>NZ_QZEY01000001.1 GCF_003594875.1 Bailinhaonella thermotolerans
CAGACCATCACAACCCGACCACCAGATCCACATCCACCGATCCACAAAACACGCCCTAGGCGGTGAAGCGCGCCACCCAGTCCGCGAGGGCCGGGACCGCGCCCGTCTCCAGGCTGAGTTCCTCTCCCGAGCGCCCGAGGCCGGGGAGGTCGACCGCGATGGGCCGCAGCCCCGCCGCGCCCAGACGGTCCATCACGGGGAGCCACACCCGGCTCCAGTAGGTGCCGTGCAGCAGGAGCACGGCCGGGCCGTCCCCCTCCACCGTCAGAACGCTGGCCGGCTCGCCGTCGACCTGGACCTCGGTACGCAGCACCGCCGAATCGATGATCTCGCTCATGAGCCCACCGTGGCCGAGGCCGGACACCCCGGGGCGAGAGTCAAGAATTACACCCCCCGGTACATTCTTGCCATGTCGCTTCACCGCGTGGTGGCCCTGCTCACCCCGCCGCAATCGCCCTTCGAGCTGGCCTGTGCCTCCGGCGAGACGGGCTCGTCGGGAGGCTGCCGGCCGGGGACGATCACGGTGTCCGCCTCCCGCAGCGCCGGCAGCCCCGCCTCGACGAACATCGCGTAGCCGGCGCCGGTCGCGTCGTCGAGGCGCTGCGGGCCGCCCACCGGCGCGGGGCCAGGACCGTCGCGATCTGCACGGGGGCGTTCGTCCTGGCCCAGGCCGGACTGCTCGACGGCCGCCGTGCCACCACCCACTGGCGCAGCGCCGCCCGGTTCGCCGCCGCCTTCCCGGGGGTGCGCCTAAATCCGGACGACCTCGCCGAACGCGCCGGCCTGTCCAGCCGGACCCTCGCCCGGCGGTTCGCCGAACAGCTCGGCATCACCCCGGGGCAGTGGCTGCTCGGCAAGCGCCTGGACGCGGCCCGGATCCTGCTGGAGCAGACGGACCTGCCGGTGGAGGCCATCGCCACCCGGGTCGGGCTCGTCTCGGCGGTCAACCTGCGCCGCGTTTCCGGGCGCATCTCGGCACCACGCCCAGCGCCTACCGGCGAACCTTCGGCCGGCCCTGACGCCGCGCCGGCCGTGGCAAGGTGGATCGGTAGGGTGGATCGGCAAGGCGCCGCGCGAGAGCCGCGTGTCACCGGGATGACCGACCGGATCGACCACAGGAAGGTGCCGGCATGGCCGCTTCCAGGGCGCCCCTGACCCGGGACGGCCTGAGGGTGAAGATCGCCGTACAGCGGGTGCGGCTGGCGGGCGCGGAGTACCGCGTGATCCGGCCTGCCAGGCCGTTGAAGAACGGGGCCCTTTACCAGGCTCGTGGCCATTACGAGCTGTATGTGGACCGGGCGGACGGCCGGCGCGTCGGCACCCTGTGGCTGCTCGCGGCGCGCTCGCCGCGCTCGCTGGTCTACCTGCCGATGCGTGCGGCTCCGGCCGTACCTGGTTTCGATTCGGAAGGCGAGCGGCCGCTGGACCTCGTGCTGGTCCCCCGCGCGATGCAGTTGCGCCCTTCCCGCTGGAAGCGGATCCGGGAGCATCTCAACGCGGGGAACGCCGCTCGCGAGCTGCGCACCGCCAGTGTGCCCGAGCGCGACCTTCCCGGCCTCGACGCCGGCCGCGTCGTTCCCGGCGACCCGAAGGAGGCGCGCGGGTTCGTCCTCCGCAAGCACGTCCACGCCGAGACGCTGCTGCTGACGGGCGGGACCGCGGGCTTCCGGGAAGGGGCGAAGGCGATATTCGCCGTCACGAAGGACGGGCCGCCCGCCGCCGCGACGGGCTTCTACCAACGGGTCGGATGCAACTATCACACGTGCCGGGCCATCTACGACTGGGCGGCTCCTGGCTCCCGCGACTGGGAACAATTGCACGTGGCGTTCTGCCCGTCCTGGGCGCGATGACGAGGGCGGGCGACGGCTCGACCGCCGAGGCGCCGCCCGGGACGGAGCGATGGGGGAGTTCCGTGCCTTCGCGCTCGCCGGGGGCGGTTCCGCCGCCGGGGCTGGCGTCTGGGGCAAGCGTTTGCTTGGCTGTCGGGCATGGGTGAAGCACAGGACCGGGCCGAGATCGGGGAGTTGCTGGCGCGGTACGCCTACGCCGTGGACACCGGGCGGTGGGACCTGCTGCGCGAGGTCTTCACGCCGGACGCCACGATCGACTACACCTCCTCGGGCGGTCCGCGGGGCGGGCGCGAGGAGGTGGTGGCCTGGCTCGCGAAGGTCCTGCCGGCGTGGCCGGGCCGCCAGCACCTGATCGGCCAGACGATGGTCGAGGTCACCGGCGACGAGGCCAGGGTCGTCGCGGCCTTCCGGGACACCCTCGCCCCCTCGCGGGAGACCCGGGGCCCGGGCGGTGTGATCCACGGCGGCGGCTGGTACCACCACCGCCTGCTCCGCACCCCCGAGGGCTGGCGGAGCCGCGACCTGGTGGAGGAGCAGACCTGGCGCGTGATGACCTGACCGCCCGTATCCGGCGCCGGACTCCTGGGGCCACGGCGAGCCGCCGTCCCGGGTGCTCCCGCGTCACACCCAGGTCCGTGACGTACGGCGCGCGCGCCCGCGGCTCCGGCCGGGCGGCGGCTCGTCGTGGCGGCGGGAGCTCGCCGGGGTCCGCGCCGGTCAGGCGGCTGAGACGCGGGTCCCACCGGCCTGCCCCGTGGAGCCGGCGGGGACGGGCCTGGCGCGGGGCGGGACCCGAAAGGGGTCCCGGCCCGCGCCGCCGGGGTGGTGGTGTGTGGTCAAGGGGTGAGCTGGGCCTGGAAGACGGCGCTGTTGAAGTAGGCCCTGGCTTCCCTGATCAGTCCGGTGCCGTCGAGTTCGTAGGTGTTGATCCCCGACCAGTTGACCGGCTTGCCGGTCGTGCTGATCGCCGCGCCGCGCCAGGCGACGGCCACCTGGTCGCCGACGGTGTGCGCCTCGTACGGGGTCAGGCCCAGGAAGGGGTGGAAGCCGGGCACGACCGAGGCGATGAAGGCGCGGATGGCGGCGCGGCCGACGAGAGGCGGCCGGCCGACCGGATCGTGGAAGACGCCGTCGGCGGCGAAGGCGCCGGCCCAGGCGTCGATGTCGCCGGACTGGGAGGCGGTGAAGAACCGCGTCACCGAGGCGGGCATCGCGGGGAAGGTCATGAGGACTCCTGTTCTTTGCCTGGTTGTGAGAGGAGGGTGAGCGGGGTCAGGCCGGTTGGGGCCGGTGGCGCCGGTCGTGGCGGCGGATGGCGGGCAGGACCAGCAGCGCGGCCCCGGCCAGCAGCGCCTGGAGCGCGCACACCCCGGGCCAGCCGTAGGCGCCGTAGCAGGCGGCGGCCAGGGCGGCGCACACCGCGCCGCTGAGGAAGACGGCGACCATGTAGACGGTGTTGGCACGGCTGCGGGCCTGGGGCAGGTGGGTGAGCACGCGGGCCTGGTTGGCGGTCTGACTCCACTGCACCGCGACGTTCACCAGCACGATCGCGGCGATCATCACAGGGAGCCAGGTACGGCCCAGGGCGTAGGCGCCGGCCGATCCCAGCATCAGCACGGCGGCGGCGGCCATGATCGGCGAGGGGCCGTGGCGGTCGATGACGCGGCCCGCCCCGGGGGCTGCCGCCGCCCCGGCCAGCCCGAGCAGCCCGAACAGCCCGGCCTGGGCGCTGCTGAAGTGGTAGGGGGCGTGGGTCAGGGCCAGGACCAGGGTGGTCCAGGTGGCGTTGAAGGCCCCGAACAGCGCGCCGTGCAGCAGACAGGACTGGCGCAGCGCTGGGTGGTCGCGCAGTAGTCCCGGCAGCGAGGCCAGCAGCCGCCCGTAGCCGATCCGGCCGGTGCGGGCGGCCTCGCGCGGCAGCAGGCACACCGTGGCCAGGCCCGCCAGGGCGGTCAGCCCGGCGGCCAGCAGGTAGGCCGCGCGCCAGCCCAGTGCCTGCCCGACGACCCCGCCGACGACGCGGGAGCCGATCATGCCGGTCATCACCCCGATCTGGACGTTGGCCACCACGGCCGCGCGCCGCGCCGGCGGGGCGAGTTCGGCGGCCAGCGGCACCAGCACCTGCGGGATCACCGTCACCGCGCCGACCAGGGCGGCGGTGGCGGCCAGCGCCGACAGCCCGGGGGCGGCCGCCGCCAGCAGCAGCGCCGCGACGGTCGCGGCCAGCAGCACCGCCAGCAGCGGGCGGCGTCGCCGCACGTCCCCCAGGGGCACCAGCAGTGAGATCCCGGCGGCGTAGCCGAACTGGGCGCAGGTCACCACGATGCCCGCTGACGCGGCGGGCACCCCCAGGTCGCGGGCGAACAGGTCCAGCAGCGGCTGGGCCAGGTAGACGTTGGCGACGGTGGCGCCGCAGCACACCGCCATCACCACGAACAACAGCGGACGCGTCGCGGTGGCGCGCGCCCGGGGAGGCGGGGTCCCTGCGGGGGAGGCCCGCAACGAGCCGGTGATGGGCACCGAGCCCTCCTTCATCGAACGAACTGGTTGGTTCGAAATGTAGACGGCGATGTGCGGCGCGGTCAAACGAACCGGTTCGTTACCCTGGGGGCATGGCCTACGACTCCACGGCGACCAAGGAACGCATCCTGGCGGCGGCGACCGCGGAGTTCGCCGCGCACGGCGTGGCCGGTGCGCGCGTGGACCGCATCGCCGCCGCGGCCAAAGCCAACAAGCGCGCCATCTATGACTACTTCGGCGACAAGAACGCCCTGTTCGCCGCCGTGCTGGAACATCTGATGGCCGAACTGGCCCGGGCCGTTCCGCCCCGCGAGGAGGACCTGCCCGCCTACGCCGAGCGGCTGTTCGACTACCACCGCGCCCACCCCGAGGCGCTTCGGCTGCTGCTGTGGGAAGCCCTGGAGCTCGGCGACCTGCCCGTCCCGGCGGAGGAAGCCCGCACCCAGCACTATCAGGACAAGCTCCGCGCCGCCGGCGGCGGCGACGACGCCGAGCGGGACCGGCTGTTCCTGGTCATGGGGATGATCGGCTGGAGCCTGGCCATGCCCCAGCTCCGCCGCATGATCCTCGGCCCCGGGCACGACCTGGACGACCTGCGCCAGGCCATCGCCCGCGCCGCCCGCGCGCTGCCCCGGGAACCCGAGGTGTGACCGGCCCGCCGCGCTGGACCCGAAGCGGCCTGGACCGCCCCGCCTCCGGCTCGCCCGCGTTGGGGAGGGACCCTCTTCGCCGGGCCGCGTGGCGGCTCGCCGTGGCTCCAGCGGTCCGGGGCCTCTTCGGATCCATCTCCCTGAACGGGGCGTATGTGCCGTAGGTTGCAGGAGGTGTGATCGGTACGGCGCCGCCGGGGTGCCGCCGGGGCTCCCGGTGAGGGATGAGGGCCGATGTTGACGGAGTTCCTGCGGGACCAGTGCTTCACGACGGCGTGGTTCGGGCTGATGGCGTTCGTGTGGTTCGGGTGGGCGCAGGAGGATCCGCCCCCGCGCCGGCGGGTCTGGCTCGGGGCCGGATCGGTGCTCGGCGTCGTGGTGGCGGTGGGCTTCGGGGTGCTGACCGCGATGAACTGGGACCGGCCCAGCGCGCTGGAGGGCGACTACGGCTGGTTCGGCGCCCTGGTCGCGGCCGAGGTGGTCGCCGCCGGGGGCGGGTGCCTGGCACTGGCGCGGCGCGGGGCCGGCCGGTGGATGGCGTGGTGGGTGGCGCTGGTGGTGGCCGCGCACTTCTGGCCGCTGGCGCTGCTGCTGGGCGACGCCGGGGTCGCCGTGGTCGGCGTCGTCCAGGCGATCGCGCTCGTGGCCGTGGTTCCGCGCCTTCGCGGCGGCGCCACGACCACCAGCCGGGCGGCCGGCCCGATCATGGGCGGGACCCTGCTGCTGAGCGCCCTGATCGGCGCGCTCCTCACCCTGCCGGCCCTGTGAGGCGTGCCGCCGAGAAACGTGTCATGAGCCCCGGACGGGCGCGACTGCGGCGCCCGGGCGGGGACTCACGATCGTCGTGATCTTGCGGAATCCATCGCGGTGTGATCGGTCTTCCGCGCGGTCGTGCGTCTGGGCCGGTCAGGCGCGGGCGGTGGTGAAGGCGGCGGCGCCCTCGCGGTCGAGCCAGGTGGCGAAGTCCATCAGGGCCGGGTGCTCCTTGCGCAGCACGGCGATGTCGGCGTGCCAGCCGCCGCCGTGGTTGGCGAAGTCGTAGCCGGCCACGGCGTCGGCGTCGCGGCCGAGCAGTTCCTCGCGCGGGATGTGCCGGTAGGTGATGGGTCGTCCCAGCGCCCGTTCCATGGCCCGGGCGATCTGCGGCATGGTCAGCTCGTCTCCGGCCAGCTCTATCGTCCGGCCGGCGTACTCGGACGGGCGGGTGAAGGCCAGCGTGGCGAACGCGCCGATGTCGGCCGCCGCGATGAGCTGGACCGGCACGTGCGGCAGGAAAACGTCGGCCAGGACGCCGTCGCGCACGCCCATCTGCGGATGGACCTGGTTCTCCATGAACCGGACCGGCCGCAGCGCGGTCAGCGGCAGGCCCAGGTCGCGGGCGTACCGCTCCAACGTGTGCTTGGTCTGCCAGCGCGTGATGCCGTGCGGGGCGTCGGCCGCGCCGACGGAGGCGTACACGAAGCTGCGGACGCCGGCCGCCGCGGCGGCGTCGGCGACGTTGCGGCCGTAGCGGAGCTCGTCGTCGAGGGTGAAGCCGGGCGGCACGCCGGGGTAACCGAGGGTCGGCTGGACGCTGAAGACGCCGTCGACGCCGCGGGTGGCCGCGTCGAGCGAGGCGCGGTCGCCCATGTCGCCGCGGACCGGCTCGGCCCCGGCGGCGGCGAGCGCCCGGGCGGCGGGGCCGGCGGGGTCGCGGACGAGGGCGCGGACCCGATGCCCGGCGGCCAGCAGACCGCGGGCCGTGGCGCTGCCCTGGGTGCCGGTGGCGCCGGTCACGAGAATGGTCATCATGTTTCCTCCCGGTGGCGGGTGTCGAGAACGCGGTCAGGAAATGCGCGGGTGAGGGGCACGGCCGAAGCCCAGGTCGTCGACCGGGCGGCGCTGCCACGGCCGCCGGGCCAGGGCGTGGGCGAGCCGCCGGGCAAGGCGCGGCGCGACCACCCCCTCTAAACGGGGACTCTCCCCGGTTATGTCGGGTACGATACGGGGACAGTCCCCGTTTACGCAATTCCTGGAGGCGACATGCGGGCCGACGCCCGGCGCAACCACGACCGACTGGTGGCCTGTGCTCGGGACGCCTTCGCCGAGCTGGGGGCCGATGCGCCGCTGGACGAGATCGCACAGCGGGCGGGCGTCGGCAACGCCACGCTCTACCGGCACTTCCCCACCCGGCAGGCGCTGCTGGAGGCGGTCTTCCGCGACCACATCGACGCTCTGTGCCGCCAGGCCGAAGACCTGATGTCCGCGCCGTCGCCGGGCGCGGCGCTGAAGGAGTGGCTGGGCGCGGTGATCGCGCAGGGCAGCACGGAGCGCGGGCTGGCCGCATCGCTGCTGGCGGCGCTCGGTCAGGACGGCTCGTCGTGCCGCGCGGCGGTGTTCGGGGCGGCACGGGCGCTGCTGGCGCGGGCGCAGGAAGCGGGCGACGTCCGGGCGGGTGTATCGGTTGAGCAGATGTTCAAGCTGGTGAACGCCATCGCGCTGGCCACCGAGACGGAGCCGGACGCGGCGGGGCAGGCGGCCGCCCTGCTCGATCTGATCTTCCACGGTCTGACCCCACGCCCCTGAGCGGCCGGTGCCGGCGGTCTCGTCCCGCGCGGCCGCGGCGGCGCGGGGCGGTGGCGGCCGGGCG
This sequence comes from Bailinhaonella thermotolerans, assembly GCF_003594875.1. Taxonomy (GTDB): domain Bacteria; phylum Actinomycetota; class Actinomycetes; order Streptosporangiales; family Streptosporangiaceae; genus Bailinhaonella; species Bailinhaonella thermotolerans. The sequence continues at coordinate 7,650 of NZ_QZEY01000001.1, forward strand.
GGGTCACGGGGGCGGGAGGCGGACGCCGTCGGTCTCGGCGGGGGGTGGGGAGCCCGGGGGCTGGGTGCAGCGCAGTCCGCGCGCGACGGCCTCGCGCAAGGTGGTGGCCGCGCCCGGGCCCAGGGCGCGGGCCGTCGCGGCGGGGACGCTCTCCAGCATGGCCATGGCCATCGCCCAGCTCTCGTCGAAGGCGCCGGACAGCAGCCGCAGCGCGGCGGGCGGATCCCGCTCCAGCAGGATCGGGAACAGCGCCCTGCGCAGCTCGCCGTACTCGTCCCCCAGGCCCTCGGGCAGCGCGAGGATCTCCCCGGCCAGCGCCGGGACGTCCACCAGGTCGGCCAGCGGGGGCGAGGCGGCCAGGCTCAGCCGTACGGCGATCGCGGCGGTGCCCGGCGCCTGGCGGGCGGCGTCGAGCACCTGGCGGCACAGGTCGCGCAGCGCGGGGTCGCCGGCGGGCAGGACGGCGGCGGCGTAGGCGCACAGCGCGGCGGCGGCCGGCAGGCGGGGGCCGTCCAGCAGGGCGCGGACCCGGCCGGGGAAGCCCGGGCCGAGCGCCGCCCCCGCGCCGGGCGGCACCAGGGACGCCAGCGCGGCGCACACCTCGTCCGGGACGTCCTCCATCGGCACGTCCCCCGCAGCCCCGGAACCGGCCGTCCCGGAACCGGCCGTCCTGAAACCCGGCGTCCTGAAACCCGCCGTCCCGGAGCCCGGGGCCGCGGAACCCGGCGCCGGGGGGCCGGGTGCCGCCGCGCCCGGGGCGAAGGCGCGGATCAGGCGCTCGTTGTTGGCCGCGCGGGCCATGGCGACGGCCAGGATCAGCGGGTCGTGCCCGGCCTGCTCCGGCGGGCGGCGCAGGATCATCGCGTGCATCGCCGCGAACGCCGGGTGCGCCGGGCGCCCCTGGCAGACGTCGGTGGTGTGCGCCGCCGAGGCCCAGCAGCCGAACGAGAACCGGTAGGCGTACATCAGGTACGGCGCGCCGGTCCGCTGGATGAGGCGCAGGCCGGCGTCGGCGTCCCAGGGCATGATCCGCGTCGCCGTCTCGAAGCGGGCCCGGTGGTCCGGCCGCAGGTACGCCAGGGCGCGGTCGTCCTGGGAGTCGCCGATCCAGGTGTAGGGGACGATCCGGGCGACGGCCTCCTCCAGGTCCCGCCGGCGTTCGTCCTCGCGGGCCCGGTCGCCGCGGCGGCCGGCGTCGGCCACGAGCGCGGCGTACCCGATCGCCGCCTCGCCCTGGTCGGTCAGCGCGCGCACGGTGGCCAGCGCCTGGTCATGGTCGGCCGGGGCGATCGCCTCGGCCAGGATCCGCAGGGTGCGGGCCAGGCCGTACGGGTGACCGAGGGAGGCGGGCCCGGGCAGGACGGCGCGGACCACGTCGGCGGGGTCGGTGAACAGGCGGGTGCGGCGGCGGGCCTGCCATCCCTGGTCGACGTTGAACACGTATCCCAGGTCCATGAGCTGGTCGCGCCGGTCGGCCCGGACGGCGGGGCGGCCGGGTTCGGCGGGGCGGAACGGCGGGCTGCCCTCCTCGTCGGCCAGGGGCGGGGGAGTCTCGGCGTGGCGCAGGGCCTCCTCCAGCAGCGCCCGGGCCCGGTCCTCTCGGCCCAGGTCGAGCTGGATGTGGGCGATCTCGGCCAGGGTGGAGTAGCGGTCGTGGGTGGCGGGCGACCAGGTGAGGGCGCGGATCCGGCGGGCCTCCCGCTCGGCGCGGTCGGGTTCGCCGGCCGCCAGGTGGAGGGCCATGGTGCGCCGGTCGCCGTCGCCGAAGAGCCGCCCGATCAGCCCGTCGAGCGGGGAGGGCGCGCCGGAGCGGGCCGAGGCCCGCTCCATCAGGCGGCGGGCCAGGCCGGGGTCGTGCCCGGCCAGCACCTTGGCGATCTTGGAGGTGGTCCAGAGGGTGTCGTTCCAGGCCAGGATCCGCGCGATCAGGGCGTGGGCGCGGTCGTGCTCGCCCCAGTCCAGCAGGAGCGCGACGGCGCGGATCTGGGCGTCGTCCCACAGCCCGCTGACGCGCAGGCCCTCCAGCAGGCCGGTCAGGGCGCGGGCCTGCTCGCGGAAGTGCGGGGCCAGGGCGTCCGCGGCCTCGGCCATGCCGGCCGCCAGTTCCTCGACGACGCGGTCCCCGGCCCCGGGGTCGCCGGGCGCGCCGGCGAGGCGGTCGCGGGCCTCGGCCAGCGCCGCGTGCGCGTGGCCGCGCGCCCGCTCCGGGTCGTGCGCCCGCCACAGGGCCGCCAGCCGGCCCCGTGCCCCGACCCGCTCGGCCGGCGGCGCCGACGGCAGGCAGTGCTCGGCCCGCGTGAGCGGATCCGGCACCTGGCCCGGCGGGAGGCGCCCGGCCAGGTCCAGGTAGGCGGCGCAGCGCCCCGACTCCATCCGGGCGATGTGCGCGAGCGCCCGGGCCGGGTCCGCGGCCTCGGCGGCCGCACGGTAGACCGCGCACGGCGCGCGGGGGGCGCGGTGGTCCCGGTCGCGTGCCCGCCCGCGCTCCCACAGGCGCACGGCCCGGTCCAGGTCGCGGGGGGCGAGCAGCCGGGCGGCGGTGTAGTAGTGCGCCGGCTTCCCGGTGACGAGCGCGGTCTCCACGAGCAGCTCAAGGATCTTCTCGCCGGCCTGCCCCTCCGGCAGGTACGGCAGCGCGGCCCGCAGCCCTTCGAACCGCTGCTCGGAGGGGGGCAGGGCGCGCAGCAGCTCCAGCGCCTGCGCTTCCCGGCCCAGGCGGGTCATCAGCGCCAGGACCTGCGGGGCCAGGGTGAGCGCCGACCGCAGCAGCCGCCGCCGCACCACCCCCAGGAACAGCAGGTCGGGCAGCGCCGCGGCGCCGGGGCGGCGGTCGATGACGTGGGCGACGGCGGCCTCGGCGACGCGCAGCAGGTGCCGGTCGGTGCCGAAGGCGGCCCGGATCGCCTGCCGCAGCCCCGGGCAGACCAGTTCGACCGGGTCGCCGTCGCCGCTGCCGATCACGTGCCAGGCCAGGTGGGCCAGGCCGTACCGGTCGACGGCCGCCCAGTCCACCTGGTCCCAGGTCGCGGCGGTGCCGCGGTAGTGGCGCGCGATGCGGCCGTGCCAGTGCGGCACGTCGACCGCCCACGAGGGCCCTGCCGGGTCCGCCGGGTCGCCGCGCGCCAGGTACTCGGCGAGCGAGCCGTGGAACAGCGACACCCGCCCGTCCCGCGCGTCCAGCAGCCAGCGCAGGCGGCGCAGCACGTCGCCGGCGGCCTCGCGCGAGGTGGTCACGCCGGCCAGCGCGATGAGCCGCCCGGCCGGGAGCGGCTCGCGGGCGACGGTCAGCACGCCCAGGAGGGGGCGGCCGACGTCGTGCCAGGCCCGCGGGCCGGGGGAGCCCGGGCCGCCCGGCGCGAGCCGGCCCATGCGCTCCAGGTCCGCCCGCACCGAGGTCATGAACACCCCGTACAGCGCGTCCAGGCCGGCGGGCAGGTCGGCAAAGCGCAGCAGCCGGCCGGCGGTGGCCGCGTCGCCCCGGTCGAGCGCGTCGCCCAGGCCGCGCCGCCAGGCCGCCAGGTACTGGAAGTTCCCGGCCGCGCGGCGGACGAGGCCGCGCACGAGGTCGCCGGGCTCGTGCCCGTGGTCGCGTGCCAGGCCGAGGATCCGGGGCGTCATCAGGGTGCGCCGGGCGTAGGCCGCCAGGTCGTCGGCGACCTGGCGGGCGGCCGGGTCGATGCGGATCTCGGCGACGCGGCCCGGGCGGCCCAGGCGCAGCCGTTCCAGCGCCTCGTGCTCGCGGGAGGTCAGGATCACGCGGACGTTGGACGGCAGGTCGGGACCGGCGGTGAGCCAGTCGAGCAGTTCCCCGCCGCCGGGTGAACGGGCCAGTTCGTCCACGCCGTCGACGAGCAGCACGATCCGCTCGCCCGGGTCGTCCTCCAGGAGCAGCAGGGCCGGGTCGATCAGGCCGAGGTGGGCCAGGATCTCCGGCCGCTCCACCCGGGGGTCGACGCTCATCGACCGCGCGGCCACGCCGATCACCGTGCCGGCGTTCGCGCCGACGTCCTGCTCGACGCGGAGCACGGCGGTGGCGTGGAAGGGGGAGATCGACAGGTGCTCCACCTGGACGCCGACGACGCGGCCCCCGGGCTCCACGGGGCCGATGCGCTGCCGTACCAGCAGTTCCAGGCGGGCGGGCTCGAACAGTTCGGGCCGCCGGCGGGCGAGCTGGTGGCCGATCGTGAGCAGGAACGCGGTCAGCCCGGTCTCCTCGGGCCGGGAGAGGCTGTCGCGCCGGACGAAGTAGCGGAGCCAGCCGGGGCGCCTGCGGGCGAGGCCGGCCATCAGGCTCGTCTTGCCCGCGCCGGGCTCGCCGGTGACCAGGACGTACTGCGCGCCGGCGCGTTCGACGGCCTCGTAGAGCCACTCGCGCTCGACGAAGTCGGGACCGGTGCGCTCGCGCACCAGCTCATCGAAGCGCCCTTCCGGATCCATCTCAGCCCATCTCAGCCCATCTCAGCCCGGCAAAGCCCGTCTCCGCCCGTCGCGGCTCATCTCAGCTCAGCTCATCTCAGTTCAGTTCAGCTCAGTTCAGCTCGGCTCATTCGGGCGGCCCGGCGGGGGCGGGTGGCCGGGGCGGCGCAGGTCCACGCCGACGGCCTCGCCGCCGGCGTCCACGCGTCCCACGCGCATGCGGGCCTCCAGCCGCCCGGTCGTCCCCGGTTCCCCGCGGATCGCCGCGACGTATCCGCGGACCTCCTCCACGTCCACGGCGCTGACCACCTCGGCGCGGTCCTCCCCGGCGAACACCAGGCGCGTGCCGTAGACCGCCTCCAGCACGACCCGCAGCGCGTCGGCCCGGCGCCGCAGGTCGGCGTCGTCGCCGGCCGCGGCGCGTCCTTCGAGGTCGCCGCGCAGGGCCCGGATCTGCGCCTCCAGCGCGGCCACCCGCGCCTCGTCGGGTTCGGGGAGCTCGTCCGGCTCCGAGACGATGTCGGGTGTCCTGCGGCGTTCCCGCCGTCGTTCCAGGGCGGCCCCCGCCTGGTCGTACAGGAACCGGATGCCCTCGGTCAGCGCCGCCCCGCCCAGCACCGCCAGCGATATCGGGTCCGACATGATCCCGAGCATGTCAAATCCGCTCCCCGGGGGCCACCCGTACGCCCCATCCGGCATCCGGCCCGCCGCGCGGCGGGGGAGGGGCCGCCCGGGGTCCGCCCCGGCGTGAGCCGTACGGCGCACGCGCGGTCCCCTCCCGCGCGCCGTGCGGGAGGGGACGTCGGCCCCCGGCGTGCACCGGGGTCATCGGTAGGCGCTGGCCTGGAGGGTGTAGAGGTCGGCGTACAGGCCGTCGTTGCGCATGAGGGCCTCGTGGGTGCCGTGCTCGACGACGCGGCCGTGGTCCAGGACGTAGATGCGGTCGGCGTAGCGGACGCTGGCCAGGCGGTGGGTGATGAGGATGACGGTGCGGCCCTCGGCGTGGGCGCGGACGCGCTCGAAGAGGGCGTGCTCGGCGCGCGCGTCCAGGGCGGCGGTGGGCTCGTCGCAGATCAGCAGGTCGCACTCGCGGTGGAAGCCGCGGGCCACGGCGATGCGCTGCCATTGGCCGCCGGACAGTTCGTGCCCGTCCTTGAAGCGGCGGTCGAGCAGGGTGCGGTAGCCCAGGGGCAGGCGGGCGACGACCTCGTCGGCGCCGGCGACGGCGGCCGCGGCGAGCAGGGCGGGTTCGCCGCGTTCGGTGCCCATGGTGATGTTGGAGCGGGCGGTCAGGGGCCAGCGGGTGTGGTCCTGGGCGATGACGGCGGTGCGGGTGCGCAGGTGCTCGGGGTTGACGTGCGCCAGGTCGGTGTCGTCCCAGCGGACCACGCCGCCGCCGGGGGTGTACAGGCCGGCGAGGATCTTGGCCAGGGTGGTCTTGCCCGAGCCGTTCTCGCCGACCAGGGCGATGACCTCGCCCCGCTTGATCTCCACGGACACCCCGCGCAGCGCGGGGGTGGCGGCGCCGGGGTAGGTGAAGACCACGTCCTGGGCGACGATGCGCTCGAAGCCCGCGGGGGCGTCGGGGGCGGCCAGGTCGGGCAGCCGGCGTTCGGCGTCCTCGCAGAAGCCGAGGAAGTCGGTGAAGTACAGGCCCTGCTCGTAGAGGCGGTTGGTGGCGAACAGGAGGTTGGTCAGGGACTGCTGCCCGGTCCTGATGGCCAGGACGGCGGTGCCGGCCACCGCCAGCGGGATGGCGCCGGCCGCGAGCAGGAGCCCCAGGGCGAGGTAGACCAGGCCGGTGCCCAGGCCGCCGAGCGCCTGGCCCCAGAGCTTGGTGGCGGTCTCGCGCCGGGCCAGGCCGAGCATGACGTCCTGCTCGGCCCGCGCGACGGAGTCGTACACCCGCAGCAGGAAGGCGCGCATGGTGAACGCGCGGACCTCGGCGGCCGCGGCCCGTTCCGAGAGCAGGTCGGCGACGATCCACTTGCGGCGGCGCGCGGGGATGAGGCTGCGCTCGGTGGTGTAGCGCATGCGGGCGCCGCGGACGGCGGCCCAGGCGCCGGGCAGGACGGCCAGGAGCAGCAGCGGCAGCAGGACCGGGTGCAGCACGCCCAGGACGCCGGCCGTGGCCAGGATGCCCACGGCCGCGGTGAGCACGTCGATGGCCTCGCTGACGACGGCGTCGGCCACGACGGCGCCGCGGTTGTTCGCCCGTTCCAGCGCGTCGTGGAAGTCCGGGTCGTCGTAGGCGGCCAGGTCGACCCGGCTGGTCAGGCCGTACAGCCGCTGCTCGGTGACGCGGGAGATCTGGGGGGTCAGGCGGGCCTGGGCCCAGCCGGCGCCGGCCAGGACCAGGGCGCGCAGCGCGGCGGCGGCGGCGACCAGGGCGAGGCTGGGCAGGGCGGCCATCACGCGGTCGGGGGTGGGGCCCTGGCTGAACAGGGCCGTCAGGACGCCGGTGGTGGCCAGCAGGCCGAACGCGGTGAAGAACCCGCCGAGCAGGTTGAGGCCGACCATGGCCAGGGTGTCGCGGCGGCTGGCCGACCAGGCGATGCGCAGCGCCTGGCCGACCAGGGAGGGGAGCCGGCGGGCCATCGTCAGGAAGCCGACCTGGGCCATGGTGTCGGCGTGGGCGTACCAGTCGGAGATGGAGATCTCGCTGAGTTCGAGCGGTTCGTCCGGCATATGCCGAGTGTGCGGGGAGACACCCGTGGGTTTGAAGTGATCGCCCCTCATCGGCGAAGCCGCGACCGCCGGGCTCGCCGCGACCGCCGCGACCCCGGCGGACCGGGCGGGTGGGCCTGGGCCGATCGGGCGGGGGGACCTGGACAGATCATCCGCACAAGAACGATCATGCTCGCGTGAGCGACCCCGGGTCCGGCATCCCCCTGGAGTCCCCGTGGCCACCGCTGGGCGAGGGCGCGGCTCACCAGGTGTCCGACGCGCACTGGTACAAGATCGGCTATTCCTCGGCTCCCCGGAACGGATCGCGCGGCCACGCCCTCTACCCCTGCGGCCTGGCCCAGGTGGTGATCGGGCTCGACGGCGGCCCGGTGTACGTCGGGGACGGCGCGGTCCCGTTCGAGGCGCCCTTCTTCGGGCTGCGGAACCGGCCCCTGCGGATCGGCGTGGACGGGCCGATGCGCGGCCTGGGGATCCACATGACGCCGTGGGCCGCCCACGCGATCCTGCGGCTGCCGATGAACGAGGTCGTCAACGCCGCGGTGGAGCTGCGCGAGGTGGGCGGCGACTTCGGCGCGCGGCTGGTGCGGGCGCTGCGCGGGGCGTCGTCCTGGCCGGAGGCGTTCGCGCTGGCCGACCGGTTCCTGCGGAAGCGGATGGGGCCGCGCGAGCCGGACCCGGTGGCCTGCGCCTGGTGGCTGCTCGCGCGCGAGGCCGGGCGGATCTCGGTGGGCGACCTGGTGGCGCGGACCGGGGTGAGCGAGCGGTCGCTGGAGCTGCGTTTCCGGGAGCGGGTGGGGATGTCGCCCAAGGCGTCCGGGCGGCTGCTGCGCCTGCAGCGGGCGCTGCGGCTGCTGGTGGGCGGCCGGCCGGGCGCGCAGGTGGCCACCGAGTGCGGGTTCTACGACCAGGCGCACCTGATCCGCGACTGCACGGCGCTGATGGGGCGGCGGCCGTCGTGGTTCTCCCAGGCTGATAGGCGGATTCGACAGCACGTGGAGTATTTCGGTTTTGTCCAAGACTGGGTCGCGCGGGTGGCTGACCATGGCGGTGGCAGGTCCCTGCCGCTTGCGGAGCACAGGAGAGGAACGCCATGTCCGAACTGCTGACGCTGGAGCCGCGGGTCGCCGGCGCCGCGACGCTGGAGCCCACGATCGCCTTCGACAACCGCTACGCCGGGCTGCACCTGCGGACCGGTTGCGTCCCCACGTGCACCTGCTCGGGCGGGTCGAGCGTCTGCGGCCGATCGACGCGGGTGTGAGCGGACCCGCCGCCCGTCGCCCGTCGCCGACAGGTCCTCGATGACTGACGCGCACGACGCACAAGGGCAGATCGAACGGACGGTGCGCAAGCTCGCCGAGGGACGGCCGCACGTCATCCGCACCAACTCGCTGTGGTTGATGGTGGACGTCCCGGCGTTCGATCTGCCCGAGCACGGATGGAAGTTCCACATCTCCTCCCGTGCCCCCGAGTTCGCCGAGTTCGCCGAGCTCATCGTCCCCGTCCTGCTGGACCTGGGCTGCCCCTTCAAGCTCGCCCGCACGCGGGTCCTGCTGGAGGCCCTGAACGACGGGCTGCGCACTCCCGCCGCGGTCGGCAAGGCCTGCACCGTCTACCCGCCCCAGGACCGCGTCCGCGAGATCGGCCTGCGGCTGGCCGATCTCCTGCGCGGCCGCAAGGCGCCCCGGGTGCTGAGCGACCGGCGCGTCAGCGACGACGCCCCCGTCTACTACCGGTACGGCCCGTTCGTCGGCTCCTGGAACGCCGACGCGCGAGGCCAGGTCGCCACCCGGCTGCGGGGTCCCGGCGGCCAGACCTTCGACGGCGAGGCGACGCTGACCTACCGGCAGCCGCCGTGGGCCACCGACCCCTTCACGGGCGAGAACGCCGAGTCGGTCGAGCACGCCGTCCTCGGCGGCCGTTACCGCCTGGTGGAAGGCGTCCACGAATCGGCCCGCGGCAACATCTTCCGCGCCGTGGACGAGCGGGACGGCTCGATCGTCATCGTCAAGCAGGCCCGGGCCTTCGTCCTGGAGGACGACCACGGCCTGGACACCCGGTTCCGGCTCCGCAACGAGCGCCGCGTCCTGTCCCGGCTGGGCGACCTGGAGGGCGTGCCGCGCTTCTTGGACCACTTCCGTCACGGCGAGGACGAGTTCCTGGTCATCACCGACGTCGGCCGGCGCAACCTGGAAGAGGACCTCCTGGAGAACGGCCGCTACCTGACCTCCGCCGAGGCCGCCGCCGCCGGCCTGCCCGCCCGCGGGCGCACCCTGGAGGAGCTCGGCCGGTCCCTGGCGGTCATCCTGCTCGACCTGCACCGCCGCGGCATCGTCATGTACGACCTGTCCCCGAAGAACATCGTCGTGGACGGCGACCGGCCGTACATCATCGACTTCGGGTTCGCCTCCGGCGACGGGATCCACATGAAGGGTGGCACCTTCGGCTACATGCCCGCCCGCCAGCGCGCCGGCCTGGAACCGCTGGACCACGACGACCTGCACGGCCTGGGCATGACCCTGTGGTACGCGGCCAGCTTCCAGCAGCCCGTCGAGTCCGACGACGACCACGACCTGCCGCGGCGGCGCGCCCTGCAGCAGATCCGCCGCGCCCACGGCCCGGCCCCCGGCGGCGTGATGGGCGCGATCGCCGACCTGCTCAGCGGCGACGCCGGCCGCGCGCGAGCCGCCGCCGGCGCCCTGGCGCGCGGCCAGGCCCACCGGCACCCGGCCACCGCGCCGCTGGCCGCGCTCCCGCCGGTGGACGAGGACCTGGTCGCCGCGCTCACCGCCGGCGTCCTTGGTGATCTGGTCGCCCAGACGACCAGCGTGATCGAGGGACGCACCGACTCACCCGCCGAGCACGACGCCAGCCTCTACAGCGGGTCGGCCGGTGCCGCCCTCGAACTGCTCCGGCACCGCGACGACGCGGCGGTCGCCGGGCTGCTGCCCGCGCTGCTGGAGCACGCCCGGGCCACGGCCGAGCGCACCGCCCTGCCCCACGGGCTGTACGCCGGCCGCACCGGCGTCGACCTCGCCCTCCACGTCGCCGGGCTGCGCGCGGAGCCGCGGATCCCCGGCCCCGGCTGGGAGCCGGAGGGCCCGGACGTCGTGATCGGCGCCGCCGGGGTGGGGCTGGGGCACCTGTACTTCCACGCCCGCGGCCTGGGCGAGGAGCATCTGCGCGTGGCCGGCCGCTGCCTGGAGCTGATCCAGGCCGGAGGGCTGCGCTCGCCGTACTCCAGCGAGCGCTACCCGGACACGGCCGGGTTCGACACCGCCGCGGGGTACGCGCACGGCCTGGCCGGCGTCGTCGGCTTCCTGCTGGACTACACCGTCCGCACCGGGGACGCGGACGCGGCCCGCTTCACCGAGGCCAAGGTCCGCGAGCTGATCGGCCGGACCGAGCCGCTGCTGGCCAGGGCCGCCGCGCCGGCCGCCACGCCGCTGGCCGCTTCCTGGTGCCAGGGGCAGACCGGCGCCGGGCAGGTCCTGCACCGCGCCGGCCGCGTCCTCGGCGACGCCCGCTGCGCGGAACTGGCCGCCCGCTGCGCGCAGGTGTGCCTGGACTGGGTGCCCCGGCTCGTCGTCGTCGGCCCCTGCTGCGGCGCCGTCGGCGTGGGGCATCTCCTGCTCGACCTGGCCCTGGACACCGGCGATCAGCGGTACCTCGACGGCGCCCGCGAGGTCGTCACCCATCTCCTGCTGCGCAGCGGCGGCACCCCCGACCACCCCGACTTCGTCAACGGCCTGCCCGGGGAGGGAGGCACCTCCTGGGCCCAGGGCCTGACCGGCGTCCTGACGTTCCTGCGCCGGCTGCGCGACGCCGCCGGCCCCGCCCTCCTGCCCCCCATCCCCTGACCGCCCCCTGACCGCCCCGGGGCCCGCCCGGCCGTACGGCGTCACGCGCCGCCGCCCGCCGCCCGCCGTACGGCGTCACGCGGCGCCGGACGGGTGGTCACCGTCAGGCGGGGGGCGGCGCGGCGGGCGCGGGGAAGGTCACGCGGAGTTCCAGGCCGCCTCCGGGGTTGGGGTGGGCGCGCACGGCGGCCCCGTGGGCCCTGGCGATCGCCGCCACGATCGACAGGCCGAGCCCGGCGCCCTGCCCGCGGGTGGTGTGCAGGCGCCGGAAGGGCTCGAAGAGGTCGCCGAGGCGTTCGGGGGGGGCACGTGGGGGCCGGTGTTGCGGACCGTCAGGACCCCGCCGGCGAGGGTGACCTCGACGGTCCCGCCGGGGTGGTTGTAGCGGACGGCGTTGTCGAGGAGGTTGGCGACGAGCCGGTGCAGCAGGACGGGGTCCCCATCGACGGTGAACGGCTCGGCCCGCCCGCGCACGCGGACGCGATCGGCGCCGGTCTCGGCCAGGGCGCGCCGCACCACCTGGTCCAGGGCGACCGGGCTCCGGGTGTCCAGGCCGTGGTCGGCCTGGGCCAGGACCAGCAGGGCGTCGATGAGGTTCTCGGCGCGGCGGTTGTGGAGCAGGAGGGTGCCGCGGATCTGGCCGACGTCCTCGGGGAGCCCGATCTCGATCGCGGCCCGCTGGACGGCCAGCGGGGTCCGCAGCTCGTGGGAGGCGTTGGCGATGAAGCGCCGCTGGCCCTCGACGGAGCGTTCGAGCCGGTCGAGCATCGCGTCGAAGGTGTCGGCCAGCTCCCGCAGCTCGTCCTTGGGGCCGGCGAGCGCGATCCGTTCGTGCAGGGTCGACAGGGACAGCCGCTGCGCGGTGGCGGTGATCCGGTGGACGGGCCGCAGGATCCGCCCGGCGACCAGCCATCCGACGACCAGCGAGACCAGCGTCAAGATCCCCACCAGGAACGCCGTGACCTGCCACTGGTAGCCGATCACCCCGTTGACCAGCTCGGGCAGCTCGGGCAGCTCGGGCGGCTCGGCCTGCGGCGGCCGTGGCGGCCGGCCCGCGGCCGCGCCGCCGGGCGGCGCGGCGATCCGCGTCTTCAGCGCCTGGCGCAACAGGAGGTTGACCGTGACCAGCAGCACGGTCGAGGTCAGCAGGAACAGCCCGGAGTAGATCAGCGTGAGCCGTACGCGGAACGTCGTCACAGCAGGTATCCCGCGCCGGGGACGGTCTGGATGCACGGCGGGTCTCCCAGTTTGGCGCGCAGGCGGCTGATCAGGACCCGCACCACGGTGGTGAAGGGGTCGGCGTTCTCGTCCCACGCCTCTTCGAGCAGCCGTTCGGCGCTGACGACCGCGCCGTCCGCCCTCATCAGCACCTCCAGGACGGCGAACTCCTTGAGCGACAGGTGCAGGTGCCGCCCGTCCCGCGAGGCCTGCATCCGGTGCCGGTCGAGCACGATCCCGTGGCGCGTGAGGACCGGCGGCACCCGCGCCTGGCTGCGCCGCCCCAGCGCCTGCACCCGGGCGACCAGCTCGGCGTAGTCGAACGGCTTGGGCAGGTAGTCGTCGGCCCCCATCCCGAGGCCGGCCACGCGCTCGGGCACCGAGGCCGCCGCCGTCAGCATGAGGATCCGGGTACGGCTCCCGCGCGCCACCACCTCGGCGCACACCCGGTCGCCGTGGATCTCGGGCAGGTCCCGGTCCAGCACGAGAACGTCGTAGTCGTGCACCGCCAGCCGCTCCACCGCGGCGGCCCCGTCGTACACCACGTCGACGGCCATGGCGTGGCGGCGCAGTCCCACCGCCACGAGATCGGCCAGATCGCGTTCGTCCTCGGCCACCAGAATCCGCATCCGACGTTCCTATCGGAACCGGGGTTGCGGCGGCGTTAACGGGCTCGTTCACGGCCGCGCAACCCCGGTGCGGCCACGCTGGCGGCCATGACCAGAACCCTGTGCGCGGCCGCCGTGATGGCCGGCCGCGTCCTGCCCGCGGCCGGCTCCGCGCTCGCGCCGCCGCCCTCGGCGCCCGCGCGGGGGCCGGGCCGTCCCGGCCCGGAATCCCCGGGAAGGAACCGGACCGATCGAAGGAACCGGACCGATCGAAGGAGCGGATCGTGAGTCTTGCCGCGCCCCCGCCCGTCCTGAGCGCCCGCGGGCAGCGGAAGGAGTACGGCACGGGGGAGGGACTGGTGCGCGCCGTCGACGGGGTCGACCTCGACGTCGGCGCGGGGGAGACGGTGGCGATCACGGGGCCGAGCGGCTGCGGGAAGTCCACGCTGCTGCACCTGCTCGGCGGGCTGGACCGGCCCTCGGGCGGCGAGGTCCGCCTGAACGGCCGCCGCATCGACGACCTGGGCGAGAAGGCCCTGGCGCGGGTGCGGCGGACCGAGGTCGCCTACGTCTTCCAGTCCTTCCACCTGCTGGAGGAGCTCACCGCCGTGGAGAACGTCGAGCTGCCGGCGCTGCTGGCCGGGCGCTCGCCCCGCTCCGCCCGGCGGCGCGCGCTGGACCTGCTGGACCGGCTCGGCCTGGCCGGCCGGGCGCGGCACCTGCCCTCGGCGTTGTCGGGCGGCCAGCGGCAGCGGGTCGCGGTCGCCCGGGCGCTGAGCAACGAGCCGCTGGCCGTCCTGGCCGACGAGCCGACCGGGAACCTGGACAGCGCCGCCACCGCGGACGTGCTGCGGCTGTTCGCGGAACTGCGCGACGCCGGGCAGACGCTGGTCATCGTGACGCACGACCCGCGGGTCGCGGCCGCGGCGGACCGGGCGTTCTCCATGCGCGACGGCGTGCTCGCGGGCGAGTCCGGCCCGGCCGGCCCCGCCTGCGGGCGGCTCGCCGGGGCGGAGGGCTGACCGCGATGGGCCGTGTCCTGCTCGTGATCCGCCTTGCCCTGCGTGACCTGCGGCGGCGCCGCGCCGAGACCGCGCTGCTGATGCTCACTATCGTGGCGGCCACCACCACGCTGACGCTCGGGCTCGTCCTGCGTGACGCGGCGGCCGAGCCGTACCAGAGCACCCGGGCGGCGACCCGGGGACCCGATGTGGTCGCCGTGTCCGGGCGGCCGGCCGGTCTGGAGCGTCTGGCCGGCGTCTCCGGCGTCACCGGGCACAGCGGGCCGTACCCCGTCCTGGCGGGCAGGGTCGAGGCGTCCGGCCGCGCGGCGGACGTGCAGATCCAAGGGCGCGACGCCACGATCGCGGCGGTCGACCAGCCCCGGGTCAGGCACGGCCGCTGGATCGGGGAGGGCGGCGTGGTGCTCGAGGCGGCCTTCGCCGCCTGGCTGAAGGTGGGGGCCGGGGACACGGTCAGCCTGAACGGCAGGCCGTTCACGGTCGCCGGGGTCGCGGTGACGGCCGCCTCGCCGCCCCATCCCAGGGCCTCGTGCGTCGTCGCGGCCGGCTGCGTCCACGGGGCCGTCCCCGCCGGGCGGGACCTGCCGGCGACGTTGCTGCGCGATCCCGGGCTGGCCTGGCTCACCCGGGCGGACGTGCGCGCCCTGGCCCCGGATCCGGGATCCCTGTCCTACGTGATGAACCTGAAGCTGGCCCATCCGGACCAGGCCCAGGCGTTCGCCGACCGCCACGGCGGCCCGGGAAGCCACGGCGGCCCGGGTGGCGCGGATGGGGCGGTGTCGTTGCAGACCTGGCAGGGCATCCTCGCCGACGCCACCGAGCTGGCCCGTGACTCCCAGATCCTGCTGATGACCGGCGCCTGGCTGCTCGGCCTGCTCGCGGTGGCCGGCCTGTCGGTGCTGGTCGGGGGCCGCCTGGCCGACCAGTCCCGGCGCATCGGGCTGCTGAAGGCGGTCGGGGCCACCCCGGGCCTGGTCGCCGCCGTGCTCCTGGCCGGGTACCTGCTGCCGGCCGTCGTGGCGTCCGCCGCCGGGCTGGTGATCGGGACGCTGACCGCGCCGCTGCTCACCGAGCCGAGCGCGGGCCTGGTGGGCGCCGCCGGGGCCGCGCCGCCCGGCTGGTCCACGGTCGCCCTGGTGACCGCGGCGGCCCTGGGCGTCGCGGCGGTGGCGGCCACCGTCCCGGCCGTGCGCGGCGCCCGCTCCAGCACCGTCAGCGCGCTGGCCGACGCACCGCGCCCGCCCCGCCGGACCGGCGGGCTGATCGCGTTCTCGGCGCGGCTGCCGGTTCCGCTGCTGCTCGCCCTGCGGCTGGCCGCCCGCCGGCCGGGACGGGCCGTGCTGGGCGTGGCGGGCGTCGCGGTCACGGTCAGCGGGCTCTACGTCCTGCTGGTGCTCCACGCGTTCCTCGACGGACGGCCGGGCGCCGAGGCGTACACCGCGGCCCAGGCGGGGGTGCTGCGGCACGTGCTCCTGGTCTGGACGGTCATCCTGCTCTGCCTGGCGGCGGTCAACGCCCTCGTCCTCACCTGGGCGATGGTGCTCGACAACCGGCACGCGTCGGCGCTGGCGCGCGCCCTGGGCGCCACCCCGCGGGAGATGACCCTGGCCCTGGCCGCCGCGCAGGTGCTGCCGGCGCTCGCCGGCGCCGTGCTGGGCGTCTTCCCGGGAGGCTGGGCGCTGTTCACCGCCATCACCGTGGTCACCGGCGGCGACGGCGGCAGCGCCCCCCTTCCCGGGCCCGGCCGCCTGCTCGTCCTGGTGGGGGCCACCGTGCTGGCGGTCGCGGCCCTCACCACGGTCCCCGCCGGCCTCGGCGCCCGCCGCCCCCTCACCACCACACTGTGACCCCCGCCCCGCATCCGGTATCCGCTCTGCTCGGAAATCGGGGAGCTCGGAAATCGGGGAATCTGACCTCGGCGCTGACACGGGCGGGTTGTGCTCCGCGGTACGCCGGCAGCGGCGGGGCCGGTGTGCCGCAGCTCCCCGGTCCCCGGGCCCGGAGGCGCCGCGGGCCCGGGGAGCCGCCCGCCGCCGGGGACCGGGCATGATCTAGGGTTCTTGCCCGTGCGAATCATCTCCCTGAACACCTGGGGCGGCGCGATGTTCGACGAACTCGCGTCCTGGCTCGACAGCGCCCCCGCCGACGTCCTGTGCCTGCAGGAGGTGACGCGCACCCCGGGGGGCGGGGGCTGGACCCGCTTCGACGACGCCGAGCGGTCACTGCCGCAGCGCGCCGACCTGCTCGCCGACGTCAGCGCGCGGCTGCCGGGCCACCTGGGGCTGTTCACGGTGAACGACTCGGGCCCGGTGCTGGACCGCGAACGCGGGATCCGGCGCCAGGACTTCGGGCTGGCCACCTTCGTCGCCGAGCGGTACCCCGTCGTCGGCACGCGGTCGGCGTTCGTCCACGGCGGCTACGTCGAGCACCACGGCGAATGGCCCGCCGACGGCCGCCCCCGCGCCGCGCTGGCCGTACGCGTCTTCGACCGCCAGGCGCGGCGGTTCGTCACCGTCGTCAACCTGCACGGCCTGCGCGACGCGCGCGGCAAGGGCGACACCCCCGAGCGCCGCGCCCAGGCCGAACGGCTCGCCGGCCTGGTCGAGAGCGTACGCGAGAACGGCGACCTCACGATCGTGTGCGGCGACTTCAACGTGCTCCCCGACAGTGAGACGTTCCAGATCCTGGGCAAGCTCGGCCTGACCGACCTCGTCCAGGACGCCGACACCCGGACCTCCCGCTACACCAAGCCGGTACGGCACGCCGGCTACCTGCTGGTCTCCGACCCCGCCGCGGTCCGGAACTTCGAGATCGCCGCCACCCCCGAGGTCTCCGACCACCGCGCCCTCATCCTCGACATCTGAGACCCGGCCGAGCCCGCCGCATCTGAGGTCCGGCCGGGCCCGCCGCCTGGCCTCCGGCCCGTCACGGACCGGCGATCTCACGGACGGCGCCCTCGGCGGCCGAGCGGGCCAGGGCCGCGTACGCGCGCAGCGCGGTGGACACCGGGCGGTCGCGACGCCGGGGCCGGTAGCCGGTGCCCCCCTCCAGGGCGCGGCGCCGCGCGGCGAGCTCGGCCGCGGAGACGTCCAGGTGAACGAGCCGGGCGGGCAGGTCGATGGTGATGGTGTCGCCGTCCTGGACGAGGGCCAGGGTGCCCCCGGCCGCCGCCTCGGGTGAGACATGACCGACCGACAGCCCGGAGCTGGCGCCGGAGAAGCGGCCGTCGGTGACCACCGCGCACGAGGAGGCCAGGCCCCGGCCCTTGAGATAGGCGGTCGGGTACAGCATCTCCTGCATGCCGGGCCCGCCGCGCGGCCCCTCGTACCGGATGACGAGCACCTCGCCGGGCGACAGCCGCCCGGACAGGACCGCCTCGACCGCCTCCTCCTGCGACTCGGTGACCACCGCGCGGCCGGTGAAGACGCGCAGGCCCTCGGGAACCCCGGCGGACTTGATCACGGCGCCGTCCGGGGCGAGGTTGCCGCGCAGCACCGCCAGTCCCGCGTCGGCCGAGTACGCGTGCGCGACGTCGCGGACGCAGCCCGCCGCGGCGTCCAGGTCGAGCGAGTCCCAGCGGGCCGACTGGGAGAACGCCGCGGGGGAGCGGCGGCCCCCGGGCGCGGCGTGGAACAGCTCGACCGCCTCCCTGGAGGGGGCGGCGCCGCGGACGTCCCAGGCGGCCAGCCACGCGCCGAGCGAGTCGGCGTGCACCGCGCGCACGCCCTCATGGAGCAGCCCGGCGCGGTGCAGCTCGCCCAGGATGGCGGGGATGCCGCCGGCGCGGTGCACGTCCTCCATCAGGTGGTGGCCGTTGGGGGCGACCTGGCACAGGAACGGCACCGCGCGCGAGCGCGCCTCGATGTTGGCCAGCGTGTAGTCCAGACCGGCCTCGCGGGCGGCGGCCAGCAGATGCAGCACCGTGTTGGTGGAGCCGCCCATCGCCAGGTCCAGGGCCATGGCGTTGTCGAAGGCGGCGCGGGAGGCGATCGCGCGGGGCAGCACGCCGGCGTCGTCCTCGCCGTAGTGGCGCGCGGCCAGTTCCACCACGGTACGGCCGGCCTGCTCGTACAGGGCGCGGCGGGCGGTGTGGGTGGCCAGCGTGGTGCCGTTGCCGGGCAGGGCCAGGCCGAGCGCCTCCAGCAGGCAGTTCATGGAGTTGGCGGTGAACATGCCCGAGCAGGATCCGCAGGTCGGGCAGGCGGCCTCCTCGATGCGGGCCAGGTCGTCGTCGGCCACGGCGGGGTTGGCGGCCTCCGACATGGCGGTGACCAGGGTGAGCCCGGTGCGGACGGTGCCGTCGGCCATGACCGCCCGGCCGCCCTCCATGGGGCCGCCGGAGACGAACACGGCCGGGATGTTCAGCCGCAGCGCGGCCATCAGCATCCCGGGGGTGATCTTGTCGCAGTTGGAGACGCACACCAGGGCGTCGGCGCAGTGCGCCTGCACCATGTATTCGATGGAGTCGGCGATCAGCTCGCGCGACGGCAGCGAGTACAACATCCCGCCGTGCCCCATGGCGATGCCGTCGTCCACGGCGATCGTGTTGAACTCGCGCGCGATCCCGCCCGCGGCGTTGACCGCCTGGCAGACGATGCGGCCCACCGGCTGCAGATGCGTGTGCCCCGGCACGAACTCGGTGAAGCTGTTGGCCACCGCGACGACCGGCTTGACGCCGATGTCGGCCGCCGGGACACCGGAGGCGCGCATCAGGGCGCGGGCGCCGGCCATGTTCCGCCCGTGGGTGACCGTACGTGATCTCAGCTGTGGCATGCGGCCATGGTGGTGGCGGGCGCGCGGGCGGCGAAGACGCCCGTAGTGCTAGTAGTCGCACCACCAGCACTATCCTGGCCCGGTGAGCACGGCGGCCGAGCGGCGCAGGGAACTGGGCGGCTTCCTGCGCGCCCGGCGCGCGCACCTGGACCCGACCGCGGTCGGGCTGCCCCCGGCGGGGCCGCGCCGCCGGGGCGGCCTGCGCCGCGAGGAGGTGGCCACCCTCTCGGGGGTCAGCGCCACCTGGTACACCTGGCTGGAGCAGGGCCGCGACATCCAGCCCTCCCGCCAGGTCCTGGACGCCCTGGCCCGCACGCTGCGCCTGAGTCCCGCCGAGCGCTCCTACGTGCTGTCCCTGGCCGGGTACGCTCCGCTGCCCGCGGAGGCCGAACCCGCCGGGCGCGCCGTGCCCGGCCATCTGCGGCGGCTGCTGGACGCGCTGGACGGCTGCCCCGCCTACGCCATCGCCCCCGACTGGACGATCACCGGCTGGAACACCGCCTACGCCGCCCTCTACCCGAACGTGGCCACGGTGGACCCGGGCGAGCGCAACCTGTTGTGGCTGGTGTTCACCGATCCGTACGTGCGCGACCTGCTGCCCGACTGGGAGACCACCAGCCGCCGCTTCCTGGCCGAGTTCCGCGCCGAGGCCGGGCCGCGCCTCGGCGACCTGGCCCGGTCTCCGATCATCCAGCGTCTCCTCGCCACCAGCGAGGTGTTCCACGCCGCCTGGCGGGACCATCACATCGAGGGGTTCACCTCCCGGGAGCGGCGCTTCCACCATCCCACGGCGGGTGTCCTCCGCTATGAGCAGCACCGCCTGGCCCTCGCCGACCAGCCCGACCTGCATGTGGTGATTTACACCCCGGCCGCCGGCCCGCCGCGGCCGGAGTGAGCCGGGGCCGCCGTCGCCCCGGCCCCGGCCCCCCGTCGCCCCGGCCCCGGCCCCCGGCCACCGCGCGCAGCGGCGCCCTGCCCGGCCGGGGCGCGCGGAGACCGGGGGATTCGTCCTGGTGGCCCCCGCCCCCGGAGGCCTTCTCAGCCCGCCCGCCCGGCCAGGTGGAGGGCGGCGGTCAGCATGGCGCCGAGCTGGACGGCGGCCGGGCGGCGCGGCTCGACCGGGGGGCCGGGGGAGTCCGCCTCGGCCTGGGCGTACCACTGCTCGAAGCGCTCGGCCAGCAGGTGCCGCTGGGCGCGGATGGCCGGGGTCGGGTTGCCCGCGGCGATCTCGGCGGCGAGCATGCGCAGGAGCGTGCCGAGCAGGCGCAGCCGCATCGAGTGCAGCATCTGGCGGGCGCCGAACTCCTCGGCGACGGTGGCCGGCCGGTCCGGGCCGGGCGCGGCCTGTTCCAGCTCGCCGAGCCGCAGGACGTTCTCCAGCGTCTTCTCCGCCGAGCGGCGGAACGGCGAGCGCACCCGCAGGTCGCCGGCGACGGCGCCCATGGCCTCCTGGATCACCTCGACGAGTTCGCGCCACCCCGCGGCGCCCTCGGCCAGGACCCGCGCGTAGGGGCGGCCGGCCGGGCTCTGGTCGGCCACGCGCCCGTCGGCCCACATCGGCACCTCGGTGACCAGGTGGAGCGCGCCGAACGCGGCCGCGTGGTCGGCGCTGCTGCCGCCCGTGCCGAACAGCGGGCCCACCCGCGACCCGGGCGGGGTCAGGTACACCGCGGGGACGATCGGTTCGGCGCCGGGCAGCTCCGGCTCGCCGTGGTGCGGCGGGAGTCCTTCCAGGCCGGGCAGGGCGGCCAGCCGCCGCGCCAGCGTCTCGTCCCGGCGGTTGAGGTAGAAGAACGCGCCCTGGTACTCGCCGTTGTGCAGTGAGCAGACCAGCGCCGGGCGCACCTGGTCCATCAGGCGCATCAGCGCCCGCGTCTCCGGCAGCGGGCGGTCGAAGCGGTAGTCCCCCGCGGTCAGCGGGAACGTCCATTCGACCTGGTCGGCCAGGTCGGGGCGGTAGAAGTGCTCGGCGTAGGCGCGGCGGTCGCCCGGCCTGCCGTACCAGCCCTCGTTGAGCCGGGCCCCGTCCGGATCCGCGCACGCCACGACGTGCCAGCGCAGGCCCGCCCGCGCGCGGAGCCCGGCGTCCCGGCACAGCAGGCTGATCAGCGCGAGGGCGGTCACGGCCCCGACCGGCTCGTTGGGGTGGGGCCCGGCGATGACCACGGCGTCGGCCGGTCCCTCGCCGACGGTGACGGCGTGCAGCGGCTCGCCCAGCCGCGAGGTCCCGATGCGGCGCGGCCGTACCAGGCCAGGGTGGGCGTCGGCCAGCTCCCGCAGCCCGGCCTGGAGCGCGTCGACGGGGGGATAGGCGGCCCGGGCGGGGACGCGGCTCATGTACTCGGCGACATTCATAATGAGATTACGGTAATAATCAGATTATGAGAATGACAAGGGCCGAGGCCAAGGAGCGCAACCGGCGGGCCCTGCTGGCCGCCGCGCGCCTGATCGTCGCCCGCGACGGTCACCGGGCCAGGCTCGAGGAGATCGCCGAGCGGGCCGGGCTGACCACCGGCGCCGTCTACTCCCTGTTCGGCAGCAAGAACGGCCTGCTCCTCGCCCTGGTCGGCGACCACCTCGGCCCGCACTACGAGGGCGTCGAGCGGGCGGTGCCGGCCGGCGCGGGCCTGACCGAGGCGGTGGAGACGTTCGCCCGCCACTACCGCCGCCTGTGCGACGACCCCGGCGCGCTGCGCGAGCTGTCCTTCGAGATCAGCCTGCAGGACCTGGCCCTGCGCGACCCCGGCCTGCAGCCGCGGCTGGCCGCCTCGGTCCGCGCCCACGAGGAACGCCTGGCCGCGCTGCTGGCCGCCCGGGGCCACGACGGGACCGCCCTCACGCCGCGCCAGGCCGCGCGCCTGGCCACCGCGCTGCGGGCCCTGCTGATCGGCCTCAGCCAGGCCGTCCTCCTCGGCCACGCCGGCGCCGCCCCCGAGGAGTACTTCGCCGCCACCGCCCGCGCCCTCATCACCCCCGGCGTCCTCGGCCCGCCCTGACCCCCGCCCGGGCGGCGAGGGGCGCTGCGGCGCCTCCGGCCCGGCGGGCGGCGCCGCGGGGGAGCGGGCCCCGCCCGGAGAGCGGGCGCGCCCCGGGCGGGACGGCCGCTCCCCCGGGGGCGGGGTCAGGCGGGCGGAGCGGAGAAGGCCCGCCGGGCCCGGCTCCTTCCGCCCCTTCCGCCCCTTCCGCGCCTGCCCGCCGGCGCGGAAGGGGCCGCGTCCCGCGTCATCGGGTGAGCTCCTCGGCGGCGGATCCGGCTGCGGGGGCTGCCGGGGCTGTGGGGGCTGTGGGGGCGGGTCCGGCTGCGGGGGCCGGCCGGTTCTTCATGATCAGGGCCAGGAGGATGGCGCCGGCGGTGAACACGGCCGCGACGGTGAAGGCCGCGGTCACCCCGTCGGTGAGGACCTGGCGGTCCGGCCCGCCCGAGGCGCGGGTGGCCGCGCCGAAGACCGTGACGAGGATGGCCAGCCCCAGCGCGCCGCCGATCTGCTGCACGGCGTTGAGCAGGCCCGAGGCGGCGCCGGCGTCTCCGGCCCGGATCCCGGAGGACACGGCGGTGGTGGCGCCCACGAGCACGGCGCCCATGCCGAGGCCGGCGATCATCATGGGGCCGAGCAGCGCCGTGACGTAGTCGGCCTGGGGCGTCAGCCGCGTCATCCACAGGAGGGCCAGGCTGATCGCCGCGGCGCCGGCGGCGATCAGCGTCCTGGCCCCCCAGCGGGGCAGCAGCCGGGCCGCCACGCCGGAGGAGACCAGGATCACCAGGGCCAGCGGCACGAAGGCGAACCCCGCCTGCAGCGGGCTGTAGTCGCGGGCCCGCTGCAGGAACTGGGTGAGGAAGAAGAACATGCCGTTGCCCGCGGCCAGCACGAACAGCAGCACGACGTAGCCGCCGGCGCGGCCGCGGTCGGCGAACAGCCGCAGCGGGACGATCGGCTGCCGGGCCCGCGACTCCACGGCCACGAACAGGGCCAGCAGGACGACGGCCAGGCCGAGCGCGCCGAGCGTGATCATGTCGCCGAAGCCCTGCTCGGCGGCGCGGATGAAGCCGTAGACGAGGGCGGTCATGCCGAGCGTGGAGGTCAGCGAGCCGGCCAGGTCGAAGCGGCCCGGCTGGCGGTCGGTCTCGGTGATGAACAGCGGGGCCAGGACCAGCAGGACGACGCCGATCGGCACGTTGATGAACAGCACCCACCGCCAGGAGATCCAGTCGGTGAGCACGCCGCCGGCGATGAGGCCGATCGCGGCGCCGGAGCCGGAGACCGCCGCGTAGGCCCCCAGCGCCCGCGCCCTGCGCGCGGGGTCGGGAAAGCCCACGGTGATGAGGGCGAGCACGGTCGGCGCGGCGACGGCGGCGCCGATCCCCTGGCCGGCGCGGGCCGCCAGCAGCATGCCGGGGGACGTGGCCAGGCCCCCCGCCAGCGAGGCGGCGGTGAAGACGACGACCCCGGCGATGAGCGCCCGCCGCTGGCCGGCGATGTCGCCCACGCGGCCGCCGAGCAGCAGCAGGCCGCCGAAGGCCAGCATGTAGGCGTTGAGCACCCAGGACAGGCCGGCCGCGGAGAAGCCGAGGTCGCGCTGGATGTCGGGCAGGGCGATGTTCACCACGTTGGTGTCCAGGATGAACATCGTCTGGCAGATCAGCACGATGGCGAGCACCAGGCCGGGACGGCGCTGCCGCCGGGCGGCCGCTCCGGGCCCGGCGGGCCCGGATCCGGCTCCGGCCGTGTGCGTGCTCTGTTCGGTCATGGCACTCCTCAGAACGGTACCCAAAAGCGAGGAAGGTCCTCGGTTTCCGGTGGGCTAAGATATGAGGAGGTTCCTCGTTTTGGCAAACGTGTGTGGGGGGTTTCCGTGGCGGATCGATCGGCGCAGGCCCGGCCCGCGGGGCGCAAGGACGCGCGACGCAACTACGAGCGGCTCCTGGCCACCGCCCGTACGGCTTTCGCCGAGCACGGGGTCGGCGCCTCCTTGAACGACATCGCGCGCACCGCCGGCGTCGGCAACGTGACCCTCTACCGGCACTTCCCGACCCGCCAGGCACTGCTGGAGGCGTTGCTGGGCGAAAGCCTGCGCGGCCTCAAGGCCCGCTCGGACGAGCTGCTCGCCTCCCCGTCCCCGCGGCAGGCCCTGGCCGCCTGGCTGACGGCCGCGGTCGAGCACGCCATGGCCTACCGCGGCCTGGTCGACGCCCTCCTCGACAGCCTCGCCGACCCCGCGTCCGAACTCCACGCCACCTGCCAGGCCGTCAAGGACGCCGGGGCCCAGCTCCTGGCCCGAGCCCAGCGGGCGGGGACGATCCGGTCCGATGTCGACGCGTCCGCCCTCTTCTCCCTGATCGCCTCGGTCGCCTGGGCGGCGGAGCGCACCCCCGCGCATCGTGATCGGCTCCTGGCCGTCATGCTCGACGGCCTCCACCCCCGCGGGGACGAGCCGGCCGAGGCGTGAACGGCCCGGCGAGCGCACGCCGCCCCGCCGGCGCCCTTCCAGGCGGTGAAGGAGGTCTTCGAAAGCTCTCCCTCATGCCTGCCGCTTCCCGGCGAAGGGTTCCGCGGGTCCTCCTACGGGAACTGCTTCTCCTCGCGGCCGATGTCGTCGATCGGGCCGAGGATCGTCCAGCCGGGCCCGAGGGGGCGGGCGGAGCGGAAGCCGTGGGCGTCCGCGTACTCCTCGGCCTCCTCCGCGGTGTCCTCGGGGGCGTGCATGATCGTGTAGCGCGGGGGGTCCTCGTGGTGGAAGCGGTAGAACGTGCGGCCCTCGTCCTTGGGCTGGTAGAGGATCACGCTGACGCCCCCGAGGGCGTCGTACACCTTCTGGTCACGCGGGGGCGTCGTCGTGCACGTGTCGGAGGGGCGGCCGGGCTCGCGCACGCAGGTCCGGTACCGGCTCCAGCCGATGCGCTCGGCGCGGGGGTGTTCCGCGATCAGTTTCCGCATCCGGGCGTCGGCCCGGGCGAAGGCGTCCTCGCGGCGGCCGTACTCCTGCTGCAGCCGGTCGAAGCGCCGCTCGTCGAGGCCGCTGCCGAAGTGGGCCTCCAGGCCCGCGAGGACGGCGACCCGCCAGGCCAGGTACCCGGCCGTCACGACGAGCAGCGCGACGGCCAGGACCCGGCCCGGCGAGCGCCTGCGGGGCATCGGGCCGGCGAGGCCGGAACGTGCCGCCGATGGGGATCTCGATGTCCGCCTGCGCGATCGGCGGGGGGTGCCTCCAGTCGGACCGGTCATAGCGCCGGAGCGTAAACCAGCCGACGAAGCCCTACTCCGTGACGCCGTACTCCGTGACGCCGTACTCGAAGGCCAGGGCGGTGAGCCGCGGCGTTCGGCGAGGATGCGCAGGGATGCGCGGGATGCGCCGCCGCCGGTGGCCGCCCGGGGCCTATGAGGGGGCGGGCGCGCCGGGGCCCGTATCGTGGCGCTCGGGCAGCCAGTCGCGGGCGGGATCGTGTTCCAGCCACCGGATGCGCTCGGCCCCGGCCACGAAGGCGCCGGTCAAGGCGTCCAGCAGGGGATGGCCGCCGGTGCCGCGCCACAGCAGCGACCAGGCGTACAGCGGGGTGGGGCCGACCAGCGGGACCGAGCGGATCACCGGATGCGGCGGCAGGGGCAGATCCGCGGGCAGCAGGCTGAAGCGGCTACTACGCCGCCGAGAGCGCCGCCCGGGAGAGCCGGGTCGCGGCCGCCGTCACCGTCAGCGGCCCCTTCCGGCTGCGCTGGGACGACCTGCCGCCTCCCGTGCGCGATCTCCTCATCCAGCGGGCCGGCGGCCAGGAGGCGGCCTGCCGCTTCGCCGGGCGGGTGGACCTGTCCGCCCTCGCCCCGCGGATCACCTGCCCGCTGCTGGTCGTCGACGGCGGCCAGGACGTCATCCCGGGCGTGACCAACGGCGAGCCGCTCGCCCGCCTGGCGCCGCGCGGGCGCTACCTGTCCCTGCCCCACGGCGACCACCTGCTCGGCAACGCCCGCCCCGACTGGCTGGCCACCGCCGCCGACTGGATCCGCGGAGCGCTCGCATGACCGGCTCCACCGGCCGGGCCCCTGATCACCCCCGGCGCGGCCAGGCGTGCCCGGGCCCCGCCGGCCGCCCGCCGGCGCCGCGGTCCCGATCGCGAGGTCCCGCGGCGGAGGCGGGATTGACGGAAGCGCCTTACTGGAACTAGGTTGGTTGCAGTATCGGGGATGGCGTCCGGAGGGGGAGAGCGGTGAGCCTCAGCAGCAGGAGCGCGGTCGCGATCCACGCGCTCACGATGCTGGGCCGCTGGGATCGCTCGCTGACCTCGGCCGAGATCGCCGAGAGCCTGGCGAGCAACCCCGTGCTCGTGCGGCGCATCCTCGGCGGCCTGCGGGACGCGGGCCTGGTGTGGGCGGCCGAAGGCCGCGGGGGCGGCTGGTCGCTCGCCCGCCCCGCCCGCCAGATCACGCTCTACGACGCGCACGCCGCCGTGGAGGACGGGCCGATCCTGTCCCGGCACCCCCATCCGCCCAGCGACGCCTGCGAGGTCGGCCGCCACATGCGCGACCTGCTCGAGGCGGAGTTCCGCGGGGCGGAAGAGGCCATGCGCGAACGGCTGGCCCGGACCACCATCGCCGACCTGGTCCAGCAGGTGCTGGACAAAGAGCGCGACCCGGCGGCGCGGCGCCGCTAGCCGGGCGACGGCGGAGAGGGACTCTCCGCCGTTTCTCTTACCCCTATCTGTAACCAATTCGGTGGCAGTATTGCCGCGTGGAGGACCCCGCATGACACCCCCGCCCACCCGAACAGGGCACACCCGTTCGGCCACAGCCCTGCTGGCCGTACTGACACCGGCCATGCTCGCCACGGTCATCGCCAGCGACATGGCCAACCTGATGCTCCCCGCCATCGGGGAACGATTCGGCGCCTCCGAGGCCGAACTCGCCTGGGTCGTCACCGGATTCCTGCTCATGTTCTCGGTCGGCATCCCGTTCTACGGCCGCGTCTCCGACCGCCTCAGCCTGCGCCACCTGTTCGGCTTCGCCTTGGCCGCCTACGCCGCCGGAAGCCTGATCTGCGCGCTCGCGCCCGCACTCCCGCCCCTCGTGCTCGGGCGCATCGTGATGGGAGTGGGCGCCGCCGGACTGCCCGTACTGTCGATCATCGCCGTCACCCGGCTGATGCCCGACCACCAGCGGGGCATGGGCATCGGCGTCGTCTCCGCTGCCACCGGCATCGGCACCGCCGCCGGACCTGCCATCGGCGGCGGCATCGGCCAGGCCCTCGGCTGGCCCGCCCTGTTCTGGATGATGCTCATCGTCGCACTGGCCCTGCTCCCCGCGGCATGGCGCGTGCTCCCCGGCGACCGCCCGGCCGGCACCGGCCGCCTCGACCTCCCCGGCGGCATCCTGCTCGGGCTCGGCGCCGGCCTCACCCTGTACGGCATCACCCAGGCCCAGGTCACCGGCCTCACAGCCCCCTCCTCCTGGGCCGCCCTCCTGGCGGCCGCCGCGGCGTTCGCCCTGTTCGCGCGGCGCACGCTCCGCCTCACCGACCCGTTCGTCCCGCCCACCCTGTTCACCACCCCGGCCTACCGCGCCGCCGTCGCCGTCGCGTTCCTGGCCATGGCCGTCAACCTGGGCGCGATGGTGCTCGTCCCGCTCCTCGTGGTCGACGTCAACGGCCTCCAGCCCGGCGCCGGCGCCCTGGTGATGATCCCCGCCGGAGTCGCCGTCACCGTGCTCTCACCGCTGATCGGCCGCCTCGCCGACCGCGTCCCCACCCGGCTGCTCGTCCTGTCCGGCCTGGCCGCGGTGGGCCTGTCCTCCCTGGTCCTGTCCACCTTCGCCGGCGGAGACTCGGTCATCCCCGCCGGACTGGGCATCCTCGGGCTCAGCGTCGG
The DNA here is from genome assembly GCF_003594875.1 of Bailinhaonella thermotolerans. Classification (GTDB taxonomy): domain Bacteria; phylum Actinomycetota; class Actinomycetes; order Streptosporangiales; family Streptosporangiaceae; genus Bailinhaonella; species Bailinhaonella thermotolerans. The sequence goes on from NZ_QZEY01000001.1 coordinate 35,080, forward strand.
CGTCTTCTTCGTGCTGACCCCCATCATCAGCGCCGCCGCCGGCGCCCTCCCGCCCCACCAGGCCGGCGCCGGACTCGGAATCCTGCAAGGAGCCCAGTTCCTCGGCGCCGGCACCGGCCCCGCCCTCCTCGGTGCCCTGGTCACCGCGCGGCAGCACACCGGCGCCGGAGCCCTCAACCCCCTCCACGCCCCGCACGACGGCGCCGCCTACTCCGACGCCTTCCTGGCCATGGCCGCGATCGCCGCCCTCGCGCTGATCGCCGCGCTCCGGCTGCGCACCGCCCCCACCCCGGCCCCATCCGGCCCGGTCCCATCCGGCCCGTCGATCCCGCCGCCACCCCGGTGAGAACGACTCATCCGCACAACTCGGCCAGCACAGCGGCGGCCTCCTGCGGCGCCAGGGCGGCCCCCCGCCGATAGGCGGCCTCATAGCCGGCCCGGCCCAGCGATCCGGCCAGCTCCCCGGCGAAGGCACACAGCTCGGCGTCCCCATGATCGAACGCGCCCCGGATGGCCTCACTCAGGCCCAGCGCCGTCGCCGCACCCGCGAGGTCCCCCTCCAGCACCAGCAACCGGGCCAGAAGCTGCGCCACCAGCGGAACCTCCATGACCGCCTGAGCCGCCTCCACCGCACGCGGCAGCAACTCCCGGGCGCGCACGGCCTCACCCGCCGCGAGCAGCGTGGCCACCCGGGCGGGGACCAGCCTGGACCCGCTGGTCTCCGCCCACACCCTCCGCCTGCGCAAGAGCGCCTCCCACCGGTCGAGCTCCCGCCCGGCACGCTCCACCTCCCCCGAACGGCGATACCACTCCGCCCGGACCCCCAGCACCTCCACCTCCAGCATCACGTGACCACGCTGCCAGGCCGCCCGCTCAGCCGTCTCGATCTCCCGCCAGGCCCCCGCCAGATCCCCGCCACGCATCCGCTCGGCCGCCAACCCCAGCCGCGTGGAAACCTCATCCTGCGAACCGAGATCGGTGGCCATCGCCAGACTCCGCTCATAAGCCGCCACCGCCTGAGCGTGCTCCCCGGCGACGGCGTGAACCTGCGCCAGGCCGTACAGCGCCTTGGCCGCCCACCACCGATCACCCAGCTCCTCGAACAGGCGCAACGCCGTCGTCATCGCGGCCCCGGACCCCTCCCGGTCACCCCGCTCCCGGCACACCATCGCCTCGATCATGAAGGTGCAGGCGATCGCCCACCGATCCGAGCCGCCCCGCACCCGGGCGATCTCCCGCGCGAGCAGATCGTCCAGCCCCACCAACGCCGCCATCACCACCACGCTCACCAGCAGCATCGGATAACGGCGCAGCGCACCCGCCCGCGCGCACTCCTCGACCACCGCCCGCAACCGCCCCGGATCACCCAGCGGCCCGCCCTCGGCCCCCAGCAGACCAAGAGCGCCGAACGCCGCCCGCGCCGCCTCCGGCAGCGCGTCGCCGAACCCGGCGACCCTGGCGATGTAGTCCTCGGCACGAGCGTCGTACCGCAGCATCACCCAGTACCAGTACAACGGCCCCAGAATCCGCGCGGCCGCCCCGGCGTCACCCCCCTCGACCGCGGCGTCCAACGCGAACACCAGATTGTCGTACTCGGCCTGGAACACCCGCAACGACCGCGCCTGCTCACCCGAGCGCAGCAACGGCTCATGCTCCTCGGCCAGCCCGGCGAAGTACCCGACAAGACCCCGCAGCACCGCCCCGTCCTCACCGGCCCGCCGCAGCTCACCCGCCGCATACGCCCGGATGGACTCCAGCATCCGGTACGCGTCACCGGCCCGCTCCACGATGGACTTGTCCACCAGCGAACCCAGCAGACAGGCGACATCATCCGCGGACAGCCCGCCCTCCGCGTCCGCGCAGACCGCCTCGATCGCCGCGCTCCCCGTCCACCCCGGGAACACCGACATCCGGGCGGCCAGCGCGCGCTCGTGCGCCGTGAGCAGATCCCAGCTCCACCCGATCACCGCGTGCAACGTCCGCTGGCGCGGCTGCGCGGCCCGGTTGCCCCCGCTGAGCAGCCGGAAACGATCATCCAGCCGCCGGGCGACCTGCCCCGCGCTCATCGACCGCAACCGCGCCGCCGCCAGCTCCAGCGCCAGCGGCAGCCCGTCCAACCGGCGCACGATGTCCACCACCGGCCCCACCGTCGCCCCATCCAGGGCGAACCCCGGCTGTACGGCCGCCGCCCGGTCCAGGAACAGCCGCACCGCCTCCGACGCCCCGGCCCGCCCGGCGTCCGCGTGCGCCGGGGGGAGACCGAGCGGCCCCAGACGGCACAACGCCTCACCCATGACCCCCAGCGGCTCCCGGCTCGTCGCCAGGATGATCAGATCCGGATGACGCTCCAGCAGATCCCCGGCGAACTCCGCCACCGCCCCGCAGATCTGCTCGCAGTTGTCCAGCACCAGCACGCCCTCATCCCCGGCGAGCAGGTCGGCCACCCGCTCCAGCGGCGTCCCCGGCGGCTGCCCCGCCGCCACGTCCAGCACGCCCAGCACCGCCCCCACCAGGGCCTCCGCCGAGGTCACCGAGGCCAGAGGGACGAGCCAGACCCGCCCCCGCCGATGCGCCCGATGCAGGCCCGCCGCCCGCACCGCCAGCCGCGTCTTGCCCACCCCGCCCGGCCCCACCACCGTGACCAGCCGCCGCGACTCCAGCAATCCGGCCAGCAGCCGCAGCTCATCCTCCCTGCCGACGAAACTGGTCAACGCGGCCGGCAGCCGCCCCCGCACCGCCTCCGCCCGCACCCGCTCCACCCCGGGCCCGTCCAGCTCACCCCGCAGCACCGCCAGATGCGTCCGCCGCAACCCCTCCGACGGGTCCACCCCCAGCTCCTCGGCCAGCCTCGCGCGCACCCCCTCGAACACGGCCAGCGCCTCCGACCGCCGCCCCGCCGCGCACAACGCCCGCATCCGCAGCCCCGCCAGCCGCTCCCGCAGCGGATGGGCCGCGGCCGCCGCCTCCACATCGGCCAGGATCTCCCCGTGCCGGCCGAGCCGCAGCTCCGCCTCGAAACGGTCCTCCACCGCCCCGGCGCGCAACTCCTCCAGCCGCGCCCCCGCCGTACCGGCGAACGGAAGGTCACGCACATCGGCCAGCGCGTCCCCCCGCCACAGCCCCAGCGCCTCCTCCAGCAACCGGGCCGCCCGCCCCACCTCACCCGCGCCCAGCTCCCGGGCGCCCCGCCGGGCCAGCTCCTCGAAGCGGACCGCGTCCACCTGCTCGCCACGCACGCCCAGGCGGTACCCCCCGGCCGCACTCTCCACCACCCCGGCACCACCCAGGGCCCTGCGCAGCCGATGCACCAGCGCGTGCAAGGCGTTGACGGTGCCCCCCGCCGCACCCCCGCCCCACAGGGCCTCCAGCAGCGCGCCGACCGGCACCACCGCGCCCCCCGCCAGCGCCAGCCGGGCCAGCAGCGCCCGCACCCGCGCGCCACCCAGGTCGATCGGCGCGCCATCGTCGGCGAACGCCAGCACCGGCCCCAGCACCTCGATCCGCACGCGCCCCAGGCTACCGATCAAGCACACCCCCACCGGCCCCGCCACAAGCGTGTAAGCACGCCCACGACACCTGGAAGCGAGATGTAAGACGCCTGTCAGAACCGCCCGGCACCGTGGACGACATCGCAACCACGACCCGGAAGGCACCGCGATGACAACCAAGGACGACGTGCGGCAGGTACTCCACCGATCCCTGGCCGAGATCGGCATCCCCGGCATCGCCGCCGAGATCAAGGACGGCGACCACACCTGGTTCACCACCGCCGGCGTGGCCGACCTCCACACCGGAGCCCCCCGCGTGCCCGGCGAACACTTCCACGCAGGCAGCAGCGGCAAGGCCTTCACCGCCGCCACCCTCCTGGCCCTGGAGGCCGAAGGCCACCTCCGCCTCGACGACACCGTCAACGCCCACCTGCCCGGCGTACTCGACGTCAACGGCTACGACGGCGACACCATCACCATCAGGCACCTGCTCAGCAACACCAGCGGCCTGTTCCCCACCGGCCTGGCCCCCGAGATCGGCCACCGCTACGCCACCCGCTCCGGATTCGACAAGCACCGCTTCGACACCTTCACCACCGACGAACTCCTGCGCGTGGCCGTCTCCCAGCCTCCCGTCGGCGCCCCCGGCGAACGCTTCGAGTACGCCAACGGCGGCTTCTACATCGCCGGCGCCATCATCGAGAAGATCACCGGCAACAGCTACGCCGACGAGGTCCACCGCCGCGTCATCCAGCCCCTCGGCCTGACCCACACCCACGTACGCCCCACCACCGAGACCGGATACCCCACCCCGCACCCGCGCGGCTACTCCCACCAGTTCCTCAAGGACGGCACCGACCCGGCCTCGGTCACCCCCGAGAACTGGCAATCGCTCCTGGAAGAGCCCGGCCTGCCGCCCCTGGACGTCACCGAGTTCAACTCCTCCCTGGGCCACGCCGCCGGCAACGTCGTCTCCACCACCACCGACATGCTCCGCTTCTTCACCGCCCTGACCACCGGCGCCCTCCTGCCCCCCGCACAGCACCGCCAGATGTGGACCACCGTCTCCACCGAAGGCGGCCACTGGATCCCGCGCTCCCGCTACGGACTGGGCGTGTTCGAACTCGACCCGCAGGCCACCGGCGGCGCGATCCTGCGCGGCCTGGGCGGCAGCTTCTGGGGCTCCTACGTCTTCACGGTCGGCACCCCCGACGGCCGCCACGCCATCGCCGTCCACACCAACACCGAGTGGAAGACCTGGGACCTCATGTTCAACCTCATCGAAGCCGAGTTCGGCATCACCGTGCGCGCCTGAGCACCCCGTACCTCCCACACCGAGAAAGGCGACCACCCATGACCCGAACCCTCCGCGCCACCGCCGGCCTGCTGGCCACGGCCGCCGCCCTGACCCTCAACGCCCCCGCCGCGAACGCCGACCGCCAGGCCGGCCCCCGCCCCGGCCACGCCCCGCTCCAGCGCGTCCTCGACCAGGCCGTGGCCGACGGCATGCCCGGCGCCATCGCCCACGTCCGCGACGCCCGCGGGTCCTGGTTCGGCACGGCGGGCGTGGCCGACACCACCACCGGCCGCAAGCGCCGCCAGCAGGACCACTTCCGCGCCGGCAGCACCACCAAGACCTTCATCGCGGTCGTGCTGCTGCAACTGGCCGCCGAACGCCGGCTCAGCCTCGACGACACCGTGGACGAATGGCTGCCCGGCGTCGTCCGCGGCAACGGCCACGACGGCACCAAGATCACCATCCGGCAGCTCCTCAACCAGACCAGCGGCATCTTCCCCTACACCTCCGACGCCGACATGGCGGTCAAGCAGTGGACCCCCGCCTTCCTCCAGAGCCGCTACGACAGCTACCGCCCCGGCGACCTGGTCAAGATCGCCATGCGCAACCCGCCCTCCTTCGCCCCCGGCAAGGGCTGGGGCTACTCCAACACCAACTACACCCTCGCCGGCATGATCATCGAAAAGGTCACCGGCCGCTCCTACGCCCAGGAGATCACCCGGCGCCTCATCCGCCCCCTCGGCCTGACCCAGACCCACCTTCCCGGCGAACACACCACGCTGCCCCGCCCCCACGCACGGCACTACATCAAACTCCCGCTGGGCGACCCCGCCGCCAAGACCTACGACCTCACCGACATGAACCCCTCCTGGGCCGGAGCCGCCGGCGGCATCATCTCCACCACCGGCGACCTCCACACCTTCTACCGCGCCCTGCTCAGCGGCCGCCTGCTGCCACCCGCCCAGCACCAGCAGATGTTCACCACCGTCTCCACCCAGGGCGTCCCCTGGATCGACAACACCGCCTACGGCCTCGGCGTCTTCGCCCAGAAACTCTCCTGCGGCGTCACCGTCTGGGGCAACGGCGGCCGCATCCACGGCTCCTGGACGTACGCCATGGGCAGCCGCGACGGAGAACACCTGGTCGTCACCAACCTCAACGGAGACTGGGGCAACCCCATCAGCACCCTCACCAAGCAGATGGAAGCCGAGATGTGCCCCACCGGCACCCCCTGACCACCCACCCCCCATCCGGCCTCGCGAGGGCGAGGCCGGATGACCCCCGCGAACCACCCCACCCCCGGCCGCAGACCCGCCACCCGCGCACCGGGGGAGCGGCCGGGGCAGCACTCCTGACCACCCACCCCCCACCCAGCGGCCCGGAACCCAGCACGGTCGGGCCACGCACCGCTCTCCCTGGTCAGCGGTGCGACAGGAACGGCAGCAACCGACCGATCTCGTGGTCGACCTCCTGCCGTTCGGCCGCCGGCAAAGGCCCGAACAGCGCCAGCCGTACCTCGCCCCCAGCAAAGGACCAGGTGCCCCGGACATGACCGTCGACGAGCAACGTCGGCAGAACTCTGGCCCGCCCGGGGAAGACCCCCTTACGGTCCGCCTCGGCGATGAGGCGGCCGCGATCGGCGTGACCCAGCAGAACGTTGTCGTAGGCGGGCAGCAGCCGCACCGGGGCGGGGGTATCAGGACCGGGAAGCGGGGCGTCGGGCAGATCGAACAGGCGCTGGCCGTCAGGACCGGTGTAACGGCGCAGATCGGCACCCATCTCCGAGATGACCTGATCAAGCCGGGTCAACCCGCACCACGCCTGGACGTCCGCCACCGTGGCAGGACCGAACGCGGCCAGGTAACGCAGAATCAGCTCACGGAGCGCGCCAGGCCGAACGGCGTCGGTCGCGGCGGCCGTGACGGTGACCCCCGCGCGGGTGCCCCAGCCGCCCCAGGACGCGGTGGCCGGATCGTGGATGAGCGGGCTGCGCAGCTCGACCTCACCGGCCAGGACCCGGCCATCGCACCCCGGATGGAGGGCCGCGAGGCGCCTGGCGAGGTCCCTCCGGGGCAGCGGCCCGGCACGCAGGAGGCCGCGCCCCTCGGCGACCAGGGTCTCGGCGTCGAGCCCGGCGTTGTCACGCCGGAAATGAGCCGAGCCGGCGATGCGGTCCAGCACGGGCTGCAGCACCGGCCGCAGCCGACGAAAGTCATCGGCCGCGGTGAGATGCATCGTGCCGCGCAGGAAACCGGAACGCACCACCCGCCCCTGGACGAGAAGGACGGTGAGATCGGCGTGGGTGAAGCCGCGGATCCGGCTCCACAGGCCGACATAGGGCCAGTTCGGCTCCTGCGCCTGCATACCGACCAGGTGACCGACCACCTCCAGAGCCGCCAGACCGGTCCGCTCCAGCAAGAACTGCCGCTGGAGCAGAGCCCGGTTGAGCATCCGGCGGGACAGAACGGTCATGCCAGCCGTACCGACACGTTACCCCGGTAGTCGCCACGCAGCATGGCCAGGAACGCACCAGGCACACCGTCGATGCCGGTCCCGACCACCGTGCGCGGGTAGACGAAGCGCCCCTGGCCGAGCGCGGCGCGGAAGTGGCGATGCCAGGCGGCCACCTGATCGGGGGTGTGGTGACAAGAGAACGGCATCAGCTCGACCCCCCGGGCCAGCGCGGCCTCCCGATCGGGCTCGGGGAAACGATCCGCGGCACCGCCGAGCTGCGTGGACAGCGAGCCGCACAGGGCGAACCTGGCACCCGGCGCGGCGGCTTCGAGCGCGGCGTCGTACAGCGCGCCGCCCACGGTGTCGAAGAAGACGGTGACGCCCTCCGGGGCCAGCTCCCTCAGCGCGGCGACCGGGTCGCGGTGATAGTCGAAGGCGGCGTCGAAGCCGAGCTCGTTCACGAGGTAGTCGGCCTTCGCCTGGCTGCCCGCACTGCCGATCACTTTCGCGGCGCCCAGGTTGCGGGCGATCTGCCCGGCCAGTGAGCCGACACCGCCGGCCGCACCGGAGACGAACACCACATCCCCCTCGCCGACCTTGGCCACATCGGCCATGCCGTAGTAGGCGGTCGGGCCCTGGCCCAGATAGTAACTGGGGTCGGGATAGGCGTCCGGATCCAGCTTGACGTACGAGGCGGCCGGTCCCGCCGAATGCGTGCTCCAGCCCGTCATCGACTGCACCAGGTCACCCTCCCGCAGGTCGGGACTGGCCGAGCTCAGCACGGTGCCGATCGCCATGACGCCCACCCGCTGACCGGGCCGCCAGGCCGGGATCGGCAGGTGGCAATCGGCACGCATCAGTTCAAGGTAGGTGGCGGCCAGGCCCAGGTAGTCGGTACGGACCACGACCTCGCCCTCGATCGGACCCTCACGCTGCTGTCGTTGCTGCAGACACACCGCCACTGGCCCGGCGTGGACCTGGCCGCACGTCTCGGGGTGTCGGAACGCACGCTGCGCCGGGACGTCGACCGCCTGCGCGAGCTGGGATACCCGGTCCACGCCTCCCGAGGCACCGACGGCGGCTATCAATTGCAGCCCGGGGCCGTGCTGCCCCCGCTGCTCCTGGACGACGAGGAAGGCGTCGCGCTGGCCGTCGGCATGGGAGACGCGGCGCAGAGCGGCATCGCCGGGCTCGACGAGGCAGCGGTGCGCGCGCTGACCAAGGTGGTGCGGGTCCTGCCGCCCCGGCTGCGCGCCAGAGTGAACGCCCTGCGCGCGATGACCGTCTCCGTGGCCTCCTCCGGGCCGGTCATCCCGGCGGAGGTGCTGACGATGATCGCCCAGGCGTGCCGGGACCAGGAACGGCTGCGCTTCCACTACACCACCCGCGCCGGCGCCCAGACAGAACGCGAGGCCGAACCCCACCGCCTCGTCGCGCTCGGGGGCCGGTAGTATCTGGTGGCCTACGACCTGACCAGACACGACTGGCGCAGCTTCCGCCTCGATCGGCTGGCCCGGCCACGCAACACCGGCGCGCCCTTCCTGCCCCGGCCACTGCCCGGCGGGGACGCCGCCGCGTTCGTCCGCACCGCGACCCGGGCCCCGACCGCTCACACCGTCGTCGTGCTGGTCCACGCAGCCGCGGAGCGGGTGCGACCGATAGTCGGCCAATGGGGCGAGATCGAACCGGCCGGCCCCCATCGCTGCCGGCTGACGATGGTCTCCACCAGCCTGGACTGGCCCACGCAAGCGCTGGGCAATCTCGGGGCCGAATTCGAGGTGCTCCAGCCACCGGAATTCGCCGATCACCTGAGGGACTGGGGCGCTCGTTTCCTCCGCGCCGCCGGCAGATCGGCAGGCCCTGCCGGTCCCGCACTCCCGGACGCGCCCCCGGGCGTGGGTTGATCCGCCACTCGTGCGGCATGGCGGGACTGGAAGGTGCCCCGGCAGACCACCGGCGTGGCGCCCGATGCCCCAAAACCGGACATCAGTGCATTAATCGCCGCCGATCTGCGCCGCAGAGGGGATCGGACGGCGCGTCGGCCCGGGGGAGGGGAGCGCAGGGGTGGGCCGCCGGGCGGGCGGGCGCCGCCGTACGGCGGGGCGGGGGAGAGGGGAGGGCGGGGCGGGGGAGAGGGGAGGGCGGGCGCGGGGCTCAGGCGAGGTAGTCGACGCTCAGCTTGACGGTCAGGGCGGCGATCACGCACAGCAGGGTCGCCCTGATGAAACCGGCCCCGCGGCGCAGTGCCGTACGGGTGCCCAGGCGGGCGCCGAGCGTGTTGCAGACGGCCATGCCCAGGCCCAGCAGCCAGAAGACCTCGCCGTGGAGCGCGTACGTGATCAGCGCCCCCAGGTTGGCGCCGACATTGATGATCTTCGCGGTGGCGGACGAGGTGAGGAAGTCCAGGCCGCGCAGGCCGGTCAGCACCATGAGGATGAGAGCCCCCGTGCCCGGCCCCGCCAGCCCGTTGTAGAACGGCAGCACCACCCCGGCGAGCACGACCGCCGACACCGTGGCCGCCGCGGACCGGGGGAGCGGCCGCTTGCGCAGCCCGAGACGCGGGCGCAGCACGACCAGCAGCGCCACCGCCAGCAGGGTGGCCATCACCAGCGGGCGGAACGCCGACGCCGGCACCCGCGACGCCGCGACCGCCCCGGCCGCCGACAGGGCGATCGCCAGCAGTCCCGCCGGCACCGCCAGGCGCGCGTCCACCCGCAGCCGCCGCGCGAAGGCGGCCGCCGACGCCGTGGTCCCGGCGATCGACGACAGCTTGTCGGTCGCCAGCACCGCGGTGGGCGGGGCCGAGGGCATCGCCAGCAGCAGGGCGGGCAACTGCACCAGCCCGCCGCCGCCGACGACCGCGTCCACCCACCCCGCCACCAGCGCCACGACAAGCAACATCACGATGAGCTCGGTCGGCACCTTCACGTCCCCCGTCGTGATCCCCGCCCCGCGGATCACGGTGACACTGCCGCGTTGGCCCGCCGTTGTGCCGCCGTTGGGGGAGCCCGCCAACCCGGCCTACTTGACATAATGCTCCTTATCGAACATTCCCGGAGCATCTGGAGAGGGGGCTATATCGGGGTGAATCGCTCTCTGGACCGGGAACGCCGGGACCGGATGCGTACGATGAGGCGGTCGCCGGCCCCGGGTTTGAGGAGGATGATGTCCGAACTCACCGGCGCGGGTCCGTCGGCCGGCTGGGAATCCGATCGGGAAGATCTTCGGGCGCGCGTGCGGGAACGCGACGTCGCCGAGCGATTCGGCCTGGTCCATCAGCGCCTGGACGCCATCGACGAGCTCACGCAGCTCAAGCTCGACCTGCTGCGAGACGACCAGAGAACGCTCACCGCCCGGCTCGACCGGCTTGACGCCAAGGTGGATCGCCTGGGCGGCAAGCCGGATCGGCTCGACGGCAAGCTGGATGGGCTGCTCGGCGAGTCGGAGTCACGCGTGGAGGCTCGATTCGCGGAGACGGGCGGAAAGCTCGACGAGGTTCTCGCGCTCCTCCGCGACCGGGCTTGACCGCTCGGACCTGCGAAGAACGAGTGAAACCAGACAGAAGGTGGATTCTGTCTGGTTTTAGGATGTTCATCCGATTCGACCGATAGCGGGCAGATTTCTCGGCTGTCCCGCCTCTTCACCCGCCGTCCCCCGTCAGGCCGCGCCCGATCCTCGGCGCGGTGCTCTGGCGATCGCGGCTGGTCAGCGCGCACACAGGGGTTTGGGTCCGGGCCCGCTCCTCGTCCGCGCGTGCCTCAACGAAGCACTCCCCTCCCCTGGCCCTGCGGCCGGCCCCGCCGCCCGCAGGGCCGGGGACCGCGCGCATTCCAGCCGCCCCTCTCCCCTATCTCCGCAGGTCAGAGCCCATCCCCGAATCCACGCGACCAGCCCCCAAGTGCCCGGTGTTCGGCAACGCCGACGCGGCGTGGGAGGCCCTGCGCAACTGGGTGATCAACCTGAACAGGGAACTGGCGGGCAGCGGGGTGTACGCCGCGTGTGTGGTGCTCAACGTGTGGGTCGGCGGGGGTGGACCGGACGGCGCCCCGGCGGCGGCGCCCGAGCGGATCGCGCCGCTGTGCTGGGAGGTGTGCGAGTACCGGGACCGGGCCGAGGTCGTCTTCGGTGCCTGACCGGCCGCCCGCCCGTGGACGGGTGCGCGTCGCGAGCCGGTCGCCTCTCCCCCGGCTCGTGCCGTACGGCGGGCGGGCGCCGTACGGCACGAGCGGCGGGTGGGGTGCTCTCCTGGGGCGGGGTCAGTCGGTGCCGGATTCCATGGCGGCGTAGTCGAGGAGTTCGTCGTCGGCGGCGGGGGCCTGGCCGCGGGAGGCGATGGCTTCGGCGCCGCCTTCGGGGAGGGCGCCGAGGAGGCCGGCGGCGGGGGCGGCGACGAGGCTGGGGTGGTCGCCGCCGAGCATGCCGAGCCCGGCGTACTGCTCCAGCTTGGCGCGGGAGTCGGCGATGTCGAGGTTGCGCATGGTGAGCTGGCCGATGCGGTCGACGGGGCCGAAGGCGGAGTCCTCGGTGCGCTCCATGGAGAGCTTGTCGGGGTGGTAGCTGAAGGCCGGGCCGGTGGTGTCGAGGATGGAGTAGTCCTCGCCGCGGCGCAGGCGCAGGGTGACCTCGCCGGTGACGGCGGTGCCGACCCAGCGCTGGAGGGATTCGCGGAGCATGAGGGACTGGGGCTCCAGCCAGCGGCCCTCGTAGAGCAGGCGGCCCAGGCGGCGGCCCTCGGTGTGGTAGGCGGCGAGGGTGTCCTCGTTGTGGATGGCGTTGACGAGGCGTTCGTAGGCGGCGTGGAGCAGGGCCATGCCGGGGGCCTCGTAGATGCCGCGGCTCTTGGCCTCGATGATGCGGTTCTCGATCTGGTCGGACATGCCCAGGCCGTGGCGGCCGCCGATGGCGTTGGCCTCCAGGACGAGGTCGACGGGGGTGGCGAACTCCTTGCCGTTGATGGTCACGGGGCGGCCGCGTTCGAAGCCGATGGTGACGTCTTCGGGGAGGATCTCGACCTCGGGGTCCCAGAAGCGGACGCCCATGATGGGTTCGACGATCTCGATGCCGGTGTCGAGGTGTTCCAGGGATTTGGCCTCGTGGGTGGCGCCCCAGATGTTGGCGTCGGTGGAGTAGGCCTTCTCGGTGCTGTCGCGGTACGGCAGGCCGTGGGCGATGAGCCACTGGGACATCTCGGTGCGGCCGCCGAGTTCGCCGACGAAGCCGGCGTCGAGCCAGGGCTTGTAGATGCGCAGGGAGGGGTTGGCGAGCAGGCCGTACCGGTAGAAGCGCTCGATGTCGTTGCCCTTGAAGGTGGAGCCGTCGCCCCAGATCTGGACGTCGTCTTCGAGCATGGCGCGGACGAGGAGGGTGCCGGTCACGGCGCGGCCGAGGGGGGTGGTGTTGAAGTAGGCGCGGCCGCCGGAGCGGATGTGGAAGGCGCCGCAGGCGAGGGCGGCCAGGCCCTCCTCGACGAGGGCGGCGCGGCAGTCGACCAGGCGGGCGACCTCGGCGCCGTAGGCGGTGGCGCGGCCGGGGACCGAGGCGATGTCGGGTTCGTCGTATTGGCCGAGGTCGGCGGTGTAGGCGCACGGGATGGCGCCTTTCTCGCGCATCCACGCGACCGCGACCGAGGTGTCGAGGCCGCCGGAGAAGGCGATGCCGACACGTTCACCGACTGGGAGTGAGGAGAGCACCTTGGACACAAGATAAGTTATACATCGCTCTGCATGGACATGCAATCCCCGGGGTCGGCGTGGCGTCCCCTCCCCCGTCGCCGGACCGGCCGCGCTCCCCACCCCGCGGGGCGCGGGGTGGTGGCTGGGCCGGTGGGGGGTTTGACCTTGACACTGTGGCAAGGTCTTGACTGGGGCCAGGAGGTGGTTCCGGTGGCGTTGCCGGGTGCTGAGAGGGATCTGTCGGGGGCCTTGCGGGGGCTGGAGAGCGCGGAGGTGTCGGTGCGGCTGCGGGCGGCGATGGCGGCCGGGACGGACCCGGATCCGCGGCTGGTGGGCGCGCTGATCGAGCGGTGCGCGGTCGAGCCGGAGTTCTTCGTGCGGGACATGCTGACGTGGGCGCTCATCCGCCATCCGGCGGCGCTGACGGTTCCGGCGTTGATCGCCGAGCTGGCTTCGGAGCGGGCGCAGGCGCGCAGTCAGGCGTTGCACACGTTGTCCAAGGTCGGGGATCGGCGGGTGTGGCCGGCGATCACGCGGGCGCTGCTGACCGACGCCGCCGATGACGAGGTGGCGCGGAGCGCGTGGCGGACGGCGGTGGCGTTCGTGCCCGAGGGTGAGGAGCCGGGGCTGGCGGAGGTGCTGGCGACGCAGTTCGGGCGCGGGGGGCCTGAGACGCGGCTGAGCCTGAGCCGGGCGCTGGTGGCGCTGGGTGAGGTGATCGTGCCGGTGCTGCGGGCGGCGATGGAGGGGCCTGACGCGCAGGTGCGGCAGCACGCGGCCGCCACCGAGCGGTTGCTGCGGGATCCGGAGGCGGGGTTCGAGTTCGCGATGGAGGAGGCCAAGCGGGTCGTGGCGCTGGGCGGGATGGGCCGGGAGGGGTGAGGGGCCGGTGCCGTTCGATGCCGGCCCCGGGCGATCGGGGGGTTGGTCGGATGCCGATCGATGCTGGTCGGATGCTGATCGGTCGCTGTTCGCGTGCTGATCGGTGAGGTGGCGCGGCGTTCGGGGGTCAGTGCCCGGATGCTGCGGCATTACGAGTCGCTGGGCCTGGTGCGGCCGACGGGCCGTACCGGGGCGGGCTACCGGGAGTACTCCGAGGAGGACATCCGGCGGATCTTCCATGTCGAGAGCCTGCGGTCGCTGGGGTTGTCGCTGCGTGAGGTGGCGCGGGCGCTGGATGATCCGGGTTTCGCGCCCGCGGAGCTGGTCGCGGATCTGATCGCGCGGACGCGGGAGCGCATCGCGGCCGAGATGGAGTTGCTGGCGCGGCTGCGGCGGATCGGCGCGGCGGAGCCGGCGGGCTGGGAGGAGGTGCTCAAGGCCGTCGAGCTGCTGCAGGCGCTGGGGTCGGACAGCGCCGGGCGGCGGCAGCGTGCGGTGCTGTCCTCGGCGGCGGAGGTGCCGGCGGGGGTTCCGGCGGAGGCGCTGGCCGAGGCGGCGCTGGGTGAGGCGGATCCGCATGTGGCCGGGGCCCTGCGGTGGGCTCTGGCGCGTTCGGACGGGGCCGGGCTCGGGCTGCTGGCGCGGGGGCTGGAGGCGCCGGAGGCCGAGGTGCGCGAGCGCGCGGTGCGGGCCATCGCCGAGATCCCGGGGGCGGAGACGGCCGCGCTGCTGCGGGGGGCCCTGGCCCATGCCGATGCGCGGGTGCGGGGGCGGGCGGCGCTGGTGCTGGGGGCGCGCGGGGTGGCCGAGGCGGTGCCGGTGCTGATCGACATGGTCGTGGAGGGGATGAACGACACCGACGCGGCCGACGCGCTGGGCGTGCTGGCGGGTGATCCGGGGGTGGCGGAGCGGATCACCGCCGGGCTGGCCGGCCGCCTGGCCGCCGGCGCGGGCGGCGTGGCGGGCCGGCGGCGGGTGGCGCAGGCGCTGGCGGAGGTCCCGGGTGAGGCGGCGGAGCGGGTTTTGGCGGATCTGTCGCGGGACGAGGATCGCGCGGTGGCGCTCACGGCGGCCTATGTCCTGCGGCTGCGCGCCGGGGGGTGAGGCGCTCCCCCGGTGTGGTCCCCGCCGCCGGGGCCGTACGGCGGGCGCGGCGCGTGCGGCGGGCGCCGGGGCCGTACGGCGTGGCGTGGTCAGGTGAGGGCGGCGGCGGTGGCCTCGACGAAGGCGGCGGGGTTGTCGAGCATGAGGTTGTGGCCGGCGGCGGGGATGGGGACGAGGCGGACGCCGGCGGCTCGCAGGGTGTCGGCGCCGGAGACGGTGTCGGTGGCGGGGTGGAGGAAGGTGCGGGGGATGTCGAGGTCCAGGAGCATCTGGCGCATGGTGGGGGTGGTGGCGCGGGCGAGGTGGACGGCGCTGCGGTAGAGGGCTTCGGGTCCGGCCAGGCGCATGGTGGACCACCAGTGGGGGCCGACGTGGGCGGCGGTCTCGCGGTGGCCGTGGGACAGGAACTGTTCTTCGGTGTAGGCGGCGATGCGGCTGCTTCCGGGGCGGGGCGGGCCGGGGACGGGGTCGAGGTTGGCGTCGGCCAGGACCAGGCGGGTGATGAGGCCGGGGTGGCGGTGGGCGGCGACGATGGCGATGGCGCCGCCCATGCTGTGGGCGATCATCTGGGCGCCGGTGGCGTGGGCGGCGGTGAGGGCTTCGGCGAGGGCGTCGGCGTGGTCTTCCAGGGTGTAGGCGAAGGCGGTGGGGCGGTCGGACAGGCCGAAGCCGAGCAGGTCGATGAGCAGGGAGCGGTGGCCGGCCAGGCGGGGGTGGGTGGCGATGTGGGTGTAGTAGGGGGCGGACATGGCGCCCAGGCCGTGGACGTAGACGCGGGCGGGGTCGTGTCCGGGCAGTTCGATCCAGCGCATGCGGGCTCCCCCGGCGATGCTGATCGGTGTGTCCTTCATGGCCTCTCCTTCGCCGCGGCCGGGCTAGTATTGCGGAGGCAATATACATCGGATCCGATATAGGGGCGGGTGGGCGGATGCTGGAGCTGGCGATCCTGGGATTCCTGCACGAGCGGCCCCTGCACGGCTACGACCTGCGCCGCCGGGTGGCCGCGCTGACCGGGCACGTGCGGCCCATCGCCGACGGCACGCTCTACCCGGCGATCAAGCGGATGGAGACGGCGGGCTGGCTGACGCGGCGGACCGAGCCCGGGCACGCCGCCGCGCCGCGGCACGTGCTGCGCCTGACCGACGCGGGCCGCGCGGAGCTGATGCGGCGCCTGGCCGACCCGGGGGAGCTGGACATCAGTGATGAGAACCGGTGGTTCACGCTGCTGGCGTTCCTGCGTCACCTGGCCGATCCGGTACGGCAGGCGGCGGTGCTGCGGCGGCGGGCGGAGTTCCTGGCGCGGCCGAGCAGCTTCTTCTACGCCGAGGACGGGCGGCCGCGGCGGGCGGAGGAGTTCGACGACCCGTTCCGGTCGGGGCTGCTGGCGATCGCGCGGGCGACCAGCCGGGCGGAGACGCGGTGGCTGCGGGCGACCCTGGCCGAGCTGGACGCCGCGGCGCGCGAGGCCGGCGAGGTCGTCCCGCCGGCCGTCCCTCCGGCCGTCCCTCCGGCCGTCCCGCCGGGCGGCGGGGCGGAGGGGGCGGGCGGGGCTGCCGCCCGCCCGGAATAGGTGGCGTGCCCGGTATGGGGTGGGCCGGAATCCGGTGAAACCGGGTCTCCTTCGGCGGGTGGAGCCGTTGGCGGGGGTGGCCGCGGGTCGATAGCGTCGGGCCGTGGACGGATGGCGACTGCTGCGCGGTGGGTCGGCGGCCGGGCGTTTGCTCCACGATGGGGCGCTGTGGGCGCTTTTGGCGTTGCCGCCGGTGATCTGGGCGGCCGACGCCGGCGTCGGCGGGCGGCTGTGGCCGGACCTGGTGTTCCCCCTGGGGGCGCTGGCCGGGGCGGTGGGGATGCGGCGCCGTCTGCCGTTGCCCGCGCTGGCCGTGTGCGCGGCGCTGAGCGGGCTGGATCCGCTCAGCCCGGTCGACCGCTACACGCCGGCGGTGGCGGTGATGGGCTTCCTCGCCGGCCGGCGGGTGCCCGGCGCGGCGCGTGCGCTGGGCTGGATGAGCGGGGTGGTGGCGCTGGCGGTCCTGGCGGGGCTGCCGTTCGGCCGGCCGGAGCGGAC
The DNA here is from genome assembly GCF_003594875.1 of Bailinhaonella thermotolerans. Lineage (GTDB taxonomy): Bacteria > Actinomycetota > Actinomycetes > Streptosporangiales > Streptosporangiaceae > Bailinhaonella > Bailinhaonella thermotolerans. Next base: position 52,045 of record NZ_QZEY01000001.1, read on the forward strand.
GCTCGCCTATGACGCGCTGGTCCTGCCGCTGGTCACGGTCGTGCCGTGGTTGATGGGCCGGTATCTGGTGCAGCGCCGGGAGCTGCTGCTGGCCGGGTGGGAGCGGGCCGACCGGCTCGAGCGTGAGCAGCGACTGGTGGCCGAGCGCGCCCGGCTGCTGGAGCGCGCGCGGATCGCCCGGGACATGCACGACGGCCTGGGCCACGAGCTGAGCCTGATCGCGCTCATGGCCGGCAACCTGCAGGTCTCGGCGGAGCTGGACGAGCGTCACCGCGCGGTGGCCGCGCATCTGCGGGCCGCGGCGAGCGCGGCCACCCAGAGCCTGCAGGACATCATCGGGTTGCTGCGCGCCGGGGAGCAGGAGGAGTCCGCGGTCTCCCAGACGGTCGAGGAGGTGGTGCGGCGCGCCGCCGAGTCCGGTCTGGACGTGCGGCTCACGGTCGCGGGTGAGGGCGCGGGGGTCCCCCACATGGTGCGGCGGGCGGCCTTCCGCGTGGTTCAGGAGTCGGTGACGAACGCGGCCAAGCACGCCCCGGGCGCGCCGGTGCGGGTGCGGGTGACCTATGGCGAGGATGAGACCGAGGTCCGCGTGACCAACGGCCCGGCTCCGGGCGGCGAGCCGTACGCCCCGGACCCGTACGCCCTGGACGCGGGCGGGGCGGGCCGGGGCGGGGGTCATGGGCTGGCGGGGCTGGGCGAGCGGGCGCGGCTGCTCGGCGGCTCCGTACGGTATGGGCCGCGTGAGGGCGGGTTCGAGGTGGCCGCGCGGCTGCCGCACCGTGCCGGGCCGGGGCCGCTGGCGCCCGCGCCGGCGCCGCCGGGGGCGGTGGCGGGGCGGAGCGGGCGGGTGCTGCGGCGGGCGCGCGGGGGGTTCGTGCTGGCCTTCGGCCTGCCGCTGGGGGTGGCGGTGCTGCTGGGGATGGGGGCCGCGGGCTACCTGTATCAGACGCAGTCGTCGGTGCTGCGGCCGGAGGTGTTCCAGAGCCTGGTGGTGGGGCAGCCGCGGGCGCAGGTGGCCGCGCGGTTGCCGGTGAACTTCTTCGATGACAGTCCGAGCCCGATCGCGGAGGGTCCGCCGCCGGCGGGGGCGAGCTGTGCCTATTACGTGTCGACCGGGGATCTGTTCGTGCGGCCCGCGGTCTACCGGTTGTGTTTCGGCGGGGGCGCGCTGGTGGCCAAGGACGCCTACCCGCCCGCCGACTGAGAGCTGAGGGGGTGCCGGCAGCGTGGCCCGTGTGGTGATCGCCGATGACGAGTATCTGGTGCGTGCCGGGGTGCGGGGGATCTTGGCGTCGGATCCGCGGATCGAGGTGGTGGCCGAGGCCGAGGACGGGCGGCAGGCGGTGGAGGTGGTGCGGTCCCATGTCCCGGACGTGGTCCTGCTGGACATCCAGATGCCGGGGCTGGACGGGCTGCGGGTGGCCGGGGAACTGCACCGCCTGGCGGTGCCGACCAGGGTGATGATGCTGACCACCTTCTCCCAGGACGACTACGTGGCCCGGGCGTTGTCGTCGGGGGCGGCGGGGTTCCTGCTGAAGTCGGGGGATCCGCAGGAGCTGCTGTCGGCGGTGCACGCGGTGGCCGGTGGGGCGGCGTACCTGTCCCCGGCGATCGTCGCGCGGCTGATCACGCGGCTGGGGCCGGAGCGGCTGGCGCGGGGCATGGCGGCGCGGGAGCGGGTGGCAGGGCTCAGCGAGCGCGAGCGGCAGGTGCTCGCGCTCGTGGGCGCCGGCCTGGCGAACGCGGAGATCGCCAGGCGGCTCTACGTGGTGGAGGGGACGGTCAAGACGTACGTGCGGGGGATCTTCCAGCGGCTCGGGGTGCGGAACCGGGTCCAGGCGGCGATCCTGGCCTATGAGGCGGGCCTGGTCGACCCCGAGCGTTAGCCCCGGCCGGCCGGGTGGCCGGGTTGCCGGTGGGGGTCAGGTGATGTCGCGGCGTTTGAGCCACAGGTGGGCGGCCAGGGCCGACAGCAGGGTCCAGCCCAGGACGATGAGTCCCGACAGCGGGCGGCCGTGGCCGCCGCCGTTCATCATGGCCGCGCCCGCGTCTCCGGGCAGGTATTCGGCGACCTGGGCCAGGTTCACGGCGGGCAGCATGATGGGGAAGATCAGCAGGATGACGAAGAGCACCGCGATCGCGCCGGCCGCGCCGCGCATCAGCACGCCCAGGCCGAGCGCGAACACCGCCAGCAGCGGCAGGTAGAGGGCGATGCCCAGGACGGTGTCGTAGGCGTCGTCGGTGGAGTAGGAGTCGCCGTACTCCCCCAGGCCGACGATGCTCAGCCCGAGGGCGCCGGCGCCGAGCACCAGGCCGAACACCAGCATGACCGGGGCGAGCACGAGGATCTTGGCCAGGAGCACGCGGCCGCGGTCGGGGACCCAGACCAGGGTGGAGCGGATGGTGCCGGTGGAGTACTCGGAGGTGATGGTGAGCACGCCGAGCACGGCCACGCACCACTGGACCAGGTATCCGATGGCCTGGGCGGCCACGAAGGGGGCCGAGGTGGTGAACGCCTCGGGGACGCCCTGGGCGTGCTGGGAGCGGGTGGAGACGGCGGCGATGGTGACGCCGCCGATCATGAGGGCGACGCCGGAGGCGAGGGTCCACCAGGTGGACTGCACCGACCAGAACTTCACCCATTCGGATCTGACCGCGCCCGTCAGTCCGCCGTCGCCCGGCCTGGGCGGGCCGAGCCGCCGCGGGGTCCTCACCGTCATCGCCTGCCCGCTCCTCGTCCGCCCTGCCTGGCCTGCTTGTCCTGTCTGTCCTGTCCTTGTCTGTCCCGTCATCGCCCGCCCTCGGCCTTCGCGTCGTGGCCGGCGTGCGCGCGCCTGCCGTACTCCAGGCTGTCCTCGGTCAGGCCGAGGTAGGCCTCTTCCAGCGAGGCGTCCATCGGCCACAGTTCGTGCAGGCGCAGGCCCAGGTTGAAGGCCAGGTCGCCGATCGTGGCCGCGGTCACGCCCTCGGTGATCAGGGTGCCGTCGCCCTCGCGGCGCACCGTGACGCCGGCGGCGGACAGGCGGGCGGCCAGCGCGTCCAGCCGGCCGGTCTCGGGGCTGCCCACCTTGACCCGGCGGGCGCTGCCGGCGATCAGCGTGTCGATCGGGGCGTCGGCCAGCAGCCGGCCCCTGCCGATGATCACGAGGTGGTCGGCGGTCTGCTGCATCTCGCTCATCAGGTGGCTGGAGACGAACACCGTGCGCCCTTCGGCGGCCAGGGCCCGCATCAGCTCGCGGACCCAGCGGACCCCGTCGGGGTCGAGCCCGTTGACCGGCTCGTCCAGGATCAGGATCTCGGGGTCGCCGAGCAGCGCGCCGGCGATGCCCAGCCGCTGGCCCATCCCCAGCGAGTACGCGCCCGCCCGTTTGCCGGCCGCCTCGGTCAGTCCGACCAGGGCGAGCATCTCCTCGACCCGTTTGTCGCCGATCCCGTGGGTGCGGGCCATCGCGCGCAGGTGGGCGCGCGCGCTGCGTCCCGGGTGCACCGCCCTGGCCTCCAGCAGCGCCCCGACCCGGCGTACGGGGTGGCGCAGGTCGGTGTAGCGCCTGCCGCCGATCAGCGCGGTGCCGGAGGTGGGGGTGTCCAGTCCGAGGATCATGCGGATGGTCGTCGACTTGCCCGCGCCGTTGGGGCCGAGGAACCCGGTGACCTTGCCGGGTTCGATGGTCACGGTGAGCGCGTCGACGGCGGTCTTGCCGCCGTAGCGTTTGGTCAGAGCGTCAAGGGTGATCACGAAGCCTCCGGGGCGTCCGTTCCGTCATCGCTACGGACGGTAATGACGGGCGGCCGGGGCCGGCCTCCCCCCATCGGCACCGGCCTCCTCTACCTTTCGGCCAAACTCCGACACCTCCCGACATACAGGGCGTCCGTTCCTGTCGCGTGGTGAGGGGGCGACGGCGGGCCGGAGGGGTTCGGCGACGCGGTCGGAGTCGCACTGGCCGAAGACCGCCGACCGCGGCCCTGACCGCCCTGACCACCGCCCTGGTTCCTTTCCCCTCCGGTGCGCGGGCGCTCATCGCCCGGGGCGCCGGGAACTGTCGGGGGTGATCGGTAGCCTTCGGGCATGCGTCCCGCCGAGCTGAACCGCATCACCGTCGCCGACGCCGTCGCCCGCTACGTCGAGCTGCTGCGCGCCCGGGTGCTGACCGGGGCGATCGCGGCCAGCACCGCCGAGGTCTACGCGCGCGACATGGCCACCTTCGCCGCCTTCGCCGGGCCCGGCCGGGTGCTGGACGACCTGACCGGGGAGGACGTCGACGCGGTGCTGCTGGCCTTCGCCCGCAAACCGGACGAACGGCGGCGCGAGGCCGCCCCCGCCCCCGCCGGGCGGCCCGTGCAGAGCGCGGCCTCGCAGGCGCGGTTCCGCCGCTCGGTCTCGGCCATGTTCAAGCACGCGACGCTGGCCGGATGGGTGCAGGTCAACCCCATGACCACCGCCGTGGTGGTGCCCCGCCAGCGCGGCGGGCTGCGGCCCGAGCGGCGGGCCCTGACGATGGAGCAGGCGCGCGGCGTGATCGAGGCGGCCGAGCACCTGGCCACCTCTCCCCCCTCCGACCAGCCCGGCCCCGGCGGCCGGCGCCGCCGCCGCGACCAGCGGACCGAGCTGCGCGACGCGCTGGTGGTGCTGCTGCTGACCACCGTCGGCGCACGGGTCTCCGAGCTCACCCGCGCCAACGTCGAGGACTTCCACACCGACCGCGGCGTGCGCTACTGGCGGATCTTCGGCAAGGGCGGCCGCACCCGCGACGTCCCCCTGCCCGCCGGCGTCGCCCAGGTGCTCGACCTGTACCTGCAGACCTCACGCCGCGAGCTGCTGGCCAACGGCGACGGGGCCGGCGGCAAGGCGCTGCTGCTGTCGTGGCGGGGCCGCCGCCTGGCCCGGCAGGACGTGCAGGCCGTCATCGACCGCGTCCAGCGCCACGTCGACCCCGCCAACCGGCGCGAGGTCACCCCGCACGGTCTGCGCCACACCGTGGCCACGCACCTGCTGGCCGACCACACCGACATGGACGCCGTCCGCCGCGTGCTGGGCCACCAGGACCTGTCGACCCTGGGCCACTACCGCGACCAGCTCCCCGGCGAGCTGGAGGCCGCCATGAACGCCCACCCCCTCCTGCGCCTCCCCCGCCCCTGACCCCCGCCCCGGCCCGGGATGCGACCAGGTGGGGTGCGACCAGGTGGGGTGCGACCAGGTGGGGTACGACCAGGTGGGGTGCGCGCCCGCGATCCCGGGAACGGCCGCCGCAGGCCGTGCCGGCCGGGACCGGGGCGGCGCGGCCGTCGCGTCCGCACGCGTTGGCCTCCGCCGTACGGCTCGCGCCAGCATCGTCCGCGCACGGTCCGGAGCGCCCGGGGGCCCGGTCAGGGCTCGGGCGACGGGGGCAGGGGGCCGGCGTCGCGGACCAGGAGGGCGACCTGGACCCGGTTGGTGAGGCCGAGCTTGGCCAGCGAGCGGCTCACGTGGGCCTTGACGGCGGTCTGGGTCATGCGCAGCTCGCGGGCGATGTCGGCGTTGGCCAGCCCGCGGGCCACCGCCCGCACGACCTGGAGCTCGCGCGCGGTGAGGGCGGCCAGGCGGCGGCCCGCCGCGGGGTCGCCGGGCGGCCCGCCGGCGGCGAAGGCGTCGATCACGCGCCGCGTCACCGTCGGGGCCAGGACGGCGCCGCCGCCGGCGACCGCGCGGACGGCGGAGATCAGCTCACGCGGGGCGGTGTCCTTCAGCAGATACCCGGCGGCGCGCTCGCGCAGCGCGGCGTGGACGTGCTCGTCGAGGCCGAAGGTGGTGAGCATGAGGACCGGCGGCGGGTCCGGGGCGCGGTTGATCCGCGCGAGCGCGGCCACGCCGTCCATCCGGGGCATGCGCACGTCCATGAGCACCACGTGCGGCCGGTGGCGCGCGACGGCGGCCACGGCCTGGGCGCCGTCCCCGGCCTCGGCGGCCACCTCGATGTCGCCTGCCGCCCGCAGGATCATGCGCAGCCCGGCCCGCACCAGCGCCTCGTCGTCGGCGATGAGCACGGAGATCATGCCGGGAACCTGGCCTGGACCGTGAACCCCCCGCCGGGCATGGGACCGGCGGCGAACTCGCCGCCGAGCAGGGCCACCCGCTCGCGCAGCCCCACCAGCCCCGTCCCGGCCCCGAACCCAGCCCCGGGACCGGGACGGCCGGGCGGTGGCGGGGCGTTGGTGACCGTGACCTCCAGGGCGGCCGGCAGCCGGCGCAGCGCCACCCGCGCGCGGACCGGCCCGGCGTGCTTGTGGATGTTGGTCAGCGCCTCCTGGACCACCCGGTAGGCGGCGTGCTGCACCATCACCGGCAGATCCCCGCCCGGGCCTTCGTCCCGGCGCTCGAGGCGGACCCCGGCGGCGCGGGACTGCTCGAGCAGGTCCTCCAGGTCGGCCAGGGTGGGCTGGGGCCGGTGCGGCTCCCCGTCCCGGGGGCCCAGCACCTCCAGGACGGCGCGGAGCTGGGTGAGGGCCTCCTTGCCGGTGGCGCGGATCAGCTCCGCCTCGGCCGCCGTGGCCGGATCCGCCGCGTTGATCTCCAGCGCGCCGGCGCGCAGCACCATCAGGGAGACCCGGTGGGCGAGCACGTCGTGCATGTCCCGGGCGATGCGGGCGCGCTCCTGGGCACGCGCCCGCCCGGCCAGGGCGGCCTGCTCCCGTTCCAGCCGCTCGGCGCGCTCGCGCAGCCCCGCCACCACCTGACGGCGGGCACCGGCCCACAGCCCCAGCGCCAGCGGCAGCCAGACCAGCAGGGGCGCGCCGCCCAGCGCCGAGGCCAGCTCCACCCCCGGGCGGGGCAGCGCGGCCAGCACGCTCGCCGCCGCGGCGTAGGCGGCCAGGCGGGCGGGGCGGGGGAAGGCGGCGGCCGCCAGGTAGGAGGTCACGGCCAGCAGCGGCCCGGGCCCGCGCCAGAGCGCGTCGGTGGCCGTCAGCGCCAGCAGCGGCCAGAGGCGGACGGGCGCCAGGCGGGCCGCGGCCGCCCCGGCCACGCCGAACGCCACGGCCAGGAGAAGACCCGGCACCCCGCCGGGCGCCAGCAGACCGTGCCCGGGCCACAGCCCCGGCAGCACCCCCGCGCCCAGCGCCGCGGCCGCGGGCGCCCACGGCCCCAGCCGCTCCCATGATCCCCGCACCCGCGCCAGCATAGGCCGCCCCGCCCGCCTCACCAGCTCAGGACCCGGCGCCACCGCCGTACGGCGGGCCGCGCGGCACCCGGCGCGGCGGGTGCCGCGGGGATGGCGCCGCGCAGGACGGCGACGCCCAGCGGCACGAGCACCAGGCCCAGGGCGGCGGAGGAGGCCACCCCGTCGAACGGGCCGCTCTCCTTCAGCACCCCGGTCCACAGCGTCCCCGACCACAGGAACAGCAGCAGCCGCCCCGTCCCGAACACCCCCGCCCGCGCCGCGGCCACCCCCAGCAGGAGCCAGCCCAGGTACAGGCCGAACGCGGCGGTGATGGGGACCCGCCATGGCCCGTAGGAGATCTCCACGTACCCGTCCATGACGAGCCGCGTGGCCTGCTCCAGGCCCAGCCGGTCCACCAGGTGGAAGGCGGTGTGGTCCACCCCCGCCCAGTACAGCCGGGAGAACAGGCCCACCGTGGCGAGCACGCCCCCCAGCGCGGCGATCCGGGAGCCCCGCGCGCGGGTCAGGCCGGCCAGGGCGAGCAGGGCCGGGCAGAGCAGGATCGCCCCGGCGGCGAAGCACGCATATCCGGCCGTGACCAGGGCCGGGTCGGCGGCGTAGGCGGCGAGCTGGGCGGGCGCGGCGAACGGCTGCGCGGCGAACCCGGCCCGCTGGGCGGGGGTGAACAGGTCCGGGCGGGCGGCCAGGTGGCGCAGGAGCAGCCCGGCGGACCACACCAGGGGCGCCGCCACGAGGGCGGCTCCCCCGATCAGGCGCCCGGGGAACCAGCCGGCCGGTCCGGCCGGGGTCGCGCGGGGGCCGCCGGGCACGGCGGCCGAAACGGTGGATGTCATGGGTCCCAGCCTCGGCCGCCGGGCCGTCCGGCCGCATCGGCCGCAGGTCGCGGCCGGACGTCTCTTTGGTGACATCCGCGCCACCGCGCCGGGCCCGGCCAGGTACGGCGGCCGCGCGGTCAGGGCGCGAGCTTGGCGGCGGCCACGGGATGGCGGGACAGGCCCAGGCGGGCGTACAGGGCGATGGCGCGGGGGTTGTCGTCGTCGACCAGCAGGGCGGCGCGGCCGTGGGCGGCCACCAGGTCGGCCAGGACGAACCCGAACACCGCGGCGGCGTACCCCCGGCCGCGGGCGCGGGGCGCGGTGGCGACGCCGGCGATGAACCCCGTGCCGGGCGCGCTCCAGGCGTCGGCGGTCACCGCCGCCAGCCGCCCCTGGCCGTCCTCGGCCCCGGCCCACCGGCGCACGCCGCTCACGCCGGGGCGGGCGTAGGAGGCGGGGAACGCCTGCGCCAGCAGTTCCTTGACGCGCACCTCCTCGGCCGGCTCCAGCCAGCGCACGTCGTGCTCAGCGGCCTGGCGGGGCGGGGCGGCGGCGGTGCGCATGAGGGAGAACTGGGCGGCGAAGCGCAGTCCCGGCACCCGCTCGGGCAGGGCGCGGATCAGGCCCGCCTCGCCGATCGGGCGATAGGTCGGGCCCATCTCGGTCAGCGCGTGCCGGACCAGCGGCGCGGCGTCCCGGACCGGGCCGCGCACGGCCAGCCGGTCCCGGCACGAGACATCGGGGCAGGCGACCGCGACGGCGTCGCCGTGGGCGAAGGCGCGCACCCCCGGGCGCATGCCCTGCGCGACCCACATGACCAGGATGTCGTCGCCGCACGCGGCGCGCACCTCCCCCAGGTAGGACAATTCACGCATTCCGCCAGTGTGCCATCGCTCCCGCCCGGCACTCCCGCACCCCCCGCCGAGGTTTAGGGTGTCCGGAATGGACGACCTTCCGGTGTTCGACCTCGGCGCCCCGGGCCCCATGCGCGACCGCCTCGCCGCCGCCGTCGCCTCCGGCGCCAAACGCGCCACCTCCAGCCTGCGCGTCTTCTACGACATGGACGCCGAGCCCCTCCCCCGCACCGGGACCCGCCACGCCCTGTGCGACACCGCCGGCACCCGCCTGGGCACCATCCAGATCACCCGCGTCGAACTCCTGCCCCTGGGCGAGGTCGGCGACGAGATCGCCCGCGCCGAAGGAGAGGGCTTCGCCGACGCGGCCGCCTGGCGCGCCGCCCACGAGGACTTCTGGTCCGCCTACCTCCCCGACATCCGCGCCCACCTCGGCGACCCCGCCTGGACCCCGGACGACACCACCGAGGTCGTCATCGAACACTTCCGCCTCCTCTGACCCCGCCCCGCCCCGCCCGCGTCCCGGCGGGGCGGGGTCAGGCGGGGCGGGGTCAGGCCGGGCGGACGGGCTGGCGCAGGATCGTGCGCAGCGCCGCCGGATCCGCCCGCGGATCCACCCCCGACAGGTAGATCTCATGGTGGAGCCCGTTCGGCACCAGCCCCAGGTCCCGCATCGCCGCGTCCATCAGCGCCAGCGACCGGTGCTCCTCGGCGAAGGACCCGCGATGCGTCATCTGCACGCACCGCCCCTCGGCGAACGTCACCCACTGCACCCGGTCCACCGCCGCCCCCGAGCCGCGCGCCTCCTCCCGCGCCCCATCGGCCGCCCCCGCCGCGAGGCCGTCCGGCATCCGCAGGAACAGATGCCAGCGCCACAGCTCACGCGGCACCTCCAGCGCAGGCCGGGAGTCCTCGGCCCACCACCGGCCCTCCAGCGGCGGCAGCGCGAACCCCGCCCGCCCCGCCAGCGCCCCCGCCACCGCGTACAGCGCGCCCAGGCACTCGCCGTACACGACCCCGCCAGGCTCACCCTGCCCGGTCACCGCCAGCCCGCTCACCGGGCCGAACTCCACCACCTCCGGGACGTCCGCCGCGCGATACCAGTCCCCCGCCCCGGCCGCCGGGCCCGGCGTCGGCCCGCTGGCCATGGCCGCCTCGCTCATGTCTCCTCCTCCACTTGGATCATCACGTGCGTGGTGAGCCGCTCGGCCGGGGTCGTCGCCGGATCGGACACGTACACCTCGCGCATCTGCCCGCGCGGGGTCAGCCCGTGGTCGCCGCACCAGGCCAGCACCGCGTGCGCGGTCAGCGGCACCTGGTCGTACGGCCCGCTGTGCACCGCCGTGGCGAACAGCCCGCCCGGCAGCACCTCCTCGGCCGGCAGATCCCCGGCCGGGGCCGCCAGCATGACCGGCACCAGGTCCCCCAGATCCAGCGGGAACACCCCGACCAGCGGCGCCGTCCCGGCCATCCGCGCCGCCAGCCGGCCCGCGCAGGCGGCGGCCCCGGCCCCGATCCGCGCCGGCGGCACGGCGTCCCGCTCGACCAGCGCCCGCAGCGCCGTCTCCCGCACCAGCCGCACCTCCGGGGCGGGCAGCCCCTCGGCCAGCACCCGGTCCAGCGCCGCCAGGGAGCGGCGGCGGCGGGCCAGGTCCTCCTCCATGCGCGCGCGGACCTTCTCCAGCTCGCCGGGCCGGCCCGCCAGCACCTCGCCGATCGCCGCCAGCGGCACCTCCAGCGACCGCAGCAGCCCGATCGCCAGCGCCTCGCGGGCCTGCCCGCGCCGGTAGTACCGGTAGCCGCTGTCGGGGTCCACCCGGGCCGGCGGCAGCAGCCCCAGCTCGTCGTAGTGCCGCAACTGCTTGACGCTCAACCGGCACAACCGGGCGAACCGCCCGATCGACACGAGTTCCTCATCCACGCGCTCAAGCATGGACGCTCCCACCATGGGAGAGTCCAACCCCCCGGCCCAGCCCCCATCCCAACCCCCGGTCCAACCCGCGGTCCAGGCCCCCGGCCGCGCCCGTGCCCGCCGCTCCCCCGCGGCCCCGGCCAGGCCGCGCCCCCGGCGCGAGCCGTACGGCGGGCACGGCGGGCAGGGGCGGCGCGGCTCAGGCGGCGGAGGGGAGGCCGAGCAGGGCGCGCGCGGCGGCGCGGGCACGGGCCGGATGCTCCAGCACGTCGGCGCTGTCGGCGAACTGGTCCACGCACCCCACCGGCGGCAGCCCCCGGATCCGCGCGTCGGTGACCCGGGACAGCAGGGCCTGGCTGAACCGCTCGGCGCCCAGCACGCGGAACGGCCGGCCGGCGAGCGCGCGCGGCTCGGGATCCAGCGGCTCGGTCAGCCCGAGCCGGTTGTGCAGCCCGGCCACCCGCCGGTACACCGCGCACAGGTGCTCCTCCCGCTCCCGCCAGGACGGGGCGGCCAGCACCCGCGCCAGCCCCTGGCCGATCTCGGCCGTGCCCGGCACCCGGCGGAACGCGCTGCCCAGCCATTTGGCGTACGGCGGGTAGCGGCGGCGGGCCAGCAGGCACAACCGCATCAGGTCGCGGGCGAGCCGCCCGGCCACCACCGCCGAGCCGAGCTCGTCCCCGGCCTCGCCGCTGCGGGCCATGAACCCCTCCTCCCGCGCGACCCGCTGCCACTGGCAGGCCAGCACATAGGACCACAGCTCGCGGGGGTACCAGGCCAGCCGCTCGCGGACCGCGGTCAGCTCCCCCAGGTCGTCGTGGAACACCTCGCCGCCGACGCATCCGGCCAGCCGCTGCCACGGGGTGGCCAGCCAGTCCAGCAGGCCGGGCTCGCGGCGCGGGTCGAACCCCAGCTCCGCGCCGAACCAGCGCCCCACGTCGGTGACCACCACCTGAAGGCGGGGCGCCGCGTCGCCGGCGCGGGCGACGCGGGTCGGGTAGCCGCGGAAGTCGGCGGGCAGCAGGCCGGTCAGCGCGGCGGTCAGGCGCGGCGCGAGCCGTACCCGGTCGGCGGGGGTCAGGAACAGGTGCAGGCGGGGGCCCCACTCGCGGTCGGCGGACCGGGGGGTGTCGAACCCCAGGACCTCCGACCCGGCCCCGACCAGCGCGGCCGCGTGGGGCAGGCCCGGGTAGGCGGTGTCGAGGGCGGGCCGTACGGCCTCGGCGTAGAAGCGGCGTGACAGTTCGAGGCCCGGCATGAACCCAGTCATCATGCTGGCCACTGTGCCTTACGTGTTGTGTCCGTTTCAGCCGGTTTTCCGGCGGGGCCCTGGCCCGGGCTTTTCCGCAGGTGCTTGTGGTTTTGAGGGTCAGTGAGGGTTAACTCCCTCAAGCTCGACCTTTACAACGTAGATCAGGTTAAATCGGACATATACCTGACGTGAGGTGTCAGGTATGGCTGCCAGGATCGCTCTCAGCGCCCCGATCCGCGGGGCCCCGATTCCGCGATACAAGGAAAGGCCTCCCATGACCAACGGTGTCGCCACGCTCGCCATGGTGTCCCTGGACTGCGGCGATCCCGCCGCGCTCGCCCGCTTCTACGCCCAGGTCCTGGGCTGGGAGGTGACCCACAGCCAGGACGAGTACGCCATGATCACCAGCCCGGACGGCGTCAGCCTCGGCTTCGGCCGCGTCGAGGACTACCAGCCGCCCCGCTGGCCCGACCCCTCCTCCCCCAAGCGCTTCCACCTCGACTTCTACGTCGACGACCTGGACAAGGCCCAGGAGCGCTGCGTCGAGCTCGGCGCGAGCGTGGCGGAGTTCCAGCCCGGCGGCGACCGGTGGCGCGTCCTGCTCGACCCCGCCGGCCACCCGTTCGACATCTGCCTCAAGAGCTGACCCGGGGCCGGCCCGCTGGGGCCGGCCTCCGCGGCTGAGCGCCCCGGGCCGTGCCCGGGGCGCTCAGCCGTCCCCCGACTCAGTCCGCGCCCGCCTCCCCCTTCCCCTGGCGGCGGGCCGGGCCGGGACTGTAGGAGTCGACGTACGGCAGGCCCGACAGGCGGGTCAGCTCGGCCATGATCTCGTCGGTCACCGCGCGCAGCGTCTGGTGGTCCTGCTCACCCGTGAACGTCATCGGCTTGCCGAAGGTGATCTCGACCCGGGGGAAACGCGGCAGCCCGCCCCGCCAGCTCACCCGGTCGGTGCCGCGCACCGCGCACGGCACCACGGGCGCCCCGGTGCGCAGCGCCAGCCGCGCCACCCCCGTCCTGCCCCGGTAGATCCGCCCGTCCGGCGAGCGGGTGCCCTCGGGGTAGATCCCGAAGACCCGCCCCTCCCCCAGCACCCGCGCGGCCGTGTCCAGCGCGGCCGCCGCCGCCCGCCCGCCGGTGCGGTCCACCGGGATCGTCCCCACGCCCCGGAAGAACGCGTTCATCAGCCGCCCGCGCAGCCCCGGCGTGGTGAAGTACTCGTTCTTGCCCAGGAACACGATCGGCCGCGGCGTGGTCAGCGGCACGAAGAAGGAGTCGGCGAACGCCGGATGGTTCGGCGCCACGATCACCGGGCCGGTCGCCGGCACGTTCTCGCGGCCCACCACCCGCGGCCGGTACAGCACCCGCAGCACGGGGCCGAGCAGGACGTGCTTGAGCAGCCAGAACAACACCCGGGGGTTCCTTTCAGGAAAGAGACCTCCCCACCCTGCCCTCCCCGCGCCCCGCCCGGTCCCGCCGGACGCCACAACATCACCCCCGCAATCTTGTGCCTCCCGGACAAAGCCCCGCGAGCCGTACGGCTCCCGCCCGCCGTACCCCCGGGGCGGGGGCCACCCGGACCGCCGCCCGGACCGCCGGGCGGCCGGCGCGGGGCGGCGACGCGGCGGGGGCCGTCAGGCGGGCCGGGCGTTGATGGCCGCCCCGGAACGTGCGAGGGTGGTCAGCGGCAGAGGGGTCGAGCGATGAGATCGTTCACGGGAAGGCTGGCCGTCGTCACCGGAGGCGGCGCCGGGATGGGACGCGAACTGGTCGTCCGGCTGGCCGCCGAAGGCTGTTCGGTCGCCGCGTGCGACCTCGACGAGGCCGGGCTGGCCGTCACCGCCGAGCGCGCCGCCCGGGCCACCCGCGCCGCCTCCGGCGCCGACGTGCGGGTCACCGTCCACCGCTGCGACGTGGCGGACGAGGCCCAGGTGACGAGGTTCCGCGACGAGGTGGTCGAGCGGCACCGGACCGGCCACATCAACCTGCTGTTCAACAACGCCGGCATCGGCGGCGGCGGCAGCTTCGTCACCAGCCCGCGAGCCGAGTGGGAGCGCACGTTCGGCGTCTGCTGGGGCGGGGTGTACCACTGCACGCGCGCGTTCATGCCGCTCCTGATCGCCAGTGACGAGGGGTGCCTGGTCAACACCAGCAGCGTCCACGGGTTCTGGGCGGCCGGCCCCGGGGTGCCGATGAGCGCCTACAGCGCGGCCAAGTTCGCCGTGAAGGGCTTCTCCGAGGCGATGCTGACGGACCTGCGGATCAACGCGCCGCACGTACGGGTCGCGCTGGTGATGCCGGGGCACGTCGGCACGGAGATCGTGATCAACTCCCGCCGGATCCACGGCTACTCCGATCCTGAGGACATGACCGCCGAGGAGCTCGCGCAGGCCCGCGTGCTCGCCGCCGCCGCCGCGGGCGTTCCCGCCGAACGGCTGAGCGATGAGCAGGTCCGGGACGCGGTCAAGAGCATGGGTGAGTGGTTTCGCGACAGCGCGCCGCTGTCGGCCGCCGACGCCGCGGCCGTCATCCTCGATGGCGTGCGCGCCGGCACGTGGCGCATCCTGGTCGGCGAGGACGCCCGCGCGCTCGACGCGGCGATGCGCGCCGACCCGCTGGACCTGTACCGGCCCGGCAGCCCGACCCTGGCGGCCGTGTTCCCCGACCTGCCCCGCCGCGAGGAGTGACCCGCACGCCGGCGCCTCCCGCGACGCGGCGCTCGGCGCAGGACCTGGGCTCGGTCCCGCCGGCGTCCGCCGCGGACCCGCGGTCCGGGCCCGCCCCTCGCCCGGGAGCGCGGCTTAGGGTCGTTCGGTGCCGGACGCTCACTTCGGGGGGAACACGTTGAAGCTGAGCTGGTCGTGCCGGTAGAAGTGCGAGGGGTTGCGCTGGGAGCAGAGCAGTTCGATCCGGTCGGGGGCCGCCAGGTAGACGCCGGCCCCGAAGCGGAAGTGCAGCCAGGCGGTGGTGCCGCCGCTGACGGTCGTCTTGGGGTACTCCTGCTTCTTGGTGAGGGTACGGGCGTCCAGGTCGACGTCGTAGCGGTAGAGGACGTCGGCGTAACTCCCCACGCTCCCGGTCGAGGTGAGCGACAGCAGGTGGACCGCTCCGGAGGTGTCGGTCAGCAGTGCCATGCTGTCCGGGCCGGGTGAGCCGGTGCGTGCCCGGAACCGCTCGGTGAACCGGCAGTCGGGAGACCACAGCGGCGCGCGGGTGGACTCCAGGAACGTGACCTCGCCGTCGTCGTAGACGCCGAGCAGATAGCGCCGGTCCGCGCCCGTCCCGATCGTGGTCAGCCCGGCGGCCCCGGCCCGCTTCGGGGCCCTGATCGGTGCGCCCACCTGGATCGGCAGGGCGCCCGAGGCGGTCGGCCGCAGGTCGTAGCAGAGCACGACGCCCCGGTCGGCGTTCTCTGCGGCCAGGACCAGGTAGTCGCCGAGCACCTGACAGCCGCCGGGGTGGTCGAGGTCGTTCTCCGGCAGCGGGAAGGAGTAGGGCAGCGGACCTTCCAGGTCCAACGGGGTGAGGTGCACCCAGCCGGGCTCCCCGGCGGAGGCGGACCGTGACAGGACGTAACGATCGCGGTAGCGCACCATCGACTGCAGGTGGTTCGGCAGGCTGCTGACGAAGTTGTCGAACAGG
This sequence comes from Bailinhaonella thermotolerans, assembly GCF_003594875.1. GTDB lineage: Bacteria > Actinomycetota > Actinomycetes > Streptosporangiales > Streptosporangiaceae > Bailinhaonella > Bailinhaonella thermotolerans. The sequence continues at coordinate 67,671 of NZ_QZEY01000001.1, forward strand.
GTGACCCGGTATTCCCCCGTCTCCCGGATCCGGCCCAGCGCACCCGGCACGTCCCGGGCCGGGAAGCCCCAGGGGTCGGGGGCGAGCACGTCCCTGGTATGGATCGCATGGCCCGCGTCCTGGTGGGCCAGCGTCGCATGGTACCCGCGGGGCAGGACGGCCGGTGGCGACGCGGCGTCGGAGACGACGCTCGGGCCGATCTCGTACCGCCAGGTGGTCCCGTCGGTCGTCCCGACGATCATGTAGGCCTGCTGGCTGAGACTGTGGGCCACCACCGCCAGGCGGTCGGGCAGCACCATCGGGACGGCGGGCCCGGTCAGTGGTTGCGGCAACCTGACCGGAGCCGACCAGGGGCCGTCCGGCCGCCTGCGCACGGCGACCGCCAGCCGCTCGCGGCCCTCCCCCTGGCCGTCCGTCACGAACGCGTACAGCGCGGAGCCGTGCACCGCCGCGGTCGGCGGCATCAGGGAGGGCCCCTCACCGAGCAGCCCGAAGTCCGACCAGTCCCACCCGTTCCCCGCGCTGAGGTGCCAGGGGCGGTCGTCGGACGGACGGTGGGCCAGCACGTGCAGGCGATCCTCGAAGACCACCGGAAACGGGGTCGTCTTGGTGCGGCAGCGCTCGTCGAGGGCGGTGAGGTTCTGCTCGGGACGCAGCCATCGCTCACCGTCACCGACGAGGACGTACACGGTGCCGGCGGCGGAGGCACCCCGATAGAACAGGTACAGCTCCTCCAGGAACACCACGGGCGCCGGCTGGTGGGACGTCAGAGCCGGAACCCGGGACCCCTCGGTCCAGGTGTCCCCGTCCAGGGTGGAGGACAGCCACATCGAGTGCGTCTCCTGCCTGGGCGTGCCCCGGACGATCACGGCGAGCCGATCGCCCACGACCACGGGCACAGGGGTGTCGATGCCCGTCAGGCCGGTCTTGGCGGTCAGCGACTGCGACGCCGACCAGAGCATGCCGTCGGCCGAGGTGCAGTAGCGCAGCTCATCCGATCCCGCCTGCCGGTAGAACAGGTACACGACGTCGCGGAACCACGCCAGCCCGGGCCGGTCCATCGACTTCACCCTGGGGTCGTCGCTGACGTCGACGACCCAGCTGTACACCAGCTCCGGCGGCTCGGCCACGGGACTGCCTCCTGAACCGTTCCCATCATGCGAAGGACTCCCGGCCCCTGGCGGCACGAACGCCTCCGCCGTCGGCCGGCAGCTCGGTCCGGCATGCGGGACATGGACCGGCCATGCTCCGCGAAACCCGCCGCCACCAGGCAAAATCGTACTGCCGGGCAGCGCGCTGATGGGTAAGCCGAAGGGAATGAGACGGCCATCGCTCCGGCGAGGAATGCCAGGTCGCCACGGCACGACCCCGTCGTCGGCGGCCGGGCCCGCGCACAGCCGCCCTCGCGCGGTCGCCGGCCTGATCCGCGTCGCGGCACGTCTGTGAACGCCCGTCCCGGAGCCGGGCCGTACGGCGGCCGCACGCGCAGGCGTGTGGCGGGCCGAGGGGCACAGGACGCCGGCCTCGCCCGGGCCCCCGGTCAGACGGAGGCGTGCTCGGCCGGCTCGTGGCCGTCTCGTGGCCGCCTCGGGCGTCAGTCCGGCAGCCAGCGCAGCTCGTGCGCCAGGGTTGCGGCGACGGCGCGGACGCGGCGGTGCAGTGGCGACGGCTCGCGTGGGAGGACCAGGTGGAACGTCAGGCTGGGCGCGTCCCGCAGCGGCCGCCAGGTGATGCCGGCCGGTGACGCCGAGACCGCGGTCTCCCCGGCCGGGGCGAGGGTGACCCCGTCGCGCAGGTCGCGCTGAGACAGGTCGAAAGAGACCGCGGGCGTGCGGAATCGGGGGTGGGGCCGGGTGTCCCGGAACAGCGCGGAAAGCTGATCGTGGATCACGGGGTTGGCCGCACGGTCCGGGAGCCGCAGCGGATACGCGGCCGCGTCGGCGATCTCGATCTCGGCGTGTCCGGCCAGCGGATGGTGCTGCGCCAGCTGGACCCCGACGCGCTCACGCCGCAGCGGGAACCGGCGCACGCCGCGGCCCGGCTGTTCACCGCGGGTGATCCCGGCATCGATGCGGCCGTCGGCGACCGCGGGGGTGATCTCCGGGGTCGCCATCGGGACCGCGCCGACCTCGAGTCCGCTGGTGCCGCGCGTCAGCCTGTCCACCAGGGCCGGCGCCGTCTCGGCCCCGGCGCTGAGGCTGTATCCGAGGCGCAGCGTGCCGAGCTCACCGGCCGCCGCGCTCCGGGCGGCGGCCCAGGCCCGGTCCAGCGCCGCCAGCGCGGGCGGGGCGGACTCCGCCAAAGCCGCCCCGGCCGGGGTCAAGACGACGCTCCGCGTGTCGCGGACCAGCAGGGCCGTGCCGAGTTCCGCCTCCAGCCGGCGCATCCGGGCGCTGAGCGCGGGCTGCGCGATACCGATCCGGGCGGCGGCGCGGGTGAAGTTCAACTCCTGCGCCAGCACCAGGAAGTACCGCAGGCTCACCGTGTCCGGCGCCACGTGCCCTCCCGGCCGATTGATAACGATCCGTTCTGAGTCTAGCCCGTATTGGTCTTTCCCCCGGCCGGACATCGGGCCCTAACCTGCGGATATGGCGATCGACCGGCCGAAGTGCCGGCCACGGCGCCGGTCGCAGTGCCGGTCGCAGTGCCGGTCGCCGGGATCGATCGATTCGAGTGTCCATGCGACGTCGGACGTGTCCGGCCGAACACAGGAGGTTTCCATGGCCAAGGGTTACTGGGTCAGCGTCTACCCCGTCATCTCCGACCCTGAGAGGCTGGCCGTCTACGACGGGCTGGCCCGGCTGGCCGTCCAGGCCGCGGGCGGGCGCAGCCTGTCCCTCCTCCCCTCCGACGGCGGTCGAGTCGTCGCCCACGAGGCCGGAATCCCGGAGCGCGTCGTCCTGATCGAGTTCGACAGCTTTGAACAGGCCGTCGCGGCATACGAGAGCGAGGCGTACCAGAAGGCGCTGGCGGCCCTCCCCGACGGCTTCCGGCGCGACTTCCGCATCATCGAAGGCCTCGGCTGACCGGCAGGGCCCGGCCATCGCCGAACGGGTGACCGCGCGACTCCCTCGGCCCGGACGCCCTGACCCTGTGGACCGGCCCCGCCTGGCCCGCCCCGCCTCCGTCCCATGCCCGCGGCCGGCGCGACGGCCCGGCCGGCCCGGCCGGAACGCCGGGGCCCGGGGCCCGGGACCGCGCCGCGGCGGTGGACCGCGGGCTTTCAGTCCAGCAGGGCGCGCAGGGCCAGGTCGCCGATCTGGCGCAGCTCGTCGTGGCCGCGGCCTGCCGCCGCCTGGACGGCGATGCCGTCGCAGATCGTGTGGACGAGTGCGGCCAGGGCGGCCGGTTCGTAGCGGGAGGGCAGGTCGGCGGCCTGCTCCAGCCGCCTGCGCAGCGCCGCCTCACCGGCCTTGCGCGCCGCGACCGCGTCCTGGCGTACGGCGTGCGCGTCGGGTCCGCGGGCGTGCACGCTGGTGACGCACAGGCAGCCGTGGGGGGTGTTCTGGCCCGCGGTCAGGTCCACGGCTCCGTGGACCAGCCGCTCGAGGACCTCACGGCAGGTGGGCGCGTCCAGGGCCTCGGCGCTGTAGGCGCCGGGGCCGTCGAGGTAGCGGGCCAGGACCTTGGCGAACAGTTCCTCCTTGTTGCCGAAGGCGGCGTAGAGGCTGGGCTTGTTGATGCCCATCGCGGCGGTCAGGTCGGTCAGCGAGGTCCCCTCGTAGCCGTGACGCCAGAACACCTCCAGGGCGCGGTCGAGCGCGGTGTCTGCGTCGAACGAGCGCGGGCGTCCGCCGGGCATGCCGTCCTCCGGGCTCTCCAAGTTTTTTACCTATCGGTACGTTACCTCTTGCGCGGGAGCGCCGCGCCGCCCTAATTTCATACCGCAAGGTACATAACTAAGGGGTGACGCATGATCCGAGTCGGAGTTGTCGGGGCCAGCGGCTGGGCGGACGGCTCGCACCTGCCCGCGCTCGCCGCGCTGGAGGAGTTCGAGGTGAGCGCGGTCGCGACCACCAGCCAAGCCAGCGCGGACCGCGTGGCCGCCGCCCATGGCGTACGGCACGCCTTCGCCGACGCGGCCGAGCTCGCGGCGCACCCCGAGGTCGACCTGGTCGTCGTCTCGGTGAAGGCGTCCGGGCATGCCGCTGTGATCAGGGCCGCGCTCGAGGCCGGCAAGCACGTGGTGTCCGAGTGGCCGCTGGGTGTCGACGCCGGCCAGGCGCGCGAGCTGACCGAGGCCGCCACCGCCGCGGGCGTCGCCCACGCGGTCGTCCTCCAGGGGCACCACGCGCCGAGCGCCCGCTTCGCCGCCGACCTCCTGGCCGCGGGGCGGATCGGCACGCTCGAATCGGTCGCGCTCGTGGCGGAGGGCGCGCCCTGGGGCGGCAGCCGGATCCGGCCGGACCTGGTGTTCGGGCTCGACCCCGCGGAGGGGACCAACATCCTGACCATCATGGCCGGTCACTTCCTGGCCGCGCTGGAACGGGTCGCGGGCCCGCTGGTCGAGGTCTCCGCCCGGCTGCCCCGCGCGCACGAGCGCGTGCTGGTCGCCGGGACGGAGCGCACGGTGCCCAACGCCACCCCCAGCCACGTGCTGCTGCACGGGCTGCTGGCCGGGGGCGCCACCGCGTCCGTGACCGTGCACGGCGGCGACGGGCCCCTGCGGGACGGGTTCCTGCTCAAGCTGGTCGGCAGCGAGGCGACCTTGACCGCCACCCCGGCCCAGCGCGGGACGTTCATCCACTGGGGCGAGTGGGACATCAGGATCGGGGACGAGGTCCTGGCCGTGCCCGGCACCTATCACGCCGTCCCCGCCGGCGTCCGGTCCGGCCCGCCGGCCAACATCGCGGCCCTCTACCAGGAGGTCGCCCGGGCCATCGCCGAAGGCCGGCAGCCACACCCCAGTTTCGAGACCGCCCTGCGCCACCACCGGCTCCTGGCCGCCATCGAACGGTCCGCGGCCGAGGGGATCGCCCACAAGGTCTCGTGACCGGCCCCGGCGCCGGCGGCCGCCGCGCCAAGACCCCGGCCCTGCGGCGCCGGGGTCTTCACACCGGGCCCGGTGACGGGGCGTGACCCGCGTCCCGCCCCGCCGGGAAGGGCGAGGCGCCCGTCCGGTCTTCCCGCGGGCGCCGCGCGGTGGCGGGCCGGGGGCCGGCCCGCCACCGGGAGCGAGGGCCTAGCTCTTGGGCGGGGGGACGATCAGCACGGGGCGGTGGGCGTGGTGCAGCACGTGGTTGGACACGCTGCCCAGCAGCACCGAGCGCACCTCGGCCAGGCCGCGCGACCCGGTCACGATCAGCGAGGCGTCGAGTTCGTCGGCCACGTCCACGAGGGTGCGCCAGATGGAGTCGTGGTCGGCGACGGCCCGGTGGGTCACCTCCCGCAGGCCCGCCGCGCGGGCCAGGCCGGCGCCCTCCGCGGCCTGCCGCTCGGCCAGTTCCCTCCACTCCTGGCCCTGGTCGGGGATGGGCGTGAAGCCGGCGAGCGTGTGCCGGGTGAGCTGCACCAGCAGGGGCTCCCACACGGTGACCACGACGGCGGGCCCGGCCGCCAGGTGGCGGGCGGCGAACTCGATCGCGCTCTTGGCGTCGGGCGATCCGTCGTAGGCGATGAGGATGGTCATGGGTGTTCTCCTGTTCGCGGAGGGGTGAGGGGGATGCCGGGGCGGCCGGTCAGTGGTGCACGGCCACCCGCTGCTTGCCGGCGGGCGCGTCGGCCGCCGTGCCGGTGGGCCCGGCCGGGGTGGCGGGCTTGCGGTGCAGCAGCAGGAGCAGCGCGGTGGCCAGGCCGGTCAGCGCGAAGATCGCGGTGGCCCAGAAGCCGGCCTGGAAGCCGTCGTTGAGGCCGGCGGCGCCGGTGCCGGTGGTGTAGGCGAAGGCGACCGAGGAGGCGATGGCGATGCCGAGCGCGGCGCCGATCTGGAAGACGGCGTTGTTGATGCCGGAGGCCAGGCCGGACTCTTCGGGCCGGGCGCCGGTCAGCGAGGCGATGGAGGCGGCCACGTTGGTGCTGCCGATGCCGGAGCCGAAGATGACCAGGCCGAAGAACAGGTCGCTCCAGTAGCCGCCGTCGGGGTCGATCTGGGTCAGCAGCAGCAGTCCGCCGGACAGCAGCGCCATGCCGACGATGGCGATGGGCTTGTAGCCGACCCGGGCGGCCAGGCGGGCGCTGACGTTCGCGCCGATGATCGACATGACCGCGTAGACGGCCGTGCTGAGGCCGAACTTGACCGCGCTGTAGCCGAGCACCTGCTGGGCGTAGAGCGAGGTGATGAGCGCCCCGCCGTACACGGCCATGGCGACGATGATCATCAGGATGTTGCCGCCGACCACGGTGGGCGAGCGGAAGATCCGCAGCGGGACCAGCGGCGCCGCGGACCTGTTCTCGATCACCGTGAAGATCACGAGCAGGACGGCGGCGGCGATCAGCATGCCGATGGTCTGGCCGCTGCCCCAGCCGGCGAGCGGGGCCTCGGAGACCGCGTAGACCAGCAGCGCGATGGCGGCGGTGATGGTCAGCGCGCCGGCGGGGTCGAAGCGGCGGCGGCCCGGCTGGACGGGCGTCCGCTTCAGCAGGCGCGGGCCGAACAGCAGGACGGCGGCGACCACCGGGACGTTGATGTAGAAGATCCACTGCCAGCCGAGGCCGTCGGTGATCGGCCCGCCGATGAGCAGGGCGGCGGTGGCGCCGAAGGCGCCGATGCCGGTCCAGATGCCCAGCGCCTTGTTGCGTTCGGGCCCCTCGGGGAAGGTGTGCATGAGCACGGCCATCGCGGTGGGGGTCATGATCGCGGCGGCGGCGCCCTGCACGGCGCGGGCGGCGATGAGCACCTCATCGCTCCAGGCCAGGCCGCACAGCACCGAGGCGACGCCGAACAGCGCGGTGCCGAACAGGAACATCCGGCGCCCGCCGAGCAGGTCGGCGGTGCGGCCGCCGAACATCAGCAGCCCGCCGAAGGTCAGCAGGTAGACGCTCATCACCCACTGGACGCCGCCCGGGGAGAACCCGAGCTCGCTCTCGATGGAGGGCAGGGCGAGCATGACGATCTGGGAGTCGACGATGACCATGAAGAAGGCCGCCACCAGGAGGGTGAGCGCCAGCCATCGGCGTGGGTCGGAGGCTTCTTCCCGAGGTTCACGGGACATCATGATGTTTCCTCTTGTGTCGATATCGGGGCAGCGCGAAGCCGCCCCGTGGAGGGGGGTAGGGCCTGGGGAGGCCTACTGGGGAGGGGAGATCCTCGCGGTCAGGCACATGCGGTCGAGCGCGTTCGCGACGGACACGGCCATGATCAGGTTCGCGAGGTTGTAAGGACCGAGCAGGTTCTCCGCCGCGCCGTACACCTCGTCGGGCACGCCGTCGGCGGGGAGCCGGGTCATCACCTCGGTGAGGGCCAGGGCGGCCCGTTCGGTCTCGGTGAACCGGCGCGAGTCGCGCCAGCCGGCGAGCTCGTTGAGCCGGTCCTGGCCCTCACCCAGGCGGATCGCCTCCGCTGAGCGCCGGGCCAGGAAGTACGCGCAGCCGTTGAGCTGGGCGACCCGGATGCGCGCCAGTTCGCGCAGCCGGTCGTCGCTCAGCCCCTCGCGCCGCAGCACGTCCTCCAACTCGATGAGCAGGTCAACGGCCCGGGGCGACACCGCCGCCAGTTCGATGCGCTGCCTGGTCATCGTGTCGTTCCGCCCCTCGCCGCCGGTAGTCGTCCGCCGGAGACAGTGTGAATCCGACAGATCGCCACGAACAATGGCGAAGTTCTCACCGTTGGGTAAGGTGCCCTTACCGATGGGAGGCGCCGGTGAACTGGCAGGAACTGGAGACGTTTCTGACGCTGGCCGAGGAACTGCATTTCGGCCGCGCGGCCGACCGGCTGCACGTCTCGCGCGCCCGGGTCAGCCAGATGACCCAGGCCCTGGAACGCCGGGTCGGCGGCCCGCTGTTCGAGCGCACCAGCCGCAAGGTGGCGCTGACCCCGCTCGGCGGCCGGCTGCGCGAGGACCTGCGGCCCCACTACCTGGGCGTCCTGGACGCCCTGGCCACCGCCGCCGACAGCGCGCAGGGGGGCGGCGGCGTGCTGCGCGTGGGCTTCTCCAGCCCCGCGGCCAGCGAGCGGGTCATGGGCGTGGTCGAGGCGTTCCGCGCCTCCCACCCCCGCTGCCAGGTGCGGATCCGCGAGGTCCACCTGTCCGACCGGTACGGCCCGCTGCGCCGGGGCGAGCTCGACCTGCAGGTCGTCGAACTGCCCGTCGAGGAGCCCGACCTGACCGTGGGACCGGTGCTCCTGCGCGACGCGACCGTGCTCGCCGTCTCCGCCTCCCACCGCCTGGCCGGCCGCGCGTCGGTGTCGATCGAGGATCTGGCGGGCGAGAACCTGCTGGTCACCGGCGACATGCCCGGCTACTTCCGGGCGCATCACATGCCCGGCCGCACCCCGTCCGGGCGGCCCATCCCCCACTCGACCACGACCCGGTACTGGCAGGAACTGCTCGCCCTGGTCGCGGCCGGCGAGGGCGTCACCATCTCCGCCGCCCAGGGCGCCCGCTACTACCCCCGCCCCAACCTGGTCTACGTCCCCTTCCACGACGTCGCGCCGTTCGAGTACGCCCTGGTCTGGCGCACGGCGGGCGTCTCCCCCCGGGCCCGGTCCTTCATCGGCACGGCCGTGCGCACGTGCGACCCGCCGCCGGGCGGTCCCGACCCCACCGGCACGCCCCCGGGGCAGCCCGGCCGCCCGGCGGCGAGCGGGACCGGGACGGGTCAGCCGCCGGGGGTGACGAACCCGGACTCGTAGGCGGCGATCACGGCCTGGGTGCGGTCCCGGGCCGACAGCTTGGCCAGCAGGTTGCCCACATGCGTCTTGACCGTCTCCACCCCCAGGTGCAGCTCCCCGGCGATCTCGGCGTTGGACAGCCCGCCCGCCATCAGCCGCAGCACCTCGGCCTCGCGCGCGGTCAGCTCCGGCAGCCGCGCCCCCGGGGCCGCGCCCCGCGCGGCGGCCAGGTCGCGGATCGCCGCCGGGTACAGCAGCGAGTCGCCCCGCGCCACCAGCCGCACCGCCTGCACGAACTCCTCCGGCCGCGCCCGCTTGAGCAGGAACCCCGCCGCGCCCGCCCGCAGCGCCTCATAGACGTAGTCGTCGTTCTCGAACGTCGTCACGACCACGATCTTGGGCGCGGCCCCCGGCGGCGCGGCGGCCAGGATGCGGCGCGTGGCGGCGATCCCGTCCACGGCGGGCATGCGCACGTCCATCAGCACCACGTCCGGGCGGTGCCGGTTGACCTGCGAGACCGCCTCGGCCCCGTCGGCGGCCTCGGCGACCACGCACAGGTCCGGCTCGGCGTCCACGATCGCGCGCAGCCCCGCCCGCACCAGGTCCTCATCGTCGGCGATCAGCACCCGCACCGGCGCCCCGCCGCCCGCCGGCCCGTCCACCGGCCCGTCCACCGGCCCGCCCGGCGCCGCGCTCACCGGGCGCCGCCGTACGGCAGGCACACGCGCACGCGCCACCGCCCGTCCCGCTCCCCGGCGCTCATCTCGCCCCGGAACACCGCCACCCGCTCGCGCATCCCGCGCAACCCCCTTCCGCCCCGGCCGGCCCGCGCGGCGCGCGCCCGCGGCCCGACCTCGTTGGCCAGCTCGACCTCCAGCCGGTCCGGCCCGGCCGCAAGCCGCAGCGTAACGGGCACCGCCCCGGCGTGCCGCAGCGCGTTGGTCAGCCCCTCCTGCACGATCCGGTACGCCTCGCGCGAGATCGCCGCCGGCAGCGCCGCCAGGTCCCCCCGCACGTCCGCCTCCACCGGCACCCCGGCCAGCCGCGTCCGCTCCAGCAGTCCCTCCAGGTCGGCCAGCGTCCCGCGCGGCTCCCGCCCCTCCCCCGCCCCGTCCGCCCCGTCCGCGCCGTCCGCCGCGCCCCCGGCCCGGTCGGCCCGGGCGGCGGGGCCGGCGGGGGCGTCCTCGCGGAGCAGGCCCAGCACGTGGTCCAGGTCCTCCAGCGCCGCGCGGGCGCTGTCCTCGATGGCGCCCAGCGCGCGGCGGGCGAAGGCGGGGTCGGCGTCCAGCACCCGCCCGGCCGCCCCCGCCTGGAGCGTCACCACGCTCAGCGCGTGCCCGACCGAGTCGTGCAGCTCGCGCGCCAGCCGGTTGCGCTCGGCGAGCCGTTCGGCCCGCCGTTCCAGCTCGGCCAGCCGCTCGGCCGGGGAGGGGCCCAGCAGCGGCGGCGCCAGCCGCGCCAGCGCCGCGCCCGCCCCGGCCGCGGCCAGCACCGTCAGCGCCAGCACCAGCGGCCCCACCAGCGGACCCCAGGACTCCATCCAGTCGGGAACCCAGTCCAGCCGCCACCGCGCGCCCATCACCGGCAGCAGCATCAGCCACACCGCGAACGGCGGCAGCGCCAGGGTGATCCCGGCGACCACCCCGCCCAGCCCCAGGTGCAGCGTGAACCAGGTCGCCACGCTCACCCGCTCGGTCCACGACCGCGCCTCGCGCGCCGGGGCCGGCACGGCCACGCCGAGCAGCACCCGCGCGGCGGTCAGCTCGATCACGCGCACCGGCAGCACCAGCCCGGTCAGCGCCACCACCGGCAGGACGGCCACGAACACCAGCGGCTGGGCCGCCAGCAGCGGGTCGCCCACCGGCCCGGCGATCCCCGCGAGCTGGCCGGCGACCGCCCCGGCCATCATGTACGGCATCAGCAGCGCCCCGCCCAGGATCAGGAACGCCCACCGCCGCAACAGCACCATCACGCCCGCCACCGTAACCCCCGCCCACCGGCGCTGTTTGGGCGGCTATATCCTTCCCATCCGGAATTGTCGGGGACGGGTTCGGGGGTGCGGCCATCGTGGGGGCCGAGGAGGTCGTGCTGCTGCTCATCGCCGCCGCAGCGGCCGGATGGGTGGACGCGGTCGTCGGCGGCGGGGGCCTGGTGCAACTGCCCGCGCTGCTGCTGGCCGCCCCCGACATGCCGGTGGCCGCCGCGCTGGCCACCAACAAGGTCGCCTCCGTCGCCGGCACCTCCAGCGCCGCCGTCGCCTACGCCCGCCGCACCCGCCTGGACCTGCCGGTGGCCCTGCCCGCCGCCGCGCTCGCCCTCCTGTGCGCCGGGCTGGGCGCGGCCTCGGCCGCCGCCGTCTCCTCCGCCGTGCTGCGCCCGGTCGTCATGGCCGCCCTGCTCATCGTCGCCGTCCTGGTCGTGGCCCGGCCCGCCCTCGGCACCGCCGCCCGCCCCGGGCTGCGCACCCGCGGCCGCGTCCTGGCCGCCATCGCCGTCACCGGCGGCGCCGTCGCCTTCTACGACGGCATCCTGGGGCCCGGCACCGGCCTGTTCCTGGTCATCGCGTTCACCACCCTGCTCGGCATGGACTTCGTGCACGGCTCGGCCATGGCCAAGGTCCTCAACACCAGCACCAACCTCGGCGCCCTGGCCGTCTTCGCCGTCCAGGGCCACGTCCTGTGGGGCATCGGCCTGGCCATGGCCGCCTGCAGCGTCGCCGGCGCCCAGCTCGGCGCCCGCATGGCGCTGCGCCGCGGCGCCGGATTCGTCCGCGCCGTCCTGCTCTGCGTCGTGGCCGCCCTCGTCGTCAAGCTCGGCGTCGACCAGTTCGCCTGACCCGCGTCCCCGCAAGGCCCGCGCCCCGCGCGCGCCGCCGTACGGCGGGACCGCGCGCGGTGCGGGCCCCCGCGCCGGAGGAGCGGGCGCCGTAGGAGAGGACTGACGGCGACGGCCGGTGCCGCCGCCCGATCTCGACCGCGGCCCTGCCGCCGTACGAGAAGCCCGGCTTCCGCGAGTTCCCGCACGCGAAGTGCGCCACGCCGAGCAGCCAGGGATCGGCTGCTACGTGTCCACGCGGCTCGCGCAAGGCGCCGCCCGCTGATCACCGGCACCCTTGAAAGGGGCGGCGGCGGGAGGGCGTGACAGGTAGGGAATTTCCTACCTATAGTGGGCGTGTGAACCTCACGCACGCCCAGACCTTCACGGCGCCCGTTCCCGGCCACGACCGGGCGGAGCACCTCCGCGCCGCCGCGCTCTCGCCCTGGGGCCGCCCGGGCGCCCGCACCAGGCCGTACGGCAGCGGCCCCGCGGGCTTCTGACCCCCATGGCAGCCATGGAGACGAGCTCTGCGGAGCGGGTGTTCGCGGCGCTGGCCAGCCCGGTGCGCCGGGAGGTTCTGCGGCTGCTGCGGGACGCCGGGCCGCAACCGGTCAACGAACTCGCCGCACACTTCGCCATGGCCCGCCCGAGCTTCTCCGAGCACCTGCGGGTGCTGCGGGAGGCCGGGCTGGTCAGCGAGACCCGGGCCGGACGGCAGCGGCTCTACCGGCTGGAGGGCGCCGCCCTGTACGAGGTGCAGGAGTGGCTGAACCCCTTCGAACGGTTCTGGCGCGAGAAGCTCACCGGGCTGCGCGAGCTCCTCGATTCGCTGGACGAGGACGAGTCGTGACCGGAGACGATCTGACCACCGTCCGCGTCGACCAGTTCCTGCCACACCCGCCGGCCAGGGTGTGGCGCGCGCTGACCGAGCCCGAGCTGATCGCCCGCTGGCTGATGCCCGCGGACTTCCGCCTGGAGGTCGGCCACCGCTACACGATGCGGGCCACCGCCATGCCGGGCACCGGCTTCTCCGGCACCGTCCAGGCCGAGGTGCTGGCCTTCGAGCCCGAACGCATGCTCCGCATCGGCTGGCGCGACGCCGATTCCGACCAGCCCTGCGGCGCCGACTGGACCATCACCTGGACCCTGCGCCCCGAGGGCCGCGGCACCCGGCTCTTCCTCACCCACGAGGGCCTCGACCCCGACAACCCTCTCCAGCGGCGCGCCCGCACGATCATGGGCGGCGGCTGGCGCTCCATCCTCACGCGCCGCCTCGGCGAGGTCCTCCGGGACCTCGAACCCCGATGACCCCCACTCCGAACACCGGGAGTCCAACATGTCCGATATCGCAGATCGCTACGCCCACCTCGCCGAGGGCTTCCTGGCCCGGATCAGGGCCACCCCCGCCCCCCTGTGGGACGCCCCGAGCCCCTGCCCGGGCTGGACGGCCCGTGACGTGGTCGCGCACGTCATCAACGGCCACCGCGGCATCCTGGCCATGGTCCACCGGACCCCGCCCCGCCCCGCACACGGCGTCGCGGTCTCCCCCATGGCCGACGCCCCGGCCGTGGCACCCGGCGCCGACCTGGCCACGGCGTTCACCGCCTGGCGTGACGACATGCTGGCCGTACTCCGCGACCCGGCGACGGCCTCCCGGCGACTGCCCGGCGGCCCGCTCGGGCCGGTCCCGGTGGAGCAGGCCGCCGACGTGATCGGCTCCCTGGAACTGCTGGGACACACCTGGGACCTGGCGCGCGCCACCGGCGGCGACGAGGCACTGGACCCCGCCGCCGTCGCCCGCACCCACCGGGCGCTGATCCAGCACCACGCGGCCCTCCTGGCCACAGGCGCGTTCGCCCCGAGCACCCCCCTGCCCGAAGGCGCCGACGCGCAGACCGCCTTCCTGTGCTTCATCGGCCGCCACCCCTGACCCACCCGCCTCGGCCCCGCCGCCACCGGACGTGGCCCATCAAGAACGCGTCCGGGCGCAGACCGCCGGCCCCCGCCCGTCGTCAGCTCGTGACGCGCTCTGTCACGTTGGCGACGAATTCTTGGATCGCGGTGACCATCTGGGTGAGGCCGGGCTGTTCGATCGGCATGTGGCCCGCGTTCTCCAGGCGGACCAGCCGCTTGGGAACGGACAACCGCTCGTAGAACGGCAGGCTGAGCTCGATCGGGGTCCAGCGGTCGGCGCCGGGATGGACCATCAGGACGGGGCAGGCGGTGAAATCCTCGGGCTCCACCTCCGGCCTGGAGGTCATGAACGTACGCAAGAAGCGCAGGGAGACGTGATTGCCGCCACCGCGCCGGTCGGCCGCGACGACCCGGTTGAGCTCGGGGGTGTTGGACATGGCTGACATCCTCGCCACCCATCTGATCGGGAGGTGCAGGCCGTCCAGGGGCCTGAGCAGCTGGAATGGCAGTCTGCCGAGCAGCGGGAGCCGGGCCGTGGCGGTACGCACCCGCGGGCGGCGGATGTCGAGCAGGCACGTCACGATCAGGCCGTCCGCGCCGGAGCGGGCCGCGGCGCTGTAGGCGAGCAGGCCGCCCATGCTCGCTCCGATCAGGAAGATCGGCCGACCGTCCCGCTCCTTGACGATGAGGTCCGCGGCGCAATCGACCCAGTCGTCGTAGCCTACGCGCTGCCCGTTGAGCCGGGTCGTCCCGTAGCCGGGCAGATCCGGGGCGACGACCTCCACCGCGTCCGTGGCGCCGATCAGGTGGGTGTAGGGCAGCAGCATGCCGCCATAGCCGCCGGCGCCGTGCAGCGCGATCAGCTTCGCGCTCGCCTCCGGCGCGGTCACCCGCTCGATATGGATCTCCATCCCGCGCCAGGACCACCACTCCTCGGTGTGCCGGCCCCGCGCGGGCGGCAACTCGGGGAAGAAGCGCAGATACTCGCTCATGTCTGCTCCTTGGGAAGACGAGTACGCCCGACGATAATGAGTGATTACTCGCGTTTCTACTCGCTTTTGGAGCCCCTCCGATGGCCGACCCCAAACGGCTGCGGCCGCGTAAAACCCCACGTCAGCAGCGGTCAGCCGACACCGTCGAGCGAATCCTGCAGGCGGCTGCTCGCGTCTTCGTCGAGCACGGGTACGCCGCCGGCACCACCAACCGCATCGCCGAGGCCGCGAACCTGTCGATCGGCTCGCTCTACCAGTACTTCCCGAACAAGGACGCCATCTTGATCCAGCTCGTCCGCAGGCACATCGACGACGGAACCGCCGCGATCGGGAAGATCCTCGAACGCCCGCTCCCCGACACGCTCGAGGCGAAACTCGACCTCTTCATCGCCGCCGCGATCGACGCCCACCGCGGCGACCCCAGGCTCCACCGCGTCATCTTCGAAGAGTCACCCCGCCCACCGGCGCTCCTGGCCGAACTCCACGCCCTCCACGACACCGCGGTCGGCCATCTCGCGGCAATGCTGGACATCCCGAGGCTGACCGCATGGTTCGTCATCACCACCATCGAGTCACTCACGCACCGCTATATCGGCGACCACCCCGAACCCGACTATCCCGCCTTCCACACCGAACTCCGCACGATGCTGACCACCTACCTCGAACACACGGCCGCCGCCGTCCCGTCTCGCTGTGATGATCCGCGCCTGACCCCCCGCCGGGCAACGGAAGGAGCCGGCGCCGGGACGGGATCACAAGATCACGGCCGGCCGGGGGCGGGGGTCAGCCGGTGAGGGGGCGGGGGTCGAAGTCCGCGCCGGGGTCCAGGGGGAAGATCGGGCGCTCCAGGTGGCGGTACGGCAGGCGGTGCAGGTCCTGGTCGACCCCGCCGGGGGTGAGCGCCAGCATCCAGCCGGCCGCGGCGTCGAACAGCTCCGGCTCCAGATAGCCGATCTTGACGGTGACGATCCCCGCGCCGGCCACGTCCACGCCCAGGCGCCGGTAGGACTCCAGCAGGCGGTACTGCATGCGGCGCGAGGTCAGGAACACGCTCAGCCCGCCCACGCGCACGCTCGCCACCCGGCCGCCGTCGGGGTCGTCGGCCAGCGCCTCCAGCGTCCCCTCCAGCAGGAGCGGGCCCGGCGGGCGCGCGTCCAGCCGGCCCCCGGCGCGGACCCGCACCGGCGCCCCCACCGCCAGCCCCTCCAGACCGGCCACGGCCTCGGGATCGAACAGGGAGGCGTAGACCGCGCGGACCCGCCCGTCGCGGATCTCGGGCCGGGCCAGCATGCGCTCCAGCGCGTAGGTGACGTCGTCGGCCCCGCCCGCCCCCGGGTTGTCCCCCGAGTCGCTGATGAAGTACGGCCGGGCCGCGTCGTCCTTCAGCGCCGCGTCCAGGCACTCGTCCATCGTCCCGGCCGGAGCGACGAAGGCGAACTCGTCCCGCGCGTCCCAGAACGCCCGCCCCAGCTCCCGCGCGCCCTCCTCGGCCGCCCGGGCGTCGGTCCCGGTCACCACCACGGCGCCCCGGCAGCGCGGCTCGTCCGCCCAGGCGAACCCGATCCAGATCGCCGCGTCGATCACGCCCGGCCGGGCCTCCACCTCCGGGATCCGCGCGTACAGGCCCCGGGCGGGCTCGACCCGGGTGCTGGTCATCTCCCCGGGCAGCAGGATCGGCACGTGCACCAGCGCCTTGTGCGGCCGCCCTCCCCGGCGCAACGCCTCCACCAGGTTGCGGGCGGCGCGCTCGCGGGTCTCCCACACGTCCACGTGCGGCGCGGTGCGGTAGCAGGTGAGCAGGTCGCAGCCGTCGAACAGGGCCGGGGAGACGTTGCCGTGCAGGTCCATCGCGGCCGACACGAGCGGGCCGGAGCCGATGACGGCGCGGATGGCGGCGATCAGGTCGCCCTCGGCGTCCTGGCGGCCGGCCACGCTCATGGCGCCGTGGATGTCCAGCAGCATCCCGTCCACGGGGGCCTCGGCCAGGCCGCGCACGATCTCCTCCTTCCACGCCTCGTAGGCGGCGGGCTCGACGGCCCCGCCGGGCAGGGCGCGGGCGTGCACGAGGGGCACCCACTCCACGCCGGCCGCCCACGGCTCGCCGCGCCAGCCGTACCGGTCGAGCAGGGCCTGGCCGCGGGTGACCTCGAAGTCGGCGGCGCCGCTGCGGTGGGGGGAGAAGGTGCTGGACTCGATGTGGACGCCGCCGATGGCGACGCGCAGGGGACGGGACACAGGCGTGGACGCTTTCGGCTAGGAGGGGCGCAGGTTCGGCTAGGAGGGGCGCAGGTCGACGGTCTCGCGCAGCAGGCGGGCCAGCCCGGTCAGGGCCGCGTCCGCGCCGGCGAGGCTCGCCTCGATGGACAGGGCCTGGGTCAGGGGCGGCAGGCAGCGCTCGTACAGCATGCTCTTGACCGCCGCCACGTAGACGTCCAGGCTCGACAGGGCGCCGCCGAGGACGACGGCGTCGGGGTTGAGGAAGTTGACCAGGCTCGACAGCGCCACCCCGAGCGAGCGGCCCGCCTGGCGGACCAGGGCCACCGCGGCCGGGTCGGCGTCGACGGTGGCGGCGATGACGTCGCGGGTGCGGGTCACGGGCAGCCCGTGCTCGGCCAGCTCGCGGGCGAGCGCGGCGCCGCTGGCGACCGTCTCCAGGCACCCGCGGCTGCCGCAGCTACAGGCGCGCTCGCCGCTGTCGGCCACCCGCACGTGGGTCAGGTCGCCGCTCAGGCCGCGCCCGCCGCGGTGGACCTGCCCGCCGCTGACCAGGCAGCCCCCGATGCCGGTGCCGGCCTTGACGTAGATCATGTCGCCGGTCCCGCCGCGCGTGGCGTACTCGCCGACGGCGGCGGCCTTGGCGTCGTTGTCGACCACCGCCGGCACCCCGAAGCGCTCGCGCAGGTCACTCTGGGCGTCGTGGCCGCTCCAGCCGGGCATGCGGGCCGGGCCGACGAGGCGGCCGTGGGGGTACTCCACCGGCCCGGGCAGGGCCACGCCGACGGCCAGCAGCCGCTGCCCGGGCGCGTGGGCGGCGCGCAGCCGGTCGACGGCGGCGCCGAGCTCGTCGAAGACGGGGCCGGGGCCGGCGGCGATGTCGATGGGGGCCTCGCCGGCGGCCAGGAGATGGCCCGAGGGCCAGACCAGGCCGGCGCGCAGGTGGCGCCCGCCCAGCTCGGCCACCGCGAGCACGCCGCCGGCCTCCCGGGGGCGCAGGATCTTGGGGCGGCGGCCGCCGGTGGAGGCGCCCACGCCCTCCTCCAGGATGACGCCCTCCTCCAGCAGGCGGCGCACCACGCTGGAGACGGTCGAGGGCGCGACCTGCAGGGCCTCCACCAGATCCGCGCGGGAGGTCGCCTTGCCGCTGGCCAGCAGGCTCAGCGTCTGCTCGCGCAGATTGGCGGGCTCGGACATGCCTCTCCTCACTAGATGAACACGGCAGGTACCCATCATCGAGCACGACGACAGCACCGGAGGAAGTCTCCAGCCGGGACCCTAGCCGAAATAAGTACTCCGAAAAAAGGTAGTTTCTCGCATTGACTTCGCACTTGCTCCCTCTATACGTTCTCCGAACTGAACGGCCCCCGGAGGGCACACCCACGTCTTGACGAGGAGAACCATGGGGACGAGAACGCGCATCGTGAGCGTCGCGGTGGCCCTCGGGCTCGGCCTGACCGCCTGCGGCGGCGGCAGCGGAGGCAACGGCGGCGGCGGCACGGGCGGCGCCCAGGGCAAGGACACCGCCACCGTCGCCTTCCGCACGCCCACCTGGATCCTGCCGATCTCGGCCCCCGGCTTCACCCAGGGCGAGAACGAGATCTTCACCACCGCCCTGTACCGCAAGCTCTACGCCTACAAGCTCGACGGCTCACGCCCCGACAACATCGACACCGACCGCTCCCTGGCCCAGCCCCCCGCCGTCAGCGACGGCGGCCGCACCCTGACCATCACCCTCAAGGACAACACCTGGTCCGACGGCACCCCCATCACCACCAAGGACATCAAGTTCTGGTGGGACCTGGTCACCGCCAACAAGGACAAGTGGGCCTCCTACAAGCCCGGCGGCTTCCCCGACAACATCGAGACCTTCACCGTCAAGGACCCCAAGACCTTCTCCCTCACCACCAAGAAGGCCTACAACACCGCCTGGTTCGTCGGGAACCAGCTCAACCGCGTCGTCCCCCTCCCCCAGCACGCCTGGGACAAGGGCGACCCCAAGACCACCTTCGACACCCTCTTCACCGCCGCCAAGGACCCCAAGACCTACGCCACCAACCCGCTGTGGAAGACCGGCAGCGGCCCCTGGAAACTCCACAGCTACGCCCCCGGCGGCGAGGTCGTCCTCACCAAGCAGCCCACCTACTCCGGCACCGACAAGCCCAACCTGAACAAGATCGTGCTCCGGCCGTTCACCGGCGACGACGCCGAGTTCAACGTGCTGCGCGCCGGCCAGATCGACTACGGCTACGTGCCCCCCGCCAACCTGTCCCAGAAGGGCTACCTGCAGTCCAAGGGCTACACCATCGCCCCCTGGCACGGATGGTCCATCACCTACCTGCAGCTCAACTTCAACAACCCCGCCACCGGGCCCCTGTTCAAGCAGCCCTACCTGCGCCAGACCCTGCAGATGCTCATCGACCAGCCCACCATCAGCAAGGTCATCTGGGCCGGCATGGCCTCCCCCACCTGCGGCCCCGTCCCCGCCAAGCCCGGCACCCCCGGCGGCCAGGGCTGCGCCTACCCCTTCGACCCCGCCAAGGCCCGCCAGCTCCTGGAATCCCACGGCTGGAAGGTCACCCCCGACGGCCAGACCACCTGCCAGGACCCCGCCAAATGCGGCCCCGGCATCCCCCAGGGCACCCCGCTGAAGTTCACCGTCACCAGCCAGTCCGGCTTCAGCGCCACCACCAGGATGTTCGCCGAGATCAAGTCCCAGATGGCCAAGCTCGGCATCCAGCTCACCATCAAGGAAGTCCCCGACTCCGTCGCCGTCACCCCCGCCTGCAAGCCGGATGAGTCCAAGTGCGACTGGGACATGTCCTTCTTCGGCTCCCAGGGAAGCTGGTACTACCCCGCCTTCGCCTCCGGCGAGCGCCTCTTCCAGACCGACGCCCCCGTCAACCTCGGCAGCTACAGCAACCCCCAGGCCGACCAGCTCATCGACAAGGCCCAGTTCTCCGCCGACGCCGACGCCCTGCGCGAGTACAACGACTTCCTCGCCAAGGACCTGCCGGTCCTGTGGATGCCCAACCCCGTCTACCAGATCTCGGCCTACAAGTCCGGCCTGCAGGGCGTCGAGCCCCAGGACCCCATGAACCTGATGTACTTCCAAGACTGGTCCTGGAAGAGCTGACGGTGACCCGCTACCTCCTCACCCGCCTGGGCCAGGCCCTGGTCATCGTCATCCTGGTGACACTGATCACCTTCGTGATCCTGCACCTGCTCCCCGGCGGCGCCGCCCGCGCCATCCTCGGCAAGGAGGCCACCCTCCAGCAGATCGCCGCCTTCAACCACGAGATGGGCTACGACCGGCCGCTGTGGGAACAGTACGCGCTGTACCTGCGGCGGCTGGCCCAGGGCGACCTCGGCTACTCCTTCCAGCTCAACCAGTCCGTCGGCGAGGCCATCCTCCAGCGCCTGCCCAAGACCATGCTGCTGTCCCTGGCCTCCACCCTGCTGGCCGTCCTGATCGCCGTCCCCCTCGGCGTCGTCCAGGCCGTACGGCGCAACCGCTGGCCCGACTACACCATCAACGCCCTGGCCCTGCTCGCCTACGCCACCCCCATCTTCTTCCTCGGCCTCCTCATGATCATCCTGTTCTCCCAGGTGTGGCCGGTCCTGCCCCCCGAAGCCCCCCAGGGCTTCACCCTCGCCGACGTGCTCGCCGACCCCGCCGGCCTGGTCCTGCCCATCCTGTCCCTGACGATCCTCACCGTCGCCGTCTACTCCCGGTACATCCGCTCCTCGATGGTCGACAACCTCAACGAGAACTACGTCCGAACCGCCCGCAGCAAGGGCCTGTCCGAAACCCGCGTCATCATCGGGCACACCCTGCGCAACGGCCTGTTCCCCGTCATCACCCTGCTCGGCATGTACCTGCCCGCGCTGTTCAGCGGCGCCCTGGTCGTCGAACGACTGTTCAACTACCCCGGCATGGGCCTGCTCTTCTGGCAGGCCGCGCTCAAGCGCGACTACCCGATCCTCCTCGGCGTCACCCTGCTGATCTCGGTCGCCACCGTGGCCGGCGCGCTGATCGCCGACGTGCTCTACGCCGCGGCCGACCCGCGCGTCCGACTCAAGGCGGGCCGCTCATGACCATCCCCCCACCCGGCACCCCCACCTCCGGCGATCCCATCCCGGACACCCCCGCCCCCAGCCCGCCCGGCCACGACCCCGGCCCCGGCCACGACCCCGTCACGCCCGGCACCCCCACCCCGGGCCCTTCCGCGCCCGGCGCCGCCGTACCGGACGAGGCACCCGTCCGCGGCATGTGGCGCAACGGACTCGAGGTCTTCTGCGAGAACCGCCTCGCCCTGGCCGGCGTCGCCCTCTTCGTCCTCCTGGCCGCCTTCAGCTTCCTCGGCCCGCTCCTCTACCACACCGACCAGGTCCACACCGACCTCACCAAGGTCCACCTGCCCCCCGGCACCCCCGGCCACCCCCTGGGCACCGACGGCGTCGGCTACGACCAGCTCGGCCGCCTCATGCTCGGCGGCCAGACCTCCATCGTCGTCGGCCTCGCCGCCGGCCTCCTCGCCACCGTCGTCGGCACCGTCTGGGGCGCCGTCGCCGGATTCGCCGGCCGCTGGGCCGACGCGGTCATGATGCGCCTGGTCGACGCCATGATGTCGATCCCGGCCCTGTTCCTGTTCATGCTCATGGCCTCGATCGTCACCCCCACCGTGCCCATGCTGATCATCATCATCGGCGCCTTCGCCTGGCTCGGCCCCGCCCGCCTGGTCCGCGGCGAAGCCCTCAGCCTGCGCACCCGCGAATACGTCCTGGCCATGCGCGGCATGGGCGGCACCGGCGGCCGCGCCGTACGCACCCACATCATCCCCAACGCCATCGGCACCGTCATCGTCAACGCCACCTTCCAGGTCGCCGACGCGATCCTGTACGTGGCCTACCTGTCCTTCCTCGGCCTGGGAGTCCCCCCGCCCGCCGCCAACTGGGGCGGCATGCTCTCCGACGGCCTGTCCGACGCCTTCAGCGGCCACTGGTGGCTGCTCTATCCACCGGGCATCGCCATCATCCTCATCGTCCTCGCCTTCAACTTCATCGGCGACGGACTGCGAGACGTCTTCGAGGTCCGCCTCCGGCGGCGCTAGCAGGAGCGAACGCACCATGAGCACAACCCACGAGCCGCTGCTGCGGCTGCGCGGTCTCAGCACCGACATCCGCCTGCGACGCGACGCCGTCCACGCCCTCGACCGTGTCGACCTGCACGTCGACCAGGGCGAGACCCTCGGCATCGTCGGCGAGTCCGGCAGCGGCAAGACCATGACCGTCCTGTCGGTCATGGGACTGCTCCCCGCCGGCGGCCAGGTCGTCGGCGGCCAGATCCTCTTCGACGGCCGCGACCTGCGCGACCTGGACCCCAAGCGGCTACGCCGCGTCCGCGGCGCCGAGATGGGCATGGTCTTCCAGGACCCCCTCACCTCCCTCAACCCCACCATGCGCATCGGCGCCCAGGTCGCCGAGCCCCTGCGCGTCCACCAGGGCGCCGGCAGGGCCGAGGCCCGCGAACGCGCCGTGGAGATCCTGCGCCGCGTCGGCATGCCCCGCCCCGACAAGATCGTGGACGACTACCCCCACCAGCTCTCCGGTGGCATGCGCCAGCGCGTGGTCATCGCCATGGCCCTCATCCGCTCCCCGCGCCTGCTCATCGCCGACGAGCCCACCACCGCCCTGGACGTCACCACCCAGCGCCAGATCCTCGACCTCATCGACGACCTGCGTGAAGAGTTCAAGATGGCCGTCATCCTGGTCACCCACGACCTCGGCGTCATCGCCGGCCGCGCCGACCGCGTCGCCGTCATGTACGGCGGCCGCGTCGTGGAGACCGCCACCACCGCCGATCTGTTCGCCTCCCCCCGCCACCGCTACACCGAGGCGCTCATGCGCGCCCTGCCCGAATCGGCCGCCGACGGCCGCCTCTACAGCATCCCCGGCATGCCCCCGGACCTGTCCCGCCCCCTCACCGGCTGCCGCTTCGCCCCCCGCTGCGCCTTCGCCGCCGACGACTGCCGCACCACCGACGTCACCCTCACCCCCGCAGGGCCCGGCCACGAGCACGCGTGCCTGCACCCGGTCGCCGAACCCGTCCCCCTCACCGCCGCCGCCGGCCGCCCACGCCTCGCGCGCGACCCCGCCGAACCCGTGCTGGCCGTACGCGACCTGGTCAAGGAGTACGACACCGGGGGCCTGGGCAAGACCGCCGCCCGCGTCAGCGCCGTGGCGGGGGTGTCCTTCGACGTCGGCCCCGGCGAGACCCTGGGCATCGTGGGCGAGTCCGGCTGCGGCAAGTCCACCGTCGGCCGCCTGGTCGCCGGCCTCGAAACCCCCACCGCCGGCCGGATCGTCCTGGACGGCGCCGACACCGCCGCCCTGGACCCGCGCGCCCGCCGCCGCATGCACCGCCAGGTGCAGCTCATGTTCCAGGACAGCTACGCCGCCATGAACCCCCGCATGCGCGTCGACGCCATCCTCACCGAACCCCTGGAGATCCAGCGCGTCGGCGACGCCGCCGCCCGCCGGGCCCGCGCCGCCGAACTGCTGGACCAGGTCGGGCTGCCGCGGCGCGCCCTGGAGCGCTACCCCCACGAGTTCTCCGGCGGCCAGCTCCAGCGCATCGGCCTGGCCCGCGCGCTGGCCCTGCGGCCCCGGCTGATCGTGGCCGACGAACCCGTCAGCGCGCTGGACGTCTCCGTCCAGGCCCAGGTCCTCAACCTCATGCGCGACCTGCAGCGCGACCTGGGCCTGTCGTACGTGTTCATCAGCCACGACCTGTCCGTCGTGGACTACATGGCCGACCGCGTCGGCGTGATGTACCTGGGCAAGCTCGTGGAGACCGGACCGGCCCACGAGGTGGTCCGCACCCCGCGCCACCCTTACACCCGGGCCCTCCTCGACGCCGTCCCCACACCCGACCCCGGCCACACGCCCACCCGCGGCACGGCCATCGAGGGCGAACTCCCCAGCGCCCTCGACCCGCCCACCGGCTGCCGCTTCCGCACCCGCTGCCCCCTGGCCCAGGACATCTGCGCCACCGAACCCACCCTCCAGGGCGACACCCACCAGGTCGCCTGTCACTTCCCCCTCCGCCAGGAGCGACCCGCTGTCGCTTAGTCGTGGAGGTTTGTTAGGTGAGAGATTTCCAGAAACAAACCCCTGCCTTTACAATGTAGATCAATAGATGATCCCAGACGTCGTGGCGCCCGCGGCCGTCTTGGTCTCCGCGTTCCTCGCGGAAGCGCCGCCGTACGGGCGCAGTCCGAGGCCGCATCCGGCGGCGGTCCGCCGCGCGCTCCTCCGGAGCCGACGCTGTCTGCTACTCCGTCGTCGAGGCCCGGCCGGTCTTCGTCGCCTGGTCGATGCGGGCGGCCGCGCCGTCAGGGTCCGATCCCCGAGGTCCAGCCAGGTCATGGCGGCCTCTGCGGGGACCGTCAGGCGGAGCCGCGCGGCCCGCGTGGCCCGGCCGGCCGTACCAGGCTGGACCGGTGCGCGTCCGCCCAGAGCCCGAGCGCGAGAAGCTGTTCCCGGAGGGAGCGCCCCGCCTCGGTCAGTGAGTACTCCGTGCCCGCCCAGGGGGGACCTGATGTGGCGCGGGCGACGAGGCCCGCCTCTTCCAGGCCGCGCAGGGTGCGGGTCAGCATCCGCCGGCTGATGCCTTCGATCGCCCGGTCCAGTTCGTTGAAGCCGTGGCCGCGTACGGCGAGCAGCCGGATGACCGCCGGGCTCCACTTGTCGCCGATCCGGCGCAGCAGCCCGGTGACCGGGCAGTTCTCGTACGCCTCGACCGTGACGACCGGGCCGGCGCGGGGCGCGGCGGGATCAGTGGACAAGAATGTGCCTTCTTCCTGCGGCCGGCAGCGCGGTCGAGGATCAGGATATGCACACGATCGAGTTGGGCGACGTCGCGGTGACGATGGTCCCCCACCTGGACGACTGGTCCCTGTCCCCCGCCCGGTACTTCCCCGGGGGCGACCCGGGCCTGTGGGAGGCGAACAGGTCCTGGCTCAGCCCGGCGCACTGGGACGCCGACGCGGGCCGCGTGCGGGCGGCCGTGCAATCGTGGCTG
This sequence comes from Bailinhaonella thermotolerans, assembly GCF_003594875.1. Taxonomy (GTDB): domain Bacteria; phylum Actinomycetota; class Actinomycetes; order Streptosporangiales; family Streptosporangiaceae; genus Bailinhaonella; species Bailinhaonella thermotolerans. The sequence continues at coordinate 92,464 of NZ_QZEY01000001.1, forward strand.
CTGCGCAGCGGCGGCCGCACCATCATCATCGACACCGGCCTGGCCGCCGGCGCCGGCCGCCCCGGCGCGCCGCCCGGCGCCTCCCTCCCGGCGGCGCTGTCGGCCGCCGGCGTGGCACCGACCGACGTGGACCTGGTCATCTGCACTCACCTGCACGCCGACCACGTGGGAGGCAACACGCGCCGGGACGCGGGAGGCGGGCGGGTCCCGGCCTTCCCCAACGCCCGGTACCTGTTCTCCCGTCCCGACCTGGACTTCTTCCACCCCGGCACCCTCACCGAGGAGCCCGGGCGCAGCGCCACCGTCTACGCCGAGTCGATCGAGCCGATCCTGCGCGCCGGGCAGGCGCTCATCTGGGACGAGCGCCACGTCATCGACGAGAACCTGGAGCTCACCCTCGCCCCGGGACACACGCCCGGACACGGCGTCCTGACCCTCACCTCGGGCGGCGACCGCGCGGTCTTCGTCGGCGACCTGCTGCACGCGCCCGTGCAGTTGCTGGCGCCCGAGGTGTCCAGTTGCTTCTGCCACGACCCCGCCGGGGCGGCACGGACACGCCGCCAGGTCCTGGAATGGGCGGCCGACCACACCGCGCTCGTGATCCCCGCGCACTTCGGCGGCGCCCGCGCCCTGGAGGTCGAACGGAACGGCTCCGCCTTCGCGCCGCGCCGCTGGGCCGGCTTCTCCGACACCGCGCCTGCTCCCTGAGCCTTGGGGCCGATCCGCCCAGGACCGGCCGGGCCCGTGGCAGGCCCGCGTCCCGCGGGCAGCCGGGGACGGAGCCCGGCCGCGCCGGGCGGGGCTCGTCCCCCTCATCGGCCCTCATCCGGTACGGCTCCCGCCGACCGCCGGCCGGTGCCCGGGCCGCGAGCGCGTGCCCGGGAGGCGGCGGGAGCCGTACGCGAGTTCACCAGTTGGCGGGCAGGCCGGGCGCGGAGGGCGGGAGTGGGTGGTGGGGCGGCCGGATGATGTAGGAGATACCGCCGGTGCTGCGCTGCCAGACGCGCTCGAACGCGGCGCGCGGGTAGACGCGGCGGACGGCCTCGTTGTCCTTCGACGCGGGGTCGTTGGCGATCACGTCACCGGTGCGGGTGAAGCCGATGATCACCATGAGGTGGCCGTTGGTGCTGTATCCGGCCCCGGGGAGTTCCTCGGCCTTGAACGACTGGGAGGTGATGACCGGGATGCCGTACCTGATCATGCGTTCCAGCTCGGTGAGCGAGCGGAGCCTTGTCACGAAGCCGTCCAGCCCGTGGTGACCGGCGTAGGCGGTGTTGAACGGCCAGTTGCCCGCGCCCTCGTAGTCGTAGTCGTAGGTGTGCCGGGCGGCGTGGTCCACCTCCGGATCGGGGTCGGCGGGATCGACCCAGGCGGTGTCCTTCCTGGTGGGCAGGCGATGCCAGCGGCCCATGACCATGGTCGTCGAGGTCGGGCTGCACCAGGCCTCGCCGCCGCCGTCCCACTCCGGGTAGTGCCCCTCGTGCACGTTCTGCGAGCGGCGCGGCACCGGAAGCTCGATGCCCCAGGCCCCGCCCGCCGGGCTCGCCGGCACGTCCGCGCGGTCGGGCACGGCCGACGCCATCGCGCCGAGGCTGCGCACGACCGGCCCGCGCGCGGTCCCCGGCAGCCGGTGGAGGGTCACGCGCAGGCGGTAGGAGTCGATGGGCCTGCCGCCGGCCGCGACGAAGGTGTCCACCGACACCGTGCCGTCGGCGTCGCGCTGGCCTGAGACGGAGGTGCGGCGGATGTCGGCGTCGCCGTACGCCCAGCGGCCCAGGACGTACCACTTGGTGTCGGGGCTGGTCCCGCGCATCTCCACCTGGATCCAGGTGCCGGGCGGGGTGTCCGCGGTCCAGGAGGCGATGAGCTCCGTGGCCGGGAACCCGACGGCCTGCTCCGGCCCGGTCCACCGGGCGTACTCCCAGGTCTTCGTCCCCAGCGCGTCGGTGTACTCCATCGTGCCCGCGGGCGACCTGAACGACAGCGCGCGCCCCGCCGCGACGCCCTCGGCCGTGCCCGCCCGGAAGGCGGCCCGCTGGTAGACGACGTGGGACTGGGCTGGTGGCGGCTCGGCCACCTCCGCGGCGGCGACCGCCGGAGCCACGGCCACGGCCAGCGCGGACAGCAGAACGGTGAGCATGCGCATGAGATCACCTCGGCTTCGTCGCCCGGACCCTATCCCGGGTACGGCGCCCGCGCATCGGCGACATTACGTATTCCCTCGGCCCCGGGGATCAAGGGAACCCGTTCAACCTCAACGTCGGCAGCGGCTGGGACGCCTCGCGCCGATCTTCACGCTGGGCCGCGGCCGATCCGTCCCCCGGGGCCCAGCCCGGCGGCTACCGCCGGGCGGGGCCTTCCGGCTCGCCGGCCGGCCGCGCGAGCAGGCCGGTGAGGGCGGCCTCGGCCATGGCCTCCGCCTCGGCGGGGGTGAGGGGGGCGTGGCCGCTGACGAGGCGGAAGATGATGGCCCCGAACAGGACGTCCTGGGCGACCTCCACGTCGATGTCGGTGCGCAGCTCGCCGCGTTCCACTCCGCGCCGCCACATCTGGCGGATCAGCTCGCGCCGGCCCTCCAGGAAGCGCCGCCGCAGGAGTTCGGCGGCCTCGGGATCGGTGACGGTGGCCGCCAGTAGCTGGGCGTAGACCCGGCCGACCGGACCGCCGTAGAACGCGGCGACGTTGTGCACCTGCAGGGTCAGGTCCTCGCGCGCCGAGCCGGTGTCGGGCACCGGGGTCGCCTCGGCCATGTGCAGGGCGAACGCGTCGATGGCGACGCAGATGCGGTTGGACCAGTGCTTGTAGATGGTCGCCTTGCTCACGCCGGAGCGGGCGCTGACGGCGTCGACCGTCGCCGCCGGCAGCCCGCCCTCGGCCAGCAGCTCGGTGGCGGCGCGCAGCACCGCCTCGCGCACCCGGCGGCTGCGGGGGGTGAGGTCCTGGTCAGCCGGCATCGTCGTAGGCCGTCGCCAGAGCCACCTCGCGCCACTGGTCGAGCTCGGTCTTGACCTGCCGGAGTTTGTCCTCGACGCGGGCGACGCAGTCGGCGCCGAGCTGGAGCCGGAGCGGCGGATCGCCGGCCCCGGCGATGGAGACGATCGCGGCGGCGGCCTTCACCGGGTCTCCGGCCTGGGCGTGGTTGTTCTCGGCCCGCCAGACCCGGGTCTGACCGGCGGTCCGCGCGTAGTCCTCGATCACCTGCGCGGTCGTGTGCAGGGAGGAGTCGTCGAGGAAGTCGGTGCGGAAGACGCCGGGCTCGATGATGATCACGTCGATGCCGAGCGGGGCGAGCTCGGCGCGCATCGCCTCGCTCAGTCCCTCCACCGCGAACTTCGTCGAACCGTAGACCCCCCACCCCTGGCCGGTGGTGAACCCGCCCACCGAGGTGATGTTCAGGACCCGCCCGGACCGCTGGCGGCGCATCACCGGCAGTACGGCGCGCGTCACGGCGAGCAGGCCGAACACGTTGACGTCGTAGACCGCGCGGACCTCGGCGTCGGAGGCCTCCTCCACCGCTCCCAGCAGTCCCCGGCCGGCGTTGTTGACCAGCACGTCGATCCGGCCGAACGCCTCCACCCCGGCGGCCACGGCCCGCCGGGCGGCGGCCTCGTCCGTGACGTCCAGGTCCACGGCCAGCAACCGGTCGCCGGCGCCGGCGAGCCGCGCCCTGACCTGTGCGGCGTCGCGCGCGGTGGCGATCACCGCGTCTCCCTCGGCCAGAGCCTTGCGGGCGATCTCCAGACCGAACCCGCGCGACGCACCCGTGATGAACCAGACCCTCATGGACCCTCCCATCAAGTGAACTGTACGTTCAGTTTACTCGCGGTGGAAGGCTTCCCTCACGCGGCCCCGGCCGAAGCCGGCCTCTCCTTGTGAGGTGGTGGCGCCGATCCGGCTAGGACCTGTTCAGATAGGCCAGGACGGCGCGGACACGGCGGTTGGTGTCCTGGTCGTCGACGATGCCGAGCTTGCCGAACAGGGAGGTGGTGTACTTGCTGATGGCGCCGTCGCTGAGGAAGAGGCGGCGGGCGATGGCCTGGTTGGACAGCCCCTCGGCCATGAGGGCCAGCACGGCGTGCTCGCGCTCGGTGAGCCGCTCGAGCCCGCGGCCCGGGGATCCGCCGGACAGCAGCTTGGCGATGACGGCCGGGTCCATGGCGGTCCCGCCGGCCGCGACGCGCTCCAGGGCGCCGATGAACTGGTCGGCGTCGAACACGCTGTCCTTCAGCAGGTAGCCGACGCCGCCGTAGCCGTCGGCCAGGAGCTCCCGGGCGTACAACTGCTCCACGTGCTGGGAGAGGATGAGGACCGGCAGGCCGGGCATCTCGGCACGGGCGGCGAGAGCCGCGCGCAGGCCCTCGTCGGACTGGCCGGGCGGCATGCGGACGTCGATGACCGACACGTCCGGGCGCCATCTGCGCAGCGCCTCCAGCGTCTCGGGGCCGGTGGCGGCCGTGGCCACCACCTGGTGCCCGTACGCCTCGATCAGGCGGACCATCCCGTCGCGCAGGAGGTAGAGGTCTTCGGCTACAACGAGTCGCATGGCAGTGCCATTCTGAAACGGGTCGGGCCGCCCGGCGGGCTGCTGATCCGCAGGGTGCCGTCGAAGACCGCCAGGCGCCGGCGCAGGCCGGCGAGTCCGCCGTCGCCGCGCACCGTGGCGCCGCCCCGCCCGTCGTCCTCGACCTCGACGACGAGAGCGGCGCCGTCCCTGGACAGGGAGACGCGCGCCCGGGACGCCCGGGCGTGTCTGACCGCGTTGGTCAGCAGCTCGGCGACGCCGAAGTAGACGGCGGCCTCGATCGGCGGGTCCAGGCGCAGGCCGTCATCGGCGCTGACGGCCACGTCGAGGGGAACGTCCAGGGCCAGGGCGCGGACGGCGTCGACGAGCCCCCGCTCGTTCAGCACCGGGGGGCTGATCCCCTTGACCAGTTCGCGAAGCTCGGCCAGTGAGGCGGCGGCGCCGCCCCGCGCCTCGCGCATCAGCGCCTTCGCCTGGGCGGGGTCGGTCTCCATCAGTCTCTCGGCGGTCGCCAGCGCGAGCCCGAGCGCGACCAGGCGGGCCTGGGCCCCGTCGTGCAGGTCCCGTTCGATCCGGCGGATCTCGGCGGCCTGCGCGATCGTCGCGTCCGCGCGCTGGGCGGTCAGCTCCTCCACCCGCCGGGTCATCGCCATCGCGCGCGAGGGGCGCAGGAAGCGGACGGCCACGGGCACGAGCGGCCGCCAGGCGTACGGGGCCGTGACGATGGCCACGACCAGGCCGAGCACGCCGGCCAGGCGCCCGGCGAGCGTCCCCTGGGCCAGGCCGAGGACCGCCGCGGCCAGCCCGGCCGGGGGGACGGCCGCCGCCACACCGGCGGCGAACGGCACGATCACGCTGAACCGCACATCACGCCAGACGGCGGGGTCCTTCCACCGAATCCGCAGTCTCTGGTCCAGGACGGCGTCGCGGCGGCTGCGCTCGTAGGAGAAGCCGTTCCACCAGTACCCCGTGGACATCCGCACCACCGGCCCGGCCTCCCGGTACCCGTCCGGGATGAGGGTGCCCGTCCACCTCGCCACCAGCGAACGGACCAGCCGGCAGACCGGCCGGGACAGCCCGAGGGTGCCCACGCACACCAGCACGAACGGCCCCGCCCACGACCACGGGTTCCCCGCGCCCCACCAGACCGCCCACGCCACGGCCACGGCCCACACGGCCGGGACCGGCATGGTGACGAGCGCCACCACGCACGACCGCGCGAACGCCGCGCCGACGCGCCCCGCCCAGACCCCCAACCACCGCATGTTTCGTCCTCTGTCCTCGGTTCGGTGCTTCCACTGTGCACCGCGCGGGAACGTGAAACCGCCCCGGCCGCCGAGGAGTGGGTCTGGCCCCACCCAGCCGTGGGCCTGGACCGATACCGGCCAGGGGCGCGGCTCCGTAGCGTCGCTGAGCATGGAATCCAACGAGCACACCACGCCCGGGGCGCGCCTCGGCGGCCCCCGCCTCCAGCGGGCCTTCGGCACGGCGAAGAACAGCGTCAAGATCTACGGGGCGCTCAGCTCCCTCGCCCTCCTGGCGGTCATCGTGGTGGCGAGCGCCGGTCATCTGGTGAACACGTTCATGTGGGTCCGGGCGGTCCTGCTGCCCCTGGTGGCCGTGCTGCTGTATCGGCTGACGGTCTCCGCCTCCCGGGGATCCCGGCGGGCCTTCGAGCGCGTGAACGCCCTCGCCGTGATCATGCCCATCGCGATCATCGGCGTCGACCTGATCCCGGGGATCTGCCCGCCGTGGTACGCCGTGACGCAGGTCGTCTGCATGCTGCCCATCATCCGGGTCGCGTTCCTCACCCGTGGCCCCGCGCTGCGCGCCGCCTTCCCCAAGCGCCGCTGAATCCGGGCTGGGTACGGCGGCGCCCGTTCCGCCACCCCGGCCTCGTCCCGGGCCGCGCCGGAGCCGCCCGCCGTACGCCGGCGGGGCGGCGGGGCTGGGGCGGGGCGGCGGGGTGGTGGGGCTGGGGCGGGGCGGCGGGGTGGTGGGGTGGTGGGGTGGTGGGGTGGTGGGGTGGTGGGTGATGTCAGGGGGCGGGTGGGGCGGTGGCGGCGGCCAGCAGGGTGAGGGCGGCGTCGCGGGCCTGGCCTGCGGCGCCGGGCGCGGGGTGGTGGGCGGCGACGACGGTGGCGCCCTCGACCAGGATGAGCAACTGGCGGGCGAGGACGGCGGGGTCGGCGGCTCCGGCGCGGGCGGCGATGCCGGTGAGCAGGCGGAGGTAGCGGTCCAGGTGCCGCGCGGCGATGTCGCGCACGGCGGGGTCGTGGTGCTGGGTGGCCGCGTTCACCACGGCGCAGCCGCGGAACGCCGGCTCCTCGTGCCATTCGCGCAGGGCGTCGAAGATCGCGGCCAACTGGTCGGCGGGGTCTTCCCCGGCCGCCGCCACGGCCGCGGCGAGCCGGTCGCGCACCCGGCGGCCGCGCGCCTCCAGCATGGCCGCGACGAGGCCGTCCTTGGTGCCGAAGTGCCGGTAGAGCGTCTCCTTGGACACGCCGATCCGCGCGCACAGCTCGGCGACGCCGATGCCGTCGAGCCCGCGCTGGTACAGCAGCGGGGTGGCCGCCTGGAGGATGGCGGCGCGGGTGCGTTCGGGGTCGATCGTCGTTCCCTTGGTCACGGGCACACCCCAGATGGTACCGATCGGTTCGATCAACTGCTACGGTCGCAGGCCGTACCGATCGGTTCGATCCCATGGGGTGAGGTCACCATGATCCTTGGTCGCGCACGCGATCGCCGCGGGAGGGCCGCCGCCGCGCGCCGGCCCGGGGGTGGCCGGGTCCCGGCGGCGCCGGCGCGGGGACGATGAGACCGCCGCTGTGGCAGGCCGTACGGCTGGCCGCGGGGACCGCCTCGGCGCTGGGCCTGGCCCGCTTCGCCTTCGGCCTGCTCCTGCCCGCGATGCGCGAGGACCTGCATTGGAGCCTGACCCAGGCCGGGGTGATGAGCGCCGCCAACGGGCTCGGCTACCTGGCCGGCGCGCTGGTGACCGCCGCCCTGGTCCGGCGGGTGGGCGGCGCGGCGGCCTTCCGCTGGGGCATGGCGCTGACCGCGGTGGCGCTGGCGGCGACCGCGGTCAGCGGCCACTACCCGGCGCTGCTGGCGGCCAGGGCGGCGGCGGGCGTGACGGGGGCGGTGGTCTTCATCACCGGCGGCGTGATCGCGTCCCGGATCTCCGCCCGCGCCTCCTCCGGCGCCCCCATCGTCGTCTACTTCGCCGGCACCGGGCTGGGCATCGTCCTCAGCGGCGCGGCCGTCCCGGCGCTGGGCGCGCACTGGCGCGCCGCCTGGCTGGGCCTGGGGCTCGCCGCCGGCCTGGCGACCCTGGTGAGCTGGACGGCCGCGGGCCCCGGCGGGGAGGAACCGGCCGCCGCCACCGGACGGGCGCGGCTGCTCCCCCTGTGGCGGGTGGTCCTGGCCTACCTGCTGTTCGCGGCCGGATACATCACCTACATCACGTTCCTGTCCGCCTACCTCGCCGAGCGCCACGCCCCGCTCGCCCAGGTGACGCTCACCTGGACGGCCCTGGGCGCGGCGGTCGTGGCGGCGCCGGCGCTGTGGAGCCGCCCCATCACCCGCTGGCGCGGCGGCCGCGCGCTCGCCGCGCTGCTGGCCCTGCTCGCCGGCGGGGCGGCGCTGGCCCTGGCGTCCCCGGCCCCGCCCGTGGTCCTGGCGTCGGCGATCGTCTACGGCGCGACGTTCATGGGCGTGCCCGCCGCCGTCACCGCGCTGGTCAGGGCCGGCACCCCGCCCGCCGGCTGGACGGCCACGCTGGCGGCCTTCACCACCGTGTTCGCGGTGGGCCAGACCGCCGGCCCGTGGATCGCCGGCGTCCTGGCCGATCACACCTCGACCGACGCCACGCTGGCCTGGACCGCGATCCTGTGCGCCGCCGCCGCGGCGATCGCCGCCACCGCCGCCCGCCGCCGGCCGGGCACGCGCGACCGGGCCTGTGACACAGGCCGTCGCCGTGGTGGCCATGGGTGAGCGGGAGGAGCCGGGCGGGCCGCGGCGACGCCGATGGCGGCGCGCCTGACGGGCGGTGTCCTCGTCCCGATCGCCCGCCGCGCCGGGGGCTAACGCCGCCGGTCCAGGCCGTCGAGCATGAGGGGGAGGAAGCGCTCGGGGATGACGCCGGGGTGGCAGGCGAACACGTTGAGCAGGTCCATGAGGTCGCCGGTGCCGACGTCCGGGCGCATCGCGCCGTCCGCCTGCGCCTGCCGTACCAGCTCGTCGAGCCGCCGCGCCAGCGTCTGCCTCGCCTCCGGCACGGAGGTCCCGGCCAGCGCGGCCGCGACGGTGCCGCGGCTCTTGCGCACGGTGTGGACGACGAAGGCGCGGATGGCCGCCCACGCGTCGGGCTCGTCCGCCACGGCGTGGTCGAGCGCGTCGATGAGCTCGTGGACGTACTGCTCCGCCAGGGCGGCCAGCAGCACGCCGCGGTCGGGGAAGCGCCGGTAGAGCGTGCCGACGCCGACGCCGGCCCGGCGGGCGATCAGCTCCATCGGCGCGTCCGTGCCGCGCTCGGCCACCGCGTCACGCGCCGCCTCCAGAATCCTGTCCCGGTTGCGGCGGGCATCGGCACGCATCGGACTCCCCTCAAGTGGACAACGATCTTCCGCTTAGTATAGAACCGGAAGCCGATATTCCGCTTAGGAGGTGGCGTGATGATCATCGTGACGGGTGCGACGGGCTCGATCGGGCGCGCGCTGATCGAGGAGCTGGGCGGCGCGGCCCGGGCCGTGGTCCGGCGCGCGGAACAGGGCGAGGAGCTGGGATGCGACTATGTGGTCGGCGATCTGGAGCGGCCGGAGAGCATCCCGGTCGGGCCGGGTGACCGGCTCTTCCTCAACCGCGGGCTGTGGCCGGGTTTCGTGCGCGCGCACCAGGCGGTCATCGACCGGGCGGCGGCCGCCGGCGTGGCGCAGGTGGTGACCGTCTCCGTGCGCGGCGCGACGCCGGGCGGCCTGCTCGGGTTCGACATGCACGCGCGGGCCGACGCCCATCTCAAGGCGTCCGGGGTGCCGTGGTCGATCCTGGCGCCGGTCGGCTACATGCAGAATTTCGCCGGCGAGGTCGACGAGGAGGGGCGGATGTTCGGCTCGTACGGCAAGGGCCGGGTCGGCTACATCGACGCGCGTGACGTCGCGGCGGTGGCGGCCGCGCTGCTCACGCGCCCCGTCGGGGCCGACGCCACCTACGAGCTCACCGGGCCGCAGGCGCCCACCCACGACGAGGTCGCCGCCGAGCTCACCCGGGCGCTCGGCCGGCCGGTGCGGTATGTGGACCTGCCGGTCGCGGAAGCCGCCGCGCACCTGGAGAGGCGCGGCATGCCCGCCGGCACGGCGCGCGACCTGGCCGCGCTCATGGCCCAGATCGGGGACGGGCGCTGGGCGGACACGACGACGACCGTGGCCGGCATCCTGGGCCGCCCGCCGCGCTCGCTGCGGGAGTTCCTCGCGCGGACCGGCGCGGTCGCCGGATAGCCCCCGGCCCGCAGGCGCCGGAGGCCGTCCTGGCGCTCAGGCGCGGGCCGCGGCCAGGTCCGCGAGGAAGGCCGGCATCGCGCGGCCCGGGGAGCGGGCGCGGTCGAGCCGCCCGAGGGCGATCTCCCGGCCCCGGAAGGACGGCAGGGGCGTCCCGGCGGGCAGCAGGTCGCGCACCGGCTCCTCCAGCGACGCCTCCCCGCGCACGACCGCCGCCGCCAGCGCCGGGCCCGTGAACACCTTGGTCACCGACCCGATCTCGAACAGCGTGCCCGGCCCCGGCTCCGGCGAGCCCGGCCCCGCGATACGGCCCGCGCCGGCGATCTCCACCGCGCCGTCGTCCGGGCCGCCGGTCACGACCGCGACCACCGCGCCGGTCCCGCCGCGCGCCAGCCGGGCGGCGAGCCCCGCCGCGCGGGCGCCGGCGCCGGCGCCCGCGCCGGTCACCGCTCGCCGCCGGTCACCGCTCGCCGCCGAACAGGCGGCGGCCGCCGTACTTCTTGTGCACCGCCTGCTTGGTGACCCCGAGCGCCTCGGCGATCAGCACCCAGGACATGCCGCGCGCCCGGGCCCGCCGCACCTGGACCGCCTCCAGGCGTTCGACGCCCCGGCGCAGTTCCGCCGAGGCCCGCAGCGCGCGCAGCGGGTCGTCGCCCTCCGCCGTCGCCACCAGCGACATCAGATCTCCCCCGGTCATGTCATCCGTCATGGGGTCAACGTAGGTTGACCCGCTCCGGGAGTCAATTTAGATCACCGCCCGCCCGCGCGTCAACCTTGGTTGACCGGTGCGTGGCCGGGCGGCGGACGGGCACGAAAGGACCCATGGGGAACGAAGGACCCACGGGGAACGGCCGCCGGGTCGCCCTGCTCGGGGCGGCCCACATCCACATCCGCGACTACCTCGGCGTCCTGCGCGAACGCCCGGACGCCCACCTGTCCGCCGTCTACGATCCCGACGACGGCCGCGCCCGCCGCCTGGCCTACGACACCGGTGCCCGCGCCGCCGCCGACCCCGGCGACGCGCTCGACGGCGCCGACCTGGTCCTGATCTGCTCCCGCACCGCCGACCACGCCGGGCTCATCGAGGCGGCCCGCCCCACCGGCCTGCCGCTGTACGTCGAGAAGCCCCTGGGCCGCGACGCCCCCGAGACCCGCGCCCTGGCCGCCCGCCTGGCCGGGCACCCCCTGGCCACCGGGTTCTTCCTGCGCCTGCACCCCGGCGTACGGCGCCTGCGCGCCCTCCTGGCCGGCGGCGCGCTGGGCGCCCTCAGCGGCGTCCACGCCCGCTACGCCCACGACGGGGCCGTGCGCGGCTGGTTCACCGGCGAGCAGTCCTGGATGCTCGACCGCGCCCAGGCGGGCCCCGGCGGGTTCGGCGACGACGGCATCCACCTGATGGACCTGCTGCCCTGGCTCATCCCCGGCGCCGCCCGCCTGACCACCCTGGGCGCGGCCATCGGCTCGAACGCCGTCCCCGAGACCGACGACCACGGCACCGCCCTGCTGACCACCGACGCCGGCCTGCCCGTCACCGTCAGCGCCGGCTGGGCCACCGCCCCCGCCGGGCTGCGCCTGACCGTCACCGGCGCCACCGGCACCGCCGTCCTGGACGGCGGACGCCTCACTCTCTCCCCCGCCGACGGCCCCGCCCGCGTCGAGCACGACGGCCCGCCCCCCACGCCCGCCCTCGCCCTCCACGCCTTCCTCGACGCCCCCCACGACGGCGAGACCGGCGACGCCGCCGCCCGCCTGGTGGCCGCCGCCGAACTCGTCGACGCCGCCTACCTCATCGCCTGGCCCCGCTGACCCCGGCGCCCTCCACCCCGGCGCCCTCCGCCCCGCCGCGCCCCGCCGTACGGCTCCCGCCAGGGCAGGGCGGCGAGCCCGGCCTCCGGGCCCGGCCGGTCAGCGCGCCTCCACCGCCAGACGGATGCCCAAGGCGACCAGCACGACCCCGGACACCCGCTCCAGCCGCCGCCAGACCCGCGGCCGCCCGAAGAACCGACGCGCCGCCCCGACCAGCCACACGATCCCCAGATACCAGGCCAGGTCGATCACCGCCGACACCACGGCGAGCAGCAGGAGCGTGCCGAGCACCGGCGCCCCCGGCGGCACGAACTGCGGCAGGAACGACATCGCGAACAGGCCCGCCTTCGGGTTGGCCAGATTGGTGAGCAGTCCCAGCCGGAAGTTTCGCCCCCACGAATCCGGCGCCCGCTCCGCCGCCTCGGCCGGCCCCGGCCCGCCCCGGCGAGCCGACCACAGCGCCCTCACTCCGAGCCAGATGAGGAAGGCCGCGCCGGCGAGCCGCAGCACGTCATAGGCCAGTTGCGACACCGCCAGCAACGCGGACAGCCCCAGCGCCGCGGCCACCGACCACGACAGCCATCCCGCCTCATTGCCCAGCACCGCCGCCACCCCGGCCCGGCGGCCCGACCTCATCGACTGCCGCATGATCACGACCGTGCTCGGCCCGGGCGCCATCGAGATCAGGACGGTGGCCCCGATGAACAAGGGCAGGGTCTCCAGCACCCGTCCATCATGGGCGTCCCGCGACCGGCGCGGCAACAGCCACGGCCCGCCCCGGCGCGCCCGGCCTCCGGGCCTTCCGGGCGAGGACCGTCCAGGCGGCGGGGGCGGTACGGCCGGCGCGGCGACCGCGCGCGGGGAGGGGGGTGGTCAGGCCCGCGGGGGCCCGGGGAGGCCCAGGTCGGCGCCCTTCGGCTCCTTGACGGCCGTGACGGCCGCCAGGGAGATCACGCAGAGCGCCATGATGTAGGCGCCGACGGACAGGGCCGACCCCGTGCCCTGCACCAGGGCCTGGGCGATCGTGGGGGCGAAGGCGCCGCCCAGGATCGCCCCGAGCGCGTAGCCGATGGCCGCACCCGAATAGCGGACCGGCCCGGGGAACATCTCGGCGTACAGGGCCGACATGGGCCCGTACGACAGGCCCAGGCCGACGGACAGGACCACGACCGCCACCGTGAAGAGCCGGATGTCGCGGGTCTCCATCAGCAGGAAGAGCGGGATCATCCAGACGAACACCAGCGCGTAGCCGAGCTGGAAGGTGCGGACCCGGCCGATCCGGTCCGACAGCGCCCCGCCGTACAGGGTGAAGACCAGCCAGCCCGCCGACCCGGCGACCGTGGCGAGCAGGACCGACGACCTGGGCAGGCCCAGCGTCGTGGTGCCGTACCCGATGAAGTAGGCGATGAGCAGATACCCCGCGGCGTTGTTGGCCACGAAGATCAGCGCGGTGAGCAGCACGTTCCGGCTGTGGTGCCGGAACAGGTCGCGCAGCGGCGCCGAGGACGTCCTGGCGCGCCGCCGCAGCTCCTCGAACACCGGGCTCTCCTCGACGGCCCGCCGCACCAGGTAGCCGATGACGATCAGGACCAGGGAGAGCAGGAACGGCACCCGCCAGCCCCACGCCCGGAACCCCTCCGGCGTGGTCACCGTGCTCATCACCCACAGGACCCCGGTCGCCAGGATGAGGCCGATCGGCACGCCGATCTGGGGGAAGGCGCCCCACCAGCCGCGCCGGTCGCGGGGCGCGTGCTCCACCGCCAGCAGGGCCGCGCCGCCCCACTCCCCGCCGGCCGAGAAGCCCTGCGCCACGCGCAGCAGGACGAGGGCGATCGGGGCGGCCACCCCGATCGATCCGTACGTGGGCAGCAGGCCGATCGCGGTGGTGGCCGCCCCCATGAGGACCAGGGTCAGCACCAGCATGCGCTTGCGGCCCAGCCGATCCCCGAACCGGCCGGCCAGGACCGCGCCGAGCGGGCGGAACAGGAAGCTGACACCGATCGTGGCCAGCGAGACCAGCGTCGCCAGGCCGGGGGCCCGCTCGTTCAGCGGGGCCAGGAAGAGCGGGCCGAACACCAGCCCGGCGGCCTGGGCGTAGATGAAGAAGTCGTACCACTCGATGGTGGTCCCGGCCAGGGTGCCGGCGAGGACCTTGCGGTCCTCCCCCGTCATGCCGCGCGGTTCACTCCCCACGATGGACTCCGTTCCCAGTACGCCGCGCCTCCAGCCTGCCGCGGTCCCGGTACGCCGCGGTCCCGGTACGGCACCGCCGCCCGCGACCCGCCGTCGCCCGGCACCGCCGCCCGCGACGGGTCAGCGGGTCTCGGTGATGAGGCGCACGCCGAAGGCGACCAGGACGGCGCCGGAGACCTGCTCCAGGCGGCGCTTGACCGACGGGCGGGACAGCAGGTGCCGCGCGCCGCCGGCGAACCACACGACCGCGCCGTACCAGAGCGTGTCCACGGCCACCCAGATCAGGGCGAACGCCGCCAGCGTGAGCGGGACGTCCGCGCCCGCCGGGACGAACTGCGGCAGGAACGACAGCGCGAACACCGCCGCCTTGGGGTTGGCCGCGATCGTGGCCAGCCCGTGCAGATAGGCGCGGCCCGCCCGGACCCGCCCCTCCGGCGGCCCCTCCGCCGCGCCCGCCGCTCCCAGCGGCGCGACACCGGGACGGCGGGCCTGCCACAGCGCCTGGGCGCCCATCGCGAGCAGGACCAGCGCCCCGCCCACCCGCAGGACGTCGTAGGCGAGCTGGGAGGCGGCCAGCAGCGCCGTCAGGCCGAACGCGGCCGCCAGCGCCCAGGCCAGCACCCCCGTCTCGTTGCCCAGCGTGGCGGCCAGACCCGCGCGGCGACCGCCCCGCAGCGTCTCCCTGACGATGACGACGGAACTGACGCCGGGGGTCATCGCGATCAGGAACGCGGCACCGGCGAAGGCGAGGAAATGCATCCTTCCACCCTGCCCGCCGCGATCATCCATGGCAACGCCTTGACCCCGGTCAACCCCGGTCCACGCCGGACCCCGTCACGGCGCGACGCCGGCCGCCGGCCGTACCCCCGCGGACGCGCCCTCAGGCGCCCCCTCGACCGGGCCCGCCGGGGGCGCGGCGGACGGCTCGGGCCGGTGCCGGATCGGATCGCCCGTGCCCTCACCGCTCTCACTCGGGTCGGGGCTGGCGCTCTGCGTCTCCGACGGGCGCGGGCTCGGCGAGGACGTCGTCGGCGGAGGAGGACTGGGCCGCGGCGGCTCCGTCGGCGTGAACTGCGTCTGCGGCGCCGGGCGCGGCGGGATCTCCGTCTCGTCATCGCGCGTGAACAGCAGCCAGAACAACACCATCACCAGCAGGAACACCAGCGCCGTCACGACCGCCGCCACGATCACCGCCCGGCGCGTCTGGGTCAGCGGCCGCAGCCTGCGCGGCAGCGGCGGCGGCGGGAGCGCCGGGGCGCGGTCCCCGATCCAGTACGGACGCATGTCCGGCCCCGTCAGCCGCCCCCGCAACGCCCCCCGCACCATCACCGGGTCCAGGAACACCGCCGCGGCCGGCCGCCCGTCGGCGTACGGCGGGGCCGCCACCCACGGGGCCGGTCCCTCCACGTCGGCCGCCACCACCGGCGGCGCCTGCTCCAGGCCCGCCCCCGAGGTGATCGCGGCCACGAACCGCTCGTGCGCGGCCGGATCACGCGCCGCGCCGTGCGTCAGCAGCGCCAGGCTCACCGGCGCGCCGTCGGCCGCGCGCCCGGCGTAGACCACGCCTGCCTCGCCCGCCCACAGCCGCCCCTGCACGCGGAACGGCCCCAGCGCCGGCGGGTCCCCGTACTGAAGCGGAGTGGACATGAAAATCATGTAAGCACACGGAGAGTGCGTCACCGCCCTCCGGTTTGATGGAATGCAGGGGTGACGGTCGCAGAAGAGCAGTCCCCAGGCGACGCCCAGTTGCTTCAGCAGACGCTGTCGGAGGTCCGGCGTGTCATCGTCGGGCAGGAGCACATGGTCGAGCGCGCCCTCGTGGCGCTGCTGGCCCGCGGGCACTGCCTGCTCGAAGGCGTGCCCGGCGTCGCCAAGACCCTGGCCGTGTCGACGCTGGCCCAGGTGGTGGGCGGATCGTTCGCCCGCATCCAGTTCACCCCCGACCTGGTCCCCAGCGACATCGTCGGCACCCGCGTCTACCATCCCTCCACCGAGCGGTTCGACGTCGAGCTCGGCCCGGTGTTCGTCAACTTCGTCCTCGCCGACGAGATCAACCGCGCCCCCGCCAAGGTCCAGTCCGCGCTGCTGGAGGTCATGGCCGAGCGCCAGGTCTCCCTGGCCGGCAAGACCCACCCGCTGCCCAGGCCGTTCATCGTCCTGGCCACTCAGAACCCGATCGAGTCCGAGGGCGTCTACCCGCTGCCCGAGGTCCAGCGCGACCGCTTCCTCATGAAGATCAAGGTCTCGCACCCCTCGGCCCACGAGGAGCTGGAGATCCTCCAGCGCATGAGCGTCAGCCCGCCCGTCCCCTCCCAGGTGCTCGACCCCGGCAAGCTCCTGGCGCTGCAGGAGGCCGCCCTGGCCGTCTCGGTGCACCAGCTCGTCGCCGACTACATCGTCCGCCTCGTCGTGGCCACCCGCGAGCCCCGCCAGTACGGCCTGGCCGACCTGGAGGACGTCATCGAGATCGGCGCCAGCCCCCGCGCCACCCTGGGCCTGGCCGCCGCGGGCCGCGGCCTGGCACTGCTGCGCGGCCGCGACTACCTGCTCCCCGACGACGTGCGCGACGTCGCCCGCGACGTCATGGCCCACCGCCTCATGCTCACCTTCGACGCCATCGCCGACGGGGTGAACCCCGAGGACGTCGTCGACCGCATCGTCGCCACGGTGCCGCCCCCGCTGGTCGTCTGGAACCAGGGACGGCCCGGCCGGTGAGACGGCGACGCGCGCCCGAGCCCGCGCCGCCCCCGGCGGCGCGGCTCTCCCCCGAGCAGGCCCTGCGCCGCCTGGAGCTGACCGTCACCCGGCGCCTGGACGGCATCCTGCACGGCGCCCACCAGGGCCTGCTGCCCGGCCCCGGCAGCGAACCCGGCGAGACCCGCGTCTACGTCCCCGGCGAGGACGAGGTCCGCCGCATGGACTGGTACGTCACCGCCCGCACCACCGTCCCCCACGTCCGCGACCAGATCGCCGACCGCGAACTGGAGACCTGGGCCCTGGTCGACCTGTCGGCCAGCATGGACTTCGGCACCACCACCATGGAGAAGCGCGACCTGGCCGTCGCCGGGCTGGCCGCCGTCGGCTTCCTGTCCGGCCGCGTCGGCGACCGCCTGGGCGCCTACGTCCTGCACGGCGGCGAACTGCACCGCTGGCCCGCCAGGCCGGGCCGCGTCGCCCTCCACGGCCTGCTGCACTCCATCATCGACGCGCCCGCCTCACCGCCCGCCCCTCCCGACGCGATCGACCTGCCCGAGGCGCTGACCCGCCTGGCCCGATCCCACCGCAAACGCGGCATGCGCGTGATCATCTCTGACTTCCTCGACCCGTCCAGCCCCGAGGGCGCCGCCTGGGCACCGCCCCTGCGCCGCCTGGCCGCCCGCCACCACGTCCTGGCCGTCGAGGTCCTCGACCCGCGCGAACTCGAACTCCCCGACGTAGGCTTGGTCACGCTCACCGACCCCGAGACCGGCGGCACCCGGGAGGTCTACCTGTCCCGACGCGTCCGCGCGGCCTACCGCGAGGCGGCCGCCGCCCAGCGAGCCGGCACCGAGGCGGCCCTGCGCCGCATCGGCGTCCCCCACCTGGTCCTGCGGACCGACCGCGACTGGGTCTTCGACATCGCCCGCTTCGTCCTGGCCCAGCGCCG
Organism: Bailinhaonella thermotolerans; assembly: GCF_003594875.1. Classification (GTDB taxonomy): domain Bacteria; phylum Actinomycetota; class Actinomycetes; order Streptosporangiales; family Streptosporangiaceae; genus Bailinhaonella; species Bailinhaonella thermotolerans. The sequence goes on from NZ_QZEY01000001.1 coordinate 110,126, forward strand.
CTCCGCCCGCGCCCTGCACTTCCACCCCGCCCGCGGAGCCCGCCGATGACCCGCCCCGCCGCCGGCGTGCGGCCCCGGCCCGGCGGCCCGGCGCACCCCGCGGCGCGTGCCGGGTCGGCCGCGCCCGTACGGCGGGCGCGCCCGCGCCGCGCCGTACCGGACTGGCGCGGGGTCCCGGCGGCACCGGGAACACCGGGAACCACCGGCCCGCGCGGAACGGCCGGGAGGCGGGCTCCGGCCGTACGGGACGGGGCGCGTGCGGGAGCGGCCGGGCGGGGACGGGTTGTGAGGGGGGTGGCGCGATGACGTTCCTGGCGCCGGGATGGTTGTGGCTGTTCGCGCTGCTGGTGCTGCTGGCGGCGGTCTACGTGGTGCTCCAGTTCGCGCGGCGGTCCTACGCCGTGCGGTTCACGAACCTGGCGCTGCTGAACCTGGTCGCGCCGCGGCGGCCGGGATGGCGGCGGCACATCGCGGCCGCGCTGTTCCTGATCATGATGGGGCTGCTGGTGATCGCCGCCGCCCGGCCGGCGAACGCCGTCAAGGTGCCCCGCGACCGCGCGACGATCATGGTGGCGGTGGACATCTCGCTGTCCATGGAGGCGCAGGACGTCACCCCCAACCGCATGACGGCGGCCAAGCAGGCGGCCAAGAAGTTCGTGCGCGACCTGCCCGAGCGCTTCAACGTGGGACTGGTGTCCTTCGCCCGGCAGACCGCCGTGGTGGCCTCGCCCACCACCGATCACCTCGCCGTGATCAACGCCATCGAGAACCTCCAGGCCCGGCCCGGCACCGCGATCGGCGAGGCGGTCTTCTCCTCCCTGGACGCCATCCGCTCCTTCGACCAGCAGGCCGCCAGCAACCCCCCGCCGGCGGCGATCGTGCTGCTGTCCGACGGCGACAACACCTCCGGCCGCAGCCTGGAGGAGGCCTCCGAGAGCGCCCGCGGCTCCAAGGTCCCGGTCTCCACCATCGCCTACGGCACCCCCGACGGCTGGGTCCTGGTCAACGGGCAGCGGGTGCCCGTCCCGGTGAACAAGGAGGCCCTGCGCGAGCTCGCCGAGTCCACCGGCGGGCGCCCGTACGAGGCCGAGTCCGGCGCGGAGCTGACCGAGGTGTACCGCCAGATCGGCACCTCGCTCGGGTACCGCATCGTCCATCAGGAGGTCGGCCACACCTTCGTCCTGTGGGCCCTGCTCTGCGCCGTTGGCGTCGCGGGGTCTTCGATGCTTCTGGGATCGCGTTTCCCCTGACAGTCAGCGCCTTTACAAAGTAGATCACCGGCCGCCGGGGTCCGCCACCGGCCCCTCGGCGGCTCGGCCGTTCCCCCTCAGTCCTGCCGCGCCGCGTACTGGGCGAGGCCGTGGCCGAGGGACCAGTTCTCCGGCAGCACTTCCACCAGGTTGATGAACACGTCTTCGGGGCGCACGCCGGGGTCCGCCCGCAAGAGTTCGGCGATGCGCAGGTACAGCGCCCGCTTCTGGGCGAGGCCGCGCGTGTTGTTGGCGGTGATCCGGATGATGACCGCCTCGTCGCTCCGCTGGACGCCGTGGTAGGTGGGGCTGACGCAGAAGGTGGCGGCGTCGTGCTCGGTGATCGTCATGAAGCGGTCGTCTTCCGGCACGTCGAAGGTCTCCCGCATGGCGCGGTAGACGCCCTCGAAGAGGGCCTGGTGGTACTCGGCGGACTTGCCTCGCCGCAACGACACTTGGACCAAGGGCATGGCCTGACTCCGTTCCTCGGGACGTTCGCAGCCTAGCCATCACTTGATCATTGAAAAAAGACATCTTAGAGTATTTCAGTCATTACATATCCCAATGATCGGTGTGCCGATGAAGATGCTCGCCCTGGACGCCGTGCAGGCCTTCGTGCTGACCGCCGAGCTGAGGAGCTTCACGCGCGCGGCGGAGGCGATGGACTCCACCCAGTCCGCGGTGAGCCTGAAGATCAAGCGGCTGGAGGACGCCTTGGGCCGCCGCCTGCTGGACCGGACGCCCCGCCTGGTCCGCCTGTCGCAGGACGGCGCCGCCTTCCTCGGGCCCGCGCGTGAACTGCTGGCCGCGCACGCGGGCGCGCTGAGCTCGTTCGGCGTCCCGCGGCAACGCCTGTCGATCGGCCTGAGCCACCACGTCGCCGGCGCCGATCTGCCCCACCTCCTGCGGCAGATCGGGCGGACCGCGCCGGACCTGACGCTGGAGGTGAGCATCGCCAGCTCATGGGAGCTCCTCGACCTGTTCGACAGCGGTGCGCTGGACGCGGCCATCGTGCTGCGCCACGAGGGCCGCCGCACCGACGGTGAGGTCCTGATGGAGGAGTCCTTCGGCTGGATGGCCTCATCCGACTTCGAACGCCGTTCCGGCGAGCCGTTGCGCCTCGCCCTGCAGGCCGAGTCCTGCCATGTGCACCAGATGGCGGTGACCGCGCTGGACGAAGCGGGCATCGCCTGGCAGGAGGTGTTCGTGGGCGGCGGACTCGCGAGCGTCGGCGCGGCCGCGGCGGCGGGCTTGGCCGTGGCTGCGCTCAGCCCGCGCGTGGCCCCGCCCGGCACCATGGACAGGGGCGAGGCACTCGGCCTCCCCCCGCTGCCCACCCGCAGCGTCGTCCTGAAATCACGCCCGTCCGAGCCGGCCGCCCGCAGGGCGCTGCGCACCTTCGCCTCCGCCCTGCGCGCCACGGCGGGACACTGACCGCCACACCACCGCGCGGTCGTACGGCGATCAGGCCCGGCCCGGAACCCGGCCCACCGCGGCCCCCGGCCCCCGGGGATGGCCGGGCTGATCGCTTCCAGGGGCGGGGGGCGTCAGGCTCTTCTCATCGGCCCGCTCCCGGCGGGCCGATGAGCGCGTCCGCGGTCTGGGTGAGGTGCTGGACCAGGAGCCCGGCCGCGGTGTCGGCGTCACGCGCGAGCGCCGCCTCCTCCAGCCGGCGATGCTCCGCCGCCCCGTCCCTGCCGGGGGCGCGGAGCGCCGACCAGCGCCGCGCCAGCTCGCTCGCGGTCCACAACCGGTCGAAGGTCTCGAGCAGCACGGGGTTGCCGCAGCCTTCCAGGAGCGTGCGGTGGAAGACCCGGTGGGCCTCGGCCCACGCGCCGCTGTAGTGCTCCCCCTCCCCCGGGGCGTACGGCGGGGTGCGGGCCAGGCGGTGGTGCGCGGCGCGCACGCGGGCCTCCCAGTCGAGGTCACCGCGTTCGATGGACATGCGCAGCACGACCGGCTCGATGGTCCGCCGGGCCTCGGCGATCTCCTGCCAGCGGCGGTCGGAGAAGGCCGGTACGGCGAAGCCGCGATTGGGCAGCCGGTCGGCGAGCCCCTCGCCGACCACCCGCACGAGCGCCTCGCGCACGACGGCCAGGCTCACGCCCTGTTCCCTGGCGAGGTCCTGCGGTTTGAGCGCGTCGCCCGGGGCGTAGTCGCCGCGCATGATCGCGTCCCGCAGGTGGGCGTAGACCTGCTCGGAGAGCATCCGCTTCCCCGGGGGAGCCGGGCTGGGAGCCGTACCAGTCATGTGCTCAGCATAGACGATCCGGCAAATAATCGATTTTCTGTGTTACTGTCGATTTAGGTGGTAGGCGAGACGCTCCGGCGGCATCGCTCCGCCGGCTTCGCGGTCCCGGCCGCGCAGGCCCACCGCCCTCTGACGCGCAACCCCCGAAAGGAAGATCGCGATGATCGCCAACGATCCGTTCGCCCGGCTCCCCGAGGCGGCGCCGTTCACCGTCACCAGCACCACCGTCGCCGACGGGGCCCCCTGGCCGCCCGCGCAGCACGCCACCGGCCTCCCCGGCGGCGCGGACGTCTCCCCGCAATTGTCCTGGAGCGGCGCCCCCGAGGGGACCCGCAGCTACGCCGTCACCGTCTACGACCCCGACGCCCCCACCGGGTCCGGGTTCTGGCACTGGGCGGTCGCCGACATCCCCGCCACCGTCACCGAGCTGCCCGAGGGCGCCGGCGACGACACCGGCTCCGGCCTGCCCGAAGGCGCCTTCCAGCTGCCCAACGACGTCCGCTCGGCCCGTTACGTCGGCGCCGCGCCGCCGGCCGGGCACGGCCCGCACCGCTACTTCGTCGTGGTCCACGCCCTCGACGTCGACGCCATCGGCATCCCCGCCGACGCCACCCCGGCCCTCCTCGGCTTCACCATGGCCGGCCACACCCTCGGCCGCGCGGTGCTGACCGCCACCGCCGAGACGCCCGCCTGACGGCGCCCGCGCCCCGGCGCCGGCCGCCACGCCTGCCCCGCGCGCCCGCGGCCCGTCACGCCCTCGCGGAGGACGAGGAGGGGACCCGCGCCGGGCGAGTCGTTCGCGATGCCCAGCCCCCGCATGCGGGGGCTGGGCATGGGCGATGCGCTGGGGGCGATGCGCTGGGGCCGGTGGGCGGGTCAGGCGTGGACGGGGATCTCGGCGGGGCGGCGGGAGGCGGGCCGAGGCCAGACGCGGTCGCCGAGCAGGGTCATCGCGGCGGGCAGCAGGATGCCGCGTACCAGGGTGGCGTCGATCAGGATGGCCGCGGCCAGGCCGACGCCCATCATCTTGTACTCGATGGCGGACAGGACGGCGAAGACGCTGAAGGCGGCGGTCATGATGGCGGCGGCGCTGGTCACCACGCCCGAGCTGGTGCCGACGCCGGACACGACTGCGGCGGCGACGGGGGCGCCGGCGGCACGGCGTTCGCGGATCCGGCTGAGGATGAAGATGTGGTAGTCCATGCTCAGCCCGAACAGGATCACGAACATGAACAGCGGCAGCCAGCCGATCACGCCGCCGTAGGGCGTGAAGCCGAGCAGCGGGCCGAGGTGGCCGTCCTGGAAGGACCACGTGAGCAGGCCGTAGGCGGCGCCGATCGACAGCAGGTTGAGCAGGATCGACACCAGCGGGACGGCCACCGAGCGGAACGCGACCGCCAGCAGGACGAAGGCCAGGGCCAGCACGAACCCGAAGACCAGCGGCGATCGTTCCTTGACCACCTGGGTGAAGTCGTAGGCGAAGGCGGTCTTGCCCGCGACGGCGTGGTCGATGTGCAGGCGGTCGAACACGGTGGTCCGCTGGCGTAGTTCGCGGAGTGACCGGTTGGCCCGATCGCCGGTGCCGGAGTCCGCGAGCGGCACTCGGACGATCATGAGGCCGTTCACGCGGGTGGTCGCGATCGGGCGCAGCTCCGCGACGGCCGCGGTGACGGCGGGGCCGTCCAGCGCGCCGGCGCGCTTCTCCCACAGGATCACCGACGCGGGCGCGGAGGTGCCGGGGAACGCCTGCTCCAGGCGGACGGCCGCGTCCACGACGGGGACGCCGCGGGGCAGGCTGTCGGTGACGGCCGCGTCCTGAAGGCGCATCCCGAAGGCGGGAAGCGTCATCAGGATCAGGGCGAGCGTGGCCGCCCGCCCCAGAGCGCGGGGCGCCGCACGACGTGACGTGCCACGGTGGTCCAGAACCGGGACTGCTCGGGCCGGGTGCGGCGGCGGCCGATCCAGGGCAGGCGGGCCCGGTCGATGTTGCGGCCGAGCAGGGCCAGCAGCGCGGGCAGCACCGTCACCGACCCGATCATGGCCAGCCCGACCACCAGGACGGCGCCCGCGGCCAGGCCCTTGAAGTTGTCCAGCCCGGTGAACAGCAGCCCGCTCAGGCACAGCATCACGGTCACGCCGGAGACGACCACCACGTGCCCGGAGGTGCGAGCGCTGGTCCGCAGGGCGTCGGCGGTGGACGCGCCCGCCGCGCGCTCCTCGCGCACCCGGCGCAGGTAGAACAGCGAGTAGTCGATGCCGACGGCGATGCCGATCAGCAGCACGATGGAGGAGGCGGCGCTGTTGATCGGGATCCAGTGCCCGACGACCTCCAGCAGGCCGAACGTGCCCGCGACGGTGGTGACCGCCAGCAGCAGCGGGATCCCGGCGGCGATGAGTGAGCCGAACACCACCAGCAGGATGAGCACGGTGAGCGGCAGCGAGAAGAACTCGGCCCGCTTCATGTCACCGGTGATGCCCTCGTCCACCGCCCTGGCCAGACTCCGGTCTCCGGCCTGGGCCAGCCGTACGTCCGGATGCCGGGCCGACACCTCCAGCACGCCCTTGGCGATCGCGGCGTAGTGCCCGGCGATGGCCTCCCGGGGTCCGGCGACCTGGATGGTGACCAGACCGGAACGCCCGTCCTGGGAGATCAGATCCGCCCCGTCGCGGTCGAGCGGGGAGCGCAGGGTGCCATGCCCGCGCAGGGCCGCGGCCAGGTCCTGGGTGGCCGCTCGCGCCGCGGGGTCGGAGGCGAACCGGGTGGTGCCGGTTCTGGGCTGGATCAGGATGTTCTCGTGGGGCGGGATGTAGGCGTCCCGGGCGGTCAGGATGCGGTCAGCGCGGCCTGACTCGCCCGGATCGGTGCTGTTCCTCTGATCCAGGCCGAGCACACCGCCGAGCAGCAGCGCCCCGATCACCAGCGTGAACCAGCCGCCGATCGCCGGCGCCCGGTGCCGGACGGACCAGCCCACGACTCGCTCGATGATCGGTTTGCTTTCGGGCAGCATGAAGTGCTGTCCTTTCCGTTGAAGAGGTGTACCGGTGAGAACCGCCCTCAGGGGCGGATGGTGCTTCTTCGTTCACTGGGCCGCCGAGTTGCCGCTCGGCGGCCCAGCCCGCTGTCACTCGACCGTCTGCAGGATCTTCTCCATCGCCTTCAGCCGCTCTTCCATCGCGGCGAGCCGCTGGACGGTCTCATCGAGGCGCGCCTCGATGTTCTGCTGGGTCTGGGCGCCGACCTCGGCCAGCTTGCGGTACTCCTGTTCGCGGGCCAGCGCGGCGCGGGCCCGCACGGTGGCCCCCACCTGGACGAGACTCACCACGATCACCGATATCACCAGGGCGAACAGGCCGATCACGCCGACCACCTCCAGCAGAGCGTGTTCGTCCATCACTGTTCTCCCTTGCTGCTATCGGAGCCGTCGTCGGGCGGGGTCAGCGTGCGCACGGCCACCTGGATCGCCTGCGGTGTCAGCTCGAACCGGAACGGGCCGACCTCGTAGAACTTCATCGCCTTCCCATCCGGCGACACCTCGGTCCGCGCGGTCACCAGCCCGGCCGCCTCCAGCTTGCGCAGGTGCACCTGGAGGAGGGGCCGGCTGATGCCCAGTTCGCGGGCGAGCCTGCTCACGTAGTCGGGTTTCGCGGACAGCGCCGCCAGAACCCGCAGACGGTGCGGATTGGCCAGCGTGGCCAGCACTCTCAGCAGTTCGTCGCCGGTCGTCATGCCCCCTCCCCCCATATGCAAAGAAAAGTTAGCACATGCATAGCGGAGTTATCCCACGGCGGCGGAACGCTCATCCCGGACCGGGCGGCCCTGTGCCCTGAGCCGGCGGGTGGCGGCGTCGGGGCGGGCGGCGGCGTCGGGGTGGGCGGCCGTCCGGAGGGTGACGCGGTTCAGGACGAGGCCGAGAACGCCGAGCCGGCTCTCCGGGCCGCGCTCATGGCGAGGGCTCGCCGACGCCGCCGGCCGTTCGGTCGCCGGCCCGGCGCCCGCGCGGTCACCACTCGGCCATCAGCGGCGTGCCCGGTTCGCTGCGCCGCCAGCGCTCGGCGAGGCGCGCGAGGCGGGCGGGGGCGGCGATCCCGCGCACCCCGGCGATCTTGCCGTCGGCGAGGTCGAACGTCACGCAGCCGGCGACCTTGCCGCCGACCACGGCCAGGATGGCGGGGGCGCCGTTGACGAGCGCGTAGTGGATGGCGGGCGTGCCGCCGGCCAGCCGCCGTTTCGCGTCCGTGGGGGTGAAGCCCGCCCGCGCGACGGCGGCCACGCGCCGCGGGGTCTCGAACCTGAGCAGCCTCCCGACCAGGCCGGCGCCGTCGGAGACCGCGACGACGTCGTCGGTGAGCAGCGCCACCAGGCGTTCGGTGCGGCCCGAGGATGCGGCGGCCAGGAACGCCTCGACGATCCTGCGCGCCGCCCCGGGGTCGGACTCCCCCGCGCCGGGGCGGCGCGCGTCGGTGACCCGGCGCCGCGCCCGGTGCAGGTGCTGCTGGCTCGCCGACTCGGTGATGTCGAGGATCCCGGCGATCTCGGCGTGGCTGTAGGCGAACGCCTCGCGCAGGACGTAGACCGCCCGCTCCAAGGGCGACAGGCGCTCCATCAGCGTCAGCACGGCCAGGGAGACCGATTCGCGCTGCTCGAACGTGTCGGCCGGGCCGAGCATGGGGTCGCCGTCGAGGAGCGGTTCGGGCAGCCAGTCCCCGGTGGCGCGTTCGCGGCGGGCCCGCGCCGAGCGGAGCCGGTCCAGGCACAGGTTGGTGACGACCCGGGTCAGCCAGGCCTCCGGCACCTTGATCCGCTGCCGGTCGGCGGCCTGCCAGTGCAGGAACGCGTCCTGCACGGCGTCCTCGGCGTCGGCCGCGGAGCCCAGCAGCCGGTACGCCAGCGAGGCCAGCCGGTTCCGGCTGGCCTCGAAGCGGTCCGCGTCGAAGCGATCGGCCGTGACGCCTTCCATGGGGATCACCCTAGGCCGCCGCTACGCGACCGCCATCTCGGCGGGCGCGTCCGGGGCGGCGGTCAGGGCGCGCCGGCGCGTGGGCAGGCCGAACGTGGGATGCGCGGTGGCCCACAGCGACAGGGCCAGGATGCCCGCCTTGACCCGGGCGGCCTTCCTGCCGCTCACGTACCGCGGCGTCGCCCGCGCCCGCCTGTCGACCAGTTGCAGGATGCCGTCCCGCCGCCCGAGGCTGATGTGGTTGCCCGGGTAGATCAGCCCGGTGGTCGCGATCTTGTGGCCGGTCAGGCGGCCGATGATCGCCTCGGTGGCCTGCCGTCCGGTGAAGCCGGCCGAGGCGCAGGACATCGGCAGCGGCAGCCCGTTGTCGCCGATGGCGTAGGCGCTGTCGCCGGCGGCGTAGACGTCCGGGTGCGAGACCGACCGCATCGCGCGATCGACGACGATCCGGCCGTCCTCGGTGACCTCCAGCCCGGCGGCCGCGGCGATGGGGCTGACCGCGAAACCGGCCGTCCACACCGTCACGTCGGACGCCAGGGCGGCTCCCCCGGCGCACACTACGCCCGTGGCCTCGACGGCTTCGACCAGGGTGTGCTCGCGGACGGTGATGCCCAGCCGGCCGCAGGCGCGGCGCAGGTGCCGGCGGGCCCCGCCGGAGAGCCGCGCGCCCAGCTCGCCGCGGGCGATCAGCGTCACCGACAGGCCGGGCCGCGACTCGGCGATCTCGGTGGCGGTCTCGATGCCGGTCAGCCCGTCGCCGACGACCAGCACCCGCCCGCCCGCGTCCAGGGCCGCCAGGCGCTCGCGCAGGCGCAGCGCCGAGGACCGGCCGGCGACGTCGAAGGCGTGCTCGGCCACGCCGGGGACTCCGTGGTCGGCGGCGCGGCTGCCGAGCGCGTAGAAGAGGGTGTCGTAGCCCAGCTCGCCGTCGCCGCCGGCGCCGCTCACCGTGACGGTCCGCCGCGCCGGATCGACGGCGGTGACCCGGGCCAGGCGCAGCCGTACGCCCGTGCCGGCGAAGATGTCGGCGAGCTCGGGGGCCTCGATCCGCTGACCGGCGGCGAGCTGGTGCAGCCGCAGCCGCTGGACGAAGTCGGGCTCGGCGTTGACCAGGGTGATCTCGGTGCCGGCCGGGGACAGCCGGCGGGCCAGGTTCCCGGCCGCGTAGGCCCCCGCGTAGCCGGCGCCGAGGACGAGGATGCGGTGCTTCATGTGGTGCCCCTGTCGGTTCGCTTGCTCTCGCCGGCTTGAGCGGGGCGGCGCCGCCATCCCTGACAGGAATCACGTGTGACATGGCTCACAGCTCCCCCGGGGCGTCGGAGGGCCGTTCCCGGTGAGGCGGTCTTCAGCCGCCGGGGAGGGCGTCGAGCCAGGCGAGCAGGCGCGCGCCCTCGCGTTCCATGATCTGGGGTTCGCGCAGGGCGTTGGCCAGGAGCGACATGCCCTGGTAGGCGCCCACCAGCGTGATCGCGAGGTCGCCGGGGTCCGGCAGGCCCATCTCGCGGAACTGGCGCTCCACCCAGCCGAGCAGGAGCCGGATGACCGCGCCCGCCTCGGCGTCCAGGCCGCCTTCGTCGCGCTTGCCCAGCTCGGCGGCCAGCGTCCCGGTCGGGCAGCCGAAGCGGGCCGCCAGGTCGCGCTGGCCCACCCAGCCCTCGATCAGGCCCTTGAGGCGCTCCCGGGGCTCGGGGAGCCGGTCCAGCCGTTCGGTGAGCAGGCCGAGCCGCCGCGCGTGCTCGGACAGCGCGGCGGCGACGAGCTCGTCCTTGGTCTTGAAGTAGTAGTACACGTTGCCCACGGGCACCTCGGCGGCGCGGGCGATGTCGGCGATGGTGGTGCGCTCGGCGCCCTGCCGGTGAACGACCTCGGCGGCGGCCCTCATGAGCCGCTGCCGCTTCGCGCTGGAGGCACGGGCCCGGGCGGGCTCTCTCAAGTCAGTCACCTGACTGACTATATGCCCCGGGCGTGCTAGGGTCTTTTCAGTCAGCCAACTAACTAACTTTTGGGGCTCACATGATCGTCGTCACTGGCGCCACCGGAAACGTCGGCCGCACGCTGGTCCGCCTCCTCGCCGGGCAGGGTCACCAGGTGACCGCCGTCTCCCGCCGCATCACGCCCGCCGACGTGCCCTCCGGCGTCCGCGCCGTCGCCGCCGACCTCTCCGGCCCGTCCGCCGAGGCGCCCTCCGCGGCGGACGCGGTCTTCCTGCTGGTGAGCGGGGATCTGATGATGACCGGCGACCCCGCCGGGGTCGTCGCCCCGTTCGCCGGCTCCGGCAGGATCGTCCTGCTCTCCTCGCTGGGCGTGGCCAGCCGGCCGGAGTCCCTGTCACACGGCCGGGCCTTCGCCGCCTTCGAGCGGGCCGTCATGGACTCCGGCGCCGAATGGACGATCCTGCGGCCGGGCGGCTTCGCCTCCAACGCCTACGCCTGGGCGCCCTCCATCAAGGCGTCGCGAACGGCGGCCGCCCCCTTCGGCGACGTCGGCATCCCGGACATCGACCCCGACGACATCGCCGCCGTGGCCGCCGCCACCCTGACGAGTCCCGGTCACGCCGAGGCGACGTACGAACTGACCGGGCCGGCCCCGATCACCCCGCGCCAGCGCGCGGCCGCCATCGCCGACGCCATCGGCGAGCCCGTCACCTTCCTCGACCAGACCCGCGAGGAGGCCCGCGCCCAGATGCTCGCCCACATGCCCGCCCCCGTCGCCGACACCACCCTCGACGTCCTCGGCGCCCCGACCCCCCACGAGCAGCGCGTCAGTCCCAACGTCGAGAAGATCCTCGGCCGCGCCCCCGGCACCTTCGCCGCCTGGGCGCAGCGCAACGCCGCCGCCTTCCGCTGATCCCCCTGGGCCGTTGCCGGCGCACGTCCCGCCCCTCCGCCCGATCGCCGGGCGGAGGGGCGGGACGCCGTCTTGGTGATCGCTTCGCCGGTGGCGATGCCGTACGGGAAGCTGATGCAGTTCTTGAAGAGAGACGGTCCTTTACGATGTAGATCAAATAAGGGACGCCATCGGTGTGCCGTTCAGTCTCGGGGTGGGGCGTGGGGGGACAGGAAGTCGCGGACCAGGCGGTCGTAGCGGGCGCGGTCGACGTTCCACGCCTCGGTGTGGCCGCCGCCGTGGAACTCCTCGTAACGCAGGGGCCACTTCAGGGCGCGGGACCTCGCCGCGAGCTCCCTCGACGTCTCGACCGGGGCCTGGGGGTCGGTGTCGGTGTGCACCAGCAGCGTCGGCGGGCGCACGGCGGGCGGATGCCTGACGACGTTGAGGCGGGACAGGTCGATCCCGGTGCGCCACTCCGTCATCCGGTCGGCGAGCCAGGCGACGGGGGCCGGCAGGTTGCGCTGGGTGACGTTCCAGGCCGTGGTGCGTTCGAGGTCGAGCGGGGACGCGTCCATGATCAGGCCGCTCACGTCGGACGCCAGCGGCGAGCGGGCCAGGAACTGCCCCGCGATCACCCCGCCCATCGACGGGGCGTACAGGACCACCCGGCGCGCGCCCATGCCGCGGGCGGTGCGCACCGCCGCCTCCAGGTCGCGCCACTCGCTGTCGCCCAGGTGGATGAGCCCGTCGGGTGAGGCCGGGGCCCCGTGGTCGTTGCGGTAGGTGATGTTGAGGAACGGCAGGCCGAGGTCGTGGACCACGGAGAGGATCTTCTGCGCGGCCTTGCGGTGGGCGTTCTTCCCGTGGACGGCGATCACCCACGTGTCGCCCCGGCCGGGGACCAGCCAGGCGGGGGCGGGCCCCAGCTCGGTCGGGACGGTGACCTCGGTGTAGTCCAGGCCCCAGCCGACCCGCGGGTCACCGGGCGGGGCGACCGACAGGCCGCCCGCGGCCCCCACGTAGGGGGTCGCCCCCTTGATCATGGTGCGGGTGACGCGGCCGGGGGCCCGCGAGACGACCTCGCCGAGCATGGTCCAGGCCCCGCCCCACTCCAGCCAGTACAGCCCGGGCCGGCGCGTGGCCGGGGAGTCCCGCAGTGTCACCGTGCCCGGGCCCACCCCGAGCACGACCACGTCGCCCGTGCCCCAGCGGCGGACCGCGATCGCCTCGTCGCTGCCGTACCAGGCGACGGACCCCGCCCCGGCCAGAAGGGCGAGCACGGCCGTGATCGCGGCCGTCCACGCCCACCTCCGGCGGCGGCGCCCGCGCCGGGACCCCCCTTCCGGCGCGCCGCGCCCGTCCAGTCCGTCCAGTCCGTCCAGTCCGTCCCGCTCGCTTCGCTTCTCAAGCGCGGATGCCATCGAGAACCCTTCCTGCCGTACGGTGGCACAGCGCGCGGAACTCCGCCTCGGGCAGGCCCATCCGGCCGCCGAGGTAGAGCTGCACGAGGCCCTGGACGGGCGCGGTCAGCGCCAGGGCGACCTCCAGCGGGTCGTCGCGGCGCAGCAGACCCGCCGCCATCCCCTCCTCCACCGCCGCCACGACGCGCGAGTAGGCCGGGGAGCCCGACTCCCGGAAGCCCTCGGGGAAGCGCCGGGCCCGCTCACGCCGTTCGGTCATCAAGAACGCGTACAGGTGCGGGCTGCCGAGCGCGAAGTCCAGGAAGTCGTCCAGCAGGCCCAGCGCGCGGCTCTGCCAGTCCCCCGCCGTGTCCCGCCTCCCCCAGGTCCGCCCCAGGTCGCGGAACGCCCGGTCGGCCACCTCCCCCAGCAGCGCCTCCCGGCTGGGGTAGTGCTTGTAGATCGCCATCGCGGTGATCCCCGCGGCCTCGGCCACGCGCCGCATGGTCACGGCCCGGCTCCCCTCGGCCGCCAGGATCTCCCGCGCCGCGTCGGCCACGCGGTCGGCCGTCTCCGTCGTACTCATGGTGTACAACGTACACCTCGAAGGTATACGTTGTACACCATGATTTCCGCGTCGGCGGCGACGGTCCCGCCAGCGCCGCCCGAGCCGGTCTCCGGCGGGCCGCAGGGCGATCAGCAGGCGCACGGCGGCCTCGGTGATCACCCCGGCCACCACGGCCATGAGGAGTTCCGCCAGGCTCATGAGGCGTCCCGTGCCGCGACCTACCCCGTCACCCGCGGTCTCGTGCTCCCGCGCGGGGCCGCCGCCCCTTCTGGGCGGCGCACCTTCAGGGTGCGCCCGCGGATCGGGGCGATGACGGCGCCGGCCGCCATCTGACGATCCCGGACGCGATCACCCGCTTCCCGCCCGCGTCCTGACACCGCGCGGTCCGCCGCGTGACAGGTCTTTACAGTTTCTGACGCTCTGCCATGCTCGGGTCATCATGAGCGGATCCGGGCCGCGGCCGTCCCTCCCGCTCGAGGTGCTCCGCGCCCGGCTCGCGCGGCTGCACCTGGAGCGGGGGCAGCCGAGCACGCGGGAACTCGCCCGGCGGACGGGGAGCATCAGCCATGCCACCGTCCACGCCGTGCTGCGCTGCGCCAAGCTCCCCCGCTGGGGCCCGCTGGAGCTGGTCGTGGAGGCCCTCGGCGCGGACCCCGCCGAGTTCCTGCGGCTGTGGATCACCGCCCGCGAGCACGAGATGAACGCCTCCGCCCCCGCCCGCCGCACGGCCGCCCCGGGCCCGCGGCGTCCCGAGGAACCGCCCCCGGCCGGGCCCGCCCCGCCGTACCGGATCCTCGGCGCCGGGCGGCGCGACGCCGGGCACGCGCGGCGGGACGGGGAGGGGGTACGGCGGGCGCGGGCGGCGGGACGCGCGCCGGCCAACGGCGTACCGCCCGGCCTGCGGCTCCGCGTGCAGGCCCACTTCATGCTGCGCGCCCTCGGCCGGGACCTGGCCCGGGCCCGCGAACTGGCCGCCGCGCTCGCCGGGCACGGCGTCCACGCCGGGGCGCTGGCGGCCATCGAGTCGCTGACCACCCTGTACGCCGCCGCCGAGGACCTGATCGGCGGCCTGATCATCGACCGCACCCACGCGACCACGCTGCACCGCTCCCCCACCGACCTGCCCGGCCAGGCCGCCGCCCGCGCCGGGGAGCTCGTCGCGACCCTGCGGCAGGCCGCCGCCTCGGTCCAGTCGGCCCAGCGCGAGCTGTCCCACGCCCTCGGCCTCGCCTACTCCCTGGCCGACTACCCCGACCACTACGTCGCGGCCGGGCTGGGCGAGAGCCGCCCGCTGGTCCAGAGCATCGACCGCGCCCGCGCCGAGGTCCGGGAGATCACCCGCGCCATGGACCGCGCCCACGTCCTGGCCGCCGAGCTCGCCCGCGACCTCGCCGCCGCCCCGCTCGACGTCTCGGGGGCGGACCTGTCTCGCCTGGAACCCCCCGACCCGGCGATCCTCGCCGAGATCGTCTGGGACGAGAAGACCACCTGGCCGCCCGCCCTGGCGCCCCGGATCCGGGCCGCCTCCGCCGAGATCGCCCCCGGCACCTACCGCGTGACCGTCACACCCCCTCCCGCCGCGGCCCCCTGAACCGCTCGCCGCCCTCCAGAACCGCTCGCCGGCTTCGAGAACCGGCGCGTCCTCACCCGCCTGCGCCCGAATCGCGCACGGGTCATGAAAGCAGCGTGACCAGCGGAAAGGACGCTCGGCGAGCCGGCCTCCCGGGCTGGGCGCGGGACGCGGGACCGAGTCCGGGAGGGGAGATGCATAAAGACTTAATATAAATGCTTTATGCTATGCGCATGGGCCGTCCAGACGCCGCGAGCGGCGCTTCCACCACGATCGGGTCAGCCCTCTACGAACTGGCCACCAGGGCCGTGAGGCGGCTTCCGCGGGACATGAGCCTCACGTCCGCCGCCACGCTGGCCACCCTGGACAGGACCGGCCCGCGACGGATCACCGAGTTGGCCGTGATCGAGGGCGTCACCCAGCCCGCGATGAGCGTCCTGGTCCGGGTGATGGAGGAATCCGGGCTGGTCGAGCGGAGGAGCGACACCTCCGACAAGCGGGTCACGCTGGTGTGCCTGACCGAGGCCGGCGCGTCCTACGTCCGGGAGCGGCGCCAGGCGGGCGTCCAGGCCTACGCGGGGTTGATCGACAGACTCCCCGGCGACGAGATCGAGGCCTTGACGGCGGCCCTTCCGGCGCTGCTGCATCTGGCGGCGCTCGAAAGCCAAGACCGGGAAGGGCCGAAGCCGTGACGGGAGACTCGCCCGGCGGGAGGCCCGCCAACTCCGACGAAGGGGTGGCCGCGTCCCCGGAGCGCTCCGAGGCGAGGCTGCTGGTCCCGTCCCTGATGTTCGTCGCCCTCGTCGTGGCGGCGGTCGCCAGCCTCGGCACACCCCTCATCACCAGCGTGGCGACGACGTTCCACGTCTCACTGGACAGCGCGCAGTGGACGCTGACCATCGCGCTGCTCAGCGGCGCCGTCGCCACACCCGTCCTCGGCCGGCTCGGGGCCGGCCCGCACCGGCGGGCCACGATCCTCGCCACGCTGGCGGTGGTCGTCGCCGGCAGTGCGCTCACGGTGCTCCCGCTGCCGTTCGCATGGCTGCTCGCCGGCCGGGCGGCCCAAGGCGTCGGGCTCGGTCTGACGGCCCTGATGATGGGAGTGGCCCGGGACCATCTTCCCGAGAGGCGCGGCGCCGCCACGATCGCCCTGATCTCGGTGGTCTCGATCATCGGGGCCAGCGTCGGGTACCCGCTCGCCGGGCTGCTCGCCCAGCTCGGCGGGGTGCGGGCCGCCTACGGCCTGGGCCTGCTCGTCGCCGCCGCCGCTCTGCTGACCGCGTGGCGCTCGATGCCCGCGGCGCCCCAAGGCCGCTCAGCTCACGTGAACGTCGCGAGCGCGCTCGTCCTGTCGGGTGGCCTGTCCCTCGTCCTGCTCCTCGCGGGCGAGACGAGTCTCTGGAGCCACCACCTCGCCGCGGCGGCGGGCCTGGCCGTCGTCGCCGTGCTCCTGCTCTGCGTCTGGGCCGTCTCCGAACTGCGCAGCCGGACACCCCTGGTCGATGTCCGCGCGGTGCGGCACCCGGCGGTCGCCGGAGCGAACATCGCCATGTTCGTCGGCGGGATCGGCATGTACCTCCTGCTCACGCTGATCACCCGCTACGCGCAGACGCCGCGCGACGCCGGCTACGGTTTCGGGCTGACCACCTTCGTCGCCGGGCTGGTCCTGGTTCCGTTCTCCGTGCTGGGGTTCGTCGCGGGCAAGCTCACGCCCCGGGCCCGGGCGCGGATCGACGCGCCCTTCCTCCTGGCCGGCAGCGCCGTCGTCGTCGGTTGCGGATTCGTCCTCTTCGCGGCGGCCCGGTCGAACCTGGCCGAACTGTTCGTGGCCATGGGCGTGCTGGGCTTCGGCGTCGGCGGCTTCTCGGCCGCCATGCCCGGCGTCATCCTGGCCGTCACGCCCAAGAGCGAGACGTCGAGCGCCATGAGCTTCAACTATGTCGTCCGGAGCGTCGGGTACTCCCTGGGCAGCGCCGTCGGCGGCCTGGTGCTGGCCGCGGGCACCGACACCGGCCACCTCTTCCCGAGCGATGCCGCCTACACCACGGCGGCGCTGGTCGGCCTCGCCGCGATGGCGATCACGACCCTGGCCGCCCTCGCCCTCGCCCGCCGCTCGCCCGGGACCGGCCCGATCGAGGAGCCGGCGGGAGGCGCCGGCCGTACCACCAGCACGCCGTGAAAGGACGCCGCATGCAGTTCCCCCACATGGCAGCCCGCAACGTCGTGACGCTCGCGCTCTCCGAAGACGCGGCCGCCGATGACGTCACCACCCGATGGAGCGTCCCGCCGGGGCAATGGGCGACGGCGGTCATCGTCACCCGCCAACCGGGCCTGGCCGCCGGGATGCCCCTGGCCGCCGAGGTCTACGCCCGGTTGGGCGGCGCAACCCGGATCGACGAGTCGGTGCCCGACGGCACTCGGCTCGAGGCCGGCGACGT
This sequence comes from Bailinhaonella thermotolerans, assembly GCF_003594875.1. Classification (GTDB taxonomy): domain Bacteria; phylum Actinomycetota; class Actinomycetes; order Streptosporangiales; family Streptosporangiaceae; genus Bailinhaonella; species Bailinhaonella thermotolerans. The sequence continues at coordinate 127,390 of NZ_QZEY01000001.1, forward strand.
CCTGGCGAGGATATCGGGCCCGGCACGCCAGATCATCACCGGCGAGCGGACGGTGCTGAACCTCCTCCAGAGGCTCTGCGGCATCGCCACACTCACCGATCGGTATGTGGCCGCCGTGCGCGATCTGCCGGTCCGCGTCCTGGACACCCGCAAGACCGCCCCTGGACTCCGGTTGCTGGACAAGTACGCGGTCGCCGCGGGCGGCGGCCACAATCACCGGCTGGACCTCGGCGCCATGGTGCTCCTCAAGGAGAACCACATCGCGGCCGCCGGCGGCGTCACCGCCGCCATCGACAGCGTCCGGGAGAACATGGCGTCGGAGGGCAGGACCGTGGCCATCGAGGTGGAGGTGGCCACGCTCGCCCAAGTCCGTGAGGCGCTGCGGGCCGAGCCGTCCTGGATCATGCTCGACAACATGACCGTGCCGCAGCTCGCCGAAGCCGTCCGGCTTCGGCGCGAGCTGGCCCCCGATTCCGGCGTCAGGCTGGAGGCCTCGGGCACGATCACCTTGGACGCCGTGCGCGCCGTCGCGGAGACCGGTGTCGACGCCGTCTCCGTCGGCGCGCTGACCCACAGCGCTCCGGCCATGGACCTGAGCATGCTGCTGAGCATCTCCCCCTCGTGAGAGGCCGGGCCGGGCCGGTTCGCCACGGGTCCCTCTAGCCTGGTGCGCATGCGGATCGAGGTGCTGGGGCCGGTCCGGGCCCTCGGCGACGGCGGAGCGCCGATCGAGGTCGGCGGGACCCGCGTGCGGGCGCTGCTGGCCAGGCTGGCCCTGGCCGCCGGCGCGGTGGTGCCCGCCGATCCGCTCATCGACGGGCTGTGGGGCGACCGGCCGCCACGGGAGAGCGCCAGGGCGCTGCACGCGCTGGTCTACCGGCTGCGGCGCGCGCTGGGCGAGCCCGGCGCGGTCGAGCTGACCACCGGCGGATACCGGCTGCGCGTGCGCGCCGAGGACGTGGACGCCCGCCGCTTCGAGGAACTGGCCGCGCGGGGCCGCGCCGAGCTGGCCGCCGGCGCCGAGGCGCGCGCCGCCGCGCTGCTGGGCGAGGCGCTGGCCCTGTGGCGGGGCGAGGCGCTGGCCGACGTGCTCGACGCCCCCTTCGCCGGTACGGCCGCCGCCCGCCTCCACGAGCTGCGCGCCACGGCGGCCGAGGACCGGTTCGAGGCCAAGCTGCTGCTGGGCGAGCACGGCGAGATCCTGGCCGATCTGGAGGCGATGACCGCCGCCCATCCGCTGCGCGAGCGCCTGGCCGCGCTGCGGATGCGGGCGCTGCACGCCGCGGGCCGCCAGTTCGAGGCGCTGGCCCTGTACGACCAGGTGCGGCGCACGCTCGCCGAGGAGCTGGGCGTCGACCCCTCCGAGGACCTGCGCGAGGCTCACCTGGCGATCCTGCGCGGCCAGGCCGGGCCCGGGGAGCGCCCCCGGGCGGCGCCGGGACGGCTGCCCGCGCCGCTGACCGGCTTCGTCGGCCGCCGCGAGGAGCTGGACCTGCTCGGCCGCCTGCTGGAGAGCTCGCGGCTGGTCACCGTCGTCGGCCCCGGGGGCGTCGGCAAGACCCGCCTGGCGGTGGAGGCGGCGAGCCGGCACCGGGCCCACCGGCGGGCCCGCGTCTGGTTCGTCCGCCTGGGCGAGGTGTCCACGCCCTCCGGACTGGCCGAGGCGGTGCTCGGCACGATCGCCACGGCCGGGGCCCCGCCGCCGGGGACACCGCTGGAGCGGTCGGCCGCGCTGCTGGCCGGGGGCGAGGGCGTGCTCGTGCTGGACAACTGCGAGCAGATCTCCGCGGCGGCGGCCGAGTTCGCCGGGCGCCTGCTCGAACGCCTGCCGGACCTGACGATCCTGGCCACGAGCAGGGAGCCGCTTGAGGTCATGGGTGAGGCGCTGTGCCGGCTGGCCCCGCTCGCGCCGCCCCCGGCGCACGCCGATCCCGGCCGCGCCGCGCGGTCGGCCGCGGTGCGGCTCTTCCTGGACCGGGCGGCCGCCGTACGGCCCGGCTTCGCGCTGGACGAGACGACGGTCGGGCCGGTGGTGGACGTCGTGCGCAGGCTGGACGGGCTGCCGCTCGCCCTCGAACTGGCCGCCGCGCGGCTGCGCGCGATGGACGCCGGGGAGCTCTCCCGGCGGCTGGACGACCGCTTCCGGCTGCTCGGCACCGGCAACCGGGCGGCCGAGCCCCGGCAGCGGACCCTGCGGGCGGTCATCGACTGGAGCTGGGACCTGCTCACCGAGCCGGAGCGCGCCCTCGCCCGCCGGATGTCGGCCTTCCCCGCGCCCGCCGGGCCCGGCCCGATCGAGGCGGTGTGCTCGGACGACGCCGCGTCCTCGGGGGTCGCGGCGGGGGACGACGCCGTCTCCCCGGGGGCTGTGGCGGGGGACGTCGCCTCGCTGCTGGACTCCCTGGTCGACAAGTCCATCGTGGAGCGGACCGGCGACGGCTACCGGATGCTGGAGTCCATCCGGGCCTACGCGGCCGGGGCGCTCCGCTCCGCCGGGGAGCGCGAAGCCGTACGGCGCGGGCTCATCCGCCACTACGCCGGCCTGGCCGAGCGGCACGAGCCGCTGCTGCGCTCGCACCGGCAGGTGGAGTCGCTGCGGCTGTTCGAGTCCGAGTACGGCAACCTCGTGCACGCCCTCCAGGCCGCCCTCGACGACGGCGACCCCGGGGCCGCCGCGCGGATCCTGGGACCGCTGTACTGGTACTGGGACACGCTGCGCTACGACGGCCGCGCCGACGGCTACGTGGCCAGGACGCTGGAGTACGGCGACGCGCTGCCCCCCGTGGCCAGGGCCGCGTTCACCACGATCCACCTGCTGGCCGACGGCGGAGGGGACGCCGATCGGTTGCGGGCGGCTATCGAGGACTGCGCGCGGACGGGGGCCCTGTCGCGCTACCCGGTCCTGGTCACCATGACGCTGACGGCGGCCTCCCTGGCCGGCCTGGACGACCTGGCCGACCGGGAGATCGCCCGGATCCGGGCGGGCGGGGACGCCTGGGCCATCGCGCACACCCACCTGGTCGAGACGCTGCGCGCCCACACGCGCGGGGACTGGGCGGCCGGCGCGGCCGCCGCGGCCCGGGCGCTGCGCGCGTTCGAGGAGACGGGCGACCTGTGGTGGACCGCGATGACGCTGAACGGCACGGCGTGGATCCACGGCGTCGAGGGCCGGCACGACGAGGCGGTCGCCGACTACCTGCGCGCCATCTCCATCAGCGCCGGCCTCGCCTGGCAGGAGGAGATCTCCTCCCGGCTCGGGCTGGCCACCGAGCGCATGCGCGCCGGCGATCTGGAGGGCGCCGAGCGCGACCTGCGGATCGCGGAACGGGCCGCCTGGGACCGCGGCCTGCCCCTGCTGGAGATCCAGGTCCACGCCTGCGCGGCCGAGCTGCACCGCCGCCGCGGCCGGATCGAGCGGGCCGACCGCGAGCTCGACCTCCTGGAGCGGACCGCCCGCGAGCTGTCCCTGCCCGCCGAGACGGCCGCCGGCTTCCTGCTGCCCGCCAGGACCGCGAACCTCCTCACCGCCGGCGACGCCGCCCGCGCCCGCCAGGCGCTGCCCGGCGCCGCCCGCGCCGCCGAGGCGAACATGGACCTCCCCCTGGCCGCCCAGCTCCTGGCCCGCCTCCTGCACCTGGAGGGCGACCCCGGCGGCGCCGCCACCGCCCTCGGCCTGGCCGAGGCCATCCGCGGCACCCCCGACCGCGGCGACACGGAGCTGACCACCCTCACGGCCGCCCTGATCGACCGCCTGGGCCACCCCGCCTACACCCAGGCCCACCACCAGGCCGCCGCCCTCCCCCGCCCCCAGGCCGTGGACACCCTCCTCCGCATCAGCACCCGCCCCCGGCCCAGCGAGACCACGACGCCCCCGTCCGCCCCGTGACCCGGGTGGGTCAGGGGAGTCGCTGGGAGAGGGCGACGATGATGTTGTCGGGGGCGCGGAGGTAGCAGAGGAGGAAGGCGTCCTCGTAGCGCGCCACCTCGCCGATGAGGTGGGCGCCGTGGGGGCGGACGCGGGCGAGCGTCTCCTCGATGTCGTCGACGGCGAACATGAGGCGGCGGATGCCCAGGGTGTTGACGGGGGCGTCGGCCGGGTCGGGGGCGATCGCCCGCGGGGTGTGGAAGCGCGCCAGCTCGACGCGGCCGGGGCCGCCGGGGACCCGCAGCATGGCGACCTCCTGGCGGACGCCGTCGAGGCCGATGACCCGCTCCACCCACCGTCCCTCGACCGGCATCCGGCCCTCCAGCTCCATGCCGAGAGCCACGAAGAACGCGATGACGGCGTCGATGTCGTCGACGACGATGAGGACGTTGTCCATCCGCTGGATCGCCATGCCAGGTCTCCTCGCTCCGGCACGGCCGCCGTGGCCGCGCTCGCTCCTGGGACGGGCCGCCGGGCCGTTCCCGACATCCTCCCCGCAGGCTTTCACGCGCCCGTCCCGCGCGCCTCGCTCTCCGCCGGATCCCCCGCCGATGCCGTACGGCCCGCCGCGCCGTACGGCATCGGCGGGGTCCGGGCGGGAGAGCGGACCCAGGTCCACGCCGCGCCCGGGCCCTGGCCGGCGATCCCATGGGACCGCCACACGGGTGATCAGTACGCGCCCGGCCCGTCGCGGCGAGCGGGTGGATCGAGGGGTGGGCGGCGCTTGGTAGCGTCGGTGGCCGTGGCGCACTACTTCGAGCGGCGGCCCCAGGTCGCGAGCAACCCGGGCACGGTCAACCTCGTGCTGCCCGACCTGCACCTGCGGCTGGAGACCGACCGCGGCGTCTTCTCCCCGGAGAGGATCGACCTGGGCACCAGGATCCTGCTGGAGACGGTGCCGCCGCCGCCCGCAGAGGGCGACCTGCTCGACCTGGGCTGCGGGTACGGCCCGATCGCCCTCGCCATGGCCTCCCGCGCCCCCGGCGCCCGGGTGTGGGCGGTGGACGTCAACGAGCGGTCGGTGGAGCTGTGCCGCCGTAACGCCGAGGCCAACGGCCTTGACAATGTAAGGTCACTTCTGGCCGACGAGATGGACCCCGGGGTCCGGTTCGCGGCCATCTGGTCGAACCCGCCCATCCGCATCGGAAAGGCCGCGATGCACGAGATGCTCGCGACCTGGCTCGGCCGGCTGACCCCCGGCGGCACCGCCCACCTCGTCGTACAGAAGCACCTGGGGTCGGACTCCCTGCAGCGGTGGCTCACCGAGCAGGGCTGGCCCGCCACCCGTCTCACGTCCCGTTCCGCCTACCGCATCCTGAAGGTCGACGCACGCCCATGACCACGCCCAAGCAGCCGCGCAGGCAGCTCCGCCCCACCGACGTCAAGCGGCTCAACCGCTCCTGGAGGCGCGCCACCGAGGGGCGGCTGTCCCTGATCCTGGAGTCGGTCACGGGGCCGTTCAACATCGGCTCGATCTTCCGTACGGCCGCCGCGCTCGGCGTCGAGACCGTCTGGCTGGCCGGGAACGCCACCGAGCCCACCCACCCCAAGGCGCAGAAGCTCGTGCTCGGCTGCGACCGGTTCGTCGACTGGCGGCCGCCCGTGCCGGTGACCGAGGCGGTCAAGGACGCCCGCGAGGAGGGGTACCGCGTCGTGGCCGTCGAGCTGACCTCCGACGCGCTGCCGCTGCACCTGGCCCCGCTGGACGGCGACGTGTGCCTGGCGGTGGGCGCCGAGGACCACGGCTGCTCCCCCGCGCTGCTGGCCGCCGCCGACGCCGTGGCCTACATCCCGCAGATCGGCCGCGTCGGCTCGCTCAACGTCTCCGTCGCCGCCGCCGTCGCCATGACCGAGGCCCGCCGCAGGGAATGGCAGGACATGCCCGATCCGGCGGGTGACGCCGGAGGGGCGTAACCGGCATACTCCTCTCGTGCCACGTCACTTCGCCTTCCTCGACCACCCGGGACCGCTCCCGTTCGCGCACCGCGGCGGCGCGGCCGAGGGCCGGGAGAACACGATGTCGGCGTTCGCGCACGCCGTCGCGCTCGGCTACCGGTACCTGGAGACCGACGCCCACGCCACCGCCGACGGCGTGCTCGTGGCCTTCCACGACCGCACCCTGGACCGCGTCACCGACCGGCGCGGCCGCATCGCCGAACTGCCCTACCGCGAGGTCTCCCGCGCCCGTATCGGCGGCGACGAGCCGATCCCCCTGCTGGAGGACCTGCTCGGCACCTGGCCCGACATCCGGTTCAACATCGACGTCAAGGACTTCCCCGCGATCGCGCCGCTGGCCGCGGCGCTGCGGCGGACCAACGCCTACGACCGCGTCTGCGTCACCTCCTTCTCCGAGCGGCGGCTGGCGCAGGCGCGGCGGGCGATCGGCCGCGAGGTGTGCACCTCCCTCGGGCCGCAGGGCGTGGCCGCGCTGCGGATGGCCTCCTTCACCTCCGGCTACGGGGGGCTGCTGACCCGGCTGGCCCGCGCCGGAATCCCCTGCGCCCAGGTCCCGGCCGGGATCGGGGCGCTCAAGGTGACCACCCGGGCGTTCGTGCGCACCGCGCACGCGCTCGGGATGCACGTGCACGTCTGGACGATCAACGACACCCGGCAGATGGAACGCCTGCTCGACCTGGGAGTGGACGGCGTGATGACCGACAACGTCACCGGCCTGCGCGACGTGCTGCGCAAGCGGGGCCAATGGCATGAGAACGTGAGCGACAGGTGACCGCCACCGCCTCCCCCCCGGGCGGGACCTCGGCCGAGCTCCGGCGCGAACGCCGCGCCTGGTACCTCTACGACTGGGCCAACTCGGCCTTCTACACGACCGTCATCACGGTCTTCTTCGGCCCCTACCTCACGGGGATCGCCGAGGCCGCCGCCGAGGCCCGGGGCGGGCTCATCCTGGGCATCCGGCCCTCGGCGTACTTCACCTACGTGATCGGCGCGGCCGCGGCCGCCCAGATCGTGGTCATGCCGATCGCGGGCGCGCTGGCCGACCACACCGGCCGCAAGAAGGAACTGCTCGGCGCGTTCGCCTACCTGGGCGCCTTCGCGACCCTGGCGATGTTCTTCGTGACCGGCGACGCCTACCTGCTGGGCGGCGCCCTCCTGGTCGTGGCCACCGTCGGCTTCGCCGCCGCCCAGGTGATCTCCCACTCGTTCCTCAACGACCTGGCCGGGCCCGACGAGCGCGACACGGTCTCCGCGCGCGGCTGGGGCGTCGGCTACCTCGGCGGCGGGCTGCTCCTGCTGGCCAACCTGCTCGTCTTCACCTTCCACGCCTCCCTGGGCCTGGACGCCGCCATGGCCGTACGGCTGGCGCTGGCCTCGGCGGGCCTGTGGTGGGCGGGGTTCACGCTGATCCCGATGCTGCGGCTGACCAACCGGGGCCACGTGGTGCGCTCCGAGAGCGTCGGGCGGGCGGTGAGCGGCAGCTTCCGGCAGCTCGGCCGCACGATCGCGGGCCTGCGGCTGTATCCGCTGACGCTGGTCTTCCTGGTGGCCTACCTGCTCTACAACGACGGCGTCCAGACCGTGATCAACTTCTCGTCGGTCTTCGCCACCGAGGGGCTGGGCCTGTCGCAGGACACCCTGGCCGCCGCCATCCTCATGGTGCAGTTCGTCGCCTTCGGCGGCGCGCTGCTCCTGGGCGCGCTGGCCCGCAGGCACGGCGCCAAGCGCGTGGTCCTCGTCTCCCTGGTGGGCTGGGCCGGGGTCGTCGCCGCCGCCTACTTCCTCCAGGCGGGCGCGGCGTGGCAGTTCTTCGCCATGGGCTTCGTGATCGCCATCGTCATGGGCGGCACCCAGGCCCTGTCCCGCTCGATGTTCTCCCAGGTGATCCCGCGCGGCCGGGAGGCGGAGTACTTCAGCCTCTACGAGATCAGCGACAAGGGGGCCACGTTCCTCGGGTCCCTGGTGGTCGGCACCGTCCTCCAGGTCACCGACAGCTACCGCCTGGCCATCCTCTCCCTCCTCGTCTTCTTCGCCCTCGGCTTCGTCATCCTCGCCGCCCTCGACCTCCCCAAGGCCATCCGCGCCGCCGGCAACGACGTCCCCGGCCGTCTCTGACCCGGCCCCGCCGCCTCCCGGCCCCGCCGCCTCCGGCCCGGCCGCCTCGGGGCGCCGCCGTACGGCTCCCGCCCGCTCCCTCGGCGGGGCGGGCGGCGCGGGACGGGGTTCGCTCGCGGGATGTGCCCGGCCGGGAGGAGGGCCCGGGAGCTGCGGCCAGTAGGCCCGACGGGGGCCTACCTGGAATCGAACCAGGTGAGAAGGAAGCACCCGGATGGCCTCCCGGCCGGGCGGCCCCCTCCGCCGGAGGGGACCGGGCCGCCAGGAGAGCCCGGGAGCTAGGGAAAGAAGGCCGGCGGTCCCGCTCGGGAGACCGCCGGAGGAGTGAGGAGGAAGCCCCCGGATGGCCTGGCGGCCGGACGCGAGGAAGGCGGGAGGACTGGAACCAGATCAGGGTGAGAAGGAAGCCCTCCCATGGCCTCGCGGACCGTCACGATATCAGGCGGGGATCAGCTCGTGCAGGGTCGCCGGGGTGAAGATCCGGGCGCCGTCCGGAAGGCCGGCGGGGACGTCCAGGCCGATGTAGGTGGTGCGCCCCGCCGCCGTGGCCTTCGGCTCCAGCAGCCGGACCAGGTCGCGGACCCGCAGGTAGTCGCGTTCGACGATGGAGCGCACCAGCAGGGAGGCCGTGACGCGGTTCCCCTCGACCCGGTTGAAGCCCGGATGGCCCTTCAGGTACAGGTGCAGCCACTTCGCCCGCCACCGGCCGTCCTCGCCGCGCAGGAACACCAGCGGCAGCGCCACCCGGCCGGAGCCGCGCAGGTCGGACTTGGCGCGCACGGTGCGCGGCTCGAACGGGCGGCCCTCCTGGGCGGCGTCGCGCGTCATGTACCCGAAGAACGCCTCGGCGGCCTCGTCGAACGGTTCCCCGGCGTAGACGTGCACCTGCGGGATGACGATCGGCCGGGTGGCGGCGGCCAGGCGGATGTCCACGAACTCCGACGCGCCCTCGGGCGCCTCGGTGAGGTCGCCGGAGTAGGTGGCGAAGCCGGTGCGGTTGTTGGTCCAGGAGACGTGCTCCGGGGAGCCGTAGGAGGCGTCCAGCATCAGCGCCGACAGGTCGTAGTCGGTGCGCCGCCGGGCCTGCCGCCAGTGCACGAAGAACCGCAGCAGCTCCCCGTCCACCTCCGACAGCGACCCGCGCGGCAGCATGCCCAGCCCCGGGGCGACCGCCTTGCCCGACAGCGGCAGCGCCACGTCCAGCGCGGCCGGGTCGACGACCAGCCGCCCGGGGTCGGGCAGCCGGCGGGCGATCTCGGCGTCCAGGATCTCCGCCGCGCGGGCCACCACGTCCTCCTCCAGCGGCGGGCGCGTGTCGGGGCCGGCCCAGGCGCGGCCGTACCGGTTGGTGAAGACCCGCCCGGCCTCGGGGGCGAGCCGGTTCCGCAGGTGCTCGCTCAGGGACAGCAGCACGCGGCCCGAGGCGCGCGCGGCGGCCCCCTCCGCGGCGTCCAGGACGGCCCGGGGGTCGCCGAGGCGCAGCAGGTGGTCCAGGCGGCGCAGCAGCGCCCCCGGGGCGTTCTCCAGCAGCGCCACCGCGTCGGCCGTACGGCGGGCCGCCAGCGCCTCCTCGACGCGGGCGTCCAGGCTCTGGGCGCGGCGCTCGCCCCGCGCGACCGCGAAGACGGCCGCGGCCCCGGGGTAGCGGGGGTGCTCGTGGGGGTGCAGCCGCTCCCCGAGCCGCTTCCACGGCTCCCGGTGGCGCGGCACGTCCCCGAGCTTGGCCGGGGTGGCCACGGCGTCCAGGGCGGCCAGGAGGGCGCGGCGCTCGGCGCGGCGGAACGAGCGGAACCGGGTGGGCGCGGCCAGGGTGACGTCGCCGCCGGAGCAGGCGCAGGCCAGGCGGAGGACGTCGGTCACGGTGTCCACGAGGAGCGGGCGGCCGGCGGCCAGCCGCGCCTCGTTGACGATCGCCCGGTTCTCCCGCACCGGGATCCGCTCGGGCTCGGCGTCGCAGACCGCGGCCAGGGCGCGCAGGGCCGCCAGGTCCTCGGCCGCGAGCGGCGTCTCGGCGCCCGCGAGCGACAGGTACAGGTCCCGCGCCTCCTCGGCCAGGGTCCCGCCGGCCTCCAGCACGGTCACCCGGTCCCCCGCCAGCGGCACCAGCTCGGCGTGCGCGGCCACCAGGTCGGCGTAGGAGTGCTGGTAGCGGCCGTACCCGGGCAGCTCCAGCAGGTTGAGCACCGGGGACGGGGGCAGGTGCTCCGGGACCACCAGCGCCCGCCGCATGAGCCCGGCCCAGAACTCCGGCGTGTCCGGGACGTTCGCGGGGAAATCGATGAAGTAGGCGTTGTGCTCGACGTGGTCGCCGGCCAGGCGGCGCACGGCCGACAGCACCCGCACCCCCAGGTCGACCACGGCCGGCCCGGGCAGGCGCGACAGCCGTTCGAGCAGCCGCGGCGAGCAGGTGAAGCCCACGCTCAGCAGGGCGGCGTCGAGCTGCCGCGCCGCCGTCTCCCCCCAGCCGGGTCCGGTCGCGGGCTCGCCGCCGAGCGGCACGCGCAGCCGGCGCGTGATGATCAGGCTCTCCAGATCCTCCACGCGCGCACTTTAGCCGCCCATAACCCCATTCCGCCCCCGATTTCGGGCGTACGGCGGCTCGCGAATCCCCGCCAAGGGAGGCCGGGATCCCCGCCGGGGCCGGGGAAGGCGCGGCCGGGAGCCGTCCCCCCGGAGCGGCCGGGAGACGCGGAGCGGGCGCGGCGGGAGGCGCGGGAGCCGGCCCCGGGAGGGGGCGCGGGCGGGGACGCGAGGGAATAGCGGGACGGCAAAAGCGTTCAGCTACGTGCGGAGATGACGCAACCGGGGAAATGTCCCGGTATGCCCTGGTCAGTGGGCTCGAAACACGCGCTCGGCACGAAGGTGCGAAGACGCGCGATTGGATCACTGCTCAGGTGGGAATCCACACACGGTATCAAGCGTTGGACTCCGTGGGAGACGGACCCTGGGGAGGCATTGAACGATGGCCGAGCGAGCACTGCGCGGCACCCGTCTCGGGGCTACTAGCTACGAGAACGACCGCAACACCGACCTGGCCCCGCGCCAGGAGGTCAACTACACCTGCCCGAGGGGCCATCAGTTCAGCGTACCGCTCTCCGCGGAGGCCGAGATCCCGGCCACGTGGGAGTGCCGCAACTGCGGCTCGACGGCACTGCGCATCGACGGTGAGCAGCCCCAGCAGAAGAAGGCCAAGCCGGCCCGCACCCACTGGGACATGCTGCTGGAGCGCCGCTCCATCGAGGATCTGGAGGAGGTCCTGAACGAGCGCCTGGCGATCCTGCGCGCTCAGCGCCGCAAGAGCGCCTGACCCTCGTCCGCGGGCGCCCAGCGCCCGGCGGGCGGCCCTCCTCGCGATCCTCTCGCGACGACGCGGCCGGACGCCCCGCACCCTGCCAGGGTGCGGGGCGTCCGGCTTTCGCGCGTCCGGAGGGGTACGGCGCCGCGCCGTGCCCCTCTCCGGCTCAGGCGCGGTAGACGGCGACGGTGAACGGGCGCTGGGGGTTCCGGTGCACGCGCTCGCTCAGCCGCGTCAGGCCCGCGCGGGCGTCCAGGTAGCGGTGCAGCCGCCCGGCCTCGGGCCACGGGTGCACGGCCACGAGCACCCCGCCGGGCGCGAGCAGGTCCCCCAGCCGGTCCGACGCGCGCCGCAGCCGTTCCTCACGGCCCAGGTAGTACAGCGTCTCGGCGCAGAACGCCAGGTCGAAGCGGCGGTCCGCCCGGTGCGTGAGGATGTTGGCGCGCACGAACCGCACGCGCTCCTCCCTGACCCGCGCCCGCGCCCGCGCCAGCGCCCGCCCGGAGATGTCCAGCCCGGTGATCTCCGCCTCGGGGAACGTCTCCGCCAGCGCCTGGGTGAACACGCCCTCCGCGCACCCCACCTCGACGATGTCCCGGTACGGCCGGGCGGGCAGGTCCGCCAGCGTCGCCGCGTACTTCTCGCGCTCGTAGGAGTCGGTGGACAGCCGCCAGGGGTCCGGGCTCCGGTGCCACCAGTCGAAGTACCGTCCCAGGATCTCCCCCTGCCGCGAGGGCGCGAGCAGGGAGACCGTACGGAAAAGCGTCCGATGCATCAGTTCCGGAATGTTGGGCACGACCGGCATAGGCCCTCTTTTCACTGGGAATCAGGAAAGCCCCGAGTTCCCATGAAAATTAGGAAAGGCCGCGCCCTCCGTCATCACACCCCGGTGTGATCTTCTCGCTCCTCCGCCAGAAGGAACGCGAGGCCGGTCCCCGCCCCGCCGTGCCGAGGCAGACGCGAACGGTGAAACCTGCGGGACCGCGTGAGATGAATGGGCGGAATACGCCAGGTGACCCGAATAAGACATGGTGAAAAGACCAGGCCCTAACGACCGAATGGGCCGGGCCCGATCCAGCCGGGCCCGATGCAGCCGGGCCCGATCTAGTCGTCGACGACCTCGCCGGTGACCACACGGCCCCGGCCCGGGCTCGCGGTCCCGCCGGGGGCGTGGCCGGCGCCGGGCCAGGGGGCGGCGCCGGGGTCCTGGGGCGCGCCCGGGGGGAACATCATCGAGGCGTACGGCGAGCGCTCGGCCAGGGTGCGCACGCGGCGCTTGAGGACGCGCAGGAGCAGGCCGCGCACGAGCGGGCGGGTCGCCGGGACCACCAGCAGGATGCCGACCACGTCGGTCAGGAAGCCGGGGGTCAGCAGGAGGACGCCGCCGGCCAGGACCATGCCGGCGTCCACGAGCTGCCGGTCGGGCATCACGCCGGTGGAGACCGCGTCCTGCAGCGCCCGCCAGGCGCGGCGGCCCTCACGGCGCACGAGCCAGGAGCCCAGCACGCTCATCGCCAGCAGCACGAACACGGTCTGCCAGCCGCCGATGACGGTGCCCACCTGGATGATCATCCAGATCTCCAGCACCGGCACGACGAGGAAGGCCAGGAACAGCAGAATGCCCATGTCACCTCCAACGCCCGGGACCGCCGCGGCGTTCCGCGCCCGGGCCGCCCGCCCGGGCGGCCCTTCAGGACCCGGCCCCGGCTCAGCGGCGGGGGCGGCGCGCGGCGGCCAGCCGGGCCGGCAGCCCCGTGACGCCCCAGACCGTGACCCGGACCAGGGCCTCCTTGACCACGTTGCCGCTCATCTTGCTCGCCCCGCGCACCCGGTCCACGAACGTGATGGGCACCTCCGCCACGCGCAGGCCGTTGCGCACCGTGCGCAGCGTCAGGTCCACCTGGAAGCAGTACCCCTGGGACTCCACGTCGTCCAGGCCGATCTTCTCCAGCGTCGCCGCCCGGTAGGCCCGGAAGCCCGCGGTGGCGTCGTGCACCGGAAGGCCCAGCATCAGCTTGACGTAGGTGTTGGCGCCGCGCGAGAGGATCTCCCGGCGCAGCGGCCAGTTGGCCACCCGCCCGCCGCGCACCCAGCGGGAGCCGATCACCAGGTCGGCCCCGGCCGCCAGGCGCTCCAGCATCGCCGGCAGCCGCTCCGGCGGGTGGGAGCCGTCGGCGTCCATCTCCACGAGCACGTCGTAGCCCTCGGCCAGCCCCCACCGGAACCCGGCGATGTAGGCCGCGCCCAGGCCCTGCTTGCCGGGCCGGTGCAGCACGTGCACGTGGTCGTCGGCCTCGGCCATCGCGTCGGCCAGCTCGCCCGTGCCGTCCGGGCTGTTGTCGTCGGCGACCAGCACGTGCGCCTCGGGGACGGCGGCGCGGACCCGGCCGACGATCGGCTCCAGGTTCTCGCGCTCGTTGTAGGTCGGGACGATGACGAGCACCCGGCCGACCTCGGTGGCGTGTCCCATCAGGCTGCCCCTCCCGCCGCCGTCTCCCGGCGTGACCGAAGTGCCGCGAACACTATTGCTCCTACCCCAATCAGCGTCAGCACCCACTCGGGGACGGCCCCGACGCGGGTGGCGATCGTGGTCTCGGTGCGGACCGGGATCGAGTCCACCCGCATGTCGGGCACCCGCTCCCGCGTCTGCCAGCGGACGGTGCCGTCCGGGTCCACCAGGGCGCTGATGCCCGTCGTGGCCGCCGTGACGATCGCCCGGTTGTGCTCCACCGCGCGCAGCTTGGACATCGCCGTCTGCTGCGGCGGCAGGCTGGTGAACGAATACGTGGCGTTGTTGGTCTGGACGGCCAGCGGGGTTCCGCCGTCGCGCACGGTGTCGCGCACCGCGTCGTCGAAGGCCACCTCGTAGCAGTTGACCGCGCCGATGAGCACCGGCCCCTGCCGGATCGCGCCGCTGGTCGTCCCGGCCAGGGACTCGCGGCCGACCAGGCTGATCCGCTCGAAGATCTTCTCCAGGAGCGCGCGCATGGGCACGAACTCCCCGAACGGCACGAGCTTCTTCTTGTTGTAGACCGGGCCCGGGCCGGTCCCGGGGTTCCAGACGATGCTGCGGGTCTGCCGGTGCACGCCGTCGTCCAGGTGCACGACGGCGCCCACCATCACCGGCACCCCGATGTCGCGCACGGCCGCGTCGATGATCTCGTAGGCGCCGCGGTCCTTGTACGGGTCGATGTCGGTGGAGTTCTCCGGCCAGATCACCAGGTCCGGCCTGGGCAGCCTGCCCGCGCGCACGGCGGCGGCCATCTCGTGGGTCTTGTTCGCGTGGTTGCGCAGCACGATCGCCGGTTCGTCGCCGAGGAAGTACATCCCGTGGCCGGGAACGTTCCCCTGGATCACGCCGATGTTGACCGTGCGCTCCCTGCCCGGCGCGCCGGGGCGCGGCACCGCGACCGCCAGGGCGGGCACCACCACGGCCCCGAGCACCGCCAGCGCCGCCCAGCGGTACGGCGTGCCGGCCGCCCGCCGCGCCGGCTCGGCGGTGGCCTCCGGCGCGCCGTTCCCGGCGCCCGCGGCGTCCCCGGCGGCCTCCGCGCCCCTCGCGCCCCTCAGCGCGCCGGTCACCGCCGGCGCCAGCCGTACGGCCGCCCAGGCCAGGAGGGCGCCGCTGAGCGCGGTGGCGAAGGTGACCAGGGGTGCGCCGCCCAGCGCGGCGAACGGGGTGTAGGGGGACTCGGTCTGGCTGAACGCCACGCGGGCCCAGGGGAAGCCGTCGTAGGGCCAGTTGCCGCGCACCAGCTCCTGGAGCACCCAGACGGCCGCGACGTACGGCGGCCAGCAGCGCAGCCGCGTCACCAGGGCCACGGCGATGCCCTGGAGCAGGAAGTACAGGCTCTCGAAGACCGACAGGAACACCCAGGCGTCCTCGCCGATCGGACGCGTCCAGGGGAACATCGGGAAGAAGAAGACCAGCCCGCCCAGCATGCCGATCCAGGCGGCGCGGCGCGGGCGCAGGCCGCGCAGCGACAGCGTCAGCAGCGCGATGCCGGCCGGGGCCAGCGGCCACCAGTCGATGGGCGGGAAGGCGAGGTACAGCAGGACTCCCCCGGCCGCCGCCAGGAGCATCCGCGGCCACGGCAGGCGGCGGACGCGCGACGGCGGAGGCGCGCCCGTCACGGCCGCGCCCGCGTCCGCGGGATCGCCGGGCCCGCCCTCGCGGGCCATCGTCTCCTGCGCCACCGGCGGACTCTCCTCGTGCTGCGTTCGGCGCCCGGCCGTCGAAGGCGCCGTGGGGTGTCTGCCGGAACGCTACCGCCCCCGGAGGGGTCCCCCAACCAGCAGGGGGGCGAGAGCCGTGGCGGGGAGGCCGGACGGATACAGCGTAGATCAGCCCGGGGAGCAGAATAGGCCAAAGCGGAAGAGGGCCCGGACGACCCTTCGGACCGGATCCGTCTCGTCGGCGGCGAGCGCGCGATTCCGTTGTCTACTGGATGTCCGGGCCCTTCCGGGTCCAACCCCCCGCCCGGTCGGGGTGCCCTGACCTGAGCGCGTATCGGCCCTGCGTCTGGCTGTACGGACGAAGTCACGCTCCGTCACGGACGCAGGATCCGACAGCGTCAAAGCCAGCCGACCGGCCAGTCCCGTGCTGGACTGTGCAGCAAACTACCCAGCTCCGCGCAGATGTCAACCGCTGGGCTATCAGGGGAAATACCAAGTTTTCGCAGCTAGGACGGACGTGGCCAGCCCCTCAATCCGGACAACCGGCGCAGATGTCACCGGTTTCCGCGACACGCCGTACGCCACGGGCGTCCTCATCCGCCGCCCCGCGTCCTCGCGCGCGGTCCCGCCGCGCCGGTGTCCCGCCTCGCCGCGCGTCAATCCCCCGGCGCCGCACCCCTCCGGCAAAGACCCGGCAAGGGCGGCCCCCGCCGGGTCATGACGGCCCCAGGCCCCGCCCCGCCTCTCCTCAGGCGCGGCGAGCCCTCCCGCCGCGCCGATCACGCCGTTATCGTCACACGCTGTGACCAACGGTGCGTGACCAACCGTGCGTGACCAGCCGTGCCTGACCGGCGGCCGGCGGGCGTCAGGCGGAGGTGGGGGTCAGGCGCGGCCGGTCTCGCGGCGGGGGGTGAGGCGGGACAGGAACGGCGGGAGATCGGTCGTGTGGACGACGCCCAGGCGGCGGGTGGCGCGGGTGAGGGCGACGTACAGGTCACCGGGGCCGCGCGGGGACTCGGCGAGGACGGCGGCGGGCTCGGCGATCACCACGCCGTCGAACTCCAGGCCCTTGGCCTGCGCGACCGTGAGCACGGCGACCGGGGCGTCCAGGCCCTCGGGGCCGGTCACGCCCAGCGGGGCCAGCCGCTCCGCGAGCGCGGCCGGCACGATGAGCGCCAGCCGGCCCTGGCCGAGCGCGGCGGCCTCGGCGGCCACCACCCCCGGGAGCGCGGCGGCCAGGTCGTCCACGCGCAGCGACCAGGGCGCCTCGTCCCCCTGCCGGACCGAGCGGGGCGGCTCCAGGCCGGGACCGACCGCCGCGAGCGCGTCCGCCGCCACGTCCATGATCGCCGATGGGGTCCGGTAGTTGACGGTGAGGCGTTCCAGCCGCCAGCGGCCGGCGGCGTGGGGGTCCAGCGCCTCGGCCCAGGTGCGCGGCCCGGCCGCCGTGCCCGCCTGCGCCAGGTCGCCGACCACCGTCATCGAGCGCGCCGGGCAGCGCCGCATCAGCGCCCGCCAGGCCATCGCCGAGACCTCCTGCGCCTCGTCCACGATGACGTGCCCGAACGTCCAGGAGCGGTCGCCCGCGGCCCGCTCGGCCAGGGTCAGGTGGGCCGCGTCCTCGCGGTGCCGCTCGGCCAGCGCCGCCGCGTCCACCACGCCCTCCATGCCGAGGATCGCCAGGACCTCGCGGGCGTACCTGACCTCCTCGCTCTCCTCCTCCTGGGCGCGCAGGGCGCCGCGCAGCGCGCTCTCCTCGATCTCGCCGAGGAGTTCGGCGGCCTCGTCCAGCAGCGGCACGTCGGCCGGCGTCCAGGGCGCGTCCGGCTCGCGCCGCAGCAGGTCCCGCTCCCGCCCGGTCAGCTCGGGCGCGGCCGAGGCCAGCCGCGCCGGGTCGGCGTACAGCTCGCGCAGCAGCCGCTGCGGCGTCAGGTACGGCCACAGCCGGTTGATCGCCGACCGCACCGCCGGCTCGGCGTGGATCTCCGCGCGCAGGTCCGCCACGTCGGCCTCGCTCAGCAGGTCCGCCCCGTAGTGCTTGGCCGCCTGCTTGGTCAGCGCGGCCAGGATCGCCCGCGTGAACACCCGCCGCGCCTGGTTGTGCGGCCTGCGCGAGCGCCGCGCCTTGGTCCGCGCCGAGTCCACCGTGCGCCGGTCCAGCCGCAGCGTCGTGCGGTCCACCCGCAGCTCCAGCGGCGCGCCCAGGGGCTCCTGCCGGTCCTGTACGGCTCGCGCCAGCACCCCTGCCATGCGCGCGTCGCCCTTGAGCGCGGCGACCTCGTCGGGCTCGTCCGCCTCGGCCGTCACGCCGGGGAACAGCTCGCCGACGGTGGACAGCAGCACGTCGGTCTCGCCGAGCGAGGGCAGGACCTGGCCGATGTACCGCAGGAAGGTGCTGCTGGGGCCGACGATCAGCACGCCGCCGCGGCTCAGCTTGTCGCGGTGGGTGTAGAGCAGGTAGGCGGCCCGGTGCAGGGCGACGACGGTCTTGCCGGTGCCGGGGCCGCCCTCGACGACGAGCACGCCGGGCAGGCCCGAGCGGATCACGCGGTCCTGCTCGGCCTGGATGGTGGCCACGATGTCGCGCATGCGGCCGGTGCGGTGCTCGGCGAGGGAGGCCAGCAGCGCGGCCTCGCCGTTCAGCGTGGACCGGTCGGCCTCGGCGAGGGCGTCGATGTCGAACAGGTCGTCGTCGAGGCCGATCACCCGGCGGTTCCTGGTCCGGATGTGGCGGCGCAGGGCCAGCCCCGCGGGGGAGGCGGCGGTCGCCCGGTAGAAGGGCTGGGCGACGGGGGCGCGCCAGTCCACGAGCAGGCGCTCCTGGTCGTCGTCGGACAGCCCGATGCGGCCGATGTACAGCCGCGCCTCGGCGGCCGGGACCGCCCCGCCCTCCCCGGCGCCGGCGGGGCCGGACGAGGTGTCCGCCCCGGAGGTCCCGGCGTCCCCGGCCGCGGCGTCTCCGGCCGGCGGGCCGTTCACGCCGCCCGCGCCGCCGGGGGCGCCGTCCGCCCCGGAGGGAAGGGCGCGGTCGATGCGGCCGAAGCACAGCCCGTTCTCCACGGACCAGAGCTGGGCCAGGCGCTCGGCGTACATCGCGGCGAAGCCGTCGCGCTCCGACCGGGCCTGGTGGGTGCCGCTCGCGCCCTGGGCCAGCACCTCGTCGAGGCGTCCCTGAGTGCGCTCCCGCAGCAGGTCGAGCCGGTCGTACAACCGGGACACGTAGGCCTGCTCACGGGCCAGTTCGGTTTGACGGGCGTCTGTGGACCTGTTAACGTCGGTGTTGATGGGGTGCTCCGCGCCTTTGTGCTGCCTGTGAAGAGGCCCCAAGGTTACCAGAGCGGCGTCACGGCCGCGATTCCCCGCCGCCCCTCCGGGTCACCCTTCCGCTCCCGGGCTCCGCGCCTCCCCCACCTGCGGCGGCATCTCTCCCGCCAAGGACCGTGCCCCGCCCGCCTGCGGCGACTCCCCGTCCGCGCGGGGCGGTGCCTTTCCCACTCGGGGCGGCATCCCTCCTCCGCAGGGGGATGTCTCTCACACGCACAGCTTCCTGTCGACCCGCCGCGCCGCGAACCACAGCCCGGCCACGGCCATCGCCGCGAGGTACCCGGCGTTGACGAGCTGGCCCCACCCCGGAGCCCCGATCGCCAGCGCCCGCACCAGCTCCACCGCGTGGTAGAGCGGCGTCGCGTGCACGACCCACTCCAGCGCCGCCGGGTAGTCCCGCACCGGCGAGAACGTGCCCGAGAACAGGAAGAGCGCGAACTGCCCGGTGCTCAGCAGGTCGAAGTCCTGCCAGCCGCGCATCAGCGTGCTCACCGCCATGCCCGCCGCCCCGAACGCCAGCCCCGTCAGCAGGGCCGCGGGCAGCGCCGCCAGCGCCCACACCGGCTCGACCAGCCCCAGGGCCGTCATGACCACCAGGAACGCGCCGGTGTACATCGAGCCGCGCACCATGGCCCAGCCCAGTTCCCCGAACGCGATCTCCACCGGCCGCACCGGCGTGGCCAGGATCGCGTCGAAGACCTTGGCGTACTTGAGCTTGAAGAAGAAGTTGAAGGTCGTCTCGGCCAGCGCCCCCGACATCGCCGACACCGCCAGCATCGCCGGGGCCACGAACTGGGCGTACGACAGGGTCCGCCCGTCCACCGTGAGGTCCCCGACCAGGGAGCCCACGCCCACGCCGATCGACAGCAGGTACAGCACCGGCTCGAAGAACCCCGACACCAGCACCAGCAGGTAGGAGGGGCCGCTGCGCAGCGCGTCCACGTTGCGGCCCATCACCGCGCCCACCCGCCCCGGGGAGAGCCGCGCCGTCACCATCGCCGTCACCATGGGTCAGTCCTCGAGTCTCTTGCGGAAGGCGCGCACGGCCCAGGCGAACCCGCCCGCGGCCCACGCCAGCAGGTAGGCCGCGTGCAGCCAGGCCGGCCAGGCGGTCGCCGCCCCGAGCGTGGCCGCCCGGCACAGCTCCACGGCGTGCCACAGCGGGGAGGCCATCGCGACCGGCTCCAGCCAGTCGGGGAGCTGCTCCAGCGGGAAGAACACGCCCGCGAACAGCGTGGAGGGCATCATCACGAACCGGAACAGCAGCGCGAAGTAGCTGTCGTGCCCGATCGTGGCCGCGAACGCGGTGATCGGCGCCGACACGGCCACCCCCAGCAGCCCGCACGCGAGCGGCGCGAGCACGGCCAGCGGCGAGTGCAGCGCCCCGAACAGCGCGGTCACCCCGAGGAACACCAGCGCGTTCACCAGCACCCGGATCAGGATGTAGAGCATCCAGCCGCGGAGGATGTCAGGCACGCCCACCGGGGTCGCCCGCGCGGCGTGGTAGGCCCGCGTCCACCGGAAGTCGCCGAACACCGGATAGGTGGACTCCCCGGCCGCCATCTGGAACGCGCTCGAGGCCATCACGCCCGGGACGATCCACGCCAGGTAGCTCACGCCGCCGACGTCCC
Source organism: Bailinhaonella thermotolerans (assembly GCF_003594875.1). Classification (GTDB taxonomy): domain Bacteria; phylum Actinomycetota; class Actinomycetes; order Streptosporangiales; family Streptosporangiaceae; genus Bailinhaonella; species Bailinhaonella thermotolerans. Next base: position 147,812 of record NZ_QZEY01000001.1, read on the forward strand.
CGACGTACCCGCCGACGCCGACGCCGATGCTGAGCAGGAACAGCACGGGCAGCACGAACGAGCCGAACACCGAGGCCCGCCACAGCCGCCGGTAGAGCGTGAGGTGGCGTTCCAGCACCGCCACGGTCGGATGCGCCATGTCAGTCCACCAGGGTCCGGCCGGTCAGGTGCAGGAAGACGTCCTCCAGCGAGGACCGCCGCACGAGCACGCTGGAGGGGTTGACGCCGCGCCGGTGCACCTCGGCCGCCGCGCCGTCGCCGTCCGGGGCGTACAGCAGGATGCGGTCGGGCAGCACGTCCAGGCGCTCGCCGATCCCCTCCAGCTTGCCGGCGTAGCCGTCCAGCTCCTCCAGGCCGAACCGCAGCTCGACCACCTCGGGGGTGGAGTAGGTCTCGATCAGCGAGCGCGGGGAGCCCTCGGCCACGATGCGGCCGCCGTCCATCACGACGAGGCGGTCGCAGAGCTGCTCGGCCTCGTCCATGTAGTGGGTGGTGAGCACCAGGGTGGTGCCCCGCTGCTTGAGCCGGAACAGCCGCTCCCACAGCAGGTGCCGCGCCTGCGGGTCCAGGCCCGTGGTGGGCTCGTCCAGCAGCACCAGGTCCGGCTCGTTGACCAGCGCCCGCGCGATCGTCAGCCGGCGCTTCATGCCGCCGGACAGCGGCTCGACCGGGCTGGCGGCCTTCTCGGTCAGCCGCGCGAACTCCAGCAGCTCGTCGGCCCTGCGCCGCGCCTCGGCCCGGGAGATGCCGAAGTAGCGGGCGTAGGTGGTGAGGTTCTCGCGGACGTTCAGGTCCGGGTCGAGCGTGTCGAGCTGCGGGCACACCCCGAGCCGGCCCCGGATCCGGGTGCCGTCCCGCGCCGGGTCCATGCCGAGGATGCGCAGCTCCCCGGCGGTGGGCAGCGACACGCAACTGATCATGCGCATCGTGGAGGACTTCCCCGCGCCGTTGGGCCCGAGGAACCCGAACGCCTCGCCGGGGGCCACCTCCAGGTCGATCCCGTCCACGGCCGTGAAGTCGCCGAAGCGTTTCACCAGCCCCCGCGCGTAGATCATCGCTTCGTCCGACACGAGGAGAGACCCTAACCCGCTTCACCGACACTTCCGCAAGGAGTTTTCCCCGGCGGTCCTCCGTCGCCACCCCTCCGTGCGGTGAACGGCGCGCCGCCGGGCCGGGGCGCACGGGCACGCGGGAACACCGCGCACTGGGCAGTGCCACGCGGGCACGCCCCGGCACGCGGGCACGCCCCGGCACGCGGGCACACCCCGGCACGCGGGCACACCCCGGCACGCGGGCACACCCCGGCACGCGGGCATGCCGGGGCCCGGCGGCCGTCCTCCGGCCGCCGGGCCCGTCTCGGGGTGGGTCGTCAGGAGCCGGAGTGGACGGTGGCCCCGGTGCGGTTCTCCCGCGTCGCCGGCCCGCCGCCGGGGGCGGTCCCGTCCTCGGTCCTTTCCTGGGTGCCGGAGCCGTCCGTGTCCTGCCGGATGCCCGGTCCCCGGCCGCCGGAGTCGTCGTCCTCGCGTTCCGTGGTGCCGGGGCCGTCGCCCTCGCGCTCCTGCGCGCCGCCGGCGCCGTCCCCGCCCCTGGGCGGGGCGGCGGGCGGGGCCACGGGCTCGCAGGGCGTCACGGCGCCCTTGACGATCTCCAGTGAGGTCGCCGCCGGGGCCTTCCCGGGGGCGTCCGCGTCGCGGGAGACGGCCAGGACCAGGGTGTGGTCCCGGGCGATCTGTCCCTTGCCGACGCGGAAGGTGATCCCGCCGCCCTCGCCGCCGACGCCGACCTCGAGCCGGCCGCCCCCGCGCGCCGTCTCGCCCCGGGGGGACTTGCAGATCCTGCCGGCGGGCAGGTAGTCGACCACGGCCTTGATCCCGGCCTTGGCCAGCTCCCCCTCCAGCGCGCCGGGGTCGCGGAACTCGTCGATGCGGACCTTCACCGCGCCGTCCGGGTCCGTGGTGACCGCGAACGCCGGGCTGCCGGCCCCGCCGTACACCAGGAATCCCGCCGTGGCGGCCGCCGCGGCCCCCGTGACCGCGACGACCGGCCGGGGCACGCGCCGCGTCCTGGCCCGCACCGGGGCGGGCCTCGCGGCCAGGTCCTCCTTGAGCGCCGTCAGCAGGCGCTCCTCGAACCGGCTCATGCCGTTCCCTCCATCTCCTCGGTGAACACGGCCGACGGCGGGACGAACCGCTGCAGGGCCTTCCTGGCCCGGTGCAGCCGCACCCGCGCGGTCACCGCGCGGATCCCGAGCGCGGCGGCGGCCTCGGCGACGGTGAGCTGGTCGACGGCCACGAGTTCGAGCACCGCCCGTTCCCCCTCGGGGAGCGCCTGCATGGCCGCGAGCGCCTCGCGCATGCCGCGCTCGGCGTCGATCCGCTCCTCCATCCGGCCCACGTCGTCGTCGTCCATCAGCCGCCGCCCCGCGATCCGCCCGCTCGCCCGGGCCTCCCGCGCGTCCCGCCGCCGCCGCGCCGACACGACGTTGCGGGCCACGCCGTACAGCCAGGCGATCTCGCTCCCGCGTCCCGGCCGGTACGTGTGCGCCGAGTCGAGCGCCGCCAGGAACACGTCCGCGGTCAGGTCACCGGCGAGGTGGGGGTCGTCCACCCGCCGCGTCACGAACCGCAGCACCGCCTCGAAATTGCGCCGGTAGAACGCCTCGAAGGCGGCGGAACTCTCGTCGAACCGCATCCCGGCTCCCTCCGTCGTCCGCCCTTACACCCCTACTTGGCCCGGCCGTCCCAAGGCGTTTCCGGCCCCCGCGGGTCAGTCCCCAGGGGGCTCGCCGAGGGAGTCGGACCAGCCGCTGTCGGCGTACGCCACGCGCAGGTCGGCCTCCCCGGTCCTGGAGACGCGGGACTCGAAGGCGAGCAGTTCGCCGCTCCCGGGGTCGACGATCAGCCGCGCCGGGCGGCGGCCGTCCTCCCCGTCCCAGGTCGTCTCGACGGCCACCCCGGTACGGCCCAGCGGGTCGCGCACGTGCTCCCGGGCGCGGATGCCGTCCTGCCGGGCGAGCACGCGGTACAGCGCGGCCTTCGTCGCGGGCCTGATCGGGCCGGCCAGGAGGTCCTGCGCGGTGGACCAGACATAGGACGGGAAGTCCGGCACCTCGTCCCAGTCGGCCGGTTTCTCCGCGGCGTGCAGCCGACGCAGCTCCGCCTCCAGGCCCGCCTCGTCGCGGGGCAGCGCGCGCAGGTCCGCCATCGTCATCCGATGCGCGCCGATCAGCCACTTGAGCGCCATGTCGTAGTCGTTCACCGACCGCTCCGCCCGCCACAGCTCGGGGGAGCCCGCCTTCCGCCACGCCGCCTCGTCCGCCTCCGAGGCGAAGGTGACCTTCACGTCCTGCCCCGTCACCGTACGGCTGCGCGCGCCCCCGTCGCGCGCGAACCACGACTCCTGGGTGTGCGCCGCGTAGGCGCGGTAGGGCAGCTCCTGCCGCCGCGCCGGCTTGCCGGTCCCCGCCCCGGGGAACCGGATCCGCTCGAAGGTCCGCTCCCGCCTGTACCAGTACGCCCCCGTCTCCTCAGAGGCGCGCTCGGCCGCGGTCGCGCTCGCGAGCAAGACCGACCGGGCGTCCAGCCGTACGGACCGGGGCGGCGCGGCGGGCGTGGCGGCGGCGCGGCCGGAGCCCCCGGGGACCGGGTCCGCGCCCGTGCCGACGGCGCCCGGCACGACCACCGCGGCGGCGGCCAGCCCTGCGGCCGCCGTGCCCGCGACGGCGAGCCGGAGCCGCCAGGCCGGACGGGCGGGCAGCGGGTCGCGGCGGCCCTCCGCGGCGCCACGGGGCGAGGCCAGCGCGCGGGCCAGATCGCCCTCGCGGCGCCTGCCGTACGCCTCGGCGGTCAGCTCGTCGAGCCCGGCGGGGCGCAACGCCGCGAAGAGCTCGTCGGATTCCTTGCTCATGGGCACCTCTGCTCCTGGGAGGTCATGGAGAGGACACGGGGCGCGGCGGGGGCCTCGTCGAGGGCTCGGGCCAGCCGCCGGCGCGCCCGGTGCAGGCGTACGGCGAAGGCGGCCCGCGAGGACCCTGTCGCCAGGGCCGCCTCGGCGGGGGTCAGGCCGTGCCAGACGGTCAGCACGAGCGCCTCGACGTCGCGCTCGGGCAGCGCGGCGAGGGCCGCGAGGGCCGCCTCGCGCGCCACCACGTGCTCGGCGACGTCGGCGGCCGCCGGTTCCCCGCCCAGCGCGGCGAAGCGGTCCACGAGGGACTCCCCGCGCAGCCGCGAGTCGCGCTGCTTGCGCAGCAGGTTCCTGGCCACGCCGATCAGCCACGGCAGCGCCGGTTCCGGCACCTCCGGCAGCCGCCGCCACGCGACGAGGAAGGTCTCGCTCACCACGTCCTCGGCCACGCCCTGCTCGGCCCGCAGCAGCGCGTAGCCGAGCAGGCTGCGGTAGTGCCGGTCGTAGAGCGCGGTGAAGCGGCCCTCCGGATCGTCCACGTCATCTCTGTCCTATCGATCGGGTTCGCGGCGTTCACGCCGCCGTTCACCCAGTACTCCCTCCGGAGCGCCCAGGATTACAGCCTGGCCGGAAATGGGAGAGAACAGCCTGGCCGGGACCTCCCGCACTCCGGCCGCCGGCGGCTCCCGCCCGCACCACCGATTCACACGCCGCGGGGATCGCGCCGGTCCGGGTGGGCGGGGCCCGCGGGAGGGGAGCCACCGCCGGATGGGGGCGGTCGCCGGGGGCGCTCCGGGCGGTGGCGGCGTACGGCTGGGCGGCCTGGTCCCGCCGCCGGATGCCGGGGGGACATCGGGATGACGGGGAGACACGGAGGCCGTGCGGCAGGGGCCGGCGCCGAGGGCGGGGCGGAATGGACCGCGGCGGCCTGCCTGTGGAGACCCCGGAGGGGGCGCCGTGGGCGGGGCGGGGTGGTCAGTGGGGGAGGCGGGCGAGGTCGGCCAGGCGGGTTTCGAGGGAGGGGTGGGTGGCCAGCCAGCGGTTCCTGGGCGGGGTGGCCGCGATGACGCCCAGGGCGGCCACGGCGGCGCGGAGGTCGGTCCGGGGGATCTCGGCGCCCTCGTGGAGCTTGAGGAGGGCGGAGGACAGGAGGGCGGGCTGGCCGAGGTAGGCCGCGGCGGTGGCGTCGGCGGCGGACTCCCGGGCCCGGCTGAGGGCGCGCAGGGGGAGCTGCGACAGGGCGCCCAGCAGGCCGGCGACGACGGCGGCGGCGAGGGTGACCAGGCCGAAGAAGCCGAGCTGGAAGAAGGCGCCGGGGGCGCGGCCGAGACCGCGGCCGACCGTGCGGGCGAACCAGGTCATGGCCAGGGCGGGCGCGCTGATCAGGGTCATGAGGGAGACGTCGCGGTGGGCGATGTGGGCGACCTCGTGGGCCAGCACCGCGGTGAGCTCGGAGGGGTCCAGGCGGCGCAGGAGCGCCCGCGTCACGATGATCGTGGTGTGGTCGGCGGAACGGCCGACGGTCCAGGCGTTGGGGGCCGGGTCCGGGCTGATCGCCAGGCGGGGCCTGGGGTGGTGGGTGAGGGCGCAGAGCCGGTCCACCACGGCGTGCAGCTCCGGCTCCTCGGCCGCCGACACCGGCTGGGCGCGGGTCAGGCGGCGCGCGAGCCGTTCGGTCCACATCCACTGGGCGGCGAACACGGCCGCTGCCAGCACCGCCACGCCGAGCGCCGGGACCCCCGCCACCAGCAGGCAGGCGGCGGCCACGGCGTAGATCAGGGCGAGCGCGGCCAGGGCGGCGAGCACCCGCGGCCTCGGTAGACGGGACTGGCGCGGCTGGGTCATCGGGCACCCCCGGGGTCGTCCGGCAGCCCGGGCAGGCCGGAGCGGCTCCCCGGGTCACCGATTGTCGGACGTGACCCGCTCCGCCCGCTATGGCCTCAAGGTACGACGACCGTCCCCGACGCCGTCACCGCGACGATCGGCTCGGGCAGCGCCTCGGCCGCCGACTCCGACCGGTCCGGCCGCGCCCGGCACACCACGCGCGCCTCGAACTCCAGGTCGCGGCTGCGGCGGCCCACCCGCGTCAGCCGCGCGGTCACCTCGACCACGTCCCCGGCCCGCACCGGGGCCCGGAACGCCACCGCGGAGTACCCCGCGAGCAGCCCCTCGTCGCCGTCGTGGCGGACGCACAGCTCGGTCGCGACGTCGCCGAACAGGCCGAGGACGTACGCCCCGTCCACGAGGCTCCCGCCGTAGTGCGCGTGGGAGTACGGCACATAGCGGCGGTGCGTCACCGTCAGCCCCTCACTCATGAGCGCCCTCCGTCCCAGAGCCCGCCGTGACCGGGCCAGCCGTACCTGAGCCCGCCGTACCTGAGCCCGCGGGCGCGGCGCCCGTCTCCCCCTCCGGGGACTCCCCCGGGACCGGGAGCCCGAGGGCGTGCACGAGGTACGACGCCACCTCCCCCGGCGTGGTCCCGCGCCCGAACACCCGGTCCACCCCCAGGTCGGCGGCGGTCACCGTGTCGAACCTGGGGCCGCCGACCACCAGCAGCGGCCGGGGCTCGCCGAAGGCCGCCGCCAGCTCGCGGGCGTTGCGCAGGTGCGCGTCCCGCTGCGTGACCACCTGCGACACCAGGACGGCGTCGGCCCCCTCGGCGCGGGCGCGCGCGGCCAGCTCCTCCACGGGCACCTGCGCGCCCAGGTTCACCACGCGCATCTCCCGGTAGTGCTCCAGCCCCTTCTCCCCCGCGAATCCCTTCACGTTGAGGATCGCGTCGATGCCGACGGTGTGCGCGTCGGTCCCCACGCACGCGCCGACCACCACGAGCCGCCGCCCGAGCCCGCCGCGGATCGCCAGGTTCACCTGCTTGACCGACAGCGCGGGGTACTCCCGCCCGGCCGGCTCCTCGATCGCGTCGAAGTCGATGAGGTGCCGCGCCTTGCCGTACAGGATGAAGAACGTGAAGTCGGGGCCCATCGCCCGCGAGTGCACCACGCTCGCGGGCTCCAGCCCCATCTCCCCGGCCAGCCGCACCGCGGCCGCGCTCGCGCGCGCGCCGTACGGCACGGGCAGCGTGAACGAGAGCTGCACCATCCCGTCGCCGGTGGTGTCCCCGTAGGGCCTGATCAGCCGCGTCATCCCGGCACCTCCCAGTCCGTCCCGCCCGGGCGTCCCCGTCCCGTGCGGCCCGCGCCCGCCCCTTCAGGTCCCGTACGGCTCACGCGGGCACCTCCCCGGTCAGGCCCGCGGCGCGCCCGGCGGGCTCCTGCGGCAGGGGCGACTCCGGCGGCGCGGACAGGATCTCCTCGGCCGGGTTGAGGTAGCCCTCGGCGCGCTCGACGACGCCGTCCAGGCCCTTGCCGCCGTCGGCGGGGCGGCGGGTGACGCCGAACGCGCCCTCGGCGATCGCGGCGAGCAGCCCCTCGTCGGCGACCCGGGCGAGCAGGTCCACGGCCTCGCCCAGGACGCGTCCGGCGCGTTCGCGGATGAACGGCCCGGGCGTGAAGTCCTCGGCCAGGGACCCGGCGGCGCGGCGCACGTAGGCCACGTTGGCCAGGGCCAGGTCCCGGTCGGACAGGAACGGCGTGTGGATGCCCTCGGTCATCATGCCGACGAGCAGGATGGACTGCCCGGTCATCAGCCCGCAGAGGTTGAAGAACGCGTCGAGCAGGTAGCCGGCGAAGATGTCCCCGGTCATGTGCTTGGTGGGCGGCATGTACTTCAGCGGCGCGTGCGGGAACAGCTCGCGGACGAGCTGCGCGTGGGCCAGCTCCAGCCGGAACGAGTCCGGGACGTCCGGGTTGATCTCGAAGGCGTGCCCCAGCCCGAGCTGCGCGTCCGACAGCCCCGCCTCGTGCCCGAACCGCTCGTTCAGGAGCTGCGAGGCGATCACCGTGTGGGCGGCGTCCACGGCGTCGGCCGTGGTCAGGTAGTTGTCCTCGCCGGTGTTGATCACGATTCCGGCGCGGGCGTGCACCATGCGCGAGAACCGCTGGTCGATGAACGTCCGGCGCGGGTTGATGTCGCGGAAGACGATGCCGTACATGCAGTCGTTGAGCATCATGTCCAGGCGTTCCAGCCCGGCCAGCGCGGCGATCTCCGGCATGCACAGCCCTGAGGCGTAGTTGGTCAGCCGCACGTAGCGGCCCAGCTCGGCCGACACCTCGTCCAGCGCCGCGCGCATGAGCCGGAAGTTCTCCTGCGTGGCGTAGGTCCCGGCGTAGCCCTCCCGGGTCTCGCCCTCGGGCACGTAGTCCAGCAGCGACTGCCCGGTGGACCGGATCACCGCGATCACGTCGGCCCCGGCCCGCGCCGCCGCCTTGGCCTGGGGGATGTCCTCGCGGATGTCGCCGGTGGCCACGATCAGGTAGATCCACGGCCGGGGCGGGTCGCCGTACCGCGTCACGAGCCGGTCGCGCTCGGCGCGGCGCGCGTCGATCCGGGAGACGCCGGCGGCCACGGCGCGGCGGGCCCGGGCGGCGGCCGGGCCCGGGTCGGCCGGGATCGTGAAACGCGCCCGCCCCGCCGCCGCGTCGCGCGCGAGCGCCGCCAGATCGCCCTCCTCCCCCAGCGCGTGGAAGACCGGCAGCGCCACGCCGAGTTCCAGCCCCACCTGGTCCCGCACGGCCTCCACCAGGTGGTTGACGTACGGCATGCCGTCCTGGTCCGCGCCGGTCAGGCCGGCCAGGCGCAGCACCGCCCGCTCCACGGACACCGTGGTGTGGGTGCGCGCCATCTGGATGATGGGCTCGGCGGCGCGGGCCGCCAGGGCGCGCGCCCGCGCGATCGTCTCCGGGTCAAGCCCGAGCTTCATACAGCCTCCTCACGCCGGCCTCGGCGCGGTACAGGTCGAGCGCGTGGTCCGCGTGCCCGGGGACGTACCCGTTCCCGATGAGCATGGTCACGTCGGCGGCCAGTCCTTCCGCGCCGAGCGCCGCGGCGCTGAACGAGGTCGCCATGGAGAAGAACACGACGGTGCCGCCCTGCCGCGTGCACAGGATCGCGCCGTGCTCGCACCCCGGCACGTCCGCGCACACCACGGTCACGTCCGCGGGACCGGGCACGGCCGCCGCCAGCCCCACCGGGTCGCGCGCGTCGGCCTCGACCACGACGTCGGCGAGCCCGGACTCGCCCAGCAGCGCCGCCTGCCGGGCGTCCGGCACCACGCCCACCAGCGGTCCCGCCCCGGCCCGCCGCGCGGCCGCCAGGGTCAGGGACCCGCTCTTGCCCGAGGCGCCGATCACGGTGACCGCCTGCCCCGGCCGTACGACGCGGGCGGTCAGCGCCGGGGCCCCGCACACGTCGAGCACGGCGAGCGCGGTCTCGGCGGGCAGGTCGTCGGGCAGCACGGCCGCGATCGAACGCCCGAACAGGATCGCGTGCCCCTCGGCGGGGATCCGCTCGGACCGGCCGTCCCACCGCCGCAGCCCGTCGCTGATCACCAGCGGGGTCAGGGTCAGCGACACCAGGCTCGCCACGCGGTCCCCCGGCCCGAGCCCGAGCGGCGAACGGGGGCCCACCTCGTCCACGACGCCGACCAGCATCCCGCCCGACCCGGTCACGGGGTTGTGCATCTTCCCCCGCGCCGCCACGATCCGCAGCACCTCGGCCCGGATCCGCGCGCCGTCCCCGCCGTGCTCGCCGGCGAGCTGCCGGTACGACGCGGCGTCCAGGTTCAGCCACTCCAGCCGGACGCGGACCTCGTCGTCCCCGATCCGGGGATCGGCGTCCAGCCGTTCGGCCGCCTGCGGCAGCACCCCTCGCGGCGCCACCACACGCCCCAATCCGATCGAGTAATCGCCGGGCATCCCTCATTATCGGCACGCCTCCCCCGCTTTCCAGGGCCCCCGACCGGTGTGTCGCGCCCGGCCGCCCTCCGTGTGCCCCGGCCGCCGCGGCAGGCTTCCCGGTCCAGGCGGAGCGAGCGGGCCGGTACGGCAGGCTTCCGGCGTCCAGGCGGGGCGGGCGGGGCAGTACGGCAGGCTTCCGGCGTCCAGGCGGGGCGGGCGGGCCGGTACGGCCGCCGGGGCCGAGCGCTCGTCCCCGGCGGCCGGACGGCCGCCCCATCGGGCAGAATTACCAATACGAGGGCAAAGGGGGCGATAGGCGCATGCGAGAGGTCCAGGGCGACCTGACGATCCGGCCGGACGTGCGCAAGGGGCTGGCCGTCCTGGTCACGGCGGGGGCCGCCGCCGTGGCGATCGTCGCCGCCATCCTGATCGGCGACGCCCCGGCGGCGCTGGCCGCGATCATGGGCGGCTTCTTCGCCGCGCTGATCGCCCTGGCGGCCGCCTCCCTCCTCCGCAGCCGCGTCGTCCTGACCTCCCACGAGATCATCCTGCGCGGCCCGATCTCCGAGCGCCGCCGGCCCCGCGCGCGGGCGGCGCGAGCGGTCCGCGCGACCCTCACCGGGCCGAAGGGCGGCCCCGGCGACACCCTCTTCATCCTCGACGCCCACCACAACGTCCTCCTGAGGGTGAGCGCGAGCATGTACGGCCGCGAGCAGATCGACCACCTCGTGGCCGCCCTCGGCGTCCCCTGCTCCGGCCCGGCCCACCCGGTGACCGCCGCCGAACTCTCCAAGACCTACCCGGGCCTGTTCCGCTGGCCCGAACGCCACCCCTACCTCCTGGGCTTCGCGATCGCCGCCACCGTCCTGATCCTCATCCTGGCCTTCCTGGCCCTCATCGCCCCCCAGACGACCCCCTGACCGTGGCGGCCCGCCCCGCGCGGCCGCCACCCCGCCTCGCCCGGCCCGAGCCCCCGGAAGCCCGCCGGCCGGCAGCGCCTCCGCCGTGGTGGCGCGAGGCGGCCAGATGATGGACGATGCGCTCCAGGAACGCCGAGGAGGCGCGATGGACACCCTCTTCCAGGCCCTGATCCTCCTGCTTCTCCACGCCGGCCCCCGGGGAACGATCGCGCCGCTCCTCCTGCCGGTCGTCCTCCTGGGCGAAGGCTCCGGCCCGCTCGCCTCCTACGTGGCGCGCAAGACCCCCATCCCCTTCCCCGTCACCCTCACCTCCTCATGATCGCCTTCGCCCTCCCGTTCATCCACACCACAAGCTGACCCCGGCCCTCCCCGGGCGGGGCTCCCCCGACGCGAGGCGCCGCCCCGGCGATCATGGAAGGTTGACCAGGTAGGTTAGGCTTGCCTAAGTCGATGGGTTTGGAGGGGGTCTGGTGGCGGAGCCGGGGCGTGGGGGCAGGCGGTTGAGCCGGGGGGTCGTGGTGCGCACCACCCGGATCACGCCGCACATGATCCGGGTGGTGCTGGGAGGTGAGGGGCTCGCGGGGTTCTCCGCCGGGGAGTACACCGACCACTACGTGAAACTTCTGTGGCCGCGGGCGGGGGTCGTCTATCCCGAGCCGTTCGACATCTTCGAGATCCGGGCCCGGATGCCCCGGGAGCAGTGGCCGGTGGTGCGCACCTACACGGTGCGGGCCTGGGACGCGGCCAGGGGCGAGCTGACCATCGACTTCGTCTACCACGGGGACACGGGCGTGGCGGGGCCGTGGGCGGCGGGCGCGCGGCCCGGGGACGAGATCTCGTTCCTCGGGCCCGGCGGCGGTTACGCTCCCGACCAGGAGGCGGACTGGCACCTGATGGCCGGGGACGAGAGCGCCCTGCCCGCGATCGGGGCGTCGCTGGAGCGGCTGCCCGCCGGGGCGCCCGCGCGGGTCTTCGTCGAGGTGGCGGGGCCGGAGGAGGAGCAGGTCCTGCCCACGCCGGGCGACGCGGAGATCGTGTGGCTGCACCGGGGCGACGCGCCCGTCGGCGACAAGCTCGTGCGGGCCGTGCGCGGGCTCGGCTTCCCGGGCGGGACGGTGCACGCGTTCGTCCACGGCGAGGCCGGGTTCGTCAAGGAGCTCCGCCGTCACCTCCGGGTCGAGCGGGGCCTGCCGATGGACCGCCTGTCCATCTCCGGCTACTGGCGGCGGGGCCAGGACGAGGACGGCTGGCAGTCGTCCAAGCGCGAGTGGAACCAGCAGGTCGAGGCCGAGGAGGCCCGCGTCCTCGCCTGACGCCGCCGGCGACGGCCGCCGTTACCGGTATTTGTACGCAGACCCGGCGGCCCGGGCGCGCCACAGTGGACTCAGGAAACGCGCCTCCTCGCCGCGAGCGCCGTGGGCACCGCCCCCTCAGGACGGTGCCCACACCCGTTCCCGCCCCGGGGCGCTCCCCCGCCCGCCGTACGGCCCGGGCCCCGGCGACGTCACGCCGCCCCCGCCCCCGCCCCGGCCCCGCCGTCGCGCGCGGCGTGACCTCGGAAAACCGGTTGCGCGGCCTCGGAAGAATGATCACATGAGCATCACGCGTATCAATCCCGGCAACCTCCACCAGACCCCCGGCTACCACCACGTCACCATCGTCGAGGCCGGCCGCCAGGCTCACCTGGCCGGCCAGTGCCCGCTCGACGCGAGCGGCGCGGTGGTGGGCGGGGACGACCCGCTCGCCCAGACCGACCAGGTGATCGCCAACTCCCTCACCGCGCTCGCCGCCGCCGGCGCCGGCCCCGAGCACGTCGTGCGCTCGGTGATCTACGTCGCGAGCGGCGACCGCCAGGTCCTCGCCGGTGTGTGGGACCGGCTCAACGCCTCGCCGCTGGGCCCGGCGTTCACCACCGCCAGCACCCTCCTGGGCGTCGCCGCCCTCGGGTACCCCGGCCAGCTCGTGGAGCTCGACCTGACCGCCGCCCTCCCGGAGGCGTGAGCCCTTCCAGCGGTCGATCGCCGGAACCCGGGGGCCCGCCGCCCCGCCCTGGAGACCCCGCCCGGGCGGGGCGGCGGCCGCGGGGACCCGGGCGTCCGGGACGCACCGGGTGCCGGTTCGTGGGAACCTTGGGGGCACCGGGTGAGTTGGGGAGGGGGATGAGGTTTTCCGCAGGGGCGGGACTGTGGTTGGCGTCAGGTCTGCCGGGTGGTCCGCTTCATGGTTCTCGGCAGAGTGGATTCGTAGCGTTATGGGCATGCAAATGATGATCATTGCGGGCGAGGAGCCGCCCGTGGAGGCCGGCGGGCTCGTCGAATGGGTGATCGGGCTCGTCGAGACCATGGGCGGTCCCGGGGCGGGGCTGGCGATCGCGGCGGAGAACCTCTTCCCGCCGATCCCCAGCGAGCTGATCCTGCCGCTGGCCGGGTTCACGGCCAGCCGGGGACAGCTCGGGCTGGTGGAGGCGATCGTGTGGTGCACGGTCGGCTCCATCGTGGGCGCGCTCGCGCTGTACACCATCGGCCGCGTCTTCGGGCGCGAGCGCATCCGGGCCATCGTGGCGCGGCTGCCGCTGATGAAGGTCTCGGACGTGGACAAGACCGAGGCGTGGTTCGCCAAGCACGGCGGCAAGGCGGTGTTCTTCGGCCGGATGATCCCGATCTTCCGCAGCCTGATCTCGGTGCCCGCCGGGATCGAGGCCATGCCGGTCGGGCTCTTCCTGCTGCTGTCCGGCCTGGGCAGCCTGATCTGGAACACCGCGTTCGTGCTCGCCGGATACCTCCTCGGCGAGAGCTGGTGGCTCGTCGAGGAGTACGTCGGGATCGCGTCGAAGGCGGTCGTGGGCCTGGTGCTCCTGGCCATCGCCGCGTTCGTGTTCGTCCGGGTCCGCGACAACCGCCGCGCCGCCGGCTCCCACCGGCGCTCGGACGACGCCGTGGGGAGCTGACCGCCGCCCTCCCGGCCTCCGGCCGCCGTCCCCCTCCCCGGGGGGCGGCGGCCTTTCGCGTCCACCCCTATCCCCGAACGCAAAAAGTTCCTCTGGTTTAGGGGGTGAACCGTATTCCTTACACGCCCCCGGGTAGTAGACAGTGGATCGTACGCACCTCAATGGGGAGGCGCGATGGATGCGCAGATCCACCCGGCGCAGCCGTACGGCTACCGCCGCCGCGAACTCGTCGAACCCGACTGGCGCAGATTCCCCGGATGGGCGGACGTGAGCCGCGCCGACTGGGAGTCCGCCCAGTGGCAGCGGGCCCACTGCGTCAAGAACCTCCGGCAGCTCCGGGCGGTCACCGGCGACCTGCTCGACGAGCGGTTCTACGCGGACCTGGAGCGCGACCAGCGCGAACGCGCGACGATGTCGATGCTGCTGCCGCCGCAGATGCTCAACACGATGGACGTCTCCTCCACCGAGGCGTTCTACGCCGACCCCGTGCGGCGGTACATGCTGCCGGTCTTCAGCGACCGGCGGGCCGACTACCCCTCGCACCCGCACGCGAGCCGCGACTCGCTGCACGAGAGCGACATGTGGGCGGTGGAGGGGCTGACCCACCGATACCCGACGAAGGTGCTCGCGGAGATCACCCCGACGTGCCCCCAGTACTGCGGCCACTGCACCCGCATGGACCTGGTGGGCAACCCGACGCCGAGCGTGGACAAGCACCGCTTCGAGCTCAAGCCGCCGGACCGGTACGAGGCCATGCTCGACTACCTCAAGCGCACCCCGGAGGTGCGGGACGTGGTGGTCTCGGGCGGGGACGTGGCGAACGTGCCGTGGCCGAGGCTGGAGGCGTTCGTCTCGGCCCTGCTGGACATCCCGGGCATCCGCGACATCCGGCTGGCCAGCAAGGCGCTGATGGGGCTGCCGCAGCACTGGCTCGCCGACGACGTGCGGGCCGGGATGGAGCGGCTGGCCGCCAAGGCGCGCGAGCGCGGGGCGCAGATCGCGGTCCACACCCACATCAACTCGGCGAACTCGGTGACCCCGCTGGTGGCGCGCGCCGCGCGGAGCCTCCTGGAGACCGGGATCCGCGACGTGCGCAACCAGGGCGTGCTGCTGCGCGGGGTCAACGACTCGGTCGAGCAGCTCCTCGACCTGTGCTTCGCGATCGAGGACGAGGGCATCCTGCCGTACTACTTCTACATGTGCGACATGATCCCGGGCAGCGAGCACTGGCGGCTGGCGCTGTGGGAGGCGCAGGAGCTCCAGCACGGGATCATGGGCTACCTGCCCGGGTTCGCCACGCCCCGGATCGTGTGCGACGTGCCGTTCGTCGGCAAGCGCTGGGTCCACCAGGCCGCGACCTACGACCGCGAGCTGGGCGTATCCACGTGGACCAAGAACTACCGGACCGCGCTGGAGGCCGCCGACGAGGCGGCGCTCGAACGCCACTACCCCTACTACGACCCCATCCACACGCTGCCCGAGTCCGGGCAGGACTGGTGGAGGTCCCGCACGGCGGCCGCCGCCGCGGCCTCCTGACACCCACGGCTCTCCGACACCCACGGCCTCCTGACGCCCCGAGGTCTCCTGACGTCCCGCGGCCGCCGCCCCGCGCCGCCCGGCGGCCGCCGCACGCGCTCGTACGGCGGCCGCCGGGCGGGTCAGCGCCGGGCGCGGGCCGGGATCAACGGCGCGCGCCGGTCAGGATCAGCACCGCGCACCCGAGGACGGCCGAGCCCGCGATCAGGGCGAGGGTGAGCCGTTCCCCCAGCGCCGCGACCGCGATCAGCGCCGCCACCACCGGCTCGCCCAGGGCGACCACGGCCGCCGTGGCCGCGCGGACCCGGGTGAGCCCGGTGAAATACAGCGTGTAGGCCAGGGCCGTCGGCACCGCGCCGAGGAACAGCAGCCAGGCCCACGCGCCCGCGCCGCCCAGGGGCAGCGCCCCCTCGGCCAGCGCCGCCGGGAGCACGAACGCCCCGGCGGCCGCGAAGCCGTACATCGCCGAGCCGAGCGGGTCCCCGCCGGGCCCGGCGGCCCGGGACAGCAGCGTCACGCCCGCGTAGGCCACCCCGGAGACCAGGGCCAGCAGCACCCCGGCCGCCGGGTCGGGGCCGCCCGCCGCCTCGCCGCTGAGCAGCAGCAGCCCGGCGCCGGCGAGGGCCAGGGCGATCACGTCGCGCCGTCCCAGCCCCTCGCCGAGCCATCCGGCGGCCCCGAGCGCCACCGCGACCGGCGACACCCCGAGCGTCACGACCGTGGCGAACGCGACGCCCGCCGCCTCCACGGCCGCGAAGTACGCCGCCTGAGACACTCCGAGCCCGGCCCCCATGGCCAGCACCCCGAGCGCCGCGCGGCGCAGGCGCGGGCGGGCGCCGGCGGCCCGGAGGTTCCCCGGAGCCGCCGCCACGCCGCCGCCGTACGGCGCGGCCCCGGGACGGTGCGCCGCGCGGCGGAGGAGAGGGTGGAGGGCGGCCAGGAGGAGGGCGCCCAGGGCGAAGCGCCAGAAGGAGACGGCGAGCGGGCCGAGCCCGCCGTCCCGGTAGAGGACCGCCGCCACCGGACCGCCTGTGCCCCAGGCGATCGCGGCGACGGTGACATGGATGAGTCCAGAAGTGTGTGCCTTCACGCGTGTGTCTCCCGCGTCGGTGACCGGAACGTGCACCGGAGCGGGCAGCGGTCACCGGGCCGCGGGGCGAGGGCCCGGCGGCCTGCGAGGGATCACCGCCCGCTAGCGGGCGGGCGGCGCGACGATGCGAACTGGCACGAGATGATCGTACGGCTACCGCGTGCGCGCGGCCGACGTGGGATCGAGGAAGACGTAGCGGATGAGGGGGATGGCCTCGCGGAGGCGGCGCTCGGCCTCGGAGGCGGCGGCCTCGATCTGGGCGGCGGTGAAGCAGTCCGCGAAGTCCACCTTGGCGGCGACCATGGCGGCGGTGGGGCTGAGCACGCTGGTGTAGAGCAGCACGACCGAGCGGATCTCGGGGATGGACTCCAGTTCCTCGGCGATCGCGTGCTCCATCTCCCGGGGCAGCGAGCGGCCGATGAGGAAGGAGATGTTGTCGCGGCCCAGGGTGATGGCGACGACGAGCAGCAGCACGCCGATGAGGATCGAGGCCAGGCCGTCCCACATGGGGTTGCCGGTGAGCTGGGACAGTCCCAGGCCGCCGGCGGCGAGCAGCAGGCCGATGAGCGCGGCGGTGTCCTCGAACAGCACGGCCTTGAGCGGGGTGTCGGCCGACAGCCGCACGAACCGGAACAGGTTGGCCCGCCAGCGCTTGGCGGCGCTGCTTGCCTGGCGGTAGGCGCGGACCCAGGAGATGCCCTCCAGCACCAGGGACGCCGCGATCACCAGGTAGGAGACGCCGAAAGAGCCGAGTTCCTCCCCGTCGCGGACGGTGTGCACGCCGTGGGTGATCGAGAAGCCGGCCCCGAGCACGAACGTGGCGAGCGCCGCCAGGAAAGCCCAGAAGTACCCTTCGCGGCCGTAGCCGAAGGGGTGCCGCCGATCCCCCTTGCGGCTGCCCCGGCGCAGCGCCATCAGCAGCAGCACCTCGGTGAGCGTGTCGGCGACCGAGTGCGCGGCCTCCGACAGCATCGCGCCCGAGCCGCTGATCGCGCCCGCCACGGCCTTGGCGCAGGCGATGGCCAGGTTGGCGCCGCCGGCGACCAGGACGGTGACCACGCTGCCGCCGGCCGGGGCCGTCCCCGTTCCCCCCATCGGCCGCCTCCCCGCCGCGCCGCGCCTTCGTCCCCTCCGACCGCCTCTTCCCCCGGCGGGGCCGCGCAATCACCGGATCGGCATGATCCGGTAACGGGCGGGAGGCGCGGCCGGGCGCAGGTCACGGCTTGGTTGCGGCAGGTGGGACGGCACTTGACGCAACGGAAAACAATCCTTACTTTTTCGCCAGTTAGGAAACTTTCCTAACTGGCCTCCCCCGGCCCGTCCTTCCCTCCTGCCCGCCTTCCCGAGCGTTCCCCGTCCCCCCGTCCGCGATTCCGAGCCGGCCCCGCCCGGCAGTGAAGGGACATCGTGAGCCAGCCAACCCCCGGCACCCCGAGCCTGCTGCGCGCCATCAACGACCGCGCCGCGCTCGAGGTCATGCTCGACCGGGGACCGCTGACCCGCGCGGAGCTCGCGGCCGTCACCGGCATCTCCAAGCCCACCGCCTCGCAACTGCTGACCCGGCTCCAGCGGGCGGGCCTGGTGGTCGCCGGCGGGCTGCGCGAGGGCGGCCCCGGCCGTACGGCGGAGCTGTACGCGGTCAACCCGCGCGCGGCGTACGTGGCCGGGGTGGGCGTGACGTCGGCGCGGATCGCGGTCAAGGTCGCGGGCCTGACCGGCGAGGTGCTCGGCGAGCACGTGCTGCCCACCCCGGGGCGCGCGGCCGGCGACGTCGTGGCGCGGCTGCGGACCGCGCTCACGGAGGCGCTGGGCCCGCTGCGCGTCACCGACCTGAACCGGGTCGTCATCGGCATCGGCGGCGCGGTCAACCCCGCCACCGGCCGCCTCACCTACGCCGCCCACATCCCCGGGTGGCACATCCCCCGGCTGGTGCAGACCCTCAGCGACGGGCTGGGCGTGCGCGTCCAGGTCGAGAACGACGTCAACCTCATCGCCCAGGCCGAGCAGGCGCACGGCGTGGCCGCCGGGGAGAGCGACTTCGTGGTGCTCTGGGTCGGCGAGGGCATCGGCCTGGCCAGCGTGATCGGCGGCCGCCTGCACCGGGGCGCCACCGGCGGCGCGGGCGAGGTGGGGTACATGCCCCTGCCCGGCGCGCCCACCGCCCGCGAGCTGGGCCGTTCGGCCAACCACGGCATGCAGGCCCTGGTCGGCGGCCCCGCCGTCCACCGGATCATGCGCGCGCACGGATTCCGCGGCCACGGCCCCGCGGAGGCGGTGCGGGCGGCGGTGCGGGCGCTGGACGAGCACGGCCCGGCCGACCGGCGCGCCCGGGCCGGGGCCGCCCTGGACGAGGTGGCCGCGCGCGTGGCCACCGGGCTGACCTCCATCATCACCGTCGTGGACCCCGCCCTGGTGGTGCTCACCGGCGGGGTCCTGCTCGGGGGCGGCGAGGCCCTGCGGGCCCGGGTGGAACGCGAGCTGCACACGATGTCGCTCGCCCGCCCGCCGCTGCGGCTGTCCGCCCTGGGCCCCGAGCCCGTGCTCGACGGGGCGCTCGCGCTGGCGCTCCGCCGTGCGCAGGACGAACTGTTCGCCTCCACCGTCCCGGCGGCGGCGACGTGACCCGGCACTCCTCACGTCCCTCAGACCTTCACACCCCCGCTCCCCTTAACCAAGGAGAAGAAGGAATGTCCAACGCGGATCTGAACCGGCGGCAGATGCTGCGCCGGATCGGCATGACGGCGCTCGTGGCCGGCCCCGGCGCCGGTGTGCTGTCGGCGTGCGCGACCGGCGGCGGCGGCAACGACGCCGCGCCGTCGCAGGCTCCCAAGGGCGCGACCAGCCCGCAGAACCCGTTCGGCGTCAAGGCCGACGGGACCCTGGAGGTCGTGATCTTCAAGGGTGGCCTGGGCGACGACTACGCCACCCAGCTCCACGAGCCGATGTTCAAGAAGAAGTTCCCCCAGGCGAACATCAAGCACGTGGCGACCCAGCAGATCGCCCAGACCCTCCAGCCGCGTTTCGCCAGCGGCGACGTGCCGGACTTCATCGCCAACTCCGGCACCGACCTGATGGACAACGCCGCGCTGCAGACCGAGGGCCAGCTCCTGGAGCTGACCCCGCTGTTCGACGCCCCGTCGGTGGACGACCCGAGCAAGAAGGTCCGCGACACGCTGCTCCCGGGCACCGTCGAGACCGGCCTGATCCAGGGCAAGCCGTACGTGCTCAACTACGTCTCGGTGACGTACGGCCTCTGGTACGACGTGAAGCTCTTCGAGAAGGAGGGCTGGACCCCGCCGAAGAACTTCGACGAGTTCAAGGCCCTCTGCGACAAGATCAAGGCCAAGGGGATCACCCCGTACGCGTACGCGGGCAAGAACGCCTCGTACTACCAGTACTGGATGATCCTGATCTCCGCGGCCAAGATCGGCGGCAACGAGGTCCTGGTCAACATCGACAACCTCGCGGACGGCGCCTGGACGGCCGAGCCCGTCAAGCAGGCCGCCGCGGCCTGGGCCGAGATCGGCAAGGCCTACATGCCCAAGAGCATGGAGGGCCTGATCCACACCGAGGTCCAGACCCAGCAGAACCAGGGCAAGGTCGCCTTCTACCCGTCGGGCTCCTGGCTGGAGAACGAGCAGAAGAAGGAGATCCCCTCCGGCTTCGAGTACGGCATCATCCCCACGCCGAGCGTGACCTCGGCCGACAAGATGCCGTTCGAGGCCACCCGCACCGTCGCGGGCGAGGGCTACATCATCCCGGCCAAGGGCAAGAACACTCCCGGCGGCCTGGAGTACGCCCGTCTCATGCTCTCCAAGGAGGGCGCGAAGGGCTTCACCGAGAAGACCGGCAACCTGACCGTCGTCGCCGGCGCCGCCGAGGGCCTGTCGCTCTCGCCGGGCACCAAGGCCGTGCTGGAGGTCCAGAAGGCCGCGGGCCAGAACAACGTCACCTTCTCCAGCTTCGAGGGCTGGTACAAGGAGCTGGAGACGGAGCTGCGCAAGCAGACCAACGCGCTCATGTTCGGGCGTATCTCCGCCGATGAGTTCTGCGCCAAGATGCAGGCCAAGGCCGACGCGGTGAAGAAGGACTCCTCGATCACCAAGCAGAACCGGACGGCGTGACCATGCGGCAGGGCAAGTATCCGTTCATCGTCGGCTTCCTCGCCGTACCGGTGATCCTGTACGCGGTCTTCGTGATCGGCCCGTACGCGCAGGCCTTCTACATCGCGATGACCAACTGGCGGGGCATCACCGCCAACCCCCAGTTCATCGGCTTCGAGAACTTCACCAGGTTGTTCGAGGACGAGGTGTTCTGGCAGGCGGTCCGCCATCACGGTCTACTGCTGCTTGCCCTGCCGATCCTGGTCATAGCGATCGCGTTGTTCTTCTCCTTCATGCTGAACGTGGCCGGGGGCAGCAAGGGCGGCACCATGACGGGCGTGAAGGGGTCGGCCTTCTACAAGGTCGTCTTCTTCTTCCCCCAGCTCCTGGCCGTCGCCCTGGTCGCCGTCCTGTTCCAGTCGATCTACCGGCCGGACCAGAACGGCGTGCTCAACGGCTTCCTCGCCCTCGTCGGCATCGAGCCGGTCGGCTGGCTCACCAACCCGAACCTGGCGCTGTGGTCGATCATCGGCGTCATGGTCTGGCAGGCCGTCGGCTTCTACGTGGTGCTGTTCTCGGCCGGCATGTCCTCGATCCCGCGCGACGTCTACGAGGCGGCCGCGCTGGACGGGGCCGGCCGGTTCCGGCTCTTCTTCAGCATCACGCTCCCGCTGCTGTGGGACACGCTCCAGGTCGCCTGGGTCTACCTCGGCATCGCGGCGTTCGACGCGTTCGCGATCGTGCAGGTGCTCTCGGTGGACCGGGGCGGCCCCGACGGCTCCACCACCGTGCTGCCGCTGGAGATCTGGCGCAACGCGTTCACCTACTCCAAGTTCGGCTACGCGTCGGCGATGGGGGTCGCGCTCTTCTTCCTGACCCTCACCTTCGCCGTGCTGACCCTGCGCGTCACGCGGCGCGAGCGGATCGAGTTCTAGGACAGCCGATGACTTCCATTCCCGAGCCCCTTCCGGGCGCCCGCCGCGCGGGCGTCCCCGCCGACGCCCGCCGCCGGCGCGAGTTCAGCGTCTTCTCCGGCCTGTCCCACGTCGCGCTCGCCATCTGGGCGCTCATGGTGATCGTGCCGATCCTGTGGACGTTCCTGTCCTCGTTCAAGACCAACACCGAGATCTTCGGCGACCCGCTCACGATGCCGGCCGACTACTCGTTCGCGGCCTTCGGCCGCGCCTGGGACAAGGCCCACATCGGCACGTACATGATCAACAGTGTCATCGTGGTGTTCTTCAGCACCGCGGGGACCATGCTGTTCGGGTCGATGGCGGCGTACGTGCTGGCCCGGTACAAGTTCTTCGGCAACCGGTTCATCTACTTCGCGTTCGTCTCCGGCATGGCCTTCCCGGTGTTCCTGGCGCTGGTCCCGCTGTTCTTCGTGGTGAAGAACCTGGGCCTGCTGGGCACCCACACCGGCGTCATCCTGGTCTACATCGCCTACTCCCTGCCGTTCACGATCTTCTTCCTGGCGGCGTTCTTCAAGACGCTGCCCACCTCGGTCGCCGAGGCGGCGTTCATCGACGGCTGCTCCCACACCCGCACGTTCTTCTCGATCATGGTGCCGATGGCCAAGCCCGGCCTGATCAGCATCACGATCTTCAACGTGCTCGGCCAGTGGAACCAGTACCTGCTGCCGATCGTGCTGCTGCCCGGCAACGTCGAGGACAAGTGGCTGCTCACCCAGGGCATCGCCAACATCTCCACCAGCGCGGGTTACCAGGCCGACTGGGCCAGCCTCTTCGCGGCGCTCACCATGGCCATCCTGCCCGTGCTGATCATCTACATCATCTTCCAGCGGCAGATCCAGGCCGGCCTCACCGCAGGAGCAGTCAAATGAAACTCGCCGTCGTCGGGGGCGGCTCCACCTACACTCCGGAGCTGATCGACGGGTTCGCGCGCCTGCGCGACGAACTCCCGCTCACCGAGATCGCCCTCATCGACCCGGACGAGCGCCGTCTCGCCCTGGTCGCGGGCGTCTCGGCGCGCATGCTCGCCCGGGCGGGCCACCCCGCCCGCGTCACCACCGCCACCACGATCGAGGACGGCGTCGCCGGGGCGGGAGCCGTGCTCCTGCAACTGCGCGTCGGCGGGCAGGCCGCCCGCGACGTGGACGAGACGCTGCCGCTGGAGTGCGGCTGCGTCGGCCAGGAGACCACCGGCGCCGGCGGCCTGGCCAAGGCCCTGCGCACCGTCCCCGTCGTGCTCGACATCGCCGAGCGCGTACGGCGGATCGCCCCGGACGCCTGGATCGTGGACTTCACCAACCCCGTCGGCATCGTCACCCGGGCGCTGCTGGACGCCGGGCACCGCGCGATCGGGCTGTGCAACGTGGCGATCGGCTTCCAGCGCCGCTTCGCCGCCCGGCTGGGCGTGGACCCGGCCCGCGTCTCGCTCGACCACGTCGGCCTCAACCACCTGACGTGGGAGCGCGCCGTCCGCGTGGACGGCCGGGACGTGCTGCCCGCCCTGCTGGCCGAGCACGGCGACGCGATCGCCGAGGACATCGGCCTGCCCGCCGCCCTGATCCGGCGCCTGGGCGTGGTGCCGTCGTACTACCTGCGGTACTTCTACGAGCACGACCTCGTGGTCGAGGAGCAGAAGGCCAAGCCGTCGCGCGCCGCCGAGGTGGCCGCGATGGAGGCGACGCTGCTGGAGATGTACGGCGACCCCGCCGTGGACACCAAGCCCGAGCTGCTGGAGAAGCGCGGCGGCGCGTTCTACTCCGAGGCGGCCGTGGCCCTGGTCGCCTCGCTGGTCAACGACCGCGGCGACGTCCAGGTGGTCAACGTCCGCAACGGCGGCGCCCTGCCGTTCCTGCCGGACGAGGCCGTCGTCGAGGTCCCCGCCCGGATCACCGCCACCGGGGCCGTGCCCGAGCCGGTCGCGCCGGTCGAGCCGCTGTACGCCGGGCTCATCGCGCACGTGTCCGCCTACGAGGAGCTGGCGCTCAAGGCCGCGCTGAACGGCGGGGCCGGCCTGGTGTCGGACGCGCTGCTGGCCCACCCGCTCATCGGCCAGGCCTCCCTGTCCGACGACCTGGCCGCCCGGCTCATCGAGGCCAACCGCGCCCACCTGCCCTGGGCCTCCGCGTGACCGTGCGGACGATCCTGGCGATCGACGGGGGCAACAGCAAGACCGACGTCGCGTTCGTGACCGAGGACGGCGAGGTCCTGGCCCGGGCCCGGGCGGGCGGCTTCACGCCGCAGAGCTCGGGCGTGGCGGCCGCTATCGACGTCGTGGGCGAGGCCGTACGGCTGGCGCTCGGCCCGGACGCCGCGCCGCCGTACGCGGACCTGGTGTCGGCGTACGTGGCCGGGGCCGACCTGCCGCAGGAGGAGGAGGCCCTGGCCGCCGAGATCTCCCGGCGCGGCTACGGGCGCGAGGTGCGGGTCGGCAACGACACGTTCTCGCTCCTGCGCGCCGGGGCCTCCCAGGGCTGGGGGGTCGCGGTCGTGTGCGGCGCCGGCGTCAACGCGGCCGGGATCGGCCCGGACGGCTCCATCGCGCGCCTGCCCTCGCTGGGGCGGATCAGCGGCGACTGGGGCGGCGGGCAACACCTGGGCGAGGAGGTGCTCTGGCACGCGATCCGCGCCGAGGACGGCCGCGGCGAGGACACCGAGCTGGTGGGCGTGGTGCTGCGCCAGTTCGACGCCGAGCGGGTCGAGGACGTCACCGTCGGCCTGCACCTGGGCTACATCCCGCCCTCGCGGCTGCACGAGCTGGTCCCGCCGCTCTTCGCGGTCTCGGCGGCCGGGGACCCCGTGGCCCGCGCCATCGTGGACCGCATGGCCGACGAGGTGTGCGCGCTGGGCACGGCGATGCTCAAGCGCCTGGACCTGCTCGGCACCCCGGCGGAGGTCGTGCTGGGCGGCGGCGTCCTCACCGCCCGCGACCCCGGCCTGACGGCCGCCGTCGAGGCCCGCTACGCCGAGCGCGCGCCCCACGCCAAGCTGGTCGTCGTGGACGCCCCGCCGATCGCCGGCGCGGCCCTCCTCGGCCTCGACCACCTGGGCGCGCCGCCGGGGGCCGACAGCCGCCTCCGCGCCGCCTTCGGCTGACCGCCCCGCACGCGATCCGACCACGCCGCCCCGATCACCGCCCGGTGACCGGGGCGGCGTTCCCGGTTTCGCGCCCTCCCCGCGCCGGGCTCACGGCTCCCCGCGAAGAGGCCGCGGCTCCCTGCCCAGACGCCGCGGATTCCCTCCCGGAGGGCGCGGATTCCCTCCCGGAGGCCGCGGGTTCCCGCCCGGAGGCCGCGGGTTCCTCGCGAGAGTGCGCGCGGAGGGGTTGACGCTTTCGGTAGGAGTCCTTACTTTTCACCTTAAGTTAGTTAACCTTCCTTATTAGGGTGGGTTCATGGAGCAGGTGGTCCCGGGGACGCCGAGCCGGATGCGGGCGATCAACGACCGCGCCGCGCTGGAGACGCTGCTGGAGCGGGGCCCGCTGACGCGGCCGCAGATCGCGGCGCTGATGGGGATCTCCAAGCCGACCGCCTCCCAGTTGCTCGCCCGCCTGCAGGAGGCCGGGCTCGTGGTGCTCGACGGCTTCACGCGCGGCGACGGCCCGGGCCGCACGGCCGAGCGCTACCGGGTCAACCCGGAGGCCGCCCACGTGGCCGGGCTCGACGTGGACCCCGGGCGCATCCTGGTGCGCGTGGCCGACCTGGCCGGGAACGTCGCGGGCGAGCACCGGCTGGCCACCCCGGGCCGCTCGGGCGGCGACGTGGTGGCGCGCGTGCGCGAGGCGATCGCCGGGGCCTGCGCCGCCGCCGGGCTCGGCCCCGGGCGCGTGCGCCGCGCCGTGATCGGCATCCAGGGCGCGCTCGACCCCCGGACCGGCCGGCTGGGGTACGCCGCCCACATCCCCGGCTGGCACGTCCCGCGCCTGGCCGCGACGCTGCGCGAGGGCCTGGGCGTGCCCGTGGACATCGAGAACGACGTGAACCTGGTCGCCCAGGCCGAGCAGGCGCACGGCGCCGCGCGCGGGGTGGACGACTTCGCGCTGCTCTGGGCCGCCGACGGCCTGGGCATGGCGGTCGTCGTGGGCGGCCGGCTGTACCGGGGCGCGACCGGCGGCGCCGGCGAGATCGGATACATGACCGTGCCCGGGGCGCCCACCCGCCGCGACGCCGGCCGCGGCGCCGGCCACGGCCTGCAGTCCCTGGCCGGGGGCCCCGCGATCCACAAGGTCATGCGGGCGCACGGCTTCCGGGGCCACCCCTCCCCCGCCGCCGCCGTCCGCGCCGCCGCCCGCCTGCTGCGCCCCGCCGCCCCGCAGGCCCCCGGCTCGCCCGGCTCCCCCGGTTCCCCCGTCCCGCCCGGCGACGGCCGTACGGCGGGCGCGAGCCGTACCGGGGAAGGCGGGCGCGCGGCCGAGCGGCGCGAGGCGGTGTGGCGCGAGCGCGCCTCGGCGGCGCTGGAGGAGGTGGCGCGGCGGATGGCGGCCGGTCTGGCGCCCACCGTGTCCGTGCTCGACCCCGCGCTCGTGGTGCTCGCGGGGGACGTGCTGCTGGCGGGCGGGGAACCGCTGCGCGCGCTCGTCGAACGCGAGGTGCACGCGCTCACCGTGCCCCGGCCGCCGCTGCGGCTGTCGCGGGTCGAGGGCAACGGCGTGCTCGCCGGGGCGCTCGACCTCGCCCTGGCCGCCGTCAGGAACGAGGTGTTCGGCTCCACCCTCTGACGACCACCCCGCCCCGCCGCGCCCGCCCCACCCCCGGGGCGCGGCCCCAGGAACCACCCGCTCAATCCACCACCCCCGAACCGCCCTCTCCCCGAGGAGGCACCCGTGGATCGACGTCACCGACTGGTTCTCGCGGCGGGATGCGCCGCCGCGCTGCTCGCCACCGCCTGCACGGCGGGCGACCGGGGCGGGCCGGGGTCCGGCCCGGCCAAGGACGCCAGGCAGACGATCAGCCTGTGGGTGGGGTTCACCGCCGAGAGCGAGGTGAAGGCCTTCAACGACGCGATCGCCGCCTTCACCGCCAAGAACCCCCACATCACCGTCAAGGTCACCCCCGGCGCCGACGACGACAAGATCATCCAGGCCATCCGCGGGGGCAACCCGCCCGACGTGGCCTCCTCCTTCACCACCGACAACGTCGCCCAGTTCTGCAAGGCGGGGATCTTCCAGGACCTGGGCCCCTACCTGGCGGCGAGCAAGGTGGACGTGAACGCCCTGCTGCCCAGGACCGTCCGCGACTACACCCGGTTCGAGGGCAGGCGGTGCGTGATGCCGCTGCTCGCCGACGCGTACGGCCTCTACTACAACAAGAGGCTCATGAACGGCGAGAGGCCGCCGCGCACCCTGAGCGAGCTGTCCGCGCTCACCAGGAAGCTGACCAAGCGGGCGCCCAACGGCGACATCGAGGTCGCCGGGTTCCTCCCGAGCAGCCAGTACTACGAGAACACCGCCGGCCACCTCGCCCCCATGACCGGCGCGAAGTGGTACAACCCGGACGGCACCTCGGCGATCGGCTCCGACCCCGCCTGGAAACGCCTGCTCACCTGGCAGAAGGAGCTGGTGGACTGGTACGGCCACGCGCGGCTGGAGAAGTTCCGCAAGGGCCTCGGCCAGGAGTTCGCCGCCGACAACCCGTTCCACAAGGGCAAGGTCGCGATGGCCCTGGACGGCGAGTGGCGCAACGCGATGATCGCCAGCGACGCCCCCGGCCTGGAGTACGGCACCGCCCCGCTGCCCGTCGCCGACGACCGGCCCGACCTGTACGGCGGGGGCTTCATCTCCGGCACGATCGTGGGCATCCCGCGCGGCTCCCGGCACCCGCAGGCGGCGTGGGAGCTGGTGCGGCACCTGACCACCGACACCGACGCGCTGGTCACGCTGTCCAACGCCCTGCGCAACGTGCCCTCGACGATCCCCGCGCTGACCTCGCCCAAGCTGAAGAAGGACGCCAACTTCCAGACCTTCATCGACATCTTCAACCACCCCGCGAGCAGCACCGTCCCGGCCCACGTGAACGGCGCCTTCAACCAGGAGGTCATCCAGGAGTTCATGGCCGCCTGGGAGGCCGGCCGGGTGAAGGACCTGGCCGAGGGCCTGCGCGGCGTGGACCGCAAGATCGACGACAAGCTCCGCCTGGCGGGCGGATGACCCGCCTCGTCCCCGCGGCGCTCCGGCGCCGCGGGACCTGGACCGTCCTGGCGTTCCTGTCGCCCTGGCTGGCCGGGTTCCTCCTGCTCGGCGCCTACCCGCTGGCCGCGACCGTCTACTTCTCCTTCCACCGGTACGACCTGTTCTCACTGGAATGGGTGGGCCTGCTGAACTACGAGTACCTGCTGCGCGACGAGCACGCCTGGACGGCCGTGCGGAACACGCTGTGGCTGGTCGCGGTCATGGTCCCGGCGCGGCTGCTGTTCGCGCTGGGCGTGGCGCAGCTCGTCGTGCACCTGAAGGCGGGCACGGCCTTCTTCCGCACGGTGTTCTTCCTGCCCTCGCTGGTGCCGCTGGTCGCCGGCACGCTCGGCTTCGTCTTCCTCCTCAACCCGGCGACCGGGCCGGTGCACGCGCTGCTCGGCGCGGCCGGGATCTCCTCGCCCGACTGGTTCGGCGACCCCTCCTGGGCCAAGCCGGGGCTGACCCTGCTCGGCATGTGGGGCGTGGGCGAGCTCATGGTGATCTTCATGGCGGCGCTGCTCGACGTGCCCCGGCACCTGTACGAGGCCGCCGCGATCGACGGCGCGGGGCCCTGGCAGCGGTTCCGGCGGATCACGCTGCCGACGATCGCGCCGGTGCTGCTGTTCACCGCCGTCACCGAGGTGATCACGACCCTGCAGTACTTCACCCAGGCCATGGTCGCCGCCAAGGTCGCCTCCGGCACGACGGATCTGCCGGGGGTGCAGTTCACGCCCGGCTACCCGGAGACGTCCACGCTGACGTTCCCGCAGTGGCTGTTCCACCAGGGCTTCCGCGACTTCGCGATGGGCTACGCGTGCGTGCTGGCGCTGCTGTTGTTCGCCGTCGCGATGGCGGCCACGCTGGTGCTGCTGCGCCGGTTCCGCGCGTTCACCGAAGGAGACCTCGCATGACCGCGGTCCTCGGACGCCGCGCCGCCCCCGGCCGCCGGGCCGTGCCGCGGCGCCGCCGTACCCGCGCCCGGCTGGTCTGGATCGCCCAGCACTCGCTGGCGATCGCGCTGGCGCTGATGTTCCTCGGGCCGCTGGTGTTCATCGCGCTCACCGCGCTGATGTCCAACCGGCAGGCGCTCACCGCCGACCTGTGGCCGGACACCTGGGAGTGGGGGAACTTCGCCGCCGTCTTCACCCGGGCGCCGATGCCGCGCTGGTTCGGGAACACGCTGCTGTACGCGGGGCTGGCCACCGCGTTCATGCTGGTGTCCTCGGTCCCCGTGGCGTACGCGCTGGCGCGGCTGCGCTTTCGCGGTGGCCGGGTGGCGCTGGTGCTGGTCATCGCCATGATGATGCTCCCGCCGCAGGTCACCGCCGTGCCGCTGTACATCGTGTGGGCGCGGTTCGGGCTCGCCGACACCCTGTGGCCGCTGATCCTGCCGACGCTGTTCGGGAACGCGTTCTCGATCTTCCTGCTGCGGCAGTTCCTCGTGACGATCCCGGCGGACTACTCCGACGCCGCGCGGGTGGACGGGTGCGGGGAACTGCGCATCCTGCTGCGGGTGATCCTGCCGATGGCCCGGCCGGCGGTGGCGGCGGTCGCGCTGTTCCACTTCTTCTACTGCTGGAACGACTACTACGGGCCGCTGCTGTACGGCTCGACGAACCTGGACAACTGGACGCTGTCGGTCGGGCTGGCGTCCTTCCGCGCGCTGCACCGGGTGGAATGGAACCTGACGATGGCCGCCACCCTCCTGGTGCTCGCGCCGGTGATCGTCGTGTTCTTCTTCGCGCAGCGGGTGTTCATCGAGGGCGTGACGCTGACCGGGGTCAAGGGATGACGCCGGGCGCGGGGACGGGCGCCCGGGTCCTGGCGATCGACGGGGGCGGGAGCAAGACGGACGTCGCGCTCGTCGCCCGCGACGGGTCGGTGCTCGCCCGCGGTCGGGGCCCGGCGTTCCTGCCGTGGGTCGTGGGCGTGCCCCGCGCGGTGGACGCCGCCGCCGAGGCCGTACGGCTGGCGCTGGGCCCCGCGGCGGCCCCGCCGTACGCCGAGCACGTGGCGGCGTACGTGACGGGGGCGGACCTGCCGGTGGAGGAGGAGGCGCTGCGGGCGGAGTTCGCCGCGCGCGGGTTCGGCCCGAGCCTGACCGTGGGCAACGACACGTTCGCGCTGCTGCGGGCCGGGGCGCGCGCCGGGTGGGGGGTGGCGGTGGTGTGCGGGGCCGGGATCAACTGCGTGGGGGTGGGCCCGGCGGGCCGGGTCGCGCGGTTCCCCGCGCTGGGCCGGATCAGCGGCGACTGGGGCGGCGGCCAGGAGCTGGGCGAGGAGGCGCTGTGGCACGCCGTCCGCGCCGAGGACGGCCGGGGAGCCCCCACCGCCCTGCTGGACGCGGTGCGCGGCCACTTCGGCGCCGCCCGCGCCGAGGACGTCTCCCGCGCGATCCACCTGGGCGAGCTGCCCCGCGAGCGGCTGCACGAGCTGGCCCCCCGGGTGCTGGCCCTGGCCCGTCACGACCCGGCGGCCCGCGCCCTGGCCGGCCGCCTGGCCGAGGAGATCGCCCTGCTGGGGTCGGCGGCCCTGCGCCGCCTCGGCCTCCTGGACGCCCCGGCCGAGGTGGTCCTCGGCGGCGGCGTCCTCACCGCCCGCGATCCCCTGCTGATGGCCGCGATCGAGTCCCGCTACGCCGCCCGCGCCCCCCGCGCGTCCCTCGTGATCGCCGACGCCCCGCCCGTCGTCGGCGCGGCCCTCCTCGGCCTCGACCACCTCGCCGCCCCGCCCGAGGCCGCCGCCCGGCTCCGCGCCGCCTTCACCTGACGCCGGGCCGGGCCGCGTGGGCGGGGGCGCCGCTCAGCGGGGGCGGGCCGGGGTCAGGGGGTGTCCTCGCGGATGACCGGGGGGCGGTGCTCGTAGGGGGTGCTGAGGACGATCGTGGTGCGGGTCGAGACGTTGGCCGCGGCGCGGATCTGCTGGAGGAGCTCCTCCAGGGCCAGCGGCGAGGCGACGCGGACCTTGAGGATGTAGCTCTCGTCCCCGGCCACGCTGTGGCAGGCCTCGATCGCCGACAGGCCCGCGAGCCGTTCCGGCGCGTCGTCGGGGGCGGCCGGGTCGATCGGCTTGATCGAGACGAAGGCGGTCAGGGGCAGGCCGATCAGGTCGTGGTCGATCAGCGCGGCGTAGCCCCGGACGACCCCCCGCTTCTCCAGCCGCCGCACCCGCTGGTGCACGGCCGACACCGAAAGCCCGGTCTCCCTGGCCAGGTCGGTGAAGCTCATCCGCCCGTCCGCGGCCAGCAACGTCACGATGCGCCGATCGATCTCCTCCACGTCCCACACGGTAGCGGGCCCGGCGCGTGCCCCGGCCCGCCGTACCGTCACCTTTTGGTCGCGACCGCCAGCAGATGGCCGCTCACGCCCAGCAGGGACGGCTCGCGCTCGGTCCGCCGCAGCGCCGTCAGGAGCAGTTCCCGCCGCCCCGGGTCGTCCAGCCACGCCTCGGTGCCCGGCATGAGCCAGGCCGCCCCCTCCAGCCCGTACAGCCCGGGCTCGCCCAGCCCGGCGGCGGCGAACTCCCCCGCCGCCTCCTCGGGCCGGTGGAAGTAGGCCAGCGTGAAACCCGCCTCCCCCGGCCGCAGCACCCCGTCCCGCACCGAGGCGTCGATGCCCTCGCGCATGGCCGGCTCGGCGTAGCGCCCTTTGCGGATCATGTCGTGCAGCCCGGCGAACCGGCTGATCAGCGCGGCCGCGACCACCCCGCCGGGCCGTACGGCTCGCGCGGCCTCCGCCAGCGCCGTCACCCGGTCGGCCCGGCGGACCAGGTGGTAGAGCGGCCCCAGGAGGAGCACCGCGTCGTGGGAGGCCGCGGCCACCGGCAGGGCCCGCGCGTCGCCGATCAGCGCGGTCACCCCGGGCAGCCGGGCGGCCTGCCGCGCGTGCAGCGGCACCGGGTCGATCAGGTGCACCCGGTGGCCGTCGCGGGCCAGCCATTCGGCGTGCACGCCGCTGCCGCCGCCCACGTCCAGCACCGCGGCGGGCGGCGCGGGCAGCACCCGGCGCAGCACGTCGCGCGTCCGCCAGAACTCCAGGCGGCCGGCCCCCGCGCGCAGCCGCGCGTCCTCGGTGCCCCGCTCGTAGAAGGCGAGGATCTCCGGCGCGAGTCCCATACCCCACTGTCACAGGCCCCCGCCGCCGGCCGCGACCCGTTTTCCCGCGCCGGCCCCGGACGCGGGGAGAGGCGGGACGGTGGCCGCCGTCCCGCCTCTCCTGGCGCCCTAAGTGCTACTTGACCGAGCCGGCCAGGACGCCCTGGACGAAGTAGCGCTGGAAGGCGAAGAACACGATCAGCGGGACGATCAGCGACAGGAACGCCCCGGGGGCGAGGATGTCGATGTTCGTGCCGAACTGCCGCATCTCCGACTGCAGCGCCTTGGTCATCGGCTGCGCGTCGGTGTCGGCGAAGACCAGCGCCACCAGCAGGTCGTTCCAGACCCACAGGAACTGGAAGATCGCCAGCGACGCGATCGCCGGGCCGCCCAGCGGGAAGATCACCCGCAGGAAGATGGTGACCTCGCCGCCGCCGTCCATGCGCGCGGCCTCCAGCAGCTCCCGGGGGATGCCGATGAAGTAGTTGCGCAGCAGGAAGATGGCGAACGGCAGGCCGAAGGCCACGTGGAACGCCACCACGCTGGGGATCGACCCGAAGATCCCCAGCACGCCGTACAACTGGGCGACGGGGATCAGCGCCACCTGGATGGGGACCACCAGGAGGCTGACCACGATCAGGAACATCCAGTCGCGGCCGGGGAACTCGATCCAGGCGAACGCGTAGGCCGCGCAGGCCGAGATCACCACCACCAGGACCGTGGTGGGCACCGCGATCAGGACGGTGTTCCAGAAGGAGGAGGTGAACGCCTCGTTGCCCAGGATCCGCGCGTAGTTGTTCAGCGTCAGCTCGGCCGGCTTGGTGAACACCGTCCACCAGCCGCTGGCGTTGTTCGCCGTCTCCTCGCGCAGCGACACCACCAGCAGGCCCAGCGTGGGCACCAGCCAGAACAGCGCCACCACGATCATCACGAGCTGGACCAGCCCCGACCCGAGCCGGTCCACGATCCGCCCGGCGGCGCTCCTGCGCGGCGCTCCCGCCGCGGTGCTCCGTTCCCCTGCCGCTACGGCCGTCATCGCTGCTCCCGGCGGAACCGTCGGATGTTGAAGATCATCGCTGGCAGGACCAGCAGGAAGAGGAACACCGCCAGCGCGCTGCCCAGGCCCTGGTCGTTGCCGCCGCCGAAGGAGACCCGCCACATCTCCAGCGCGAGCACGTTGGCCTGCGGCTGCACCGAGCCCGGCGCGATGATGAACACCAGGTCGAACACCTTCAGCACGTTGATGACCATGGTGACCACCACCACGACCAGCACCGGCATCAGCAGCGGCACCGTGATCTTGCGGAAGACCTGGAACTCGGTGGCGCCGTCGGCCCGCGCCGCCTCCAGCACGTCACGCGGCAGCGTGGCCAGCCCGGCCCCGATCAGCACCATCGCGAACCCGGCCCACACCCACACGTACGCCAGGATGATCGCCGGGGTGATCAGGCTCGGCCCGAGCCAGCTCACCCCTCCGTAGGGCGCGGTGAAGTTCTCGGCGGCCAGCCGCACGGTGTAGCTGCCGGGGGGCAGGTCGCGGAAGGTGAAGGTGCCGTCGTCGGCGGTCTCGGTCGTCGCCACGACGCCGCCGCCGCGCACGGCCTCGACGGCCACGCCCGGCAGGCCCTTCTCGGTCGGGTCCATCTGGTTGACCGTGCCGCCGCCGCCCCGGGTGAAGTCCGACCAGACCGTGCCGGACAGGCCGGGCCCGCCGGGCGGCGCCTTCGGCGCGGCGGCGCTGGGCGGGATCTGGTCGGGCCGCAGCCCCACCAGCGGCACCAGCACCGGCTGCCCCGCGGTCACGGGCTGCTTGGTCACCACCGCCCCGCCCTGCTGCGCCACCGGAGTCTGCGGGGTGGTGCGCGGGCGGGCGCCGGGGTACTGCGAGCCGCCGGCGAAGGTGTCGCGGATCGTGGTCAGCACGGCGTTGGCCACGCCCTTGTCCGGGCTCTGCTCGTAGACCAGGCGGAAGATCACGCCCGAGGCCAGGAAGGAGATGGCCATCGGCATGAACAGCAGCAGCTTGAAGGCGTAGGCCCAGCGGATGCGCTCGGTCAGCACCGCGAAGATCAGGCCGAGCAGCACCACGATCGCGGGCGCGAGCACGACCCAGATCGCGTTGTTGCGCACGGCGGTGAACGTCGCGGAGTTGGTGAACATCTCCACGTAGTTGCCGAGCCCGGTGAACCGGCCGGCCGCGTCGAACAGGCTGCGCCCCGCGGTGAAGATCGTGGGGTACAGCACGAGCGCGCCCAGCAGGAGCAGCGCGGGCAGCAGGAACATCCACGCCACCCACGGGGGCGGCCCGAACGGCCCGCGCCCGGACCCGGCCCGCCCGCCCTGCCCAGGCGGCCCGCCGGCGGCCGCCGTCTCCGGCGCGCCGGCGCCGCCCCCGGCGTCCCCGGTGTCGTCCGTACGGCCGGCGGCCGGGCCCGCGGGCGCGGACACCGCCGCGCTCGGGCCGGCCGTCGCGGCCTGCTCGTCTCCCGCCGGCTCGCGGGGGGTCAGCGGGTCCCGCCGTTCCCCCGCCTCCGCGTCGCGCGCGTCCCCGGGGTCCCCCGCCGGCCGCCCGGGCTCGGCCGGGCGGTCGCCGGGGCCGCCCGCGTCAGCCGTACCGGAGCCGGACGGGGACGCGGGCGCGGGTGGCGCGGGTTCGGGAGGCACGGCCCCGGATTCCGGAGACCGCTCGTCCTTCCCGGATCCGGTCACGGTCAGCTACCTCCGAAGGCCTTCGCGGCCTCGCTCTCGAGCTTGGACTGGATGCCCTTGACGTCGCCCGGGTTGCGCAGCAGGTCCTGCAGCAGCTTCCACTCGCCCTTGCCGTCGGTGGCGCCGAAGGCGCTGGGGGCCAGGTCGGACATGTCGTAGCGGGCGGTGTCGGCCGAGGCCTGGATGGTGCGGCCCAGCTCCTTGGTCAGCGCGTCGGGGTAGGAGTCGGGCGAGACGTTCTTGTTCGCCGACAGGTAGCCGCCGAGCTTGGCCCACGCGGTCGCCGCCTCAGCCGAGGACAGGAACCGCATCAGCTCCATCGCGCCCTTCTCCTCGGTCATCGCCACCGCGATGTCGCTGCCGAGCACGACCGGGGCGGTGTCACCGGCCTTGGGGAACGGGAAGAACTGGGCGCCCTCGCCCACCTTCTCCTTGGTCGTGGAGACGGTCGCGGCGACGAAGTCGGCCTCGATGACCATCGCGGCCTTCTTCTCGCCGAAGACGCGGGTCACGCAGGTGGGGAAGTCGGTCTGGAGCGCGCCGGAGGAGCCGCCCAGGACGTGGTCGGGCTTGATCTTGGCGATGGTCTGGAGCGCCTTGGTCACCGTGGCGTCGGTCCACTTGAGCTCGTGCTTGGCGAGCTTGTCGTAGTTCTCGGGGCCGGCCTGGGAGAGGTAGACGTTCTCGAACAGGTCGGTGAGGGTCCAGCCGGAGGCGCCGCACAGCGAGAACGGCGTCGCGCCCGACTCGGCCAGCTTGTCCGCGGTCTCGCCGACGAGCTGGTCGAAGGTCTGCGGCGGCTGCACGCCCGCGTTGTCGTAGGCCTCCTTGAGGTACCAGACGATGGACTTGTGGGCCGCCTTGACCATCATCCCGTAGACCTTGCCGTCGGCGGAGGCCAGGTCCTTCCAGTACTGGCTGTAGTTCTTGTCGATCTCGGCGACGACCTCGGCGCTGAGCGGCTTGAGCGCGCCCTGCTTGGCGTACTCCTGCACGAGGCCGGGCTGCGGCAGGATCGCGATGTCGGGGGGCGTCTTGGCCGCGATGCGCGGTCCCAGGAAGGCGCCGGTGTCCTCACCGGTGGGGACGTACTTCACGGTAGCGCCGGTCTGGTCCTGGAACATGTTCAGGACCTTCTGGAAGTTCTCCTGCTCGGTGCCGGTCCACTTGGCGGCCACCTCAAGCGTCACCCCGGCCAGCGGCTTGTTCCCGCCGCCGCCCGGCGACGAGCCGCCGCCACCGCTCTTCTCTCCGCCGCCGCCACCACACCCGGCCAGCGCCAGCGCGCCGGCGGCCACCACTGCGGCCAGAGCGGTCAATCTTCTATTCGTCACGGCATCTCCCACCATCTCCGAGAAAACGCCGCCAGTCGCCACGCCGGTGCGTGTACAACACCCCCCGAACACCGCCGCCCCGCACTGGCGGCCGATCCGTGATGACACATCTACCCCACCGAAGATCCGGTGACGAGAGTTCCGCGGATTGTTATAGACCCTTTACAGCGATGATCTTGGTGTAACGCGATCGAGACCCCCGCCGGGTTTCGGCGGGGGTCTCGGCACGGGTCTCGGCGCGGTCGCGCGGCGCGATCGCCGCGGTGGCTCAGGCCTCGACGACCACCAGTTCGCGGCTCTCGTTGTTCAGCCGCTCGCCGCCGTCCTCCGTGCAGACGACGATGTCCTCGATGCGCGCGCCGTGGCGGCCCGAGACGTAGATGCCGGGCTCGACCGAGAAGGCGTGCCCGGGCTCCAGCGGCTCGCGGTTGCCCGCCACGATGTAGGGCTCCTCGTGCGTCTCCAGGCCGATGCCGTGCCCGGTGCGGTGGATGAACAGCTCCCCGTAGCCCGCGCCGGCGATGATGTCGCGGGCCGCCCGGTCCACGTCCTCGCTCGCCACGCCCGGCCGTACGGCGGCGCAGGCGGCGTCCTGGGCGCGGCGCAGCACCTCGTAGTACTCCAGGAAGTCGGCCGGGGCCTCGCCGACGGCGTAGGTGCGGGTGCAGTCGGAGCAGTAGCCGCTCGGCATGACGCCGCCGATGTCCACCACGACCACGTCGCCCGGCTCGATGACCCGGTCCGACAGCTCGTGGTGCGGGCTGGCGGCGTTCGGGCCCGAGCCCACGATCACGAAGTCCACCGTGGAGTGGCCCGCGGCGATGATCGCGTCGGCGATGTCGCGGCCCACCTCGCGCTCGGTGCGGCCGGCCTTCAGGAAGAGCGGCACCTGACGGTGCACCGCGTCGATCGCCGCGCCGGCCTCGCGCAGCGCCGCCACCTCCGCCGGGCTCTTGCGCATGCGCAGCTCCCGCAGCACCGTCCCGGCCAGCACCTGCTCGGCGCCGGGCATCGCGGCCCGCAGCCGCAGCGACTGCATCGCCCACATGCGGTCGGCCAGGCCCACCTTCTCCACGCCAGGCAGCCGGCTCGCCACCAGGGCGTACGGGTCGTCGGTCTCGTCCCAGGGCACCAGTTCCAGGTCCAGCCCGCCGGCCGGGGAGTGCTGCGCGGCGGGCAGCTCCAGCCGCGGCACCAGCATGAACGGCGCGCCCTCGGCGGGGATCGCCAGGCACGTCAGCCGCTCCAGCGGCAGCGCGTCGTAGCCGCTGACGTAACGCAGGTCGGGGCCGGGGGTCAGCAGCAGCGCGCCGAGCCCCGAGCGGGCGGTGGCCTCCTGGACGTCCGCGAGCCGGGACGCCGGGTACAGGTCCTGCGAAGACACTTGGTGGGAAGACTCCGTTGTCACCCGGCCAATCTAACGTGAGGGCGCCCGGTCGCGGCCGCCGGGGCGATCCAGGGGAAACCCGGGAACGCCGCCCGGACGAGGACTACACTCCGCATAGCTGCGATCACATTTCGTCCCCGGATCCGGAGCGCTGGAAACGACTGACATGGCCGAAGCCGTTGGGGCCCCGTCCAGCAGGGTCGCGCGCGGCCGCGACCCCCGCACGGCCCCCGCACCGCCGCCGTCCGGCTCTCCCGAGCCGGACGTCTCCCCCGCCCCCGCCCCCGCCGACGCCTCCGGCGCCCTCTCTCCCGGCGCCGCCCACTCCCGCGGCGGGCGCCGCGCCGTACCCCGGCCGTCGCCCGCCGAGCCCGGCTCCCCTGTCTCCCCTGTCTCCCCTGTTTCCCCTGTCTCCCCCGGCTCCTCCGCCCCGGCCGCGCCGCCCGTCCCGCCCGGCGGGTCCGTTGAGTCCGGCGGGTCCGGCGGCTCGGGTGAACCCGGCGGGCCGGACGTCGCCGAGGACGCCGAGCGGGCCCTGCTGGCCAAGGCACACGCGGCCGTCCAGGCGGGCGACCCGCACGAGCGGCACGCCCTGCCGCTGGAGCCGGCCGCGCCCGGGGAGCCCCGGGTCCCGGCCATCCCGCTGATCACCCTGGCCGGGATGGTACGCCGCCTGCGCGAACAGCTCGACCGGCAGCGCGCCGGGGAGAGCCGCCGCGCGCTCGTGGACCAGGCCACCGGCGTCCTCGCCGAACGCCTGGGCTGCGACGTCGAGGAGGCCGCCGACCGGCTCGCCCGGCTGGCCGCCGAGGCCTCGGCCCCCGTCGCCGAGTACGCCGCGGGCCTGGTGCCCCGGTCCCGGCGCGCCACCCGCCGCCCGGCCCCGGCCGTCGCGCCCGCGCCCGGCGGCCCCCCGCCCGCCGCGCCCGAGCCGCTGGCGTCGGTGCTGGAGGCGCTGCCGTTCCCCGCGCTCTACCTGACCCCGATCCGCGAGGACGGGGAGCACGGGGAGATCCTCGACTTCCACGTCGCCCACACCAACCGGACCGCCCGCGAGGAGATCCCGGCCTGCGCGGTGGGCGACTTCGCCGACACCCGCCTGTGCGAGATCTTCCCCAGCGTCACCGGCACCGGCCTGCTCCAGCTCTTCCGCGGCGCGATGCTCACCGGCGAGCCGGTGCACACCGACCGGTTCTCGATGGCCGGCGCGACCGAGCGGCGGGCCTTCAGCGTCCGGGCCGCGCGGCTGGGCGACGGGCTGGTGGCGAGCTGGCGGCTGCACGACGACGAGGAGACCCTGGCGGTGCAGGTCGCGCTGGCGCAGCGGCTGGGGAACCTCGGCTGGGGCGAGTGGAACCTGGTCACCGGCGAGATCCACTGGTCCGACCAGATCTATGTGATCCTCGACCGGGACCCGGAGGACGGGCCGGCGAGCTGGCACGAGCTGGCCGCCCTCGTGCCCTCCGAGGACGTCCCCGTGCTCGCGGAGCTGTTCCGCCGCGTCACCGCGGGCGAGACCGCCAACGCCGGGTTCCGGCTGCGCCGCCGCGGGAAGCTGCGCGACCTGCGCCTGGTCGTCGAACCGGGCTTCGGCGGCACCGGCAACGTGGTCAGCGTCCGCGGCGTGCTCCAGGACATCACCGGCCGCCGCCGCGCCGAGCGCGCGGCGTCCGAGTCGCGCCAGCAGCTCCGGGCGCAGCGCGAGCGGACCGCGCGCGACCAGATGGTCGCCCTGGAGCTGCAGCGGGCCATCCTGCCGCTGCCCGCCCGCCCCATCGAGCTGCCGGGCCTGCGCGTCGCCGTGCGCTATCTGCCCGCCGAGAGCGCCACCAGCGTGGGCGGCGACTGGTACGACGCGGCCGTCCTGCCCGACGGGCGCGTCATGCTGGCCATCGGCGACGTGTCCGGGCACGGGCTGTGGGCGGCCGCGCGCATGGCGCAGGTCCGCAACGCCGTCGTCGGCCTGGCCATGACGGGCGAGCGCGCCGACGGGCTGCTGACGCTGCTCAACCTGCTGGTCCTGCACCGGCCCGCGCAGTCCACGGGCACCGCGCTGATCGCCCACTTCTCCCCCGACGGGAGCCGGATGGTCTGGGGCCAGGCCGGGCACCTGGCGCCGATCCTGGTCCGCGACGGCGAGGCGACCCCGCTGGAGCCGCCGCAGGGCACGCTGCTGGGGGCGACCGTGGACGTCCCCTACGAGCTGGCCGAGACGCCGCTGCGGCCCGGCGACGTGCTGCTGATGTTCACCGACGGGCTGGCCGAGCGCCGCGGCGACGACATCGAGGCCGGCCTGGAGCGGATCCGGCGCGCGGCGCTGCGGCTGACCGGCGACGCCCTGGAGCCGGGGATCGAGCGGCTGCTCGACGACATCGGCGGCGCCAACCCCGAGGACGACACCTGCGTGCTGGCGATCCACGTCACCGGGCGGCCGGCCGCGCCCCCCGCGCGCCGGGGGTGAACGGGCCGAGGTGAGCGGGCCGAGGTGAGCGGGCCGGGGTGAGCGGGCCGGGGGTGTTCGTGACTGTCGGCGGCAGATGGTTGACTGTCGGCATGCCCGGGCTGATGCTCCTCGACACGCCGTCGCTCTACTTCCGCGCGTTCTACGGCGTGCCCGAATCCCTGACCGCCCCCGACGGCACGCCCGTCAACGCCGTCCGGGGCCTCATCGACATGATCGCCACGCTGGTGCGCGCCTATTCCCCCGACGAGATGATCGCCACGATGGACGCCGACTGGCGGCCGGCGTTCCGCGTCGAGGCGCTGCCGTCCTACAAGGCGCACCGGGTGGCCGAGGACGGCGGCGACCAGGTCCCCGACACGCTGTCCCCGCAGGTCCCGATCATCGAGCAGGTGCTCGACGCGGTCGGGATCGCGCGGGTGGGCGTCCCGGGCTACGAGGCCGACGACGTCATCGGCACCTGCGCGACCGCCGCCAAGGGACCGGTGGACATCGTCACCGGCGACCGCGACCTGTTCCAGCTCGTCGACGACTCCGTCCCGGTCCGCGTCCTGTACACCGTGCGGGGCCTGAAGAACCTCGAGGTCGTGGACGAGGCCCGCGTCACCGAGCGCTACGGCGTCCCCGGCCGCTCCTACGCCGACTTCGCCACCCTGCGCGGCGACCCGAGCGACGGGCTGCCGGGCGTGGCCGGCGTCGGCGACAAGAGCGCCGCCGCCCTGATCACCCGCTTCGGCTCCCTGGAGGCCATGCTCGCCGCCCTGGACGCCGGCCAGGCCGAGGGCTTCCCCGCCGGGGCACGCACCAAGCTCGCCAAGGCCCGCGACTACCTGGCGGTCGCCCCCACGGTCGTCCGCGTCGCCACCGACGTGCCCCTCCCGGACGTCCCCACGGCCCTGCCCCGCGCCCCCAAGGACCCCGAGGCCCTCGTGGCCCTGTCCGAGCGCTGGGGCCTGGACGCCCCCCTCAACCGGCTGCTGTCCGCCCTGTCCGCGCGCCCCGCCTGACCCCGCTCCGCCGTACGGCTCAGACGGCGGTGAACAGCAGGGACGCGTTGTGGCCGCCGAAGCCGAAGGCGTTGACCAGCGCGGTGGTCCACGCGCCGCGGCGGGGCTCGGTGACGACGTCGAGGGGGATCCCGGGGTCCTGCTCGGCGAGGTTGCGGGTGGGCGGGATCACGCCCTCCCGGAGGGTGAGGACGGCGGTGAGCGCGGCCAGGGCGCCCGCGGCCCCGCACAGGTGCCCGGTCATCGACTTGATCGCGGTGACCGCGGGGTGATCTCCGATCGCCTCGGCGATCGACCTGGCCTCGGTGGCGTCGCCGCTGGGGGTCGAGGTGGCGTGGGCGCTCACGTGCTGGACGTCGCGGGGGCCGAGCCCGGCCGAGGCCAGGGCCCCGCGCATGGTGCGCGCCTGACCGGCGGAGTCGGCGCCGGTGATGTGGAAGGCGTCCGAGCCGCACGCCGCGCCGGCGAGGGCGGCGTGCACCCGGGCGCCCCGGGCGGCGGCGAACTCCGGGCGTTCCAGGACGAGCACGGCCGCGCCCTCGCCGAGGACGAACCCGTCGCGGTCGCGCGCGAACGGCCGGGACGCGGCCCGCGGGTCGCCGGCGAAGGGGGACAGCGCCCGGGCCCGGGCGAACCCGGCGACGATGAGCGGGTGCAGGCACGCCTCCACTCCCCCGGCGATCACCACATCGGCGCGGCCGAGCCGGATCAGGTCCAGGCCCAGCGCGATCGCCTCGGCCCCGGAGGCGCAGGCGCTGACGGGCGTGTGGGCTCCGGCGCGCGCCCCGAACTCCATGCTCACCGCGGCCGCCGGGCCGTTCGGCATCATCATCGGGATGGTGTACGGCGAGACGCGGCGCTGCCCGGCCTCCTCCAGCAGGTCGTCCTGGGCGAGCGCGGTCTGGATGCCGCCGACGCCCGTGCCGATCACCACGGCCAGCCGGACCGGATCGACGTCCGGGGCGCCGGCGTCGGCCCACGCCTCGTGCGCGGCGACGAGGGCGGCCTGCTGGCAGCGGTCGAGGCGGCGTGCCCGCACCCGCCCCAGGACCTGGGCCGGGTCCACGCGCATCCGCGCCGCGATCCGCACGGGCACGCTCCCGGCCCAGTCCTCCTCGATCGCGGTGACCCCGGAGCTCCCGGCGAGCAGGCCCTCCCAGGTCGGACCGGTCCGCCCGCCCAGCGGCGTGGTGGCTCCGAGCCCGGTGACCGCGATCCCGTCCGTCCCGCCCATGGCGATGACCCCCCTCACGTCGGCTTCCGCGGCGGGCGCTCCGCCGTACCGGCCACGATGGCAGGGCACGGCGGGGCGGGGCAGGCGTCGTGATCGACAGAAACGCCGCGCCAGATTTGTCGCGAACCGGCACGTTCACCATTTGCCGGGAACCGGCACGTTGGGCGGCCGCGCGGATCGGCCCGGCCCCGGAGCGGGGGCCGGGCCGATGGGTGTCCCTGGCCGGGCGTGTCAGGCGACGGAGCTGTAGGCGACGACGCCGCGGCGCATGGCGTCCATGGCCTTGCGGGCGTTGCCGCGGACCTTGCTGCCCTCGGGGGCGGCGGTGGCGACCTGGTCCAGGAGGTCCAGGAGCTGCTTGATCCAGCGGACGAAGTCGCCGGCGGCCATGTCGCAGTCGGTGAGGACGGCGTCCAGGGTGTGGCCCTTGGCCCACCGGAACGCGGCCCAGGCGAACCCGAAGTCGGGCTCGCGCAGGAACGACAGGCCGTTGTCGGACTCGACGGCCTCCAGATCCGCCCACAGCCGGATCATGGCGGCCATGGCCTCGCGCGTCTCCCCGGCGGGCAGGCGCGGCGCCCGCGAGTCGTCGGACTGGCGGGATTCGTAGGCCAGGGAGGACACGCAGGCGGCCAGCTCGGCGGGGTCCAGGCTCTCCCAGACGCCGCCGCGCAGGCACTCGGCGGCCAGCAGGTCGCTCTCGGTGTAGAGGCTGGCCAGGCGGCGCCCCTCGGCGGTCACCGTCTCGCCGGTCAGGTAGCCGAGCTGCTGGAGCACCCCGCACACGCGGTCGAAGGTGCGGGCGATCACGTTGGACCGGCTCTCGACGCGGCGTTCGAGCGCCTGGGTCTCGCGCAGGAGCTTGTGGTAGCGCTCGCCCCAGCGGGCGTGGTCCTCGCGGTCCGGGCAGCCGTGGCACGGGTGCCGGCGCAGCTCGCGGCGGAGCCGGTTGATCTCCTCGTCCTCGGCGGTGTGGTCGCGCACGCGGGCCGGCTTGCCCAGGTCGCGGTCGCCGATCTTGGCGTGGAGCGTGGAGACCAGGTCGGCGCGGTGCTTGGGGACGCGCGGGTTGAAGCCCTTGGGGAGGCGGAGCTGCTCGACGGGCTCCACCGGCACCGGGAAGTCGGTCGCGGGCAGCCGCTTGACCTGCCTGCCGATGGTGAGCACGAGCGGCGAGGGCCCTTCCCCGCGGAAGTTCAGCCCGGGGTCGAGGACCACGGCCAGGCCGGCCCGCCGCCCGCCGGGGACGCGGATGACGTCGCCGGGGCGCAGCCGTTCCAGGGAGCGCACCGCCTCGGCCCGGCGCTGCGCCGTACGCTCGCGGGCCAGGTCGGACTCGCGGTCGGTGAGGCGGCGGCGCAGCGCGGCGTACTCCTGGAAGTCGCCGAGGTGGCAGGTCATGGCCTCGGCGTATCCCGCGAGGCTCTCCTGGGCGCGGCGGACCTGGCGGGCCAGGCCGACGACGGCGCGGTCGGCCTGGAACTGGGCGAAGGAGGCCTCCAGCAGGGAGCGGGCGCGCTCGCGGCCGACCTGCCCGACGAGGTTGACGGCCATGTTGTAGGAGGGGCGGAAGCTGGAGCGCAGCGGGTAGGTGCGGGTGCTGGCCAGGCCCGCGACCGCGACCGGGTCGGTGCCGGGCTGCCACAGGACGACGGCGTGGCCCTCGACGTCGATGCCGCGCCGGCCGGCGCGGCCGGTGAGCTGGGTGTACTCCCCGGGGGTGAGGTCGGCGTGGGTCTCGCCGTTCCACTTGTCGAGCTTCTCGATCACGACGGAGCGGGCGGGCATGTTGATGCCGAGCGCCAGGGTCTCGGTGGCGAAGACGGCGCGCACCAGGCCCCGGACGAACA
Source organism: Bailinhaonella thermotolerans (assembly GCF_003594875.1). GTDB lineage: Bacteria > Actinomycetota > Actinomycetes > Streptosporangiales > Streptosporangiaceae > Bailinhaonella > Bailinhaonella thermotolerans. The sequence goes on from NZ_QZEY01000001.1 coordinate 191,321, forward strand.
GCTCCTCCACGACCTCCTTGAAGGTGGGCAGCATGCCCGCGTGGTGGGCGGCCAGCCCGCGTTCGAGGCCGTCGAGCCATTCGTCGTAGCCGAGCACCCGCAGGTCCTCGTCCGGCAGGTGGCGGGTGCGCTCCTCGACGATCGCGCGGATCTCGCGCCGCTCGGCGTCGGAGGTGAGCCGGATCCCGGCGTACAGGCACTGCTGGACGGCGGCGTCGCAGCCGGCGCGGCTGAAGATGAACGTGATGGCCGGCAGCAGCCCCTCGGCGTCGAGCCGCTCGATCACGTCCGAGCGGGTGGGCGTCAGGAACCGGCCCTGGCGGCTGTACCCGCGGCGGCCGCGGCGCTGCCGCAGGGCGTGGTCGCGGGCGTCGTCGCGCGACAGCCGTACGAGATCGGGGTTGATCCGGGGGCGGGAGCCGTCCTCGTCGGTGACGAACAGGTCGTACATTCGGCGGCCGACCAGCATGTGCTGCCACAGCGGGACCGGGCGGTGCTCGTCCACGATCACGGTCGTGGACCCGCGCACCTCGCCGAGCCACTCGCCGAACTCCTCGGCGTTGCTGACGGTGGCGCTGAGCGCGACCAGGTTGACCGACTCGGGCAGGTGGATGATGACCTCCTCCCACACCGCCCCGCGGAACCGGTCGGACAGGTAGTGCACCTCGTCCATGACGACGTGGGCCAGGCCGGACAGGGTGCCGGACCCGGCGTAGATCATGTTGCGCAGGACCTCGGTGGTCATCACCACCACCGGGGCCTCGCCGTTGACGCTGTTGTCGCCGGTCAGCAGGCCCACCTTGGCGGCGCCGTACCGGCGGACGAGGTCGTTGTACTTCTGGTTCGACAGCGCCTTGATGGGGGTCGTGTAGAAGCACTTGCGGCCCTGCTCCAGCGCCAGGTGGACCGCGAACTCCCCGACCACCGTCTTGCCCGAGCCGGTGGGGGCGGCGACGAGCACCCCGTCGCCGGCCTCCAGGGCCCGGCAGGCGTCGAGCTGGAACTCGTCCAGCTCGAAGTCGTAGAGGCCGCGGAAGGAGCGGAGAGCGGGCCCGCTCTCGTCCTGCTGGCGACGGAAATCGGCGTACCGCTGTGCGGGCGTGCTCATGTCCATGCAGCCTACCCAGGAGCCGGGGGTGCCTCTGATCGTGTACGGCGGAGCATGAACCACGTCGCGACCGCCGCCAGCGCGAGCAGCGCGGCGGCGATGGCGGCGGACGTGCGCATGCCGTCCACGAACGCCTGGCGGGCGATGGCCTGGAGCCCGGGCGAGGCCCCGGACGCCTCGGCGAGCGACTCGCGCACGCCGCGCGGCACCCGCTGGGGCAGCTCGCTGCGGTAGACGAAGGTCAGCAGCGAGCCGAGCAGGGCGATCCCGAGGGCGGTGCCGAGCTCGTACGCCGTCTCGGACACGGCGGAGGCGGCGCCGGCCTTCTCCGGCGGGGCGCTGGCGAGCACCATGTCGGTGGCGACGGTGAACGCCGCGCCGGCCCCGAGCCCGAGGACGAGCAGCGCCGCGCCCGGCAGGACGTAGGGGGTGTCGGCGTGCAGGAACATGAAGCAGCCCAGCCCCACGCAGGTGAGCGCCAGCCCGGCGGTGAGCACCGGCCGCCCGCCGAACCGGCCGACCAGGACCCCGGCGAGCAGGCCCGCGGCCATCGACCCGGCGGTGGTGGGCAGTTCGGCGGCGCCCGCGGCCAGCGGCGAGAAGCCCAGCACGAGCTGGAAGTACTGGCTGACGAAGAACAGCACGCCGGACAGGCCCAGCATGGCCAGGAGCGCGGCGGTGACGGCGGCGGCGAACGGCGGGTCGCGGAACAGCCGCACGTCGATCAGGGGCACGGGGAGCCGGAGCTGCCTGCGCACGAAGACGGTCAGGGCGGTGACACCGGCGACGGCCGCGACCACGAAGTCGGGGCGGACGCCCGACCCTCCGGCCAGCTCCTTTACAGCGTAGATCACACCTATCAGGCCGACCATGGACATGACCACGCTGAGCGGGTCCCACGGCCCGGGGTTCGGGTCCCGCGACTCCGGCAGCGCCCAGATCCCCACCCCGATGACCAGCGCCATGACCGGCAGGTTGATCAGGAACACCGATCCCCACCAGAAGTGCTCCAGCAGCGCCCCGCCCACCAGCGGCCCGATCGCCGCGCCGGCCGAGGCCGCCGCGCCCCACACGCCGATCGCCGTCGTGCGCTCCTTCGGGTCGGTGAAGATGTTGCGGATCAGGGACAGGCTGGAGGGCATCAGCGTCGCGCCCGCCATCCCCAGCAGCGCCCGCGCCACCACCAGCAGCGGCGGGTTGGGCGCATAGGCCGCCGCGACCGACATCGCGCCGAAGGCGGCCGACCCGATCATGAGCAGCCGCTTGCGGCCGATCCGGTCGCTCAGCGTCCCCATCGTCACCAGCAGCCCGGCGATCGCGAACGAGTACACGTCGCCGATCCACAGCAGTTCGATGCTCGACGGCCGCAGGTCCTCGGCCAGGAACGGGATCGCCAGCACCAGCACCGTCGCGTCGATCGCGATCAGCAGCACGGCCAGCGTGAGCACGCCCAAGGCCACCCACCGTGCGCGCATCAAGACCCCCGCCCCGCGCTTCCCCCGTTCACCCCAGCCTACGACGGCCCCTCCCCCTCGCCCCCTGCCACCCCCACGCCCCGTGCGCCCCGCGGGCCCCGCGGGCCTCACGCGCGCCCGTACGGCGGCGCGCACGCGCACGGCGGCGCGGGCGGGATCGTGTCCCGCCCGCGCCGCCGTGCCTCCGGTCAGCGCCGCGCGTGGTGCCGCGCGAGCGCGGTCAGCAGCGCGAACTCGATCGCCGTCGCCAGGACGATCCGCGGGCTGAGGCTGTCCATGTGGGGCACCGCGAGGACGAGGAGGACCGCGACCGGCGCGGCGGCGCACAGGCGCGCCCACGCCTTCTCGCCGAGGGCCGAGAACCTGCGGGCGAACACCACGGCGGCGGAGAACCAGGCCACCTGGGCGATCAGGAAGCCGAACTCGTGCACCATGCCGTGCCAGCTCATGACGGGCGCGCCGGCCGGCGCCCCCTCGGGGAAGCCGGCCCCGGGGTCGGTGGGGAAGACGCCGGCCACGATGAGGCCGACCCCGTGGAAGCCGACCAGGATCGGCGCCCACCGGTGGCCCCGCCCGGTCTCCAGGCGCCGCCGCAGGCCCGCGGACAGCGCCAGGAAGAGCGACCCGCACAGGACGAAGTTGGCGATCTGGATCCAGCCGAGGTCACCGAGGCTCAGCAGGCTCAGGGGGTGGCGGGTCAGGTCGTAGCCGTCGCGGGTCAGCGCCTGGGCCAGCCACACCGCCAGGAACAGCGGGCCGGCCACGATCCCGCAGGTGAGCGAGGGGGCGGCGGTCCCGTTCGCGGCGGGGGCGGCGGGCACTGCGGACGAGATCGGGTGCGACATCGGGGCTTCCTTCCTGTTCCTTGGCATACGGGGGGTGACCGCCCCGGGCGGGAGGGCCGTGGTGGCGCCCGGGGCGGTCCGCATGGGCGGGCGGGTGGGGCGCGCGTGTCAGGCGAGGGAGACGGCCAGTTCCTCCAGGAGGTCCCACGCCTCCTGCATGCCGCCCTCCATGCCGGAGGCGAGGATCATGTCGCGCAGTTCCCTGTCCTTGCACTGGGTCAGCAGGGTCAGGGTCGTGCGCCCGTCGCGCTCGGTGAACGTGGCGGTGTTGACCGGCGCGTCGCCGGGCCCGTCCGGGACGCCCGGCATGTCCAGCGTCTCGGTGTAGACGATGCGCTCGCCGGGGACGATCTCGCGGTACTCGCCGTGGAAGGCGACCTCGCCGCCCTCGTTGACGTCCATGACGTACCGCCACCGGCCGCCGACCCGCAGGTCGATCTCGACGCTGGTCATCTTGCCGCGCTGCCCGGCCCACCACCGCTTGACCAGCTCGGGGGTGGTCCAGGCGCGGTAGACCAGGTGCCTGGGCGCGGCGAACTCCCGCGTGATGAGGATCTGATCGTCCGCCGGGAGGGTGACGATCGCGTTCCCGCCGCCGTTCGTCGTGCTGGTCATCTCACTTCTCCTCGTCCTTGAGCTCTTCCAGTACGGCGTCCAACTCGTCGAACCGCTCCGACCAGGTCCGCTGGTACCTGCCGACCCAGTCGTGGACGGGTTTCAGCGCGCTCCCGACCACGCGGTACAGCCGCTGCCGGCCGTCGTCGCGCGCGTCCACCAGTCCCACTTCGCGCAGCACTCGCAGGTGCTTGGACACCTGCGGCTGAGCCAGCCCGAGCATGCCTGCGAGCTCGTTCACCGAGCGCTCGCCGCCGAGGAGGAGGTCCAGGATCTCCCGGCGCCGGGGCTCGGCGATCGCGTTGAACGCGTCTGTCGTCGTCGCCGCTCGTGCCATGCCACGATCATATTCCCATATGGGCATACGTCAAGACCCCCATCGCCCTCGCCCTGCGCGGGGCGGGCGGGAGGACGCGTTTCCGCAGGTGGTCACCGGAATTCCCGGCCCTCCCGACCCCCTGCCGGCACGGCGTCGCGGGCGCGCGGGCGACGTGGGGCGGGGCGGGCTCGCGCCGTACGGCATGGCGGGGCGGGCTCGCGCCGTACGGCGTGGCGGGCCCCCTCCGCGCGGTCCTGCCGGGCGGAGGGGCGGGCGGGCCGAGACCGGTTTCGTTGATCGCTTCCGGGGCGCGCTCCGGCGCCCTTAGGATCTGGTCGCGTTCGCGTTGATCGTGAGCGCGCGGCGATCGGCGCCGGGGCCCGGGGCCCCGGGTTCGCGATCCGTCCCCCGTCCGCTGAGGAGGCAGGGTGAGCACCGAGTCGACGGGCGAGGGCGGGGCGCTGGGGTTCGACGTGACCAGGCCGAACGCGGCGCGGATCTACGACTATCTGCTCGGCGGCAAGGACAACTTCGCGGCGGACCGCCAGGCGGCCGAGCGGATGATGGCGTTCATGCCGGAGGCGCGCCGCATCGCCCGGGCCAACCGGGCCTTCCTCGGCCGGGCGGTCCGCTTCTGCGCGTCCCGGGGGATCCGGCAGTTCCTCGACCTGGGGTCCGGCCTCCCCACCCAGGACAACGTGCACCAGGTCGCTGCGGCCGTCGACCCGGCCTGCCGCGTGGTGTACGTCGACTTCGACCCCGTCGTCGTCCAGCACGCGCACGCCCTGCTGGAGGACGCCGACGTGGGCGTCGTCGCGGCGGACGCGCGGGACCCGGAGGCCGTCCTCGCCAGCGCGCCGGTGCGCCGCCTCCTGGACCTCTCCCGGCCGGTGGCGGTGCTGGCGGTCGCGCTCTTGCACTTCGTCCCCGACGAGGAGGATCCCGCGGCCCTGGTCGCGCGGTTCGCCGAGGCCATGGCGCCCGGCTCCGCGCTGGTGATGACCCACGCCTGCCCCGACCTCATGGATCCGGAGGCGTTCGCCGAGGCGCTGGCAGTCTACAACCGGGGGGCCACACCCATCCACCCGCGGGGCCGGGAGCGGATCGCCGCGTTGTTCTCCGGGTTCGAGCTGGTCGACCCCGGCCTCGTCGAGGTCTCCCAGTGGCGGCCGGACCGGCCGGAGGACTCCGAGCCCGCCGACGCGCAGATCATCGGGGGCGTGGGCCTCAAGCGGTGAGGCCCACGCCGCGCCGGCCTTCCCGGACCCTTCCCTGACGTCCTTGCCGGTGGGGGCGCCGGGACGTATGTTCCGCCTAGATCCCCCGCCGGAGGAGGCGCCCGTGCCCGGACTCGTGGCCCCGCAGCTCGTCGTCAACAGCCGGATGATCTACTTCGGGTGGCTGCCCGCCGATCCCGGCGCCGTCGCCGCGCTCGTGCCCGAGGGCCTGAAGCCGGCGGCCGACCGGCAGGTCTTCATGAACCAGTACGTCGTGGACGACGCGGGGCAGACCTCCGGTTTCGGCGCGTACTCGCTCACCTACCTCGGCCCGGACCTTTCGGGCCTGGACGCCCCGGACGGCGTCACCCCCGGCCGCTGGTGGACGCACTACTTCAACTCCAGCGAGGTCGTGCGCGAGTACGCCGCCGAGCGCGGGGTGCCCGCGACGCCGGGCCGTACCACCATCGAGGTCACCGGCCGGCGCCTGGTCGCCACGACCGAGGCCGACGGCGTCCCGGTGATCCGCACGACGGCCCGCGTCGGCCGCACCGGCGAGGCGGTCAACCGCGGGCAGCTCCGGTACATCACCCGGGTGGGCGGGGGCTTCCTCAGCGGCGTCTACCCCTTCGTGGCCGAGCCCGTGGAGCCCTTCGAGGTCGAGTCGCTGGAGTTCCTGGAGCCGGACCACCCCGTCCACGCCCTGCGCCCCGCCGACCCGCTCCAGGTCACCTGGGGCTTCTACTCGCCGCGCTCCTCGTTCGCCTACCCCGGCGGCGAGGCCCCCCTGTCCTGACGCCTCCCGCCGCCCCCGCCCCGCCCCGGCCGGCGTACGGGGCGGTCCGGGCCGGGGGTCAGTCCTTGGGGGTCAGTCCTTGCGGCCGGTGAAGGCGACGGTGACGCCGAGGCCGATCATGGCCAGGCCGCCGGCGCCGCCGAGGGCCGCCATGCGGCGCGGGGAGCGGCCGAACCAGGTGCGGGCGGCGCTGGCGGCCAGGCCCCACATGCCGTCCAGCAGCAGCGCGATCAGGGTGAACACCAGGCCGAGGAGCAGCATCTGCGCCTGGACGTGACCGGCGGCGCGGTCCACGAACTGCGGGAGGACGGCGGCGAAGAACAGCAGCGACTTGGGGTTGGTCACGCCCACCAGGAACCCGTCGCGCAGCGCGCGGACCCCGTCGGAGGGCCCGGCGGCGACGGCCTCCAGGTCGACCTTGCCGTGCCGCTGGGTGAACGCGCGGACGCCCAGGTAGACGAGATAGGCCGCCCCCGCCAGCTTCAGCGCGGTGAACGCCGTCGCGGACAGGGTCACCAGCGAGCCCACGCCGAGCGCCACGGCGGCGGCCGTCACCACGCCCCCCACCTCGTTGCCGACGACCGAGAGCAGGGCCACGCGCCTGCCGTGCGCCAGGGCGCGGCCGATGACGAAGAGCACGCTCGGCCCGGGGATCAGGATCAGCACGGTCGCCGCGGCGGTGAAGGCCAGGAGATTGTCCAAGGGGATCATGCGGGTCAGACTAGACGTTTCGGGCCGTCCTCCATCGAGGTTTCGGCGGGGTCGTCACCTCCGTCCCCGGCGTGCGGCCCCCGCGTGCGACCGTCCCCCGCAGTGCGCGGGGCCGGATCAGGGTGGGGCAGGAGGGTCGCCGGGCGCGTCGGCGAGCTCCAGCCCGGGAGTGGCGTGCCAGTCGGCCATGGTGAGCAGGTGCCGCAGGTACGGCGAGGCGCGCAGCAGGACGAGCCGGCGGTCACGGGCGTGCTCGGTGAGCGCCAGCGCGGCCAGGACCCGCAGCCCGCCCACGTCGATGAACTCCAGGCCGCCCACGTCGACGACGAGATCGCCGGCCCACAGCCGCCCCGCCGTGCCGAGCAGGCAACCGAAGAAGGCGACGTTGCTCAGATCGACGGTGCCGTACACGGTCACCCGGGGCGGGTCGTCGGTCAGCGTGACCCGGAGCTGGCCGTCGTCGTAGGAGAAGACCATCGTCTTGCCCCTCGCCAGGAGTGTGTGTCCGGGTGACCGGAGCCTACGCGCGCCGCCCCGTCGTGAACAGATCCCCTCACCTGCGTCTCCGGCCGCCCCGCGAGGAGACCGCCCGTGGGCTTCGGGGACGCCCGGCATGCTCCCCCGCGGGAGGGGAACCACCACAGCGGCGAGCCCCGACCCGTTGCGAGACCGACGTGAACGACCTCCCCGAGCTGCGCCGCCCGCTCACCAAGGACCCCGCCGTGCTGCGCCGCCTGCGCCGCGACGTCCGGCAGTACGCCGCCCGGGCCGGGCTGGCCGGGCTCCCCCTGAGGAACCTGCTGTTCGCCGTGAACGAGGCGGTGACCAACGTGGTGCTGCACGGCGGCGCCAGGGGCGTCCTCGTCGTCCGCGCGGACGCCGACGCCGTCCACGTCGAGGTCATCGACGACAGCGGCGCCCTCTCTCACCGCCACCTGACCCGCGCCCCCGATCCCGGCCACGGCCCCGGCTGGGGGCTCTGGCTCATCCGCCAGGTGTGCGACGAGGTCCGCCTCGACCACCCCGGCGGTCACACCCGCCTCCGCCTCCTCCTGCAACGCTGACCGCGCCGCGCCCCGGCCGTACGGCCCCCGGGCGGCCCCCGGGCGGCCCCCGGGCGGCCCTGCCGTACGGCGGGGCGGGGCCGTACGGCGGGGCGGGCGAGTCGCCATGGGCGCGAAGGAGCGGGCGGGGCGGGCCGGCGGCGGGCGCGGAAATCCGATCGCGCCGCCGGGCGGGGTGTGCCTAGGCTGCGCGGAGGATCGGGCTCACGGGATCGGAAGCGGACTGATGGGTGATCTGGAGATCGACACGGCGGTGTCGGGGGCGGGCGGGCACTACACGGCGGAGCTGTCGCCGGAGTGGGCCGCGTGGGGGCCGCAGGGCGGATACGTGGCCGGGGTCCTGCTCAGGGCGGCGGGGCGGGAGTCCGCCTGGCCGCGGCCGGCGTCGATGACGTGCCACTTCCTCTCGGTCGCCGAGTTCGGCCCCGTGGACCTGGAGGTCGTCACGCTGCGGCGGGGGCGGCGGTCCCAGTCGCTGCGGGTCTCGATGACGCAGCGGGGGCGGGCGATCGCCGAGGCGCTGTGCTGGTTCGTGGCCGAGGGCCTCGACGGCCTCACCCACGACGCCGTCCCCCCGATCGGGCGGCCCGGCCCGCACGGCCTGCCGACCTCCGAGGAGCTGAGCCGGGGCGACTGGGACGGGGAGTACGTCATCCCCTTCTGGCGTCACATCGAGCACCGCCCCACGTTCTGGTACGACGACTGGGACTCCCGCCCGCCCGCCGAGCCCCGCTGGGACGGCTGGTACCGCTACCGCCCCCGCCCCACGTGCGCCGACCCGCTCGCCGACACCACCCGCCTCCTCATCCTCCTGGACGCCATGGCCTGGTCCGCCGCCTGGCACGCCCATCCCCCGGACACCCCCTACACCGCCCCCAACCTCGACCTGTCCGTCCAGTTCCACCGCTCCCCCGCCAAGACCGAGTGGCTGTACGCCGAGGGGTTCTCGCAACTGGCCGAGGACGGCCTGGCCGCCTTCCGGACCGCCGTCCGGGCCGAGTCCGGCCCCCTCCTGGCCACCGCCGCCGGCCAGCTCATCTTCCGCCGCACCTGATCGCGGAGCCGTCCGAGCCGTCCCGCCACCTGACCCGCCCGCACCGCCCCGGAGCCCCCGGCCCGGCCTGTCCATCGTCGCGCGCCCACGACCTCCCCCTCACCGCCTCCTCAACCCCGAGGGCGACCTCACCCATCCCACCTGCTCCGCCCCCTGAGCCCGGCCGGACAGCCCCCTGGCCGCTGAACGGGGTGACTGTGAGCCGCGCGCGCTGGTCTCAGCCGTGGGCGTCGCTGGGCACGGATTGGCGAGGGGGCGCGGTCTCGATCTTCCTGGGCGGTGAGGGGGGCGGGTGGCGGGACGGCGGCTCGGTTTTCGCCGGGGCCGGCCCGGGCGGGGCGCCGTACCCGCTGCCGGTTCCGGGGCCGCCGGGCCGGCTCGATCAGCTCGGTGGCGAGGGCTGGATCGAGTCGGACCGGCCTGCGGGGGGCGGGCGATGGGCGGGGCGCGTGTTACCGCCTCGTCATCGCCGGCTCGGGAGCACCGGCGGGTGCCGGGGCGGGCCTGTGGCGGCGGGATGTGCGGGCTCGGGCGGTGAGGGCGAAGACGGCCAGGCCGGCGAGGCTCATGACCGCTCCGGCGTATCCGGGGGCGGTGTAGCCGAGTCCGGCGCCGAGGGTGGCCGCGCCGGCGAGGCTGCCGACGGTCGCCCCGAAGTTGAAGGCGGCGATGTTGGCCGTGGAGATCATGGTCGCCGCGTTCCCCGCCACCGCCAGGACCCGGTTCTGCAACGGCGGGATCAGCCCGAATCCGGCGGCGCCGACCACGAACAGCAGCACGACGGCGGCGGCCGGGACCTCGGCGAGCGCCGACTGCGCGGCCAGCGCGGCGATGAGGAGGACGAGCAACACCGCGATGGTGGCGTTCGGGTGCCTGTCGGCGGCGCGCCCGCCGAGCCAGTTGCCGGCGACCAGGCCCGCTCCGTAGACCATCAGCAGCCAGGTCAGCGCGCCGGGCGAGAACCCGGTGACGGTCGTGAGCAGCGGCGTGATGTAGGTGAAGGAGGCGAAGAGCCCGCCGAAGCCGATCGCCGTCGTGATCAGCGCTCCCCACACCGGCAGGGAGCGGAAGGGACGCAGCTCGTCCCGCAGCCGCGCCGTTACGGCGGCCCGATCCGCCGGGGTGAGGACGAGGACGCCGGCGAGGCCGACCAGCCCGAGAACGACCACCAGCCCGAACGCCTCGCGCCAGCCGAGCCGCTGGCCGACGAAGGTGCCCAGCGGCATCCCGAGCACGTTGGCCAGCGTCAGCCCCGTGAACATGAACGCGATGGCCCCCGCCCTGCGCTGTGCCGGCACGAGGGACGCCGCGACCACGGCGGCGGCGCCGAAGTAGGCGCCGTGGCTGATCGCCGAGACGAACCGCCCGGCCATGAGGACGCCGAAGGACGGCGCGATCGCGCAGACGGCGTTGCCCGCGATGAAGATCGCCAGCAGGATCACGAGCAGTCGCTTGCGCGGGGTGCGCAGGGTCAGGGCCGCCAGGATCGGGCCGCCCACCACGACCCCGGCCGAGTACCCCGTGCTCAGCAGCCCGGTCGTGGCCACGGGCACCGTGAACTCGTCCGCGAGCGTGAGCAGCAGCCCGTTCGTCATGAACTCCGTCGTGCCGATCGCGAAGGCGCTGACGGCCAGGGCCAGCAGTGTCCACGACGAGCCCCGCCGAGTATGAGAAGTCGCTTCCTCCCGGTCGTCGACCGCGGAGGGCGCGTGCGTCACCTGTGTCATGGGATCCACCGTGCGGCCGCCCCCCGCGGGCGGGCCAGATCACCGCCGTGGGTACCACTGACATGGGCAGGCACCCATCCGCCGCCCGCGCCTACCATCGAGGCGTGGAACGAGAGAGCCTCGGGGCGTTTCTGCGCAGCCGCCGCGGCCGGGTGACCCCGGCGCAGGCGGGCATCGCCGACTACGGCACGGCCCGCCGCGTGCCCGGGCTCCGGCGCGAGGAGCTCGCCCAGCTCGCCGGCATCAGCATCAGCTACTACATCCGGCTCGAACAGGACCAGGCCGACGGCGCCTCGGAGCAGGTCCTCGACGCGCTCGCCCGGGTCCTGCGCCTCGACGAGACCGAGAAGGTCCACCTGCGCAACCTGGCCCGCCGCCGCCCCGCGGCCACCCTGACCCGCCCCCGGCCGGAGCGCGTCAGCCCCCGGGTGCTCGCCCTGCTCGACGCCCTCGGCGAGAGCACCCCCGCCCTCGTCCTCGGCAGGCGCAACGACGTGCTCGCCTGGAACCGCGCGGGCCACGCCCTGCTCACACCCCACCTCGACTTCGCGGCCCCGGCCGACGCCGCCGCCCGCCCGTCGCTCTCACGCTGGTTCTTCCTCGACCCCCACGCGCGGGACCTGCACCGCAACTGGGACGACCTCGCCAAGTCCCACGTCGCCTACCTGCGCCTGGTCGGCGGCCGCCACCCCGGCGACGCCCGCCTCGCCGAGCTCATCGGCGAACTCACCATGCGCAGCCGCGAGTTCGCCGCGCTCTGGGCGGCCGGTCACGTCGGCGACTGCACCGCGGGCGTCAAGCGGCTCCACCACCCGACGGTCGGCGACCTCGTCGTCGACTACCAGGTCTGGCTCCAGCCCGACAGCCCCGACCACCGGCTTGAGATCTACACGGCCCACGACCGGCCCTCGTCCGACGCCCTGCGGCTGCTGACGGCGCAGACGCCCGCGCCCGCCCCCGACCGGCGGCGGGCCGGGTCCGAGCCCCGCCCCGCCCGCTGACGGGCCTCCTCCCGACTCCCCCGCAGGCGTCCGCCCCGCTCACGCCGTACGGCATCGCCCGCCGCCCACCCCGGCCACGCCGTACGGCATCGCCCCTCCGCTCACCCCGCCCGCCGTACGGCATCGCACCGCCGTACGGCGGGATCGCCGCGGGCGGAGGGTCACAGCGTCTGGAGGAGGGAGCGGGCGCGGGCGATCGCCGAGGGCGAGAGGCGGATGGGGTCGCCTTCGAAGCCCGGCGGGCGGGTGGCGTCCAGGGCCATGCGGGAGGTGGTGCCGTCGGGGCCGGCGGAGGGGTCGAGGGGGCTGCCGGGGAGGCCGTCGACGACGAACAGGTCGCGGTGGGGCTGGAAGTGGGCGGCCAGGGCCCACAGGACCGCGCGGTCGTCGGTGACGTCCACGTCCTCGTCCACGGCGATCACGGTCTTGAGGTAGGGGTCCCAGCCGAGGAGGCCCAGCATGACCTGGCGGGCCTGGCCGGGGCGGTGCCCGCGCAGGGCGACGTAGGCGTGGAAGTGGGTGCCCGAGGCCGGGTAGTGCAGGGCGGTCACGTCGGGGAAGCGGGTCCTGAGCTGCTCGGCCATCTCCGACTCGCGAGGGACGCGGGCGAGGTTGAGGTGCTCGGCGGAGTTCCCGGCGACGACGTCCAGGAGCAGCGCCCCGCGGCGGCGGCAGATGGCGTCCACGCGCAGGACGTTGTTGGTGGAGCGGTGGGAGGAGTAGCCGGAGAACTCGCCGAAGGGCCCCTCGGGCGCGCGGGCGGCGGGGTCGATCACGCCCTCGATGACGAAGTCGGCGGTGGCCGGGACCCGAATGCCGTGCACGGGGGTGCGGACCACGTCCAGCGGCGCCCCGAACAGGCCGCCGGCGATGTCGCGCTCGTCCACGCCGGGGCCGACCCGGGCGGAGGCCGCGAGCATGAACAGCGGGTGCCCGCCCAGCACCATCGCGACCGGCAGCGGCCGCCCCAGCTCGGCGGCGCGGCCGAGCAGCCGCCACAGGTCGCCGCGCGAGTGCAGGCTGAGGGCCAGCTCGCGCGGGGAGTGGGGGGTGGCGCGGTGGTAGCTGAGGTTGCCCGCTTCCCCGTCCGGGTCCTCGGCCACGACGATCCCGCTGGTGATGTAGCGCCCGAGGTCGGAGGCGAAGTGGCGGATCATCGGCACCGCCGCCAGGTCCGCCGCGTCGCCGGTGGCGACCTCGTCCAGGGCCGGGCCGTACGGCAGGAGCCGCGGCGGGGTGGCCGCGCGCGCCCGGGCCTGGTAGGCGGCGTGCAGCCCGGCGGGGGTCGTGCCGAAGAGTGAGGCGATGCGGTCGCGGGAGGCGAAGACGTTGGTGACCAGCTCCACCCCGAGGCCGGTCACCTTGGGGCAGCAGATGAGCGGCTCGCGGCCCCGGGCGGCCAGTTCGGCGGCGAGCGCGGTCACCTCCTCCTCGGCGGAGATCTCCTCGTCCACCACGAGGACGTCGCCGGGGTTGGCCTCGCCGTACTCGCAGAGGAAGACGTGCAGGTCCTGGTTCACGCGTGCTCCGTTTCCGGGCCCGTCCACCGCCGGAACAGGTCGTGCGCGATCCCGAACTGGTCGAGCACCTTGCCGACGGTGTGGGCGATCAGGTCGTCGATGGTGCGGGGGCGGGTGTAGAAGCCGGGGACCGGGGGCAGGACGGTGGCCCCGGCCTCGGTGACGGCGGTCATGTTGCGCAGGTGGATCAGGCCGAGCGGGGTCTCCCGGGTCACCAGGACGAGCCGCCGCCGTTCCTTGAGGGTGACGTCGGCGGCGCGGCTGAGCAGGTCGTCGGTGTAGCCGTGGGCGATGGCGGCCAGGGTCTTCATCGAGCACGGCACGACCGCCATCCCGAGCGTGGGGAACGACCCCGAGGCCACGGCCGCGGCCAGGTCGCGGGCGTCGTGGACGACGTCGGCCAGCGCGCACACCTCGTCCGGGTCCCGGCGGGCCTCCAGCTCGATGGTGCGCCGCGCCCCGGCGGACACGATCAGGTGGGTCTCCACGGCGCCCAGCTTGCGCAGGGCCTCCAGCAGGGCGATGCCGTACTGCGGGGCGCTGGACCCCGACACGCCCACGACCAGGCGGTCCGTCATGAGGACCCCTCTCCGACTCGTTCCCGCCGCCGCGACGGCAGGTGGTGGAACAGCAGGTTGAGCAGCAGCGCGGTGACCGTCCCGGCGGCGACCCCGCCGTCGAGGAACAGCCGCGCGCCGGCCGGCAGCGCGCCGTACGCCCCGGGCAGGGCCATCGGGATCAGCCCGACGGCGAGCGAGACGGCGACGATCACCAGGTTGGGGGTGTCGCGCGGCACGGCGGCGAGCATGCGGACGCCGATCACGGCGACCGTGGCGAACATGGCCAGGGTGGCGCCGCCCAGGACGGGCTCGGGGACGGCGGCCACGACCCGGCCGAACACCGGGAACAGGCTGAGCAGGATCAGCATGACCCCGGCGGCGGCGGTGACGTACCGGCTGCGCACCCGGGTGAGGGTGACGACGCCGATGTTCTGGGTGAAGGTGATGTAGACGAACGACTGCACGACGCCGCCGAGCGCGGTGATCAGCCCGTCGGCGCGGAGCGCGGCGCCGATCTCGCGCGGCCCGGCGGGCCGGTCCACGGCCTCCCCGACGGCCGTCACCTGCCCGGCGGTCTCCACCATCAGCACGAACTGGATGACGACCAGGGACAGGCAGGCCACCGGGTCGATGGCCGGGAGCCCGAAGTGGAACGGCTCGGGCGCCTGGACCAGGGGGCCGTGGCCCACCGCGCCGAAGTCCGCCTGCCCGGTGACCACCGCGGCCAGCGTCACCAGGGCCATCGCCAGGAGGATCGCGAGCTGCCCGAGCGGCGCGGGCAGGAAGCGGTACAGCAGCACGACCACCAGCAGCGTCAGCAGCCCGAGCCCGACGCCCGGCAGCGCGCCGAACCCCGGCTCGCCCGGTTTCCCCCCGAAGACCAGCCGGGCGCCCGCCGGGACCAGCGTGATCCCGATCAGCGTGATCGTGGTGCCGACGACCACCGGCGGGAAGAACCGCAGCAGCCGCCCGAACACCGGCGAGAAGGCGACCATGAACAGCCCCGCCACCAGCACGGACCCGTACATCACGGGCAGCCCGTGCTGGGAGCCGATCAGCACCATGGGGACGACGCCGTTATAGGCCGCGCCGATCACCAGCGGCAGCCGGGCGCCGATCCGCCAGATCCCGAGCGACTGGAGCAGCGTGCCCACGCCGCACAGGAGCAGGTCGGCGGCGACCAGGTAGACGACGTCGCGGGCCGGGAGGCCGAGCCCGGCCGCGACGATGAACGGGACGGCGACGGTGCTCGCGTACATGACGAGCACGTGCTGCGCGCCGAGCGGGACGAGCCGGGCCGGGCGCGGGACCTCGTCGACGGGATGCCTTTCCACGGCGGCCTCCAAAGCGCCATGGCGGAGCCGCGGCTCCTGCGGGTGGGACCCCCGGTTCGGCCCGTACGGCGGGGCGGGGCCGCCGGCGCCGCGAGGGCGGGCCGGGCCCGGTACGGCTCCCGCCGGGGCGGGCGGGAGCCGTACCGGACGGGCCGCGCCCGCCGTACGGGGACGTCAGGAGGCGGGGACCGGGTCGACCGTCGCGTAGGTGTCGAGCAGCCGGGCCTGGGCCTCCTCCATCGTGCGCGGCGGCGGCGTCGGCTTCAGGCCGAGCAGCTTGGCCATGTTGTTGCCGAGGTACCCCTCCAGGTCCTCCTCCGACAGGTTCATGCCCTGCGGCGGCGGCCCGCACAGGACCTCCAGTTCCCGCGCCCACATGCCCGGCTCGTTCGGCGGCGAGTCGGTGCCGAACACGAGCTGGTGCCGTTCCATCTGCTGGGCGAACTCCACGATGCGGGACTGGAGCAGCCAGCCGGACTCGCCGTACACGTTGGGGCTGTCGAGGATCATGTAGAGCGCCTCGAAGCAGTAGACCCCGCCGGTCTGCACGCCGAAGTGGGCGAGGATGAAGTTGACGTCCCGGAACTCCCGGATGATCGGGTAGAACTGCGTCGGGATGGAGTACGGCCCGTCGCCGGTGTGGATGAGGACGACCACGCCCAGCTCGTCGCACACCCGCAGCACCGGCCGCAGCCAGTCCAGCGCCCGGTCCGGCCGGTAGGCGTGCATGTTGGCGTGGAGCTTCATCATCTTGTAGCCGTATTCCTTGACGTGGAACTCCAGCTCCTTGGCCCCGTTCTCGGGCCCGAAGCGGGGGTTGTACATGAAGTTGCCGATGAACCGGTCCGGGTACCGCTGGACCAGCTCGGTGATGTACGCCATGTACTTGCGGATGCCTTCGCGGCCGCCGGGCATGCCGTCCTGCCAGACGCTGTTGCCGGGCGGCGGCATGATGCAGCCGTAGTCGATCCGGCGCGGCTTGCCGTTGATCATGTAGGGGCCGTTCATCATCTCGATCGTGCGCTCGCCGGTGAACGGCTCGCCGTCGTGCCGCCAGGCCTGGTCCACGATGTTGGTCGGATGCATGTGGGTGTCGATGATCATGGTGTCGCCTTTCTCACGCCTCGTTCGTGCGGTGGGTGACGCGCCTCGCCGGTCCGCCCGCGCGGCGGCGCGGGGACCGGCGGATGTCAGGTCGTGCCGGGCCTCACCTCCTCGGCCCGGCCCGCGATGTGCTCGGGCCGGACGGGGACGCGGGGCAGGTCGAGGCCGGTCGCGTTCCGCAGCGCGTTGGCGACGGCCGGCGTGGACGACAGGCTGGGCGGCTCGCCCACCCCGTTCACGCCGTACGGGGAGTCGGGGTGCGGCAGGTGCAGCAGGTCCATGCGCACCGGCGGCATGTCGAGGATCGTGGGGATCAGGTAGTCGGTGAAGGAGGGGTTGAGCACCCGCCCGTCCTCGACCCGCATCTCCTCCATCAGCGCCAGGCCGAGGCCCTGGGCGGTGCCGCCCTCGATCTGGCCCTCGACGGCGAGCGGGTTGATCGCGGTGCCGACGTCCTGGGCGGTGGCCATCTCGACGACGCGCACCAGCCCCAGCTCGACGTCCACGTCCACCACGGCTCGGTGGGCGGCGAACGCGAACGCCACGTGCGCGTCGCCCTGCCCGGTCTCGGGGTCGATGCCGGTGGTGGGCCGGTGGCGGTACTCGTGCTCGGCGGTGATCTCCCCGCCGGCCAGCGCCTCCTCCAGCTCCAGGGCCACCTCGCCGGTGTCCGCGCGCACGATCGCGCCGCCGTCGAGCGCGAGGGCTCCGGCGGGGGTCCCGAGCAGCGCGGCGGCCCGGCCGAGGACCCGTTCGCGCACGGCCGCGCAGGCTCCCCGCACGGCCCCGCCGGTCATCCAGGTCTGGCGGGAAGCCGAGGAGGACCCGGCGTCGCCGGCGCCGGTGTCGGCCCCGAGCACCTCGACGCGCTCGACGCCCAGCTCGGTGCGGGCGATCTGGGCCTGGACGGTCACGATGCCCTGGCCGCACTCGGCGGCGGCGCTGCGCACCCGCGCGACGGGCCCGCCGGCGTCCACCGCCAGGGTCACCCGCGCGACGGAGCCGTCGTCCACGCCGCCGGAGTACCCGATCGCCTTGACCCCGACGGCGTAGCCCACGCCCCGCCGTACCGACTCGCCCCGGGTCGCGTTGCCGACCCCGCCGGGCATGGCCCGCGGGTCGTACGGCTCGCGCGGCGGCAGCGGCCGCGCGGCCAGGCGGCGCAGCAGCTCGGCCACCGGGGCGGGGCCGTCCACGGCCTGGCCGGTGGGCAGGATCGTCCCGGGCCGCATGGCGTTGCGGATCCGCAGGTCCAGCGGGTCCGCGCCGAGCGCCGCGGCGAGCCGGTCCAGGTTGGACTCGACGCCGTAGCAGGACTGCACGGCGCCGAAGCCGCGCATGGCCCCGCAGGGCGGGTTGTTGGTGAAGACCGTGTACCCGTCGATCGCGGCGGCGGGCACCTCGTAGGCCCCGGCGGCGAAGTAGCAGGCGTTGGCGATGACGACCGGCGAGGTCGAGGTGTAGGCGCCGCCGTCGAGGAGCAGCCGGGCGGTGACGTAGGCGATCCGGCCGTCGCGGGTGGCGCCGTGCTCGATCCGCAGCCGGGCCGGGTGCCGGTGGACGTGCCCGAGGAAGGACTCCTCCCGGCCGTAGGACATGGCGACCGGGCGGCCCGTGCGCAGTGCCAGCAGGCAGGCGTGGACGTGCACGGACAGGTCCTCCCGGCCGCCGAACGCGCCGCCGACCCCGGCCAGGACCAGCCGCACGCGCTCCTCGGGCAGCCCGAGGCAGGCGGCCACCTGCCGCCGGTCGGTGTGCAGCCACTGGCTGGAGACGTGCAGCTCCACTCCCCCGTCCGGCAGCGGCACGGCCAGGCCCGACTCGGGGCCGAGGAAGGCCTGGTCCTGCATCCCCACCTCGTACTCGCCCGCCACGACCACCTCGGCGCGCTCGCGGGCGGCGGCCAGGTCGCCGTGCCGGATGCGCACGTGCCGCACCAGGGATCCGGCGGCGAGCGCGGCCTCGGGGTCGGTGAGCGGGGCGAGCGGCTCGTACTCGGCCCTGATCAGGCGCAGCGCCCGGCGGGCGGTCTCGGGGTGGTCGGCGGCCACGACCGCGACGGGCTCACCGTGGTGGCGGACGACGCCGGTGGCGAGCACCGGCTGGTCGCTGACCTTCATCCCGTAGGTGCGGCTGCCGGGCACGTCCTCGCCGGTCAGGACCGCGTGGACACCGGGCAGGGCCAGCGCGGGCGTCACGTCCAGGCGGCGGATCAGCGCGTGCGGGTGGGGGCTGCGCAGGGTGGCGCCCCAGAGCATGCCGTCGCGGCGCAGGTCGGAGGAGTAGGCGAACCGCCCGGTCACCTTGGCGCGGCCGTCGGGGCGGGGCGCGCTCGCCCCGACCCCCTGGGCCGTGCCCCGGGCCGTCCGCCGGGTCGTCATCGTGCTCACGCGGAACCGTCCTCCCTCGTCTGCGTCACCGGGCCGGCCCGGGTCCCGGCGCGGGCGCGCGGCGGGCGGGGCCGATGGCTGCGGGTGGGGTGGCGGCCGCCTACTCGCCGCGCGGATCAGGAGGTACGGCTTGCGCGGCCCGGCCCTGTGCCGGGGCGCGCGATCTTCGGCTCGCGGGACCGGGGACGGCCCGGACGCGGAGTTGGGTCTCCGGCCGGGGCCGGTCCGGTTCGTCCGGAGCCGGTGGAGTCGCTGGAATCGGTGGAATCGGTGGAATCGGTGGAATCGGTGGAATCGGTGGAATCGGTGGAATCGGTGGAATCGGTGGAATCGGTGGAATCGGTGGAACTGTCGTGGACGGGGTGGAGATCTCGGGGTCGCCGGGCGGGGCCGGGCGACCGGGGTCAGGAGGGGCGGACGGGCCCGGTGTCCTCCGCCGCCTGGAGCTCGGCCGCCTGGGACAGGCGGACGCGCAGGCGGGCGACGTGGGCGCGGGCGGCGCGCTCGGCCTCGGCCGGGTCGCCGGCGGCCATGGCGTCGTAGATGCGGCGGTGCTCCTCCACGGCCAGCGCCGGGGCGTGGGGGTGCCGCCACAGGGAGTGCAGGGCCAGGTGGGCCTTGCCCTCGATCTGGTCGAGGATCGCGATCAGGTGCGGGTTGCCGCTGAGGCGGCGGATCAGCCGGTGGAAGCGCATGTCCTGCCGGACGTGCGCGCCCTCCCCGCCGCCGGCGGTGGCGACCTCCTCGTGCTCGGCCAGGACCGCGTCCAGCTCCGCCAGGTCCGACACGTCCAGCCGCTCGGTGGCCAGCCGCGCGGCCAGGCCCTCCAGTTCCTCGCGCACGAGGTAGAGGTGGCGCAGGTCGGCGACGTCCACCCGGCTCACCTCGGCGCCCCGGTGGGGCACGTGGGTGGCGAGCCCGTCGTGGATGAGCCGCTGCACGGCCTCGCGGACGGGGCTGCGGCTGACGTTGAGCTGCTCGGCCAGCGCCGGGACGCTGAGCGGCGTGCCCGGCTTCAGCCGGTTCTCCAGGATCGAGGCGCGCAGTTCGGCGTAGGCCCGGTCGGCCAGCAGCGCGCCCGGCGGGATGCGGTTCACCAGCTCGTAGGTCGTGGTCATGTCCGTCCTCGATCGGCTCACCGCCAGATTACATGTAATGTGCAATCTCGCCTACCCCCTTTCCGGGCGGAATCCGGCGGTGAGCCGTACGGGCGGTTCCGGTCAGGCGCGGGCGCGGGGGCAGGCCAGGTCGGGCACGAGGCGGGCGGGGTCGGGGGCGGCGGCCGCCACCCGCGCGATCAGGTCCTTCTCGTCGATCCGGGTGTGCCTGCCGCCGGCGACGAGCACCTCCCCCGCCACCAGGACCGTGTCCACGGCGCCCGCCCGCCCGCTGGTGAGCAGCGTGGCGCCGGGGTCGAGCACGGGCACGCACGCCAGGTCGCGGTCGAAGCGCAGCAGCGCCAGGTCCGCCTGCGCGCCGGGCACGACGCCGCGCGGGCGGTCCTCCAGCCCGGCGGCCGCGTTGGCCCCGGTCGAGGCGATCGCGAACATCTCGGCGAACCCCAGCAGGTCGGCGCGGCGGTGCGCGGCCCGCTGGAGGTAGGCCCCCATCCGCATGGCCTCCAGCATGTCCTGGGTGTCGTTGCTGGCCGCCCCGTCCACGCCCAGGCCCACGCGGATGCCGGCGGCCAGCATCTCCGGCACCGGGGCGATCCCGCTGCCCAGGCGCATGTTGCTGAGCGGGTTGTAGGAGACGGCAACGCCGTGCTCGGCCAGGGCGCGGCGCCCGGCCTCGTCGAGTTCGCAGCAGTGCACCGCGATCAGCCCGGGCCACAGGAACCCGGCCCGCGCCAGGTACTCCACCGCCCCGGCGCCCGCGTGCTCGCGGCACATCCGCTCGTCGGTGCCGGTCTCCAGCAGGTGGATGCTGACCGGCATCGCGTGCTCCTCGGCGAACTCCCGCACCCGGCGCAGGCCGTACGGCGTGAGCGAACGCGGGTTGGGCACGGCCAGGCCGATCGTGATCCGGCCGCCGGGCGGGTGGCGGGAGGCCAGCGCGGCCGCGTGGGCCAGGGCGTCCTCCAGGGGCTCCATCAGCCGCGGCTCGAAGCCCCACCTGCGGGTGGGGTCGGGCCGGTCGGCGACGCCGCGGCACACCACGGCGCGCACGCCGGCCTCCTCCAGCGCCCGCAGCACCGCGTCGTGCACCTCGCGCGAGGGGTGCGGCCACATGTGCTCGACCAGCGCGGTCGTGCCCGAGCGCAGGGCCTCCACGGCCGCGGCCGTGGCGGCGGTGTGCGCCTGCTCCGGGGTGAGGGCGACGGTGCCCTCGGCGACGTACCGCAGCCAGCGCAGGAGCGGCTCGCCCTCGGCGATCCCGCGCATGATCGACTGGTGCAGGTGGGTGTGGGTGTTGACCAGGCCGGGGACGAGATGCCCGCCGGTGCCGTCGATCACGCGCCCGGTGGCGGGCGCGGCGCCGTGCGGGACCAGCGCGCTCACCCGCCCGGCCTCGACGACGACGTCGGCGCCCGCCCGCCAGCGGCCGTCCGACCACACCGTGGTGTCCCTGATGGTCAGCATCGCGGTCCTTCCTGGTTCGCGCGGGCGCCCCGCCGGGTACGGCTCACGCGGGCTCGGCCGCGGCGCGGCGGGTCTCGTTGAGGAGCAGGTTCAGCAGGAACGCGGCGATGCCGCCGGCCGCGATGCCGCTGCCCAGCACGGTCTGGGCGAACGCCGGGAAGTTCTCGTACAGGTGCGGCGCCCCGACCGGGAGGAAGCCGAGCCCGAACGAGATCGCGATCACCAGCAGGTTGCGCGCGTCGGTCAGGTCGGCCTGGGCCAGGATGCGCAGCCCCACGGCGCCGACCATGCCGAACATCACCACGCCGACTCCACCGAGCACCGGCCCGGGCAGCCCGGCGATCACCGCGCCCAGCTTGGGCAGCAGGCCGAGCAGCACCAGCAGCAGCCCGGCCGCCGCCACGACGTACCGGCTGAGCACCTTGGTCATGCTGACCAGCCCGACGTTCTCGCCGAAGGTGACGATGGTGAAGGAGTTGAAGACGCCGGCGAAGGCGGTGGCCGCGCCGTCCGCGCGCAGCGCCTTGGCGACCTCGGGCGGCCCGACGGGACGGCCGGCGATCTGGCCCATGGCGAGGGTGTCGCCGGCCGACTCGACCATGTTGACGAGCTGCACGATCACCATCGGCAGCACCGCCGACAGGGCGAACGTGGGCCAGCCGAACTCGAACGGGAGCACGAACCCGAACAGCGGCGCGCGCCCGACCTGCGAGAAGTCGGCGATGCCGAGCGGGAGCGCCGCCAGCGTGCCCGCGACCAGCGCGATCAGCACGGCCAGCCGGGCCACGCCGGCGGGCGCGAACCGCTCCAGCAGCAGCACGAGCAGGATCGTCGCCGCCGCCAGCCCGATGTGCCCGGCCTGGGCGTACCCGGGGGCGGCCGGGTCGGGCCCGGCGATCAGCGAGGCGGTCGAGGGGACCAGCGAGAACCCGATGATCGCGATGACCGAGCCGGTCACCACGGGCGGGAAGAACCGCAGCAGCCGGCTGAAGTACGGCGCGGCCAGGAAGGTCAGCAGCCCCGCGACCACGGTGGCGCCGAAGACCGCGGGCAGCCCGCCCTCGCGGCCGACGATGATGCCCGGCCCGATGCCGGTGAACGTGGAGCCCATGAGGATGGGCAGCCGGACGCCGACCTTCCACACGCCGAGGGTCTGCAGCAGCGTGGCGACCCCGCTGACGAACAGGTTGGCGGTGATGAGCACGGCGATCTGGGCGGGGGGCAGCCCGATCCCGCTGCCGATCAGCAGCGGCACGGTCACCATGCCCGAGTACGCGATCAGCACGTGCTGCAGGCTCAGGGGGACGAGGGTCCGGAGACGGGGGACGGAGTCGACGGCGTCAGCGCCGGGCCGGGTCAGGGACATGTGTTCTCCCTCCGTTTCCTACACATTGCATGTAATGTGCGGCCCCGACAACCCTCCATCCCCCATCACCGCGACGAGACGAACGAACAAGCCCGCCGGCGGTCCACGGGAGCGGGGATCGCCGGCGGGCGGACAGGATGCGGGGCGTGGCCGGGGCTAGGAGACGGCTCCGAGGGAGAGGGGGGCGCCGCGCCAGGCGGCGGCGAGGTCCTGGACCGGCAGGTCGAGCGCCTCGCAGAGGCGGACGATCGTGCCGAAGCCGGGGGACGGCAGGCGCCCGGTCTCGATCTTGCGCAGGGTCTCCGGCGAGACGCCGGCCGCGTGCGCGACCTCGGCCAGGTCGCGTCCCGCTCGCGCGTGGCGCAGCAGGGCGCCGAGACGCTTTCCGGCTTCGATCTGCTCAGGGGTGAGCGGTTGGCGGACCATGCCCCCAGGATACGGTTGGTATTACTATACCGGCAAGTGTTAGGGTGACGGTATAGTAATACCAGCACCTTGAGATGAGGCTCACGTGATCGAACTGAAGTCGCCCGCGGAGATCCGGCGCATGCACGTGGCCGGGCGGTTCGTCGCCGAAGTGCTCTCCGAGATCGGGCGGCTCGCCGACGTCGGCGTCAATCTGATGGACCTGGAGCACCACGCGCGCGGCATGATCAAGCGGCGCGGGGCGGAGTCGTGCTACTGGGACTACGCGCCGTCCTTCGGGCGGGGCCCGTTCCGCAACGTCATCTGCCTGTCCGTCAACGACGCCGTCCTGCACGGCCTGCCCCATGACTACACGCTGCGCGACGGGGACGTGCTCACCGCGGACCTCGCGGTCGGCATCGACGGCTGGGTGGCCGATTCGGCGCGCACGATCATCGTGGGCACCCCCGCCGAGGAGGACCTGCGGCTCATCCGCGCCACGGAGGAGGCGCTGGAGGCGGCGATCGAGGCGGCGCGACCGGGCAACCGGCTGGGCGACATCTCGGCGGCCATCGGGGCGGTGGCCCGGGAGTACGGCTACCCGGTCAACACCGAGTTCGGCGGCCACGGCATCGGCCGCACCATGCACGAGGACCTGCACGTCCCCAACAGGGGCCGGGCGGGCCACGGGCTGAAGCTCCGCCCGGGACTGACCCTCGCCCTCGAACCGTGGTTCGCGCGCACGACCGACCGGATCGTCTACGACCCCGACGGCTGGACCATCCGCTCGGCGGACGGCTCCCGCACGGCCCACTCCGAGCACACGGTCGCCGTCACCGAGGACGGCCCCCTGGTCCTCACCCGCCGCGAGACGGAGACCCCGCCCGCCCGCGCGTGACACCTGGGCCGCCCCGGGACGCCGGCCCCCGCCGCCTCTCCCGCAGCCGGGACAGGCGGTCCCACCCCCGGCGCGGCGGCCCCGCCGTACGGGAAGGGCCGGGCCGCCGGGTCGCCGCGCTCCAGCCCGGCCCGGGCCCGGGGCATCGCCCTCAGGTTTCCCGGCGTCACCGCCGATCACTCTCCGTTTCCTTCCGCCGCCCAGAGCCGCCGCGCGCGACATCCGGGCGATTCGTCAGGTAGCGAACGATAACGGTTTTCATTATCCTCATCCTCCTCATGTCGGCTCGACCCGGCCGCGGGCGGCGCCATGCCCGCGTCACGGCCGGGTGACCCCACCTGTCGAGGAAGGCGTCACATCCATGCCCTGGCCCGCACCCCCGCCGTCCACGTCGTGCGCCCCCGCCCCCGCCGGGCCGGCCGGGGTGGTCGCCTCGTGCGGGTAGTCCGGCCCAGGCCCGGGCGCGCCCTCGGCCCCCTGCCGGCCTGGACCGCGGGCGGGCTGGCCGTACTGCTCGCGGCGGTGGGCGGCCTGGCGATCGCGCTCGGGCCGGTCCCGGTCTCCCCGGGCGACGTCGTGAGCGCCCTGGGCGGCCTGCTCGGCCTGCCCGCGGGCGAGGTGGCCGCCCGCGACGCCCTCGTGGTCGGCCAGATCCGGCTGCCGCGCGTGCTGGTCGCGGCGCTGGTCGGCGCGGCGCTGGGCGTGGCGGGCGCGGTGATGCAGGCCCTGTTCGGCAATCCGCTGGCCGAACCGGGGGTGACCGGGGTGTCGGCGGGCGCGGCGGCGGGCGCGGTGCTGGCCATCACCTCCGGGGCGGCGGGCACCGCGGTCGTGCCCGCCGCCGCCTTCGCCGGCGCGCTGGCCACCGTGGCCGTGATCCACGCGATCGGGGCGATGAGCCGCGGGCCGGCCACGGTGCTGCTCGCGGGGATCGCGCTCAACGCGCTGCTCGGGGCGCTGGTGTCCGCGCTGGTGGCCAACGCACCCGACGAGCAGTCGCTGCGCGGCGTCGTCTTCTGGCTGCAGGGGGACCTGGACGCCCGCACCTGGGAGCACGTCCGGCTGGTGCTGTGGCCGGTCCTCGCCGGTGTCGCGGTCACGCTGGTCTTCTCCCGCGACCTGAACGTCATGCTGCTCGGGGACGACGCCGCCCGCGCCGGCGGCGTGGACGTCACCCGCACCCGGCACGCCCTGCTGCTCCTGGCGTCCCTGCTGACGGGGGTGGCGGTGTCCGTCAGCGGGGTGATCGGGTTCGTCGGGCTGGTCGCCCCGCATGTGATCCGGCTGGCCCTGGGCGCCGACCATCGGCTGCTGCTCCCGGCGAGCGCGCTGCTGGGCGCGGTGTTCCTGGTGCTGGCCGACACCGTGGCGCGGATGACACTCGCCCCGGTGACGCTCCAGACCGGCGTGGTCACCGCGTTCGTCGGCGCCCCGGTGTTCCTGCTGCTGGTGCTGTGGACCCGGCGGAGGACGCGGTGATCGCCGCCGAGGGCCTGCGGGTCGAGGCGGACGGCAGGGCGCTCCTCGACGGCGTCGAGCTGCGCGTGCCCGCCGGGCGGATGCTCGGGCTGGTCGGCCCCAACGGCGCCGGCAAGACCACCCTGCTCCACACGATCGCCGGGCTGCGGCGGCCCGCCGGCGGGCGGGTGACGGTCGAGGGCCGCGCGGCGCACGACCTCCGGCCCCGGGAGCTGGCCCGCGTCATCGCCCACGTGCCGCAGGAGACGGCACTGGCCTTCCCCTTCACCGCCTACGAGGTGACGCTCATGGGACGGCACCCGCGCCTGGGCCGCTTCGCCCTGGAGGGGCCCGCCGACCACCGCGCGGCCGAGCGCGCGATGGCCGCCACCGGCACCGCCCACCTGGCCGGGCGCGACGTGACCACGCTGTCCGGCGGGGAACGCCAGCTCGTGCTCCTGGCCAAGGCCCTCGCGCAGGACACCCCCGTGCTGCTGGCCGACGAGCCGGTCTCCGCCCTGGACCTGCGCCACCAGCTCGGCGTCCTGCGGCTGCTGCGCGACCGCGCCGACGCCGGCCGGACCGTGCTGGTGGTGCTGCACGACCTCAACCTCGCCGCCCGTTACTGCACCGAACTGGCCCTGCTGGCCGGCGGCCGCCTGGTCGCCACCGGCGCGCCGGCGCACGTGCTCACCCCCGCCCACCTGGACGGGGCCTACGGGATACGCGCGATGGTCCGCCCCGACGACCTCACCGGATCCCTCACCGTCACCGCATTGGAGAACCCGTGAACCACCTCCTCACCAGGCTGTGCGCGGCCGTGCTCGGCCTGGGCCTGCTCGCCGGCTGCGCCCGGGACGCCACCGGGGGCCCGCCCGCCCCCGCCCCGGCGGCGGCGTCCTACCCGCGTACGGTCCAGGTGCCCGGCGACCCGGCGGGCCCGGTGACCATCCCGCGCCGGCCCCAGCGCATCGCCGCGCTCTCGGCGGACGTGGCGGAGGCCGCCGTGGAACTGGCCGGCGCCGGGCGCCTGATCGCCGTCCCCGCCTCGGCCGCCAACCCCTCGCTGTCCGGCCACGCCCGGGCGATGGCCTCCGTCGCGACCAAGCTGCCCCCGGGCACCGACCCGGACCCCGAGCAGATCATCTCCCTGAACCCCGACCTGATCCTGATCACCACCCGGCACGGCGGGGAGCGGGACGCCCGGGCCACCCTCGCCCGGGCCGGCATCCCGATGATCGCCATCGGCAACAACTGGGGCACCCTGGAGGAGGTCCAGCGGAACCTGACCCTCCTCGGCACGGCGCTGGGCGCCGAGGCGAAGGCCGCCGAGCTGGTGGCGGGGCTCGACCGGCGGGCGCGCGGCGTCGCCGAGAAGATCGGGCGCGTCGCCGCCAGGCCGGGCGTGGCGATCCTGTCCAACCAGGCCGGCCGGCCGTTCATCAACGCCGCCGACGTGCTGACCTCCGATCTGGTCAGGCGGGCGGGCGGCGAGCCGGTGGCCGCCCGGATCGGGCTCCGCGCCACCGCGCCGGTCACCGCCGAGCAGCTCATCGCCGCGCGCCCGGACGCGATCCTGCTGGTGGACGTCACGGGCAAGGGCCGCGCCTCGTTCGAGTCCGTCCTGGGGAACCCCGCCGTGGCCGGCCTGCCCGCGGTCCGCGACGGCCGCGTCAAGCTGCTGCCGGCGCGGATCTCCTACGGGACCGGAGGGGCGGGCATCGCCGACGGGCTCGACGAGATCGCCCGCTGGCTGCACCCCGGATCGTTCCGGTGACCCGCGCGGCGGGCGCCGCGCCCCGGCTGGAGGTGCCGGTGCGGCGCCACGTCCTGGCCGCGCTGGGCTGCGGCTGGCTGACGGCGGCGGGCCTGGGCGTGTGCCATGTGGGCACGGGCCGCCTCATCGACGACATCGCGGGGACCGGGCGGCCCTGGCAGGCGGCGGCCCTGATGGGATCGGGGATCGCCCTGGCGGCGGCCGGGGTCCTCGGCCAGGGTCTCGCGAACGGGCGCGGGGAGGCCGCCGCCGAGGCCGCCGTGCGCGCGCGCATCCACCGGTTCGTCCTCGCGGGCGGCGCGCGCGGAGAGCCCGCCGGGGCCGGTGGTCCCGTCGCCGGCGGCCTGGCCTCGCTGGCCACCGACGGGGCCGCCAAGGTCGCCGCCTGGCGCGGCGGGTTCCTCGGCGCGCTCGTCTCCTCGGCCACCACCCCGCTGGTCGTGGTGGCGATCGTCGCGTGGCTCGCCGGCACGGCGGCGGCGCTGACGCTGCTGGCGGTCGTGGTGACCGTGCCGCCGGTGATCGGCGGGTTCCTGCGGCTGTCCCGCGCCTCCTCCAACGGCCACCAGGCCCGCTCCCGGCGGCTGGCCGCGCACTTCCTGGAATCCGTGCGGGGGCTCCGGCTGCTCACGCTGCTGGGCGCGGCCGAACGGCGATCGCGGCTGCTGGCCGCCGAGAGCGAGCGGCAGCGGCGGGCCACCATGCGCCTGCTGGCCGGCAACCAGGTGGTCCTGCTCGTCACCGACGTGGTGTTCCACGGCGGGCTGATCGGCGCGGGCGCCGCCCTGGCCCTGTCCCGGCACGCGTCGGGCGCGATCTCCGCCGGCACGGCCGTCGCCCTGGTGCTGATCTCGGTGCTGCTGACCGAGCCGATCGGCGTCATGGGCCGGTTCTTCTACATCGCCATGACGGGCCGGGCCGCGGGCCGCCAGATCCTCGGCGTCCTGTCCGGCGGCCGTACGGCCGCCGCGCCCGGCGCTGCCGTGCCGGCGGCGCACGCGGCCGGTGGCCGTACCCCGGCGGACCCGGCCCGGCGTACGGCATCCGGGGCGGCGGCCGGGCGGGCCGCGCCTGCGGCGGGCGGGAGCGCCGCCGCGCGCGGGGCGGACTCGCGCGAGGGCGGCGGTACCGCGATCGAGCTGGTGGAGGTCACGGCCGGGCACGGGGACGGCCCGGCCGTGCTGGAGGGGATCACGCTGCGCGTCGGCCGCGGCGAGATGGTGGCGCTGGCGGGCCCCTCGGGCGCGGGCAAGTCCACGCTGCTGTCGGTGGTGGCCGGCGAACTGACCCCGCGGAGCGGGACGGTCCGGCTGCCGGGCCCCGGCGGCGGCGCGGCGCGGGCCGCGCTCGTGCCCCAGCGGCCGTGGCTGTTCACCGGCACCGTCGCGGGCAACCTGCGGCTGGCCGACCCGGCGGCGAGTGAGCGGCGGCTGTGGGAGGTCCTGGAGCGGGCGCGGCTGGCGGAGGAGGTGCGCGCCATGCCCGGCGGCCTCGGCGCGCGTGTCGGGGACGAGGGCCTGACCCTCTCCGGCGGCCAGGCGCAGCGGCTGGCGCTGGCCCGCGCGCTGCTCCTCGACGCCTGCGTCCTGCTGCTGGACGAGCCGACCAGCCACATCGACCCGCGCGCCGAAGAGCTGATCATCGAGTCCCTGCGGCGGCTGCGCGGCGAGCGGACGATCCTCGTCGCCACCCACTCGGCGGCCCTGCGGCGGGCCGCGGACCGGGTCGTGGCGGTCACCGGCGCACCGGCGGTGACCGCGTGATCCGCAGGCTGGCCGCGTTCGCCCGGCCCTTCTCGGCGTGGCTGGCGGCCTCGGCCGCGCTGCGCGTGCTGCACCTGGCCCTGGGGATCGCGATCCTGACGGTCGCGGCGCGCGCGCTCGCCGCCGGCGCGGACGCCGTCGCGACGGCCGGGACGATCGTCGTACTCGCCGCCGCCAAGGGCACCGCCCACTACGGGGAGCAGTACCTCGGCCACCGCGTGGCCTTCACCGTGCTGGCGCGGCTGCGGACCGACTTCTTCGACGCCCTCGCGCGGCAGGCGCCCGGGGTGCTCCACCGGCACCGTTCCGGCGATCTGGCCGCCCGGGCCACGGCCGACGTCAACCGGGTCGAGGTGTTCTACGCGCACACGATCGCGCCCGCTCTCGCCGCCGTCGTCGTCGCGCTCGGATCGGCCGGGTACCTGGCCGCCGCCGCCCACCCGGCCCTGGCGGTGATCTCGCTGGCGGGCGCGGCGGTGTCCGGCCTGGCGGTGCCGCTGCTCGGCCGCCGCCCGGTGCGGCAGGCGGCCCGGCGGCGTCAGGAGACGCGCGGGCTCATCGCGGCCCACGTCGCCGACACCGTCGGCGGGCTGCGGGACCTGGCCCTGCTCGGGGCGGCCGGGCGGTGGGAACGGCGGCTTGGCGCGCTGGAGGAGCGCGCCGCCGGCGACACCCGCGCGCTGGCGGCCCGCCTCGCGATCCGCCGGGCCGCGAACACCGCCGTCCTGGCGGCCACCGTGTCCGCCGTCGCGGTCGCCGGGGCGTGCCTGTGGCGGGACGGGCAGCTCGACCGCCAGTCCTGGTGGGCCGCGATCGCGGTCACGCTGGCCATGGCGCCCGCCCTGACCGCGGTCGAGGCGTTCGCCGGGGAGTCCGGCACCACCGTGGCCGCCGCCCGGCGGATCTTCGAGATCATCGACGTCCCGCGGCCTCGCGTCCCGCCGCCTCCCGCACCGGCGCCTCCCGGGCCGTCTGGTTCCGCCCCGCCTCGTCCCGCTCCCCCGGCGCGCGCGGCCACCACCGGGCCGGCCACCACCACCGGGCCGACCATCATCGGGCCGACCATCATCGGGCCGACCGTCATCGGGCCGACCGTCACCGGTGCGGCCTCGCCCGCGGCCGCCGAACGGCGTGCCGCCGCGGTGTCCGCGCGCGGAGTGGGCTTCGCGTATCCCGGCTCGCCGCCGGTCCTCGCCGGGGTGGACCTCGACCTGCCGCCGGGATCGACCACGGCCGTCCTCGGCGCGACCGGCAGCGGCAAGTCGTCGCTGGGGTACCTGCTGGCCGCCGTCCTGACCCCGACGCACGGCACGATCACCCTCGACGGCGCCGACCTGCGCGACCTCCCCGAGGACCTGATCCGCCGCCGGGTGGCGCTCGCCGACCAGCGGCCGTTCGTCTTCTCGGACACCATCGCCGGGAACCTCCGGCTCGCCGATCCCGGCGCGGATGAGGACCTGCTCTGGCACGTGCTCGAGACCGTGGACCTGGCCGAAGCGGTCCGGGCCCTGCCCGGCCGCCTGCGCACACGGCTCGCCGAGCACGGCGCCGACCTGTCCGGCGGCGAACTGCAGCGCCTGTCCCTCGCCCAGGCGCTGCTCCGGCGCCCCGCGCTGCTGATCTGCGACGAGGTCACCGGCCAGCTCGACGCCGCCACCGAGGCACGCCTCCTGGACCGGCTGCGCCGTGACTCGGCCGGCCGCACCACCGTCTGGATCACCCACCGGCCGGCGACCCTGCGCGCCGTCGACCAGGTCGTCGTGCTCGACGCGGGCCGCGTCACCACCCCCGCAGGCCCGCGCCTCTCCCGCGCCGGCGCCGCCCGCCCCGGGCTCTCCCCCGCCGGCTCCCCCGGCCCCGCGTCCCTCGGCGACACGCCCGGTCCCCGGGGCCCGGCCGGATGAGGGGACGCGCGCGATCCGGCCGCCCGCCCGGCGCGCCCATCCCCCTCACGGGTGGCGGCCGCGGCGGGCCGCCGGAACGGCCCCCGAGGGCGCTCCGGCGCCACGCCCCCCGTGGCGTACGGCCCGGGCGGCGGCCCGCGGCGGCTAGAGCGGGTTGTCCTTCAGCCAGGCGAGGACCTGCTGGGCGTGCTCGTTCGGCGGGAAGACGGGGTAGAACACGTGCTCGATCCGCCCCTCCCGCAGGATGAGGGTGTGGCGCCGGTAGAAGCGCCGCCCGCCGGCGTGGAACGTCGGCAGGCCCAGGGCGTCGGCGAGCCGGAAGCCGGTGTCGGCGAGCATGGCGTACGGCAGGCGCAGTCGTTCCGCCACTCCTCGCAGGTAGGCGGCCTCCTGCAGGGACATCCCGAAGACCCCGGCCGCGCCGGCGCCGATGAGGTCCTCGTAGTGGTCGCGGAAATCGCACGCCTCGGGGGTGCACCCGCGCGCGCCGGGGATGTTGTCCCAGCCGTCGGGCAGGTCGGCGTCCGGGGTGCCGATGAGCGGGAGGACATAGAGCACGTGGCGGCCGTCGCCCAGCGCGTCGAGGCGCACGGTCTCCCCGGTGCTGCTCCTCAGCTCGATCTCCGGCAGCGTCATGCCGGGCAGGTGACCGGCGGCGCCGTCGTCCTCGGGCACCGGCAGTCCGGCGGGGAGGTCGTGGACGTCCGTCATGGTGATCGTCTCCAGGTCATCGTCGGGTTCTCCGGGCATGTTGCGGGCCGCGGCGTCTCGCAGCCGCCGGACCAGCACCGCCCTGCGTTCGGTGAGCGCCTCGATCCACCCGGTCAGCTCGTCGATGACGGCCCGGTAGCCGGCCAGCGACGAGGGGCAGTCGTCGCCGTGCTCGTGGCCGACCTCCAGGCACTCCAGGAACGGGCGCGTGCGTTCCACGGGGATGCCCAGCCGGTTGAGGTCGCGGATCTCGCGAACCCTCCGGACGTCCTCGGCCGAGTAGTCGCGATAGCCGTTGCCGAGCCTGGCGGGGGTGAGGAGGCCGAGCGACTCGTAGTAGCGGATGGCCTTCGTCGTCACTTCCGCGTCGCGGGCGATCTCACTGATCTTCATGGGCGCTCACCCGGCGGACTCTAGACCCTGCCCCCGAGGGCAAGGTCAAGCCCGTGCCCCGGGCGGCCCCGGAGCGAGGCGTTCGCAGCAGGTCAGCGGGGGTGAGCACGCCAGGCCCGCCTGCTCAGACGCCCCACGCATCCCGATATCGGGTGATAACGCCTGAGAAAAGGTTGGGAGGCAATGCCGGATTGGGGGTTCCCGAAATCGGGGTGAAAGGTGGATCATCGCCGGGACCTCCCGGCTCACGCCCTGTGATCGTCATGACGATGAGGAGCACGCGTGCAACAGACATTGACCGCCATCGCCGACTTCGTCTGGGGACCGGCGCTGCTGATCCCCCTGCTCCTGCTCACCGGCCTCTACCTCACGGTCCGGCTGCGGGGACTGCAGTTCCACAAGCTGTTCCACGCGCTCTACCTCGCGCTGGTGCGGCGCAGCGAACCCGGCGGCGAAGGCGACATCACCCACTACCAGGCGCTGGCCACCGCCCTGGCCGCCACCGTCGGCGTCGGCAACATCGCCGGCGTGGCCACCGCCATCCACCTGGGCGGGCCGGGCGCGCTGTTCTGGATGTGGGTCACCGGCCTGGTCGGCATGGCCACCAAGTACGCCGAGGCGTTCCTGGGCGTGCGCTTCCGCCGCAAGGACGCCAAGGGCGAGCAGAGCGGCGGCCCGATGTTCTACCTCACCTACGGCGTCGGCGGCAGGTTCGGCGCCATCCTGGGCATCCTGTTCGCCGTCTTCGGCGCGCTGGCCGCCTTCGGCATCGGCAACATGGTCCAGTCCAACAGCGTCGCCGACGCCATCAACGCCCAATGGGGCGTCCCGATGTGGCTGACCGGCATCATCATCACCGTGCTGTCCGCCGCCGTCATCCTCGGCGGCATCAAGAGCATCGGCACCGTCACCAGCGCCTTCGTCCCCGTGATGATCGTCTTCTACATCCTCGGCGCCCTGTGGATCATCATCGCCAACATCGGCAACCTGCCCTCGGCGATCGCGCTCATCTTCACCGACGCCTTCACCGGCACCGCCGCCACCGGCGGCTTCGCCGGCTCCACCATCCTGCTCGCCATCCGGTACGGCGTCGCCCGCGGCATCTTCTCCAACGAGTCCGGCCTGGGCACCGGCGGCATCGCCGCCGCCGCCGCCAAGACCGCCGAGCCCGTCCGCCAGGCCCTGGTCTCCATGACCCAGACCTTCATCGACACCCTCATCGTGGTCACCATGACCGGCCTGGCCATCGTCGTCACCGACGCCTGGAAGAGCGGCGAGACCGGCGCCCCCCTGACCACCCTGGCCTTCAGCGACGGCCTGCCCGGCCAATGGGGCGGCATCGTCGTCACCATCGGCCTGGTCTTCTTCGCCTACTCCACCCTCCTCGGCTGGGCCTACTACGGCGAACGCTGCATGGACCGCCTCTTCGGCCGCGTCGCGGTCGCGCCGTACCGGGTGGTGTTCATCGCCCTCATCTTCGTGGGCACCATCACCCACCTGGAGACCGTCTGGACCTTCTCCGACATCATGAACGGCCTCATGGCCCTGCCCAACCTCATCGGCCTGATCATGCTCTCCGGCCTCGTCGTCCGCGAGACCCGCGAATACTTCAACCGCCCCGACTGGGAGAAGATCCCGACCTCCTGACCGCCCCGGGCCCGGTGACGGAGGCCGCCCGCCCGTACGGGGCGGGCGGCCTCCCCGTTCCGGGCGGACCCGGCCGGCGAAACCGGACCCGGACTTCGCCGACGCCGATGACCTTGGACCGCTCCGGCTGTTACGGTATGTCGCGGTGCGCCGGGAAGTCTGGTCGGCAAGGTCATGATCATGGGCTGACGCGGAGGTTTCCCGATGAGCACCCTCGGTGGGACGGCCGGGGGAATCCTCGTGCCGCGGGGCGTGAGCCGCGCATGAGCTCCGCGAACCCGGGCGAGGGCGACCCGGCCCTGCTGCTGAGCCGGCATCTCCTGATCCTGCTGCAGATCGCCCGCGACCCCCAGATACGGATCCGCCAGGCGGCGGCCACGGCCGGCGTCACCGAGCGCACCGTCCAGGCCGTGGTCGGCGAGCTGGAGGCGGCCGGGTACCTGCGCCGGACCCGGGTCGGCCGCCACAACAGCTACCAGATCGCCCGTGACCGCCTCCTGACGATCCCCGGCGGCGCCGGAGTACCTCTGGGCGCCGTCCTGGACGTCCTGCTCGGCACGCCCGCACCCGCCGGCGGCGTGACACCGGACCGATTCGGGCGAAGGGTTGGACGATCGTCGTGAAGTTCCGCGAGAACACCGACCTGGCCGTGTTCCTGGCCGTCACCTACGGCCTGGCGTGGCTGGTCGCGCTGCCCGTCTGGCTGTCGGACGAGCCGCCCGCCTCGGTCTTCGAATCCCCGCTGACCTCGGCGCTGACCAGCGTGGCGCTGATGGTCCTGCCCGCGCTCGGCGTCCTCGCCGTACGGCTGACGCGGGCGGGGCGGCCCTGGTCGTGGCGGGAGGACGCGGGGCTGACCTGGGGGCCCGACCGGCGCCGGACCTGGGCGCTGTTCGGGCTGGGCTGGATCGGGACGTCCCTGCTGGTGATCGCGGCGGTGGCCCTCAGCGCCCTGCTCGGCCTGCTGGCCCTGGACCTCAACGGGCTCAGCGCGTTCCGGGAGCTGCAGCGCCTGCCGCCCGCCTCGCAGCCCGCGGGCGACTCCCTGGTGGAGATCCTGCCGCGCCTGGCGTCGATCGTGCTGCTGGAGCCGCTGATCCTGCTGCTGCCCGCGCTCGGCGAGGAGATCGGCTGGCGCGGCTGGCTGGTGCCCCGGCTCCGGCCGTACGGCCTGTGGCCCGCGCTCGCGCTCTCGGGCGTGATCTGGGGCGCCTGGCACGCGCCGCACACGCTGCTGGGCTACAACTACCCCCATCTCGGCGCCTGGGCCGCGCTGATGACGATCGGCCTGAGCACCCTCTACGGCGTCGTCCTGGCCTGGCTCCGGCTCCGGTCGGGCAGCGTGTGGCCGGCGGCCGTCTCCCACGCGGCGTTCAACAGCACCGCGACCGTGGTCGTCCTCGTCGGCGACGCGCGCACGCCGTACGATCCGGCCCTGGCCAGCATCACCGGGCTCATCGGCTGGCTCGTCCTCGCCTGCGCCGCGTTCACCCTCCTGCGCCGCTGGCCCATCCCCGCGCCACCCGGCGCGGCGGACCCCGGGGTCCGCCGCGCCGGCGACCTGACCCCCTGATCACACCCCCGCCCGGCCGTACCTCCGTAAAAAGCGTTCGACAGGGGCGTCACGGCACTTCCGTGGCCGGGGAGCGTCTGCTACTTTCGGTGCCCTATCGGTGACGCATCGTGTTCTGACGTCTCAGCATGCGACGTGCCACACCCCGGCGACCTGGCCGCCGGGGGGTAGTCGGTCGGCGGTCGCGGGCGGGAGAGGCGCGGGACATGGCGTTTCACGGTGGTGCCGGGTGAGCACCTTCACCGACGCGCTGATGCTGCGGCTGCACGCCCCCGGCGGCCTGCCCGGCCTCCTGTTCCCCGCCGACGCGACCGGCCGCGCCCGGATCCGCCAGCTCGCCGGGACGCTGTACGGCGTGCCGGCCGCCGCCCTCCACGACGTGCTGAAGGTCGAGGTGGCCGCGGAGGAGTACCAGTGGCCCCTGTTCCGGCAGCGGCTGCTCGCCGGGACCTGGACCCGCACCACGCCGGACCACGCGCGCACCGACGTGCTGTACGAGGGGCGGGAGGCCGGCGCCCCGCCGGAGTGGGTCGATCTGGCGCTGGAGGTGGCGGCCACCGTCCTGCTGGAACTCGACGGGGGACGGATCGAGTCGGTCGTCCTCGGCGACATCGGGGAGTACGCCTCGCTGGCCGAGTTCCAGGCGAAGTTCCGCTGGTTCGACCTGGCCGGGTACCTGGCCCGCCACGGGCTCACCACCGTCGAGGACCTGCGCAGGGCCTTCCATCACCTGCTCGGCGAGGTCAAGCTCGCCGCCCCGCCCCCCTTCGACCCGGCCGACCCCGCCAACCAGCGGCGGCTGCGGCTGCGGCTGGCCGTGCTCATCCGCGAGACGGTGGACGTCACGGAGGCGCTGCGCTCCGCCCGGCTCGTGCGCGACCTCGCCGCGCGCGGCCAGGTCGCCCACCGCGACCCGGACGGCCTCACCTCGCGCTCCCCGCTCGCGCCGGTGCTGCTCCTGCCCAAGCCGGCCGTCACGGCCCATCCCGTCCCGGAGAGCGAGTTGCTGGCCTTCTTCGCCTCGCAGGACGTCCTGGCGATCCCCGTGCCGCCGTAGAACCGCGCGGCGGAGCCCCCGCCCGCGCCCGCCGTACCCCGCTATGTGCCCACGCCGAGGAGAACCCCAAGGAGAACGCCATGACCTCGCCCGAAAGCCCCGCTCCGAACGGGCCGGACACCCCCGCGGAGACCTCCGAGGTCCCTCCCACTCGCACGCAAGACCCCGGGGCGAGCGCGCCCGCGGCCCGGCCCATGACGGTCGCCGAGCAGGAGGCGCTGCGCCGCAAGCTCCAGGACAGGTTCCACTGACCGCGCTGTCGGCGGGAAGACGAAAGGCGAAGGAAGAATGGCCGTCCGGTACATCAACGTCAGATCCAATGTCGACATGTTCTCCCCGGTGGTGCGGGCCACGGGGAACGTCGCCGTCATCGGCACCGCCGCGAAGGGGCCCCAGGGCGTGGTCGTGGCGGTCACCGACCCCTCGCAGGCCGCCGAGGAGTTCGGCCCCGCGACCGTCCCGGATCCGCAGAATCCGGGCGTCCCCAAGCCCAACTCCTCGCTGACGGCGGCGCTGACGACGCTCTTCGGGCAGACTCCGGGTCCCGCCCAGGTCTGGGCGGTGCGGACGGCCGGCACGTCACCGGGGCCCGTGGGCGACCCGGCGGCCGCGCTCACCGCGATCGAGGATCTGGACGCGCAGTTCGTGGTCCTCGCGGCGACCCCGCTCGACGGCACGACCGGGGGCGACTCCGGCGCGATCGGCAAGCTCGCCGCGCACGTCACCCAGGTCTCCAACTCCGGGGGCGAGGGCAAGGAACGCATGGGCGTCGTCATGCTGGTCAGGGACGCCGACGACCCGGTCGTGGTCACCGGCAAGGCCAAGCTGGTCAGCGACCGCATGATCTACATCGCCCACCGCAGCGCCGACGACGCCGCCGCGGCGGTGGCCGGGACGATCGCCGGGTATCCGCCGCACATCTCCGTGCTGCTCAAGAAGGTCGCCATCACCAGCGAGCCGTTCAGCGTCGCCGCCATCGACAAGCTCAACCAGGGCGAGCAGTTCGGCGATCCCCCGAAGGGCTGCGGGATCAACTGGCTGGCCCGCCCCGCCCTCATCCCGGGCGGCGGCGTGTACCTGGGCGAGGGATACACCGGGGACCCGGCCGGGATGAAGTTCATCGACGTCCGGCGGACCGTGGACGACATCGGCTTCAAGCTCAAGGCCAGGCTGATCCGGGGCATCGGGAATCTGCGGATCAGCCGGTCCGGACTGCGCGCGCTGGTCGTGCAGATGGAGGCGGTCCTCGATCCGCTGGTCCGCGACGAGGTGATCGACGGCTACGCCGTCGACATCCCGGTGCTCGATCTGCTCGACAGCGACCCCGCCGCCCTCACCCCGGCCCAGCTCAAGATCATCCAGCAGGCGCAGGCCGACCGGGTGGCCCAGGTGCTGGTGTCCGTCGACTACGCCGGCGCCCTGCACCGTCTCGCGCTGACCCTCAACTTCACCTAGGAACGGACATGCCCGACTGGAACACCCGGCTGGAGATCCGCCTCGGCAACACCGTCATCGCGCCGATCTCGCAGTTCACGCCCACCTTCAACGTGCCGCACACGGTCATCCACTCCATCGAGCAGGACAACCTGGGGTACGTCCGCCAGCCGCAGACCTTCACCTTCACGATGACGGTGCAGGCGATCGGCACCGCGGTCGCCGACCTGACCGAACTCGCGGTGAA
This sequence comes from Bailinhaonella thermotolerans, assembly GCF_003594875.1. GTDB lineage: Bacteria > Actinomycetota > Actinomycetes > Streptosporangiales > Streptosporangiaceae > Bailinhaonella > Bailinhaonella thermotolerans. The sequence continues at coordinate 229,376 of NZ_QZEY01000001.1, forward strand.
GGGCAAGGAGTTCGAGATCACGGTGGCGGAGAAGAAGGGCACCGACTGGACGTTCAAGGCCCTCAAGTTCAGCCGCTGCGTGATCACCTCCGCGAACCCCAGCAACGTGGTCATCGACGGCGCGCCCAGCGCCAGCTTCACCTGCATGTCGCTGAGTCCCGGGGTCGAGTCGTGACGGCCCCCGAGGACACGGGTGAGGAGCGCGGCGGGGCCGAGGGCCTGATCGTGATGCCGGCCTTCGAGGGCGGGGGCCGGGTCGAGCGCACGGGGATCGCCCTGGTGCACGAGGGCGAGTACATCGTGCCCGCGCCCGGCAGCGAGGCGGTGCTCTCCCCGGGCGCCGGGGCGGACCCGGACGGCCGGGTGGTGTGGAGCTTCCCGATCGAGGTCGAGGTGGTGGGCGAGCTGTCGGACGCGCAGCTCGACACGGTGGCCCGGCACGTCTTCGACGAACTCGACGTCGCGCTCAGGCGGCAGGGGGGCGGCTGAGGGCGATGCCGGGCGTCGACGTGCGGGTGCCGATCCGGGTACGGCTGGTGGGTTCGCCCACCGCGGAGGACCTGGCGCGGCTGGAGGCGGCCGTGGCGCGGCTGGTCGCCCGGCGGCTCGACGAGGCCGAGCGGGCGCTGGCCGGCTCACGTACGGCCCCGCCCGGCGGCCGGACGGCGGGCGGCCACGGAGCACCCGCGGCCCGGTACGACTCCACCCTCGACGCCGGCCCGGACGGGCCCGGAAGCGGCTACCGGATCATGTCCTACCAAGGGCCGCCGCGCCCGGTCCGGGTGCCGGTGGACCGGCGGGCGCCCGGCGGTCCCGGCGCCGCAGGTACCGGCCCCGCAGGTACCGGCCCCGCAGGTACCGGCCCCGCAGGTCCTGCGGCCGCGGGCGGGCCGGCCAGGCAGGCCGCGCTGCGCCGCGTCACCGATCTCCTGTCCACCGGCGTCCTGGACTGGGCGGTGACCGACGCCGACGCCCGCGAGGCGCTGCGCGTCCTGCGCGGGCTCCCACCGGAGGACCTGGTCGCCGTGGTGCGGGCGCTGCGGCTCAGCGGCAGGCTCGCCGTACTGGGCCGGGAGCTGCCCGCCGACGCCGACGCCGACCTGGCCGACCTCCAGCGGCGCCTGGACCCGCACTCCGGCCATCTCATGCCCGGCGACACCGTCCGGGTCGAGCTCCGGCTCGGCGCCGAGGTCCAGCGGAACGTCTCCGGGGACCACGTCCTCACCGAGGCCGGGCTCGCCCTGCCGCTGCTGGGCCGCCCGCTGCCGGTCACCGGCCTCCTCCCCGCCGACCTGCCCGACCGCATCGCGCGCGCGTACCTGGACGCGCTGGTGTACACCGAGCCGTCGGTGCGGATCGCGGTCGTGGCCCGCGGACCGCGATACGCCCCCCGGCACGGCCCCACCCGCGGGGAGTTCTGGTACGCCTCGCGACCTATCCGGCACTCCCCGGAGGAGCAGGCCCAGCTCGACAAGCGGCGCGAGCTGCTCGGCTACATCGCCTGGGCGCGCGTGGACGACCCGCTCGGCCGGGAGGCGTTCCACCGCTACCACGCCTGGATCGAGAGGCACTACGGCACACCGGAGTTCCTGCGCCAGACGGGGCCCGCGCTGTGGACCGCGGCGCTGAGGGAGACGGCCGCGCCGCCCCGGACGTCGGCCCGCGGCCGGTTCCTGGAGCTGGCCGGAGCCGTCCGGCGCACCGCCGACGCCGTGCCGCAGGCGGAGAGGCCGGCGGTGACCAAGGCGCTCGGCGAGTACCTCGCCTGGCTCGACCGGCAGAGCGACGAGGTGCTCGCGCGCCACGACCCCGGGCAGGTGTGGGCCCGGCTGTACCTCCAGCAGCTCGAGGCCGGGGTCAAGGCGACCGTCGCCCGGAGGCTGCGGCTGGAGCGGGAGGCGGCCCTGGACGAGGCCGCGAGGCGGGACACCGAGGCCGCCGCCCGCAAGGTCGAGGAGGCGCTGGAGTTCCTGCGGAACCGGGTGTGGCAGGTCCGCGAGCCGTACCTCGTCGAGGACCGCGGGCACGGCGCCGGCTGGCTGGTGTGGCAGTCGGAGCGGGAGACGGCGATCCGCGACATGATCGCGCGTGGTTTCCTGCGCGACCTCATCGCGTCCATGCACACCAGGGGCTTCACCTCGACCAGCGTCGCCGCCGACTTCAAGCGCTACCTCGACACCCACCCCCTGGAGTTCCGGGCGTACCTGCTCGCCCGGTCGGCCCCGGACACCGAGCGCTACGACATCCCGATCGACATCCCCGCGTGGCAGACCGCGGTCGAGACCCTGATCGGCTTCATCCCGGTCGTCGGCTCCGTCGTCGCCGCGGGCGAGGCGGCGATCGGGTACGACCTGTTCGGCAACGAGCTGAGCACCGTGGACCGGGCCATCCTGGGCGCCTCGGTGCTCCTGCCCGCCGCAGGCAAGGCGGCCAGGCTCGGCAAGGGGGCCTACACCGCCGCCACCCTGGCCCGCGAGTACCGGCTCTCGGCCCGGGAGGCCGGGGTGCTCCACCGGGCGCTGACCAAGGTCGAGCCGGGCACGAAGGGGGCGCTGCTGCTGGAGTCGGCCGCGGCCGACGTGCGGGCCGGGCGGCCGGTGCGCGACGCCAGGCGCCTGGAGGAACTGGGCGGCCTGTTCAAGGACATGGGGCTGACCGACCGGGCGACGACCCGGGAACTGCGGATCGGGGCCGCCGAGAGCGCGCTGGAGGGCGGCGCCGGACGCCCCGGCCAGGAGGCGGCCGAACGGTTCCTCTCCGACGTCGAGGTGGACCGCGCGGTCGCGTCGATCGAGGACGAGGCCACCCGGCCGGCCGTGCGGGGCGGCAAGCGGCCCACCGTCGACGACGTCCGCGTGCCCACGCGGAAGAGGTCCCGGCTCGACCTCGAACACCTCCCGCGCAGGCCGGGCGAGAGCATGCGGCAGGCGGTCGAGCGCGCCCGGCAGGTCCTGGGCCGGCGGATCGACGGGACGCCGCTCGGCCCCGTGTGGCAGCGGGCCCGGGCCAAGGTGGTCGGCGGGCGCTCCCTGGAGAACGCCGGGCGGCAGGAGATGCTCGACCTGTACGACAGGGTGCGCGACGAGTTCTGGACCCAGTGCCGGACCGACCCCGACGCGGTGCGCTACCTGCGGGACGCCGGGTTCTCCTTCCCGCCGTCGGGCAAGGCGCCGCTGCTCGACGTGGCCGATCCGCCGCCCGGGCTGGGCCTGCCGAAGGCCGCCGAGCTGTCCGCGCAGGAGCGCCGTCTCAGCCTCGACCACAACCTGGAGAAGGCGCTCGGGGAGAACCACCGCAAGGCGCTGGACGCCGACAACCTCACCTTCGAGCTCCACAACCCCAACAGCAACCGGGAGACCGTCCAGGTGAAGTTCGGGCTGCGCGGCACGCCGGGGGTGAGCGAATGAGCGCGCCGCCCATGCCGGAGACCTGGGTGGGCGAGTGCGACGAGGCCACCCGCCGCGCGGTGCGGGCGGCCGTCACCGCGGGCGTACGGCGGGCGCTCGCGGCACGCGGCCAGGCCCGGCCGGCGGCGCCCGCCGCGGGCCCGGGTGGCGACGGGCCGTGGGGGGCCGATCCCGGGGGCCGGACGTGGACGATGCCCGGCTACGGCGACGGGACCGGCGCGCCGGTGGCCGTGCCGATCAGGGCCGCCGCGCGGACCGAGCGGTTCCCGTTCGGCGACGTGCTGGTCCGGGACCGCTTCCCCACACTGCCGGTCATCCGGCTCGCCGTGGACGAGTGGGTGCGCACGGGCGCCGACCCGTACGTGACCTCGGCGGCGCTGGCCAGGGCCGCGCAGTGGGGCGTGTATCTGTACGGCGCGCAGGGGTTCACCGTGCTGGAGCGGCGCGGGCGGCACCGCGAGGACCGGTTCGTCATGGTGCCGCTCGCCGACCCGCTGCTGATCCGCCAGTTCGGCCGGGCCATGCCGCTCCCGGCCGGCGCCGGGGTGGAGGCGACGCCCGGGCTGCAGGTCACCGAGCGGGGCAAGGTGCTGGAGCTCACCGACTACCGGGTCGTCATGACCGTCACCGCCGACGACCGCTACATCCTCGACCTCGGCCCGGCGACCCCCTGGACCCCCGCCGCCGTCCGGCGGGAGTTCGAGCGCACTCCGCCCGGCGAACGCCTCGACCCGGCCGTCGCCGCCCGCGTCGCCACCGCGTGGCTGTCCGCGGCCGGAGGCGAGGCCGAGCCCGGCGCGCCGGACGAGCAGGCGATGCTCCAGCACATCGTGACCATGGACCGGGACGTGTTCGCCTGGATGCCGTGGGAGCGGCGCGCCGGATACCTGGTCGTCCTCTCCGGGCTGAAGTGGCCCAGCGACCGGGAGAAGAAGGCGATCATCGAGTTGCTCGCCTCGGCCCGCAGCGGCACCGAGCTGGAGGCCATGGCCGCGCTGCTGCGCGCGAAGGACGCCTACCGGCGCCTGTTCACCACCCTCGACGGCTCCGTGGTCGAGCTGCTGCTGATCCTCGGCCGCACCCGGCCCCGCAAGGGGCTGAGCCCCGCCTACGTCACCGCCCTGTTCCGCGAGCTGGAGCTGCTGCCTGACGAGCCGCCGGCCGCGCCGGACCCGGCCCGGCGGCTGCGCAACCGCGCGAACGGGCTCAGCCTGTGGCTGCGCTCGACCATCGACGGCATCAAGGACCTGTTCACGCACTCCCCCGCGGACCTGTTCGAGGGCCTGGGCCACCTGGCCGAGTTCGCGCTGCTGGTGCACCGGGCGACCACGCCGCCGCCCGACCCGAAGGCCGCGCAGACCCTGGAGGTCCTCTGCGAGCAGGCCGGCGACGCCATCCGCGTCGCGATGGCCGGGCTGGAGTACGCCGAACGGCTCGGCGCGCCGCACGGCGCCCCCGGCGGCGGCGCCCGGATCGCCGGGGACCTGGCCGATGTGCTGCGCACGGCGCTCGCCGTGGAGATCCTGTCCTGGTTCATCGGCATCGGCGAGATCAAGGAGGCGCTCGGGGCGGCCGAGCTGACCGACCGGCTCGCGGCCCTGCTGAGGGTCCTCGCCTCGCTGCGCCGGCTGGGCCGCGCGGGTGAGGTGGCGCAGGAGCTGAGCCGGCTGGACCGGTTCGTGGCCGCGCTCACGAGCCTGGCCCGGCTCCAGGACGCGACCGCGGCGGCGCAGGCGCTGCGCCTGCTCCCCCAGCACCACCTCGCCGAGGCCGTCCGCCTGGCGGAGCTGCTCGACGTGCCGGCGGGCACGAAGGGCGCGGCCCTGCGCAGGCTCGCCCGGTCCCGCGACGTCCTGCCCGAGGTGGACCGGCTCGCCGACGCGCTGTCCCTGGCCCGGCGGTTCGAGCGCCGCATGGGGTCCAGGGGCGGGGTCACCGAGGACATGACGGCCGCCCTCGCGCGGCTGCTGGAGACCCGTCTGGAGCGGCGGGTCCTGGCGGACATGGTGGACCGTGTGCCGTCGGCGCGCCTGGACGAGTGGTCGCGCGCGGTGAGCCGGATGCGGCCCGAGCACATCGAGCGGCTCGGGACGGACCGGGTGAAGGCCCTGGCCTACTGGCCGCGCGCCATGTCCTTCATCACCGAGGCGGGCGGCGACGTCTACGTGACGCTGCTGCGCCGCGCCGGGGGCGACGCCCGGGCCGTGGACGGTCTGCTGCACGCGGTGGAACTGCGCCGGGCCGAGCTTCCCGATCCGGCCGCCTACCAGCGCCTGCTGGACCGGCTCGCGGCCGGCGAGGCGGCGGCCTTCGAGGAGCTGGCGGGCCGTCTCTCGCGGGCGGCGGAGGCCGCCAGGGGCCGGATCGCGGGCCGGCGGCACATCATGGCCGTCCTCACCGAGTACGAGGAAGGGGCCGCCGAGCTGCGCAAGCGGGGTCAGGCCGCGCAGGCCGCCGAGCGGCTCGCCGAGGCCGAGCGCTTCGCGGCCCAGGTGGGCGAGCTGACCGACCGGGAGCTGTCGGGGCTGGAGGAGATCGCGCGGCTGGCCGAGGACATCGGCTTCGACTGGGTGGACGCCCTGGAGCTGCCCCGCGCCGACCGCGCGCACCTGCTCACCCTCGTGGACGACATCTTCCGCCGGCTGCCCCGCGACCGGGTCACCGGCATGGGGGAGGTCCTGCTGGGCGTCCTGGGGCCGGAGGGCGGCTGGCGGCAGTTCCAGGGCGGCTGGGGCGAGCTGTACGCCGCGCGCACGCTCGTCGAGGACTTCGGAGCGACCGCGCTGGACTTCCAGAAGCCCCGGCCGAACCGCGTCGTCGACATCGTCGCCGACCTGCCCGGCCGCGGCCGGGTCAGCGCCGAGGTCAAGACCAACATCACCGGCAGCGGGCGGGTCGTCGCCGAACAGCTCGTCAAGGACCTGGTCGCGCACGCGCCGACCGGTTACGCGGACCTCCTCTACCTCTACCACCCGAACAAGGCGGGCGAACTGCCCGAGATACGGCAGCGCATGCTCGGAATCTGCGACAGCGCCGAGGCGGCCCAGGCCCTCGCCGCGGCCGGCCACGACCCCGCCGCCGCGCGGGCGGCGTTCCGGGCCTGGCTCGACGCGGGCAACCCGCGTGTCTACCGGATCGACCCTTGACGACCGTCCACCACGACGCCCCGCGAGGGAGGGCAGATGGCCGAGCGGAACACGCCGGTGCTGATCGGCACGGTGCCGCTGCTGTACGTGCAGAGTCTCAGCATCACCGAGGGCTATCAGATCGAGCGGATCGCGGGCAGCCGCTTCTCGCAGGCGATCGCGCCGACCACCAAGACCATCGCGATCGAGGCGCTGCTGCCGGGTCCCGGCCGGCTGCTGGTCAAGAAGCAACTGGAGGCGCTGGCCCTGGTGTCCCGGGTGCTGGTGGCGGCGGCCGCCCCGCTGCTCGCGGTGACCGGGATCCCGGTGGTGTGCGGGCTGACCGTGAGCCTGGACATGCAGATCACCGACCTGCGGTTCACCCAGTCGGTCAACCGGCGCGAGACGCTGGACGCGAGCCTGACCCTGCGGCACGTGCCGCGGTCCAGCGTGACCGCGGCCCTCGGGGAGGCGGCCGACCTCGCCCTGGCCGCCGGGACGGCCCTGTCCGCCGGGACGCCGCCGGCCGCGCCCGTGCCGCGCGTGGCGACCGCGCCGCTGGCCGGGTGAGCGCCGTGGCCCCCGACCTCACCCGCTACCTGCGGCTGCCCGTCGACGCCGACGACGGCTTCCCGCAGTCCTTCCGGCTCGCCCTGGGCGCCGCCACCTACACCGTCGCGCTCACCGTGACCGTGGTCGAGGAGGAACGGCTGCGCGGCGGGCGGCCGCTGGTGCTGCCCGAGGACGGCGCGTTCATGGTGGCGAGCGTCACCCGCGAGTCGCCGGGCGCGCCCGAGGTGGTGCTGCGCCGCAAGCTCGTGCCGTACCTGGAGCTGGAGGCCGCCGAGCTCTCCCTGGTCTTCCTGTCGATGGTCGTCGATCCGCGCAATCTGGGCGCCGCCGGGGCGTACGGATCCGAGGTGCGGGCGGGGGTGGCGGTGCGATGGGCTTTGTGATCTGGTTCCAGCTCCAGGTGGAGAAGGCCGGTCCGGGCGGCCTGCTGCCGCTGCGGGTGTCCAACGATGTCTTCAGCGGGGAGTACGTCCTGGACGCCGACATCAGGGTGGACCTGGTGGCCGGGGCGGCGGCCAGCACCTTCAGCGCGAAGCTGACCAACCTGCCGGCCGAGGTCACCGAGACCCTCAAGACCCGGCACGCCGACGCCCTGATGGGCCGGGATCCGGTGGGGGTCTCGCTCGCCCTCGGCTACTTCGACGACCCGGGCGGCCGCTCGGACGCGGTGGTGCGCGGCGTGCTCACCGGCCTGCGCACCAGCGTCACCGCGGGCGGGGACCTGGTGACCGAGCTGCGCGGCGTGGAGGCCGCGGGCTACCGGCTGCTGCGTACGGCGGTGCGCGAGGGGCGTCCCGGCGGCCGATCGCTGACCGCTTCGGTGCGGGCGGTCGCCGCGGCGGCGAGCAAGGGCGGCCCGATCACCGTCACGGCCTCGGCCGACGGCCTGCCCGAGGCGAGGAACTTCAGCCTGCGGGCGGGCGACGGGCTGCAGGCGCTGCGGCAGATCGCCCAGGTCGCGCAGGCGCCGCTGGTGATCGGCGACGGGGTGATCCGGATGGGCGCGGCCGCCGACGCGGGCACGCCGCTGCGGTTCACGGCGGCGGACAACATCGTGTCGCTCGACCACGTCCAGGAGGATCCCGAGGACCTGGTCCCGGCCCCCGCGCCGGCCGACGGAGGGGGCGGCGCGCTGGGGGCCGCCGCCGGCGCCGTGGCCGCCGCGGCCGGGGTGCGGCTGCCCGGCGGTTCCGGCAAGGCCCGCACGAGCCTGGAGCTGACCGTGCTCGGAGATCCGGCGGTCCGTCCCGGGCGCACCGCCGTCGTGGTGCCCGACGACCCGCGGGACGCCCCGCCGGGGCGGCTCCGGGTCGAGCGGGTCAGGCACCTGTTCCACAGCCGCCGCGGCTACACCTGCGAGGTGCTGCTGGTCGTCGCCGATCCGGGCCGGCGGGCGCCCCGCAGCACCGGGGCCGAGGGCGTGGGCAGGCGGATGCGCGACCTCGTGGAGTCGGTGCGCGGCGAGAATCCGGCGATCGACGTCGGCGAGGTGGCCAAGTACGGGGCGGGCGGGCACCTCGCCGACCTGCACTACGGTCAGTCGCCCGCCGCCGATGTGGTCGCGCCGAGCGTGGAGGCGGAGGTCGACCGGGAGCCGCGGCTGCACGAGAGGCCGCTGGCGTCGCCGTTCGCGTTCCACCGCTGCGGCCTGATGGTGCCGGTGTTCCCCGGCATGCGGGCGGTCCTCGCGCACAACCGGGGCCTGGTCAACGACGCCGTGGTCACCGGCTTCCTGTGGCCGGACCAGCCGGAGCACACGCCGCCCAGGAACCGGCCCGGCGACTGGTGGCTGTGCCTTCCCACCGGGCTCGACCCGAAGGGCCTGCCCACCGGCAAGGGCGTCAACGACCTCACCGACGCGGCCGGCCGGCGGGTCGTGCAGGCCAGGGGGCTGCGGATCGCCGTGGGGGACAAGCTCCTGCCCGACGTCGGAGAGCGCCCCCAGGTGCCCGACGCCCTCGCCGGGAAGCTCCTCATCGAGCACGACAGCGGCACGACCGTGACCGTCGCCACCGACGGGGCGGTCACCGTGGACGCCGGCGGCAGGCCGCTGACGCTCAAGAGCGGCCCGGCCTCGATCACCCTCGCCGACGGGAAGATCACCCTGCGCGGCACCGCGGTGGAGGTGGCCTGATGCCGGCCGTGCTGACCACCGGCGCCTCGATCGGCTGCGGCCACGGCGGCACCGTGCGGCTCCAGCCGGGGCAGCGCACGGCCCTCGTCGCGGGCGCGGCGGTGCTGGCCCGGGGCGACCTGGAGGGGAAGCCGATCACGAACTGCGGCCAGACGGGACCGGGCTTCGTGCCCTGCACCCTCGTCGCCTCGGTCACCGGGGGCGCCTCGGTGACGCTCCGCGTCGGGGGCCGTCCGGCGCTCCTCGCGACCGTGACCGGCCTGACCAACGGCAACCCGCCCGGCGTCCTGACCGTGCTGGACCCCGGCCAGACGTCTCTGAGCGCGACATGAACGACGATCAGGAGGACCACATGGCGACCCCCACGGGCCTCGGGCACAGCCTGGAGCTGCGGGACGGCGACCTCGTCTTCGAGGACGGGCGGCCGGCGCGGATCAGCGGGCTGCCCAATCTGGCGCAGGCCCTGACCCTGCGCGTCCTGACCCCGCTGGGCGGCGACCGGTTCGCCACCACCTACGGCCTCGACGTCAGGGACGTCTTCACGCGGGCCGCGAGCGTGCGTCAGGCGCAGGACCTGCTGCGGCTCAGCCTGGTCCGCACCCTGGCCACCGACCGGAGGGTGCGCGAGATCCGCGACATCGCCGTACTCGATCCGCCGCCGGGCGCCGGGCGCCGCCTCTGGCGCTTCGAGGTGACCATCGTGGCCGCCGACGGCGGTCAGCACACCCTCCCGTTCGGGGTGGAGGTCTGATGGCCGAGTACGGCGTCACCGCCTCGGGATTCGTCCGCAAGGAGTTCGGCACGCTGCTGGCCGAGGCCGCCGCCCGCGCCCGGGCGGCCTTCGGCCCGGACGTCGACCTGTCGGAGACCAGCCCCCTCATGAAGATCATCCAGGTCACCAGCGCCGAGCACGCGCGGCAGTGGCGCAGGCTGGAGGACCTCTACTACGCGGGCTTCCAGTCCACCGCGTCCGGCCAGGACCTGGACCGGCTCGGCGAGGACGTCGGCGTACCGCGCGCCCACCTCCACGCCTCGGGAGAGGTGACCATCACGGTCCGCGATCCGGCGCCGGACCGGGAGTACGTGCTCCCCGAGGGCACGGTCCTGGTCACGGCGGCCCCGGTGCGCGCCTTCCACACCACGGCGCCCGTACGGCTCAGCGCACTCGCGGACACCGCCACGGTGGGCGCGCGGGCGTTCGCCGCGGGCGCGGACGGCAACGCCCTCCCCGGCGAGCTGGTCGGGATCGACCCGGACTACCAGGCCCACTACCTGAACGTCGCCCCGCCGACGTCCTTCGCCGTCGCCAACCGGGAGTTCACCGGCGGCGAGCGCCGGGAGGACGACGAGACCTACCGGGGCCGGCTGCTCGGCCGTTCCCGCACCATGTGGACCCCGGAGGCCGTGCGCCAGGCCGCCCTGTCCGTGCCGGGCGTGATCGACGTGCTGCTGTCCGATCCGCTCGGCGGGGTCGACGTCTCGCAGGGGTACTTCGGCGCGTTCCCGTTCGACCAGCGGCTGTTCAGCGACGAGCGGCGCCTCGGCGAGCCGTACTTCTTCAGCGTCGTGGTCGCCCACGACTTCTACCTGCCGTGGCGGACCGAGCCCCCGGGCCTGGTCACCGGCCTGTTCGAGCGGGTCACCGAGGCCATCGGCCGGGTCCGGCCGGTCGGCATCCATCCGCAGGTGGTGGAGGCCGACCACATCGAGGTCGGCCTCCGGGCCCGGCTGGTCACGCTGCCGGGATACGACGCCCAGGTGCTGGCCGGGACGCTCACCGAGCGGCTCGCGGCCGAGCTCGGCACCCTCACGCTGGGCGGCGACGTGCTGTTCAGTCGGGTCATGCGCACGCTGATGGAGCAGCCGGGGATCGGCGACGTGCAGGATCTGCGGTTGCGGCGCTGCCCGCCGGCCTTCGGCCGGATCACGCTCGGCACGGTCCCGTTCGCCGCCGACGTCGTCGAGGCCGGGCCGGGCGAGAACCTCGCCATGGGGCCCACGGAGATCGCGGTGTTCTCCGTCGACTCGGTCCTGCTCGACCTGGAGGTCGCGTCCCGATGACGGCCTCGCTCGCCCGGATGACCGGCGACCTCACCGTCCCCTTCGCCCGCGGCGCCGACACCCTGGAGCTGACCCTCAAGGCGTCCGGCGGGGGCGCGGAGGTCATGCCCCACGACTTCGCCGAGCATCAGGCCCGGTTCGGCGCGCGGCCCGTGCCGACGTACGTCCTGACGGCGGTGGCGGACGTGCGGGCCGCGACCACGCTCACCGTCGGCTACGAGGTCCCGCCGTCCGCGGACGCCCGCGCGGTGACGGTGGAGGTCCCGGCCGGCACCGTGTCCGGGACGTCCTTCGCCCTCGTGCTGCCGCCCGAGCACGCGGCCCATGCCGTGCTGCGCTCGGTGAGCGGCGCGCCGGCGGCCGGGCCGGCGCCGGAGACGTGGCGGCTGACCGCGCTGCTCGGCAACCTCGCCCGGCTGCTGTGGGTGGCCGGGGCGGAGGCGGACGTGCTGGACCGGTACGGGGCCGACATCCGCCGGGCCGTGCGGTGCAGCGAGCGGGCGTCCGGGACCACGCTGGACCGGATCGGGTACGACCTCGGTGTCGCGCGCTTCCCGGGCAGGCCGTACGGGCACGAGGACGGCACCCTCGCGCTGTACCACCTGGACGACGCCCAGGGCGCCCCGGTGCGGGACCTGTGGCCGCTGTACCTGGGCGGCGGCGCCGGTCACGACGGCGTCGCGGGCGCCGGGGTGCTCGCGGGCGCCCCCGGCCGGTTCGGCGGCGGCATGCGCCTGGCCGCCCCCGGCGCCGAGATCCTCGTGCCGCACGCCCCGGCGCTGTCCACCGGCGCCGGCGCGAGCCTCACCGCCGAGTGCTTCGTCAAACCCGACCCGTCCACCGGCGAGGGCGCGCTGCTGTCCAAGCACGCCGACCCGTCCGACCCCGCGCGGCCCGGCTGGGCCCTGAGCGTCGGCGAGTTCGGCCGGGGGATCGCCCGCAACGTGCGGCTGCGGATCGGCGACGGCACGGCCTCGCGCGACCTGTACGCCGACCGGAGCCTGCCCACGGCCCGTTTCACGCACGTCGCCGCGGTGGTGGACCGGCCCGCCCGGCAGGTGCGGCTGCTCCTCGACGGCGAGACGGTGGCGCGCGCCTCGCTCTCCGCCGACCCCCCGCTCAAGGGGCCGCTCGCCAACACCGAGCCCTTCCGGATCGGGCGCGCGGGCGCCGATCCCGCGCACGCCTTCGCCGGGATCGTCGACGAGGTGCGCCTGTCGGCGGCCCCGCGCACCGCCTTCCACCCGGCGCTGGGCGAGTCCGACGCGTCGTACCGGGCGCGGCTGCGCATCTTCCGCCGCTGGGCGCTGCCGACCAGGCTCGGGGTGCAGTCCCTGCTGAACGAGGTGGTCGGGCCGGTGCGGGTGATCGGGCGGCCCGACCCCGTCGCCGACCCGTTCGTGGTGACCGACGCCGACGCGGCGCTCCTGCAGTCCGCCCACCTGCTGACCGTGCGGCCCGTGGAGGTGCCCGCCGGATCCACGATCGACGACACGGGCCGCAGGGGGCTCGCCGAGGCCGACGTCCTCACCGAGCCCGACGAGTCCTTCGCGCCGGCGCTGCTGGTCGCCTTCGACGACCCGCGGGCCGACTTCGACGCCCCCTCGGGCGGGGCGAACCCCCGGCTCATGCGGGTCGGCACCCGCGGGGCGCTGCGGGGACTGCTCGACGCGCTCGGGGCCGCCGGGGTCGCCGGACGGCTGCGGGTGCGGGGCGGCTACGACCCGGCCGCGCCGGACTCGCGGGCCGCCGGCCGCGCGCTGGTGCTGACCCACTCCGCGCTGGCGCCGGAGCGGCTCGCGGCCCAGGCCGTCCTGGCGGGCTTCGCCTTCGTCGCGCACCGGCCCGGGCAGGCCGGCGAACCCGGGCAGGTGTACGCCGCGGTGCGCTCCACCGCCTCCTTCGAGATCGTCGGCGGGGCCGGCGGCACGGCCACCCCCGAGAACGGCTTCGACCTGCTCACCGGGCAGTCCCTCGCGCTGCGGCTGGAACCGGCGCCGCCGCCCGGGGCCGAGGTGCGCTGGTCGCTGGTGCCGTGCGGGCCGGGGCGGGCGTCCGCCGCCGGGAGCGTGGACCGCCGCGACGTGCTGATCCGCGCCGAGCTGCCCGGCCGGGTGACCGCCGAGGCGCAGGTCCGCGACCGCGGGCGCGCGTTCCGCGCGTCGCGTCCGCTGCGGATCGGCCTCGCCGAGCTCGCCGCGGGCGAATCGATCGCCGCGTCCGGCCGGCTCCGCCCGCCCGCGCCCGGCCCGCTGCGCGCCGACGAGCGCGTCCACCCCGTGTACCTGGTCGACGCCCCGGGCCGGTACGCCCGCCCGGCGGGCGGCCCACCGGAGACCCGCCGCGTCCACCCGGCCCTGGCCGCCCGGCTGGAGGCGCTCGCCGCGCTGCTCCCGCCGGGCGATCCGCAGCTCCTCGCCGCCTGGGACCCCGGCGCCGCCGGGCCCGCCGCGGCCGGTCGCGCGGTGACGCTGGCGCGGGGCACCTCGACGGCCTCGCTCGCCCGCCTCGGCGCGCTGGCCCACGCCGCCGGGTTCAGCCGGGTCGCCAACGACGGGTCCGCGCTGTCGCTGTTCCAGGAATCCGGGCCGGCCGCCCCGGTGCGGGGCCCGGCCACGGTGGACGAGGGCGGAGCGGCCGTCGTCCAGATCGCCCGGGCCGCGCCCCGGGCCGTCACGCTCGCGGCCGGCCTGGTGTGGACGGTCAACGGCGGCACCGGCAGCGTCTCGGCGCTCGACCCGGCCACCGGCGCCGTGGCCGCCTGCGTCAAGGCCGGTCTGGAACCGGGGGCGATCGCGGCCGCGCCGGACGGCGCCCGGCTGGTGGTCGCCGACACCGGGGACACCACGCTCACCGTGATCACCACCGGCGACCGGGCGGTCGCCGGGCGGATCGCCCTGCCGGCCGCGCCCGCCGACGTGGCCCACCACCCGTCGGCCGCACGCGCCTACGCGGGGCTGCGCTCCGGCGCGCTCGTCGAGGTCGATCCCGTGGCACGGACCGTGACCCGCTCGCTCGACCTCGGCTCGCCCGTGATCGCGGTGCGCTGCGAGCCCGGCGGCGCCCGCCTGTGGGCCGCGACCGCCGACGGCCGGCTGCGCGCGGTCGCCCTGCCGGGCTTCACCGCCGCCCAGACGGTCACCCTGGCCGGCGCCCCGCGCGGTCTGGCCGTGGGGAGCGCCCGCGCCTATGTCACCGTGCCCGGCGCGCTCCAGGTCGTCGGCCTCGCGACCGCGTCGGTCCAGGCCACCTTCACCGACGCCGGGGGCGCGCCGTCCGCGCTCGCCCTCGACCCCGCCGGCGCCCTGCTGTACGTCGTGGACCCGGCCGGCGGGCGGGTGCACCTGCGCAGGGCCGACGGGAGCGGGCACGCCCTGCCCGGGCTGCCCGCCTCGGTGTCGCTGCCAGGGGCCGCCGCCGTCGCCGCGGACGCCGTACGCGGGTACGTCGCCGCGAGCGCGGACGCGGGTGACGGCGTCGACGTGCTGGACGCGGGCGGCGGCGGCGCGCTGCTCGCCTCCTGGCCGCTCGGCACCGGCCTGGGCGAACGGCTGGTGTGGTCGACACGGGTGACCGGCGGGGCGCGGGCCGAGCTGACGGCGGCGACCCGGCCGCGGACGACGGTGCTCGGCGTGCGGGCGGGGCCCGTGCAGGTCCGGGCCGCCCTGCGGCACACCGGCGCCACGCCGCCGTACACCTTCCGGGTGGAGCCGTCCGAGACCCTGCGGGCCATCGAGGCCGCGGGCGGCCGGTTCGTGGTCGCCAAGGACCAGTACGACCTGGCGATGAACGTGCTCAACCATCTGTGCCCGGTCGGCGTGGAGATCGACACGGGCAGCGTCCGGGCGCATGTGCTGGAGCTGGCGAGCGGTCTGCTCGACGCGTTCCCGCCGTACGTCTACCCCGACTTCCGCGCCCGGGGCCCGCGCCCGCCCGGCTGGACGTACGGGCTCGACCAGTGACCACACCCCTGTTGACCGATGACGTCCCGAGGAGGGGACCACGATGAGCGTGAACTACACACCCGCCTTCCGGCACAAGGACTGGATCGACAACGTCGACCGGGTCCGGGCGGCCGGCGACAACGGCTTCAACGCCCGCTTCCACGCGCTGGAGGCCGAGTTCGCCACGCTGTCCCAGGTCATCGCCAAGGTGAACGAAGCCCTCCAGCTCCCCGCGCCCCGGCCGGTGAAGTTCACCCTGACGCCCGCCCTGATCACGCTGACGGATCCGTGGGAGCACGTGTCCGGCGCGGTGTCGAAGCCGATCGGCTCCAGCGCCGCCAGCGGCATGATGTCGCTCTCCCTGCCCCACCGGGCGACCATCACCGAGCTGCGGGCCTGCGGGCGCAAGAAGGGCGGGAACCTGTTCGTCAACGTCTACCGGCAGAACCTCGCCGCGGGCTCGGCGCAGGAGCTCATCGTCGGGCTGACGCTGGGCAACGGCCCGTTCGACACCTCCAACGCGGTGACGAGCGGGGACAGGGCCAAGGTCGACAACGACAACTACCGCTACTACCTGACCGCCGAGCTCGACAGCGCGCCGACCGGTCCCGACAGCGCGGTCCAGCTCACCTGCTTCCAGCTCACGTGCCTCACCCCCTGATCCGCTTCCAGATCGGGCACGTCATCCCCTCACCCGTATTCGGCTCACTCGCCCACATGTCCTGAAAGGAGCTCACCATGCCCAAGGAGCCCGGAAACCTCTACGTCAAGTACGCCGACGGCGACGACGGCACCGACGTCATCCCGGCCGGGGCCGCGTTCTGGGCCTCGCCCTCGATCTGGCTCACCGACACCGCCGGCAACAGCATCCCCTCCGCCCAGGTCGGGGTGGACAACTGGGTGCACGTGCGGGTGGACAGCACGAGCACCGAGCCGTACACCGGCGTCAAGGTGCAGACCTGGGTATGCGACTACACCGCGGGGTTCATCGGGCCCGACGCGGCGCAGTCCAGCTCCGGCGGGGCCAACGGCCGCACGGCCACCGTCGGCACGGCGGTGACCAAGTCCTCGCCCGGCACGATGCACGTGGTGTGGCGCCCGACCAACGCGGACCTGATCAACGGCCCGAACCCCCGCGAGGGGCACCTGTGCGTCGGGGCGAACGTCTACGTCGAGAGCCCGCCCGGCCCGGAGGGCGCGCGGCTGACCGGCGGGCGGCTCGATGTGATCAACAACCGCCACCACGGCTGGAAGAACGTCACCGTCATCACCAAGACGCTGCGGCTGGCCCCGTTCGCCTTCCGGCTGGCCAACCCGGGGGCGGAGCCGGACGAGTTCAGGGTCCGGGCCCGCGAACTCGACCGGGGCGAGTGCCTCGGCCGCCTGGAGCGGGAACACCTCCTCATGCGGGACTTCGTCGACCTGGTCGACGGGGAGCCCAGGCCCGACCCCGTGCCCGCGCTGTGCCAGACGGAGCCGCTCGAGCGGACCTGGCTGGCCCAGGGCGGCCGCCTGGTCCTGCGCAACATGCCTGAGCCCGCGGAGCTGCGCCCCGCCGAGCACGACGCCGAGTTCACCATCCGCACCGTGAACCCGGCATGCGAGGAGCGCGAGCAGTGCGGCGATCCCACCCGGGTGCGGATCAGGCCCGGGGAGCTGACGCCGGTCGTGTTCGTCCTGGAGTGCGACGGCGACCCGGGCGAGGTGCACACCATCGACATCACCCAGCGGACCGGTGAGGGCGCGGTGATCGGCGGGGCACGGCTGATCGCCGTCCACGTCCCGGACTGGCACTGCCGTTGACCGCCCGCCGGGCGCGCCGCGGGATCCGCGGCGACCACGGTGGTCCACCCCGTCGTACGCCAGGGAGGGCGTCCGGCGGGGTGTCAGGGGCCGGGCGGGGTCACGAGGCCGGACTCGTAGGCGAGGACGACGAGCTGGGCGCGGTCGCGGGCGCGGAGTTTGGCCATGGCGCGGTTGACGTGGGTCTTGGCGGTCATGGGGGTGATCAGCATGCGGTCGGCGATCTGGTCGTTGGACAGGCCCCGCGCGACCAGGGCCACGGCCTCGCGTTCGCGGTTGGTCAGCTCCTCCAGCGCGGCGGGAGAGCCGGTGGTGAGCGGCTGGGTGACGAACCTGTGGATCAGGCGGCGGGTGATCGACGGCGCGAGCAGGGCGTCGCCCCGCGCGGCGACGCGCACGGCGTGCAGGAAGTCCTCCGGCTGGATGTCCTTGACCAGGAATCCGGCCGCGCCGGCGCGCAGCGCGTCGAAGACGTACTCGTCCAGGCCGTAGTTGGTCAGGATGACGACGCGCACCCCGGCCAGGGCGGGGTCGGCGGCGATGCGGCGCGTCGCCTCGATGCCGTCCATCACCGGCATCTGGACGTCGATGAGCGCGATGTCGGGCCGGTGCTCCCTGGCCAGGGCCAGGCCCTCGCGCCCGTCGGCGGCCTCGGCCACCACCTCGATGCCGTCCTCGGCGTCGAGCAGCGCGCGGAACCCGCTGCGGATGAGCGGCTGGTCGTCCACCAGCAGGACGCGGATCACGGCGCGGGCTCCAGGGGGAGTTCGGCCCGCACGGAGAATCCGCCCTCCCCGCGCGGCGCCGCGTGCAGGCGCCCGCCGAGGGCGGTGACGCGCTCGCGCATCCCGAGCAGGCCGACGCCGTGGCCGGGGGTCGTGCCCGGCGCGGCCGTGCCGTCGTCGTCGACCCGGATGACCAGCGAGCCGGGCCGGTAGTCGATGCGGACCGACGCGGCGGTGGCGGCGGCGTGGCGGGCGACGTTGGTCAGCGACTCCTGGACGATCCGGTACGCCGTCCGGTCCACGGCGGCCGGGACGTCGCGCCGGGGGCCCTCGATCGTCAGGTCGGCGTCGAGGCCGGCGGTACGGGCGCGTTCCACCAGTTCCGGGACGTGGTCGAGGCCGTGGGGCGGGCTCTGGCCGTCCTGCCGCAGCGCCTCCAGGGTCGCGCGCAGCTCCCGGGCGGCCTCCCGGCCCGCCTCGCGGATGGCCAGCAGCGCCTCGGGCACCTGCTCGCCGCGCCGCCGGGCCAGGTGGACGGCGACCTCGGCCTGCACCTTGATGACGGAGATCTGGTGGGTGAGCGAGTCGTGCAGTTCCCGCGCGATGTGCAGGCGCTCCTCGTCGGCGCGGCGGCGCGCGGTCTCCTCCCGGGTGCGCTCGGCCTCGTCCGCCCGCCGTTCGGCCTGGCGGAGGGCTTCGCCGGCCGCGCCCGCGGCGACCAGCCAGGCGATCTCCAGCGCGCCCCGGGACCGGGCGAGCGCGTCGCCCGGGGACAGGCCCTGGGGCGGCGCGAGGGCCGCGAGCGGGAGTGCCACCAGCATGATCACCGATCCGGCGACGGCGGCGGCGCGATGGCCCGCGCGCACCGCGGCGTACACCGCGAACAGGTACGCGACGACGGGCACGTCGAACCCCGCCACCTGGTATCCGACGGCGCACGCGCCGGTCACGGCCAGCACGGCGACCGGCGCCCGGCGGCGGGCGGCCAGCGCCAGGCCGCCGGCGGCCAGCAGCGCGTACCCCAGCGGGGCCGCGCCCGCGGCCGGGCGGTCCCCAGAGAGCCCGGCGGCCAGCAGCGCCGCCGCCACGCCCACGGCGATCGCCCAGTCCGCGGCGCCGCTCCATCCCCTCCTCATGCCGGAACCCTAGCCGGACGTCCCGGGCGGCCGGATCCGGCGCCCGGCTGATCCGCCGTCTACCGCGGACGCGGTACCTCCGCGGCTCCTACCGCGTCCGCGGCAGCCCGCTACGGCGCCGGCGGCACCGCCGATCGCCCCCGTGGGGCGGACGACCCGGGGCAGGCCCGCGGGACAGGATCGGCGGCATCGGCTCGCCGGAGAAGACCGGCTCACCGGAGCAGAAGGAGAACCCCATGTCCACCCGTCGCCTGCCCGCCGTCGTCGTGTCCGCCCTGGCCGGAGGGATCGCGCTGGCCGCGCCGGCGGCCGCGCACGCCTCGGCCGCGTACGCCGCGGCCGCGCCGGCCGCCGACGCCTACACGCTGAGCGCCGGCCGCCTCGCCGCCATCGTGGGCGCGCTGCTCGCGCTGACCGGCCTGGTCAGCGGCGGCCTGGCCCTCGCCCGCTCCACCGGCCGCCTCGGCTCGGGCCCGGGCCGCCGGGGCGCCTTCACCGCCCTGGCCGCCGGCCTGGGGGGCGCCGTCATCGGCGGCCTGGTGATCGTCACCGCCGACGGCGGCCTCGGCACCGGCAACGGCCTGGGCGGCGGCGTCGTCTCCCTCCTGATGGGCCTGACCGCCATGGCCCTCGGCCGCCTGGTCCTCCTCCGCGCGCGCCGCACCGGCTGACCCGCCCGCCCCTCGTCCCGGACGTACGGCTCGCACCCGCCCGCCCACGGGCGCGGGCGCTTCGGGGGCGGCGGGGCTTGAGGCGGGCGGTGATCACTCCTGGTCACCGGGAGGAAATACGCGGGAAGGCAGATGTGGCGGGGCCGGGCGGGTTCGTAGCGTGAGGGGATTCGCTTCGGGGGCGTTCGGGCGGATTGAACGGCACGCACCGTCCGCAAGCCGGCGTTCCGCGGTCGCGGCCCGCCGAGGAGTTGAGGAAGGTCCATGCGAAAATCCCTGTCCTTCACCCGCGTGGCGACGGGAGTCTGCGCCCTCGCCCTCGTGCTCTCCGGTCCGATGGCCACCGCGCGAGCCGACGCCTCACCCGGCGCCGACCCGGCCCCGGGCGGCTCCGCCCCGGCGACGAGCGCCTCGGCACAGGCGACCAGCACCGCCCCGGCGACCAGCGCCGCCCCGGCGCCGGGCTCCGTCCCCGCGCCGGGCGGCTCGGTGCCCGTGGAGAACAACGGGCCCGTTCCGCCCGATCAGCCCGCCGCGGCCACCCCGGATCCGCTGGACGTGACGCTCGCCGAGCCGGCCGCCGCCTGCTCGACGCAGCCCACCGGGGGCGATCTCGCCGTCTCGCGCCCGATGCCGGGCGGCCGGTTCTACCGCGTCTACGTCCCGCCCGGCCTCACGGGCCCCGCGCCCCTGCTGGTCGCGGTGCACGGCGGCGCGGGCACCCCGGTCAGCCACGAGAAGATGACCGGCTGGTCGGCGTTCGCCAAGCAGAAGAAGTTCATCGTGGTCTACCCGCGCGGCACGACCCCGGCCCCGCCCGGCTGGGCGTGGTGGTCGTGGCCTGCCGCCGACGACATCGAGTACCTGCGCAACGTGGTCAGGAACGTCGCCGGGACCTGGTGCGTCAACCCCCGCCGCGTCCACATGGAGGGGCACTCCATGGGCGGCATGATGACCGGGCGGATGGCGTGCGCCGCGCGGAACATGTTCGCCTCGTTCGGCGTCTACGACGGCCAGTGGCCGCTGCTGGCCTGGGACTGCCCGGCGGGGCGGCCCGTGTCGTTCGCGTTCTTCGCGGGCAGCGAGGCCAAGAGCGACGCCCACGTCGCCACCCGTGACCACCGCGACCTGTGGCGCCCGCGCGACTCCTGTCCCCCGCAGCCGGTCGGCGAGGCCCGGCCCGCGGGCGTCCTGGTCGCCCAGCGCTGGGAGTGCGCCGCCGGCACCCGGATCCTGTGGCGCGTCTACGACGCCGGCCACGGCTGGCCCCAGGGCGCCCTCGACGACGACATCCGCAACCGGATGTGGAGCTTCTTCATGGCCAACCCGCTCCCCTGACCCCTCTCGCGCACCCGGCCGCCGCGCCCGTGCCGTACGGCTCCCGCCCCGCGGGCGATGCCGTACGGCACGGGCGCGCCGCGCCGGCTCGGGAGGAGGGGCCGGGGCGGCTCAGCGCTCGGCGGGGTGGAAGTCGTAGGGCTTGGAGTCGTACACGTAGTAGACGCAGTCGGCGCCCGGGGCGCACTTGCCCCAGTGCACCGCCTTCGACGGGTAGTACAGGTAGTCACCGGCGCCGACCCGGTACGTCTTGCGCCCCTCCACGTGCCACAGCATGACCCCGGAGACCCCGACGACGTGCTCGGGGCTGGTGTGCCAGTGCGGCGAGAAGGGCGTGCCGGCCTTGAGCGTGAACACGGCCTCCGACGCTCCGGTCTTCGGGTCGCCCTTCAACTGGACGAACGTGCATCCGGCCAGCCCCTCGCACGGTGAACCCTTCTCCTTGTGGGAGTGGTAGATCACCGGGTCCGAGCCCCGGCCCGGCTTGGTCTCGGCGAGCGAACTCCCCGCCCCGCCGAGCGTCACGGCCAGCGAAGCGGCCAGCCCGGCCAGGATCAGCTTCTTGAGCATTGCCCCACCTCCTGTGGCGAAATCCCGAATACGGACCACGGTCCGCATATGTCCGCGAAGTTACCGGACCGCAGTCCGGTTGGTCAACCGGCTGGACTCTCCCTCCGTGGGAGGCCCCACGCTGTTCCCCGGAGGCGGGCCGGGGCGGCCCGGTCGCCGTGGCGGGACCGGGGCCGCGCGGCGGGCCGCCGTACGGGATGATCGGCCGGTTGCGAGGAGAGGGACGGATGGCGATCGTCGAGGGCGTCGAGCCGCGCGGGACGCACCACTGCGAGACCACGGCGCTGGGGGTGCTGCTGCGGCATGAGGGGCTCGACCTGTCCGAGCCCATGCTGTTCGGGCTGGGGTCGGGGCTGTCGTTCGTCTACTGGGACGGCAGGGGGATGCCGCTCCCCTTCCTCGGCGGGCGCGTCAAGCCGTTCGAGCTCACCAGGAACCTGGCCGCCAGGCTGGGGCTGACCCTGGACGTCGCGGAGACCGCCTCGGCGCGCAAGGCGTGGGAGAACGCGGCCGCCGCCGTCGACGCGGGGCGCCCGGTCGGGCTCCAGCTCGACTGCTACCACCTGGAGTACTTCCAGACCAGGGTGCACTTCGGCGGGCACGTCGTGGCCATGTACGGCTACGACGAGCACGACGCCTACCTGGTGGACACCGGGCCGCAGGGCGGGGCGGTGCGCACCAGCCGGGCCGCCCTGGCGAAGGCGCGGGCCGAGCGCGGCCCGATGACCGCGAGGAACCGCTCCTTCACCCTCACCCTGGCCGGGCGCCCGCCCCGCTGGCGGGAGCGGATCGTCCCCGCCATCAGGGACTGCGCCGAGGCCTTCCTGTCCGCCCCCATCGCGAACCTGGGGCACCGCGGCATCGCCAAGGCCGCCCGGCTGCTGCCCGGCCGGCTGGAGCGCGCCGCCGACCCGCGGCGGGACCTGCCGCGGGCCGCCCTCCTGATGGAGAGGGCCGGGACCGGCGGCTCCCTGTTCCGCGCGCTCTACCGCGACTTCCTAGCCGAATCCGCCCAGGTGACCGGCCACGCGGGCCTGCGCGCCGCCCACGCCCTGTACGCCGAGGCCGCCACCCTGTGGGCCGGCGTGGCCGCCCTGATCGCCGAGGCCGGGGAGAGCGGGGACCCGGCCCCTCTCAAGCGGGCGGCCGCCCTCCTCGGGGACCTCTCCCGCATCGAGGGGGACGCCATGGAGTCGCTGCGGCGGCTGTAGGCAGGGCCGGAGTGGACAGGGCGCTTAAGTTCCTTATATAAGTTGCTTATGCAGATGCGACGCGTTCGAGCACGGGCCGGGCGCGGGGACCGGTCCGCGCGATGACCGAGCCCCGGCCCCGGCCTCAGGCGGGCGAGGTGAGCGTCGCCGAGCTCACCTCGACGCTGGAGGAGTTCACCCGGATGTTCATCCGGCTGCCGAAGGTGCAGCGGCTGAGCTTCACGACCCTGTCCGTGCTGCACACCCTGGCCGGTCGAGGCCCCCAGCGGCTCACCGCGCTCGCCGCCGGCGAGCAGGTCTCGCAGCCGGCCATCACCCAGATGGTGACCAAGCTGCAGCACGAGGGCCTGGTGGAACGCCGCCCCGACCCCTCCGACAGCCGCGCGGTGCTCGTCCACATCACCCCGGCCGGCCGGGCCATCGTGGAGGGACGCCGCGCCGACCGCATCGCGCATCTCACGGAACTCACTGGCCGCCTCACCCCGGAGGAGTGGGCCCCCATCGTGGCCGCCCTGCCGGCCCTGCGGCGCCTGGTGGAGCTCGACCGGCAACTGGAACAGGAGAAGCGATCATGACGGCCCCGGAGCCGGCCCCCATCCACGTCCCCGACGAAGTGCTGGCCGACCTGCGGCGGCGCCTGGAGCTGACCCGCTGGCCCGACGACGCCGGCAACGAGGACGGCTACTACGGCGTCCGCCGCGCCTACCTCCAGGAACTCGTGGAGTACTGGCGCGACGGCTACGACTGGCGCGCGGCCGAGGCCGCGATCAACGCCTACGAGCACTACCGCGTCGAGATCGACGGCGTGCCGATCCACTTCATGCGCAGGCCCGGGAACGGTCCCGCCCCGACGCCGCTCATCCTCACGCACGGCTGGCCGTGGACGTTCTGGCACTGGTCCAAGGTCGTCGAGCCGCTGGCCGACCCGGGGGCCCACGGCGGCGACCCGGCCGAGGCGTTCGAGGTGATCGTCCCCTCCTTCCCCGGGTTCGGCTTCTCCAGCCCGCTCCGCGGGCGCCCGGACATGAACTTCTGGAAGGTCGCCGACCTGTGGCACACCCTCATGACCGAGGTCCTGGGGTTCGAGAGGTACGGCGCGGCGGGCTGCGACGTGGGCGCCCTGGTCACCGGCCAGCTCGGCCACAAGTACGCCGGCGAGCTGCACGCCGTCCACATCGGCTCGGGCCAGAAGCTCACCATGTTCAACGGCGAGCGGGCCTGGGACTTCGCCGGCGGCCGGCCCATCCCCGACGGCCTTCCCGCCGACGTCCACGCCCGGATCGTCGAGCTGGACCGGCGCTTCGCCGTCCACCTGGCCGCGCACATGCTCGCCCCGAGCACGCTCTCCTACGGGCTGACCGACTCCCCCGCCGGGATGCTGGCCTGGATCCTGGAGCGCTGGATGAAGTGGAGCGACAACGGCGGCGACATCGAGACCGTCTTCACCAAGGACGACCTGCTCACCCACGCCATGATCTTCTGGGTCACCAACTCGATCGGCACCTCGATCCGCACCTACGCCAACAACAACCGCTACCCTTGGACCCCGTCCCATCCCCGCCGGCCGGCCGTCGAGGCGCCCACCGGCATCACCTTCGTCGGCCACGAGAACCCTCCCGGGGTCACCACCGACCGCCGCGTCGAGGACTTCCTCGCCACCGACCGGGCGTCCTGGTACAACCTGGTCAACCTCACCGCCCACGACCACGGGGGCCACTTCATCCCCTGGGAGATCCCCGCCGAGTGGGTCGACGACCTGCGCCGCACCTTCCGGGGCCGCCGCTAGCCCGGAAAGGCCGGCCCCGCCCGGCCCGCTCCCCATCAGAACCGAAGGACGACGGAGGTTGTCGATGAGTGCGATGTCCCTGACGTGCGACCCCGTGGAGGTGGGGTTCGATCCGGCCCGGCTGGCCAGGATCGACGGCTACTTCGCGAAAGGCGTGGAGGACGGCCGGTGGCCCGGCTGGCTGATACTGATCAGCAGGAGAGGAGAAATCGCGCACCTGTCGGCCTGTGGTCACCGTGATGTCGCGGCCGGGCTTCCCGTCGAGCCGGACACCCTGTTCCGGATCTACTCCATGTCGAAGCCGGTCACATCGGTGGCGCTGATGACGCTGTACGAGGAGGGACGGCTCCTGCTCACCGACCCGGTGGCCATGTACCTGCCGGAGTTCGCGGACATGCGGGTCTACCAGGGCGGGCCCGCCGCCGCACCGGCCACCCGGCCCGCCGCCGAGCCGATCCGGGTCTGGCACCTGCTCACCCACACGGCGGGCCTGACCTACGAGTTCTACCACGAGAGCGTGGTGGATGAGATGTACCGCGCGGCGGGTCTGGACGGGCCGTACCCGGCCGGCCTGGATCTGGCCGAGTGCGTCCGGCGGTGGGCCGGGCTGCCGCTGTTGTTCGAGCCGGGGTCGCGGTGGAACTATTCGGTCGCCACCGACGTGCTCGGCCGGCTCATCGAGGTCATCTCCGGGATGCCGCTCGACCGGTTCCTCGCCGAACGGATCTTCGCGCCGCTCGGGATGCGCGACTCTGGGTTCGAGCCCGTCGACCCCACCCGCATGGCAACACTGTACGGCCAGGCGCGGGACGGCCAGATGGTGCCGATCCCGCCTCCCCCGGCCCGGCCCGCGCTGCTGTCCGGCGGCCACGGGCTGATCTCGACCGCGGCCGACTACCACCGGTTCACCCAGATGCTTCTGCGTGGCGGGGAGTTCGAGGGGGCCCGCGTCCTCGGCTCGCGCACCGTCGAATACATGACGCGCAACCACCTGCCCGGCGGCGCCGACCTGGAGGAGTTCGGGCGGCCGATCTTCTCGGAGATCTCCAACAGCGGCGTCGGCTTCGGTCTCGGCTTCGCGGTCGTCCAGGACGCCGTCAAGCAGAAGAGTCTGGCCTCCGACGGCGAGTACAACTGGGGCGGCGCGGCCAGCACCATGTTCTGGGTGGACCCGGCTGAGGACCTGACGGTCATCTTCCTCTCCCAGATCATCCCCTCCACCGTCCGCCCCGTCCTCGGCCAACTCCGTCAATTGGTCTACCAGGCCCTGGTCGATCCGCCCCGGTAGCCGGCGGCCCCGGCCGGCGGGTGGGCCGCCGAGGTGATGACGATCCTCGCCGTGTGCGGTTGGGATTGAGGTTTACGCGGACTGGCCGCGTTTCGTGGCGGGCCGGTGCCCGTGTTTACGGGCTCATCGCGGGGTAGGCGACGCGGGTGATCGTGGTATCGGCGAAAAGCGGCAAGGACACCAACGCGGGGACCATGGCCGCCCCGGTGCGGGAGATCGCCCGCGCGGTGCAGTTGGTCGAGGCGGGCGGCACCGTCGTCGTGCTCGACAGCGGGGAATATCAGGACTTCCGGGTGGACAAAAGCCTCTCGGTGATCGCCGAGGGCGTCCACGCGGAGGTCCTCGGGACGTCCGGCTTCTATGAGGGCGCCATCTACGTCGATGCCGGGGCGGCCGGGGTCGTGGCCCTGCGCGGCCTCTCCGTGCGCGGGACGGGCGCGGGCGCCTCCAAGGGCGTCAAGGTGTCCTCGGGAAGGGTGCGGATCGAGCGCTGCACGATCAGCGGCTTCGGCTCGCGGCCCGACGGCGCTCCCACGGCGGGGATCACCGTCTACCGGGGCACGGTCACGGTCGTCGACACGGTCCTCAGGGACAACCGCGCCGCGATCGAGGCGTCCGCCCAGGCGGGCGAGGTGACGCGCGTGTCCCTCGAGCGATGCCGCCTGCACGGGGACGGCGGGAACAACACGAACGGCATCCAGGTGAACGCGAGCACGAGGATGGCGGTCTCCGACAGCCTGGTGACCGACTACGGGATCGGCGTCTATCTGCGGGGGTACACCGGGAGCCCGCGCGCCATGCTGACCCTCACCGGCACGACCGTGGCCAACAACCGCATCGGCGTCTACTCCGACAAGGACGCCCAGGTGGTGATCGCGCGCTCCACCGTGACGCTGAACGACAGCGGCCTGGTCACCCTGAACGGCGGCGTCATCTACACGGCGGGAGACAACGCCGTGCTCGGCAACTTCACGACCGACATCGGCGCCGGCACCGTCTACGCCAAACCCGACCTGAGCATCTGACGGGGGCGGTCGGCGGCCTGCCCGGGCGGACGCGCCGCCTCGCGCCGGGGAACGCGGGGCGGGGTTGCATCCGGTACCGGGGTACGGGTTTAGCGTCGGGGCATGGAGCTTGAGGAGATGACGGGCGGCTGGGCGGCGGGAGCGTGCGCGCTGCCGGCGGCGGAGCGGCCCTCGCGCGAGGCGGAGTTCGACGCGCTGTTCGCCCGGGCGGTGCGCGGAGCCGAGCGGATCGGGCCGGACCGGCTCCGGCTGGATCTCGATCCCGCGCCCGGTACGGCGGGGCGGGCGGCCGAGCTGGTGGCGCGCGAGACCCGGTGCTGCTCGTTCTTCACGTTCGTGCTGACGGCGGGAGCGGGCCGCGTGTCCCTGGAGATCGGCGTCCCCGCCGCGCACACACCGGTGCTGGACGCTCTGGCCGTACGGGCCGCGGGCGGGCCGGCGTGAGCGGGCTCCGCAGCGGGCAGGTCGCCGCCGCGGCGGGGGTGAACCCGCAGACGCTGCGGTACTACGAGCGGCGCGGCCTGCTGCCCTCGCCCGGCCGCACGCCCGGCGGGCATCGGCTCTATCCGGCCGAGACGGTGACCCGGCTCCAGATGATCAAGGCGGCGCAGCGGCTCGGGTTCACGCTGGAGGAGGTGGCCGGGATCCTGGCGGGCGGCGCGCGGCGGCGCGGCGGCCGGCGCGCGGGGTTGCGGGAGCGCACGCGGGCCAAGCTGGGCGACGTCGAGGCCCGGATCGCCGAGCTGTCCGCGATCGCGGAGACACTGCGGCAGGCCCTGGCGGCGGGGTGCGACGACCTGGCCGCCTGCGCCCGCGAGCCGCGCTGCCCGCTGCCGTTCGGCGGCACCCCGGCGGCCGGCCCCGAACCCCCCGCCCGGTAACGCCACGGCCGGGATGCTCATCCGGTCCCTGTGGCGGCGTGGCTCGCGCCCGCCGGAGGAGCGGCTAGCCGGGGATGAGGGCGGTGGCCAGGCCGAGGGCGGCGCACAGGGCGAGGGTCCGCAGGATGGGCCAGCCGAGGCGGAACGTCAGCAGCAGCGCCACGCCGGTGATGGCCAGCGCGGCCGGGCTCAGGCTCGACGGGTCCGGGACGACCGTGGTGAACGGCCCCCAGGAGCGTTCGGCCGTCCGGGCGAACAGGGTGTGCAGGGTGAAGTAGAGGGCGAGGTTCGCGATGACTCCGACGACGGCGGCGGTGATGCCGGTCAGGGCGGCGGAGATGGCGGGGTTGCCGCGCAGCCGCTCGACGTGGGGGGCGCCGAGGAAGATGAACAGGAAGCAGGGCACGAAGGTCACCCACGTGGTCAGCAGCGCCCCGAGCACGGCGGCGGCCCAGGGGGCCAGCGTGCCGGGGTCGCGGTAGGCGCCGAGGAACGCGACGAACTGCACGACCATGATGAGCGGGCCCGGGGTCGTCTCGGCCAGGGCCAGGCCCCGGACCATCTCCCCCGGCGTCAGCCAGCCGTACGTCTCGACGGCGCGCTGGGCGACGAACGCCAGCACCGCGTAGGCCCCGCCGAAGGTGACCAGGGCGGTGCCGGAGAAGAACAGCCCCTGCGCGGTCAGGGTGCTGCCGGTTCCGGTGGCGAGCACGACCGCGACGAGCGGCACCGCCCACGCCAGCAGCCCGGCGGCGAGCACCTTCAGCGTGTGGCGGGCGCCGGGCGGCGCGTGGTGGAGGGCGTCGTCGGGGATCACCGGGGCCGGGCCGCCGTCGCCGTTCCCCTCCCGGCCGCCCAGCGCGCCGGGACGGTGGCGGTGCAGCAGCCACCCGGCCGGCGCCGCCACCGCGATGACGACGGGGAACGGCACCGCGAACAGGGCGAGCGCGGCGAACGCCGCCACCGCCAGGGCGATGAGGGCCGGGCGGGTCAGCGAGCGGCGGGCGACGCGGATGACCGCCTGGGCCACGATCGCCAGCACGGCGGGGGCCAGCCCGGCGAACAGCCCGGTCACGGCGGCGGTGTCGCCGAAGGCGACGTAGACGGCCGACAGCGCGAGCAGTGCGGCCATCCCCGGCAGCACGAACAGCACGCCGGCGACCAGTCCCCCGCGGGTGCCGTTCAGCAGCCAGCCGATGTAGATCGCGAGCTGCTGGGCCTCGGGGCCGGGCAGCAGCATGCAGTAGTTGAGCGCGTGGTTGAAGCGCCGCTGGCCGATCCAGCGCCGTTCCTCCACCAGGGTGCGCTGCATGACGGCGATCTGCCCGGCGGGGCCGCCGAAGGTCTGCAGCGAGATGAGGAACCAGGCACGTACGGCCTGGCCGAACGGCACC
This sequence comes from Bailinhaonella thermotolerans, assembly GCF_003594875.1. Taxonomy (GTDB): domain Bacteria; phylum Actinomycetota; class Actinomycetes; order Streptosporangiales; family Streptosporangiaceae; genus Bailinhaonella; species Bailinhaonella thermotolerans. Next base: position 258,448 of record NZ_QZEY01000001.1, read on the forward strand.
AGGTCGCGGGCCTGCTCGTGGGCGGGGGCGGTCATGGGGGGCTCCGGGGGCCGAGGGGGTGCCCGGTCGGCGTGATCGGGCGTGGGCGAGGTCAGGCGGGGGGACGGCCGAGCGTGAAGGCGCGGCGGAAGTACTCGTGCAGCCCGTCGAAGAGCGGGCCGGCCAGCTCCAGCACGCGATCGTCGTCGCAGGTCATGGACAGGCCGCGCAGGATCACGTCGAGCCCGCGCGCCTCGGGCGCGTCGTAGCGCTCGTCGTCCACGTCCGCCTCGTGGACGATCTCGGCGATCTTCCACAGCACCGGGTCGGTCAGCTCGTACCGGCGCAGGATCGTCTCGAAGCTGCAGTCCGGGCCGTGGTGCGACAGCTCCGCGCCGCGCATGTCGAACGGCGTCGCGTCCGCGGGGACGTCGCCGGGATCGTCGACGAAGACGAACTCGGCCGCGGGGTCGATGTGCCGCCGGATCAGCCAGGCGCAGGCCGCCCGGTCGATGTGCACGTTCCTGCGGGTGGCCCACCTCATCGCGTCTCCTCCCCGGCCGCGGACGCCGCCGTGGCCCGTTCGCCGTCCGTCCCCCGCCCGCCGCGCCCGGCCGTGTGGTCGCCTCCGGCCGGGTCTCCGTCCCCTGTCGTGTGTCCGCCCCAGGTGGTGCCGCCGGTCCCGGCGCCCGCCGTACGGCTGAGCGCCCGCACCGCGCGGCGGGCGGCCTCCCGCTCCTCCGGCGGGAAGAAGTCGCGGCGGTCGATGCGGCGCAGCTCGGCCTGGAGCCGTTTGGCCGTGCGCCTGCGCTCCCCCTCGCCTCCCCCGGCGGCGGCCTCGGCCTGGGCGATGACGGCGCGGTACTCCTCGGCGCGGGCCTGCCGCATGGCCTGCGCGACCGCCTGTTCCTGCGCCGCGCCGCCCGCGGTCGCCACCCAGATCGTGGCGGTCCCCCCGGCTTCGCCGATCTCCTCGGCGATCCAGTCGAACTGCTCCCGCGTCCGCGCGTCGGCGGGCAGCGCCACCAGGCCGTCGCCCAGCCGCGCCACGCCGAGCCGTTCCAGCTTGCGCCACACCGCGATCCGGGGGCTGGAGGGCGTGCGCGGGATCCGGTAGGCCAGCAGCACCCACTCGATCACGCGCTCAGCTCCCGGGCCAGCCGCCGGGCACGTTCGCGCAGCTCGGCGTTCATCGCCTCGCCGAACTCCCGGGCGTCCAGCCGCCATTCCACGGCCCCGGGGACCGCGCCCGGCGGGCAGTCGATCGCCACCGTGAGCGCCGCCTCGCCCACCGCCGACAGCGGCCGCGGCAGGTCCACGTCCAGCAGGTCCGCCACCTCGCTCCCGGCGAGCAATCGCGGGGCGTGGGCGCTGACCCGCTCCTGCGGCTCCAGCCCGGCGGTCGTGGCCGTCCACCCCCCGGGCGCCGCGCCGGCGAACCACGCCGCCGCGATCCGGCTCTTGCCCGCCCCATGCGGGCAGACGAACAGGACGAGTCCGGCCACCGCTCCACCTCCCTGCGATCACAGCCACTGTAACCGTGGTTGCATCGATTGGGAAGGGCGTGCCGAGCCGGCTCCCGGCCCGCGAGGCGGCAGGGCGGTCGCGCGGGTCGGCGATCTCCATGACGTCCGCGCGGGGGCGGATGCGGCCGGATCCCGTCCGCGATTGTGGCGACACTGGACTCATGACCGATTTCGCCCCCGCCGGCGGCGACCCCGCCGGGCGGACCCTGCGGCTGCTGGAGTTGCTGGCCGCCCGGCCGAGCTGGCCGGCCGCAGAGCTCGCCGCGCGCCTGGAGGTCAGCACGCGCACCGTGCGCCGCGACGTGGCCCGCCTGCAGAGCCTCGGTTACGCCGTCGAGAGCCGGCCCGGGCCCGGCGGGCACTACGCGCTGCGCCCGGGGCACCGGATGCCGCCGCTGGTCTTCCAGGACGACGAGGTCGTGGCCCTGGTGGCGGCGCTGCGCATGGCCGAGGGGATCCTCGCAGGCGACGCCGCGCACCGGGCGCTGGCCAAGCTGTCGCAGGTGCTCCCCCGGCGGCTGCGGGCCGTACTGGACACCGCCGCGGCGGGCAGCGAGAACGCCTGGGGCGACCGTGAGAGCGTGGATCCCTCGACGCTGGCGGTGCTGCTCCGCGCGGCCGAGCGGGACCTCGTGCTGCGGTTCGGCTACCGCGACCGGCACGGGACGTTCAGCAGGCGCCGGGTGGAGGCGGTGCGCTGCGTGTACGCCCGCGGACGCTGGTACGTGCTCGCGCACGACCTCGACGCGGGCGACTGGCGGGTGTTCCGCCTCGACCGCGTGCGGGAGCCGGAGGCGGGGGAACCGGGGTCCGGCGACCGCGGCCGGCCGGCGGAGGACCTGGCGGCCTGGCTCGCCACCGACTTCGGCCGCCGGCCCGGAGGCTGAGCGGACCCGAGGCCGAGCGGACCCGAGGCGGAGCGGGTCCCGAGGCCGAGCAGGCCCCGGCCGAGCGTGTCCCGGCCGAGCGTGTCCCGGCCGAGCGTGTCCCGGCCGAGCGTGTCCCGGCGGGCCGCGGGCCCCTCTGGCGTACCCAGCCTTCATCGACTATCGTCGATTCTCGATGAACGTGAGCATGGAGCTGCTGGACCGGGCGGCGGCCGAGGAGTACGCGAGCTGGTTCAAGGCGCTGGCGGACGCGACGCGGATCCAGATCGTGTCGTTGCTGGCGCGGAGGCGGGAGCCGATGAGCGTCGGGGAGATCGTGGCGGCCTCCGGGGTGGGACAGTCCACGGTCTCGCACCACCTGCGGATCCTGGCGGAGGTGCGGTTCGTGCTGGTGGAACGGCGGGGCACGTCGAGCCTGTACCGGATCAACGAGAACTGCGTGAGCTGCTTCCCCACCGCCGCCGACGTGGTGATGGGCAAGCCGGTGCCGGTGGCGCCGGCGTGTGAGTGAGAGGTCGGCGAGGCGGTGAGGGGCGGCGAGGGACCCGGGATGACGGGCGGCGGCGCGGGCGCGCCGGCCGGGACGCCCATCGCGCCCGGCGTGCTGATGCGGCCCATGCGGGACGGCGACGCGGACCAGGTGCTGGCGATCTATCGGGCCGGGCTGGAGACCGGGCAGGCCGCCTTCGAGACGGTGCCGCCGAGCTGGGAAGGGTTCCGCGCGGCCAGGCTGCCGCGGCTGAGCTTCGTCGCCGCCGACGCGGGCGGCGGGGAGGTGCTGGCGTGGGCGGCCGCCGCCCCCGTCTCCTCGCGCCCGGTCTGCGCGGGCGTGGTCGAGCACGGCGTCTACGTCCATCCGGGCTGCCAGGCCCTGGGCATCGGCCGGGCGCTGCTGGCCGGCTTCATCGCCGAGACCGAGGCCGCCGGGGTGTGGACCGTCCAGGCGTACGTCTTCCCAGAGAACACCGCCGGGCTGGCCCTGCACCGCTCCCTCGGGTTCCGCCAGGTCGGGGTGCGCGAACGGATCGGCCGCCATCACGGCCTCTGGCGCGACGTGATCCTCCTGGAGCGCCGGAGCCCCCTGGTCGGCCGCTGACCCCCTCCGCGGGCGGCGCGCGATGCGCCACGGAGGGCCGGCCGCCGCGCGCCCCCAGACCCCGGCGGGTTCGGTGAGCGGGATGAAGAGGCGGCCGATCTTGGCGACCCGCTCGGGGATGAGGCGGTAGTAGACCCAGGTGCCGCGGCGTTCGCCGTCGATGAGGCCGGCGGTGCGCAGGATCTTGAGGTCGTGGGAGATCGTGGGGGCGGTCAGGTCGAAGGCGCCGGTGAGGTCGCGACAGGTCTGGCGACGCCGAGACCGTGATGACCGGCGCGGACGCTCCCGCCGGGATCGACTGGTCCAATATTTGGGACGGATGTACTCATATCGTGGTCGTCCCGGCTGCCTCCCGATCATGAACGAAGTGGAGGCGGAGGGCCGGGCGGGATTGACTTTGTCGCAACCTATGACTCATCTTATTGAGACAAGGCTTACGACATTCGGAGGTGGCGGCATGCACCAGACGGATCACGCCGAGGCCGGACGGTGGCTCGCCCAGCACGGCCTGGCCGGCGCCGAGCCGACCCCGCTGCTCGCGGCGCGGCTGGCCGTACGGCGGCGCGCCAAGGCCGTCAACAGCTTCCTGCTGGCCGCGTTCCTGATCGGCGCCTCGCTCACGCACGCGCTGACGCTGCCCGGCGACGTCACGTCCTCCTGGCCGCCGCTGCTGGTGCTGGTGGGGCTGGTGGCCGGGCTGCTCGTCGGGCAGTGGCTGCTCGGCTGGTGGGTGCGGCGCGCCGACCGGGACGCCGGCGCGCGGCTGTCCCGCCGGGTGGCCCACCCGGTCGAGCTCGGCTGGCAGGCGGTGCTGGGCCGGCCGTACGCCCTCTTCGCGGCCGGCACCTTCGCCGGCGCCCTGCTGCTCGCGGTGAGCGTGCTGCCGATCCCGGACTCCGGCCTGCGGTCCGGGGCGGTCATCGTGCTGATCGGCCTCGCCGGCGCCGGCGCCGGCGTCATCATGCAGCTCCGCCAGGTGCTCGCCGGCCCGGCCGTGGCCGAGGACGAGGCGTCGCTGACGGCCGATGTCATCATGCGGGTCGAGGACGCCCGCGCCCTGGTCACACCCGGGGTGGTGTGGTCGCTGCCGGCCATCTTCCTGGTCGGCAGATCGCTCGGCTGGTGGAACGCGGTCGCGGTGGCGCTCGTGGTGGCGGGCGTCCTCGCGCTGTGGCTGATCCACAAACGGAGCGCCAGCGTGGCGGCGGCGGCACGGCGGGCCATGGCCGCCCGATGATCGTCATCGACGCGGCCTCGCCGACGCCGCCGTACGAGCAACTCCGGGCCCAGCTCGCCAGGCAGATCCAGGACCGCTCACTCGCGGTCGGCACGAGGCTGCCGCCGATCCGCCGTCTCGCGGCCGATCTCGGCCTCGCCGTGAACACCGTCGGCCGCGCCTACCGGGAGCTGGAGGAGGCCGGGCTGATCGAGACCCGCGGGCGGGCCGGCTCGTTCGTCTCGGCCGGCGGCGAGCAGGTGCGCGAGCAGGCCCACCGCGCCGCCCGCGACTACGCGGCCGTCATCGCCAGCCTCGGCATCGACCCCACCGAGGCGATCCAGATCGTCAAGGCCGCACTGGGCCACGCCCCCGGACCCTGACGCCCCGGGGCTTGCCACCAGTTTGCGTACGACGTAAGCTTACCTCGTACGCAAACTGGTGCGACCCCCCGAGGAGCCCCGATGACCACGATCGCCGTCGTCCTCCCGCTCGTGTGGCTGGCCTGGCTGGCCCTGATCGACTGGGTGCCGATGTTCCCGCTCAACGACCTGACGCCCGGCAACCTGCGGGCCCGCGTCCTGGCCGCCGTCATCAACTACCCGTTCCCGCTGCTCATCGCGGCCGGCGTCGCCCTGCACGAGACGTGGTCGCTCATCGCCGCGCTGGTGCTGTGCGCGATGACCTTCGCCGGGCACCTGGCGAGCTGGTGGGTGCCCTACTTCGGGCTGAGCTCCGCCGCCCAGCGCGAGGTCTACGCCCGCGACTACTCCCGGACCCTGAAGATCCTGCCCACGGCCGGGCGCGCGGTCGTCCCCGACGTCCAGCACATGGTGGTGGGGGTGCTGACCCTGGCCATGCTGGGGACCACGCTGGCCGTCACACTGAACGCATGAACACCACCCCGCCCCGCAACCGGGGAGGCCGCCCGGCGCAGGTGACCCGGGAGCAGATCGTCACCGCCGCGATCGACCTGCTCGACGCCCAGGGCCTGGACGCCCTGACCATGCGGGCGCTCGGAGCCCACCTCGGCGTGGCGGCCATGTCGCTCTACCGCCACGTCCCCGGACGCGACGCCGTTCTCTCCGCGATCGTCAACCGCCTGGTCGCCGACGCGCTCACCGGCCTCGACCCCGGCCCCACCTGGACCGAGGCGGTGACCGGCTTCGCCACGGCCTATCGCCGCATGCTGCTGGCCCACCCGCACGCCGTACCGCTGCTGGCCACCCACCCCGTCGACGTCGAGACCGCCCTGCCCCTGCTGCGGGGCGTGCTCGGCCGCTTCACCGCCGCGGGGATCGCGCAGGACGACGCGCTGATCACCATCCAGTCGGTCGGCGTGTACGTGCTCGGCCACGCGCTCGCCCAGGTCGGCACCCCGCCCGGCGCCGAAGAGGCCGGCCCGCCCGACCCCGCCGCCCGGCAGTACTACGACCACTGGTTCACCACCGGCCTGAACGCCCTGGTCACCGGCTTCCAGCACCAGTACGGCGACCCCGCGGCACCCGCGCGGCCCACCGCCTGACCGCACCTCGCCGCCTGACCGCACCTCGCCGCCGGATCCCCGCGCGGACCGGGCCGGGGCGCGCGCCACACCGTCGCCGGCCCGCGGCGCGCGCTCCCGGAGAGGTCGTCCTGACGGCCCTGTGGTATCCAGTTCTCCCCGGCGCCGCGGAACCGGGTGGCCACGGGACTGACGAACGAAGAGCGAGGACCACGCGGTGACGCTAGAAGCCCAGCGGGCGCGCATTCTCTCGGGCGCGATGTACAACGACCTCACCGAGGAGCTCGTCGAGGCACGGCGGCGGGCCGTACTGCTGACCACGGAGTACAACGACAGCTTCGGGCGGCCGCAGCCGGACCGGGAGGCGATCCTGCGCCGCCTGCTGGGCCGGGTCGGGCGGGACTGCCACTTCGAGCCGACGTTCCGCTGCGAGTTCGGTTACAACATCAGCGTCGGGGACCACTTCTACGCCAACTTCGACTGCGTCATGCTCGACGGCGGGGGCATCACCATCGGCCACCACGTGCTCTTCGGCCCCCGCGTCGGCGTCTACACCAGCAACCACGCCATCGACGCCGCCGAGCGCGCGGCCGGGGCCTGCTACGCCAGGCCGGTGACGATCGGCGACCGCGTCTGGATCGGCGGCGGCGTCACCATCAACCCAGGCGTGACGATCGGCGACGACACCATCATCGGTTCCGGCAGCGTGGTCACCCGCCCGATCCCCTCCGGCGTCATCGCCGCCGGCTCCCCCGCCCGGGTCCTGCGCCCGATCACCGCGGCGGACAAGACCGGATACCGCCCCTGACCTCCCGGTACGGCCCGCCGCGCGCTCCGCCGTTCCCCTCGGGACGGCGGCGGCGCGGTTCACCGGTAGAGGGCGGCGACGGCCTCCAGCACCTGCTCACGAGCCGTGGCGGCCGAGGCGACGCCGGTGAGCACGTAGGCGGCCAGCCCCTCGGCCAGGGCCACCAGGACGAGCGCCGCCTGGTACGGGTCGCGGGTGGCCGGGACGCGGCCGGCCCGCTGGTCTTCGCGGATGAGATCGGCCATCTGGCGGTGGAGGTCGGCGTACAACGCCCGCAGCCGGGCGGCGATGCCCTCCTCGGCGAAGCCGTACGACTGGAACGACTGGCGGACCCGGATGTGCGCCTCGGTGGCGGCGTCGTACGGGATGAGCTCGCCGAGCACCGTGGCGAGCACCAGGCGGGGCTCGGCGGCCGCGGGGTCTCCGCCGACCTTGGCCCGGATGCGGGCGGCGGACAGCTCGTTGCCGCGCTCGAAGGCGGCCTCCAGGAGTTGCCGCTTGGCGGGGAAGTAGTGCTGCACCCGGCCGGGCGAGACGCCGGCCCGGGCGGCCACCTCGGTCAGGGAGACGGCGGCCAGGCCGCGTTCGGCGACGACGGCGAGCACCGCGTCGGCGATCTCCGCGCGGCGCTGCTCGTGGTGGGCTCCCGGTCCCCGCCCCATCACTCCTCCGCTCTTCCCGATGCGATCACATCGGATTATATGCTGGGCGCGGTAATCCAATGTGTGCGCATCGCAATAGAAGGAGGGCGGCGTGCCGATCGTGCTGGCGCTGTTGTGCGCGGCGCAGTTCATGGTGGTGCTGGACGTGTCGGTGGTGAACGTCGCGCTCCCGTCCATCCAGCACGCGCTCGCGTTCGACGCGCGCCATCTCGCCTGGGTGGCCAACGCGTACACGCTGGCCTTCGGCGGGCTGCTGCTGCTCGGCGGGCGCCTGGCCGACCTGTACGGGCACCGGCGCGTCTTCACCGCCGGCCTGGCCCTGTTCACCGCCGCGAGCCTGGCCGGCGGCCTGGCGGGCACGCCCGCCTGGCTGCTCGCCGCCCGCGCCGCGCAGGGGGTGGGCGCGGCGATCCTGGCCCCGGCCACGCTGACGATCCTGACGTCCGCCTTCCCCGAGGGCCCGCGCCGCACCCGCGCGATCGCCGTCTGGACGGCGGTCGGCCTGGCCGGCGGCACCGCGGGCAACCTCGTCGGCGGGGCGCTGACGGAGTACCTGTCCTGGCGCGCGATCCTGCTGGCCAACGTCCCGATCGGGGTGGCCTGCCTGGCCGCGTCCCGCCGGCTCGCCCCCGGTCCCGCGCGTCGCGGCGGCCGGCGGCTGGACGTGCTCGGCGCGGCGCTGGCCACCGGCGGCCTGGCCGCGCTGGCCTGCGGCCTGTCCGGCGCCCCGGCCGCCGTTCCGGCCGGGCTCGCCCTGCTGGGGCTGTTCGCACTGGCCGAGGCGCGGGTGGCGCGGTCGCCGCTGATCCCGCCCGCGCTGGTACGGCCGCGGGCGATCTGGCTGGGCAACGCCGCGATGCTGCTGGCCGGGGCCTGCCTGAACCCGATGTGGTACTTCCTGACCCTGTCCCTGCAGAACGTCCTCGGGTACGGGCCGCTGGCGACGGGGCTGGCGTTCCTGCCGCACACGCTGCTGACGCTGGCCGTCGGCCTGCGCCTGACCCCATGGCTGATGCGCCGCGCCGACGACCGCGTCCTCGTCGCCGCCGGGGCCCTGATCGCCGCCGCCGGATTCGTGTGGCAGGCCCGGCTCGCGCCGGGCCAGGACTACCTGACGGGCGTCCTGGGCCCGGCCGTGCTGATCTCGCTCGGCGCGGGCCTGCTGAACACGCCGCTGACCGTCACGGTCACCTCCGGTGTCGCCCCGGAGGACGCGGGGGCGGCGTCGGGGCTGATGAACACCGCCAAGCAGATCGGCGGCGCGCTCGGCCTGGCCGCCCTGGCCACCCTGAGCACCGCGCCGGACGGAGGCCCCGCCCCGGCACGCGTCCCGGCGGCCGGCCACGGGCCGGCGTTCACCGCCATCGCGGCGGCGCTCGCCGCCGTCGCGCTCCTGGCCCTCGCGCTGCCGAGACGCCGCGACGCCCTCCCCGCCGGCAACGAGCCCGCGGCCCGGCCCGGCCGCTGACCGGCCGCCCGGTCAGGACCGAGCGGCGCGGATGACCCCGTCGATGGCCCGGCTGATGCGGTCGGCGGCGGTGGCGGGGTCGGGGGTTCCGGCGTCGAGCCAGGCGATGACGGCCTCGACGCTGACGGTGGGGATGAGTTCGGCGGCCCAGTCGAGCCAGGGGCCGGAGGGGATGAGCTTGGCGAGGTTGCGGCGGGCGGTGTCGCGGGAGGCGGCGGTGATGCTGTCGGTCAGCTCGCGGAACTCCGGTTCGCGGGCGGCGTGGTGGAACAGCAGGCGGAAGCCGTCGGGGTCGGCGGCGGCGGCTCGGAGCAGGGCGGGGATGGCGTTCTCGTCGAAGTCGTCGACGCCGACGGTCTCGATCAGGCGCAGGCAGGCGCGGTCGAGGACCGCGCGGTACATGTCCGCCTTGGACTCGAAGTGCCGGTACAGGATCACGCGGGTGATGCCGGCCTCGGCCGCGACGTCGTCCAGGCCGGTGGCGGCGTAGCCGGCGCGGGCGAAGGCGCGGGTGGCCGCGTCCAGGATCTGCTCGCGCCGCTCGGCCCGGCGCATCCGCCGTACCGGCGCGGCCCCGGGGTCGCCCGTCGCGCTCGCCCGCTCGCCCGCCATGGACGACCTCCTCTTGTCTATCGGAGAGTCTACAAGTAGCGTTGTTTACATCGGGATATACAAAGCTGCTTGTACCTCCGGAGGGTGACATGTCCTCGCCGCCCAGCCTGCCGTTCGACCGGCCCGATCCGCTCCGGCCCGATCCGCGCCTGCGCGAACTGCAGGCCACCGGCCCCGTGCACCGCGTCCGCACCGCCGTCGGCGACCCGGCCTGGCTGGTCACCGGCTACGAGCAGGTACGGCGGCTGCTCGACGACCCCCGCCTCGGCCGCTCCCACCCCGCCCCCGAGACCGCCGCCCGCACCGGCCGCTCGGCCCTGTTCGGCGGCCCCCAGGGCGCCTTCGACACCGAGCACGCCGACCACACCCGGATGCGCGCGCTGCTGCGCCCCCACTTCTCCCCCAAGCGGATGCGGGCGCTGATCCCCCGCGTCGAAGCCCTGACCACGAGCCTGCTGGACGAGCTGGAGGAGCACGGCCCGCCCGCCGACCTGCACGCCGCGCTCGCCGTACCGCTGCCGATCGCGGTGATCTGCGAGCTGCTCGGCGTGCCGTACGCCGACCGGGAGAAGTTCCGCGTCTGGACCCACGCGGCCGCCGACGTCACCGACAACGCCCGCTCCCTGCGGGGACTCGGTGAGCTGTTCGCGTACGGCCAGGGCCTGGTGGCCCGCAAACGCGCCGAAGGCGGGGACGACATCATCGCCCGCCTGGCCGCCACCGACGGCGTCAGCGACGACGAAGCCGCCGCCATGGGCATGTTCCTGCTGTTCGCCGGCCACGAGACCACCGTCAACGCCATCGGCCAGGGCACCCTGCGGCTCCTCGCCGAGCCCGGCCGGTGGCGGTCCCTCGCCGCCGACCCCGACCGGATCGGCCCGGCGATCGAGGAGATGCTGCGCGGCACCGGCGGCGACGGCACGGGCATCCCCCGCTACGCCCGTGCCGACCTCGACATCGACGGCACCCACGTCCACGCCGGCGACCTGGTCCTGCTCGACCTCGGCGCCGCCAACCACGACCCGGCCGCCTTCCCCGACCCCGGCCGTTTCGACCCCGCCCGCCCCGCCACCCACCTCTCCTTCGGCCACGGAGCCCGCTACTGCATCGGCGCACCCCTGGCCCGCATCGAGCTGACCGCCGTCTTCTCCCAGCTCATCCCGCGCTTCCCGGCCATGCGCCTGGCCGTGCCCGGGGAAGAGCTGACCTTCGACCGCGCCACCCTCACCCGCTCCCTGACCGCGCTCCCCGTCACCTGGTGACCGCCCGCGGCGGCGACGCCCCTGCGACGCGCACGCCCGTCCGGCGTGGGCGCGGTCTGGGCGGGGTCGATGAGGGCCGGCAGGCCATCGGGTCCGCCGCTGCGATCCGCCCGCCGTGGCGGAGCCTGCCGGGGCGATGGCCGTCCGGCCGAGCCGCCGGGCCGGCCGGGCGGGATCCGTCAGGGACGCCTCCGGGGGGCATGGGCACCTCGGACGGGTACGTCACGACGGGGTTCGTGGGGTGCAGCAGGCGCCGGCGCAGCCGCCAGCCCCGGAGGCCGGGCCGCCGGGGGCCGGGGTGGTGACGGGTACGGCGCAGCAGGCGTCCCCGCGCCAGGCCCCGCGGCCCTCCTTGACCGCGACGGCGGCGATGACCAGGGCGGCGACCGGGTCGGCCCAGGACCAGCCGAACAGGCCGTTGAGCGCCAGGCCCACGAGGAGCACCCCGGACAGGTAGGTGCACAGCAGGGTCTGCTTGGAGTCGGCGACCGCGGAGGCGGAACCGAGTTCGCGGCCGGCGCGGCGCTGCGCGTACGACAGGAACGGCATGACGACCAGCGAGAGGGCGGCCAGGATCAGGCCGGGGGTGGAGGGGTCCGCCTCGCCGGCGCCGAGCAGGGCGCGCACGGCGTCGAGGGTGACGTAGGCGGCCAGCGCGAAGAACGAGAGGGCGATGACCCGCAGCGCGACGCGTTCGCGGCGCTCGTGGTCGGCGGCGGAGAACTGCCAGGCCACGGCGGCGGCGGAGGCGACCTCCACGACGGAGTCCAGGCCGAAGCCGATCAGGGCGGCCGAGGAGGCCACGGCGCCGGCGGTGAGGGCCACCGCCGCCTCGATCACGTTGTAGGCGATGGTGGCCGCGACCAGCAGCCGGACGCGGCGCCGCAGCACGGCGCGCCGGGCCGGGGCGGGCGGGCTGAGCGTGGTCATGACACCGCCTCCCCCACCGGCGGGTCGAGGTGCGCCAGGACGGCCGGCGCCCCGGCGGCCGCGCGGGAGGCGTGGACGGGCCAGAGCTCCACGGCGTGGCCGGTGGCGGCCAGCAGGTGCTCGGCCGCGCCGAGCAGGTCCATCAACTCCGGGCGGGTCAGGGAGTAGAAGGACTGGCGGCCTTCGGCGCGGTAGCCGACCAGGCCGCAGCCGCGCAGGCAGGCCAGGTGCTTGGAGACCGTGGACTGGGCCAGCCCGAGTTCCCCGACCAGGTCGACCACCCGTGCCTCGCCGCGCGCGAGCCGGGCCACGATGCGCAGCCGGTTCTCATCGGCCAGGGAGTGGAACAGGGCCGCCGCCGGGGAGATCCCGGCCGCGATCTCGGCGCTGACACAGCGCCCCGCGTCACCATCAATCGCCATATGGCGATGATAACCCGAAATAGCGATTCCAGGGCGGGATGGACCTCGGCGGCCTCCGGGGGACGCCCGCGGCCCGCCGCACGCCCCCCGGAGGCCGCATGACCGGGGCTTGCCGCGCACGCCGGGGTCGCGCGCACGCGCCGGGTCACAGGTCGCCGCGGCGCCACGCCTCCGCCTCGGCGGCCACGGCGCCGGGGTCGGGGCGCGGCGGTGACGCCCCGGCGGCCCAACGCCGCAGGGCCCGGGCCAGGGACGTCAGGTCCCCGGCTCCGGCGGTGCCGTGCCTGGCGAAGTAGGCGACGATCGGGCCGGTGAGGGGGTCGGCGGCGCCGCAGCGCGCGCAGAGCACGATCTCCGAGGTCCCCCGGACCGGGTGGCCCGAGGCGTTCCTCCAGGTGTACGGCAGGCGCAGGGTGGCGAGGACCTCCCCGGTACCGCAGCGCGGGCACGCCGCCGGGGCGTTCACGCCGTGCCGATCGCGTCGGCGCCGAGCAGGGCCTTGACGTCGCCGTAGAAGGCCGGCTCGGGGTCGACGTGGAAGGGCTCCAGGTGCAGCAGCAGGGCTCCGGCGCCGGGGCGGCGCAGCCGTACGTGCACGGGGGCGCGGCCGGGGTGGGCGGTCAGGATGTCGCGGAACTCCCGGACCAGGCGCGGGGTGACGCGGGTCTCCTCGACCGAGATCACGACGGGGGGCACGGTGCCGGCGGCGTCCACGTCCAGGACGGCGATCTCCTCGGCGTGGACGCCCGGTGTCTCGTCGCGGACGCTGATGCGCCCGCGCACCGCGATGACGCGGTCCTCCGCGAGGGCCGCGCCGTACAGGGCGTAGACCTTGGGGAAGACCAGGCACTCCACGGCGGCGTCGAGGTCCTCCAGGGTGACGATCGCCCACGGGGACCCCTGCTTGGTGACCTTGCGCTGAAGGCCGGAGACGATGCCGCTCAGCCGTACCGCGCCGTCCTGGCGGCCGGAGGCGAGCAGGTCGGCGATCGTGGTGTCGCGGTGCGCGGCGAGCACCCGCTCGGCGCCGTCGAGCGGGTGGGCGGAGACGTACAGGCCGAGCATCTCGCGCTCGTGGGCGAGCAGGACGGGCCGGTCCCACTCCTCCTCCGGTATCTCGATGGCCAGGTCCGCGGCCCGGGCCGGCTCGCCGAACAGGGAGTCCTGGCCGTGGGCCTGGTTCCGTTTGAGGCCGATGACCGCGTCGACGGCGCGCTCGTGCACCGCGACGAGGGCGGCGCGGGCGTGCCCCAGGCCGTCGAACGCGCCCGCCTTGGCCAGCGACTCGATGACCCGTTTGTTGCAGACGACGGCCGGGACCTTGGCGAGGAAGTCGGCGAAGCCGGTGTACGGCCCCTTGGCCTCGCGGGCCGCGATGATCGCCTCCACCACGCCGGCCCCGACGTTGCGCACCGCGCCCAGCCCGAAGCGGATGTCGGATCCGACGGCGGCGAAGTCCAGGCGGCTGGCGTTGACGTCGGGCGGCAGCACCCGGATTCCGAGCCGCCGGCAGTCCGACAGGTAGACGGCCATCTTGTCCTTGTCGTCACCGACCGAGGTGAGCAGCGCGGCGAGGTACTCACACGGGTGGTTGGCCTTGAGGTAGGCGGTCCAGTAGGAGACCAGGCCGTAGCCGGCGGTGTGCGACTTGTTGAAGCCGTAGCCGCTGAACGGGACGAGCACGTCCCAGACCGCCTTGATCGCCTCGGCGGAGAAGCCCTGGCCGCGCATGCCCGCCGAGAAGCGGTCCCACTCGGCGTCCAGGACCTCCTTCTTCTTCTTGCCCATGGCGCGGCGCAGCATGTCGGCGGCGCCGAGGGAGTAGCCGGCGAGCCGCTGGGCGATGGCCATCACCTGCTCCTGGAAGACGACCAGGTGGTAGGTGTCGCCGAGGATGGGTTCCAGGGCGTCGGCCAGTTCGGGGTGGATGGGCTCGACGGGCTGCCGGCCGGTCTTGCGCAGGGCGTAGTTGGTGTGCGCGTTCATCTCCATCGGGCCGGGCCGGTAGAGCGCGGACACGGCGGCGATGTCGGTGAAGTTCGTGGGCCGCATCATCCGCAGCAGGGCGCGCATCCCGCCGCCGTCGAGCTGGAAGACCCCGAGCGTGTCGCCGCGCGCGAGCAGCTCGTATGTCGGGGCGTCGTCGAGCGGGACCTTCAGGATGTCGATCTCGACGCCCTTGTTGGCGCGGACGTTGGCGATCGCGTCGCCGATGACGGTGAGGTTGCGCAGGCCCAGGAAGTCCATCTTGAGCAGGCCCATGTCCTCGGCCTGGGTGAAGGGGAACCCGGTGACGACCGGCCCGTCGGCCTTCGGCCTGACCAGGGGGATGACGTCGATCAGGGGCTCGCGGGACAGGATCACGCCGGCCGCGTGCACGTCGGTCCCGCGGGTCAGGCCCTCCACCCCCGCGGCGGTGTCGATCACCCGTTTGACATCGGGTTCCTGGGTGTACATCGCGCGGAGCTCGGCGGCCTCGCCGTACCTCGGGTGGGTCTCGTCGTGGATGGCGGCGAGCGGGATCTCCTTGCCCCCGGCCGCGGCGGGGAACGCCTTGGTGATGCGGTCGCCCAGGCTGTACGGCAGGCCGAGGACGCGGCAGGCGTCCTTGACGGCGGCCTTGGCCTTGATCGTGCCGAACGTGACGATCTGGCAGACGTGGTCCTCGCCGTAGGTCCGGGTGACGTAGTCGATCATCTCGTCGCGGCGGCGGTCGTCGAAGTCGAGGTCGATGTCGGGCATGCTGACGCGCTCGGGGTTGAGGAAGCGCTCGAAGATGAGGTCGTGCTCGATGGGGTCGAGCTCGGTGATGCCCATGCAGTAGGCCACCATCGAGCCGGTGGCCGAGCCGCGGCCGGGGCCCAGGCCGATGCCGTTCTCGCGGGCGTGCCGGCAGATGTCGGCGACCACGAGGAAGTAGCCGGGGAAGCCCATGGCGTCGATGACGTCCAGCTCGTAGTCGATGCGGTCGAGCACCCCGGGCGGCGGGTCTCCCCCGTAGCGGCGGCGCGCGCCCGCCAGGGTCTCGGCCCGCAGCCAGCTCGACTCGGTCTCCCCTTCGGGCACGGGGAAGCGCGGCGTCAGGTCGCGGTGGGCGAACACCTCGCCGTAGTCGCCGACGCGCTCGGCGAGCAGCAGCGTGTTGTCGCACGCGCCCGGGACCTCGGCGTCCCACAGCGCGCGCATCTGATCGGCGGGCTTGAGGTGGTAGCCGGTGCCGGAGAAGCGGAACCGGTCGGGGTCGGCGAGCCGCTTGCCGGTGCCGATGCACAGCAGCGCGTCGTGGGCGGCGGCCTGGTGCTCGTGGACGTAGTGGGAGTCGTTGGTGGCCAGCGGCGGCAGTCCGAGCTCCCGCCCGAGCCGCAGCAGGTCCCGGCGGACCCGGCGCTCGATGGGCAGGCCGTGGTCCATCAGCTCCAGGTAGTAGTTCCCCGCGCCGAAGATGTCGCGGTACCGCGCGGCGGCGGCGCGCGCCTGGTCGTACTGGCCGAGCCTGAGCCGGGTCTGCACCTCGCCGGACGGGCAGCCGGTGGTGGCGATGATCCCCTGTCCGCACTCGGCCAGCAGCTCGTCATCCATGCGCGGATATTTCTGGACGTGTCCCTCCAGCCAGGCGCGGGACTGGAGCCGGAACAGGTTGCGCAGGCCCTCCGCGCCGGCCGCCCACATGGTCATGTGGGTGTAGAGCCCGCGCCCGGACACGTCGCCGCCCAGGCCCGTGGCCTCGTCGGTACGGCGCAGCGCCGGGTCGTCGCTGAAGTACACCGGCTGGCGATGACGCCGCGAGGCCGGGGCCACGTAGGCCTCGATCCCGATGACCGGCTTGACCCCGGCCCGGCGCGCCGCCTGGTGGAACTCGTACGCCCCGTGCACGTTGCCGTGGTCGGTCATCGCCACCGCGGGCATCCCCTGCCGGGCCACCTCCTCCACGAGCGCGCCGACCTTGGCGGCCCCGTCGAGCATGCTGTACTCGGTGTGCACGTGCAGGTGCGCGAAAGACTCCACCTGTTCCACTCCTGGCGGTTGTAGGCTCGGCTGCGACCCGGAGTATTCGATCCGAGGAAGGAGCGGGTTGTCCAACAACCGACACGCGGAAATCTCACAACCAGAGGTTGTGAATGATGTCGATCTCGGGGCCGTGCGCGCCTTCGTCGCGGTGGCCGAGGAGGGGTACTTCGGCGAGGCCGCGGTCCGGCTGGGGATCAGCCAGCAGGCCGTCTCCAAGCGGATCGCGCGGCTGGAGGCCGACCTCGGGCTGCGGCTGCTGCTCCGCTCCCGCGCCGGGGCCGCCCTCACCGACGACGGCCGGGCGTTCCTGCCCCACGCGCGCGCCCTGACCGGGCTCGCCGACCAGGCGCTGGCGGCGCTGCGGGGGCGGCGCGGCGCGCTGCGGATCGACGTGCTGGACACCCGCCTGGCCCCCATCGACCTGGTCCGGGCGTTCCACGAGAGCGAGGAGGGCGCGGAGGTCGAGATCGTGACCTCCGACGGGCTGCGGTCCGCGCGCGCGGCGCTCGCCCGCGGATCCGTCGACGCGGCCCTGTGCCGGGTGGACGGCGAGCCGGAGGAGGACCTCGTCGCCGTCCCCGCCCTCCTGGAGCCGCTGCACCTGCTCGCCGGCCGCGGCCACCCGCTCGCCGGGCTGCCGCGCGTGGAGATGGCGCGCCTGGCCGGCGCGACCGTGTGGATGCCCGGCAACGCCCCGGGGAGCGAGTGGGCGGACTACTACCGCCTCCTCGCCGAGGCGTTCGCCGTCCGGATCGACGCCTCCGGGCCCGACTTCGGCTACGAGCACCTGGCCGCGGAGGTCGGCGCGGGCGGGCTGCTGAGCTTCGTCGGCGAGGGCACGCGGATACCCTGGCGGCCCGACATCGTGCAGATCCCGCTGGTCGAGCCCGTCCCCGTCTACCCGCACTCCCTGCTGCGCCACCGCCAGAACCCGCACCCGCTGCTGCCCCGCCTCCTGGCCTTCGTCACGCGCGCGCGCCCGTCCTTCGACCCGCGGCGCCAGTGGCTCCCCGCCCCCGACCGCGCCGCCTTCACCGCCGCCGCCCGCTAAGCCCCCCGGTACGGCGTACGCCCGGCCAAGGGCACGAGGGCCGGCCCGGCGTACGGCCTGCGGGCCGCACGAGGGCCGGCCCGGCGTACGCCCGACGGCGGCCGTGAGGGACCGGGGCGGCGAGCGCCGGGGTGTGAGAGCCCTCCCCCATCGCCCGGCCGGGCCGGAAATCCGGGTGTGGCGGGGGCGGGGCGGGGTTACGATCATGAGCGATCCGCCGTGGCGGGCCGGGGGCCGGCCGCGGCCGGCGATGGGAGGGCGTTCTCGATGACCGGGCTCGCGGAGCAGCGGCGTGACCGGCCCGGCCTCCTGGAGCGCGGGCACCCCTTCCGGCAGTGGAAGACCTGGCGGATCCCGGGGACCGGGCTGACCCTCACCGGGTACTCCCGCGCGAACGACAAGACGTTCTTCCACATCCCGGAGCTGCGGTGCTGCCTGGACGCCGGGCTGTGCGAGGGGCGGCGGGCCGACACCGTCTTCCTGACCCACACCCACCACGACCACTCCAAGGACCTCGACTTCCTGGCGTCCAACCCGTCCGGCGTGGACATCTACCTGCCGGCCGAGGCGGTGCCGTACGCCGAGTCCTATCTGCGCGCCTCCGCCGAGCTGAACCACGGGCCGGGCTTCGACCCCGCCCGGGCCGGGGGCCACCGGCTGCACGGCGTACGCCAGGGCGAGGAGTTCCGGTTCGGCCGCCGCGGGCACCACGTGCGGGTGGTGGAGTGCCGGCACAAGGTGCCCTGCGTGGGATACGCCTTCTCCGAACGGCGCAAGGCGCTGCGGCCGGAGTTCGAGGAGCTGCGGCGGTCCCTGGCCGGCGAGGGCCGGGACGGGGAGTTCGGCCGGATCGTCGCCCGCGCGCGCGAGGAGGGGGCCGAGGTCGAGACCGAGGTGCGCAAACCCCTGTTCGCCTTCCTCGGGGACACGCACGTGGACGTGTTCGCGCGCAACCCCTGGCTGTTCGACTACCCGGTGATCATCACCGAGTGCACCTTCCTGGACGACGCCGAGATGGACCGCGCGAACCGGGTCGGGCACACGGTGTGGAGCCGGCTCAGGCCGGTGGTCGAGGCGCACCCGCGGACCCTGTTCGTCCTGACGCACTTCAGCCTGCGCCACTCGGACCGGGAGGTCGTGGCGTTCTTCCGGCGGGAGTGGGAGAGATCCGGGGACCCGGGCAACGTCGTGCCGTGGGCGCACCCGGAGAGCCACCTGCCCGAGCAGCACCAGCCCACCAGATCTTGACCGAACGCCGGCACCGGTCCCGCCGCCGGCGCTCAGCGCCCCCTCGCGCCCAGGGTACGGCGGCGCCATCGGCCGCTCCCCCGCGGAGAGCGGCCGATGATCAGATCAGCTCGCCGGCCACGTCTTCGACTCGCCGGCGGCGTCGACCGTCGTGATGGCGCGCAACCGGCGACCCGCGTCCGCCCGCAGCGCGAACCAGCGATCCTTGAGCCCGGCCACCTGGATCAGCCCCGGGTCACTGCTCCCGTCCCTCCACTGGTAGGTGATGCGCCGCACGTCCGGGGAGACGTGGCCGACGACCACCCGGCCGGACACCAGGTCCCCGGGCAGGTCGTAGGCCACGTACCCCGGCCGCTCCCCGCCCGCCTGCTCCAGGCCGCTCACCACGACCGTCCGCCTGCCGTCGCCCACCCGGGTGGCGACGACGGAGAACCACACGTCGCCGGGCCGTACGGGATCGCTCTCACGGTCCCGCCACACGCCGTGCCGGACCATGCGCGCCTTCTGCTCGCGGATCTCGGCCGCGTTCCGGGGCGCGCCCCAGACCTCCACCGACAGACGCAGTTCCGAGGCGTTCGCGCCGTCACGCACAGTCGCCAGCGGGGTGACCCAGGGCGTGTAGACGTGCCGTCGCTCGGGTGACGGCG
Organism: Bailinhaonella thermotolerans; assembly: GCF_003594875.1. Taxonomy (GTDB): domain Bacteria; phylum Actinomycetota; class Actinomycetes; order Streptosporangiales; family Streptosporangiaceae; genus Bailinhaonella; species Bailinhaonella thermotolerans. The sequence continues at coordinate 277,774 of NZ_QZEY01000001.1, forward strand.
CGGTCTCGGCCGCCACCGGCTCGGGCCGGTCCATCAGCGCGCCGGCCCCGAACGTCCCCGCGACGCCCGTGAGGGCGAGCACGGTGACGGCGCCGGCCGCCCAGCGGCGCGCCCTGCGGCGCTTCCCGCCACGCACCACCGCCGCGTAGGGCGCCGCACCCGGCTCGATCCCGCCCGCCGCCTCCCGCAGCAGCAGCGTGACGTCCTGGTCGTCCATGTCACGGTCCTCGATCGTCATCTCCGCCCTCCGCTGGTCACCATCGCCGCCAGCCCCGGGATCGCCCGCAGCTTCGCGATGCCCTTGGCCGTGTTGCTCTTGACCGCGCCGACCGAGCAGCCCATGGCCTCGGCGGCCTGCGTCTCGGTCAGGTCCTCCCAGTAGCGCAGCACCACCGCCTCGCGCTGCCGCGCCGGCAGCCGGGCCAGGGCCCGCAGCAGCATCGAACGGTCCTCGGCCTGCGCCATGCGGTCGTCACGCTCCGGCTCGTCCCATTCCTGGACCTCGTCCCGTGCCCGCAGGTACTCCTTGAGCTTCCTGCGATGCCGGCGCGCGTGTGCGTTGATCAGAATGCGCCTCACATAGGCGTCCGGATCCCCGGCGGCGCTCACCCTGCGCCAAGACACGTAGGCCCGTTCCAGCGACGACTGCACGAGATCCTCGGCGGCGTGCCGTTCACCCGTCAGCAGGAACGCCGTACGCATCAGCCGCGGCCAGCGGCTCATCACAAACCCGTGGAACTCCTCGTCCAGGGCCTGCTTGCGGTCCCCCATGGACACCTCCTCACCCCGTAGAGTCCACCACCGCCCCAGACCGTTGCCCCGACCGGCGAATCCGGGGAACCGGCCTCGCGGGACCGGAGCTGGGCGCCGCCGGGGCCGCCGGGGAGCCGGTCCATCGGGGCGTCGAGCCGCCGCGCCGCCCCAGGGCCGGGAGACCGTACGACAGCGGTCAAGGCGCTCCTCATCCTGTGAAGGTCGGACCACCGGGGTCATCGGAGACGGGCGACCCGGCCGTCAGAGGCCACGGTGCGGCCGGTCGTCGATCGCGCGCGGCCGGAGGGTGTTGAACGATCTACACCCCTGGGGTACGACGGGTGGGTGCCCTCGCACGTCGGCAACGGGAACCCGTCGGTCTGGCAGAGGCCGTGGGCCGTCGCGACCACCGTCATCTGCACGGTCGTGGCCACTGTTTGCACGGCTGCGAGCCTCTACTTCGGCGCGGCCTCCCACTACGCCGATGAGCGAAGAGAACGGGCGTCGGAGGCGGCGGCCCGGCGCCCGCCCGGCGCTGGCGCTCAGCCCCCGCCCGGCGCGGGTGCTCGGCCCTCTCCGAGCGACGGGCAGCGGAGCGAGCCCACGCCTGCGCCGTCCCTGATCGTGACGACGACGGCTGAACCGCCGCCCCACTTCACCGGCGACTGGACGGGTCCGGTGGAGTACGGCCGCCCCTCGGGCGCCGACCCCCTCCCGCCGGATCTGGCCACGCTGCTGGAGTCCTCGATCCACCTGAGCATCCACAAGAGACCCGCGGGTGCGGGGCGGCTGTCGGGCACGCTGACGATCTCGCCCGAACGATGCTCCTTCGATCTCGCGCTCGTGCGGGCCACGCCGAACGAGATCGTCGTGAGAGAGGTCGCGCCGGGGAAGGGCACCTGCCCGGCGGCGAGCACGCTGACCGTGCAAGCCCAGGTGGACGGCACCCTGCGCATCCCCTTCGCGGAGGCCCTCACCGCCACCCTGAGAAGGCGCTCCGGCTAGCCGCCTCCGGGCCGCCGGCCGCCGTACTCCCGGGCGTGCCAGCGGGTGCACGGTTGCGGCGGCCCGGGTGCTGTCCCGCGCTGGCCGGGGGTCAGCCGGAGACCGCCACGTGATGGGTGGAGTCGGGGCCGGGAGATCGCCGCTCGTTGAGGTTCACCTCGACGCCGGGGAGGGCTTGGCGCACTCGGTCCATCATGGGGCCGGTCAGGTAGTGGTGGGCGAGGTCGAGGTGGGTGAGGTGGGTCAGCGGGTGGCCGCTGAGCAGGGACTCGGCGCCCCGGTCGGTCAGGGTGCCGAGGCCGAGACCGAGGGTCCGCAGGCGGGGCACGACAGGGGCGGTGACCACGGCGGCCGCCATCTCGTCCTGGATCTCGCTGTTGCGGACCCCGAGGTGGCGCAGCGCCGGCAGCCGGTCGCCGCGCAGCACGCCGCTCAGGTCCTCCGGAGTGGCGCCGCCGCCGTACCAGGCTCGGCCCAGCCACAGGTCCAGGTGCTCCAGGGCGGGGAGGTCGCTCTCGCCCACCGCCCTGACGATCTCGGGTGACAGTCCGCCTGACTCGAAGCGCAGCATGCGCAGCGACTCGTGCCGCACCGGACGGAACCGCAGGCCGCCTTCGCCGCCGTGGCGCGGGCCGTTCCCGCGCACGTCCAGCCGCTCCAGTGCCGGGAACGCCTCCAGCAGGGGCGTGACGTCGCCGTGCCGGATCCAGGAGATCCGGACGTGCTCGCTCTCGGACGCCAGGAAGATCGACCGCAGTCCCGGGAGCTCCGCGGCGTGCTCGGCGAGCTGCTCCACCACGACCTCCGATCCGGTGTCCTGCCCCCACTCCTGGACCAGGATCGCGCGGACCCGTCCCGTGTCCACGGTCAGCAGGAAACGCCGGAGGTGCTCGGCGAAGTCCTCGTCGTCATAGGTCCACAACCGCCACGCCGTCCCGGCAGCGTCCAGGTCCCCGGCCTCGTCGTCGTCCACGTGCTGGAGGTCGACGATCGGCAGTCCGGTGTAGGTGTCGGCGAGCCAGTACCGGTCGTGGTAGACCCCCATGTCCACGACGCTCCCCCGCGCGCCGTCACGCCCCTCTCCGTCGTCCATGTCTCCCCCGCCCCCTCGGCTCACCGGTCGGCCTACGTCCTACCAGAGATCTCCGACACTCTCGGGCTCGCGGGGGGTGATCCAGGTGTACGGCGGGGCGGCCGTGCGCGATCAGCCGGTGGGCCGGGGCGTGGGCGGCGGGGCGTCGCCGCGGGAGGGGGCGGGGCGGCGGGCGTGGTGGAGGGCGATGGCGGTCAGGGCGGCGATGGCCACCAGGTCGAAGCCGGCTCCCAGGGCGGTGAAGGGGGTGCCCGCGGCCAGGGTCATGAGGACGAGGAAGGCGGTCTTGGTGGCGACGGCGGTGAGGGCGGCCGGGATCCGGGCGGCGGGGTGGAAGGCGGCCCAGATCAGGGCCGCGCCCAGGGCGGCCTGCAGGACGCCGCGGTGCTGGAGCAGGGCCAGGTGCACGGCGTCGGCCGGTGCCGCGGCGCCGTACGCGGACTCCAGGGTGCCCGGGGCGGCCAGGGCCACGACCGGGGTGGCGGTGATGACCCCGAGGAGCACGAGGGTGACGCGGACGGCGCGTTCGGAGCGGGTGGTCTCCATGACGACCTCATCTTCAGCTCGACTGAATATCAGTGGTGCTGACGTTCAGCCTAGAGGATTTCTCCGCCGGGTAAAGGGCCTAGATTGTGGGACATGGGGAGTTCGGAGGAGCGGATTCAGGGCCACACCGGCTACCTGCTGGCGAAACTGGGGTCCGCCGCCGCGGCCCGGTTCGAGCGGGCGCTCGAACCCCTGGGGCTGAGGCCGCGGCACGTGATGGTGCTGCAGGAGATCCGCGCCGCCGCGCTGTCCCAGCAGGACCTGTGCGCGATCATCGGGATGGACCGCACGACCATGGTGGCGGTCCTCGACGAGCTGGAGCGGCGCGGGTACGCCCAGCGCGAGCGCAGCGCCGCCGACCGGCGCAAGCACGTCGTCGCGCCCACCCCGGAGGGCGAGGCCGCGTTCCGGGAGGCGGCCGGCCTCATGCGCGCGGCCGAGCGGGAGTTCCTGGCCCCGCTCGACGAGGCCCAGCGCGACCAGCTCCACCACCTCGTCTCCCTGCTGTACGCCCCGGGCGCGGCGACCCCGGCGCCGGCCGCGCCGGACGCGGGTCCCGCCCGCTGACGAGGCTCGCACCGCGCGGGCCCGCGCCAGGGGCCGAGCGCCCGGCCGCGGCGACGGGCGGACTCCGGGGCGCGGCGGCGGGCGGGCGCCGGGACGGGCTCCGGGTCGGTCATCCCCCGCCGGGCGGCCGCGCCGGCCCTCGGCCCTCCAGCAGCTCGGCCAGGCGATCGGTCTCGGCCGCCAGGCGTTCGCGCACCTCGGTCAGGGCGGCGATGCGCGCGTCGAGCGCGCCGAGGCGCTCGGAGTAGGTCCGGAGCAGGGCCACGCAGTCCTTCGGCGGCTCGGGCTCCCCCGTGCCCAGGCAGTGGACGAACCGGAGCACGTCCTCGGAGGTCAGCCCGGCGTGCAGGAGCCGGGCGATGTCGCGCACCAGGAGCACGGCGCCCTCGTCGTACACCCGGTAGCCGTTGTGGTCGCGCCGGGCGTTGATCAGGCCCTGCTCCTCGTAGTAGCGCAGGGCGCGCGTGGAGACCCCCGCGCAGCGCGCCACCTCGCCGATCCGCATCATCAGCTCTCCCTCCCGCGCCGGCCGGACAGCGCCGCCGTGCCGAACAACGCCAGTGAGACCAGCACGCATCCCGCCGCGGCCGCGGGCACGGCCGCCGGGCCGTACGCCCGCAGCACCAGGCCGCCCAGGCCGCCGGCGAGCGAGAAGCCGAGGAACATGGCGCTGTTGTTCAGCGCGAGCAACTGGTTGGCGGCGGCCTGGCCGTCCCCGCGGCCGAGCAGCCAGGCCTGGGTCGCGGGCGCGATCCCCCAGGTGGCCAGGCCGTACAGCACCACGACCAGCGCGACGACGGGAATCGGGTAGGGGCCGCCCGCCACGCCGAGGGCCGCCATGAGGAGGGGCGCGGCGAGCACGCCGCACAGCAGGACGATCAGCGCGGGCAGGGCGCCCAGCCCGTCCACCAGCCGGCCGCCGATGAGGGCGCCGACGATCCCGGCCAGGCCCACGGCGGTGATGAGCGGGGCGACGGCGGAGCCGCGGACGCCGCCGAGCATGCCGACGATCTCGGTGATGTAGACGTAGGACATCATGCCGCCCGCGCCGCTGGGGATCATCGCCAGCAGGGCCGCCGCCGTGGCCGGGCGGCGCAGGGGCGCCAGGTGGTCCCTGAGCCGGGACCGCTCCCCGCCGGGCAGCGGCGGCAGGGTCCGCAGCACGCCGAGCCCGGCCACGAGGGCGATGCCGGCGACGTAGAGCATCGTGGCCCGCCAGCCCAGTTCCCCGCCGATCCACGTGCCCGCGGGCACCCCCGCCACCAGGGAGGTGGTCAGCCCGGCCCCCACGATCGCGAGGTACCTGCCCTGGCGGCCTTCGGGGGCGGCCATGGCCGCGATGGCGAAGGCGGCGGGGGACGCGGCCGCGGCGGCCAGCCCGGCGGCGATCCGGGCCGCCAGCAGCGGGCCGTACGCCGGGGCCAGGGCGGCCGCGAGGTTGGCGAGGACGAACACGGCGGTCGCCCCGATGAGCACCCGCCGCCGGGGCAGCCGGGCGGTCAGGAGGGCGGCGGCCGGAGCCCCCAGCGCGTACGTCAGGGCGAACGCGGTCACGAGCTGGCCGCCCACGGCGACCGGGACGTCCAGGTCCCGGGAGAGGTCCGGGAGGATGCCCGCGATGATCAGGTCGTCGGTGCCGAAGGAGAAGGCCAGGAGGAACAGGCTCAGCAGCCACGGCGGCAGCGGCGTGCCGCTCCTCTGTCTGGTGCCCGGAGACGCCGGGCGGGTGCTGTGCGCGGTCATGGCGCGACGCTAGGGGCTTGACGCCAGCGGCAAGGTCAAGCGCGCCGGCCCCCGACCGGGCGCGGCGGGCAGGGGTGGTTGGCGCGGGGGTGACAGGAGTCGCACTTCCGTCGCCACAGACCACCACTCGCATTCCGGGAATGTTCTGACATGTCGGTGTAAAGAAGTCCCGGATCTCCGGGTGTGCTCGGGAGGCGACCGTGACGGGTGCCCATGGGAACGGCGATCGGCTGACCGGCGACCGGTGCCTGCGGCTGCGGCGGGAGAAGCCGGTGTCCCGCGTCTCACTGCCCGACGGAACCCCCGGATGGCTCGTGACCAGGCACTCCGCGGTGCGGGAGGTGCTGTCGGACTCCGGCGCCTTCAGCCGGGCGGCGGCGTTCGAGGCGGACGGGCCCCGGCTCGGCGTGCTCCAGATCCCGCCGGAGTCGATGTTCCTCATGGACCCGCCGGAGCACACCCGGCTGCGCCGGATCCTGTCGCCGGCCTTCACCGCGCGGTCCGTCGAGCGCCTGCGCGGCCCGATCGAGGCCCTGGTGGACGAGCTGATCGCCGCGATGCGGGAGCAGGGGCCGCCCGCGGACTTCGTGGCGGACTTCGCCCTGCCCCTGCCGATCATGGTCATCTCCGAGCTGCTCGGCGTGCCCCTGGCGGACCGGCACGACGTGCGCCGCTGGTCGGAGACGATGGCCACCGTCGAGGGCCGCCCGATCGAGGAGACCCGTCAGGCGTACGCCGACATGCATGAGTACCTGCGGCGCCTGGTCGACGCCAAGCGCGGCGCCCCCCGGGCCGACCTCATCGGCGACCTGATCGCCGCCCAGGAGGACGAGGACCGGCTGACCGAGGGCGAGCTCATCGACTTCGCGATGACCGTGCTCATCGCCGGGCACGAGACCACCGCGAACCAGCTCGCCAACATCCTCATCGTCCTGCTCCGCGACCCGGCCCGCCCCGAGCTCCTGCGCCGCCGCCCCGAGCTGATCCCCGCCGCCGTCGAGGAGCTGCTGCGCTACATCCGCCTCCTCGACCAGGACGCCCTCCTGGTACGGCGGGCCACCCGCGACGTCGAGCTCAGCGGTGTGCGCATCCGCGCCGGCGACCTCGTGATCCCCGACATCAGCTCCGCCAACCGCGACGAGCGCGCCTTCCCCCACTCCGCCCGCCTGGACCTGACCCGCGACCGCGCGCCCCACCTCGCCTTCGGCCACGGCGCCCACTACTGCCTGGGCGCACATCTGGCCCGCCTGGAACTCCAGACCGCCCTCGCCGGCCTCCTGGCCCGCCTGCCCGCCCTCCGCCTGGCCGTACGTGAGGCCGACATCCCCTGGCGCCACGGCACCGCCATCACCGGCCCCCGGACCCTCCCCATCACCTGGACCCCGGAGCCGGAGGGGGAGGCTCCCGCCGCGGCGGACGCGCACCCGCGTCCTTCCCCACGCTGACGGGCTCTCCGCGGCGCTGCGTCGCCGAGCCGGCGGCGCCTCCCGGCCCGGCACGCGGGCGGCGTCTTCCGGCCCGGCACGCGGGCGGCGTCTTCCGGCCCGGCACGCGGGCGGCGCCTCCCGGCCCGGCACGCGGGCGCACGCGCCCTCGATCGAGGCGCCCCTCCCCCGCCCCCACCTGACGCGCGCCTGGTGATCCCTTTCCGCGACCGCGCAGGCGGGAGGGGGAATCGGGGGTGGCGGGCGGGGAAGGGGGCGGAGGGTGGAGGGGACTTTCGTCGCCGTTGTGGGCGTGATCAGCATCGTGGTCATCGCGGCCGTGTCGCGGCGGGTGGGGGTCGCGGTGCCGCTGGCGCTCGTGGTCGTGGGGGCGGGGCTGGGGTTCCTGCCGGGCGCGCCGGCGATCGAGCTGGAGCCGGAGTGGGTGATCGCGGTGGTGCTGCCGCCGCTGCTGTACGCGGCGGCGGTGCAGATGCCGGCCATCGACTTCCGCCGCGACCTGCGGACCATCGCCGGGCTGGCCGTACTGCTGGTGGCGGTGACCGCGCTGGGCACCGGGTACCTGTTCGCGTGGCTGCTGCCGGGGCTGGGGCTGGCCGCCGCCTTCGCGCTCGGGGCCGTGGTCAGCCCGACCGACGCGGTCGCGGCCACCTCGATCGGCAGGCGGCTCGGCCTGCCCTCGCGGCTGATGACCATCCTGGAGGGCGAGGGCCTGGTCAACGACGCCTCCGCGCTGGTCCTGCTCGCGACGGCCACCGCGGCCATGTCCGGGACGGTCCACCCGGGGCGGGTCGGGCTGGAGTTCGTGTGGGCCGTCGCGGCGGCGGTCGTGATCGGGGCGGTCACCGGGGCGGTGACGGTGCGGATCCGGGGCCGGCTGAACGACGCCGTGCTCACCACGGCCATGTCCTTCGTGGTGCCGTTCCTGGCGTTCCTGCCCGCCGAGGAGATCGGGGCCTCCGGGGTGCTGGCGGTCGTGGTCTGCGGGCTGGTCAACGGCGACCAGAGCCCCCGCTTCCTGCGGGCCGCGGACCGCCTCGCCGAGACGGTGAACTGGCGCACGGTGGCGTTCCTGCTGGAGAGCGGGCTCTTCCTGGTCATGGGGCTGCAGTTGCACACGCTGCTCGACCAGTGCGCCGCCGCCGGGCTCAGCGCCGCCCACGGGGTCGCCATCGGCCTGGCCGCCTCGCTCCTGGCGATCGTGGCGCGGGTGCTGTTCGTGGTCCCGCTGGTCTCCCTGGTACGGCGCAACGCCGCCCGGGCCGCCTCGGTGGAGGAGTTCCTGCGCCGGGCGCGCGACCGGGTCTCCGAGGCGGATCTGCGGCGGCGGGCGCCCCGCCGCACCCGGCACATCCTGCGGCGGCTCACGCGCCTGGAGGGCGACGTCGCCTTCATGGTCGCCGAGAACTTCGGCTGGCGCGGCGGAGCCGTCCTGGCCTGGTCGGGGATGCGCGGCGCGATCACCGTCGCCGCCGCCCAGACCCTCCCGGAGGACACCCCCTACCGGCCCCAGCTCCTGCTCATCGCCTTCGTCGTCGCCCTCACCACGCTGCTGCTCCAGGGGCTCACCCTCCCCGCCGTGATCCGGATCCTGCGCGTCCCCGGCGACGACCCCGAGGCCGACCGCGCCGACTACGTCGCGCTGCTCGGCGACCTGAACGCCCGCGCGCGGGGCGTCCTGGACGACGCGGCGCGCCCCGACGGCACGCCGTACCCGCCGGGCATCGTCGAGCGCGTCCGCTCCGACTGGGTCCGCACCCCGCCCTCGGAGCCGCCGCCCGCCGACTCACCCGACCCCCGCGAGCTCTACCGGGAGCTGTCGGCGCGGTATCTCCAGGCCCAGCAGACCGAGCTCCTGGCCATCCGCGCCACCGGCGCCTACAACTCCCGCATCCTCACCCACGCCCAGCGCGCCCTGGACCGGGCCCTGGCCCAGCTCCAGAAGACCGACGGCGCCTGACCGGCCATCCGGCACGGCGGCGCCGCCCGCCCCGCGGCGGGCCCCGGTAACCTGCGCCCATGTTCGACGGTGTCGATGGGGTCGCCTGGCGGGAACTGGAGTACGCCTACTCGGGCGAGGCCGACATCCCCGGCCTGTTCCGGGCTCTGGCGGCCACCCCGGAGCAGGCCGCGGAGGCCGCCTCCGAGCTCGGGAACGAGCTCTACCACCAGGGCGGATTCGTGTGCTCGGCGGCGGTCGCGGCGCTGCCGTTCCTGCTGGAGGCCGGCGAGTCCGGGCGGCTGCCCCGCCGCAGCGACGTGCTGCACATCGTGAGGCTGCTGGCCGGGGAGGCGCGGCGCGTGGCCCCGCACCTGGTCGCGCCCGGCTGGGGCGAGGCGTGGGCCCGGGCCGTTCCCCGGCTCATCGCCCTGCTGGACGACGGCGACGACGGCGTCCGCCGGATGGCGGCCCTCGCGCTGGCCGAGACCACGGAGCGGGCCGACGAGGTCGCCGGCGCGCTGCTGGAGCGGTGGGCGGCGCAGGATGAGACCACCCGGCTGGAGATCGTGCTGGCGGCCGGCGAACTGGCCACCTCCCTGACCCCCGCCACCCTCCCGGAGACCCTGCTGTGGCTGCGCGACCTGACCTGCCACCGGGACGAGCCGGTGGCGCTGGCCGCCACCCTGGCCCTGGCGCGGGCCCTGCCCGGCCGCCCCGTCCCGGCCGGGCCGGTCATCGCCGGGCTGTCGGGCGACCTGACCGCCTGGGCCGCCGGGGAGCGCCTCCCCGGCGGCCCCGCCGCCCTCGTGCCCGCCGTGATCGGGCGGCTGGACGGGGACGTGGACGCCCGGCAGCGGATCTGCCTGGCCCTGCTGACCCACCCCGACCCCGCCCGCCGCCGCGGCGCCGCCCTCGCGGCCGCCGAGCTGCTGTCGATCTCCACCCGCCCGGTCCGGCTGCTTCCCGCGTTACGGGATCGCCTGGCCGACCCCGACACGCACACGCGGACCCTGGCGCTGCACCTGCTGGCAGCGCACGCCCGGCACACCCGCGAGGACGCCGAGGTGTTCGCGGCGCACCTGGACGAGCGGGACGAGCGCGCGGCCTCGTGGGCGCCCCGGATCGCCGACGTGGCCCTGTGGGGGGCGGCCTGGTCGGGCGACCGGCGATGCCTGCCCCGGCTGGCGGCCTGCGTCGCCGCCGGGCGGCCGGCGTTCCCGCTCGCGTCCGCGCACACCGGCAAGACCGGGTACCCGCTGTGGCCGCCCTCTCTGCCGCAGGTCCTGGAACCCTGTTCCGCCTGGGCGCCCGAACTCCTCCCGGTGATCACGCGGCGGCTCGGCCCCGGGACGGACCCGGACCTGGGACGAGCCCTGCTGCGGACTCTGCACGCCTGGGGGCCCGCCGCCGCGCCGGCCGTACCCTGGCTGATCGAGCTGCTCGGCGGGCGGCTGCGCCACTGGGCGGCCGACGCCCTCGGCGCCATCGGTCCCGGCGCGGCCGAGGCCGGGCCCGCCCTGCGGGCCCTGCTCCGCGACCCGGGGGCCGGCCTCGACCAGCCCTGGGCGCGCGGGCAGGCGGCGGTCGCGGTCCCGTGGGCGTACGCCCGGGTCACCGGGGACCCCGGCCCCGCCGTACGGGCCCTCGGCCCCCTCCTGGGCGAGTCCCACATCGCCGCCCGCCGCCTGGCCGGCCTGGGGTCCGCCGCCGCGGCCCACGTGCCGGTCCTGCGGCTGCTCGCCTCCTCCAGAGAGCCCTGGACCCGCGTGGAGGCCGCGCACGCCCTCATCCGCGTCACCGGGGACGCCGCCGAAGGCGTGGGCGCGCTCTTCGGCCCGATCGCCGATCTGCTCTCCGGCCGGGCCGCGCCCGTCGCCCAGGCCGCCGCCACCTATCTCGCGGATGGCGGCGACCTGCCCGCCGGATACCGGCGCGAGGTCCGCGCCGTGCTGACGTCGGGCCGCCGGCACAGCTGGGACGGCGGCTGGGCCGCGATCCACGACGACCTCCGCCTGCGCCACACCCTCCGGGGACTCCTCGGCCGTCCGCCCCGGCCGCGCTCCGCCGGGTGACGTCTCAGGACCGTACGCCACCCGGGGTTGACCTTGACCTTGGGACAGGGGGGACGGTGAAGGGGTGGATGATTCGTCTTTCTGGGCCGGGATGGTCCCGGTCGATGACAGCGCGCTGGCCGTGACCGACAGCGGCGGCGCGGGACCTTGCGTGATGTACCTCAACGGGCAGTTCGCCTCGCGGGCGTACTGGCGGCGCGTGATCGCCGAGCTCGGCGGGGACTTCCGGCACATCACCTACGACATGCGCGGCCGCGGCCGGTCGAGGCGTTCGGCCTCGGCGGCCTCGTTCGAGGCGCACGTCCGTGACGTGGGCGCCGTCCTGGCGGCGCGCGGCGTGGAGCGGCCGCTGCTGGCCGGCTGGTCGTACGGCGCGCCCGTCGCGCTGCACTGGGCCGCCCGGAACCCGGGCCGCGTGCTGGGGGTGGTGTGCGTGGACGGCGGGTACCCGTACGACTTCTCCTACGCCGAGGAGCGGATCCGGCGGCTGTGGCGCAGGTCGGCCCCGCTGCTGCCGCTGCTCGCCGTGCTGGGCATGGCCGGGAGGATGTCCGCCGATCAGCACGCCCAGAGCAACATCGAGCTCAGCGACGTGTGCGCCGCCCTCGGCCCGGTGCTGGACGAGGTGACCTGCCCGGTCCGGTACGTCGTGGCGACCGGCGGGAACCTCGGAGGCGGCCGGGACGAGATGGAGCGCATGCGCGCCACGCTCGGCCCGGTGCTGGCCCGCAACCCCAACGTCCGGATGAGCGCGAGGGTCGCGAGCAATCACAGCCGGATCCTGCGCGAGGACTTCCGCGCCGTCGCCGCCGCCGTCCGCGAGCTCGCCGCCGCCCGCGACCGCGACACCGGCTGACCGCGACACCGGCTGACCACGACACCGGCTGACCGCGACACCGGCTGACCACGACACCGGCTGACCGCGACACCGGACGACCACGACACCGGACGACCACGACACCGGACGACCACGACACCGGACGACCACGACACCGCACGGGCGGGACCCGGGCGGCGTCGCGGTCGCCGGGCCGTCCGTCTCCGCGCCCCGTCCCTCACCGCTCCTGGGCGAGCGCGTCGTCGAGGTGGGCGGCCAGGCGGGCGGCGGTGGGGTGGGCCCAGACGGCGGCGGGTGCCAGCGTCACGTCCAGGGCCTGGTGGAGCCGGTGCACCAGGGCGACGGCCAGGAGCGAGTCCAGGCCGATGTCGGTGAACATCGCGTTCGCGGGCACGGTGGCGGGATCGGCTCCGAGCAGGGCGGCCAGGGTGCGCACCACCACGTCCTGGACGAGCTGCGTCCTGGCGGGGCCCGGCGGGTGCGCGCGTACGGCGGAGGCGTCCGCGGGGACCTCCGGGCCGGCCGCCCCGCCGCCCAGCTCGGCCAGGAGCGGGGCCCGCCCGGCGGCCGGGAAGAGCCGGAACATGACCTCCGGCTGGTAGGTGAACACGCCGGTGTTGACCCTGCCGTGCCGCAGCAGCTCGCCCAGCGCGGCGAAGCCCTCCGCGGTCGCGATGGTGTCGAAGCCGCGCTCGGCGAAGTCCGTGGCCCGGCCGGCCTCGCCCCACGCCCCCCAGTCGACCGAGAGCGTGCGCAGCCCGCGCCGCTGCCGCCACTGGGCGAAGGCGTCCACCCAGGCCCCGGCCGCGGCGTAGTTGGCCTGCCCCGGATTGCCGAGCAGGGCCGCCATCGAGGAGAAGACGGCGAACCAGTCGAGGTCGGCGCCGACCGTGGCCTCGTGCAGGTTCAGGGCGCCGGCCACCTTCGGGTGCCACACGCGGGCCACCCGTTCGGGGGTGAGCGCGCTCAGCGGCGCGTCGTCGAGGACCACGGCCGTGTGCAGGACGCCGCGCAGGTCCTCTCCGGCGGCGGCGACCAGGCGGCGCGCGGTGGCCGGGTCGGCGATGTCCCCGCGGACCAGTTCCACCTCGCAGCCGCCGGCGCGGAGGGCGGCCACCGTCCGGCTCTCGCGCGCGCCGGGCTCGCCGCGCCCGCCGAGGACGACCCGCCCGGCCCCCGCCTCGGCCAGCCAGCGCGCCGCCTCCAGTCCCAGGCCGCGGGTGCCTCCGGTGACGACGTACGCGCCGCCGGGGCGCACCACGTCCTCGCGTTCGGGGGCCAGGACGCCGAGGCGCCGCCCGGGCTCGGGGAAGGTGAGCACGATCCTGCCGATGTGGTCGCCCGAGGCCAGCCGTTTGATCGCCGCGGGCGCCTCGGCCAGCGGGAACGCGGTGACGTCCGGCAGCGGGAGCCGCCCGGCGCCGATCTCGGCGATCGCCCGGCGCGCGGCTTCCCTGATGACCGCGGGCCGCTCGATCCCGATCAGGGCGATGTCGACGGCCGCGTACGTGTTCCCGCGCCGGAACGTGGACAGGTCCACCCGCGCGCCCTCGTACAGGTCGCGCTTGCCGATCTCCACGAAGCGGCCGCCCGGGGCGAGCAGCGTCAGCGAGGCGCGCATGGCGGCGCCGCTGAGCGAGTTGAGCACGACGTCCACGCCGCGCCCGCCGGTGACCCGCCGCACCTCGTCGGCGAAGCCGAGGCTCCGGGAGTCGAAGACGTGCTCGACGCCCTGCTCGCGCAGGTGATTCCGCTTCTCCTCGGTGCCGGCGGTGGCGATGACGGTGGCGCCGCGCAGCCGCGCGACCGCCAGGGCCGCCTGGCCGATCCCGCCGGCCGCCGAGTGGACGAGCACCGTCTCCCCTCCGGCGAGCCGCGCGACGTCGACCAGGCTGTGCCAGACGGTGCCGTACGTCGCGGCGACGGGGGCGAAGGCGGCCGGATCGGCGCCGGGCGGCAGCGGCAGGGCCAGGCCGGCGTGGACCAGGCAGTGCGAGGCGATGGAGCCGGTCCCGTGGGGCACCAGGGCGGTGATCCGGTCGCCGGGCCGCAGGTCCTCGACGCCGTCCCCGGCGGCGACCACCACGCCGGTGGCGTCGGAGCCGAGCTCGGGCGTGCTCCCGTTCTCCGACGGGTAGACGCCCAGGGCGATCATGACGTCCCGGAAGTGCACGGTGACCGCCTCCACGCGCATCAGCACCTGGCCGGGCCCCGGCTCGGGCGGCGGCTCGCCGGTGGCGACGAGCCGCACCCCGTCCAGGCCCTTCCCCGGCTCCGCGCGCAGCGCGTACTCCTCCCGCCCGGCGACGACCTCGACGACGCGCTCCGGCCGTACCGGGCGGGGACCCAGCGGGGCGGGCACCAGCCGGGCCACGTGCCGCCGCCCGGCGCGCCAGGCGACCTCGGTCTCGACGTCCCCGGCCAGGACCTCGGCGGCGATGCCGGCGTCGTCGTCGGCGTCCACCCAGCTCACGGCCGCCTCGGGCTGTTCGAAGGAGGCCACCCGCAGCAGTCCCCGCAGCGCGCAGGCGCCGGGGTCCACCGGGTCGTCCGCGAGGACCTGGCGGGCGAGCCGACTGGCCAGCCACAGGCGCGGCGAACCGCCCCGCCGCGCGCAGGCGCCCAGCAGCGCGACGACCTTGCTCACCCGGTCCAGGGCGTCCAGCCGGCCGGTGGCGCACCACACCACGGTCTCGGCGTCCGGATCGAGGTCGTTGTACGGCGTGCAGATGGTCACCGACTCGGCCCGGCCGGAGAGGGCCTTGGCCAGGCGTTCGGCGGTGTGGCCGGGGTCGCCGGGTTCGCCGATCACGGCGACGGGCCCGAGGGCGGGCCGATCCGCAGCGGGGGGAGCCTCCACCTCGCGCCAGGCGATCTCGACGAGCTTCCCGTTCAGCCGCTGGGCCCGCGAGCGCCTGGCGGCCCGGACGAAGCGCAGGCCCTCCAGCGCCCCCAGCCAGCGGCCGTCCTCGGCGTACAGGTCGGCGCGGCCGGTCGCGACGTCCTCGCCCTCCCGGCGGACCTCGGGGCGGACCCGGGCGATCAGGCGGGGATCGTCGGGCAGGACGATCGCCCCGACGCGCTCGGGCAGCCACGGCCTCCCCGGGCCCGGCTCGCCGTCGCCGTCGATCAGGCCGATGGCCGCCGACAGGACGCAGCCGTCGAGCAGGGCGGGGTGCACCCGGGGGGCGGCGGCGCGGATGACGGCCTCGTCCGGGACCCGCACGCGCGTCACGCCGTCCGCCGCCACCTCGGTGATCGAGTGGAAGGCGGGGCCGGTGTTCAGGCCCATGCGGGCGAGCGCGGCGTAGACCCGCGCGAGGTCCCGCGCGCCCCCTTCTGGCGGGGCCAGGGGCGGCCGGTCGCCGGGACCCTGTTCCGCCCGGGTGACGTGGGCCGAGGCGATGAGCTCCCAGGCCCCGCCCTGCCGCCGGGAGATCTCCACGCGCACCCGTTCGCCCACGTTCGCCGCGCTGACCTGGACCGGCACCCGGTCCGCGAGGGGCAGCAGGCGCTCGAAGCGCACGTCGGCGACGCGCGTCCGCCCGAGGGGGCACTCCAGCAGCTCGGCGGCGGCGGCCAGGACGAGTTCGACGTACGCCGCGCCGGGGACCACGGGGCTGTCGTGCAGGACGTGCTGCCCGAGCCAGGCGACCCGCTCCGTGCCCAGGTCGGCCTCCCACACGTGCCGGGTGCGGTCGTCGGCGTCCGGGTCGCGCACGGCCACGCGCTCGCCCAGCCACATGTGGCCGGCGCGGGCGCCGTTCCGGCCGGACGGCTCCCAGAACCGGGCGCGGTCGAAGGCCGTGGGCGGCAGTACGGCGGGCGCGCCGCCGCCGTTGACGGCGTCCAGGTCCACCGGGGCCCCGGCCAGGTGCAGGGCCGCCGCCGACGCGCACATCGCGGCGCGCGCGTCCCGGTCGCGCGCCAGGGACGGCGTGGTGATCACCGGCACGCGCAGGGCGGCGGCCGTCTCCTCGACCGCCGGAATCAGCAGCGGATGCGGCGAGACCTCCAGGAACAGCCGCCGCCCGTCCTCGATCAGGGCCCGGCAGGCCAGGTCGAAGCGCACGGGGTTGCGGAGGTTCGCGGTCCAGTAGGCGGCGTCGAAGACGAACGGCCGGCGCGGGTCCTCGCTGGTGGAGTAGAAGGGCACCTCGGGCGGCGCCCCGGCGAGCCAGGACATCCGCTCGGCGAGGTCGCCGAGGATCGGCTCGACCTGCGGGGAGTGCGCCGCGACCACCACCGAGATCCGCTTGCAGAGCACGCCGCGCTCCTGCCAGCGGGCCATCAGCTCCCGCACGGTCTCGGCGTGCCCGGCGACGACGGTGGAGGACGGCGCGGTGACCACCGCCACCGAGACCCCGTCCAGGCCGTCGATCTCGGCGGCGACCCGGTCGGCGGGCAGCGCCACGCTGACCATGCCGCCCCCGGCCACGCGCTGCAGCATCGCCGAGCGGATGACGATGGCGCGCATGCCGTCCTCGGGGGACAGCACGCCGGCGGCGACCGCGGCGGCGGCCTCGCCCATGGAGTGCCCGACCACGGCGGCGGGCCGTACCCCCCACCCTCGCCACATCGCGGTCAGCCCGGCCTGGACGGCGTACACCAGGGGCTGCACCTCGTCCATGCGGTCGCCGCACGCGCCCTCGGCGAGCCGGCGCCGCAGCGAGAACCCGGCCTCCGCGGTGACGATCGGGTCCAGGCGGTCGATCATCTCGGTGAAGGCCGGCTCGCGGCCGAGCAGGGTGCGCGCCATGCCCGGCCACTGGGAGCCGTGGCCGGAGAACACCCAGACCGGGTCGTCGGAGAGGACGGCCGTGCCGCGGACCGCGCGGTCGTCGTGCCGCTCGCCGGCCAGGGCCCGCAGCCCGGCCAGGAGGTCGTCCCGGCCGGCGGCCAGGACGCAGGCCCGGTGGGGCAGGTGGCTGCGCCGTACCGCGAGGGTGTGCGCGACGTCCTCCAGCGCGGGCTGGGCGGGCCCGGCCGCGTCCAGGCTCTCGGCGAGGCGGGCGCAGGTCCGGGTCAGGCCGCCGGGGGTGGCCGCCGACACGGCGTAGACGCGCGTCCGGGCGGGCGGGGCGGGGCGGGACCGCCGCGGGGCGCGGGGCGGCGGCTGCTCGACGATGACGTGCGCGTTGGCCCCGGTCACGCCGAAGGCGGACACGCCGGCGCGGCGGGGCCCGGCCGCGTCCTCCCAGGGGGTGGCCCGGGTGGGGACGAAGAAGCGGGTGCCGTCGGCCTTGACAGCGGGGTTCCAGCGCCGGAAGTGGAGGTTGGCGGGGATGAGCCCGGTGTGCGCCGCGGTCGCGGCCTTGATCAGCCCCAGCACGCCCGCCGCGCTCTCGGGGTGCCCGATGTTGGTCTTGAGGGAGCCCAGCGCGCAGGGGTCGCCGCCGGTCCCGTAGACGTCGTCGATGGCGGCGAACTCGATGGGGTCGCCCACCGGGGTGCCGGTGCCGTGCGTCTCGACGTAGCGGACGTCGC
Source organism: Bailinhaonella thermotolerans (assembly GCF_003594875.1). Classification (GTDB taxonomy): domain Bacteria; phylum Actinomycetota; class Actinomycetes; order Streptosporangiales; family Streptosporangiaceae; genus Bailinhaonella; species Bailinhaonella thermotolerans. The sequence goes on from NZ_QZEY01000001.1 coordinate 295,265, forward strand.
CGGGGGTCACGCCGGCGACCCGCAGCGCGGCGGCGAGGACGGCGCGCTGGGCGGCGCGAGAGGGCTGGGTGATGCCCTGGACCCGGCCGGCGTGGTTGATCGCGGTGCCGGTGATGAGCGCCAGGATCCGGTCGCCGTCCCGCAGGGCGTCGGGCAGCCGCTTGAGCACGACCATGCCGCAGCCCTCGCCCCGCACGAACCCGTCGGCGCTCGCGTCGAACGCCGCGCAGCGCCCCCGCGAGGACAGCGCCCCCGCCCGCGCGAACCCCACGTTGCCGGCCCACTCCAACTGGACGGTCACGCCGCCGGCCAGCGCCAGGTCGGCCTCGCCGTCGTGCAGCGAGCGGCAGGCCAGGTGGACGGCGACCAGGGAGGAGGCGCAGGCGGCGTCCACGGCCAGGGAGGGGCCGTTCACGTCCAGGAAGTAGGAGATGCGGCCGGGCGCGCCGGACGGGACGGCCGAGATGCCCTGGTAGATGTCGACCTCGGTGAGCTTGAACCGCTTGGCGTAGTCGGTGTTGGAGATGCCGACGAACAGGCCGGTCAGGCTGCCCTTGAGCGACCGGGGCGCGATGCCGGCGTTCTCCAGCGCCTCCCAGCCGGTCTCCATCAGCAGCCGGTGCTGGGGGTCCACGGAGGAGGCGTCCTTGGCGGGGATGCCGAAGAACGCCGGGTCGAACAGCTCGATCCCGTCCAGGAAGGCGCCGTTGCGCAGGGTCCCGCTGTCGGCCAGGTCGTGGGGGACGACGCGCTCGTGCTCCTCCCACCGGCGGCCCGGACCCGACCCGGCCACGGCGTCGCGTTCGTCCAGCAGCAGCCGCCACAGGCCGTCGGCGTCGGTCACGCCGCCGGGCGCCCGGCACGCGGTGCCCACGATGGCGACCGGCACCTGCCGCCGGGGGTTGTTCGACGAACTCAACTCGCGTGTCCTTCCACTGGAGGTTCTCGTGCGTGTGCGGCGGGTCCGCGCGGACCACCTTCGCCCGGGCCGGTTACGCCCGGATCGGTGTCGCCCGGACCGCCGCCGGCCGGACCGCCGCCGGCCCGACCGGGACCGGCCCGGCGCCGGTCAGGCCAGGCGGCCGAGCGCCCCGAGGGCCAGCCGGGCCGCGGGGCGGTGCAGGAGCGCGGGGATCGTGGTCTCGCCGTTGATGTACTGGTCGAACAGCCGCCAGACCGGCGGCACCCTGGTCAGCCCGCCGTGGATGAGGCCGGGCCGCCTGAGGAAGAGGTCCATGACCCGGCGGGAGGCGTCCAGCTCGGCCCCCAGCGTCGCGGTCACCGCGCGCGCGTAGTCGGCGCCGGCCCGCTCGGCCGCCGCGCCGTCGGCCGCCCCGGCGATCCGCGCGGCCGCGCGCCCGGCCATGACGCCGGAGCGCAGCGCGAACGAGATGCCCTCGCGCGACCAGGGGTCGCACAGCCCGGCCGCGTCGCCGGCCACGAGGACACGGCCGCGCGCCAGCGGCGAATCCGGGTGGCGGCACCGCGTCAGATGGCCGGTGTCGTGCAGCGGGGTCGCCCCGTCGAGCTCGTACCGGGCCAGGAAGTCCCGCATGTACGCCCGGGTGGCCTCGCCCTGTCCCCGGGCGGCCACGACCCCGGCGGTGCAGATGTCCCCCTTGGGGAACACCCAGCCGAACGATCCCGGCAGGGGCCCCCACTCGATCAGCATGCGGCCCCGCCACCGCGCCGCCGTATGGCGGGTGACCGGCACCTCCACCTCCAGCGCCAGGTCGGTCTGGGCGCAGCGCACCCCGACGTGCCGGGCGACCCTGCTGGCGCTGCCGTCGGCGCCGACCAGCGCCCGGGTGCGCACCGTGTCCCCGCCGGAGGTCCGTACGCTGATCAGCTCCTCATCGCGCAGCCCGGCCAGCCCCACGCCGTCGCGCACCTCGGCGCCGGCCCCGGCCGCGGCCTCGGTCAGCGCGGCGTCCAGCTCGGAGCGGAAGACCATCAGGATCGGCCGCTCCCCTGCCGAGGTGAGCGTCCGCTCCTTGCGGCCCACCCAGTTGAACGTGAAGGCGCGGGTGACGTCTCGCTCCTCGACCGCCAGGCCGGGGGGCAGCGCCGCCTGGGCGTGCCCGATGAGTCCCCCGCCGCAGGTCTTGTACCGCGGGATCGCGGCCCGTTCCAGGATCAGCGTGCGGCAGCCGGCCTCGGCCGCCACGCGGGCCGCGGACGCCCCCGCGGGCCCGGCCCCGACGACCACGACGTCCCACACCCTGCCGCCCCCGCCTCGCGCCGGACACATGGCGACCCCCTCTCCCCAGGCACGCCCATCATCGGCCGCTAACCCCCGGACGGCCCCGAAGACGACCTCCCCCTGACCCGCCCCTGACCATTCGCTGACGAACACGCCCCCCGCCGCCCCGCGCGATTCCGGCGCCGAGGCGGCGCTGGCGGGGGACCTCCGCCGGCGCTGATCGCCCCTTCCGCCCCGGGTCCCGGACAGGGCTCGCCCGGCCGGACCGGCGGGCTTGCGGAGTCTTGACCAGACGTTGACCGGCGCGGGGCGTCGCGCGCCGCCTCCCGGTTAGTAGTCCTGACGGCCCGATGGAGACGTCCGGGAGGAAGCTCGAAATGAGAAAGACCGCAGTGAGCATCGCGTTGGCAGGCGCGTTCATGGTGGGGCTGGGGCCGGCGTCGCTCGCCCACGCGGACGCCCCGGACCGCGCGGGCATCGTGACCGCCGATCCGACCGAGAGCCCGCAGCCCACCCGTGACAACGGGGACGGCGGCGGCAAGCACGGCCTGTGGGGCCTGCTCGGCCTGCTCGGCCTCCTCGGCCTGATGGGCCGCAAGAAGGGCCAGCACCAGGGCGGCGGCACCACCTACGGCCCGGGCACCCCGGGCTACGGCAGCACCCGGGACGGCGGCGTCAACGACCCGCGCAACCCGGGCTGACCCCGCGGCGAACACAGCAGAAAGGGCGGCGCCAGGCGCGCCGCCCTTTCCGCTGCCCCGGAACCGCCCCGCTCGCTCCCCCGCCAGGTCGGGCGTCCGTGGGCGCGTCATCGAGAAGCCACGCCAAGGGATGCGGCCCTCACCGGGCGCCGCCCTGACCGGCCGCCGCCGTCCCAGCCCCGCGCGGCCCGCCGTCACCTCCCCTGGCCTCACAGGCGGCCGGAGGCCCGACGCGCGGGCGAGGCCGGACGGGCGCCGAGGGCTTCGCGAAAAGCCCGATTCATCCGTACAAACAGTTCTGAATCCCATCAAGCAGGCCATTTCCTGCTCTAATGACTTCTGATCCGCCAAGAAGCTTTTTCAGCGGATATCGCGCGTGAATTCACACCGCGATTCGACCACCCTTTCCCGTGCGCAATACAACCGATCACAGCGGGTAGGCAGATGGCGTCGGACAACGCCACAGGAAGGCCGTTGAGAAGGGGAATCACGACCGGCGAAAGAGAGGATGAAATTGTGATGAGAATGAAGACCCATGGCGTGGGAGTGGCGGCCGCCGCCCTTCTTTCCGCTTCGAGCGCGGCTGTCGGCGTCTCGCCCGCCCATGGCACGGCCAATCACGTGTGTTTCGGGCACGACGCGGACGTGACGTGCTTGAAGCCCGCGCCGGGGTGCAATATCACGGCCGAGGGCACGCGCGATTTCACCAACGCCACCGCTCGCCGCGTCTGGATCTCCCACGGGTTCGGGTGCGAGGGCCCGAGGCTCCCGCTGTCCGCCGGCCAGTCGATGGTCCTGCCGCTGGACCGGTACTCCTACGCGGTCGAGAGCCCTCCGGGGAAGAAACCCGGCGGCGACGCCGGCGAGCGGGGCTAACCGCCGCACCCGCGGCGGACACCGCCCGCGGGACCGGTGGGACGGCCGGCCGTCGTGAGCCGGCCTCGTCCCGCCGCGGGCGGCGGCGTCGCCGCATCGGCTCCCCGCCCTTCCCTTCTCAGGACCCCTGTTCCCGCCACATCAGGCTCTCGTCCCGGCGGATCAGGCTCTCTCCGCCCCGCGACCCTCGATGGAATGGGCGCCGCCCGCGTGGGTAAAGGCAGGCCGACCGAGCAGCTCTTCCCTGAGCAGGAGTCCGGCACGCCGCGAGGCGGGTGAGCGAGGGAGGCGGGAGCGTTTTGTCGATCTTGAGCCGGAGCGCCGTCCGGTCGTCGCGGGAGGAGCGGCCGCCCGCGCGCGGAGGCGGGACGGGCAGGATCTCCCTGCGCTGGGTCCTCGGGCTGGTGGTCGCGCTGGCGGCCCTGGCGGTGTTCTTGTGGGTGCTGGCCCGGGTGCTGCTGACCCCGGTGCCGGGGGCCGAGGGCGAGGCCGCCGGCAACCTGGAGCCGGGGGCCAGCCTGCGTTTCTACCTTGACCGGCCCGGCGTGAGGGCGGCGTTGCTGCAGGTCGGCGGGAATCTGGTGCTGATGGCGCCGCTGGGGGTGATCCTGCCGCTGGTGGCCGAGCGGCTGCGCGGCCCGCTGCGCGTCGGGCTGGTGGCCGGGCTCCTGTCGCTGGCCGCCGAGGTCGCCCAGGGAGTCCTCGTCCTCGGCCGCGCGTTCGACGCCGACGACGTCATCCTCAACACCGCCGGCGCCGTCCTGGCCTACTTCCTGATCGGCCGCAGGCTCTCCCGCTGGTTCCACGCCAGGCGACGGCGCCCGGCCCGGTGAGACGCGCCGGGGAGGCCCGGAGGCGCCTTCCCGGACGCGGCGGAAGCGTCGTGGGGAAGGCGCCTGCGCGGGGCGCCGGACGCGGCGGCGCGGGACGCGCTACGCGGCGGTGCGCTCGCGTTCGCGGCGGGTGCTCGTCGCGAGGGCGGTGATGAGGGCGTAGAGGAGGCCCCCCGACACGAGGGAGTCGATCGACGGGATGTGGGTGAGCGAGAAGGTGCCGTACGCGGTGAGGTAGCCCACCCCGCACCCGCCCGCCCAGGCCAGGAAGGTGGGCAGCCGGACCGCCCCGCCGTACGCCAGCGCGGCCGTGTCGTAGCCGTGCCGACGGTAGCGGATGAAGTCGGCGATGATGATGCCCGCGACCGGCGGGGCCGCGATGCCGAGAAAGAGCAGGAAGTCCGGCAGCCACGCGGCGACGTCGAGACTGCCGAGCACGGCCGCGCCCGCGCCGAGCGCGATCGAGACCTGCCCCTTCCTGGCCCGGGGGAACAGCGACGACACGGCGAGCGTGCCCTGGAAGATGTTCCCCGCGTTCGCGGTGATCGCGGCGAACACCAGCAGCGCGACCGCCGGCAGCGCCGAGGAGATCATCGCCATGGCGTCGATGAGCGCGGCCTGGCCCGTCAGCGCCGCCGGTACGGCTCCCGCCAGGAACAGCAGCGGGTAGGCGACGCCGAAGGCGAGCACGCCGCCGGTCAGGGCCTGTCTGCGGCCGCGGGCGAAGCTGCCGAAGTCGGCGGAGGTCACGGCGAGCACGGTGCCGGTGCCCACGACCGACGAGACTGCCACGCCCCAGTCCATCGGGGACGACGGCGTGGCGAAGTCGCGCGCCGAGCTCAGGGAGACGTAGACGAGGTAGCCGAGCAGCAGCGCGATCACCGGGACGGCGAACTGCGCCACCTTGCCGAGGATCTCGAAGCCGAAGGCCGTCGCCGCCACGAACAGCACGCAGCCGAAGGCCACGAGCACGGGCAGCGGGACCTGCGCCCCGGTCAGCTCGGCGACCAGGCGCCGCGCCGCGGTGCCGAACCCGTTGGCGGTCACCGCGGCCCAGCCGAACACGCTCACGCCGAGCAGGGCGGTGATCGCCTTGGCCCCGGCGCGGCCGAAGGGGAAGCGCACGACGTCGTAGGTGGGCTGCCGGGCGTGCTCGCCGATCGCCAGGGTGAGCACCGCGACGATCATGAGGATCAGTGAACCGGCCAGCACCGAGGTGATCACGCTCGGGAACGGCAGGCCGCTGCCGAGCGTCGGCGAGGAGAGCACGACGGGCGTGATGATGATGCCCAGCAGGATCAGCGCGATCCGGTGGCCGGGCGCTCCCGACGCGGCCTCGGCCCGCTTGGCGGGAGTGTCGGCGGACATGGTCAACCCTTCCCGAGCGTCGCGATGTAGCGCCGCCAGCCCGCGAACTCGGTGATCTCCCGCTTGCCTTCGACCAGGAACGGCTCGCCGATCACGCCGAGCACCTCCGTGCCGTCGGCCAGGCTCACCTTCCCGATCGACAGGCCGGCGGGCTCGGACAGCAGGACTCCGGCGAGTCCCTCGGCGGGCACCTCCCAGACCTCCACCGCGACCGACACACCGCTGCCGTCGGTGGTACGGATCATCGCCGGATGCCGGTCGTCGATGCTCCACAGCCGGTACCAGGGCGCCGTGGAGTCCTCGCGCAGGAACGTGGCGCCCGCGTCGACGAGGTTGCCGTTGAGCTCCAGCCCGCGCATCAGCGTGCCGTTCACGGCGAGCGCCACCCCGTTGGTGGTGGTCATGCGTTGTCTCCCTTGCTGATCCAGGTGCCGGCCGCGCCGGACAGGGCGTCGGCGAGCAGGTGGGGGGCGGTGATCAGGCCGCTCGCCGCGGGCCTGGCCCGGAGGAAGTCGATGATCGCCTCCACCTTGGGCCGCATGCTGCCCTCGCCGAAGTGCCCCTCCGCGACGTACTCGGCGGCGGTCTCCGGCGTGAGGTGGTCGAGCCACCGCTCCTGCGGCGTGCCGAAGTGGATCGCCACCCGGTCCACGCCGGTCGGGATGGCGAGCAGGTCGGCGCCGAGTTCGGCGGCCAGCAGCGCGGCGGCGCGGTCCTTGTCGATCACCGCCTCGACGCCGGTGAGGCGGCCGTCCCCGTCGCGGGCGACGGCCACGCCCCCGCCGCCGCCGGCCACCACCACGGTGCCGCGGCCGGCCAGGTCGCGGATGGTGCCGAGCTCGACGATCTCGACGGGCTCCGGCGAGGCGACCGTACGGCGCCAGCCGCGGCCGGAGTCCTCGGCGACCGTCCAGCCGAGCTCGTCGGCGTAACGGCGGGCGGTCTCCTCGTCGAAGAACGACCCGATCGGCTTGGCGGGCCGGTCGAAGGCGGGGTCGGCGGGGTCCACGACGGTCTGCGTCACCAGGCTGACGACCGGGCGGCGAAGGCCGCGCGCGGCCAGTTCGTTGGACAGCGCCTTGACGAACATGTACCCGATCGCGCCCTGGGTGTCGGCGACGGCGTAGTCCAGCGGCACCGGCGCGACCTCCGCGGCGGCGAGCTCGGAGCGGCGCAGGATGAAGCCGACCTGCGGGCCGTTCCCGTGGGTGACGACGACGTCCCAGCCCTTGGCGATCATGTCGACGATGGCCGGCACGGTCCGCACCACGGTCTCGTACTGGTACGGGATGGACTCGTGCTCGGGGTCGCGCACGAGCGCGTTGCCGCCGAACGCGACGACGGCGAGCCCGGCGCTCACGCGGCGGCTCCGGCGGCGAGGCCGAGCCCGTCGGCCAGGGCGTCCACGGCCTGGGTGAAGCAGGGCAGCGGCGCGGTGGTGACGCCGGCGCCGATCTGCCCGACTCCGGCCTCCTTGTGGGCGATGCCGGTGTTGATGACGGGCTGGATGCCGGTGTCGACGACGGAGCGCACGTCGATGCCCGCCGCGCTCGCGCCGAAGTCGAGCGCGGGCAGCGTGAACACCGGGTTGACGCCGAGCGTGATCTCGCGCATGCGGCGGCTGTGCGCGGTCGCGTCGGCGGGCGTGCCGCCGACGAACTTGACGATGGCGGGTGAGGCGGCCATGGCGAAGCCGCCGAGCCCGGCGGTCTCGGTGATCGCGCTGTCCCCGAGGTCGGGGGCGGCGTCGGCCACGCCGTACCCGGGGAAGAAGAGGCCGTCGACGGGGTTGGCGGGCGCCTGGAACCAGCGGTCGCCGGTGCCGGAGACGCGGATGCCGAAGTTCACGCCGTTGCGCGCCATCGCGGTGACCATCGAGCTGTGGGGCACGCCGGCGGCGGCGTCGAGCATGGCCTTGCAGGCCGCCATCGACACGTTGAGGAAGAAGTGGTCGTTGCCGGTGATGAACTCGGCGGCCCGGCTCAGCACGGCGTTGTCCGGCCCGGTCGCGATGAGCGCGGGCAGCAGGCGCTTGAGCAGCAGGCCGGTGGCCGCCGCGTTGCGGTTGTGCACCTCGTCGCCCATGTGCAGGGCCTGGCCGATGAGCGGCTTGAGCTCCAGGCCGTCCAGCCGCTGTACGGCGGGCCGCAGCGCCTGCGCCAGCTCGGTGCTCATCCACCGCAGCCGCTCCAGCACCTCGGGGCCGTTGGCGCCGAAGCGGAGGACCTTGCCGAGCCCCTCGTTGAAGTTGCTGTAGGCGAGCCTGCCCGAGGTGGCGTCGCGCACCACCCACACCGGCATCGACGGGCTGATCACGCCGGCCATCGGGCCGACCGCGCCGTGGTGGTGTGCCGGGGAGAAGGAGATCTCGCCCGAGGCGGCCAGCTCGGCCGCCTTCTCCGGGGTGGGCGCCCAGCCCTCGAAGACGATGGCCCCGGCGATGGCGCCCTTGACCGGGCCCGCCATCCGATCCCAGGCGATGGGCGGGCCGGAGTGCAGGATGAGGCGCTCGCCGGCCATCGCGGGGATGGCCTCCCCGGCGGGCATGACGTCGGTCAGCACCGGCTGCGCGGACAGGTAGCGCTCGAAGGCGACCTGGTTGGCCCGCTCGATCTCCGGGTGGCCGGCGATCCTGGCCAGCGCCAGGGCGGTGCCCGGGTCGCCCAGCGCGGGGGGACGCCAGTCGAGGGTGGTCACCGACCCTCCGGCGTCGCGGATGTTGTCACCGAAACCGGCGAGACCGACGTTCACCACGTCGAGGTGCTCGCTCCACATATGCCTTCGCCTTCCTTCCCCGGTCATGGGGTCATCCCGGCGGCGATCGCGGCCGCCTGGGCGTTGTTCTCGGCCACCAGGACCCCGGCCTCGCGCAGCCGCGCGACGACGGCCGACCGGTCCTGCGGGTCGTCGTCGGTGCCGCACACGTGCGCGACGAACGCCAGGGCCCGGCCCTCGCGCCCGGCGCGGGCGTTCGCCTCGCCGATGGCCTTGAGCAGGCCGGAGATCGGGTCGTCCGCCGAGCCGTACCCGAGCACCACGTCGAAGAGCACGACGGCGGTGGCCGGGTCGGCGGCCTCGGCGAGGAGCCGCTCGTCCCGCGGCAGGGGGTCGATCATGGGGTGCGGCCGCCCCTGGGTGAACGCGTCGTCGCCCAGGTCGAGGATCGTGTGCCCGGTGCTGGCCCGGACGTCGGCCAGCGCGAGGTTGCCCGCCACGGGGGTGTTCGACGCGGCCTGGATGCCCGCGTCCTGGGCCAGGAGCTGGGCCTCGTAGCAGAACGTGCCGCCGGTGAACACGCCGCGCAGGTAGCGCTGCCCCGGCGCGAAGCGCACCTGGTCGTACGGCGGCGCCGCGCTCTCGGCGGGCGGGGTCTCCCCCCGGGCGAGCGCCACGGCGGCGTCGGCGGAGCCCGCCAGCGTGCGGGCGAAGTGGACGCCCTGGCCGTCGCCGCCGAACGCGGCGGGGTCGGCGCCGAGGAAGCAGATCACGACGGGCACGTCCAGCGTGCGCGCCTCCTCGACCACGGTCTTGGCGACCGTCTCGGCCGGGGGCTTGGAGACCAGCACGATGACGTCCGTCTCCTCGTCGGCGGCGAGGGCGCGCAGCCCGCGGAGCATGGAGATCGCGCCGACCTCCGCCGACAGGTCGTGGCCGCCGGTGCCGAGCGCCTGCGAGATCCCCTCCCCGAGCTGGTGGACGCGGGTGGTGATCTCCTGCGTGCCGGTGCCGGACGCGCCGACCACGCCGATCCGGCCCCGCCGTACGACGTTGGCGAAGCCGAGCGGGAGACCGTTGACGATCGCGGTGCCGCAGTCGGGGCCCATGACGAGCAGGTCCCGCTCCTCCGCGAAGCGCTTGATCTCGATCTCCTGGTCGAGGGGGACGTTGTCGCTGAAGACCATGACGTTCAGGCCGAGCCGGAGCGCCTTGAGCGCCTCGGCCGCGGCGTAGGGGCCGGGCACGGAGATCAGCGCGAGGTTGTGCGCCGGGTTCTCCTCCACGGCCTGCCGCAGGGTGCGGAGCGTGCGCCGCGCCACGGCGCCGTCGCCGGCGTCGCCGGAGGGCTGCTCGGCCAGCCGTTCGTCGGCCAGCTCCAGCGCCCGCGCGACGGCCTCCTCCTCGCCCAGCACGGCGACGACCAGGTCGCCGGGTCCCGCGTCCACCTCGCCCAGCCCGGCCTCGCGCAGGTTGTCCAGGTTGGCGCCGGTCCCCATCACGACGGAGGCCGTCTCGACTCCGGGCAGCTCGGCCAGCGCCGCGGAGAGCGCCATCAGGGCGACCGAGTCCTGATAGCGGTTGGGGTAGATGCGATGTTCGCGAATGCTGCTCATGCCGCCTTCCGATCTGGGGAGGAACCGAGCGCGCGCAGGCCGAGCAGGACGCCGGCGACGCCGTCGGCTCCCGAACTGGCTCCCACGCGCAGCGCGGCTTGGGTGAGGGCCGGCACCGCCGCGCGGGCGGCCCCGGTGACGAGCGCGTCCACCAGGTTCACCAGGGGCTCGCCGAAGTGGCCAGCGGCGGCGAGCCGGAGGTAGTGGGCGCCGACGTCGGTGGTGCGGTGGGCATGGCGGCGCACGCCGTACGCCAGGGCGGGGAACGCGGACCCCGCGAACGCCGATCCCGGCGCGGCTCGCGACAGCACGGCCAGCGCGCCGACCAGCAGGTCGTCCCCGCTGGGGGTCAGGCCGGGCCCGAGGCCGACCAGTCCCGCCACGGCCCGGGGGACGTCGCGCGGCCGGCCGGTCAGCGCCTCCAGCAGGCTCTCCGCTCGCGCGGCGAGCCCGGGGACGGCCGGGATGCCCCGCGCCTCGACGTGCCGCTCGCGGATCCTCGCGACCTCACGGGCCGCGGTGATCGCGGGCGGCACGGTGGCCGCGGGCGGGGGCGGGGGCGGGGGCGTCCAGACCGGAAGGGCTCGCAGGTCGAGCGCGTGCTCGCCGAACGTCAGGATCCCGCCCGCGCAGCGGGCCGGGCCGCCCGCCCGCGCCCTGGGCCGCCAGGAGACCACGCGCACCGACGTCGGGGTGTGCGGCGCGGCGGCGTCGTGCACGGTCAGCAGGCGGCCGTCCACGGTCAGGTTGCACGCGGTCGCGAAGACGCTGTGGACCGTTCCAGCGAAGTCCGCCGCCGGCACCAGATAGCCCTTGGAGACGGCGACCATGACGGGCTAGCCGTTCAGGAGGTCCACGGCGCGCTTGGAGTCCGACACCCAGCCGAAGATCGCGCCCTGGGCCTTGATCATGTCGAGGCCGACCCGGAGGAACTCGGGGAAGTAGGAGCCCACGCAGTCCTCCAGGACCACGCACTCGAAGCCGCGGTCGTTCGCCTCGCGCACCGTGGTGTGCACGCACACCTCCAGGGTCACGCCGCAGACCAGCAGCGTCCGGATGTCGCGGCCGCGCAGGATCGCCTCCAGGTCGGTCGCGTAGAACGCGCCCTTGCCCGGCTTGTCGATCACCGGCTCACCCGGGATCGGGTAGAGCTCGGGGATGATGTCGTGCCCCTCCTCGCCGCGGACCAGGATGCGGCCCATCGGCCCGTCGGTGCCGATGAACGTCTTGCCGCCCCGGGTGAGCTTGGCGGGCGGGCAGTCCGCGAGGTCGGTGCGGTGCCCCTCGCGCGTGTGGATCACCAGCATCCCGGCCGCCCGCGCCGCGTCCAGGACCGCCCGCGTGGGCTCGATCGCGCCCCGCAGCAGCGAGACGTCGTTTCCGAGCAGTTCGCCGAAGCCGCCCGGCTGCAGAAAGTCCCGCTGCATGTCGATCACGACCAGCGCCGTCTTCTCCAGATCCAGGTCCAGATCGAACGGCTCGGCGGCGATGCTCCTGGCAGTCACGGGCCAACCCCCTTGTTGGATGTTCACGCTCTGCGTTCAGGGTGCCCGAAATGGGGTTATTCTGTCCAACAGATAGAATTGCTCACCCTCATCGAGACGGCCGATAAATGGAGCTCAGACAGCTCTCGCACTTCCTCGCCGTGGCGCGGCGGCGCAGCTTCACCCAGGCGGCGCGCGACGTGAACGTCGTACAGTCGTCACTGAGCGCGTCCATCCGCCAGCTCGAACGCGAGCTGGGCGCCACCCTCTTCGACCGGACCACCCGCCGCGTCGAGCTCAGCCCCGCCGGCCGCGCGCTCCTCCCCATCGCCCGCCACATCCTCGCCGACGCGCGGGCGGCCAAGGCCGAGATCTCCGCGGTGCAGGGGCTGCTGCGCGGCCAGGTGGCGCTGGGCACGATCCAGATGCTCACCTGGGTCGACCTCCCCGAGGCTTTGGCGCGCTTCCGCGAGGCGCATCCGGGAGTCGAGATCAGCCTCCTGGAGGCCCCGGTCGACGAGATGATCGAGGCGCTGCGCAGCGGCGAGCTGGACCTGGCCTACCTCGCGTGCGGCGAGGAGGACCTGCCCGCCGCGCTCACGGTGATCGCCAGCGACACCGAGCCGCTGGCGGTGGCCACCGGTCCCGGCCACCCGCTGGCCGGCCAGACGGGCGTACGGCTGGCCGACCTGGAGGCGGAGTCGTTCGTCGAGTTCCAGGCGGGCACCGGGCTGCAGACCGTCGTCGACCGCCTGTGCCTGGACGCCGGCCTCAACCGGCGCATCGTCCTGCGCACCACCCAGCTCGAACTGCTGGTCTCCCTGGTCAGGCACGGCCTGGGCATCGCCATCCTGCCCGTGGGCGTGGCGGAGGAGGCCGGCCTGAGGACCATCCCCATCATCGGCGACACCGCGACCCGCACCGTCGCCCTCGTCACCCGCACCGGCCACGACACCAACCCCGCCGTAAGCGCCCTGATCAACCTCCTTCGCCCCACCGCCCCCACCTGAGGCCGCTCCGCCGCCCCGGTGAGGGCCGGGCCGCGATCACCGGCCGTTGCTCCCGGCGGCGATGCCGGCGGCCGCGGCGGCGGCGCGGTCGACGGCGCGGAGCGCGCGCCGGATCTCCACCGCCCTCCCCACCTCGATCGAGTCCTCCCGGTGATCGTTCCGTGGCCGGGTCGGTCGTTGATCGGGCCCGGTGAGGCGGCTGGAATGGCGCGAGTCGAGGATCGCTCCCCCACCTGGGGGCGGCCTCCGCCGGGCGGGTCGATGAGGATCTCTTGAGGGAGGGCGGCGTGGCGGTGGGTACCACGATCGTGAACGCGAGGGTGTTCGACGGGACGGGGCCGCGGGAGTGGACGTCCGTCCGGTTCGCCGGCGGGGTGATCACCGAGTGCTCGGGCGTCTCGGCCGCCCGGGAAGGCGACGAGGTGGTCGACGCGGGCGGCGGGACCGTGCTTCCCGGGCTGATCGACACGCACGTCCATCTGGTTCCCGGCGCCCTCGCGCGATCGCTGACCTTCGGCGTCACCACCGTTCTCGACATGTTCAGCGAACCCGGGCGGGTGGCCAGGGCCAAGGAGGAGGCCGCCTCCCGCCCTGATGTGGCCGACGTGCGCTCCTCCGGGATCGGCGCCACCGCGCCCGGCGGGCACCCGTCGATGATGTACGCCCCGTTCCCGGCGTTGACCGCGCCCGGGCAGGCCGAGCGGTTCGTCGCGGACCGGGTCGCGGAGGGCTCGGACCATCTGAAGATCTTCTCCGGCCCCGGGGGTCTCTGGCCTTCCCTGGACTCCGGCACCATCCAGGCGCTGGTCACCGCCGCGCACGCCCGCGGCCTGGTCGTCGTCGCCCACGTGAGCTCGGTGGCCGGGGTCGCGCAGGTCGTGTCCGCCGGCGTCGACGTGGTGGCCCATGTCCCCGCGGACGCCGAGCTGGACCGGGCCCTGGCCGAACGCGTGGCCGAGGCCGGGATCGCGGTCGGCCCGACCCTCGTCACCGCCGAGAACACCCTCGGCGAACCGGAAGGCGCCACGGTGCCGGCCGACCCGCGGCTCGCCGGGGCGCTCGGGGACGCCTGGGCACGCCGGCTGGCCTCGGCCGCCCCGGGATGGCGCGGCCGGGGAACGCCGCCCTACTCCCGTGCCGAGGACAACGTACGGCGGCTGGCCGGCGCGGGGGTCACCCTGCTGGCGGGCACCGACGCCCCGAACCCGGGGACGGTGTTCGGGGCGAGCCTGCACCGGGAACTGGAACTCCTCGTCCGGTGCGGCCTCACCCCGGCGCGGGCCCTGGCCGCCGCCACGGCCGAGCCGGCGCGCGTGTTCGGCCTCGCCGACCGGGGACGCGTCGCGCCCGGGCTGCGCGCGGACCTGGTCCTCGTGTCCGGTGACCCGCTGGCCGACATCACCGAGACCCGCGCGATCGAGCGGATATGGCGCGCGGGCACCCCCTGCGACCGGCGCGCCTTCGTCCCCACCGCCGCCGAGGCCGCGGAACTCGACGCCTTCGACGCCCGGGTGGCCGAGGCCGCGGCGGCCGTACGCGAACGCCGCGCCGGCCGGGGAAAGGCCACCTGAGCACGGACCCCCGTGGCTCAGGTGCCGGCGTGGTCAGGCGTGCGCCCGCCCGGCGGGGCCTGGGGCGGGTTGGGCCGGCCGGCCGCTTCCGGGGGAAGGTGGGCCGACAGGCGCAGGAGGGCGGCCGAGGCGATGGCGAGGAGGGCGGCGAGGACGGCCCACAGGAGCGGGGGCGCGGTGCCGAGGAGGAGGGAGAAGCCGGCGGGGGCCACGACCTGGCCCACGGCCCACGTCATCTGGTGGACGGCCAGGTAGCGGCCGCGCAGGGCCGGGGGCGCGGCGCCGGCGGCCAGGGACGCGGAGGGGGTGGCCTGCATGAGCTCGGCCGCGGTGAAGACGAGGGTGGCGGTCACCAGGGCGGCGACGAGGGGCGGGCCGGGCGGGAGGAGGGCGGCGCCGGCGTACACCGCGCAGGAGGCGATGAAGACCACTCCGGACAGGGCCATGGCGTGGGTACGGCGGGCGTGCCGCTGCAGGCGGCGTACGGGGAGCTGGCCGACCGCGACGAGCAGGGTGTTGATCGTGTAGAGGATGCCGAGGATGGCGGGCGGGGCGCCCAGGACCGTGACGGCGTACAGCGGCAGGCCCACGGAGAGGATGAGCTGGGTCAGGGTGAACGCCTGGGTGACGGCGACCAGGCCCATGAAGGGACGGTCGGCGAGCACCCGGCGGTAACCGCCGCGGGGGCGCGGTCCCGGCTCGGCACGGGGAGGGCGGGCCAGGAGCAGGCAGGCGGAGGCGAGCACGAAGCTGGCGGCCTGGAACACCGCGATCAGGGCGTAGCCGCCGGTGCGCGTGACGGCCAGGGAGGACAGCAGGCCTCCCAGCCCGAAGGCGACGTTGCGGGCCGTGGCCATGAGGGCGTAGAGGCGGTCGCGGCCCCCGCCCTCGGTGAGGGCGGCGATGTAGCCGGCCGAGGCGGGGTAGAAGGCGCGGTCTCCGCAGGCGATGACGGCGGCGACCGCGACGAGCGGGCCGAACCCGGACACGAGCGGATAGAGGGCGAAGCCGAGCGCGCGGATGACGTACGTCCCGACCAGGACGGCGCGCGCGTCGAACCGGTCGATGAGGACCCCGGCGAGCGGGTTGGCGGCCAGGCCGATCATCGCCGCCACGGTCGCCCCCGCCCCGACCACGGGTGTCGGCAGGCCGGTCACCTCGTGGATGAACAGCAGGGTCAGCGGGACGTAGAGGCCGTTCCCGAGCGCGTCGACGAACATGCCCACGAGGAAGAGGCCGTTCGACGGCTTCCGGGGGGAGGTGCGGAGCATGGTGGCGAGTGTGGCAAGAAGATCATGGATCGCGGATCGGGCGCGGGTCCTAGGTCCGGAGTCCAGGTCCCGGCCGGGGATCTCCGGCGGCCAGATCCGGACGTCCGGGTAATGGAATTGCGGGCGAAATCACCTTACGTTGGAGGCATGGGCAGAAGCGGTGAGGTCACCGGTTACCGCAACGACGGCGTGCAGACGGCCGTGGCCCTGGTCAACGCCGGCGACGCCACCCCCGGCGAACTGGCCGAGCTGCTCGTGTCGTACAAGTTCAAGGTCGACCGGCCTCTCACCGGGGAGGAGGCCCGCACGCTCCGCGCGTGGGCGCGCGACCTTCGCCCCGTCTTCGCCGAGACCGCCCTGGAACGCGTGGTCGACGTGCTCAACGCCCTGATGCTGAGCGTTCCCATGCATCCGCACCTCTCCGACCACGGTCTCGGGCCGCACCTGCACTACGGCCCCCCGGGAGCGCCGCTCGTGGACCGCGTCAGGGCCAACACCGCGGTCGGCCTGGCCTTCGTGGTCTGCGAGCGGGGGGCGGACCGGCTCGGCGTCTGCCTCGCCCGGGGCTGCGACCGGGTCTACGCCGACGTCTCGCGCGGGCCGCGGCGGCAGTACTGCTCCAAGACCTGTCTCAACCGCGCCACCGTCGCCGCCCACCGCTCCCGGAAGGCGGCGCCGCCGACCTGACCGCCGGCCCGAGAGGGAGGCACCCCGCGTGGAACGCGCGCAGGCCCGCCGGAATCTGCTCATCCTCGCCGGCACGCTGTTGCTGCTGAAGTCGACCTGGTTCTCCGCGACCGCGGTGATCCCCCAGGTCCGCCAGGAGTGGCACCTCACCCCGGACTCGGCCTCCTGGCTGGCCATCGCGGTGCAATGGGGATTCGTGACCGGAGCCGTGCTGTCCGCCGTCTTCGTCGTCTCCGACTCCGTCCCGCCCATCCGGCTGATCTTCCTCAGCTCGGCCGGGGCCGCGGGCGCCAACCTGCTGCTCCTGCTCACCGGCTCGGCCCTGACGGGCGGCCTGGCCCGGTTCGCGACCGGCTTCTTCATCGCCGGCGTCTACCCGCCGGCCCTCAAGCTCATCTCCACCTGGTACCGCGACGGGCGAGGGGCCGCCGTGGGCCTGCTGATCGGCGCGCTGACCGTCAGCTCCGGCGCCCCCCACCTCATCAACGCCCTCGGCGGGCTGAACTGGCGCACCGTCATCGTCGCCACCTCCGTCCTGACCCTCGCCGGCGGGGTGATCACGCTGATCCTCGTCAGGGAGGGCCCCTACCCGTTCCCCGCCGCGGTGCTCGACCCGCGCCAGGCCGGGCGGATCCTGCGCGACCGCGGCACCCGGCTGGCCGTCATCGGATACCTGTGCCACATGTGGGAGCTGTACGCCATGTGGACCTGGTTCCTGCTGTTCTTCTCCGCCGCGCTGCGCCGGGGAGGCGGAGACGACCCCGTGCTGGCCGCCTACGTGACCTTCGCCGTCTTCGCCGTCGGCGGCCTGGCCAACTACACGGGAGGCGTGCTCGGCGACCGGTTCGGGCGCGAGCGGACCGCGATCGCGATGATGTCCGTCTCGGCCGCGTGCGCCGCCTTCATCGGCCTGTTCATGGGCGCGCCCCTCTGGCTGCTGATCGCCGTCGGCCTCGTGTGGGGCTACAGCGTGGTCGGCGACTCGCCGCAGTTCTCCACCCTGGTCACCGAGCTGGCCGACCAGAGTTACGTGGGCACGGCACTCACCCTGCAGATGGCCGCCGGCTTCGTGCTCACCGGCGCGACCATCTGGCTGGTGCCCGCGGCCGAGCAGGCGGTCGGCTGGCGGTGGGCCTTCGCCGTCCTGGCCGTCGGACCGATCGGCGGGATCGTGGCGATGCTCAGACTGCTGCGGCTGCGCGCCCGGCGCCCACCGCAGGCCGCTTCCTCACAGGCGTGAACGCCCCTCCCGCACACCCCGGCCCGCCCCTCCGCCGTGGCGGTCCGCGATCCCGCCCGCCGGCGACCGGGGCGAGGCCCTCCGGCGTGACCCGCTCCCCCGACGTCGCGGTGCCCGGGCAGCGGGTCATCCCGGCTGGGGCGCCCGTGGCAGGGGCTCATGGCCGCCGGCCGTCCCGGTCCTCGGGCCGAGGTCTTGTACGGCGGGGGCGGTCGCGCCGCCGTACGTGGTGATCTTGTGGTCGATCGCGGTGAGGGACAGACCCAGTTCGCGGATTCGGCGGCGGATGGCGTCGCGGTGGGCCGACAGCATGGCGAGGCGTTCGGGGACGGTGTGCTCTCCGGCGTCGACGAGCGCGATGTAGCGCCGCAGGTCGCGCATCGGCATGCCGGACAAGCGCATCCGGGTGAGGAACAGCAGCCGCCGTACGGCGTCGGCGTCGTAGACCCGGTGGCCGTTGCCGTCGCGGGCCACCTCGACCAGGCCGGCACGCTCGTAGTAGCGCAGCGTGTGGGGCGAGATGCCGAGGAGGTCGGCGACCTCGGCGATCACCATCGACTCGGGCACGTCGGCCACGTCGGCGAGGCGGTGTATCGCCTCGACCGACAGCGGCGCGCCGTCCCCGAGCATGTCGAGCGCCCGGGTCATCAGATCGTCGGTGGCCATGCCGCCAGCCTAGATCGGCCGCGCCGAGGCCGGGACGCCCTCGAAGTCGGCGGCTCGGGCGGTCTCGGCCCACCGCTCGACCTCCTCCAGGCCGCGCCGGTACATGCCCGAGATCCGCTCGACGGCCTCGCGCCCGAGCGGCAGCCGCAGCGGCACCTCGTCACCGTGCACGAGGGACAGGATGATCCTGGCCGCCCGCGCGGGGTCGCCCTCCTGCCGGCCGTCGGCCCCGGCCATGTCCGCGCGGACGGCCGCCAGCAGGTCCCGGTACGTCTCGGACGCCTCGGTGAACTCCAGCACGTCGCCCGCGTTGAACTCGGTCCGGAACCGGCTGGGCTCGACGATCATCACGCGGATCCCGAACGGCGCGACCTCTCCGGCCAGGGCCTCGGACCAGCCTTCCAGGGCGAACTTCGACGCCGAGTACGCCGACACCCCCGGGAACGACATCCGCCCGCCCTGGCTGCTCATCTGGACGATCGTCCCGGCGCCCCTCGCGCGCATCGCCGGCAGGACCGCCCGCACGAGAGCGGCGGGACCGAACAGGTGCAGATCCATCAGCTCGCGGAGCTGCGCGTCGCCCACCTCCTCGACCGCGCCGACCACCGCCCGGCCCGCGTTGTTGACCAGCACGTCCAGCCCGCCGAACCGGTCGAGGGCGACCCGCGCGAGCTCCCCCGCCGCGTCCACGTCCCGGGCGTCGAACCTCGCGGCCAGGAACGTCCGCGGGTACGCGGCCGCCAGGTCCGCCACGCTCTCGGGCCGCCGCACCGCGGCGACCACGCGGTCGCCCGCCCCCAGCGCCGCCTCCGCCAGCGCGCGCCCCAGCCCGCGGGATGCTCCAGTGATGATCCAGGTCTGCGTCGTCATGTCGCGAACGCTACGGCTTAGAGCGCGCTCGAACGCAAACCCGGCCGCGCGCCAGAGCGCGCGGAGGGGTCAGAAGGCGGTGTGGAGGGCGGCGAAGGCCCGGTCCACCTGGCGGGCGGCGCCGCCCTGCGCAGCGGCCAGGGGGCCGAGGGTCGAGGGGCGCACGGCGCAGCCGCCGAGGGCGGGGGCCAGGACGTGGGCGGCCAGCTCGGCGCGGAGGGGCGGGAGGCACCAGGGGGCCAGGTCCGTGAAGTCGCCGCCGAGCACCAGGACCTCGGGGTTGAGGAGGTTGACCAGGACGGCGGCGCCGCGCCCGAGCCGGCGGCCGTGGTGATCGAGCGCGGCCAGCACGCGGCCGTCGCCGGCGCGGGCCCGCTCCACCAGCGCCTCGATCTTGGCGCGGTACGGCAGGGCGGGCGCGGGCAGGTCGGGGGCGGCCCGGCGCATCAGCGAGTCCAGCCCCACGACGGCCTCCCAGCAGCCGGTGCGGCCGCAGCCGCAGCGGGCCTCCGCGCCCGCGATCGGCATGTGGCCGACCTCGCCCGCGTACCCTCGGACGCCCCGCACGATCCGCCCCTCCATCAGGATCCCCGCGCCGACGCCGACGGTCCCGGTGACGTACACCGCCGACCGCGCTCCCCTCGCGGCCCCGCCGGCCGCCTCGGCGAGCACGGCCAGGTTGGCGTCGTTGTCCACCAGCACGGGGACGTCCCCGTCCCCCAGCGCCCCGGCGACCAGCCGGGCCGCGGGCACGTCGCGCCAGCCGAGGTTGGGGGCGTCGCGCACGACCCCCGACTCGGTGTCCACCAGTCCGGGCACGCCCAGCGCGACACCGAGCAGCCGCCGCCCCTCGTCCCGGAGCCGGCCCGCCAGCTCCCGCACGAGGTCGGCGACCGCGCCCGGCCTCACCCGTCCCGCCGCGCCGCCCGGGCTCACGCCGTACGGCCGGGCGGGGGCGGGCCCGGCGGGCGGGAGGACCTCGGAGAAGACGGGCCGGCCCGACAGGTCCACGGCGACCACGGCGGTGTAGTCCACGTTGACCTCGACGCCGAGGGCGGCGGCGGTCTCGTCGGCCAGGCGCAGGAGGGTGCCGGGGCGGCCGCGGCCGGCTGCGGGGGCCGTGCCGGTCTCGGTGAGGAGGCCGGCCTCGACCAGCTCGCCGACGATCCCGGTGACCGCGGCCTTGGCCAGCCCCGTGGCGGCGGCGACGGTCGCGCGCGAGCAGGGGCCGTGGGCGCGGATGTGGCGCAGCACGAGCGCGCGGTTGTGGCGGCGCAGCTCCGCCGTGCCCGCCCGGCCCACCGCGAGCGCCGGGCCCGTCTCGCCGCGCGCCCGCGCGCCCGCTCCCCCGCCCGCGACCATCACCTGACCACCTCTCCCCCGCCGGCCGGACTCCCCGCGCCGGGCACCGCCCCGGCCCCCGCCGTGACGGCCGGGGCCCGGCGTCCGCCCGCCGCCGGTCCGCCTGGGGCGGGGGCGCCGGTCAGCGGACGCCGTACAAGTGTTCCAGGGCGAGCTGGTCGAGGCGTTCGAAGGCCATGCCCCGGGCGGCGAGCGCGTCGACGTCCACATCGATCTCGCGCACGTCGCGCCAGGTCTCGCCCTCGGCGAGGGTCGGGCGCGCCAGCTCGTCCACGCGGGCGGCGGCCAGCGCCTCGGCGACCTCCGGGTCGGCGCGGAAGGCCCGGACCTTCTCGCGCAGGATGAGGTAGTTGCGCATGCAGGCGCGCGCCGACTCCCACACGCCCTCGTCGTCCTCGGTCCTGGGCGGCTTGAAGTCGAAGTGGATCGGCCCGTCGTACCCGCCGCGCTCCAGGGTGTCCACGACCCAGAACGCGCCGATCGCGTTGCCCGCGCCGAAGCGCAGGTCCTGGTCGTAGCGGGGGCCGTTCTGGCCGTTGAGGTCGATGTGGAAGAGCTTGCCGTGCCACAGCGCCTGCGCGATGCCGTGGGCGAAGTTGAGCCCGGCCATCTCCTCGTGGCCGATCTCGGGGTTGAGCCCGACCAGCTCGGGGTGCTCCAGTTCCTCGATGAACGCCAGCGCGTGCCCGATCGTGGGCAGCAGGATGTCGCCGCGCGGCTCGTTGGGCTTGGGCTCGATGGCGAACCGCAGGTCGTAACCCTGCTCCCGCACGTAGGAGCCGAGGACGTCGAACGCCTCCTTGTAGCGGTCGAGCGCCGCCCGCACGTCCTTGGCCGCGCCCGACTCGGCGCCCTCGCGCCCGCCCCAGCAGACGTAGGTCCGCGCGCCCAGCTCGGCGGCGAGGTCGAGGTTGCGCATGACCTTGGCCAGGGCGAACCGCCGCACGTCGCGGTCGTTGGCGGTGAACGCGCCGTCCTTGAACACCGGGTGGGAGAACAGGTTGGTGGTCGCGGTGGTCACGACGACCCCGGTCTCGTCCAGCGCCTTGCGGAACGCCCCGATCGCCGCGTCCCGCTCGGTCTCGGACGCGCCGAATCCGACGACGTCATCGTCGTGGAAGTTCACGCCGTGGGCGCCCAGCTCGGCGAGCTTCCGCACGGCCCGGTCGGCGGGCATGGGCGCGCGGGTGGCCTCGCCGAACACGTCCCGCGCGGCCCACCCGACGGTCCAGACGCCGAACGAGAAGCGGTCCTCCGGACGGGGTTGGTGACTCATGGGTCTCCTCAGGGGGATGGGGATCGGTTCACGGAGGTACGGCGGCCGCCGGGTTCACGGCGCCGCGTCCCAGGACTCGGTGGCCTCGCGGAGCGCGGCGTACTGCTCGCGTACGGCGGGCCGGGGGTCGGCCTCGTACACGGCGGCCGCCGGCTCGGGCCAGGCGGGCGGCTCCGCGGTGCCCGCCAGGGCCCAGGCGGCCTGGCGGGCGGCGCCGAGCGCGACGTACTCGGCGGGCTCGGGCACGCTCACCGGCACCCCGAAGACCTCCGGGGCGATCCGCCGTACGGCCCGCGAGGCCGCCCCGCCGCCGATGAGCAGGATGCGGCGCGGGGGGACGCCGAGGTGGTCCACCGCCTCGGCCAGGCTGACGAGCACGGCCTCGACGGCGGCGCGCGCGACGTTGGCGCGGGTGGAGGTGCGGGTGGTGAGGCCGCGCAGCACCCCGGAGGCGCCGGGCCGGTTGGGGGTCCGCTCCCCGTCGAGGTAGGGCAGCATGGTCACGCCCTCGGCCCCCGGCGGCGCGGACAGCGCCAGCTCCGACAGTTCCTCCAGGTCCACCCCGAGCAGGGCGGCGGTCGAGGTGAGCACCCGGGCGGCGTTGAGCGTGCACACCAGCGGCAGGAACCGGCCGGTCGCGTCGCAGAACCCGGCCACGGCCCCGCTGTCGTCCGCGCTGGGCTCGTCCCGCACCGCGAACGCCGTGCCGGAGGTGCCGATCGAGACGGCCACGTCGCCGGGCCCGAGCCCGAGCCCCAGCGCGGCCCCCATGTTGTCGCCCGTCCCCGGCGCGAGCCGCGCGCCCCACGGCGTCTCCCCCACCACCTCATACGGCCCGGCCACGCGCGGCAGCCGTACCTCGTGGCCGAGCGCGGCGGTGGCGAGGGCGGGCAGCCAGGCGCCCTCGGCCGGGGAGAAGTAGCCGGTGCCGGAGGCGTCGCCGCGGTCGGTGACCGGCTCGGCGGCGCCCAGGCGCAGGGTCAGCCAGTCGTGCGGCAGCAGCACGGCGCGGGTGCGCGCCGCCGTGCCGGGCTCGTGGTGTGCCATCCAGCGCAGCTTGGTGACGGTGAAGGAGGCGGCGGGCACGCTCCCGGCGCGGCGGGCCCACTCCGCCGGCCCGCCCAGCTCTCCCACCAGCTCCGCGGCGGCGGCGGCCGATCGGACGTCGTTCCACAGCAGCGCGGGGCGCACCACCTCCCCGTCCTCGCCGAGCGCCACCATGCCGTGCTGCTGGGCCGCCACGGCCACCGCGCCGGCGCGCCGCAGCAGCCCGTCGCCGGCGCGTTCGAGCGCGGCCAGCCAGGCGGCGGGGTCGGCCTCGGTGCCGTCCGGGTGCGGCGCGGAGCCCTGCGCGACGACGGCACCGTCCGCCGCCCGGCACAGCACGATCTTGCACGACTGGGTGGAGGAGTCGACTCCGGCCACGAGCATGACGCCATTTCGTTCACAGCGCGAACGAATAGTCAAGGGTCCTCCGCCGGGCGGTGGCGAGGGCTCCGCGGAGGCCGTCTCCCGCGCCGGTCAGCGCAGGGAGCGCAGGCGGGTCACCTCCTCCCCGGACAGGCGCAGGGTCGCGGCGGCGACGTTCTCGGCGAGGTGGCCGGGGTCGGCGGTGCCGGGGATGGCCAGGACGTGGGGGCCCTGGTGGAGGGTCCAGGCGAGGCGGACCTGCGCGGGGGTCGCGCCGTGCCGGCGGGCGACGGCGAGCACCTCCTCGTGGTCCGCGGCGGCCGCCCCGGCCTCGCGCCCGGCGCCGGCGATCGCGAAGAACGGGACGAAGGCGATGCCCTGCTCGCCGCAGACGCGCAGCAGCTCGTGGTCGTCCGGGCCCGCGCCGAGGCCGAAGGCGTTCTGCACGCACACCACGGGGGCGATGGCCCGGGCCTCGGCGAGCTGGTCCGCGGTCACGTTCGACACGCCCAGGTGGCGGATGAGCCCGGCGTCGCGGAGCTCGGCCAGGGCGCCGAAGTGCTCGGCGATGGAGCCGGTCGCCCGGCTCGGGGGGACCCGCAGGTTCACCACATCGAGGTGGTCGCAGCCGAGCTGGCGCAGGTTCTCCTCGACCTGGCCGCGCAGTTGCGCGGGCGTGGCCCACCACCACGCGCCCGACGGGTCCCGGCCGGGCCAGACCTTCGTGGCGATGACGAGGTCGTCCGGGTAGGGGGCCAGCGCGCGGTTGATCAGCTCGTTGGCCGACAGGCGCTCGGAGAAGTAGAAGGCGGCGGTGTCGATGTGGTCGACCCCGAGCTCGACGGCGCGCCGCAGCACGCCGATCGACCGGTCGCGGTCGCCCGGCACGCCGGGGCCGAAGGCGACACTGCCGGTCAGGCGCATCGCCCCGAACCCCATCCGGTTGACGGTCAGGTCGCCGAGGTCCCAGGTGCCCGCCGCCGCGGCGGGGCTCGTCCGTGTGGTCATGATCAGGCTCCTCGCCCAGAGGTCCGCAAGGGGGTGTGAGCGCCGCGGATCGGCGGATCCGGCCGGATCCGGGCATGAAAAAAGCCTTCTCGCCCGGAGTGTCTCCGGACCAGAAGGCTCAAGTCGTGTCGGTCGTGATCATATCACCCCGCGCCGCCGCGGCCGGTCCTTCCCTGGCCTCCCGGCGCGGGTCGCGTGAGCAGGCGGAACGCCGCCGGCCGGGCCGGTCCCCTTCCGCGCGGGAGATGATGGGGCGGTGAGCGAACGTTCCCGCGTCCGTGCCCTGATCGGCCGTTACGATCCGGAGGGCCTGCTCGCCATCGGCGCGCCCGCCGATGAGTACGACCCGGAGGCGGGCGACCTCCTGGTGCTCGTCCACGGGACCGCGCGGATCACCCCCGAGGCGGTCTCCCGGGTCTGGCTGCGCTGGTTCGGCGGCTCCGCCTGGCCGGAGAGCCGCCCGGACCAGGTGGCCGCCCTGGCGGCCGAGCTGGAGGCGATGCGGCGGTCGTGCGGCGGGTGACGGGTCAGCGGTCCTGGGCGTACGGCGCGGCGGGGGTGCCGGCGGGCCAGGCGATGGGGTCGACGGCCAGGAAGGGCTCGCCGGGCACGGCCGACGGGGTCAGGCCGGTGAAGGCCGCGACGTCCCGGTGCAGGTGGGACTGGTCGGCGTAGCCGGCCGCCGCCGCGACGAGGGCCGCGCTCTCGCCGGCGACCAGGCGGTGGGCGGCGTGGTCGAAGCGGACCAGCCTCGCGGCGCGCTTGGGCGGCAGGCCGATCTGGGCGTGGAAGCGGGACCACAGGCGCTTGCGGCTCCACCCGACCTCGGCCGCGAGCCGGTCCACCCGCACGAGGCCGCGGGCGCCGCCGATCCGGCGCCAGGCCCAGGCGACCTCCGGGTCGGCCGCGGGCCCCTCGTGGCGGCGGGCGAGCAGCGCGTCGACCAGGGCGAAGCGCTCCTCCCAGGAGGAGGCGGCGGCCAGCCGCTCGCCGATCAGGGCCGCCTGCCCGCCCCACAGGTCGTCCAGGGCCACCGCCTCGCCGCCGAGGTCGGCCGGGGAGACGCCCAGGACGGAGCGGGCGATGACCGGGGACAGGCGCACCTGCACGCACTCGACGTTCTCGCCCCGCGCCCGGACCGTGCCCCCGGACCCGAACCCGGGGCCCGCGACGATGCCGCCCCGCCGCCGCCCGGCGGCGCAGTCCACCTCGGGGGACCCGGGGCCGAACTCCAGGAGCAGCGTCACGGCCGGGTGCGGGACCATCCGGAGCGTGTCCATGTCGCGCACCCGGAACCCGGCCATCGCGACGCCGGCCACCCGGCTGGGCCCCCGCGGTGAGGCGACCTCCCACACGGCCGCCCCGTGCACGAACGTCCGCACGCCGCTCATGCTACGCGAGCGGGACGGAGGGGGAACATTCGTCCAAGACGCGGGGGCGGCCCGCGGCCGACAGTGGGCTCATGACCGTTTCTGACGGCGGCCCGCGCGCGCAACGCGCCACCGAGGGCCGTGAGATTCCGACCTTGGCCGCGACCCTGAGCTCGACCGGGAATGTGACCGTGCCCCTGGAGGACTGCGAAGTCCACGTGTGCCAGGACGGCCCGCGCGGCGCGCCCGCGCTGCTCCTGATCCACGGCTCCGCCGCCTCGGCGCGCTCGTGGGACCCGCTCGTCCCGCTGCTGACCGGCGCCCATCGCGTCATCCGGGTGGACCTGCCGGGGCACGGCCGGTCGGCCAAGGCGGACGACCTGAGTTACGCGACCCGGGACCAGGCGCGCCGGGTGGGCGAGGTGCTGGACCGGCTCGGCGCCGGGCCGGTCGTGGTGGCCGGTCACTCCAGCGGGGGCGTGGTCGCCACCGCCCTCGCCGTACAGCGGCCGGACCTGGTGACGGCGCTCGCGCTCATCGACACCGGCCCGAGCATGGCGGCCTTCATCGCGGCCGAGTCCGCCGCGCTCGACCCCTCGGCGTGGCCGCCCCCGGACGAGCCGCTCATGGAGTTCGCGAGCACCGGGTTCAGCCGCCCCGGCTACCGGATCCCCCGGGAGTTCCTGGACGACCTGCGCGCCATGACGTTCCACACGCTCACGGCCACGATGCGGGGCACCACCGAGTACCTGCTGGAGCGGCCGCTCCCGGACCGGCTGGCGCCGCTCGGCAAGCCCCTCCTGGTGATCTTCGGCGAGGACGACCGGCGCTGGCGCTCCTCCTCCGCCGCCGACTACCGCGCGGTCCCCGGCGCGCGGATCGAGCTCCTCCCCGGCCTCGGCCACTCCCCCAATCTGGAGGACCCTCCGGCGACCGCCGCCGCCCTCCTGCCCTTCACCACCGCCCACGCCCGCTGAGCGGTCAGGGCGCGGGCCGCGGAGCGGGTGGAGCGGCGTGGAGCGGGTGGAACGGCGTGGAGCGGCCTCCCGGAGCCGGTCATGGAGGCGGGTCGGGGGCCTGGCGGCGTCGCAGCACGCCGCCACCTCCTCCGTCCGGCTCCACCTGCCACTCCGAAGGCCATTGGCGTCTCCACGATGGACGACCCCGGGGCATGCGCGAACGGTCTTCGCGCGTCGCGCGGGCCCCGCTC
This sequence comes from Bailinhaonella thermotolerans, assembly GCF_003594875.1. Taxonomy (GTDB): domain Bacteria; phylum Actinomycetota; class Actinomycetes; order Streptosporangiales; family Streptosporangiaceae; genus Bailinhaonella; species Bailinhaonella thermotolerans. The sequence continues at coordinate 322,012 of NZ_QZEY01000001.1, forward strand.
GCGTCCTCCCCGCGAGGTTCTGCTCGTGCCCTCCCCGCGGGGCTCTGCTGGCGTCCTCCCCGCGCCCGCCGTGCCCCGCCCGCCCCGGCTGGGGGAGTTCGAGGGTGCGGACAGGCTCGGGGAGGACGGGCGCGGCCGGGCCCGGGTGGGGCCGGCCGCGCCCGGCGGGTCAGGCGGCGGGGAGGGGGCGGTGGTCGCAGTCGTAGCCGAAGTAGCGGGGTCCGGCCAGGGCCAGGCCCTCGGGGGTGGTCCAGCGAGGGTCGCAGGGGACGCCGATGACCGTCACGCGCAGGCCGTACCGCATGGACTCGGTGGTGACCGGCTCGCCGGAGTCGGTGTCGAGGACGCAGATCAGGTCGGGGGTGGTGGCGACGATCTCGCCGTCCCTGCGGGCGAGCAGGTGCTCGTTCTGGAAGTCCAGCTCCAGGGTCCCCGTCTCGCCGCGTACGGCCGACAGGCGGGCCCGGCCGCGGGCGAAGCCGCCGGTCGTGCGCCGCTCGACGTCCACCACCTTGCCGGTGAACAGGCGGACCCCGCCGAGGACGCCGAGCGCCGCCGCCACCGGGTCGGCGTGGCCGGCGCGCGCCAGCCGTACGGCGCGGCCCAGGTCCTCGGCCAGGGTCAGGGTGGCGGGGACCAGGCCGTCGCGGAGCTGGTCGCCGCGCAGGACGGTGTCGGCGCAGGAGACCTGGCAGCCCATCTGGACGCAGGCGGCGCGGGCCAGGCGCTCGGCCCAGTGGTTGGACACGGCGTTTACGACCAGGGTGTTGCCCTTGTCGTCGGCCAGCGCCATCGGCGTGTTGCGGACCCCGATCAGGGTGGGCAGCACCATCTGCGCCTCGGGGAAGGCACGGCCCATCGCGTCGCCGTCCACCAGCGGCAGGCCCGCCTGCGCGGCGGCAGCGATGGGGATCATGGAGTTCACGCCGCCGATCTCGATCGGCACGATGTGGGTGGCGCGCCGCCCGAGCACGGCCTCCAGCGCGCGCAGCGCCGTCAGCTCCTCGGTGCCCGCCGGCAGCTTCTCCAGCAGCACGGTCGGCGCGCCCATCCCCGAGACCGGCACGATGGTGGCGTCGGGCGGCACCTCGCCGATGTCGTACACCGGCACCGGCCCGTGCCTGCGGATGGCCTCGCGGGCCAGCAGTTTCCCGACGTAGGGGTCGCCGCCGCCCCCGGTGCCGAGGATCCCGGCGCCGCGCGCCAGGTCGTCGAGCTGGTCGATCCCGATCTCACGCATGCCGTCCGGCCTCCCCGAGCTTGTCCAGGTCCAGATCGCCGACCGCCTTGACCCTGACCCGGACGGAGTCGCCCGGCAGGTAGGCGAGCGGCAGCTCTTCCACGTCCACGATCCGCACGCTCCCGGCGCGCGCCCCGGCCCGCTCGGCGCGGGTCACCGCCTCGGCCCTGGCCTCGGCGAGCACGGTCTCGCGGGGGCCGGAGAACACCCGGTCCACCTCGCCGCCGACCTGGGCGATGGCCGCGCCGACCGCGTTGGCGACCTCGAAGTGGGGCGGCCGCCGTACGTCGGAGAAGCCGGGCAGCTCCTCGACGAGGATGCTGCCGCCGCCGACGAGGACGACGGGGAGCGGCGCCGCCGAGGTGCGCATGCGGTCCACGGCCTCGGCCACCCGCTCGGCGATGAGCGCGAGGGGGCGGGCGGGGTCGATCCCGGCGACTCGGGAGAGGTCGCCGATCTCCGCGCGGCCGGCGGCGACGGCCAGGTCGGTCGCGGTGAGGGTGCCGCCGCCGAAGACCAGCGCCTCGGAGGTCAGCCGGTAGCCGACGCTGCGCGGGCCGGCCGAGCCGTCGGCGGCGATGATCGAGCCGCCGCCGATGCCGATGGACAGCACGTCGGGGATGCGGAAGTTGGTGCGCACCTCGGCCACCAGCGCCTCCCCCGCCGCTTCCCTGGGGAAGCCGCCGACGAGGATGCCCACGTCGGAGGTGGTGCCGCCGATGTCCACGACCGCGCAGTCGGTCAGGCCGGACAGGTACGCCGCCCCGCGCATGGAGTTGGTGGGGCCGGAGGCGAACGTGGCCACCGGGTAGCGGCGGGCGTGGTCCACGTCCATGAGCGTGCCGTCGTTCTGCGACAGGAACAGCGGGGCGGTGATGCCGGCGCGCAGCAGCGCCTCGCCGAACGCGGCCACGGTGCGCTCGGCGAGCGGGCGCAGCGCGGCGTTGACGATCGTGGCGTTCTCGCGCGCGAGCAGCCCGACCTTGCCGATCTCGCTCGACAGCGAGAGGTGGACGTCCGGGCCCAGCTCGGCGGCCAGGATCTCGGCGGCCCGCCGTTCGGAGGCGTCGCTCACCGGCGAGAAGACCGAGGAGATCGCGACCGAGCGCAGCCCGCGCTCGCGGATGTCGGCCGCGACCCTCTTGAGCTCGTCGGGGTCGGGGTCGGAGATGGGCGTGCCGTCGTACTCGTGGCCGCCGCGGCACAGGTGGACCGCGCCCTCGACGGCCGCGCGCAGCCGGTCGGGCCAGTCCACCAGGGGCGGGAGCGCGGCCGTGGCGGGCAGGCCGAGCCGTACGGCGGCGACCGGCTCCAGCCGGGCGGCCTCCACGAGGGCGTTCACGAAGTGGGTCGTGCCGATCATCACGGCCGACACCCGGGTCGCGCCGAGGCCCGCGAGGGCCGCGGCGACACCTCCGGTGACGTCCTCGGTGGTCGGGGATTTGACGGTGGCCAGCACCTGGCCGTCGTCTCCGATGAGGGCGGCGTCGGTGTTGGTCCCGCCGACGTCGATGCCGATGCGCATGTGCGGTCTTCCTGGGTGGGTTCTTCGAGGGTTCGGATGGTCCGGTGGGGTTCTCAGACGGCGGTGGGGGCGGGCTGGTCGACGTGGATCTCGCGGGTCGGGCGGACCAGGCCGAGCCTGCCGGCGACGATGTACGCCACACCGGCCAGGATCAGCGAGTTGAGCGCCGGGATGCCGATCCACTGGTGGTGCTCGCTGAGCCAGCCGACCACGGCGGCGCCGGCCCAGATGACGAGGGTGGCGGGCACCCACGTGGGCTCGGTGTCCGGGAGCCGGCCCAGGGCGCGGGAGGCGTTCAGGGCCGGGCGCCAGCGCTTGACCACGAAGTACTCCGCGACCATGATCCCGGCGACCGGCGGGGTGATGACGCCGAGCAGGGTCAGGAAGTCGGTGAAGCGCTCCAGGATGCCGGCGGCGGCCAGCACGCTGCCGAGCACGCCGATCCCGACGGTGACGGCGACGCGGTTGAGCCGCACGCCGAAGGTGGACTCGACCGCGTTGAGCAGGCCGAGCGCGGAGGAGTACAGGTTCCAGTTGTTGATCTTCACGGTGGCGGAGATCAGCACGATCACGCCGACGACGCCCGAGGAGGCGGTGATGATCGCGATGACGTCCGAGGTCTTCACCGCGTACGCCAGGAGCACGCCGGCCAGGCCCAGGACGTACTCCCCGAGGGAGATGCCGACGAGGGTCTGCTTGACCACGTCGCCGGTGTTGCGGTTGAAGCGGGTCATGTCGGGCGTGGTGACCGCGCCGACGATGTAGGACCCGGCGACGATCGTCGCGCCGGTCGCGATCGACATCGGCTCGCCGAACGGCGGCGACGCCACGAGCGTGCCCAGGTCGTGGCGGGAGATCTCCACCCACATCGCCCACCCGGCCAGGCCGAGGAAGGCGGGCACGGTGATGAACGCGGTCAGCCCCATCGCCTTGAACCCGCGCAGCACCAGCAGCGTCACGCCGAGCCCGGCGATCAGCGACCAGGCCCACAGCGGCAGCGCGGGCATGATCGAGTGCAGGCCGCCGGCGAACACCCCGGTCTGCACGCCGAACCAGCCGAACAGGCTCAGCGCGATCAGCACGCCGATCAGGGTGGAGCCGTAGCGCCCGAACCCGGTCCAGCGGGCCAGCAGCGAGGTGGACATGCCCTCGCGCATGCCGGCGATGCCGACGAAGATGCAGACGATCTCCAGGATCACCGAGCCGAGCGTGAACGCCCAGAACGCGCCCCAGAAGGACAGCCCCGCGCCGAGCGTGGCGCCGAGCAGGAACTGCGTCAGGTCGGAGAGCTGGCCGAACCGCTGCACGGCCACGTTGAACCAGGGGTAGCGGGCCTTCGGCGGCACCCGCTCCAGCGGGTAGTCCTCATCGTTCATCGGCGTCGCCTTTCTCGGGGGATCTGGAGGGCCGCCCCGGCGGGCGGCACGGCCTGGCGGGCGCGTGCCGTACGGCGGGGCGCGGGGTCACGGACCCGGGCGGGGGGACGCCCGCGGGCCGGAGGTCTCAGGGGCCGCCGGACCCGGCCGGGGCCGGGGCCGCGCGACCGGCCGGACGAGTCGGGTCGTGCGGGGGTCATAAGGGCGAGGGCGGCCCGGCGGCGCGGGCGCGGAGCCGGACGAACGGGCCGGGCAGGTACGCCAGCGGCGTGTCGGTGACCTCGATGATCTCCACGTGCCGCGGATCGGCCCCGGCGCGCACCGCCGCCGCCCGGGCCTCCTCGGCCACCGCCTCCGTCGCGGCGGGCAGCGCCGACCGGTCGGGCAGCCGCACGATGCGCTCGTACTGCCCGCCCACGGGGCTCACGGCCGCGCCGATCGCGCCCGCGGTGCGCCCGTGCTCGGGGTGCAGGCCCCCGGGCACGGCGTCCGCGCCGCCGCCGACGACGACCAGCGGCAGCCGCCCGGCCGCGGGCTGGAGCCGGTCCACCGCCTCGGCCAGCTCGGCCGGGTCGAACGGCCGGGGCACCCGGATCAGGCCGGGCAGGCCGACCCCGATCGGCACGCCGCCGATCTCGGCCCCGCCGACGGCCACCTCGGGGAACCCGCCGGCCAGCGCCCCCACCCGGATCCGGCGCGCGCCCACGTCGGCCACGACCGCGTCGGCGAGCCCGGTGAGGGCGCCCGCTCCGCGCAGCACGCTCGCCGGGCCGCTGCCCAGGCTGAGGCCGGGGTGGCGGGCCAGGTACGCCAGGCTCATCAGCGTCCCGTCGCCCCGGGTCACGAACACCGCGGCCGCCGGGCACAGCTCGGCGAGCGCCGCGGCCAGCCCGTCGGCGACCGCGGCGGCGAATCCCGACAGCGCCGCGTCCAGGACGGTGGCGTTCTCGCGTTCGAGCAGCCCGATCGTGCCCAGGTCGGCCGACAGCGAGATCGGGATCTCGCCCAGCTCGGCCCGCACGATCGCGGCGGCCTCCCGCTCCTGCTCCCCGTCCAGCGGGGCGAACAGCCCGACCACGGCGACCGCCTCGGCCCGCCCGGCGACCGCCCCCGCGAACCGCCGTACGGCCTCGCGGTCCAGCGGCACCCGGTCCTCGGGGCCGAGCCCGCCGCCGCCGTCCACGATCGCCGCGCCCGCCTCGACGGCCGCCCGCAGGTCGGCGGGCCAGCCGGACAGCGGCCGCACGGCGGAGGCGGACCTGCCGCAGATCCGCAGCACCGCGACACGCCGCAGCCCGGCCCGCCGCGTCACCGCCGTGGCGGCCCCGCGCAGCCCCACCGCGACCCCGTCCAGCTCGTGGCGCGGGAGCCGCCCGAGCGCCGCCCGCACCCCGGCCACCGGATCCTCAGGCGCCGAGGGCACCTTGGCCGTCGCCACGACCCGCCCGTCCCGCGTGACGAGCGCCGCGTCGGTGTTGGTGGGCCCGACGTCCACCCCGGCCCTCACGGCGAGCCCCCGTCCCCGGCGGTACGGCGGGCCGCGACGGGCTCGGGCAGGCCGGTGAGGCCGAAGGCGGCCGGACCGGCCAGGCGCAGGCCCGCCGGGGTGTGCCAGACGGGGTCGCAGGGGACGCGCAGGACGCGGACGCGCAGGCCGTACCGGACCTCGTCGGCGGGGACGATCTCGCCGGTGCGGGTGTCCAGCAGGGCGATCACGTCGGGGACGGCGGCGACGGGCTCGCCGTCCTCGATGACCGCCAGGTATTCGCTGCCGGCCTCGACGCGGGCCAGGCGGCCGGCGTCGGGGCCGAGTCCCTCGACCAGGATCGACGGGCCCACCTCGGCGATCTTGCCGGTGAGGATCGGGTCGGGCAGGCGGGTACCCAGCTCGACGGCGCGGGTGACCGTGCCGAGGGCGGTGGCGGCGGGGACCTGGTGACCGCGCAGGACGTACTCGCTGGTCGCCGCCTGCCCGCCGAACGCCTCCAGCGCCGCGCGGACCAGGCGCTCCAGCCAGGGGCCGGTCACGTGGTCGATGACGACGGTGCGGCCGCGCTCGTCGCAGAGCACGGCGGGCGTGGGCGAGAGTCCCGCCAGCTCCATGACGCACTGGTCCATGCGGGGGAACGCCCGGCCCATGCCGTCGGCGTCCACCAGCGGCAGGCCGAGCCGCGCCGCCCAGGCCACCGCCAGGCAGCCGTTGGCCCCGCCGATCTCGCTGGCCATCACCGCGCCCACGCGGCCGCCGTACAGCTCCTCGATCTTGGCGCGCAGGTGCAGCGGCTCCTCGGTGCCGCCGACGCGCTCGGCCATGACCTCCGCGGAGCCGGCGGTGCCGATCGGCATGACCAGCGTGTCCGGGTCCAGGGCGCCGGGCGCGACGACGCGGACGGGGCCGAAGTCCTCCAGCGCCTGGAGCGCGGCGGCGCGCCCGATCCGCACGGGGCCGCCGCCGCCCGAGCCCAGGACGGCGCAGCCGCGCGCGAACGCGGGAAGCAGACCGGCGTCGATGTCCACCCTCGAAGGTTACGAAACCGCAGGTCAAGCCATATGTGCTGACAGCCCCCGATTGGCCTTGCCGGTGTGCCGCTGGCACACTTTCGGGGTGTACCTGCGAAAACATCTGCGTCATCTGGCCGGCCCGGAGCTCGCGGGCGCGGCCTCGGGCGTGCGCCTGGTCGAGGACCTGCGCCGCGTGGCGGCCCAGCCGCGCGGGTCGGTCCTGGTGCTGACCGAGGCGGCCTCGCGGGAGGCCGGCGGGTACCGGCTCGACGTCGCGCTGCGCGACGCCGCGGCGGCGGGCGCGGCCGGTCTGGTGCTGACCGGGGACCGCCCGGCCGAGGTGGGGCGCACGGCCGCCGCGCTCGCCGAGCGCGGCGGGGTGGCGCTGCTCGCCGCCGGCGGCGACCTGGCCGAGCTGGTCGTCGCCCTCGACCGGGCCCTGGCGGGCGACGCGGCGGACGCGCTGGAGCGAGCCGCGGAGGCGGCCGAGGGCGTGCTGCGCGCGGGAGGCTCCCCCGAGCGGATGGCCGCCGAGGCCGGCGCGGCGCTCGGCGTCGGGGTGCGGGCCGAGGACGGCGTCTTCACCGCCGAACCGCTCACCGGACACCTGGGCCGGGCCGCCGGGATCGTGCTCCGCCTGGCGGAACTGGCCGCCGCCGCGGGCCAGCCGGACGAGCTGCCCTGGCGCTCGCGCGCTCGGCTGCTGACCGAGCTGCTGGTCGCCCCCGAGAAGCAGGCCCAGGAGCTGGTGGCGCGGGCCCGAGCCCTGGGGCTGCCCGTCGACGACTGGCACGTCGTGCTGCGGCTGGAACCGGCGCTCGGCGAGGGCCCCGAACGCTACGCCCTGCTGGAGACGGTCGCCTCCCGGGCCGCCCGCGCCGCCCGGGAGATCGTGGGCCCCTCCTGGAACGCCGCCCTGGCCGGCGACGCCCTCATCGTCGTCCGCAGCCGGCCCCGCGACGAGGGCCGGGCGGGGCTGCGGGAGGCGGTGCGCGACGCCGCGCTGCTGCTGGAGCGGGTCCGCCCGGCCGGGGCCGAGCTGCGCTGCGGCGTCAGCACCGCCCACCCTGGCGTGCTGGGCCTGCGCACCTGCGCCTCGGAGGCCCGTACGGCGCTGCGCCGCAGCCCGCTGCCGCTGGCCACCTACGATCTGGCGGGGCTGGACCGGATGCTGGAGGAGTGGTACTCCTCCGACGCCGCCCAGCAGGCGGTCCGCGAGCTCCTCCAGCCCATCCTGGACCTGGGCGGCGAGCGGGCGGCGCGCCTGCTCGCCATCCTGCGCGCCTATCTCGACCACCACGGTTCCCCCGCCCGCGCCGCGGCCGAGCTGCACATGCACCGCAACGCCGTCAGCAAGAACGTCCGCCGCATCGAGTCCCTCCTCCACGCCGACCTGGCCGACCCCCAGCAGCGCCTGGCCCTCCAGCTCGCCTGCCGCGCCGCCCGGATCTGACGCCCGCCCCTGACGAACCCACAGGGGCACGGCCTCGCGCGCCGTGCGCCCTCGAAGCCGGAGCGGCCGGAGCCCGGGTCCGGGTCCGGGTCCGGGTCAGCACGTTCGTACAAGCCCCGGCCGGAGGCGGCAGCGCATCCTCGGATGCGTACGAACGTCCGTGGACGCGGCCCGGGCGGCTGTCCGAACATCCGTGGAAAGGACCGCGATGCTCAACTTGTCCGTCATCCTCGAAGACAGCGCCGAACGCACTCCGGACCGCACCGCCCTGGTCTTCGGCGACCTGCGCCTGCCGTACTCCACGGTGAACTCGGTGGCGAACCAGGTGGCCGGCCTCCTTTCGGCGCGGGGGATCGGCAGAGGCGACAAGGTGGCGCTGCTCTGCCCGAACCTGCCCTACTTCCCCTTCGTCTATTTCGGCATCCTCAAGGCCGGGGCGACGGTGGTCCCGCTCAACGTGCTGCTGCGACCGCGCGAGATCGCCTACCACCTGGCCGACAGCGACGCCAAGGCGCTCTTCTGCTTCGAGGGATCCGCCGAGCTGCCCATGGGCGCGCGCGGCCGCGAGGCCTTCGACGCCGTCGAGGACTGCGCGCACTTCGTCGTCCTGCCGGCCACGCCGCTGGCCACCGAGTCGGAGTACGGCGAGTCGCTCTGGGCGGCGCTGGACGGCGTGCCCGCCGAGTTCGAGACGGTGCTGACCGGCCCGGACGACACGGCCGCCATCCTCTACACCTCCGGTACCACCGGCCGGCCCAAGGGGGCGGAGCTCAGCCACGCCAACATGCTGATCAACGCCATGGTCGCCGACGAGATGTTCCCCGCCGACCCCGGCGGTGACGTCGCGCTCGCCGTGCTGCCGCTCTTCCACTCCTTCGGCCAGACGGCGGTCATGAACGTGAGCGTGCGCCGCCGCGCCACGCTCGTGCTCCAGCCGCGCTTCGAACCCGGCCAGACGCTGGAGCTCATGCGGCGGGAGAAGGTGACCATGTTCGCCGGGGTTCCCACGATGTTCTGGGCGCTGCTGTCGAGGCTCCGGGCGGACGGGGCGGAGGCGCCCTCGACGCTCCGGGTGGCGGTGGCGGGCGGGGACTCCTGCCCGGTCGAGGTGCTCAAGGAGTTCGAGGCCGCCTTCGCGACGCCCGTCCTTGAGGGGTACGGCCTGTCGGAGACCTCTCCGGTGGCCAGTTTCAACCAGCTCGGGCGGCCCACCAAGCCCGGCACGATCGGCTTCCCCGTCTGGGGGGTGCGGATGCGGCTGGTGGACGACGACTGGAACACCGTCGAGGGCGGGGGTCCCGGCGAGATCGCCATCCGCGGGCACAACGTCATGAAGGGGTACCACGGGCGGCCCGAGGCCACCGAGGAGGTCATGCGCGACGGCTGGCTGCGCACCGGGGACATCGCCACCCGCGACGAGGACGGCTACTACTCCATCGTGGACCGCGGCCGGGACATGATCATCCGGGGTGGCTTCAACGTCTATCCCCGGGAGCTGGAGGAGGTCCTGATGACGCATCCGGCCGTCTCGCTGGCGGCGGTGGTCGGCGTGCCCCACGGCTCCCACGGCGAGGAGATCAAGGCCTACGTCATCCCGGTCCCGGGCGCCCGGGTGGGCGAGGAGGAGCTCATCGCCTGGTGCAGGGAGAACATGGCGGCCTACAAGTATCCCCGGATCATCGAGTTCCGCCAGAGCCTGCCGATGACGGCGACCGGCAAGATCCTCAAGCGCGAGCTGCGCTAGGTCGCCCTGCCGGTCAGGGCACCCAGTCGATCGCGGCGGCGAGCTCGGAGGGCGCGTTCCCGAAGGCGACCCGGAAGGCCCGGGTGAAGTGCGGGCCGTCGGTGAACCCGGCGCCGTGGGCCGCCGCCGTCAGCGTCTCTCCCCCGGCCACCAGGTGGATGGCCCGCTGCAGGCGCAGCCAGCGCACGTACGGCCGCAGCGGGATCCCCACCTGGGCGCCGAACAGGTGCGCCAGCCGGCTCGGCGACAGGTGGACCTCGTCCGCGACCGCGCGGAGCCGAACCGGCCCGTGGCCCAGGAGCGCGGGGATCGCGGCGATCGCCGCCTCCACCGCCGGGTGGAGCGGGACCCCGTCGGAGCCGCCGAGACCGGTCCACAGCTCCACGGTCCGCAGCGCCCCGGCCACCTCGGCCGCGCGCGCGTGACCGATCGGCGGTTCCGCGAACATGAGCGGACGCGCGCCCGCGCCGAACGCCGGGCCCGTGGCCGCCGGTCCGGTCATTGCGGGAGCGGGGGAGCCGCCGGTGGGGCGCGTCCGCGCGAGGGAGGGCGGCCAGGCGGTCGCCCGGGGCCCCGTGCCGGAGCGCGCGAGCAGGGATCGGCCCGCCAGGCTGCGGGGGTCCAGATGAACGAGCAGGGCCCGCGGGGATCCGGCGAGCACCGCGTGGCGGGTGTCGGGCGGGACGACCGCGACCCGCGTGGTCACCCGCCCGCCGTGCGCGTCGGCCATGGTGAAGGGTTCCGCGGAGATGATCAGCTGGACCGCGTGGTGCGCGTGCGGCCGGTTCCCGCCGACCGCCCCGCCGTACAGCATCAGCCCGGGGCGGAGCAGGCACCACCCGCGCCAGGAATGCGACATCACGCCGTCCTTGATCGTCACGGTCGTACGGCCCGCCGAGCCGGCGGCCGCCCGCGCGCGGCCGGCCCCCGCCGGCCCGTCCGGCCATGGTCGCACCCCCGGCCCGTGCCCGGCACTCCCGCGCCGCCGCCACCGGCGCGCCCGGCCGGCGGATGAGCGGCCCATCGGCGTGCCACGGGCGCCCCGGCCCGCCGCGACGGAAATGGGCTCGCCCATCCGGTACGGCTCGCGCGAGCCGTACCGGCGGGTCAGGGGCGGGCGCCGCCGGCCGGGAGCGGGGGCAGGGGGCGGCGGGAGACGGTGTGGGCGTCGGGGTCGGGCACGCCGAGCAGGCGCAGGAGGAGTTCGGCGCCGGTCTCGGCGAAGGCGGGGTCCGGGGACGGGGTTTCGAGGCGGAGCTGGATCAGGCCGAGGAGGGCGCCGCTGACGGCGTACAGGGCGGTGCGGGGGTCGGCGACGCGGAAGCGGCCGGCCGTCATGCCCTCGGCGATGTCCTGCAGGGCGCGGGGGCCGAGGCCGGTCTCGGCCTGGACGGCGAGGTGCCCGTGGCGGGCCAGGATCCGGACGAGCTGGGGACGGCGGTCGATCAGGTGGAAGGTCAGCCGGGCCTTGGCCGCGAACTTCTCCGCCGGGTCCGTGGCGTCCCGGGTGGCGCCTTCGAGGATCTCGGCGAACTCGTCGAGCGCCAGCCGTACCGCCGCCTCGAAGAGCTCGGCCTTGGAGTCGAAGTGGTTGTGGAAGGACCCGAAGCCGACCCCGGCCTCCTCGGTGATCCGCTGGATGCTGACCTCCTCGCCGCGGCCCCCGGCGAGGAGCCGCTGCGCCGCCCGCAGCAGGGCGGCCCGGGTCGCGGCGCGGCGGCGGGCGAAGCCGCCCTCACCTTCGGCCCGGGCCATGGTCCCCTCCCCCTCGCGTCCGCTCACGGGCGGACGATGATCTTCACCTGGTCGTTGGGCCGGTGCAGTTCGGCGAACGCGCCGGCGACGCCGTCCAGCGTCACCTCGCCGGTGACGAACGCCTCGGCGTCGATCCGGCCCCGCGCCAGCAGGTCCAGCGTGCGAGCGTACTCCTCCTTCCGGTAGGAGTAGGCGAAGGCCAGGGTCAGTTCCTTGCGCAGCGCGACGATCGGGTCGATGGTGTCGGGTTCGAGGTTGACGCCGACCATCACGATCCTGCTGTGGTTGGGCACCCGCGTGATCATCTGCCGCAGCACGCCGGGCGCGCCGACGCACTCGAACGCGACCACGCCGGCCGCGCGCCGCCCCTCCGGCAGCGCCACCGCGCCGGGCAGCTCGGTGAACCCGAAGTCGGCCCAGTGGCCGTACGGATCGTCGGTGGCGGGGTCGAGCACGAGGTCGGCCCCGAGGCGCTCGGCCACGGCCCGGCGCTGCGGTGAGAAGTCCGCGGCGATGACACGTCGGTTCCCCTCGGCCTTCAGCGCTGCGATCACCGCCAGCCCGACCGGGCCGCACCCGACCACGAGGGCCAGGTCGTCGTCGGCGACGTCTCCGCGGGCGACGGCGTGCAACCCGACCGCCAGCGGCTCGGTGAGCGCGGCGTGCTCGGCGGACAGCCCGTCGGGCACCGGCAGCAGCAGGTCCTCCTGGAGCACCATCAGCTCGCCGAACGCGCCGGGCAGCTCGGGGCTCAGCCCCAGCCCGACCGGCCCGCCCCGGCCGGCGGCCATCGGCACGGACACCACGCGCGTGCCGACCGGCACCCGCCCGGAGGTCTCCGGCCCGAGCGCCACCACCTCGGCGCAGAACTCGTGCCCCATGACGTACGGCCGCGCGGACGGCCCCTCGGCCGCCATGGCGTCGGCCAGGTGCAGGTCCGACCCGCACACGCCGGCGGCGAGCGGGCGGGCGAGGACCTGCCCGGGCCCGGGCACCGGATCGGGGATCTCCCGGACCTCGACCCCGGACGAAGTGGTGACTGCGGCGCGCATGGCGCCCTCCCTCACTGGTCGTACGACGCGGGGATCGCCCGCGCCCGTTTCGCGATCCCGCCCCGGGGGTAGCCCGAAGCGTCTACCAGCGAGTTTACGCAATTCTGATGAAATCATCAAAACTCCTCCGGCTCTCAGCGTCCCGCTAAGCGCGGCATGAGCCGAGGCCGGCGAGGAGGCGCGGGCGAGTCGCGGCGTGCGTCGGGATGCCCATCCGGTCGCGGTTCGCCCCCGTGCCGCGGTGCGCGGTTCTCGCCCCGCCGCGCGGGGGCCCGCGCGTCGCGGGACCCCGCCCGGTCCGGCCCGATGAGCCCTGGTTCGGTGGCGAGACGCCGGAGCATGGCGAGATCGTCCTCGGTCACCGAGGTGGCGTCCGGTGGTGGCGGGGGCGCCGGCGGGCGGGCGGAGGAGGATCCCCGGCCGGCGGCGCGGGCCCGCCGTTCCCGGTCAGCGGCCGGCGCGCTGGGCGGCGAGGAAGTGGCGGCGGGCGTCCTCGCGGAGCCGGGGGTCGAGGAGGACGTCCGAGGCCGTGCGGGCCAGCGCCTCGGCGGCGGCGAGGAGCGCGGCCCGCGCTCGCGGGCTCGCGGCGGCGGCGGCGAACTCCGCGGTGTGGTCGGAGATCTCCGGGCCGGTGATGGCGACCAGCGGGTGGATGGTCGGCACGGCGGTGCTGACGTTGCCGATGTCGGAGGAGCCGAGGAAGACGCCGGGTTCCGGCGGGTCGGCCGGGATGCCGGCGTCCGCCAGGTGCGCGGTGAACCGGCCGGCGAGCGGCGGGTTGTCGCGGAAGTGGTCGTAGACCGGGCCGGCGGCACGGACCTCGGCCGTGGCTCCCACCGCTCGGGCCGCCCGCTCGGCGTGGGCGGTGATGGTCTCGCGCAGCGCGGCGAGGCCGGCGGAGGTGGGCGCGCGTACGGCGAAGCGCGCCTCGGCGCGGTCGGGGATGATGTTGGTCGCGGTCCCGCCGTGGGTGATGATGCCGTGGATGTCGTTGCCGGCGGTCAGGCGCTCGTTCTCCTCGGTGATCGCGGTGAAGGCCCGGACCAGCGCGTGGAGCGCGTTGATCCCGTGCTCGGGGTCGCCGGTCGGGTGCGCCGCGCGGCCGCGCATGGTGACGGTCACCTCGGCGAACGCCGTCAGGACCGGGGCGGGCCAGGTGCGCCCGGCGGGGTGGAACATCAGCGCGGCGTCGACGCCGTCGAACACGCCGTGCTCGACCTCGATCACCTTGCCGCCGCCGCCCTCCTCAGCCGGGGCGCCGACGGCGAGCACGGTGCCGTCGAGCCCGGGCAGCGCTTCGGCCAGGGCGAGCGCGGCGCCGAGTCCGGCGGCGGCGATGAGGTTGTGGCCGCAGGCGTGCCCGAGGCCGGGGAGCGCGTCGTACTCCAGGAGCAGCGCGACCCGGGGCGTACGGCCGCGGCCGAAGGCGCCGGTGAACGCGGTCGGCAGCCCGGCGACGCCGCGGGTGACGGCGAAGCCGGCCGCCGCCAGCTCTCCGGTCAGCACCTCGGCGGCGTGGTGCTCGGCGAAGGCCGTCTCGGGGCGCGAGTGCAGATCCGAGCTCACCTCCCACAGCCGGTCGGCCAGGCCCGCGATCGCGGCGTGGATCCGGGCGTAGCGGTCGGTCATCGCGGCCCCTCCGCCGGGTAGCAGATCAGCTCGATGAGGTTGCCGTCCGGGTCGCGGGTGTAGACGCTGCGGCCCGCGCCCCGGGCCCCCTCCTGGTCGACCGGCCCGAACTCGACCGCCTGGCCGTGGGCGAGCAGGTGCCGCCGCGCGGCCTCGGCGTCGGCGTCCCAGACGAAGCACAGGTCGAGCGCGCCCGGCCGCGCGTCGGCCGCGCGCGGCGCGAGGTCCCCGCCCGCGTCGTGCACGTTGATCTTGTGCGTGCCGAAGTGCAGGACGGGGTGGTCGGCCTCGCCCCGCCGCCACCGGTCCAGGTCGCGCACCTGGGCGCCGAGGACCCGGTGGTACCAGTCGAGTGTGGCGGCGACGTCCTTCGCCACCAGCACGAGGTGATCGAACCCTGCGACGGCCATCAGCGCATCAGCCCCATCTTTGGTCGACCGAACTCCGCTGAACCGAGACGGTACATCCTTCACGGATCATCGTAAACAGCAGGAAGCGTTGACTCCGGACCGCCGATCATGCTTACGTGAGCGAGCGATTTGGTTGACCAAAAGGCAGGAACCCTCGGTTCCGGTGACGAGAGGCCGATCATGCAGGATCCGCCGGCGGACGAGCCCGCGCGGCCGAAACCCCTGGGCAGCCTGGGCGCCGGGGTCACCGCCGACCTGCGCGACATGATCATCTCCGGTGCCCTGAAGCCGGGCCAGCGGCTCATCGTCCAGGAGCTGGCGGACCACTTCGCCACCAGCCGCGGCCCCGTCCGCGACGCGCTGCGGGCGCTGCGCGCCGAAGGGCTCGTCGAGCCGCACGCCGGCCGGGGCGTGCGGGTCGCCACGCTGACCGCGCGGGAGGCCGCGGAGACCATCGCCGTCCGCCAGGCCGTCGAGCCCGTCGCGGCCCGCTTCGCCATGACCCGGCACGGTGACGACCTCCGCCGCGAACTCGACGCCCGGCTCGGCGCGATGCGCGAGGCCGCCGCCGACGAGGACTGGAGCGCCCTCGTCACCACCGACATGGACCTGCACGGCGTCTTCTACGAGCTCTCGGATGTCGGGCGGCTGCGCCGGCTCTGGGACGGCATGCGCCTGCCGCTGCTGCACACCTTCCGCCTGCATCGCCACTACTACTCGTCCGCGCGGACCCTGCTCACCGAACACGAGAACCTGGTCCGCCTGGTCGGCATGGGCGACCCCGGCCTCGTCGGGCACTTCCTCCACCGGCACATCGGCGGGCTCGCCGACGACCTGACCACCCGCCTCGGCGACGAGTCCGCGCCGTTCGCCCCCACCCGCGTCGACGACCACCCGCCCGCCTGAACCCGCCCCGCCCCCCATCGGACGAACGCCCGCCCCGCTGAACCGCGCCCCCATCTGAGGGTGGAGTCGTGGGCGAGGCCGCCGTTCGGCGAATTGGTCCTCTGATCACGGAACCGAAAGCGGCAGATCATGCGATAGATCAAGATATGCACCCGTTCTTCACGCGACGCCGCGAACCACCTCCGGTCGGTCCCGACAGCGACGACGCCGGCCTTCTCGCGAGCGTCGCCGCCGAGCGGGTGGAGGCGTTGAAACTCCTGCACCGGCGGCACGCCCCCTGGCTGCGGGCCCGGCTGGCCCGCCGATGCGCGGACGCCGACGTGGTGGAGGACGCGATCCAGGACACCTTCGTCGCCATCTGGCGCGACGCGCGCCGCTACCGACCCGAGCAGGGTGAGGCGGCCGCGTGGATCTGGACGATCGCGATCCGCACGCTCATCTCCGCGCTGCGCCGTACCGGGACGGTCCCGCAGGTCACCGCGATCGAGGACGGGCACCCGCCCTGGGCGTCGCGTCCCGGGGCGCGCCAGGCCGCGGACCTGATCACCGAGTCGGCGGAGGACGTGGTCCTGGTCGGCGTGGAGCATGGTGACCTGGGCGACGCGCTCGCCAGGCTCTCCCCCGACCTGCGCGCGGCTCTCCAGGCGACCGTCCTTGACGGCCTCACCACACGCGAGGCCGCCCACCTCCTCGGCGTCCCCGAGGGGACCGTGAAGACGCGCGTCATGCGGGCCAAGGCCCGGCTCAGGGGGTATCTCGTATGAACCGGCCGTGGCACCTGCCCGAGGACTTGATCGAACGTTATGTGACCGGCCGCCTGGAACCGGCTCAGGTGCTCTCGGTGGAGAGCCATCTCGCCCGGTGCGAGCCCTGCCGCGCGGCGGTGCCGTACGAGCGGGAGTGGCTCGCCGCGAGCTGGGAGCGAATCGAGGATCTGGTGGACCGGCCCAGGGCACGGCCTGTGGCGCGGCTCCTGCGCCGGTTCGGCGTCCCCGGCCATGTGGCCACGCTCCTCGTGGCCACTCCCGCTCTGGCCCGGGGATGGCTGGTCGCGGTCACCGCGGTGACGGCCTTCGCCGTGGCGGCCGCCCACCTGGTCGGCCGGGACCCCGCGGCCGCCTTCGACGGGCTGCTGCCCTTCCTCGTGGCCGCCCCCGTGCTGCCACTGGCGGGCATCGCCGTCGCCTACGGACCCCGGGTGGATCCCGTCCACGAGACGCAGGCCGCCACTCCCCTGGCGGGCGCCAGGGTCCTGCTGCTGCGTGCGCTCGCGGTGCTGGTCACCGCGATGGCGCTGACGGGCGCGGCGACGCCGCTGCTGCCCGGCCCGCCGGGGCTGACGACGGCGTGGCTGCTGCCCGCTCTCGCGCTCACCGCGACGACCCTGGCCCTGTCGACCTGGTTCCCGCCGCCGGTCTCGGCCGCCGTGCTCATCGTCGCCTGGCTCGGCGCGGTGCTTGCCTCCACCGAACTCGCCGGTGACGGGCTGGCGCTCTTCTCCCCGGCGGCCCAGGTCGTGTACGGCCTGGCCGTGGCGGCCCTGGTTCCCCTCGTCTACCTGCGGCGCGCCCGCTTCGATCCCGGAGAATCCCGATGAACGCGACCGTGGCCGTACGCGGCCTGACCAAGAAGTACGGCCGGAACCTCGTGCTCGACGGCCTGACCCTGGAATTCGGCCGGGGAGTGACCGGGCTGCTCGGCCCCAACGGCGCCGGCAAGACCACCCTGCTGCGGAGCCTGGCGACGACACTGGCCCCCGACGGAGGTGAGGTGCGCGCCCTCGGCCTGGATCCGGCGGATCGAGGCCAGCGGACGGACCTGCGCCGCCGCCTGGGCTACCTCCCCCAGGACCCGGGCTTCTACCCGCACTTCACGCTCTTCGAGCTGATCGAGTACGTGGCGATCCTCAAGGAGATGACGGACCGGCGCGAACGCCACCGGGAGGTGCGCCGGGTCCTGGAGGAGGTCGGCCTGAGCGACCGCGCCAAGACGAAGGTCCGCAAGCTGTCCGGCGGCATGAAGCAGCGGCTGGCCCTGGCCCAGGCGCTGCTCGGCGAGCCCGACCTGCTCATTCTCGACGAACCCACGGTCGGCCTGGACCCCGAGCAGCGCATGCGGTTCCGGGCGCTGGTCTCCCGGCTCGGCGAGAACCGCACGGTGCTGCTGTCGACCCACCAGACCGAGGACGTCGCCGCCCTGTGCGAGCGCGTGATCGTGATGAAGGGCGGGCGCGCGGTGTTCCAGGGGACCCCGCGCGAACTCGCCGCCGCCGCGTCCGGCCGGATATGGATCTGCGACGCGCCTCCCGGTGACTCCCGCCTGTTCTGGCGGACCGCGGACGGGCGCTACCGCGTTCTGGGAGATCCTCCGCCGGGCGCGTCACCTGCCACGCCGACGGTGGAGGACGGATACCTGCTGGTGCTCGGCGAGCCGTTCGGGGCGGCGGAATGATCCTTCGGTCATTGTTCCTGTTCGAGGTTCACCGGCTGCTGCGCAGCCCGCTCTGGTGGGGCGCGGCCGTACTCTGCCTGGGGTTGCGGCTCCTGGCGACCTGGCCGTGGCTGCCCGACATGAGCGTCGATCCGGCGAGCACGTCGGGCGCCATGCTGCTCCTCGCGGTGGCGGTGATGACCACCGCCAACCTCGCGACGTCCCGGGACACCCGGCATGGCATGCCGCGGACGCTCGACGCGCTTCCCGGCCGCGCCGCGGAACGGACCAAGGCCGCGACCCTGGCGGCCGTGGCCGTCAGCACCGGGATCGCGCTGCCCGTCATGCTCTGCTACCTGCTGGCGCGCCTGGCCATGGGCCCGGTCGCGGGCGCGTTCGATCCCTTCGAGGCGGTGGGCGGAGTCCTGGCCGTGCCCTTCGCCGCGGCCCTGGGCGCCCTGCTCGGGAGGTGGACTCCCTCGCTGGTCGCCGTTCCCGCGGCGGCCTTCCTGATCGGCGCTCTCACCTGGCTGAACAGTCAGCAGGGCGGTTACGGGAGCTGGTTTCTGCCCGTCGTGCTCTTTCACGGGCCCGATTGGCCGCAGCGGCCATCGGTCTTGCACGCCGTCTACCTCCTGGCCGCCATCGCCCTCTTCGCGGCCCTGGCCCTGCTCCGGCACGGGGCCGGGCCGGTGCGCGTGATCGCGGTCCTCACCGCCGCGGCCGTGACGGTGCCGGCGGGGGCCGCCGCGACCGCCGCCGCTCCCGGGCCGGAGATCAACCGCCGGTCCGTGACCACGCGGGCGGATCCGGCCGCGATGCCCGGCGCCCTGGACGCCGGCGTCCGGCGGCGCTATTTCGGGCCGGACGCGCGGCGGTGCGAGACGCACCACGCCGTCACCTACTGCGCCTTCCGCGACTACGCCGCGTGGATCCCGTCGTGGGTCTCGGCCGTGAACCCCGTGATCCAGGCGCTGCCCCCGGCCGAGCGCCGCCGGCCGCCGGTCGTCCGGCAGACGACCGACACCTGGTTCGGCGCGGAGGGCGATGAGGGGCGGTCCATCCGCACGTTCATGGTGTGGGGACGGGCCGGAGCCGAGGACTCCCACCGCGCCGTGCTCGCCTCCCAGGTCATCCGCTCCGTGCTGGGCCTGCGCCCGCCGGGGACCGGCTGTGACGTGCGGGGCCAGGCCCGGGCCCTCGTGGCGTTGTGGCTGCTCGGCCACGTCGTCCCGCCCGCTCCGCCTGAGGACCGGGAGATCCGGGTGGGCTCCTCGGTCTTCATGCCGGAGCAGTCCCGGCTGGGCATGATCCGGTACGGCACGGCCGAACTGGGGTATGCCCGCGAGCTGCTCGCGATGCCGGACGCGCGGCGACGCGTCTGGACGCATTGGGACACCCTGATCAAGCCCGGGACCACGGTCGGCCAGGCGCTTCCCCTGCTCGGGCTGCGACCGCGGTCCGAGCAGGGGAAGCGCCTGGCCGAGCCCGCGAAGGGGCGGCCATGCTCGTGATGCAGTTGATCAGGCCGATCGTGCGGGCGATCGACTGGATCCCCCTCGCGGTCGCGGGGACGCTCGCCGTGATGATGGCCTCCTTGGTCGAGGCGGGTTCCGCGTTGAGCGTCGGAACCGCTTTCACCCTGCTCAGGATGATGGGCGTGATGCTGGGCGCCGCCGCCGGATTCGCCGTGATCGACGAGATGGCGGCGAGTACGGGCGCGGCCCCGGTGTCCCGCCGGCTCCTCCAGTGGCTGCGCTGCGGCCTCGGGGGCCTCACCGCGGGGCTGTCGTGGGGGACGGCATGCGCCATCGCCGCGGCCAGGCTGCCCCAGGGCGGACAGCTCAAGGTGGCGGGGATGGCGGCCGAGGCCGCCGTGTGCGTCGCGATCGGCCTGCTCACGGCATCGGCCGCCGGGCGCGCGCACCACGGCAGGGCGGCCGCTCTGGCGGGCATGGGCGGCCTGCTCGTGATCGCCTCGGTGAGCCTGGTGCTGCGCGGGCCGTACTGGCCCTGGCTCTATCCGGACGAGGAGAACTGGGAGGTCGTGCACTACGGGTGGCTCGCCGTGCTGCCGCTCGTGCTCGCCGCGTTGCACCGGGCGAACCGGGATCTTCGCTGACGAGACGTGCGCGGGGCGCTCCGGCGGGATCGGCGACGAGAGATCGGCGTCCCGCACAGGCCGGCGCAGCCGTCCGTCCCCCCGCCCCACCGGCCGGCCGGGGTCCCGCGCCGCGTTATGACGTCGCCCTCGCGGTGGCGGGCCCGGCCCGACGGGCGTACGGCTCGCCGCCGCGGCCGGGTGGGTGGGTAGGTGGGTCAGTGGAGGAACTTGAGGCCGACCACGCCGCCGATGATCAGGGCCAGGCAGAGGAGGCGGGCGGCGGTGGCGGGCTCGTGGTGGAAGATCATGCCGTACAGGGCGGTGCCGACCGCGCCGATGCCGACCCAGATGGCGTAGGAGGTGCCGATGGGGATGGCGCGCATGGCGTAGGAGAGGCCGGCCATGCTCAGGACCAGGGCGACGACGAACAGGACGCTGGGGCGGAGCCGCGACAGGCCGTGGGAGGCGTCCAGGGCCGCGGCCCAGACGGTTTCCATGATGCCGGAGACGATGAGGACGATCCAGGCCAGCACGACGCGCTCCCCCCAAGGAATTCCGACAGTTCGGGGGGATCACGCTAAGTCGCCTACCGCCAACGTACTCGATCAGCGGGCACGTCCTCATCGCCGGGGCCCGGCGGGCGGTCGCCGGGGGTGGTCAGGACCGGGGCTGGGTGATGTTGAACATCCAGGTGATGCCGAAGCGGTCCACGAGTGAGCCGGCCTCGTCACCCCACGACTGCTCGCCCAGGGGCAGCGTCACGATGCCGCCGGCGGACAGCCTCTCGAAGTGGCCGCGGAGTCCGGCGTCGTCACCGCCGAGGAAGACCGCGACGTTGTTGCCGGGAACGTGAGGCATGTCCTCCCGCACGTCCCACGCCATCAGGGTGTAGCCGTCCGGCGTGCGGAGGGTGGCATGCATGATCCTGTCGGGGTGCGGCACGTCCGCCGAGCCGTAGTCGGCGTACGTGCCCATCTCCAGCTCGCCGCCGAGGACGTCCCGGTAGAACTCGATCGCCTGCCGCGCGTCGCCGTTGAAGGCCAGGCACGGGTTGAGTTGAGAACCCATCTGATGCTCCTTCCGGTGAGTGAACGGCCAGGCCGCGGCGGTGCCGCCGCCTCACCGGACCTGGCGGCGCCCGGCCGCCGAGGTCCGGCCGGGCGGATTCCGCTCGCGCCCGGGCCGTGGGGAGTGACCGCCCAGGGTCTGAGAGATCACGCAGTCGATCCTCTCGGCCAATCACGACATCCTGTGTCGTGTATTCCACGGGATTGTTCGCATGCGCGCCGTACCGCTCCCGCCGCCGGTGCCGCGGGAGCGGTACGGCAGGCGCGATGGGACGGTCCCGCGCGTTACGGCATCGGCGCCTTTTCTCTGCCCGTTATGCCTGTCGGCGGGTGGTGGGCTGGCGGATGATGGGATGCCGGGCTCGATGCGGGTCCGGGCGCCTGGGGCGACGGCCTCGCCCCTGGGGAAGGGGGCCGGGATGCTGGACGAGCAGGAGGCCAGGGCCCTCGCGGCGCTGCTGGAGCGGGTGGCCGAGCGGACCGCGGGCGACGGGCTGGACGGCGACGCCGGGCGGATGGCCGCGGTGCTGCGTGAACGCCTCGGCCGGGTCCGGGCGGGCGGCCGGGACACGACGCCCCCGCCGGGCGGCCCGGACGCGACTGCCCGGCACACGGGGGCGGGCGAGGACGCGGCGGCGCGGGATGAGGCGGCCGACCGGCGCGATCTCGCCGCCGGGCGCCGTGATGAGGCGGGTGCGCTGCGCGATGCCGCCGCCGCCGAGCGCGGCGCCCAGGCTCAGCGGGCGCAGGCGGCCGCCGATGACGCCGAGCGCGCCTTCCACGACCTCCTCGCCGCCGCCGAACCGCGGGACCGGGCCGCCGCGCGCCGCGATCGCGCGGCCGACGGGACCGAGGCCGCCGCGCGCCGGGATCGGCTGCAGGCACGGCGCGACCGCGAGGCGAGTACGGAGGATCGGGCCGCGGCGCGGGCCGACCGGCGGGCGGCGCGGGCCGATCGCGGGCGATCCGCGCCCCTCTGGCCGGACGCGGCGTACGGCGGCGCGCCCGACGGCGAACTCGGCGGCGCGCTGGACGGCGGGCTCGGCGGCGGGCTGGACGGCGGGCTCGGCGGCGGGCTGGACGGCGGGCTCGGCGGCGACCCGGGTGGCCGGGAGAGCCGCCTCCTGGCGGAGCTGCGCCAGACCCGGGCGCGGGCGCAGGAGGTCGCCCGGCTGTGCGAGCAGGCGCACCGGAAGGGGTTACGGGTCCACCAGGACGTCGTGGCGGCCCTGGGCCGGGCCGCCCAGCTCGCCCGGCGCATCTCGGAGATCACCCACCGCCGGGAACCGGGGGGCGCTGCCAGGCTCGGCCCACAAGGCGGAGACGGCGGCGTGAAGGTCGGCGCCACCATGGTGTCCCCGCCGTCCCGGCCCGGCGTCCCAGGCCCGCGGGTCGTACGCCCACCACAGGAATGTGTCGGTCAGGATGGCCCTCCTGACGGTTACGTAATGTAGTCAGAACATTACATAGGGTAGTAGTGGGATGTCGAAGCCCCCCAGAAGGACAGGTGAATGGCCGACATCCCCGCTTCACCAGCGACCGCTCCGACCGATCCATCCCGAGTGCCCATCTCCCAGGTCGAAGTCCTCGCCGAGACCGCCGACGTCGAGCACGCCGACACCCGCAGCCGGGTCTTCCTCGGCCTGGGCGGCCGCGAGTTCCGGCTGAACGCCGGGGGCGAGGCCCTCGACCGCGGCGCCACCCGCCGCTTCGTGCTGGGCCGGGACGCGAACGTCGCCGAACCCGGGTTCAACGACCCCCGCGTACCGCGGCTCACCCTCGGCGACGCGCTCTCCCAGCCCGCCTACGTCCGCGTGGAGCCCGAGGGCGCGAACCCCGCCTGGTGCCTGGAACAGGTCGAGGTCCGCGTCAACCCGGGCACCGCCACCGAGACGACCCTGGACAACCCGCGCCTGCGAGAGACCGGCGAGGCGGGCCGCCTGTGGCTGGACCTCCGTTACGGCCTGGCGCTCCACCTCACCCGCGTCCGGTCCCGCCTGCCCGGCGTCTCCCCCCACCACCCCCAGTACCAGGAAGGCACCACCATGCCCGACGGCGACCTGAACCTCACCAACGGCAACAAGCTCATCATCAGCTGGCACAACGGCGGCATGCTCAGCCCCAACGACGCCAACGACGCGCGCCACATAGCCCAGGCGTGGAACGCCAAGCCCAAGGATCACAACGGCTACAACACCTGGTCGTTCATCGACGTCGGCAACGGCGCGTACCTGATCAAGAACGTCAACGCCAACCGCTACCTGGAGCCGAAGCGCAAGGACGAGAACAAGGGCGAGTACGAACCCCTGGAGTACGGCCACGAGGTCTGGCTGGAGAAGGGACAGCCCGCGAACGCCAAGCAGCACTGGTACGTCCGCCGCTACGGGAACCAGTACGCCCTCCTCCTCGTCGACCAGTCGCCGGGCTCCGCGGTCGCGGACGACAAGCTCTTCGCCGCGGGGCTGCGCGACCCGGGCAACAACGACAGCTGGGTGCAGCTCTTCCCCTACGCCTACCGGGCCAGCCGGATGCTGTGGCGCATCATCGACGTGCCCTGACCTCGCGACCGGCGGCTCCGGGCGGGGTCTCCTGCCCCGGGGCGGCCGGGCGGGCCCGGAGCCACCGTTCGACGGCGGCGCTCATCCGCTCGCCCTCCTCCAGGACGGCGGCCTTGGCGGCGACCGGGTTGGTGTTCACCGCCTGGGCGAGGATGACGCCCAGGACCAGGCGGCCCCGCACGCGGGAGGCCCACACCAGGTTGCCGCCGGCGGCGGTGCCGGAGCCGGTCTTGACGCCGATGACGCCGTGCCTGTTCAGCAGGGTGTTGGTGGCGGGGAGGCGGCGGGCCTCGCCGGGGACGGCGGTGTCGGTCCGCGCCACCACCTCCCGGAAGACCGGGTCCCGCATCGCCTCCCTGGCCAGCTTGAGCTGGTCCGGCGCGGTGCTGACGGTGCTGTCCTCGTTGCCGCTGGCGCCGGTGTAGGTCGTCGCGGTCATGCCCAGGCGGCGGGCGGCGGCGTTCATCCGGGCGACGAAGCGTTCCTGCGTCCCCGCGTCCCAGCGAGCCAGGAGGCGGGCCGCGTTGTTCCCGGAGGGCACCATCATGAGCTCCAGCAGATGGCGCAGCCGTACGCGGTGGCCCTCGCGGAGCGGGACGGTGGACTCCCGGCCCGAGTGGGACTCGTGGTCGGCCGTGCGGTCCACGGTGATCAGCGGGCCGTCGTCGCCGGGGCGGAGCGGGTGGCGGGCCAGGATCACGTGGGCGGTCATGACCTTGGTGACACTGGCGATGGGCACGGGGTCCGGTTCGCCGCCGGCGCCCAGCGCGCCCAGGCCCTCCACCTCGACCGCCGCCTGGCCCTCGGCCGGCCAGGGCAGGGACGCGCCCAGCCCCGCGGCCCCGGGGGCGGCCGCGGGGCCCGGCGGCGCGGTCCCGCAGCCGGACAGGGCGCTCACCAGCAGGAGAATCAGGAAGGAACATCGCATACCGCCCACGGTGGGCCGTCCGCGTGTCAGTACGGCCGTCGCCGCGTCTCCGCCCGGGCTCGGCCGTGTATCAGCCGTGTATCAGCCGTGTATCAGCCCGGCGGCGCGGCGGGCAGGCGGAGGGTGGCGACGGCTCCGCCGCCGGGAGCGTTGGCCAGGGTCAGGGCGGCGCCGATGACCTGGGCCTGCCCGAGCGCGATCGTCAGCCCGAGGCCGTGGCCGCGCCCGCGCTCGGCGGCGCCGGTGCGGAAGCGCGCGGGACCGTCGGCCAGGAGTTCGGCGGGAAAGCCGGGTCCCCGGTCGCGGACCTCGATCTCGTGGTCCCGCACCGCGATCTCCACCGGGGGCGAGCCGTGGCGGTGGGCGTTCAGGACGAGGTTGGCCAGGATCCGGTCCAGGCGGCGCGGGTCGGTCTCGGCCACCGGCGCCCCCTGCGCCAGCACCCGCGCCTCGGCCCCCACCCGGGCCGCCGACTCGGCGGCCAGCTCGGCCAGGGGCACCCGTACGCGCTCGGCGACCTCGGCGCCGGTGTCGAGCCGGGAGACCTCCAGCAGGTCCTCCACCAGCGAGCTCAGCACGCGCACCCGGTCGCGCACCAGGTCGGTGGCCTCACCCTCGGGGAGCAGCCCGGCCACGGCGACCAGGCCCATCAGCGGGGTGCGCAGGTCGTGGGCGACGTCGGCGGTGAACCGCTGCTCGGCCCGCAGGCGGCGCTGCAGCCCGGCGGCCATCGAGTTGAGCCCGGCGCCGATCTCGGCGATCTCGTCCCGGCCGCGCGCGTCGGTGCGCGCCGACAGGTCACCGTCGGCGATCTCGCGGGCCGTGCGGGCCATGCGCCGCAGCCGCCGGTTGGGGAGCTCGGCCGCCAGCACCGACAGCGGCACGACCCCCGCCAGGGCGAGCAGCCCGGCCTTGACCATGTCGCGGTCCAGGGCGTGCAGGCCGAGAAGTTCGCTGCCCATCGAGATCCGCGCGCTCACCGCCCGGCGCCCGTCATCGCCGTACGGCCGCGCCGCCCACATCCACGGCTCGCCCCGGTGGTCGGGCCCGTACCAGATGACCGGGCGGCCGGGCCGCAGCCGGGAGGCGAGCGGGTCGGGCAGTTCCGCGACGGTCACCACGGCCTCGGGGTCGTCGCCGCGCTCGGCGGCGGCCAGGGCGGTGGTCAGGGCCGTCTGGGCGCGGGCCTCGCCCTCGTCCAGGGCGCGCTGCCAGGTCGCCCGGTGGACCAGGAGTCCCACGACGGCGGCGACGACGGCCGAGGCGAGCGTGACGAGCGAGGCGATCTTCCAGCGCAGCGAGGCCGGGTTCACGAGGGGCTCAGCCGGTAGCCGAACCCGCGGACCGTCTCGACGCGCGCGGCCCCGATCTTCTTGCGCAGGCGCTGCACGCACAGGTCGACGACGCGGCTGTCGCCGTTCCAGCCGTAGTCCCACACGTCGCGCAGCAGCGTGGCGCGTTCCAGCACGATGCCGGGGTGGGCGGCGAACTCCAGCAGCAGCCGCAGCTCGGTCGGGCTCAGCTCGACGCGGCGCCCGGCCCGCCGTACCTCCAGCGAGCCGGTGTCGATGCTCAGGTCGCCGAAGGTGAGCACCGCGCCCGCCGGGGCCTGCCCGGGCGCCGGGCCGGGTCCGGGCGCGGCGATGGTGGCCCGGCGCAGGAGCGAGCGGATCCGGGCCACCAGCACCGGCAGGTCGACGGGTTTGACCACGTAGTCGTCGGCGCCGGCCTCCAGGCCCGCCACCACGTCCAGCGAGTCGCCGCGCGCCGACATCATCAG
This sequence comes from Bailinhaonella thermotolerans, assembly GCF_003594875.1. Lineage (GTDB taxonomy): Bacteria > Actinomycetota > Actinomycetes > Streptosporangiales > Streptosporangiaceae > Bailinhaonella > Bailinhaonella thermotolerans. The sequence goes on from NZ_QZEY01000001.1 coordinate 348,471, forward strand.
GATCGGCACCTGGCTGGTCTCCCGGATCCGGCGGCACAGGCCGATGCCGTCCAGCCCGGGCAGCATCACGTCGAGCACGAGCAGGTCGTGCCCGCCCGCCTGGAACGCCTCCAGGCCGCCGAGCCCGTCGGCGGCGCCGTCCAGGCGGTAGCCGTACCGTTCGAGGGCCATCGAGACGCTTCTGCGGATCACCTCGTCGTCCTCGACGAGCAGAATCGAGATCACGCTGTACCCTACGCGCCCGCCGGCGGACCCCCGCCCACCCGCGGACCCATCCTGGCCCGGCGGGGGCGAGGTGGACCGCCACGGTGCGCGGGGGCTCGGGTACGGCGGGCGCCCGGCCGGCGGGACGCGGACGGCCCGCATCAGGGCTGGACGCGGGCCGTCAGGGGCTCAGGGCCGGACGCGGGCCGCCAGGGGCTCAGGGCTGGATGTGGGCCGTCATGGACTGCCAGGGCGCGGCGTCGAACACCAGCATGATCGAGACGATCTTGCCGTCGTCCAGGCGGAAGTGCTCGGCGGTGCGCTGCGTGCCGGCCGGGGTGGCGGTGTGCACGTCGTACACGAGCGTCGCCTCGGCGTCGCCGTACAGCTCGCTGATGAGCTCGACCCCGGTCACGATCGACACGAAGCCCGGCAGCGTGGCCAGGTGCCCGGCCCGGTCGTCGGAGGTGATGAACGGGCTCTGGAACCGGAACGGCTCGCCGAGGTGCGCGGCGGCGGCGGGAGCGTCGCCGCGGAAGCGCGCCTCGTGATAGCCGCGTACGGCCTGGCGGGTGCGGTCCCGCGCGGTCAGGGTCATGTCCGGGGTCCGATCTGTCGGAGGTGGGCGGCCAGGCGGTGCTGGTTGGCGGCCAGCCGCAGGCACAGGTCACGGAAGGCGAGCAGTTCCTCGGGCGTGAAGCCCTGGAACATCGCCCGCATGGCGAGTTGCGAGGGTTTGCGGAACGCCTCGATCCACGCCTGGCCGGCGGGCGTGATCTCGGCGAGCACCGACCGCCGGTCCTCGGGGTCGGGGACGCGGCGGACCAGTCCGTCGCGTTCCAGGGTGTCCACCAGGCCGGTGACGTTGCGGGAGCTGACCCCGGCGGCGCGGGCGAGGTCGCCGATGCTGATGCCCTGGCCGCTCGTGCTGAGCCGGATCAGCACGTCGAGGGCGCCGGCGCTGAGGCCCCTGCCCTCGGAGCCGTGCGCCCGCATGCGTTCTACGGCGTGGTAGGCGGTGCGGAGGGCGCCTGCCGCCTCGAAGGCGGGCAGGTCGGCCTCGCCGTCGGCGAGCCGCGTCATCGCCGCCCGCACGCGCGGATCGTAGAGGTGGCCGTCGGGATCACGTTCATAGATGTGTACGTCATTCATAATTGATAGAGAGATTATTACGCACTTCCCGATCTCGTCACAGGGCCCCCCTGAACGTGATCATCTTGAGACCGGCGGCCGAAGACGCCTGGTCACCGCGGCCCGGGCCGGAGCCGTCAGGGCGGGTGTCAAGGGAGCGTCACGATGTCGGCAAGCGGCCTCGCGCCTCCCGGCTCCGGGGCGGGCCCTCGTCATGATCGGAGACGTCCGCCCGGGCACGCCGCAGGGCGTGGACGTTGGCGGGCGCCGGGCGACATTTTCGGGGGGTTGGGATGGGCGGGTTTCTTCCTGGCGGAGCCTTCGCGAGCGGCGAGGGCCCGCGGGTGGATCGGCGCAGGCTGCTGCTGGGCGGCGCGGGCCTGGCCGCGGGCGCGACCGTGACCGCCGGATGGACCGGGCCGGGCGGCGGGCACGAGGCCGCGGGCGACGGGCCCGTCTGCCACCGGGGGACGGTGCTGCACTTCACCGGCGACCCCGGGGACCGGGAGCACGGGAACGCGCACACCCACCTGTTCGAGGACGGGGCGCTGGTCGTGCACCGCGGGCACGTCGTCTACGCGGGGCCCTGGGAGTCGCGGCCGCCCGCCGCGCGGGTCGCCGACCACCGCGGCCACCTGATCCTGCCCGGATTCATCGACACCCACATCCACTCGGGGCAGATCGACGCCGTCGCCTCACCCGGGGGCCAGCTCCTGCCGTGGCTGAAGAAGTACATCTACCCGGCCGAGATGCGGTTCGAGGACCGGGACTACGCCGCCCAGGCGTCCTGGGACTTCCTGAACATCCTGCTCTCGGCCGGGACCACCACGGCCGCCGTGCACACCACCACCTACCCCCAGTCCACCGAGGCGTTCTTCGACCAGGCGCTGCGGCTGAACCTGCGCATGGTGGCGGGCAAGGTGCTCATGGACAGCGGCGGCGGCACCGTCCCCGACGCCTACCTGGACCGCGACTGGCGGCACGGCCAGGAGCTGACCCGCGACCTGATCGAGCGCTACAACGGCCGCCGCGGCAGCGCCTCCGACCCGTACGGCTCCAGCCGGCTGTGCTACTGCATCACCCCGCGCTTCGCCCCCACCTCCACGCTGCGGGCGCTGAAGGCCGCGGGCGAGCTGTACCGGGAGTTCGCCGGCAAGGGCGAGCCGGTCTGGGCCCAGAGCCACCTGGCGGAGAACCGCGACGAGATCGACCTGGTCATGGACCTGTTCTGCGACGCCTTCCCCGGCCGGCGCCTGCGCTCCTACCTGGACGTCTACGACCGGTGCGGCCTGGTCGGCCCCCGCACGATCTGGGCCCACTGCGTCTGGCCCGACCACGAGTACCACCCGCGGCCCCGCAAGTGCCGCCACCGCCACCGGGGCCCGGCCCGCGACCGGCAGGTCCTGCGGGCGCGCGGCGCCGGGGTCTCCTTCTGCCCGACCTCGAACCTGTTCCTGGGCAGCGGCTTCTTCCGCCTGCACCGGACCCGCGACGCCGGCGTCCCGGTCGGGCTCGGCACCGACATCGGCGCCGGGACCAGCTACAGCCTCCTGCACACCCTCGGCGACGCCTACAAGGCCGTGCAGCTCGGCAACGGCTTCCCCGACCGCCTCCCCGAACCGCGCCGCCACACCCTGACCGCGCTGCGCGGCCTCTACCTGGCCACCCGGGGCGGCGCCGAGGCGCTGCGCCTCCAGGACAGGGTCGGCTCCTTCCAGCCGGGGATGGAGGCCGACTTCGTCGTCCTCGACCTGGGCGCCACCCCGGCCCTGCGCCGCCGCGTCGAGGCCGCCCAGAGCGTCCACGACCGGCTCTTCGCCCTCACCATCCTCGGCGACGAGCGCTGCACCGTCGCCACCTATGTCCTGGGCCACCCCGTCTACCAGCGCGGCCACAGCCCCTACACCCCCTTCCGCGCCTGACCGGCCCCGCCCCGTCGTACGCCCCGGGAGGCCTCGCCCGGGAACGGCCCCCGGCATCGGGAGCGTATGAACGTGGCCGCGGCCGGCGGGTTCCGGGCCCGGTCAGGGCTCGGTGTCCTCGGTGTCCTCGGTGTCCTCGGTGACGAGGAAGGCGGGGCGGGAGCGGTCCCAGGCCGGGACGTCCAGGGCGTTGAGGGCCGCGGCGATCCGCTTCTCCTCGTAGACGAAGTGCGTCTCCATGAGCGCGGCGAGGGTGTCCATCTCGCGGCGGGCCCCGGCGGGGTCCGCCCGCCGGTCCAGCCCGGCGACGAGGCTCTCGAACCGCCGCAGGGCGTCCTCGATCAGCCGGTGGTCGCGGCGCAGTTCCTCCAGCACCGGGCGCGGTTCGGGGAACCGCTCGCCGAGCCTGGGGAACGCCCCGCCGTCCTCGCCCGTGTGGTGCCGCGTCAGCGCCGAGCAGAAGGCCAGGCAGTGGGCATGGAGTTCACGTGGCCGCGCGCCGCCGCTGAGGTAGGCGTCGACGTCCTCGCGCAGCGCCGCGAGCTCCTCGCGGAGCCAGAGGTGTACTTCGATCAACTGGTTGCCGAACGCCGCCAGGCGTTCGCCGGATCTCGTCACAGGTAATTCCGGGGGTCCGGCGCCTCCATGCCCTCGGCGGTCTCCTGGCCGGGCGCACCGCGACGCTCGCCCGGTTGTACCAACCCCGCGAATGATCCGTCAATCGCCCTCACCCGGCCTACGCCCGGCTGATCGAGGCCGTGCCCCCAGACCCGCTCGAAGGGGCGCTGCCGCGTGGCCTGCCCTCGCCCGCCGTACGCCCGGGCGCCGCTCGTCTCCAGCCCGGTCCGGTGACGACCCTCGTGAGGTCAGCCCGCCCAGGGGACGGGGCCCTGCTTGAGGACGTCGGGCGCCCCCTCCCGGCGGGTGGGCCAGAGGTCGGCCCGGTAGCGGAAGTGGTCGCCGGGCTCGTGCTCGGCGGCGCCTTCCCCGGGAGGTCCCGAGGGGAGGTAGGAGACGCGCACGCGATACCGGCCGGGGGTGAGGGTGAGGCGGCGCTCGTCCCCCGGGTCGTCGGCGGGGCCGTACACCGCCAGCTCGCCGCCGGGGAGGTCCAGGTCCGCCTCCACGACGTGCTCGGCCGCCTCCAGGTCCGCCGCGGGCCTGTCCGGACGCACGCGCAGGAGCACCTCCACGAGGTCGGAGCGGGCCGTCCCCACCGTGATCGAGTACGGCTCCGCCACGATCCTCCGCGCCCCGGACTCGTCGCCCCAGGCCCGGGGCGGAGGGCCGCCCCGGGCGCTCCACGACCGCGTCCACTCCCCGTGCGCGCCGAGGTCCTGCAGGTAGAACTGGTAGTGATCGGCGAGAACGACGAGCCGGTGCTCCGCGGCCTCCGCAGGCGACATCCGCCCACGCTACCGCTCCGGTCGCGGCGGGGCGTCGCGCTCCGTCACCTCGCCACCGGCCTCGGCCCGGCGGTCAGTGTGGAGGCGCCGCCGGCGTCCGGCGCGGGGACGGTCGCCTCGTCCCGACCTCCGATCCTGCCCGGCGGGCCGATCTCAGGACGGGGCACGGCCGCGCACGAGGGGCAGGTAGACCTCGTCGACGATCTCGACGATCACCTCGTCGGGGGCGGCCGGGACGCCGCGCACGACGAACTCGTCGCGCAGCAGGGCCATGGCCACGGTCGCGACGCGCGGGTGGAGCGCCTCGGGGGCGGCCTCACCCCGCGCGACCGCGCGGCCCAGGATGGTCAGCCAGGGGGCGGCGGCCGCGTCGCCGGACTGTTCCCGCAGCCGGGCCAGGAACTCCGGCGCTCCGCCGGCGGCGGCGAGCAGGTCGCGCAGGATCGCGCCGAGCGGGGAGCCCCAGTAGCGGTTGGCCTGGCGGAGCAGTTCCAGGGCGTCGCCGCGCAGGCTGCCGGTGTCGGGGGGCGTGATCGTGGTGGCCAGATGCCGGTAGGCGGCGACGCCGAGGGCGAGGCGGTTCGGCCAGCGGCGGTAGATGGCGTTCTTGTTGGTCCCGGCCCGCGTGGCCACCTTGTCCATGGTCAGCCCGGCGTATCCGGATTCGAGGAGTTCGTCCACCGCGGCGCGCAGGATCGCCTCCTCCAGTGCCGCCCCGCGCCGTCGCGCCGGCCCGCCGCCCGGCCGCCCCGTCGAGTCCGCCGTCATGTCCCCTTCCCGCTTCCGGCACCGATCGTACCCAATGTCGGCCGGTTGTTTCGCGCTCCAGCCCGGTTGTGTCGCGCTCCAGCGAGCGTTTAAGGTACTCGCCGTACCCTAAATCGGCCTGAAAGAGGCAGCCCATGCGAGCCAAGGGCATCACGTACGACACCGGTTTCGTCGTCGAGGGGGTGAACTCCCTCGCGCGCTTCGACCCCGGGACGGTCCGGCGCGAGCTGCGCGTGATCCGCGACGACCTGCGCTGCACCGCCGTACGCGTGATCGGCGGGGACCCGGAGCGGATCGAGATCGCGGCCGGGCACGCCGCCGACCTGGGCCTGGAGATCTGGTTCTCCCCCTACCCGCTCGACCTGACCACCGGCGAGATGAAGGCGCTGTTCGCCGACTGCGCCGAACGCGCCGAACGGCTCCGCGAACGGGGCGCCGAGGTCGTGTTCGTCGCCGGGGCCGAGCTGAGCCTCATGGGCAAGGGGTTCCTGCCCGGGGACGGCGTCGCCGGCCGGGTCGCGTCGCTGAGCGACCCGGAGCGCCTGCGCGAGCCGGCCGGTGAGGTCGGCTCACGCCTCAACGACTTCCTCGGCGAGGTCGTGCCCCTGGTCCGCGAGCGCTTCGGCGGCAGGGTGACGTACGCCTCGGTGCCGATGGAGCGGATCGACTGGACCCCCTTCGACATCGTGTCCGCGGACCTGTACCGGTCCGCCGAGATCGCCGACCGCTTCGCCGACGGCGTGCGGGCCCTCGTCGCGCGGGGGAAGCCGGTCGCCATCACCGAGTTCGGCTCGGCCACCTACCGGGGAGCCGGCGAGCACGGCGCGCGCGGGCTGGAGATCGTCGAGTACGACCGGGACACCGGCGCGCCCGTACGGCTGCGCGGCGACTACGACCGCGACGAGGCCGGGCAGGCCGCGTACCTGCGGGAGCTGCTGGAGGTCTTCGACGCCGCCGGGGTGGACGCCGCGTTCGTGTTCACCTTCGCGCTCCGCGACCACCCGCACCGCCCGGACGGCGACCCGCGCGAGGACCTGGACCTGGCGAGCTACGGCGTCGTCAAGGTCTACGAGGACCGCCTCGGCGCCGCCTACCCCGATCTGCCGTGGGACCCGAAGGCCGCGTTCGCCGCCGTCGCCGCCCACTACGGCCGCCGCTGACCACCGGGAACACCGGCCACCCGGAATGCCGGCCACCCGGAATGCCGACTGCACAAACCGACCCCCGAGAACTGACACCGAGAACACCGCGAGGAGAACTCCGATGACGTACGACGTCGTGATCGTCGGCGGCGGCCCGAACGGGCTCATGCTGGCCTGCGAGCTGAGCCTGGCCGGGGTCCGGCCGGTGGTCCTGGAACGGCTGGCGGAGCCGGACGGCCAGCCCAAGGCCAACGGGCTGCTCGGCCGGGTCGTGCGCGTGCTCGACCGCCGTGGGCTGCACGAACGGCTCAGCGGGAGCCCCGAGCCGCCGCGGCCGAACACCGCGTACTTCATGTTCGGCGGGCTGAGCCTGGACCTGGGCCTGCTGGAGGAGAGCCCGGTCCACGCCCTGCCGGTGCCGCAGCGGCGCGTCGTGGAGGTCCTCGAGGAACGCGCGATCGAGCTGGGCGCGGAGATCCGGCGGGGCCACGAGGTCGTCGGCCTGTCGCAGGACGGCGAGGCCGTCACCGCCGAGGTCGCGGGCCCGGACGGCGTGTACGGCCTGCGGGCCCGGTACCTCGTCGGCGCGGACGGGGCCCACAGCGCCGTCCGCAAGCTCAGCGGCATCGCCTTCCCCGGGGTCACCTACGACCGGATGACCGTCCGCTCGGCGCACGTGACCGTGCCGCCGGACCTGATCGACCCCGCGAGCGGAGCGCTGATCGTCCCCGGCCACGGCGCCGTCCCGCCGTTCCTGCCCCGCCGTACCGAGCACGGCGGGTTCTCCTACGCGCCGATGCCCGGGCACCCGCCGCTCGTCAGCACCACCGAGTGGGACCAGCCCGCGACCGAGACCCCGATGAGCCTGGCGGAGCTGCGGGCGAGCGTCCGCCGCGTGCTCGGCGCCGACCTGCCCCTCGGCCCGCCCGAAGGCGAGGGTCCGCACGCGCTGCGCCGGCTCACCGGAGGCAACACCCGCCTCGCCGAGCGGTTCCGCGACGGGCGGGTGTTCCTCATCGGGGACGCCGCCCACGTCTACGCCGCCACGGGAGGCGGCCCCGGCCTCAACCTCGGCCTGCAGGACGCGGTCAACCTCGGCTGGAAGCTCGCCGCCGCGATCCGCGGCAGCGCCCCGCCGGGCCTCCTGGACACCTACGAGACCGAACGGCGCCTCGCCGCCGACCGCATGGTGCTCAACGCGCGGGCGCAGGCGGCCCTGATCGCCCCCGGGAGCGACGTCACCGGCCTGCGCGAGGTGTTCGCCGAACTGCTCCGCGACCCCGCCACGGTGCGCCGCCTGGCCGAACTCACCACGGGCGCCGACCTCCGCTACGACATGGGAACGCCCGCGGCCCACCCCCTGACCGGCGCGTTCGCCCCCGACCTGGACCTGCGCACCTCGGCGGGCCAGACCACCCGCCTGGCCGACCTGGCCCGGACCGCCCGCCCCCTCCTGCTCGACCTGACCGAGGACTCCTCCCCCGCCAAGACCCTCGCCCCCTGGGCCGGCCGCATCGACATCATCACCGCCCGCCCCCTGACCCCCGGCGCCCCCGCGGCCCTCCTCCTCCGCCCCGACGGCCACGTCGCCTGGGCCACCGGCTCCTCCCACCCCGCCCCCGCCGACCTCCAAGCCCTCCACACCGCCGCCCACCACTGGTTCCCCCCGGCACACGACCACCCGTGAACCGGCCGGGCCGGCGGGCCGCGACCCGCGCCGCTCCCCGCCGGGGGCTGCCGGCCGTACGGGATCTCGCGAGCGGATCCGGCCGATGGGGCTGGATCGGCGCGGGATCCGGCCGGGATGATTGTCAGGGTCCGAGCGGGATGGGTTGACGGCGGAAGGCGGGTCGGGCGTGGTGGGTGGGAATTCGCAGCGGTTCCCGGTGTCGATCAAGGGCGTGGTGGTCCGGGCCGGGCGGGTGCTGCTTCTGCGCAATGAGCGCGACGAATGGGAACTGCCCGGCGGGAAGCTCGATCTGGGAGAGGACCCGCGGGACTGCCTCGCCCGGGAGATCGCCGAGGAGACCGGGTGGAGGGTCACCGTCCAGGAGATCCTGGACTGCTGGCAGTACCACATCCGCGACGGCGCCGACGTGCTGATCGTGACGTACGGCTGCCGCCTCGACAGCGACGCGCCTCCGGTGCTCAGCCACGAGCACAAGGAGGTGGGCCTCTTCCCCGAGTCCCAGGTGCCCGCCCTCGTCATGCCCGACGGCTACAAGAGATCCGTCGCCACCTGGTTCGCCCTCCTCCGCGAACCCACCCACCCACCCGCCTGACAGAGACGACCCCCACCGATCCCACGCGGGGACGCTCAGGCGGGAGCGGGAGCGGGAGGGGTGGGGAGCAGGGAGCGGAAGTTGCGGACCAGCGGGTTGGGGTCGCCGGTGCGCCAGGCCAGGTCCAGGGTGACCGCGCGGGCGGCCGGCGAGAGGGGGCGGAAGGCGACGTCGGCCCGCCGCAGCCGGGCGACCGACGCCGGGACGATGGACACTCCGATCCCCGCCGCCACCAGGCCGACGATGGTCTGCATCTGCACGGCCTCCTGCACGATCCTGGGCTCGAATCCGGCCGCGCGGGCCACGGCGGTGATCTGGTCGTGCAGCGCGGGGCCGTACCGCCGGGGGAACATGACGAACGGCTCGGCGGCGAGGGCGGACGGCGGCAGCGACGCGCGCGCGGCGTGGGGGTGGTCGGAGGGCAGGGCGGCGAGCAGCACCTCGCGAGCCACGGTGCGGGTGGTCAGCACCTCGGCCGCGGGCCCGGCGAGCGGCGCGTGCAGGAGGCCGACGTCGAGCAGGCCCTGGCGCAGTTCCTCGGCCTGCTGGGCGGTGGGCAGCTCGCGCAGCTCCACCTGGACGCCCGGGTGGCGGGCCCGGAAGCGGCGCAGCACCCTCGGCAGGGTGAGGTTGGTCGCCGACCCGACGAAGCCGACCACCAGCCGGCCCGCCTCTCCCCTGCCCACGCGCCGGGCGGACTCGGCGGCCTGCTCCGCGTGGGCCAGGCTCGCGCGGGCCCCGGCCACGAAGGCCTCGCCCGCGGGGGTGAGCCGCACCTGCCGGGTGGTGCGCTCGAACAGGCGGACGCCCAGTTCCTCTTCCAGCCTGGCGATCTGCTGGCTGAACGGCGGCTGCCGCACGCCCTCGCGTAGCGCGGCCCGGCCGAAGTTGAGTTCCTCCGCCAGCGCGACCGCGTAGCGCAACTGCTGGAGATTCATAGGCGGCCGATATTAATCGGCCCGTCCTTACCTGTGAATCCGGTGGGATCGCCGCGCGGTGGCCAGGGTGGGGGCCATGAAGACGATGATCGCCGGACTCGCCCTCCTCGGCGCGCTGCACCACGGCTGGGAGGACTTCCGGACCGAGCGGCCGATGTATGTGTCCGGCACCGTGAGCGAGGTGACGTGGGGCAACCCGCACCCGCGGGTGCGGCTGAAGGTGTCCGGCCCGGTGCGGCTGCCGTCCGGGCTCGCCGGGCGGTCCATCCCGGCCGAGCTGGAGGAGCTCGGCGGGCGGGAGGTGCTGAGGCGGACCCGGGCGTTCGACGGCCGGGGCGACGAGGTGGTGCTGATCCTCGCCCCGGTGGAGCGGCTCTCGGCGTGGGGCATGCCGGACCGGGTGAAGGAGGGCGAGCGGCTGGAGGCGGTGGGGTACGCGCATCGCGAGCACGCGGAGGAGTTCCGGCCTGAGCTGCTGATCAGGCAGGACGGCCGGGCGGTCCGGCAGCGCTCGGTCGCCCTGCCGCAGAGCCCGCCCCCGCCGGCCGGGACGGGATCCGGGAACGGACACGGCACAGACCCCGGCGGCGGCGCGGGGGCGCTGCCGTGGCTCGTCGGGGCCGGGCTCCTGGCCGGTGGCGGCGCGGTCGTCGCGGTGCGGGTGAGGAGGCGGCGCGATGGAGGCACTGGCGTGGCTTGAGGGCACGTGGCCGGCGGAGTTCGTCAGGCAGACGCCGTGGGTGTACGCCTCGCTGGAGATCGTTCACCTGCTGGGGCTGGCACTGCTGGTCGGCCCCGCCGCCCTGTTCGACCTGCGGCTGCTCGGCGCGGGACGGCGTGCGATCTCGGTGTCGGCGGCGGCTCGGCGCCTGTTGCCGGTGGCGCGCGCCGGCTTCGCCGCGGCGGCGGTGTCGGGGGCGGCGATGTTCGCGGCGGGGGCCAGGGAGATCGCGGGCGCCGGCGCCGCGCCGGTCAAGCTGGCCCTGCTCGGGGTGGCCGGGGTGAACGTCGCCCTGTTCCATCTGGGCGTCTACCGCCGGGTCGGCGCGTGGGACGGCGACCTCCGCCCGCCGGTGGCCGCCAGGGTGGCGGGCGGCGTGTCGCTGGGGGCCTGGGCGGGGGTGGTCGCCGCCGGGCGTCTGATCGCCTACACCTGAGCGCGCGGGGAGGGAGTGGCCGGCCCGGGTCGGGGCCGCGGAGGTTCCCCGGCCTGGTCCCGAGGGGCCGGCCGCGGGTCAGCTCTTCGGGATCAGGGTGTTCTGGCGGGCGGCGGTCCACCAGCGCCCCCGCTCCTTCACGAGCACGTACAACGCGATCATCACGGGCTCCCGGTCGATCAGCTCGCCTTCCGCCGTGGTCGCGCGGGCGACCTTGTGCGCGATCGCCACGTCCGGCCGCAGGAACGTGATGTCCCGGACGTCGTACCGGACGTACTCGTCCTTCAGGAACCCGGCCAGTCCCGCGGTGTTCGCGGCGAGCAGGTCGTCATAGCCGCTGATCAGCGTGCCCATGGCGGTGACCACGGCCGCGTTGGCGGTGAAGTCCGCCGTCATCAGCTCCGGGTCGTTGGTGTTGTAGCCGGTCTCGACGTTCGCGATGATCTGCCGGATGGCGGCGATGTCGTCGGTGTGGTCGGCGCCGCCGTCGGAAACCGTCGGCGCCCGGTGGCTCGTCGTCGTCATGGCCCCGACCCTAGGACCTCGACTTAACTCGAGGTCAATTCGGCGAGGCGGGGCGGCGGTGGTCAGCGGGGCACGGCCACCGCGTTGTAGGGGGTGGCGGGGGTCGGAGGGGTGCCGAAGCGGGCGTTGACCAGGTAGAGGCGGGAGCCGTGCCGGGCCACGGTGGACGGGACGTCGAAGCGGGGATCGGTGATGTGCCGGCGCAGGGTGGCGGTCGCGGCGCCGGGGCCGAGGTCGAAGACGGCGACGCGGTTGAGCCGGTTCTGCACCACGTACAGCGTGCGGCCGACGCGCAGGAGCCCGTCGCCGTGCTGGACGTTGTCGGTGCCGCGCAGCGTGAGGGCGGTGGCGTGGCCGGTGCGCGGGTCGACGCGGTAGAGCCTGCCGACGGGCTGGCTGCTGACGACGATCAGGGCGTGCCCGCCGGGGGCCGCGACGAGGCCGTTGGCGTTGACCACATCGGGGACCTGCTGCCAGTCCCCGCCCAGGCGCAGAGCGCGTACGGCCCCGGGGCGGCCGCGCGGCACGCCGTACAGGACGTTGTCGCGCGAGTCGGTGAACCAGGCACGGTCGCGGAGCAGGACGACGTCGTTGATCAGGTGGCCGGCGGGCGGGGCGAGCCGGTGGGTGGCGATGACCGAGCCGGTGCGGGTGTCCAACACGCGGGCGACGCCCTGGGGGCCGCCTGCGACGTAGAGCAGCCCGTCGTGGTCGAGCTTCATCCCGGCGGCGGCGGTGCCGGGCGCGCCGGGATGGATCAGGGCGCCCCGGCCGGTGCGCAGGTCGGCCCGGTACACCGCGCCGTTCTCCAGCGAGCCCATATAGGCGTACGGCGGGCCGCCGATGGCGATCCCCTCCGGCCGGAACCCGTCGGGCAGCGGGAACTCGTCCGGCCAGGACCCGGCGCGAGCCGTACCGGCGGCGGCGAACGGCGTGACCGCGGCGGCGGCGCCGGCCAGGACGGCGCGGCGGGAGAGCCGGGGCGACGTCTTCATGACACGGCCTCCAGAAGGTCTCGGCCGAACATCTCCCCCCGATCCTCGACCCCGCCCACCCCCCTGACCAGACCCAGAACCCGCCCCCGGCCAGGGTCGAGGGGTTCACCAGGAGCCGCAGGTGCCCACGTACCCGGTGCGGACGTTGGTGTTGCAGACGCGGAAGCGGATGTCGTTCATCCCGCCGGGCTCGGCCCAGGCGATGTGCTTGGGGTTGTAGTAGTCCATGTGCCCGTTGGGAGCGGTCTGCCAGCCGAAGTAGACGCCGTTGCGGTACCCGGACCATTGGAGGACTCCTGCGTACGGCTCACGGAACGGCCCGCACGTGGACCTGCTCTCGTCCCAGGTCAGGGTGCCGTCCCAGAAGATCTCGTACGTGCCGCCGGGCTCTGGCGTGTAGCCGTACACGAACCGCGCGGTCGCGCACTGGTTCCCGCTGTAGCGGGTGATGGTGGCCGCGGCGTGAGCGGGCGCCGCGACCGCGATCAGCGGCGCTCCCAGGACGAGGGCGGCGGCGACCCGGGCGGCGAGGCGGCGGGCCCGGGCGGCGACGTCGGTTCTCATGGGCTTCCCCTCTCAACTCACGCTCATCCTTGATCGGATTGGAGGATCCGAGCCAGCGCTCGGTCAACCTCCTGCACCGGTCCATCGCCAACGAGTATGAGATCCCCCGTCCCGCGCGGGCCGGACCGCTGAGCGGGCGTCGCCGCGGGCGGGCCGGGCGGACGGCGGGGTGGGCGGGTGGGGCGGGTGGCGGGGCGCGCGGTGGGGCGGGTGGCGGGGGGCGATGGGGTGGGCGGTGGGGTGGCATGGATGGGGGAAGGTCACTAGTGTCCCCACGGGAGCGCGGGCGCGCGTTCGGCATTTCTCGGGGGCGTGCGGTGGGGCGTGGCGACGATCTTCCGTTGCGGCGCGCGCGGGCCATGTTGCGGGTCTCGTTCGGCGTCCTGTTCCTCACCCGCCTGGCCGCCGGGCTGGACGACGGCATCGGCCCGGTCGCGGCGCTGCTCCCCCTGGCGTCCTGCCTGCCGCTGGGCGTGCTGCTGGCCCGGCGCTGGAGCGGCGCCGTACGGCATGCGCTCCTGGCGGCCGTGGTGCTGCTCTACGCGGCGCCGTTCGCGGTGGCGGGCGGGCGCTGGGACTGGGCGCCGTGGACGGTGGCCGCCGCGGTGCTGTGCGCGCTGCCCGGCCGGGTGGCCTGGCCGCTGTTCGTCCTGGTCGTGGTGGGCTCGGGCGGGGCCGTGCTCCTGTTCGGGCACGGGCTCGGCCCCGGGCCCGGGGTCCAGGCCGGCCTCGGCTACATGATCGTGGCGGCGAACGGCGGGCTCATCCTGTTCGTCCTGTCCGCGCTGGTGCGGGCCGTCGAGGACCTGCACGGAACCCGTGAGGAGCCGGCCGGGGCGGCCCTGGCGAGGGAACGCCTGCGGCTGGACGCCGAGCTGCGGGACCCGCTCGGCGGGAACCTGCGGGCCCTGGCGTCCCGGATGCGCGCGGCGGCCCGGGCCGGGCCCGGGGACGCCCGGCGCGACCTGCGCGAAGGCGTCGCGCTGGCCCGGCAGACCCTGGCGCGGGTACGGGCCGCGGCCGCGGCCTGCCGGGCGGGACCGGCCGGCGAGCAGCCGCGGGTCGAGTCCCCGCGCCTGGCCCGGCGCGCGCTGCCGGCGGTCCTGGCCCTCCAGTGCGTGCTCGTGATGAGGCTCCTGGCGCTGCACGGGCACCTCACCGGCTGGCGGGTCACCGTCCTGGCGGCCGTCCTGCTCGCCGCCGTCGTGGTCCTGGAGGTGCTGCCGCGTTCGCGGACGACGCCGGCCGCCCAGGGCCTGCTGATCGTCCTCCCTCTGGCGTTCTTCCCCGGCGTGTGGGACCGGCTGCTGGGCGTGCTGACCGGCAAACTGCTGCTGACCCTGCGGCCGCCGCGTTCCTGGGCGCTGGCGGGGGTCGTGCCGGCCGGGCACCTGGCCTGGCTCCTGCACTCGGTGGACCGCGGCGATCCCCTGGTCTTCGACGGCCTCGCCCACGCCCTGACCGTCTTCGGCGACCACCTCATGATCATGTGGCTGGTGTACTGCCTCGGGCGGCTGAGCGGCCTGCTCGCCTCACTGGAGCGGGCGCGGCACGAGCTGGCCGTGGCGGCGGTGCGCGGCGAGCGGACGCGGGTCGCCGGCGACCTGCACGACGTGCTGGGGTTCAGCCTGTCGGCGGTCGCGCTGAAGGGCGAGCTGGCCGACCGCCTCCTGGACACCGATCCGGCGCGGGCCAGGTCCGTCATCGCCGCGCTCGTGCCGCTGGTCGAGCGGACGCTGGCGGAGCTGGGGTCCATCGCCGCCGACCGCGTCGACCTGCGGCTGGCGGCCGAGCTCGACTCGGCCCGCGAGGTGCTGCGGGCCGCCGGCGTCGAGGTGGCGGCGCGGTGCGAGACCGGGCCGCTGCCGGCCGGGGTCTGCACGGCGGTGGCCGCCGCCCTGCGCGAGTGCGTCACCAACGTGCTGCGCCACAGCCGGGCCCGCGCGTGCGAGATCTCCGTCTCGGCCTCCGACGGTGTCGTACGGCTGCGCGTCGCCAACGACGGCGCCCCCTCCCCCGTCCCTGCGGGGCCGGGGAGCCGGGGGTCGGGCCTCGGCGGTCTCGCGCACCGCACCGGCGGCCGCCTGACGGCCGGCCACCGGCCCGGCGGCCGCTTCGAGGTCGTCGCCGAGTTCCCCGCGGCCGCGCACGCCGCACCGCGCGGCGGGTCCGCGCCCTAGGAACCCCTGTCCCAGGAAGCCGGGCGCCCAGGCGAGGCCGTCCCGGCGGGACGGGGCGGTTCCCGCATCATTTTTGAACGAAAGTACTACTTGTACTATCGTCCAAACATGTCGATGGAACAGAACGTCTTGACGCGGACGGGGGCGGCGCGGGCCGGGACGCGCGAGTGGCTCGGACTGGGGCTGCTGGCGTTGCCGACCGTGCTGCTGGGGCTGGACGTCACGGTCCTCTACCTGGTGTCGCCGAGCATCGCCGCCGAGCTGCGTCCCACTCCTGTGCAGTCGTTGTGGATCATGGATGCCTACGGCTTCCTCATCTCCGGCCTCCTCATCACGATGGGGACGCTGGGAGACCGGATCGGCCGGCGGCGCCTGCTGATGATCGGCGTCACGGCGTTCGCCGCCGTCTCGGTCGCCGCGGCGTTCGCCCCGAGCGCCGGGCTGCTGATCCTGGCGCGGGCGCTGCTCGGGGTCGCGGGCGCCACGCTCATGCCCTCGACCCTGTCGCTGATCAGCAACATGTTCGCCGACGTACGCCAGCGGGCCGTGGCCTTCGGCGTGTGGGCGACCATGTTCGCCCTCGGCATGGCCGCCGGCCCGATCGTGGGCGGCGCCCTGGTGGACCGGTTCTGGTGGGGGGCGGCCTTCCTGCTCGCGGTGCCGGTGGCGCTGGCCGTCCTGGCCGGCGCGCGCGCCCTGCTGCCGGAGTACGCCTCGCCGGGTGAGGGCCGGCTCGACCTCACCAGCGTCACCCTGTCGCTGGCCGCCATCCTGCCGATCGTCTACGCCGTGAAGAACGTCGCCACGCACGGGGCCGACGGGATGACGCCGCTGCTTCTCCTGGCCGGGGCGGCGGCCGGGATCACCTTCGTCCGCAGGCAGCTCCGGCTCGCCTCCCCGTTGCTGGACATGACGCTGTTCACCGACCGGGCCTTCTCCGCCGCCCTGGCGGCCCTGCTGATCGGGCTCGTCGGCGTGGGCGGCACGATGTACCTCGTCACCCAGTTCCTGCAACTGGTCGAGGGGCTGTCCCCGGCCGTGGCCGGGCTGTGGATGGGCCCGCCGGCGCTGGCGATGTTCGCCGCCGCCGTCGGCGCGCCCCTCGTGGCCAGGCGGGTCCGGCCCGGGGTGGTCATGGCGGCGACGCAGGGGCTCTCCCTGATCGGGTACGCGCTCCTCGCCACGGCCGGCACCGGCGGCGCGGTGAGCGTCGTGATCGGATTCGCGTTCGTCTACCTCGGCCTGGGCGCCATCGCCGCGCTGGGCACCGACATCGTCGTCGGCGCCGCTCCGGCGGCGAAGTCCGGATCGGCGGCGGCGATGTCGGAGACCGTGCAGGAGCTCGGGCTCGCCGTCGGGGTCGCCCTGCTGGGCAGCCTCACCACGGCCGTCTACCGTTCCCAGGCGCCGGAGCCGGAGGGGGTGGCGCCCGAGATCGCCGACCGCGTCACCGCCGGCCTGGACGGCGCGATGGCCGTCTCCGACCGGCTTCCGCCGGGCGCCGTCCAGGGGGCGCAGGAGGCGTTCATCACGGGGCTGAACATCGCCTCCCTCACCGCGGGCGTCGCGATCGTGGGGGTGATCGCGGTGTGCCTGCTCATGCTCCGGCACATCCGTCCCATCGGGGAGACGCAGCCGTGATCGTCTAACCTGGTGACCAGGAGGGGGCATGGGCGACGACAGTTCCATCGACGGGCGCAAGGCCAGGGGGCGCAAGCGCCGTGCCGAGATCATCGAGGCCACCCTGGCCGTCATCCAGCGCGACGGTGCGGCCGGTGTCACCCACCGCACCGTCGCCAAGGAGGCCGGCATACCCGTCAGCCTGAGCACCTACTACTTCGCGACCCTGGACGACCTGCTGGTCGCGGCTCTGACCAGCATCGTCGAGGCGTACTCCACGCGCATCCGCCACATCATCGACCACGCCGACGACAAGGTGCGCGGCCTGGCCGAGCTCATCGCCGAATCCGCGGGCCCCGGACGCGATCGGGCCCTGGCCGAGCGCGAGCTGTCCACGCTCGCCGCCCGGCGGCCCGCCCTGCGCCCCATCGCCCGGCGCTGGCGCGAGGGCGTCGCCGAACTCGCCCGGCACTGCACCGACTCCCCCGAGGCCGTGACGGCGCTCGTCGCGGCCTCGGACGGCCTGTGCGCCGCCATCCTGATCGACAACGCGCCCTCCGACATCGACTACGTGCACGCCGTCCTGCGGCACGCGCTCGGCCTGAGCGCGGAGACCGCCCAAGGGTGACGCGCCGGCGCCGCCGGGGCCCTTCCGCGGCGCTCCGCTGGGGCCGGGCGCTCCAGGCCCCGCCGGCCGTCAGGGGACGCGGGCGACGACGCCGAGGGCGCCGGGCAGGTCCGGGCCGTCGTACGGCGGGGCTTCGGGCGACCAGTAGGTGACCGGCACCACGCCGGGGCCGACGAGGCGCAGGCCGTCCAGGAATCCGGCGATCTCGGCGGCGGGACGCGGGGTCAGGGAGTCGCGCAGGGCCCGCGCGTAGACCTGCTGGAGCTCGTCGGCCTGGCCGGGTTCGACGTCGGCGCCGGCGGTGCCGTGCGAGATGACCAGGTAGCTGCCCGGGGCGAGCGCGGAGGTGATCTGCCGGAGGATGTCCCTCACCTCCCGGTCGTCCCGGATGAAGTGCAGGATCAGCAGGAGCAGCACCGCCACCGGCCGGTCCAGGTCGATCAGGCCGCGCAACTCGGGGTCGGCCAGGATCCGCCCGGGCTCGCGCAGGTCACCCTTGATCGCCACCGTGCCGGGGGTCGCGGCGAGCAGGGCGCGGGCGTGCGAGACGACCACCGTGTCGTTGTCGACGTAGACGACGCGGGCCGCGGGGTCGGCGCGCTGCGCGACCTGATGGACGTTCTCCTGGGTGGGCAGCCCGGTCCCGATGTCGAGGAACTGGCGCACGCCGAGCCCGGCCAGGTGCCGTACGGCCGCGCCCAGGAAGGCGCGGTTGTCGCGGGCGCCGCCGGCGCTCATCGCGGGGGGCCGAGGCCGGACCGGATGGCGAAGACCACGAGCTGGGCGCGGTCACGGGCGTTGAGCTTGCGCATCGCGCGGCTGACGTGGGTGCGGACGGTCTCGGCGCTGACGACCAGGCGTTCGGCGATCTCCTCGTTGGACAGGCCGGTGGCCACCCAGCCGGCCACCTCGCGTTCGCGCTCGGTCAGGTCCTTGACGCCGGGGTGGGCGATCACGGCGGGGGCAGGGCGGGCGAACTGGGAGATGACGCTGCGGGTGACCGCCGGGGACAGCAGGGACTCGCCCCGGGCGACCACGCGCACCGCGCGCAGCAGCTCGTCGGGATCGGCGTCCTTGAGGACGAAGCCGCTGGCGCCGTCGCGCAGGGCCTCGAAGACGTACTCGTCCAGCCCGAACGTGGTCAGCATGACGACCCGCACCGAGGCCAGCGACGGGTCGCCGGTGATCTCCCGCAGGGCCGTCAGGCCGTCCACGCCGGGCATGCGGATGTCCATCAGCGCCACGTCGGGCCGGGTCCGCCGGATCACGGCCAGCCCGGTGCGGCCGTCGGCGGCCTCGCCGACCAGCTCGGTGTCGGGCTCGGCCCGCAGCAGCGTGCGCACGCCGATGCGGATCAGCGCCTGGTCGTCCACCACCACGACACGGATCACGGCCTCGCCTCCCTCGGCAGCCGGGCCCGGACCACGAAGCCGCCGCCGGGGCGGCGGCCCGCGTGCAGGGTCCCGCCGAGCCGCTCGGCCTGCGCGCGCATCCCCGCGATGCCGAGCCCGGCCCCGGACACGCGCCCGGTCCCCGGCCCGGTGTCGATCACCTCGACCAGCAGGTCGTCCCCGTCCCGGCCGACCCTGACCCGGGCGGCCGCCGCGTCGGCGTGCCGCAGCACGTTGGTCAGCGCCTCGCGCACGATGCGGAACGCCGCCACGTCCACCGGCCCGCTCACACCCAGGTCCGGCCCGACCTCCACGCTCACCTCGATCCCCCCGGCCCGCACCCGCTCGGCCAGCGCGTCCAGGTCGCCCAGGCCCGGCCTGGGCCGCGGGCCCGGCTCCGGCCGGTCACCGCGCAACCGATCCAGCTCGGCCCGCAGGTCGTCCAGGGCCGCGCGGCTGGCCGCCCGCGCGGCCTCTAGGGCGCGGCGGGCCTCCCCCGCGTCCCGGTCCAGCACGTGCAGCGCCACCCCGGTCTGCATCGCGATCACCGCCAGCCCGTGGCCGATGGAGTCGTGCAGGTCCTGGGCCATGCGCAACCGCTCCTCGGAGGCCACCCGCCGCGCCTGCGCCGTGCGCAGCCCGGCCGCGGCCTCGCGCCGCGTCCGCACGGTGACCCCGGCGGCCAGCGCGACCAGCGCGATAGCGCCCCAGACGACCGTGTTCGCCGGGCGGTCACCGCCCTCCGCGAAGTTCTTGGCGAACGCGGCCACCATCAGCACCGCGAAGTCCGCCGCCACGACGGCCGCCGCCCGCCCGGCCGGCCACGCGGCCGCCACGCCGTACATCGCGAAGGGCACGGTCAGCAGGATCGGGCCGAAGGGGTACCCGGCCGCCAGATACGCCGACACCAGAGCGCCGTTGACCGCCAGCGCCACGCCCGGCCGGCGCCGCGCGGCCAGGGCCAGCGCCGCGGCCACGATCAGGGTGTACGCCGGCGGATCCGGCGGGCGGGCCGCGTCCGGCTGGAGCACGGCCGCGGGCCCGGTGCCGATCAGCCCGACGGCCAGGAGCGGCAGGGACAGCCATCCGTCCGCCCACCAGACGCGGGCCCGCTCCCAGACACCGCCCACGAACGCGACGATACCCCGCGAGCGTCACGGGCCTACGCTCACGCGCGTACACGCGAAGGCCGCTCCACGGGTGGCGAGCCGGACGCCCGGACCCGCCCATGATGGACGGAACGGTACGGGCGCGACGCGCGCCGCCCCCGCGCGCCCGGGTGCCGTGCGGCGGCGCGGACGCGCTCCGGTCACGGCTCTCGCGACGGAAGGTGGGTCATGGACCTGGTCAGCACCGCCACGATCCCGCACGGCGAGCGCCTGGCCTTCTGGCGCGAGGTGAGCTCCCGGACGTGGGTCCCCTACGACCTGCGCTGCGAGCCGTACCTGCGGAGCCGGTTCCGGGCGCGGATCGAGGCGGCCGAGCTCGGCCCGGTGCGGGCGGCGCTCATGACGGCGACGCCGCACTCGGTCCAGCGCACCCCCAGGCTCATCCGCCAGGCCGATCCCGAGCTGTTCAAGCTCACCTGCCTCGTGCGCGGCCGCGCCATGCTGGAGCAGGAGGGCAGGCGCGCGGACTACGGCGTCGGGGATCTGGTGCTGCACAACACCTCGCACCCCTACAGCGCCGGGCTCGCGCCGCAGGAGGGGGTGAGCCGGATGCTGGTCCTGCAGTTCCCGCGCTCGCTGCTGCCGCTGCCGCCCCGCGACCTGCGGAACCTGACGGCGGTCCGCATCCCGGGCGACGCGGGCGTGGGCGCGCTGTCCTCGCGGTTCCTGCTGCACCTGGCCCGGCATCTGGGCGAGTTCAGCCCGGCCGACGCCGCCCGGCTGTCCACGCTGACCCTGGACCTGCTGGCCGCGGCGCTCGCCCACGAGCTGGACGTCATCGCCGCGGTGCCGCCCTGCGCGCGGCGGCGCGCGCTTCTGGCCCGCGTCCACGCCTTCATCCTGCGCAACCTCGGCGACCCTCGGCTCAGCCCCGGCGCGATCGCCGCGGCCCACCACATCTCGCTGCGCCACCTGCACCAGCTCTTCCGGGAGGAGGGGCACACCGTGGCCGGCTGGATCCGCGAGCAGCGCCTGCGCCGGTGCCGCCGGGACCTGGCCGACCCGCGGCTGGCCGCCCACTCGATCTCCGCCCTCGCGGCGCGCTGGGCCTTCACCAGCCCCGCCCACTTCAGCCAGGCCTTCCGCGCCGCCTACGGCGTTCCGCCCAGCCAGTTCCGCCGCCAGTGCGCGACCCGGCGCGCCGCCTGAGGTGTGCCGGGGCGCTCCGGCCGTGCCCGCCCCGGCGGTACGGCCCGCGCGCCGCCGTACGCCGGCCCCGGGTGGGGCGTCAGGCCCGCGGCGGGGCGAGCCTCACGGCCACGGCGTCCAGGACCCAGTCCAGGCCGGTCGCGAAGGAGGTCTCGGCGTCGGAGTCGGGGCCGTCGTACACGGCCTTGGCCAGCGCCGGGTAGCGGCCGGTGGCCAGCATCCTCCGCAGGTGCGGGCCGTGGGCGCGCTGCCACTCGCGCTCGGACAGGCCGGTGGCCCGCTCGGCCCGCAGCTCGGTGATCTCGCGCCTGATCGCGCCGATGACGTAGGCGCTGACGGTCTCCACCGCGCGCAGGACCGTGCCCAGGTCGGCCAGGCCGTCGAGGGCGGCCAGCGTCGCCTCGCCCACGGCCAGGGCGTTCGGGCCGAGGGCCGGACGGCCGCCGAGCAGGTCGGCCAGCCACTCGTGACGCAGGGCGGCCTGCCGGGTGCGGTGGGCGCGGACGCGCAGCGCCTCGCGCCAGTCGCCGGGCGGCTCCTCGGGGAGGATCTCGCCGTGGACCTCGTCCACCATGAGGTCGAACAGCTCCTCCTTGGTGGAGATGTATCCGTACAGCCGCATCGGGCCGGCGTCCAGCCGGGCGGCGACCTTGCGCAGCGACACCGCCTCCAGCCCGCCCTCGTCGGCCAGCGCGATGGCGGTGGCGACGATCCGCTCCCGGTCGAGCGGCGCGGGGCGAGCCGGCGGCTCCGGCCGGTCCCACACAGTCATGGATACATCGTACAGTTGCGATACAGCGTATTCAGAAAATACGGTGTATCGACATGAGACAGCGTATCGCCGTGATCGGAGCGGGCCCCGCCGGGCTCACCTTCGCCCGTGTCCTGCGCCGCCACGGCCACCCGGTCACCGTCTTCGAGCGCGATCCCGGTCCCGGCGCCCGCCCCGCGGGCGGCGCGCTGGACCTGCACGAGGAACTGGGTCAGCGGGCGCTGGACAGGGCGGGGCTGCTGGAGGAGTTCCGGGTGCTCTCCCGTCCCGAGGGGCAGGCGATGCGCATCCTGGACACCGACGGGACCGTGCTCCGCGACTGGCGGCCCCGCCCGGACGACCTGGCCAATCCCGAGATCGACCGAGGGCAGCTCCGCGACCTGCTGCTCGGCCCCCTGGACGTCCGGTGGGGGCGGCGTGTGAGCGAGGTGGCGCCGGGGACCCGCGACGGGGTGCTGATCCGCTTCGCCGACGGGCGGCAGGAGACGTTCGACCTCGTGGTCGGCGCGGACGGGGCCTGGTCCCGGGTCCGCCCGGCGGTCTCGCCCGCGACGCCGCACTACACCGGCGTCACCCTGGTCGAGACCTCCCTGGACGACGTCGACACCCGCCACCCCGGCCTCGCCCGGCTGGTCGGAGACGGCTCCCTGGCCGTGTACGGCGTCAACCGCGCCCTCGTCGCCCAGCGCAACAGCGGCGGCCACGTCAAGGTGTACGCCCAGTTCCGGGCTCCGCTGGACTGGCACACGGACCTGAACTGGCACACGGACCTGAACTGGCACACGGACCTGGACCGGCACACGGACCTGGGCCGGCGCCTGGACCCGCGCCTGGGCCCGGACGGGCACGGGAGCGCGGACGGGCACGCGGGCCTGGGCGCGGCGAGGGGCCGGGCGCTGGACCTGGCCGACGCCGGGGCCGTGCGGGCGGCCCTGCTGGCCCTGTTCGACGGCTGGGCCGAGCCGGTCCTCGACCTCCTCCGGCACGGCTCCGCCTTCGTCCACCGCCCCCTCCACGTCCTGCCCGTGCGCCACACCTGGGACCACGTCCCGGGGGTGACGCTCCTGGGCGACGCCGCCCACCTGATGCCCCCGCTGGGGGTGGGTGCGAACCTGGCGATGCTGGAGGGCGCCGAACTGGCCGAGTCCGTCGCCGCCGCCTCGGGCCCCGCGGACCTGGACGAGGCCGTCCGCGCCTTCGAGGAGCGGATGTGGGCGCGGGCCGGCCGGTGGGCGGAGATCACCGGCGCCGGACTGGACCGCCTCGTGAGCCCGGACCCCGCGCGGGCCCTCGCCCTCTTCGACGAGGTCCAGCCCTCCTGACGCGCGGCGCCGCCGGTCAGCCGGGGAGGCCGCCGGTCAGCCGGGGAACACGTCGCCGCCGCCGCGCAGCAGCTCGGACCCGCGGCGGGCGATCTCCTCCGGCGGCAGGTCCTCGGTGTGGGTCAGGAAGACCCACACGTGCCCGAACGGGTCCCGCAGGATGGCCGACCGGGCCCCGTAGAACATGTCGGCCGGAGGCTGCAGCACCTCGGCGCCGGCCCGGGCGGCCTGCTCACTGAGCGCGTCCACGTCCTCGACGTACACATGCAGCCCGACCGTCGAGCCGCCCGCGGCGACCGGGTCCTGGAAGGGGGCGTCCGCGTCCCCGACCATGACGACCGAGCCCTTGACGCTGATCTCGGCGTGCAGGACGCGGCCCGCCGGGTCGGCGACGCGGAACAGTTCCTCGCCGTCGAACGCCTCGGCGTAGAACCGGAGCGCCTCGGCGGCGCCGTCCACCATGAGGTGCGGGATCGCGGCGTATCGGTAACGCTCGGGAGCGGTTTCCATGGCACATGTCCTTTCGGGAGGCTCGTGCCGCTCACCCTAGAACCTCGACCAAACCTGAGGTCAACGCCGTTGTCACCGCTGTTCCCGCCTCGCCGTTCTCCTGAACGCCCAGGTGAACCGCGGCATCGGGGCGCTTGACCTCAAGATCGCTTGAGGTTCTAGCGTGGCTCTCATTCCTTTGCCGCCCGTCAGGAGGACCATGATGCGGATCAGCACGACCTTGCCGTCGACCCGGACGGGCGTGCCCGACGTCGCGATGGCCCGTCATCTTGAGGATCTCGGCTACGACGCGGTCGGCATGGCCGATTTCATCGTCGGGGACGGCACCCCCGCTTTCGACGCCACGCTCGTCCTGGCGGCGACGGCGACGGCGACCGAGCGGATCGGGCTCGAGTTCGGCGTGCTCAGCCTTCCGCTGCGCCCCACGGCGTGGGTGGCCGCGCAGATGCAGACGCTTCAGCACCTGTCCGGCGGCCGCGTCATCCTCGGCGTGGGGATCGGGGGTTTCCCCGGCTCGCCGTTCTGGCGCGCGGCCGGGGCGCCGCTCAAAGACCGGGGCCGCTGGACCGACCTGGCGCTGCGGGCGTTGCCGGGCCTCATCCGCGGCGAGCCGACCTCGCTGGGCGACCAGGAGCTCACCCTCGGCCCCGCCGCCCCCGTCCCGCCCATCCTCGTCGGCGGCAACTCCGAGGCGGCGATGCGCCGCGCCGTCCTGCACGGCGACGGCTGGGTCCCCTCCCTGATCAGCCCCGAGGCCCTGGCCAAGAAGGCCGTACGGCTGCGCGAGATCGCCGGCGAGCTGGGCCGGCCGGTCCCGTCGATCTCCGTGGGAGGCCACGCGGTCCTCTCCGACGACCCGGCCGCCGTCGAGGCCTTCACCAGGGTCCTGGTGGAGATCCACCGCATGCCGCCGGAGGAGGCGGCGGCCGTCCCGGTCACCGGCGGCCCGGCGCAGGTGGCCGAACGCCTCCACGCCTACGCCGAGGCCGGAGCCGGCATGGCCGGGCTCAGCCTCGACGGCGGCGACTGGATGCGGCAGACCGAGATCCTCGCCGAGGCCAGAGCCATGCTGCCCCCGACCGGCGAGTGACGGCCTTCCGCCCGGGCGGCGCTCCCACCCGCCGCCGCCCGGACCTCAGGCCAGGGCGGCGATCTCGATGCGGGTCCGGTCGGCGGGGTCGGCCAGGCAGGGCAGCGTGACGCTCCCCCGCTTCAGGCGCTCCCCCATGTCCGAGGTGAGCCGGGCGGTGCGCTCGATCTCGTACGGCGCGCCGCCCTTGGGCGTCACGCGGAGCCGGAGCAGCCAGATGTAGCGCTTGTTGAACTTGTTGGACGTCTGCTCGGCCCCCAGGACCGCCGCGTCGCACGGCACGGCCGCCGCGCGCTCCTCCGGCGTGAAGGCGCGCAGCCCGGCGGACTCCATGCTGGCGAACGTGATGGCGCCCATGGCGAGCATCCCCGAGGCCAGGAGGACGAACATCGCGCTGACGTACGCCCCCACCCGGGTGCGCGGCTTCCGTCTCAGCACGAGGAACAGCACCACGGCCACCACCACCCCGATGGCGGCGGCGGTCCCGAAGACGATCGACGGCATTGTCCTCCCTCACGATGACCGGCGGGCGGCCGCCCCCGCGGGCCCCGGCACCGGTAGTCGACCAGGCGCCGCTTGCACGGCGGCTGCAGCCCGCTTGATCATGGCACTCGCCAACCGATCATTGTTCGGTTTCGTGTTAGCGTGCTGGGCGGTCCCGCGAGGAGCCCCCTCCGGGCCGGCAGGTGACCCGGCTCGCGGCCGGGACCTTCCAGGCGGAGGCGCCCGCGTCCGCCGACCACCCTCCAGGAGGCCCACCACGATGACGCCAGGTTCCCAGCCCGCGCCGCTGATCGTCCGCGCGGCCCGCGCCGACGACCCCGGGGAGATCGACCGGCTCTACGAGATCTGCCTGCGCACCGCCGCCCACGGCGGGGACGCGAGCGGGATGCTGACCGAACACCGGCTGCTCGGCGACATCTTCGTGGGCCCCTACCTGGCCCACTCCCCCGACCTCGCCTGGGTCGTCGCCCCCGACGAGGCCCTGGGCGTACCGTCGCGGCCCGTCGGCTACTTCCTCGCCGTCGCCGACACCGCCTCCTTCGAGGACGAGCTGGAACGCCGCTGGTGGCCCCGCGTGCGCGCGCGGGAACCGCGCAAGCCCGCCGAGCCGGGCAGCCCCGACGCGCTGCTGCGCTCCTACCTCGCCGACCCGCCCCGCACCCCGGCGGAGATCGCGGCCCGTTACCCGGCCCACATCCACGTGGACCTCCTGCCCGAGGCCCAGGGCGGCGGGCACGGACGGCGCCTGTGGACCACCGCCATCGACGCCCTGCGCGAGCGCGGCGTGCCCGGCGTCCACCTCGGCGTCGCCGCCGCCAACACCAAGGCGCAGGGCTTCTACCGCCACCTGGGCCTCCACCTCATCACCGAGACCCCCACCACCAAGTACTTCGGCATGCCCCTGCCCCCGCCCACCTGACGATCGACCCCGGCGAACCCTTGGAGGCTCGGGATCAGACGTAGGGGGATGTTTCGAGGTCGGTGTAGGCGGCCCAGCCGCGCGCGTGGGTCAGGACGGAGAGGGGGAGGGTCGTGCCGAAGCAGACGGACCACGAGTGCGGGGCGACGCCGGAGACCGGGCAGACCCAGTAGCCCTCTCGGTACTCGCCATAGGTGAACAGCTCCGACCCCGCGGCCGTGTCGTATCGGGTGGACCGGTTGTTGCGCACGATCACGGCTCCCTGCACGGCGCCGCCATGCTGCGCCCTGACCGCGCAGACCTGGGCGACGACGTCGACGGCGATCGCCTTGCTGGCGGCGCATCCCCACGTGCTGGTGCTGGAGGTGATCGGGTTGACGTTGCCGTAGGCCCGCCAGGCACCGTCCGCGGCGGCGGATGCGCCCGGCCGGGAGGCGGACGCGGTGTCGCTCCGCGCCGGCGCGGCCATCCCGGCCAGCGCCACCGCGCCGAGGAACACGAGCAGAGCGGTCTTCGCGGTCGGCTTCCGCATCATCATGGCGCAACTCCTGATCGTCGTCGGCGTTCCCGATACGAGCATGCGGGCCGCCGCCGCGGCACGTCTTGTCCGTGCGTGCACGAATGTTCGGTCAGCGTGCACGGTCCGCCCTGCCCCGGCCCTCCTGAGCGGGGAAGGTCACGGGCCCGCCGCCCGGTCGCCATGCCATCTGTCGACGTGCGGAAACGGGGGCGGGCCGCCGTTGCAGGACCCCGCCGGCGGGAGGCGGCCGGGGCCGTGGCGCGCGGGCTGACGGCCCGCGCGCGTCAGGCCCGTCCCGGTTCGGGGGATCCCCGCAGGGGGAGGGTGGCGGAGACCTCGAAGCCGGTGGCGGAGGTCCGGGTGGTCAGGGTGCCGCCGATCAGCTCCGCGCGTTCGCGCATCCCGGTCAGGCCGTGCCCGCGCCCGTCCCCGTGCCCGTCTCCGGCGGTGCCCCGGCCGTCGTCCCGCACGCTGATCTCGACGCTCTCGGGCCGGTAGGTCACGTGCACGTCGACGCGGGTCGCGCCGGCGGCGTGCCGTACGGCGTTGGTGAGCGCCTCCTGCGCGATGCGGTACGCCGTGACGCCGACGACGGTCGGCACCGGGGCCGGCTCGCCGTGGACGTGGACGGCGGCCGGCAGGCCGCCCGCGGTGGTCGCGGCGGCCAGGCGGCCGAGGTGCTCCAGGCCGCCGGTCGGGGCGCGCGGGGTCTCCTCGGCGGGCCGCCTGAGCAGGGCGAGGGTGGAGCGCAGCTCGCCGGTGGCCTGGCCGCCCGCCGTACGGATGACCTCCAGCGCGGCCCGCGCGGCGGCGACGTCGTGGTCGTCGAGGGCCTCGCGGGCCACGTCGGCCTGCAGGGTGATGATGGTCGTGGTGTGGGCGAGCACGTCGTGCAGGTCGCGGGCGAGGCCGAGGCGCTCCTCCTCGATGCGGCGGGCGGCCTCCCGGCGGCTCGCCTCCAGCAGGTCCCGCTCGCGCTCGCGCTGCTGCTCGTTTCGGATGCGGCGGCTGCGGACGCCGTCGCCGAGCGCGACGGCCCCCGCCATGATCGCCACCGACCACGGCAGCTCGTACCCGAGCAGGTAGGCGAGCTGCTCCCCCTCACGGAGCCGGAAGAAGCTGGAGGCGACCAGCAGGAAGGCGGCGACGGCGGTGGCGAGCACGGGCCTGCCGTGCTCGGCCGCGGAGTACAGCGCCGCCGCGACCGGTACGGCCAGCCCGATCGGCGGGTAGTCGGCGATGTAGTAGCCGCACAGGCCGACGGTCGTGGCGACCAGCGCCAGCACGGGATGCTGCCGCCGTACGAGCATGAGCAGGCCGAGGCCCGCCGCGAACAGGTACGCCCCGAGGTCGGGACCGCGCTCGCCGCCCACGTCCGCGGTGATCGCGACCGCGACGACCAGGGACACGACGGCCCCCAGGCAGGCATCGAGCACCAGCAGTCGTCGCCCCACGCCCAGCACCCTAGCCGAGCCGGCAGGCACCCCTCTCCCCACCTCGGCCGCCGTCAGCCGTCGCCACCACGGGGAAGGCCGTCGCCACCGCGGGAGGCCGTCAGGGCGCGCGGCCGGGGGTGGGGTGGTCTCGCTGGGCGGCCATGTGGGCGGCGATCTCTTCGATGGACTTATCGAAAAAGGAGGAGATGGGCCAGGCGCCGTCGGGGCGGACCCCCCAGTCCCGGGCCACGCGGTTGAGGATGACCATGACGTGGAGGGAGTCCAGGCCCTGGTCGACGAGACGGCTCTTCACGTCGATCCGGCTTTCGTCCGTTTCGAGGTGCTCGCTGATCTCCTTTCTCAGCCGGCGCACCTCCTCCTCCGCGGCGGGGGCCTGCGGAGGGTTCAGCGGCATCCGTTCGGGCTCGGCCTCGTCCAGCGCACCGCGCGCGAACGCGGCGAAGCGGTCCAGCAGGTCACGGACGAGGTGCTCCTGCCGGGCGCACAGGGCGAGGTATTCGGTGGCGTCGCGACCGGCTCGCAGGTCCGCCAGCGTCTGCCGCAGGAGGGCGCGGAAGAGGGTGATGCTCTCCTCCGCGCGGAGGGTGGGTTCCAGGATGCCTGTCGGCCCCTCGACGAAGACCGTCGCGCTCGCGCGCTTGACGGCGCTGACGAAGGGCTCGGTGTTCGTGATCTTCTCGTCGATCCCGGCGAGGTCGGGGTCGCGGGTCTTGAAGAGCCGCCACACGGAGGTCAGCTCGTCCCGCGCCTGGACTCCCGCGTCGAGGAAGGCGCTGTAGGCGTCGCGTCGGGTCTGGCGGCGCCACTGGTCTCGCTGACCGGCGCTCTGCATCGTGATCTGGCGGCGGGCCGCCCGGCCCGCGATCGCGGCGGCGCCCGCCGCGCCCAAAGCACCGACGGCGGCCGCGATGACGGCCACCCACGCGGGGTCCATGAGGACAGTGTGCCGGATCCGCCTGTTTCGCGGAGGCCGGATCCGGAGCGCCGCCGGATCACCTGACCATCCGCCCCCTCATCCGCCGGGGCGGGGACCGGGCGGACCGGAATGGGCCTGTGGGAGGAGTGGGTGTCGTCATGGGACGTACTCGCCGCGGGCGGCGTACCGCCGATGTCGACTCCGGCTGTCCACCCCGCCCGGACGACGGGGCGGGCGCGGCCGCCTAGCGTCGTGGACCGTGAGAACACTCGGCGTGGCCGTACTCGGCCTGTTCCTCGGCCTGATCGCCGGCGCCCTGCTGACCTCGGCCATCGCCCGGCCGCTGGTCGGCGGCGGCGGCGGTGAGATCTCCACCGGCGTGGGGGTCCTGCTCGGCATGCTGATGCCCGTCCTCGGCATCTCCGGCGCGGTCATCGGCGTGATCATCGAGCGCAGGTCGCGGGGCGGGTCGTGAGCGGCGCGCCGGCCGTGGACGGGGCGCCGGCGACGGCCGTGCCCGGCTGGGCGGTGTGGTCGCTGCGCGGGCTCGTGCTGGCCGTCACCCTGCTCGTCCTGGCGCAGCCGGTGCTGGCCGGGCTGTTCGTCACCGGCGACGTCGGCATGCTGGGCCTGCACGGCGCCATCGCGTCGTTCCTCGCCGCGCTGGTCTTCTTCCAGGTCGTCGCCGCGATCCTGGTGTGGCGGCCGGGGCGGGGCCCGGCGTGGCCCATCGGGGCGAGCGTGGCGGGTTTCGTGCTGGTGGAGGCGCAGTCCGCGGCCGGTTACGCGCGGGCCGTCGCGCTGCACATCCCCCTGGGCGTGCTGCTGTTCGGGCTGTCGGTGGCCCTGCTCATCGCGGTCTGGTCGCCAGGGGTACGGCGGCGCCGCCCGCGGCGAGGAGCGGAGCGATGACCGGCCGGCGCGGGCTGCCGGAGGGCGGCCTGTCCCGGCGGGGTCTCCTCGGCGCGCTCGCCGGCGTCACGCTGGCGGGCGGCTGCCGGCTCGCGGGCGCCGAGCGGGCCGGCGCGCCGCTGGCCAGCCGCCTCCCGCTCCCCCGGCCGTTCGCCGTGCCGCTGCCGGTCCCGCCGGTCGCGCGTCCCGGCGCGGACGGGACGTCGTACGAGCTCGTCCAGCGCCCGGCGCGGGTGGAGATCATCCCGGGCACGCGGACGGAGGTGTGGGGGTACGACGGGGTTTTCCCGGGGCCGACGTTCGACGTGCGCGCCGGGCGGCCGATCCGGGTGCGCGTGGTCAACCGCCTGCCGGTGCCCACGTCCACCCACCTGCACGGGGGCGTGACGCCCCCGGATTCGGACGGCTACCCCACCCACCTGGTCGTGCCGTCCGGGCTGGCCGGCCGGTTCCGGCCGGGCCACGGCGGGCAGGGCGCGCACGGCGGGCAGGCCGGGCAGGGCGGGCACGGGGCGCGCCGGCCGGAGGCGTGGCGGCCGGCGCGGGAGACCTTCGTCCACGAGTACCCGCTCGGCCAGGCGGCGGCCACGCTCTGGTACCACGACCACCGCATGGACTTCACCGGGCCGCAGGTCTACCGGGGCCTGGCCGGCATGTTCCTCATCCGCGACGAGGCCGAGGACGCGCTGCCCCTGCCCCGCGGCGACCGGGAGATCCCGCTGCTGATCTGCGACCGGGCCTTCGAGGAGGACGGCGCGCTGCGCTACCCGTCCGTCGATCCGGCGCTGCTCGGCGAGCCGGGCGTGACGGGCGCCCACCACCAGGGCGTCGAGGGCGACGTGATGCTGGTCAACGGGGCGCCGTGGCCCGTGGCGGAGGTCGCCGCCGTGCGGTACCGGCTGCGCTTCCTCAACGCCTGCAACGCCCGCCGCCTGGACCTGCGGCTCGACCCGCCTCCGCCGTCCGGGGCCGCGTTCACCCAGATCGGCGGCGACATCGGCCTGCTGTCGCGGCCGCGGCCGCTCGACGGGCTGGTGCTGGCCGGCGCCGAGCGCGCCGACGTCGTCGTGGACTTCGGGGCCTACCCCGTGGGCACCCGCGTCGTGCTGCGCAACCGCCTCGGCGCCGGGCGGACGCGCGAGGTCATGCGCTTCGACGTCGTACGGCGGGCCGGAGACGACAGCGCCGTGCCCGCCCGGCTGGCCCGGGTGCGGACCCTGACCCCGCGCGATGCCGTACGGCGGCGCCGCTTCGACTTCCGGCTCGGCGGGCCCGGGCCGCACGGCGCGCGGTGGACGGTCAACGGGCTGCCGTTCGACCCGGGCACGGCGCTGGCCGCGCCCGAGCTCGGCACGACGGAGCTGTGGACCCTGACCTCGGACTTCCATCACCCGGTGCACGTGCACCTCGGGCACTTCCAGGTGCTGAGCCGCAACGGCCGCCCGCCCCGGCCCTCGGACGCCGGGTGGAAGGACACCGTGGACGTCCGTCCGTACGAGGTGGTCCAGATCCTCGTCCATTTCGCCGGCTTCCGCGGCCGCTACGTCGTCCACTGCCACAACCTGGAGCACGAGGACATGGCCATGATGGCCAACATCGACGTCGTCTGACGCCGGGGCCCTCCCCCGCGTCCCCTGGCGGCGCCGGGCGTCCCCGCCGTGACACCAGGGGCGGGCCCCGGTGTCACGGGCCGTCGGCGCCCGGGTCGATGTAACGCAGGAGGTCGGCCTCGGGGAGCGCCGCGCCGGGGAGGGCCGGGCCCGGGCGCAGGCCGTTCAGCATGATCTCGACGACGCGGCCGGCGGCCTGGCCCGCGGGCATGTGCGGCGGGGTGTAGACGTGGACCGTCATCAGCAGGGCGATGTCGACCGGGCCGACGTCGGGGCGCAGGTCGCCGTCCGCCTGCGCCTGGGCGATCATGCGGAGCAGGGCGTCCATCACGCGCCGCCGCCGGCCCGAAAGGCCCTCGCCGGCGCGGATCCGCTGGTGCAGCCGGGGTTCCAGCTTGGCCGACAGCTCGCCCATCCGCAGGTCGGCGCAGCCGCGCAGGAAGCGGCACAGGCCGTGCCAGGCGTCCGGTTCCTCGCGGGAGGCGGTCTCCGCCAGCTCCACCAGGCGGCGCAGGTTGTCCTCGGCGACGCCGCGGAGCAGGGCCTCGCGATCGGGGAACCGCCGGTAGAGCGTGCCGATCCCGACGCCCGCCCGCCGGCTGACCTCCTCCAGCGCCACGTCCAGGCCCTTCTCCAGGAACAACTCCCGCGCGGCGGCGACGATCAGATCGCGGTTGCGCCGCGCGTCGGCGCGCAGCCCGTCGCCCGCCGCGCCGTTCTCAGCGTCCACATCCACCCCGGAACCAGAAGTTGACGAATTTCCTCCGCTTAGCCTACCGTCCAACCATACGGAGGAAATTCCTCCACTTAGAGGAGACGGCATGCGCGAGCTGAGCGTTCTGATCTCCGGCGCCGGCGTGGCCGGGCCGACCCTCGCCTACTGGCTGGCCCGTCACGGCCACCGCGTGACCGTCGTGGAATACGCCCGCTCCCCGCGCTCCAGCGGCAATCCCGTGGACGTGCGCGGCCCGGCGGCGCGCGTCGCCGAGCGCATGGGCATCACGCCCCGGCTGCGCGAGGCGGCCACCGGCACCACCGGCCTCACCTTCGTCGACACCGCCGGACGCCGCCTCGCGCGGCTGCCCATGAGCGTGGTGCAGCGGCCGGGCGAGGTGGAGATCCCGCGCGGCGACCTGGCGGCGATCCTGTACGAGGCGAGCCGCGACGACGCCGAGTACCTCTTCGGTGACACCATCACCGGCCTCGCCCAGGACGACCACGGGGTCGAGGTCGCCTTCGAACGCGCCGCGCCACGCCGCTTCGACGTCGTGATCGGCGCGGACGGCCTGCACTCGGTCACGCGGCGGCTCGCGTTCGGGGCCGGCGGCCGCTTCGAGCACCTGGGCCTCTACGTCGCCACCCTGCCCCCCCGCGCCGGCGGGCGCGGCGCCGGGCGCGACATCCTCATGCACAACACCCCGGGCAGGTGCGTGGCCGTGAGCCCCACGCCCGCGGGCGACGGGGCGTTCTTCCTCTACCGCGCACCCGAGGAGCCCGGCCTCGACCACCACGACACCGAGCGGCACAAGCGGCTGCTGGCCGCGGCGTTCGCGGACGTGGGCTGGCGCGCCCCCGAACTCCTGGACCGGGTGCGCGCCGCCGACGACCTCTTCTTCGACTCGGTGAGCGAGGTCGCGCTGCCGCGCTGGTCGGCCGGCCGGGTCGCGCTGCTCGGCGACGCCGCCTCGTGCGTGTCCCTCTTCGGCGACGGATCGTCCCTGGCCATCGCGGGCGCGCACACCCTCGCCCGGGAACTCGCCGCCACCCCGCGCGACCCCGCCGCCGCCTTCCGCCGCTACGAGTCGGCACACCGCCGCCTGGCCGGGCCCAAGCGGCGCACCGTCGGCCTCGCCGCCGCCCTCCTCGTCCCCGCCACCCGCGCCGGAGTCGCGGCCCGCAACCTGGCCGCCCGCCTGTCCCCCGCGGTCGCAGCCGTCACCCGCCTGGCCCGCCCCCGCGCGCTGCGCTGACGCCATACGGCCATGCCCCGCCCCGCCGGGGCCGTACGGCCAAGGCCACGGCCGTGGGCGAGAGATGACGAGGGCGCGGGCCGCTTGCGGGCGAGGGCGGCGGGGTAGCACCACGGGGCGGGATCATGGCCCGCGCCCTGGGCCTCACGCGGATCGTGACCTCGCACGGGTGGTGACAGGGACGGCGGGCGTGCTGGATGAGGGAGGTCCGGAGATGGCGTGGACGTGGCGGTTCGAGGCGGCCGACGGCGGCGAGGTTACCCCCGCGGTCGAACCGGGGTCCTTCACCTCCCAGGCGGACGCCGAGAGCTGGATCGGCCAGGTGTGGCGGGACCTCCTGGACGACGGCGTCGACCGGGTCGCGCTCTTCGAGGACGACGGCGAGGTCTACGTCATGAGCCTGCACGCCGAGGGCTGAGGCCGGGGGCCGAGGCCGAGGGTTGAGGCCGGGGGCCGAGGCCGAGGGTTGAGGCCGGGGGCCGAGGCCGAGGGTTGAGGCCGGGGGCCGAGCGCCCGCCCCCGCGCGCCGGGAGGCGGGCGCCCGGGGGGCCGCTACGGCGTCGCGCCGCGCAGGCGGGCGTTCTCCCGTTCGAGTTCGGCGATCCGGTCCCGCAGGCGGCCGAGGGCCTCCTCGACGGCGTCGCGCGGGAACAACTGGGGGATGTGCTGATGGCAGTTCCAGTTGAGCCCCTCGACCTGGATCAGGACGGCGCGCTCAACCTTGGCGGGGTAACCCGTCACCGCCAGCGACCGGTCGTCCTCCACCACGCGGGCGCGCCCGAGCACCTTGAGCCGGACTTGATTGGCGTAGTCCATCAGGAACAGCGCGACTCGGTCGTCGTGGTCGAGGTTGCCGCGCGTGATGTACTGCCGGTTGCCCCGGAAGTCGGCGAACCCGAGCGTCCGGTCGTCCAGCACCTTGAGGAACCCCCGCGGGCCGCCCCGGTGCTGGATGTACGGCCAGCCGGTCTCGCCGACCGTGGCCAGGTAGAAGCTGTCGCGCTCGGCGATGAAGGCGCGCTCGTCGGGCCCGAGCCGGTCGGGCTCGCCCGGCCCCTCCAGCGCGCGGCGGTAGGCGCGGTCGCTGCCGTGCGCCTTCTGGTGCGCGACGACGCCGTCGGTGAAGGCGAGCTGGGCGAACCTGCTCATGCCCGCGCCCCCGGCAGCACGCCGTCCCGCTCGCGCGCCGCAAGGACACGGGCGGCGGGCCGGCCCCTCCGGGCGGTCTCGGCGGACTTAGCGGTCTCGGCGGGGAAGGGCGGCGGCGGACGGTGCATGGTGCTCCTTACAGTGAGCCGGTCCCCGTACGGCGGGGCGGCCGCGCCCGCCGTACCGGGCCGGGGGAAGCGGCCTCGCGGGAGGTGACCCGCCCGGCGGCGGCCGCCGGGTCCGGGGAGCCCGGCTCGCGCGGGCGCGGCTCCGGCGAGGTTCCCGGAGACGGCGCCGGCGGCCGCGGCGGCCATCACGGCTCCCTTCTGATGGTCATGTCATCCGCCAACCACCGAAGATCTTGTTTTGATTCCCGCGCGACCGCGCCGCCGGGAATCCCCGCGACGTGTACGGCGCCGCCCGGCTCCGGCCGCGCGAGGCCGCGGATCACGCCCCGCTCAGGCCCGGTGCGGGGACGGGGCGGTCAGGCCGGCGGTGATGAAGGCGGCCACCGTGGCCGGGTCCGGGAGCGGGGACGGAGCGGTGGGGTTCGGGGCCAGGGCGCGGCCGTACACCTCAAGGAGCAGGGTGAAGGCGAGCCGCCAGCGCGTGGCCACCTCGCGGACCGGCAGGTACGGCAGGGCGCGGGCGAGCATGGCCTCGAAGGGCGCGGCGCCGAACCAGGCGGAGACCGCGTTCGGCACGCCCCCCGCCGGCAGCGCCGTACGGGCCAGCAGGTGGCACAGCATGCGCCCCTTCTCGGTGCGCGCCAGCCGGTCGAAAGGCTCGACGATGGCCGCGACCAGTTCGGCGACGTCGAGCTCCGCGCCCCCGGACCGGGAGCGGCGGGCGATCTCCTCCAGCCGGTCCGCCCACAGCGGCAGCAGTTCCCGCTCCAGGAGGGCCGCGATCAGGCCCTCCCGGGACCCGAAGTGGTAGTGCACCGCGCCGGGGTTCAGACCCGCCTCGGCGTTGATGGCGCGCACCGACACCTGCTCGGCCCCCTTGAGCAGGAACAGCCGCTCGGCCGCGGCCAGCAGCCGGTCACGGGTCGATGGGGAGTCCTCCGTCATGCCCGATATTGCACCACACGTGATCGGCGCGGTATTCAATCAGTGATTGAAATATGTTCGAGCGTCAGGAGTCGGTGGACATGCCCAAGGACGCCAGCCCTCCCGCCGTGTTCGAGCCCGCCCGGCTCGGCCCGCTCACCCTGCGCAACCGGATCCTCAAGGCCGCCACCTTCGAGGGCATGACCAGGGGCGCCCTCGCCGGGGACGACCTGATCGAGTTCCACCGGCGGCACGCCGCGGGCGGGGTCGCCATGACGACGGTCGCCTACTGCGCCGTCGCGCCCGAGGGCCGCACCGGGCGCAACCAGATCTGGATGCGCCCGGAGGCCGTGCCGGGGCTGCGCCGCCTCACCGACGCCGTGCACGCCGAGGGCGCCGCCGCCTCCGCCCAGATCGGCCACGCCGGGCCGGTGGCCGACCCCAGGTCCAACCGCGCGCCCGCCCTGGCCCCCTCGGCCAGGTTCAACCCCCAGGCCGCGCGGCTGACCCGCCGCGCCACGGCCGCCGACATCGAGCGCGTCATCGCCGCCCACGCGACCGCCGCCGAACTGGCCGTCGAGGCCGGCTTCGACGCCGTCGAGATCCACCTGGGCCACAACTACTTCGCCAGCTCGTTCCTCTCCCCCAGGCTCAACAAGCGCCGCGACCAGTACGGCGGCTCGCTGGCCAACCGCGCCAAGGTCGCCCTCGGCGCCGCCCGCGCCGTACGCGACGCGGTCGGCGGCCGCATCGCCGTACTGGCCAAACTGAACATGGACGACGGCGTGCCCGGCGGCCTGTGGCTGGACGAGAGCCTGCGGGTCGCCCAGTGGCTCGAACGCGACGGCAGCGTGGACGCCCTGGAGCTGACCGCCGGGAGCTCCCTGCTCAACCCGATGTACCTCTTCCGGGGCGACGCGCCGGTCACCGAGTTCGCCGCCGTCTTCAGGCAGCCCGTACGGCTGGGCGTCAAGCTCGCCGGTGAGCGGTTCCTCCGCGCCTATCCCTACCGGGAGGCGTACCTGCTCGACAGCGCCCGCCAGTTCCGCGCCGCGCTCAAGCTCCCGCTCATCCTGCTCGGCGGCGTCACCCGGCGTTCGACGATGGACCTGGCGATGGCCGAGGGCTTCGAGTTCGTCGCCATGGCCCGCGCGCTCCTGCGCGAGCCCGACCTGGTCAACCGCATCCAGGCCGACCCCGCCACGCCCTCCCTGTGCATCCACTGCAACAAGTGCATGCCGACCATCTTCACCGGCACCCGCTGCGTCCTGACCTGACCTGACCTGACAGACGCGGACGTACGGCCGGCGAGGCCCCGACCGGCGGCGGGGCCCGGCGGCCTGCGGGACGCGGCTCTGGCGGCGGGACGCGGCTTTCGGCCCGCGGGACGCGGCTTTCGGCCCACGGGGCGCGGTCAGGCGGGCTCGCCCAGTTGCCCGGCCAGCCGCTCCAGGCCGTCCCTGATCAGCCGCCCGTACTCGTCGTCGCCGAGCGCGCCCATCCCGTCCCGCGCCCGCCGGAGGTGCTCCCGGGCCCGGTCGAGATCGCCCAGCTTCCGGTAGCAGTCGCAGATGTTCAGGTGCAGCGACGGATACAGGCCCGCGACCGAGAGCGGCACCCCCGCCTCGGCCACCCGCTCATCGGTGACCCGTCCAGCGGCGGCCAGCGCCCGCAGATCCCACATCAGTTCCTGCCGCACGTCGTCCTGCACATCGGCCATCGAGTGGGCCAGCACGCCCACATGCAGCGGGTCGCCCCCCTCACCGCCGATGTCATCCCAGATCCGCGCGAACAACTCCCGGGCGGCCTCCCGCTCCCCCCGGCCGTGATGCAACTCCACCCCCTGCCCGATCCGCTCCATCGTCGGGTCAGCGGCCATCGGCACCTCCACGCAGATCGCATCCGGCAAACGATCTCGGCCCCGACTGTACGGAAAACGTCCTCGGCGCGACATCCCCCGGCCCGGCCAGGGCGGTCGGCCGTACCACGTGATGGCAGAGGGCGGGGCCGCTGTGGTCCGTCGCGTCGTCGTGGGGGCCGATGCACGATCCGTGTCGTGCCGGTTTGCGTTCACGGTCATCCGGTTGCCGTGCTAGCTTGAGTTTAGGTCTAAAGTTAGGGGGATCGATATGGCGCGCACGATCGTGGTCAGTGGCGGCGGCACCGGCATCGGGAAGGCGGTGGCGGCGCGATTCGCGGCCGACGGGGACCGGGTCGTGGTCATCGGCCGCCGGGCCGACGTGCTGGAACGGGCGGCCGAGGAGATCGGCGCCGTCGCGCTGCCGGCCGACCTGAGCGAGCCGGCCGAGGTCGAGCGGATACGCGCCGACCTGGCCGGCCGCTTCGGCGCCATCGACGTGCTGGTCAACAACGCCGGCGGCAACGTCGAACCGGGCGGCGGCGACCACGAGCGGCGGTGGACCGCCAACTTCCGGGCCAACGTGCTGACGGCCGTACTCCCGACCGAGGCGTTCCGTGACCTGCTCAACCCGTCCGGGCGGATCGTCTTCCTCAGCTCGATCGCGGCCATCCGCGGGTCGGGCGGCAACTCGTACGGGCCGATGAAGGCGGCCCTGCACCCGTACGCGTTCGACCTGGCCGCCGAGCTCGGGCCGCGCGGCATCACGGTCAACGTGGTCGCGCCCGGGTTCATCCAGGACACCGAGTTCTTCGGCGACGGCCTGAGCGACGAGCGGCGCGCGAGGCTGGTCGCGCAGACCAGCACCGGCAGGGCCGGCACGCCGCGGGACGTCGCCGAGACCGTGCACTGGCTCGCCTCGCCCGGCGGCGGGCACATCACCGCGCAGGTCATCCAGGTGAACGGCGGAGCCGAGCGTGGCCGCTGAGCCGCCGCGCGACGACGCCACCGACGCCACCGACGCCACCGACGCCCCCGGCGCCACCGAGGCCGGCGGGGCGGCTCGCGACGGCGCCGATGACATTCAGGATGCGTGGCTGCGGGAGTTGCCAGGGGTCCCGGTCGAGTCGATCGGCGTCATCACCCGGATCTGGTGGGCCGCCAAGGTGTTCGGCGACGAGCGGCGCCGCACCCTGGCACGACTGGGCGTGGACGTGGCGACGCTGGACCTGCTGTCCACGTTGCGGCGCTCCGGCACGCCGTACCGGATGAGCCCGGGCGAGCTGGCCGAGGCGTGCAGGGTCTCACGCGGCGCGATCACCCAGCGGGTGGAGCGAGCGGCCAGGGCCGGGCTGGTCGAACGCACCACCGCCGGGTCGGGCTACCACGCACGCGCCGTCACCCTCACCCAGGCGGGCAACGAACTGCTCGACCGTGTCGTCGCCGACCTGCTCACCTCCGAGGACGACCTCATCAGCCACCTGCCACCCGAACACCGCCGCCAGCTCGCCGGCCTGCTGCGGGAACTGCTCGCCGGCTTCGCGGACTCGAACCCGCGCGGACAGGTCGGGGAGTGAGCCCAGGGCCTCACCCCCGAAGAGACCTCTCTGCTCACCCCGCGACGACATATCGCTGATCAACGCCTCGGGCCAGTGCCTATCCGCCGGCCGCCCGGGACAGGAGGCGGGCGAGGTCGCGGGCGCGGGTGGCCATCGGCCAGTGGCCCGAGTCCAGGTCCACGTAGTCGACGTGGGTGGCGCGGGCCAGCTCGGGGCTCTCCCCGGCGGCGATCCACTTCCGGGCCTGGTCGGGGGTGAACTCGGGGCACACGACCACGACGGGGACGTCGAAGCGGCGCTCGTCGCTCAGGCGTACGACTCCCCTGGCGACCGCCTCGGGGACGGGGATGGCGGCGGAGGCCAGGCGGGCCCGCGTCTCCTCGTCCAGGTCGGCGGCGTCCGCCCTTCGAACGGACCCCAGCCGGGGAAGGGCATGACGCCGTCGCCGATCGGGAAGTGATCGGCGTAAGTCCCCCCGTCGGCGGCGGGGAAGCCGCCGATCATGACGACCTTGGACACCTTCTCCGGCCGCGCGTCGGCGGCCAGCCAGGCCAGGCTCGCCGCCACGGAGTGCCCCACCACCATGGGCCTCCCGTGCGCCGCGTCAACGGCCGCGAGCACCGCCGCGAGCTGGTCGTCGAGCGTCGCGGAGGCGGCTCCGTCGCCCTGGCCCGGGAGGGTGAGCGGCACGGCGCGGTGGCCGAGCGCGGTGAGTTCGGGTACGACGTCGTCCCATGCGGATCCGTCGAACCACAGGCCGGCGATGAGCAGGATGTCCACGGAGTTTCTCCCGGGGAGGGGGTGGATCTGGCTGCCGCACCCTATCGGGGGCCTCCGACAAAATCAGACCGTCCGCGCCCACGAACCTCTCCGCGCGGTCTTGGGCGGCACCCCAGCTCCTGACCGGTCTGCTCGCCCCTCCGCTTCCTGACCGGCTTGCCCGCCGCCGGCGGAGTCACGCGAACAGGGTGGTCTCCAGCATCGTGATGAGCGCTTCGGCGGCGGCCGGGGCGTCGTAGCCGGGGTCCCGCATGTGCTCGCCGATGATCCCGTCGATCGCTCCGCCCACGATGATCGCCAGCGTACGCGGGTCGGGGCCCGGGCCCAGGCCCCGGGCCCGCCGGGCCTCCTGGAGGAGGGCCGCGAGAGGTTTCCAGCGGACCGACGGATCGGGGACGTCGCCGTTGGTGATCGCCCCCACGAGCATGCGGGTGTGGCCGGGCCGTTCGGCGAGGTGACCGACCATCCGGCGCACGTAGGCGGCCGGGGCCCGGTCGGCCGGCACCGCGGCGATCGCCGCCTCGACGTCGGCCACGAGCAGGCCGAGCACGCGTTCGTGCGCCGCCGCCACGACCGCGTCCTTGGAGGCGAAGTGGTACAGCACCGCGCCCTTGGTGATCCCGGCCGTCTGCGCGATCCGCGTCAGCGAGGTGGCGGCGTAGCCGTACTCGGACACCAGGTCGATCGTGATCTGGATGAGCTGATCACGCCGGGCCTGCTCGATGAGGCTGAGCGGCCTGTCCTGGGTATGCGGTGCCGTACGCCGTGGTGCCATGGCCCGACGCTATCGCATCGCGACGTATGCTTCTGAACAGAGGTCAAAAAACTGACCATCGTTCAGCCGGGAGGTTCCGATGAGTGGCGACGCCGAGCGAGACCGGCCTGACACCGGGGCGTCCAGGGCCGATCCGCCGCGCGGGCGAGGCACACGCGCGCGCCGCCGGGCGCTGAAGATCGTCGCCGGCGTCCTCGTCGTCGCGGCCGTGGCCCTGGCCTTCGCCCTGCGCAGCCCGTCCACCGTGGGGCACTGGGCCAGCGCCCGGGGCCAGGCCGACTACCTTGCGGCGTACGGCAAGGCGATGGCCGACATGCCCCGGCCCTCCCGCACCCTCGACGTGCGCACCGACTTCGGGGTCGTGCGCGCCTACCGGTACGAAGGCCACCCCGGTCGCGCCGAGCCGCTGGTGCTCCTGCCCGGCAGGGCGTCGGGGTCACCGGTCTGGGGCGGCAACCTCCCCCACCTGCTCAAGGTCGGCGACGTCTACACGATCGACCTGCTGGGCGAGCCCGGCCGCAGCGTCCAGGAGATCCCGATCACCTCCGACGCGGACCAGGCGGCGTGGCTGGACCAGGTGCTCGCGCGGCTGCCGGAGAAGTCCTTCCACGTCGTCGGCCTGTCGATCGGCGGCTGGACGGCGACGAACCTGGCCGTCCACCGGCCGCGGCACGTCGCCACGCTGACGCTGATCGACCCGGTCTACACCTTCTCCGACATCCCGGTCGGCACGGCGATCCGCGCCATCCCCGCCTCGGTCCCCTGGCTCCCGAAGTCCTGGCGCGACGCGTTCAACTCCTACACGGCGGGCGGCGCCCCGGTGAAGGACGTCCCGGTCGCGGACATGATCGAGTCCGGCATGAAGAACTACACCCTGCACCTGCCGCAGCCGACCCGCATCCCCGAGAACGCGCTGCGCGGCCTGAAGGTCCCGGTCCTGGCGATCCTGGCCGGCAAGTCGGTGATGCACGACCCCGCCACCTCCCGCCAGGTCGCCCAGCGCGCCCTCCACGGCGGAACCGTCAGGTTCTACCCCCACGCCTCCCACGCGATCAACGGCGAACACCCCACCGAGATCGCCACCGACCTGGCCACCTTCCTCAACAGGAACTGACCGCCCCCGCACCGGCTGTACCCCCTGGCTCGGTCGGCCGGCCGCCGGACTCCGGCCCACGCCGGTCTCAGTCCTCCCCTGGCCCGGCGGATGGCCGCCGCCTCTTCGAGCGTTCAGGCCGGCGCCGGTGCGGCTCCGACGAGTTTGACGATGAAGCGGTCGACCTGCTCCTCCAGCGGCGGCCAGGGGACGGCGGGCTGGTTGACGCGCATCGACACGGCGCCGTGGACGGCCGCCCGGAGGTCCAGCGACACCGTCGCGGCGTCGTCGGCGGGAGCGAGCCCGGCGTCCATGCACCGCTGGATCGCGGCGGTGGTGCCTTCGGCCAGGGCCTGCTTGAACGGCATGGCGACGCGCTGGTTGAGGGTGCTCTCATGGAGCACCTTGTACAGGCCCGGATGCCGCTGGACCCACGCGCCGAGCACGAGGACACGTGCGCGCAGCCTGCCGACCGGATCGGCGGCGCCGGACTCGGCCCGGTCGACGGCCTGGACGAGATCGTGGTGGAAGCGCTCCAGCGCGGCCAGGACGAGGGCGTCCCGGTCCGCGAAATGGATGTACACCGACGTGGCCGCGACGCCGACCTCGCGCGCCACCGCCCGCATGGACAGGGCCTGGTCGTCGCCGAGCTCGTCCAGCAGCCTGAGGGCGGCGCCCAGGATGTCCTCGCGCAGCCGATCGCCCTGGCCGC
Source organism: Bailinhaonella thermotolerans (assembly GCF_003594875.1). Lineage (GTDB taxonomy): Bacteria > Actinomycetota > Actinomycetes > Streptosporangiales > Streptosporangiaceae > Bailinhaonella > Bailinhaonella thermotolerans. The sequence goes on from NZ_QZEY01000001.1 coordinate 391,122, forward strand.
GCGGGTTGCGGCCCCGGCCGCCGCCCCGGGCGGATGAAGTCCTGTCCATGGTTCGCCATTGTATCCGGACAACTGTTGCCCTACAGTCGTAGCGCTACAGCCGTTCACTTACTGAGGATGACCATGAACCTCGCACTCCAGACTCGCACCCAGGCGCTCGACCCGGTCTTCGCCGAGATGAGCGCCGCCACCGACCGCAAGGTGTGGGAGGAGATCCCCGAACTCACCACGCGGGAGAAGATCCTGCTGAGCATCGTCGCCGACGTCTGCCAGCAGACCCTTGGCCTGCCGTTCGAGCACCACGCGCGCATGGGCCTGGATCACGGCCTGTCCCGCGACGACCTGCGGGAACTGCTGCGTTTCATCTCCTACGACAGCGGCTACCCCGCGGCGCTGGCCGCGCTCGCCCGCCTGGCCGAGATCGAACGGGAGCAGGGCCTCACCGGCCCCGCCGGACCGGGTCACGAGGTGGACGCCGAAGGTTCGGGCAGCCCGATCCCGGCGCCGATGCGGCAGGCCGTACGCGACCTCGACGCCCCCTTCGCCGACTACATGGACCTGCAGTCGCGGATGCGGGCGGGCATCCGGCGGCTGAGCGTGCGCGAGCGGGCGTTCGCCACGATCACCGTCGATGTGCTCTACCAGACGCTGGACGAGAGCCTGCGCGCTCACGTGACCCGCGCCCTCGGCGGCGGAGCCACCCCCGACGACGTCCGCGCCGTCGTCCGGTTCTCCGCCCAGTTCGGCATGACCAAGGCATGGCGCGCCCTGCGCGTCCTCAACGCCCTCTTCACCGAGACCGGGGCGGTCTTCGCCTGATCTCTCGGTCGCGGGGCCCGCGGGCCCACGACAACGTCGCCCCCTCGCCCAACCAACCAGGAGGCCCCGCTCACCGGCCTGGCCCGGGAGCACGTGCGGCGTGCTCGTCTCGCTCAGCCCGGGTGAGCGGGCGCCGCCGTCTTAGCCGGAGGGCTGGTGCCGGGGCGTGTGGGGGGTCAGGGTCGCCGAGCGCCATACGTGCTGGGCCCAGGCCAGGTCGTCGGGGTTGTCGTACATACAGGCGACGGCGAGGATCCGCCCGTCGTGTGCGGTGAAGCCGTACAGCTCGTGCCGTTCTCGGCCTTCGACCGTGGCGGTGAGCCAGAAGGCGTGCCGCGATCCGCCCGGGACCTCTTCGGTGATCCGATGGTCCTCGGCGACGCGCGGCGCTTCGCCGGTGAACGACGCGATCAGCTCGGCCGCGGACCGGGGCGCGGTGTACAGGTCGGCGAGGACCGTACGGCCCGGCCCGGCGAACTGGCTGGTGCCCTCGACCACGCGAGAGGCCAGGCCCGCGCTGCGCTCGATGACCCAGTGCTCGTCCAGCCGCTGCCGGATCGGCACCGGCAGCGGATGCCCGAAGTGGCTCAGCACGTGGTGACGGTCCCAGACCGTGCCCAGCACTTGCGCGAGCCGCTCGTCATCGCTGTCCGCGACGTACGGGGATCTCCTCCGGGTCGCGCACCACGGCGGTCAGGCGGGCGCCCCGCGCCTCGCCCCACGGCTTGACGGCGTTGGCCAGGGTCCCGGTGAGCACCAGCTCGCCGTACGCGGCGTCGTCGTCCCACACCGCGCGGGCGTGCTCCAGATCCTCCTCGCCGATCTCCATCCAGGTGCCCAGGACGAGCTCCAGTCCACCGGACAGCCGCACCGGGAGCAGGCAGCGGGCGAAGCAGCCGTGCCCGCGGACGCGCAGCAGCCCGCCGTTCACCTTCTCGCGCGCGGACTCGGGGAGGTCCAGGGCGATGTCGGGCAGTCCGAACCGCATGTCGATCCGGTCCGTGTCGTACAGTGGCCGCCCGCAGCACGCACAGGTCACCGCGGTGTCGAAGGTCATGGACACCGCAGCCTAACAGCGACCTTCCCAGCGAAGGCCGCGTTTCGGGCATCGTTGAGGGCGTCGGCCTCCAGCGGCTCCCCTGGGATGCGGCCGAGTACCAGGAACGGCACCTCGTCGCCACCGTGGGCGCCGCCCTGGAGCAGCGGCTCAGGAGTGCGGAAGCCCAGCTCGAGGCCGGCGAGTGCCCGCAGTGCGGCCGCGCGCCGGGGAAGGCGGGCGGCCGCCGCCCGGGTGCGGGGCAGGCATACGACGCGGCCGGAGCCGATGATCACGATGTGGAACCGCCCCCGGCGTACCGCGAGGTCGTCCGGTTCGTGGCCGGGGAGCAGCCGGATGAGCAGAGCGCGATGAGTCGTACGGATGCTCACGAGTGTCTCCGGCCGGTCCGCGGGCCCCGAAGCCCGGCCACCCACCTCCAGTGATCAACACCGGCACCACCCCCATCCGACCGCCGTTCAGCAGTGCTCTTCCAGGTAGATCAGCTCGCCGCCGTCCTCGCAGGCGAACCAGGTGGCCCGGTAGGAGGGCGTGCCGGGGATCCCGCGCGATCCTGGGCCGGCGAAGCTCCGCCGCAGGTCGCGCCACAGCCCGGCCCGTTCCTCCGCCGAGACGAAGGCGGGCTCGAAGCCGCCGGACCAGCCCACCACGAACGGGACGTCCGGCCGGCGGATGAGCCGGTCGGCCACGCGCAGGTCGGCGTCGCCCCGCCGAGCGCGCCATATCCGCCCGTCGGGCGTGACCAGCACCCCGGACGACCAGGGGCTCGGCCGGCCCTCGACGCGATCGCCCCACTCGCTCACGGCAGGAGGCGGGTTCGGGGACGGACTGCCACGCCCCGACAATAGCCGCGCCACGGCAGGACCGGCCGGCCCTCTCGGCTCCTCCCCCTCGATGACCGATGCGGCTCGACCCGGGCCTGCCGGGCCCGGCGCGGGGGCCGCCGTCGTCCGGTCAGGGGCGGGGAGGTGTGGCCGCCGGGGCGCCGCGGGTTGTGGGAGGGACGAGAATGAGGGGGTGGCTTTTGCGAAGACTGCGGATGGTGTGAGGCTTTCGTATCAGGTGCGGGGGGACGGGCCGCCGCTCGTGCTGCTTCCGGGGCAGGCCAACGATCACCACTGGTGGGACGGGGTGCGGGCGGACTTCGAGCGGTCCTATCGCACGATCACCTTCGACTATCGCGGCACCGGGGACAGTGACAAACCGGACGAGGTCTACACGACGCGGGGGTTCGCGCTCGACGTGCTGGCCGTGCTCGACGAGGTGGGGGTGGAGCGGGCTCACGTCTACGGGACCTCGATGGGCGGGCGGGTCGCGCAGTGGCTGGCGGCCGACCACCCCGGACGGGTGGGGGCGCTGGTGCTGGGGTGCACCTCGCCGGGAGGGGCGCACGGGGTGGAGCGGAGCCGGGAGGTGCACCGCGCGCTGGCCCAGCGCGACCGGGCCGCCGCCGAGCGGGCGCTGCTCGAGCTGATGTACACCCCCGAATGGCTCGCCGCTCACCCCGGCCCGTACCACACGACCGGCGATCCGGACATGCCCGCTCACGCGCGCCGCCGGCACTTCGCCGCCAGCGCCGGTCACGACAGCTGGGAGGCGCTGCCGGGCATCACCGCGCCCACCCTCGTCGTCCATGGCGCCGACGACGTCTTCAACCCCGCCGCGAACGCGCCCCTGCTGGCCGGCCGCATCCCCGGTGCGCGCCTGCACCTCATCCCGCGCGCGCGGCACGCCTATTTCGAGGAGTTCCGCGAGGTGGCCGGCCCCCTGGTCCTCGACTTCCTCGCGGCGGCGACGGGGTGAGGAGATCCGCCCGGGGCGGCGCGGCGGGCCCCCGCTTCACGTCCGGAGGGGGCGGAGGGCGGTGCTCCAGGTGACGACCTGGTCGAGGAGTTTGGTGAGCATGTCGGCCTGGTGGGGGGCGGGCTTGAAGGTGGTGAAGTCCTCGAAGTCGGTGTGCATCAGCAGTTCGACGGCGATCTGGACGTCGGCGACCTTGAGCTGGCCGAGCACCTGGCGCAGGTGCTCGGCCGCGCGAACGCCGCCGCTGACGCCGTAGCCGACGACGCCCGCGGCCTTGTCGTGCCATTCGGCGTACAGGAAGTCGATGGCGGTCTTGAGCGCGCCGCTGGTGGAGTGGTTGTACTCGGGGGTGACGAAGACGAAGCCGTCGAGGCCGGCGATGGTGTCGGACCACGCCTTGGTGTGCGGGCGTTCGTAGACGCCGGTGGCGGCGGCGAGGGGTTCGTCGAGGTGGGGCAGGTCGTAGTCCTTCAGGTCGACCAGTTCGTAGTGGGCGTCGCCGCGCCGGGCGGCGTGGTCATGGACCCAGCGGGCGACGGCCTCGCCGTTGCGGCCCGGGCGGGTGCTGCCGAGGATGATGCCGATTCTGATCATTTGTCCGCCTTCACCGTGACGTGTCCCGGTGGTCTCGCCAGCCGGGATCGTTCGCATGAGACAACCGTAGGAGCGCTCGATGAGACATCCAATGCGTTGATGTCTTGGATTAATACGCGATCGTCTTCGTGGTTAGACTCGGGCTGTGGACGTGCTGAGCGATGTGGTCGCTTCCATGCGCATGGGCGTGCCGCGGTCGGCGCGGGTGGAGTGGGCGGCGCCGTGGGGCCGGCGGTTCCCGGCGGAGCCCGGTTCGGCGGGATTCCAGGTGGTATTGCGGGGTTCGTGCTGGGTGGTGCCGCCGGAGGGCGAGCCGATCCAGGCCGGCCCGGGTGACGTGCTGTTCTTCCCGCACGGGCACGGTTACGCGCTGGCCGACTCCCCCGGCACGCCCGTCGCCGAGCCCGACTGCGATCCCCGCGCCCCCGCCGAGTTGTACGCCTCGGCCTCGGTGGAGGGCGCCGGGCCGGTCACGGTGACGTTGTGGGGCGGGTACCGGCTCGACTCCAGCCGGGCGCATCCGCTGCTCAGAACGCTTCCCGCGATGATCCACCTGCCGGCCAGGCTGGGCCGCAACCCCGAGCTGCGCGCCGCGGTCGAGCTGCTGGGCGGGGAGATCGAGGACCCGCGGCCGGGCGCGGACATGGTGGTGCCGGCGCTGCTGGACACGCTGCTGCTGTACATCCTGCGAGCCTGGTTCGACGCCTCCGCCGAGCGCTGCGAGGTGGAGAGCTGGGCCGCCGCGCTGGCCGATCCGGCCGTCAGCGCCGCGCTCGACGGGATCCACCGTGACCCGGCCCATCCCTGGACGGTCGAGTCGCTGGGCCGCCGCGCCGGGCTGTCCCGGGCGGCGTTCTCCCGCCGGTTCACCCAGCTCGTCGGGCAGCCGCCGCTGACCTACCTGACGTGGTGGCGGCTGGGTACGGCCGCGCGCATGCTGCGTGATTCCGGGGCGGCGCTGAGCGAGGTGGCGGCGGCGGTGGGTTACGGCTCGGAGTTCGCCTTCGCCAACGCCTTCAAGCGCGAGTACGGCGTGGCCCCCGGCAGGTACCGCCGCCTGGCCTGCCCGCCGCCCGAGGGGCCGGAGGCGGAGGGGACGGCGTCGAGGGGGACGGCGGCGGACGCGCTCGGCACGGTCCCGGGCTGAGCCGTCCCGCCCGCGGCCGCGCGCCCCTGCCGCCCACGTGCGGGCGGAGGGGCGCGCGGGTCTCGGGGTGGGCGCGGGTCAGCGGGTTCGGGCGACCAGTTCGCCGATCTCGGGGAGCACGGCGTCGGCGACGGTGATCTTCCGCTGGATGAGGCCGTTGGCGTGGAACAGGTCGGCGGCGTGCTGCTGCTCGGCGACGAACTCCTCGCTGACCGGGTGCAGGCCCCAGGGCCGGGTGCGCAGCGCGTGTTCCCAGGCGTCCAGGTCGCCGTCGAACAGGGCCGCGGCCTGGCGCGGGTGCTCCTGCGTCCAGCGGTCGGCCCGCTGCAGCGCGGTGACGATGCGCTCCAGTTCCCCGGGCCGCTCGCGGGCGAAGTCGCGGCGGGTGAACCACAGGGAGCGGTGGCTGAACAGGCCGGGGGTCTCCACGAGGGTCCTGGTGCGGGACTCGACGGGCGTCAGGTACGGGTAGGAGCCGACCCAGGCGTCCACGTCGCCGTTCACCAGCAGTTCGGCGGCGTCGCCGTACGCGTCCACGGGGATGACGTCGCCCCAGCCGAGCCCGGCCCGGTCCAGCGCCAGCAGCAGCAGGGTGGTCTGCCAGGAGCCGTGCCCGAGGGCGACGCGCTTGCCCTTCAGCTCGGCCACGGAGCCGATCGGCGAGTCGTCCCGCACCACCAGGCGGCCGTTCTCGACGCGAGGGCCGGAGATCGCCACGTACACGATGTCGTGGCCCTTGGCCTGGGCGGTGATCGGCGGGGTCGAGCCGGTGCCGATGAAGTCGTATCCGCCGTCGAACAGGTGGTCGCCGTGGGCGGACGGCAGGGCCCGGGTGGGATCGACGGGCTCGCCCCGGCCCAGGGTGTTCAGGTCCACCCAGTGGGCGCCGGGCAGCAGGTCGCGGTGGCGGGCGACCCAGAGGGTGTTGTTCTGCGGGAAGAAGCCGACTCGGGTGGTCATGAGGTCCGTCCTTTCAGGAGTGGCAGTACGTGGCGGCCCACGCGGTGGGCCTCTTCGAGGTGGGGGATCCCGGCCAGGATGAAGGCGTCCACGCCGAGGCCCATGAGCTGGTCGAGGCGTTCGGCGACCTGCCGGTAGTCGCCGACGAGGCCGAAGGCGGGGCCGTCGCGCAGGTGGCCGAACCCGCCCCACACGTTGGGGGCGACCTCCAGGGCGCGGGGGTCGTCGCCCGCGCCGGCGAGGAAGCCGCGGCTGCGGCGCACGCCGACGGAGTCGCCCTCGGTGGACTCGCTCCGGCGCGGGCGGGCCTGCCAGCCCTGCCGGATCTCCTCCCAGGCCTCCTCCTCGCTCTCGCGGGCGAGCAGGTCGACGCGTACGGCGAAGCGGGGCGGGGTGGCGCTGCGCGCGCGGACGGCGTCGAACTTCTCCGCCAGCGCCTCGAACGGCTCCAGCCAGGACAGGTAGTAGTCGGCGTGGCGGCCGGCGGCGTCGATGGCGGCGGCGGAGGAGCCGGAGAAGAAGATCTCCGGGAACGGCTGGCCGGCCAGTTCGGGCGGCAGGGCGGCGTTCTCGACCTGGTAGAAGCGGCCGTGGTGGGTGTGGCCGCGGCCGTGGCCGGCCTGCCAGACGCCCTTGAGCACGTCCAGGAATTCGGAGGTGCGGGCGTAGCGGTCGTCGTGCTCCACCTTGTCGCCCCACCAGAGCTGGGCGGGGCCGCCGCCGCCGGAGATGACGTTGTAGACGATGCGGCCGCCGGTGGCGCGCTGGAGGGTGGCCGTCATGCGCGCGGCCTGGACGGGGTGCAGGAATCCGGGCTGGAAGGCGACCATGAAGCGGTACGACGTGGTCTGGCGGGCGAGGGTCGCGGCGGCGGCCCAGGGGTCGTCGGTGTGGGGGAAGTTCGGGAGCAGGCCGCCGACGAAGCCGTTGTCCTCGGCGGCCCTGGCGACCTCGGCCATGTAGTCGGCGTGGTTGTAGCCGTCGTCGCGGCCGTCGCGGGTGCCGGGGGCGGTGCCGCCGGGGGTGAAGCCGCCGCGGCTGCGGACGCGGCGGCGCAGGGAGGGCTGGTCGCCCTCCATGTGGATGCGCCAGTAGATGTCAACGGTCACGGGCCCGCTCCTTGACGTGCTCGCCGAGGCGGTAGACGTCCTCGGTCCGGAGGAAGAACTCGGTGACGCCGAGCGCGGCGTAGTCGTCGGCGTCGTCGATCGAGGTCAGGCGCACGCCGTACCGCAGGCCCGGGAGTTCGGGGATGAGCGCGGCCAGGTCGTCGCCGGCGGAGAAGACGTGCACGTCGGCGTGGCGCCGCGACAGTTCCAGGGCGTGGGGGGAGGTTCCCGACAGGTGCACCTCGGGGAAGGGCGGGGACGACAGCGGCGGGCCGAAGCCGCCCGCGGCGACCTGGTAGAAGTCGCCGTGGAAGTCGACGGGGCCGCCCTGCCACACGGCCTTGGCGACGGTCAGGAACTCGTCCGCGCGGGCGTGCCGGGCGGGGCCGGTCAGGAAGTCGCCCTGTGCGCGGGCCACGGCCGGGTCCAGGTCGACGGCGAGCCGCCAGCCGAGGCGTCCTGCGCTGAATCGCTGCAGGGACGCCGAGAGCTTGGCGGCGTAGACGGGGGTGGCCGCGGCGGGGTGGAACTCGGCGATGACGCGCAGGTGGCGGGTGTGGCGCAGGGCGCCGGCGGCGACGGTGAGGGATTCGTGCCCGTCCGGGTCGAAGGGGACGAGCGCGCCGGCCCATCCGGACAGGTCCGCGGCCACGGCGGCGCCCCGGGCGGGGTCGGCGGGCTCAGGCCGTACGTCGGTGACGAAGGCCGGCAGGTCGGCGGGGGCGGGACTCCTGGTGGGCAGGATGACGTGGAAGCGCGGGGTGGCGTGGTCCGCGCGGGCGGGCGCGGCCTGGGCGGTGGCGGTGGCGGTGGCGCGGCGCGCGGCGGGCTCGGCGGCCCGGGTGCCGGCGGCGGTCATGCCGCGGCCTCCAGGGGGACCTCCGCCAGCAGGGCGTCGATGCGCGGGAGCAGGTCTTGTGCCAGCGGCTCGATCTGGGTGTCCAGGACGAACAGGCCGCGGGTGACGTGGCGGGCGCCGAGGACGCTCAGCACGGGCCGCAGGGCGTAGTCCACGGCGAGCAGGTGGGCGGCGGTGCCCCCGGTGGCGACCGGCACGACCGTCTTGCCGGTGAAGGCGCCCTGGGGCAGGACGTCCAGGAACGCCTTGAGCAGGCCGGTGTAGGAGGCCTTGTAGATGGGGGTGGCGGCGACGATCGTCGTGGCGGCGGCCACCTGTTCGGTGGCGCGGGCCAGGCCGGGGTGGGCGGTGTCGCCGTGCAGCAGGGCTTCGGCGGGCAGGTCGCGCAGGCGCAGGACGGTGGCGGGCCGGTCCATGCGGCCGGCCAGGTGGTCGAGCAGGCGGGCGGTGCGGGAGGCGGCCGAGGGGCTGCCGGAGATGAGCAGGACGGACATGTCTGATCTTTCCTAGGGTTCAGCGGGAACGGGCGGCGTCCGGGGAGGTCCCGGTCAGCGGTCTGTCCCGGAAGGTGGTACGGCGGGGCGGCGGCCGGTGCTCGTCATGGGGCCGCCGCCGCGTGCGCCTCCACGCCGAGGTCGGCCAGGAGGCGGCGGCGCAGTCCGACGAAGTCGGGGTCGGTGCGGTCGCGTGGCCGGTCGAGCCCGACCTGGACGTCGGTGACGAACGCGCCCTCGCGCAGCACGGCGACGCGGTCGGCGAGCAGGATGGCCTCCTCGACGTCGTGGGTGACCAGGACCACGGCCGGGCGGTGCCGGGCGCACAGTTCGGCGATGAGTTCCTGCATGTGCAGCCGGGTCAGGGCGTCCAGCGCGGCGAACGGCTCGTCGAGCAGGAGCAGGTCCGGTTCGCGCACCAGGGCCCTGGCCAGCGCGACCCGCTGCGCCTCGCCGCCGGAGAGGGTGGCGGGCCAGGCGTCGGCGTGGCCGCTCAGCCCCACCTCGGCCAGGGCCGCCAGCCCCTTGGGGCGGGCGGCGCGGCCCTGGCCGATGATCACGTTGGCGAGGGCGCGCTTGGAGGGGATGAGGCGGGGCTCCTGGAAGACGACGGTGCGGACGGGCGGGACCAGGACGCTTCCGCCGGTGGCGGAGTCCAGTCCGGCCAGGATGCGCAGGAGGGTGGTCTTGCCGGTGCCACTGGCCCCCAGCAGCGCGAGGAACTCGCCGCGCCGCACGTCCAGGTCCACGCCGTCGAGCACGGCCCGCTCGCCGAAGACCTTGCGCAGCCCGCGGGCGCGTACGGCCAGGCTCATCGGATCGTCACCGTCCTGCGCCAGGGCATCGCGAGCCGCTCGGCCAGGCGCAGGGTCAGGTCGGCGGCCAGTCCGATCACGGCGTACAGCAGCACGCACAGGGCGAGGATGTCGGTGCGCAGGTAGTCGGTGGCGCGGGCCATGAGGTAGCCGAGCCCGGCGGTCACATTGATCTCCTCGGCGGCGATGAGCGCGATCACGCTGAGCGTGGTGGACAGCCGCAGCCCGGCGAAGATGGACGGCAGCGCGCCCGGGAGCACGACCTCGCGGGCGATGGCGAGCCGGCCCAGGCCGAAGGAGCGGGCGGCTTCGACGACCTTGCGGTCCACGGTGCGGACGCCGCTGGAGACGTTGACGTACATGGGGAACGTGCAGGCGACCGCGATCAGGAGGATCTTGGACGCTTCCTCGATGCCGAACCAGACGATGAACAGCGAGGTCAGGGCCAGGAAGGGGATGGCGCGCAGGGCCTGCATCGAGGAGTCGACGAGTTCTTCGCCGAGCCGGGTGAAGCCGGAGACGACGCCCAGCACGAGCCCGGTGGAGGCGCCCAGCAGGAGGCCGAGCCCGGCCCTGGTGACCGAGACGCGCAGCGCTTCGGGGAGCTGGCCGTCGGCCCACAGGTCGGCGAAGGTGGCGGCGACGTCCTGGGGGCCGGCGAGCACGTCCTTGGTCAGGGCGCCGGTGGCGGTGGCGGCGTACCAGGCGGTGAGCAGCAGGGCGGGGCCGACGGCGCGCAGCGCGAGGGTGAGGGCGGGGTGGCGGCCGGCCGATCGCGGGGGTCGCGGGGCGACGAGGCCGTGGGCGACGACGGGGGTGGTGGTGGTCACGGTCATGGCCGGGCCCTGCCGAGGGTCGTCACGTCCACGACGTGGCGGGAGACGTCCAGCGGCGCGGTGAGCACCTTCTGGTCGAGGAAGAACCTGGCCACGTCCTGGTATTTGGCGATCTCGGTGGGGGTGACCGCCTGGGCGGGCCTGCCCTTGCGCTGGATGTCGACGACGAGGTCCTTCTGCTCGCCCTGGACGGCCTGCGGGCCGGTCTGGGTGAAGACGTTCAGGTACGCCGCGGGGTCGGCGATCTCCTTGGCGCTGCCCTGCCTGATGAAGTCGAACAGGGCTCTGACCACCTCGGGGTGCTCGCGCAGGAGCTTGTCGGCGGCCACGTAGATCACGTAGTTGTCGGATCCAATCGCCTCGCCGTCGGCCAGGACGCGCGCGTCCAGGTCGGTGACGGCGGGGATGAGGAAGGTGGAGAACGTCGACCAGGCGTCCACCTTGCCCGAGCCGAAGACGGGGGCGGTCTGGGGCGGCTGCAGGTAGACGCGCTTGACCTTCTCGACCGGCACGTTGAAGGTCTGCAGGGCCTTGAGCAGCAGGTACTCGCTGGTGCCGCCGTGCCCGACGGCGACGCTGCGCCCGGCGAGGTCGGCGACCGACTTGATCGGTGAGTCGTTCTTGACCACGATGCCCTCGCCGGCCAGGTCGGGCGGGACGGTGGCGAAGATCTTGAAGCTGGGCCGTACGGCCAGCGCGGTGACGCCGGCGGTGATGGAGCCGGTGGCGATGTCGAGCGAGCCGGCGTTGATGGCCTGGGCGGCGGGGGCGAACACCGGGAAGTCGCCGGCCCACTTGACCTTGGCGTTGACCTTGGCCAGGGCGGCGTCGAGGCTGCCGTCGCGCTTGGCGACGGCCAGGAAGCCGCTGTTGCCGGGGTCGGAGATGCGCACGACGACCTGCTCCCGTCCGGCGGCCGCGCCGGTGCCGCCGCAGGCCGCGGCCAGGAGGGCGAGGGGGAGGGCTAGCAGCAGCTTACGCATGGGTTACTCCTTGGAGCGGGGTGTGATCGGCCCAGGCCGCCACGTCCACGGGCGAGGGGAGGAAGCCGTGGCCGCGCAGGAAGCGCTCCTGCTCGGCCAGCAGGCCGAGGCGCTCGGCGGACAGGTCGAGGTGGAGCGAGGCGCCGGGGACGTAGGCGGCGGCGACGCCGGTCGCGCCGGCGCCCGTCTCGGCCGCCAGGATCCGGGCCACCTCGGCCGGGTGCTGGGCGGCCCAGTCGGCAGCGCGCAGCAGGACGGCCAGGAAGCGGGTGGCCACCTGCGGGTGCTCGTCCAGCAGGCGCTGGTGCACGGTGATCGGGCGGGGGGTGCCGTTGTTGATCCGGGTGCGCCGGTCCGGGAGCGCGTCCAGGTCGATGCCGACCTCGGCGCCGTGGCGCGGGGCGGCCTCGGCGGCGAGCGCGCCCTTGACGTAGACCGCGTCGACGCGGCCCCCGGCCAGCGCGGCCAGTTCCGCCTCCCACTGGCCGGCGCCGGGCTGGGCCTGGACGTCCACCAGGTCGGCGTCGCCGAGGCCGAGCCCGGCCGCGGACAGCGCGCCGTGAAATCCGCGCAGGGCCATGGCACGCCAGAAGTCGATGGCGATGGGGTGCCGGGGCACCGCCAGGCGCAGGCCCTTGAGCTGCGCGGGGTTCTCCAGGGCGGTGCCGCGGCGGACCAGGATGGCCTGCCGTTCCTCGATCCAGGTGAGCCCGATGAGCCGGGTGGCCTCGCCGCGCGAGCGCGCCCACAGGGCCGGGACGTTGCCGCCTTCGCGGAACAGGCCGGTGAGCGCGTGGGTGTAGTGGGTCTCGCGGGGCGCGCCGGGGTGGTCCTGCAGGGAGCGGACCTCGATCCCGTCGGCGGCGAACTCCCGGGCCAGCCAGCCCTGGTCGGCCGCGATGCCCGTGGCGGTGGGGACGGGACAGCGGGTGAACCAGATGGCGTCGAGTGCGGCTGTGATCATGGGGCCAGAGTTTGCCACTAAGTTGGTAGGAAATACAAAAAATGTCCCGCGATGCGGGAAACGCCCCCGGCCCGGGCCGCCCCCACCTGGCCCCGGCTCCCCCTACGCAGAAGACGGAGTTCCCGCATGGCAGCAGACGGCGCGGTCCAGTCGGTCCGCAGGGCGCTCGGCCTGCTCGGCTGCTTCGGCGGCGGCGACGCCTCGCTCGGCCTGTCCGACCTGGCGCGGCGCGCGGGGCTGTCCACCTCGACCACGCACCGCCTGGCCAGGACGCTGACCGGCGCGGGCTTCCTGGAGCAGGAGCCGTCCACCGGCCGCTACCGGCTGGGACCCTCGATCACCGAGCTGGGACAGCTCTCCTTCCACCGGCGCGGCCTGCATCGCATCGCCCCCGAGCTGGCCGAGCTGGCCAAGATCACCTCGGCCACCGTGGACCTGGCCGTCCGCAACGACCGGCACGCGGTGATCTTGAGCGGCGGTTCGCTCAACCCCGACAGCGGGGCCGGCCTGCGCCGTCCCCTGCACTCCACCGCCCTGGGCAAGGTGCTGCTGGCCTGGGATCCCGAGGCCGGCGCCGGCCTGGCGGCACTCGGCCCGCTACGGGCGCTGACCGGCCGCACCATCGTGGACCACGACGAGCTGCGCGCCGAGCTGGGCCGCGTGCGCGAGTGCGGGTACGCCCTCAACGACGAGGAGTCGGGCGACGGCGTGCGCACCGTCGCGGTGCCCGTGCTCGACCGGCAGAACCACGTGCGCTACGCGCTGGCCGTACGCTCCACGCCGCAGGTCATCGCCGACGCGCGGATCGGCTGGTTCGTCGCGCACGCCCGCTCCTGCGCCCGCGCCCTGGAGATCCTGCTCATCCCGCCCGCCGAGCGCCGCCTCCATCCCCCCGCCTGAGACCCCCGGCCCGGATCGGCATCGCCGCCCGCCGCGCCCACGCGGACGCCGGCTCCCCGCGGAGAGCGATGAGCGCTCCAGAGGCGTTCGGCGGGCGTTCGGAGCGGTCGGACGGGGGGCGGCGATCGTGCGACAATGTTCGCACTATTATTGTGCGAACATTGTCGCACGATTGAGGAGGCCGGCCGTGGCCGCCGTACGCACCTATGTGCATCCTGAGACCGAGGACATCTCGCTGCCGCGTGTGCTGTTCGCGCTCAGTGAGCCGTTGCGCCTGGAGATGGTCCGCAAACTCGCCGAGGAGGGCGAGGTGGACAGCATCGAACTCGGCCCCGATCTGCCGAGGTCGACCCTGACCCATCACACCAGCCTGCTGCGTGAGTCCGGCGTGGCGTTCGTTCGCGCCGAGGGCCGCAAGTGCATGATCAGCCTGCGCGCGGAGGACCTGGAAGCCCGGTTCCCCGGCCTGGTCGGCACCATCCTGGCCGGGTACGGCCGCGCCCGGGCCGGCGAACGCCACGAGGGCCGGCACGCTGAGAGCGCGGACCCGGAGACCGGCCGATGATCCGCCGGCTGTGGCCCTTGGTGGCCGCCACCATCTCGCTCGGCATCGACGCCTACGTGCTGGCCGGCGTCCTGCCCCGGATCGCGGACTCGCTCGCGGCGTCGGTGGCCGCCATCGGCCTGGGCGTCACCGCGTTCACGGGCGCGTACGCCTTCGCCGGGCCGCTGCTGTCGGGGCCGCTGGTCGCCGGTTCCACGCGGCGCGCCCTGGCCGTGGCGCTGGCGTTGTTCAACATCGGCAACCTGATCACCGCGCTGGCCCCGGGCATCGCGGTGTTCCTGGGCGCGCGCGTGGTGGCCGGCGTCGGCGCGGGGGTCCTGACCGCGGTGGCGACCGCCACGGCCGCCGCGATGGTCACCGACCGTGAGCGCGGGCGGGCCATGGCGCTGGTGACCTTCGGGCTGTCGACGGGGACGGTGGCGGGGGTGCCGGTCGGCATGCTCATCGGCCAGTGGGCCGGGTGGCGCTGGACCATGGGCCTGGTCGTGGCGATCGGCGCCGTCAGCATGGCCGCGGTCCTGGCCCGGCGGGCGCCCTATCCCTCCATCGCGGTGGTCCGGATCGGGGAGAACCTGCGCCTGCTCAGGTCCCCCGCGGTCACCACCGGCGTGATCGTGGCCTTCCTGCTCGGGGTGGCGAGTCTGGGCCTGTACACCTACCTGGTGCCCATGGCCGACGCGCGGGGCCTGGCCGGGTGGGCGTTCACCCTGGTGTGGGTGTGGGGCGTCGGCGGGGTCGCGGGTTCGGCGCTGATCGGAAGGCCCCTGGACGCCCTGGGCTCGCGGCGGCTGCTGCCGGTCGTCGTGGCGGTCCTGGCCCTGGCGCTGGGCTCCCTGCTCGTGGCGGACCACCCCGCCGTGTGGCTCGTCGCGGTCGCTCTGTGGGGGGCCGCGGGATGGGCGAGCGTCCCCGTCCTGCAGCACCGCCTCGTCCAGGGGCGACGGCGTCAAGCGATGCCGGTCATCGCGTTCCAGATGGCCGCCATGTATCTGGGCTCGGCCGCCGGCGCGGCCGTGGGCGGGCGGCTGCTGGACCACGGGAGCTCCGCCGGGGCTCTTCCCGGGTGGGCGGTGGGCACCGCGCTCCTGACGCTTCCCCTGGCGCTGACCCTCACGCGAGGGCGCGCGGCGCGCCCGCCCTCGCGGCCCCGGGCGGACCTCACCACCGTGCCCTGACCGGCCGTCGTCCGCCCCCGGCGGTCGCGTCCGGGTCGCCGGGCAGGGCTGCTCCTCCGGGCGGCGCGAGGCCCCTGCCGCCTCCACGGCGGGGGCGGCAGGGGCGGGCGTTCGCGCGCGGGGTCCGGGGATCGGGCGCCGCGGGCGGGGATCAGTGGCGGAGGGCGTAGGCGTTCAGGACGGTCTGCTCGACGGTGGAGCCCGCGGCGTTCCTGGCGGTGGCCCGCAGGGAGACGGTGGTGCCCTCCGCGAGCGGCGGGTGGATGATGCGGGCCTCGTAGCGGCCCTCACCCGTGCGGCGCGCGGGCGCGTCCTTCCAGGTGCGGCCGCGGTCGTAGCTGATCTTCAGGGTGAGGCCGGTGATGGCGGTCTGTTCAGGGCCGTCCTGGTGGTAGACCTCCAGGGGCAGCCGCAGGAGGCCGGGGGCGCGGGCGGTGTTGTCCAGGGCGAGCACCGACGCCAGGCCGTACCTGATCAGGGGGACGCGCTCGATCCGGCAGGGGCCCTTGGCGGTCCCGATGTTGGCCACGCAGGCCACCTGGGGGGTGCCCTCGTCCTTGGCGGGGGCCTGTGAGGTGAACTCCCAGGTGGTGGTCACGTCGGTGGCGCGCTGGACGAGCCGGCCCAACGTGGTCGCCCGGTGCTCCAGCCGGTACCTGGCCGCCCCCGGCTCGCCGGAAAGGTCGAAGCGCGGGAAGCCGCCGGCGGAGGGGATCTCCCGGCCGTCCCGGCTCAGCCGGCCCCGCGTGGTCGCGTAGTCCTGCCCGGCGCCCCACTTGTGCGCGATGGCCCCGGTCAGCCAGGGGAACACGATCAGGTCGCGGGCGTCCCGGCAGACCGTGCAGACGGTGGCCGGGGCGCCGTTGAGGATCAGCCGCGAGGCCAGCGCGTCGGCCTCGGGGCGCGCCCGGTAGGCGCCGACGACCTGGGGGGCGAACCAGTCCTCCCGGGTGCGCTCGGGCCGCGCGAACACGTCCCAGCCCTGCTCCTCCAGGTCGCCGAAGTCCGCCCAGCGCTCCTTGAGGGCGCGCGCCTGGGCGAAGCGGTACCACACGACGTCGCGTGAGGTGGCCCCGTAGTACTCGGTGCGGGCGCGCGGCGCGGTCAGCAGCGCCGGCCCGCCGTGCAGGGTGACCAGGTCGAGGTTGACCCCGTCGGTCCCGTAGGAGAGCAGCGCCGGGTTGATCGCGGCGGGCGCGTCCGCGCGGTAGCGCGCGTCCACCTCGGCGAGCCGGTCGGCGCCGGCCTCGTACGCCGGGGGGTCGGCGATCCTGTCCCCGCCGGCCGTCAGGCGCAGGTGGTAGAGGTAGGACTCCTCGGCCCGCGCCCGCAGTTCGACGAACACCGGGCGCTTGCGGGTCAGGGCGCGCAGCGCGGCGCCCTCCCCCGGCCCGGCGCTGAGCACCGGCACGGCGACCCGGTCGGCGTAGGCGGGCTGGTCGCGGGCCTGCCATTCCCAGTACGGCAGGGCCTCGTCGCTGTAGGCGATCACGCCGAGGGCGCCGGCGGCGCCCAGCCGGTCGAGCAGTTGCCTGGCGTGGCCGGTGTTGACCGCGTTGCCCTGTCGCCAGCTCCACGACACCAGGGCCAGCTTCCCGCGCACCCCGGCGCGGGCGATCTCCTCGGCTCCGCCCGCGCCCACGTCGGCCACCTGCACGGTGCGGGTGGTGTCCAGGCGCGGCTGCGCGAAGTGGTAGTGCGGCGCGCTGAGGGTGATCTTCGGCGCGTCGCGGCCGAGGACGCGGGCGGTGGCGCGCGGTTCGGCGAGGGTGAACATCCCGGTGGAGCGCAGCGTGCCGGTGGTGACCGGTTCGGTCGGGGTGAAGGCGAGCGTGTCGCGGGCCGCGGCCGAGGGCAGGACGTCGCTGCCGCCCGCGGCGGTGCGCCAGCCCACGGCCCAGGCGCCCACCTGCGCGGTCTCGCGGATCAGCGCCTGGTGGGAGGCGCGCTGCTCGGCCGGGCGCGGCGTCTTGACGGTGACCGGCTTGGCCCGGCGCCCGTCGATCACGACCTCCGTGTCGCGCTCGACCTTCACCTCGGGGTCGACGAGGTTGACGGTGGTCAGGTCCCCGGTCTCGGGGTCGTAGACGAGGAAGTGGGTGATGGCCATGTAGGTGCCGCGCGGGACGCGGATCTGGGAGACCGGCACGTCGCGGGGCGCCGAGTAGAGGCCGGGCTCGTCCAGCCGGAGCAGGTTCCAGTAGACGAACTCCTCGATTCGCTGCTGGGTGGGCCAGCCCTTCGGGGGGATGGCGCGGAGGGTGAGGTTCTGGCCGGGCGTCTCCTTGACCGCGCCCACCGCCAGGCGCAGCACCTCGGCGCCGCCGGGGCCGGTCGCGCGGACGGCCCCGCCGTACGCGCCGAAGCCCGCGTCGCCGGTGAGGTCGAGCGCGACGGTGAGGCCGGCGGTGCCGCCGGGCGGGATCGTCACGGTGCCGGGCGAGACGATGCCCGCTCCGGCGATGGGGGCCCCCTTGCCCCGCCGTACCTCGGCGGTGAGGGTGAGCGTGAGGGGCGCGGCGCCGTGGTTGGTCAGGGTGACCGGGCGGGGCTCGGTCCGGTACGGCGCGGCCACGAGGCCGAAGCCGAGGCTGGACACGTCGGCCGTGACGGTCTGCTCGACGGCGCGGGCGACGTCCACCCGGCCGGCGCCCTGCTGGAAGACGGTCAGGTCCGGGTTCGGCCTGGCGGTGCCGGTGAGGGCGGACTTGAGCGCGGCGGCCTTCCAGCCGGGGTGGCGCGCGGCGAGGATCGCGGCGGCCCCGGCCACGTGGGGGGCGGCCATGGAGGTGCCTCTCGCGCTGGTGTACAGGTCGTTCACGGGGGTGGGCATGGAGGTGCCGGCGGCGCGGGCGGCCACGATGTCCACGCCGGGGGCGGTGATGTCGGGCTTGAGCGCGCCGGATCCCTGGAGCGGGCCCTGGCTGGAGAAGGGGGCGAGCGCGTCCCGCTTGTCCACGGCGCCGACGGTGAGGGCGCTGGGAGCCGCGCCGGGCGGGCCGATGGTCCCGGCGCCGCCGGTGTTGCCCGCGGCGACCACGAACAGGGTGCCGGTCGTGGCGGTGAGCCGGTCGACCGCCTGGCTGAAGGGGTCGGTGCCGTCGCTCGGGGCCGGGATGCCCAGGCTCATGTTGACGACGCGGGCGCCCTTGCCTGCGGCCCACTCCATCCCGTCGATGATGGCCGAGGTCGGCCCCTCGCCCGAGTCCGCCAGGACCTTGCCCACCATCAGCCGCGCGCCCGGGGCGACGCCCCTGTGCCTCCCGCCCGAGGCCGCGCCGGTGCCGGCGATGGTGGCGGCCACGTGGGTGCCGTGGCCGTGGCCGTCGGCGGCCGAGGCGTCGGCGCTGAAGTTCTCGGTCGCGTCGATCTTGCCCTTCACGTCGGGGTGGGCGGCGTCGATGCCGGTGTCCAGGACGGCGACGGTGGCGCCGGTGCCGTCGTGGCCCGCGGCCCAGGCCGTGGGGGCGCCGATCTGCGGGACGCTCTGGTCCAGGGCCGGGCGCACGGTGCGGTCCAGCCAGATCCGCCGCAGCCCGGCGCCCAGGGCCGGGCGGCCGGCCCGTCCGGGCGCGGGCGCGGCGCGCTTGGCGGCGGCCGCGGGCTCGGCGGCGACCTTCGCCCAGAACTCGGCCAGGCGCGGCTTGGCCAGGCGGACCGCGGCCCCGGTGATGCTCTCCAGGGCGCGGGGCCGTTCGGCGGCCGGCAGCGCGTCGGCCTGCCGGGCGAGGGCGCCCGGGGCGGCCGCGCCGTACTGGACGATCACCGGGAGCGCGGCCTCGCGGTCGTCGGTGTGGCCCTGCTCGGCGAGCGCGCGGACGTTGAACAGGTCGCGTTCGACGAGTTGTTCGGCGAACAGGCCCTGGGCGTCGGAGGGGATGACGTACAGGTCTCCGGCGGGGGTCTCCAGGGTCTGGAACCGCACGGGCGGGCTGCCGGCGGGGCGCGGGGCGGCGGTCAGGGGGGTCGCGGTGTAGCGGGGGCGGCCCTTACGGTCGGCGACGCGGCGCACGAGCACGACGTCACCGGTGATCAGGGTGATCTTCCGGCCGGGGAGCCCTCCGGCGGCCTGGGGCGGCGGCGCCCCGGTGGCGGCGGAGGGCGGCGCCGGTGTCGGTGTCGGTGGATCGGCGGCCGCGGGTACGGCGGCGCCGGACGCCACCAGCACCGCGATCCCGGCGATCCCCACAAGTCGCGCCCCACGGCGCCGTCCGGCCGGTTCTCCCATGCCCCACCTCCGCGAGATCGTCTGGGATGGAAGATGACTCGCGGGACAGGAAGTGTCCATATAAGGAAATGTCCGGTAGTGGAAAACGCCTTATCCGGCCAGCGCGCCCCGCGCCCGCCTTCCCGCCGTACGGCTCGGCTCCGCCCTCCGCCCGCCGCCGGGAACGGTCAGGCGCGGTCCTGGCGTGCGGCGTTGACCCCGGCCTGGAAGCGGGTGGCGGCGTTGAGGAGGTCCATCGCCGCGGCGATGCGGCGGCGGGCCGTACGCGTGCTGACGCCCAGGTGCCGCGCGATCGTCTCGTCCTTGAGCCCGGCGGCGAGCAGGGCGATGACCTCCTCGTGCGGGTCCTCGCGCCCGCCGGGCGCGGCGGGGCCGGGCGTGATCGGCGACGCCGTCGCCCACAGCGCCTCGAACAGCGCGAACAGCGCGTCGAGGGGGCCGGAGGGGTGCACGATCGCCAGGCTCTCCAGGGCCCGTTCCGCGGTGGTCAGCGGCATCAGCGCCTTGCTCCGGTCATAGATGCGCAGCTTGACCGGCAGCTCCGGCAGCATCCGGGCCTGCTCGCCCAGGGCGGCGAGCCGCCGGACCGCCTCCATGCGGCCCGGCATCGCCAGCGCCTCCCCGCTGTAGATGATGCGCATGCGCACCCCGCGGGCGAGCTGCGCGGCCCCGCCGCGGACCTCGTCGTAGGCGTCCGGTGGCCAGGCGTACGGCGGGCGGTCCAGGCCGAGGATCTCCTCCCGGACCCCCTCGTGCTCGGCGAGGGTGCGCCGCCGGATCTCCTCGGCCCCGGTCACCACCTCGATCAGGCCGGCGGGATCGGTCAGGAGCTGCCCCGCCCGGAAGTCGGCGGCCAGTTCCTCGACCGCGACCCGGGCGTCGTTCAGCTCGGCCTCACGCCGGTGGATGAGCGCGTAGAGCGCCGCGTCGGGAGGCACCGGGACGTACCTGCCCCGCCCGGCGCGCCGCAGCAGCCCCAGTTCGCCCAGCCGGGCCAGCGCCTGCCGTACCCGGGAGGGACTCCCCTGCGCCTGGGCGGCCAGCTCGGCCACCGGCAGGGCCGGGAAGCGCAGCAGCGTCCGGTAGACGCGCTCCTGGAACGCGGTGAGCCCGAGAGCCTGCAACACGTGCCCTTCCGGAGGGAGCGGCAACCGACCGGGACGATCCGACCCTAACGATCACCACTCCCTTCCGGCACCCCCGAACCCCGGCGAACCCCCACCTCCCCGCCCGCCTCGACGGCGGTGGGGGCCCGGTCAGGGGCGGGCGGGGCCCCGGTAGGGCAGGGTCTGGCTGTAGACGACGCTGGTGGTGGTGCTGCCGAAGCCGGCCAGCTCGTCCATCAGGGTCTCCAGGTGCTCCATGGAGGTGGCGGCCACCTTCAGCGTGTAGCAGTCGTCGCCGGTGGTCCGCACGCACTCCAGGATCTCGCGCCGCTCGGTGAGCAGCCGGCGCAGGGGCTGGTGGTGGTTGCCCGGGTACTTCAGCCGGACGACGGCCAGCACCGGGTAGCCGACCTTGGTCAGGTCCACCACCGCGCGGTAGCCGGTGATGACGCCCTGCGCCTCCAGGTTCCGCACCCGTTCGGTGGTGGCCGAGGCGCTCAGGCTCACGCGGCGGCCCAGCTCGCTGAGGCTGATCCGGGCGTCCTGCTGGAGCTGCTCGATGATCGCCCAGTCGGTCTCGTCGAGATTCACGGCCATCGCGCCAATCTACCGGAGAATTCCCTGCGTAAGGCCCCCAGAACCGGGAGAAGGGCATTCCCGTGATCAGGGCCGTCCCGATAGCGTCCCTGCATGCAACTTGGCGTCAACGTGCCGAACTTCGGGCCCGGCACCGATCCCGGCGTGCTGCGTGAGTGGGCCGGGGTCGTGGAGGGCCTCGGCTTCGACCTGCTCATGATGTCGGACCACGTGGTCATCACCCCCGAGGTGGCCCAGCGGTATCCCGAGCCGTTCTACGAGCCGCTCACCACGCTGTCCTGGCTGGCGGGCATCACCACCCGGGTGCGGCTGGGCACGACCGTGCTCGTGCTGCCCTACCGGCATCCGCTCCTGGTGGCGCGCATGGCCGCCAACCTCCACCAGCTCAGCGGCGGCCGGTTCGTGCTCGGCGTGGGCGTCGGCTGGTCCCGGCAGGAGTTCGAGGCCCTCGGCGTGCCGTTCGCCGAGCGCGGCAAGCTGACCGAGGAGTACCTGTCCGTCCTGCGCGAGAACTCCTCCGTCCCGATCTGGGTCGGCGGCAACGGCGCGGTGGCGATCCGCCGCGCCGAGCGGTACGGCGACGCCTACCACCCGCTGCGCAACACGATGCCGTGGCTGCGCGAAGCCCGGGAGAAGTGCCGGGGGACGGCGTTCGCGCCCCGCATCGCCCTGCGGCTGACCGCCGAGCCGGTCACCGACCCCGAACGGCTGGCCGGGGTGGGCACCCTGGAGCAGGTCCTCGACGACCTCGGCCGGCTCCGCGAGCTGGGGGCCGAGACCGTCCTGCTCGACCCCTACAACGCCGACCCCGAGGAGACCCGCCGCCCCGAGGCGGCCTGGCGGGCCCTGACCGCCGTGATGACCCACTGGAGGACCGCATCGTGATCACCACCGCCGACGAGGGCTACCTGCGCCACGCGATCGCCCTGGCCGCCCGCGCCATCACCCTGGGCGACGCCCCGTACGGATCGCTCCTGGTGGGCCCCGACGGCGCGATCCTCGCCGAGGCGCACAACACCGTCCGGCGCGACAACGACATCAGCGCGCACCCGGAGCTGAAACTCGCCCGGTGGGCCGCGCGCGAGCTCGACGCCGACACCGCGGCCGGCACCACCATGTACACGAGCTGCCAGCCCTGCGGCATGTGCACCGGTGGCATCGTCCGCTCCGGGCTCGGCCGGGTCGTCTACGCGCTGGCCACCGAGCAGCTCATCCGGCTCAACCCGGACAGCCGCTGGCCGGAGGTGCCGCAGGACGGCCCGGCCCTGTTCGAGGAGGCCCGCCTGCCCATCGAGGACTACTACCGCCGCTGACCGGCCCGCCCGGTCCCGCCGGTCCCGCCGGTCGGGCCGGCCCGCATCGAGCCGCGTGCGCTGGTCACGGGGACGTGCCGGGGGCGGGGTGGTCAAGGGACTCGACCGGCGGCAGCACGCCGGGCCGGGCGAGGTCGGCCGACTGGTAGAGCGCGCGGCAGGTCACGCCCTCGGCGAGCGCCTCCCGCATCACGCGCTCGGCCCCCGGCGGTTCCAGGCGGGGCGCGGTGTAGAGGCAGCCCAGTTCGCGCCGGGCGGCCCGCTGCACCTGGATGACCCGCAGCTCGACCTGGTGACGCCCGCTGACCATCTCGACCACGTCCGAGCGGCTCCGGCCCCGGCGGGAGCGGTGGTACGGCTACGAGGCCCACCCGCGGTGATCATGTACCGGAGCGGGGACGGTCCCCACGTCAGCGAGGGCGCCGGATAAGGGCTACACCAGCTTCACGCTCACCACGCGCACGGGCGCCGTCTCGATCCGCGCCCAGGCCCGGGACGCCGCGGGCAACCGCGTGACCCAGACCGTCCACCGGGCCCACGGCCTGTCCCCCGTCTCCTGATCCCATCCACCCCGCGCCCCTGGCGGGGCCGGTTCACCCGTCCCAGCCAGGGGCTTGTCCCCTGCGGCGCCGTTCGGCGGTTCCTCGGCGTACGGCGGGGCGGGGGCGTCTGGTGGCGGGCCGGCGTCAGGTGCACAGGGCCTGCCGCTGGAAGGCGGACAGGGCCTTGTCGATGGGGTGGGGGCGGGGCTCGCCGGAGGCGTCCAGGGTGTTCCAGCGCATGAGGTTGATCGCCTGCGACATCTGGCGGGCGCCGTCGGCGCGGGTCAGGGACAGCGCGCCGGCGCCCCACATGGTGCCGTCGTGGCCCCAGAAGGTGCCGCAGCCCGGGATCGTGACCTTGCGCAGGCCCAGGCCGTACTCGATCGTGTCCTCGTAGACCTGGGTGGAGACCGGGACGGTGCGCTGCATCCGCGCCAGCGACGCCCGGCTGACGATCCGGCCGCCCAGCAGCGCGCTGTAGAAGCGGTTGAGGTCCTCCACCGTCGACACCAGCGAGGCTCCCACGCCGACCCAGGACGGGTCGTAGACGCTGTAGTCGCGGGGCGGGTCGAGCAGGCCGTGCATCGCCTCGTACATCCGCGGGTGCGGGCCCTTGATCCGGGGCCCGGCCGGCAGCGTGGTGTGGCGCAGCCCGGCGCGGCGGATGACGTGCTCGGTGATGTAGTCCTCGGCCTTGGCGCCGGTGACCTTCTCCAGGAGCAGGCCGAGGATGAGGTAGTTGGTGTTGGAGTAGACGCCGGGAAGGCTGCCCGGCTCCTTGGCGGGCAGCGCCAGCCCCATCTTGATCAGCTCCTCCGGCCTGAAACGCCGGAAGCGGTTGTCGTCCAGGCTCTTGGCCGACATGTCCGGCAGGGAGGGGAACCCGGCCAGGGACGGGAAGGCCGCCAGGAGGTATTCGGACAGGCCGCTGGTGTGGTTGAGCAGCATCCGGACCGTGATCTTCCGGCCGCGCTCCCCCGGCACCACGTCCGGCAGGTAGCGGCCGATCGGCGCGTCGAGCCGCACGCGGCCCTTCTCGACCTGCTGCAAGATCGCGGCGGCGGTGAACGTCTTGGTGATGCTCCCGACCCGGTGCCGCGTCCCCGGCCGCAGCGGCCGCCCGGTCGCCAGGTCGGCGACCCCCGAGGCCCCCCGCCACTCCCGCCCGCCCGCGCGGACCGCGGCGTCGATCCCCACCATCCCGGCCCGATGAACCTCCTCCAGGGCCGAGCGCAGCCTCCCGTCATCCGGCCCGGAACGCGCCCCGGCCGCGGGAGCCCCCGCCATCACCGCGGCGGCCCCCATCACGGCCACACCCGCCCAGGCCCTCAGCTTGACCGTCAAGACACCCGTCCTCTCATGATCGGCGCCCGCGGTCGCGGGCCCTCATGAGCGGCAAGTGTGGCCGCGCCCCCACCCGGAGAACGTCCTGCCACAGAAGACTCCTCCCCCTACCCCACCGGGATCACCCACCCCCCGCCCTACACCCCCGGAAGTAGCGGCCTCCGCTCACCGCGGCAGGGAGACGCTTCCACCCAGATAAGCGGCCTCCTCCAGCAACCGCGGTGTCATCGCGATCCCGGTCAGGCGCTCCGCCAGCAGAAAGGCCGGGCCTTCATGGGGGCGCCGCGAACGCCGCCACCCTCGCCAGAACATGGCCGACGAGGCGGCGGAGCGGGCCGAGGGGCCTGTCTGGTGCGCACCTCGGCAGGACAGGAGGGCCATACCGGGCGGGTACGACACGCGGCGGGCGGCGGGCTGGGAGTTGGTGGATTCGCCGGGTCGGCTACCGCGGCTTGGTGGCGCGGATGATGGCGCTGTGCAGGCCGCCGCCGACCTGGTGGGTCGGGGTGATCTGGATGCCGGTGAAGCCGGCTTCGGTCAGGCCGGTGAGGTACTCGCCGAAGGACAGGGCGCCGGCGACGCATTCGACGTACTCGCCACGTTCGGCCCGGTCGGCGGGGGACAGGTGGTCCTCGGCGACGACGTCGGTGATTCCGAGGCGCCCGCCGGGGCGCAGGACGCGGTAGGTCTCGGCGAAGACGGCGGGCTTGTCGACCGAGAGGTTGATGACGCAGTTGGAGATGACCACGTCGATCGAGCCGGCGGGGAGCGGGACGGCTTCGATGGCGCCCTTGAGGAAGCGGGCGTTGGCGATGCCGGCCTCGGCGGCGTTGGCACGGGCGAGGGTGAGCATCTCATCGGTCATGTCCAGGCCGTACGCGGTGCCGGTGGGGCCGACGCGGCGGGCCGACAGCAGCACGTCGATGCCGCCGCCGGAGCCGAGGTCGAGCACGGTCTCGCCGTCACGCAGTTCGGCGACGGCAACCGGGTCGCCGCAGCCCAGGCTGGCCGTCACCGCGTCGGCGGGCAGTTCGGCGCGTTCGGCCGCGCCGTACAGGTCGCCGCCGAAGACCCGCGGTCCGGTGCGGCAGTCGGCCGCCGGGGAGCAGCAGGCCGCGTCCCGCTCGTCGAGTACGGCTCGCGCGGCGGCGGCGTAGCGGGTGCGGACCTGTTCGCGAAGGTCGTCGAGTTCGGTCATGGTCTTCTCCATCGGGTGCGGCCGGGGCGGCTCGGCGGGCGGGCGCGACCGCCGGTGACCCGCCTGCTTTGACATGCTTCTAATTTGACATCTCTCTAAGCGCGGGGACAAGATGGCGCCTGCTTCGAAAAACTTCTAAGTAATGCGCGAGCCGAAGGAGAGGACCCCCATGAGTGGATGCCGCGGCCCCATCCCCGCCGAGGAGAACATTCCCGCCGCCAGGGCGGGCGGTCTCGGTGACCTGCCGATCGTGGTGATCGGCGCGGGACCGGTGGGGCTGGCCGCCGCCGCGCACCTGGCCGGGCGCGGCCTGGACTTCCTGGTCCTGGAGGCCGGCGCCGGGGCGGGGGCGTCGGTGGCGCGGTGGGGCCACGTGCGGCTGTTCAGCCCGTGGCGGTTCGACATCGACGGCGCGGCCCGCCGTCTCCTGGAGGCCGAAGGCTGGACCGCGCCCGACCCGGACCGGCTGCCCACCGGGGCCGAACTGATCTCCGGCTACCTCGCCCCGCTGGCCGCCCACCCCGCGATCGCCCCCCGCCTGCGGTTCGGCGCGCACGTGGCCGCGATCAGCCGCCTGGGCCACGACCGGGTCCGCACCTCCGGCCGCGAGAACGCCCCGTTCCTGATCCGCCTCGCCTCCGGGGAGGAGATCGCCGCCCGCGCCGTCATCGACGCCTCCGGCACCTGGACCACGCCCAACGTGCTCGGCGCGAACGGCCTGCCCGCCCACGGCGAGGCCGCGGCCGCGCCGTACATCGACCACGCCCTGCCCGACATCCTCGGCGCCGACCGCCGGACCTACGCCGGCAGGCACACCCTGGTCGTCGGCGCGGGCCACTCGGCCGCCACCACCCTGCTCGCCCTGGCCGCCCTCGCCGAGGACGCCCCCGGCACGTCGATCACCTGGGCGATCCGCGCCGCGTCGGCGAGCCGGACCTACGGCGGCGGCGACGCCGACGCCCTCCCCGCCCGGGGCGCCCTCGGCACCCGGCTGCGCGAGCACGTCCGGTCCGG
Source organism: Bailinhaonella thermotolerans (assembly GCF_003594875.1). Taxonomy (GTDB): domain Bacteria; phylum Actinomycetota; class Actinomycetes; order Streptosporangiales; family Streptosporangiaceae; genus Bailinhaonella; species Bailinhaonella thermotolerans. The sequence continues at coordinate 417,544 of NZ_QZEY01000001.1, forward strand.
CCGCATCCGCCTGCTCACCGGCTTCCACACCCACACCGTGAGCCGGGACGCCGGCCGGGTCACGGTCACCAGCCGGGACCTGACCGGCGCCGAGCGGTCCGTCACCGCCGACCGGATCGTCGCGGCCACCGGCTACCGGCCCGACCACGCGATCGCGTCCGAGCTGCGCCTGGACCTGGACCCCGTCCTCGGCTCCACCCGCGCCCTGGCCCCGCTCATCGACCCCGACCAGCACTCCTGCGGCACGGTGCCGCCCCACGGGGTGGACGAGCTGGCCCACCCCGAGCCCGACTACTACGCGGTCGGCGTCAAGAGCTACGGCCGCGCCCCGACGTTCCTGCTCGCCACCGGCTACGAGCAGGCCCGCTCCGTCGTCGCCGCCCTGGCCGGCGACTGGGACGCCGCCCGCGACGTCCGGCTCGACCTGCCCGAGACCGGTGTCTGCTCCTCCGGCCTCGCCGAGGCCCAGGAGACCCGCGTCGGCCTGGCCACCGGCATCACCGGCGGCCTCCTCGCCGCACCCCTCCCTTCCGTCGCCACCGCCTCCGGTGGAAGCTGCTGCGGCTGACGCGAGAGCCGTACCCGTCCAGACACGGCCGGGAGCCATATCCGCCGGGCAGACCACGGCGGTGTGGCCCTGGCCCGCGGGATCGCCGCCGTTGGCGTCGATGACCTTCCACGGCCTATCATTTAGAGAATCATCTAACCAGGAGGAGACGCCGTGGGCTCCCAGTGCTGCGCCCCGATCGCCGCCGAGCCGATCGGCGAGGCCGAGGCCGCCGAGCTGGCCGCGCTGTTCAAGGCCGTGGCCGACCCGGTACGGCTGCGCCTGCTGTCGATGATCGGCGCGCACGAGGGCGGCGAGGCGTGCGTCTGCGACCTCACCGGCGCCTTCGACCTGACCGCCCCCACGATCTCCCACCACCTCAAGATCCTGCGCACCGCCGGCCTCATCGACGGCGAACGCCGCGGCACCTGGGTCTACTACCGCCTCATCCCCGAGCGGGTCGCCAAGATCGGCCGCCTCTTCACCCCCATGACCGAGCCCGCCACCGTCTAGGCCGCGCCAGGAGGCGGGCGCCACAGCGCGGCCGGTCGGTGTGCCGGCCATCGGGGCAGGACCCGGCCCCGCCTCCGCCACCCTCATCGGCGCCGGCCGTACGGCCCGGGAAGCCGCGGCCGTACGGCCGGCGACCGGCCCGATCCCGACCCCGACCCCGGAGGAGACGACGTGCTCGCCGACCTGCGCCGCCGGTTCCCCGGCCTGAACTCCGACGTCGTCCGGCTCGACGGCCCGTCCGGGGCCCAGGCACCCCAGTCGGTGCTCGACGCCATGGCCGACCACCTACGGCGCCACAACGCCAACCGCGGCGGCGCCCATCCGGCGAGCCTGGCCAGTGAACGGCTCGTCACCCAGGCCCGCCGGCGCACCGCGGCCTTCCTGGGAGCCGACCCCGACGAGGTCGGCTTCGGCCTGAACGCCACCGCGATCAACTTCCACCTCAGCAGGAGCGCCACCCGGGACCTGCTGCCCGGGGACGAGATCGTGGTCACCCGGCTCGACCACGAGGCCAACCTCGCGCCGTGGGCGGAGGCGGCGGCCGACCGCGGCCTGAAGATCCGCACCGTCGGCGTCGAGCCGGACACCCGCCTCGACATGGCCGCGCTGGAGCGGGCGATCACCGGCCGGACCCGCATCGTCGCCTTCCCCTGGGCCAACAACGCGGTCGGCACCCTGGTCGATGTGCCCGAGGTGGTACGGCTCGCGCACGCCGCCGGCGCCATCGCCTGGGCCGACGCCACCCACTACCTGCCCCACGGCCCCGTCGACGCGAGCGCCACCGGCGCCGACGTGGTGATCGGCTCGGCGTACAAGTTCTTCGGACCGCACGTCGGCGTCTTCTACGCCCGCCGCCGCCTGCTGGAGCGGTGGCGTCCGTACCAGATCGGCCACGCCGCCCACGGGCATCCGGCCGCTCGCTTCGAGCCGGGAACCCCGCCCTTCGAATCCCTGGCCGGGCTGATCGCCGCCCTCGACTACCTCGACGACCTCGGCTGGCGGTTCGTCCAGGAGCAGGAACAGGCCCTCGCCCGCCGCTTCCTGGACGGCCTGCCCCGCCGCTGGCGGCTGCACGGGCTCCCCGATGTGCCCGGCCGCACCGCCACCTTCGCGCTGACCCTCCCCGGCGCCGACCCCCACGACCTCGCCAAGGCCCTCGCGGACAGGGGGATCGCGGCCGGCTCAGGCGACTTCCACGCTCCCGGGATCATGAACCACCTCGGCCTGACCGAGGGCGCCCTGCGGGTCGGCTTCCTCCACTACAACACCCTCGACGAGGTCGAACGCCTCCTGCGGGCCCTGGACCAGATCTGACCCCCTGAGCCGTCGCCGGCCGCTAGGTCAGCTCGTCGATGAGCTTCTCGACGCGGGCCCGGATGTCGTCGCGGATGCGCCGTACGGTGTCGATGTCCTGGCCGGCGGGGTCGTCGAGGTCCCAGTCCTCGTAGCGTTTGCCCGGGAAGACGGGGCAGGCGTCGCCGCAGCCCATGGTGATGACGACGTCGGAGGTCCGCACGGCCTCGGCGGTGAGGATCCTGGGCTGCTGGGCGGCGATGTCGATGCCGGCCTCGCGCATCGCCTCCGCGGCGGCGGGGTTGACGCGGTCGGCGGGGGCCGACCCGGCGGAGCGGACCTCGACGCGGTCGCCGGCCAGGTGGGTGAGCCAGGCGGCGGCCATCTGGGAACGGCCGGCGTTGTGCACGCAGACGAACAGGACGCTGGGCTTACCGGGCTTACCGGGCTTACCGGGCATGGGCGGGCTCCTCCGGGGCGTGCGGGCGAACAGGCGGCGGCCGTACAGGCTGACGTAGACCAGGGCGGCCAGGACGGGCACCTCGATGAGCGGGCCGACCACCCCGGCCAGGGTATGCCGGAGGTCACGCCGAAGACGCCGACGGCGACCGCGATGGCCGGCTCGAAGTCGTCGCCCGCGGCGGTGAAGGCCAGGGTCGCGGTGCGGTCGTACGGCAGGCCGATCGCGCGGCCGAGCCGTCTTCGATATCGGCCGATGTCGATGCGAATGGGAGGCAACGGTGGATGAACGGCTCATGGCGAATCAGGGGAGCCGGGCCGGCTTCCGCCGGGTTCGGGGGCTGTGGCACAGTCCAGAGCGTGTCCTTGGACGGGTTGCCGGGCTGGTTGCCGGGGTGGTGCCGTGAGCATCTGGGCGGCGAGCCCGCCGGGGTGTTGTTCCGGTCGCGGCAGGTCTCGATGGTGTTCGGCCTGCGCTTGGCCGGTGGGCGGGAGGTCGTGGTCAAGGCGCGGGCCGACGGCGGCCGCGCGGCCTCGTGTGTCGCGGCGCAGGCCCGGCTGGCCGAGCGCGGGTTCCCCTGCGCGCGGCCGCTGACGCCGGTGGTCGGTGTCGGCGCGCTGGCCGTGCACGCCGAGGAGTTCCGGCCCGGCGGCGAGGTGCTGCACGGGGACTCGCCGGAGATGGCCGTGCGTTGCGCGGAGGTGTTCGCCCGGCTGATGGCCGAACTCGCCGGCGTGACCGGCGCTCCGCCGCTGCCGAATCCGCCCTGGGTGCGCTGGGACGACACCGGTGGCGGGACATGGCCGGCGATCGGCTTCCTCGACTGCCTGGACCAGAGCGCCGTGCCCGCGCACGTCGCCGAGGCGGCTGAGCGGGCCCGGGTACGGCTGCTGGCCGGCGGCTTGCCGTGCGTGCTCGGCCACGCCGCCTTCGAGGCGCAGAACCTGCGGTGGCGGGGGCGGCGGGTGTGGGCGGTGCACGACTGGGACAGCCTGGCGTGGCTACCGGAGGCGGCGCTGGCGGGAGCGGCGAGCGGGTCGTTCGCCAGTTCCGGGCCGCCGACGCTGGCGCCGATCGAGAGCTCCGAGGCGTTCCTGATGGCCTACCAGGACCTGCGGGGGCGCTCGTTCACACCCGAGGAACTGGAGGTCGCCTGGGCGGCCGGCGTGTGGATGGCCGCCTACAACGCCCGCGAGATGGCCCTGTGCGGCGGCTCACCGGCCGGCGGCGACGCCCTGCGAGCCCAGGCCCCCGAGCGCCTCCGCCGGGCCCGCGCCTAGCCCGCGGACGGATCAGGCGCCGCCGTACCGCCTCCCCAGCTCGAACCGAAGGCGAACGGCCTGGTAAGCGGCACCGGCGCCGGGCGCGGCGGGTCCGGCGCTTCATCGGCCGCCCTCCCCGGTGAGCAGCGGCTCGCACGCCTCGGCGGCCTTCTGTACGGACGGGTCGCCGGTGTCGAACCCGGCCCCGTCGCCGAAGCCGCCCTCGGGGTCGGGGTCGGGGAAGTCTGCGACGCCGTTGTCGCGCATGCACTGCGCGAACTTCCTGCGCTGGTCCTGCACCTTCGGGTCCTCCTGGCCACCGAGCATCCCGCTGGGCATGTGCTCCCGGCAGGCGTTCAGCGCCTTCTCCTGCGTGGCCTCGTCCACCGACAGGCCGCGCAGCGGCGCGGCGGGCAGCTTGCCGTCGGGGCCGGGGTCGGGGAAGCCGGGGATGCCGTTCTCCCGCATGCACTGGGAGAACTCGCGCGCCTTCTCGGCGTTCCGCGCGTCGGCCGCGGACGCGCCGCCGCCGCCCGCGGGGGTGGTCGCGGCGGGCTCCGCACCCCCGCACGCGGCCGCCGCCCACAGCAGCACGGCCATGGCCAGCGCCGTTCCTCCACGTCGCCACATGGGTCTTCCTTCCGTCGTCGCCGTCTCGGGGTTGCCTTGGGGTCGTCTTGGGGCGGAGTCAATCCAGGCGGCGGTATCCACGACGTAACCCCTGCCGCGTTACGCCCGCTTCACATGCCGGCGGGGAGTATGGGCGGACGACCGGGGAGAGGAGACGCGCCGTGCGGGTGCTGGTGGTCGAGGACGAACGGCTCATCGCGGACGGCATCGCCGAGTGGCTGCGCCGCGAGTCGTTCGCGGTGGACATGACCTACGACGGGGAGGCGGCGCTGGACCGCCTGTACGCCAACGACTACGACGTGGTCGTGCTCGACCGGGACCTGCCCCGGGTGCACGGGGACGAGGTGTGCCGCCGGATCGTCGCCGCGCGGTCCCGGTCGCGGGTGCTGATGCTCACCGCCGCCGGGGGGCTGCGGGACCGGGTGGCCGGGCTGTCCCTCGGGGCCGACGACTACCTGCCCAAGCCGTTCGCGTTCGTGGAGCTGTCCGCCCGGGTGCACGCGCTGACGCGCCGCTCGCGCCCGGCCGCGCCTCCGGTGCTGGAACGGGCCGGCGTCCGGCTGGACCCGGCACGGGGCGAGGTGCACCGCGACGGCCGGCCGATCAGCCTGGGGAACCGGGAGTTCGCGGTGCTGACCGAACTGCTGCGCGCCGAGGGCGCGGCCGTGTCGGCCGAGGAACTGCTCGAACGCGTCTGGGACGAGCACATCGACCCGTTCACGAACGTCGTCCGCGTCACGATCATGAAGTTGTGCCGGAAGCTGGGCGAACCGCCCATCGTGTTCACCGTCCAGGAAAAGGGCTACCGGATCCCATGACGTTCCGCGTACGGCTCACGCTCGTGTACGGCGGGCTGCTGCTGGCCGGCGGGGCGGTGCTGCTCGCGGTGACCTACCTGCTGGTGGCGCAGCAGATGGGGAACGGGCTGACCAGCGAGTACCCGGCGCTGGCGGCCAATCTGGACAACGACCGGCTCCCGCTCGCCGGGCAGGTCGAGATCGACGGCAGGCGGGTCGGGCTGCGCGAGTACGTCGGGGAGATCCAGGCGCAGCAGCGCCGGTACCGCGAGGACATGCTCGACTCCCTGCTCGCCATGGGCGCCGTCGCGCTCGGCGGGGTGGGCGCCATCGGCGGGACGCTGGCCTGGACGTTCGCCGGGCGGGTGCTGTCCCCCGTGCAGCGGATCACCGAGACCGCGCGCCGGATCGCCGCCGGGGTGGGACGCGGGCTGCACGAGCGCATCGCGCTGAGCCGGCCGCACGACGAGGTCAAGGAACTGGCCGACACCTTCGACCTGATGCTGGAGCGCCTGGACGGCTCGTTCGACGGTCAGCGCCGCTTCGTGGCCGGCGCCGCGCACGAGCTGCGCACCCCGCTGGCGATCAAGCGCGCGCTGATCGAGGTGGCCGTCACCAGGCCGGGCGCCTCGCCCGACGCACGGGAACTGGGCCGTGCGCTCCTGAGCGTCAACGACCGGCACGAGCGGCTGGTGGACGGCCTGCTGATCCTGGCCGACAGCGAGAACGAGGTCACCGAACGCCATCCCGTCGATCTGGACGACGTGGCCGGCAACGTGCTGGTGGCGACCGCCCGCGGCGGCCGCGTGCGCATCCAGCGCGCCGACCTGGCCGAGGCGCCCGTGGAGGGCGACCCCTACCTGCTGGAACGCCTCGTGCAGAACCTCGTCGAGAACGCGGTCAAGCACAACGTGCCCGAGGGCGGGTGGCTGTCCGTCCGCACCTGGGCCGACGACGGCCTGGCGGTGCTGGAGGTGGCCAACAGCGGGCCGGTGGTGCCGCGTTACGAGGTGGCCTCGCTGTTCCAGCCGTTCCGCCGGCTCGACGACAGCCGCGCCCCGGGCGAGCAGGGCGCGGAACGCGGCTTCGGGCTGGGTCTGTCCATCGTCCGCGCCATCGCCTGCGCGCATGGCGGCACGGCAGGCGCCGAGCCGCGCGAGGGCGGCGGGCTGGTCGTCACGGTGAGCCTGCCGCGCCGGGCGTGACCACGGCACGCCCCGGCCGGGGGCGTCAGCGCCGCGTGGTGCCGCTTCCCCGCCGGGCGGGGAGGCGCCTTCGGCGCAGGTGGCGGGCCGCGCGGAAGGCCGCGCCAGCCAGGAGGGCCGCGCCCGTGGCGTATGCCAGGGTACGGCCCCGCGCGGACAGGCGAGCCGGGGGCGGGCCCGCGGCGGGCGGAGGCGGGTGGCCCGTGGCGGGCGGAGGCGGACCGGCGGCGGCCGGGGGCGGCCCCTCTACGGGCTGAGGGGGGCCGGCCAGGGGCGGGGAGGGGACGGCGGAGGCGAGGACGCCGAGCACCAGGACGAGGATGGCGAACCCCTGCAGGCCGAGCAGGGCGACGATCAGGCGGCCCGGGATGTTGCGCGGATCGGCCTCACCGGAGCCGAGGAACGCCATGAAGGTGTAGTAGGCGCTGTCCAGGATCCGGTTGAGCACGTCGAGAGGGGTCACGACCTCGCCCGGCAGGCGCTCGAAGCCGTCGAAGCGCACGCTGGTGAAGCAGAAGGCCCCCAGGCCGGCCAGGAGCGCGGTCATCACGACGCCGATGAAGACCTGTAGTTCCCGCAGCAGGCGGCGGCCCGGGCCCAGCCTGCGGGGGTTCAGCAGGTGGAACGCGAAGCCGTACGAGCCCAGCAGCGCGTAGCCGTACACCGACTCCACCACGATCAGGAGCGTGACCAGCAGGAGCAGTACGGACAAGGTCAGCCCGGCGGCGTCGGTGAGCGGGGGCGGGAAGAGGAGCAGGCGGGCCGGCGCGACGGCGGTGGCGATCAGGGCGGCGGCGCACAGCGGCATCAGCCACCCGAGGCGGAAGAACAGCGCGTGCCACAGGAGCAGCAGGATCCGGAGGGGTGAGAACCGGCGGGAGCGCCGCAGGTAGCGCCGCAGCCGGTAGTCCTTGAGGCCGAAGGGGAAGAAGGCGCCGCCGTGCTCCTCGACCAGCCGCTCCCGCTCCGCCCGCCCCGTGGACTCCCAGCCGAACGCCTGCCGGTAGGCGGGCCCGTGCAGGTGCAGCCAGCGCGTGGCGTTGAAGATGGCCACGGCCTTGAGCCCCAGCACCGCCAGCAGCGCGGCCAGCACCACTCCCATCGCGGCTCCGTTCCGGCCCCCTGCGATTCACGGCCCGGGCTTGCCGGGCCCCTGACGGCGTACCTTGAACCTCAGGTGCAGCACACCTTCACCCTGGACGACCACGTGGGGGCCCTCCAGCAGATGCCGCCCCTCGACGTCGCCGAAGTAGCGCTTGCCCGATCCGAACACCACCGGCACGACGTCCATCGCCACCTCGTCCACGAGGCCGGCCGCGAAGACCTGGCCGCCCACGGAGCCGGCGTTGACGCTGACGGCCCGCCCTCCGGCGAGTTCCCTGGCCTTGCCGATCGCGGCCGTCACATCGTCCACGAAGTGGTACGACGCCTCGGGGTGCCAGCCCTCGGGCTTGGGCCGGTGGGACACCACGACCACGTGGTCACCGGTGGGCGGATGCCCCTCCCAGCCGTTGATCAGGTCGAACAGGCGGCGGCCCATCACGATCGTGCCGGTCGACTCCCACATCGACCGGACGTACGGCGCCGACGCGCGGGAGACCTTGAACCCGCTTCCGGTTCCGGAGTGGTCGTACCGCTGGTCCGCGGCGATCGGGGTGTCCCCGTTGAAGTACCAGTCGTGGAGCGGCCCGACGTCGTCGTCCTCGTCGGCGATGAAGCCGTCCACCGACACCACGCTGTGCATGAAAACCGTGCTCACGCGGTTCTCCTCGGCTCGTCCTGCGTGTTCGCCCCGGTCATGACGCCCCGGAGGCGGCCGGGCTCGTGACGGGGGGCGGGTGCGTGCGAACGGCTCCCGCGTCCCGCGCCGTCCGCACAGGGCGCCCGCTCTGGCCGTACCCGAATCGGGGGTCGCCGTTCATGCACCGCACCCTAAGCGAATCGAGACCGTGATCGCCGGATGGCGGCGAGAGCGCCGGCGCCGTGCCCGGGCCGGTCCCGGCGGGGCCGGGACCGAACCGGATCAGGAGGCGGCGAGGAAGCGGGTGACCGCCGCGAGCCAGGCCTCCGGCTGGTCGATGTGCGCCATGTGCCCCGCCTCGTCCAGCACGACCGCGTCCGTGCACGGCGTCAGCGGCACCAGCGAGGCCGGAAACGTCATGTCATACCGCCCGTGCAGCAAGAACAGCGGCATCCCGGACAGGCGCTCGGCCGCGTCGGGGTACTGGGCCGAGGGGAGCCGGCCTTCCCGCCAGGGGCGCAGGTAGCTGCCGGTGAAGGTGACCTGCTCCAGCCGCCTGAGGTACTCCGGCAGCGACTCCTTCCGCCAGACGTTCAACGGAGCCGCCGCGAAAGCCTCGGCCCAGGTCAGCTCGGCCCCCTCCAGCGGCGAGGTGTCCCAGCTCGACGGATGGGCCGCCTTGCGGCGCTCGTACTCCTCCCACCCCTCGAACGCGTCCTCGGGCACCGGCAGCACGGCGCTGGAGGCCACGATGAGCCGGCGGACCAGGTGCGGGGCCTGGATCGCCAGCCGCTGCGCGATGAGACCGCCGTAGGAGAAACCGAGGACGTCCACCCGCGAGGCGCCGATCAGCTCGACGAGGTCGCCCACCATGGCATCGGGAGTGAGCGGCTCGGCGGCGGCGGAACGACCGCACCCGCGCAGATCCGGGAAGAGCAGGCGATACTCCCCCGCCAGCCTCCTCAGCGGCTCCACCAGGTAACTGTGGTCCCAGTCCGGCCCGCCATGGATGACCAGCAACGCCCGATCCGCGGGCCCGTCGAACTCCCGTACGTGAAGCCTCATCCCCGCGATGCTAGCCAGCCCACGAACCCCCGCGCGAAGCCCACCCCGGCAAGCGAAGCGCCCAGAGGACGTCGCTGATGCCGCCGCGCGGCTTGGTACACAGCGATCGCCCTCGAGCGGCGAAGCTCCTGTGCGCCCCTGGAAGAGCCCGATCCCCTCCCGCTGGGTGCGCACGCGCCGTACGGCCTCTTCGGCCGCCGTCGTTCGAGGAGCCCGGTGTCCCGCCGGAGTCACCCGGGGATCGGGGAAGGCGAAGGCCCTCGATGAGGAGAGCCGTTCGACAGGGTCACAGGACGCTCTTGGCGTAGGGGAGGGTGCGGAGGGCGGCGGCCGCGGGCCAGGAGAGGAGGAGGGAGAGCGGGGCCGCGAGGGCGAACTTGGCGAGGGGGGCGGCGGGCACGCCCGCCAGGGCGACGGAGACGGCGACCAGCACGATCGGGTGCACGACGTACACGGCGTAGGCGTTGCCGGACAGGAAGCGGCCGACGGGGCCGGGGGCGCCGGTGAAGCGGCGGGCGAACAGGCCGAGGACGCCCAGGGACATGCCCACGCAGTAGACGCCGTCGAAGAGGCCGTGGGCCACGTGGGCGATCAGCAGCCGCGGGCCCGAGGCGTCCGGGTCGCCCACCGCCAGGGGCAGGAGCGTCACCGAGGCCGCCACGGCCGCCGCGAACCCCCATCGGGACGCCCGCGCCGGGATGGCCGTCAGCCAGCCGCGCCGGTGGGCGGCCAGGCCGGCGAGGAACATGCAGACGTACTGCGGCAGGTACGCCGGCACGGGCAGGTGCAGCAGCGGCACCCGGTCCACGGGCGGCCGGATCCGCCAGGCCGCGCCGAGCACGGCCAGCAGCAGGGCGAAGCCGGCGACGGCGCGGGCCCGGGGGAAGCCCGTACGGCGAGGCGGCCGCGCGCCCGGGCGCGGCGCGCGGATCACCGTGTAGGCCGTCACGAAGACCAGGAGGAGCGCCAGGAACCACGCGGGTCCCTGCTCCAGCTCGCGGAGGTAGAAGTCGGGGAAGGAGATGGGCCGGCGCGCGTTCTCCCAGTGGTACATCGGCAGCTTGGCGAGCGGGACGACGACGAGGACGACGCCCAGCAGCGGGATCCCCAGCCTGCGCAGGCGGTCGAGGAGGAACCGCCGCCCGCCCCCGCGGTCGTGGGAGGCGGGCAGGAAGTGGGCGGAGATCAGGAAGAACAGCCCCATGGCGAACGTCTGGTTCAGCAGCAGGTACAGGTCCAGGAGCCGCCCCCACTCTCCGGCCCGCGCGGGCGGGCGGCCCATGGTCGGCTCGTGGTAGTACCACAGCGCGAAGCTCCCGTACGTCAGGGCGACGTGGTGCAGGACCACGAGCGCGGTGAGCAGCACGCGCACCCGGTCGAGGAAGAACAGCCTCCCGGTTTCCCGGGTCGGGCCGGTGGCGGTGGGGTGGTCGGTCAGCATGGCGTCGCTCCCGCCTCTGCCTTGCGGTCTGGTCGACGCACCACGCTAGGAACGGCGGCGGCCGGTGGTAACGGGCCTGGCCCCCGGCTCGCCTGGGGGCCGGCACCCATACCGCGCCGCCGTACGGCGTGCTTTCATCGTGTGCGGGCGCGGCGGCGCGGGGAGCCGGACGATCCGGGCCGGCGGCCGGAGCGGGTGTGGAGGCGCGAGGTGGGGCGAGGCGAGAGGGTCGTCGCGTACGCGCTCGCCCCCTTGCGGGGCCTGGCGCTGGCGGCGCCGGCGCTGCTGGGGCCGCCGCTCCTGGTCGTGATCTTCGTCGGGGCGCACGCGGGGCTGCCGTCCCCGGCGTTCTTCGTCGAGCACGGCCGCCGCCTGCCGGAGCTGGCCCGGCGGCTGGCCGCGCGGTGGGGCGGGGTGGCCGTCGCCTCGCCGTACCGTCCGGCTCCGCCGCCGCCGGTGCGCGACGCCGGCGGCTGGTACCGCGACGGCGACGACCTGTTCCGGTCCGCGTTCCCGCCGGCGTACCTGGGCCGGCTCCGGTGGGTCGCCGGGGATCCGGCGACCTGGCGCGATCTGGCGTGGATGGCGCTCAACCCGCTGATCGGCGGCCCGCTCGCGGTGCTGTCGCCGGGGCTGATCGGCGGCGGGCTGGCCGCGGCCTGGCTCCACCGGCCCGCGCCGGGCCGGCTCGTCCTCGGCGGCGCGGCGGCGCTGCTCGGCGTCGCGATCGGCCCCTGGACGCTGCGCGCGCACGCGCGCTGGACCCGGGTACTGCTCGCGCCGCCAGCGCGGCGGGCGCCGGGCCGGATCGCCCGGGCGGCGCAGGCGCGCGCGGCGGCGGGGACGCGCGTGTGCGCGAGCGCGGTGCTGGCGGGCGCGGCGGCGCCGCTCGCCGTGGTCCAGGTGCTGGCGATCGCGCTGACGGCCCTGCGGCTGTGGCCCGACACGGTGGCGGTCTCCCGCCGTTTCGTGTCCTGGCGCCGCGCGCAGATGGGGGAATGGACGGGCGTGCGGATCGCCGAGCCGTACGGCCCCGAGCCTCCGCCGCCCCGGCCGGAGCCGGACGGCTCCTACCGGCTGGAGTGGGGGCCGTTCGGCACGCTCCACCGGACCCGGGAGGCGGCGGTGCGCGCGCGGCGGCTCGACCGGCTCCTGCGCGACCCGGCCTCGTGGCGGGACCTGGCCTGGCTGCTGCTGGAGGCGCCGGTGGGCGCGCTGCTGTTCGCCGTGCCGGCCGTGCTCATCGCGGGCGGGCCGGTGGTCCTGTGCTGGCTCTGGCTGTGGACTTCGGCCCTGGGTCTCGTGAGCGACCTCGCCTGGTCACCGGACGACCTGGTGCACGCCGTCGCGCCGGGCCTGGCCGGGGTCCCGGCCCCGGTCGCCGGGGTGGCCGCCGCCGCCCTGGGCCTGGCGTGCGCCCCGGCGCTGCTGCGCTGGCACGCCCTGCTGAGCCGGTCGCTGCTCGCCCCGGCCAGGACGGCCGTGCTGACCGGCCGGGTCGGCGCGCTGACCGCCAGTCGTGCGCGGGTCAGCGACGACAAGGCCGCCGAGCTGCGCCGCATCGAGCGCGACCTGCACGACGGCGCGCAGGCCCGCTGGGTGGCGGTCGGGATGACGCTGGCGGCGGCCGAGGAACTGCTCGACCGGGACCCCGCGGCGGCCAAGGCGATGATCACCGGCGCCAAGGACCTGTCCGTCACCGCGCTCGGCGAGCTGCGCGAGCTCATCCGCGGGATCCACCCGCCGGTGCTGGCCGACCGCGGGCTCGCGGACGCCGTACGCACGCTGGCGATGGACGCTCCCCTGGAGGCGGAGGTGCGCGCGGACCTGCCCGGCCGGGTCGCCGAGCCGATCGAGGCGGCGGTGTACTTCGCCGTGTCCGAGCTGCTGACCAACGTCGCCAGGCACGCCGGCGCGTCGAAGGCGTCGGTGGAGCTGCGCCACGAGGACGGCGTGCTGCGCGTCACGGTCGCCGACGACGGGCGGGGCGGGGCGGCGGCCGGGCACGGCGGCGGGCTCCACGGCATCCGGCGCCGCCTGGACGCCTTCGACGGTGTCCTCACCCTGTCCAGCCCGCCCGGCGGGCCGACCGTCGCCACCTTGGAGATCCCATGCGCGTTGTCCTCGCCGAGGACGTCTACCTCCTGCGGGAAGGGCTCGCCCACATCCTGAGAGCCCACGGTTTCGAGGTCGCGGCCGCGGTGGAGACCGGCGAGGACCTGCTCGACGCCGTGGCCGACCGGGAGCCGGACCTCGCGATCGTGGACGTACGGCTGCCGCCCGGCTACAGCGACGAGGGGCTGCGCGCGGCCATCGAGGCCCGCCGCCGCCGTCCCGGGCTGCCCGTCCTGGTCCTGTCGCAGTACGTCGAGCAGATCTACGCCCGCGAGCTGCTGGCCGACGGCGCGGGAGGCGTCGGGTACCTGCTCAAGGACCGGGTGTTCGACACGCGCCATTTCGTGGACGCGCTGCGCCGGGTGGCCTCGGGGGGCACCGCGATGGATCCGGAGGTGGTCGCCAAGCTGATCGGCGGCACCTCGCCCCGGCACCCGATCGCGCTGCTGACCCCGCGTGAGCGCGACGTGCTCCAGCTCATGGCCCAGGGCCGCTCGAACGCCGCCGTCGCCGAGCGCCTCCACGTCAGCGAGGGGACCGTGGGCAAGCACATCGCCGCCATCTTCGCCAAACTCGGCCTCGAACCCGCCGACGACACCAACCGCCGGGTCCTGGCCGTCCTCACCTATCTCAACCGTTCCTGACCGCCGGCCGGGGCCGCGCGCCCGTACTGGGCTCTCCGGAAAAGGGTCGGGCCCTGGCCTTCCCGGCGCGCCCTGGTCTTCCCGGCGCCGGGTTCGAGAGGCTGGAACGGCGCTTGCGGGCCCCCGTGCTCCCCCTGGCTGGACGTGCGGGGTCAGGGGTTCGCGGGGAGATCGACCACTCCGAGCAAGGACAGCAGCGCCACGATGGCCAGTCCGGCCAGGATGGCCCAGGCGACCGGGTTGCCGAGGTTCAGGGTCCAGCGGCCGCCCGCGCGCTGATGGACGAGGATCGCCGGGTCGGCCCGGTTGGCGTAGACCATCCCGGCGAGGTGCCAGTGTCGGTCGTCGTCGCGCTGCTCGAATCCAGAGTGCGGCTCCTCGCCCGGGCCCGGCGGCAGCCGGTGACCGGCCTCTCCGACCCGGACCCCGAAGATCAGCCCGGCGGCCGCCGCGGCCGCCAAGGGCAGCCAGGTGACGACGGTCACGATCGCGCTGGGCGTCACGATCTCCCACAGTTGCAGGGCGAGGAGAAGCAGGGTCAGGTTGGCGCAGGCCGCCCCGGCCGGCAGCAGCCTCGCCAGGCCGCGCAGGTAGACGCGATAGCGGCGGGCCGAGCCGGCCGGGCGCGCCGCGTCCAGCTCCGGTCTCGCCCGCAGCAGCGCGGCGGCCAGGAGCGGCGTGAGCAGGGTGAGGGCCACCTGCGAGAAGACGGGCGCGAAGGCCGTGGCGAAGGTGGTGTCGACCCTCACCACAGGGTCCACGCCCGGGCCCCCCAGAGTGGGCAGGGTGGCCGGCAGCGCGCCGAAACGCCACGATCCGATGGCCGCGGTGAGGAGCGGCAGCAGGGCGGCCGGGATCAGCAGCGGCCACGGCAGGCGCACCGGATCGGTGCGCAGCGTGGTGTCGGCGGCGGCCGCCTGCCGGGTTCCGGCGTACCAGTCCCCGCGTCGTTTGGCCGCCGACACTCCGCGATGAGCCGTGTAGAAGAGCGTCATGTGCGCCGCGCCCAGGCCCACGATGCCGGCCTGCAGCACGTGCGGCGTGCCGAGAAGGACCGCCGCGGAAGGGAAGAGCAGGGCCGCGAGCGCGCCGAGGACCAGGACGGCCCGGGTGTAGCGGCGGCGCTGGGCGGTGATGGCCGGATCGGACACGCGGCCGGCGGGCACCCGCACGCCGAAGGGCAGTGTCGGGCGGCTCAGCACCGGAACCGCGACCGCCGCGGCCGTCAGCAGGGCGACCAGGGACAGACCTGCCACCGCAACCATGATCATGTCGGCGTCCTTTCTTTCTCGGCCCTGAACGAGCGCAGCACCTCGCCGCACCGCCGCAGCGCCTCCTGCTCGCCGAGGCCGTGCACCGCGGCCTCGGCGAGCAGGGTCCGCAGCCGCGCCTGCCACTCGTCGGCGAAGCCGGCGTCGGCGGGCCCGGAGCCGGGGTCGCGGCGCACCACCGCCCCGCTCTTGCGGTTGATCCGGATGATCCCCTGCCGGCGCAGCAGGTCATAGGCCTTGTTCACGGTGTGGAAGTTGATCGCCAGGTCGGCGGCCAGTTGCCGCGTGGAAGGCAGCGCCGATCCCTCCACCAGATCTCCGTCGGCGATGGCCTCCACCACCCGATCACGGATCTGCTGGTAAATCGGCACCTCGCTGTCGAGGTCGATCGTCAGAAGCACACCCCTACTCTATCTGATATAGATGTAGTAGAACAGATAGAGAAGGAGTACTACGGCACCGTCCACCCCCGCAGGCAGGCGACGAGGCCGCATCCCGCCCCGAAAGGACCGACACCATGCGCGCACTCCCCGACCCCCACGTCGTCAACGCGCCGGAGCGTCCCGGCGGCCTTCGCCGGCGGGAGCTGGCGGTCTTCCTGCTCCTCGCCTTCACCATCCCGTGGCTGCTCTGGCTGCTGCGGCTGCGCACCGGAGTCGACGTGGTCGCGGCAGGCGGGATGCTCGCGGCCGGCGTGGCCACGTTCGTGGCCGTCCGCTGGGCCGGACGGCCGGACGGCATCGCGCGCGACACCGCCCTGGCTCCGCTGCGCCCGGTCCCCCGGCTCGTGCGCTACTGCGGGATCGCGCTCCTCGCCCCGCTCGCCTTCGCCTTCCTCGCCGTCGCGATCGGCGCGCTGGCGCAGGTGTACCCACTCGACCTGGAGAACTTCTCCGGACTGCGCCGCGCGTACGCACCGGCCACGGTCGGCGAGCCCGGCATGCCCGCCGGTCTGATCCTGTCCGTTCTCGCGGCGAACCTGGGACTGTTCGTCCTGCTCCTGCCACTGGCGTTCGGCGAGGAATGGGCCTGGCGCGGCTTCCTGCTCCCCCGGCTGCGGCCGATCGGCCTGTGGCCGGCGCTCCTGCTCAGCGGCCTGATCTGGGGCCTGTGGCACCTGCCGGGCTACATCGGCGCGGACGCGAGGCCGGGCCTGATCCCCTTCGTGGTGACCACGATGCTCTTCGGCGTCCTGCTCGGCTGGCTGCGCCTGGCCTCCGGGCTGATCTGGCCGGGCGTGATCGCGCACGCCGCCAACAACACGTTGATCACGGGTTTCGCGAACGTCGTGTTCGCCGCCGATGATCAGCGGGCGTTGAGCGATCCCTGGACCGTCGGCCTCAGCGGATGGCCCGGCTGGCTGGTGATGCTCGCCGCCATCGCGGCCCTGACGGTGACGGGCGGGATCCGCCGCGCCGCCGACCGCGACGCGCCCTCGGCCGGCGTCCACCCCACCGGCGTCCACCCCACCCGCACCCACGACGCCGAGGACACATCCTGAGGTCCTCCGCCAGGGCGGGCAAGCACCACGTCCACGTGCAGGTGTACGAGGTCCGGTCCCTCCGCGCGCCCTCACCACCTCCCCAGGAGCGCGTACGGCCGAGGCCGGCGTGATCGCGCCGCCTCGTGGCCGTACGGGGGCCGGGCTCACGGTCACCGGGCGAGGCCGCGTGAGAACACACCGGCCGGATGGCCGTTCAGCGGTGAAGTTGAGAAGGGTCCGCGCGGGGAGGATCATGGGGTGATGCGCCGTCCCCCTGTGACTCTCGTCTGCGACCGCCTCGTCCTGCGCCGATGGCAGGAGGAGGACATTGGCGCGGCGGCTCGGGCGATCCGGGACTCCCACGACCATCTGCTCCCCTGGTCGCACCTCGCGGCGGGCGACAGCCACGAGGCCGCGACCGCTCTGGTGACCACGGCGATGTCGGAGTGGGAGCGGGACGAGGCGTACAAGTACGCCATCCTCGCCGAGGGCCAGGTGGTGGGCGGCTGCGGGCTGATGCGCAGGATCGGGCCGGGCGGCCTGGAGATCGGTTACTGGCTGCACGGGGACTGGACCGGCCGGGGCCTGGTCACCGAGGCCGTCGCCGCCCTGATGACGGCGGGGTTCGCGCTGGAGGGAGTCGATCGGCTGGAGATCCGGCACGACGCGGCCAACGTCGCCAGCGCGGGCGTCCCCCGGCGCCTCGGCTTCGAGGAGGCGGAGCCCGCCGCCGCCCCCTCCTCCCCTCTCCTGCCGGGCGAGTCGGGGATCGTCAGGGTGTGGCGGAAGACGGCTCCGTGAGCCCGCGCGAGCCGTACGGCGAGAGCGTGAATCGGACCGGCGGCCGTGATCCTGGAGCCGGACACCGTCCCGCCGCAGGCCCCGTGAACAGAGGTCCCGGCCATGAGTGAGCCGTTCCACGCCTACCGGGAAACCGTCCGGGCCTTCCCCGATCCCGTGTGCGTGACCTGGGTGAACGGCCTCGGCCCGGCGGAGATCCTCCGCCACCTCGACGGCGACCCCGCCGACATCTCCGAGGCCACCTGGGACGATGTCCGCGGGGACGCGTTCGGCTCCCCGGCTCCCCCGACGCGGAACGGCCGGCGGAGCCCGCCCCGCCACCGCCCCGGCCCACGCTGGGCCGTGCGGCCGAGTATCTCCGCGACGACATGGTTGACCTGCTCGCGGAGCACCGGAGGATCCAGCTGATCGCCTCCGACCCCGGCCCCCGGGATCTGCCCGCGCTGGCGATCTGCGCCGCCGAGGTCGCCTTGAACACGGCGGGCATGTTCCTTAACGAGGCGGCCGCGTCCGCGATGAGCGACATCGGCTCCGGGAAGGACCCGCTCGCCTTCCACGACCTCCGTACTCGGGTCCTCACGTCCGCCGCCCCGGGCACGCGAGAAGGCCGAGCGACGGGCCGGCGAGACCGGCGAGCCCCTCGCCGCCGGCAGAGAGACCAAGACGGGACGGCTGCTGCTCAAGCACCACGCCGCCGCATGTCTCGCCGCCGCGCTCGACCCGGATCCGCACCAGGCGGTCCGCGCCGCGCTGGCGGAGGCGAACGCCATGGGCCAGGCGCTCCTGCCGGAGGACCGCCTGCTCCTGGACACCCTGGACGCCCTCCACGCCTTCATCCGGACCGGCACGAGCGCCCGCCGACCCGCCGGACAGTCGGAGGAGGCTCACGCCGGTCCGCGCGGGCAGACAGAGGGGGCTCACGCCGTTCCGCGCGGGTAGCCACGGCTCGGGCGGCTCTGCCGTCAGAAGCGAGGCGGCGCGGCGGATGTCATCACCTGGCGATCGCGCACCGCCCGGCGCCTCCCGGCTGTCACGGGGGCGGTGTTTCCGGCCGGGCGGCGTGCATGCGTTCCGCCGCCGGTGGCCTCAGGTCAGCTCCAGGCCGCCGTCGACGGTGAGGACCTGGCCGGTGATCCAGGTGGCGGCGGGGTCGGCGAGGTGGACGATCCAGTCGGCCACCTCCTCCGGGACGCCGCGGCGGCCCAGGGGGATGCGGGCGGTCTCATCCCGCTTGATCTGCTCGACCACGGCCTCGGGCAGGCCGGCGGCGGTCAGGGCCTGGCTCTCGGTGGGGCCGGGGGCCAGGGCGTTGACGCGGATTCCGTCGGCGGCCAGCTCCAGCGCCCAGCTTCGGGTGAGCTGTTCCAGGGCGGCCTTGGAGGCGGCGTAGTGGGCGGCGCCGGGCAGCGGGCGGTGGCCGTACGTGCTGGAGACGTTGACGATCGCGCCCCGGGTGGCGCGCAGGTGGGGCAGCGCGGCGCGGGCGAGCAGGCTGGGCGCGGTGACGTTGAGCGCGAACAGGTCGCCGATGCGCCGGGCGTCGGCGTCGGCCAGCGGCATGACGGCGGTGGCGCCTGCGTTGTTGACCAGCGCGTCCAGGCGGCCCCAGCGCTCGACGGCCGCGTCGATCACCGCCTGCGGGGCCCCGTCGGCGGTGATGTCCCCAGGCAGGACGGCGATGCCGGGATGCAGGGCGGCGCTCTCACGCAGGGCTTCGGCGCGGCGGCCCACGGCGAGCACGCGCGCTCCGGCGCGGGCGAAGGCGAGCGCGCCGGCACGGCCGATCCCGGATCCGGCGCCGGTGACGATCACGACGTGGTCCCGGAACCGGCCGGTGGGCGGGGCGGTCACGGCGTCCCCTCTCATTCGATGTTCGTGAAACATCGAACAAGCTACCATGGGCGGATGAGACGGGCACATCACCCCGAAGCGGGTGAGATCACGCTGACCGGGGTGATGGCCGCCCTCAGCGACCCGATTCGGGTGGGGCTGGTGCGGGTGCTGGCCGACGGCCGTGAACGCGGGTGGGGTGAGCTGCAAGCACCGGTGGCCAAGTCAACGCTGAGCCACCACCTGCGGGTGCTGCGCGACGCCGGGCTGACGCGCACTCGGCAGGAGGGGACCCGCTGCTTCGTGGTCCTGCGGCGGGAGGACGTGCAGGCCCGCCTCCCCGGACTGCTCCAGGCGGTGCTGGCCGCGGCCGAGGAGGATGACATCGGCCGGCAGGTGAGCGTGAAGGGCGCCGAGCGGCCCGCCTGATCCCCGGGGCTCCTGCCGGGGCAGGCGAAGAAGGTCTCGGTGAGGGCGATGCCGTGGCGTTCGGCGAGGGTGAGGGACTGCCGGGGCACGAGCAGCGGCGCCCGCCGTATGTGCTGGCGGAAGCCGGGCGAGCGGAAGCGCAGGTCGAAGGGGTGGTGGCCCTGAGGCCGGGTGCCGTCACCAACCGCTCGCCTTTACACTGTAGATTCATCCTTGCCCGCCATCAGGATCCGTGCGGGCGAGACGCCGCGGCGGGCCGCGTACGGCCTCGCCGCACTCCCCTGCCGGATCACGCGGGGGCGTCGGGCTCGGCGGGGGCCGCGACCTTGGCGGCGGCGCCGGGGCGCGGGACTCCGGCGACGGTGAGGCAGATCCCGAACACCCGGGCGTAGCTCGTCCAGCCGTTGATCCCGCCCCGGTTGTTGCTGATCTGCACACGCCCCCGCGCCGGATCCAGGGCCGAGACCCGATGCAGGTACACCGCACCGGCGACCCGGGCCAGGACGATGTCCCCGACCTCAAGCGCGGCCGGATCGACGGGCGCCACCGTGACCAGGTCACCGCTCTTGATCAGCGGCACCATCGAGGAACCGGTCGGGCGGAACGACACCGTGGCTCCCCCGGCCACCCGCGCGGCGACCACGTCCAACTTCCCCATCGAGCGCACAATGCGCCGCCCCGCCGTACCCGTCAAGCCCCACCCCGCACCGCCCGGTCCCCCCGATGCCCGGAGAACTGTCCGCCTTCGCGCCCACCCTCGTGCGCGGCGGCGGCGAGTCGCCGGGGAGGGGCGTCGGGTTCGGCGCGTCGTCGCCTGGGAGGGGGCCGGGCGGCCGTCCGGGGGGATCAGGTGAGCTGGAAACGGGTCCGCGGGTGGGTGGTCGTGTCGCGCAGGTCGCGGAGCAGGGGTTCGGAGTCGCGGGCGGCGAGCAGCACCTGAGGGTCGAGGTCCGCCGTGATTAGCTCGGGCCGGTCCGGGCCCGCCTCGGCGAGCAGCCGGCCATCAGGGCCCCAGATGGCGCTGGATCCGCAGGCGTTCCAGCCCCCGGTGGTGCCGATGTGATTGGACAGCACCGCATAGCAGGTGTTGTCCAGGGCCCGCGCCGGGAACCAGGTGCGCGACTCGTGGTAGCCGTTGCCGACGCTGAACAGGGCGCTGACGACGTAGGCGTGGCAGCCGTCCAGCGCCGCCGCGCGGGCGTGCTCGGGGAAGCCGGAGTCGTAGCAGATGCCCAGTCCCAGGCGCCAGCCGTCGATCTCCAGGGTGCACCCGGCCGCGCCCTCGCGGTAGATCTCGCGTTCCGACTGGAACAGTTGCTGCTTGTCGTAGCGGGTGACCAACTCCCCGTTCGCACCGATGACCAGCGCCGAGACGTACAGGTCATCCTGGTCGTGGAACGCGGCGCCGACGATGGCGGCCGTGCCGGTCTCCCGGCACGCGTCGGCGATGGGCTTCAATCGCGGGTCGTCGGGCTGTACGGCGTAGCGCCGTGGGTCGGCGTGGATGAGGTCGGGCTCGTAGCCGCTGAGGAACTTCTCCGGGAAGACCACCAGGCGGGCCTTGGCCCGGGCCGCCTCCCGGATCATCTCCGCCACGGTGGCCGTGTTGGCCTCGATGTCACCGGCCTGCGCCTGCGCCTGTGCGGAGGCGATACGGATCGGACGTGAGGGAAGCGGGTGACCGCCCGGCCGACCTGCGACTTCTGTCATGGATCTCGATCTTAGTGGTGGACTTTCCCCGCGCCTCGGGCGGATGGCGGTCTCGCCGGCCCAGGACCGTTCAGGAGATGTCCAGGGCCGTGCCGTACAGGCGGGACACCTTGATCCTGATCACCACGCGCTGCTCCCGGGCCTGCTGCTCCAGGAAGGCGGCCGGGTCGGGCTGCTCTCCCGCGAAGGCCAGGAGCTCGTCGGCGGCGTCGGACACCTCGGCCTCGCCCTCGGCGACGGCGAAGGACCAGACGTCGGGGCCGTTGACGTGCAGGGCGACGTGCGGGTTGTTGCGCACTTGGCGCGCCTTGAGCCGGCCGGCCGTCGTGGAGATCCTGATGATCCGCGCGTCCGGGTCCCACCGGTACAGGACCGTGGACATGGCGGGGTGGCCGCTGCGCTTGACCGTCGCCAGCACGCCGAACCGCTGCCCGCCGAGCAGTTTCAGCAGTTCCTCCTCGCCGAGCGGCCGAGGGGCGGGACCGGACTGGTTCTCGTTCATTCTTCTCCCCGATCAGACGGCGCGGCACCAAGAGGCGCGCCCTCGCTGGACGTTCGATCTTCGACACAAAGACTGTAACAGATAGTTTCGTTGTAGACAATTGGCGTCGTGCACCGTGGCCCGGCCTCTGGACGAGCTGCCCCCCTCGACGCCGCCCGGCAGTCCACCCTGACGCTCGACGTGCCGACCCTGGCGCGGCCGGCGCGCTGGAGGCCCGCGGCGCCGTACCGCCGCACACCAGGAAGCGCGCGCTGCCGGCCGAGATCCACGCCTTCACCGAGCGGAACCTCGCGATCCGCGCCCGGCCCCGGGACACGGTCGCCGCGGCCCACCACATCTCCCCGCGCCACCTGCATGAGCTGTTCCACGCCGAGGGCCGCACCGTCGCCGCCCGGATCCGCCGGCGCCGGCTCGAACGCTGACGCCGCGACCTGGCCGACCCCCGCCTCGCCGACCAGCCCATCCGCGCCATCGCCGCCCGATGGGGCTTCACCGGCCCAGCCCTTTCAGCCACGTCTTCCGCGCCGCCTACGACCTGGCGCCGCGCGAGTTCCGGCGGCAGTACGCGCCCGGCCGCGCCGGCGGGAACTAGGCGCGGGCCGACCGGCGGCGGACGGGCCGGTCCCGCCGCAGGCAGGCCTGACACCCGCCCCGGGTACGGCGGGGCGGGTGTCAGGCGGCGCCGGCCTCCTCGCCGCCATCGGCGTCCTCGTCCCGGATGAGGGCGGCCCTTCCCGGCCACGCTCCTCGACCGGACGCAACCCGGCGGCCGGGGTGCATCCTCGGCCGGCGTACGGCTCCGCGGGGCCGGGGCGGCTCGGGGGCCGGGGCCGCGGGGGTGGGGGGTTACGCGGCGGTGATGGTGGCTCCGATGGCCGTCATCCGTTCGACGGCGACGGCGGGGTCGAGCAGGGCCTCGGGGGTGTGGAGGCCGGGGCCGGCGGGCTCGCCCGTCAGGCCGAGGAGCCGCTCGACGCCGAGGGCGATGCCGAGGGCCGTGAGGGGGCGCTGGCCGTCGGGGTGGACGAGGTGATGGCGCGTGCGAAGGGGGGCGCCGGACGGGGCGGTTCCCGCAAGGTCGATGAGGACTTCGGCCGAGGGTGGGCCGCCGCGTCGCCGGCTGGCCGTGGCGCCGACGGCGAGGTCGAAGTGGACGTCGTTCGCGCCGGTGGCCAGGGCCAGGCTCGGGACGTCGAGGGTGGCGACCCGCTGGCCGGGCAGCGCGACGCCGTCGGCGCTGGGCACGCTCACCTCCGCCTCGGCCCCGGTGACCCAGGTGAAGGCCCCGCCCCGGCGTACGAGGCCCGCGGAGGTGATGGCGCTCAGGCGTTCGAGGTCGTCGAGCGCGGCCGGGCCGCCGGCGTCCTGGTCGTCGAGGACGGCGGCGATCCGGACGGCGTCGAGCCGCCCGAACTCCCGCGCGAGGTCCATGGCCGCGAGGACGACCAGGCCGACCAGGTAGTGGCTGGCCAGCAGCACCGGCGCGGCGGTCGCCCGCTGAGCCCCGGCGACGACCTCGGGGGCGATGTCGGCCAGGCCGCTGGAGATGCTGAGGTACGGCAGGCCGCGCTCCTGGGCGTACCGGAGCCCGTGCAGGTGGGAGTCGCGCACGGCGGCGACCACGGCGGAGTACGCGTTCTCGGCGGGGAGGCCGAGGCCGGGGCGCTCCAGGTCGAGGGTGACGGCGGTGGCGTCACCGAGTTCGCCGGCGACGCGCCGGGCGCGGCCGAGGTCGCGGCCCGCGATGGCCAGGGGCAGGTCGGGGTGCCATTCCCGGAGGAGCCGGGCGGCCCCCGAGCCCGCCTGACCCGAACCACCCATGATCAAAACCGGCTGCTTCACGCGCTGAGTCCTCTCATCCAGAAAGCTACATTTTGTAGCCTACATTTTGTAGCCTAAGCTGGACTCAGCACGCAAGGAGGACGATGGGGACACAAGGGACGCGCCTGTCCAAGCAGGCGAGGCGGGAGCAACTTCTCGACGCGGCGACCGCGATCGTGCGCGACCAGGGGGCCGCCCACCTGACCCTGCCCACGCTGGCCGAGGCCGCCCAGGTGAGCAGGCCGATCGTGTACGACCATTTCGGCACCCGGCAGGCACTGCTGATCGCGCTCTACCGGCGGCTCGACGAGCAGTACCGGGCCGCGCTGACACGGGCCCTGGCGGACGCGGGGACCGGCGCCCGCGGGGTCGCGCGGCTGATGGCCGAGGCCTACCTCACCTGCGCCACGACCATGCCGGAGCTGAACGCGATCTCCGCGGCGCTGAAGGGGAGCCCGGAGATGGAGGCGATCCAGCACGAGCTGCTCGACGACTACATCGAGCTGATGACCGCCGCGCTGGCCCCCCACACCGGCCAGGGCGCCGAGTCCCTCCGGCTGCGCTGCGTCGGCGTGCTGGGCGCGGCCGAGGCCATCGCGGCGGAGCTCAACCACGGGCGCACGACCACCGCCGGCGCGATCGCCGCGCTGACCGACGTGGTCACCGGCTGCCTGGTCGCCGGGCCCGGCCGGAACGGCGCCGCCGGCTGACTCCGCTCCCGGCCGGGCCCGGCGGTGATCCGGCCCGGAAACACCCGGCCCGGAAACACCCCGGCCGCCGGGCCGCCCTGACGGTGAACCCACCGACGGCGCGACCTCGGCGGCCCGGGACTCGCCGGAGCCGGCTTCACTCCGGGCGCGGCCGCCTCCACAACAGCGCGACCGCCAGGAGCCCCGCCAGGCAGGGGGCCATGCCGATCCAGCCCAGGGCCGGCGGCAGGCCGGTGTCGCCGGAGGTGTCCTGGGTGAGCAGCCCGGTCAGCCCGACGACGACGCCGAGCGCGAGCAGCACCGTCGCGGCGGGGCGGGCCCACCGCTTGCCCCGCCTGACGGCCCATGCCGTACAGAGCCAGGAGATGACGCCGAGCGCTCCGATGGCCGACAGCAGGACCAGGTAGGTGTTGACGGCCGAGTCGACCCGCGCCGGGGAGTAGGCGGGATAGCCGGCGTGGATGTGGTCCGCCAGCAGACGGGTGGTGGCGTCGTCAGCGTACGGGGCGATCGCCGCGAGGACGGTGAGGCCCAGGCCCGCGTACATCGCCGCGACGGCCCCGCGTTCATGGGATGTTCCGGTCATCGGGTTCCTTCCCTCTCGTCTCCCGCGGTGAGGTGGGCCCGGAGGAACCGGAGGATGTCGGCGCGCGCGGCGTGTGCGGCCTCGGCCTGCTCCGGCACGCCGGGCAGGCTGAGGAACGCGTGGCCGGCTCCGGGGTATTCGATGAGCCGCGCGGACGTCCCGGCCGCCCGCAGGCGTTCGGCGTAGCGGCGGCCGTGATCGGCGAGCGGGTCGCGGGTCGGCACCAGCACCAGCGCCGGGGCCGGCGCGTCCGGGACCTCGGCGTACAGCGGCGACACCGGCCGGGGGTCGGTGCCCGGCGGCACGGCGAGCCGCTGGAGCAGCCGCAGTTGCGGCACGGCCAGGGTCGGCGTGTGGGCGTGCTGAGCCATGGAGGGGTGGTCGAACATCGTCCCCGTCACGTCGGTGAGGGGGTTGACCAGCACCTGCGCCCGCAGGCGCGGGCCCGCCCTCCCGGCCCGGATCGCCGCCAGGGCACTGATCAGCGCGCCGGTGCTCTCGCCGAACACGGCGGCCCGCTCCGGATCGACGCCCCACCTCGCGGCGTGCTCCACCACGTGCCGCAGCACCTCCCAGCCGTCGTCGGCGGCCGCCGACAGCGGGGTCCGCGGGGCGAGCAGGCGGTGTTCGACCGAGACGACGACCGCGGGCAGCCGGGCGGCGAGGTGGCTGTTGATCCAGTCGCTCTGCGTCGCCGTGCCCACGAAGCCGCTGCCGTGCACGTGGAGCACCAGGGGCAGGTCGTCGGCCCCGCCGGGCGAGGGGCGGTACACCCGCACCGGGATCCGGCGGTCGGGCAGCGCCACCTCCCGCCAGTCGATCGCGGCGCAGGGGTCGCGTTCCCCCAGGATCGCCCGCGAGGAGTCAGCGGCCCGCCAGCGGTTCTCCGCCTCCTGGTAGGCGACCAGTTCCTCCTCCGTCATCGCCGTGAAGTCCGGCTCCGGCGGCCGCTCCACGACGGTGACCTCACTCAGGGGCTCCCCCTCGGGCAGGGGACGGTTGGCGGTGAAGGCCATGAGTCTTCCCTTCTCAAACCTACGCCGTAGATTTCACCTACACCGTAGAATCTACGGCGTAGGTTTGGCAACCGAGGAGGAGCAGACGTGACCAGACGCACACGGGGGACCTCGGCAGGTCTCGACCGCGCGCGGATCGCGGCCGCCGCCGTCGCGCTGGTCGACCGCGACGGCCTGGACCGCTTCGGCGTACGGCGCCTCGCCGACGACCTCGGGGTCGACCCGATGTCGATCTACCACCACATCAAGGGCAAGGCGGCGCTGCTGGACGCGGTCTCCGAGGCCGTGATCGCCGAGATGGAGGCCGGCGCGGAGGAATGGCCTGACGACTGGGAGCAGGTTGCCCGCCGTACGGCGCACGACTACCGGCGGATGGCCTACCGGCACCCGCGGGTGTTCCCGCTGCTGGCCACCCGCCCCCAGAGCTCGCCGGCCGCCCTGGCCGCCGTGGAGCGCCTGGTCGCCGCGATGCGCCGGGCCGGCCTGCCCGACCAGGTGACCGCCGACGCGCCGACGACGCTCTTCGGCTTCCTCAACGGCTATCTGCTGGCGGTCCTCAGCGGCGGCCCCGGCGGGCCCGCCGACCCGCCCGCGATCGACGCCGCCGCCTACCCGACGATGGCCGCCCTCGCGCCCCTCCAATCCGGCTTCGGCTCCCCGGCGGAGTTCGACCGCCTGCTCGGCACCGTGCTGAGCGGCATCCGGCACCAGGCCGCCCGGTAACCACCTCCCCGACCCCCGCCCCGCCCCGCCCCGAGCATCCCCACCGGACGCGCCACCGGCGCTGCCGGCTGGATGAGTCAGTGGCGGGCGGGGGTGGGGTGAGGTCGGGCGAGGGGGCGGGTGGGGAGGAAGAGGGCGGCGGACAGGGAGGCGGCGGCGAGCAGGGCGCTGATAGTGAGGGCGGCCGTGAAACCGGCGGTGAACTGGTGCGGGGTGGCGAGGCCGCCGGTCGCGGAGAACGCGGCCACCAGGGCGGCGACTCCGCACGCGCCGCCGAGCTGGCGCAGGGTGGTGTAGGCGCCGGAGGCCTTGCCCATGTCGGCCGGGGCGACGGCGCCGAGGACGGCGCTCTGCGTCGCGGGGATCGCCGCCGCCACGCCCGCGCCCGACAGCACCAGCGGGATGACCATCCGCCAGTACTCCAGGTCGGGCGAGGCGATGGCGGCGATCCAGAACATGGACGCCCCGTGCAGGGCCATCCCGGCGACGAGGAAGGGGCGCTCGCCGTACCGGGAGATCAGGCCGCCCGCCAGCCGCGGCACCAGGATCGTCATGGCGCCCCACGGCACGAGCTGGAGCCCGGCCACCAGCGGCCGCGAGCCGAGGCCGGCCTGCAGGAACTGCGCCATGTAGTAGAGCGAGCCGAAGGTGGACGCCCACAGGAGGAAGATCGACGCGTTGCCGGCGGAGAAGGCGCGGGACCGGAACAGGCGCATCGGCAGCATGGGCTCGGGGCGCCGCAGCTCGGCCGCCACGAAGGCCCCGGCCAGCGCCACGCCCGCGATCAGCGGTACGGCTTGCGCCCTGACCAGCCCGAAGACCAGGGCGAACGCGGCTCCGGCGGCCAGCGCCAGCCCGGGCAGGTCGATCCGGGCGCGCGGGCCGTGGCTCTCGGGGACGAGGCGCGCGATCAGCGGGATCATGACCGCGACGATCGGCACGTTCAGCCAGAAGATCCACCGCCAGGAGAATCCGTCGACGACGGCGCCGCCCAGCAGCGGGCCGACCGGGACGGAGGCGCCCACCACCGCGCTGAAGGCGCCCAGCGCCCTGGCCCTGCCGGCCGGCGGGACGGCCGTCCCGAGGAGTGCCAGCGCCAGCGGCATCACCGCGGCGGCCCCCGCGCCCTGCGCGGCGCGGGCGGCGATCAGCCAGCCGATGTCCGGCGCGGCCGCGCATGCCGCCGAGGCGACGCCGAAGATCACCAGCCCGGCGGTGAACACCCGCCGGCGGCCGAACCGGTCCCCCAGGGCGGCGGCCGTCAGCATGAGGACCGCGAAGCTCAGGGTGTAGGCGTTGACCGTCCACTCCAGTTGCTCGCCCGAGGCGCCGAGCCCGGCCTGGACGGTGGTCAGCGCGGTGGACACCACCGTCGAGTCCAGGCCGACCAGGAGGGCCGACACGGCCACCAGCCCGACGACCCATCGCGAGGTACGTGTTTCGCTCATGTCAGGCTGAGACACCGTCGGGCCGGAAATCAGACCGTTCCGTTTCGGCCTCGTCCGGTGTCATAACGGGGGAAGGAAGGGAGCCTCCGTGTCCGACCATGTCCAGCCGCGCGCCGCCGACGCGTTCGCCGAGCTCATCGAGCCCTACCGGCGTGAGCTGCACCTGCACTGCTACCGCATCGTCGGCTCGCTCGCCGACGCCGAGGACCTGGTGCAGGAGACCCTGCTCGCCGCGTGGCGCGGGCGGGAGGGGTTCGAGGGCCGCTCATCCCTGCGGACCTGGCTGTATCGGATCGCGACCAACCGGAGCCTGAACGCCGTGCGTGACAACGACCGCCGCCCCCGGCAGGGGCCCGTCCGGCTCCCCGAGCCCACGCGGCTGGCCGAGCCCCTCTGGCTCGAGCCGTACCCCGACAGCCTCCTGGACGACGCGCTCACCGCGCCCGCGGGTCCCGAGGCCCGTTACGAGACGCGCGAGAGCGTGGGCCTGGCCTTCAGCACGCTGCTCCAGCGCCTCCCGCCCCGGCAGCGGGCCGCCGTCGTGCTCTGCGACGTCCTCGGCTTCCGCCCGCAGGAGGCCGCGCCGATGCTGGACAGCACCCCGGCGGCGGTGAAGGGCCTGCTGCAGCGCGCCCGCGCGACGCTGGAGGCGAGCGGGGACGAGATCGCCGCGCCGCCGTCGCCGCGAGAGCGCGAACTGGCCGGCCTGTTCGCCACCGCCCTGGAGGAAGGCGACACCGACGGCCTTCTCTCGCTGCTGACCGACGACGCGTGGCTCACCATGCCCCCCGAGCCCTACCAGTACCAGGGCCCGGTCGCGATCGGCGAGTTCCTGCGGTACCGGGCGGCGCTCCGGGGCGGCCCGCTGCACGCGGTGCACACCCGCGCGAACGGGCAGCCCGCGCTGGGCTGCTACCTGCCGTGCCAGAACGGCGCGGGCGCCCGGCCGTACGGCCTGCTCGTGCTGACCACCACGGAGGCGGGCATCTCGGTGATCACCTGGTTCCGGGACACCGGGGTCTTCCCCTACTTCGGCCTCCCCCGCTCCCTGTGATCACCCGCCGGCGCGCGCCGTACCCGAAGCGGGTCAGCGCGGGGAGGCGTCCACGGCCCGCCGCGCCTCGGCGACCCGCTGCCGGGCGGCGCGGGCGCCCGCCAGCGAGGATCGCGCGAGGGCGTTCTCGACGTCGGCCAGGTGCGAGGCGGCGAACCGGCTGATCGCCCGGGCGGCGAGGTCGGCGGCGCGCTCGGCGTAGTGCACGGCCTGGGCGTGATCCCCCACGCGCGCGGTCGCCAGCGCCGCCTCGCTGTAGAACACCGCGGCGCGCCGGGGCGGCTCGCACGCCTTCGCGCACGCCGCCAGCTCGTCGACGAGGGGCAGGGCGCGCGTCTCGTCGCCGGCCAGGGCGTAGACGCGCAACTGCATCGACCGCAGGCGGGCGTCGTTGAGGAACCGCACCCACGGCCGCGCCTGCGGCTCGCCGGTGTGGTAGGCGGCCTCGGCCCGCCGTATCAGGCCGGTCGCGGCCGGGTCGCCGAGGGCGGCGGCCTCCTCGGCCTCCCGGGCGAGCAGCCAGGCGTCCACGAGCGGATGCCGCCGCCCGTCGACCGCCTCGCGCGCCTCCGAGAGCAGCGCGCGGGCGTGGACGGGCGCGTCCGGCCCGGTCTGCATGTACGACCGGTACGCCGCCGCGCAGACTCCGACCAGGGTGTCCTCGGTCTCCTCGGACACGGTCCGCGCGGCCCGGAAGTAGCGCGCGGCCTGCCCGGCGTGCCCGGCGTCCCAGCTCGCCCAGGCGGCCAGCACCGCCGTCTCCCCGGCCGCGCGCGCCAGCCTCGCCCGGACCGGGCTCCGCGGGCACGTCTCCAGCAGCGCGGTCACCTCGCGCAGGTGGGCGGTGAGCCCGCGCATGAGCACCGGCGCCGGGAGCATGGCCTCGATCAGGTGCCAGCCGGCGGTGCGGTCCTCGATCAGGGTCAGCGTCTCGTCCGAGAGGCCGCGGGGACGGGTCAGGGCGCGCTGGAGCCGCTCGCCGAGGTCGGGCACGTCGATCGTGGCCGACGCCGACACGGTCGTGGCGAGCTGCAGCAGGGTACGTCTGTCGATCATCACTCCGAGCCGTCCCACCATCCAGGCCAGCGTAAGCAGGTCGGTGGTGAGAGCGCCATCGCCGGGTTCGCCGGGCTCGCGGCCCGTCCAGGGCAGCAGCGAGGAGAACTCCTCCCCCGTGTCGAGTTCGGCGTCCAGGCGCGCGGCGGCCTCGCCGTCGAGCGGCCGCTCGCCCAGCTCGACCATGCGCAGGGTGGACTGGCTGAGGTAGACCCTTCCCGCCAGTTCGCTGAGCGAGAGGCCGGCGGCGGTCCGGCGGTGGCGGAGGCGCGCGCCGAGGTAGTGCCGGAGCGACCGGTAGGGGTCGAGGTCACGCGGCCGCTGGCCCATCCCCGTTTTCCTCCCGACGCGCATGCGCACACCGGGATGTGCGCATGCGGCCTCTCGACCTGGCTGAACGTCCCCGATGTAATGGGACCGTACCTCTACCCGACACGATCCGCCATTGAACGGCGACAGATCGCGACGACCGAGGGTGTCCCGGCGGTGTGACGGAGGGGCCCTCTGGTTCGCCCTTCCCGCGGCGCCGCACGCCGCGCCCGCCCCCTTCGTCGGAGGAGACATGGCCACGTTGAATCAGGTCGCCGAGGATTTCCCCGGCTGGACGGCCTTCCGCAGCGACGCGGGCCGGTGGTGGGCGTCGCTCCGGCGGGAGCTGACCCGGCACGAGCTGGCCACGAACTGCCACCGCGTGGTCGACGCCGACGACCTGGACACGCTCGCCGAGAGGCTGCGCGAGCAGGAGCGGCGGCAGGCGCTGGCCGCCCGCGCCGGGCGGGCGGATCCGGGTGTCAGGAGCGCGTCGTGACCCGCCGCTGGAAGGACCGCCAGGGTGTTCTCGCCCCGGACGACCTGCGCAGGCTGGAGGCGTGGGCCTCGCTCTACCCCACCTGGGTGATCAGCCGCCGTGAGGACGGCGCCTGGGTCGCCGCGCGGCGGCGGGCGCTGACCCCCGCCGAGGAGCAGGCCGGGCTGACGGCGAGGCTGACGGCGGCGACCCTGGCGAAGCTCGGCTGGCTCCTGGCCGACCAGGACCACCGCTCCATGCTCACCCGCCCCTGGCTGATCAGCGTCCGCGCCCCGGCGGCCCCCGACCCCCGCCCCTGAGCCCGCCGCTCCGCCGGCTGGGCGCGGGCCGGGGACTGGGGACATGCCCCGACCGGCCGGCCTGCGGAGAACCCGCCGCGGGCCGGCGTCGTCCGGCGGTCAGTGACCGGCGGGCCGCGCCGTCAGTTCGCGGAGGGCCTCGCCGAGAACGGCGGCGTCGTCGCCGAGCACTTCCTTCTCGAAGGTCGAAGCGCTGTCGCGCCACGGCTGGGCGTTGACGAGCACCCGGACCGCGCCGGGCCGGCAGAACCCGATGAGCCCGGCGGCAGGGAACACCGTGCCGGAAGTGCCGATGGCGATCCACACGTCGGCGTGGCGGGCGGCGCCGATCGAGGCGCGCATCCGGCGTAGTTCGTTCCAGTGCTCCCACGCCTGCCGGGCCTTGCCATGCCAGCGGGACGCGCTCGTGAGCTTCGCGATGCCGGGGCCGCGGTCCCACATGCCGTCGCCACCTCGATACACGGGCAGCCCGGAGGGGGCGGAGATACCGGCTCCGGTGAGGACCGCGAGCCGGGGTCTGCGCTCAGCGGCGGCGTCGGGCATGTGATCATTGTCGGCCCTGGCGATGTCTCATGCCACCGCGTTTCCGCCCCGACCCGCGCGAAGCCGTCCCCGCGCGGCGTTCCGGGCCACGAGAGAGCGTTCCGCGTCGATCCCGCGGTCCGCGATGCCGTACGGCTTGCGCCGGGCTACTACTTAGTGGCACTGTATAGTGGTACTCAGTACCACTGAATACCGTGAGGGGGCGGAAGGGCGTTTGGACAACCTGACGGAGATGCTGAAGGGCACGCTGGAGGGTTGCGTACTCGAGATCATCAGCGGCGAGGAGACCTACGGGTACGCCATCACGCGCAGGCTGAACGAACTGGGCTTCACCGACGTCGTCGAGGGAACCGTCTACACGATCCTGGTGCGGCTGGAGAAGAACGGGCTCGTCCAGGTGGCGAAGCGGCCGTCCGGGGTGGGCCCGCCGCGCAAGTTCTACACGCTCAACGACGCGGGCCGCGAGGAACTCGCGAGGTTCTGGGCGAAATGGGAGTACATCACCTCACGGCTCGACAAGCTCAGGGAGGGCGGGAGATGAGCTTCTGGGACACCATCACGGGCAACGACCTCACCCGGGAATGGCAGGAATTCGAGGTCCGGGCCGCGGCGTTGCCGGCCGGCCACCGGGCGGCCTGGGAAGAGATCAAGGGGCACATCCTCTCCTACTCGGACTTCACCGGACGGAACCTCATGCCGATCCTCGACAGCGCCCTGGGGCTGCTGGAGGAGACGGCGTCCGACGGACTGGACATTCACGAGGTGCTCGGAGACGACATCGGCGGCTTCTGCGCGGCGCTGGCCGGAGGAGAAGGGGCCCGGACCTTTCGCGACAGGTGGCGCGAGCAGTTGAACAGGAACGTCGCGAGGAAACTCGGCCGGCTGGGAGGTTGACGTGGGAATCCACGACATCATCGAGGGAAAGAGGCAGTGGCGGGCGCACTTGGCGCGGATCAAGGCGCTCCCGCGCGATTACCAGATCGTCTACAAGGAGATCCAGCGCTACTTCTTCAAGGTCGGGCCGGTCGGGCTGGCCGACGGGTCCCTGCTCCCGGACCTCCTCGACTTCTTCGAGGAGGGCGCCGCGACCGGCAAGGGGGTCCTGGAGCTCATCGGTGACGACGTCGCGGCCTTCGCCGACGGCCTGATCAAGGACTCGCGCACCTACGCGGAGATCTACCAGGAGTCCATCAGCGGCGAACCCGGCACGCCCGGGAAGTAGGCGAGACCCATCGCGCCAAGGCGCCGGCGGGAGCCTTGACGACCGCGCGATGAGGAAGACCCCGGCCACCATCGCGGCCAGGGCCGCAGCGACCAGGGCACGGCGGGCGGGGCCACGGCGGGCGGGGCCACGGCGGGCGGGCGCCGGAAGGGCGCCGCGGGTTCCGCCGAACCATCACAGCAGGTTCCCGCCGAGCCGTCACCGCAGGTTCCCGCCGAGATGTACGGCGACGCGCGGCCGGGCCGCGAGCGCACCGAGCCCGCGGCCGCATCCACCACACCACACCCACACCCGGCGTCGGCATGCCCCGGGGCGGCTTGGCGTGCCTCATGACGCCTTCGGGCGGAACCCGGCGGGCTCCGTGCCGCCGACGGCCGACCGATCACACGCGCCTCCGCGGACTCCCGCGAGCGCGCCCCCCTCCCCCGGCCCATCGCCGCGGGCGAAGACACCCCCACGAGAGGACAGGACGGTCCGATGACGACACAGCGAACACCCGCGATCCAGGTGCGAGGCCTGGAGAAGTCCTACAAGGAGTTGAAGGTGCTGCGCGGCGTGGACTTCACCGTGGCGCCGGGCAGCATCTTCGCGCTGCTCGGCTCCAACGGGGCGGGCAAGACCACCGCCGTGAGGATCCTGTCCACGCTGCTTCGGCCCGACGCCGGGACGGCCGTCGTCAACGGCTTCGACCTGGCCACCCAGGCCGCGAAGGTGCGCGAGTCGATCAGCCTCACCGGGCAGTTCGCCGCCGTCGACGAGATCCTGACCGGGCGGGAGAACCTCGTGCTGGTCGCCAGGCTGCGGCACCTCGCCGACCCCGGCAAGGTCGCCGACGACCTGCTGGAGCGGTTCTCGCTGGCCGACGCGGGCGGCCGGAAGGTGGGCACCTACTCCGGCGGCATGCGCCGCCGCCTCGACATCGCGATGAGCCTCATCGGCGATCCGCCCGTCATCTTCCTCGACGAGCCGACCACCGGCCTCGACCCGCAGGCCCGGATCGAGGTGTGGCAGGCCGTCAAGGACCTGGCCGCGAACGGCACCACGGTGCTGCTCACCACCCAGTACCTGGACGAGGCCGAGCAACTCGCCGACCGGATCGCGATCCTGCACGAGGGCCGCGTCATCGTCAACGGCACCCTGGCCGAGCTCAAGCGGCTGCTGCCGCCCGCCAAGGTCGAGTACGTCGAGAAGCAGCCCACCCTCGAAGACGTCTTCCTCACCCTCGTCGGCGCCCCCACCGGCACCGGCGCCATGCCCAAGGACCCCCGATGACCAAGCACTTCCTCGGCGACACCGCCACCCTGCTGGGCCGTTCCCTCCGCCACATCGCCCGCAGCCCGGACACCATCATCACCACCGTGATCACGCCGATCGCCATGATGCTGATGTTCGTCTACGTGTTCGGCGGCGCGATCAGGACCGGCGCGGACTCGTACGTGAACTACATGCTGCCCGGCATCCTGCTCATCACGGTCGCCTCGGGCATCGCCTACACCGCGTACCGGCTGTTCATGGACCTGAAGGGCGGCATCTTCGAACGCTTCCAGTCCATGCCCATCGCCCGCTCCTCGGTGCTGTGGGCGCACGTGCTGACCTCGCTGATCGCCAACCTGATCTCGGTCGTGGTCGTCGTGCTCGTCGCCCTGCTCATGGGCTTCCGCTCCTCGGCGGGCGTGGCGGCGTGGCTCGCGGTCGCCGGCATCATCGCCCTGTTCACCCTGGCGCTGACGTGGCTGGCCGTCATCCCCGGCCTGTCGGCCAAGACCATGGAAGGCGCGAGCGCGTTCTCCTACCCGCTCATCTTCCTGCCGTTCATCAGCTCGGCCTTCGTCCCCACCGACACCATGCCCGGCCCGGTCCGCGCCTTCGCCGACCACCAGCCGGTGACCTCCATCGTGAACACCCTGCGCGCCCTGTTCACCGAGCAGCCGGTGGGCGCCGACCTCTGGATCGCCCTGGCCTGGTGCGCCGGCCTCCTCGTCCTCGCCTACGCCTTCGCCGTCACCACCTACCGCCGCAAGATCTCCTGACCCCGTCCGCGCCCGTCCCCGCCGAGCGGCGGCCGCGGCCCCCTCCGCGTACGGCCGTGGCCCACGTGGTCACGGCCGTACGCGCCGTCACGGCCGTACGCGCCGCGCCTCCCGTCTGCCGGGCATCGGCCGGCGTCCTCGCACGCGGCCCCGCGAGAAGCCATGACGAGCTCGCCCGGACCGTGGCGGCGATCGAGAACCGCGGCTGGTCACCTACGACTGAGGCCCGTCCTCAGGTGCGGGGCGGCGCGTCCGGGTCCGGCGCCGGCCTGGCCTGCGCGGGCGAAGCCGTGGTCCGCCCGGGCGCCGCCGTGGCGCTCGCGGAAGCCGGGGCGGCGCGGCGGATCCACGGCAGGGCTCCCGCCAGCAGGATGGCGCCGCCCAGCAGCCAGGGAATCGGGCCGTGCGGCAGGACGCCTATGAGCAGGCCGGTGAGGGCGACGGACAGTTGCAGGGCCAGGGACTGGACGGACAGGGCGGTGGCTCGGCCCGCGCTGGTGACCCGGCGGTGCAGGAGGTCGTTCTCGCTCGGGCCCGCCGAGCCGAGCCCGAGGTACACCAGGCCGTAGCCGGTGGCGGCGAGCGCCGTCGCGGGGGCTCCGGTGAACGCGGCGGTGACGCCGAGGATCAGCAGGCCGGCGGCGCCGGTCGCGAGGCCGGCGAGGACCGCGCGCTCGCCGCCGCCCGCCAGGCGCGCGACGAGCGGCGCGAGATGGCTCCCGAGGGCCGAGCACACGAAACCGGCGCAGGCGAGCGCGGCGAAGACCACCGCGCCCGACTCCGGCGCGCCGGTCAGGGCCGCGACGCGGCGCGGGGTGAGCAGTTCCATGGCGGCCAGGGCGCCGCCCGCGGCCGCCGCGCTGAGGAGGACGCGGCGGACCAGCGCGTCCCGCGCGCCCAGGCTCAGCCCGCCGGCGATGGTGACGGGGATGCCGCGCAGCACACCGCGCGTGGTGGCCGCGGGGCGAGGCGGCTCGCGCAGGGCCGCCAGGACGTACAGCGCGAAGACGACCTCGAGGGCGGCGGCCAGCAGCATCGGGACCGACAGCGGGAGGACCAGCCCCGCGGTGGCCTCCCTCAGCCGCGCGCCCGTGTCCGGGCCGGTCGTCAGCAGCCAGGGTACGGCGCCGCCGAGCAGGGTGCCGGTGGCCAGCGCCGCCGATGTCGCGGTCTTGCCCGCGGCCAGGCCCGGGCGCAGGTCGGCGCCGGGGCCGGAGCGCGCGTGGACGGCGTCGACGTACCAGGCTTCGGCGGGCCCGCTGGACAGCGCCCGGCCGGCTCCCATGAGGACCATGCCGCAGGTGAGCGGCGAGGCCGTGGTGCCCAGGCCCAGGAGGATGAGGGCGGCCAGGTTCAGCAGCCCGGAGGCGGCCAGCACGGTGCGGCGGCCCAGGACGTCGGACAGCCCTCCCGTGGGCAGCTCCAGCACGGCGGTGGTGACCGAGTGCGCGGCGAAGAAGGCCGCGATGGCCGCGAGGGACATGCCGCGCTCGGTGAACAGCAGGATCAAAGGCGCGATGGTCAGCCCGGTCGGCAGCCAGAAGAGCGCGCAGGCCGCGGCGTAGCGGCGACGCGCGGTCCGGGTGTCCGGCGGCTCACTCACGACGCGTCCCGATCGGGGTTGGGATCGTGGGTTGCGATTGTACGGGGCGAGGACGAGGACGATCCGTGCGAAGCGGGCACCTGGCCGAGGCCAGGTGAGGGTCCTCCCCGCGCGCCTGGCCGCCGTGGCCCGCGGCGATCGTGGTGCTCAGAGCTCCTTGCGCAGGCCGCCGTCGATGACGAGGTCGGAGCCGTTGATGTTGGGGGCCTTGCCCGAGGCCAGGAACACGACCAGGGCGGCCACCTCGGCGGGTTCGGTGATGCGCCCGGTGGACATCCCGAGCGTGGCGGGCAGTCCGTCGAGGAGTTCTTCGCGTGAGACGCCGGCCCGCCGCGCGAGGGTGTCGCCGGTGCCGCCCGGTTCGGTCCACACCGCGGTGCGCACCGGGCCGGGCGAGATGGTGTTGACCCTGACGCCCCGGGGCCCGAACTCTTCGGCGAGGGTCTTGCCGAGGTTGACCAGCGCCGCCTTGGCCGCGGAGATGTCCGCCAGGTGGGGTACGGGGCGCCGGGCGTTGACGGAGGCGATGTTGACGATGTGGCCCTCCCGCTCGATGAGGCCGGGGAGCGCGGCCCGGGTGGCCCGGATGGCGCTGAACAGGGTCAGGTCGAGGGTGTGCCGCCAGTCCTCGTCCGAGACGGACAGGAACCCGCCCGGATAGGGACCGGCGGTGCCGGCGACGTTGTTGACCAGCAGGTCGATGCCGCCGAGTTCGGCGATCGCCCACTCGATGAGCTGGCCGGGTACACCATCTCGTGCCCGTGTGGTGGGGTGGCGCTGCCGCTGGAGGCTACGCGGGGCGGCAGAGGCAGCAATGATCGAAGGTGAAGGGCTCTTCCTGTGCCCAGGCCCAGATACGGGTGTTCGCGTCGTTGTAGCGGGTGGCGATGAGCCGGGCGACGACCAGGGCGACCACGGAGGCGGCGCCGGCGCGGCGCAAGGCGGTGGCGGCGCTCTGCACCCGGCCGCCTCCCACGTAGAGGTCCTCGACCAGCAGGACGTTCTCCCCGTCGAGGCGCTGGCCGGGCATTACGGCGAAGGCGTGCTCCGCCGGCCGGGCCGGCTCGACGAGCCGCGCTCCGGCGTCGGGCAACAGAACAGGGCGGTACAGGCACCCTAGCGGGGGGACCAGGGAAACCACCGCGCTCATGGGGTTGCCGAAGCGGACGGGGTCGCTGGAGTCGGTGAGGGGGATGGTGGTCACCCGGTCGAAGCCGCCGCCGGCCAGGCTCGCCAGGCAGGGAGAGTGCGTCCGGTAGAAGCGGAGGATGGTGGCGGCCAGGAACCTCTTCCAGTCCACACCGTGCGGCGCCGCCTCGGGGTCGGCGTGCTGCCCGACGACGTCGTACAGCATGTTCTGCTGGTCGACGCACAGCGAGATGGGGACGATGTGCCGGGTCGGATACGCGACCTCCATGCTGACCCGGCAGCCCGCGCAGACCTCGCCCGGCCGGGCGCTGTAGGGCTCGTTGGGGCCGCTGTGACAGACCGGGCAGACGCCGGGGCCCGCGGGAGGGACCGCCCAGTAGTCGCCCAGGAAACGCTGCGTGATTCTTCGGGCTTCCTCGGCGGTCAGCGCTTCATCAGAATTCGCAGCACACTTATCGAATTGACCGCCTGGCTCAACAGTTCGTCAATGTCGGCGACGACAGAGACCCCTCCCCTGCGGGCCAGGCGGCGCAGCCACGGTTGTTCCCGGTGCAACCGATGGGGCACCAGGAGATTCTTCCCGTGGTTGAGCGCGATCCGGCCCTGGGCCGCCGGCCTGCTGCCGTCCTGCCCGTCCACCAGAAAGACGTCGACGGCCAAGCCGCTGGTCAGGACGGCCGCGCGCAGTGTGGTCTCGGCGCTGACCTC
The DNA here is from genome assembly GCF_003594875.1 of Bailinhaonella thermotolerans. Taxonomy (GTDB): domain Bacteria; phylum Actinomycetota; class Actinomycetes; order Streptosporangiales; family Streptosporangiaceae; genus Bailinhaonella; species Bailinhaonella thermotolerans. The sequence goes on from NZ_QZEY01000001.1 coordinate 456,059, forward strand.
ATCCCCGGGCCAGCAGGATGACACGACGGCGCCGGCCTGGGCTATCCGCGCCGCCAGACCTTCATCTCGGGCCGGCACGCCGATCCCGTGGTCAAGGACGGACAGAGTGCGTCCACCAGCCGCCAGCGCCGCCTCGTGGACGGCCAGATCGAGGTCGCAGGCCGAGCCGGCCACCACGGTGATTCCGGCATGCGCCAGCGCGATGGCCGCCCGCCGGGCGAGCGGGATCGACCGGGGCTCCTGACCGGCGATGGCGATCGCGTGGTACTCCCGGGGACGGAGCTCGCCCCGCACCCACAGGAAGGGTGGCAGGTTGTGAACGGCCGCCAGGTTCACCGGATACTCCGGTTCCAGCACCGTCACCAGTCGCGCCCCCGCGGAGTGCCCGGCGTCGAGCGCCTCCTGTGCCCTCGCCAGATCCCCCGGGCCGAGCCGGGACAGGAGGTCGGCGGCGTATGCCCGGCGCTCCTTCCGCAGGCCGACGACGTCGCCGTCCATCAACCGCAGCGCGCTCCCGCTCGCCTGGATGAGCCGGGAGGCCGGTCCCGGAGAACCGGCGGTGAGCTTGGCGAGCGCGAGAACGGCCGCCTGCTCCTTGGCTGAGATCATCGTCTACTCCCTCCGCCGCCCGGGATGAGGGGCGCCTGCCGTACACACGGGGACAGGGATCGAGCGTGGCGCCCGCGGCGATTGATCGCCTCCGGTTCGACGGATGCGGTTTGGCCCGAACCTGACCAAGCAGGCGGTTCGGTACGGCGCCACGGGCGGGGAGCCGCGCGGGAAGCCGGGGGCCTCCGGCATCGCCCCCGCCCGGGCGGGAAGGCCGGGCATGGGGATCCGGCCGAGCGCCGCCGGCGCCACAGGGGCCGGGAGGACGGCGGCGGCCGCCTCCATCGGGGAGCCCTGTGGCGCGCGTCGGCACACGGCAGCCGCCGGTCGAGGGTTACTGGCGGCGGAGGTTGCTGGTCCAGTTGTCTATCTTGATGCGCCAGCTCTCCGGGTCCTCGGGGCGGCCGGGGACGCCGGGGCGCTGCTGCCAGGGCAGGGGGCCGTCGGCGCGGCGGTACTCCACGCCGATGGCGTCCAGGCGGGGCAGGTGGGCGGCGAGGCGGTCGCGGAAGCCGGGCAGGTCGCGCTCGGGGGCGCTCCAGACCGTCTCGGCGAAGGCGGCCAGCCGCGGGAAGACCATGTAGTCCACCCTGCGGCTGGAGTCGATCAGCTCGGTCCACACCCCGCACTGCGCGCCCAGCACGTGCCCGGCGGCGGGGTCGCCGCGCAGCTCGGCGGGCACGGGGTCGAACGCGTAGACGTCCTCCAGAGTCAGGACGGTGCCGAAGGGCACCGGCTCGTCGTCGCCGGGGGCCTGGCGGTAGTCGAGGTAGACCGAGGTGTTCGAGCAGTTGACCACGTCGTGGCCGCTCCGGGCGGCGGTCACCGCGCCCAGGTCGCCCCGCCAGGAGGCCACCACGGCGCCGGGCGCGAGCCCGCCCTCCAGGATCTCGTCCCAGCCGACGAGCCGCCGGCCGCGCTCGCCCAGGTAGGCGTCGAAGCGGTGGATGAACCAGCTCTGCAGTTCCTCCTCGTCGCGCAGGCCCAGTTCGCGGATGCGGCGCTGGGCCGCCGGGCTGGCCTTCCACTGGTCCTTGCGGCACTCGTCGCCGCCCACGCACACGTACTCGCCGGGGAAGAGCTCCAGCACCTCGTCGAAGACGTGCTGGAAGAACTCGATGGTGCTCTCCTCGACGTTGAGCACGTTCTCGCCGACCCCCCAGGTGGTCCGCACCTCCAGGGGCGTGTCGAGGTTGCCCAGCTCGGGGTAGGCCGCGATGGCGGCCTGGCTGTGCCCGGGGATGTCGATCTCGGGGACCACGGTGATGTGGCGGCGCGCGGCGTAGGCGACGATCTCGCGGATGTCGTCCTGGGTGTAGTAGCCGCCGTGCGGGATGCCGTCCATGGCGCCGTTCCAGCCCATCTGGCTCTCCCGGCGCCACGCCCCGACCTCCGTCAGCCGGGGGTAGCGGCGGATCTCCAGCCGCCAGCCCTGGTCGTCGGTGAGGTGCAGGTGGAGGATGTTCAGCTTGTGCAGCGCCATCAGGTCGATGAAGCGCAGCACCTCGTGCTTGGTCAGGAAGTGGCGGGCCACGTCGAGGATGCAGCCCCGCCAGCCGAAGCGCGGCGCGTCCTCGACGTACGCCCCGGGGACGGCGAGGGGCCCGCCCGCCGCGGCCCTGCGGAAGGCCGCGGCGGGCAGGAGCTGCCGGAACGTCTGCGCGCCGTAGAAGGCGCCGGCCGCGTCGCCGGCCTCGATGAGCGCGCCGTCGTCGCCGACGGTCAGCCGGTACGCCTCGGGGGCCAGCTCGGCCCGCGCGAGGGTGATCGTCCCGGGGCCTGGTGGGGCGGGGAGCAGTTCGCCCCCCGTCACCGGCGCGAGCTGTTCCCGCAGCCAGGCGGCGACCTCGCGGAACGCCGGGTCGGCGGTGAGCGCCGTCCGGTCGTCGAGGAGGAGGCGTCCGGGCCGGGGCTCGTGACGGAGCGGCTTGGGCACGATCATCGAGGAGAACTCCCTACTGGCAGGTGATGGCGGCGTCGGCGAAGTCGGCGTGGTCGGAGGTGGCGTTGTCGCCGCCGTTGGTCGCGACCAGCCGGACGTGGCGCGCGCCGCGGATGTCGGCGGTGACCTTCTGCGCGGGCCGGGCGCCGGTGAGCAGCTCCGAGCGCGCGACCCGGCCGCCGTCGGCCCAGACCTCGAACACCGCGGAGCCGGCCTCGCCCACCTCGTCGTCGATGCCGGCGGAGAACTCCACGGTGGTGCAGCGCCCGGCGGCGTAGTACTCGATGTCGGCGGGCGCGTGGGCGCCGAGGCCCTTGGCGTACCGGACGCCCTGGATGGTGATCGGCTTCCCGTCGCCGGCGGCCCGTTCCCCGTTGCTGGTGTCCTTCTCGACCGGGCCGAAGTGGTTCTTGGCGTTCGTCCAGGTCAGGTCGCTGAGGTAGGTCCGGCCTGAGGGGGGCGCGGTGGCGACGGCGACGGAGGCGGCGGCCGTCTGGGTGCCGGCGCTGGAGGTGACGGTGGCGCTCAGGGCGTACGGCCCGGGGGCGGCGCCGGCGGGCGGGGTGACGGACCAGGTCACGGTGAACGTCTCGGAGCCGTCGAGGCGGGCCGCGCGGGTGCTGGAGCGGGCGTCGGCCCGCCAGCCGTCCGGGGCGGTGAGCGCGACGCGCACGTCGCGCAGCCGGCCGGTGGCCCCGGTGTTGGTCACGCGGGTGACGATGTCGCCCGATCGGCCGGGCTCCAGGGTGGTGGGCCGGTCGTCGCCGAGGGCGCCCGGGTCCACCTCGACCGTCACCAGCGGCGGGGCCTGCTCGCGGCTGGGGCCGACGCGGTACAGCACGGCGGCGTGCGCGGGCACCTGGGCGGCGATGGTGCCGCCGGTCGAGGTGACGGCGCCGGTCCACAGCTCCTCGACGCGGTGGCGGCCGCGGCCCAGCCCGGCCCGGGCCAGGGTCGTGGAGATCGTCGCCGCGCGGTCGCTCTCGTTGAACAGGGCGATCGCGCGGTCGCCGTTCGCCAGCGGCTTGGCCAGCACGTGGTACCAGCCGTCGCTGCTGACCAGCCGCGCCTGGACGCCGAGCCCGTCCTGGTTCACCGCGATCACCTTGGGGTTGGCGACGACGGCGGCGGGCGCCTTGGCGGGGTCGGCCTGGAGCATGAGCGGGGCGGCGCCGACCGCCCACAGGGTGAACTGGGCGCGGTACTCGGTCTCGGTCATCCCGCCGCGCCCGGCCTGGATGAGGTCGGGGTCGGCCCAGCTCCCCGGTCCGGCGTACTCGGCCCGGAGCTGGTTGAACTCCCAGATGTCCACCATGTTGGCGTAGGTGTCGGCGATGGGCCGGTTGTAGACGTTGGTCCGCCAGGTCGTGGCGCCGGCGCCCTTGGCCCAGAGCCACGGGACGGTGCTGCCGTCCTCGTTGTTCATGGCGAAGACGACGCCGTCGCCGAGGGCCTGGCGCATGCGCGGGTAGAGGGTCTCGGCGATCTGCCGGACGTTCTGGCCGGGGAAGTCGGCGGTGGGGATGTTGCACCAGTCGTACTTGACGTAGTCGACGCCCCAGGCCTTCACCCGGGCGGCGTCGGCGGCCTCGTTCTTGTACGAGCCGGCGCCGCCGCCCGCGCACGCCTTGGTGCCGGCCGACAGCGAGACGCCCAGCTTGAGGCCCTTGCCGTGGACGTACGCGGCGAGGGCCTCGACGCCGCCGGGGAAGCGGGCGCGGTCGGGGACGAGCGCGCCGTCCGCGCGCTGGGCGGCCAGCCAGCAGTCGTCGATGACGACGTGCCGGTAGCCGAGGGGGGCCAGCGGCGCCAGGGCGTCGGCGGCCTGCCGTACGGCGGCCTCGGTGACCGAGCAGCCCAGGGAGCGGCTGTTCCAGCCCATCGGGGGCGCGTACGGCGCCTCGCCGGGCGCGGGCGTCGCCGACGGCGCCGGCGACGGGGTCGCCTCCGAGGCCGGAGTCGGAGTCGGGGCCGGAGGCGTGGCCGGGGCCGGGGCCGGGGGCGGAACCGAGGTCGAGGAGGCGGCCGGGGGCGTGGCCGGGGTCGCGGGCACGGACGTCGCGGGCGCGTCCGGGGGCGGCGCGGGCGAGGCCGCGGCGGCGGACGAGGCGAGTAAGGGCAGCGTGAGGAGGGCGGCCGCGGCGGCCGCCGTGGTGACGCGCATAGTGGGGGTCCCGTCAGGCCGGGTTGAGCCGGGGGGCGCCCGGTTCGACGACGAAGGAGCCGGAGGTGTAGGCGGGGGCGTACGGCTCGGTCACGCGGGACAGCGAGCGGAAGTCCACCTTCATCTCCTGCGGGGTGATCCGCGCCCGGACGTAGCCGCGGCGGCCGTTGAAGAACTTCACGTGCGGGTTCTCGGCGAGCAGGGCCCGCGTGTCCGGGTACTCGTCGGCGCCGTTGCCCGCGCTGGTGACCGAGGTGGTGACCAGTTCGACGGCGACGGACTTGGAGTCGGGCCGCTGGTGGTCGAGCTTGACCTCGCCGGCCCAGTGGGAGTGCACGTCGCCGGTGAGCACGACGGCGTTGCGCCGGTACCGGTCGATCGCCGCCGCCAGCCGGTTGCGGGAGGCGACGTAGCCGTCCCAGCCGTCGTTGGAGTAGCCCTTGCCCTCGCCGACGGTCCAGTCCATCTCCATCAGGAAGACCTGCTGGCCGAGCAGGTCCCAGGTGGCGCGGGAGTCGCGCAGCTCACGGTCGAGCCAGGCCTCCTGCTCGGCGCCGAGGATGGTGCGGTTCGGTTCGAGCCGCTCGGCGCAGTCGGCCCCGATCGTGCCGGTCTTGCCGCCGCAGGCGTACAGGTCCCGGTACTGGCGGGTGTCGAGCAGGTGCAGGTTGGCGACGGAGCCCCAGCGGAGGGAACGGTGCAGGCGCAGGGCCGAGCCGTTCGGGCGCTGGGCGCGGCGCAGCGGCATGTTCTCGTAGTAGGCCTGGAAGGCGGCGGCCCGGCGCTTGAGGAAGTTCGGGTCCGGCTGCTCGGGGACGTCGCCGGCCCAGGCGTTCTCGATGTCGTGGTCGTCCCAGACCACGGCCCAGGGGGCGATGGCGTGGGCGAGCTGGGACTCGGGGTCGGCCTTGTGCTGGGCGTGCCGCAGCCGGTACCCGGCCAGGTCGAAGCACTCGCCGCCGGCCTGGTCGCGGACGGGGTACTTGTAGTCGCCGTACTCGTAGATGTAGTCGCCGAGGAAGGCGATGAGGTCCGGCTCGTCCTCGGCCATGCGGCGGTACGCGGTGAACCAGCCGGTCTGGTAGTCGGCGCACGAGGTGAACGACAGGTTCAGCGGCCGGGACCGGGTGCCGGGGGCGGGGGCGGTGAGCGTGCGGCCGGCCGGGGAGATCTGGCCGGCGGCGCGGAACCGGTAGAAGTACTCGGCGCCGGGGGCGAGGTGGTCCAGCTCGACGTGCACGCTGTGGGCGGCCTCGGGCCGGGCGATCGCGGTGCCCCGCCGTACGACGCGGCGGAAGCCCTCGTCGGCGGCGATCTGCCACTCCACGGGGACGGGGCGGGACGGCATGCCGCCGAGCCCGTCGGGGGCGATCGGGTCGACGGCGAGCCGCGTCCACAGCACCACGCCGTCGTGGGTCGGCTCGCCCGAGGCGACGCCGAGCGTGAAGGGGTCGGACAGGGGGGCGCGGCGGGCCGCCGCGCGCGCGGGCGAGGCGCCCAGCGCGGCGGTCAGGCCCAGGGTCGCGCCCCCGGCGAGCAGTGAACGCCGGGTGATCATGTGGTCCCTCACTTGACGGTCGCGTTACCCGTGGTGACCGCCTGGTCCGCGGCCTGCTTCGGGGTGATCTTGCCGAGGTACATCTCGTTGAAGATCTGCACGAGCTTGGTCTCGAAGGCGGTGAAGCCGGTGGTGACGGGCAGCGCGAAGGTCGTGCCGCGCGACTGCTCCAGGAACGGCTCGACGTCGACCTTCTTGGTCTTCCAGTAGTCGACGTAGCCCTGGGCCAGGCCGTCGAGCGCGGGGAAGACGTAGCCGCCGTCGGCCATCACCTTCTGCGCCTCCGCGGAGCCGAGGTAGGCGGCCAGCTTCATCGCCTCGGCCGGGTGGTCGCTCTTGGCGTAGACGGCCTCGGCCAGGCCGTTGAGGTTCACCGCGCGCCCGGCCGGGCCCTCGGGCATGGGCGCGATGCCGAGCTCGAACGACAGCTCGGGGGCCACGAACGGCAGCAGCGCGTTGTTCGCCGGGAACATGGCGACCTGTCCCGCCTTGAACATGTCGTTGATCTTGTCGCTGGGCGGGTTGGTCTGCGTCGCGGGCGGCGAGACGTGGTGCTTGTTGACCAGGTCCACGCCGAACTGGAGGGCCTGCACGGACGCGTCGTCGTTGAAGGCGTACTTCCCGAACGGCTTGTCCAGCAGCTTGCCGCCGTTGGAGGCCACCCAGTTCATCCACTGCGTCTGGTAGTGGTTCCAGGAGGCGAAGCCGTACGTCTTGACCGAGGCCGGGTCGAAGCCGGACTCGCCGGGGTGCTTGCCCTTGGCGTCCACGGTGAGCTTGCGCGCGGTCTCCAGGAACGTGCCGGAGCCGTCGGGCTTCCAGGTGAGCTTGTCGGGCATCTCGACGCCCGCCTTCTTGAACAGGTCCTTGTTGTAGAACAGGCCGACGATGCCCCAGTCCTTCGGGACGCCGTAGAGCTTGCCCTCGTAGGTGAAGGTCTGGACGACGGTCTGGTGGTACTTGGACGCGTCGATCTTGGCCGGGGCGACGTCGGCCAGCACGCCCTTGGTGACGTACTCGGGGAACTGGCTCGGCGCCATCCAGAACACGTCGGGCGCGGTGCCCGCGACCGCGTCCGCGGTGAGCTTGGTCCAGTACTGGTCCCAGGGCAGCAGCTCGATCGACACGTCGATGCCGGGGTTGGCCTTCTCGAAGTTCGCGATGACCTTCTCGTAGCCGGCCTTCTGCTGTTCGTCCCAGAGCCGGTACGTCAGGGCGACCTTGCCGTCCTGGCCGCCACCGCCGCCGCCGTCGCCGTCGCCGCAGCCGGTGAGCGCGAGCAGGGCGGCGCCCAGGAGCGCCCCGGCCCAGCGAATCCGGGGGAAGTGCTTCATTCGCTGACCTCTTCTACTTGAGGCCGGTGAGGGCCACCGACCGGACGATGTACTTCTGGCAGAAGACGAAGACGACGAGCATCGGCAGCAGGGCGATCAGGCCGCCGGCCATCATGAGGTTGTAGTCGGTCCCGATGCCGCCCTTGAGCGTGGCGATCGCCACGGTGATCACGCGGGTGCCCTCGCCGCTGGTGACGATCAGCGGCCACAGGAAGCTGTTCCACGAGGAGATCACGGTGATGATGGCGAGGGTGCCCAGCGCCGGGCGGCACAGCGGCAGCAGGATGCGCACCAGGATCGTCAGCGGGCCGGCGCCGTCGATGCGCGCCGCCTCCTCCAGCCCGGAGGGCAGGGTCCGCAGGAACTGCCGCATCAGGAAGATCCCGTACGGCGTGCCGAGCACGTACGGCGCGAGCAGGCCGTACCACGTGTTGACCAGGTCCAGCTCCCGCATGATCAGGAACAGCGGGATCATCGTGACGGCGCTCGGCACCATCATCGTCGCGACGTACAGCCAGAACAGCACCTCCCGGCCGCGGAAGCGCAGCCGCGCGAACGCGTAGGCGGCGAAGGTGGTGAACACGAGCTGGCCCGCGGTCAGCACCGCCGTCATCACGAGCGTGTTGAGGATGTAGCGGGGGAAGTCGCCCGACAGGAACCGGGTCAGGTTCGCCGTGGTCGGCGGCAGGCCGGGGACCCACGGCGCGGTGGTGTTGAGCTGGCCCTGCGACTTGAACGCGGTCAGCACCACGAGCAGGTAGGGGAAGAGGGAGACGAACGCGCCCACGGCGAGCACGACGTGGAGCAGCAGTCGCTTGGTCATGGCATCCTCAGCCGAGGTCGTAGGTGGTGCGCTTGCCGAAGAACCGGACCTGCGCCAGGGTGACCGCGAAGATGAGCGCGAAGAGCAGCATCGACAGGGTCGAGGCGTAGCCGAAGTCGAACGCGCGGAAGGCGGTCTGGAAGATCGTGAAGTTGATGACCGCGGTGCTCCCGCTCGGGCCGCCCTCGGTCATCACGAAGACCGTGTCGAAGACCTGGAAGGCGCCGATGAGGTTCGTCACCATGACGAAGAACATCGTGGGGTTGAGCAGGGGCAGGGTGATCCGCCAGAACCGCTGCGAGGCGGTCGCGCCGTCGGTCGCGGCCGCGTCGTGCAGCTCCTTGGGCACGCCCTGCAGCCCGGCGAGGAAGAACAGCATGTTGTAGCCGGTGTTCTGCCAGACGCTCACGAGCGCGACGGCCGGCAGCGCCCAGGACGGGTCCGACAGCCACTCCGGGCCGTGCACCCCGACCAGGGCGAGCGCGCGGTTGAGCGCGCCGTCGCGGGGGTCGAAGATCCAGGTCCAGACCAGGCCCAGCACGATCGGGGTGGCCATCCACGGCACGACGAACAGCGCCCGGTAGATCCGCACGCCCCGCACGCGCCGGTCCAGGAGCAGGGCCAGGGCCAGCGCGAGCACGGTCTGCAGGGGGATGCACAGCAGGACGTACAGGACGGTGACCCACACCGAGCGCCACGCCTCGGCGTCGCCCGCCAGGCGGCGGTAGTTGTCGACGCCGGCGAAGGTGGGCTCGGACAGCAGCTCCCAGTGGAAGAAGCTCAGGACGAAGACCACGACCATGGGGAGCAGCAGGAACGCCAGCACCCCGAACAGGCTGGGCGCGACGAACAGGTACGCGTACCAGTCGCCTCTCCCCCGCTTGCGGCCGGGGCGCGCCCTGGCGCCGGCCGTACGGCCCGCCGCCGGCGGCGCGGTGCCCGGCGGTACGGCTCCCGCCGGGCCCGCCGGCGCCGGCCCTGGCACGGGCGTCCCCTGGGCGGTCGCCTCCGGGGTCTCCGGGGTCTCCGGCTTCCCGGAGTCGTCCGGGGCGGGCGTCCCGGCGGGGCCCGTCGGGCGGGTGTTGGCGCCGGGCCTGGTCACGACGGCACCGTGGCGGTGGGGATCATCAGGCGGCGGGTCGTCTCCAGCCCCCACGGGTCCAGGGCGGCGATCGGGTCGCTGGAGCCGCGCAGGCCGCCGGTGGCCGCGATGTGCGCCGCCCACTCGCGGCGGGCCTCGACCTCCGGCCGCACGATGATGCAGTCCGGGTCGTTGACCCACCAGCGCGCGTGCAGGAACTCCCGGGCCGCGCCGGTGAGGCGGGCGCCGAGCTGCGACGGCTGGCTGATGTCGCCGGACTTGGGGTGCAGGGTGGGCGCGATGTCGGGGCTGACCCGCATGATGTCCACGAGGCCGAGGCTGGGCAGCAGGGGCGCGCCGCAGCCGTGCAGGGTGGCCGCGGGGCCCGCGCCCCGGCGGATCAGCTCCAGGCCGCGCCGGTAGGCCGCGACGGGGTCCAGGTCCTCGTGGCGGCCGCCGGCCAGGGCCCCGGCGTAGAGGTAGTCGAGCTTGAAGTGGCTGATGCCGAGGGCCGCGAGAGAGCGGAACACGCTCACCAGGTGCTCGGCGGCGTCGGGGTGGGTCACGTCGAGGACGGCGAGCTCCTGGTCCCACATGTGACCCGCGTACGCGTCCCGCACCAGCCAGTCGGGGTGCTCGGTGAAGAGCCGGCTGCCGTGTCCCACCAGGAAGGGGGCGGTCCAGATCCCGACGCGCTTGCCGGTCTCGGCGACGGCGCCGACCGCCCGCTCCAGCGAGCCGAACCCGGGCCGCGGGTCCAGCCAGTCGCCGATCCCCGCCTCGTAGCCGTCGTCGATGAGGATCATGTCCGCGCCCAGGCCGTGGCGGTCGGCCAGCCTGAGGTTCTCCAGGACGTCGGCCTCGGTGACCTTGTCCCAGTAGCCGTACCAGGTGCACCACATGGGCGGGACGGCCGGGAACGCCTCGGGCGCGTACCCCTCGGCGATCTCCTCGGCCCACACGCGCAGGGCGAGGTCGAGGTCGCCCTCGACGCGGCGGTGCCGTACCTGGCCGTCGGCGGAGACGACGAGGCGGTCGCCCTCGCGGCGGGCGCGGATCGACGGCACCTGGAGCGGGCTGGGCGCCGACCACAGCTCGACCGCGCCGTCGCCCGTCTCGATCGCCAGCAGACCCTCGCCCTGGAACACCCCGCCGGGGACGGGGGTCTCCGGGCGGTAGCAGAGGATCTGGATCGTGGCGTCGGCGGGCCTGGGGGGCGTGGCGTCGAGGGCGTAGGCGCCGGTGGGGCTCCAGGACTGCCAGCCGTGCTCGTACACGCGTGCCCGTCCGTGGACGTACCCCGTCTCGCCGATGTCCGTGAACGGCATCAGATCTTCTTTCTCTCAACTTACGAAGGAGAGCTACATTACTAACATGATGATCTTGAGGGGTCAATGGGTGATTTGCCGGAAAACGGGAGGCGAAGCGGGCTGAGCCGTACGGCAAGCTCTGGCATAATCCCGAGTTACGTAGGAGACTTACGTTAGGGCGGCGATGGCGAGATTGATTGGCGGCGACCTGTCCCGGTTGCGGCAGCTCAACGCGCTCAGCGCGATCCGGGCGCTGCGCGAGTCGGGGCCGCTCACCCTGTCGGCGCTCGCCGACCGCACCGGCCTGTCCCGGCCGTCCACCAAGGAGGTCACCGACGAGCTCGTGGCTCTGGGCTGGGTGGAGGAGGTGCCGCCGAGCCCCGGCACGATGGGCAGGCCCGCCCGGCGCTACCGGTTCCGCGCCGAGAACGGCTACCTGGCCGGGGTGGACATAGGCGGGCACAACGTGCGCGTCGCCGTGGCCGACCTCGACGGCCGGATCCTGGCCGAGGCCAAGCGGCCGGTGCCGCCGGAGACGCCCCTTGAGGAACGGCTCTCGGCCATAGAGCACGCCGTGTCCATGTGCCTCGACCTCGGCGGCATCGCGATGGCCGACCTGTGGACCATCGCCGTGGGGACCACCGGCACGCTCCGGCCCGACGGCAGCATCGCCTACTCCGTGGCCATCCCCTCGTGGACCGGGCTGGACCTGGGCGCCCGGCTCCGCGCGATGTTCCCCTGCGAGGTGCTGGTCGAGAACGACAGCCGGCTGGCCGCCCTGGGCGAGTCGCGGCGCGGGGCGGCCCGCGGCGCCTCGGACGTGGTTTTCCTGCATCTCGGCCTGGGCATGGGCGCGGGCCTGATCATCGGCGGCCGGGTGCACCAGGGCTTCGGCGGGGCGGCGGGCGAGATCGTCGTGCTGCCGGAGGCGCGCTGGCTGGAGGCCACCGAGCACCTGAACACCTGCGCGGTGGTCCCGCCCGGCACCCCGCTGGAGCACGCCGCCGGCCACACCCTCGCCGCCGCCCGGAGCGGCGATCCGGTCGCCCTGGAAGCCGTCGAGCGTTACACCGACGACGTCGCGATAGGCGCGGCCGCGCTCGCCCTCATCCTCGACCCGCAGATCATCGTCCTGGGCGGCGGCTTCTCCCGCTCCGCCGACGTCCTGCTGCCGCCGCTGCGCGAACGCCTGGAGCGCCGCTGCATCCGCATGCCCGCGCTCGCCGCCTCCGACCTCGGCGACGAATGCGTGGTGATCGGCGCGATCGACTACGCCGCCGAGCACCTGGAGAGCCGCCTGTTCACCCCCGACGCCGGCGCCCTCCCCCTCCCCCGCTGACGGGAGTCACCGGGTCGGCTGATCCGGCGGGCTCGGCGCCCGGTGGCCGCCGGGGGTGAGGCGCGGCGACGTGGCCCGCGCGGGGTGACGAGCCCGGGCCCGGCCCGGGTCACCGCGTGATCGTGGGCGGCGGATCACCGAGGAGCGTGAGGAAGTCCTTCAGGATGAGGTCCGCCTGATGCTGGGCGTCCTCCAGCGAGAGCGCCCGCACCGTCGCCCGCGCCCCCTTCTCTCCCGGCAGGTGGACCCACATCCTCCAGCGCCCCCGCGCGAACTCCTGGAACAGGAAGAAGGCGCGCGCCCCGCCCAGATACCCCGAGTACGAAGGCGAGGCGTCCTCGTCCCGCCGGACCCGCCACTCGATCCGGGTCAGCGCGGCCGGAACCGCCGCGTCCCCCGCGACCTCCCGCGCCTTGCCCACCTACCCCACCTCCCCGGTCTTCTCCGCGAACGCCTCGGCCAGGTTCACGACGCGATCGGCCATCTCGGCCATCTCGGCCATCCCGGCCGGCGCGGCCGGCGCGGCCGGCGCGCCGTTCTCCGGCTCGTTTCTCCGACTGTCGGTCTCTCGCGTCGTCTGCTGGCCACTGGTCATGCGGCGACGGTAGGAGCGCGGAGAGTGACGGATCAACGAGTCTGCACGAGTTTGCACACGAGTTTCAGGGCAGGGCGGCGATGGCTCGTGTGATCAAGGCTCGTGCCTTGTCACCGTGGGCGGCCACGGCGGACAGCTCGGCGAAGTAGCGCACGTACAGATCTATCTCTCCCGGCGACGTGATGGTGACGGCTGCGGACAGGAGTTCGATGAACACGCGCGACTCGTCATAGATCGAGAACGTCTCCTTGGCGGCGAGAGGGCGTCGGATGCCCATCGGCACGACGCCGAAGGACAGGTTGGCCCGATGCATACCAGTGAGGAGATGGCGAAGCTGCTCGCGCATCGTGACATCGTCGCCGACCCTGCCGTAGAGAACCGGCTCCTCGACGATCATGGCACAGCGGCGGTGGCTCCCGGCGCCCAAGTAGGTCTCCTGCCGCGCCACCCGCGCCTGAACGCCCTCCTCGATGTCGGTGGCCCCGGTGCGGCGGAACTCCGTCGCACCTCCGATGAGCGCTCGCATGTAGCCCGGGGTCTGCAAGGGCCAGGGGATCACGTTGGAGCAGTAGAAGCGGAAGAGGGTGGTCTCCTCGTACAGGGCAAGCCGGAGCTCCTGGAGGTGCTTGACGCTCCGGTTGACCCTGCGCCACTCCACATAGGCGTTCTCCGCGTTGCGGGACGCCGCGATGAGATTGGGGATCTCCTCCGGAACGCCGCAGATGGTGCACCAGGTGCGGATATCGGCGTCGGAAGGCCGGGTGCGCGCGTGGATGAGGCGCGAGCACTTGGTCTCGTCCCACCCGGCCCGTCTGGCGAGTTCCCGGTTGTTCAGACCCGCGTCGCGCATGATCTCGCGCAGGCGGTCCGCGATCGCCTGCCGGACCCGCTGAACGCTCGATGATTCTGACTTGGACACGTGGCGGCCGGGTAGCTCAGGCGGGCTTGTACTCCTGGTGGTCGAGTGCCCGGCTCCAGACGGCCTCGAAGGCCGAAGAGCAGAGCTCGGCCACGGCGGGATCATCGGACAGGTCGTTCCCGACCTTCTCGCCGTCTCCATCCTGGAACACGAAGCGGACCAGGCCGCCGTCGAACTGCCAGAAGTCGCAGCCCGGCAACGCGATGTCACGCGCCTGCGGGCGGGGCAGCCATCGCACCCGTTCACCGGCGACGAGGTTGGCGGCGGGCGTGATGCCGTACTCGTATCGGATGTAGTCGCTGACCGGCTCAGAGATGATTCGGGCCCGGCGGAAGGAGACGCCGCGTGCGACATGTCCCGCCACGAGTTCCACCCACGGCTTCAGGTAGTCGTAGCGGGCGATCTCCTCGATCGGCACGCCCTTCCGCCACGCCTGGTACCCCAGGCTGCTCGTGCCGTAGGTGTCACGCATCTCCAGGTGCGTCACCGAGTGCCGCGTCTTGGCGAACAGCTCAGCCAAAGTCGGGATCGGGGCCACCCAATGCCTCCCACAGAGCCTTGCGCAGCTTCCTCGGCAGGCGGAACGCCCCCTCGTTCCCGTACACGTCGGTGTACTTCTTGATCTCGGACACCGTCTGCGGATCTTCGACACGAACACCCACGAGCACGAGATCCAGCGTCTCCTCATCCACGAAGACCGCAGGGCACTCTTCCTGCTCACTGCCGCCCTTGCCATAGAACCGTAGCGTCATGCTCGCCGCCTAGTCTGAGGGTCTGCCCCGGCCTGGCCCTTCGGCGTCGAGCCTGACCCCCGTGAACATCGCCGTCAAGCGAATCGAGCATGTGGGTGGGGCTCGCGCCGACCCATGTGACCGCGATCACCCCAACATTCCCACCCAAATCATGTCGAACTGGCAACGGGCGTCAGCCCCACTCGTCACGGCACCTCAAGCCTCGGCCCTTCTCTCCGCGAGCACGTCGGCAGGCGTGGCCAGGCTCAGATCCCCATCCTCCGGGAGCCCCCTGGAGTGCAGGGCCTCGCCCTGCATACGCGGGGCGGGGCGGGAGCCGGGGGTCAGCGGAGTTGGTCGCGGCGGCGGGTCAGGTAGGCGGTCTCGGCGGTGTTGCCGGCCAGTTCGATGGCCCTGTCGTAGGCGGCGCGCGCCTGCCGGCTCAGGCCCAGCCTGCGCAGCAGGTCGGCGCGGGTGGCGTGGTAGGCGTGGTAGCCGGCCAAACTGTCCTGGAGGCGGTCGACCTCGGCCAGCGCCACCTGCGGCCCGTCGAGTTCGGCGACCGCGACGGCCCGGTTGAGGGCGACGATCGGTGCGGGGTCGAGGCGGGCGAGCTGGTCGTACAGGGCGAGGATCTGTGACCAGTCGGTGTCGCGGATGTCGCGGGCGGAGGTGTGCACGGCGTTGATCGCGGCCAGGATCTGGTAGCGGCCCGGAGGCGTTCCGGCGGCGGCCGCGGCCAGGCGCTCGCGCACCAGCCGGTGGCCTTCGGCGATCAGCGCCGCGTCCCAGGCCCCGCGGTCCTGCTCGGCGAGCGTGACCAGCTCGCCGCCCGCCGAGACCCGGGCGGTACGGCGGGCCTCGGTGAGCAGCATCAGCGCCAGCAGCCCGGCCACCTCGCCGTCGTCCGGCAGGAGGGCGCGGGTCAGGCGGGTGAGCCGGATCGCCTCGGCGGTCAGGTCCTGCCGCACGGGGCCGGCGCCGGGGCCGGTCGCCAGGTAGCCCTCGTTGAACACCAGGTACAGGACGGCGAGCACGCCGGAGACCCGCTCCGGCAGATCCTCGGCTGACGGCACCCGGTAGGGGATGCGCGCCGCCTTGATCTTGGCCTTCGCGCGGGTGATGCGCCGTTCCAGGGCGGTCTCCCGGACCAGGAAGGCGCGGGCGATCTCGGGCACGGTCAGGCCGCCGACCATGCGCAGCGTCAGCGCCACGCGGGCCTCCATCGCCAGCGCCGGGTGACAGCAGGTGAAGATCAGCCGGAGCCGGTCGTCGTCGATGACGCCGGCCGGCTCGGGCGGGGCGTCGCCGTACACCAGCTGAGCCTCCTTGTGCTTGTCGTCGCGCCTGCTCTCGCGCCGGAGCCGGTCGATGGCCTTGCGGCCGGCCGTGGTGGTCAGCCAGGCGCCGGGGCTGGGCGGCACGCCGTCGGCCGGCCACCGCCGTACGGCGGCCGCGAACGCCTCGGCGGCGGCCTCCTCGGCGATGTCGAGGTCGCCGAAGCGCCGGGCCAGGGTGGCGACCACCCGGGCCCACTCCTCGCGGTGGGCCCGGGTGACCGCCTCGCGGGCGTCGGCGTCGTTCACAGGAACGGCCGCACCTCGATCTTGCGGTCGCAGACCTTGGACGCCTCGGCGGCGAGCTCGAGCGCCACGTCCAGGTCGGGGGCCTCCCACACCCAGACGCCGGCGAGGTACTCCTTCGACTCCACGAAGGGCCCGTCGGTGAACACCGCCCGCTCGCCCCGGTTGTCGACGACGGTGGCCGTGTCGGTGCCGGCGAGCCCGCCCGCGAACACCCAGTGGCCCTCGGCGATGAGCCGTTCGTTGAACTCGCTGATGGCGGGCCCCCTGTCCGTGCTGCCGGGGTTGCTCTTGTCGTCGATCACGGAAACCAGGTAACGCATCTGAAGATCATCTCCTGTGTCGTCGGCGGAAAGAGTGGTTCGCTGGGGGACTTCAGGGGTTCGGGGACCGGGGACCTCAGGGTCGGCCGGTCGGATTTCAGGCCGTCGCGTACCGCGGGCGCCCGGCCGGCCGGTAGATCTGGGTCGTGACGCCCTTGGTGTCGGCCCGCGACTCGACCAGGTCGAGCGCGAGATCCGGACCGTCCTGCGGGAACAGTCTCGTGCCCTGGCCGAGGACCACCGGGATCACGATCAGCGTCATCTCGTCCACCAGCTCGTTCGCCAGCAGCCACCGGATCAGCGCGCCGCTGCCGTGCACCTGCAGCTCACCCCCGGCCTTGGCCTTCAGCTCTCCGATGGCCGCCGCGAGGTCGCCGCCGAGGACGGTCGTGCCCTCCCAGCCGGGCGCGGTGAGCGTGGTCGAGGCGACGTACTTGGGGGCCTGGTTCAGAGCCACGCCGATGGGATGCGCGCGCATCTGGCCGACCGCTCCCCAGGAGCGGGCGAACAGCTCGTAGGTGCGCCGGCCGAACAGGAACGCCCCGGCGCCCTGGTAGGTCCGCGTGATGAACTCCCTGGTCCGGTCGTCACCCGCGCCCAGGGCCCATCCGCCGCGCTCGAATCCGTTCCTGCGGTCGTCCGACGTGGCGCCGTTCCCCTGCATCACCCCGTCGAGGGTGACCTGGGTCATGGTCGTCAGCTTCATGATCGCGTTTCCTCCGTGTCGGCGCCGCCCCCTGCGGGCGGTCTCACCCATGCCACGAACGCCCCCGCCCCGATCCGACACCACCCTTCCGGATTTCCTGAAGAATTTTCCGGGAGGCCCGCCGCCCGGACCCCCCGAAGGGCGTACAGCGTGGAGCCGACCGGGGCACCCCGTGGATTCGGCCGGGGCACCCCGCGCACGACCGCGGACTCGGCGCGACGGGGCCTCCCGCGGAGGATGAGCCCGGCCGGATGAGGCCTTCCCACCCCCGGCGTTCGATGCTGATCTGAAGGGGTCCTCCCACCGCACCGTGAGGAGCTCCCGGTGAAGATCCGCAGCGTGTCCGCCGCACTCCTGATCGCGACGGCTCTGGCCGCACCCCTGGCCGGCGCCGCCGCCGCGTCCGCCTCCACCCAGTACGGCGCCGCGCCCGCCGCGGCGGAACGGCACGCCCTCTCCCCGCTGCCGCCCGACTGGTACTGGTCCGCCCGCTACGACACCATGGCCGCCTGCGACGCCGCCTTCGAGGACGCCGCGCAGAACGGCGGCTACACCGGCCTCGCCCCCTGCCGCTGGTACGCCGGCGACCGCCACCGCCTGCCCGGCTACTACTTCCTCATCTACATCCCCTGAATCCCAGGTGAGGTGACCGCGTCGAGGAACATAGGCGAAGCCGTCACCCCGGCGCCCGGGATCACGGCGGCGAGCCGGCCCGCAGACACGGCGGCGAGCCGGCCCGGGGCGCGGCGGCCTGAGCGGCGCTGACGTGCGGAGCGGCGGCCTGGACGATCCGCACGTCGCGCCGGCCCGCGGCGGACGTGCCGACTCCGGGCATGTCCTGAAGACGACGCGGACGCCGTACGACGACACCGAACTCGGTCACGGCGCGCACCCGCGCGGCGGCCAGGGCGTCGTCATCGAGGAAGGGGGTGGCCCATTCGCGCCGGGCAGGAGCCCGGCGGAAATCACCGCCCCTCACCGCGCCGGCCCGCGCGGCCACCCTCGCGTGCCCGGCCGGTGGCCACTCCCCCGTCAGCACCGGGTCGTCCAGCACGGACCGGGCCACTCGCCGCGGGTCAGGGCTGGGTGATGCGTTCGAGCCAGCGCTCCAGGAGGGCGGTTTCGGCCGGTTCGAGGGCCTCGGTGCCGCCGAGCCGGAGCTGGGCGCGCAGGCGCAGCGCGGCGGCCCGCAGGGGGTCGGCATCCTGCTGGGCGGGGGGCTCGGCGAGCACGTGGGAGAACACGGCGTCCCGCATGCGATGGGACAGCGCGGGGTCGTCGAACAGGGCGGGCCTGGCGAGGTGGTGCAGGGCGGTCCCGATGTTGGCCGACAGGATGAGCTGGGCGGCCGTCCGCGGCTCGACCTTCAGGGCGCCCGCCGCCGCGCACCGTGTGAGCGCCGCCACCAGCAGGTCCATCACGCGGTCTCGCGCCGTCGAGTGCGACCACGGCCGTGGGGTGAACATCAGCTGGTAGAGGGCCGGGTTCGCCTGGGCGAACGCCATGTGGCCGTCCCAGCCGGCGCGCAGGTCGGCGACCGGGTCTCCGGTCCGCTCCTGGGCCGCCTTGAGCGCGGCGTACCGCTCGTACCCGTGGTCGGCGACGGCGTCGAGCAGCCCTCGCTTGTCGCCGAACAGCCGGTAGAGGACGGGCTGGCTCACACCGACGGCCTCGCAGACCGCGCGCGTCGCCACCTCGTGGTCGGAGGACGACGCGAGCTGCCGCTCCGCCGCTTCGATCATCGCCGCGCGCAGCGGGTCCGTCTCTGCCATGAAATCAATGATACCGACAGACGCTAACAACGGTACGAAGCTGTGCTACCGTCGTGTCGTACCAGCGATACGGGACAGGCGTATCGCCGATATGACCAAGGAGTTCTCCATGAATGACCAGCGTGTGGCCGTCGTCAGTGGCGGCTCCCGTGGGATAGGCAAGGCGATCGCGCTGACGCTGGCGGCACAGGGGTCGGCGGTCGTGGTGGGATTCCACGGGGCGGCCGACGCCGCGGCGCGGGTGGTCGAGGAGATCACGGCGGCCGGCGGCCGGGCGATCGCCTTCCAGGCCGACGTGGCCGACGAGGTCGCCGTCGCGGAGATGTTCGACGCGGCGGAGAAGTCCTTCGGCGGCGTCGACGTGGTGGTCAACTCCGCGGGCCGGCTGTCGCTGTCCCCCATCGCCGACCTCGATCTGGACGAGCTGGACGCCCTTCACCGCACCAACGTCCGGGGCGCCTTCGTGATGGCCCGGGAGGCCGCGCGCCGCGTGCGTCCCGGAGGAGCGATCATCGCCCTGTCCACCTCGGTGGTCGGGCTGCGGTTCCCCGGCTACGGGGCGTACGCCGCCGGCAAGGGGGCCGTCGAGGCCATGACCATGGTGCTCGCCCGCGAGCTGCGCGGACGGGACATCACGGTCAACGCCGTCGCGCCCGGGCCCACCGCCACCGAACTGTTCCTCCAGGACAAGGACGAGGCCACGGTCGAACGGCTCGCCAAGCAGCCCCCGCTGGAGCGGCTCGGCACCCCGCAGGACATCGCCGAGGTCGTCTCCTTCCTGGCGAGCCCGGCCGGCCACTGGGTCAACGGGCAGGTCGTCCGCGCGAACGGCGGCATCATCTGACACCCGCCGCACGACAGCTCACCGGCGCGCCCCGGTCCGCCGCATCCCCCGAACCACCATCACCAGAGAGGTATTCGCCATGCCGTACGCCAACCTCAAAGTCCCCGCCGGCACCCTGACCCCGGAATCCAAGAAGAGGCTCATCGACGCCGTCACCGACGCCTACGCCGCGGTGTACGGCGAGCGCGCCAGGGCCACCACCCTGGTCCTCCTCGACGAGGTCCCCGACGGCGGCTGGAGCCTCGGCGGCCACATCCTCACCGCAGAAATCCTCGGCCGCAGCTAATCCGCCCGAACCGGACTCTTCGAGCCGCGCCAGGTGAGAAAACCGATGCCAGCGCCTGTCCCGCGCTGAGCCGCCGTCCGGCCATCGCCGACGCCATCCTCGAGCCGATGCGATGCGTGCGCGAGCCGGGTCTATGCCGGCGTGCACGGCGCCGGCGCAGGTCCCGGAGAGCAGAACTGCCGTCCCCTGGAGCGCCCGCAGGGGGCGGCAGCACGTGCCCATGCACTCCGTGGGGAATTACCATGTGTCGAGGATCTGCCATTCCACGCAGGTGGGGCGCTTCCCTCCCGAGGTGAGGACCTCCCGGGCGGCCTGACGGGCGAGATCGAGCGGGATTTCCGCACCCGCAGTGAACTACGCCGGGGCGTCCCTTTCCACCGACCGTTCGCGACCCGGAAGAGACCGCCCGCGGCCTTCGCCGCCTGAATGTCACCCAGGATCTCAACCAGGTCTTCGTTGACCCAGGGCCATTTCCACACGGGACCGGCGGGGCGGGGAGGTGTCAGGGCTTGGGGCGGTGGCGGAGGTGGAGCCAGCCGTTGGCGAACTGGCGGATGCCGACGGTCTCCAGGTTCAGGCGGACATGGTCGGGGAAGAACCGGGTGCCGCCGCCGACGACCACCGGGGCGAGGAACTGGTGGTACTCGTCGACCAGGCCGGCTCTGATCGCGTGGGCGGCGAGGCCGGGGCCGTCCACGGTGAGGTCGTGGCCGGCGGTCTCCTTCAGGCGCCGCACCGCGGCGGGGTCGAACTCCCGCTCCAGGCGCGTCCTCGCGCTGGACACCGAGTCCAGGGTCGTGGAGTAGACGATCTTGTCGGCGGCCTGCCACTGGCGCGCCCAGTCCAGGACGTACGGCGGCTGCCCGGGGAGGGTGTCGGCGGTCTCCCAGTAGACCATCGTCTCGTACATGCGCCGGCCGTACAGGTAGGTGCCCACGGATCGGGTGAGCTCGTTGACGTAGCGGTGCGCCTCCTCGTCGGGCTCACCCCAGGCGAAGTCGCCCCGCTCGTCCGCGACGTACCCGTCCAGAGAAGTGATCATCGAGTAGATCAGCTTGCCCATGGCCACCCTCCGTTCAAACCGCTTGCATTTCGCAACTGGAGAGGACGATAGGTAAACTGATCCCGATATGCAACCGGTTCCGGGGAAGACGATGGCGGGCGAGCACCGGTCGGGATGCCCGATCAACCTGTCGCTCGAGGTCTTCGGCGACAAGTGGAGCCTGCTGATCCTCCGCGACATGATCTTCGGCGGGCGGCGGCACTTCCGTGAGCTGCTGAACGGCTCGCAGGAGGGGATCGCCTCCAACATCCTCGCGAACCGGCTGAAGACGCTGGTCGAGCTGGGCATGCTCACCAGGCGCCCGGATCCCGCGCACAAACAGAAGGCGATCTACAGCCTCACCGAGCCCTCGATCGCGCTCGTGCCGGTCCTGGCCGCGCTCGGCGCGTGGGGACGCAGGTGGCTGCCCGTCACCGAGGAGCTCTCCGTCCGGGCACGCCTCCTCGAGGAGGGCGGCCCCGACCTCTGGGCCCGCTTCATGGCCGAACTCCGCGAGGAGCACCTGGGCGTCCCCACCACCCCACCCCCCGACGGCCGCACCGTCCGCGACCGCCTCCAAGCCGCCTACCTCGCCACGAAATCCACCTCCGCCTGACCGTCGCCCCCGCCCGGCGGTACGGCGACCGCCGAGGCGCCGGCCCTCGCCGTGCCCGCACACGATCATCTCTGCCGCCGCAGAGGCGCGGTCCCAGGTCCACGACCTACATCGGCCCGTGCAGCGGGTGCCGGACGGCGGGCGGCCCGGCGGCGGCCTGGGGCGGGCGGGGGTGGTTGTGACGTCCTTCGCAGGGTTCCGGACCTCCGCCCGGCGGGGCGGGGACCTGGATACCCCCGGGGGGCATGCTGGGGGCATGACAGACAAGACACAGACAGCGGCCGGCGGGCCGGGAAGCGGCGGGCGGGGCGCGCGGTGGAAGGCGGTGCTCGCGGCGCTGGGGCACCGGTGGCCCACGTGGTTCGGGATCGCCTTCGCGGCGCTGAGCCTGTCCGACCCCGGCGACGGGACCGGCGTCGGCATCATCCTGCTGATCGCTCCGATCGGCTACCTGTTCGTCGCGATCATCAACCGGCCGGGCGCCACCTGGCCGGTCGCGCTGGGGCTCTTCGCGGCGGTGACCGCCCTGCGGTTCGCCGGGGTGGATCCGCGGCCGGTGATGCTCGGCGTCCTGGTCCCGGTCGTCGTGGCCGGGCTGTTCATGCCGCACCTGCGGCGGCGCGGCCTGGCCGCCTGGCAGGTGCCGGGGGCGGTGCTGTTCGGCCTGGCCGGGCTGGCCACCCTGCTCACCGTGCCGGAGATCGGCCGGTACATCGTCGCCGCGGGCCTGGCCGCGCACACGGTCTGGGACGTGATCCACTGGCGCGCCCGCAGGTTCATCGCCCCCTCGTTCGCCGAGTGGTGCGGCGTGCTCGACCTGCTGCTCGCGGTCGGCATCCTCGTCCTGATCTGACCAGGTACGGCAGGCGCCGTACGGCATGCCGCACACCGGCCCGGCCCGAGACTCTCGGGCCGGGCCGATCCATGCCCTCACGCGGATCCGGGGCGGCGCCCGACGAGCCCGCGGCACCGCTTCGGCATTTCCCCGGGGTGTTCGCGGGAGCCGTACCCGGACGGCCCATCGGCGGCCAGGAGGCCGTCCGACTTTGATTAGTCGCACTGCAACTAGTAGCATGGTGACTATGTTGCACCGGCGTTCGACGTTGGCCCTGGCCGTCCTGTCCCTGCTGGCCGAAGCGGAGTACCTCCACCAGGGCTCCATGCACCCGTACCGGATGCAGCGGCTGCTGCGTGACCGCGGCAAGGACGAGGTGGTCAACGTCGGGCAGCGCGGCAGCCTGTACCGCACGATCGACCGCCTCCACCGGACCGGCCTGATCGAAGCGCGGGAGAGCGGCCGGGACGGCAACCGCCCCGAGCACACGCCGTACAGCCTCTCCGACGAGGGGCGGCGGGTCTGGCGCGAGTGGATGCTGGACGCCCTGGCCACGCCCACCCGCGAGTACCCCGAGTTCCCCGCCGCGATCGCGTTCATCCCGCTGCTCGACCCGGACGAGGTGCTGGGCCGGCTGCTGGAGCGCCGGCGGAAACTGACCGACGAGGTCGCCAGGATCCAGTCGCTGATGGCCGAGTCCGCCGAGTGGGGGCGGCTGTTCGCGCTGGAGATGGAGTACCTCAACGCCACCACCGAGGCCGAACTGCACTGGGTGCGGTCGGTCATCGACGATCTGGAATCAGGAGCCATCTCCTGGACGCCGGAGCAGCTCGCCGCCCTGGCGTCCCGTCACCCGCAGTAGGACCGCGCCGGTCCGCCACCCGCTGTGGACCCGCGCCGGTCCGCGGCCCAGGGACCGATCCGGTCCGCAGCCCAGGGGGCAGAGCATGCCCGCGGCCCAGGGGGCAGAGCATGCCCGGCTCCCGGGGATCGGGCCGGCCCGATCCCCGGGAGCGAGCCTGCCCGGCGCGCCCCCCCACCCAGCCGGCACGCACCGGCGACCGCCGGTGTTCATCGCGAAGGAATGTGTGCCATGCCCGGACGACCCTTGCACGTCATCATCATCGGCGCCGGAACCGGCGGCCTGTGCCTGGCCCAGGGACTGAAGCGGGCCGGGATCGGCGTCGCCGTCTACGAGCGCGACCGCACCCGCCGCGACGGGCTCCAGGGCTACCGCGTCGGCATCGACGCCGACGGGAAGCGCGCTCTGCGCGCCAACCTCTCCCCCGAGCTCTACGACACCTTCCTGGCCACGTGCGCCCAGCGGCCGGTGTACGGCAACCAGATGACGCATGAGATGAAGTGGCTCTTCTCCGCGGGGCCCGAGGTGCTCCGGGAGGAGGACCGCCCGTCCGAGGACGACCAGGACGAGTCGGTGTCCCGGATGACGCTGCGCCAGGTGCTGCTGACGGGCGTGGAGGACGTCGTCCACTTCGACAAGGTGTTCACCCACTACGAGCAGCGTCCGGACGGGCGGGTAACCGCCCACTTCGCCGACGGCGACTCGGCCACCGGCGACCTGCTGGTCGGCGCGGAGGGCGCCAACTCCAGGGTGCGGCGGCAGTACCTGCCGCACGCCAGGCTGGTCGACACCGGCCTGATCGGCATCACCGGCAAGACGCCGCTGACCGACGAGACCCGCGCGCTGCTGCCCCGGCCCGTGATCGAGGGCGTCACGATGGTGCACGGTCCCAAGGGCGGCATGTGCGTCCTCCACGTGATGCGCTTCAAGTGGGACGAGCAAGGCCGGCCTCGGCAGGGCATCGGCGCCACCGACGCCGAGCTGATCGCGAACTGGCCCGGCCTGCTGTACGACAACAGCCGCGACTACATCATGTGGGGCTTCGCCGCCTCCGAACGATGGCTGCCGGAGGACGTCATGCGGATGCGCGGGGCGGAGATCCAGAAGCTGGTGCTGGACATGACCGGCGACTGGCACCCGAATCTCCGCGAGATCTTCTCGCTGGGCGACCCGGCCAGCAGTTTCCCGCTGAGGATCCGCACGTCCGAGCCGATCCCCCCGTGGCGATCCACCAACGTCACCCTGCTGGGCGACGCGATCCACACCATGACTCCCGGCCGGGGCGTGGGCGCGAACACCGCCCTGCGCGACGCTCGCCTGCTCACCCGCTGCCTGAGGCGGGTGGCGGACGGCGAACTCCCGCTGCTGGAAGCGGTCCACGACTACGAGACGACGATGACCGGGTACGCCTGGGACGCGGTCGTCAAGTCCCGGGCGCAGATGGACGGGCACTCGGTGATGCACAAGGGCGGCCTGATCGGCGGCCTGGCCAGGGGCGGCATGCGAACCGCCATGCGCGTCATGAACCACCTGCCGCCGCTGAAGCGCAGGATCGTCATGGCGGAGTCCACGTTCCGCGGCTCGGGCCGCGACGAGGACGAGGCCTAGAGCCCCCGGGCCCCGGATAACCCTTACGCCTGATCCCGGCTCCCGCCCCGCTGCCCCGTACGGCTCGCGCCCCCGCCGGCGCGAGCCGTACGGCCGGCGTGGGAGGCCAGGCAAGCTCGTGTCGCCACCTCCGGACTACCTGGAGCGCCCCATTCTCCATAAAATACGCTGATGCTTCCCAACCTCGACGGCGAGGCGGGTGCCGGCGCCGAGCAACGCCTCCGCGACGAGACGATCATCTGGCTGACGACGGTCAGGCCCGACGGACAGCCTCAGACGTCGCCTGTGGGGTACGTCTGGGACGGAGTGAGATTCCTGATCATCAGTAACCCCGGCGCCCCGAAGATCCGCAACCTGCGTGACAACCCCAAGGTCACGCTGCACCTGGACCTCGACCGCGACGCGGAGCGATTCAGCGTCCTCACCATCGAGGGCATCGCCGAGCTGGAACCCGCGCCCCCAGGTGAGCCCGCGCCGCTGAGCGAGCGGGAGGTCTCCGCCTACCTGGAGAAGCACCAGGAGTCGATGCGCTGGGCCGGTTTGACGCCCGAGGAGACCTTCGCGGACTTCTCCACCGTGATCCGGGTGACGCCGACCCGCGCCCGCTGCTACTAGCAGCCCCACCCCCGCCTCACGACCTGGCGCCCCGGCCCCCGCCCGGCGGGGAAACGGCATCCCTCCGCCGCCCGGAGCGATGGGCCGGCCGGGAACGGCACGACGGCGAACAGGAGCCCACCGGGTTCGAGTGCTTCTGGATCCCGCTGGAAGCCGCTCATGTCCTCCAGTCCGGCCAAGGCGCACTACTCGGAACACTCTTTGACTGACCATGAGGCATCGGGATGCCTCATGGTCCACGGCCGAGGCAACGGCCCCAGGCTCGCGAGGCGCCGGGTCAGGCGCCGGCGGCCATGGCCCGGTCGGCACAGCGGATGAGTGCGGCGATCCGGGCCCGGCAGTCGACCGGGTCGCTCGGGAAGCTCGAGTGCCGGCTCCAGGGGCCTCCGGGCACGAGGAAGCGGCCGGCCTGGATCGTGCCGAGGGCCTCGTCGAGGTGCAGCAATCCTCCGAGGACCCAGTCGTGGTCGTGGTAGGAGTGGGTCTGCGGGAGGTGGCGATCTAGATAGGCGCCGAGGATGTCAGCGTCCTCCGGCTGGCCGAACCTCGTGAGAGCCAGCGCGTAGCCCTGCCCGGCGTAGGTGAAGTCGCTGTTCAGTAGTCCGGCGAGAATCTCCCGGAACTGGACGCGCCGGTCGGTCGCGGCCAGCCATGCGGCGGTGAGGCGCTCCCGCCAGTTCGGGTCACTGCCCGGCAGCAGCAGGCGCCGCAGGTCGGCGTCGGTGATCTGCCGGGCGTCGCGTCCTAGTGCGCGAAGGAACTCGGCCTGTTCCCGATCGGGCGACTGGAGGAGGGCGCCGTCGAGAAGACGGAGATAGCGTGCGGAGTCCGGGGCGGGCGTCGCGATCACGTACCGGTCGATGAGTTCGCGGTACGGGCCGCCCGTCGTCTGCGTCATGATCACATCTTGCCGTGGATCGGAGGAGGCCTGGCCGGGATCCGGGGCGGAGGTGCGAGCGCGGCGCGGTCTGAGGAGGGCGTCGCCCCCGTCGGCATCTGGCGCCGGCCCGGGACGACCGGGCGAACGCATCCCGAATTCGGCCGGCGGAATGGCCGTACGGCACGGGCATCGGCTGGGTACGGGATTCCCTCGTGCGTGATCATCTGGGGATCGGGCGGGAACCGTAACACGCGGAAGTGGCACTGACAAGAGGTTGTCCAGTGCTGTGACGCGACGTAGTTTGAGTGGGATTCCGCCGCCCGCGAAGGGATGACGTCGCCGTGCGAGCACGCGAATTCACTCGCTCATGGATCGGGAATCCGTGCTCGACTAAGGAATTGCGGGAATCCGTGCGGCCGGGGCGGTGGTGCGTGTTCGGCGTTCCCGTGGCGTTCGACAGCGACGACCCCCTGGCGAACGGCGGGCCGGAGGCGGTGCGGGCGGCGCTGCCGTACCTCTGGCCGCGCGCGCCGCGGCGGTTGTGGGACTGGAACGCCGGCGGGGTGGTCGACTCGGCCGGGGTGCTGCCGCTCGACCTGGGCGACGTGCGGTACGACCGGCGCGAGGACCGGGCGGCCGACGTCGAGCGGCGGCTGACGCTGGCGGTCGGGGAGATCACGCGGCACGGCGGGCGGCCGCTGATCCTGGGCGGGGAGCACTGGCTGACCTATCCGGTGCTGGCCGGCCTGCTCGGCTCCGGCGACCGGCAGGTGGACGTCATCCACTTCGACGCGCACACCGACCGGCCCGCGGCGGGGAGCGGCGGCGTGGGTACGTTGCGCAACAGCAACGTCATGTCGTTCGTGGAGGATCTGAGCGGGGTGCGGCGCCTGCTGCAACTGGGGGTGCGCGAGTTCGACGTGCTGCCGCCCGGGCACGACGAGCCGCCCGCCTCCAAGAAGGCCGAGGTCGTGGCGTGCGCGCGGCTGCTCGGCGGGGAGAGCGCGGAATCGTTGTTCGCCCCGGTGGAACCGGGGTCGAGCGTCTACCTCTCGATCGACGTGGACGTGCTGGACCCGGCCGTGGCGCCGGAGGTGGGCTGGCCGGTCCCGGGCGGTCTCGGCCTGGACCGGCTCCTCGAACTGATCGCGTACGTCGGCTCGGCCTATGACGTCGTGGGCGCGGACGTGGTCGAGGTGCACGGGAGCGCGGGCCGGAACAACCTCGCGGCGCTGGCGGCGGCGCGGTGCGTCAGACGGCTGGTGCTCGGCGCGTCGGAGGGCCATCACTACGCTTTTCCAAATTAACGCCCGGGCAATATCCGTCCTCGCGGCGACATTTCCGTGGTTACCCGGCTACCCGCTGTTCGTTTCCCCCGGCAGTCGTACGGCGGGCCGCCCGGCGCCGGGAACTCGAGCGCCCGGAGCACGGGCCGCCCGCGCTCGAACCCAGGGCCTGCTCCGTGGTGACCGCCTGCGGCACATGAGCCGGGTCCGGCCGATCCTTGCCGAGACCCCGGGCGGGCCGGGGGTCATGAGTGTTCGAGCAGGTCGATGAGGGCGAGCAGGTCGGCGTGGGCCTGGGGGGCGGGCGCCGCCCGCTCCAGCCGACGGCGGGCCTGGGCGGCGGCCTGGCGCACGGCGGACTCGGTCCGGTCGCGACCGCCGCACCGTTCGATCGCCTGGACGAGGTCGTCGAGTTCCCGCGGAGAGGGTTCGGCGGTGGAGGCCAGGTAGGCGGCCAGGCGGTCACGGGCCCGCCCGGTGCCGGCCAGAGCGGCCGCGATGGGGTGGGTCACCTTGCGGTGGCGCAGGTCCGTACGGCGTGGCGTGCCGTCTCCGGTCAGCGGGGTCCACAGGTCGTCCAGGTCGTTGCGTAGTTGCATGACCTGGGCGAGGGGCGTGCCGAGCTCGGCGATGTCGTCGACCTGCTCGGGGGTGGCGGCGCCGGCCAGGGCGCCCAGGCGGCAGGCGGCGCGCAGGATCGGCCCCGTCTTGGCCTCGATGACCGCCAGGCACGCCTCGGGGTCCGCGGGGCTGCCGCCGGTGAAGTCGAGGGCGAGGTCGGCGAGCTGGCCTTCGCCGTTGCCCACGACGCCGTCCATCAGCGCGACGGTCATCTGGTCGCGGCGGTCGTAGCCGCTGGTGGCCAGCATCCGCACCGCCAGGGTCAAGAGCGCGGTGCCGGTCTGCAGGGCGTGGTCGAGGGTGAACTCGCGCCACAGGGTGGGACGTCCGTAGCGGACGTCGTCGCGGTCGGTGATGTTGTCGTGGATCCCGGCCTGGTGCATGGTCAGGGTGAAGGCGGCCGCCGCACGCAGGCCGCGTTCGGCCAGGCCGCCGTCGATCGAGGTGCACAGCAGGGCCAGGGCGGTGACGCGCAGGCGGGAGACGCGCCCGGGCGGCGGCTCGCCGTCCGGGCCGGGGAACCCGAAGTGGAAGCGGGCCGCACGCCGCAGCTCGGGGGTGAGGGTGTCCACGGCGGCTTCCAGCACGGGCAGCACCGTCCGCCCGGTCATGCGGAGGAGCTCGCGGGCGGGCCGGGCGGGAGGCAGGGCGGCGGGCATGGGCGGGCTCCTTCCCGGCAGCGGTTCGAGCGTCACCACACGCGGCGGGCCGTGGACGACGCCCGCACCTCATGCAAGCACAGACCGGCATCCGAGAGGACGGAGACGAAGACGCGGCCCTCGCGCCCGCCACCCGGGCCGCCGCCGGCGCAAGAGGCACCCCCACTCAGCCCCTCACCACCCCGATGACCACCGCCCCACCATCAAAGATATTCCGGCGGTACCGATTCAAGCTGTAGCGCCAAGTCCCATCCGCCCGGCTTCAACTCGCTGTCCCACCATGGAGCTCCGTCCTCTAGCCATTTCTGGCGAAACACCAGTATTGATACGAGAGTGGCGTCCTCATACCCGAACTCCACGCCACAGCACGGACAGATATCGAATGAGGGGCTTCTGCCGTCCAGCCCCCACGGCGCGGAGTCTTGAATCAGCCCGCACACACGACACCCGTATAACCGCTCATTGAGCACGGAAATACTCCATGTTTGTTCCGTATCCACGCTTAATTCGTTCTGCAGGGATCCGCTTCCGCGAGCGCGGGCGCCTCGTCGGCTACCTCGCGCGGGGCCATCGATCGCACCGGGCGGTTCAGCGGGATCGCGCTATCGACCGCATCGGGCGGGTTCAGCGGGATCGGGCTGGGGTGGCGGGCGCGGGGGTGGGCTGTCGTGGCCGCTCCTTGCCCTGTACGGCGAAGCACAGGGCTGCGGCGGCGAGCATCGCGCCGACGGGGAGGGCCATCGTCGGGACCAGGGAGCCGGTGAAACCGTGGACGAAGACGTCGCGGGCGGTCCGGGCGACGTCCCCCGGCAGCCCGGCCACCGGCCGCGCCCCCGCCGACAGGGCCGCCAGGGCGTCCCGGAACTCGCCGCGGGCCGAGGCGGGCAGGGCGGGCGCGCGCGTCGCCGCCTCGTGCGCGATGGACGCGGCCAGCCGGTTCTGCATCAGGGCGCCCACCACGGCCGCGCCCAGCGCCGAGCCGAGCTGCCGGGTGGTGTTGACCAGGCCGGAGGCGGCTCCCGCGAGCGGCGGGGGCACGTGGTACATCGCCAGGGCCTGCAGCGGGATGAACATGCCGGCCATCCCCGCCCCGGCCACCACCAGCCCCGGCAGGAGCGCGGGCCAGGCCGTGCCCACGTCCGCGACCAGGACCGTCCACGCCAGGCCCCCGCCGTACAGCGCGAGCCCGCCCATGAGGATGAACTTGCCGCCCACCTGGTCGGACAGCCGCCCCACGAGCGGCGACAGGAGCATGTTGACCACCGCCATCGGCGCCATGATCAGGCCCGCCTGGAGGGCGGTGTGGCCGAGCACGCTCTGCAGGTAGATGGTGAGCGGCAGCATGCCGCCGATCAGTCCCACGGACATGATCACGCCCACGCCGTTCATCAGCGCGAAGTTCCGGTCGCGGAACAGCGAGAACGGCACCAGCGGCTGCTTGTCCTGCCGCCGCGCCTGGTGCCACACGAACGCGCCGAGCAGCGCCAGGCCCGCGACGCCGAGCAGCGGAACGCTGACGAAGGACCAGATCCGGCCCCAGTCGTACCGTTCACCCTCCACCAGCGCGAACGTCACCGCCACGAGCCCGGCGCTGGCCAGCAGCACGCCCGGCAGGTCGAGCCGCTGGCGTCCGCCGTGCCGTACGTCGGGGACCAGGGTCAGCGCCATCACCAGCACGACGAGCCCGACGGGGACGTTGAGGTAGAAGATCCAGCGCCAGCCCGCCCAGCTCACCAGCGCCCCGCCGACCGTCGGCCCGGCGATCGTGGCCAGGCCGGCGACCGCGCCCCACACGCCCAGGGCCGCGCCGCGCCGTTCCGCCGGGAAGGTCGCGACGATGATCGCCATGGTCTGCGGCATGAGGACGGCGGCGCCCGCTCCCTGCACGACGCGCGCGGCGATGAGCCACTCGGCACTGGGGGCCAGCCCGCAGGCCACGGAGGCGAGCGTGAACAGCGCGACTCCGGCGGCGAACATGTTGCGCCGCCCCCACATGTCGCCCAGCCGCCCGGCGGTGATCAGCAGTACTGCCAGCGCGATCGTGTAGCCGCTGACCACCCACAGGATGTCGTCCAGGGTGGCGTGCAGCGTCTCCAGCATGCTGGGCATGGCGACGTTGACGATCGTCAGGTCCAGCAGGGTCATGAAGAACCCGAGGCACAGGGTGACGAGCACGACCCAGGGGTTGCCGCGCCTCATGACCGCGCCCCCTCCTCGTGCGTGTCGAGCAGGTTCCAGGTCAGGTGCCCGGCCCGGATGTCCGCGGCGTACGCCCGCACCCAGTCCAGCTCCGCCCGGCGCAGCGCCAGCATGTACTCCGTGTCCGCCAGGGCCACCCGGTGCAGCCCCTGCTTGCGCAGCCCGTCCAGGGCCGTGGAGAAGGCGGCGATCAGGGACTCGAGCTGCACCTCCCGCATCTCCAGCCGGGTCGCGACGTCCTCCGGCTCCAGCATCGAGACGACCGCGAGCGCGGTCCCGAGCCGGGGGTACTCCTCGACCGGGTGGTGCAGCAGTTCCCGCAGCCGCGCCACCGCGTCGTCCCGCCCGCGGTCGGTGATCGCGTAGACGGTCCGTTCCGGCCGCCGCCCCTCCCTCCCCGTCTCCACGGGCTCCACGCGCCCGTCGTCCACCAGCCGGTCCACCGTGTGGTAGAGCGCCCCGTGGGTGACCTTCACCGCCTGGTCGTACGACCGCTCCCGGATGCGCTGCTGCATCTCGTACGGGTGGAGCGGCTCATCGGCGAGCAGACGTAACACGATCAACGCCAGCGGCGTGAGCGGCCGAGCCATCCGTTGGTCCCTTCCGATTAATCCATTCGGACTATTACTTCCTCGGATGGAACGTCCGGACTAGGCCCGCCGCAACAGGGACCGGGCCTCCGAAGCGTGGGACCCGCCGTCAATCGCGGTTGCGGTGGACGCTTTGCGTGGAGGGCTCCGGGTGGCCGGGTCAAGGGGGCGGGGTCAAGGGGGCGGGTCGGCCGCGGGAGGGAGGTCGCGGATGGCGTGGGCGGCCCTCCGGGCGATAGTGCGCAGGTGCGGGGCGAGCTGGGGCGGGTCCAGCAGGGTGTAGTCGACGGGGAGCTGGCTGATGCGGCGGGCCAGGTAGGCCGGCGAGTCCGGGGCGGTGATCAGCAGGCACGCCCGCCGGCCGGATCCGGGGTCGGGTTCCAGGACGCCCTGCCAGGGCGGGACCAGCCGGCGGGCCTGTTCCAGGGGCGCGTGCAGGCGCAGGCGGGCCTGGACCGTGCCGCCGGTCAGCGATCGGGCGACCCAGGTCGCCGCGTCCACCCCGCCGGGGAGTTCGCGCCGCGGCACGCGTACGCCGGTGGCGAGCACCTCGCCGATGCGGTCGAGCCGGAACGTGCGCCAGTCGGCGCGGTCGAGGTCGAAGGCGACCAGGTACCAGCGGCGCCCCGCCGCCACCAGTTGCCGGGGCTCGACCAGGCGAGAGGCCGGTCGGCCGTCGGCCTTGGCGTAGGGGAAGCGCACCCGTTCGCTCACCTGGCAGGCCCGGGCCAGGGCGGCGAGGGTCTCGGGCGCGGCGGAGGGGGCGTCGCCCTGGTGCAGGGGGACGGCGGCCTGCGACAGGGCGGTGAGCCGGTGACGCAGCCGGGCGGGCAGGACCTGCTCCAGTTTGGCCAGGGCGCGCAGGCAGATGTCGGCGATGCCGGTGACGGGGGCGGCGGTGGCGGTGCGCAGGCCGATGGCGATGGCCAGGGCTTCGTCGTCGTCCAGGAGCAGCGGCGGCATCGCGGCGCCCGAGCCAAGCCGGTAGCCGCCGGTGGCGCCGTGGGCGGCCTGGACGGGGTAGCCGAGTTCGCGCAGGCGCTCGACGTCGCGGCGGATGGTGCGGGTGGTGACGCCCAGGCGGTCGGCCAGTTCGGTGCCCGGCCACTCGCGCGGGGACTGCAGCAGGGACAGCAGTCGCAGCAGCCGTGCCGATGGATCACGCATGACGACATCCTGCCCGTCATATAGGACGTTCAATGACCTATTGAGGTTCTACTGTGGCTGAACAGGTCATCGTGTCCGCCCGGCGACGCGCCGCGTGTTCGGCCGGACCACCGCCGTCACCGGCACCGGCATCGGCATCGGCGGCCACGTGAGCCGTTCACCGGCGACGGTCCGTCCATCCCGGGACGGGCTCCCACCACGCCACGACGGCGACATCCACACGCGAGAGGAGAGACGTTCATGAAGATCGCACTGCTGGGGACCGGCTTCGGCCAGGCGCACGCCGCCGTCTACGCCCAGCGCCAGGACGTGGAGGTGGTGATGTTCGGCCGCGACCCGGGCAGGACCGCCAAGACCGCCGCCCAGTTCGGATTCGCCTCCTCCATCGACGTCGATGAGGCGTTCACCGGGGACTTCGACCTCGTCGACATCTGCCTGCCCGACAAGCTGCACGCCGGCTTCGCGCTGCGCGCGCTCGCGGCGGGCAAGCACGCGCTGGTGGAACTGCCGCTGGCCGACGACCTGGCCGACGCCCGCCGCGTCGCCCAGGCCGCCGAGGACAGCGACCGGCAGGTGTTCGTGGACATGTTCGACCGGTTCATCCCGGCCAACCAGGCCCTGTTCGACGCCGCCGAACGGGGCACCTACGGGCGGCTGGAACAGCTCACCCTGTGGAACCTGACCGCGCACCTGTGGCCGGGCGCCTCGCTGGGGCTGAGGGCGCTGCCGATCGGGGCGATGCACGGCGACATGGACATCGTCACCCGCCTGCTGGGCCGGCCGGCCGACATCCGTCTCACCACCGTCGAACGCGACGGCGATTCGGCCTCGATCGAGGCGACCCTGACCTTCGAGACGGCCGAGGGCAGGACGTTCGTCCGCGACTCGGTCTCCTCGCTGATGCCCCGGTCCTGGGGCGCGCGCAGCGGCTACACCGCCACCTTCGAGCGCGGGGTGCTGGATTCGGCGTCGACGATGGGGTTCGACGGCAAGCCCACCGGCACCGTCACCGCCTACACCGACCAGGGCGCGACAGAGCTGGAGCTGCCGCCCGCCGACCAGTACGGCGCGATGATCGACCACGTGCTGGCGGTGCTGCGCGGCGAGGCCGACAACCGGATCGGCCCCGACACCGTGCTGGAGGCGCTGGACCTGACCCTGGCCATCGACGCCGAGGCCAACGGCTGAGCCCCCCCGTCGGCCTCGACGTCACCGGCGAACCCTCCTCCCGGGGGCGGCGGGAGGGCTATTTGGACTGGTCGTAGGCGGCTCGGCTGGTTTGGATGTCGTCGATGTGGTCGATCGCCCATCCGGCGATGGACAGCGCCAGGGGGATCAGGCTCTTGCCGGTGGGGGTGAGCGCGTACTCCACGCGGGGCGGGATCTCGGCGTAGGCGGTGCGCGAGACCAGGCCGTCGCGTTCCAGGTTGCGCAGGGTCAGGGTCAGCATCCGCTGGGAGATCCCGGTGATCTGCTGGTGCAGCTCGGTGAAGCGCAGGCTGCCCTGGTCCAGGGTCGCCACGATCAGCAGGGTCCACTTGTCGCAGATCCGGTCCAGCACGGCGCGGACGGTCTTGCCGCCGTCGCCCCGGATCATGCAGGTGTGCCGGTACCGCGACTGGTCCTGCTGCATGACGACTCCCTGTGCGCGACTTACACGTGTGTGCCTTTTGTAAGCCTTCCAATAGTGACGCATGATGCGGCTACTAACGAACGGTAACCAACCTGTTGGGAGGGGCTCATGTACGTCGCCTACTGGATCCTCGCGGTGCCGCTGGCGGTCTTCTACCTGTGGGCCGGCGGCAAGAAGGCCATCCAGAGCCAGGAACGGCTGCGGCCCCTGATGGGGTGGGTCGACCGTACCCCGATGCCTGTCGTGCGGCTGCTGGGTGTGCTGGAGGTGCTGGGCGCGGCCGGGCTGATGCTGCCGCCGCTGACCGGGGTCGCCCCCTGGCTGGCCGTCGCCGCCGCGATCGGCCTGGCGTTGATCCAGGTCGGCGGCACCGTGGTCCACCTGTCCCGCCGCGAGGCGAACGTGATCTGGCTCAACCTCCTGCTGCTGGTCGCCGCCGCCGCGACCGCCTGGCTGGCCACCGCCTGGGTGTGAACCCGCACAGCGGGCGGGTGCTGTCGGCGGTGGCCGACCAGTACGGCAACGCCGCCGTGGGCCGCCTCTACACCGCCATGGGCACCCGCCCCCACCTGGGCGGCGAGGATCCGACGCCGGACTTCGCCGTCCCCCGGGAACGGCCTCGTGCGCCGCTCGGCCACCTCTGGCCCTTGGGCCGGCACCGGTCGAAGAACGCCCGTACGTCGGCGACCAGGAGGTCCGGCACCTCCATGGCGGCGAAGTGCCCTCCGCGGTCGTACTCCCGCCAGTGGACGACCATGTTGTCGCGTTCGACGAAACGCCGGACGGGCCGCGTGATGTCGCGGGGGAAGACCGCCACGCCCGTGGGGACGGTGGACGGCTCCGGCCTGCCGAAGGACTGGGCGGCCTCGCGGTACAGACGCGCGGAGGAACCGGCGGTGCCCGTCAGCCAGTACAACATCACATTGGTGAGCAGGCGATCACGGTCGATGACGTCCTCCGGGACGCTCTCGGAGTCGGTCCATTCCTTGAACTTCTCGACGATCCAGGCGAGCTGGCCCACGGGCGAGTCGGTCAGGGCGTAGGCGAGCGTCTGCGGCCGGGTGGACTGGATCTTCATGTAGCCGGACAGCTCGTTCATGTAGTGGTCCACCGACGCGAGCCTCGACTTCTCGTCCTCGGTCAGCGCCGCGAGCTCCGCGGGATCCCCCGAAGGGAGCGCGATGACGTTGTTCAGATGCACGCCGGCGACCTGGCCGGCGTCGATCACGCCGAGGTCCCGGGAGATCGCCGACCCCCAGTCTCCGCCCTGCGCTCCATAGCGGCCGTACCCGAGCCGCCGCATCAGCTCCGCCCAGGCGGCGGCGACACGGCGTACGTTCCATCCCGCCTCACGGGTCGGCCCGGACAGGCCGTAGCCGGGGATCGAGGGGATCACCAGATGGAACGCCTGGGCCGGATCGCCGCCGTGGCGGCGGGGATCGGCCAGGGGGCCGATGACGTCGAGGAACTCCACGATCGAGCCGGGCCAGCCGTGGGTGAGGACGAGCGGGAGCGCGTCCGGCTCGGGGGATCGCACGTGCAGGAAGTGGATGTCGTGCCCGTCGATCCGGGTGGTGAACTGCGGGAAGGCGTTCAGCCGCGCCTCGTGGACGCGCCAGTCGTAGCCGGTGCGCCAGTACTCGGCCAGCTCTTTGAGGTAGCCGAGCGGCACGCCGTGGGTCCAGCCGGCATCCGGCAGCTCGTCGGGCCACCGGGTGCGGGCGAGGCGGCCGCGCAGGTCGTCCAGGTCGGCCTGGGCGACGTCGAGGGTGAACGGCGTGATCTCGAAGGTCGGGTCGGCGCCGGCGGAGGCGGTCACTGCGAACTCCTGTCGGTCGTGGTCTCGCGGCCGGGGCCGGGAGAGCGGATCATGAAGACGATGGCGGCGAGCGCGCCCACGGCGAAGATCGCGGCCACCCGGAGGGCCGTGGACACCCCCGAGGTCAAGACCGCGGCAGGGGCGCCGGTCGCGCCGCGGGCGGCCGCGCCGTACACGGTGACCAGGATCGACAATCCGAGGGCGCCTCCCACCTGTTGCGTGGCGTTGAGCAGGCCCGACGCCGCGCCGGAGGCGCCCGGCTCGACGGCTCCCGAGACGCCGATCACGGTCAGCGGCGTGAAGACGACGCCGGTGCCGACGCCGTACAGCAGCAGGGGGCCGAGCAGCGATGCGGCGTAGCCGCTGCCGGCCGACAGCCCGGACAGCCACACCAGCGCCACCGCGATGAGCGTGACGCCCGCGGCCAGCGACGTCTTGTGCCCCAGTCTGGACGCCAGGTTCGCCGTGAGCGCCGCGGTGAGGAGGATCGTCACGCTGACCGGCAGGAACGCGAGCCCTGTCTCGACCGGGCCGTACGACAGGACGTTCTGCATGAAGACGGTGAGGAAGAAGAACAGGCCCATGAGCGAGCCGGTCAGCGCGAGGGCGACGAGGTAGACGCCGGCCCGGGTGGGGCCGGCGAAGAGGCTGAGCGGGGTGAGGGGGTGCGCGCTGCGGCGTTCGATGACGACGAAGGCGATGAACAGCGCGAGCGAGACGGCGAAGCAGCCGATGACCCACCCGTCGTTCCAGCCAGTGCGCGAGACGCGGATGAAGCCGTAGACGAGCGCGACCATGCCGCAGGTGGAGGTGAGGGCGCCGCCGAGATCGAACCTGCCCTTCTGACGCGGGGACTCGTGGATGGAGAAGCGGGCGAGCAGCCCGAGGGCGAGCCCGACGGGCACGTTGACGAAGAACACCCAGCGCCAGGACGCCCACTCCGTGAGCAGGCCGCCGGCCAGCAGGCCGACCGCCGCGCCGGCTCCCGACACGCCTCCCAGCAGGCCGAAGGCTCGGTTGCGTTCGCGTCCTTCGGTGAAGGTGGTCGTCGTGAGCGCGAGTACGGCGGGGGCGATGGCGGCGGCGCCGAGCCCCTGCGCCGCCCGCGCGAGCAGAAGCCAGCCGCTGGACTGCGCGAACCCGCCCGCGAGCGAGGACGCGGCGAACAGCGTCACGCCGATGACCAGGACGCGGCGGCGGCCGGCGACGTCGCCCACCCGCCCGCCGAGCAGCAGCAGGCCGCCGAAGGCCAGGGTGTAGGCGTTGATCACCCAGGACAGGTTCTCGGTGGACAGGCCCAGGCCGCGCTGGAGGCTGGGCAGGGCGACGTTGACGATCGTCGCGTCGAGCACGACCATCAGCTGCGCCCCGGCGATGGCCACCAGCGCCATGACGGGGTGACGGCGTGCGCGGGCCGTGCCGGGCGGGGCGGCCAGAGCGGATGAGGACGTGATCAAGACACGGCCATGGAGACGAAATAAGATACGGTTGCGTTCACAAGTGGAGCACAGTACGCCCCCCCCAATTAGGAACGCAAGCGTTCACTGCGAGGCTGACGGAAAGGCCGACATGACCCCTCAGGTTCACCGGGCCGGGAACGCGCCGCCCACCGGCCGGCGGCGCGGCACCGCGCTGGAGCAGGCGATATTCGAGGCGGTGGTCCAGCAACTGGAGACGGTCGGCTACGCGGGGCTCACGATGGAGGGGGTGGCGGCCGCGGCCCAGACGGGCAAGGCGGCGCTCTACCGCCGCTGGCCGGGCAAGGCCGAGCTCGTGGTCGACACCCTCGACCGGCTCCTCCCCTCGCCCGAGGACCTGCCCGATCGCGGCAACGTCCGGGACGAACTCATCGAACTGCTGCGGCAGAAGGCCGCGGTGCTCAATTCCCGCGTCGGCCGGGCGGTGCAGAGCCTGCTCGCGGAGACCGAGCGCGACCTGCCGTTCGTCCGCCTCGTCCAGGAACGCGTCTTCGAGCCGCGGCTCAACGTGTTCCGGGTGATCCTGGAGCGCGGCGGCCGCCGCGGCGAGATCCGACCGGAGCCGATCAGCCCGCTCGTGGCCGACGTGGGCCCCGCGATGCTGGTGCAGCGCTTCCTCGGAGACTCCTCCCCGATACCCGACGACTTCCTGGTCGCCATCGTGGACGAGCTCATCCTGCCACTGATCAAGCGGTAGGCGGACCCGCGCCGAGCCCCGCACCCGCCGCCCATGCCGTACGGCTGCTCGCCGGCCTCTTGCCGGTGTCAGGACTGTGCATCGGCCTGATCGTCAGCGCTGCTCCGCCCTGGCAGGCCGGGGCGGCCGCGGCCGTCGGGAGACCACCCAGGAACTGGACGCGGCCTCGGCATCGCCCTGATCGGCAGCCTGGCCGACATGGTGGACCACAGCCGTATGACAGCCGTGTTCCCCGGCCACCTCCCCGCGGCCGCGGACGCGCTCCCGGCGGCGGCCCATGGCCTGATCCCGGCCTGTGCCGGGGCCGATGCGTGCCCGGAGGGGCGACGGGTCAGGCCGGTCAGTGATGGTTGTAGGTCAGTTGCGGGAGCGAGCAGGAGTCCTTGCACACGTACCATTCCAGCCGGCTCCCCTCATCGCCGAACTTGTTCACCGTGCCCATCTCGTAGTAGTCCTTGTTGCACTTGGCCCAGCCCTGCTGATCGTCCGAGAAGCACATGCCCATGCGGTGCAATTCCCAGGTCCGGGACGAACTGTAGAGCCAGTTCCACCACTTGATGTAGACCCGTCCCGTCCCGCTGGGGTTGTAGAGCCACCAGGAGTCGCCGTACTCCCGGAAACATCCACGGACCGACCCGACGCTGGTGCAGTGCGCGTCTTGAGGCGGCGCCGAACTGCTGGACGCGTGGTCGAACGCGTCGTCGGCGGAGGCGGGGGATCCACCGAGGACCACCGCCAGCGCGAGGACTGTGGCGATGGCGATGGCGATGCCACTTCTACGGAACCGTCGGGATCGGTGCATTGAACTCCTGTCTGATCACCGGGTCAGGTTGAGTGTGATCGCGGGAGAAGGACAGCACAACAGCCAATCCTGTGCGTCTCCGATCACAGCGAGTTCCACGCCCGCCGCCCGATACCCGTGCCCCCAGTCCCCCAGCAACTGCTTCTGCAAGTCACGGCACCGCCACCGCGCCTTCAGGACACTCCTACCGCGAATGCCGAGTTGAGTGGGGCGCCGTGGAGCCTTCCGGCGTGTGGGCGCTGACGACTCGCGGGCGGCCGGGGCCACACGGCCGCTCCCGGCGGACCTCCGTCAGGCTTCGCCTGGCCAGGCCACCGGCGGCGGCCAGGCGGCGGCCGCAACGCCAGCGCCGTCAGGGGTCCCCGATGGCGAACGACCAGGAGTACGACCGCTGCTCGGCGCCTTCCGGCGTGCTGAAGACCAGCGCCGACGACAGCGCCACAGGAACCAGCCAGCAGGCGGTCAGGGCGAGCGGGATCCGGTCACGCCGCCCCCGCCCGCCCCGGCCGATCACCAGATGATCGAGATCGACGCGCCCCTACGGCAGCGCGCATGCCCGCCCAGCGCGACGCCACCTCTCGGCCGTGCCTGTGGCGCTGACTCCGGGTCGCGCCCTGCCCGTGCCTCCGCCTCTGCACTGCGCTTTGTCCGTGGTGCCCCTCCGGGGCGCGGCCTGGCGCGACGTCGTCTCCCGACTGCGTCCCTGCGGCGTCGGTGGGCTCGGGCGGGCAGGAGGAAGGGCGAGAGGTCCGGGGTGGGTCAGGGTTCGGCCGGGGTTTTGCCGGAGGCGGGTGGGGGGTGGGGGCGCGGATACTCGCGGGGTGATCACTATGACGAAGTTCCGCGGGGTTGCTGTGGTTGCCGTCGTGCTGGGGGTTGTGGCCGCCGGGTGCGGGGACGCGGGGCCGGTGCGGAGTAGGACCGAGTCGTACGAGCTCGGGGGGCAGGTGTCCGAGCTGCGCGTGCGGGCCAAGTGGGGGCGGGTGGAGATCGTGGGGCGGGACGCGCCCGGGGTGCGGGTGACCGAGACGCACCGCTGGACGACGGAGGCGCCCAAGGCCGCGCACTCCGTCAGCGAGGGCGGCTCGGTGCAGCTTACGAGCACCTGCTCGAAGGGCGCGGAGAACCGGGGCGGCAAGTGCGAGGTGGACTTCAAGGTCGAGGTGCCGCGGGGAGCGCAGGTGGACGCGTACGTCTTCGGGGGCCCCGTGGCGCTGCGAGGGCTGGGCGGGAAGATCACGGTGGAGACCGAGGCCGGGGAGGTCGAGGGCGAGGAGCTGACGGGCAAGCAGGTCAGCGCCAAGAGCGGCGCCGGGGACGTGCGGCTCGCCTTCGCCGCGATCCCCGACCGCGTCGTGGCGCGGGCCACCGCCGGGAACGGGACCGTACGGGTTCCGCGCGGGTCCTACAACGTCAAGGTCGACTCCGACGCCGGCCTGGGGAAGATCGGCGTCACCCAGGACCGGCGCTCCCCCCACACCATCGAGGTCGCCACCGGCGCGGGCGACTTCTCCATCCAGCCCACCTCCTGACCCCGCACCTCCGGACGGCGTCATGTACGGCGCAAGTCGCGGCTTGGGGCATGACAGGCACCCCCGACGCCCTCCCCCGACATCGCGGACGAGGTACGGCGAGGCGCCCGGTGGTGGCGGCCTCGGAGGGGTTCCGGGGAGAATGCCGGAGTGGATCTTGTGTCCGATGCGCGGCGGCGGTGGGTGAGCGGGGCGGCTCGGGCGGGCGGCGATGGCTGAGCTGATCGATCTCGTGTACACCACGGCCGGGGGCATCGTGGGGGCGGCGGTGACCACGTACCTGTCGCGCGATCATGAGCGGCGGCACCTGCGCGCCGACGTGCAGCAGCGGCTCCAGCGCGTCGCCGCCGTACGGGCCGGCGTCCACGACATCGCGCCGCGAGGGGCCGGGAACCGGCGGCGGGCCCGGCGGGCGGGCGACGGACGACTGGTCGCCGCCGACCACTTCGGGCTGTCGGTGCTGCTCGAAGACGGCACGGACGCCGAACGCGCGCTGCGCGAGGCGCTGGACGGCCTGGTCGTGAGCGCGTTGTCCGCCGGGGTGCCCCGCAGGGTCCTGGACTTCGCGGGCGGCGGTGAGGAACAGGCGCTGCAGTGCGAGGTCGTACGCCTCATCGACGCCCGCCTCGGCGGCCTCCTGGACGAGGCGGACCTCGACGCGCTCACCGCCGCCGGCGACGACTACCGGGAGGCGACCACCCAGCTCCTCCTCCAGACGCTCTGGCACCCCTGGCGGAGCCGGCCGCGCCTGCGCGCCCGGCTCCGCGCCCTCCGCGCACAGGCGACGGCCCTGCACGGACGCCGGCAGGCCGCCCTCGCCGTACTGGCGACACCAGAGCACACCCTCGCCCTCGGCCAGGCCCTCGCACCCAGTCCTGGTCAGGCTTGAGCCGCGGGCCCCGTCCGACGCCGCGCTCGGCGCGGAGGCACCGGGCCGCCTCCGGCTCGTGTCGGGTGTGCCGCCGCCATCGTGCCGGTCGGCGCCGCGGGCCGGCCGGGCGGGGTCAGCAGGTCGGGCGGTACGGCAGGGCGGGGACGTGGGTGCGCCATTCGGCGGGGGTCAGGCCGCCCGCGGTGCGGCCGCAGAGGGTGCGGGACAGCGGTGCCGGGGCGGCGGGGTGGGCGCGGACCGTGGCCTTGCGGTCGGCGGTCAGGAGCGTGGCGCCGTCGGGGGTGAAGGTGAGGGAGGTCACGTCGCCGATCCTCGGGTCCCGGCCGCCGCCGGTGTCGCGGAGGGAGCCGAGGAGGGTGCCGGAGATCGGGTCGAGGAGGTGGACGCGGCCGCGGCCCGCGTGGACGGCGACGAGGTCCTCGCGCGGGGAGTACGCCGCGACGGGAGCGGAGGCCGCCTCGGCCTGGACCAGGTTGACCTGGCGGCCGGTGGCGGTGTCCCAGCGGGTGAGGCGGGCGCGGGAGTCGAGGGTGACCAGGTCGCGGCCGCTGTGGGTGAAGAAGGCGCGGGTGAAGGCGGTGCCGCCGCCGATGGCGCCGAACGGCGAGCCGGCGGGGCGGCCGGTTGCCGCGTCCAGGAGGCGCAGGTCCGCGCCGGCCACGGCGAGGCGGCGCCCGTCGGGTGAGAAGGCCAGGTCGGCGACGTCCCGGTGGGCCTGGGTCCACAGCCGGCGGCCGGTCCGCGGGTCCCAGACCTGGACACCGCCGGGTACGGCGAGCGCCAGGCGGGACCCGTCGCGGCTGAACACCACCGGAGCCGGATCGGGCACCCCGGCGGGGATACGGGCGACGACCGGGCCCGTGCGCGGGTC
The DNA here is from genome assembly GCF_003594875.1 of Bailinhaonella thermotolerans. Lineage (GTDB taxonomy): Bacteria > Actinomycetota > Actinomycetes > Streptosporangiales > Streptosporangiaceae > Bailinhaonella > Bailinhaonella thermotolerans. The sequence goes on from NZ_QZEY01000001.1 coordinate 498,682, forward strand.
GGCCACGACGGTCGCGTCGGCGCCGACGAGGGCGGCCAGGCCGCCGTCCGGGGCGAAGGCGACGGATTCGGCCCCGGAGGCGAGACGGGCGACCCGGCCGCCGTCGCGGACCCGGCGCAGCTCGACGCCGCCGTCCACGGTGTCGGTGACGAGGTGGCGGCCGTCGGGGGACAGCGCGGCGAGGTTCACCTCGTGTCCGGCCGCGGGCTTGCCTCCCGGTGATCCGGGCCGGGCGGCCAGGTCCGTCAGGTCGGCGGCGAACACCCGGTCCTCCACCAGGTAGCGGAACGTCCGCCCGTCGAAGCCGCCCCGGGGCGGCTCGGGGGCCTCGCCGCCCGTCGCCCCGAGCACGGGCAGCGCCGTCAGGAGCTGCCCGCCGGCCATGCGCCAGATCTGCACCTCCCGGACCGTGACGGAGGCGGCCAGCGAGCCGTCCGCGCTCACCGTGACCTCCCCGCCGTTCCACCGCCCCTGGGTGCCGGCCCCGTCGAGGCGGCCCAGCTCGACGGTCCGGCCGGTCCGCGCGTGCGTCAGCCGGGCGATCCGGCCCTGGCGCCGCAGCGTCCAGGAGCCGTCGGCCGCGGCCGTCTCCGCGGGCCGCACCCCCGCGACCTCGCCGGTCGCCAGGTCCCAGCGCCGCGCCCCCTCGCTGGTCGCGACGATCGCGGCGCCGCCCACGATCTCCACCTCGGCCCAGTCGTTCAGCAGGTCCAGCGGGGCGGGGAAGGACCAGGTCCGCAGTTCGCGCCCGGTCGCGGTGTCCCACGCCCGGGCCCTTCGCGCCGTCACCGCCACGAGGGTGCGCCCGTCGCCGGACAGCGCCGCCGCCGCGACCCGCTCCCCGCCCAGGCCGAGACGCCGCACGCCGCCCCGCCGTACCCCGGAGCGCAGGTCCCACAGCCGGGCCGCGTCGCCGCCGCCGACGCTCGCCAGCAGCCGCCCGTCGCGGCTGATCGCCCGCACCGTCTCACCGGAGCGGTCCGGGTCCTGGAAGGCCGAGGTCTCGCGCCAGGCGGCGGCCGTCGTGAGGGCCGCCCGGGTGCGCGGCGTCGGGTCCAGGCGCCAGGCGGCCACCGCCAGCCGCGCCGCCAGCCGGGGGTCGGTGCGGCGCGTGGCCTGGGCCAGGTCGGCGAGGCGCGCGGCCTCCGCGCGGGTGAGCTGGGCGGCGAGGCGCTCGGCGCCGGCGCGGGCCACGGCGTTCTGCTGGACGGCGAGGCCGCCGGCGGCCAGCGCGAGCACCAGGAGCACGGCGAGCGTCAGGGTCACCAGGCGGGCGCGCCGGGTGCGGCGCCGGGTCAGCGCGGCCCCGGCGGCCAGGAAGTCCCGCTCGGCGCCCGACAGCGTGAGGTCCTTGCGGGCGGTGGCGGCCCAGTGCAGCGCGTTCTCCAGGGCGCTGCCCCGGAACAGGTCGGCGTCGCGCCGCCCGGCCGCGTCCCAGCGCCGCGCCCCCTCGCCGATGCCGCGCAGCACGGCCAGGCCGTCGCGGTTGGCGTCGATCCAGCGCCGATAGCGCGGCCAGGCCTGCGGCAGGGCGCGGTTGGCCAGGCGCACGTCCTCGCCGGTCACGCTGATCACGCCGTCCAGCCGGGTGAGCAGGCGGGTGATCGCGGCGGTCTCGGGCAGCGGCCGCCCTTCGGTGAGCTCGGCCAGGGCGGCACGCCGTACGGCCGGCTCGCCGTCGTCGTCCACGGTGACCAGGCGCAGGAACACCTCGGCGGCGAGCGTGCGCTCCTCGGGGTCCAGGGTCTCGTAGGCGCGCTCGGCGACCGTGCCGAGGCCCGGGTCGTCGCTGGGGGCGCCGATGCCGGCGGCCGCGCTGCCGCCGGCCGACAGCAGCCGCGGTGTGTCGAGCCGCCCGTCGGCGCTGACCAGGGCGAGCAGCAGTTGCCGGGCGGAGGGCCGGGCCTGCGGGTCCTTGCCGAGGGAGGCCGCGACCAGGGAGCGCAGGGGCTCCTCCAGCATGGACACCTCGGGTTCGGTCGACAGCACGCGGTGCATGACCCCGCCGAGGCTCTCGGCCTCGAACGGGTCGGCGCCGGTCGCCGCGAAGAGCATGATCCCGCCCCAGGCGAACACGTCGGCCGGGGGCCCGGCGCGGTGGCCGGTGAACACCTCCGGCGCCATGTACGTCGGCGTGCCCGTGACCAGGCCGGTGGCCGTCAGCGACATCTCCATCGTGCGCGCGATGCCGAAGTCGATGACCCGGGGCCCGTCGGGCGCCAGCAGCACGTTGTCCGGCTTGAGGTCGCGGTGGATCACCCCGGCCTCGTGGATCGCGGTCAGCGCGGTGGCCACCGCCGTCGCCAGCCGGTGCAGGTCGGCGCCGATGAACCGCCGCCCCTCCTCCACGGCGCGGCGCAGGCTCGGTCCCTCGACGTACTCGCTCACGATGTACGGCCGGGGCCCGTCGAGGCGCGCGTCCAGGATCTGGGCGATGCAGAACGAGGACACCCGGCGCGCGGCCTCCGCCTCCCGCCCGAGAAGCCCGTCCTGGTCGCCGTGCAGCACCTTGATCGCCACGCGCCGGCCTTCCGGGCTGTACGCCTCGTAGACCACGCCCTGTCCCCCGGCGCCGAGCCGGCCGGCCAGCCAGTAGCCGTCCAGTCGCTGTGGGTCTCCTGCCAGCAGTTCGGTCGCCATGCCGCCCCCTCGTGATCATTGTCGCCCTGCTATGACGACGGCATCCGCGGCCGGGTTCGCGCCCGTTCGATCCGATCTCCGTACGGCGGCGCCTTTTTTCGCCCTCCGTACGGCGGCGCCCTTTTCGCGGTTCGCCGCGCGGCGGCCGCGGGCCGTACCGGCGGGGGCGTGCTCCTCGGGTGGATGGGCGCGGCGGCGTATCCTGGCTGGTGGGGGGGCGATGGCCTGACGGGGGTGCGGGGCATGGGTGGTCTGTCTTCTGGCGGGTGGCGGGAGCGCGTCTCACCGTCGGACTTCCCGGGCCGGGAGCCGGGGCCCATCAACGTCCAGCGGTACCGGCAGGTGCCCGCCTACTCGGGCATCGCGACGTTCCTCGGGCTGCCGCTGTGCCTCACGCCCGAGGACCTGCGCGCCGGCGGGGTCGACGTGGCCGTCGTGGGCGCCCCGGTCGACATGGGGACCGGGCACCGGGGGGCGGCGTTCGGGCCCCGGGCGATCCGGGCCGACGAGTGGGCCGTGGCGCACACGCCCTCGGCCCTGCTGGAGTCCGACACCAGGATCAATCCGTTCGACGAGCTCGTGGTCGTGGACTACGGCGACGCGGCCGTGGACCCGATGAGCGTCGAGGCCTCCATGGAGCCCATCCGCGGCGTCGTGCGGGAGATCGCCGGGACCGGGGCCGTGCCGGTGGTGCTGGGCGGGGACCACTCCATCCTGTGGCCCGACGCGGCGGCGCTCGCCGACGTACACGGCCCCGGCAGGGTGGGCGTGGTGCACTTCGACGCGCACGCCGACTGCGCCGAGTCCGTCGCCGGTCACCTGGCGTCCCACGCCACGCCGATCCGGCGGCTCATCGAGGACGAGCACATTCCCGGCCGCAACTTCGTCCAGGTGGGGCTGCGGTCGGTGCTCATGCCCGACGACGAGCTGCTGGCGTGGATGCGCGAGCACGGCATGAGGTCGCACTTCATGGCCGAGATCGACCGGATCGGCTTCCCGGCGGTCCTGGACAGGGCGATCTCCGAGGCCCTGGACGGCCCCGACCACCTCTACCTGTCCATCGACATCGACGTGCTCGACCCCGCGTTCGCCCCCGGCACGGGAACCCCAGAACCGCCCGGCCTGACCCCCCGCGAGCTGCTGCCCGCGCTGCGCCGCATCTGCCACGAGACGCCCGTCGCGGGGATCGAGGTGGTCGAGGTGGCCCCCAACCTCGACCCGGGCAACCTCACCGCGATGAACGCGCGCAAGGCGATCTTCGAATGCCTCACCGGCCTGGCCCTGCGCAAGAAGGGCCTCCCCGGCCCCACCTACCTCGACCCGATCGCCGCCGGCCTCGCCGGCGAGGACGAGACCACCCCCTGACCCCGCCGGCGCGCCGAGGCCGGGCGCGGCCGCCACATCATCTGCTGGAACGAGCACGCCGCCTACGTACGGCCCCGCGAGGTGGCCGACGGGGCCAACGTCGTCTGGAGTGGGAGCGGTCAGGCCGGTTCGAAGGCCAGGGGCTTGCTCAGCGTGGATCGCACCGGCGAGCGGGCGACGCGTTCCATGATCATGCTCCGGTGAGCCTCCAGCTCCGGGGCGAGAAGGAGTTCGTACCGGAACCGCGTCGCCGACTCCTCGCGTTCCAGGTGCACCCGCACACCGACCTCGGCGTCGGTGACGCCGAGCTCGGCCAGGGCCATCCGCGCCGAGATGGTCATGCACGTGGCGAGGGACGCCTCCAGCAGTTCGTGCGGCCGCATCCCCGCCGAACCGCCGACGCCGCCCTTGAGCGTGTCGGCGATGCCCTCGTTGCCGCCCGCCTGAAACGTCACCTGCCAGGGAGCCGGCAGCGCCGCGGCCTCCACCATTCCTTTACCTCCTCCGCCGGCAACCGACTCGCAGGATCGTAGCGGCTGGACCACATCATGAGAAAAATCGTCTCGCTATATGAGACATCGCGGCCCTTCGCCCGCCTCCGCCCCGAGATCGGCTCCCGCGCGGGAGGTCCCCCGCGCGGTCACCGCGACCACCGGTTGCGGGCGAGAGCCGTTCGCCGGACAGATCCGCGCTCTCCTGGTCACGACCCGGCCTCCCCGCCCACCGCACGGGTCGTCGCGGGTGTATCGCGGGCGTATCGAAAAACGCGTACGCCGCCGCAACACTCCTCCGTCTTCAGTGGAGGCGTGGACCGCATCGGTCCGCGCCGAGGGCATGACGCCCCGGCCCCGGAAGGTGATCACGAAAAGGGAGAAGGCTCTGTGGTCGATGACGGAGCGTGGGACAGGCGTTCGCTGATCCGGGCCGCCGCCGTGGCGGCCGGCGCCTCCGCGGCGGTGCCGCTGCTGCGGGGCGGCCAGGGCGTACGCCGGCGGCGGTGACGCGGACGCGCTGTTCAGGGCCGGGAGGTTCGAGCAGGCCGGCCGCGCGTACGAGGAGATCCTGAAGGCAGACCCCGCGAACCTGCACGCGGCCCGCCAGCGCGGCTACGTCGGGCTGCTGAGCAACAAGTTCGCCGACGCCGAGAAGTACCTCAACATGGCCCTCGAACTGGCGCCCGACGACAAGCAGACCAACCGGTTCCTGGGCGACTGCTACACCCGGCAGGACAAGTTCTCCCTCGCCGCGCCGCGCTGGCGAGCGGCCGGCCAGGAGACCCGGGCCACCTGGTTCGCGGCGGTCCGCGGCGAGCCGTACCAGATCCACGGCGACATCGGCCGGGTGCCGTGGCTGCAGATGGACCCGTCCCCGCTGGTCGAGGCCTCGGTCAACGGCGGGCCGCCGAAACGCTTCATGTTCTACACCGGCGCGCCGTGGCTGGGCATGTCCGCGAAGGTGGCCGAGGAGGCCGGGCTGCGCGCCGTGGCCCAGCAGAAGATCGACTACAAGAACGGCACCTCGTGGCAGTACTTCGGGGTGGCGGACTCCTTCAAGCTGGGCGGCATCGAACTGCGCAACGTCCCCGTCGAATGGTCGGAGACGGACCAGGACGATGCCGCGTCCGGCGACGGCATCATCGGCACGTGGGTCTTCTACCACTTCCTGACCACCTTCGATTACGCGGGCCGGTCGCTGATCCTGCGCCGCCGGACCCCCGAGGTGGCCAGGAAGGTACGCGCCGACGCCATCCGGGCGGGCGCGAGGCCCCTGCCGCTGTGGCTGGCCCGTGACCAGTACGTGCACAGCACCGGGAGTTTCGCCGGCTCCGGTCCCCGCGTGGTGGGCGTGAACCTCGGCGGGGTCAGCGAGTGCGCCGCGCTCATGAAGGGCGAGGTGGCCGAGCGGCTGGGGATCCGCACCGACTACGACCGCCCGCTCGAGACCTTCGGCCACAGCCACCCCACGGTCGTCCACCCCTGCTACCCGGCGGAGATCCGCCTCGGCAACGCCGTCGCCAGGGAGGTCTACTGCAACTCGGCCCCGCAGATGCGGTCTGACGAATACGGGTTCGACACGCTGGGCGGCTTCTTCCACTCCTTCTTCAAGCCCTACAACATCACCCTCGACTTCACCGACATGAACGTCTACGTCGCCCGCGGCAAGGCCACCTGATCACCACCCCCGCCCGGCGGTCACGGGAGCCGCCCGAAGCCGCCGGCTCGTACGCTCGCCGGGCCGGTCCAGGAACTCCTTCCCGCGGCCCGGCGGCTTCATGACCAGCGCCTCGCCCGGGGCTTGGGGCCTCGGGTCTCGGGCCGGGGCCGGGCGGGGCGGGGGTGGCGGCCGGGTGATCCGGTCCGAGGGAGCGGTTTCTCTGGGGGTTCGGGACGGCGTTTCGGGTTGTTCGCGCTTGACCTCAACCGCGGTTGACGTTCGAGGATCGCTGATCGCGGGCGGTACGACCGGGTGGCCGGTCGGAACGTTCCCGTACGCCCGACCGAATCCCATCCCGACCACGGAGATGCTGTCATGACCAAAGTCGTCGTCATCGGTGCCACCGGCAATCAGGGCGGCGCGGTCGCCGACCTGCTCCTCGAGCGCGGCCACGAGGTGGTGGCCTACGTCCGCTCGGAGGAGTCGCCGGCCGCGCGGGCGCTGCGCACCCGGGGAGCACGGCTCGCCGCCGGTGACCTGTCCGATTCCGACGCGCTCCTGCGCGCCTGCACGGGCGCCGACGCGGTCTTCGGCCTGTCGGTGCCCTTCAGTGAGGGGGGCAAGGACGCGGAGGTCGCGCAGGGGCGCCTGCTCGTCGACACCGCCGCCCGCCTCGACGTCCACCTGGTGTACTCCTCGGTGCGCGGCGCCGACCGGATGGTGGCCGGCAACATCGACCACGCCGACAGCAAGCAGCTCATCGAGGCCTATCTGCGCGAGCGGCCGGTGCGGGCGACGGTGCTCGGCCCGGTGTACTTCATGGAGAACGTGCTCAGCCTCGGCTTCAGCCGGCTCGGTGACGGCAAGCTCGTCAACCCGCTGAGCCCCGGAAAGCCGCTCGACCAGGTGAGCGTCCTGGACATCGCCGGCATGGCCGTACACGCCGTCGAGAACCCCGGCGAGTTCGTCGGCGAGCGGATCGACATCGCCTCCGACCGCGTCACCGGGCAGGAGGCGGCCCGGATCCTGAGCGACGTGCTCGGGCGGGAGATCCCCTACCAGCAGATGCCGATGGACATGGTGCGGCGGTGGGCCGGCGAGGAGGTGGCCGCGATGTTCGAGAACTTCGAGAACAACACCGACTTCCTCGACATCGAGGCCCTGCACGCCAAGTACCCCGCCGTCCGCTGGCACAGCTACGCCGAGTGGGCCAAGACGGTGGACTGGGACAAGGTCCTCGCGAGCTGACCAGCCGGAATGGAGCGGGGCATGGCCCCGCAGGTGAGGACGGGTTCCGCCGCCCCCACGCGGAATCCGCCCCTCTCCCCCTGAGCACCGGCGCCCAGCCCTCCTATGACCAGGGCGAGGTCACGCGGGAGCGTCTACCGGCGGTCCCGGTCAGCGGTCGCGCCGGGGCCGGCGGGGGTGGGTCATCCGTTGATCCAGCCGCCGGGAAGGGCGGTGCGGAGGGTGTCCAGGGCGGGCTCGGTGCGGGCTCGGGCCCACAGGCAGCCTTCCGACACCCGGATGAGGAGGTCGGGCGAGGCGAACCAGTGATCCTCGTCGGTGGCTCCGGGGTTGCGGGGGAACGGCAGGGCGTGGTGGTGCTCCCGCAGGAACGGCAGGAAGCCGTCCTCGAGCTCGCAGAAGTCGCTGAGGTGCTCGGGGGCGTGGAGGCATTCCCACAGGATCATCTCGACGCAGGTGAGCGACACGCTGCCGAACCAGGGCTCCCAGCGTTCGGCGGCCTGGTCCGCCAGGTCCGGGCGGACGACGACGGGAGGGTCCGCCCGCGCCAGGTCGGCGAGGAGGACGCCCCAGGACATGGCCCCCTGGTTCTCCCAGCGGAAGACCAGGGCCTCCTCGTCCCGGTCGATCCCGATCCGGTCCGGGGCGAGCAGCCTGTCGTGGTTGCTCGTCAGGTCCTGGCGGCGGCCGAACAGGGCGTACGCCTCGCGCAGGGCCTCCGGGAGGCGTACCCCGAGGCGGGACTCCGCGGCGGACAGCTCGCGCTCGCCGTACCCGTCGCCCTCCTGGAGGGGGGTGACCCAGGTCTCGGCGAAGCCGCGGATGAAGTCCCAGGCGCCGGAACGGGACGCGACGGCCGGGGGCAGCGCCCGTTCGATGTCGAAGGCCATGCGGCAGAAGCTACCGGTGATCACATACGGCCATCAACGGCCAGACCGCCGCCCGGCCGGCTGATAGGAGCGCAGGGGATTCCGGGGCCTACTTCTCCTCAAGGGTGGCCAGGTGGGCCGTGACGTCGTCGGCGAACCGGGCCAGCAGGCGGCCGAGGTCGGCGCGGTCCGGGCCGGACCAGTGGGCGATGGCGCCGGTGAACCAGCCGATGAGCGTGCGCGCGTAACGGTCGGCGGCGGCCCGGCCCTCGTCGGTCGGCTCGATGAAGCTGACCCGGCGGTCGTTCGGATCCCCGATGCGGCGTACCAGGCCGCGGCGCTCCAGTAGCTGGACCTGCCGCGTGACGTGCGGCTGCACGAGCTGCATCTGCTCGGCGATCTCGCTGATCCGCAGCGGCCTTCCGGCCAGATGTACCGAGATCAGGACGGAGAAGGCGGGCCGATCCACCTCGACCTGGGCGGACTTCATGGCGTGCTCGGTCAGGCGGCCGCGGCTGAGGGCGTTGCTCAACTGGGCGAGGCGGGGCATGACGGCGAGCACCTGTTCGTCAGTCCCGCCCTCGGGATCCCGGGGTCCGGTGGTCATCACATCTCCAGTTGCATACTTAAAGCATGTATCTATATGGTGGTCCATGACGGCGGCCATCGCCGTACCGCACCCTCCATAAGGATACCTAAAGCATGCATCCTTTTGCTGCTCCGACCAGGAAGGACTCCTGATGAAGCGACCCGCCCACCGGAAGATCCTCATCTCCGGCGCCAGCATCGCCGGGCCGGCCCTCGCCTACTGGCTGGACCGATACGGCTTCGAGGTCACCATCGTGGAGAAGGCCGCCCACCTGCGCGGGGGAGGATACGCCATCGACATCCGCGGCACCGCCCGCGACGTCGTCGAACGCATGGGCCTGCTGCCGCGGCTCCGGCGCCTGCACGTGGACACCCGCCAGATCACCTTCCTCGACCCCGACGGCGCCATCCTGACCAGCCTGCGCCCGGAGGCCGTCACCGGCGGGGCCGAGGGCCTGGACCTCGAGGTACGCCGGGGCGATCTGGCCGACTGCCTGTACGGCCTGGTCGAGAACAAGGCCGAGTTCCTGTTCAACGACTCCATCGCGGCGCTGGACGACCGCGGCGATCGGGTGGAGGTCACCTTCGACAGCGGCGCCAGGCGGACCTTCGACCTGGTGATCGGCGCCGACGGGCTGCACTCCAACACCCGCGGCCTGGCCTTCGGCCCCGAAGAGCGCTACCACCGCTACCTCGGCTTCTGCTTCGCGGGCTTCACCCTGCCCAACGACCTCGGGCTCCAGCGCGAGGGGGTGCAGTGGAACGTTCCCGGCAGGGCCGCCGCCCTCTACGCGCACGATCCCGGCGAACCGGTGCACGGTTTCCTGATCTTCGCGCGGGACGAGCCGCCCTTCACGGCCTTCCGCACCCCGCGGGCGCAGCGCGACCTGGTGGCCGCGACGTTCCCGGACACGGTGTGGGAGATCCCCCGGATGGTGGCCGCGATGCGCGCGGCCGACGACCTGTTCTTCGACGTCGTCAGCCAGATCCACATGCCCGCCTGGTCCACCGGACGTGTCGCGCTCGTCGGCGACGCCGCCCACGCCACGTCGTTCATGTCCGGCCAGGGGTCGAGCGTCTCCTTGGCCTCCGCCTACGTCCTGGCCGGCGAACTGGCCACCCACGACGACCACGTCGCCGCCTTCACCGCGTACGAGAAGACCGTCCGGCGCTTCGCGGAGCAGAACCAGGCCCTGGCCACCGAGGGCGGCGGCGTGGTCGCCCCGCGCACCCGGCACCACCTCGACGCGCGCAACGCGATGCTGCGCACCCAGACGGCGCTCCCTTCCGGCGCCGAGGGCCGGGCCGCCAACACGGCCCTGGCCCTGCCCGACTACGAGCACGCGCTCGCCCGCTGACCACGGCCCCGCCGCCGATGTCGTCACCTGGGCGCTCGGGTGGGGCTCAAGGCCGGCTACGGGGCCTCGCCGCGTCAAAGCCGTTGATCAGGGCGTCGATGGTGACGTCGAAGCGCTCTTGATGGTCCTGCGGGGTCCCGAGCCCGGCGTGGAGCGCCTCGGCCAGGTTGGGGAACAGGGCCGGATCGACCTGGGGCTGGGGCTGGGGAGTGGCGCCGGGCGGGTCGGTCTCGGCCAGGCAGTGGCCGACGGTGAACATCGCGATCGCGTTGAGCAGGTGCATGGCCGTTCGGAGCTCGAACCCCGCCGAGCGCAGGGCGGCGGCGCCGGTTTCGAGCATGCGCAGGGCGTCGGGCGTGGTCACGGGCCGGGTGGCGGCCAGCGGCAGGAGGCCGGGGTGGCGCAGCAACTCGCGCCGGTATCCGCCGGCGAACTCGCGCAGTAGCCGTCGCCAGTCGCCGTCGATCTGGAGCGTGAAGGCGCGGGCGAGCACGCGCTCGACCAGGCCGTCGAGGATGAGGACCTGGCCCACTACATGGCCGCCGACGTGATCGATCACAACAAGATCATTCATGGTGAGCCCGACGAGCCGGGCGCCGCCTTCGAGGGCATCCGCGGGCAACCGGCCGCGTTCGATCCGCTGCACATGCGGGTGGAGGAGCTGATCGGCGAGGGTGACCGGGTGGTGGCCCGCCTGACCATGACCGGCACCCACACCGGCGCCCACCCCCGCATGCCCGTGCCCACCGGCCGCGGCTTCGAGGTCGAGGCCGTCTTCATCTTCACCCTCGCCGATGAGAAGATCACCGAGATTCGCGGGGTCAGCGATCGTCTCGGGATGTTCCTCCAGCTCGGCTGGGACTGGCCGCAGATCGACTGAGCGTCCCCGTCCCGCATCGCCGTGGCCACCAGTGATCACCGGAAAGGGCGTCGATGACCCACCTGGCCAGTTGTCCGCTCAGGTCGCGGGAGACTCCGATGCCGGTGCTTTCGTCGACTCGCCGCTCCCCCACGGACGGGGCCGCGGTGTGGTTGTGGCCGGGGCGGGCGCTGTACGCCGGGCCGTCCCTGCGGCTGGGGCCGCACTCCGGCGCGGTCGCGTGCCTGGCCGTGGGCGTGGACGCGCCCTTCACCGTCCAGCCGGCGGCCGGGGGCGGGGCGCGGGCGCGCACCGCGCTCATCGCCCCTCGGGTACGCCACCGGCTCACGGCGTACGGCGACCGCATGGTGTTCCTCTACCTCGACCCCGGTTCGGCCGACGACCGGGCCTGCCGTACCCGGTTCCGGGGCGGCGAGGAGACGGTCCTGACCGGGCACCGGCACGAGGAGGACCTGCTCGGCGGGGCGGCGGAGTTGTCCTCGCGCACTCCCCTCCCGCGGGTCGCCTCCTGGGTCGCCCGGGCCACCGGCCACGCCGGGACGCGGCACGCCGAACCGCGGATCATGGCCGCGACCCGGCGGCTCCTCGACGCCGACCGGCCGCTGCCCGCCGCGCCGCTGGCGGCCGAGCTGGGCCTGTCGCAGTCCCGCTTCCTGCGGCTGTTCAGGGACGGCACGGGCACGTCGTACCGGCGCTTCCGGCTGTGGGCCCAGATGCACCGGGCCGCGCGGGCGCTGGCGGCCGGTCACAACCTCACCCGGGCGGCGGCCGAGGGCCACTTCGCCAGCCCGTCCCACCTGAGCACCGCGTTCCACGCGATGTTCGGCCTCACCCCCAGCGCCCTGCTCTCCCAGGACCTGACGATCATCTGCCTGGACCCGACGCCACGGGCCCTCACGTGAGCCCGGCGAGCAACGCGGCCCCGGCGGCGAGCTCGACCCAGAAGTAGCACCAGACGGGGTAGAAGGCCGCGGGCCGTTCGACCGCCCGCCCCACGAGCCGCCCGAAGGCCATGCCCAGCAGCGCCACGGCGACGGTGACGACCACCCCCGTGCGCGTCCCGCCCGCGCCGGCGAGCGCCGTCAGCAGCAGCCCGCCGACGGCGACGCCGAAGCCGCCGTACACCGCCCGGACCTCGCTGCGCGCCTCCGCCGAACCGGCGGCCATCCCGAACGGCCTGATCAGCGCGGCGGGCGCGACCAGCCCGAACACGCCCATCCCGAGAAAGAAGACCGCCACCACGACGATCACCACAGCCTGCACGACCACCCCCGGCTCCGACGAAAGCGAACAAGGCGCCCAGCATGCCCACGACGCCTCGCACACCGCTTCCACGAACCTGCCGCCCCCGCCGCGCCACCCCTGGCCCCTCCCCCTCGACCGCCACGGCTACGGCACCGCCCTGCGCGAGGCGGCGCGGGCCGACCGGATGCCTGGGCCCTCGACGCCCTCGACGCCTTGCTGCGCGGACGATCCGCCCGCTGACACACGAAAGACCCTCATGTCTCCCAACTGGATCACCACGCCCATCACCGCCGGCCTGCTGCGCGGCGCCCTCGACCTGGAGCGCACCGAGCGCGGCCTGCTGCCGCACCGGCTGCCCGCCTGGGCCCGCGCCCAGTGCGACGACCCGCAGCTCGCCAAGGCCGAGTCCCAGCCCTCCGGCGTACGGCTGGCCTTCCGCACCGGCGCCACCGCCGTCGAGCTGGACGCCCTGCCCACCAAGCGCGTCTACCCGGGCGCGCCGCCGCGCCCGGACGGCGTGTACGACCTGCTGGTCGACGGCCGCCTCACCGCCCAGGCCCGCGCGGAGGGCGGCGACACCCTCACCATCGACCTCGCCACCGGCGCGGCCACCCACCGTCCGGGACCCGCCGGCACCCTGCGCTTCACCGGCCTGCCGGACCGCGACAAGGTCGTCGAGATCTGGCTCCCGCACGACGAGACCACCCGGCTCCTCGCCCTGCGCACCGACGCCCCCGTCGAGCCCCTCCCGGACGAGGGCCGCCGGCTCTGGGTGCACCACGGCAGCTCGATCAGCCACGGCTCCGACGCCGCGAGCCCGTCCACCACCTGGCCCGCCCGCGCGGCCCTGCTCGGCGGGGTGGACCTGACCAACCTCGGGCTGGGCGGCAGCGCCCTGCTGGACCCGTTCGTCGCCCGGACCATCCGCGACACCCCCGCCGACCTGATCAGCCTCAAGATCGGGATCAACCTGGTCAACACCGACCTGATGCGGCTGCGCGCCTTCGCCCCCGCCGTACACGGGTTCCTCGACACCATCCGCGACGGGCATCCCGAAACGCCGCTGCTGGTCGTCTCCCCCATCCACTGCCCCATCCACGAGGACACCCCCGGGCCCGCCGCCTTCGACCTCGACGCCCTGCGGGCCGGTGAGATGCGGTTCCGCGCCACCGGCGACCCCGCCGAGCGCGCCGCCGGCAGGCTCACCCTCACCGTGATCAGGGACGAGCTGTCGCGCGTGGTACGGCAGCGCGCGGCCGGCGACCCGAACCTGCACCACCTCGACGGCCGCGACCTGTACGGCGAGCGGGACCACGCCGAGCTCCCGCTCCCCGACAACCTCCACCCCGACGCGGCCACCCACCTGCGCATCGGCGAACGCTTCGCCGCGCTCGCCTTCGGCCAGGGCGGCCCCTTCCACGCCGGGCGTCCCTGACGTCCGGCGGGCGGGCGCGGGTCAGAGCCCGATCTCCAGGGTTCCGACGCCGAAGAGCTGCGAGACGCCACTGCCGGAGCAGGCCGTGGGGTCGGGTGCGGGCACGGTGATGAACTCCTTGGCGTTGTCGCCGCCGAAGACCCCGCCCGGGTTGATCGACCCGACGGCGAGGTAGACGATGTTGCCGTTGAGGCGGGTGGAGTTCCAGTTGTAGGAGAAGACGCTGGACCCGCCGCTGGTCCACACGAAGGTGCGCGTGGCGCTTCCCGGGTAGAGCAGGCTCGTACACGTCGCCCCCACCACGGTCCCGCTCTCGGTGTAGCTGCCGGAGGAGTAGGCCGTGCTGGTGCAGTCGCTGAGCCGGCCCGTGGCGGTGAAGCTCAGGGTGCGCGGCGTGTTCGTCAACGGCGGATCCCAGGTCAGCACGACGTTGTCGACGCAGACCTGATCGGGAACCAGCGCGTGCGCGTCGTCCCGCGGCGCGGCCAGCAGGGCGGCGGCGAGAACCGGGACAGCGGCGAGCGACGAGATCCTTTTCATGTCGTCCCTTCGCGGACGTCAGGCGCTCACGCCCCGTGACGTCCTGGAATTGACCGTATGCGCAGTGTTCTCCCAACCGCGCTTCCCGCCAAGGGGGGTCTCGGCGAGAAGACCCTCCCCTGCGCGAGAGCCTGCCGCCCCCTCTCGCGCCGCGGCACAGCACGACACCCCGCGCCCACGGGCACTCACCCGGAGGCACGCGCCGGCGGGCTCGCCCTGGCGCGCCCGCCGAGCGACCGGACTACCGGATCTTCAGCGTCGTGTACGGCCTGAACGCCCTTCCGGTGACCTGGTGACGGGCCGGATCGCTCAGCGCAGCACGGCCGCCAGCAGGTCGGACCCGAGCGCGGTCAGGTCGGGCAGGTTGACGCTGTAACGGACGTACCGGCCCTGCCGCCGGGACGTGAGCAGGCCCGCGCGCCGCAGGACGGCGAGATGGCGCGACACCTCCGGGGGCGAGAGCCCCCAGACGTGGGCCAGCTCGCCGGTGGTGTGCGGGCCGCGCGCGAGAGTGCGCAGCAGGCGCAGCCGTACCGGATGCGCGAGCGCCTCCAGCCGGAGCGTGACCGTCTCCAGGGATACCGGCTCCGGCGGGCCGGGCTCGGCCACGGGGTACTGCACCACCGGCTCCCACCCGGGCGCGTGGATCACCACCAGGTGCGGGCGGCCGAAGACGCTGGGGAGGAAGGTGACCCCGGCGTCGTGCGCGGCGACCACCTTGTCCTGCAGCTTGTCGACGATGACGCGGTCGCCGTCGGGGGCCAGGGTGACGGCGCTGGAGATCGACGAGAGCGCCGCCCCGGCGCCCTGGCGCTGGAGCAGGTCGTTCTTCAGGCGCAGATCGGCGGCGAGCTGACCGGCGACGCTCGTCCAGGCGGCGTCGAAGAAGGCCTCGGCGCACTGTTCGAGGGTGTGCCGCACTCGCGCCCGCACGGCCGAGGGGTCCGCGAGCAGCCGTTCGGCGAAGGCCTCCTGGAGCGCGCCGCGGGCCTGGGCGAGGTCCAGGGCCCGCTCGCGCGCCCCGGCGTCGGTGAGCGGCGACGGCGCGCCGAAGTGGACCCGGTTGCTGCCGCACGTGGTGATGAGCGCGGCACTCACATAGGTCTCATCGTCGATCCGGTCCACCTCGTCCAGTTCCTCGGCGAGGGTCGGCCGGGGGCGGGCCGGGACCAGGAAGTCGGCCCGTGAGGAACGCCACAGGAACTCCGCCTCCCGCAGCCGCTCGGCCAGCTCCGGCCGCAGCCCGGCCCAGACGTCCGCGGCCCAGCCGGCGAACTGCGGGTGATGCCCGGGTTCGGCCAGCACGTGCAGCATCGCGGTCAGCTCGGCCAGCGGGGAGGCGGCGAACCGCAGCCGCCCGGACGACGGCCCGCCGATGTCTATCCTCACCGTCATCCTCCCATCCTCGCTGGTCGGATGGCCGGCGACCGCGTCGATTGACGGTGTCCGTCAATCGTCACGGCCGGTCCGGGCAGCCGAACGCATCGTGGACCCCATGGCAACCACCACCAAGATCCGGCCGCGCGCCCTCGTGCGTGCCTCCGGTGGCCCCCGCTATGCGATCGCCCTGGCCGTGGACGCGCTCGGCACCGGCCTGCTGCGGCCCTTCCTGCTGCTCTACGGGGTGACGGTGCTCAAGCTGTCCGCGCCGGTCACGGGCGTGGCCATGACGGTCGGCATCGTCGCGGGCCTGGTGTGCATGCCCGCGGTGGGCCGATGGCTGGACCGGGGCGCGCGCAGCGCGGCCGTGGCGGCGTCGATGCTGGTGCGGGTGCTGGGGGTGGCGCTGCTGCTGGCCGCCCCGGCGGGGCACGTCTGGCTGTTCGCGACGGCGGCGCTCTTCCTCGGCATCGGCAACCAGGCGTGGCCGGCCGCCCACGCGGCCCTCGTGGCCACGGTCGCCCACGGCCGCGAACGCGACGCCGCTCTCGCGGCCGGCCGCGCCCTGCGCAACGCCGGCCTGGGCGCGGGCGGGCTGCTCGCCACCGTGGCCCTGGCGGGCGGCACCGGCGCGCTGCAGGCGATGGCGGCCGCCACCGGGCTCGCCTATCTCACCGCGGCGGGCCTGGCGTGGTCGGTCCGCCTGCGTGCGGATCCGGCCGCCGCCCCCGCCGGGGACGTCGCCGGGGAGCCCGCGCCCCGGATGCGCGCGCTGCTGGCCGCCAACGTGATCTACGTCTTCTGCCTCAACGTCCCCGAGGTCGCGATCCCGCTGATCCTGGTGACGCAGTTGCACGCGTCCCCGGTGTGGTCGGCGGCCGTCTTCGTGGCGAACACCGTGCTGGTGGTCACCCTGCAGATTCCGCTCACCGTCCTGTTGTCCCGCTTCTCCCGCCGGGCCGTGCTGGTCTTCTCCGGCGTGGTGCTGGCCGCGTCCTACCTCGGCTTCCTCGCGGCCGCCTCCCTGGGACCCGCCTGGAGCGCCCCGGCCGTCGTCCTGGTGTCCGTGGTCTGCACCATCGGCGAGATCATCTACGCCGGCAGCGCGACCCCGCTCGTCACCGCCCTCGCCCCGGCCCATCTCCTGGGCCGCGCCCTCGCCCGTCTCCAGCTCTCCACGGGCTTCGGTCTCGCCGTCTCCCCGGCGATCATCACCACCCTCGCCTCCCACGGCCCGGCCGCCCTCTGGGGCGGCCTCTCCGCCGCCACACTCCTGTCCGCCACCGCCGTGGCCACCGAGAAGGACAGCAGAACCCGCCCCAGCGACCCCCGCCCCCAGCCACAACCGGCCTCGTGAACAGCACGCTGAATCTGTCTGCGCCGCCTCGGCGTCTGGGCGGGCCTCAGCGTCCTCTCCCCGGCCCGGGAAGCCCTCCCCTGACCGTACGGCCGCTCCGCGAGGGGCCACCTCGCGGAGCCGTCCGGGCGGGGTCGGTGGGTCCGCTGCCGCTGGCGCTCGGAGAGACGGAAGGACGGTCCGCCCCTCCTCCTTCCGTGTCAGGACGCGCCTGAGGGGAGAGTGGTCGCGGGCGTCCCCGTGCTCGCGGGCGTCCCCGTGCTCGCGGGCAGGCGGTAGCCGGCCGTCTTCATGGCCTGGCGATAGGCGCGCAGGGCGGCCTCGTGGTCTCCGTGTTCCTCGTGGTGGACGGCCAGCCGGTTCCACAGGTCCACGACGGCGCGCGCCGGGGCCGCCTGGCGCAGCGCGCGTTCGCCCTCGGTCAGGGTGGCGGCGCCGTCGTCCGCGCGGCCCGCGGCGACCTGGGCCAGGCCCAGCGTGATCAGCGCCCGTGCCTCGGTGAGGCGGTCGCTGTCCGGTGTGACGCGCGATCGCGCCGCCGCCGCCCAGCGCAGGGCCTCCTCCGGGGCGCCGAGCCGTACCGCCGCCTGTGACAGGCTCGTCTCGCACAGGCCCAGCTCCCGGGAGCTGCCGACCGAGGTGAGCCGCTCGTGCGCGTCCAGCAGGACCTCGCGGGCCCGGCCGGGATCGCCGTCCTGGCTCTCCAGCATCAGCATTCCGTAGACGTAGCGCAGGCCGGCGAGGTTGCGCTGGTGGTCGGCCTCGCCGAACAGGGCCAGGGCGCGATCGGCCAGGGCCTTGGCGTCGGCGTCGCGCGCCTGGTAGTGGGCGACGAGCGCGGCGTTCCAGTAGGCCGACCCCCGGGCCAGCGGGCTGCCCATGCCATCGGAGACGTCGATCAGCCGCCGCAGCAACCGGGAGGCCCGGGCCAGATCGCCCCGCTCGATGTACACGCCCGCCAGCGTCACCCCCAGCCGGACGACCTCCTCGCTCCAGGCCATGTCCAGTTCCTCGAACGTGGCCATCGCCCGTTCGCCCAGGTCGCAGGCGTAGCCGTAATCGCCCATGTCCCTGCCGCAGCGCAGCATGTCGGTCGCCCGCTCGGCCCACTCGGCGCTGCCGGGGCCGGCCGTCTTCCACAGCGCCTCGAAGGCGCTCAACGCCTCTTCGGTGCGGCCCAGCAGTTCCAGGGCACGGGCCCGGCCGAGCCCGGCCCGCCGGTGCAGCGGCGGCGGGCCGCCGTCCAGCACCGCCTCGAACTCCGTCAGGGCCTCGCCGGGGGCGGCGTGGTGGAGGGCGAGCTCGGCGAAGGCCAGGCGCCGTTCGATCTCCTGCCAGGAGCCGGGGTTCCGGCCGGACAGGAGGTACTCCGTGGTGGTGCCGAGGACGTCGGCCAGGTGGCGTAGCACGTCGGGAGAGGGACGTCGCCGCCCGGTCTCGATCAGTGACAGGTAGGCGGCCGACAGCAGCCCGCGCTTGACCAGGTCGCTTTGGGTGAGCCCCCGCGCGCGGCGGAGCTCACGGATGCGGGTGCCGACGTCCTGGTCTGTCATGAGGTCATCCTAGAACAGTGAAGCAGTGAATTTACAAAATTCACACAAGGCTTTACGGTCGTCTCGGCCTCTCCTCGGAGGTGCCGACGAACCAACGACTTCGATGGAGCGACACGACGATGACGGTGCGTAGTGAATCAGTGTCTTTCGAGAGTGAAGGCGAGACCTTGCGCGGCGAGGTGTACCTGCCCTCCGGCGCCCGCCCGGAGGGCGGGTTCCCGGCCGTCGTGGTGACCGGGTCATGGACGACGGTCCGCCAGCAGATGCCCGCCCTGTACGCGCGCCGCCTTGCCGAACGCGGCCACCTGGCGCTGGCCTTCGACTTCCGGGGGTATGGCGACAGCAGCGGAACGCCGCGCGACGTGGAATCGCCCGACCAGAAGGCGGCCGACATCCGCAACGCGGTCACGTTCCTGGCCGGGCACGCCCAGGCCGACCCGGGCCGGATCGGGGCCTTGGGGCTGTGCGCCGGGGCCGGTTACACCGCGGCCGCCGCCGCCCGCGACGAACGCCTGCGCTCCCTGGCGCTCGTCGCCCCGTGGCTGCACGACGCCGAGCTGGTCGAGGCGCTCTACGGGGGCCCCGAGGGCGTGGCCGTGCGGCGGAAGGCCGGCGAGGAGGCCGCACGGCGGTGGCGCGAGACCGGCGAGGTGACCTACGTCCCCGCCGTCAGCACCACCGATCCCGAGGCCGCCATGTACGGGCCGTTCGACTACTACCTCGACCCACGGCGGGGAGCCGTCCCGCAGTGGTGCAACCGCTTCGCCGTCATGGCCTGGCCCGGCTGGCTCGCCTTCAACCCCATCGCCGCCGCCCCCGAGATCCACGCCCCGGCCCTGCTCGTGCACAGCGAGGCCGCCGCGATCCCCGAGGGGGCGCGCCGCTTCCACGAGGCCCTCGCCGGCCCCAAGGAGTTCGTCTGGACCACCGGCGGCCAACTCGACTTCTACGATCAGGAACCCGCTGTCACCACCGCGGTCGACGCGGCCGTCGACCATTTCACCGCGACCCTGTGAGACGGGCGTTCACGGCGGCCGCCGCTCGGTTCACCGGCCGGCGGCCGCCGTGGGCCAGGGACCGCCCGCCGTACCGCCGGGCGTCGCGGAAGCGTGCCGCTCGCTCGCACCCTCGACACGGCTCGCGCCCCGCACGGCCCGGCCGCGTCCTCAGCCGACCGCGCCCGCCGCCGCGCCGACCTTCGACGAGAAGGGGCGAGACGACGCCTGGACCCGGATTCGGCATCTGCTCGCCGGCTCCTGAGACTCCGCGCGCCGAGAACCACCGTCCACCTTCCCGGGCTCGGCGCGCGGACCCCCAGACCCAAGATCACAAGCCGTGGACCGGGAGGAACCGTGGTCAGAAGGTGGCGATCGGGTTGACCGGGCTGCCTGAGGTGCCGGCGAAGCGGACGGGCGCGATCGCGAGGTGGAAGTCCCACTGGCCGAGTTCGGCGGCCGTCACCGCGCACGCCTCCAGGTCGCAGTTGTCGACCATCCAAAGGCCCATCGCGACGAGGCTCACGGCGTGAACCGGCATCAGCACGTCGTCGTACCCCGACGGCTGGACGTCCTGCGGGGTGTCGGCGCCGATCAGCGCCACCTGGCGTTCATGGAGCCACGGCAGGCAGGACGCGTGCCAGCCGGCCTGCGTGAAACCGCCGACCGCACCGGACTCGTGCCGGGCGCGGCCGTACCCCGTCCGCAGGAGTACGGCGTCGCCGGGCCGTACCCGCACGCCCTGGCGGCGCTCGGCCTCCTCCAGGTCGCCGGGGAACACGCCCTGTCCCGGTTCCAGCCAGGGCACGTCGCGGACCCTGGCGACGTCCAGCAGGACACCGCGCGTGATGATCCCGTCCGCCGCCGCCGTGACGGCCGCCCACGCCGATCCCGTCTCGGCGCCGACCAGCGAGTGCGGCCGTCCGTTGTACATCACGCCGTCCCAGTAGAGGTGGCACGGCGAGTCGAGGTGGGTGATGGTGTTGCCGTGGAACGTGATGCCGAGCCGCTCGGAGGAGAAGCCCCAGCGCCGGTCGGCGTGGAACGCGGCCACCGGCATGTTCTCGGCGCCCGGCATGTCGGCGGCGCACGGGCACGTCGTCGTCGCCCGCTCCATCTCCTGCGGCACGGCGACCTCCCACGCGCACGACACGCTCCTGCCGTGGCGTACGGCCCGCGCCGCCGCCAGCCGGACGTCGTCGGTGATGTGGTTGAGGGTGCCGAGCTCGTCGTCGTCGCCCCACCGCCCCCAGTTCGACAGCGTGTCGAAGTATCCGAGCACGTCGTCCTGCGTGGGCATCGGTCGCTCTGCCGTCATCCCAGCATCGGCTCCTTCGATCCGGCGGTTCGAGGCACCCAGGGCGCCGAACGGAACGCCTCCCCCGGCGCTCCCGTCGGCTCCACCGGCCAGCGGCCGCCAGCCTACTCGCCCGCCACCCCCGACGACCTGGATCCGGCCGGCCGCATCGATGAGCGGTGATGGCATCCCGAGCCCGGCCCGGCCGTGCCGGCGACCTCACACCGAGGTCGTGTCCTTCTCCGGCAGCGAGGCCGTGACGCGGGCGGTTGGGGCGCCGGCCGTACGGGGCGGAGTGCGGAGCACCACCGCGGCGATCACGAGGGCTCCGGGGACCAGGCATGCACCGACCCGGAAGGCGAGCTGATAGCCGCCGGTGAGCGCGGTCGCCTGGGCGGTGCCGGCGGCCGGCAGGTCATCGGTGCGGGAGGCGGCCAGCGTGCTCAGCACCGCGAGTCCGAGGGCGCTGCCGGCCTGTTGTCCTCGACGATGGTGTACACGGCCAGCATGAGAGCGCTCGTGATCAGTACGGCGCCGAGCGCGTCGGTGCTCCTGCCCCGCCTCGTAGCGCGTTCCGCGGCCAGGGTCCGGCCGTCCAGCAGGACGACCGCCGCGCCGAGGGCCCGGTTCCGCTCCACCCCTTCGGCGGGATCGTGTTCCGGCACGCCGGCATCCTGGGGGCCGGGGTGCTCATGATGTAAGGGAACGGTAAGGAGGCGGAGTCAGGGCGGAGATAACGTGATCGCCGGGTGCACCCGACGATCACATTCCTCCGAACGAGAGGTCTCGCCGTGTCGAAACGTCGCACCTTTGCCCGCGTGCTCGCGGCCGCCGCCGTCGCCCTGCCCGTGGTCCTGGTCGCCGGGACATCCGAAGCGCGAACGCTGGACTGCCTCCCCGTCACCGACGACTGGGAGTACGTCGAGCACGACGTCGCCGGCTACGCCGTCGATGTCAACAACGCCGGCCAGATCGTTGGCGGCCTGGCCCAGGAGCCGGGGAGCCGGAGGCAGGCGTTCGTGTGGCAGAACGGGAATCTGACCCGGCTCCCCGCGCTGACCCCCCAGGGGGAGGCCGCTGTGCGCGCCATCGACGACCAGGGCCGGGTCGTGGGCAGCGACGTCTACTCCTATCTGACCCCCGAAGGGGTCCTGTGGGAGAACGGCCGGGCGCGGCACCTGCCGGGTGGCCTCCCGAACGCCATCGGGAAGGGCGTCATCGCCGGAAACGGGGTGGAGAAGGTCGGGCCCCCGGCGTACGTGCTCGGCAAGGCGATGCGCTGGACGGGAAGCGCGTGGACCGACCTCAACGTCACCCGGGGCAGCGAGACCATCGACGCGAACGAGGCCGGGCAGATCACGGGAACCCACAAGATCGACACCTCCGCGCCCCACCCCACCCGGCAACTCGCCGAGCGGGCCTACGTGTGGAGCGCGGGGAGCGTGCGCGAGCTGGGCACGCTCGGCGGCGGGTGGAGCTCGGCCAAGGCGATGAACGACCTGGGCCACGTGATCGGCCACTCGGGGACCGCCACCGACCACCGGGCGTTCCCCTTCCTCTGGACCCCCTCGGCGGGCATCAAGCCGCTCGCGCTGGACGACATCGCGTTCGGTGCGGCGGCCGACATCAACGACGCCGGGACCATCGTCGGTTCGTACAGCTGCCAGGGTCACAGCTCCAGTCCGTCGTTCCCCGTCGTCTGGACCTCGCCGGACGCCTTGCCGCTGCTGCTGCCCGCGCCGTCCGCCACCTTGATCGACGCGGTGGCGATCAACGACAACGGGCTGATCGCGGGCTCGGTGTGGACGGCCTCCGGCCCGCGCCTCGTCACCTGGCGCCCGAAGCCGGCCCGCTGACGAGAGCGAAGGCCCGCGAGCAGGGCCACCGCCGAGATGACCACGTCCCGCCCGGCCCCACCTACCGGGCGGGACACCACCTCCGGTACGCCACGGGTGCTCCTGGTGCGTGCGGGCTGCTCCGGACGGCCCTGGAATTCACAGGTAGCTGACGCCGGTCAGGTCCTCGGCCGCCGCCCAGAGCCGCTCGCCGACGGCCGGATCGGCCGCCTCCCGGCTGAGCCGGGCCTCGGTGACCGGCCCCCGCGTCTCCCAGAGTCTGGACGGCCCGAAGAACTGGCCGCCCCGCACACCGGGCTCGGTCGCGGCGCGCAACTGCGGCAGCGCGCCCTGCTCCACCGACTGAGTGGCCAGCAGGCCGAGCCGGGCGATCATCCGCCCGAGCCGGCCGCGGTGTTCCCAGGCGCGTGGAGTCAGGTTGGTGCGGGTGAGACCGGGGTGGGCCAGCGTGCTGACGATCGGCGATCCGGCGGCGCGCAGGCGGCGGTCCAGTTCGACGCCGAAGATCGTGGCGGCGAGCTTGGACCGGCCGTAGGCGGGTGCGGCCCGGTAGCCACGTTCGAACATCAGGTCGTCGAAGTCGAGGTGCGCGTTCTTGTGGGTGATCGAGCTGAGACTGACCACCCGGGATCGCCTCGCCGCGGCCAGCCGGCCGAGCAGCAGGCCGGTCAGCGCGAAGTGGCCCAGCATGTTGGTGGCGAGCTGCAGCTCGAAACCGTCGGCGGAGGTGCGGCGCGGGCCGAGCAACGCCACGCCCGCGTTGTTGACCAGCAGGTCGATCACCGGGTGGTCGGCGGCCAGCTTCGCGGCGAACGCGTGCACCGATTCGAGGGAGGCCAGGTCCAGCTCGCGCACCTCGACGTCGCCGCCGATCCGGCGGGCGGCCTCCTCGCCGGCGGCGGTGTCGCGGACGGCGAGCACGACACGGGCGCCCTTGCGGGCCAGCTCGGTCGCGGTGATCAGGCCGAGGCCCGAGTTCGCACCGGTAACGACGGCGATCCGGCCGTGCTGGTCGGGGATGCGGTCGGCGGTCCATCCGGTCATCTGCTGCTCCTGCGGGTGTCGGTACGGTAGGCCGACGACGCTAGGCGCGACGCGGTCCGCCTCGATCGTTCTCCGCTCCCTAGGACTGCGGGTCCTACCTTGGGGGCCCAGCGGGGCTGGCACACTTGCGGCATGACCAATCCGTACGCCCGGGAACTCGGAGATTTCCTGCGGGCCCGGCGCGGCAGGCTGCGCCCCCACGACGTCGGCCTGGAACCGGGCGGCCGGCGCAAGGTCAGCGGGCTGCGGCGCGAGGAGCTGTCCTTGCTGGCCGGGCTGAGCACCGATTACTACCAGCGGATGGAGCAGGGCCGGGAGGTGCGCCCGTCCGACGATGTCCTGGACGCGCTCGCCGGGGCCCTCGGCCTCGACCACGAGGAACGCCGCCACCTGTTCGCCCTGGCCCACGCCGCCCGCCGGCCGAGGCCGGCTCGGGTGGACCGGGGCCCGGAAACAGTGCCGGACAGCACCCGGCGGCTGCTGCGGGTGATGGACACCCCGGCGGTCGTGCTCGGCCGGCATCTCGACCTGCTCGCCTGGAACCCGATGGCGGAGGCGCTGCTCGGCTCCCCGGACGCGTACCCGCCCGACCGGCTCAACATGCTCCTGCTGATGTTCGACGACACGCTGACCGGCGAGCGGAGCTGCCCGGACTGGGAGCGGCAGGCCCTGGACTTCATCGGCATGATGCGCGCCGCCGTCGGCGCCGACCCCACCCATCCGCGCGCCACCGCGGTCGTCGGTGAGCTGAGCATCCGCAGCGCGGAGTTCCGCCGGCTGTGGGCCCGGCACGACGTACGCGCGTCGGTCAGCGGCACCAAGACCTTCCGGGTCCCCGAGGTCGGCGACATCGTCCTGGACTGGGACACCTATCCGCTGCCCGGCGACCCCGGGCCGGTCATGCTGGTCTACACCGCCGAGCCGGACAGCGCCGACGCGGACCGGCTGCGGCTTCTGGCGTCAATGCGCGCGACCCGCTCCGCGCTCACCGACAGGCACCGGCGCCTCGCCCGCTGACCCTTCTCGTGGGCCGCCCTTGGGCGCCCGGATACGCGAGCCGCCGACCACCGCCTTGACCGCTCCACAGCTTGCCCACCGTGTACGGCTCGGCCGGCCGCGCCCGGCGCGGCTTGCCCCACACCCCGGACGCGGCCGGCGCAGCTTGCCCCAGGCTCCGGCCGCGTGCCGGTCCCTCAGCCGCCGTGGCCGGTGCAGGGGCCCGGTTCAGCTCGTGCGGAGTGTGAGTTTGCGGACGTCGGGGTGGGCCAGGGGCGCGGTCGCGGCGGCGAGGATGCCGAGCCCGCACACCAGGAGCGTGCCGCGGAGCCCCAGGGCGGCGACGGCGGGGCCGACGAGGAGGTAGGCGAGGGGGGCCAGGGCGATCTCGCCGAGGTTGACCCAGGCGGCCACCCGGCCCTGCTGGGATTCGGGGATGTGCCGCTGGACCAGGCTCCGCCAGGTGACCGCCGCGACCGCCAGCCCGGCGGCGGCCGGCACCACGGCCGCGGCGATCACCGGCAGGGGCGCGCCCGCGGCCATCGCCAGGCCGGGCAGGGCCATCGGCACGATCCCCAGGCGGCCTCCGCGGCGACGAGCAGCCCGACGACGATCTGCACGACCACGATCACCCGCACGCGCGGCAGCCGGTCGGCGACCGTTCCGCTGAAGGGGAGCATGACGATGCCGGCCAGCATCTGGCCCATGAACGTCATCGCGATCCCCGCCGCGCCGCCGCCGGACTGCAGTACGGCGAAGGCGACCGCGCCGGTGGCCATCGCCGTACCCGTGGAATTGATCTGGTTGGCGGCCAGATACCGGGCGAAGCGGGGGTTGCCGCGCACCGGGGCGGCCATCCTCGCGATCCGCGGACCAAGGCCCGAGCCGGCGACTGCCCCGTCCACGGTCACGCGACGTTTCCTCCCAGCCGCCCCAGGACTGTGAGGAGTGTTCCCGCCCCGGCGCGCCCCGACCCTCCCCGCTCCGGACACTTCCGTGACGCCGTCCGGAGACCGCCATCCGCGAAGGCCGGGCGCGGTCCCCCTGGCTGTCAGTGCAGGCCCCGTTTGCCCGGGGTCCAGAACGGCTTGGTCTTGATCGAGGCGCGCGGCCAGTTGCGCTCGCGCACCAGGAAGTCGCGTACGAGCCGGCAGGTCCTGGCCTCCCCGGCCACGTAGGCGGCTCCGGCGTTGCCGGGCAGGTCGAGTTCGGCCACGGCCGCGAGCAGCACCGGGGAGGCGAAGGCGGGGGCGCCGTGCCGGTGGACGCGGCGCAGCGGCGGCGTCCCGGGCAGGGGCAGGTCGTGCTCGGGAGTCTCGCCCTCCAGGACGCCGTGCACCTCGGCCGAGGCTCCCAGTCCTCTGATCATCGGCCCGAAGGCGACGCCGGCGGTCTCCTCTCCGATGAACACGTGGAAGTCGGCCTCGCGGGTGAAGAAGTCGCCTTGCGGCCACCAGAAGGTCACCCGGTCACCCGGCCGTGCCGCCCGTGCCCACCGCAGTCCGATGCCGTCGCCCGGATACAGGTGGACGCGCAGTTCGATCGCCCTTCGGCCGGCGTCGAGGTCCCAGATCGTGTAGGTGCGCAGCGTGTCCGCCGGGCGCAGGATGCCCGCCGCCGACAGCGGGTCCTTCAGCTGGATCCTGACGTGCTGGCCGGGGGTGTAGGGGAAGGCGATCGGCTGGTCGGTCTCCAGCCGGATCCGGCGTATGGCGGGGGTGACCTGCTCGGCCACGGTGATGGCCGCCTCCATGGCGTACTTGCCGAACAACCGGTCACGCATCGTGCGGGACATGTCAGGACTCCTCGCGCTGCCGTACGTGAGCGGATCTGGACATCCGCCACCAGACGGCGGCGACCGGCGCCACCGCGAGAAGGAACCGCCGCATGGGCTCCATACCTGCTCCTTAGAGGCTCTAGATTGCTTAGAGTCATTAAGGAAACATAGAAGCACTAGGATGTCAACGGCGGCGACGGAGCGACACGAAGGGGTGAGGATGTCCGCCCACACCAGCAGGCGGGAACGGCTGCGCCAGGCCACCCTGGAGGAGATCCACGCGGCCGCGCGCAAGCTCCTGGTCGAGCGGGGATCGGCGGCGGTGACCATCAACGCCGTCGCCCGGCAGGTCGGCATGAGCGGCCCGGCCCTGTACCACTACTACGCCGGCCACGACGAACTGGTCGGCGCGGTGACCGCGGACTTCTTCCGCGAGCTGGCCGCCGTCATGGAGCAGGCCCGTGACGTCCGCGCCGACGCGCCGATCGGGGACCGCATCCTGGCCGTCTGCCGGGCCATGCGCGCCTGGGCCACCACCCATCCCGCCGAGTTCGGCTGGATCTTCGCCAGTCCCATCGCCCCGCCGAACCGGCGCCCGGAGTCGGTGCGTCACCAGGCCGCCGTGCGTTTCGAGCGGGTCCTGCTCGACCTGATGATCGAGCTGTGGCGGACACGGCCGTTCCCGGTGCCCGACCCGGACGGCCTGCCGGCCTCCCTGCGCGAGCAGGTGACCGCCTACTCCGCCGCCATCGGCGGGCGGCTGCCGCCCGAGGCCGCCCACGTCTTCCTGTCGTGCTGGATCAGGCTGTACGGCCTGCTGTGCATGGAGGTCCTGCACCAGCTGGACTTCGCCTACACCGACCTGGAGCCCGTCTTCGAGGAGTGCCTGCGCGAGCTGGCGGTCACCGTGGGCATCGACTACCACGCGGCGGCATGAGCCCGCTCGGCCGCCTTCCTCAGCCCCAGGTCAGGAAGCGGTAGTGCAGCCCGGTCGAGGACTCCTGCCACGGCCCGGCGGAGTCCGGCGGGCGTCCCACGTCCGGCGCGAGCGTGTCCCCTTCGAAGGTCTCCCGGATCTCGGTGACCACGATGCGGTCCGCGAGGGGCAGTGCCGCCCGGTACACGGCCGCGCCGCCGATCACCCACACGTCCCCGGACGCCGCGGCGAGCGCCCGCCGCAGGTCGGGGAACGTCTCCACGCCCTCCTGCGGAGTGCGGGACAGCACGAGGTTGCGTCGGCCCGGCAGCGGCCGGAACCGCGGCGGCAGCGACTCCCACGTGCGGCGCCCCATGAGCACGGTCGCGCCCGAGGTCAGGGAGCGGAAGTGCGTCAGGTCCTCCGGCAGGTGCCACGGCAGCGTGCCGTCGCGGCCGATGACGCCGTTCGCCGACTGCGCCCAGACCAGCCCGATCACACCGCCACCGGCGCCTTGATGGCGGGGTGCGGGTCGTAGCCGTCGAGCACGATGTGCTCGTAGGTGTAGTCGAACAGGCTGTCGGCCGGCTTCAGGCTCAGCGTGGGGAACGGCCGGGGCTCGCGCGCGAGTTGCGTGCGGACCTGCTCCTCGTGGTTGTCGTAGATGTGACAGTCGCCCCCGGTCCAGACGAAGTCACCGACGCCGAGGCCCACCTGATCGGCGATCATGTGCGTCAGCAGGGCGTAGCTCGCGATGTTGAACGGCACGCCGAGGAACAGGTCCGCGCTCCGCTGGTAGAGCTGGCAGGACAGCCTGCCGTCGGCGACGTAGAACTGGAAGAACGCGTGGCAGGGCGGCAGCGCCATGCGCGGGATGTCGGCGACGTTCCACGCGGACACGATGATCCGCCGGGAGTCGGGGTTCTCGCGCAGGGTGCGCAGCACCTCGCTGATCTGGTCGACATGCCCGCCGTCCGGGGTCGGCCAGGACCGCCACTGCACGCCGTACACCGGGCCGAGATCGCCGTCGGGCGCCGCCCACTCGTCCCAGATCGTGACGCCGTTGTCCCGGAGCCACGTGACGTTCCCATCGCCGCGCAGGAACCACAGCAGCTCGTAGGCGACCGAGCGGAAGTGGACCTTCTTGGTCGTGATCAGCGGGAAGCCGTCGGACAGCCGGTAGCGCAACTGGTGACCGAAGATCGACCGCGTACCGGTGCCGGTGCGGTCCTCCTTACGGGTGCCCGTGTCGAGCACGTGGCGGAGCAGGTCTTCGTACTGCGTGTCCGGCATGCCCGTAAGCCTAGCCAAGGGCCCCGCGAGGCTGGACCACCCCGGCCCGGAGTTCGCGGCCCGTCAGGTCCTGGGCGCCGCGGCCGGCCGGTCTTCGCGTTCGGTCCCGGCGGTGCCGGTGATCGGATCGTCTCGGTACTGTGACTTCGCATGACCGAGATCGAGATCACCGCGGACCTGGTCCGCGAGCTGCTGCGGGAGCGGCATCCAGACCTCGCTGGGCTGCCCATCCGCGAGGTGCCGGGCGGCTGGGGCAACCGGATGTGGCGTCTCGGGGACGGGTTGGCGGTGCGCATGCAGCGCATGGACCCCACACCGGAGCTCCAGATGAAGGAACGGCGGTGGCTGCCTGTGCTGGCTCCGCGCCTGCCGCTCCCGGTGCCCACCCCGGTGCGGTCCGGCGAACCGTCCGAGCGCTTCCCCAAGCACTGGACCGTGATGACGTGGGTTCCCGGCGAGCCGCTGGACGAGTCCTCGATCAGCCGCGGCGACCACGCGGCCGACACGCTGGCGGGCTTCCTCAGGGCGCTGCACGTGGAGGCGCCCGCCGACGCCCCGGCCGGTGCGCCCATCGGCTCTCACCCCAGGGGGTGCACGGACGGCTTCGAGCGGTTCCTGCAGGCCATCGACCCCGCCGCCATCGGCGACGTCCACGCCGTCCGGGCCGTCTGGGCCGACGCCGTCGCGGCCCCCGAGTGGGAGGGCCCGCCGGTGTGGCTGCACGGCGACCTCCATCCCGCGAACGTCGTCGTCTCGGGCGGCACGCTCTCGGGCGTGATCGATTTCGGCACCCTGTGCGCCGGCGACCCCGCCTGGGACCTCGCCGCCGCGTGGGTGCTGCTCCCCGCGGGCGCGGCCGCACGGTTCTTCGAGACGTACGCGCGCGCGGACGAGGCGACGATCACGCGCGCCCGGGGCCTGGCGGTCATGAAGAGCCTCTTCCTGATGCTCATGGGACAGAACGGGGACCGGGGCCTCCCCGGCGGAAAGCCCCACTGGGGGCCCGCGGGCCGGTCAGCCCTCGACCGCGCCCTGAAGGGCCTCTGACGCACGCTCCTTCGAGGTTCCCACCGGGTGCGGGTCGGCCGAGAGCGGGATTCTCAGGACTGGGCTGTCCTGTCGGTGGCGACGAGTTCGACCTCGAACCCGTCCCTGTCCTCCAGGTAGGCGGCGTAATGCCGATCGCCTCCGGCGTACGGATGGCGGTCGGGGAACATCAGCGTCCAGCCGTACGCGGGGGCCCGCTCGGTCAGAGCATCGACCAGGGCGCGGCTCTCCACGTGGAAGGCCAGGTGGTTCAGGCCAGGGCGGCGACGGTCGTGCCGGTCGGCGCTGAGCGCGGGCGACTGCTCCAGGACCAGGTAGGTGACGCCCAGCCTCCAACTGCGCCCCCGGCTCCAGTCCTGGAAGAGGGTGTACCCCAGCGCCTCCAGCAGCCACTGCCAGCTGATCACCGCGCGCTGCAGGTCAGGCACCCAGATCTCGACGTGGTGCAGCGTCCCGGTGGTGGCCTTGCCGCTCATGCCGTGCTCCCTTCCGCACCTCCGGCGAGGTGGCGTTGACGAAGATGGCGCCGGGTTCCTCGTCGGATCACCGGCAGGTCGGCCCTCCCGCGAATGGGGGCGCGGGGTTCTTGGGCCGCCTCACCCGGTCCCCGGCCCCTCGCCCGGCGCGACGCCGTCCAGGTCCACGGCTATGCGTTGCTCGCGTTGGCGGAAGGCTCGCGGGGACACGCCGGTGCGGCGGGTGAAGAGGCGGGAGAAGTAGGCCGCGTCCTCGTAGCCCACCCCGCGGGCCACGGCCGCGACGGTCAGGTCGGTCTCGGCCAGCAGGTCCTTGGCCCGGCTCGGCCGTACGCCCAGGATGTAGTCCTGCGGGGAGACACCGGTCGCCCCGCGCACGATCGCGCGCAGCGCCGGCAGGCTGACGCCGAGCCTCCTGGCCTGCTCGGTGAGCGGCGTCCGGCTGCAAGCGTCCTTCTCCAGGCGGGCGAGCAGGGGGTGGCGCGGCCCCCCGTCGCGGCCGGTGAGGATCAGCTCGTGCAGGACGGCGGCCAGAACGGCGTCCGCGCCCCGCGGGCTCTCCCTCCAGGGTGCGCCGCATCCTGTTGAAGATCTGCACCATGCGCCGGGCCGCGATCGGATCGAGGGACGTGACCGGCGTCGCCCGGCTGATCCAGCCGAGTTCCAGGTAGACCTTCGCCGCCTCACCCTCGAACAGGGTCCACCATTCCTCCCACCCCCCGGGCGGCATCGCCCCCGGCGGCCCGATCGACAGGGCCGCCCTGCGACACGTGCTCTTCCGCGATGTCGTCCCCGGCGCCGCCTACCACGACTTCTGCACCCAGCCGGCGATCGCCCGCTCGGCGGCTGCCCGCCGACCGCGGCGGGCTGACGTACCTGGAACTCAGCCACCACTCCGTCCATCACGGCGGACCTGCCGGAGCGGTCCACCTGCCCCGCCGGAGCGGCGCCTGGGTGAAGGGGGCTCAGCCGGCGCCGCCGTGGGGGACGGACCGGGTGTCGTGGCGGGTTCGGGCGAGGATCAGCAGCATCGCCAGGCACAGCAGCGCGGTGAGGCCGGCGAAATACTGCACGGCGGTGAGGAGGCCGGCCACCGTGGTGACCAGGCCGACCCCGATGACCGGCAGGCCGACGCCGAGGTAGAGGGTCACGTAGAAGCCGGAGAGCACCTCGGCCTGCCGGTCTGCGGGGGCGGCCCGGTTGACCGCCGTGAGGCCGCCGAGGAACACCAGACCATGGCCGATGCCGGCCAGGACGGCCGCCGCGAGCAGCAGGATCAGCGAGGCCAGCGTGCCGGCGAGCGCGAGCAGCACGAGTCCGGCGGCCAGCAGCGGCAGGCCGGCCATCTGCAGGGTCCGCGCCGGCCTGCCGTACACGAGGAGTTGCGCGAGCGCGGAGCACCCCAGCGTCAGGGCCACGGCCGCGCCGCCCAGCAGCAGGTTCGCGCTGCCCGACAGGGTGGCCACGTACGCGGGGATGAGGGTGAGGGACAGCCCGATCACCGCGAACGCCAGGAAACCGGCCGTCCCGCTGGTGGCGAACACCCCCCGCATGGCGGCGGGGATCTCGGGGCGGCGGGGGCGCCACCGGGTCCTGGAGCGTGTCGCAGGCAGCGCGATGATGACCGCCACCGCCGGCGCCAGCAGTACGAGCTCCATCACGAAGGGCAGCACGTGCGGCGCCGGAGCGTACTGGGCGAGCGCTCCGGCCAGCACCGGTCCGAGTCCCAGGCCGCCCACCGAGACCACGGTGGACACCAGCGCGGCCTTGCGCCGGTTCCCGCGGGGTTCCAGTTCCGTCAGCGCCGCGGTCAGCGTCCCGGAGGCCGCGCCGAGCGCGAGGCCCTGCAGGACGCGGGCCACGAAGAGCCACTCCGTGCTCGCGGCGAGGGCGAACACCAGCGATCCCAGCGCGGCCAGGGCCACCGCCGGCAGCAGTACGGCGCGGCGGCCGACCGCGTCCGACAGCGGGCCCGCCACCAGCAACGAGGGGATCAGCACGGCCACGTACGCGCCGAAGATCAGGGTGACCACCAGCGGCGAGAAACCGAACTCGGCCTCGTAGCCCCGGTACAGCGGTGTCGGCAGATTCGTGCCGGTCAGCAGTATCAGCAACGTGTAGGCCGCGCCCCAGAACCGCCATCCTCCGCCCCGAGAAGCCTTGGCCCCCAGGTCCGTGTCCAGCGCGCCGGAACGGGCGCCCGGACGGTGGCCGGCCGCCGGCATGCCGCCGGATGCGGCGGCGGAACGTTCGAGAGGCATCTCTCCTCCAGATCATGTTCGGGATTGCCGAACATAGCAGATGTTCGGAAACCCCGAACATCTGCGTATCCTGGAGGCATGGCCAGCCGTACCGCGACCGAACTCATCCATCCCGACCCCGACGACCTGCGGTTCACCACCGTGCTGGCCGCCCTGAGCGACCCGGTCCGGCTGGCCATCGTCGCCCGCCTCGCCGGCGTCGAGCCCGACGGCGAACTGGCCTGCACCACGTTCGCCCTGCCGGTCAGCAAGTCGACCCAGAGCGGCCACTTCAAGGTCCTGCGGGAAGCCGGGGTGATCCGCCAGCGCGACGAGGGGACCCGGCGGCTGAACCGGCTGCGCCGGGACGACCTCGACGCCCGCTTCCCCGGCCTGCTCGACCTCGCCATCCCGCAAGGACGCGACGTGCTCGCGAGCTGGGGCGACCGGTCCCCCTGAGGGTCGTCCGCCCGACGGCGGGGCTCGGCCGGGTGAGCGGGGAGACGGCGGGCGCCCCCGGACCGGCCGTCCTGGAGCGGGCCCGCGGCTGGGGCCCGCCGTCCCGTGAGAACGGGCCGGCCCCTCCGCCGGAGTGGGCGGAGGGGCCGGGAGGCGCTGGGGCCGGGAGGCGCTGGGGCCGAGGGGCGCTGGGGCCCGGTCGCGCTGCGGCCGGGCTATCCGAGCACGGGGTAGTTCGCGCGGAACACGTTGTGCGGGTCGCGGGTCCGCTTGATCTCCCGCAGCCGGGCGAGGGTGCCGCCGGAGAAGGACTTCTCCGCCGTGTCGCCGGGGGACAGCAGGGTGTACGGCGTGCGGCCGCTGACGTAGGCCCCCAGGTCGGCCACGACCTCCGCCTGCTTGGCGCGCGTCGCCTCGGCCGCGTGCGGCAGGCCGAGGCCCAGCAGCCCGAGCAGGTACGGCTCGGCCACCCCGCCGCTCGCGCCGGCCCCGTCGCCCGGCTCGGCGAGCGCCCCGCCCAGGTGCCTGATCTGGACGTTGATGAGCGGGGCGGACGGCTTGGCCAGCAGGAGTTCCACCGCGCCCGCGTCCAGGCCGGTGAGCAGCTCGGCACGGGTGATGGAGGGAGCCGGATCGGTGGGCTCGGCGGCGATGGCGCCCAGGTCGGCGACCAGGACGACGCCGCGGCTGTCGGAGAGGGCTCCCCCGATCTTGTCGACGCGCGCCAGCAGTTCCTCCCCCTGAGCCGCCTCGCCCAGGTAGGCCAGGTCCAGCGTCACCATCGGCGGCGCGCCCGGCGGCTGGAGCCGGTTGATCCAGACGCTAAGTTCCCGCGGCGCCTCGGCGGTGATCTCCAGGAACGCGTCGTACACCTCCCTGGCCCGGTGCTCAGGCCAGATCACGCGCCCGCCGTACAGGGCCGGCGCGGGATACAGCTCGAGTTCGAGGGCGGTCACGATCGCGAAGTCCCCGCCGCCGCCGCGCAGCGCCCAGAACAGGTCGGGATCGGACTCGGCGGTCACCCGGCCCGGCTCGCCGTCGGCGTCCACGATCTCGATGGCCCGCACGCTGTCGGAGGCCAGGCCGTACTTGCGGCTGAACCAGCCGACCCCGCCGCCCAGGGTGTAGCCGGTCACGCTGACCCCGGGCGCGCTGCCGGACAGGCCGGTCAGGCCGAGCGGTCCGGCCGCCGCCAGCACCTGACCCCACTTGGCGCCCGCGCCCACCCGGACCACGCGCTCCCCCGGGCGTACCTCCACCTCGTTCAGCGGGCCGGTGCGCAACAGGATCAGGCCTTCCACGTCGCCCGAGGCGCCGTGCCCGCTGGGCTGCGCGGTCACCGTCAGGCCCGCCCGCCGCGCGTAACGCACCAGCGCCGCCACGTCGCCGGCGTCCGCGGCCTCCGCCACGGCCGCCACGGGCTGCCTGACCGTCAGGTTCCACGCGGTGGCCGCCTGGTCGAAACCGTCGTCGCCGGCCACGAGCACGCGCCCCTTGAGGACACCGCGCAGGTCGTTGATCGTCATCGTCGTCTCCCTTGTCGTTTCGTCGGTCTACCGGGCCGGGTCTTCGGGGTGTGCGTAGGTCAGGCGGCCCGCGCGGCGGTCGTCGCGGCGGAGCTCTCCCGGGCCACGCGGGCCTTGCCGGTCTCGCGGAGGGTCAGCAGGCCGACGGTCGCGAGCAGGGCCGAGGTCAGGCAGTGGACGCCGAACGCGGTGGCCACCGAGCCGTCGTGGGACAGCACGTTGATCATGTCGCCGAGCGGGGCGACGGCCTCCATCAGCAGGACCCAGCCCAGGGCGCGGCGGTGGCCGGTCATCAGCAGGACGCCGAGGACCAGGCCCATCGCGAGTTCGCGGATGCCCTTCGTGACGAGGAAGCCGCCGCCGTCGCCGGCGGGCCAGGTCGGCAGGCCGAAGCCCGGGGCGAGCGTCTCGGGGATCAGGATGTAGGACAGCCCGAGCACGAGGACGAACAGGGTGGCGGCGGCGGCCAGGGTGGTGTTGACGTTCTTCAGCGACATGGTTCTTCCTTCTGCGTTCGGATCGGATTGGGTTCTGTGTTCGGATCTGGCGGGGTTCTGTGTCCGGATCTGGTGGTGTTCAGCCGCGGACGCGGCGGATGTGGCGGGCGTAGCGGGGGCGCCCGAGGACGTGCCAGGCGACGCGGACCGGGGCGGGCAGGCCGCCGAGGACGGCGGCGCGCTCGGCCGGGTCCGCCTCTTCCAGGACCGCGCCGCAGAGCGTGAGCAGGGTGGGCGCGGGGATGCCGGTCACCAGGCGGCCGCGCAGCAAGGCCCATTCCCGCTCGGTGAGGTGCCTGGCCGCGAGCGGGAGGAGGGCGGCCTCCTCGTCGCCGAGGTGTTCCAGCAGGACCGCCCGGTGGTCGGCGAGGGCGGCCACGAGGGTGTCGCGTTCGTCGGCGCCCGCGGTGGCCTCCCAGGCGGGGACGGCCGCGTCCAGCCGGGTCAGCGTGGCCGCGAGGCGCCGGTGCTGTGCCTCCGCGCGCAGCACGATGTCGGCGTCCAGGTCCACCCGGGACAGCAGCGGCGGCAACAGCAGTTCGTCCTGGACCTCCTGGTGGTGGCGCAGGCCGAGCCGGTAGAGGCGGAAATGGCCGGCGATCACCTCGGCGCGGGCGGTGTCGCCGGGGGCGACGGCCGCGACGAGCTCCACCAGCAGCCGGGACTCGCGGCGGAAGGCGCGGTGGACGATCTCCGTGTCCTGGGTGTTGACGCTCATCGGTTCCTCCCCGTCGTCGGTGGCGATGTGTCCAGGCTGCTCCCGGGTATTTGGAGGGGACTTGGAGATCATTTGGAGCCGTGCACGTACGATGTTCCAAATCATGGTCTTCATCCGGGTACTGGGCTCGTTCGCGACCGAGGTGAACGGCGACAGCGTCCACCTCGGCGGGCCGCGGCAGCGCGGCGTACTCGCCTTGCTGGTGGCGGCGCGCGGACAGGTCGTGCCGGTCGACCGGATGATCGAGGACCTGTGGCGCGGGGAGCCGCCCGCGCGGGGCCTGCTGTCCCTGCAGGCGTACGTGTCCAACCTGCGCCGGCTGCTGGAGCCCGGGCGCCCGCCGCGCACGCCGGCCCGGCTGCTGGTGAGCGCGGCGCCGGGCTACGCGCTGCGGCTGCCGCCGGAGTCGGTGGACGCCTGGCGGTTCGAGGACCTGCTCGACCGGGCCCGCGGGGCCGCCGACCCGCGTGCCGCCCGGTCCCTGCTCGCCGAGGCGCTGGGGTTGTGGCGGGGACCGGCCTTCGCCGAGGTCGCCGACGAGCCGTGGGCCGCCACCGAGACCGCCCGGCTGAACGAGCT
The DNA here is from genome assembly GCF_003594875.1 of Bailinhaonella thermotolerans. Lineage (GTDB taxonomy): Bacteria > Actinomycetota > Actinomycetes > Streptosporangiales > Streptosporangiaceae > Bailinhaonella > Bailinhaonella thermotolerans. The sequence goes on from NZ_QZEY01000001.1 coordinate 535,010, forward strand.
GCGCCTGGTCGCCACCGAACTGCACGTCGCGTCGGGCCTGCGCCTCGGCGACGCCCCCGCCGTCGTGCCCGAGGCCGAACGGCTCACCCGCGACGAGCCGCTGCGCGAGGAGGGCTGGCGGCTGCACGCCCTGGCCCTGTGGAGCAGCGGCCGCCAGGCCGACGCGCTGGCGACGCTCCGCCGCGCCCGCGCCGTCCTCGCCGAGGAGCTCGGGCTCGACCCCGGCCCGGACCTGGCGGCGCTGGAGGAGGCGATCCTCGCCCAGCGCACGGACGTCCTGCGCGCGACCGCGCCCCCTCCCCCGCCGTCCCCTCCCCCGCCGCCCGCTTCCCCGCCCGGGCCGCCCCCGATCGCCGGGACGCCGTTCGTCGGGCGCGAGGCGGAGCTGTCGGCGCTGGTCACCGCCGCCGCCGAGGCCGCCGCCGACGGCACCCGCATCGCCCTGGTCACCGGCGAGGCCGGGCTCGGCAAGTCCACGCTCCTGGAACACCTCGGCAGGCGGCTCGAACGCGACGGATGGCTGGTCGCCGCCGGCCACTGCCCCGAGGTCGACAGCGCGCCGCCCGCGTGGGCCTGGACCGAGGCGCTCGGAGCCGTCGCCGCGGCCGCGCCACCCGGCGAGTTCGCCGGCGACCTCGCGCCGCTGCTCACCGACACCGGGCCGGTGGACGCCGACGCCACCGCGGGACGGTTCCGGCTGCGCCAGGCCGTGTGGAGGTGGCTCGCGTCGGTCGCCGCGGAACGCCCGGTCGCCGTCGTGCTGGACGACCTGCACTGGGCCGACGCCGCCACGCTGGAACTGCTCGGCGGCGGCCTCGGCACGCGGGCCCCGATCCTGGTCGTCGCCGCCTACCGCGCGGACGAGAGCGGCCGCCTCACCGAGACGCTGGCCTCCCTCGCCCGCGCCACGCCCCTGCGCCTGGCGCTGCCGGGGCTGAACGGCGAGGCAGTCGCGCGCCTGGTCCGCGCCGAATGCGAGGCCGACGAGGAGACCATCGCCGGGATCGCCGAGCGCACCGGCGGCAACCCGTTCTACGTGCGCGAGAGCGCCCGGCTGCTGAACGGCGAGGGCGCGCTCGTCGCCCTGTCCGAGGTCCCCGAAGGCGTACGGGACGTCCTCCGCCGCCGGCTCGCGCGCCTGCCCGAAGGCGGCGTGTCCGTCCTCCGGCTCGCCGCGGTCGCGGGCCGGGAGAGCTCGGTGGACGTCCTCGTGAAGGCCGCCGACTCCGACGAGGACGGCGTGATGGACGCGCTGGACGCCGGCGTCATCGCCGGGCTCCTGGACGAGCCCGCCCCAGGGCGCGTCCGCTTCGTCCACGCCCTCGTCAGGGACACGCTCGTCGCCGACCTCAGCAGGCTGCGCGCCACCCGGATGCACGCCCGGATCGCCGCCGCCCTCGAAGGCGGCGGCGACATCGCGGCGCTGGCCCACCACTACGCGCGCGCCGGCTCGCCCAAGGCCGTCGGCTACTGCGTCCGGGCCGCCGAGCTGGCCGAGGCCCGCTACGCCCACGACGTGGCGGCCGGCCTCCTCGCCGACGCCGTGGCCAACTCGACCGGGCCCGACGAACGCGTCGACCTGCTCGGCAGGCTGCTGCGCGCGCAGATCCGGGCGGGAGCCGTCGGAGCCGCCCGCCAGACCCGCCGCGAAGCCGTGGAGTACGCGGAGTCCCTGGGCCGCGAGGACCTGATGATCGCCGCGTTCACCGCGTGGACGGAGCCGACCTCCTGGCTGGCCCGGCCGTACGGCACGGTGGACCGGCCGATCGTGGACCGCCTGAGGCGCCTGCTCAAGCGCGACCTCGCCCCTTCGGTCCGGTCGCGGCTCCTGACGGCGTACGCGGACGAACTGGTCGGCGAGGACGACCCGACCGTCCTCGCGGCGGCGCGGGAGGCGCTCGACCTCGCCGCCGAGCCCCGGCAGCGGGCCGCGGCGCTGCAGATCCTGGCCCGGGTCCACCCCGCCGTCGAGCACTGCCGGGAGCTCGTGGAGATCGGCACCGAGCACGACCTGCCGGTCTACCGCGTCACCGGCCTGTTCAACCACGCCGCCCTCGCCGCCGCCGCCAACGACCCGGCGACCATGCGCCAGATGACCAGCGAGGCCCTGGACCTCGCGCGCGCCTACCGGATGCGCGAGGCGATCGCCGTCGCCGAGATCACGCTGGCGACCCTGGCGCTCATCGAAGGCCGGCTCGCCGACGCCGAGCGCCTGTACGCCAAGGCCGACGAGGGCCTGCGCCGCGCCGGGTCGGTGCACGCCACGGGCTTCTTCCAGCTCGCCCTGGCCACGATCTGGCTGAACGAGGGCACGCTCGGCGCGCACCTGGACGAGGTGCGCGCGCTGCACGCCATGCTCGGCCCGATGACCTGCGACCTGCTCGCGCTCGCCCTCCACGCCCACGGCCTGGACGCCGAGGCCCGGGAGGTGCGCGCGTCAGCCGGCCCGATCCGGCCCGACTTCTTCTTCACCTTCTTCACGACGTTGCGCGCGATGGCCGTCGTCGCCCTGGACGACCGGGACGCAGCCGAGGAGGTCTACGCGGCGTTGCTGCCGCACCGTGACGGCCCCCCGGCGGGCGCGACGAGCCTGTCGGTGGCGCTGCGCCCGGTCGCCCACGTCCTCGGTGAGCTGGCCCTCCTCCTCGGCCGCGACCGCCAGGCCGCCGCCCACTTCGCCCGGGCCGCCGCCATCGCCGCCCAGTGGAACGCGCCCCACTGGGCCGGCGTACGCCTCCCGGGAGCCGCCCCGGCCGCCGAGTAGCCCCGGCGGCGCGCGAGGGCGATCCACCGGCGGCGCTCCGCCCGGCTCCGCCTGGCTCCCGGCGGCATACGACCTTGAGCAGGCCGAGGGCGTACGGCCGGGGGCCGGGGGCCGGGGGCCGGGTACGGCCGGCCGCTGCGCACGGCGGCTCACCCGGGACGCGACCCCCAGCCCGCACCCGCCCCCGGAGTCCCGGCGGCCGAGGTGGGGCCGGCGGTACGGCGGGGCAGGTAGCCTCACGGTCCGTTCCCGTTCACGGATGACGTGCGCGACCCGGAGGTGCCGCCGGATGGACGAGCCCGTCCCCGCCGATCTGCTGGAGATCGCCGACGCGCTGCTGCCGGGCGCGCGCCTGGACCGGGCGCGGTACGCGCGCGGCGGGATTCACGACGTCGTCCTGCTCCCTGATGTGGCGGCGGTGCGGGTGAGCCGGCGTCCCCTGGCCGCGTCGTCCATGCCGGGCCACGTCGAGGCTCTGCGGGTGATCGCGGCGGCCGGCCTGCCGTTCGCGGTTCCCGAACCGCTCACCCCCGCCGTGCGGTTCGGGGAGCGTGCGGCGGTGGCCGTCTCCTGGATCGGCGGCGCGGAACTGCCTCCTGGGAAGGGCGATCCCGCGCGGATCGCCCGCCTTCTCGGGGCGCTGCGCGACCTGCCCGTCACCCCGCGACTGCGCGCGGTGCTCCCGTCGCCACGAGCCCACGACGGGCATTGGGCCCGCGTGCTGGCCGAGGAGGTCCTGCCCCGGCTGCCGGGCGAGTGGCGGCCGGAGGCCGAGCGCCGCCTCGCCGCGGCGGCGGCCCTGGAGGAGGTCCCGGACAGCCTCGTCCACGGTGACCTCGCCGGAGGCAACGTGCACTGGGACGAGGACGGCCGGCTGATCGGCGTGATCGACTGGGATCGGGCGCACCTGTTCGACCCCGCGATCGACGCCGCCTTCATGGCCTGGCACGGCTGGCACAACGTCCGCCAGGCCGTGGACCCGGCGACCTGCCACCGGGCCCGCGTCTGGGATCGCCTCTTCGGCGTCAACATCCTCTGCGCCGTCTTCCTCCTCGAGGGAAACCCCCTTCCCTCGGCCGACAGCTACGCGGACCACATCCTCGCGTGGCTGGAGGACTCCGGCACCGAAGAAGCGAACGCGCCCAAGCCCACCCTGCCCCCGATGAGCCGGCTCCCCTCAACCCGCTGAGCCGCCCGGCGCCCCCGGCCGACCCGCCGCCAGAGCCCCGGCACGCCTCCGGCCGAGCGAGAAGCCGCAGGCGAAGCCACGGCGCCGGCCTCCGCAGCGCTCCCGACCGCCGGCTGCGCCTGGGCCCTGCGCGAACCCGCTCACGCCGTACGCGCAAGTGGTGGTCCGGTCGCTCCACGCCGCGCGGACAGGCGGAGATCGGAGTGGGGCCGGACAGCGGATAGACCGCGCGTCGGACCTCGTCGCCGACGTCTCGAAGGCCGGCGAGCAGCGGTCAGCCGGGCTGTGGCGGCGTCGCCGTCGGTACGGCTCGCGCCTGGTGCGCGGACGGGGTGGGCGGGGCGGGGCGGGTCCAGGAGGTCAGGAGGTGGACGGCGGCCTCGGTGGTGCTGGCGGCCACCGGGACGAGGACGACCAGGCGCTGGCGGGAGTGGTCCGCGGGGGCGAAGTTCTCGTAGCCGAAGGTCACCGTGCCCAGGGCGGGATGCCGCAGGTTCTTCACCCCGTGGGTGCGGACGCTCACCTCGCGGGCGTTCCACAGCGTGCGGAAGGTCTCGCTGCCCGCGCGGAGCTCACGGATCAGCCCGGCCAGGTCGGCGTCGCCGGGGTGCAGGCCGGCGGCCACCCGCAACTGGCCGGCGGTCTCGGCGGCCACCTCGTCCCACTCCACGTAGAAGGTCCTGCTCTCCGCGGCGAGGAACAGGCGCCGGGCCAGGTTCACCGGTACGGCCGGGGCGGGGTCGAGGGTGAAGAGGTGGGCGGCGACGGCGTTGGCGGCCAGGACGTCGAACCGGTCGTTGATGATCATCGCGGGGGCGTGGACCAGCTTCAGCATCCGGACCAGCTCGGGCCGCACCTCCCGCGGCCGGACCTCGCGCCCGGGGCGGTCCCGGACGGCGAGGGTGCGCAGGTGCTCGCGTTCGACCTCGTCCAGGCGCAGCGCACGGGCGAGGGCGTCGAGCACCTCGGGCGACGGCCGCCCCGTCCGCCCCTGCTCCAGCCGCTGGTAGTACTCCACGCTGATCCCGGCGAGCTGGGCGACCTCCTCCCGCCGCAGCCCGGCCACCCGGCGGCGGGCCCCGCCGGAGATCCCCACGGTCTCGGGCGTGATCCGGCCCCTGCGGGACCGGAGGAATGCCGCCAGTTCGTTCCGTTCTCCCACAACGTCCAGTATGTCGATTTCGGTCCGGCCGAGGGTGGCCCTGGCCGTACCCGTATGAGCCGGGCCTGGGGCGTACGCTCCGGCGCGGCCAGGCTCTCACTCGTCACCACGAGACGAGGAGATCACCATGTGCCACGACACCGACAGCAGGCCGCCCGCCGCCCCCGTCGTCACCGGAGGGGTGGCCGCGCACGGGCCGCTGGAGATCGGCGCCGCCGACGGCAACCGGTTCCGCGCCTACCGGGCGCAGCCGGCCGTGCCGAACGGCCGTAACGTGCTGCTGCTGCCCGACGTGCGCGGTTTCCACCCGTTCTACGCCAGCCTGGCGCAGCGGTTCGCGGAAGCGGGCTTCCACACCCTGGTCATGGACTACTACGGGCGCAGCGCCGGCGCCGGCGAGCGGGACGAGTCCTTCGACGGGTACGCCCACCTGCCCCTGCTGGAGCCGCACCACGTCGAGACCGACGCCGCCGCGGCCGCCGAGGCGATCAGGGCCTGGCACCCCGGCCCGCTGTTCAGTGTCGGCTTCTGCCTCGGCGGCGGCTACTCCTGGCGGCTCGGCGCCGCCGGTCTCGGCCTGTCCGGCTCCGTCGGCTTCTACGGCCCGCCCCGTTTCCTCGGCGACCGTACGGCGGAGCCGTCCGCGCCCCTGCTCATGCTGCTGGCCGGGGACGACGTGGCCACCACGCCGGAGGAGTACGCCGAGCTGACCGCCACCTTCGACCGGGCGGGCAAGGACTACGAGGCGCACGTGTACGAGGGCGCGCCGCACTCGTTCTTCGACGACTCCTACGACCGGTGGCAGGAGGCGTGCGCCGACGCCTGGCACCGCGTCCTCGACTTCACCGCCCGCCACGCGGGGCAGGCCGGCGCGTGAACGAGCGATACGAACGCGGGCTCGCGCGGCAGGCCGAACTCGGCGGGCCCGGAGCCACCCGGGCCCGTGCCTACGACGCCCTGGCGGACATCGCGCCCGACCTGTCGCGGCTGGCGGTCGAGTTCGCCTACGGCGACATCCACGCCCGGCCCGGGCTCGACCCCGCCCGGCGGGAACTGGTCGTCCTCGGCGTGCTGACCGCCCTCGGCGGGGTCGAGCCCCAGCTCCAGGCACACCTGGAAACGGCCCTCAACGTGGGCGTGCGTCCCGCCGAACTGGTCGAAGCGATCATGCAGGCCCTGCCGTACGCGGGCTTCCCCCGGGTCTTCGCCGCGATGACCGTCGCCCGGCGAGTCCTGCAGTCCCGCGACCTCCTCCCCGTCCCCCCACCCTGACACCGGGTTCCGGTGTACGGCCAGAGCCCGCCCCTCCCTCCGCCCCAGCGGGGACGGATCCCCCTCCACCGAAGGCACCATCCAGGTCGTCGTCGATCGTCAGAGGGACGGGCTCAGTTCGTGGGACGGGGGACGGCGGGCCCAGGTGGCCCAGCGCCAGAGCCACTCCAGGGACCCTGGCGATGGCGCCCAGCCAGAGGATGGAGAACAACCCGCGGGCCGCCAGGGGCTCGATCTTCTCGATCACCCCATATCGGACCAGTGCCGAGCCCAGGAGGAACAGCCCGGCGATGAGCAGGGGCCAGCCCCCGCGACCGGAGCGGCGACACTCCTTGGGGGAGACGGCACCCCGGTCGCGGGCCGAGTCGGCGGCGAACAATAGCGCGGTGGAGCGGTATCGCCGATTCGACGCCACTGAGCGATTGCCAGATCGCGACCCGAGCCGGAACCATAACGGTTCACTCCATGGGCGGGTAGACATGCCTGCGGCATCGCATCCCATGATACTCAGGCATGGTGTAGCGCTCTAATGTGCGACGATAAGAGGTGAACAGGTCCTCCCCGTCCCGCAGTTCCTCTCGTCAGCCGGAGGCGCAGGCTTGATCGATCCGCTGGTGCAGCATTATGTGCGGTTGATACGAACGCATGGATTGGACGAAGAGTTCTGCTACACGGTGGTGACGTCCGCTACCGGGCGGGTAACGCTGGAGGCCGTCGCGGAGTCTCTTGGCGCAGGCGGTGACACGTCGAGACGCCTGCGACTGCACGCTTGGGCCGACCACGACGATTCCCACGTCCTCCTTCCGCAGCAAATAGATCGCGCCGTTGCGATTCTCGAACCCTTCGGATACCAGGGAAATTCGAAAGACGTGTTGTCTCGGCTGAGCGAGCACGGCGAGGCATGGAATACGTTCTGGGACGTCAATATGCGCAGTGAGCTGATCTGTGCTGCCAAAGGAGAGCCGGTGGCAGGTCGCGACTTTCTTGAGCCTGACGAGAAATGGGGAAAGGATCGCGACCCGTTCGAACCACACAGACCCCTCTTGGCGGAGTACGCCGAGCTACTGGGAAGCCGCTATCCGAATGGTGCCGCTATGGCCGTCATCGAACGTTGCAGTGGCGTCCACCTCCCCATTGACGCACTCACGGGCGAGCTCCCAGCCGTTCTATTGCCACTCGATCGCTGACCAGCCGGGAGATCGGCGCCGACAACAACCAGCGGCAGTACCATCGGCCTCATTGCCCAGGCCCGCCGTCAGGCGATTCAGAATCAAGAGCCGAGGAGTAACGTTGGCCACCATTATCGAGGCAGCCACAGGAGCTATCGTCAGCGCCGGCTACCTTTTGATCGCGGGTGTCCGGGGAGACGAGGTTGTTGGATCGATCATCGGAGGCGAGATGCCAGGGCCCGGTGCTCGTGTCGCAGCAGAAAGAGATAGCCTCATTGCTGAAACGTACACCCCAAAGGGAGGGGCCGAGATATATGTCCGCGTGGAGCTGTGGGACGGGAGCCCTTCCAGCGACTCGGAATGGACAGAGCTTTGGACGGGAAACCTATATCTAGACGTTGAGGAGATCTGGGTCGGAGATTATTGGGAGGAGGATGGCGATGTCGTCAATCTACGTCTTCCCGGACCTGCGCGCAATTGGTCGGTCAGCCTCCTCCATAAAATCTTCAAGTCGGCGGACGCGGGCTTCGCAGAGGTCTTTCCAGGAGTTCAGTTCTACACCCTTCGGCTGTGGGAGACGAAATAGGAACGCCTGACGCCGATTGATATTCATCGCCTGCGCGCGATCCAATCGCCCCGACAGGCAGCCATGTGGTGTCCGCGTGGAATCGGCGCTACGCCCTTCAACGTGCCAGAGAAGCACGCGGGCAGCGCCTCTGCGTCGCACGAGGCCGGATGCGGCCCGATGGTGAGCTGCGGCGAGCCGGCCGGGGTGGAACCACAGCCTTTCAAGCGGCGGCAGGGGGTGCGGCGGAGGGGTGGCGGCGGAGCAGGGTTGGGCGTTTGCTCAATCGTCGTCGTGGGTGTGGCCGAAGGCTTGGCGGTAGTCGCGGGGTGGGAGGCCGACGTGGCGGGTGAAGTGGTGGCGCATGGTGAGGGCGGTGCCGAAACCGCAGCGGCGGGCGATGGCGGTGATGGGCAGGTCGCTGACCTCCAGGAGGTGTTGGGCGGCCAGGACGCGCTGGGTCAGGAGCCACTGCAGAGGGGTGTCGCCGGTGGACTGCACGAAGCGGCGGGCGAAACTGCGCTCGGACATGCGCGCCAGGTCCGCCATTTGAGCGACGGTCCACGGGTGGGCCAGGTCGTTGAGAACTCGTTCGCGTAGCTTCGACAGGTCGTCGTTCTGGCCCTGGGCGGCCGGGATGGGGCGGGTGATGAACTGCGCCTGTCCGCCGGTCCGGAAGGGTGCGGTGACCATGGTGCGGGCGATCTCGGCCGCGGCGGCGGCGCCGTGGTCGCGGCGGACCAGGTGCAGGCACAGGTCGATGCCGGCGGCCACGCCCGCCGAGGTCCATACGGAGCCGTCCCCGACGAAGAGGACGTTGGGGTCCACGATCACGCCGGGGTGGCGGCGCGCGAGTTCCCCGGCGTCCAGCCAGTGCGCGGTGGCGCGGCGGCCTTCCAGCAGGCCGGCGGCGGCCAGCAGGAACGCACCCGAGCACAGGGACGCCACGGTGGCACCGCGGGCGTGGGCGGCGCGCAGCGCGGCCCGAACCTGCGGATGGACGGGCGCCGTGGGGTGCTGGACGCCGGGGACGACGACCAGGTCGCACTCGTCCAGCCCGTCCAGACCGTGGTCGGGAACGCAGGTCACGCCCGAGGTCATGGGGACCGCGGAGCGGTGCGGCCCGCAGGTGCGCAGCTCGAACCGCGGGACGCCGCGGGCGGTCCGGTCGAGCCCCCAGACCTCGGTGGCCACGGCGTAGTCGAACACGCGGACCTGCTCGGTGACCAGTACCCCCACGCGCATCATGGCGGAAATCTATCCCACATTGGCGTTTCGGCCACTCACGCCTCCGGTGGCTCGCCGATCAGGCTGGACACCGATGTTTCCCGTCAGATGAGGAGTGCGGCGCCATGCCGTTGGCTTTGTTCGCCCTGGCCGTCACGGCGTTCGGGGTGGGGACCTCGGAGTTCGCCATCATGGGACTGTTGCCGCAGGTCGCCCAGGGGGTCGGGGTGTCGATCCCGGACGCGGGGGGCCTGATCACCGGGTACGCCGCCGGTGTGATCGTCGGGGCGCCGCTGCTCACCGCCGCTTCGGCCCGGCTGCCGCGCCGTACGACGCTGATGATCGTCGCCGCGCTGCTGGCGGCGGGCAGCGCCTTGTCTGCGGTCGCCTCCGGCTATGGCCTGCTGCTGGCGGCCAGGGTGGTCGCGGGCGTGCCGCAGGGGGCCCTGTTCGGGGTGGGGTCGGTGGTCGCGGCCCAGCTCGTCCCGCCGGAACGGCGTGCGAGCGCGATGTCGGTGATGTTCGGCGGGTTCACCATGGCGAACGTGGCCGGGGTGCCGCTGGTGACCTGGCTGGGGCAGGCCGCGGGCTGGCGGGCGACGTTCTGGGCGGTCGCGGCGTTGGGCGCGCTGTCGATGGCCGGCATCGCCGCGCTGGTCCCGCGCCGGCTGCGGCCCGAGGACGAGACGGGACTGCGTTCGGAACTGGCGACGCTGCGGCGGCCCCAGGTCTGGCTCGCGATGGCGGTGACGACGGCGGGCTTCGGCGGCGTCTTCGCCTCCTTCACCTATGTCACGCCGATGATGACCACGGTCGCGGGCTTCAGCAGGTCCAGCATGACGCTGCTGCTGGTCGTCTTCGGGCTGGGCATGGCCGCCGGCAACCTGGTGTCGGGCCGGTTCGCCGGGCGGCGGCTCATGCCGAGCCTGTATGTGTTCCTGGCCGGGCTGACCGTCGTGCTGGGCCTGTTCGTGATGACGGCGCACAGCAAGGTCCTCGCCGCCTGCACCTTGTTCCTGCTGGGGCTGTTCGGGTTCGCGACCGTCCCGGCGCTGCAGATGCGCATCCTGGACAAGGCCACCGGCGCCCCCACCCTCGCCTCCGCGCTGAACCTGTCGGCCTTCAACATCGCCAATGGGCTCGGCGCCTACCTCGGCGGCATGGTGATCAGAGCCGGGTACGGCTACACCGCCCCCAACGCGGTCGGCGCGGTACTGGCCGCCACGGGGCTGGCCCTGGCCGTCTGCTCAGGACTGCTCGACGCGCGCGCCAAGGCGGTGATCGCCCGATGAGCGACACTCCCGGAACCGAACGCTACACGCCCGGCCACGACACCTCCGCCATCGGATTCATGGCTGCGAGAACAGCCGAGACGCACGCACGGTTCTTCCTGCCGCACCTGTCTCCGGGAATGACCCTGCTGGATCTGGGGTGCGGGCCAGGCACCATCACCGCCGACCTGGCCGCCGCCGTCGCACCGGGACTCGTTCTCGGACTCGACCAGCAAGCCTCCCAGCTCGGCGGTGCACGCGACCTCGCGCGGCGGAGAGGCCTCACCAACGTCCGATTCCGGGAGGGATCCTGCTACGACATCCCGCTGGACGACGGATCGGTCGACCGCGTCTTCGCCCACGCCCTGATGGAACACCTCGCCCACCCGGCCAAGGCCCTGGCCGAGATCCGGCGGGTGCTGCGCCCCGGCGGCACGGTCGGACTCCGCAGCCCCGACTGGGGCGGCTTCCTGCTGAGCCCGTCTTGTGACGAGGCCGTCCGCGCCTACACGCGCCTGCAGCAAGCCAACGGCGGTGACCCCTTCGTCGGCCGCAAACTCGGGGAGTACCTGCTCGAAGCGGGATTCGAGCAGTGCCGCCTCGACGCCCACTACGAACGGTATGCCGACCCGGCCCGCATCGCGGGCTATCTCGCGGTCCAACTCGAGGCCGCGGACCAGGCCACCCCCGCTCGCCGGCTCCGCGACTGGGCCACCAGCCCAAATGCGATGTTCGCTCAAGCATGGGTCACCGCCATCGCCGAACGCCCCCGCTGAAACCTGAACGGGGAGGGGCCGCCTGGCAGCCAGTCACCGCCCGGCGGTCGCCGGCACCACCCCCGCCGAAGCGCAACACCCGCTCAGGGAGCTGCGAGGTCGGTGGCTGCCTCAGTGGTCGCCTCCGTAAGTCTTCCGGGGGCTACGCGGCCGGGGCGAGTGCGGCAGGCCGTTGATCGCGGTCTTCGTGCCGCCGGGAGTTGAGCCTCGCAGGTCGGACAGGTCCTCGTCGCTGAGGCTGAGGGCGTCCGCCGCGAGGTTCTCCTCCAGGTGATCGAGAGAACCGGTGCCCGGGATCGCCAGCACCGAAGGCGATGTCGCCAGCAGCGCGGCGATCGCGACCTGCGCGGTGGTCGCGCCCAGGCGTGCCGCGACCTTGCCGAGCCGTTCGGCATCGAGCGGGCCGCCGCCACCGCCGAGCGGGAAGTACGGCACGTACGCGATGCCCGCTTCCTCGCATTCCGCCAGCAGTCCCATGTCAGCGGTGTGCCGGTTCTGCACCGCCGCGACGGGCGCGATCGCCCGGGCTTCGGCCAACTGCGCGGCGTCGACGTTGCTGACGCCCAGGTGCCGGATCAGCCCCTCCGCGCGGAGCCCGGCCAATACCGCGAACCGTTCGGCGATCGACTCGCCCCCTGGTCCGGCCATCCCGCCGACCCGCAGATATACCAGGTCGAGCCGGTCCAGGCCGAGAGAGCGCAGATCCGCCTCGACCAGGCCGCGCAACTGATCAGACGTCGCCTGCTCGCTCGGCACACCGTTGGGTCCGCGCAGCGGCCCGACCTTCGTGGCGATCACCAGGTCGTCACGGTAGGGGGTCAAGGCCGTACGGATCAGTTCGTTGGCCCGCACCGCGCCCCGGCCGTAGAAGCCCGCCGTGTCGATGTGGTTCACGCCCGACTCCACGGCGCGCCGCAACACGTCGATGCCGCTCTCCGGAGCTCGCGGCGGGCCGTCGAAGGTGCCCGTCGCCAGGCGCATCGCGCCGAAGCCGAGCCGGTTGATGGTCAGATCTCCGCCGAGGGAGAAGGTCTCGATCGTCATGAGGCCATGGTGTGCGCCGCCACGGCGCCCGGCGAGCTCGTGGCAGCTTGCTGCCAGACTGGCGGGATGCGGAACGAACAGGTGTTCTCAGTACGAGGGGACGCAGAGCTGGTCGCGCGTGCCGGTCATCTCTTCGAGTCCGCGCTGACGGAGTTCCTCTGCGCCGCCCGGGACCTCAAGACCTGGTCGCAGCCGGAGGCCAGGGCGGCGATCCGGAACCGGATGCGCGCTGCGGATCTCTCCGGCTTCACCTCTCGCAAACTGCTCAGCCCGGTTGCACTCGCCGACGAGGAGGCCCGCGCGCACCTGAGGCAGGTGCAGAGCAAGGGTGCCCTCGTTCGGATCAGCGGCTCGCGACTGCCGCACGAGACCATCCTCATTGACCGGCGGGTGATGATCCTCGCCGGCCGGGAAACCCCCACCGGCCGCGAGTACACCGTGACGACGTCGCGGATCCTGGTCGAAGGGGTCCACTCCCTGTTCCAGGCGATCTGGGACAGCGCCCTCGATTTCGACGCCTATCTGCGCGGCAACGTCCCCCACCTCGACGCCGACGGCCGCAGGATCCTCGAAGCCCTCGGTTCGGGGCTCACCGACGAATCGGCGGCCAAACGGCTCGGTGTCTCGCTACGCACCTACCGGCGGCGCGTGGCCGAACTGATAGCCAAGCTCGAAGCCGACTCCCGCTTCCAGGCCGGGCTGCGTGCGGGCGAGCTGGGGCTGCCCCGCCAAAGACCGTACTGATCGCGTCCCTTCAGCGGTCCGCACACCTGAGCACTTCGGGGCACGGAAGCAACCGCCGCGTCAACCCCACTGATCGCGGCGACGTCCGCGGGCAAGGGTCGCCTGTTGCGGATTCGGCAACGTTATTTGCTGCGAAACGCTGGAATCGATCACTGTCCTGCCCTGGAGGTGACAGTGATGGAGAACCATCGCCATGTTGTGGATGTGGAAGCGGTCCCGGAGGGCTCCGCGGGCGGGGCGGGGAATGCCCCGGCCCCGGCCCCGGCCGGCGGGCGGGCGTTGCCGCTGGGGGTCTATCTGCTGGCGTTCAGCCTGTTCGCCATGGGGAGCGCGGAGTTCCTGCTCGCCGGGGTGCTGCCCGCGGTGGCGGCCGACATCGACGTGAGCCTGGCCGCGGCGGGCGGGCTGATCACCGCGTTCGCGGTCGGGGTCGTCATCGGCGGCCCGCCGTTCGCGGTCGTCAGCCTGCGGTGGCCCCGCCGTACCGCGCTCGTGCTGACCCAGGTGATCTTCGCCGCCTGCGTCGCCGCCGGGCTGGTCATCGGCAGCTACCCGGCGCTGCTGGTCACCCGGTTCGCGGCCGGGCTCGCCTACGCGGGCTTCTTCGCCATCGCGGCGACCACCGCGGTCAGCCTGGTCACCCCCGACCGGGCGGCCCGCGCGTCGGGCGTCGTGGTCAGCGGCCTGAGCCTGGCCATGATCCTCGGCGGTCCCGCCGGGACCCTCATCGGGTACCACGTCGGCTGGGCGGGCGGGTTCTGGCTCGTGGTGGCCCTCACCCTGGTCGCCGCGCTCGCCGTGGCGGTCGCGATGCCGCGTACGGCGGGCGGCCCGGAACCGAGCGTGCGGCGGGAGCTGCGGACCCTGCGGCGGCCGCGCCTGTGGCTCGTCTTCGCGGCCACCCTGCTCAGCACCGCGTCGTACATGATCACGTTCAACTACCTGGCGGAGCTGCTCGACCGCGTCACCGGGATCCCGGACGCGTGGATCGCGCTCGTCCTCATGCTGTTCGGCGTCGGAGCGTACCTCGGGCTGGCGATCGGCGGCCGCGTCTCCGACCGGTGGCCGCACCACGCCCTCGTCGCAGGGGCGGCCGGGATCGCCGTGTGCTCCGCGCTGATCGCCGTGCTGGCGCGGCACGCCCTGGCCGTCGTGCCGCTCGTGCTGCTGCTCGGCGTGGCCGGGTTCGTGCTCAACCCGGCCATCTACGGCCGGGTGTTCACGATCGCCTCCGACGCCCCCACCCTCGCGGGCGCGTCCGTGGTGTCGGCGTTCCAGCTCGGCATCAGCCTGGTGCCCCTGCCGGCCGGTCTCGCCCTCAACGCGGGCGCCTCGGTCACCAGCGTCGCGTGGATCGGCGCCGTCCTGGCCGTGCTCACGATCCCCGTCGCCCTCGCCGAGCGCGCCGCCGGCCGGCCCCGGCCGGCGGCCGCCGCGAGGCCGAGCTGACGCCCCCTCGCCGGAACGCGCCCCTCGGCGGAACGCCCGCTATCCCCCGGATCCGGGAGAGAGCGGGCGCCTCGGTCACACCACCGTTCGCACAGAGCGGAGTCCCCATGCGAGACCTGGGCGGGGCCGTCGAAGCACACCCGCTCCCCAGCCGGGCCGGTCCGAAATTCGATGGCTTCCCCGCGGCGGCCGCCGTTAGCGTGTCGCGGTGATTTACGAGCATCCTCTGGCGTACGTCCTCGGGCTTGAGGGCATCGCGCTGATGCGGGCCTACACCGGCGAGCACGACCGCGCGTTCGTCGAGGCCCGCCTGGCCGAGATCCGCAGGTTCCTTGACGACGACTCGCTGTCCGGGGCCGCCGTGGAGGTTACCCGCGTGGACAGCGTGGACGGTTACCGGATCTGGTCGCGGACCTACGACCGGCCCAACGCCGCGTTCGACGCCGACGAGCCCTTCATCAGGGAGATCGTCGAGGCGCTGCCGGTCGGCGACGCGCTGGACGCCGCGTGCGGCACCGGCAGGATCTCGGCCTGCCTGGCCGGCCTCGGTCACCGGGTGCGCGGCGTGGACAGCTCGCCCGACATGCTGGAGCACGCGCGCCGGCGGCTGCCGGAGGCGGAGTTCCAGGTGGGCGAGCTGGCCGCGCTGCCGGTGCCCGACGAGGCCGTCGACCTGGTGGTCTGCTCGCTGGCGCTGACGCATGTGCCCGCGCTGGACCCGGTGCTGGCCGAGTTCGCCCGGGTGCTGCGGCCCGGCGGGCACCTGGTGATCGCCGACATCCATCCCGAGGGCGTGGCGCGCGGCTCGATCCCGTCAATACGGCTGGCCGACGGGCGGCCGGGCCGGGTGGCCAGCCACCGTCACCTGGTCGGCGACTACCTGCGGGCCGCGCTGGCGGCGGGGCTGCGGGTACGGCGCTGCGAGGAGCCCAGGCACCCGCAGGGGGAACCGGGCGAGCGGACCGGCGAGCTCGCGCCGTGGGACGTGTGGCCGTGGGCGCTGTACGGCCTGGCCCCGGAGGCGGCGCAGGCGGCCGTCGCCGGCACCCCGGCCATGCTGTTCTGGCACTTCCAGCGTTAGGGACCGCTCGGGCGGCATCCGTCAGGGGGGCCGCCCACGCCGGGAGTGTGCGCCGGCCGCCTCGGCGGCTCCCTACTTGCTCAGCACCCGCCCCAGCGGCTCCGGGCCTTCCTCCAGCGCCGCGACCGCCGCGCGCCAGCCGGCCATCCCCGGGGTAGAGGGCGCCGCGCCGGTAGGCCGACGTGAGCCGCTGGAGCACCGCGACTCGCTCGGGGCTCTCGTCGGTCGTCTCGGCGACGCCGTGGCGATTCCGCCGAGCGAGTGCTCCGCGCCGAACAGCGTGAGCAGGCTCTTGTCCCCGGGGCTCATGAAGTACGGGTCGGTGAACCAGTCCGGCCCGCGAACCGTCAGCGGGGACCTGTCCTGGTCCCCCGCGACCACGAGGGCCGGCGTGGTCATGCCGTCGAAGGACGGGTTCATGAAGGGGAAGTGCTCGGCGGCGAACGGGGACAGGTCGTCCCCGCCCCGTCCGTCCAGGGCCCATTCACGGCCGACGCCCGCCAGGCGCCGCCATCGCCGTACGCCCGAGGGGACCGGGAGGCGGTCCGGGCTAGAGGGGGAGGCGGACGATCACTTCGCCGTTGACGTCGAGGTCGCCGGTCGGGGTGAAGCCGAGGCGGGCGTAGAACCCGGCGGGGCCGTCCTCGGCCGCGACGTAGCTGGTCAGGAGTTCGGTGGCGCCGTGCTCCCGGATGAGGTCGGCGACCCGGCGGACCGTGGCCGCGCCGTACCCCCGGCCCTGGTGGCGCTCGTCGATGAGCAGCCGCCACAGGAACCAGGGCCCGATGATCTCCGGAGGCCGGGGCGCGACGTCCCAGCTCAGCATCACGAAACCGACGGGCTCACCGCCCGCGTGGACCGCGCGGAACCACGGGTTCGCCTCGGGGTGGGCCGCCGCGTCCGCCAGGGACCGCCGCACCGACTCGACGAACCGCCGCTGGCCGGGCGCCACCCGCAGCGCGAGGACCGCCTCCCGGTTGTCCTCGCCGATCTCCCGCAGTTCCACGTCCACGGCAGGGTCCTCCGTCTCCTCGCCCTCCACCGGGGCAGACTAGCCGCGCCCGGGGTACGGCGGGCAGGCCGCTTCAGGGTACGGCGGGCAGGGCTCCGCCGGCGGGGTACGGCGAGCGGGGCCGCGCCGTACCCGCACGGGCGGCGGAGACCGAAACGGACGCGGCGAGCAGCGGTGATCGGGACGGGTGCGGCGGGCAACGGTGATCGTTCAGTCCGCGGCGTCGAGGTGGACCTGGTCGATGTCGTCGCCCAGGAAGGCGGCCAGGTCCTGGGCTTCGGCGCGGACGGCCCGCCGTTCCAGGTCGGTGAAGGGGCGCAGGGGGCTGATGCGGAGCCGGGGACCGCGCACCGTCCAGGTGGCGGCGACGCGCCCGTCGACCAGGACCATGCGGCGGCCCGCGACGGACAGGCCGAGGTGGGGGGCGTCGATGACGCGGGAACGGTCGTGGTAGCCGAGGATGGCGTTGTCGTACGCCGGCAGGAACCGGACCGGGGCCGGAGTGCCGGGGTCGGGGCGGGGCGCGTCGGGCAGATCGAGCAGTTCGCGTCCGCGTTCGTCGCGGAAGACGACCAGTTCTCCCCGGACGGCCTTGACCGCGGCGGGCAGCCCGGCCAGGCCGCACCAGGCGCGCAGGTCCGCGGCGGACGCGGGCCCGTAGGCGGCCAGGTAGCGGCGCAGCAGCCGCTGCCCGACCGGGTCGCCGTCGCCGCCGGGCAGCGACTCGACGTCCCGGCCCAGCCAGGTCGCCAGCGGCAGGTTGCGCACGCCGGCCCGCTGCCGCCACAGGCCGCGGGGCGGGAGCTGGACCATGGGGATGAGGGCCGTGACGAGCAGCTCGCCCAGGACCCGGCGCGGCGTCCCGGGCCACCGGTCCCCGAGGGCCTGCGCGAGCTCGCTCAGCGTGCGCGGCCGCCCGTCGGCCACGACCTCGCGCCCGGCGGCGGCCAGCTCGTCCAGGTCGACGCCGGCCAGAGCGCGCCCGTGGGCGCCCAGCGCCCGGCGGCGCAGCATGGCGTCGTGGCGGGCCCGCCAGGCGAGCGCGTCGTCGGAGGCGACGAGGTGGACGGTGCGGCGCATCAGGTGGGTGCGCACCACCTCGCGGCCGGTCAGCGCGTCGTCCAGGTGCTCGGGCCGGAAGCCGGCCAGGCGGGACCACAGCCCGATGAACGGCTCCTGGGGCTCCTGCGCCTGCACGCCGCACAGATGGGCCACCGCCTGCCGTACGGATGACGTGGCGCGCGCGAGCAGGTGCTGGCGGGCCAGGGTGGCGCGGTTGAGGGCGCGGGTGCCGAGGACGGTCATGGCATCGCCCCCAGGCGGGTCACGCGGATGCGGTCAGAGTGGCCGGTTTCGCCCGGTTCGCCGAACATCATGGTCCCCAGACCGTACGCGCTGATCTCGATGCCTGTCCGTCCCGGCTTCCGCATCCGCACGGTGAGTCGTTCCTTCCGCCGGCGCGGGGTCCGGCCGGCCGTACGGGCCGGCGACGTGGACCGCCGGGCCCGGTTCAGCCGGTGCGGGGGGCGGCGACGTCCAGGACCCAGGTGACGCCGAAGCGGTCGGTGAGCATGCCGTACAGCGGCGCCCACCGCGCGGGCTCCAGCGGGCGCACGACGGTCGAGCCCTCGGCGAGCCTGCCCCACAGGGCGCGGATCTCCTCGGCGTCGTCACCGCGCACGGAGACGAAGAACGGGTTCTCGCCCTGGTTCCAGGGCAGCCGCGAGGGCACGTCGTAGGCCATGACGTGGAAGCCGTTGGCGGCGGTCACCTCGCCCCACATCACCCAGCCGGCCTCGCTCTCGTCCTGTACGGCGTTGGCGTCCTCGTAGGTGATCGCGACGGCGCGCCCGCCGAAGACGGACCGGTAGAAGTCCAGCGCCTCGCGCGCGGCGCCCCGGAAGTTCAGGTGCGTGGTGGTGGTGACGGACATGATCTGCTCCTTGATCGGCTGTGCTGGGTACGCCGGTGGCCGCCGCCGTGCCCGTGGGGAGGCCTCCCGGGCGGCGCGGGTGCCAGCCTGCCGGGGGTGGAGGTCAGGGGGTGTCCTGCACTGCGCCGTCCGGCGTCCGTCCGGCCCGCGTCGCGCGCCGATTCGGCCGGGGAGGGTGGCCGGGGCGGCCGCGCGAGGGGTCCCGATCTCGGACGGACCAGGTAAAACGGGCCGTCCGGCCACCAGGGGTGATCTTTACGCGTATGACGGGGCAACTTTTCGCTCGCACGGGAAATGACAGCAGGGGGTTCCCGCCGGGGCCCGCCCCGAGCCGGCCGGCGACCATCGGCCGTACCGGCAGGACGCGAACACGAGGGATGAGCCATGACCGTCGCCAGCACGCCGATGAACCTCACCCAGCCCGCCCACGTGGGGATCTCGGTGTCGGACCTGGACGCCTCGATCGCGTTCTACTCCGCGCTCACCGGGCGCGACCCCGTCGCACGGGGCACGATGGACAGTGTGCCGTTCGGCGGGTCCCAGGGGCTGCCCACCGCCAGGCTGCGCTACGCCACGATCAACCTGGACGGCCTCGGCATCGACCTCATCGAGTTCCAGGAGCCGCGCGGCGAACGCACGAACGGCAGGGCCAACCGCCCCGGCTCCATGCACCTCTGCTTCAAGGTCGACGACTTCGACGAGGTGTACCGGCGCATGAAGGAGGCCGGCCACGACTTCCTCGGCGAGGACTACACCTTCCTCGCCGGCGAGGTCACCCCCGACGAAGCCCTCGGCACCAAGGTCGCCTACTTCAACGACCCCGACGGCACCAACCTGGAGATCATCCAGCCCAAGGGCGGGTTCGCCCGCTGACGGCCCCGGCCACCGTACGGCCCGCCCCGGCGGTCACTCGCCCGCGACCCGGGGGAACGCCCCCTCAGCGCCGGACCGCCCGCCATACCCTCACCGACCGCGACGCGTAAGGAACCGGACCACCCATGACCGTCACCACCGTGAAGCTGAACAACGGCGTCGAGATCCCCCGGCTCGGCTTCGGCGTCTTCCAGGTCCCCGAAGACGAGACCGCCGCCGCCGTCACCGCCGCGCTCCAGGCCGGCTACCGCAGCGTCGACACCGCCGCGATCTACGGTAACGAGGCCGGCGTCGGCCGCGCGCTGGCCGCCTCGGGCCTGCCCCGCGAGGAACTGTTCATCACCACCAAGCTGTGGAACACCGACCAGGGCCACGACGCCGCCCTGCGCGCCTTCGACGCCAGCCTCGCCCGCCTCGGCCTCGACTACGTGGACCTGTACCTCATCCACTGGCCGGCCCCCGCCCGCGACCTGTACACGGACTCCTGGCGCGCCCTCGAACGCCTGGCCCGGGAGGGCCGGATCCGCGCCGCCGGCGTCTCCAACTTCCAGCCCGCCCACCTCAAGCGCCTGATGGACGGCAGCGACCTGGTCCCCGCGGTCAACCAGATCGAGCTTCACCCCGGCCTCCAGCAGGCCGAGCTGCGCGCCTTCCACGCCGAGCACGGCATCGCCACCGAGGCGTGGAGCCCGCTGGCCCAGGGCGCGGTCCTCGGCGACCCGGAGATCACGGCGATCGCCGCCCGGACCGGCAAGTCCCCCGCCCAGGTGGTGCTGCGCTGGCACCTGCAACTGGGCAACATCGTCATCCCCAAGTCGGTCACCCCGGCCCGCATCCGCGAGAACCTCGACGTGTTCGACTTCGAGCTCACCGACGAGGACATGGCGTCCATCGCCACCAGCGACCGCGGCCTGCGCACCGGCCCGAACCCAGACGAGTTCAACTGACCGTGAAGATGCCCGTGGCGACGCTCCGCCGGTCCGGCCCGTCAACCGGCTGACGTCCTCCGGCGGACCCGCTCGGGATTCGCCGGCTCGCCGGGCCCGCGCCTGCCGTACACCTCGGCGACGGGGCTCTTCCGAGCGGTGCGATCTGGCAGGGGACCTCGCCCTGCCCGCCCGCGGGGACGGCGTGCACCTCGGCGATGGGCGGGCGCGCACAGGTCAGGTGGGGGGAAAGGCGCGGTCGAGGGCGTCGAGGGTCTGACCGAGGATCCGCTCGAAGCGGCGCTCGACCTCGGCGGGGGTGGAGCCGTCGAGGAGACCCTGGTGGAGAAGATCGTGGCGGAGGATCAGGGCGCCGACCATCAGAGCGGCCCACGGCGGTGAGCCGCTCGCCTCCGCGAGCGGCGGCAGCCATGACTTGAGGATCGCCGCCCGGCGGGTGCGCAGGGTGGGCGAGTCCTGCTCGCATCGGGCCCAGACGCGGGCTGCCTCCCAGAGGCCGGGCGGCAGGTCGCTCCACGGGCATGGGGCGGTGAGGTGCGGGCCGTCCATGATGAGAGGGCGCAGGGCGGCCGTCGGTGACGCCGGGCCGCGGTTCTCGAGCGAGTCGACCAGCGCGTCGAGGATGGCCGGTTCGGCGTCGAAGAAGAGGTCCTCCTTCGCGCCGAAGTAGTTCACCACCGTCTTCACCGAGACGTCGGCCGCCTCCGCGACCTGCGCCAGCGTGACGTTCTCGAAGCCATCGCGTTCGAACAGGCGGGTCGCGCAGTCGGAGATGCGCTGCCGCGTCTCCGCTCGCTTGCGTTCCCGCAGACCTTCTCTTACCATGACGAAAAGTTTACCACGCTGGAAATAATGCAGTCAGTGTCGCAAGCCTGCGACCAGGATCGGGGGACTTTCTCATGCGCATCGTCAAAGACCACTTCGCGGCGACCTCCGGCGCCCAGGAAGTCGAATACCAGGTGCTCCTCCCCGCCGACCCGCGGGAGGGGGAACGGCTCCCGCTCGTCCTCCACCTGCACGGCGCGATGTCCTCGTCGAGATCGCTGGAACTCGCGCGCCCCCACTATGAGGAGCTCTTCCGCGAGGGCGAGTTCCCCCGTGCCGTGATCGCGTGCCCCAGCACGCCCACGGAGGGCGGCTTCTACCTCGACTGGCCCGACGGGGGCGGCGCCTGGGAGACGCTGATCTCCGCCGAGTTCCCCGGGCACCTGGCGAAGACCTACGGCCCGTTCACCGGGACGGCGCTCATCGGCGCGTCCATGGGCGGATTCGGCGGGCTCAACGTGGCCTTCGGCGACCCGGAGCGCTTCGCCGCCGTCGCCGCGATCTCACCCGCCGTCTTCCCCGGCGAGACACCGCAAGACGTCCCCGAGAAGAACCTCCCCTCCGTCCTGGGAGAGCTTCACCGCGCCATGGGACACGGAACCGGGGACGCCGCCGCTTACACCCGCAACTCCGTGTACGGCAGGGCCCGCGCCAACGCCGAGCGGATCCGCCGCGCCGCCCTCCCGATCCTGGTGGACTGCGGCGCGGCCGACGAGTTCCTCCTGCACGAGGGCGCCGCCTATCTGCACGACGTCCTCAAGGAGCTCGCCATCCCGCACGAGTTCCGCCTCGTCGAAGGGGCCGGACACGTCGGCCCGGCCGCGGAGACCCGCACCAAGGAGGCGATCAGATTCATCGGCGCCGCCCTGCGCCGCCGAGCGTGAGAACACGTCTGCCGGGCCTTCTGGAGGAGGCCGCGCGAGATCGGCGCCTCACGGGCGCGCGGCGGACCAGGCGGGCGGTCCCGGGGGCGTTCAGCGGTTGAGCTCGTCCAGGAAGCCGGCGAGCGCGGTGTTGACCTCCGCGTGCCGCTCCAGTGGCGGCAGGTGGCCCGTGTCCGGCAGGTCGAGCCGGCGGGCGCCCTTGATCCCCTCGGTGAGCAGGTCCGACACCGCCTGGATGGCCGGCACGTCCGCCAGCCCGTTGATCACCAGGGTGGGCGCGGTGATCTCGTGCAGCCGGTCCTTGGCCGACAGGTGCCGCTCGCCCACGGGCGGGCGGCTCCAGGCGCGCTCGAACACCCGCCTCATCATCGCGAACGCCAGCTCCCACACCTCCGGATCGAGATCGTCCAGCCCGCGGTCCGGCCCGGCCACCTGCCACAGGACGTGGGCCCGGGCGAAGGCGTCGAGATCGCCGGGAAGCACCTCCTCCGCCGTTCCGCTCCGGTAGCGCGCCAGCCGATCGGCGGGGACGGTGCTGTGCACCCGCTCCCGCGCCTGCGCGATCATCTCCTCGGGCCAGGCGTGGCCCGACACCCCGGAGGCGATCAGCACGAGCCCCGCGACCCGGTCCGGCGCGACCAGCGCGGCCTCCACCGCGTGCGAGCCCCCCATCGAGTCGCCCACCAGCGTCGCCCGCTCCACGCCGAGGCCGTCCATCACACGCAGCAGATCCTCATGGTGAACGAGTTCACCGGCCGGATCGGCGGACTCGCCGTACCCGCGCCAGTCGTAACTGATCACCCGGTGGCGATCGGACAGCCCGTCGCGCTGGTGCTTCCACATCCGCCGATCGGCGATCCCCGCGTGGACGAGCACCACCGCCGGGCCCTCACCGATCTCGTCACAGGCCAGCCCATCGATCCATTTCACGCCCCAGATCGTAGCCCCCGGACTGATCTTGCACGCCCGGGGTTCGCACCCGGCGAACCCCGGGCGGCCGGGGCCACCGCACGGCGGCGGCCCGGCCACGCGGCCGGCCCGCTGCCGCCCTGACCCGCGGTCTGGGCGCGGTCAGTCGCCGTTGCGCGCCGGCTGGGACAGGCTGAACGCCACGCCCTGGTCATCGGCGCAGTGGGCGTAGGCGCCCGAGGGGATCACGACCGGCTCCTCCGCCGTGCCGCCGAGTTCGCGCACCCGGGCGATGGCGGCGCCGAGGTCGTCCACGGCGAAGAACACGCGCGGGTGTCGCGAGGCGTCGTCATGCGGGGCTCCGCCCATGGGCTCGGATCCCTTGATCATCGAGTAACCCGGGAAGTTGCCCTCGTAGAACTCCCAGCCGAACAGCGATCCCCAGAACCGCCGGGTCGCCTCGATGTCGCCGCTCGGCAGCTCGAAGTACGTGACCTGTCCACTCATGGTCGATCCCTTTCCTATGTCAGTCTCTCTGACATGGAGGCTATGTCATACTACTGACATGACGCAAGACGAGGCCGTGGGCGACCTTGACCAGTCGGTGGGCTACGTCCTCAAGCAGGTGCAGGCGTCCCTGCACTCCGCCATGGACGAGGTGCTGCGCCCGCTGGGCCTCACCGTCGCCCAGTACGCCTGTCTGGAACTGCTCGGCCGGCACCCGGGCCTGTCCAACTCCGAACTCGCCCGCCGCGCCTTCGTCACGCGCCAGTCGATGAACGTCGTCCTCCGCCGGCTCCAGGAGCGGGGCCTGCTCACCCGCCCCGCTCACGCCGCTCACGGCCGCGCGCTGCCCACCGAGCTCACCCCGGCCGGGCAAGAGGCGCTGCATGAGGCCAGCGTCGCCGTACGCGCCGTCGAACGGCAGATCTTCGCGCCGCTCTCCCCCGAACGGCAGCGCCGGCTACGCGAGGACCTCGCCTCCTGCGCGGCCGCCGCCTCCGCGACGCACAGCCCGTAGGAAGGCGACGCACAGCCCGCAGGAAGAAGGACGGCCCCGGGGTCGCGCCCGGGTGTCCCGGTCGACTCGGCGGCACGCGGACCATGAGCGGCGACAAGGCGATGTCCGGCCACGGCGCGTACGGTCGCCCGCCGTGGGAGGCGCGGGATCGGGGCGCCGTCGCCGGGGCGGAGTAGGGCGGGACGGGGCGCCGTCGCCGGGGCGGGGTAGGGCGGGACGGGGCGCCGGGGGTGCGGCGAGGGCGCGGCCGCTCGCCGTACGGCCGCCGCCGGGGCGGGTCGGCGGCCGCGGCTCATCTCAAAGGCGGCCGGTCCGCCTGCTGCCGCTCGATGCGGACCGGGGTGGGGTTATCGCTGGGGTTGTTCGTAGTAGGCGCGGACGCGGGCGGCCTGGCCGTTCTCGTTGAGCTCGACGACGTCGAGGACGCGGTTGCCGTTCTCGCGCCGGTAGAGCAGCGCGTAGCCGCCGGGGCCGGGCAGCAGGGCCTCCTCGGTGAAGGTCAGGCCGGGAGCCAGTTCGAGCCCGCGCTCGAAGTGCCTGCGCAACTCGGCCCTGCCGTGCAGCCGGCCGTCGGGCCGGCCCCAGCGGCGCGTCACGGTGGAGGCGGCGAAGTCGACGTCGTCCGCGTAGCAGGCCATGATCGCGTCGAGGTCGCGCGCCCTCCACGCCGTGAGCCAGGCGTCGGCATGGGCTCGAAGATCCATACCCGCACTATCCCACCTCGCCCGGGTGACTCGATTTCGCCCCCCACTCCGGCGGGCCGCATCGTCACGCGCCAGGAGGGGACCGCTTACCGGAACCGCGCCGCCTGTCGTAGCGCTGTGAGAGCGCTGTCATCGCCGATCGGCATCGTCGAGGGCGTCAAGGACAGCTCGGTGAAAGGCACGACATGACAGGCAACGGGCACGACAAGACCCAGCGGATCCTCGACCGGGCGGTGGCCGAGCTCGGCATCCCCGGCATCGTCATCGAGGTCAAGAACGCCGAGGGCTCCTGGTTCGGCACCGCCGGAGTGTCCGATCTCACGACCGGGGCGCCGCGCGTGCCAGGGGAGTTCCTGCCGATCGGCAGCGGCGCCAAGGGCATCACCGCCGCGACCCTCCTCACCCTGGAGGCCGAGGGCCGGGTGGACCTGGAGGACCCGGTGAACAAATGGCTGCCCGGCGTGCTGACCAACGGCTACGACGGTGACCGGATCACCATCAGGCACCTGCTCAGCAACACCGGCGGCCTGTTCGCCACGGGCCTCGCTCCGGGGCTGATCGGCAACTACGCCAGCCGGGCCAGGTTCGACGAGCACCGCTTCGACGAGTGGACCCGCGAGGAGCTGCTGAGGCTGGCGGTGTCCGAGCCGCCCGTCGGGCAGCCCGGCGAGCGCTTCCTGTACGCCAACGGCGGCTTCTACATCGCCAACGCGATCATCGAGAGGATCACCGGCAACACCTACGCCGAGGAGGTCCGGCGCGCGGTCATCGAGCCGCTCGGCCTGACCGACACCTACGTGCGCGGCGGCGGCGACACGGGATACCGCGGCCCGTCGCCGCGGGCGTACTCGACCCAGTTCTACAAGGACGGCGTCGACCCGGCGGACGTCACCACGGAGAACTGGGAGTCGGCGTTCGAGGAGCCGGGGCTCGAACCCCTCGACGTCACCGAGTTCAACACCTCCTGGGAGACCGGGAACATCGTCTCGACCACCAGCGACGCCATCCGGCTCCTGGACGCCCTGGCCGGCGGCACCCTGCTGCCTCCGGAGCAGCACCGCGAGATGTGGACCACGGTCTCGACCGAGGGCGCCGGCTGGCTGCCGCACACCCGGTACGGCCTCGGCATGTTCGAGCTCGACAGGGCGGTGACGGGCGGGCTCGCCGTCCGCGGCATGGCCGGCAGCTACTGGGGCCACATGTTCTTCGCGTTGAGCAGCCCCGACACCGGGGCCGCCTTCGCCTTCCACACCAACACCGAGGCGAAGAGCTGGGACGTGCCCTTCAGCATCGCCGAAGCCGAGTTCGGCTTCACGATGAGCGCCTGAGCCCGGGGGCACGTGCGGCCGTGCGCAGGCCCGCCCGGCCGCGCGCCCCCCGCCGGGCTCCCCCCTTCGACGGTGTTCATGGCCTCACCCCTTCGACCGGGCGAAGGGTGTGGTGGGGTCCGGGCCCTGCCGGCCGCCGGGTCAGTCGTGGAAGTTGACCAGGTCGAAGGGGCGGTTGAGTTTCGTGCGCGGGCTGGGGAGCAGGGCGAGGACGTCCTGTGCGGAGGAGGCGCTCTTGCGCAGGGCCTCCGCCTGGCCGCGATGGCTGGTGCTCAGGGCGGCCTGGGCGGCCACCGCACCCCGCCCTGTCCCCCGTTCCCATCGACCTGGGCCCGCGCACGCCTCGCATGGTGATCGATGACGGATTCTCCAGCGCGCCCAGGGTGGACGACGGGCCACCTCCGCCTTTCTGCAGTGGGAATCCTGTCCGGAAGCGGTCACGGGCGAAGGGTGATTTCCCGTGCGTGACGGTCTCTTATGGAGACAAGGCGGCGCACCGCCACCTCCGGCTCCCGTTCGAGAGGACTCCCATGGACATCCCGGCCCGAGCCACCCTGATCAACAAGAAGTCCGGGCTCGCCCTCGACATCAGGGAATACGACATGTCCGACGGGGGCTGGGTGATCCAGTGGCCCCCCCACGGCCGGGCCAACCAGATCTTCCACCTGAAGCCCGCCGAGGGCGGCTACAAGTTCATCGCCGAACACTCCGGCAAGGCCCTCGACATCACCCTGGCGAACCAGAACTCCGACTTCGCGATGCAGTGGGGCATCAACGGCAGCCCCAGCCAGATCTGGTACCTCAAGGAGCACGAGGCGGGCGTCTACCGGCTCATCGCCAAGCACTCGGGCAAGGTGCTGGCGGTCGCGAACGCCTCCACCGACCCGGGCGCGCGCGTGGTGCAGTCCGCGCCCGGTCACGAAGAGAACGAGCTCTGGCTGCTCAAGGCCGTTCCCTAGCATCAGCACGGGTCCCAGTCCCGCGAGACGAGACCGCGGTCCCTGAGGACCGCCGGGGCCCGGGAGCCGGGCCCCGATGATCTGGGAGTCAGGGGCGAGCTTGGTCGCCGCCGGTGACGGGGACCAGGTCGTGCGGGTGGCGGGTGCCGGGCTGCCAGCGGCCGCCGGTGAGCGGGATGGTGGCGACGTTCGGGGCCGGGCCGGTGGTCCAGTCCAGGCGGCCCGCGATGGTGTCCAGGCTGGTGGCGGCGATGGCCGCCGCGACGTCCGCGCGGCTCCCGGCCGTGGACAGCACGTGGGCGGCCACCTCGAACAGGGCGTGGGCGACGCCCAGCGGCTGCAGCCACTGCCTGCCGGTACGGCTCTCGTACAGCGCCGCCAGGTCCGCGGCGCTCATGCCGTTCAGCGGGGAACGATGGGGGTGCCGGGGCGACCAGTAGACGATGGTGGCGATCCCGTCCAGGCCGGGCGGCTCCGGGGGTGTCAACGGGTAGGTCAGCCACCGGGAGCAGGTGATCAGCTTGGGGCGCAGCCCCTTCCGCTCGGCCTGCCGCCGGAACGCGGCCAGGTCCTCGGTGGTGGCGGCGCTGGTGACGATCTGCACGCCGTCGCGCAGGAAACGCGCGGCGCACTCCTCGAAGTCCGCGTCCGCCTCGGCGTACCCGCCGGGATCGACCAGCCGGTAGCCGCGCCGCGCCGCCACGGCCCCGAACACGCCGTTGCGCAGCGTCGTCCCCTGGAAGCGGTCGTTCCACAGGCATCCGACCGACGTG
This sequence comes from Bailinhaonella thermotolerans, assembly GCF_003594875.1. Classification (GTDB taxonomy): domain Bacteria; phylum Actinomycetota; class Actinomycetes; order Streptosporangiales; family Streptosporangiaceae; genus Bailinhaonella; species Bailinhaonella thermotolerans. Next base: position 562,891 of record NZ_QZEY01000001.1, read on the forward strand.
CCCGCCCCCAGCCGGTCCCACATGTCGGCGAAGGCCCCGGCGATGTCGTCCAGCCCCCACCCGAAGTGGTACGTCCACCGGAAGGCGTGATCCGGCCCCACTCCCCGGGCGGCGTAGTACGCGTGCCAGGGAAACGTCGTCGACAGACACGGCGTGCCCAGGTCCTCGCAGGTGGCGGCCACCGCGGGAAGGACCTGGGTCCCGGCCATGGTGAGGACGAGGTCCACGCCCTCCTCGCGGATGAGCTCGGTGGTGACGACGCGGGCATGGGCCGGGTCCGAACGGCTGTCCCGCCACAGCAGCCGGACCGGGCGCCGCCCGCCGCCCCGGCCGGGGCCGGCCAGCTCGGGTTCCAGGAGGCTCCCGGCGAACGCGAGAGGCAGGCCCAGCTCGGCCAGGCGCCCCGTCCGCGGGATCACCACGCCGACTTTGGCTTCGGTCCGCGACATCATCATGTGTTCTCCCCCTGCCGCTGCGCGCACTGGCCGGCGGGGCCGTGGACGGCCGTCCGCCGGAGATGCTCGGGTGAGTCCGGCCGTGGGCGCGACGAGTCGCCGCGGGCGCCGCCGTACGGGCCGCGGGTGATCGACGGCTCGGTGGCGCCCGGTGGCCGTACGGCCCTGGGCCGTACGGCCGCGACCGGCTCAACGGCGCTATACCCATCCCCACGGGCGACTACGCACAGTAATCGCCTCGGCGATCGGGGGCGTCAGGCGAGGTGGGGCCGGCCGCGGGCCTGGATGCCGTCGAGGATGACGTCGAGCCCCTCGGCGAACCAGTCGCCTTCGCCCTCCGGCAGCGGGTGGCCGACGAGCCGGCCGAGGTGGGGGAACGCGTCCAGGTCGACGCCGCCGAGTCGCTGCCGCCACGAGCGGCCCGGGTCGTCGCCCGCCCCGGCCCGTCTGCCGCCGAGGACCACGCGCGCGCTGCCCTGGACGTAGTTGTTGATCGTCATGATCGCGCGGGCCGCGGCGGGAGGCGGCAGCTCCAGTTCGTCGAGGGCCGACAGCGCCCATTCCATGGCGGCCAGCGAGGCGGCGCCGAACGGAGGGGCCACCGTGGCGGTCGCGCTGAGCAGCCACGGATGCGCGAGGAACGCCGCCCAGTCCCGCCGGGCGAGGACGTGCATGGCCTCCCGCCAGCCGATCCCGCGCCGGTCGGGGTAGGCGTAGTCGCCGGTGACCCGCTCGACCATGGCCTCGATCAGCTCGTCCTTGTCGGCCACGTGCCGGTACAGCGACATGACGCCGGCGCCCAGGCGTTCGGCCACGCGCTTCATCGTCATCGCCTCCAGGCCCACCTCGTCGGCGACGCCGATCGCGGTGGTGACGATCTTCTCGCGCGACAGGGGGCCCGACGGACCGACCCGTGGACTCACTCCGCCACCTCCCGCGGCTCAGTCTATCGCGTTGCGTATGCCGTACGCTACGCTCGTTGCGTACTGCATACGCAACCTTGTGGAGGGAGACTCCGTGCCGGGAACGACCCCCGCCTCCGGCAGCACCCGGTCCAGATGGGCCGGCCTGGCGGTACTGACACTGCCGGTGATCCTGACCTCGATGGACGTCACCATCCTGCACATCGCGATCCCGACGATCACCCGTGAGCTCACCCCGAGCCCCAGCCAGACGCTGTGGATCCTCGACGTCTACGGATTCCTGCTCGCCGGCCTGCTCATCGTGATGGGCAACGCCGGCGACCGCATCGGCCGGCGCCGGCTCCTCCTCATCGGCGCGGCGGTGTTCGGCGCGGCCTCGGCGCTGGCGGCGTTCGCGCCGACACCGGAGGCGCTCATCGCCGCCCGCGCCCTGATGGGCGTCGGCGGCGCCACCCTGATGCCCTCGACGCTCTCGCTCATCCGCACCATGTTCGCCGACCCGGCCGAGCGCACCCGCGCCATCGGCATCTGGACCGCGTGCCTGGCCGGTGGCATCGCCCTGGGCCCGATCATCGGCGGCCTGCTCCTCGAAGCCTTCTGGTGGGGATCGGTGTTCCTCGTCAACGTGCCGGTCATCGCGGTGCTCCTGGGACTCGCACCCCGGCTCGTCCCCGAGTACCGCGGCCCGGCCTCGTCGCGGCTGGACGCGCTGAGCGTCCTGCTCTCCTTCGCCGCCATCCTGCCGATCGTCTGGGCCGTCAAGACCGCCGCCGAGGAACTCGCCCTGACGCCCCCCGCCCTGGCCGCGCTGACCGCGGGCGTCCTCGCCGGCGTCGTGTTCCTGCTCCGGCAGCGCCGCCTCCCGACGCCCCTGGTCGACGTCGGCCTGTTCGCCGACCCGCGGTTCAGCGGGGCCGTGCTGGGAGCGGGGCTGGCGATGTTCTCCCTGGTCGGCGTGATGCTCTACAGCGCGCAGTACCTGCAGCTCGTCGAAGGACTGTCCCCGCTCGCCGCCGCCGTCGCGACGTCGCCGGTCATGGTGTTCGTCGGCGGGATGGCGGTCCTGGCCTCCGTGCTCGTCCGCCGCCTCGGCCACCCGCTCGTCTTCGGGGCGGGCGCGGCCGTGGCCGCCGCGGGGATGCTCGCCTTCAGCCGCCTGCCCGCCGGCGACGGCCTGGTCCTCGCCATCGTCTCCTCGGCCTTCATCGGGGCGGGCATCTCACCGATGATGACGCTGTCCACCGACGTCGTGGTCGCGTCCGCGCCCCCGGCCCGCTCAGGCGCCGCGTCCGCGCTCTCCGAAACCGCCGGCGAACTCGGCGCCGCCCTGGGCATCGCCGTACTCGGCTCGATCGGCACCGCCCTGTACCGGTCGCGCGTCCTCGGCGGCGTCCCCGGCGACATCCCGGCGGAGGCCGCCGACGCCGTCGGCTCCAGCCTCGGCGCCGCCCTCGGCGTCACCGGGCACCTCCCCGCCGAGGCCGCGGCCCACCTCGCCGCCCTCGCCCGCCAGTCCTTCACCGACGGCCTGGCCGCCGCCACGCTCACCGGAGCGCTCATCCTGGCGGCGGCCGCCGTCCTGTGCCCACTCCTGCTCCGCCACGGCGAAAGACCGCCCCCCTCCGCGGACCCCGCCGAGTGACAACCCCCGAGCAAGAACGAGGCAGGCCCGCGACCCCGCGCAGGCCGCGGCGCGCATCTGCCCGCCGCAGCCGGGGACCCGGACAGCCGGCTCGGCCACGCCGACGACCGCCACCGGCGCCTCTTCACCGACCCGACGGCCGAGATCGCGCACGGCTCGGAGCGGTCAGGTGGCGGTGTAGCCGCCGTCGACGGTCAGGATGGAGCCGGTGACGTAACCGGCGGCGGGCGAGGCGAGGAAGACGTAGGGAGCGGCTGTCTCCTCGACGGTCGCACGGCGGCCGAGCGGGGTGAAGGTGTGGATGCGCTCGTCGGAGGCGGGGTCGTCGTGGACGGTGACGCCGGCCATGATGTTGGCGACGTAGCCGGGCGCGACGGCGTTGACCCGGATGCGGTGCGGGGCCCATTCCGCCGCGAGAGTGCGCACGAGCTGGTTCACACCGCCCTTGCTGGCCGCGTAGGGGGCGAGGGCGGGGATGCCGACCGAGCCGGCGATGGACGAGGTCATGGTGATGGACCCGCCCCCGCCCCGTGCGATCCAGTGGCGGGCGGCGGCCTGGGCCGGCTGGAAGGCGCCTCGCAGGTTGACCGCCAGGACGCGGTCCCATTCCTCCGGCCCGTAGTCCACGGCAGGCTTGATGATGTCGATACCGGCGTTGCACACCAGGTGGTCGACGCGCCCGAAGACGCGGAGGGCCTCGTCCACCAGGCCCTGCGCCAGGTCCGCGTCGGTGACATCGCCGGCCAGCCCGGCCACCCGGGCCCGGCCGCCGGGCGCGCCGGGGTACCGCTCCCGCAGTTCCCTGAGCGCGGCGCCGGTCTCGGCGGCGTCGTGGCCGTTGATCAGGACGCCGGCGCCCTGGGCCAGCAGGGCGCGGGCGATCGCCAGGCCGATGCCGCGGCTGGACCCGGTGACCACCGCCGCCGTGCCGGTCAGGTCGAACAGATCGCTCATGCGCCCTCCTTGCCGGCCACCAGCACGCGCATGCCGCGCGGGCCGATCTCATCGCGCGACACGGTCAGCCCGGCGGCGGCGGTCTGGGCGGCGAGCCAGTCCGCGCCGATGCGCAGCTTGGGGTAGCTGCCGACCCGCTGGGTCCAGGTGTCGCCGGTGCGGGTGTGCACCAGATCGTGCACGAGGACCGTGTCGTCGTCGCGGTACTCCAGGAAGCAGGTGAGCAGCCGGTCGGCGGTGCCGCGTACCAGGATGAACCGGTCGGGACCGGTCAACGGCCGGGTGAGGTCGCGGTAGGTGATGACGAGCCTTCCGCCTGGGGCCAGTGCCCGGGTGACGTCGCCGAGCAGGGCGGTGACGTCGTTCTTGCCGGGCAGGTGGGTCAGCGTGTCGCCCATGCAGACGACGGCCTCCACGGTTCCGGGCCGGGCGATCTCCGGGAGCGCGGTGCGGATGTCGGCGTGGACGGGCCGGATCGCGGGATCGCCGGCCGCGGCGGAGACCAGCTCGGCCAGCAGCGCCTCGCTGGTGTCCACGGCCAGGACGGAGGCGAAGCCGAGCCGGGCCAGGGCCAGCGTCTGAGGCCCCGGGCCGCAGCCGAGGTCGACGGCGACGGCGTCACCGGTCGAGGGCGTGACGCCGAGGTCTTCCAGCAGGCGGGCCTGCTCGGCGGCGAGCGCCGTCAGGTCGCCGCCGAGCATGTAGGTGTAGTGCTGGGCGAGCAGCCGGTCGTAGTGGTCGGTGGCCAGGGTCATCGGATCTCCGATCGAATGATGAGGAGGCGGGCGCTCAGTGTCGCCCGCGGGCAGGGACGTGCCCGGTCTCCCGCCGGGCGCCGCCCGGGGCGGGTTGCCGCTCGGCGGCGGTACGGCGGGGCGCGGCCAGGTAGGACAGCAGCAGCCCACAGGCGCTGAGCACCGCTCCGGCCACGCCTGTCCAGCGCAGCCCCGCGACGGTGACGACACCGGCGCCGATCGCCGAGCCGACCGCGTGGGCCAGCATGAACGCGGCCACGTTGACGGTGACCGCCAGGGTGGGGGCGCTGCCCGCCCGTTGCAGGATCAGGCTCTGCAGCGGCGCGACGGTGGCGGTGGCCAGCAGCCCCAGGCCCAGCACGGTGGCCGCGGCCCACGCCTGGTGCGCCACGGCGAACGGCATCACGGCCAGCAGCACCGTCAAGCACGCGAAGACGCCGCGCAGCGTCGCCCCCGGCGCCCGGTCGGCGAGCCGTCCGGTGACGAGGTTGCCCAGCAGGCTGCCCAGCCCATAGACCACCAGCAGCAGCGAGACCGTGGACGGCGCGAATCCGCTCACCTGGTTCAGCGTCGGGGCCAGGTAGGTGAACACCACGCCGACCCCGGCGAAACCGACGGCCGTGGTCGCGATGGACAGCAGCACGGGCCGCCGGGCCAGCACCGCGATCTCGGAGGCGGCTCCGGCGGGCCGCCCCGGGACACGGGGCAGCGCGAACGCCAGCAGCGCCAGGCAGGCCACCCCCAGCCCGGCCAGCACGGCGAAGGGCAGGCGCCACCCCGCCTCCTGCCCGAGCGCCGCGCCGAGCGGCACCCCGAGCAGGGTGGCCACGGTCAGGCCGGAGGTCACGGCGGCGATCGCGGTGCCGGTCCGGCCCGCGGGGGCCGCCCTGGTGGCCATGATCAGCGTCAGCGCGAAGAACGTGGCGTGGGCGATCGCGGTGATGACCCGCCCGGCCAGCAGCACCGGGTAACTGGGAGCGAGCGCGCTCACCGCGCTGCCCGCGGCGAAGACCGCCATCAGGGCGAGCATGAGGCCCTTGCGCGGCAGCCGTACGGTCGCGATCGCGACCAGCGGGCCGGCGATCACGGTGCCGAGCGCGTAGGCCGTCACCGCCTGACCGGCCACCGCGACCGAAACCCCCAGGTCGGCGCCGATCTGCGGGAGCAGCCCCGCGACCAGGAACTCGGCGGTTCCGACGACGAAGATGCTGAGACAGAGGGAAACCAGAGTGAGGAATGTCCGTTTCATCGCCGGAATGGTAAAGTCTGACATCCATGTCAGAGTCAAGCTGGAGGCGGCGTGCACATCGGGGAACTGTCGCGTCGTACGGGGGTCAGTGAGCGCCTGCTGCGCTACTACGAGAAGCAGGGGCTCCTCTGGCCGGAGCGGTCGGCCAGCGGCTACCGCCACTACCAGGAATCGGACGTCGACACCGTCCTCCGCATCCGCCGCCTGCTGGCGGCGGGACTGAACACCGAGACCATCGCCCTGGTGATGCCGTGTGTGCGGATCAAGGCCGGCAACCTGGTGCCCGTATGCCCGGAGGTGATCGACGACCTGCGCCGCCAGCGCGACCGCCTCACCCAGGCGATCGAGGACCTGCAGGCCTCACGCGACCTGCTCGACGCCGCCCTGGCCGCCGCCCCTCTGGACCTCACCGCCTAAGGCCCCCACGGCCAGAACGCCCCCGGGAGCGCCGCCCCGCAACGGAAGCGATTGCAAGGCCACCTGTACCGAGGTCGCCGCGTTCGAGCGCTAATCGGTGGGCCAGAACTGGTTCTTGGATTGCGCCGGCCCGGAGAGCACTTCACAGGGGCCGGAACCGAGATGGGATGCCTCATCCCGGGCCCCGCCCCGCCCCGTCGTTGCTGGGCCGGGGCGGGGCGGGGTGTGTGGAGGAGGGCGCGCGGGGATTCCGTTCGACCTGGTGGACGTACGGCGCCGCCTCGGCTTCCCCGCCTTCCTCCCGCACGGTGGGGCCGGCCCGGGGGCGGCCACGGCGCAGTCCTCAACGGCCACGAGGGCGGCCTCCCAGCGGGCGGCCTGACCCACGCACGTGGCCGCCGGCCGTCGGCTCAGGCTGGGTGCGAGGGGCGTCAGCCGAGGGCCGTGATGAGGGCCGTGGCCACGCCGCGGGCGGAGGCGGGGTTCTGGCCTGTGATCAGGCGGCCGTCGGTGATCACGTGGGCGGTGAAGTCGTCGGCGGGGATGTGGGTGGCGCCCTGGGCCTCCAGGCGGTCGGCCAGCAGGAACGGCACCACGTCGGTCAGTCCGACGGCGGCCTCCTCCGCGTTGGTGAAGGACGCGACCTTCTTCCCCGCGACCAGGTAGGAGCCGTCGGAGAGGGTGAGGCCGACGAGGGCGGCGGAACCGTGGCAGACCGCGGCGACGAAGCCGCCGCGCTCGTAGATGGTGCGCGCCAGGCGCGCCAGGCCGGGGTTGTCGGGGAAGTCCCACATGGTGCCGTGGCCCCCGGCGAACAGGATCGCGTCGTAGTCCTCCGGCGTGATCTGGCCGGGAGTAGGGGTGTCGGCCAGTTGCCCGGCGACGCGCGGGTCGGTCAGGAACCGGCGCTGGGTGGGGTCGGCGGGGTCCTCCCCGTCGCGGGGCGGGACGCCGCCGGCGACGCTGACGAGGTCCACCTGGTGGCCGGCGGCGGTGAGCAGTTCCCACGGCACGGCCGCCTCCCCGACGTAGAAGCCGGTGGCGCGCCCGGTCGAGCCGAGGGTCGCGTGGCTGGTCAGAGCGATCAGGATGCGCTTGGACATGGCGTGTGGACTCCCATGGATCACGTTGGGGGCCGCCTCGGGCCGCGGCGGTTCGCGGCGGCGGTGCTGTGATCATGACGGCTCGGGGATATCGAGATCCAATAGGACGGAGTCGCTGCCGCTATCGGAATTCTGATAGAAGGCGGGGATGCGCGATGTCTCGTTCGATCTGTTGCGGACCTTCGTGGCCGTGCACCGTTCCGGCTCGGTGTCCCGCGCGGCTGAGCTGCGGGGGATCTCCCAGCCGACCGTGACGGCCCACGTCAAGGCGCTGGAGGCGGAACTCGGCCGGCCGCTGTTCGACCGCGTCCCGCGCGGCATGGCCCCCACCCCGGCCGCAGACCAGCTCGCCGCCCGGATCGCCCCGGCGATCGACGACCTGGAGGAGTGGGTCGGGACGGACCTGGACGAGTCCAGCGACCCCTTCGGGCGCGTGGTCTACCTGGGCGGGCCCGCCGAGCTGCTGTGCGCCCGCGTGCTGCCGTCGCTGGCCCCGATGGTCGGCCAGGGGCTGCGACTGCGCGTCCGGTTCGGCATGCCCGACGAGCTGTTGGCCGAGCTGGCCGGGGGCGGCCTGGACCTGGTCATCGCCTCCGTCCGGCCGCGCCGCCGGGGCCTGCGCGTCGAGGTACTGGCCGACGAGGAGTTCGTCCTGGTGGCCGCGCCCGGCTGGACCGCCGGCGACATCGGCACCGCTCCGCTGATCACCTACGCCGAGAACCTGCCGATCCTGCGACGGTACTGGCGCGTCGTCTTCGGCACCCGGCTGACCCGCGTTCCCGCCGTCGTCGTCCCCGACCTGCGCGGGGTGCTCACCGCGGTGACCGCGGGCGCCGGCATCACCGTCCTGCCCGCCTACCTGTGCGCCGCCGAGCTGGCCGACGGCCGGCTGCGCCTGCTGCACCGACCCGAGGTCTCGCCGATCAACACGCTCTACCTGGCCTCCCGCCCCGGCGCCGCGCACCCCGCCGCCACCGCCGTCGGCGGCCACCTCCTCCTCCAGGGCCGCACCTGGACCGCGGAGATCACCTGACCGTACGGCGACCGCGCGGGCGGCGCCGTACGGGAGGGCACTCCACGGCTCGGGGCCGCGGGCCGTGGACGGGCAGATCCCACCCGCACATCGCGCTGGGCGCGGCCGATGCCGCCCATGGCCCCGGTCGCCGGCCGCGTCCTCAGATCGCTCGGACCTCGGCGAGCCGCCTGACCGCGTAGTCGTCGTCCCAGCAGACGGCGGCTTCCCAGGCGGCCGACGCTTGAGCGGCGATGTCGTACGCGGCGTCGTCGAGGCCGGCGGCGTTGCCGGGCAGCACAAGATCGAGGTCAGGGACGTCGAGGTGCGACTCGTCCCAGTCGATCAGCCCGACCTGGTGCGCGGTCATGCGGATGTTGCCGGCGTTGGGGTTGCCGTGCACGACGCACGTGGGACGTCCGGACAATCGCGCCCACGCTGCCCGGCATCGGGCGACGCCCTCTGGCGGCATCGCGGCCAGGTCGATCTTCGTCCCGGTCTCGGCGTGCAGCAGGTCGGTCGATGATCGCCAACCTGGACGCTGTGGCCAGCCCCGCGTCAGCCGATGCAACTCGCGGAGCGCGCCGGCCACGCGACGCCAGTCGGCCGGCGTCTCGGGCGGCCCGCCTTCCAGGTAGGTCATCACCACCAGACCGTCGGCGAAGAGCCGGCCGTCCGTGGTCGGGATCGGCACCGGCACGGTCAGGCCTTCACGGTCGAGATGGACCAGGAGCTCGGTCTCCCACGCGAGGTCGGCGTCGCTCCTGGTACCGAGACGACCGACCGCGAGGCGCCCGTTGACCCGCACACTCCACACGTCGTTGGCGACTCCGCCGGTCAGCGGTTCGATGCGCGTGACGTCTTCACCCCACCGCGCAAGTGCCTCCCATCCCATTGGCCCGATCTTACGGGGCCTCGCACAGCACCGCTCTTGGCATGAGCGCGCGTCCCTCGTCTCCGGCCCCGGCGACGGACACCAGCAGAGAGTCACTGACGGGAGAGACGCCGTCCCGTCCTGGTCGGCACGTGGCGCTTCGCGGCGACCGAGGCGCACACCTCAGCCGTCGCCGCGGGCCGGGCCGCGGCGCCCGGAGACCTTCGCGCCGGACCCCAGGGTGAAGGCCGTCCACTCACCGGCGGGTCAGCAGCGCGTATCCGTTCGTCACGCCAACCCTTCCCCCGCTGTGCGCATGGATCAGGGAACCACCAGGGAAGATGACTAACAGTAGTCAAGCAACTACCAAGAGTCATTCAAGGAGGGGCATGGCCACCGACCCGATCCTCAGCACCGACCCGATCGCCACCATCTCCGCCACGGTCTGGACCGCCGGCGACGAGTCCCGCGTCCGGGGCAACGCCGAGCCCGACAGCAGGGTGTTCCTGGGCATCGCCGGGCGCGAGTTCCGCCTGGCCCGCCCGGACGTCAGAGACTTCCAGCAGCACGACCGCCACGAGTACATCTTCGGCAACGGCAGCAACGTCGAGCGGCCCGAGTGGAACGACCCCCGCAAGAACCCCCCGCTCACCCTCGGCGACCTGCACAACCGGCCCGTCTACATCCGCTTCGTCTGGACGGCGGCTGCCGGCACCACCGACCGGGACGACTGGCACGTCGAGCGCGTCGACGTCACCGTCACCGCCGCCAGCGGCGCGAAGGTCAGCTACGCCGCCCTGGTCGGCGGTCCCACCACCTGGCTCGGCGACGAGTCCGGCACCGTCCTGCACCTCGACCGTCAGTAGGTCGGCCGTTCAGCGCCGCCTTCGGTCACACCCCCGAGGAGCACCGAGACTCCCCGGAACGACCTCGTCCGGGGCGTACGGCAGGCGAGGACCCGCCGCGCGCCCCGGGCCCAGACCGGCGGCCGGTTGACGTGGCCGCGGCCCCGCCGTTCATCGAGGGCGGCGTGGAGACGGCCGTCGAGCGGGCCGCCGTCCGCCCGCCGGGGCATGGCCACGCCGCTGGTTGACTCGGGCCGAGGGGCGGTGTGGGATTCGGGCAGACGACCGGCAGGGAGCTGGGATGAGGTTCAATCCCCCGCCCGGGTGGCCACCCCCGCCCCCAGGGTGGACACCGCCTCCCGGATGGAGGCCGCCCCCGTCGTGGCCGCCCGCCCCCGCGGGATGGCGGTTCTGGGTGCCCACTCCCCCACCGGACGCCGGTCGATCACCACCCGAGGCGCAAGCCCAGCGAGGACACCCCGCACGCCGGCCTGGCGACGTCCACGAGGGGCGCGGCGACCGGCCTCGCCCGGAGGCCGAAGAACCGCTGATCGTGCCGGCTTGGTGCGATCCCAGGATGCGCAAGTTCGTCTGGGACGCGGGGACGATAACGGTCGGATTCTTCGTGGTGGAGTCGAACCGCTTCGCCTTCGCGACGGGCGAGGCCTTGATGTTCGCGGGCACGCTGGACCAGGCGGACATCCACTGGCCCGGCTACCTGCGACGGATCCGGGGATGCGACGTCCGCCTCGGGTCGGCCGGTTACCGGCTCTACTTCGTCCGGCCCCTGCCGGGCGCCCCCAGGGTGCGAGAGAACCAGGTCACCCGGATCACCGATGCGCTGACCAGCGAGAGCGGCGACGTCCTGCAGCTCGTCGGAGGCGCCCTCGGCAACGCGGCCATGGTGGGGAGCGTCGTCGGACACCTCGTCTCCCTCCCCGGCGAGTTCGCGGACGAGCGACGGGGCCGCGCCAACGGCGACGCCGTCCGCGAGCGACTCGAACGCCACAGGCCGCGATGACCGCTTCCCAGGGCAGCCCCGCCCCCTGATCGCGGCGCTCCGCCTCCGGCGCAGGCGTGAGGCCGTGCGCGCACGCCGGTGCCCCGCTCATGCCGTACGGCCGGCGGGGACGGGGTCGGCCGTAACAGACAGCCGATTATTCCATTTCCAGCATCTCCCAATGCCATCACAGTTAGTAGTCAGTACGCGTCACTCGGTTATGTATAGGAGGTCGGTTCATCCCCCTCCGGAAGGAACCCCTCCCATGGCGGTCCCTGAGAAACCCGAGAACCCGGGTGCCTGTGGCGCCCGTGCCGCCCTGGTCAACGGCGGCTTCGAGGATCCGAAGCTCGGCGACGGGGATCCCTGCCCGCTGTTCCCGCCCGACGCCTCGCAGACCTCGGGCAGGCACGTGCCCGGCGGCGCGGGGCATTTCGGCCGGCACGTCAACGGGATCGGCTACGAGCCCTCGCACGCCGCCACGGCCTGAACGCCCCGCCCGCCGCGACGGGCGCGCGCCGGCAGGAGCCGCACGACGGCGACCGCCACATCCGCGACCCTTCCGGCCCAGCCCGCTTCCCGGCCGGGCGGCCGCCAGTGGGGGGCGAGGGGCGACAGCGCCCGCCACAGTCGCCTGATCCCCGCCGCCCTCCCCCGGACCGGTCGGAACGACCCGACAGACCGCACCCCACGGTCCTTCATCACAAGGAGAAATCCCATGATCCGCACAACCCGGCGTCGCTGCCTGGCGGTCGCCACCGCCCTCACCGCAGGGGCCGCCGCCATCGCCATCGCCGCCCTGGCCGGCGCGCTCGCGCCCGCGACCGCCCAGACGGCCCCGGCCGCCGTCTCCTCACCGCCCCCGTCGCCCCCGCCCGGCCCCTCCGACGGCACCTACCGGATCCGCTCCGTCTACACCGGCGGAGCGATGCTGTCCCGCGCCGCGGGCAAGAACGCGGGCAACGTGGTGGACACCATCGCGGAGGACCTCAACGCCGGCCACGACGACGCCAAACGATGGGCGATCACGCGGCTCGGCTCCACCGGCTCCGGTCCCACGCTCTACAAGCTGGAGAACCTCCGGGCGGACATGTGCCTGCAGCGGAAGACGACGCTGGACGCCACGCGCTACGACACGATCATCCAGACCTGCAACGACAAAGAGGAACTGCAGCAGTGGGTGATCGTCCAGGCGGACCAGACCAGGTTCCCCGGGGGCTGGACGATCTCCCCGAAGCGGGACACCTCCAAGGGGCTGGCGCCTGACGTCATGCACCACAACGCCGGCGTCAAGCTCAAGTCCCTGACCGCCGGCCGGCAGGTGACCTGGTACCTGGAGCCCCTCCCCAGCTGATCACCCCGGTCAGGAGCGTGTTCATCCCAGACCGCGCCAGGACGGCCGGCTCAGCCGTACCGAATGCTCGGCTGAGCCCCAGGACCGAGGGCCGGACCCGGCCCCGAACCGGGTCCGGCCCTCCGCGTACGCCCGCAACCGGCCGAGACCGGGCGTCCTGATCCAGGCCGAGCGCGTCGCCGAAGGGTTCGTCGGCCCGGACCCCGGCGACGAGATCACCGGGTACGGCGTCGGCGGCTGACTCACGCCGCGGCACCATGACCTGGCTGAAGCCCGCGAGCCGACGACGGCGCCGAAGGCCGCGGGGCCGCCCGTGAAGTCCACCGTGCGGACGACGAGGAGCCTGCGCGGATCGACGCCGTGCAGAGCGGCGAAGCGCCCGCGGAACAGCGAGAACAGCGGCATCGCCGCGCCCGCGACGACACGCGTCCTACGGGACCAGCCAGCGAACCGGCTCCCGGCGCCCCCCATCGCCAGACCGGCCACGCAACCGGGCCGTGCATGTACGCGAGACCATGGCCCGATGAGGAGATGGTTCCGCAGCTATTGGGACGAGGAAGACATCTGGTTCTACTTCGAGGTCGACGCCGATGGCTGGGTCGCCCGCCAGGTCGAGCTGCAGGGGGCCGCGGGCACGCCGATCGCGGCCGCCTCTCTCGCCGAGTGGCGGCACGCCCGCGACGCCGGGGCCGGCCGCGCCTACGAAGCCACCTACGGGTTCACCGCCGAGGTCCCGGTCCACGAATGGGAGGGCCACGACCCCGAGCCCCTCACCAGGGACGAGTTCGACGCGGTCTGGCGGCGGGCCCGCGGCCACCTCCGGGACCACCGCGCCGGTTCGTGAGCTCGGGATCAGCCCGGAGCGGTTCGTCCTCAAGCGCGTCGGCTACTGCGGCCTGGGGCTGGCCGTGCCCGGGCTGCTCAACCTGGCCTTCCTGGCCGCCGGGGTCGCGTTGCCGTGGTGGCTCCGGCGGGCGCCGCCGTACTGCCCGGCGTGCCTGAGCTGAAGGAGTTGGCCGACGTCCCCGAGGACGCCGACGTGGCCGGGTGGCAGGTGCTGTCGATCCTGCGGGCCAAGGTCGCCGGGATGCTCGCCGAAGCTCGCGCCCACATCGCCGCCCGCTCCGCCGACGCCACCCTCGACTGGCTCCGGGCCCACGGCCACGCCGACCTGGCCGGCGCCATCTTCAACGTCCACCACCACCAGGACCCCGGTCGACCCGGCCGCCCTCCGCGCCCACTCCAAGGGCCGCTGCCGCGACGTCATCGGCGTCCCCTTCGACCCCACCTGGTAGAGGACGCCGAAATCGATCTCACCCACCTGAGCCCGGCGGCCCACACCGCCTACCTCGAACTCGCCGCCACCATCGCGGCCGCCTTCCCCCGGATGTGAGGCGGCCCTCGAGAACAGCTCCGGATCCAGCTAGTCCCGTGCTAGGTCAGGGTTGCCCTTCAGCCGGGCGGCAAGATCTCGGATCTGTTGTTTGAGATGCTCATCCTGGTTGTTGCGAGCCTCGGCCTCAGAACGCTCCCGGCGCAGCCGGCGGTCTCGCTCATGTTCATCCAGCAGGCGAAGAGCGTCGACTCGACCCTGAATGTTCTGGGCCTTGGCATGTTTGAGGAACACCTCATGCGTCTCCATATCCGCGGCCGCGTGATCAGCCACCTGGCGGTCGTAGGTGCTGAGCCCGGCGAGACGCTTCGTCAGGATCGGCATGCAGTCCAAGGTGATCAGTGCGATGCGGAGCAGCCAGACGAAAAGCAAGACCATCAGACTCTGACCCTGGAGGGCGAGAAGGGCCTTGTCCTCCTCCAGAATTCCGATCTTGCCCTCGGGACGTGGCAACTGCTTGTCGATCTCCCGGGCGATCTGGGTCGCGTACTCGGCATTGACCACACCCATGGCCTCGACGGCGTCCTTGGTCTTGGTCTGGAGCTCGGCGAGCTGTGCCCGCCGCTCGGTGAGCTTGGAGGTGCGGAGGAGTTCTGCCCGCTCGTTCCGAATCTGACGGCAGTTCGGGCCCTCGCCTAAGATGCCCGTGGTCTCGTTGCCGACGCGTTCGCCACCGCATTCGGCGTGCCCCAGCCGCTCCAGTCTCCGCAGCGCGGCCATATCCTTGTCGATGGCCTTCGACAACGTCGATACCTGCTTGTCGAGCGAGGTGACAGTGGCCGCCGCCGCCACCGGGTTGGCGCTGACGGTTATGAGCAGCCTCCGGTCCTGGCACGACTGGACGTCCTTGCTCGGGAGCTCCCGGTAGGGGACGGGATTGCAGGACGTGAGCGCGCTCAGCTTGGCCGCCCGTTCCACCCGCCGATCCTCGGCCACCTGCCGATGGATCGCGGGCTCGAACATCGCGATCAGCAGCGGTTCGGCCACCACGAACCCCAGCACGATGGCCAGGAGCACCCGGGCGAGGAAGACCCCGCCGTTGCTCTGTGTCCCGTGTGCGCTGGCGATCAGCCAACGGTCCACCGAGAAGATGATCCAGCCCCAGAACAGGGCGGCCAGCAGTTCCACCACGAGCGGGGCGTCCCCGAACCTCTGCACCAGGATGAACATGGACACGGCGGCGAGGATGCCCGCGTTGACCACGATGAGGGCCATCGCGGTGTAGCGTCCACGGTCCAGGGGCGCCATGCTCAGCACCGACTCGTCCACGCCGATCAGCGAGCGGAGCCATACACCCGGCCCCTTCGGTCCATGTGCCGGCCGTCGAGGCGGCTCCCTCTCGACCCCAACAGCAGCGGTCGGCTGAACCGCCGTCATCAGAGGTCTTCCTCCCGATAAGGCGCTTCGTCGGTGTCCTCCGGCTCAGGGGACGCCTGCGGGGCCGCGAGCTCCTCACGGACCGGCTCGGCCGCCGCCTGGATCTCTCCGTCAGGTCCGGCCGCTGCCGAAAGGTCGACTCCCTGCGCGGTGACGAGTGCGGCGAGAATACCGTCGATCTCTTTCATGCCTCGCTCGTCGAGGTGGCCCTTCCGCACCATCTCCTTGAAGACTTCAAGCCGCATCATGATGCCCTGCACCATGGTGTCCCGGGAGAGCTGCGCGTTCTTGACAGAGTCCTCGTATGCGCGGTCCTCACGCAACCGCTCCAGCGCATGCACCCGGTCGGCCTCCACCTGGCGGACATCGGCCAGGTCCTTGGCGCTGATATCGCCACGCTCGGCGGCGAAGGCATAGCCCATGAGGGGAGAACCGCCCACCGCCTCGGCGACCTTCGCCGCCTGGTCGATGCCGAAGGTAGTCTCCAGATCGCGCCTACGGTGCTCCGCGGCCAGCGCAGCCTCCTCGTCCGCTTCCCGCTGCGCCTGCTTCAGCCGGTCGCTGCGGAGCTTGTTGAGCTCCTGCTCGGTTCCCATCACCTCCAGCTTGAGCCTGTGCAACCTGGTCTCGGTCTCCTCAAGAGCGTGAGCCCGGTCGTACGTCCCATCCCGCGCCAGACCCGCGAGCCGGTCCTGATGATCGAGATAGTCCCGGACGGCCTTGCCCGCGTAGTCCCTCACCTCCGCCGGCGCGGGGATCTCCACGTTGCCCAGAACCGCCGTCATCCCGGACAACCGGACCGGGACGTAGTGGTGGTACGCCTCCAGCTCGGCGCGCACTTCGGTCCGGACCGCCAGGAAATCGGCGAGCTTGTACTTCGCTCCGGCTTTGAAGACGTCGTCATGTGCCCTCAGGTAGGCGGCCAGGATCTCTCTGATGTCCCCAAGGCCGGCTTCGACCACGGCGACCGGGTCGTGCACCCGGCAGGTGAAGTCGACGTGAACGGTGAACTCGCAGCCTTCCGCCGAGGGAATGGAGAACTCGACCCTGACCTGCTTGTTCTCCGTCATGTCGACGACGCTCACGTGCGTCGCCTCCAGGACGATCTCATCGCTCAGGCTCAGCCGTCCGCTGTCCAGCACGTACCGGCCGTCCGAACGGAGCACGAGGACCTGACCCGCCGTCAGAGGAGGGATCTCCGACGTGTCGCGGCTGCGGGAACGAAGCCCGAACAACCCAGACCTGGGCACGGGCGCCAAGACCTTCTGAGTACTGATCGGATAGCTCACGCTTAATCTCCTGTACGACGTTGTGCTCGTTCGATCGCCGCGAGCAGGGCGGCTGCGACGGTGTTCGCACGGTTCCGCCGGTTCGCAGGCCGTTCGGCGAGCGCCGTGAAGTCCTTGGCCAGTTCGTCCTGCTGGTCCTTGGTCAAAAGCCCGCCCAGGACGTCTCCGAGCCGCTGGGCGATCAGCTCCGGCTCCTCGGTGTGGTCGCGCAACGCGTCGAGATTGGCGTACAACGCGGCCAGCGCCGCATGCCGGACCGGCCGGTTCACCAGAAGCACCGACCAGGTGTAGCCGACGATGTCCACCAGGCCGGGCCGTTCGCAGAGCAGTTGCGCAGCCAACGGCCGTCCCTGTGGATCGTCGGTCCGGTAGACGGCGAGCATCGCCCTCAGCGCAGTCCCGTACGTCTCGACCCGGCTGGGGACTCCACGGTGTTTCCGGATCTTGCTCGCCAGGAACTGGACGACGCGAACGCGCCCGTCCGCATCCTCCTGGGACAGGAACAATCCTCCGAACGCCTCGATCGCCAGCGGTCCCAGCACCGCGCCCCGGTTACTCGTCAGTTGCCAGAGGTTCTTCACCGCCTCGATCGGATACAACCGGCCGAGGATTCCCGAGAACGCGATGATCGCGTTGTACTTCTGCCCGACCGTGCTGCCCTGCGCGGCCCATCCCGCGGCGACTCGGAGCGCGACCGGCGCCATGTCCTCGTCGAAGCACATGAACCACAGCACGTGGACGGTCGTCAACCGCTTCTGCCGGGCGTGCGAACGAGCGGGTTCTTCTCGCCCCGCCGCGACCGACCACGGTTCCAGATACGAACCCTCGACCTCGTCGAAGCTCGACCCGGCCAGCCTGGCCAGGCCCGCTGCGATGTGGAGGGAGAACTCCGGCTCGATCAACAGGTCCTCAAGCCAGGCCCGGACCGCATCCCAGAAGTGTTCGTCGAACCTTCTGGCCATCTCGGCGAAGAGGAAGCGCTGTGCCTCCGCCTCCCGCAACTCGACCAGCCGCCGGGGCCGTCCGTCGACGATAACCTGCCTGATCCGGATCAGCGGGTTCTCCCATCGCCTGCCTCTGGCCTGGGGAAAGGCCTCCTCCGCGGGTCTCCGTGGCCGATCCGCAGGTTCGCTCTCCTGAACGGACTCCTCGGGCACCGTCTTCGCCAGCGCGGTCTTGAGCAGTTCCCGGCACTGCCCGAACCGCCGCTCGGACAGACCTGGCAGGAACGCCGGCACGGTGATGTCGAGGATCTGTTCCCGGGTCGGCCCCTGCTCGAACCAGTCGTGCACCTGGTCCTTGGCGGCGCCCCGCAGCGCGGACGAGACCGCCTCCTCGGGCGGCAGGCCACGGATGAGCAGATCCGTGATCTCGATCAGACATGCCATCGTGAGGTCTTCGGGCAGCGCCTCGACCACCTTGGTGATGTCCGCGTCCGTCAGGCCACCGCCCGCGTACTCGCGGATGAGCGTGCCCTTGTCGTCGGGCGGCGACCACTGGATCCTGGTGGTCATGGCCGTGCGCCGGCTCTCCTCTGGGGAGGTCACCACCAGGAACGAGCCCTGCTGACGCAGTTCCCCCTCGACTCGCTCCCAGTGATGCTCGGCCTCCTGGTCACATGCGCCGAACCAGCCGGGCAGTACGTAACCGGTGTCTCTGTCGAACTGGTGGTCGGCCAACTCCCTCAGGCTTCTGGTCAGAGACAGCCTGACGATCGGCGCCCCCTCGCCGAGCACGCGGACCAGGAGGTTGACGGCGGCGGTGAATTTGCCACTGCCGTCCGGCCCACACAGGGTGACCACGGCGCGCTTCCGTAGTGCCTCGAGCGCTTCCTCGAACGGCTCGGGCTCCACGAAATGGCGGGTCAGCCTGTTCACCTGTTCCCGAGGTATCGGGCCGCTCACCATCTGACGGCTGGCTCGGCTCGCCTGGTCGAAGCCGAAGTTCGCCCCCGACGCCTCCACGTTGCTGAGGAATAAGTTGATCAGCTGGTTGACCGGCGGATGTTCGGCGGGAGGAGGGGCGTCTTTGCGCCTGTTCGCCTCGGGATGGCCTTCGGCGGGTTGGAACGGCTGGCCGTCGTCGCCAGCTTGCACACCTGCACCGGGGACTTCCTCGGACACCGGGTCAACTCCGGAACCCGAAGTTCGCGCCCCGGGCGTCCACCCGTTCGTGGAACTCGTTGTGCACCGAAGCCGACCGCTCGGGGGACGAAGCCTCGCCCTCGGCCTTCTGTGCGGGCGGCTCGTCCGGAGGAAGAGCAAGAGTCAGGGAGTGGATGTTCCGGCCCCGGGGAATCCAGAGCCAGGCACGCCCGCGGAATTCCTTGACGTTGACCTCCACCTCCCGGAAGTCCTCGCCGGCGACCGAGAGCGCGTGACCATGGCGGACGATATCGGTGTAGATCCGGTCAGAGAGTATGACGGCCAGATCGGCCCTGGACTCCCTGAGGGCGACGCGCAGTGGAGGGCTGTCGCAGAGCCGGGCGACCTCGACCGCCCCCTGACCACTGCGTCCGTTCACGTTGGCGATGGCCGTTCCGTAGTGGATGGCCAGCCGGAGTCGGAGCCGATGCTCCCACGGCGCATCCCCGTTCCGGCGGTTCAGGAACGCCGCGAGGTAACGGGGGAAGTCCCCGACCAGGCGCCCCTCGGCGATCTGCGGGAGAAGAACCGAGAACTCGCCATCGCCGGCGCCCTGCCGTTCCCATTTGTCCCGTTCGAGTCCGGCCGCGGCCGCAGCCTTGTCCAGAACGTCGAGCAGTCCCGCCTGGATGTCCGACTGCCGCTGATCGTCGGCGCTTCCATACCCCGTGGCGTCGACTGAGATCAGCGCGCGCCGTTCGAATGCTTCTACCACCTTCTGCCCCCTTCGGTGGTTGGGGTCGGGAACAGGATCCTTACACGAGCGGCTTTACAAGAAGCAGTACAAATACCTGTTCCGCCTAGGTCATCTGCCTCGCACACTATTTGCCTGTAGCGTCAAATGTCGGACTCTCCTAGAGGATGCGGAACTCACACAAAAACCTCTGTTCGAGAGAAGGTGGATTCAGCACCCATCGCCCATGGTCGGGGTGCTGGTCACTCCCACCGCAGCGGGAACCTCCCGGAGCCACCGCGGCGCATCGAAGCGAAGACCTCGGTCCTGTAGGCAGTGCGCGGCCGGACCATCTTCCGGGTGGTGCCCGCGACGCTCGCGGTCACCAAGGCTTGGAGCGGATCAGCGGCTGAGCATCGCAAAGGCCTTCAGCCTCGCCAGGTCGGCTACCACGAGCCGCCGATAGCCCGTTCTGATCAATCCGGCATCGCGCATCTGTTTGACGGCCTTGACCGCCGACTCCTTTGCGGCACCGACCAGCTTTCCCAGCTCTTCCTGAGTGAGCTCGATACCGAGGTCGGTGCCGCCCTCCGCCGGGTAGCCGTGGCGTTCCGTCAGCTGAACGACCACTCGGGCCAGCCGCTGGTCGACCGGGTAACCCGCGAAATCCAGCCGCCGCTGATTGGCCCAGTCCAGCCGGTTGCCGAGCATGGTCGCGAGGAGTCTCCACGCTTCGGGGTTGCGGTTGAGGAAACCCAGGAACCGCTCCTTCGGCAGCCGATGAACCGCCCCGTCCGTGCACGCGATCACGGTCGCGGACCTATCGGTGTCCCGAATCGCCGCCAACTCGCCCACCAGATCCCCGCTGACCCTGATCCCGAAGAGGACCTCCGCGCCACTCTCCAGGGATCCGACCACCTTCACACACGCCGGCGACCTGCTCCCCCGCGCTCGCAGCACCAGCACCTGATCGGTGGACGCTCCCTGCGCCATCAACGTCTGCCCGGTACTTACCCGCTGCTCAGGAGCGATCGCCAGCAGCTCACTCCGGAGCGACGCCTTCAATCCCGCCAGGAACGTCCCGATCGGCCAGGCTTCTCTCTCGGACTCGACCACATCCCCACTATCCCCGCCCTCGCCGCAAGGAGAAATCGCGTTGAGTACGAAAAGTGATTCCGCTGAGGAGCAGGTCGCCAACGGCGGCGTCGTAACACCCATAGCCGGGTAGCTCGGCGTGGGCGGGCAGCGCGGCGAGCGCCATCCGCGAACGCGGGAACCGGGCGGGTCAAGGCCGC
Source organism: Bailinhaonella thermotolerans (assembly GCF_003594875.1). Lineage (GTDB taxonomy): Bacteria > Actinomycetota > Actinomycetes > Streptosporangiales > Streptosporangiaceae > Bailinhaonella > Bailinhaonella thermotolerans. Next base: position 583,645 of record NZ_QZEY01000001.1, read on the forward strand.
CTGCGAGATGGGCCGGCCGGTGGGGTGGCGTTGTCACCGGGGCCGGCGATGCGGCCCGAGGCTGTGAGGAACTGGGACCCCGTCCGGGCAAACTGTTCGGATCGTTCGTCTTCACCCGCGCCTTCCGGGCGAAGATGGCCGAGTTCGACGGCTTCCGCGCCCTGGCCGAACAGGGGCTGCGCGCCGTCGGCGACGATCCGGTGGCCCGGAGGAGGCTGGAGCTGATGCGTGACATGTACGCGTTCATGATGGAGCGCTTCCCCGGCCTGCTGGACGAATGGGACCGGATGAAGGACGGGCGATGAAGGCGCTGCTGATCACCATGGGCAGCCGGGGCGACGTGCAGCCGTACCTCGCGCTGGCCAAGGGCCTGAGCGAGGCCGGGCACCGGCCGCTCGTGGCCGGGCCGCGTCGCTTCCGGCCGTCGGCCGCCGGGCACGGCATCGACTATGTGCCCCTGCCCGACGAGACGCTCGACCTGCGGGACGCGGTCAAGGGGAGAGGCGCCAGGGCGGCCATCACCGCCGCCCGATCCGTCAAGCCGATGATCCGCCGCCTGCTGGACGCGCAGGCGACGCTGGTGGAGCGGGGCGGCGATGTGGTCGTTTACCACCCCAAATCGCTCGGCGGGCCGTACGTGGCCGAGAAGCTGGGCGTCCCGGCGATCGCCGGGCTGCTGCTGCCGCTGTACCTGCCGACCGCGGCGTTCGCCTCGCCGATCCTGCCGGCGCGCCCGCCCCGGGCGTTCAACCGGGCGAGCTGGCGCGTCGCCGCGGCGGTGGAAGCGCCGTACCGGGGCCTGATGCGCCGGTGGCGGACCGAGGCGCTCGGCCTGGACGCCGGGTTCCGCCCGGTGGCGGACCTGGTCAAGGCCGGCGAGGTGCTGCACGCCTGGAGCCCGTCCCTGCTGCCCGCCCCGGGCGACTGGCCGGCCTCCGCCGGGCCCGTCGGCTTCTGGACGCTGCCGCCCTCCGACGGGTGGAGCCCGCCGGAACGGCTGGTCGCCTTTCTCGAACGCGGCGATCCTCCGGTCTACGTCGGTTTCGGCAGCATGGTCCCCGGCGACCCGCAGGCCCTCACCGCGACGGTCCTGGAGGCGGTACGGCGGTGCGGCCGGCGGGCGGTGCTGGCCACCGGGTGGGGCGGCCTGCGGCCCCCGGCGCCGGCGGCGGACGTCCTGGTGATCGAGGAAGCCCCCCACGACTGGCTGTTCCCGCGCGTGGCCGCGGTCGTGCACCATGGCGGCATCGGCACCGTCGCGGCGGCCCTGCGCGCGGGCGTCCCGCAGGTCGTCCGCCCGTTCATCGGCGACCAGCCGTTCTGGGCCGCCCGCCTGCACCACCTGGGTGTCGCCCCGGCCCCCCTGACCGCGCGCCACCTCACCGCGGCGGCGCTGGCCGCGGCCATCACTGGGGCCATCGCCTCAGCCCCGGCGGCGCGCGCACTCGGCGAGCAGGTATCCCGTGAGAACGGCGTCGCCACGGCGGTCACCGGCATCCTGCGTTCGGCCGCCGGATCGCGCTGACCCGCCGGATCGCGCTGTCCGGTCCCCGCGGCTGCCCGCGCCGCCCCTGGCCGTACCTGAGCGCGCTCAGGCACGGCGGCGTGAACAGCGGTCCGCCTCATGATCCGGGCGATGACGATCGCCGGCCTGTAGTGGTGAGGGGACAGTGGTCGGCCGGTACCTGGCCGAGCCGGGTCCGTGCTGTTACCGTCGATCGCGGTGCGCCGGGAAGTCTGGTCGGCAACGTCATGACGGACCGGCTTCAGGGAGGCGCGATGCCTGCCGTCCTCGTCCAGGGCCTCACCAAGCGTTTCGGCGCGGTCCGCGCGCTCGACGGCCTGGATCTCACCGTCCGGCGGGGCGAGGTGCACGGATTCCTCGGCCCCAACGGTTCGGGTAAGACCACCACGCTGCGCATCCTGCTCGGGCTGCTGCGCCCCGACGGCGGCCGCGCCGAGTTGCTCGGCGGCGACCCGTGGCGGGACGCGGTCGAGCTGCACCGGCGGCTGGCCTACGTGCCGGAGGATGTGGTGCTGTGGCCGTCGCTGTCCGGCGGGGAGGCCATCGACCTGCTCGGGCGGTTGCGCGGGGGCCTCGACCGGCGCCGCAAGGCCCAGCTTCTGGAGCACTTCGACCTGGACCCGACCAAGAAGGGCCGCGCCTACTCCAAGGGCAACCGGCAGAAGGTGGCCCTGATCGCCGCCCTGGCCTCCGACGTCGAGCTGCTCCTGCTGGACGAGCCCACCTCCGGGCTGGACCCGCTGATGGAGGCCGCCTTCCGCGCCTGCGTCGCCGAGGAACGCGGCAACGGCCGTACCGTGCTGCTGTCCAGCCACATCCTGTCCGAGGTCGAGGCGCTGTGCGACCAGGTCACGATCATCCGGGACGGCCGCGCGGTCGAAAGCGGCACGCTGGCCGAGCTGCGCCACCTGACCCGCACGTCCGTCACCGCCGAACTGGACCACGTCCCGGCCAGGCCGGCGTCGCTGGAGGGCGTGCACGTGGTGGAGGTCACCGGCTCGCGGGTTCGCCTGCGGGTGGAGCCGGACCGGCTCGACACCGTCCTGCGCCTGCTCCTGGACGCGGGCGTGCGCGGCCTGACCTGCCGGCCGCCGAGGCTGGAGGAGCTGTTCCTGCGGCACTACGAGGTCGCCCCATGACCGGCACCCTGGCGCTGGTGCGGCTGGCGCTGCGCCGCGACCGGGTACTGCTGCCGGTGTGGATCGTCGTCATCGTCGTCGCGGTCGCGGCCACCGCCTCGGCCATCGCCGAGCTGTACCCGCAGGCGGGCCGGCGTCTCGCGCTGGGCGTCACCATCGGCTCCGCCCCTGCCCTGCAGGCGCTGACCGGCCCGGTGTACGACGCCTCGTCGGTGGGCGGGCTGACCGCCTGGCGCGCGACCATCGTGGCCTCGGTGCTGGCCGCGCTGATGAGCGTCACCGCGGTGACCCGGCACACCCGGGCCGAGGAGGAGAGCGGCCGGGCCGAGCTGATCGGCGCCTGTGCCGTGGGACGCCAGGCGCTCGCGTCGGCCGCGGTGCTCGTGGCCGGCGGGGCCGGCCTGCTCCTCGGCCTGCTCATCGCCCTGGCCCTGACCGGTCAGGGCCTGCCCGCCGGCGGCGCGCTGGCTCTCGGCCTGGCGGTGACGGGCACCGGGTGGTTCTTCATCGGGGTCGCGGTCGTGGCCGCGCAGGTGACCTCGCATTCGCGCACCGCCAACGGCATGGCGCTGGCGGTGCTGGGCCTGGCGTTCCTGCTGCGCGCCGTGGGGGACGCGGCGGGGATGGAGGCGCTGTCGTGGCTGTCCCCGCTGGGCTGGGCGCAGCGGGTACGGGCCTTCGCCGGCGAGCGCTGGCAGGTGATCGCGCTGTTCGTGGTCGTGTCCCTGCTGCTGATCGCGGCGGCGGCGCTGCTGGCTCGCCGCCGCGACCTCGGCGCCGGGTTGATGCCGCCGCGACCGGGCCCGCCCGATGCCGCCCGCTGGCTGGCCGGCCCCCTGGCGCTGGCCTGGCGGCTGCAGCGGGGCGCCTTGCTGGGCTGGATGATCGGCTTCACCGTGGTGGGGGCGATGTTCGGGTCGCTGGCGCAGGGCGTGGGGGACCTCGTGCGCGACAACGCCCAGATCGCCGCGGCGCTGGCTCTGCTGGGCGGCGCCGGCGCGCTGATCGACACGTTCCTGGCCGCCCAGCTCGGGCTGCTCGCCCTGGTGGCGGGCGGCTACGCGGTCCAGGCCACGCTGCGTCTACAGGGCGAGGAGGCGGCGGTCCGCGCCGAGCCCGTGCTGGCCACCGCCGTTCCCCGCTGGAGATGGGCGGCCGGTCACCTGGCCATGGCGCTGGCCGGCAGTCTGCTGATCCTGCTGGCCGCGGGCCTGGCCATCGGCCTGGCCCACGGCATCCGCGTCGGCGAGCCCGCCGAGCAGACCGCACGCCTGGCGGGCGCCGCGCTGGTGCACGTGCCCGCCACCTGGACGCTGGCCGGGATCGCCATGCTGCTGTACGGCGCGCTGCCCCGGCTGACCGGCCTGGCGTGGGCGGCGCTGGTGGCCTTCGCGCTGCTCGGCCAGTTCGGCGAGCTGCTCCGGCTCGACGACCGCGTACGCGGCATCTCCCCCTTCGCGCACCTGCCCCGGGTGCCCGGCGGAGTGGTGGACGCCGCCCCGCCGGCCTGGCTGATCGCGGTCACCTCCGTGCTCGCGCTGGCCGGAATCGCGGCCTTCCGGCGCCGCGACCTGAAGGCCGCCTGAGCCGGGCCGACGCTCCCGGCGGCCCGTACCGGCCGCACCGGCGCGTGCCGCGCATCCTTTCAACCGTTCGTCGCGCCCGCGGGCCTGAGATCAGACCTCCGACGGACCTCCGACGGACACGAATGACACTTATTTGTGTCATTTGCGCCAACTGTGTTATCTTCGCGGTATGACGACGTCTGAGGAACTGGCCTTCGCCGATCGCGTCGCGCAGTTCTATGCGCGGGAGTACAAGTTCCCGCCCGTGACCGGCCGCGTCCTGGGTTACCTGCTCGTCTGCCGCCCGCCCGACCCGAGCATCGACGAGCTCAGCCAGGCCCTGCTGGCCAGCCGCAGCGCGATCACCAAGGCGATCACGCAACTGACCGACCTGCGTGTCGTACGCAGGTCCCGCCCGGCGGGGCAACGGGTGGACCGCATCACCCTCGACCCGCGGGCGCTCGATCCGACGGGTTTCGCCCGCGAGACCTACCAGGAGCAGGCGGCGCTCGCCCGTGAGGCCCTGGAGATGCTCAAGGACGGCCCCTCCGAGCGGCGCTCGATGCTGGAGGAGGCCGCCGCGTTCTACGACTTTCTCGCGGAGCGGATGCCCGCCCTGCTCATCGAATGGCGAGCCCGGCGCGACGCCCGCGGGCTCCGCCACTGACCACCCCCGCAGCCCGGCGCACGAAAGGAACCCCCATGTCACGGCACCTCACGATCCCCGCGGCAGACACTCGAATCCAAGCCGTCGACACCCCCGGCGACGGCCCGGCCTTGCTCTTCCTCAACGGAGCGTTCGCGACCCAGCGCAGTTGGAAGCCCGTCCTCGACCGGCTCGCGGGAAAGCACCGGACCGTCACCTTCGACGCGCGGGGACGCGGCAAGTCGGGACCCTCCTCGGACTACTCCATCCGCGGCGCCGTCGACGACATCGGCCGGGTGATCACCGCGACCGGGGCCGAGCGGCCCATCCTGGTCGGATGGTCGCACGGGGCCACCATCGCGGTGCGCTACGCCGCCGAGCACCCCGAGCGGGTCTCCGGGCTCGTGCTCATCGACGGCGCCTTCCCGATCAGCATGTTCGACGACGCGGGCAAGGACGGCGTGCGCCGGCAGTTCCGCCGCCTAGGCTGGATCATGCGCATCCTGGCCGCCCTCGGCCTGTCGGCCAAGATGACACCGGCACAGAGCGCGGAGCTCGTCATCGAACTGGACGCCGTGAACGGCCGGCTCGGACCCGATTTCGAGGCTCTGACCATCCCGGCCGTGTACGTCGTGGGCACCGGGGCGCACTCGGGCGCCTCGGATCAGGAGATGCGGACCATGCGCGCGGCCGCGGCCCAAGCCTGCGCGGGCAACAAGCGCGTCTCCGTGTTCGCCACGAGCCCCAGCAACCACGTGCGCATCCTGAGCAAGGACCCGGGCACCGTGGCCGCCGCGATCACCGACGTCATCCGCCGGTCCCAGTGACCCCCGCCCGCGCCGGCCGGACATGAAGGGCCAGCGGCGCCCTCCTCGTCCCGGACCGGCGTACTGCCGGCCGTCGCGGCGATCGCGCACGCGCCCGTCGCTTCGGCCACCGATGGCAGCCGGACCGCGGGCCGGCAGGCCGGAGGCGGCACCGCGACCGGCTTCTGCGGCTACGGCACCGCAGTCCGTTCGGGTGTAGCTCGTTTCCCCGGGACAGGCCGGCCTGGGATGCTGCGTCTCCTATCGCCCGAGCGGAGGAGATCGTGATGGGCTCAGCGGCGCGAGGTCGCCTGGTCCCGCTCAACCGTAAGATCGACTTCTTCGGCGCGCGGTTGCCTGTCACGTCGATCCTCGGAGGCCCTGTGATGGCGAGCGGTGTGTTGCGATGGATCGGCGCACTCGTGGGCGGACACCGCCGGCCTGGAAGAGACGGCGGACGCGGGGCGGACACGGGCGTGCTGAACGCCACCCACGGGTCCCTGGCAGCCAGTGATACGAGAATCGTGCTCAGACGCGAGGTATCCCGTGATGAATTCGGATACTTCGCATACGACCGGCACTGGCGCATCCTCCGGAGCCCACGCCTGAGCGAGCCGCCACCCCGCCGGCAGGTCTGGTCGGCAGGCGCCGACACCAGCGTCACCTATCTGGAAGATCCTTACCTCGGACTTCACTACGTGGTGGTCCAGGGCAAGAGCGCGCCGCAGGTCAGCCATGCGATCCGGGCGTCGGTGCCCTGCTGGACACTCGAGGAGGCACTGGAGTTCTCGGCCGTCTCCACCGACAGAGACACCAAGATTCACGGGATTCATCTGGTCACCGCCAGCGCGCCGGTCAAGCAAACCGAGAACGTCGTGGAGTACCTGGAAACCCTCTCCGGCGACAACGATCCACAAGTGCGTCGCGCCGTCTTGGTCGGCATGGCCTACCTGGGCGGTTGGCCGGCCGTACATCGCATCGCCGAGTCCATGCGGGACCACGACCCGGATGAGGGAGTGCGCATCGACGCGGGCTACCTGCTGGAGGGGATCTCGATCCCGCCCGAGAGCCTGACCTGATCAACCTGCGCGGGTATATCCGGCCCACTGGCGGGCTCGTCGGATGCGACGTCATTCACGATCGAGGTGACAGACCCAGACCCCGTTGACCGAGGCCCGTCCTCAATGACGCGGACGCCCACGCGGTAAGGGCACATCCGTCCTGAAGCCGCCCTGATGAACACGCTCGTGCTGCCGGGCGAGGTGGCGACTCCAGTACTCCTCCAGACGCCCGCCGGCGACCAGCACACGCGACTTCAACACCGCTTCGCCTCCGAGCCGCTCCATACATCCACCCCCCTTACTCCGGCTCGTGGCGCCTTCGAACTCGTGCGGGATCACCTCCCGCGGGTATGGGGAGGCACGCCGTGCAGCCGGCACCGGCCCACCTCGGGCGAGACCGGCGCGCTCTCCCACGACGCGATCCAGGCAGGCGCCGTACTAACGGGCAGGCCGTACGGCTGCTGGCGGCCGCATTATGAGCATGTACGGCAGGCCGGCCGATGAGGCCGCGAGGTGGGGAGGTGGCCGCGGAGGTCGGCGGATCCCGGCGAGGGGTCTTGTCGCCTCCCGGGGTTAGCATCCGGGTCGTGGGTCGTGATCTTCGAGTTTCTGCCGGTCTTTCGCTTCCGCGGGGGCGGGTGATCCGGTCGCAGGAGGGGCAGGGCGAGGTGGCGGCGCTGTGGCTGGGCGAGACGCCCGCCTCGCGGGGGTTGTGGGCGCGGTTGCGGGCCGAGCACGCGCGCACGGGGCTGTGGCCGCTGCTGCTGGACTCCAGGGATCACTACGGTGAGGAGTTCCGGCCGTGGGCGACGGGCGAGGTGTCCCCGGAGCGGATGTCTGAGCCGCAGGACCACGACCCGGCGGCGCTCCTGGCCTCGTGGTGGCGGAACTGCACAAGGGCCGGTGGGGACGCCGGCCTGCTTCCCGCGGACGAGCGCCTGGCCATGACCGCGCCGTTCGGCCGGACCTGGCCCGGTCTCGCGCCCGGCCGGGCGTTCGTGGCCGATCCGGAGGAGGTGGCCGCCGAGTACGGCGACGCCATCCTCGCGAGGCGGCCACGGGTACGCCTGGGGCTGGTTCCCGCCGCCTGCGGCGCCCACGCCCTGGCGACGATGGGATGGGAGGGGCCGGTCAACCACGACAACGACACCGGCAAGCACGCCGCCGTCGTGCATGACTGGGAGCGGCGGTTCGGCGTACGCGTCGTCGCGCTCGGTTTCTCCACCCTGTATCTGAGCGTGGCGGCGCCGCCCGCCTCCCGGGACGAGGCACTGCACCTGGCCGCCGAGCACTTCGCCTTCTGCCCCGACCGGATCTGGCAGGAGACGCACCCGGCCACCCTCGCCGCCTACGCCGACCAACTCATCGGGGCGACCTGCTGGGAGTTCTGGTGGGACTGACGCCCACGTCTGATCAGTACGCCACGGGGCCGTACAACCGGCGCTCGGCACTCCAGCACCGATCACTCACCTGTTCGTGGCTCAGGGGGTGGGGCGGCCGCGCAGGAAGGCCGTGACCAGGTCTCGGTATTCGTCGGCCCGGTCGCGGGCTATGTCGTGGCCGGAGCCGGGGACGGGGCGGAAGACGGCGTTCGGCAGCACCTCGGCGTACTCGCGGGCGACCTCGGGCGCCAGGTAGTCGCACGAGCCGCGCAGCACCAGGACGGGCACGGTGACCCGGCGCAGCGCGGGCCGGGGGTCGGCGGCGGAGCGGGCGTCGCGCCCGGTCATGAGGTTGGCCCAGAACCCCGACCCCGCCTGCGGCACCCGCAGCGGCCGGCCGGGGCATCCGGCCCGCAGGTCCAGCTCGCCGACGAGGGATCCGAACTCGCCGTCCATCGCCTCGTCCGGCAGCAGCGCGTGGGTGGCGCGCGGCCCGGCGACCTCGGCGAGCGCGGAGGCCAGCACCAGACGCGGATGTCGGTCCCACAGCGCCCGGTTCTGGTCGCGCAGCCCGCTCTCCGTCATGTGCCGGTTGTCCGGGAAGGCGGGAGACCAGATGGTCCCCGGCGAGGCCACGACCGCGCGGGCCACCCGGTCCGGGTGGGCGGCCAGGTAGGCGGCGGTGAGCTGGCCGCCCCAGGAGACGCCGGCCAGCACCACGGTGTCGGCGCCGATCGCGGCCCTGATGGCGTCCAGGTCGGCGACGTGCCGGGCGACGGTGTAGCCGCGTACGTCGGGCAGGCGGCTGGACAGGCCCGCGCCCACCTGGTGGTAGGCGTACACGTCGAAGCCGGCGGCGGCGAGCGCGGGCGCCAGCGGCGACGGCTCGGTGTCGGGGGCGCCCGGCCCGCCGTGCACCAGGATCACCGGCGTGTCCCGGCGCTCGCCGCGGGCCGGGGTGCGGGTGTAGGCGATGCGCGAGCCGGTCGGCAGGTCCCAGTACCGCGTGCCGGGCGCGGCCTCGATCGGCCGCTGCGGCGGCCCGCCGAACAGCAGGCCCGCGACGGGAACGGCCACGGCCGCCAGTTCCACCACGGCGACCGCGATCGGCGCCCAGCGCCGCGCCCGCGCGCCCGCCACCCGCCGCAGCGCCCACCGGCACGACAACCAGACCAGGGCCGCCGGCACCGGCGCGGCCACGGCCAGCGCCACGTAGCGGTCGCCGGTCACCGCTGCGACGGCCCACAGCGCGCCGAGCCCCGCCACGAGCCCGGCCGGGACCGCCAGGACGATGAGCGATCCGGCGGCCACCCACGCCCCGGCACCCGCACGCCCGCCACCGGCCACCCACGCCCCGGCACCCGCACGCCCGCCACCGGCCACCCGGCCCGGCTCACCGCCCGAAGCGCTCATGCCCCGTCAACGCGCGGTCGTGTCATTTCTCTCCACCGCTCGGAGGGGAACCGGCGATCCCGTGGACTGCCGCCGTGGGCCCAAGCGACGGAGGAGCGTCGCCGCGACGGAAACGCACGCGGCGAGTCCCGGGGCATCCACCCCGGCGCGAGCCCCGGCCGGAGCGCGGGCCCTGTCGGCCAGCGCCCGGCCGGCCCCGGCCTCAGGACGCGGCGGTGGCGTCCTGGCGGTGGCCGACACCGACCAGGGTGGTGGCGTCCAGGGTGCTGATCCCCCGTTCGTCCAGCGCGTCCAGCAGGGTGCGCTGGACCCGGGAGACCGCCCGCTCGTCCAGGCCGTCGAGCATCCCGCGAAAACCGCTGCCCACCACCAGGAGCCAGGCCAGTTCCTCGTCGACGACCAGTTCCAGGGGCACCCGCGTCACCGCCACGTCGCCGAGCCCCAGGCCCGCCAGCCATGCCCCGAGCTTGGACTCGGAGTCGATCCTGGTGACGGAGCCGCGGCTGGCGGGGGACGCCGGCTGGGCGCCGCGTTCCTCGCGGACGGCGTCCGCCAGCGCCCCGCCGAAGTCCTCCAGCGCGCCGCCGGCCCACGTGGTCACCGCGAACCTGCCGCCGGGCCGTACAGCGCCCGCCAGGCGAGCGCAGGCGGCGTCCATGTCCGGCAGCATGAAGACGCCGAGCACGCACATCGCCACGTCGTACGGCCCGGCGTCCCACCGGGTGGCGTCGGCGTGGATGAAGCGCAGGTGGGCCAGTCCGTGCGCCGAGGCGCGTTCGCGGCCCTGGGCGAGGAGCGACTCGGCGAGGTCGATGGCGTCCACCCGGCCCTGCGCGCCGGTGGCGATCGCGGCGGGTACGGCGGAGCCGCCCGCGCCGCAGCACGCGTCGAGCACCCGTTCACCGGGCCGGACGCCGACCGCGTCGACCGTCGCCTGGCCGATCGGATCCCACAGGTGGGGCGCCAGCCGCGCGAAGTCGGCGCCGGCGCGGTCGAACACGGCCCCGATGCCGGAGGGTTCCATGTGCGCTCCTGTTCGATGGGTCGGATTCACGCGGGCCGGCGACTCAGCTCCCATACGGCTGCCGCCCGCTCCTCCGGCGTGCCGGCGCGGATGAGCCGCTTCAGCCAGGCCCGCCGTACGGCATGGCGAGCGGCGGCCGCCTTCCTGCGCTTCATTGTCGCGACATGTCATGATAATGACAATGGTTTTCATTTTGGCAACTGGAGGCGCCATGTCCCACCCGCGTCGTCGTGGTCGCCGGCCCGCACGCCCCGGCCCGCACCGCCGTTGTGAACCAACCGCTCCGTGAGCACCCCGGCGCTCTCGCCGTACACCACGACCTGGACGCGATCACCCGGGGCCGCATCCGCCGCGCGGTCCGCGACGGCGGCCGGGTCCTCGCAAGAGGTTGCCAGGTGAGACCGGCGGGCGGAACCGGGTCGAGCCAGGCGATCCGACCCTGCCTCCTCGCGGGAAACCGGCGGTCCGCCGATGTTCACGCCGGGCGGCAGCGGTCGAACGTGAAGGTTCGTTCCGTCCTCTCCCGCCACTTCTGGCAGGCGAACGGGGCGAAGCCCGCATCAGCGGGTCGTGGGTGACTCATCGGGCTCGAAGCCATCGCCCGAGGGTTGCGAAGTCTTCGTCGGCGAGTCCCTTGTGTGGTGCCACGTGATGGAGGAGGGCCCGGCCGCCGGACGGGCGCCGGTGTCGACGCGGCCGGGCCGGCCACGCGGCGACGAGATCTTTTCGGCCGTCGGCGGGCACGGCGCATCCCTTCCCGGTGACCCACAGGTTTCGGTCATTACTCAGATGCTCTGTTCTTCGGCAAGGGCGGCGGGGAATGCCTCGCGGTCCCCAACCTGGTTATTCGGATGCGTGGCGGCTCAGCCCGCGGGCCGGCGGCCCGGGAGCCGAGCCGGCGGGACGCGGAGATTAACAAGCGGGGCGTTCCGTGCGCGCCGGATCCGCTCTTACAGCGATAGCGGATCGCAATCCACCTTTCCCTTGGAACGCTATAGGCTGCCTCCGTTCTCAACTTCACAGTGAACCTTCGGAGTCAATCTATGACCCACGGTCCCCGGCACGGCCAGCCGCCTTATCCTCCCGGCCCCTATGGGCCTCCGCCCTCGGCTCCGCCGCGCAATCCGGGGGTTCCCGCACTGGTCGCGGCACTCATCGGGCTGGGTGGCCTGGTGGTCGGCTGCTTCGGTGGCCTCATGGTGGGCGTCGCCGGCAGCGGCGACCCCGCTCCCCAGGTGACGGTGACTCAAGCCGCCGCACCGGCACCCAGTACCCCGAAAGCGGAAATACCGCCCAAAGCGCAGGCCAGTCCCGAGGACTCCAAACTGCCCGAGGTCGAGTCCAAGCCCAAGACGGTCAAGCTGCCCGACTTCGCCGGCCAGAATGCCGCCGTCGCACAGGATTGGCTTGTGGACCGCGGGTGGGACAGGGCCGAGGATATCGAGTTCGGCAGCTCCGACACCCTGGACACCTTTGTGGTCCTGCCTCAGAACTGGTGGGTCACCGACCAAAGCCACAAGCCGGGCAGCACCGTAAAGGTCGGCACGAAGATAGTCCTCACCTGCTCCAAGAAGCGCCCGTAAGCCGCCCGCGCGCCGAAGCCTTCTCGGCTGATCCGAACTCCGCGCGAGTTCAACAGCGGCCACCCCTTACTCCAATACGGGAAAGGCGGCAGCTCGAATCAGGTATTCACATTACGGAGGTTCCCGGCCACCTCCATGCCCGGCGGGGACGAACCTCCGTACGCGGGCGATCGGCACCCTCCCGCGCCTGCGCCCTCACCTGCCGTTACGGGCAGAACTTCGGGAAACGCGCCGAGCTTGTGTGCTGGGCGGACCCCGAACATGATGAGGTGGCCCAGTCCGAGCAGGACAGGCGGTCACTTCGTGCGCGGGTCGGTGTCCGTCACAGCGGAGCAGGAGACGATTGGCATGCCGTGGTCCCCTGACGTTGAGTTCGCATGAGGCGGCAACGTCAACTGGCGCTGCTGCTGCAGGTCCTGTTGGTCGTGGTGGCCAGCCTGCTGGGCATCGTCACCAACTACGCGACCGACGTCGAGGAAACCCCGTTCTACCTTGAGCTGCTGCAGACGATCGCGGTGCCCGGCATCGGCGTACTGATCATCTTTCTGATCGTCGGGCATGTCGTGGCGTACCGGCTGGAGAGCCCCGCCCCACCTCGACGCTCGTGGGATCGGTCGCGGACGCCCTATCCGGGCCTGGACGCCTTCCAGCGAGATGAGGCGGCGGTCTTCTTCGGCCGAGAGGGGCAGATCACCGAGCTCACCCGCAGGCTGCAACAGTCACCGGCGCGCTGGGAGGATCGATTCATCCCCCTGGTGGGCGCGTCGGGCAGCGGGAAGTCGTCCTTGGTCCAGGCAGGGGTGATCCCCCGGCTGGGAGATCGCCGCTGGCTGGTCCTGCCCGTGATGACACCCGGCGGCGATCCCTTCGGCGCCTTGGCGCGCGCGCTCGCCCGGCTCGACCCGGCCCGGGACGAGGCCGGAATCCTGCGACGGCTCCGCGGCTCGCCGCAGGAGCTGGCCGCCACGCTCAGGGAGGCACGCGACAGCCAAGGGCACCGCTTCCGGCGCGTTCTCCTGGTCATCGATCAGCTCGAGGAGCTGCTGACCCTGTCCGGCGAACGTGACCGATCCGCCTTTCTGCACGCTCTGGCCCAGGCCCTCGCCGGGGATTCACGTCTCTGGGTGCTCGCCACGGTGCGGATCGAGTTCCTTCGCGACCTGCTGGAGACAGAGCAGGCCGACCTGTTCCAGAATCCCGTGGCGATCGGCGCGATGGACCGCTCGCAGCTGATGCAGGCGGTCCTGTGCCCGGGCGAACTCGTGGACATGACGTTCGCTCCCGGGCTCGTCGAAACCGTCGTGGACGACGCCGGAACCAGCGATGCGCTGCCCCTGCTGGCCTACCTGCTCCAGGAGGTGTATTACGCCGTCGGTCCCGGCTCCGTGGTCACCCTGGAGCGGTACCGCGCCTTGGGCGGGGTCGCTGGGGCACTGTCGCGGCAGGCCGACCAGGTGATGACCGAACTCCGTGGGGAGGCGGAGCCCGAGGCGGTCTTCGCGGTCCTGCTGAAGTTCGTCACGGTGGAAGGCCAGGAGGCCACGCGACGCCGGGTTCCGCTCGCCGAACTGCCGGCATCCGAACGCCGCGTGGTGGACGCCTTCGTCGACGCCCGGCTGCTGGTGACCGACGCGGACGACGGCCGGCCGTACGCGCACGTGGCGCATGAGGCGCTGTTCCGGCAGTGGCCGCCGCTGCGGCAGGAGGTCGAGACCCGAATCGAGCAGCTCCGCCAGCGAGCCGAGCTGGAGCGATGGGCGGCCGACTGGCGACGGTCCGGTCGCAGTGAGGACTACCTCCTCACGGGCGAGCGGCTGGCTCTGGCCCAGCGGTGGCTGGCGGCTCTGGAGGAGGGCGGCCAGGCCTCCGAGTCGGTTCGCGAGCTGGTGGATGTGTCTCTGCGACGAGATCGGGCGTTTCTCCGCCGGGTCTCCGAGGGCATCGGGCGCTACGTCCTGGCCAACGCCGAGCGGTATCCCGAGCTGTCGATCCTGCTGTCGCTGGCGGCGCTCGGCGAATGCGCGGCCACTCCGGCCGCCCAGCGCGCTCTGATGGCCGCTCTGGCGTTCAGCCACCTCCGGCTGGTGCTGAAGGGCCATACCGACACCGTCCGCAATCTCGCCTGGTCTCCGGATGGGGCCTGGATCGCCACCGCGTCCCGGGACGGGACAGCGCGCGTCTTCGACGCCCAGACCGGCCATTGCGAGCGGACCCTGGCCGGCCATGGGGGCATGGTGGAGATGGTCGCCTGGTCCCCCGACTCGGCGCGGCTCGCCACCGCCTCCCGCGACCACACCATCCGAGTGTGGGAGGTCGCGAGCGGCGCCACGGTGAACGTCCTGAGCGGCGCCTCCGACGTCGTACGCGGCGTCGCCTGGTCGCCGGACGGAACACGGATCGCCGGCGCATCCAGGGACCAGGTCGTCCGGGTATGGGACACCACCACCGGCGAGCTGCGGCACGCCCTGCGCGGTCATCGCGACAACGTGCTCGGCATCGGCTGGTCCCCGTACGGCAGGCTCGCCACCGCCTCCCACGACCGCACCGTGATCATCTGGGACCTCGCCGCCGACAGGCCCCGCGTGCGGCTGGAAGGGCACACCGACTTCGTCGAAGGCCTCGCCTGGTCCCCCGACGGTCAGAGCCTCGCCTCCTCCTCCGGAGACCACACCATCCGCGTCTGGGATGGCACCACCGGCGACCAGCGACTGCTCATCCGCGGCCACGCCGACCAGATCTGGAACCTCGCCTGGTCCCCCGACGGCCGCCGGCTGGCCTCGGTGTCCACCGACCGCACGGCCCGCATCTTCGACGCGCACGACGCCGAACCGCTCGCCGTGCTCCGCGGGCACGACGACACCGTCTGGGGCGTCACCTGGTCACCCGACGGCTCCCGCATCGCCACCGGGTCGGAGGACGGCACGGCCCGCATCTGGGACGTACGGCCCCGCGGGGCCGAGGAACGCCTGCTGACCGGCCACGACCAACAGCTCAACCGGGCCGCGTGGTCACACGACGGCCTCCGCGTGGCCACCGCCTGCGACGATCGCACCGTACGCCTCTGGAACGCCGCCGACGGCGAACCGATCTCCGTTCTGGAAGGCCACTCAGACCGCGTCTGGACGGTCGCCTGGTCCCCCGACGGGTCACGGATCGCCACCGGTTCCCAGGACGGAACCGCCCGGCTCTGGACCGGAACCCGCGGCGCGGCCGTACTCGACCACCACGGCTCGGCCGTGGAGGCCGTCGCCTGGGCACCGGACGGGTCACGCCTCGTCACCGGAGGCCATGACCGCTCGGTGCGGATCTGGGACGCCAGGGACGGCGCCGGACTCGCGGTTCTCACCGGCCATCAGGACTGGGTGGTCGGGGCGGCCTGGTCTCCGAGCGGGCGTCTGATCGCCACCACGTCCGACGACCGGACCTGCAGAATCTGGGAGATCGGCACCGGTGAGCAGCTCACCGTGCTACGGGGCCACGAGAACTGGGTCGATGACGTCTCCTGGTCGCCCGATGAGCAGTACGTCGTCACGGGCTCGGCCGATTGGACGGCTCGAATCTGGGAGGTGGCGACAGGGCGGCCGGCCGGTGTTCTCCGCGGGCACGAGGGCAGGGTCCGCGGCGTGTCCTGGTCGCCCGACGGCGGGCGGATCGCCACCGGCTCCGACGACCGGACCGTACGCGTCTGGGACGCCGCCACCGGTGAAGAGATCGTCGTAGCCGGAGTCCACCAGGACAAGGTGACGTCCGTCGCCTGGTCCCCTGACGGGCGGCGGCTGCTCACCGCCTCCTATGACGCGACCGCCCGAATCTGGCCGGCCGACCCTGACTTCGACCGGCTTCAGGCCAAGGCCCGCGGCCGTGTCTTCCGCACTCTCACCGAGGACGAGCGGCGCAGCCACCTGCTGCCCTCAAGCCCCTGATGACGCGACCGGCTCGACCTCCCGGACCTCGGTCTTGAGGAGGTACTCCTTCGGGTCGAGCCCCATCCGCTTCCGCTGAGGCGACGCCCAGTACTGGGCGTTGCGCTCGGCGAAGCTCTCCGGGCCCGCGTAGGAGAGCAGCCAGATGAACTGGTTCTTCTCCCGGTCGAGCCAGGCCCCGTGGATCTCGAAGCCGAACTCCAGTCGCAGCGGCACGACCAGTTCCCGCCATTTGCCGGCCCACTCATCGAGCAGGCCCTCACGCACGGTGTAGACGCGAAGCTGAGTCGATCCGTTCATCTCCCGCTCCTCGAGGCTGCCCGCGGCCAAGGGAGTCAGTGGCCACGCGAGGAGATCTTAGGCACCGGGGGCCACCCGGGTCACCGGTTCTCCTGTGAGCCGGCCATGCCGTCGGGGAACTGTGGTCCGTACGGTGGTTAGGTTGGCCGGTATGAGCGATCTTGGGGGCGTGGCCTGGCCGCCGGCTCCGATCAGGACCGAGCGGCTCGTGCTCCGCGGGTCCGAGGCACGGGACCGGGCGGCGTTCATAGAGCTGTTCGCCTCGCCGGAGGTGGGCGCGTACATCGGGGGGCCTCGGCCGCGCGATGAGCTGGAGCGCGCGGTGCCCGGGGTGCCGGGGCGGCGGCCCGGCCTGTTCGTGGTCGATCTCGGCGGGACGATGATCGGCATGATCACGTTCGACCCGCGCGGCGCGGAGCATCCCGGTCACGTACGGCCGGAGGGCGGGGAGGCCTCGCTCGGCTACCTGTTCCTGCCGCAGGCGTGGGGACGCGGGTACGCCGCCGAGGCGTGCGCGGCGGCGCTCGGCTGGTTCGCCGCCGCGCTGCCCGGCGAGCCGGTGGTGCTGTGCACCCAGACCGCCAACGAGCGGGCGAGGCGCCTCGCGGTGAAGCTGGGGTTCACCGAGGTGGAGCGGTTCGAGGAGTACGGCGCCGAGCAGTGGTTCGGGGTACGGCCCGCACCGTCCGGCTGAGCCGGGAGAACGTGGTCGACGAGCGGCTCGGAGCCGCCGGCCGAGGGCCGTACGGTGCTGATCTCCAGCCACCTGATGAGCGATCGCCGACCTGGAGTCATCGTTCAGGCCCCCACGCGGAACGGCGGACGAGACGGCGTCAGGAGTCGCGTGGGGGCGGGAACGAGAAGGACCTACGCCACGGCGGCGGCGATCACGTCCAGCGCCGACCGCGGGGCCCGGCCGAGCAGATCGGCCAGGTCGCCGCCGGTCTCGGCCATGAAACCGGCCGCGATGACGGAGTAGGTGGAGACCACGATCGGGATCTGCCAGCCCGGGACACCGGCGGTGGTGAGCGCCTCGCGGAGCTGGGCCAGCGTGCCGGGCTCGTAGACGACGTCCTTTCCGGTGGCCTCGGCCACCGCGCGGGCGATGTCGGCGCCGCCGATGGCGTGCTCGCCGACCAGTTCGTAGATCTTGCCGCGGTGGCCGGCCGGCTCGGCCACGATCTTGGCGGTGACGTCGGCGAGGTCCTCCCGGGCCACCGCGGCCAGCCGCCCCTCCCCCAGCGGGCCCGTGAACCTGCCGGTGGCCGCGGCCTCGGCCGCACCCGGGATGCTCATCTCGGCGTAGATGCCGTTGCGCAGGATCGTCCAGTCCGTACGGCCGGCCATCAACCGGCGCTCCGTCCAGCGATGCGGAAGCGCGAACGCGAGGTGGTCCCCGGCCGCGGACAGACTCGTGTAGACGATGTGGCCGACCCCGGCCCGCTCCGCGGCGTCGATGGCGGCTCCATGGCGGGCGATGACCACGTCGTCCTCCGCGTATCCCGCCGAGATGAGCAACACCACCTCCGCGCCCTCGAACCCCTTCGCCAGACTCCCCGGGTCGTCGAAGTCGACAAGACGGGTCGGCACGTTCACCGACAGCCGATCCGGAGTCCTGCTTCCCGCCCACACGCCCTCGTTCTCGCTCAGGCGCTCCAGCACAAGGCTTCCCAGCCCACCCGACGCACCGGTCACAAGGATCATCGCCGCCCCCTCGATATGGTTCTCTTCGGTAACCGCACCATTGTCGGCCGCTGCCGGGCGGTGCGTAAGGAGGCACGTCAATGTCGGTGAGGCACACCGGGGTAACCACCGATCCCGTCATAGTCCGTGACGACGAACAGACGGCCTGCGGTGTCCGGGAGGTCCTGGACCGCATCGGCGACAAATGGACGGTGCTGGTGATCAACGAGCTGGCGCACGGCGTACGCCGCTTCCGGCGACTCCAGCGGGACGTCCCGGGCATCTCCCAGCGCATGCTGACCCTGACCCTCCGCCGCCTGGAACGCGATGGCCTGGTCGTGCGCACCGTCTATCCGACCGTCCCGGCCCGCGTCGAGTACGCGCTGACTCCCACCGGTCGCAGCCTCACATTCGTGCTGGAAGCCGTCGCCGACTGGGCGGCGGAGCACCGCCACACCGTGATCGAGTCCCGCGCCCGCTGGGACAGCGGGACAGGAGCGCCCGGTCCGGGCGCGGAGACGCAAGGACGCGCCTGAAAGGATCGTGAGCCGATCGCGGATGGGGAACGGCCGGCAGCGGTGCGATGCCGGTCCGGCCGCCGGTGCTCGGTGTGGTGACGGTGCCGCCGTGGCGACCGGGCATGCAGGCGGCGACGCCGCCGCGCGCGTACCGGGACGCGGTGGAGATCATTCCCCGGCGAGTTCTCTCGTGGCCTCGCGGCCCGCGTCTGTGACGCGCCGGAGGAAATCCGCGAGCAGTTCGAGCTCGGCCTCGCTGTAGTCGGCGCACAGGACGTCCATGCGCTTGTTCATCGGCGCGAAGAGCCGGAAGAGTTCGGCGTTGCGGTCACGGTTGGCCCGGACGGTCACGGCCCGGCGGTCAGCGGCTTCCGGGTCCCGCTCGCGCGTGATCCAGCCGGCGCGTTGCAGGCGGTCGAGGATTCCGGTGAGGGTAGCGGGATGCAGGCCGGCGCGGGCCGCGAGCGCGCTGGGGGTGAGCGGGCCGGACCTGTTGATCAGGTCCAAGCAGTCCCAGTCGACGTCTTTGAGCTCCACGGACGTCCCGAATCGTCGGTTGAGCAGCGACAACTGGATGTTCAGGTCGCGCAGCCCCTCCTTCACCGCGCTGGCCAGTCGTCGCCGCTGACGACCGTCGTCGCCATCTGATATGAGACTCATATTTTCTCGATTCCAAAACACATGCTACGCTTCCAATATGTTACGGAACTCATACTATCTGGCGGGCGACGCGAAGGGAAGATCATGATTCTCGTCACCGGAGCGACCGGCCTGGTCGGACGCCACCTGGTCGACCTGCTCCTCGCCGACGGCGTGCCGATCCGCGCGGTCACCCGCAATCCGGATGCCACCCTCCCCGAGGGAGTGGAAAGAGCGGTGGGCGACCCATCCCGCCCTGACACCCTCGCCGACGCCATGAAGGGCGTGCACGCCGTGTTCGTCCACCCGCGCGCCATGGGGCAGGGCCACGACCCGGACGTCGTCCGTGCGTCCACCGGCGAACTGCTCCGACTCGCCCAGCACTCCGGGGTGACCAAGGCCGTCGCCATGTCGGCCCTGAACGTGGACTATCCACTCGACCAGCAGCCGTCCCGACTGCGCGGCGAATACAACAAGGAGGTGGAAGCCGCGACCGAGGAGTCCGGCCTTCAGTGGACAGCGATCCGGCCCGGCTACTTCGCGACCAACACCGTCTCGTCCTGGGCCGCGCAGATTCGCCACGGCGACGTGGTACGCGGCGCATACGGCGATGCCGCATGGGCTCCCCTGCACGAGCGCGACATCGCGGCGGTGGCCGCACACGCCCTGCTGCATGACGATCTGGCCGGACAGAAACCCGTTCTCACCGGTCCAGAGATCATGACCCAGGGCGATATGGTCCGCGCGATCGGCAGGGCCATCGGCCGGCCGCTGCGTTTCGAAGAGGTCCCGCACGAGGTCGCCCGCGAGGCCATGGCCCGGGGAGGCCTCCCAGAGCCCCTCCTCGACGGCTACCTCAAGTTACAGGCCGACTCCTACCTGCAGGCAGGCCTGGTCTCCAAGGCGACGGAGAACATCCTCGGCCGCCCCGCGCTCACCTTCTCACAATGGGCCGCCGAGCAGGTCAGCGCCTTCTCCGCCGGACATGCCACAGCGCCTGACCTGAAACCCGGCCACCGTTCCCGACCCGACTCTCCTCGCAGGGCGGCAACCTCCCACCAGAAATCATGATCACACGCCGCCCGCTCCTGCCCAGACCCCGGCCTGCCAGGACGGGCGACGTGTTCGCTTTCGCCGCCGAGGATGTGACGGAGCACCTCGGCGCCGCCACGAACCGGTTGTTCCCCGCGCTGGGCGAGCCGTTCGTCACCGAGCCGATACTGACGCTCGTCTCCGACACCTCCCGGCCGGCACGACATGTTGATCGCGGCCTGCGATCCGGCCCGGTACGCCGGACCGGGCGTGGCAGCCTCCCGCCCCTTCGGCGCGGACGACCTGGACCGCGCGCTCGCGCTTCAGGATGCGGGCCGGGTTCCCCTATTGCGAGAGGGGGGTCAGCGGGACACGGGGGCGCGGGTGGCCGCCGGGGCGACCGGGCTGGACGGCGTCGCGCGGCGGCGGCTGGAGATGGGCGTTCCCACCTCGCCCGGCGACACGAACGCGGCCACCAGAGCGGCTACCAGGACGGACACAGCCCCCACGGCTTGATCATTCCAGTCACTGATAAGGAGCTCCACCCATCGTGGACGGCCCGCCCTGTCGGCGTCCTCATCGGGGCGTTGAACGTTCTGGACGACGGCCCCCACGCAGCAGCCGGCCGCCGGCGAGTAGAACCGCGCAGGACCCGGCGGTCAGCAGCCCGCCGGCGAGGAAGGTGCCCCGTACGTCGGCGAGCGGCAGGACCAGTGCGCCAAGCGCGGCACCCGCCGCGATGCCGGCGTTGTAGGCGCCGGAGTTCGCCGCGAGGGCGATGTCCGTACGGCCCGGCGCGCAGTGCAGCATCGCGTTCTGCGTGGCCATGAAGACCGGCCCGAGTGCACCGCCCATCAGCATCAGGAACACCACCGCCGCCACCTGATGGGCGCCGAACGCGTACAGGCCGAGCATGCCCACCGCCTGCGTGACCACGGCAGTGGTCAGCGCGGACCGCGGAAAGCGGTCCAGGAACGCCCCGGTGACGCTCACCCCGGCCAGACACGCCACACCGAAAACCACGAACAGGGCGCTGACCACGCTCGGGGAGAACCCGCTCACCTCGCCCAGGAACGTCACGATGTAGGTGTATCCCGTGAACGCCCCGGTGGCGGACAAGGCCCCGGCCGCCAGCACCGTCCCGAACCGCCGCGCGTCGGGACTGCTCGCGTACGCGGCGGGCTCTTCTTCCGGCCGCGAGGTCGGCAGCAGGGCCGCGATCGTCACCAGGGCGATGAGCCCCAGAGCCGCCAGCGTGGCGATGGGCACCCGCCAGTTGCTCTGCTGGCCGAGCCACGTCCCGGCGGGAACACCGAGCACGAGAGCGAGCGAACCGGCCACGGATAGCGCCCCGACCACCCGCCCCCGGACCTCGGGCACGAACAGACCCACCGCGACCGGTCCCATCACGGCCCAGAACAGCGCCTGGGCGAGCGCGGTCAGTAGCCGCGCCGCGAGGAGCAGCCAGTAGGAGGCGGCCAGCGCCGCGGCAAGACTCGACACCACGAGCGCGGCAAGCAGTCCCGTGAGCACGTAACGTCGGGGCACGGCCCGCACGACGTGGGCAAGCGGCACGGATGCGATGGCCACCGTCACGCCGTAACCGGTGACCAGCAGGCCGACCGCCGACAAGGACACCCGCAGGTCGTCGGAGATGAGCTCCAAAAGGCCGACCGGCAGGTTCTCCGCGGTGTTGAAGGTGAGAGCGGCCAGCATCAGTGCCCCGAGCACCGCCAGCCTGTGCCACGAAGCCGGTCGCGGCGCGATCGCACTGTCTCTTCCTGCCCTCGCGCGTTGTACCTGCCCAGCAGCACCATCCATGCGCATACCCCACCAGGGCATCACCCCCGGCGCAACCGGATTCAGACAGCTTCGCGATCTTGCGGCCCGTCTCCACCGCCCGTCCGCCACCCACGAAAGGCCGGATCGGCGTGCCGGGCGATGCTTTCCGCCGCACGGACCGTGACCGGCATCGCCGAATGAGCTGATCGATACACGCAAGATCAAAAGCTTGGGAACAGGCACCTGATGACGCCGGGGCGGCGGTACACCTGCGACTCGGACGTCGCTCTGCGCCGAGGCCGCCCGGTACGCCCGCCGGGTCGGCGTCGAGGCCATCGCCCGCCGTACACCGGCCCTGGCCGCGCGGCTGCGCGGACCTGCTGGCCGCGATCACCGTCGCCGCCCTGATCGTCCTGCCGGCCGGATCGATCAGGCCGCGCGCCCCCGCCCGCTCCCGTGATCAGCCAGGCGGTTCACGGGTGAGCTGCCCCGCCCAGGAATGGAGGACCGTCAGACAGGGCGCAAGCAACGCCCCCAGCAATACCAACGTCTGGTGGCAATACCAGCAGACCTCAGGCGGGTCTCGCAATAACTGCTCGCGCGTGGTAGGCAACAGGGAGTGTTGCTCATCCCAGGTGCGGTCCTTCTTCGAGGTATGCGGAAGGGACATGATCGATGGCCGGGGCAACGATCAACGGGCGGACCTTCACCCTCCAAGAGCTTTTCGATCAGGCCATCTACAGCATTGACAACTACCAGCGTGAGTATGCGTGGACGGACGAGGACGTCCGCATCCTCGTCAACGACCTGTGCGGCAAATTCGGTGAAGCGCGCCGAGATCCCCGGACCCGTCGAGGGATCCATCACGCGCATCCGTACTTCCTCGGCCCTTTCGTGTACTACGAGGAAGGGCACGGCGTCCGTTTCCTCGTGGACGGCCAGCAGCGGTTCACCACGCTGCATCTGATGTTCATGCACCTGCACCGGCAGGCTGTCGCGCTGGGTTATCGCAACGCCGTGGACAAGCTGGTGCCGGTCATCCGGAAAGCCCACGAGGGCCGATGGCGGTTCCGCATCGACATCGCCGAACGCCGTGATGCGCTGCAGGCGCTCTACGACGGGCGTGACTACGAGCCCGGGCTGGGTTCCTCCCTCTCATTGCGCAACCTCTGCGCCCGCAGCGCGGAGATGCGTGAACTCCTCGAGTCCCGGCTCGACGCGGAGGAGGTGTCCGACTTCATCGACTGGATGCTGACCCGGGTGCTGATGGTCGGCATCGAGGCCCCGACTCGCGCCAGCGGCTTCCACATCTTCGAGTCCATGAACGACAGGGGCTCCCGGCTGACCCCCGTCGACCTGCTCAAGAGCTATCTGCTGTCGTCCGTGGGGGAAAACCAGGAGGAGGAACTCAACGGGCAGTGGCGGACGATGCTCGCCGAGCTGACTCCCGGACGTGACGATCCCGGCGGCCCGAGCAGATTCCTCAAGGCGGCACTTATCGCGCACTATGCCCGGTTGGACGAAGGCTTCTCCGACGTCGAGGAAATCAACTCGTCTCTGCACCTGTGGGTCCGCAGGAACGCCAGGGGACACCTGTTCCTCCATGGGCCCGAGCGGTACTTCGAGTTCATGAAGGCGCTCATCGATCTGGCGAAGATCTACCGGACGTTCCAGTCGGCCACTCTGCGAATGGACCGGGAGCATGGTCTCGAAGCGATCTACTTCAACCATGCCAACGGTCTGACGAACCAAATGGCGTTCATCCTCGCCGCCATCCGGCCCGGGGAAATCCAGTCCGCGAAGGCGAAGGCCCGAGTCGTCGCCAACTTCATCGATCGCTGGTATGTCGTGCGCGTGCTGGCCGACGAACCGGCGCTGGACCGCGACCTCGACGAACTGATGTCCCGGATCATCCCGCAACTGCGCAAGTGCGAGCGGCTCGGGGACGTCGCCACCTTTCTCGCCTCCGAGATGCCGGGAGACGGGAACTTCCAGGCCGTCACCTCGTTCGGATTGCGCGGCAACAACTCGGCTCAGGTCCGCTATCTGCTCGCCCGCTTGACGGCATTCGCACAGACCGGATGGGGAGAGGAGGATCGCGCCGATGACTACATCGCGCCCGATCGGCGTTGGCAGATCGAACACATCTTCCCAAACCGACCAGAGCGCCACCCCGAGATTGGTGATCCCGTCGAGTTCCGGCTCCTGCGGAATCGGATCGCCGTGCTCGGACTGCTGAAGTCCAGCGTGAACGCGAGCCTGCAGGACACCCCGCTCGAACGCAAGATCGAGGTCTACCGAAGTGAGAACCTGCTTCTCCGCTGCCTTCACCCGACCTTCAGACAGAACAACAAGCCGATAAGGACCTTCATCCAGCAGTACGAGCTGGATTCCCATTTGCGCCCGCTGGGAGCAAGCGACCTGCGCGGCGCCGTCACCCTCCGGGGGGAACTTTACCGGCGGCTATGCGCGGCGGTATGGGACCTGCGGAGACTGGGTTTCCCAGCCGGTCCCGGCACCGCGTCGCGCACTGCCGTGACAGACCCATCCGCCATCGCCGTCGAGTCCAAACGGCCGCGCAGCCGTCCCACCGACGTACAACGCATGCTCCGTTCCGGAGTTCTGTCGGCGGGAACCACGCTGACCGGCTTGGTCGCCGACACCCAGGTCCAGGCCCATATCGAGGCGGATGGCTCCATCCGGTTGTCCACGGGCGACCTCTTCCGGAAGGCGGACGACGCGGGACGCGCGGTCACCGGTAAGCGCTGCGAGGGAATGAAGTTCTGGCACGTGACGATGCCCGACGGCAACCGCATCTCCCTGCGAGATCTGCGAAACCTATCCGCTGCCGGCCCCAAATCCAGCTGACCCTGCACGTCGTGCCAAGGCATGCATTCGCCACCTCGCGCCCTGCGGCAAAGCACCGTGCGGGCGTGGTTCTCCCACTCCTTCCACGCGGGCAACTTCTGGGAGCTGAGCATCCCCGTACGGCTCACGCGGGGGCCGACACCATCGCCTTCGCCTTCCGCTCGGGCGTCGTCGTCCGTTCAGGAAGGGGTGCTCGCGCCGCGTAGGTAGGCGACCGTCATCTCGCCGACCATGCGGCGCAGGCGGGAGCGGTGCTCGGGGGCGGTCATGTCGCGGTCGAACAGCGCGGCGAAGGTGTGCTGGTTGGACACGCGGAAGACGCAGAACGCGCTGATCATCATGTGGACGTCGATGGCGTCGGCCTCGGTGACGAAGTCGCCGCGGGCCTGGCCGGCCGCCAGGATGCGCCCGATGAGGTCGAGCACGGGGGTGCCGAGGTTGGCCAGCACCTCGGACTTGCGGATGTGCTCGGCCCGGTGGATGTTCTCGATCGCGACCAGCGTGATGAACTCGCGGTGCGCGTCGTGGTGGTCGAAGGTCAGCTCGGCCAGGGTCCGGATGGCCTCGACGGGGGCCAGGTGCTCCACGTCGACCAGCCGCTCGGCCTCGCGCACCTCGGCGTACGCCTTCTCCAGGACGGCGATGTAGAGCTGTTCCTTGCTCCCGAAGTAGTAGTAGATCATGCGCTTGGTCGTGCGCATCGACTCGGCGATCTCGTCCACCCGCGCCCCGGCGTATCCGCGCCGCGCGAACTCGCGCTGGGCGACCTCCAGGATCTCCGCCCTGGTGCGGTCGGCGTCGCGCTGCCGTTCGGGTACGGCGGGCCGGGGGGTCATCCGCCCATCCTAGTGAGCGCGCTGCGCGGCCAGCCGGATCGGCGCGTTCGCCGCCCCGTACCCCTGGTAGCCGCCGATCCGCTGCACGACCTCGATGAAGACGCGCCCGTGGGTGAGGGTGTAGAGCTGGAGGAACTCCCCGTCCTCGTCGCGGTCGTACAGCACGCCCAGCTCGCGCAGCTCGGGGTCGGCGCCGTGGCGCGCGGCCAGGTCGTCGTAGTAGTTGGCGGGGATCGGCAGCAGCAGGCCGGGGTGCTCGGCGCGCAGCCGGCGGGCGAGGGCGCGCAGGTCGTCGCAGGCCAGGGCGATGTGCTGGGCGGGCAGGCCCGCCCCACCCACCTGGGCGACGTTGAGCACCATCCGCACGCCGCCGGCCGGGCCCGTCATCGCCCTGCTGCGCAGCAGGCCGTAGGGGTCGGGCACCTCCAGGCTCTCCTGCGGGCGCAGCCGCAGGACGCTGCGGTAGAACAGCTCGGCCTCCTCGAAGTGGTGCCAGGGCTGGGTGAGCGCGATGTGGTCGATGTGGGTGATCGGCCCTGCGGGCGGGGCGGCGGGGGTGAAGTCCTCGCGCCGGCCGTACGGCTGGGCGGTGCGGCAGAAGAAGACCTGGGTGCCGTCGGGGGCGGTGACCGCGTGGATCGGGGCCTCGCCCGGCGCCCGCTCGCGGGGCAGGGGCGGCGCGATCAGCGACTCGGCGCGCCGCAGTGAGCCGGCCGGGTCGGGGGTCTCCAGCCCGATCGCGCCGAGCGCGGGGGCCTGGCCGGTGTGGTTGAGCACGATCCGGGCGCGTCCCTGCTCCCACAGCTCGGCGGGCTCGGTGCCGTGGGTTCCCGAGCGGGTGAAGCCGAGGGCGGCCAGGACCGCGCGGGGCCCGTCCAGGTCGGCCCCGGTGAGCTCGGCGAAGGCGAACCCGTCGGGCGCGGCGGCGGGGTGGGCCGCGCCCTCCAGCGCGATGAGGGAGCGCATGGCGTCCACGGCCGTACGGCGGGCGTCGGCCTGCCGGAAGTGGTCGTTGAACACCTCCAGGGACAGCGGCCCGCGGTATCCGGCGGCGAGCACGTGGGAGAGGAAGCCGGGCAGGTCGAAGCCGCCCTGGCCGGGGAAGCAGCGGTAGTGGCGGCTCCACTGGAGCACGTCCATGGCCAGGATCGGGGCGTCGGCGAGCTGCAGGAAGAAGATCTTGTCGGCGGGGATGGCCTCGACGCCGATCGGGTCGGGGCCTCGGGACAGGATGTGGAAGCTGTCCAGGCACACGCCCAGGGCCGGGTGGTCGGCCAGCCGCACGATGCGCCAGGAGTGCAGGTAGTCGTGCACGTGCCGGCCCCAGGCCAGCGCCTCGTAGGCGACGCGGATCCCGTGGCCCGCGGCGCGGTCGGCCAGGATGCGCAACTGCTCGGCGGCGAGCTCGTCGTCGTCCAGGGCGCGCGGGGAGACGTTGGAGCAGACCAGCAGCAGGCCGGCGCCGAGCCGTTCCATGACGCGGAACTTGTGCTCGGCGCGGCGCAGGTCCAGCTCCGGCATCGCCTCGAAGTCGCGGAAGGGCTGGTACATCTCGATGGACAGCCCGAGGTCGGCGGCGCGCCGCCGTACCTCCTCGGGCGGCAGCGGGCAGGTCAGCAGGTCGTTCTCGAAGATCTCCACGCCGTCGAAGCCGGCCGCGGCGATCGCGTCCAGCTTGTCGGTCAGGGTGCCGCTGACCGAGACCGTGGCGACGCACTTACGCATGGGACAGGTCCTTCAGGTGCGCGAGCATCCGCTCGGTGTCCGGGGTGAGGCCGGTGAACAGGCGGAACGCGTGCGCCGCCTGGAAGACGACCATGCCGCCGCCGTCCAGCGTCCGGCAGCCGGCGGCGCGGGCCCGCCGCAGGAGCTCGGTGTCCAGCGGCCGGTAGACGATGTCGGCCACCCACAGGCCGGGGCGCAGCAGGCCGGCGGGCACCGGCAGGCCGGGGTGCCCTTCCATGCCGACGGGGGTGGCGTTGACCAGGCCGTCCGCGCCGGGCAGCAGCCCGGGCAGGTCGCCGGGTACGGCGGGGCGCGCCCGGCCCGCGCCGAACCGGGCGGTCAGCTCGGCCGCGAGCCGGGCGGCGCGGCCGGCGTCCACGTCGGCCAGCGTGAGCGCGCCGGCGCCCAGGCCGAGCAGGGCGTGGGCGACGGCCGCGCCCGCGCCGCCCGCGCCGAGCTGGACGACCCGGCCGACGGGCGCGCCGGGCAGGCCGCGCGCGAAGGACTCGGCGAAGCCGGACCCGTCGGTGTTGTGGCCCACGGCCCGCTCCCCCGCGAAGACCACGGTGTTGACCGCGCCGAGCCGGGCGGCGTCCGGCGACAGCTCGTCCAGGTGGTCGATGACGGTCTGCTTGTGCGGGTGGGTGATGTTCAGCCCGTCGAAGCCCATCCGGCGGGCCGCGCGGAGCAGGTCGCCCACGTCCTCGCGCAGCACGGCGGTGTCCAGGAGCCGGTAGACGTAGGGCAGGCGGTGGTGGACGGCCTCGGCCTGGTGCAGGGCGGGGCTCAGCGAGGTCGCGATGCCGGAGCCGATCAGCCCGATCAGGTACGACTTCATCGTCCTCCTCAGGCCGGACCGCCGCGGGGCCACGGGGTGGGGACGGCCGGCGCCTGGCATCAATGTACGAACCAGTCCGTTATTTGGCTAGACGCCCCGGGTGGTTCCCGCGGGCCGGTTCCGGGTCTTGACACCGGCGGCCCGCCCGCTCACGATGGCCGCGAGTAATTAACTATCTAGTTCGTAACAACAGGCCCGGCGGGGGACGGCGCGGTCCGGAAGGAGCCACGGTGACCAACTCCCCCCAGTTCGCGGGCACGCCGCGCAAGGCGGCCGTCGCGGCGTGGATCGGCAGCGCCCTGGAGTACTACGACTTCTTCATCTACGGCAGCGCCGCCGCCCTGATCTTCTCCAGGGTCTTCTTCGACTCCTCCGACCCGGCCACCGCCACACTCCAGTCGCTGGCCAGCTTCGGGGTGGCCTACGCCGCGCGGCCGATCGGCGCGTTCTTCCTCGGCCACGTGGGCGACCGCTTCGGCCGCAAGAAGATCATGGTGTTCACGCTCGTCCTGATGGGCGTCTCGACGTTCCTCATCGGCTGCCTGCCCACCCGGGACCAGGTGGGGGACCTGGCCCCCGTGCTGCTGGTGATCCTGCGGGTGTTCCAGGGGCTGTCGGCGGCCGGCGAGCAGGCCGGCGCCAACTCCATGACGCTCGAACACGCCCCGGAGCACCGCCGCGGCTACTACACCAGCTTCACCCTGAACGGCACGCAGTTCGGCCAGATCCTCGCCACGCTCGTGTTCGTCCCCGTCGCCGCGCTCCCCGAGGAACACCTGCTGAGCTGGGGCTGGCGCGTGCCGTTCTGGCTCAGCGTGGCCGTGGCCGTGGCGGGCTGGATCATCCGCCGCAGGCTCGACGAGACCCCGGCGTTCGAGGCCGAGGCCGCCCGGGGCGCGGTGCCCCGCATGCCGCTGGCCGTGCTGTTCCGCGACCACTGGCGCGGCGTGCTGCGGGTCGTGTGCGCCGCCCTGATCGCCACGGTCAGCACGATCTTCACCGTCTGGGCGCTCAACTACGCCACCGGCGAGGCGATCGGCCTGGACAAGGCCACCATGCTGTGGGTCGGCACCGCGGCCAACGCCGTCGCCCTGGCGGCCATCCCGCTGTGGGCGGCCCTGTCGGACCGGATCGGCCGCAGGCCCGTCTTCCTCATCGGGGCCGTCGGCAGCCCCATCATGATCTTCGCGTACCTGGCGGCGATCAACACCGGGAGCTACCCGCTGATCTTCCTGGTCGGCGTCCTGACCCTGGGCGTGGTCTACAGCGCCTCCAACGGGGTCTGGCCCTCGCTGTACGGCGAGATGTTCAGCACGCGGGTGCGGCTGTCGGGGATGGCCATCGGCACCCAGATCGGGTTCGCCGTCGCCGGCTTCGCGGTCGCCTCCGCCGCCGGGATCGTCACGCCCGAGGGGTGGCTGGGCCTGCGAGGCTGGACCGGGGTGGCGATCTTCACCGGCATCCTCTGCGCCATCAGCGCGATCGCCGTCGCCACCGCCCGGGAGACCCACCGCGTCCCCACCGCCGATCTGGGCCTGCCCCGCCCGGCCCGGGGCACGGCCCCGCCCCAGGCCGTCTCCCCCGAGTGATCCCGCGTGATCCCGTGTGACCCCTCGGCGGCCCCCCGGTGACCCGCGGGTGACCCCCGGGTGAAGCCCTGCCCCCGCCGTACGGACGCCTCGCCGGCGGCCGGCCGGCGGGGGCGCGGTGATCTTTGACACCACTCCGTTAGGGGGTTACGGTCTTGACCGCAATCCCCTAGCGAAGGTGTCTCCCCCTTGACGAAACGTGTCGTGGCGTTGTTCTCCGCCCTCGCCCTGGCTCTCCTTCTCACCCCCGCGATTCCGGCCCAGGCCGCGATCTGGGGCGCCTACCCCGTCCCCGGCAACAGGACCTGCGCGCCGACCAGTCACTACAACGGGACGGCCTACCAGGCCTGCCTGGAGTTCAATTGGGCCCGGACCGAAGTGCGGGCCATCGCCTTCGTCAGCCCCGGGGCGTACACCAACTTCCAGGCCAACATGAAGCTCTGGTTCGGCGGCGGCGGGGTGAGCATCCCCATCTCGTGCCCGACCATGACCTCCAACGGCCCCCGCGCCTGCTGGTCGGCCTTCACCGCGCTGCGCCGGCCGTACGTGGTGCTCGACGCCCAGTTCGGGATCGCCGGCCGGTGGATGAACCCGCTGCGCGTGCTGGACATGCAGCTCTCGGCCAAGCACCAGGAGAAGTCGCACTGGTGCGGCCCCGGCGCGGTGCAGACGGCCATCGCCACGATGGGCAAGTCCGCTCCCGCCCAGTCGGTGCTGGCCGAGGCCATGGACACCGACCGGTTGGGCTTCACCATGCCGGACGCCATCAAGAAGGGGCTCAACCCGCCGCTGGGACCCGACGACTTCAGGTACAAGGACTACGACATCGCGTCCTCGGGGCTGCCCCGCGAGGTCGGGCTCAACATCATCGTGCGCTCGCTGTCCCGCGGCAAGCCGGTGATCGTCCTGGTCAAGCCGGGCCAGCTCCCCTGGTCCCCCAACGCCAACGGGGGCCTGCGGCACTACCTCGTGGTCCACGGGTACGGCGGGTACCAGGGCGGGGCCGACCACCTGCCGTGGGTGCCCGGGACGTTCAAGGTCTGGGACCCGGGCGCGGGCCGCGAGGAGACCCTGACCACCGACCAGATCTTCTTCGCCGCCCAGGGGTCCCTGCTCGACGGCAACATGTGGACCGTGGCCGCCGGCTGAGCGGTCCCGCCCGGCAGGGTGCCCGGGCGCGCGCCCGGGCACCCTGGCTCACGCCCGCGCCCGCGGCCGGCGACGTCCCGGGCTCGTCCGGTAGCCGCGGTCACCGGCTCGTCCGGGGCCGCGGTCGTGTCCCTCCGCGGGTCAGGGGCCGAGTCCCTCGCCGAGGGCGGCGATGGGCCCGGGGCCGTACCCGGCCTCGGCCAGCGGGGCGCGGACGTCGCGGTCCAGGTCGGGCAGGTAGCCCAGCAGGACGTCGGCCGGGCCGGCGATCTCGACCCGGCCGAGTACGGCGGGCAGGAGCAGGGTCTCGGCGCGGCCGAGTTCCCGCACCGCCTCCCCGCACGTCACGGTGACGGGGGCGCCGGCGTTGCTGAGGATCTGCGCGGTCTCGAACGTGTGCCGCAGGGGCGCGGCCGTACCGGCCCGCCACCGCTCCAGGGCGAAGTAGGGGCCGGCGCACAGGAAGACCCGCTCGACTCCGTCGTCGACCTGGATCCGCAGGCCGGGGCCGAAGTCGGGGCGGGGTTCGAGCTTGCACTCCCGCAGCAGCATCGCCAGGTTGGCGTGCCATTCGTCGTCCCCGACGGGCGAGCCGTCCTCCATGCGCCACCGCATCGCGTGCTGCTGGATGTCGGAGGTCTGCTCGATCTCGTAGACCAGCGTGGCGGGGCCGAAGCTGTGCAGGGTCCCGGCCGGGACGTAGATGGTCTCCCCCGCGCGCACCGGCAGCCGGCGCATCACGGCGTCGAAGTCCTGGGCGAGCAGCGCCTCGCGCAGCCGCTCGGCGGTCACCCCGGCCTTGAGCCCGCACAGCGCGGTCGCGCCGGGCGCGGCGTCCAGGATGTGCCAGGCCTCGGTCTTGCCGTTGGCCTGGCCTTCCAGGGCCTGGGCGGTGTGGTCGTCGGCGTGCAGGTGCACGGGCAGGGCGCCGGAGGCGTCGATGAACTTGGTCAGCACCGGGAAGCGGTCCCCCCGCCAGCCGCGGCCCATCAGCTCCTCGGGCGAGTCCTGGACCAGCCGCCGCAGGGACCGCCCGGCGAGGGGGCCGTCGAGGACCCTTCCGACGCTGCCGTCGACGTCGCTGACCTCCCAGGTCTCGGCGACGACCCGGTCGGGCAGGCCGCCGCGGCCCAGGCGGCGGGCGATGGCGTGGCCGCCGAACACCAGCGGCCTGACCTGCGCGCTCAGCCGCAGCGGGTACCACGCGGTCACAGGATCGGCTGCCCGCCGGTGACCGCCACCCGCGCGCCGGAGATGTAGGAGGCCTCGTCCGAGGCCAGCAGCACGTAGAGGGGGGCGAGCTCGGCGGGCTGGCCCGGCCGCCCCATCGGCACCTGCCGCCCGAAGCTCTTGACCTGCTCCTCCGGCATGGTCGCCGGGATGAGCGGCGTCCAGATCGGGCCCGGCGCGACGCTGTTGGCGCGGATCCCCTTGTCGGCCAGGAGCTGGGCCAGGGAGCCGACCATGTTCGCGATGCCGGCCTTGGTCACGTTGTACGGCAGGAGCTGCGGCGGCGGGGTGTCGGAGTTCACCGACGTCGTCCCGATGATGGCCGAACCCGGCGGCATGTGCGGCACCGCGGCCTTGGCCAGGTGGAAGAACGCCGACAGGTTGATCGCCAGCGTGCGGTCCCACTCCTCGTCGGGGATCTCCTCCAGCGACTGGTGGGTCATCTGGAACGCCGCGTTGCTGACCAGGATGTCGACGCGGCCGAACTCCCCGACCGCCTTGGCCACCACGGCCCGGCAGTGCGCGGGGTCGGCCAGGTCCCCGGGCACCAGCACCGCCCTGCGCCCGGCCCGCTCGACCCACTCCCTCGTCTCCTGGGCGTCCTCCTCCTCGTTCAGGTAGGAGATCAGCACGTCGGCGCCCTCGCGCGCGAACGCGATCGCCACCGCGCGCCCGATGCCGCTGTCCCCGCCGGTGATGATCGCCGCCTTGCCGTTCAGGCGCCCCGACCCCCGGTAGCTCTCCTCCCCGTGGTCGGGCCGCGGCTCCATCCGCCCCGTGGTGCCGGGCGGTCGCTGCTGCTGTGCGGGCTGCGTCATGAGGGCCTCCTGAACGGATCCAACGGCGAGCGAACCTGGTCCACTCGATCCCCGAAGCCGGGCGTGAGCACCACCCGGGCACCCTCCGGCACACCCGCCCCCTACCCCGCCACCCCCCGCCCACAGTGCCCCCACCCCCCTTTGACCACCAACAACCCCGATCAAGCCACCGACTTGACCTCCTCACACCGGCTCCTCCGAGCGTGGCGACGACCGCGAAGGAATGCGGGGTCTGAAATCCGCGTGGGCGGATGGGGGGAGCTGGGGGTTGGGGGGTTTTGGGGGTTGTTGGGCGGCTGGGCGGGTGGGGGAAAGATCCCTGTTTGACACTTTATGGGGCAGGGGGTTGCCGGTATTTGAGGGAGAAGAGGGTGTTACTTTGCCGGGCATGACTGATGATCAATTTGGTCGGCGTGCCCTGATTCGGGGGGCCGGGCTCGCGGCTGCCGGGGTGCTGGCCGGGGGCGGGGCGGCCTACGCGGACAGCGCCGCCGCGCCGTACGGCAAGCCGCCCCGCACTCCCCGGGCCGCGCTGGCGGCACTGGTGGAGGGGAACCGGCGGTGGGTGAGCGGGAAGGTGCGGCATCCGCACCAGGACCCGCAGAGGCGCCGCGAGGTCGCCACGAAGCAGGAGCCCTTCGCGGTCGTCGTGGACTGCATCGACTCGCGGGTGGGGCCTGAGCTGATCTTCGACGCGGGGCTGGGCGACCTCATGGTCGTCAGGACCGCCGCGCAGACGCTGGACCCCCTGGTCACGGGCGCAGTGGAGTACGGGCCCGCCGAACTGGACGTGCCGCTCATCGTGGTGCTCGGGCACCAGCGGTGCGGCGCCGTGACCGCGGCCGCCGAGGCGCTCCACCAGGGCAAGCGGCTGCCGGGGAACCTGCAGCGCATCGTCGAGGCGCTCCGCCCCGCCTACACGCGCTCGCACGGGAACGTCGAGCAGATGATCCGCGTCCACGCCAAGGACACCGCGGCCCGCCTCGCCGCCGACCCGCTGCTCGCCCCCCGTGTCGCCAAGGGGCGCCTCAAGGTCGTCGCCGGCTACTACGCCCTCGACACCGGCAAGGTCTCCCTCTTCACCTGAGACCCCCGGCCCGTACGGCTCCCGCCCCCACCGGCGGGAGCCGTACGCGTTGGGACGGGCGATCCCTTCCGGGGAGATCGGTTTCGCGGTGGGATGGGCGGCATGGGACTGCGATGGATGCCGCGCGGGCGTGCGGGCGGTTCGGCGGAGGCGCCGGCGCCGGTGCGGGAGCCGCGCTCGGCGCTGTGGTGGATCGTCCCGGCCGCGGCCGGCATCGGCGGCGCGATCGCCGTGACCGCCTGGTGGCTGCTGGCGGCGCTGCCCCCGCTCCCCGGCGCGGTCCTGGCCTCCGCCCGGGTCGAGATCGTGCGCACCGCGCTCGCCGCGGGCACCGGGATCGGCGCGGCCATCGCCCTCATGCTCGCCTTCCGGCGGCAGCGCCACCAGGAGATCGCCGCCGCCCACACCACCCACGACGCCACCGAACGCCGCGTCACCGAGCTGTACACCAAGGCGGTCGAGCAGCTCGGCAACGCCAGAGCCCCGGTCCGCCTGGGCGGCCTGTACGCCCTGGAGCGCCTCGCGCAGGACAATCCGGCCCACCGGCAGACCATCGTCAACGTGATCTGCGCCTACCTGCGCATGCCGTACGCCCCGCCACGGGAGCCCGGCGCGCACGAGAGGATGCGGGCCGCCCAGCGCGCCGCGCGCGCCCGCCGCGCCGGCCGTCCCGCCGAGGCGGGCACCGACCCCCAGGAGGAGCGCCAGGTCCGGCTCGCCGCCCAGCGCATCCTCGCCGACCACCTCATCTTCCTTCCCGACCCCTACCTGCCCCCCGAGCACCGCCGCAGGCCGCCGGAGCGGTTGTGGCCCGACGTGCGCCTGGATCTGACCGGCGCCACCCTGCTCGACGCGGACTTCAGCGGCTGCCAGATCCACCACGGAGTCTTCACCGGGGCCCTCTTCACGGGCACGACCCGGTTCACCCGCGCCCGCCTCACCGGCGCGGCCCAGTTCACGGGGGCGCGCTTCACCGGCACCGCCGACTTCTCGGACGCCCACCTCCCCGGCAGCGCCGAGTTCGGACGGGCCGCGTTCACCGGCGACGCCAGGTTCGTGCAGGCCCGTCTCACCTTCGCCCGGTTCGACGAGGCCGAGTTCGCCGGGGAGGCCGACTTCACGCGGGCCGAGTTCATCCAGGAGGTCCGCTTCGACCGGGCCGTGTTCGCCGACCGCGCCGCCTTCGCCGGAGCGGCCTTCGACACCGTCACCTTCGCCGGAGCCCGCGTCGAGGGCGCGGCCGGCTTCGGCCCACCGGCCGGCGGCGGCTCGATCCCCGGGGCGGTCTTCCGGGGCGAGGTCAGCTTCGCGGAGGTGCGGGGGGCGGAGCGGGTGGAGCTGGAGGGGGCGCGCGCGGTCGGCGGGTGGCGCGGGTCGGGGTGGCCGCCGGGGTGGCGCGCGGAGCCCGGCCCGGACGGCGGCGAGGTGATCCGCCGCACCGGCCCGGACCCGGATGCGACCGGCCCCGAGCCGGATGCGACCGGCCCCGAGCCGGATGCGACCGGCCCCGAGCCGGATGCGGCCGGCCCGGACCCGCATGAGCAGGGGGCGCGGGCGCCGGAGGAGGAGACGGGCGCACGGCCGTGATGGCGCGGCGGCGCCTGCTTCGGGTTGAGGCGGCCCCGACCGGAATGGGGCGGACCCCGGCCCGTGATCGCCCTGGTCATGCCGGTACCGTCATCCGTGCCGTCGTCGTTTCCGTACAAGACGGCCGCGCCGGCCGCTCCGTAGCATGCCCACGGGCGCTCGGCCACCGTGCCGGCCCGGCGCCGTGACCCACCTGTCGAACCACCCGGCGGTCTGGCCGCCGGGCCATGAGGAGAAGAACACATGCGCGACCTGGTCTACACCGGATTCGTGTCCCTTGACGGTGTCGTGGACTCGCCGGGCGGCGGGCCGGGTGAGGAGCATCGCAGCGGCGGCTGGGTGGTCAAGGACATCGAGTTCCTGCCCGAGGCCTTCTCGCTCAAGGGCGAGGAGCTCCAGGACACCACGGCCCTGCTGTTCGGCCGCCGGAGCTATGAGGCGTTCGCGCCGATCTGGCGGGACTCCGAGGACCACGCCGCCTACAAGGAGCTGCCCAAGTACGTCGTCTCGACCACGCTGTCCGAGGACGCCCTCGTCGAGGGCTGGGGGCCGACGACGATCCTGCGGTCCACCGAGGACGTCGCCGAGCTCAAGAGGAGCGAGGGCGGCGCGATCTTCATCCACGGCAGCGCGGAACTCGCCCGGCGGCTGTCGGACGCGGACCTGATCGACCGCTACCACCTGCTCCTCTTCCCCGTGCTGCTGGGAGCCGGGAAGAGCCTGTTCAGCAGGGCCGACATGGACAAGCGGATGCTGGCCCTGCGGGAATCCGCCGCCTACCCCAACGGGATCGTGAAGCTGATCTACGACGTCGTCCGCTGACCCAGGTCCAGGGCGATCGCACCGCCTGTGCCCGCGCGCAGTTGCCGCGCCGTACGGCCGACGTAGCGGCGCAGCGCGCGGGCCAGGTGCGGCTCGTCGAAATACCGGAGCCGGGAGACGACATCGGCGACCGGGAGACCGGCGGCCAGGAGCACCGCGGCCTCGCGCGCGCGTTCGATCTGCCGGACGGCGCCCTGGGTCAGCCCCGTCGCGGCCCGGAAGCGGCGTTCGACGGTGCGCCCCGAGACCGCTGGACGGTGACCCCGGCGAACCTCGGCGACGAGCGGGTCGCGGATCACGGCTCCGGCGCGGACCAGACGGGCGACCAGGGCCTCCGCGTCGTCGGGGCCGGGGAACTCGCAGCGGACGCCGTCCAGCTCAAAGGTCCCGCGGGTGGCTCCGGGGAGCCGGACGCCCCCGTCGACCAGCGCCGTCACGGGGATGGCCCGCAGCGACGTGCCCACGGCGAACTCGATGCCGACGAAGGTCGCGCCCTCCGGCACCGGCGCGGTGCCCGCCCCGGTCTCGGGGCCGGTGACGCCCGCGTGCGCCCTGCCCTCGTGTTCCCAGAAGACCAGGCCCCAGCGCGCGCCCGCGACGGAGGTCATCTCCGCGACCCGCTCGCT
This sequence comes from Bailinhaonella thermotolerans, assembly GCF_003594875.1. Lineage (GTDB taxonomy): Bacteria > Actinomycetota > Actinomycetes > Streptosporangiales > Streptosporangiaceae > Bailinhaonella > Bailinhaonella thermotolerans. Next base: position 620,841 of record NZ_QZEY01000001.1, read on the forward strand.
CGTACAGCTCCACACGGTGTCGGCCCACGGCGAGTCGGACTCGCGCGTCTCGAACCGCAGTCCCACCCGGGCAGGATACGCCCGGCGCCACGCGCCGCCGGCGATCGCGCCCAGTTGAAAAGCGCCGTGAGCTCAGGCGCACCGGGTAATCGTCCTTCCGCTCGGAGGGCGGACACGATCACGGGCACCCCGCGCCGGTGACCGAGGGGGTGGGCCTGCTCGCCGGGACCGGTCGGCAGCTCACCATGCGCGGCCCGGTGTGCCTGCCCCTCACGCTCGCCCTCGAAGGACTGCCGTCCACCCCTCACCGGCGGGAACGTCCTCGGCTTCTCCCATCTCATCCTTCTGGGCGCGGTCATCGGCCACGTGCTCTGGTTCCGGGGCATCGAGAGGTCGCCGGGGCGGTGGAGGCGACCGGCGTCGCCCCTGCCCATTCATCCCCGGCCGGTCCAGCGATGGCGGCGGCCGTACGAGCGGTGACGGCGCACGGGCCAGGGTGACGACGGTGGCGTCCGAAACGTGCCGGTGCCCGCCGCTCCCCGGCTGCTTGGCTGGACGCCCACACGCCACGCACACCTGTCTGAACGGGGATCATGTCCACCACCACGCTCGTACGGCCCCGCCCGCCCCTCCGCGGCCGGCTCTCGATCGCCTCGCTCACGCTGGGCATCTTCGCCATCGTCACCAGCGAGATCCTGCCCATCGGCCTGTTGCCCGCCATCGGCGCCGACTTCGGCGTCTCCGACGGCATCACGGGGCTGGCCATGGCCCTGCCCGGCGTCGTCGCCGCGGTCGCCGCCCCCGCCGTCACGCTGACCACCGCGCGCCTGGACCGCCGCGTGATGCTGTGCGTCCTCATGGCGGTGCTCGCCGTGGCCGACGTGCTGGCGGCCGCGGCCACGTCCTACTGGGTCCTGCTGGTCTCCCGGGTGCTCGTCGGCCTCACCATCGGCGGCTTCTGGTCGATCGGGGCCGGGCTGGCCGGCCGCCTGGTGCCGCCGCGCGCCGTCGGCGCCGCCACCGCCGTGATCTTCTCCGCCGTGCCGCTGGGTTCCGTGCTCGGCGTGCCGGCCGGCACCTTCATCGGCGACCTCGCCGGCTGGCGGACCGCCTTCCTGGTCCTGGCCGTGCTGGCCATCGCGGTCCTGGCCGCCCTGCTGATGCTGCTGCCGCCGCTGCCCGCCCACCAGGTCACCAGCCCTCGCGCCCTGCTCGGCGTGCTGCGCACCCGGGGCGCCGCCATCGCCCTGCTGTCGACCTTCCTCATCGTCGTGGCCCATTTCGGCACCTACACCTACGCCACGCCCTTCCTCCAGAACGTCACCGGCCTGCCTCCCGCGGCGGTCAGCGCCGTCCTGCTGGCGTACGGCATCGCCGGCGTCATCGGCAACTTCCTGGCGGGCAGGGCGGCCGCCACCCGCCTGCGCGCCGCCTTCGCGACCTCGGGCTGCCTGATCGCGGCCGCCACCCTGCTGCTGCCCTCGATCGGCGGCACGGCCGGCGGAGCCGTGGTGCTGCTCATGGTCTGGGGCCTGGCCTACGGGGCCGTGCCCGTCTGCTCGCAGGCGTCGTTCGGCACCGCCGCCCCCCACGCGCCCGAGGCCACCACGGTCGTCTTCACCTCCTCCTTCCAGGCGACCTTCGCGCTCGGCGCCTTCCTCGGCGGCCGCGTCGTGGACGCCTTCTCGGTCTCCACCGTCATGATCTGCGGCGGCCTGACCGCCCTCCTCATGGCCGCATCCCTGTGGTCCCTCACCAAGCCCCGCTGAACGGGCCACCGGTGGAGCCGCCGCATGCCGTGCGGGAGGCAGGGAGTCCCGCCCCCCGCACGATCGGTCAGGCCGCGGTCGGCGGCCGGCTCGCGGTGGTCATGCGCTGATCAGTTGGACCAATAGGCCCGGTGCGCGCTATCGGCGCCGACGGAGTTGAAGTACAACGTCCCGGTGGCGATGAGCGAGTCGTTGTCGTGCTCCTGGCTGGGCATGAAGCAGCCCAGCTGCTGCCCGGCGGTGACGGTCTTGGAGGTGCAGGCGCCCAGGGTGGTGAGGTAGCCGTGCGAGAGGGTCGTCTCCCCGCGGACCCAGATCGAGGTGTTGGACTTGTTCAGCACGACCAGGACGGCCTGGGCGTGGGTGGAGTTACGGACGATGCACACCTGGAAGTGGACGTTGTCCGATCCTCTGTGCGTCTTGGACTTGCCGCAGTGCCAGTTGCCGTTGGGGGTGAAGGTCTGCCATCCGGAGGCCGCCGACGCGGGGGCGGCCATGCCGAACCAGGATGTGAGCAGCAGGACAAGGGCAGCGAGAGCGCTCCCTGCGTGCTTCATGGATCACGACTCCTCTTAATCGAAAACCTGAGCCACTCAGGATCGCGATCAAGGTAACCGTCTCGAAGGTATTACGGTCAAGACCTAAATTGCCGAAATCCACCATCGGCCGCCACATCACGAGCCGCTCCCGAGCCCGGGAACCCCGGCAGCGGACCTCGGCTCTCCCTCGTCAGCGCCGGCCGTCGGCGGACGCAGGTGTGCCCAGCCGGTCGCCGCGCGTCACGGCGGCCTCGGCCGGGGCGGCGGCCCGCCGTACCCGCTCGGGGTGCTCGATCGGTTTCCCGCCGCCCATCTCAGGTGGTGGTGATCACCACCTTGCCGAAGGCGCCGCGTTCGAGGTGGGCGAGGGCGGCGGGGAGGTCGTCCAGGGCGTACTCGGCCGCGATCACCGGGCGCAGGGGGATGCGGTCGGCCGCGCGCACGAGATCCTCCAGCGCCCGCCGGTGACCGACCTGCAGGCCGTCGATGCGCAGCTTCTTGCGGGCCAGGTGGGCGACATGGCCGGAGATCTCGTACCCCTCCAGGATGCCGATGAGTGAGATGTGGCCGCCGACCGCCGCCGCCTCGATCGAGCGGGCGAGGTGGTGCGCGCCGACGGTCTCCAGGATGTGGTCGGCTCCGTGGTCGTGGGTGACGTCGTAGACGGCCTCGACCCAGTCCCGGGTCCTCCTGTTGACCAGATGGGCCGCGCCCAGGCCCCTGGCCCGCGCGAGTTTCGCGTCGTCGCCGGAGACCACGATGACCTCGGCGCCGTGCGCCCTGGCGATCTGCAGGCCGAACAGGGCGACCCCGCCCGTGCCCAGCACGACCACCGTCTGGCCCGCACGCACCCGGCCCTGGTCCACCAGGGCGGTCCAGGCCGACAGACCGGCCATCGGCAGCGTGCTCGCCTCGGCATCGCTGAGCCCGGCCGGCGCCCGTACGGCCCACTCCTGGTCGAGGACGACATACTCGGACAACACCCCGGGAAAGTGACCGCTCCCGAGCGCCTCCGGACCACCCATCCGGGCATCGCCCGGGCCAGGCCCGTCGACCCAGCCGGGCAGGCAGGCGGAGATGACGCGATCGCCGGGCACGAACGGCCCGTCGTCGGGGAAGATCATGGTCAGGCCCTCGTCGATGGCGAGCCTGTCGCGGTAGTTGAGCGCGACCGACGTCACCTTGACCAGGATCTCGCCCGGCGCGGGATCCGGGATGGGGACCTCGGCGAGTTCCAGGTTGGCGCGGCCGGTCGTCTTCATCGTCCATTGCTTCATGGCGTTCAGGTTCGCCCTCGTCCGCGGCCGCTGCCACACCCTGGCCCGGCCGGTCGGCGCCTGCCTGGCACAGCCAGGGTCAGGCAGCCGGGCCGCTCAGGCGGCACCATGGAGGACATGGCGGACACCACCACACTCGGAGAGTTCCTGCGCCTGCGGCGCGGCAGGCAAACCACAGGACGTGGGCATCGCCTCGTACGGCGAGCGCCGGGTGCCGGGGCTGCGCCGCGAGGAACTGGCCCAGCTCGCGGGTGTGAGCGTCACCTACTACACGCGCCTGGAGCAGGGGCAGAGCCACCAGGCGTCGGAGTCGGTCATCGAGGCGCTGGCCCGCGCGCTGGAACTGAGCGAGGACGAGCGGACGTACCTGCACAATCTCGCCCGGCCCAGGACGGCCCGCCCGCGCGCCGTCGCGCCCGCGACCGTGCGAGAGGCCACCCGCCGGCTCATCGGCTCCCTGGACCGGCCCGCCGTCGTGACCGGGCCGCGCACCGAGGTGCTGGCGTGGAACCCGCCCGGGCACCGGCTCCTGGCGGGTCACCTCGACCGGGACGCGCCCGACCACGCCGAGCGGCGCCCCAACCTGACCAGGATGCTCTTCCTGGATCCGCACCACCGTGATCTCTACCCGCGCTGGGACACCTCGGCGTCGTGCGCCGTCGCCTCGCTGAGACTCACCGTGAGCCGGTATCCCGACGACCCCGCCCTGACCGCGCTGATCGGCGAGCTGGCGATGAAGAGCGAGGAGTTCGCCGGGCTGTGGTCGGCGCACCCGGTCGCCGCACACGCCTCCGGCCCCCGTCACCTGCGGCATCCCGAGATCGGCGCACTCGATCTGGACCTGGAGACACTGCTGCTGGCCGACGAGCCCGACCATCGCCTGCTCATCTACAGCGCCCCCGAGGGGAGCCCGGCCCAGGCCGCACTGCGCCTGCTCTCGTACTGAACGAGGACGAGGTCCCGCGCCGTTCACGGCTGGCGACAGGGGTCCCTCTGAGCCGCGCCGCGGGCGACCCGCTGAAGCCGCTGCCCGGTGAGGGCCGTGGCCGCCTCAGCCGATGCCGAACCGGGCCGGATCGACCGGCCGGCGCGCCTTGGGCGGCTTTTCGACCACCAGCCGGCACGACTCGGTGACCAGAAATGGGCGGGCGGCGCCGCCGCGCGCCGTCGCCTCGGCCGGCGGCCTGCACGCGGCGCGCGACATCGTCCTCCGCACGATCGCCCCGGAAGCCCGCGCGGCCTCAGCGAACGGCCTTGGTCGGGCTCGGGCTGGGGGTCGGATTGGCGGGCCGCATCTGGGTGCAGGGCCGTCCCATGCTGGTCGGCTGCCCGCCCTTCGGATCGTGGAGCAGGAGTTCCGCGCAGATCTTCGTGCCCGCCGGGACGTTGAGCGGCACCTTGAAGATGAGTTGCTTGCCCGCGTAGGTGTGGTCGCTGGTCCGCTTCTTCTGCTCACGCCCGTCGGCCGTGTATTCGATGGCGTAGTGGTAGGTGCCGTCGGGCGCCTGGCAGTCGCCTTCCCTCTTCAGATGGGACAGGTACAGCGTGCCGGCCTTTGCGGCCGCGCCCGCGCACTTGTCGATGACGGACGAGACATCCGCCGAGGCCGGCGCGGGCGCGGCCACCGCGAGCCCGGCCACGACGGCCCCGCCGACGAGCGCACGCGCCAGAACGCGCCCCCGGGCGGGTGCCGCGGAGTGATGGACGAGAAGGGAACGAGTCGAGTGGAACATGATCGACCTCCGATCCAACTAGTACCCATACGAGCACTTAGAGTGATATTCCCTGATAAAAGCCCAAAACTCCCTCACGGAACCGGCGGCCACGCGAGAGGGAACACCGCCGTCATGACCGCCTCCACGGGCGGACGAGGGCGCAGCTTGACCTGAGGGGCCACCCGCGCCGGAACCGCGTGTGCCGCCGTGTCGTCTGCGGGCACGGGTCGGTTCTGCAAGGCTGGGGGCCGTACGGTGGCTCCTTCGCCTACCTGGTGCTGTGGCCGCCTGGCACTGAGCCGCCCGCCGGTGCCGGCGCCTGACGGCGAGCCCCAGGCGGGCTCGCCGGGCGTACGCACACGTCCGCACTCCGCCCGTGCCGGCCTCAGGTGGCGGGCGGCGCACCTGGGCGCCATCGCGGGCGGGGGCTGGAGCCGGCGGGTCGGTCAGCCGATCGGTGGGGCGAGGTATTCCAGGGCGTAGCCTTCGCCGGAGGGGGTCACACGGGCGATGCCGGGTGAGTCGAGGTGGGCGCCGGCCACGAAGTGATGTGGCCGGGTCAGCCGCCGGAGGAGGGCCGCGCGGGCGGCGCGGGCCTGGGACTGGTCGCCGTCGAGTTCCCAGGACACGCTGGGCTGATCGAACTGGAGCGTGGGAACGTGCACGGTGTCGCCCCAGACGAGGAGGTGGCCGGCGCCGCCGCTGATGTCGTAGACGGTGTGACCCGGTGTGTGGCCCGGCGTCGGGATCGCGGTGGCCCAGTCGTTGATCGCGACCTCCTCCGACACGGGCACGACCCGGTCGCGGAGCGGCTCGAGCCGCCCGGTGAACACCGAGGTGTCGCCCGCGCCGATCCACACGCGCTCGAGCCCGGGGAACGCCTCGGAGCCGTCCGGGGCGATCAGGCCGCTCACGTGGTCTTCGTGCCTGTGGGTGATGGCCACATCGGTGATCTGCGCGCGGTCGACTCCCGCTTCGTCGAGCGCGTCGTAGATCAATCCCATGGTGGGGTCGTGCCAGACGTTGGACGCGCCGGTGTCGATGAGGACCGACCGCGCGCCATCGGTGACGAAGAAGGCGTTGACCGACAGCCGCAGATTGTCTCCGGCCAGCGGGACGACGGGCGGCAACTCGTCGAGCGGGCGCCCGTCCTCGTCGCGCAGGCGTGTCGGCGGCATGTCGATGTATCCGTCTCGCAGCGAGACCACCCGCAGATCGCCGAATTCGAACGTGGCGTGGTGCTCGCCACTTGAGATCAAACGCATTGGAGCCTCCGTCACATCGGACACGGCGGGCGTGTCTCCTATAGGAGAAGAATTCTTCTATAGGAGAGACCATACACTATGGCAGCGAGATTCCCAGCGATCGAGGAGTACGGTGCTCGAGCAAGACGCAAGCGCGGGCGAACCCCCGCACGGGGACGACCTGGCCGGCGCGTTCGGCGGCAACGTCCGGCGGCGCCGCGAGGAGGCGGGGCTGACGCTGGAGCAGTTGTCCGCGCGGTCGCAGGTCAGCCGGGCGATGCTGTCCAAGGTCGAACGCGGCGAGAAGAGCCCGACCATCGGCGTCGCGTCCAGGATCGCCCACGCGCTCGACGCGTCGCTCTCGGACCTCATCGGCGCGCCGGCCGCCGCCTCTGGCGTGGCCGTGGTCATGCGCAAGAACGAGCGGCCCGTCTTCCGTGACCCGGAGACCGGCTTCGAGCGCCACATGGTGTCGGCGGTCCCGGGAGCGGGAGGTGGCGAGATGATCGTCCACTACCTTCCCGCGCGGGTCTCCACCGGGCTGCTGCCCGCCTATCCCCCGGGCACCGAGAAACAACTGCTGGTGCTCCAAGGCACCCTCACCGTCGCCGTCGGCGGGATCAACGAGACCCTGAACCCAGGCGACTCCCTGTTCCTCCAGGCCGACGCGGACCACGGCTTCGCCAACCGGACCGACGCCCCCTGCGAATACATCATGGTCATCTCGCGCAGAACCTGATCGGCCGCCGCGGGGCAGCGGGCTCTCCCGCCCATCCGAGGGTCCCCGTCACCGGGGGCTGAAGCCTTTGGCGTGAATGCCGATCAGGAGGATTATCGTCGCGGCCAGGAGGGCGACCAGTCCCGCCCGGTCGCCGGGCGTGCCGTAGCCGTGCAGGGCCGCCTGGACCAAGCCGATCGCGGGTGGCACGGGCAGCAGTCCGCCGGCCAGGGCGAAACGGTGCCGGTCGCTCCAGTGGCCGGCCCGACGCGACGCGGCCAGAGCGACGATCGCGATCACGACCGCGGCGGCGACGGATACGGGTTCGGGCAGCGGGCGGGGATCGAACGCGATGGGGACCATCAGCGCCAGGAGGAACGCCGACCCGGCGGCGGCGCTCGCGAGGGAGATCACCCAGGGGGCGGCGGGCCCCGCCGTACCGCTGATCCCGGATCCGCCGCCCGGCGGGAGAGGGCGCCGCCTGCCGCGCGACGGGAAGCGCACGGCGATGAGACAGAGCACCCCGACGGCGAGCGCGACGCCCAGGGACCGTGCCACCGGCGTGGGGTGGCCCGGTGCGATGCGGACGCGGACCAGGACGGCCACGAGGGTCAGGCCCGCCAGGAGGACCGCGGCCATCACCGCCAGGCCGGTCCGGCCCAGCAGCGGCCGTGATCGGCTGCCGGGGAAGAGCAGGTCGCACAGCAGGATCGGCAGGGTGATGCTCCAGATCGCGTGGTAGACGAGCACCGCCAGCGTGAAGGTGACGTGGGCGCCGAGCACGCGCCCGCCGGCGGCTCCCCAGCTCGCGGCTTCCACCGCCTGCGGATGGAAGATCGCCTGGACCACCAGCCCCTCTTCCAGGAGGGCGAAGGCGAGGCCGAGGAGCAGGACGACCGGCAGCCCACGGTCCCGGCGTACGGAGATCTCGCGGATGAGGACGGCGGCGCCGCCGTACATGGGGATGAAGAACACCAGCCCGGCGAGGCCCGTCAGGGGCGTCGAGCCGGACAGCACCTCGGCCACCAGCGGTGAGAGCAGGAACAGGGCGGCGACAGGCGCGCGATTGCCACTCATGGGAGCCCTTCGCGGTACGATCGGCTTGCGAACGAGCCCCAACCCTATGGCAAGCCGATCGGATTGCGAAAGGCCGGACGAGTGCCCAAGATCGTGGATGCCGACGAACGGCGGCGTGAGATCGCCGAGGCCCTGTGGCGTCTGGCCATGCGTCAGGGGCTGGAGGCGGCGAGCCTGTCCGCGGTGGCGGCCGAGGCGGGCGTCTCCAAGGGCAGGCTGCAGCACTACTTCGCCAGCCGGGAGGAGATGCTGCTCTTCGCGGTCGGCTACGCCAACGAGCGGCTGGACGAGCGCGTGCGCCGGCGACTTGCGGAACAGACCGATCCCCGGCCGATGGCCGCGGTGCGCGCGCTCGTTCTGGCGCTCCTGCCGGTGGACGAGGAGAGCCGCACCGGAGCCCTGGTCAACGTGGCGTTCTTCATCCGCGCCCTGGCCACGCCCGCGTTGTCCGACACGTTCCGGCGGGGCTCCGCCGAGTTGCTCAGGAAGATCAGCGGGTATCTGCGCGAAGCCCGCGAGTCCGGGGAGTTCGCCGCCGGGCTCGACGTGGAGCAGGAGGCGAAGGTCCTGCTGGCGCTGGCAGGCGGGCTCAGCTCGGGCATGCTCATGGGAGGCACCTCGGCGGAAGAGGCGACCGCCACGCTGGACCACCACCTGGCCCGATTGCGGCCTTGACCCCCGCCCGCGCCGGCCTCCACGAGCCGCTGCTCAAGCGTTCGCCCCGCGGACAGAGATCGACGTCCCCCGGGCGGCCATCGGCCTGCGCGAGCCACGACTTTCGAGCCCAGGCGAATGTCGTGGCGCCGAGCGACGAACCACCCGCCAATCACTAAGGACACCGAACGGAGTCGGCGACCCAGCGGGAGGAATCAGCGTGCGCACTATCCGGATCGCGGCCGTCGTCACGCTCGCGGCCCCAGCGCTCATGATCGGCATCGCGCCGCCGGCGATGGCGGCGAACTCGGCGTGCACGATCGCCTTCTTCACGACGACCTGCACGACCAGGACGGTGCCCGCCAACACCTCCAGCCGGGACATCTGGATGGAGGTCCAGAACTGCAAGGGCTGGGCCGGCGGCTCGACGCTGCACTTCAAGCTCCAGGACGTGGGCACCGGGTCCTACTTCTGGCACGGCTCCCTGGCCTACGGCCACCGCAAGTGGATCCGCGTGACGGGGCTCTACGGCAGCTACAAGCTGCGACTCGACGGAGAGCCGGGGAGTTACGGCAACCTCGTCAACTCGGCGTCGGGCTGGTGGGAGCACACGACCACCTGCTGAAGGGACCCGTCCCGCGGCAGGCCGCCTGAGAGCGTGCCGCGCGGCGGGCCCCGAGAGCCGAGGGGCGGGGACTCCCTGCCGGCGCGGGGCGGGGGCGGGGGTTCATGGCTGAGGGATGTCCGGCGGGGCTATGATCAACGATCATGAACTTGGCGGATGGCGGCCGGGGCCGGGAGGGCGCGGAGCCCGGTTCCGCGCGGGAGTCGGCGCAGGCGCGGATCGACGTGGACATCCCGAGCCCGGCGCGGGTCTACGACTACTGGCTCGGCGGCAAGGACAACTACGCGTCCGACCGGGCGGTCAGCGAGCACATCCTCGCCGTCGCGCCCGAGCTGCCCGCGCTGGCGCGCGCCAACCGGGCCTTCCTCGGCCGGGCCGTACGGCATCTGGCGGGCGAGGCCGGGGTGCGGCAGTTCCTCGACGTGGGCACCGGCCTGCCGACCGCCGAGAACACCCACCAGGTCGCGCAGTCGGTCGCGCCGGACAGCCGGGTGGTCTACGCCGACAACGACCCCATCGTGCTCGCCCACGCCCGCGCCCTGCTCGTCGGCAGCGACCCGGCGCTGACCAGCTACGCCGACGCCGACCTGCGCGACCCGGCGGCGGTGCTCGCCGCCGCCGCGGACACCCTCGACCTGTCCGCGCCGGTGGCCGTGATCCTGCTCGGGGTGCTGGAGTTCGTGCCCGACACCGGCGAGGCCACCGAGATCGTGCGGCGGCTGATGGCGGCGGTGCCCTCCGGCAGCCACCTCGTCATCTCGCACGGGCTGCGGGGGCCGCGCATGGACGCGGCCATCCGCCCGTGGAACGAGAGCGGGGCCACCCCGATCGTCAACCGTTCCCGCGAGGAGATCCTGGGCTTCTTCGACGGGCTCGACCTGCTCGACCCCGGCCTCGTGCCGCTCACCCGCTGGCGGCCCGGCCCGGACGGCCCCGCCGGCGATCTCGACGAGAGCCTCTACGTCGCCGCTGTCGGCCGCAAGCCCTGACCTCGCTGTCGGCCGCAAGCCCTGATCTCCTCCCGGCGCGTGGCCGCGGGGCGGAGGTCCCGCGGCCACGGCCGTCTCCTCGATGACTCAGCCGCCGGAGCTCAGGGCGGCGTGCAGGCGGCCGTAGGTCGGGGCCAGGCGGCGCAGGCCGGCGGCGAGCGCGGCGTCGTCGCCGGACACCAGGGGCCCCTGCAGGCCGCCGACGATGCGGGCCTGCTCGGTGGCGACCGCCGCGCCCGCGCCGAGGCCGAGGGAGGACAGGCAGGCCGCGAGGTCGCTCAGGCGGCGGGCGCCCACGCGGACCGCGAACGCCTTCCACAGCTCCCTGATCTCGGGGTCCAGCCCCTCCTCCACCATCTGGGCCGTGCGCTCGGCGGCCTCGGCCTGCCCCAGCGTGCCGGGGGGCACGGGCACGTCCGTACGGCCGGCCAGCCAGGCCAGCCCGGCGGGCAGGGATCGCCGCAACGCCTCCTCGGCGCCGACCCGCGCGCGCCGGGTGAACGAGTGCCGCATCCGGTACGGCCGGTCCAGGTAGGCGACCAGTTCCCCGCGCCAGGCCGCGGCGAAGGCGCCGACCGGCATCGTGGCGTACGGGTATCCCTGCGGGTCGTGCACGAGCACGGTGTCCTCGCCCACTTCCAGCACGACCAGGTAGTGGTCGGCGCCTACCGCCGTGCCCGACCCCGGCTGGTACGTCAGCAGGCCCAGCTCCAGCGGCCCGGCCAGCACCGGCCCGTCCTGGCAGGCCCGGCGCAGCCGCTCGATCGCCGCCTCGGCCGTCCCGCCGTCCACGCGCTCGCACTCCCAGCCGAGCAGGCCGATCGCCGCGTCGAGCCCGATCTCGGGATCCCAGGCGAAGGAGTCGAACAGCGGCAGGCGCCCGCCGATCAGTTGCATGCCGTACGGCGAGCCCGTCAGCACCTCGATCACCGCGGGCGGCGGCGCCTCATCCCCCAGCATCATCGCCAGCGAGTTCGCGTAACAGTACGGCCCAGAGCCCACATAAGTGACAGACATCCCCGAAGTGTAAAGTCCGGCGGCCCGTCCTTCGCGATCACCGGTCCGTCCTCGGCAGGGCGGGAGCCCAGGTTCGCGTGCCGTCTCAGGCGTACGGCGCGAGGGCGGCTTCGAGGGCCGGGTCGTCGTCGGCGGCGCGGCGGAGGCGGGGGCCCTCGCCGGGACGCAGCCGGAGGTCCTCGCCCAGGGCCCGCCTGACCACCTCGGCGACCTGGGAGGGTTCGGGAACCAGGCCGAGGCCGAGGTCGTGGTAGTCGATCCTGAAGGGCCGGAACCTGCCGGGCAGGACCTCCTGCAGGGTCCAGCCGCGCTCCTCGTCCCATCCGAGGCGGAGGGCCTCGGCGTCGGCGAAGTTGATGTTCTCCGTGCCGAAGCCCCCGTCGAAATGGATCACCAGGACCCGCCGGGGCCCGCCCGGCCGGTCGTCGGGGACCGCGCCGCCGTTCTCGAGGCCGAGTTCCGCGAGCGCGGCGGCGACGGCCTGGACGTAGCCGCGCGGATCGGCGCGGTGGACGTGGCCGCGCGGGTCTGTGCGGTCCGGTGTGCCCATGGTCCGATCATGGCGCATCGGCGCCCCCGGGGACGCCTCGCCCCGGGTCCGGGTGACGGCCGGCGGGCCTCACGGCTCCAGGCCGGCGAGGTCGAGGCGGGCCAGCCGGTCGGGGTCGGACAGGATGTCGATCGTGGCGATCCGGCCGTCGGAGATGGTGAAGCTCATGACGGAGAAGAGCTCGCCGCCGATGGTGTTGACCAGGCCGGCCAGGCCGTTGACGAGCGCCGGGTGGGTGGTGGCGCTGGTGGCCATGCGCTGGAAGGTGGCCAGTTGCCCGGCCACGGCCGCGGCGCCCCGGATGACCTTCAGCCCGCCGGTGAGCGCCCCGCCGTCGGCGCGCAGCACCACGCCGGGGTCCAGGACGGACAGGAGCGCCTCGAAGTCGCCGCCGCGCGCGGCGGCCAGGAACGCGTCCACGACGCGGCGCTGGTCGGCCGGGTCGGGGTCGGGGCTGGGGGCCGCGCCGCGGACCCGCCGGCGGGCGCGGCTGGCGAGCTTCTTGGCGGTGGCGGGGGTGCGGTCCACGATGGGCGCGATCTGCTCGAACGGCAGGCCGAACATGTCGTGGAGCACGAACGCCAGCCGTTCGGCCGGGGTCAGGGACTCCAGCACGACCAGCAGCGCCAGCCCGACCGAGTCGGCCAGCAGCGCCTCCTGCTCCGGGTCGGCGGCGCCGATCCGGCTGACCACCGGATCGGGCAGGCGCTCCTCCAGCGGCTCCTCGCCCCGGACCTTGCGGGCGCGCAGCATGTCCAGGCAGACCCGGCCGACCACGGTGGTCAGCCAGCCGCCCAGGTTGCCGATGTCACCGGCGTCCGAGCGCGCCAGCCGCAGCCAGGCCTCCTGGACCGCGTCCTCGGCCTCGCTCAGCGAGCCGAGCATGCGGTAGGCGACCGCCCTCAGCCGGGGGCGGTGCCCCTCGAACCGGTCGGCCAGCAGGTCAGGGGACGTCACGGTCTCGATCCTCTCCATCGGCGAACGTCTGGGTCGTACCGGTGACGGATCGAACCGGGGAAAGGTGACCGCGAGCCGCGCCGCTCCGTGCCCAGGCGGGCGGCCTACCGTACGGCCAGGGCGCGGAACCGCCGGTGCGCGTAGAGGACCGATCCGGACAGCAGGACGACGCCGGACAGCACACCGCTCACGAACGGCACCCAGTCCACGGCCCCCGTCCGGGCCATGACGAGCCCGGCCAGGCCCAGCAGGGTCAGCCCGGCCCCGGGGATCAGGATGCTGACCGCCCGCCAGACCGGCCACAGCGCGACGAAGTGCACGCCGACGATGAGCGCCGTCCAGGCCACGCCCGCCTGCGCCGGCCACTCCAGCAGGCGCAGCACCTGGATGCCGCCGAACAGCGCGATCGCCTCCAGCACGACGATCACCACGTACCCGCGGCCGAACATCGCGCCGCCCGCCTCGCCGCCGCCCGCGCCACCGCCCGCGCCGCCGCCGGCCGCGTCCCCGGGCGCCGCCCCGGCCCTGGCCCGCCGTACGGCCATGAACCACATGACGCCGACGCTCGCCGCTCCCAGGCCCGCGAGCACGCGGAGGACCGTTCCAGCCAGGGGCGCGAGCGGCGCGCCGGCGTTGACGGCCACGAAGACCATTCCGAACACGGCGCCGATCAGCACCCCGGTCAAACGTTGCATGATCGGAGATCGTAGCGGTGGGTCCAGACGGCGAGACGGCGGGTGATCGGCGACGACGATCGAGCTGGGCCACGGTGTGCTGCCAGAGCTCCAACGCCGCCGCCGTCGCCACCTGCCGGTCGGCCGGCCTCACGGAGCTGCCCGGACGACGGGACCTGTGCCGCGGCGCCTGAGACATCCGGCGTGGGCGGGCCGGGGCGGGACCCCTTCAGGCGGCGCCGCCGGTGGCCGTGCGGGGTCCCAGCTCGCGGACGACCTGGGCCAGGGCGCGGACGAGGCCGGTCTCCGCCTCGCTGCGCCAGACGAGCGCGTACGGCAGGGGCGCCAGGTCGCGGACGGGCAGGTAGACGATGTCGGGACGGTTCCCGTACCGCGCCATGTGGGCCGGGAAGCAGGTGACGATCTCCCCCATGCTGGTCATGCTGAGGATCTCCTCGGTGTTCTGCACGAGGGGGCCGCGCGGAATCGATCGGCCGTTGCGGGTCCGGGGCGGGACGTAGCTGTCGAACCAGTAGTCGGGCCTGGACTCGACGTCGGGGTGCTGGAAGTCGCTCACCTCCTCCAGCGAGACGGAGGTGCGCGCGGCCAGTTCGTGGCCGGCGCTGACGGCCAGCACGCGTGACTCGGCGTACAGGACCGGGCCTACGGTGAGGTCGGGCTCCTCGACGGGCAGCCAGGCGACCAGGACGTCGACGTCGCCTCGGCGCAGCGCCCCGAACGGGTCGCTGAAGGCCGGGTGCCGGATGCGCAGCGTCCAGCCGGGATGGCGGGCGCGGAAGGCGTCCCAATAGGCGCGCAGGTCGTGGACGTTGAGGGGCAGCATGCCCACGCGCAGCACGGCGGTGATGCCCCGGGCGGCCAGGCGGGCTCGTTCGAGGCTGTCGCGCAGGCCGGCGTAGACGGGCCCCAGGTCGTCGCGCAGTTGCCGGCCGAGCGGGGTGAGGCGGACCTGACGGCGGTTGGAGCGGTCGAACAGCTCGCCGCCCAGGCGGCGTTCCTGCTGGCTGATCGCCTGGCTGACCCGCGCCTGGGACACGTGCAACCGCTCCGCCGCCCGGCCGAAATGCAGCTCCTCGGCCAGGGTCAGGAAGATCTCGATGTCCCGCAGCTCCACTGACGCCCTCTCTTGTCATAACACGAGCGTTATCGGCACGTGCGCGAAGTCTACGTTGATCCCCATCCGCGCTTCTACGAGGGTTGACGCAGGTCACGGGCGGTCCACCACCGCGGCGGCGAACACCGGCACGCCGGCATGCCCCCGGACCACCAAACCCCTCGTGGAAGGAATCAATCATGCACGCGCGAATGACCAACCCCGCCTACGTGCTGCCGGACGGGATGAAGGGCATCGGAGCGATCTTCAAGGCGGTCCAGCAGGGCGGCATCGCCCACGAGCTGCAGGAGATCGTGGGCCTGCGCGCCAGCCAGATCAACGGCTGCGGAGCCTGCGTGCACGCCCACACCCAGGCCCTGGTCAAGGCCGGGGAGGGCATCGACCGGATCGCCGCCGTGGCCGCCTGGCGCGAGGCGCCGTTCTTCACCGGCGGCGAGCGGGCCGCGCTGGAGCTGACCGAGGCCGTCACCCGGATGGCGGACCGTTCCGGCGAGGCGGTGGACGACGAGCTGTGGAACCTGGTCGCCGACCACTACGACGAGAGGCAGATCGCCGCGCTGCTCCTGCTCATCGGCGTGACCAACCTGTTCAACCGGCTCAACGCCCCCATCAAGGAGCCCGCCGGGGCCACCTGGGCGTGACCTGGGCCGACTCCCTCGACATGCGGGCCGTCACCCCCTCCCCGGCGGAACCACCCTCCCCATCTCGACGGCCGGCCGATCGCCGCCCGCGCGGCCCATGCCGTCCCCGCCCCCTGGAGCACCACACCATGACCATCATCGCGCTGATCACCGGCGCCACCCGAGGCATCGGCCACGCGACCGCCAAGCTGCTCGCCGAGAACGGCGTCACCGCGATCATCGGCGCCCGCGACACCGTACGTGGCAAGGAGGTCGCCGAGCCGCTCAGCCTGCCGCATGTGCGGATCGACGTCACCGACGCGGACAGCGTCCGGGCGGCGGCCGCCTGGATCGAGCGGGAGTACGGCAGGCTCGACATCCTGATCAACAACGCCGGGATCACCCTCCCCGACGGCCCGCCCGGCGACACCACCGGCGAGGAGGCCAGGCGGGTCTACGAGACCAACGTGCTCGGCGTGATCGAGGTCACCCACGCCATGCTGCCGCTGCTGCGCCGCTCACCGGCGGGACGGATCGTGAACGTCTCCAGCGAGCGCGGCTCGCTCGGCCGCGCCCTGGACCGGGCACATCCGCTGTGGCCGATGCTCAACCTGGCCTACACCTCCTCCAAGGCCGCCCTGAACATGATCACCGTGTCGTACGCCAAGGAGCTGTGGGACACCCCGATCAAGGTCAACGCCGTCGACCCCGGATGGGTCAGGACCGACATCAATCACGGCGCCGGGATCAAGACCCCCGAGGAGGGCGCCGCGCCGATCGTGGCCATGGCGCTGCTGGGCCCCGACGGCCCCACCGCCGCGTTCGTGCGGCACGAGGGACCTCTTCCCTGGTAGCCGGCGGCGCGGACGCGCCCCGGTCTCGATCCCGCGGGCGATCGCGGACCGGCGGCGCGGCACGACAGACACGGGTGACCGCGAGCGCGCCGGTCACCTTCTCTCCGCGGCATCCGTCATGCCGGGGACCGACACACACGAAAGGTTGCTGACGATGAGTGGCACGCAAGTGCACGGAACGGTGGCGGAGGGCTTCGAGCGGGTGCGCGAGGAGTTCGCCGCGGTGGTGGCCGAGCAGGACGGCCAGGTGGGCGCGCAGCTCGCCGTACACGCCGGCGGGCGGCGGGTGGTCGATCTGTGGGCCGGGGACCAGGTGAGCGGCGACACGCTGACCGGCGTCTACTCCTCCACCAAGGGCGCCGCGACGCTGGTGGCGGCGCTGCTGGTCCAGGAGGGGGTTCTCGCCCTCGACGAGCCGGTGGCCCGGTGCTGGCCGGAGTTCGCCGCCGCCGGCAAGGACACGATCACGCTGCGGGACGTGCTCACCCACCGCTCCGGCGTCATCGGCGTCGACGGCGGCCTGACGGCGGACGAGCTCGCCGACGACGCGGTGATCGCCCGCCGCCTGGCCGCCCAGCGGCCGTACTGGCGTCCCGGCTCGGCCTACGGCTACGGCGGCTTCGTCACGTTCGCCCTGGTGAACGAGGTGATCCGGCGCGTGACGGGGCAGTCGCTCCAGCAGGTCTACGAGCGGCGGATCCGGGCCCCCTACGGGCTGGACCTGTATCTGGGGCTGCCCGAGGCCGAGGAGGGCCGGTTCCGGCCGATCCAGTGGTGGACGGCCACCCCCGAGCAGGAGGCCGCGTTCTGGTCCAACCTGCCCGGGCCGCACAGCGTCCTCGGCATCGGGTACGGCCTCAACAGCACGCCGCCGCTGGACCAGGTCGCCTTCGCCAACACCCGCGCCGTCCGCGCCAACGGCCCGGCCTCGGCCGGCGGGGTGGGCAGCGCCCGCGGGCTGGCCGGGCTGTACGCGGCGGCCGTCTGGGGCCTCGGCGGGGAACCCCCGCTGCTCAAGCCGGACACCGTCGCCGAATTCGCCCAGCTTCACTGCGTCGGGGCCGATCTGGTCCGCGGCGAGCAGGGCAGCTACGCGCTCGGCTTCCAGGCCAAGGGCCTGCGGTACGGATTCCTCAGCGCGAACGCCTTCGGCCACGACGGCTCGGCGGGCTCGGAGTCCTTCGCCGACCCCCGCCACGGCATCGCCTTCGGCTACACCCGGCGCCGCTTCGGATTCGCCTGGTCCTACCCCGAGCACGACCGGCTCGCCGCCGCGGTGTACCACGCCGCCACCGCCTCCTGAGGACCGCACATGACCTCGATCGACCCTCCCCGTCCCGCGAGAAGCGGCCTCGCCCTGCTGGTGATCGCCGCCGCGCAACTGCTGATGGTGATGGACGGCACCATCGTCACCGTGGGCCTGCCCGTCATCGGGACCGGGCTCGGCATCCCCGAAGCCGACCTGGACTGGGTGCTCACCGCCTACGCCCTGGCCTTCGGCGGCCTGCTGCTGGCCGGCGGCCGCGCCGGAGACGTGTTCGGCCGGCGCCGGCTGTTCCGCGCCGGGCTCGTGGTCTTCCTGGCCGCCTCCCTGCTGGGCGGCGTGGCCGGCTCGGGGGCCGTGCTGATCGCCGCCCGCGTCCTGCAGGGCGTGGGCGCCGCGATCGTCGCCCCGGCCGCGCTGTCCCTGCTCGCCGACACCTTCCCCGCCGGGCCGGAACGCAACAAGGCGCTCGGCGTCTACGGCGCGATGGGCGGCCTCGGCTCGGTCGCCGGCCTGCTGCTGGGCGGCGCGCTCACCGAGTACCTGGGCTGGCGGTGGATCATGTTCATCAACATCCCCATCGCGCTCCTGGTCCTGGCCGGGACGTTCGCCCTGGTGCCCGGCACCCGCGAGCGCGGCGGCATCGACCTGCCCGGCGCGGCCACCGTGACCCTGGCCCTCGGCTCGCTCGTCTACGCCATCAACCGGGCCGGCTCGCACGGCGTCGGCGACGGGCTCACCCTGACCTTCGGCGCGGCCGCCCTCGCGCTGCTCGCGGCGTTCCTGGTCATCCAGGGCAAGGCGCGCAGCCCGATGCTGCCCTCAGGCGTACTGGCCGATCGCGGCAGGCTCGGCGCCAACCTGGTCATGCTGCTCATGGGCGCCGGGCAACTGGCCACCTTCTACTTCCTCACCCTCTACATGCAGACGATCAAGCAGTACACGCCCATGATCACCGGGCTGGCCTACCTGCCGTTCGCCATCGGCATCGGCGTCGGCTCCGGCCTCGTCGGGCCCAGGCTGCAGGCCCGCGCCTCCACCCGGTCCGTCCTGATGATCGGCATGGCGGTGGCCGCCCTGGCGATGGTCTGGTTCGGCTTCCTCACCCCCGGCCAGAACCCCCTGCTCGTGCTCCTGCCCGCCCAGCTCGCCGGCGGCATCGGCCTGGGCATCGGATTCGTCGCCGCCACCATCGGCGGCGTCCAGGGCGTCGCGCCACGCGACTCCGGCATCGCCTCCGGGCTCGTCAACACCAGCCAGCAGATCGGCGGCGCCCTGGGCCTGGCCGTCCTGGCCGGCATCGCGGTCGCCGCCACCGCGGGCCGGCCGCGGGGCACTCCCCTGCCCGACGCGCTGACCAGCGGCTACACGGCCGGGATGCTCGGCGCGGCCGCGTTCTACCTGGCCGCGATCCTCACCGCCGTCCTGCTCCTGCGCCCCGGCGCCGGCAGCCCGGCCGCGGAGCCGGTCGCCGGCACCTCCCGGTGAGATCACCGGTCACCTTCGTGCTCTGCGATCCGTCAGAGCGACGCACCACCCGCTGAGAAAGGAAACCTCATGACCACCACCGAGTCGCGCCTGCCGAACCCCGCGGTGCTCATCCCCGAGCTCAAGGAGATCGGCGGCGCCCTGTTCAAGGCAACCGGCAACGGCGCCGTCCCGCAGACCACCATCAGCCTGGTCCAGCTCCGCGCCGGGCAGATCGCCGGCAGCACCTACCTGACGGTCCTGCACACCGGCAAGCTCCGCGACGCCGGCGCCACCGAGCAGGCCATCACCGCCGTCGCCTCCTGGCGCGACGCGCCGTACTTCACCCCCGCCGAACGCGTCGCCCTCGAACTCGTCGAGGCCGTCCTCACCCCGAACCCGGCCGGCGAGCGCGTCCCCGACGAGCTGTACGCCCGCGCGGCCGAGCAGTACGACGACAAGGCCCTGGCCACCCTCATCATGGCCATCGGCCAGGTCTGCTTCTTCCTCCCGCTGGCCCTCATCGGCAAGCCCCTCCCCGGCGTCTCCCCCGCCGAGCAGTGGCGGCCGTAAGCCGGCGAGACCTCGCTCAGGGTGAGGCACGCCCCGCGCCTCACCCTGAGCGCCACCCCCGAAACCGCCGCGACATGCGGATCGAGGACGGAGCTGTCGCGGCATCCGGTGAGAGCGCTTCGGGAGCGGCCATTCTCGGGGCCCCTCTCAAGAAGAAGGCGCATCGTCGGAGAAACCAGCCCAGCGGCCCAACGGGGAAGCCAAGCCGGCATTCAAGCCTGACTTCCGTACCGGAGCGACTCTACTCACTCGAAATTCAGTCGCGCCACGATGCCATTGAACGATTCCGCGCTAAAGTATCCCTCTTCAAAGGAGACGACCCAAGTGCCGCTGTCCAGCGCACGCACCTCAACAATCGGGCGCTCCTCGCCGGCCGTTGCACTTCCTCCACTTGATTCCGTCTCGTCCACGGAGAATATGGTGCAGTCGTGTGTCTGCTCGAGCTGTGCGGCGAACTCTCTCAAGGCCGGCCAAGATAGGGCATAGCCGCGCCCCTCGGCGCGAACAAGCCCTTCGAATTGCTCCATGGACATGTCGTGCGGGGCAACACCCACGCCCCAGAACTCCCGCACAACCCACACCCATCGGTTGTCCGGAAGACGATCGAGGATGTCGATCAGCTGTATCAGCCTCCCGGAGGGCTGATGCATCGGGAAGCTGACATCCCTCATGGATCATGTCCTTCCCGAACTCCGGAGGACCGCTGTCTCCAGCGCCCGGGCCGCCGCTCAGATGAGACGCGGGAAAGCTTAATCGACCTGATGTCGATCGAGCCGGCGGGGCAGGTCCGTCCTCCCCATCGCGGTCTGCGTTCCGGCCGTCGCCCACGTCGGCGGCGCCGTCTCTACCTCGCACCCGACGAGCGCGCGGAGGCTCCTGCCCGTATCACCGGCGGGCGCCCTCCTGGGGGTGTACGTTGTCATCCAGGCTGAAGTGCCATCACCGCAGGTCACGCTCCTTCGCCGGGCGGCGCTGGGCCCAAGGAAGTGCTTCGGCCGGCTTCTCCACAGGTTCGACGGGGCCCGGCTTCGCTCTCCTCTGCGAGCCGAGTCTGCACCGCCTCGGTGCGACGTCAAGCGATCACGATCCGGCGGGTCTTGGGGGGCTTCGGAAAGATCTCCCCCGTTGTGCGGGCGTTCATGGGGCGAGTGGCCGCATACTGGGAGGTAATGAGGCGTACTAAAGCCGTGGTCCGGCGTCCCCTGCCTGGTAGTCCCTTCAACAAGTTCGCGGTCACCCCGCCGCCGCTCGAGCAGTTCGTCGTGGAGGATCGTGTCACCCACGACAAGTACGGCCTGGGCTCGGTGGTCGGGGTCGAGGAGGACGTCGCCGTTCTCGTCGACTTCGGCTCGGGGACTCATCGCATCCCCGTGCCGTCGTCCAAGCTGTTCAAACTCTGACGGCACCGCACACCGTGGTCGGATCGACCGCCCGACGCCTGAGCCACCGGCGCCGGGCTCGTCGACGCCAGGGGTCTCACCCGCATCGGCTCCGGTGAGACCTCGCTCGAACGACCCGCCGTTCAGGAGTCCAGGGCCCGGCGGAGGCGGTCGAGCGACGCGGACGCGCTGGTGAGGCCGGGGCGGCGGCGGGCGGAGCGGAGGTCGCTCAGCCGGTCGAGCATGGCGATCACCGCCTCCAGCGGGGGCCCGCTGGAGGTCACTTCGCCCTCCGCGTTCTGGGCCGGGGTCTCCAGGAAGGGCTTGACGAGCCGGTGGTGGTGGAACGTGTAGGCCGCCCCGTGTGACCGGCACACGGCCAGGAAGAGCTCCGCGTTGCGCCGCAGCCGCGGCGGGAGCGGGCCGGCGTCCATCTCGGCCAGGAAGGCGTCCAGCAGCGAGGGGATCATGACCGCCCGGCTCAGCCGCCCCTGGTCCTCCGGCGGGACGTAAGGGCGCTTCTCGGCCAGGACGCGCTGGTAGAACGGGTCCCGCGCGTCACAGAGGCCGAGCAGGAGATCGATCTCGTTGATCCCGGAGAAGTCGCCGGCGTTCACCCCTCGGTACTCCACGCCGCCGACCCGGTAGGGCTTGAAGTACGGCCTGATGTTGAGGAAGAACCGCCCGGGGTCCAGCTCCCCGCTGAGCGCGCGGTTGAACGCGAGCACGTCGTCGAGGGCGGCCCGCGCCCCCTCCAGCAGGTACGTCGCCAGCGGGCTCGACACGCCCAGCGCGGGGATGGGCGCGAGCGCGGCGGCGGCCCGCTGGTAGGCCAGCACCCCCAGCCCGTTGTACGTCACGAAGACGTGCTCGTCCGGCAGGGACGTGAAGGTCGGGTAGGCGTCGCGGACCGCCCGGTTGTACAGGCTCTGATGGGCGAAGACGTAGCGGGGGGCGACCCCGAGCGAGGTGCCCAGCACCTGCGACAGCACCCCGGCCGACGGATCGGGCGCCTCGACCTCGTGCCGGCGCAGCGCCGCGAGGTAGAACCCCACCCGGCCGAGCAGCTCGTACCTCTCCTCCGGATCGGCGGGGACGCTCCCGTCCCCGGCCAGGCGGCCGATCAGCTCGGCCCCCTCGCGCGCGAGGGCCTCCTTGATCTCCTCCAGGTCCCGCCGGCCGGTCACGAGCTCCCTGCCCGCGGCGAAGTACGCCTCTTCGAGCGCGGTGTTGTACTCGACGAACTCGCGCCTGATCCACTGGTCGTACAGGGCGGCCGGTCCCTCCGGGATCACCGTCCGCCCGTCACTGGAAATGATCGTCGATGTCTGCATACGGGTAGCCTCGGGCCAGAATGGCCCGATGAACAGGTCCAGATCGGCTCGCTCGGACAGGTCCAATACGGCCGCGGGTTCGGACTTCCTCCAGCTCGACGCCGGCGAGGCCCCGCCCGGAGGGATCGCCGACTGGCTCGCCCTGCGGCTGCGAGGCGCCATCGCCGAGGGACTGCTCCCCGTGGGCAGCCGCCTGCCGGCCACCCGGGTGCTCGCCGCCGACCTGCGCGTCTCACGCGGGGTCGTCACCGAGGCGTACCGCCGCCTGGCCGAGGACGGCCACGTCGCCGGGCGCGGAAGGGCCGGCACCGTGGTCGTCGCCGTGCCCCCGGCCGTCCCGGAGATCCCGCCGGGCGCTCCGCCGTACGGCCGGCCGCCGGGCGCTCCGCCGTACGGCAGGCCGCGACCCGCCGCCCGGACCCCGGCGCGCTCCGGCGGCGAGGCGGCGAGCCCGGCCGGGCCGTTCGCCGGTGCGCCCGGGGACGACGTCTTCGAGGTCATGCGGGCCCTCCCCGCGCGGATCGATCTGTCCCCCGGCCTGCCCGACCTGGCCGCCTTCCCGCGCGCCGCGTGGCTGCGGGCCGAGCGCGCGGTGCTGGCCGGCCTCCCGTCCACCGGCTTCGGGTACGGCGACCCGCGCGGCGCGCCCGAACTGCGGCGCGCGGTGGCGAACTGGCTCGCCCGCAACCGCGGGATCAGGGCCGACCCGGACGAGGTGCTGATCGTCTCCGGCACCGCCCAGGCGCTCGGGCTGTTCGCGCGGGTGCTCACCGCGCGCGGCCTCCGCGAGGTGGCGGTGGAGGACCCCGGATCCCTCGGCGCCCGGCAGCACCTGCTGCACTGGGGGCTGCGGACCCCGCCGATCCCGGTGGACGACGACGGCGTCCGCGCAGACCTCCTGCTCGCGCGCGGCGCACCCGCCGTACTGCTGACGCCGGCCCACCAGTTCCCGACCGGGGTGGTGCTCAGCGGCGCCCGCCGCCGCGCGCTGATGCGGTGGGCGGGCGAGGGCGGGCTGATCATCGAGGACGACTACGACGCCGAGCACCGGTACGACCGGCCGCCGGTGCCCGCCCTGCGGTCGGTGCTCCCCGACCGGGTCTGGTATGCCGGGAGCGCATCCAAGCTCCTGGCCCCCGCGCTGCGGGTGGGGTGGGTGCTCGTGCCCCGGGAGCACCACGACGACCTGGTGGCCGCCAAGCGCTTCGCCGACCTCGGCAACGCCGTGCTGCCGCAACTCGTGCTGGCCCGGCTGATGGAGTCCGGCGAGCTGGAGCGGCATCTGCGGTTCCTGCGCCGCCGGCACAGGCGCCGCCGGGACGCGATGATCGGGGCGATCCGCGCGCACCTGCCCGGCGCCCTCGTCCACGGAGCCGCGGCGGGCCTGCACCTGACGATCACCTTCGAGCACGGGCCGGGCGACGTGGAACTGGCCGCCGCCGCCCTGGAGCGCGGGATCAAGGTGCACCCCCTGTCCTGGCACGCCCAGCGTCCCGGCCGCCCCGGCCTCGTCCTCGGCTACGCCGCCAGCCCTCCGACCGCGATCACCGAGGCCATCGCCGTCCTCGGCGAGCTCCTGTCCCCGGCCCCGCCACGCCGGGCGGCTCCGCGCTGGCACCACGGGCTCGCCTTTCCGGAGCACGGCGGGCTCCGGAACGGCTGACGCCCTCCCAGGCCGGGCGAGACGTCACCGAGGGCGATGGGCGCGGATGTCCACCGGCCGCCCGTCGGGGTCGCGAGCCGTCATCGTCCACTGCGCGGGGAGCGTCTGGATCTCCCCGACCGGCCACCCGGCCGCAAGGATCCGTTCGCGCAGCTCGGCCAGCCGGGCGTGGGTGGCCACGCGCAGGCCCCAGCCCGCCCCGCCCAGGGGGTCGAGGTCGAAGGCGGGCACGGCGGCGGTCTCGACGATCATCAGATGGTCGGCCCCGCCGACGTCGAGGACCGCGACCCGCGGATCAGCGGAGGTCGCCCCGCGCTCGAACGCGAGCCTGGCCCCGAGCAACTCCGTGTAGTACGCCACGAGCCGGTCGAGATCGGTCGTGGCCAGCGTCAGATGGTTGATTCCGAGCAGATCGGTCATGATCAGTCGAGCGTAGCCCAGCACCACGCGCGGCCGGCGGTCTCGCCCGGAGGTGGCACGACACGACACGGCAGGCGAATCGGGAATTCCCAGGTCAGAGAGGTTCAGAACACCCGAGTCCATCGTTTGCATGCAATGTATGCAAAGATGGGGACATGCAGAACGACGTGGCGCACGAGCGCCTGCGCGCCCTGATCCTCGACGGCACGTATCCGCCGGGGGCCAGGCTCACGGAGCTCGACGCGGCTGCCGTACTCCAGATGTCGCGCACGCCGGTGCGCGAGGCGCTCCGCGCCTTGGCCGCCGACGGCCTCGTGCGCCCGACCGGGCGGGGCGTCGTCGTGGCCGCGCTGGAGCCTGACGAGCTGGAGGACGCCTACCAGGTGCGGGCCGCGCTCGAAGCGCTCACCGCCGAGACGGCCGCGGCCCGCCAGCGCGACGGTCTCATCGCCCCCGCCGACCTGAAGGCCCTGGCCACCCTCGCCACCGCCACCGCCCAGGCCACCGCCGACGGGCACCTGACGGAGGCGATCGGCCTCAACCGCCGCTTCCACCGGCGCGTCGCCGAGCTGGCCGGCAACGCGATCGCCCTGGAGACCCTGGACCGGGTCTGGGACCGGATCCACGTCTCCACCCTGCGCTCCCTGCGCCCCTCCGACCGCCCCGCCCAGGTCGCGGCCCAGCACGACGACCTGCTCGCCGCGATCGCCGGAGGCCGTACCGACGACGCGGCCCGCATCGCCCGCCTGCACGTGCTCGACACGCGCGCCACCCGATAACCGAGAGGAAAGAGGCCCCCATGCCCCGCCAGCACACCTACGAGACCACCGTGACCTGGACCGGCAACCGAGGCACCGGCACCAGCGGTTACCGCGACTACGGCCGCGACCACGATCTGGCCGCCGACGGCCCCGTCACCATCGCCGGCAGCTCCGACCCCGCCTTCCGCGGCGACCCCTCCCGCTGGAACCCCGAGCAGCTCCTCGTCGGCGCGCTCTCGCAGTGCCACATGCTCTGGTACCTGCACAAGTGCGCCGCCGAGGGCGTCGTGGTCACCGCGTACGAGGACCGGGCGCACGGCGTCATGGCCGAGACGGCGGACGGCGGCCAGTTCACCGAGGTGACCCTCCACCCGCACGTCACCGTCGCCTCCCCCGACATGGTCGAGACCGCCCAGCGCCTGCACGCCGACGCGCACGCGGCCTGCTTCATCGCCCGCTCGGTCAACTTCCCCGTCCACCACAAGCCGACCGTCGTCACCGCCTGACCGCCGGCACCAGTATGGCGCCCGCCTCACCGCCCGCCCCCTCGGCGGCAGGCCCCGCTCGGCTCCGGACCGCTCGGCACCGGGACCGCTCGGCTCCGGGACCGCTCGGCTCCGGGAGGCCCCGCTCGCCCCGGGGGCCGGGCGGGGCCTCCCCGGGGCGGGTACGGCGAGGCGGCGTACGGCCTCAGGCGTCTTCTACCTGTGATCGAGCAGTCCCATCCCCGACAGGAGGAACCATGGCCCCGGCCGGATCCGGCCACACGCCCGGGTGCTCCGGCGTGGACGCCTCGCGAGCGCGGCCCTTCCACCGGGAGACCCCCCGCGTGCCTCCGCATCCCGCCGGCGCCGAATGACGACCCCGCCGAGGCCCTCCCGCGGTGACACCGCCCTCTGGCCCCTGGTGTACGCCGAACGGGCGGCGCTGGCGGCCGACCTCACGGCCCTGACCGAGGACCAGTGGGCGACCCCGTCCCTGTGCGAAGGACTCACGGTCCGCGAGGTACTCGCCCACCTCACCGCGGAAACCCTCGACCCCGCGCCACGGCCACCCGGCACGACCTCCCGCCACTGCGGCTCCGATCGCCAGGCGCGGATGCGGCTGTCCCGGCACCTCGGCACCACCCCCGCCGACACCCTGGCCCGCTTCTGCCGCGTGATCACAACCCGCGCCGACCCCCGCCTACCGGTGCCGCCGATCCTCGCCGAACTGACAGCCCACGGCGAACACATCCGCCACCCCCTGGCGATCCCCCACCCCCACGACATCCGGACCCTCACCCAGGCCGCCGCCCCGTCCGCACCCACCTGGCGGCCGGCCCACCCCGCCGACTAGAAGGGCGGCTCGTGCAGGGGTGCTCTGTCGGCGTTCCAGAAGCCATCCCAGGAGTCGGCTTCCTGTTCCGCTGTTCCCATCGCGTCCTTCAGTGACGTGATGTCCTCGGCGCGACCGGCTCTCCCGGATCGCGGGTGCGTCGCGCACCCGGAAGCCCGGCTCATGCTTTTCCGGTATTTCTCGCGCTCCGGGCGGCTCGATACGGTGTGCGGACGGCCGCCCGCCCGCCGCCGGGGACCGGGGGCGGAACCCGGGACCGGGATGGCTCGTTCTCCAGGTGTCGACGCCTCATGGCATGGTCAGGGGGATAAGGCGTGGAAGTGACGGGAATCTTCTCGGCGATCGTCATCGGCCTGGTGATCGGGGGGCTCGGGCGTCTGCTGGTGCCGGGACGCCAGCGGATCCCGGTCTGGCTGACGATCGTGATCGGCGTGATCGCCGCTCTCATCGGCACCGCGATCGCCGGTGTGCTCGGGGTGGCCAACACCAGCGGCATCGACTGGCTCGAGTTGCTCGTCCAGATCGTGCTCGCGGCGATGGGCGTCATCGGCGCGGCGAACGTGTACGGCCGACGCCGCGTGCGGTAGGGGCCACGCGCTCTTCACAGCGCCTCCGGCACGCTCTCCTGGCGGCCTGCGCCCTGGCGAGGTGAAACGGGAGTCCGTGCCCCCGGGCTGAGCTCTCGCTCCGGCCGGCCGACGGCCCGCCCCGAGGCCAGAGCAGCCCGCCGCGTCAGCGCGGGCCGCTCGTTCGGGAGGTGCCCGCGAGCGTTGGCCGCCGCTCGGTGAACTCCATGAACCGCTCGATCGGGGCGGCCGTTCTCACGGTTCCCGGAGATCCATGTCGGGTTGCCCTCGCGGGCGTGATGGCCGGGACCGGCGGCCTGCGCTTGCCGTACCGGATTCGTCAGGATGCCGGGGTGAGCAGGGCGCGGGCGGCCCGCTCGGCCTCGGGGGGCGCGGTGGCGATGACCGCGTCCAGGGTGGTGCGGGCGGTCTCCAGTTCGTGGATGGCCGCCTGGATGCGGGCGCGTTCGCGGTGGAGGTCGAGCGCGGTCGTCACCCTGGCCCTGGCCGTACTCGCCTTGGTGGCCCTTCGCGGACAACCCCCGGCCGCGGAACCCGCACCCGCCGAGGCGGCGGAGGTTCTCGACCAGGCCTGAGACCACCCCCTCGGCGTCTTTTCACGAAAGCGTACTGAAGCGCGGAAATGAGCGCCGGTGAATCGCGGCGCTCTTGGCGAAGAGGAAATGGCGGCAAAGGTCCGCTTTTGGTGGAACGCCTGAGTTCGACGGTGCTGGCGGGCCGGGACGGCGGGCCGGGAACCGGCGGGGCCGAACCCAAAGAAGTCGCAAAGTCGATGCGAACGCCCTGGTCAAACGGGGTGCGCCGGGTTACGTTCTCTTCAACGGCAGGTAACGGAGCAGGCAGAACCGGGTGGACGCAAGGTCCCCGAGATGCCGGGCATCCAGACCTGGATTACGGGCGCGCCGCCGCCCGGCATAGAAGTCCCCCAGTTTTTCGCTCCCCGGTTTCGCGTCGGGAGCGCGCAGAATTCCCGCCGGCCGACCGCCCATGTTCCCGATGTCGATTTTCGTGTGCGCCCGCACGCTTCCGATTACCCGTGAATCCTCTGCGAGGTGTGATGACGCATCAGATCCGTGCCCGGCACGAGTTCGAGACCGCCCACCGGCCCACCGCGCCACCCCACGGTCGAGACCGCCGCCGTGATGCCCGGGCGGGCCGGCCAGGACGTCCCGCGTGATGAGCGGTGCGCCCGGGCGCGGCCGTCCCTCATGTGCGCGTCCGGGGAGCCGCACGTGAACGCGGCGGAGCACGGCCCCGCCGCACCGGCTCACGCGGAGATCGGCGCGGCGGGCCTGGAACGCGAGCTCGCGGAGGCGGATTGACCGCCGGGCCGAGCAGTCAGGAAGGCAGTCGAACAGGGAGGACCGAACGTGACACTCGATGAGCTCAGTGCCGTGGACCGCGAGCTGCGAACCGGCCGGCGCGACTTCGAGGGGGCCTGGCTGCACGCCCGCGGGCTGATGGACGCCCTGGGGTTTCCGGTGGACTCGCCCGGCATGGCGGGCACGGCGCGGCGGCTCGTCCAGGCGCTCGACGAGCTGACCTCCGGCATGCACGAGGACCCGGGGCGGCACCTGCTTGTCACGTTCCCGCCCGAGGCGGAGAAGCAGGGGATGATCGCGGTGACGGACATCCCGTTCATCTCGGTCTGCGAGCACCATCTCCTGCCGTTCACCGGCACCGCCGACGTCGCCTACGTCCCGGCCCCCGGCGCGCCCGTCGTCGGCCTGTCCAAGCTCGCCCGCCTGGTCCAGGGGTACGCCGCCCGGCCGCAACTCCAGGAGCGGCTGGGAGAGCAGATCGTGAGCGCGATCGCCGACCGGCTGGAGACCAGCGGCGCGGCCTGCCGGCTCCGGGCCGAGCACGCCTGCCTGACCCTGCGCGGGGCCAGGGCGGCGGGAGCCCGCATGGTCACCATCCACGTCAAGGGCGTGTTCGAGACCGACGCCGAGGCCCGCGCCGAGTTCGTCGAGCTGAGCTCGTAGGAGCCGCGCGGCCCGCGCCGCACCCGGCACCGCGCACCCGACACCGAATCGGAGGAACCGCATGCGCCCAGCCACGCACCGCCACGATCGCGAGACCTTTCTCGCCGGCGTACACGCGGGCGTTCCCGGGGTCGAGGACGGCCCCGGGGACGGCCTGCCGGTCGGCCCCGGCAGCCCCGCCCCGACGGCGACGAGCTCGATCCATCCCGAAACCGCGGCCGCGGTCCGCCGGAGTGGAAGGACGTGGTGACATGACGGTGATCCCCGCCCGGGCGGGCGGCCCCGCCGGGATCGTCACCGACTACCCGCGCGACGCCACGCTCCACGAGGTGTTCGGCGCGGTCGCCGCGCGCGGGCCGCACGCGCCGGCGGTGCGGTGGCACGAGCGCGAGCTGTCCTATGGGGAACTGGACGAGCGCTCGCGCGCCCTGGCCGCGAGGCTGCGCCGGGCGGGGGTGCGCGTGGGGGACCTCGTCGGGGTATGCGGCCGGCGGTCCCCCGAGGCGATCATCGCCTTCCTCGGCGTGCTCCGCGCCGGCGCCGCATACGTGCCCCTGGACGACCACACTCCCCCGGCCCGCCTGAACGCGATGGCCGAGGACGCCGGGATCCGCGCCGCCGTGGTCCTGCCCGGTGCCCGCTGCCGCGTCCGCAGGCTCGGCATCCGCATCGACCTGGCCCACGACGATGACGGCCCGGTGCCGGAACCCGATGGCCGCGCCCCCGGGACCGGGCGGCAGGAGGAGGCGGGGACCGGCGCGGCCGGCTGCGCGTACGTGATGTTCACCTCGGGGACGACCGGACGGCCCAAGCCCGTGGCCGTGCCGCACCGGGGGGTGATGCGGCTGGCGTTGTCCGACCCCGACCTGCCCAGGCCCGGGCCCGCGGACCGGGTGCTGCACGGATACGGGCTGTCCTCGGACGCCTCGACGATCGAGATCTGGTCGGGGCTGCTGGGCGGCGCCTGCCTGGTGATCGCCGACCGGGAGGAGTTGCTCTCGCCGTACGCGCTGGAACGGCGCCTGCGCGACGACGGCGTGACGATCGCCTATCTGACGACGAGCGTGTTCCACCATGTGGCCAGGACCCGCCCGCACGCCCTCGCCGACCTGCGGTTCGTGTCGGCCGGGGGCGAGGCGATGGACCCGGCGCTGGCGCGGGAGGTGCTGCGGGCCTGCCCCGCGACCGAGGTCGCCAACCTCTACGGCCCGACCGAGAACACCGTCGTCTCCACCGTGCACTTCGTGCGCGGCCTGCCCGAGGACGCCCGCACGGTGCCGATCGGCCGCCCGCTGGCCAACTCCACCTGCCGGGTGCTGCTGCCCGACGGCTCCCCGGCGCCCCCCGGGGAAGAGGGCGAGCTGTACGTCGGCGGCGACGGCCTCGCCCTGGGGTACCTGGGGGACCCGAAGCTGACCGCCGAGCGGTTCGTGACCTTCGACGACGGCGAGCGGCTGTACCGGACGGGAGACCGGGCGCGGATGAACGGCGAAGGCGCCCTGGAGTACCTGGGCCGGCTCGACCGCCAGCTCAAGCTGCGCGGCCAGCGGATCGAGCCCGACGAGGCCGAGGCCCGGCTGCGCGACCACCCGAGCGTGGGCGAGGCCGTGGTCGAGGTGGACGCGGACGGGCAGGGCCTGGTCGCCTACCTCACCCCGGCCGTCCCGGGGCGGCCCGTGGACACGGCCGCGCTGCGCCGCTTCTGCGCCCTGTGGTTGCCGGCGCCCGCCGTGCCCCGGGTGATCCACCAGGTGGCGGCCTTCCCCATGACCCCCGGGGGCAAGGTGGACCGGGCCCGGCTGGCGGCCGAAGCGCGCGAACACGCGTCCAGGGCGCCGGCCCTCGCGTCCGGCCACGATTCGGGGCTGCGCGAGCTCGTCGCGTCGGCGTGGGAGGCGGCGCTGGGGGTCCGCCCGGAACCTCGGGACGACTTCTTCCTCATCGGCGGCGACTCCCTGCTCGCCGCCGAGGTGGTCAACCGGACGCGGGCCGTGCTCGGCCTGGACGCCGCGCACGGCAGCCGGCTGATCCGCGCGCTGCTCGACGCCCCGACGGTGGAAGGCTTCGCCGGCGCGGTCGCCGACGCCCTCGCCGGGGCCTCGGGGCCGGGGACAGCCGTGGACTTCGAGGCCGAGGCGCGGCTGGGGTTCACCCTTCCGTCCGCCTCCGGCCCGTCGCCGCGCCCCCGCGACCCCCGGGACGTCCTGCTCACAGGGGCGACCGGTTTCGTCGGGGCGTTCCTGCTGGACCGGCTGCTGCGCCGTACCGGGGCCCGGGTGCACTGCCCGGTGCGCGCCCGCGACACCGCCCACGCGCGCCGCCGGGTGCTCGCCACGCTCGACCGGTACGGCCTGAGCCCCGGCGACCGGGAGGACCGGCTCGTCTGCTTTCCGGGGGACCTCGCCGAGCCGGAGCTGGGCCTGGACCCCGCGCACCGGCACGAGCTGGAACGCCGGCTCGACCTGATCGTGCACAGCGGAGCCCGCGTCAACTTCATCTACCCCTACACCGCGCTGCGCGGCCCCAACGTCGAGGGCACCCGCGCGCTGATCCGGCTCGCCGCTCCCCGCCGGGTCCCGCTGCACTTCCTCTCGACCGTCGCCGTGCTCGCCGGATTCGGCACCGCCGGGACGCGCCACGTGGACGAGGACGTCCCGCTCGCCCACGCCGACCGCCTCACGATGGGATACGCCGAGAGCAAGTGGGTGGCCGAACGCGTGCTGCGGGAGGCCGCGCGCCAGGGGCTGCCGGTGGCGGTCTACCGCCCCTACGAGGTGACGGGCGACCGGTCCAGCGGCGTGTGCAACACCGAGACCGCGATCTGCTCGCTGTTCAAGATGATCGCCGAGACGGGCTTCGCGCCGGACATCGCGCTGCCCATGGACTTCGTCCCGGTCGACCACGTCGCCGACGCCATCGTCCGCATCGCCACCGGCCGCACCACGGCCTCCGAGACGTACCACCTGACCAACCCCCGCCCCGCGACGCTCGCCGACGTCGTCGAACGGATGCGCGCCGCCGGCTTCGAGATCGAGACACTGCCCTACGCCCGATGGGTCGGCGAGCTGATCAAGCACGTGACCGCGGACCCGACCAGCCCGACGGCGCCGTTCGTGTCGCTGTGCGTGGACCGGGGCAAGGGGGCGGACATCTCGGTCAAGGAGATGTACGTCTCGGACGTCTTCCCCGGGCTGGGGCGGCGCAACACCGAGGCGGCCCTCGCCGGCAGCGGCCTGACCTGCCCGCCCGTGGACACCGCGCTGATCGACCACTACCTGGAGCACCTCTTCGCCTCCGGCTTCATCCGCCGTCCCCGCGCCAAGGGGAGGGCGACGTGAGCCGGGCGGGGCACGTCCCGCCGGACCGGCGCACCCCGGCCCGGGACGTGCCCGCGGCGCGCGCGCCGGAGGAGGACGTCCCGCCGGTGCCGGAGGCCGAGGCGGGGTCGGCGGGCGCCCCCGGGGCGTACGCGAGACTGCGGGCCGGCCGGCCGGTGACGCGGGCCCGCCTGCCGCAGGGGGAGGCCGTGTGGGTCGTCAGCCGGTACGCCGACGTGCGGCGGGCCCTCGCCGACGAGCGGCTGGTCCGTCCGGTGATCGCCACCTGGCCGCCGGGACGCGGGACGGCCTCGGCGGCGCGGGTGCTGACGCTGCTGGAGCTGAACGGGGCCGACCACGCCCGGGTGCGCCGCGCCTCGGCCCCGGCGTTCGCGCCCCGCGGGCTGGAGCGCCTGGCCCCGGTCGTGCGCGAGATCGCCGGGCAGCACGCGGACGCGATCGCGCGCCAGGGTCCGCCGGCCGACCTGGTCGCCGGGTTCACCGAGCCCTTCCCGCTGCGGGTGCTGTGCGCGCTGCTCGGCGTCCCCGAGGAGGAGCGGGGGGAGTTCGTCCCGCACGTGGAGACGGTGCTCGCGGCCACGCTGGTGCCGCTCGAGCGCGTCCTCGGCGCCCTGGAGCGGCTCCAGGAGTACGCCGAGGGCCTGGTGGACCGCGGCCGCGCGCGAGGGAGCGGCCTGCTGGGCGAGCTGGCCGGGACGCTGGAGCGGGACGACCTGGTCACGCTCACCGTCAGCCTGCTCATGGCCGGGTACAAGACGAACGTCCAGCACTTCGCGAACGCCCTGCTGACGCTGCTCGACGCCGGGCCCGCCGCCCGGGAACTGGTGACGCCCGCCGCGATGGACGGCACCGTCGAGGAACTGCTGCGCCACGTGCCGCTGATGAACGCGATCGTGGTGCTCGTCGCCACCGAGGACCTGGAGATCGCGGGGCGGCCGGTCCGGCGCGGCGACGCCGTACTGCCCATCATCGCCTCGGCCAACCGCGACGCCTCGGTCTTCACTGCGGCGGACGACTTCGACCCGGCCCGCCGCCCGAACCCCCACCTGGCCTTCGGGCGCGGCCCCCACTACTGCCTGGGCGCGCACCTCACCCGCCTGCAGCTCCGGATCATGCTGGAGACCCTCTTCGCCCGCCTCCCCGCGATGCGCCTCGCGATCCCCCGCGAGGACCTGCGCTGGGAGGAGCCGTCCTCCCCGCTACGAGCCCCCCTGACCCTGCCCGTGACCTGGTGAGCCGCTTTCCGACGAGGAGACCGCCATGACCGTGGACGACCGGACGTCGCTCCGCTACCCCTTCTGCACAGAGGGACACCGCCTCCACCCGCGCATGGACGAGCTGCGCCGAGAAGGACCCGTCGTGCGCGTCACCACGAACGCGGGCTCCCCGGCGTGGCTCGTCATCGGCTGGGAGGAGGCCCGCCGCGTCCTGCGCGACCCGGTCTTCTCGCGGTCGCAGGTGGCCGACCCCGGCGGGCCGGTGCAGGACGCCCCCATCGTGGCGCCTGAACTGCTCGCGGTCATGGACTACCTCAACCGCGCCGGGCTCGGTGACGAGGTGCGGCGCAGCCTGACGGACCTGCCCGACCTGCCGGACGCGTGGCTCGCCGGGGAGGCGCGGGCCGCGCTGGGCGCCATGCTGCGCGACGGCGCCCCCGGCGATCTCCAGCGTCTGGCCGCGCGGGTGGCGGGGCGCTCCATGTGCCGCCTGCTCGGCCTGCCGTACGAGGACCTGCCCCTGCTGATCCCGTGGGCGGACATCGACCTGACCATGTACCTGCCCCCCGCGGACACGGAGCGCAATTGGCTGGAGCTCCGGGACCACCTGCGCGAGCGCCTCTCGTCCGGGGACGCGGCGTCGTCCGGCCTGCTGCCCAGGCTCGCCGCGCTCAACGACGCGAGCCCCGCCCCGCTGACCCGCGACGAGTTCGCCAACATCGCGGGCGTGCTCTTCGTCGCCGGATACGAGAACCTGTCCAGCTTCCTGGGGACGGCCTCCGTCGCACTGCTGCGCCGCAGGATCAGCCTGCTCAGCGGGGATCTGCGCGGTCACGTCGAGGAACTGCTCCGCTCCTGCCCCCTGCTGGGCAACGCGCTGGCCCGGATCGTCACACGCGACGTCGAGCTGGCCGGGGTGCCGTTGCGCGCCGGCGAACTCGTGCTCGTGGACACCGACTCCGCCAACCACGACCCGGCCGCCTTCCGCGACCCGCATCGATTCGACCCCCGGCGGAACCCCAACCCGCACGTGCGATTCGGTCACGGGCCGTACTACTGCGTCGGCGCACAGGTCGCCCGGCGTCTCGCGGCGATCGTCCTCGGCGAGCTCGCCCGGCTGCCCGGGCTGCGCCTCGCCGTACCGCCCGAGGAGATCGAGTGGCACCGGGACCGCATGGCGATCATGCCGAAGGCGGTGCCGGTCCAGTGGTGAGCGAACCCAACCAGGAAAGGCGGACATCCGTGGAACGACCGGCGATCATCCTGCTCAGCGGGGGCCTGGACTCGGCGACCGTGCTGGCCATGGCCCGGGCCGAGGGCTTCGTCCCCCACACGCTCAGCTTCCGGTACGGCCAGCGGCACGCGGTCGAGCTGGCGGCGGCCGAGCGCGTCGCCCGGCACCAGAAGGTGGCCAGGCACGTCGTGGCCGACATCGACCTGCGGGTGTTCGGCGGCTCGGCGCTCACCGACGACATCGACGTGCCCAAGGACAGCACGCCCGAGCAGATGGCGGCCGGCATCCCGGTGACCTACGTCCCCGCGCGCAACACCGTGTTCCTGTCGTTCGCGCTGGCGTACGCCGAGGTCACGGGCGCGACCGACATCTTCACCGGGGTGAACGCGGTGGACTACAGCGGGTACCCCGACTGCCGGCCGGAGTACCTGAAGGCGTACGAGGCGATGGCCAACCTGGCGACCCGGGCGGCCGTCGAGGGGGACCGGCCGATCCGGATCCACGCCCCGCTCGTGCGGATGACGAAGGGCGAGATCATCCGTACCGGGCTGGGGCTGGGCGTGGACTACTCGCTCACGTCGAGCTGCTACGACCCCGACGAGCGCGGACGCGCCTGCGGGCGCTGCGACACCTGCGCGCTGCGGCTCAAGGGGTTCGCCGAGGCCGGGGTGACCGACCCCGTGCCCTACCGGGGCGGCGGGTCATGACGTACCTCATCAAGGAGATCTTCTACACGCTCCAGGGCGAGGGACAGCACGCCGGACGGCCCGCCGTGTTCTGCCGCTTCTCCCGCTGCAACCTGTGGACGGGCCGGGAGAAGGACCGCCACCGCGCCGTCTGCGCCTTCTGCGACACCGACTTCGTCGGCACCGACGGGCCCGGCGGCGGACGCTACGCCACGGCGGCCGAACTCGCCGCGGCGGTGGAGGCGGCCTGGGGCGAGGGGGCGTTCGCGCGCCGCTTCGTCGTCTGCACCGGAGGCGAACCACTGCTCCAGCTCGACGCCGAGGCGGTGGACGCCCTGCACGCGCGGGGATTCGAGGTGGCCGTGGAGACCAACGGGAGCCTGCCGCCGCCGCCCGGGATCGACTGGCTGTGCGTCAGCCCCAAGATCGGCGCGGACCTGGTCGTCGAGACGGGCGACGAGCTCAAGCTCGTCTACCCGCAGCCGGGTGGCGACCCCGAACTGTTCGAGCACCTGGATTTCCGCTCGTTCCGGCTCCAGCCCATGGACGGGCCGGACCTGGACGCCAACACGCGCGCGGCCATCGCCTACTGCAAGGACCACCCGCGCTGGCAGCTCTCCCTGCAGACCCACAAGTACCTGGGCATCCCCTGAGAGCGGAGGCGCGGGCCCTGGCCCGGCGTACCCGAAGGGGCCGCGGCGGGTCCGCGACACGTGCACCCGATGAACGCCGGCGCCGACTTCCCTTGATCAATCGGAGGAAACATGCGAAGCGCTGTGGACCAGGCCGTCCGCTGGATCACCGACCGGTCCCGCCCGGTGCGGGACGGCCTCTCGTGGACCTGACCGGGACCGGGCCGGCCGAGCCCGGCGAACGGCTGGAGCGGATCCGCGCCCACTACGACGCCATGGCCGCCCAGCCCCCGCCGGGCATGGAGCACACCTGGCAGGGCGGCCTGCTCGCCGGGCGCCCCGGGGAGGTGATCCATGCGACCAACCTCTACCTGGCCCGGCGAGCGGGGCTGCGGCCCGGCATGCGCGTGCTGGACGCCGGGTGCGGCGCGGGCGGCCCGGCCGTGGACATCGCCCGGCACATCCCCGGCCTCACCATCGAGGGGGTGACCGCCTCGGCCGCCGAGGCCGAGGCGGCCAGAGCGCACGTCGAGCGGAACGGCCTGAGCGGACGTGTCCGGGTCCGGGAGGCCGACTTCCACCGCCTGCCGTACCCGGACGGGACCTTCGACGCGGCCCTGCTGATCGAGTCCGCCTGCCACTCCGCCGACCAGACCGCCCTGTTCGGCGAGATGTCACGGGTGCTCCGGCCCGGCGGCCGCCTGTACGTCAAGGACGTGTTCCTGGGCGACAGGCCGCTGAGCGACGCCGAACGCCGCGCGCTGGTCTCGGTGAACGAGCGGTTCCAGCTCCGCCTTCGCCGGCTCGACGAGACCGCCGCGGCGATCGCCGGGGCCGGGTTCGCGGAGGTGCGGCCCGGCGAACGGGACGTGTTCGACATCAAGGAGTACCGGCGCAGGATGAGACGATCCCACGCCGCGCGGAACCCGGGATCCGACCCCCCGGAGTCCCCCTTCGCGCTGATCCCCCTCCACTTCGCCGACGTACTCGCCACCCGCCGCCAAACAGACGCCAACCCCGCACTCCCCTGACCCCACAAGACCCAGCCCCCCGCCCCCGCCGGGGCCAGGGCCAAGTCGCGCGCTCTCGGCTGCTCCGCGGACTTCAGCGCCGGGGAACCGCGGTCATGGGCCAGCGAGTTCAGCTCCGTGATCTGGGCCGTGGAGAGGTTCATCGCCTCCGGGACACCAGTTCCCGCCCTCATTGGAGTGTTCCTCCCGGACCGGCTTGATCGCGACGGGTGTGGCGGAACTCCTCGTCACGCTCGCGCTCCCAGCCGGCGTCGCTGCGGCCGTACCAGGATGTGGGGACAGGCGGTGGCCGGGCGGGGTCGGGGTTTCCGCTCCTGCCCGGCCGGTTCGGATTGCCGCTTTGTCGTTAGGCGGTCTCGAAGTCGGGGCGGTGGTCGGCGGCCCATTCGGCGAGGGTGCGGCCGGGGCGGCCGGTCACCGGGGTGACGGGGCGGGGGACGTCGGGGACGGTGAGGGTGTCGTGCCAGTAGGCGAGCAGCATGTTCATCACGGGCTCGGGGATGAACCGCGCGGTCTCGGCGCGGAACTCCTCGGGCGTGATCTCCACGAGCGGGATCTCCCGGCCCAGGGCCTCACCGATGGCGGCCACCTGCTCGGCGCGGGTCAGGGCCTGCGGGCCGGTGAGCGGGATCGCCTCTCCCAGGTGGTTGTCGGACAGCAGGGTCTGGGCCGCGGCCTCGGCCACGTCGTACTCGTGGATCGGGGCCTGCGCCGAGGCCAGGTAGGGGGCCCGGATCGGGGCGCCGGAGCGGATCTGCCAGGCCCAGGAGAGCAGGTTGGTGGCGAAGGTGCCGGGCCGCAGGATCGTCCAGGCGTCGGTGCGGCCGGTGACGGCGGCCTCGACGGCGGTGTGGTGGAGCTGGCTGGCCGAGCCGTGGTCGCGCGGGAACTCCTTGGCGGCGGCCAGGGAGGACAGCACGGTGAAGCGGTGAACGCCGTGGGCGATCGCCGCGTCGACGAACGCGTCGACCCCCTCGGCGGGGAAGACGAAGGCGCGATCGACGTCGTCGAACACCGGCGACCCGAGCGTGGAGGCGTCGGCCAGGTCGCCCGCCACGACCTCGACCCCGGCCGGCAGGTTCGCGTCCTCGGGCTTGCGGGTCAGCGCGCGTACGGCGGTGCCGCGGGCGAGCAGGGTCGTGACGAGGTGACGGCCGACGGTTCCGGTCGCGCCGGTGACAAGGATGGTCAAGATGCTCACCTTAGGAAATGAACGCCGGCCCGTCCGGCGTGAGAACCAACCTACGGAGGGTTTAGGTCAGTTTCCGCCCGTATTTCCACTAGTGTTGGCGGGCATGTCCGGACAGACCACGATGGAGCGGGCGTTGCGCCTGCTGGAGCTGCTGCAGGCCCGCCGGTCCTGGGGTGGCGGCGAGCTGGCCGGCCGCCTCGGCGTGGACGGCCGCACACTGCGGCGGGACGTGGAGCGGCTGCGGGGCCTCGGCTACCGCATCGAGGCGCGCCGCGGCCCCGACGGCGGCTACCGGCTGTCCACGGGAAGCGACCTGCCGCCGCTGGTCTTCACCCCGGACGAGGCGCTCGCCGTGGCCGCCGCCCTGGCCTCCTCGGCGGCCAGCGGCGCCGCCGGAGGGGGCGAGGTCGCGCTCACCGCCCTGGCCAAGATGGAGCAGGTCATGCCCTCGGCGGTACGCCGGCGGGTGCGCGCGCTGCGGTCCTCGGTCGCCCTCGGTGACACTCCCAATGCCGTGGCCGGCGCGTATCCGGCTCCGCTGAACGCCGACGTGCTGGCGGTCCTGGCCCTGGCGTGCCGGGACGCCGAGCGGGTCCACCTGCGCGTGATGAGCACCGAGGGCGCCGACACCGGGCGGGAGTCCACGCTCCGTGTCGAGCCCGCCGCCCTGGTGCCCCGGCATACGCGGTGGTTCCTCGTGTGCCGCGACCTCGACCGCGGCTGGCGGGTGCTGCGCGTCGACCGGATCACCCGGGCATCGCCGGCGGGCGTCCGCTTCGAGCCGGGGCGGGTCCCCGGAGGCGACCCGGTCGCGTTCGTCACCAGCCGGCTCGGCGCCCCGCCCCGGACCCACACCGCGACGATCCTGATCCACGCCCCGATCGACCAGGTCCAGGCCTACATGGGCGGCTTCGCCACGGACTTCACCCCGACGACGACCACCTCCGGCCAGGCGGCGACGCACTGGCGCATCGCCGACGTACGCCTCGAGGTCCTCGCCGGCGGCCTGCTCTGGGTCCGCTGGCCCTTCGAGGTGATCGACTCCCCCGAGCTCGCCGCCCTGCTCCGGGACCGCGCCGCCGCCTTCGCCCACGCCGCGGCGGGCGCCGGGACCCGGCCCTCGCCCGCCCTCGCCCGGGATCTGTGATGGACGTGCCGCCCCGCCCCGATGTGTCGATGCTGACGTCCCTGCGCGCGAGCCGGTGGTTCACCGCGGCGCCGGTCGGCGACGAGGAACTGCGCCAGGTGCTGGAGGCCGGGCGCTGGACCGGCTCGGCCCGTAACCGGCAGCCCTGGAGATTCGTGGTCGTACGCAGCGGCGAGGTCCGCCGCCGGCTCTCAGCCCTGGGCGCCTACGCCGCGCACCTGGCCACGGCGCCGATCGTGATCGCCCTGGCCGTCGACGAGGACACCGGCGGCCAGGACGCCCGGTTCGACGCGGGCCGCGCCGCGCAGAACATGATGCTCGCCGCGCACCTCCAGGGTCTCGGCACCTGCCCCGTGTCCTTCTTCCCCACCGCCAACGCCGACCGGGCCGCCCGCCTCTGCCGGCTCACCCCGCCCTGGCGCGTGCGCACCGCTCTCGCCCTCGGCCATCCCGCCCCACCTCCCGCCGGGAAGTCCGCGATCCCCACCGGCCGCCTGCCCTTGGCCGTACTCGTCACCGAGATCACCGACGCGCCCGCTGAGCCGTACTGAACCAGCGCAGGCCCGCCTCGGCCGTACGGCCGCACGCCTGGTGGCGCCTGCTCCGGGTGCCGCCCGCTCCGGGTGGCACCTGCTCCCGGTGCCGCCCGCCGCGTGGGTGGTTTGGTCTAGGGTGGGAGGCGCAGTTGGTTCTCCCCGGCAGCCGGTCGGGGGGTCGCAAGAGGGAATCCGGTGCGAATCCGGAACTGCCCCGCAGCGGTGAGTGGGAACGACCGCCGTCATCAGCACTCGGCTCCGGCCGGGGAAGCGACGGCCAGTAGGCATGTGCGACGCGCCCGCGAGTCCGAAGACCTGCCACTGCCCGCGCGTCTCCCGCGCGCGGCGACATCGACGGCCTCGAGGGCGGGCCGGGCGACCACGCGGTGCCGTACCCCTGGCATGCCGGGCGGCGCGACCGCGTGAACGGCCGATTCCTTCGCTTGAGCGCCGGAGATGTCCTTCCGTGACTCGCGAAGGAGAGTTCCGTGTCAGAGCGTTCGCTCGCCACCGTGTACGGCTACCCGCGCCAGGGACCGGACCGCGAACTGAAGAGGGCCGTCGAGGGCTACTGGGCGGGCCGCGTCACCGCGGCCGAGCTGGAGTCCACCGCAGCGGAGCTGCGCCGCGCCGCCTGGCGTGAGCTCGCCGACGCCGGCCTGGGCGAGGTCCCCTCCGGCGACTTCTCGCTGTACGACCACGTCCTGGACACGACCGTGATGGTCGGCGCGATCCCCGAACGGCACCGCGCGGCCGTCGCGGCCGACCCGCTCGCCGGGTACTTCGCCATGGCCCGCGGCACCCAGGACGCGGCGCCGCTGGAGCTGACCAAGTGGTTCGACACCAACTACCACTACCTGGTCCCCGAAGTCGGCCCGGACACCGTGTTCACCGCCGACCCGCGCAAGCAGCTCACCGAGCTGGAGGAGGCCCTGCGCCAGGGGCACGATCCGCGGCCGGTGCTCGTCGGCCCGGTGACGTACCTCCTGCTGGCCAAGCCCGCGCCTGGCGTCGATCTCGCCTTCGACCCGCTGTCCCTGCTCGACCGGCTGCTGCCCGTCTACGCCGAGATCCTGACGGCGCTGCGGTCGGCGGGCGCCGAATGGGCGCAGCTCGACGAGCCCGCCTTCGTCCAGGACCGGCCGCGCGCCGCGCTCGACGCGCTCGCCTCCGCCTACGACCACCTGGGCGGTCTCGCCCGCCGCCCGAAGATCCTGGTGGCGAGCTAATTCGACCGGCTCGGAGAGGCGCTTCCGGTGCTGGCCGCCGCCCCGATCGACGGGCTCGGACTGGACTTCACCGGCCCGGCCGAGGCCAACCTGGAGGATCTGGCCGCCGTGGGCGGGCTGCCCGGCAGGCGCCTGGTCGCGGGGGTCGTGGACGGCCGGAACATCTGGGTCAACGACCTGGAGAGGTCGCTGTCCACGCTGGCCACCCTCCTCGGCCTCGCCGGCCGGGTGGACGTCGCGGCCTCCTGCTCGCTGCTGCACGTCCCCTACGACGCCGAACTGGAGACCGACCTCGACCCAGGCGTACGGCGCTGGCTCGCCTTCGCCCGGCAGAAGACCGCGGAGATCGTCACCCTCACCAGGGGGATCACCCGGGGGCCGCACCTGATCGCCGACCTCGTGGAGGACAGCAAGGCCGCCCTGCGCGCCCGGGCGGAGTCGGCGCTCACCCGCGCGCCCGCCGTACGCAAGCGCACCGCGGCGATCACCGAAGCCGACGCCCGCCGCTCGCGCCCCTACGCCGAGCGGGCCGCCGCGCAGCGGGCCCGGCTCAAGCCGCCCCTCCTGCCCACCACCACGATCGGCTCCTTCCCGCAGACCGCCGACCTGCGCGCGGCCCGCGCCGACCTGCGCGCCGGGCGTCTCGACCAGGCCGCCTACGACGAGCGCGTCGCCGCCGAGATCCGCGCGGTGATCGCCTTCCAGGAGGAGGCCGGGCTGGACGTCCTCGTGCACGGCGAGCCCGAGCGCGACGACATGGTGCAGTACTTCGCCGAGCGGCTCGACGGCTACCTGGCCACGCGGCACGGCTGGGTGCAGTCGTACGGCACTCGCCACGTCCGCCCGCCGATCCTGGCCGGCGACGTCTCCCGCCCCGAGCCCATGACGCTGCGCTGGACCACCTACGCCCAGTCCCTGACCGGCCGGCCCGTCAAGGGCATGCTCACCGGGCCGGTCACCATGCTGGCCTGGTCCTTCGTCCGCGACGACCAGCCGCTCGCCGAGACCGCCCGGCAGGTCGCGCTCGCCCTCCGCGACGAGGTGGCCGACCTGGAGGCGGCCGGGATCGCGGTCATCCAGGTGGACGAGCCCGCCCTGCGCGAGACGCTCCCCCTGCGCGCCGCGGCCCGCCCCGCCTACCTGGCCTGGGCCACCGAGGCGTTCCGGCTGGCCACCTCCGGGGTCCGCGACGACACCCAGATCCACACCCACATGTGCTACGCCGAGTTCGGCGAGATCCTCGGCGCCATCGAGGACCTCGACGCCGACGTGATCAGCCTGGAGGCCGCCCGCTCCCACATGCAGGTGGCGCACGAGCTGGCCGGAGCCGGCTACCCGCGTGAGGTCGGCCCCGGCGTCTACGACATCCACTCCCCGCGCGTGCCGGACGTGGACGAGCTCACGGCGCTGCTGCGCGAGGGCCTGGCCGCCATCCCGATCGAACGCCTGTGGGCCAACCCCGACTGCGGCCTCAAGACCCGCGCCTGGGACGAGGTCCGCCGCTCCCTGACGAACCTCACCATCGCCGCCCGCCGAGTGCGCGAGGAACCCTCGAGCTGACCCCCGGGGCCCGGCGACCCCCGCCGGGCCCACCCCTCACGCCGCCGCCGACCGAACGGAGCCACACCCCGCCCGGCGCCAGGCGGGCGGCGGGTTCCTGCTCTCCCCCGATTCACCCAGCCCCGATGTCGCGCTTCGCGTGATGACCGGGCTCGGCTTCGCCGGTGCCGGAGTCCCGGGTGTCCGGAGCGGGTTCGGCGGGCCGGGGGAATGTCGGTGACCGTGCGTAGGGTCCCGGCCATGACACGTGGATCGGCCGGCGGGACCGGTGTGGCGGGCGGGCGGCTCGGCCTGTACGGCGGGGCGGGGGCGGGCGCGTGGGAACTGGTGCGCGCGGCGATCTCCGCCGAGGACCCGGCCGCCGTGGCGGCGCTCGTGAGCGGGTTCGGCGACGCCGAGCGGCGGCAGGTGGCCGGGGAGCTTGCCGGGCACATCCCGGCCGCCGCCGAACGGGGCGAGGTCCTGTGGCGGGAGCGGGACGATCTCCGGGAGGCCTGCTGAAGACCCTCGAAGCACTGGCGAGGTCCGGCGCGCACCG
The DNA here is from genome assembly GCF_003594875.1 of Bailinhaonella thermotolerans. Classification (GTDB taxonomy): domain Bacteria; phylum Actinomycetota; class Actinomycetes; order Streptosporangiales; family Streptosporangiaceae; genus Bailinhaonella; species Bailinhaonella thermotolerans. The sequence continues at coordinate 664,366 of NZ_QZEY01000001.1, forward strand.
GGAGACCTGGCAGATCACGCGCGCGCTGCTCCCGGCGCTCCTGGCCGGTCCCGGGGAACGCGCCACCACCGTGCACACGCGCGTCGTCTCCTTCGCCGCCGACGTCGCCGAGTGGGCCGGGGCGCGGGGCGAGCTACCGGAGATCGCCGCCCTGGCCGCCCGCCCCGGCTCCAGCCATCTGACCCGCCACGCCCGCCGCCTCCACGCGACCCTCACCGCGTGACCCCTGCCCGTACGGCGACCGCCCGGGGGCCCGCTCCCCCGGGCCACGCACCCCCGCCGTTCCCGGCCACACCCGCCGGCGGATGCCACACCTTCCCCCGCTCGGCGACGGACGGCCCGATCTCGGTGTCCTCCTCCGGATCCGGCCGGGGTCGCCGGCCGTCGGGCGGGTCTTCCGGTCAGCGCGCGGTCAGCGCGCAGTCGCCGCACTTCGCGCCGCCGGGCACGCGGTAGTACAGGCAGCAGGTCCGCCTGCGGAAGGTGAGGCCGGGGCCGGTGATCTCGCCGAGCCCGGCCAGCCGCCCGGTGCCGAGCAGCGCGGTGGTGAGCCGGGTGAGGGGGACGCGCAGGCCGGGTCGCGCGGTGAGCGCGGCGTGGGCCGCGCCGGCCAGCGCCGAGGCCGCGTTGCCGTACAGCAGCCGCGGGGCGATCTTGACGCGCAGCCCGGCGGCCAGCGGTTCGAGGTGCTCGTTCACCACGATCCGGTACAGCAGGCCGGTGGCCTGGTCCAGGTCGCCGGCGAGCCGGCCGGCGGGGGCGGGCAGCCGGAGCGCGGTGCCCTCGTCGGCGCGCTGCAGGGCGGTCAGATCGGGCACCACGCCGTGCATCGCGGCGCAGGCGAGCAGGGGCGACCAGAGCCGCGCGGCGTGGCCGAGCTGGACGATCGAGGCGGCGACGCGCACCTCGCCGGTGCCGTACCCGGCGGCGGTCCTGGTGACCAGGTCGGACATGCCGCGGGCGTAGGAGAGCCGGACCGGGTGCCAGCCCTCGTCCGGCCCGCCCAGGGTGAGCGTGAAGAACGGCCCCAGGCCGGCGGCGTCGGCGAGGGCGGCGCGGACGGTGTCCGGCGCCGGCCGCAGCCCACGGGTGAACCCGAACATCCGCTCTCCTCCCTGGGGAAATCCGCCCCAGTCCTGGTGAGGAGGCGACCGCGGGGAGTCTCCTGGCTCTCGGGTCGTCGCTTCCCCCGGCCTTCCCGCCCGCGCACGCGGCGGTGGCCTTCTCGGGGGTCGCTCACCGATCACAGTGGCGGGACCGCGCCGGACTCACACCGGCTTCCTCGTTCCGCCGTCACCTTCGCGACACATCATGACACAGCCCTCCCCCGCCCACCTGCACCGCTCGCGTGCTCCCGGCGGTGAGAAGCCGGGCACGAACACGTTCACCGGACCGGGGCGGCGTTCGAGGGCCGGCCGCCGGCGAACGGGTCCTCCGCCGGCGGGGGACGCTCGTTAGGCTGTCGCCGTGGCAGCCGCGATCGTCTTCGCCGTCGTCCTCGTGCCGTTGTCGGTGCTCCAGCTCGGGCTCGCGTGCGGCGCGCCGTGGGGGAGGCTCGCGTGGGGCGGACGGCACCGGGTGCTGCCGGCCCGGCTGCGGATCGGGAGTGCCGTCGTGCTCGCGCTGTACGCCGCGTTCGCGGTCGTGGTCCTGGATCGGGCCGGCGGGATCGACGTGCTGCCCGAGCCCGTCGCGGTCGCCGGCACCTGGGCGGTGTTCGCGATCTCGGCGCTCAGCGCCGTCGCCAACGCGCTGTCCCGCAGCGTGCCGGAACGCCACACCGGCACCCCGGCCGCGCTCGGGCTCGCCGTGACCAGCTTGATCGTCGCACTCGGGCCCTGACCCGCGGCGCGGGGTCCCCGATTCGGGAAGGCGGACGTTTCGACCTCGTTCTCCGGGAGGCGGCGGGACTTTGACCTATGTTGCAGTCAGGTCCCCCGCCCAGTCAGGAGAGCGCCGATGAGCGAAACGGCCGGCCATTCCCTTCTCGACCTCGACTCCGACACGCTCTACATCCTCATCGGCAGGGCGGTGCTGGCCGCGGAGCTCAAGTCGACCGAGCCCGAGGACGAGGAGAGCCGGGCGACGGGACGGGCGTGGTTCGAGCGCAACCTCGCGACATTCCGCAAGGCGGTCTGCTCGTCCGTCCGGATCCGCCGCCAGGTCCTCGCGCCGGGCAAGGTGGAGCGGAACATGCTCTTCGCCGGCCTGGTCGACGCCCTGGCCGCGGCCGGCGGGTTTCCGGTGCCCGTCACGGTGATCGCCGCCCAGATCGTCCACTTCGGGGTCGGGCGGCTCTGCCCGAACCTCTCCGGAGCGGCAGATGACTAGGGATCCGGCCGACCTGGTCGACCCGGCCCTGCTGCCGCCCTGCGTACCGCGCCCGCTGTTCGACAGATGCGCCGAGACGTTCCTGGCCATCGCGTCCCTGACCGACCGGCCCAGCGGGCTGCCGGAGAACCGGCCCCGGGTCGGCGTCACGTGGTCCCCCTCGCTGATGTGCAAGCTCCAGGCGGCGGAGGGGGGCGTCCCGCTCGTCGTCGTGCCGCTCGGCCTCATCGCCCGCGTCTACACCCTCGCCCTGGTCCTGGCCGCCCACGACGGGGGCATTCCGGTGGAGTTCGCCGGAGATGAGCGGGAGGTCCTCTCGCGCCTGACCGCTCCCCCCGGGCTCGCGGCCGTGTTCGAGCCCTCGGGCGAGACGTTCTGGGACGACCTCGGCCGGGTCCAGGACGCCTTCGGCGCGACCGGCGCGCGAGCCCTCGCCGAGGCGCGCACCACGGCCACCCTGGCCGCGGCCTTCTTCGTCTGCCACGAGGTGGGGCACTGGGCGCGCATGGACGACCTGGTCACGGCGCCGGAGGAGGAGTTCCCGCCCGCCGACCTGCGCAGGGGCGTCGAGGTCGGCGCCGACGCCTCGGGAGCGCAGATTCTCACCATGTTCACCGGGCACTACCCGCGGTCGGTGCCCGGCGCCGAGTCCCGCGAGGAACGCTGGGACGCCGCCCTCTACGCCCTGGCGGTCGGCTTCGCCCTCTTCGGCGTCCACCTGCGCGAGGAGGTCGTACGCCACGAGGGCGTGTACTACGACGCCGTCATCCGCCACCAGATCTGCCTGGACGCCGCCAGGCTCACGGTGCGGCGGGGGTTCCCCGAGGAGATCGAGGCGTGGGACAGCGCCGAGAGCCGGGCGTGGTCTCGCTACCGCGCCCGGTTCGGGGCACTGCGGGCGGCGGCCCTCGCCGGGGCGTTCGGCGGAACGGGCCTGCCCGCTCCGCGCGACGTTCTCGGCCGTTCGGGGTCGGCGGAGCTGACCGGCACGCTCGCCGCGGCTCGCGCGATCCACGACCGGGTCGCCGACGCGCTGCCCGGCCTTCGCGGACGGCGCAGCTCGGCCGAGTTCGACGTCCGCTTCGACGACGACGCCCTGCACCGCTACGTCGAGACCGTGCCCTCCACGTCCATCGGGGCGAACCTGCTCCGCCGGTGGGAGACGGGTCCCGCGGACGGGCACCCGGTCGGCGCCGCCCTGGTCTCCACCGTCGTCGACCTCCGGGTCGCGGGCTATGACGGGCCGATCGGGCACGACGACGTGTTCGCGCTGCACCGTCACTACCTGCCGGAAGCGACCCCCGCCGCGACGGAGGAACACCTGGCCGCGGAGGTGGAGTGGGCCTGCGAGCGGCTCGGGGGCGCCGCCGCCTGCGTCAGCTGGGTCGGCTGGAGCTCCTTCGAGCCGGATCGCTCGCTCACCATCGTCGTACAGGAGCCGGATCGCGTCCGCCGGGTGCCCTCCCCCGTGCTGCGGTGGGCGATCGAGAGGATCGACGACCCCGACGACCTGCTCGTCCTGGCCGTACGCGCCCTCTGGACCCGTGATCTGGAGATCGCCGGGGAAGCCCTCGGGAAGCTCGCCCGGCACCGGCCCGAGATCGCCCGGGAATGGGAAGGCACGCTCGCCGAACTCCGCGGCGACGCGGACGGCGGCATCGGGCGGAGAGAGGAGACGACGCGCCCGGACGACAGCGCCGGCCTGAACCGTCTCGGCCTGCTGTACCTGCGGGCGGGCGACCTGGACAAGGCCGAGTCCCTGTTCCGGCCGCCGGCCGCGGCGGGCCGGCCCGCCGCCCTGTGCAACATGGGCCTGGTGGAGGAGCGCCGGGGCCGGCTGGAGACGGCGAAACTCTGGTGGGAGCGGGCGTCCGCCGCGGGAGACGTCCGCGCGATGAACAACCTCGGGATGGTCGCGTACAGCGAGGGGGATCACGCGGCGGCGCGGGCGTGGTTCGGCCGGGCCGCCGACTCCGGCGACCTCCTGGCCCTGTACAACCTCGGCGTCCTGGCCCAGGAACGAGGCGACCTCGACGACGCCGAGGCGTGGTGGCGCGTGGCCGCCGACTCCGGCAGCACCGACGCCATGGTCGACCTCGCGAGGCTCCTCGCCGGCCAGGGACGGGACGGGGAGGCGCGGGCCTGGCTGCGCGACACCGCCCAGATCGCCCGCCGCCAGCTCGCCGCCGACCCCGGGCTCCGGGCAGAGCGGCTGGCGCTCGGAGAGACCCTGAAACAGTGGGACGACCGGGTCGACGACGCCCGCGAGCCCGGCTCGATCCGCAACTACGCCCTGCTCCTCCTCATGATGGGAGACACCGGGGCCGCCCTCCCGCTCCTCGCCCAAGCCCGAGACCTCGGCGACGAGGAAGCGGCCGACCTCCTGACACGAATCACCCCAGATCCCCCCAAACAACGTTCCCGCTTCTTCCCCCACCGAAGAAGACACCCCGGCTAGCCGCTCCGGGCCGGCCGCACCTGTTCCCCGTCCACCGAAGGCGGTCGCGGTCCACGGGGGCGCTCGTCAGGTTGTGCGGGTGCGGTAGGAGCAGGCGGCAGGAGTAGGCCGGCGCCGCCATCTCGCTGAGTACCAGGAGGTAGGGGCCGCCGCCTTGCGCGTACCAGTCGTCGAACCCGTCCTCATCGGCCACAGGGGAATTCCCAGGGCCCACACCGCGTGCAGGGGATGAACCCCGACCGACGCCGACAGCGCCGAGGCGTAGGCCGCCCAGATGGCCCAGCGCGGGGCGGGGACTTCGGTTCGCTCACTCACCAGGCCCTCAGCGTTCACGAGCCGCCTCGGCCGACGATCCCCCGCGCGGGTGAAGGGCGCCCCTCCGCCGGGCGATCACCGGGGACGTCTCGCCGGCCGGTGTCCGGAGGAAGGATCCCGTCAAGGGTGCTCAGCCGGACGGGGCAGGGGGCGGACGCGGACGGTGTTGCGGACGGGGGTGCCCGACTGGTCGTCGGTGTAGTCGGTGACCCTGGCGTAGCCCTGGGCCTCGTAGACGCGGGCCAGTTCGGGGCTGCCGGCCCAGTGGTCCAGGGCCAGCGCGGGGGCGTCGCACGCCCTGGCGAGCCGTTCGGCCTCGGCCAGCAGGGCGGGGGCGACGCCGCGGCCGCCCGGGCCGCGATCGGTCATCACGGTGTGGATGAACATCGATCCCTCGGGTACGGCGCCGGCGGGGACGCGGGGCGGGGTCATGGGGGCCGCGGCCAGCAGCCCGACGCACCGGCCGTCGCGTTCGGCCAGGGTGATGACGCCCTGGCGGGTCCAGTCGGCGACCCGGTCGGGGAAGCCGGGGATCCGCGAGAACGGCACGGTCCCCCACTGTTCCGGGCGGCCCCGGGCGAGGAGCCACGCGTGGACGGAGTCCATCAGGGACAGCAGTGCCGGAACGTCCTCGGACGTCGCCGGGCGCAGCAGGGCGGCGGGGAGTGGCATCGCGGCCTCCGTGGGAGTTAGACTTCGCACGACCGAATTTATTCAATAATCTAAGGATTAGATTGTCAAAGCAAGACAGGGTGCAGGCCGTGACCAGGGCCGTTCAGGAGCTGCAGGACGCCACCGACCTCATCGACGAGCTGGCGGCCCGGCGCCTCGGCATCAACCGCACCGACCTGCGGTGCCTCAGCCGGCTGACCGCCCGCGGCCCGCTCACCGCGAGCGAGCTGGCGTCCGCCGCCGGTCTCACCGGAGGCGCGACCACCACCGCCATCGACCGGCTGGAGCGGACCGGCCTGGCCACGCGGGTCCGCGACACGGCGGACCGCCGCCGCGTCCTGGTGCACCTGTCCGAGCGGGGCCGCCGAGCCGTACAGGAGATCTGGGGGCCGATCGCGACCGAGGCCCAGGCCGAGCTCCTGCGCTTCAGCGCCGCCGAACTCGACCTCATCGAGACCTTCCTGCGCCGCGCCCTGGACAACCAGACCCGCCACGCCGCCCGCCTCCGCGAACCCGCCGAAGCCCCCTGACCCGGCGCGGCGGCCAGACGGTGAGGCCGGCGGCCGCCCGGCGGCACGGGGGTCGATCACCGGCGAGGGCAGGATCGCCTGCCTCAGGGCGTCCACGCTCGGCAACGAAGACCCGAGTCCTACCGGGTCTGGCGGACCCTTCCCGCCCACCCCGCCCCTGACGGAGCCGTACGGCGGCGCGCCCCCGCCCGCGCGCCGCCGTACCAGCGAGGGCCGCCGTACCAGCGAGAGCCGCCGTGCCAGCGAGGGCCGGCGGGCCGGGCGCTCCGGAGCGGGGTGGAGGGGTCGGCGGGCGATGGGGTCGGCGGGGTGGGGGTCATGGGGGTGGGGGGTAGTCGCGGGAACGGGCGCGGGTGAGGTGGGTGAAGGCCCGGGAGGCGGCGCTTCGGTAGGCGTTCTCGCGGGTGAGGAGGGTGACGGTGCGGGCGGGGAGGGGCGGGTCGACCGCGATGGAGGCCAGGCGGGGGTGGCCGTGGGTGATGGCGTCGGGGAGGACGGTGGCCAGCGGGGTGCGCAGGACGATCTCGATGAGGGCCTGGATGGAGGTGGCCTCCACCGCGACGTGGAGGTCGGCGCGGTGCCCGGCGAAGTAGGCGTCGATGCGGCCGCGCGTGGCGAAATCCCCGCTGAGCAGGGCGAGCCGGTGCTCGGTGAGTTCGCGGACGGGCAGCGGAGCGCGCCGGGCGGCGCCGGGGTGGCCGGCGCCGACGACCAGGCTGAGGGTCTCGGTGAACAGGGCGGATGCGGCGATCCCCGGCAGGTGGGGGTCGTCGAAGCCGATGCCCAGGTCGAGGTCGTCGGCCAGCAGGGCCGCCTCGATGAGGTCCTGCGGCATCTCCTTCACGTTCACGGCGATGCCCGGGTGGCGGTCGTGGAGGTCGGCGATCAGCGGGGCGACGAGGTAGGCGGTGAAGGTCGGGGTGACCGCCAGGCGCAGGTGGCCGCGGGAGAGGTCCTTCACGTCGTGCACGGCTCGCTCGCCGGCGGCCAGGTCCCGCAGGGCGCGCCGGGCGTGGTGCGCGTAGGTCTCCCCCGCGTCGGTCAGCCGTACGGCGCGGCCCGTGCGGTCCAGCAGTTGGGCGCCCACGGTGCGTTCGAGCTGCCTGATCTGCTGGGACAGGGTGGGCTGGGAGATGTGGAGGGCCTCGGCGGCGCGGGTGAAGCCGCCGTGCTCGGCCACCGCGAGCAGGTAGCGCAGATGACGCAGCTCCAGACCCATACCCGTGACTATAGATGGCGGCAATGGGTTTCATGGCCAACGCGTCTTGGACGCTATAGAAGCTGGTCATGCAGGATGAGGACGCAGGGGATTCGCCCCCTCTCCGGGCGGCTTCCGGCCGCCGGCTCCAAGTCTCTTCTTCTCCGGGGAGTCACCGTGGATTTCGTCCAGCGCACCATCGACATCGCCCGTCAGAACGTCGCCGAGGGCGGCCGGCCGTTCGCGACCGTCATCGTCAAGGACGGCGCGATCGTGGCCGAGAGCCCGAACAAGGTCGCCCAGACGAGCGACCCCACCGCCCACGCCGAGATCCTCGCCATCCGGGAGGCGTGCACCAAGCTGGGCACCGAGCACCTGGTCGGGACCACCATCTACGTCCTCGCCCACCCGTGCCCGATGTGCCTGGGCGCTCTCTACTACTGCTCCCCCGACGAGGTGGTCTTCCTCACCACGCGCGACGCCTACGAGCCCCACTACGTGGACGACCGCAAGTACTTCGAGCTGAACACCTTCTACGACGAGTTCGCCAAGAGCTGGGAGGACCGGCGCCTGCCGATGCGCTACGAGCCCCGCGACTCCGCGGTGGAGGTCTACCGGTTCTGGCAGGAGCGCAACGGCGGCGAACGGCGCGTGCCCGGCGCTCCCACCGCCTGAGCCGGGGCGTTCTGGGGTACGGCCCACAGCCGGGCGCCCCGGGAGTACGGCACCGCCTGAGCCGGGGCGTCCTGCGGGTACGGCGCCGGCCGCGCGATACTGCCGGGGTGTTCACCGACGCCGCGGCCGCCGCGCTGTACGACCTGCTCAACCCGTGGGACCCCGCCCGCCACCCCGCCGACGCGTTCTTCACCGACCTGGTGATGTCCGCGGACGCCGTACTGGACGTGGGGTGCGGGACCGGCGGCATGCTCCACCACGCGCGGGAACTCGGTCACCGCGGGCGGCTCGTCGGGCTCGACCCGGATCCGGCCGCGCTCGACCGGGCCCGGCGGCGTGCCGACGTCGAGTGGGTCGCCGGGGTAGCGGCGGACGCGGCCTGGGACCGCGAGTTCGACCTGGCGGTCATGGCGAGCAACGCCTTCCAGTGCCTGGTCGGCGATGAGGAACTCGCCGCCTCGCTGGCCGCGATCCGCGGGGCGCTCCGCGACGGGGGCCGGTTCGCGTTCGACACGCGCGACCCGCGGGCGCGCGCGTGGGAGGAGTGGACCCCGTCGAACGCCCGCGAGGTCGTGGACGCCTCCGGCCGTACGCTTCGCGTGTCCCACCGGGTCGAGGCGGTGACCGGCGACGTGGTGACGTTCACCGAGACGATCAGCGCCGGTGACGGCGAGGTCCTGCGGGCCGACCGGTCGAGTCTGCGGTTCCTGGACGTGCCGGCGCTCGGGGCGGTCCTCGGCGAGGCCGGCTTCGAGGTCGAGGCGCAGTACGGCGACCGGCCCGGCCGGCCCGTGTCCGAGGCCGGGCGTTCGATCCTCACGATCGCGCGGCGGGTCTGAGCGGCGTCCCGGCCGCGCGGGGCCTCCTCATCCGGCTCATCCGGCTCATCCAGGCCCGCCCGGTGAGCCCTCCTGGTCGCCGCGCGAGCGGGCATCACGCAGGTACTCCCGGGTCGCGCGATCGAAGGCGCCGGGAGGGAGGGGCCACGGGCCGTCCCGAGGCTCGCCCAGGGCGCGCAGGGCGGGTGGTAGCGCGTCGATCCAGCCGAACGCGCCGCGCCTTCTCATCCGCCGCCGGTACAGCGCCCGCCCGGCCTCCGTGTGCCAGTAGCGGCCGACCCCGGGGTCGGCGCCGACGAGCCCGGCGGCGATCAGGCGGGGCACCGCCCGGGTGAACTCGCGCTCGGTCAGGATGGCGTGGTTGACGCCGTCGGCCGTCGCGATGATCTGGGTGAGCGAGCAGCCGTCCTCGGGGCCGGTCCCCGTGATCGCGGCGAAGACCCAGGCGTCCGAGACGTCCCACTGCGGGGTCATGTCCGCCAGGATAGGCCGCCCGGAAGCGGCCCCGGACCCGCTCCGACAGGTCGCCGGAGGGATCCCATCCCACGCCGCGGCGACCGAATCCGGCGACGGATCATCGGGGCGGGCCGGGGCGGATCACGGCACCTGGGTCGTGCGGTACGGCAGGGCCGGGGGACGACGGCGGGCGCGGCCGTCCCCCCTCTCCGCTGACACGGCGGAGCCGGCTCCCGGCTCCGCCGGTAGGGCCGGGCGGGCTCCCGGCTCCGCCGGTACGGCGGGCGGGGGCGATGACGCCGTGTGCGGGATCGCCCAGGGCGGGGTCCAGGTGCCGGGGGCGCCGGGGGCGGCCGCCGTGGCGGCGAGGTGGGCGCGGAGGGCGGGCAGCGCGGGGTGGGGGTTGCCGCGGCGCCACAGGAGCGAGTGCGGGTAGACGGGCGTCGGATCGGTGACCGGGATGCGGCGCAGGCCGTGACCGGCGGGCCAGACCAGGCGGGTGTGCCCGCCCATGAGGGTGGCCAGGGCCGGGGTGTCGGCGATGGTGTCCAGGAGCGCGTCGGAGCCGAAGTTGGGGCCGGTCGCCTCGATGGTGAGGCCGAACTCGGCGATCAGGTCGTCGTAGTAGGCGGCCCACTCGGTGCCGGGGACGATGCCCGGGATCCAGATGCGGTGCCCGGTGAGCTGGGCGACGGTCACCGACCGGGCCGAGGCGAGCGCGTGGGCGGGCCCGGTGAGGAGTTCGAGGGGCTCGTCGTCCACCCGCGCGGACTCGACGTCCTCCGGGAGGGGCCGGCCGGGCGCGGCGACGGCGCGGAACGTCGCGTCGATCGCGCCGGACCGCAGGGCGGCGACGGCCGTGTCCACGTCGAACAGCATCACCACGTCCAGCTCGATCTCCGGATGCGCGCGGTGGAAGGCGCGCATCAGGGCCGAGGCCGCGCTGCGCGAGGCGATCACGTCCACGCGCAGCGGGCGGCGACCGGCGAGCACGGAGGAGGCGGCGCGCTCGGCGACGCGCAGCAGGTCCCGGGCGTGGGGCAGGAACGCCTGCCCGTCGATCGTGAGCTCGGCGCCGCGCGGCGTGCGGGTGAACAGCCGCACGCCGAGGTCGCGCTCCAGCGCGGCGATGCGCTTGGAGACGGCCTGCTGGGTGACCGCCAGCTCGGCGGCGGCGTCCTGGAACCGCCCCGCGTCGGCGGCGGCGACGAAGGTCCGGACGGATTCGAGATCCATGCCGAGACCCTAGGGGAACAACCACTGGTTGTGCCCACCCGACCCCGCGGTCGGTTGATCCCCGGGTGCGGCGCCCGCTCCGATGCCTTCGATCGCGGATCGGTTGTACGAGCGCCGGGGGCGGCGGGCACGCGGAACGGGCACCGGATGGGACGACGCGCCGCCGCCCCCCCGCGCCGGCACGCGGCGGACGCCGAGCCGTACCTGAGGGCCGGTCAGGTGACCAGGCCCCTGCGGTAGGCGTAGACCACGGCTTGGACCCTGTCGCGCAGATCGAGCTTGGTGAGGATGCGCGACACGTACGTCTTGACGGTCTCCTGGCTGATCACCAGGGTCGCGGCGATCTCGCTGTTGGACAGGCCGTCGGCGATCAGGCGCAGCACCTCCAGCTCGCGCGGGGTCAGCGCCGCGTCCTCCGGCGTGCCCTCGGCCGGGCGGATCCGGGAGGCGTACCTGCCGACGAGCCGCCGCGTCACCTCCGGCGCCAGCAGCGCGGCGCCCGACGCGACGATGCGGATGCCGTTCAGCAACTGCGCGGGCGGGGCGTCCTTGAGCAGGAACCCGCTCGCCCCGGCCCGCAGCGCCTCGTAGACGTACTCGTCCAGGTTGAAGGTGGTCACCACGAGCACCTTGACCGGGTTCTCCACGCCGGCGCCGGCCAGCAGCCGGGTCGCCCCGATGCCGTCGAGCACCGGCATCCGCACGTCCATCACCACGATGTCGGGGTTCAGCCGGCGGGCGAGGTCCACCGCCGTACGGCCGTCGCCGCACTCGCCCACCACCTCCAGGTCCGGCTGCGCGTCGATGATCGTCGAGAACCCGGTGCGGATCAGCGCCTGGTCGTCGCAGACCAGGACCCGGACCGGCGCCGTCACGACGGGCTCCCGGCGGGGACGCGAGCCCGTACGGCGAAGCCGCCGTCCGCCTGCCGTCCGGCGCTGAAGTCGCCGCCCAGGGCCTCCACCCGCTCGCGCAGCCCGGCCAGGCCCCGCCCGCCGCCGCCCGGGGTGGCGGCCCGGCGGCCGGCGCCCTCGGTGCTGACCTCCACGCTGATCTCCTTCTCGCCGTGCCGTACCCGGACCGCCGTGGGGCTGCCGTGGGCGTGTTTGAGGGCGTTCGTCAGGGCCTCCTGGACGACCCGGTAGGTCACGAACTCCGCGCTGCCCGCAGGCTCCGCCGGCCTGCCCTCCTCGGTGAACTCCACCGGCTGGCCCGCCCGGCGGGTCTGCTCCACCAGCGCGCGCAGATCGCCGGTGGAGGGCGGCCCGGCGTCCGCGTCGTGATCGGCCTTGAGCAGGTCGAGCATGTGGCGCAGGTCGGCGATCGCCCGCCGGCCGGTGTCGGTGACGGCGCTCAGCGTCGCGTCCAGGCGGTCGGGGGCGGCCGTCAGGTAGCGGGCGGCCTCGGCCTGCACGACCATCGCCGTCACGTGGTGCGTCACCACGTCGTGCAGCTCGCGGGCGATCCGGGTGCGCTCGGCGGCGCGGGTGGCCTCGGCGACGTGGCGGCGCCGTTCCGCCTCGGCGGCGCGGGTCGAGCGCAGCCACGCCCCGATCCCCCACGCCAGGCCGAGGGCCAGGTAGAACACGACGTACCCCTCCACCCGCTCCGTCGCGCCGAGCCGGCCGAGCGCGATCGCCAGCGGCACGTACGCCAGGGAGAGCAGGACCACGGCGAGCCGCCGGTGGCGCTCCAGATGGGCGCCCGCGCTGATCAGCGCGACGGGCATCGCGTTGCTCGCGAGCACGTGGTACGCGAGGAGCTGGTCGGCGGCGAAGCCCAGCGACACCAGCGCCAGGCACAGCGCCGGCCACCTCCGGCGCACCGCGAGCGGCAGGCACTCCAGGGCGATCACCACGAGCGCCCACGCGTCCAGGGGGCGGGCCGGCAGGTCGCCGACCTGCGTGCCCTTGCCGTGGAGCGCCGGCAGGACCGACGCGACGGCCAGCAGCAGCCCGAACGGCGCGTCCCGCACCACGACGTCGCGCCGCCGCCACCACCGCGTGACCCGCCCTGAATCGATCACTGGGCGAGCGTAGCGGTCGCGCCGCGCCGGAGCGGGACCACGTTGCCGCGCCGCCGGGCCAGCCACATGAACACCACCGTCAGCAGCAGGCCGAGCACCACCGCGTACGGGCTCGCCTCCGGCCCGAACTCGCCGCCCGTGAGCAGGGCCGGGCCCGACGTCACGCCGTTCAGCAGCCCCTGCGCGACCCCGTTGCCCGAGACCTCGGCGCCGAAGACGCCGGCCGCCGCGAAGTTCCAGCCGAAGTGCACGCCGATCGGCAGCCACAGGGTGCGCGTGGCGGCGTAGGCGGCGGCGAGCATCCCGCCCGCCTCGATCGCGATGGCCAGCGCGCCCCACAGGTCGGCGTGCGGGTTGAACAGGTGCGACAGGCCGAACAGCAGACCGGTCAGGGTCAGCGCGGGCCAGGTTCCCAGGCGGTCCTCGGCGATCCGGAACAGGATGCCGCGGAACAGCAGCTCCTCCGTCACCGCCGCGGCGGCCATGAAGCCGAGCAGTCCGACCGCGCCCGCCGGCGAGCCCAGGCCGTCGATCCGGTAACCGCCCACCAGCGCGATGTTGAAGATCACGGCCGCGAACAGCGCGACCCCGATCAGCGTCCCGCGCGCGACGGCCCGGGTTGCGCCCGCCGTCGCCACCTCCACCGGGTCGCGGCGCTCGGACCAGCGCACCGCGCGGCCGTACACCGGCACGGCGAGCACGGCCGTCGCGACGCCGAGGAGCAGGGTGAGCAGCGGGTTTCCCCGCGCCGCGCCCACGGCCGCGCCTCCTGCGAAGGCGACCACCGCGACGGGCACGAGTTGTTTCAGCAACCGCATGGGACTTCCTTTGGCGTGGGGAGCCGGCGGCGGGCCCGCCGTACGCCGGGAAACGCTAGGCGTCCGGCGGCCCCGGAATCGTCCCCGTGGGGTGGACAGTCACGGGTAGCTCGCGCGGGGGACAGCGGCGCTTCCCGGCCGGCCGCGCCTGTCCCCCGCGCGAGCTACCGGCGAATGTCCACTCCGCGGGGACGATCACGGCACCGCCCGGTCCGTAGCGTTGCGGAGCGGCCACGGCGCCCCCGCGGTTCCGCCGCCCCGCCGCCGTGCGCGTCCCCTCACCGACCCCCACCCCGGAGGACCCCATGCTCCGCAAGATCAAGACTTCCGTCGCCGCCGCGCTGTGCTGCACCGCCCTCGGCGCGGGGGCCGCCGGATGCGACGGCGACGCGCTGGAGAACTGGGACCCCCTCGCCTCCCCCACGCGGGCCGCCGGCGCCGCCACAGGCACCCCCGGGACCGGCGCACCGGCACCCGGGACCGGCACGCCGACGCCCGGGATCGGAACTCCGGAGACCGACGCGGCCCCGATCTCCGGGACGCGGAAGATCCAGGTCGCGGGACGGTCGGTGAACGTGTCCTGCTCGGGCGACGTCCCGGGCAAGGGCGGGCCCGTCGTCGTCCTGCTGCACGGGGCCGGCGATGGGCTGGACAAGCTGGCCGCCTTCCAGAAGACGCTGAGCGCGCGGCACCGGGTCTGCTCCTACGACCGGCTCGGCGCGGGCGCGAGCGACAAGCCGGCCGGCCCGCAGGACTTCGCCGCCACGGGCGGGATCCTGACCGGGGTGCTCGACCGCGTCGCCGGCGACCGCCCGGTCGTCCTGGCCGGGCACTCCCTGGGCGGGCTGATCGCCGCCAGGTACGCCCCCGACCACACGGACAGGGTCAAGGGGCTGGTCCTCATGGACGCCACCCCGCCCACCATGATGGCCGACGTCAAGAAGGCGATCCCCGAGTCCGCCACCGGCCCGGCCGCCGAGCTGCGCGCCCAGAACCTCGCGGTCTTCCAGGGCCAGAACCCCGAGCTGCTCGTCATCCCCGACGGCGCGGTCCGCCCCGCGGGGGACATCCCGGTGGAGGTGATCCAGCACGGCACGAAGTACCTCGCGGCCATCCCCCAGCACGGCCCGCGCCTGGAGCGCGCCTGGGCCGCCGGGCAGCGCGAATGGCTCGCCCTGTCCCCCGCCGCCAAGCTCACCACCGCCCCGGGGAGCGGCCATCACATCTACGTCGACCAGCCCGAGGTCGCCGTCCAGGCCATCGACCGCGTCACCGCGCGTGCCGTACGGCAAGCGCCCGGCGAGTGAACGGCGCGGGCCGTACGGCAGGCACGTGCGAGTGACCGGCGCGGGCCGTACGGCGGGCGCCCGGTGACCGGCCGCCGCGCGGCGCGGGCCGTACGGCAAGCGCCCGGCGAGTGATCGGCTCCGCGGTTTTCCGCGCGGCTCTCACCTGGGCCTTCTCCGGGCGGCTGAGGTGGGCGGGAAGAACAAGACTGCCGCCGGCGGGTTTCCTCGGGCACGGTTGTCAGCGTCTCCACCAACCACCGGCAGGAGGTCCGCCGTGTCCGAAACCGTGCCGCTCCACCTCGCGGGCAACAACGCGCCGGTCCCCGAGGAGGTGACCCTGGAGCCGTCCAGGGTCATCGGCGAGATCCCGGCCGAGCTGAGCGGGCAGTTCTTCCGCAACGGGCCCAACCCGCGCACGGGCTGGTCACCGCATTCCTTCGCGGGCGACGGCATGATCCACACGATCGCGCTCGACGGCGGCAGGGCGCGCTGGTACCGGAACCGGTACGTGCGCACGCCGCTGTACGAGCACCCCGGGCGGTCACGGCTCGACCTGGCCTTCGACCGGGAGACGGGCCGGATCGACTACCGCGTCACCACCGCCAACACCCACCTGATCAGCCACGCCGGGCGGCTGTTCGCCCTGGAGGAGGGCGGTTTCCCGTACGAGGTGACCCGGGATCTGGCCACGATAGGGCCGCACACCTTCGGCGGGGCCCTGCGGACCCCGATGACCGCCCACCCGAAGACCTGCCCGATCACCGGGGAGCTGCTGTTCTTCGGCTACCGGCTGCGCCCGCCGTACCTGACCTGCTACCGCGCCTCGGCCACGGGCGAGGTGGTGCAGACGCGGGTCGTGGACGTGCCGAGGGCGACGATGACGCACGACTTCGCCATCACCCGGGACCACCTGGTCTTCATGGACCTGCCGGTCGTCTTCGACGCCGCCGGGGCCGCGGCGGGCGGGCCGCCGTGGCGCTGGGACGACGCGCACCGCGCCCGGTTCGGCGTGCTGGAGCGTACGGCGGGCGACGACGCGCCCGTGCGCTGGTTCGACGTCGCCCCCTGCTACGTGTGGCACACCATGAACGCGTTCGAGGACCCCGGAGGCCGCACCATCACCGTCACCGGCACCCGCGTCCCCAGCCTGTGGCGCGGCGGCCCCGGCGACCTGGAGGGCGGGCTCCCGGTTCTGTACCGCTGGACGCTGGACCTACGGTCGGGCACGGTCGCCGAGGAGCCGCTCGACGACGAGCCCAGCGAATACCCGCGGGTCGCCGACTCGGTGCTCGGGCTCCCCCACCGCCACGGCTACACGACGAGCTTCTCCCTGGACGCCGAGCCCGACCGCTCACGGGTCTACGCCTACGACCTGACCTCCGGAGGCGTACGGGCGACGCACCGCCTGCCCCCGGGCCACACCTGCGGCGAGGCCGTCTTCGTGCCCCGGCGGGGGACGGCCGAGAACGAGGGCTACCTGATGACGTTCGCCCACGACCGGGCCGCCGGCACGAGCTACCTCGCCATCCTCGACGCCGCCGACCTCCCCGCGCCGCCCGTCGCCGAGATCCACGTCCCGGTGCGCCTCCCCGCGGGATTCCACGGCAACTGGATCCCCTCCCACGCCGTCGGACAACCCGCGGGCCGATGAGAATGACCTTGCCGTACGCTTCTCGCCGGACATATCCCTAGACGCGGCGGAGGTTGGCGTATGCCCAGGACCACGACCCGGGTCGCCGCCGCGTCAGCCCTGCTCGCGGGGCTCGTCGCGGCCGGCGGATGCTCGGCGGCCACGAAGTCGGCGAACGCCGGGCGGGCGGAGACCCCGGAGGTGGTGGCCCCGTCCTCGCCCGCGTCGACCGCGAGCGCCTGGGTCCCCGTCGACCGCCGCAGGAACGCCCACCCGCATCCCTCCCCCACCCGCATCGCCGTACCCCCGACGGACCCCGACTCCCGCGAGCGCACCGTGTTCACGGCAGGCCCGGCGCGCGGAGCGTTCACCAGCCCCGCCCTCGACCTGCGCCCCGGCGAGCTGGCGACGCACTTCGACTGCGAAGGCCGAGGCACCGTGACCCTCATCCTCACCGGCCAAAGCGAGACCGAGTTCGACTGCGACGACGACGGAATCACCCACCAACTCGACGGCCACACCCTGGACGCCCCACAAACCACCCGGCTCCAAATCAAAGCCCCGCCCTCAGTCCAATGGGCAATCCGCATAACCCAGAACGCGGACAGTTGAGCCCACTCACCGCCGCGGAAACCGCCACCTCGGCGACAACTCGCACGACAACCTCTAGACCCGCTTCGCCGTCCGCCCTCGCCATGGGTGACGGCGGGTGGGGGCTTGGGCTGTTCGTGGGGGTACGGCCGGGGCTGGGTTTCGGTTCGGGCTGGGTTTCGGTTCGGGCTGGGTGGGATGGGGTGGCTCGGTAGGGTTTTTGTGCTGATACGTCTTGTGGGAAGTCGGAGGTGATCACGGTGCGTCCGGTCTTGTGACGGCCCCGGCCCGGGGCGTCGCGGAGCCGAAAGGTGACCGTATGAGCAAGACCGACAAGACCCGGCCCTGGTGGGTGGGCATGGCCGAAGCGCCGATGGTGAACTGCCGGCCCGTGCATGACCACCGGTTCGGGCCGTGCACGCTGCCGGAGGCGATCACCGCCGACAGCGCGTCCATGAACCGCCGCGGACGGAGCGGCTGTCACTGGGGCGCCACGGACCACTACCTGTTCGACTGCGGCAGCCTCGGCGGTGGCCGGGAGTGGGCGCGGATCCGGCGCGGGGAGCGCCGCCGCAGCCGCCACCAGGCGCGCCGTGAGCTACGCGCCTACAACGGCGAAGACTGAAAGGCCGGGCAGGGCCCCCAGATACCGGCGGGCCCTGCCGAGGTCTTGCCGCAGGGGAGCCGTCATTCGCCGAGTCCGCGGAAGAGGCCGTCCGCGTCGCTAGTCTCGATGTAACCGCCGAGGTCCACGTTGCCGATATAGATGTTGACATGAAGGTGGTCGAGCTCGGAGGGGATGACGCGCAGCCCGATACCGGAGTCCCGCTCGATGACCAGGAACGGCGTCTCAGGCGAATCAAGGGTGACCTTGTCGGCGATGATGAGGAGCGGATCCACGTAGCCGTCCGGGAGCAGGGCGAGGATCTGCCGCGCGGGCAGGCCGTGATAGGCGGGGTTCTCGACGAACCTCATCCTGACCGGCCGCTCCGGCATCCAGCGGTCGTCCTCCATGTCGGCGAGCAACGCGCGGACAGCCCCCCAACGTTCCTCGTCGGAGTAGTCGGTACGCACCACGAACAGGGCATCGACGTCGGGCAGCACAGGCGACACGTCCATCGGGCAATCCTGTCGGCCGCCGCTGACAATCTTCGCAAGAGGGCGTGCATAACCACGCCCGCCGCCCGCGCGTTTAGCCGTATCCCCTCTCCGCCCGGGTCCGTGGCCGGGGTACGGCCAGCGAGCCGTACCCCGGCCGTCCGGCGCGCCGAGTGGATGCGCAGGACTTGACGCACGTCAGGCGTGACTCGCGAGTACGTCGCGGACCTGCGGGACGTCGCGGAACGGCTCCAGGCGGCCGAGGACGACACTCGCTCGCCGGGAGGTGCGATCGCTCGCCACGTCAGCCGAGAGTTCCAGCATGCGGGCGGCGACCGCCGCCGCCTCCTCCGGCTCGTTGGCGTCTATCAGGGCGACCGCGAGCCAGGACAGGTACAGGGCGAGTTCACGGGCGTGGGTGGCCTCGTACCGGCTCAGCACATCCACCAGGATCGGGATAGCGCGCAGAGGGCGCCGGAGCTCGGTGTAGGCGCGCGCCTCCATGACCTGGAGTTCCCCCGCGGTGACCCAGTACAGGTACCCCGGGTCATCGTCACGGGCGCCGCCGGCCAGGGCGTCGCTCGCCTCGCCGAGGGCGCGCATCGTCGCCTGGGCCTCCCCCGCGCGTGCGTTGGCCCAGGCGACCCGGTCCCAGGACAGGGCACGCGCTCGCGGCGGGGCGTCCGGTCCTGTCGCCTCCAGGGCCGCGCGGGCGAGTCTCACGCCATCGCGGGGATCTCCCAAGTTCGACACCTGGTAGGCGAGCGACCCGAGGAGATTCCCTTCCAGGACCCGGTCGCCGGCCTCGCGGGCGGCTTCGATGCCCAGCCGGTAGGTCTGTTCGGCGCGGCCCGGCTGTCCCGCGTCGCTGGCGATCCATCCGGCGATCTGGGCGCACTCTCCGACGATGCCGAGGATCCGGCGGCCGACCCGCTCGGTGTGGACCGAGCCCCTGTAGATCCGCCGGGCCGTGGCCAGCTCGCGGAACGCGGGCTCGACGAGGTCGCCACCCGCCAGGACGTCGTCCGCCAGGCGCAGCCCGTGCACACGGGCGGACAGGTCCGTGACGATGCCGTCGCCGACTCGGCGCCCCGTGACGGAGGCCACCTGCTCCATGAGGTCCGGGGGAGGCTGCACCGGCGTCGCCGGCTGGGGTGCGTCGGCGAACAGCTCGACCTCGTCGATGCCGAACACCCGGCTGAGCAGGGCCGGGTACGGATCGTCGGGGCGATGCGTCCCGGCCTCGTACCGGCGGATGGCCCGTACCAGGCTCTCGATCTCCGGCAGCGTCGCGCGCAACCCAGGGTCGGCCGCGTCGCGAATACGCGCGGCAACGTGCTTCTGCGACCACAGCCGCTTGCGTCGCTCCGCCTGGAGGCGGACAGCCCAGGCAGGCCGGGGCTTACGATCGGCGGTCATTGCGCGCACCTCTCCGCCGGTCTGGATCAGTGTCCTCTTGTGTCCTCCAGTGTCCTCTCGTGCGCCCTAGGTGTGCAGGGATCTCATGGATTTCACATGAGGGCTCGGCGATACGACCGACCGGTGGTCGTGAGGGGACGCCGACGCGAGGAGTACTGCCGAGCCCGTGCACGCCTCGAACTCGCATCCGGAGCAGAGATGGACTCTTCCTCGCTCGCTGAACTCGCCGACCAGCACCCCAACTGGATGATCTTCCGCAGTGACGCGGGCCGGTTCTGGGCGTCGCTCAGACGCGGACTCACTCGGTACGAGATGGCCGAGTGCTGTGACCGTACGGTGGACGCCGACGATCTCACGACGCTCGCCGAGAGGCTGCGTGAGCAGGAGCGGCGGCAGGCCCTCGCGGCCAGAGACCGGCGAACGAAGCCGCGCGTCAGGAACGCGTCGTGACCCGCTGGTGGAATGACCCGGAGCTCGCCATCGCGCCCGAGGATCTGCGGCGGCTCGACGCCATGGCGGCGCTGTACCCGGGCTGGGAGATCACCCGGCGCGCCGACAAGACGTGGGTCGCCGAGCGGCGGTTCCCTCTTCCCCGGCAGCAGGAGGGCGACGAGCTCGCGGGGCAGTTGGCCGCCGGGAGCCTGGCCGAGCTGGGCGGGCTGGTCGCCGGGCAGGAACGGCGGGCCAGTAGTGCGCGGCTGTGGTTGATCGCCGGGCCCGGGGTGCATCCGGGGAGGACTCCGTGAACGGCCGGGCGGCGGCCCACATGGACGCCCTGCGCGAGCACCTGGCGATGCGCGGCCTGTACGTCCCGGCCGACGCGGTCCGGCTCGACGGCGACGCCGTACGGCTGCGGCTCGGCGACCAGGAGGTGACCGCCACCGCCGACGCGTTCCGCTACCACGGGCACCTCCATCCGGCCGGGCAGGCCGAGCAGGTGGCCAAGCTGCTCGCCGAGGGCTTCGCGCCGCACGTCCTGCGGCGGCTCAGGTCGGTGTGCCCGGGGTGGCGGCACCACCACGACGGTGACGGCTACCGGGCGACCTGGCTCGGCCCGGTGCCCGAGCAGTTGCGGGCGGCCGGGTTCCGGGCCGAGGTGACCGCGCCGGACCTGGTGGCCTTCGCCCGCGCGCTGCGCGCACAGCACATGATCGCCCATCTCAACGGGTTCTGAGCCGGGCGGACACGCCGTACGGTCTGGCGGGCACGCCGTACGGCCTGGCAGGACCCGCGCAGGCCCACCGGACGGGACGCCTCGATCAGCGGCGTCCCGTCCGGACGAGCGTGAGCCGGCCGCGCTTCGGGTGGGGCGGCCGGCAGGTTGCGGGCGGGGCGGCCGGCCTCGCCGTCACGGTCCGTGGCCTCGACGATGAATAAGGTCGGCGTCGCGCCCGAGTCCGGCCGGCGGGCAGTACAACGGCAGCCGTGGGCCTGGTCGCCGTAGAAGCGCATCCGGAACAGTCCGTGCAGGTCGACGCGGTGGCCGGGGTGGTCGTGTGTGATGACGACGGCGTCCACCGCGCCGTCCGGCCGGTGTGCGAGCAGCCGCGGCAGCGTGGCGTAGCCCAGGTCGAGCAGCAGCCGGTGACCGTTCCGGTCCACCGCGAACCCGCTGCAGGCGCGGCCCGGCTCGGGAAACGCGCCACAACTGCCGAGGACGGTCACTTGTCGCACCCCACAGGATGCCGGCGAGCCACGCCGCGGCTGCTCAAGGGGTCGCCCTCGCTTCGCCTGTCAGCCTGCCCGGCGGCGGAAGGCGGCGGAAGGCGGTGCGGTAGTCGCGCGGGCGTCGCCCGGTGTGCCGGGTGAAGAGGGCCGCGAAGGTGCCGGAGTCCCGGTAGCCGACCGTGGCGGCGATGGCGGCGACGGTGCCGTCCGTGGTCTCCAGGAGGTGGCGGGCGCGGCGGACGCGGGCGGTCTGCAGGTACTCCAGCGGGCTCTGTCCGGTCTCCTGCGCGAAGCGGCGCAGCAGCGTCCGGGTGCTGACGTTGAAGGTCTCCGACAGTGCGGCGAGGTCGTATCGGGCGGCGAGGTTCTGGTCGAGCCACCGCATGACCCTGCGGGAGAACTCGTTCCCCGGCTGTGGGAGAAGCTCGGCGTCGACGTAGGGGGCCTGGGACGATCGCGCGTCGTCGACGAGCGCCACCCGCGCGGTCCTCCGCGCCACGCCGGCGCCGCTGTGGCGGCGGATGAGCTGCAGCGCGAAGTCGTACATGGCGCTGAAGGCGGCGGTCGTGGTCACTCCCGTGTCGGTGACGACCAGATGTTCGGGCCGGACGTCGGCGTCCGGGCAGCGCCGTGCCAGTTCGTCCGCGAAGAGCCACGCCGTCGTCGCCCGCCGCCCCTCGAGCAGGCCCGCCTCGGCCAGCAGGAAAGCCCCGACGCAGATCGCGACGACGGCCTCGCCCGTGGCGGCGTGGGAGCGGATCGCCGCGATCTCGGGGGCCAGCGACGCCAGTTTCGCGTCCACATCAAGCCCGGGCGCGAGTTCGAAGCCGGGCACGACCAGGACATCGACGTCGCGCAGCGGAGAAACGGCCAGCACAGCGCCACCGGATGCGGCGACGCGACGGCGGGGCGAGACGATCGACACCTCGTAGCCGTCGCGGTCCGGGCCGGCGATGTGCGCGGCCATCGTCAGGAGATCGGGGACACCGAACACCTCGGACGCGAAGCATTCCGGATAGGCCAGCACCCCGACCCGCAACGCGCTCATGTCCGCCTCCTCGTCCATGGCGAGATTACCCCTATAAATGGCGATCCGGCCTATCCCGGTGCAAGGGAGCGGCAGTCCAGGCTTGTCCCCATGAACGCAGCCAACGAGCGTCTTGACGACGCGATCACCGACTTCTCCCGCCGGCGGGTGGACGTTGACGGGGTGGTGAAGACGGTGTACGTCTCGGGGGCCGGACCTGGTGTCGTTCTGATGCCAGAGATGCCCGGCATCAGCCCGGACGTCCTCCGGCTGGCGCGGTGGGTGCGGGACGCGGGGTTCACCGTGTACGTCCCCTCGCTGTTCGGCGTGGACGGGGCCTACCCCACGGCCGAGGACGGAGAGAAGGTCGTCCGCCGCGCGTGCGTCAGCGCCGAGTTCCGCGCGTTCGCCGGGGGCGGCACCAGCCCCGTCACCGCGTGGCTGCGCGGCCTCGCGCGGCAGGCGCACGATGAGTGCGGCGGCCCGGGAGTGGGCGCGATCGGCCTGTGCTTCACCGGCAACTTCGCCCTGACCATGACGCTTGAGCCGGCCGTCATCGCGCCGGTGGTCAACCACCCGTCGCTGCCCCTGGACGACCCCGCGGGGCTTGAGCTCAGCGACGAGGACGCCCGCGCCGTCCAGGACCGCGTCGAGCGCGACGGGCTCACGGTCCTCGCCTACCGGTTCGACAACGACCGCTGGTGCACCGGCCGGCGCTTCGCCGCCTACCGGGCGCTGCTCGGCGACGCCTTCGACGGCCGCGTCTTACCGGGCGGCGCCGCCAACACCGACCCGCCCCCGTTCTTCCGTGACGTCGTCGGGACCCCCCACAGCGTCACCACCGCCCACCTGGTCGACGAGGACGGCCACCCCACCCTGAAGGCAAGGGACGAGATCCTCGCCTACCTGACCGCCCGCCTGCGCCCCTAGCGCCGCTCCTCGCCCTCGGCCCCGTCGGCCGACTCCGCTGCCGCCCATCCTCAGGAGGTAACTGTGATCAGGCTCTACCGGTCCCGGCTTGCCCTGTGCCTGTCGTGGCTGTCCCTGGCCGGGATGCTCGGTGCGACGGCCGGGTGTGGCGCCGGCGCGCCGGGCGCGGAGCCGACGAAGAAGCTGCGTATCGCCGCCACCGGCGCGGACAGTCTGCCGTTCATGGCGATCCTGCAGGTCGCGATCGACAAGGGCTGGTTCGAGCAGCAGGGCCTGGAGGTGTCGATCTACTCCGGCAGCGGGGGCGGCAGCACGCTGCGCGTCGTCGCGACCGGTGACGCGGACATGGCCATCACGGGCAACACGTCGGTGGTGCTGGCAGGGCAGCGCGCCGGATCGCGGATCAAGGTCGTGGCGCCGTGGTTCCAGGTGAACGACTTCTCCTGGATCGGCACCAAGACCGTGGCCAAGCAGCGCGCCACGCTGGGGTTCTCCTCGGCCGGTTCCACCACCGAGCTGATCGTCAAGGCGCTGCAGAGGAAGATGCCCGGCATCTCGTCCCTCGGCGTCGGCGCGGAGGGCGACAACTGGGCGGCCGTGAAGTCCGGGCGCATCGACGCGGGCTGGGCCATGCACCCGTTCATCACCGAGAAGCAGGACAGCGACGGCGCGAAGACGGTGGTCACCGCGCGGGACGAGATCGGCGACTTCCCGGCCGACCTGGTCGCGGTCAACTCCGACTACGCGGAGCGCAACAGGGCCAACCTCACCGGATTCTTCACGGTCGTGGACAAGATGTTCGGCTACGTACGGGACGACCCCGGCAAGGCCGCCGCGGACATCGCGCCGCTGCTCAAGGTCACCCCGGAGATCATGAAGAAGGCGCTGGAGGACACGCCGGACCTGGACAAGGCGTACTCGCTGAAGGTCGACCCGGCCGCGCTGAAGAACCTGTCGGACCTGATGGTGGCCGCCGGGCAGATCACGAAGCCGATCGACTGGGGCACCCTGCTGGACCAGAGCTACCTGCCCGCCGGCGACCGGGCGAAGCTGTGAGCTCCCCGGGCACCGGCGTGGTCCTGGACGACGTCCGCGTGGAGTTCAGGTCGTCCGGCCGTGACGGCCCGGTGGTCGCGGTGGACGGGATCACGCAGGAGATCCCCGCGGGTGGGTTCGTCTCGGTTGTCGGGCCCAGCGGCTGCGGCAAGTCCACGCTGCTGTCGGTCATCGCCGGGCTGCGCGCGGCCACGTCCGGGTCGGTGCGGATCAACGGCCGTACGGTGACCGGCCCGGACAGGGACGTCGGCGTGATGTTCCAGGAGGATTCCGTGCTGCCGTGGAAGAACGTCACCGACAACGTACGGTTCCCGCTGCAGATCGCCCGGGTCCCGCGCGCCGGGCGGCCCCGCCTGGGACCCGGCCACCGGCCCGGACGTGCCGCCGCGCGCCGCCGCATCGCTCAAAGGGCGCAGGAGGCCATCGACCTGGTCGGGCTCGGCGGGTTCGAGCGGCGATACCCGGCCGAGCTGTCCGGCGGCATGCGGCAGCGGGTGGCGCTGGCCCGTACGCTCGCGATGCGCCCGTCCGTGCTGCTCATGGACGAGCCGTTCGCCGCGCTGGACCAGCAGACCCGGCTGCTGCTCGGGGCCGAGGTGCGGCGGATCTGGGGCGAGACCCACCAGACCGTCCTGTTCGTCACGCACGACATCTCCGAGGCGATCCTGCTGTCTCAGCAGGTGTGGGTGATGTCGTACCGGCCCGGTACGATCCTCGACGTCGTCGACGTGGACCTCCCCGCCGACCGCGACGCCTCCGTCGTGTCCACGCCCCGGTTCAACGCGTTGCATAACCGTATCTGGGAGAGGCTCCGCACCGAGGCCATGCGCGGTTTCGCCCAGGAGAACCGGTTCCCGGCATGAACGTGCGGGCACCCGACACCCCAGGGGCACGGCGCCCGTCCGTGTCGCGCGCGCCCCGCCGGCCGTGGTCCGGGCTGGCCGGCGCGCCGGCCGCGGTGGTGCTCATGGTGCTGGCCGGCGTCGTCGCCGAGGTGGGCGCGGCGGCCGCGTGGTGGGCGCCGGACGTGCTGCCCGCACCGTCGGACCTCCTGCCCGCCGCCGCGCGGATCGCGGGCTCGCCGCGGTTCTGGCAGGACGCGCTGCGTACCGGCGCCGAGCTGCTGCTGTCCTGCGTGTTCGGGGTCGTCGCCGGGCTCGGGCTCGGCGTGGCGTTCTGGAAGGCGCCCGGCGCGGGGCGGGTGTTCGAGCCGTACCTGGTGTCGTTCTACGCCGTGCCGCTGGTCCTGTTCTATCCGATCGCCATCGTGCTGATCGGCATCAACCAGTGGTCGGTGGTCGTGCTCGCGTCGATCATGACGGCCATCCCGATGACGCTGAACACCTGGACCGGGCTGCGCGCCATCCCGCCGGTGTACCTGAGACTGGCCGCGTCCATCGGCTGCTCTCGATCGCAGACGCTGTTCCGCGTCGCGCTCCCGGCCGCCGCGCCGTACGTGGTCGCCGGACTGCGGCTCGGCGTCGCGTACGCGCTGATCGGCACCGTCGCCATGGAGTTCACCACCGCGCAGGCCGGCCTCGGCTACCAGGTCCGGTACCTGTACGAGTCGTTCGACGCCGTCGGCATGTACGCCTACATCCTCGTCATCGTCGCGGTGTCCGTGCTGCTCACCGCGGTGCTGGAGATCGCCGAGCGGCTGCTGCCGCGCGGGAGGGACACGTGAGCCCCGCCACCGCCCCGCCCACTCGGGACGGCTGCCGCGTCACCGCCGGGTCCGTGGCCGTCGCGGTCATCGCGGTCATCGCCTGGGAGATCGCCTCGCACCTCAGCTTCGTCATCCCCGAGCCGCTGGACACCTTCCTCGCGCTCGGCCGCGACCTGGGCGACCCGCGGTTCCTGGCCGGGCTGCGGGAGACCCTGCTGGCCGCGCTGGCCGCGTTCGTGCTGGCCATGCTGATCGGCGGGCCGGCCGGGCTCGGCCTCGGGCTGTCCCGCCGGGCCCGCGTGGTGTTCTCGCCGATCATCACGATGCTGAACGGCATACCGAAGATCGTGCTGTACCCGGTGCTGCTGCCCGTCTTCCATCTCGGCTACGGTTCCAAGATCGTCATGGGGCTGCTGTTCGGCCTGTTCCCCGTGCTGATCAACACGGCCGCCGGCGTACGCGAGATCCCCGATGTGTACTGGCGCCTCGCCCGCTCCCTGCGCGCCACCCGGTGGCAGACGCTCACCCGCATCCTGCTGCCCGCCATCCGCGGCCCACTGCTCACGGGCGTCCGCCTGGCCGTCAGCCTCTCCCTGGTCGGCGTCGTCCTGTCCGAGTTCTTCGCCACCGAGCGGGGCCTCGGCCGCATCGTCCTGAGCGCGTACTCCAGCGGCGACTACGCCGGCATGGTGTCCACGATCCTCCTCCTCATCGCCATCTCCTTCGCCCTGTCGCTCTTCCTGTGGCGCCTGGAACGGAGGGTCCGATGAGCCGGGCCGGTTCTCTCGCCTGCTGCGGCGACCCAGGATCGAGCGGTCCGCCGCATGTGACGATGGCGGAGATGGACAGTATGAGCGAGGTGACCGCGAGCCTTCCGGCGGGTGGTGGTGGGCGTGGGTCCCCTGCCGAGCAGCGCCGCAGGAGGAGGCTCCGGCACGTTTCGGACGCGGCCATCAGCCGGTACGGCCGGATAATCACCCTATGATCAGTTCGCGCCAGCTGGAGTACTTCCAGGCGGTCGCCAGGGAACTGCACTTCACCCGCGCGGCCGAGGCGTTGCGCATCGCGCAGCCGGCGCTCTCCCAGCAGATCCGCAAGCTCGAACGGCAGCTCGGCCTGACCCTGTTCGAGCGCAACAACCACCGGGTGGCGCTCACCCCGGCGGGGGCCGCGCTGCTGGAGCACGCCGACCGCATCCTCGCCGACCTCGTGGCCGTCGAGGACGAGATGCTGGGCTGGGCCGCCGGGGTGCGCGGCCGGATCCGCCTGGGTGCCGCGCGCGGGCTGATGGGGCGGCTGGCCGAGACGCTGGCCGTGTTCTGCCGTACGTACCCGGCGGTCGAGGTGGAGTTGCGCGAGCTGAACACCGAGGAGATGTCCGCCGCGCTGCACGCCGGCCGGCTCGACGTGGCCACGCTGGCGGCGCCGCCCCCGCCCGGTGACCGGCGGCTGGCCTCGCGCTCCCTGGGGGACGAGCCGCTGGTGCTGGTCAGCGCCGCGGAGGGGCCGTTCGCCGGGCGGGAGCAGGTGCGGCTGGCCGAGCTCGACGGCGCCGACCTGGTCGTCTACGCCCCGGGGTCGGCGGTGGGCGAGATCATCCAGGCGGCGCTCGCCGAGACGGGGGTCAGCGCGCACGCCCGGTTCGAGAGCAGGGAGTACGCCACGGCCCGGACGCTCGCGTCGGTCGGCCTGGCCGCCGCGATCATGCCGCGCTCGGTCGCCGTCGCACCGGGCCCGCCGGTCAGCGTGGCGAGCCTGGACCCCGAGCCGGTCTGGCGTCCGACGCTCGCGTGGCCGTCCGGCCGCCGTCCCACTCCGGCGCTGGCCGCCTTCATCCGCTTCATGGCCGATGATAACTTCGCGATATCACCATAAGTCTGATCATGTCTTGGACTTATCACCCGGTACGGCGGCATCGTGGATCTCAGCGGAAGGAAGAGAAGGAGACCACACCATGGACCGCCAGGAACGAGGCCGCCGCGAGTACACGGCCATGATGGGATCGGCCCCCGAGGAGGCCCTGGCCGGACTGCGCAGGAAGTCGCCGGAGCTGTTCGACGCCATCCTCGATGGCTTCGGCGGGCCGATCGCCCGCACCGAGCTGAGCCGTACCGCGAGAGAGCTGGCCACGGTCACGACGCTGGCGGCGCTCGGCGGCGCGGAGCCGCAGCTCGCCGTCCACACCGCCGCCGCGCTGCGCAACGACGTCACCCCCGCCGAGCTGCGCGCCCTCGCCGAGCACCTGTCCCTCTACGTCGGCATGCCGCGGGCGCTCAACGCGCTGCGTGTGATCGACGAGGTGCTGGCCGCGGCCGGAACGCCCCCGCCCGCCGACCTCCAGCGGGTACGGCTCGCCGACCACGAGACCGTCGTCGCCCGCCGCGGCGAGTCGGGGCCGCCCGTCGTGCTGCTGCACGCGCTCGGCCTCGGCTGGCGCATGTGGGAGCCCGTCATGGAACGCCTGGCGGAAACCAGGCGGGTGTACGCCTACGACCTGCGCGGGCACGGCTCGGCCGCCGGGGCGCCGACCTCGTTCACCATGCAGGACGCCGCCGCCGACCTGTTCGGCGTCCTCGACGCGCTCGGCCTGGAGCAGGCGCACGTCGTCGGCCTGTCCTACGGCGGCGGCATCGCGCAGACCGCCGCCGTCGCCAGGCCGGAACGCTTCGCCTCGCTGGCCCTGCTGGGCACCACCGATCACGCCTTCGAGGCGTTCGAGGGGCGGGCCAGGTCCGCCGAGGAAGAGGGCATGGCGGCGCAGATCGTGCCGTCGCTCACCCGGTGGTTCACCCCCGCCGCGCTCGCCGTCAACGGCCCCGGCGTGCGCTACGCGCGGGAGCTGGTGCTGCGCGCCGATCCGGCCGACTGGGCCGCGGCCTGGCGCGCGTTCAAGGGCGTGGACGTGCAGGGACGGCTGGCCGGCTTCGAGCCGCCCACGCTGGTGCTGGCCGGCGAGCTCGACGCCTCCTGCACGCCGGAGATCATGAAGGCGCTGGCCGCGCGCATCCCCGGAGCCACTTACCAGGAGCTGCCCGGCACCCCGCACATGATGACGCTGGAACGCCCCGACCTGGTCGCCGCCGCCCTCGACGACTTCCTCCCGCGCGCGTCATGAAGGCCGTCTGGTACGACCGCACCGGCCCCGCCGCCGACGTGCTCACCGTGGGGGAACTGCCCGATCCCGAGCCCGCCGCGGGCGAGGTGCGCGTCCGCGTACGGGCCGCCGGCGTCAACCCGGCCGACGTCAAGCGGCGCCAGGGGGCGGGCGACCGGGTGATGCGCGACCCGCGCGTGATTCCCGGCGACGACGGCGCCGGCGTCATCGACCGCGTCGGCCCCCGCGTCCCCGCCTCGTGGATCGGCCGGCGGGTATGGGTGCACTCCGCCAACCACGGCCGCCCGTTCGGGACGTCCGCCGAGTACGTGGTGGTGCCCGCCGCCCAGGCCGTCGAGCTGCCCGCGAACACGTCCTTCGAGGCCGGGGCCTGCCTCGGCGTGCCGGCCCTGACGGCCCACCGCTGCGTGTTCGCCGACGGCCCGGTGGCCGGGCGGACGGTGCTGGTCACCGGGGCCGCCGGAGCCGTCGGCCACTACGCCGTCCAGCTCGCCGCCCACGACGGCGCCACCGTGATCGCCACGGCCCGCACGCCGGAGCAGCGCGCCTCGGCCCTGGCCGCCGGCGCCCGTCACGTGATCGACAACCGCGCGCCCGGGGCCGCCGGGGCCGTGCTCGACCTCGTGCCCGGGGGCGTGGACCGGGTGGTGGACGTGGCCTTCGGCGCCAACCTGCCGTTCACCTCGGAAGTGATCGCCACCGGCGGCACCATCGCCACGTACGCCTCCGACGCCGTGCCGGAGCCGGCGCTGCCGTTCTACCGGCTGATGCGGCGAGGTGTGACGATCCGGACCACTTTGGTGTTCGTCATGCCGGCCCCCGCTCTGCGCGCCGCCACCGAGCACGTCACCCGCCTGCTGGAGGACGGCGTCCTCACCCACCCCATCGCCGCCCGCCACCCCCTCACCGCGGCGGCCGACGCGCACCGCGACGTCGAGTCCGGCCACGCCCCCGGCAAGGTCCTCATCCTCCCCTGACCCCTCGCCCGCCGGCGATCTCCGCACGGCGGCCTCCACGCCGGCCCGGCACGCGTCGAGCGGGCCGTCCACGCCGCGCTCGCGGAAGGGCGGGCCGGCGGGGAGATCACCCGCGATCAGGACGCCGCCACCTTGACCCACCAGGTCCTGACGACCTACTACGGCCTGCGCGTCCTCGCCCGCGCACAGCCCGGCCGCATGGCGCTGACGAAGGTGGTGGACGCCATGCCGGCCAAGCCGTGACCGCCGGCGCCCCGCCCGCGCGTGAGCCGGCCGCGCTCCAGGTACGGCCGGCTCGGCCGGGGCGGGTCAGGGGTTGCGGGTCGCGGTGACGGCGATCGTGGTGTACGCCATGGTGAAGCCGCCCCCCAGCGCGTCGACGGCGGCGCCGACGGAGTCCAGCACCCTGGCCAGCGCGTCCGGCGGAAGCTGGGTGAGCGCGCCGGTGGTGGGCAGCAGGTCGAGCCATTCGTCGCGGCTGTAGTGCCGCTCCCAGTCGAACCGCCACTCCTCCGGCTCGCCGAACCCGGCCGTCTTCCGGATCCCGTCGGCGAACATGTCGAACATCGCCTGGTACACCTCGCGGGCCGGCCTCGGCGGCCCGGCGTTGACCGGCGACGCGGGCGCCTCCTCACGCAGGGCGGCGGTGAACGCGTCCGCGACGCCGGGCGGCGGGTCGTACGCGTGCGCGAACACCGACAGCACGCCGCCGGGACGCAGCACCCGTGCCGCCTTGGCCCCGCCCGCGACCGGGTCCACCCAGTGCCAGGACTGCCCGGCGACGACCGCGTCGAAGGCACGGCCCCCGTCGTCCCAGTCCTCGAACGTCGCCACCTCGACCTCGACGCCGGTACGGCGGGCGAACTCGGCCATCCGGGCGTCCGGCTCGACGCCCAGCACCCGGCATCCGGCGGCCAGGAACTGGCGGGCCTCTATGCCGGTGCCGCAGCCGACGTCGAGGATGTCGGTCCCGGGGGCGGCCGCGATGATCCGCCGTACGAGATCCTCGGGGTACTCGGGCCGGGCCCGGTCGTAGCGTTCGGCGTCGGCCCCGAAGGACTCCGCCATCCCCCTGGCCTTGTGGGGCTCGCCGCGAGAAGGCCCGGGCTGCCGCCGCGATAGAGTGGGCATGCGCCCACCATAGTGGGCACGCGCCCACTCGACCAACGGCCGGCGGCTCGGTTCGCGCTGAGCGAAGGACGGGCGGGGCATGGGGAGAAGGAGGAGCGGGCGATGCCGACGGGAGTGGCCATCCGGGACGCGAGGCAGCAGTTGTTCGACGCCGCCGAACGCGTCCTGCTGCGCGCCGGGGCGACCGGCCTGACCAGCCGGGCGGTCACGGCGGAGGCGGGCGTCGCCAAGGGAGTGCTGCACAAGCACTTCGCGGACTTCGACGCTTTCCTCGCCGAGCTCGTGCGCGACCGCGTCGCCCGCCTGGAGGCCCAGTCCGCCGCCCTCCGCGCCGCCGCCGGGACCGGCGACGTCGCCGCCAACCTCACCAGGGCCCTCACCGACCTGTTCGACCCGATCGCCGTGTCGGTCGTCGGCCTGGTCATCTTCCGCGACGAGCTGCGCGCCCGCCTGCGCGAATCCCGCCCGGCCCCCGGCATCCCGCTCCTGGCCGACGCCGCCGCCATGATCGCCGCCTACCTCACCGAGGAGTGCGAGCTGGGCCGCGTCGCCGCCGACACCGACGCCGAGGCCCTGTCCCTCTCCCTCATCGGAGCCGCCCACCTCCTCTTCGCCCCCCGCGAGTCCACCCCACCGCCCCCCGAAGAGGTAACCAAGATCGTCAACGCCGTCCTGGCCGACGCCCTCCAAAGACGACTCCTGTGAGCGACCCGTCCCCGCCCGCCGTCGCGGCGCCGGGGACGGCTCCGACGTCCACGCCGTCGTACCGGCGTCACGTGTCCGCACGGCCGTACGGACACGCCGTCGCACAGGCGTGCGTTCACGTTGTCGTACGGGCGTGCGTTCACGCCGTCGTACGGCCGTGCGTTCAGCTCGTCGTACGGGCATGCGGACACCTCGTCGTACGGGCATGCGGACACGCAGTCGTACGGGGTGCGGGGCCTGGCCGAGGATGGCGGCCGGGCCGTGGCGGCCCGGGCTGGGGCGCGGATGAGTCACTCAGGGCTCTGAGCTGCTCTGTTTCCTCCCAATGAAGACGACCTTGCGGGATTCGTCGTTGTTCGGGGCGGTCGGCGTGCTTGATCCTCGAAGCGCACGAACCGCCCGCCCGGGTGGGGCCGCCGACGGACGGCCTCACCTGGGCGGGATCGTGTCAGCGGCCGTGTCAGGGCGACGACGGCCCGCTATCAGGGCGGCCCGCGATCGTAGAGGTCATGAACGGTCCGGCGATCGCGGGACCGGGCCGCCCCCGCTCACCCGCAAGGGCCGGGGGCGGGCTTCGCGAGATCTTCAGGTAAGGAGAATTGGTGATGGGACACGTCAACGGCGGTTTCTCGGCGGCCGGGCTGCGCAGGGTGCGCGAGGTGCTGGAGCGGCACGTGGACTCGGGGCGGATCCCCGGGGTCGTCTCGCTGGTGAGCCGGGGTGAGGAGACGCACGTCGAGGCGCTGGGGACGATGCGGCACGGCGGCGGCGCGCCGATGCGCCGGGACACCATCTTCCGGATGGCCTCCACCTCCAAGCCGGTGGCGATGGCGGCGGCGATGGTGCTGGTGGACGAGTGCCGGCTGCGGCTGGACGACCCGGTGGACCCGTGGCTGCCGGAGCTGGCCGACCGGCGGGTCCTCACGCGCATCGACGCCCCGCTTGAGGACACCGTCCCGGCGCGGCGGCCGATCACGGTGCGGGACCTGCTGTCCTCCACCTTCGGGCTCGGCATGGACATGACCTCGCTCGGCACCCCGATCATGGACGCCGTCTTCGCCAAGGGCCTCACGCCCAACCTGCCCGAGCCCATGCCCGAGCCGGACGAGTGGATGCGCCGCCTGGGCGAGCTGCCGCTGATGTACCAGCCGGGCGAGCGCTGGCAGTACCAGATCAGCCACGACGTCCTCAGCGTCCTGGTCGCCCGCGTGACCGGCCAGACCTTCGAGGAGTTCCTGCGCGAGCGCGTCTTCGAACCGCTCGGCATGAAGGACACCGGCTTCCACGTCCCCGCCGACAAGATCGACCGGCTGCCCACCCTGTACGCCCCGGACCCGCGGACCGGCGAGTTCCACGTGTGGGACGAGGCCGAGGGCGGCCGCTGGAGCACTCCCCCGGCCTTCCAGGGCGGCGGCGGCGGGCTGGTCTCCACCGCCGACGACTACAACGCCTACTTCCGGATGCTCCTCAACGGCGGCGTCCACAACGGCACGCGCATCCTGTCCCGGCCGGCCGTCGAGCTCATGACCACCAACCGGCTCACCCCCGAGCAGCAGGCCGTCCGTCACGAGATGGCGGTCAACAACGTCCACATCTCCCACGGCCAGGGCCAGCAGGGCGGCTGGGGCTACGGCATGGCCGTGCGCACCTACCGCGGCGACTACGCCCCCATCGGCCAGTTCGGCTGGGACGGCGGCAGCGGCACCGCCACCTACGGCGACCCCGTCAACGGCCTCACCGGCATCCTCCTCACCCAGGTCGGCGCCTCCACCCCCGACTCCACGCACCTCATCCACGACTTCTGGACCACCCTCTACCAGGCCCTCGAGGACTGACCCGGGCCGCAGCCCACCGACTCCCGGCACTGACGCGAAGGATCACACCGCCATGACCATCAACCTCACCGACCAGGACGCCCTCACCCTGCGCCTCGCCGCCTGGGGCGCGGTCTCGCTGATGTCCGCCGCGGGCGCCGCCGGCTCGGCGCACAAGGCCGGCACCGAGAGCTCCCTCGCCCTGACCTCGGCGACCGGCCTGGTCGGGCACGTGCTCGCCAGGGCGCCCAAGGGCGTCAAGTACGGCAAGACCGTGGCCGAACTCGCCGACCAGGTGCTCCCGGCCCTGACCGCGGCCATGGGCCTGCTCAAGGAGCAGGCCCCGGCCGAGGCCGACAACTTCCGCCGCACCGTCCTCGTCGCCGTCGAAGCGGCCGCCCGATCCGACCAGGGCGGGCCCAGCCCGGCCATGACCGAGATGGCCCGCAAGATCACCGAAGCCCTCGACGCCGCCTGACGAACGCACCCGCGCACCCCGCCGCGTCACGCCGTCCCCCACAGACCCGTGACGCGGCCCGTGCCGGTTCCACCGGGGAGCGACGGCCCCCTTGAGGGCCGTCAGCCCAGACGGTCGTCCGGGGGCACGGCCTCGGCCCGGCCATCCCACAGCCGCACGATGTACAGCTCGAGGAGGCCGGTCCAGCCCTCCAGTCCATCGAACGGGGCCGTCTTGGCGAGGAGCCGCGCGGACCAGGGGTGGTCGGGTTCGGGGAGTCTCAGGCGCGGCGGGTACGACTCGTTCGCGTCCCAGAGGTCGATAGCGCAGATCGCGTCTCCCGCCACGCCTGGCGGTAGTGCACGTGGAGATCGAACGAGACTTCCGAAATCGATGTCATGACGGGCAACCATACGGTCATGACCTGACATTCCGGCGGCGGCGAATCATGCCAAGGCGGGGCCCTGTGCACCTTATATCTCCCATATGCACTAATTCGAGAACTCGCTTTATCGGGTGATCCACCCGGGTGCGCCGCGGATCTGACCGCGGTCCTATGATCGCGGTAAGAATCCCTCCGACTTCCCCCGGAGAATTGGATGGCTGCGGAAGAGTTCCCGCCGGTGGCCGGCATCGACATCAGCAAGCCGAACGTCGCCCGCGTGTACGACGCGTTTCTCGGCGGCAAGGACAACTACGCCGCCGACCGGGCGGTCGTCGAGGAGAGCCTGCGCTGGAACCCCGACGCGGCCAAGGGCGCCCAGGCCAACCGCGCCTTCCTGCGCCGTGCCGTACGCACCCTCGCCGGGTCGGGAGTCGGCCAGTTCCTCGACATCGGCTCCGGGCTGCCGACCGCGGGCAACGTGCACGAGGTCGCCCAGGCGGTCGATCCCGACGCCCGGGTGGTCTACGTGGACCACGACCCGGTGGTGCTCACCCACGGGCGGGCGCTGCTGGAGAACAGCAAGACCACCGCGTTCGTCCAGGCCGACGTGCGGGACCCCGACGCCATCCTGGGGCACGAGAAGGTCAGGGAGTTCATCGACTTCGAGCGGCCCGTCGGCCTGCTGCTGTTCGCGATCCTGCACCACGTGCCCGACGCCGACAGGCCCGCCGACATCGCCGCGCGGCTGCGCGAGCCCCTGCCGCCGGGCAGCTTCCTGGCCGTCTCCCACTTCTTCGACCCGGGCCCGGCGATGCCGGAGATCTCCGAGGTCTGCCGGGGAGCCGAGCGGTACTTCGACTCGACCCTCGGCAGCGGCCGCTGGCGCACGCGCGAGGAGATCCTGGAGTACTTCGGCGACTTCGAACTCCTGGACCCCGGCCTCACCCTCCTCAACGAGTGGCGCCCCACCGGCGACGAACCCGGCCTCCCCCCGGTCCTGCACAACACCTTCGCCGCCGGAGTGGCCCGCAAGCCCTGACCACCACGCGCCCGCTTCGGCCGGGACGCGCCGGCGAACCCCGCCCACGGCGTACCGCCGGGCGATCACGGGCGTTCACACTCAGGTGATCATCACACTCCCGGGGGCGAGGGCGAGACCTTCGAGCCCGCCCCCCCACAGGGGTGCTCTCTGCGTGCGAATTCCGGCGAATCGCTCCGGTAGGTTCGCGTCGTGGACGGGATCTGGGGGACCATCGCGACGGCCGCGGGCGTGTTCGCCGGGACCAACGTCGACGACATCATCGTGCTGACGGTGCTGTTCCTGTCCGCGCGCGCCACGGGCAGGCCGCGGCCATGGCAGATCTGGGGCGGCCAGTACGCCGGCATCGCGGCCCTGGTGCTCGTGTCGGTGATCGCCTCACTCGGGCTGACGATCGTGCCCGACGAGTGGGTCGGGCTGCTCGGCGTGATCCCCTTCGCCCTCGGCGTCAAGGGCCTGGTGGCGGCCATCCGTGCTCGCACCCACGGTGAGGACGCCTCCTCCGTCGTCGCGTCCGGGCTGGTGTCGGTCGCCGGCGTGACCATCGCGAACGGCGCCGACAACATCTCGGTCTACACCCCCGTGTTCCGCACGATCGGCACCGCCTCGACCCTGGTGACGATCGGCGTGTTCGCCATCGGCGTGGCCCTGTGGTGCCTGGCAGGCTCATGGCTCGGCTCGCACGCCAAGATCATCGCCACCGTGGAGCGGTACGGCCAGTGGCTCGTGCCGGCCGTGTTCATCATCATCGGCGGTCTCATCGTCGTCGAGTCCGGCGTCCTCACCAGGATCTTCTGATCACCGGGGACCCGGGCCACCCGACTCGCGCCCGTCAGGGGACGCGGAGACCCGGAACAGCCGTGACGACGCGCGGAACGCGGCGCTGGCTAGACCACATCGAACTCGTTCCCCTCGGGGTCCACCATCGCCACCGCGTAGTGATCGACCCCGGGCCGCGACAGCACCCGCACGACGGACGCCCCCGCCTGGACGAGCCGCTCCACCTCGGCGTCCACCCGCGCTCTGCGGGTCTCCAGCGGCACGTCCTCCCGCCTGCCGCCCACCTTCACATCCAGGTGGAACCGGTTCTTGACCACCTTGCCCTCGGGCACCCGCTGAAACCAGATCCTCGGCCCGTGCCCCTCGGGATCGACGATGCTGTCGCTGCCGTCCCCCTCGCCCAGTTCGTCCTCCGGCACCCCGATGCCGCGCCAGTAGTCCCGCCACGTGCCGAATCCACCCGGTGGCGGCTCCACGGTGTACCGCAGCGCGCCCGCCCAGAACCGGGCCATCCGCTCGGGTTCCGCGCAGTCGATGACGAGCTGATAAGAGACCATGCCTTCCATCCTGCCGAACCCCTCCGACATTCACCGGCCCTCAGCCCGGACGGGCCACCGAGGGAACAGCTTCTGTGCCGCCGGCGCTTCGGTGCACTCGATTGGCAGCGCTCCATCGGGTGTGCCATGGGGCCTGGGCTGTGCCGACACGCCGTCGAATTCGATGGCCGTCTGCTCCAGGGCCCATCCACCAGCTTCCAGGTCCGCGACCGCGAGTAGATCCCAGCTACTGACCTGGCCCCATGGCACGCGCTGTCTCCCAGCCAGGCCATACCGCGACGACGATCACCACAGCAACCCATCGATCTTCAAACATCTCTCGCGCGGAATACCCTAGCTAGCGCCGTACCCCCGCCGCACCGGCAAACGTCCGCGCCGATGCGGCCCCCTTCTCGTGAAAGAATCACCGCCCTGATCGCACACGCGACTCTTCGTCTTTCCGATGCGGCCACCTGCAGCGAGGCGATTCCGCTCATCGTGCCCGCGGAGGATCCCGGAAGAGGGCGGCGGCGGCCAAAGCCACGCCCAGCGGTACTGCGAGGTCAGGCCAGAGCATCACGACCAGGCCGGCACCGATTGCGACCAGCACCACCAGGAGAATCCGGTTCAGATCGCGTGCGAGTACGGTCTTGTGACGTTCGATCTTCCTCTGATTGGGGGATCTAAGAAGCATGAGCGCGTCCTTGTTGACGTGTTCGGCATAGACGGCTTCCTGTTCCCGCAGGGAGCCGTCGCCGTTTCGGCGAGGCTCACACCGTCTGCGATCTCTATACCCCAGCTGAGCAGCGGCTCCCGATGCCACCGGTTCACCGTTTTGTTACCCTCAGAGCGCGTTTGACTAGATACGCAGCGGGTAGGACTATCGAGTTCTCGACTGCCGACTTCCCAGCGTTCCCGAACAAGGGCAATGGCGTTAACACGTCGCCGGACAAGGTTGCAGCGCTTTTCTAATGGCAATGATCAGGCAGCGCGAGCTTTCGCTGGGCATATTGGGGACGCTCGTCGAACCGCCTTACTCGCGATGCGCCATCTGGAACAAGCCATCCGGCTCGCCAGAGTGGCCCGCAAACCTTGATCATCGCGCCCCGCTACTTCACGATGAGTGCGACGCCCAGGGCATACGACAGGCCTCATCGGCGAGGTGCTGCCGTGTCCTCCGGTACGGCGTGGCGGGCGCTACCGGCCGTGAGCCATCTGCCGGTTGACCCGGGCCGCGATCTGGTCGGCGCGGCGGGCGATCAGCATGAGCCCGCCGACCAGCACCGCCGGCAGGCCCACGGCGATCGCGGCCGCGACGGCCCCGGGCAGGTCGAACGCCATCTCACCGGCCACGGATACGGCGAGGAGGGCCGCCGTCACCCCGGCCAGGCGCCGCAGCGGCCGCCTCAGCCAGGCGTGCGCGGCGTCCCACGCCTCCCGCGAGGCGAGCGTCTGCCGGGTGCGCATCCCGGCGAGCCTGTTCCGCGTGTCCACGGCACCCGACTCGTCGTGAAACGGGATCAGCAGCAGAGCCAGCATCGGCAAGGTCAGCAAGGACACCACGAACACCGGGCTCATACCCCGATCCTAATCACGCGAAGCGACAACGCAGCGATCACCACGGACACGACCGGCCCCCGCCGGCCACCGGGCCCTTCGGCCTCGAAGGCATCCGCTCCGAGCAGGGCGGCGGATGGAAGGTAATGGCTGTGCCGTGGGCCTGGGCGGCGGCCCGGACGCCTCAGCTCAGATCCCAGGCGAGAGCGGCCGGGGTGGCGCCTGCCCCAGCGGACCGGTGAGCGCGGCTCTCCGCGGGCCTCGCCGGGGCCGGCCCGTCGCCCAGCGGGGCCTTGACGCGCCCGTCGTACGGCGGCGCGGCGGCTGCGTTTCGCCTGCGTCGGGGAGTCTTCGCGTCCCGGGCCGCCGGCGGGCGTCACGGCGGCCCGGGACGGGCATCGGGGTGGCGGCGCCTCCGGGCCGGCCGGGCCCTGGGAGGTGGTCAGGCGTCGCGCCAGGAGGTGCAGGCGTCGGCGGCGTTGGCGATCTGCTCGCACACCCGGAAGTTCACCGCGGGGGAGATCAGGTTCCCCGTGGTGCACCCGCCGCCGTAGTAGTCCCACACCGTGTCGCGGCTCCCGCTGCTGGTGATCACCTGGACGTAGACGGCGCGGTTGTCGTTCTCCTGGTCGCAGGCCGTGGCCTGCAGATGGCTGCTCGAGATCGAGCCGAGGTCGTCCCCCTGATAGGCGTAGGTGTAGTGCGCGGCCGCCGGCGCGGCGGTAACGGCGAGCACGGCGGCGGCGGCCGATGCGATGAGCGCGACGCGGCGCGGCGACGTCGTCAGCGCCATGGCGAATCTCCTCACGGAAGGGTGCCGGAGACCCGCCATTGTCCCCGCCCCACCACCCCCGAGGGAGACCCATGTCCACAACCGGCCAGCCCCACCACCGGCGGGTGATCAGACCGCGGTGACGGATGTGACCGAATCTCGGACGGCCTTCCGCGCACGACCATGTTCCCTGGGTGCCGTGCGAGGCTGGTGGGACTGGCGTCAGGGCGAACATCGCTTCGGATGGCCGGCGTGGTCGTGATGTACTTGGCCGGCCGCTCGGTACGGCCGGGGCAGCGGCTCGATATGCAGGAGGTGGCGTGCCGGGGCGGGCGCTTGACGGGCGTGAGCTGGAATTCCTGCGGTCGCTGCGGCGGGGGCGGGTCGTCACGGGGACGGTGATCGAGATCGCTCCCTTCGGGGTGACCTTCGTCGACATCGGGGGCTTCACGGCGATGATCAATATCCCCGAGCTGTCGTGGCGGCCCATCGGCCATCCCTCGGACGTCGTCGCCGTCGGCCGGCGGATCACCGCCGAGATCCTCGACGTCGACATCGAGCGCGGGAGGGTCCCCCTCTCCATCAAGGCGCTCCAGCCGGACCCGCTGCCCGAGCTGCGGCGGCGCGTCGGTCAGCCGATCACCGGCCCCGTCACCAAGGTGGCGCCCTTCGGCGTGTTCGTCCGGGTCGAGGACATCGAGCACGGGTTTGAGGGCCTCCTGCCCGGCTCGGAGATGGCCGGGATGGCGGTGGAGGCCGGGGACCGGCTCACCGTGAACATCGTTCACGTGGACGTCACGCGGCGGAGGATCAGGCTGGCCCTCGGACGCTGAGCCCACACGAACTTCCAGGTCGCCGCGCGGCTCGTCGAGGTCGTCGGCGGCCGGCCGTTCGCGGCCCACCTCGCCGAGCACGTCCTCAGGCCCTTCGGCATGCGCCACAGCACGACCCTCGACACCGACCGCGACCTGCCCGGCAGCGTCCGCTGCCACCTGTACGTCCTCGGCCGGCCCGTCGCCCTGCCCGAGCCCGCCGGCTTCGGGAACGGCTCAGGCGGGATGCTCGGCACCGCCGGCGACATGGCCGATCGCGCATGACCGCGGCCTGGTGACCACCGCGGCGGCCCGGCCTCACCGTGATCGCCGCCCGTCTCTGGACCACCACCCGGCGGCCCCGCCGACTCGGGCGACTCGGGCGACTCGGGCGATGAGGACGGCGTGTGCCCGCGGGCGGCGGGAAGCCGGTCACGGTTGGAGGCGGGGGTCGTGGGTGGGGTCGGGGTAGGGCCGGGGGCAGCCCTTGGCAGGGGCCTTGGGGCGGAGTTCGTAGTGCCAGGGCTCGTTGGCGTAGGTCTGGCACAGGGCGTGTTCGCGGCCGTGGGCGGAGAGCCAGCCGAGGGCTTCCGGAGGGCCCAGGTCGACCGCGTCGCCTGAGACGTGGAGGGACTTGCCGGGGGTGGCGACCCAGCGGGCGGCCTCCTCCGCCGAGCCGTACCGCCCGATCGCCTCGCGGAGGAGTTGTTCCTGGTACTTGGGAGAGCGCCAGCCGCCGTTGACGACGAACTCGACGCCGTCGCGCGCGGCGGCGGTCGCGGCCTTGCGGAGGGCGGCGAGGAGGCGGGGGTCGAGGTTGGCCACGGCGGGGACCTCGTCGTCGAAGACCGTCACGCCGTCGGGGACGGCGCCGCCCGCCTCTCCGAGCGCGCCGGACGGGATGCCGTCGGCGGTCGCGGCCGGGGACGACAGCCATCGGTGGGCGAGGACGCCGATCAGGACCACGGCGACGGCCACGAGGACCGCGGCGACGGCCGAGGGGGTACGGCGGGCCGCCGTACGGGCTGGTTCTCGAAAGGTCATGCGAGCAGTCAAGGCGGCGGGGCGTTGCCGGCCCGTATGCGCATTTCGATATGTCGGCGATATGTCCCGTCCCGTACCGTCGCAGGCATGCGTGTGCTGATCGTGGAGGACGAGCCCTATCTCGCCGAAGCCGTCCGTGACGGCCTGCGCCTGGCCGCGATCGCCGCCGACATCGCCGGGGACGGGGACACGGCGCTGGAACTGCTGAGCGTGAACACCTACGACATCGCAGTCCTCGACCGCGACATCCCCGGGCCCTCGGGCGACGAGATCGCCGAGCGCATCGTGGCGTCCCGCAGCGGCATGCCCATCCTCATGCTCACCGCCGCCGACCGGATCGACGACAAGGCCTCCGGGTTCGAGCTCGGCGCCGACGACTACCTCACCAAGCCCTTCGACCTCCGGGAACTCGTGCTCAGGCTCAGGGCCCTCGACCGCAGGCGCGCCCACAACAGGCCGCCCGTGCGCGAGATCGCGGGCCTGCGCCTGGACCCGTTCCGGCGCGAGGTCTATCGCGACGGCCGCTACGTCGCGCTCACCCGGAAACAGTTCGCCGTGCTGGAGGTCCTCGTCGCGGCCGAGGGCGGGGTCATCAGCGCCGAGGAACTCCTGGAGCGGGCCTGGGACGGGAACGCCGACCCCTTCACCAACGCCGTGCGCATCACCGTCTCGGCGCTGCGCAAACGGCTCGGCGAACCCGGGATCATCGCCACCGTGCCCGGCGTCGGCTACCGCATCGAGGCCGCGGGTGGGGGCGGAGACCGTGGATAGGCGCCCGGGCCTGAGCGTCCGCCTCAAGCTCACCCTCAGCTACGCCGGGTTCCTCATGCTCGCGGGCATCCTGATCCTGGCGGCCGTGGGGTTCTACGTCCTGTACGGCATACCGAGGGGGGCGTTCATCACCACCGGCGACCTGCTGGTCAACCAGCGCGCCATCCTGGGGTCGTTCCTTCCGATCGCGGCCTTCGTGCTGGCGTTCCTGCTGGTGTTCGGTCTCGTGGGCGGGTGGCTTCTCGCCGACCGGATGCTCGCCCCCCTGACCCGCATCACGGACGCCACCCGCCTGGCCACCGGCGGGTCGCTGTCCCACCGGATCGACCTGGAGGGACGCCAGGACGAGTTCCGCGAACTCGCCGACGCCTTCGACGCCATGCTCGCGCGGCTCGAGGCCCACGTCGCCGAGCAGCGCAGGTTCGCGGCCAACGCCTCCCACGAGCTGCGCACCCCGCTGGCGATCGCGCAGACCCTGCTCGACGTGGCCCGCGACGACCCGGACCGCGACCTCGGCGAGCTCGTCGACCGCCTCCGCGCCGTCAACACCCGGGCGATCG
Source organism: Bailinhaonella thermotolerans (assembly GCF_003594875.1). Taxonomy (GTDB): domain Bacteria; phylum Actinomycetota; class Actinomycetes; order Streptosporangiales; family Streptosporangiaceae; genus Bailinhaonella; species Bailinhaonella thermotolerans. Next base: position 706,749 of record NZ_QZEY01000001.1, read on the forward strand.
GCCTCACCGAGGCGCTGCTCCTGCTCAGCCGCGCCGACCAGCGCTCCTTCCCGCGCGAGCGCGTCGATCTGTCCCTCCTCGCGGAGGAGGCCGCCGAGACGCTCCTGCCCCTCGCGGAGAAACGCGGCGTCACCGTCGAGACGGCCGGCGACCTGGCCCCCACCCCCGGCTCACCCGAGCTGCTGCTGCAGATGACCACGAACCTCGTGCACAACGCGATCGTCCACAACCTCCCCGAGGACGGGATCGTCCGGGTCACGGCCGGCGTCCGCCCCGAGGGCGTGGAGCTCACCGTCGAGAACACCGGGGACACGCTCCCCCCGCAGGTGGTCGCCACGCTCGCCGAGCCGTTCCGCCGGGGCACCGAGCGCGTCCGCTCCGACCACGCGGGCACCGGCCTCGGCCTGGCCATCGTCCGGAGTATCGCCCAGGCCCACGACGGGACCCTCACCCTGGCCGCCCGCCCCACCGGCGGCCTCCGCGCCACCGTACGACTGCCCGCCGAGGCACGGCTGCCCGCCCCGGTACGGCCACCCGCGGCGGCGCGACTCCCCGCCGCCCCGCCGCGCCCCGCCGCCTGACGGCCGTACGGCGTGGCCCGACGGCCACCCGGCGTCTGCCGGCCGCACTGCGGAGGCCGGCCGTACGGCGGTGCTCACGGCCGCACGGCGTCGGCTCGGCCGTACGGCGGGGGCGGGAGGGCGGCGCGCGGCGGGAGGGCGGGTCAGGCGAGCTTGAGCAGCAGGCCGGTCAGCTCTGCCGGCATGGTGATCATGCAGTCGTGCCCCGTGTCCAGCTCCCACACCTGGGACGGGCTGCCGTCGGGCTGGATCGTGGGCACGGGCCGCCGCTCGACGCCCTCGGGCACGCCGGCGACGCAGTGGATGTGCGTGCGCGGGATCGCGCGCACGGCCGGGTTGTCCAGCCGCACCGGCTGCCGGAGGCAGAGCGCCGGCTGATCCGACAGCATCGTCCGCAGCCACGCCGCGTCCGCCGGGTCGGTGACCCCGAACAGGCCCAGGGGCGGTGGCATCTCGGGCATCGGCGGGATCCGCCAGGGCTCCCCCGACCCGGCCGCGGCGTCGATGAGGGCCTGGGTCACGGGGTGCACGTCCACCGCGCTCTCGCCGTCCTCGGGGACCATCGCGTCGAGGTAGACCAGATGGGCGATCCGCTCCGGGATCCGGTTGGCGGCCGCGGAGATGACCAGCCCGGCGTAGCTGTGGCCCACCAGGATCACGTCGGTGAGGCCCTCCTCGGTGATCAGCCGGACGACGTCGTCGGTGTGCGTGTCCAGCCCCACCTCGGGGCCGAGCAGATGCGCCCGGTCGCCGAGGCCGGTCAGCGACGGCGCGGCCACCCGGTGCCCGGCCGCCGTCAGCAGGGGGACCACCCGGTCCCAGCACCGCCCGCCGTGCCAGGCCCCGTGTACCAGCAGATATGTAGACATGTACGACTCCTCGCTCGTGGAAGGGACCACCGGCCGGTCTCGCCGGCACTCGTCCCGGCAGCGAGGTTTCCGCTCCTCCAGCGGCCCAGGCAGAACCCCCGCGATCCTGGGGGTGACAGGACCAGGCGGGCGCGAGGGCGCGCGAATACAGTGGCGACATGAGAGACGAATCCAACCTTCTGGGCGATTACGTGCGCGCTCGCCGGGATCTCGTCACTCCCGAACAGGCCGGAATCCCCTCCGCGGGCGTACGGCGGGTGCCGGGCCTGCGCCGGGAGGAGGTCGCGATGCTCGCCGGCATCAGCGCCGACTACTACCTGCGGCTGGAGCAGGGCCGCGACCGCAACCCCTCTCCGCAGGTCCTGGAATCCCTCGCCCGCGTGCTGCTGCTCGACGACGACGCGACGGCCTACCTGCTGCGCCTCGGCGCGGGGAGGCCCCGGCGACGGCGGCGGCCCCGGAAGGAGACCGTCCCCGCGGGCGTCGCCCAGCTCGTGGACGCGCTCCCGCTCCCCGCGTACGTGGAGGGCCGCTACTTCGACGTCCTGGCAGCGAACGCCCTGGCGACCGCCCTGTCACCGCGGCTCGCCGCCGGGGGCAACCGTCTGCGGGACGTGTTCCTCGACCCCGCCGAGCAGGCCCTCTACCCGGACTGGGAGGACGCCGCGCAGGGCATGGTCGCCGGCTTCCGCGCGTCCGTCGGCACCGACACGGACGACCCCCGCTTCATCGAACTCGTCGGCGAGCTCTCCCTCGCCAGCCCGCGTTTCAGCCGGCTCTGGGCCCGCCACGACGTGAACACCTGCGAGGGCGCCGCCAAGCGCCTCGACCACCCCCAGGTCGGCCCCCTCCGCCTGAACCGCGAACGACTGGCCGTCTCCGGCGTACCCGGCCAGACCCTCGTGGTCTTCCACCCCGCCCCCGGCACCGGCAGCGCCGACAGGCTCACCCTCCTCGCCTCCCTCACCCGCCCCTGACCCCGCCCGACGGGCCATCACCCGCGCGGGCGGGCGCCCCCGGGACCGCCGCCTGGTGGCGGGAGGGGCGGGCGGGCGCGGGCGAAGATCTGCGGATCTTGTTGGGGGTGATCGATTCCATGAAGAGGACGAATGGGGCAGGCTGGGGCGAGTGCCACCCCTTCGTTTGCCCCCATTGAGGAGGAACTCGATGAGCATGGCGGAAACCGCACCACGCGAGACCTGGGCGTCCGGGGATTACCGGCCCGTGGGCGCGCAGTTCCTGCCCGCCGCCGAGCTGCTGTGCGAGGCGCTGCGGCTGCGCGCCGGCGAGCGCGTGCTCGACGTCGCCACCGGGACCGGCAACACGGCGCTGGCCGCCGCCCGCCGGTGGGGCCGGGTGACCGCGCTCGACCTGGTCCCCGACCTGCTCGCCCACGCTCGCCGGCGCGCCGACGCCGAGGGGCTCACCGTCGAGTTCCTGGAGGGCGACGCGCAGGCCCTGCCGCTGCCGGACGCCTCCTTCGACGTGGTCACCTCCACCTTCGGCGTCATGTTCGCCCCCGACCAGGCGCGCGCGGCGGCCGAGCTGACCCGGGTCGTACGGCCCGGCGGCCGGATCGGCCTCGCCTGCTGGACCCCGGAGGGGTACATGGGCCGGATGCTCGCGCTCAACCCCAAGTACGTGCCGCCCGCGCCCGGCCACCTGCCCGAGAGCCGCTGGGGCACCCGGGACGGCCTGGCCGAACTGTTCCCCGCCGCCGCCGACATCGCCACGACCCGGCGCGAGGTGCTGTGGCGCTTCCCCTCCCCCGCCGAGCACGTCCGCGTCTGGTCCGAGGTCTACGGCCCCACCGTGATGGCCCTGCGCGCCCTCGACGAGCCCGGCCGCGCCGCCCTCCTGGCCGACCTCACCACCCTCGTCGAAGAACTCGACACCTCCGACGACGACACCCTCCTCATGCCCCTGGAGTACCTGGAAATCGTCATCACCCTCCCCTGACCCCGTTCCCCCGGCCCCGCCGCGCCTCCCCCGGACGCGGCGGGCACGGGGACCGCGCGGACGTCCCAAGCCGCCCGAGGCCCCTCTCCACTCGCGCCCGGCAGGTCCGGCGACCCGTGGCCTTCTCACGACCGCGGGCATCCGCGTCCATGGCGTCGGTCGTGATGGACTCGCCTTCTACGCGGTTCGGCGAGGTAACGGGGTTCATGGTGCGGGGGACACGATGATGATCAGCTCTCGGGCGTCCGAGCTGGTGGGCGAGGACGTCATACGGACACTGAGCTCGGACGACGTGCCGCCGGGACTACGGACGGTGATCGACGAGGGGTGGCGCGTCGTCGACGGCGCCGTGGTCCTGAGCGCCTTCCACAAGAGCTACCACGGGGACCGCGCCAGGTTCACCTCGGTTCACGGGTATGAGTTCGCCGTCAACGGCCGCGGCATCCCCGACGATGACATCAGGGCGACCGAAATCGCGGGGATCGCGCGACTCATGCGCCGCGGAATCGCCTTCGCCTGGGAGGCTCTCCACCGGGCGCGGACACAGGTCCCTGGTGTGGAGGTGTTCGGATACGTCTCCGTCGCGCCCGTCATCATGGATCCCGAGGACCACACCGGGAACGTCACCTTCTCCACCCCCACCAGGCCAGGCATCCCAGACCTGCAGGTCACGGAATCCCAGGGAATCATCGCGGCACTCACCGCCGACGAATGCCGCCTCCCTCTCCCGCCGCCGGAACCGGGCCCCTGACCCGCCGCCACCGGCGTCCTCATGGCACAACGACGCGACTCACCTGCGGAGGGTCCCAGGTGAGCCGGCACCGGGTCCTCGGGTGACGGGGTGGGACCGGAGCAGGGTGTGGAGGTGGTGGGTCTGGGGGGATGGGGGGTGGAGGGCGGTGGTCAGATGGAGCCAGGTCTCGGCGTCGGCGTGGAGGAGGGCGTCGCGGCGGGCCGGGTCGGCGCCGTGGGCCAGGAGGAGGCGGATGACCTGGAGGTGGCCGCCGGGGATCGCCCAGTGCAGACCGGTCCGGCCGAGGTAGGGGGCGACGTCGGGGTGGACCCCGCGGTCGAGGAACCAGCGCACGACCTCGATCCGCCCGTGCTGGCAGGCGTGGACGAACGCCTCCCCCACGATCTCCTCCGGATCGTCGGCCGGCGGCAACCGGGACGGGAAGCCCGAGCCGGTGTCCGCCAGGTCGGGGCGCGCCGCCGCCGCGTCCGGGCGGAGGCGGCCGTCCGCGTCGAAGCAGCCGCGCACCAGGTCCAGCCGGCCGCACGCGGCGTACGTCCAGAGTGCCGCCGGGACGATCCCGTACCTCGCGAGCAGGTCGGCGACCTCGGTGTTGCCGTGGTAGAGCGCGTTCTCCAGCGGGGTGATCCCCCAGGCGCGGACGCCGGGGTCGGCGCCGGCGTCGAGCAGCAGGCGCACGTAGCCGAGCCGGTCGAAGCGGGCGGCCCGGATGAGCGGGAGATCCAGGTCGGACGCCTTGCCGAGCAGGACCTCGACCCCGGCGCGCGGCACCCCGAGCTCCTTTCCCAACCGGATGCCGGGGATCAGCTCCGGGCCCGCGAGCATGTGCAGCAGGACGTCGGCCTGCTCGTAGGTCAGCACGGCCAGCCGCCCGGTGTCGCCGGCCAGCAGAGCCCCGGCCTCGCGCCGCAGGCGCCGCCGCTTCTTCCGGCGTTCGCCGAGGTCGCGCCGGGACCTCTCGGTGAACGACACGAGCTCGCGCCAGGTCGGGAAACCCAGCTCCCGCGCGATGATCAGCCGCGCGTCGCGGGGTTCGGCGGCCGCGGCGGAGGTCGCCGTGGCGTGCCGGGGCACGTAGGCCCGCAGCCGCCGCAGCGCGCCGGGGTCGCCGCGGCGCAGCTCGGCGAGGAGGGCGTCGGCCATCGAGGCGTAGATGCCCGGGCCGACCCCCACGAGGCGGGAGACCGGCCGTTCCTCGGCGGCGCCGCGGCCTTCGACGTGGGCGCGGAACTCGGCCCAGGTCCGGAATCCGTGTTCCTGGGCGACCACGAACTGGGCGTCGCTGAGCAGGAACCGCCCGGCGGCCCGGTCGCCCAGTACGTCGGCGACCCGGGCCACGGCCACGGGGTCGCCCGCCGAATACGCGTGGCGTAGGTGCTTGGCCCGCTTGCGGTGGTATTCCAGGTTCGGGCGGGGCGGCAGCTCGAAATGACGTGCGGACATCGCGGCCTCCTTCGCCGCCGGGGTCCGCTCACCCGGCTGGAAAGAGGTCGGTCCGGTCGGTGCGCCGATGTGCCGGTCGAGGTGGGAAGATCCCTGCCCGCGGACTGGGAGCGCCCTCGCACGCTCCCCTCAGCGTAGGCACCGGCCCGCCCCGCGGGCAACCGCCGTTCCACGGCGCACGGCGATCCCGCGCCACCCTCGTACGGCGGCGCGTGCTCCCCACCGCGTGTGCCCCCCGCCGCGTACGGCGGCGCGTGCTCCCATGGCGTACGGCGGCGCGCGGACCCGCCGGGCGCCGCCGTACGACTCGCCGGCCTGGACGGCCATCCGGGGGGGCGGGCGCGGGTCAGGGGGACGTGGGGACCTCCGGGGCTGCGGGGCGGGGGCCGGCCTTGGGCCAGGTCATGGAGCCGGGCTTCGCGGCCTCGCGGCGGATCCGCTTCGACACCACTAACTTGCAGGTCAGCTCCTTGATCACAGCGCCCATGCGGCCGCCGATGTAGAAGTCGACCGCGGTGTCGTCCTTGCGCGCCAGTTGCCGGACGCCCGCGCGGCGGCCGAGGCTGAGGCACGCCCCGGTGAAGGCCAGGTCGATCACCGCCGGCTCGGTGCCCGCGATGCGGCTCAGGACGGTGTTCGCGGCCTGGACCCCGAGTGGCCCGGCGGCGTAACCGCTCATCCGCAGCGGCCGGCCCGAGGGCGCGGCGGCGTCCCCGGCCGCGACGACGCGGTCGTCGTCGAGGCTGGTCAGCGTCTCGTCGGTGAGCAACCGGCCGAGGGCGTCGGTGCGCAGCCCGCTCGCGGCCGCCAGGCCCGGCACGCCGAAACCGGCGGTCCAGACGGTCAGGGCGCTCGGCCGCGCCGTGCCGTCGGCGAGGACGACCTCCTCCGGCCGGACCTCGCTCACCGTGGTGCCCTCGATCACGGTGACCCCGTGATCGGCCAGCCACCTGGCGACGTACCGGCGGGCGGGCGCGCCCAGGTACGGAGCCAGGGCCCGGCCGCAGACGAGGGTGACCGCGCGTCCCCGCTCGGCCAGTTCGGCGGCCGTCTCGACGCCGGTCAGCCCGCCGCCGGCCACGGTGACCGGGGCGTCGCGGGGCACCTCGTCCAGCCTGGCGCGCAGCCGCCGCGCCGGTTCCAGCTCCGCGAGGTCGTACGCGAACTCGGCCGCGCCCGGCACCGAGGAGGGCGCCGCCCCGGTGCTGCCGACCGCGTAGACGACGTGGTCGTACTCGAGGACGCGGCCCGACGCCAGCCGTACGGCGCGGGCGGCGGTGTCGATGCGCGCGGCGCTGTCGACGACCAGCCGGACGCGCTCGCCGAGCAGTGTGCCGTAGTCGATCGTGGCGTCGCCGGTGCGGGCCGCGTACTGGTGCAGCCGGAGGCGCTCGACGAACTCCGGGCGCGGGTTGACCAGTGTGATGTCGACGTCGGGGCGCACCTGCAACCGGTTGGCCGCCAGGGTTCCGGCGTAGCCGCCGCCGATGACGACGACCTTGTGGAGTGCGCGGTGTGCGGGCCTGGACATGGTGTGAATCCCCTTCCTGACGGTGTCTCACCGGTCCGACAACGCGGCCCCGCCGATCGTGAGGCGGCCCGGCGACCTCACATTCGTCCGCGCCGTCTTGTCGAAGTGGTGAGGACGGACCCCGGCCGGGGGCGCCGGCGGCACGAGGGCGAGGAGACCATGACCACCGAATCCGAGCGGGGACTCGATGCGGCCCATCCGGGCCTGAGCGCGGTCATCGACGAACGGCGTCAGCTCATCAACCTCGCCTACCGGCTCCTCGGCTCGCTGGCCGACGCCGAGGACGTCGTGCAGGAGACCTACGCCCGCTGGTACGCCATGTCCCGGCGGGAGCAGGAGGCCATCGTGTCCCCCGGCGCCTGGCTGACCAAGGTGGCCGGCCGCATCTGCCTCAACGTGCTCACCTCGGCCCGTGCCCGCCGCGAGACCTATGTGGGCGAATGGGTTCCCGAGCCGCTCCCCGAACCCCGGGAGTGGATCACCGGGCGGCCGGACGGCGGCACCCTCGACCCGGCCGACCGGATCACCCTGGACGAGTCGGTCAACATGGCCTTCCTCGTCGTGCTCGAATCCATGACCCCGGCCGAGCGCGTCGCCTTCATCCTGCACGACGTCTTCCGCTATCCCTTCGCCGAGATCGCCGACGTCGTCGGCCGCACCCCGGCCGCCTGCCGCCAGCTCGCCTCCTCGGCCCGCCGCCGCGTCCGCGCCTCGCGCGCTCCCGCGGACCCGGCGACCCCGGCGGCCCAGCAGGCCCGCGTGATCCGGGATTTCATGCGGGCCTGGGAGGCCAAGGACATCGAGGCCCTCATCGGCCTCCTCGACCCCGGCGCCACCGTGGTCGCCGACAGCGGCGGCCTCGCCAGCGCCGTGCTCCGCCCCCTGGCCGGAGCCGAGCGGATCGCGCGCTCGCTGGTCCGCTTCGCCCGCAAGCTGCACGGTCTCACGTTCCTGGAGCGCACGGTCAACGGCCGCCCCGGCCTCGTCGCCCAGCGAGACGGCGTCACCGTGACGGTGTACGCCTTCGACGTCGCGGACGGCCGCGTCCGCCGCATCTGGGGCATCCGCAACCCCGCCAAACTCCGCCCCTGGACCACCCCCCACGCCTGACCCCGCCGGCGTCCCCCGCCTCCGGGGAAGTCCCGCCCGTGACAGCCCGCTGCGAGGCTCATGAGTCCGGCGACAGGGCGACGGACGCGCCGCCGTACGGCGGGCGCGCATGGCCGGGCGGGAAGATCACGAAATGGCCGAGGTTGGTCAATTTGATCTTTGACTGAGAGTTCTGTGCGAGTGTGGGAAGGTCGAGGGGGAGCTTCGACCAGCAGCCAGGAGGAGCGGGCGTGACCACGCAGCCGATGCCCCCGGGAGTGGATCCCACCGTGCCCAACGTGGCCCGGATGTACGACTACTACCTGGGCGGGCGGGACAACTACGAGGCCGATCGCGACGCCGCCGAGCGCATCCTGACCCTCATGCCGCAGGCCCGGCGGTGGGCCCGGGACAACCGCGCCTTCCTCGGCAGGACCGTCCGGTTCCTCGCCGAGTCCGGCGTCCGCCAGTTCATCGACATCGGCACCGGCCTGCCCACGCAGGAGAACGTGCACCAGGTGGCCCAGCGGGTGCACCCGGACGCGCGCGTGGTGTACGTCGACAACGACGCCGTGGTCGTGGCCCACGGGCGCGCGCTGCTCGCCCGGAACGGGGCCAGCATCGTGATCGAGGGCGACATGCACCGGCCCCGCGACATCCTGGGCCATCCCGAGCTGCGCGCCCTCATCGACCTGGGGGAACCCGTCGCGGTGCTGCTGCTGGCGATCGTCCACTTCGTGCCCGACCTCGCGCAGGCCCGGCGGATTCTCGGCGAGCTCGCCGCCGGGCTGGCCCCCGGCAGCTATCTGGTCGTCTCGCACGCCACCCCGGGCAAGGTCGGCCGGGAGGTGGTCGCCGAGGGGCGGGAGGTGTACTCCGCGGCGGCCTCGGGCGGCATCACCCCGCGCTCCCCCAAGGAGCTCGCCGCCCTGTTCGACGGCCTGGACCTGATCGGCCCCGGCCTGACCCCGGTGAACCACTGGGCCCCGGACGCCCCGCCGTACACCGGTGAGGTGGAGGCCGGCTTCCTGGGCGCCGTGGCCCGCGTCTAGCGCTCTCCTCGGCTCCCCGCGCCACCGCCGCGCCGCCGGTGGGCCCGCTGGCGGCACGTCGGCCCGCAGTAGCGGCGCGGCCTGCCGGTGGCACGGACCGGCAACCGCTCGCCGCATTGCGGACCCGGCCAGGTTCGCCGGGCGCGCTCTCGAACTGGCCGGCGACCAGCCCACCCCGGTCGAGGCCGCCGCCGCGATCAGCGAGGCCACCGGCGTCCCCATCCGCTACCAGCAGCTCACCGACGACGAGGCCGCCGCGCTCGGCCAGGGCATCGCCGACGCCAAGAAGCGCTGGGAGGCCGGTCACCGCTGGCACGCCGACATCGAGGCGCTGCGCGTCATCCACCCCGGCCTGCGCACCCTCACCGACTGGCTCACCGAATCCGGCGCCGCCGCCATCCGCGCCCGCCTCACCACCCCCTGACCCGCGTACGGCCCGCGTCCAGGCACTCTGGCCCGCGTACGGCCCCGCGCCCCGCACCCTGGCCCGGGTACGGCCGAACCCTGGCCCGCGTACGGCCCCGCGCCCGCGGCGGTCGGTTTCCGCGCCCTGGGCCGCGGCGCTCATGCGTTCGCGCGTAAGCGCGTACGCGGGGACGCGGACGGGGGTTTGGCCGGTCGCCGGATGTGGCGCGACAAGGCGGCCGCGCAGTCTGGAAACCACAAGTAGCCCCGACGCGGGCGACGCGGCTCGGCCTCCCGGCGCGCCGCCCGCGCGAGGTGGTCTCATCTCCCGGGCGCCGCGTCGTCCCCGAGGTCCTTGGCCGCGCCGGGGGGCCACGCGCCGGCGTGCAGGTGCAGGTGGAGGGCGCCGATGTCCCGCGCCTGGATCGCGGGGCCGTGGACGCTCGTCCCGGAGAGACTGTTCGTCGTCGTGTCCTCCGTGTCTTCCGCGGGCGGCCGCGGCGCGGGGCCCAGTGGCCGTACGGCGCGGACGCGCGAGGGGTGCGGCCCCCCGGAGAGGCGTTCGGTCACGCACTCCCCCAGAACCGCCCGGGCGGCGTCCTCGCAGGCCCTCGCCAGGCCCGGCCGGGAGGCGAGCCGCCGTTCCAGTTCGGCGAGCCTGTCCTGGTCCTCCCACCGCCGCCGCCCGCCGGGGTAGGCGGCCTCCTCAAGGGCTCGGGCCACCTTGCGGAGTTTGGCGTCCAGGCGGAGCAGTTCCGTCTTGCGGGGGTGGCCGGCGACGCGCTCGGCCAGGGCCGACAGCCAGTCCCGCGCCTCGTCCACCGGGGTGTCCGCCTCCACGTGCCGCGCGAGCCCGTCCGCCACCTCCCCGGCCAGCTCCGGGTCGGCGGGCGCGATCATCGCCAGGTGCCTCCGCAGGCCGTCGAGCTGCTTCCGCGTGCGGCCGGCCAGCCCCCGCATCCGCCGGGGCGGCGTCTCCCGCCCGCCGTACCCGGCGGGCGCGCCCCACCGGAGCCGCTCCCGCTCGGCCATCAGGTCGCCGTCCTCGCGCGAATAGCCGGGATGGGAGGCGATCATCTTGCACAGCCGGTAGAGGCTGGTGTCGCCGCGGAGCTGGATGAGGACGTCGTCCTCCTCCCGCAGGCAGAGCACGAGCAGCGCGGGCAGCCGTGATTCGGGGATGCCGAAGAAGCGCGCGCACCGGGAGACGGCCTCCGTCCAGGCGGCGTGGTGGAGCGCGGGCGGGTGGCCGGGGAGCGGGATGGCCGCCGCCCGGAGGTCGTCGCCATCGCCCGCGCCCGGCACGAGGAGCCGGGTGTAGTCGAAGGGCGGGATGCCGGCGGGGTCCGCGCCGCTCAGGAACCGGTGCGCCCGGCTCGCCTCCGCCACGAAGGCGTCCCGCCGCTCCCGGGGGACGCGGCCGGGGTCCTGCGGAAACCTCGCCGGGGGCGGGACGAACCGCGGCTCCGGGCACAGCACGCCCAGCGCGTGCCCGGTGACGTCGTGGATGCTGGTCCAGTCCCGGGTGAGCTCCTGGTGCAGCCCCCTCGCCTCGGCCGTACGGGCGAGCACGACCATGAGCCCCAGATAGTCCGCGCGACGGGCCGCGCTGATCACGTAGGGCAGGTGGTCTCCCACCTCGACCGGAATCGTGATCATGCGCTCCGCCTCCATCCGCTCGGGACGTGGGTCCAGCCTCCCCGCTCCACCGCGCCCCCGCCAGCCTTTCCCGGCGCCCACCGCGCCCCCGCCGGCCTTTCCCGGCGCCCGCCTCGCTCGCGCCGGACTTCCGGCCGCCCGGCGCGCTCCCACCCGGCCTCCCGCCCCGCTACCGGCCCGGTTCGGGATGGCTCGGGGCCGGGGTGGGCCTGCTGGTACGATTCAGCGCCACAGAGTCGGTGTACGCCGGGGGAAGCGGATGGCTGCCAGTCGGCGACGGGTCACCTCGGCGGACGTGGCGAGGGAGGCCGGGGTCTCCCAGACGACGGTCAGCTACGTGCTGAACAACACCTCCTACCAGCGGATCTCCCCCGAGACCCGGCAGCGGGTGCTCGCGGTGGCCGAGCGGCTCGGCTACACCCCCTCCCCCAGCGCCCGCAATCTGCGGCGCGGCCGCAACGACGTCGTCCTGCTCTGGGTGAAGAACCTGCCGCTGGGCCCGTCGGCGGTGGAGCTGCTGGAGCGGCTGACCGACCTCATGGAGGTCCACGGGCTGACCGTGGTCACCCGGATCGAGCGCGAGCGGCCGATCGCCGCGCTGTGGCGCGAGCTCATCCCCGCGGCCATCGTCCTGTTCGCCGAGCTGAGCGAGGACGATCGCGCGGAGATGGAGGCCATGGGCGTGCCGGTGGTGGACGCCTGGCTGGACGACCGCGGCCCGGACTCCGTCCGGCGGTCGCGGACGCAGGCGGAGGTCGGGCGGCTGCAGGTCCGCCACCTGGCCGGCGCCGGGCACGTCCGCCTGGGTTACGCCGCCCCCGACGACGCGCGGTTGCGCGCTCTCCTGGAGCTGCGGCTCGCCGGGGTACGGCAGGCGTGCGCCGGCCGCGGGCTGCCGGAGCCGGACGTCCGCGAGGTACGGCCGGAGGCCGGGCAGGCGGCGGAGGTGATCCGGCACTGGCGCGCGGCGGGGGTCACCGGCGTGTGCGCCTACAACGACGAGGTGGCGTTCGCGCTGCTGGCGGGCCTGCGCCTGGTCGGCCTGACGGCGCCGGGCGACCTGGCGGTGATCGGCGTGGACGACATCCCGCTCGCCCGGCTGGCCACCCCGCCGCTGACCACGGTCCGGCAGGACATCCGCGTGCTGGCCGGGCATCTGGTCCGGCAGATCCTGCGCGCCCTCGGCAGGCCCGCGCCGGAGGTCCCGGCCTCGCCGCTGGCGGAGCTGGTCGTCCGGGAGTCCGCCTGATCTCCGCCCGGCCAGGCAGTTAGGACGTATCACCCTTACTACCGCTTACATCCCACAAGTCGTTTCAATCCCCTCTTGTGCGACTCCGCTGGCCGGGGCTAGGTTGCTGACGCAGGTCTGGTGAGACGATTCACCAACTTTCAGTAATCACGCGCCACGTTGTGTCTACGACGAGGGCGGCCTCCCGCTCATCCCCTCGCCCCCGTCTTGGAGGCAGTCCGATGACGACCGCGCGATCCGCCGGTCCCCACCTCGCCGAGCCTTCCGCGCCCGGCACGTCGATGACGTACCTCGGCGGCCCGCCCCTGCGCCGCTACCTGATCTTCTACGGCGTCGCCGCGGTGAGCATCGCGGCCATCTGGGCCAGCGTCGGCAACATCCTGCTGCCGCTGCAGGTCCAGGAGATCGAGTTCGCCCGCTGGTTCACCGGGCCCGACGCGGGCGCCGACCTGAAGCAGCTCAACGCCCTCAAGGCCCGGATCGAGGCCGGGACCGCGACCGCCACGCCCGCCCAGCGGCACCAGCTCGACCTGCTCGCCGGGTTCGACGCCGCCAAGGCCGCCAGCCTGTCGGTCGTGGCCGGCGTCGGCGTGTTCGTCACCATGTTCATCCAGCCCATAGCCGGGGTGCTGTCCGACCGCACCCGGTCACGGTGGGGCCGGCGCGCGCCGTACATCGCCGCCGGGGCCGTGCTCGGCGCCGCGCTCCTGATCGGCGTCCGCCACGCGCCGGGCATCGGCGTGCTGATCGCCCTGTGGGCCGTCGCCCAGCTCGTGATCAACGTGGCGCAGGGGCCGCTGACCGTCACCATCGCCGACCGCGTCCCCGACGCCCGGCTCAGCACCGCCTCGGCGGTCCACGGCCTGGGCACCGTGATCGGGCTGGCCGGCGGGACGATCATCGCCGGGGCCCTGTTCGCCGCGATCGGGCTGGACGGTTACTACCCGTTCGCCCTGGCGCTGGCCGTCACCGGCGTCCTGTTCGTGCTGGTCGCCCGCGACCGCCCCTCCACCGACCTGCCGGTGCCGCCCTTCCGGCCCGGCGCCTTCGCCCGGTCCTTCCTCGTCCCGCTGCGCGACGCCGACTACCGCTGGGTCTGGATCGCCAAGCTGGTGATGTTCTTCGGCTACGGCGGGATCACCGCCTTCACCATCTACCTGATGCAGAGCTACATCCGGCCCGCCCTCAGCGCCGAGGAGGCCACCCGCATGGCGCCGCTGCTGGCGGTGGCGTCGGTGCCGTGCACGGTCATCGCGATGATCGTGGTCGGCAGGTGGTCGGACCGGGTCGGCCGCCGCAAGCCCTTCGTGTTCTGGTCCTCGGTGCTGTGCGCCCTGTCCATGATCGTGCCGATGGTGTGGCCGACGCTCCCGGCCCTGTTCGTCCAGCAGGTCATCAGCGCGCTGGCCATGGGCGCCTACCTGGTGGTGGACCAGGCGCTGTTCATCGACGTGCTGCCCGACAGGCGCTCCGCCGGCCGGGACCTGGGCCTGGGCGCGCTGGCCGGCAACTTCGGGCAGGCCGCCGGCCCGATCGCCGCCGGGCAGATCGTGGCCCTGACCGGCGGCTACTTCATGGTCTGGCTGGCCACCCTGGTGATCGTGCTGATGGCCGCCGTCGCGATCCTCCCGGTCAAGAGGGCCCGATAGCCCTCCCCCAACGAAAGGAATGTGCTGTGCAGTCCGTCCTGCGAGCCGCGCTCGGCTGCGTCGCCGGCGCGGTGGAATCCGTCTCCGGCGCGTCCGGGGTCACCTTCCACCGCTCGTCCGCCACCGCCCGCGCCCGGCTGGCCGACATCGGCTTCGACTTCATGAGCAGCGTCCCCTCCGGCGTACGGATCGAGGCCCTCACCGACGCCGGGGCCCTGGAGCTCGACGTCGCGCTCACGCAGGTCCTGCTGCCCGGCATGGACCCGGCGCCCACCGCCTTCGACCTGGTCGTCGATGGCGAACTGCGCGACCCGGTGACCACCAGCGAGCAGACCCTCGTGCTCGTCGACCCGGTCACCGAGGGCATGGAGTACCGGCCCGCCGGACCCGCCACGCTGCGCTTCGACCTCGGCCCGGGCGGCGGCGACCGGCGCGTGGAGATCTGGCTGCCCAACGGCGTGAGCACGCGCCTGCTGGACGTGCGGATCACCGCCGGGTCGTCGCTCCGACCGGCCCCGTCCGGCGCGCCGGTGTGGGTGCACCACGGCAGCTCCATCAGCCAGTGCTCCGAGGCCGACCGCCCGACCGGCACCTGGCCGGCGATCGTCGCGCGGCGGGCCGGCCGGTCCCTGGTCAACCTCGCCCTCGGCGGCCAGTGCCACCTCGACCAGTTCGCCGCCCGCCTCATCCGCGACCTGCCCGCCGCCGTGATCAGCCTGGAACTCGGCATCAACGTCATCAACGGCGACACGATGCGCGAGCGCGTCTTCGTCCCGGCCTTCCACGGCTTCCTCGACACGATCCGCGACGGCCACCCCCGCACCCCGATCGTGATCATCACCCCGATCGTCTGCCCCGCCGCCGAGCACCGCCCCGGCCCCACCCTCCTGGACGACGACCGGAACAACTACGTGCCCGACCGGCCCGCCGCCCTGGCCCGCGGCGCGCTCACGCTGACCCGCGTCCGCGAACTGCTCCACCAGCATGTCGAGCTCCGCCGCAAGGAAGGCGACGCCGACCTGCACATCATCGACGGCCTGGCCCTCTTCGGCCCCGGCGACGTCGCCGACCTCCCCGACGGCCTCCATCCCAACGCCGCGGGCTACCGCCGCATGGCCGACCGATTCCTCCCCCTGGCCTTCGAGCCCCCCGGCCCCCTCGGCTGACCCGCGCGAGGTGTGCGCCGGGGGCGGCCTCGCCCCGCGCACGGGCGTGAGGGCCGGCGCCCGGTGGGGGCGCCGGCCCTGTCGGGGCTGTGGCGGGGCCGTACGCGACGGCCCGTTGTCGGCGGGGTTCGCCGCGGGCCCCGGTCTGGGGGCGTCGGCGGTTCGGTCAGCCGTGGTAAGCCCGCTTGCCGCAGTTGCTGACCACGATCAGGTGCTCGGCGGACGCCCAGCGGCCCCGGAAGGGGTACAGGTGCCGGTACCCCAGGATGACCTGGCCGGCGGCGCGGACGCGGGTGCCCTGCTTCAGGACGTCGACGACCCTGCCGTTGGGGTACGGCGCGTCGCGGACCGCGAGGCGGGGGGCGGTGACGCGGTAGCAGGCGGCCTTGTCGACGGGGTCGGCCGGCGCGGCGGGAGCCTGGGGGGCGGCGACGGCGGCCGGGGCCGCGCCGGTGAGGAGCGCGAGGGCGCCGGCCGCGGCCGCCGCGGCGTAGCGCGCACGAAAGGAACGAGTCGAACGGGACATGGTCCACCTCCGAAAATCACTCTATGTAGCGAAGAACTACCCGCAGCGATGTTCCCAGGTGGAAGGGTTTGGAACCCCCGAATTCGCGCCGCCGTCCCCCGCAGCCCTCTCTGGCTGACGTCAGGGGAGACAGGCGTGCGCCCAGCCCGGCGGCGATCTCGGTCAGCCGCTCTCGCAAGGGGGCGGGCGCCGGCACCTCGGCGCCGGCGCAGGCCGTACGGCCGAGCGGGGCACCCCGCGCCCGGCGCGTGGCGGAGCTCCGGGTGGTTCGCGGGCGGATGAGGTAGCGTGAGGGGACCGAGGACATTCCCGAGCGTTGGCATTCAGGTCGGCGTCGCCCCCGGCGAATCACCGATATCGGCCCGTTCGGAGGGCCTGGACAGGTCAGGCGACCATGACGCCGCCACTTCCTTCCCATCGCGCAGTGCGCCGCTTCCCGGCCCGGTGGCTTCCGCACGCCGACCCCACGCCCGGGCTCACCGTTCGCCCGGTGACCTCGGGGCGCCTCGCACACCACTGACCAGACCAAGCCGCCTGCCGGCCGGATCGAGCGGTCCGGAACCGCCCCTTCCTGCGCGGCGGACCGATCTCCGGCCGGCGGGCACCATTCCCAGCCCGATCTTCCTCTCCGCGAAGGAGAACTCCATGAACGCCATCGACACCCTTCCCCGCAGCGCGGTGAACGCCACGAGTCCCACCCTCGTGCACCTGTCCGGGGACATCGACATCGCCACCGGCCCGGCGCTGCGCCGGCGCCTGATGAACACCCTGGCCTACAGCACCGGCCTGCTCGTCCTGGACCTGTCCCAGGTCACCTTCTGCGGGGCCGCCGGCCTGGGCCTGCTCGTCGGCGTCCAGAGCCGCGCCCGCGCCCGGGGCATCACCCTGGCCCTGACCCGCGTACCCGCGAACGTGGACCGCGTCCTGCGCCTCTCCGGCCTGGCCCCCCACTTCCCCACCACCCCCTGACCCCCGGCTCCTGGCCGCCCGCCGGAACTCCACACCGGCGGGCGGCCGCCGCGCCGTCGCGGGTCAGGACGTCGCCGACCGGGCGTCGGTCAGCGGCTTGTGGGGGTAGGCGCGGAGCACGAGGGATGTGGTGACAGGGCCGAAACGCGCGAGCGCGTCGACGACCTCCTCGAGTCGCCCCGCCTGGGGGCAGTAGACGTCGAAGATGAGGCAGTCCTCCCCGGTGACTCTGAGGGTGCCGGCGATCTCGGGGGTCCGGGAGGCGAGGTCCAGGGCACGCGGGAGCTGGGCGTGCGTGGTGCGCAGCCGGATGATCGCGTGAATGTTCAGCCCGAGGGCCTCCGGGTCGACCACGGCCCGGTAGCCGGTGATGACGCCGTTCTTCTCCAGCCGCTGGATGCGCGCGCCTGCCGCGGGCTGCGAGAGCCCGACGCGGCGCCCCACCTCCGCGCCGGTCAACCGGCCGTCGGCCTGGAGCAGGGCGAGGATGTCCCGGTCTATCCGGTCGAGTGATTCCATTGTCGTCCGCACCGTTTCCTTTGAGATCACTTGCGTCGCCCCCGCGGCCCTGACGCATCCAGCAGAATCTGCGCCAGGCGCTCCCATGATCGCAGGGAGCGGCGAATGAAACGGTGGTGGGCAGTGGACACGTACGTCATCATCCCGGGCATCGACGGCTCGGACGACCGGCACTGGCAGACCTTGTGGGAGCGGGAGTGGGGCGCCTCGGCGATGAGGATCTCCCCCGCCTCGTGGTCCGCCCCCGATCTGGATGACTGGGTCGGCGCCGTCCAGGAGGCGTACGACGAGGTCTCCCAGCGGGACGGCCAGGTCGTGCTGGTGGCCCACAGCCTGGGCTGCTGGGCCGCGTCCGCCTGGCTGAACGAGAATCCCTCCAGCCCGGTGGGCGGCGCGTTCCTGGTCGCACCGCCCGACCCGCGCGGACCCGCGTTCCCGCGCCAGGCGGCCGCGACGTTCGTCGAGGTGCCGGCACGACCGTTGCCGTGCCCGGCCCTGGTGGTGGGCAGCGCCGATGATCCGTACTGCGGCCCCGAGGCGGCCGCCGGGTTCGCGGCGCGGTGGGGGGCGCGATGGCACCTGGCGGGCGCGTGCGGGCACCTCAACTCCGCCAGCGGCCTGGGCTCGTGGCAGCACGGCCGAGAACTCCTGGACTCGCTGACCCGGCGGTGATCGGCCACCGCCGGGGACGAACAGCCACCAGGTGAACTCGCGGTTCCCGGCCGCGGGGGCCGTGGTCGGGCCGGGCCCCCGCGGCCTGGCCGCCGTCAGCGGCCCAGCGCGCCTTCCACGGCTCGCAGGCCGGCGCGGGCGATGGCCTCGTCGATGGAGCCCTGGGGGGCGCCTCCGACGCCGATGCCGGCGATGGGCATGCCGCCGGAGATCACGGGCACGCCGCCGGCGAGGAAGAGGGTGCCCGGGATGTCGCGGATCGTCGGGCCGTCGCCGACGGCGTTCGCCGCGAGCTTGGAGGTGGGCTGCCCGAAGCTGACCGCGGTGAACGCCTTGCGCTTGGCCGACTCCTCCGTCTGCGGGCCGGCGTGCGCCGTCTTGAGGACCAGCCGCGTCGCGCCGGAGCGGTCCACGATCGCGACCGTGACCCGCTGGCCGCGCCGGTGCGCCTCCCTGATCGCGGCCCGGCCGATGCGCAGCAGGGCCTCGGAGTTGAGCACCCGGGTGTGCGTGACGAAGCGGTCGCCGGCCCGGCCGCCCGCCGGCGCGGCGGGCGCGGCCTGGGCCGCGGAGACACCGGCCGAGCTGAGGGCGAGCACGAGGCCCGCCACCATCGTCACGCCGCGACGCGGGCGCGCGAAGGCGTTCTTGTTCATAAGGCAGTTCCCCCGAATTGAAAGACACGGGCCGGCACGTCCAGCCCGCCGGGGTTCGATACCCACCGGGGCCCGACTATGCACGGCGACCCGCGCCGTCGCCCTGCGCGGTCAGCTCCCGATCTGGCGCAGGGCGAGCTGGTTGCCGTCGGGGTCGCGGAGGACGGCGAACACGCCGCCGGGCTGCCGGCTCGGAGGGCCGAGGAAGAGGACGCCGCGATCGCTGAGCGTGCGGTAGGTGGCCTCCAGGTCCTCACAGTCGACGACCAGGCCCCGCAGGGATCCCGGGGGCATCTCGTCGAACCAGTTGACCAAGGTCAGGCTGGTCTGGGCGCCGGGGAGGCCCACCTGGATCCAGCGCAGGTCATCGCCGAAGACCGACTCGGCGACGAGCTCGAAGCCGAGCTTCTCCAGGTAGAACTCCTTGGCCTGTTCCTGGTCGCCGACCGGGACCGAGACCACGGAGACGAATCTCATGGCCACCCTCCTTCTATCGGTTTTCGCCGAAAACCTATCGTTGCCCCATGGCGCGACCCCAGGCAAGCGAGGACACCTTCCGAGCGATCGCCGACCCCACCCGGCGCAGGATCATCGAGTTGCTCTCCGAGGGCCCCCGGACCGCGGGCGAGCTGGCCTCGGCCTTCACCTCATGCCAGTCCACCGTCTCCGGCCATCTGGGCATCCTGCGCCGCGCCGGTCTGGTCACCTACACCGAGCAGGCCAGCCGCCGCATCTACTCCCTCACGCCCGGCCCGCTGGCCGAGATCGCCGATTGGGCCACGCGCTACCAGGGGGCCGCTCCCCGGCCACCCCTGCGGGAGTAGACCTGCCGCGGCAGGGACGGGTCTTCTCCCCTCCACCGCCAGGTGCAGGCCCGCCGGGAATCGGCCTCCCGGGTGACGGAAATATCAGCCGTGCATGTGACGATCGCCGCCAGAGCGGCGCACTACCGTGCCGCTATGACCGCCGCCAGATCGATCCTGACGTCCCTGGGGCTGGTGCTCGGCCTGGCCTGCCTGGCCGGATGCCAGACCGGCCAGTCCGGCCAGGCAGGCCAGGCAGGCCAGACCGGGCCCGGCACCCCGGCGGGGACCGCCGGGACCCCGGCGAAAGGCACCCGCTTCCCGGAGCACGGGGCGCTGATCTCGGCGGCCTGCGCCCCGGACGGGCCCGGGGAGATCTGCGACACGGTCGCCCGCGACCTCACCCAGAGCGAATGGCAGCAGTTCGCGCCAGAGACGCCCTACACCAGGACCTGCGGCCGATGAGGGCGCAGGTCCCGGTCCGGGGCGGTCCACGGCTCGCCGGAGCGGACGTCGCTCGGTGACCGCCACCCGCCCCCGCCTCGCGGTCACCCCGGCGTGGCCGGTCTCCGCCGGGTCTCCGCCGACCCGGCGCGCGCCGAGGGCATCGAGCGGGAACGACGGTGAGGCCGACCCCCGGTCCCCTCCAGACGCGGGGGGTCGGCCTCCCGACCTGCCACAGCCTCACCCATGATCCCGCTGACCTGGAAGGAATCGTTGTTCCCGGGAACCGGATTCCCCGTAACTATGGCCGCCCGGATGCCATCATTGGTCGACATGGGCAGCCCGGACAGCGCACCTCCCGCGTCGTCACGGGGGTCGCTCGGCGAGTTCCTGTTCGCCCGGCGCGCGGCCGTCAGCGCGGCCGAACACGGCCTGCCCGAACCCCCGTACCGCCGCCGGGTTCCCGGGCTCCGCCGGGAGGAGGTCGCCCAGCTCGCCGGGATCAGCACCGACTACTACACCCGGCTGGAGCAGGGCCGGGTGCGCACCGCCTCGCGCTCGGTGCTGGCCGCGATCGGCCGGGCCCTCCGGCTGAACGAGGACCAGCAACGGCACCTGTTCAAGCTCGCCAATCCGGGCCGGGCGGGTCGGCGCGGCGAGGGCGCGCGGCAGGTCGGCGCGCAGACGGCGCGGCTACTGGCCAACCTGATCGACACTCCCGCCCTGGTGTTCGGGCGGTACCTGGACATCCTCGCCTGGAACCGGCTCGGCTCCGCCCTGCTCGGTGACCTCTCGGCCATGCCGGCGAGGCGGCGCAACTACGTCCGCATGCTCTTCCTGGATCCGCGGGTCCGGGCGCTGCCCGACGACTGGCCCGCGCGCGCCCGCGAAGCCGTCTCCAGCCTGCGCATGGCCGCCGGCGCCTGCCCCGAGCGGCCCCGGCTGCGCGAACTCGTCGGCGAGCTGTCGGCCCGCGACGCCGACTTCCGCACCTGGTGGAGCCAGCACCTGGTGAACCTGCACCCCTTCGGCCACACCAGGCTCCATCACCCCGCCGCCGGGACGTTCGACGTCGATTGGCAGGCCCTGACCAGCATCGACGAGCAGGAACAGGCCATCGTCCTCATCACGGCGCCCGCCGGCGGCCCCGACCACGCCGCCATCCGCCGCCTCTCCGAATGGGCCGACCGCCAGAACCTGTCCCCCAGCCACCCAGCCGCTGTCGCCGAGGATGAGAGAGTCGCGGCGCCTGCCGACCAACGGCGTCGCGATCACCAGTAAGGCCGGGTCCTTCACCAGATCGGTGGGGGCGGGGACGGCTGGATGAGAACCACGCATTCGATCGAGATGCGTGCCACTGTCGTGGTCAAGCGGTATCGGCCGGTGGACCACGGTCAGCCCCAGCGGGAATGGCGTGCCCTGGACCTGCTCAACCGGCATGCTCCGGGGCTCGCGCCGGCCCCGCTGGAGGCAGACCTGAAGGGCGAACCCCCCACCGTGCCGTAGCCCGCCAGGCATCTCTCTCGGGTGGTCAGGTGGGGCGGTGGTGGGAGAGGAAGGTTTCGACGGCCGCGGCCACGTTGTCGGCGATCGCTTGGTCGTCGGGTTTCACGTCGGGGCGCATGGTACGGATGAGCTGGAGTGAGCCGACGGACATGGCGACGAGCTGCTGTACGGCGCGCCAGGGGTCGGGCACGCGCAGCAGGCCGCGGCGGTGCAGCTCTTCCAGCTCGCCGACGAGGGGGCGGTCGAGGGTGTCAATGGTGATCTCGTACCAGAGGCGGCCGAGCTGGGGGAAGCGGTCGATCTCCCCGATCACCAGGCGGCGCAGCGCGAGGAGGTCGTCGCCGAGCAGGGTGTGAGCCCAGCGGGTGAGGAAGGTGCGCAGCGCCAGGGCCAGGTCGGAGGCGTCCGCCATGGTGCAGGGCATCGCGGCCAGGTCGGCGTAGCTCTCCTTGAGGGTCCCGCCGATGACGGCGAGGAAGAGCCGTTCCTTGTTGCCGTAGTGCTTGTAGAGGGTGGGCTTGGAGACCTTGGCGTGGGAGGCGATGGAGTCCATCGACGCCGCGGAGTAGCCCTCCGCCAGGAACTCGGCGCGGGCCGCCTCGATGATCGCCCGGCGCTTGCCCGCCGAGGAGCTCACCGGGTCCGCGATGACGGGGATCCCGTACTCGTCCACTCCCTCAGTACCCATGACCGCAGCTTACTACACCGTTTAGTTGTGATGTGGACCACTCTCTGTTGACCCGGCGGTCACGTCCGGCTCTATGGTTGAACTGCACCGTTTAGTTCATCCCAAGGAGTCGCACATGACCACGTCCGCGCCACATCGCCGAGCACCGGGAGGCGTCGCGCTGGCCCTGCTGGGGCTGGGCAGCCTCATCACGGCCCTGGACTTCACCATCGTCTACGTGGCCCTGCCCGACATCGCGCGGGAGGTGGGCTTCACCAGCCAGACACTCCAGTGGGTGATCAGCGCCTACGCCGTCCTCTACGGCGGGTTCCTCCTCCTGGGCGGGCGGCTGGCCGACATCATCGGCCGCCGGAGGATGTTCGTCGCCGGGATGCTGCTCTACGGCGCCGGATCCGTGCTGGGCGGTCTGGCCACCGAGCCCGCGCCGCTGATCGGAGCCCGGGTCATCCAGGGGGTGGGCGGCGCCGTCCTGTTCCCCGCCACCCTTTCCCTGGTCGTCACCCTGTTCGCCGAAGGTCCCGCCCGCAACAGGGCCGTGACGGTCTGGTCGGTGGCGGGCGCCAGCGGGCTGAGCCTCGGCGCGCTCCTGGGCGGCGTGCTCACCAGCGCGTTCGGCTGGGAGGCCGTGTTCTACGTGAACGTGCCGCTGGCCGTTCTCGGCGCCGCCGCCGCGTTCGCCGTACTGCCCGCCGACGGAGCGCGGCAGCGCGGGAGAGGGTTCGACCTGCCGGGCGCGCTCGTGGGCACGGCGGGCGTCACGGGCCTGGTGTTCGCCATCGCGCAGGGGCCGGAATGGGGCTGGGCCTCGCCGGGCGTGCTGGGCACCGCGGTCGTCTCCCTGGTCCTGCTGGCCGGCTTCCTGGCCATCGAGGCCCGCAGCCGCAACCCGTTGATGCCGCTGCGCCTGTTCGCCAACCGCAGCCTCAGCTCGGCGGCGGGGATCATCCTCATCTTCGGCCTCACCCTGCAGTCCATCCCGTACTTCCTGACGCTGTACTTCCAGGACGTCCTGGGCTACAGCGCCCTGCAGACCGGCCTCGCGTTCCTGGCGCCCACCCTGGCGATGACGGCCGGCAACCTCGTCAGCGAGCGGCTGATCCCCCGCTTCGGCACCCGCCCCACCCTGATCCTCAGCCTGGTCGTCGCGGCCGCCGGCACGGCGGGCCTGGCCGCCGGGGTGCTCGTCGGCGGCTCGTACCTCACCGTGCTCGCCGGGATCATCGGGTACGGCCTGGGCACCGGCATCACCTTCAACACGATGTGGATCGCCGCCACCACCGGGGTCGCCCCGGAGGAGCAGGGCACCGCCTCGGGCATCTCCTCGACCGTCCTGCAGGCCGGGACCGGCGCCGGGCTCGCCGTACTCGTCGCCGTCGCCAACGCGGGGACCGGCGGCCTGACCGGCCAGGCCCTGAAGGCGGCCACCGCCGGCGGGCTTCGCGACGCCCTGCTCGTCATCGCCGCGGGAGCCCTCGCCGGCGGCCTGATCGCCCTGCGCCTGCCGGGCCGGCCCCGCCGGGTCCCGCAGCCCGCCCCTGCCTCTGCCCCTGCCCCTGCCCCTGCCCGGGAGAAGTCTCCCGTCTGACGGCCCCGGCCCCTCACGCCGGCCTCGGGGCGGCGGGCGTCGCATCCCCCGCCCGCCCCGGGAGACCCGGCATCGATCCCCCACCACGGAAGGTTCCCCATGAGATTCGCCCGTACGGCCACCGCCCTGCTCCTGACCGCAGGAGCGCTCACCACGGCGACGCCGGGCCAGGCCGCCGCCTACCCCTGCGACGAGAACTGCCAGGCCGCGCTCCAGCGGCAGCAGGCCAACGCGCTGCCGCGCACCTCGTTCTACGACGCCCCCGACCCCCTGCCCTGGGCGCCCGCCGGCACGCTGATCCGCGAGCAGGCCACCGACGACTACGCGACGGGCGGCCGCCCGCTGCCGGCCACCCGCGTGCTCTACCACTCTCGCGACGCCCACGGCCGCGACCTCGCCGCCTCCGGCGTCATCCTGGTCCCGGGGGGCCGCCCGCCCAAAGGGGGCTGGCCGGTGGTCGTCAACGCGCACGGCACGAGCGGCATCGGGCGGGACTGCGCCCCCTCCCTGATGCGCGACCTCTACCACGGCGACCAGATGGCCCGCTTCCTCGACAGCGGCTACGCCGTCGTCGCGCCCGACTACGCCGGACTGGGCACCGACGGGCGGCACAAGCTCATGGACAGGACCGCCGCCACCCACGACGTGATCAACGCGGTGCGGTCGGCGCGGCAGGCCGTACCCGGCCTGTCCCATCGCTGGGTGCTGTGGGGACACTCCCAGGGCGGGGCGGCCGCCCTCAGCGTCGCGGAACGCCAGGTCCACTCGCCCGAGCCCGGGTACCTCGGAGCCGTGGTCACCTCGCCCGGCGCCGACCTGCCCGCGATCGTCGAGTACGTCGCCGCGCAGCCGGGCATGGGCGCCTTCGTCTCGCTCATCGCCGCGAGCGCCAAGCTCGCCGACCCCCGGCTGCCGCTCGACCGGGTGCTGAGCCCGCAGGCGATGGACCGGCTCGCCGTGACCCGCTCCGGCTGCCTGGGCGTGGCCTCCGCCGTCTACGCCGGCCTGGCCGGTGACACGCTGGTACGGCCCGGCTACCTCGACGAGCCCCGTTTCGCCCGCTACCTGCGGCACAACATCACGGGCGCGCGCCGGGTCGCCGGGCCGGTGCTCCTGCTGCAGGGCGAGGCCGACACGCTCATCACCCCGGCCATGACCGAGGCCGTGGCCAGGACCCTGCGCGAGAACGGCTCCCGCGTGGACCACCGCACCTACCCCGGCCTGGGCCACGACACCTATCCCGGCTACATCACCGGGATCGACGACGGAGCCATGCCCGACATCCTGACCTGGATCGCCAACCGATTCGCCACCCCCCGATAGGCCGGACCGGGGAGCCCTCCGCGGCCCGGAAGCACCCTCCCGTGAGCGGGTCGTCCCCCCGGCGGCCCGCTCGCGGCATGTCATGACCCATCCGCCCAGCTCCAGGGGACTCGCGACCGCGCTTCGTGGATGTCGTGGCGGATCTCCCGGCAGCGCCATACCGGCTGAAACCTATATAAACCATTGCTTTTAGCAGTTAAGTGGGATGTAGCGGGCATCGGGTTTCTTGTCGCGCCCAGCACCGGGCGGAGATCGAGGAGGTAATCATGCGTGTCTTCGGAGCGTCGCAGGGGCTTGCTCTCGTTCTCGTCGTGGGGGGATCACTGGTTCCCGCTGTCGCGGCTCACGCGGGTTCGGGGCGGGCGGACCCCGCCTACACGTGCGACAACGTAGATCCCGGGCCCACGACCAAGGGGGAGGGCAACTGCGAGGGGACCGAAGGGGCGGTGAAGGACGGGCCGTTCCAGGGGGCCGTCGTCCTCAAGGAGCGCAACGGCAAGCTGGAGATCAACTGCTCCGGCGGCGGCACCGCCTCGCTGCCGGCCTCCGTCACCGCCAACGGGTGCGCCCCCTGACCGAGCCGCCGACCGGCGGGAAGGGGAAGCCCGAAGCGACGGGGTGTGCCATCGGGGCGCGCCCCGTCCCCATGCCGGGACCTAGGACGCCATGCCCGCCCGGTTCACGTGGCGGAGCGGGGAGTCGCCCGGCATCTCGCGCACGTCGACGCCCCGCAGGAGGTCCCGCTGCAGGTTCTGGTAGGCGGGAGACGGCTCCAGGCCCAGTTCGTCGCGCAGGGTGCGGCACATGACCCGGTACGCGTGCAGCGCCTCCCCGCGACGCCCCGCGCCGGCCAGCGCCTTGATCAGCTCGCCGTGGAACCACTCGTGCAGCGGGTGGGCCGCGACGAGGGCGCGGAGCTCGGGGATCAGGTCGCGGTCGTTCCCCAGCAGCATGTCGGCGCCGACCCGGAGCTCCAGCGCCCTGATCCGCAGTTCCTCCAGGTGGGCGATGTGCCCTTCGAGGCGGTGCCCGGCGCAGATCCCGGCCAGCGCCTCCCCGCGCCACAGGGCGAGAGCCGTACCGCACGAGTGTGACGCCTCGGCGAGCCTGCCCTGCTCGAACTGCCTCCGGCCCTGCTCGACCAGCCGCTCGAAGCGGTGCGCGTCCACCTCGTCGTCGTCGCCGAGGCGGATCGCGTAGCCGGGCGCCCGGGTCAGGATGACGTCCCGCCGCCGCGTCAGGCGGCTGAAGGACTTGCGGAGCTGGTAGATGTACGTCTGCAGCGTCGTGATCATGGTCCGGGGCGGCCTCTCCCCCCAGAGCTCGTCGATCAGCGTCTCCCGGGGGACGATGTGGTCGGCGCTCAGCAGGAGGAGGGCGAGTGTGCAGCGGACCTTCTGCGCGCTCGGGACGTGGCAGCGCCCTTCGTGCACGACCTCCATGGGCCCGAGGATGTTAAAGCGCATGCCCGCGCCCCCGGTGAGGCCGCCCGGGACGGTCCTGGCGTACGGCGAAGCGGTGCCGTTCGCCGCCCGGCCGCGCCGGGTCGGCCTCATCCCGCTCCTCGCGCCGCGAGGCGGCGGGCGGGGTGACGTACGGGCAGTGGTTTCGGGCAGGACGGAACGCAGGGGACATGGGGGACCTTTCACCTGGAGGGACAGGGGCCGGAATCACGAGCCGTCCTCGACCATCGATGGGGTCGCGCTCACGTCCAGCCGACGTGACGGGAACATACCCACTACGCTCAGCTACTATTCATAACCCCAGCGTGCCGCTGGTCCGAGAGTGGTAAGGCCCCGGGTCTGACGGCCCTCGAAGCAGACGCCGGGCCGCACTCGCGGTCGGCCTCCACGCGGATGGTCACCCCGCTAGCGCGCCCGCGAGCCGAAGCGGCGTACGGCCAGGGGCGCGCAGACGGCGATGAGGACCGCGGACCACAGGAGCGCGGCCGCGACCGGATGACGCAGGGGCGGCGCGGCGCCGGGCCCGGGAAGCGCCGGGTCGCCGAACAGGGCGCGGCACGCGCCCGTGACCGCGCTCACCGGGTTCCACTCGGCGACGACACGGAGCCAGGCGGGCATCGCACCGGCCGGGACGTAGGAGTCGGAGATCAGGCTGACCGGGAAGACCAGCGGAACGAAGCGGTCGGCCGTCTCCTCGTTCCGGAAGGCCAGCCCCAGGAGGACGCCGAGCCAGCCCATGGCGTACCGGAACAGGATGAGCACGCCGAAACCGGCCGCCGTCTCCCCCGGGCCGTGCCGCGCCCGCCAGCCCAGGGCCAGGGCGCACAGCGTCATCAGGCCCAGCGACATCAGGCCGGTGACCAGGCAGGAGGCGGTGTGGCCGAACGGCACGGCCGAGCGCGCCATCGGCATCGAGCGGAACCGGTCCATCACCCCCCGGCCCACGTCCGCCGCGACCGCCGAGGCCGTGATCAGCACCGCGCTCATGGCCGTCATCGCGAAGACCCCGGGGATGAGGTACTGCCGGTAGTCGCCGCCGCCCGGGACCCGCATCGCCCCGCCGAAGACGTACCCGAAGAGCAGGACCATGAGGACGGGGAACGCCAGCTCTCCGGCCGCCCGCCCGGGGTCGCGGGCCAGGCGCGCCAGCTCGCGCCGGACGAGGACGAGACCGTCGCGGACGGTCCAGGCGAGCCGTCCCCGCACGGTGGCGGGCGGCGGCGCCGGATCGGGGCCCATCAGCCGATCCCCTCCCTTGTCCCACCGGCCGGCTCGTTCCCCGCCCCGGCGGCGGGCAGGCCGGTGACGTGCAGGAAGACGTCGTCCAGGGTGGGCCGCCGGACGGTCAGGCCCTCGATGGGCACGCCGGCCGCGTCCAGCTCGCGCACCACGCGGGCCAGCGCCGCCGGGTCGCCCCGGGTCGAGACACTCAGCCGCAGGCCCCCGCCGGGCCCGGCCGTACTCCCCATGACGGGCTCGGCCCCGGTGGCCGACCGCAGCGCCCGGCGCACCGCGTCCGGGTCCGCGCCCGCCGGTACGACGACGTCCGCGTGCTCGGCCGCGCCGCAGGCGGCCTTGAGCCGCTCGGGCGTGCCCGTGGCCACCGCCCGGCCCCGGTCGATGACCACGATCGCGTCCGCGAGCCGGTCCGCCTCGTCGAGGTACTGGGTGGTGAGCAGCACGCTCGTGCCCCCCGCCGCGAGATCCCGGACCGCCGCCCACACCTCCGCCCGCCCGCGCGGGTCCAGGCCGGTGGTCGGCTCGTCGAGGAACAGTACGGCCGGCGAGACGATCAGGCTGGCCGCCACGTCGAGCCGCCGCCGCATCCCGCCCGAGTACGTGGACACCGTACGGCCGGCCGCGTCCTCCAGGCCGAACCGCCCGAGCAGGTCGTCGGCCCGGCGCCGCGCGGCGGCCCGGCCCAGGTGGTGGAGCTCGGCGAACATGCGCAGGTTGGCCCGGCCCGTGAGCTGCTCGTCCACGGCGGCGAACTGGCCGGCCAGGCCGAGCCGTCGCCGTGCCCGCGCGGCGTCCCGCACCACGTCGTGGCCGTCGATCCAGGCGCGGCCCGAGTCGGGCCGCAGCAGGGTGGCCAGGACGCGCACGGCGGTCGTCTTGCCCGCCCCGTTGGGGCCGAGCACCCCGCACACGGTCCCCGCGGGGATCTCCAGGTCGAGCCCGCGCAGGGCGTGCGTGGAACCGAACCGCCTGGTGAGCGCCTCGGCGCGGACCGCCGGGCCGTCCACGCGCCGGCCGCCGCTCACAGGTCGAGGGTGACGTCGTACTCGGCGAGCCACCGGTTGAGCCACAGGGCCATCTCCAGCCCGCCCCGGTCGTACGGCAGGCTCGCCGCGCGCGGCGGCCGCGCGAGGGCGACGCGGGCCCGGCCGAGGTCCAGCAGCGGCCGTACCGGGGCGTCGCCGTCCGCGAGGACCTCGGCCAACTCGGCGCGCAGCGCCCGCTCGTAGGCCGGGTCCTGGATCGCGGGGTAGGGCGTCTTGACCCGCTGGAGGATGGACGGGGGCAGCAGGTCGGCGACCGCGGCGCGCAGCAGGCTCTTCTCCCTGCCGTCGGCCGCCTTCATCGCCCAGGGCACGTTGAAGACGTACTCCACGAGCCGGTGGTCGCAGTACGGCACGCGCGCCTCCAGGCCGACGGCCATGCTCATCCGGTCCTTGCGGTCCAGCAGGGTCTGCACGAACCGGGTGAGGTTCAGGTGGGTGACCTCGCGCATCCGCCGTTCCAGGCCCGTCTCCCCCGGCAGGCGCGGCACCGCGGCCAGCGCCTCGCCGTACGCCGCCCGGCGGTGCTCTGGCAGGTCCAGCTTCGCCACCAGGTCCCGGTCCAGCAGGGTGAGGCCGCCGAAGTAGCGGGCCGAGCCCGAGGTCAGCCACGGGAAGGTAGGGGCGTTGACGGCGGCGGGGTGGTGGAACCAGCGGTAGCCGCCGAACAGCTCGTCGGCCGCCTCCCCCGACAGCGCGACCGTGGAGTGCTGCCTGATCTCGCGGAAGAGCAGGTACAGCGACGGCCACATGTCGCCCCAGTACGCCGGCGGGGCGTCGGTGGCGCGCAGCACCGCGGCCCGGACCCCGGGGGCGGCCAGGTCGGCGCTGTCGAGCAGCACCTCGGTGTGGTCGGCGCCGACGTGGGCGGCCAGGTCGCGGACGAACGGCGCGTCGGGCGCCCCGCGCACCGCGTCCGGGGCGAAGTCCCGGCCCGCGCCCGCGAAGTCCACCGAGAAGGACCGCACGGGGCCGCGCCCCGACGCCCGCAGCGACCGCGCCGCCAGGGCGGTCACCGCCGAGGAGTCCAGCCCTCCCGAGAGCAGGGCGCACAGCGGCACGTCCGCGACGAGCTGGCGGGAGACGATGTCCTCCAGCAGCTCCCGCACGGTGCGGACCGTGGCCGCGTGGTCGTCCTCGTGCTCGCGCGCCGGCAGCGACCAGTACCGCCGCGTGCGCAGTCCGCGCCGGTCCCGGATGACCAGGGCGCCGGGAGGGACCTCGCGCATCCCGGCGTACACGGCCCGCCCGGGCGTCCTGACCATGTCGAGGATCTCGCGCAGCCCGTCGGCGTCCACGCGCCGGGGCACGTGCGGGGCGGCCAGGATCGCCTTCGGCTCCGAGCCGAACAGCAGGCCGTCCGGCGTGGGGAAGTAGTAGAGGGGCTTGACGCCCATGCGGTCGCGGGCCAGCAGCAGCCGGTCGCCGCGGCTGTCCCAGACGCCGAAGGCGTACATGCCGTTCAGCCGCTCGGCGCAGTGCTCGCCCCACCGCAGGTAGGCGCGGAGCAGCACCTCGGTGTCGCTGGCGGTGCGGAACCGGTGCCCGTGGCCGGCCAGCTCGGCGCGCAGCTCCCGGTAGTTGTAGATCTCCCCGCAGAAGGTCAGCACGGCCGTGTGGCCGCCGCCCAGCGAGGCGGCCATGGGCTGCGCCCCGCCGCGCGGGTCGATGACGGACAGGCGGCGGTGGAGCAGCATGGCGTGCCGGTCGTACCAGCGTCCCTCGGCGTCGGGGCCGCGGCAGGCGAGCGTGCCCGCCATCGCCGCGCCCGTCGCGCCGGCCTCGGGTCCCAGCTCGCGGGCGAAGTCCACCCACCCGGCGATCCCGCACATGGTGGCCCCTTCCTAGGCGGGCTCGGCCAGGCGCTCGCTGACCGCCCGGATCAGCGCGCGGGGCGTCCTGGCCTCGTCCACCACGTGGTCGGGCAGCCGCACCCGGTAGTCGCGCTCGATGCGGTTCACGGTGTTGAACAGGGCCAGCGAGTCGTAGCCGAGTTCCTCGAACTCCGCGTCCAGGATGTCGCCGCCCGACAGGGCCGCCGACTCGTCCTCCCCGGCGCACTCGCGCAGCAGTGTGATCAGCTCGTCGATGCCGAACCGCTCCATCTCGCCGTTCTCCTTCCCTCCGGTCCACGTCCGGTCTCGTTCCGGGAGTCGTTGCCTTCGCCCGGGTCTCGCGATCTTCGTCCGGGTCTCGCGGTCGTCGTTCGGGCTCCGCAGCCTTGGTCTGGGCTGCGCGGTCTTCATGGGGTCTTCGTCCTGGCTTCGGGTCTTCAGGCGGCCTTCGCGTCCTCGCGGTCTCCGCGCGGGCCGCCGCCGGGCCCGCGCACGACGACGGCGGAGTTGAACCCGCCGTGCCCCCGCGCGACGACCAGCGCGCAGGCCGGGCGGGCCGGCCGGGGCGCGCCGAGCACCAGGTCGATCAGGCGGGGGTACGCCGGCCGCGTCACGTTCACGGTGGGCGGGATGAGGCCGTCCCGCAGGGTGAGCAGGGCGGCGGCCAGGTCGAGGGACGCTCCGCCGCCGAGCAGCCGCCCGGTCATCGTCTTGGGGGCGGTCACCGGTACGCCCCGGGGGCCGAACACCTCCGCCAGCGCCTCGGCCTCGGCCCGGTCCGCCCCGGGCGTCCCCGCCGCGTCGGCGAACACCACGCCCACCTCCCCCGCGCCGGCCCCGGCGTCGGCGAGCGCCCCCTCGATCGCCCGGCGCAGCCCCGGCGGCCGGCCCGATCCCGGGCGCGGGTCGAACGTGGCGGCGTACCCCGCGATCTCGCCGTACACCTGGGGAGCGCCGCGCTCGCGGGCCGCGCCGGGGTCCTCCAGGACCAGCAGCGCCCCGCCCTCGCCGGGCACCCAGCCCCGGGCGTACCGGTCGAAGGGGAGATAGGCGCGGCGCGGGTCGGCGCGCTCGCTGACCCGGCCCGAGCGCGTGACGCACAGCAGCGACCACGGGCACAGCGAGCCGTCCACCCCGCCCGCCAGCATCAGGCTCGCGTCCCCCCGCAGGTGCCGGCGGGCCTTGGCCACCGCGTCCAGCCCGCCCGCCTGCTCCGACACCAGCGCGGAGCCGGGACCGCGCAGCCCGTGCCGGATCGAGATCTGGCCGGTGTTGACCGGATAGAACCAGGCGAACGACTGGTACGCGCTGACGTAGGCGCCGCCCTTGCTCCACAGCGCCTCCAACTCCCGCTGGCCGAACTCGAATCCGCCGCCGGAGGCGGCCGTGACCACGCCCGCGGCGAAGTCCGGCAGGTCCTGGGCGCCGGCGTCGGCCAGCGCCTCCTCGGCGGCGACGAGCGCGAGGCGGGTCATCCGGTCGGTCTGGGGCAGCAGCCGCCCCGGCAGGCGCTCCCCGGCGCGGATCTCGGTCTGCCCGGCGACCCTGACCCGGTATCCGGAGGGGTCGAACCGGGTGATCGGCGCGATCCCGCTCTCCCCGCGCAAGGTGGCGGCCCAGTACGCGGCCGCGCCGATCCCGTTGGGCGCGACCACGCCGAGGCCCGTCACGACGGGGGCCGCGCGGGGCACGCCGTCCTTCCCGCTCACACCGGCGCCCATCGCCGCCGCCTCTCCGGATGGCCGAGCACCATCGCGCTCTGGAAACCGCCGAATCCGCTCGACACGCTCAGCGCCACGTCCACCGGTCCCTCCCGTGCCGTCAGCGGCACGTAGTCCAGGTCGCACTCGGGGTCGGGCTCGCGCAGGTTGGCGGTCGGCGGGATGACCGAGTGCTCGATCGCCAGCGCGCAGGCCGCGACCTCCAGGGCGCAGATGGCGCCGAGCGAGTGCCCGATCATCGACTTGATGGAGCTGACCGGGACCTCGTACGCCCTGGGCCCCAGGGCCGCCTTCAGCGCCGCGGTCTCGTGCCGGTCGTTCTGCCGGGTCGAGGAGCCGTGCGCGTTGACGTAGTCGAGGTCGGCCGGCGCGACCCGGGCCCGGGTCATCGCGACCCGGATCGCCTCGGCCATCTCCCGGCCGTCGTCGCGCAGACCCGTCATGTGGTAGGCGTTGCAGCGCCCGGCGAACCCGGCGACCTCGGCGTAGACGTGCGCGCCCCGGGCGTGGGCGTGCTCGCGCTCCTCCAGCACCAGGACGGCGCAGCCCTCCCCCAGCACGAAGCCGTCGCGGGTCAGGTCGAAGGGCCGCGACGCGGTGGCCGGGTCGTCGTTGCGCGGGCTCGTCGCCTTGATCGCGTCGAAGCACGCCACCGTGATCGGCGAGATCGCGGCGTCGGACGCCCCGGCGATCATCACCTCGGCCGCGCCGTCGCGGATCAGGTCGGCCGCGTGGCCCACCACGTCCACGCCGGACGTGCACCCGGTGGACACCACGCCCACCGGGCCCTCCGCCTCCGCCAGCCAGGCGATCTCGGCCGCCATGGAGGAGGGGAGGAAGTAGTCGTACAGGTAGGGCGAGGCGTGGGCGTCCTCGACCAGCCAGGTCCTGCCCTCGTCGCTCACCACCGCGTACTCGGCGTCCAGGTGCTGGGTCATCCCGCAGGCGGTGCCCATCATGACGCCCGTGCGGAAGGGGTCGCGGGCGGCCCGCACGCCGCTGTCGGCGATCGCCTCGCGCGCCGCGACCACGGCGAACTGCGTGGTGCGGTCCCACTGGCGGATCTGCCGCCGGGTGAGCCCCGCCGCCACCGGGTCGAAGTCGCACTCGGCCGCGATCCGGGACCGGAAGGACGAGGCGTCGAACAGCGAGATCGGGCGCGTCGCCGTACGGCCGGCCGTGAGCAGGTCCCAGAAGGCGGCGACGCCGATCCCGCCGGGGGCGACGACGCCCAGGCCCGTCACGACGACGCGGCGCGAGCCCTCGGGCGCGCTCACCGTGCCCCCTCCCCCGGCGCGACCGCCTCGAAGAGCCCGACCGACCCCCGGGCGGTGAGCCGGTGATCGGGGAACCTGCGGGCCAGCTCCGCCTCGAGCCCGGCGAAGGAGTCCCCGGCGTTGCTCAGGACGCCCTCGGCGTTGAGGTGGGCGAGGGCCCGCGCGGCGTGACGCCCGTGCTCGACGCCGTCCGCCAGGACCGTCGAGCCGAAGACCCGCCCGCCGGGCGCGACGTACGGCAGGACGTGGTCGAAGACGACGGCCTTGGCGGACATGCCGCCGGGCAGGCAGTGCAGCAGGAAGTTCATCCCCACCGAGTCGAACCGCTCCGCCCGGAACGGCAGCGGGGCGAGCACGTCCGCGCGGTGGGCGACGGGCCGGTGCCGGGCCAGGCGCCGGGAGACTTTGCGCAGGACGTCCTCGCCGAGGTCCACGATCGTGATCCGCGGGTCCGGCGCGGGGAAGGCGCAGCGGTCCAGGAAGAACCCCGTGCCCGGGCCGAGGTCCAGGTGGCGGGCCCCGGCGTTGCGGTCGTACAGCGCGACCATCTCGCGGCGGGGGCACCGCCACACGAGCGGGCAGACCAGGCCGAGGACGACCGTGTCGTACCAGGAGAGCCGCGCCCGCGTGTAGAGCCGCCGGTCGGCCGGGCGTCGTCTCGGCGTCATCGCCGCGTCCCTCCCCCGGCCAGCGAGAGCGGCAGCTCGGCGATGCCGCGCAGGAAACGGCTGTCGTGCCACCGCGCGGGGGCGGCCCTGTCGATGCGGGGGAATCTCCGCAGCAGCCCGGCGAGCATGACGCGCAGCTCCAGCCGGGCCAGGGACGAGCCCAGGCACCGGTGGACGCCGTGGGAGAAGGCCAGGTGGGGATTCGGGGCGCGGGTGATGTCGAACCTGTCGGGGTCGGCGAAGACGGCCGGGTCCCGGTTGGCGC
This sequence comes from Bailinhaonella thermotolerans, assembly GCF_003594875.1. Taxonomy (GTDB): domain Bacteria; phylum Actinomycetota; class Actinomycetes; order Streptosporangiales; family Streptosporangiaceae; genus Bailinhaonella; species Bailinhaonella thermotolerans. The sequence continues at coordinate 741,357 of NZ_QZEY01000001.1, forward strand.
TCTGGAGCGACAGCACCAGCGGCTCGCCCGCGGCGACGCGCACGCCGCCGACGGCCAGGCCGGTCGCGGCCCGCCAGGTGGTGGCGCCCACCGGGATCTCGTACCTCAGCGTCTCCTCCACGGCCCCGTCGAGGAGCTCGGGCCGGGAGCGGAGCAGGGCGAGCTGCGCGGGCTCCTCCAGCAGGGTGTGGACGGCGGCGGACACCACGTTGGTGGTGGTGACGACCGCGTTGACGAGGAGGGTCATGGTGATCCTGGTCAGCTCGGCCTCCGACAGCCGGTCCGTCCCCTCGCGGGCCTGGATGAGGGCGGTGAGCAGGTCGTGCGCGGGGCGCCGCCGCTTGGCCTCCAGCAGGCCGGCGACGTACTCCCCCGTCTCGGCGAACACCCGCTCCCGGGTCGCCTCGTCCTCGCCGCCCGCGAAGGCCCGCGCGATCGCGCGAAGGCGGCGGGACTCCCGTTCGCGCAGGCCGTACAGCTTGCAGGCGGCGGCGATGGGGATCGCGTCGGCGTACTCGGGGACGAGGTCCACCCGCCCGCGCGCGGCCAGGCCGTCCAGGACGCGCTCGGTGCGCGTCTCCAGCCAGGGCCGCAGGCGCTGGACCCGGCGCGTGGTGAACGCCTGCCGGACCAGCGCGCGCAGCCGGGTGTGCGCCGGCGGGGAGACGTCGAGCGAGACCTCGTCCTCCTCGACGGGCTTGACCACGGCGGGGTCGGCCAGGAGCCGGCGGACCTCGTGGTGCCGGGTCACCAGCCATCCCTCGCCGTACTCCGGATGAGTGATCCGGCTGACCGGGGCGGTCCGGCGCAGCCGCGCCAGCGCCGGATGGGGGTCGAGCTGGAACCCCGGGCCGTAGGGTTCGAGAAGCCGCGGGCTTGCCACTGGAGTCCTCCTGGCGTTCGGCGGTCGGGAACGGGACGACGGAAACGGACGGCGGAAACGGACGGCGGAAACGGGGCGACGTTCATCGGCCACCGGCCACGGTCAGCGCCTCGCCGCAGATGTTCCCGTTGGCCGCCGAGCCCAGGAACACGACCGCGGAGGCGACCTCCTCGGGCGTGCTGAGCCGGCCGGTCGGGGTGGCGGCCACCTCCGCCGCCCCGCGGTCCCGGGGATAACCCGCGAGCACGCGGGGCGTGGCCGTCAGGCCAGGGCAGACGACGTTCACCAGCACGCCGGACGGGCCCAGATCCCAGCGCAGGCTCCGGGCCAGCCCGTGCAGGGCCAGCTTGTGCGCGCCGTAGAACTCCTGCCCGGGCCTGCCCTGCTCGGCGACGAGGCTGGAGACGAGCACGATCCGGCCCCAGCCGCGCCTGCGCATGTCCCCGGCGGCGAGCTGGACCAGGCGGATGACCGGGGCGAGGTTGCCGGCGATCAGCGGCCACCACTCGCCGGGGTCGACCGCGTCGAACCGCTCCCCCGGCGAGCGGCGCCCGCCCCAGCGGACCGCGGCCGCGACCAGGACGTCCACCGGGCCGAGGCCCTCGCGCACCGCGCCCATCAGCTCACCGGTCTCCGGCAGCCCGGACTCGGCGAGCGAGTACGGCAGGGCCAGCGCCCGCCCCTCCCCCGAGCCGAGTTCCCGCGCGATCGCCTCCGCCTCCTCCCGGCACGACCGGTAGGTGAGCGCCACGCGGGCGTGCTCGCGTGCGAACGCCCGCGCGATCGCCGCGCCGATGCCGCCGGAGCCGCCCGTCACCAGGACGGCGCGGTCACGGAGTCCGAGGTCCACGGGTGCCTCCAGGGGCTGAGACGACGGCGACGGGCCGGACGGGGAAGGTCCCCACCCCGGCCATCGGGGCGGGCAGCAGGGTCAGCAGGGCCCCTTCGAGGGGCAGCTCCGAAAGGCGGGTCACCGACACGACGACGGGGACGCCGGCGCCCAGCAGGACCTCCTGGACGGTCGTGGAGATGTCGTCCTCGTCGTCCACGCTGGGCGCGTCGATGGCCACCAGCCGCGCGCCGAGCAGCCGTTCGGCGGCCCGGGCCGTCAGGTTCGGCGCGTCGGCGAAGTACGCCGCCGTGCCCCAGTGGCGGTCGTGGCCGGTGCGGATCAGCACGGCCCTGCCTTCGAGGTCGCGGCCGTCGAACGCCTCCGGGCCGATCCGCCGGCGCCCCGCGGCCGGGATCACGGCGGCGGGCACGTCGACCAGGTCTTCCAGCGGGACCGACGCGATGTCCGCCGCCTTCTCGTCGAACTTGAAGGGCGCGATCATTGCGGTGCCGGACTGGCCGGCCAGCAGGACCTGCGCGAGGCCGAAGCTCACGCCCTCGCTGAGGAACTCCGTGGACTGCTCCCTGGTCAGGTACTCGGCGACGACCGGGCGCGGGGTCCACGGATACGTCGGCATCCGGTGGCTGACGCGGTGACCGAGGTCGATGATCCGATTCCCGCCGCTCATGCGTTCCCTCCTCCTACGCCGCGCCGACGATCGCGACCGGGCGGACGGGGAAGGCCCCCACCCCCGCGACCGGGGTGGGCAGGACGCGCAGCAGCGCCCCGCGCTCGGGCACGCGGTCGAGCCCGGTCATCCGTTCCAGCAGCGCGATTCCGGCGCCCAGCAGCCGGTGCTGGGCGGGTTTGGCGGGGTCCGTCCCGTCGTCGATGTTCTGCGAGTCGATGCCCACCACGCGGGGCCGCACGGCGAGCAGGTGCTCGACGGCCGCGGCGGTCAGGTGGGGCGCGCTCATGAAGTACGCGTCGGTGTCCCAGTGCCGCGCGTGCCCGGTGTGCACCAGGACCGCCGCGCCGGCGAGGTCGTCGCGGCCGGCGAACGCCTCCGGGCCGATCGCCCGGGTCCCGGTCGCGCGGACGACGGCGATCGGCACGTCGAAGAGCCGCTCCAGCGGCACCCCGGCGACGTCCGGCCCTTCTGGGTGGAACCGGAACGGGGCGGCCAGGAACGTGCCGGTGCTTCCGGCCAGGATGACCTGCTCCATCACGAACCGCGACCCGGCCGGGGCCCATTCGCTCGGAGAGCCCCGCGAGATGTACTCGATCACCCGCGGCCGCGGCGTCCAGGGACCGGCCGGCATGTCGTCCCGGATCGGGTGACTGAGGTCTACGACGCGCCTGCCGGTCATCGGATCTCCTTCGGCTCCTCGCCCGCCGCGGGCGGCCGGTGCCGGTCGGCGGCCCCGGTCCGCCCGCGCTGGAGCCAGTGTCGTCCGCGCTGGTCAACCGCCCCTCAAGGCCCGGTCGACCGCGCCGGGCCACCGGCGGGCGCGGGGGCGGGGCGGAGCTCTCGACGGCCGCCTCACCGCGGCTCGACACGGCGCGGACAGACTCGGTCCGATCCCGCCGCGACGCCGGGGCACGGGGCCCCGCCGGCGGCCGGCCAGGAGGGGAAGCGTTGACCGACTGGGAATCCGCGGCCAGAGAGGCCGACACCGCACGCTCGATCATCCGTCTCAACACCGCCTACACCCATTCCAAGCTGCTGCAGAGCGCCGTGGAGGTGGGGGTGTTCCCGCTGCTGGACGGCACGCGGCTGACCGCGGGCGAGATCGCCGCGCGGCTCTCGCTGCACCCCCGCCTGACGCCGGACTTCCTCGACGCCCTGCACGGGCTCGGCCTGCTCGCGCGCGAGGACGGCCGCTACACCGACAGCCCGGCCGCCTCGGCGTACCTGGTCCCGGGCCGGCCCCACTACCTCGGCGGCACCATCGCCAAGCACGGGGCCCAGCACTACGCCATGTGGGACCGGCTGGCCGAGGCCCTGCGCGACGGGGAGGTCAAGTGCCGGCCGGAACTGCGCGGCGAGGACGGCTTCCACCGGCTCTACGCCGATCCGGACCGCGCCCGGGGGTTCCTGGACCACATGGACTCCATCAACGGGTTCATCGCCGTGGCGATCTCGCGGCTGCTCGACTGGAGCGCGCACGCCTCCTTCGTGGACGTCGGGGGCGCCCGCGGCAACCTGGCCGCCATCCTGGCGGCGGCCCACCCGGGCCTGCGGGGGACGGTGTTCGACCTGCCCCCGCTCGAACCCTTCTTCGACGAACTGGTCGGCGCGCGCGGGCTCGCCGAGCGGGTCCGCTTCCACGGCGGGGACTTCTTCACCGGCCCGATCCCCGCGGCCGACGTGGTGATCGTCGGTCACACCCTGCACGACTGGCCCGTGCGCGACCGCGTCGAGGTGGTCGGGCGCGCGGCCGAGGCGGTACGGCCGGGGGGCCGCCTGCTGGTCTACGACCCGATGCTCGCCGACGAGCGGACCGAGGTGGACAAGCTGGTCCAGAGCCTGATGTGCGCCCTCATGCGGGAGGGCGCCTCGGAGTACACCGTGGCCGAGGTCCGCTCCTGGGCCGAGCGGGCCGGACTGCGCTTCGAGCACGCCGTGCCCCTCCCCACCCTCGGGAACGACGTCGTCACGGTCTTCGCCAAGGACTGAGGCGCGCGGCGGCCGCCCCACGACGAGCCGCGCATCGCGGGACGCTCCCGCGATGCGCGCTCACGCGAAGGCCGTTCGCGCGGTGGGCGCGCATGCGCGGCGCGGTCTCACGTCCCGGGCCGGCTCAGCCGGTCCACGGTCTCCTCCCAGCGGCGCAGCGTCCCCGCGCGCCCGGCGGGCAGCAGGGGGAGCACCACGCTCCGCCCGGCGCGGACCGCCGGGTGCCTGCGCGCCGGCGTGGAAAGGCCCTGTCCCGGGCCCGCCTCCACCAGCGTGTACGCCCCCTCCGACAGCAGGCCGTCGAGCGCGGGCCAGAACAGCACCGGCGCGGCGAGCTGCCCGCCCCAGAAGGCGGGATCGCGCGCCTGCCCGGGCAGCAGGGGCAGGCCCGTGCGCGTCGAGCGGATCGGCACATCCGGCGGCCGCAGCGCGACCTCCCGCAGGCCCCGGGAGAACACGGCCGCCGCGGGCTCCAGCGCCGGCGAGTGGAACGGCTGGCGGGCGGGGACGCGCCGCCACGGCAGGCCCGCCTCGCCGAGCGCCTCCGCCACCCGCGACAACCGGGGCTCCGGCCCGGCGAGCACGGTGTGCCTGGGGGCGTTGACCGCCGCCACCACGACGGCGTCCGGCCGGTCGGGGGGATCGGTGAAGCCCGCGACCTCGCGCGCGGGCGCGCCGACCGCGAGCATGCCGCCGGCGGGGGCGCCGGCCAGCGCCTCGGCCCGCGCCGCCATCACCCGGTGCACGTCGCCGAGGCCGAAGACGCCCGCCAGCGCGGCGGCCGCCAGCTCCCCGACGCTGTGCCCGAGGAGGACGGCGGGCCGTACGCCGCGGGCCGCCAGGGCGCGGCCGAGCGCGTAGCCGACGGCGAAGAGCAGGGGCTGGGCGCGGGCGGCCTCGTCCAGGGGGACGCGGGGCCGCTCGCTCAGCCAGTCGCTCCGCAACAGCGCGCCCTCCGCGCCCAGCCGCGCGAAGAACTCGTCGAGCACCGCGGTGAACACCGGCTCCCGGCCGTACAGCTCGACGGCCATTCCCGGATGCTGCGCCCCCTGCCCCGGAAGCAGCAGCGCCACCGGCGGCAGCGCCCCGACCGCGGGAACCGTCACGTCCGTCCCCCCGCCGCCGCTTCAGCCGATCCGGCCCCGGGAGCGCAGCCGCTCCCGCAGCTCCTGCCGCCGCACCTTGCCCGTCCCCGTCTTCGGCAGCTCGTCCACCAGCTCGACGTGCCGCAGGTGCTCGTAGTACGGCGAGCGGTCGTTGACGTACGCCATCAGGGCCTCCGCGTCGGCCGTTCCGCCGCGCGGGACGACGACGCCGTAGGCGACCGCGCCGCTGAACTCGTCCGGCAGGTCCACCACCGCGCAGTCGGCGACGTCCGGGTGCCGCAGCAGGACCCGTTCGATCTGGGTCGGCGACACCAGCCAGTTGTCGCACTTGAACACGTCCTTGATCCGGTCGACCAGGAACAGCGAGCCGTCGGCGTCGCAGCGGCCGACGTCCCCGGTGGCGAACCAGCCCTCCGCGTCCACGTCGAGCGCGAGGTCCCTGCCCAGGTAGCCCGACATGAGCTGGGGGCCGCGGACCTGCACCTCGCCGTCCACGCCCAGGGGCACCACGGCCCCGTCCCCCAGGTCCACGATCCGGCACTCCGTCCCCGGAGCCGGCACGCCGCAGGAGCCCGCGCGCGGCCGGTCCAGGTCGCTGAGGTGCGTGCACGGCGACGTCTCCGCCAGCCCGTAGCCCTGCACCACCGGGACCCCGAACTGCTGGGACAGCACGTCGGCGGTGTCGGGCGCGAGCGCCGATCCGCCGGACAGGATGACGCGCAGCGCGGGCGCGGACAGGCCGGGCAGCCTCGGGTCCGCGGCGAGCCGGGCCAGCCGCATGGGCAGGCTGTAGAAGTGGGTGGCGCGGGCGGCGTCGGCCGCCTCCACCGCCCCGGCCACGTCGCCGTCCGGGTGCAGCACGTGGACGGCCCTGGCCAGGACGCCGATGTTCAGGTGGACCAGGTGGAACGTCGGCAGGAAGTTGAACAGGACCGAGGTGCCCCCGAGCCGGTGCCCGTGCACGGTCTGCGCGGCGTTCACCGTCAGGTTCCGGTGGGTCAGCCGGGCGCCCTTGGCAGCGCCGGTGGTGCCGCTGGTGAACGCGACGCAGGCCACGTCCGTCTCGTCGGCGCGCGCTCTCGGCGGCGGCCCGCCCGCCGCCTCCCCGGCCAGCTCGCCCAGGGTCGGCGGCGCCTCCGCGCCCTCGCTGCCGGCGTCGCGGGCGGTCAGCACGGCGAGTTCGAGATCGGGCAGCCGGTCGGCCACGGCCGACAGCCGCCGCCACACCTCCGGCGGCACGATCGCCACCCTGGCCGCGCAGGCCCGCAGCACGTGGACCAGGCCGTCCTCGCGCAGCAGCGGGTTCACCAGCGCGCTGCGGTTCCCCGACCGCGAGATCCCGTAGAAGGCGACCGCGAACGCCGGGTCCAGGACCATGGCCAGGGCGACCACCGAGCCGCCGCCGCCGAGGACGGCCCGGAGCGCGCGGGCGCATCCCGTCGCCGCCTCGTCCAGCTCCGCGAACGTCAGGTCACCGTACGGCGAGCGCAACGCCGTACGGTCCGGGACCTCCTCGGCCGCGTGCGCCAGCAGGTGATCGATCCGGGGTCCGTCGAGCAGATGGGAGATCGCCGCCAGCGGCGGGCCCGCCACGACGCTGAGGCCGGGCCCGCCCTGCGCGCCGCTCCCCCGCGGGGTCGCTCCGGTAGCCATGCCGCCGACCATGCCGCCCTCCCCTCGGCCCGCGTTCGGCCCGGATTCGGCCCGCGTTCGATCCGCGTTCGACCCGTGCTGGAGCCGGCCGCTCCAGTCCCGGTCCGCCACCGATCGAGGCCGGTCCCGCATGCTGCTGCCCCGGTGAACCGACCGCGCAGGGGAGCGACTGCGCGTCACAGCAGGGAGCGAGCCATGAACGAGGCCGAACCGGACCGGACGCCCGGCGTGGACGTGCTCGTCGCGGGGGCCGGCCCCGCCGGGCTGGTCGCCGCGCACGAACTGGCCCGGCGCGGCGTCCGGGTGCGCGTCGTGGACAAGGCCGAGGGCCCGGCCACGACCAGCCGCGCCACCGCGACCCACGCCCGGACCCTGGAGCTGTACCACCAGATGGGCTTCGTCGGCGACATCCTCGCCCGGGGCCTGCGCTGCGAGCACTTCACGATGCACCGGGGCGGGCGGCGGCTGATCCGGCTGGACACCGAGTACTCCACCCTCCCGACCCGCTACCCCTTCACCCTCCAGATCGACCAGGTGCTCACCGAGGAGGTGCTGCGGAACCGGCTGCGCGGCCTCGGCGTGGAGGTGGAGTGGGGCGTCGCCCTTGCGAACCTGGACGGCGCCCACGACCGGGTGCGCGTGCGCCTGCGCGGCGGCGACGGCACGGCCGAGGACATCCGCGTGCCCTGGCTGATCGGGGCCGACGGCGGCCACAGCCGCGTGCGCTCGCTGCTCGGCCTCCCGCTCGTCGGCGACGCCTCCGAGACCTGGCTCATCGCCGACGCCGTGCTCGACGCCGACCTGCCCCGCGACAGCCTGCACTGGATCCACGTCGGCAAGGGCCCGATCCTGCTCGTGCCGTTCCCCGAGCCCGGCAGGTGGCGGCTGCTCGACACCGTGGACGTCACCGGCGCCGACGACCCCCACCTGATCGCCTCCCGCTTCGCCGCCAAACTCACCGAGGGCCTCGGCCGCCCCGTCGAGGTCGGCCCGCCGAGCTGGGTGTCGGTCTTCACGATCCAGCAGCGGATGGTACGGCGGATGCGCGCCGGCCGCTGCTTCGTCGTCGGGGACGCCGCGCACGTGCACAGCCCCGCCTCGGGGCAGGGCCTGAACGTCGGCGTCCACGACGCGTACAACCTGGCGTGGAAGCTCGCGGACGTCATCCGGGGCCACGCCCGCGACACCCTGCTCGACACCTTCCCCGCCGAGCGGCTGCCCGTCGGCGCGACGCTGCTGCGGACCACCCGCACGGCCACCGCCCTGATCGCGCTGCGCGACGCCGCGCCGGCGGCGCTCCTCCCGCTCGGCCTCGGCCTCCTGAACGCCGTCGGGCCGCTCAAGCGCAGGGTCGAGCGCAAGCTGCTCTCCGCGATGTCCGGCCTCGCGCTCACCTACGCCGGCAGCCCCCTGACCCTGGACGCGGGGACCGCCCACGGCGGGTGGATCCGGCCCGGGAAGCGGGTGGCCTGCTCGGCCGAGACCGAGCGGGACTGCCCCGCCTGGTCCGCCGTGCTCACCGAGCTCACCGACCCGCGATGGTCGCTGCTCGTGTTCGCCGGCGACGCCCCGGCCGCCCCGCTCCGGGCCGCCCTGCGGCGCGTCGAGATCGCGTACGGCCGGGCGGTGTCGGTCCGGACCGTCTCCCGGACCGGCAGGGGCGGCCCCGCCCCCCTGGCGGACCCCGGGGCGGGCCTGTCCCAGGCGTTCGGGCTGCGGCCCGGCGACTACGCGCTGATCCGGCCGGACGGCTACCTCGCCGCCGCGGGCCGCTTCGAGGACCCCGCGCGGATGGCCGACATCCTCGCCGCGCTCCACCTGGTGCCCGCCCCGCGCACCGGGCCGCTGCTCACCCGGGCCTGAAACCCACGGAGGCGCACATGCGCATCATCGACCTGTCGACGCCCATCGACGCGCGGGCCTGGGAGCCCTCTCCCGTCACCCACGCGATCATGTCCCCGGCCGAGGGGGCCCGCCACATGGCCGAGGCCATGCGGGAGAAGCACGGCCTGGAGTTCGACCCCGCCGCGCTGCCCGGAGGGGAACTGCTGTCCCTGGACACGCTCACCCTCACCACCCACACCGGCACCCACGTGGACGCCCCGTCCCACTACGGGTCCGCCCCGGCGTACGGCACGCCGCGGCACATCGACCAGATGCCGCTGGACTGGTTCTGGCGGCCCGCGGTCGTCCTCGACCTGACGGGCGACCCGGTGGGCGCGGCGGGCGCGGACCGGCTGCGCGCCGAGTTCGCCCGCATCGGGCACGTGCCCCGGCCCATGGAGATCGTCATGCTCCGCACCGGCGCCGACCGCCTGGCCGGGACCCCGTCGTACTTCACCGACTTCACCGGCCTGGACGGACCGGCGACGCGGCTGCTCCTCGACCTCGGCGTCCGCGTCATCGGCACCGACGCGTTCAGCCTCGACGCGCCCTTCACCCACATGATCGAGGAGTACCACCGCACCGGCGACCCCGGCGTGCTGTGGCCCGCGCACTTCGCCGGCCGCGAGCGGGAGTACTGCCAGATCGAACGGCTGGCCAACCTGGACTCCCTGCCGGGCCCCACCGGGTTCACCGTCTCGTGCCTGCCCGTCAAGATCGCAGGCGCGGGCGCGGGCTGGACCAGGGCCGTCGCCCTCGTCGAGGAGTGAGCCGCGGCGCCTACCCCAGGTGGTCGTCGCGGGTCACGCGCCGGTCGCGCACCCGCAGGTCCCCGTCCTCGCGGACGAACACGTCCTCGCACACGCAGGCCCGGTACAGGCGCGACCCCTCCGCCGTGGAGAGGATCACCAGCGCGTAGCACCGGGCCTCGACCGTCCCGCCGGGCCCGGGCCGCACGTCCAGCATCCCGTGCCAGTGACGGTGCCGCTCGCCGCGCGCCTCCGCCGCGCCCATGAACCGGCCCAGGGACTCGGCCAGCGCCGCCCGCCCCCGCAGGGGCTCGTGCGGCGGGGGCAGTCGGAAGACGCCGTCCTCGGTGAACCCCCGCGCCCACTCCCCGACGTCGCCCCGGTCCAGCGCCTGCAGGTGCCGCGCGTAGAACCGCTGAACCTCCACGTAGAGCTCGGTCAAGGCCGCCGGATCGTCGCCGGGCCGCGTCGTCGCCATCACGAACCTCCTGTCGTCCGGCCACGCCGTACGCCACGGCGCGGTCCGCCTGGCAGCGAGCCTGCGCGACCGCGCTCGACCCCCGGTGGAGCGAGGGCGGACCGGGCCCCGGGCCCTCCGGCGCGGGCGGCGCCCCGGGAACACCGCCACACCCGCGCTCCACCGCCGCTCCAGCGTTCACCGCGAGATTGGGCCCGCGAGCCACCCTCGCCCGCCGAAGACACAGGAAGGACGTGACCATGACCGCTCCCAGCACCGTCTCGCTCCGCGAGAGCGTCTCCGTCTCCGCGCCCGCCCACGTCGTACGCGACCTCATCCTCGACGCCGAGGGCTGGGTCCAGCTTCACCGGCGGCACGCGCACGCCGAGGTGCTGGAGCACGGCGAGGACGAGGCGCTGATCCAGCACTGGGTGGTCGTGGACGACCACAGTGTGCGGACCTGGCGGTCCCGCCGCCGGATCCAGGACGAGCACCGCGTCGTCTTCGAGCACGAACCGGCCGTCGCGCCCTTCGCCGAGGTCCGCGGCGCCTGGACGCTCACCCCCACCGGCGCCGGCGGCACCGAGGTGCGCCTGGACCACGACTTCACGCTGCTCGACGACGACCCCGGGGCGGCCGCGTCCCTGGGCGCGGCCGTGGGGAAGGCGACGCGGGAGAACCTCGCGACCCTCAAGCACGCCGCCGAGGCCCGCGACGCCCTGGCCGACCTCATCATCTCCTTCGAGGACCCGCTGTTCGTCGCCGGCGAGATCGAGGACGTCTACCAGTACCTGTACGAGGCGGACAAGTGGCCCGACCGGATCCCCCACGTGACCCGCCTCGTCCTGGAGGAGAGGACCCCCGGCGTGCAGTTCTTCGACATGGACACCGTCTCCGCCGACGGCTCCCGGCACACCACCCGCTCCGTCCGGATCTGCCTGCCGCACCGGAAGATCGTCTACAAGCAGACCAGGCCGCCGGCCACCATGACCGCCCACACGGGGCACTGGCTGTTCACGCCGACCCCCGAAGGCGTGATCGCCAGCGCCCGGCACACCGCGACCATCCGCCCCGAGGGCCTGCACCTCCTCGGCGAGGGCATGACCATGCGCGGCGCGCGCCGCTACCTCCGCAAGGTCCTCAGCGCCAACAGCATGGGCAACCTGCGTCTCGCCAAGGAGTACGCCGAGGGGCGGGCGTCCCGTGGGTGACCCCGCCGCGCGGCTGCGCGAGCTCGCGGTGAGCGCCGGGTACGCCGCGGCGCTGCGGGCGGCGGCCGTACTGCGCATCGCGGACGCGTTCACCGAGACGGCGACCGCGGAGGAACTGGCCGCGGCCGTGGGGGCGCGGCCCGACACGGTGGACCGGCTCATGACCGCGCTCACCCACCACCGGGTCTTCGAACGGCGGGCCGACGGCCGCTTCGCCCACACCGCGTGCTCCCGTCTCCTGCGCGAGGACGAGCCCGGCGGCCTGCGGTACATGACGCTGTGGGCCACCGAGCCGTGGACCTGGCGGATGTGGGCCGTGCTGGACGAGTCGGTCCGGTCGGGCGCGTCCGTGTCGGGCGGGCTGTTCGGCAAGGACTTCTTCCGATACGTCCACGAGGACGCCCCCGAGTCGGCCGAGGTCTTCGCCCGGGCCATGACCCAGGGCAGCGCGCGGACCGCCGCCGCGATCGCCGGTGAGCTCGACCTGACGGGCGCGCGGAGCGTCGCCGACATCGGCGGCGGCCAGGGCCACGTCCTGGCCACGCTGCTGGAGCGCCACCCGGGCCTGCGGGGAATCCTGTTCGACCTGCCCGCGGTGGTGGCCGACGCCGACGAGCGGCTGCGGCCCGGCGGCGCGCTCGCCGGGCGGGCCGCGCTCGTCGGCGGCGACTGCCTGTCCTCGATCCCGGTCCGGGCCGACGTCTACCTCCTGAAGAACCTCCTGGAGTGGGACGACGACCGCACCGCCGCCACCTTGCGCAACCTCGCCGCGGCCGCGCCCCCGGGAGCCCGCGTGGTGATCGTCCAGAACCTGGTGGACGACGCCCCGGAGCCCAAGTACCACACTGCGATGGACCTGATGCTCCTGCTGAACGTGGGCGGCCGCAGGCACACCAGGCCCGGCCTCACCCGCCTGGCCGAAACCGCCGGCCTCCCCGTGACCCGCGCCCACCCGATTCCCGGGACCCACCTCACCGCCCTGGAGTGCCGCGTGCGCCCCGCCTCGGGGTGAGCCCGGCGGGATGCCGCCCGGCGTGCCCGCCCCGACCGGCCGCCGGGCACGCCGGGCCCCGCGTCACAGGCGGCCGGGGCCTCTCGACCGGTGCCCGGAAGGCCTGAGGACCCGGCTTCAGGCAGGCTGAAGGATGCTGCGAGAATGCCCGCATGAAGCTCTCCGAGATCCCCGTTCCCGACTCTCCTGCCGCCGCCGGCGCTCTTGAGGTGAGCGCCGTCTACTGTCCGCCCGCGTTGCACAACCACGCCGTCCGGTCCTATCTGTGGGCGGCGGCGTACGCGATCGAGAACGGCATCGCCTTCGACGCCGAGCTCCTGTACGTCGCCGCGGTGCTGCACGACATCGGGCTGGTGAAGGAGTTCGACAGCCACACGGTGCCCTTCGAGGCGGCGGGCGGGCACGTGGCCTGGGTCTTCGCCGCCGGGGCCGGATGGCCGGCCGCGCGGCGCGAGCGGGTGGCGCAGGTGATCGAGCGCCACATGTGGGACGCCGTGGACCTGGCCGAGGACCCCGAGGGGCACCTGCTGGAGCTGTCCACCGCCATGGAGATCTCCGGGCGCGGGGTCGAGTGGATCCCCGCGGGGCTGCGCGCCGAGGTGCTGGAGGCGTACCCCCGGCTGGGCCTGGCCGCCGAGTTCACCGCCTCCTTCGAGGACCAGGCCGCCCGCAAGCCGGACGGCCGCTGCGCCACGTTCATCCGCGCCGGTCTCGCCACCCGCCTCGCCGCCAACCCGCTCGACTCCTGATCGGGCGGGCGCGCCGTGCGGCGGGCCTGCCGTACGGCGGGCGGGGGCGGGCGCGCCGTTCGAGGAGGTCAGCCGGTGGTCCCCTCGCCGGGGGTTGACCCGCGGGGTGCCGGCGGGTAACGTCCCCCACCCCTGGCGACGCCTTCGGAGCAGCGGGGTGGGGACCTCACCCACCGGCTCTCGGAGGCCCCCATGGCAAGCGGCTCGCCGTCGCGGCGGCGCGATTTCCGGCTCCTCCTGTTCGGGCAGACCACCGCCCAGCTCGGCACGCAGGTCAGCGGCGTGGCCGTACCCCTGCTCGCCGTCGTCACCCTCGGCGCCTCACCCCTGCAGCTCGGCCTCGTCACCGCCGCGGGGACGGTCGCGTTCGCGCTGATCGGGCTGCCCGCGGGCGCGTGGATCGACCGGTGGCCGCGCCGCCCCGTCCTCGTCGCGGCCGACCTGGCCCGCGCGGCGCTCCTGGCCACGATCCCCCTGGCCGCCCTCCTCGGGAGGCTGACCATCACCCAGCTCGTGGTGGTCTCGCTGCTGGCCGGCGTCGCCCGGGTCTTCTTCGACGTCGGCTACCAGAGCTACCTGCCGGCGGTGGCCGACCGTACCGGCCTGCTCGCCGGCAACTCGGCGATGGAGACCGTGCGCGCCTGCGGCCAGGTGGCCGGGCCCGGCGTCGGCGGCTGGGCGGTCGCGCTGCTCGGGGCCGCGAACGTCGTCCTCGTCCAGGCCGTCACGTTCGCCCTCTCCGCCGCGTCGCTGCTGGCCATCCGGGCCCGCGAGCCGGCCCCGCCGGCCGCGCGGCCGGGGCGGCTCGCCGCCGAGATCGGCGAGGGCCTGGCGTTCGTCGCCCGCAACCGGCTCCTGCGCGCGACGGCGATCACCAGCGCCGCCGGGAACCTCGCCTTCGCGATCGCCTCGGCCGTGAACGTCGTCTTCATGGTCCGCACGCTCGGCCTGACCCCCGCCGCGATCGGGCTCGTGCTCGCCGCGGGCTCGGTCGCCGCCCTGGCGGGCGCGGCCCTGACGCCCCGGCTCGCCCGGCGGGCCGGGTCAGCGCGGATCATCTGGCTCTCGCTCGCCGTGACCGGCCCGGCCGCGATGCTCACCCCCCTGTCCGGCCCCGGCCGGCCGGTGCTGCTCCTCGTGCTCGGCACGGCCGCCGGCGAGCTGGGCCAGATCGTGTACGCGATCACCAACGTCAGCCTGCGCCAGCGGCTGTGCCCGGAGCGGATGCTCGGCCGGGTCAACGCGACCATGCGCGTCCTCATGATGGGCCTGTTCCCCGTGGGCGCCCTGCTCGGGGGCGCTCTCGGGCAGGCCGCGGGCACGCGGCCGGTCCTCTGGCTGGCGGCCGCGGTCATCGCGCTGTCGCCGCTGCCGGTCCACGCGGCTCTCCGCGGGGTCCGCGACGTGGAGGACCTGCCCGCCTGGACCCGGCCCTGAGCCCGATGGCACCCGCCGACGCCCTCGGCCGCCCGCCGATACGAGTGATTCGGGTGATTTCAGGGTGTTTGGGTAGGATGAAGATGGTGTGCCGGGAAGCCTGGTCGGCGTGTTCTGCCGCCGACCCCTTCGGGAGTTCCCGTGACGCACGCGCCGCCGCGCGGTTTCCGCCTGTTCAGCCGTGGTTCCAAGGCCGAGGCCCGCCGCATCGCCGACATCCTCCGCGCCGAGACCGTGGGCGGGGGGCTGCTGCTGGGCGGGGCGGTGCTCGGCATGATCGCCGCCAACTCGCCCTGGGCCACCGCGTACGAGGGGCTCCGCGACGCCCGGATCGGGCCGCAGGCGCTGCACCTGGACCTGAGCCTGGCCGCCTGGGCCGCCGACGGCCTGCTGGCGATCTTCTTCTTCGTGGCCGGGCTGGAGCTCAAGCGGGAGTTCGTCGCCGGGGACCTGCGCGACCCGCGGCGCGCCGCCGTACCGGTGGCCGCCGCGTTCGGCGGGGTGCTCGTGCCCGCGGCGGTCTTCCTGCTGGCCGCCTCCCACGCCGGCGCGGGCGCCGCCCGGGGCTGGGCGATCCCCACCGCCACCGACATCGCCTTCGCGCTGGCCGTACTGGCCGTCATCGGCCGGCACCTGCCCGCCGCGCTGCGCACCTTCCTGCTCACGCTGGCCGTGGTCGACGACCTGCTGGCCATCGTCGTCATCGCCGTCTTCTACACCGAACGGCTCTCGCTCGTGCCGCTGCTCGCCGCGGTGGTCCCGCTGCTGGCGTTCGCCTGGCTGGTACGGCGGGGCGTGCGCTCCTGGTGGCTGCTGCTGCCGCTGGCGTTCGCGGCCTGGGCGCTGGTGCACGCCTCCGGGGTCCACGCCACGGTCGCCGGCGTGCTGCTGGGCTTCGCCGTACCCGTCCACGACCGCGCGGGGACCGGGCCGGGGCTCGCCGAGCACTTCGAGCACCGCTTCCGGCCGCTGTCGGCCGGGCTGGCCGTGCCCGTCTTCGCGTTCCTGTCCGCCGGGGTGCCGCTGGACGGCCTCGGCCGCGCCCTGGCCGACCCGGTCGCGCTCGGCGTCGTCCTCGGGCTCGTCGCCGGCAAGCCCCTGGGCGTCATGGCCGCCACCTGGCTGGTCGCCCGGTTCACCCACGCCGACCTGGACGAGGACCTGGGCTGGATCGACGTGCTCGGCCTGGCCGCCCTGACCGGCGTCGGGTTCACCGTGTCCCTGCTCATCGGCGAGCTCGCGTTCGGCGCGGGCAGCGAGCGCGACGCCCACGTCAAGATCGCCGTGCTGGCCGGGTCCCTGGCCGCCGCCGCCATCGCGGCCCCCATCCTGCGCCTGCGCAACAACGTCTACCGGCGCATCGGGCAGGCGGCGGAGTCGGGCCCGGCAGAGCCCGCGCGCCCCTAGCCGGACCGGCCGCCCCGCCGCCCACCACCGCGCGCCGCGCCCCGGCGCCGGCCGTCCTCCGCCGGTGGCGAGAGGCCGGCGGGCGGCCGGGCGGCGGCGCGGCGGCCGGGCGGGGGCGGTCGCTCGTTGGTATCGATGCCCGGCCGCGGCTGGCGCCCGGCGGGGAACGAGCCGTAGAACGGCGATGTGACGATCTTGCCGGTGGACTCCCAGCGATGCACGCGACCCCATGTCCTCGACCCCGGTGAGCGCTGCCGCGCGAGATCGCTGCGGGACGGCCGCTGCCTCGCGCACCTGGACCCCGGCGAGCGCGACGCCTACCTGGCCGGGCTGCGGCCCGGTTCCGACGTCGACGCGATGGGCGTGGTGTTCACCGCGGACCTGTTCCAGGAGTTGCTGGCCCCCTTGAGCGCCGGTCGGGGCGTCGCCGAGTTCGGCGCCGCCGACTTCGCGGGCGCCACCTTCCCCGCCGACGTGAGCTTCCACGGGGCGGGCTTCTCCGCCTGGGCCGGCTTCGGCCACGCCACCTTCCTCGGCGACGCCGGGTTCGGCCAGGCCCGGTTCACCGGGCCCGCCGCGTTCGACTCCGCCGTCTTCTCCGGCCGCGCCCTGTTCACCGGGGCGAGGTTCCTGGAAGGGGCCGACTTCGCCCGGTCGAGCTTCGCCCGGGACGCCCTCTTCGGGGCGACCCGGGTCATCGGCGAGGCCCGGTTCCACGAGGCCAGGTTCGCCGGGGACCTGCTCGTCACCGGCCGCGCCGACGAGCTCGATCTGACCAGGGCGACGGCCGAGGGCGAGGTGCATGTCGAGGTGGCCGCGCGCGCCGTACTCGCCGAGGGGCTGCGGGCGAAGGACCGGGTGAGCCTGCGGCTGCGGGCGGCGCGCGTCGACCTGTCCGGCGCGGTGTGCGCGGGGGCGCTGACCGTCCACGGACTGCAGGAGCCGATCACCCACGCGGCGGACTCGCCCTCCCGGCCGCTCCGCCAGGTCGACGAGTCGGGGCTGGCCGACCCGCGGCTCGGCCGGGTCCCCCTGGCCGCGGTGACGTCGCTGCGCGGGCTGGACGCCGGGCAGGTGGTGCTGACCGACGTCGACCTCACCGGCTGCCTGTTCGCCGGGGTGCACCGGGCCGACCAGATCCAGCTCGACGGCAGGTGCGTCTTCGCGACCGACCCGCGCCGCAGGCGCCGGGTGCTGGCCGAGGAGCACCACTGGCGCGCGCGGCGGCGGTTCCTGCGCGGCCGCGGTCCCGGCCGGTGGTCCCCGGCCCCGGAAGGGGTGCGGCCTGTGGACTCGCCGCGGCTGGAAGTGCTCTACCGGCAGTTGCGCAAGGCGCTCGAGGACGCCAAGAACGAGCCGGGCGCGGCCGACTTCTACTACGGGGAGATGGAGATGCGCCGCGCCGGCGCCCGCCGCGCGGAACGGCTCCTGCTGTGGCTGTACTGGCTGGTCTCGGGGTACGGCCTGCGGGCGTGGCGGGCCCTGGCCGCGATGCTGGCCGTGGTGGCGGCGCTCGCCCTGGGCATGGCCCACGCCGGGTTCCCCCGGCCGGTGCCGTACCTGGACGCGCTGCTCCACAGCCTGCGCGCCATGGTCGCGGTCGACGTCAAGACCGCGAACGTGCCCGAGACCGTCACCCACTGGGGGCAGGTCCTGCAGGTCATGCTGCGCGTCTCCGGCCCGCTCTTCGTCGGCCTGGCCGCCCTGGCCATCCGCAACCGGGTCAAACGCTGATCCGGGCCTCTCCGCGAGGGGCACACTATGCGATGACTTAACCGCACACAGTCACTGATTACAGACTGTCAGGTTAGATGCGCTGACGGTGATCCTGGGCCAGAGTTGGGGACCAGCCCTCGCCGGCGACCCCCTAGGGCTCCCGCTTCACACCGCAGAGGATCCCCCATGGACGGCATATCCCGTCGCGACGTCTTCCGATACGGCGCGACAGCCACCCTGGCCACCGCCGCCGCGGGCGTGGCCGCCTTCGCCCCGGGCCGTACGGCCGCCGCCCCCACGCCGGCCCCGACACCGACCTCCACGGCGACGCCCACGCCAGGCCCGGCCGACCCCCGCGACTTCGAGGAGAACTACAAGGGCAAGAAGATCAAGGGCGAGCACGACAAGGCCCGCGGCAAGCACAAGGTCCACATCAACGGCAAGAAGCTCGGCGTCATGCAACTCGAACTCCCGGTCGCCCCCGGATCCGCCGAGACCTACACCGCCGTGGTCAGCACGATCAGCCACTTCGAGCCCATCCCTCTCGACGAGGGGAACAACCGCGACGGCCTCAAGAAGCTGGCCAGGCTCGTCGTGGACCGGCTCGGGGACCAGGAGCTGACCCCTCACGCCGACCACTCCCACGACTGACGGCCACCAGGAGGCACCGAGATGGGAATCCGCAAGAACGTGGCCGCCCTGACGGCCGCCGAGAGAACCGCCTTCGTCGCCGCGGTGAAGAAACTGAAGGCCAAGACCACCGGGCGCAACTACGACTGGTTCGTCAACACCCACATGACCTACTTCGGCACCGTCAACGGCCACAACTACGCGCACTGGTCGTCGTCGTTCCTGCCGTGGCACCGCAAGTTCCTGCTGGAGTTCGAGAAGGGCCTGCAGGCCTTCGACTCCACGGTCACCCTGCCCTACTGGAACTGGGTGAACGAGCAGTCCCTCACCGGCCCGCCGTTCACCGACGACTTCATGGGCGGCAACGGCCGCGACGGCAGCGGCCCGGTCACCACCGGCCCCTTCGCCGGCGAGGCCAACTGGCGGATCAACGTCAGCCCCAGCACGGCCAAGTCGCTGTACCGGGCCATCGGCCGGTCCGGCTCCCTGCCGACCGCGGCCGACGTCCAGACCATCCTGGACGTCGGCACCTACGACGTCGCGCCGTGGACCTCGGCGTCCAACGACGGGATGCGCAACCGCCTGGAGGGCGGCCTCTCCCCCAGCCCGCACGGGCGCGTCCACGTCTGGGTCGGCGGCCACATGGCGCAGACCGACTCCCCCAACGATCCGCTGTTCTTCCTGCACCACTGCAACATCGACCGGATCTGGTCCCGCTGGCAGAACCGCTGGGGGTACGGCGCCGCCCGCTACCAGCCCGGCGGCGGCACCGCGAACGTCGTCGACGTCGACGAGGCGCTCGCGCCGTTCACCGCCACCGTCGCCGACGTCGTGGACCACCGGGGCAGCTACACCTACACCTGACGCCCGGCCGTGGACGCCGCGGCCGGGCACCTCACGGCGTGCCGACCGCGGCGGCCGGACGCTCACCCCCCTCCTCCTGACCATCCCCTCCGGCCCGGCGCGCGGCGGGCGGGCGGCGGGACAGCAGGAGCCCGGTCAGCGCGGCGGCCAGGCCGGCCAGCCCGGCCGCCGCGAAGCCGCCTCCCGGCACGGACACGTCGATCGCCACCCCGACGATCGGCGACCCGAGCGCGAAACCCGCGCTCTGCGCCGAGGACTGCAGCCCCGTCGCCTCACCCCGGACGCCCGCCGGGGCCAGCCGGCTCACCGCGTCGGCCACCGTGGACAGGGTCGGCGCGGTGAGAAGCCCCGCGCCGACCACCGCCACGCACAGCCAGGGCCAGTCGCGGGCGAGCCCGGCCGGGATCGTCACGAGCCCGAGCAGGCCGAGCAGCAGCCACGTGGGCATCGCCCGGGGCAGCGCGCCGTAGATCAGCCCGCCGGCGATGGAGGACCCGCCGAACACGGCCACCACCACCGCGGCCCAGGACACCTGATCCGCCTCTTCGAGCGTGGCGACGATGGCGAGGTCGACGCCGCTGAGCAGCAGGGTGGTGCCGAACCCCATCACCAGCACGGCGATCATGCGGACGCCCAGCCACTCGCGGCGCGGGGGCCGGCCTGCCGCGCCCGCGCCGGGCTCGGCCTCGTCCCCGCCCAGCAGCGGCGGGTTGAGCAGCGCGACGCCGACCCCACCGGCGACGATCACGGCGCCGACCCCCCACACCACCACCTCGGGGGACGTCTTCGCCGCGCACAGGATCACCACCGACGGCCCCACGATGTAGGACAGCTCGCCCTGCACCGACTCCAGCGCGAACGCGGCCCGGCGCTGCGCCGCCGTCGTCATCGCGGCGATCGCCTGCCTGGTCACCTGCTGGACCGGCACCATCAGCAGCCCCGCCGCGAAGGACGCGCCCAGCAGGACGCCGTACGGCAGGGCCGGCGCGCACAGCCAGAACACCGCCTGCAGCGCGGCCGTCGTCAGCAGCACGGGACGCAGGCCGCGCCGGTCGATCACGCGGCCGAGCAGCGGCCCGCCCAGCGCCACCCCGGCGGTCAGCGCCGCCGCGACGCCGCCCGCAGCCGCGTAGCTCATGTCCCGGCCCAGCACGACATGCATGGTCAGCGCCATCACGTCGGCCGTGATCGCGGCCCGGGCGAGCAGCGAGACGCCCAGCAGGGACGCCATCCCCGGCACGGCGAGCACCTGTCGGTATCTGGTCACCCCGCGAAAGCTAGGCCATCCCCGGCGGCCATAGGAAGTGGCCGTTTCGTTGGAGCCTACATAATGAACTCTTATGCCCAGGGACCTTGAGATCACGTTGCTGCGGTCGTTCGTCACCGCCGTGCGAACGGGCAGCATCAGCCGCGCCGCGACCGCGCTCGGGCAGACCCAGCCCGCGCTCAGCCAGCGGCTGCGCAAGCTGGAGAGCACCGTCGGCCGCCCGCTGCTCTACCGGTCGCCGGCCGGCGTCTCGCCGACCCGTGCGGGCGCCGAGCTCCTGCCGTACGCCGAACGGATCCTCGCGCTCTCCGCGCAGGCGCTCACCGAGACCGCGCGTGAGCTCACCGGCCACTGCGGCGTCGGGCTCCTCGAAGACCTCGCCGCCTCCCGGCTTCCGCAGGCCCTCGCCGACCTCGCCGGGATGCACCCCGGCACGACGCTGGAGGTGCTGAGCCTGTCCAAGGCCGCGATGCGCGAGGCGTACGACTCGGGGCGGGTCCAGCTCGTCCTCGACGAGGTGCCGGACCTCCCCGGCCCGCCGCGCTGGACGGTCCGCCGCCCCCTCGTCTGGGCCGCGGGCCCGAAGGTCGACCTCACCGCCGACCCCCTGCCGGTCATCCTCTTCTCGAACCCCTGCACCTGGCGCACGTCCGTCCTGGAGGCCCTCGACCGCGCCGGCCGCCCCTGGCGCGTGGCCTTCGAGAGCAACAGCCTGGTCAGCGTCCTGGCCGCGGTGAGAGCCGGGCTGGGAGCGGCCGCCCTGATGCCCGCCAACCTGGAACCGTCCCTGGCCCGCCACGACGCGTCCGCCCTCCCCACCCTCCCCGACGTCGAACTAGGCCTGACCCGCCACCCCCGGACCAACGCCGACCCCCTGATCGACACGGTGGAAACCGCCCTGCGACGAATGACCTGACCCCGGCGACCACCCCCTACGCCGGAGCCCCGTCCGCTGGAGCCTTCGAGGGACCGGCCGCCCGTGTGTCGGCCGCTCACCGTGATCGGGCCCTCGCCCTGGTCATGGTCGCCGGCGGCACGTCGCCGGGCCCGGTACGACGGGTCCGGCGACGTGGGAGACAATGATCATCGCGGACGCCCGAGCACTGTGGGGGACTGGTCTTCCCCACGGACTGTGAGCGGCGTCGCCACCGCTTGAGCCCGGTCCGGCCACCCGGACGCCTCCAGCCATCTGAAGGTGGGGTCATCGGTGGAGTCCGCGGCTCGTCGGCAGAAAGGCTCGCTCTCCCCTCCCGACATGTGCGCCGGCGACCCGCGGACCGCCTTCCGTGCCGCGGACCTCCGCCGCACCCACCGGAGAACCTTGGAAGAAAGGCCCCCATGCGCAGGATTTTCAGAACGACCGTGGCCGCGAGCGCGTTCGCCGCGGTCCTCGGCGGGATGGGCGCGGCCCCGGCGTCGGCGTCCGCGACGCATCGCCCCGCCTCCGCCCCCGCCCCCGCCTCGGCGAGCGCCGTAGCCGCGAAGGCGAAGGGCGCCGTTTTCTGTGAGTGCGGCATCTACGCCGTGCGAAAGCTGAAGCTCAAAGGCGCGATTCCCCGGTTCGCGAAGGACTTCGGCCCGTTCCTCAAGAAGAACGGGTTCCGGTACATCGGCCGGGGCGTCTACCCCCAGCCCGGCGATGTCGCCATCTGGCGAGAAGGCTTGACGGGCCACATCGCCATCTCGCACTTCACCACCCAGCGAGGCACGTTCAAGGGCTCGAACCAGGGCGGCAGCAAATTCACTGAGGCCGGTTGCAACAACGTCTCGGTCACGAAGCGCTCTTACGGAACCGCCTACATCTATCGCAAGTAGCGGATCTGGACAGGCATTTCAGCGGCCGCCGGGGGTGCCGGGAACGGCACCCCCGCCCACCTGGGCCGCGGCCTCGCTCGCCGACAGGCGATATGCACCGCGGCCCGACCTTGAACGGCCGGTCGGCCCGCGCCAGGTTTTCGCGCGATCGGCGGGCGGATGACGTCAGGGCACGTTCGTCATGGGCGGACCGCGTTCGGGCGCGCCAGGGCTTGGCAGGCTTGGGGGTCGGGGGGGTCGAGGGTCCGGGTGGTGGCTATGAGGGTGTCCAGCGCGTCCCTGGCCGCCAGGAGGTCGGTGACGGCTTCGGTGAGGCGGGCGCGCTCCCGGTGGAGGTCGGGGAGCATGCCCGAGCAGTTGGGGCTCAGGGCCTGGCCGTCGTCGGTCATGCAGGGGAGCAGTTCGGCGATGGTGGCGGTGTTCAGGCCGGCGGCGAGCATGAGGCGGATGCCGCGCACGGTGCTGACGTGGCCCTCGTCGTACTCCCGGTATCCGCTGGGCAGCCGGACCGGGTCCAGCAGCCCCTGCTCCTCGTAGTAGCGCAGCGAGCGCACGCTGACCCCCGTCAGCCGCGACAGCTCCCCGATCCGCACGCACATCACCGCCACGTCCGCTTGACTCTCACGCCAATGTGAGGGTCCAACCTATCCGTCATGACGAATCCGCATTCATCCGACCTGCGTCGCTCGCCTGTCACCGTCCTCGGCCTGGGCCCGATGGGGGTGGCGCTCGCCGGCTCGCTCCTGGCCAAGGGCCACGCCGTGACGATCTGGAACCGCACCCCGAGCAAGGGCGACGGCCTCGTCGCCGGGGGAGCCCGCCGCGCGGCGACCGTCGCCGAGGCGGTGTCCCAGAGCCCCCTCACGCTCGTGTGCCTCAACGACTACGCGACCACGCACGAGATCCTCGATCCCGCCGCCGAGGCGCTGAGCGGCCGCGTCCTGGTCAACCTCGGCTCCGGTACGCCCGCGGAGGCCCGTTCGGCGGCCGCCTGGGCCGCCGGGCACGACGTCGCCTACCTCGACGGCGCCATCATGGTGCCGCCGCCGCTCGTCGGCCGGCCGGACGCCGTCTTCCTCTACAGCGGCTCCCCCGGCGTCTTCGACCCGCATCGGGAGACCCTGGCGAGCCTGGGCGACCCCCGCCACCTCGGCGCCGACCCCGGCCTGGCCGTACTGCACAACGCGGCGCTGCTCGACCTGATGTACGCGACCATGAACGGGTTCCTGCACGCCACGGCCATGGTGGCCTCGGCGGGCGTCTCCGCGGTCGAGTTCGCCGACCTCGCCGTCAACTGGTTCATGCCCACGGTGATCGACGCGACCCTCATCGCCCAGGCTCCCAGCCTGGACAAGGGCGACTACCCCGGCGACCTGGGGACCATGGAGATGAACGCGAACGCGCTCGAGCACATCACCCGCACCAGCGTGGAGCAGGGGATCCACGCCGGCCAGCCGCGCCTGATGCGGCGGATCGCCGAGCGGGCCATCGCCGAGGGCCACGGCGGCGAGAACTACCTGGCCGTCTTCGAGATCTTCAAGAAGCCGGAACCGGCCGAGTGATCCGAAGGCCGGGGCTTCGCGGCGGCCCCCGCGACGAGCGCCCGGAGGGCGTCAGAGGGCGGGGTCCTCGTCCCTTACTTCGAGCGCTTCCCGCGCCCGGGTGATGAAGGCGAGGTAGGCGTCCCGGAACTCCCGGAAGGCGCTGTCGTACTCCTCGCGGCGCTCGGGGGACCCGGCCCCGATGAGCGCCTTGAGGCGGGGCTGCAGGCGGCGGGCCATCTGGCGTACGTGCTCGGCCGCGACGGAGACGTCCGCGGGGCCGTCGAGCCGGACCTCGTGAGTGGCCCGGTTCAGGCCGCCGATGGCCGGGCCGATGCGCTCGTACATCCGGGTCAGGAGCCGGTCCTCGCCCTCGCGGTCGCCCGCCGCGTCGACGTCGTCGATCTGCCAGGTGACCTCGGAGAAGTCGTGCGCGCAGCGCATCATCTCCCGGTAGGTGGCCCGCCGCCGGTCCCGCTGCTCGCGCAGGGCCTGCGCCAGCGCGGCCGTACGCGCCTGGGTCAGCGCCGCGCGCGAGGTCGCCCGCGCCGTGATGTAACTGGCCCCGAGCGCGGTCAGCGCGGTGAGAACGCCGACCCACAGTCCGCTGTCCATGATCGAGAAGTCTGCCGGTCACGGGGCCCCCGGGGCACCCGGGCGCCGATCGAGGAGCCCGGGCCCCGGTGGCCCGCCGTACGGGGCGCTCGGTGGAACGCGCGCCGGGACGAGATCACGGGAAGGTGCCGACCGGCCCGGCAGGGCGTGATTTCATGATCGTCCATGGACGCATCGGGGAAGACGGGAGCATCGGGGAAGACCGGGCGGAGGAGGCGGTGGGCGGTGCTCGCCGTTCTCGCCGTCGTCCTGCTCGGCGGCGCGGGGCTCTACCCGCTGATGAACTCGCGCACCTTCCAGCTCGCCGGGCGGCTGACCGACCGGGTGGACACCACCGAGAAGGTGGTCGCCCTGACCTTCGACGACGGCCCTGACGAGCACACCCAGGAGATCATCTCCACCCTCGCCGAGCACCGCGTCCGCGCGACCTTCTTCGTCGTCGGGTCGCAGGTCGAGGCCCGGCCGCAGGACGCCAGGGCGCTGGTCGCCGCCGGGCACCAGCTCGCCAACCACACCTTCACCCACCGGCGGATGGTCTTCGTCTCCCCCTCCACCGTCGCCGAGGAGATCGAGCGCACCGACCGGGCCATCCGCGGAGCCGGGCAGCGCGGCGACATCCCGTTCCGGCCGCCGACGGGCAAGAAACTGCTGACCCTGCCGCTGTACCTGGCCGACCACCGGCGGCACACGGTCATGTGGGACGTGGAGCCCGACTCCGACGCCCGGCCGGCCCCCGCCCAGATCGTCAGCGCCGTCCGCGAGCAGACCCGCCCCGGCTCGATCATCCTGCTCCACCCCTGGTACGCCGGAGGGGCGAACACCCGTGCGTCCCTCAGCGCCCTGATCACCACCCTCCGCACCCAGGGCTACCGCTTCGTGACGGTCTCCGAGCTCCTGAACAAAACCTGACAACCCGCCCTGGACCGGCCTGTCGATCGGGGTCGCGGGTCGTTTCGGTGTGGACGGGGGAAAGGGGGGTCTGGTGTCATGGCGGTGGGATCGCGCCACCTCTGGGCGGTGTCGCGCGACCTCGCTGGGATGCCATCTGCTCTCGGGGCGGCCCACCATGCTCAGGATCTACTTCACGGGCGACGACATCGCGCGGACCAGGATCGCCGCGGAGCCCGATCCGCTGTGGGACCTGGTGCTCGGCCTGCAGATGCTCCGGCCGCAGCGCGGCGACCTGCTCTTCAGGGGATGGCGCCGGGAGGCGTGCGCGGCGGTGCGGGGCGCCGGCCTCGGCGGGATGCTGAAGCTGCTGCTGACGCTCACGCCGCCCGTCGGTTACTTCCCCGACTTCCTCAACCCGGCCGAGGCGGCCCGCGGCCTTGAGCACGGCCTTGAGGCGATCCGGAGCACGCCCGTCCCCGTGCTGCGCCGCGACCTGCGCCGGCTGGCGGGAGGCCGGCTCCTGCCGTACGAGACGCGCGGCCTGGCCGCCGGTGAGCCCGCCCTGCTCGTGGCGCTCACGGACGCGATGCGCGCGTGCTACGAGCTGACGGTCACCCCGTACCGGCGGAGCGTCGAGAGCGCCTGGGAGCGGGACAGGCGGATCCGGGCCGACGCGCTGGCGGGGGGCGGGGTCGAGGCCATGCTCGCCGGGCTGCGGCCGATGATGAGCTGGTCGGCGGGCGAGCTGCGCGTCCCCGGCCATCGCGATCAGGAGCTGCACCTGAACGGCCGGGGACTGCTGCTGATCCCGTCGTACTTCTGCGTCAGCGGCCCGCTGACCATGCTCGACCCCGAGCTGCGGCCCGTCCTCGTCTACCCCGTCGAGCGGGCCCCCGGGGCGCTCCCCTCCCGGGACGGGGACCTGCCCGCCGCGCTCGGGGCGCTGCTGGGCGCGACCCGGGCGGCGGTGCTGGAGGCCGCCGCCTTCCGCGTGTCCACGACCTCGGAGCTGGCCCGCCGGCTCGGCATCTCCCCCGCCTCGGCGAGCGAGCACGCCGCCGTCCTGCGCGAGGCGGGCCTGGTCTCCAGCCATCGCGACCGCAACCGGGTGCTCCACCAGGCGACCGACCTCGGCCGCGCCCTCCTGGACGCCAGCCGGCACCGGTGACCCGGCTCGCGGCGGGCCCCGGCGTTCAGTGTGAGGCGGCCGGCTGCGAGGCGGGCGTGGCGGCGGTACGGCGGTCGCGGCGCAGCGAGTAGAGCGCGATGAGCAGCCCCGCGACGGTGAGGGCGGCGGCGGCCAGGTAGATCGAGCGGGGCCCCGGGCCGTCGATGAGCCGCCCGCCGAGCCACCCGGCGAACGCGGCGGCGAGCTGGAAGCCCGAGGCGTTGACGGCGACGGCCAGGGTCGGGGCGGCCTGCGCGGTGGTGACCACGCGGGTCTGCATGCCCGGGATGATCGCGAACGCCAGGACGCCGAGCGCGAACCACAGCACCACGGCGGGCACCGGGTGCGTGCTGATCACCCAGCCGGCCGCGAGGACGCCGGCCAGTACGGCCAGCAGGCCCGCGAGCGAGGGCATGAGCGCCCGGTCCGCCAGCCGGCCGCCGAGGAAGTTGCCGATGACGGCGCCGGCGCCGTACACCAGGAGCAGCATCGGCAGGGCCGCGCCGGAGAACCCGCTGACGTCGGTCGCCAGTGGCGCCAGGAAGCTGAAGACGGTGACGACCCCCAGGTTCCCCGCGGCGGTCAGGGCGATGGCCAGCACGACGTCCCGGCTGGCGAAGACGCGCAGCTCACCGAGGAGCGAGCCGACGACCGGCGCGGGCGCGGCGGGGAAGGACCGCAGCACCAGCGTCAGGGCGACGACGGTGAACACGGCGATCGCGGCGAAGGTCGCCCGCCAGCCGAAGTGCTGGCCGACGAAGGTGCCCAGCGGGGTGCCCGCGATCATGCCCAGGTTCATGCCGAGCGTCAGCCTCGCCACCGTGGAGGCCTGCTTGCCCTCGGCGGCGGCGGAGACGGCGGTGGCGATCGCGACGGCGAAGAAGGTGGCCACCACCAGCCCGGCGATGAACCGCCCCGCCAGCAGGACGGGGTAGCTGGGCGCGACGGCCGACGCGGCGTTCCCGGCGATGGACGTGGTGATGAGCCCGATGACGAGCGGCCTGCGGGGCAGCCTCGCGGTCAGCGTCGTGATCACCGGCCCTCCCGCGATCATGCCGATGGCGTACGCGGTGACCAGCAGTCCCGCCTCCGGGATCGAGACCGACAGATCGCGCGCCACGTCGGGCAGGATCCCGGCGATGACGAACTCGCCGGTGGTCAGGCCGAAGACCACGAGCATGAGTGAAAAGACCAGGAGCGGCACGGCACCCTCTCAGTTAGTTCGAGTTCGCATAATTCGAGTCATAGCTATCATGACTCGAAGCTCCTCGGCTAGACTTCGGGGCATGGCGGAACGGCCCGAAGCGGTGGCGGACCTGGTGGCGGACCTGGCGGAGGAGGGGCTGCTCGACCGGGAGGTCTGCAAGCTGGCCCACCGGTTCACCCAGAAGCTGGGGGTGCGCGTGCGCCGGGCCGCCGACGAGCTCGGCCTGACGCCGACCCAGGTGGTCGCGCTGCGGGAGCTGTCCGAGCCGATCACCGCGCGGGAACTGGCCGACCGGATGTCGTGCGAGGCGTCCAACGCCACGTTCGTCCTCGACCGGCTGGAGGAGCAGGGCCTGATCGAGCGGCGGCCCCACCCGACCGACCGCCGCGCCAAGCGGATCGTGCTCACCGGCGCGGGCGAGCGCCGCCGCGCCGAGGTCGTACGGCGGCTGAGCGCCCACTCACCGCTGGCCGCGCTCGACCCCGCGCAGCAGGAGTCCCTGCGCGACCTGCTCCGTGCCCTCGTCGCCGACTGACGGCGGGCTCCCGCCGTACGCCCCCGCCCGCCGTACGGCCTCGCGGCCGGTTCCGGTTCCGTACGCCGTGACGGCCCGCGCCGCCCCCGCCGTACGGGCCCGCGGGGCGGGGGGATGGAGGCCGTGCGGGCGGGCGTCAGGGGGCGACGGCGACCCCCTCAGGGCCCCTGCCGGTGGGCACGGTGGCGATGACGCGCCGGGTGGGCCCGCTGATCACCGTCATGGTGTTGGAGGCGTTGTTGGTGACGTAGACGCGGCTGCCGTCCCTGGCGGCGGCGACGCCCTCAGGGGTGCCGCCCACCGCGATGGTGTCGATGACGGCGCCCCTGGCGGGGTCGATCACCGAGACGGTGCCGGAGCCGGAGTTGGCGGTCCAGACGAGGCCGTTCGGGGTGACCGCCAGCCCGATCGGCGCCTGTCCCACCCGGATCCGGGCGGGCGCGTGGCCGCCGGTGAGCGGGATGCGCGAGACGCTGTCGGACCCGGTGTTGGCGACGTACAGGTAACCGCCCCCGGGGGCGACGGCGATCCCGGCGGGGTAGAGCCCGGTGCGGTAGGTGGCCACGACCCTGTGACCGCGGATGGCGCTGACGGTGCCCGAGCCGTTGTTGGTGACGTAGACGGTACGGCTGGCGGGCGAGATGGCGACACTGTGGGGGATCTTGCCGACGGGGACGGTGGCGATCACCCTCCCCAGCGCCGGGTCGATGATCGAGACGGTGTTCGAGCCGCGGTTGGCGACGTAGACGCGGCGGCCGGCGGGCGAGACGGCCACGCCGACCGGGCCGCGGCCCACGGGGATGCTGTGGATGACGCGCGCGGCCAGCGTGTCGATCACGACCAGCCGGTTGTTGCGCAGGCTGGTGACGTAGGCCCGGGTCCCGCCGGGCCCGAAGGCCACCTCGACGGGGGTGAACGCGCCGGGCACGCCGTCTCCGCCGATGCGCTTGGCGAGCGGGCGCAGAAGCGGGTCGAAGGCACTCAGATCGCCGGAGTCGGTGTTGGCCACCAGGACGACGGCGCGGGTGGGGTAGTTCGCCGGACGATTGCTCCCAATATGGGCCTGGGTCATGCCCGCGCCCAGCCCGACATGGCCGAGCGCGAGGACGGCGGATACCAGGATCCGCCGCAGCGAAGAGACAGGCACGAAGAGTCCTCTCAAGGCGCACTAGACATCACTACACAGAGTGACTGATTGCCCCTGTCTAATAACCCTGAGTGACAGATGGAGTGACGCGAGAAGGTAGATCTTCCGTCCCCATTCACCCTGGACTCCGCCACCAACCCCATACCGGTATACCCATATAACCCCAGGTCAGAAGCACCCTGGACCGAAGTTCACCCCTCGGCCACGACGCCCCGCGGCGTCCGGCGGACGGCGTGCGCTCGGGGGCGGACGGCGTACGGAGGGGCGGCGCCGCCGTACGGCAGGGGCGACGCCGGCGGAGGATCAGGACCCGGCGGTGTCCCGGGCGGGGGCCCAGGCCTGGAGGAAATGGAGGGCCTCGGCGGTGGACGAGCCGGGCGGCGCGGTGTACACGATCAAGGTCTGGTCCTGGTGGGCGCTGAGCCGGAGGGCCTGCCAGTCGAGTTCGATGGGCCCGGTGACCGGGTGGTCGAAGGTCTTGCGGCCCCGGTCGGTGGCCTTGACGGCGTGGCCGCTCCACCAGCGCCGGAAGTCCTCGTCCTGGACCGACAGCTCACCGATCAGCGCGGACAGCCTCTTGTCGTGGGGGTGGGCGGCGGCGGCCAGGCGCAGCCGGGCGACCGCGTCGGCGGCGACGGCCTCCCATCGGGGGAACAGGTCACGGATCCGGGGTTCCAGGAAGACCAGCCGGACCAGGTTGCGCCGCCCGGCCGGCCACCCGCCGAAGTCGAGGAACAGGGCTGCGGCCAGGGGGTTCCAGGCCAGGACGTCCATGCGGCGGCCCAGCACCAGGGCGGGGGTGGCCGTGAGGCCGTCGAGCAGCGCCCGTGTGGCCACGCTGACCTCGGGCAGGCCCGCGGGCTGGGAGCCGGTCCGGGAACGGGGCCGGGCGGGGGGTTTGGCCAGGGCGCGCAGATAGAGGTGCTCGTCGTCGGTCAGGCGCAGCGCCCGGGCGATCGCGGCGAGCACAGACTCCGACACTCCGGCGGCGCGGCCCTGCTCCAGCCGGGTGTAGTGGTCGACGCCCACGTCGGCGAGGAGCGCCACCTCCTCGCGGCGCAGGCCGGGGACGCGGCGCATCCGGCCGCCGCCGGGCAGCCCGACGTCCTGGGGGTTGAGGGCAGCGCGCTTGGCCCTGAGGAAGTCTCCCAGTTCGCTCATGACCCACCAGTATCGGCGACCGCGCCGCCCGGTGCCTGGGTGTGACAGTCCCTGGAACGCCGGGCCCGGGCGGGGACGGTCCTGGAGGGGCGGACGCGGCCGGGGCACGGTGGTGGCGTTCGTTACCGGAAGCCCGACAGACAGGGACATGTGATGACTGAGCTGACGTTGCAGGACGCGTTTCGCCGCGCCGAGGCCGGGATGGCCCGGGCCGCCGAGCTGGGCGTGGACATGAACATCGCGATCGTGGACGCGGGCGGGCACCTGCTGCACTTCGTCCGGATGGACCGGGCGTGGCTGGGCTCGATCGACATCGCGCTGAAGAAGGCCAGGACGGCGGTCCTGTTCCGGATGCCGACCGCGGTGATCGGCGGGCTCTCCCAGCCGGGCGGCCCCTGCTACGGCATCGAGCTCACCAACGACGGGCTGGTCTCCTTCGGCGGCGGACTCCCGATCACCGACGGCGAGGGCCGCACCATCGGCGCGATCGGCGTCTCGGGCGGCACCGTCGAGCAGGACACCCTCATCGCCGAGGCGTGCCTCGCCACGCCCTGACACCATCGACCCGGTGAGCGGGGTGGCTGAGATGACGTTTCTCGCGGCCTTTTCAGCCGCCCCGCCGGCAGGGACCATCGGGGGACGGATTCCCTACGGCGGCGGTCGCCGAGGAGGTTCATCATGAGAACCACCACCCTGAGAAGACCGGCCGGCACCCTCCTGGCGGCCCTGGCGGTCGCGGTGCCGCTCACCGTCATCGCGGGCGAGGCGAGCGCGAGGGAGCACCGGCCCGCCGCCCGGGCCGCCGCGGGCTGGACGCCGGTGGGCACCCTCGACCCCCAGCACGTCACCTCGGCCGACACCCAGCTCGTCCTCTACGGCGCCCACGCGTTCACCCCGAACAACGTCGCGTTCAATCCGCAGGTGATCCCCTCGACGGTCAACCAGGCGGTCCTGCCGTACGTCCGGGTGCCCGACGGCGCCCCGCACACCTACCGGCTGCGGTTCCGCGTGAGCACGAACGGTGTGACGAGCACCCAGTACGAGCTCAGCGGCGCATCCGGGACGCAGACCGCCACGGTCGCGGGCGGCGACGCCACCGTCGAGTTCCTGGTCACCCTCGACCTCGCCGGGACCGGCTGGGCCTTCCACAGCCTGAAGAACACCGGCGGGCACGCGTGGGTGTTCTGGTCCTGCCAGATCGACGAGCAGACGCCCTGACCCCGGGGCGGTGAGCGCTCAGGCGGGCCAGGCCGCGCGCAGGAGGCGGAGGGCGGGTTCGATGCCGGTGGGCGCGATCGCGCCGTAGCCGAAGACGAGGCCGGAAGGGGCGGCGGGGTCCTGCGCGGCCTGGGCCAGGGTGGGGAGGGCCAGGCCGGGGACGCGGGCGACGATCGGGGCCGGGTCGTGCCGGGCGAGAGCCGTCACGTGCAGGCCGGTGGCGGAGGGGACGACGTCCAGAAGGCCGGTGAAGTCGCGGCGGAGCACGCGGGTCAGGACCTCGTGGCGGGTCTCGTATTCCGCGCGGGCCCGGCGGATGTGGCGGGCCAGGAGTCCGTCGTCGATGAAGCGGGCGAGGGCGGCCTGCGTGTGGGGGGCGGTGTTCCAGTCGGTGACGTACTTGGCGCGGGTCAGGGCGGCGCGCAGCGGCTCGGGGGCGAGCAGGAGACCGACGCGCAGGGCGGGCAGCATGACCTTGGAGAAGGAGCCCACGTAGACCACGTGCCCGGTCCTGTCGATGCTCTGGAGCGGGTCCAGCGGGCGCCCGCCGTACCGGAACTCGCTGTCGTAGTCGTCCTCCACCACGACCGCCCCGTTCCGCGCGGCCCAGTCCAGCAGGGCCGTACGGCGGGCCCGCGACATCGGCATGCCCAGCGGGAACTGGTGCGACGGCGTGACGTAGACGAGCCGCGCGCCCTCGGGGAGCAGGTCCACGCGCAGCCCCTCGGCGTCGACGGGGACGCGCGCGACGGACGCGCCGTGCGACTCCAGCAGCAGGCGCGCGGGCGGGTAACCGGGGTCCTCGACCGCCACCAGGTCGCCCGGCGCGACCATCACCCGGCACACCAGGTCGAGCGCCTGCTGCGCGCTCGTGGTCACGATCAGGTCGCCGGCCCCGGCGCGCACGCCGCGCGAGACGCCGAGGTGCCGGGCCAGGGCCTCGCGGAGCCCCCGGTGGCCCGCCGGGTTCCCGTACCCCGGACCCGCCGAGCGCCGCAGCTCCCCCGCCACGATCCGCCGCCACGCCTCGTACGGGAACAGCCGCGCGTCCGGCACCCCCAGCCGGAAGTCATGGCGGACCCCGGCGGGCGCGGCCTCCCCCGGCCACGGCTCGATCGAGTCCCACACGGCCCTCGGCCGGAGCGCGGAGGGCGAGGCCGTACGGCGGAGCGGGCCTCCCGTCGCCCGCACGTAGGTGCCCGAGCCCACGCGGCTCTCGGCGTACCCCTCGGCGACCAGCCTGTCGTAGGCGACGGCCACGGTGTTGCGGGAGACGGCCAGGCGGCGGGCCAGCTCGCGGCTCGGCGGCAGGCGGTCGCCCGCGCGCAGCCGCCCGTCGAGGACGGCCGCGCTGACCTGCCGGTAGATCTGGGCGGGCAGGTCCCGGCGGCCCTCCAGGGTCACGTGCAGGTCCATATTGGCCCAATCATAAGGGCCGTTTTCGGCCCTGGATTGGGCCGCTCGGCGCTTCTAGCGTTCCCGGCATGGACATCCGCGCACTCGACCGCCGCGCGCTGGACCTCACCGGGCGCCTCGTGGCCCGGGTCCGCCCGGCGCGTCTCACCTCGCCCACCCCCTGCCCCGACTGGACCCTCTACGGCCTGCTCCGCCACCTGGTCGCCCAGAACGCCGGGTTCGCGGCCGCGGCGGAAGGCTCGGCCGACCTCGCCCCGTGGCAGCGCGCGGAGCTCGGCGACGACCCCGCGGCGGCCTACGAGCGGTCGGCGGAGCGGGTCACCGCGGCCTTCGCCGCCGCCGACGCCCTGGAGCGGACCTTCGCGATGCCGGAGCTGGGGACCGGGGCGGCGTTCCCCGGCCGGGTGGCGATCGGCTTCCACCTGCTCGACTACGTCGTCCACGCCTGGGACGTCGCCGCGACCCTGGACCTGCCGTGGGAGCCGGACGAGGAGCTGACGTCGGCCGCGCTGCGCGTCGCCGAGCGGATCCCGGACGAGACCCGCTCCCCCGGGTCCTTCTTCGGCCCCCGCGCCCCCCTCCCCGCGGACGCCTCCCCCCGCCGCCGCCTCCTCGCCCTCGCCGGCCGTACGCCCAGGGAGGGCGAATGCTGAGGTCGCGGTGGCGCGCCGGGCCTGCGGCGGGCGCGCAGGGGCCCGTGCTCGTGGCGATCACCGAGTTCACCGCGCGCAACCCACTCCACCTGCCCGGGATCGCGCGGGCCGGGTTCGCGCTCGCGCGCGAGTGGGACGACCTGGAGGGCGCGGTCGGGGTGTGGCTGTGGGCCGAGCCCGGGCGCCGCCGTACCGGATCGGTGTCGGTGTGGACCGGCGAGCGGGCGGTGCGGGGCTTCGTCCGGCTCCCCGCGCACGTCGCGATCATGCGCCGGTACCGGGGCCGGGGCTCGCTGTCCTCGGCGACGTGGACGGCCGAGCGCTTCGACGAACGCGAGATCTGGCGCACGGCGTACCGCCGCCTGTCCCGGGCGCCCGAGGGGGCCGCACCCCGCCCGTGACCCGGTCCCGGCGATCACCCGACCGCCCCGGCGGCCCCGCCCGCGTCCCCGTCGCCTCCCCGCCCGACTCCCCGCCCGCGTCCCCGTCCGCCTCCCGTCCGGCGGTGACCCGCGGGGGCCGAGGGGCGCGCGGGGGCTCGATGCAGACGTTGCCGAAAGCCCCTGGGGCTCGCCCGGCCCCCGGTCCTCCCCGGAACCGTGGGCGCGACCCGCGCACCCTGCGTGAGCACGCGCGCGTGAAGCCCCGTCACGCGGGTGAAGCCGGCCGGGCTCCGGGCCCGCGCCGCGGCGCCCGGCTCGCGAGGGGGCGCCCCGCCCAGCCCTTGCCGTTAGCGTGTTAGCGCTCACATGATTCACCGGAAAACACCATGAAGGGGTCCGAGTGACGACATTGCGGAACTGGGCGGGGAATGTGACTTTCGGGGCGCGGGCGGCGCACCGCCCGGCCTGCCTCGGGGAACTGCGCCGGCTGGTCGCGGGCGCCCGCCGGGTGCGGGCGCTGGGCAGCGGGCACTCGTTCAGCGACGTGGCGGACGGCCCCGGGGACCTGATCCTCCTCGACCGGATGCCGCGCATCGTGGAGATCGACGGTGCCGCGCGGCGCGTGCGGGTGAGCGCGGGCACGACGTACGCCGAGCTGGCCCCGGCCCTGCACGAGGCGGGCCTGGCGCTGGAGAACATGGCCTCGCTGCCGCACATCTCCATCGCCGGCTCCTGCGCCACGGGCACGCACGGCTCGGGCGACGGCAACCGGAGCCTGGCCGCCGCCGTGTCCGGGGTGGAGCTGGTCACCGCCGACGGATCGACGCTGGAGCTGGCGCGCGGGGACGCGGACTTCCCCGGCGCGGTCGTGGCCCTGGGCGCGCTGGGCGTGGTGACCGCGCTGACGCTGGACCTGGTGCCCGCCTTCGAGCTGCGGCAGTACGTCAGGGAGGGCCTGGAGCCGGACGCCCTGGCCGACTTCGACGCCATCATGGCCGGCGGCCACAGCGTCAGCCTGTTCACCGACTGGCGCCGGACCAGCGTCTGGCTGAAGCGGCGCGAGGAGTTCGACCGGGACGAGTGGTACGGCACGCGCCCCGCGGACGGCCCCCGGCACCCGATCGCCGGCATGCCCGCGGGAAGCTGCACCCGCCAGCTCGGGGAGCCGGGCCCCTGGCACGAGCGCCTGCCCCACTTCCGGGCCGACGCCCCGCCCAGCGGCGCCGGCGACGAACTGCAGTCGGAGTTCCTGATGCCGCGCGCCCACGCCGCGGCGGCCCTGCGCGCCCTGTTCGCCGTCGGCGACCGGATCCGCCCCGTCCTGCGCGTGTCGGAGGTGCGCACGGTCGCCGCCGACGACCTGTGGCTGAGCCCCTTCCGCGGCCGCGACAGCGTGGCCGTCCACTTCACCTGGATCAGGGACCCGGCCGCCGTGCTCCCCGTGATCGGGCTCGTGGAGGAGGCGCTGGCGCCGTACGACCCCAGGCCGCACTGGGGCAAGCTCTTCACCCGGTGGCCCGCCTGCCCCGGCGGCTTCCGCGACCTGGCCGGCCGCCTGGACCCCGGCGGCAAGTTCGCCAACGCATTCCTGGACCGCCTCCTGGCCGCCGGCGGCGAGCGGACCGCGAGCCCCGCCGTACGGTGACCGCCGGAGCGGCCGGGACCGGCGCGGCGGGCGGAGAGGGCACTCCCCGAAAGTCCTATCAAGCGCTTGCTAGGTTAACTCGGCGCGGGCTACTCTACAGACGCGCCGAGCCGATCATCCGGTACGGCGGAGGCGCCGGACATCGACGAGGGTGAGCGGATGCCCCGAGTGACGGTCAGCACGGTGGTCGAGGCTCCGGCCGGCGAGGTGTGGCGCCTGCTGCGCGACTTCGGCCGCTTCAACGCCTGGTACGACGGCATGCCGGACGCGGTCATCGAAGGGGGCGGCCCCTCCGACCGCGTCGGCGCGATACGCCGGTTCGAGGTCAACGGCCAGGTCATGGCCAGGGAGGAACTGCTGGCGCTCGACGACGACGCCCGCAGCCAGACCTACCGCATCCTGGAGTCGGTCTTCCCCCTGCGGGAGTACGTCTCCAGGCTGCGGGTGCTCCCGGTGACCGACGGCGACCGGTCCTTCGTGCAGTGGACGGCCGACTTCGAGGCCGACGCGGCCGAGGCGGACCGGCTCGCCGAGATGGTCCGCGACCACATCTACCGGCCCGGCCTCGCCTCGCTGGGCAAGCGCCTGACGGGCGCCTGACCGGCCGGGACGACACGGGAGGACCACATGATCCGCAGGCTGAGACAGCGGAGGCTCCGGCGCGCGGTCACCGGCCGGGTCGTCCTGGTGACGGGGGCGTCGGCGGGCATCGGCGAGGCCGTGTCGCGGCGGCTCGCGGCGGCCGGCGCGACCGTCGTCATGGCGGCCAGGTCCGTCGACCGGCTCCACCGGATCCAGGCCGACATCGCCGCCGCCGGGGGACGCGCCCACGTCCACCCCGTGGACCTGGCCGACCCCGACAGCGCCGCGGCGCTGGCCAAGGAGCTGCTGGACGACTACGGCGGCGTGGACGTCTTCGTCAACAACGCCGGCCACTCGATCCGCCGCTCCATCGGGCGGTCGCAGGACCGCTTCCACGACTTCCAGCGGACCATGGCGGTCAACTACTTCGGCCCCGTCCGCCTGCTCCTGGAGGTGCTCCCGGCGATGCGGGCCCGCGGCCACGCCCACATCATCAACGTCTCCACCATCGGCGTGCAGTTCCAGGTGCCGCGATACTCGGCCTACATCGCCTCCAAGGCCGCCTTCGACTTCTGGCTGCGCAGCGTCGCCCCCGAGATCCGCCCCGACGGCGTCGCCTGCAGCTCCCTGTACTTCGGCCTGGTCCGCACCCGCATGAGCGAGCCCACGGGCTTCTCCCGGCACATGCCCGGGCGCACCCCCGAGGAGGCCGCCGACTGGGTCTGCCGGGCCGTGGTCAGCAGGAGCCGGACCATGGCCCCCGCCTACGGCCGGATCGGCGAACTGCTCGGCCTGGTCGCCCGGCGGCCGTTCGAGGCCCTGCTGACCGCGGGGTTCCGCCGGACGCGGGAGTACCGGGACCGGCGCGCGCTGGAAGGGAGCGCCCCGTGATCGACGCCGTCGGCGCCATCGACGTGATCGATCCCGGCCTGTACGCCGCCGGCGGCATCCCGCACGACCGGTTCCGCCGGCTGCGCGCCGCCGCCCCGGTCTACCGGCACGCCGGGGAGCCGGAGTTCTGGGCGGTCACCCGGCACGCCGACGTCGTCCGCGTGTCCCGCGACTCGCGGACCTTCTCGGTGCGCAGCAGGGGCGCGATGTTCCTGGAGTACACCGACGAGGAGCTCGCGGTCCAGCGGAGCATGATGATGAACATGGACCCGCCCGAGCACACCCGGACGCGGTCCCTCGTCAACCGCGGGTTCACCCCGCGCCTGACGGCCCTGCTCGAACCACGCCTGCGCGCCGTCTGCGAGGAGCTCGCCGGGCAGGCCCTGCGGCGGGGCGAGGGCGACTTCGTGGCCGAGATCGCCGCGCCGTTCCCCGCCCGGGTGCTGTGCGAGCTCATGGGCATCCCCGCCGCCGACCGGCACCGGGTGGAGCAGTGGTCGAACCGGCTGACCGGCTTCGACGACCCCGGGGCCTCCGTCGAGGACGCCCAGGCCGCCGCCGCCGAGATGTTCCTCTACCTGGACGAGCTGGTCGCCCGCCGCCGCCAGGACCCCCGGGACGACCTCATCGGCCGGCTGCTCCTGCCCGGGGCGTACGGCGAGGCGCTCACCGCCGCGGAGTGCAACCTGCTCCTGATCCAGATCGCCGTGGCGGGCAACGAGACCACGCGCAACGCCGCCTCCGGCGGGATGCTCGCCTTCTTCGCCCACCCCGCCCAGTGGCGGCGCCTCCTGGACGACCGGAGCCTGCTCCCGGCCGCCGTGGACGAGATCGTGCGCTGGGTCTCCCCCGTCAACCAGTTCCGGCGCACCGCCACCCGGGACACCGAGCTGGGCGGGCAGCCGATCGCGCGCGGGGACAAGGTCGTCGTCTTCTACTCCTCGGCCAACTTCGATGAGCGCGTCTTCGCCGACCCCGGCGTCTTCGACATCGGCAGGCGCCCCAACCCCCACGTGGGGTTCGGCGGCGGCGGCGCCCACTACTGCCTGGGCTCCCACCTGGCCAGGCTCCAGCTCTCCGTGCTCATCGAGACGATCGCCGACAAGATGCCCGGCCTGGCCCCGGCCGGGCCGGCCACGCGCGTGCGCTCCAACTTCATCAACGGCGTCAGGAGCATGCCGGTCCGCTTCCGCTAGGACCGCCGT
Organism: Bailinhaonella thermotolerans; assembly: GCF_003594875.1. GTDB lineage: Bacteria > Actinomycetota > Actinomycetes > Streptosporangiales > Streptosporangiaceae > Bailinhaonella > Bailinhaonella thermotolerans. The sequence continues at coordinate 779,967 of NZ_QZEY01000001.1, forward strand.
CCGTCCACCATCTGGAGGGTGCCGTGCCAGCACCGACCCGCGAACCCGACGCGTCGCTGACCGTCGAGGTCCACGCCCCCGCCGAGCTCGTGTACGACCTGGTCAGCGACGTGCCCAGGCTGCCGACCTGGGCCACCGAGTGCGTGCGCTGCCGCTGGCTGGGCGGGGCGACCGGCCCGGCCGAGGGGGCCAGGTTCCTCGGCGTCAACCGCAACGGCCCCTTCCGCTGGGTCTCGGTGAGCCAGGTCCGGGTCGCGCGGCCCGGCCGGATGTTCGCCTGGGAGGTCCTGGGCCGCATCGCCTGGTGGGAGTACGTCTTCGAGCCCACGCCCACCGGCTGCGCCGTCACCGAGCGGACCTGGGACCTGCGCGGCTTCCTCGTCAAGCACGTCCTGGCCCCGCCGCTCACCGGCGTCCACGACCGGCGCGCCCGCAACGCGCGCAACATCGCCGCGACGCTGGAGCGGCTCAAGGCCGAGGCCGAGTCGCTCGCCACCTGACGGCCCCGCCCCGCCGCCACCGCCGTACGGCCACGCCGCCACCGCCGTACGGCCGCGCCGCCGTACGGCCGCGACCGGACGGCGCGCTCACCAGGTGACGGGCAGCTCGGCCAGGCCGCCGGTCAACTGGTCGGAGCGGACGCGCAGCCGTTCCACGGGCACCGCCAGGCGCGCGCCCGGCAGGCACCGGACCAGCTCCGCCAGCGCGGCCTGCAACTCGATGCGCGCGAGCACCGCGCCCAGGCAGTAGTGCGGGCCGTACCCGAAGGTGACGTGGGGGCTGGCGGGCCGCCGCCCGATGTCGAAGGTGTCGGAGTCGGGGAAGACCGACTCGTCGTGGTTGGCCGCGCCGTTGTTGAGCAGCAGGAGCTCGCCCGCGCGCACCCTCACGCCGCCGAGCTCCAGGTCCTGCCGGGCGTACCGCAGCACCCCACCGGCCCCGGTGTTGGAGGCGCGCAGGATCTCCTCCACCGCGTGCGGGATCAGGCCCGGGTCCTCGGCCACGGCCCGCCGCTGCTCGGGGTGGGTGAGCATGAGCAGCATGGTGTAGTCCAGCGCGGACACGGTGGTGTCGTGCCCGGCGAACAGCAGCATCGTCCCCAGCATGGCGATGAAGTCGTCGCCGAGCGTGCCGTCCTCGGCCGTGATCAGACCGGACAGCACGTCGTCACCGGGGTCGGCGCGCTTGGCGCGGACCAGGTCCAGGATGTAGGCGTACAGCTCGGCGAGCGCGGCCTGCGAGGCCGCGCCGTCGCGCGCGTCGCCGATGCCGTGCGCCCAGCGCCGGAACTCGGGCCGGTGCTCGTACGGCACGCCCAGCAGCTCGCAGATGACCGACAGCGGCAGCGGCACCGCCAGGGCCTCGTGCAGGTCCACCGGCGGCCGGCTCGCCGCGACGTCCTCCAGCAGTTCCCTGGCGATGGCCTCCACCCGGACCCGCAGCACCCGCATGCGCCGGGCCGAGAAGTACGGCATGAGCACCGCGCGCATCCGGGCCCGGTCGGCCTGGTCGGTGTCGTGGTTCCCGGTGGGGCCGAAGAAGACCGACTCGCTCATCCGCGGCGCCCTGTCCGGGTCGGGGTGGGACAGGCCCAGCCGGTCGTCGGCCAGCAGCCGCCGTACCTCCTCATAGCCGGTGACCAGCCAGGCCTCGTCTCCGGTGGGCGTGCGCACCCGCGTGATCGGCCCGCGCTCGTGCAGCCGCCGCAGGAGCGGCGGGGCGGCCAGGAGGTCGGGCTGGTCGAAGGGGAAGGCGGGCGGTTCGGACGTGGTCATGGGGTTCTCCGGGGGTCAGACGCGGAACCGCCGCCGGTACGCCGACAGGCTCCGCGAGATCTCCGCCTCGTCGAGGCCGAAGTCGCGCAGGTCGTAGACCACCCGGCCGTGTTTCCCGCGCGGGTGCTCCCGCCGGAACGCCGCCAGGGCGGCCTCGGTCCCGGGCGTGAAGGGCTGCCCGGCGCGCGCGTAGATGTCGCGCACCGTGCCCATCTCGTCGGCCATGAAGTCCTCGAAGCGCACGTCCACCGACTGCCCGGCGGGCAGCGCGTCGCGGTCGGCCAGGCATCCGTTCAGCAGGTCGGCCATGCGGCCGGCCCAGTAGTGCCCCGCCTCGCGGGCGTCCACCGACTCCTGCGCCAGCCGGGCCGAGTAGGTCATCATCGTGCACAGCGAGGCGGCGATCTCGGCCGGGTCCCGGTGCGTGACCACCACGAAGGCGTCGGGGAAGACGGCCATGAGCGGGCGGAGCTGCTCCAGGTGCCCGGGGGCCTTCAGGACCCACCGGCGGCCGCCGCGCAGCCACCGCAGCACCTGCAGCGTCCTGCGCATGTGGGCGTAGGCCGGCGTCTGGTCGGCGGTCCTGAGCCAGCGGCGGTAGGAGGGCAGCGGCGCGAACGACTCGAAGTAGAACGAGGCGCAGCTCAGCGCGAGCAACTGGATGTCCTCGTGCGCGTGCTCGGGCCACATCTCGTGCATGAGCCGCAGGTGGGGCAGCGGCCCCTCCGCGGCCGCCAGCACCGCCGCCGCGCGCGCGATCCGCGGGTCGGGGTCGGCGCCCCGCTCGTGGTCCGGCGGCACCGGCTCGATGCTCTCCCAGTACGGCAGGTGCCGCAGCGCGGGGTCGGCCGACATGAGGTTGTGCAGGTGCGTCGTGCCCGTCCGGGGCAGCCCCGCGATGACGATCGGGCGCTCCACCGGCACCCGCAGGATCTCCGGATGCCGCCGGATCTCCTCCTCCACGCGCAGCCGGTTGGTCAGCGCCTGGACGAGCTGCGCCCAGAGGGTCACCACGCCCATGGGGCCGAGCCGCGCCTCGGTGCGCAGCGACGCGCACAACACCTCCAGCGGCTCCAGGAACCACTCGTCCCCGAACCGGTCGAGCCCGCTCTGCTCCACCGCCGCCCGGAGCAGCGCGGCGGGCTCCAGCGTGATCGCCTCGGCCATCGGGGCCAGGTCGGCCCGCATCCGCGCCACGTCGGAGGTGAAGCGCGGCGCGGCCAGGTCGTCGATTCTGATCGCCGTCATACCGCGCACTGTTCCTCGGTGTAGAACTGCCGGGCCCAGTTGCGCAGCCGGGCGATGTCGCCCTCCCCCTCGCACAGGAACGCCGGGGCCTCTCCGCCGTTGTACCGGGCGCGGCTGGGCAGGCTGCGGAAGACCTTGTTCTCGAAGATGGGGATGTCCTCCAGCAGCGCCTTCTCCCACTGGTCGGAGATCATCTCGTGGACGGCGGGGGTGAGCTCGTCGCCGGCGTCCAGGGTGTACTGGTAGGACAGGTAGTGGACGTGCTCCTCGTCGATCGGGGTGACCGAGAGCATGACCGACCGCTCCACCTGGTAGCCCGCGTAGTCGATGGTGCTGCGCATCAGGCTGAACCCCAGGCCGGCCTGCAGGCTGCGGTTGCGCGCGTAGGCCTGGGCCTCGGGCAGTCCCTCGCCGGCGTCGTAGGTGCCGTGGAACTCCCCGCGGTAGTAGGGGCCGTCGAACTCCGCGCTGGCCGTGACGTACTCCAGGGCGGCGTGCAGGGTCTTCTGGTGGGCCGAGTCGGCCGCGTTGTCGAAGATCTCCTGGACGTGGGTGCGGACCTTCCACCCGCGCACCCTCGGCCCGATCCAGTCCTGGCCCGGCCCCATGCTGTCCAGCTCGGGCACCGTCCACGCGGGACGTTCCCCGCGCTCGTCGTAGAAGACGGCGACGACGCCGTTGACCTCCTGGACGGGGAAGGTGCGCAGCCGCGCCTGCGAGGGGATCTTGTCGGAGTACGGGATGTGGACGCAGGCGCCGTCGGCGGTGAAGCGCCAGGTGTGGAACGGGCAGACGACCGTGTCGTCCTCGATCCGCCCGCCCACGCCGAGGTTGGCCCCCATGTGCGGGCAGTAGGCGTCGGCGGCGTGCGCCGTGCCCTCCTTGTCGCGCCACAGGATCATGTCGCGGCCGAAGTAGTGCACGCGGTGGATCGCGCCCTCGGTCACCTCGGCGGCGTCGGCGACGCGGTACCAGCTCGTGGGGTAGGGCTGCATGGGATAGCGGCGGTTGGGCATGGTGCCTCCTTCAGTCGCGGGCGGGGACGGCGTCCCAGTCGACGGGGAGCCGCGTGGGGCGCCTGACCAGGGCGGTGTCCAGCCAGCCGATCTCGTCCGCCGGAACGGCCAGGCGCAGGCCGGGGAAGCGCGCGGCCAGCCGTTCCAGCGCGACGGTCAGCTCCAGGCGGGCCAGGCCGGCGCCGGGGCAGTAGTGCGGCCCGTGCCCGAAGCTGAGGTGGGCGGGCGGGCCGGGGCGGTCCGGGTCGAAGGTCTCGGGGTCGGGGAAGACGCTCTGGTCCTGGTTGGCGGCGGCGGTCACCGGCAGCACGTACTGCCCGGCGCGCACGGGCCCGGAGGGCAGCGTGACGTCCTCGGTGGCCAGCCGCAGCAGGGCCGCGTCGGAGGCCGGGTGGCAGCGCAGGATCTCCTCGACGACGGCTGGGACGTCGCCGCCGCGCAGGGCCCGGTACCGCTCAGGCCGTACGAGCAGGGTGTACAGGCCCCGGGCCAGCACGGTCGAGGTGGTCTCGTAGCCGCCCACGACCAGGAGGCCGACCGTGCGCAGCGCCTCGGACTCGGTCAGCTCCCCGCCGCCGACGAGCGTGTCGACGAACCCCTCCCCCGGTGTGGCCCGCCGCTCGGCGATCAGCCGCTCCAGGTATCCGAAGAAGCGCAGGGCCTTGTCGATCCGCTCCTCCTCGTCCAGGTCGGCGGCGGACAGGGCCAGCTCGGACCAGGCGACGAAGTCCTCCCGGTCGTCGATCGACACCCCCAGGACCTCGCTGATGACGGCGATCGGCAGCGGCATCGCGTACCCGGCCACCAGGTCCGCCGGAGCGGTGAGCCGGTCCAGCAACCCGTCGGCGATGCGCTCGACCACCGGCCGCCAGGAGGCGATCCTGCGCGGGCTCAACGCCCCGGCCAGCACCCGCCGCAGCCGCGTGTGGCGCGGCGGGTCCATGTTGATGAGCAGGTCGGGCGCGTCCGGGTCCAGCCGCGACAGTTCCTCGCCCTCGGTCACGCGCGGGGCGTCCGGGTCCAGGACGCGGCGGCTGAACGCGGGCCCGGCCAGCACCTCGCGCACGTCGTCGTACCGCACCGCCAGGACCGCCGTGCCGTCCCCGGCGAGCGGCACCGGGTCCAGCGGGGCGTACGCGTGCCGGTGGCGGTACAGCGGCGAGGGCATGCCGTGCGGCCCGGACGGGAAGGGATAGAGGTCTGGCACTCGGCCCTCCTTCACCCCGCGGCCCTGACCACGGTGACCGCCGGCGCGGGCGGCGTGCCCTCCGGCAGGAACCAGCGGAACCACATCCGGCCGCGCGGCCGCCCGGCCGTGGAGACCCAGTTCGGGTGGCCGGGGTCGCGGTGGGCCACGACGATCTCCCAGGAGCCGTCGGGCCCGGTGACCAGCCGGGCCGAGTTGAGGCCGGCCCGCTCCCCGCCGAAGGAGTGCATGAAGGGGTTCCAGAGCGTCATGTTCCAGAACTCGCACTCCACCCGGGGCCCGCGGATGACCAGGGCCTCGTCCTCGGCCAGGCAGTAGGACCCGGCGGCGTACGCCGCGTCGCCCGCGGCCCAGCCCAGCGTCTCGCGGGGGACGGGGAAGGGCGGATCGACGCGGTTGTCGTCGCTCAGGTGGAAGAGCAGGGACGCCTGCTCCCGCAGCCAGGTCCGGGCGGCCCGCAGCGCCGCCGCGCTCTGGTCGTCCCCGGCCTCGCGCGGCGGCGGCGGGTCCAGGGCCCGGATCCGCCAGGAGGCGTGCTCGTCCCGGCCGGGCGCGCCGACGTAGGAGCGGGTGATCGCGCACTCGGCGTCGGGCTCCAGCCGCAGCCACGCCCCCTCGAAGGAGTCCGGCGGCGGGCCGGCCGACAGCATGATCGTGAACTCCTCCGCCAGCTCCCGGTGACCGGCCGAGCCGATGATCCGCGTGGAGAACCGGCCCTCCCCCGGCCCGCCGTACACCGTCAGGGACAGGTAGGCGGCGTCGGCGCGGCGGCCGGTGACCAGGTAGCGGCAGGCCGGGTCCAGCGGGGTGTGCAGGAACTCGGCGTCGGGGCTGTCGCCGCCCCACTTGCGCTCGGGGCCCAGGAGCGTGCGGAACCTGGGGGCGCGCGGGTCGGCGCGCAGGTGGATGTCCACGGCGACCTGGAAGAGCGTCAGCAGCCACCGGCAGCCGTCGATCCGGGACGCCTCGTCGAGGGGGGCGCCGGGCAGGCGGTCCAGGCCCTCCTGGAGCGAGCCGAGCTCGCCTACCAGCTCGCCGAGGGCGCGGCGGGTCTCGGGGGCGGCGTCCACGCTGCCTCCCTCAGCCGACCCGGGCACGGTCCTGGCCGGCCTGGCCGGCCAGGCCGGCCAGGACCGTGCCCGGGTCGGCGACCACGCGCTCGACCAGGCCGCGGTACCGGTCCAGGAGGCCGGCCATCCGCCCGGCCCCGAACAGGTCGGGGTCGTAGAACAGGGCCGCGCGGTAGCCGTCGGCGTCGTCCCTGACCACCAGCATCACCTCGATCTGGGACATGAACTGGGCTCCGAGGAACTCCTCGTCCATCTGGTCGCGGCGGGTGACCCGCAGGCCGCCCAGGTAGGGCTCCGAGGTCCGCTCCAGGTATTCGAAGCCGATGTAGTGCGAGTCGGTGTAGTGGGCGTTGAGCCCCGGCAGGGTCATCGTCAGGGCGATCGTGGGCACCCCCTGGTGGAGCAGGGCCTCCCGCACCGTGGCGGCCACGGCGCCGAGCACCTCGCGGAACGGGCGGTCCAGGTCGATGCCGGTCCGCATGAGGGTGATCTCGGTGAACAGCCCCACGGTCCGCTGGATCTCCGGCAGGTCCCGGCCCGCGAGCGGGGAGACGACGGCGATGTCCCGCCTGTCCAGCTCGGCGGCCAGCAGCGCCTGGTAGCAGGCCAGCAGGACGGTGTACGGCGTGCAGCCCGCGGCCCTGGCCAGGGCCTCGACGCGCACGGGCAGCCCGGCCGTGACGCGGGCGGTGCGTTTCTCCCCCGGCACCCCGGCGCCGTCGGCGGGCAGCAGCATGGGCGCGAGGCCCTCCGTGCGCCGGCTCCAGTACTCCAGGCACCTGCCGTAGTGCGGGTCGTCCCGCCAGGTCGCGTCGGGCGCGAAGAAGGTCCGCTCCTGCCAGCGGGCGAAGTCGCCGTACCGGGTGCCGGGGGGCGGCAGGCTCGGCGGGCGGCCGGCGGCGAAGTCGGCGTACAGGACGCCCAGCTCCCGTTCCAGCACGCCGAGCGAGCGGTCGTCGGTCGCGATGTGGTGGGCCTTGACGATCAGGATGTGGTGGTCGTCCGCGAGGGTGAACAGCCCGGCCGCCAGCAGCCGGCCCGACTGCGGCTCCAGCCTGACCTCGTCGAACCGCGCGACGGCCGCGCGCAGCTCGCCGGCCCTGCCGCGCAGGTCGTAGTGGTGCAGCGGGTCGCCGTACGGCTCCTGGACGTACTGGTACCCGCCGCCCTCCAGCCGCAGGTCGACCCGGGAGCGCAGGGGCTCGTGCCGCACGAGCAGGTGCCGGGCCGCCCGGCGGAGCGCGTCCACGTCTAGCCGGCCCTCGATCTCGTACTGCCCGGCGAGGAAGAAGCCGGGGTGGTCTCCGAGGGGCGGCTGCCGGGCGAGCTGGGTGAGCCACAGCATGACCTGGGTGCCGCTCAGCGGGGCCGGCCCGTCGCCGTCCTGGGCGACGACGGCGGCCGTACGGCCGGGGGCGGACTCGCGCACTCTGCGCGCCAGCCCGGCGACGGTCGGCTCCTCCACCAGCGTGCGCAGCGGCAGGTCCACGCCCAGCTCGTCACCGATCTTGATCGCCGCCTCGGCGGCCAGCAGCGAGTGTCCGCCGAGGCGGAAGAAGTCCTGCCGCGCGTCGACGTCCTCGGTGCCGAGCAGGTCGGCCCAGACCCGGCAGATGCGGTACTCCACGCTCCGGAGCGACCGCTTGTCCACTTTCCCGTTGGCGTTCGTCGGCAGCTCGTCCAGGACCAGGACGCGGCGGGGGACCTTGTAGTCGGTCATGGTCCGGCGCGCCCAGGCCAGCAGCTCCTCCGGGTCCAGCCGGCCGGGGACCCGGGGCACGACGAACGCCCACCCGGCCTCGCCCGCCACCGGGTCCGGCACGCCGATCACCGCGGCCTGGGCGACGTCCTCGTGCCGCAGCAGCAGGCTCTCGACCTCGGCCGGGGAGACGTTGAACCCGCCGACGATGAACAGGTCGTCCTTGCGGTCCAGGACGGTCAGGTTCCCCCGTTCGTCGAGCGCGCCCGCGTCGCCCGTGCGCAGCCAGCCCGCCTCGTCGACGGCCTCGGCGGTCAGGCCGGGCTCGCCCCAGTACCCCCGCATGACGCCGTAGCCGCGGACCAGGATCTCACCGTCGCCCGACAGCCGGACCTCCACGCCGGGCATGGCCCGCCCGGCCGAGCCGGCGACGACCTCGACGGGGTCGTCCGCGCGGGTCATGGACACGACCGTCCCCTCCATGAGCCCGTACGCGTTGATCACGCGCTCGGCACCGAGCCGGTCCAGCAGGCGGTGGACGAGCGGGGCGGGCACCGACGAGGCGCCGCAGACCGCGACACGCAACGTCGAGGGGGCGCCGGAGGACTCGGCCTCCTCCAGCAGGGCGTGGAAGAGCGCCGGGGGCCCGGCCAGGACGGTGACGCCCCGCCGGGCGATGAGCTCGTGGAGCGTGCCGGGGTCGAAGGCGGCCACCGGGATCGTGGTGGCCGCGCGCATGACGCCGGCGAGCAGGCCGGCGTTGAGCCCGAAGCCGTGGGAGAAGGGGGCGGTCACCGGGTATCGGTCGCCCTCGCGCAGCGTGACGACGCCCGACCAGTCCCAGTAGGCGCGCAGGAGCTGCCCGTGCTCCAGCATGACCCCGCGGGGCGCGCCGGTCGTCCCGGAGGTGGGCATGACCTCGCACAGGTCGCCGGGGCCGACGGCGGCGGCGCGCTCCTCGGCCAGCCGCTCGTCCACGTCCTCGGCCAGCTCGGCGAGCCGCCCGGGGCCGAGCGCGCCCGGCCGGTCGCCGTCCAGGATGACGACGTGGCGCAGCCCCGGGGGCCGCGGCTCCAGCAGCTCGTCCAGGTCCCGGGTGGTGAACAGCACGCTCGCGCCGGTCCGGGCCAGCAGGTCGGCCGCCTCCGCGCCCTTGGAGCGCGCGTTCACCGGCGCCACGACCGCGCCCGCGTCCCAGGCGCCGAAGGCGGTCACGGCCCACTCCGCGCTGTTGGGCGCCCAGATGGCCACCCGGTCGCCGGGCCGTACCCCGAGCGCGATCAGGGCGCGGGCGGTGCGCAGCGCGCGCTCCCTCAGCCGTGCGAGGGTCAGCCGGTCGCCGTCCGACTCGATCACCACCGCGCCGGGCCGCCGGGCCGCCCGCTCGCGCAGCATGCCCGGCACCGATCGCCAGGCCGGCCGGGGCGCCCCCACGCCCGAGAACGCGTTGATCACCGATCCCCCAGAAGGCAGACAATCAAACGAGCGCTTGGTTGACTCAACATACCGCCGCGATCACACGCCCGCCAGGGGACCCATAGAAAAACCAAGCGCTTGTTTGTACGCTGAGCGCGTCCGAGCTCGCGCTCGCAGGAACCAGGACCCGTACGGGAGGTTCTCGTGCAGTTCAACCACGCCGACCTGTTCGAGGGGATCGCAGACGCCCTCGGTGATCGGATGGCCCTCGTGACCGAGGACCACCACCTCACCTACGCCGAGCTGGACGCCCACAGCAACCGGCTCGCCCACCACCTCCAGGCGGCCGGCGTCCGGCCCGGCCAGCACGTCGGCATCCAGCTCTTCAACGGGCTGGAATACGTCGCGGGCATCCTGGCGGCGCTGAAGATCCGGGCCGTCCCCATCAACGTCAACTACCGGTACGTCGAGGACGAGCTGCTCTACCTGTACCGGGACGCCGACCTGGTGGCCCTGCTCTACGACGTGGAGTTCGACGCCCGCGTCAAGGCCGTGGCGCCCCAGGCCACCGACCTGCGCCACCTCGTCTCCGTCGGCGGGGCGTCGGCCGTACCCGGCGCCGTCCGCTACGAGGACGCCGTCGCCGCCCAGTCACCCCGGCGCGACTTCCCCCCGCGCTCGGGCGACGACCTCTACATCATCTACACCGGCGGCACCACCGGCATGCCCAAGGGCGCGATGTGGCGCCTGGACGACCTCTTCCACGCCTTCTGGCACCCCTACGCTCCCCCGCCCAAGACCCCTGAGGAGCTGGTGGAACAGGCCAGGCAGATCGAGCCCGGCGTCATGATGGCCACCCCGCCGCTCATGCACGGCGCGGCCCAGATGGCCACCTTCATCAGTTGGTGGCGCGGCCAGACCACGGTGTACGTCCGCAAGTTCGACCCGGCCCGCATCCTGCGCATGATCGAGCGGGAGAAGGTCAACACCATGGTCATCACCGGCGACGCCATGGCCCGGCCCCTCGCCGAGGAGATCGCCGGCGGCGACTACGACCTGTCCTCGCTCTTCGTCATCAGCTCCTCGGCCTCCATCCTGTCCGGAACGGCACGGCGGCGGCTCCTGGAGGTCCACCCCAACATGCTGCTGCTGGACAACTACGGCTCCTCCGAGACCGGCAACACGGCGGCGGGGGTGGACGGCTCGACCCCCGAATCGGGCCTGCGGTTCACCCCGAACGACCCCAACCTGACCGTGCTCGACGACGACTTCCGCCCGGTCGCCCCCGGCTCCGGCGTGATGGGCCAGGTCGCCAAGTCCGGCCGGATCTCCCTGGGCTACTACAACGACCCCGTCAAGACCGCCGCCAAGTACCGCGAGGTCGACGGCGTGCGCTGGATGCTCACCGGCGACCTGGCCACCGTGGACGCCGACGGCCGCATCGCGCTGCTGGGCCGAGGCTCGGAGTGCATCAACACCGGCGGCGAGAAGGTCTTCCCCGAGGAGGTGGAGGCCGTCCTCAAGGGCCACCCCGGCGTGCTCGACGCCGTGGTCACCGGGATCCCCGACGAGCGCATGGGCAGCCGCGTCGCCGCCGTGGTCGAGCCCTTCCACGACCGCGAGACGCCCGCCGAGTCCGACCTGGACGCCTACTGCCGCACCAGGCTCGCCGGGTACAAGGTGCCCCGCCTCTACGTCTTCGTCGAGCGGATGGTGCGCACCCCGGCGGGCAAGGCCGACTACCCCTGGGCGCGGGAGACCGCCCGCGAGGCGGCCGGCCTCTGACCCAGGGACGCCCTCACGTGCCGAAGGTCCGGCGCTCCAGCCTCCGGTAGCTCGGCCGCCCCAGCGCCAGGATCACCCGGTACGGCCAGCTCGGCGCCAGCGCCCGGTCCCGCTCGGCACGTGAGGCGTACCCCGCGAGCCAGGGACCCATGAACGTCAGGTCGCCCACCGAGAACCGCTTGCGCGCCGCCCGCTCGAAGACCTCGTAGTCGGCCAGGGACACGTACCGGGCGACCGCCGGGAAGACGGTCGCCTCCTCCTCCGCCAGGTGCTCCTCCAGCAGGTCGCGCAGCTCGCGCACCAGCCCGTGCAGGGCCGCCCGCTCGGCCGCAGGCTCCTGGGCGAACCGGGCCGCCGACTCCCCCACCCGCTCCAGCAGCGCGTCGAGCCTCACGTGGTCCTCCGACAGCGAGTCCAGTTCCAGTTCCCCGGGCGCGGACGCGGCCAGCAGCGGCCACAGGGCCTCGTCCTCGATGCGGTGATGGCGCACGATCGCGAAGATCAGCCGGTCCAGGTACACCCGGATCGCCCGCGCCCTCTCCCGCGGCACCTCCCCGGCCCCGGCCAGGGCCTCGGTCAGCCGCCGCAGGTCGGCGCGGATCGCCCGGTGCTCGACGTGCCCGACCGTGAGGTCGACCTCCGGTTCGCCCTCTCGTCTGGGGGTGATCTGCCGCGTCATCTGCACTCCTCACGCGAAGCGGAACGGACGGCCCGCGAAGTAGTCGGCCAGGTTCGGCGCGATCGCCGTGCGCGCGGGCGGGTGGAAGGCCAGCAACTGGCTGGCGGCCAGCAGGTAGCCGATCTCGGGCGAGGTCACGAAGGCCATGCCGCCCAGCAGCTCGACGGCGCGCCGCGCGGACTCGCCCACGGCGTCCTGCACGGCCAGGCGGGTGATCACGGACCGGGCCAGCGCGTCGTTGTCCAGGTCCCGCTGGTCGATCATCCGGGCCAGGCCCTCCACGAGGCAGCCCGCGCTCTCCAGCCGCACCCCGAGGGCCGCCCGCTCGGCCACGCTCCCCCGCTCCGCCCCGACGGCCCGCTCCACCAGGGCCGAGGCGATGCCGAGGTAGACCGCCGAGATGACGCACTCGAACCAGATGAACCCCGCCGCCTGCATGGCGTCCACCCCGCTGGGGTCGCTCAGGTCCGGCCGCACGATGAACTCCTCCGGCACCCGCACGCCGGTGAAGCGGACCTCCTCGCTCTCCGCCCCGGCCAGGATGTCGCTCGCCCAGAACGGGTGCACGCTGATGCCCGGCAGGTCGGCGGGGGCGAACATCAGCCCCAGCGCCCCGTCCGGCAGCGCGACGGTCGCGGTCAGCAGGTCCATCGAGCGGGCCAGGCTGCACGGCTTCTTGCTGCCGTCGACCACGTACCCGCCCTCGGCCGGCCGCGCGGTCATGGCCGGCGCCACGATGCTCTGCCGGCTGCGCCCCTCGGCCCCCGCCGAGGACACCAGCAGGCCCTTGCCCGCGATCTCGCGCAGCAGCACCGTCTCCAGCGCCTCCGGGCCCTGCGCCTCCACGACCATGAAGAGCGTCGCGACCGAGAAGTGGTGCATGGCCGTGCCGACCGCGAGCGACGGCGCGCGCGAGGCGATCGCGGCGACCACCCGGACGGCGTCCAGGGCCGAGGCGCCCGCCCCGCCGTACTCCGCGGGGATCAGCAGACCCGGGCCGCCGTGGGCGCGGAACAGCTCGACGCCGGGGTTGCCGCGCTTCTCCAGGTCCAGGAGCGGTACGGCGGACAGCGCCGCGTGCAGGCCGGGCAGCAGGCGGTCACAGGTTCGCGTGGCGATGGCGAGGCTTCGCATGGTCGCTCCTTCGCGGAAGCAGGCGGAACACGCGCACCTGGCGGCCCGACCTCTCGATGTAGTCCCGGTACACCGGCCAGACGGCGTAGACCCGGGGCAGCACCTCGTCCTGCTCGTCCGGGCCCAGCAGGCGCGCGGTCACCGGGATCGTCCGGCCCCCGTAGCCGACGGTCACCTCCGGACTGTGGAGCAGGTTCTCCGACCAGGCCGGGTGACGCGGCCTGCCGAAGTTGCTGGCCGTGACGACGAAGGACCCGTCCGGCTCGGGCACGCACGTGAGCGGCGTGCGCCGGGGCAGGCCGGTGCGGTGCCCGACGGTGAAGAGCATGAGGCTGGGCATCAGCTTCTGGCCCAGCAGGATCCGGCCGCCCGACAGCCGGTAGGCGGCGCGGTCCAGCGGCGGCAGCACGCGGGGGGCGAGCCGCTGGAACAGCGCCGACCTCGACATGCGCAGCGACAGGGGGCGGATCAGGTCCCAGTAGCCCATTCGGCGCTCCGTCCGTGTGAGGCGAGCCGCCCCGCGGCTCTGGCGTTCAGGTGGCCGTGCTCGGCGAGCCAGCGCAGCGAGTCCTCCACCGTCTCGGCGACGGGCCGCAGCCGCATGTCCAGCGCGGTGAGGGCCGGCTCGTCGTCCGTGGGAGCCATGGCCAGCATGACGTCGGCCACGTCGCGCGAGAGCGGGTAGTCGATCGGCCGCAGGCGCCGCGCGGCGTCGAACGCCGCGCCGAGCAGGCGGAAGGCCCAGTGCGGCACCGTGACCCGGCGGCACCTGACCCCCGTGAGCTCGTCGCACAGGTCGCCGAGCCGGTCCCAGTCGAGGTAGTGGCCGCCCAGCAGGAGGCGGCGCGGCCCGAGCCCGGGGACGAAACACCGCTCCAGGGCGATGGCCAGGTCCCTGACGTCGATCACGCCGACGCCCGCCCGCGGCACCGCCCACACCTCGTTCAGGGCGCGGGCCAGGCCGTTCATCATCGCGTCGAGCCGGGGCTGGTGCGGCCCGGTGACCCCGCCCGGGTAGACGATGGTGACCGGCCGCCCCTCGTCCTGGAGCCCGCGCACGTACCGCTCGGCCTCCACCTTCGAGCGCGCGTATCCGCTGCGCGGCCGGGCCAGCGCGCTCCCCGTCGTGATGACCGGGTCGGCCGATGGCACGAACACCGCCACCGACGACACGTGCACCACCGGATCGGCGCCCAGGGCCAGCGCCCGCCCGACCACGTTGGCGGTCCCCTCGACGTTCGCCCGCCCGTCACCGCCGTACGACAGGTCGGCCGCGGCGTGCAGCACCGCGTCACAGCCGTCCAGCGCGCGCTCCACGGATCCCGGGTCGCACATGTCGCCCCGCGCGACCTCGAAGTCCCCCTCGCCCACGCCGAGCGCGGCCAGCGCGCCCGCCGCCCGGCGCGGCTCCCTCACCAGCAGCCGCAGGTCGTGGCCCGCCGCGCGCAGCGCCGCCACCGCGTGCGAGCCGACGTATCCGGAGGCCCCGGTCACCAGGATCCTCATCGCGCCCGCCCCCTCCTGGCCCGCAGGTCGCGCACGGTCTTGGCCAGGGCGAAGGAGACGACCTGGGCGATCGCGTGCCGGTACACGGTGAGCGGGGTGTACCGGCGGGTCCCGGCCTTCAGCCGCGCGACCACCTCGCGGACCTCCGCCTCGTCGGCGAAGATCCGGTGGAAGAAGCGCAACTGCATGACCAGCACGCCGCAGTCCCGCAGCAGCAGGGCGGAGATCGCCGCCTCCATGAGCTGCCCCACCTGCGAGCGCTTGTGGTACGGGAACCACCTTCTGTCCAGCACCAGCCGCACGTGCCCCCCGCTGCCCGCGGCCGCCTGGAAGAGCCGGGACGACGCCGCCAGCTCCCGCAGCCCCGTGATCAGCTCCTGCTGGGCGCGGATGCGCCGCGTGTGCCGTTCCTCGGTGGACACGTCCCGCAGCGCGTGGAGCGCGACGTGGGCGGCCAGGTTGTTCCTGTAGTGCCGGGCCAGCCGTTCGACCAGGTCGGGGGCGGCCGCCCGCGCCCGCGTCTCGACGTCGCCGGTGACCATCACCGCCCCCACGGGCAGGGTCGCGTCGCTCAGCGGCTTGGCCAGCACCGCGATGTCGGAGTTGGCCACCACCTTCTCGTGGGCGAGGAACGAGTCGCCGGTGCGCCACCCGCCGGTCATCACCTCGTCCACGCCGATGAGGTAGCCGCACTCCGCCCGCAGGTCGTCGACCAGCCGCACCACCGGCGCGGGCAGCGGCCGGCAGTCCATCCCCTGGATCACCTCGAACCAGACCAGCGCCACGTCCCCGCCGCGCAGGAGGGCCTCCAGCTCCCTGGCCGCGCCGGGCGCGAACGGGTCCACGTACACCACGTCGAAGTAATACGGCCGGAACGCCTCGCGATCGGACTCGGTGTACTGCTGGCCGTACTTGCTGAGGTTCATCGAGCCGAGCGTCTTGCCGGAGAAGTTCCCGGTGAAGGTGACGATCCTGGTACGGCCGGCGTTGGCCAGCAGGGCGAGCGTGACGGCCACGTCCACGCAGGTGGCCCCGCTGACGGCGGGGAAGGCGCGGGGGAACCTGGTCAGCTCGGCGAGGGCGCGCTCCAGGTCGGCGAAGTAGTCGTGGCCGGGGTCGTGCCGGGCGAGGACGCCGTCGGCCAGGTCGGGCGGGTTGTGCCCGCGCAGGGTGACGCCTCCGCCGCCGGCGCAGTCGAGGATCTCGCGCCCGTCGGCCAGGCGCAGCCGCGCCCCGGACGCCTCGACGATGTCCAGCGCGAAGCCCGACATCTCCATGCCGGTGGCCGCGAAGGTGTTCACGTGGGCCGCGAAGCCGTCGATCCTCGTCCGCATGTCCGCGTCGACCCTGGCGAAGTACTCCTCGTCCCGGCCGGTGACGAAGCCGTGCGCGCGCACGGAGTCCAGCGCCAGGGTCAGGCACAGGGAGTTGCCGCCGAAGGTCGAGGTGTGGGCGACGCTGTCCCTGGGGTTGTTCCACACCGCGTAGGCCTCGCCCGACATGGTGAAGCAGCCGAAGGGGACCTGCCGCCCGGCCAGGGACTCCCCGAAGACGTGCACGTCGGCGCCGAGCTCGGGGGCGAAGAAGCCGGGGTCGGACAGGTCGAGCTCCGCCTCGCACGACAGCGTCATCGCGCCCTGCGCCCGCGCGAGCTCGAACAGGCGGGCGCATTCCTCCCGCCGGGTCTCGGTCTCCCGCGTCCGCACCAGGACCACGCCGGACCACGACCGCTCCCCGATCCGGGCCAGGCCGTCCGCGAGCGAGGCGGCGAAGTGGATCCGCGGCGCGAGGGCGCGCTCGGGGCCCGCCCCCAGCGGGTCGAAGAAGGGCGGGTACGACGAGGTCTCGTCCACGAACAGCACCCAGCCGCCGTCCCCCCGCCGCTTCCGCACGGAGGTGTGCCGGGCCAGCTTCACGGCCCCCGCGAGCGCCTCCAGCGCGGAGTTGGCGAAGAAGGTGTGGCGGTCCCCGGCGCCCCCGCACAGCCGGTCCAGGAGCCGGCCGAGCTTGGCGCCCTCCGCGCTGATGTAGGCGTTGGTGAGGATCATGTTGACCCGCTTCGCCCGGTTGAACGCGGCGATGGCGTCGAGTGTCCTGTCGCTGGGCGTGTCGTACACGGATCTCATGGCGTCTCCGATAACCAAGCGAACGCTTGGTTGGAGACTAGCAACGGATCACCCGATCCGCCAGGCCGCCCCCTCCCGCCCCGGCCTCATCACGCTCATCTGGGGGCGCTTGCCTTCGGGGTGGGGGCGTGCTAGAGTTATCTCAGTTGCAGTTGTGGTACCCATAATGACTTGTGTGCACCTGACGCTATGTGGCGTTGGGTGCATTTTTGTTTCCGGCCTCTGCCGGGTGTGGGCCTGACGCGACAACGCGGGATCCGCGCAGTGCGGATTTCGCCTACACCTAGCATGAGGAGATCGGCATGGCAGCCGGCACCGTGAAGTGGTTCAACGCGGAAAAGGGCTTCGGCTTCATCGAGCAGGACGGCGGCGGCCCCGACGTCTTCGCCCACTACTCGAACATCGTCTCGCAGGGCGGCTACCGTGAGCTGCGCGACGGCCAGCGGGTGGCGTTCGACATCACCCAGGGCCAGAAGGGCCCGCAGGCGGAGAACATCGTCGCCGCCTGACGACTCGGCCGCGTTCCAGGGCTCGCACCTTCACGGGTGCGGGCCCTGACCCGTTTCCGGCTCCCCCGCCGCCGCGCCGGAGTCGGCCACCCGGGCGGGGGCCAGGTTCAGCCCGGCGAGCGGCCACGCGAGCGCGGCGTCCGGCGCTTCCGGATCCTGGTCAGACCTCCGCCCCCCCACCGAGGGCGGGCCGGCGGCCTCGCTGTCGATCACGTTCTGGTCCCGATCGGCCTGGGCCGCCCGGCGGTCCGCGGCCGCGCCCCCGCGGTCCTCGGCGGCCGTACGGCGGTCGCCGGCGGCGGCCTGCCGGTCCAGTTCGGCGGCGGCCCGCTCCCGCCGCGCCCGCGTCCCGGCCTCGGCCGCCTCGTCCAGCGCCCGGCCGATCACCCGCCGCTCCTCGGCCTCCAGCTCACGATGGGCCGCGGTCATCTCGCGCTCGATCTCCGCCTGCTCCCACGCGGCGCGCTCCGGGCCCGGCCACGGCAGGGCGGCGCGCTCGGCCATGTCCCGGGCCCGCGCGTCGGCCTCCCGCAGCACCTGGCGCACCCGCCGCCGCCCCCTCACGGCCGCGTCCTCGGCCCGCCCCGCCTCGGCCTCGCTTTCCCCGGCGCGCGCGTCGCGCCGCTCCGCTCGCGCGTCCCGGTCCCGGGCCGCCCGGTCCCGGTCCTCGGCCCGGCCGTCCCGCAGGTCACCGGCGTCGCGCCGCTCCATCGCCCCGTCCGGCCGCCGGTCCGCCGCCGCCCGGGCGCGCAGCACCCGCGCCGTCCGCGCCGCGGCATCTCCCAGCACCCCGTCGCGGCAGTCTCTCGCCAGCGCGTCCAGCAACGCCGCCAGTTCGCCGGCCTCACGCGCATCCAGCATCGATCCCCCGCCTCCTCACAGAACGGACCAGCGCCGAACACCTCCAGCATCCCCCCTCAGCCGGGGCCGCGCAGCGTCACCGCCCACTGACGCGGCCCCGATCCGCCCAGGTGATCGCGGGCGCCCCGCCGTACGGCCGGCTCAGACGATCGGGTGGGCGACGACGGACTCCAGGGTGCTCACGAGCTCCTCGGTGAACAGCAGGCCGGCGAGGCCGTGGCCGTGCCGTTCGCGGCGGACGAGGGAGAGGATGTTGTTGTTCAGGGCGCGGTCGCGGACCGGGCGGAAGGCGAGGGTGCCGTTCTGGTGCTCCTCGGCGATGTCGAACCTGCTGAGGAACGCGATGGCCTCGCCCGCCGCGGCCAGCCGCTTCATCGTCTCGATCGAATTCGTGTGGAAAGCCGGCTCGACCTTTATCCCGGCCTCGGAGAAGGTGTCGGCGATGATGCCGTGTATCACCATCGACCGGTCCGCGAAAATGAGCGGATAGGACGCGAAATGCGCCAGCGGAATGGATTCCATGCGGGCCAGCTCGTGCGCCGGTGAAATCACCGCGCCGAGCTGGGTGTCCATTTGCCAGCAGATCTCGAGTTGCGGCGAGGAAGGCACGTTGAATCCCAGCCCGAGGTCCGCCTCGCTGTTCGCCACCGCGCGCAGGATGTCGTGGGTGGACATCACCCGGATCGAGATCCGGACGCCGGGGTGGCGGGCGTGGAAGCTCACCGTCGAGGCGGAGACGATGCTGCTGGCCAGGCCGGTCATCGTGGCGATCACCACCTCGCCGCTCGGCAGCGACTGCAGGTCGCGTATCTCGGCCACGGCCTCGCGGTACTCCTGCATGGTCCGGCGCACGTGGGCCAGGAGCACCTCCCCGGCCGGCGTGGGCCGCATCCCGCGCGGCAGACGCTCGAACAACGCCTGCCCGAGTTCCTCCTCCAGCAGCAGGATCTGCCTGTTGATGGCCGACGGAGCCACGTGGAGCCGCGCCCCGGCCGCGCGGATGGACCCGTAGCGCGCCACCTCGTCGATGTACTGCAGCAGGCGCGAGTGGAGCATGGGGCCTCCCTGGCTGGACCGTGTACGCAAAAAGAGTACAGTCCGTGCGAAAACCGGCGCTTGTCAGCAACGGTGGCGTGCAATTTCATAGCCCCAGCGCGTACGAGCGGCGCGGCGCGACGGCCCTTCCGGGCAGCCCTCCGGCTGACCGTCGGCGCCCGCGGCCGTGTCCTTTGCGGCTCGTTCCGCCGAGCAGAACCAATGACCGCGAAAAAGAGGCGAGGAAATCATGCTCCAGAAGGAAAAGGTGAGCGGGGTCGCGGCGCCGGCGAACACGGACGGGGTGGACGCCCATTACGACCACGTCCGGGCGATCTTCGACATCCTGCAGGGCGAGAGGGAGGCGGACCTGCTCCTGCGCAACCTCAACATTCTGGACGTCCACAGTGAGACCGTCTTCCAGGGCTCGATTCTCGTCTACCGGGAACGGATCATCGCGTTGAACCCCGACGAGTCCGTGGTGCGGGTGCGGGAGGTGTTCGACGGCCAGGGCCTTTACGCGATTCCGGGATTGATCGACTCGCATCTCCACTTCGACGCCCAACTCGCCCACCCGGCGGCGTTCGGCGAGGCGATCGTGCCCAGCGGCACGACGACCATCTTCGCCGAGACCCTGGACTTCGCGAGCGCGGCCGGCGACGAGGCGGTCGAGGCCGCTCGGGCGCTGTTCAAGGACCACGACAAGCTCCCCTACCGGATCTACGCCTTCGCGCCGGGTAAGAAGACGTCGGTCGAGGTCACCGACGCGATGCTGAAGATGGACCCGGTGATCGGGCTGGGCGAGCTGGCGCACCTGTCGTACATGACCGGCAACGAGGACGACTTCCGCAAGTCGGCCCTGGGGCGCGCGAACGGCGGATTCGTCAACAGCCACTGGGGCGTGACGGCCCTGCCGGACATGCTGCTGAACTACATGCCGGCCATCGGCGCCCACAACAACCACGACGTCTGGAACGAGGAGGACATCGAGAAGAGCGTCCGGTACGGCTTCCAGACGCAGATCAAGTTCGGGGTGGGCAGCCCCGAGGTGATCAGGACCATGCTGCGCGCCATCGTCAAGCGCCGCTGGCCCGCCGAGAACTTCTCGCTCTGCGCGGACAACATCTCGGTGAACCGGGTCCTGACCAAGGGCCACATCGACTGGGTCATCTCGCTGGCCGTCGAGATGGGGATCAACCCGATCCAGGCGATCAAGATGGGGACGCTGTACTCCGCGCGGTCCTTCCGGATGGACAACGAGTTCGGCTCGCTCGCCCCGGGCCGCTACGCCGACATCGTGCTGACCGACAGCCTGTCGAAGATCAACCCGCTGTACGTCTTCAAGGGCGGCGAGCTGGTCGCCAGGGACCGCAAGCTCCTCAAGACGGTCGACCTGGACTACTCCGGGATGGTCAAGGAGCCCCGGCCGGGCCTGGACGGCCTGGTCCCCGAGCAGCTCGACCTCACCCCGATCGAGGTCTCGGCCGACGGCTCGCGGGCCAAGGTCCTCCTCTTCGACGTGTACGGCCGGGGCCACCTGAAGTTCTCCCAGGAGGTCTGGGTCCCGTACGAGGACGGGGCGGTCGTGCCCGAGGTGGACGGCGTGCGGCTGAACCGGATCTCGGTCGTGCAGCGGTACGCGAACGGCGAGCGCCACATCGTCAACGGGCTGTTCAAGGGCGTGTCGATCGACCGCGGCGCCGTCTCGACGTTCTGGCCCGCGCCCTTCGCGTACTTCGTCTCCGTCGGCACCGACAGCGCCGAGATGTGCGACAACCTCAAGCGGCTCGACACCCTCGTCGGCGGCTGCGTCGTGACCGAGGGCGGGCAGGTCAAGGCCTCGCTGCCGCTGGACATCTACGGCGTGATGGCCGACATGAGCCTGGCCGAGCTGGTGGACGCGACCCGCTCGATCGACGCCGCCCTGGAGGAGCTGGGCAACCGCAACGAGGGCGAGCCGGTCGTCAACAAGCTCCTGACCCTGTTCATCTCGCTGGACCGCTTCGGGTTCATGGTCTGACCCGGTCCAGCCAAGGCGTGCCCGAGCCGACCCGCCGGCCGAGACACCGGCGCGGCTCGGGCTGCTTCATTCAGCGGGGGCCATTCGCAACGACAAGTAGCCGAGGAGACAACTGTGCTACAGAACGAGAAGGACGCCGGCGTCGTCGACAACGGGAGCCTGGTGCGCCGCTGGATCACCTACGGCGTGGGCATCTACGTGCTGACGCTGGGCGTGAGCCTGGCCATCAGGGCGGGCATCGGCATCTCCCCGCAGAGCAGCCTGACCCGCACGATGACGCTGGTGATCCCCGGGGTCAGCCAGGGGACGTTCAACTTCATCCTCGAGCTCATCATGCTCCTGCTGACCTATCTCCTGATGCCGAAGGACTTCAAGCTCAGGAACTTCCTGTCGTTGATCCCGGCCTTCGCCCTGGCCGCGTTCCTCGATCTGAACCTGCTGCTGACCGAGTGGATCGTGCTCGACGCCTACGCCGCCAAGTTCCTGCTGCTGGTGTTCGCGGACGCGACCCTGGCGTTCGGGCTGTTCCTGATGATCCGCGCCAACCTCGTGCTCATGCCGATCGACATGTTCGTCAACACGATCTTCAAGCGCACGGGCCGCAAGTGGGGCAACATCAAGACGGCCTTCGACTGCAGCCTCCTGATCACCTCGGCCGCGATCGGCCTGATCTTCCTCGGCGCCCCGCACTTCATCCGCGAGGGCACCATCATCAACGGCATCCTCGTCGGGCAGTACGTCAAGCTCTACTTCTTCCTCTTCGAGAGGTACGCCCGCAAGCACGCCTGACCTCCTGGAACCGACCCCCTGGAACGGCCCGAGCGGGCGAGGGCGCCGAAGACGACGGCGTCCTCGCCCGCTCACGCGTACGGCCGGAGGGCCGGCGGCGGCCGGCCCCGGCGCCGGGTGGCGGTCGCACGGCCGGGCCGGCTCAGGCGGACGGGGTGGCGCCGACGCGGTGTTCGAGCAGGTCGTCGGCGCGGGCGCCGGCCAGGATGGCGTCGAGCAGGCCGGGGTAGCGGGCGTCCAGGTCCTCCCGCCGCAGGACGAGCAGGTTCTCCCGGCCCGAGGGCCGCTGCCAGATGACGCCGCTGTCCCGCAGCACCCGCCAGTGGTGGGTCATGGTGGACTTCGCGGTGATCCCCAGGGTGTTCAGCACGCTGGTGCAGTTGTACTCGCCGCCGGCGTCGAGCAGGCGCACGACCGACAGCCGCACGCCGTTCCCCAGCGCGGACAGCACGTCTTCGATCCGGATCTGGTCGCGGTCGGGATGACGGTAGGCCATGGTCCAACTGTACCGCGATAGTCGTACAGTCGCCCCCGGTGTGGCATAGTTCGATCGTACGTAAATACACGTACAGTCGTTCTGAACGCGGCGGGCTTCCGCATGCCCGCCCCGGCTCCCCCCGAAGGGCGTTCCATGTCCGCACAATCCACGCTGACCGCACCCTCCCCCGGCGGTGTCAGGCCACGCCTCGGCTGGACCCTGGCACTGCTCGCCCTGGCCCAGCTCATCTACGCGCTCGACCTGAACATCGTGTTCGTCGCGCTCCCGCAGATCGGCGCCGACCTGGGCTTCCCCGGCCAGACCCAGCAGCTCGTGGTGAGCGCGTACGTCGTCTTCGCCGGCGGCTTCCTGCTGTTCGGCGGCCGGGCGGCCGACCTGCTCGGCCGCCGCCGCGTCTTCGTGCTGGCCCTGACGCTGTACGCCGTCTCCTCGCTGGCGGGCGGGCTGGCCACCGGCCCCGTCGTCATCATCGTCGCCCGCGCGATCCAGGGCATCGGCGGCGCGCTGCTGCTGCCCTCCACCCTGGCGCTGCTCAACAGCCTGTTCGCCGAGGGCCCGCAGCGCAATCGCGCGCTGGCCGTCTGGGGCGGCGCCGGGGCCAGCGGCCTGACCATCGGCGCGCTGCTCGGCGGCCTGCTCACCGAGAACTTCGGCTGGCCCGCCGTCTTCTACGTCAACGTCCCCCTGGCCGGGCTCGTCGCGCTGGCCGCCCTGGCCGTCATCCCGCGCGACCCCGCCAGGGGCGAGCGGCGCAGGTTCGACATGCCGGGGGCGCTGAGCGTCACCGGCGGGTCGACCCTGCTGGTCTTCGCCCTGGTCGAGGGACCCGAGCTGGGCTGGGGCAGCCCGCTGGTGATCGGCGCCTTCGCGCTGGCCGCCGCGCTGCTGGCGGTCTTCGCGCTGGTCGAGGCCCGCAGCGCCGACCCGCTCATGCCGTTCCGGCTCTTCCGCAACCGCAGCCTGACCGTCGGCATGCTGGTCACCTTCATCTACATGGCCACCTTCGGCGTCCTGCCGTACTTCCTCACCGTGCTGATGCAGGGCGTCCACGGCTACAGCGCCCTGCAGACCGGGCTGGCCTTCCTCATCCCCTCGCTGGCCATCGCCGCCGGCACCCAGGGCGGCGAGCGGCTGGCCACCCGGATCGGCACCCGCGCCACGCTGCTGATCGGCTTCGGGATCGGGGTGGCCGGCACGGCCGTACTGGCCTTCGGCTTCGACGCCGACGCCGGGTACGGCCTGCTGGTCCCCGGCCTCATCGTCTCCGGCGTCGGCCAGGGCATCGTCTGGACCGCCATGTGGATCGCCGCCGCCACCGGCACCCCCGCCCACGAGCAGGGCGTGGCCAACGGCATCGCCTCCACCGCGCTCAACATCGGCAACGCCATCGGCCTGGCCGTCTTCACCGTCATCGCCGACATCGGCACCGAGGGCAAGACCGGCCAGACCCTGCGCGCCGCCACGGCCGACGGGGAGTTCCTCGTCGTCCTGCTCACCGCGGCCGCGATGATCGCCGGCCTGCTCATCACCCTCGCCCTGCCCCGTCTCCGCCGCCAGGCCCCCGACCCGGCCCAGCCCGAGGTGCGGCCCGCCCCCGCCGCCTGACCGGGCGACGGCGACGGCCCGGGGGCCCGCGATCGGAGCGGGCGCCCCGGGCTCGCCGTACCCGGCGGGACCGGAGCTATTTTGAAATAGACACTTCAAAACGTGCTAGGGTTCCCCGCATGGCCAGACCCAGGAAGTTCGACGAGGCCCAGGCGATCGAGGCGGCGATGCGCGCGTTCTGGGCCCTCGGCTACGAGGCGACGACGACGCAGGACCTGTGCGAGGCGACCGGCCTCAACCCCAGCAGCGTCTACAACACCTTCAGGAGCAAGCGCGACCTCTTCCTGCTGGCCCTGCGGCGGTACCTCGACGACCTGGCCGGCCGCCAGATCGCGCTGATGGAGTCCGCGGCCCCCATCCGGGAGAAGGTCGGCGGCCTGCTCGACCAGATCATCGCCGACGAGACGGGCGACCGCCTCGGCTGCCTGGCGGTCAACACCGCCATCGAGCTCGCCCCGCGCGACGCGGAGGTCGCCGGCCTGCTCGCCCGCGACTACGACCGGCGCATCACGGCGATGCGGGGCGCGTTCGAGTCGGCCCGGCTCGACGGCGAGCTCTCCGGCGACCGCGACCCGCTGGCGCTCGCCCACTTCGTCAACGCCGGCGTCGCCGGGATACGCGTCGTATCCCGCAGCGGCGCCGACCGTACGGCGTTGCGGGCCATCTCCGCGACCGTCCTCGCCGCCCTGTAACCGGCGGCGGCGGACGGCCGCGGCTCCGCCATGCCCTTTTTTTGAAGTGCTCATTCCAATATTGGAGGATCCCCCATGCCCGTGGCCGTCTATCTCCTCGGCCTGGCCGTCTTCGCCCTGGGCACCTCGGAGTTCATGCTCTCCGGGCTGCTGCCCGCGATCGCCGCCGACCTCGGCGTCTCGATCCCCGACGCGGGCCTGCTGATCTCCGCCTTCGCGATCGGGATGCTGGTCGGCGCCCCCGCCCTGGCCCTGCTCACCCTCCGCCGGCCGCGCCGCCCGGCCCTGACGGCCCTGCTCGCGGTGTTCGTGGCCGCGCACGTCGCGGGCGCCCTCACCCCCGGCTACGCCGTGCTCTTCGGCACCCGGATCGTGGCCGCCCTGGCCGCCGCCGGGTTCACCGCGCTGGCCACGGTCGCAGCCATGGGCATGGTGGCCGAGAACAGGCGCGGCCGGGCCACCGCGGTCGTGATCGGCGGGCTCACCGTGGCCAACATCGCCGGCGTCCCCGCCGGGACCTTCATCGGCCAGCACGCCGGCTGGCGCGCGGCGTTCTGGGCCGTGGCCGCCCTGGCCGCGCTCGCCGCCGTCGGCGTCCTGGCCACCGTGCCCGGGGGCCGGCCCGCCGGGAACGGCGCGCCCAGCGTGGCGCGTGAACTGCGCGCGATGGCCGGCGGCCGGCTGTGGATCGTCTTCGCCACCATCGCCCTGGCCTCCGCCGCCGTCGTCGTGACCTTCGGCTACCTCGGCGCGCTGCTCACCGAGACCACCCGCGTCGGCCAGGAGTGGGTGCCCGCCGTGCTGGGGCTGTTCGGCGTCGGCGCGCTGCTGGGCATCACGGCCGGCGGCCGCGCCGCCGACACCCGCCCCCGCGCCGCCCTGTACGCCGGCGTCGGCGGCCTGACCGTCGTCTCCGCCGCCCTGGCCGTCGCCGCCGCCGGCCCCGTGCCCACGATCGTGCTGGTGTTCCTGCTCGGCGTGGCCGGATTCCTGATCACCCCGGTCCTCAACGTCCGCGCCTACGCCCTCGCCGGACCGGCGCACACGCTGGCGGGCGGCGCGATCGTCGCGGCCTACAACGTGGGCAACACGGCCGCGCCCTGGCTCGGCGGCCTGGCCATCGGCGCCGGGCTCGGCTACGCCTCCGTCGCCTGGGTCGGGGCGGCGCTCGGGGCGGCGTCCCTGGTCGCCGTGACGCTCGGCGTGCTCGCGGACCGGCGGGCGCCCGGCGCCGCCGCGACGGTCCCCGCTCCCGCCGAATGAGGGCCGGATGAGGTGAGCGTCCCGCCGGGCTGAGACCGGGCGGGACGGGATCACCCCGGACGCGCCCTCCCCCGGGCCGGGCCGCCGCGCGGTCCGGTCCGGGGGCCCGGCGAGGGGGGCTACCGGGGCAGCAGGCGGGTCGGGGTGGTCGCGGCCAGGTGCAGGACGGCGTCGAAGCCCGCGCTCCACGACGGCACGCGCATCGTGTAGTCGGCGTCCCTGGCCACGTCGTACGCCGTGCCGATGATCCGCATCGTGGCCGGTCCGCGCAGCCACCGGCGTACCGGCTCGGGGGCCTTCGCCCGAAGGTCCAGCAGGTAGTCCCGGTGGCGCGCCTGCCCGAGGGTGTGGTCCACCAGGGCGGGCCCGGGCGGGGGCACGGTGAAGACCGACGGCGGGCCGTTCTCCCAGCCGCCGAGGATCCGCCCCGCGTGGGAGACCGTGCCGATCGAGACGTACGACCGGCCGTAGTGCGCGCGCAGGTGGCCGCCGGCCATCGTCTTGTCCTCCTTCGGGACGGGGTCGGGCGGGAAGCGCCAGGTCACCCGCGGGCTCGCCGTCGTGTGCACGTTGGCCGCGCCGTAGGCGACCCGGTGGCCGGTACGGCCCTGCCACTCGGTCAGGATGCGGGCGATGTGCCGGTCGCGGACCGGGGCGGCGACGTCCTCCAGCCGCTCGACGTAGGACTCGTAGAACCCCAGGATCGAGCGGGCGTGCCGCACGGCGTCCTCCCTGCCGATCCGTGAGGGGCCCTCCGGCAGCGACGTCACCAGCGCGACGACCGCCCGCGCGTCCTCGGCGAACCCCTTCCGCGCCTCCTCGGACTGCCCGAAGTACCAGCGGAAGTGGTCCTCGGGCGTGCCCCGGTAGGCGATCGGGTCCAGATGGCGCCGCAGCTCCGCCAGCCGCCCGGGCGCGACGTCCCTGACGTACCGCGTCACCTCGTCGAACGGGATCGCGCGCAGCTCCATGACGTCGGCGCCGACGAAGCGGACCCGGTCGTGCGCGGGGCGGCCGCGGTTGAACTCGCGCATCCAGCGCACCAGCCCGAGCATCGCCTCGCCGCGCCACTGGAACCCCATCCGCGAGACGACCTCCCGCGCGTCCCCCTCGCCCGACACGACGTACCGGTCCACGGCCACGCCGCTCCCCCAGCTCTCCTCCCAGGCGACCGTGCGGAACCCCATCCGCTCGACGAGGTACCTGATGACGCGGTGCCGCACCGTCACCTGCTCGTGGGCGCCGTGCGACGGCTCGCCCAGCCCGACCACCTTCGCGCCGCCGACGATCCGCCGCAGCGCGCCGAGGTCGTCCACCGGCCCCTCGGCGTCGATCCGCGCCGGCCGCACGGCGTTGGCGTCGATCCACCTCACGACGTCACCGTCGGCGGCGGTCCGTGCGGCGGCCACGCCCGTGGCGGCCGCGGTGGTGCCCGTGGCGGCGGCGGTGGTGGCGGACCCGGCCGGGGCGGTGACCCCGCAGGCCGCCGCCGCCAGCGCCAGCGCTCCGCTCGCCAGGCCCGCGGCCAGGCGCGTCCCGCGTCGTCCTCGCTCAGCCATGGCTCGCACCCCCCGCCCGCAGCGGACGCCGTACGGCGGTCGCCCACACACCGGCGACGAGCGCCGTGGCCAGGCCCAGCCCGGCCAGCGTCACCACGCGGGCCCGGGAGAATCGGTTGTCACTCATGCTCATCTCGGCCTTCCAGACGATGTGGTCCGGCGCGCACGCTCCGGCCTCGCGGCCGCCGCCCGCCGGGACCCCGCGAGGCGGCGCCCGGCGCACGTTCGCGGGCGTGCTCCCGGTTGCTGACGGCTCCACCCTCGGCGGGGCGGCTTTCCGCCTCCCTGGCGCCGGCTTGCCGCACACGACTGACGGGCGGCAAGCGGCGGCGCGCACTCTCGACGGCATGAGACAGATCCGAATCCCGCCCGTCGCCCCCCGGCGGCCCGGCGAACCCGAAGCCGACCTGACCGCGCTGGTGGTCATCCACCGCGCGATGCTCACCGACCTGGACCGGCTCGCCGCCATGCTCTCCTCGCCCGGCGAGCCCCCGGCCTCCCCCGAGCGGGCCGCCGCCGTCCGCGACTACACCGCCTCGCTCCTCACCGAGATCGACCACCACCACGTCAACGAGGACGACGTGCTGTGGCCCGTGATCGAGCGGTCCGCCGGCCAGGTGATCGACCTCGGCCCGCTCACCGACGACCACCACGCGCTCGCCCCCGTGCTCGCCCGCTGCCGCTCGGTCCTGCACCGCGACGACAGGACCCTCGGCCGCGCCCTCGGCGAGCTGCGCGACCTGCTCGCCGACCACATCGGCGACGAGGAGCGCGAGGTGTTCCCGGTGATCCGCCGCCACGTCCCGCGCGCCGCCCTCGCCTGGGTGGCCAAGACGATCGAGAAGCGCGCGCCGCTGCGCCAGATGGTCTTCACCGTGCCGTGGCTGGCCCGCCACGCCGAGCCCGCCGAGCTCGACCGCCTGCTCCGCGACGCCGGGCCGCCCGCCCGCCTGCTGCTCGCCGCGACCAGGCGCCGCTGGCGCGCCCGCGAACGCCTCGTCTTCGGCACCTAGACGCGGCCGCCGGGCCCCGGCGGTACCGCCGGCGCGGGGGCCCGGCCGTACCGCCGGCGCGGGGGCCCGGCCGTACCGCCGGCGCGGGGGCCCGGCAGTACGGCCGGGCGCGGGCCAGGCCGCGCGGTCAGGCCCGGGTCCAGACCGTGCGGTCAGGCCCGGGTCCAGGCCGTGCGGTCAGGCCCGGGTCCAGGCCGTACGGCTAGGCGCGGGCGAGGCCGGCGCGGGCCGCCTCGGCCCAGCGGCCGACCCCGGCCCGGCCGGCGACCTCCAGGGCCTTGCTGTAGTGCGCCGCGGAGGGGCGGCCGAGGTAGGCGGCCAGATCACCGAGGACCTGAGCGGTCGGCCACACCGCCAGGTAGCCGGTGCCGCCCACCACCTCGTCCGCGAACGGCAGCAGCGCGTCGTACGCCTCCCCGGCCCTCCGCCGGTCGTCCAGCACGACGCCCAGCAGGCCCCGGACCGCCAAGAGGAAGTGCCGGAAGTAGTCCCGCCTGATCGGCGCCGGCCCCTCGGCCGCGACCTCGCGCGCCCGGTCCTCCCGCCCCGCGTGGACCAGGGCCAGCGCGTAGAGGTCGGCGAGCTGCTCCCGCCACGGCGTGCCGTGGTACAGCGCCTCCATCACGGGCGCGTACTCCCCGAGCGTCCCCGCCGTCAGCCGCAGCCCGAACACCGCCAGCGCGTGCAACCCCACCTCGTGCTGCCACATGCCGAGCCGGCCGGCCAGCGCGGCCGCCTCTCGCAGGCGCTCCTCGGCCGCCGCGAAGTCGCCGCCGAGCCCGGCGCGCATCCCGTCGTAGAAGCCGATCGCCGTCAGCGCCAGGCGCATGTCGTACCGGACCGACAGCTCCCTGGCCGCCTCCGCGTGGACGTCGGCCGCCGCGAGATCCCCCTGCCCGATGGCCGTCTGCATCAGCAGCAGATGCCCCAGGTTCCGCACGCTCACCTGCGAGTCCGGCCCCTCCGCCAGCTCCAGGAGCTCGCGGCCGATCTCCCCGCGCTCGGCCAGCCCGCCGTACCGGTACGACTGGTGGTAGCGGGCGTTCAGCGCGAGCGCGAGTAGCGCCGGGTCCCCCAGCCGGCGCGCCATGGCGACCGCCTCCTGGGAGGCGAGGTAGCCCCGCTCGGTCTCCTCGCCCTCCAGCTCGAACGCCAGCACGCTGAGCAACCGGCAGCGGGCCGTCCCGTCCCCGGGCGGCAACGCGTCCAGCGCCTCCTCCACGGCGCCGACGAGGTCGGCGTCCAGCTCGCCGTACTCCCTGGTCACCCAGAAATGCGGCACCTCGAACGACACCACCGCGCGGGCGAACAGCTCCGGGTCGCCGAGCGGCGCGGCGGCGCGCACGGCCTCCTGCCGGTACGACCGCGCCCGGACGAGCTGGCCGCCGTTGGCCAGGGCGGCCACCATGCGGAGCATCAGCTCCAGCCGTTCGCGCGGATCCCCCTCGAACAGGTCGAGCGCCCGCCGCCACAGCTCGACCGCCTCCTCGTGGGCGAATCTCCGCTCGGCCTGCTCGGCGGCCAGCCTGGCGTACCGCGCCGCCTTGGCCGGCTCGGCGCCGGACGCGGCGAAGTGGTGCGCCAGCGCGGCGACGTCCCCGGGGTGGTGCCGCTCGATCGCGGCGGCGGCCCTGGCGTGCAGGCGGGCCCGGCGCAGCCGGGACAGGTCGTGGTAGAGGGTGTCGCGGACCAGCGCGTGCGCGAACCTCAGCCGTCCCGCGCCCGGCTCGGTGAGCAGCCCGGTGACCAGGCCCGACTCGGCCGACTCCAGGACCGTCTCCTCGTCCGCGCCCGCCACGTCCACCAGGACGTCCACGTCCACGTCCCGGCCGAGGACCGCGGCCTGCCGCAGGATCGTCTGCGCCTGGCCGGGCAGCCGCGCCACCCGGCGGCGCAGCACGTCGCGCACCCCCGCGGGCACGGCCGCGCCGCCCTCGGCGTCGCGCAGCCTGGCCAGCTCCCGCACGAAGAACGGGTTGCCGCCGGTCCGCTCGGCGATCGCGGCCACGGCGCCGTCGCCGGGATGCCTGCCGCAGACGGCCCGCACCAGCTCGCCGACGTGCGGCGGGGCCAGCCCGCGCAGCTCGACCCGCACCGGCTCCAGCCGCGCGACGGCGGCCAGCAGCTCCTCCAGCCGCTCGTTCGGCTCGGTGTGCCGGTAGGAGCCGACCAGCAGCACCCGGCGCCCGGGCAGCTCGGGCAGCAGGTGCCCGGCCACCGCCAGGGTCTCGGCGTCGGCCCGGTGCAGGTCGTCGAGCACGATCAGCAGCGGCCGCGCCGCCGCCACCTCGGCGACGTAGGCCGCGACCGCCCGGTGCAGCCGGAACCGCGCCGCCGCCACGTCCCCGCCCCCGGGCGGGTCGTCGGTGAGCAGCGGCGCGAGCGGCGCGGGGTCCGACGGCGGGTGGGCGGCGGCGAGCGGGCGGAGCAGCTCGGCCCACGGCCAGCCCGCGGGCGCGCCCTCGTGCTCCGGGCACCGCCCCCAGCCCACGGCCCACCCCTCGGCCGCGAGGCGCGCGCGCACCTCCTCGACCAGCGCCGTCTTCCCCGCCCCCGGTTCCCCGGTCACCAGCGCCACCGCGGCGGCTCCCGCAGCGGCCCGGCCCGCCGCCGCGGTCAGCCGCTCCAGCTCGGCGTCCCGGCCCACCAGCTCCGTGCCCCCGCTCCCGGCGGGCTCCGCCGTACGGCCGGGGGCGGCCTGCGCCACACGGCCACCGGCGGCCTCCGTCGTGCGGGCACCGGCGGCCTCCGGCGCGGGGACCGGCTCGGCGGGCGGGCGGGAAGCGGGCCCGGCCGGACCGGCCGTGGTCAGGCGGGCGGCCGGTCCGGCGGCGGTCAGGTGGGGGGCCGGTTCGGCTGCGGTCAGGTGGGGGGCCTGGGTGAGGATGTCCTGCTCCAGCCGGCGGAGCGCCGACCCGGGGTCGATGCCGAGCTCGTCGGCCAGGTGCGCCCGCGCCCTGCGGAGCGCCCCCAGGGCCTCGCCCTGCCGCCCGCAGCGGTAGAGCGCCGTGGCCAGCAGCCCCCACGCCTCCTCGCGCAGCGGATGCTCGCCGACCACCCGCTCCAGGTCGGCCACCGCCTCGGCGCCCAGCCCCAGGCGCGAGGCGGCGTCCGCGCGGCGCTCGACCGCCGTCAGCCGCAGCTCCTCCAGCCTGAGGATCTCGGCGTCGGCCCACTGCAGCCCGGCGAACTCCTGGTACGGCGTGCCGCGCCACAGCCGCAGCGCCTCCTCCAGCGCCGTGTGCACCCCCGCCGCGTCGCGCAGCAGGGCGCCCCGCCGTACGGCCTCCTCGAAGCGCCAGGCGTCGACGGCCCCGGGGGCGAGCCGCAGGGCGTACCCGGGCGGGACCGTGACCAGCACGGTCGCGGGCGACCTGGGCGGACGGCCCGGTTCGAGCGCCCGCCGCAGATTGGACACGTAAGCCTGCACGGCCGCCAGCGCGCGGGGCGGCGCCTCGTCGGCGTAGAGGTCGTCGATCAGCCGATCGGCCGGGACCACCTGCCCCCGCGCGGCCAGCAACCGGCCGGCCACGGACCGTTGCCGCGGTCTCCCGAGATCCACCGGCTCGCCGTCGATGGCCGCCACCAGCGGCCCGAGCACCTGGAAGCAGAGCACGACCCCTCCACCTCCTCTCACCTTACGACGGAACCCGCCCGCCCCCTCGATCCCCGCCCGGATGGCCATCATCGACGACGGGCGGGCCCGGTTGAAGGCCCTATGCGGGAAGCTCGGCGGCCTCGGCGACCGCGGCGGCGGCCTCATCTCCGCGGCCGAGCCGCCGCAGGCAGTCGCCCAGGACGAACAGGGCGTCCCGCAGATCCCGCTCGGCCTCGCGCACCTCCTTGAGCGAGGACCTCAGCTCCTTGTCGCGCCGATCCCGCAGGTACGCCTCGGACAGGCGGGGATCGTCGTCCCAGTCCTCGTCCTCCTGCAGTTCCCGGTGCCGCCCCCGGCGGGCGCGCACCCTGTCGCGGCAGAGCCGTACGGCCTCCTCGCCGGCGCTCACCGCGGCCTCCGGCGCGCCCAGCCCGAGCAGGCGCGCGGCGAGGTCGCGCCAGATCATCGCCTGGTGGGTGTCCCGGCGCCGCACCTTCCCCATCGCCTCGACGACGCACGCCCGCGCCGCCTCGGGCCGCCCGCCGCGTACCAGCCGTTCACTGCGCTCGTCCAGCGCCCGGAGGAACTCCAAGGGCGCGTCGCCCCGCCGCGCCCACCCCTCCATGACCTCGGCGCCCACCTCGGCCGCCTCGGCGACCCGGCCCACCTTGTCCAGGCGGTCCGCGTACGACGACAGCGCGTGGATGAGCTCGACGCTCGGCGGCGCGGCCCCCGCCCGCTGGAGCCGTTCCCGGATCTCGGCCACCTCCTCGGCCGCGGACTCCAGCGCCTCCCGGTCGCGGCCGGTCCTGGCCAGGAGGAGCGTCCGCCAGTAGCGCGCGGCCGGGGCCTCGGCGCGCGCGGACTCGACGGTCTCGGCGAGCCGCAGCAGCTCCTCGACGACCTCGAGCGCCTGCCCGTGCCGCCGGCACTCGACGAGGCCGTCGCGCAACGCGATCAGGGCCCGGACGATCCGGTCGCCGAACTCTCCCGGCCGCCCGGCGGGCAGCCTCCGGTAGACGTCGAGCTCCTCCCGCCGGGCCAGGCAGGCGAGGTCGTCCCACCCCAGCTCGGTCAGCAGCCCGGCGAGCCGGTCCAGCGCCTCCGGAAGGGCCGTCGGCGAGGGCCATTCCTCCGGCGGCAGCCCCCGCATCCGCTCCACGCGCTCAAGCTCGTCCCTCGCCCACCGCACCGGCTTGTCCGGCCGGACGACGCCCCTGTACCGCGCCGGATCCACCGACCGCGCCAGCATCCCGGGCAGGACCACGCCCGCTTCCCGCTCACCCATCACCCGTGTATATCGCCTGGGGCCGACGAGCATGGGCGGAATCGGACCTCCACCGATGTCCCGGGATTTTGGTAGACATGCCCCCATGAACCCACCGCCGGCCCAGCGCCTCCGTGTCGTCGCCCCCCTCTTCCTCATCGAGGAACTGCCGCACGGCGAGTCCCCCGGCGACGACTGGATCGCCCAGGTCCGCACCCCCGAGGGCACGACCGTCGTCCGTACGGCCGCGCCCGGGTCCGCCGGAGACCTGTGGACCGGCTTCTACGGCGCCGCCACCGCCCACGACCTGGACGTCCCCGGCATGCTCGCGGCCATCGTCAACCCCCTCGCCGAAGCCGCCATCCCCGTCTTCGTCGCCTCGACCGTCCAAGCCGACCTGGTCCTGGTCCCCCGATCCACCCAGCCCCAGGCCGTCGCCGCCCTCCAGAGAGCCGGCCACGAGATAGACCCCACCTCCACCCCCACCACGCCCTTCTAACCACACCCCCCTCAACCGCCTCCCGCCCGGCGATTCCGGGCGATGCCCCGAACGCGCCTGGTCCGCCCGCGCTCCGCGACCAGCGCCAGAGCGTCCGCCCCCGGCAGCCCCTCCGTGAGCCGTAGCTGCAGCCAGTCCGACCACCCGTCCAGCCCCGCCGCGATCTCGTCGGCGGCCAGGTCGCCCCGCCGCGCCCGCCGGAGCACCCCGATCTCCGCCGACCGCCGCCGAGCGTAGGATCGGCCCCTGCTCTCGAGCCGCTCCATCCAGTCGGCGTGCTGCTCCTCGGGCACGAGCTCCAAGATCGGCAAAACCACCGAGGACGCGACCGCCGCGTCCGGCTCCCCGGACACCGCCTCTTTCAGCAGCTCACGCGCCCGCGGAACCTCGATCGCCCTCCGATGGATCCGCCACCGCTCATGCTCATCCGCCAGATCCCCCACGTCCTCCCCCACAACCGACGCGAGAGCCCGGAGAACCCCCTCGAACCCCGCCGTCACCGAGTTCCCCACCGTCCCCCCTCCACGATCACCGCCCGCCCGCTGGACGAGCCAGGCGACAAGCCGCGTGAGGTCCCGGCGAGACGTCACGCGGACATCAGCATGAGCGGCATGCTCGGCGACAAGCCGCCGAGCACACACGGAGTCATGCCCCGCCCATGATTCCCGGCATGGGAGGCCGGCATGCTCCTGGTCCGCTCCTCCGGGGCCGGGCCGGGTTCCTCCGTCCGGCCGCTGGGACTTGCCGCCTCCGCCAGGTCCTCCGCCTCTTCCGGCGCCGGCTAGGCGGGGGCCAGGGCGAGGGCGGCGAGGGTCAGGGCGGCGGCGCCGGCCAGGACGACGCCGGTGGACGGGAGGGTGGCGAGGGCGCCGAAGATCGCCACGCCGAGGGCGGTGCCGGCCTGGCGGGCGGCGTTCAGGGCGCCCTGGCCGGTGGCCGCGAGATTCAGCGGCACGGCGGCGGACATGTCGGCGACGCACGCGGGGATGGCCAGGGGACTGCCCGCGCCGATCAGGAGCTGCGCGGCGAACAGCGACCACATCGAGCCGCCGCCGGTGGCCAGCACCAGGCCCCCCAGCAGGTCGAGCGTGATCCCGGCGAGGATGAGCCGGCGGGCCCCCAGGCGTACGACGAGACGACCCGTGATCATGGGCAGGACGGCGACCGGCACGGTCATGGGCAGGAAGGCCAGCCCGGCCTGGAGCGGCGTCAGGCCCCGGGTGGTCACCAGCCACTGCGTCAGCGTGAACAGCAACCCGTAGTAGATCAACTGGGACGTCACCGCCACGCCCAGGTTCACCCGGACACGGGTCAGGGCCAGCAGCGCGGGCGGCAGGACGGGCGCGCCGGCGCGGCGCTCCACGCGCGGGAGCACGGCGACGGCGACGGCCGCGACCGCGATCGCGGCGTACGGCAGCGGCCGCGCCCAGCCCGCCGTTCCCCCGTCGACCAGGCCGAGCGTGAGCGCGACGAGACCGGTGATCGAGAGCAGGAGGCCGGCCCGGTCGATGGGTACGGCGGTGCCCGCGCGGTGCCCGCTCAGCCCGCGCGAGCTGAGCAGCGTGAGCAGCGCGACCGGCAGGTTCACCAGGAAGACCAGCCGCCAGCCGCCCGCGGCCACGAGCGCGCCGCCCAGGATCGGGCCGGCGACGATGCCCAGGCCGGTGATGGAGACGAGCCCGCCGATGCGGCGCGACCGCCGGTCGGGCTCGGGGTACAGCGCGGCCAGCAGCGCCATCGACGCGGGGACCAGCCCGGCGGCGGGCACGCCGAGCAGCGCCCGGCCCGCGATCAGCACGCCCGCGTTCGGCGCGAGCGCGCACAGCAGCGAGAAGACGGCGAATCCCGCCAGCGCGGCCTGGTAGACCCGGCGCGGCCCCCAGCGGTCGGCGACCGATCCCGACGCGAGCATCAGCCCGGCGAGGACGACGGTGTAGGCGTCGACCGCCCACGGGAGGGCGGCGGCGGGGGCGTGCAGGTCGGCCCGCATGTCGGGAAGCGCCACGTTCAGGATCGTGGCGTCCAGCGAGATCATGAAGTTGCCGGCCGCGATGCCGGCGAACCGCCCCGCCGCACCCCTTTCCCGGGTGTACGGCGGGGCCGCGCGCAGGGTGACGCTCACGGCGAGGTCACTTCCGGTCCGCGGTGAGGGTGCCGGCGGCGCCCCAGCTCTCGGGGGCGACCTCGTGGATCCAGACCTGGACCGTGTCGGCCGGGAGCCGGTAGACGTCGACGAACGCGTCCGTGATGCGAGAGATCAGCTCCCGCTTGAGCTCGACGTCGCGGGGCCCCTGCTGAATGGTGACGATGGGCATTCTGTGCTCCTTGGTGTGGAGTGGACTGATGTGTCCAGTTCACTCCCGCCGGCCCCGGCGAACCAGAAGCACTCCGCGCACGCTGCGATCACGAATCGAGATCGCCGCGCGCGGCCTCCCGGCAGGCGTCCAGCAGCGCCCGCACGGGGCCTGACCCGGGGTCGCGGACCGCGAGCACGGTGGGCAGCCTCAGCCCGCCGGACGGCGCGCGCACCGGGAGGAACACCACGCGGCCGCTGCGCAGCTGATGCGCCGCCGCCGCGTACACCACGGTCCAGCCGGGCGCCCCGGTGCCGACCGCGGCGAGGGTGTCCTGCAAGGAGCCGTGCGCCGGGCCCGGCACCGGCGCGAATCCGGCGGCACGGCACGCCGCCAGCACCAGGTCCACCAGCGGCGGGTTGTTGCGCCGCTCGGTCAGGTGGAGGGGGAGGTCGGCCAGCCGGGCGAGGTCGACGGCCTCCCCGCGGGCCAGGGGGTGCCGGGCGGGCAGGGCCACCAGCAGCTCGTCCTCCCACACCGGGATCTGCCGCACGCCCTCGGGCGCGTCCAGCTCGCCGCGGACGAACGCCGCGTCCCACTCTCCCGCGGCGACGCGGCGCAGCCGTACCTCGGGAGGCGCCGACGCCAGCTCGACCCGCGTGCCGGGCACCTCCCGCTCCAGCGCCTCCAGCACCCGCTCCAGCCGCTCCCCCATGCCCCGGCTCGTGCCCACCCGCAGCACGGCGCCGTGCCCCGCCGCGAAGGCCCGGACGGACGCGCGGGCCCGCCGCTCGGCGGCCAGCACCTCCCGCGCCGCCGGCAGGAACGCCCGCCCCGCCGCCGTCAGCCGGACCCGCCGCGGCGACCGGTCGAACAGCTCGACGCCCAGCTCCCGCTCAAGCCGCGCGACCTGCTGGCTGACCGCCGACTGCACGATCATCAGCCGCTCGGCCGCCTTGCCGAAATGCAGCTCCTCCGCCACCACGACGAAGTACCTCACCTGCCGAAACTCCATGATGCCCGCAGGCTACGCGACCCCGGTCCGCCTCTCGCGCGCCGACCCCGGGCGGCGGCGCCGGGGCATGTGCTGTCAGGGGGGCGTGGTTGGATCTCTTGACGTGGAGGGTTCGGTCGAGCGGGTCGTGTACGTCGGGGAGGACGAGTACACCGTCGCGCGGATGAGCGCCGAGGGGGTGGGCGCGTTCGTCGCGGCGGGGCGGGCGCTGGCCGGGGCGCAGCCCGGGGAGACGCTGCGGCTCACCGGGGAGTGGGGGGAGCATCCGCGGCACGGCAGGCGGCTGACGGTGGTCACCTGCCAGCGGGTCACCCCGGCGACCGTGCACGCGATCCGGGCCTATCTGGGGTCGGGGCTGATCCGGGGCATCGGGCCGCGGCTCGCGCACGCGATCGTCGATCACTTCGGGGAGGCGACGCTGAAGGTGATCGACACGACGCCGGAGCGGTTGCGGGAGGTCGTCGGGATCGGGCCCGCGCGGCAGGCGCAGATCCGCGAGGCCTGGGAGGAGCAGCAGGCCGTCGCCGCGCTGATGGTGGTGCTCAGCGGGTACGGCGTCAGCCCGCGGCTCGCCGCGAAGGTCTATCGCGCGTTCGGGGCGGAGTCCGCGGAGGTGCTGGCGCGCGAGCCGTACCGGCTGATCTCCGAGGTGAGGGGGATCGGGTTCGCGACGGCCGACCGCATCGCGCTTGCCTCGGGGGTGCCGGAGAGCAGCCCGGAGCGGATGAAGGCGGCGATCCTGGAGGCGCTGGAGCGGGCCGCCGGGGCCGGGCACTGCTTCCTGCCGCTGCCCGCGCTGCTGTCCGCCGCCGCCGAGCTGACGGGGCAGGACCGGGAGTTCGCCGGGCGGATGGTGGACCCCCTCTCCGCGGAGGGGCGGGTGGTGGTGGAGGCGTCGCTCGACCAGCCGGGGCGCAGGGTGGTGTACGCCAAGGAACTGCACGACCGGGAGCTGGCGCTGACCATCCACCTGGGCCGGCTGCTGGGGGCCCGTTCGACGCTGCCGGTGCGCGGGTTCCCCGAGGACCCGGATCTGCACGAGGACCAGCAGGTCGCGGTGAACACGGCGCTGACCAGCACGGTGTCGATCCTCACCGGGGGACCCGGCTGCGGCAAGAGCCACACGGTGCGGGCGATCGCGCGGACCGTCAGGTCGATGGGCGGCACGGTGACGCTCGCCGCGCCCACCGGCAAGGCGGCCAAGCGGCTGTCGGAGCTGACGGGGCTGCCCGCGATGACCGTGCACCGCCTCCTCGCCTTCCGGCCGGACGAGAGCCTGCTGTTCCAGCGCGCCCCCGCGCAGGCCGACCTCGTGGTGGTGGACGAGGCGTCGATGCTGGACCTGAACCTCGCCGCGCGGCTGGCGGCGGCCGTGCCGAGCGGCAGCCACCTGCTGCTGGTCGGCGACGAGGACCAGCTCTCCAGCATCGGCCCGGGCAGCGTGCTGGCCGACCTTCTGCGGGTGGAGGAGATCGCGCGCGTCCGGCTGACGCACGTCTTCCGCCAGGCGGGCGACAGCGGGATCGTCCGGGCCGCCCACGAGATCAGGGCCGGCCGGATGCCGGCGCTCCCCGGCCGCGCCGGGTTCTGGTTCGAGGAGGTGGACGATCCGGAGCTGGTGGCCGAACGCGTGGTCGAGCTGGCGACCGAGGGCATCCCCCGCAAGCAGAACGTCTCCCCGGACCAGGTGCAGGTGCTGGCCCCCACCCGGCGCGGCGTGACCGGGACCGCCGAGCTCGGCCGCCGCGTCCAGGACCGGCTGAACCCGGCCCGCGACGACGTGCCCGAGCACTGGGCGGGCACGGCGGTCTTCCGTCCCGGCGACCGGGTCATGCCGATCCGCAACGACTACGACAAGGGCGTCTTCAACGGCGAGACCGGCACCGTCACCGAGGTGAGCCTCCAGGCGCGGCAGGTGGAGGTGCGCACCGACGACGGGCTGACGGTGTCGTACGGCTTCGACGAACTGGACGACCTCGTCCACGCCTACGCGATCAGCGTGCACCGCTCCCAGGGCAGCGAATACCCGTTCGTGGTCGCGCCCCTCGTCCCGGAGTCCGGCGGCGTCATGCTCCGCCGCCGCCTCCTCTACACCCTGGTCACCCGGGCCCGCTCCTGGGTCGTGCTCGTCGGCTCCCGCGCCGCCCTCCGCCAGGCCGTGCACCGCGCCACGCCGCCCCGCCACACCGCCCTCGCCGCCCGCCTGGCCCTCCTGCTCCGCTCCTGACCCGCCCACGGCCAGCCCCAGAAGGCACGCCGCCGGCCAGGCCGACGACCAAAGAAGCGGGCTCGCCTACCACGCGGCAGATCATCCTCTTCCGCCCCGGGGCCGGCGCGCCCGAAGCGGGGTCGAGAGGGACAGGAGCCGGGCGGGGTCGCGGAACCAGAGGGCCG
Organism: Bailinhaonella thermotolerans; assembly: GCF_003594875.1. Classification (GTDB taxonomy): domain Bacteria; phylum Actinomycetota; class Actinomycetes; order Streptosporangiales; family Streptosporangiaceae; genus Bailinhaonella; species Bailinhaonella thermotolerans. Next base: position 819,540 of record NZ_QZEY01000001.1, read on the forward strand.
GCACTCCGCGCGCTCTGCGGCTACGGGCATCCGGCGGGCCTCGTGGCGCAGAACGGCCGACCCGCGTCACGCCGGCTTCCCGGCCCGCCGAGCGCCGGGCTCACGGGAGTGCGCGGTGCCGCGAGCTCGGGGCCGCCTCTCCCACTCTCGGAGGACCTTTATGCGGAAAAAGTCAGTCCGGTAAATATCCCACTATTTACCCATATAGATGCAGATATGGCGAATACAGGGAGTCCCATTCCCGAGAAGGACATAAAGCGAGGGCGACTTGAATCGTGGCGGGAGTGAAGTATTTCGGAAGTGATGGGTACGCTGGCGGAAGCCGTTGAAAGCGCCTCTCGGAAGGGGCTCCATGGGCATCTTCGTCAGTTTCTCCGGCACGGCCCCGATTCCGGGGGCGGACACCGGGTTCCGGATCTGGTCGTACACCGTGACCCCGTCTTCGCCTGGCGAGATCCCGGCCGGACAGCAGATCGCGCTCGCTCTGCCGCTCGACGTCGACATCCGCGATCCCGCGCACTTTCCCGGCGTTCCCGCACTCGCCGGCGCGTTCCTGGTGCGCGACACCGCTGCCGGCCGTCAGTACGCGGGCCGGGTGACCGGGCCCGCGGGCACGCAGACCATCTCGTTCGTCGCCCCCGCCGCACAGTCCACCGGCGAGGTACTGCTCGTCCGGCTCCAGTCCAACGCTCTGGTCGTCGCCCTGCCCTTCTCCGTCACGCCGAACGGCCCGCAGGCCCCCACGCAGCGCCTGATCGCCCCGATCGCGGGCCGGCCGGTGTTCCAGGGGCGCCCCCTGACGGACTTCACGGGCATGCTGCCGTACGCCAGCGAGGTTTTCGGGGTCTACCAGCCGCTGGTGAACTGGCTCGGCGCGCAGAACACCGTCTGGGCCCTGGGAAACGGCGAGACCGGCGCGGGACTCGGCCACGACCGGTTCTTCGGTCCCGCCGCCCGCGCGCTCGACGATGAGGTGCTCGCCGAGATCGCGCGGCGCTTCGGGGGCTCCGCGCAGAGCGTGCTGTCACCGGTGGGACTGGTGAACCTGTTCCGGCAGTACTTCTTCGAGTTCGACACGTTCCTCGGCGCCCCCGCCGGTCACCTGTGGCTCAGTCCCGGCGGCACGGTCGAGGTGGTGGAGACGAGCACCCGCCGCACGCTGGTCGAGCGCACCGCCGAGCAGGCCGAGGAGACCTCGCGCAAGGTCGAGGAGAGCCTGACCGAGCAGGACGACGTGGCGGACGCCGTCAAGGAGGAGAACGCCAACGACACCAAGCTCGGCGTCAGCGCGACCGGCGGCGTCAACGCCCCGATCTTCCACGCGGACGCCAGCGCGAGCTTCACGGTGCAGAGCACGGTCAAGCGCTCGGCGGAGGAGACGCACAAGCACGCCCGCACCCAGAGCTCCAAGGTCACCAGCGAGATCAAGCGCAACTACAAGACGACGTTCAAGACGGTCACCGAGACCACCGACACCTCCAGTCGCCGCTATGTGGTGCAGAACACCACCGGGCAGCTCGTCAACTACGAGCTGCGCCGCAAGATGCGCAAGGTCGGCGTGCAGCTCCAGCACATCGGCTCGCGTCTGGCCTGGCAGATCTACATCGACAAACCCGGCCGTCACCTGGGTCTGGGCGACATGGTCGACCTCGTCACCGGGCCCGACCTGACCGGGGTGCAACGGCCGGAGATCAAGACCCACCCCGCCGAGCAGAAGGTGACGCACTCCCTGTCGCTGCCGTTCATCCTGCATCAGGGGGCCGACGACGAGGCCGAGAACACCTACACGCTGTCGCCGGAGAACGGCGACCACGGCATCCACAAGCCCACCGCCGGCACCAACAACATCATCCAGTTCCGGTTCGACTTCCCGCTGCCGCCTCCGCCGCCCGGGTTCGAGGTGAACCGGCTCGGCTTCGTCGACTTCCGCGGAGCGCAGGTGCAGTTCACCACCGATCCCACCAAACTGGGAATGCAGCTCAACCCCGACCCGGCCAAGAACTCCCTGGGGCTCCGGCTCACGCACGCCAACTTCCAGAGCCGCAAATCCCTGCCCTTCGATGTGTCGATCATCTACACCCCCACCGCGACCACCAAGGCGGACATCGACAAGGCCAACGCGGAGGCCAAGGCCGCCTATGACAAGCAGATCGCCCAGCTCCAGCGCGAGGCGTACGGCCAGGCGGTGCGGGACCGGCTGCGCAAGGTCTCCCGGATGCAGTCCCGCCCCGCGGAGGACCTGCGCAGCGAGGAGCGCCAGACCGTGTTCCGCAGCCTGCTCTTCCGCGTCGACCTCGGCCCCGACCCGCACCTGGGCGCCGAGGTCCTGCAGCAGATGTTCGACGTGGACGAGATGCTCTACTTCGTCGCCCCCGACTACTGGCGGCCCCGCACGCCCACCCCGCCCCCGCCGCACCCGGTGCCGCCCGAGCCGAGCCAGTCCAGCGTCGGCCGCTACCCCGTGCCTCCCCTGGCCGGGTCCGGCGGCGCCGCGCTCACGCGGGGCGACACCGTCGTGAGCTGGTACTCCCACACCGACCAGAACAACGCCATCGACCCGCTCGGGCACTCCAGCGAGGAGTGGCGGGTCAACTACCTCATCACCGACGACAGCCTGCCCGCGCCGCTCGGCAGCTCCCTCGGCTGGCTGATCCAGACCGACGGCGACGAGCGGCGCAACGAGTTCCTCAACGCCGCCTGGGTCAAGGCGGTGCTGCCGGTGCGCCCGGGCCAGGAGGCCCGGGCCCTGGAGCTGCTCAGGACGATCGAGGGCGAGGCCGTCTTCGACAAGCCCTACCCGGTCCAGCCCGGCGACCCGCCGGAGTACCAGGGCCTGACCGTCGGCGAGGTGCTGCGCAAACTCGCGGCCAAGGTCCAGGCGGACAACACCGACCCCGCCGCCATGCTGGCCGCCGAGAAGGTCTTCGAGACCGGATTCGATCCGCTCGCCGGCGGCTTCCGCCCGGCCGAGCCGTACCAGGTCTTCGACCAGTGGGTCGAGGTGCTGCCGACCGACCAGATCGTCGCCGTGGCCGTGCAGTACGACCCGAAGACCGGACAGCAGTTGTGAGCCGCGTCCCGGTCACGCTGCGGGACCGTACGGCGGACGCCTTCACCCGGCTCATGACGCTGCCCGACGGGGTCGCGGTGCCGGCCGAGCCGAGCGCGCTGTGCCTGAAGGACACGAAGGCGTGCGTCAAGGGGGCCAAGCGGTCCGTGCCCACCGACGTGCCGTCGTACTTCCCCGGTCTGAAGAGCTGGGATCCGCCCGACTTCGCCGACTGGATCTTCACGGCGGCCCCGCTCCTCACCGGCCCCGCCCAGGCTCGGCTGCTCAACGTCTCGGTCGCCAAGCCCGCCCCGGCCGGATACACGGTGAACGTCTTCGCCAGCGGTTTCGGCTCGCCCGACCTGTGGCCGATGGCGGTGGCCGTCGCCACGCCCAAGGGGCTCCCCGACGACAAGCCCTCGTCCTTCCTGGTGCTGTTCCAGAACACCCCCATGCAGGACCCCACCTCCAACGCCTACCGCTTCTTCGAGCCGCCCTGGGGCTGGGACTGGCTCTTCTACCAGTTCTGGCGGTGGTTCGGGCTGATCAACGTGCCGATCTGCGCCAACTGGGCCGCCTGGGGCCTGCCGTACCAGCTCACCCGGGCAGGCAAGAAGTTCGTGCTGGTCATCCCGCAGATGCCGATCGACACGCTGGCGCGCGACCCCGCCCGATACGCGCCGCTGTCCGGAGAGCGGCTGGCCAGGCTGCTGGGGGCGATCCAGCAGATCGTCGCGCCGAATGCGGGTGGCGCCGACCCCGCCCACGTGGCGCTGGCCGGCTTCAGCAACGGCAACCTCGTGCTCTCGAGCTTCCTCAAGAACAACCTCGCCAAGCACGCGGCCGCGGCCGACCGCGCGATGCTGGAGAAGATCCGGGAGATCTACGTGTTCGCCCCTCCGGAGCAGCAGTGGGCGGGCGCGGAGATCTTCGACTCGTGCGCGGCCTGGAAGGCGGCGGTCCCCGCGGGCGTGCTCCGCGCCTATACCCACGCCGTCTACGACCTGGCCTACGAGAAGCTGCTGGGACGCCGTGCGGTCAACGCCGGGGTCCCGTTCGACGGCGACAACAAGGCCGGCGACCTGTCCCTGTCCTACCTGCCCTACACCCCCGCCGACAACGTCTGGACCCGCGCGTGCCAGGGGACCCTCAAGCGCACGGTCCCCAAATGCGCCTGCGCCGCGAAGGTCGGCTTCGACAACGTCCACCACTGGATCCCCGGCCTCGCCCTCACCCACGCGGCCGCCCGCAGCCCCTTCCTCTGAGTCCTCCGCCCGCGAGCCGGTGAGGCGGGACGACTCGCACGCGCAGAACGACTCCTCGCGCCCCTCCACCTCTCCGGTGGTGGCCGCGCTCGGTGAGCCGGGAGGCCGGGTGCGGTATCCCCGGTGCGCGTCCGCGCACGATGGCCGGGATCGGCGGCGGCCACGGGACGGCTCCCTGGCTCCGCCGTACGGCTCCCGCACCGCTGGGCGGGCGGTGCGGGAGGAGACCGCGGGGTGGGGTCAGGGGGTGGGGATCTGGGCCAGGTCCCGGCTGCGGGTCTCCTTGGCGGCCAGGACGCCGGCGGTGGAGATCACGGCGGCGATGGCGACGTACCAGGCGATGGGGGTGGGGGTGCCGTAGGAGGCCAGGAGGGCGGTGGCGATCAGCGGGGCGACCGAGCCGGCGATGATGGAGGTGACCTGGTAGCCGATGGAGGTGCCGCTGTAGCGGACGGTGGTGTCGAACTGCTCGGCGAAGAACGCGGCCTGCGGGCCGTACATGGCGGCGTGGGCGATCAGGCCGCCGACCACGGCCAGGGTGATCAGCGCGGGGTTCCTGGTGTCGAGCAGGGCGAAGAACGCGAAGGCCCACAGGCCCATGCCGATGGTGCCGAACAGGTAGACCGGGCGGCGCCCGACGCGGTCCGACAGCGCCCCGAACGCCGGGATCGCGATCAGGTGGGCGACGTTGGCCACCAGCAGCGCGTTGAGCACCAGCGACCGGCTCAGCTCCAGGTGCGTGGTGACGTAGGTGAGCACGAACGCGGTGATCACGTAGTAGGAGATGTTCTCGGCCATGCGGGCGGAGATGCACACGCCGATCTGCTTGGGGTGCCGGCGCAGCGCCTCCAGCGCGGGCGCGCGCCGCACCGCCTGCTCCGCCTCGGCGCGGGCGCGCGCCTCGAGGAACACCGGGGCGTCCTCGACGCGGGAGCGGACCCAGTAGCCGAACAGGATGAGCAGCGCCGACAGCAGGAACGGGATCCGCCAGCCCCAGCTCTCGAAGACGGCGTCGGGCATGGTGGCCGCCAGTACGGCCAGCACGGCGGTGGCCAGCAGGTTGCCGACGGGGACGCCCGCCTGCGGCCAGCTCGCGTAGAAGCCGCGCCGCGCGGGGGAGCCGTGCTCGCTGACGAGCAGCACGGCGCCGCCCCATTCGCCGCCGATCGCGAAGCCCTGGACCAGGCGCAGCAGGGTCAGCAGGACCGCGGCCCAGATGCCGATGCTGGAGTAGGTGGGCAGCAGGCCGATGGCGGCGGTGGCGACGCCCATCAGGACGAGGCTGACCATGAGCAGCTTCTTGCGGCCCACCCGGTCGCCGAAGTGCCCGAAGACCAGGCCGCCGAGCGGGCGGGCCACGAAGCCCAGGGCGTACGTCAGGAAGGCCAGCATCGTGCCGACCAGCGGGTCGCTCTCGGGGAAGAAGAGCTTGTTGAAGACCAGGGCGGCGGCCGAGCCGTACAGGAAGAAGTCGTACCACTCCACGGCCGTGCCGACCAGGCCGGCCAGGAGCACCCGGCCGATCCGGGTGCGTGACTGCGGGGGAACGGCGGCAGTGCTCATCAGGGCTCCTGGGGGTCGCGGCGGCCGGGCCGCCGGGGACTGAGCGAGAGGCGAGCTGGGAGGAGCGGGGCGGGCCTGGCCCGCCGCTTCCGTGGGGCGCGGTCCTCACGGGCGGGGGTGGGCCGCGCGAGGGCCGCGCTCGCGGCGCGCCCGGCTGGGGGTCCGGGCGGCCGCCGTACGGCCGCGCCCGGGTTCCGTCCGGGCGCGGCCGGGGCGTCATCGCGATGCGCGATGCGGGAGGACTGTCCGGTCGTGCGTTCCCCGGGCCGCGGGGTCCGGCCGGGGAGTGGCCGCGTTCGCGGCTCTCATGTCTGGGAAGGTAGGCCGATCTCCGGGGGCGGCCAATGTGAGCCGGCCACCGGATCCGCGCGGGATGGGTGTGCGGCCCCGACACCCCCGGGCTGCGCTACCGCCACCGGCTCGTGCGGCAGGTGAAGCTCGCCGCCGAGGCGGGGTCTCCCGACCCGTCGTACGCCGGCCAGGCCGGGTGCTCGCACAGGGGCCGGGTACGGCCGCCGGCCTGCGGGTTCTTGTCGGTCACCACGGGCCGCGCGGGGGCCTGGCCCCGCTCGGCCCAGGTCTCCAGGGCGGTGACGGAGTCCCAGCCGGCGGCGAAGGGGGTGTCGATGTTGACGTGGTTGGCGCCGGGCACCAGGTAGAGGCGGGCGAAGCGGCGCGTGGCCCGCTCCCCCACGGTCCGCTGGACCCGCCGGAAGTACTCGACGGTCGACCGGTGGCTGACCAGCTCGTCGGCGGTGCCGTGCAGGATGAGCAGCTTGCCGCCCGCCGCTGCGAAGGGCCGCAGGTCGGGGTCGTTGACGTCCTGGAGCGCGGACAGCTCGCTGATGCGCTCACGCCAGGGCCCCGGGCGCAGCGGGTCGATCGCCAGCGGGTCGTGGCGCGGGTCGCGGGTGACGAAGAAGCGCACCCACTGGTCCCAGAACTGCACGCCGTACCCGCTGGTCTTCGGCATCGGGCGGGCCGGGGCGGTGGTGCCCATGCCGACCAGGCGCGTGGTCATGTCCGCGCCCGACAGGAACGGGAACCCCGGATAGCCGCGCTCACCACTGGCGATCCGGTACGGCCAGCGCAGCGGCGAGGAGATCGCGACAACGGCGCGGATCTGCTCGTCCGACAGGCAGTGGTCGCCGGCGTCGGCGCCGCGCGGGCAGCGCAGAGCGCGCGGGTCGTAGCGGCATCCGGCCTCGTCGGAGATCACGCCGTCGCGCAGCCCGTCGAGCCCGTCACAGGCCTTGATCACGCTCGCGTGCAGCAGCGCCTGCTCGGCGGGGCCGGGGAACGCGCCAGGGCGGGACAGCACCCGGGCCTCGTGGCCGAAGAACAGGTCCAGGCTCGCGGCGTTCCAGGCCGGGTAGACCGAGATCACGCCGTCGAAGTCCGCGGGCCAGCGCTGCGCCACCGCCAGCGCCTCCCGGCCGCCGGTCGAGCCTCCCGCGAAGTAGGCGTACGCCGGGCGGGCCCCGCCGTACCGGGCGGCGATGAGGAACATGGCGGCGTCGCGCGTCTTCTTCAGCGCGTCGCCGGCGAAGTTGCGCACCGCCTCGTCGTTGACCCCGAACGACCCGTCGAGCGAGGGGGCCGGGAGGAAGTCGGGCGGCGCCTGGTGGCCGGAGTCGCTCGCGAACGTGGCGTATCCCCGGGCCAGCGGTACGGGCGCGTCGGCCGGGCCGAAGGGGACGTTCCCGGCGACGTCGGGGATGGTCCCGTTGTAGCCGCCGCCCCCGAACATCATCGCCTTGCGGTTCCAGGCGGACGGCAGCGCCAGCCGTACCCGGATGTCGGGGGCGGCCGGATCGACGGGGTGGATCGCGGCGTCCACGCGGCAGTACTCCCCGATCGGGCCGGCCGCGGGGACCGGCTGGGCCGCGGTGACCTCGCCGCCGGTCGTGGGCAGGCCGATCGCGGACGCGGGGATGGCGGTTCCGGTCAGCTCGGCGCAGGGTCTCGGCCCGGTCGGCGCCCCGGCAAGCCCGGCCCGCGCCCCGTCGGCCCGCGCCCCGGCAGGCTCGGCCCGCGCCCCGGCGGGGGCGGCCGTCAGCGACGCGGCCGCGAGCGCGAGCAGGAGCGCCGGGGCAACGGCGAAGATTCTTCTCATCGGTCCTCCATCGCCTCCGCACCTTTTGGCGGGGACCGCAAGGCTAGGCGCGGCGGAAGAGCCCGGACCATGTGCGCCGCCCCCAGTGTCCGCGCGGCGCGATGTGGGCGGCCAACCCCAGGCCCCGCGCTCCCCCACCGTGAGCTGCGACGATCCGGGAGTACGGCGGCGCGGGGGACCACGGCGGCCGACGCCGGGGATCACCGGCGCGCGGGGGGTCACAGGACGGACGGAGGATCACGGGACGCGGCGTGAACTCCCTCTCCGATCACTGGCGGTGGGAGGTACGGAAGGATCGGGCGCGGCCCCGGGGCCGGGCGGGCCCGGGACAGGCGGCCGGGATCCCGGCAGCACGAACGTAAGCGGCCGTGGAAGGGGCGTCGATGTGATCGGGTCACAGGCGGCGGCCGGAAAGAGTGGGAACGCGGGACGGAGCCAGTGCGGGCCGGGCCCCTTTACATGGAGGCGACCGAACGTTCACGTCCCGGACGACGGGCTGTGAACTCCCCCTCGGTTTCCCAGGAGGTGGGCCCATGCCCGAGCACCGAACCGCCGCGGTCCTCCGCGGCCCCGTCTCTGCCCTGGCCGCCGCGCTCGTCGCGCTCGCGGTCGCCGTGGCCTTCGTCGCGCTCTCGTCCCGTCCGGCCTCGGGTACGGCGGCGCGGGCGGCCGGCGCGGCCGTACCCGACCCGGTGATCATCATTCCGGGGATGACCGGGGACACGTCGTACATGAGCACGATGCGGACGAACTTCGTCAACGCCGGCTGGCCCGCCGACCGGGCCGTCACCTGGACCGACAGCACCAAGATGACCGGCGACCTGACCCGGGCCGGGCAGGAGATCGGCCAGAAGGTGGACCAGGTGCTGAGCCGGACCGGGGCGCGGAAGGTCATCCTGGTCACGTGGTCGGCCTCGACGCTGGCCGCGCGCTCCTACCTCAAGCACGTGCCCGGCGCCCAGGCCAAGGTCTCGCACTACTTCTCGATGGCCGGTCCCCACCACGGCACGACCACGGCCTCGGCCTGCCAGAACACCTACACCTCGTGCCGCCAGTTCGCCGTGGGCTCGGCCTGGCTGCGCGACCTGAACGCGGGCACCGAGGTCCCCGGCTCCCCCGCCGTGCGCTACACCACCCTGCGCTCGACCTGCGACACCAACGTCAGCCCGAGCGTGTCGGCGGAGCTGGCCGGGGCGGACAACCGGCTGGCCCCGACCTGCGTGAACCACTTCCAGTTCCCCACCGACACCGGTGTCTTCAACCTGATCAGGCAGATCATCGGCTCCGGCGGCGGCACCCCCGGCCCCACGCCCACCTCCACCGCCCCGCCGCCCTACAGCGAGAAGGTCTCCGCGACCGCCGTCGACCACTACCTGGCCGGCCGCGTGGACGTGAACGGGTACCTCACCCTGGGCGCCCGCTACGGCTACGTGGAGGCGTTCCCCCTCTACCGCTGCGCCGCCGCCTGGACCGACAAGCCCGACTGCTCACCCCTCTGATCCGGCGGCCCCGGCCTCCCCGCGACGCGGGAGGCCGGGGCCGGGGCGTTCGCGGGGACGGGATCGGCTGGGTGAAGCCGACCTTCCGGCCACCCAGCACTAACCCGTTGTGACGGTCATCTCCCTTATCGTGATGGTGGGCAGGGGCTTTACCCAGGCATCATTACTGACAGTAGTCAAATGACTGCGGTAAGCGAAGAAAGGTCGATCATGTCTCCCCGCCCCGCCCGCCGTCCCCCCGCGGCCTCCGGCCGCACGGCACTCACGGGCAGCCGAACCCCCGCTCTTCCACACCGCCCCGACCGGCGCCGTCGCGTTCACCGGCCGGATCCGGAGGTCACCGGCACCCGGCTGTCGTGGCGGCGGCCCGTCGCGGCCGGCGAACTCGCCCGGACCGGCAGTCTCATCCTCTGACCGGCCCTCCCCGGTGAGCGCGTTCCCGCGCCACCGCGCCGGCCGCCCCTAGCCGGCCGGCATCGCCCGAGCCGGTCGCACGCGGCCCTCCCGTCCAGCGCGTCACCGGTCATGCCCGGCGCGCGCGACATCCCCGCTTCCGGGCCGTCCCGCCCGGCAGGCCCCCGGCCGCGCCCGCCGTACCCACGGCTCCGTCTCGGCGCCCTCGCGTCATCAGCGCACGTCATCCCCCGTCCCCGGCTCCGGTACGGCCGGTGGCGGGCGCATGCCCGCCCTCGGGCGGGCCCACATCCCACCGGAGCGCATCGCTCCACAGCCGGCCGCGACAGCGGCCCACACAGGAAAGGCGGCTCATCATGGCCGAAGCGCAGAACCCCGCACCCGGCGGCTGCGGCAAGCCCGTACGCCTGGAGAACGGCGGCTTCGACAAGCCGGAGATCCCTCAGAGCGAACGCAAGCATCCCAAGTTCTTCAACAAGGGCCAGGTGCCCGGCTGGAAGACCACCGAGCGCGGCGGCGAGGGCCAGATCGAGATCTGGCGCGCCGGCGACAACTACGAAGGCGTCGAGAGCAGCAAGGCCGGCGACCCCCAGTTCGCCGAGCTGAACGCCAACGAGCCGTCCATGCTGTACCAGGACCTGGACACCCCGGTCGACGGCCAGAAGCTGTACTGGAGCCTGTCCCACCGGGGACGCCGCGGCGAGGACACGATGTACGTCCGCATCGGCCCGGTCCCGGCCGAGGGACAGAAGTTCCAGCCGAACAACGAGCCCGTCAACGGCAAGCCCGGCAAGGACACCCCGCTGGTCAACGGCAAGTCCTGGGGCCGGCACTCCGGCGTCTACATCGTCCCCGCGGGCCAGCGGCGCACCCGGTTCGGCTTCGAGGCCGGCCCCACCGCGTCCAACGACAAGAGCGTCGGCAACTTCCTGGACGACATCTCCTTCGGCACCGAGCCGTGCGTGGTGCTGACCAAGAAGGTCGTCCCCGCCAGCGGCGAGGTCAAGGCCGGCGACACCCTCACCTACGAGGTGACCGCCACCAACGAGGGCGGCTCTCCAGCCGACAACCTCATCCTCACCGACACCATCCCGGCCGGCACCAGCTACGTCCCGGGATCCCTGCGCATCACCCACGGCCCGGGCACCGGGGAGACGCTCCCCGACAACCGGGGCCAGGGCCGCGCGTACTACGACCCCGCCTCACGCACGGTCACCTTCCACCTCGGCGAGGGCGCCACGGCGACCAAGGGCGGACGGCTCACCGAGACCAGCGAGACCACGCCGGTGTCCACCACGGCGCAGTTCCGGGTCACCGTGGACCGCTCGGGCGGCGGGCCGATCGAGAACCAGGCCGTCGCCACGTACGACAACACGATGGAGAGCCCCGTCGAGAGCAAGCGATCGGTCTCCAACGCGGTGTCGACCGCGCGGCAGCGCGCCACGAAGCTGTCCCTGACCAAGGCCGCCGACCGCACGCAGGTCACCGTCGGCGAGATCGTCACGTTCCACATCCTGGTCACCAACCAGGGCCCGGGCGAGGCCACCGGGGTCAGCGTCACCGACCGGCTGCCCCGGAACCTGACGTACGTCTCGGCGACCGCCACCGGCGGAAGCGGTGGCAGCGGTTACGACCCGGCGACCGGCGTCTGGCACGTCGGCACGCTCGCCCCGCGCACGAGCGCGCACCTGGAGCTCAAGGCGGCGGTCACCAGGCCGGGCTCCATCCGCAACATCGCGCGCGCCCGGGCCAACGAGACCACCGCCGAGTCCGGCACCGGGACCAGCACGATCACCCTGTGCGCCTATCCCCCGGCGTCCTGCCCGCCCGGCGGCGGAGGCGGCCACGGCGGCTGGGGCGGCCAGGGCGGCCACGGCGGTTGTGGTGGCCAGGGCGGCTGGGGCGGCCAGGGCGGGTGCTCACCCGTCCCCGCGCCTTGCCCCGAAGCCTGCGGCCTGACCGCCTCCGGCCGTACCGAGCCCGGCAAGGGCTGGCGGTGGTACAGCGACAAGACCGTCTTCATCGACGTCGACACCACGGACGCCGGGTTCACCGCCACACCCGTGTATCTCACGTCACTCGACGCCGGGCAGTCCTGGGTTCCCAACGGCTTCACCCAGGTGTCCGGCGCCGCGCCGACCGGCTTCCGCCTCTACTTCTGGCGCGCCGACGGCGCCCCCTTCTCCCCCGCCGACGCCGAACGTCTCAACCTGCAGGTCAACTGGATCGGCCACCAGCAGCCTGAATGACCCCGGCCCCCCGTGCCCGCCCTGCGGCCCAGGGCGGGCACACCCCTCCCCGCCGACCCGGCCGTACGGCCCCGCCCGGCGCGGGCCGAGACCTCGCCGGTCGGGGCCGGGCAGGATTACCTTAACCTTCACCTGGGAAAACTACGAACAGTAGTTGAACGACGACCGCGGCGGCATCTCGTGCTGGGCGCGGGGGACGGGCGGTCCGGCCGCCCCCGCCTCGCCGGTCACGCTCCGCGCGGCCGTGCCCGCCACGCCGCGAAGCTCGCCGCGAGGTGTCCCCGGCCTCATGACCCGGCCCCAGGCGCCGGGCCGCTCCGCCGCCCGCTCCCGACCCGTCAACCGACCCTGCCGCGACGCCCCGGCGCCGGAAGCGGTTCCGGCGCCGGGAGGACGCGGCCGCCGCTCACCCGGAAACCCGCAACGCACAAGGAGGCATCATGAACATCAGCCCGCGATCCCATCCCCGGCGCGGCGTCCTGGCGCGCGTGCTCATCGCGGCGAGCGCCGCCGCCGCGCTGACGGTGGCCGCGCCCGCGCCCGCCTCGGCCGGCGTCGACAAATGCGCCGGGGCCGCCGCCAAGGCCGGCACCCTCTACCTGTCCCACCTGAAGAACTGCGGTGAGGCGGGGACCTACCACTACACGATCAAAGCCGGCGATCGGACGGGCAAGACCAACAACCACGCCTACGACGGCAAGCAGCTCATCTTCCGGGTTCCCTTCGACGTCCCGGCGGGCACCCCGATCTGCGCCGAGCTGTGGTACCACGAGCCGGGCAGCGAACGCCTGACCAGCATGGGCCGCCCCTGCACCGTGATGCGCCCCGCGACCACCGAGCCCCAGGACCCCGCAGGGTCCGGGTGGTGACCGGCGAATCCACCCCTCCACCCGCCGCGCCCACGCGCGGACGCCCGGCCGCCGCCGGGATGCCGACCGGCATCCCGGCGGCGGCCGTCCGGCGGGGCCCGGGAACGTCCCGGAGGTTCCGGTGAACATCCCGGAGGTTCCGGTGAACATCCCGGACGTTCCGGTGAACGTCCCCGGGACGTTCCGGTGAACGTCCCGGAGGTTCCGTGAACGTCCCGGAGGTGAACGTCCCGGGGCCGGCCCCGGCCCGAGGTCTGGACGGCCCGCTCCCGCGGAGTTAATTTGCTTGCGGGTCCGCAACCAATGCGGGGTGGCAAATGGATGACCGGGAGCGCCTGCTCGAACTGCTCGCCTCGATGCAGCGCGACCTGCTGCCGTCGCTGGTGCGCATGCACGAGCACGACGACCTGCGCATGCTGGACTCGGTCATCCTCCAGGTCCTGGAGCGGGGCGGCGCGCCGACCGTCAAGGAGCTGGCGGCCCTGATCGACCGATCGGTCTCGCGCACCAGCCGCATCCTCGACGACCTCGTGCGACGCGGGCTGATCGAGCGCTACGAGGACGAGGCCGACCGCCGCGTGCGCCGCATCCGCATCAGCGCCGGGGGCGCCGAGACCCTCCGCAGGATCCGCGACCTGCGCATCGACGCCCAGATGGCGCTCTGGAACCGGCTCACCGAGGACGAGCGGGAGATCGTCCTCCAGTCCATGGAGATCTTCGCCAAGGCCGCGAGGAGGATGCGGGATGAAGCTGATCGACCTGTCTGAGATCGACGCCACCATGATCGATCTGGTCGGCGGCAAGGCGGCCGGGCTCGGCGAGATGATCAGCGCGGGAGAACGCGTCCCCCCGGGATTCTGCCTGACCGTCGAGTCCTACAGGTCCCGCGACCTCCCGGAGAAGGAGCTGCTCGACGCCTACGAACGGCTCGGCGGCGGGCGCGTGGCCGTACGCTCCAGCGCCACCGCCGAGGACCTGCCCGAGGCCAGCTTCGCCGGGCAGCAGGACACCTTCCTCGGCGTCGAGGGCGCCGCCGCGCTGATCGAGGCGGTCCGCCGGTGCTGGGACTCCCTGCACACCGAGCGCGCCGTCGCCTACCGGGCCCACGCCGGCGTCGGCGACGCGGCGATGGCCGTGGTCGTCCAGCGCATGGTCGATCCCGTCGCCGCCGGCGTCCTGTTCACGGCCAACCCGATCACCGGCCGCCGCACCGAGATGGTCGTCGACGCCGCGCCCGGGCTCGGCACCGCCGTCGTCGAGGGCACCGTCGTCCCCGACCACTACGTCCTGGACCACCGGGCGGCCGCCGTACCCGAGGACGGCGGATGCCTGGACGCGGCGCGGCTGCGGGAACTGCGGGAGGCCGGGCTGCGGCTGCAGAGGCACTTCGGGTCGCCGCAGGACGTCGAGTGGGCGTTCGACGCGGACGGGGTGCTGTGGCTGCTGCAGTCCCGGCCGGTCACCACCTTGTTCCCGGCCCCGCCGGACACCGGCGACACGCGGCTCTACCTGGAGGTCGGCCACATCCAGGGGATGCTGCGGCCGATGACCCCGATGGGGGTGTCGCTGCTCAAGACGGGCTCGGGCATGTGGTTCCGGACCATGGGCGCCCGGATCGACCCGCGCGACCCGCTGCCCCGGCTGGTCCCCATCGGCGGGCGGCTCTACTTCGACCTGACCGACTTCATGCGCAGCGGGCCCCTGCGCAAGCGGCTGCCGGCCTCACTGGAGGTGTACGGCCCGCGGGTCCGCCGCGCCGTCGAGCGGATGCTGGACGACCCGCGCTTCGCCCCCCGCCCCGGACTGCCGCTCCGCCTCGGCAACGCCGCACGGATGACCGTACGGCTGGCGCCCGCCGCCGTCCTCGGCCTCACGCGGAGCCTGGCGCGGCCGGACGCCGCCCGCGCCGCGGCCTATCGCGCCCTTGAGGAGATCCGCCGCCGGACGACCCCGCCGGCCGGGCCGATGACGCCGGCCGAACGGCTCCGCTGGGTGACCGAGGAGTCCCAGCGGGCCGTCATGGGCCCGGAGATGATACGGCTCATGTGGCCGCTGATCGCCGGGATGCTCGCCGGCGTCGCCCCGGCCGGGCTGCTCGACGGCGTCGCCACCGAGGCCGAGCTGGACACCGTCCTCGGCGGCATGCCGTACAACGTGACCACGGAGATGGATCTCGCGCTGTGGCGGGTCGCGGTGAACGCGCGCGAGCACCGGGAGCTGTTCCTGCACACCCCGCCCGGCGAGCTCGCCGCGCGGCACCTCGCCGGTGACCTCCCCGACATCGGCATGACCGCCTTCCTCGACCGGTACGGCCTGCGCGCGGCGGCCGAGATCGACGTCGGCGTGCCCCGCTGGGAGGAGGACCCGGCGCCGCTGTTCGCCACGATCGCCAACTACCTGCGGGTGGACGACCCCGCCCAGGCCCCCGACCGGCGCTTCGCCCGGGCGGCGGCCAGGGCCGAGGAGATGGTCCGGACGCTGGCGCGGCGGGCCCCGCGCCGCCGTCCGGTGCGCGGGCGGCTCGCGGTGTTCCTCATGCGCCGCTCGCGCCGGCTCACCGGCCTGCGGGAGATGGGGAAGTTCGCCTGGCTCCCGGCCCTTCAGCAGGCCCGCCGCCAGCTCCTGGCGGTCGGGGCCGACCTGGCCGCCCGGGGGCTGCTCGAACACCCCGGCGACATCATGTTCCTCGACCTGGCCGAGGCCCGCGCGGCCGTGCACCAGGGGGCCGACCACCGGGAGCTGGTCACGGCCCGGCGCGCCGAGTACGACCGGGAACTGCGGCGGCCCGTCGTGCCGGGCGCCCTGCTGTCCGACGGGACCGACGTGGAGGCGCTCGCCCCGCCCGACCCCGCCGGGGAGGGGGTCCTGACCGGGATGGCGGGAGCCGCCGGGCAGGCGACCGGCCGCGCCCGGGTGATCCTCGACCCGGCCGGCGCGCACATCGAACCCGGCGAGATCCTCGTCGCGCCCACCACGGACCCCGGCTGGACCCCGCTGTTCCTGACGACCGCCGGGCTGGTCACCGAGACGGGGTCGCCCGTCGCCCACGGCCCCACCGTCGCCCGCGAGTACGGCATCCCCGCCGTCATCTGTGTCCGCGACGCCACCCGCCGGATCAGGACCGGCCAGCTCATCACGATCGACGGCGCCGCGGGCACCGTCCGCCTGGAACCCGCTCCCTGACGGGCACGGCCGCGGGCCCGGATCGCGGGTCGAACGCGATCAGGTCACGAAAGCCCCCGGGCGGGACCGTGTGGGTTAGCGTCGGCGCATGGCGCTCGCCTCGATCCCCAGCCCGGCCGAGAGTGTCTGGCACCTGTGGTTCATCCCGATCCGGGCCTACGCGTTGTGCTTCATCGTCGCGATCGGCTTCGGCATCTGGCTGAGCGAACGCCGGTGGCGGGCCCGGGGCGGCGAGAAGGGCGCGATCACCGACATCGCGTTCCCCGGGGTGATCTTCGGCCTGATCGGCGCCCGCCTCTACCACGTCATCACCGACTGGCAGATCTACTTCGGCCCCCGCGCGGTCAAGGAGCCCTACCGCGCCCTGTTCATCTGGGAGGGCGGCCTCAGCATCTGGGGCGCGGTCGCCCTGGGCGGGGTCGGCGTCTGGCTGGCCTGCCGCCGCCGCGGCCTGCCCCTCGGCGCCGTCGCCGACACGGTCGCCCCCGGCATCGCCTTCGGCCAGGCCATCGCCCGCTGGGGCAACTGGTTCAACCAGGAGCTGTACGGCGGCCCGACCACGCTCCCCTGGGGCCTGGAGATCGACCGCGCCCACGGCGGCGAGCCCGGAGTCCTCTACCACCCCACCTTCCTCTACGAATCCCTCTGGACCACCGCCCTCGGCTTCGCCCTGATCCTCGCCGCCCGCCGCCCCGCGTTCGGCAACGGCCGCCTCTTCGCCCTCTACGTCGCCGGCTACACCGCGGGCCGCTTCTGGATCGAGGGCCTGCGCATCGACCCGGTGGGCGCCGTGGACCACGCGGTCACCTTCCTCACCCTCCGAATCAACCAATGGACCTCCCTGGCCCTGTTCCTCGCCGCCCTCCTCTACCTCCGACGAACCCACCCCGAGCCCACCGCGGAACCCGCGCCCCCGACCACGCAGGAGGCGACCAGCGGAACGAGCGAGGGGTGACGGCCGCCGACCGGCCGACCCGCATGAGAGTCTTCGACGCCGTCTTACGAGGTCAGACGGGTGGCGATGGTGACTGCTCGGGTGGCGAGGTGGGTTAGGGCGGCTTTCACTGGGTCGGTCAGGGGGGTGTCGTTGGTGGGGCCGGTGACGTGGGAGACGCCGTAGGGGTTGCCGTCGGCGAACTTGAGGGGGTCGGTGTAGCCGGGCGGGACGATCAGGCCGCCGAAGTGGTAGATCGTGTTGTAGAGGGCGAGCAGGGTGCTCTCCTGGCCGCCGTGGGCGGTCATCGTCGAGGTGAAGCCGGCGTAGACCTTGTCGGCGAGGAGTCCCTGCTGCCACTGCGGGCCCAGCGTGTCGAGGAACTGCTTGAGCTGGCTGGCCACGTTGCCGTACCGGGTGGGGGTGCCGAAGAGGACGGCGTCGGCCCAGACGATGTCGTCGGGGGTGGCCTTGGGCTCGTTCTTGGTGTTGTCGAAGTGCTGGCTCCACGCCGCGTTGGAGGCGATCGCCTCCTCGGGCGCCAGCTCCGGCACCTGGCGCAACCGCGTCTGCGCCCCCGCGTCCTCCGCCGCCTGGACGATCAGCCGCGCCATCTGGTGGATCGTCCCGGTGGACGAGTAGTAGATGACAGAGACGTTGACCATGGTCGTTCCCCCCGTGGTGCCGTGACCTACGAGGGGGCGGTACCCCGTCGCGCCGGGACAACCCCTCACCTGCGCTTTCGCACCGTACGGCGCGGCGCCCGGCCGTACGGCGAGGCGGGCGGCCGCGCCGTATGCCTGGGCGGCGGCTGCGCCGTACGGCGGGCGGGGTGGTCAGGCGCGTTTGGCGATGGCGGTGATGAGGGGCTGGACCAGGCGGGCGGCGAGGGGGCCGAAGGCCGCGAGGATGAGGACGTAGGTGGCGGCGAGCGGGCCCAGGTCGGGGTGGGCGCCCGCGGCCACGGCCAGGCCGGCGATGACGATGTTGAACTCGCCGCGGGGGATCAGGGCGATCCCGGCCCGGGCGCGACCGGCGCGGGCGATGCCGGCGCGGCGGGCGGCGTACGCGCCGGTAGCCAGCTTGGTGATCATGCTGACGAAGGCCAGGAGGGCGGCCAGGGCGGCCACCGGGGGGATCTTGGAGGGGTCGGTCTGGAGGCCGAAGAAGACGAAGAAGACGGCGGCGAACAGGTCGCGTAACGGGGCCAGCAGGGCCTGGGCCTCGTGGGCGAGCTCGCCGGACAGCGCGATGCCCACGAGGAACGCGCCCACCGCGGCGGACACCTGGAGCTGCTGGGCCACCCCGGCGACCAGCAGCGCCAGGCCGATCACCTTCAACAGCAGGACCTCGCTGTTCGGGCTGGCCACGAACGCCTCGATGAAGCGGCCGTAGCGGAGGGCCACGAGCAGGACGACGCTGACCGTGCCGAGCGCGATGGCGACCGTGACCGCGCCCGCGGCCAGGCTCAGGCCGGACAGCATGGCGGTCAGGATCGGCAGGTACACCGCCATCGTCAGGTCCTCGAAGACCAGCAGCGACAGCACGACGGGGGTCTCGCGGTTGCCGATCCAGCCCAGGTCGGACAGCACCTTGGCGGTGATGCCCGAGGAGGTGGCGTAGGTGACGCCGGCCATGGCGACGGCGGCGACCGGCCCCCAGCCGAGCAGGAGCGCGGCGATCGCGCCGGGCGCGGCGTTGAGCACCAGGTCCACCAGGCCCGCGCGGGCGTTGCCCTTGAGGCTGGTGACGAGCTCGTCGGCGTTGTACTCCAGGCCCAGCGTGAGCAGCAGCAGGATGACGCCCAGCTCGGCGCCGGTGGCGATGAACTCCTCGCTCGTGGCCAGGGGCAGGATGCCGCCGGTGCCGAACGCCAGCCCGGCGATCAGGTAGAGCGGGATGGGTGAGATCCCGGCGCGCAGGGCGAGCGCCCCGAGCACGCCGAGACCGAGGAGGACCGCACCGAATTCAAGGAAGAGGATGGCCGTGTGGTGCACGCGGCCTAACCCTGGGAGAAGATGTCGGCGACGGCGGCGGTGCTCTCCGGGCTGCCCACGACGACCACGATGTCGCCGGGTGCCAGCGCGAACTCCGGCCCGGGGCTGGCGGACACCTGCCCGGCGCGGACCACGGCGACGATGGAGGCGCCCGTGCGGGTGCGCACGCGCGCGTCGCCCATGGGCCGGCCGGCGTACGGCGTGCCGGCCAGGATCGGCAGTTGCAGGCTCACCAGGCCCTCGACGTCGCGGTGCAGGGCGTTCAGGCGCTGCACGATGCGGGGCGCGCCGAGCAGCTCGACGAGGGCGTCGGCCTCCTCGTCGTTGAGCTTGACGACCTCGCAGGCGCGGTCGGGATCGTCGGGATCGTAGATCACGAGGTCGCGCCGCCCGGTCCGGTGGGACACCACGCCGATGCGGCGGCCGTCCCGCGTCGCGAACTCGTGCCGCAACCCGATCCCCGGCAGAACCGTCTGCTCGACCTCCACCGCGCCGCTCCTCCCCCGCTCATACGTATGACGTCCCCCCGAACCTACCAACGCCCAGCCCAGCCCGCGTACACCCCCGAGCGGCCCACCCTCGTACGGCTCCCGCCGGCCCCACAAGGCGTCCCGCGCCCCTCCCGCGCGGGGACGGCCGGCCCCCGTCCCGCGTCAGGCGGGGGTGAGGACCTTGACGACGCCCGGCACCACGGTGCACGTGAGGGGGGCGGGGGTGATGCGCTCGCCGTCGGCGTAGGCGATCACGCCGGGGGCCTCCAGGGCCACGTGGCGGGCCTGGTAGGTGGTGACCGACGGGTGGGAGGTGTGGGTGCCGGTGTAGATGCGAGGGAAGTTGCGGACGAGGTCCCACGCCGTGCCCGCCTTGATCACGCAGACGTCGAGGAGGCCGTCGTCGGGGCGGGCGGCGGGGCAGACGCGCATGCCCCCGCCGTACATGGAGGTGTTGCCGACGGCGACGAGCGCGGCCTCGGTCTCGATCTTCTCGCCGTCGAGGGTGATCGTGTACGGGATCGGGCGCAGGCGGGCGAGTTCGGCCAGGGTGGCGGCGGCGTAGCGGGCGCGCCCGCGCGGGAAGGCCATGCGGTTGGCGCGCTCGTTGACCCTGGCGTCGAAACCGCACGCGGCGACGCTGAGGAACCACTCGCCCTCGTGGTCCCCGGCCTGCGGGCGGATGCGGGCGGCGTCGAGCTCGCGGACGTGCCCGGCGCTGACGATGCGGGCCGCGGCGGCGGGGTCGCGCACGGGGACGCCGAGGGCGGCGGCGATGTCGTTCCCGGTCCCGGCCGGGATGATCCCGAGGGGCGTGTCGGTGCCGGCGACCGCCTGGAGGGCGAGGTGGGCCAGGCCGTCCCCGCCCAGGACCACCAGGGCCTCGCAGTGCTCGGCGACCGCCATGCAGGCCAGTTCCAGCGTCTCGCCGGGATCGTGGCCGCGCAGCACGGACACCTCGGCCCCGCGGGCGCGCAGGGCCCGCACGAGCGGGGCGAGCAGACGGAGGCCGCGGCCACCGCCCGCGGAGGGGTTCACCAGGACAGCGATCTCACGGGCCACGCCCGGAACATATCCGGAGAAAGCCTCGAACGGGCTAGGGCGTTCCCAAATCGATAGGTGACGCCTCGTCGTCGTCCAGCCCGGAGTAGTCCTCGCCCTTGGGCTTGCGCCGGTCGCGGAGGAACATGAACAGCTCGGCGGCGAAGAAGAGCCCCACCATCGGGATCGCCAGCACGAGCATGCCGAACGGGTCGGTGGTCGGGGTGGCGACCGCGCCGAACACGAACATCAGGAAGATGATCAGCGCCCGGTTCTTCTTCACCTTCTCGTGCGGCAGCACGCCGATCAGGTTGAGGAACACCAGGAACAGCGGCAGCTCGAAGGACACGCCGAAGATCAGCAGCATGCCCAGCGTGAAGCCGAGGTACTCGTCCATCCCGATCAGGGGTTTGACCATGTCGGGGGCGAACCCCAGCATGATCGCCAGGCCCTTGTCGAGGATGGCGTAGGCCAGCGCCGCGCCCGCCACGAACAGCGGCACGGCGATCAGCATGAACGCGACGGTGTAGCGCCGCTCGTTCTGATAGAGACCCGGGGTGACGAACGCCCAGATCTGGTAGATCCAGATCGGCGCCGCGATCACGAGACCGAAGATCGCCGCGATCTTGATGTTGATCAGGAAGGCGTCGAACGGGTTGTGGAAGTACAGCTCGCACGTGCCGTTCTTGGTCACCGTCTGGGGCAACTGGCAGTACGGCTGGACGAGGAAGTCCCACAGCGTGTCGAAGAAGACGAACCCGATGACGGCGCCCAGCACCAGGCCGAGCACCGACTTGACCAGTCGCCCGCGCAGCTCGCGCAGGTGCTCGATCAGCGGCATGCGGCCGTCGGGGCTCGCCGCGCTGCGGCCTTTGCCCAGACGCGGCAGCTTCAGCGACACCATCGAGCCGTCCTTGTCTTCCCGTCATGTCTCAGGCTGGTGGCGGTGTCAGGCTCAGCGGCGCTGCTGGTCGCGCTGGGCGTCCGACACCGGGACACCGTTGACCACGGCGTCGGCCGGCTGCTGGGGCGCGGCGGGCTGCGGCGCGGCGGCGGGAAGCTGCTGCGGCGCGGCGGGCGCGGCCTGAGCCTGCGGGGCGGCCGGCTGGGCCGTGGGCTGGTCGTCGTCGGACGTCATCGACTTGGTCTCGGCCTTGAAGATCCGCAGGGACCGGCCGAGCGCACGCGCCGTGTCCGGCAGCTTCTTGGCGCCGAACAGCAGCACGATGATGAGCCCGATGATGATCAGCTCGGGGGCTCCCAGGTTGAACGGCATGACACTTCCTTATAAAAGGCCGGGGTTAACCTCAGCACCGATCGTACGCTCCCGCGCGGGCAGCATCATCCCTCGCGGTGTTGAATCGTGCTCTTCAACGTAGATTGTTTGACTTCAAGCAGATCCCGCGTCCGCTGGATTTCACGTCCCAGTCCCCGCACGGCCACGAAGACGCGCA
Organism: Bailinhaonella thermotolerans; assembly: GCF_003594875.1. Lineage (GTDB taxonomy): Bacteria > Actinomycetota > Actinomycetes > Streptosporangiales > Streptosporangiaceae > Bailinhaonella > Bailinhaonella thermotolerans. Next base: position 841,664 of record NZ_QZEY01000001.1, read on the forward strand.
CGGACGCCACGCCGATCACCACCAGCCCGGCGGTGGCCAGTACGAGGAACACGATCGCCCAGGTCACGTCTGCGACCCTAGCGGACGAACCGCCCCAACCCGCGAACCGACCTGTCCCGTACGGCTGACGCGAGCGCGGCCGTGGGCCGTACGCTCGACGCCGGCCCGGCCCTGAGCCGTACGGTGAGCGCCGGCCGGGCCCTGGGCCGTACGGCCGGCGCGCGCCCGGCCCTGGGCCGTACGGCTCACGGGCGGGCGGGCGCGGCGTCGTACAGCGCCAGGGCGGACAGGGCGGTGTCGCGGACCTCCCCGGCCAGCGACGCGGGGGCCACGACCTTCCCAGCGTCGCCCAGGCGCAGCGCCAGGCGGCGGACCCAGCCGGTGTCGCGCGTGCGCAGCGTGAGGTGCAGGCGCCCCTCGCCCAGCTCGCGGACCTCCTCGCACGGGTAGTACTCGGCGACCCAGCGGCCGGACGCGCCGACCTCCAGCTCCACCACCGTGTCCTCCGGCGACGGGCGGAACAGCCCCGCCTCGACGTCCACCGGCTCGGCCTCCGGCGGCGGGGACGCCTGCTCCTCCAGCGCCTCCACCGAGTGCATGCGGTCGAGCCGGAACAGCCGCACGGCCTCGGCCCGGCGGCACCACCCCTCCAGGTACGACCGGCCGTCGGCGACCACGATCCGCATCGGGTCCACGTCGCGCAGGGTCGTCTCGTCGCGGCCGGGCACGTAGTAGCGCAGCCGCAGGACCCGCTCGCGGGCCAGCGCGTCGCGGACCACCGCCATCGCGTCGGGCGAGGCCTCGACCTCCACGCTGACCTGGCTGCTCACGGCCGAGGCGGCGTCGCCGGCGGCGCGCTCCAGCTTGGCGATCACGCGGGCGAGCGCGTCGCGGTCCTCGATCTCGGGCAGCTCGGCGAGCATCCGCAGCGCGACCAGCAGCGCGCTGGCCTCGTCCACGCCCAGCCGCAGCGGGCGGGCGATGGTGTCGGCGTTGCTGACCAGGATCTCGTCGCCGTCCCAGGACACGTCGATCAGGTCGCCGGGGGTGTGGCCGGGCAGGCCGCACATCCAGATGAGCTGCAGGTCGTCGATGAGCTGCTTCTCGCTCAGCCCGAACGTGCGGGCCACCTCGCCGACGCTCATGCCGGGGTGGGCCTGCAGGTAGGGGACGAGCGTGAGCAGCCGCGGCAGCCGGCTGGCGGAACTCATGAGGACAGCGCTCCCTTCAGTCGGCGGATCACGGCCTCGCGGGCGTCCGGCGGCTCCACGACCTCGGCGTCGGCCCCGAAGGCGACCACCCAGCCGGCGAACCGCTCGGTGTCGGCGTAGACCAGCTCGGCCCGGTCCCAGCCGGGTCCGTCGGGCCGCAGGTCGCGGGCGCGGTGCCGCAGGCCCTCGCAGGCGCCCTCGCGCAGCCGTACGACGGCCACCCGGTCGTGGGGCTGCCGGTCGTAGGGCACGACCATCTCGCGCACGTTGACGCCCTCGGGGACGGTCACCGTGCCGGGGCGGCCGGCGAAGCGCACCTGCCCCTCGATGCGGCTCAGGCGGAACACGCGCGGCTCGTCGCGGTCGCGGTCGTGCCCGGCGAGGTACCACTTGCCGCGGCGGCTCACCACGCCCCAGGGCTCCACGACGCGCTCCCTGGCGGCCTCGTGGCCCGCCGTACGGTAGTGGAAGGCCACCGGGCGCCGGTCACGCACGGCCTCCCACAGCGCCGGGAAGGCGGGGTCGCGCGTGTCCACGCGGAACTCCAGCGCCCCCGCGCTCGGCTCCTCGGTCTCGGCGCCGGCCGCGCGCAGCTTCAGCAGCGCCCCCGAGGCGGCCTCGGCCAGGCCCGCGCGCCGCCACACCTGCGCGGCCAGGCCCAGCACGGCGGCCTCGTCGGGCTCGATCGTGATCTCGGGCAGTTCGTACGCCTGCCGGGGGATGCGGTAGCCGGGCTCGTCGTCCCACGGGTCGGCCCCCACCTCGATGGGGATGCCCAGCTCGCGCAGCTCGCCCTTGTCGCGCTCGAACATGCGCTGGAACGCCTCGTCGCCCTCCGGGTACCCCGGGACGGCCTGCCGGATCTGCACGGCCGTCAGCGGGCGGCGGGTGTGGAGCAGGCAGATGACGAGATTCAGCAGGCGCTCAGTCTTCCGCCGTGACATCCGGCCTCCCCGCAGCAGTCATCGTCGTCTCCGCCTCCTCGCGCGCCGTCCTCGCCGAGCGCGCCGCCACGTTCACTCGGCCTGCGCACGCGCGCAGCCCGACGCTACCCTTCCACCGTGATCAGATGGCGTAAGGGCACGGTCTCCCGCGTCCGGCGCGAGTGGCCGGGCGCGATCGAGCTGGACGTGGCCGTCGAGGATGGGACCGCGGCGCGGGCCCTGGCGTACCCGGCGCTCGTCGGCCGCCCGGAACCCGGCGACACCGTCCTGCTCAACACCACCGCGCTGGCGATGGGTCTTGGTACGGGAGGGTACGCCATGGTTGTCGCGATTCCCGACCGTTTACCGCCGGATCCCACGGGCCCCGGCCATCTGGTGAAGGCACGTTACACCCCCGCGCAGGCGACCGTGCTCGGCGCGGACGAGCAGGACTCCCCGCACCACGAGGCCCTGCGCGACGCCGACTCGCTCGACGGCATGCCGGTGGTGGTCCACGACCTGCACTCGGCCCTCCCCGCGATCCTCGCCGGCCTGCGGATCTCCCGCCCGGACGCCCGCGTCGCCTACGTCATGCTCGACGGCGGCGCGCTGCCCGCGTGGTTCTCCATGTCGGCGGCGACGCTGCGCGAGCGCGGCTGGCTGGCCGGGACCGTGAGCGTCGGGCAGGCGTTCGGCGGGGACGTCGAGGCGGTGACGACGCACACGGGCCTGCTCGCGGCCCGGCACGTGCTCGGCGCGGACGTCGCGGTCGTCACCCAGGGGCCCGGCAACCTGGGCACGGGCACGCGGTGGGGCTTCTCCGGCGTCTCGGCGGGCGAGGCGGTCAACGCGGCCGCCGTCCTGTCCGGCCGCCCGGTCGCCGCGCTGCGCGTCAGCGAGGGCGACGCGCGTGAGCGCCACGTGGGCGTCTCGCACCACTCCCTGACGGCGTACGGCCGGGTGGCCCTGGCCCCCGCCGACGTCGTGGTCCCGCTGCTGCCCGGGGAGTTCGGCGATCGGGTGGCGCGGCAGGCCGGGCCGCTGGGAGAGCGCCACCGGCTCGTCCGCGTCCCGGTGGACGGCCTGGAGAAGGCGCTGCGCGAGGTCCCCGTCCGCCTCTCGACGATGGGCCGCGACCTCGACGGCGACCTCCCCTACTTCCTCACGGCCGCCGCCGCCGGCCGCCACGCCGGCGCGCTCCTCCCCTGACCCGCGCCGCCCGCCCGGCCCTCCGCCGTACGGCCTGAGCCCCCGGGACGGGGCGCGTGCGGGCCCGCCGTACGCGGTGCCGGGGCGCGGGCTCAGGCCGTACCGCGGCGGTACCGGCTCAGGCCGTGCGCGGCGGCGCTGGAAGGGCCCGCCGCACGTGACAGGGCCCGCCGTACGCGATGGCGCGGGCGGGCGGGCCGTACGGGATGACGGGTCAGGAGGCGGCGGGGACGGCGCCGGTGGCCGCCGGGGCGGGGGCGTCGAAGCGGTCGCGGAAGGTGAAGGCGCGCTCGCTCGGGCCCTCGGCGCGCAGGAGCGCGAGGCGTTCCATGGCCTCGGCGAGGGTGGGCTCGTAGCCGGCGGGGATCCACCACATCACGACGTACGGCTCGGCGATGCGCTCGAACCACTCGCGGCGGCGGCGCATGACCTCCAGGTGGCGGCTGCGGTAGACGAAGTCCCACAGCGCCTCCACGGACTCCCACACCGAGAAGTTGACGAGCAGGAGATCGCCGTAGTCGTGGCCGACCGTCTGCCTGGGGTCGTCGCTCCCCTTCAGCCGCCACACGTAGCCGGGGGACGCCTCGGCGAGCTGGTTGACGGGTTCGAGCTGGTCCACGAAGTCGGCGAGTCGCGGGGAGTCGATCGGGGCGAGCAGGTGGGCGACATTGAGCTGGGCGAGATGGTACGCGGTCACATCGCCCACCTCACCACGCCCGCCTCTTCTATGTCAATGCTCATTATTTTTAGAAGCCTGGATCGCGACGCAGCACTCCCCCGGCCGCGGGTCCATGACCGGCACGCGCGCGTCGCCGCACTCGCGGACCACCCCCTGCAGCAGCGCCAGATTGACCGAGCACACCAGCACCGGCCGGTCCTCGGCCGCGGCGTGGAAGGGGCAGTTGCGCAGTCGCACCACCCCGTCCTCGTCGTACGGCTCGTAGCCCCGCGCCGCGAGCACCGCCTCGACCCCCGAAGGGCCCCTCTCGGACCCCGGAACGGGGGTGTCGCGCGCCAGCCGTTCCCCCACGCGCCGGGCGGCCTCCTCCGCCCGCTCCTCGGCGCCCACCGTCTCCACCACCTCGGCCAGCACGAGCGCCAGCGTCCGGTAGTCGCGCGGCGGCAGGCTCACCGCGTGCTCGGTCCGGGACCGCGCGTAGACCTTCGCGGGCCGCCCCGCCCCCGGCCCCCGCCGGTCCCCCAGCCGCCGGGTGGCCGTGTCGAGCAGCCCCGCCTCGGCCAGCCGGTCCAGGTGGTGCGCCGCCAGCGTCCGCTGCACCCCCACGGCCTCCGCCGCCTCGGCCCTCCCCACCTCACGCCCCTGCGCGACGACATAGTCGTACAACGCCCGCCGCACCGGATCGTTCAGCGCCGAGAAGATGTCGTCACCCACCCCCGAATTATCGCCCCACCACCCCACCACCCCGCCCTGGTGACCAGGCCGCGCCTCGGCGCGGAGGCCGGCGGCGGCGATGGGCATTGAGGTGGCATTGAGATGGCTCCTGCTCACAGGAGTGGCGGGCCGCCTTCCCCATGGGGTGGGATGAGGGTCATGGATCTTGGCGGGGAGACGTGGCGGGTGGTCCGGGGGGATGAGGTGTGCGGCGAGATCACGATCGACGGGGTGGACATGCCGTGGGTGCGCGGTTCGTTCGTGGCCGGGCCCGGATTCGCGGGGGTGAAGCCGCTCTTCGATCGGGAGCTGGAGCTGCTGGAGCGGCTCGATGAGGATCCCGAGGCGTGGGAGGCTGCGTACGACCGGGTGGCGGACGCCGTACGCCTGGTGTCGCCGCGCGGGCCCGTGGCCGATTTCCTGCTCCACGTCCGGGACGGCCGCGCCTGGTTCCGGTGGGACGACGAGCCGCTCACCTAGGAATCGAGGGTGAGGGTGAGGTAGGTCAGGGTGGCCCGGGTGTCTTCGGTGTCGGGGTGGGGGCGGCGGAGGGTGTCGGCGTAGACGGCCAGGTCGGCCAGGGGCCACCAGCGGCCGTACAGGGCGATCGCGGCCGGGGAGGGGGTGCGGCCGGTTCTGCTCTCGTAGCGGGCCAGGGGGTCTTCGCCGGGGGTCGCGGGGGGTTCGCCGAGCATGCCGGTGAACGTGGTGGTGAGCATCCACAGGTCGCGCTCGGGCGGGGCGATCTGGACGGTCGCCCAGTCGAGCAGCCAGGTCCGCGACGGGGCGCGCAGGACGTTGCCAGGGTGCGGCTCGCCGTGGGTGACCACCCAGGGGGCGGGGTCGCGGCGGACCTCGCCGGCGAGGCGGTCGAAGTCGGCGAGCCAGGTACGGACCCGGTCCGCGTGCGCGGTGAGCAGTTCGCGGGCGGCCTCTCCGTGGGGGCCGTCCGTCCACGGGCGGCCGAGGTCGGCGAGGGCGGCGGTCAGCCGGTCCCGGCCCGGCAGGCGAAGGTCGGCGCGGGCGGCCAGGTGGGCGACCGCGGGGGTGGCGGAGTGCAGGCCGGCCAGGAGGTCGGCCATCTCGGCCAGGTGCTCGGGCCGGTGGGGGCCGAACTCCCCGGCGGCACCGGCGATCATCGGGAACACCGCCACCGTGTAACGGGGTGAGAGCCGCCGCAGCACGTCGCCGTCTCCGCCCGGGACCGGGGCGACCACGAAATCGAGCCCGGCGTCGCGGCTCAGGGCCAGGGTCGTCGCCAGCGAGCCGCGCAGCCGGGCGAACTCGTCCTCACGGCCCGCGTCCCCGGCGTCGAGATCATCGACCTTGACGAACCAATCCGCCCCGCGCCGGTCCGTCACCGACCAGTGATAGCCGCCGAACCCCACCGGAAGGTACTCGTGCGACCGCGCCTCGACGGACCACCCCTCCTTCAGCGCCGCGATCAGCCGCCCCTCGTCCAAGCCCACCGGTTCGTCCCGCACAAGCCCACATTCTCCCAGCCCACCACCCCGGATGATCAACCGCGGCCCTGCTTCAGTGGCAGCGGAGGTCGAGGCCCGCGTCGGTGCTGTCGGAGACCTCGAGGATGAAGGAGCGGGGGGCGGTGGGCGGGCGCTTGGCGGGGGTGGGGCTCTCGTGGAAGTAGACGGCGGTGTCGGCGCGGTCGTCGTCCACGCCCTCGATGCGGGCGTTCTCGTAGTAGCGGGCGATCTCCGCTGCGGGCAGGGTCGAGGACAGCGCGAGCCGTACCAGGTAGTCGCAGTGGTTGCCGTTCCCGCGCAGGGTGACCGAGCGTTGCACGTCCGCGTCGGCGCGGTGGGTGCGCGGCGGGAGGGGGTGGGCGGCGGCGCGTTCGGCGAGCGCGTCCAGGCGGGCGTCGTCGACCCAGATGGGGATCATCACCAGCAGCGCCAGGCCGATCACCGGGGCCAGCAGGGCGGCCAGGCAGCCCGGCGCGCAGCCCCGCCGCCTCCGGCGCGTGCCGCCCGTCTCGCCCCTGCCACGCGTCTCGCCCATGCCACGCGTCCCGCCGGTCCCGGCCGTGCCGCTTGGGCCGGGTCGCGCGCGCACTCCGTCGCTCTCGCCGCCGCCGTCGTCCACCTTCGTGCGTCTCCCCCGGAATGATCCACGGCGCGCGTTCTCGGCCGCCACCAGGGCCCGGGCGCCGCTCAGCCGGTACGGCCTCGCGCGCCCCCCACCCGGTCGTACGGCCTCGCGGTGTCCGGGTCGGGTTCCCGGGCCGACGCCCCTCCTGGTCGGCCTGAAGGATATCCCCGTGGACGGACTCCCCCGATTCCGGAGATCGTGGACGTCGCGGAGTCGCCCCGTGAGCCGTCCGGGCGGCGCGGCCTACGGCGTTCCCGGTGCGCGGCCTCGCCCGGCCCCCGGCCCGCCGCCTCGGTCCGGCCCGCCGCCTCGGTCCGGCCCGCCGCCTCGGGTGGGGTGGGGGAAGCGGTGGATGGCGACGCCGTAGATCTGGGACTCGGGGACGTACCCGAAGTGCCGGGAGTCGATCCCGGCCGGATTGTCCGCGCTCAGCACGAGCATGCCCGGCGGGACCACCGCGTCACGGCCGGCGGTCCGGCTCGGCAGCAGGTACGGCGGCGCGGGCTGCCCGGCCGTCGCGGCGATCCGCTTGACCATCAGCGCCCGGCGGTCCCGGGACGGCGGCGCGCCCGGCCGTACGCGCGGGTAGGCGACCGCGATCTGCCCGGCGCGCAGGGCCGAGGGCCTCCGCCGCCGGACGAGCAGCCGGTCGCCGTCCCGCACCGCCGGTTCCATGCTGTCGCCGCGCACGCGGACCAGCAGGAACGCCCGCCGCAGCGCCACCAGCGCCACCACCGCCGCCCCCGCCAGCAGCGGGACCGCGAGTGGTACGGCTCCCGCCGCGCTCACGTCGCCCGCCCGGCCGGGCGTGGCGCCACGCCCGGCCCCCGCGCCGTGCCCGCCGGGGAGACCGCCGGGGAGACCGCCGGGGAGACCGCCGCCGCGCGTGGCGTCACCTCCCCGGGTTCCCCCTCGTCGCCGTAACCCGCGGCCTGGGCCCGGAACAGGCGGGCGTACAGGCCGCCCGAGGCCATCAGGTCCGCGTGCGGGCCGAGCTCGGCGATCCTCCCGTCCTCCAGCACGGCGATCACGTCGGCGTCGCGGACGGTGTTGAGGCGGTGCGAGATCAGCAGGCTGGTACGGCCGGCGCGGTGGGCCCGCACGGCCGCGTGGACCTCGGCCTCGGCGGCGGCGTCCAGGCCGGAGCTGGGCTCGTCCAGGATCATCAGGTCGCGGTCGCCGCGCAGGAAGGCACGGGCCAGCGCGACCCGCTGCCACTGGCCGCCCGACAACACCACGCCCGCGCCCGACTCCCCGAAGAACATCCTGGTCAGCAGCGTGTCGTAGCCGCCCGGGAGGCCGGACAGGAGATCGTCCACGCCCGCCCGGCGCGCGGCCGCCCGGATCCGGTCCAGGTCGCCGATCGCGCTCACGTCGCCCACGCCCACGTTCTCCGCGGCGGTCAGGTCGTAGTTCGCGTGGTCCTGGAAGACCGCGCTCAGCCGCGCCCGCAGTTCCGCCGGATCCACCTCGCGCAGGTCCACGCCGTCCCAGCGGATCGCGCCGCGCGTCGGGTCGTACAGCCGGCCCAGGAGCTTGACGATGGTGCTCTTGCCCGCGCCGTTCGCCCCGACCAGCGCCACGGCGCCGCCGTACGGGATGGTCAGGCTGACGCCGCGCAGGATCCAGGGGTGGTCGTCGGAGTAGCGGAACCACACGTCGTCCAGCTCGATCCCGCGGCGCAGGGGCGGCAGCGGGCGCGGCGGGTCCGCGACGGGCAGGTCGGGCCCGGCCCGCACCACGTCCACGTAGTGGCCGAACCGCAGCAGTTGCTCGTGCACGCGGGCGAACGCCGACAGCACGGAGTTGAGCGACTGCTGGACCCCGGCCAGCGCGGCGACGAACAGGGCCACGTCGCCCACCGTCAGCGTCCCGGCCCGGGCCGCCAGCACCGCCCAGGCCAGGCCGGCGCCGGACACCAGGGCGGCCAGCAGTTCGAGGCCGGTCTCGGCGCGCAGTTCCCGCCGGTCCATCGACCGCCGGGCCGCGTCCGCCGTACGCCTGTCGGCCAGCAGGCGGTCGCGCAGGAACCCGGCCATGCCGAACAGGCGGATCTCCTTGGCGGCGTTGACGCTGGTCAGCAGGTCGGAGTGCATCATCTCGCGGCGCTCGACCGGGCCGAGCCGCACGCTCAGCCCGACCCGCTGCCGGGACAGCCGCAGGTGGGCCGCGAGCATCGGGGCGGCGGCGGCCAGCACCAGCGAGGTCATGACCGGGCTGATCACGAGCAGCGAGACGACGAGCCCCGACAGGGTGAGCAGGCCGCGGCCGACGCTGAAGAGCCCGCTGAGCAGGCCGCCGCACATCCGCGCGCCCGCCTGGGCCAGGCGCAGCCGGTCGAGGTGGTCCGGGTCCTCGAAGCGGCCCAGCCCGACGAACCCGCCCGCCGCCGTGAACAGCCGCTCGGTCGCCAGCAGGCCCGTGGCGCGGCCGATCTCGTTGCCCAGGTAGTGGGAGTACTGCGGCAGGAGGGCCAGGACGATCCCGGCCAGGGCGAGGCCCGCGGCCGGGACCGCCGCGCCGGCGAGCGGCCCCGGCCGCGCCAGCGCGTCGATCACGGCCTTGGTCAGCCAGACGGTCGCCACCGGGACGGCGGCCTCACCGGCCATGAGCAGCAGATACCGTACGGCGGCGCCCGGCGCGGCCCGCCGTACGACCGCCGCCGCCTCGCGCACGGCGGCCGCGGTGACGCGGTCAGCGGGCATCGGCGGCGCCGTCCGCCGCGTGGAGGGAGGGCCGGGAGGCGTCCAGTTCCGACGGCCGCGGCGCCCCCGCCACCACCACGCCGCCGGGGTCGAGGAGGTAGACGGCGGGGAACCCGGTGGCGCGGAACGCCTGGACGAGGGGGCCCTGGTCCTCGTCCACGACGATGTGGGCCACGCCGGCGAGTTCCTTCTCGTAGTCCTCCAGGTGCGCGGGGTCGAGGGCGGCGACCACGGCCAGCACCCGGTCGCGGTCCCCGACGGTGTTCCGCGCGTAGTCCGCGAACTCCGGCAGCATCTCCTGGCAGGGCCAGCAGCCGGTCATGAAGAGCCCGACCAGCGTCCGTTCCGGCAGCCGGTCGCGGTCGACCGGCAGTCCCTCGGTCGTCGTCGCGGCGAAGTGGTCCACGCGGTCGCCGGGGCGCAGCACGGGCGGCCCCTGGGCGCCCTGGCCGGCGCCCGGGCGCGCGAGCCGCTCGGAGTGCTCCCGCAGGCGGCGGATCACGCCGAAGGTGAGCAGCAGGTTGGCCAGGCACAGCGCGCCGATCAGGGCGACGGCGGCGGCGAGATACGGCATCGTGGCTCCTCGGCGGGGCGGGCCGGGCGCGGGGCGGCAGCGTCCGGTCGGCGGCATGGGTTCAGGCGGCGATACGGGGCAGGCGGTGATACGGGGCAGGCGGTGATACGGGGCAGGCGGTGATACGGGCTCGTACGGCGGCGCGCGGCCGGGGCGGGGCGGGCCGTGCTGCGCGGCGCGGGTGCCCGCCGCGCAGCATCGGCGGTCAGCAGGATCCGCAGAGGCAGTCGTTCTCGTACGGGGCGCCGATGAGGCAGTCGCACCAGACCTTCAGCTTCGCCCGCTGCGCGGCGCACACCTCGCACCAGGCGATGCGCTTGCAGTAGGACTGGCAGGTGCCGCACGCGGCGGCCTCGGCCCTCGGCACGAAGGCCGACAGCAGCCTGTCGGCCATGCCCTCGATCAGCCTCGTCATCCTCTTCCTCCTCGCTTGGGCGAGCCGTCACCGGGGAGTATGCGAGGCGACCTCTGTGGCGTCGTTGGTCACGCGTGCGAGGTTTGTGGCGTTTCACGCGACGAGGGCCGGGTGAGCACCGCCGTACGGTATTCGCCCGGGGTGACGTCGTAGGTGGCGCGGAAGAGCTTGGTGAAGTGGGCGCGGTCGGGGAAGCCCCAGCGGGCGGCGATCGCCTCGATGGTCCGCCCGGCGAGCGCCGGGTCGGCCAGGTCGCGGCGGCAGCGCTCCAGCCGCCGGTGCCGGATCCAGGCCGCGACCGTGGGCCCGCCCCGCTCCTGGAACAGCGCGTGCAGCGTGCGCAGGGAGATCTGGTGGGCCTCGGCGACGGTCCGCGGGCACAGCCCGGGGTCGGCGAGCCCGCGCTCGATGAAGTCGTGGATGCGCGCCAGCAGGACCGCGGGCCCCGAGCCCCGGGGGAACGCCGTCTCGCGGGTCAGCTCCCGGCCGCACGCCGCGGCGACGAGGTCGAGGAGGACCTGCGCGGCGACGGCCCGCTCGGTGGAGACGCATTCGGCGCCGTGCCGCATCAGGCCGATGAGCTGGCGGGCCAGCAGCGCCCCGGAGGCGCGGCGGGCGCTGAGCGGCACCCCGAGGAGGGAGTCGAGCGTCCCGGCCGGCACCGACAGCGCCGAGCGCGGGAACTGGACGGTGATCGTACGGCACAGGCCGTCGGCGGCGGTCCGCCGTACGGTGAACGGGCGCGAGCTGTCGCGCAGGAGCATCTCGCCGGGGCCCGCCCTGCCGTACCGGCCGCACTGCCGGGTGTCCACCCAGCCGCTGCGCACCAGGGTGAGCTGGTACTCCTCGGGGTCGCGGCGGCGGATCAGCCGCTCGCTGCGGTTCACGCGGATCGAGGTGCTCTCCATCTCGCCGATGTGGACCGTCCCCAGCGCCAGCACGCGCAGCTCGCCGTGGAAGTCGCCCTCGGCGTCGACGTGCGCCTCCAGCGGGAACCTCGCCCGCTCCACCCGGTCGAGCCAGTACTCCAGCCGCTCGTCCGCCTTCACTTCCCTCGTGTCGATCCGCACCTGGAATCCCGCCGCGCCGCCGCGCCCCATCCCATCCCTCCACGAGATCACCCCGGGCCCCGTCCGACCCCCACATGATCGCCGGAGCGCGCTGACATCGCAAAGTGGTCGATATCCACGGCTACTGTAAGGATTCGGGAGCGTTCTCTGGGTCATCGCCCGGCCCGCTCTCCCGGGGAAGAGCGAGCCGGGGGGCGGAGACGGGGGCGTGCGCTAACGGGCCTGGCGCACGCCGCGGCGCCAGACCTCGGCGATGGAGCCGGTGGCGGTGATGTCGCGGGTGGGGTCGCCCTCGACCAGGACCAGGTCCGCGCGGAGGCCGGGCGCGACGCGGCCGCGGTCGTCCAGCCCGAAGTGACGGGCGGTGACGCCGGTCGCGGCGGCGAGCGCCGCCTCCGCGCTCAGCCCGGCCTCGGTGAGGAGCTCCAGCTCCCGGTGCAGGCCGGTGCCGTGGCCCGGCACGAACGGCGTGGCGTCGGTCCCGGCCAGCAGCGGCACGCCGGCCTCGTGCAGGGCCCGCACCGCGGCCGCCGCGCCGGCGGCGCTGCCGGGGCGGGCGTGGTCGGCGGTCTCGACGTGCCGGGCGGTGATCGCCTCGAAGTAGGCCAGCGTGGTCACCACGAAGACCCCGGCCGCCCGCACCCGCTCGGCCAGCCGCCCCGCGGCCGGGTCGCCCGGCGGCAGGTCGGCCCACACGTGTGCCAGGCCGTCGACGCCGGCGTCGAGCGCGACCTCCACCTCCGCGGCGGTGATCGCGTGCGCGATGACCCCGCAGCCCCTCCTCGTGCGCCGCCGCGGTCAGGGCGGCGGCGACGTCCCCGGTCAGCACGGGCAGGTCGGCCCCGTGCACCGCGCCGTCGTCAATGACGATCTTGAGGTAGTCGGCCCCCTCGGCGAGCCGCGCCCGGACGAAGGCCGGGGCCTGCGCGGGATCGGAGACGAAGTCGATCTCCGGGGCGTCCGGCCCGTCCAGCACGGTGCCCGCCAGGGCCGCCAGGAGCTGTGTCGGGTGCCCGCCGGCGGCGGTGGCCAGCGTGCCGGCGCTGCGGAGATCGGCCACGTCGTCGTTCCCGGCCGCCAGCCGCCGCTGCTCCGCCAGGATCTCGGGGAGGCAGAACATGTCGAGCTCGGTGGTGACGCCGTACCGCAGGGCCTGGGTCAGGCTGCCGTCGAACACGTGCGTGTGCGCGTCGATCAGCCCGGGCAGCAGCGTCCCGCCCCTCCCGTCGATCTCGACGTCGGCCGGGCCGTCCCCGCCCGCGCCGACAGCGGCGATCAGGCCGTCCTCGATCACCACGTCGGTCTCGGCCATGGTGCGCTCGCCGTCGAACACCCTGGCGCCGCGGATCACTGTGCGCATCTGCGCCCTCCTCATGAGTCGTCGGATCGCCACCACAGAGGGGCGCGGGCCGGGGGCTGTGACATCGGGCCCGGCGACCGTGACGCGGATCACATTCAGGGCGCCCGTGTCACACTCTCGGGCGAGGCGGGCTCTTCGGTCGCGACAGATGAGGAGGTACGGCATGGCATCGACCCCACGGCACGCGACCGACGCCGTCACCGAGCGGTTCCTCGGCCATCGGGAGCTGCTGTTCTCGGTGGTCTACAACATGCTCGGCAGCGTCGCCGACACCGAGGACACCCTGCAGGAGGTGTGGCTGGCCTGGTCCGCCCGGCACCGGGGGCGGGAGAGCGCCCCGATCGAGAACGCCCGGGCCTACCTGGTGCGCGTCGCGGTGAACCAGGCGCTCGCCCGCCGCGCGCTCGTGAGCCGCCGCCAGGAGACCTACGTCGGCCCCTGGCTGCCGGAACCGCTGGTCACGGCCGAGGACGACACCGCCGGCGCCGCCGAGCGGGGCGAGTCGCTGTCGATGGCGGTGCTGGTGGTGCTGGAGACCCTCTCGCCGCTGGAACGCGCGGTGTTCGTGCTCCACGAGGTGTTCGGCTTCGCCCATCCGGAGATCGCCGACATCCTCGGCCGCACCCCCGCCGCGGTCCGCCAGCTCGCGGCCCGCGCGCGCCGCCACGTCCACGCGCGCCGCCCCCGCCACCGCCCCGAGCCCGGCGTCCACGCCGAGGTCACCGAGCGGTTCGCCGCGGCCGCCCTCGGCGGCGATCTCAAGGCCCTGCTCGAGGTGCTGGCCCCGGACGTGACCCTGTGGACCGACGGCGGCGGCAAGGGCCCGGCCACCAGCCTGCACCCCGTCCACGGCCGCGACCGCGTGGCCGCCCTCTTCATGGCGGTCGCCGCGGCCCTGCCCCCGGGCGACCTGCGCCTGCGCTACCGCCGCGTGGCCGGAGACCCCTGCGCCCTCCTCTTCTCCGGCGACAGCCCCCTCGCCGTCGTCGTCACGGCCCTCACCCCCGGCGCCACCCGGATAGCCACCATCTACTCAGTGACCAACCCCGACAAGCTGACCACCCTCCGCTGACCCCCCGGCGAGCACGTGCCGGGCGCCTCGTGCACCATCTCGCCCAGGCGGTACGGCGGCGCCGCCGTACCGCCCCATGGGGGAGGATGATCATCATGCGGGGAGAGGTGGTTCGCGGATGACCGGCTACACCGCGCGCGTCGAAGCACGCTGCGGCGACTGCGGAGGCACCAAGGTCCGGCAGGTGAACCAGTACGTCCAGCACGGCCGCCTGCGGTGGGACGCCGAGTTCTCCTGCGACTCCTGCGGGTCCGGCGGATGCGAGGGCTTCGGCACCGACCCGGCGCCTGAGGACATTCGCCGCGCCCTGCTGGTCCGGCACGGCCCGAGCCGGCTGCGCATCGCCGGCCCCCTGCCCAGCCTGGTCCCGGCGCTGAAGGCCCTCCGCGAGACCCTCGGCGTGTCCCTCCCCCGCGCCCGTGAACTCGTCGCCCGGCTCACGGACGGCGGGCTGACCGGGACCCTCGCGGAGATGGAGTACCTCCAGATCCGGCTCCACATCCGGGGCGTCCCCTCCGAAGTGACCCCCGTCACCCCAGGTCCCTCCTGCTGAGGGGCCCTTCCGCAGGCGGCTGGCGCGGGGGCCGGATCCGGTGGTCCGGCGTACCGGATGGACCGCTCACGGAGAGGTAAAAGCGCAGGTCAGGTGGGGGGTGCGGTATGGGGGGCGGGAAATGGGGAGGGTGGGGCTTGGCAACGGCAGGGTCAAGTGAGTGTGCAGAGGAGGGGTTGCCGTGACTGACGTCGTGGACATGATCATGGCGGATCACCGGGAGATGGAGCGGCTGTTCGAGGTGCTGCGGACGCGGCCGGAGGAGCGGGAGCTGACGCTGCCGGTCGTGGCCGCGCTGCTCGTCGCGCACAGCCGTGCCGAGGAGGCCGAGGTGTATCCGGCGCTGCGCGGGCAGGCCGGGCAGGGCGGCGAGGTGGCGCACGGGCAGGAGGAGCACCTGGAGGCCGAACGCCGGCTCCAGGCGCTGCGGGAGGCCGACCCGAAGGGGGCCGGGTTCGAGAAGGCGCTGCAGGCGTTCGTCGAGGCGGTCCAGCACCACGTCGAGGAGGAGGAGACGACGCTGCTGCCGGCCATGCGCGAGCGGCTGGAGGCGGGCGAGCTGGCCTCGCTGGGCGAGGCGTTCGCGCGGAGCCGGGCCGAGCACCTGGGCGAGATGCCGGGCGAGGCGGGCCGCGAGGAGCTGCTGCGCCAGGCCAGGAACGCCGGGATCGAGGGCGCGTCCTCGATGACCAAGGACGAGCTGCGCCGCGCCCTCAAGATCTAGGTCCGGGCCGCGTTTCGCGCGAACGAGCCGGCCGGCCTCCCAGGACCGGTCAGTACGCCGCGAGCACGTCCACCAGGAAGATCATCGTGTCCGTGGGGCGCACGCCCTGGCCGGGCAGGCCCGCCTTGCCGTACCCGTCCTCAGGAGGGACGACGAGCGCGATGCGGCTGCCGACGCGGGCGCCCTCCAGGTGGCGGTCCCAGGCGGGCAGGGCCTTGCCCGAGCCGATCGGGACGAGCGCGGGGCGAGGGCCGCCGTCGCGGGTCCAGGTGGCGTCGAAGGAGTCGCCGTCCCGCCACAGGCGGCCCTCGTAGTGCACGGCCACCGTGGCGCCCTTGGCCACGGCGGGCCCGCGGCCGCGGATCAGCGTGCGCGCGACCGTACGGCGGGGCGGCTTGGCGCCCTTGGCCGGACGGAACCAGGGGCGCGCGCCGGGCCGGCTGACGATCTGCACCCCCGGCACGGACTCGCGGGTGACCTCGCCCTGCGCGGCCTGCTCCGGGTCGCGGCGGTCGAGGATGTCCACGACGTACACCGTCTCCTCATCGGGGCCCAGGCCCTTGGGCGGGTTGGGGCCGTACGCGTCGCGGGGCGGCACGGCGGCGAGGACGCGGCTGCCGACGCGCTGGCCGGTGACCGCGCGGTTGAGACCGGGGACGAGCGTCCCGGCCTTGAGCGCGGCGGGCGACCCGGTGGCGAAGGTGGAGGCCAGCTCGCGGTTCTCGCCGCCGTCCCATACGTGCGCGGCGTAGTGGGCGACCACGAAGTCCCCCTGGCGCACGACCGGGCCCTGGCCCGGCCGCAGCGTGCGCACGGTCAGCGCGCCGCCGGGCTCCCCGGGGAAGACGATGCGCGGGCGGTCGCCGAACCCGCCCTCGACGCGGGGCTCGGGCCGGGCCTCACCGCCGCCGCACCCGGCCGCGAGCAGCAGGGGTACGGCGGCCAGCCCGGCCCGGAGCCGGATTACGGGAACGCGCACGGAGATCACCTCCCGGCGATCACCCTAACCGCGCGCGCCCCGCGAACCCAGAGCGATCATGAGCAATCCGGGCGCGGTCATGCGCGATCCACGCGCATGACCGCTTCCCGGCGATCATGAGCTCATCGCGCGGACATCACATCCCGGCGATCAGCTTCTCCACGCGCTCGTCCACCGACCGGAACGGGTCCTTGCACAGCACCGTGCGCTGAGCCTGGTCGTTGAGCTTCAGGTGCACCCAGTCCACGGTGAAGTCGCGCCGCTTCTCCTGGGCCCGCCGGATGAACTCCCCGCGCAGCCGCGCCCGGGTCGTCTGCGGCGGCACCGACTTGGCCTCGAAGATGCGCACGTCGTCGGCGATGCGGTCCACCGAGCCGCGCTTCTGCAGCAGGTAGAACAGGCCGCGGCGGCGGTGCACGTCGTGGTAGGCCAGGTCGAGCTGGGCGACCCGGGGGCTGGACAGCGGCAGGTCGTACTTGCGGCGGTAACGCTCGATGAGCTGGTACTTGGTGACCCAGTCGATCTCGCGGGACACCAGGTCCAGATCCCCGGTCTCCACCGCCCGCAGCGTGCGCTCCCACAGGTCGAGCACCCGGTCGGTGATCGGGTCCGAGCCGCGGCGGGCGACGAAGTCCTGCGCCTTGGAGAAGTACTCCTGCTGGATCTCCAGCGAGCTGGCCTCGCGCCCGTTCGCCAGCCGTACGCGCCGGCGGCCGGTCATGTCGTGGCTGACCTCGCGGATCGCCCGGATCGGGTTCTCCAGGGTCAGGTCGCGCATGACCACGCCCGCCTCGACCATGCGCAGCACCAGGTCGGTGGCCCCGACCTTGAGCAGCATGGTCGTCTCGCTCATGTTGGAGTCGCCCACGATGACGTGCAGGCGGCGGAACCGCTCGGCGTCGGCGTGGGGCTCGTCGCGGGTGTTGATGATCGGGCGGCTGCGGGTGGTCGCCGAGGAGACGCCCTCCCAGATGTGCTCGGCGCGCTGGCTCACGCAGTACACCGCGCCGCGCGGGGTCTGCAGCACCTTGCCCGCCCCGCAGATGATCTGCCGCGTGACCAGGAACGGGATCAGCACGTCGGCCAGCCGCCCGAACTCGCCGTGCCGCCCCACCAGGTAGTTCTCGTGGCAACCGTAGGAGTTGCCCGCGGAGTCGGTGTTGTTCTTGAACAGGTAGATGTCGCCGGCGATGCCCTCCTCCCGAAGGCGCCGCTCGGCGTCGACCAGCAGGCCCTCCAGGATGCGCTCCCCGGCCTTGTCGTGGATCACCAGATCGACGACGTTGTCACACTCGGGGGTGGCGTACTCGGGGTGGCTGCCGACGTCGAGGTAGAGGCGCGCGCCGTTGCGCAGGAAGACGTTGCTCGACCTTCCCCACGAGACGACCCGCCGGAATAGGTAACGGGCCACCTCGTCCGGTGACAGCCGGCGCTGTCCCCGGAAGGTGCACGTGACGCCGTACTCGTTCTCAAGCCCGAAGATGCGTCGATCCACGATCTCAGGCTATGTCCCCCGGCCGCCCGGCGTAAGTGATCACAACGTGTTTTGCCCCGAGCACGCATTCCGCCCCACCCCGCCGCGCGCGCCCAGCCCCCCTCGCGCTCCTGGTGGGGCGGCGGCAGGGACGCTGGGCGCGGTGGCGCGCTCTCAGCTCAGATGCCGGGAGAAGAAGCGCAGCGAGTCCTCGACCTCGAAGGGCGGCACGTCGCCGTGGTCGCCGGGGTTGGCGTGCAGCGTCTTGTCGGCCGAGGCCAGCGCGTCGAACAGGGCCAGGCTCTGCTCACGCGGCACCAGCCGGTCGTCCCACTGGACCAGGAACCGCACCGGCACGGTGATCCGCCCGGCGTCCTCGGCGAGCCCGCGCACGCCGAGCAGGCCCAGCACCGCGGCCTGGATCCGGGGCTCGGCGGCGATGAGCGGGACGCCGAGCCCGCAGCCCATCGACATGCCGCAGTAGCCCACGGGGCCGGGGCCGACCTGGTCCAGGCGCTGGACCGCGGTCAGGACCGCCCGCCAGTCGGCGACGGCCCGACCGGCCAGGTGGCCGTGCATGCCGGCGACCAGCGCGCCCGGGTCCTCGCCCGCGGCCAGGCCGGCCCGCATCTGGGCGACGATCCGGGCGAACTCCGCGTCCTTGGGGCGCTCGCCGTGGCCGGGCGCGTCGATCGCGACGACCGCGAAGCCCCCGGCCGCGTAGCGGCGCGCGCTGGACACGACGCCGGGATGGGTCTTGTGCTGCCCGCCGCCGTGACCCAGCAGGATCAGGGGACGGGCGTCACGGGCGCCCTCCGGCGTCCACAGCACGCCGGGGATCTCGCCGAGGGTGAAGAACCGCTCGATGACGCCATCGGACGACGTCCGAGAGGTGAAGCGCATCAGTCTGTCAAGCCTTTCGGGATGCCTCGCGCGGCGCTCCCTAGGCCATGCGGAGGAGGGAGCCCCGACCTGTCTCAGCGTTGATCGGTCTCACCCCCTCGAACTCACCACGATGCACGGCGACGGCGAAATTACCACATCGGGCACGATCGGCGGCAGGCGGGATCGCGCGGTCTCGCCTACGGCACGAAGGAGGCGTGCTGCCCGCCCTGCCCCGGGAAGCGCCCTGCCCCGGATAGCGCCCTGCCCCGGGCATCCGGGCGGCCGGGCCGGGCCTAGCCCGGCGGAGGGCTCCCCCCGCCGTGGTCCACGCCGCCGCCGGGGAGGGGCGGCGGGGGCGGCGGGGGCAGGCGGGCTTCCAGGAGGGCGGCGGTGGCGAGGGCTGTCCGGTCGCGGAGGTAGGGGGCGATGATCTGGA
This sequence comes from Bailinhaonella thermotolerans, assembly GCF_003594875.1. Taxonomy (GTDB): domain Bacteria; phylum Actinomycetota; class Actinomycetes; order Streptosporangiales; family Streptosporangiaceae; genus Bailinhaonella; species Bailinhaonella thermotolerans. Next base: position 860,756 of record NZ_QZEY01000001.1, read on the forward strand.
TGCCGGCGGGGAGGTTCCCGGAGGTTCGGCCGGCGGGGGTGACCGTGGCGGGGAGGTGGCAGAGGCCGGCGACGACCGTCCAGGCGACGGAGAAGGGGCGGGACTCGCCGTTGACGAGGAGGCGGCGTTCGCCGGGGGGCGGATGCGGGAAGGCGGCGGTCTGGGTGGCGGGGGTCAGGAGGACGTCGAAGGACCGGAAGAACTCGGCCCACCGGGCCCGGAGGCGGGCACGCTCCTCGTCGGCGAGGTTCCACTCGCGGGTCGAGGCGGTGACGCCGCGGGCGTAGACGCCCAGGGGGCCGTCGTCCTCGCGCAGGGCCAGCAGGCTCTCGTAGTCGCGCTCCGGCAGGAGGTGGTTGTGCGGGCTCAGGCCGAGCACGTTGTACAGCCGCTCGTACTCCGCCAGCCCGCCCACCGGCGCGTCCACGGGCCGCACTCGGGCGCCCGCGTCGGCGAGGGCGCCGGCCGCGCGCTCCAGGCACCGCCGTACCTCGTCGTCGATGGGGGCGGCGGGATCGTCGAACCAGCAGGCCACGCGCAGGGGGCGGTCCGGAGGAGGGGGCAGGGCGAGCCGCCAGGCGACGGCGTCGGCGGGGCCGGGACCGGCCAGGACCCCGAGGGCCAGGTCCAGGTCGCGGGCGGAGCGGGCGATCGGGCCGAGCACGCCGAGGTCGGGTTCGCGCAGATCGCCGGGCATGGGCGGAATATGGCCGAGCACGGGGATCAGCCGGTACGTCGGCTTGTGGCCGGAGACGCCGCAGTAGCTCGCGGGGATACGGATCGAGCCGGCGTCGTCGGCGGCCAGGTCCAGCGCCGACAGCCCGGCGGCGACCGCGGCGGCCGAACCCCCGGAGGAGCCGCCGGGGGTTCGGCCCGGATCCCAGGGGTTGACGGTGAGCCCGTAGACGGGGTTGTCGGTGACCGCGTCCTGTTCGAGCGGGCAGGTGTTTGTCTTCCCGAGCACGATGGCTCCCGCCGCGCGCAGGCGCGCCACCGCGGGGGCGTCCGCGGCCGGGCGGTGCCCCGCGAGCCCGCGCAGCCCGCACGTCGCGGGCAGGCCCTCGGTCTCGATGCTGTCCTTGACGGTGATCGGCAGGCCGTGCAGCGGGCCCAGGCCCTCGCCCCGGGCCAGGGCCCGGTCGGCGCGGGCGGCCTCCTCGACGGCGCGGTCCCCGTCGAGGGCGACCACGGCGTTGAGGCGCGGGTTCACCGCCTCGATCCGCCGCAGGCAGGACTCGATCAGTTCCCGGCACCCCACCTCGCGTGCCGCCAGCGCCCGCAGCATCCGGTGGGCGGGCGCGCCCAGGAGCTCCAAGCCCACCATGGCGCGAGCGTCCCAGACTCCCGCCGCCCCGTCCACCGCCCCGGGGCGCTGCCCGTCCGCCCGTACGGCGCGCCGCGGCCCCACCGAAGGCCCGGTGCGGCCGTACGGCGAGCGCACGCCCGCCGGCGCGGCCGTACGGCGGTGCGGCCGTACGGCGGTGCGGCCGTACGGCGGTGCGGGCGCGGTCCCCCGGGCTCCGGCTCGCCGTACGGCGTGCGGGGGTCAGAGGAGGGTGCCGGACTCGTAGACGAGGCCGCGGGCGGGGTGGGGGCGGGCCCAGGCCCGGGTGCCGGGGGCGGGGTCGACGCCTTCGGGGACGACGACGCGGACGCCGGGGGTGCCGGGGACGGCCAGGGTGACCAGGTCGCTCGTGCCCAGGTGCTCCACCACCGCCACCTCGCCCTCGAACGCCTCGGGAAGGGGCTCGGCGGAGAAGTCGAGGTATTCGGGGCGGACGCCGTACTGCACCTCGGCCTCGCCGCTGACGCCGGGCGGGGCGGGGAAGGCGGTCCCGGCGGCCGTGAGGCGGTCCCCGGACAGCACGGCGGGCAGCAGGTTCATCGGGGTCGAGCCGATGAAGCTCGCGACGAAGGGGGTGGCCGGGCGCTGGAAGACGGTGCGCGGGGTGCCGATCTGGGTGATGCGCCCGGCCGACATCACCGCGATCCGGTCGGCCAGGGCCAGCGCCTCGGCCTGGTCGTGGGTGACGAAGACCGTGGTGACGCCGAGGTCGCGCTGGAGCCGCTTGAGGAAGGAACGCGCCTCCAGGCGCAGCCGCGCGTCCAGGTTGGACAGGGGCTCGTCGAACAGGAACACCGCCGGGTGCGCGGCGATCGCCCGCGCCAGCGCCACCCGCTGCTGCTGGCCGCCGGACAACTGGGCGGGCCGCCGGGCGAGCAGGTCCCGCAGGCCCAGCCCGGCGGCGACCTCGGCCGCGCGGCCCCGCCGGTCCTGGCGGCCCACGCGCTGGATCCGCAGCGGGTAGGCGATGTTGTCGGCCACGTCCATGTGCGGGAACAGCGCGTAGTCCTGGAACACCATCGCCACGTCCCGCCGCCCCGGCGGCAGCCGCGTCACGTCGCGCTCCCCCAGCGACACCGTGCCCGAGGTGGGGATCTCCAGCCCGGCGATCGTGCGCAGCAGCGTCGTCTTGCCGCACCCGGACGGCCCCAGCAGCGCGAAGAACTCCCCGTCGGCCACCTCCAGGTCCAGGCCGTCCAGGGCCCGCACTCCCCCGGCGTACTCCTTGGACAGGTTCCGTACGGCTATCGCGGCCATCAGCGCTTGATCCCTCCGTGGAAGCGGAAGCCGTACCGGCGGCTCACGAAGACGTACATGACCACCACCGGCAGCGAGTACAGCAGCGAGAACGTGGAGATCAGGGGCAGGTTGGGCTGGCCGCCCTCGGTGTAGAAGGTGTACATGACCACGGCGGCCGGCGACAGCTCCGGGTCGCGCAGCAGCAGGAACGGCGGCAGGAAACTGCTCCACACCGTGGCCACCGTCCACACCGCGATCGTGGCCAGGCCCGGCCGCACCGTCGGGATCACGATGTGCCGCAGGATCTGCAGCGGCGTGGCGCCGAAGACCCGCGCGGACTCCTCGTAGGAGGTGGGCGTGTTGTCCATGAAGTCCTTGAGGATGAAGATCGCCGCCGGGAGCAGGCCGCCCGCGAGCACGAGCACCACGCCCAGATGGGTGTCCACCAGGTTCAGCTCGAACGCCAGCAGGAAGATCGGCACCATGGCGGCGGTCCCGGTCACGATCGAGGACAGCAGCAGCAGGGCGTACAGGATCGCGTCGCGCCCGGGCACGCGCACGCGGCTCAGCGCGTACGACGCCAGCGCCCCGGTCCCGACGACCAGGAGCATCGTCCAGAACGCCAGGTAGACCGAGTTCCGCAGCGACGTGAGCGCGTAGGGGTTGTCCAGCAGCTCCCGGAAGTTGGCCAGCGTGAACTCCGGCAGCGACGCGGTGATCGTCGGATGCGCGTCGAACGGCGCCGACGCCAGCCACAGCAGCGGGAACGCGAAGAACGCCAGCACGACCGCGATGAACAGCGCGCTCGCCGCCCGCCCCGCCAGCCGCCGCGCCGCCGCCCGCCCGGCCCCGCCGTCCGTACGTCCGAGCCCGGCCCCGCCGTCCGTACGTCCGAGCCCGGCCCCGCCGTCCGTACGGCCGGCGCCCCCGGCGCGCCCGTTCCCGTCCGCGCCCGCGTGCCCGTTCCCGCCGTCCGTACGGCGGGGCCCGGCGCGGCCCGGCGTACCGGGCGGCGGGGCGCTCACCGGCCGCCCCCGGCGACGGGCTCGGCGGGCGCGGCCGTACGGCGTTCGCGGAGCATGCGCAGGTAGAACAGGGCGACGATCAGGTTGATCAGCAGGATGAGGAAGGAGATGGCGGCGCCGTACCCCAGTTCCCCGCCCCGCACGGCGACGTTGAGGATGTAGACGGCCAGCACCTCCGAGCGCCCCTCGGGCCCGCCCGCCGTGAGCAGGAACGGCGTGAAGTCGTTGAAGGTCCACAGGCTGATCAGCAGCAGGTTCGTCAGCGCGTGCCCCCGGATGTGCGGGAACACCACGTCGCGGAGCTGCTGCCAGGTGGACGCGCCGGCCAGCCGCGCGGTCTCCAGGTGCGAGGGCGGGACGCTCTGCAGCGCGGCGCTGTAGAGCATCATCGAGAACGCGGTGCCGCGCCAGACGTTGAAGACGATGACCGAGAGCATCGGGTGGTCCAGCAACCAGGCCGCGCCCGGGGTGTCCAGCAGCGCGTTGAGGGTGCCGCCGTCCCGGTCGAGCAGCGCGATCCACAGGAACGCCACCACCGACCCCGGCAGGATCCACGCCAGCATGACCAGGCCCTCGACCAGCCCGCGCAGCGTGCGGCCACGCCCGCGCGTCACCCAGGCGATCGCGAACCCCAGCCCGGCCTGCCCGATGACCGCCGAGCCCAGCACGAACTGCAGGGTCAGCCAGAGCGAGGTGTGGAACCGCTCGTCGCCGACGGCGCGGCCGTAGTTGTCCAGCCCGACCACGCGCGGCTCGACCGCGGCGATCCCGGTCAGCCGGTAGTCGGTGACGCCCAGGTAGATCGTCCACAGCGCCGGGAACACCAGGAAGACCAGGATGAGCACCAGCGCCGGGGTGACGAACGCCAGCGCGCGGGGCCGCCCGAGCCCGGCGGCGTCCCCCGGCGGCGCCGGGGCCGGGGGCGGCGCGTGCGCGCCCACGCCTGCCCCGCCTGCCCCGGCAGTCCCGCCGGTCCCGGCGTCCGCCCCGGAGCCGGCTCCGGGGTCGGAGCCGGCCTCAGCGTCCGATGTTGCCCGGCCCACCGACCACGCCCTCCAGCTTCCTCTGGTACGCCGCTGCGGCCTGGGCCGGGGTGGCGCCGGACACGACGGAGGCGGTGGCCTCCTGGATCGCGGTGGAGACCTGCGGGTAGACGGCCAGCGGGGGCCGGTAGGAGGTGATGGGCAGCACCTTCTCGGAGATGAACCTCAGCATCGGGTCCCCGGCCAGGAGCTGGGCGTTGACGTCCATCCGGGCCGACACGCGCGGGACGTCGCCGATCTCGGCCTTGGTCGCCTCGGCCGAGTGCATGAACGACAGCAGCTCCCACGCCTGCCCGGGGTGCTTGGAGCTGGGGTTCAGCACGCGCACCGACCCGCCCGACATGCTCACGAAGTCCTGGCCGCGCACGCCCTTGCCGGGCTCCCTGGCCGGGATCAGGGCGTATCCGACGGTCTGCTCGCGGTCGGGCATGGGCGCCACGCCCTCCTTGGGCTCGACCACGCCGCGCCAGAAGTAGTCGCCCTCGGCCAGGATGCCGATCTTGCCCTCGGCGAACTCCTGGAACGACTTGTCGCGCCCCTTGGCCTCCTGCTGGAGCCGCGGGTCGCCGAGCCCGCCCCGGTAGATCTTGGCGTAGAAGTCCAGGACGTCGATGACCGCCTGCGACGCGCCGGTCCACTTGCCCCCGGCGTACACCTCGGCCCCGGCCCCGGCGAGCAGCGGCAGGAAGCCCTGCATGGAGGTGGCCTCGCCCATCGCGGTGCCGGCGTTCCACTGGATTGGGGTCACGCCCTTGATCGCCTTGAGCTTGGCGCCGGCGTCGAGGATGTCCCGCCAGCTCCGGGGCTGCCAGTCGGCGGGCAGGCCGGCCTGCGCGAACAGCTTGCGGTTGAAGAACAGCACGCGCCCGTCGGTGCCCATCGGGATGCCGTAGCGCTTGCCCTCGAACTCGCCCAGGCCCTGCACGGCCTCGGGGATCTGCTGCCAGCCGTCCCACTTGTCCACCTCGGGGCCGCCCACCTCCCCCAGCGGCTTGAGGTATCCCGCCTGGGCGAACTCGCCGACCCAGATGCCGTCCATCGCGATCACGTCCGCGCCGGAGCGGGACTTCAGGTCCAGCGCCTGCTTGGTCTTGTACTGCTCGTCCTCCACGCCGCTGGCCTGGAACACGACCTTGGCCGTGACCCCCTTGGCCTTCTGGGCGGCGACGAAGCGCGGGATCACCCACTTCTGCACCCAGTCGGCCTCCTCGGCGTTCTTGCCGCCGGAGATGGCGTTCGAGGCGATGGTCAGCGTGATCTCCTTGCCGTCGCCCCCGCCCCCGCCTCCGCGCGCGCAGGCGGCCAGGGGGAGCGTCAGCGCGGTCAGCAGGGCCAGCGCGGCGGCGGGTCGGCGGAGAGGGCTCATGACGACCTCCTCGAAGGTCGATCGCGTCCATGGATTCGGGGATGGGTCCCACCCGCGTGCCGTTCGCACGCCCAGTGGATCTTCAATGAGCCGGACATCCGGACATACCGACGATCGCACGGCGGATGCGGTCCGTAAAGATCCCGGATTAGGGCGCCCGCCCCCGCCGCGCGCCGCACCGCCCGCCGGGACGCTCGCCGCGCCATCCGCCAGGGGATCCGGGCCGCCGCCGGCGGGGCGGTCCGCCCCGCCGCGCGCCGGAAGGTTCGCGCTGAGCTGATCGGCTCGCCCGGGTCCGCGCTGCATCAGGGGGTCCAACATGAGTAGGGTCATCCCAGGAGTGGTGACACTCCTCAGGTCTGTCACAAGCGTTTGTCGTCGCAGGGTGGAGGGAGACGAGTGGCGTCGCAGTGGGATGGCTCAGGGCGGGACCTCCCCGCCGCGTTCATGAATCCGGGGCCGTTCATGAATCCGGTGACCTCGTCGTTCACCGATTTCGTCGCCTCGTACGCGCCGGACCTGCTGCCTGGGCGGCGTCCTCTGCCGGCCGGGGCGGTGGGCGACGAGATCCCGCACGCCACCACGATCGTCGCGCTGGCGTGCGCGGGCGGCGTGGTGATCGCGGGTGACCGCCGGGCCACGTCCGGCAACCTCATCGCCCAGCGTGACATCGAGAAGGTGTTCCGCACCGACGACTACTCCGCGATGGGCATCGCGGGCGTCGCCAGCATGGGCATCGAGCTGGCCCGGCTCTACGGCGTGGAGCTGGAGCACTACGAGAAGATGGAGGGCCGCGAGCTCTCCGTGGAGGGCAAGGCCAACCGCCTGGCCACCATGATCCGCGGCAACCTCGCGGCGGCCATGCAGGGCCTGGTGGTCGTGCCGCTGTTCGTCGCCTACGACAGCGAGCGCGACGCCGGGCGCATCTTCAACTACGACGTGAGCGGCGGCCCCTACGAGGCGCGCGGCTTCCACGCCATCGGGTCCGGCTCGCTCTTCGCGCGCGGCTCCCTCAAGAAGCTCTACCGCGAGGGCATGTCCGCCGAGGACGCCGTGCTCGCGGCCATCCAGTCCCTCTACGACGCGGCGGACGACGACTCGGCCACCGGCGGGCCCGACGTGACCCGCAAGATCTGGCCGATCGTCGCGGTCATCACGGCCGAGGGTTTCCGGCGGTACTCCGACGAGGAGGTCGCCGCCAATGTCCAGACGGTGCTCGACGGGCGCATGGGCGACCCGGACGGCCCCACCGCCCCGCTGCGTTAAGGAGGTCCGGCCATGACCATGCCGTTCTACGTCCCGACCGAACAGTCGATGCGGGACAAGGCCGACTACGCGCGCAAGGGCATCGCGCGGGGCCGCTCCGTCGTCGTGCTCCAGTACGCCGACGGCATCCTGTTCGTCGCGCCCAACCCGTCGCGGGCGCTCCACAAGATCAGCGAGATCTACGACCGCATCGGCTTCGCGGCCGCCGGCTCCTACCGCGAGTTCGAGGCGCTGCGCGGCGCGGGCGTGCGCTACGCCGACATCAACGGCTACACCTTCGACCGCCGCGACGTCACCGGCCGCGGCCTGGCGAACTTCTACGCCCAGATGCTCGGCGCGATCTTCACCGAGTCCAGCAAGCCCTACGAGGTGGAGATCGTCGTGGCCGAGGTGGGCGAGTCCGCCTCCGGCGACCAGATCTACCGCCTGACGTTCGACGGCTCGGTGGTGGACGAGCACGGCTTCGTCGCCATGGGCGGCCAGGCCGACGCCGTCGCGGGCCGGCTGCGCGAGCGCTACCGCGAGAGCATGACCATGCCCGAGGCCCTGGCCGCCGCGGTGGCCGCCCTCACCGAGCCCAACGGCGAGGAGATCCCCTCCACCCAGCTCGAAGTGGCCATGCTCGACCGCAAGCGCGAGCACCGCAAGTTCCGCCGCCTCACCGGGGCCCGCCTGGAGCGCGCCCTGGAGGAGTCCCGCGCGGCCGCCCCGTCCCAGCAGCCGGCCGAGCCCGCCGAGCCGGGCGGGACCGGCACCGCCGAGCCCGCCGCGCCGTCGGGCGAGGCGGCCCCGAAGCCGCCCGCCCAGCCCCGTGAGGAGCACCCGCCCACGGGCCCCGAGGGCGAGGGCGACACCGGCTCCGGCGGCCCCGTCCTCTGACCCGCCGGCCCAGCCCGGTCGAGGAGGCCCCCGCGTCCGCGCGGGGGCCTCTCCCATGCCCGCCCCGCTCCCCCGGCCCCGCGGCCGTCCCCGCCCGCGCCGCCCTGGGCCGTACGGCCACGGGCCCGGTGCGGCGGGCCTGCCGTACGGCCGAGGGCCCGGTGCGGCGGGCCTGCCGTACGGCGCGGGTTGCGCCGAGGGCGGAACGGGGTGGCGCGGGAGGAGCGGCGGGGGTGCGATGGCCCCATGAGGAGCGCACCGTACGACGAGATCGCCGACTGGTACGAGACGGAGTTCCTGGCCCGGGCGCGGGGCGCCGACGTGGGCGGGGTAAGGCGGGCCCTGCGCGCGCTGCTCGGGGAGGGCCGCGGGACCTGCCTGGACATCGGATGCGGGACCGGGGCCCACGCCGCCGAGCTGCGCGATCTGGGGTGGACGCCGGTCGGGGTGGACGTGTCCGCGCGGATGCTGGAGTACGCCGCCGGGCGGCTGCCGGTGGCGCGGGCCGACGCGACGCGACTGCCGTTCCGGGACGCCTCCTTCCCCGCCGTGGTCACGGTGATGGCGCACACCGACATGCCCGGCTACCCGGCGGTGCTGCGGGAGGCGGCGCGGGTGCTGCGGCCGGGGGCGGCGTTCGTCCACGTGGGCGTGCACCCGTGCTTCTGCGGCGGGTTCGCCGACCGGTCCGACCCGGGGGCCGTGGTGATCCGGCCGGGCTACCTCACCGGGCACTGGACCACGGACTCCTGGACCGACCAGGGGGTGCGGGCCAGGGTGGGGGCGGCGCATCTGCCCCTGCCCGCGCTCCTGCACGCCTTCCTGGACGCGGGGCTGGTCCCCGAGCGGTTCGAGGAGGGCGGCGAGCCGGTCCCCTTCGTCCTGGCGATCCGCGCGCGCCGGGCCTGACGTACGCCGGGAGCGGAAACCGGGCCCGCCGGTACGCCGCGAGCGGAAACCGGCCAGGGCGGTCCCGGCGCGGCGAAAGGATGGGGGCATGGAGACGCGCGGGGCGGTGCTGTGGTTTCACGGGGGCGGCTGGAAGGTCCGCGCCCCCGAGGACGGGGCGGCGCTGGCCGCGCACGGGCTGACGGTGATCGAGGGCGCCTACCGGTTCGTCCACGAGGCGCGCTGGCCGGCCCAGCTCGAGGACGCCCGGGAGTGCTGGCGCGCCGCGCGGGAGAAGGCCGGGGATCTGCCGCTGTTCGTGGCGGGCGACTCCGCCGGGGCTCAGGTGGCGCTCCAGCTCGGGCTGCGCGGCCTGGACGACCCCGGGCAGGTCGCCGGGATCATGGCGTTCTGGCCGCCGACCGACCCGCTCGCGCCCGACTTCCTGGACCTGCGGGCGCACGACAACCCCTGGGAGGACCTGATCGGGCACACGCCGTACGCCGGGGACGAGGCGACCTTCGACGCGGCGCCGGTCAACCACGTGGGCAACGGTGTGCCCGTCCTCCTCGTCCACGGCACGGCGGACGCCTCGATCCCGGTCACCCAGACCACGGACCTGGTCTCGGCGCTGCTGGCCGCGGGGCATCCGGTCCACGCCCTGATCACCCACGGCGGCCACGCCCTGCCCCTCACCCGCCCCGACATCGGCGCAGCCGTCGACGCCTTCCTGGAGGCCACGCTCACCTCCTCCTGACCCCGGTTCGCGGGCGCGGGACCTCTCCAGCACGCATACGATTTTCTGGGCGATTTCGCCGGAAATATCCGCTTGCGATGTGAACAGGAAGAGATGTCTGCCGCACCCGCCTCCGCAGTGCCCTCCCCCGCCGCCCCCGCCGCCCCCGGCACCCCCGGCACCCCGGCGCTCTCCCGGTGGCGCCGCCTGGCCGCCGCGGGGCTGTACGCGGCCCTGCTGTCCGCGCTCGCCCTGGCCAACTGGCTGGCGTGGCTGGGCTGGGACCGGGAGCGCGACATCCAGCCCGACGGCAGCGCCACCGGCCCCTACGAGCCCTGGCAGGTGATCGGCCTCGGGCTCGTCCTGGCCGCCCTGTCCGCCCGCGCCGGCCGCCGCGGCCGCCCGGTCATCGGCACCCTGGCCCTGGCCGGCACCACCTGGCTCGCCTGGTGCGTCAACGCCTTCCTCTCCGACGACAGCGGCCTGTGGGGCGTGGGCGCCCTCATGCTCCTCCCCGTCGTCTTCGCCGGCGTCGCCCTGGTCACCGCCCTGGCCGCCACCACCCGCCCCGCCCCTGACCCCAGCCCCTGACCTCAGCCCCTGACCCCAGCCCCTGACCTCGGCCCCACGCCGCGCCCGGCGCCGTCCGGCCGCTCCCCGCCGCCCCGCCCGCGCGGGGCCGGCGATGGCGCGGGAGGGTGGCCGGGGGTGTGTCAGCGGACGCGTCAGGGCGGTGACGGTCCCGTATCAGGACCTTCGGCGACCGTGGACGCATGAACGGAACGGCGATCGCGGCCACGGGGCTGCGCAAGGCGTACAAGGACAAGGTCGTGCTCGACGGCATCGACCTGCGCGTCCGGGCGGGCACGATCTTCGCGCTGCTCGGGCCCAACGGCGCCGGCAAGACCACGACGGTCAACGTGCTGACCACGCTGATGACGCCCGACGCGGGCACGGCGGTCGTCGCCGGGCACGACCTGCTCACCGAGACCAGGGCCGTGCGCGCGGCGATCGGCGTCACCGGGCAGTTCGCCTCGGTGGACGGCCTGCTCACCGGCGAGGAGAACCTGCTGATGATGGCGGACCTCCTGCGCCTGCCCAAGGCCGAGGGCCGGGGGATCGCCGCCTGGCTGCTCGACCGGTTCGAGCTGGCCGAGGCGGCCGGCAAGCCCGCCGCCTCCTACTCCGGCGGCATGCGGCGCAAGCTCGACCTGGCCATGACGCTGGTCGGCCGGCCGCGGATCGTCTTCCTGGACGAGCCCACGACGGGCCTGGACCCCCGCAGCCGCCGCACCATGTGGGAGATCATCCGGGAACTGGTCGCCGACGGCACCACCATCTTCCTCACCACCCAGTACCTGGAGGAGGCCGACCAGCTCGCCGACCGCATCGCCGTACTCGACCACGGCCGCCTGGTCGCCGAGGGCACCGCCGGCGAGCTCAAGCGCGAGATCCCCGGCAGCCACATCCGGCTCCGGTTCCCCGGCCGGGACGGCCTCGACGCCGCGGCGCGGATCCTGCCCGGCTCCACGCGGGACGAGGACGAGCTGACCCTGCGCGTGCCCGGCGACGGCGGGGTCCACGCCCTGCGCGCGCTGCTCGACCGGCTCGACGCGCACGCCATCGAGGTCGGCGAGCTGTCGGTCCACACCCCCGACCTGGACGACGTCTTCCTCGCCCTCACCGGAAACAAGGAGGTCAGCGCGCGATGAGCGCCATCTCTGCTTCTCTGTCGAACTCCGCGACCATGTTGCGGCGCAATTTCCGGCACACCCTGCGCAACCCGCTCACGCTGTTCAACGCGGTCGTCATGCCGGCCTTCGTGATGTTCCTCATGGTGTACGTGCTCGGCGGCGGCTTCAGCGTCGGCCAGGACTACGTCGACTACGCGACGCCCGGCATGATCATCATGGCGGTCGGCTACGGGATCGGCCCCACCGCCACCGGCGTGAACGCCGACATGACCACGGGCTTCATCAACCGCCTGCGGATCATGGACGTGTCCCGGGGCGCCGTGCTGAGCGCGCACGTGATCGCGACCACGCTGCGGACCCTGGTGGCCCTGGTGTTCGTCGTCGGGCTCGCGTTCCTGATGGGCTTCAGCCCCTCGGCGGGCCCGGCGGAGTGGCTCGGCGCGCTCGGCATCGTCGTGCTGGCGACGCTGGCGATCAGCTGGCTGACCATCGGGGCCGGCCTGGCGGCCAAGTCGCCCGAGGGCGCGGGCATGCTCGGCGTCCCCCTGATGCTCCTGCCCTTCCTGAGCAGCGCGTTCGTGCCGGCCGACAAGATGGGGCCGGTCGTGCGGGAGTTCGCGGAGTACCAGCCCTTCACCCCGATCATCGAGACCCTGCGCGCGTTCCTGACCGGCGCCCCGGCGGCGGGCACGGCCCTCACCGCGGTCGCCTGGTGCGCCGGGCTCACCCTGGTCGGCTACCTGTGGTCGCGCAGGTCGTTCAGCAGGCGAGCGTGATCTCGGCCAGCTCCCGCCAGTCCCGCTCCCGTCCCTCCCTGGCCGCCTCGGCGAACGCGGATTCGCCGAGGCGGCTCCGCGTCTCGGCGGCGATCCGGGCGGCGTCCGGCAGCGACAGGTCCGGCGTCCCGCGCACGGCGTCGCCCGCCGCGAGCAGCCGTACGGCCTGCTCGGCCTGCCCCTGACGCAGCGCCAGATCCGCGAGCCCGACCAGCACCACGGCGATCGACGGCGGATGCGGGTAGCCCGTGACCGCCCGGTACGCCTCGGACCGGTACGCGCGGGCCTCCTCCAGATCCTCGGCCAGGTAGCCGTACAGGTCCATGATCGGAGCGCGGATGGAGTCGGCCCGCATCTGGTCGCTCAGCACCGTCCGCGCCCGGGCGAGGTGCTCGCGCGCCCGCTCCGGCTCGCCGCGCCAGCAGGCGAGCCGCGCCTCGGCGAGCGCCAGCTCGGCCAGCGCGTCCGGCCAGACGATCCCGCCCGCGCACCGCCGCGCCTCGGCCAGGGCGCTCTCGGCGGCCCGCTCGTCGCCCAGCAGCCAGTGCAACTGGGCCTGCCGCGCCCGCGTGCCGACCACGTCCTCGGTGGCGCCCACCTCGGTCAGCGCCACGGCGGACTCGTCGAGGTACTCGCAGGCGCGCGCGAACTCCCCGCGCATGGCGAGCCGGTCGGCCAGGAGGGCCAGCGCCATCGAGACGCCCATCCGCTCACCCAGCGCCCGGAACTCGGCCAGGGCGGTCTCGGCGTCGGTGTCCACGTCGGTCTCGTCGCCCCGGAGGCTGAGCCGCAGCCGGGCGCGGGCGAGCCGGGACTGGGCGCGCACCCACGGGTCCTCGTGGGCGATGAGCGGCTCGAACGAGGACAGGAAGTCCGGCGAATCCCCCAGCGTCGCGGCCAGCAGCCCGGCGAACCCGAGCAGCGGATGGCGCGACCCGCTGCGCCCCGCGAGGCGGTGGGCCTCCTGGATCCACTCCTGCGCCTGGTACTGGTCGCCGCCGACCCCGGCCGTCACGAACATCGTCACGATGAGGTACGCCAGCGCCCGCACCTCGTCGGGCACCTCGCCGGGCAGCGAGGCCGCGGCGACGCTCAGCTCCATGCCCTCGGCCCGGTGCCGGCCCAGGTACCAGGAGTAGCCCGCCGCCCCGACCAGCCGCATCGCCTCCTCGGCCCAGCCCTCGGAGATCGCCCCGCGCAGGGCCGCGCTGAAGTTGTCGTGCTCGGCCTCCAGCACGGCCAGCCACTCCAGTTGCTCGGCCCGGCGCAGGTGCGGGTCGGCCGTCTCGGCCAGCTCGATGCAGTAGGCCAGGTGGGCCCGGCGCGCCGCCTCGGTCTCCCCGGCCTCGGCGAGCCGCTGCGCGGCGTACTCCCGGATGGTGCCGAGCATCCGGAAGCGCGGCGGGTCCTCCCCGTCGGAGAGCACCAGCGACTTCTCGATCAGCGCCGTCAGCACGTCGAAGACCAGCTCCCCGGCGACCGCCGGGTCCCCGGAGTAGGGGTCGTCCGCGCACACGCGCTCGGCCGCCTCCAGGCTCGCCCCGCCGGCGAACACCGACAGCCGCCGCAGCACGGCGCGCTCGGGCTCGCTCAGCAGGTCCCAGCTCCAGTCCACCACCGCGCGCAGCGTCTTGTGCCGGGGCAGCACGGTGCGGCTGCCGCTGGTCAGCAGGCGGAACCGGTCGTCGAGCCGCCGCGCGAGCTGGTCCACGGACATGGCGCGCAGCCGCGCCGCGGCCAGCTCGATCGCCAGCGGGATCCCGTCCAGCGCCCGGCAGATGCGCGCCATGGCGGCGATCGTGTGCGGGTCGGTGCCGATGTCCTTGCGCACCAGCTCCGCGCGGTCCCGCAGCAGGCGTACGGCGGGCGAGGCGGCGGTCTCGGCGGGGCCGGCCCCCGGCGCGGGCAGCGCGAGCGGCTCGACCTGCCACAGCACCTCGCCGGTGATACCGAGCGGTTCCCGGCTGGTGGCCAGGACGCGCAGCCTGCGGCACTCGCCCAGCAGCCGGTCGGCGAAGGCGGCGACCTCCTCGATCAGGTGCTCGCAGTTGTCCAGGATCAGCAGGAGCGCGCGCTCCCTGACCGCGGCGATGAGCCGGTCCATCGGGTCGCCCGCGCGCGCCCCGCCCAGCACGCCCTGGTCGCGCAGGCCGAGCGCGCTGAGGGCGGCCTGCGCCAGCTCCGCGCCCGACCGGACCGAGGCCAGCTCGACCAGCCACGCCCCGTCCGGCAGCTCGGCGAGCATCCTGCGGGCGGTCTCGGCGGCCAGCCGCGTCTTGCCGGCCCCGCCGGGCCCGGTCAGGGTGACCAGCCGGTGCCGGACGGCCAGGGCGGCGACGGCGGCGACGTCCTCGTCCTCGCCGACGAAGCTCGTCAGCTCGGCGCGCAGGTTCGTCCTGCGGTTCTCCGCCCGCTCGCCCAGCTCGCCGCGCAGCAGCGCGGTGTGGAGCGCGGTGAGCTCGGCGGAGGGGTCGGCGCCGAGCTCCTCGGCGAGCCGCTCGCGGGTGCGCTGGTAGACGGTCAGCGCCTCGTTGCCGCGCCCGGCCTCGGCGAGCGCGCGCATCAGGGCCGCCACGAACCCCTCCCGCAGGGGGTAGGCGGCGACCAGCCCGGTCAGCTCGGACAGCAGCTCCGAGCCGCGGCCGAGCCGGATGTCGGCGTCGACCCGGTCGCCGAGCGCGGCGACGTGCAGCTCGTTCAGCCGCTCGGCGGCGGTGTCGAAGGCCTCGCTGTCCTGGAGCGCGATGTCGGCCAGGGCCGGGCCCCGCCACAGCTCCAGGGCCGAGCGCAGCAGGTCGGCGCGCTCGGCGGGCTCGGCGGCGCGCGCCTGGCCGACGAGCTTCTCGAAGCGGTGGACGTCCACGGCGTCGGAGGGGACGGCCAGCCGGTATCCGCCGGACTCGGCCTCGATCACCCCGTCGGGCAGCACCCGGCGCAGCCGGGACACCAGCGCCTGCAGGGCGTTCACCTCGTCCGCGGGCGGCCGGTCCCCCCAGATCCAGTCCACGAGCCTGCTCCGGCCGACGATCCGGCCGGGTTCGAGGGCGAGTGCGGCCAGCAGGGCGCGCAACCGAGCCCCGGGGACCTCCACCGGGGCGTCATCGCCGTTCCGGACCTCGAACGGCCCGAGCAATCCGACTCGCACACGAGCAATTCTGCCGGAACCGTGGCGGGGATCGGCCAACCCCCGCGGGACCCACCCCCCTCGGCCGCTGCCGGGGCCACCGCGGCGGGGCCGCCCGGCCGCGGCGGTGGACCTGTGAGCGGGTCGGCCGCCACCGCACGAAAATTCAATAGGACGTCTTTATGTCAGGACATTTCAGCCCCGTGACGGCCCTCCGACCACGCCACACGCCCACTGTGAGCTGCGGTGATACCTGTCGCGACCGGTGAGGGACCCGGCTCCAGCGCGGCAAACGATCATCAGATACCTAGAGATGATGCGTTGACAGGACATATGGTCTTAAGGACACTTCTCGGCAATCGTCCGTTCACCCGGCGGAAACCACGAGCGGCCCCATCGCGTATGAGGAGTCGACAATGTCCAGATCCAGGCGCCTCCCCCACCTGCTCGCCCTCTTCGCGACCGCCGTCCTGGCGCTCGCCGCCTGCGGCTCCGGCGGACCGGCGGCCGGCGGAGGGGAGCAGAAGGGCGGCAAGCTCGTCGTCTACGGCGCCCTGCACGAGAACGAGATGGCCCGCCTCCTCAAGGCGTTCGAGGAGCGCAGCGGCATCAAGACCGAGTTCGTACGGCTCAGCGCCGGCGAGATCGTCGCCCGGGTCCAGGCCGAGAAGGCCAAGCCCACCGGCGACGTCGTCCTCGGCGGCCCGAGCGAGAACCACCAGGCGCTCGCCCTCGGCGGGATGCTCCAGCCCTACGACTCCCCCGTCGCCAAGGACTACGACAAGCGCTTCTACGACCCCGGGCACGCCTGGCACGGCTTCTACGTCGGCGCGCTGGCCCTGGCCGTCAACACCGAGCGGTGGAAGGAGGAGATGAAGGGCCGCCCCATCCCCAAGACCTGGGACGAACTGCTCGACCCGGCGCTGAAGGACAAGCTCGTCGTCGCCCGCCCCGACTCCTCGGGCACCGCCTACAACTTCGTGGCCACCCAGATCTTCCGCCTCGGCGAGGCCCAGGCCTGGGACTTCATCAAGAAGTTCGACACCACCGTCGCCCACTACACCGACAGCGGCGCCGCACCCGCCCGCATGGCCGGCGCCGGGGAGTACCCGCTGGCCATCGCCTTCGGCCACGACATCCTCAAGCCCATCGAGGCCGGCTACCCGCTGGAGATCGTCTTCCCCCAGGACACCGGCTTCGAGGTCGGCGCCGTCTCCATCGTCAAGGGCGGCCCCAACACCGAGTCCGCCAAGAAGTTCGTCGACTGGATGCTCGGCCGCGAGGCCGGCCAGCTCCACACCGACCTGAGCAAGCGCGTCTCCATCCGCAAGGACGTGGCCGTCCCCGACGGCGCGGTGCCCCTCGACCAGCTCAAACTCGTCGACTTCGACGTCCAGTGGGCCGCGCAGAACCGCGACAAGGTCCTGCGCGCCTGGGGCGAGCGCGTGGGCGGGTGACGGAGTGACCGCCGTCGCCCCCCGGCCCCCGCGGGTCCGGCCGGCTCCCCCCGGCCGGGCCTCCCGGGCCGCCCGCAGGCTCGTCCGCGAGCCCGTCACGCTCGCCGTCACCCTGTTCATCGCGGCCGTCCTGATCGTCTTCGTCCTGTGGCCCACGGTCAACGTCTTCCTGCGGCCCGACGCCGAGCACTGGTCCCGCTTCCTGGGCAGCGCCCGCATGTGGGACGTCGCCCGCAACACCGCCGTGATGACCCTGCTCTCCACCGTCTCGGCGACCGCCCTGGGCTTCCTGTTCGCCTACGCCCTCAGCCGCCCCGACATCCCCGGCAAGCCGTTCTTCCGGATCATGTCCGTGCTGCCGCTGGTCTCCCCGCCGTTCGTCATCGGCCTGTCGCTGATCCTGCTCTTCGGCCGCCGCGGTCTGGTGACGTACGAACTGCTCGGCCTGAACCTGGACGTCTACGGGCTGCCGGGACTGTGGGCCGTGCAGACCATGGCCTACTACCCCGTCGCCGTGCTCGTGCTCACCGGCGTCCTGCGGCGGCAGAGCCCCGCGCTGGAATGGGCCGGCCGCGACCTCGGGCACGGCTGGTGGGGCATCTTCCGCACCGTCACCCTGCCGCTGGCCGTCCCCGGGCTGGCCAGCGCGGGCCTGCTCGTCGGCATGTACGTGCTCGCCGACTTCGGCAACCCCCTGCTCGTGGCCGGGTCCTACCGGGTGCTCGCCGTCGAGGCCTACCACCAGGTCGTCGGCACCTTCGACCTGGGCATGGCCGCCGTGCTCTGCGTCGCCCTGCTGGTGCCCACCGGGCTGTTCTTCTGGCTCCAGCGCGCCTGGCTCGAACGCCGCTCCTACGTCACCGTCACCGGCAAGGAGTCCACCCTGGACCCGGTGCCCACGCCCGCCCCCGTCCGCGGGACCCTGTTCGGGCTGCTGTGCGTCGTGTCGGGGTTCATGCTCCTGACGTACGCCTCGGTGTTCGCCGGCGCCCTCACCAAGACCTGGGGCGTGAACTGGACCCTCACGCTCCAGCACTTCGAGTACACCCTGCTGCGGGCCGGGGATCTGACCAACAGCACCCTCTACGCGGTCGTCGCCGGCTTCGCCTGCGCGGTGTTCGCGGTGCTCGCGGCCTTCTTCATCCAGCGCAGGCCGCTCGTCGGGCGGGGCGCGATGGACATGCTCGCGGTGCTCCCCGGCGCGCTCCCCGGCACCATGATCGGCATCGCCTGGCTGATCACCTTCCACACCGGGCCGCTGGCGATCACCGGGACCGCGCTGATCGTCGTGCTCATGATGACCGTCCGCACCCTGCCCGTCGGATACCGCAGCGGCGTCTCGGCCCTCCAGCAGATCGGCCCCTCCCTGGACGAGAGCGCCCAGGACCTCGGCTCGGGCTCGCTGCGCACCTTCCGCACGGTGATGCTGCCGCTCATGCGCACCGCCTTCACCGCGGCCTTCATCTACGCGTTCGTGAAGTCCATCAACACCCTCAGCGCCGTCATCTTCCTCGTCTCACCGGGCAGCCAGCTCGCCTCCGTCTCGATCATGGGCCTGGCCGAGCACGGCTACTGGGGCGAGGCGACCGCGCTGGCCGCCGGGCTGATGCTGGTGACCTTCGCGGCGCTGGCGCTCTTCCGCCTCCTCACCGGGGGCCGGGTCAAACTGTTCGAACTGTGAGGAGTCTGCCCTGTGGGACCTTCTGCGGGACCTGTTGCGGGACCTTCTGCGGGACCTGACGCATATGTGACGCTCCGCGGCCTGACCAAGCGGTACGGCGACGACCACGCCGTCCGCGACCTGGACCTGGAGGTGAGCGAGGGCGAGTTCGTCTGCCTCCTCGGCCCCAGCGGCTGCGGCAAGACCACCACCCTGCGCATGGTGGCCGGATTCGTCGAACCCGACGCCGGCTCGGTCGTCATCGACGGCCGAGACCTGTCCAGCGTGCCCCCGCACCGCCGCCCGACCTCCATCGTCTTCCAGGACTACGCCCTGTTCCCCCACATGACCGTGCTCAAGAACATCGGGTACGGCCTGCGCACCCAGCGCGTCCCCGACACCGAGGCGCGGCGCCGCGTCGGGGCGATGCTCGAACTGCTCGGCCTGGAGAACCTCGGCGACCGGTACCCCAACCAGCTCTCCGGCGGCCAGCAGCAACGCGTCGCGCTCGCCCGCAGCCTGGTCACCGAGCCCAAGGTGCTGCTCATGGACGAGCCGCTGTCCAACCTCGACGCCAAGATGCGCATCCGCCTGCGCACCGAGCTGCGCCAGCTCCAAAAACGCCTCGGCCTCACCACCGTCTACGTCACCCACGACCAGGAGGAGGCCCTGTCCATGGCCGACCGGATCGCGGTCATGGACCGGGGCGAGCTGCAGCAGTACGCCACCCCCCACGAGCTCTACCACCACCCGGCCAACCGGTTCGTCGCCGACTTCATCGGCCTCAACAACCTGCTGCCCGCCCGCTGCGACCTCGTGCGCGGCGGCGAGGTGCTGCTCCGGCTGGACGACGGGCAGGCCGTGACCGCCGCCGAGGACGCGCGGGGGCACGTGCCCGCCCCCGGCGACCGCGTGCTGCTGTCGATGCGCCCCGAGGACCTCACCCCCGCCCCGCGCGACGAACCCGCCGGAGCGGCCGGATCCGCCGGATCCGCCAACCGGATCTCCGGCAAGGTCGTCGGCCACCAGTTCCTCGGCGCCCTCTCCCGCTACCTCGTGCGCGTCGCCGACCAGGACGTCCTCGTCGACGAATACGACACCACCGGCCCCGGCACCGCGGGCGAGATCACCCTGACCGTCCCCGCCTCCCGCATCCGGATCTTCCCCGACTCCTAGCGCCCGCCGTACGGCAGGCCGCCGCCACCACCGCCGACCTCGGGGGACCCACCAACCCATCCGCACAGGAGATGCGATGCCCGCACACGACGCACCACGCGGCGACCGGCTCGGCCGGCGCGGATTCCTCGCCGGAGTCGCGGCCACGGCCGGCTTCGGAGCCCTCGACGGCCTGGTCGCCCGGCAGGCCCACGCCGCCGCAGGCCGTCCCCTGCCCGCCGCCTCCCCCGCGGGCGGCGGATACGGCCCGCTGCGCCCCGTCACCCGCACCGACCCCGTCACCGGCATGAGCGACACCCTCCTGCTGCCGGAGGGCTTCGACTTCCGCTTCTTCGGCTGCGCCGGGACCCGCATGGACGACGGCGCGATCGTCCCGCTCGGCCACGACGGCATGGCCGCCTTCCCCGGCCCCCGCCGGACCGTCCGCCTCGTCCGCAACCACGAGGAGGCGACCGGATCCCCCTGGGCCGTCCCCTCGGGCACCGACCCCGCCCGGCGCTACGACGTCAAGGGCAGCGGCGGGACGAGCACCCTGGAGATCCGCTTCGACGGCGGCGTCCCCGTCCTCTCCCGGTCCTGGATGTCGATCGCCGGCACGATCAAGAACTGCGCCGGCGGCCCCACCCCCTGGGGCTCCTGGCTCACCTGCGAGGAGACGACCGAGGGCACCTCGCCGTTCAAGCCGGACTCGGCCGGGCGGCCGTACCGCGGCAACAACGGCTGGACCAAGCCCCACGGATACGTCTTCGAGGTCCCGTCCGCAGGCGAGGGCCTGACCGACCCCGTGCCGCTGACCGCGATGGGACGCTTCGTCCACGAGGCCATCGCCGTCGACCCCTGGTCCGGCCACATCTACGAGACCGAGGACAGGGACACCGCCGGCTTCTACCGCTTCACCCCGGCCCGCCGCGGCAAGCCCGCCGAGGGCGGGCGGCTGCAGATGCTCAAGGTCAAGGACCGCCCCGGATACGACACCCGCACCGGCCAGCGGCCCGGCCGGCCCCTGGCGTGCACCTGGGTGGACATCGCCGACCCCGACCCGGCGGGCGCCGAGTCCGACTCGCTGGCCGTCTACAAGCAGGGCGCGGCCCTGGGCGGGGCTACCTTCGCCCGCATCGAGGGCTGCTGGTGGGGCAACGGCGCCGTCTACTTCTGCGCCACCGAGGGCGGCGACGCCGGCCAGGGCCAGGTCTGGGAGTACCGCCCGCTGGGCCCCTACGGCGTGCTCCGCCTCGTCTTCGAGTCCCCCGGCATGGAGACCCTGAGCTTCCCCGACAACATCACCGTCACCCCGCGCGGCTCGCTCCTGCTGTGCGAGGACACCGACCTGCGCACGACCTACCACCTGCAGGGCCTCACGCGGGACGGCACGCTCTTCCCGTTCTGCTCCCACGAGAACGAGGACGAGTGGTGCGGGGCCACCTTCAGCCCCGACGGGCGCTACCTGTTCGCCAACCTCCAGGGCACCGCCCGCGGCATCCCCACCGACCCGGCCACCTTCGCCATGCGCGGCCGTACCGTCGCCATCTGGGGTCCCTGGGAACGCGGCCCCCTCTGACCCGCCCCGGCTCCGAACCCGCCCTCAGCGGCCACGGCCGGCGCGGAACCCGCGCCGGCCGTGGTCGGGGGACGCGCCCCGGACGGGCGGGCACCCCCCGCGTCAGCGCCTGACCAGATCCGACTCGTAGGCCCAGTCGTCGTATCGGGGCGCGTGGAACCAGTCCAGCTCGCCCTGGGTCGGCTGGTAGAACTCACCGCGCACATAGGCCGCGGCGCGGCTGAGGTACTCGGGCCGATCCCGGAACTGGCCGAGCCCGGTGTTGCAGGGCGAACACAGAGCCGCCCGCACCCACCCGGTCGAATGCTCGTGATCCACGTGCTCCGGCGGCCGGAGCCCGCAGACGGCGCAGACCCCGCCCTGCCGCTCGATCAGCAGGTCCACGTCCTCCGCCGTCATGCCGTACCGGCCCCTCAGGTGGTACGTGCGCGTCGGCGCGTGCGCCCCCCGGCGGTACGGCTGCCCGCCAGGCGCGGTGGCGTCACGGCCGCCGAGCAGGTACTCGGCGGCCCGGGTCAGCCACTCGGGGTCGTCCTTGAAGTGGCCGAGGCCGTTGTTGCAGTTGAAGCAGAGAACACGCCGGACCTCGCCGGTGGCGTGATCGTGGTCGACGTGGGTGGGGGGAGCGTTGAAGCAGATGGCACAGACCCCCATCTGGTCCCGCACCATCCGCTCCACATCGGCCTCGTCCAGACCGTAACGCCGTTTCAGTTGATAGTTGCGACCGCCGCCGTATTTCCTCTCTCGCTGTTCCGCCATGATTCGATTATGGCAAGGACGGCAATAGTCGGCCTTACCTGATTTATTGGCGCGATTATTTCCAAAGGAATCAAGCGTCTTCGTCTCTTTGCAGGCCGGACAGAATTTGTGTCCGGCAGGCGCATCGACGGGCTCCCGGACGGCCTTCCCCGCGGCCGCCATGCGCTTCCGATAACTGGCCCTGGAGCGCTTGCGAAAGCACTCCTTGCAGTACCGGGCAAGGCCATCCGGCATCCGCTTGTTCTGCCCGAACGCGGAGGCGCTTTTCAACTCCCCGCAATCAGGGCAGCGTTTCCCCTCCACCTCCAGAAAATCGGACATATCCTACTATTGGCCGCCTTTCTGGATATACGACCTCACGAACTCCTCGGCGTTTTCCTCGAGGACCTCGTCGATCTCATCGAGAATGGCGTCAACGTCGTCGGAGAGTTTCTCCTGGCGTTCCTGGACGTCGGTGCCGTCCTGGACCTCGGTCTCCTCGACGTCTCGCTCACGACGGCCGGTCTGCTTCTGCCCGCCCGTGTCCTTGGTCGCCATGTTGACCTACCTCCGCTCGGGGTCTCCTAACGTCTATCTTCCCCGAAAGCGACCTCCTTGCGCCTCCCCGGCCGCGATCTTTCTGCCCGGAGGGACCTGCGGGCCTCCCGGCTGGGCAGACTGGGCGCAGGAATTCCGACCGGACCGGAGGTGTCCCCATGACCCCGAACCCGCCCGCGCTGCCCGCGCTGCCCGACGACTGGCGGCGCTGCCTGGCGGTCGTGGCCCATCCCGACGACCTGGAGTACGGCGCCGCCGCGGCGGTGGCGCGCTGGACCGACGAGGGCCGCGAGGTCGTCTACGTGCTCGCCACCCGGGGCGAGGCCGGGATCGACACCATGGCGCCGGAGGAGGCGGCCCGCGTGCGCGAGGAGGAGGAACGCGCCGGCGCCGCCCTCGTCGGGGTGAAGGCGGTCGAGTTCCTGGACCACCACGACGGCGTGATCGAGTACGGCACCGCGCTGCGCCGTGACATCGCGCACGCGATCCGCCGCCACCGGCCGGAGCTGGTGCTCACGCTGAACCACCACGACGTGTGGGGCCCGGGGATGTGGAACACCCCGGACCACCGGGCCGTGGGGCGGGCGACGCTGGACGCCGTGGCCGACGCGGGGAACCGGTGGATCTTCCCCGACCCCGGCGGCCCCGAGCCCTGGCCGGGCGTACGGCGGGTCGCGGTGTTCGGCTCGCCGTACCCGACCCACTCGGTGGACGTGTCGGCGACCTTCGAGCGCGGGGTGGCGTCGCTGGCCGCGCACCGCGCCTACCTGGAGGCCCTGGGCGACGCGCCGGCGGAGGAACAGGCCCGCCAGGTGCTGGAGCAGACGGCCGCGAGCGGCGTGGTCACCTTCGAGGTCTTCGGCGGCTGAGGGGGCCGCTCCCGGGAATCTCCGGGGCGGCCCTTGACTTGGATAGCTCTACTATCCATTAATTGGATAGTAGAGCTATCCATCAATGCGCCCCTGGAGGAACCGTGTCCCCCGCGTCCCTGACCACCGCCGGCATCCTGCTGGTCACCGTCCCCACCATCGCCTTCGGCGGGGCCACCCTGCTCCGCGCGATCGGCAGCCGCGCCCCCGGCTACCTGGACAACCCCGTGCGCCGCGGCCTGTGGCGCGCCGGGCACGCCCACGCCGGCGTCCTCGTCCTGTTCTCCCTCGTGGCCATGCTCTACGTGGACCAGGCCGCGCTCCCGGAGGGCGTGCGGACCCTGGCGCGGGTCCTGATCGTGGCCGCTCCCATCCTCATGCCGCTCGGCTTCTTCCTGTCGGTGGTCCGCCCCTCCGACACCCGCCCCAGCAAGCTGATCTGGCTCACCTTCCTCGGCGGGGCGTCCTTCGCGGTCGGCACGCTGATCCTCGGCCTGGGCCTGCTGTTCCGCTGACCCCCTTTACAAAGTAGATCACATAGGACATCGCGACCACGTCTGGAGCGGCACGTCATCTAAGCAACCTAGGTTGACTATCTTCAGATTAGTCAACTACGGTTGCTTACATGCCGGCAGAAGAGCTACCCGTTCCCCCGGACCCCGCGGACGCGCTGGCCGCGGTCGTGGCCCTGCGGAGACTGGCCGAGAGGCTGGAGGACGCGGCCGTGGAGCAGGCCATGCGCGCGGGCTGGAGCTGGCCCGACGTCGCCGAGGCGCTCGGCGTCACCCGCCAGGCGGTCCACAAGAAGCACGCCAAGCGGCTCATCGCCGCCGGCGTGACGCTGAGGAGACGACGTTGAGCGCGATCGACCACTACATCAACACGATCATGGAACAGGGCGCGGCCGAGGCCGGGGAGGACGGGTCGGCGGCGATCGAGGCCCACCACCTGCTGCTGGCGATCGCCGCCCACGAGGGCACCGCCCCGCATCGCCTCCTGACCGGGGCGGGACTCGGGCGGCGGGAGATCAGGGACGCCCTGGACCGGGAGTTCGAGCACAGCCTGGCCGCCGTGGGCGTCTCCCCGTCCTCCTTCCCCCTCCCGGCCCCCGCCCCCGACCCCGGCCGGCGGCCCAAGCCCGGCGCCTCGGCCGGGCTCGCCCTCGAACGCGCGCTGACCGCCTGCGGGGGTAAGAAGAGGGACCTGCGCCCCGCCCACCTGCTCCTCGGCGTCCTCACCGCCGGGATCGGCACCGTGCCCCGCGCCCTCGCCCTGGCCGGCGCCGACCGCGCCGCCCTGATCGCCCGCACCCAGGAGTCCCTCGCCGGCGGGGACTGGTGACCCGATGACGACCGGCGACCGCGTCGCGATCGACGTCGGCGGGCTCCGCATGCGCTACGGCCGGGCCGACGTCCTGCACGACGTCACCTTCCAGGCCCGCCACGGCGAGGTGCCGGCCCTGCTGGGGCCCAACGGCGCGGGCAAGACCACGACCATCGAGATCCTGGAGGGCTTCCGCGCCCGGTCGCGGGGGCGGGTCCAGGTGCTGGGGACCGACCCGGCGCGCGGCGACGAGCGATGGCGCGCCCGGATCGGCGTCGTCCTCCAGTCCTGGCGCGACCACGGCCGGTGGCGCGTGCGCGAACTGCTCGCCCATCTCGGCTCCTACTACGCCCGCTACTCCGCCCCGGGGATCCCCCGCCCCTGGGACGCCGACGCGCTGATCGAGGCGGTCGGCCTGGCCCCGCACGCGGGCAAGAAGATCAAGACGCTCTCGGGCGGCCAGCGGCGGCGGCTCGACGTGGCCATCGGCCTGGTGGGCCGTCCCGAGCTGCTGTTCCTCGACGAGCCCACGGCCGCGTTCGACCCCCAGGCCCGGCACGAGTTCCACGACCTCGTCCTGCGTCTGGTCCGCACCGGGGGCACCACCGTCCTGCTCACCACCCACGACCTCGCCGAGGCCGAGAAACTGGCCGACCGCATCCTGGTCCTCGACGGCGGACGCGTCATCGCCGACGGCACCGGCGCCGAGCTCGCCCGCCGCATCGCCGGCCCCGACGAGGTGCGCTGGGTGCTCGGCGGGCGCCGCCACGTCGAGAAGACCGAGGACTCCACGGCGTTCGCCCGCGACCTGTTCGCGCGGCACGGCGCCGCCGTACGGGAGCTGGAGGTCCGCCGGGCCTCGCTGGAGCAGACCTATCTGGCCCTGGTGCGCCGCGCCGAGGCCGCCACTGAGGCCCCCCGATGAGCCCCTTCGCCGCCGTCCTGCGCGCGGGGCTGTCCCGCGGCCTGATCGAGCTGCGGCAGTCGTTCACCAACGGTCCCGACCTGGTCTCCCACTTCCTGTGGCCGGGACTGATGGTGGCGGCCATGTTCTTCCTGCGCGACCTGCCGTACGCCGGCGGCGGGCTCCTGCTGGGCACGCTGGCGCTGCCCGGGATCCTCGGGATGAACGCCGCGACCGGCCTGATCGCCATGAGCCAGCAGCTCACCGCCGACCGTGAGGACGGGACCCTGCTGCGGGCCCGGGCGACCCCGCACGGGATGCCCGCCTACCTCATCGGCAAGGTGATCTCGGTGTCCGGCGGCCTGCTGGCCGACCTGGTCATCTTCCTGGTGCCCGCCGTGCTCATCGTGCGGGGCCTGTCGGCCGGCCCGGACGCCTGGCCGACCCTGGCCTGGGTGCTCGGGCTGGGCCTGGTGGCGACCCTGCCGCTGGGCGCCGTCCTGGGGTCGGCGTTCTCCGGCGCCCGCGGTCAGGGGGTCGTCCAGCTCCTGTTCCTCGCGGTGATCGGGATCTCCGGGATCTTCTATCCGATCACCGCCCTGCCCGGCTGGCTTCAGTGGGCCGCCCAGCTCTTCCCCGTCTACTGGATGGGCCTCGGCACCCGCTCGGCCCTGCTGCCCGACGCCGCCGCCGCGATCGAGATCGGCGGCTCCTGGCGGCATCTGGAGACGGCCGGCGTCCTGGGCGCGTGGGCGGTCCTCGGCCTGCTCGTGGCCCCGGCCGTGCTCCGCCGCATGGCGCGCCGGGAGTCCGGCTCCGCCGTGGAGGCCCGCCGGGAGCGCGCTCTCCAGCGCGTCGGCTGAACCCGGACCGGTGGCCCCGCCGCGCCGGGCTGGGCACCGGTCGCGGCGGGGCGGGCGGGTCAGGAGGCGGGGTGGCCGGAGGGGACGTGGTGGCGGGGGGTGGCGCGGAGCCAGCGGCAGCCGTACGGCGGGAGGCGGAAGGTGACGCGGCCGTCCGCGCCGACGGGGGTGGTGCCGTCGGTGAGGAGGTCGGTCAGCTCGCGGCCGTCGTCGAGGCCGTCGAGGGTGAGCGTGACCTCGGTCTCGGCGTCGCCGAGGTTGTGGAGGGCGACGACGCAGCCGCCGTCGGCGTCGGCGCGGACGGCGAGCACCGGGTCGGCGCCGGAGTCGAGCACCTGGTAGTCGCCCCAGGCCAGTTCGGGGCACTCGCGGTACCGCTCGATCAGCATGGTGATCCACGCGAGCAGGGATTCGGGGTCGCGGCGCTGGTCGCTCACGTTGACGTGCGCGGCGCCGTACTCCCCCTCGACGGGCGGGATGGGGAAGCGGGCGGGGTCGGCCGTGGAGAAGCCGCCGCCCGGGCCCGGGGTCCACTGCATGGGCGGGCGCACGGCCAGGCGGGCCTCGGCCTCCAGGTTCTCGCTCATGCCGATCTCCTCGCCGTAGAAGAGGACCGGGGTGCCCGGGAGCGAGAAGAGCAGGCTGTAGACCATCTTGACGTGCCGCATGTCGCCGCCGAGCATCGCCGGCAGCCGCCGCCGCAGCCCCCGGCCGTACAACTGCATGTCCTTCTCCGGGCCGAAGGCGTCGAAGACCTCCTGGCGCTCGTCGTCGGAGAGCTTGTCCAAGGTGAGCTCGTCGTGGTTGCGGGCGAAGGTGGCCCACTGGCCGTCACGCGGCGCGCGGGGGCGCTCGCGCAGGGAGGAGGCGAGCGGCCCGGCGTGGCGGCGGGCGAGCGAGAGGTACATCCGCTGCATCGAGATGAAGTCGAAGCACATGGTCAGCTCGTCGCCGCCGCCGTAGAACTCCATCGTGTCGGGGTAGGGCAGGTTGACCTCCCCGAGCAGGATGGCCTGGCCGTCGCGGCGGGAGAGGAAGGCGCGCAGCTCGGCGAGGTAGCCGTGCGGGTCGGGGAGCTTGGCCGCGTCGAGCTGGCCCTTGGTCTCCAGCAGGAACGGCACCGCGTCCACGCGGAACCCGGACAGCCCCAGCTCCATCCAGAAGCCCATGATCCGGGAGATCTCGTCGCGGACGGCGGGGTTGGCGATGTTCAGGTCGGGCTGGTGCCGGTAGAAGCGGTGCAGGTAGTACTGGCCGGACTTCTCGTCGTACTCCCACAGGCTGGTCTCCCGGTCCGGGAAGGTGATGCCGGTGGGCCCGTCCTCGGGGATCTCGTCGCGCCAGACGAACCAGTCGCGGTACGGCGACTCGCGGCTCTCGCGGGCGGACAGGAACCAGGGGTGCTGGTCGGAGACGTGGTTCACGACGAGGTCGGCGATGACGCGCATGCCCCGGTCGCGCGCGGTGCGGATGAACTCGACGAAGTCGCCGAGGGTGCCGAGCCGGGGGTCCACGGAGTAGAAGTCGGTGATGTCGTACCCGTCGTCCAGGTCGGGCGAGGGGTAGAACGGCATGAGCCAGATGCAGGTCACGCCGAGCCGGTCGAGGTGGTCGATCTGCTGGGTGAGGCCGGGGAAGTCCCCGACTCCGTCGCCGTTGCCGTCCTTGTAGGTCTCGACGTCCAGGCAGTAGATGACGGCGTTCTTCCACCACAGGTCGGAGGTGTGGGTGAGCTTCACGAGGGGTTCCCTTCGAGCCGGGGCAGCACCTTCTCCCCGAAGGCGTCGATGAACGCGGACTGCTCGCGGCCGACGTGGTGCAGGTACACCTCGTCGAACCCGAGTGCGGCCAGCTCCGCGAGCCAGGCGGCGTGCCGCCCGGGGTCGGCGGAGACGTACACGGCCTTGGCGACCGCCTGGGGCGTGACGTGCTCGGAGATCGCGTCGAAGACCTCGGCGGTCTCGACGTCCCAGCACACCGGGGGCGGGAAGACGTTGGACCGCCACTGGTGGTGCGCGATGGCCAGGGCCTCGTCCTCGGTCTCGGCCCAGCTCAGGTGCACCTGCAGGCACACCTTGCCGCGCCCGCCCGCGTCGCGGTACTCGCCGATCACCCGCCGCAGGTGGTCGTGCGGCGCGTTCACGGTGATCAGCCCGTCCGCCCACCCGGCGCACCAGCGGGCGGTCTCGGCGCTGACGGCGGCCCCGACCAGCGGCGGCGGCGTCTCGGGCCGGGTCCACAGCCGCGCCCGGTCCACGGTCACCAGCCCGTCGTGGCTGACCTCCTCCCCCGCCAGCAGAGCCCGGATGACGCCCGCGCACTCCAGCAGCCGCGCGTTGCGCACGTCCTTGCGCGGCCACCCGCCGCCGGTGATGTGCTCGTTGCTGGCCTCGCCGCTCCCGAGCGCGGCCCAGAACCGGCCGGGGTACATCGCGGCGAGGGTGCCGATCGCCTGCGCGGTGATGGCCGGGTGGTACCGCTGCCCCGGTGCGGTCACCACGCCGAACGGCAGGGCGGTGGCCTGCATCGCGGCGCCCAGCCAGGCCCAGGCGAACCCCGACTCCCCCTGCCGGGCGCTCCAGGGCGAGAAGTGGTCGGAGCACATGGCGGCCTCGAACCCGGCCTCCTCCGCCCGGACGACGGCCGCCACCAGTTCCGAGGGATGAACCTGCTCATGCGAGGCGTGAAACCCATAGACCGTCATGGCGCGGTCTTTACCCGCCCTTGGCGTACCGATTCCCTCGTGTCACGATCTCTCGGCTTTCGTACGGCCACCGCCGGGGCGCGGGCAAGCTCCCCGCGTGCGTCCGCCGGCGGGGCCGGCGCGAGCCGTACGGCTGGGACGAGCGTGGCAGACTCGAAGTCATGTATCCCAGTTCCGTTCTTGGCGAGTTTCTGCGATCCCGGCGCGCCCGGCGCCGCCCGGAGGACGTGGGGCTGGGTGCCGGGGTGAGGCGCCGGCGGGTGGCCGGACTGCGCCGGGAGGAACTGGCCTCGCTCGCCGGGGTCAGCGTCGGCTACTACACGCGGCTGGAGCAGGGCCTGAGCCCGAACGTCTCCGAGGAGGTCCTGGACTCGGTGGCCCGGGTGCTGGGGCTGGACGACGTGGAGGCGGCCCACCTGCGCCGGCTGGCGAGGGCGTCGCGCGCCCGGGGGGAGGCACGGCCCGAACGCTTGCGCCCGGGCGTGAGACTGATGGTGGACGCCTTCACCGAAGCGCCCGCCATCGCCGTGGGGAGGCGGGGGGACATCCTGGCGTGGAACCGGCCGGCGCACGCCCTGCTGGCTCCGCACTGGCCGTTCGAGGGCGGGGAGAAGCCGAACTTCATCCGTCTGGACTTCCTGGAGCTGGAGTTCTCTCGGAGTCTGTACGTCGATTGGGAGCAGAAGGCCCGCGATGACATCGCCTATCTGGCGGGCGCGCTGAGCAGGTTCCCCGGGGACGAAGGCCTGACCGGGCTGATCGAGGAGCTGCGGGCGCTCAGCCCGGAGTTCCGCGCGATGTGGGCCGAGCACCCGGTGAGCGACTGCGCGTCGATCACCCGGGAGTACCGGCACCCGGAGGTGGGACCGATGTGGCTCACCGCCGAGTTCCTGCGCACGCCCGACGACGAGGGCCAGGGCGTGACGGTCTTCCAGGCCGAGGTGGGCTCGCCGTCGCACGAGCGGTTGCGGCGGCTGGCCCGGCTCGTGGCCGCCGGGGCGGCCGGATAGGCCGCGGCCCGGCGAGGGGTGTCCTCGCCTGGCCGGTGGCGTGGAGGCCGCCTTCGGTTGGCGTGGAGGCCGCCTTCGGTCACGGGGCCGGTGAGTGCCCGGCCGGTCGGCCGCTGGACTGCCCGGCGGGCTGGGCGGTGGACCGCCCGGCGGGGCGTGCGGTGGGCTGCCGGGACGGTCGTCCGGTGGCCTGGCCGGCCGTCCGGCCGGCGTCCGACCCGCGGAGCAGGACACCGCCGGCGGCGGCGCCGAGCAGCGCGACCGCGCCGGCCGCCAGGAAGGCCGCGTGCAGGCCGCCCAGGGTGGCCGCCGTCCCGGTCGTGACCGGGGCGAGCGCCTCGGCACGGGCCGCGACGATCGCCATGAGCCCGGCCACGCCGACGGCGCCGACGAAGGTGGGCATCTGGGCGAGGCCGCCGGCGACGCCCTGGTCCGACTCGTCGAGGCCGGAGGTGATCGTCGTGATGACGGCCACGACCGTCAGGACGTGCCCGAAGCCCATCGTGGCCGAGGTCGCCAGCAGCAGGGCGAGCCCGCCCTCGGCGGGCAGGAACACCATCGCCGCGGTGCCGGCCGCCTGTGCCGTCAGACCCGTCACGATCACGGCGACCGCGCCCCGCCCGCTGATGAGCCGGGCCGCGAGCCCCCCGCCGAGCAGGGCGGCCACACCCTCGCCGAGGAAGCCGAGCCCGGTCTGCAGCGGGGAGTACCCCAGGACGTCCTGCATGTAGACGCTGAGCAGCAGCGTCGCCCCGCCGCACATCCCGAAGGTGACCAGTCCGACCGTCATCCCCCACTTCACGGTCGTACGGCGGAGCAGCCGCAGCGGGACGAGCGGGGCCGCGGACCGGGCCTCGGCGGCCAGGAAGGAGCCGAGGAGCACCACCGCGGCCGCGAGCGTCGCCAGGGTGGGGGCGCTGCCCCAACCGGCCTCGCCGGCGGAGGAGATGCCGTAGACCAGGGCGAACAGCCCGCCGCTCGCCAGGATCGCGCCGGGGACGTCCAGCCGGGCGCGGCTCCGCCGGGCCGTCTCACGGACCACGGTGAGCGCGCCGAGCAGGACCAGGACGCCGATGCCGAACAGGATGAGCATCGTCCAGCGCCAGTTCAGGCCACTGGTGATGAGGCCGCCGCCGATCGTGCCGATGACGAACCCCAGCGAGAGCACCGCCCCGTTGACCCCCATGGCCCTGGTGCGCCGCGGCCCCTCGGGGAACGCGGCGGTCATCAGCGCCAGCGCGGTCGGGCCGATCATGGCGGCCGCGACTCCCTGCCCCGCCCGCGCGGCCACCAGCGGCCCGGGGTATGGGGCGAGCCCGGCGATCAGCGAGAACACGGCGAAGGCCACCACCCCGGCGATGAACAGCCGCCGCCGGCCGATCATGTCGGACGCCCGGGCGAACAGCGGCATCAGCGCGGCCGTCGGCAGCAGGCAGGCGGTGGCCACCCACTGGAGCGCGGACGCGCTGGAGAAGCCGAGATCCCGGCCGATCTCCGGGAGCGCCACCGTGATGATCGAGTAGTCCAGCCCGGTCATGAACGTCGCGCCGCACAGGGTGAGGAGGATGAGCCACCCGCGCGTCCCGAGCCGGACTCCACTTCGAAGCGTCTCAGTCGTCATGCGGACCAGATTGCGGCCGGCCGGAAAGACCAGCCAGATCTCCGCTGAGGGTACATCTGGCAGGTGCACTCTGAGGCGGCCCGCTGCCCGGCCCCGGGCGTCGCGGTTCCGCGATGCCCGCCGCGCGGGGCGGGCCGCCCCGGCTGCCCCCGGCGCCGGCCGTACGGAAGGGAAAGGGCGCGTCCCCGTCGCGGGGACGCGCCCTTGTGAACGCCGGAGCGGCGGGTGTCACTCGCCGGTGAGGGCGGTGACGAGGTCGGCGGCGGTGCGGCAGCGGTCGAGGAGCCGGCCGACGTGGGCCTTGGTGCCGCGCAGGGGCTCAAGGGTGGGGACGCGCTGCAGGGACTCGCGCCCGGGGATGTCGAAGATCACCGAGTCCCAGGAGGCGGCGGCCACCGCGTCGCTGTACTGGCGCAGGCAGCGCCCGCGGAAGTAGGCGCGGGTGTCCTCGGGCGGGTTCTCGATCGCGCGCTCGACCTCGGCCTCGTCGATCAGCCGCTTCATGCTGCCGCGCGCGACCAGCCGGTTGTACAGGCCGCGCTCGGGGCGCAGGTCGGAGTACTGCAGGTCGACGAGCTGGAGCCGGGGGTGGGACCAGGGGATGTCGTCGCGGCTGCGGTAGCCCTCCAGCAGCGACAGCTTGGCCACCCAGTCCAGCTCGCTCTTGAGCTGCATGGGGTCGTCGGCCAGCCGGGTGAGGACCGACTCCCAGCGGTCGAGGACGTCCTTGGTCATGTCGTCCACGTCGGTGCCGAAGCGGTCCTCGACGTACTTGCGGGCCTGCTCGAGGTACTCCATCTGGAGCTGCACGGCGGTCATCTTGCGGCCGTCGCGGAGGGAGATCTCGTGCTTGCAGGTCGGGTCGTGGGAGACCGCGCGCAGCGCCGCGACCGGCAGGTCCACCGACAGGTCCACGGTGAGGAACCCGTCCTCGATCATGGCCAGGACCAGCGACGTGGTGCCGAGCTTGAGGTACGTCGAGATCTCGGACATGTTGGCGTCGCCGATGATGACGTGCAGCCGGCGGTACTTCTCGGGGTCGGCGTGCGGCTCGTCGCGGGTGTTGATGATCGGCCGCTTGAGGGTGGTCTCCAGCCCCACCTCGACCTCGAAGAAGTCGGCGCGCTGGCTGATCTGGAAGCCCTCGCCCCGGGAGTCCTGCCCGATGCCGACGCGCCCGGCCCCGCACACGACCTGGCGCGAGACGAAGAACGGGGTCAGGTGCCGCACGATGTCGGCGAACGGCGTGGCCCGCCGCATCAGGTAATTCTCGTGGCAGCCGTAGGAGGCGCCCTTGTTGTCGGTGTTGTTCTTGTAGAGCTGGATGGGGGCGTTGCCGGGCATCTGCGAGGCCCGCTGGGCGGCGTCGGCCATGACCCGCTCGCCCGCCTTGTCCCACACCACGGCGGCGCGGGGGTTGGTGCACTCCGGCGTGGAGTACTCCGGGTGGGCGTGGTCCACGTAGAGCCGCGCGCCGTTGGTGAGTATGACGTTGGCCAGCCCCAGGTCCTCGTCGGTGAGCTGGCTGGGGTCGGCCACCTCTCTCGCCAGGTCGAACCCGCGCGCGTCGCGCAGCGGGTTCTCCTCCTCGAAGTCCCATCTCGCCCGCCGCGCCCGCGCCGCCGAGGCCGCGAGGTAGGCGTTCACGACCTGGGAGGAGGTCACCATAGCGTTGGCGCCGGGCTGGCCGGGCACGGAGATTCCGTACTCGGTCTCGATACCCATGACCCGCCGTACCGTCATCAGCACCCCTGACCCTTCAGCGTCATGTCCCCGAGCCTAGACCTTTCCCCGCCGTTATCGACCCCACAGTTGCCGCCGGTACCGGCGCGCGTGTCTCACGGCACCGGCACCCGGGCCTGCTCCGGGATCACCGGGACCTGCTCCGGCGGCGGGTTCACGCTGGTCGCGGGGGCGGACTCGCGCCGGAGCCGGTCCAGCGACTCGCGCAGCCGTGCCCGGAGAAAGCGCTGGCCCGGCCGCTCGGCGAACCGGTACACCAGGTAAGACAACAGCACGGCGGCCCCCGCGGTCACGGCGAACACGCCCCAACGGCCCAGGTGGGGGCGCAGTGCGGGCACCAGCAGGACCGCGACGAGCTGGTGAAAGAGATACAGCGGATAGGTAAGAGCGCCCAGCACCACCAGCCCCCGCCACCTCACGCGGTCGAACACGCCCAGCGCGACGAGCCCCATCAGCACGAAGATCGCGGTGATGACGGCCATGACCGCGAAGTCGGCGTGCGGGACCCTGTCGTACTGCAGGTCGGTCGCGAACGTCACGGTCTGGTGCATGCCCAGCACCCAGGCGACCCCGACGAACCCCCACGGGATCAGCGCCGAGCCGTACCGGTGGATCAGGAAGAACGCCATCCCGGCGATGAAGAACGGCGCGTGCTTGGGCACGAACACGACCTTGAGCAGCTCGTTCCCCGCGGCCTGGGCGTAGACGGAGACCACGAGCCACCCGGCCATGAACCCCAGCGTGTTCCGCACGGTGGCGCCGACCGCCGCCAGCAGGCACACCAGCACGTAGAAGCGCAGCTCCACCCAGAGCGTCCAGTAGACGACGTCGGCGTTCCCGGCCCCGACGCCCGCCTGCATCATCGTCAGGTTCGTCAGGTAGTCCCGCGCCCCGATCCTGGGGCTGGTGGACGCCAGCGACGTGGCCAGGTAGACCACCGCGAACGCCGCCACGCTCAGCCAGTAGGCGGGGAACAGCCGGGCGACCCGGGACACGGCGAAGTCCCCCACCCCGCGCCCCTGCACGCTCATCAGGATCACGAACCCGCTGATCACGAAGAAGAGCTGCACCCCGAGGTTCCCGAGCTGCGCGGCCCCGGCCACCTCGGGGAACACCTCGGTCCCCCGCTTCCCCCACAACCCCCGATGCGTCGTCAGGTAGTGCACGCACAGAACGGCGAACGCCGCGCCGAAGCGCAGCAGGTCCAGCACGGCGAGGCGCCCCCCGAGGCTGGGACCAGTAGATCGATCCACGGCCCTTGGACGCCGCGATGATCTTCCTGGTTCCCTCCTGTCCCGGCTCTCCTCCCGTGACCGGGAACGCCCCGCCGCCGGCCGCCGGCGCCCTCCCCGGTCCGCCGGCGCCGGGCCTCAGGGACGGCGCACCAGGGCGCGGACGCTGATCGCCACCCCGAGCGCGGACCAGGCCAGCAGCACGGCCAGGTCCTGCCACCGCGCGCCGTACGCGCCCGACAGCAGCCCCGCGCGGAGCAGGTCGGCGGCGGGCCTGAACGGGAGCACGTCGTGGACCGCCTGGAACCACCCGGGCAGCCGGCTCGCCGGGAAGGTGATCGGCGAGAACAGCAGCACGAAGAACACCAGCACCTGGGAGGTGAGCTGGGCGAGCAGCGGCGGCAGCAGTACGGCGACCGCGTACCCGACGGCCGTGGCCGTCAGCGCGGTCAGCGCGGCGGCCGCCGCCAGCACGGGCCAGTCGAGGTCGTAGCCGAAGCCGTACCGCAGCCAGGCCACGACCAGCGCGACGGGGATGCCCGGCAGGGCGACGGCCAGCCACACCGTCAGGTCGGCCAGCAGCAGCAGCGGGCGGGGCACCGGCAGGGAGCGCATGTAGGTGAACGTCCCGGAGGCGCGCGCCTGCGCCACGCCCTGGGGGACCATGACCAGGCCGATGACCATCAGCAGCACGGTGGGCGCGCCCGTGGACAGGAACCGGGCCGCGGGCGTGTCGATGCCGGGGATGAGCAGCCCGAACCCGATGACGACACCGGCGGCGAGCAGCGCCTGCACGACGACGAACAGCGGCAGCATCGCGCCGATCTGCGCCGTGGTCCAGCGCAGCAGGCTCGCGTAGGCCGTCCAGAGGCCGGTGCGCGGCGGCGTGACCGGGGGCACGCGCGAGGGCGGCGCGGGGGTGGCGATCGTCTCGCGCATCAGCGGCTCTCTTCCGGGGCGGCGGCCGGGCCCGCGGGGGCGCCGGCGGTGACGGCGAGGTAGACGTCCTCGAGGGTGGCGGGGGTCAGGGCGTAGCCCTCGACGCGCCCGCTGTCGCGGAGGGCCGCGGCCCAGGCGACGGCGGCCTCGGCGTCGGCCGCGCCGATGGTCAGCAGCACCCGGCGGCCGGCGCGGACGCGGCGGGTCACCGGGAGCGGCGGCCCGGCGGGCGGCTCGGAGGGGTCGGTCCCGTCCGGGCGCAGCGCGAGTTCGAGCTGCAGGTCCCGGTCGCCCGTCCCGCGCAGCCCGGCGGGTGACCCGGAGGCCACGACCCTGCCGTGGTCGAGCACGACGAGTTCGTCCACCACGCGCTCGGCCTCCACGACGTTGTGCGTGACGAGCAGCACGCCGGCTCCGTCGTCGCCGAGCCGGCGGACGGCCTCCCACAGCAGCCGCCGCCGGGCCGCGTCGACGTCGTTGGTCGGCTCGTCCAGGATGACCAGCGGCACCGGCGCGACGGCGGCCATGGCGAAGGCGACCAGGCGGCGCACTCCCCCGGACAGGCCGCCGCCGTCCGGGGTGGCCCGCCGGTCGAGCCACTCGCCGATGTCCAGCTCGGCGGCCAGGCGGCGCGCGGCGGCCCGGGCGCCCGCCCGCGACAGACCGCGCAGCCGCCCGGCGATCTCGATCGCCGTCCTGGGGGTCAGGCCGTCCAGCGGCGCCTGCGCCTGGGCCTGGAGCGCCACGCGGCGGCGCGCCGCCGCCGGATCCGCCACCGCGTCCGCCCCCGCCACCCGGATCGACCCGCCGCCGGGCCGGAGCAGGCCCACGACCTGCGAGACCAGGGTGGTCTTGCCCGCGCCGTTGTGGCCCAGCAGCCCGACCACCTCACCCGGTCTGACCCGCAGGCTGACCTGGTCGTTCGCCACCACGGAGCCGAACCGCCTGGTGAGGCGATCGATCTCCAGCACCGCGCCCCGCATGGGCTCACCTGCCATTCAGATACCGACGGTATTGCGATACCATTGGTATCCGGATGCCGCTGGTACGTCAACTAGGATGCGAGGCATGGATGCAGGCCACTCCGCGCCCGCGCGGCGCGTCCGGCGCACTCGCGCCGAGCGCAAGCAGGAGACCCGCGACGCGCTCATCGCGGCGGCGCTGGCGGTCTTCAGCCGCGACGGCTACCACGGCGCGAGCCTGGAGGAGATCGCGGGCGAGGCCGGGTTCTCCAAGGGGGCGGTCTACTCCAACTTCGGCGGCAAGGCCGAGCTGTTCCTGGAGGTCATGGACTACAACCTGGCGGCGCTGCGCGGCGAGGGCTGGGACCCCTTCGCCACCCCGGGCGACGGCGCGCCCGCACGGAACGGCGTCCCCGCGCCGGGCGACGGCGGCACGACGGGGAACAGCGGCACGACGGGGAACGGCGGCACGACGGGGAACGGCGTCGCGAGGGGGAGCGGCGGCGCGGCCCCGGAGGGCGGGGAGGGCGGTGAGGACGCGGCGGAGATGGTGCGCGGGTTCGCGCTGGCCACGCTGGAGTTCATCACGACCGCGGCCCGCGACGAGAGGCTCGCCCACCTGCTCCGCGCCCGGGTCCAGGTCCTGCTCGACGCCTACGGCCGCGTCGCCGCCGCCGGCCGCCCGGCGGGCGAGAAGCTCCCCGCGGGCGACGTCGCGCAGCTCATGGCCGCGCTCGACCAGGGCGTGTCGGTCCTCGCGCTCAGCGGCGTCGCCGGCATCGACGGCGCCCTGCTCCGCGCCGGCCTGCGCCGCCTCGTGGACCCGGCCGCCGCCGCGGCCGACCCCTCCCCGCCCCGGGACGGCCACGCCGCCCTCCTGCCGGACGTCGAACGGGTGGGCCGCCTCCTCCGCGACCTCCCCTGACCCGCCCGCCGCCAGGGCGGTCGGCGCGGCGAACGGGTCCTCGTGCGCCCGCCCGGCCTCTCGCGCCGTACGGCCTCTCGCGGCGTACGGCCACGCCCGGATGCTCCGGACGCCCCCGGACGCTCCCGGATGGCTCCGGCGCCCCGGAGCGCTGCGGGCGGCTCTGGAGGGGGCCGGACACGCGGGAACCCCCGGCCGCCGGACGGCCGGGGGTTCCGCGAGGTGTTACAGGTACTGACCGGTGTTGGCGACCGTGTCGATGGAGCGGCCGGCCTCCGTGCCCTGCTTGCCGGACACCAGGGTGCGGATGTAGACGATCCGCTCGCCCTTCTTGCCGGAGATGCGGGCCCAGTCGTCGGGGTTGGTGGTGTTGGGAAGGTCCTCGTTCTCGCTGAACTCGTCGACGCAGGCGTTCAGGAGGTGGTTCACCCGGAGGCCCTTCTGGCCGGTCTCCAGGAACTCCTTGATCGCCATCTTCTTGCCGCGGTCGACGATGTTCTGGATCATCGCGCCGGAGTTGAAGTCCTTGAAGTACAGGACCTCCTTGTCGCCGTTGGCGTAGGTCACCTCGAGGAAGCGGTTCTCCTCGCTCTCGGTGTACATCCGCTCGACGACCCGCTGGATCATCGCCTCGACGCACGCCTCCGGCGATCCGCCGTTGGCCGCGAGGTCGTCGGGGTGCAGCGGGATGTCGGTGGTGATGTACTTCGAGAAGATGTCCTTGGCCGCCTCGGCGTCCGGCCGCTCGATCTTGATCTTGACGTCCAGGCGGCCGGGCCGCAGGATCGCCGGGTCGATCATGTCCTCGCGGTTGGAGGCGCCGATGACGATGACGTTCTCCAGGCCCTCGACGCCGTCGATCTCCGAGAGGAGCTGGGGAACGATGGTGTTCTCCACGTCGGAGGAGACGCCGGATCCGCGGGTGCGGAAGATGGAGTCCATCTCGTCGAAGAACACGATCACCGGGGTGCCCTCGGACGCCTTCTCACGCGCCCGCTGGAACACCAGCCGGATGTGCCGCTCGGTCTCGCCGACGTACTTGTTGAGCAGCTCGGGGCCCTTGATATTGAGGAAGAAGCTCTTGCCCTCCTGGCCGGTCTTCTCCGCGACCTGCTTGGCCAGGGAGTTGGCGACGGCCTTGGCGATGAGCGTCTTGCCGCAACCGGGCGGGCCGTACAGCAGCACGCCCTTGGGCGGCCGCAGCCGGTGCTCGCGGAACAGCTCGGCGTGCAGGTAGGGCAGCTCGATCGCGTCCCTGATCTGCTCGATCTGCCGGCTCAATCCGCCGATCTCGTGGTAGGAGATGTCCGGCACCTCTTCGAGGACCAGCTCCTCCACCTCGGACTTGGGAATGCGCTCGTAGACGTATCCGGAACGGGGTTCGAGCAACAGGGAGTCCCCCGGCCGCAGAGGAACGTCCTTGAGCGGCTCGGCGAGCCGCACCACGCGTTCCTCGTCGGCATGGGAGATCACCAGCGCCCGCTCACTGTCCTCCAACAGTTCCTTGAGCATCACGATGTCGCCGACGGTCTCGTAGTCGAGAGCCTCGACGACGTTGAGGGCCTCGTTCAGCATGACCTCCTGGCCACGCCGCAACTCGTCCACGTCCACCGCGGGGCTGACATTGACCCTCAGCTTGCGGCCCCCGGTGAACACCTCGACTGTGCCGTCGTCGCGGGCCTCGAGGAACACCCCGAACCCCGACGGCGGCTGAGCCAGCCGATCGACCTCTTCCTTCAGAGCGACGATCTGGTCCCGCGCTTCTTTGAGAGTGGCCACGAGACGCTCGTTCTGGCTCGTGACGGCGGAGAGATTGGCCTGGGCCTCGTGGAGTCGCTCCTCAAGGACACGCGTCTGTCGGGGAGACTCCGCGAGTTTGCGGCGAAGCGCGCCGATCTCCTCCTGCAAGAAGGAGACCTGCGTTGTGAGGTCGGCGACCTCTCGTTCGCGCTGCGCGGCGCGAGCCTCCGCGTCGTCGCGAGCTGCCACGCCCCGTCACCTCCTTCCCAGCTTCAACGACTACTTCAGACCCTACCTATCTAGGCCCGATCCGTAACCTGGCCGCGCAGTGTTCGTGTCGTTACACCGAGTGGCCGGAGACTTATCCGGTTTGGAGCGTTTATCCGAGCCGTTACCGAGCCGACAGTCTTACAAGATTGTTTGTTCCCCGATCACGGGCGTACCAACGGTTGTGGCTGAATCGTCACCAAAAGCCCCCTTGGCGGGACGGCGGCGGCGTGGTGGGGGCGTCACGCCCTCGGCCATCCGCCGCGCCGTGACCAGGAATCCGGTGTGCCCCACCATGCGGTGGTCCGGGCGTACGGCCAGGCCCTCGACGTGCCAGTCGCGCACCAGCGTCTCGGAGGAGTGCGGCTCGGTGAAGGCGCCGTGCTCGCGCAGCGTCTCCACGGTCCGGGAGAGCTGCGTAGTCGTCGCGACGTACACGCAGATCACGCCGCCGGGAGTGAGCGCCTTGGAGGCGGCGTCCACGCACTCCCACGGCGCGAGCATGTCCAAGATGATCCGGTCCACGTCGGTCTCGTCGAGGGCCTCGACGAAGTCGCCGACCTGGAGCCGCCAGTTCTCCATCGGCCCGCCGTTGAACTTCCGCACGTTCCGCTCGGCGATCTCGGCGAAGTCCGCGCGCCGTTCGTACGACGTCACGTGGCCCTCGGATCCGACCGCGCGCAGCAGGAAGCACGTCAGCGCCCCCGACCCCACGCCGGCCTCGACGACCCGGGCCCCGGGGAAGACGTCGGCCATGGCCACGATCTGCGCGGCGTCCTTGGGGTAGATCACGGCCGCCCCGCGCGGCATCGAGAGCACGAAGTCCGACAGCAGCGGCCGGAACGCCAGATAGGCGGTCCCCCCGCTCGCCCGCACCACGGAGCCCTCCGGCTGCCCGATCAGGTCATCGTGCGCGACGGACCCCTTGTGCGTGTGGAACTGCTTCCCCGGCTCCAGCGTGATCGTGTGCCGCTTGTTCTTGGGGTCGGTGAGCTGTACCTGATCCCCGGCCTGAAAAGGCCCGTGCCTGCGCAAACCCATGCCGCAAAGGCTATAGCCACCAGACCCCCGATCTTGTCACCTCGCGGGGCCCGCCCCGGGTCACATGACGTCGAACTCGTTGCCCTCGGGGTCGGCCATCGTCACGTGGCGGGAGCCGCGGTCCTCGACGGCCCACAGGACGGTCGCGCCGAGGGCGCGGAGGCGCTCGACCTCGGCGTCGCGCCGGTCCGGGCCGACGTGCAGGTCCAGGTGGAGCCGGTTCTTGCCGGTCTTGGCCTCGGGGACGGCCTGGAACAGCAGCCGCCGGCCGAGTCCAGTGCCCGTCTCGGGGTCCACGGGGTCGTCCGGGTGCCGCGCGGCGGCCAGCGCCTTCCACGCGCGCCGCCCGCCGATCGCCGTCACGTCCGCCTCGGTCACCAGCCCGGCCCCGAGCAGCCGCTCGATCAGCGCCGAGTTGTCCTCCAGGACGTAGCCCAGCGCCC
This sequence comes from Bailinhaonella thermotolerans, assembly GCF_003594875.1. GTDB lineage: Bacteria > Actinomycetota > Actinomycetes > Streptosporangiales > Streptosporangiaceae > Bailinhaonella > Bailinhaonella thermotolerans. Next base: position 901,870 of record NZ_QZEY01000001.1, read on the forward strand.
CGGCCCAGAAGGCCGCCAGCCGGTCGGGGTCGGCGCAGTCGATCACGAGCCTCCACTCCACGGCCATCCCGGACCTCCCGTCGCGCCTGCCCCCGTTATAGCCCCGTTCCCGGCGGCGGGACCAGAGGCCCGGTACGGCGCCCGCCGTACGGCACGCACGGGGGCGGGACGGCGGGCCGGGCCGGCGGCGAAGAAGACGCCGCGGCGAGGGGACGCGGCGAAGAGGACGCGGCGGCGAGGGGGACGCTCGGCGAGGGGGCGCGGCGGCGAACCGCTACGGGAGGGCGCCGGGGGTGATGAGCCCGCACTCGTAGGCGAGGACCACGGCCTGGACGCGGTCGCGGAGGCCCAGCTTGGTCAGGACGTTGCCGACGTGGGTCTTGACGGTGGTCTCGCTGACGACGAGCTCGGCGGCGATCTCGGCGTTGGACAGGCCGCGGGCGATGAGGCGCAGGACCTCCAGCTCGCGCTCGGTGAGGCGGTCCAGGCGCGCGGGGGTGGCCTGCTCGTGCGCGGAGGGCAGGCGGGTGGCGAACTTGTCCAGGAGGCGGCGGGTGACGCTCGGCGCGACGATGGCGTCCCCGGCGGCGACCACGCGGATGGCTTGGACCAGCTCGTCCGGGGGCACGTCCTTGAGGAGGAAGCCGCTGGCCCCGGCGCGCAGCGCCTCGACGATGTACTCGTCCAGGTCGAAGGTGGTCAGCACGAGGACGCGGGGCACGTGGGCGCTGGCCGCGGCCTCGCGGACGAGGCGGCGGGTGGCCTCGATGCCGTCCACGCCGGGCATGCGGATGTCCATGAGCACGACGTCGGGCAGCAGGGCGCGGGTCTGCTCGACCGCCTGGGCGCCGTCCCCGGCCTCGCCGACGACGGCCATGTCCCCCTCGGCCTCAAGGATCAGCTTGAAGCCTGTGCGCAGCAGCGGCTGGTCGTCGACCAGGAGCACGCGGATTGTCATGCTGTCCTCGATCCTTGGCGGGTCGTGCGGGGGCTGAGCGGGAAGCGGGCGCGGACCTCGAAGCCGCCGCCCTGGCGCGGCCCGATCCTCAGGGAACCACCATAGAGCGCCACGCGCTCGCGGATGCCGACCAGTCCGTGGCCGGGACGGCCGTCGCCGCGCAGCCCGGCGGCCGCGCCCCGGCCGTCATCCTCGACGTGGATCTCCAGCTCGTGGTCGCCGTAGCGGACGGTCACCCAGGCGCGCGCGTCGGGCCCCGCGTGGCGCAGGCTGTTGGTGAGCGCCTCCTGGGTGAGGCGGAAGGCGGCCAGGTCGATGCCGGGCGGCAGGTCGCGGCGCTCCCCCTCGATGGAGAGCTGGGTGCGCATGCCGGCCTCGCGCGTCTGCTGGACGAGCTGGGAGACCTCGTGCATGCCCGGCTGGGGGCCGCGCTCGGCCGTCCCGGGCCGGGACTCGTCCTCGGTGCGGAGCACGCCGACGATGTTGCGCATCTCGGCCATCGCGGTGCGGCCCATGTCCTCGATCGCGGAGAGGGCGGCGGAGGCGGCCTCGGGATTGGCGGCCAGGACCTTGCGCGCGGCGGCGGCCTGGACGGTCATCACGCTGACGTGGTGGGCGACGACGTCGTGCAGCTCGCGGGCGATGCGGGAGCGCTCCTCGACGCGGGCGGCGCGGGTGTCGGCGTCGCGGGCGCGTTCGAGGCGTTCGGCGCGGTCCTCCAGCTCGGCGAAGTAGGCCCGGCGCAGGCGCACGCCCCGGCCGATCAGCCAGGTGATGAACAGCACGAGGAGGGCCACGAGGATCGCGCCGGGGTCGACGGAGTCCTCGGTCAGGGCGGCCCCGGCGAGGCAGGCTCCGGCGGCGACGGCCATCCCGGCCAGGCTCAGCGCGAGGCCGCGGTAGGCGGTCAGGGTGTAGAACAGGATCACCACGGCGACGACGCTCAGCGACGACTCGCGCCCGCCCACCTCCAGCCCCGCCACGATCAGCGAGGTGACGCAGGTGAGGGTGAACGGCCAGCGCCGGCGGAAGGCGACGGAGGCGCAGCAGGCCGCCACCAGGAGCACGGTCAGCGGGTCGCTCGCGCTCCCGGGGATCTCGGGCACGGCGAACACCAGCAGCCCGGCCACGGTCAGCGCGAACGCCAGCACCGAGTCCACGAGGGCCAGGTGCTGGCGCATCCACGTGCGCGGACCGCGGGGCAGGTTGCTCACGGTCTCAATCTAGGCCGCCGCCCCCGGTGCCCCCACGGTCCTCAGTGCGGAATCCGGTCTCCTACCAGAGGATGATTCCGGCTGATCGCGCACCCATCGCCACCTGGACGGAAGCTGACCGTGACCCTCCCCCGGGCGTACGGCGGCGCCTGCCGGACCGCTCCCAGCCGAACCGCTCCCAGGCGTACGGCGCCGCCCCCCGGGGCGTACGGCGGCACGCGGGGCGTGACGGGTCAGAGATCGGCCTGGTCGCTCCGGGGCGAGGGGACCTCGGCGGCGGCGCGGGCGCGCAGGGCGGGCCAGGGCAGGCGATCCGGCAGCGGCGGGGGCGTGCCGCCGTACTCGGGGCAGAACGCCTGGTGCTCGCACCAGGCGCACAGGCGGCTGGGGCGGGCTCGCCACTCCCCCGTCTCGGCCGCGCGCTGGATGGCCTGCCACAGGGCGCGGACCTTGCGCTCGGTGGCGCGCAGGTCGTCCTCGTCCGGGGCGTAGCGCAGGATCTCGCCGTTGCCGAGGTACATGAGCTGGAGCAGGCGCGGCACCTTCCCGTGGAGCCGCCAGAGCACCAGGGCGTAGAACTTCATCTGGAACAGCGCCTTGGCCTCGAACTCGGCGCGGGGCGCGGTGCCGGTCTTGTAGTCGACGACGCGGACCTCACCGGTGGGGGCGACGTCGAGGCGGTCGATGTAGCCGCGGAGCATGAGGCCGTCGTCGAGCAGCGCCTCGACGTAGAGCTCGCGCTCGGCGGGCTCCAGCCTGCGGGGGTCCTCCAGCGTGAAGTAACGCTCCAGCATGGTCGTGGCCTCCTCCAGCCACGAGTCGCGCTCGGCGTCGTCGGCGAAGAGGGCGGCGTATTCGGGCTCCTCGTCGAGCAGCCGCTGCCACTGGGGTTCGAGCATGTCGCGGGCGGCGGCGATCGTGCGGGCCTCGGCCGGCAGGTCGAACAGGCGCTCCAGGACGGCGTGGACGACGGTGCCGCGGACCATGGCCAGGGTGGGCCGCTCGGGGAGCTGGTCGATCACACGGAACCTATAGAGAAGCGGGCATGTCATGAAATCTCCGGCGCGGGACGGCGACAGCGCGCCGATGATCTCTCGCTGCTCCTCAATCGTCATGCCTGGCAGCGTAGGGCAGCGGGCCGACAGGATCCGCCTCGTCGCGCGTCTCCCCTGGTCCACCGCGTAGCATCGAGTCGTGATCGAAGGTGAGCGCGAGCATGACCACTGAGCCGCAGCAGCGACCCGAACGCCAGGCGTCGCCGGGGTTGCAGATGGGCAGCCCCTTCGGGATCCCGATCTACGTGTCGCCCACGTGGTTCATCGTGGCGATCCTCATCACGCTGTGGTTCGAGCCGGTCGTCCAGGCCCGCCTGCACACCTCCAACCTCGGCGGATACCTGATCGCGTTCGTGTTCGCCGTGCTGCTGTACGTCTCGGTGCTGCTGCACGAGCTGGCGCACTGCGTGGTCGCCCGGATGTTCGGGCTGCCGGTGCGCCGCATCACGCTCTACCTCCTCGGCGGCGTCTCGGAGATCGAGAAGGAGCCGCAGACGCCGGGCCGGGAGTTCTGGGTCGCCTTCGCCGGGCCGCTGCTGTCCCTGGGGCTCGCCGGCGCCGGGTTCGTGTTCGACCGGTTCCTGGCCGACGACTCGGTCGTGGGCGTCCTCGTGCTCCAGCTCTGGTTCGCCAACCTCGTCGTCGGCGTGTTCAACCTGCTGCCGGGCCTCCCCCTCGACGGCGGCCGGCTGCTGCGCGCGGGCGTGTGGAAGATCACCCGCAACCCGGGCTCGGGCACCGTCGCCGCCGCCTGGGTCGGCCGCGGCCTGGCCCTGCTGCTGGCGCTCACGCCGTTCCTGCTCGGCCTGCTCACCGGCGCGTTCGACTTCGTGATGGTGATCTGGGCCGCGATCCTGTCGGCGTTCATCTGGTTCGGCGCCACCCAGGCGCTGCAGTCGGCCCGCGTGCAGGCCCGACTCCCCCACGTCCAGGCCCGCGCGCTGGCCCGCCGCGCCATCCCGGTCACCGCCGACCTCCCGCTCGCCGAGGCCATGCGCCGCGCCCACGAGGCCCGCGCCGGCGCCCTCGTCGTCGTGGACCCCGCGGGCACGCCCCTGGCGCTGGTCAACGAGGCCGCCGTCACCGCGACCCCCGAGCACCGCCGCCCCTGGGTCACCGCGGGCTCGGTCGCCCGCACCCTCGAACCCGGTCTCACCCTGCCCGCCGACCTGTCGGGCGAGGCCCTCATCGAGGCGGTCCGCCGCAACCCCGCGGGCGAATACCTCCTCGTCGAGCCGGGCGGCGGCGTCTACGGCGTCCTCAGCACCTCCGACCTGGAACACGTCTTCGCCCGCTCCTGACCCCGCTCCCGCGACCCGGCCCCGCTCCTCCGCGCGCCCCGGCCGGCTCAGGCCGTACGGCGGGCCCGCCCCGCATTCCGCGCCCCACCCGGCCGGCTCAGGCCGTACGGCGGCGCGGGGGAGGCCGCCGCGGTGTCCGCATCCGGACAGGCGGCGCGAACATGGCGATCTTGACCCGGAAATCCGGCGAAAATACCCTGCGCCTTACCGCCGCGATCACAGGCGGGCGGACGTTCCTTCCATGAGAGAGGAAGTTCAGCCCATGCGTCGACTCGTCGAGAACCTCGCCGACACCCTGGTCTCCCTGGTCGTCCCGAAGGCACGGGCGCAGGCCGCGAGCTGCACCTGGGGCGCGGGCTGCAAGTGCGTCCCCAACGCCGGCTCCGGCTTGTACTACCGCTACCGCTACTGCGTCAACCCCGACGGCGGCGGCACCACCGTCTCCTGCGTCTTCTACACCCGCGGCTGCTGAGCTCCCGCGTCCCGCGTCCCGCGCCCCGCGCCGCCGCCGAGCCGGCGCGAGCCCGCCGCACGCGAAGGCCGCGCGTCGCACCGTACGGCGAAGGCCGCGCCCGTCCTCCGGGCGCGGCCTTCGCGCTGTCTTCCGCTCGGCGGCGGGCTAGGAGGCGACCACCGTCGGGGTGCCCACCTCGGTCGCCGCCGGGTCGTGGACGCTCTCCGCCGGGCGGATGTGGCCCGCGGCGATGTCCTCCGCGTAGTGGCAGGCGACCTTGCGGCCCGGCCGGATCTCCCGCAGCGCCGGGAGCTCGTCCGCGCAGCGCTTGGGCTGGCGGAACGGGCAGCGCGTGTGGAAACGGCAGCCCGGCGGGGTGTTCGCCGGCGACGGGAGGTCGCCGGTGAGCAGGATGCGCTCCCGCCGCTCCTCGACCTTCGGGTCGGGGATGGGGATCGCCGACATCAGCGCGATCGTGTACGGGTGCAGCGGCTCGGCGTACAGGTCGTCGGAGGGGGACTCCTCCACCAGCGCGCCCAGGTACATGACGCCGATCGTGTCGCTGACGTGGCGGACCACCGCCAGGTCGTGCGCGACCACGATGTAGGTCAGCCCGAGCTGCTCCTGCAGCTCCTCCAGCAGGTTGACGATCTGCGCCTGGATCGACACGTCCAGGGCCGAGACCGGCTCGTCCGCGATGATCAGGTCGGGGCTGAGCGCGAGCGCCCTGGCGATGCCGACGCGCTGGCGCTGGCCGCCGGAGAACTCGTGCGGGTAGCGGCCCGCGGCGTTGGCGGGCAGGCCCACCACGTCGAGCAGTTCCCGGACCCGCTTGGCGTGGTCGGCCTTGCCGTTGCCGTACCCGTGGGTGCGCAGCGGCTCGGTCAGCACCGACTCCACGCTCTGGCGCGGGTCGAGGCTGGCGAGCGGGTCCTGGAAGACCATCTGCATGCGCCGCCGCAGCCGGCGCATGTCCTCGCCGCGCTGCGCCCGCACGTCCACCCCGTCGAAGCTGATCGTGCCCGCCGTGGGCTCGATCAGGCGCAGGATGGCGCGGCCCAGCGTGCTCTTGCCGCAGCCGGACTCGCCGACCAGGCCGTACGTGGTGCCCTTGGCGACGTCGAGGTCCACCCCGTCCACCGCCTTGACGTGCCCGACGACGCGGTCGACCAGGATGCCCTTCTTGATGGGGAAGTGCACCTGGAGGCCGCGCACGGACAGCAGGTTCTCGGCGTCCCGCCCGTTCCCGGCCGGCTGCTGCTTCTCGGTGCTCACAGGGTCACCGCCTCCTGTTCGGCGACGTCGATGGGGTTGAAGCAGCGCAGGTCGTGGTCGGGACGGAGCTTGTCGGCGACCAGCTCGGGGGCGCCCTGCGTGCACGACTCGATCCGGTTGCGGCAGCGCGGCGCGAAGGCGCAGCCCTGGGTCCACGGGATCGTGTCGCGCGGCGAGCCCGGGATGGGCTCCAGCTTCTCGCCGCGCGCCTGGTCGAGCCGGGGCACGGAGGCGAGCAGCCCCGCGGTGTACGGATGACGCGGCGCCTCGAACAGCTCCCAGCGCGAGGCGCGCTCGACGATGCGGCCGGAGTACATCACGTGCACCGAGTCGCACATGCCCGCGACGACGCCCAGGTCATGGGTGATCATGACGAGGGCGGTGCCCGAGTCGACGACGAGTTCCTTCAGCAGCTCCAGGATCTGGGCCTGGATCGTCACGTCGAGCGCGGTGGTGGGCTCGTCGGCGATCAGCAGGCGGGGCTTGCAGGCCAGCGCCATCGCGATGAGGGCGCGCTGCCGCATGCCGCCGGAGAGCTGGTGGGGGTACTCCTTCAGCCGCCGCGCCGGGTCGGGGATGCCCACCCGCTCCAGGAGCGAGGCGGCCTCCTTGGAGGCGGCGGCCGCGTCCATGTCCCGGTGGCGGCGCAGCACCTCGGTGACCTGGAGCCCGATCGGGATGACCGGGTTGAGCGAGGTCATCGGGTCCTGGAAGACCATCGCGATGTCGCGCCCGCGCAGGCCGCGCATCTTGTCGGCGGGCAGCGAGGTCAGCTCGGTGCCGTCGAACTTGATGCTGCCGCCCACGGCCGCGCCGCGCTTGGGCAGCAGCCCCATGATGGCCAGCGAGGTGACGGACTTGCCGCACCCCGACTCCCCCACCAGGCCGACGGTCTCGCCGGCGGCCACGGAGAAGGTGACCTCGTCCACGGCCCGCACGTCGCGGCGGCCCCGGCGGCTGAACACGATCGACAGATCGCGCACGTCCAGCAGGGACATGCTCACCTCCGGTTCTTCGGATCGAGGGCCTCACGCAGGGACTCGCCGAGCAGGGTGAAGCCGAGGGCGGACAGCACGATCGCGATGCCCGGGTAGAACACGAGCTGCGGCGCGCTGGTGAGGAACTTCTGCGTGTCGGCCAGCATGCGGCCCCACTCGGGGATCGCCGGGTCGGCGCCGGACAGGCCCAGGAAGGCCAGGCCCGCCGCCTCGATGATCGCCGTGGCCAGGGTCAGGGTGCCCTGGACGATCACCGGCGAGAGCGAGTTGGGGAACACGTGCCCGAGGATGATCCGGCTGCGTTTCACGCCGAGCGACTTGGCGGCCAGGGCGTAGTCGGCCTCCCGCTGGGCGAGCATCTGGCCGCGCAGGAGCCGGGCGAACACCGGGATGTTCACCACGCCGATCGCGATCATGACCGAGACCAGGCTCTGGCCCAGCATGGCGGCGATGCCGATGGCGAACAGCAGGCCGGGGATGGCCAGCATCATGTCCACGAACCGCATGATGGTGGCGTCCACCCAGCCGCCCAGGCCGCCCGCGAGCAGGCCCAGGATGATGCCGCCGACCATGCCGAACGCCATCGAGACCACGCCGACGACCAGCGACTGGCGCGCGCCGTAGATCATCCGGGAGAACACGTCGCGGCCCAGGTCGTCCAGGCCCAGCCAGTGGGTCGAGGACGGGCCCGGGATGTGCCCCGGCCCCTTGATCTGCGACAGGTCCGTCGCCGTCGGGCTGTAGGGGGCGATCAGCGGCGCGAACACGGCGACGATCACGAAGATCGCCACGAAGATCGCGCCGATGATCGCGGCGGGCTTGCGTACGAGGCGCCGGAACGCCTCCCGCCACAGCCCGCCGCCGGCCTCGTCCGCGTGCTCGGCCTGCTGGATCGCGCTTTCGGCGACCTGAAGGCTCATCAGCGGACCCTCACTCTCGGGTCGATCAGGCCGTACGAGATGTCGACCAGCAGGTTGATCAGGACGAACAGCGCGGCGATCACCAGGATGAAGCCCTGGAGCGTGGCGTAGTCGCGGGACGGGATGGCCTGCGCCACGAACTTGCCCACGCCCTCGAAGGCGAACGCGGTCTCGGTGAGGATCGCGCCCGACATCAGCAGGCCGAACTGCAGGCCGATCGTGGTGGACACCGGCAGCATCGCGTTGCGGAGCACGTGCCTGCGGGTGATCGTCCGGGCGGTCAGGCCCTTGGCCTCGGCCGTACGGACGTAGTCCTCGTTGAGCACGTCGAGCACCGCGGCGCGGGTGATCCGGGCGATGATCGCCAGCGGGATCGTGGCCAGGGTGACCGCCGGGAGCACGAGGTGCAGCAGGGCGTCACTCAGCGCCGGGCCGTTGCCGGTGACTATCGCGTCCAGGACGTAGAAGCCCGTCGGATGCTCGACGTCGAGCATGCGGGCCTCCTGGCGGCCGGTGTTCGGCAGCCAGCCGAGCTGGTTGGCGAAGACGTACCGCAGCATGTAGGCGAGGAAGAACACCGGGATGGTGATCCCGACGAGGGACGCGCTGACCGAGAGCTGGTCGAGCCAGGTGCCGTGCCGCCGCGCCGCGAAGTAGCCGACGGGGATGCCGATCAGGACCGCGATCAGCAGGGCGGTGACGCCCAGCTCGATCGTGGCCGGGAAGCGGCGTCCCATCTCCTCCACGACGGGCCGGCTGCTCTGGATCGAGGTGCCGAAGTCGAACCGCAGCGCCTTCTCGAGGAAGCGCCAGTACTGCACGTAGAGGGGCTGGTCCAGACCGAGCGCGATCTCGATCTGACGGATCTTCTCCGGGGTGGCGCGCTCTCCCAGGAGCGCCTGCGCGGGCGATCCTGGGAGAGCGCGGACCCAGAGGAACAGGGCTACCGACAGCCCCCACAGCACGGGGATGAGCAGCAGGAGCCGCCGGACGATGAACCTCAGCATGAGTTACGGTCAGCCCCGGGAGACGATCGAGAACTGCTCGTTGCTCAGCGGGTCGGTCTTGAAGCCCTGGACGTCCTTGGCCAGGCCGACGTACGACTTGTTGTGGACGTAGGGCACGCCCGGCACGAAGTCGCTGATCATCTTGTTGGCTTCCTTGTAGAGCTCGACGCGCTTGGCGGGGTCGGGCTCGGCCTCCGCCTTGGCGAGGATGTCGAAGATCTCCTTGTTACGGAAACCGTAGCGCGGGTTGAACTGCTGGAAGAAGGTGCCGATGAAGTTGTCGGCGTCCGCGAAGTCGGCGTTCCAGCCCAGGAGGAAGATGCCCGCCTGGCCCTGATCGACCTTCTCCAGGTAGTCCGGGTTCCACGGGTAGGTCTTCGTGGTGACCTTGAAGCCGACGGCCTCGAGGTCGGACTTGAAGGCCTGGAAGTTGGCCGCGGGGTCCGGCATGTAGGGCCGGGAGACCTTCGTCGGGTACCAGAACTCCAGGGAGAGGTCGGTGACGCCCGACTCCTTGATGAGCTGCTTGGCCTTCTCGGGGTTGTAGTCGTACTTGGTGACGGCGTCGTTGTAGCCCTCGATCGCCGGCGGCATCCACTGGTGCGCGACCTCGGAGCCCGGCGGGTACTTGGCCTTGACCAGGCCGTCACGGTTGAGGGCGTGGGCGATGGCCTGCCGGATCTTGGGGTTGTCCAGCGGCTTCTTCTTCTGGTTGAAGCCGACGTAGCCCACGTTGAGCGCCGCGCGCTCCTGGACCTGGAAGCCGGCGGCCTTCATCGTCTCGACGTCGGCGGGCTCGACCTGGTCGAAGCCGTCGATCTCGCCGCTCTCCAGGGCCTGGCGGCGGGCCGGGCCGTCGCCGATCGCGCGGAAGACGATCGTCTTGATCTTGGCCTTCTCGCCGTGGTAGCCGTCGAAGCGCTCCAGCGTGAGCTTGTCGCCGCGCTGCCAGGAGACGAACTTGTAGGCGCCGGTGCCGACCGGGTTCTCGGTGGAGAACTTGCCGGTGTAGTTCGGGGCGTCGCCCTTCATCTCGACCGTGTCGCCGTACTTCTTCACCGCGTCCATGCTGACCATGGCGAAGGAGGGCAGGGCCAGGACGGAGATGAAGCTCGCCGAGGGGTTGGTGAGGGTGATGACGACCTTGTCGTCGGCCTTGGCCTCACACGACTTGTAGAGGCTCGGGCCGAGGTCCTCGCTCTCGTTCTTCTTGAAGCCGCCCATGGTGGTCTGCCAGTAGGTGGAGACCGCGGGGTTCTGCTGGGCGCCGGTGAAGTTGTACCAGCGCTCGAAGTTGTCGCAGACGGACTTGGCGTTGAAGTCGGTGCCGTCGTGGAACTTCACGCCCTTCTTGAGCGTGAACTCCCAGGTCTTGCTGTCCTTGGTGTCCCACTGGGTCGCGAGCGCCGGCACGATCTTGGTGCCGCCGGCCTCGGTGCCCACCAGCCCCTCGTAGATCTGACGGGTCACACGGAACGTCTCGCCGTCGCTCGCGTAGGAGCTGTCGAGGACCTTGGGCTGGTCGGAGAGCGCCCAGACGAAGACGTCCTTGGTCCCCGAGCCGCCGCCGGCCTTGTTGCCCCCACCGCTCTGCCCGCCGCCGCCACACGCCGCCGCGAGCGCGAGGGCGCCGCCCAGTGCGAGCGCGGTCAGCGCGCGCACGGGCCCCCTGCGTCGATGCATCTCCCACCTCATGAACTCGTAAAGGCCGGGTGACTTCCCGGCCTACGTCCCCCACTTGGTATCAAATGCTGGACAGCCACCGGTCCCGAGGTGGTAACGATTAGCGTACGACTGGCTAAAACACGTAAAACTGATGGCCAAAACGTGAAGTTGCAATGGTTCCGTCACCCGGGCGATATCCGGCGGCGATTAAGCGTCCAGCATTCGAGACGGCCCGCGGAGCGCCTTCAGGACGTCGCGGCGGGACCGCCGCCACCCCCCGCGGGCGCCTCGGACCGCTGGTCGGAGACCTGCCGATCCGAGTCTCCCCGGGACGGCGCCGCCGCGGGGGCGTTCTCGGGGAAGTGGCACGCGACGCGGTGACCGGGGGCCAGTTCGGCCAGCGGCGGCTCCTCCTGGCGGCACACCTCCCGCGCCTTCCAGCACCGGGTGTGGAACCGGCACGCCGCGGGCGGATTGAGGGGGCTCGGCACGTCCCCCGCGAGCCGGATCCGGTCCCGCTGCCGCCGCCGCGCCGGGTCGGGCACCGGCACCGCCGACATGAGCGCGACCGTGTACGGATGCATCGGCGTCTCGTACAGGCTCCTGCGGTCCGCCAGCTCCACGATCTTCCCCAGGTACATCACCGCGACCCGCTCGCTGATGTGCCGGACCACCGACAGGTCGTGCGCGATCACCACGTAGGTCAGGTCCAGCTCGTTCTGCAGGTCCTCCAGCAGGTTGACGACCTGGGCCTGGATGGAGACGTCCAGCGCGGACACCGGCTCGTCCGCGATGATCAGCTTGGGCCGCAGCGCCAGCGTGCGGGCGATGCCGATGCGCTGCCGCTGGCCGCCGGAGAACTCGTGCGGGTACCGGTTGTAGTGCTCGGGGCTGAGCCCGACCAGTTCCAGGATCTCCTGCACGGCCCGCTTGACCCCGTGCTCGGTCTCGATGCCCTGGATGCGGAACGGCGCGCCCACGATCGCGCCCACGGTGTGCCGCGGGTTCAGCGACGAGTACGGATCCTGGAAGATCATCTGGATGTCGCGGCGCAGCGGCCGCATCCGCCGCTGCGGCAGGCGGGTGATGTCCCGGCCGTCGAACACGATCGTGCCGCCGGTCGGGTCCAGCAGCCGGATCAGCAGCCGGCCGGTCGTGGTCTTGCCGCAGCCGGACTCCCCCACCAGGCCCAGGGTCTCGCCGCGCGCGACGTCGAAGTCCACGCCGTCGACCGCCTTGACGGCCCCGACCTGCCGCCTCAGCAGGCCCTTGGTGATCGGGAAGTGCTTGCGCAGGCCGGTCACGGACAGCAGCGGGTCGCTCATCGGCTCTCCAGGGTCGGCCGCACGTCGTTCTCCCAGATCTCCCGCCGCTTCTCCGGGGCCAGGTGGCAGGCGACGAGATGCCCGCCGGCGGTCTCGGTCAGCGGCGGCACCTCGGTGGTGCTCAGCCCCCCGGTCAGCTCGCAGTACGCGCAGCGCGGGTGGAAGGCGCAGCCCGGCGGCACGTTGATCAGGCTGGGCGGCGTCCCCCTGATCGGCAGCAGCCGCTCGGCCGGCTCGCGGTCCAGCCGCGGCATCGACCCGAGCAGCCCCCAGGCGTACGGATGCTCGGGGCGCTCGAAGAGGTCGTCGGCGCCGCCGTACTCGACCGCCCGCCCGGCGTACATGACCAGGACGTCGTCGGCCAGCTCGGCGACCACGCCCAGGTCGTGCGTGATCACGATCACCGCGGTGTCGAAGTCGCGCTGCAGGTCCCGGATCAGGTCCAGGATCTGCGCCTGCACGGTCACGTCCAGGGCCGTGGTGGGCTCGTCGGCGATCAGCAGCTCCGGGTCGCACGACAGCGCCATCGCGATCATGGCCCGCTGCCGCATCCCGCCGGAGAACTGGTGCGGGTAGTCGTCCACGCGGCGCGCGGGCTGCGGGATGCCGACCCGGCCCAGCATCTCGATCGCGTGCTTGCGCGCGACCTTCCGGCTCACGTCGTTGTGGATGCGGTACGCCTCCACGATCTGCGCCCCCACCGTGTAGTAGGGGTGCATCGAGGACAGCGGGTCCTGGAAGATCATCGCCATCTTCTTGCCGCGCAGCGCCCGCACCCGCTCCGGCGGCGCGGCGACCAGTTCCTCGCCGTCCAGCCAGATCTCGCCCGAGATCCGGGCGGTGCGCCGGTTGTGCAGGCCGAGCACGGCCAGGCTGGTCACGCTCTTGCCCGAGCCGGACTCCCCCACGATGCCGAGCGTGCGCCCGCGGTCCAGCCGGAAGGACAGCCCGTCCACCGACCGCACGAGCCCGTCCTCGGTCGGGAAGTGGACGCGCAGGTCGCGGACGGCCACGAAGGCGTCCGGGGCGTCCGGGCGGGTGATCTCGACGGTCATCCCAGCCTCACCCTCGGGTCCACGACCGCGTACAGCAGGTCCACGACCAGGTTCGCGACGACGATGAAGAACGCGGCGAGCGTGGTGACGCCGAGGATCTGCGGCAGGTCGTTCTGCCGGATCGCGTCCACGGCGTACTTGCCCAGGCCCGGCAGCGAGTAGGTGCTCTCGGTCAGCACCGCCCCGCCCAGCAGCAGCCCCAGGTCCAGGCCGAACATGGTGAGCGTGGGGGTCATCGTGGCGCGCAGCGCGTGCTTGCCGATGACCGTGCGCTCGGGCAGCCCCTTGGCGCGGGCCGTGCGGATGTAGTCCTCGCCGACCGTCTCCAGCATGGTGGCCCGGGTGAGCCGGGCGTATCCGGCGGCGAACAGGAACGCCAGCGTGACCCAGGGCAGCAGCAGGTTCCCCGCCCAGGCCGGCGGGTTCTCGGTGAACGGCACGAACACCACGCCCTCGGGCCGGATGAACGCCAGCGTGAGCAGCCCGGTGAAGAAGATCGGTAACGAGACCCCGGCGAGCGCGGTGATCATGGCCGCCCGGTCGAACACCGTCCCCTTGCGCAGCGCGGACAGCACGCCGATCGCCACCCCGGCGACCAGCCAGATCGCCGCGGCCCCGACGGCGAGCGACAACGTCACCGGGAACCGGTCCACCAGGTCGGGCCAGACCGCCCGCTGGTACTTGAACGAGTAGCCGAAGCACGGCGGCGGGCAGAACTCGGTGTTCGGCCCGTAGGAGTAGTCGGTGCCGGCCACGAGCCCCTTGACGAACCGGCCGTACTGCACGACCAGCGGGTCGTCCAGCCCCAGCCGCCGCTTGGTGAGCGTGATCTCCTCCGGGCTGGGGTCGCGCCCGACGTACTGCGCGGCGATCTGGTCGGTCGTCTGCCCGGCCAGCCGCGGGACCAGGAAGAAGATGCCGAAGGTGACCATCGTCGTGATGGCCAGCAGCAGCACGGCGCCGATCACCCGGCGGACGATGTATGCGACCACGTCTGCGGCGGGGCGCCCGGGGGTGCCGGGCGCCCGCTGCCTTCACCTGCCCCTCTGTGCTCGTGACGGGCCTCGATGACGGTCCGATGACGGGCTCTGGCGGCCCGGGGACGGACTCCGAGGCGGGCTGCGGCCGTACGGCGGGCGGGCGCGCGCGGGCCCCCGCCCGCCGTACGGCGTGCGCCCGCCGGTCAGCGGAGGCTGAGGTTGGCGTAGTCGTACTCGCCGTAGGCGTAGTTGAAGTAGACGTTGGCGACCTGCGGGTTGCGGTAGAACAGGCCCTTGGAGTACTGGTACGGCACCGTGGAGGCGCGCTCCATCTGGAGCCGGTCGATCTGCCCGTAGATCTTCTCGCGCGCGGTGGTGTCCTTGGTCTTGGTCACCTGGTCGAACAGGGCGTTGATCTTCGGGTCGTCGGTCTCCTGCACGTTCGTGTTGCCCTGCGCCTTGATGGTGCGGCCGTCCACGAGCTGCTGCAGGAAGCCGAACCCGGTCGGCCAGTCGGCGTGCCACCCGTGGAAGGAGATGCCGATCTTCTCCTTCTTCACGTAGGCCGGGGAGCCGGCGAAGTTGGTGAAGTAGCGGTCGCTCGGGAAGGACTTGATCGAGGTCTGGATCCCGATCTTCTGGAGCGACTGCTGCAGCGCCTCGGCGGCGCGCATCTCGGTCGGCCGGTCGGCCCGCGCGCTGATCTTGGTGGTGAAGCCGTTCGGCTGCCCGCACGCGGTCAGGTGCTGCTTGGCCTTGGCCAGGTCGCCCTTGTGGCCCGGCGTCGGGTACAGGTCGAACTTCTGGTAGCCCGCGACGCTCGGCGGGAGCATCGTCGTGGCCACGTCGCCGCCAGCGATCGGGCCGCCGAACGCCGTCTGCAGCGCCACCTTGTCCGTGGCGTACTGCACGGCCTTGCGGCACTCGATGTTGTCGAACGGCGCGATCTTCTCGTTCAGCGTGAAGTACCACAGCCGGCCGGTGAACGTGCTGTCGGCGTTCGCCTTGAGCTGCGGGTTCGCCAGGATCTTGGCCTGGGCGGCGGGGCCCACGCCGACCGCGCGGACGTCGATGTGCGCGGCGCCGGACAGCAGCCGGTTGTCGATGTCGTCCTGGTTGAGCCCGACCTGCACCTCGATCTTGTCGACGAGCTGTTTGCGGTTGGGGTCGGAGGCGGGGTCCCAGTGCGGGTTGCGGCTGAGCTGCATGCCCTTGCCCGGCTGGTACGAGTCGATCTTGTACGGCCCGCTGGCGACGATCTTCTCCAGGTACTTGGCGCCCGTGTCCTTGGCCTGCGGGACCGGCGTGGTCTGCGGGAACGTGGCCAGGTAGTCGAAGTCGGGGAACGCCTGGGTGAGCTTGAAGACGATGGTGCGGTCGTCGGGCGTCTGGATGCCCGTGAGGTTCTTCAGCTCCTTGTCCTTGTACGGGCCCTCGAACTTCTTGCCGCCGTTGTCGATGAACAGCACGAAGTAGTCCGGGCCGTTCGGCAGCACCTGGCGGTCGAACATGCGGGCGATGCCGTACTTGACGTCCTTGCTCGTGATCGGCGAGCCGTCGTCGAACTTCAGGCCCGGCTTGAGCCGGTAGGTGATGGTCTTGCCGTCGGGGCTCACCTCGCCCAGGCTCTCGGCCAGGTCGGGGACGACCTCCAGGCCCGCCGTGCCGGGCGCCGACTTGAACGTCGTGAGCTGGCGGCCGTAGACGCGCGCGAAGTTGACCGACCAGGCGTAGTAGGTGTTCTGCGGGTCCGGGGAGTCCCAGTCCTGGGAGCTCACGAGCTTGAGCGTCCCGCCCTTCTTGTCGGACCTGTTCACCCAGTCCTTGTCCGCGGCGTTGAAGCCCGCCCCCTGCCCCTGCCCGCCGCCCGGGCCCTTGCCCTTGGCCGGGCCTCCGCCGCCGCAGGCCGAAAGGCCCACGGCCAGCGTGGCGCCGAGCGCCACCGCCGCCAGTGCGTTCTTTCTGATCATGGTCTCGCTACACCCCTTGCTTCGTGATGGGTGGGTCGGGTACGGCGGCGCGAGTGGTCCGCCGGTCGGCGCGATGGGGTCGTGCGGCGCGGCCCGGGCCCCGGGTCACCGGGTCCCCCGCGGGTCCAGCGCGTCGCGCAGGCCGTCCCCGAGCAGGTTGAAGGCGAGGACGGTGATGAAGATGGCCAGGCCCGGGACCACCACGAACAGGGGGGCGACGCTGTAGAAGGGCACCGCCTGCTCCAGCATCTTCCCCCAGGTGGCGGTGGGCCGCTCGATGCCGACCCCGAGGAAGGACAGGGCCGCCTCGAACAGGATGTTCGTCGGGATCAGCAGGGTCGAATAGACGATGATCGGCGCCACCAGGTTCGGCAGCAGCTCGCGGAAGAGGATGTAGGGGCTGCGCGCGCCCAGGCTCCTGGCCGCGTCCACGAACTCCCGCTCCCGCAGCGAGAGCGTCTGCCCGCGGATGATCCGCCCGATGTACGGCCAGCTGAAGAAGCCGATGATGAACACCAGCACGGCCAGGCGCAGCCCGTTCCCGCTGAGCCCGAACGCCTCGTCCGGCACCACGCCGACCAGCGCGATCGCGAACAGCAGCAGCGGGAACGCCAGGAAGACGTCCATGATCCGGCTGATCAGCGTGTCCACCCAGCCGCCGAAGTAGCCGGCGACCACGCCGAAGAACACGCCGAGCACCACCGAGACCAGCGTGGCCAGGAAGCCGATCAGCAGGGAGATGCGCGCGCCGTACAGGATGCGGCTGAACACGTCGCGCCCGTTGACCGGCTCCACCCCCAGGGGGTGCTCCCAGCTCACCCCGGCGAAGATCCCCGACCCCTTGGGCGAGCTGAACGTGGGGTCGATCAGCTCCTCGTTGAACTTGTCCGGCGGCCCGCCCACCACGTTCGTGATCACGGGTGCCAGGACGGCCACCACGATCAGCAGGACGATCACGACCCCGCCGGTGATGGCCACCTTGTCGCGCCGCAGCCGCGCCCAGGCGATCTGGCCCAGCGACCGGCCCTCGATGGCCTGGCGGCCGGCTCCCTGCAGTACGGCCTCAGGCCGGGCGGAGGACTCGGTCCCGGAAACGTCGAGCGGCGCGGTCATAGGCGACGGCCCCCTGAGATACGGATGAATCCGTACGGATGCCGCTCATGCGGCAACCCTCAAGCGGAGAATGAATCGCCTTCCGCACCTCGGCCAGACCCAAGGGGGTACCCGGGGCACGATTGTGACGGCCGCGAAACCGCACCGTGCCGATCTTGTTACTCGACGGCCGATAGTCTTCAAGATTTTTTCCGCCCCGGCGCCGGGGCGGGCCGCTCAGCCGATGCCGCTCAGCCGATGCCGCGGCGGCGCAGAATCTCCTCGATCTCGGCCATGTCGTCGTCCACGGGCCCGCGCGGCTCGGCCTTCTTGCCCCGCACCTGCTTCGGCTCCTGGGCCGGGGCCTGGGCCGGGGATCCCGGCGCCGCGGGCCGCCCGGCGGCCTCCGCCTCGGCGGGCTCGCGCGTGCGCGCCCCCTTGCGCCCGGCGCCGCGCCGCCGCATCACGCCGGACACGACGAACAGCACCGCGGCCAGGCCCGTCACGATGACGCCCGCCCAGGCCATCGGCGAGAACACGAACCGCGTCACGAAGCCCACCAGCGCCGTGCCCACGGTCCACAGGGTGGCGATGATCCCGGTCAGGTAGGCGGCCAGCGGCAGCAGCGACCACGCCGCGCCCCGCATCCCGGCCGCGGCCCCCCGGCGCCGCCACGCGATCCAGCTCAGCAGCAGCCCCGCCACCGTCAACCCCAGCGTCAACGGCAACCAGGCGATCTCGTTGTATCCCGGCATGGCCGCCTCCCTCAGTCGTCACCCCATCCTGACACGCGGGTCCGGCCCGGCCCCTCATCCGCGGGGATGGCCGCGCCCCTAGGGGTCACCCTGTCCAACTACCCGCCCCACCTCAGGGTTCCACGCGCCGCCGCCACCCCCGGCGCTCGCGGGCCGAGGTGCGGCCCTCAGGCGGGGGCACGCCACAGGCGGGCACGGCCTCAGGCAGGGGATGGCCCCGGGCGGGGAATGGCCTCGGGCGGTACGGCCTCAGGCGGCGGGCCGGGAGGCGGCCAGGGCCCGGAGCCGGTCCACCGTGACCTCGGTGAGGGAGGACACCACCAGGCGGCCGGGGGCCGGGTCGATGGGCAGGAGGCTGGGGACCGCGACGACCAGGCATCCGGCGGCGGTGGCCGCGGCCACGCCGTTCGGGGAGTCCTCCAGGACGACGCAGCGGGCCGGGTCCACCCCCAGGCGCTTGGCGGCCAGCAGGTAGGGCTCGGGGTCGGGCTTGGTGAGCGTCACGTCGTCCGCGGTGACGATCGTGTCGAAGTGGTGCCGGCCGACGCTGCGCAGGACCGCGTCGGCGATGGAGCCCAGGGAGGAGGTGACCAGGCCGACGGGCACGCCGGCCGCGCGGAGGGCGACCAGCAGCTCGGGCGCGCCCGGCATCACCGCCGCGCCGCCCACCCGCAGGCGCGCCGTCATGCCCTCGTCCATCCAGGCCGCCACCGTCTCGGGGGCGACGTCGGCCCCGGAGACCTGGAGCATGTAGGCGACGGAACGGTCCATCGAGCCGCCGACGAGCTTCTCCTGGTGCTCCAGGCTCCACTCGCCGCCGAGCCGCGCCATCACCTGGGTCTCGACCTCGAACCAGACCCGCTCGGTGTCCACGAGCAGGCCGTCCATGTCGAAGAACACGGCCTCGAGCGCGTCTCCCCCGGTCTCCGGTCCCGTCGTCGCCGTGTCCGCCACTGTTCCGCCGTTCTCCCCGTGTGGCGGCGCGCCGCCGTACCGCCCGGGCATGGGGAGGCACGGCGGGGCGCCGTCGATCCGATCAGGTGTTGAAGTACTTGGCCTCGGGATGGTGGACCACGAACGCGTCGGTGGCCTGCTCGGGCACGAGCTGGAACTCCTCCGACAGCGTCACGCCGATCCGCTCCGGCCGCAGCAGGTCCACGATCTTGGCGCGGTCCTCCAGGTCGGGGCAGGCGCCGTATCCCAGCGAGAAGCGGGCGCCCCGGTAGCCGAGCTTGAAGAAGTCCTCCACGTTGGCCGAGTCCTCACCGCCGAAGCCCAGCTCCGCGCGGACGCGGGTGTGCCAGTACTCCGCCAGGGCCTCGGTGAGCTGCACCGACAGGCCGTGCAGCTCCAGGTAGTCGCGGTAGGAGTTCTTCTCGAACAGCTCGGCGGTGGCCCCGCTGATCCGGGAGCCGACGGTGACGAGCTGCAGCCCGATCACGTCGGTCTCGCCGGACTCGCGCGGCCGGAAGAAGTCGGCCAGGCACAGGTGCCGGTCGCGGCGCTGGCGCGGGAACGTGAAGCGGGTGCGCTCCTCGCCCGACTCGGTGAGGATCACCAGGTCGTTACCCTCGCTGACGCACGGGAAGTACCCGTAGACGACCGCGGCCTCCAGCAGGCCCTCGGTCTGCAGCCGGTCGAGCCACATGCGCAGCCGCGGCCGGCCCTCGGTCTCGACGAGCTCCTCGTAGGAGGGGCCCTCGCCGCCGCGCGCGGCCTTCAGGCCCCACTGGCCCATGAACGTGGCCCGCTCGTCGAGGAACGCGGCGTAGTCGGCCAGCGGGATGCCCTTGACGACGCGGTCGCCGAAGAACGGCGGGACGGGCACCGGGTTGTCCACGGCGACGTCCGAGCGCGCGGGCAGGTCCTCCTCGGCCGTGCGCTCCAGGACCGCGCCCGTCTTGACCCGGCGCTCGCGCAGCTTGGGCAGCTCCGCGCCGGGCACGCCCTTCTTGACCGCCATGAAGGCGTCCATGAGCTTCAGGCCCTCGAAGGCGTCCTTGGCGTAGCGCACCTCGCCCTCGAACATGCCCGCGAGGTCCTGCTCGACGTAGGCCCGGGTGAGGGCCGCGCCGCCCAGGAGCACCGGCCACCGGCCGGCCAGCCCGCGCTCGTTCAGCTCGGCGAGGTTCTCCTTCATGATCACCGTGGACTTCACGAGCAGGCCGGACATGCCCACCACGTCGGCCTGCTTCTGCTCGGCCGCCTCGATGATCGCCGACACCGGCTGCTTGATGCCGAGGTTGACCACCTCGTAGCCGTTGTTGGTGAGGATGATGTCCACGAGGTTCTTGCCGATGTCGTGCACGTCCCCCTTGACGGTGGCGAGCACGATGCGGCCCTTGCCGCCGTCCTCGGTCTTCTCCATGTGGGGTTCGAGGTAGGCGACGGCGGTCTTCATGACCTCGGCGGACTGGAGCACGAACGGGAGCTGCATCTGGCCGGAGCCGAACAGGTCGCCGACCGTCTTCATGCCGTCGAGCAGCACGTCGTTGATGATCTCCAGGGCGGGCCGCTCCCGCAGGGCCTCGTCGAGGTCGGCCTCCAGGCCCTTGCGCTCGCCGTCGATGATGCGGCGCTTGAGCCGCTCCCACAGCGGCAGGCCCAGCAGCTCGGCGGCGCGGCCGGCCTTCATGGCGGCGGCGTCCACGCCCTCGAACAGCTCCATGAACCGCTGGAGCGGGTCGTAGCCCTCGCGGCGGCGGTCGTAGACCATGTCCAGGGCGACCTGCCGCTGCTCGTCCGGGATCCGGTTCATCGGCAGGATCTTGGAGGCGTGCACGATGGCCGAGTCGAGGCCCGCCTGCACGCACTCGTGCAGGAAGACCGAGTTGAGCACGATGCGGGCGGCCGGGTTGAGGCCGAAGGAGACGTTGGAGATGCCGAGCGTGGTCTGGATCCCGGGCCAGCGGCGCTTGATCTCGCGGATCGCCTCGATGGTCTCGACGCCGTCGCGGCGGGTCTCCTCCTGGCCGGTGGCGATGGGGAAGGTCAGCGCGTCGATGATGATGTCCTCGACGCGCATGCCCCAGTTCTCGGTGAGGTCCTTGACGGCGCGCTCGGCGATGCGGACCTTCCAGTCGGCCGTGCGGGCCTGGCCCTCCTCGTCGATGAGCATGACCACGACGGCCGCGCCGTGCTCCTTGACCACCGGGAGCAGCCGCTGCCAGCGGGAGTCGGGGCCGTCGCCGTCCTCGTAGTTGACCGAGTTGATCACCGCGCGGCCGCCGAGGCGCTCCAGGCCGGCGCGCAGCACCTCCGGCTCGGTGGAGTCGAGCACGATCGGCAGGGTCGAGGCGGTGGCGAAGCGGAACGCCAGCTCGTCCATGTCGGCCACGCCGTCCCGGCCGACGTAGTCCACGCACAGGTCGAGGAAGTGGGCGCCGTCGCGGGCCTGGCCGCGGGCGATCTCCACGCACTCGTCCCAGTTGCCGGCGAGCATGACCTCGCGGAAGGCCTTGGAGCCGTTGGCGTTGGTGCGCTCGCCGATCGCCAGGTAGGAGGTGTCCTGGCGGAACGGCACGTGCTGGTAGAGCGAGGAGGCGCCGGGCTCGGGGCGCGGGTCGCGCTCGGCGACCTCGCGGGCGCGCACCCGCTCGACGACCTGGCGCATGTGCTCGGGGGTGGTGCCGCAGCAGCCGCCCACGATCGACAGGCCGTACTCCACGGTGAAGCGGTCGTGGGCGTTGGCCAGCTCCTCCGGGGTCAGCGGGTAGTGCGCCCCGTCGGCGGTGAGCACCGGCAGCCCGGCGTTGGGCATGCAGGACAGCGGCAGCCGGGAGTGCCGCGCCAGGTAGCGCAGGTGCTCGCTCATCTCGGCGGGGCCGGTGGAGCAGTTGAGGCCGAGCACGTCCACGCCGAGCGGCTCCAGCGCGGTCAGGGCCGCGCCGATCTCCGAGCCGAGCAGCATCGCGCCGTTGAGCTCGATGGTGACCTGGGCGATGACCGGGACGTCGCGGCCGGCCTCGGCGATCGCGCGGCGGGTGCCGATGATCGCGGCCTTGGTCTGGAGCAGGTCCTGGCAGGTCTCGATGATGATCGCGTCGGCGCCGCCGGCGATCAGGCCGGAGGCGTTCTGCAGGTAGGCGTCGCGCAGGGCGGCGAAGGTGACGTGGCCGAGCGTGGGCAGCTTGGTGCCGGGGCCGATCGAGCCGAGCACGAAGCGCGGCCGGTCCGGCGTGGACCAGGCGTCCGCGGACTCGCGGGCGATCCGCGCCGAGGCCTCGGACAGCTCGTAGATGCGGTCGGCGATGTCGTATTCGCCGAGGGCCGACAGGTTCGCGCCGAAGGTGTTGGTCTCCACCGCGTCGACGCCGACCTCGAAGTAGGCGTCGTGGATCGCGCGCACCACGTCGGGCCGGGTGACGCTGAGGATCTCGTTGCAGCCCTCGAGGTCCTGGAAGTCCGCCAGCGTGAGGTCATGGGCCTGCAACATCGTCCCCATGGCCCCGTCAGCCACGATCACGCGCCGGCCCAGGACTTCACGGAAGGACGATGCTCTGCTCATGGTCCCCAAGCCTATAGGGATCGGGCGGTATCGGATTCCTGGCGCCCGCCGCCCCCGGGGCCCCCGCCGCGTCACCCCGGCATCGCCACGACGGTCACCACGACAGTCGCCACGGCGGTCACCCCAGCGGTCACCCCGGCGGTCACCCCGGCGGTCACCATGGCGTCACCCCGGCGTCACCCCGGCGTCACCCCGGCACCGCCGCCGTACGGCGTCCCGCCCGGTCCCGCGCCGCGCATAGGGGCGGGCGGGGAGGGCTCGGCCGTACGCCGGGGGCGGGGCCGCGTGATCGCCGGAGTGCGAACCGGCGGGGCCCAGGTTTAGCGGTACGTGAGAGGCCGGGGGGCCGGTCCGCGTGAAAGGCTCCCCCTGACCCGTGTCCCCGACTTCACCCGTGTCCCCGACTTCCCCCATGGTCCCCGACGTACAGCCGCGCAGAACGCGCGGGTGACTCGAAGCGAGGTGCACCCCCCGTGACCGCCTACCGCACCATCATCGTCGGCACCGACGGCTCGGCCTCCTCCTTCCGCGCCGTGACCGCCGCCGGGGCGCTCGCCGCCGCCACCGGCGCCACGCTCGTGCTGGCCTGCGCCTACCACCCGATGCCCGAGCGGGAGCGGGCCGCCGCCGCCGACGCGCTCGGGGACCTGGCCTACAAGGTCACCGGGTCCACGCCCGCCGAGGACGCGCTGCGGGCGGCCAAGGACCGCGCGCTCGCCGCGGGCGCCACCGACGTCGAGCTGGCGGCCGAGCCGGGCGACGCCGTGGACGTGCTGGTGAAGCTGGCCGACGAGCGCTCGGCCGACCTGATCGTCGTCGGCAACCGGGGCCTGAACAGCCTGGCGGGCCGCCTCCTCGGCTCCGTCCCCTCCAACGTCTCCCACCGGGCCGAGTGCGACGTCCTCATCGTGCACACCACGAGCGGACGTTGATCTTGTTCGGGTTCGCCCCGAGGATGTGGGCCGGACCACGTACGCTTGGAGTTCGGTAAAACGACGACAGGCCGCGGTAAGCGGCCGGTGAGGAGACCGCGTGATCGAGCTCGACGGAGTCCCCGAGCTCGTCGAACCGGTGCTGATCGCCGCCTTCGAGGGCTGGAACGACGCCGGCGAGGCGGCCAGCGGCCTGATCTCCCACCTGGAGACGGCGTGGAAGGCCGAGCCGCTGCTCGCCCTCGACCCCGAGGACTATTACGACTTCCAGGTGACCCGCCCGAGCGTGGAGATCGTGGAGGGCTCCACGCGGCGCATCACCTGGCCCACGACGCGCTTCTCGGTGGCCCGCCCGCCGGGCCTGGAGCGCGACGTGGTGCTGGTCCGGGGCATCGAGCCCAACATGCGCTGGCGCGCCTTCTGCGACGACATCCTCTCGGTGGTCCGCGAACTGGGGATCGAGAAGACGCTGCTGGTCGGCGCGATGCTCAACGACTCCCCGCACACGCGGCCGGTGCCCGTCGTGGCCTCGGTCAGCGACCCGGGCCTGGCGCGGACGCTCGACCTGGAGCTGAGCCGCTACGAGGGCGTGACCGGCATCGTGGGGGTGCTCCAGAACTCCTTCGAGAACGCCGGGCTGTCGGCGATCTCGCTGTGGGCCTCGGTCCCCCACTACGTCGCCCAGCCCCCCAACCCCAAGGCCACGCTCGCGCTGCTGCGCAACGCCGAGGACATCCTCGGCGTCCCCATGCCGGCCGGCGACCTGCCGGAGGAGTCCAAGGCCTGGGAGCGCGGGGTGGACGAGCTGGCGCAGCAGGACGCCGAGGTCGCCGAATACGTCCGCGAGCTGGAGGAGCGCAAGGACGCGGCCGACCTGCCCGAGGCCAGCGGCGAGGCCATCGCCCGCGAGTTCGAGCGCTACCTGCGCCGCCGCGAGAACGACGGCTGACCGCGCGGCGCGCGGCCGGACGTCCCCCCGTCCGGCCGCGCCCGCGGCTACGCTCGGCCACGTCAGCGTTCCGGTCGTCCGCCTCAGGAGCCGCCCATGAACGGCGCGCACGAGAAGATCGTCGAGTACCTCACCGCGAACGGCGTCGCCCACCGGGTGATCACGCATCCCCCGGCCGGGTCGGCCGAGGAGTATCACCGCGTGCTCGGCACCTCCTACGAGCAGCAGGCCAAGTCCATCTTCCTGCGGGTGCGCCGCCCGGGCGAGAAGACCTACGCGATCCTGGTGATCCAGGCCCAGAAGCGGGCCGACCCCGAGCGCGCCGCCGCCCTCCTGGAGGCGCGCGAGGTCAAGCTGGCCACGCGCGACCACCTGCGGGAGCGGACCGGCTGCGACTTCGGCGAGCTGGCGCCCCTGGGCGGCCTCTACGGCTTCCCCCTCCTCCTCGACGCCGACCTGCTGGACGAGGAGGAGATCTACTTCAACGCCGGCGACCTGTCCACGTCCGTCGCCCTCAGCCCCAAGTCCCTCCAGGAGCTGGAGAACCCGCTCCTCTACTGACGGCTTCGGCGCCGCGGGCGGCCCCGCCCCGGCCGTATCGGCGAGGCGGTGTCCCGCCCCCCCGGCGCGGCCGGGCGCATCACCTCGCCGCACCGCCGGCGCGGCCCGCCGTGCCGTACGGCGGGCCGCCAGGGCGGGGCTCCAGGGCTGGGCTCCAGGGCGGGGCTCCAGGGCGGGGCGTCAGGGCGGGGCGTCAGGGCGGGGGGCGTCGGAGGATGCCGGCGACGCGGTCGGCCTGTTCGGGGTCGCGGCCGTGGCGGTTCCGGGAGAGCGCCGATCGGAGTGATCAGATGATACGGCAGGTCAGCCGGCGGGCGGGTTGTAGGACTTGGCCAGGTCGGACTCGGCGGGCTCCTGGTGGACGCGGGTGCCGCCGAGGGCGGCCTTGTCGGGCTTGACGATGTAGCCGGCGCGGGACGCGGGGCGGGTCCACTGGCTGTAGTCCTGCGGCGCGCCGCCCAGGCCGATGTCGAAGGCCTTGGCCGAGCGGTGGGCGGTCACGATCCCCTCACGCGTCAGGTCCTTGGCCGCGCACGCCTTCTTGAGCGCCTCGCCGACGATCGCCGCCGTGGTGTAGCCGGAGAACACGCTGGAGTCCAGCGGCTGCCCCGGGAACGCCTTCTGGTAGTCGCCCGCGAGCTTCTTCACCCCGGGGACGTCCGCGCTGAACGGCGTGGCGGCCGTCATCACGTAGTACTCGCGCTCCAGCACCGGCGCGACCGGCGTCGCCAGGAGCTGCTGCGCGAACGCCGAGTTGCTCGCCGCGAACGGCACCTTGAGCCCCATCGCCGCCGTGACCCCGGCCAGCGACGCGGCCTGCTTGGGGCTGACGCTGACCAGGATCGCCTTCACCCCGGCCTTGCGGAACGCCGCCGCCTGCGCCGTCATGTCCGCGTCGGTGGCCTTGACCTGCTGTTCCACCAGCTTCAGCCCGCTCTTCTCCGCGGCGAACCGGGACCCGGCCAGCGCGCTCTGGCCGTAGTCGCCCTCCAGGTGGATGTGCCCGATCCTGTCCCCGGCCTTGAGGCCCTTCTCCTTCACGAGGAAGGCGACGGCGTTGACCATGTCGATGTCGTACGTGGTGCCCGTGAGCTGGATGTACCTGCTGCCCAGCAGGGTGTGCGCCCACGCCTGCGGGATCGTCAGCAGCTTGTCGGACTCCAGCCGGGACCGCAGCGCGTTGGTGATCGGCGACCCGATCACCTGCGGCAGCGCGGCGGACCTGGGCGCGATCTCGCTGTAGGCGGCGACGGCCTTCTGCACGTCGTACCCGTGGTCGCGGACCAGCAGCTCGACCTTGCGCCCGCACACCCCGCCGGCCGCGTTGAGCTGGTCGAAGTAGAGCTTCTGCGCCTGCGTGACCCCCTTGCCCAGCGCCGCGTAGGGCCCGGTCAGGTCGGTCAGGGCCGAGACGGTGATCGTGTCCTTGGTGACGCCGGGCCCGGTCTTCACGCCGCCGGACTCGCCCCCTCCGCCCGTGGCCTTCCCGCTGCATCCGGCGGCCAGGCAGGCCACGACCGCCGCGGCGATCCCGATGCGCACAGTTCTCATGTTCATTGCTCCCTTGTCATCGAGGTGGATCACCCGCGTCCCCCGCGCGTACGGCCCGCGCCCGCGAGGCGGGGGCGGCGCACCGGGGAAGGAGGCCGCGCAGGCCGCGGGGGAGGTAGAGCAGCACGGCGACGAACGCCGCGCCGTACAGGACGCGGGCGGCCTCGGAGGGGGACAGCCCCTCCTCGCCCGGCTGCGCCACGAAGGGGATGGCGTCGCCGTACCGGGTGAGGAGCTGGGGCAGCAGCGACACGAAGACCGCGCCCGCGGCCGCGCCGCCGACCGACCCGAGCCCGCCGATGACGATCATCGCGAGGTAGTCGAGGGCGAGCGCGAGCCCGAAGTACTCCGGCACCGCGCGCTGGAAGACCAGCGCCAGCAGCACCCCGGCGAGCCCGGCGTACACCGACGAGACCACGAACACCCCGGCCCGGTAGCGCGCCACGGGCACGCCCATGGCCCCGGCGGCGATCTCGTGGTCGCGGATCGTGGTGAGCGCCCGCCCCGGCCTGCCGTACACCACGCCCCGGGCGAACCAGGCGGCCAGGGCGAGCAGCGCCGCCCCGGGGAACCACAGCATCTCCAGCCCCCCGAACGGCACGCCCAGCACGACGGGCGGCTCCGGGGAGTCGGCGAGGCGCAGCCCGAGGATCTCCATCGGCGGCACGGCGCGGCCGTTCACGCCGCCGGTGACGGCCTCGGCGCGGAAGAGCACGTGCTGCCCGAGGAAGACGAGCGCCAGCGTCGCGATGCCCAGCGAGGCGCCGCGCAGCCGGCCCGCGATCGGGCTGAACAGCCCGCCGGCGATCCCCGCGGCCGCGACCGCGACCGCGGCCGCGAGCGGGGGCGGCCACCCGAGCCCGTGGAGCGTGTGCCCGGCGGCGCGCTCCGGTTCGGCGGCCAGCCACACGTAGGTGTAGGCGCCCACGGCGAGGAAGAACGCGTGTCCCATGGAGAGCTGCCCGGCGACCCCGGTCAGCAGGTTGAGCCCGATCGCGCCGATGGCCGCGGCCATCGCGAACAGGCCGGCCTGGAGCCAGAACGCCTCCGCGTAGAACGGGACCGCGCACACGGCCGCCGCCGCGGCCAGCCCCGCGGCGGCCCGCGCCCAGCCGCCGCGCCCGGCCCGCGACGCGGGGCGCGCGCCGTCGCCGCCCGGCGGCGGGGAGGCCACGCCCGCGGGCGCGGCGGGGTCCGCGAGGGTGCCGGCGCCGGCGGGGCCCGGGTCGCGGCGCCCGGAGGGCGGGATGGAGTCAGGCACGGGCGAGCTCCCTGGTCCCGAAGAGTCCGGTGGGGCGGATCAGGAGGACGACGATCATGAGGAGGTACGGGGCGATGTCCGCGAAGCCGCCGCGCAGCAGCGCGGCCTCGTCCTGGTAGCCGACGGCCAGGGCCTCGGTCACGCCGATCAGCAGGCCCCCGGCCAGCGCCCCCGTGGTGGAGTCCACGCCGCCGATCACCGCCGCCGGCAGCGCCTTGAGCGCGGCGAAGGAGGTGGCGCGGTCGAGCCCCGGGGTCGGGAAGACGCACAGGAACAGCGCGGCCAGCGCGGCGAGCGCCCCGGCGACCGCCCACGCGCCCGCGGAGACCCGGCCGAGCCGCACGCCCATGAGCGCGGCCGTGGCGCGGTCCTCGGCGGCGGCGCGCATGGCCACGCCCCAGGAGGTGTACTTGAAGGCCAGCAGGAACACGGTGATCGCGGCCACGGCGACGCCGAGGGCGGCGATCCGGGCCTGCGCGATCGTGACGCCGCCGACCTGGACCACGCGGTCGCCCCAGGGGTCGCCGAGCGGCAGGACCTCCGCGCCGATGCGGCGGGCGATCTCGACGGTGAGCACGATGTCCACGCCGATCGTGACGATGCTCAGGGTGCCGTGCGAGCCGGACCTCAGCCGCCGCAGCACGACGAACTCCACCAGCGCGCCCAGCGCGGCGGCGCCCGCCACCCCGGCCCCGAGCGCGGGCCAGAACCCGATGTCGTCGTGGAGCACCGCGACGAGGTACCCGCCGGCCAGCAGCAGCGACGGATGAGCGAAGTTGATCACCTCGGTCGAGCGGTGGACGATCACGAATCCCAGCGCCACGAGCGCGTACACCGCGCCGGACGCGAGCCCGTTGACGAGCAGTTCCGCCAGCGCGGTCACGCGGGGGCCTCCGTTCCCAGGTAGGCGCGGACCACGTC
This sequence comes from Bailinhaonella thermotolerans, assembly GCF_003594875.1. Lineage (GTDB taxonomy): Bacteria > Actinomycetota > Actinomycetes > Streptosporangiales > Streptosporangiaceae > Bailinhaonella > Bailinhaonella thermotolerans. The sequence goes on from NZ_QZEY01000001.1 coordinate 930,576, forward strand.
GGGGTGCCGCTGGATCTCCTCCGGCGTCCCCCCGGCGATCCGCCGGCCGAAGTCGAGCACGGTGACCTCGTCGGCCAGCCGCGCCACCAGGTCCATGTCGTGCTCCACGAGCAGGACCGACACGCCGAGCCCGGCGCGGACCCGCTGGATCGTGCGGGCCATCTCCCGCCGCTCGCCGCCGTTCATCCCGGCGACGGGCTCGTCGAGCAGCAGCACCGCGGGCTCCAGGCAGAGCGCGCGGGCGAGTTCCAGCCGTTTGCGCACGCCGTACGGCAGCAGCCCGGCGGGCGTGGCCAGGTGCGCGGCGACCCCGGTGAACTCGGCGATCTCCCGCACCCGGGCGGCGTGGCGGCGCTCCTCCCGCCGGGCGGACGGCAGGCGCAGCCCGCAGGCCAGGAACCCGGCGCGGGTGAGCCGGTGCCGCGCGAGCATGAGGTTGCCGGCGGCGGTGAGGTGCGGCGACAGGGCGATGTTCTGGAAGGTCCGCGCGACGCCGAGCGCGGCGATCCGGTGCGGGGGCAGCCCGACCAGCTCGGTCCCGCCGAGCCGCACGCTGCCGGACGCGGGCCGGCACAGGCCCGACAGGACGTTGAAGCAGGTGGACTTGCCGGCCCCGTTCGGGCCGATCACCGCGTGCAGGGAGCCCGGCTCCACCGTGAAGCCCACGCCGTCCAGCGCCGTCACGCCCGCGAACCGCACGGTGACGTCGCGCACCTCCAGCCGGGGGACCTCGCCGCTCATCCGGCCCACCTGGCCAGGGGCCGTACGGCGGGGCCGGGGCCGAGGTCCTCCTCGTCCTCCCCGGAGGTGGCCACCCCGAGGTAGCGGCGGCGGACCTCGTCGGAGGCGGCCAGCTCGTCCGCCGTGCCGTGCAGGGCGACCGCGCCGGTCTCCAGGACGTAGGCGTGATCGGCGAGGCGGAGCGCCAGGGCCGCGTTCTGCTCGATGAGCAGGACGGCGGTGCCGTACCGGTTGATCTCGGTGATCGTGCCGGCGATGCGGGCGGTGACCAGCGGGGCCAGGCCCAGGGACGGCTCGTCGAGCAGGAGGAGGTCGGGGCCGGCCATGAGCGCGCGGCCGATGGCCAGCATCTGCTGCTCGCCGCCCGACAGCAGCCCGGCGGGCTGGCGGGACCGCTCGGCCAGGATCGGGAACAGGGCGTGGACGCGGTCGCGGGCCTCGGCGGCGCGGCGGCGGTCGCGCGCGCCCAGCGAGCCGGCCCGGAGGTTCTCGGCCACCGTCATGCGGGCGAAGACGTGCCGTCCCTCGGGGACGTGCACCACCCCGGCGGCGACGATCCGGTCCGGCCGCAGCCCGCGCAGGCTCGTCCCGCCCGCGGTGATCTCGCCGCCGGTGACCGCGCCGCCGTGGAACGGCAGCACGCCGGACAGGGCCCGCAGCAGGGTGGACTTGCCTGCGCCGTTGCCGCCGAGGACGGCGGCGACGCCGCCGGCGGGCACCTCCAGGGTGATGCCGCGCAGCGCCGGGACGGGCCCGTAGGCGGCGGTGAGGTCGCGCACTCGCAGCGCGGGGGGACTCATGCGGGCACCCCAGCACGGGCTTCGGGGGCCGGTCCAGAGCAAGGTTCTAATGCGGGGTGGGGACGCAATCCGCGCGGCCCGCGATTGTGCGCCCGCACAGTCCGGGCGGGCCGATCTGGAAAAGCCGGCTCCGCGATGGCAGCATGGGCGGCCCGCGTGGGCGGGCGGCGGGCGAGTCCCCCGGCCGCGCGGGCCTCAGCAGTCCGGGGCGCAGACGCGGCGCGCGGTGACGTTCAGCAGGATGCGCTCGATGTCCTCGGTCGTCCGGGCGACGTGGACGCCGCCGCGCGTCACCTCGGCGATGCGTTCGAGCTCGGCGCGCTCGACGCCCGGCCCGAACCCGACCATGACGATCTGCACCGGCCTCCTCGGGTCGTACATCTCGCGCAGCCGGTCCAGCGTCTCGCGCAGGGTGGGCCCGTCGGCGTCGTCGTTGCGGCCGTCGGTGAACAGCAGCACGGTGTGGACCATGTTCGGCCGGTAGGTCCGCGTCATGTGCTCGAACGCCGCCAGCACGGTGTCGTACAGGCCCGTGTCGCCGTCCGGCTTCGGCCGCATGCGGTCGAGCGCGCCGAGGATGCGCTGCCGCCGGGAGTCCCGGCCGAGCGGGCCGAGGGAGACGTTCTCGCGCCAGTCGCGGCGGCCGTCCATCCGGGTGGAGAACACCCACTGGCCCAGTTCGGTGTCGTCGGGCTGGAGCCGCAGCCCCGCCCGCGAGACGCGCACGATCGCCTCCATGCGGGAGATCCCCGAGCCGGGCACCTTCTCGGCCATCGAGCCCGAGACGTCGATCAGCGACAGGATGCGGGCGGTGAGCGTGAGCCGCCACCAGGCCTGCACGACTTGCCGCACCTCCGCCGCCGCGGGAGGGGGCTCCCCCGTCCCGGTGCGGAAGCCCGCCGCGCGCACCTCCGCCCGGGTCGCGGCGGAGGTCAGCTCGCGTTCGAGCAGCAGGGCGGCGCGGCGCGCGGCGCCCGTGGCGGCGGTCACGACGTACGGATGATCCAGGTCCAGGCCGGCCCCCGCCGGGCGCAGGACGCGGACCGGGGGCCGCCCGCTCCGGGCGTACGCCGAGAACGCCTGCTCGGAGGCCACCACCGCCACGTGCCGCCCGTCCGCCCCGCCCGCAAGCCCGCCCGCCGCCCCGTCCGCCACCCCGTCCGCCGCCCCGTCCGCCTCCGCCGGGGCCGCCTCCGCCGGGGCCGCCGGGCCGGCCGTCGCCGCCGCATCCGCCGTACGGCCCGCCGGGTGCGCCGGTGACGCCGAGCGGGGCGGGGACGACGCCAGGGCGCGGGCGAGGGCGGCGGCCGGGTCCTCGCCCGGGCGCGGGGGCGCGAAGCGGTGCTCGCGGACCGACCTGACCACGCTCGTGAACAGGCCCGTCGCGGCCCGCTCCGGGCGCAGCAGGCCGTGCGTGATCATCAGCAGGCCCAGGCCCGAGGCGTCCCGGCCGGGGTCCGGCGCCCGCAGGCGCAGCGACGGGCGCGCGGCCCCGGGCAGGGATCCGGCGGCGACGAGCAGGTCGCGCCAGGACGGCGTGCCGCCCGCGCCCGGGTCCGGGCCGGTCAGCCCGGCGACCAGGGGCGTGCGGGCGACCGAGGTCGCGGTCACGCGCAGCGCGCCCGGCCGCTGCACCTGGGCGGGCCACATCGCCGAGTCGGGGATCCAGACGTCGGGCCGCTCCCCCCGCCCGCTCTCCAGCCGCGCGGCGGTCGCGCCGGGGTCCTCCGCCCGCACGACGGCCCGCGCGCACGCCCCGTCCACGACGTGGGCGCTCCGGCCGAAGCGGTCCGCCGCCGGCCGCAGGGCCGGGGCCAGCGCGGGGGCGACCGCGACCCGGAGCGTGAGCACGGGGCCCGCGCAGGGCTCCCCGGCCGCCGCGTCCAGGGCGCGGACGCCGGCGGCGGCCAGCACCGCGGCGCAGACGAGAGCCCCGGCCAGCGCCGCCGCGCCCCGGCCCCTCCCCCGCCGCGCCCGCCGCCGCCCGCCCCGGGAACGGCCGGGGTACGGGGGGTCCGCCAGGCCGGGCGTCGCTCGCCCGGACCCTTCGATGTGATGACGCCCGTTCACGTTCCGGCTCGGCTTCATCGCGATCATCCGATCAGTCCGGCCGGCGCCCGCGGCGAACCGCGTCGGCCGTGCCGCCACGCCGGTCACTCAGATCACCGCAGGTTCACGGGCCCGTTCCCGCGGGGTCAACGGGACGGCGCCAAGACTGTCCCGGCCCAACGCGTTGCCGCCCGCCTTTTGTGACCACGCCCAACCGGCCCGCCGTACACCCAGGTCGCCGGGGATTTCACGGGCGGGAGCCGGAAGGTCTCACACCGTTGCCGAAGCGCGCCCGGCGATTCACACTCCCTGACTACCGCGCGGTCTCCCCCGCCGCGCGGAACCGACCAGAGAGGACACCGACATGCCCAGCCGGTCCCTACGGGTCTGCCCCGCCCTCGTGGCCCTGGCCGCCGCCGCCTTCGCGGTGGCGCCGCACGCCCACGCCGCCCCGGCGGCCCCCGCGGCGCGGACGGCCCAGGCGGCCCAGGCGGCGCAGAACCCCTACGAGCGCGGCCCGGCGCCGACCGAGCAGAGCGTGCGGGCCGAGCGCGGCCCGTTCGCGATCTCCCAGGTGAGCGTGTCCAGGCTCGCGGTCAGCGGCTTCGGCGGCGGCACGATCTACTACCCGACCAGCACCGCCGAGGGCACGTTCGGCGCGGTGGCGATCGCCCCGGGCTACACCGCCTCCCAGTCCAGCATGGCGTGGTACGGCCCGCGCCTGGCCTCCCAGGGCTTCGTGATCTTCACCATCGACACGATCACCACGGGCGACCAGCCGGACAGCCGCGGCCGCCAGCTCCTGGCCGCGCTGGACTACCTCACCCAGCGCAGCTCCGTCCGGTCGCGCGTCGACGCCTCCCGCCTGGGCGTGATGGGCCACTCGATGGGCGGCGGCGGGAGCCTCGAAGCGACGGTCTCGCGCCCCTCGCTCCAGGCGGCGATCCCGCTCACCCCGTGGAACCTCGACAAGACCTGGCCCGAGGTCCGCGTGCCCACCCTCATCATCGGGGCCGAGAACGACTCGATCGCCCCGGTCTCCAGCCACAGCGAGCCGTTCTACGCCAGTCTCCCGTCCACCCTGGACAAGGCGTACCTGGAACTCAACGGGGCGAGCCACTTCGCCCCGAACGTCTCCGACACCACGATCGCCAGGTTCAGCATCTCCTGGCTCAAGCGCTTCATCGACAACGACACCCGGTACGAGCAGTTCCTCTGCCCGCCCCCGCGCGTGAGCACGGAGATCTCCGAGTACCGCGACACCTGCCCCCACTCCGGCTGACCCCGCCCCGAGCGGCCCGGGCCGCCCCGCCGTACCCCGGCGGGGCGGCCCGCCGCGTCGCGGAGCCGGACCGAGACTCCGGCGGACTGTGAATCCACACAACGCGGGCGGTTTCCGCTGGAAACACCCGGAGCGGGATGACAGCATGGGCGCACCTGTGGGCGCCCGCGCCTGGGCCGGGCGGCCCCGAACGACGGCCGGAGGTGGCGCGTGAACGTCGCGGCGGAGGCGCGCGGTCGGGAGAGCGGCGCCGTGGTACGCGCGGCGGTGCGGCGGCTGTCGGGCGAGCTGCCCCGGCTCGCCGACCGGCTGGTGGCCGAGATCCTGCGCGGCGAGGGCCGCGACCGGCCCGCCGGGCTCACCGACGATCTGTGGGACTCCTGCCACCTGGGCCTGGGCCACGGGATGCGGGCGATCCTGCGGCCGGGCGACGGCCGCGCCGACCTGGAGTGGGCCGCCTGGCTCGGCCGCCGCCGCGCCGAGCAGGGCCTGCCGCTGGACCACCTGCTGCGGTCGTACCGGCTGGCCGGGCGGGTGTTCTGGGACGGGCTCGTCGAGGTCGTGACCGAGGACGACCCGGAGCACGTGACCTCCCTGGTACGGCACGCCACCCGCACCTGGCACACGATCGACGAGCAGTCCTCGGCCGCCGCCGAGGCCTACCGGCGGACCGAGTACGAACTGCTGCGGCGCAGCGAGGAGCGGGTGCACGCGCTCGTGGACGCGCTGCTGGAGGGCCGGGGCGGGGAGCCGGCGCTGCTGCCGACCGTGACGCGGCTGCTCGGGCTGCCCGCGCGCGGCAGGTACGCCGTGGTGGTGCTGAGCCAGGGCGACGCGCTGGAGGGGGGCGGGTTCGACCGGCCCGGGGACGGCGGCGGGCTGCGCTTCGTCTGGCGGATGCGCGCCGACGCCCAGATCGGCCTGGTCGCGCTGGGCGCGGCGGGCCTGGACGACCTCGTGGAGGTGCTCGCGCCGCGCGTGCGCGGGCACGCCGGGATCAGCCCGGTCGTGGAGAGCCTGGCCGACCTGGGCCGCGCCCGCTGGCTGGCGGAGCTCGCGCTGCGCACGTGCCGCGCGCCGGAGACCGAGATCGCCCGCCTGGACCGCCGCCTGCCCGAGGCGCTGATCGTCTCCCAGCCGGAGCTGTCCGGCCGCCTGGCCGGGGAGGTCCTGGGCGGCCTGGACGGGGTCGAGCCGGTCTTCCGCGCGGTCCTGCTGTCCACGCTCTCGACCTGGATCGACTGCGACGGCTCGGCGCCGCGCGCCGCGTCCCGCCTGTACTGCCACCCGAACACGGTCCTGAACCGGCTGCGCAAGATCGAGGAGCTCACCGGCCGCTCCGTCACCCGCCCCCGCCACCTGGCCGAGCTGGCCCTGGCCCTGAGCGCCCACACGCTCGGCCCGCCCGCCTGATCCGGCCCGGATCGCGGCGGCGCGAGGTATTGCCCCGGGGGGCGGGGCGTGGTCAGATACACCCACCCTTGTAAGTGGTCACTGATTGGACTCGCGCATGGCCGATTCCCCCATCCTCGCCGAGCGTGCCGCCATCCTGGACGAGATCGCCGGTCGCACCATCTGCGCCCAGTTCGCCGACATCACCGCCGCGCATCCCGACGCCCCCGCCTACTCCAACCCCGCCGGCGACGGATGGGACACCCTGACGTACGGCGAGGCGCGGCGGCGCGTCCTGGAGGCGGCCTCGGCGTTCCTGGCGCTGGGCATCGAGCCCGGGGACGCCGTCACGCTCATGATGGTGAACCGGACCGAGCACGTGCTCGCCGACCTCGGCGCGCTGCACGCGGGCGCCGTGCCGATCACCGTCTACGCGACGCTGGCCCCCGAGCAGGTCTCCTACATCGCCGCGGACTGCCGGGCCCGCGCCGTGGTCCTCGGCGGCGCGGCGGACCTGGCCCGCTGGGAGAGCGCGCTCGCGGAGCTGCCCCACATCGAGCACGTGATCGTCCTGGACCCGGCGGCCTGCCCGGACGGCGAGCGCTACCTGACCTGGGACCGGCTGATGGAGCTGGGCCGGGAGCGGTACGACGAGGCCGCGGTGCGGGCGAGGTACGAGGCCATCCGCCCGGAGGACACCCTCACCGTCCTGTACACCTCGGGCACCACCGGTGTCTGCAAGGGCGTCCCGCTCACGCACGCCAACGTCTGCTTCGAGGTGGCCGTCGTCGACCGGGTGGGCGAGCTGGGCGAGCTGAACCCGCAGATCTCCTACCTCACCTACGCCCACATCGCCGAGCGCGTGCTCAGCATGTACCTGCCCCTGTTCAAGGCCTCCCACGTGCACTTCTGCCCCGACCCGCTGCAACTCGCCGGGGTGCTGCGCCAGGTGCGCCCGGCCACCTTCTTCGGCGTGCCGCGCGTCTGGGAGAAGCTCATGGCCGGCCTCCTGGCCGTGCTCGCCACCCAGCCCGAGGAGCAGCAGGCCAGGGTGCGCGAGGCGATGGCCGCGGGAGTCGCCTACCTGGAGGCCGGGCAGCGCGGCGCGACCCCGCCGGAGGAGATCCGCGAGGCGTACGAGAAGGCGGACGCGAGCCTGCTGTCCACCATCCGCGGGCTGATCGGCTTCGACCGGGCCCACTGGGTCGGCTCCGGCGCCGCGCCGCTGTCCCTGGACGTGCAGCGCTTCTTCGCCGGGCTGGGGATCAACATCCTGGAGGTCTACGGCATGACCGAGACCACCGGGGCGTTCACCGCCAACGGCCCCGGGGACTACAGCTTCGGCTCGGTCGGCCGCGCCGTCCCGGGCGTCGAGGTCCGCCTGGCCGAGGACGGCGAGATCCTCATGCGCGGGCCCATCGCCGCCTCCGGCTACCGCAACCTGCCCGAGGCCACCGCCGAGCTGATCGACGCCGACGGCTGGCTGCGCACCGGCGACGTGGGCGAGGTGGACGAGGACGGCTACTACCGCGTGGTGGACCGCAAGAAGGAGCTGTTCATCACCGCCGGCGGCGAGAACGTGGCCCCCTCACTGATCGAGAACCACCTCAAGCGGCACCCGCTGATCGCCCAGGCCCTGGCGTACGGCGACCGCCGCCCCTACCCCGTCGCCCTGATCACGCTCGACCCCGAGGTGGCCCCCAGGTGGGCCGAGGCGCGGGGCATCCCCTTCACGAGCCTGGCCGACTTCGCCGAGCGGCCCGAGGTCGTCGCGGAGGTCGCGACCGCCGTGGAGCAGGCCAACGCCCGCCTCGCCCGCGTGCAGCAGATCAAGCACTGGCGCGTCCTCCCGGTCGAGTGGACCACCGAGACCGACGAGCTGACGCCCAAGTTCTCCCTCAAGCGCCGCGTCATCCACGCCAAGTACGCCGACGTCATCGACACCCTCTACGACGCCACCTGACCCCCGCTCCCCCGCGTTCCGCCGTACGGCCGGCGCCTCGCCGTACGGCGGGACGCCCGCCCGCGCCGCGCCGTACGGCGGGACGGGGCGGGCGTTCCGGGGTGGATCAAGGCCGGAGCGGCGGGGGCCCGGTCAGAGGCGGACGCCGAGGAGGGCGTCGGCGGTCGCGCGGACCAGGTCGCCCGCGCCGGAACCGGCACCGGAGTCGGCGGCCAGGGCGGCGTCGGCCCAGGCGTCGATGGCGGCCACGGCCCCGGGGGCGTCCAGGTCGTCGGCGACGCGCTCGCGGACCCGGGCCAGGACGGCGTCGGCGGGCGGGGCGCCGGGGACGGCCACCGCGCGGCGCCAGCGGTCCAGGCGGGCCTCGGCCGCGGCGAGCTGGTCGGCGGTGTACTCCCAGTCCGAGCGGTAGTGGTGGGCCAGGAGCACCAGGCGGATGGCCATGGGGTCGGTGCTCTCGCGCAGCCGGGACACGAAGACCAGGTTGCCGCGGGACTTGGACATCTTCTCGCCGTCCAGGCCGACCATGCCGGCGTGGGCGTAGCGGCGGGCGTACGGCCAGGAGCCGGTGACGACCTGCCCCTCGGAGGCGCCCATCTCGTGGTGCGGGAAGATCAGGTCCGAGCCGCCGCCGTTGAGGTCGAAGCCCATCTCCAGGTACCGCAGCGAGATCGCCGCGCACTCGATGTGCCAGCCCGGGCGGCCCTTGCCGAACGGCGAGTCCCAGCCGGGCTCGCCCTCGCGCTGGGACATCCACAGCAGGCAGTCGAGCCGGTCCTTCTTGCCGGGCCTGTCGGGGTCGCCGCCGCGCTCGGCGAACAGCCGCAGCATGGTCTCGCGGTCCAGCCCGGACACCTCGCCGAAGCGCGGGTCGGAGCCGACGGGGAAGTAGACGTCGCCGTCCACCTCGTAGGCGGCGCCCTTCTCCCGCAGCTTCTCGATCAGCTCCACGACCAGCGGGATCGCCTCGACGGCGCCGACGTACTCCTTGGGCGGGAGCACGTTCAGCGCGGTCATGTCGGCGCGGAACAGCTCGATCTCGCGGTCGGCGAGGGCCCGCCAGTCCTCGCCGGTGGCGTTGGCGCGCTCCAGCAGCGGGTCGTCCACGTCGGTGGCGTTCTGGACGTAGTCCACCGCGTGCCCGGCGTCGCGCCAGGCGCGGTTGACCAGATCGAAGGCGACGTAGGTGTTGGCGTGACCCAGGTGGGTCGCGTCGTAAGGCGTGATCCCGCAGACGTACATCCTCGCCGTGGGGCCCGGGTCGGTGGGCCGCACCTCCCGCGCCGAGGTGTCGTACAGGCGGAGGGGCAGGCCCGGGCCGGGCAGGCCGGGCGGCTCAGAAACGGACCACGATCTCATGATTGCCAGCCTATACGCCTGCTATGTGGGGAAAGGTTCGGGATCGATCTCCACCGGACGCCACGCGGACAGGTCCGAGAACTCGTAGGCGAGGCCGTCCCCGCCGAGTTCGAGGAGGCTCACCGAGGAGCTCCCCCACGCCCGCCCGTCGGGCAGCTCGGCCCGCACGATCAGCGCCCGGGGGTCCTCCGGCGCGGGCCGGTCCCCGCCCGTCGCGATCTCCCGCCACGCCTTCCGCTCCGGCTCCGCCGCGAACCGGGGCAGGAAGTGCGCGACGCGCGGGTTGTCCGTGCCCCGCTCCCACCCGCTGTTCACGATCATGTGCACCCCGGGGGGCGGCGCCGACCGCGTCAGCCGTACGCCGTCCCAGTGCCACATGCGCAACCCGGAGGGCTCGGCGAGCACCAGGTGGAACGGGTCGTAGACGGACAGGTCCCCGTCGAGGACGCCGGTCGCGGCGACCCGGAGCGGCAGCTCGCCCCGGGAGCGGCGGACGGACCCGGGGGCCAGCGGGCCGACGCCGTTGAGCAGCGCGGCGGCGCGCGGCAGGCGCGGGTCCACCGCCAGCCAGGTCCCGCCCGCGAGCAGGTCGCGCCCGCCGAGCAGCCCGGGCCACTGCGGCCAGTGGGCGCCCGGGCCCTCCCAGGGACGGTCGGCGACCTCGTCGCGCACGCCGAGCAGCAGGGTGGGCGCCCCGGGCGCCCAGGAGACGACGACAGTGCACATCAATGATCACCGTGGAGGGGTAACGAGGGGCGGGGGGCGCGCGGGGAGGGGACGGGCATCAGATCGGCGGCCAGGGGATCGCCGGCCAGCCCTCCGACGGATAGGGGTGGACGCCGGTCGCCAGCAGCCGGCGCACGCGCTGCCAGGTGGCCTCCACCTCGGAGAGCGCGAGCAGCTCGCGCAGGCGGCGGCCCAGCGGCCCGGACTCGATGTCGCGTTCGAGCCGGGTCAGCACGCGGACGGCCTCGCGCAGCAGCGGCTTGCCCCGCCACTGCCACAGCACCGTGCGCAGCTTGTCCTCCGGCGAGAAGCACACGCCGTGGTCCACGCCGTGGATGTGCCCGTCCAGCATCGGCAGCAGGTGCCCGCCCTTGCGGTCGGCGTTGTTGACCACCGCGTCGAACACCGCCATGCGCCGCAGGCCGGGGTGGCGGCTGCGCATCAGCACGCTCAGGTCCACCGTGCGGTCGGGCTCGGCCCAGAGCTGGCACATGCCGGGGCCGAAGGGGCCCTCGCGGTAGACCGTGGGCGGCACGATGCGCCAGCCGGTCGCGTTGGAGACCTCGAACGCGGCCACCTCGCGCGCGGCGAGCGTGCCGTCGGGGAAGTCCCACAGCGGGCGCTCCCCGCGCACGGGCTTGTAGACGCAGGCCGCGGTGACCTCGCCGAGCGTCGCCGTGCAGTACAGCGTCATGTTCGTGGCCTCGATCAGCCGCCCGGCCACCTCGATGTGGCCGTGGCGCAGCAGCTTGAGCGCCGTCGCGTCGTCGAGGGTCGGCTCACCCTCCCCGCTGATCGCGGGGCGGTGCTCGCTGGAGGTCATATCTCGGTGGTCGGCCCGCGTCGGCCGTTCTGCCGGGGACAGACGTGACCGGTGGAGTCGAGCGGCAGCCCGCACAGCGGGCACGGGGGCCGACCGGCGGCGACGAGCTGGAGCGCGCGCTGGGTGAAGGCGCGGGCGGCGGCGGGGCTGATGCGCACCCGCAGCACCATGGCCTCCTCGTCCTCGGCCAGGGACAGGCCCTCGGGCTCCTCCTCGTCCTCGGTGACCTCCTTGGCCTCGATGATCACCTGTTCGTTCTCGGGATCCCAGGCCAGGGCCATCGTGCCGACCCGGAAGTCCTCCATGATCGGCTGTTCGAGCGGGGCGTCGTCGGCGAGGTCGGCCGGAGCGACCGCGGGCACGGCGGCGCGGCCGCCGCTGCGGCGCAGCACCTCGTCCAGCAGCTCGTCGAGCCGGTCGGCGAGCACGGCCACCTGGAACTTCTCCAGCCCCACCGTGGTCAGCCGCCCCTGGGCCCGGGCCTGGAGGAAGAAGGTGCGCGCGCCCGGCTGCCCGACGGCGCCGGCCACGAACCTCTCCGGCGGATCGTAGTCATAGACCGGCATGCTCCGACCCTATATCCCCCGCCGTCTCCCCATGCCGCCCTCCCCGCCCAACGCGCCGCCCGCGTCGCACGCCCGCCCCCTGCCCCGCGCCGCGCGCCCCCTGCCCCGCGCCCGCCGCCCCGCGTGCCGTACGGCGGCCGCCCGCGCCCGGCGGCGCCTTGCGGCACGGGCCCCGCGGGGCGGGACGGCTTGCGGCCTCGCCGGTCAGGCGGAGGGGGCGGGATCGGGCGCGGGGGCCGGATCCGGTGCGGGATCGGGCGGGGGCGCGGCGGCGGCGCCCGCGCCGCCGCCGACGGTGGCGTCGCCGCCCTCGGCGCCCTCGCCCTTCTGCACGGTGGCGACCAGGTCCTCGACGCCGCCGCCGGTGTCGTTGAGGCGCAGCACGAAGGGGCGCAGCTCGGTGTAGCGGATCACGGTGAGGGAGGCGGGGTCCGCGACGACGCGCTGGAACTGGTCCAGGTGCAGCCCCAGCGCGTCGGCGGTGATCGCCTTGATGACGTCGCCGTGGCTGCACACCAGGTAGACGGCGTCCGGGCCGAGGCGGGCGTTCCAGTCGCGGATCGCGGCGACCGCCCGGTGCTGGGTCTCGGCCAGGGACTCCCCGCCCGGGAAGCGGGCGGCGCTCGGGTGCGCCTGCACGACTCGCCACAGCGGCTCCTCGGCCAGCTCCTTCAGCGGGCGCCCGGTCCAGTCGCCGTACCGGCACTCGCCGAACCGCTCGTCGATCGCCACCTCGGCGCCGCCCGCGACGGCCCGCGCGGTCTCCACGCAGCGCTCCAGCGGGCTCGACACGACCGCGTCCAGGCGCAGCGGGGCCAGGCGGGCGCCCAGGGCGCGGGCCTGCTCGCGGCCGCGCTCGTCCAGGTGCACGCCGGGGGTCCAGCCGGCCAGGGTGGCGCCGGTGAGCGCCGTCAGGCCGTGCCGTACGAGAAGAACGGTCGTCACGGGTGATCCTCGCCGCGTTCGGGTGACAATGCTCGTGTGATCGTAGACTGCGCCATCTACCACGGGGGTACCCGCCAGACGGTCGAGGGCGACCTGAGCGACGCGCTCGACCGCGCGAGGGAGCACCCCGACGGCTTCCTGTGGATCGGCCTGCTGGAGCCGACCCAGGACGAACTGGCGCTCATCGCCGACGAGTTCAAGCTGCACCCCCTGGCCGTGGAGGACGCGGTGCACGCGCACCAGCGGCCCAAGCTCGAACGCTACGAGCACACGCTGTTCGTGGTGCTGAAGACGCTGCGGTACATCGAGAAGACCTCCGACATCGAGGTCGGCGAGATCATGGTGTTCCTCGGCGACCGGTTCGTGGTGACGGTGCGGCACGGCGTGGGGAACCCCCTCAACGGGGTGCGGCGGCGCATGGACAAGGCGGACTCCGAGCTGGTCAGGTTCGGCCCGAGCGGGGTGATGTACGCCGTCTTCGACGAGGTGGTGGACACCTACGACACGATCTCGCTGGAGGTCGAGGCGGACATCATCGACCTGGAGAACCGCGTGTTCTCCAGCGAGCGCACCAGCGACGCGGCGGCGATCTACGCGCTGAAGCGGGAGGTGCTGGAGTTCCGCCGCGCGGTGCAGCCGCTGATCCCGGTGATGCGGGAGATCGTGAGCGGGGCGGTGCCCGAGCTGGCCGAGGAGACGCTGCCGTACTTCCGGGACGTGGCCGACCACGTGATCCGGGTGACCGGCACGCTCGACTCCGACAACGAACTGCTCACCTCCGTGCTGAACGCGAACCTGGCGCAGGTGAGCGTGCGCATGAACGAGGACATGCGCAAGATCTCGGCGGCGGCCGCGATCGTCGCCGTGCCCACCATGATCGCCGGGATCTACGGGATGAACTTCGACCACATGCCCGAGCTGAGGTGGACCTTCGGGTATCCGCTGGCCCTCGTCGTCATGGGGACCATCTGCTACGTCCTCTACCGGCTGTTCCGCCGCAGCGGCTGGCTCTGACCGGTCTCGTCCGGACGGTCTCATCCGGCCGGTCTCGTCCGGCCGGTCTCGTCTCACCGGCCTCAGCGGGATGACGGGAATGCCGCGAAAATGATCACTTGTCCCGGCGGCAGGCCGTAAGCTCCGCCTAGGACGGGACTCTGGAGGTCAGGTGGCGGAGCAGGAGCGCGCGCCGGAGTGGGTGATCGACCCCGACACCCCGAGTGTCGCGCGGATGTACGACTATTACCTCGGCGGCAAGGACAACTTCGCCTCCGACCGCGCGGGGGCGGCCAAGATCCTGGAGATCGCGCCCAACGTGCCCGAGCTGGCCCGGGCCAACCGCGCTTTCCTCGGCCGCGCCGTGCGGTACCTCGCCGCGGCGGGGATCCGCCAGTTCCTCGACATCGGCGCCGGCCTCCCCACCCAGGAGAACGTCCACCAGGTCGCCCGGCGCGCCGCCCCGGACTCGCGCGTGGTGTACGTCGACAACGACCCCATCGTGCTGGTCCACGCGCGGGCGCTGCTCCAGGACGACGACCGGACCGGCGTGGTCCAGGGCGACATGCACGAGCCGGAGAAGATCCTCGCCGACCCCGGCGTCCGCGCCCTGCTGGACTTCTCCGAACCGGTCGCCGTGCTGTTGCTGGCCGTGCTGCACTTCGTCCCCGACGACGCGCAGGCGCGCCGGATCGTCGAGGGCTTCCGCGCGCCCCTGGTCCCCGGCAGCCACCTGGTGATCTCCCACGCCACCTCGGGCACGATGTCGGAGGACGACGTGCGCGAGGGCGCCGAGGTCTACCGGCCCGTCACCGCCGGCAGCCTGGACCTGCGCACCCCCGACCGGATCGAGGCCCTGTTCGGCGGCCTGGAGCTGCTCCCGCCCGGGGTCGTCCCGCTCGCCGACTGGCGTCCCGACCCCGGCGACGCCCCCCAGCCCGTCCACCCCGGCGCCGGCGCGGTCTGCGGCGTGGCCCGCGTCCCCTGACCGGTCACCGGAGTGGCACGGCGGCCCGCCCCGGCTACGCGGAGTCGAGGGCGACCGCCTGGGCGATGTAGGAGCGGAGAGCGTCGCGGTTCACGTCCGCCCCGGGCTTGATCTTGACGTGGCGGGTGCGCCTGCCCGAGCCCTCCAGCAGGCCGTGCTCGTCGGTGAACTCCGCGCCCCGTTCGAAGGCGAACGTGACGTGGGTCTTGCTGGGGCTGATGATGGCGAGGATCTTCGCGCCGCGCCACGCCGGCGAGCCGGAGCTGATCACCTCCGCCGCCTCCGGGGCGCTCTCCCGCATCACCTCGCGCAGCTCGGCGACGATCTCTCGCTGCCAGGGCTGGAGCCTGCTCTCGACGTACTCGTCCACGGCCGGGTTCCCCACGGCCACCTCCTCGGCGGAATGCCCCGAAATGATCGCGTCTTCGTGATCTTCCCCGCCGGACGGCCGCCACCGCCACCGGTTCCGGGCGATCCACGGCGATTCGCGGCGATCTCCCCGATCCCGAGCGCGGCGGGGCTCAGGAGGGGGCGATCACGCCGAGGGACAGGAGAGTGAGCAGGAAGACGCCCAGGGCCACGCGGTAGACCACGAACACCAGGGTGGAGTGGCGCACCAGGAACCGCAGCAGCCAGGCGATCGAGGCGTAGCCGACGGCGAACGACACCACCGTGGCGATCACCGTGGGCGCGACCGGCGGGCCGCCCCCCGCGCCCACGTGGCGCAGCTCGTACAGGCCCGACAGCACGACCGCCGGCACCGACAGCAGGAAGGAGTACCGGGCGGCGGCCTCCCTGGTCAGGCCCAGGAACAGGCCGCCGGTGATCGTCGCGCCGGACCTGGACACGCCGGGAATCAGCGCCAGCGCCTGGAACAGGCCCACCACCAGCCCGTCCCGCAGCGTGATCTGGTCCACCCGGCGGCTCTGCGCGCCCACGCGCTCGGCCAGCAGCAGCACCAGGCCCAGCGCGATCAGCATCGAGGCGTTGAGCCACAGGTTGCGCGCCGCGCCCTCGATCTCGTCGTCGAAGACCAGCCCGGCCACCCCGATCGGGATCGTGCCCAGCGTGATGTACCAGCCCATCCGCGCGTCCAGCGAGGCCCGCAGCTCCGGCCGCCACAGGCTGCGCGCCCAGGTGAACGCGATGCGCGCCAGGTCGCGCCAGAAGTAGAGCACGACGGCCAGCATCGTGCCGAGCTGGATGACGGCCGTGAACGCCGCCCCCGGGTCCGGCCAGCCCGCGAGCCTCGGCACGAACAGCAGATGCCCGCTGCTGGAAATCGGCAGGAATTCGGTGAGTCCCTGGACGATTCCGAGCACGATCGCTTCCAACGCCCCCACGTCGGCCCAGCCTATACAGCGTGCGGCCGGGCGTGACCGGTATCGTTGGCGCGACAATGAGCATGGATCAGCGACTAATCGGGCGGAGCGGCCTGTCCGTCTCCCGCCTCGGCCTGGGCACGATGACCTGGGGCCGCGACACCGACGCCGAGGAGGCGGCCGGGCAGCTCGCCGCGTTCGCCGAGGCGGGCGGCACGCTGATCGACACGGCCGACGTCTACTGCGCCGGCGACAGCGAGCGCCTGGTCGGACGCCTGCTGGCCGAGTCGGTCCCCCGGAGCGAGATGGTGCTCGCCACCAAGACCGTCCTCACTCCCACCGGGCCCCGCCCCCGCGACGCCTCCCGCCGCCACCTGCTGGCCGCCCTGGACGCGTCCCTGGAGCGGCTGCGCACCGACCACGTGGACCTGTGGCAGCTCCACGGCTGGGACGACTTCGTCCCCATCGAGGAGACCCTCGCCGCCGTGGATGCCGCCGTGTCCTCCGGGCGCGTCCTGTACGCCGGGGTCGCCGACTACACCGGCTGGCAGCTCGCCCACGCCGCCGCCTGGCAGCGGGCCGTGCCGGGCCGCACGCCCCTGGTCGCCGCCCAGGCGGAGTACTCCCTGCTGGCCCGCGAGCCCGAGCAGGACCTCATCCCCGCCGCCGCCCACGCCGGGGCCGGGCTGCTCGCCTGGTCCCCGCTCGGCCGCGGCGTCCTCACCGGCAAGTACCGCACCGGCATCCCCGCGGACTCCCGCGCCGCCACGCCCCACTTCGCCGAGTTCGTCCGGCCCTACCTCGACGACGAGCGCTGCCGCCGCATCGTCGAGTCGGTGACGACGGCCGCCGACGGCCTGGGCGTGTCCCCGCTCGCCGTCGCCCTCTCCTGGGTCCGCGACCGGCCCGGGGTCGCCGCCGCCATCGTCGGCGCCCGCACCGCCGCCCAGCTCCGCGGCGTCCTCCAGGCCGAGGACCTCACCCTCCCCCGCGAGATCCGCGAGGCGCTCGACGACGTCTCCTCCGACTGACGGCGCCCCTGCCCCGCCCTTCTCCCGGGACTCCCGGGCTCCCTTCCGGCCCCCGCCCGTCCCTTCACCGCCCGGCTCATGCCGTACGGCGCGCGCCGGGCGGCTTCGGCGGACGGGACGCGGGCGCGAGCCGTACGGTGGGGACAGGCGGACGCGGGACGGGGCAAGGTGTGCGCAAAGTTCGGGGGTTCCGGGCGCCAGGTCGGCGGGGCGCGGCGGGCCGATGGCTACTGTTGTGCGCTGCGGCGGGACGGGGAGGACCGGGGCGCTCGGATAACGAGAGAAGACCTCGCGTATTACACCTCGATACCGAAGAGCGGACGCCTGCCGCGGAAAACGGGTCAGAAGCACAAAACTGAGGCTGTTGGTCCGATCTCGTGGCGGCGGGGTCGGAGCGACGCGGGCTGCGCGAATCGCCTGCGGGGAGGCGCCGAGGGGTGGAGACGATGGTCAGGCACATGCGGGCGCGGACGACCACGGGCGGGCTGATCGTGTCCGTCGCAGGGGCGTTCGCGGGCCTGTCGGTCCTGCTCGCCGCCCCGGCCGCGGCGGACGGGCCCCCGGAACCTCCCCCGCCCCCCGCGGCCCCCGTGCGGGGCGGAGAGTGCCCCGGCGGCGACGGGCTGCTCGGCGGGCTCACCGGCGGGTTGTGCGAGGTGGCCGACGGGCTGACCGACGTGCTCGACGGGCTCACCGGCGGCGGGACCAAGGACGCCACCAAGCCGGCGGACGACGCCCTCGGCGACACACTGGGCGGCGCCAAGGACGCCGAGGAGAAGTTCCCCGGCTCCGGCCAGGACGGCCAGGACGGCCAGGGCCGCCAGGAGGACCGCGAGGACGAGGACGACCGCGAGGGCGCCGCGCCCGGGCAGCGGGACGACGAGGGGTCCGGCGCGTCCCCGGCCCCCGCCGCGCCGCCGAAGGGCGAGGACGGCCAGGGCGCGGCCGGCCCCCGGCCGAACCGCACCTCCACCTGGACGATCAAGGACCCCGACGCGGCGCGGGAACGCCCCGGCCGGGCGACGCCGCCCCCGGGCCGCGTGCCCGCCGACACCGGCGACACGCGGGTGCCGCTGCTCTGGGGCCCCGGCCCGGTGGCTCCGACGATCGCCGCGCCCCAGACGCCCGCCCCGCCCGCGCGCGAGCCGTACGACGCGATCGGCACGGCCCTGACCGCGGCGCTGCTCCTGTCGGCGGTCCTGGCGACGCGCATCGTCTCGACCCGCCAGGCCGAGTCGTCCCGGCCCGGGTCCATGCCCTTCGAGCCCGTCAACCGCCAGCGCCCCGCCTGACAGGAGGCGGGGCTCGGTCCCCGGCGCGGCCGGGGGCGCACGGCGGAGCCGGATCAGCGGGAGCGCGCGCGGCGGAGCCCGCGGATCAGGCCCCCATCGCGTGGACGCCGCCGTCCACGTGGACGATCTCGCCCGTCGTCGCGGGGAACCAGTCCGACAGCAGCGCGACGCAGGCGCGGGCGGCCGGGACCGGGTCGTTGACGTCCCAGCCGAGCGGCGCGCGGTCGCCCCAGGTCTCCTCGAACTCCACGAAGCCCGGGATGCTCTTGGCCGCCATCGTGCGGATGGGCCCGGCCGCGACCAGGTTGACGCGGACGCCCTGCGGGCCGAGGTGGCGGGCCAGGTAGCGCGACACCGACTCGAACCCGGCCTTGGCCACGCCCATCCAGTCGTAGACCGGCCAGGCCTTGGTGGCGTCGAAGTCCAGGCCGACGATCGAGCCGCCCTCCTTCATCAGCGGCAGGCAGGCCACGGCCAGCGACTTCAGCGAGTACGTCGAGATCTGGACCGCCGTCGCGACGTCCTCCCAGGAGGTGTTGAGGAAGTTGCCGCCGAGCGCGGTCTGCGGGGCGAACCCGATCGCGTGCACGACGCCGTCGAGGCCGTCCAGGTGCTCGCCGACGCGGCCGGCCAGGCTGTCCAGGTGCTCCTGGTTCGTCACGTCGAGCTCCAGCACCGGCGGCGGCTCGGGCAGGCGCTTGGCGATGCGCTCGACCAGGCTCATCCGGCCGAACCCGGTCAGCACGATCTGGGCGCCCTCCTCCTGGGCGAGCCGGGCGACCGAGAACGCGATCGACGCGTCGGTGAGGACGCCGGTGATCAGCAGCCGCTTGCCGTCGAGAAGACCCATCAGTGCCCCATTCCCAGGCCGCCGTCCACCGGGACGACCGCCCCGGTGACGTAGGCGGCGTCGTCGCTTGCGAGGAACCGCACGACCCGGGCGACCTCCTCCGGGCTCGCCATCCGGCCGAGCGGGATGTTCTTGCGGATCTGCTCCTGGTACTCCTCGGCCAGCACCGCCGTCATGTCGGTCTGGACGAAGCCGGGCGCCACCACGTTCACGGTGATCCCGCGCGAGCCCAGCTCACGGGCGAGCGACCGGGCGAAGCCGATCAGCCCGGCCTTGGAGGCGGCGTAGTTGGTCTGCCCCGGTGAGCCCAGCATCGCCACGACCGACGAGATCAGCACGATGCGGCCGCGGCGCAGGCGCAGCATGCCCTTGGTGGCCCGCTTGGCCACCCGGTAGGCGCCGGTGAGGTTGGCGTCGACGACGGAGGTGAACGCCTCCTCCTTCATCATCGGCAGCAGCGTGTCCTTGGTGACGCCCGCGTTGGAGATCAGGACCTCGACCGGGCCCTGCTCCTCCTCGACCGCCTTGAACGCGGCCTCGACGTCCTCGGTGCTGGTCACGTCGCAACGCACCCCGAACAGCCCCTCGGGCGGCTCCCCCGACCGGTGCGTCACCGCGACCCTGTCTCCCGCCGCGGCCAGCTCTCTGGCGATGGCGAGGCCGATCCCCCGGTTGCCTCCGGTCACGAGCACGGAGCGACTCATACGTT
This sequence comes from Bailinhaonella thermotolerans, assembly GCF_003594875.1. Classification (GTDB taxonomy): domain Bacteria; phylum Actinomycetota; class Actinomycetes; order Streptosporangiales; family Streptosporangiaceae; genus Bailinhaonella; species Bailinhaonella thermotolerans. The sequence continues at coordinate 950,407 of NZ_QZEY01000001.1, forward strand.
GACCCCTTTCTACGCCGCCCAAGCTATCGGCTACCCACCGGTAAGCCCGTTGTCCGCAGGTCACAAGATCGCGGCACTAGGATCGTTGACATGCGCCAGATAGACCCGGACTTCACCGGCCTGCCGCTGCGCCGGCTCGCGGACGCCGCCCTGCAGCGCGCCCGCGACCTCGGGGCCGAGCACGCCGACTTCCGCCTGGAACGAGTCAGAGCCGAGACCCTGCGGCTCTACGACGCCCGCCTCGAGGGCTCCATCGACGCCGACGACCTCGGCTTCGCCGTACGCGTGGTCAAGGACGGCACCTGGGGCTTCGCCGCCGGGATCGACCTGACCCCCGAGTCGGCCGCCGCGGTCGCCGAGCAGGCGATCGAGGTCGCGCGGGTCGCCCGCGCGGTCAACCGCGAGCCCATCGAGCTGGCCCCCGAGCCCGTGTACGGCGAGGTCACCTGGGTCTCGGCCTACGACGTGGACCCCTTCGACGTGCCCTCCCGCGAGAAGGCCGACCTGCTGGCCGCCTGGAGCGCGGACCTGCTGGCCGACGACCGGGTGGACCACGTCAGCGCCTCCCTGATGCAGGTCAAGGAGCAGAAGTTCTACGCCGACCTGGCGGGCACGGTCACCACCCAGCAGCGCGTGCGCCTGCACCCGGCGCTCAACGCCATGAAGGTGGACGGCGACGGGCGCTTCGACGAGATGCGCACGCTCGCCCCGCCGGCCGGCCGCGGCTGGGAGTACCTCCAGGGCACCGGCTGGGACTGGCAGGACGAGCTGGCGCGGATCCCCGAGCTGCTGGCCGAGAAGCTGGCCGCCCCCTCGGTGGAGGCCGGGGCGTACGACCTGGTCGTGCACCCGTCGAACCTGTGGCTCACCATCCACGAGTCCATCGGCCACGCGACCGAGCTGGACCGGGCGCTGGGCTACGAGGCCGCCTACGCGGGCACCTCGTTCGCCACGTTCGACAACCTGGGCAAGCTCCAGTACGGCTCGGCCGTCATGAACGTCACCGGCGACCGCACGGCCGAGCACGGGCTCGCCACGATCGGCTGGGACGACGAGGGCGTCCAGACCAAGAAGTTCGACATCGTCAAGGACGGCATCCTGGTCGGCTACCAGCTCGACCGGCGCATGGCCGAGATGATGGACCTGGGGCACTCGAACGGCTGCGCGTTCGCCGACTCCCCCGGCCACATGCCGCTCCAGCGCATGGCCAACGTCTCGCTCCAGCCGATGGAGAACGGCCCGTCCACCGACGAGCTGATCGCCGGGGTCGAGCGCGGCATCTACGTCATGGGCGACAAGAGCTGGTCCATCGACATGCAGCGGTACAACTTCCAGTTCACCGGCCAGCGCTTCTACAAGATCACCAACGGGAAGCTGGACGGGCAGCTCCGCGACGTCGCCTACCAGGCCACCACCACCGACTTCTGGCGCTCGATGGAGGCGGTCGGCGGGCCGCAGACCTACGTCCTGGGCGGCGCCTTCAACTGCGGCAAGGGCCAGCCGGGGCAGGTCGCCCCGGTCAGCCACGGCTGCCCCACGGCGCTGTTCCGCGGAGTCCGCATTCTCAACACCGTGCAGGAGGGCGGCCGATGACGCCTCAGGAGACGGTCGAGCGCGCGCTGGAGCTGTCCGGCGCCGACCAGTGCATCGTGATCGCCGACGAGGGATCCACGGCCAACCTGCGGTTCGCGGGCAACACGCTCACGACCAACGGCGTGGCCCGGTCGGCCCAGCTCACCGTGATCTCGGTGGTGAACGGCTCCGCCGGCGTGGTCTCGCGCGCGGGCGTGCGGCCCGACCAGCTCGCCGACGTGGTGGCCGCCGCCGACAAGACCGCCCGCGAGGCCGCCCCCGCCGAGGACGCGCGCCCGCTGCTCGGCGACGCCACCTCCGCGACCTGGTCCGACGAGCCCTCCCGCACCTCGATCCAGGTCTTCGCCGACTTCGCGCCGGCCCTGGGCGAGGCGTTCGCCGCCGCCGAGTCGGGCGGGCGGCGCCTGTACGGCTTCGCCGAGCACACGGTCACCTCGACGTTCGTCGGCTCCTCCACGGGCCTGCGGCTGCGCCACGACCAGCCCACGGGCCGCCTGGAGCTGAACGCCAAGTCCGCCGACCTGGCCCGCTCGGCCTGGGGCGGCGTGGCCACGCGCGACTTCTCCGACGTCAACGTCCAGGAGCTCGCCGACGGCCTGGCCAAGCGGCTCGACTGGGCCAAGCGCCGGATCGACCTGCCGGCCGGCCGCTACGAGACGCTGCTGCCGCCGAGCGCCGTCGCCGACCTGATGATCTACCTGTACTGGACGGCGGGGGCGCGCGACGCCTTCGACGGCCGCACGGTGTTCTCCAAGCCGGGCGGCGGCACGCGGGTGGGCGAGTCCCTGTCCCCCACCCCGCTGCGGCTCTACAGCGACCCGTCGGCCGCGGGCATCGAGTGCGCGCCGTTCGTGGTCGCCCACGCCTCCAGCCGCGACTCCTCGGTCTTCGACAACGGCCTGCCCCTCGGGCCGGTGGACTGGATCCGCGACGGCGAGCTGAAGGCGCTGCTGCAGACCCGCCACAGCGCCGAGCTGACCGGCCTGCCGGTGACCCCCTCGGTGGACAACCTGATCATGCGGGGCCCGGACGGCGGCCGCTCGCTGGAGGAGATGATCGCCTCCACCGAGCGCGGCCTGCTGCTCACCTGCCTGTGGTACATCCGCGAGGTGGACCCGCAGAGCCTCCTGCTCACCGGCCTCACCCGCGACGGCGTCTACCTGGTCGAGAACGGCGAGGTCGTCGGCGAGGTGAACAACTTCCGCTTCAACGAGAGCCCGGTGGACCTGCTGCGCCGCCTGTCGGAGGTCGGCGTCAGCGAGCAGACCCTCCCCCGCGAGTGGAACGACTACTTCACCCGCACGATCATGCCCCCGGTCCGCGTCCCGGACTTCAACATGTCCACGGTGAGCCAGGCCTCCTGACGGCCCGCGCCCCACGCCGTACGGCGGAGCCCCGCGCCGGGCTCCGCCGTACGGCGTTCCGGGCCTGTCTCCCGGAGGACCCCGGCGAGTGTCCGGAGGACCCCGGCGAGTGTCCGGAAGGCCGTCAGGGGCCCGGAAAGGCCGCACGCGGCCCTCGGCCACCGGGGGCCCGTCCCGGGGCGTCAGGCGGCGGGCTCGCGGAGGGGGATCTCGCGGACCTCGCCGTACCGCTTGCCGAGGACGAGGCGGGCCGGGCCGCCGCGCAGGTCGTAGACCACCGACCAGCGGGTGTGGCCCTGCGCCAGGTTCTCCAGCAGGTCCATCGACCCGCGCCAGTCCAGGACGCCGGACGTGGCCGACAGGCGGGCCTCGGCGCGGTGGAAGCGATCGTCCTGGGCGCTCGCGGGCCGGCCGTACTGGAGCGTGTTGGTCAGGGTCTGCCAGCGGTTCTCCGGCTCGATGACCCGCGTCTCGCCGTCGATGTACTCCACCACGGCGGAGCGGCCGGTCGCGTCGGCGATCAGGTAGTGGATCCGCGGGCCCCCGCCGAAGTCCAGGTCGTAGCGGCGCATGAGGGCGATCGCCTCGTCCACGGTGGCGGCGCGGTCCAGCACGATGCGGATGACGCGCTCGCCGCCGACGGTGACCTTGCCCGGGCGGGGCGAGGGCCGCGAGTCGCCGGGAACGGCCGCCATGCCGATGGCCAGGCCCTTCTCGTTCACGCCGTCGAACGGCGCGAGCACGCCGTGGGCCAGCCTGCGGCGCACGACCGGGTCGGACAGGTCGGCCCGGCCCATCCCGTCGGGGAGCAGGTAGCCGACGTCCATCAGGGACATCGAGGCGTACCCGTCGGGCGGGTCGGCGCGGACCAGGATGGCCGGGCGGTCGCGCCAGTCGAAGTTGCGGCCGAACATCGGGCGCTCCCGGTCGCCCGCCGCGACGAACAGCGAGCACGCCCACGACCTCGCCCGCGACCGGTCGGCCAGGTCCGCGTCCTCCAGCGGGGCCTCCAGGTCGTACCCGCCGTGGTAGGTGATGGAGTACAGCGGGTGCCGCTCGTCGAGGACGCGCAGGCTGGCGGCGGTCCTGGCGACCTCCTCGGGGGTCTGCCTGAGCACCTCCGCGCCCGAGGCCCGGGCGGTCGCGGCGGCCCGCGGGGCGGCGTGCCCGGCGCCCGGCCCGGCCCCCGGTTCGGAGCGCGGCGGGGCGCCGCCCGCGCACCCGGCGGACAGCGCCACGAGGAACGCCGCGAGCAGGACGGGGGCCCGCCGCCGGCGCGGTGAGTCGATCACGCCTCAAGCGTGCTTCACCGGGGCCCGCCGGGGCAACGCCCCAGCGGGCCCTTTCCGGCCTCTTCCGGCACCCTCCCGGCCGCCCTCCCGGCGGGGCCCTCCCGGCGGGGCCCTCCCGTCGGGGCCCTCATGGCGGTCCGCCCGGCGGGTCCGCCCGGCGCGCTTCCCGGCGTGCTTCCCGGCGCGGCGGGGACCCGCCGCGGAGCCCGCGCCGGGACGGGTCAGGCCGAGTCCTCCAGGCGGAAGCCGACCTTCAGGCCGACCTGGAAGTGGGCGACCTCGCCGTCCACGATCTGGCCGCGGATCTCGGTCACCTCGAACCAGTCCAGGTGGCGCAGGGTCTCCGCGGCGCGGCGCAGCCCGTTGCGGACGGCCTGGTCCACGCTCTCCGGCGACGTGCCCACGATCTCGGTCACACGGTAGGTGCGGTCGGTCATCTCACCCTCCTCATCAGTCCCCCGGATCCCATGCTCCCACCAGGAGGGATTACCGTGGAGAGGTGAGGTTGTGGCGGAGAAGGCCCGAAGTGCACACGGTCACCGACGCGGCGCCGTCGCTGACGGCCGACATCGGCCACCGGGAGCGGCGATATCTCATCCAGATGGGGATCCGCACGCTCTGCCTGGTGCTGGCCGTCGTGGTGGACCACCCCGTGCGCTGGGTGTTCGCCGTCGGCGCCATCGTCTTGCCGTACTTCGCCGTGATCTTTGCCAACGGCGGACGCGAGCCCTCGAACGTCCCGGACATGTCGGCCTTCGAGGCTCCCGAATCCCCCCAAAACGAGATTCCGCGCCACCGACGCGAGATCGGGTCGTGACAAAGTCTTGACGCACCCCATGGGGAGTAGGTGTACGATTTGCATCAAGCGCTCTGGTCCCCCGTCGGAGCGCTTGATGCCGGCGTTCCGGGCCCCCGTCGGAACGCCGATGATGCGACGCCGGGTGGTTTGCCCCCGTAACCACCCGGCGTCGCCCTTTTCCCAGACACCCTCCGGTCGGCCCTCGAATCGATGGTTGACCAGCGGGGACGCGGCCCCTCCGGCGTCCCTCCCGGCCCGGGGTAAGGACACTCTGGCCTCCACGCCACAGCCGCACCGGAAGATCTCCCGGATCCCGTGGCCCCCGGACGCCGACGGCAGTGAGAATCGCTGTCAATAGCGGAGTTCGAGCGGTCAGAAGTCGTATTTACCGGAAATTCTTCTGGCCCGGCTTCCGGTAAACGATTGCGACGCGAGGAATTCCTCCGGCGCGATCTTTCCCCTCTCCCCGCCCTCGCCGCCGGGCCGCTCCGCGCCCCGCGCCTTCCCGCCGCCGCCCTCCGCCACCCGGCCCGGCCGGGACCTCCCGCCGGGGACCCGCGCCACGCGGTTTCCCGCCCTCCCCCGGACACCGCCGCGCCCGCCGCGACGGGGAAGAGCTGGGGCGAAGCCGTACACCACGGGCCCGCCCGCGCGGGGCCCGATTCGAGGGGGCGGCCTCGGCCGGCGTAATCGGCCGCCATTAGCCGGGCCGGGCCGCCGCCCATTCCCCGGGCCTTCGCCGCGCTTTCCCTTTCCGCTCCGCCCGCCCCGCCGGCCGCTCCGATCGCCGTTCATCCCCGGCCCGGCTCCGCGACGCGCGAGGCCGTACGGCACGGCTCGGGACGCTGCCCGCCGCGTCCTTAACTCGCTTTTCGCGGTGTCTTGGTGTGCTCGTCCCACAACACCCGATACGGAGGAGTCCGAGGATGGCGTTCAGCCGACGGATGAGGATCGTGCTGGCGGGGGCGGGGATCGCCGCCGGGGTCGGGATGGGGGGAGGCGCGGCGTCCGCCGACCCCGACGCCGGGCAGGTCCGGCTGCGGATCGTGGAGCAGGCCTCCGCCCCCGCGCCCTGCCCCGACCACCCGGCCGGGACCGCGAACGCGGCGGCCGCGGACGCGCGATGAGCGCGGACCGGCGGGGACCGGGCGGGCCCTGGGCCGTGCCGGAGGCGGCGCTCGTCGAGCGGGCGCTGTTCGAGGTGAAGCGGATCATCGTGGGCCAGGACCGGATGGTGGAGCGGCTGCTGATCGCGGCGCTCGCCGGCGGGCACTGCCTGCTGGAGGGGGCGCCGGGGGTCGCCAAGACCCTCGCCGCCGAGAGCCTGGCCACGGTGGTGGGCGGGACGTTCTCGCGGATCCAGTTCACCCCGGACCTGGTGCCCGCCGACATCGTGGGCACCCGCGTCTACCGGCCCTCGGCCGAGGAGTTCGACATCGAGCTCGGGCCGGTCATGGCCAACGTGGTGCTGGCCGACGAGATCAACCGGGCGCCCGCCAAGGTGCAGTCCGCGCTGCTGGAGGTGATGGCCGAGGGCAAGGTGAGCATCGGGGGGCGGGACTTCCCCGTCCCCCGGCCGTTCCTGGTGCTGGCCACGCAGAACCCGGTCGAGTCCGAGGGGGTCTACCCCCTGCCCGAGGCCCAGCGCGACCGGTTCCTGATGAAGGTGGACGTCGGCTACCCGGAGGAGCCGGAGGAGCTGGCGATCCTCTACCGGATGAGCGTGGACCCTCCGCGCGCGTCCCGGGTCCTGGACACCGAGCTGCTCACCGCGCTGCGCCGTACGGCGGAGCTGGTGTTCGTGCACGACGCCGTCGCCCGGTACGCCGTCCGGCTCGTCGCCGTGACGCGCGACCCGGCGGCGTACGGCCTGCCCGAGATCGCCCGGCACATCGCCTACGGCGCGAGCCCCCGCGCCACGCTCGGCCTGGTCGCGGCGGCGCGCGCGCTGGCCCTGCTGCGGGACCGCGAGTACGTGCTGCCGGTGGACGTGCGGGACCTGGCGGCCGAGGTGATCGCGCACCGGCTCGTGCTGACGTTCGACGCCCTCGCCGACGGGGTGACCGGCCAGGCGCTGGTCCGCCGGGTGCTGGCCGCGACCCCGATGCCGCACATCGCGCCCCGCGACCCGGCCGGGACGGGCGAGCCCCCGGAGCACGGGGAGCCCGGCGAGCACGGGGAGGCCGTCGCGTGAGCGGGAACGAGACCACCGCGCGGCCCGTCGGCCCCGCCACCGAGCGGGCGCTGCGCCGGCTGGAGCTGACCGTGACCCGGCGGCTCGACGGCCTGCTCCAGGGCGACCACCTCGGGCTGCTCCCCGGCCCGGGCAGCGAGCCCGCCGAGGGCCGCGCGTACGTCCCCGGCGACGACGTGCGCGCCATGGACTGGAACCTCACCGCCCGCGCGAACGCGCCGCACGTGCGCGACCGGGTCGCGGACCGGGAGCTGGAGACGTGGCTGCTCGTGGACGCCACCGCGAGCATGGACTTCGGCACCGGCCTGATGGAGAAGCGGGACCTGGCGCTGGCCGCGGTGGCCGCCGTCGGCTTCCTGGCGCAGCGCTCGGGAAATCGCGTCGGCGCGCAGATCATGCACGCCTCCGGCGCCCGCCGGATACCCGCCCGCCCCGGTCGCGCCCACCTGCTGGCGCTGCTGCGCGCCCTGGTGGAGACGCCCCGGTCCGAGCCGGCCCCGCGCCCTCCCGGGCTGGGGCCGGGCGCCGTGCTGCTCAGCCGTACGGCGTCGCGGCGCGGCCTGGCGGTCGTCGTCTCCGACTTCCTGGAGCCGGTGGAGTCGTGGGCGCGGCCGCTGCGGCTGCTGGCCCGGCGGCACCAGGTGCTCGCCGCGGAGGTGCTCGACCCGCGCGAGCTGACCCTGCCCGACGTGGGCCTGCTCGCGGTCGTGGACCCCGAGACGGGCCGCAGGCGGGAGGTGCCGACGGCGAGCAGGCGGCTGCGCGAGCGCTACGCCGCCGCGGCCCTGGCCCAGCGCGAGGCGATCGCCCGGGCGGTGCGGGACGCGGGCGCGGCCCACCTGCGGCTGCGCACCGACGGCGACTGGATGCGCGAGGTCGTGCGCCACGTGCGCGCCCAGCGGCGCCTGGCCGCCGCCCGCCCCGCCCCCCGGCCGGGAGGCGGCGCGGCATGACATCCCCCGCTCCCCCTCCCGGAGGTGGTCCGCGATGACGTTCCTCGCGCCCGCGCGCCTGGCGCTGCTGCTCCTGCCGGCCCTCCTGCTCGCGGTGTACGTGCTGGCGCAGGCGCGGCGGGGCCGGTACGCCGTGCGGTTCACCAACCTGGCGCTGCTCGACAAGGTGGCCCCGCTACGGCCGGGCTGGCGGCGGCACGCCCCCGCGGCGGCGTTCCTGCTGATGATGATGCTGTTCGTGACCGGGTTCGCGCGTCCGGCGGCCGACCTGCGGGTGCCGCGCGAGCAGGCCACGGTCATGGTCGCGGTGGACGTGTCCAACTCGATGGAGGCCACCGACGTCGCGCCCGACCGGTTCACCGCCGCCCGGCGGGCCGCCGGGGCGTTCGTCGCCGAGCTGCCCGAGCGGTTCAACGTGGGCCTGGTCGCGTTCTCCGGGTCCGCCTCGGTCGTGGTCGCGCCCACCACCGACCGCCGCGCCGTCCAGGCCGGGCTCGACCGGCTGACGCTCGGCCCCGGCACCGCGATCGGCGAGGGCGTGCTCGCCTCGCTCCAGGCGGTCTCCGCCTTCGGCGCGCAGTACGGCGACGCCGCCCCGCCCGCGCGGATCGTCCTGCTCTCCGACGGGAGCAACACCTCGGGGCGGCCGATCGAGGAGGCCGCCCGGCGGGCCGCCGCCACCGGCGTGCCGGTCTCGGCGATCGCCTACGGCACCCCCGGCGGGGAGATCCTCAGCCAGGGCCGGGCGATCCCCGTCCCGGCGGACGGCCCCGCCCTGGAGTCCCTGGCCCAGGCCACCGGCGGCCGCTTCTACGAGGCCGCCACCGGCGAGGAGCTGAACCGGGTCTACGAGGACATCGGCTCCAGCGTCGGATACCGCACCGAGCGCCAGGAGATCTGGCCGTGGTTCACCGCGGCCGGACTCGCCTGCGCCTGCGCGGCCGCGGCGGCGTCCCTGGTCTGGTTCTCCCGCCTCCCCTGATCCCGCTGATCCGCCATCCCGCCGGCCCCCGCTGATCCCGCATCCGATCCCGTGCCCGATCCCTCGCATCCGTCTTCCGGAAGGAGCCGCCCATGACAGCGACCCCGCCGCCCGGCGCCGTCGCGGACGCCCCGCTGGGGCTCGGAGAGCCGCGCGGGCCCGACTTCGTCTCCCCGCCCCCCGCGCCCGCTCCGCCGCCCGCCCCGCCGTACGGCCCTCCCCCGGAGCCGGAATCGGGGCCGGGGCCTTCGGCGGGCCCGCCGCGCGGGAGGGGACGGGTCCTCGCCGCCGCCGTGGTGACGGCCGCGCTGGTCGGCGGGGCGGCCGGGGTGGCCGGCGCGCGCCTCGGCGGCGAGAGCCCGGCCGGGCCCGCCCAGTCGGCGGCGGGCCCGGTCAGCGCCCCGGGTGACCTGAGCGACATGGCCGCGCGGGTACGGCGGAGCGTGGTGTCGGTGGAGGTGCGGTCGGGGTCCTCGCGCGGCGCCGGTTCCGGGTTCGTGATCGACGGGGCCGGGCACGTGCTGACCAACGCGCACGTGGTGGACGGCGGCGGCGAGGTGACCGTGGTGCTGCCGGACCGGCGGCGGCTGCCCGCCACCGTCGTGGGCGCGGACCCGGCGCAGGACATCGCGGTGCTGGCGGTCGAGCCCGCCGACAGCCCGCCCCCGCTGACCATGGGCCGCTCGGCCGACGTGCGGGTGGGCGACCCGGTGCTGGCGATCGGCTCGCCGCTGGGGCTGGCCGGCACGGTGACCGCCGGGATCGTCAGCGCCCTGGACCGGCGCGTCCCGCTGGGCGGCGGGCGCGCGGCCGTGGTGCAGACCGACGCCTCGATCAACCCGGGCAACTCCGGCGGGCCGCTCGTCAACGCGCGCGGCGAGGTGATCGGGGTCAACACGGCGATGGTGAGCCGGGGCGGCTCGGGCTCGATCGGCATCGGGTTCGCGATCCCGGCCGACCGCGCCGTCGAGGTCGCCCGCCGGCTCATAGGCTGAATCCGATCGATCTACGTCCCCCCGGGAGGTGGGCGGTGCGCGTTCTCGTGGTCGAGGACGAGGAGGACCTCGTCGAGGCGCTGCGCTTCGGGCTGGCGCGCGCCGGATACGCGGTGGACGCCGCGTACGACGTGGCGCAGGCGACGGAGAAGCTGTACGCCGCGTCGTACGACCTGATGGTGCTGGACCTGAACCTGCCCGACGGCGACGGCATGGACTTCTGCCGGGCCATCCGCGAGGGCGCGCTGAACGGCGAGGCCGGGCCGGACCTGCGCATCCTGATGCTGACGGCGCGGGACCGGCTGGCCGACCGGGTGCGCGGGCTCGACGAGGGCGCCGACGACTACCTGGTCAAGCCGTTCGCGTTCCCCGAGCTGCTGGCCCGGGTGCGGGCCCTGCTGCGGCGCGACAGCGGCGGCGGCTCCGCCGTCTGGACGTACGGCGAGCTGCGGCTCGACACCTCGCGGCACGAGGCGTTCCGGGCGGACCGGCGGCTGCGGCTCACGCCGAAGGAGTTCGGGGTGCTGCGCTACCTGATGTCGCGTCCGGGCGAGGTGGTCTCCACCGAGGAACTGCTCGAACACGTCTGGGACGAGCACGCCGACCCCTTCACCAACACCGTGCGCGTGACCGTGGGCACGCTGCGGCGCAAGCTGAGCGGCGACGACGAGGAGCCGCTGATCGAGACCCTGGTACGGCGGGGCTACCGGCTCCGGGAGGCGGCGCGATGAACGGCGCGGCGGACGGCGGGACGAAGCGGTGAACGGCGCGGCGCACGGCAGGATGAGGGGGCTGACCCGGCGGCTGCCGGCCTTCGCCCAGACCGTCCGGTTCCGGCTGACCGTGATGTACTCCACGCTGCTGTTCGTGCTGACCGCCCTCGTGCTGGGCGGGGTCTACGCCGCCGTGGCGTACGGCACCGACGCCCGCCCGATCGAGAAGACCTTCCCCGCCGAGAAGGTGGTGGAGTACCCCGACGGCAGGCGGCTGGAGACCGGGCAGCTCGTGGAGGTGGTCAAGGCGGCGCACGTGGCCGACGCGATCGCCTACGAGACCCTGCGCACGGTCAAGCACTACTCCCTGGCGATGCTGGGCGGGCTGTTCGTGGCGAGCCTGGGCATCGGCTGGGTGCTGTCGGGGCGGGCGCTGCGGCCGGTGAGCGCGATCACCCGGGCGGCGGCCGAGATCCAGGCCACCGACCTGTCGCGGCGGATCCGCCTGGACGGCCCGGCCGACGAGCTGCGCTCCCTGGCCGACACGATCGACTCCATGCTCGACCGCCTCGACGGCGCGTTCCAGGCGCAGCGGCGGCTCATCGACGACGCCTCGCACGAGCTGCGCAGCCCGCTGGCGATCATCCGGGCGAACCTCGACGCGGTGCTCGCCGACCCCGACGCCACCGACGCCGACCGGCGGCGGGCCGCGCAGATCATCGACCGCGCCACCACGCGGATGACCCGGCTCGTGGAGGACCTGCTGGCCACCGCCCGCCGGTCGGCCCCGGCGCTGGAGGACGACGACGTGGACCTTTCGGTGGTGGCGCGCGAGGCGGCCGAGGAGTTCGAGCCGCTGGCCGCCGCCAGGGACGTGGCCATCGACCGGCGCCTCGGCGACGGCCTGACCGCCGTCGGCGACCACGACGCGCTCCGCCGGGCCGTCGGCAACCTGCTGTCCAACGCCGTACGGCTCGCGCCCGCCGGCTCGCGGATCCTCGTCGCCGCCGGGAGCGCCGGGGACTGGCGCTGGATCGCGGTCAGGGACGCGGGCCCGGGCATCTCCCCCGACGACCAGCCGCGCGTCTTCGACCGGTTCTGGCGCGGCCCCGAGGACCGGCGCGCCAGGTCCCCCGACCGCCGGACGGGCCTGGGACTGGCCATCGTCCGCCACATCGCCGAGTCCCACGGCGGCCGGGTCGGCCTGCACTCGGTGCCGGCCCGGGGCAGCACCTTCACCCTGTGGCTCCCGTCCGCCCCCGGCGCCGGCGCCCCGCCCGACCTCGACTCCCCGCCCGGCCTCGACCCGCCCTCCCCCGGCCCGCCGTACGCCCCGGGCACGGTGGAACGGGCGCGGCGGGGCGGGGCCGTGCCGCGCGAGACCCGGCCGTGACGGGACGGGGGATGATCGTCGTGAGAACGTAATTCGATTGCGGGCAGGACGGCCGATCTGGCCTCATTGGGGACCACGCCGAACGAGAGGGGGCGAATACGCGATGTCGTACAGCACGGTGACGGCCGGGCGGGTGCCCGTGAGGATGTGGGCGGACCCCGCGACCGTCGAGGAACAGGCGATGGGGCAACTGCGCAACGTGGCGAACCTGCCGTGGGTGCACGGCGTCGCGGTGATGCCGGACGTGCACTACGGGAAGGGCGCGACCGTCGGCTCGGTCATCGCGATGCGCCAGGCGGTCTCGCCCTCGGCGGTCGGCGTGGACATCGGCTGCGGCATGACCGCGGTGCGGACGAGCTGGACCACCGACCGGCTGCCGGACAGCCTGCGGCACCTGCGGTCCAAGCTGGAGGAGGCCGTCCCCGTCGGGTACCACGCGCACAAGCGGCCGGTGAACATCGGCCGGCTGCACGGGTTCGCCACGAGCGACTGGGCCCGGTTCTGGGCGGGCTTCGACGACCTGGCCCCGGCCGTACGGCACCGCAGGGACCGGGCCGAGGTCCAGATGGGCACGCTCGGCGGCGGCAACCACTTCCTGGAGGTGTGCGCCGACGACGAGGGCCGGGTCTGGGTGGTCCTGCACTCCGGGTCGCGCAACATCGGCAAGGAGCTGGCGGAGCACCACATCGAGCAGGCCATGCGGCTGCCGCACAACCAGGACCTGCCCGACCGGGACCTGGCGGTGTTCGTGTCCGGCACGCCCCAGATGGACGCCTACCGGCGCGACCTGTTCTGGGCGCAGGACTACGCCCGCCGCAACCGCGCGCTCATGCTGGCCCTCGTCTGCGACGTGCTCCGCCGCCAGCTCCGGGGCATCACCTTCGACGAGCCCATCTCCTGCCACCACAACTACGTGGCCGAGGAGACCTACGACGGGGTGGACGTGCTCGTGACCCGCAAGGGGGCGATCCGGGCGGGACGCGGTGAGCTGGGGATCATCCCGGGGTCCATGGCCACCGGCACGTACATCGTGCGCGGCAAGGGCAACCCCGAGGCGTTCAACTCGGCCTCGCACGGCGCGGGGCGGCGGATGAGCCGGGCCAAGGCCAAGCGGACCTTCAGCCTGGAGGACCTGGCCGCGCAGACGGCCGGCGTCGAGTGCCGCAAGGACGCCGGGGTGATCGACGAGATCCCCGGGGCCTACAAGGACCTGGAGTCCGTCATGGCCGCCCAGACCGACCTGGTCGAGGTGGTCGCCCACCTCCGCCAGCTCATCTGCGTCAAGGGCTGACGCGGGGGCCGCTCACGGGCGCCCCCCGGGAACCGCTCAGGGATGCTGAAACGCGACAGGAAAGGCGAGGGCCGCCCGGATCTCTCCGGACGGCCCTCGCCTATCCCTTCACTGACGTTCAGGGACATACCCACTTCGGGGTGGTTTCCAACTCAATCGAGCTTCCCGATCTCCTCGCTCACCGCGTTGGGCCCGTTGTAGACGCGGTCGGGCAGGCGGCGCAGGGCGTCCATGACCCGCTGATCGGCGCCTTCGCGCTTGGCGTGCTCGACCAGCCGGTCCTTCCCCACGGGATAGTCGACCCCGGAGAGGGACTTCTGCACCTGGATCGGGTTCGGGACGTCGCCCATGAGGGTTCCTCCTCGGTCGTGATCCGTGCTTCCGTCCGGGTGCCGCTACCCGCGTACGGCCGCGCGAACCGTCTCACAGGGTGGAGCCGGTGCCACCGCCCGCCGCGCAGGCCGTAGGGTGATCTGTAGTCGGCGGCGGAGTTGACGGCAGTGTCGGCGAGGCCGCCCCGAACGTCCTTCGAAGCTGGAGGTGACGCCCGTGCTGGTCGATACCTACGGTCGCGTGGCGACCGACTTGCGGGTGTCCCTGACCGACCGCTGCAACCTGCGCTGCACGTACTGCATGCCGCCCGAGGGCCTGGACTGGCTGCCCAAGCCCGAGCTGCTGACCGACGAGGAGATCGTCCGGCTGGTCACGCTGGCCGTGGAGCGGCTCGGCGTGACCGAGGTCCGCTTCACCGGCGGGGAGCCGCTGCTGCGGCGCGGCCTGCCCGGCATCGTCGAGCGCACCGCCGCGCTCACGCCCCGGCCGCAGATCTCGCTGACCACCAACGGCATCGGCCTGGACCGCCTGGCCGCGCCCCTGGCCGCCGCCGGCCTCGACCGGGTGAACGTCTCGCTCGACACGCTCGACCCCGAGACGTTCGTACGGCTGGCGCACCGCGACCGCCTGTCCGACGTGCTGAAGGGCCTGGAGGCGGCCGACGCGGCGGGGCTGCGCCCGGTCAAGGTCAACGCGGTGCTGATGCGGGGCGTCAACGAGCACGAGGCGGCGGGGCTGCTGGAGTTCTGCGCCGCGCGGGGCTACGAGCTGCGCTTCATCGAGCAGATGCCGCTGGACGCCCAGCACGGCTGGAAGCGCGACGACATGGTCACCGCCGACGAGATCCTGGCGCTGCTGGGGGCGGCCCACGAGCTGACCCCGGACGACCCGAAGGCGCGCGGCAGCGCCCCGGCCGAGCTGTTCCTGGTGGACGGCGGCCCGGTCCGGGTCGGCGTGATCGGGTCGGTGACCCGCCCGTTCTGCGGGGCCTGCGACCGGGTGCGGCTGACCGCCGACGGCCAGATCCGCAACTGCCTCTTCGCCACCGAGGAGTCGGACCTGCGCGGCGCGATGCGGGCCGGCGCGAGCGACGACGAGCTGGCCGAGCGCTGGCGCCGCGCCGTCCACCGCAAGAAGCCCGGCCACGGCATCGACGACCCCAGCTTCCTCCAGCCCGCGCGCCCCATGTCGGCCATCGGCGGCTGACCCCGTGACGTACGGCACGGCGTACGACGCGGTGGTCCTCGCGGGCGGGAGCGCGCGCAGGCTCGGCGGAGTGGACAAGCCCGGGCTCGCCGTCGGCGGCCGCACGCTGCTGCGGCGCGTCGTGGACGCGGCCGGGGACGCCGGGCGGGCGATCGTGGTCGGCCCGGAGCGCGAGGGCCTGCCGGGGGTG
Source organism: Bailinhaonella thermotolerans (assembly GCF_003594875.1). Lineage (GTDB taxonomy): Bacteria > Actinomycetota > Actinomycetes > Streptosporangiales > Streptosporangiaceae > Bailinhaonella > Bailinhaonella thermotolerans. The sequence goes on from NZ_QZEY01000001.1 coordinate 965,705, forward strand.
CTGTTCACGCGCGAGCGGCCCCCGGGCGGCGGGCCGGTGCCCGCGCTGCGCGCCGGGCTCGACCTGTGCGAGGCCGATCACGTGCTGCTGCTCGCGGCCGACCTGCCCTTCCTGGCGGCGGACCACGTCGCGCTGCTGCGCGCCGCCGCCGCCGGAGAGCCGCCCGCGGAGCCGCACGCCCCGGGCGCGGAGGCGCACGCCCCGGGCGGGGAGCCGTACGCCCCGGGCGGGGAGCCGTACGCCCCGGGCGGGGAGCCGTACGCTCTGGGCGGGGAGCCGCGCGATGCGGGCGATCGCGGCGCCGGGCCGTACGCCGCGGGGCGGGGCGGGCCGCGCGGGGTGGTGGCCGTGGACGGCTCGGGGCGGGAGCAGTGGCTGCTGAGCTGGTGGCGGACCGGGCCGCTGCGGGAGGCGCTCGCGGGATACCACGGGACGTCGCTGCGCGGGCTGTTCCGGCCGCTCGGCCCCGTGCGGGTGAGGCTGCCCGACGAGGCCTGTTTCGACTGCGACACGATCGACGATCTGAACTCGGCAAGGGAGCGCGCGTGAACACGCTGGAGGAGTGGACCAAGGCGGCCTGCGCGGAGCTGGGGCTCGACCCCGCGGACGTGGACCGCGACGCGATCCTCGACCTCACCCGGGACGTCGCCCACAACGTCGCCAGGCCCGCCGCGCCGCTGACGGCGTACCTGCTCGGGCTGGCGCAGGGGCGCGGCACCGCCGCGCCGGACGCCGCCGCGCGCCTGTCCTCCCTCGCCGTCTCCTGGCCCGGGCACTGAGCGCCGGGACCTCGCGGAGGGGCCTGGGGATCGCCCTGCTGCTGCTGTCCGCGGCGTGCTTCGGGGCGATGGCCGTCTTCGCCAAGCTCGCGTACGCCGCGGGGGCCGACCCGGCCGGGCTGCTCATCGTCAGGTTCGGGGGCGCCGCGCTGGTGCTCGCGGCCGCCGTGGCGGTCACCCGCCCGGCCCGGCCCGCCCGCCGCGACCTGCTCTTCCTGGCCGGTCTCGGCGTCGTCTACGTCTGCCAGGCGCTGAGCTTCCTCACCGCGGTCGCGCGCATCCCCGCGGGCCTCGCGGCGGTGCTGCTGTACACCTACCCGATCCTGGTGGCCGCCGCCGCTGCGCTCTTCCTGCGGCAGCGCCCCACGCGCCGCCAGCTCGGGGCGATGGCGGCGGCGACGGCGGGCGTGGTGCTGGTCGCCGCGCCGGCGATGTCGCGCGACGCGGCCGGGATCGCGCTGGCCCTGGCCGCCGCGGTGTTCTACACCGGGTACCTCGTGCTGGGCGCGGGCGTCACCGCGCGCGTGCCCGCGATGGTCGCCACCGCCGTGGTGTGCGTGGTCGCGTTCGCCGGGAACGCCGGTCTCGGCGCGGCGGCCGGCGCGTCCTTCCCCCGCACGACCGGGGGCTGGCTGGCGGTGATCGCGATCGCGCTGGTGTCCACGATCGTGGCGCTGGCCGCCATGTTCGCCGGGCTGCGCCTCCAGGGGCCGACCACGGCGGCCACCGTGTCCACGTTCGAGCCCGTGGTCACCGTGGCCCTGGCGTACGTCGTCTTCGGCGAGACGCTGTCCCCGGCCCAGCTCGGCGGCGGCGTCCTCGTGCTGGCCGCGGTCACCCTCCTCACCCTGGCGCCGGGATCGCACGCGGCCGCCCCGGCGCGCCCCGAAGTCCCGGCGGAGCGCGCCGGAGCCCCGGCGGCCCAGGAGGCCGCGCCCGGGCCCCGGCCGGGCTCCGGGCCTCCCTCGCCCGAGGCGGAACCCGGCCGGGCCTCCTGAGCCGGCGCCCGTGGGCGCGGGTACGGCGGGGCCCCCGGCGGCTCCCGCCGTACCGGCGCGGCGGAGATGGCCCGGCGGATCAGCGGTAGGGGGCCGGGGGCAGGAGGCGCGCCGCCACGCGCGCGATCTCCTCGACCTCGGCCGGGCTGTGCTCGGCCACTGGATGCGACTTGATCCACGAGGGGACGCGCAGGGGGCGCAGGAGCGTGACGCCCTCGGCGGTGATGCGGCCGCCCCGGGGGAGGCTGCCGCCGTGCACGGCGATCAGCAGGACCGCGTCGACCGGGCGGCCGAGCTCGCGGCTGATCATGTGGGAGATCGTGCTGGCGGTGTCGCTGAGCTTGTCGACCAGGGCGGTGGCCGGGCGCTCCTCGACGAAGAGGCGGCCGGCGTATTCGGCCACGCGCGCCTCGGGGTGCCAGGCCTTGCTGTCCACGACCCACAGCCCGCCCGGGCCCACCACCAGGTTGTAGGTCTCCTCCTCGCCGGGGAGACGGCGTGAGCGCAGCACCCGGTAGCGGGCGCGCGGCAGCGCCCAGCGCAGGATGCGGGCGGTCTCACGCTCGCCGTGGGAGCCCCGCCGCCAGGTACGGGACGCCGCGCGGCGGCGCCAGTGGTAGAGGGTGTGACCGGCGGCCACGGCCAGCGCCAGCGCCAGGCCGAAGACCGGGGACACGAGCCAGCTTCCCGCGATGAGGGCGACGGCCGCCAGTCCGGCCCTCCAGTGCAGCCGCTTGCGGCGTTCGGCCAGCCAGAAGGCCTCGGCCTGGTGCTGGGGCGATCCGCCGGTGAGCGCGGGGTTGGTCTTGACGTAGATCGAGCTGCCGAACATCCAGAATTCTCCCCACCTCTCTAGACATCTTTCACGATACGTCTGACAGGAGGGATTTCCCGATGGTCAACCCCCGACGGCTAGGGAAATGACACGGAAAGGCAACATGACCGCTTCCCACGGGCCTCACCTGCACATCTTCCGCCTCCTAGCCCTTTGGCCGGACGTATTCGGACGTCTCGGATATGGCCTTGCGGGTCGCCCGAGACGGTTATGTGCGGGGTTTTTGATTCCCTTGGGAAAAAAGTGACGCGAGGGAATGACGGCGGCCCGGGCGACGAGGGCGGGGCCAGGGGAGGCGGGCGGGGAAGGCGGGAAAGGGGCCGGGCAAAGAGGGACGCCCGGCCCCTGGGAAGGGACCGGGCGTTCTCGGGGTCACCCCGGCTCGCGACCCGGCGCGAGCCGTGCGTCAGCCGTACGGCCTAGCGGGGGATCGGCACGCGGTTGTGGATCATGCCCACGTCCACGTAGTCGGCGTCGCTCACGGAGCCGCGCGCCCAGCGGTTGCCCTCGTAGACGGCCTTCCAGTAGCCGTCCCGCCAGGCGCGCGCCGAGGTCTTGAAGTAGCCGCGGTGGTTCGTCTCGGTGGAGGTGACGTACTTCCAGCCGCCGTGGCGGGACTCACGGAAGTAGATCTTCACCACCTGGTCGTCGTAGCCGCGGTCGTGGTGACGGTCCTCGACGACCAGCTTGCCGCTGAGCGTGAGGCGCTGCCCCTTGCGCACCGGCTCGGGGCCGGCGTCGAACCGGACGATGTCGGTGTCCTTCTTGTACGGCCGGGCGTGCTGGACCGCGAAGGTGCTCTCCGCGGACACGGCCTCCTTGCCGGACTTGCTGTACGCCGTCACCTCGGCCACCCACTTGCCGGAGGGGGCCGACGAGCCGAGCTTCCAGCTGAAGTTCCAGCGGTCCCAGTCGTCGCGGGTGTACTCCTTGGAGTCGTCCGCGAAGGTCCGCACGCCGACCGGCCGGATCGAGACCCGGACCTTCGACGCGTTCTTCGTGACCACGGCGACCCGGAGCCACCCGGACTCACCGTGCTTGATCACCAGCGGGTCCGGGTTGATCGAGACCGAGGCGATGCCCACCTCGGGCTCGGGCGAGGCCGAGGCGGCGGACGCGGCGCCGAGCACCGAGATACCCGCCGCCGTGGCCACCAGGCCCGCGGCAATGCGCTTGAGCATGAGGAACTTCCTCTCCCCGTTGTAACCGGCGTGGCCGCATGGCCGGCCACGCCTCATCCACTAGGACACGTCCCGGATAGGAAAAGTTGCCGTCAAGGCCAGACAAATCCAACCTCTCCGGATATGGCCGGTCCCATCCAGACGTGTCCCGCGGGCCCCGGAAGGGGCCCCACACGTAAATGACTCACCAAGGCGGGGAAAAGTTGAGGAAGTTCGAGATTTTTTGTCCGTCCTTATCCCGTCATGCGCGTCATCGCAGGTCAGCGCGGAGTTATCCGGTCAAGACGGCTCCCCTGGGCGTGGTGCCGGGACGTGCCCTCGAACATCGCCCGCCAGACCCCCGCCCCCTCGACGCGCACCCCGGTCCGGAACCAGCCGTCCCGCCCGGTCCTGACCGTCTTCACCGGCTGGAACACCCGGGACCCCTCGGGCCGGAAGCCCAGGACCACCGGCTTGCCGGCGTAGCCGGTGTATCCGCCGGTGAGCGGGTCGAGCCTGGTCAGCCTGCCGTACACCCGCGCCCGGTCGCCCCGCCGCAGCGGCTCGGCGGCCACGTTGAACCCCGTCAGGCGGGTGTTGCGCTTGAGGTGGAAGTCCGCGCGCCCGACCGCCTTGCGGCCGCCGCGCCCGGTGGCGGTGACCGTGATCACCCAGCGCCCTGGCCGGTGCCACTTGCCGAGCAGGGAGTCCTTGCCCGGGTACAGCCGCCACAGCTCCCACCCGTCGCCGCGCCGCGCCACGCTCGCCAGGGCCCACCGGCCGACCCGCCCGCCGCGGCGCTCGTCTTCGGGCTCGACCTCGGCGGTGACCTTGCGCGCGTTCCTGGCCAGGACGTCGATCACGACCTTGACCGGTTTCCTCTGCGTCACGACCGCCACCCCGGGGCGCGCCGTGATGGACCGGATCTCCGGGACGGCCGCGGGCGGCGCGGCCGGCACGGGGAGCGCCGGCCCCATCCCCGGCACGGCCTCCGGGGCGCCGTGCGGCGGGGGGAACGGGTTCGCGATCGCGGCCGAGGCCGCGGGCATGGTCCCCGCCGCGGCCACCAGGACGGTCAGCATGCGTCTCATCGACATGTTCACGTATCGTAACGACACGCTACCGTGAGTGCCCGCATCGTGGCCGCTTCGTTTCCGTTTCCCCTCCTCTCCGCATACGGCGGTCCCGCCATTCCTCGCCCCGCCGTACGGCCGCGCCGGGCCGTACGGCGGGGCGAGCGGCGGGCGGACCGGGGCGGGACCGTGAAGTGGGGAAACTCACGAGAGGGCGGGTCCGGGGCGCTCGCGGAGATCACCTAGCCTCGTGTGTCATGACCGGACTGCTCGACCTGGCGGGGATCTTCGTCTTCGCCATCTCCGGCGCCCTCGCGGGAGTGCGCCGCCGCCTCGACGTCGTCGGAATGGCGGTGCTCGCCGAGATCACCGCGCTGGGCGGCGGGATCCTGCGCGACGTGGTGATCGGCGCCACTCCCCCGGTCGCGTTCACCAACATGGGCTACGTCCTGGTCCCCCTGGCCGCCACGGTCATCGCCTTCTTCTGGCACCCGCGCGTCGAGCGCGTCCTCGGCCCGATCATGGTCTTCGACGCCGCCGGGCTCGGCCTGTTCTGCGCGGTCGGCACCCAGAAGGCGCTGGACGCGGGCCTGAGCCCCGTCCACGCCACCCTCCTCGGCGTCATCACCGCGGTCGGCGGCGGCGTCCTCCGCGACATCCTGTCCGCCGAGATCCCCGCGCTGCTGTACGACCGGCAGCTCTACGCGCTGCCCGCTCTCCTCGGCAGCACGGCGATGGCCATCGCGTACGTCCTGGACAGCCACGGCTTCATCCCCACCCTCACCGCCGCCGTCCTGGCCTTCACCTTCCGCATCCTGGCCATGCGGTACGGCTGGCGCGCGCCCCTGGCCCGCGGCGTCTCCGAGCGCTGACCGGCCCCCGGCTCAGACGGCGGGGACGAGGGGGTCGGCGGGCAGGTAGCCGTACGGGCCCTGGGCGCGGGCCCGGGCGATCCTGCGCACCGCGTCCACGAGGACGGCGGGCGGCTGGGTGTAGGGCAGCCGGAGGTGCCGGTCGAGGGTGCCGGGGACGCCGAACCAGGGGCCGGGGGCCAGCCGGACGCCGTGCGCGACGGCCGCGTGGGCGAGCTGGACGGCGACGGGCTCGTCGAGCCGGACCCACAGGACGCCGCCGCCGGACGGCGTGACGAAGGTCCACCGCGGGATCAGGTCCGCGAGGGCGGCGGTCAGGGCCGCGCGGCCGGCCCGGAGCTGGGCGCGGCGCTCGGCGCGGACCTCCTCGACCCGGGACAGCAGGCGGGCCACGACGAGCTGGTCGAAGACCGGGCCCGCGATGTCCACGGCCGCGCGCAGGCGGGCCAGCCGGTGGATCAGGGCCGCGCCGGCGCGGATCCAGCCCACGCGCAGGCCGCCCCAGAACAGCTTGGACGCGCTGCCGACGAGCAGCACCCGGTTGTCGCGGTCGTAGGCGGCCAGCGGCGGCGGCAGCGGCACGTCGTCCACCGCCAGCTCGGCCCAGCTCTCGTCGGCGACCAGGACGGTGTCCGTGCGGCGGGCGGTCTCGACGAGGGCGCGGCGGGAGGCGGCGTCCATGAGGTGGCCCGTGGGGTTCTGGAAGTCGCAGACCAGGTAGGCCATGCGGGCGCCGGACTGGGTGAGCGCCGCGGACACGACGTCCAGGTCCCAGCCGTGCTCGTCCGACAGCCCGACGGGCACCACGTGCGCGCCGAGCGCGGCCGCCGCGTCGTGCGCGTGGGGGTAGGTCGGCGACTCCACGACCAGCGGGTCCCCGGGCGCCAGGAACAGGGAGAACAGCAGGTACATCGCGTGCTGCGCGCCGGAGGTCACCAGGATCTGCTCCGGCGTGGTCGGCAGCCCCCGGGCGGTGTACCGGGCCGCGATCGCCGCGCGCAGGTGCGGCAGGCCGTACGTCACGTACCCCATCCGCAGCAGGTGGCGGGGGTACTCAGCCCCGGCCTCGGCGGCGGCCTCCGGCATGATCGACGGCGCGGCGAGCGCGGCGCAGTGCAGCGGCAGGAGCCCGTCGTCCTCGGCGGCCAGCCACGGGTCCGCCGAGCCCTCGCGGCCCGGCCGGGGGATCGCGGTCACGCTCCCCGACCCCTGCCGGCTCTCGACGTACCCCTGCTCCCGCAGCCGGTCGTAGGCGGCCGACACCGTCGTACGGCTGACGCCCAGCACCTCGGCCAGGTGCCGTTCGGCGGGCAGCCGGGTGCGCAGCGCGATGCGGCCGTCCAGGATCGCGTCGCGCACCCCGTCGGCGAGCGCGCGGTAGTACGGCCGCGCCCCGGCGGGCACGTCGAGGAGCCGGGCGAGCTGTGTGCCGCCAAGACGACGTTCTGACATGAGGCCACTTTTCCTGATTGGCCCTTTATTTGCAAGATTCGGCTGACCAGAATCTGGGGTCATGCACCAGAAGAACCCCAGGACGCGAGGCTCCCTGCCCCGCCGCCTGTTCCAGCTCTACGCCGGATTGGCCCTCTACGGCGTCGGGATCGGCCTGGCCGTCGAGGCGGGCCTCGGGCTGTCCCCCTGGGACGTCCTCCACGAGGGGCTGGCCAAGCGCGTCGGCCTCAGCATCGGCGCCTGGGTCATCATCGTCGGCGCCCTGGTCATGCTCCTGTGGATCCCCCTGCGCCAGCGTCCCGGGCTGGGCACCGTCAGCAACGTCATCATCCTGGGCCTGGTCGCCGACGCCACCATCGCCCTGGTGCCGACCCCGCAGTCCTGGCCGGCCCAGTGGTTCCTGCTGGCGGCGGGCGTCGCCGTGGAGGCCGCCGCCACCGGCGCCTACATCGGCGCCGGCTTCGGCCCCGGCCCCCGCGACGGCCTCATGACCGGCCTGGCCCGCCGCGGCCTGTCCATCCGCGTGGCCCGCACCCTGGTCGAGCTCTCCGCCCTGGCGGCCGGCTGGCTCCTCGGCGGCACCGTCGGCGTCGGCACCCTGGCCTTCGCCTTCGCCATCGGCCCCCTCACGCAGGTGTTCATGCCGTTGTTCGCCCGCCGCCCCCGGGAGACCCCGGCCCCGGCCCCCGCCCACCCCTGAACCCTGGCCCCCCGGGACGCCCGCGCCGCGCCCTGACGGCCCGCGCGGCGCCCCTTGACTGCCCGTGCGGCGCCCCGGCCGCTCGCGCGGGCCGTCAGCCCGGGGCGGAGGCGCCGGCCGCCCTGCCGAGGCGCGCCGCGACCTCGCGCAGAACCGGGACCAGCTCCGGCGGCTCCAGCACCTCGAAGTCGACGCCCTTGGCCGCCACATACGCGGCCAGGCTCTCCAGGGAGTCGGCCCCGGCCAGGAACAGGCAGGTGCGCTCGTCCACGGGCTCCAGCCGCCCCGCCGCCGGCGAGGTGAGCGGGGCCACCCGCTCGAGCGGGGCGTGGAACAGGATCCGCGCCCGGTGCCGGTAGGGCGCGGAGGTGATGGACCGCGAGACGTAGGCCGCCGCGTCCTCCCCGGGCGGCGTCCGCCGGGCGAAGCGGGCGCCCGGCGGCCCGAGCGGCGCCTCGATCCGGTCCACCCGGAAGGTCCGCCAGTCCTCCCGCTCCACGTCCCAGGCCAGCAGGTACCAGCGGCGCGGCGTGCAGACCAGGCGATGCGGCTCCACCTCGCGCGTCACCGTCCCCTCGCGCCCCCGGTGGCGCAGCCGCAGCCGCCGCCGCTCCCGGCACGCGGAGGCGATCCCGGCGAGCACGCCCGCGTCCACCCCCGGCCCCGCGGCGCCCGCCAGCGGCTCCACGGCCTCCTGGAACGCCGCCACCCGGTGCCGCAGCCGCGACGGCAGCACCTGCAGCAGCTTGGCCAGCGCCCGCGACGCGCTCTCCCCCAGCCCGGCGACGCTGCCGGTGGCGGCCGTGCCCAGCGAGAGGGCCACCGCCACCGCCTCCTCGTCGTCGAGCAGCAGCGGCGGCAGCGCCCCGCCCACGCCGAGCCGGTAGCCCCCGGCGACCCCTGGGGCGGCGTCCACCGGATACCCCAGCTCGCGCAGCCGCCCGATGTCGCGCCGCACCGTGCGCAGTCCCACCCCGAGCCGCCCGGCCAGCTCGGCCCCGGTCCAGTCCGCGCGGGACTGGAGGAGCGAGAGCAGGCGGAGCAGCCGCGCCGACGTCTCCAGCATGCCGACGATTCTCGCCGACAATGGTGACCGGACCTGACACCGATTCTCCGTAGCGTCGGGGACATGACGAACCACGAGGAGAACCCCCTGATCCGGCCGTACCGCGTCGAGATCCCCCAGTCCGCCCTCGACGACCTGCGCGACCGGCTCCGCCGCACCCGCTGGGCCCCCGACCTGCCCGGGACCGGCTGGGAGCGGGGCGTGCCCACGGCGTACCTGCGCGAGCTCGCCCAGCACTGGGCCGAGGAGTACGACTGGCGCGCCCAGGAGGCGGCCATCAACGCGCATCCGCAGTTCACCACCGAGATCGACGGGGCCACCGTGCACTTCCTGCACGTCCGCTCCCCCGAGCCCGGCGCGACCCCGCTCATGCTCCTGCACGGCTGGCCCGGCTCGATCGTCGAGTTCCTCGGCCTCATCGGCCCGCTCACCGACCCCGTGGCGTACGGCGGGGCGGCCGGGGACGCGTTCCACCTGGTGATCCCGTCGCTCCCCGGCTACGGCCTGTCCGGTCCCCTCCCCGGCCCCGGCTGGACCGACGCCCGCACCGCCGCCGCCCTCGTGACCCTGATGGACCGCCTGGGCTACGAGCGGTACGGCGTGCAGGGCGGCGACGTCGGCGCCTTCGTCGGGCCGCTCATGGGCCGCGCCGCCCCCGGGAACGTCCTCGGCGTGCACGCCAACGGGCTGCTCACCTTCCCCGACGGCGACCCGGCCGTCATGGGCTCGCTCAGCGCGGCCGAGCGCGACCGGCTGGCCCGCATGGACGAGTGGCAGGAGAAGGAGGGCGCCTACATGCGGCTCCAGGGCACGCGCCCGCAGACCATCGCGGCGGCCCTGCACGACTCCCCCGCCGGGCAGCTCGCCTGGATCGTGGAGAAGTTCCAGGCGTGGACCGACCCGGCCGCCGAACTCCCCGAGGACGCCGTGGACCTCGACGTGATCCTGACCGACGTCAGCCTCTACTGGTTCACCGGCACCGCGGGCTCCTCGGCGCACACCTACTACGAGCGCTTCAACGACCCCGGCATGTGGGCCCCGCGCGAGCGCGGCACGGTCCCCACCGGCGTGGCGGTCTTCCCGACCGACGTCTCCGTCCGCCCGCTCGCCGAGCGCGCCCACCACGTCGTCCACTGGTCGGAGTTCGACCGCGGCGGCCATTTCGCCGCGCTGGAGACCCCCGGGCTCCTCCTCGACGACATACGGGACTTCTTCCGCCCCCTCGGCTGAGACCCGGCCCGCGCGCTCTCCCGCCCCTCCCACGGCGGCCGGGGTGAAACGCCTGGTTGGAGACCGGCTGATGGGGGACTGGGAGACAAGACGCAATGTGGGGGGAATGAGCGCGCCTGCCCGGTCGCACCGTGGAGCGCGGGTTACGGTGGATCATCATGCGGATCGAGGACTACGCGCTGATCGGTGACATGCAGTCCGGGGCCCTGGTGGGGCGCGACGGGTCGATCGACTGGTTGTGCCTGCCCCGCTTCGACTCGCCGGCCTGCTTCGCGGCCCTGCTGGGAGACGAGGCGAACGGGCACTGGCTGATCGGGCCGGCCTCCCCCGGGCGGGACCGGCCGATGGCGACGCGGCGGCGGTACCGGGGCGACACGCTGATCCTGGAGACCGAGTGGGACACCCCCACCGGGACCGTCCGGCTGATCGACTTCATGCCGCCCCGGCACACCGCGCCGGACGTCGTGCGGATCGTCGAGGGCGTGGCGGGCTCGGTGGCGATGAACATGGAGCTGCGCGTCCGGTTCGACTACGGGCGCATCGTGCCGTGGGCGCGCCGGGTGGACGGGCACCTGCACGCCGTCGGCGGGCCGGACTCGGTGTGGCTGAGCTCTCCGGTCGAGGTGGTCGGGAGGGGCCTGGCGCACCGGGCGCGGTTCACCGTGTCCCAGGGGCACCGGCTGCCGTTCGTGCTCGCCTGGCACCCCTCGCACGAGTCTCTTCCGCCGCTGCCGGACGCGTTCACCCAGCTCACCGACACCGAGCTGGAGTGGGCGCAGTGGATGAGCCGGTTCCGCTACTCCGGCCGCTGGCGTGACGAGGTCGCCCGCTCGGCGATCACGCTGAAGGCGCTCACCTACGACCCGACGGGCGCCATCGTGGCCGCGCCCACCACCTCCCTGCCCGAGGACATCGGCGGGGTCCGCAACTGGGACTACCGCTACTGCTGGCTGCGCGACGCCACGATGACCCTGGAGGCCCTGCTGACCTGCGGCTACGCCGACGAGGCGCGGGCCTGGCGGGAGTGGCTGCTGCGCACGATCGCCGGCCGCCCGCAGGACCTGCAGATCATGTACGGCCTCGCGGGCGAGCGGCGGCTGTTCGAGTGGGAGGCCGACTGGCTCGCCGGGTACGAGGGCTCCCAGCCGGTCCGCATCGGCAACGCCGCCGTCAACCAGCTCCAGCTCGACGTCTACGGCGAGGTCATGAGCGCCCTGCACTTGGCCGCCGAGGCGGGCCTGGAGCCGGACCCGCACGCGTGGGCGATCGAGCGCAAGCTGCTGGACTTCCTGGAGTCGAACTGGCAGGAGCCCGACGAGGGCCTGTGGGAGGTGCGCGGCCCGCGCCGCCAGTTCGTGCACTCCAAGGTGATGGCCTGGACCGCGTTCGACCGGGCGGTGCGCCTGGTGGACGAGCTGGGCCGGCGCGGGCCCGTCGCCAAGTGGCGGGAACTGCGCGACCGCATCCACGCCGAGGTGTGCGAGAAGGGCTTCGACCCCGAGCGCAACACCTTCACCGGCGCGTACGGCTCCCGCGAGCTGGACGCCGCGCTGCTGATCATCCCGCAGACGGGGTTCCTGCCGCCGGACGACCCGCGCGTCATCGGCACGATCGAGGCCGTCCAGCGCGAGCTGATGCGCGACGGGTTCGTGCTGCGCTACCCGACCGAGGGCGGCACCGTGGACGGCCTGCCCGGGCACGAGGGCGCGTTCCTGGCGTGCAGCTTCTGGCTCGTGGAGGCGCTGACCATGATCGGCCGCCGGGACGAGGCCGTGGAGCTGTTCGAGCGCCTGCTCGACCTGCGCAACGACGTCGGCCTCTACTCCGAGGAGTACGACCCCCGCTACAAGCGCCTGGTCGGCAACTTCCCGCAGGCGTTCAGCCACGTCCCCATGATCCACGCCGCGTGCGCCCTGTCCGGCACCATCCGCCGCGGCAGCATCGTCCGCTGCTGACCCGCGTCGCCCCGCCCCGTACGGCGGCGCGCCCGAAAGGCCCCGGCCGGGCCGCAGGGGCGGGCGCGAGCCGTACAGGCCGAAGGGGCCGTCAGGGGCCGGGGTCGCGGGAGAGCGCGAGCAGGAGGCGGGAGAACTCCGGCGGCGGGGAGACGACGAGCCGGTCGCCGTCGAACTCGGCGCCGACGCGCGCGAGCGGGGCGTCCGAGCGCCACCAGTAGACGTGCGGGGTCAGGGAGGCCGGGCCCTCGTCGTAGAGGGCCTGGGCGAGGCGGCGCAGGCGCTCCAGGGCGCGCACGCAGCCCACCCCCTCCACCGGGTGGACCGCCAGCGTCTCGGAGTTGGGGATCGCGACCAGCGCGCCGTGGCGGGGCAGGTCGAGGTAGCGCTCCAGCCAGTGCAGGTGGACCGCGGCCGACCAGGTCAGGCCGGTCAGGAGCTGGGCCTTGGCCCCGCCGCCCAGGTCCACGGGCACGGCCGACAGCGACTCCTGCTCGCGGGCGTTGGCGCGGGCGAGTTCGAGCACGTGCCCGGCGGGCAGCGGCCACGCGCGGGCCTCCTCGGGGCGCACCGCGCGCACGAACCCCGACTCCTGGACCACCAGCACCTCGACCAGCTCCGGGGTCAGGTGGCGGCCGACCACGCGGTCGGGGGCGAGCCCGGTCGCGCCGAGGTCGTCGTCGGCGTACACGCGCACGCGCAGCAGGTGCCGTACGGCGGACAGGTCGCTCGCGTCCACCGGGTCGTGCCGGTCGAGCGCGGCGGCCAGGTGCTCGGAGACGAGCGCCGGCCACCGGCCGCGATCGGTGCGGCGGGCCTGGGCGCGCAGCGGCGGCAGCGCCACCGTCACCTCGCGCGGCCCGACGAGCCGCACGTGGGCCCCGTCGAAGGCGTACGCGTAGCCCCGGGACTCCGCGACGAGCGCGATAAGGGAGTCCAGGTCGACATCCTCGGCCGGCAGCCCCACGTCACGCTCCTTCCGGACGCGCCCGAGCGGCTGGCGTCCCCGGGCGTTCAGGCTGCCGATTCCCGGTCGCGAATCGGACATTCCATGGAGAACGATTCGGTATCGATGGCGACGTCCGCGCCGAGCCACACGCTGAGCTGGGTGGATCCGTGCCCGATGGGCACCCCGGCCAGGATCGGCACGCCGAGGCCGCCCAGCCGGTCCAGGAACAGCGGCCGCAGGGCCGCCTCGTCCCCGCAGTCCGTCCAGGAGCCGAGCACGATCCCGCGCGCGCCCGCGAAGGCGCCCGCCGCGAGGAGCTGCGTGAGCATCCGGTCGATCCGGTACGGCGGCTCGTGGACGTCCTCCAGGAGCACGACCGCGCCCTCGAACGCCGGGGCGTAGCGGGTGCCGCACAGGGCCGCGAGCAGCGCGAGGTTGCCCCCGTCCAGCCGCCCGCGGGCCGACCCGGGCACGAGCGCGTCGTCGCCGGTGACCGGGGCGCCGCCGTCGAACAGCGCGGCCCGCAGGTGGTCCAGGCTGCGCGGCTCGGGCTCCCCGTCGCTGATCGTGGCGCACGCGGGCATCGGCCCGAACAGCGTGGCCGTCCCCAGCTCCCGCCCGAACGCCGCGTGCAGCGCCGTCACATCGCTCGACCCCACCAGCGGCTTGGGCGCCGCCGCCCGCATCGCGTCCCAGTCCAGCAGGTCCAGCAGCCGCGTCGCGCCGTACCCGCCGCGCGCGCAGAACACCGCCTTCACCTCCGGGTCGCACCAGGCGTCCTGAAGGTCGCCCGCGCGCGCCTCATCGGCCCCGGCCAGGTATCCGTCCCGGTCGCGCAGGTGCTCCCCGGTCACCACGTCCAGCCCCAGCTCGTCCCGGAGCACCGCGAGACCGCGCGCCAGCCGTACCTCGTCCACCGGCCCGCACGGCGCGACCACGGCCACGCGGTCGCCCGGCCGCAGCGGCGCGGGCGTCCGGGCCGCCCGTTCCCCCTCGTCCCATTCCACCCGCCCGATCCTTCCATCCCGCGCGGCCGGGGGCGCGCACCGCCGTACGGCGACGCGGCCGAGTCCCGCGACGGCGCGCGGCGGCCTCCCGGCGCGGCCCGGGAAGCCGGAGACGGCCCTCTTCGAAAGGGCTGGACGCGGCGGCTCCCCGGGCGGGGCGGCATGCCTCGCCGTACGGCGGGCACAGGGCGGACGGTGGCCTGCGGAGGCCGGGAGGGCGGTGTCACATGGCGGGCGAAAGGGCCGGGACGGTGCTTCACGGGCGGGTGCGGGAGGCGGGCGCGGACTTCGGGGCGGGAGGGGCGCACCCGGCGTGTTCGCAGGTCATCGGGCATGGCGGGGCCGAGAAGGTCCTGCCGGGGGCCGGAGCCTGTCAGACTGGGATCAGCATGAGACCTCCGACCCACATCCTGGTGGTGAACGGGATCAAGGTCCGCAGGCCGGTCTTCGTGGTCGCCGCCCCGCACTCCGGCGTGGATCTGCTGGCCCGCGCCATCAAGCGCACCCCCGGCTTCCACCTGACCATCGGGCGGCCCGAGGTCCTGCGCCTGGTCTACGCGTTCGCGCGCCGTCCCTCCCTGACCACCTCCCGTGAGGCGGGCGCCGCCCGCGTCCTGCGCGACGGGCTGGCGGAGACGTGGCAGCTCTCCCCCGGCTCGTGCGACGCCTGCCCCGCGCCCTGCCGCTCGGCCGCGGGCGGCGGCCCGTGCGCGACCCCGTCCTCGGTCACGCGGTTCGCCGACGCCAGCCCCGACCTGCTCTACAGCGCGCCCGTGCTGATGGAGGCGTTCCCCGACGCCCGGCTGGTCCAGCTCATCCGCGACGGCCGCGACGTGGCCGCCGACATGCTCACCGACCCCGCCTGCCTGGCCTGGTTCAAGCCCGGCATGCTGGGCGACGACGCCGAGTTCCCGCTCCCCTTCCTCGGCCTCAAGCGGGCCGCGCACCGCCGCAAGTGGGCCGACATGCCGCCCGCCGGCAAGTGCGCGCTCCGCTGGCGGGCCGCCGTCCACCTGAGCGCCGCCCTCCGCGCGCGCCTCCCCCAGGACCAGCTCATGACCGTCCGCTACGAGGACCTCCTGGCCGACCCGGCCGGGACGACCGCGGCCCTGTCCGCCTTCCTGGAGACCCGGGTGACCCCGCTGGACGTCGCCGCCGCCCCCCGCCCCGGCGCCTGGAGGGACCGCCTGACGGCCACCGACGCCGCCCTGGTCCAGAAGGTCGCCCGCACCGAACTGACCCGCCTCGGCTACCTCCCGTGAGACGGCCCCCGCGCGGATCCCCCCGGGGGTGGCGGAGCGGGGTGACGGAGCGGGGGCGGCGCGCCGGGCCCGGTACGGCGGGGCGGCCCCGGCCCGGCGATGCCCGCGATATCCGGTGGAGGCGGCCGGACCGAGGGCGTACCCTCCGGGCGTATGAACGATCCTGACGGGTACTTCGGGGAACAGGTCGCGGCCGCCTACGACGCCGAGACGGCGGACATGTCCACGCCGGAGGCCCTGGGGCCCGTCCTCGACGTGCTGGCGGGGCTGGCCGGGGACGGGCGGGCGCTGGAGTTCGGGGTGGGGACCGGGCGGATCGCGGCGCCACTGGCCCGGCGCGGGGTCCCGGTGCACGGGATCGACATGTCCCGGGCGATGGTGGCCCGGATCCGGGAGAAGGAGGGCGGCGAGGCGGTCGGCGTGACCGTCGGGGACTTCGCCACGACCCGCGTCGAGGGGTCCTTCTCGGTCGTCTACCTCGTCTTCAACACGATCATGAACCTGACCACGCAGGACGCGCAGGTCGAGTGCTTCCGCAACGCCGCCGCCCACCTGGAGCCCGGCGGGTGCTTCGTGATCGAGGTGGGCGTGCCCGGCCTGCGGCTGCTGCCGCCGGGGCAGACGACCGTGCCGTTCGACGTGCGGCCGGACGGGTGGGCCTACGACGTGTACGACGTCGCCACGCAGGCGATGAGCTCGAACTACGTCACGGTCGGCGCGGACGGGCGGGGCACGTTCCGCTCGATCCCGTTCCGCTACGTGTGGCCGGCCGAGCTGGACCTGATGGCCCGGATCGCGGGGCTGCGCCCGCGCGACCGGTGGGAGGACTGGACCGGCCGCCCCTTCACCTCCGAGAGCACCCGCCACGTCTCCGTCTGGGAGAGGCCGGCCTGACCGCCCCGCTCCCGCCGTACGGCCCCGCCCGGCCCGCGCCCCGCGCCGCGCCGGGCCGTACGGCGGGCGGGCCGCGGGTCAGCCGAGCGGCCGCCCGGCGCGGGCGCCGCGCAGGTTGCGGAGCAGGCCCAGCTCGGCGACGTTCTTGGTGAGCTCGACGTTGACCCAGCCGGCGACCGACCCGAGCGTCATCTCCTGGCCCCACAGGCCCGCCGTGCGCTCGGTGGAGTCCAGGTCGGCGTCGGTCAGGGTCTCAAGGTGCTCGCGCCACCGCCGGTGGAGGTCGCGCAGCCAGTCGGCGGCGGCCCCGGCCGTGCCCGGCCAGGTGATCTCCTCCCGCGCCGGGGCGCCGCCGCCGAAGCAGTGGCCCATGGTGGTCGTCCACCAGAAACCGATGTGCCAGGTCACCCAGGCGATGGTGACCGCCGGGGCGGGGTCGGGCTCGGTGTCCTGGAAGTCCGCGACCCAGCGGCCCCGCTCGTCGCGGCGCACGGTCCAGCAGTGGGCGGCGGGCTCCCACAGGGCGGCCTCGTCGTCGAGGTCCTTCAGGTGGTACTCCAGCAACGCCATGGCGATGTCGAGCTGACCGGTCAGCAGGGCGACACGGGGATTGATCATTCGGCGGAGTCTGCCAGCGGCCCCGGGTGCGCCGCCACACGTTTTCGGGCCCGCGCGGGCCCGCGGGTCACCGCCGCGACTGGGCGTACACGTGGCAGCGCACCCCGCGCAGGACCGTGCCGCCCCGCAGCTCGTGGCCGATCCGCTCCGCCACGCGCGCGGACCTGTCGTTACCCTCCCTGACGTACGAGAAGACCTCCTCGGCCCCGAGCACGTCGAAGCAGTAGCGCAGCGCGGCGCGCGCGGCCTCGGTGGCGTACCCCTTGCCCCAGTGCTCGCGCGCCAGCGCCCAGCCGATCTCCAGGCCCGGCCAGTCGAGCGGCTGCCAGGGGCCCGCGCGCCCGGCGAAGCGGCCGGTGGACTTCTCGACGACCGCCCAGTTGGTGAAGCCGCGCAGTCGCTCGTGCCCGAGCATGAGCGCGAGATTGCGCCAGGAGTCCTCGCGCGACATGGCGCCCTCGGCGAAGAGGTACCGCCCCACCTCGGGGTCCCCCAGCATCGCCGCGTAGTCCTCGAAGTCCGCGCCGCTCAGCGGCCGCAGGATCAGCCGCTCGGTCTCCACGACCTCCATGGGCATCCCTCCCCGGAACGGGCCAAGGTTAGCCGGGGAGGACGCGGCGCGCACCCCGGGCCTCCCAGCGGGCGGGCCGGGGCCGCCGGTTCTCCACGTTCCAGCCGATGGCCGCCCCCGCGAGGGCCACGCCGGTGAGGTAGAGGACCGCTCGGCGCACTCCGCGCCGGTTGACCAGCCGCATCGCCGTCTCCTCCGATGCCGGGGGTTCGGACGAGACCAGGACACCGGACCCGCGCGTCCGCGCGGTGACGCCCGGGTTTCCGGCCGGTGCCGGGAACCGGGCAGGATTGGCACATGGACTTGGGACTCACCGACCGCGTGTTCGTCATCACCGGGGGAAGCCGGGGCCTCGGCCTGGCCACCGCCCGCGCGCTCGTCTCCGCCGGGGCGCGCGTCGTCGTCAGCTCGCGCGACCCCGAGGCGGTCGAGCGCGCCGCCGGGGACCTCGGCCCCGCCGCCGTGGGCGTCGCCGCCGACAACGCCGACGAGGACGCCGGTGAGCGCCTGGTGACCGCCGCGCGCGACTCCTTCGGCCGCCTGGACGGCGCGCTCATCAGCGTCGGCGGCCCGCCCGCCGCCTCGATCGGGGACACCACCGAGGACCAGTGGCGCGCGGCCTTCGAGACGATCTTCCTGGGCTCCGTACGGCTGGCGCGCGCGTTCGCCGGCGCGCTCGGCGAGGGCGGGTCGCTCGCGTTCGTCCTGTCCTCGTCGGTCCGCAGCCCCATCCCCGGCCTGGCCGTCTCCAACGGCCTTCGCCCGGGGCTGGCCGGCTTCGCCAAGAACCTCTCCGACGAGCTCGGCCCCCGGGGCGTCCGGGTCAACGCCCTCCTGCCCGGCCGGATCGCCACCGACCGCGTCCGCGAGCTGGACTCCCGCTCCGGCGACCCGGACGAGGTCCGCGACCGCCTCTCCCAGGCCATCCCGCTCCGCCGCTACGGCACCCCCGAGGAGTTCGGCCGCGTCGCCGCCTTCCTCCTCTCCCCCGCCGCCTCCTATCTCACCGGGGTCATGCTCCCCGTGGACGGCGGCGCCCAGCGCGTCATCTGACCGCCCCTCGGATCGGGGCCCGGCCGAGCCGGGGCGGGGTCACAGGCCGACGAACAGATCGGCGAGCATCGTGACGCCGGCGGCCGCGAAGAGCACGCCCGTCACGCGGTCGAAGACCGTCGTGCGGGCCCGGGCCTCCCGCTCGCGCAGCCGCTGCCTCCGCTCGGCGTTCAGCAGGGGGCCGTAGAACCTGCGCGCGTACCTCACCGCGGCCTTGGCGTGCCAGGTGGCCCAGCCCCGGAAGTCCAGGGCGAGGATCAGCCCGGCGGCCAGGAGCAGAAGGCCCCCGGCGACCTGGACGACGGGCCCCCCGTTCGCGGTGACCGTGAGGGCGAGGCTTCCGGTGATCGCCGGCATTTTCGCATGATCGACCGGAACGCCCCGCCCGTCCAGACCCGGCTCGTGCCCGGGCGTACGGCTCACGCCCGTGTCCCAGGCGTACGGCTCACGCCCGTGTCCCGGGCGTACGGCTCGCGCCCGTGTCCCGGGCGTACGGCTCGCGCCCGCGCCCGCCCCCGGCGTACGGGATCGGGCGGGCGCGGGGCGGGTCAGCGGGCGAGGAGGTCGCGGAGGGCCCCGGCGACGTCGGCGGGAGCCTCCTCGGCCATGAAGTGGCCCCAGGAGACGGTCTGGTGGCGCAGGTCGGGGGCCCACGCGCGCCACAGCGCCTCCGCGTCGTAGCCGAGGGCCGCGCCCCAGTCCTGCTGGAGCACGGTGACGGGCATCCGCAGGCGGTTGCCGGCCTCGCGGTCGGCCCGGTCGTGCTCGACGTCGATCCCGGCCGAGGCGCGGTAGTCGGCGACGATGGACGGGACGGCCTCGCGGCAGGCCCGGAGGTACTCCGCGCGCACGTCCTCGGGGATCGCGGCGGGGTCGCCGGTCCACAGGTCGAGGAAGTGGCCGAAGAAGGCGTCCGCGCCGGCCGAGATCATCCGCTCCGGCAGGCCGGGCGGCTGCGCCATGAGGAACAGGTGGAAGCCCACGGCGGCGGTCGTCCCGCGCATCACGTCCCACATGTCCAGCGTCGGCAGCACGTCGAGCGAGGCCAGGTGGGTGATCACCTCCGGGTGGTCCAGCCCCGCGCGGACGGCGACCAGCGCGCCCCGGTCGTGCCCGGCCAGCGCGAACCGCTCGTGCCCCAGCGCGCGGGCCAGCGCCACGACGTCGGCGGCCATGGTGCGCTTGGAGTAGGTGTCCGGGCCGTCCTCGGCGGGCTTGTCGCTCGCGCCGTACCCCCGCAGGTCGGGGACGATCACGGTGTGGTCGGCGGCCAGGTCGGCGGCGACGTGCCGCCACATCAGGTGGGTCTGCGGGAACCCGTGCAGCAGCACGACGGGGCTGCCCGACCCCGCGACGGCCGCGTTGAGCGACACGCCGGGGGCGACGGGGACGCGCCGGTAGTCGAAACCCTCGATCTTCATGTTCTCGTTTCCCTTTCCGGTGGTTCGCGGCCCTCCCGGGCCGGCTTCCAGCCTCGCCCGGCCGGATGAGCATCCGATGAGCGGCGATACGGTCGGAGGGTGGGGGTCGAACTGGGGGTGCTGGGGCCGGTGGCGGCCTGGGACGACGCCGGGGACGCGATCGATCTCAAGGGGCCGCGCCACCGGGCGGTGCTGGCCCGGCTGATCGTCGCCCGCGGCCGCGTCGTCCCGGTGTCCTACCTGGTGGAGGACCTGTGGGAGGGCGATCCGCCGGAGGGCGCGGTGGCCGCCGTGCGCACGTTCGTGGCGGCGCTGCGCCGGGCGCTGGAGCCGGAACGGCCCGCCCGGGCCAGGCCGCGCCTGCTGGTCACCGAGGGGCCGGGATACGCCGTGCGCGCCGATCCCGGGGCGGTGGACGCCTGGCGGTTCGAGCGGGCGCTCGCCGCGGACCTGCCGCCGGAGCGGGCGGCTCGGCGGCTGGAGGAGGCGCTGGGCTGGTGGCGCGGACCGGCCTACGCCGACTTCGCCGAGGAGCCCTGGGCGCGGGCGGAGCGCTCACGCCTGTCGGAGCTGCGGCTGCGGGCCGTGGAACGGCTGGCCGAGGCGCGGCTGGCGCTGGGGCGGGCCGCCGGGGCGGTGCCCGACCTGGAGGCGCACGTGGCCGAGCACCCCTGGCGGGAGGAGGGCTGGCGGCTGCTGGCGCTGGCGCTGTACCGCGGCGGGCGCCAGGGGGACGCCCTGGCGGTGCTGCGCCGGGCTCGCGACCTGCTGGTGTCGCGCCTGGGGGTGGACCCCGGGCCGGAGCTGCGCCGGCTGGAGTCCGACATCCTGCGCCAGGCCCCGGCCCTGGACCGGGCGCGGGACCCGGCGGAGGCGGTGTGGGCGCGGGCGGCCGCCGCGTACGAGGCGAGCGTGCCGGCGGGCGCGCGGGCGCGGCTGGAGTCCACGGTGGGCCTCATGCGCGATCTGGCCACGACCGGCGGCGCGGGCCTTGAGGCGGCCCGCGCGCACCGCGTGGCCGCGACGGAGGCCGCCGAGGAGCTGGGCGACCCCGAGCTGACGGCGCGGGTGATCGGGGCCTACGACGTGCCGGCGGTCTGGACCCGCGCGGACGACCCGGAGCAGGCGGCGCGGATGGTGGCGGCGGCCGAGCGGGTCCTGGCCGCCCTCCCGCCCGGCGCGCCCGAGGCGACGCGCGCCCGCCTGCTGAGCACGATCGCGGTGGAGTCGCGGGGGACGGGTTCCCCGCGCGCCGCCGAGGCGGCCCGCCAGGCCGAGGAGATCGCCCGGCGGCTGGACGACCCGGCGCTGCTGGCCTTCGCGCTCAACGGCGCGTTCATGCAGAGCTTCGGCCGGGCCGGCCTGGCCGGGCGGCGCGACGAGATCGGCGCGGAGCTGGTCGCCCTGTCGGCCCGGCACGGCCTGGCCGGCTTCGAGATCCTGGGCCACCTCGTCCGCCTGCAGGCCCGCTGCGCCCTGGCCGACTTCGCCGCCGCCGACGAGCACGCGGCCGCCGCCGAGCGCCTGGCCGAGCGGCACGAACGCCCCCTGGTGGAGGTCTTCACCACCTGGTACCACGCCCTCCGCCTCGACGTGACCGGCGAGCCGCCCGGCGGGGCGAGCGCCGTGCCGGGCGGGACCGCCGTGCCGGGCCAGGAGGGCGACGTGCCGGGCGGGGCGCCGGCGGGACGGGCCGAGGCCGCGTACCGGGAGGCGGCCGGGCTCCTCGACGGGGCCGGGATGCCGGGGCTGGAGCGGGGGCTGCCGCCGCTCGCCCTGCTGTGCGCGCGCGTCCGGCGGGGACTGCCCGTCGAGCCGCGGGATCTCGGGACGGCGGGCGGCGAGCCGGACTTCGGCCCCTACGAACCGTGGGCCCGCCCGCTGCTGCTCCTCGCCGGAGACCGCCGCGCCGAGGCCGCGGAGGCGCTGCGCGAGATCCCCGACCCGCCGGCCGACCTGCTCATGGAGGCGATGTGGGCCCTGGTGGCCCGCGCCGCGGCCCTCCTCGGCGACCGGGAGGCGGCACGGCGGGCCCGCGACGCCCTCGCTCCCGCCGCCGGCGAGCTGGCCGGCGCCGGCAGCGGCCTGCTCACCCTGGGCCCCGTGGCCGCCTACCTCGATCCGCCCGGGCCGCGGAGCTGACCCGCCGGCTCCTCCGCGCGTACGGCTCTCGCCGGGGCCTCCCCGGCGTACCGGACCGCGAGGCCGCCGCCCCCGGCCCGCGCCTGCGGTGACCGCCGCCCCCCGGCGTACGGCGGCGCGGGGAGGCCCGGTCCTCGGCCGGGTCACGCGCCGGCGGGGCGCGGGCTACTCGGCCTGGCGGACGCCCAGCTCGTGGAGGCGGTTGAGCATGTCGAGGGGGTCGGCGTAGACGCGGAAGGCGCCCGCGCGCTCCAGTTCCTCGCGGCCGTAGCCGCCGGACAGCAGGCCCACGCCGAGGGCGCCGGCGCGGCGGGCCGCCAGGAGGTCCCAGACGCTGTCGCCGACCACGATCGCGCCGCGGGGGTCGGCGTCGAGCACCGCCGCCGCGGCCAGGAACAGGTCCGGGTCGGGCTTGGCGTAGCGGACCCGGTCCCGCGTGACCATCGGGGTGTCCTCGGGCAGGTCCAGCATCTTCAGCGCCGTCCGGGCGGTCTCCCAGCGGCCGCTGGTGGCGATGGCCCACGGGAGGCGGCGCTCGGTGAGGTGGCGGAGGAGCTCCCGGGCGCCCGGGAGCGGGCGGACGCTGTCCACCTGCTCCAGGTAGGCGGCGGCGTGCTCGCGCTGGAGGCGCTCGATCTGGTCCGGGGTCAGGCTGATGCCGGTCTCGCGCATGAGCGCGGTCACGAACAGGCCGCCGCTCATGCCGATGCGCCGGTGGATGCGCCAGACGGACAGGTCGATCTCCAGCGCCGACAGCGCCGCGCGCCACGCGATCACGTGCTGGTACACGCTGTCGATCAGCGTGCCGTCCAGGTCGAACAGGATCGCCGGCGGCGCGGGCTCCGGATAGGTGAGGTCCCCGATCATGCTCTCAGTCTCGCATCCCCCCTCCCGCCGCCCGGTCACCGGGGCGGTCCAGGTCCACGCGGACCGTGAGCAGGTCGGTGCCGAGCAGGCGGACGAGCAGCCCGTTGTACGCCGGGAGCCGGCGCAGCCGCCGCCGCGGGTCGTCGTCCGGCAGCGGCACGGCGGTGCCGGTGTGCCAGCGTCCGCCGATCCGCACGCGCACCCGGTCGTTCTTCTCGATGTTGCGGATGTACTGGGACGCGCGGCCGTGGTCGGACACGAACCAGAAGGAGCCGCCCTCCACCCGCCCGCCGACCGGCGTACGGCGGGGCAGCCCGGTGCGGCGGCCGACGGTCTCCAGCAGGGCCTGGCCGGGGATCCGGCCGGACAGGGGACGCATCACCGGGTTGATCAGGCGGTGGATCCGGCTCACGGCGCGCCGCTTTCGCTCGCTCATGGACTCCAGCCCCTTTTGTCGGAACTAATCGTCTCGACAATCGTTGCCGAGACTCAGAGTTCCGTCAACGGTTAAGGTGGGCCCGTGGCGGACGATCAGGGCCGGCGGGCGCACACGGGACGCAGGCGCAACGAGGAGGCCGCGCGGGCGATCCTGCGGGCGGCCCGCGAGCTGCTGGAGCGCGGCGACGGCGCCGGGGTGAGCGTGGACGCGATCGCGGCGGCGGCCGGCGTGGGCAAGCAGACGATCTACCGGTGGTGGCCGTCCAAGAGCGACCTGCTGCTGGACGCGCTGGTCGAGGGAGCGCGCGGGCTCGCTCCCGCCCCGGACGAGGGCGACCTGGGATCGGACCTGGCGGCGTTCCTCACCGCGACCTTCCGGGGCGCCCGCGACCCCGCGGTCGCCGCCGCCCTGCGCCAGGTGGCCGCCGAGGCCCAGCGCGATCCCCGCGCGGCCGGGCTGCTCCGCAGCTTCACCGAGGACCGCCGCCGCGTCCTGCGCGGCCTCCTGGAACGCGCCGCCGCCCGCGGCGAGCTCTCCCCCGCCGCCGACCTCGACCTGCTGGTGGACCAGGCCTACGGCGTCCTGTGGTACCGCCTCCTGATCGGCCACGCCCCCCTCACCGAGGCCGCCGCCGCTGCCCTGGCCGCCGCCCTGGCCCGCCAGGCCACCGCCTCCCCCTGACCCCGTACGGCGCGCGCGGCGCGCAGCCGTACGGCTCCGCCGCAGACGCCGGGCGGGGCCGTGCGGACGGGGTCAGGCGGGTGGGGTCAGACGGGTGGGGTGAGGCGAGTGAGGTCGGGCGGGCGGGTCAGGCGGCCGGGGACTGGTGGGCGAACTGGGTGCGGTAGAGCTCGGCGTAGAGGCCGCCCCTGGCCAGGAGCTCCTCGTGGCGGCCCTGCTCGGCGATCCTGCCGTCGTCGACCACGAGGATCTTGTCGGCCTCGCGGATCGTGGCCAGGCGGTGGGCGATGACCAGGCTCGTGCGGCCGGCCAGCGCGGTCTTGAGGGCGCGCTGCACCGCGGCCTCGGACTCGGAGTCCAGGTGGGCGGTCGCCTCGTCGAGGACGACGATGCCGGGCGCCTTCAGCAGCAGCCGGGCCAGCGCCAGGCGCTGCTTCTCGCCGCCGGACAGGCGGTAGCCCCGGTCGCCGACCACCGTGTCCAGGCCCTCGGGCAGCGACTCGATCAGGTCCCAGATCTGGGCCGCCTTCAGCGCCGCCGCGATCTCCTCGTCGGTGGCCCCGGGGCGGGCGTACTCCAGGTTGGCCCGGATCGTCTCGTGGTACATGTGCGCGTCCTGCGGGACCACACCGATCGCGTCGCGCAGCGAGTCCAGCGTCACGTCGCGCACGTCGTGCCCGCCCACGCGCACCGAGCCGGACGTGACGTCGTACAGCCGGGACACGAGCGCGGTGATCGTGGTCTTGCCGGCGCCCGAGGGGCCGACGAGCGCGACGAGTTCCCCGGGCTCGGCGGTGAAGGTGACGCCGTTGAGGACCTGCTTGGGCCGGCCGTTCTCGGGCCGGGCGACCGACTCCAGCGACGCCAGCGAGACCTCCTCGGCCGCCGGGTAGCGGAAGTGCACGTCGTCGAACTCGATCCGCCGCGCGCCCTCGGGAAGCGGCTCGGCGTCCGGCTTGTCGGAGATGAGCGGCTTGAGGTCCAGGATCTCGAAGACGCGGTCGAAGCTGACCAGCGCGCTCATGACGTCCACGTGGACGTTCGACAGCGCGGTCAGCGGGCCGTACAGCCGGGTCAGCAGGTACGTCAGCGCGACCAGGGTGCCCAGCTCGAACGTGCCGTTGATGGACAGGACGCCGCCCACGCCGTAGACCATGGCCGTGGCCAGGGAGGCGACGAGCGTGAGCGCGGTGAAGAACACCCGGCCGTACATCGCGGCGAGCACGCCGATGTCGCGGACCTGCCGGGCGCGGCCGGAGAAGTGCTCCGCCTCCTGGGCGGGCCTGCCGTAGAGCTTGGCCAGCATGGCCCCGGCGACGTTGAAGCGCTCGGTCATCACCGAGCTCATCTCGGCGTCCAGCTCCATCTGGCGCCGGGTGATCTTCTGGATGCGGCGGCCGAACATGCGCGCCGGGATGATGAAGACCGGCAGCAGCACCAGCGCGATCAGCGTGACCTGCCAGGACAGCAGGATCATGGTGCCCAGCACGAGCACCAGGGAGATCCCGTTGGACACGACGGACGACAAAGTGGTGGTCAGCGCCCGCTGCGCGCCGATCACGTCGGTGTTGAGCCGGGAGACCAGCGAGCCGGTCTGGGCCCGCATGAAGAACGCCACGGGCATGCGCTGGACGTGGTCGAAGACCTGGCTGCGCAGGTCGTAGATCAGGCCCTCGCCGATGCGCGCGGAGTACCACCGCTGGGCGAGCCCGAGCACCGCCTCGACCACCGCCAGCCCGGCCACCCCGAGCGCCAGCCCCACGACGAGCCCGGTGTCGGAGTGCTTGATGCCGTCGTCGATGATCGCCTTGGCCAGCAGCGGGTTGGCCACCACCGTGACCCCCGACAACGCCACCAGCCCCAGGAAGAACAGCAGGTCCCGGGTGTACGGCTTGGCGTAGCCCATGATCCGGCGGGCGATCCCGGGCGACAGCCGCTCCTTGACCACCGCGCTGTCCCTTGAGAACGAGCGCATGGTCATCCAGTCGACCCCGCCACCACCCGGCATCATCACGCGTCCTCCCGTCGTCACCGCCCGGAACGACCCGATCGTCCCGTGCGGGTGTGACAGTTACGACACCGGCGGGAGTCCGCTGATTCCGCGCGGAATTCAGCTCTCGCCGAACACGCGCGCGTTTCAGGGCGTGGCGGCGCGCGGACGGGCGTTCAGCGCTCGCCGAACAGGACGTTCAGCGCTTGCCGAACATCGTGGTGATGCGGGCGCTCTGCTCGCGGGCCTCGGCCTGGGCCTGCTCCTGGAGCGTGCGCCCGGGGGCGCCCTGGAGCAGCCGCTTGGTGGCGGTGGCCGCGCCGTGGTCCACGGCGAGCAGCGCGGCGGTCAGGTCGGCGACCGTCGCGTCGAGCTTGTCGCCGGGCACGACGACCTCGGCCAGCCCCAGTTCCCGCGCCTCGTCCGCGCCGACCATGCGCGCGGTGAGGCAGATCTCCAGGGCCCTGGGCAGGCCGACGATGTCCACGAGCGGCTTGGTGCCGGTCAGGTCGGGCACCAGTCCCAGCGCGGGCTCCTTCATGCAGAACCGCGCGTCGTCCGCGAGGACCCGCAGGTCGCAGGCCAGCGCGAGCTGGAAGCCCGCCCCGATGGCGTACCCCTGCACGGCCGCGATCGAGACGATCTCGGGGCGGCGCAGCCACATGAACCCGGCCTGCGCCTCGCCGATCCAGCGCACGAAGGCCTCGTCGTCGCGCTCGGCGCGTTCGGCGGCCTCGAAGAACGACCCCTGCCCGGTCACACCCCCCGGCTCGAACATGCGCAGGTCGATCCCGGAGGAGAACGACGAGCCCTCTCCCCGCACGACCACCACGCGCACGTCCGCGGGCAGGGCCTCGCCGATCCGCGCGAGCCCGAACCAGGTGGCGCCCGTCATCGCGTTGCGCCGCTCCGGTCTGGCCAGCGTCACCGTCGCCACCGGCCCGTCGATGCCGAGCCGCAGCCCCGCTTCGGCGAGCTCACCCGATAGGTCCCGCGAAAGCTCCCCAGACACGCCCGCTCCCTTCGCCGTCGTTCCGGCGTACCCGCCGCGCCCGAATCCTATCGGTCATCCCGAATGAGGTTCTAGTACGGCGGGCGCCGGCGACGCGGGGACGGACGGCTGCGGCGCTCCCGGGGGCCTCTAGCGCTTGGACTTGCCGCGGGTCGCTCCCCCACGGCCGCGCAGAGTCACCCCGGACTCGCTGAGGATCCGGTGAACGAAGCCGTAGGAGCGGCCGGTGGCGGCGGCGAGAGCGCGAATGCTCTCACCGGCGGTGTACCGCTTCTTGAGCTCGGCCGCCAGTTTGTCGCGATCGGCACCGGTCACCCTGGTGCCTTTCTTCAGAGTCTCGGCCACGAGTACCTCCCGTAGTGCCTGATGTCCGCAGCGTTACCCACGCCATGATCAGTCATTCCCGCCGGATCGGCTACCTACTGCACGGGAAAAGATCCGTACCCGTCAAAAAACTGATCAGGCAAGTGCCACCAGATCGGAAAAATCATCACTCCATTGGTCCTCGACTCCGTCAGGAAGCAAGATCACTCGTTCCGGCTGCAGAGCGTCCACGGCGCCCTCGTCGTGAGTGACGAGGACGATCGCGCCGGTGTAGGACCGGAGAGCGGACAGCACCTGTTCCCGGCTGGCCGGATCCAGGTTGTTGGTGGGCTCGTCGAGCAGCAGGACGTTGGCGCTCGACAGGACCAGCGTGGCGAGGGCGAGGCGGGTCTTCTCGCCGCCGGAGAGCACCCCGGCGGGCTTGTCGACGTCGTCTCCCGTGAACAGGAACGAGCCGAGCACGTTGCGGAGTTCCTGGTCGGTGACGTCGGGCCCGGCGGTGCGCATGTTCTCCAGCACCGTGCGGGCGGGATCCAGGGTCTCGTGCTCCTGGGCGTAGTAGCCCAGTTTGAGTCCGTGGCCGGGCACGAGCTCGCCCGTGTCGGGCTTCTCGAGGCCGGCGAGCAGGCGCAGCAGGGTGGTCTTGCCCGCTCCGTTGAGCCCCAGCACCACGACGCGGCTGCCGCGGTCCACGGCCACGTCCACGTCGGTGAAGATCTCCAGTGACCCGTAGGACTTGGACAGCCCCCGTGCCGTGAGCGGGGTCTTGCCGCACGGCGCGGGCTGCGGGAACCGCAGCTTGGCGACCTTGTCCGCCCGGCGCTCCTCGGTGACGCCGGAGAGCAGGCGGCGGGCCCGGCGCTCCATGTCCTGCGCCGCCTTCGCCTTGGTGGCCTTGGCCCTCATGCGGTCGGCCTGCGAGAGCAGGGCCGAGGCCTGGCGCTCGGCGTTCGCGCGCTCCCGCTTGCGACGCCGCTCGTCGGTCTCCCGCTGGGTCAGGTACGCCTGCCAGCCCACGTTGTAAGTGTCGATCACAGAACGGTTCGCGTCGAGATGGAGGACGCGGTTGACCGTCGCGTCAAGAAGGGACACATCGTGACTGATGACGACCAAGCCGCCCTGATGGGAGCGCAAAAAATCACGAAGCCACCCGATGGAGTCCTGATCGAGGTGGTTTGTGGGCTCGTCGAGCAGCAAGGTCTCGGACGCGGAGAACAGGATGCGGGCCAGTTCGACCCGCCGGCGCTGCCCGCCCGACAGGGTGCCGAGGGGCTGGCCGAGCACCCGGTCGGGCAGCCCGAGGCTGGAGGCGATGGAGGCGGCCTCGGACTCGGCGGCGTATCCGCCGAGCACGTGGAGCTGGTCCTCCAGCCGCCCGTAGGCCCGCACGGCGCGGTCCCGCGTGCGCGTGTCGCTCGACGACATGCCCTCCTCGGCCGCGCGCAGGTCCCTGAGCACGGCGTCCAGGCCGCGGGCGGACAGGATGCGGTCGCGGGCGAGCACGTCGAGGTCGCCGGTGCGGGGGTCCTGCGGCAGGTAGCCGACGCTGCCGGTGCGGGTCACGGTGCCGGCCGCGGGGATGCCCTCACCCGCGAGCACCTTGCACAGCGTCGTCTTGCCCGCGCCGTTGCGGCCCACGAGGCCGATGCGGTCGCCGGGGTTGACCCGGAACGACGCCCCTTCGATGAGCAGCCGCGATCCGGCGCGCAGCTCGATGTCCTGAGCAATGATCATGGTGAGGAGGCTCCCGGGGAACAGGGATCGACAGGGACGGAAGCGGCCGGGGGCGGCCGGGGTCGATCAATCGGGAGCAGACATGCCGATCAGTCTACGCGCTCCCCCGCGACCTCCGGCAACAGGATTGTCACCCTTCGGCACCACCCCGCCCGCCACCTGGGGGCCCGTACGGCGGCGCGGGCGCCCTCCCCGGCCTCCCCGGCCTCCGCGGCCTCCGCGCCGGACGGGCCGGGCGTACGGCGGGGCGGCGGCGGAGGCCGTACGGCCGGGGGCGGGGCGCGAGCCGTACCGGGCGGGCCGGGCGGTCAGGCGGGTTCGACGAGTCGGACGCGGACGGCGCGGAAGGCGTCGGGGGTCCGCTGGAGCACGGCGAGGCGGGGGTCGGGGACGGGCAGGAAGGGCCCGGTCTCCAGGGCGAAGAGCGGGGCCAGCCGCCGGTCCTCGCGCAGGGCGTCCACGGCGCGACGGTCGCCGCCCAGGACGACCCCGTCCAGGCCGGGGACGCGGGGCAGCAGGACGCGCGCGGCCACGTCGGCGGCGTCGCCCAGCGCCTCGGCGGCCTGCTTGTCCCTGCGGCGGGCGAACCGCTGCTGCGACCAGCCCCCGGCGGCGCTGCGGCCGTGGACGAGCCGCGCCCCCACCTTGGAGGCGACGAGGCGCGTCCCCTCGAAGACCCCGGCGGCGTATCCGCCGAGCCGTACCAGCAGCACGCCGGCGCGGCGGTCGGCCAGCGCGTGCGCGACCAGATCGCCGCCGGTCAGCGGCGGGAACGGCACGTGGCACTCGGCCACCGCCCCGTCGGCGGCGGTCAGCCGGACCACGTCCGGCCCGGTCTCGCGGGTCACCGCCCCGTGGCGCTCGGCGAACCCGTCCAGCCAGCGGCGCAGCCGCTCGGGCGCGACGTCGATCCAGTACCCGCCCCCCGCGGCGGGCCGTCGTGTCATGCCAGGACCCTAACGAGCCGCCCCGGTCCCCGCGAACCCGCCTCGGCCCGCGCCGCCGGCGCCCGGGCTCCCGGTCCCCGGCGGGACGCGCCCCCGTTCCCCGGCGGGAGTTCCCGGCGGGACACGCTCCCGGCTCCGGGCGGGACGCCCTCGGGGACCGGCACGACGGCGATCGGGAACGGAACCGGACGCCATTCTCCGCGGGACCTACCGCCCTATATAGCCAAGCGAATGCCGTTGATTCCGGTATCCACATCTCCGCGACGGTCGTACAGAAAGAAGTAGATAGCCCGAAAAGCGAGCGGAAGAACGCCCGAAATCAAGCCGGCGACGCGAATACCTCTTTCCGCGAAATCGGCGGCGGACTCGCGCGTGACGAGAGGGCCTCCTTTCGCCTCCCCCGTCCCCGTTTCGCGCACGAGCGGGCCGTACGGAACCGTCACCGGGGGGCACAGTCCGAGATGCCGGAACGCAAGAGACGCGGGGTGACAGAAGACGCCCTCGACACCGATCGTGTCCGCTCGTTTACTCCTTGTGTCGGCATCCGCCCCCCTTCCCCCAGGAGGTCACATGCGCACCCCCCGCGTCGCGCTCGCTCTCGCGCTCGCCATGGTCGGCACCGGCGCCGTCGCCGCCACCGCCCAGGCCCAGGGCTCCCCCGCGCCGGCCCGGCAGTCCATGACCGCCCGGGCCGCGATCCCCGGCTACCAGGTCGTGACGCTCCCCAACCTGAACGTGCCCAACTTCCAGCGGCGCACGGTCTTCTGCCCGGCGGGCAAGGTCGCCATCGGCGGCGGCGCGGAGGCGCAGGGCCCGAACGCCGTCCTGGTCGGCTCCTTCCCCTCGGGGAACAACGGCTGGATCGGCCTCGGCCGCCAGATCGGGGCCGGCGACGTCGGGATCAGCGTCTACGTCATCTGCGCGAACCTCTCCTAGCCGCCTCCGGGCGCGCGGCGACGGGCGCGGCCTCCCGCACGGGGGGCCGCGCCCTCACGCGACGGGCCCCCCTCCCGCACGACGTGCCCCGCGCCCCCTCACCCACAAAGGGCCCCGCGCCTGCCGCGGTCCGCGGCCTGGCGGGAGCGGGTCAGGCGGTCAGGACGCGCAGGCCGGTGCGGGTGAGGCGCGAGAGCGCCTCGGACGTGGCCTCGTCGGCCGGGAGGTACGCGAGGACGCGCTGCCCGTCGGGGTCGGGCAGGGCCAGGCTCTCGTAGGCCAGGCGCAGGTCCCCGGCCTCGGGGTGGGACCAGCGCTCGACGCCGGAGCCACGGGCGAGCGCGGCGGAGCCCGCCAGCCGGCCGGAGAACTCCGCGCCGCCCGCGGCGGTCAGCTCGGCCGCCAGGGCCTCGAAGTACGGGTCGCCGGGGCCGCAGGCGTCCCGGAACCCGGCGGCGAGCGAGTCGGCCACGCGGTCCCAGTCGGGGAAGGCGTCCCGGGCCCGCGGGTCGGTGAAGACGTAACGGACCAGGTTGGGTGGCTCGCCCTCCAGCATCCCCAGCGGCCCGGCCAGGCGCTCCCAGGCGCTCGTGGCGGCCAGCACGTCGCCCAGCCGGTTGAGCACGACGGCGGGGGCGGGCTCCAGCCCGCGCAGCAGGGCCAGGACGGTGGGCCGGGCGGCCGACGCCGGGGGCGCGGCCAGGCGGCACAGGGGGACGGCCTCCGAGGCGTCGGACAGCCGCCACAGGCGCTCGCGCTCCTCGGGGGACAGGCGCAGGGCCTGGGCGAGCGCCGCCCGCACGTGCGTGGACGGGCTGCGGTCGCGCCCCTGCTCCAGCCGGATCAGGTACTCCACGCTGATCCCGGCCAGGGTGGCCAGCTCGGACCGGCGCAGCCCGGGCGTGCGCCGCCGCGGGCCCACCGGCAGCCCGGCCTCGGCGGGCGTGACGGCCTCGCGCCGCGCGCGCAGGAACTTCCCCAGCTCGTTGTCGCTCACGGCGCGAGTCTACGAGCGCGGCCCGCCGCCGATCGTGGCCCTCCCGCTAACACCCTCGTCGTGGCCTCCCTCCGCCGCCCGCGGCCCGGCACCGTGGTCATCGGCCGCCCCGGTTCCGCGCCGCGGGCCCGGCGGCTCCGTTCGCACGACGATCCGTACCGGAATCGCACCAGGAGGAGTACCCCCATGTCCGAGCAGAGGCTCAAGCTCGCGGTGATCGTGGCCAGCGTCCGGGAGGGCCGCTTCGGCCCGGTGGTGGCCGACTGGTTCCTCGGCCGGGCGCGCCATCACGACGGCTTCGAGCTCGACGTCATCGACCTGGCCGACGTGCCGCTGCCGCACACCCTTCCGGCGGACCTCCGCCACCTGTCCCTGCTGGAGAACCGTCCCCCGGAGCTGGCGGCCGTCGGCGAGCGACTCGCGGCGGCGGACGCGTTCGTCATCGTCACCCCCGAATACAACCGGGGCGTCCCGGCGGCGCTCAAGCACTTCCTGGACTGGCACTACGCCCCCTGGCGGGCCAAGGCCGTCGGCTTCGTCTCCTACGGGGCGATCAGCGGCGGCCTGCGCGCCGTCGAGCAGCTCCGGCTCGTCTTCGGCGAGCTGCGCGCCGTCACCGTCCGCGACAGCGTCAGCTTCCCCGAGTGCTGGAACCGCTTCGGGCCCGACGGTCTCCCCCTGGACCGGCCGGGCTCGGAGGGCGCGGCGAAGGTCATGCTCGACGACCTCGCCTGGTGGGCCACCGCCCTGCGCACCGCCCGTGAGGCCACGCCGTACGCCCCCGACCTGCCCTGACGGCCGGGGGGCAGGGCGGGCTCCCGCGCCCCGCGCCCATGCCGTACGGCGGCGCGGCCCGCGAGCGGGGGGCGGACCGGGGACGACGACCGGTTGCGGCCGTGGAAGCCGGGGAGCATCCGGCGGGGGCGAACTTCGCGGCGGGCGCATTCCGGGCGTCGGCGCTCGAACCGGGCGCGACCGGTGGCCTCCGCCCGGGGCGGGGCGCTATCAAGGGGGCATGGAGAACGCTCCGAACCGGCGGGCCGTCCTGGGCGGGGGCCTGCTCGCCGTGGCGGCGGGCCCGGCCGCCGCGTGCTCGGCCCGGTCCCCGCGCCCGTCCTTCGATCCCGGGGACTGGGAGTCGGTGCGGTCGCAGTTCCCCCTGGACCGGTCGCTGGCGCACTTCGCGGCGTTCGCGCTGGCGCCCCACCTGGAGCCGGTCCGGCGGGCCGTCGAGCGGCACCGCGCCGGCCTGGACCGGGACACCGCCGGATACCTGGAGGAAGACCACGAGGGGCCGGTGTTCGAGGCCGCCGAGGAGTACCTCGGCGCGAGCCCCGGCGAGGTCGCCCTGACCGACAGCACCACCATGGGCCTGGGCCTGCTGTACGGCGGGCTGCGGCTGCGCCCGGGGCAGGAGGTGCTGACCACCGAGCACGACTTCTACGCCACCCACGAGTCGCTGCGGCTGACCGGCCACCCGGTGCGCCGCGTCGCGCTGTACGGCGACCCCGCGCGCGCCTCCGCCGACGAGATCGTGTCGCGGCTGCGCGCCGCCGTACGGCCGGCCACGCGGGTCGTGGCGATCACCTGGGTGCACTCGGGCACGGGGGTCAAGCTGCCGGTGCGCGCGATCGCGGACATGCTGGCCGAGGCGAACCGGGGGCGGGACGAGGCCGACCGGGCGCTGCTGTGCGTGGACGGGGTGCACGGGCTGGGCGCGGAGGCGGCGGCCGTGGCCTCCCTGGGCTGCGACTTCTTCTCCTCCGGCACGCACAAGTGGCTGTTCGGGCCGCGCGGCACCGGCGTGCTGTGGGGCAGGGAGGCCGCCTGGAGCGCGGTGCGGCCGGTGATCCCGAGCTTCTCCGGCGCGGGCTTCGCCGGCTGGCTGGGCGGCACCGAGCCGAAGGGGGCGCCCGGACGGCTGGCCACGCCGGGCGGCTACCACTCGTTCGAGCACCGCTGGGCGCTGCGGGAGGCGTTCGAGTTCCACCGGGCGATCGGGCGGGAGCGGGTCGCCGCCCGCGTCGGCGAGCAGGCCACCCGGCTGAAGGAGGGCCTGGCCGGGGTGCGCGGCGTGCGCCTGGTGACGCCGCGCGACCCGGCCCTGTCCGCCGGGCTCGTGTGCTGCGAGGTCCCCGGCCGGGACCCCGGCGCGGTGGTCTCGCTCCTGCGGCGCGAGCACCGGATCGTCGCGGGCGTCACGCCGTACGCCCGCCGGCTGGTCCGCTTCGGCCCGGGCCTGCCGACGACCCCGCGGCAGGTGGACCAGGTGGTCAAGGCCATGGCCGCCCTCGTGTGAGCCACAGGCGGGCGGGCGCCGCAGGAGGGGCCGGGGCTCAGTGGGCGACGAGCAGGGCCTCCGCGCCGACGGGCGTGTAGCCCGCCGCCAGGAAGGCGCGGACGCTCGCGGCGTTCCCCGGGGCCACTTGGGCCCACAGCGGGGTGCCCGCCGGGAGGAGGTGGCGCGCCGCGGCCGCCAGGGCCCGTCCCACGCCCCTGCCCCGGTGCCCCTCGGCCACCTCGACCGCGACCTCCCAGCGCCCCGCCACGCCCCGGCCGAGGATGACGACGCCCTCCGGGCAGGTCCACACGCGCACATCGTCCCGGTAGTGCCCGGCCCGCCGTACCCGGGGGTGGTCGGCGCCGGTGGCCGGGCGGAGGGCCAGGGGCGCGGGGCCGGGCAGCGCGGGGGCGAGCGTGAGCAGGTCCACGTTGTTCACCCGGCGGCCGGAGGCGGCGCACAGGGCGGTCAGGAAGGGCGGGTTGAGCGGGGCGGACAGGTCCCCCTCGGGGAGGCGGTCGCGCACCCAGGCCGGGTCGACGTCCGCGAACACGACGTGGTGGGCCGTGAACGCGATGACCCCCCAGTCGCGCGCGCTCGGCGGCGGCAGGACCTCGACGGCCCCGTCGGCGGGCGGGTACTCCCCCGCCGCCACGCGGGCCAGGATCTCCCCCAGCCCGGCCGCGTCCCCGCGCTCACCCCGCCGCCGGGCGGCCGTCACATCGCCCACCGGCGGAAGCCGCCCTCGGAGTCGACGACCTGGCCGGTGATCCACGCGGACTCGTCGGAGGCGAGCCAGCGGACCAGGCGGGCGACGTCCTCCGGGCTCCCCCACCGGCCCGCCGGGAGGGCGCGGCCGACGCGGCGCGTCAGCTCCTCGTCGGCCCAGCCGGTGTCCACCGGGCCGGGGTTGACGGCGTTCACCGTGATCCCCCGGTCGGCGAGCGCGTCCGCCAGGCTCAGCGTCATCTGGTGGATCGCGCCCTTGCTGATCGCGTACGGCAGCTCGGCGCTCATCGGCGCCAGGTGCTGGCCGGACGTGAAGAGGATGACCCGGCCACCGGGTCGCGAGTCGTCGTGCGCGGCGGCGAACTCCTTGGTCAGCAGCGCGCTCGCCCGCGCGTTCACCGCCCACGACAGGTCCAGCTCGTCCGCCGTCAGCTCGGCCAGGGACTGGAGCGAGCTGCGCGCGTGGTTGGCGACCAGCACGTCCACCGCGCCGAACTCCTCCACCGCCCGCCGCACCACCCGGCGCGGCGCCTCGGGGTCGGCGAAGTCCTCGCTCATGTGCGCCAGCCGCGGGCCCTCCCCGCCGAGCGCCGCCATGACCCCCTCGGGCCCCGCCGGGTCGGCCCCCCAGGGCTGCCCGGCGTCGTGGGGCGCCCACGAGTGCGCCAGGACCCGCGCCCCCGCATCCAGCAGCGCCCGCGTCACCGCGAAGCCGATCCCGATCCGCCTGCTCACCCCGGTGACGATCGCCACCCGCCCCGCGAGGGGCCCCGCGCCGTTCTCCGCCGTCGATTCCACCCGCAGCACGTTAGGAACCCCCACCCCCGTGATCAACTCCTTTTCACCGGCCTCCCCGGCCTCCGTACGGCTTCGCCCGCCCCTGCGAGCCGTGCGGCCGCCGCCGCCCCGCCGTACCCGTGGAACGCCGAAGCCCCCGCGGCGGGGCGGGGGCTTCGGGCCGGGGTCGCGCCGTCAGAGACGGGCGGCGTAGATGTCGGTGACCAGGATGGCGCGGGCGCCGATGTCCCACAGGGCGTCCATGACCTGCTGGTGGCCCTTGCGCGGGACCATGGCGCGCACGGCCACCCAGCCCTCGCGATGGAGCGGCGAGACGGTCGGGCCCTCCATCCCAGGGGTGAGCGCGATGGCCTCCTCGATCCGCTCGGCGCGGATGTCGTAGTCCATCATCACGTAGTCGCGCGCGACCATGACGCCCTTGAGGCGGTGCAGGAGCTGGGCGAGACCGCCGCCCTGGTCCGCCCCGGAGCGCTGGATCAGCACGCCCTCCGAGTGCATGATCGGGTCGCCGAAGATCTCCAGCCCCATGTTGCGCAGGGTGGTGCCGGTCTCGACGACGTCGGCCACGGCGTCGGCGACGCCGAGGCGGATCGCGGTCTCCACCGCGCCGTCGAGCTTGATCACGCGGGCGTCCACGCCCTGGTCGGCGAGGTACTTCCCGAGCAGGCCGGCGTACGACGTGGCGATGCGCAGGCCGTTCAGGTCCCCGACCTCGGCGGCCGTGCCGGGCTTGGCGGCGAACCTGAACGTGGAGGCGCCGAACCCCAGCGGCAGGATCTCCTCGACCGGCGCGCCGGAGTCGATCAGCATGTCGCGGCCGGTGATGCCCGCGTCGAGCGAGCCCTCCCCGACGTACACCGCGATGTCACGCGGGCGCAGGAAGAACAGCTCGCAGTCGTTCAGCGGGTCGGTGATGACCAGCTCGCGCCGGTCGGAGCGGATGCGGTAGCCGGCCTCCTTCAGCATGAGCTGGGCGGCCTCGGACAGCGCCCCCTTGTTGGGGACGGCAAGACGCAGCATTGCGGAGAACTCCCTACAGGTGGGCGTAGACGTCGTCGAGCTTCAGGCCGCGGGCCAGCATCAGCACCTGGACGTGGTAGAGGAGCTGGGAGATCTCCTCGGCCGCCCGCTCGGCCGACTCATGCTCGGCCGCCATCCAGCTCTCCGCCGCCTCCTCCACGACCTTCTTGCCGATGGCATGGACGCCGGCGTCCAGCGCGGCCACGGTCCCCGACCCCTCGGGGCGGGTCCGCGCCTTCTCGGACAACTCGGCGTACAGCTCGTCGAAGGTCTTCATGCGTCGCTCTCGTGACTCGGCGGGACGTGGGCACGGGTTCGTGCCCTCCGTGCTCGTCCAAGGATATTCGCAGGCCCGCCCGCTCCGCCGCGAACGCCCATCCCTTGAGACCGCCGTCTCCCGTCTTTCCCGCCCCGTACGCCGGGGGCCGGTCCCCGTCGCGGTGCGCCGTACGGCGGGCGGCGCCGGGCCGACCGGGGACGGAGGGGATGGAGGGGGCGGAGGGGATGAATGGGGCGAGGGCATGCGGAAGGGGCACGCCCTGGGCGCGATGCCCGGGACGTGCCCCCTTCGCTGTTCGGCTACGCGTCAGCCGCGGTCGCCGGTGGGGCGGCCGAAGCGGCGCTGACCGCCGGTGCCGGTGCCGGTGCGGCGCGGGCCCGCGCCGCGGCCGGCGTCGGCCTGGCGGGAGGGGCGGTACTCCCCGCGGGGGGCGCCGCCGAACTCACGGCGCTCGCCGCCCCCGGCGTAACCGCCACGGCGGTCGCCGAAGCCGCGGTCCGCGCGGGCGCGGTCCCCACCGAGGTCCCGGCGCTCGCCGCCGAACTCACGCCGGCCGCCGAAGCGGTCGTCGCGGCGCTCGGCGCCGAAGTCGCGGCCGCGGTCCCCGCCGAAGTCACGGCGCTCGCCGGACTCGCGGCGGTCGCCGTACCGGGGGGCCCGGTCGTCCCGGCGGTCACCGGTGGACTCGCGGCGGCCCCCGAAGTCACGGCGGTCGTCGCGACGGCCGCCGAAGTCACGGCGCTCCCCCGACTCACGGCGGTCGCCGCCGAAGTCGCGGCGCTCGCCGTACGGCCGGTCGCCGGACTCGTGGCCCTCGCGCGGACGGCGCGGGCCACGGTGGTCGCCGGAGCGGGCCGGGCGGCGCTGGCCCTGGCGGGCCGGGCGCTGCGGCGGGCGCGCCTCGAAGATCGGGACGGCCTCGCCGCTGGGCGCCTGGGCGCCCGCCACCTCGGCCAGGCGCGGGTGGCCCGGGCCGGCCTTGAGGCGGAACGGCTTGATCCCGGCGCGGCGGGTGAGCTGGTCCGTGGACCGGCGCTCGTGCGGCAGCACCAGCGTCATGACGGTGCCGCGCTCGCCGGCGCGAGCCGTACGGCCGCCGCGGTGCAGGTAGCTCTTGTGGTCGGCCGGCGGGTCCACGTGCAGGACGAGGCTGACGTCGTCCACGTGGATGCCGCGCGCGGCCACGTCGGTGGCGACCAGCACGTTCACGCCGCCCTCGCGGAACTCGGCCAGGGTGCGCGTGCGCACGTTCTGGCGCTTGCCGCCGTGCAGGGCGCCGGCGCTGACGCCGACCCGGGCGAGCTGCTTGACCAGCTTGTCCACCCCGTGCTGGGTGCGGACGAACAGGATCGTCTTGCCCTCGCGGCTGGCGATCTCGGCGATCACGTCGAACTTGTCGGCCGGGTCCACCTGGACCACGTGGTGGTCCATCGTGTCCACCGGCGAGGTCGCCGGGGCGATGGAGTGGGTGACCGGGTCCTGCATGAACCGGCGGACCAGCTTGTCCACGTCACCGTCGAGGGTGGCGGAGAACAGCAGCCGCTGGCTGTTGGCCGGGGTCTGCTCCAGCAGGGCGGTGACGACCGGGAAGAAGCCCAGGTCGCACATGTGGTCGGCCTCGTCGAGGACGGTGACCTCGACTTCCTCCAGCGAGCAGACGCCCTGCTGGACGAGGTCGGTCAGGCGGCCGGGCGTGGCCACGACGAGCTCGACGCCGCGGCGCAGCGCGTCGATCTGCCGGCCCATGGAGGTGCCGCCCACGACGGTCTTCATGCGGATGTTGAGACCGCGGCCGAGCGGTTCGAGCGCGTCGCTCACCTGCATGGCGAGCTCACGCGTCGGGACCATGATGACGGCCAGCGGGTGCTTCGGGCGGGCCTTGGTGCCGGCGATGCGGGCCAGCGTGGGCAGGCCGAACGCCAGGGTCTTGCCGGAGCCGGTCTGGCCGCGGCCGAGCACGTCCATCCCCGCGAGGACGTCGGGGACGCACGCGGTCTGGATCGGGAAGGGGCTGGTGATCCCCTGCCGGGCCAGAGCCTGCACGATGGGCTTGGGCAGCCCGAGGGCGGCGAAGCCGTTGACCTCGGCGGCGTCCGCCGTGGTCGCCGTCTCCAGGGCTTCCGGGGTCTCCGGGGCCTGGAAGGCAGGGGTGGTGAATTCCGCTTCGATGGCGGGCGTAGTCAAGCGCGAAGCCTTTCCTCAGGAGACTGAGCGCGTCTCTTCTGAAGAAAGGACGAGCCAGTCGGTGTCACGGGTGCGGGTGCGCCCCCGTGTGAACGCCGGTGGGACCGTGTGACGTTCGTGTCCCCCGGGCTACGGCACGGCGTCGGGCCGCACCGGCGGCCCCTCGTGGCCGCACCGGCGGCCCCTCGTGGCCGCGTCGGAACCGGGTTCGGGCCCGCTGGGCGCGAGCCGCCGTGCCGGCTCCGGGCCCGCCGAAAGCGCGGGCCGGAAATTTCCGGACACAACAACCAACTGGCGTTATATCCAGACTCAGATGTAACACACCCCGGGCGCGAAGAATTCCGGGTTCTGCGCGGAGCGGGTCACTCCGGTACGGCGGGCCCGCGGGCGGGAGCCGCACCGGATGCCGGGGCCGGAAACGTGATCCGGCCCACAGCCGACAGCGGCCGACGGACGCCGGGCCCGTCCGGGGGCGGATCCCCCGGCGTCACCGGTCAGCGCTGTCAGAACTGTCAGACGTTGAACCCTAGCATGCGAAGCTGCTCGCGGCCCTCGTCGGTAATCTTGTCCGGGCCCCACGGCGGCAGCCACACCCAGTTGATGACCACGCCGGAGACGAGCCCCTCCAGCGCGGTGTTCGCCTGGTCCTCGATCACGTCGGTGAGCGGGCACGCGGCGCTGGTCAGCGTCATGTCGATGGTCGCCGTCGGGCGGCCGCCCTCGCCGGGGTCCAGGTTGACCCCGTAGACCAGGCCCAGGTCCACGACGTTGATGCCCAGCTCGGGGTCCACCACGTCCCGCAGCGCCTCGGTGACGTCGTCCACGGTCACCTCGGTCGCCTCGGTGCTGACGGCCCCGGTGGGGGTCTCGACCGGCTTGCTCATCCCTGACTCCTCGCCACAGCGTCCTTGAAGGCCATCCACGACAGCAGCGCGCACTTGACCCGCGCCGGGAACTTGGCGACCCCGGCGAAGGCCACGGCGTCGCCGAGGACGTCCTCGTCGGGCTCGACCTTGCCCCGCCCCTGCATCAACTCGGTGAACGCGTCCACCCGGTCCAGGGATTCCCTCACGTCGGACCCCGCGGCCAGCTCGTGCAGCACCGACGCCGCGGCCTGGCTGATCGAACAGCCCTGGCCCTCGTAGGAGACGTCCTCGACCTTGTCCCCCGCGAGCCTCACGCGCAGCGTGACCTCGTCACCGCAGGTCGGGTTCACGTGGTGGACCTCGACGTCGTACGGCTCGCGCAGGCCCTTGCCCTGCGGGTTCTTGTAATGCTCCAGGATCAGCTCCTGGTACATGGATTCGGCGATCATCCGAAGACCTTCTGCACGTGGTGGAGACCGCGCACCAGGGCGTCGATCTCGTCGGTCGTGTTGTAAAGGTACAGAGAGGCGCGCGTGGTCGCGGGGATGCCGAACCGCAGGTGCAGCGGCCGCGCGCAGTGGTGCCCGACGCGGACGGCGATGCCGAACTCGTCGTCGAGGATCTGCCCGACGTCGTGGGGGTGAATCCCCTTGAGCGTGAACGACAGGGTCGCCCCGCGCGCGATGGGGATGCGCGGGCCGATGAGCCGCAGTCCCGGCACCTCGGCGAGCGCGTCCAGCGCGTAGGCGGTCAGCTCCCGCTCGTGCCGCTTGATCGCGGCCATCCCGATCGAGGACAGGTAGTCGCACGCCGCGCCCAGGCCGACGGCCTCGACGATCGGCGGCGTGCCCGCCTCGAACTTGGCCGGGGCCGGGGCGTAGGTCGAGCTCTCCATGGTGACCAGCTCGATCATCTCGCCGCCGCCCAGGAAGGGGGGCATGGCCTCCAGCAGCTCCGCGCGCGCCCAGAGCACGCCGATGCCGGTGGGGCCGCACATCTTGTGGCCGGTGAAGGCGATGAAGTCCGCGCCGGTCTCGGTGACGTCCACCGGCATGTGCGGGACGGCCTGGGAGGCGTCCAGCGCGACCAGCGCGCCGACCTCGCGGGCGCGGCCCACGATCGGGGAGGTGGAGTTGATCGTGCCGAGCACGTTCGACTGGAGCGCGATCGAGACGATCTTGGTGCGCTCGTCGATCAGCTCCTCCAGGCCGGAGATGTCCAGCCGGCCCTCGTCGGTGACGCCGAACCAGCGCAGCTCCGCGCCCGTGCGCTGGGCCAGGAGCTGCCAGGGCACGATGTTGGAGTGGTGCTCCATCTCGGAGATCACGATGCGGTCGCCCGGGCCCAGCCGGAACCGCTCGTCGGTGTTCACCGGGTTCCCGAAGGAGTAGGCCACGAGGTTCAGCGCCTCGGAGGCGTTCTTGGTGAACACGATCTCGTCGCGGCTCGGCGCCGACACGAACGCCGCCACCTTGTCGCGCGCGTCCTCGTAGGCCTCGGTGGCCTCCGAGCCCAGGGTGTGCAGCGCCCGGCCCACGTTGGCGTAGTGGGCCTCCAGGTGCTCGCGCATGGCCTCGACGACC
This sequence comes from Bailinhaonella thermotolerans, assembly GCF_003594875.1. Lineage (GTDB taxonomy): Bacteria > Actinomycetota > Actinomycetes > Streptosporangiales > Streptosporangiaceae > Bailinhaonella > Bailinhaonella thermotolerans. The sequence continues at coordinate 1,007,410 of NZ_QZEY01000001.1, forward strand.
TGGCGCGGCTTCTGGGAGGAGTTCCCCGAGTCGAGGTACGTCAGGGAGCGCCCGCCGGGCAGCTCGCGGGAGAGGATCGGGAAGTCCTTCCGGATCCTCTCCACGTCGAACGGCTGGTCGGTCACGCGGACGCCTTCACGTAGCTCTCGTAGCCCTCGGCCTCCAGCTTGTCGGCCAGCTCCGGGCCGCCCTCCTCGACGATCTTGCCGGCGGCGAAGACGTGCACGAAGTCGGGCTTCACGTAGCGCAGGATGCGGGTGTAGTGCGTGATCAGCAGCACGCCGGTGTCGCCGCGCTCGCGGAAGCGGTTGATGCCCTCGGACACCACGCGCAGCGCGTCCACGTCGAGGCCGGAGTCGGTCTCGTCGAGCACCGCGAACTTGGGCTTGAGCAGCTCGAGCTGCAGGATCTCGTGGCGCTTCTTCTCGCCGCCGGAGAAGCCCTCGTTCAGGTTGCGCTGGGCGAACGCCGGGTCGATGGACAGGGCGTCCATGCCGGCCTTCAGGTCCTTGGAGAACTCGCGCAGCTTCGGCGCCTCGCCGCGCACCGCGGTGACCGCGCTGCGCAGGAAGTTCGACACCGAGACGCCCGGGACCTCGACGGGGTACTGCATGGCCAGGAACAGGCCGGCGCGGGCGCGCTCGTCCACCGACATCTCCAGCACGTCCTCGCCGTCGAGCAGGACGCTGCCGGAGGTGATGGTGTACTTCGGGTGCCCGGCCAGGGCGTAGGCCAGGGTGGACTTGCCCGAGCCGTTCGGCCCCATGATGGCGTGGGTCTCCCCGGCGCGGATGGTCAGGTCGACCCCGTGCAGGATCTCCTTGGGGGGCTCGTTCGCCGCGGCGTCGACGGTGACGTGCAGGTCACGAATCTCAAGCGTGGCCATGGATATCAAGACTCCTGAGTGAGCGAGACGAGCACGTCGTCGCCCTCGATCTTTACTCGGTAAACGGGGATCGGCTTGACCGCCGGGGGCCCCGTGGGCTTGCCGGTCCGCACGTCGAAGCACGAGCCGTGCAGCCAGCATTCGACGGTGTGGTCGTAGACCTCGCCCTCGGACAGGTTGACCTCGGCGTGGGAGCAGACGTCGTGGACGGCGTGGATCTCGCCCTCGGTGCGCACCAGGCACACCGGCGTGTCGCCGACCTCGACGCCCAGCGCGCCGTCCTCGGGGATGTCCTCGACCTTGCAGACCTTCTCGAAACTCACTTCGTGAGCTCCCTCTCCAGCTCCCGCTCCACGGCCGCGGTCACGCGCTCGCGCACCTCGGGTACGGCGATGCGCTCGATGAGCTGGCCGAAGAAGCCCCGGATCACCAGGCGGCGGGCCTCCTCGAAGGGGATGCCGCGGGCCTGGAGGTAGAACAGGTGCTCGTCGTCGAGACGGCCGGAGGCGCTGGCGTGACCCGCGCCGGCGACCTCGCCGGTGAGGATCTCCAGGTTCGGCACCGAGTCGGCGCGGGCGCCGTCGGTGAGCACGAGGTTGCGGTTGAGCTCGTAGGTGTCGGTGCCCTCGGCCTCGGCGCGGATGATCACGTCGCCGATCCAGACGGCGTGCGCGCCCTCGCCCTGCAGCGCGCCCTTGTAGACGACGTTGCTGCGGCAGTTGGGGACCGTGTGGTCCACCAGCAGGCGGTGCTCCAGGTGCTGGCCGGCGTCCACGAAGTAGAGCCCGATCAGCTCGGCGTCGCCGCCCGGCGCGGTGTAGGCGACCGACGGCGACAGCCGTACGAGGTCGCCGCCCAGGGTGACGACGAAGGAGCGGAACACCGCGTCCTTGGCGAGCTGGGCGTGGTGGTGCGACACGTGGACGGCGTCGTCGGCCCAGTCCTGCAGCGACACGACCTTGAGGCTGGCGCCCTCGCCGACGACGAACTCGACGTTGTCGGCGTAGGTGGCGCTGCCCTTGTGGTCGAGCACGAGCACGGCCTCGGCCATCGGCTCGACGACGACCACGGTGTGGCCGTACGCCACGCCGCCCTCGCCGGTCAGCGTGACCACGGTCGGCTTGGAGGCGACGGTCTCGCGCGGCACCGTCAGGACGGTGGCCTTCTCGAAGGAGGTGTAGGCCTGGGCGCTCACGCGGTCGGCGGGCACGTAGGCCTTGCCGACGCGCTCGTCGTCGCGGCCCACGGTCTCCACGCGCAGCTCCGGCGCGGCGTCCACCTCGACGGCCACCCGGCCGCCGGCCTCGGCAGTGCCGTTGTGCAGGCCGCGCAGGCGGCGCAGCGGGGTGAACCGCCACGCCTCCTCCCGGCCGCCCGGGACCGCGAAGTCGTTCACGTCGTACGAGGTGTGCTCGTGCAGCGTCGACAGCGGCTTGGTCGTTTCGAGGCCCATGATCAGCCCACCGCTCCTTCCATCTGGAGCTCGATCAGGCGGTTGAGCTCCAGGGCGTACTCCATCGGCAGCTCGCGCGCGATCGGCTCGACGAAGCCGCGCACGATCATCGCCATCGCCTCGTCCTCGTCCAGGCCCCGGCTCATCAGGTAGAAGAGCTGGTCCTCGGACACCTTGGAGACGGTGGCCTCGTGGCCCATGGAGACGTCGTCCTCGCGGACGTCGACGTACGGGTAGGTGTCGGAGCGGCTGATCTGGTCGACCAGCAGCGCGTCGCACTTCACCGTGGACGCCGATCCCGCCGCGCCCTCCTCGATCTGGATGAGGCCGCGGTAGGAGGTGCGGCCGCCGCCGCGCGCGACCGACTTCGACACGATGGTCGAGGAGGTCTTGGGCGCGAGGTGCACCATCTTGGCGCCGGCGTCCTGGTGCTGGCCCTCGCCCGCGAACGCCACGCTCAGGGTCTCGCCCTTGGCGTGCTCGCCCATGAGGTAGACGGCGGGGTACTTCATCGTGACCTTGGAGCCGATGTTGCCGTCGATCCACTCCATGGTCGCGCCCTCGTAGGCGACGGCGCGCTTGGTGACCAGGTTGTAGACGTTGTTCGACCAGTTCTGGATGGTCGTGTAACGGCAGCGGGCGTTCTTCTTCACGACGATCTCGACGACCGCGCTGTGCAGCGAGTCGGACGAGTAGATCGGCGCGGTGCAGCCCTCGACGTAGTGGACGTAGGAGTTCTCGTCCACGATGATCAGGGTCCGCTCGAACTGGCCCATGTTCTCGGTGTTGATCCGGAAGTAGGCCTGGAGCGGGATCTCGACCTCGACGTTCGGCGGCACGTAGATGAACGACCCGCCGGACCACACGGCCGTGTTCAGCGCGGCGAACTTGTTGTCGCCCACCGGGATCACGGTGCCGAAGTACTCCTGGAAGAGCTCCGGGTGCTCCTTGAGCGCCGTGTCGGTGTCGAGGAAGATGACGCCCTTCTCCTCGAGGTCCTCACGGATCTTGTGGTAGACGACCTCGGATTCGTACTGCGCCGCCACACCCGCGATCAGCCGCTGCTTCTCCGCCTCGGGGATGCCCAGCTTGTCGTAGGTGTTCTTGATGTCGGCGGGCAGGTCGTCCCAGGACGCCGCCTGCTTCTCCGTGGAGCGCACGAAGTACTTGATGTTCTCGAAGTCGATGCCGGTGAGGTCGGAGCCCCAGGTCGGCATGGGCTTCTTCTCGAAGAGCTTCAGGCCCTTGAGGCGCAGGTCGAGCATCCACTCCGGCTCGTTCTTGAGCTGGGAGATGTCACGGACGACCTCCTCCGACAGGCCACGACGAGCCGAGGCTCCGGCCACGTCGGGGTCGGCCCATCCGAACTTGTAATTCCCGAGGCCTTCCAGCTCCGGGCGTTCAGTGATCGTCATACGGAGGTCCCTCCGGACTCCTTGTTCTCTTCGTCGGTCTCGTTCAGCCGCTTCGGGCTCACGTGCGTGGTGCAGACGCCGTCGCCGTGGGCGATCGTCGCCAGCCGCTGCACGGGGGTGTCCAGCAGCCGGGCGAACGCCTCGGTCTCGGCCTCGCAGAGCTGCGGGAACTCCGCCGCCACGTGCGCCACGGGGCAGTGGTGCTGGCAGAGCTGCTCCCCGCCGACCTGGGCCCGGCTCGCGGAGGCGGCGTAGCCGTCCGCGGACAGGGCCTCGGCCAGCACCCGCACCCGCTGGTCGGCGGGCGCGCCGTCCACCACGGGGCGGTATCGCCGCTCCAGGTCGGCGACCTGGTCGCGGGCGAACTCGGCGACCGCCTGCTCCCCCGCGCGGGACGCGAGGAACCGCAGGGCGCTGGTCGCCAGGTCGTCGTAGGTGTGCTCGAACGCGCTGCGGCCGGCGTCGGTGATGCCGAACTGCTTGGCCGGGCGCCCCCGTCCCCGCTGCCCCATGCGTACGGCGCGCCGCGGCTCGATCATCCCGTCGGCGAGCAGCGCGTCGAGGTGACGGCGCACGGCGGCGGGGGTCAGGCCGAGGCGCTCCCCCAGGGCGGCGGCGGTGACGGGCCCGTGCTCCAGGATGAGCCTGGCCACACGCGCGCGCGTGCCGCGCTCGGCGACGCTGGCGCCGCCGAGCCCGGCAGGGCCGAGACCGGCGGGCCGCGGCGCGGACTGCTCCACGCCGGCCGCCTGCGGGCCTCGATTCCTGCCGGTCACGTTTTTCACAACATCAGTGTGGCGTAATTCCTTCCCGCGAGACAAACCCGGGGGTCGCTTCCCGACATGGAATTCGTCACGCAGGTTAGGCTTACCTAACCGGAAGGTCGCTGCGAATGCCCGCGAACAGGTCGTCCTCGGGCAGATCGCTGTCCACGAGGGACCGCGCCAGATGGTAGTCCTCGGTCGGCCACACCTCGCGCTCGATCTCCACGGGCACCGCGAAGAACGGGCCGTCGGGGTCGATCTGGGTCGCGTGGGCGAACAGCGCCTGGTCCCGCACCGCGAAGTACTCCCCGCACGGCACCCGCGTCGTCGCCTCCCACGACTCCGGCCACTCCTGCTCGGACCACTCGCGCAGCGTCGCCAGGTGCGGCGAGTCGATGCCGCGCCGCTCGAGCTCGCCGAAGACCGTGGTCATCCACTCCTTGGTGAACGACACGTGGTAGTAGAGCTTCAGCGCCTGCCAGGGCTCGCCCGCGTCCGGATACCGGTCGGGGTCGGCCGCCGCCTCGAACGCCTCCATCGACACCCGGTGGGTCATGATGTGGTCCGGGTGCGGGTAGCCGCCGTTCGGGTCGTACGTCAGGATCACGTGCGGGCGGAACTCCCGCACGAGCTTGACCAGCGGCGCCGCGGCGACCTCCAGCGGCTGCACGGCGAAGCACCCCTCGGGCAGCGGCGGCGGCGGGTCCCCCTCGGGCAGGCCGGAGTCCACGAACCCCATGAACCGCTGCTCCACGCCGAGGATCTCGCGCGCCCGCTCCATCTCCTGGCGGCGCACCTCGGCCAGGTTCTCCCGGATGCCGGGCTTCTCCATCTTCGGGTTGAGGATGTCCCCGCGCTCCCCTCCCGTCATCGTCGCGACCATCACGCGAGCGCCCTCGCGGACGTACCGCGCCATGGTCGCCGCCCCCTTGCTGGACTCGTCGTCCGGGTGCGCGTGCACAGCCAGCAGCCGCAGTGGTTCCGTCACGGCGAGTTACCCCCAGTTCCCGAGGTTCGACAATCCTGGCCAAACACCCACCTCCAACACCCCCATTCCCTCCCGCATTCCACTCCGGCCCCGAATTTCCACCCCCGCTTCCCACCCCCCACCGCGTGATCACGCACTTCTGAGCACACCCCGTGCGTACCACCGCGTGATCACCGCCAAGGCGGGCGTCGGCGGGGCACCGCCGTACGGCGGAGTCGCGGCACGGGTGGCACCCGGAGCGGGAGGCCCGCCCCTCGCAGGCCCGGAGCCCCGGCATCCCCGCCCCCGCCCTCACGCGCACGCCACGCCGGCGCGAGGCGGCACCCACCCGCGCCACCCGCCCCGACCGCTCCCCTCGCCGTGATCATGCGGTTTTGAGCACACCCTGTGCGCAAAACCGCATGATCACGGCGAGGGAGAAGCCCGGCGGGACGTCGCCACGTGGTGGACGCGGGCGGAGGTGGGGGCTTCGGGACGTCGCCCCGTGGGGGCGCGGGCGTGGGTGGGGGCGTCGCCGCGTGGGGATGCGGGCGGGGGTGGGGGTTGGGGGCGTCGCCGTGTGGTGGGAGCGGGGCTTCGGGAGGTCTCCGGGGGTGGGCTCGGGGTGGCCCCGGGATGGTCAGGCGGGGCGGGAGGCTATGGACAGGAGGTCGGCTGCGGGGCCGGTGAGGTGTCGGCCGCGGCGCCAGACGGCGCGGAGCCAGCGGCCGAGGCCGATGCCGTCGACGGGGATCTCGATGAGGCGGCCGGCGGCGACCTCGGACTCGACGGCGTAGGCGCTGAGGACGGCGGGGGCGACGCCGGCCGACACGGCGCCCTTGACTGCGGCGTTCGAGCCGAGTTCCAGGCGGGGCGGCGCGGCGGGGTGGCCGTACAGGGCGCGGGCGAGGGTCTCGCGGGTGCCGGAACCCGCCTCGCGTACGGCCAGCGGGGTGGCGGCCAGCTCGGCGGGGGTGAGCGCGCGGCGGCGGCGGGTCCACGGGTGGCCGGGGGCGACGACCACGACGAGGCGGTCCTGGCCGACGACGCGGCTCTCCAGGCCCGGCGGGACGCCCGGACCCTCGACGAAGCCGAGCTCCAGGTCGCCCTCGCCGACCAGGCGGGCGACCTCGGCCGAGTTGGCGACGGTGAGGCCCACCTGCACCTCGGGCTGGCGGGACTGGAACTCGCCGAGCCAGCGGGGCACGAGGTATTCGGCGACGGTCATGCTGGCGGCGACGCGGAGCTCGGCGCGGCGGCGCTCACGGAGGGCGGTCACGCCCCGCATCAGCTCGTCGGCGGCGTCGAGCACCTGGACGGCCCAGTCGGCGACCATCTTGCCCTCGGGCGTGAGGGCGGAGCCGCGCGGGGTGCGCTGGAGCAGCGGCAGGCCGAGCCGGCGTTCGAGCACGGCCACGCGCTTGCTCGCGGACGGCTGCGCGATGCCGGCCGCCCGCGCCGCGCGGCCCAGGCTGCCCAGTTCCCCCACCGACACGAGGAGGCGGAGGGATTCGAGATCGGGCGGCTCACTCATAGCCCAAGCCTATGAGCTGCCAGCGAAATGCCCGCTACCGGTCCCTTCGTCCACCGCCCATCCTCGAGAACGGCGCGCCGCGTCCCGAGAACCCGCGGAGCCGGGGCCCGGGACCGCGACGCGGAACCGGGACAGAGCGGAACCGGGACAGAGCGGCACCGGGACAGAGCGGAACCGGGCGGGACGGGGAGAGGGGCGGGGAATGGCGACGGCGGACCTGGACGTGCGGACGCGGGAGCGGGGGGACGCCGCGCGCCTCGTCGCGCGCACCGGACCGGGTCTGGCCGTGGTGCTGGCGGCGACGGCGCTCGCCTACGGCGTCAACCGGCTGCTGCCCGCCGTCAGCGCGCCCGTCCTGGCCGTGGCGCTGGGGGCGCTGCTGACCAACCTCGGCGGGCTGCGGGAGACGGTCCGCCCGGGGATCGCGGTCGCCTCCAAGCCGCTGCTGCGGGCCGGGATCGTGCTGCTGGGGCTCCAGCTCGCGCTGCCCGACGTGCTGGGCCTGGGCGCGGGCACGCTGGCGGTCGTCGTCGGCTCCGTGGCGGTCACGTTCACCGCCACCCGCTGGTGGATCGGGCGGTGGTTCGGCCTCTCCCCCGCGCGGGCGCTGCTGCTGGCCACGGGCGTGTCGATCTGCGGGGCGTCGGCGATCGCGGCGATGAACACGGTGGCCGGCGCGGAGGAGGACGACGCGGCGAGCGCGCTGGCCGCGGTGACGCTCTTCGGCAGCCTGGCGATCGTGCTGTTCCCGTTCCTGGGCGCCGGGCTCGACCCCGCGGCGTACGGCGCCTGGGCGGGGGCGAGCGTGCACGAGGTCGGGCAGGTGGCCGCCATCGGCGCCGCCGCGGGAACGGTCGCGGCCGGCCCCGCGGTACTCGTGAAGCTCAGCCGCGTGCTGCTGCTGGCCCCGCTCGTGGCCCTGGTGAGCCTGGGCCGCAGGCGGGCGGCGGCCGGCGGCGCGGGCCCGGCCGGCGCCGGGGGCCCGGCCGCGCCCGTGGTGCCGCTGTTCGTCGCCGGGTTCCTGGCCGCGATGGCGGTGCGCAGCCTGGGCGTCCTGCCCGCGGAGGTGGTCTCGGGGGCGAACACGGCGGCGACGCTGCTGCTGACGGCCGCGCTGTTCGGGCTGGGGACCGGGGTGGACCTGCGCCGCCTGGTCCGCGGGGGGCTGCCGACGCTCGGCGCGGGGCTCGTCTCGACGGCGCTGCTGATGACCCTCACGTACGCGGGGCTGGTCCTGGTTCGTTGAGCACGGCCGTTTCTCCCTAGACTCGTTTCCCATGACCTCCCCTGCCGTCGAGCTGACCGAGCTGGTCAAGCGCTATGGCCCGCGCACCGCCGTGGACGGGTTGACCCTGGCCGCCGCCCGGGGCGCCGTCACCGCGATCCTGGGCCCCAACGGCGCGGGCAAGACCTCCACGATCGAGATCTGCGAGGGCTTCCGCCGGGCCGACGGCGGGAGCGTGCGCGTCCTCGGCCTCGACCCGGTGCGCGACGCCCGCGACCTGCGGCCGCGCGTCGGCGTCATGCTCCAGGCGGGCGGGGTGCCCCCGGCGATGCGCGCCGGGGAGTGGCTCCGGCTGGTGGCGCGGTTCCACGCCCACCCGCTGGACCCGGCGGCGCTGCTGGAGCGGCTCGGCCTGACCGAGCACGCGCGCACACCGTACCGGCGGCTCTCGGGCGGGCAGCAGCAGCGGCTCTCGCTGGCGGCGGCCGTGATCGGGCGGCCGGAGCTGGTGTTCCTCGACGAGCCCACGGCGGGGCTGGACCCGCAGGCGCGGCACGCCTGCTGGGCGCTGGTCGAGGACCTGCGGGCCGCGGGGGTGTCGGTCGTCCTGACCACGCACCACATGGACGAGGCCGAGCGGCTGTCCGACCACGTGGTCATCATCGACCGGGGCCGGGTGGTGGCCGAGGGCACCCCGGCGGAGCTGACCGGGGCCGAGCGGCAGCTCCGGTTCCGCGCGCGGCCCGGGCTGTGCCTGGAGGAGCTGCTGTCCGCGCTGCCCGCGGGGAGCGCGGCCAAGGAGTCCCCTTCCGGCCACTACATAATCGAGGGCCAGGTGGACCCCGAGCTGCTCGCCACCGTCACCGCGTGGTGCGCGGCCGAGGGGGTCACGACCGAGGACCTCAGCATCGAGCGCCGCACTCTGGAGGACGTCTTCTTGGAACTCACGGGCAGGGAGCTGCGGTGAGCGCGCTGGACTTCGCGCCGCGGCCGGGCGCGGCGCCGTTCGCGTCCATGGTGGCCGCGCAGGCGGGCGCCGAGGTGCGCGCCATGCTGCGGAACGGGGAGCAGCTCCTCCTCACCATGATCATTCCGGTGCTGCTGCTCGTGGGCTTCTCCAAGGCCCCGATCGTGGACCTGGGCCCCGGCGAGCGCGTGGACTTCGTCGCGCCGGGCGTGCTGGCGCTGGCGGTGATGTCCACGGCGTTCACCGGGCAGGCGATCGCCACCGGCTTCGAGCGGCGGTACGGCGTGCTCAAGCGGCTCGGCGCGACCCCGCTCACCCGCCCGGGGCTGCTGCTCGCCAAGACGCTCGCGGTGATCGCCGTGGAGGTCGTGCAGACGGCGGTGATCTGCGGCGTCGCGCTCGGGCTGGGCTGGCGGCCGCAGGGGTCGGCGGCGGCGGTGCTGGCGCTGGTGCTCGCCGGCACGGCGGCCTTCAGCGGCCTGGGCCTGCTCATGGCCGGCACGCTGCGCGCCGAGGCCACGCTGGCCGCGGCCAACCTGGTCTACCTGGTGCTGCTGGGCGTCGGCGGGGTGGTCTTCCCGCTCGACAAGCTGCCGGCCGCCGCCCGCCCGGTGCTGGAGCTGCTGCCGATCACGGCGCTGACCGACGGCGTGCGCGACGTGCTCCGCGACGGCGCCGCGCTCCCGCTCGCGCCGCTGGCGATCCTGCTCGTCTGGGCGGCCGCGTCGCTGGCCCTGGCCGCGAGGACGTTCCGGTGGGAGTGAGCGCGCAGGCCGTGGGCGTCGCGGCCGCCTACGAGAACGCCCCCCGCCGGCCGCTGCGCCCCGGCGCGCTGCTGCGGGCGGCCTCCGACGCGATCCCGCCGTCGGGCCTGGTGCTCATGGCGATCCTGTCGGTGCAGCTCGGCGCGAGCTTCGCCAAGACGCTGTTCGCCACCCTCTCCCCCAGCGGCGTCACCCTCGTCCGCATCGCGACCGGCGCGCTGATCATGCTGGTGGTCGTACGGCCCCGCCTGCGCGGCCACTCCTGGCGCGACCTGGGCGTGATGGCGCTGTTCGGGTTGTCGCTCGCGGGCATGAACCTGTCGTTCTACGAGGCGATGTCGCGCCTGCCGCTCGGCGTCGCCGTGGCGATCGAGTTCCTCGGCCCCCTCGCCCTCGCGGTCGCCGCCTCGCGCCGCAGGCTGGACATCCTGTGGGTGCTGCTCGCCGGCGCCGGGGTCCTGCTGCTGATCGGCCCGTGGAACCAGGACCTGGGCGGGCTGAGCTGGGCGGGCATCGGCTTCGCCCTGCTGGCCGCCCTCGGCTGGGCCGCCTACATCCTGCTGTCGGCGGCCACCGGCAAGCGGTTCAGCGGCACCAGCGGCCTCGCCCTGGCGATGGGCGTCGCCGCGATCGCCGCCGCCCCGGCGGGCGTGGCGACCGCGGGCGAGGCGCTGCTCGACCCGCACACCCTGCTCATCGGCTGCGCGGTCGGCCTGCTCTCCTCGGTGATCCCGTACTCCATCGAGCTGGAGGCCCTGCGCCGCATGCCCCCGCGGGTGTTCGGCATCCTGATGAGCCTCGAACCCGCCGTGGCCGCCCTCCTGGGCCTGGTCGTCCTCCAGGAGTTCCTGGACCCGCACCAGTGGGCCGCGATCCTCTGCGTCGTCATCGCCTCGGCCGGCGCCACCAAGTCCGCCGCTTCTCCCTGACCCAGGCCCCGGACCGTACGGCGTCCCCGCGCCGGGCGGGGCCGTACGGTCCGGACAGGGCCCCGCGCACGCCGTACCGCCCGCTCGCGGACGCCTCGCGGCGCGAGATCGCGGGGCCGGGCGGGACTCGCCGGTACCGCCGGTGCCTGGGCCGCGCCCATCGCCACACCCCTTGAGTCCCCGCGCCCGGCGGGGGCCGGGTCAGGGGCGGGACCAGATGCCGCGGGTCTTCTGGATGTGGCCGGTGGTCAGGGTGGCGGCGGCGGTGGCGTCGCGCTGGAGCATCAGGTCGAGGAGGTGCAGGTGCTCGCGGGCGGAGTCGACCAGGGCGCCGCGCTCGGCCAGGGCGGACAGGCCGTAGAGGCGGGCGCGGTTGCGCAGGTCGCGGACCACGTCGACGAGGTGGGAGTTGCCGGCCAGGCCCAGCAGCGCCAGGTGGAAGCGGATGTCGGCGTTGACGTACGTCAGGAGGTCGCGGGCCTCGGCGGCGGCGACGATCTCCTCGGCGACGGGCCGCAGCCGCTCCAGGGACTCGGGGTCGGCGGTCTCGGCCAGGCGGGCGACCACCGGGACCTCGATGAGGCCGCGCAGCTCGGTGATCTCGTCGAGCTCGCGGTCGGAGAGCTCCATGACGCGGAAGCCCTTGTTGCGCACGGCCTCGACCAGGCCCTCCTTGGCCAGGTCGAGCATGGCCTCGCGGACCGGGGTCGGCGACACGCCGAACTGGGCGGCGAGCACCGGGGCGGAGTAGACGACGCCCGGCCTCATCTCCCCGGCGATGAGGGACGCGCGCAACGCCTGCGCCACCTGCTCGCGCAGACTCTGCCGTCCTCCCACCACGGGCAGGTCGAGCTGGTCCATGTCATCTCCTCCAGGGGGTTCTACATCGCGGTGAACAGTTCTCGCCAGGTCATACCCCTCCTCCTGAACGGTTGGCAGGGATTACCGGCCGAAGCGGCGCGCGGCACACGACGATAGCGTCAACCGGGCCCCGGCACGCACCGCGCCCCGCCGCCGGGAACGCCGTTCCCGGCGGGAATCGGTGCCCGAAACGGAGCCCGAGACGGAGCCGGAAACGGGGCCCGAGACGGAGCCGGAAACGGGGCCCGGATCGGGGCCCGGGCCGGGGCCCGGGCCGGGGCGGCGGCGGGGGGCGGCGCGGGCGGGCTCATCGCAGGGTGAACCCCGGCCCGAGCGGATCACGCGGATCCAGGGTGAAGCGGTGCTCCCCCGTCCGGTAGGCCATCCCGGTGACCTCGGGGATCACCGCAGGGCGGCCCTCGGACACGGTCTCGGCGGCCACCCGCGCGGTGAAGACCGAGCCGACGAGGCTCTCGTGGGTGAGCGTGCCCCGGAACCCGTCCTCGTGCAGCAGCGCGAGCCGGGCGGCGGTGCCCGAGCCGCAGGGCGACCGGTCCACCTCCCCGTCGGCGAACACCGTGACGTTGCGCTGCCGCCCGGGGCCGAGCTCCTCGTGGAAGACCACCCCGTAGACCCCCGACAGGCGCGGGTCCGCGGGGTGCTCGGCCGCCGGGTGCCCCGACAGCGCCGCTTTCACCTCCCGCCCGGCGGCGATCAGGGCGCCGAGCGAGCCGGGCCGCAGCGCCAGCCCGAGCGCCGCCGCCGGGACCGAGGCGTACACCGCCCCGCCGTACGACAGGTCGGCCTCGGCCGTGCCGTACGCGGTCCGGACCCCGATCCCGCGGGCGAGCACGTAGGAGGGGACGGAGCGGAACGTCACGGCGTCCCGCTCCACCTTCGCGACCACGCGCCCGGAGGGCACGTCGATCGGCACCTCGCTCCCGGGCGCGGCCAGCCCGGTGTCCACCGCCCACGCGCCGAGCGCGATCGTGCCGTGGCCGCAGGCGGTGGAGTACCCGTCCTTGTGCCAGAAGACGGCCCCGAACCGCGCGCCCGGGTCGTCCGGCGGCACCAGGAAGCACCCGTACATGTCGGCGTGCCCGCGCGGCTCGTGGCACAGGAGCCGGCGGATCACATCGATCTCGGGGGCCCGGGCGGCGAGCCGGCGCTCGGCCACCGTGGCGCCGGGGATGGGCGGCGCCCCGGCGACCACGATCCGGAACGGCTCGCCGCCGGTGTGGTAGTCCACGGTGCTGATCACCGGGACGCCCCCGGCGCCGGGAGGGACGCTCATCCGAGGTACGCCTCCACGACGCGCGGGTCCGCGCGAAGGTCCCCGGCCGGGCCGTCCAGGGATCCCTCCCCGCTCTCGATCACGTAGCCGCGGTGCGCGATCCGCAGCGCCGCCCGCGCGTTCTGCTCGACGAGCAGGACGGCGGTGCCCTCGGCGTTGATGTCGGCGATCAGGCGCATCACGGCGGCGACCACCAGCGGGGCCAGCCCCATCGAGGGCTCGTCGAGCAGCAGCAGCCGGGGGCCGGCGACGAGGCCCCGCCCGATGGCGAGCATCTGCTGCTCGCCGCCGGACAGGGTGCCGCCGTGCTGGTCGCGGCGCTCGGCGAGCCTGGGCAGCAGCTCGTAGACGCGCTCCACCCGGGACCGCAGCACCGACTGGTCCCGGACCAGGTACCCGCCGAGCTGCAGGTTCTCGTGCACGGTGAGCGTGCTGAAGATCCGCCGCCCCTCGGGCACGTGGACCAGCCCGGCCGCGACGATGTCCGGGGGGCTCGCCCGGGTGATGTCGCGCCCGTCGAACCGGATCGTCCCGGCGCTCGGCCGGACCAGCCCGGAGATCGCCGACAGCGTCGTGGTCTTGCCCGCGCCGTTGTTGCCGAGGAGCGCGACGATCTCGCCCTCGCCGACGGTCAGGGACATGCCGCGCAGCGCGTGGACCCCGCCGTAGTGCACGTCAAGCCCGGAGACCTCAAGCACGGCTCGTCCCCTCGCCCATGGCCTCTCCTTTCCCGCGCTCACCCATGGCCGTCCCCGATGATCTCGGCGATCTCGGAGTCCTCCGCGTCGCGGCCGAGGTACGCCTCGATCACCTGCGGGTCCCGCCGCACCTGCTCGGGGGGCCCGTCGGCGATCTCGCGGCCGAAGTTGAGCACGACCACGCGTTCGGACACCTCCATGACCAGGCCCATGTCGTGCTCGATGAGCGCGATGGAGATCCCGAGTTCCCGGATGCGCCGGATCAGGTCCGTCATCTCGGCCTTCTCCGAGTGGTTGAGCCCGGCGGCCGGCTCGTCGAGCAGCAGCAGCGACGGCCGGCGCGCCAGCGCCCGCGCGATCTCCACGCGCCGCTGCTCGCCGTACGGCAGGGCGCGGGCGGGGCCGGCGCGGTCGCCCCGCAGCCCGACGAAGTCGAGCCAGCGGTGCGCCTCGTCGGTCACCTCGTTCTCGGTACGGCGGAAGCGGGGCGTGTGCAGCAGGGCGTCGATCGCCCGCTGCCGGGACCACAGGTGGGTCCCGGCGCGCACGTTGTCCAGCACCGACAGCTCGCCGAACAGCCGCAGGTTCTGGAACGTGCGCGCCACGCCCATCGCCGCGATCTGCTCGGGCCGCCGCCCGGAGACGTCCTGGCCGTCCAGCAGGATCCGCCCGGCCGTGGGCCGGTAGAAGCCGGTGACGCAGTTGAACGCCGAGGTCTTGCCCGCGCCGTTCGGCCCGATCACCGACACGATCTCGTTCTCGCCGACCCCGAAGCTCAGGCCGTCGATCGCCAGCAGCCCGCCGAACGACAGACGCAGGTCCGCCACCTCAAGGTTCACGCGCGCACCTCCGGTCGCACGGCTCGGGCCGCGTCCTGCGGCGTCTCCCGGGAACGGGCCGGCCACAGCCCCTGCGGGCGGACCAGCATGACGAGGATGAGCAGCACGCCGAAGACGAAGTACTGCCAGTCCACCAGGTCGCGCAGGGCCTCGGGCAGCACGGCGAGCACGATCGCGCCCAGCACCACGCCGGGGTTGGAGCCCATGCCGCCGAGCACGACCGCCATCAGGATCAGCGCCGAGTCCAGGAACCGGAAGCTGCCCGGCGAGACCGCCGACAGGTGGGCGCCGAACAGCACCCCGGCGAGCCCGCCCCAGACCGCGCCCGCGATGTAGGCGGCGAGCTTGACCCGGTACGGCGAGACGCCCATGGCCGCCGCGGCGTCCTCGTCCTCGCGCACGAACCGCCAGGCCCGGCCGATCCGCGACCGGCCCAGCCGCGCGGCCCCGATCACGGCCAGGGCGACGATGACCACGGTGGCGTAGTAGAAGACCACCTTGTCCTCGCCGCCGAACAGGCCCGGGATCCCGTGGATGCCCGAGGGCCCGCCGGTGACGTCCAGGTTGTTGGCGGTGATGCGGATGATCTCGCCGAAGCCCAGCGTCACGATCGCCAGGTAGTCGCTGCGCAGCCGCAGCGTGGGCCCGCCGATCACGATCCCGGCGATCACGGTGGCGACCAGCACCACCGGCACGGTGGCCAGCAGCGGCCAGTCGAACCGGGTCGCGAGCACGCCGCTGGTGTAGGCGCCGACCGCGAAGAACGCGGCGTATCCCAGGTCGAGCAGGCCGCAGTACCCCACGACGATGTTCAGGCCGACCGCGAGCATCACCGAGATCGCCGTGGTCGTCATGAGGTTCAGCGCGTACGGCGTGGCGTTGACGAACGGGCCGAGCAGGGCGGCGAGCAGCAGCACCGGGCCGGGCCAGCGGCTGTCGAACAGGCCGCGGGCGAACCCGCTCACCCGGTCGAGGCCGCTCGCGCCGCCGGTCCCCGGGGCGCTCACACCCGCTCCGTCACGCGCTCGCCGAGCAGGCCCGTCGGCCGCACGGTCAGGAACAGGATCAGCACCCCGAAGGCGAACACGTCACGCCACTCCCCGCCGAGCCAGTACGTGCCGAACGACTCCAGCAGCCCCAGCAGCAGGCCGCCCAGCATCGTGCCGGGTATGTTGCCGATGCCGCCGATGACGGCCGCGGTGAACGCCTTGAGCCCGATCAGGAAGCCCATCAGGAAGTCGATCTTCCCGTAGTAGGCGCCGGCCATCACGCCGGCGGCGCCCGCGAGCGCCGAGCCGAGGAAGAAGGCGCGGGAGATCACCGCGTCCACGTCGATGCCCATCAGCCGCGCGGCGCGGGGGTCGAGCGCGATCGCGCGCATCGCCCGCCCCTCCCGGCTCCGGGTGACCAGCACGTTGAGCACGATCATCAGTGCCACCGCGATCAGCACCAGCACGAGCTGCTGCACGGTGACCCGGGCCCCGAGGAGGTCCAGCGTGGTGCCGCCCAGCCGCACCGGGTAGACCCGCGGGTCCGCCCCGGCGACCAGGTGCATGCCGTACTCCAGGGCGAACGAGGCGCCCACCGCCGTGATCAGCAGGGACAGCCTCGGGGCGCCGCGCAGCGGGCGGTAGGCCACGCGTTCCAGCGCGACGCCGGCCAGGCCGGTCGCGGCCATGGTGAGCACGAGCACGACCAGCAGCGGGAGCAGGGTCATCGACCCGAACACCCCGCCGGCCGCGCCGAGCATCGCGAACCCGGCGAACGCGCCGAGCATGTACAGGTCGCCGTGGGCGAAGTTGAGCAGCTTGATGATCCCGTAGACCATGCTGTAGCCGAGCGCCACGAGCGAGTAGAACGCGCCGACGAACAGCCCGTTCCAGATCAGTTGCGACATGGGGCGCTCAGGCCAGCGCGTCTTCCAGGGCGAACGCGCCGCCCTTGACCGACAGGATCTGGAAGCCGCCCTTGGTCAGGGTGTGCTCCGGGGTGAACTTCAGCGGCCCGGAGAACATCTGGAACCCGTCGATCGCCTCCAGGGCCGCGATCACCTTGGCCCCGTCCGTCCCGCCGGCCTTGCCGATCGCCTCGGCGGCCAGCCGTACGGCGTCGTAGGACTGGTTGGAGTAGGGGCCGGGGTCGGACCCGAACTTGGACTTGTAGGCGGTCTTCCAGGCGTCCGCGCCCTGCAGCGTGTCGGGCGTCTGGGTCATCGTGGCGTAGACGCCCTCGGCGTCCGCCTTCCCGGCGATCTCGATCAGCTTGGGCGAGACGGAGCCGTCCGCGACCATGATCGGGCCCTTGTACCCGGCCTGGCGGAACTGCCGGATGAGCAGGCCGCCCTCCTGGAAGTAGCCGGTCCAGTAGATGAAGTCGGGCTTCTTGGCCATCACGTTCGTGACGTTGGCGCCGTAGTCGCTCTCCTTGGCGGTGACCGCCTCCAGGATGGCCTGCTCGGGCCCGCCGGGCTCGGCGAGGTCCTTGCCGGTCTGGACGGCGATGTCCTTGGAGTAGCTGGTGTTGTCGTGCATCACCGCGACGTTCTTGGCGCCCTTCTTGGTCATGAACGCCACGGCCGCGTCGGTCTGCTGCGTGCCCGTGCCGTTGATCAGGAAGACGTGCTTCTGGCGCTGGTCCACGAGCTCCTGCGAGTTGGCCGCAGGGATGATCATGGGAACGTTCGCCTTGCCGAAGACCGGCAGCGTGGGCAGGGTCGCGCCGGAGCAGTAGCCCCCGACCGACACGTGCACGCCCGAGCTGACCAGCTTGTTCGCCGCCGCCGTGGCGGTCTTGGGGTCGCAGGCGTCGTCCTCCGGCCGGAGTTCGAGCTTGCGGCCCAGCACGCCGCCCTTGGCGTTGATCTCGTCCACCGCGAGTTGCGCGGCGTTGGTCATGTACGGCCCGATGGCCGCCTCGCCCCCCGAGCGCGGCACGAGCATGCCGAGCACGATGGGGGACGACTTGTCCTCGGCCTTCCCGCCCTTGTCGAGCAGGCCCTGGCCGCACCCGGACAGGGCGAGCCCGGCGGCCACCGTGAGGGCCGCCAGGGGGAGCAGGCGGCGTGGTCGCCGCCCGGGTCCGGTCACTGGACTCCTGTTGACGGGGTTCGCGTTCGCGGGGTTCGCGCTCGCGGGAAATTCGCTCATTCCCGACCCACCTTCTGACGCCGGTTCGTTCCGACGGATGATCTACAGCAGGAAGCCTGAGGGGAAGGGGTCCTCAGGGTCAAGGAGGTATTGGGCTGTTCCCGTCACCCAGGCACGTCCGGTAATATCCGGGACGACCGCGGAGAAATCTCCCACCGTCGTCTCCTCCAGGAGGCGGCCGGTGAACCGGGTTCCGAGGAACGACTCGTTCACGAAGTCCCGGTCGAGCGGCAGCTCACCCCGGGTGTGCAGTTGCGCCATCCGCGCGCTGGTGCCGGTGCCGCACGGGGACCGGTCGAACCAGCCCGGGTGGATCACCATCGCGTGCCGGGAGAGCTTGGCGTCCGATCCGGGCGCGACGAACTGGACGTGGTGGCAGCCCGAGATGCCCGGGTCGAGCGGGTGCACGGGACGGTCCGCCTCGTTCACCGCCGCCATGATCGCCAGCCCCGCCCGCAGGATGTCGTCCTTGCGGGACCTGTCGTACGGCAGGCCCACCGCCTCGATCGGCACGATCGCGTAGAAGTTGCCGCCGTAGGCCAGGTCGTAGGTCACCTCGCCGATCCCGGGCACCTCGACCCGGGCGTCCAGGGCGACCGTGAACGACGGCACGTTGCGGATCGTCACCGACCGCGCCGCCCCGCCGGAGACCTCCACGCGGGCCACGACCAGCCCGGCCGGGGTGTCCAGCCGGATCGTGGTCACCGGCTCGGTCACCGGCACCATGCCCGTCTCCACCAGGACGGTGGCCACCCCGATCGTGCCGTGGCCGCACATCGGCAGGCACCCGGACACCTCGACGTACAGCACGCCGTAGTCCGCGTCGGGCCGCGTGGGCGGCTGCAGGATCGCGCCGCTCATCGCCGCGTGGCCGCGCGGCTCGTACATCAGGAGCGTGCGCAGGTGGTCCATGTGGGCGATGAAGTGCTCACGCCGCTCGGCCATGGTCGCGCCGGGGATCACCCCCACCCCGCCGGTGATCACCCGGGTGGGCATGCCCTCGGTGTGGGAGTCCACGGCGTGGAAGACGTGCCTGCTCCGCATCGGCGGATCCTCTCCAATCTTCGTGCCCCGGCGCACCCGCCCGGGCCGTGGCCCGGGCCGGGCGCGCCGGCTGGTCGGTCTCTTCCGGGTACGCCTTCGGGCGCCTCAGCGCAACCCCTCCGCGAGCGCCTTCTCGGTGGCCGCGCGCACGGCGGCCTCCCGGTCGGCGTCCAGCGGCAGGCGCGGGGGACGGCACGGCCCGCCGTACCGTCCGGCGATGTCCATCGAGAGCTTGATGGCCTGCACGAACTCGGTCTTGGAGTCCCAGCGCAGCAGCGCGTGCAGCGACCGGTAGAGCGGCAGCGCCGCCGCGAGGTCGCCCTCGCTCGCCGCCCGGTAGAGGCGCACGCACGCCTCCGGGAGCGCGTTGGGGTAACCCGCGATCCAGCCGCGCGCCCCGGCCACGGCCAGCTCCAGCAGCACGTCGTCCGCCCCGGCCAGCAGGTCGAGGCCGGGGGCCAGCTCGGCGAGCTCGTAGGCCCGCCGCACGTCCCCGGAGAACTCCTTGACCGCGTGGATCAGCCCTTCGCCGTGCAGCCGCGCCAGCAGCGCCGGGGTCAGGTCCACGCGCGTGTCGTGCGGGTTGTTGTAGGCCACGATGGGCAGCCCGGCCTTGGCGACCTCGGCGTAGTGCGCGACCACCGCGCGCTCGTCGGCGCGGTACGCCGTGGGCGGCAGCAGCATCACGGCCGCCGCCCCCGCCTCGGCCGCCTGCTCGGTCCACCGCCGCGCCTCGGCCGCGCCGTACGCCGCCACGCCCGGCATCACCCGGTCACCGCCGATCGCCGCGACCGCCGTCTCCACGACCCTGGCCCGCTCCTCGGCCGTGAGGGTCTGGAACTCCCCCAGCGACCCGTTCGGCACCACTCCGTCGCACCCGCCGGCGACCAGCCACTCCACGTGCTCGCCGTACCGGTCGAAATCCACCGACAGGTCGTCCCGCAGCGGCAGCGCGGTCGCCACCATCACACCGCGCCACGGCCTCTCACGAACGCTCACAACAGCCTCCTAGGCGATCTCTGGACAATCTCCGGGCGCCCGGGACCCCTTCCGGGGCCGCCGCGCTCCCTGGTCTCTCACGCGCCCGCGCCGGGCCCCTCAGCCGTACGGCTCGCCGCCCGCTCCGCCCGGTCCGGGCCCGGCGCGGCGGACGCCCCGGCGGCCAGGTCGCCGAGCCGGATCGGGTGCGCGACGGGCCGCCCCGCCGGGGACGGGCCACCGGCCAGGCGGGCGACCGCGTATCCGCACATGCGGCCCTGGCACCAGCCCATCCCGGCGCGGCTGAGCAGCTTGGCCGAGCGGGCGTCCCCGGCGCCCAGCTCCACGGCCTCGCCGATCGCGGCGGCCGTGACCTCTTCGCACCGGCACACGACGGTGTCCGGCCGCAGCCCTTCGCGCCAGCCGTCCCGCACCGGGTAGGCGATCCGCAGCGCCGCCGCGAACCGGGCGAGCCGGGCGCGCCGCCGCAGGAACCGGTCCGGGATGTACGCGTGCGCCGCGCCCAGGCCCGCGATCTCGCCCTCGGTCATCGAGAGCCGCGCCCCGCCGATGCCGGTCACCTCGCCCGCCGCGAAGACCCCCGGCACGCTCGTGCGCATCCCGGCGTCCACGGCCACGACCTCGGCGCCGTCCGGGTCCGTCCGCGTCGCGCAGCCCAGCGCGAGCGCGAGTTCGGCCTGGGGCGTGAACCCGTGCCCGACCGCGAGCGTGGCGCAGGGCACCCGCCGCTCGGTCCCGGGCACGGCCCGCCAGTCCGCGTCCACCCGGGCGAGGGTCACCGCGCTCAGCTCGCCGTCCCCGTGCGCCGCGATCACCGCGGTCCTCCCCCGGTACGGCACGCCGCGCCGGGCCAGGGCGTACGCGTACCGCGCCGCCTCGGCGACCTTGGCCGGCGGGACCGCCGTCGCGTGCCGGGACAGGGCGTGCAGGGCGTTCGCCTCGAACACCCCGCGCACGTCAGCCCCCGCGGCGGCCAGCCCCGCGCCCACGGGCAGCAGGAACGGCCCGGTCCCGGCCACGATCACCGGCCCCGGCGGCACCACGAGCTGGCCCTTCAGCAGCGCCTGCGCCCCGCCCGCCGTCATCACGCCCGGCAGGTCCCAGCCGGGGAACGGCGCCACCCGCTCGTGCGCCCCGGACGCGATCACCAGCCGCCGCCCGGCGACGGTCACGCGCTCCCGCTCGCCCCGCAGGCAGTGCACGGCGAACCCGGCCTCCACCGCCCACACGCGGTGGCCGCCCAGCCACTCCACCCCGGCCAGCCCGGCCACCAGCCCCCGCCAGGCACCGGCGTCGTGGACGGCGGGGCCCGCGGCGCGCCCGGCGGCGCGCGCGAGCGCCGCGGCCGGGCGGCGGAAGTACTGCCCGCCCGGCGCGGGGCCCGCGTCCACGAGCGCCACGCGGGCGCCCCGGCGCGCGGCCGCCCCCGCCGCCGCCATCCCGGCGGGCCCGCCGCCGATCACCACGACGTCGAACTCCCGGGACGGCGGGTCATCGCGCATCGGGGCCTCCCTGGGCCGCGGTGGGGCGGGTAAGGACGTCGCCGGGGCGGGCCTCGGTCAGGCAGGCGCGCACCGGGGGCGCGCCCCCGACGGAGACGAGGCAGTCGAAGCAGGAGCCGATGCCGCAGAAGAGGCCGCGGGGCCGCCCGCCGCGCCGGGTGTCGCGCCAGGAGCGGATCCCGGCCGACAGCAGCGCGGCGGCCAGGCTCTGGCCGGGGAGGGCGCGGACGGGCCGCCCCTCGAAGGTGATCTCGAACGGCGTCACGCGGCCTCCTCGGCGAAGCGCTCGGGGCGGAACGGGGCGGGGTCGAGGCCGGTGCCCGGAACCGGGTCCCGGCCGGTGAGGAGGGCGGTCAGCAGATCCGCCGTGGCCGGGGCGAGCCCGATGCCGGCGCCCTCGTGGCCCGCGGCGTGCCAGAG
This sequence comes from Bailinhaonella thermotolerans, assembly GCF_003594875.1. GTDB lineage: Bacteria > Actinomycetota > Actinomycetes > Streptosporangiales > Streptosporangiaceae > Bailinhaonella > Bailinhaonella thermotolerans. The sequence goes on from NZ_QZEY01000001.1 coordinate 1,029,117, forward strand.
GCCGGGGGCGCGCGGGTCGGGGCCGATGACGGGCAGGTGGTCCGGGCAGTACGGCCGGAAGCCCCGGTAGGCGCGGATCACCCGCGCGTCGGCCAGCGCGGGGAAGAGGGCGACGGCCTGGGCGGCGAGGCGTTCGAGGACGGCGACGGGCATGGACCGGTCGAAGCCCACGCGTTCCCGGCTCGCGCCGATCAGGACGGTGCCGGACGGGGTGCCCTCGACGACGGCCGAGGTCTCCAGGTCCGCCGAGTCGCTGGCCACGTCCGTGACGTACGCCGCGGTGTAGACCTTGTGCCGCACGAGCGGCGGCAGGGGCTCGGTCACCAGGACGAATCCGCGGCGGGGCAGCACCGGCAGGTCCACCCCGGCCAGCCGCGCGACGTCGCCGCTCCAGGTGCCGGCCGCGTTGACCACGGCGTCGGCGGCGATGTCCCCGCCCGGGGTGCGCACGCCCGCCACGCGGTCGCCGTGCCGGATCAGGCCGGTCACGGCCGTCCCGAAGCGCGTCGCGGCCCCCGACGCGCGCAGCAGCCGGGCCGCCGCCAGCATCGGGTGGACCTGCGCGTCGCCCGGGTAGAAGACGCCGCCCGCGTGCCCGTCCGACAGGTGCGGCTCGTACCCGCGCAGGTCCCCGGCGGGCACGACGTCCGCCTCGACTCCGGCCGCGCGCTGGCCCGCCGCGAACTCCTCGAGCGCCGCGCGGGCCCCGTCCTCCCCGGCCACGACCAGGCCGCCCTTGGGCTCGTACTCGAAGCCGCCGACCTCTTCCGCCAGTTCCCGCCACAGCCCGGCCGACCGCGCCGCGAGGTCCAGCTCCGGGCCCGGGCCCTTGTCGGAGACGAGGACGTTGCCCTCTCCGGCGCCGGTCGTGCCCGAGGCCACGGCACCCCGTTCCACCACGACCACGTCGATCCCGGCGCGCGTCAGGTAGTACGCGCACGCGGCCCCGACGATCCCGGCTCCGACCACGACGACTCTCACCGGTGCAATGTCACATATCAACCGTCTCGGGCGCAAGATCCACTTTGCCCGTCTCCGGGGCCCGCGCGCCAGACCCCGGTCGTACCTTGCCGGGCCCGGCGCCCGCGGGGCCAGGGGCCGGGGGGTGAGTGGTTCGTCACAGCCTGGGAGGGGATGTCCCTCGCCCGCCTTCCCGGGCGGGCACTCGGTGCACGGGTTGGGGGCGGGGGCGCGGCCCGCCGCCCCTACCATGAATGACGTGCCTGACTTCCTCCGCCGGTTCGTGACCGACCCCCTGACGCGCCTGCTGATGTCCGTCTGGCGACCGACGGACACCTCGATGCGGCGGTGGGCGCTCGCGTCGGTGATCGGCAACGCGGGCATCGTCGTGACCGGCGTGACCGTCCGGGTCACCAACTCGGGGCTGGGCTGTTCCCAGTGGCCCGAGTGCAACGGCGGCAGCCTGGTGCCGATCGCCCACCCCGAGCACTCGCCGCTCAACCAGGGCATCGAGTTCGGCAACCGGCTCCTCACCTTCGTCGTGCTCGCGCTGGGCGCGGCCTGCTTCGTCGCCGCGCTGCGCCTGGTCCCGCGCCGGCGCGCGCTGCTGCGGATCGCGGCCGTCCAGCCGGGATGGGTGATCGTCCAGGCCGTCTGGGGCGGCCTGCTGGTGCTGTCCGACCTGCACCCGGCCATGAACGCCGGGCACTTCCTGCTGTCGAGCGGGCTGCTGGCCGCCGCGGTCGCGCTGTACATGCGCAGCATGGAGGGCGACGGGCCGCCGCGCCGCATCGTGCACCGCGACATCCGCAACCTGGCCTTCGTCCTGGTCGGCGCGGTGTTCGTGCTGCTCGCCGCGGGCACCGTGGTCACCGGGTCCGGCCCGCACGGGGGCGACGACAAGGCCCCCCGGTTCGCCTTCAGCATCGAGGACGTGGCCCGGATCCACGCCGACCTCGCCTACCTGGTGGTCGGCCTGACGTTCGCCCTGCTGTTCGCCCTGCACGTCACCGACGCCCCCGGCCGGGCCCGCCGGGCCGCGCTGGTGCTGCTCGCGGTGGAGCTGGCCCAGGGCGTGATCGGATACGCCCAGTACTTCCTGGCGATCCCCCCGCTACTGGTGGCGCTGCACGCGCTCGGCTCCACGCTGGTCTGGATCGCCGCCCTGCGCGTCGTCTTCCTCCTCCGCCGCCGCTCCCCCCTCCAGCCCCCGGCCCCGGCCGCCGAGCTCGTGACCGGCCCGTCCGGGACGGCCCCCGCCCCCGAGGTCACGGTGATCGCCTCGGCCACGGACCGGGCGGGCGCGAACGGCACCGCCGAGTACGCCCGCGGCGACCTGCCCACCCCCTGACACCCGGCTCCGCCGCGCGCGCCGCGCCCGCCGTACCGGCGCCCCGCGGGAACGAGCGCGCCCCGCGGGGCGGGACGGTGAACAAAGCGGGCACTCGCGTCGTCTGAGCCTGTGACGTATCCGGTGTCCCAGGAAGGCGGCGATGGCGTGCGGGATGGCCGAGGCACGGCGGGCGGGCCCGATCGACGGCGGCTGCGGCGGGCCTACCAGGTGTGCGTGCTGGTGAGCGTGCTCGCCGTGGCCCCGATGACGTGGGCGTGGCTGGCGAGCGAGCCGTACCGGATGCCCGCCGGGTCCGCGCCGGAGACGCCCGTGGCGCTGGTGCTGGGGGCGGGGGTCGCAGGCGGGCGGCCGACCGGGATGCTGGCGCTTCGGCTCGACGTGGCCGCCGACCTGTACGCCCGGGGGCGGGTCAGGGCGCTGCTGCTGTCGGGGGACAACGGGCGCGCCGGCTACGACGAGCCCACGGTGATGCGGGACTACCTGGTCGCCAAGGGGGTGCCGGGGAACCGGATCGTCCGCGACTACGCCGGGTTCGACACCTGGGACTCCTGCGTGCGCGCCCGACGGGTGTTCGGGGCGTCCCGGCTCACCGTGGTGACCCAGGGGTTCCACCTGCCGCGCGCCGTCACGCTGTGCCGCCTGGCCGGCCTCACGGCGTACGGTGTGGCCGACGACCGGTCGGCGCGGCTGTGGCCGGAGAAGACCTGGGTGTACGCGGCGCGGGAGTTCTTCGCGACGGGCAAGGCGTTCCTGGACGCGGTCGTGCTGCGCTCGGAGCCGAGGTTCCTGGGCCCGCGCGAACCCGGCCTGGCCGACGCCCTCCGCGCCGGCTGAGGCCCCGCGCACGGCCGCACGACCCTCGGGCACGGCCGGCGGAGGCCCGGAGGTACGGCCACGAGGCCCGAGGTGCGGGGTGACGGGCCCGGAGGTGCGGCCGCAGGACCCTTCGGCACGGCGCGGGCGCGCGAGGTGCGGCCGTGGGGTCCCCGGGGCGGGTCAGAAGCCGGCGCCGCCCTTGGCGGGGCGGGGGAAGGCGCGGCGGGCCAGGTCCATCAGGTGCAGCAGGGCGTGCTGCCTGCGGGTGAAGGCCTCCCCGTCGATGATCTGGCGTTCGAGGCGCTGGTGCAGCAGCACGAGCTCGGTGGCCGCGAACTGGTAGTCGCTCATCGCGCGGGCCGCGTTCGCGCCGCCGTTCACGCGCGCCCAGTGGCGGGCCTGGCGGCGGTTGCGCATCGAGGACAGCATGCCCAGGTCCACCTCGCTCACCAGCCCGGTCTCGCGGTATCCGGGCAGGTAGGCCAGGATCAGGTGCACCACGCGCCGGCGTTCGGCCACGACCACCCAGATGAGCGCGCCCAGGATCAGCGCCAGCACCAGGTAGGCGAACGCGAGCCCGACGATGCCGAGGTAGCTGGCCATGCCGTTCCACAGCCCGTGCAGGAACATGGCCGCGGCCAGGCCCGCCAGGATGATCGGGGCGCGGCCGGTGCGGCGCTGCGCGGCGTAGGCGACGGCGATGCCGGTCATCGAGGTGAACAGCGGATGGGCCAGCGGCGAGATCACCCCGCGCAGGATCACCGTCGCGGCCAGCTCCCCCGCGCCGCCGTCCACGATGGCCTTGACGTAGTAGCTGACGTTCTCGCTCATGGCGAAGCCGAGGCCGACCATGCTCGCGTAGATGATGCCGTCGGTGGGCCCGTCGAGCTCCTGGCGGCGGAACCGCAGCAGGCCCAGCAGCACCAGGCCCTTCAGCGTCTCCTCCACCAGCGGCGCGCCGAGCGTGGCGCCGATGTTCTGGGCGCCGGCGATGTCCAGGTGCTCCACCCGGGTCAGGTAGAGCACCCCCAGGGAGTTGAGCAGGCCCGCGAACAGCACCGCGACCCCCGCGCCCCAGGCGAACGCGAAGACCAGGTCCCGGCGCGGCTCGGGCTCCAGCCGGTCCAGCGCCAGCACCCCCGCGAGCAGCACCGGCACCGGGGCCAGGGCGAGCACGAGCGCCAGGGCGAAGGTGCCCACCCCGCCCCGCACCACGACGAACCCGAACGAGGTGAGGAGGCACACCCCGGCGGCCACGAGGCCGACGATCAGTCCCCTGGACGGGCGCCCGGGCAGATCGCCCTGGAGCACCCAGCGCGGGTCATGACTCGACATGTGCGTGAGCGTAACTGATCGGGAACGCGCTGTCCCGCCCCCGCTTACGGCTGCAGGAGAGCGTCGACGGCGACCGTCAGGAACAGCAGCGCGAGGTAGGCGTTCGACCAGTGGAAGAACCGCATCGGGCGCAGCGCCACGCCGCTCTTGCCCGCGCGCACGCGCGCGAGCAGCATGTAGACCTCGAACAGGCAGACCGCGCCGAGCACGACCGCCACGATCGGGTAGAGCAAGGTCGTCCCGGCCACCGGCCACAGCAGCAGCGAGCAGAGCACGGTGGCCCAGGTGTAGGCGATGCTCTCCAGCACGACCCGGCGCTCGGTGGCCACCACCGGCAGCATCGGCACCTTGGCCGCCGCGTAGTCCTCGCGGTAGCGCATGGCCAGGGTCCAGGTGTGCGGCGGCGTCCAGAAGAACACCACGCCGAACAGCACGACCGGGGCCCAGTCCAGCCGCCCGGTGATGCCCGCCCAGCCGATCAGGACCGGCATGCAGCCCGCGATGCCGCCCCAGACGGTGTTCTGGGTGGTGCGCCGCTTGAGCACCAGGGAGTACACCAGGACGTAGAACAGGATCGCGCCCAGCGACATGCCCGCCGCGAACCAGTTCACCGACAGGCCGAAGCCGACGGTGGACAGCGCGGCCAGGATGACGCCGAACACCAGCGCGGCGCGCGGCGTGACCTGGGCGCGGGCCAGCGGCCTGCGCCGGGTGCGCCGCATCTCGGCGTCGATGTCCCGGTCGATGTAGCAGTTCAGGACGTTCGCGCCGGCGGCCGACAGGGTGCCGAACACGAGCGTGGCCAGCGCCGGCCACAGCTCGGGCAGGCCGCGCGCCGCCAGGAACATGACGGGCAGCGTCGTGATGAGCAGCAGCTCGATGATCCGCGGCTTGGTGAGCGCGACGTATGCACGCACGACGTCCCCGAACGACCGGTGCGCGGCGACGCCGGCCGTACCGAGCGGGGGCGCGGGTGTCTTGTTGGTCAGCACCGACAAGGTGCGTCCAGCGGGTGCGGGGTCAACGCTCAACCTCTGAGAGACGGATCCGTGAATATGAACATAGGGACTTCAGCCCGGGGAATCACTGTAGTCGGCCTGGTCGGCGGATCCCGCATCGGGGCTCCTCGGCGCGCCAGCGGCGTGGTCACGACACACGCCGCCGGACGCGGCGGAAGGGCCCCGGCGTCGCGGTGACGCCGGGCGCGGCGGCGCGGTGACGTGCCGCCGCGATGATCCGCAGGACCCGTTAGGGTTCTGAGGTGCCGGGGACGATGCAATAGGCCCCGGCCAGGGGGGATTGGACCGGCACGCCCGGGGCCGGGCGGTGTGGGCCGAGGAACCGAACTTTTCAGATGCGGAGATAGAGCAGTTGAGCAGCGATATCGTGCCAAGCCTTGAATGGAGCGATCTGGACCGGCGCGCCGTCGACGTCGTCCGGGCGCTCGCCATGGACGCCGTCGAGAAGGCGGGATCGGGTCACCCGGGCACGGCGATGAGCCTCGCCCCCGCGGCGTACCTGTTGTTCCAGCGGATGATGCGCCACGACCCGTCCGACTCCACGTGGGCCGGCCGGGACCGGTTCGTGCTCTCCGCCGGCCACTCCAGCCTCACGTTGTACATCCAGCTCTACCTCTCCGGGTACGGGCTCTCGCTCGACGACCTCAAGGCCCTGCGGCAGTGGGGCAGCCTCACGCCGGGGCACCCCGAGCACGGCCACACCAACGGCGTGGAGACGACCACCGGCCCGCTGGGGCAGGGCATCGGCAACGCGGTCGGCATGGCGATGGCCGCCCGCCGCGAGCGGGGCCTGTTCGACCCCGACGCCGCGCCCGGCGAGAGCGTCTTCGACCACACCATCTGGTGCATCGCCTCCGACGGCGACATCGAGGAGGGCATCAGCCACGAGGTCAGCGCGATCGCGGGCCACCAGAAGCTGGGCAACCTCGTCGTCATCTACGACGACAACAACATCTCCATCGAGGACGACACCAACATCGCCCTCTCGGAGGACGTCGCCAAGCGCTACGAGGCGTACGGCTGGCACGTGCAGACCGTGGACTGGAAGTCCGGCGGGGAGTACAACGAGGACGTGCCGGCGCTCTACGCCGCGCTCCGCGAGGCCAAGGCCCAGACCGACAGGCCGTCCCTCATCCGCCTGCGCACCATCATCGGCTGGCCCGCCCCGAACAAGCAGAACACCGGCAAGATCCACGGGTCGGCCCTGGGCGCCGACGAGGTCGCGGCCACCAAGCGGATCATGGGCATGGACCCGGAGCAGACGTTCGACGTGCCCGAGGCCGTCCTCATGCACGCCCGCGAGGTCGTGGCCCGCGGCCGCGCGGCCCGCGCCGAGTGGGACCGCGCGTTCGAGGCGTGGCGCGAGGCCGACCCGCAGCGGGCGGCCGAGTTCGACCGCATCTCCGCGCGCCGCCTGCCGGCCGGCTGGACCGAGAAGCTCCCGGTCTTCCCCGCGGGCAAGGACGTCGCGACCCGCAAGGCCTCCGGCGAGGTGCTGTCGGCCATCGCCGACGTGCTCCCCGAGCTGTGGGGCGGCTCGGCCGACCTGGCCGAGAGCAACAACACCACGATGAAGGGCGAGCCGTCCTTCATCCCCGAGGAGTACCAGACCAAGGAGTGGCCGGGTAACCCGTACGGCCGGACGCTGCACTTCGGCATCCGCGAGCACGGCATGGGCTCGATCCTCAACGGCATCGCCCTGCACGGCGGCACCCGCCCCTACGGCGGCACGTTCCTGGTCTTCAGCGACTACATGCGCCCGTCGGTGCGCCTGGCCGCGCTCATGAAGCTGCCGGTGACCTACGTCTGGACGCACGACTCGATCGGCCTGGGCGAGGACGGCCCGACGCACCAGCCCGTCGAGCACCTGTGGGCGCTGCGCGCCATCCCGGGCCTGGACGTCGTACGGCCGGCCGACGCCAACGAGACGGCGGTGGCCTGGCGCACGATCCTGGAGCACACCGACCGCCCGGCCGGACTGTGCCTGACCCGGCAGAACCTGCCGACCTACGACCGCACCACGATGGGCTCGGCCGAGGGCGTGGCCCGCGGCGGCTACATCCTCGCCGACGCCTCCGGCGGCCAGCCGACGGTCGTCATCATCGCGACCGGCAGCGAGGTGGACCTGGCCGTCCAGGCCCGCGAGACGCTGGAGGCCGAGGGCATCGCCACCCGCGTCGTGTCCATGCCGTGTGTCGAGTGGTTCCGCGAGCAGGACCTCGCCTACCAGCAGAGCGTGCTGCCGCCGAACGTCCACGCGCGCGTTTCCGTCGAAGCGGGAATCGCGCTGGGCTGGCGGGAGTTCGTGGGAGACAAGGGCGAGAGCCTGAGCCTGGAGCACTTCGGGGCGTCCGCGCCGTACAAGACCCTGTACGAGCAGTTCGGCTTCACTCCGGACCGGGTGGTCGCCGCCGCCAAGGCCAGCCTGGCCAAGGCGGGCGCCGACAAGGGCCACACGACCGGCAACTGAACACGAGGATTCCGATCATGAGTGAGATCTTGAAGCGGCTCTCAGACGAGGGCGTGGCCATCTGGCTGGACGACCTCAGCCGCGACCGCATCCGCACCGGCAACCTGGCCGAGCTCGTCCGCGACAAGCACGTCGTCGGCGTCACGACCAACCCGACGATCTTCGCCACGGCCCTGAGCAAGGGCACCGCCTACGACGAGCAGATCAAGCGCCTGTCCGGCGAGGGCGTCACCGTCGACGAGGCGATCCTGTCGATCACCACCGACGACGTGCGCGACGCCTGCGACGTGATGCGCCCGGCCTTCGACGCCTCCGGCGGGCGCGACGGCCGCGTGTCCATCGAGGTGGACCCGCGCCTGGCCCGCGACACCCAGAAGACGATCGACGAGGCCCGCACGCTGTGGGACCTGGTGGGCCGCGAGAACCTCTTCATCAAGATCCCGGCGACCCTGGAGGGCCTGCCCGCGATCACCGCGGTGCTCGCCCAGGGCATCAGCGTCAACGTCACGCTGATCTTCTCGCTGGAGCGCTACGGCGCCGTGATCGACGCCTACTTCGCGGGCCTGGAGCAGGCCAAGGCCAACGGCCACGACCTGTCCAAGATCCAGTCGGTGGCGTCGTTCTTCGTCAGCCGCGTGGACACCGAGGTGGACAAGCGCCTTTCGGCCATCGGCGGCCACGACGACCTGCGCGGCAAGGCGGCCCTCGCCAACGCGCGCCTGGCCTACGAGCTCTACGAGCAGAAGTTCGCCGGCGAGCGCTGGGAGGCGCTCCAGGCCGCCGGGGCCAACCCGCAGCGGCCGCTGTGGGCCTCCACCGGCGTCAAGGACCCCTCCCTCCCCGACACGCTCTACGTGGACGAGCTGGTCGTCGAGGGCGTCGTCAACACGATGCCCGAGAAGACCCTCAACGCCGTCGCCGACCACGGCAAGATCACCGGCGACACCGTCCACGGCACCTACGACGAGGCCCGGGCCCTGCTGGGCGCGCTCGCCGGGATCGGCGTGGAGTACGACGACGTCGTGCGCGTCCTGGAGGACGAGGGCGTGGACAAGTTCGAGGCGTCGTGGAAGGAACTCCTCGACACCGTGACCAAGCAACTGGAAATCCACCACCCGTAGCCCGGGGGACGCGGGGAAGGAGTTCGAGGAGATGGGGACCGTCAACGGTGGCGGTGTGACCGTCGCGATCAACGACGACGGGATCGCCCGGGGCCAGTCACAGGCCCTGGAGCGACTGGAGAACGAGGGGGTGGCGCCCGCCCTGGCGGCGGGTGACGCCACCCTGTGGGGGCCGGACGCGCAGGCCGAGGCGTCGATCCGCCTGGGCTGGCTCGACCTGCCCGAGACCTCGCGGGCGCTGCTGCCGCGGCTGGCCGAGCTGCGCGAGAAGATGGCCGGGCTCGACCACGTCGTGCTGGCCGGCATGGGCGGCTCGTCGCTGGCGCCCGAGGTCATCACCGCGACGGCCGGGGTCGAGCTGACCGTGCTCGACACCACCGACCCCGGCCAGGTGCGCCGCGCCGTCAACGACCGCCTCGACCGCACGGTCGTGGTCGTGGCCAGCAAGAGCGGCGGCACGATCGAGACCGACAGCCACCGCCGGGTCTACGAGGAGGCGTTCCGCGAGGCCGGGATCGACCCGCGCGAGCGCATCGTCATCGTCACCGACCCGGGCTCGCCGCTGCACAAGGCGGGCGAGGAGGCCGGGTACGAGGTCGTGCTGGCCGACCCCAACGTGGGCGGCCGCTACAGCGCGCTGACCGCTTTCGGCCTGGTGCCGAGCGCGCTGGCCGGGGTGGACGTCGAGGCGCTGCTGGACCAGGGCCGGGAGGTCCGCTCCACGCTCGCGCTCGGGCAGGGCAACCCGGCCCTGGCGCTGGGCGCGGCGATCGGCGCCGCCGCCCTCGCCGGGCGTGACAAGCTCGTGCTGGCCGACTCCGGTGACCACGCCATCAAGGGCCTGGGCGACTGGATCGAGCAGCTCGTGGCCGAGTCGACCGGCAAGGACGGCAAGGGCGTGCTGCCGGTCGTGGTCGAGAGCCCGACGATGATCGCCGACGTCCCGAACGCCTTCCCCGTGACGATCGGGGCGAGCGAGCACTCCAGCGTCGAGGGCCCGCTCGGCGGCCAGTTCCTCGTCTGGGAGTACGCCACGGCGGTCGCGGGCCGGCTGCTCGGCATCGACCCGTTCAACCAGCCCAACGTCACCGAGTCCAAGGACAACACGGCGGCGATCCTGGCCGAGGGCCTGCCCCGGCCCTCCGCGGTCCTCGTGGACGGGCCGGTCGAGGTCTACGGCGAGATCCCGGCCGACGTCAAGGACCTGGCCGGGCTGTTCCACTGGCTGACCGGCAGCATCCCGGACCACGGCTACCTCGCCGTCATGGCCTACCTCGACCGGATCGCCGAGTCGCGGCTGGCCGACATCCGGGGCGTGCTCTCCGGGCGGGCGCGGCAGGCCGTGACCTTCGGATGGGGGCCGCGCTTCCTGCACTCCACCGGCCAGTACCACAAGGGCGGCCCGCAGAACGGCGTGTTCCTCCAGATCACCGGCGAGACCGCGCACGACCTGCCGGTGCCCGGCAAGCCGTACACGCTCGGCACGCTCCAGATGGCGCAGGCGCTGGGCGACCTGGGCGCGCTCCGCAAGCGCTCGCGGCCCGCCGTACGGCTGCACCTGACCGACCGGGAGGAAGGGATCGGCTACCTCCTCGCGTCGGCGGGAGCGTCGTGACCGGCGCGCCGGCGGCTCCGGCCGGCAGCGCGGACGAGAAGTCGAGGGGGATGGGGGCGTCGTGACCGATCCGGTCCCGGTGAAGGTGAGCGACCTGGTCGCCGAGGGGGTGGCCGCGGGGCCCGAGCCCTGGGTCAACCCGCTGCGCGACCCGCGCGACAAGCGGCTGCCGCGGGTGGCCGGGCCGTGCGTGCTCGTGCTGTTCGGGGTGACCGGGGACCTGGCCAAGCGCAAGCTGCTGCCGGCGATCTACGACCTGGCGAACCGGGGGCTCCTGCCCCCGGGCTTCTCCCTGGTCGGCTTCGCCCGGCGCGACTGGGAGGACCAGGACTTCGCGCAGCTCACCCATGACGCGGTGAAGGAGCACGCGCGCACGCCGTTCCGGGAGGAGGTGTGGAAGCAGCTCCGTGAGGGGATGGTGTTCGTCCCCGGCGAGTTCAACGACGACGGCGCGTTCGACGCGCTGGCGATGGCGCTCGCCGAGATCGACGAGACCCGCGGCACGGGCGGCAACTACGCCTTCTACCTGTCGGTGCCGCCGAAGTTCTTCCCGCTGGTGGTCCAGCAGCTCAAGCGCACCAAGCTCGCCGACGCGCCCGAGGGGTCGTGGCGGCGGGTGGTGATCGAGAAGCCGTTCGGGCACGACCTGGAGTCCGCCCGTGAGCTGAACGCGATCACGAACGCGGTGTTCCCCGAGAGCAGCGTCTTCCGCATCGACCACTACCTCGGCAAGGAGACCGTCCAGAACATCCTGGCGCTCCGCTTCGCCAACACGATGTGGGAACCGCTGTGGAACCGGCAGTTCGTCGACCACGTGCAGATCACGATGGCCGAGGACATCGGCATCGGCGGCCGGGCCGGGTACTACGACGGCATCGGCGCGGCCCGCGACGTCATCCAGAACCACCTGCTCCAGCTCCTGGCGCTCGTGGCCATGGAGGACCCGGTGTCCTTCGACGCCGAGTCGCTGCGGCGCGAGAAGGAGAAGGTGCTGCGCGCCGTCAAGCTGCCCGACGACCTGGAGCTCGGCACCGCCCGGGGCCAGTACGTCGCCGGCTGGCAGGGCGGCGTGAAGGTGAAGGGGTACAAGGAGGAGGACGCCATCCCGGCCGACTCCCGCACCGACACCTACGCGGCGATGAAGCTGGAGGTGGCCAACCGGCGCTGGGCGGGCGTGCCGTTCTACCTGCGCGCCGGCAAGCGCCTGGGCCGCCGCGTCACCGAGGTGGCGCTGATCTTCCAGCGGGCGCCGCACCTGCCGTTCTCCGAGACCCAGACCGAGATCCTCGGGCAGAACGCCCTGGTCATCCGCGTCCAGCCGGACGAGGGCGTGACCGTGCGCTTCGGCTCGAAGGTCCCGGGCACGGCGATGGAGGTCAGGGACGTGCTGATGGACTTCGCCTACGGCGAGTCCTTCATCGAGTCCTCCCCCGAGGCGTACGAACGGCTGCTGCTGGACGTGCTCATCGGCGACCCGCCGCTGTTCCCGCACCAGCGGGAGGTCGAGCTGTCCTGGGAGATCCTGGACCCGATCGAGCGCCACTGGGCCGAGCACGGCGCGCCCGAGGACTACCCGGCGGGCTCGTGGGGCCCGCCCTCCGCCGACGAGCTGATGGCCCGTGACGGGCGCGCCTGGAGACGGCTATGACCCAGTTCACGCTGACCGACACGACCTCCTCGGCCATCGTCGGCACCCTGACCGAGCTGCGCCACCGCATGGGCGCGCCGGCGCTCGGCATGGTGCTGACGCTGGTCGTGGTGACCGAGGAGCGCGACCACTACGACGCCATGCGCGCGGCCGTGGAGGCCGGGCGCGAGCACCCCAGCCGCATCGTGGTGGTGATCCCCCGCGGCGCCGAGGAGGAGGAGACCCGCCTCGACGCCGAGGTGCGGGTCAGCGAGTCCACGCCCGGCGAGGTCGTGCTGCTGCGGCTGTACGGCGAGCTCATCGAGCACCAGGACTCGGTGGTGAGCCCGCTGGTGCTGCCCGACACGCCCGTGGTGGTGTGGTGGGCGAGCGAGGCGCCGCCCGTCCCCGCCGAGGACCCGGTGGGCCGGCTGGCCCAGCGCCGGATCACCGACATCGTCGCCGGGCACTTCCGGCCCGGCCCGACCGAGACGCTGCGCATGCTGGCGTCGCGGGCGAACGGGTACCGCCCCGGCGACGGCGACCTGGCCTGGACCCGCCTCACCAACTGGCGCACGATGATCGGTTCGGCGTTCGACACGCCGGTGCCCCCGGTGCAGCGCGGCGTGGTCGAGGCCAAGCCCGGCAACCCGAGCGCGGAACTGCTGGCGGCGTGGCTGTCGCAGCGGCTCGGCGCGGACGTGCGGGTGCTGCCGTCGCAGGGCCCGGGGATCACCGGGGTGCGGCTGGAGGCGGCGGGCGAGGAGGTCGCGATCACGCGGGTGGACTCCCGCATGGCCCAGCTCTCCCGCACCGGCCAGCCGGACCGGCGCGTGGCGCTGGCGCGGCGGGCCACCTCGGAGCTGCTCAAGGAGGAACTGCGCCACCTGGACCCGGACGAGGTCTACGAGGAGACCCTCCGGCACGTGGCGGCCGAGGCCCGCACCCGGGACGCCTTCCTGTAGGCGCCCGGGACACCGGCTCACGGGGAAGGGCGGACGGCTCGCGGCGCGTCCGCCCTTCCTTCCTGTTCCGGGGTACGGCGGGGCGGCGGGCTCAGGCCGTACGGGACGCCAGCGGTCGGCCCGGGGCGAACGGGACGCCGGGCGGGGCCGGGGCGGCGGGGTGGCGCCGCTCGTGCGCGGACGCGGGCTCCGCGATCGCGTCCGGGAAGGGGCGGTACGGCGGGGCGGCGGCGGGCAGGCGGAGATGGCCGCGAAGGCCGAGACGTGAGACAGGCCGGCGGCGCGCCCGGGTCGGGCGGGCCGCGTACGTGAGGAAGGTGACGGTGTGAGCGATCCTGATGTGATCGTCTATCGGGACGGCGACGAGCTGGCGAAGGTGACGGCCATGCGGCTGGTCGCGCGGCTCGCGGCGGCGCAGGCGGAGCGCGGGTCGGCGTCGGTGGTGCTCACCGGCGGCACGATCGGCATCCAGACGCTCGCCGAGGTGGCGAAGGCGGACAACCGCGACATGGTGGACTGGTCGCTGGTGGACGTGTGGTGGGGTGACGAGCGGTTCCTGCCCGCGGGCGACCCCGAGCGCAACGAGACGGGGGCGCGGACCGCGCTGCTCGACCACGTGCCGGTGGTCCCCGAGCGGGTGCGCGTGATGGCGCCCTCGGACGCGGGGAAGACGGCCGAGCAGGCGGCGGCGGAGTACGCCCTGCTGCTGCGCGAGGCCGCCGAGGGCGGGCCGGGGCCCGACTTCGACGTGCTGCTGCTCGGGCTCGGGCCGGACTGCCACGTCGCGTCGCTGTTCCCGGGGCTGCCGGGGCCGCGCGAGGAGGCGCTGTCGGTGATCGCGGTGCACGACTCGCCCAAGCCCCCGCCGACGCGGATCTCGCTGACGTTCCCGACCATCCGGGCGGCGCGCGAGGTGTGGATCGTCGCCTCCGGCGAGTCGAAGTCGGCGGCGGTCAGGGACGCGTTCACCGGGGACGACCCGGCGCGGCACCCGGGCGCGGGCGCGCGGGGCCGGGAGCGCACGGTGTTCCTGCTCGACGAGGCGGCGGCGGGGCGGCTGCCGACGCGCTGACCGATATCCCGGACTAACCGGGGGTTCTCCGGCTTCGCCGCTCCCTGGTTTCCGGTCATCCCGGTCATCCCGGTCATCCCGGTTCTCCCGGTTTCCCGTCGATAGAGTCGGGCCCATGGATCTTCCAGGGACCGTGGACGAGCCGTGGGGCGGTACCTGGCGGCGGCGGACCGGGAGGCGCCGGGGCTGGTCGAGGGGTTCCACCTGGTCGGATCGGTGGCCCTGGGCGCGTTCCGGGAGGGGTCGAGCGACGTGGACTTCGTCGCGGTCGTGCCGGCCCCTCCCGGCCCCGCCGAGGTCGCCGCCCTGCGCCGCGTCCACGCGGGGCTCCGCCGGCGGGGCCTGCCCCGGCTCGACGGCTTCTACGTGACCGCGCGGGACCTGGCCGGCCCGGCGAGCCTGGCCCCGCGCGGGCCGTACGTCCTCGACGGGCGCTTCTCGGCCGCGATGCGGGAGCCGCACACGCCCGTCACCTGGCACGTCCTCGCCCGGCACGGCGTGCCCGTGCGCGGGGTGATCCCGCGGGTGCACGCCGACCCCGCCGAACTCGCCGAGTGGACGCGCGGCAACCTGCGGACGTACTGGCGCCGGTGGGCGGCCAGGTTCTCCCGTCCCGTGTGCACGCCCGCGGGCCTCCTCTCCCTCCACCCCTGGTCCACCGTGTGGGCCGTCCTCGGTGTGCCCCGCCTCCACGCCACCCTCGCCACCGGCGGCTTCGTGTCCAAGGCCGCCGCCGGGGAGTACGCCCTGGCCACCTTCCCCGAGCGCTGGCACCGCGTGGTCCGCGAGGCCCTGCGCCTCCACACCCGGGCCGGCTCCCGCTCCCTCTACCCCACCCCCTTCCACCGCCGCCCCGACGCCGCCGCCTTCGTGACCATGGTCATCACCGACGCGGACCGGCTCTAGCGCCTCGCCGTACGGCTCGCGCGGGCCAGACCCCGGCGTCCCGCGTCCCGGCTGTGCGGCCCTCCGGCCGGAGGTGCCGCGGGGGCTCAGGGGGTGTCGCGGGGGCTCAGGGGGTGTCGCGGGTGGCGGTGCGGGCGCGGGAGCGGGCGGTGGAGGCCAGGCGGCGGGCCCGGGACTCCTCGCGTTCGGCGACCTGGCGGCGGCGGTCGGCGGCGGCCAGCGCCGTACGGGCCTCCTCCAGCCGCGCGGTGAGGTCGGCGATGCGGCCGGTCAGCTCCTCGTGGTCGCGGACGGCCTGGGCCAGTTCCGCGGCCCACTCGGCGTGGTGGCGCTCGGCCTCCTCGGCGGCGCGCACGGCGGCCGCCGCGGCCTCGGCGCGGGCCCGCTCGCGGCGTTCCTCCTCGGCGCGGCGGCGCTCCCGCTCGCGCTCCCGCCGCTCCTCCTCCCGCCTGCGCCGCGCGCCCTCCAGATCGCGTACCGGCGCCGCCTTCTTCCCCCGCCCCGCCCGCGCGGCGGTCTCCTCCGTCTTCCCCGTCTTCCCCGTCTTCTCCGTCTTCCCCGGTGCGGCGGCCTTGTCGGGCGTCTTCTCGGACGGCCCGGGCTTCCTGGCCGGGGCCTTCGGGACGGGCGTCGGGGCGAACCCGGTGTAGGCGAGCGGCTGCACGAGGTGCCCGGCGGCGACCCGCTCCGCCGCGTCGGCGTCCACCGTCGCCGCGTCGAGCGTCCGTTCGACCTCCAGCACGGCCGAGGGCGCGAGTGGATGCCCGCCGCGCTCGGCCAGCTCCCGCGCCAGCCGTACGAGCTCCTGGATCAGCGGCCCCCGCCGCTGCGTGACCTCGGCCAGGGCGTCGCGGTCCTGCTCCGCCCAGGCCCGCTGCAGCTCGGCACCCAGCTCCACCAGGCCGCCCAGGCGATCCGGCGCCTCATGGGCCAGCAGGTTCACCGCCCACGCGGAGAGCCGGGGCCGCCGCAGCTTCGCGACCTCCTTGGCCAGCCGCGCGTCCCCCGCGTCCCGCGCCTCCCGCACGGCCCGCTCCCGCTCCCCCGTGAACTCCTCCGGCGTCACCCGATAGAGCCGATCCGCTACTTCACCCAGACCCACCCCACCACAGTTACCCGCCCACCCCACCCCCGCAACCCACCCAAACCCCCATCTCCCACCATGACCCGCGACCCCACACCCGAAGGATGAGCCGTGCGCCATCCACCCCGGGATCATGGCCACCGTCTCTTGCCGTGATCACGCAATCGTGAAACGCCGCCGAAGCAGGATCGCAAGATCACGACGACGGCGACCCGCACCCGTCGCACCCACGCGACGGCGACCCCCACCTATGAGAGAGCGCTCGCGATATGAGGAGCGGCCCACCATCCGCCCCGGCATCGCGAGCGCGACCCCTTGCCGTGATCTCGCGACCATGAGCCGCCGCTGAAGCAGGACCGCAAGATCACGGCGGGGGCGATCCGGGCCCGCCGCATCCTTGCGATGACGGACCACAGGTCAGAGAGAGCGGTCGGCCGCAGGGGGGCAAGCGTTCACCGTCCGCCCCGGCGTGGGTGATCGGAACCCGCCGCGTTCACGCGACGGCGACGCCCTCCACGACGGAGGGCTCGCCGGCGAAAGGGGCAGGCGTTCACCGCTGCCCGGGACCGCGAACGTCCACCCCGCGCCGTGATCACGCGATCGTGAACCGCCCGCGGAGCAGGATCGCAAAATCACGACGACGCCGACCCGCACCCGCCGCATCCTTGCGATGACGGACCACAGGTCAGAGAGAGCGGTCGGCCGCAGGGGCAGGCGTTCACCGTCCGCCCCGGCGTGGATGCTCGGAAACCACCGCACTCACGCGACGGCGCGCCCCGCACGACGGAGGGCTCGCCGGCGACAGGGGCAGGCGTTCACCGCTGCCCGGGACCGCGAACGTCCACCCCGCGCCGCGATTGGGAACCGCCCGCGGAGCAGGATCGCAGGATCACGACGGGGTGGTCCGCGCACGCGGCGGCGCTATGGGGACGTGTCGCGGGGTCTAGGCCGGTGGGCGGGCGGAACGGGGCCGGGACACGCGGTCTCCGTCGTGATCTTGCGGTTCCCTGTCGCCGGGGGTCAGGGGGCGGCCGGAGGGCGGGTGGTGATCTCGTGGATCAGGCCGTAGTCGAGGGCCTCGGAGGAGGTCAGGCGACGGCCCTGGAGGGCGTCGTCGCGGATCTCGTCCACCTCGCGGCCGGTGATGTCGGCGATGCGGAAGTAGACGGTGTCGAGCATGTGCCGCATCTGGGCGGTGGCCGCGGCGAGTTCCGCGGCGTTGCCCTCCAGGCGGAGGCGGGGCTCGGACAGGCGGATCACGGCGTTGGGGCTCGCCTGGCGGCGGTGGGCGGCGGCGAGCACGCCCACGGCCGGGCCGCCGACCTCGCCGATGACCTGGGCGTGCAGCGGCACGTTGAGCGCGTCGAGGGTGTCGATCAGGGTCACGGCCGCGCCGAGGTCGGCGTCCGGGGTGTTGAGGTGCAGGCGGATCGGGTCCTCGCCCAGGGCGTCCAGCGTGAGGAGCTGCGCGGACACGGCGGTGACGCGCTCGTCGTCGAGCCGGCCGTGCACCATGACGATGCGCCGCTCGAAGAGCCGGTCCGTGATCGGATCCGGTCCCAGCGGCACGAAGTACGACGGCAGCCGGTCGGGCCGCCTCTCCTCCGGGCGCTGGGGCTCGGTCCGCCCCGGCCCGGGCAGCTCGGGCGGGAACGGCCCCCACTCCGGCAGCCTCGATCCGAACCCGGCCCTGGGGCCCGTTCCCGAGATCCCGTTCAGGGCGCCGTTCACGTTCCTGTTCACGTTCATGATCTCCTTCGTTGCCGAATCGATCCGTCCGCGCGCCCCCGCGCCGCCCGTGCCGTACGGCTCCCGCCCCGGGACGCCACCGTCGCGCGGGGCTCGCGCGGCGGGCGCGACGCCGTACCGGGGCCGAGGGGTGTCGTCAGAGGGCGCGCCAGGTGATCTGGGCGCCGATGGCGGCGGCGTAGCGTTCGAGGGTGGTGGCGCGCACGTCGGACTCGCCGGACTCCAGGCGGGCGACCGCCGACTGGGACGTGCCCATGCGCGCGGCGACGTCGGTCTGGGACAGGCCGGCTGCGGTGCGGCGGCGGGCGAGTTCGACGATCAGCTCGCGGCGCTCGGCCTCCATCTCACGGCGGCGGCGCTCGGCCATCTCGTCGAATCCGGGCAGCCGTGATCGCTCCATACCTCATACGGTATCTCGTTTGTGAGATATCGTCCACGGCTCCCCCGGCGGACAATCGCGGGATGAGGCTGCGGACGGAACGGCTCTCGCTGCGCCCGGTCACCCCGGGGGACGCGGGCGCACTGCGGGAGCACTGGGGCGATCCGGCGGTGCGCGAGCACCTGTTCGACGGCGAGCCGGTCACGGAGGCGCTGGCGGCGGAGCTGGTCGCGGCGAGCGAGCGGGACTTCCGCGAGGCGGGGTACGGCCTGTGGGCGGTGTTCGGCGCGCCCGAGCCCGGAAGCGGCGGGCCTCCGGGCTGGGACGGGCCTGCCGGCGAGGCCGGGCCTGCCGGCGAGGACGGCGGCCTGGTGGGCGTGTGCGGGCTGCGGGCGGACGACGGGGGCGAGGCCGAACTGGTCTACAGCCTGGCTCCCCGGTCCCGGGGGCGCGGGCTGGCCGCCGAGGCGACGCGGGCGGTCCTCGGCCACGCCTTCGGGTCGGCGGGCCTGAAGCGCGTCGTGGCGGAGGTCGACCCGGGGAACGCCCCTTCGGCGGCGCTGGCCGTCCGGCTCGGCATGGCTCCCGTGCCGGACGCCCCCGGGCCGTACCTGCGCTTCGTCCTGGAAGCGCCGGGAGCGTGAGGCGGGACGCGCGCGCCCGGGCGCGCGGGCCGCGATGATGGGAGGATGATGGAGGGAACGCCCTCTTGAGGCGGGAGGCCCCCGTATGTTCGAACGCTTCACGGACCGGGCGCGGCGCGTGGTCGTGCACGCGCAGGAGGAGGCCCGGCGGTTCGGCCACGAGCGCATCGACACCCGGCACCTGCTGCTCGGGCTGCTGCGGGAGGATCAGGGGGCGGCCGCGCAGGCCCTGGAGAGATCCGGCGTGACCCTGGACGGCGCGCGGGCGGAGATGGAGCCCGGCGGCGGCCCCGCGCGCGAGGACGTCCACACCCCGTTCGCGCCCGAGGCCAAGAAGACGCTGGAGCTGGGGCTGCGCGAGGCCCTGCATCTCGGGCACAACCACATCGGCACCGAGCACATCCTCCTCGGCGTGATCAGGGCCGAGGACAGCCACGGCGCCCGGCTGCTCGAACGCCTCTCCCCCGGCCTCGCCGAGGTGCGCGCCCAGGTCCTGGAGGCCCTGCGCACCGCCGACCCGGAGACCACCGAGAGCCTGCACTCTCCCGGCCTCGCCTACGAGGCCGCCCGCGAGCGCCGCTCACGCCGTACGGAGCCCCTCAACGCCGTCCGCGACCTCCTGGTCCGCATCGAGGCCCGGCTCGCCCGCATCGAGGCCCGCCTCGACGCCCTCGAAGCCCGGCCCGCGGACTCCCCCGCGCCGACCGGCCAGGGCCCCGCCCGCGCGGAACCCGGAGCCCAGCCCGGGGAAAGCGGCCTCGGGCCCGGGGAAAGCGGCCTCGGGCCCGGGGAGCGCCGCCGCCCGGAGGATCCGCCGGAGTCCGCGACCTCGCGCTGACCCTGGCACGCCCGGGACGGCGCGCTCCGGACGCCGTCGTCCCGCTCACGCCCACGCCCCGGGGCGTCCACTCTCCGGGAGCACACGCGCCCCGCAGCGCACGCGCCGCCCGTGCCGGCGTCCCCGAGCGACGCCTCTCCCGAGCGACACGCCGTCCCGGGGGGTGCGGCGCCCCGAGCGCGCCGCACCCCCGTCTCCCCGCCCTGCCCGGTCAGCGAGTCGATCCCGCGCCCGCCGTACGGCCCGCCGGCGGGCGGCGGGTCAGGACGGCCGGGGTACGGCGACGCCGAGCGGGAGGCGGGCCTCCCGGAGGGCGGGGTCGGAGGTGCGGGCCAGGGTCGCGCCGAGCCGCTGGAGGATGCGGCGCATGCGGGTGTTCTCGGGCAGGAGGGTGGCGCGCACCTCGGCGAGCCCGTGGTCGCGCGCGGCGGTCACCAGGAGCCGGGCGAGGGCGGTGCCCAGGCCGCGGCCCTGCCAGCGGTCCTCCACCAGGAAGGCCAGCTCTCCGACGCCGGGCTCGGGGGTGAACATGAGATTGGCCATGGCGATCACCTGCCCGTCGTGGCAGGCGACGACCGAGAGGCCGTTGCCCCGGTCGCACAGCCGGTCGAAGACGCGCGGGGGCAGGGCGGGCATGGCGCTGAAGTACCGCAGGCGCTGGGTCGCCAGGGAGCAGCGCTGGTGCAGGTCACGGACGGCCTCGCGGTAGAGCGGGGTCAACGTCGCCACCCGCACCTCGGCGCCGTCGGGCAGCCGCAGGTCCCGGCCCCCGGAGAGGCCGGCCGAGGGCTCGGCGGCGGGCCGCGCCAGCCGTACGAGCGCGGCGGCGCGGGCGGCCTCGGTCAGGGTGAAGGGCAGCCCGGCGCGGCGGAGCCGGACGGCGCGGCGGTCGCCCGCGGGGACGGTCAGCAGGGTGGGGTCGGGCAACTCGCTCATATCGGCACCGTAGACCCACCGGGCGTCGTCGGCGCGCAGCAGGTCGGCCAGGGCCTCGGGCAGCCGCCAGGGGGCCGCGGCAAGCCGCGCGGCGATCAGCAGGACCCGGGTGGGCTCGTCGGTCAGCTCGTGCGGCGTGGCGGGCACGACGCGGACGCGGCGGCCCCCCGCGGCCTCCAGCGCGGCGCGCACGCGCCCGGGCTCGGCGGGGATGTCCGCGATGAACTCGTCCACGGTCCCGTCCGCGTCCGGCTGCACGCTGAGCGCCAGGATGTTGCCGCCGTTCCCGGCGAGCGCCGAGGCCAGGGCGGCGAGCCTCCCGGGACGCTCGTCAACGGTGGTACGAATACGCAGGAACCCCATGTAACACTCCTCTCATCGCCGACCACCCTGCCCGAGGCGTGTGTCGGGACCGTTTCGGCGGAATGAGGCCCGGGTTTCCGCCGGGCCGACGCGGGACGCGCGATGAGGCAGCGAGGAAGGCCGACGAATGCCCGAGATGTCCCACAGGTTCACCGGCGAGGCCCGTTCGGAACGCGCCGGACGGCACCCCTCAGGACGGCCGCGTGCCGGACGACCGCGCGCCGGACTGCACTCCGGACGGCGGTGCGCCTGATGCCCGCTCCCCGCACCCCCGGTTTCGTCAACGGCGGCGTCTCGTTCTGGTACCGCGAGCCCGGCCTGCCCGAGCCCGGGCCCCGGCTGGACGGCGACGTGCGCGCCGACGTGGTGATCGTCGGCGCGGGCTACACCGGCCTGTGGACCGCCTACCACCTCAAGCGCGCCGACCCGGCGCTGCGCGTGGTCGTGCTGGAGAGCGAGTTCGCGGGCTTCGGCGCGTCCGGGCGCAACGGCGGCTGGCTCTCCGGCGAGCTGCCCGGCTCCCCGGAGCGCTACGCCCGCACCCACGGGCGCGAGGCCGCCGTCGCGTTCCAGCGGGCGATGTTCGCCACGGTGGACGAGGTGCTGGCCACGCTGGACGCCGAGGGGATCGACGCCGACGCGGTCAAGGGCGGGCAGCTCGGCGTAGCCCGTAACCCCGCCCAGGCCGCACGGCTGGCCCGCTTCGTCGAGGAGAGCCGCGCCTGGGGCTGGGGCGAGTCCGACCTGCGGCTGCTCGACCCGGCCGAGCGCGAGGGCCGCCTGCGCGTGGCCGGGGCCGTCGCCGCCGCCTGGACGCCCCACTGCGCCCGCGTGCAGCCCGCCAAGCTCGCCCGGGGCCTGGCCGGGGCCGTGCGCCGCCTCGGCGTCGAGGTCTACGAGCGCACCCCGGTCACCGCGATCCGCCCCTCCCGGGGCCGCACGGCCGCCGCCGCGCTCACGCCGTACGGCACGGCCTGGGGAGACGCGGTGCTGCGTACGACCGAGGGGTTCACCGCGCGGCTGCCGGGGCTGCGCCGCGAGTGGCTGCCGATGAACAGCTCGATGATCGTCACCGAGCCGCTGCCGGCCGAGGTCTGGGACGAGATCGGCTGGGCGGGGCGCGAGCTGCTGGGCGACGCCGCGCACTACTACATGTACGCCCAGCGCACCGCCGACGACCGGATCGCGTTCGGCGGGCGCGGCAGGCCGTACCTGTACGGCTCGCGCGTGGACGACCGCGGCCGCACGGCCGCCTGGACGGTCGACGCGCTGTGGTCGCTGCTGACCGGCATGTTCCCGGCGGTCGCCGCGTACCGGGCCGACCACGCCTGGTCGGGGGTGCTCGGCGTGCCCCGGGACTGGTGCGCGACCGTCGGCCTCGACCGCGCGACCGGCCTGGGCTGGGCGGGCGGCTACACCGGCAACGGCGTCAGCACCACGAACCTGGCCGCCCGCACCCTGCGCGACCTCGTCCTCGGCCGCGACACCGAGCTGACCGCGCTGCCGTGGACCGGCCGGCGCGTCCGCCGCTGGGAGCCGGAGCCGCTGCGCTGGCTCGGCGTCCACTCGATGTACACGCTGTACCGCCGCGCCGACGCCCAGGAGGCGGCGGGCTCCGGCCGCACCTCGCCCCTGGCGCGCCTGGCCGATCTGATCACGGGTCACTGAGACTCCCCTGGAGCCCTTCGGTCTGTCACGATTTCTGCTGCACACCGGCACCCGCGCCGGTCCGATGAATGGATGTGGGCGACTTGAGCGAGTTTCTCTTCCGGGGAGGACGCGTCTTCACCGCCGACTCGGCGATGCCCTGGGCCGAGGCCGTGCTCGTCAGGGACGGCGTGATCGCGGCGGTGGGGGCCGCGCGCGAGGTGGAGCGCCTGGCCGGGCCCGGGGCCGAGCCGGTGGACCTGGCCGGCGGGCTGCTCACGCCCGGGTTCGTGGACGCGCACGCGCACCCGGTGCAGGCCGGGCTCGAACGCGCGCGCTGCGACCTGGCCGAGCTGTACGGCGAGGACGCCTACCTGCGGCGGATCGCCGAGTACGCCGCGGCCAACCCCGGCAAGGAGTGGGTGGACGGCGGCGGCTGGGACATGTCGGCGTTCCCCGGCGGGCTGCCGCACCGGCGCGCGCTGGACTCGGTGGTGCCGGACCGGCCCGCGTACCTGATCCAGCGCGACCACCACGCGGCGTGGGTGAACACCCGGGCGCTGGAGCTGGCGGGGATCGGCCGGGACACGCCCGACCCCGTGGACGGCCGCATCGAGCGCGACGAGGACGGGACGCCGTCGGGGGTGCTGCACGAGGGCGCGATGGAGCTGGTCGGCCCGCTCGCCCCCCGGCCCACCGGGGAGGACCTGCGCGCGGCGCTGCTCGACGCCCAGGCGTACCTCTTCTCGCAGGGCGTCACGGGCTGGCAGGACGCGATCGTGGGCGCGTACGCCGGCTCCGACGACCAGCTCCCGGTCTACCTGGAGGCCGACGCGGCCGGGCTGCTGCGGGCGCGGGTCGTGGGCGCGCTGTGGTGGGACCGGGCCCGAGGGCGGGAGCAGATCGAGGAGCTGGCGGACAAGCGCTCGCGGGCGGTGCCCGGCGGCCGCTTCCACCCGACCTCGGTCAAGATCATGCAGGACGGCATCCCGGAGAACTTCACCGCCGCCATGATCGACCCCTACCTGGACGGCTGCGGCTGCCTCACCGACCGCCGCGGGCTCTCCTACGTGGATCCCGCGGACCTGCGCGGGTACGTCGCGGCCCTGGACCGGGCCGGGTTCCAGGTGCACTTCCACGCGATCGGCGACCGCGCGGTGCGCGAGGCGCTGGACGCCTTCGAGGCCATGGGCCCCTCCAGCGGCGACCTGCGGCACCACATCGCGCACGTCCAGGTGGTGCACCCCGACGACGTCCCGCGCTTCGCCGCCCTCGGCGTCGCCGCCAACCTCCAGATGCTGTGGGCCACCCACCACGCCCAGATGGACGAGCTGTGCATCCCGTTCCTCGGCGACGAGCGGGCGGCCTGGCAGTACCCCTTCGCCGACCTGGTCGCCGCCGGGACGCGGCTGTGCGCGGGCAGCGACTGGCCGGTGTCCAGCGCCGACCCGATCCAGGCGATCCACGTCGCCGTCAACCGCACGGAGCCGGGCGGCTCGGTGCACGCGTCCTACCCCACGGCGGCCACGCCCCTGCTCCCCGAGCAGCGGATCTCGCTGGAGACGGCCCTCACGGCGTACACCGCGGGCTCGGCCTGGATCAACCGCGACGCCGACGGCGGCTCGATCACCCCGGGCAAGCGCGCCGACCTGGCCGTCCTCGACCGCGACCCGTTCACGCTGGACCCGGCCGACATCTGGACCACCCGGGTCCGGGCGACGTTCGTCTCCGGCGAGCCCGTCCACGAGCGGAAGGACTGACCCGGGGGAACACACGATCCGCCCGGGACGCCAGATCTTGCGGGTGCTGGGGCGATAAGGGAGATTGCGCGTAGGGACCACGAATCTGGGGGTTTCATGCGCGTATGGGCGAGAGTCATCGCCGCCTCCCTCATCGCCGTGCCGGCCGCGGCACGGCCGAGCAGCTCGTGCAGACCCTGCCGGCCCGGGACCCGGACCGGCTCGCCTACCTGACCCCGCCGCTGCGCGAGGACGTGCGGCTGTCGGGGACCGCCTCGGTGTCGGTCCGGGCCTCCCTCGCCGGGGGCGCGCCGCCGTACCTGACCGCGCCGCTCATGGACCTCGGTCCCGCCGAACGGTTCAACGACAAGATCATCAACCGCCACCGCGCGGACCGCTCGGAGCCGATCGAGCCCGGCCGGGAGTACACCGTCTCCTGGGACCTGGAGCCGCAGGACCACCTGGTCCGGAAGGGCCACCGGCTGGGCCTGGTCATCTCGTCCACCGACCACGCCTACACCCTGCGCTACCTTGCCGGCACCGTCGTCACCGTCGATCCGGCGCGCACCTCGGTCCGGCTCCCGGTCGTCTCCGGCCGCCTCCCTGACCGCGGGTCCGCGCAGCCCGGACCGCACGGCCCCGCCCGGCCGCCCTGCCCTGCCGTACGGCCCTGCCCGGCCGTACGGCCCCGCCCGGCCGTACGGCGGCGCGGGGTCAGTGGATGGGGCCCGCGACCGCGCCGAGGGTGGCCAGGACGAGCGCGGTCAGGCCGTGCTGCTCCCGGCCCCGGCGGTAGGCGGCGAAGACCCGGCGGACCGGGACCGGCGGCACCAGCGGGCGGACGGCCACGCCGGTCATGCCCAGGTCGCGCACGGCCAGGCTGGGGACGAGCGCGACCCCGGCGCCGGCCGCGACGAGCGCCGCCGTGGTGCGGAAGTCGTCCACGGCGTGCCGGTAGCGGGGCCGGAAGCCCGCCTGCTCGCACGCGAAGCCGATGACGTCCGTGACCGGGTTGCCCTCCTCGGGGGCGATCCAGTCCTCCTCGGCCAGCCCGTCCAGCGCCACCCAGTCGCCCTTGGCCAGCTCGTGGCCCTCCGGGAGCACGGCCTCGAACGGCTCGGCGAACAGCGGCACCCGCACCACGCGGCGGTCGTCGCTGGACGCGCCGCCCAGCTCCACCGCGATGGCCAGGTCCACCTCGCCGTCCAGCAGCATGGCCAGGCTGCGGTGGCCCTCGGCGTCCACGACGCGCAGCCGTACGGCGGGGTGCTCCTCGCGCAGGCGGGCCAGGGCGGGGGCGATGACGTGGGTGATGGCCGTGGCGAACCCGGCGACCACCAGCTCCCCGGCCAGCCCGGCGCGGTGCTCGGCGAGCAGGGCCTCGGCCCGCTCGATCTCGGCGAGGATGGAATGGCTCACCCCCAGCAGCATGCGGCCGGTGGGGGTGAGGGTGACGCGGCGCCCGCGGCGTTCCAGCAGGGCCTGCCCGACCTCCGCCTCCAGGGCGGCCAGGTGCTGGGAGATCGCGGAGGGGCTGAAATGCAGGGCGCGAGCCGCCGCCGTCACGGTGCCGTGGTCGGCGAGGGCGAGCAGCACCCGCAGCCTGCGCGGATCCAGCATGGTCGGATCAGTCTACGGCTCGCGCGGAGCCCGATGACCGGCCGCGCCTACAGGGCCGCCCGCGCCTTGGCGAACGCGTCCACGGCGTACAGCACGTCCTCTCGGGAGTGGGCGGCCGAGAGCTGGACGCGGATGCGGGCCTTGCCGCGCGGAACCACCGGGTAGGAGAAGCCGACCACGTACACGCCCTGCTCCAGCAGCGCGTCCGCGAGCCGGGCCGCCTCCGCCGCGTCGCCGATCATGACGGCCACGATCGGGTGCTCGCCGGGCAGGATGTCGAACCCGGCCTCGGCCATGCGCTCGCGGAACAGCGCGGTGTTCTCCCGCAGCCGCGCCCGCAGCTCGGCCGAGCCCGACACCAGGTCCAGCGCCGTCAGCGACGCCGCCACGACCGCCGGGGCCAGCGAGTTGGAGAACAGGTACGGCCGGGAGCGCTGCCGCAGCAGCTCCACGATGTCGCCGCGCCCGGAGACGTAGCCGCCGCTGGCGCCGCCGAGGGCCTTGCCGAGCGTCCCGGTGAGGATGTCGGCCCGCACGCCGTACAGCTCCGGCGTGCCGCGCCCGCCCTCGCCGACGAACCCGACGGCGTGCGAGTCGTCCACCATGAGCAGCGCGTCGTAGCGGTCGGCCAGCGCGCGGATCTCGTCGAGCGGCGCCAGGTAGCCGTCCATGGAGAACACGCCGTCGGTGGCGATGATCCGCCGGCGGGCGTCGGCGCTCTCCTTCAGGCAGCGCTCCAGGTCCTCCATGTCGCGGTTGCGGTAGCGCAGCCGCCGCGCCTTGGACAGCCGGATCCCGTCGATGATGCTCGCGTGGTTGAGCTCGTCCGAGATGATGGCGTCCTCGGCCGTGGTGATCGTCTCGAACAGCCCGCCGTTGGCGTCGAAGCACGAGCTGTACAGGATCGTGTCGTCGGTGCCCAGGAACTCCGAGAGCCGCCGTTCGAGCCGCTTGTGGATCTCCTGCGTGCCGCAGATGAACCGCACCGACGCCAGGCCGAAGCCCCACTCGTCCAGCGCCTCCTTGGCCGCCGCGATCACCTGGGGGTGGTCGGCCAGGCCGAGGTAGTTGTTGGCGCAGAAGTTCAGCACCGCCTCGCCCGAGGCCACCCCGACCCGGGCGCGCTGCGGGGTGGTGATCACCCGCTCGTTCTTGTAGAGACCGGCCTCGCGGATCTCCCGGATCTCGTCCTGGTACGTCACCGACGGCTCCCTCTTCTCACTCTCGTACGTCGCGGACGGCGCGCCCCGCCCGGGCAGCGTGGTCCGCGCTGACGGCGTGCTCCGCGCTGACGGCGTGCTCCGCGCTGACGGCGTGGGCCGCTCGCTCACGCGGCGGCCGACCAGTCGAGCACGACCTTCCCACAGCGGCCGGCGCGGGCCGTCTCGAAGGCCTCCTCGTAGTCCTCGAACCCGAACCGGTGCGTGATCACCGGGCTCAGGTCGAGGCCGCGCTCCAGCAGCGCCGCCATGGCGTACCAGGTCTCGAACATCTCGCGCCCGTAGATCCCGCGCACGGTGAGCATGCGCTGCACGATCACCGACCAGTCCACGGCGATCTCCCGGTCCGGCAGCCCGAGCATGGCCACGCGCCCGCCGTGCCGCATGTTGGCGATCAGCTCCCGCAGGGCCGAGGCCTGCCCGGACATCTCCAGCGCGACTCCGAAGCCCTCGTCCAGCCCCAGGTCGGCCCGGACGTCGGCGAGCCGCCGCGCGGACACGTCCACGGTCTCGGTCGCCCCGGCCTGGCGGGCCAGCCCCAGGCGGTACTCCGACACGTCGCTCACCACGATCGTCCGCGCCCCGGAGTGCCTGGCGACGGCGGTCGCCATGACGCCGATCGGGCCCGCCCCGGTGATCAGCACGTCCTCGCCGACCAGCGGGAACGCCGTCGCCGTGTGCACCGCGTTCCCGAAGGGGTCGAACACGGCGGCCACGTCCAGGTCCATCGGCCCGGAGTGCACCCACACGTTCTCGGCCGGCAGCGCGACGTATTCGGCGAACGCCCCGGAGCGGTTCACGCCCAGCCCCTGGGTCCGCGCGCACAGGTGCCGCTTGCCCGCGCGGCAGTTCCGGCAGGTCCCGCAGATCAGATGCCCCTCGCCGCTGACCAGGGCGCCCTCGGGGATGCCGGTCACCTGCGAGCCCGTCGCGGCCACCTCGCCCACGAACTCGTGCCCGATCACCAGCGGCACCGGCACGTTGGCCCTGGCCCAGTCGTCCCACGCCGCGATGTGCAGGTCGGTCCCGCAGATCCCCGTCCGCAGCACCCTGATCAGCACGTCACCGGGCCCGACCTCCGGCTCCGGCACCTCCGTGAGCCACACGCCAGGTTCGTCCTTGGCCTTGACCAGTGCGCGCACGCGCCCTCCTCCCGACGGGTCTTTCCGCAGCCCATCGTGGAAGCGCCCCCCGTCCCGTGTCCATCAAGACTTCGCGCACAGCCTTTCCAGCAACAGTTCACGATCCACGTCACCCGCGTCCCACCCGCCCTTCCCGGCCGCGAGGTCCGCCTCCGGTCCCCCGGCCCGCGACCTCCCCGCGCCCCCGGCGTACCGTCCCCGGGCGCAGGGCGACGGCGCACGATCGCGAGGTCACGGCGACGGGCAGGCGGCGGCCCTGGGGTGAGCGGCGGCGCGAGCCGTGCCGGAGGTCAGGAGACGGGGGTGAGCCAGGAGGCGTAGCGGGGGTCCCGACCGTGGACGGCGGCGTCGTAGGCGTCGCGCAGGCGCTTGGTGACGGGGCTGACGACCGGCAGCGGGCGGCGGTCCACGGAGGCCACCGGGACGATCCCCGCGGCGGTGCCGCACAGGAAGACCTCGTCGGCGGTGTAGAGCTCGGCGCGGAGGACGTCGCGGCGGCTGACGGGGATGCCCAGGCCGGCCGCGAGCCGTTCGACGGTGTCCTGGGTGATGCCGCCGAGCGCGCCGGCCGCGGGGGGCGGGGTCGCGAGGGCTCCGCCGGTGACGACGAAGAGGTTGGCGGCGGTGGCCTCGCTGACGTGCCCGGCGGCGTTGAGCAGCACGGCCTCGTCGAACCCGGCGTCCAGCGCCTCGGCCTTGGCGATCACCGAGTTGAGGTACGGCCCCGCGGCCTTGGCCACCGTGGGGACGACGGCCGGGTCGTTGCGCCGCCACGAGCTGGTCATCAGGCGCACCCCCTCGGCCAGGTAGGCCCCCGGCCAGGTCCAGGTGGCGATGGAGACGGAGACCGGGGAGTTCCGCGCCGAGATGCCCATCTCCCCGTATCCGCGGTGCGCGAGGTGGCGGATGTAGCAGGACGCGCGGCCGTTCGCGGCGACCGTCTCCAGGGTGGCCCGCCGCAGCTCCTCGTCCGTGTACGGCAGCGGCAGGCCGATGATCCGGGCGCTGTCGCGCAGCCGCGCCAGGTGATCGTCCAGCCGGAAGACGGCCGGGCCCGACGCGGTCTCGTACACGTTGGTGCCCTCCAGCACGGCGGTCCCGTAGTGCAGGGCGTGCGACAGCACGTGCACCCGCGCCTCGGCCCACGGGACGAGCTGGCCGTCCATCCAGATGCTCCCCGTCTCGTCCATGACCCCTCCTCGACTGGCACAGCAGATCGCACCATTATGGGCCAATATCGAATGAAGTGGCATAGCCGCCGATGCCTATCAAGCCACCCGAGAGGGGCAGAATAGGCGCGTGGGAAGTGAGGAGCTGAGCGGGTTCGCCGTGCTCGTCCGGGAACGGCTGCGGCTGCGCGACGACGGGGAGACGCCCGGCCGGCGCCTGGCCGGGGCGCTGCGCGACCTGGCCGAGGTGGGCGCGCTGGCCCCCGGGGCGCGGCTGCCGTCCGAGCGCGACCTCGCGCGGATCGCCGGGCTCAGCCGCGGCACCGCCGCCTCCGCGCTCAACCTCCTGTGCGCCGAGGGCCTGTGCGAACGCCGTCAGGGCAGCGGCACCTACCTGCGTGAGGACGCCGCCCCGCCCCCCGCCTCACTGCCCGGGCTGCTGCGCGCCGGGGCCGTGCTCGCCGACCTGTCGGCCTCCGTCGTGCCCGACCCCTCTCACCTGGTCCTCCCCCGGATCGACGCCGCCGCGCTGCTGCGCACCCCCAGCGGCCACGGCTACGACGCGCTGGGCGAGCCCCGGCTGCGCGCGCTGCTCGGCGGCGACGTCCTGGTGACCGGCGGCGGGCAGCAGGGCATCGACCTGGCCGCCCGCGTCCTGCTCCGGCCCGGCGACCGGGTGCTCACCGGCGACCCGACGTACGGCGGGGCCCTGGCCGCCTTCCGGCGCGCGGGGGCGCACGCGGTCGCCGCGGATCTGACCGACCCCGGCGCGGTGCGGGCCGCGGTCGAGCTCCACCGGCCCGCGCTGGTCTACACGCTCGCCGTCGGCAATCCCACAGGGGCCGCGCCCGACCTGCGGCACGTCGCCGAGATCGCCCGCGACGCCGACCTGCCGATCCTGGAGGACCGGGTCCTGGCCGAGCTGGTGTACGACGGCGAGCCGCCCGCCCCGCTCGCGCGGACGCACCCGCACGGCACGGTCACCGTGGGCTCCCTGTCCAAGGTGCTGTGGGGCGGGCTGCGCGTGGGCTGGCTGGCCGCCTCCGAGCCGCTGCTCGCCCGGCTGGCCGAGGCCAAGCTGGACGCGGACCTGGCCACCGGGGCGGTCTCCCAGCGCATGGCCGCCGAACTGCTCGAACGCAACTCCCCCGGCCCCTGGCGGGCCGAGCTGGCCCGCCGCCGCGACCACCTGGCCGGGGCCCTGGCCGCCGCCCTGCCCGAGTGGTCCTTCGACGTCCCGCGCGGCGGCCTGTCGCTGTGGGTCCGCCTGCCCGGCGCGGACACCGACCGGTTCGCCGCGCACGCCCGCCGACACGGCGTCGGGGTCGCCCCCGGCTCGCTCTTCTCCCCCGACGGGCGGCACCGCGACCGGCTGCGCCTCAGCTTCGCCCCGCCGCCCGCCCTGCTCGACCAGGCCGTCGCCGCCCTCGCCGAGGCCTGGCGCACCCGCCCCTGACCCCACCCGCGTACGCCCGCGCTAGCCGTACGGCGATCAGAGGCGGGCGGCGGCCGTGCCGGGAGACGGCGAAAGGCGTCCTCCGGAGCGGAGGACGCCTTTCGAAGTTCGCGCGAGGACCGCGCCGGTCACGCCGTCGGGACCGGCGGGGCCGTCAGTAGAGCGGGCGGTTGGAGCGGAGCCGCTCCAGGGCCTCGGCGAGGATCGCCTGCCCGTCCGCGTCGCTGCGGCGCTCCTTGACGTACGCCAGGTGGGTCTTGTACGGCTCGTTGCGCGGCGGCGAGGGAGGGTTCTCCTGGTCCTGGCCGGCGGGGAACCCGCAGCGGGGGCAGTCCCAGTGCTCGGGAACGGCCGCGTCACTGGCGAAGCTGGGGCGTGTCTCGTGCATGTTGGCGCACCAGAACGAGACCCGCACCCGCGGAGCGGCCTCGCCGCGCTCGGCCTCCCCCATCGGGCCGGCTCCGACACGGCTCCCACGGATCGCGTTTCCACTACCCACGGATCTACTCCTCGCTTTCTTAACGCATGACGGATCGACGAGTGTCCTGATCCGATCCGACTTTCCGGGCCCTCGGGAGGCCCGGGGCACCTCAGGGCCGCAGCAGCAGGCCGAGCGCGATGATGCAGACGAACCACACCACGCCCGTGATGATGGTGAGGCGGTCGAGGTTGCGCTCCACCACCGAGGACCCGCCGAACGACGAGGAGAACCCGCCGCCGAACAGGTCGGAGAGGCCACCGCCCTTGCCCTTGTGCAGGAGCACGAAGAGGATCATGAGCGCGCTCGACACGATGAGGGCGATGGAGATTCCGACAATCACGGTTGACCAGTGCTTTCTCGTGTGACCAAGAGGAACTTGCTTACGAGGGTACGGCTTCCTGTCAAGCCACACCCATGGAACGCCTCAGTTAGGTCGGCGAATCCTCAATACCGGCATATCTTGACAAACTCCGCCGGATCGATGCTCGCCCCGCCCACCAGTGCGCCGTCCACGTCGGCCTGCGCCATGATGCCGGCGATGTTGTCGCCCTTCACCGATCCTCCGTAAAGGATACGGCTCTTCGCCGCCACCTCGTCCGTGTAGAGCTCGGCGAGGCGCGCCCGGATCGCGCCGCAGACCTCCTGGGCGTCCTCCGGGGTGGCCACCTCCCCGGTGCCGATCGCCCAGACCGGCTCGTAGGCGATCACCGCGCGCGCCGCCTGTTCCGCCGGCACGCCGGCCAGGCCCGCGTCGAGCTGCTTGAGGCAGTGCTCGACGTGGGCGCCGGCCTTGCGCACCTCAAGCCCCTCGCCCACGCACAGGATCGGCGCCATGTCCGCGCCGAACACCGCCTTCACCTTGGCGTTGACGAGCGCGTCGTCCTCGTTGTGGTACTGCCGCCGCTCGGAGTGGCCGACGACCACGAACGAGCAGCCGAGGCGGGCCAGCATGGCCGCCGAGACCTCGCCGGTGTAGGCGCCCTTGGGGTGCCGGGAGACGTCCTGCGCGCCGTACAGGAACTGCAGCTTGTCCCCGTCCACCAGCGTCTGCACGCTGCGGATGTCGGTGAACGGCGGCAGCACGGCGACGTCGACCCGGGCCAGGTCCTTGTCGTTGAGCGTGAACGCGAGCTTCTGGACCAGAGCGATGGCCTCGAGGTGGTTGAGGTTCATCTTCCAGTTGCCCGCGATGAGGGGTTTGCGGGTGGTCATTCGGCCAGGGCCTCCAAGCCGGGAAGGGTCTTGCCCTCAAGATATTCGAGGCTGGCCCCGCCGCCGGTCGAGATGTGCGAGAAACCGTCCTCACGCAGGCCGAGCGAGCGTACGGCGGCCGCCGAGTCGCCCCCGCCGACCACGGTGAACGCCGGGGACGCGATCAGCGCCTCGGCCACCGCGCGGGTGCCGCCGGAGAACGCCTCGAACTCGAACACGCCCATCGGGCCGTTCCAGAACACCGTCCGGGCGTCGGCCAGCCTGGCCGCGAACAGCTCGCGCGTGCGGGGCCCGATGTCCAGGCCCTGCCGGTCGGCCGGGATCGCGTCCGCGGCGACCACCTCGTGCTCGGCGTCGGGCGCGAACTCGGTCGCCGCCACCACGTCCACCGGGAGCACCAGGTCCACGCCGCGCTCCCGCGCCTCGGCGATGAAGCCGCGCACCTGGTCGAGCTGGTCGGCCTGGAGCAGCGAGCCGCCCACCTCGTGGCCCTGGGCCGCGAGGAAGGTGTAGGCCATGCCGCCGCCGATGAGCAGCCGGTCCACCTTGGTGAGCAGGTTGGCGATCACGCCGAGCTTGTCGGAGACCTTGGCCCCGCCCAGCACGACGGCGTACGGCCGCGCCGGGTCCTCCGTGAGCTTGCGGAGCACGTCCACCTCGGCCACGACCAGGCCGCCGGCCGCGTGCGGCAGGCGCCGCGGCACGTCGTAGACGCTGGCGTGCTTGCGGTGGACCGCGCCGAAGCCGTCCCCGACGTACAGCTCGGCCAGGGCGGCGAGCCGGTCGGCGAAGGCGCCGCGCTCGGCGTCGTCCTTGGCGGTCTCACCCGGCTCGAAGCGGAGGTTCTCCAGCAGCGCGACGTCGCCGTCGCCCAGGGAGTCCACCGTCTCGCGCGCCCCCTCGCCGGCCACGTCGGTGGCGAAGCGCACCTCGCGGCCGAGCAGCTCGGCCAGGCGCACGGCCACCGGGGCCAGCGAGAACTCCGGCTTCACCTCACCCTTGGGGCGGCCCAGGTGAGCGCACACCACGACCCGGGCGCCCCGCTCGGCGAGGGCCCGGATCGTGGGGACGGAGGCGCGGATGCGGCCGTCGTCGGTGATCGCGCCGCCGTCGAGCGGCACGTTGAGGTCGGCGCGCACGAGCACGCGCCGGCCCTTCACGTCGAGATCGTCGATCGTGCGCATCAGAGCTGGGAACCCACCAGGCGGACGAGGTCGACCAGGCGGCTGGAGTAGCCCCACTCGTTGTCGTACCAGCCGAGGACCTTGACCTGGTTGCCGAAGGTCATCGTGATGCTGGAGTCGAACGTGCAGGACGCCGGGGAGCCCACGATGTCGGAGGAGACGATCTGGTCCTCGGTGTAGTGGAGGATGCCCTTGAGCGGGCCCTCGGCGGCGGCCTTGAACGCGGCGTTGACCTCGTCCTTGGTGACCTCGCGCTCGACCTCGACCACCAGGTCGGTGATGGAGCCGTCCGGCACCGGGACGCGCATGGCCAGGCCGTCCAGCTTGCCCTTGAGCTCGGGGATGACCAGGCTCGTCGCCTTGGCGGCGCCGGTGGTGGTCGGGATGATGTTCTGCGCGGCGGCGCGGGCCCGGCGCAGGTCCTTGTGCGGGAAGTCCAGGATGACCTGGTCGTTGGTGTAGGCGTGGATCGTCGTCATCAGGCCCTTGACGATCCCGAAGTTCTCCAGCAGCACCTTGGCCATCGGCGCGACGCAGTTGGTCGTGCAGGAGGCGTTGGAGATGATGTGGTGACTGGCGGCGTCGTACTTGTCGTCGTTGACGCCCATCACGATCGTGATGTCCTCGCCCTTGGCCGGGGCGGAGATGATGACCTTCTTGGCGCCCGCGTCGAGGTGCTTCTTGGCGTCCTCGGCCTTGGTGAAGCGGCCGGTGGACTCGATGACCACGTCCACCCCGAGGTCGCCCCACGGCAGGGCGGCCGGGTCGCGCTCCTCGATGGCCTTGATCGTGGTGCCGCCGACCCGGATGGAGTCGCCGGTGGTCTCCACGTCGCCGTCGAGGGTGCCGAGCACGCTGTCGTACTTCAGCAGGTGGGCGAGCGTGGCGTTGTCGGTCAGGTCGTTGACCGCCACGATCTCGACGTCGGATCCGCTGGCCTGCACGGCCCGCCAGAAGTTACGGCCGATACGGCCGAAGCCGTTGACCCCTACCCGGATGGTCACGACAACGATCTCCTCGTGCGTCTGCCACCGCGCGCCGGCGCGGCGGAGGGTTTCCTGGTCCGATCAACCCTATCGGACGCCGATTGGTTTAGACCTTTCGCGGCCGCTCCGGCGACGCGGGTGTCACGGCGGTCCCGGGACCGGGCCCGCGGTCAGGCCGGCCGGGCCCCCGACACCGCCGCCCACGCGCCCAGGGCGAGGTAGACGACGCCGCTGCCCCGGCGCTGGTAGAGGAGGGCGCGGGGCCGGGCGCGCAGGCGGGTGACCAGGAGGCCGGCGGCGAAGGCGTACCCCAGGTTGGAGAGCAGGCCAAGGACGCTCAGGGTCAGGCCGAGCACGACGACCTGGGCCGGGACCGAGCCCGCCGAGCGGTCCACGAACTGCGGGAGGAACGCCAGGAAGAACAGGATGACCTTGGGGTTGAACACGTTGACCACGACGCCCTCGGCGTACACCCGCCGCATCCGCCGCGGCGGGAGCTCCCGCGGCCCGGTCTCCCCGCCCCGGTCGAGGAGGGCCCGCACGCCGAGGTACACCAGGTAGGCGGCGCCGCAGTACCGGATCACGTCGAACGCGACCGCGGACCGGGCGATCACGTACGACAGCCCGGCCGCCGCCGCGGCGATGTGCACGAGCGTCCCGGTCTCCACCCCCAGCGAGGACGCCACCCCCGACCGCGACCCCTCCGCGGCGCTGCGGGCCATGATGTACAGGTGGTTCGGCCCCGGCACCATCACCAGCGCCGCCGCGGCCACCACGAACACGACATACGTCTGCGTCTCGATCACACGGCGACCCTAGCCCCGGCCCCGCGCCCCGGTCCGGACCGATCCGGCCCCGCGTTCCCGGACCACTTCCCGCCCGGCCCACGCCGTACGGCGGTGCTCCCCGGCCCGGCGCACGGCGGAGCCCCGGACCTCCGTACGGCGGAGCCCGGACCTCCGTACGGCCCCGCGCGCCGAACGGCGGGGCTCCCGGCGTCAGGACCGGGGGTCCTGGACGTTCTCCGGCCTCGGGCCGATGGTGAGCCAGGAGATCAGGCCGCCGAGGGCGAGCAGCCCGGCGCAGATCCACAGGGCGCGGTGGTAGGTGGCGTCGAGCAGCGGCGGGTTCTTGTACGCCTCGCCCGTGAGGCCGACCACGGTGGGCAGCCCCGCGACGGCGAGCAGGCCGGCGATGCGCGCGGCGGCGTTGTTGACCCCGCTGGCGAGCCCGGCGTAGCGGTCCTCGGCGGCGGCCAGGACGGTGGCGGTCAGCGGGGCGACCGTCAGCGCGAGGCCCAGGCCGAAGACGACCTGGCCGGGGAGCACGTCCCAGACGTACGACGCGCGCGGGCCGACGCGGAGCATGAGCAGCGTCCCGGCCGCTGCCAGCAGGGGGCCCAGGGTCATCGGGACGCGCGGCCCGATCCGCTGGGACAGCGAGCCCGCCCGGCCCGAGAGCAGCATCAGCAGCAGCGTCACCGGCAGCATCGCCGACCCGGCGGCGAGCGCGCCGTACCCGGAGGTGATCTGCAACTCGATGACCAGGAAGAACCCGACCCCGCTCAGCGCGGCGTAGATCGCCAGGGTGGCGAGGTTGGCCCCGGTGAACCGGCGGGACCGGAAGATCCCCGGCGGCAGCATCGGCGCGGAGACGCGCCGCTCGACGAGCACGAAGGCCACGGCCGAGGCCAGGCCGACCGCCAGCGAGCCCGCCCCCAGCGGGGAGCCCCACCCGGTGGAGGGGGCCTCGATCAGGCACACGGTGAGCCCGGCCAGCGTGAGCGCGCCCAGCACGGCGCCGGGCACGTCGAAGCGGCCGTGCCCGGGGCTGCTGCTCTCGGGCACCTGCCACAGGGTGATCAGCACCACGGCCACCGCCAGCGGCAGGTTGATGAAGAACACCCAGCGCCAGCCCAGCGTCTGCACCAGCCACCCGCCCAGCAGCGGCCCGGCGACGCCCGCGAGCCCCGACAGGCCCGACCACACGCCGATCGCCCAGGCCCGCCGGTCGGCCGGGAACAGCGCCTGGAGCAGCGCGAGCGAGCCGGGGGTCAGCAGCGCGGCCCCGACGCCCTGGACGGCGCGGGCGACCGCCAGCACGCCGATGTTCGGGGCCAGGCCGCAGGCCAGGGACGCGGCGGCGAACCAGACCACGCCGAGCACGAACACCCGCCGCCGCCCGAACCTGTCCCCCAGCGCCCCGCCCAGCAGCACCAGCGCCGACAGCGTGAGCATGTAGGCGTTGACCGTCCACTGGAGCCCCGACACCGAGGCGTCCATCTCCTCGCCGAGCCTGGGCAGCGCCACGTTGACGGCCGAGGAGTCCAGGAAGGCCATGCCGGATCCGAGGATGGTCGCGACCAGCAGCCACCGTCCCCGGGCGGCGCTCAGCCCCGCGTCGCGCCCGTCTCCGCGCTCCACCGCGCGTTCGCCCCCGCCCGTCACACCCGGCCTCCCGCCACGCCCGGCACTCCCGCCCCATCCGTAATCCGAGCGTAGCCC
This sequence comes from Bailinhaonella thermotolerans, assembly GCF_003594875.1. GTDB lineage: Bacteria > Actinomycetota > Actinomycetes > Streptosporangiales > Streptosporangiaceae > Bailinhaonella > Bailinhaonella thermotolerans. The sequence continues at coordinate 1,066,730 of NZ_QZEY01000001.1, forward strand.
CGCGCGGCCCGCTCCGGCCCCCCGGGTTCCCGCCGCGTGCACCGCCCCCTTGCCCGCCCGCGTGCCGTCCGCGTGCCGTCGGCGTGCCCGTCCGCGTGCCCGTCGGCGCGGCCTCGCGGCGGCCGTACGGCGACGGCGGCCGGCCTGCGACCACGGGCGCATGTGAGGCGGCCGTCTCCGAGCCGGGGAGGAGGCGGAGTTCATCCTCCCGGCGGATGGGCGGTTTCCCTGATCGAACCGACAATCGAGACGCACGTGATCGCAGACCGCCCGCCCCACGACCGGCCGGGGACCGGGGCGCCGCCGCGCGGGACGCGGCCCGGCCCCTCCCCCGCGGCAAGTCCCGGAGATTGGAGTTCGCGCGTGCGAAGACCCCTCATGATCGCCCTCCTCGTCCCCGCCGTCGCCGCGGCCCTGCTGACGCCGCCCGCCGCGGCCGCCGCGCGCGACCCCGCCCCCGGGCGGGCCCAGGCCGCCCAGGCCACCACCCCCGGCAAGGCGCCCGCCATCGCCTGGGCCCCCTGCCCGCAGGACCCGAGCGCCGACTGCGGCACGCTCACCGTGCCCGTGGACCGGAGCAGGCCCGGCGGGCCGACGACCGACCTGGCGCTGGCCCGGATCAAGGCCACCGACCAGAACGCCAGGATCGGCTCCCTGCTGATCAACCCCGGCGGCCCCGGCGGGTCCGGCGTGCTGTTCGCCCTGGCCGAGGCCCGCCGGTTCTTCAGCCCCGAGATCCTGCGGCGCTTCGACGTGATCGGGTTCGACCCGCGCGGCGTCGGCGCCAGCGACCCGGTCGTCTGCTCCACCGAGCTGCTCGCGCGGATGCCCGACCCCCTGATGAGGAGCCAGGCCGACTTCGACCGGTGGCTCGACTACAACCGGCGGCTCCGCGAGGACTGCCGGGCGCGCACCGGCCCGGTCTTCGACCACGTGGACTCCGTCAGCGTGGCCAGGGACATGGACGACATCCGCGCCGCCGTCGGCGACGAGAAGCTCACCTACTACGGCATCTCGTACGGCACGCTGATCGGCCAGATGTACGCCGAGACGTTCCCGCACCGGTTCCGCGCGCTGGCCCTGGACAGCAACATGGACCACAGCCTGGGCACGACGGGCTTCATCGCGACCGAGTCCGCCACGGTCCAGGACTCCTTCGACGAGTTCGCGGCCTGGTGCCGCCGCGACGCGTCCTGCGCGCTGCACGGCCGCGACGTCCGCGCCGTGTTCGCCGGTCTGCTCGCGCGGGCCGAGCGCGGCGAACTGCGCGACCCGGAGCACCCGGACGTGGTCCTGACCAAGCTGGACGTCATCGCGCGCGCCTTCCGCGACTTCTACGGCCCGGACTGGTCCGTTCTCGCCCGGTGGCTGGCCGCCGCCGACGCGGGCACCCCCACGGGCGCGCCGGCGGCCGCGTCGCCGGCCGGGAGCGCCCAGCGGAGCCAGGAGGTGACTCCCTTCCCCGTCGAGGTGTTCTGCCAGGACTTCCGGCTCCCGCTGCGGAACTACCGGGAGTACGCCGCCCACGTGCGGCTGAGCGAGCGGATCGCCCCTGACATGCGGTTCAGCCCGCTGGCTCTCTCGCTGACGGCCATGTGCCTGGGCCGCCCCGCGCCCATCCCCAACCCGCAGCACCGGCTCCGGGTCGACGGCACGCCGCCGCTGCTGCTGGCCAACTCCCTGCACGACCCCGCGACCGCCTACCCGTGGGCGGTGAGCTCGGCCCGCCAGATCGGCCGTGAGGCCCGCCTGCTCACCTACGAGGGCTGGGGCCACGGCGTCTACTGGCAGGGCGAGTGCCGCGCCGTCTTCGACGCCTACCTGCTCTCCGGCGCGGTCCCCCGCCCCGGCGCGCGCTGCCCCGCCGTGCCGCCGGAGACCCGGCGCGCGACCGGCGTCCGGCCGCCGCTCCCGGTGAGCCCGGTGCCCGGCCTGCCCGGTGTGCCCGGCTGGTCCTGACCGCCGGACCACCAGAGCGCCAGACGCCTGACCGTCTGACCGCCTGACCCGGCGGCGTGGCGCGCGCCCCGCGCGGCACGCCGCCGGCCGCCGTCCCGCCCGCGCCCGCCGTACGGCTCAGGCCGTACGGCGGGAGGCGGGGGCGGGTCAGGGGGCGAGCATCTCCGGGGTGAGGTTGGCCTCGGTGCCGTCCACGCCCAGCTCGGCGGCGCGCTTGTCGGCCATGGCCAGCAGGCGGCGGATGCGCCCGGCGATGGCGTCCTTGGTGAGCGGCGGGTCGGCGAGCTGGCCCAGCTCCTCCAGGGACGCCTGGCGGTGCTCCAGGCGCAGCCGGCCGGCGACGACCAGATGCTCGGGGGCCTCGTCGCCCAGGATCTCCAGGGCGCGGGCCACCCGGGCGCCGGCGGCCACCGCCGCGCGGGCCGAGCGGCGCAGGTTGGCGTCGTCGAAGTTGGCCAGGCGGTTGGCGGTCGCGCGCACCTCGCGGCGCATGCGGCGCTCCTCCCAGGCGAGCACGCTGTCGTGCGCGCCCAGGCGGGTGAGCAGCGCGCCGATGGAGTCGCCGTCGCGGACGACGACCCGGTCCACGCCGCGCACCTCGCGCGCCTTGGCGTGGATCTTCAGCCGCCGGGCGGAGCCGACCAGCGCCAGCGCCGCCTCCGGCCCCGGGCAGGTGACCTCCAGCGACATCGACCGGCCCGGCTCGGTCAGCGAGCCGTGGGCCAGGAACGCCCCGCGCCAGGCAGCCTCGGCGTCGCAGGTGGCGCCCGCGACGACCTGCCGGGGCAGCCCGCGCACGGGCCGCCCGTTGTTGTCGATCAGCCCGGTCTGCCGGGCCAGGGTCTCCCCGTCGCGGTAGACGCGCACGACGTACCGGTTGCCCTTGCGCAGCCCGGACGGGGCCAGCACGAGCATCTCGGACTGGTGCCCGAACACCTCCGCGATGTCCTTGCGCAGTCTTCTCATCGCCGCGCTCGTGTCGAGCTCGGCCTCGATCACGATGCGCCCGCCGACGAGGTGCAGCCCGCCCGCGAAGCGCAGCAAGGTCGACACCTCCGCCTTGCGGCAGCACGGCTTCAGGATGGACAAGCGGCTCAGCTCGTCCTTGACCACTCCGGTCATCGCCATCTAAGAAGTCCTCCCCCTAAGGAATATCTCGCCCAGCACGGCGGCCAGCCGCTCGGGGTCGTGCCGCGGTGAACCGTCCGCGGCGGCCACGTCGGCGAGCACCAGCCTGCCCCCCATCGCCTCCACAGCCTTCTCCAGATCGGCGGGATCGGCCACGACCCCCCGGTCGGCCAGCACCACGTCCACCGTCAGGGACGGGGCGTGCGCCTGGAGCACGTCCAGGTGGGCCTGCGGCGAGAACCCGTCGGTCTCCCCAGGCTGAGGTGCCAGGTTAAGGGCAACGAGCCGGTTGGCCGACGTATTCAGCAGCGCGTCTGCCAGTTCGGGGACTTTCAGGTGCGGCAGAACGCTCGTGAACCACGATCCGGGCCCGAACACGATCCAGTCGGCCTCCCAGACGGCGCGCACCGCCTCGGGCGAGGCCGGCGGGTCGGGCGGCAGCAGCGAGATCGCGCGCACGCGCCCCGGGGTGAGCGCGCACGCCACCTGGCCGCGCACCACCGAGACGTCGTACGGCCGCGCCGGGTCGGCCCCCTCCACCTCGGCGGCGATGTCCAGCGGCACCGAGGCCATGGGCAGCACGCGGCCCTGGGCGCCCAGCAGCCGGCCCACCCAGTCGAGCCCGGCGATGGGGTCGCCCAGCAGCTCCCACAGCGCGACGATCAGCAGGTTGCCGACGGCGTGCCCGTGGAGCTCGCCCTCGCTCTGGAACCGGTGCTGCACGACCCGGCTCCAGGTCTGCCCCCACTCGTCGTCGCCGCACAGCGCCGCCAGCGCCATGCGCAGGTCGCCCGGCGGCAGCACGCCCAGCTCACGCCGTAACCGGCCGCTGGAGCCGCCGTCGTCGGCCACGGTCACCACGGCCGTCAACCGGTCGGTGACCCGCCGTAACGCCGACAGGGACGCGTGCAGCCCGTGCCCGCCGCCCAGGGCGACGACGGCGGGCGGTTCGCCGCTGCTCACTCGCGTCCCAGATCGCGGTGGGACACCTGGACCTCGACGCCGCGGTCGCGCAGGCGCGTCCCGAGCTGCTCCGCCATGGTGACGCTGCGGTGCTTGCCGCCCGTGCAGCCGACGGCCAGCGTGACGTAGGACTTGCCCTCGCGGCCGTATCCCGCGGTGACCACGCGCAGCACCTCCTCGTAGGAGTCGAGGAACTCCTTGGCCCCGGCCTGGCCGAGGACGTATTCGCGCACGGGGGCGTCCATCCCCGTCATCGGGCGCAGGTCCGGCACCCAGTGCGGGTTGGGCAGGAAGCGGCAGTCCACGACCAGGTCGGCGTCCACCGGCAGGCCGTACTTGTAGCCGAAGGAGACGACGGCGACGCGCAGCCCGGCGCGGCCCTCGCCGCCGAAGAACGCGATGATCTTGGCGCGGAGCGCGTGGACGTTGAGCCCGGTCGTGTCGATCACCAGGTCGGCGTGGGCGCGGACCTCGCGGAGCACCTCGCGCTCGCGGGCGATGCCGTCCACCAGGCGGCCGTCGTTCTGCAGCGGGTGGGGGCGGCGCACGCTCTCGAAGCGGCGCACCAGCTCCTCGTCGCTGGCCTCCAGGTAGACCACGCGCACGCCGATGCCGCGCGACTGCAGCTCCTTGACGGCCGTGCGCAGGTCGGTGGTGAACGCCAGGCTGCGCACGTCGACCACGGCCGCGATCTTGGCGGCGGCGCCCCGCGTGCGGCCGGCGAGGTCGGCCATGGTGGCCAGCAGCCCCGGCGGCAGGTTGTCCACCACGAACCAGTCGAGGTCCTCCAGCGACTTGGCCGCCGTGCTGCGGCCCGCGCCGGACATCCCCGTCACGATGACGAACTCCGGCGTGGTCACCTCGCCCCCGGTCATCTCCGCCCCCCTGTCTCCGGAGACGCCGTCTCCGTTGTCGCCGTGCCTGTGGCCGCCGATCGGGCCGCCGATCCGGGCGCCGATCGCGATGTCGCTGTTTCCTGACCCGTCGTAGGTGAAACCGCCGCCGGCGTCGTGCCTGTTCCCGGGCCCGTGCCCGGGTTCCCGGCGGGCTCGGCCGCGGCGGCGCCGGCGCTCTCCCCGGCCGTGCCCGCCGCCTCCCCGGCCGTGCCCGCCACCGCGTCCCCGGCCGTGCCCCCAGCGCCGCCCGCGTCCGCGGGGCCGTTCAGGGCGGCCAGGATCGCCTCGGCGGTCGCGCGGCCGATGCCGGGGATCTCCTGGATCTCCTCGGCCGTCGCCGCGCGCAGCCGCTTGACCGAGCCGAAGTGCTTGAGCAGCGCGCGGCGCCGCGCCGGGCCGAGACCCGGCACGTCGTCCAGCTCGCTGGCGCGCATGCTGGTGGAGCGCTTCTGCCGGTGGTAGGTGATCGCGAAGCGGTGGGCCTCGTCGCGGACCCGCTGCACGAGGTAGAGCCCCTCGCTGGCGCGCGGGAGGATGACCGGGTCGTCCTCGCCGGGCAGCCAGACCTCTTCCATGCGCTTGGCGATGCCGCAGACGGCCACGTCGTCCACGCCCAGCTCGTCCAGCGCCCGCTGCGCCGCCGCGACCTGCGGCTGCCCGCCGTCCACGATGAGCAGGTTGGGCGGGTAGGCGAACTTGCGCGGCCGGCCCGTGTCGGGGTCGATCGGCTGCCCGGCCGCGGTGTCGGGCTCGGCGTCGAGCTCGCCCGTGGCCGTGCGCTCCTCCAGGTAGCGCTTGAACCGGCGGGTGATCACCTCGCGGATCGCGGAGACGTCGTCCAGCCCCTCGTGGCCGCGCACCGAGAAGCGGCGGTATTCGCTCTTGCGGGCCAGGCCGTCCTCGAACACCACCATCGAGGCGACCACGTTGGTGCCCTGCAGGTTGGACACGTCGTAGCACTCGATGCGCAGCGGCGCCTGCTCCAGGTCGAGCGCGTCGGCGATCTCCTGCAGGGCCCGGCTGCGGGTGGTCAGGTCACTCGCGCGGCGCAGCTTGTGCTGGGCCAGCGCCTCCTTGGCGTTGCGCTCGACGGTCTCCAGCAGCGTCCGCTTGTCGCCGCGCTGGGGCACGCGGACGTCCACGCGGCCGCCCCGGTGCTCGGCGAGCAGGTCGGTGATCGCCTCGCGGTCCGGCGGCTCGGCGGCCACCAGCACCTCGCGCGGCACGGCCTCGGGGGGCGCCTCGCCGTACATCTGCAGCAGGAACTGCTCGACGAGCTGCCCGGGCGTGACGTCCTCGACCTTGTCCACGACCCAGCCGCGCTGGCCCCTGATGCGCCCGCCGCGCACGTAGAAGACCTGGACGGCCGCCTCCAGGGCGTCCTCGGCCAGGGCGATCACGTCGGCGTCGGTGTTGTCGCCGAGCACGACCGACTGCTTCTCCAGGGCGCGTTCGAGGGCCTTGATGTCGTCGCGCAGGCGGGCGGCGCGTTCGTACTCCATCTCGGCCGACGCCTCGCGCATCTCCTGCTGCAGGCGCTTGATGAAGCGGCCGGTGTTGCCCGCCATGAAGTCGCAGAAGTCCTCGACGAGCTCCCGGTGGCCCTCGGGACTGACGTTGCCCACACAGGGGGCCGAGCACTTGTCGATGTAACCGAGCAGGCACGGGCGGCCGGTCTGGCTCGCGCGCTTGAACACCCCGGCCGAGCAGGTGCGGATCGGGAACACCCGCAGCAGCAGGTCCACGGTCTCGCGGATGGCCCACGCGTGGGAGTAGGGGCCGAAGTAGCGGGTGCCCTTGCGCTTGGCCCCCCGCATGACCATCACGCGCGGGAAGTCCTCGTCGAGCGTCACCGCGAGGTAGGGGTAGGACTTGTCGTCGCGGTACTTGACGTTGAAGCGCGGGTCGAACTCCTTGATCCAGGAGTATTCGAGCTGGAGCGCCTCCACCTCGGTGCCGACCACGGTCCACTCGACCTTGCACGCGGTCGTCAGCATCGTCTGCGTGCGCTGGTGAAGGCTCGCGAAGTCGGCGAAATAGGAGTTCAGCCGCTGGCGCAGGCTCTTGGCCTTGCCCACGTAGACCACGCGGCCATGCTCATCGGAGAAACGATAGACACCCGGGGACTCGGGGATCGATCCGGGAGCTGGTCTGTAATTCGCCGGATCCGCCACGACATCAAGGGTAGTGGCTGCCACCGACAACGCGGACGGCTCCGGCCGCGCACCACAGCTCCGCGCCGCCCGGCCCGTCCGCCGCGCGCGTGAACCCCGGCGCCTCCGGCGCCCTGCCCCGCGTGTCCAGCAGGCAGCGCACGCCGTACCGCCGCGCGATCGCCGCCCGCTCCCCCGCCGGCGTGCCGGCCGCGAAGAACCGGGCCGCGTCCTCGTGCCGCCGCCGCTCGTCGCGCAGGAACGGATAGGGGTACGGCGGCGCCACGACCCGCGCCCCCCACCGCACGAGGGACCGCCCCGCGGCCGCCCGGTCGGCGATCACCACGTCCCCCTCCCGCAGGTGCGGCCGCGCGAAGTCGTACCGGTGGTCGGTCCGCAGCACGCCCGGCCCCCGCTGGGCGTCGGCCGGGAGCGCGCGGACGAGCCCGGGCCAGGCGCCGTACAGCCCGGCCAGGCAGGCCAGCGCGGTCACGACGGCGTACGGCGCCCGCCACGGCAGGCCGTCGCCCAGGTGCCGCGCCAGCGCGAGGTGGAGGGCGAGCACGAGCACCGGCAGCAGCCGGAAGTACTCGTAGGCGCCGAGGACCGCCGCGGCCCCCAGTGCCGCCGCCACGAGCCCGGCGAGGACGGCCGTCTCACGGCCGAACGGCCGCCGCACGCCGTACACGAGCGCGGGCAGGCCGGCCAGGGCGAGCCCGCCGTACCCGAGGGCGTGGACGGCCAGCGGGCGGTGGATCTCGGAGAAGTCGTCCCCGGCGGCGGCCAGGGTGGCCAGGGAGGAGTGCGGCCACAGCGCGGCGGCCCCGAGCGCGGCGGCGGAGGCCGGGACCAGCGCCGCGAGCCGCCGCCGCGAGGGCGGGCGGGCGGCGGCGAAGGCGGCCGCGCCGGCCGCGGCGGCCAGCGCGGTGAACGGGTGGACGAGCAGCACCACGGCCGCGAGCGGCGGCACGGCCGCCAGCGCCCGGCCCGACCCGGTCGCGAGGAACCGCGCCAGCGCGGCCCACAGGAACAGCGTCAGCGCGAGCGCGAAGGTCCCGGGATAGGGCATCACGTACGACAGCGACCCCAGCCCGGGAAAGCCGCTCCACGGCGTCTCCGGCAGGCCCCACAGCACGAGCGTGAAGACCAGGGCGAGCGCCGCGACCGCGGGCCGCGGGCTCAGCCGGCGGCAGAACACCCGCAGGCCCGCCACGAGCAGCAGCAGGTTCAGCAGCGCGCCGGCCTCCAGCACGGTCTCCGGCGCGAGCCCGGTGAGCCGGGTGAGCAGCCCGAGCGCCAGCGCCCACGGCGAGAGGTACGGCGAGGCGACGCGCCCGCCCACCATCGGGTCGGCCGGGTCCCACGGGTCGGCGGCCATCGCGCGCACCGTCGCCAGGTGCAGCGCCCAGTCGCCCACCCACTCGTGGCGCGACACGACGAGGGCGCCCCACGCGAGGACCCCCGCCCCGAGCGCCCAGTACGCCAGTTCCCCGAACCCGCCCCCGAACGGGAACCCGCGCGGCGGCGGCGCCCCCCGCCGGACGCCCAGGCCCTCCCGGCCGCGCGTCCCCTCCTCCGTCCCGACCACGCCTCCATTCTCACCGCACGCCCGCCCCCGCGGGGCGCGCCGGCGGCCGGCGGGGGGTGGTCAGGCGAGGGTGATCCGGCCGTCCTGGACGGTGATCCGCTTCTCGGGAAGGGGGTCGGGGGCCGGTCCGCCGGCGACCGACCCGTCGGCGATCTTGTATTTGCTGCCGTGGCAGGGGCAGTTGATGGTGCCGCCCTCGACGGAGCCGACCGTGCAGCCCCGGTGGGTGCAGACGGCGCTGAACGCCTTGAAGTCCCCGGCCGCGGGCTGGGTCACCACGACCTTCTCGGCCTGGAAGACCTTGCCGCCGCCGACCGGGATCTCCTCGGCCCTGGCCAGCGCATCGCCGCCGGCGCCCGCGCCGTCCCCGCCGCCGGTCGCGGGCGGGGACGCCTGGGGCGGCGCGGGGCTGCGCCCGGCCTGGTCGCCCGGCGGCGTGCCGTACCCGGCGCAGGCGGTCAGGGCCGTCGCGCCCGCCGCCCCGATCCCGAGGACGATCGCCCTGCGGCCCGCCGCCGGGACCTCCTCCGTCCGATCCGCGTCATCCGCCCGCATGGTGTCTCCCCTCGGCTCGGGAACCTCTCCCTGCCGGGTACACGCGAAACGGCGGCGCCCGGTTCACCGGGAGCCGCCGTTTCGCGGATCGTCAGACGCGGGTCGTCAGACGACCGCGATCCCGTCGCCCTGCAGCTCGACCTTGTACTCCCGCAGCGGTCCCTCGGCGGGACCCTTCTTGGCCGCGCCGGAGTCCACCGCGAACTCGCTGCCGTGGCACGGGCAGATGATCACGCCGTCGGTGACGCGGCCCACGTTGCAGCCCTTGTGCGGGCAGCGCGCCGAGAAGGCCTTGAAGACGCCCTGGGTGGGCTGGGTGATGACGACCTTGTACTTGGTGATCACCTTGCCGCCGCCGACGGGGATGTCGCCCTTCTGCGCGATGACCTTGCCCTTGATGGCCGCGGGCACCTCCCCGCCGCCGCCCGGCTCACCCTGCGAGCAGCCGGTGAGCACGGCCCCGCAGGCCACGCCCGCGACGCCCAGGACGGTCCGGCGGCTGGGCGCGGGCAGCTCGGAACGACCCGACATGACGATCTCCCCCTCGACCGAGACCCCTCGGGTCTCCCCTGACGAAGGCCCGCGCCGGCGGTGACGGCCGGGGCCCTGTTCACGGCCCCTTGGCGGACCCTTGGCACAAGCCTAGGAACGATATCGCCCGGTCCCGAATCCGGGTCCCCTCCCCCGGCTCCCGCGCCGGTCCGTACGGCGCCGCGCCCCGCGGACGCCGTACGGCGGAACGCGCCCCGGAACGCCCCCGGAGCACGGCGGCGCGTGGCGGGCGCGTGCGCCCGCCACGCGATGAGGGTCAGCCCCGGGCCAGGAGGGGGCGGAGGAAGCGGCCGGTGTGGCTGGCCTCGACCTCGGCGACCTGCTCCGGGGTGCCGGTGGCGACGACGGTGCCGCCGCCGGAGCCGCCCTCGGGGCCCATGTCGATGATCCAGTCGGCGGTCTTGATCACGTCGAGGTTGTGCTCGATGACGATGACCGAGTTCCCGGCGTCCACGAGCCGGCCGAGCACGCCCAGCAGCTTGCGGATGTCCTCGAAGTGCAGGCCGGTCGTCGGCTCGTCCAGGACGTAGACCGTGCGCCCGGTGGAACGCTTCTGCAGCTCGGCGGCCAGCTTGACGCGCTGCGCCTCGCCGCCGGACAGCGTCGGGGCGGGCTGGCCGAGGCGGACGTAGCCCAGGCCGACGTCGTTGAGGGTCTGGAGGTGGCGGCGGATCGCGGGGATCGCCTCGAAGAACTCCAGCGCCTCCTCGATCGGCATGTCGAGGACCTCGGCGATCGTCTTGCCCTTGTAGTGGACCTCCAGCGTCTCGCGGTTGTAGCGGGCGCCGTGGCACACCTCGCACGGGACGTAGACGTCCGGCAGGAAGTTCATCTCGATCTTGATCGTGCCGTCGCCGGCGCACGCCTCGCAGCGGCCGCCCTTGACGTTGAAGCTGAACCGCCCCGGCTGGTAGCCGCGGATCTTGGCCTCGGTGGTGGCCGCGAACAGCTTGCGCACGTGGTCGAAGACGCCGGTGTAGGTCGCCGGGTTGGACCGCGGGGTGCGGCCGATCGGCGACTGGTCCACGTGGACGACCTTGTCGACGTTGTCGACGCCGTTGACCCGCGAGTGGCGGCCGGGGACCGTGCGCGCGCCGTGGAGCTGCTTGGCGAGCGAGGCGTAGAGGATGTCGTTGACCAGCGTGGACTTGCCCGACCCCGATACGCCGGTGACCGCCGTGAACACGCCGAGCGGGAACTCGACGTCGGTGCCCTTGAGGTTGTGCTCGCGCGCGCCCTTGACCACGAGCGAGCGGCCCTTGACGGGCTTGCGCCGCTCGGCCGGGACCGCGATCTTCTTGCGGCCGGACAGGTAGGCGCCGGTCAGCGACGTCTCGGACGCCAGGAGCTCCTCGACCGTGCCGGACACGACGACCTGGCCGCCGTGCTCGCCCGCGCCCGGGCCGATGTCCACGACCCAGTCGGCCGCGGCGATGGTGTCCTCGTCGTGCTCGACGACGATCAGCGTGTTGCCCAGGTCGCGCAGCCGGATCAGGGTCTCCAGCAGCCGCTGGTTGTCGCGCTGGTGCAGCCCGATGCTGGGCTCGTCCAGGACGTACAGCACGCCGACCAGGCCGGAGCCGATCTGGGTGGCCAGCCGGATGCGCTGCGCCTCGCCGCCGGCCAGGGTGCCGGCCGCGCGGTCGAGCGTGAGGTAGTCCAGGCCGACGTCGAGCAGGAACCCGAGCCGGGCGTTGATCTCCTTGACCACGCGCTCGGCGATCTGCATGTCGCGGTCGGACAGCGACAGCCCGGCCAGGAACTTGGCGCACTCGCCGATGGACAGCGAGGCCACCTCGGCGATCGACTTGTCCGCGACCGTCACCGCGAGGATGACCGGCTTGAGCCGCGCCCCCTTGCACGACGGGCACGGGATCTCCCGCATGAAGCCCTCGAACTTCTCCCGGCTGGCGTCGCTCTCGGACTCGGCGTGCCGCCGCTGGACGTAGGAGATCACGCCCTCGAAGTTGGTGTAGTAGGACCGCTGCCTGCCGTAGCGGTTCTTGTAGCGGACGTGGACCTGCTCGTCGGCGCCGTGCAGCAGGGCCTTCTGGACCTTCTTGGGCAGCCGCTCCCACGGCGTGTCCAGGTCGAAGCCCATCGCGTCGCCGAGCGCCTCGATCAGCCGCAGGAAGTAGTCGCTGACGTGCCCGTTGGACCACGGCGACAGCGCCCCCTCGCCGAGGGTCTTCTCCGGGTCCGGCACGACGAGGTCGGGGTCGACCTCCATCCGGGTGCCCAGGCCGGTGCAGTCGGGGCAGGCGCCGTAGGGGCTGTTGAACGAGAACGAGCGCGGCTCCAGCTCCTCGAACGACAGGTCGTCGTAGGGGCAGTAGAGGTGCTCGGAGTAGAACCGCTCGCGGTGCGGGTCGTCCTCGGGCAGGTCCACGAAGTCGAGCGTGATCGTGCCGCCGGAGAGCTGCAGGGCGGTCTCGACCGAGTCGGTGAGCCGCCGCCGGGCGCTCTCCTTGACCGCGAGGCGGTCGACGATGACCTCGATGTCGTGCTTCTCGTACTTCTTCAGCGTCGGCGGCTCGTCCAGGCGGATCATCCGGCCGTCGACGCGGGCGCGGCTGAAGCCCTTGGTCTGCAGCTCGCGGAACAGCTCGACGTATTCGCCCTTGCGGCCGCGGACGACGGGCGCGAGCACCTGGAAGCGGGTGCCCTCCTCCAGCTCCATCACCCGGTCCACGATCTGCTGGGGCTGCTGGCGCGCGATGGGCCGCCCGCACTCGGGACAGTGCGGCTTGCCGACGCGCGCCCACAGCAGGCGCAGGTAGTCGTAGACCTCGGTGATCGTGCCCACCGTGGAGCGCGGGTTGCGCGAGGTGGACTTCTGGTCGATCGAGACCGCCGGGGAAAGGCCCTCGATGAAGTCCACGTCGGGCTTGTCCATCTGCCCGAGGAACTGGCGGGCGTACGCCGACAGGGACTCGACGTAGCGCCGCTGCCCCTCGGCGAAGATCGTGTCGAACGCCAGGCTGGACTTGCCGGAGCCGGACAGTCCGGTGAAGACGACTAGAGCGTCTCGCGGCAGGTCGAGCGAGACGTCCTTGAGGTTATGTTCGCGCGCTCCGCGAACGATGAGGCGGTCGGCCACAGTCGGGTCTCTCGTCAGTCGGGTGGGCAGAGATATGTCGTCGCGATGGTAACGACGGCCACCGACAGTTTCTTCCGTGTTCGATTTTCGCCCGGGTCACCCTCGCCCTGGCCGGCGGGCGGGCGGCGCCCGGAAAGCCCGTGCCCGCCGGGGATCGCGAGGTCCGCGGCGGCTCCCGCCGTACGAACCCCTCGTCCCCCTCAATACTGCCGTACGGCGTCCCGCCCGGGTCCGCGGTCGCGCCCGGCGAGGTGGTGGCGGTGCACCGCGGAGAGGAAACGCTCCACCGCTTCCAAGGTCCGTGCCACCCGGTAGGACGGGAGCAGGTCGAACGCGTGCTGCGCGCCGGGGAGCCGGGCGAGCACGACCGGGCGGGGCGAGACCGCGCGCAGCCGTTCGACGAACCGGTCGGCCTCCTCGACCGGGGTGAGCGTGTCCACGTCCCCGTTGATCACGAAGAACGGCGGCGCGTCCGGGCCGATCCAGTGCACCGGCGAGCCCTTCTCGTACGCCTCGCGGTCGTCGGCGAGGCGGCGCTTGACGACCAGGCGCTCCAGCAGCCGGCGCGAGGCGGGCATCCGGGTCATGTCGCCGAGCCAGTCGTACACGCCGTAGAAGGGGACGGCGGCGTGGATCGTGGTGTCCACGTCCTCGAAGCCGGGCTGGTACTCGGGCCGGTTGGGGGTGAGCGCGAGCATCGAGGCCAGGTGGCCCCCGGCGGACCCGCCGGTCACGCACAGGAAGCCGGGGTCGGCGCCGTACTCCGCGGCGTGCTCGCGGTACCACGCGACGGCGCGCTTGAGGTCGATGAGGTGCTCGGGCCAGGTGACCTTGGGCGACAGGCCGTAGTCGGCGTTGAGCACGACCCAGCCGTTGGCGGCCAGGTGGTTGCACAGGGGGATGCCCTGCTCCCGGCGGCTGCCCATGACCCAGGCGCCGCCGTGGATCTGCAGGATGCCCGGGCGCGGGGCGGGCGCGGGCCCGGCGGGCCGGTAGACGTCCAGCTTGAGCCGCCACCGCCCCGGGGGCTCGTGGTAGACGATCCCGCCCGTGCGGGTCACGCCGCGCCGCCGGAACATCAGGAACGGCAGCAGCACGTGCGAGAGCGGGAACGGCGCGGGAGCGGGCCGCGGGTCGAGCTGCTCGCCGGGCGCCTGCTCGGGGTCGAGGCGCACGTCCGCCCCCGCGGCCTCCAGCACGCCCCGGCAGCGCAGCGAGCGCCGGATCAGCTCGATCCAGCCGATCCAGCTCACCGCCATGATCACCAGACCGGCCCAGCCGGCGGCGCCGGCGAGCGCGCCCGCCGCCACGCACCAGGCGGTCAGGGCCGCGGCGAGGACCAGGAACAGCGGCGCGAACTCCAGCGCGAGCATGGAGGCCGCCCAGCTCGCCATGAGGACGGTCCACTGCCGGCGGGCGTGGAGGGCGTTGGCCACCGCGAGCAGGGAGAGGACACCGAGCACGAGCAGCGTGATCGAGGCCATGGCGCTCCAGCCCTTGCGTAAGCAATCACTTTGCCCTTCAGGGTGGACCAAGAGGGCGAACGAGGCAAGGTGACCCCCGTCACTGCCCCGCTCCGGGGGCTTTGCGAGAGGATGTGGCCACGGCACCAGTGGCCACACCACGCCACGGCACCAACGGGCAAGGAGCGCACTCGTGGGCAAGTCCTCCACCACGGTCATCGACACCGTCAGCGCGGAGATCGCGGCCTCCACCAACCGGCTGCTGGCCACGGCGGCGGGACTCAGCGACGCCGACGTGGCCAAGCCGTCGCGCCTGCCCGGCTGGACACGCGGCCACGTCCTCACCCACCTCGCGCGCAACGCCGACGGCCAGATCAACCTGCTCACCTGGGCGCGCACCGGCGTCGAGACGCCGCAGTACCCCAGCGCCGAGGCCCGCGCCGCGGGGATCGAGGCGGGGGCGGGCCGCCCGCTGGCCCTCCAGATCGCCGACCTGGAGGACTCCGCCGCCCGCCTCGCCGAGGCGGTGCGGGTCATGCCGCGCGAGGCCTGGTCGGCCACCGTGAGCGGCCGCCGCCCCCCGCGCCACCCGGCGTGGTACTGCCTGGTCCGGCGGCTGCGCGAGCTGGAGGTGCACCACGTGGACCTGGACGCCGGCTACGACTGCGCCGACTGGGCGGACACCTTCGTGCACCGCGAGCTCACCGACACCGCGCTGATCCTGGCCGACCTGGGGGACTCGCCGCTGGGCGGCATCGACGCCGACGACACCGGCCGCTCCTGGCGGGGCCTGGGCGACGGGCCGGTGATCAGCGGGACCGAACGCGACCTGCTGGGCTGGCTCACCGGCCGGGGCGGGGGCGAGGGGCTGCGCTCGCGGCCGCGCGGCCCGCTGCCCACCCCTCCCCCGTGGCCGCCCCTGCCCGCCCCGTCCGCGATGCCCGCGGCGCCCCCGGCGAGCTGGCCGATCAGCGTCGCGGGGCTGGACGGCCCCGCGCCCGACCGAGGAGAGGACCGATGACCTACACCGGCGACGTGACCGTGGGCGGCCCCGCCGACGTGCGCGAGCTGCCCGGCCTGACGATCACGAAGGTGGCCGTCGGGCCGTACGACAACAACGCCTACTTCCTGCGCTGCGCCCGCACCGGGCAGGTGCTGCTGATCGACGCCGCCAACGAGGCGGCCCGGCTGCTGGACCTGCTCGGCGACGCCCCGCTCGCGCGGATCGTGACGACCCACAGGCACGGCGACCACTGGCAGGCCCTGGCCGAGGTGGTCCGGGCCACCGGCGCGCCCGTCGCGGCCCACCCGCTCGACGCGCCCGAGCTGCCCGTCCCGGTCGCCGAGCCGCTGGAGCACGGCGACACGGTCACCGTGGGCGACGTGGAGCTGGAGGTCATCCACCTGCGCGGCCACACCCCCGGCTCGATCGCGCTGCGGCACGGCGCGCACCTGTTCACCGGCGACAGCCTCTTCCCCGGCGGCGTCGGCAACACCTGGGGCGACGCCGAGCTCTTCAAGAGCCTGATGACCGACGTGGTCGAGCGGGTCTTCGAGCCCCTTCCCGACGAGACCTGGGTCTACCCCGGCCACGGCAAGGACACCACGCTGGGCGCCGAGCGTCCCGCCCTGCCCTCCTGGTGGGAACGCGGCTGGTGAGCCCCCGCTCATGCCGTACGGCACGGCCGGGAGCGCTCGGCCGTGCCGTACGGGGTCCGGGGCGGCGTGAGGGGCGGGCGGGCCCGGATCCAGCGGGCGAGGATGGGCGGCGGCCCCGCCCCGCCCCTCACGTGGGGGTCACCGCAGGCCGTTGTGCATGGCCGTGGTGAGGCTGCCGTCGTCTCCGGACATCTCCCAGACCATCGCGCCCAGCAGGCGGTTGGCCTTGATGTAGTCGGTCTTCTTTCCGATGGACCAGGGGTCGTCGAAGCTCCACCACTGGCCGTTGTTCCCGGTGTAGCAGTAGGTGGCCACGGACTGCTCGTCGTGGTGCACCGTGCAGCCGGGCACGCGGCTCGCGATGTTCTTGTAGCCGCGGGTGCCCGCCTCCTCGGGGAAGTCGCCGGGGGCGGCCCCCTTGGCGTCCTGCCACTCGCCGCGCTTGCCGCCGTCGGTGACCTGCTGCCAGCCCCGGCCGTAGTAGGCCAGGCCGATGGTCAGCTTGCGCGGGTCCACGCCCCGGTCCAGGTAGTGCCGCACGGCCTTGTCCACGCTGAAGTCCGGGTTGTACGGGCTGTCGGCGTCCAGGTGCAGGTTGCCCTGGTGGCCGGTGCGGTTGGGCTCCCAGCTGTTGTCGCTGCCGGCGCCGTGGAAGTCGTAGCCCTGCACGTTGGCGAAGTCGAGGTAGTTGAAGATCTTCGACAGGTCCCACCCGGCGTCGATCTTGACGGGGTCGGCCGGGGTGAACGCGGTGAGCAGGTACTTCTTGCCGGTGGTGGCCGACAGCGCGTCGAGCTGGGTGCGGAACTCCTGGAGCAGCAGGGTCAGGTTGTTCTTGTCCTGCGGGCTGACGTGGTTGCCCGGGTGCCCCTCGGCGCCCGGCCACTCCCAGTCGATGTCGATGCCGTCGAACACGCCCGCCGCCGCGCCGGGACCGCCCCGTCCGCCGGTCGCGGGCAGGTCGCCCTTGATGTACATGTCGATGCAGGACTTGACGAACGCCTGCCGCTTGGCGGGCGTCGAGGCGGCGTCGGAGAAGTACTTGGAGTACGTCCAGCCGCCGAGCGAGATCAGCGTCTTCAGGTGCGGGTGCTTGGCCTTGAGCTTCTTGAGCTGGTTGTAGTTGCCGGCGAGCTTCTGGTCCCAGGTGTCGGCGACGCCGTCCACCGACTCGGCGGCCGAGAAGCCCTTCTCGTAGTCGGCCCAGGCGTCGCCCGCGCCGTCACCCTGGTTCGGGTCCTGCGGGTTGGGGGTGGTGGCCTTGTTGACCCCGTTCATGCAGGTGTGCTGGGTCGGGTGGATGTTGGAGAACGCGTAGTTGATGTGGGTCAGCTTCGCGGCCGCCCCGCTGGTGTCCAGGTGCTTGACCAGGTACCCGCGCCCGTAGATGCCCCACTGCACGAAGTACCCCACCTTGGCGTACCCGCCGGGGTCGCCTCCGCCTGGCTGGGTGGTGGCGGTGACGGGGGCGCTGCGGGCGGACTCGTTGTCGCGGGCGTCGCGCGCGGTCACGGTGTAGGTGTGCGACGTGCT
>NZ_QZEY01000010.1 GCF_003594875.1 Bailinhaonella thermotolerans
GATCCTCACCTCGCTCCACCGGGCCGCACGCACATGGGGAACCCTCTCCTGGACCCTTACCCGCCCAGCGATAAGGAATGGGTGACAAATAATCCGCCGCCGACAGGGGCTGCAACACGGAGGGGTGTCTCCCTCCGTGTTGCAGCCCCTTTCCTTGGTGCGCAGGGACATCTGTCCCTGCACTGTCCCTGCACCTGTCCCTGGCGTTTCCGCAGTTCAGGGCCGGTGCAGGGACAGGTGGGACAGCAGGGACAGCTTGGCGTCGTAGCTGCTGTTCTCAGAGGTTGAGGTCGTGGGTGATGTCTCCGGCTTGGATCACCTGGCCGTGGACGACGCCGCTGACGGTGTTGCGGACGTGGGGTTGGTGGCTGGGGGCCAGCCGCTCGCTGTGGCCGATCTGGGTGACGTAGCCGTGGACGATGCCGGTCACGAGGTTTTCGACTGCTGGGGCGTTGAGTTCTTCTCGTTCCTCCATGATCCCGACAGTACGGCGGGGCGGGTAATCGCAGGGCTTGCGGCGCTCTCGGTGATCGTCTGGGTTTCGTCAGCGGGCACGTCCGGCGGGAGCCGTACGCCAGCGGCGGCCAGGCGCTCGTGCACGGCTTGGACGGCGTGCAGGATGCAGGGGGTGGCGCGGGTGATGGAGCGGGTGACCAGGTGGCCGGGGCCGTAGCGAGAGCGGATCTCGGCCAGGCGGTCCTCGGCGGTCAGGTGGACGCCGTCGGGGCCGGTGGTCATGTCGCAGAAGGTGAGCGCTTCGGCAAGGTCGGCGCGCTCGGGGGTGAACTCGGCCAGGAGCGTCGCCAGGAGGTCGCGTTCGCGGGCTTCGTAGACGGCGCAGGAGTGATGCGCGACCAGGCGGCACAGGCGGTCGTCGGCCTTCTCCACCTCGCGCAGGTAGCGGGCGCCGTCCAGGGGGTGAAAGCCGGTGTCGGCGACGGCCGGGGCATAGCCGATGTCGTGCAGGTATGCCGCGGCGGCCAGCAGCTCGGCGTCCGGGCCGAGGATGGGGGCCAGGGCTCCGGCCCGTCGGCCCACGGCGGTGACGTGAGCGAGGCGTCTCGGGAGCGGGTCAAGGAGTCGTGCGGCCAGGTCACGTGCCCACAAGACATGCGTCATGGTGCTCAAGGTAGGCGCAGGAGCCCCGATAGGGTGCCGAACGCACAGGACGTGTCGGGGGGACGTCATGGACGATGAGGATCTGCCACCGTCGGCCTACCTGGTCAGCGAGCCCGTCTCACCGCAGGAGGCCCGCGCCCGCAGACGGGAGGAACGACGGCGGAACCCGAGCCGTCTTCGTGAGCTGCGCATCCCGATCCTCGCCGGGCTGGTGACGCTCGCGGCCATGGGTACGGGGGCCTGGCTTGGGATCAGAGACTCTCCGCCGAAGCCCTTGGCCGCCCGGTCCGCGTCGGCCACCCCTCGCCCGTCCACGCTCGTCGCAGCTCCCCAGACAGCGACTCCGAGCCCTGGGCCTGTGTTGGCGTCCTCCTCTCCCGCCGCCACTCCGTCCGCCGCGCTCCCCACGCCGAGGGTGACCATCACGGTGACGGCCAAACCCAAGGCCGCCAGGCCCGGACGACCGGGGCGCACGTTGGCCGGCTCTTCAGGCCGAGGGGAGGCGGCACCGCCTTCGGCCCGCCACACGGTCAAGCGCCATGAGCGAAAGCGTTCCCCGCGCCCGAAGGTCTGGGACCCCTGCCACCGTGGCTTCAAGCCCATGCTCGGCGAGCTCTGCTAGCGGGGACGTTGCACCCCGGGCGAACGCAGGGGCTTCCCGCCGCGGAGTACGGGGCATGGGCGGCGCGGATTTCCTGGATGTCCTGGTGACGCAGGGTGCCAGGGCCTCGCGCGCCGCCCACGCCGCTCCGACCCGTGACCGAGGGGTACCTACCTGCCCACCAACCCGTTCCCTGGAGGCGGTCAGGCCCTCGGCCACGGGAGCTACGAAGCGCGACGGTCGGGCAGTTCCACGACGTTGGGCGCGGATCGTTGGACGCCGTTGACCGGCTTCCGTGAGCTCGCGGGCCGGATCGAGTCGAAGAAGCCGACGGGAAGTTCCCCCATGAACGGACCCATCAGGGCCTCCTGCTTGCGGAGCTTGATCGCCAGCTCCGCCACCGAATCAGCCAGCAGGACCCTCTCCTGCCCCCGGGCCTCCGCCTCCCGCGAGGGGCCGTGCTTGCGGACCGCGCTGTAGCCGTACAGGCGATCGAACTCCCAGCGGCACTCGTACCGCGCGACGAGCTGTTCCCACGTGGGTGTCTTCATCCCGCGACCGCCCGTGGCGCGTTCCCCGGCCCGGCCTGCTGCGCCGACAGGTCCGCGTAGCGCAAGCTCACCCGGCGCGCGGCCGTGGCCGGGTTGTCGCATGTTCCGCTGGCGTAGACCCGGCGTCCGGCCCTCGACAACCGCCCCGTCCACCAGCGGAACCACGCCCCGTCGGTCCAGACGACGACCTCGGCGTCGGGACCGACCCAGAGCATCGCGATGCCGTACCCCTCAAGCGCCCTCGCTGTGATGCCGTGCCCCTCGGCCAGCTCGATGCACAACCGCCGGGCGGCGCGGGCAGCGCGCAGCTGCCGCTCCGGGAGCCTCCCCGCCCGCTCGCCCGCCGGACTCGACTTGGTCATCCGGCCTCTCGTCATGCCAGAGACGCTAGGAACGCCGGAAAGCCCAGCTCAACGAGTGTGGCGAGATGTGGCGGCCGACTTTCTAGCCCTGGTGTCTGAGCTGGGCTTTTCTGATCAGCTCCCGCGCTTTCGCGCGGTGAACGGCCATGCTGGCGAGCCGTTCGAACTCCCGCTCGTAGCGGGCGATCTCGCTCGGGGCGGTCACCGTGACCGCCGCGCTCACCAGCTCCACGCTGACCTGCTCGCGGTCGAAGATCGTGAAGTTGTGGACGACATGCATGCTGCGGGTGATGTCCAGGGGGATCACGCCAAGCTTCACCGATCGCCGGTTCATGACCGAGAGCAGGTGTTCCAACTGATCCGCCATCACCTGGGGACTGCCGAGCCGGTAGTAGAGCACTGATTCCTCGACGATGAAGTCGAAGCGGTGGCCGCGCTTACGGAGGACCTCGGCGCGTGCCGTACGGGCCTCCGCAGCCGCTTCAGCGTCGTCAACCACCTGGTGACCGGAAGCGATCCCATGCAGGAGCGCCACGGCGTACTCCCGGGTCTGGAACAGACCGGGGATCACCTGAGAGCAGTAGGCGCGCATGAGCGTCGTCCGCTCGTACAACGGAAGCCGGTTCTCCTGGAGCGCCCGCAGGCCGCTGCGCTCCTGACGCCTCCATTCGACGTAGGCGCTCGCGACGGCGCGCGACATGGCCACGAGGTCGTCAGCCTGCTCCTCAGCGCCGCACACCCGGCACCAGATGCGGATGTCGGAGACGGAGGGCGGCCGGGCTGCGTGCTCGATCTTGGAGATCTTCGTCCGTTCCCACCCCGCCGCCCGGGCAAGGGCCATCGCCGTGAGTCCCGCGTCCTCGCGTATCGCCCGAAGCCGGTCGGCGAGCGCCCGGCGGGACTCCTGGATAGACGATGTGGGCGGGGTGGGCATAGGACGGGCCTGCTTCAGCTCTAGGTCAGCTCGTACTCCGCGTGATCGATCGCCCGCTCCCAAACCGCCTCGAAGGCGACCAGGCAGAGCCGGATGACCTCGGGTTCGTCGCGCAGCTCGTCCTCCACGATCGACCCGTCGCCGGCGAAGTGGTGGAACCGTACGAGACAGTCGTCGAACACCCAGAAGTCGTTACCGGGCAGGGCCAGATCGGATGCCAGGCGCCGGGGCAACCACCGGACCTGCTCGCCTGCCGCGATGCTGTTCGGCGCGGTGAGCACGTGTTCGTACCTGATGTAGTCGGTTACCGGCTCGGACACGATACGAGCCCTGCGGAACCGGACGCCGCGACCTACGGCGTCCCCGATGGTCCGCCGCCACTTGGTGAAGTCGTAGTGATCGAGGTTGCCGGTCTCCAGCCAGCGGCGGAAGCCCGGGTCCTGGGGAACGTAGGTGTCGCGCATCTCCAGGTGCACGGCACTACGCGTCGTGGCCGCGATCAGCTCAGGGAACGGTGGGATCGTCTTCGAGTTCACGCAGCGCCTCCAGGATGACCTTTCTCATGCGGGCCGGGACACGAACCCCCGACTCGTTCGGGCTGATCCCGCTGCTCTCCTGAAGTTGAGCCAGGTCGTTGGGGTCGGTGACCGTCTCACCCACGAACACCAGGTCACCGGTCATCTCGTCTACCTGCATGGCCGGGCAGTGGTCGTTGTCCGTACCCGGGTCGATCACGAGGAAGCGTAGCTGCATCCTTGGCTCCTAGGGGTGGAGTGCCTTCGAGTGCGACCAGTGCGAATGACCGTTGCCGGGAGGAGGACAGGTGACCGCTGAGCTGCCTGGTGCGCCTCGCCCGGCTACTGCTACCCCCTGTCCCTTGCTTCGGTTATGAGACGAGCGATCTTCCTTGCGGCGTCATCGGGCTCTACGACAGAGGTGTCGATCACCATGTCCGCTCCCTCGAGCGGCTCGGTCTCGTCCCAGGCCCGGA
Source organism: Bailinhaonella thermotolerans (assembly GCF_003594875.1). Lineage (GTDB taxonomy): Bacteria > Actinomycetota > Actinomycetes > Streptosporangiales > Streptosporangiaceae > Bailinhaonella > Bailinhaonella thermotolerans. The sequence goes on from NZ_QZEY01000010.1 coordinate 4,559, forward strand.
GTCGTTCGGTCGTGTCGCCGGTGGCTCGTTCCTTGATCCTCTGCTCTGCCACCTCTCGCGGGCAGCTCAGGTAGACGACGAGCCACCGAGCGTGGGGAACTGCGTCCTTGACGTGTCGGATGGCTTCGACCTGCCCCAGGTGCAAGATGGGGATCTGTTCGGAGAGGCTTCGCACGAGGGACGGGCGATCTACGACATAGGCATTCCCGTAGCGGTGATTCTCCCAGATGACCTCATTGCTCGCTCTGAGGTCCGATAGCCCCGCTTCTGAAAGGGGCCGGTATTCGGACATCCTGCCGCTGCCGACCTTGAGCCTGCGGAACAGGGCGTAGTTGTCGTCAAGGTTGTTCAGCGCCTTTGTCACGGTGTCCTTCCCAGATGCGGGAGGGCCGTAGAGAATGACGCCTACCTGAGTCATGAGGCCGCGACTCCGCTCAGGACTTTCTGAAGGAGCTCCTTGGCCTGACCCTGAAGCGGGCTGCTCGAAGCACAGTTATCGACCAAGATGTACGGGGCCGGCGGACGGAAGTCGATGTCCACCGTGTCCATGTAGGCGCCCCAGTCTGCGAGCTTCACGGCGTCCCGGGCCGCGCCGCGGTGGCGCACGTAGGTGTGCATCGTGTCGGCATCGCAGTAGACCCAGATCACGGTGACGATGGCGTTGATCGACGTGAAGTATGCCTGAGTTCGCTTTATCCACGCCTCGTTGTTGAATTCACGGATGAACGGCGCCGTCACGATCGCGCTGTTGCCGCATTCGACGTTTTCGCTTGCCGCCGCTATCAGCGCCTCGTATTCGCGTGGTCGTATGTGGTTCACGTAGGTCTCTGATTCGCGATCGTGAGGCGACTGACCCAGCATCTCAAGAGCGGCCTCTACGACGGGACGCGTCAGCGTGTCCTTGTCGAGCATGGGCCAGCCGGTTTCCCGGGCGAGAATGCGCCCCAGCTCGGTCTTGCCGCTTCCGGCATAGCCACCGATGAGAAGGACATGCGGCTTCTCAAGCCGTACCTTCCGGGACGCCGTCTGCTTCGGGGCGTTCACGATCCGCTTGGAGCGGGACTTACTGACCACCAAGCCCTCTTCGGCGAGAACCTTCATCGCCTCACTGATCGTGAAGACGCTCACACCCCACTGTTCAGCGAGGTCGCGAGTAGACGGCAGGGTGTCCCCGTCTCGCAGGACCCCCGCCTCGATGTCGTTCCGGATGTTGCGCGCTACCTGCTGATGCAGCGACTCCGAGCGGACCAGCCGGGGGCGTGGGGGTGTCATGTCGCTTCCTTCCGCTGTGTCCAGTGGCAGCCGTTGGCATGGAGCATATCAGTCATCTAACAGATGACCTAACAGATTGGTGCAGGTCAGGCGCGACCTCGAAGAACACGCGCGCCTAACAGTTGACCAGGCTTCATATCAGTTGTTAGCTTCGGAGCAGTGCAACCGAGGGCTGACCAGCAGCCCCGCTCACGCCCGAAGGAGTGATCAGGTCATGACCCACAGGTCCCAGGCGCAGCGAGACGCCAAGGCCGCGATTAGCGGTCAGGCGCGCGCCGCGCTGTTCGGCGGAGAGGAGGCTGCCGGTCTTCTGGCCACCCTGTTCAGGACCGGCCCGGCCTGCACACCCGCCGACGCCGAGACCTTCACCGGCCCAGAGAACGACGAGATCGACCGCGCACAGGAGCAGCGGGAGGACGCCGCCAAGGCGATGTGCGCGAGCTGCCCGGCCCGTTCGGCCTGCTTGGACTACGCCCTGGCCGTGAAGCCCACTGCGGGGGTCTGGGCGGGCTACACGGCTGACGAGATCAGCGACCTGCTGACGGCGGAGGCCGCGTGATGGCCCGCTTCCAGTGCCTCGACTGCGGCCAGCGGTCCACCAGCGTCGTCGGCTGCCGCCGCTGCGGCACCACCACCGGCCGCCCCATCCAGCACTGCCCCGTCCACGGCGAACCCTGCCGTCGCGCCTGCCGTCACTGCCGCATCTTCGCCCGCTCGCACGCCTGACAGGAGAAGCGCCATGTCCAAGAAGAACGTCGCCACCAGCGGCACGACCGCCATCCAGGTCGGCCAGGTCCTCGGTTCCAGCAAGAAGGACAAGCCCGCCAGCCCGGAGAAGTCCGACCGCAAGAGCACCGTCACCAACGTCCGCATCGGCAACGCCAAGGTCGGCCGCCAGGCCGACACGATCACTGGGGGTATCCAGCTGTGACGACCAACGCCATCACCCGCACCTTCACCGAGACCATCGGCGGCCCGGTCCGGCTGGCGCTGGCGCTGCCGTACGGCCAGGCACGCGTCACGGTCACCGACTCCGCGCAGGCGACCATCACCCTGACCGCCACGAAGGGCAGCGCCGCCGCCACCGCCATCAACGAGGCGGCTTACAGCGCCGAGGGCGGCACGCTGAACCTGACGGTGCCCGGCCCGACCGGCGGGACCGTCTACGGCGGCAGCGGCGTGACCGTCATCAACAGCGGCCCGGGCGTCGTCATCAGCGCCGGTGTGATCACGGGCGGCGTCACCATCTCCGGCCGGGGAGCCGTACACATCTCCGGCACCGTCACCAGTGGCAGCGAAGCCCAGGACCGAAGCCTCACCGCCGAGATTCAGCTCCCTCGCGGCTCGTCTCTGACGATGCGCACCACCGCCGCCGACCTCACCACCCACGGCGCCCTGCACGCCCTGGACTTCACTTCCGTCTCCGGCGACCTGAACGCCGACACCGCCGCCCGTCTGCACGCGCAGACCACCTCGGGTCAGATCAGCGCGGCCGCCACCGACTACGTGACGGCCCGCAGCGTCTCCGGTGACGTGCTGCTGGGGCGCGCTCACGAGGTCACGGCCAAGACCAACTCCGGCGACATCACCATCACCGCCTTCAGCGGAACCGGCCAGTTCCAGTCCGTTTCCGGCCGCATCAGCCTCTACTCCGCCGTCCCCGGCTCCGCCCCGGAAGGGAAGTGAAGCCCGTGATCCGCATCCGAACCCGCACTCCGGCTCACTGTCTGACCTGCGAGAACTTCCGCGAGATCGCCGCCCCGGCGTTCGACGACCGCCAGGGCATCTACCGCTGCGTCATCCGGCCCTGCCCGGACTGCCAGGAGGAGCGATGACCCAGGCCCGCCCCGCGCGCCGCCGCTACCGAACGGCCTCGACGGTGTGTGCCCTGGCCGGCGCCGCCGCGCTGGCCCTGATGTACCTGTACGGCCGCACTCCCGCCGCGCTGTTCTGCATCGCGGTGTGCGGCATCGCCGCCCACGTCATCCACACCACGGCACCGGATCAGGAGACATCGGTGAAGAACAACGAGGACGAGCGATGACGGCCCGCGTATGGCTCTCGCCGTGGCCGACCCGCAGTTGCCCGCGCTGTCTCGCCCACCTCGACGGCGGGCCCGTGCAGTTCTACTGCGCCCCCTGTCGCCGGTCGTTCTGCGCGGCCGACCTCGACACCGAGACCCACGCCCCGCTGAGGAGGACCGCATGACCGCCGTTCAGACCTCGCCCCAGCCTCTCAAGAGCCCGCGCGCAGCCGCATCTACCGACCGGCGTCGGTGGTGTGCGCGCTGGTCAGCACATTTGGCATCGCTGATCGTGGCGGCCCTGACGGTCGCAGCGTGCGTGCCGAGCATCCCGGAGTCCGGAACGGTCGTGGAGGCCGCCCGGTGCCCGATCAGCCCGTGTAACTCCCGTAAGTACCTCACCGTGCGCGACGCCAACGGTGTCGATCACACCTTCCGGGTCCGTAGGTCCATCTTCGGCGCCTGCCCGGTCGGGTCGGCCTGGCCAGCCTGCGAGGAGGGCCGAAAGTGACGACCTTCACCCCAGACCCCGGCCCCGAGCCGACGCCGGAGGAGGTGGCGCGTGGGCTGGTCGAGCTGGAGCAGCACGTAGCCAGTCAGGCCACCACCCCAACCGTCCCCGCCAACACGCACAGTGCGCCCGCCAACCAGCCCGGGGAGACTAAGCGCGTACGGCAGTTGCGCGCCGAGGTGGCCGAGGCGCACGCGCTGGCCGACCTCCAGGACGACGAGCTTCCGCTGACGTTGGACACCGAGCGGGTACGGCGACGCCGCAAGGCGGCGTACGAGGCCGCCCGGCTGCACGAGCTGGTGCAGAACCCGGCAATGCGGGCTTGGCAGGCGGCCCGGATGCGCCGCCTGTTGGTGACCGTGGCCCTGATCGCCCTGGCGCTCGCGCTGGCCTGGTCCACCGCCGGGGTTCAGGCGTTCGCCGCAGACAAGGCCCCGGCCGGTTCACCGGCCTGGTGGTTCGCCTGGCTCGTGGAGCCGTTCATGAGCCTGGCCCTGCTGGTCGTCGTCGGAGCCCGCGCTTACCTCGGCAGCCGGGACGCCCCGCTCAACGACCGGCGGCTGATCCGGATCGAATGGTTCTTCCTCGCCCTGACCGTGAGCATGAACGCCTGGCCGTACCTGCCCGGGGTCGCCGAGGTCTTCAGCTTCTCCCGGCTGGTGCTGCACCTGCTGGGGCCGGTCGTCGCGGTCGCCATCGTCACCGCCCTGCCCATCATCCTGGCCGCCTTCAGCCGCCTCGACCACGGAGCCGGTACCCCGGCTACCGGGCATACGTACAGGACGAACGGCCTCGACGTCGCGGAACTGACCGACCGCGCCCGCCGCCTGATCAAGGCCGGGGACCTGCCGCACGGGGCCGGGGCGGGAAAGATCCGAAGCGCGCTGGGGTGCGGCATGGACGCGGCCCGCGCCGTGCGGGACGCCCTGGCCGACGGCCCCGGTACCGAGAAGAGGGGCTGACATGTTCATCCTCGCCACCCTCGTCGCCCTGGCCGTCGTGGCTGTGCCGCTGCTCAGCCTCGTCCACCTGATCGTGACCAAGGACCGCGTGCTCGCCCAGGTCAACGCCTGCGTGGAGCCGTACCGCAAGCGCCAGACGCAGGGCGCGGCCTCATCCGCCAAGACTCCGGCCGCGCCCCGCTACCCCGCCCAGTGCAAGCCGAACGAGGTGCCCTCATCATGACGTACGACCCCAACGAGCCCTACGGCGGTCCCGAGATCCCCTCGGCAAACGGGCACAAGAGCGAGGTCGGCCAGGTGGTCGCCCTGGACGAGCACCGCCGCGCCCGTCAGGCCGACACCTCCGGCGAGAGCGAGGCGACGGCCGTACGGCCCACCGCCCGCGACACCTCGTACGAAATCGAGCTGGACGAGCCTCCGCCCGCTGAGGGAGCCCCCGTCTCGGTGGACCTGCCCGGCTCCGCCGTCCCGGTGCTGACGCCGGAGGAGCGACGCCACCCGGTCATCCCGGCCGGGCTGCGCCGGGGGAACCTGGCCGCCACCGCCAAGGCGACCGGCCGCCGCTGGGGGTACGTGGCGGCGTTCCACGCGGTCCGCTCGCCCGGGTACCTGCTCCAGACCGCCCTGTGGGCCGTGGTCGGCCTGTTCCGGCTGATGGGCCGTCAAGTCCGGTGGTGGTGGGTCAACGAGCAGTACACGCTGCTTCAGCAGGCCGCCACCGACAACGACCCCGCGATGTGGCTCAAGCTCCACCGCGAAGGGAAGGCCACCCGCCGATGGCGCGGCGTGGTCCTGCTGGGCCAGCTCGTCGCCCTGGCCGTCGCGGGCGCGCTCGCCGTACAGCTGCCGTGGCAGTGGAAGGCCGGGCTGACCGCTGCGATGCTGGCGCTGCTGGCCCGGTACGGCAAGCCCGCCGGGCGGACCATCATCCCGGCCGCGGTGGTCACCCGCCGGTTCCGGAAGCTCAACAGCGACATCGTGTTGCGCGCGTACTACGCCGCCGGGCTCGGGCACCCCGACAAGCCCAACCAGCAGATCGAGTTCGGGGCGCCGATGGCGCGCGAGGGCAACGGGTCCAAGGTGCTGGTGAACCTGCCGTACGGCAAGAGCTTCACCGACGCGGTCAACGCCCGGGAGAAGATCGCATCCGGGCTGGACGTGGCGCTCGCGCAGGTCATGCTCACCAGGGACCCGCAGAGCCACCGGAGCCACTGGCTCTGGGTGGCCGACTCCGACCCGCTGGCCACCCCGGCCGGGCGTACGCCGCTGCTGGCCTGCAAGCCCACCGACATCTGGCAGCCGGCACCGCTGGGGCTGGACGAGCGCGGCCGCCCGGTCACGCTCCTGATGCTGTGGAACTCCATCCTGGTCGGCGCTCAGCCCCGGCAGGGCAAGAGCTTCACGGCCCGCCTGCTGGCCCTGTACGCCGCCCTGGACCCGTACGTCCGGCTGGACGTGTTCGACGGCAAGGGCTCGCCGGACTGGCGCAAGTTCGCCCTAGTGGCGCACTCGTGCAGCTTCGGCTTCACGATGACCCGCGACGGGGACCCGCTGGAGACGTTCGTGCAGATGCTCCGCGACCTCAAGGCCGACGCCCAGGCCCGCTACCAGAAGCTCTCGGAACTTCCGGTGGACATCTGCCCGGAGGGCAAGCTGACCCGCGAGATCGCCCGTGATCCCCGGTACGGCATGCCCGTGCGCCTGGTGGTCATCGACGAGTGCCAGGAGTACTTCGACACCGGCGACAAGGAGCTGAACAAGGAGATCGCGGGCCTGATGGTGTTCCTGGTCAAGGTCGCTCCGGCCGCCGGGATCATCCTCGTGGACGCCACGCAGAAGCCCGGCGGCGTCGGCACGGGTGACGTGGCCACCGCCTTCACCAGCTTCCGCGACAACCACCAGGTCCGTATCGCCCTGCGTACCGGCTCCTGGCAGGTCTCGGACCTGGTGCTCGGCTCGGGGGCCTACTCCGAGGGCTTCGACTCCTCCACGCTGCTCCCGTCCTACAAGGGGGTCGGGATCATGCGTGGGGCCGGGGACGAGACGCCGACCGTGCGGTTCCACCTGGCCGACGCCGAGGATGCCGAAAAGATCCTGCTGGCCGCGCGCAAGCTGCGCGAGCGGGCCGGGACCCTGTCGGGCTTCGCGGCCGGGGAAGCCGCCGTCCGCGAGGTGCGCGACGTGCTGGCCGACGCCTTGACCGTCTTCCAGTCCGGGGAGACCGGCCTGCCCTGGACGTACCTGGCCGCCCGGCTCGCCGAGCGCATCCCCGAGCACTACGCCGACGTGACCCCCGACGCCATCTCCGCCCAGCTGCGCGCGCTCGGGGTTCCCAGCGTGGACATCAAGCGCGACGGCAAGGCGCTCAAGGGCGCGAAGAAGGCCGCCGTCCAGACCGCCATCAGTCGCCGGGAGACCACCACCGGATAGACCCGCCCGGCCCCCGGCGGGCACCTTCAGGGCTCGCCGGGGGTCGCGACCGACCCGCGACCGGTCGCGGGTGCGCGACCCACCCCGCGACCGCTGGAAACCCTGCCTGATCAGCGCGAATACCCGCAGGTCGCGGGTAGCGGGCGCGGCTTTCCACGCCCAAAAGCAGCCCCAGGAGACCATGCCATGCCCCACCTGATCGCGACCGCGACCACCCATCCCGCGACCCCGACCGCGACCTTCCCGACCCTGGCCGCCGGTGTCGGCTGGTTCCTCCTCGCCGCCGCCCTGGCCGCCCTGATCTACGCCGCCATGTGCGCCGTCGCCCCCTTCGGCCCCTGCCCCCGTTGCGCCCCTGGCAAGGGCCGCAAGCGCAAGGCCGCGCACTGCCGCCACTGCGACGGCACCGGCCTTCGCCTCCGTACCGGCCGACGCCTCTTCAACTACCTGCGTCGCACCTTCGCCCGCTGAGACCGTCCACCGACGACACCAGGAGCCCATGCCCGCATGAGCAACCCGATCCTGAACTACGCCCTGGCCGCCGCCGCTCGCGGCTGGCACGTCTTCCCGCTCACGCCGTACGGCAAGCAGCCGGCGAAGGGCTGGACGCGGTGGGAGAGCCGGGCCACCGCCGACCCGGAGGCGATCCGGCGGATCTGGGGGCGCGAGCCGTACAACGTCGGCATCGCCACCGGCCCGTCCGGGCTCGTGGTCCTGGACCTGGACGTGCCCAAGCCCGGCGACATCCCGCCGCCGGAGTGGGACCTGCCCGGCGTCGGCGACGGGGCCGACGTCCTGGCCGTGCTGGCCGAACAGGCCGGGCAGCCGATGCCGTTCGACACGTTCATGGTCGGCACCCGCCGGGGCGGCCTCCACCTGTACTTCACCGCCCCGGCCGGGGCCGAGCTGCGCAACACGCAGGGCAAGCTCGGGTGGCTCATCGACACCCGTGCCAACGGCGGCTACGTCGTCGGCCCGGGGAGCCTGGTCATCAGCCCGGACGGCAGCGGCGCCTACACCGTGGGCAACCGCGCCCCGGCCGCGCCGCTACCCGGCTGGCTGGCCGAACGGCTCCGCCCCGCCCCGCTCCCGCCCCAACGCCCGATCACCGTCCCGCTCATCGCCACCGACCGGCGGTCGGCCTACCTCAAGAGCGCCGTGCAGGACGAGCTGCGCCGGGTCACGCACTCGCCGCTGCGCGGCCACAACACCGCCCTGTACCGCGCCTCGGTCGCCCTCGGCCAGCTCGTCGCCGGGGGCGCTCTCCCCGAGAAGCACGTCACCACCTGGCTCGCAGAGGCCGCCACCAGCGTCGGCCAGCCCCCCGGCGAGGCACACCGGACCATCGCCTCGGGGCTACGCGCCGGGGCCAAGCGGCCAAGGAGCCTGGCTTGACCCACCCACCACGCTCACACCTGCGCCTGGTCTCCGGCGACGCCGGAGGGCTGGAGACCAGCGCACCCGGGCTACAGCGCACCGCCTGGACGGCGGACGAGCTGATGGCCACGACCTTCCCCGAACCGAAGTGGGCCGTGCCCGGCCTGCTCGCCGAAGGCGTCAACCTGCTCGCCGGACCGCCCAAGGTCGGCAAGAGCTGGCTGTCCCTCGGCCTGGGCCTGGCCGTCGCCAGCGGCGGCAAGGCCTTCGAAGCCATCGACGTCGCCCCCGGCCCGGTGCTGTACCTGGCCCTGGAAGACACCCCGCGCCGCCTCCAGTCCCGCATGCGCAAGATGCTCGCCGGACGCCCCGCCCCGGCCGCCCTGACCTTGTCCACCTACTGCCCGACCCTGACCGACGGCGGGGACGAGGCCATCGGCCGGTGGCTGGAGCGGCACCCGGACGCGCGCATGGTCGTCATCGACGTGTTCGCCAAAGTCCGCGGCAAGGCCCCCGTCGGGCTCTCGGCCTACGACGCCGACTACACCGCCATGAGCCGCGTGAAGCACCTGGCCGACGCGTACGGCGTCGCCATCGTGCTCGTCCACCACGTCCGCAAGATGGCCTCCGAGGACTTCCTCAACACCGTCTCGGGCACCAACGGCATCGCGGGCGCGGCCGATGCCACGCTCGTCCTCAGCCGGGCGCGCGGGACGGCCGACGGCATGCTCCAGATCACCGGCCGTGACGTGGACGAAGCCGAATACGCCCTGTCCTTCCAGCCCGCATGCGGCGCCTGGCACCTGCTCGACGGCCCGCCCGAGGACCACACCCTCACCGAGACCCGGGCCGCCATCGTCCGCTACGTCCGGGCCAACCCCGGCAGCAACCCCAAGAGCATCGCCGACGGAACCGGCCTGTCCTACGACAACGTCCGCAAGACCTGCCCCCGCATGGCCGCCGACGGCCAGCTCCTGGCCGACGCCGCCGGACGCTACCGCACCCCGGACAGCGACCGCACAGAAACTGTCCCTGCTGTCCCTGCTGTCCCTGATCACCCTCTGACCTGCGAAAACGCTACTGACCGACAGGGACACCCGTCCCTGCCCGGTGTCACCGCTGTCCCTGTCCAGCACAACGCCGCAGACGGCCCCGGCATCCCGCCGACCAAGCAAGCGCCGGGGCCGCACCCCACACAGGAGGTACACCCATCATGACCGTGGCTACCGCCGCGATCGCCCAAACCAACCCGATCCGTCTCTACCGCATCCCCGACGCCATGGAGGTCCTCGGCTTGCGCCGAACCGTCATCTACGAGCTGATCCGCTCCGGCCGCCTCCGCTCGGTCAAGGAAGGCCGCGCCCGCCTCATCCCAGCCAGCGCCATCGCGGACTACATCGCGCTCCTAGAGCGCGAGGCGGAGGTGCAGGCCTGATGACCAAACGACGCAGCCGGGGCGAGGGCGGGCTTCACTGGGACCCCAAGCGGCAGCGGTGGATCGCCTCCGTCACCATCGGCTACACGCCCGCTGGCAAGCGCATCGTCAAGCGCGGCAGCGGCAGGACCAAGACCGAAGCCAAGAACAAGCTCAAGGACGTCCTGCGCGACCACGAGGACGGGCTGGCCATCGCCCCCACGGACTACACGGTGAAGGACGCCGTGACGTACTGGCTCGCGAACGGCTTGAGAGGGCGGTCCAGCAGCACCATCGAGATGTACGTCTGGTACGCGAATAAGCATGTCATTCCGGCCATCGGAGCGCGCAAGCTACGCGAGTTGTCGGTGGAGGACGTGGACCAGTGGCTGTCGCGCAAGACCAGCGAGCTTGGCACCCGGTCCCTCAAGCTCATCCACAACCTCCTCGATCGGTCCGTGCGGAACGCCATGGTCCGGGACAAGGTCAAGCGGAACATCGTCGCCCTGTGCGAGGTGCCGGAAGGTCGGGTGGGACGCCCTTCCAAGGCCCTGACACTCGACCAGGCCGAGACCGTTCTGAAGGCCGCCGAGTCGGCCACTCCGCGCATACGCGCCTACATCGTGGTGTCCCTGCTGACCGGCGCACGAACGGAGGAACTTCGGGACCTCCGCTGGGATCACGTGGTCGCGTACGAGGAACAGTCGAGCACCTGGCGCCCGGTGACCCAGATCGGATGGGAGCACGAGCAGTTCGCCATCTATGTGTGGCGCTCCGTACGGCAGTCGGGCGACACCAAGACGGTCAGGTCGCGGCGCTCGCTCCGCATCCCTGCGAGGTGCGTGCGCGCGCTACGTCTCCTCATGAGGGAGCACGAGGAGGTATACGCCGACGGCCCGCTCGACGACCGCCGCGTTTTCGGCACCCGGAACGACACGGCGATGACCGCTGAGAACGTGCGGCGGGACTTCCGCCTTGCGATCAAGGACGCGGAAGGCATCGACGCGAAGGACTGGACGCCCCGGGAGTTGCGCCACAGCTTCGTGTCCCTGCTCTCGGCGCATGACGTTCCGATCGAACACATCTCGCGCCTGGTCGGGCACACGAACACCGTCGTGACCGAGACGGTCTATCGCAAGCAGATCCGGCCCGTCATGCAGGAAGGCGCGACCGTCATGGACCGCATCTTCCCGCTGAGTCTGGACCCTTAGTCACGCAGATAAACACGCACGCCCCGTCCGCGATCTTGTGGACGGGGCGTTTTCGCAGGTGGTCAGGGGCAGGGTCGAACTGCCGACCTTCCGCTTTTCAGGCGGACGCTCGTACCAACTGAGCTACCTGACCTTGCGCGGTCCTGACGGGATTTGAACCCGCGGCCTCCACCTTGACAGGGTGGCGAGCACTCCAAACTGCTCCACAGGACCTTGTATGTCGGAAGGTTCGCACCTTCCGTTTTGTCTGGTGCTCCAAGAGTACCAGTGCCCCCAACGGGATTCGAACCCGTGCCGCCGCCTTGAAAGGGCGGTGTCCTAGGCCGCTAGACGATGGGGGCGAGACGCCTGCCCTTGACGTCTTGCCGTCGGGGACCGCCCCAGCATAGGGGACGGATGCCCTCGATGCCAAAGTGGTTTCCGGCGGCTGCGACCTCAGTCGGCGGCTCCCGGCGCCGTGGTCGCGGGGACCGTGGCGGTGCTCGTTCCGGGAACCGTCTCCACAGGTGACGGCGCCGGAGTGGGCACAGGATGAATTGTACGGCCCGGCTCGGGCTCGATGTGACGTTCGATCTGCGCCGACTGCAGCCCCAGCCCGCCCAGGGTCACGTTGTCCCAGGCCCGCAGGCGTTTGGTGTCCTTGTCGAAGTACAGCACCGCGGCCTGGATGGGCGTCGGCGTGTCCTTCTCCAGGGCGCGCAGGCCGGCGCCGCCGGTGGAGCCCTGGATGAGCAGGCGGGTGCCCGAGGGCAGCAGTTCCTCGGAGCGGCGGTGGGTGTGGCCGGACAGGACGAGCGGCGCGGCCCCGCCCATGGCGCGCCCGATCGTGGGGTCGTGCACGGCGACGACGTCCGTGGTCAGCTCCCGGTTGAGCCGCCCGCGGTCGTCCGGCGGCCCGGGCACGCGCGTCAGCCGTTCGGCCTCGGCCCGGCCCAGGGCGGCGAGGTCGTCGTTGGAGGCCACGACGACGGACTTGTCCGGGGTGAAGCGGGGGTCCCCGATCCCGTAGATCCGCAGGCCCGCGACCTCGGCGAAGTCCCCGTCGAGGACGACCGCGTTGCGCTTGCGCGCGACCGCGCGCTGCGTGCCCATGGAGTCGTGGTTGCCGCGGACCCAGACGTACGGCACGCCGAGGCGGCCGATCTCGTCGGTGAAGCGATTCTCGGGGCTGGAGCCGTGGTCGGTGAGGTCCCCGGTGTCGATGATGGCGTCGATCTTGAACTGGTCCACGAGGGAGCGGATCACGTTCCAGGCGATCGGGTTGAGGTGGATGTCCGAGACGTGCAGCACGCGCACGGTCGAGGGGTCGGGCGCGAAGTCGGGCAGCCCGGAGGCCGCCTCGTAGAGCTGCGACACGTTCGTCACGATCTTGGCGAGCTGGGTGCGGTACACCGAGAACCGCTGCACGATCGACTGCGCGCTGCCCACCAGGGACGGGGCGCCGGTCAGCAGCCCGGTGTACCGCGGCTCGACGATCGACTGCGGCCGGAAGGTCAGTACGGCGGCGCCGAGAACGGCCCCCGCGACCAGCAGGCTCACGCCCGACGTGAGCAGCGCCCGGGAGGGCCGGCGGTAGACGATCAGCCCGAGGACGCCGGCCCCGAGCAGCGCGGAGAAGCCGGCGTACAGCGCCAGCCGCACCAGGCCGTGCCGCAGGTCCGCCTCGATGCTCTCCGGCAGCCGGTCCACCGCGCGCTGGGAGTTGATCAGCTCGCGGGCGCGGTCCGTCTCGATGCCCTCGATGCGGACGCCGAGCCCGGCGGGCCCGTCGTGGCTGTCGAAGGTCAGCGTGCCCAGGGGCCGTACGTCGAGGACGGTGTCGCCCTCCCAGGACGGCGTGAGGCTCAGCCCGACCTCGGCCGGGCCGACCCGGGTGTGGACGGGCCCGGCGAGCGCCACGCCGAGCCACGCCCCGGCGACGGCCACGAGCAGGATGGACGCCCACCTGGCGGGGCGTCGTACGGAACGCCGGGCGAGGAGGCGGCGCGCCGCCGCGGGGAGACTACGGGCGAACTCCATGAACCTCTACATGCTCGGAGGAAGAGGTCGGTTAACAGAAGAGAATGGATAACGTGATCGAGGTCTCACGGGCGCGGTTCGAGGAGTTGGTCTCGGACGCGCTCGACACCGTCCCGCAGGAGCTGACGGCGCTCATGGACAACGTCGTCGTGGTCGTCGTGGACGATCCGCCCGAGCCGGGGTTGCTCGGGCTCTACACCGGGGTGCCGCTGACCGAGCGCGGCGACTGGTACTCCGGCACCATGCCGCTGCCCGACCACATCGAGATCTACCGCAACCCCACCTGCGAAATCTGCGACACCGAGGACGACGTGGTCGAGGAGGTGAGAATCACCGTCGTTCACGAAATAGCGCATCATTTCGGGATCGACGATGACCGATTGCACGCCCTTGGCTACTGATCGCTTGCGAGCGCGGCCCGGACACGCCACCGTAGGTAACGGAGCAACAACGATCCGTGCGACGCTCGGGGTGACATGGCCGACACCAAGCCCGACCCGGTCTCGGGACGACACCGCAGACCGCCTGAGGAACGGGCCACCTACGGCGAGGTCATCGCCATCCGGGAGTTCCGCGCGCTCTGGCTGGGCCAGGGGCTCTCCCTCCTGGGCGACCAGATGGCCCAGGTCGCGCTGGCCGTCCTCGTCTACGACCGTACGGGCTCGGCCCTGCTCACGGCCGCCACGTACGCCCTGACGTACCTCCCGCCGATCCTGGGCGGGCCGCTGCTGTCCGGGCTCGCCGACCGCTACCCGCGCCGCCGGGTCATGATCACGTGCGACGTGGCCCGCGCCGTGCTGGTCGCGGCGATGGCGGTGCCGGGCATGCCGTTCGCGGCGCTGTGCGTGCTGCTGTTCTGCGTCGTCCTGCTGAGCGCGCCGTTCTCCGCCGCCCGCGCCGCGCTGCTGCCGGAGATCCTGCCGGGCGACAAGTACGTCGTCGGCTCGGCCCTGCAGAACATGACGCACCAGGCCACCCAGATGATCGGCTTCGTCGCGGGCGCCGGCGTGATCACCCTGCTCGGGCCGTACCGCGCGCTCGCGCTCGACTCGGCGACCTTCCTGGCGTCGGCGCTGTTCCTGGTGGCCGGGGTGCGGTCGCGCGCCGCGTCGGCGGGTCCCGAGGACCGCAGCAGGCCGTCCATGTGGACGATGACGCGGGCCGGGGCGCGCATGGTGTTCGGCGATCCCCGGCTGCGCACGCTCGTGCTGTTCGCCTGGCTGTGCGGGTTCTACATCGTGCCCGAGGGGCTGGCCGCGCCGTACGCCGCGGAACTGGGGGGCGGGCCGGTCGCGGTCGGGCTGCTCATGGCGGCGATGCCGACCGGCACGGTGATCGGGGCGTTCCTGTTCAGCCGCCTGGTCTCGCCGTCGGGGCGGTTGCGCAGCATGGGCTGGCTCACGCTCCTCACCTGCGCGCCGCTGATCTTCTCGGCGCTCGGCCCCGGGCTGCCGATCGTGCTGGGGTTGTGGGTCCTGTCCGGCATCGGCGGGGCGTACCAGCTCGCGGCGAACGCGGCCTTCGTGCAGTGCGTGCCGGCCGAAGGCCGCGCTCAGGCGTTCGGGCTGGTCCAGTCGGGGCTGCTCGCCGCGCAGGGGCTCGGCATCCTGCTCGGCGGGGCGGCGGCCCAGGCGCTCGGCCCGGAGCCGGTGGTCGCCCTGGCGGGCGCCGCCGGCCTGTGCGTGGCGAGCGTGCTGGCCCTGTCCTGGTCCGACATCCGGGCGGACATCATCCGGGACGTCAGGGCGTCGGCCGATTCTTGTTGACGTTCTTGTCGATCAGGTCCTGCGCGATCGACGTGGGGCGCCCCTCCTCGGGGACGATCAGCCACGCGAGCGCGTAGATCGCGATCCCGGCGCCGCCGAAGAGCGTGAGCGCGGCGAGGGCGATCCTGATGATGTTCGGGTCGATCCCGACGTAGCGTCCGGCCCCGCTGCACACGCCCGCGATGATGCGGCCGTCGCGCGTCCGGCGGAGCTGCTTGACCTGCGAGTCGTTCATCTCGTCCATGTCTACGATCGTGCCCTCCTGGCGGCGTCCACACCATCGGGAGTCACCCTGACGCGACCCTGGGACGGCCCTTCGTTACCCTGACCGCAGACCCCGGGAGGATCATCATGGATCTGCTCGACATCGACGCCCGGCTCTCCGACGAGCAGCGGCTGGTCAGGGACACGGTGCGGTCCTACGCCGGGGACCGCGTGCTCCCCCGCGTCGCCGGCTGGTTCGAGGAGGGCGTGTTCCCCGCGCGCGAACTCGCCCCCGAACTCGGCTCGCTGGGCCTGCTCGGGATGCACCTGACCGGATACGGCTGCGCCGGGGCCGACGCGACGTCGTACGGCGTGGCCTGCCGGGAACTGGAGGCGGCGGACTCCGGGCTGCGGTCCTTCGTGTCGGTTCAGGGGTCGCTGGCGATGTTCCCGATCTGGCGGTACGGCTCCGCGGAGCAGAAGGCCGAGTGGCTGCCGCGCATGGCGTCCGGCGAGGCCATCGGCTGCTTCGGGCTGACCGAGCCCGACCGCGGCTCCGACCCGTCGTCCATGCGGACGTACGCCAAGCGGGACGGCTCCGACTGGATCCTCAACGGCGCCAAGATGTGGATCACCAACGGGTCGGTCGCGGACGTGGCGGTGGTCTGGGCCCGGACGGACGAGGGCATCCGCGGCTTCGTCGTGCCGGCGGACACCCCCGGATTCTCGGCCCCGGAGATCCACCGCAAGCTGTCCCTGCGCGCCTCGGTCACGTCGTCGCTGTACCTCGACGACGTACGCCTCCCGGAGTCCGCCGTCCTGCCGGGGGTGACGGGGCTCAAGGGGCCGCTGTCATGCCTGTCGGAGGCGCGGTTCGGCATCCTGTGGGGCGTGGTCGGCGCGGCGCGGGCCTGCCTTGAGGCGGCGCTCGGCTACGCCCGGACGCGCGAGCAGTTCGGCCGCCCGATCGGCGGCTTCCAGCTCACACAGGAGAAGCTGGCCTGGATGGCGGTCGCCGTGCAGCAGGCCCAGCTCACCGCCCTCCACCTGGCCGCCCTGAAGGAGTCCGGCGAGCTGAAGCCGCACCAGATCAGCTTCGGCAAGCTCGCCAACGTCCGCGCCGCGATCGACGTCGCCCGCCAGGCCCGGACGATCCTGGGCGCGAACGGCGTCACGCTGGAGTACCCGGTCATCCGCCACATGACCAACCTGGAGAGCGTCCTGACGTACGAAGGAACCGAGGAAGTGCACTTACTGACTCTCGGCAAGGCCCTGACCGGCCTCGACGCCTTCCGCTGAGCCGGGCGGACCTCCTTCGTCCCCGCGTACGTCAGGACGCCGCGGACGGGTGAGGGCCGGGTGGCGCCGCCGTACCGGAGGAGCGGCGCCGCCGTGGCGGTCCCGTCTGCGGAGAAGTGCACACGCGGGGCGTGGATTTCGGCGCGGCCGGGGGGCCGCGTGGGTTGCGATCCTCTGCGGGACGTTGACGACGCGCCCGCGGCGGCGATCCCGCCCGGGCGCCCATCGAAGGACAGACCCTTGTTCCGCGAAGCACTCATCGCCGGCCTCGCCGCCGGCGCGGCGGCCACCCTGCTCTCCGCGCCGGCCCACGCGGCCACCTACACGTACCCGGACACGCACTACGTGGAGGCGGACGAGCTCGTCCGCAACCTCAACACGCTCTCCTGGCCGGGCCAGGCGACGTACAACTCCTACGCCGACGGGACCCCGCAGGTCACCTGGGGCACCGACGGCGTGCCGACGAGCTACCGGAACCGCAGCCGGTGCGCCTCGTTCGTGACCCAGGTGCTCAAGCACAGCTACTCGTGGGCCACCACGAGCTACTTCCAGACCTCCTTCGGCAGCGCCAGCCCGTTCGCGGGGGACTACTACGACACGATCAGGACGGCGTCGGTTTCCGACCACTTCGCCCGCATCGGGAGCGTCAGCATCCTGCGCCGCGGCGACATCATCGCGATCAAGTACGCCGGGGGCGGCGACACCGGCGAGGCCACCGGCCACGTCATGATCGTGCAGGACAAGCACCTCTACGACCGGGACGGCGACCCGGCGACGACCGAGTGGGCCGTGCGCGTGATCGACAGCACGAGCAACCCCCACGGCGCCGCCAAGACCGCCGGCCCGAACTCTCCGTACCTGAGCTACCCCGACACCCGCTCGGTCCCCGACTTCGACGTGGTCGACGACAACGAGGAGTACGACGGCGCGGGCCGGGGCTGGATCTTCATCCAGACCGTGGACAACCGGCCCACCGGCCACTGGTGGGGCGCGAACGAGTCCGCCTTCCACCCGGTCTCCACCCGCCCGATGGCCCTGGGCCGCATCCTGGAGTGACGCACGCGAGGCCGCCGGCCGCCGCCGGAGAGGCGTGCGGCGGCCGGCGGCGCCGTGCCGCGGTCAGCCCGGGCAGTGCGCGCAGAACAGCCTGCGGTCGAAGACGGTCAGCGCCGGGCCGTGCGCCGACCGGTAGCTGGAGATCGGGTTGTCGGGGTACCACTTGCTCCCGTCAAACGACGTCCACCACAGGTTCGCGTCGTTCCCGCCCCGGTGCACGCAGTGCAGCATGCCGTTGAACTCGGCCAGCGCCGGGCCCGCGGCCGACTGCGTGTTCGGGATCTCGGAGTCGGGCCGCCAGCTCATGCCGTCGAAGGCCGTGTAGCGGAGGTTGGCGTCGTTCTCCGGCCGGTAGGCGCAGACGAGCGCGCGGCCGAATACGGCCAGCCCCGGGCTCACCGTGGATTTGTAGCTGGAGATGGGGCTGTCCGGCGCCCATTTGCCGCCGTCGAACGACGTGTACCACAAATTGGTGTCGTTGCCGCCGCGGTGCACGCAGTACAGGACGCCGTTGAACACGGCGAGCGCCGGGCCGGTCGCCGACTGCGTATTCGGGATCTGCGCCTCCGGGCTCCACCGCATCCCGTCGAAGGTCGCGTAGCGGAGATTGGCGTCATTCGCCGGCCGGTACGCGCAGTACAGCTTGTCCCGGAACACCGCCAGCCCCGGGCCGCCCGCGGACTGGTAGTCGTGGATGGGGTTGTCGGGGGCCCACTTGCCCCCGTCGAACGACGTGTACCACAGGTTCGCGTCGTTGCCGCCGCGGTGGACGCAGTACAGGACGTTGTTGAAGACGGCCAGCGCGGGAGCGGCCACCGACTGCGAGTTGGGGATCTGGGCGTCCGGGCCCCAGGTGGCGCCGTCGAAGGACAGATAACGCAGGTTGATATCGGCCATGGGTCTTCCCAGCCCTTCTCGACCGAATTCGAGGAACAGGACGTCGCGATATTCGCGAGAAGATCGGTTCGCATATCGAGGCGGATTGAGGGTGACTCAATACCCGGACCGGAATACGCGGACGCGAACCTTGTAAACCCCCCCGGAGTGGGCCTGCCCTAGATGCTCAACCGCGAATAGACCCCAGTCAAGGCCGGGCTGTCATGATTTTTCACCGCCCGCTGAATCCCATCATGAAAACGCTCGCGCCGAATAACCGGGCGGGCCTGCGTCCCGGGCCGCCCCTCGGCGGCGGGCCCGGGGCCCGCCTGCGGCCGTTCCTGTTCCGGAACGGCGAGAGCCCGCCTCGGCGGACGCCGGGGCGGGCTCTCGCGGGCCGGGGGTCAGACCTGGCCGGCCTTCTCCAGCTCGGTGCAGCAGGTGTCGACGATGAGGCGGGTCACCACGTAGGGGTCGACGTTGGCGTTGGGGCGGCGGTCCTCGATGTAGCCCTTCTTGTCGGCCTCGACCTGCCAGGGGATGCGGACGGAGGCGCCGCGGTCGGAGACGCCGTAGCTGTACTCGCTCCAGGGGGCGGTCTCGTGCATGCCGGTGAGGCGGTGCTCGATGTCGGCGCCGTAGTTCTTGACGTGCTCCTGGGCCTTGGTGCCCAGGGCCTCGCAGGCGGTGATGATGGCGTCGTAGCCCTCGCGCATGGCCTTGGTGGAGAAGTTGGTGTGCGCGCCGGCGCCGTTCCAGTCGCCCTTGACCGGCTTGGGGTCGAGGGTGGCGGAGATGCCGAAGTCCTCGGCGATGCGGTAGAGCAGCCAGCGGGCGACCCAGAGCTGGTCGGCGACCTCGACCGGGCCGAGCGGGCCGACCTGGAACTCCCACTGGCCGGGCATGACCTCGGCGTTGATGCCGGAGATGCCGAGCCCGGCGGCGAGGCAGGCGTCGAGGTGGGCCTCGACGATCTCGCGGCCGAAGACCTCGTCGGCGCCGACGCCGCAGTAGTAGAAGCCCTGCGGGGCGGGGAAGCCGCCGGCCGGGAAGCCGAGCGGGCGGCCGTCCTCGAAGAAGGTGTACTCCTGCTCGATGCCGAAGATCGGCTCCTGCGCGGCGAAGCGCTCGGCGACCTCGGCGAGCTTGGCGCGGGTGTTCGAGGGGTGCGGCGTCATGTCCGTGTCGAGGACCTCGCACAGCACGAGCACGTTGTCGCCGCCGCGGATCGGGTCGGGACAGGTGAAGACGGGCTTGAGCACGCAGTCGGACGAGTGGCCCGCGGCCTGGTTCGTGCTGGAGCCGTCGAAGCCCCAGATCGGCAGCTCGGCGCCGTCCGGCAGGATCTTGGTCTTGGAGCGCAGCCGGGCGGTGGGCTCGGTGCCGTCGATCCAGATGTACTCAGCCTTGTAGCTCACGTCGATCCCTTCAGCAGCCAGACCGGCGGGTTCGTCCGCCACGCCGAGGGTTGCAACGCACAGTTTCGCGGCTTTTGCCCGAATGTTAACGGCATGTGAACCAGGAGATCCCTGTGTAAATTCTGCCGTTCCGTACGCCGGCGGCCGGACCGGCACGAGCCGCTCCGGCCGCGGGGCCGCCCCGGGGAGGGCGGGGCGTCAGCGGGGCCCGTAGGTGAGCCGCCGCAGCAGGCTCTCGGCGGGCCCCCGCAGCCCCCGGGGGGCCAGCGCCGCCGCCAGCGCCACGGTGGCCAGCCAGGTGAGGACGGCGATGCCCGAGGCCGCCGCGTCGCCCACCCGGGTGCTCAGCCCTCCGGCGTACGGCGCGAACACCGCGACGAAGACGACGGACTGGAGCAGGTAGCAGGTCAGCGACCACTGCCCGCAGGCGGCCAGGGCGGAGACCACGCGACCGGGTATCCCGCGGCGCATCCGGGCCACGGCCAGCCCGACGATCGCCGCGTAGGCGAGGCCCCCGGCGATCCCGGCCAGGCTGTGCAGCGCGTACGCCGCCACCGAGACCGCGGCCGAGGGGGCCCACAGCCGCGTGTCGATCAGCGTCAGCGGGAGACCCCCGATCACCGCCGCGGCCACCCCGGAGACCGCGACCCGCGTCAGCAGCGGCCGGTGCGCGGCGGGCTCGTCGAGCATCCGGCGGCGCGCGGCCCAGATCCCCAGCAGGAAGGCCGAGACCACGCTCGCGGCGAAGAACGTGGGCGTCATGCCGGACCAGCCGATCAGGCGCATGACCAGCGCCTCGGCCGGGTCC
Source organism: Bailinhaonella thermotolerans (assembly GCF_003594875.1). Classification (GTDB taxonomy): domain Bacteria; phylum Actinomycetota; class Actinomycetes; order Streptosporangiales; family Streptosporangiaceae; genus Bailinhaonella; species Bailinhaonella thermotolerans. The sequence continues at coordinate 25,205 of NZ_QZEY01000010.1, forward strand.
GCCAGCGCGGCGGGCGTCTCCCCCTTGGGAGCCGAGACGGTGAGCAGCCCGAGGCCGGCGACCACGACGACGTGCAGGACCAGCCCGATCCCGGCGGCCCGCAGCAACGCCGCGTCCCCGCGCCGGACGAACCCGACGAGGACGAGCCCGATCAGCCCGTACGCGCCGAGGATGTCGCCGAAGAACAGCAGGAGCGCGTGGCAGAACCCGAACACCAGCAGCCACAGGCTCCGCCGGCGCAGGACCCGTCGTACGGCGGGCCAGCCCGCTCCCCCGGCGGCCTGCCGCTCCGCGAGCCGGGCCAGGCCGTACCCGAACAGGGCGGCGAACATGGGGAGCGCGCGCCCGTCCACCAGCAGGATCTGCGTGCCGGCGACGACCCGGTCGAGGAGGCCCCCGTCGAGGGCGTAGCCGCGGAAGCCGACCTCGTGGCCCGAGAGGTACATGTGCGCGTGGGCCACGGCGATGAGCAGCAGCATCAGCCCGCGGGCGAGGTCGGGGGCGAGGGAGCGCCGGGCGAGCGGGACGGCTCCCCGGGGAGGCGCCGGAGTGGCGACGGACATGGCTGACCCCTCAATTAGATACACAACTGTCGCTTACGCGCCTCACGGTAAGCTACAGCCGTGCATCTAATCAAGCGGAGGTGAGGGATGGCCGAGGGCGGGACGCGGACCCGCAGGCGCGGCGCCGAGCTGATCAACGCGATCCACGCCGCCGCGCTGGAGGAGGTCGCGGAGGTGGGGGTCGGGCGGCTGACCATGGACGGGATCGGCAAGCGCGCCGCCACCCCCCGGACCACGCTGTACCGCCGCTGGTCGGATCCGCTCGACGTGCTCCTCGACGCGCTCTACCACGCGCACCCGGTCGAGGAGCCCACCCCGGGGTCCGACGACCTGCGGGGCGACCTGATCCGCGCGCTGCGGCTCCTGACGGAGTGGATGCTCACCCCCGCCGCCCGCGCCGTCGCGGCCGTCATGACCGACCCCAAGCGCACGCCGGAGCTGACCGAGGCGCTGTTCGAGCGGGTCTTCGCCAACCGCGGCGGCACCTTCACCAGCACCGTGCTGCGGCACTACGCCGAACGCGGGCACTTCCCGGCCGAACGCCTCACGCCGATCGTCGCCGACATCGGCGAGGCGCTGGTCACCAAGCGGATGCTCGACACCGGGAGCCCGCCGGGCGACGCCGAGCTGGAGGCGATCGTGGACCAGGCCATCCTGCCCGCGCTCGGCCTCGGCCCCCGCGACCCGGACGCCTGAGCGGCCCCGCCCCGCCACCGCGTCCCGGCCCCGCCACCGCGTCCCGCCCCCGCCCCGGCACTCCGGGCGGCCCCGCGCGGCCGGCGCGAGCACGGCATGAGAAAGGCCACCACGCGATCACGGCTGATCGCGCGGTGGCCTTGACCGGGTCCGGCTCCCGAGAGCCGGACCGCGGACGGGACGTCAGGAGACCGGGGAACCCGGGGTGGTCAGGGGCAGGTCGACCGACGCGCGGAGCGTGAGGTCGGCCGTCGCCCGCTGCGGCGTGTAGAGCGCGGTGCCCGGGGTGATCTGGAGCGTGAGGCGGCTGTCCGGCCCGGCGCTCCAGGCGATCATCTCCAGGTCGCGCTTGACCACGTGGGTGCGGCCGTCCAGGCGCACGGGGATCGGGGTGGCCTGGTTGCCGACCACCACGCCGGTGCGCCGGTCCACGAGCTGGGCGTAGAGGAAGGTCGTGGCCGGGGAGCCCGCGGCCGCCTTGCCCTTGTAGGTCAGCCGCAGCTCCGGGGCCCCGAGGAGCTGGCCGGTACGGCCGGGCGCCTTCACCTCGACGTTGAGGGCCTTGGCCGCCGGGCGGGCGGCGCCCGCGTTGCCCGAGGTGTCGCCGGGGCGCACGGTCAGCTCGCCCTCGCCGGAGGCGCGCAGGTCGCGGGTCCGCGACGGGTAGTACGGCAGGCCGCGCCAGACGCCGGTGTCGTCGACGTACTCGAAGGCGGGGCCGGTGGCGACGTTCTCACGCTTGAGGTGGCGGGAGAGCCAGTTCAAGGTGAGCTTCTCGATGTGGCCGCGCGGGCCGGGGTTGCTCGCGCACTGCCCGTGGCCGCCGCAGTACCACGCCATCTTCACCGGCGTCCCGGCGTCGCGCAGCCGCCGGTAGTTGGCCACGCCCTCGTCCAGCGGGAACAGGGTGTCCACGGTGCCCTGGAGGATCAGGGTCGGGGCCGTGATGCGGGAGACCAGGGCGCCGGGCCCGCGCTCGGCGTACCACCGCTGGTCCTCGGGGGACAGCAGGCCGGTGGCCGCGCCGGACGCGCAGGAGGACTTGACGTGGGCGTCCACGCGGTTCGTGCCCGCCGAGCCGGCCGCGCACAGCATGTTGCCCATGCCCGCCTTGTACGCCCCGTCCGGGTAGAGGCTGCTGATCAGGGAGTTCCACGCCATCGAGGGCACGATCGCGTCGATCCGGCGGTCGATGGCCGCGGCGACGTACTGGGCGCCGCCGCCGTACGAGCCGCCGGCCATGCCCACGCGCGGGTCGCCGCGGTGGTCGAGCCGCGCCTCCGGCTGCTTGGTGAGCCAGGTAACCAGCGCGGAGACGTCGCGGCCCTCCTTCCACACGTAGTTCACGTTGGCCTCGCCGCCCGAGCCGCCGAAGCCGCGCGGGTCCCAGGTGACCACGTTGTAGCCGTGGGCGCGGAGCACGCCGGTGCCGATCACGCCGGCGGCGTCGCTGGTCGGGGCCTCACCGGTACGCTCGCCCGCGCCGCCCCAGCCCGGCCCCATCAGCACGGTCGGCGCCTTCTGGCCGGCGGCCAGGCCCTTGGCCGGGAAGAAGTTCACCACGATCTCGGTCCCGTCGAAGGAGGGCACCTTGACGGTCCGCGCCACTGGGGTCGCGCCCCCGGTCGGCGACGGGGACGGCGAGGGCGTCCGCCTCTCCCCCGGCTGCACCGGCCGGACCGGGTCGGCGTACGCCGCCTGCGACACCACGCCGGTCAGGCCGAGCGCGGCCGCGAGCAGGATTCCCGCGCGCTTGCGCATCCTGGGCCTCATCTCTCTCAAGTTCTCTCCAAGCGATCGCAAAGATCAACGGTAGAACCATGTTCGGCCTGGATGATGACACGCCCCGGATCACCAGGGGAAGCTCTCCCGTTCCCGGCGGCCCGGCGACCGCCTCCCGCCCCAGGGACCGCCCACCCCCTCAGGCGGTACGGCGTCCGCCCTCCTCCGGGCGGGCGAGGTGGAGCGTCCGCCTCCGGAGGCGTTTCACGTGGCGGAATCCACGATTTCCAGAGATCGCCGCCGGGCCCCGAATCCGCGCGACGGCGACACCGATCACGGAAATACCGCGCACGCCGTACGGCACGCCGCCCGCCGCTTTTCGCGAAGCGCGGTCAATGCGGCGGGTGAACAAGTGGAAGTGGTATGTGCCATGCCATCGCGCGATTTTCCGACACCCGGTTGGCTTCTGCCGATGCCCAGGTGAGAGCGCATGGCATGACCTCGTGAAACACACCAGCCCCATTGAGGGAATCGCTTAACTTGCCGGGGATCGCGGCCGGGCATAGTCATGGAACTTCGGGACGGAGAACGCCGGGAGGCCGCGATGATGCGACGCGCCAGCGAAATCGACACGCTGTTCGCCAGTCTGGAATCGGGCAAGACCGTGCTGCACGTGGCGGGATTGTGCCTGTTCGACGGCGAGCTGACGATGGACCGGTTACGGCGGCACCTCGAACCCCGCCTGCACCTGGTCCCGCGGCTCCGCCGCCGCCTCGTGGAGGTCCCGCTCGGGCTCGCCCGGCCGTACTGGGCCGACGACCCCGGGTTCGACATCGCGGACCACCTCGACGAGGTCACCCTGCTCGCGCCCGGCGACGAGACGCGGCTCGCCGAGCTCGTCTCGCGGCTGGCCGAGCAGCCGCTGGACCGGGGGCGGCCGCTGTGGGAGGCGCACCTGATCCACGGGCTCGCGGGCGGCGGCACGGCCCTGTTCGTCAAGGTCCACCACGCGATCATCGACGGGGTGTCCGCCGCCGACGCGCTCGCCGGGCTGCTCGACCTGGGGCCCGAGCCGCGCGAGGCCGAGCCGGCGCCGCCGTGGCGGCCCGCGCCGCTGCCGGGCGCGCCCGAGGTCGTCGCACGCGCCGCCGCCGACGCCGCGGCGCAGCCGTTCGAACTGCTGGCCGCGCAGGCCGCGCTGGTCCGGGAACTGCCCGGCCTGGTCGGCGGGCCCGCGCGGGACCTGGCCGGGGCGCTGGCCGGGCGGGTGCGGCGGGCGCTGGCCGGGGAGCCGACGCTCGCGCCGCGCACGCCGTTCAACGGGGTGATCTCGCCGCACCGGAACCTGGTCTTCCGCACGCTCCCGTTCGACGACGTGCGCCGGATCGGCAAGAGCCTGGACTGCACGGTCAACGACGCGGTGATGGCGCTGTGCGCGGGGGCGCTGCGGCGCTGGCTGGCCGCGCACGACGCGCTGCCGGACGCCCCGCTGTCGGCCGTCGTCCCGGTGTCCACGCGGACCGCCGACACGCGCGGCGCGGAGGGGCCGCGGATCTCGGCGGTGCTCGGCGTGCTCCCGGTGCACCTGGCCGACCCGCGCGACCGGCTGGCGGCGGTGCGCGACTCGATGCGCCGGGCCAAGCGCACCCATGCCCGGGTGCCCGTGGGCACGCTGGTCCGGCTGCTCGGCTTCGCGCCCCCGGCGCTGGCCGCGCTGGGCATCCGCGCGCTGACGGCCGCCCGCTGGCCGCGGTTCGCGCCGCCGCCGTTCAACCTCATCGTGTCGAACGTGCCGGGGCCGGACTTCCCGCTCTACCTGGCGGGCGTCCGGATGACCGGTTACCACCCCTTCTCGATCCTGTTCGACGGGCAGGGCCTCAACATCACGGCCCAGTCGTACGCCGGGGGCCTGCACCTCGGGCTGACCTGCTGCGCCGAGCTCGTGCCCGACCCGGAGACGCTGGCGGAGCACTTCGAGGAGGAGTTGGAGGTCTACCGCGCCTTCATCTGACGCCGCCCGCCTCCGGCCCGCGCCCGGCCGTCACCGCGCCCCGTGGAAGGGGCCCGTGACCTCGTAGGTCACCCCCGCGTGGGACGAGCCGGACGCGCCGCGCTGCGAGGAGAAGTACAGGCGGCGGCCGTCCGGGGAGAACGCCGGGCCGGTGATCTCCGAGTCGGGGTGGCCCGTGAGGCGCAGGAAGGGGGCGACCCTCCCCCGCGCGGTGATCACGTTGATCTCCATGTCGTCGCCGTCCTCGGCCACGAACAGCTCGCCCGCGCCCGTCCCGGTGACGTTGTCCACGCCGCGCAGGGACGCGCGCGCCCCGGCCCGCGCGGCGTCGTACACCAGATCGAGGCTCGAGGCGGCGGCGTGGTAGGCCCAGACGCGGTTGTCGCCCTTGGTGGTGAAGTAGCAGACGCCCCGCGCGTAGTGGCACCCCTCGCCGCCGTCGAAGCGCAGCGCCCCGCGCACCTGCTCCCGGGTCGGCCTCGGCGTGCCGTCCGGGCCGGGCACGCGCCGCCACGCCACCCGGCCGCGGCCCTCGCCGGCGGTCATCACCTCCAGCACCCCTGCGGACAGGTCGCCCCAGCGCGCCGGGCGGAACCGGTAGAAGCAGCCGTCGGGCTCGTCCTCGGTCAGGTAGACGACGCGGCGCACCGGGTCGCAGGCCGTCGCCTCGTGCCGGAACAGCCCCATCGCGGGCCGCCGCCGCGCCGCGCGGCCGCCCCTGGGGTACGTCTCGAAGACCGCCCCGCCGGGCGTCTCCTCGCACGACAGCCAGGTGCCCCACGGGGTCGCGCCGCCCGCGCAGTTCAGGTCGGTGCCGGAGAGGATGCGGTACGCCGACCGGATCCGGCCGTCCGCGCCGAACCGGATCGCGCTCGCCCCGCCGGTCCCGGGCATCTCGCTGTTGCTGACGTAGATCCACCCGTCCCGCGCCGGGAAGCACGCCCCGCCGTCCGGGGCCGCGTGCCACCGGAACCGCGTCCCCCGGACGTGCCGCCCGCTCCGCGCCACGACCCGGGCCGTGAACCCGCGCGGCAGCCGCAGCCCGTTCGCGTCGGCCGCCATGAGCCCGCCGTACGGACTCGGTCCTGGCGCGGCGAGCGACGCGGCCGGGGCGGCGGCCTCGATCCCCCGCGGGCCGGGCGCGGCGTGCCGCCACAGGCTCCCGGCGACCGCCGTACCCCCCGCCACCAGGGTGTTCCGCAGGAATTCGCGCCGATCGACGGACGTGCTCATCGCGCTCTCACCGCTCCTGTGCCGTTCCGGGCTCCGCTTCCGCCCGGAACGGTTCCCCGCGATCACCGCGCTCTAAAGCCACCGCGTCTTTCCTGGGGGTTTGTCGTTTTAGTCCCCGCCGGTGCCGCGGATGAGAGACGCTGCCCCGGGAAGGGGGAGCTCATGCCGCACGTCACACCGGCCCGCCGCCGCACGCTCGCCGCGCTGGCCGCGACCGCCACGATCGCACTGTCCACGCCGCCGGCCTGGGCGGACGCCGTCCCCGGAGCCGGCCCCAGCGCGCCCGCGACCCCGGCCGACGGTCCCGCCGCGCCGCCGGCCCCGCCCGGCGCCGGCCTGGCCGTGCCCGGGGCAGGCCCGGCCGCGCCTCCCCCGCTCGCCCGCGAGGGCGGCGTCATCACGCCGCCACTGCCGGTGCACAAGCTCCCGCGCCAGGTCGGGGAGGCGTGCGAGATCTGGCGGTCGATGCGGTGGCCCGAGGCCGGGCGCCGGGGCAAGGACCACCGCGTCCGGGACGGCGAGGTGATCCGGGGCGGCGGGCGCTACCGGAACATCGGCGGCGTCCTTCCCCGGGGCGGCCGGTACGTCGAGTACGACGTGAACCCCCGCCACCCGGGCGACCGCCGGGACGCCGAACGGCTGGTCCGGGACGCGGTGAAGAAGCACGTCTGGTACACCTCCGACCACTACCGGAACTTCCGCCAGATCTCCTCGGGCTGCCCCTGACCGCCGCGAGATGTTCCTGAGCGACGACGGGTTCCCCTGGGCCGAGCTGCTGGTCGCCGCCGAGCCCCCGCCGCCCCCGCACCGGCCGGGGTGGCGCGTCGTGCGCGGCCCGCGCTGCCGTACGACGGGGGCGCTCTTCGAGGAATGGGCGGCGGCGCTGGGCTTCCCCGGCTACTTCGGGCGGAACTGGGACGCCTTCGACGACTGCCTCGGCGACCTGGACCCGGAGCTGACGATCCTGGTGACCGGGGCGCAGGAGCTCCTCGCCGACGAGCCGCCGCGCGAGCTGGGCGTCCTCCTCACGCTGCTCGGCGAGGCCGGCAGGGACGGCCGGGAGCACGTGGTCCTCCAGGCCCCGCCGGAGTCGTGTCACGAATTCCGGACACGGCTGCGACAGGCCCGTGACGCCTTCGAGATGGACTAGACCTGGGAGAACACCGGCGGGGAAGGTAGATCGAAAAAGTTTCCCGGCCGCCTGTAACAGCCCGGGCCATCCGGACATCTCCTACAGCGAAGACCCCCGGGGGAAGGACGTTGGGTTGTGAACCCGCCTGAACCGAAGCAGCGCTTCGAGGAGATCTACATGGCGAACTACGCGGCCGTGATGAGCTACGTGCGCCGGCGCACCGACTCGCCGGACGACGCGGCCGACGCGCTCTCCGAGACGTTCGCGACGGCCTGGCGCAAGCTCGACGAGGTCCCCCGGGGCGACGAGGCCCGGCTGTGGCTGTACGGCGTGGCCCGCCGCGTCCTGGCCAACCAGCGGCGCGGCGACCTGCGGCGGACCGCCCTGGCCGTACGGCTGCGCACGGAGCTGACGGCGTGGGCGGAGTCGGTGGCCGGGGAGGACGACCCGGACGCCGTGCGGGACGCGTTCAAGCGGCTCTCGCACGAGGACCGCGAGGTGCTCGCGCTGGTCGGCTGGGAGGGGCTGAGCCCGGCGGAGATCGCCGTCGTGCTCGGCTGTTCGCGGCCCGCCGTGCGCGTGCGGCTGCACCGGGCCCGCAAGCGGCTGGCCAAGGAGCTGGCCTCGGCCGGTCTGGACGTGTCCCGGTACGGCGCCCGCGCCGTGGATCTGGTGGAGGCGAAGTGACCAAGCGCGAGATCGACCTGCTGGTCGCCGGCATCGCCCCGGACCCGGGGCCCGGCCTCACGGCGGGCGCGATGGAGCTGATGGACGAGCTGACCGCCGCTCCCCCGGCGCCCGATCCCGGTCCCGCCCGCCGGTTCTCGTGGTCGCGGCTCCGGTCCGGATTCCGGGTGCGGCTGGCGGTGCCGCTGGTCGCGGGGCTGGCGGCGGCGCTGGTCGTGCTGGGCTGGGTGGCCCCCGGGAGCTTCGGCCCGGCGCCCAGCCAGGCGGAGGCGCTGGAGATCCAGCGGGTCGGCCAGGTGTACGTCATCACCGTGAAGGACCTGTTCGCCGATCCGAAGCGGTACGAGGCGCAGCTCCGGCGGCTCGGGCTGAACATCAGGCTGCGGGTCGAGCCGGTCCCGCCGTCGGCGGAGGGCGGCATCTTCCCGATGTACGACGGGATGAACGGCCGCACCAACGAGGAGCTGGAGCGCGACGAGGACAAGCTCTGGCCGATCTCCAGGCCCGGGCTCTGCGCCGAGGCGGGGACCTGCGAGATCGGGCTGAAGGTGCCGGTCGGGTTCGACGAGGTGGCGACCGTGAAGCTGGGCCGCAAGGCGCGCCCCGGCGAGCGGTACACCGTGCTCCAGCCGCTCCAGGCCGCCGGCGGGCCCCTGCACTGCGTGCCCTTCATCGGCAAGTCGGTGGACCTGGTCCGGGGGCTGCTCGGCAAGCGGGGGATCACCGTCGCGTCCTACTTCGACGGCGGGTCTTCCCGGCCCTCCGTGCCCGGCACCTGGTACGTCCACGAGGGCTTCATGAGCGAGCCGGGCAAGGCGACCCTCTTCGTCTCGTCCACGCCCAAGCGTCCGGCCACCCCCGGCGGCCCGGACCTGTCCGGCGACCTCTGCCCGCGGGCGGACTGACCCCCGCGACGCCTGACCTGATCTAGCACCACCCCTCGACGGGGCGCGGCGGCCGTACGCGCCACGGCGATGGGTGCTGCCCAGAAAACGTACTCAACCTCCCGGAAATGAAGGAATAACGATGAAACGCCGTCGTTTGTCCCTCCTGCTCGCCGTGCCGCTGATCGCCCTGACCGCCGCGTGCGGAGGAGGCTCCGGCTCCGGCTCGGGCGCGGGCTCGGGCGGCGGAGGCGCCGCCGCCCCCGCCTCGGACGCCCAGGTCAAATACGCCAAGTGCATGCGGGGCAACGGCGTCCCCGACTTCCCCGACCAGATCCCCGGCAGCGGTTACTCCATCAAGGACATGGCCGCGTACGAGAAGGCGCAGAAGGCCTGCCGCAGCCAGCGGACGGCGGTCTACGGCTTCGACGAGCTCGACCCGGAGGTCTTCGACGGGCGCGTCAAGTACGCCCGGTGCATGCGGGACCAGGGCATGAAGGTGCACGACCCCGACCCCAAGACCGGCGGTTACCAGGTCGAGGTGGACCCCAAGGACCGCGCCGCGTTCGAGAAGGCCATGAACGCCTGCCGTAAGAACCTTTCCCCGAAGGAGACGAACAAGTGAAGCTCCGCCACCTGATCCTCACCGCCCCCCTGCTCGCCCTGGCCGTCGCCTGCGGCGGCGCCCCGTCCGACGGGAACGGCGTGGCCAGCGCGAACGGCGGCACCGCGGCCGCCACCAAGCCATCCGCCTCCAGCACCACCGCCAAGGACAGCGAGAAGGCGCAGCTCGACTTCGCCCGCTGCCTGCGCGCCCGCGGCATCGACTTCCCCGACTCCCTCAAGGACCTGCCCAAGGGCGGGCTGGAGGTACCGGAGAAGGACAACGCGGCCTGCATCAAGCACCTGGACAACGGCGCGACGAAGAAGGTGGACTCCGACGACGCCGCCTTCAAGGACCACATGGTGCGCATGGCCAGGTGCCTGCGTGAGCAGGGCATCGACTTCCCCGACCCCGGGCCCAAGGGCGAGCTGCCCCCGCCCGACTTCGACGGCGGCAACCCGGCCCTGTTCGAGAAGGCCCAGAAGATCTGCGGCAAGAAGCTCTCGGGGGAGAAGTGAGAAGAAGCAGGATCCTCATCGGCGGGCTGGCCGCCGCCGCCCTGATCGCCGGCGGCGGGATCGCCTTCGCCGCCCTCGGCGACCCGGGCGAGGCCCCGGCGAGCACCAAGGCCGCGGCGGGCTCCACCGCCCCGGTCACCCGGGGCGACCTGGTGGACACCCGGTCCGTGAGCGGCACCCTCACCTACACCGCCGAGCGCGGCATCACCACCGGGGCCGCCGGCACCGTGACCGCGGTGCCCAAGCCCGGCTCGATCGTCCGGCAGGGCAGGCCGCTGCTCAAGGTGGACCGCAAGCCGGTGGTCCTGCTGTACGGCGAGCTGCCGCTCTACCGCGAGCTCCGGCAGGGCGTCTCCAAGGGCCCCGACGTCCGGCAGCTCGAAACCGCGCTCAAGGCCCTGGGGTACGGCGAGGGCATGACCGTGGACAAGGAGTTCACCTGGCAGACCGCCCGGGCCGTGCGCGAGTGGCAGAAGCGGAACGGCCTGGAGCGGACGGGCGCGGTGGACTCGGCGCAGGCGGTGTTCCTGCCCGGACCGGTGCGCGTGGCCGAGCCCAAGGTCGCGACGGGCGACCGGCTCGCCGCCGGGCAGCGGATCCTCACGGTCACCGGCACCACCCGGATCGTGCACGTGGACCTGGACGCCGAGGACCAGCGCCTGGTGAAGCGGGGTGACAAGGTCTCGGTGGAGCTGCCGGGCGGCCAGCGGGCGACCGGGCGCGTCAGCTCGGTCGGGACCGTGGCCAAGCAGGAGAAGTCCGAGGGCGGCGGCGGCCCGGGCGGCTCGGGCAAGACCACCGTGGACGTCGAGATCCGCCTCAGCGGCAAGACCGGCAGGCTCGACCAGGCCCCGGTGACGGTGACGCTGGAGAGCGAGCGCCGCGAGAACGTGCTGAGCGTGCCCGTCGAGGCGCTGCTCGCCCTGCGCGAGGGCGGCTTCGGCGTCGAGCTGGTCGAGGCGAACGGCACGCGCCGCATCGTGGGCGTCGAGACCGGCGCGTACGGCGGGGGCCGCGTCGAGGTCACCGGCGGCGGGCTGGAGGCCGGGATGAACGTCGGGGTGCCGGCCAAGTGATCATCGAGCTGAGCGAGGTCACCAAGCGGTACAACGGCCGGATCGACGTCCTGCACGGCATCGGCCTGGCGGTGGAGCCCGGCGAACTCCTCGCGATCGTCGGCCCTTCCGGGTCGGGCAAGTCCACGCTGCTCAACCTGATCGGCACGCTCGACCTGCCCACCTCGGGCACCGTCCGCATCGCCGGGCACGACGTCGGCGCGCTGTCGGACCGGCAGCTCTCCGCGCTGCGGGCGACCCGGATCGGCTTCGTGTTCCAGCAGTTCCACCTGGCCGACGGGGTGACCGCGCTGGACAACGTGGCCGACGGGCTGCTGTACGGCGGCCGCCCGCTGCGGGAGCGCCGCGCGCGGGCGCGGGCCGCGCTGGAGCGCGTGGGCCTGGGGCACCGCCTCGACCACAAGCCGAACCAGCTCTCCGGCGGCGAACGGCAGCGCGTCGCGATCGCCCGCGCGGTCGTCGGGGACCCGCCGCTGCTGCTCGCCGACGAGCCGACCGGCAACCTCGACTCGGCCTCCGGCACCGAGGTGCTGGCCGTGCTCCGCGAACTGCACGAGTCCGGCACCACCGTCGTGATCATCACGCACGACATGGAGATCGCAGAGTGGTGCCCGCGCCGCGTCCGCGTCCGGGACGGGCGCGTCGTCTCCGACGAGGGCCCCGGCGCCGGTCACCGCCGCGTCTCGGCCCTGGTCAAGGACGACCGGTTCGCGGCCGGCGCCCGCCCCGAGCCATCCGTACGGCCGGAGCCATCCGCCCGCCCCGAGCCGTCCGTACGGCCTGGGGCCGGCGCGGCGGGGCCGGGTGTGGGGGCCGAGCCGGGCGGCGCCGTACCGGATGGCGCGGACGAGCTGGTGTGGAAGGGGGAGAGGGCATGACGGGGCTGACTCCGGCCCGGCTGGGGCCGCGGGACGTGCTGCGGGTGGGGGCGGCGGGGCTGCGGGCGCGGCCGACCCGCGTGTTCCTCTCGGCGCTGGGGATCGCGATCGGCATCGCCACGATGGTCGCGGTGATCGGGATCTCCGCGTCCGGGCAGGAGCAGTTGCTGCGGCAGCTCGACCAACTGGGCACGAACCTGCTTCGGGTGCAGGCGGGCGACTCGCTGATGGGCGGGGAGGCCAAGCTCCCGGTGAACGCGGTCGAGATGGTCAAGCGCGTCGGGCCGGTGACCAACGCGAGCGCGACCGGCAAGGTCGAGGTGACCGTCCGCCGCACCGACAAGATCTCCCCGCTGGAGACCGGCGGCCTCTCCGTCCAGGCGACCACCCTGGACATCCTGGAGACCCTGGAAGGCGAGGTCAGGACGGGTTCCTGGCTGAACGAGGCGACCTCGCGCTACCCCGCCACGGTGCTCGGCTCGGTCGCCGCCGAACGCCTCGGCGTCAGCCGTACGGGCACGCAGGTCTGGATCGGGAACCGGTGGTTCACGGTCACCGGGATCCTGGAGACGATGCCGCTGGCGCCGGAGATCGACCGGTCGGCGCTGATCGGGATCGAGGTGGCGAAGACGCAGCTCAGGTACGACGGGCACCCGACCACGATCTACGAGCGGTCGGCCGAGGAGGCGGTCGGCGCGGTCCGCGACGTCCTGCCCCGCACCGTCAACCCGGAGAAGCCCGAGGAGGTCGCGGTCTCCCGCCCGTCCGACGCGCTGGCCGCCCGGGCCGCCGCCGCGGGCACCTTCACCAGCCTCCTGCTCGGCCTGGGCGCGGTCGCCCTGCTGGTCGGCGGCGTGGGCGTCGCGAACACCATGGTCATCTCGGTGCTCGAACGCCGCCGCGAGATCGGCCTGCGCCGCTCCCTGGGCGCGACCCGGGGGCAGATCCGCACCCAGTTCATCACCGAGTCGCTGCTGCTCTCGACCCTCGGCGGCGCGGCCGGCCTGGTCCTCGGCTCGATCGCCACCGTCGCCTACGCCCTGGCCAAGGACTGGCCCCCGGTCGTCCCCACCTGGGCGCTCGGCGGGGCCCTGCTGGCGACGATGACCGTCGGCGTGATCGCCGGCCTCTACCCCGCGATCCGCGCCTCCCACCTCCCGCCCACGGTGGCCCTCGCCACCGCCTGACCCCCGAGCCGTGACCCCCGGCCCTCCCTCGGGAGGCCCCGCCGCGAGGTCACGGCACGGGCATGCCGGGGTCCCCGGCTCGGAGAGGACGCCCCTCCGGCGTACGGCGGGGCGTTCGTGATCTCGGGGCTGGTGGGGGTGGGCGGGGGGACGTAGCGTGGGGGCGTGCCACTGGGTCATATGGGTGTGAACGTGCCCGACCTCGCGCGGGCGAAGAAGTACTACGACGAGCTGATGCCGATGCTCGGGTTCGAGCCGTTCGTGTCGGGCGAGGGGGAGTTCTCCTACCGGCCCGCGGGCGGGAAGATCGGGACCCACCTGTTCTTCTACGAGTCGGCCGAGGGCGATCCCGGGGCGTACTCCCGGCATCGGACCGGGCTGCAGCACCTGGCGTTCATCGTGAAGAGCCGGGCGGCGGTCGAGGAGGCGCACCGGTGGGCGGTGGAGCGCGGGGGCGAGGTCGTTCATCCGCCGCGGGAGTGGCCGCAGTACCACGCGGGGTATTACGCGGTGTTCTGGCTGGATCCGCATGGGTTCATGCTTGAGGTGGTCTGTCACCGCGACGACTCCGCCCGCGCCTGAGACCGGGCCGGCCCTCCTTTCGCCGGTTCTGGTTCTTTCCGATGGTTCCGGTTCTTTTCGATGGTTCCGGTTCTTTCTGACGGTTCCGCCGGTCCCGGCGGTTTCGACGGTTTCGACGGGAACGTTTTTCGGAGGGAACGCTTTCCGGCGGGAAACGCCGTGTCGGTTCACGGTCGCCCCGGCCGTGCCGTACCTAGGATGAATTCGGGAATTGTCGCCGAACGGCCGGGGTAAATGTCAGGCTCGTCAGTATTCATCGGGGAATTCGTCGGCACCGGGCTGCTTCTGCTGCTCGGCGTGGGCGTGTGCGCGGCCGTGACCCTGCCCGGGTCGAAGGCGCGGGGCGCGGGCTGGGTGGCGATCACGCTGGGCTGGGGCATGGGCGTGCTCGCGGGCGCGTACGCCGTGCTGCCGCTGTCCGGGGCGCATCTGAATCCGGCGGTGACGCTCGGGATCTCGGTCTCCACGGGCGAGTGGAGCAGATTCCCGCTCTATGTGGGCGCGCAACTCCTGGGCGCCTTCACGGGGGCGGTCCTCGCGTTCATCGTGTATTTCGGGCAGTTCCGTGCGTACCGCGGCCCGACCCTGGCCATCTTCGCCACCGTCCCGGAGATCCGCCGTCCCGCGCAGAACCTCGCCACCGAGACGATCGCCACCTTCACCCTCGTGTTCGTGGTCCTCGCGACCGGCCGCTCGGAGGCCCTGGCGCTGTCCGGCACCGGCGTCCTCATGGTCGCCCTCCTCGTCGTCGGCATCGGCCTCTCCCTGGGCGGCCCCACCGGCTACGCCATCAACCCCGCCCGCGACCTGGGCGCCCGCCTGGCCCACGCCGTCCTCCCCCTCCCCTCCCGCTCCCCCTCGGACTGGCCCTACGCCTGGATTCCCATCGCCGGACCCTCCCTGGGCGGCCTCCTCGCCGGCTACACCGACACCCTCCTCCACTGACCCGGCCGCACGCTCCACGCGCGACGACTCGCGGGCGGAGAGCGGCGGGAACGGGCTTGCTCGGAAATTTCCTGAGAACGGGTGAACCCTTCGGGAGCGGGGCTGCGTATCGAGGGGGCACACGGGCCGCGATCGAAGGCCCGCGACCCCCGTCCGAGGGGTCGTCCGGAGCAGAGAATCCGAGGAGCACCCCATGTCCGCTCGTAAGTTCGTCATGCCCGCGATCGCCCTGACCGGCGCCCTGGCCGCCAGCGCGGGAACGCTCGCCTTCGCCCTCAGCGACCGTACGGCCGCCGCCGGGCCGGCCGCGAAGACCGTGGCCGCGCAGGCGGACGCGCAGGCCGGCGTGAACGCGCAGGTGAACGCGCAGCCCAACGCGCAGGGCGACGCCTACGACCCGCACGCGGGCCACGGCGCGGCCGTACAGCCCGCCCAGGACGCCGGGGGCGCCGGCGCGACCGCCCGGGCGACGTACTTCGCGGCGGCGCTGAACGGCGCCAACGAGGTGCCGGGGAACGACGGGAAGGCCGTCGGCGACCGGGACGGGAAGGCCACCGCGCTGGTCCGGATCCAGGGCGACGTGGTGTCGTTCGCGATCCGCTGGGACAGGATCGCCGCGCCGTCGGCCGCCCACCTCCACCTGGGCGGGAAGGGCGCGAACGGGGCGGTGAAGGTCCCGTTCTTCGCCGCGCCCCTGCCCGGCTCGGCCCGCGCCGCCACCGGCAGCGTCAAGATCGCCGACGCCGCGCTGCTCGATCGGATACGCGGTAATCCGGGCGGCTTCTACTTCAACCTGCACACCGGGGAGTTCCCCGGCGGCGCCGTACGCGGGCAACTCGTCAGACTCGGCCGGGCCGTGGACCTGGACGGCGTCCTCAAGCGCGGCCCGCTGAACGGCCCGGCCGACGCGCGGCAGGAGGCGCCCAACCCCGAGGGCAAGAGGACCGGCGACCCCGACGGCACGGCGTTCACGTCGGTCCGGCCGTGGGGCAACTGCGTCGAGTACGCCTTCCGCTGGAAGAACGTCGCCCCGCCCACCGTCGGCCACCTGCACCGCGCCCCGGCGGGCTCGAACGGGCCGGTCGTCGCGGACCTGTTCGCGGCGGAGAAGGGGCTGCCGCCGTCGATCAACGGCCTGTCGGGCATCGTCGAGGTCCCGCCCGCGCTCGTGAAGCGGGTCAACGCGAACCCGGCGAACTACTACACCAACCTGCACACGGCCGAGTTCCCCGGCGGCGCGGTGCGCGGGCAGCTCAGCCGGGGCCAGGTCCGGCCGCTCGCGGTGAACCTCGCGGTGGTGAAGGGCGCCCAGATCTACCGGTGCACGCCGCAGCGGGGCGGCGGGTTCGCGTTCACCCAGCACGACGTGGCCGCGCGGCTCCAGGGGAACGTCCGGCACGACTTCGTCGCCAAGGCCGCGGGCCCGCCCCGGTGGATCGCCCCCGACGGCGGCGCGGTGACCGGCAAGGTCGCGGCCCGCATCCCCAACGGCGCCGGGAACATCCCCGAGCTCGTGCTCGACGCCACCCGGATCGGCGCCCCCGGCGGCGTGTTCTCCGCCGCGACCACGATCCTGCGCCTGAACACGGCGGGCGGCGTCGCGCCTGCGGGCCCCTGCCGGTCCGGCGACCTCGCCCAGGTCCCCTACCAGGCCGACTACCTCTTCCTGAGCTGATCCCCTCCTCGCGGGAAACGCGCGAGCCGTACCGGACGACCATCCGGTACGGCTCGCGCTGTCGTGCTCCCGGGCCCCGGTCCGGGGCCTGCCGACCACGAGGCGGGGCTTCGAGGTTCGAGGGTCCGGGGGTCCGAGGGTCCGGGGGTCCGAGGGTCCGGGGGTCCGAGGGTCCGGGGGTCCGAGGGTTCGGGGGTCCGAGGGTTCGGGGGTCCGGGGCTTCCGGGGCTCGGCGCGCCCGGATGGGTTCGGGGCTCCGGGATCGGGATCCGGGTCAGAAGATCGCGTCGGTGACGGCGAACAGCTCCGACACGCCCTGGATCACCAGCGCGGCTCCGGCGACCGCCAGGATCGTGGACATCGGGCCCGCGCCGCGCCCGGTGCTCCGCCACAGGCGGGCGGCCTCGACCGAGACGGCCGCGCCGAGCGCGATGATCAGCGCGCCCCACCACTGGAAGGGCCCGAACAGCCCGCTCACGTCCGCGGCCCCGGAGACCTGGAGGGCCAGCATGGCACCGGTCAGCGCCGTGACCGCGCCCCAGGCCATGACGATCCGGCGCAGCGCGGAGGCGACGGGGGAGGCGGTGCTGAACGTGCCGTACAGCAGGGCCGCCTCCACCCCGAGGACCATCGGGTAGGCGACCCACCCCTTGTCCATGGCCTCGAAGAGCAGCAACAGCCCGGTGGTGGTCGCCGCGGCCCCGGCGAACAGGTGGGAGCGTCCCACGATGTCGCCCCACCGCTTGTCGCTCGCGAGCATGCGCATGCCGCTGGCGAGCAGGACCAGCCCCGCGACCAGCGGGAACCACGCCCACCACGGCCCGGGCCGGTAACCCGCCAGGACGAGCGCCGGCAACACGGCCGCCGCCACGCCCAGGGCCGCCATCCCGCCCCGGCCGCCCGCCGGGGCGCCCGCCGGAGCCATCTCCGCCGGCCGCATTTCCGTGTAAGTGCTCATGACGCACACAGTAGGCAACCGGCCTGCCGCGTTTCGTCCCGCCCGGGAGCCAGCCTCCGCGTCACCCTCCAGGCGGACCCCGATCACCGCGGTGCCACGGTCACCACCCCCGCCTCGTATGCGGCGATCACGAGCTGCGCCCGGTCCCGCGCGCCGAGCTTGGCCAGCAGGTGCCCGATGTGGGTGCTCACCGTGGCCACGCTGAGGTGCAGGTGCGCGGCGATCTCCGGGTTGGACAGGCCCCTGGCGATCAGTGCCAGCACCTCGCGCTCACGCGGCGTCACCCCGTCGAGCCGCGCGGAGGCGAGGTCCGGCGCCGCGGGCAGCCGCGCGAACTCCTGGATGAGCCGCCGGGTCAGGCGCGGCGCGAGCAGGCCGTCGCCCGCCGCCACCACCCGGATCGCCGCCAGCAGGTCGGCGGGCGGGGTGTCCTTCAGCAGGAAGCCGGAGGCCCCGGCCCGCAGCGCGGCGAACACGTAGGAGTCCAGGTCGAACATGGTGAGCATGAGCACCCGGACGTCCGCCGTCTCCGGCGAGCCGCAGATCAGCCGGGTCGCCTCGATGCCGTCCATCTCCGGCATGCGGACGTCCATGAGGACCACGTCGGGCCGCTCGCGCCGGGCCAGCTCCACGGCCTCGGCTCCGGTCGCCGCCTCGCCCACGGTCTCCAGCCCTGGGGCGGTGTCCACGAGCACGCGGAAGCTCCCCCGCAGCAACGCCTGGTCGTCGGCCACGAGCACCCGGATCACGACGCCTCCTCCCGGTCGGTGTACGGCAGGCGGGCGCTCACGAGGAAGCCGCCGCCCGGACGGGGGCCCGCCGCGAACCGCCCGCCGTACATCATGACCCGCTCCCGCATGCCGACGAGGCCGTGACCGCCGCCCTGTGGACGGCCGTTCGCCTGTGGAAAACCGTCGCGCGGCCGCCCGTCGTCGGCGATCTCGACGAGGAGGTCCCGGCCGTCGCCGTACACCGTGACCCGGCACTCCGTGGCGCGGCCGTCCCCGGGGGCGGCGTGCTTGACGACGTTGGTGATCGCCTCCTGGACGATGCGGTAGACGGCGAGCGACAGCGCCTCCGGCAGGCCGTCGGGGGCGCGGACGTCCAGCTCCACCCGCACCCCGGCGGCGGCCGCGCGCTCGGCGAGCGCGGGCAGGCCGGCGAGCCCGGGGGCGGGCGCGAGACCCCCGGGCTCGCCCGCGCGGAGCACGCCGAGCATGCGGCGCATCTCCGTCAGCGCCTCCCGGCTCGTGGTCTCGATGACCCGCAGCGCGTCGTGCGCCTCCTCGGGCCGTTCGCGCAGCACGTGGTTGGCGACCCCGGCCTTGACCGCGATCAGCCCCATGCCGTGCGTGACCACGTCGTGCAGTTCGCGGGCGATCCGCAGCCGCTCCTCGGCGACCGCGCGCGCCGCGAGCTCGGCCGCCGCCCGCTCGGCGTACAGGCGCCGCTCGCGTACGGCCCGGCCGATCGTCCAGCTCGCGCCGAGGAGCACCGCGCTGACGACGGGGCCGCCCAGCTCGGCCGCATGCCCGGCGGGAGAGCCCGCGACCACCAGGGCGAGCAGGCCGAGGCCGCAGGCCAGCGCGATCACGCGGGTGAACCCGCCGCCGCGGGGGCGCGCGGTGAGGGCCACGGTGTAGAGCGCGTAGGCCGGGGCGGCGAAGGGGGCCGGCGACCAGCCGAGGACGGCGGCGGCCAGCGCGGCGCACGTCACCCAGGCGAAGACGGGGACGGGCCAGACCCGGCGCAGCGCCACCGGCAGGCCGATCGCGGCGGACGCCGCCGCGCCGGCCCACCACGGCTGCCCGGGCGGCGCGGGCACGGGCGGGAACATCAGCAGGTATCCGGCTGCGGCCAGGCAGTCGAGCGCGATCAGCTCCCGGCGCGTGAGCCGGCGTGCGCGCATGTCCATCCCCATGACGGTATCCGGGGCGCCGGTGACGCGCGTCCGAGCGGGCTATGACATCGCGTGCTCGGAGGGGACGGCGGCTTGTGCGAGCCGGCTCGCAGCGTGAAGACCCGAGTCCGCTCCGATGTGATCAGGGCCCTCGCCGCGGGACCGTGGCGGAATGATCGAGGTGAGCGGACTGACCAAACGCTACGGCCCGGCCACGGCCGTGGACGACCTGTCGTTCCAGGTGAGACCCGGGCTCGTCACCGGGTTCCTGGGGCCCAACGGCGCGGGCAAGACCACGACGCTGCGGCTGATCCTGGGGCTGGAGCCGCCCTCGGCCGGGCGGGCCCTGGTCCACGGGCGGCCCTACCCCGAGCTCCGGGATCCGCTGCTGCGGGTGGGCGCCCTGCTGGACGCCGGGGCGGTGCAGGGGGACCGCTCGGCCCGCGACCATCTGCGCTGGCTGGCGGCCTCCAACGGGATCGGGCCCCGCCGCGTGGCGGAGGTGCTGGAGCTGTCCGGCCTGACGGGCGTGGCCCGCCGGAGGGTGGGCCGGTTCTCGCTGGGCATGCGGCAGCGGCTCGGCATCGCCGCCGCGCTGCTCGGCGACCCGGAGGTCCTCGTGTTCGACGAGCCGGTCAACGGCCTGGACCCCGAGGGGGTGCGGTGGATCCGCGACCTGTTGCGGGCGCGCGCGACCGAGGGGCGCACGGTGCTGGTCTCCAGCCATCTGATCAGCGAGATGGCGCTGACGGCCGACCACCTGATCGTCGTCGCCCGGGGCCGGCTCCTCGCCGACACCCCCCTCGCGGGGCTGACCGCGCGGTTCCCCACGCTGGAGGACGCCTACCTGTCGCTCACGTCCGGCCACGTGGACTACCGGGGGGTGGCATGAGACGGGCTCTCGCGGCCGAGTGGATCAAGCTCCGCTCCGTCCGCTCGACGTACTGGACGCTGGCGGGCGTCCCGGCCGCCGTCGTGATCGCCGCGCTGCTCGCGCTCCACGCCTCGTCCCTCTACGACGGGGCCTCCGCCGAGGCGAAGGCCAACGCCGTGGTCTCCCCGCTGGAGACGGTCGCCGCCATGATCGCCCAGCTCTGCCTGGCCGTGCTGGGCGTGCGCTCGATCACGGCGGAGCACGCCACCGGGATGCTCCGCACCACGTTCACCGCGATGCCCCGGCGCGGCGCGGTGCTCGCCGCCAAGGCCGTGCTGATCGGGGCGACGGGACTCGTGGCGGGCCTGGCGACGCTCTTCCCCGCCTACTTCCTCAGCCGCTGGATCGCCGGCGACCGCCCGCTGGTCTTCAACGAGTCCACCCTGTCCCAGGACCTCCCCTCGCTGCTCGCCGGGGCGTCGCTCGTGGCGCTGTTCGCCCTGGTGGGCCTGGGCCTGGGCGCGGTGCTCAGGAACGCCGCCACGGCCCTCGGCGCGATCTTCGCGCTCTGGTACGTCCTGCCCATGATCGCCCTCAACCTCCCGGCCCCCTGGGGACCTCGGCTGGGCGCGGTCATGCTCGCCAACCTCGCGTTCCAGCTCTCCGGCGATCCGCCCTACCCCGGCGCCCTCATGCTCTCGCCCTGGATCGCCGCCGCCGCCATGTTCCTGTACGGCGCGGCGGCCCTCACCGCCGCCGCCCTGGCCCTGACCCGCCGCGCCCCCTAAGGAGATCCGCCTGACGCCATGTCCTTGACGAACAGGAGCCCGTCGGCCTCGTCGAGACCGGCGGGATCCAGGGGGATGCATCCGAACCACGAGGAGACCCGAGGGGGCCGGCCTCGTATCCCCCAGCGTGGCCGCCAGGGCCCTGGGGCCGATGAGGCGGGCGTCCTCCGGAAGCCCGTACGACACCCCCTCGACGGTGTCGGGCGGCGGGACCCCCACGCCACGCCGCCGGATCGTGCCGAGCGCGCGCTGGGCACGAAGGCGTAGTCCTCCCCCAGGCGGGCGCTCACCAGCGCGCCCGCGCTCCACCACTCCAGGCCATCGGATCACGCTTTTTCGCCGCTGGAGGTGGGCGCTGTGGGCGTGGACCATCGCCGGGCCCCGCTCCGCGACGGCCAGGAGGTCGGCCGCCGTCATCACGTCCCGCTGGCCCATCGTCCGGCGCATGCGGCCGGGCGAGGCGTCGGCCATCCGGTAGTGGTAGCCGAGCAGGCCGATCGCGGTGCGCGCGCAGAGGCGGGCGCGGTCCCGGTCGTCCGGCGCGGACGTCGCGATGAGGTGCGGCGCCTGCGCGTCGAGCAGCGCGGCCAGGTCGTCGGCCGGCAGCCGGAGCTCCCCCGCCTCCGCGGAGCGCCCCACGGACCGGGACGGGTCCAGCATCGCGGCGGGCTCGGGCCACCGCTCGTCGGGGCCGAGCAGGCGGTCGAGCCGCTCGGCGGTGCAGGGCAGCAGGTCCGGGTCCAGCCGGGCCGCGAGGTAGCCGTGCAGCGCGAGGAGGGCCCGCCGGGGGCTCGCCGCGCCCATGGGCTCCACATATCGTTGATGTACCTGTTGAGACTTCTCCGCGATTCACCCTGTGCTCAGGGCCGAAAGCCTCAAAGCCGGGTGGACGTCAAGGGGTGCCGGGTTGGATGAGGCCGGACTCGTAGGCGGCGATGACGGCCTGCACCCGATCGCGGAGGCCGAGCTTGGTGAGCACGTTGCTGACGTGGGTCTTCACCGTGTGCTCACTGACGACCAGGGACTGGGCGATCTCGGCGTTGGTCAGGCCCCGGGCCATGAGCTGGAGGGTCTCGCGTTCGCGGGCGGTGAGGGCGTCCAGGGCGTCGGTCTTGAGGGGCGCGGCGGCGGCGGGCCGGGCCGTCACCTCGGCGATGAGCCGGCGGGTGACCGACGGGGCCAGGAGGGAGTCGCCCGCGGTCACCACGCGGACGGCGTGGACGAGGTCGTCGCGGCGGACGTCCTTCAGGAGGAAGCCGCTCGCGCCCGCCCGCAGGGTGTCGAAGACGTAGTCGTCGTGGTCGAACGTGGTCAGCATGATCACTCGGGTCTCGGTGGAGGCGCAGACGATCTTGGCGGCCTCGATGCCGTCCATCACCGGCATGCGCACGTCCAGCAGGAGCACGTCCGGCGCGTGCGCGCGGACCGCCCGCACCGCCTCGGCGCCGTCGCCGGCCTCGGCCACGACCTCGATGTCCGGCTGCGCGTCCAGGATCATGCTGAAGCCGCCGCGCACCAGTTCCTGGTCGTCCGCGACCACCACCCGGATCGTCACCCTGCCACCTCCGAAATCGCCGGCTCACGCCGTACCTTGACCATCATGGGCCGTACGGCGCCTTCGCCGCGCCCGCCGGCCACGCCGCACGCCCCCGGCCCGCCGCACGTCCCGGGCCCGCCGTACGTCCCGGTCATGCGGTCACCGGGACGGAGAGCGGGAGCCGTACCGACACCTGGAAGCCGGGCGTGCCGGCGCGGGGACCGGCGCTGGCCGAGCCCCCGGTCGCGGCGGCGCGCTCGCGGATCCCGATGAGCCCGTTGCCGCCGGACCAGGCCGCGCCCCGGGCCGCCCGGCCGCGCCCGTCGTCGGTCACGGTGAGGAGCAGGTCGGCGTCCTGCCAGATCAGGCGGATGTCGGCGCGGGTGGCCGCCGCGTGCTTGACGACGTTGGTGAGCGCCTCCTGCACGATGCGGTACGCCGCGATCTCGACCTCGGGCGGCACCGGGCGGGGGTCCCCCTCCTGGTGGAGCTCCACCGCCAGGCCGCTGCGGCTCACCTCCTCCGCCAGTTCGGGGAGACGGGCCAGCGTGGGCTGCGGCGAGCGCGCCCCCTCGCCCTCCTTCAGCACCCCGAGCATGCGGCGGAGCTGCGCCATCGCGTCCCGTCCGGCCTTGGCGATGGCGTCGAAGGCGGCCTCCGCCCGGTCCGGCGCGCTCCGCACCACCACCGGCCCCGCCTCGGCCTGCACCACCATCAGGCTCACCGCGTGGGCGAGCACGTCGTGCATGTCCCGCGCGATCCGCGCCCGCTCCTCGGCGGCGGCCCGCTCGGCCTCCAGTTCCCGCTCGCGCTCCAGCCGCAGCGCCCGGTCCTCCAGCGCGGCCGCGTGCTCCAGTCGCATCGCGGTGACCCGCCCCATGGCGTACGCCGTCACGTAGAGCACGACGCCCCGCATGGCGGTGTCGAACGACCCCACGAGCAGCAGCCCGCCGACGATGTTCCCCACCAGCCCGACCCACCGCACCCACTTCGCCGACCGCGCGGCCATGGTGTACGTCAGGACGAGCGAGGCGTACCAGATCGGCTGGCTGGGCAGCGGCCCCCACAGGTCGTAGGAGGCCAGCACCAGCGAACACGCGATCAGGCAGATCAGCGGGGCCCGCCGCCGCCACAGGATCGGCACGACCGACAGCGCCACGACGAGGTACCCCTGCCAGGCGTAGACCTCGGCGCGCTCGTCGCCGTCCCGCACGAACGGCGCGAGCTGCGCCCCCAGCACCACCAGCGCCAGCAACGCGTCCTGCACCAAGGGCGGCACCGCCTTGACTCGCCGCGACACCCCGGAGACAACCGACAAAGCGGACACATCAGCCCCTAACTCCACCACGCCATAGTGCCGGTCCCCGGCCACTGCCCCGACCACCCCACCCCCGGAATCCTCCCCTCCGCCCCCCACCCCCCGGATCACCACCGCGAGCGGTCTTCCCCCTCCCCCCAGAGAACTAGCCGCCCACCCCAGCCCCAGCCCCCTCCCCACCCCCAACCCCGGCCCGTGATCTTGCGATTCCGCCCCGACGCCGACACCACCCGAAGCCTCGACAGATGGGGGGCGGGGGCGGAATTGCAAGATCACGGAAGAAGGGGGGAACCCCGCCCGAAAGGGTCACACCGCACACGGCAGGAGGCACGCCATCCCAGGCGCCACGCCGCAACGCGGCGCCGACGGCGCGACGGGGCGGGACGCGGCGGGGCGGGGCGGGGCGGGGCGACACAGGGTGACACGGCGCACGGGCGGCACAGGCGACCCGGCGCGGGGGCGACGCGGGAATGGCGCGCGAGGAGTACCGCGTGGCGGACGGCACGGGGCAACGCGGGGCGGCGCGGGGCGGACGGCGCGGGGGCGCGGGAACTGCCGCGCGAGGGGTACCGCATGGCGGACGGCACGGGGCGAGGTGGCGGGGTGGAGCTTGGGGTGCGGCACCGCGGGCGTACGGCGGGTGCGGGGGCCAGGGCAGCGGCGCGGCGCGAAACGGCGCGGGGTGGGGCGGCGCGGAGCGGACGGCGCGGGGGCGCGGGAACTGGCGCGCGAGGGGTACCGCGTGGCGGACGGCACGGGGTGGGGTGGCGTGGTGGGGCTTGGGTGCGGGCCGCGGGCTCACGGGGGCGTGGGGGCGGCATGGGGCGGGGGGCGTTGGGGGCGGTGGGGGTTTGGGAGGGGTGGGGGGTGGGGGGTGGTGGCAGACTCGGGGGTATGCCGGATGCTTCGGTTTGGGTGGCGGTGGTCACGGGGGCCAGTGGGGCCCTGGGGGCGTTGGGGACGGTGGCGCTGACCAACAGGGCCGCGGAGCGGCGGGAGCGGTGGCAGATGGCGGAGACGCGGGCCGAGGCTCGGCGGCAGGCGGCGGAGCAGGCGTTCGGGGATCTGCTGGGGGCGGCCGAGCGGCTGCGGCTGGAGGTCGACATCTCGGTCAAGCGGCCGTGGGAGGACGTGTTCCCACGGCTCACCGCGGTTCAGGAGGGGGCGGCGGCGCTGGGGGACGCGGCGACGCGGGTGGCGGTGCTGCTGCCGGGGCGGGCCGGGCAGGCGGCGCGGGAACTGGCGCGCGAGGGGTACCGCGTGGCGAGCGCGGTCGTGGCCTCGGCCCAGGAGGGCAGCGGGCAGATCAGGAACGTCGCGGGGTTCGAGGCGTACGACCGGTGCCGCGAGGGGGTGTACGCCGTGGTCGAGGAGGAGCGGGGCGTGCTGGAGCTCTCAGCGGCCGACAAGACGCAGCGCCGCTTCGCGCTGGTGCGGCGCAAGGGGCGGGTCGGTCGCCGCGAGGGCACGGCGTAGCAGGTCGGCCGCCCGGCCCCAGGTCGCGCCGGTCCCTCCGGAACCACCCCGGAAATCGGGACCACCCCCGGAATCGGAACCGCCACCGGCGCGATCGCCCGGACCGCCCGAAGCCCCCGAAGCTTCAGGGCCGCCCGTAGTCCCCGGACCACCCATAGTCCCGGGACCGGATTCGGGGCGGGCTGAATCCGGGCGGGCTGGATCCGGGCCGTCCGGTCCCGCGCCGCGCTTGACCGGATCGCCCGCGACCTGGACGGCCGAGACCGTGGGGTCCCCGGCGGCCTGGGCGAGGATGGTCTCCGCGCGGGCGGCGTAGTAGAGGACGGGCGCGCTGTCCGGGGCGTCCGCCAGCGCGGCGGCGGCCTCGCGGGCGGCCGCCGCGTGATCGCCGGACCCGGCCAGCGCCAGGGCCCGGGCCGCACGCGTCTCCGGGGACGGATGGCGGCTCACCCGGTCGAGGTCGCGCAGGGCCTCCCTGGCGCGGCCCAGGTCGGCGAGGAGCTCGCCGCGGGCGCGCAGCGCGTCGGGGGCGTTCGGGTCGCGGGACAGCACCTCCGTGAGCACCGCCCGCGCCGCCTCGAAGTGGCCGAGCTGCCAGAGCGTGCGCCCCAGCTCCACCTGCAACGACAGGTCGCCGGGCACCCGGTCCACCGCCGAGCGCACGCCGTTCAGCGCCTCGGCCGACCGGCCCTGGAACAGCAGCGTGCGGCCGACCGCCGTCAGCGACCGCGCCACCGCCGGAGTGTCCTGCACCGCCTCGAAGAGCCGCGCCGACGCCCGGTAGTGCTCCTCGGCCCGCCCCGGCTCCCGCCTGGCGTGCGCGAGGTTCCCCAGGAACGCCTCGGCCCTGGCCCGGAACCGCAGGTCGCCGTCGTCGCTCAGCCGCAGCGCCTCGTGCCCGTGGCGTTCGGCCATGGCCAGCTCGCCCCGCGACAACGCCAGCGCCGCCGTCTCCAGGCGCTGCTCCGGGTCCGGCTCCGGCTCCGACACCGGCCGTATCCCGGCCCGCTGCAGCGCCACCGCCAGCCGGTCGTGCTGCAGCCCGACCCGCGCCGCGGTCCCGCCCTCCGCGCCCGGGCCGTCCGCCCCGGTGCGCACGGCGACCCGCAGGACGTGCAGGCGTTCCAGCTCACGGCGTACGCCGACCGGCATGCCCGTCAGGGCGCGCGCGCCCGCGGGCAGGTCGGCCGTGCGCCCGGCCTCGCCGGCGAACGTGCTCTCCAGCCAGGCCGCCAGCCGGCCCGGCGGGATCTCGTGGGCGGCGGCCACCTCGGCGACGGCGGCGGCGGCGAACGACGCCAGCGACCGGTCCACGTCGAGGTGGCGGCTCACGACGTCGGCGGTGATGTCCTCGACGTCCTCCGGCAGCGCCTCCCACAGGTCGGCGCAGATGATCTGGAGCAGCGCGGGCTCCACGGTCTCCCCCGGCGCGGCGAGGTCGGCGACCAGCTTCTCGGCCGCCGAGTCCTCGAACCACCGCCCGGTGCCCTCCACCGGCCGGACCACGGCCTCCCGGGCCGCCGCGAGCCCGAAGGGGCGTACGGCGAAGCGCTCGCGCCGCCCGAGCACCCGCTCGAACTCCCCGGCGAACTCGTCGCGGACCGAGATCAGCAGCCGCACCTGCGGCAGCTCGGCGGCGACCTCGGCGAGCTGGGTCAGCAGGTCCTCGCGGTCGCTCTCGCGGCCGTGCGGCCGGTCGAAGAGCTGCTCGGCCTGGTCCACCGCGGCGAGCACGGGAAACGGCCGGCCCGCCTCGGCCACGCGGCGCACCCGGCGGCGCAGGTAGTCGGGCAGGGTCAGCCCGGCGAGGCGGGCGACCGGCTCCTGCGGCGCCCACGAGGACAGCAGCGCCAGGACGTAGGGGTTGTGCGGCGGCAGCGCGGCGGTGGGAAACGTGAACCCGCTGACCAGCCGCCCGACCGGGAGCATCTCGGCGCGGCGGGCTCCGACGCGGGCGCGGGCCCCGGCGCGGAGCAGGGAGGTGCGCCCGGCCCCGGACGGACCGTGCAGGATCAGCAGCGGGGCGGCGAGCATGCGCTCGGCGAGCGCCTCGGCCTCCTCCGTCCTCCCGAAGAAGCGGTCCGACTCGTCGTCGCGAAAGGGCCGCGCGCCGACGTAGGGACGGCGATCGATCGCGTTGGCCATCGCGCTGACGGTCATGGCAGCGAACCCACCCCAGGTCGCGGCATCATGCGGACGCCGATACGGACAACGCCGCCGGGGACGACGCGGTGGTCCCGGCGGCCGACGATTGCTAACCGTAGCGGCGGGAGACGTCCGCTCGCCATTCGGGCTCTTTTCCGGATCCGCGCTGTGAGAGAGCGGACACGAAACCGAACCACAACAGAAGTGGACAATGCGACATCCGGGGGCGCTTTTTCGCTCCCGCCCTGGTGTCGCATGTCATCGCCTTACGTAGACGGCCGCCAACTCTCGGTACCCGGAAATATTCCTCATATGCTTGAATCGTGCCCGAGCAGCCGCTCGCCCTCGGCGGCCGAGCACAGCACCCGGCGCAGCGCCGCGCCGAATGCGGAGGGGTCGTTCTCGGACAACTCCCGGATCTCCGCCAGTGACACGCCCGACAGGTCGAGCACGCCTCCGGCCTCGTCGTGGCCGGGTTCGGCCCGTGACTCTCCCGCGTTCACCCGAACACCCTCTTCGTGGTCGCCGGACCCGGGGCAGTGGTGGTCGCGCCCCGCCACTCGTCATGACCAGCATCGCCCACCGCCCCCGGCGTTGCCTAGTCACCGACGGGCAAAGATCTCCCCACCCGTTCGCGAAAACCTCGCACCCGGAGGTCCCCCTCGTCACCCGAGGATGAGTTCGTCCCCTCCCTCCCCCGGGCTTCTGGTTTTCGCCCCGTACGGCACGGCAGTGCCCTGGAATCACGAATTCCCCCCGTTGTACGGCGGCCCGCCGTACCCCTCCGTCACGAAATGCCCCGGCTCACCCCGCGCTCCCGGTAAAACGAGACGGAGAATGCGCGCGACGGGCTCTTACCCGCAATGCGGGTGCGCTTAGGATTACGGTCAGGATCGTCGCCCCGACTTCGCCCTGGAGGGACACGTGACGGAGCCACAGGGGACGGGCCGTGTCCCCGACGTCTGGAACAAGGTCCCGCAGCGCAACATCAACTTCACCGGCCGCGAGGACCTCCTGCGCGATCTCCGCGCCGGGATGCAGGCCAAGGTGACCGCGGTGCTGCCGCACGCGCTGCACGGCATGGGCGGCGTGGGCAAGACGCAGGTGGCGATCGAGTACGCCCACCGCTACCGGTCCGAGTACCAGCTCGTGTCGTGGATCTCGGCGGACCAGCCCTCGCTGATCCCGGCCGCGCTGGCCGCCCTGGCGCCCTCGCTGGGGCTGCCGCCCGCGAAGGCGGCGGGCATCGAGGACACGGCGTCGGCGGTGCTGGACGCGCTGCGCCGCGGCGTGCCGTACGACCGCTGGCTGCTGATCTACGACAACGCCGACCAGCCGGGCGACATCCGCGACCTGATCCCGTTCTCCGGCCCCGGCGACGTGATCATCACCTCGCGCAACCAGGAGTGGGCGGCGGCGGTCAACACGGTGTCGGTGGACGTGTTCAGCCGCCGCGAGAGCGTGGAGTTCCTGAACAAGCGCATCCGCCGCGACCTGAGCGAGGCCGACGCGCTGCGGCTGGCCGGCAGCCTCGGCGACCTGCCGCTGGCGCTGGAGCAGGCGGGCGCCGTCCAGGCCGAGACCGGCATGTCCGTGGACGAATACCTCGAACTCCTCAACGAGAAGATGACCGAGGTGTTCGAGGTCAGCAAGCCGCTGGAGTACCCCCGGTCCATGACCGCGGCCTGGCAGCTCGCCGTGACCCAGCTCAAGGAGCACCTGCCGCAGGCGCTGACGCTGCTGCGCACCTGCGCGTTCTTCGGCCCCGACCCGATCCCCACCGACATCTTCCGCTGGGGCAAGCCGGAGGTGGACCCCGACCTCAAGGAGGTCATCGACAACCCGGTCCTGCGCATCAAGGCGATCAAGGCGCTGGGCCGGTTCGCGCTGGCCCGCATCGACTCCACCACGCGCACGATCCAGATGCACCGGCTGATCCAGGGCCTGCTGCGCGACGAGCTGGACGAGGCCGAACGGCAGCGCCACCGCGACATGGCGCACCTGCTGCTGGCCGCCGTGGCGTCGGAGAACCCCGAGGACGAGTCCAACTGGCCGCGCTACTCCCGGCTCGTCGGCCACGTCGCCCCGAGCCAGGTGGCCGCGTCCAGGGACCCGCGCGTGCGCACCTTCGCCCTGAACATGGTGCGCTACCTGCACCGCTCCGGCGACCGCCAGACCTGCCTGTCCTTCGTGCAGGACTTCCTCACCCGCTGGACCGCCGACTCCGGCCCCGACGACCGCCACGTGATCAGCGCCCGCCGCCACCTCGCCAACGTCCTGCGCGACCTGGGCCGTTACCGCGAGTCCTACGACCACGACCAGGAGGCGCTGGACCGCGCGACCCGGGTGCTGGGCCCCGAGGACCCCGAGACGCTGCTGATCCTCAACGCCCTCGGCGCCGACCTGCGGGCGCGGGGCGAGTTCGCGCGGGCGAAGGAACTGGACGAGGACTGCCGCCGCCGCCAGGCCGCCGCGTTCGGCGCCGAGGACCCGCTGACGCTGCGCACGGTCAACAGCCTCGGGCTCGACCACGCCCTGCTCAGCGACTACGAGACCGCCCGCGACCTGCACGAGTTCGCGTTCAACGAGCTGAGCAGCGCCACCTCGGGCGTCGCCAAGGTCTCGGTGCTGATCGCCTGGAACGGCCTGGCGCGGGCCGTACGCCTGTGCGGGCGCTACGACGAGGCGTGCGAGATCGGCGAGGACGCCTGCGACTACGGGCTCCAGGAGCTCGGGGCCGAGCACTTCGCGACGCTGCGCACGGTCAAGGACCAGTCGATCGCGCTGCGCCGCGCCGGCCAGTACGGCGAGGCGTACACCATGGCGCTGGACGCGTTCGAGAAGTACCAGCGGCTGTTCGGCGAGAACAACCCCGACACCCTCGCGGCGGCGATCAACCTGAGCAACCTCCAGCGCACGATGGGCGACGTGAACACCGCGTTCGAGCTGGCCACGGACACCATCAAGCGCTACCCCGAGGTGTACGGCGAGAACCACCCCTACCACCACGGGTGCGCGGGCAACGCCGCCCTGCTGCACCGGGTGCGCGGCGACGCGGAGGCGGCGCGGGACCTGAACATGCGCTGCCTGGCGGCGCTGGACGCCACCATCGGGCGCGACAACCACTACTCGCTGACCGTGGCCACGAACCTCGCCACCGACCTCTACACCCTCGGGGAGCACGAGCTGGCGCGTGAGCTGGGCCAGGACACCCACGCCCGGCTGCGCGCGGTGCTGGGCGAGGACCACCCGGTCACGCTGGGCTGCGCGCTGAACCTCTCGCTCGCGCTGGACCGGCTCGGCCTGCGCGAGGAGGCGGCGGCGCTGTCCGGGCCGACCCTCCAGGCGTACGACCGGGTCCTCGGCTCGGACCACCCCGACACCCGGGTCGCGCACGAGGGCCGGCCGCTCGACTTCGACTTCGACCCGCCGCCGATCTAGGTCCGGCCCGCCGATCCGCGTCGACCCGGCGATCCAAGTCCGACCGCCGGTCCGCGTCGAGCCGGCGATCTCACTTCGGCCCGCGGGTCTAGCGGTTCCGGCTCTCCCAGGCGCGCCGGTGCCGGGCCGCCCTGGTGTCGGCCCGCGACGCGGCCGTGACCGGCACGGTGTCGGCCATCCATCGCCGCAGCGTGGCGCGCATCCCGGCGGCGAACCGCTCGCCCGCCGGGGTGAGCCGCCCGCTGCCCGTCAGCGCGTCCAGCGCCCCGGCGACCGCGAGCCGCCACCGCGCGAACTCGGTGTCCGCGCGGGCCCGGGCCCCGCCGGTCTCGTGGCCGCGCTGCCGCCCCCAGAAGGACAGCACTCCCAGGTGGGCGTACGTCCCCTGGAGCAGCGCGTGCAGCGGGCGCGGATCGTCGCGCCAGGGCGCGTAGTACCGGGTCCCGTCATCGGGCTCGGTCAGCCGTACGGCGTGCGCGAGCGCGGCCAGCTTGGCGTGCTGCACCTCGTGCGCCAGCGTGAGCGCCAGCGTCAGCGAGTCCCTCGGCAGCGACAGCGCCACCGCCCCGAACGCCTCGGGCGCGGTCGCGCTGAGCTGGTGCGCCGGCGTCGAGACCAGCGGCGTCAGCGCGCGCACGGCCCCGGCGATCTCCTCGGCGGTCCCCCGGTGCAGCCGCACCAGCGTCTCCCAGGCCGGGGTGAGCAGTTCCCGCCACCGCCGCACCTGCTCGTCCGGCACCCTTCCGGCCGCCCCCTCCAGATCATGCACGCGGTGCGGGTCCAGGTCGTCGAGGACCACGCTCAGCGCCATCCCCCCGTCCCGCGGGCGGGCGGCGGCCTCCAGCGTGCGCAGCGCCCGCCACCCGGGCCCATCCCGCCCGGGCTCGGCCGGGACCACGACGCGCATGCCCGCGCAGTGGATCTCCGCGCCGCCGCCGGCCGTGCGCGCCGTCGCCCACCGGACCTCGCCCGGTGACGCCTCCCCGAAGTCGGCCTCCCCCACCGAGGGCAGCATCGCCCGTCCCCGGACGACGGGCACGCGCACCTCGCACCGCACCCGCCCCCGGATCGCCGCCCCGGCCGCCACCGCCCCCAGCATCCCGGGACCCAGCGCCCACGCCTCCTCCCGCGAGAGCCCCACGTCCCCGCCGTACGGCCACGCCCCTGCGGGCGTCCGCGCGCCGCCGGGCGCGTCCCCCGGGGCGGACTCCGGCCCGGGTCCGCCGTCGTACGGCGGCGCGGCGGGGCCCGGTCCGCGCCGGGGCGAACGGCGGGCGCCGGAACCTCGCGCGCTACCCGCCTCCCGGTCGCGGGCCGCCCCGCCGTACCCGCCGTACCCGCCGTACCCGCCGTACCCGCCGTTCCCGCCGGACGCCGCCCCGCCGTTCCCACCGGCGGTCCCGCCGTTCCCGCCGGGCCGGAGGCCGGGGTCGCCGATCGCGGAGCCTTGCCCGAGGGGCGTCCGGGCGGGCGCGGCGTCGCCGTACCCGGCGGGTGACCGGTGGGCCCGCTCCGGCGGGCCGTGCGGCGCGGCGGACGGGGCGGAGGTCAGGGAGGTGGCGGTGCGGTGGGCCCAGGCGGCGACGGACGGATGGCGCAGGACCGCCTCGACGGCGGCGGGCGCGTGGGACTGGACGTCGGACAGCAGGTCGTACGCCAGGGACGGCGGCGTGTGCGGGGGCGGGGTGGGGTGGAGGGCCAGGGCGCGCAGCAGGAGCAGGGTGCGGGTGAGCTCCAGGTCGGCTAGGAGCCGGATGGCCTCGGCTCCGCCGGCGCCGGTGGACAGGGCGGTGAAGACGTGGTCGGGGATGCGGCGTGTGGGGGGAATGAGGGCTCCCTTCCGAGCCGGGCGAGGTCGGCCTTGAGCGTGTCGCGGATGTGGGAGATCAGGCGGAAGAGGTCGCGGCAGTACGCGCTCGGGTTGGCGAAGCCGGAGCCGGGGCGGTACCGGTGCGCGTAGAGGCCGCCGCCGCAGACGTCGCGTACCGGGCAGGCCAGGCACTCCGCGGCGAGGGCGGCGCGGCCGATCTGGCGGGCGACGACGCCGGGCAGGCGCAGGGCGGCGTCGAACGGGTCGCGCGCCACGTGGAGACCGGTCCAGGGGGCGCCGGGGAAGGCGGACTTGAGCATGTCGGACTGCTCGATCGCGCCGTCGGTCTCCACGACCACGACGGCGACCGGGGACAGCCCCACGGACTCGGTCTGGGAGCGCGCGCCGAGGAGCAGGCCGAGGATCTCCCCGAAGAGGCGGACGTTCACCTCGCGGCGGCGGGAGCCGTACCACCGGTCGAAGATCGCGATGAGCCAGTCGCCGTACCCGTCCTCGGGCGGCGCGGCCCAGTTCGCGTGCGGCAGCAGGAAGTCCAGGCGCGGCGGGTCCCAGGCGAGCAGCGCCTCGTACGTCTCGACCGGGTCGTTGCGCACGTCCGCGACGCAGAGCAGCCCGCCGAACAGGTGGCGGTACGGCGGGGACGTGAGCAGCCGCAGCCCGGCGGCGACCTCGGCGTGGCTGCCGGCGCCGTCGCGGTGGCGGCGGTGGCGGTCGTGGGCGGCGGCTCCGCCGTCGAGGCTGACGCCGATCCGGACGCCGAGGCGGTCGAACAGGTCCAGGTAGTCCGGGGTCAGCGCGATCGCGTTGGTCTGGAGGTGGACGTTCACGGTCGCGGCGGGGCCGACGGCGGCGCGGGTGCGGGTGACCAGGCGCTCGATCAGCTCCGGCCCGGCGAGGAGGGGCTCGCCGCCGTGGAGCAGCAGGTCGGCGTACGGCAGGCGGTGGGCGTGCACGTGCTCGGCGATGCGCCCGGCGACCAGGTCCGCGATCCGGTCGGACATGCGGGCGGGACGGCCGCGCCAGCTCTGGTCGGCCATCTCGTACATGTAGCAGTAGTCGCAGGCCAGGTTGCAGCGGCCGTGCGTCTTGACGACGAACTCGCGGAAGGGCGTGGGGGTCCAGCCGGGGATCGCGTCGGGGTCGAGGGAGAGCGGCCACTCCGCGGCGGATGGGGCCTGCGCGTCCTTCGCGTCGATCGGTCCGGTATTCGCCGCCATAGTCGATCAGTCCCCGTAGGAGCCCGGTCGGTGCGCCGCAACATCGGAGCGCCAATCCCGCTCAATTGTGTCAGATCCACTATCCGACGAGGAGTATGCGAACGTCCTGAAATCAATCGCTTGCCGGAAATTTCCGGCTCACTGGCTCACTAACTCACTGACTCACTGGCTCACTGACTCACTGGCTCACCGTTCGGAATCCCATGTTGCCCGCGGTGCTGTCCGGGGTGTTCCGGCTCCTGGCCGCGACCCGGTAGCGGTTGCAGTAGGAGTCGTGGCACATGTAGGAGCCGCCGCGGATCACCCGCGCCCCGTCCCAGGCGGTCGCGCACCACTCCCACACGTTGCCGACCACGTTGAACAGCCCGAAGCCGTTCGGCCGGTAGGCGTCCACCGGCGCGGTCCCCCGGTACCCGTCCTCGCCGTCGTCCCGCACCGGGAAGCGCCCCTGCCAGATGTTGCACCGGTGCTCCCCGGCCGGCGTCAGCTCGTCGCCCCACGGATACCGGCGGCCCTCCAGCCCGCCCCGGGCGGCGTACTCCCACTCCTCCTCGGTGGGCAGCCGCGCCCCCGCCCAGGCGCAGAACGCGTTCGCGTCGCGCCAGGACACGTGGACCACGGGATGGTCCCACCGCCCGGCGAGGTCCGACCCCGCCCCCTCGGGCGCGCGCCAGCACGCCCCGGGCACGCCGCACCACCACGGGGTCCCGGCCGGGCGCGACGCCGTACGGCGTGCGGCGGCGGGCAGGAACCCGGCGAGGACGTACGACCAGCCGAACCGCTCGGCGTCCGTGACGTACCCGGTGGCCTCCGCGAACTCGGCGAACCTGGCGTTGGTGACGGCGTAGGCGTCGATCGCGAACGCCCGGACCCGCACGCTCCGGACCGGCCCCTCCCCGTCGCCGGGATTGGCGTCGGCGTCCTCGCTCCCCATGAGGAACCGGCCGCCGGGCAGCTCCACCCGGACCCGGTCCCACCCCGCCCGCCGTACGCCCCGGGCCGCGTCGCCCGCGCCCGGCGCGGGCGGCGCGTCCGTGCCTGATACGGCCTGAGCCGCCGGGGCGTCCGCGTCGGGTACGGCCTGAGCCCCCCGGGCGTCCGCGTCGGGTACGGCCTGAGCCACGGGCGCGTCGTCGGCGGGGCCGGGCCGTACGCCTCCTCCGGGGCCCGCGATCTCCGTCAGCGCGATGAGGGAGGGCGGCGGCTGCGCGGCGTCCCGGCCGGGCCCGCAGCAGGGCCCGTGATTCCCCGTCATCCCGCCCCTTCCCGGCGCCCCGCGCCACCCCTGCGCCCATGAGAACGCGGCATCCGCCAACGCGGCGCCACGGCGCGCGGCCAGCGTACTGCCGCCGCGAAGCCCCGCCTGCGGGACCCCGCCCGGACGGCGGAGGCCCCAGACGGGGCGGCCAGGCAGCACGCCTGGGCGGACGGTCAGGCGAGGGTGGGGACGGAGGTGGGGGCGGGGTCGGGGCGGAGGGACGGGAGGACGGGGTTCACCGGGCGGCCGGGGGCGAGATCGCCGTCCTGGACGAAGCCCTCGGGGCGACCGGCGAGTTCGGCGATCAGCCGGTCGCGCCAGGTCCTGGCGCGGTCGGGGGACTTCGCGGCGAGGTTGCGCAGCTCGCCGGGGTCGGTGCGGAGGTCGAAGAGGTGTTCCTTCCCGGTGCCGGACATCCAGACGTACTTCTCCTCGCCGTCGGTCAGCCACTGCAGGGACTGCCCGAGGAGGACGTGCTCGCCGTGGAGGTAGGGGCGCAGGCGGGTCTCGGGGTCGCGGGCGGCGGGCAGGGCGCTGCGGCCGTCGATGCCCTCCGGGGCGTCCAGGCCGGCGGCGTCGAGCAGGGTGGGCATGACGTCGCGGAGTTCGACCACCGCGTCACTGACCACGCCCGAAGGGACGCCGGGACCCGCGAGGAGGAACGGGACCCGGGCCGAGCCCTCGTACGGGTAGCCCTTGCGCCAGAGGCCGTGCTCGCCGAGCATCTCGCCGTGGTCGGAGACGAACGCGACCACGGTGTCGTCGCCGTGGCCGAACTCCGCCAGCGCCTCCAGGAAGCGGTTCACCTGGAGGTCGATGTGCGCCATGTGGCCGTAGTAGCCGGCCCGCGCGCGGTGCCAGGTGGCCGGGTCCACGCGGGCGGCGTACGCGTCGTGCCGCCAGTCCTCCCGCCACGGCTCGTAGTCGCCCGCCCAGTCGCCGATCGGCGGCTCGCCCGGCGGAGCCGCCAGGTACTGGTCGAACGCCCAGGCCGGCGGGTCGTACGGCGGATGCGGCCGGTGGTACGACAGGAACAGGAAGAACGGCGCGGTCGGGTCGCGCCGGTAGAGGAAGTCGATCGCGCGGCTCGTCGCCCACGAGGTGGGGTGCAGCGACTCCGCCTTGTCCCAGGGCCGGGCGACGTAGGAGTTGCAGTTCAGCCCGTGGTCCACGTAGTCGGCGTACGGCACGCCGCGCTCGGACAGCCAGGTCAGGTAGTCGTCGTACTCCCGGGGGTCCCGCGACCGGCGGCGCGCGAAGTGCAGGTATCCGTCGTGCAGCTCGATGTCGTCGAACCCGAGCCGCGCCCGCTCCGGGTAGACGTGCATCTTGCCGACGCATTTCGTCTGGTATCCGGCGTCCCGGAAGCTCCCCGCGAGGGTGGTCGGGTACTCCCACGGCACCCCGTCCTCGTACCCGACCCGCCCGTGGCCCGTCTGGGAGAGCCCCGTGTGCAGGGCCGCCCGGGCCGGGACGCAGGTGGGCGTGGCCGAGTACGCCCGGGAGAACCGCGTCCCCGACGCCGCCAGCGCGTCCAGGTGCGGCGTCCGCACCACCGGGTGCCCCTCCGCCGACAGGCAGTCCCCCCGCCACTGATCCACACAGATGAGCACCACGTTCGCCGGTTGACTCACCAGATCTCCCCTCAACCCACTCAATCCCGTCATAACGCTCATTCGGGCGATCTCACCCGCCCCCCGCATCCCACCGGAACTCCCGCCCCGCCGTCCACACCCCCCACGCGCCCGGCCACCAGGACCGGGGAGCCGGATGCGGGCGCGCGGTTTATTCGGTTGCGGATGGCAGCGGAGTACCGGAGCATGGGGTGCATGTTCCGGCACGCGATCTTCCTCACGCCCGCCAGCGCGGGCGCGATGGCGCGTGCCTCGGTTCTCTCCGGCTCCTTCGACGGCGCGGAGCGCTGACCCCTTCCCGGGCGTCCTGGTGACCCGGCGGGGAGGGGTTGTCCTCGCGCTCGGGTCACCGCTTTGGAAACCACACCGAAGGACCGGAACATGGCCAAGCAGGCCTACACGCGGACGAAGCCGCATCTGAACATCGGCACGATGGGGCACGTCGACCACGGCAAGACCACGCTCACCGCGGCGATCACGAAGGTGCTCAGCGAGCGGGGCGGGGCGAAGTACGTCCCGTTCGACCGGATCGACCGCGCGCCGGAGGAGACCGCGCGGGGCATCACGATCAACATCTCGCACGTGGAGTACGAGACGGCGAGCCGCCACTACGCCCACGTGGACATGCCGGGCCACGCCGACTACGTGAAGAACATGATCACGGGGGCGGCGCAGCTCGACGGGGCTATCCTCGTCGTGTCCGCGCAGGACGGGATCATGCCGCAGACGCGGGAGCACGTGCTGCTCGCGCGCCGGGTCGGGGTCGAGCACGTCGTCGTCGCGCTCAACAAGGCCGACGGCGCGGACCCCGAGCTGGCCGACCTGGTCGAGCTGGAGCTGCGGGAGCTGCTCGACGAGCACGGGTACGGCGACAGCCCGATCGTGCGCGTGTCCGGGCTGCGGGCGCTGGAGGGCGACCCGGCGTGGACCGAGGCGATCGAGTCGCTGCTCCGGGCCGTGGACGACCACATCCCGGTCCCGGTCCGCTACCTCGACGCCCCGTTCCTGCTGCCGGTGGAGAACTCCCTCACCGTCACCGGCCGAGGCACGGTGGTGACGGGCGTGATCGAGCGCGGCACGATCGCGGTCGGCGACCGCGTCGAGGCCGTGGGCCTGGGCGAGGGGTTCACCGCCGTGGTGACGGGCGTCGAGACGTTCGGCAAGACCATGGAGCGCGGCCAGGCCGGCGACAACGCCGCCCTGCTCCTGCGGGGGATCCGGCGCGAGCAGGTACGGCGGGGCATGGTCCTCGCCGCCCCGGGCACGCTCTCGGCGCACCGGCGCTTCACCGCCCGCCTCTACCTCCTCACGGAGTCGGAGGGCGGCCGGCACCGGCCGATCACGTCGGGCTACCGGCCCCAGCTCTACCTGCGGACCGCCGACGTCCCCGGCACGCTCACCCTCCGCGACACCGACCTCGCCCTCCCCGGCGACACGGTCGTCGCGGACATCGAGCTCGCCAAGCCCACCGCCGTCGACCACGACCTCGGCTTCGCCCTCCGCGAGGGCGGCCGCACGGTCGCCGCCGGCGTCATCCAGGAACTCCACACCTGACCCCGGGAGCCCCGGCCACCCCGGCCGGGGCTCCTGCCCGTCGCACGCCCCGAGACGACCGGCCCCCTCTTCGCCCGGAGCGAGGGGCGGCACGGGGCTCAGGAGGCGGCGTGATCCGCGGGGAAGAAGAGGCCGGAGCGGGTGATGCCCGGGGGAAGGGAGCCGAGGCGGGCCGCGGCGGCGAGGGTGGCGGCGCCTTCCGTCGAGGGGGACCTCGGGGGGAGCAGGACCGCGTGGCCGGAGACGGCGGCGGCGAAGGACTCGCGGAGGAGCGGGATCGCGGGGATCAGGTTGCCCGCGGTGGAGATCCGGCGGGGGGCGTCCGGCGGGAGGGCGGCGAGGGCGGTCTCGGCCAGATGCGCGCCGGCTCGGGTGAGGATGTCGCGGGCGACCAGGTCGCCGGACTCGGCCGCGGTCACCACGTCGGGCACGAAGGACGCGAGCAGCCCGGCGCGGTCGGGGCGCGTGTAGATCGCGGCGACCAGGTCCTTCGGCCCGCCGAACCGGGATTCGAGGGCCATGAGCAGGAGCGCCGAGCCGCCCGCCCGGCCGTCGCCCGCGCGCAGGGCGGCCTCCAGCCCGGCGCGGCCGATCCAGGCGCCGCCGCCCGCGTCGCCGAGGAGGTGCCCCCAGCCGTCCACGCGGTTCCAGGCCCCGCGCAGGTCGGTGCCGACCGCGACCGCGCCCGTGCCCGCGGCGACCACCGCCCCGCCGGACAGCCCGAGCGCGCCGACGTACGACGTGAGGGCGTCGCTCGCGAGCACCACCTCGTCCGCCCACGCCCGCAGCACGCCGGGGAGCGCTCGCCGGATCTCGCCGCCGAGCAGGATCGCGCCCGCGGAGCCCATCCCGATCGCGTCCACGCGAGTCAGCCCGGCCGCGTCCAGGAGTTCGGTCACGATCGCCCCGAGCACCTCTCCCAGGTGCGCCGCGTCCACGCCGCCGGCGGTCACCCGGTTGGGGATGTCCCGCGCCGCCCGCGCCACCGTCCGCGGCTCCCCGAGCGGGCCCGGGCCTGCCTCGGGCGGGCCCACCTCGCCCCCGCCCCCGCCGGGCTGCGCCGGGTCCGCGGGCGGCTCGCCGTACGTGAAACGGGTCAGGACGCCGCGAGCGCCGGTGCCGCCGACGTCGAGGCCGATGGTGGTGAGCATGGGCATGCGCCGCATCCTTCCACCGGCCGGGGACGGGCGGTCACGGGACCCGCACAGGTTGATGAAGAAGTGAGAACTGAGGCCTTCCGCTCCCTCCCGCGGAGGAAGACGATCGCAGTGGTCCGCGTGTTCGCGCCGTCCCGCTGAGGAGCCCGAATGCAGGCGTTACTCGACTCGATCTCCGGCTTCGTCTGGGGACCGTTCCTCCTGATCCCCCTGCTCCTGCTCACCGGCCTCTACCTCACGATCATGTTGAGGGGCCTCCAGTTCCACAAGCTCTTCCACGCGCTCTGGCTGGCGCTCGTACGGCGCAGCGAGCCCGGCGGCGAGGGCGACATCTCCCACTATCAGGCGCTTTCCACCGCCCTGGCCGCGACCGTCGGCGTGGGCAACATCGCCGGCGTCGCGACCGCGATCCACCTCGGCGGCCCCGGCGCGCTCTTCTGGATGTGGGTCACCGGCCTGCTCGGCATGGCGACCAAGTACGCCGAGGCGTTCCTCGGCGTGCGCTTCCGCCGCCCGGACGCCAAGGGCGAGCAGAGCGGCGGCCCGATGTTCTACCTGACGTACGGCGTGGGCGGCCGCCTCGGGTCCGTCCTCGGCGTCCTGTTCGCCGTCTTCGGCGCGATCGCCGCGTTCGGGATCGGCAACATGGTGCAGTCCAACAGCGTCGCCGACGCGGTCCACGACCAGTGGAGCGTCCCCATGTGGGCCACCGGCGCGGTCATCACGGTCCTGTCGGCGATCGTGATCCTCGGCGGCATCAAGAGCATCGGCACCTTCACCAGCGCCTTCGTGCCCGTGATGATCATCTTTTACATCCTGGCCGGGCTCTGGATCATCGCGGTCAACGTCGCCGAGCTGCCCGCCGCGCTCGGCCTGATCTTCACCGACGCGTTCACCGGCACCGCCGCCACCGGCGGGTTCGCCGGCGCGAGCGTGCTGCTGGCCATCCGGTACGGCGTCGCCCGCGGCATCTTCTCCAACGAGTCGGGCCTCGGCACCGGCGGCATCGCGGCCGCCGCCGCCAAGACCAACGAGCCGGTGCGGCAGGCCCTGGTCTCCATGACCCAGACGTTCATCGACACGCTGGTCGTCGTCAGCATGACCGGCCTGGCGATCATCGTGACCGGCGCGTGGACCAGCGGCAAGGACGGCGCGCCCCTCACGATCCAGGCGTTCAGCGACGGCCTGCCCGGGCAGTGGGGCGGCATCGTCGTCACCATCGGCCTGGTCCTGTTCGCGTACTCCACCCTGCTCGGCTGGGCCTACTACGGCGAACGCTGCATGGACCGCCTCTTCGGCCGCGTGGCGGTGACGCCGTACCGGCTGCTGTTCATCGCGCTGATCTTCGTCGGCACGGTGGCGGAGCTGCGGACCGTCTGGACGTTCTCCGACATCATGAACGGCCTGATGGCCCTGCCCAACCTCATCGGCCTGATCCTGCTGTCGGGCCTCGTGGTCCGCGAGACCCGGGAGTACTTCAGCCGCCCCGACTGGGAGAAGATCTCCACCTCCTGACCCGGTGGGAAACGGCGGACGGCGGGCCCCGCGCCCGCCGTTCCCCGTCCCGGGAATGACGGGTTAATGGTGATCGACTACTTCTGGTGACGGATGGTAGGTTCGAGGCAGGTGCGCCGGGAAGTCTGGTCGGCAGTTCTCATGTGATCCCCGTGACTGAGGAGCCGACCTGGTGCGCGCGCGTGATCTCGCTGCCGACTTCCCGACCATCGCCCTGGGCACGTCCGCGATGGACGCCGCCCGGCTGCTCGCCGAGCACCGCCTGCCCGGGCTGATCGTCGTCGACGACCGGGGAGCGCCCCGCACCATCCTGCCCGGCACCCAGGTGCTGCGGCTGGCCGTGCCCGGGTACGCCCAGGAGGACCCGGCCCTGGCGCGCGTCGTGGACGAGGCGCACGCCGACGAGTTCGCGCGCACGCTCAACGGCAGGACCGTGCGCGAGTGCCTGCCGGAGCAGCCGCGCGAGCTGCCGGTGGCCGCGCCCGACGACACGGTCCTGGAGATCGCCGCCATGATGGCGCGCTGCCGCAGCCCGCTGGTCGCGGTGGTGGACGACGACGGGCGCATGATCGGCGCCGTCACCCTCCAGGCCCTGCTCAACGCGGTGCTGCCGGCATGAGCGTCACCGCCTGGCTCGCCGTCGTCGCGTTCCTCGGCGCGTACGCGCTGATCGCCACCGAGCGGATCCACCGCGTCATGGCCGCGCTCGGCGGCGCGGGGATCATGCTGCTGATCCACGCCACCGACGCGAAGGCCGCGTTCTTCTCCGAGCACTCCGGCATCGA
The DNA here is from genome assembly GCF_003594875.1 of Bailinhaonella thermotolerans. Taxonomy (GTDB): domain Bacteria; phylum Actinomycetota; class Actinomycetes; order Streptosporangiales; family Streptosporangiaceae; genus Bailinhaonella; species Bailinhaonella thermotolerans. The sequence goes on from NZ_QZEY01000010.1 coordinate 66,986, forward strand.
CTGGAACGTCGTCTTCCTGCTGCTCGGCATGATGGTCATCGTCGGCGTGCTCAAGCAGACGGGCGTGTTCGAGTACCTCGCCATCTGGGCGGCCAAGCGCGCCCGCGGCAGGCCGTTCCGGCTGATGGCGCTGCTGATCGTCATCACCGCACTGGCGTCGGCGCTGCTCGACAACGTCACGACCGTGCTGCTGATCGCCCCGGTGACGTTCCTGGTCTGCGAACGGCTGGCGCTGCCGGTCGCGCCGTTCCTGATCGCCGAGGCGATGGCCTCCAACATCGGCGGCACGGCCACCCTGGTCGGCGACCCGCCCAACATCATCATCGCCAGCCGCGGCGGGCTGTCCTTCAACGACTTCCTCGTCCACCTGGCGCCGCTCGTCGTCGTCCTCCTGGTCGTCTTCATCGGCCTGTGCCGGATCATGTTCCGGAAGTCGTTCGTGTACGACCCGGAGCGCGCGGCCGAGATCATGCGGCTCCAGGAGCGCGAGGCCATCGGCGACCGCCGCCTGCTCTGGCAGAGCCTGACCGTGCTCGTGATCGTGATGGCCGCGTTCGTGCTGCACCCGGTGCTGCACTACGAGCCCTCGATCGTGGCCGTCCTCGGCGCGGGCGTGCTGGTCGCGGCCACCCGCGTCACCACCCAGGAGGCGCTTGAGGAGGTCGAGTGGGAGACGCTCGTCTTCTTCGCCGGCCTGTTCGTCATGGTCGGCGCGCTGGTCGAGACCGGCGTGATCGGCCAGATCTCCCAGGCCGCCGTCCAGGCCACCGAGGGCCGGCTCGGCGTCGCGACGATGCTGCTGCTGTGGGCCTCGGCGGGGCTGTCGGCGATCGTGGACAACATCCCGTACGTCGCCACGATGAGCCCCATCGTCGCCGAGCTCGTCAGCGCCAACGGCGGCAACGACCACGCGCAGGTGCTCTGGTGGGCGCTGGCGCTCGGCGCCGACCTGGGCGGGAACGCCACCGCCGTCGGCGCGGCGGCGAACGTGGTCGTCCTCGGCATCGCCGCCCGGAACCGCGCCCCCATCAGCTTCTGGGAGTTCACCAAGTACGGCCTCATCGTGACCCTGGTGACGATCACCGTGGCCACGCCGTACCTCTGGCTGCGCTACCTGACGTAATCCCGCGGTTCCCGGGTGCGGGAAAAGCGGGTCGCGCGGTGGCCAGGGCTGACTATGGTTTATCGCGTGATCAACCCCGACATAAACGGCACGTCACGTAACCGGCCCGCGCCCCGGCGGCCCGCGAGCCCCGGCGGGGGCCGTACGCGCGCCGTTGCCAGCCTCGACGGGAGCCGTACGCGGGCTGTCGCGGGCAGCGGGAGCCGTACGCCCGTCGTGAGCCGCGGCGGGAGCCGTACACGATCATGAGACGTCCGTGGGGGCGGGCCCTGCTCGATCGGTTCCAGCACCCGGCCCAGGTCATCGTGAGCGGTTTCGGGTCCGCGATCCTCGCCGGCACCGGGCTGCTCGCCTCGCCGATGGCGACCTCGTCCGGGGAGCCCGCGGAATTCCTGGTCGCGCTGTTCACCGCCACCTCCGCGGTGTGCCTGACCGGGCTGGTGCTCGTCGACACCGCAGATCACTGGTCGTTGTTCGGCGAACTGGTGATCATGGCGCTGATGCAGGTCGGCGGGCTCGGGATCATGACGCTGGCCACCTTGTTCACCGTGCTGCTGGCCGGGCGGCTGGGCCTGCGCGCCCGCCTGTTCGTGCAGGCCGAGACGAAGACGCCGCGCGCCGCCGACCTGCGGCGCGTCGTGCGCAACGTCGTGCTGTTCAGCCTGGCCGCCGAGCTCGTCCTCGCCGTGATCCTCGCCGCCCGCTTCGCCCTGGCGTACGGCGAGGCGCCCGGCCGCGCGGCGTACCTGGGGATCTTCCACTCGATCTCGTCGTTCAACAACGCGGGCTTCGCGCTCTGGCCGGACAGCGTGATCCGGTTCGCGACCGACCCCTGGATCATCCTGACGCTCACCGCCGGTGTGATCCTGGGCGGGATCGGCTTCCCCGTCGTGTTCGAGCTGGCGCGGTCCTGGCGCCGCCCCCGCACCTGGTCCGTCCTCACGCGGATCACGCTCACCGTGTCCGCCGTGCTGCTGACCCTGGGCACGATGATCTTCCTGGCGACCGAGTGGACCAACCCGCGCACGCTGGGCGGGATGGACGACCCGGGGAAGTTCCTGACGTCCTTCTTCCTGTCCGCGATGACCCGCTCCGGCGGGTTCAACAGCGTGAACATGGACGAGCTGCGCCCCTCCAGCCTGCTCCTGTGCGAGCTGCTGATGTTCATCGGCGGCGGCAGCGCGGGCACGGCGGGCGGGATCAAGGTGACGACGTTCGGCGTGCTCCTGTTCATGGTCTGGTCGGAGCTGCGCGGCGAGCCCCGGGTCAACGCCTGGCACCGCCGCCTGCCCTCCCCCACCCAGCGGCAGGCCGTCACGATCACGCTGATGAGCATCGTGCTGATCGCATTCTCGACATACCTGCTACTGGTCCTGACTCCCCATAATCTGGACTTCGTGCTGTTCGAAGCCGTCTCGGCCGCGACCACCAACGGAATGTCCACCGGCATCACCCCCGAGTCCACGGTGGCCGGCCAGATCCTGCTCATCCTGCTCATGTTCGTGGGCAGGACGGGCCCCCTCACCCTGGGCAGCGCCCTCGCCCTGCGCGAGCGCACCCGCCGCTACGAACTCCCCGAGGAGCGGGTCATCGTTGGCTGACAAGAAGAACGATCCGGTCGTCGTCATCGGCCTGGGCCGCTTCGGCTCCTCCCTGGCCCTCGAACTGGTACGGCGGGGCACCGAGGTCCTCGCCATCGACAACGGCCGCAAGACCGTCCGGGCCCTCAGCGGCCACATCACCCAGATCGCCGAGGCCGACAGCACCGACATCGAGGCGCTGCGCCAGCTCGGCGTCCAGGACTTCTACCGCGCGGTGGTGGCGATCGGCACCAACATGGAGGCCAGCATCCTCACCACCTCACTCCTGGTGGAGCTGGGCATAGAGAACATCTGGGCCAAGGCGATCAGCAAGCAGCACGGCCAGATCCTGTCCCGCATCGGCGCCCACCACATCGTCTTCCCCGAGCACGACATGGGCGAGCGGGTGGCCCACCTGGTCAGCGGCCGGATGCTCGACTTCCTGCAGGTGGACGACAACTTCGCGCTGGCCAAGACCCACCCGCCGCGCGAGTTCGTGGGCATGCCCCTGGGCGAGTCCGCGCTGCGCCGCAAGTTCGGCGTGACGGTGGTCGCCGTCAAGTCCCCCGGCGGCGAGTTCACGTACGCGGCCGCCGACACCGTCCTCACGTACGGCGACATCATCGTCATCTCCGGCCACACCGACCAGGTAGAACGCTTCGCCGACCAGCCCTGACCCCCCAACAGCAGTCACGCCCGCCCCAACCTCCCACTATCCTCGATACGCTGTCACCAGCGGGGCGTTAGCTCAATTGGCAGAGCTGTGGACTTTTAATCCATAGGTTCCGGGTTCGAGTCCCGGGCGCCCTACCAACGATCATGCCCTGACCTGCGGCTTCTTCGAGTTGCGAGCCTTTGCGGAATGAGGTTCGAGCCTTCGCGTGCTCGATGCGCGCTCGCGGGCACATGATCTCGCTCTTTCGGCATCGCCCAGGCGCTAGACGGATCCGCCGGCGGCGGGGGGCGGTTGTTCGTGAGCGTCGCTGTTCATGAGTGTCGCGACCGCGAAGGCCCACATCTCGCGCATTCTCGACAAGCTCGACCTCAACAGCCGCAGCCAGATCGCCCTGCTCGCCCACGGCGCCGGCCTGGCCGGCTGAACCCCGCCCCGGCGGCACCTTCCGCCACAGGCGCGCAACCTCGCGCCCCCGGTCGCCGCGATGCTCCGCGGTCCCCGGAGCAGGGCCGACCGGACCGCGCCGCGTGGCCGGGTGCGCGATGCGGGTCCGGGGCGCGCGGACGGCGCGGGCGGCCGCCCCGCGGCGGGTGGCGGTCAGAGGGAGGAGATGACGCTCTCCGCGACGCCGAGCAGGGCGGTTCTGTCCTTCTGGATGCGGGCCAGCACGCGCAGGCCGTAGTACGTGCTGAGGAACTGGCGGGCGAGGGTCTCGGCGGTGCGCTCCCCCGAGATCTCGCCGGAGTCCTGCCCCCGCGCGATGGTCTCGGTCAGCGCCCGTTCCACCGTGCTGAAGTGCCGGCGGACCTCCTCACGGACGGCGTCGTCGGAGTCGGCCCTCTCGACGGAGGCGTTGATGGAGAAGCATCCGGAGGCGTCGGGGCCGGCCAGATCGGCGTCGAGGGCTTGGACGATCAGGTCCCGCAACCGGTCCTTGACCGCGCCGGGCCGCTCGAGGAGCGCGATCTGCTCGGCGGTGTAGGTCTCGTAGTAGCGGCGCAGGGCCCGCAGGTACAGCTCGCGCTTGTCGCCGAAGACGTTGTACAGGCTCGACTGGCCGAGGCCGGTCGAGGCGGACAGGTCCCGGGTCGAGGTGGCCTCGTACCCCCGCCGCCAGAAGGTCTCCATGGCGGCGGTGACGACGCTCGTCTCGTCGAACTTCCTGGGCCTGGCCATGCCCGCATCCTACGGGTTTTGGAGCGATCGCACAAAAATTCGGGTACGGATCATCGTGCCACCTCGCCGGGGGACGGGGGGAGGCCGGACCCGTTTTGGAGCAACTGCTCTTAAATGTGCTAGCGTCGCCCTTCCGCTCGTGACCGGACGCGACGCCGGTCAGCATCCCCGCGTTTGGAGGCGCTCCATGCCCCTTGCCGTCTACATCCTCGGCTTGGGAATCTTCACCCAAGGCACATCGGAGTTCATGCTCTCCGGCCTGCTCCCCAACCTGGCCGACGACCTGGGCGTCTCCATCTCCGACGCCGGGCTGCTGATCTCGGCGTTCGCCATCGGCATGGTCGTCGGGGCGCCGCTCCTGGCGTTCGCCACGCTCACCTGGCCCCGCCGTACGGCCCTGGTCGCGCTGCAGGCCGTCTTCATCGCCGCGCACATCGCCGGCGCCCTCGCCCCGGGCTACGGGTTCCTGTTCGCCACGCGGGTCGTCAGCGCTCTGGCCTACGCGGGCTTCTGGGGCGTCGCCGTGGCCACCGCCGTCACCCTCGTCCCGGCGAACGCCAAGGGCAAGGCGGTGGCGGTCGTCGCCAGCGGACTCACCCTCGCCACCATCATCGGCGTCCCCGCGGGCACGGTGCTCAGCCAGTTCGCCGGATGGCGCGCCGCCTTCTGGGGCGTGGCCGTGCTCACCCTGATCAGCCTCGCCTGCTCGGTGTTCGCCGTCCCGGGCGGCCGGGGGCCGGCGGAGGAGACGCGCACGGCCCGCGCCGAGCTACGGGCGATGGCCCGGCCGCAGCTCTGGCTCTCGTACGCGGTGACCGCGTTCTCCTTCGGCGCCGTCATCGTCACCTTCAGCTACCTCGCCGCCCTGCTCACCGACGTCACCGGGCTGACCGAGGGCTGGGTGCCCGTACTGCTGGCACTGTTCGGCGTCGGCGGCCTGCTCGGCATGGTCATCGGCGGCCGGACCGCGGAGGCGTTCCCGATCCGCACGCTCGCGCTCGGCACCGGCGTCCTCGCCGCGGCCTCCGCGCTGCTCGCCGTACTGGCGGAGAACACCGTCGTCACCGTGGCCCTGATCTTCGTCCTCGGGATGGCCGGGTACGTCACCAACCCGATCCTGCAGTCCCGGGTCTTCGTCGTCGCGCCCGGCGCGCCGACCTTGGTCGGGGCCACCAACACCGCGGCCTTCAACGTCGGCAACACGCTCGCGCCGGCCCTCGGCGGCCTGGCCATCGACGCCGGCTTCGGCCTCGCCTCGGTGGCCTGGGTGGGCGCCGCGCTCGCCGCCGCCGGCCTCCTCGGCACCCTGTGGGCGGGACGCCTCCAGTACGGCACCCGCCCGGCTCACCTTGTGGGGGTACGTATGCGATGAGGGTCCGGTCTTCGCGCCTGTTGTGCGGCCTTAGCGGTGAATGTTGAGGACTGTCCACTATGTGGGGATTCGGGTAGAATGCGGTCGCTCCACCTCAGGCTGAGGGGCCCGCGACGTCACCGCCAGTGACGGAGCCAGTGGAGCGGCCTGGCGAGTTCCTCCACGCCGGGCGAGCGGGCCCCGTGGATCTTTCCCCCTTTTTCCGGACACCTCCCCTGGGCCCGTGTGCTCATCCGACCAGAGATGTCAAAGGAAAGACCCGTGGCCCGCTTCGACACCATCTCCGCCCTCCGCATCACGAAGGCGCTGCTCACCGCCACCGTCGGCGGCTTCGCGCTGCTCGTCGTGTTCGGCAACCTCACCGACTACGGCACGAACTTCGAGTTCGTCCGGCACGTGCTGGCCATGGACGCGCAGAAGCCCGAGCTCGCCGCGGTCAGCCAGATCAACTACCGCGCCATCCCGTGGACGTGGGCGCACCACGTCGCCTACATCGGCGTCATCCTCACCGAGGCGGCCATCATGGTGACCTGTCTCGTGTCGGCCTGGCAGCAGCTCAGGGCCGTCGGCCGCGACGACGCCGCCTTCCATCAGGCCAAGCGATGGGGCGTCATCGGCTGCACGCTCGGCCTGCTGCTGTGGTTCTTCGGCTTTCAGGCCATCGGCGGCGAGTGGTTCGGCATGTGGATGAACGGCACCTGGAACGGCATCCCCGACGCGGTACGGCTGTGCACGTACATCGGGATCGTGCTCGTCTTCCTCAGCCTCCGCAACGACACCCGCGAGTCCGCCTGAGCGAAGCGGCGGGACACCCATCCCGTCATCGACCACCGAGTCCGCGTGCGGGCTCCGCGAACGGCCGGCGCCGGAGACCCCCTCACGGCCGCCGGCCGTTCCCATTCCGGCCGAGAGAGACAGGGCGGCTCCCTCACCAGGGGCGTCCGTGAGTGGCCCGGTGCGACCTCAGGACCGCACCGGGATCGATCACGTGAGGGTGAAGACGGTTCCGACGGACCGCTCGGCGAGCGGGGCGGCCACGCGCTCAGGGCGCGCGGACCGGGGTGCCGCGCCCGAGCGCGGCCGGGCCGTCAGTCGCAGTAGACGTCGTTGTAGGCCGTCTTGGGGCCGTTGCCGACCTGGCCCATGAAGCTGACGCACTTGCCACGGGCATAGACGCTGGCGGGGCCCGCGTAGTACGAGAACATACCCGTGTCGGAGTCGCTGCCGCCGCCGGTGGCGTCGATCCACACGCCGATGAACTGCTTGACGCCCGGCTTGTTGGTGTACGTGGCCGCGCAGTTCTTGCCGGTCGAGGAGTTCCAGTAGACCGCGATGTACCCGCCGCTGATCGGCCAGTTGCCCAGGTGGGTGCCCGAGCAGGGACCCGCCGCCGCGGCCGGGGCGGACATGGTGGTGGTGAGGAGTCCGGCGCCGAGGACCAGAGATCCGGCGAGGGAGAGAAGCTTACGCTTCATGGCAAACCTCCTTGATCATTAATAAACGATCAAGGACTATACAGTCATAACGATCTTGTATCCGGCGTATCCGCCCTTTCCCGGCTTCTCCCCCAGCAGCTCGCCGGCGCCACCCAAGCGGTACGCGGGCCGGCGGGGGGGCTCGCCCACTGGGGCGCACTCGACCGGAGGGGTGTACGGCGACGCGCGGTAGGCGGCGTCGCTCTCGCGCTCGGCGCACATCCACACCGCTGACGACCTTCGAGCCGCCACTCTTCGTCGGCGCCGGTGGGCGTGGGGGCCGTGGGGGACAATCGTGGACAGGATGTGGCCGCATCTGCTCCTATCGTCGGGGGTATGGAGATCGCTGTCACCGCACCGTCCGGCAATGTCGGGCGTTTCCTGGTCGGGCACCTGGTTCGGGCCGGGGTACGGCCCCGGCTGCTGAGCCGCCATCCCGAGCGCGCCCGCGGCCTCTGGGGGGATCTTGTGGACGCCCGCGAGGTCGATCTGCGCGACCCCTGGGCCGTGATCGAGGCGACGCGCGAACTCGACGCGTTGTACCTGGTCGTACCACCCGGGGAAGGCGACGACCCGGTCGCGGGGTACGCCGAGGTCGGCGAGATCGTGGCCGGCGCGGTCGCGCTGAACCGCGTCAGCCGTACCGTCCTGCAGAGCAGCGTGGGCGCGGAACTGCGCCGGGGCGCCGGGGAGATCGACGGCCTGGCCCGGGTCGAGGAGACGCTGGACCGCCTCGTCGCCGACGACCCGTCCCTCTCGGTCGCCCACCTGCGGGCGGGCTACTTCTTCAGCAACCTCAGGTACGAGCTGGACGCCATCCGCGCGGGCTCCGTGGGCGTGCTCCGGGACACCGACGAGCGGTTCCCCTGGGTCGCCCCGGCCGACATCGCGTCGGTGGCCGCCTCCCTGCTGCTGCGTCCGGACTGGTCGGGCCGCCGCGTGCAGGGCGTGCACGGGCCGCGCGACCTGTCCTGGGACGACGTCATGGCCGTGGTCTCGGAGGTCACCGGCCACCAGGTCAAGGCCCACCGCGTCCCCGACGACGACATGCGCGCCGCCCTGGAGGGCGCCGGCCTGCCCCCGGCCCGGGTCGAGGCCATCATGGGCATGTCTACGGGCCTGCGCGCCCCCTTCGTCCCCGAGCAGCCGCGAACCCCCGCCACCACCACCGACACCTCCCTGGAGTCCTGGGCCCGCACCGACCTCCGCCCCGCGCTCCGTCCCGGCGCCTGACGCCCCCCGCGCGGCGGGTTCGGCCGCCTGTGCGGGGAGGCGCCGGGCGATGCCGGAGGTGGCGGGCGGGGGTGGCGGGCGCCGGGGGCGGCGCGGAAGGCGAAGCCGCCCTCTCCGGGTGCGGCCCGTGTGCCCTTGTGAGCCGGTCGCGAACGCGCTTGCGGTGCGACCAGGCGAGCGGCTGAAGCGGCGCCGGCTCAGCGGGGGCGGCGGCCCTTTCTGGCTCGGGGGGTCTGCGCGCTCCGGCGGGCCGATCCCCCCGGGGCGGGGGTGCGGGGTTGCTTGCGTGTCTTCTCGGTCTTCGGGGCGGGAGCGCGGCCCCGGGAGCTGTTGGGCGTGCGGCCGCGGACGATGCCGATGAAGTCCTCCACCTGGTCGGTCGTCGCCTCCGCGGGCCAGGCCAGGGCCACCTGCGACTGGGGCGTGTCCGTGACGGGGCGGTAGGTCAGGTCCTTGCGGTGGTACAGGCGCGCCAGGGACTGGGGCACCAGCAGCAGGCCGGCCCCCGCCGCCACCAGCTCGATCGCCTCCGCCGTCGTCTCCGGGCGGGTGAAGGCGGGCAGACCCGGCAGGGTCGTCCACCGGAGGGTGTCGTCCATCGGGTGGAGCACCTCGTCGGCGGCGAGATCGGCGACGGTCACCTCGTCGGCGGCGGTCACCAGGTGGTCCTTCGGGACCACGACCACGGTGGTCTCGACGTACAGGGGGATCACGCTGAGCCCCTCGCGGTCCACGGGCAACCGCACGAGCCCGGCGTCGGCGCCGCCGCCGCGCAGGCACTCCACCGCCTCCGCGGCGGGGACGGGGACCAGGGTGAGCGGCACGCCGGGCACGCGCTCGGCCCAGACGCGGGCCCACTTGGCCGGCGTCACCCCGGGGACGTACGCCACCCGGAACTCCCTGTCTGTCACCTCCACAGCGTACCGATGTCAGGGCAGCGGGCTCCGCGCCATACCCTTGACGCCATGACCAAGCCCAAGGCCACCCAGACGATGAAGCCCGCGACCGCGGCCAAGAAGCTGGGTGTGCTCCTCTCGGCCACTCCCGCCGAGTTCCAGGAGGGCGTCGTCTCCCGCGACGAGCTGAACACCCTGCAGGCCGCCCCGCCCGCGTGGCTGACCGACCTGCGGCGCGACGGGCCGCACCCCAAGCAGGTCGCCGCCGTGAAGCTGGGCGTCTCCATCTCGGGCCTGGCCAGGAGCGGGATCGACGGGCCGCTCACCACCGCCGAGATCGAGGCCATCAAGGCGGAGAACCCCGAGTGGCTGCGGCGCGAGCGGTCGATCCAGGCCGAGGTGCGCAAGGAGGCCCAGCGCCTCAAGCAGCGCTGAGCGGCACCCCCAGGACCGCGCCTGCGGAGATCCCGGGCAGAACGCGCCCCGGATCGGGTAGGGCGTCCCCTGTGACCGGCGGTGATCCGGGGAAACGGGGGGATTCGTGGGCGGCTGTGACGTGGTCGTGGTGGGGGCCGGATTCGCGGGGCTCTCGGCGGCGCTGGAGCTGACCGGCCGCGGGCTCCGGGTCGTGGTGGTGGAGGCGCGGGACCGGGTCGGCGGGCGCGTGCTCACCCGGTACCTCCCCGACGGGACCCAGCTCGACCTGGGCGGGCAGTGGGTGGGGCCCACGCAGCATCGGGTGCTGGAGCTGATCGAGCGGTTCGGGGTGGAGACCTACCCCTCGCCGGAGTTCGGCCGGGCCGTCATCGACCACGAGGGGCGCCGGCTCGACGAGCCGCCCGCCGAGGTCGTGGCGCTGCGGGCGGAGCTGGACCGGCTGAGCCGGGAGGTTCCGACGCGGGAGCCGTGGCGGCATCCCCGGGCCGCCGAGTGGGACGCGACGACCCTGGCCTCGTGGCTGGCCGGCCGCGCCGCCACGCCGGCCGCCGCCCGGTCGGTGGCCCGCGCCACCGCCGGGGCGCTGCTGGCCGCCGACGCCGGCGAGGTCTCCCTGCTGCACACGCTGTTCTACCTGGCCAGCGGCGACGGCCTGGACAACCTGGCGGCGTACGCCGGAGGGGCGCAGGCCTGCCGGGTCGTCGGCGGGCCCCAGGCGCTGGCCGAGCGCATGGCCGCCGCCCTGCCCCCGGGGACCGTGCTCCTCAACCGGCCGGTACGGCGCGTCGCGTACTCCGCCGGCTCGGCGCGGGTCTGGGCGGGCGACGAGGTCCACGAGGCGGCCCGCGCGATCATCGCCATCCCGCCCCTCCTCGCCGGGCGCATCGACTACGACCCGCCGCTGCCGCCGCTCCGCGACGGCCTGACCCAGCGCGTCCCGGCCGGTCACAGCCTCAAGACCCACGCCGTCTACGCCCGGCCGTTCTGGCGGGACGACGGCCTGTCCGGCATCAGCACCAGCACCGACGGCGTCCTCACCGAGACGGCCGACAACACCCCGCCCGGCGGGCCCCGCGCCGTCCTGACCTCCTTCGCGTACGGCGTGGACGCCCACCGGCTGCGCGCGATGGACGCCGGAGCGCGCCGCGCGGCCGTACTGGACCGGCTGGCGGAGCTGTTCGGCGACCGGGCCAGGGACGCGGAGGACTTCGTCGAGTTCGACTGGGCCGCCGAGCCGTGGACGCGGGGCTGCTTCTCCGGCCACCCCGTCCCCGGGACCTGGACCGGGTACGGCCCGGCCCTCCGCGCCCCGGTCCAGACGCTCCACTGGGCCGGAACCGAGACCGCGACCCGCTGGAACGGCTACTTCGACGGCGCGATCGAATCCGGCCACCGGGCCGCCGCGGAGGTCGCCGCCGAGATCGGCGGCGAGACCGGCGGCGAGACCGCGGGCGGCTCCGGCTCCTGACCGGCCGCGGCACGGCCTCCCGCCTACTCGGGCTCGGCCTCCCCCTGCTCGGCCTCCGCCTACTCGGCCTCCGCCTACTCGGCCGTAGCCTGCTCCGGGGACGCCACGGCGGGCGGGGCCGGGGCGCGGGCGAGCCGGGCGCGGATCCAGTCGGTGACCGACGGGCCGCCCGCGAAGCACCACAGCGCGATCACCGGGTCGCAGATGGCGCAGCCGAAGGAGGAGTGCTCGGCGAAGGGGATGATCGGGCTGCCCTTCAGGTGGTGCATGACGTCCCAGGCGGTGTGGAGCAGCCAGCCGACGCCGATGAAGGCCCAGCTCTCCAGGCCCCGCCAGGCGACGTAGGTCATGACGACCGGCAGGACGAACTCCCAGGCGCCGAGCCCGCCCCCGCTCAGGTAGGCGGCGCCCGCGCCGGCGACCAGCACGGCGTTGGCGCGGCGCCGGTGCGGCTCGCGGATCAGGGACAGGAGACAGACGGCGATCAGGCCGATCACGATCGGCATGACGATGGACATGGGTGCGGAGATCCGTTCTGCGGGCGTGCGGCCGGGACTGCGCGCCCTCGCCATGCCGTACGGCGTGGAGCGGGGGCGCGGCGCAAGGCTAGGCCGGGCGGCCACCGGCGTCCCAGGAGCTGGATCGCCAATCTCCGACGGGATCCCGCCAACCGGCGCCACCTCGGCGTCCGTGCCCGCCGGGATCGCGCCTACTGTGTGCCCATGCACACCGTCGCCGTCCTGGCCCTGGACCACGTGGTGGCGGCCGACCTGGCGATCCCGGTCGAGGCGTTCGGCCGCGCCCGGCTGGCCGACGGGAGCAGGCCGTACCGCGTCCTGGTCTGCGCACCCCGGCAGCGGGTGGCCACCGAGACCTTCGCGATCCTCGCGCCGCACGGCCTGGAGGCGTTGCGCGAGGCCGGCACGGTCATCGTGCCCGGCTGCTCGGAGCGCGCCGGCCCGCCTGGCGTGGACGTGCTCGACGCCCTGCGCGCGGCCGCGGCCGGCGGCGCCCGGATCGCGTCCATCTGCGCCGGGGCGTTCACCCTGGCGGCGGCGGGGCTGCTCGACGGGCTCGCCGCCACCACGCACTGGGCCGCCACCGACCGGCTGGCCGCGATGTTCCCGCGCGTGGACGTGCGGCCCGACGTGCTGTACGTCGACAACGGCGCGATCCTGACGTCGGCGGGGGCGTCGGCGGGGCTGGACCTGTGCCTGCACCTGATCCGGCGGGACTTCGGCTCGGCGGTCGCCGCGGACTCGGCGCGGCTGTCGGTGACGCCGCTGGAGCGGGAGGGCGGGCAGGCGCAGTTCGTCGCGCACTCCCCGCCGCCGGTGCCCCGGGGCTCGCTGCTGGAGCCGGTGTTCGCCTGGATCGAGGACAACCTCGCCGGGGAGGTGACCCTGGCGGACCTGGCCCGGGTGGCCGGCCTGAGCGAGCGGACGTTCAGCCGCCGTTTCCGGGAGCAGACCGGGACCACCCCCTTGCAGTGGCTGCTGCGGGCCCGCGTACGGCGCGCCCAGTACCTCCTGGAGAACACCGACCACGGCGTGGAGCGCGTCGCGGCCAGGTGCGGCTTCGGCTCGCCCACCGCCTTCCGCGAGCGGTTCAAACGGGTCACCGGCGTCACCCCGCGCTCCTACCGCGCCTCCTTCCGCACCCCCGCCGCGCCCTGACCGCCGGACGGCCCGGGCCCGCCGGGCGGCGGTCAGGAGACGGGGTCCGGCGGGGTGGTGAGGTGGCGGGACAGCCAGGCGGCGATGGTCTTGACGAGGGTCTCGCGGTTGGCTCTGCCGCGCACCTCGTGGCCCTCGTCCGGGAAGATCAGGCTGTCGCAGGGGCGGCCGAGGGCCCGGGCGGCCCGGATCGCCTGCTCGGCCTCGTACAGCGGGACGTTGGTGTCCTGGGCGCCGTGGACCACCAGCAGCGGGGCGGCCAGGCGGTCGAAGGCGTGCAGCGGCGACAGGGCGCGGAGCAGGTCGCGGTCGCGGGAGGGGTCGCCGTACTCCCGGACGGCGGCGGCGGCGATCCACGGCTCGGTCCGCTCGTAGAAGGTCTCGAAGTCGGCGATGCCGCAGATGTCCACGCCCGCCCGGAAGAGGCGCGGATAGGTGACGAGCGCCGCCAGGGTGAGGTAGCCGCCGTACGACCAGCCCATGCAGGCCATCCGCGACGGGTCGGCCACGCCGAGCCGTACCAGCGCGGCGGCGCAGTCGGCGACGTCGTCCACGGCGCGGAACCGCAGGGGGCCGTTGTCGGCCTCGCGGAAGGCCCGGCCGAAGCCGCCCGAGCCGCGGACGTTGGGCGCGAAGACGCCGATCCCCGCGGCCAGCAGGTTCTGGTAGAGCGGGTTGAACGCGGGCCGCTCCTGGTCCTCCGGCCCGCCGTGCAGGTAGATGGCGAAGGGGGCGGGGCCCTCGACCCCGGGCACCCGGTAGAGCCACCCGCTCAGCCCCAGCCCGTCGCGGGCGAGGACGGGGAACGGCTCCGCCGGGACCGCCCCGGCGAGCGCCCCGGTCCCGGCGACCTCGTGGTACCGGCCGGTGTCCAGGTCGCACAGCACGACGTGGGCCGGGTGGGCGGGCCCCTCGGCCGTCAGCGCGGCCCGCGACCCGTCGGGGGTGAGGCGCACCGAGGTCAGCAGCTCGGCGGGCGGCGGCGGCAGCGGGCGCGCGATCCCGGTCTCCATGTCGATCAGCTCCGGCTCGGAGCGGCCCCCGGCGTTCCAGACCAGCAGGCCGCGGCGGCCGTCCAGGCTCAGCTCGAAGAGGTCCGCGTCGGCGTCCGGGCGTTCGGCGAGTACGGCGGGCTCGCCGCCCCCGCTCACCGCGACCAGCGCGGCCCGGTCCCGTCCCGCGTCCGTGACCAGGTACGCCGTCTCCCCGCCGGGTGAGAGCACGCCATGGTCCGTGGTCCCGTCCAGGCCCTCCAGCAGCGGCACCTCCGGCACGGTCCCGGCGGGGACGTCCGCGAGGTACATCCGGCGCCCGCCGCGCGGCCCGCGGCGGATCAGGACGTGGCGGTGGTCCCGGCTCGCGGCGACCGCGTGCGTCAGCGGCCCGCGCGCCAGGACCCGCGACTCCCCGGTGCCGGCGTCGATGAGCAGCGCCTCGGCCCGGCCGGACGCCTGGATCGTGTCGGCGAGGAGGTCGTCCCCGCGCCCGGTCCACCGGCCGAAGGTCGCCGAGCCGCCCTCCGGCGCGCAGAGCGGCCGCAGGTCCCCGCCGTCGGGCCGGACCGTCCAGACCTGCCCGTGCTCGCCCCCTCCGGGCAGGAGCCGTACGGCGAGGCGAGCGCCGGTGGGCGACCAGCTCACGTCGGTCACGGCCTCGGGACCGGTGTCCAGCGGCCGGGAGCCGTCCTCCCCGTCCAGGCGCAGGATCCACACGCGCGGGCGGCCGTCCCGGTCGCTGACGTACGCCACGGCGCGGCCGTCCGGGGACAGCGCGGGCGCCAGGCAGTTCCAGGCGGTGAGGCTCGCCTCCGCCGGGGGCGCTCGCCGGGCGCCGAGGATCAGCCGATGCGGTGTGCCTGCAGCCATAGTTCGAGGAGCGCGAGTTGCCACAGGGTGTTGACCCCGGTGGTGGTGTGGTCGTCGTCGGGCGCGGCGAGCAGGCGTTCGACCCGGTCGGGCCGGAACAGCCCGCGCGACTTGGCGGCCGGAGCGGTCAGCGCGTCGCGGACCAGGTCCAGGAACGGGCCCTGGATGTGGCGGATGGCGGGCACCGGGAAGTAGCCCTTGGGCCGGTCGATGATCTGCTCCGGGAGCAGCGCGCGGGCGGCGTCCTTGAGCACGCCCTTGCCCCCGTCGGCGATCTTGAGCTCGGGCGGGCAGGCCGCGGCCAGCTCGACCAGCTCGTGGTCCAGGAACGGGGTCCTGGCCTCCAGCCCGAACGCCATGGTCATGTTGTCCACCCGCTTGACCGGGTCGTCCACCAGCATCGCGGTCGTCTCCAGCCGGAGCACCGCGTCCAGCGTCGTGTCCGCCCCCGGCGCGGCCAGGTGGTCGCGGATGAAGTCGCCGCTGGCGTCGTGGCCGATGAGGTACTCGGGGTTGAGGTACTCCCCGAGCGCCGCATGCGGGCGGTCGGCGAACGCCTCGCCGTACGCCCTGGCCGCCCGCTCCCGGGGCACGCCGGCCATCTCGGGGAACCAGGAGTACCCCGCGAACACCTCGTCGGCGCCCTGGCCGGACTGCACGACCGTCACGTGCCGGGCCACCTCCTGGGACAGCAGGTGGAAGGCGACGCAGTCGTGGCTGACCATGGGCTCGCTCATCGCGCGGATCGCGGGCTCCAGGCCGTCGAGGAGCCGGGAGTCGGGGATGCGGATGCGGTGGTGGTCGGTCCCGAAGCGGTCGGCGACCAGGTCGGAGTACCCGAACTCGTCGCCCCGCTCGCCGCCCGCGGGCTGGAAGCCGATGCTGAAGGTGGACAGGTCCCGCTGGCCCTCCTCGGCGAGCAGCGCGACGATCAGGCTGGAGTCCAGCCCGCCGGACAGCAGCACGCCCACCGGCACGTCGGCCACCATGCGCCGCCGTACGGCGGTGCGCAGCCGGTCCAGCACGGCCTCGCGCCAGCCGGCCGCGTCCATCCCGGCGTACTCCGGCAGGGCGTCCCTGGTGTACGGCGGCCGCCAGTAGACGTGGTCGGTCATCGCGCCGTCGGCCTCGACCGTGCGCACGGTGGCCGGCGGGAGCTTGCGGACCCCGGCCAGGATCGTGCGCTCGCCGGGCACCAGCGAGTGGAAGGTCATGTAGTGGTGCAGCGCGACGCGGTCGATGGCGGTGTCCACGCCGCCGCCGTCCAGCAGCGCGGGCAGCGTGGAGGCGAACCGCAGCCGCGCGCCGTCGCGGGCCAGGTACATCGGCTTGATCCCGAGCCGGTCCCGGCCGAGCGTCAGCCGCCCGGCGTCGCGCTCGTGGACGGCGAAGGCGAACATGCCCTTGAACCGCTCGACGCAGGCGGGCCCCCACCGGTGGAACGCCTTGACCAGCACCTCGGTGTCGGAGGTGGAGAAGAACTCGTAGCCCTCGCGCCGCAGTTCCTCGCGCAGCTCGCGGTAGTTGTACAGGCAGCCGTTGAACACCGCCGCCAGGCCGAGCGCGGAGTCCACCATCGGCTGCGCCGCCTTCTCGGACAGGTCGATGATCTTCAGGCGCCGGTGGCCGAGGGCGACGGGCCCCAGCGACCACAGCCCCGACCCGTCAGGGCCGCGGTCGTGCATCGCGTCGGTCATCCGTCCCACGGCTCCGACGTCTGCGCTCTCTCCGTCGAAGCGGAACTCTCCAGCAAGGCCGCACATCAGGCGATCACTCCAGGTCGGGGGGGAAACTGCGCGGGCGTCCAGTCCGTCTCCCGCGTCTCGGCCAGCACCAGGTCCACCACGTCGGACAGCCGCCCGCTCCGGGTGAACGCCGCGCGCTGGCGGGCCGCGCTGCTGCCCCGGGCCAGCGCCTCGGCGGCCAGGGCGCTGACCAGCTCCCAGTCGCCGGTCTCCTCCAGGTACGGCCGCAGGCCCCGGACCAGGCCGCCCACGACCTCGGCGGGGGGCCTCGGCACGCCTTCCACCGGGTCGACGAGCTCGTCCTCAAGCCCCGAGCGGGCCGCGCGCCAGGTGGCCGCGCTGACCATCTCCAGCCGGATCGCGCGGCGGTCGCCGCTCTCGATCGCGGCGATCTCCCGCAGCACCAGGGCCCGGAACAGCCCGGCGATCAGCACGATGTCGCCGACGCGCGGGCAGGAGTCGCAGATCCGCAGCTCCACGGTGGGCACGTGGTCCGAGGGGCGGACGTCGAAGTAGATCATCCCGGGGTCGGTGATCACCCCGGACCTGACCAGGTCGCCGACGACCCCGTCGTACTCCTCGGCCGAGGCGAAGCGCGGCACCGGCCCCGCGGTCGGCCACCGCTCCCACACCAGCCGCCGGTAGCTGGCGTATCCGGTGTCCCGGCCGCGCCAGTACGGCGAGCTGCAGCTCAGCGCCAGGAGCGGGGCCAGCCAGGGGGACAGCCGGTGGGCGACCGCCACCGCCAGGTCCCGGTCGGGCACCTCCACGTGCACCTGCGTGCCGCAGATGAGCTGTTCGCGGGTCAGCGACTGGTACTCGTCCAGCATCCGCTCGTACCGCGGATCCGGGGAGATCTTGATCGCCTGCTCGTCCACCAGCGGCACGCTGCCGGCCGCCGCGATCCCGAGGCCCAGCCCTTCCGCCGCCCCGATCACCAGATGGCGCAGCGTCGTCAGCTCGCGGCCCAGATCCGCCAGGTCCACGCACGGGCGGGTGTTGGACTCCACCACCGAGCGCTGCAGCTCCTGGGTGAACGCCTCTTCCGGCAACTGGTCGAGCAGCAGCGCGGCGCGCGCGGCGAGCCGCCGGCTGTCGAGGTCCACCACCTGGAACTCCTCTTCGACGCCGACCGCCGCCGTCCCCGCCCGGCCCGCCATGGCCGCCCCTTCGAGTAAGGATGTCGTCACGGTTTCGACCTGCCCAAAATTCCGATGTTTGCACTATTTGCGGACATCTCTGCAGGTAAGAGGACACGGAGCGATCCTCTCCGGGCGGCCGGTCCCGGCGGCGTCAGGGGCGATTCCGGCCGGGCGTAAGGGCGTCGGACGCAGCGCCGTAAGCCGACATTTCATCCAATAGGCGTACAATCTGGCGTCCGGGCGCCCCCGGCGTGAAGGCCGGTGAACCGGCGCCGGACCGCTCCCGGCTCCGCCGGTCATGAACCCACGCCCGGGGGGTTTCCTTGCTGATCCTCGACACGGACACGCTGCCGCCCCGGGAGCGCGCCGAGGCGTTCCACCACGCCCTGACCGACGACTCGGTGCCCAACGACATCGTGCACGAGGAGCCGGGGACGGGGATCAGGGCCCGGCTCGAGGTGTGGCGGATCGGCGGGCTGGGCCTGCTGGAGGCGTGCTCCACCGGGTTCGAGCTCCACCGCACGGAACGGCACGTGCGGCGGCAGCGGGCCGATCCGGTGGTCTCCGTGTCGCTCCAGTTGAGCGGGGTCGGGCGGGCCGAGGTGGCGGGGCGGCGGATGACCTTCGGCCCGGACGACATCACGATCTTCCACGAGCTGGCGCCGCGGGTGTACGGCTGGTCCGGGTCCGGCTCGTCCAAGGCGATGGTCATCGGCATGGACCGGGTGGGCATGCCGGTGGAGGCGGTCGTGGACGCCTCGCTCCGGCTACGCGTGAGCCCGCTGTACAGCCTGGTCCTGAACCACCTGCGCGAGCTGTGGCGCGACCCCGGCCGGGTGGCCGCCGACCCCGGGGCCCCCGCCGTGGCCGACGCCACCGTCGAGCTGGTGCGGGCGCTCCTGGCGTCGGCGCAGGGCGGCGAGAGGCCCGGCCTGACCCGGTCCGTCATGGAGGAGACGCTCCTCACCCGGATCCTGGCCCACGCCCGCGAGCGGCTCGCCGACCCGGGCCTCACCCCCGAGCGGATCGCCGCGGAGCACGCCATATCGGTGCGTCACCTGTACGCCGTCCTCGGCCGCGCCGGGATCAGCCTGGAACAGTGGATCATCTCGGAACGGCTGGAGCGGGCCCGCGAGGCGCTGGCGTCGCGGGCCCGCGACCATCTCACGATCGCCGCGATCGCCCGGCGCTGGGGCTTCGCCACGGCGAGTCACTTCACCCGCCGCTTCCGGGAGGCGTACGGCATGACGCCCGGCGAGTGGCGGCGGCTGCGGCGGGACGGCGCCGGCCCCGATCCCGGCGGGGACCTCGTCAGAGGAAGCGCTTGATGAAGGCCAGGGCGGTGTCGCACACCTCGCGCCAGCCGCTGTCGATGGTGAGGGAGTGGCCCCGGCCGGGCATCTCGACGATCTCCGTGGTGTGGTGCTCGTTGCGGGCCTGCTTCTTGTAGGAGGCGTTGGTGATCGCCCACGGGACCGTGTTGTCCCTCTCGCCCGAGATGAGCAGCAGCGGGCCGCGGTCCCCGGCGGTGCTGTCGACCTTGGTCTCGCTCCACGGGTTGAAGTTGGCCACCGCCGCCTGGAACAGCGGGGCCCCCGGCGCCGGCACGCAGAACGTCTCGTACAGCTCCCTGGCCTCGTCCTCGCTCACCGCGTTGGCGAAGGAGTAGCGGAACTGGTCGTACGTCAGCGGGACGGCGCGGTGGACGTTGGCCGGGTTGGCGAGCACCGGGGCGGCGGCGCGCAGCGAGGAGACCGGCAGGGGCAGCACGCCCTGGAACGGGGCCGGGTCGATGGCCACGCTCGCGCACGCCAGGCCGCGCCCGGCGAGGATCTGGGTGAGCAGGCCGCCGAAGGAGTGCCCCACGAGGGCCGGCCGCCGCTCCAGCCGCCCGATCAGCTCGGCGTAGTGGTCGGCGACCTGGCCGACCGTCTTGTGCGCGAACACCTCCGGGTGGGCCTTGGCCTCGGCCACGGTCTCCGGGTCGTCGGGCCAGCCGGGCGTGACGGCCGCGAATCCGGCCTCCTCGAACACCCCCGCCCACCGGTCCCAGCTCGTGGGCAGCAGCCACAGGCCGTGGATGAAGACGACCGGCGTACGGCCGCCGGCGTTGGCGCGCTCCACCTGCGCGAGGTCGCGGTCACTGAAGGTCGTGGATGACATGTCCGTCCTTGGGGTGTCGGGAGGAAGGGGCCGGCGCCGTACGGCCGCCGGAGACGCGCCGGGCCGCGTGGGGGAACCCGCGGCCCCGGCGGCCGGGTCTCAGTCCGCGGTGAGGGCGCGGCGCAGGGTGGTGACGGCCAGGTCGATGGCCGAGCCGGCGGCGTGGGTCTGGCGCAGGGCGTTGAGCATGACGAAGTCGTGGATGACGCCCTGATAACGGACGGCGACGACCGGCACGCCCGCCTGCCGGAGCTTGTTCGCGTAGGCCTCGCCCTCGTCGCGGAGCACGTCGGCCTCGGCGGTGATGACCAGGGCCGGCGGCAGCCCCGCGAGCTGCCCCGGGGTGGCCCGCAGCGGGGAGGCGGTGATCCGCGCCCGCTCGGCCTCCCCGGTGGTGTACTGGTCCCAGAACCAGGTCATGGCGTCGCGGCGCAGGAAGTAGCCCTCGGCGAACCGCCGGTAGGAGCCGGTGCCGAACGAGGCGTCGGTCACCGGGTAGAACAGCACCTGCTGGCGCAGGTCCAGGCCGCCGCGTTCCTTGGCCATCAGGGTCAGGGCGGCGCTCATGTTGCCGCCGACCGAGTCCCCGGCCACCGCCACACGGGAGGGGTCCAGGCCCTTGTCCCGCCCGTGGGTGACCACCCAGCGGGCGACCGTCCAGCACTGCTCGATCGCGACCGGATAGCGGTGCTCGGGCGACAGGCCGTACTCGGGGAACACCACCGCCGCCCCCACACCGGCCGCGAGCTCACGCACCAGCCGGTCATGGGTGCCGGCGTTGCCGAACACCCACCCGGCCCCGTGGATGTAGACGATCACCGGCAGGACCCCGGCGCTCCCGGCCGGCCTGACGATCCGCGCCCGCACCTGGCCGGTGGGACCACCGGGCACCGTCACCCACTCCTCATCCACCTCCGGCATGACGACCGGCCCGGACTGGACCTCATCCACCGCCTTACGACCCTCCTCCGGCGGCATCTGAAACAGGTACGGCGGCCGCGCGGTGGCCTCGGCGAAGGCGGCCGCCGCGGGCTCCAGTACAGGGGCGTCGGGACTGAGGTCGTGCATGTTCTACCCGTTCACGTGGAGGTGGAGCCGGCCCGCGCGCCCGGACGAGCCGTCGGGGGAACGCGGCGCCGGGTGCCGTTCAGGCGCTGCCCGCAATCTAGGAGCGCCCCGCCGCCCGGAATCGCCTGACCGTGCACACCCCTTGCCCCTGCCCGCTCGCCCCCGCCCGCGCGGATGGGCGGCGCGCGGGAACGGCCTCGCCGTGAACCGGGAGCGGGCTCGTCGGCCTCGCCGTGAACCGGGAGCGGGCTCGTCGGCCTCGCCGTGAACCGGGGGCGGGCCGGCGACGTGTTAGCGGTAAGCGTCGCCCGAGAAGGGAAGCGGAGATGGCCCGACGCACGCTCAGCATCGCCATCGCTCTCTCGTCGGCGGCGGCCATCGCGGGGTCCTCGTTCACCCCCGCCACGGCCTCCGCCCTGTCCGCGCCGGAACGGCTCCGGGTCAGCCATGTGACCGCCACCGAGATCGCCTTCCACTGGTCCCAGAACACCGGTGGGAGCGCCGGGACGGTCCGCGCCCGGGTCTTCCAGAACGGCGCGCAGGTCGCGACCACCCCGCTGGTGCGCCACACCGCGTCGGGGCTGGTCCCGGGCGCGACCTACTCCTTCCACGTCGTCGCGTTCGACGCCGCCGGCAACACCTCGCCGCCGAGCCGGACCATCACGGTCACCACGCGCGGCCCGGGGGTGGTCCCGCCGGGCCCGGCGAACCTGCGCGCCACCGAGGTCGCCGCCGCCCGGGCCGGCCTCGCGTTCGACCAGCCCGACGACGCCTGGGACATCGGCCACTACGAGGTCTTCGACGGGACGGCGCGGATCGCGTCCGTCCCGGCGTCCTCCTTCTTCGCCGTCCCCACGGTGACGCTCGACGTGCGGGGTCTCGCGCCCGAGTCGTCGCATGAGTACTCCGTGCGCGCCGTCCGCCCGTCGGGCCCCTCGCCCGCGTCGAACCCGCTGACGGTCCGCACCCTCGCGCGGACCGACCTGCGGCCGCCCTCGGCGCCCACGGGCCTGACGGCGCGGGCCGCGACGTACCCCTGCTTCTCCCCCAGGCTGACCTGGACCCAGTCGGTAGACGACCGCGACCCGCGGGCGGCGATCGACTACGAGGTCCTGGTCGGCGGCACGCACGACCAGTGGGTGCGCGGCGCCGGGGCGGCCGTCGTCGCCGAGGTGCCGGTGGGCGTCAGCACCATCGGCGTCCGCGCGGTGGACTCCTCCGGCAACGCCTCCGCCCTCGCCACGACCACCTTCACACGCGAGCCGTCCTGCACCGACGACGGCTGACCGGGAGGCCGGGGGCGCTCCCCCGCCCGGGCGGATGACCGCCCCCGGCCTCCGCCGGCCTCGTCACGGCAGGAGGTCCCGCCAGCGTTCGGCGGAGGCCAGGGTGTCCAGGCTGATCCGCTCCAGGAAGTGGGCTCCCGTGGTCAGGCGCCGGCCAACCGGGGTGTCCGGGCCGATGTCCTCCGCCGCCCGCCGCGTCATCTCGGCCGCCTCCAGCGTCTGGTGCGCGCTGCGGACCACCGTGTGGTACCACATGTCGTCGTCCATCACGTAGACGTCGCGCCGCCGCCGGGGATCGCGCTCGCGCCTGATCAGCCCCTGCTCGATCAGGTAGCCGACGGCGGTGGAGACCGACGCCGGGCTGACCTTGAGGCCCCGGGCCAGCTCGGCCGCCGTGAGCCTGCCGTCCTCGGTGATCAGCAGGCGGATGAGCACGCGGGCCGTCATGCGCTGCAGGCCCATCCGGACGGCCACCGCCACGGCCTCGGCCTCGGTGTCGCCCGCGGGGCCGTACGGCCCGCCGCCCGCGGGGAGCACGGCGGGCGTGCTGCGGCGGGCCCGCCGTTCGGTCGCGCGGTGCGCCTGCTCGGGCCGGTAACCGCCGGGCCCGCCGTTGCGGTGGACCTCCCTGCTGATCGTCGAGGTCGGCCGGCCGAGCCGCCGGGCGATCTCGGCGTAGGAGAGGCCCTCGGACAGCCCCGCGGCGATGCGGTTCCGGTCGCGCTGGGTCAACCTTCCTCCGGGCATGCCGGGATTATTGCGTTCGGCGTCATCTCATTGCAATAGGCGGTTGCATTCACCTTCATCGTCATTGCATCAATTTATCCGGGTAGAACTGCGATGACGCTATTCCAGTAATTGACGGTAATTTGAACGCAACGTAGCTTTCAAAGCATGACGAACACGTACTATCGCGAGCACGAACCCGTCATGCCGTCGTTCGACCGGCCCGCCGGCCGCCCGTTCGACCCGTCCCCGGAGCTGATCGCCCTTCGCGGCGAACGCCCGGTCGCCCGCCTCGCCGTACCCGAGGGCGCCCCCGGAGTCTGGCTCGTCACCGGGTACGACCTGGTCCGCAAGGTCCTCGCGGACCCGCGCTTCAGCTCCCGCTACGAGACGCAGTACCACCCGCTCGTGCACACGCACATGCCGCCCGCGCCGGTGGGCGACCTGACCGGCATGGACCCTCCCGCGCACACGCGCATCCGCAAGCTGCTGACCGGCAAGTTCACCGTGCGCAGGATGAACCAGCTCACCGAGCGCGCCACCGAGATCACCCGCGACCGGCTCGACGAGATGGAGAAGGCGGGGCCGCCCGCCGACCTGGTCCCGGTCTTCGCCCAGCCGGTCCCGGCCCAGATGATCTGCGAGCTGCTCGGCGTGCCGTACGGCGAGCGCGACGCGTTCACCGAGGCCGCGCACCTCGCCAGCGGCGGCGACGACTTCGAGGCATCCGCGGCGGCCTTCGCCCGCGTCTCGGAGTACCTGCGGGACCTCGCCCTGGCCAAGCGCGCCGACCCCACGGACGACCTGCTCAGCGACCTGGCCGGGAGCGACCTCACCGACGACGAGCTGGGCGGGGTGGCCGCCTTCCTGCTCGGCGCGGGCCTGGAGACCACCGCCAACATGCTGGGGCTCGGGACCTTCGCGCTGCTGCGGAACCCCGCGCAGCTCGCCGCCCTGCGCGAGGACCCGGGCCTGGTCAACGGCGCGGTCGAGGAGCTGCTGCGATACCTGAGCATCGCCAACACCGGTCTGCGCGGCGTGCTCGAGGACGTCGAGCTCGGCGGCGCGCCGCTCAAGGCCGGCGACACGGTCGTCATCTCCCTGGACGTCGCCAACCGGGACCCGGCCAAGTTCCCCGGCCCCGACGCGCTGGACCTCCGCCGGTCCGCCACCGGCCACCTGGCCTTCGGCCACGGCGTCCACCAGTGTCTCGGCCAGCAGCTCGCCCGGGTCGAGATGCGCGTCGCCTTCCCCGCGCTCCTCGCCCGCTTCCCGGGGCTGCGGCTGGCCGTGCCCCCCGAGGAGGTCCCGCTGCGCAACCCCATCCCGCTGTACGGCGTGCGGAGCCTGCCCGTGACCTGGTAGCGACCCCACGAGCGGAGGTACCCATGAAGATCACCGTTGACCAGGGCAGATGCGTCGGCGCGGGACAGTGCGCGCGGCTCGCCCCCGACGTCTTCGACCAGCGCGAGGAGGACGGCGTCGTCACCCTCCTGGACCCCGCGCCACCCCCCGAGCGGCACGCCCCGGCACGAGACGCCGCCGACGTCTGCCCCTCCGGCGCGATCACCCTCACCGCCCGGCCCTGACCCGGAACCCCGAGACGTGAGCCGCCGCCCGCTCCCCGGTGAGGCCGGGAGCGGGCGGCGGCCGTACGGCGTGGCGGTCAGGGCAGGGTCGCGGGGGCGGGAGCCGGGGCGGGGACCGGGGGGCCGCCGGGGGTCCGGACCGCCTTGACCAGGAGCCAGGCGATGAAGGTGATCTCCGCGACGGCCGCGGGGGTCATGGCGAACGGCGAGACGGCGGCGCCGAGGCCGGGGGCGAGGAGCCGGGTGAACACGTCGGTGAGGTGGCCCGCGCAGCCGGCCATCAGCAGGACGCCCAGCGCCCTGGGGAAGTGGCCGGACCTGATGACCAGGTGTCCCAGGGGCAGCAGCCACAGGCCGAAGTACGTCTGGGCGATGAGGTAGGCGTCGTGCTGCATGCCGCTGAACAGCAGCGCCGACGCGGCGGACCCGGGCGGGCCGAAGACGCCGGAGGGGGCCCGGCCGGTGGCGACCGCCAGGGCGGTGACCTGGTTGAGCAGGCTCATGGTCTGCAGCGTCACGCCGACCGCCACGAAGACGGCCATCACGGCGGCGGCGAACCGGCCGGCGTGCCGGAGCAGCAGGTACAGCGTCAGGCCCGTCATCAGGAAGGCCACGGCCCCGGTCAGCTCGGCGACCAGGCCGAGACGGAACAGGGTCTCCGAGCCGGCGATGTTCGCGGCCGTGGCGGCCGCGTCCCCGGGCACGACGACGCGGGCGTTCACCAGCCCGGCGAACACGGTGGACACGGCGACGAACAGGTACAGGCAGCCCGCGATCCGGGCGAGTCTCCTCGGCGTGGCCATGGGTCAGGGCCGGGCGTGGGCGAGGGCGGAGGGGGTCAGGCGGCCGACGATGGCCGGGGCCTCGTGGACGAGGCCGTCGTCCTCCACGGCCTCGACCATGAACAGGGCGTAGTCCACGCGGCGGGTGCGGTTGCCGCCCAGGATGGGGTCGCCGACGTGACGGCTCCACACCGGCAGGCCCTGGCTCTCGCCGTCCTCCAGGTCGCTGCCGCGCACGACCGTCCAGCGGGTGTCGCTCTCGAAGACCCGGCGGCACGCCTCGACCTGGTCGTCCACGTCCACGAACCGGGCGAGCCTGGCCAGCCGCCCGAACACGGCCGCGTAGATCCGGAACCCGCGCGTGTAGACGTCCTCGCCGTCCCTGCTGATGTGCCAGCCGCAGGAGAAGACCAGGCGGGCGCCGGGCCGGGCGTGGTCCAGCACGGCCTGGGCGGTGCCCGAGGCGTAGTGGTGCACTCCCCACGGCACCAGCACCGTGAGCACCGCGTCGCACCCGGCCACGGCCCTGGCGATGACGGCGCGGTCGTCCGTCTGCCCGGGGACCACCGTGATCCGGCCCTCGAACTCGGCGAGCTTGCCCACGCTCCGCTCCCGGCAGACGCCCACGACCTCGTACCCGCGCTCCAGCGCGTGCCGCACGAGGTGGCGTCCGAGCTTCCCTGACGCGCCGATGACGCACATCCTCTTCCCCGCGCCCGGCTTCCCGTCGATCGGTTCCACGGTTCTCTCCTCCGCTCGATCCCTACGCTGTAAGGTTCAACCTTGCGGTGTAAGGTTGTCAACAGTCCATCGGGAACGAGCGGGAGAGGACCCCATGACCAGCGAGCCGGCCGGCACCCCCGCGCCGCATCACAAGCAGCTCAGCAGGGAGCAGGTGCTCCGCACCGCCGTCGCGATGGCCGACGAGACGGGCGCCGGCGCGCCGAGCATGCGCAAGCTGGCCGAACGGCTCGGCGTCGAGGCCATGTCGCTCTACCACCACTTCCGCAACAAGGAGGTGATCCTGGACGGCATGCTCGACCTGGTCTTCGGCGAGATCGAGCTGCCGCGGGACGACGCCGGATGGCGCGCCGCCCTGCGGCGGCGGGCCGTCTCGGCGCGTGACGCGCTGACGCGCCACCGGTGGGCGATCGGCCTGATGGACTCGCGCAAGAACCCCGGCCCGGCGACGCTGCGCCACCACGACGCGGTGATCGGCTGCCTGCGGAAGGGGGGCTTCTCGATCGCGGGGGCGGCGCACGCGGTCTCGGTGCTGGACGGCTACGTCTACGGCTTCACGCTCCAGGAGCTGAGCCTGCCCTTCACCTCCTCGGCCGGGGTCGAGGACGTGGCGGGCGCGATCCTGGAGGAGCTCCCGGCCGGCGAGTTCCCCCACCTCACCGAGATGATCACCGAGCACGCCCTGCGGCCCCGCTACGACTACGCCGAGGAGTTCGGCATCGGCCTCGACCTGATCCTCGACGGCCTGGAACGGCGGCGCGACCACTGGCGGTGACGGCCTTCCGCCGCCCGTGCGCTCGCCGCCCGCCCGCCGTACGGCACGAGCCCCGCCGCCCGCCGTACGGCATGGCGGGGCGCGGGCTCACGCCGTACGCGGGACCGGCGGGCGGGGGCCGCGCGGCCCCCTCACGAGGCGCGCCGCGTGTCCTCGGGAACCGGGTCCGACCGGCGCGGGGATATCCTGGCCCGCCCATGAAGTGACTCCTCCGACCTCCTGGAGACCGAATGACACAGGCGAACGGCCGGTTCGACGTCGTGGTGATCGGCGGCGGGCCCGCCGGCGAAGTGGTGGCGGACCGGGTGGTCAAGGCCGGGCTGAGCGCCGTCGTCGTCGAGGCGGAGGCGGTGGGCGGCGAGTGCTCGTACTGGGCCTGCGTCCCCAGCAAGGCGCTGCTCCGCCCGGCCGCGGCGCTGGGCGCGGCGCGGGCGGTGGCCGGCGCGCGGGAGGCGGTGTCGGGCGGGCCCGACCCGGCCGGGGTCCTGGCGCGCCGCGACGCCGCCGTCTCCAACTGGAGCGACGCCGGGCAGGTCGAATGGCTCAAGGGCGCGGGGATCGAGCTCGCGCGCGGCCACGGCCGGATCGCCGGGGAGCGCCTGGTGGAGGTGACCGGGCCCGGCGGCGAGGTCCGGACGCTGGAGGCGGCGCACGCCGTGGTGGTCTGCACCGGCACGCGGGCGAACCTGCCGCCGATCGAGGGACTGGCGGAGTCGGGCGTGTGGACCAGCCGCGAGGCCACGGCGGCGAGCCGCGTCCCGGGCCGGCTGGCCGTCATCGGCGGCGGGGTCGTCGCCTGTGAGATGGCGACCGCCTGGAGCGGGCTCGGCTCGCGCGTGACCATGCTGGTGCGCGGCGACGCGCTGCTGACCGGCTGGGAGCCGTTCGCCGGGGAGAGCGTGGCGCGGGGGCTCGCGGAGCTCGGGGTCGACGTCCGTTTCGGGGTGTCGGCGACCCGGGTGTCCCGCGACTCCGGGACCGGCGAGGTCACGGTGACGCTGGACGACGGCGGCACGGTCACCGCGGACGAGCTGCTGGTCGCGGCCGGGCGCACCCCCCGCACGACCGACCTCGGGCTGGAGCGCGTCCTGCCCGGCGCGGACGGCGGCCCGCTCGGCGTGGACGACACGTGCCGGGTGACCGCGGCCGAGGGCGGCTGGCTGTACGCCGTGGGCGACGCGAACGGCCGCGCCCTGCTCACGCACATGGGCAAGTACCAGGCCCGGGCGTGCGCGGCGGCGATCGCCGAACGCGCGGCGGGCCGCGAGCCGGCCGCCGGGACGTACGCCGCCTGGTCGGCGGGCGCGGACCACGCCGCCGTGCCGCAGGTGGTCTTCACCAGCCCGGAGGCCGCGAGCGTCGGGCTGACCGAGCACGAGGCCCGGCGGCGCGGGATGCGGGTGCGCGTCAGCGAGTACCCGATCGGCTCGGTGGCCGGGGCGTATCTGCACGCCGACGACTACGCCGGGCACGCCAAGATGGTCGTGGACGAGGACCGCCGCGTCATCGTCGGCTGCACGCTGGTCGGCCCCGACGTCGCCGAGCTGATCCACGCCGCCACGGTCGCCGTGGTGGGCGAGGTCCCGCTGGACCGGCTCTGGCACGCCGTCCCGGCCTTCCCCACCGTGAGCGAGATCTGGCTCCGGCTGCTGGAGTCGTACGGCCTGTAGGCCGGGCGCCCACCGGGCGGGTCGGCCCCGGAGGGCGGACCCGGCCTGGCGGGCGGGCCGGTCATGCGCCTGACCCGCGGGACGGACCCCGGAGGGAGGGTCGGGCGCCCGCCCCGCGGGTCAGAACCGTCAGGACTGTCAGGCCGTCAGGACTGTCAGGCTTGGCCGGGCTGGGTGATGAGGGAGGGCGTGGCGGGCTTGTCGCTGGTCCAGAACGACTCGTCCTCCACGAGCTCGGTCGTGCGGGTGTGGGTCTCCTCCTCGGCGTGACCCCCCGCGCCCGCGCCCATGGGGACGAAGGGGTAGCCCGGGGTGCCCATCCCCGCCGCGGCACGCGCGGCCGCGGCCTGCTCTGCGGCGTACGCCGCGGTGCCGTACCCGGAACCCGGCAGGCCGCCGCCGGGGACGCCGTATCCGGCGGGGTAGCCCGTGGTCCCCCCGGCCGCCCCGGGGAGGCCGGAGACGGACGGCGGGTAGGAGGCCAGCTCCGTACGGCCGGCGGAGGAACCGCTCCCGCCGGTCAGGGTCTCGTTCCCGGGCGTGTTCACGCCGTTGCCCGGGACCTGGTCCCCGTAGCCGGGCACGCCCGGAGTGCGGCCGTCGCCCGCGCCGCCGCCCGGCGGGGTCGTCCCGCCCGGGCCGCCCGGCGGGTTGGCCGTACCGTCGCCCGGCGGGAACGCGCCGTCGCGGCCCGGGAGGTCGTCGCCCGAGCCGGGGGGCAGCGTGCCCGAGGGGTTCGAGCCGGGGTACCTGGGCTCGTAGGGGGCCGGGGGGTCGTAGGAGGCGGAGCCGGTCGGGATGTCGCCGCCGGGGCCGTACGGGCCGAGGTTCGAGGGCCCGGTGTCGAAGGGGTTCTGCTCGGTGAGGCCGGGGAGGTCGATGCGCAGGTCCGTGGGCAGGTGCCCGTTGACCCTGATGGTCTCCTCGCTGATCGACTTGAGGAACTCCCGGGCCTTCTTGTTCTCCTCCTCGCGCTGCTTGTCGCCCTGGAAGGCCGAGGTGAAGCCGCCGATCGTGGCCCCGATGGCCGAGCCGATCACCGCGCCGTGGATGCCGCCGCGGGAGCCGAGGAGCCCTCCGCTCAGCGCCCCGCTGGTGACGCCTTCGAGCACCGAGGGCTCGTCCTTGTTCTCCGGCACCTCGCCCTTGGCGCTGCGCAGGAGCGCGCCGTAGCTGCTCAGCGTGGTGGACAGCCCCAGCGGCACCGCGCCGACGTGGGCCGGGGCCTGTTCGACGGGCAGGTCGATGGTGTCCACGAGGCTGGACGCCGTCTCGCGGATGCGGCGGAGCTGCTTCCTGGCCACCTCGGCGTCGGCGCCGTCGGGCCACTTCTTGTCGAGGGCGTTCAGGTGGGTGTCGAGGACGGTGATCAGATCGCGGATCTTCTTGCCCGCGGCGCGCATCTCCGCGCCGGCCGCCTCGATCGCCTGGGGGTTGGTGGCCTTGAGCTGGTCCTCGACCATGTCGAGGGTGTAGTCGTCCACGTCACCCGGATAGACCGGCTGCCTGATCCGAGGGTTGTAGGTCCCCACGCCGCGTCACCCGCTCCTCATCCGTCGTACCGAATCCGCCGCGCCCGCCCTCAGATGAGCATGCGGTCGGCGGTCTCGCCCAGCGCCGCGTGGGCGTTGCGCTTGCCCTTCAGGGTCGCGTCCAGCAGGAGGGCGCCCTTCTCGACCTCCTCCACGAGCGCCTTGTAGACCGTGGCGATCTGGTTGTGCGCGTTCTGGACGCTCGCGTGGAAGTCCCGCGCCGCCGGCCAGGCCCCGAAGTACTCGGGGCGGTTCAGGGCGTAGGACGTGTCGCCGCCGCCACCGGTCTGCACGAGGTTGACGTTGCCCTCGCCCTCGGTCAGCAAGGTGAGCTGCGCCCGGAGGGCCTTCACGGCGTCCTCGATCGCCTTGTGCTCCAGACTCTGCTTACCGGTTCCCATCGGTGTCCTCCCGGGGTACGGCCGGGGCCCCGGGCACCGCGGACGGCGGCCGGGGCGCGCGGCACGGGGCGTCAGCCGCCGAACGACTTCGCGCCGTACTGGTCGGCGGCGGAGAAGGTCTCGTTGACCACGCGGACCAGCTTGCTCATGCCCTGGATCATCGCGGACATCCGCGCCGAGGACTCGTCCCACTCGCGGCGGGCGATGTCGTAGGCCTCGCGGGCGGCGCCCTCCCACTCGATCAGGGCGAGCTTGTTCTCCAGGTCCTGCAGCGCCTGCTCCATCTTGCCCCAGGCCAGGGCGAAGTCCTGCTCCGAGCCGTCGAGCTGGTTGAAGTTGACCAGTGTGCGGTCGACGTCTCCGTATGACATCGGGATCTCCTCTTCGGATGGGGCTCAGGGGCGGTAGTTCAGGATGGCCGCGAGCTGGTTGGTGGCCTTCTCGGCCTGCTCCTGCGCGCCCTCGTACTGGATCTTGCTGCCGTGGATGTCCATGGCGAACTTCTCCAGCGCCCTGATGACGCGCCCCATCTCCTGGTCCCAGGCGTGGTGGACAGCGTCGAACGAGATGGCCGACGAGCCGTCCCAGGCCCGCCGCAGCGTCTCCTTGGACGTGTTGACCTGGGTCTGAATGCCCTTGACGATGTTGGCCGTTTCCGTGATGTGGCCCACGGCCGTGGCCATGCTGCTGTGGCCTGCGCCGAGCTGTGACGCCATTTGCACCTCCGCGTGGACGTGGCCCGACTCTCCCCCGAAAGGTTGATGTATGACCAGACGGGACAAATCAATAGCCACAGTAACGATCTTCCATGGCGCCGAATCCAGCAGATCAAATAACGGTTCCGTAACGTGATTTCGTACGCCGAATGTCTCCGCAGGTCACGGCCGATCAGGGGGGGAACGGCCGATCAGGGGGAGACGGGCAGGGCGGCCCGCGCCGGGTCCAGCGCGGGGCCCTCGGGGATCATCTGGAGCAGGTTGCCCGGCATCGGGGCGACGTCCTTGGCCTGGTACCCCAGCTTCTCGATCAGGTCGGGCGAGGTCAGGGCGAACCGCTGCCCCTGGTCGGTGACGATCCAGTACGACCGGACCGCGTCGAGCCGGCCCTCGCCGGGGAGCAGCCCGGCCAGGATCGCCCCGCCCGGCGGCAGCACGACCTGGTCGAACCGGCCCGGGCCCGTTCCCGGCCGGACCGCCGGGCCCGCCGGGATCACCCCGCCCACCGAGAGCACGGCCCGCGTCGAGCCCCGCGCCGTGTCGGCGTACACCACGCACAGCGGCTCGTTCACCGGCAGTACGGCGATGCGCGGCGTCGCGGACGGCAGCCGGTCGTCCCGGAGGACGATCTTGGACGGCGGGGCGGAGTTCGCGGTGGCGGCGTCCAGCGGGATCGCGGCGACGTCCGCCTTGCCGTACGCCGCCCGGCTTCCGGGGTCCAGGATCAGCATCGTGGCCTGCGCGGCGGAGACCGGGGCGAGGCCGTCGGCGAGCTGGACGTACCAGCGCGCCGCTCCGCCGGCGACGGACGGCACAGTGAAGATCTGGCCCACGCGGGCGGGGCGGCCTCCGGGGCCGGTCACCTCGCGGCCGCGCTCGGGCACCTCGGGGGCGGCGAAGTCGGGACCCGCGGGCAGGGCGTTGAGCCAGGACCCGGGCACCCTGCGCGGCGCGGCGTCGCTGAGCGCCCGCGCCGCCTGCTGCGTCACCCGCATGCGCCGGTCGGCCCAGACCAGCCACGGCTGGCCGTCCTCACCCTGGACCAGCAGCGCGTCGCCGGTGCCGCCGAGGGCCCGGCCGCCCGGGCGCGGCCCGGCCAGCAGGGTCACCTGGGGCCTGCCCGCCGACTCGCCGGTCTCCCGCACGCAGACCGACCACGGCCCGCGCACCAGCCGCTTCGGCTCGGGCAGCCACGCGGGCGCGCCGGGGATGCCGACCATGGGCGCGCGCGGGTAGCCGGCCAGCGACGCGCCCGAGACCGCCCGCCGCACCACGTCGGGGGTGTCCAGGATCAGCCGGGCCGAGGCGTAGTTGGCGACCGGGACGAGGCGCCTGCCGCGCTGGTCGAAGACGTAGCTGGCCCCGGTGTCCTCGTCGATCAGGAGCTGCCCCGGCTTGTCCAGCGCGGTCGCGCCCCCCTTGGAGATCAGCCCCCAGACGCCGAACCCGGCCAGCACCAGGACCCCGACCATGATCCCGCAGAAGGTGGCGACGTTGTGCCGCCGCATCGGCGACTCGGGCAGGTCGGGTTCACCCCGCAGCAGCGCCAGGCCCAGGCGCTGCTGCATGAACCGGTACGCCTGGTAGAGATCCTTGCGGGTCTGCATGCACTCCCCGTTCACGGCGTTGTTCACGGCGTTCCGTCGCGGCGTGGATCAGCATAGAGATGAACGGTCGGGGCTTTTATCCGGTTTTCGGGTGTACGGCCCGGCGAGTCCGGCGTAATGTGCGAAACCGACATGATCGTGAGGCGGAGGCGGGCGTGAGCGGGGCTCAGAACAACGCCGGCGGGACCGGAGCCACCGGCTCCTCAGGTCAGAACGGCACCGGCGGCACGGGCGGCACCGGAGCGGTCAACACCGGCTTCGGCAATGCCGGCAGGGGCGGGCTCGGCGGGCTCGGCATGGGCGGGCTCGGCATGGGCGGGCGGCCGGCGTACAACGTGGACGAGGACGCGGTCCGCTCCCTCGCGCAGAAGGTCGGCGGGCACGCGCCCCAGGTCGAGGAGTTCGGCCGGAAGGTCCAGGGCATCTCGATCGACTGGCCGGGGTTCGGCGGGATCGGCATGGGCCTCGCGTACACCCACGACGACGTCCGCGACGCGCTCAGCAAGTCCCTGCGCCAGGCCCAGGGGGTGCTGCAGCGCTGGGACGCCACACTGCGGGAGTTCGTCGAGGTCAACGACAGCGCCAACAAGAAGGCCAAGAGCGAGGCGGAGCAGCTCGGCGGCGGACTGGGGGGCGGCGTCGGGGGCGGGCTGGGGGGCGGCGGCGGGATCAAGCCCGCCGATTTCAAGACGCCCCCGATCAAGACCCCGCCCATCAAGAACCCGCCGATGGACAAGATCCCGGGGCCCGACGACTTCGACATGGACCCCCGCGACGAGCTGCCCGGCCCCAAGCAGCCGGACTCCAAGCTGCCCGGCTCCGAGCTGCCGGACTCCAGGCTGCCGGACTCCAAGCTGCCCGATTCGGGCCTGCCCGACCCGAATGCGCCCGACGCGCGGCTCCCCGACTCCGGCCTGCCGGGCGCGGGGCTGCCCAAGGCCCCCGACCCCCGGGCGGCCGACCTGGCCGGCCTCGGCGACCCCTCGCGCCTGCCGAGCACGCCCATCGCCGACGCCCTGCGCTCGACGACCGGCGCGCCCTGGAGCGGCGGTCCCGGCGGCCCCGGCTCCGGGACCGGCCCCGGCGGGCCCGGCGGCGCGAACGGCCTCTCCCCCGCGTCCGCCCGCGGTGGCGTGCCCGGCATGGGAGGCATGCCGCTCATGCCGTACGCCCCGATGGGCGGCGGGGCAGGCGAGCAGGAACGTGAGAGGCAGCGGGGCGCGGCGGCGCCCGAGGACGAGAGCGTGTGGGGCGACGACGAGGACGTCGCGCCGCCGGTGATCGGCGCCTGACCGGGCGCACGGACGAGGAGGGAAGCGGCCATGCCGCCAAGACCCACGGGCGCCGCGGAAGCGGTGGGCACGGACTTCGAGAGCGGCCGGTGGATGTACATGGCCGGGGCCTCCATGGCGCTCTCCGCGACCCCGATCCTGATGTTCGTCGCGGGCGGCCCCTGGCTCGGCCGGACACTGCTCACCATCGACGGGCTCATGCTGGCGATGGTGTCCAACCCCGGCAGCATGAAGAAGGCGGCCGACCAGTGGATGACCGCCAACGGCGGCCCCGGGACGTCCAACAGCGACTACATCGACAAGCTCGGCGACGAGATGCGGGGCTTCCACGAGTCGCTGCGCAACCTCACGAAGCAGACCAAGCAGGACGAGGTCTGGACGGGGAGCCCGTTCGAGGCGTTCGACGACGCGGTGACGAAGTTCCTCGACGCGCTGGAGATCGTGCGCACGGCGCGGAACAACTGCGGCAAGACCCTGGAGGGCTGCGCGAAGATCTACATGGCGGGCGCCCAGATCTCGTTCCTCGTGGGCTCCTTCATGGTCGCGCTGGCGGGCTCCGCGATGGTCACCATCGCCGGGGGGCCGGCGGCCCTGGGACTCGCGCGGGCGATCTACGCCATCCAGCTCAGGAACATCCTGCCGGTGCTCAAGACGGTCGTCTCGGGCCACAAGAAGGCCCTCATCGCGGTGACCGTCATCATGGCCCTGGTCCGGCAGCACTGCGACAAGCAGGGGCAGCTCTTCTTCGGCATGTCGTCGCTGAAGATGGAGCAGCCGCCGAGCTTCAAGGGCGCCGAGGTCAAGTCGCGCCAGGGCCTCCCGGTCCACGAGCCGGACATGGAAGTGCCGAAGCAGCCCAAGCCCAGCATCCTCGACAGCATCCTCCCGTTCTGACCCCCGCCGCCCCCTGACCCCCGCGTCCCCGTACGGCGGGCCGCCCGCCGGGGCTTCCCGTACGGCGGGCCGCCCGCCGGGGCGCGTCCGCCGTACGCCGGCCGGGGCGGGTCAGCCCAGGTCCTCCAGCTCGCGGCGGATCCGGGTGAACTCGCCCATGACGTCCTCGAAGGCGCGGTCGTAGGTGGCCTCCGCCTCGCGGAGCCGTTCCATGGCCGCCTCGGGGTCCCGCAGCAGTTCCCCGGGTCCGGAGGAGCCGCCGAAGACGTCGTTCATCACCTCGGCGGTGTTCCGCTGGAAGTCGGCGAGGGCCTCGTGCAGGACCTGCTTGACGAGCTGGGACAGGTCCTCGGCGGGCAGCCGCAGGGCCTTGGGCCGGATCTCCAGCTCGCGCAGCCCCTCGGCGGAGTACTCCGCGTACACGAGCCGGCGCTCGTCCTCCGCCGACCCCGTCACCTTCGCCATGCGCTCGGTGGCGTCCTGCAGCGCGGCCATGTGCTGGGGGATGCGGTTGACCAGCGCGTCCACGTCGATGTTCTCGAAACCCTCCATGCCTCCCTCTCCGTGTCGTCCGGCGTCGCCAGGTTCGTCCGGCGTCGCCAGGTTCGTCCGGCGTCGCCAGGTTCGTCCGGCGTCGTCAGGCGTCGTCCGGCCTCGCGCCGGCGCGCCGGTGGGGTACGGCGGGCCGGGTGGCGGCCCGCCGTACGGGGATCAACCGCAGTGCTCGAAGGAGCTGGAGTACTTCTGCGAGCCGATGGAGCCGCCCCACCGGACGCAGATCTTGGGGGCGTGGGCGCGGACCGGGCCGGCGTAGTACAGGTACTGGCCGGTGTCGCTGGTCGTGCTGCGCTTCTGCACCTCCAGGAAGGCCGACGTCGCCGAGGCCTTGCCGACGCCCGCGCCGGACTTCAGCGTGACGACGCAGTTGTGGCCGGTGGAGTCGCTGTAGAGCAGGTAGACCCGGCCCGCGTCGCCGAGGGCGGCCGAGTCGATGACCCGGTAGCCGGGGCCGCAGACGATCTGCGGGGTGTAGGGGTTCTTCTTGGGGTCGGAGGGGGCGGGCTGGCCCGGGTTCGGCTGACCCGGCTGACCCGGCTTGGGCGGGGCCGGCTTGGGCGGGGCCGGCTTGGGCTTGCCCTTGTCACCGCAGTTCTTCGACGTCACGGTGGCCACGGGGTACGGGAACCGGCGGCCGTCGAAGTTGGCGGCCCGGATGTTGCCGGGGTAGGAGCCGCTCGCCCGGACCTCGTAGTGCAGGTGCGGGACGGTGCTGTTGCCCGGCCGGGTGGTGCCGCCGACCTCGCCGATCCGCTGGCCCTGCGCGACCGTCTGGCCCGCGCGCACGCCGAGCCGGTGCAGGTGGGCGTAGTAGGTGCGCCAGCCGCCGCCGTGGTCGATCACCACGAGGTTGCCGAAGCCGTTGGCGTTGCCCTGGTGGGCCGCGGTGACCACGCGCCCCGCGGCAGCGGCGACGACCTCGTCGCCCCGGTCGGCGGCGGGGCCGTTGCCGCGGTTGAAGTCGATCTCGTAGGAGGTGCGGTGGCGGCTGCTGGAGCGGGCGTCGCCCGTCCACGCCTGCCCGCACGGGAAGGGCATCTGGAAGCGGGGCTCACCGCGCGCCGCCATGAGGTCGGCGCCCGGGTCGGCCGCGACGTCGGCGGGCGTCTCCGTCCCGTCGGCCACCGAGGGCGCCCCGGGCTGCGGCCGGAGCGGGTACGGCACGGCGGACGGCGGCACGTAGGGATCGACGAAGTTGACGCGGGGGCCGGAGGAGGCGGTGGGGGTGGGGGTCGGGGTCGGGCTGGGGGCCGGGTCGGCCGCGCTCGGGGCGGCGGTGGCGACGACCACCGCCAAGCCCAGCGTGAGAGCTCCCGGAGGGAGGAGGGCTCTGATTCGCATGATCATCAGTGTGACCCGAGAAAGTTAACAAATGGGGCTCTTGTTATAAATCCATACGATCGGTACACACGGGAGACCAACGGGAGCCCCCTACCCGGCCAGCCCGCGCACGATCGCGTAGAGGTCCAGCACGGCCATGGCCAGCGGGAACAGGCTGACGATCACGATGAACTCCAGGATGTCGCCCGCGCGCCCCCAGAAGGGCGTCGGCTTCCACTCCGGCAGCCACACCCCCAGGGCCACCGTGAGCACCGCCCCCCAGAACAGCGCCAGCATCAGCACCAGCACGGGCACCGGCCCGTCCGCCCGGGCGGCCGCGACGACCACCGGCAGCGCCAGCCCGGCGAGCCCGGCCGCGATCAGCCACACGCGC
Organism: Bailinhaonella thermotolerans; assembly: GCF_003594875.1. Taxonomy (GTDB): domain Bacteria; phylum Actinomycetota; class Actinomycetes; order Streptosporangiales; family Streptosporangiaceae; genus Bailinhaonella; species Bailinhaonella thermotolerans. The sequence continues at coordinate 104,365 of NZ_QZEY01000010.1, forward strand.
TGGCCGAACCCCTCGAAGACCCGGGCCCGCAGCACCAGCGCCAGGCCGCAGGCCACCGACATCGCGATCGCCGCCCAGCCGCCCTCGACGGCGAGCGCGGCCTGCCCGCCCAGCGCCACGAGCGCGATCCCGGCCACGAGCCCGGTGGCGTACCGGTCCGCCTCGGCGGCGCGGTCCGCCACCTGCGGGGCGTCCACCTCCTGGTCGTCGGCGCGCAGCTCCTCGGCGTTGGCGGGCAGCGCGGGCAGCGGGAGCCGGGCCATCCGGAACGACACGACCGGGATGAGCGGGGCGAGGGCCAGCACGAGCGCCGCCGCCACCGCCGCGGTCCCGGCCCCGGAGACGTCCAGCGTGAGCGCCGCCAGGGCCGCCGCCGCGCCCGTGAACCCGGCCAGCGCGAACCCGATGAAGTTCGCCATGCCCTCGACGATCGTGAACCCCGCCACGGTCGCCGTGAGCGTGACCGCCGAGAACCCGGCGAGCGCGTGCGGCGCCCCCATGCCGTCCAGCGGCGCGGCGGCGGCCGGGGCGAAGAACCCGGCGAGGAAGGCGTACGGCAGCGCGGCGTAGCCGACGATCGCGCCCCCCGGGGAGTCGCCGGCCGCCCGGGAGACCACCGCGCCCCAGGTGACCAGCAGCGCGGCGGCCACGGCGCTCGCGATCGCCGCGGGCGTCCAGGGCGGCCCCGAGAACACCGGCAGCAGCGACCCGGCGACCAGCAGGGCCGATCCCGCGACCAGCCCGGTCCGCCTCGTGTGGTGGGCGCTCCAGCGGGTGGTGCGCTCCCTGACCCCCGACGCGATGACGTCCGCCACGTCGTCGAAGGCCGCCGCGGGGGCCTCGGACCCGCGCGGGACCAGCCGCAGCACCTCGCCGTCCAGCACCTGGAGCGCGGCCAGCGTCGCGCCGAGGTCCAGCGGCGGGCCGGCCACCCGCTGGATCACCCAGCCGTTCGGCGGGATCTCCCCGTCGGCGTCGTGGGTCGCGCGCAGCAGGGTCGGCAGCATGTGGGTCAGCGGCACGTCCGACGGCAGCGCGAGATCGATACGCTTTCGCGGGGTCACGAATGTGACGCGGCACAGTGACGCATGCGAAACATGGGAAATGTGGGCAAGCTGACTCACTCGGCTAACACTTTCCCATACCGGAAGGGGACCGCAAGGTGGGCATCGTCATCATCAAGCGTCCCGAACGCCGCACTCCGCCCGCGCCTCCGCGCGGCGAGATCCTGCTGGAGGCCCCGCCGGAGATCCCCGAGGTCTCCTCGCCGGGCTTCCAGCAGATCCTGATGTACCTGCCGATGCTGGCCGGCGCGGCGGCGATGGCGCTGATGTTCACCACGGGCGGCGCGAGCAACCCGATCATGTACGTGTCCAGCGGCCTGTTCGCCGTGTCCATGCTGGGCATGTCGCTCACCCAGCTCGGGCGGGGCGCGGGCGAGCGGAAGTACCGGCTCAACGGGCTGCGGCGCGACTACTTCCGCTACCTCGCGCAGATCCGCAAGCGGGCCCGGCGGGCCGCGCACCAGCAGCGGGAGGCGCTCCAGTGGGGCGGGCCGCCGCCGGACTCGCTGTGGAGCCTGGCGATGGGCCCGCGGCTGTGGGAGCGCCGCTCCCGGGACGAGGACTTCGTCCAGGTGCGGGTCGGCACCGGGGTGCAGCGCCTGGCCGTACAGCTCGTGCCGCCGGAGTCCCGGCCCATCGAGGACCTGGACGCGATGTCGGCCGGGGCGCTGCGCCGGTTCGTCCGCGCGCACTCGACCGTGCCGGACCTGCCGGTCGCCGTCGCCCTCCACGCGTTCGCCCGGATCCTGCCCAAGGGCGACCCCGAGGCCGTGCGCGGGCTGGTCCGCGCCATGATCGCCCAGCTCGTCACCTTCCACGCCCCCGACGACCTGCGCGTCGTCGTGTGCGCCAGCAGCGTGCTCATGCCGCAGTGGGACTGGGTGAAGTGGCTGCCGCACGCCCAGCACCCCGACGAGCAGGACGCCGCGGGCCCGGTCCGGCTGATGGCCCAGTCGCTGGGCGAGCTGGAGGCGCTGCTCGGGCCCGGCCTGAAGGACCGTCCCCGGTTCAAGCCCGGCAACTCCACGCACGGCCTGCCGTACCACGTGGTGATCATCGACGGCGGGCACGTGCCGCAGGACTCCCAGCTCGGCGCGGACGCGATCGAGGGCGTGACCGTGATCGACATCAGCGGCGGGGCCGCGGTCGTCGAGGAACGGCTGACGCTGCGGCTCTTCGTCACCGATGAGCGCTTCGCGATGATCAAGCTCGACCACGCGGGCCGGGAGCTGCACTCCAACCTCGGGCGCGCGGACCGGCTCGGCTACCTGCAGGCGGAGGGCCTGGCCCGGCAGCTCGCGCCGCTGCGCCTGTCCATCTCCTCGGGCGGGGAGACCCAGGACGTCCTGGAGAGCAACACCACGCTCACCGACCTGCTCGGCGTGGGCGACGCCCGGGCGATCGACCCGGCGACCGTCTGGCGGCCCCGAGCCTCCCGCAACCGGCTGCGCGTGCCCATCGGGCTCGGCGCGGACGGCCGCGTCGTCGAGCTCGACATCAAGGAGTCGGCCCAGGGCGGGATGGGCCCGCACGGGCTGGTCATCGGCGCGACCGGCTCCGGCAAGAGCGAGCTGCTGCGCACGCTCGTCCTCGGCCTGGCGATCACGCACTCCTCGGAGATCCTCAACTTCGTGCTCGTGGACTTCAAGGGCGGCGCGACGTTCCTCGGCCTGGAGTCGCTGCCGCACGTCTCGGCCGTGATCACCAACCTGGAGGACGAGCTGCCGCTCGTGGACCGCATGTACGACGCGCTCCACGGCGAGATGGTCCGCCGCCAGGAACTGCTGCGCGCCGCCGGGAACTACGCCTCCCTGCGCGACTACGAGCGGGCCCGCGAGCAGGGCGTCGCCCTCGACCCGCTGCCCACCCTGTTCGTCGTGCTCGACGAGTTCAGCGAGCTGCTGTCGGCCAAGCCGGAGTTCGCCGAGCTGTTCGTGATGATGGGCCGGCTCGGCCGGTCGCTGGGCGTGCACCTGCTGCTGGCCTCCCAGCGGCTGGAGGAGGGGAAGCTGCGCGGCCTCGACACCCACCTGTCGTACCGGATCGGCCTGCGGACGTTCTCGGCCATGGAGAGCCGGACCGTCCTCGGCGTCGCCGACGCCTACGAGCTGCCCACCGCCCCCGGCAACGGGTACCTCAAGTTCGACACCACCGGCATGACCCGCTTCAAGGCCGCCTACGTCTCCGGCCCCTACCAGGAGACGCAGACCCGGGACACCTCGACCCGGCGCGACCGCCGCCAGGTCGTGCCGTACGGCCCCGCGTACGTCCCGCTGCCCGAGGAACCCCGGGAGGCGGTGACCGAGACGCCCGAGGCCGAGACCACCTCGGCCGTCGCCGGGCAGGAGAGCCTGCTCGACGTCGTCGTGCGGCGGCTCGCGCGGAAGGGCCCGCCCGCCCGGCGCATCTGGCTGCCGCCGCTGGCCGAGCCGCCCACCCTCGACGACCTGCTGCCGCCGCTCGGGCCCGCGCCCGGGCTGGGCCTCACCACCCCGGGCTGGGACGGGCGCGGCAAGCTCTTCACCGTCGTCGGCGTCGTGGACAAGCCCTTCGAGCAGCGGCGCGACCCCTACTGGGTGGACCTGTCCGGCTCGGCCGGGCACGTCGGCGTGGTCGGCGGCCCGCAGACCGGCAAGAGCACCCTCATCCGCACGGTCATCGCCGGGCTCGCCCTCCTGCACACCCCGCGCGAGGTGCAGTTCTACTGCCTGGACTTCGGCGGCGGGTCGCTGGCCGCGCTGGAGGGGCTGCCGCACGTCGGCGGCGTCGCCAACCGCCTGGACGGCGACCGCATCCGCCGTACGGTGGCCGAGGTGACGACGCTGCTCGCCGAGCGGGAGCGCGCGTTCGCCGAGCAGGGCATCGACTCGATCGTGACCTACCGGCGGCGGCTCGCGGAGGGCACGATCGCGGGCGACCCCTTCGGCGACGTGTTCCTCGTCGTGGACGGCTGGCTCACGGTCCGCCAGGACCACGAGAACCTGGAGGCCACGATCACCGACCTGGCCGTGCGCGGGCTCGGGTACGGCATCCACGTGATCATCTCGACCGGCAAGTGGTCGGAGTTCCGGCCCGGCATCCGCGACCTCTTCGGCACCCGGCTCGAACTGCGCCTCGGCGACGCCTACGAGTCCGAGGTCAACCGCAAGGCCGCCGCCGCCGTGCCCGAGGGGGTGCCCGGGCGCGGCCTCACCCGCGACGGCCTGCACTTCCTGGCCGCCCTGCCCCGGCTCGACGCCGTACGGTCCGCCGCCGACCTCGCGGACGGGGTGCGCGGGCTCGTCGAGGCCGTCTCCGGCGCGTGGACCGGCCCGGCCGCGCCGCCGGTGCGGCTGCTGCCCGCCGTGCTGCCCGCCGCGGCGCTGCCCGGCCCCGCGGAGACGGGCCGGCGGGTCCCGATCGGTATCGACGAGGTGGCGCTCGCGCCGGTGTACGCCGACTTCGAGGGCGACCCGCACCTGTTCGTCACCGGCGACACCGAGAGCGGCAAGTCGAACCTGCTGCGCCTCGTCTCCGAGGGGATCGCGGCGCGGCACACGCCGGTCGAGGCCCGGCTCGTCGTCGTGGACTACCGGCGCTCCCTGCTGGACGCGGCGTACACCGAGCACCGCATCGGCTACGCCGCCTCCCAGTCCGCGGCGGAGAGCCTGATGAAGGACATCCGGGGCGCGCTGCTCGAACGGCTCCCGCCCGCGGACCTGACCCCCGACCAGCTCCGCTCCCGGAGCTGGTGGCAGGGCGCGGACCTGTACATCGTCGTGGACGACTACGACCTGGTCGCGACCGCGCAGAACCCGCTCCAGCCGATCGTGGACCTGATCCCCCAGGCCCGCGACATCGGCCTGCACCTGGTGCTGGCGCGGGCCATGGGCGGCGTCGGCCGCGCGATGTACGACCCGGTGATCCAGCGTCTCAAGGACACGGCCACGCCCGCCCTGATCATGTCCGGCAGCAAGGACGAGGGCGCGCTCTTCGGCAACGTCCGGGCGACCCCGCTGCCGCCGGGACGGGCCAACTTCGTGGACCGGCGGTACGGCGTGCGCCTCGTCCAGACCGCGCTCCTCCCCGAGGAAGGTTGATCGGCTGACGTTCGCCCGCCCGTAACCTCCCGCTCTGGACGAGTGTGCCCTCGCGCCGCTACGGTCAAGATCGTCTGGCCGGCGTCCGCGGCCGGGGCGCAGCATGCCCGGACGCCGACAGGAGGTAGCTGCCCGCGCCCCGGCAACGCCGTACACGCGCAGGGGGAGCCTTGACCACACCACCGCAAGCGCCCGACGCCCCGGGGGCGACCCCGCCCCCGAGCTCGGTGACCCCGTATCCGTCGGGTACGGGGAGGCCCCAGGCGACCTCGGGCCCGTCCGGGTCCCCGAGCCCGCCGGGAACCCCGAGCCCGTCCGCCTCGGCGCCGCCGCCGGGCACGCAGCCGGACGGGACCGCCCCGCCCGGCTCGGACCGGCCGAGCCTCGACGTGGCGACCAGCCACCTGCGCACGTTCGCCGGGCACTTCTCCGACTCCGGCGAGGCGCTGGAGAAGCTGACCACGCTGGCCTTCCACGACGTGCACATCGGCGTGCCGCTCGTGCTCATGTCGCTCGGCTACACCGGCAGGTTCAACGAGCTGTCGCACGACTGGAGCCTGGCCAACAAGGTCCTCACCAAGAACCTCAAGTCGGACGGCGAGCGCCTGCACAACGTGGCCACGCTGTACGACGACGCCCACACGACGACGGCGGCGCAGGCCCAGAGGCTCAAGTCCTACCTGGACAACGCGCCGCGGGGATCGCGTTGACCGTACGGCCGCCGGCGGCCGTACGCCGGGCGAATGGAGACGAGAGATGAGCGACCCCTCGAACCGGCCGGACCCCGCCCAGGGCTCCGGCGCCCCGACCGGCGGCACGCCCGCGGGCGGCACCCCTGCGGGAGGGACCCCTGCGGGAGGGACCCCCGCGGGAGGGACCCCCGCGGGCAACACGCCCGCGGGGAACACCCCGCCGAGCGGCACGCCCGCCGGAGGGACGCCCTCGGGGAACACCCCGCCGAGCGGGACACCCGCCGGTGGGACGCCCTCGGGGGGCACTCCGGCGGGCGGCACGCCCCCGGCGAGCACCCCGCCGAGCGGGACCCCTGCCGGAGGGACCCCGGCGACGGGCACCCCGGCGACCGGCGCCCCCGCGGGCGGGACCCCGGCAGGGGGCACTCCGGCGACCGGCGCCCCGGCGACGGGCACCCCGGCGTCCGGCACGCCTTCCGGCGGCACGCCTGCGACCGGTACGCCATCGGCCGGGACGCCCGCGGGTGGGACGCCTGCGGGCGGCGGCGCGGCGCGCGGAGGCCCGCACCCCGGCGGGAGCGCGTCCTCGCGGGCGGTGGCCGCGTGGTTCCAGGACCTGCTGGGCGTGATCAAGCCCGCCCGGGACCGCACGCGCGAGGGCATGATCCTCAGCGGCGCGGGCCGCGCGCTCCTGGCCATCGACCTGCTCGCCTTCCTCAACCTCGGCGACCCCTGGATCTTCATGGAGCGCCGGGACGACTGGAAGGCGAAGGCGGCCGAGCTGGAGGCCAAGCGCAGCAACCTCTGGAACTCCTTCTTCACCGCCGACTTCTACCCGAACTGGCAGGGCGGGGCCAGGGACGCCCTGGAGACCCACCTGCGGTTCAACGTGAACGGGCTCTTCGCCGGCCTGAAGAAGGGCTCCACCGGCATGAGCGAGTCGATGCAGGGCCTGAACAAGGAGATCGTCGAGTACGACTTCTCGGTGGCCGCCCTGTACCTCGGCTCGGCCGCGATCTTCAACGAGCTCGTGAGCCTGAGCCGGACGCATCCGCTCGGGCGGGGCAAGCTCCTGGCGCAGGCGCTCGCCGTCGGCGGCGTGTTCGCGAACACGATCAAGCAGTTCTACGACGTGGTCGCCTCCGCCCAGGGGGACCTGAACAAGCACCAGCTCAACTTCAACGATCTGCGGGCCTCGTTCTTCGTGGACGGGGACACCTCAAAGCCCCGCAACCTGTCCATGTCGCCGCAGGTCGACCACGAGGGCAACGTCCGCAACCCCGAGTTCTGGCGGCATTCGACGGGCGGCGTCCCGGCCGCCCCGCCCAAGAACGTCGCCCCCGATCCCGATGAGGACTGGGAGCGGGTGAACGGCCGATGAGCCGGGACCGGATCGGCGAGTTCCTGGAGCGGCAGGGCATCGACGGCGACATGGCCCGCCTGATCGACGACGTCCAGCACCGCATCGCCGAGCTCTCCCAGGCCATGGGCGAGATCCAGGAGCGGGACGTGACCGTCACGAGCGACGACGGCCGGTTCGAGGCCACCGTCGCCGGAGACGGGACGCTCCGCTCGGTCAGGATCGGCCCCAAGGCGATGCGCGAGCTCGACCACGAGGCGATGGGCCCCGCCCTCGTCGCCGTGATCAACAAGGCCCGGGCGTCCGCGGGCGACCTCTTCGACGAGCTGCTCGCCGAGGCGACCGGGGAGCCCCTGCCCGAGCTGTACGTCGCGGAGGAGCCGGGCGGCGACGCCCCGGGAAGGGGGCGGCGGTGACCGAGGAGGAGGAGCTGTGGGCCCGCCTCGACGCCATGGCCAGGGCCGCGCGCGACTTCGAGGAGCGCGTCGGCGAGTGGGGCGCGAGCGAGTTCACCGGCACGGCCGACGAGGGCCGGATCGTGGCGACCGTCAACGCGATGGGCGTCCTGCTCCGGCTCGACGTCCACGTGCTCAGCAAGCGCCGCCTGGACGGCGTCCGGCTCGGTGACGCCGTGGTGGAGGCGGTCAACGCCGCCGAGGCCGCGGCCGACGAGGCCAGGCGCGCGATGACGCACGCCTTCCGCCCGGGCGGGACCAGCCTGGGCGAGCTGCTGGGCGAGCCGGAGCCCGACCGCTACGCCTGACCCGCCGGCCCGCCGGCCCGCCGGCCCGTGCCGCCGCGCCGTACGGCGCACGGGCCGTACGGCGCACGCGCGGCGGGCCGTACGGCGATCGCTCGGCGCCGGCCGTACGACGAGGCCCGGGCCCACCGTGGAGAGACGGTGGGCCCGGGCCTCGTCGTGTGGGACGGGATCGCCCGGCCTCCCGCCGGAGCGGGGGCCGGGCGCGGGGATCAGCCGCAGTTGGCGAAGGGGGCGCTGGTGCTGCCGCCGGTGCCGCCGCCGGAGAACCGCACGCACTTGCCCTTGGCGTAGCTGTAGACGGGGCCCGCGTAGTACTCGAACGAGCCGTCGTCACGCTGGGAGCCGGAGCCCTGGACCTCCAGCACGGCCCAGACGCGGGTGCGCTTGCCGACGTCCACGGTCTTCATCGTGACCACGCAGTTCTTGCCGGTGCTGCTGTTGTAGAGCTGGTAGGTCGTGCCGCCGGAGAAGGAGCCCGACCGCTGGACGTAGTAGCCGGAGCCGCACACGCCGGTGGCGGTGTAGGGGTTCTTCACCTGCGTGGGCGCCTTGGGCGCGGGGGGCTTGGGCGTCGGCTTCGGCGTGGGCTTCGGGGTCGGCTTGGGCGTCGGCTTGGGCGTCGGCTTCGGCGTGGGCTTGGGCGTCGGCCTGGGCTCCGGCTTCTGGGTCGGCTGGGGGTCGGGCCGCTGTGTCGGCTCGGGGTCCGGCTTCCGCGTGGGCTCGGGCTTCTGGCTCTCCTCGGGCTTCTGCGTCGGCTCGGGCTTGTCCGAGGGCTTGGGCTGCTCCGTGGGCTTGGGCTGCTCGGTGGGCGCGGGGGACGGAACGGCGGGCTGCGTGTTCGGCGGCAGCGTCGGCGGCGTGTTCACGGGCTGCTCGACCGCCGGGGCCGTCAGGGTCGGGAACGCGCCGGGCGGCGGCGTCGGTTCCCCGGGCACGAGGCCGTTCGGGTCCACGGGCGCGGTGTTCCACGGCACCGTGACACCGGGCGCGGTCGGGTCGGTCAGCGGCGGCTGCCCGCCGCCCTCCTCCGGCAGCGCGCCCTGCGCCGCCGCCTTGGAGGCGCTTCCCGAGGACGAGGTGAAGGATGCGCCGGCGTAGTGCCCGGCCACCCAGATCCCCGTCCCCGACAGCACCAGGACCACGATCAGCGCGGCGTACAGGCCCACCGGCACCCGGGGCCGCCGCTTCTCGCCCTGCGCCGGGTGAGGAGCCGGGAGAACCCGTCCGTCCCGTCCCGTGCGCACCGGCCCCCCGGCCGGCAGCGGCGGCGGTCCCCAGGCGGGCGCCGGGCCCGCCCCGGGCCCACCGGGACCACCGGGCCCACCTGGCCCCGCGGGCGCGCCGGGCGGCAGTGCCCCGGCGGGATACCCCGCGCCGGGGGTCTGGTGCCACCCCGCGCCCTGGGGGGCGACGACGCCCCCGGGATGCGCGAACGCCTGGCCGCCGTCGGCGGGAGGAGGCCCCCAGCCGGGAGCCGCGCCGGGCACGCCGGGCATCGCGCCGGGTCCGGCGGCGGCTCCCGGCAGGACCACAGGAGCCTGCCCACCGGGTCCCGGAGGTACGGCGGGGCCGCCCGCGACCACGCCCGGCGCGGCGGCGGCGACGCCGAGCGCGGCGGCGGCGACGCCGAGCGCGCCGGCGGTGGCGGCGGGAGCCGGAGAGATCCCCGGCTGGTCTGCGGGCGCGGGCGCGCCCGAGCCCGCGGGGGCCGTCGCGGGCGCGCTCGGACCGGCGTCCGGGCCTGGCGCGCCGTCGCCCGGGGCGGGCGTGGACGCCGCGCCCACGACGGCGGGAGCCGGAGGGGCGGGCCGCGCGCCGGAGGCGGAAGCGCCGGGGGAATCGGCGGGCGCGTTCGCCGCGGCGGCGGGAGCCTCTGAGGCGGGAGCCGGGGAGGCGGCGGCCGCGCCGGGGTCGCCCGCCTGGGCGGGAGCGCCGGCGGAGCGCGACGCGGACCCGGCCTGGGCGGGAGGGGTGCCGGTCTCGCCGGGCGCCGCGATGACCGGGCCGGTGACGGCGGCGGGCGCGGACGCCTCCTTCGCCTCCCCCTCGGCGGGGGCGGCGGTCGCGCCGTCGCCGGCGGCGGGCTCGTCCTCGGCGCCGAGGACGGACGGGGCCACGTCGTCGCGGGCGTTCTCGGCGGCGGGGGCGGCGGCCTCGGCGGCGTCCTGCCCGGGCTCGCCCATCTCGCCCAGCACGGCGGGGACGTCCTCGCCGGGCGTGCCGGAGGTCCCAGCGCCGTCGCGCGCCGCCCGGCCGGTCTCCTTGGCGGGCGCGCTCCCGGCGTCGTCCGCCGGGTCGTCCTGCGCGCCGATGACGCCGGAGAGGGCCTCGGGCCGGCCGGGCTCCCCTTCGGGGCCACCCGCCGCGCCGGTGGACGGCACGTCCTTCTCACCCGGTGCGGCCGTCGCGGACACGGCGGGCGTACCCGGGGCAGCCGCCGGGGCCGCGCCCGAAACCGCGCCGGAGACCGGGGCGGAGGCCGTACCCGGATCCGGGGCGGAGTCCGCGGCGGGAGCGCCGGGGGCCGCGGGCGCGGCCGGGCCCGCGGTGGCGAGGATCCGGCGGACCAGCACGGCGGAGGGGCGGCGGTCGGGGTCGGGGTCGAGGCAGGCGGTGACGACCTCGCGCAGCGGCTTGGGGAGGGACGCCAGGTCCGGCTGGTAGGCGCGCATCCGGTCGAGCAGGTCCGGGCCCGGGGCGTACGGCGGGGCGCCCGTGGCGGCGAAGACCATCGAGGCCGCCCAGGCGAACATGTCGGAGGTCGCGCCGTAACCGATGGTCCCGAGCTGTTCGGGGGCGAGGTACGGCGGCCGCCCGAGGTCCGCGGGCGCGGCCTGGGGGATGCCGAAGAGGGTGAGCAGCGCGTGGTCGGTGACCCGGGGCCCGTCGGCGGTGAGGATCACGTTCTCGGGAGCGAAGTCGTGGTGGACGATCCCGGCGTGGTGGAGCTGCTTCAGCGCCTTGGCGGTCGCGTCCGCCAGCCGCAGCAGCTCGTCGCCCGCCAGCGGCCCGTCGGCGGAGACGGCCGCCGCCAGCGTGCGGCCCGCGACGTACTCGCTCACGACGTACGGCCGGTCGCCCTCCCAGCCCGCGCCGGCCACCGGGACGGCTGCGGTCGCGGGGACGGCCCGCGCGGCGTCCAGGCCGCCGGGGGCGACGACGCGCTCGGCCTCCGGCACCCCGGGCCGGGCGGCGAGCAGCTTGAGCGCGAACCAGGCGGAGTCCTCCCCGCGGTCCGCCGGGGCGGCCAGATACGTCACCCCGCGACGGCTCTCGCCGAGGCGGCCGACGATCTCGTAGGGGCCGAGCCTGCGGGGGTCGCCCGTCCCAAGCTCGGTCGATCGGGGCACGGCCGTATCGCTCACGAACCAACCACCTCAAGTCACCAGACCGGCGCGGCGCGAGACGGCCGCACACCGTCCACGGGTCGCACCAAGATCGCCGTACATCCGATCCGGCATTTTAGTCAAAATCCCCCCAATAAGATCACCTGTTTCACTGGTAACCATTAGGTGAACTTCGCGGAATACCAGCTCAGAGGCGTACGACCGGCACTCCCGTCTCGCCGGCCCCACCACGCCGCCTTAACGCGCGCCGTACGGCCGCGCAACGTCCGGTTTACGCCCGGGCCGCCAGGACCGGCGGCGGCCGTGGGGGACGACCACCCCGGCCCCGATCACGAGAAGGGTCGCCACGAGCGCGCCGCCGCCGACGAGCAGCGTGACGAGCGCCGCGTCCGGGTCCAGCTCACGGGCCTTCTGGACCGCCACCGGCGTGGGCGGCGGCGGGGCGACCACCGGCTGCGCCACGGGCGCGCCCTCCGCGCCCTCGCCGGGCACGATCGCGGACACCGCCTGGAGCGCGTTGACCATCCCGCCCCCGGTGCCCGCGCCGACCTGCCCGTCCGAGGTGAGCTCGATGCGCCGCTTGACCTGCGCCTGCTTCAGATGCGGGTGCCGGGCCCGGATCAGCGCGGCCACCCCCGCGACGTACGGCGCGGCGAAGCTCGTGCCCTGGAGGTTCGCCGCGTACCCTCGGCCCGTCCACGTGCTGGTCAGGCCCATCCCCGGCGCGATCACCGAGACCCGCGTCGCGGTGTTGGAGGAGTCCGCCCTGGACCCGTCCGGCGTCGCGGACCCCACGGAGATCACGCCGGGGTAGTTCGCGGGGTAGGCCGGGACCTCGGCCCCGTCGTCGCGCCGGACGTTCCCGGCCGCCGCGACCACGACGACGTCCTTCCACAGGGCGTACTCCACGGCGTACTTCAGGTCCGGCTGGTCCGCCGCCTGCGCCGACACGTTGACGACCTTGGCGCCGCGGTCCACCGCCTCCTTGATGCCCTTCGCGAGCACGCCGACGTCCCCGCGCTCCTCGTTCGTCTGCTTGACCGACAGCAGCCGGGCCTCCGGCGCCACCCCCGCGAACGGCACGCCCTGGGCGGTCAGGTCGGCCGCGGCGATGATCCCCGCGACGGCCGTGCCGTGCCCGAGGCAGTCCCTGTCCACGGTCCCGCTGAGATCGACGGTCCCGGCCATCTGCCGCGTGAGCTGCGGGTGCGTGGTGTCCACGCCGCTGTCCACCACCGCCACGACCACGCCCTTCCCCCGGGACAGCGCCCACACCCGGGGGAGGTCGAGCCGCCGCTGCGCCCACGACGCCGCGACCTCCCGGCTCCCCGCCGGCGGCGCGCACCGCCGCGGCTCCCGGCCCCGCGCGGCCCGCGTCCCGCCGGCGGACGCGAGCGCGGCCGGCGAGGAGAGGACGGCGCCCGCCGTACCGGAAGGAGACCCGGAAGGAGACCCGGATAGAGAGCCGGAAGGAGGCGCGGACGGGGGCCCGGGCGGCGGCGGCGCGGGCGTCAGGAGATGGGCGGCGAGTGCGAGCGGCAGCAGCGCGGCGGTGCGCAACGTGGTCCTCCCATGGCGTCCCCGGGGCCTCATGAACCCCTGGCGTCACCTGACCCGGTCAGTATGATCCTTTTCGGGCTGCTTGGAAGAAACCGGCCGACCGGGGAGGAAGCACCCCTGTGAATCTCAACCTGCACTATGACGCGCTGGAACAGTGCCGCAGAGAAGCGCGCAACCAGGCCAAGAACTTCGGCGAGGGATTCAGCGCCAAGACCACCGCGACCGGCCTGCTCGGCGGCGTGGGCGGGACCCTGCTCGCGAAGATCGCCGCGGTCGAGACGCTGGTGGAGGACGAGTTCCGCGCGGCGAGGACCCTGTTCGACGGCGTGGAGACCGGCCTGGACAGCGTCGACAGGATCGTGCGCAAGGCGCACGGCGCGCTGTACCAGCCGAAGCCGGAGATGACCGTATGAACCGGGTGAGCGGCGCGGACCTCCTCGCCGGGCTGCCTTCGGGCCCCGCCTTCGACGCCGCCAAGCAGCGGCTCACCGCGCTCGCCGACAAGGTGGACGGGGACCCCGAGGCGGTCCGCGCCCTCGCCACGCGCTGGAGCGGCGCGGGCGGGAACGCGACCGAGTACGCCGGAGGGGTTCAGCGCAAGGCGGCGAACGTGGACGCGCTGTGGGCCGGCGCCTCCGCCGACGCCTTCCGGGACCACGTGAACGCGCTCGCGAGCTGCGGCGAGGCCCTGGACGAGGCCGTCCGCGGCTGCGCGCAGCAGCTCCGCCAGGTCGCCTCGGCCCTGGAGACGGCCAAGTCCGAGGTAACGGCCATCTGCTCCGACCTGGTCACCCGGGTGAGCGCGGTGGACCGCACCGCCAAGGACGCCGACACCAGGATCAGCGGGATGATCGACGACGCGGCCAAGCGCGCCGAGGTCCCCGTGGGCCGGGCCGAACGCGCCGCCGAGGACGCCGCGGGCCGGATCGGCGAGCTGCTCGGCAGGCTGGAGACGCGCCGCTTCTCACGCCTCCTCGCCGCCCACAGGGTGGACCCCGTGTTCGCCAAGGCGTCCTTCGACTGGCGTCCGGTGCCGCCCCCGAGCCCGACGGCCACCACCGCGGCCTACTCCGGCGGCCCGTCGCCGGACGGGTCCGGCGGGTTCGGCGGGTACGGCCCGAGCGGGGCTCCCCCCGGAAAGATGCCGGAGGGCCGGGTGGCCGACTGGATCCGGGAGGCCATCGAGATCCTCAAGGCGCACGGGTATCCGGTCGAGAAGATGAACCCGGACCACATCTACGCGATCATCATGCACGAGTCGAGCGGCAACCCGCACGCCATCAACCTGACGGACGGCAACGCCGCGGCCGGGACCCCGTCCAAGGGGCTCATGCAGACGATCGACCCGACGTTCAACGCCTACTCGCTGCCCGGGCACAAGAACATCTACGACCCGGTGGACAACATCATCGCCGGGGTCAGGTACGCCATCTCGCGCTACGGCTCGGTCTCCAACGTGCCGGGACTCCACGGGCTGCGGAACGGCTCGGGATACGAGGGGTACTGACCCCCTCGACACGTGGGCGAAATGCCGGTTTCATTGACTGTTCACCGACTAGATGATCAAGCTGTCCCCTCTCATCCTGTCGTTAGGAGCCGGTCTTGGCAGAGCCTCCAGCGAACCAACCGGGTGCCCCGGGCGGACGTCCCCCGCTGTCCGTGGACCATGACATCTCCCCGAACAAGGTCGAGCCGGGGTTCATCGAGGCGGGCGAGGGCCTGAAGGCCGCGGCCACCAGGGCCGAGCAGTCGGTGAAGGCGCAGGGCGACCTCTCCGCCGGCGGCCTCGCCCAGAAGGTCGGGGACGGCCTGAGCGCGGTCGGGGCCGACGGGATCCCGGCGGCGATCGGCATGGGGTCGTTCCAGGAGCTGGACAAGATGTTCCTGGATTGGCTCAACCCGAAGCGGGCGGAGCTGCCGGGCCAGGCGGCCCACCTCGCGGCCGTCTACACCGACATCGGCGAGGGGCTGCGCGACCTGCGGCTCGCCGTCAGGGACATCGAGTGGGGCCTCGCGGAGGAGCTCGACCGCCTGCCGATCTACCAGACCCTCCAGTCGTACGTCAAAGACCCCGGCGGCGCGAACGGGAACGGCGGGACCGGGAACGGCGGTGCGAACGCGAACGGGAACGGCGCGGCGAACGCGAACGGGAACGGCGGGGCGGGGGGTGACCGCTGATGGTCCGCGAGCTCCGGCCCATGCTGGGCACCCCGCAACCGATCATCACTCCCCAGCGGGCCATGAAGATCCTGACGATCGCGACCGCCGTGCCGCTGGCCGGGCTCTGGATGCTGGGCGGGATCGCCGCGTCCGACCTCGACCCCGGCAAGCTCCGCGCGCTCGCCAAGACCTTCAACGAGCTGGCGGACGACCTGGAGGGCGGCAAGAAGGACCCCGACGGGGGGTACGTCGACCGGACGGGCGCCCTGGCCTCCGTGGTCGTCACGAACAGCCAGTTCAGCGGCGCCGCGATCGAGGAGTTCAAGCTCGTCTACCCGGTCGTGCACACCTACGGCGTGACCCTCGCGGGCAACTGCCGGACCGTGGCGCTCGGGTGCGAGAACTACGCCTCCCTCATCGAGGAGGAGCGGAAGGCGCTGATGGAGATCGAGGGGCTGCTCCTCGGCACCCTGATCCTCATCGCCTTCCAGCCCGTCACCACGCAGATCTTCAGGATCGTGGAGTACCGGATCGGCCAGCTCCTGCAGTTGGCGGCCAGGATCAAGGGCCTGTCCGGGACGTGGGCGGCCAGGGCGCTCCAGGCGGGATCCACGGCCTACGTCAGCACCCTGCTCGGGTACATCGCGGTGGACGGCGTCGCCTGGCACGCCGCCGCGTACTCCGGCCAGGCCACCGTGGCGCTGGCCAACGGCGAGTCGCTGGGCTCCCCCACCGACGGCATCGGCCGCACGATGGCCGCGAACGGGGCGTACGCCGTGGGCTACGAGCTCTTCAACGCGCCGCTGCGGGCCGCCGGCGTGGAGCCGACCAGGATCAGCGAGATGTCGGCCCGCCTCTTCGGCTCGATCTACGGTTACACCCCCGTGGACAACCTCCTGGACGAGGAGGAGGACGACGCGATCGCGACGCAGCCCGACCAACTGGACGACAAGCTGCTCGGGCACGGGGGCCGCGCGCTCATCTTCCCGCCGGGGTGGACCCCCGGTAGCTGGCCCCGCTACCCGGCCCGATGAGAGGAGGTTCACGTGAGCACTCGTGACGACAGGGCGGGCGTGCCCGAGGCGGCCCCGGGCCTGTCCGGCCTCCCGGAACTCAGAGGAGTGGGCGAGAGCCCGGACCGCCTGGCCATCGCGGTCGCCGACGCGTCCGGCCGCCTGCTGAGCCTCGACCTGGACCCCAAGGCGATGCGCCTGGACAGCCGGACCCTGGCCGAGAGCGTCCTCGCCGCCGTCCGCCAGGCCCAGGCCGACGCCGAGGGGAAGCTCCAGCGCCTGGCCGACGACACCTTCGCCCTGGGCACGGCCCCGCCGCCGGTCCTGGACGAGGACCAGTTCCAAAAGCGCCTGGACAGCATCGCCCAGGGCTACGAGTCCGCGCTCAGGAGCCATGAGGCCGACCTGACCCGCCGCCTCCGCGAGATCAATCCCTGACCCTCCCCCGGGCCGCCGGGCCCGCCGCGTCTTCTACCCTCGGGGATGCGGGTCCGGCGGGCGAAGGGACGGGTTGTGCGGCTCGGGAATCTGGAGCGGTCGATCATGGAGGCGCTGTGGGCGCGCCCTGAGGGGGTGTTCGCCCAGGAGCTCGCCGACAGCCTGCCCTCGCGGCCCGCGGCCACGACCGTGCTGACCGTCCTCGTGCGGCTGTCGAACAAGGGCCTGGTGTCCCGCGAGCGGCGGGGGCGCGCCCATCTCTACAAGGCCACGGCGGGCAAGGACGCCTTCGTGGCCGAGACGATGCGGGCCGCCCTGGACGAGGCCGGGGATCTGTCGGCGGCCGTGAACCGGTTCGTCGGCTCGGTCTCCCCGGAGGTGGCGGCCGCCCTGCGCGAGGCGCTCGACGACCGGGGCGAGGCCCTTGAGGGCAGGGGCGAGGTCCTTGAGGGCCGCGGCGAGGCGAAGCCGTGACGGTGTGGCTGGCGGCCGCGGGGGTCGCGCTGGTGCCCATCCTGCTGGGGCGGCACGCCTCGGCCTGGCTCACCGGCCCGTGGGCTTCGCGCTGCCCGCGCGCCGCGCTCGTGCTGTGGCAGGCCGTCGGCCTGGGCGGCGGGCTGGGCGCGGCCGCGCTGGGGCTGATCGCGGCGGTCGCTCCGCTGGCGGCGGCCTTCCCGCACGGCATGCACACGCTGGCGCGGCAGGTCCTGGACGGCGCGGGCCTGGCCGGGCTGGGGCCCGGGCACCTGGCCGCCCTCGCCTGGTCGGCCGGGCTGATCCTGTGGCTGCTCACGCACACCGTCCGGATCACCGTCAAGACGGTGGCCGAGCAGCGGCGGCAGCGGCTGCTCGTGGACGTCCTCGCCGAGCACAGCCCCGTCCACGACGCCTACGTGCTGCCCGCCGCCGAGCCCGTGGCGTACTGCGTGCCCGGGCGGCGCGCTCGCGTCGTCCTCAGCCGGGGGACCCTGGAGCTGCTGGGCGCCCGGGAGCTGCGGGCCGTGCTCTCCCACGAGCGCGCCCACGCGCGGGGGCGGCACGATCTGGTCCTGCTGCCGTTCATCGCCCTGGCCAAGGCGTTCCCGTGGCTGCCCGCGGCCAGGGCGGCGCGCGAGGCGGTGCCCCTGCTGCTGGAGATGCTCGCCGACGACCGGGCCCGCCGGGCGCACGGCCCCCTGCCGCTGGCCCGGGCGCTCGTGGAGATGGCGGCCCCGCCCGCGGCGGCGGGGACCCTGGCCCTGGCCGACGCCGGCGTCGCCGACCGGGTCCGCAGGCTGCTCGCCGACGCCGGGCCGCGCCCGGGGTGGATCCCCGCCGCGGCCTACTCCGGCGCCGGGCTGCTGCTCGGCGGCCCGGCGGCGGTGCTGCTCGCCCCGCTGCTCTGCGTCCTGCTCTGGCCGATGTGAGCGTCAGATCAGGGTGCTCCAGTACGGCCAGAAGCGGACGCCGATCAGCCCGATCACGGCCAGGAACCAGACGGCGAGCACGACGGAGTGGTACTCCGCGAACGGCCGTGCCGCCCGGGACCCCGCGAGGTTGCGCAGCGTGACGTACCAGAAGAGCGGGATCGTGACCGCCCAGACGACCATGCAGTACGGGCACAGCGCGCCGATCACGTAGAGGCTCTGGTAGATCAGCCAGTGCACGAACACGACGGCGAACGTGAGGCCCGCCTGCAGGCCGAGCCAGAACCAGCGGCGCGGCCGGGCCCCGGCGAGCAGGGCGGCCCCCGCGGCGGTCACCATCGCGAACCCCGCGATCCCGAGCAGCGGGTTGGGGAACCCGAACACCTCGGCCTGCGGGGTGGCCATGACCGACCCGCAGGACAGCACCGGGTTGATGCTGCAGCTCGGCACGTAGTCCGGGTTCCTGAGCAGCGCGATCTTCTCCACGGCCAGAACGAACGCCGCGAGCAGGCCCAGCGCGCCGCCGATCGTCAGCAGCCAGGGCAGCAGCCGGGGGAACGGCGCCTCGCGGGGGCCGGCGGGCGCCGCGGCCGGGAGCCCGGCGGCGGCCTCAGCCCGCGAGAGCCGCATCGATCGCCGCCTTGAACTCGTCGTAGGACTGGGGCTGGATCTTCTTCCCGTTCAGGAAGAACGTCGGGGTGCCCTGGACGCCCAGGGCCTCGCCGTCCGCGGCGTCCTTCCTGATCCGGTCCAGGGTGGCCGGGTCGGCGTACGCCTTCTCCCAGGCGGCCATGTCCAGGCCGAGGGCCTTGGCGTAGCCCCGGAAGATCTCGTCGGCGGGGATCCGCTTCTCGCCCCACTCCTTCTGCGACTCGAACATGCGCCGGTACATCGCCTCGAACCGGCCCTGCCGGGCCGCCGCCTCCACCGCCCGCGCCGCGCGCTCGGCGTTGAAGTGGCTCGCGATCGGGAAGTACCGCGTCACGAAGGTGACCTTCCCGGCGTACCGCGCGCGCAACTGCTCGACCATCGGGAAGTACGCGCCGCAGGCCTCGCACTCGAAGTCGAGGAACTCCACCACGGTGACCTTGCCGTCCGCCGCCGTCTGGAGCCGGTGGCTGTCCGCGCGCACGAGCCGCGACTCGCCCGCCGCGACCGCCTCGCCGCCGCCGGGCCCCACCTTGCCGATCACGAACACGGCGCCGACGACCAGCACGAACGCGGCCACCACGGTCGCGGTGATCGCCAGGTTGCGCCGCCGGACCTCCTGCCTCCGGCTCTCGGCCCGCAGCGCGTCCACCTTCGACCGGCGCGCCGCCGTCCGCTCCTCCGAACTCTCCACCGCTCTCCTTCCACCGCACCCGGGGAGGAGCCGGCCGCGCCACGCCGGCACGGCGGCGGGCGCACGCGGTCCCGGGCACGGGGGCACGGGACCACGGACGGCCGGCTCCATCTTCTACACAATGTAGAAGATGATGCGGCCGCCTCGTCCCGCGCACCCGCCCCTCACCCGCCGCCCCGCCCCCGCCGAGCCGCGGACCTGCGCTTTCCCGGGTCGGGGGACGCGGCGGAACGGCGTGGCGGGCCCGGTCAGCCGCGGCGGGCGGAGCCGATCGTCCGGTCCATGAACGCCCGGATCCGGCCGTCGGCCGCCGCCGTGGTCCACAGGTGGGCGACGGCCGGCTCCGCGAGGCCGTCGAGGCGGTCGTCGATCTCCCGGCGGAGCTGCGCCTTCGCGTGCCGGAAGGTGTCCGGCGGGATCGCCGCGGCCAGCCCGGCGGCGGCGGTGACCGCCCGGTCCAGCAGGTCGTCCGGGTGGCACAGCTCGTCCACCAGGCCCAGCGCGAGGGCCGCCGCGGGCTCGCGGTTGACGCCGTCGAGCATCACGCGGCGCGCGGTGACCGGGCCCAGCGCGTGCCGCAGGATCTCCAGCGCGGCCTGGGGGAACGGCACGCCGACCCGCAGCTCGGGGACGCCGATCGTGCCGCCGGACATGATCCGGTGGTCGCAGGCCGCCGCGAGCACGCAGCCCCCGGCGATCGCGTGCCCGTTGACGGCGGCGACCACCGGCCTGCCGAGGGAGAAGACGGCCCGGAAGGCCGCGCTCAGCGCGGGCAGGAACTCCGCGACGTACGCGGCGCCGCCCTCCACCACCCGCCGAAGGTCCACCCCGGCCGAGAACGCCCGCCCGGAGCCGGTCACGACCACGCCCCGGACCGGGCTCCCCGGTTCGTCCAGCTCGCGCGCCACCCGCTCGATCGCCCGGCACAGTTCCAGGTCCAGCGCGTTGACCTTGCCATGCGCCAGCCGTACGACCGCGACGTCGCCGGCCATCTCGACTTCGATCACCCTGTCTCCCACGCTCGGCTCCCGCCCAGCGTACGGACGGAGCGGCCGCCCATCCGGGGAACGCCCGAGCCCGGCCCGCGGGTGGCGGGCCGGGCTCGGGCGGGGCGGGCGGGGCGGACGTGGCGCCCGTGCCGGTCAGGCGGCGGCGGTGGCGGCCAGGGCCAGGACCGAGGCGCCGAAGACCACGATGTGCCGGGCGTTCTGGAGGGTCCAGGTCCAGGCGGGGAAGCCGGCCTCGGCGGCCTTGAGGAGGGCGGGGACGTCGATGCGCGCCAGGTCGGGGTCGCCCTTGCGGGCGAAGGCCGCGCGCACGGACTTCTCGGCGGTGAGCTGGCTGTAGAGGATGGCGCAGTTGGCGGCCAGGATGAGCGACTGGAGGATCCAGGTCGTGGTGCCGGCCCAGGAGACGCCGGCGAGGTTGAGGGCGGCGGGGATCAGCATGAGGGTGGCGATGCCCACCGGGGCCCAGGTCTCGTGGCCGCCCGCGTCGAACCGCATCCCGTTCTCGGCCAGGACCGTGGTCCGCACGCCCTGCCGGGTCAGCTCCGCGTGCGCCCGGGCCGTGGCGGTGGCGCCGTAGCGGTGGCGGACCAGGGGGATGCTCACGAAGGCCAGGGCGACGAGCGTCTGCATCACGGCGGCGACGATGTTCATGGGGGGATCCTTCCGTCACGCCCCGGGGGCTCCGGGCGGCTTGTTGAACTAAGTACAAGATGAATATAGAGGCGTGTTTGAACTAAGTGCAAGCCCCTTCTTCAACTTTGTTCAAAACCCTCGGCGCGCGTCAGCGGCGGGCGGCCTCGCCCGGGCAGGGTCGCCGGGGGCCCCGGCGCGGCTGCGGTAGACGATGTACGGGCGGGTCAGGTAGCCGAGCGGGGCCGTGAGCATGTGGACCAGGCGGGTGAACGGCCAGACCGCGAACAGGGCGAACGCCGCGAGCACGTGGAGGTGGAAGGTCGGCGGCGCCCCCGCCATCAGGTCCCCCTCCGGGTGGAGCAGGAAGATCGACCGGAACCACGGCGAGACCGTCCTGCGGTAGTCGTACTCCCCGAGGACGTTGGAGATCACCGTCGTGCCCAGCCCGAGCAGCAGCGTGACGGCGAGCAGGAGGTACATCAGCTTGTCGTTGCGGGTGGTGGCCATGAACACCGGCCCCACCGTGCGGCGGCGGTAGATCAGCAGCGCCAGCCCGCCCAGCGTGCACACCCCCGCGAGCGTCCCGAGCACGATCGCCGCCCAGTGGTAGCCGGTCTCGGACACCCCCAGCCACTGCGTCCACCGCTGCGGGACCACCAGCCCCGCGACGTGCCCGAGCAGCACGAACAGGATGCCGACGTGGAACAGCGGGCTCCCGATCCGCAGCAGCCGCCGCTCGTACAGCTCCGAGGACCGCGTGGTCCAGCCGAACTGGTCGTACCGGTAGCGCCACAGGTGCCCGAACACGAAGATCGCCAGCACCACGTAGGGCAGCACGACCCACAGCAGCGTGTTCAACCCCGGCCTCCCCGCATGTACCCGGCCAGCCCGACCCCCTCCACCGGCGGCTCCGCGAACACCCTCGCCCGCCGCCGCCCCGGCTGGACCGTCGCCAGCACCGCCCCCACCACGTCGGCGTACGGCGACCGCTCCGCCTCCAGCCCGCGCAGCAGCAGCTCCACCGCGCCCCGGTGCTCCGCCAGCAGCTCCCGCGCCCGCCGCCCCGCCTCCGCCGTCCGCTCCTCCACGCCCGGCACGGCCGAGCGGCCGGACAGCTCGCACACCACGGCCAGGTGGTCGGGCAGTTCCCCGTCCACGGGCTCCACCCCGGCCGTACGGCACAGCGCCCGGAACCGCAGCAGCGCCCCGCCGCGCGCCCGCGTGTCCCCGTGCGTGTAGTACGTGAGGTAGGGGCAGCACCGGGCCGACAGGTCGAAGACCGCGACGTAGTGGGCCGCCAGCGCCGGCGGCGACACCCGGTCCAGGTGGTCGAGGAACGCGCCGAGCCGCCGCGCCGGCTCGCCCGCGGGCAGCCGCCGTACGGCCTCGGCCAGCACCGGGCGGGCGGCGAACAGCTCCCGGTCGGGGTAGCCGAGCAGCGCCGAGGCGACGAAGTGCGCGAGCGGGGCGCCGCGCCGGGACGGGCCCCTCACGAGTCGTCCCGGGAGCGCGACCGGGGCGGGAACAGCCCCTCGGGCAGGCCCTTGCCGTCCCAGTTCAGCAGGTTCACGCGCCGCGCCGGACGCCGGCCCGGGGGTTCGCCCAGCTCGTCGGTGTCCTGCCGGTGCCTGAGCGCGTGGAAGTTCTCGACGGCGACCGGGCGGGGGCGGCCGGACGCCTCGCCGAAGGGGCCGTCCATGCCCGGCCCGCCCGCGAAGTCCAGACCGCACCCGGTGTTCAGCTCCTCGCTCCCGGGCCCCTGGTCGGGGTCGGCGAGCGGGATCACGTAGCGGTCGCCGTACTCGGCGATGGCCAGCAGCCGGTACATCGACTCGATCAGCGGCGGCGTCATGCCCACGGACGCGGAGACGGCCGGGTCCGGGACGCGGCCGAGGTTGACCTCGCGCATGTGGGAGCGCATCGCGGCCAGCTTGCGCAGCACCTCGCGCACCGGCGCGGGGTCCCCGGCGGTGAACAGCCCGGCCAGGTAGTCCACCGGGATGCGGAGCGCGTCGATGGCCCCGAACAGGTTGCCCGCGTCCTCCCCGTCGTGCCCGGTGCGGCCGAGCGCGTCCACGACGGGCGAGAGCGGCGGGATGTACCAGACCATCGGCATCGTCCGGTACTCCGGGTGCAGCGGCAGCGCGACGCCGTACTCGAAGATCAGCTTGTGGACGGGCGACCTGCGGCACGCCTCCAGCCAGTCGTCCCGGACCCCGGACTCCCGCGCCGCCTCCTGGACCGCCGGGTCCTCCGGGTCGAGCAGCACCGACTTCTGCGCCTCGACCAGGTCCCTCTCGTCCGGTACGGCCGCCGCCCCGGCCACGCGGTCCGCGTCGTACAGGACCGGCCCGATGTAACGCAGCCGGCCGACGCAGGTCTCGGCGCAGATCGTGGGGATGCCCACCTCGACCCGGGGGAAGCAGAACGTGCACTTCTCGGCCTTGCCGGTGCGGTGGTTGAAGTAGACCTTCTTGTACGGGCAGCCGGTCACGCACATGCGCCAGCCCCGGCAGCGGTCCTGGTCCACGAGCACGATGCCGTCCTCCGAGCGCTTGTAGAGCGCCCCGGACGGGCAGGAGGCCACGCACGAGGGGTTCAGGCAGTGCTCGCAGATGCGCGGCAGGAAGAACATGAAGGTCTTCTCGAACTCCAGCTTGACCTGCTCGGACACCGACTGGAGCACGGGGTCGGGGGACGGGTCGCCGGCCAGGTCGTCGTCCCAGTTGGCGCTCCACTCGACCTTCATCGGCCGGCCCGAGATGAGCGAGCGCGGCCGGGCGACCGGGGTGTGCTCCTGCTCGGGGGCGGTGAAGAGCGTGTCGTAGTCGTAGGTCCAGGGCTCGTAGTAGTCCCGGATGTTCGGCATGAGGGGGTTCGCGAAGATGGTGGCCAGCTTCTTGAACCGGCCGCCCGCCCTGAGCCGCAGCCGGCCGCGCCGGTCGGTCTCCCAGCCGCCCTTCCAGCGGTCCTGGTCCTCGTACCGGCGCGGATATCCCTGGCCAGGGCGGGTCTCGACGTTGTTGAACCAGACGTACTCCGTGCCCGCCCGGTTGGTCCACACCTGCTTGCACGTCACCGAGCACGTGTGGCAGCCGATGCACTTGTCGAGGTTCATCACCATCGCGAGCTGCGTCATCACGCGCATCAGTAGCGCACCTCCTGGGATCGGCGCCGGATCGTGGTGATCTCGTCGCGCTGGCTGCCGGTGGGGCCCAGGTAGTTGAAGGCGAAGCACTGCTGGGCGTAGCCGCCGATGAGGTGGGTGGGCTTGACCAGCAGCCGGGTGAGGGAGTTGTGGATCCCGCCGCGCCTGCCCGAGTTCTCGCTGACCGGCACGTCCACCACCCGCTCCTGCGCGTGGTACATGTACACGGTCCCCTCGGGCATCCGGTGGGACACGATCGCCCGCGCCACCACCACGCCGTTGCGGTTGACGGCCTCGATCCAGTCGTTGTCGGCGATGCCCGCGCGCTCCGCGTCGGCCGGGCTCATCCAGATCGTCGGGCCGCCCCGCGACAGCGAGAGCATGAGCAGGTTGTCCTGGTACTCCGAGTGGATCGACCACTTGGAGTGCGGCGTCAGGTAGCGGACGCTGACTCCCTTCCCGGGGCCGCCCTCCTCGTCCCCCGCCTCGTCGAACATCGCGCGCATGTCCAGCGGGGGCCGGTAGACCGGCAGGGACTCGCCCGCCTCCTGCATCCAGTCGTGGTCGAGGTAGAAGTGCTGCCGCCCGGTGAGGGTGTGCCACGGCTTGCCGCGCTCGACGTTGAGCGTGAACGGGGAGTACCGCCGCCCCGCGTGCTCGCTGCCCGACCACTCCGGCGAGGTGATCACCGCCTGCGGGCGGTCGCGGGCGTCGGCGAACGTGATCAGCCGCTCCTCCGCGAGGCCCCCCAGGTCGGTGCCGGTGCGCTTGGACAGCGTCGTGAAGCCCTGCCGCGCCAGCCGCCCGTTCGTGCTGCCGGAGAACGCCAGGATCGCCTCGCACAGGTGCGTGTCCCGCGCCAGCGACGGGCGCCCCGCCGCCGCGCCCTCGCGCACCGCGCCGACGGCCTCGCGCAGCCGGGCGACCTCGTCCTTCAGCCGGTACGTCACGCCCTTGGTGGCCGCGCCCTTCTCCTCCGCGAGCGGCCCGAGCGCGGCGAGCCTGTCGGCGATCGCGCCGTAGTCGCGCTCGACCTCCGTGAGCCTGGGGAAGTCCCGCCCCGGCTCGGGCGTCTCCCCGGTCGCGCGCCAGTCGTGCACCCGGCCGTACGGCGTCGCCAGTTCGTCGGCCGTGTCGTGCAGCAGCGGCGCGGCCACCAGGTCGGTGCGGGTGCCCAGGTGCCGCGCGGCCAGGTCGCTGAACGCGCGGGCGATCGCGTGGAAGGCGTCGAAGTCCGACCGCGTCTGCCAGGGCGGATCGATGGCCGGGTTGAACGCGTGCACGAACGGGTGCATGTCCGTGGAGGACAGGTCGTACTTCTCGTACCAGGTCGCGGCGGGCAGCACGACGTCCGAGAACAGCGTGCTGGACGTCATCCGGAAGTCCAGCGACAACAGCAGGTCGAGCTTGCCGCGCGGGGCCTCGTCGCGCCAGCGCACGTCGCGCGGCCGCCGCCCGGGCGGGGCCTCGCCGCCGCCGACCGAGTCGCCCGCGCCGAGCAGGTGGCGCAGGAAGTACTCGTCGCCCTTGGCCGAGGAGCCCAACAGGTTGGACCGCCACAGCGTGAGCACGCGCGGCCAGTTCGCCGGCGCGTCCGGGTCCTCGCAGGCGAACCGCAGCCGCCCGCTCCGCACCTGGTCCACGACGTACGGCACCGCCTCCCGCCCGGCGGCCGCGGCCTCGTCTGCCAGGTCGAGCGGGTTGCGGTCGAAGGTGGGGTAGGACGGCATCCAGCCGAGCCGGGCCGACTGGGCGATCAGGTCGGCGGCGGTGCGCCCGGCGAACTCGCCCTCCCCGAGCGGGGAGCCGAGCAGGTCCGCCGGGGCCGTGTCGTAGCGCCACTGGCCGGTGTGCAGGTACCAGTACGGCGTGCCCGTCATCTGCCGGGCCGGCCGCGACCAGTCCAGGGCCCCGGCCAGCAGGGTCCAGCCGGTGAGCGGGCGGCACTTCTCCTGGCCGACGTAGTGCGCCCAGCCGCCGCCGTTCCGCCCCTGGCAGCCGGTGAGCAGCAGCAGCGCCAGGAACGACCGGTACATCGTGTCGCCGTGGAACCACTGGTTCACCCCCGCCCCCAGGATGATCATCGACCGGCCCCCGGACTCCTCGGCGTTCGCGGCGAACTCGCGCGCCACGCGCTCGGCCACCGCCGCCGGGACCCCGGTGACCGTCTCCTGCCAGGCCGGCGTGTACGGCACGGCCGCGTCGCCGTACCCCTTCGGCCAGTCGCCGGGCAGGCCGGGGCGGGCCACGCCGTACTGCGCGAGCAGGATGTCGAAGACGGTGGTGACGAGCTCTCCGCCGACCTCGCGCACGGGGACGCCCCGCCGCAGGACGCCGCCCCGGCCCGCGGGCTCGTCGAAGCGGGGCAGGAGCACCTCGGCGGTCCCGGCCCCCGGGCCGCGCATCGTGAGCAGCGGATCGACGCCGCCCAGGTCCAGGTTCCAGCGGCCCTCGCCCTCGGCGGAGTAGCGGAAGCCGAGCGTGCCGCCGGGGATCACGGGCTCGCCGGTGCGGGCGTCCATGAGGACGGTCTTGAAGGGCGCGCTCCCGCCCTCCTCGCCCAGGTCGGCGGCGGTGAGGAACTTGCCCGGGACGTATCCGCCGGCGTGCGGGCGCAGCCGTACGAGGAACGGCAGGTCGGTGAACCGCTTCACGTAGTCGGTGAAGAAGGGCGTCGTCCGGTCGGCGAAGAACTCGCGCAGGATGACGTGGCCCATCGCCATCCCCAGCGCGCCGTCGGTGCCGGGGAGCGGCGCGACCCACTCGTCGGCGAACTTGGCGGCGTCGCTGTAGTCCGGCGACATGACCACGACCTTCTGGCCCCGGTACCGCGCCTCGGCCATGTAGTGCGCGTCCGGGGTGCGGGTCACGGGCACGTTCGAGCCCCAGACCAGCAGGTACGTCGCGTCCCACCAGTCGGCGGACTCGGGCACGTCGGTCTGGTCGCCGAAGACCTGCGGGGACGCCACGGGCAGGTCGGCGTACCAGTCGTAGAACGAGAGCATCACCCCGCCGATCAGCGAGACGAAGCGCGACCCGACCGCGTGCGAGGCCATCGACATCGCCGGGATCGGCGAGAACCCCGCCACCCGGTCCGGGCCGTACGTCTTGATCGTGTGGACGTGGGCGGCGGCGATGATCTCGGTGGCCTCGTCCCAGCTCACGCGCACGAGCCCGCCCCGGCCACGCGCCGACTGGTAGCGCCGCCGCCGCTCCGGGTCCGCCGTGATCTCCGCCCACGCCGCCACCGGGTCGCCGAGCCGGTCGCGCGCCTCCCGGTACATCTCGACCAGCGCGCCCCGGGCGTACGGATGACGGACGCGGGTCGGCGAGTACGTGTACCAGGAGAAGGCGGCCCCGCGCGGGCACCCCCGGGGCTCGTACTGCGGCCGGTCCGACCCCACGTCGGGGTAGTCGGTCTCCTGCGCCTCCCAGGTGATCACGCCGTCCTTGACGTACACCTTCCAGGAGCACGAGCCCGTGCAGTTCACCCCGTGGGTGGAACGCACCACCTTGTCGTGGCTCCACCGCTCCCGGTAGTAGACGTCCCCGTCCCGGCCGCCGACCTGGAACAGCGTCCGCAGGTCGGGCGACACCCGCCCGGGCCGCAGGAACCGCCCGGCCCGCACCAGGGCCTGCCCCAGCGCGCCGTCGGTCGCGGATCCCCTCGTCGCCACCCTTCCGATGTACGGCCCGCCCGCGCCCCGCCGAGAGCCACCACGCCCCGGCTATCGGGAAAGATCAGCCCCCCATGCCCGCCTCTTTAGCCGCGGCCGGCGGCGACGCGCCGGGCGGCTCCCGAGGCGGGCCTCCGCCGCGATCACGGCCGGTGATGGCACGATCGCAGTCATGGGGGGCAAGGTGCGCTCGGTGCTGCTGGGCAGCGTGTCCGACCACGCGGGGTTCGCGGGAGCCGGGCGGTGAAGGGACCACGGGCGCTGCGCTCGTTCTCGCTGGAGGAGATGGAGAAGCGGCACTCCCCCCGGCTGGTCCACGCGGTCTACTGCGGCCTCAACAGCTTCATCGCCCTGGCCCTGATGGCGCTCATCGCCTGGGCGACGCACAAGCCGTTCCTGTTCCCGTCCCTCGGGCCGACGGCGTTCCTGCTCTTCTTCTCGCCGCTCACCGCGGCCTCCTCGCCCCGCAACACCCTCTGCGGCCATCTCGTCGGCGTCCTGGCGGGGTGGCTCGGCCTCACGCTCACCGGCCTCCAGGACGACCCGCCGGACCTGGAGCACGTCACCGGGCCCAGGATCCTGGCCGCCGCCATCGCGCTCGGCCTCACCTGCGGGCTGATGCCGCTGCTCAGGGCCGCCCACCCCCCGGCCGGGGCGACCACCCTCATCGTCGCCCTCGGCCTGCTCCGCACCCCCGCCGACCTGGCCGTGATGATGTTCGCCGTGGCGATCATCACCCTCCAGGGGGTCCTCATCAACCGCCTCGCCGGGGTCCGCTACCCCCTCTGGTCCGCCCCGCCCGGCGCTCCCGCCCGCTGACCGGGGCGTGCCCGCCCCGCCGTACGGCATGAGCCCGCCGTACGGCGTGAGCGCGCCGCGCCGATTCCCTGGCCGTTGACCTGCGTCTCCAAAAAACGGGGCGGATTTCTCCGCCGGAGTGTCGTGCCGGGGGTCCGGCCGATCGTCTTGTGGGTGACGGCTCCCGCGGGGCGGGCGCTCCGCCCGGCCGGCCGGGGCCGCACGGCTACCTCACGACGGGCGAGACGGAGGAGAGGGACATGGACGTGACGCTGAACACGATCGACATCGTGGTCTCGGACCTGGCGGCGGCGACGCGGTTCTACGGGCGGCTCGGGCTGGAGTTCGAGGTGCATCCGGACGCGCCCGGGCACGCCGGGTGCGACCTGCCGAACGGGCTGCACGTGATGCTCGACACCGAGGACTTCCGCGCCTCCTTCACGCCGGGCTGGACCCGGCCGGGCGGAGGGCCGCGCGGCTTCCTCTGCTTCCAGTTCCCCACCCCGGCCGAGGTGGACGCCAAGTACGCCGAGCTGGTCGAGGCCGGCTACCGGGGGGTCAGGGAGCCCTGGGACACGTTCTGGGGCCTGCGCCAGGCGACCGTGCTCGACCCCGACGGCACCGGCGTCGACCTGTGGGCGGCCCTGCCCGCGACCTGACCACGCCGCGCCGTACGGCGAGCCCACCCCCCGGCGTACCGCGAGGCGGGCGGGCCCCCGGGCGTACGGCGGAGCGGGCGGATCCCGGGCGGGCCCCGGGCGTTCGGCGGGGCGGGCCCGGGGAGGGCGTTGCGTTCCCGGGGGCGCGGCGGATGTTCTGGACATGAGGCGGAGGAGGAGCGCGTGAAGTACGTGCTGATGTTCATCGAGACCGAGGAGTTCGCCGAGGAGCTGGCGGCGATGGGCGAGCTGGAGCGGGACGCGGCGTACGCGGCGGTGGAGCGCTGGTTCGCCGAGCACGCGGACAGGATCACCCACCATCGGCACCTGGCGCCGAAGGAGACCGCGACGACGCTGCGGCTGCGCGGGGAGCCGATGGTCACCGACGGGCCGTTCATGGAGGGCAAGGAGGTGGTCAGCGGGTACGCCGAGATCGAGGTCGCCGACCTGGACGAGGCGATGGCGGTGGCGCGGTCCTGGCCGGCGTGCCCGGTGGTGGAGATCCGGCCGCTGGCATGAGCGGGCGGGACGCGGACGAGGCGCTGGCCCGCGTGGTGCGCGAGCACGCGGGCCGGCTGGCCGCCTCCCTGGTGTCGCTGCTCGGCGACTTCTCGGCGGCCGAGGACCTGGTGCAGGACGCGGTCGAGACGGCGCTGCGCAGGTGGCCGGCCGAGGGCGTGCCCGAGCGGCCGGACGCCTGGCTCTACACGGTGGCGCGGCGGCGCGGCCTGGACGTGCTGCGGCGGGAGTCCAACCACCGCGCCAAGCTGGCGCGGCTGCGGCCACCGGCCCCGGCCGAGCCCGACGACCGGCTGCGGCTGATCCTCATCTGCTGTCACCCGGCCCTGTCGCGGGCCGCGCAGATCGCGCTCACGCTGCGCGTGGTGTGCGGGCTGAACACGGCCCAGATCGCGGCGGCGTTCCTGGTCCCCGAGACCACGGTCGCCCAGCGCGTCACCCGCGCCAAACGCAAGATCGCCGAGGCGGGCGTGCCGTACCGGATGCCGTCGGAGGCGGAGACGGCCGAGCGGCTGGGCGAGGTCCTCGCGGTGGTCTACCTGCTGTTCAACGAGGGCTACCTGTCCAGTACGGCGGAGCGGGCGCACTCCCGCGACCTCACCGGCGACGCGGAGTGGCTGGCCTCGCTGCTGTGCGGCCTCGCCCCGAACGAGCCGGAGGCCGCCGGGCTGCTCGCCCTGATCCGGCTGCACCGGGCCCGCGGCGCCGCCCGCTTCGATCCCGAGGGCCGCCTGGTGCTGCTGCCCGACCAGGACCGGAGCCTGTGGGACCACCACGCGATCGAGGACGCGATCGCCCTGCTCACGCGGGCCGCCCGCCGGCACCGCCGCCCCGGGCCGTACCAGCTCCAGGCCGCCATCGTCGCCTGTCACGCCGAGGCCCCGGCCTGGGAGGACACCGACTGGCCGCAGATCCTCACGCTCTACGACATGCTCCGCCGCCTGGACCCCTCGCCCGTCACCGGCCTGCACCGGGCGATAGCCGTGCGCCACGTCCGGGGCCCGGGGCCCGCCCTGGCCGAGCTGGCGGACCTGGCCGGGCCGCTGGCCGGTTACCCGCTGTTCCACGCCACCCGCGCCGACCTCCTCCGCGCCCTGGGCCGGGCGGAGGAGGCCCGGCGGGCCGACGCCGAGGCCCTCCGCCTGACCGCCAACCCCGCGCAGCAGGCCCTCCTGCGCGACCGCCTGTCCTGGACCTGACCCACGGCCCGCCCGGCGGCCGTCATCCCGCGCGGGGTCCCTGAACCGCGCGAACGCCATCGAGACGGTACGGCGGGGCGGGCGCGGACCGGCGGCGCGCGAAGAGGGGAACGGTTCTTAAACTTGGGTCCCTCGTAAACTTGAAACGTTCAGGTTTAGCGGATAGGTTCTCCGGCATGAGCGCATCCGGGACGCCGACCACTGCTGACGAGCTGCGCGGGGCGGGGCTGCGGGTGACCGCGGCGCGCGTCGCGCTGCTGGAGACCGTGCGGGAGGGCGACCATCTCGGGGTCGAGGCGATCGCGGCCGGGGTGCGCGAACGGGTGGGACACGTCTCCGTCCAGGCCGTCTACGAGGCGCTGCACGCGCTGACCGAGGCGGGGCTCGTGCGCCGCATCGAGCCGGCCGGGAGCCCCGCGCGGTTCGAGGGGCGCGTCGGGGACAACCACCACCACATCGTGTGCCGGTCGTGCGGGACCGTCGCCGACGTCGACTGCGCGGTCGGCGCGGCGCCGTGCCTGGACGCGTCCGACGATCATGGCTTCTCGATCGACGAGGCCGAGGTCATCTACTGGGGCACGTGCCCCGGTTGTTCCACCGCTCTCAGTTCCTGAGCACCGTCATCCCCCTGGAGGGCATCCATGTCAGAGAACCATGACGCGATCGTCACCGACGCGAAGTCGGCCGGCGAGGGCGGCTGCCCCGTCGCTCACGAGCGCGCGCTCCACCCGACCCAGGGCGGCGGCAACCGCCAGTGGTGGCCGGAGCGGCTGAACCTGAAGATCCTCGCCAAGAACCCCCCTGCGGCGAACCCGCTCGGCGAGGAGTTCGACTACGCCGAGGCGTTCAAGAGCCTGGACCTCGCCGCGGTGAAGCGGGACATCCTGGAGGTGCTGACCACCTCGCAGGACTGGTGGCCGGCCGACTTCGGCCACTACGGCCCGTTCATGATCCGCATGGCGTGGCACAGCGCGGGCACCTACCGCATCAGCGACGGCCGCGGCGGCGCCGGGGCCGGCCAGCAGCGCTTCGCCCCCCTGAACAGCTGGCCGGACAACGGCAACCTCGACAAGGCCCGCCGCCTGCTGTGGCCGGTGAAGAAGAAGTACGGCCAGAAGATCTCCTGGGCCGACCTCATGATCCTGACCGGCAACGTCGCCCTGGAGTCCATGGGCTTCAAGACCTTCGGCTTCGCCGGCGGCCGCGAGGACGTCTGGGAGTCCGACGAGGACGTGTACTGGGGCCCGGAGACCACCTGGCTCGACGACAAGCGCTACACCGGCGACCGCGAGCTGGAGACCCCGCTCGCCGCCGTCCAGATGGGCCTCATCTACGTCAACCCCGAGGGGCCGAACGGCAACCCGGACCCGCTCGCCGCGGCGCGCGACATCCGTGAGACGTTCCGCCGGATGGCGATGAACGACGAGGAGACCGTCGCCCTGATCGCGGGCGGCCACACCTTCGGCAAGACCCACGGCGCGGGCCCGGCGCACCACGTCGGCCCCGACCCCGAGGCCGCGCCGATCGAGGCCCAGGGCCTCGGCTGGCAGAACTCCTACGGCACCGGCAAGGGCGCCGACGCGATCACCAGCGGTCTTGAGGGCATCTTCACGCCCACGCCGACGAAGTGGGACAACACCTTCTTCGAGACGCTCTTCAAGTACGAGTGGGAGCTCTTCAAGAGCCCGGCCGGCGCCTGGCAGTGGCGGCCGAAGGACGGCGCGGGCGCGGACACCGTCCCCGACGCGCACGACCCGAACAAGCGCACCCACCCGACGATGCTCACGACCGACATCGCGCTCCGCGTGGACCCGATCTACGAGCCGATCTCGCGGCGCTTCCACGAGAACCCCGACCTGCTGGCGGACGCGTTCGCCAAGGCGTGGTTCAAGCTGACCCACCGCGACATGGGCCCGATCGCGCGCTACCTCGGCCCGGAGGTCCCCTCCGAGGTGCTGCTCTGGCAGGACCCGCTCCCCGAGCGGACCCACGAGCTCATCGACGCCGCGGACATCGCCGCCCTCAAGGAGCGGATCCTGGCCACCGGCCTCACGGTGTCCCAGCTCGTGACCACCGCGTGGGCCTCGGCCTCGTCCTTCCGCGGCAGCGACAAGCGCGGCGGCGCGAACGGCGCCCGCATCCGCCTGCAGCCGCAGAGCGGGTGGGAGGTCAACGAGCCCGACCAGCTCGCGACCGTCCTGCGTGCCCTCGAGGGCGTCCAGGAGGCGTTCAACGCCGCCCAGACCGGCGGCAAGCGGGTCTCGCTGGCCGACGTCATCGTGCTCGGCGGCTGCGCGGCGGTGGAGAAGGCCGCCAAGGACGCCGGTCACGACGTCCAGGTGCCCTTCACCCCGGGCCGCGTGGACGCCACGCAGGAGCAGACCGACGTGGAGTCCTTCGCCGCGCTGGAGCCCACCGCCGACGGGTTCCGCAACTACCTGGGCAAGGGCAACCGCCTCCCCGCCGAGTACCTCCTGCTCGACAGGGCCAACCTGCTCACCCTGAGCGCCCCGGAGATGACCGTCCTCGTCGGCGGCCTGCGCGTCCTGGGCGCCAACTACCAGGGGTCTCCGCACGGCGTCTTCACCCGGACCCCGGGCGTGCTGACCAACGACTTCTTCGTCAACCTGCTCGACCTGGGCACGACGTGGAAGTCCACCTCGGAGGACCAGACCCACTTCGAGGGCCGCGACGAGACCGGCGCCATCAAGTGGACCGGCACCCGCGCCGACCTGGTCTTCGGCTCGAACTCCGAGCTGCGCGCCCTCGCCGAGGTGTACGCCAGCGACGACGCCAGGGAGAAGTTCGTCGCCGACTTCGTGAAGGCCTGGGACAAGGTCATGAACCTCGACCGGTTCGACCTGGCCTGATCGGCCCCGGCCGGCCCCGCGCCGGCCGGACGGCTCTCCCGCCGTACCCGTCCTGACGTACGGCGGCGACGCCCGCCTCACCGCTCCGGTGGGGCGGGCGTCGCCGTTCCAGGGGACCGGGGGTCAGCGCCGGTGGGGCAGGCGGGACGGCGGGCGGTAGGTCTCGGCCAGCCGGTCCTGCAGGTTGGCGTGGCGGAACTGGAAGACCGGCCCGGCCTCGCGGAGCAGGCCCGCGCGGTGGGCGTCCTCCAGGAACCGCATGAGGCGGAGCGGCGCCCGGCCCCCGGCGTACAGCAGGACCAGGGTGACCAGGTAGGTGGAGCTCGCGCCGGTCAGCCGGAACGTGAGCGTGAAGACCAGGCCGCCGGCGATGCCGAAGGCGATCCCGGCCTGGATCGCCGGGACGGGTCCCGGCGTGAAGCCCTCGGCGACCGCCCCCGCGACGCCGAAGGCGATGCCCAGGGTGAGCCCGAAGGTCAGCGCGCGGATGTAGACCAGCTCCAGGTCGCGGCGGAGGGTGATGTCGGGCGTCTGGGGTTCGGCGTCGGTGACCGGGCTCGTGACCCACCGGCTCAGGCCGACCATGACACCGCCGGCCGCGCCCACGCTCAGGCCGAAGACCAGCGGGGCCCACACGCCGCCGTGCAGCCCGCCGGCCAGCCAGAACGGCAGGGCGGCGACCATGCCGACCACCGGGCCGATGCTCAGCCCGAAGGACAGGTTGGCCAGCAGCGACCGCACCCGCCCGGCCAGCCGCACGTTCGCGTACGCCGGGGCCATCGCCGAGTCCTCGCGCAGCTCCAGGATCAGGCCGCCGGTGAGGCCGCCCACGAGCCCGCCGGTGAGGCCGCCGAGGACCCCGAAGGCCAGCGCGTCGGCGAACGTGCCCGGGAGCGCCCCGGTGAGCGCGATGGTCAGGCCGCTGGTGACCCCGACCGTGAGGCCCACGGTGAGCCCGACGGTGACCGAGCCGATCAGGGTGCTCCAGCGGCGGGAGACCGCGCGGTGCAGCCGCCACCACTGGAGGTCGCGGGTGCCCATCCGGTTCATGTGGGAGGCCAGGAACGACAGCCAGACCACCGCCTCGCCGGGGTCCCA
The DNA here is from genome assembly GCF_003594875.1 of Bailinhaonella thermotolerans. Classification (GTDB taxonomy): domain Bacteria; phylum Actinomycetota; class Actinomycetes; order Streptosporangiales; family Streptosporangiaceae; genus Bailinhaonella; species Bailinhaonella thermotolerans. Next base: position 139,200 of record NZ_QZEY01000010.1, read on the forward strand.
GACGTACCGGGGGCGGAACGGGTGCTGGTGGTAGTGCGGGTCGTCCGGGTCGTGCCGGGCCGCCGGGGAGGTGAACGCGGCGTGGACCAGGTTGTCCAGCAGGTGCGCGGTGACCCCCTCGGCCGAGTCGATCTGGAGGAGCGGCGCGGGGTCGGCGCGCGTGTCGATGTAGACCTTGCGCAGCAGCCACAGCGTGAGCGGCGTGGACAGCGCCCCGCCGATCGGCCCGCCGGGATCGCCCGCGAGGGCGTCCAGCACCGGCGGCCATGCGCGGGCCTGCGCCGGCGTCAGGCCGCTGCGGATGTACGACGCCGCGTCGGCGGCGGTGAGCGGGCGCGGCTCGATGATCGCGGCGCCGCTGAGCGGTTGCCCGCCGGGCATCTCGACGGCCGCGTGGTACTCCCTGGTCCGGCAGGTCAGGATGACGTCCTCGCTGGTGGCCGCCTTGTTCAGGGCAGCGAGGACCCGGGGCCGCACCTCCGCGGGCAGCTCGTCGAGCCCGTCGAGGATGGGCAGGATCCGCCGCTGCGACACCAGGGCGTACGGCGCGTCCGCCCCGAACCTCCCGGCCTCCAGCGCCGGGTAGTCCTCGCTGAGCCGCCGCGCCAGCCACCGGTGCACCGGCTCGGCCGCCGGGTCCCATCCGGCCATCGACAGCAGGACGGGGACGGGCGCGCCGGGCCGGGCCTCGTCGAGGAGTTCGCGGAGCAGCAGTACGGCCAGCGTGGTCTTGCCCATCCCGGGCCCGCCGAGGATGACCAGGCGGCGCCGGGTCAGGTTGCGGAAGTGCCGCGCCATCTTGTCCACGCGGTCGGTGCGCCCGGTGAACCGCATCCGCCCCAGCCAGGACCGCAGCAGCCGCCCGCGTTCGGCGCCGGCCGGCTCCAGCTCGGTCAGCCGCCACCGGACCGCGAGGCGCGCGTCGTCGAGCTCCCGGATCTGGATCTCCTCGTGCCACTGGTCCCGCACGAGGTTCCGCAGCGTGCGCTGCGCCTGCTCGACCTGCTCGGGCGTGCTCTCCCGCGCCGCGGCCGGCCGCCACCGCCCCATCAGCCCGGCCGCGATCGGCAGCGCGGCCAGCATCAGCGAGATGAGCTGGGCGATGTTGGCGGCGGTGGTCAGGTCTCCCAGCCGCAGCGCCACCGCGATGGCCGCGACCGTGACCGCGAGCCCGGCCATCCCGGCCACGACGACGAACCCCCGCCTGAAGGCCCCGCCGCGTCGACGCATGCCCCATGGTCACCGATCGCCCACACTCCGCTCAAGCGCCTTTCCCCGCCGCCTCCGGCCCGGAACGCCCGGAAATGACGGCGCCCGTGCTCCGATGAGACCTTTTGCGAGGAAGGCCGGAGCACGGGCACCGAGTCAAGAGCGCACGGCCCCCAACGCGCCGCGCTAGTTGCGAGTGATTTGCAACAACCACATCTAAGCAGAAACCGTCGCCGAGATCACCCCTACGCCCCGCGGACGACGCCGCGAAAGCCGCCGACCAGGGGCCGGCGGCTTTCGCGGGGAGGGGGTGGGTCAGGTGGCCTGGCGCATGAGGTGGGCGGAGGTGGCGGTGAGCCAGGCGTAACCGAGGACGACCGCCGCCGTGAAGGCGAGGTTGATCACCGCGTTGCCGGGGCCGGACGCGATCCCCGCGAAGGCGGCGAGGAAGACCAGGCCCGTGGCGGCGCTCCAGGCGGCCCAGGCGCGGCGGCCCATGGCGGCGTAGGCGCGGGCGAAGACCAGGCAGGCGCCGATGAGGCCGAGGAAGCCGACGCCGCCGAGGGCGAAGTGGAGCATGCCGTGCCAGGTGATCGGGCCGGGGCCGTCGGGGGTGCCGGCCGGGAACCCGAAGGCGGGGTCGGCGCGGAAGATCCCGGCGGCGACGACGCCCAGGCCGTACAGGAAGACCAGGCGCGGGCCCCAGGTGCTGCCCCGGCCCGCCCGCAGGGCGCGGCGCATGCCCACCGCGGCGGCCAGGGTCATGACGCCGGTGAGGACGAGGTTGGCGATCTGGATCCAGCCGGGCCCGCCGTTGGCCAGGAGGCTGGCCGGGTGGCGGGTGATGTCGAAGCCCTCGCGGGTGAGGACCTGCGCGGCGGTGACCGTGACGTACATCGGGCCGGCGACGACGCCCCACCCGAGGAGGGACCTGGTGACGCGGGCGCGGGGGGAGCAGGCGCCGGCGGGGACGGAGGCGGGGGCGGAGGCGGAGGCGGGGGTGGCGGCGGTCATTTCGGGCTCCTTTCGGCTGATGTGCTGATCGTGTCCCCGCGCTCTTCAGAACGGCTTCAGGACTGCCTACGCTGAGCCGGATGCGATTCGGAGTGCTCGGCCCGCTGGCGGTGTGGGCGGCGGACGGCGGGGCCGTCAAGATCCCGGACACGAAGGTGCGCAGGCTGCTGGCCGATCTGCTGGTGCAGGAGGGCCGCCCGGTGGCCGCGCACACGCTCATCGACGACCTGTGGGGCGACGAGCTGCCCGCCAATCCTTCAGGAACGCTGCAGACCCGCGTCTCCCAGCTCCGGCGTGCCCTGGAGGACGCCGAGCCCGGCGCGCGGGCGCTGGTGGTGACGCAGGCCCCGGGATACGCGCTGCGGGTGGACCCCGAGGCCGTGGACATGGGCCGGTTCCGCGCCCTGGCCCGGCAGGCGCGCGAGACGGCGGACCCCCGGGCCCGGGCCACGCTGCTGGCCGACGCGCTGGAGCTGTGGCGGGGACCGGCGTTCGCGGACGTGGCGGAGGCGCCGTTCGCCCGCGCCGTGGTGGACCGGCTCGACGAGGAACGCCTCGTGGTGATCGAGGAGCACGCCGAGGCCCGTCTCGAACTGGGCGAACACCACCTGCTGGCGGCGGAGCTGGCCGAGGTCGTCGCCCGCTACCCCGTCCGGCAGCGGCTGCGCGCAGCCCAGATGACCGCCCTCTACCGGGCGGGCCGGCAGGACGAGGCGCTGGCGGCCTACCAGGACCTGCGCGCCCGCCTGGCCGACGAGCTGGGCCTGGACCCCTCCCCCGCGCTGACCGCGCTGCAGCGGTCCATGCTGGAGGCCCCGCCCGCCGAGCCGGCGCAGGCCCCGCCGCCGCCCGCGCTCCCGGCCGCGCTGACCGAGCTGGTCGGCCGCGACGACCTCGTCGTACGGCTGCGCGCCCGGCTGCGGCAGGTCCGGCTCGTGACGCTCACCGGCCCCGGCGGGGTGGGCAAGACGAGCGTGGCGCTGGAGGTCGCGCGGGGGCTGCCGGGCCCGGCGCTCGTGGAGCTGGCCGCGCTCGACCCGGCGGCGTCCCCGGACGAGGTGATGGCCGCGATCCCGGCGGACCGGGGCGGGCTGCTGGTCCTGGACAACTGCGAGCACCTGGTGGACCAGGCGGCGGAGGTGGCCGGGCGGCTCCTGCGGGCCGATCCCGGCCTGCGCGTCCTGGCCACCAGCAGGGAGCCGCTGGGCATCCTCGGCGAGCAGGTCTGGCCCGTCCCGACGCTCGGCCTGCCCGACGCGGTGCGGCTGTTCGCCGAGCGCGCCTCCGCCGCCGACCCCGGGTTCGGCCTGACGCCCGCGAACACCGCCGCCGTCGAGGAGATCTGCCGCCGCCTCGACGGGCTCCCGCTCGCCCTGGAACTGGCCGCCTCGCGCGTCCGCGCCCTGTCGGCCGCCGACCTGGCCGCCCGCCTCGACGACCGCTTCCACCTGCTCACCAATGGCCACCGGGGCGCGCCCGACCGGCAGCGCACCCTGCTCGCGGTGATCGAGTGGAGCTGGGACCTGCTGGAGGAGCCCGAGCGGGTCCTGCTGCGCCGGCTGGCCGTCTACCCGGACGTGTGGAGCCTGCGCGCCGCCGAGGCCCTGGTGCCCGGGGACGTCGCCGGGCTGCTCGCCCGTCTCGTGGACCGTTCGCTGATCACCCCGGTCGAGAGCTCCACCGGGTCGCGGTACCGGATGCTGGAGACCGTGCGCGCCTTCTGCCTGCGCCGCCTGCGCGACGCCGGCGAGTACGAGGAGACCCGCGCCCGCTACCTCGCCTACCACGACCTGCTCGCGGGCCGCAGCGAGCCGAGGCTGTGCGGGTACAGCGCCATCCTCGACCAGGTCCACACCGCCCCCGCCCCGCCGCCCCCAGGCGGCGACCAGGACGTGGTCGCCGGTCCCGACGGCTCCCCCATCTCGGTACGGCGGCGCGGGCGCGGTCCCCGCCTGGTCCTCGTCGGCGGCGCGCTCACCGACCAGACCGACTTCCACGCCCTGGCCGTACGGCTGTCGCGCACGTTCGAGGTGGTGACCTACGACCGGAGGGGGCGCGGCGCGAGCGGCGACGCGCCGCCGTACGACGTCGCGAAGGAGATCGGGGACCTTGGGGCCGTGCTCGGCGGGGAGGGGGCGGCGGTGCTCGGCCTGGCCTCGGGCGGGGTGCTGGCCGCGGAGGCCGCCGCCGCGGGCCTGCCCATCACGCACCTGATCATGCTCGAACCGCCGTTCATCCTCCCCGGGAGCCGCCCGCCCGTCCCCGCCGGCCTGGCCGCCCGGCTCACCGCGCTGATCGAGGCCGGGCGGGCGGGCGACGCCGTGGAGGACTTCCTGACCACGGCCGCCCTCCTGTCCTCCGAGACGGTCGCCGCGATGCGCGCCCTCCCCCGCTGGCGCGACCTGGAGGCCATGGCCGCCACGATCCCCCACGACCTGGCGGTCATGGGGGACTTCACCCTGCCCGCCCACTGGCCCGCGCGGGTCACCGTGCCCGCGCTGGTCGTCGACGTGGTCGGCAGCGACCCCTGGCGGCGGTCGGCGGCGCGGGCGGTCACCGGCCTCCTCCCCCGCGCCCGGAACGAGAGCGTCACCTCCGCCCCCGGCCGCGAACCCGCCGTCCTGGCCCCCCTCATCGAGGACTTCCTCCGGCCCTAGCGGCGGCCCCGGGCCCCGTGGCGTACGGCTCGCGCCGGGGCCGGGAAGTTCTTTCGAGATTCTTCGCGGCGGGACGTCGAGGATCCGGCGGGGGCTCCGACCTTCGGGTGGAGCGGCGAGAGGCGCCGGTCCTCATCCTCGGGAGGAATGTGATGGGCGAGGTCACGTGCGACATCGCGATGTCGGTGGACGGGTTCGTGGCGGGACCGGGGCAGAGCCTGGAGAACCCGCTCGGGGCCGGGGTGGGCGACCGCCTGCACCAGTGGATGTTCGAGGAGCCGGAGGCGCACGCGGCGGTCATCGAGCGGATCACCGCGGCGGAGGCGTTCATCATGGGCCGGAACATGTTCGGCCCCGGGCGCGGCGCGTGGGACCTGGAGTGGCGCGGCTGGTGGGGCGACGAGCCGCCGTACCACGCGCCGGTGTTCGTGCTCAGCCACCACGAGCGGGAGCCGCTGGTCATGGCCGGAGGGACCACGTTCACGTTCGTGACCGGCGGGATCGAGGCGGCCCTGGACCTGGCCCGCGAGGCGGCGGGCGAGGGCGACGTGGCGATCGCCGGCGGGGCCGCGACCGTGAACCAGTACCTGGCGGCGGGACTGATCGACGAGCTCCGGCTGCACGTCGCGCCGGTCCTGCTCGGCGCGGGCGAACGCCTCTTCGACGGCGTCGGGGACCTCGACCTGGAGCCCCTGGGCGAGCCGTCCGGCACGTCCCTCGTCTCCCACCTCACCTACCGCGTCAGGCGCTGACCCCGCTCCCGCCGTACGGCTCGCGCCGGCGGGAGCGGGGGGCGGGGACGGGCGGCCGGGACCGCCCGTCCCCGGCGGTCACCCGCGCCGGGCGTGGTAGACGGCGACGCCGTCCTCCGTGCCCTGGTGCCGGAAGCCGGCCTTCTCCAGGACGCGGACGGAGGCCGGGTTGGCCGTTTCGACCCCGGCGCTCACGGTGCGCACGCCGGGGGCGCCGAGGGCGTGATCGGTCAGGGCGCGGGTGGCCTCGGGGGCGTAGCCGCGCCCCCTGCGCGAGGGCACGACGCCGTAACCGATCTCCACGACGCCGCCGGACGGGGGCCAGAACAGGCCGATCGAGCCGACGACGAGGCCGGTCGCCCGCTCGACGATCAGGCGGTGGCCGTACTCGCCCAGCCAGGCGGGGTTCTCGCCGAGCAGCCCGGCGATCACGCCGTCGCCCTCGGCGGGGAAGTCCGGCGCCCAGCCGGGGAGGCGGTCGCCCGCGGCGACGGCGGCGGCCTCGGCGGCGGTCCAGGTCCGCAGGACGAGGCGGTCGGTGATCAGTTCGCCGCCCGGGACGCCGGTCGGCTCGGTCGGCTTGGTGGGCTCGGTCGGCTCGGTGGAAGAGGACACGTGGGAACTCCTGGTCGTTGTGACGACCCGGCTCAACGCGAAGAAGTCAGGCGGCGAGCCGGGAGAGGGCATGACGAAGACGGCCGGCGGCGGCCATATTCATCGACCTCCCTCGTCGTCCGCGCTCACGCGCGCTTCCCGTGTCCGGGACGACGCTAGCGATCACCGGGCCCCGGTCGCAAATCCGCCCAGACGGTCCCTCGGGCCTGGCGCTCACGGCCCTGACCCACCACCCCGCCGCCGTGCTCGCGGGGGGACCGTCTTCGGCGCGGGCTCCGCCGTCTTCGGCGCGGGCGCCGCCGTCTTCGGCCTCCTCGCGGCGCACACCGGATACCCCCTCGCCTTCGCCGCCACCGCCCTCACGGCCCTCGCCGCCCTCCCCCTGGCCCGCGCCGGCCGCGCCGCCCGCCGTACCGCGGTCTGACCGCCCGCACCCCCTCCCGGGCGGGGCGGACCGGCGCGCGTGTAGGGAGGGCGTAGGGGCGTCGTACGGGGGGCGTCAATTTTTCCCTGCGGGGCGTACGAGAGGCGTCAATACCGGACATAAGCCTCAAATTCCGCGCTTGTCTTGCTCCTGCGCACGCCGATCCGGCGTGCGGCGACAGAGCGGGAGATGTGAGGAGTGAAGGTGGCCGACGTCATCTTCCTGGCCCTGACCGTCGCGGTGTTCGCGGTGGCGGGGCTGGTCGTGCGGGCGGTGGAGCGGCTGTGAGCGCCGTCAACGCCGCCGGGCTGGTGGTGGCCGTCGCGGTGGTGGTCTTCATGATCGCCGCACTGGTCTTCCCGGAGTGGTTCTGATGGGGTCCGCCGCGGCGGGCGCGCTGTTCGCGGGGTCGCTCATCGTCGCGCTCGCCCTGGCGTACCGGCCGCTGGGCGACTACATGCACCGCGTCTACACCAGTCCCCGGCACACCCGGGTGGAGCGGGCGATCTACCGGCTGGCCGGGATCAGCCCCGACGCCGAGCAGCGCTGGGGGGCGTACGCGCGTGCCGTGCTCGCGTTCTCGGCGCTGTCGATCCTGTTCCTGTACGGCCTGCAGCGGCTCCAGGACCGGCTGCCGCTCAGCCTGGGGATGAGGCCGGTCGAGCCCGCGCTCGCCTGGAACACGGCCGTCAGCTTCGTGACGAACACGAACTGGCAGGCGTACTCCGGCGAGTCCACGATGGGGCACCTCGTCCAGACGGGCGGGCTCGCCGTGCAGAACTTCGTCTCGGCGGCCGTCGGCATGGCGGTGGCGATCGCGCTGGTGCGCGGGTTCGCCCGGAGGAAGGCCGAGACGCTCGGCAACTTCTGGGTGGACCTCGTGCGCGGCACGCTGCGCGTCCTGCTGCCCATCGCGTTCGCCGCCGCGATCCTGCTGGTGGCGGGCGGCGCGATCCAGACCTTCGCCGAACACGGGACCTGGACCACGCTGACCGGCGGCGAGCAGGCGTTCACCCCGGCCGCCGCCGCCTCCCAGGAGGCGATCAAGGACCTCGGCACCAACGGGGGAGGCGTCTTCAACGTCAACTCCGCCCACCCGTTCGAGAACCCGACGGCCTGGACGAACTGGATCGAGATCTTCCTGCTCACGGTGATCGCCTTCGCCCTGCCCCGCACGTTCGGGCGCATGGTGGGCGACGACCGGCAGGGCTACGCGATCGTCGCGGTCATGGCCACGATCTTCACCGCCAGTCTGGTGCTGACGAACTGGGCCGAGCTGAGCGCGGGCGGCACGGTGCCGCAGGCGATCGGGGCCGCGATGGAGGGCCGGGAGACCCGCTTCGGCGTCTCGAACTCGGCGGTGTTCGCCTCGGCGACCACGCTCACGAGCACCGGCGCGGTCGACTCCTTCCACGACTCCTACACCGCGCTCGGCGGCGGCATGCTGATCTTCAACATGCTGCTCGGCGAGGTCGCGCCCGGCGGCGTCGGCGCGGGCCTGTACGGCATGCTCGTGCTCGCCGTGATCACGGTGTTCGCCGCCGGGCTGATGGTCGGCCGCACCCCGGAGTACCTCGGCAAGCGCGTCGGCCCCCGCGAGATCAAGCTCGCCTCGCTGTACTTCCTGGTCACCCCGGTCCTCGTGCTGACCGGGACGGCTCTGGCGATGGCCACGGAGACGGGCCGCGGGGCGATGCTCAACGGCGGGCCCCACGGGTTCTCCGAGATCCTCTACGCCTACGCCTCGGCCTCCAACAACAACGGCTCGGCGTTCGCCGGGGTGAGCGTGAACACCCCCTTCCACAACACCACGCTCGGCCTGTGCATGGCGCTCGGCCGCTTCCTGCCGATCGTGCTGGTGCTGGCCCTGGCCGGCTCGCTCGTACGGCAGGCGCCCGCACCCGTCACCGCCGGGACGCTGCCCACCCACCGGCCGCAGTTCGCCGCCATGGTCGCCGGCGTCACGCTCGTGCTGGTGGCGCTGACCTACCTCCCGGCGCTGGCGCTGGGACCGCTCGCGGAGGGAATCCGTTAGATGTCCGTCCAGACACTCGGCGCGCCCCGCCGTACCCCCGGGAACGCGCGGCGGCCCGGCGGCCCGGGCAGGGCCGGCGGCCTGCTCGACCCGCGGCAGCTCGCCAGGTCGCTGCCGGACGCGCTGCGCAAGCTCGACCCGAGGAAGCTGTGGCGCAACCCGGTCATGCTCATCGTCGAGATCGGCGCGGTGTTCACCACGGTCCTGGCGGTGCTGGACCCGTCGTTCTTCGCGTGGGCGCTCGTCGCCTGGCTCTGGCTCACGGTGATCTTCGCGAACCTCGCCGAGGCCGTGGCCGAGGGCCGGGGCCGGGCGCAGGCCGCCACCCTGCGCGCGGCCCGGCGCGACACGGTGGCCCGCAGGCTGCGGGACCGGGCCGCCCGCGACCGCTGGGACACCGTCGCGGCGACCGAGCTGCGCCCCGGCGACCTCGTGGTCGTCGAGGCCGGGGAGGTCATCCCCGGCGACGGCGACGTGGTCGAGGGCATCGCCTCGGTGGACGAGTCGGCGATCACCGGCGAGTCGGCCCCGGTCATCCGGGAGTCCGGCGGCGACCGGTCCGCCGTGACCGGCGGCACGCGGGTGCTCTCCGACCGGATCGTCGTCGAGATCACCCAGCGGCCGGGCGAGAGCTTCGTGGACCGGATGATCGCCCTGGTCGAGGGCGCGAACCGGCAGAAGACCCCCAACGAGATCGCGCTGAACGTCCTGCTCGCCGCGCTCACGATCGTCTTCCTGGTCGCGACCGTGACCATGCAGCCGATGGCGATCTTCGCCAAGGCGGCCAACCCCGGCGTGCCCGACTCGCTCGCCCTCGACGCCCACGGCGTCACGGGCCTGGTGCTGGTCGCGCTGATCGTCTGCCTGATCCCCACCACCATCGGCGCGCTGCTGTCGGCGATCGGCATCGCCGGCATGGACCGCCTGGTCCAGCGCAACGTGCTCGCGATGTCCGGCCGGGCGGTCGAGGCCGCCGGGGACGTGTCCACGCTGCTGCTCGACAAGACCGGCACGATCACGCTCGGGAACCGCCAGGCGGCCGAGTTCCTCCCCGCGCCCGGGGTCCCCGCGGCGGAGCTGGCGGCGGCCGCCCAGCTCTCCAGCCTGGCCGACGAGACGCCCGAGGGCCGCTCGATCGTGGTCTTCGCCAAGCGGGAGCACGGCCTGCGCGAGCGCCCCCCGGGCGAGCTCGCGGACGCGGCCTGGGTGCCGTTCACCGCGCGGACGCGCATGTCCGGGGTGGACCTGGACGGGCGGGAGATCCGCAAGGGCGCGGCCGCCGCGATCCTGGGCTGGGTGCGCGAGCACGGCGGCCACCCGGCCGAGGAGGTGGGCGGCCTGGTGGACGGCGTCTCGGCGGGCGGCGGGACCCCGCTGGTCGTGGCCGAGCGGGTGAACGGCCGGGCCCGGGTCCTCGGCGTGATCCACCTGAAGGACGTGGTGAAGGAGGGCATGCGCGAGCGCTTCGACGAGATGCGGCGCATGGGCATCCGCACCGTCATGATCACCGGGGACAACCCGCTCACCGCGCGGGCGATCGCCGAGGAGGCGGGCGTGGACGACTTCCTCGCCGAGGCCACCCCCGAGGACAAGCTCGCGCTGATCAGGAAGGAGCAGGAGGGCGGCCGGCTGGTCGCGATGACCGGGGACGGCACCAACGACGCGCCCGCCCTGGCCCAGGCCGACGTGGGCGTCGCGATGAACACCGGCACCTCGGCCGCCAAGGAGGCCGGGAACATGGTGGACCTGGACTCCGACCCGACCAAGCTCATCGAGATCGTCGAGATCGGCAAGCAACTGCTGATCACCCGGGGCGCGCTGACCACGTTCTCCATCGCCAACGACATCGCGAAGTACTTCGCGATCATCCCGGCGATGTTCGCCGCGCTCTACCCGGGCCTGGACACGCTCAACGTCATGCGCCTGGCCGGCCCGCAGTCCGCGATCCTCTCCGCCGTCATCTTCAACGCGATCGTCATCGTCGCGCTGATCCCGCTCGCCCTGCGCGGCGTCCGCTACCGCCCGAGCGGCGCGTCCAGGCTGCTCTCGCGCAACCTGCTGGTGTACGGCCTGGGCGGCGTCGTCGCGCCGTTCCTCGGCATCAAGCTCATCGACCTGCTCATCCAGTTCCTCCCGGGGATGTCGTAAATGAACCATCTGCCCGGCTGGGTCCGCCGGCACGTCGCCGCCCTCCGCGCGCTGCTCGTGCTCACGGTGGTCACCGGCGTCGTCTACCCCCTCGCCGCCACCGGCGCCGCCCAGGCCCTGTTCCACGAGAAGGCGAACGGCTCGCGCGTCCAGAAGGACGGGAAGACCGTCGGCAGCGCGCTGATCGGCCAGTCCTTCACGGACGAGGACGGGAACCCGGTCAGGAAGTACTTCCAGAGCCGCCCGTCCGCCGCCGGGGACGGCTACGACCCCACGTCCACCTCCGCGAGCAACCTGGGCCCGGAGGACGTCGTGGACACCCTCCCCGTCCCCGGCGCCAAGGACGGCGAGGGAAACCCCGATGAGGGCAGGCGGTCCCTGCTCACCCAGGTCTGCGCGCGGTCCAAGGCCGTGGGGGAACTGGAGGGCGTCTCGGGCGCCCGGCCGTACTGCACGCCCGATGGCGTGGGCGCGGTGCTCAAGGTCTTCCCCGCCGTCGGCGCGCCGGCGCGGGCGGTGAGCGTCAACCAGGCCTGCCCGGCCGTGCCGTTCACCGCGACGTACCGGGGGGTGAAGGTCGAGTGCGCCATGCCCGGCGAGGACTACGGCGCCGGCCGGACGGTGCCCGTGCGCGGGAACGCGACCAGGCCCGCGGTGCCCGCCGACGCCGTCACCGCGAGCGGCTCCGGGCTCGACCCGCACATCTCCGTGGCGTACGCGCGGCTCCAGGCGCCCCGGGTGGCCCGGGAGCGGGGCCTGCCGCTCGCCCGGGTGACGGCGCTGGTCGAGGCGCACACGACCGGCCGTAGCCTGGGATTCATGGGCGAGCCGGCCGTCAACGTGCTGGAGCTCAACCTGGCCCTGGACCAGAGCTGACGAGGGCGGACGAGGGCGGACGAGGGCTGACGCCGTACGGCGGGAGCGTGGAAGGACCGATGGGCAGAGCGCGCGGGCGGTTGCGGGTCTATCTGGGCGCCGCGCCGGGCGTGGGCAAGACCTACGCCATGCTCGGCGAGGCGCGGCGGGCGCGCGAGCGCGGCCGGGACGTGGTGGTGGGGCTCGTGGAGACGCACGGGCGCCCGCTCACCGCCGAGCTGCTGGACGGGCTGGAGGTCCTGCCCCGGAAGACGATCACGCACCGGGGCGTGGCCTTCACCGAGCTGGACGCCGACGCGGTGATCGCCCGGCGGCCCCGGCTCGCGCTGATCGACGAGCTGGCGCACACCAACGTGCCCGGCTCGAAGAACGCCAAGCGCTGGCAGGACGTCGAGGAGATCCTCGACGCCGGGATCGACGTGCTGTCCACGGTCAACGTCCAGCACCTGGAGTCGGTCAACGACGTCGTCGAGCGGATCACCGGCGTCCCGCAGCGCGAGACGGTCCCCGACGAGGTCGTACGGCGGGCCGACCAGGTCGAGCTGGTGGACATGGCCCCCGAGGCGCTGCGGCGGCGGCTGGCCCACGGCAACGTGTACCCGCCGGAGAAGGTGGACGCGGCGCTGTCCAACTACTTCCGGGTCGGCAACCTGACGGCGCTGCGCGAGCTGGCCCTGCTCTGGGTCGCCGGGACGGTGGACGAGCAGCTCGACCGCTACCGCGCCGAGCACGGCATCGCCGGGACGTGGGAGGCCCGCGAGCGCGTCGTGGTCGCCCTCACCGGCGGCCCCGAGGGCGACACGCTCGTACGGCGGGCCGCCCGGATCGCCGCCAGGACCAAGGGCGCGGACCTGCTCGCCGTCCACGTCACGCGCGGGGACGGGCTCGCCGGGGCGGACCCGGCGAACCTGGCCAGGCAGCGCACGCTGGTCGAGAGCCTGGGCGGGACCTACCACCAGATCGTCGGCGACGACGTGCCGCGCGCCCTGCTGGACTTCGCGCGCGGGGTGAACGCGACGCAGCTCGTGCTGGGGGCGTCGCGGCGAGGCCGGTTCGCGCAGGTGCTCTCGCGCGGCGTCGGGGTGACGACGACGGCGATGTCCGGCCCGATCGACGTGCACATGGTCACCCACGAGGAGGTGCGCCGGGGGCGAAGGCGGATGTCGCGCTCGCGGGCGGCGCTCACGCGGGAGCGGCGGCTCGCCGGGTGGTGCCTGGCCGGGCTCGGGCTGCCCGCGCTCACGGCCCTGCTGGTGCCGTTCCGCGACTCGGTCACGCTGCCGAGCGAGATCCTGCTGTTCCTGCTCATGGTCGTCGGGGTCGCCCTGGCCGGGGGCCTGTGGCCCGCGATCACCGCCGCGTTCGGGGCGTTCCTGCTGCTCAACTACTTCTTCACGCCGCCGCTGAAGCAGTGGACGGTGGCCGAAGGGCAGAACTGGGTCGCGCTCACCGTCTTCGTCGTGGTCGCGGCGATGGTCAGCGCGGTCGTGGACCTGGCGGCCCGCCGTACCCGCGAGGCCGCGAACGCCGGGGCCGACGCGGAGGTGCTGGCGGCGCTGGCCGGGCACGTGCTGCGGGGCGAGTCGGCGCTGCCGTCGCTGCTGGCCCGGCTGCGGGAGACGTTCGGGCTCGCCTCGGTCACGCTGCTGGAGCGGACCGGGGCGCCCGGCCCCGCGGACCAGGCGGAGCCGGAGGCGTGGCGGATCGTGGGGGTCGCGGGCGGGCCGCCCAGCTCCTGTCCCGGGGCGGCCGACACGGACGTGGTGATCGACGACCGGCTCGTGCTCGCCGCGCGCGGGAGGCTGCTGGAGGCGTCCGACCGGCGGGTGCTGGAGGCGTTCGCCGCCGAGGCCGCGGTCGCGCTGCGGCAGGAACGGCTGCGCGCCGAGGCCGAGAAGGCCCGCCCGCTGGCCGAGGCCGACAAGATGCGGACGGCGCTGCTGGCCGCCGTCAGCCACGACCTGCGCACGCCGCTGGCCTCGGCGAAGGCCGCGGTGGAGAGCCTGCGCACGACCGAGATCGACTGGTCGCCGCAGGACCGGGACGAGCTGCTGGCCACGGCCGACGAGTCGCTGGCGCGGCTGGACCGGCTGGTGGCCAACCTGCTGGACATGAGCCGGCTCCAGGCGGGCGCGCTCGGCCTCACCCTCCAGCCGGTCGCGCTGGAGGAGGTCGTGCCCCGCGCCGTGGACGACCTGGGCCCGCTCGCCGGCCGGATCCAGGGGGAGATCTCGATGGAGCTCCCGGAGATCGAGGCCGACCCCGCCCTGCTGGAGCGCATCCTGGCCAACCTCATGTCCAACGCCGTGCGCTACAGCCCGCCCGAGGCGCCCGTCGTGATCACCGCGAGCCGGCACGGGCCGTACGCGGAGATCCGGGTGATCGACCGGGGGCCGGGCATCCCGCCCGAGGCCCACGACCGGGTGTTCATGCCGTTCCAGCGGCTCGGCGACCGCGACAACCACACCGGGGTCGGCCTGGGGCTGGCCCTCTCGCGCGGGCTGGCCGAGGCCATGGGCGGCACGCTCACCCCCGAGGAGACCCCGGGGGGCGGCCTCACGATGATCCTGACCCTGCCCATCGCCTCCCGGGCCGGAGACGGCATGATCGGGGGGCATGGAGACGGCGTGACCCGGGAGACGGCATGACCCGCATCCTCGTCGTGGACGACGAACCCCAGATCCTGCGCGCGCTGCGCATCAACCTCGCCGCCCGCCAGTACGAGGTCGCCACCGCGCCGGACGGCAACAGCGCCCTGCGCCAGGCCGCCGACTGGCACCCCGACCTGGTGCTCCTCGACCTGGGGCTGCCCGACATCGACGGCGTGGACGTCATCCACGGCCTGCGCGGCTGGACCTCGATCCCGATCGTCGTCCTCTCCGGCCGGGCCGGCAGCCAGGACAAGATCGAGGCGCTGGACGCGGGGGCCGACGACTACGTCACCAAGCCCTTCAACATCGAGGAACTCCTCGCCCGCGTCCGCGCGGTCACCCGCCGCACCGCCGTGCAGGACGCCGAGCTGGCCCGCGTCCAGATCGGGGACCACGTGGTGGACCTCGTGAGCAAGACCGTCTCCGGCGGCGTGCGGCTGACGCCGACCGAGTGGCACATGCTCGAACTGCTGCTCCGCAACCCCGGCAGGCTGATCAGCCAGCGGCAGATGCTCGCCGAGGTCTGGGGCAGCAAGCACCTCAGGGAGACCCACTACCTGCGCCAGTACATGGCCCAGCTCCGGCGCAAGCTCGAACGCGACCCCGCCAGGCCCGCCCACCTGATCACCGAGCCCGGCATGGGGTACCGCTTCCAGCCGTGAGCCCGCCGGGACGGCCCGGGGCTCAGCGGGAGAGCCACGCGGTGAACGCGCGGCGGACGTCCTCCGGAGCGTGGGCGACGGCGTCCGGGTCGGGGGCGGCGGCGGTGACGCGGGGCAGGTGGACCAGCAGGTCGAAGGACTCCAGCGGGTCCTGCTCGCCGTAGAGGTCGGCGAGGCCGCGGTGCCGCCGCGCGGCGCGGACGGCGGCGGCGTCGGCCGCGGACAGCCGCCGCAGGTCGGCCGCGAAGGGGCCGTCGTGGCTGTCGTCCATGAGCGCGTCGAGGCTGCCGGGCTCGGGCGGCGGCAGCTCGGCGAAGAGGGTCCCCGTGTAGAAGTCGGGGCCGGTGTTCAAGATCGCCCCGGTCCCGGAGGTCGTGCCGATCGCCACGTAGCCGTCGCCGAGCCGTTCGGCCAGGTGCGCGCCCATCGGGACCATCGCGGGGACGCCGGGCAGGGCGAGGGGGCCGCGCTGGACGTGGCCGTTGTGGGCGGCGAGGACGACGCGCTCCTCCCGCTCCAGGATCCACCCGACGGTGTCCGCGATCGCCGCGTCGCGCTCGTTCATCGCCGTCTCCTGATCGCCCCGGGCCAGGGCGCGCACGACGAGGTCCAGCGCGATCGTGGTCTCCAGGGTGCGCGCCGCCCGGCCGTACGTCCCGGGGCCGGTGCGGGCCTGGAACTCCCGGCGGCGGGCCCGCAGGCGGGCGGCCAGGTCCGCGAGGCCCGCCGTGTAGGCGTCCCTGGCCTCCTCCGCGAGCTCCGCGTACGCCCCCATGACCTGGGGCGCGGCGAACGCCGAGGTCCCCGCGAAGGCCGCGGCGGTCTCCCGCGGGGCCGCGCCGGGCCGGAGCTCCGGATCGGCCTCCGCGAGGTAGCCGAGCACCGCGTCCAGGCCCGGCAGCGGGGAGACCATGGACCCGGGCAGGTCGATGCCGTAGAAGGCGAAGCCGGCCCGCTCGTGGCGGCGGCGCATCCACTCCAGTTGGTCCCGCATCGGCGTCCACATGCCCATCAGCGACGTGATCCCGTTCGCCAGGATCCACCCGAGGTCGCCGCCGCCGCCCCGCACCCAGTCGTCCACCGCCCAGCTCTCGGCGAACCCGGTCTCCATGGCGTACGCGGCGAACCCGTGCCGCTCGGCCAGGTACCGCAGCAGCCGGTGCCGCAGCTCGTAGAACTCCCGGTTGTAGTGCGCGCTCTCCCCGATCGCCACCACCCGCGCGTCCCCGACCGCCTCGTCCAGCCAGCCGAGGTCGTCCAGCGCCGCCGCCGGGTCGAGCGTGCGCAGCGGCCGTACCGCGTCCGCGCTCAGGCGGATCGTCTTCATGGTCACATTCACTCCTTTTCCAATTTTGGGAACGGTACCAGATATGGGAACGTAGGGCCATGGACGCCTTGGACCTGCTTCTCCATCCCGTACGGCTGCGCATCGTGCACGCCATGTCCGGCGGATCCACCCGCACCACCGCCGACCTGTGCGCCCGGCTCTCCGACGTCCCCAAGACCACCGTCTACCGCCACGTCGCCCTCCTGGCCGAGGCCGGCGTCCTGGAGGTGGCGAGCGAGCAGCGGGTCCACGGGGCGGTCGAACGCCGCTACCGCCTCCGCCGCGACCGCGCCAGGATCGACGGCGACTCGATGTCCCTGGACGACCACCGCCAGGCGTTCCCCGCCGCCCTGGCCACCCTCCTGGCCGAGTTCGACGCCTACCTGAGCCGCGAGGGCGCCGACCCCTCCGCCGACCTCGTCGGATACCGCCAGCTCATCCTGTGGCTGACCAGGGAGGAGCTGAAAGAGGTGATCGCCGAGTTCACCCAGGTCCTGTCCAGGCACTGGCACAACGCCCCGACCGGCGGCCGCGCCCCCTACCTGCTCAGCCCCATCGTCTTCCCCACCGCCACCCCCGCGGACCCCGACCCCGTCCCCTGACCCGGGCCTACGGCTCCCGCCCGGCACCGCGCCGCCGTACGGCTCCCCCCGCCCGCCGTACGGCTCCCGCCCCCCGCCCCGGGCGAACGGCTCCCGCCCACCCCGCACAGGCCGTACGGCCCGGCCGGGTCAGACCGCCCGGCACACGGGGGGCGCGGAGGAGCGGGCCGCCTTCCGGTCCCTCCTTCTCCGCCACCTCCTGATGTCGCTCCGGTCCCCGGCGGGCGGGGGGTTGTTGGCGGGGGGCGAGTTGTCTAGCGTGCGGCTTGTGGTGGCTGCGGCTGAGGACGGGACCGGGCGGGTCGTACGGCTCGCCGCGGCGCTGAAGGGGCTCTCCCGGGAGGCCGGAGGGCGATACGTCGTCGCCGGGGCCGACTTCGCGGGGGCGCGGATCGACGCGAGCGGGGTGCGCGGCGTCGTGTTCTCCGGGGCGGCGTCGTTCGCGGGGGCCGAGTTCACCGGCGACGCGGACTTCACGGCCGTCACCTTCCAGGACCGGGCCGACTTCGAGGGCGCCGTCTTCGAGGGGGCGGCGGGTTTCCAGGGGGCGGTCTTCGAGGGGGACGCGATCTTCCGGCGCGTCCGGTACGCGGCCCCGGCGGACTTCGGCGGGGCCGTCTTCAAGGGCGCGGCCCGGTTCGGCGGGTCCGCGTTCGAGGGCCCGGGCCGTTTCGCGGACGCCGAGTTCGCCGCCGAGACCGACTTCGCCGGGACCGGCTTCGCGGGCGACGCCGATTTCGTCGGGGCGGCACTCGGCGACGCCGACTTCACCGGGACCGTCTTCTCCCGCCGCGCGGCGTTCGTGGACGCCGCCGTGGGGCCGGTGCGGTTCCACGACACGGTGTTCGGGGAGGAGGCGGACTTCTCCGGCGCCGCGTTCTCCGGGTACACCCGGTTCCGGCGGACCGGGTTCCGCGGCGGCGCGCGGTTCGCCGGGGCGGCGTTCACGGGGGACGCGCTGTTCGAGGACGTGCGGTGCGCGGGGCAACTGCGGCTGTCCCGGAGCCGGTGGGAGCGGTCGGCCGTGCTGGGCCGGGTCGAGGCGGGCGAGGTGGACCTGGCGCTGGCGAGTTTCCAGCGGCTCGCGCGGGTGGAGCTCACGGCGGAGACGGTGCGCTTCGACCGGACGAGCTTCCCCGGCGGGGCCCGCCTGCTCGTGGACCGGGCGGAGGTGTGGCTGGACGACGTGGAGTTCGGGGCGGCGTCGGTGTTCGGCGCCCGGCGCGACACCCACGTCGGGCAGGTCTTCGCGGACCGGCCCGTCCTGCGCGGCGTGGCGGGGACCGACCTGGCCAACCTCACCGTCGTCTTCTGCGACCTGTCCCGCTGCTCGTTCCGGGGCGCGTACAACCTGGACCGGATGCGCGTGGACTACATGAACGCGTTCGGCTCCTCCCCCGGCCGCCTCTTCGCGCGCCGCCGTACCCTCGCCGACGAGCACCGGTTCCGGGCGCTGCACGGACGGCCCCGCACGCGGCGGCGGTGGCGGCTCGCGGGGGACTCCGACGACGACCTGACGGCCGTGCGCGGCGGTGACGTCGGGGGCGACTACCACGCGCTGCGCAAGGGCCGCGAGGACGAGAAGGACGAGCCCGGGGCCGCGGACTTCTACTACGGCGAGATGGAGATCCGGCGGCTGTTCCTGCGCGCCGGGCTGCGCGGCGCGCTCCGGGGCCGCGAGTGGGGGCGCCTCGCGAGCACGTCCGGGGACTGGCTGCTGGTGACGCTGTACTGGCTGCTGTCCGGGTACGGCCTGCGCCTGTGGCGCGCGCTCACCGCCTTCGCGGTCCTGGTGGCGGTGGCCGCGGCGGCCTTCGTCGGGTGGGGGTTCCCGCCGGGCGCGACCCCGTCGTACCCGGACGCGGTGCGGTTCAGCCTGCGGTCGGCGGTCTCGCTGCTGCGCGGCCCGGAGGCGGCGCTGACCCCCGCGGGCGAGTGGATCGAGCTGGTGCTGCGGTTCACCGCCCCCGTCCTCCTCGGCCTGGCCCTGCTCGCCGTACGCGCCCGCGTGAAACGCTGACCCCGCGAGGAGCGGCCCCGGCGATCAGAGGTCGAGGGCGGCGAGCTGGGCGCGGGTGGAGACGTTGAGCTTGTGACCGCCCGGTCGGCGGGGCCCGCCGCCCTGGCCGCCGCCCGCGCGGTGAGCCGGTGTTCAGCGGCGGCGGGCGGGGGTCTCCCCGGGCCGGGGGCTCCGGCGCGGGCGGTACGGCGGCGCGGCCTCGCCCGGGTGCGGCGTGGTCTCGCCCGGCGGCGGGACGGCCTCGCCCGGGGGCGGCGCGGCCTCTCCAGACGGCGGGACGGCCTCGCCCGGCGGCGGGGCGGGGCGGGAACGGGCGAGGTGCAGGAGGTGGCGGGCCAGGGCCAGGGCGCAGAGGACGGCGGCGAGGAGGCACACGCCCGGCCAGCCCGCGCGGGCGTGGATCCGGGCCGCGAGCCACGAGCCCGCGCCGCCGCCGAGGTAGGCGCAGATCATGTAGGCGGTGGTGAGGCGGGCGCGGGCGTCGGCGCGGAGCGCCTGCACGCGGGCCGAGTTGGCGGTCATGCCGGACTGCATCGCCACGTCGAGCAGGAGCGTGCCCGCGACCAGGGCGGCCAGGCCGGCCGTACCGCCGAGGGAGCCGGCGGCCAGGACCGGGGCGGCGGCCAGGGCGCCGGTCAGGCAGACCGTGTTGACCCGGTCCGGGCCCCGGCGGTCCACCAGGCGGCCCGCGAGCGGCGTGCAGACCATGGTCGCCGCGCCGACCAGCGCCAGCGTCCCGGCCGCGCCCGCGCCCATGCCGTACTCCGGCCCGGTGATCAGCAGCGCGACGCCGGTCCACACCGCCGAGAAGGCGCCGAACACGGTGGCCTGGTAGAACGCGGACCGCCGCAGCTCCGGCTCGGCGAGCAGCAGCCGCAGCGGCTCGGCCAGGAGCCGGCCGTACGGCCGCCGCGCGCCCGGCGCGATGCGGGGCAGCGTGAACGCCAGGAGCGCGGCGAGGGCGAGGGCCACGGCGGCGGCCGCCAGGTAGGGGGCGCGCCAGCCGAACCGGTCGCCGAGGACCCCGGCGAGGGCGCGCGACAGCAGCATGCCGCCGGTGGAGCCGCTGAGCAGGACCCCGATCACCGCCCCGCGCCGGTCCGGGGCGGCGAGCCCGGCGGCCAGCGGCGAGACGAGCTGCGCGACGACGGTGGCGACGCCCGCGAGGAGGCTCGCCCCCGCCAGGTACGTCAGGGACGGCGCGCACGCGGCGGCCAGCAGCGCGGCCCCGGTGACGGTGAGCAGCGTGACGACGAGCCGGCGGGCCGGGAACCGGTCGCCCAGCGGCACGAGCAGGAAGATCCCGGCGGTGTACCCGAGCTGGGTCGCGGTCACCACCAGCGCGGCCGAGTCCGGGGACACGCCCAGCCCGGCGGCGACCAGCGGGCTCACCGCCTGCGGGAAGTAGACGTTGCCGACCGCGACGGCGCAGGTCACGGCCAGGAGCGACAGCAGCCCCCGGCTCATCCCGCCCGCCGGGGCGCGCGTGATCTCTGTCATGCGCGCCAGCTCACCCCGGCCGGGAGCGCCGCGGCAAAGAATGTAGCCTGGGGCTTAATGATCCGGTATGAGCTGGGCGTCGAGGACCTCGCGAGCACCCGCTTCGCGATCTCCCCGATGGAAGAGGTCATGTGCAGCCTGTGGGTGCTGCACGACCCCGGCCGGGTGGCGATCCACCTCCCCTGGCGCGCCGCCGTGCTCGGCCGCCTCGACCCGGCGGACACGCGCCTGCTGCTCACGCTGGTCGGGGACACGCTGGCGCTGCCGGACTTCCTCACCCCGCGCCCGGCGACGTTCGAGACCGCCTTCGAGGACCAGCTCGCCGTCGTGCGGTCCACGCCGCTCGCGCTCGTGCGCCGCGACATCCTCAACACCCACGCGGGCGGCCGCTTCCCCGAGGCCCTGGACGCCGTGCGCCACCCGGACGACGGTCCCGTGCGCGACCTGCTCGACTCGCTCTGCGCCCTGCTCGCGCGCTACTGGGACCTGGCCCTGCGGCCGTACTGGGACCGCATCCGGCTCGCCCTGGAGGCCGACGTCACCTACCGCGCCCGGCGGCTGGCGACCGGCGGCGCCCGCCTCCTGTTCGCCGACATGCACCCCAACCTGCGCTGGAGCGACGGCGTCCTGCACATCAGCCGGATGCTCGGCAGGCACCACGTCACCGCCGCCGGCCGCGGCCTCCTCCTGATCCCCTCCGTCTTCACCTACAAGCCGGTTCCGCCCTACAGCCCCGACGAGCCGCCCTCGATCGCCTACCCCTGCCGCGGCGCCGCCACCCTCTGGCACCGCGACCCCGGCCAGGACGACCCCGGCCTCAGCGCCCTCATAGGCCACCCCAAGGCCCGCATCCTCCACCTCCTGGCCGACCCCATGACCACCGGCGAACTGGCCCGCCGCCTGGAGGTCACCCCCAGCGCCGTCTCCCAGCACCTCCGCACCCTCCAGGCCACCGCCCTGGTCACCTCCACCAGAACCGGCCGCCACGTCCTCCACCACCGCACCCCCCTGGCCGACCAACTGACCACCCACCCCTGACCCCCGCCCGCCCTTCTCCCGGGAGTGTCATCTCACATGTACGGCGGGGCCTTGGCGGGCTCGCCGGAAGGGGCGGGGTGGGGGGTGGGGGTGGTTAGGTGGGGGGATGGCGGATGTCAGGGCGACCAGTTATGACGGGTTGATCTCGCGGGGTGTGGGCGGGGAGGAGTGGCGGGGGTTCTTGGCGGAGTGCTTCGGGGTGGGGGCGGAGGAGCTCTTCGTGGCGCACGGGGATCGGGTGAACGCGGAGCTGGCGGGCGTGCCGGAGGACGTCCGGTTCGCGGTGTTCTGCACCTACCAGGAGATGGGCGGGCACTTCGCGCAGAGCTTCGACGTGGGGATCGAGGGGCGGATGGCGGAGCGGGTGGGGCGGCGGGAGTTCGCCGAACGCCTGGCGGCGCGGTTCGACGCCTACGTCCTCTACGGGGACACCGAGCCGCCCGGGCTGTGGAGCCTGGTGCTGCCGGACGCGACGCGGTTGCTGGTGGCGATGGACGAGGAGGAGGACCGGGCGGAGATCTACCTGGCCACGGGGGTGATCCCGGGACTCCCCGACGTGCCGGTGGACGAGGGCCTGTGGGCGCTGCGGTGACCGTCCGGGCCCGCGCCGTCCCGGGTGTACGCCGGGACGGCGCGGGCGCCCGCCGCTCGGGCCGGGCGTCTCAGTAGACGTCGGCCGTCAGGAACTTCCAGGGGTCGGGCGTACGGCTCGCGCCGGGCGCCCAGCTCGCGGCGCGCTGGAGGGTGACCGGGGCGTTGTCGCCGGTGCCGGAGGCGCCGATCACCCACGACGGGTCCTTGCGCGAGGCGTACCCGCCGGGGACGGCGGTCCAGCGCATGGACGCGGCGTACTGCCCGACGGCCGAGGCGCACGTGGCGACCTGGACCGGCGTGCCCTGGGCCATCACCCCGCCCTCCACGTCGGCGCACATCCCGGGGTCGGCCAGGTTGTGGAGCTGCCCGGACACCGGGTTGAACGCCCAGAACTGGTCCGCGCCCCCGTCGCACGGGTAGAGCACGAGGTTCGCCCCGCTCGCGGGCCCGGACCCGGGCGCGTCCAGGCACCTGCCGCCCAGCTTGAGCTGGGTGTACGTCAGCGCCTTCCGCGTCTCCCACCGGAAGACCTGCCGCTGGTCGGTCCCGTCGCAGGCCGCCAGCACGAGCCGGTCGGCCAGGGCGCGAGCCGTACCGGGGAGCGTCGCGCACAGGGACGGGGCGCTCTCGGGACGCAGCCGCGCGCCGTCGTGGGTCCAGCGCTGCGCCGCGCTCGCGTTGCAGTCCCAGACCTGTACGGCGGTGCCGGCGGCGATCCGGCCGTCCTTGACGTCCAGGCAGCGGTCCTGCGACAACGCGGTGTGCACGGCCCGCGTGCCCGGGTCGTGCCAGAAGGCCTCGTTCAGCGTGCCCTCGCACGGCCAGGAGACGATCGCGCGGCCGTTGCGCGAGGAGTTGCCGTCCACGTCCAGGCAGTTCCCGGTGGCGGCGTGCCGGAGCTGGCGGAACTCCGGCAGGCCCGGGTACACCTTCGGGTTCAGCGAGCCCGCCGGGTTCATGCAGGCGGCCTGCGGCGCGGCGGAGCCGAAGAACTGCGTGAGGCAGGCGGCGAACGCGGCGTGGCCCCGCGTGTTGGGGTGGAAGGACTGCCGCACGGCGTTGGGGTCGAGCAGGTCGCCGTTGACCGCGTGCAGCCCGGTCACCCAGGTGGTGTCCTGGCAGACCTCGGTGCCGTGGAACAGCCGGGACGCGTCCAGGTAGCGCGCGCCCGCCTGCGCGGCGGCCCGCCGTACGCCCAGTTCCAGCAGGGGGACGGCCTTGTTGCGGGCGAAGGCCAGGTCGGCGAGGTACCCCAGGCAGCCGCCGCCGTACCAGCCGGGGAAGGACGGGTTGTCCTGCACGTCCGGGCTGGCCGGGCCGGGGTAGGACATGGAGACGAGCTGGTAGTCGGCGTCCGTGTACCCCGCGTCGGTCATGATCTTCCGTACGTCGGCGAGGGCCTTGGCCAGGCGCGGCACGACGAACTCCACCCGCTGCGCCCACGTCGGGTCGTGGCTCGGCCAGCAGGCGCCCTTGAACAGCACCCGCCGCTCCACGCAGTCGGTCATCGTGGGCCCGAACTCCGGCCCGCCGTCGTCGTTCGCGCCGGCGACGACCACGATCATGCGGACGCGGGTGTTCCGCGCCTTGATCGCCAGGTTGTCGCCCTGGTTGAGCTCCTCGTACTGGTGGGTGCCGCCGATCGTGAGGTCGTTGGTCTGGGCGCCGGAGCAGGACAGGTTGTACGTGACGTCGGCGGGGATCGCGGTCACGTGCACGGCGGCCTTGACCGACCGGTGGCACCAGTTGTCCGGGCCGTCGGTGCCGGGTTCGTAGAGGGAGCGGTCGAACGCCCCCTCGCCGGAGATCTCGCTGTCGCCCATCGAGGCCAGCGAGGTCTTCCGCTGCGCGAGCGGCCGGATCGCCGCGTCGCCGTACAGCGCGACGGACTCGGCCTTACGGATCTCTTCGAGGTGCGGCGGCAGCGGGGTCGCCGCCGCGAGGGGAGCCGCGGGCTCGGCCGCGCGGGCCGGGGTGACGGCGGCGAGGGCCGGGGTGAGGGCCACCGTCAGTGCGATCAGCAGGGGCAAGGGTCGGCGCATGGCGCACCTCCACTGAACATGAGCGCTACTCGCAAGTAACCCACAGATTCCAGAAAAGTGAACCCCCCTCATGTACCGATTTCCGGATCCGGTACGGCCTGAGCCCGCGGGTCAGGGGCGGAAGAGGCGCCAGAAGGCCAGGGCGGTGGCGTGCGCGGTGCCGGGGTGGCGGCCGGTGACCCAGTGGGCGATGACGCCGGTGAGGGCGCCGGCCAGGTAGGCGGCGTGGATCTCGGGGGCGACGTCGCCGTACCCCCCGGGGCGGGAGCCCTTGGCGAAGCGGGCCGCCAGCTCGGCCGTGAGGCGGTCGCGCATGCGGGTGGCGAAACGGGCGCTGCCCTGGGCGTCGAGCATGCGCGAGTAGAGGGTGGAGTTCGCCTCCACGTGCTCGAAGAGCTCGGCCAGGGGGCCGGGCACGGTGTCGCGGGGGGCGTCGAGCGGGCAGAGGGCGGCGGCCCTGGCGACGAGGGCGACGGCGTCCTCCATCGCGTCGGCGATCAGGCTGTCGATGTCGGGATAGTGCAGGTAGACGGTCGCCCGGTTGACCTCGGCGCGACCGGCCACCGCCGACATCGTGATCGAGCCGAGGGGGCGCTCGGCGGCCAGGTCGAGGATGGCCGCCCGCAGCCGGGCTCTCGTGCGCTGCGCGCGCGGATCGTCCAGGTTCACGGCAGAAACTATACGACAGGCGTCGCTTAATCGACATGTGTTGCTTAATCGACAAGTGTCGTCTAATGTGCTCGCCATGCGAATCGAGATCTGGGCGGACATGGCCTGCGCTTGGGCGTACATCGGGAAGCGGCGGCTGGAGAAGGCCCTGCGCGCGTGGGACGTGGAGCCGGTCGAGGTGGTGTGGCGGCCGTTCCGCATCGACCCCACCGCGCCGGCGCCCGGTGTCCCGATGGAGGGGCTGCTGCGGGACCCGCTGGTGGACGACGCGCTCCGGGCCTGCGCGCCGGGCCTGTCCCCGGCGGCGAACCGCGCGCGCGTCTCCGAGATCGCCGCGGCCGAGGGGATCGAGCCGTGGACGGGCTCGGCGTGGCGGGCCTCCACCCACGACGCGCACCGCCTGGCGGCCCTGGCGTACGAGCACGGCGGGGCCGCGCTCCAGGACGCCGTGGTGGAGGAGGTCCTGCGGGCCGGCTTCACCGAGGGCCTGGACCTCAGCCGGCCGGAGGTCCTCGCCGCCGTCGCGGAGCGGGCCGGGTTCGCGGCGGGCGCGGCGCTCCTGGCGGCGGGCGGGGCCGGCCACCTGGTGCGCGAGCTGCTGCTGACGGGCAAGGCGATGGGCGTCGCCACCTCCCCCACCCTGGTCGTGAACGGCCGGGCGCTGGCGGGGGCCCAGGCCCCGGAGACGATCCGGGAGTTCCTCGACGACGCCTCCCGGCACGTCACCCGGGACCTGCCCGCCGAGGTGGAGCGGTTCCGGCGGGCCGAGTCCCTGCTCGGCCGGCGGGACCCGCTGGGCGCGCTCACCCTGCTCCGCCCGCTCCTCGACGAGCACGGCGAGGACCGGGGCCTGCGCCTGCTGGCCGCCCGCGCCTACTACGCCTCCGCCCAGCTCGGCCGGGCCGCCGCCACCCTGGAGGGCCTGGTCGCCGAGAACCCGGACGACTCCTTCGCCCGCCACCTCCTCGGCCGCACCCTCCAGCGCCAGGGCCGGGCCGCGGAGGCCGCGCCCCACCTGGCCATGGCCGCCGCGATGGACCCCGAGTACGCCTGACCCGCGCTGTCGCGCCCGCACGCGCCCGCACCGCCGCCCCGGCGCGTGCGGGCGCGATCCGCGTACGGCCCCGCCCGGCCCGGCCCTCGCACGACCCTGCCCGAGCCGTCCCCGCGTACGGCCCCGCCCGGCCCGGCCCTCGCACGACCCTGCCCGAGCCGTCCCCGCGTACGGCCCCGCCCGGCCCGGCCCTCGCACGACCCTGCCCGAGCCGTCCCCGCGTACGGCCCCGCCCGGCCCGGCCCTCGCACGACCCTGCCCGAGCCGTCCCCGCGTACGGCCCCGCCCGGCCCGGCCCTCGCACGACCCTGCCCGAGCCGTCCCCGCGTACGGCCCCGCCCGGCCCGGCCCTCGCACGACCCTGCCCGAGCCGTCCCCGCGTACGGCCCCGCCCGGCCCGGCCCTCGCACGACCCTGCCCGAGCCGTCCCGCGTACGGCCCCGCCCGGCCCGGCCCCTGGTACGGCCGCCGCCAGGGCCGTCTCCCGGCACGGCCGCGCCTGAGCGGTCCCCCGGGCTCCGCATGTACGGCCGCGCCCGATCGTCCCCGGCCCGCTCCCGCCTCGCCCCCGCCGGCGCGGGCGCTCCGCCGTACCGGGAACGGGTCTGGACGAAAGGGCGGCGGAGGTGTGCTATCGCGGAATCACAGGTTCCGCAATGGGTCGTAGCGTCGGGGGTGTCAGAGCGAAACGGACGGCGGGAGGGTGTCGTGGAAGAGCTGAACGGGCTGGAGATCCTGGGCTTCGAGAAGGCCGCGCAGTGGGAGGAGTGGCTGGCCGCGAACGAGGAGAACACCGCCGGGGTGTGGGTGAAGATCGCCAAGAAGGGCGTGCCCGGGGTCAGCCGGGACGAGGCGCTGGACGCGGCGCTGTGCCACGGCTGGATCGACGGGCAGGCCAAGTCCTACGACGAGCGCTTCTACCTGCAGAAGTTCTCGCAGCGGCGGCGGCGCAGCGTGTGGTCGAAGGTGAACGTCGCCAAGGTCGCGGCCCTGACCGAGGCGGGCCGGATGCGGCCGCGCGGGCTCGCCGAGGTGGAGGCGGCCAAGGCGGACGGCCGCTGGGACGCCGCCTACGACTCGCCCGCCACCGCCGAGGTTCCGCCCGACCTCGCCGCCGCGCTGGAGGCGAACGACGAGGCCCGGGCGTTCTTCGAGACCCTGTCCAAGAGCGACCGGTACATCATCCTGCTCCGCCTGGCCACGGCCCTGAAGCCCGCGACCCGCGAGGCCCGGCTGAAGCGCATGATCGCCACCCTCGCCTCCGGCCGGAAGGTCACCTGAGGAACCTGAGCGCGGTACGGCCGAAGGCCCGCCTCACCCGGCCGCGGTCGCCTGGAACACCTCGCCCCGCCCGGCCAGGGTGACGGCGGGGACGGTCGCCGGGGCGAACGCCGCCCGGCCCGGGGTCAGAACGGTCCCGGCGGTCCCTACGTTCCCTGCGGTCCCTGCGGGGCCCGCCTCGACCGCGACCTCGCCGGACAGGCAGAGCAGGACGCGGGCGCCCGGCGCGGGGAGGTCCGCCCGCCGTACCCGCTCGTCCAGCGTGACTCGGGTCAGGGTGAACTCGCGGACGGGCGGGGACCAGCGCACCACGCCGGGGGCGACCTCCTCGGGGCGCATGACCGGGTCGGGCAGCGGCTCGAAGCGGAGCACGCGGAGCAGTTCGGGCACGTCCACGCGCTTGGGGGTGAGGCCGCCGCGGAGCACGTTGTCGCCGGAGGCCATCACCTCGACGCCGGTACCGCGCAGGTAGGCGTGCAGGTTCCCGGCGGGCATCCAGACGGCCTCGCCGGGGTTCAGCCGCACGTGGTTGAGCAGCAGCGAGACGATCACGCCCGCGTCGCCGGGGTAGTGCACGGCGAGCCGGGCGGCGACCTCGTACGCCGGGTCCACGTCGGCGAGCTTGGCGCACGCGGCGGTGGTCTCCCGGACGGCGCTGGCGCGGGCCGCCCCGGGCAGGGTCAGGACGCGGGTGACGGCCTCGCGCAACGCGGTCTCGGCGGCGGGCCCGCGCAGCAGGGCGGCGACGGGGCGCAGGGCGGGCACGCCGAGGCGGGTCAGCAGGTCCGCCGCCTCGCGGGGGTCGCGGAAGCCGCACAGCGCCTCGAAGTCGTCGGTGGCCACGAGGAGTTCCGGCTTGTGGTGCGGGTCCCGGTAGTTGCGCTCCTCCGGCGGCGGCCCCGCCGCCTCCTCGGCCGCGAACGCCGCCCGCGCGTGCGCCGCGTCCGGGTGGGCCTGGAGCGACAGCGGCTCCTCGGCGGCCAGGAGCTTCAGCAGGTACGGCAGGCGCGGGCCGAACTCGGCGGCCACCGCCGGGCCCAGGACGCCCTCGGGGTCGGCGGCCACGATCTCGTCCAGCGGCCGACCGTCCACGCGGGAGGGCGCCCCGGGGTGGGCTCCGAGCCACAGCTCGGCCTCGGGCCGGTCGCTGGGCACGGGACGGCCCTGGAGCGAGGCGATCACGGTGCGCGATCCCCAGGCGTACGGCTGCACGGTCCCGTCGAGCGGATACACGGCGGGCGGGAGGGCGGTCATGAGAGGGCTCCGGTGAGAACGGCGGGGCGGACGGGCACGACGGCGGGGTGGGCGGGGGTCACGCCGCGGCCCCGGCCGGCGCGGGCAGGCGGGTCAGGGCGGCGGCGCCGACCAGGCCCGCGTCGCCGATGAGGGTGGAGGGGGCGAGCTGGACGCGGCGCAGGAAGTCCAGGCCGGCCAGCCGGTCGAACCAGGCCCGCAGCGGGCCGAACAGCACGTCGGCGGAGCGGGCCACGCCGCCGCCGATCACCACGCGGTCCAGGTCCACGACGGCGGCGGCGGACAGCAGCGCGGCGGCCAGGGCGCGGGCGGCGCGGTCGAACGCGGCCAGGGCCACGGGGTCCCCGGCGCGGGCGTCGGCGGCGAGGACGGCTGCGTCGGCCTCCGGTTCCTCGGGACGCCAGCCCCGCCCCCGGGCCCAGCGGACCATCGCCGGGCCGGAGGAGCAGGTCTCCACGCAGCCGCGCGAGCCGCAGGCGCACGGCTCGCCCTCGGGGTCGGCGATCGCGTGGCCGAGGTGCCCGGCGTTGCCCGAGGGGCCGAAGCGCGGCATCCCGTCGAGCACCAGCCCGGCGCCGACGCCGGTGGACACCACGACGCCGAGGAGCGCGCGGGCTCCCGTCCCGGCTCCGGCGGCGTGCTCGCCGAGGGCGAAGCAGTGGCCGTCGCCCGCGAGCACCACCGGCCGGTCCAGGCTCTCGGCGAGCCTGTCCACCAGCGGGAACGCCCGCCACGCGGGAATGTTCACCGGGCTCACGGTTCCGGCGCGCGGGTCCAGCGGCCCGGCCGACCCCACCCCGACGGCCGCGCCGCGCGCCGTGTCCCCGGCGCCGGCCAGCACGTGCGCGGCGAGCCTTGAGACGGTGCGGAAGACCTCCTCGGGGTCCTCGGTGCGCGGCGTCGGCCGCGTCCAGCGGTGCGAGACGGCGCCGCCGGGATCGACGAGCGCCGCTGCGATCTTGGTGCCGCCGATGTCGATGGCGAGAGCGTGGGTCACGGGGGGTACTCCGTCGGTGCCAGGGATGTCCGGGGGCCGGGTCGCGGCCGGGTCAGTGCTTGTGGTGGTTGTCGGGCTGCGCCGGGTCGCCCGGGTGCTCCAGCCCCGGGACCAGCCGCAGCCGGTGCGCCCGCGCGTGGTCCAGCCATCGCACGAACGCCACCCGCCGCGCCGCGTCCCGCAGCCGCTCCGCCACCCCGTCCGATCCGGCCGCCCCGTCCGATCCGGCCGCCGCCGGGCCGTCCGGCGCGTCGGCCGCGTCCGGAGCGTCCGCCGGGCCGTCCGGCCGGTCGGTCCCGTCCGGAGCGGGGCCGTACGGCCGCGCCGCCGCGCCCGCGCCGCCGTACCCGCCGGGGAGGGTGGCGAGGAGGGTCGCGGTCCAGGGGCCGGCGGTGACCGTCTGCCCGGGTACGGCGGAGCGCAGCGCCCCGGCCAGTTCCCGGGGCAGGGAGGCGGGGTCGGCGTCGAACTCGCCGTCGGGGGTGCGCAGCCGCCACCCGGGCCCCGCGGGCGGTCGCGCCGTCGCGGCCCGGTAGGCGGCGACCTCCCCGGGCGGGACCTCGACGTCCGCCGTCACCGCGTCGTACACGGCGCGCACGGCGGCGCTGCCCTCGAACGCGGCCGCCGCGATGGAGCCCAGCTCGACGGCCGCGCGCTGGTCCAGCCGGACCGGCGGGGCGTCGCCCGCGTCCAGCCCGCGCGCGGCGGCCTCGGCGGCGCACAGCTCCTCGGTCAGCACGACCTGGGCGACCCAGCGGGTGAGCTGCCGGTCCTCCGCGCTCCCCGGCGCGGGCAGGGCCGCCGACCGGGGCCCGCCGCGCAGCGCCGCCAGCCGCCGGTCCAGTTCGGCCCGCGGGAGGGGCCGCCCGTCCAGC
The DNA here is from genome assembly GCF_003594875.1 of Bailinhaonella thermotolerans. GTDB lineage: Bacteria > Actinomycetota > Actinomycetes > Streptosporangiales > Streptosporangiaceae > Bailinhaonella > Bailinhaonella thermotolerans. The sequence continues at coordinate 169,496 of NZ_QZEY01000010.1, forward strand.
CAGCCCAGCACGGGGCCGACCCCCGGCGCCTCCGGGGGCCCGGTCACCGCCGCGCCCCCGCGCCCGTGGTCCACCTGTCCATGATCCACGTGCCCGTGACCCGCGTGACCGGAGCCCGCGTTATCGGAGCCCGTGTGCCCGTGGCCCGCGTGTCCGTGCCCGTGCCCGTGGCCCGCGTGGGCGCGCGCGCCGGTCACGGGGTCACCACCAGCTCGACGACCGGCGCGTACTGGCACCGGCCGAACCACATGACCTTGGCCAGCGCCCAGTACGACCCGGGGTCCGTGTCGCGCGGCACCCTCACCTCGAACTCGACCGCGCGGGCGGCCCCCGCCGGGAGGGCGAACCCGCGCACCGGGTCGGCGATCATCTCCCAGGTCCCCCACGGCGACACGACCTGCAGCTCGCCCCGGATCTCGCCGCGCGTGCGGTTCTCCAGCGTCAGCCCCAGCACGGCCCGGCCGCCCGGCTCCACGCGCAGCGCGCTCTCGGTGACGCCGACGGAGAGCCCGGTGTCCCGCCCGGCGGCCTCCTTGCTGCCCTGCGCGGCGACCCAGTCCTCGGGCGTCTCTCCCGGCGCCGGCAGCAGCTCCGGCAGGTCGCCGGCCACGACGGTCACCACGTCCTCGATCACCTGCCCGGCGTGCTCGATCCGGGCCGCGACGAAGTACATCCCCGGCTCGGCCCCGGCCGGCGGCGTGACCGTCACCGGGAACCGCAGGTGCCCGCCCGCCTCCAGCCGGTACGGGCGCCGGGTCAGGCTCGCCGTCCAGCCCTCGGGCACGACGACCTCCGCCGCGCCCTCCACCGGGGCGTCCCGCAGGTGCGACGCGAGCACCACCGACACCTCGACGGGCTCCCCCGACGTCCGTAGCAGCCCCGGCGACGCCGCCACGCTCACCGGCAGGTACCCCAGCGGCGCGGGCCCCCGGTTGTGCAGCCAGTACCGCGAGTGCACCGGCTGCGCCACCTCGGCCGCCGCCCCGAGCACCGGTCCCCCGGGCGCGCGCCCGGCCTCGCCGTACGGCGGGAGCCCGGGCACGCCGATCACCGTGGCGACCTCCGAGCCGGTCAGCCCGACGGGCCCCGCGACCGGGTCGCCGGGGCGTTCGAGCAGGTCGGCGCGGCGGATCCCGGTGAGGCCCAGGTCCCCCGAGATCGTCGCGGCGCGGCCGTGCCCGGTGGACTCCATCAGGCGCACGGCCACCCCGGAGGCGGGGTCGGGGGCGGCGGCGGAACCATGCGCGATCGGGTTGCCGGCCGACTTGAGCGTGCCCAGGAGCACGTCGCGGGCGGGCTCGACGCGCAGGTACGACCGGACCGGCGGCAGCGGCCCCGGACGCGGGTCGGCGAGCACCGGGTACAGCGGGTGGTTGAACTCCTGCCCCCGCGCCGGGAGCGTCAGCGTGCGCCAGTCGCCCTCGCCGGAGACCAGCGCGTAGTGGAACTCGTGGGTCCAGTGCTGGAGCTGGAACCCGGCCCCGTCCGGCAGCGTGCGGCGCGGCGGGTCGATCCACACGCCCGACGGCCACCCGGTGCACGAGCGCATCAGCGACAGGTGCAGCGTCCCGGCCGGATCGACGGCGAACCCCGGCAGGCCGTACGTCAGCAGCGCGACGGTGTGGTCCGTGAGCAGCTCGGACTCGGGGACGTCCCCGGGGCAGGGCGCGCTCACGCGGGCGTCGCCGAGGTCGGCGGCGAGCGCGCCGGGGTCCGTGGTGATCAGGGCGGGCAGCGCGCGCAGGTCGCGCAGGTCGGCGTTGGGCCGCCACACCTCGCGCAGCGGCGCCGAGGCGGGCACCCACACCCGGCCCTCGCGCTCCAGCGTCTCGGCGTACGGCGCGCCCGCCCGCTCCAGCAGCTCGCGGACCGCGTCGTTCTCGCCGGGACCGCCGACCAGGATCCGGAAGTCCGGCAGGTTGGAGTCCACGTCGAGCCAGCCGTACCGCGACCAGTCCGCGCTCGCCGTCGTCGCGGTGACCCCGGCCCGGACCAGCGCGACCAGCAGGTCCCGCACGTCCGCCGCGCCGTCGAGCCCGGGCACGACCACCTCGGCCACGCCGAGCGCCCGCTCCCCCAGCGCGCGCCCGCCGGGCCCGGTGAGGGCGACCCGGGCGGTGGAGCCGAGCCCGAACCAGGTGTTGGCCGGGTTGTCCAGCGTCCACGGCGCCTCGGCCGCGTCCACGTCCGGCAGCGCGAACCCGCGCCCGACGACGGCCCCGGCCACCTCGCTCACCGGGAGCGCCCCGGGCACGTCGGCCGGGAAGCTCAGCCGCACCAGCCGGTCCTCGCCGGCGTAGTCCAGCAGCCGGGTGGCGAAGTCCACCCGGTCCGAGCCGTGCCACAGCGTGACGACCTGCTCGTAGGCGAAGCCGTCCACGGAGCCGGTGACGACCAGCCGCTCCCCGAGCGGGCAGGTCTCGCGGCGCACGTCCGCCGGCGCGGCCGACGAACCGGTCACGGCCCCCTTGGGGACCAGGTGCCAGGGGCCCTCGCCGAAGTCGGGGTGCGCGGGGTACTCCTCCCAGACGCGCAGCTCGTTGCCCACGGAGCCCTCGCGCACCAGCTCGCGCCCGGCCTTCTTGTCGAACACCCCCGACAGGCCGCCGCCGCGCGCCGGGTCGGCGGTGACGCGGTACCGGGCGTTCTCGATCACGTTCCCCGCGGCCCCGGTCCACGCGGGGGCGGCGCTCGCGGGGCCCGGCAGCAGCCGCCAGGTGCGCCAGCCCATCGCGGGCACGTCCTCGGCGACGAACCGCAGCGTGCCCCGGTCCACGACGCACGGCACCTCCGCGCCGGTGTCGTCGATCACGCGCCCGCCGTACCCCCCGGCGATCGCGGCGGCCCCGTCGAGCCCTTCCGGCAGGCGTACGGCCACCGGCCCCGACCGGTCGAAGGAGAGCGTGTTCGCGACGACCACCGCCGCGCCGGGCCCGGTGGTGTCGATCCGCGCGGCCAGCGCCGACAGGGCCGTATCGCGCACGCCCGCGGCCAGGTCGTACGCCTCGCGCCAGCCCGACAGCAGGTCCAGGTACACCTGGTCCGACTCGGTGCCGGTGATCGCGTCGTGGTGCGCGCCGTACGCGAGCTGCCGCCACACCTTGTCCAGCGCGGCCTCGGGGTAGCTCCCGAGCCCTTCGAGCGCGGCGATCGTCGCCAGCTTCTCGGCGTCCACCGCCGCGACCTCGCCGGCCCGCTGCGCCTGCTTGGTGTCGATGTAGGAGACGTCCTTGCCCGTGTAGATCGGGTTCATGTCGCGGGTCTGCGGGCTCGGCCGCCGCCGGGACGCGGCCAGCTCGGCCCGCACCGCGTCCAGGAACTCCCGTGGGGTGGCGCAGACGAAGCGCGGCCAGACGTACCTGGCGTTCCAGGAGCGGTGGATCTCGGTGACCCACTTGTTCGGCGGCGTGTAGTCGGTGCCGACGGGCAGCAGCAGGTTCTTCGTCGCCCCGACCGGCTTGAGCTTGCGGTACAGGTCGTACACGGCCTTCTCGGCGGTGGCCAGGTCGGCGGAGGAGTCCATCCACCAGCCCGCCGAGTAGTGGTGCGGCATGAAGTGCGTCAGCACCCCGAGCCCCGAGGGCGAGATCCACTCGAACTCGCTCGGGAACTGCATGACCGTGGCGTCGTCCTTGGCCTCCCCGAAGTTCTTCTGGATCGGCCCCCACTGGTGGAACGGCCCCCGCGCCCAGGCGCTCCCGGTCAGCCCCGCCGCCGCCAGGTACCCCGGGAACTGCGGGTCGTGCCCGAACGCGTCGAGCTGCCAGGCCGTCGCCGGCTCCCCGCCGAGGATGTCCCGCTGGTAGCCGACGCCGTAGACGATGTTCCTGATCGTGGTCTCGGCCCCGGTCAGGTTGGTGTTGGGCTCGTTGTACGTCCCGCCGACCAGCTCGACCTGCCCCCGCTCCATCAGCAGCCGCAGGTCCGCGCGGCGCTCGGGGTGCACGTCGAAGTACGGCTTCAGGTAGTCGATCTCGGCCAGCACGAACTTGTAGACCGGGTCGCGGAGCGCCAGGTCCAGGTGCGCGTCCACCAGCGCGAAGCCGTTCCGCTCCCACAGCGGCCTGGTCGTCCCGTCCCCCGACAGCAGCTCCCAGGGCGAGGTGTAGGCCGCCTGCGTGTTCCACCACACCGGGTCGTAGTGGAAGTGCGACACCATGAACATCGTCCAGCCCGGCTCGGCCACGACCACGACGCCCTCGGCGCGCGCCTCCCCGGCCGTCACCACCACGGGCAGTTCCGTCCCCGGCCCGGCGCCCGCGATCTCCAGCGGCACCTCGACCTCGCCCGTTCCCACGGCCTCGCCCGCGACGCCGGGCCCCGTGACGGCGACCCGCGCGGACGGGCCGTCGATCGTCACGCGGAGCACCTGGCGCGGGGCGTCCTCGGTGCCCGCGAACAGGTCCGTGGATTCCACGGAGACGATGGTGACTGACACGGAAGTCCTCTCTCGTATGTCGGTGACCGGTCACGCCGCCGGGGACCCGGCGGCGTGACCGGCCTGCTGGGGCGCGGGCTAGCGCGCTACTTCCCCCACGCCTCGAACTCGTAGATCCGGGCGGCGGGGTCGGTGTTCTGGGTCGGCTTGGTGATGGACAACCGGATGTGCCGGGCACTGGCCGTGACCGGGTGGGTCGTGGCGGCGGCCGTGTTGCCGGTGACGGTCACCGCGGTCCGCCACGCCTCGGACGCGGAGTCCCGCACCTGGATCGTGAAGTCCCGCGTGTTGAACTGCGCGGACTCCCCGCCGGACTGCGCGTGCCTGACGACGAACTTCGTCAGGGCGCGCGCCTGGCCGAGGTCCACCTCCAGCCACTTCTCGCCGGTGAGGGCGCACCACTTGTCGGAGTTCCCGCCGGTCACGCTGCCGTTGACGGCCTTGGCCGGGCCCTCCTCCGCGTTGCACTGCCCCGACGCGGTCGCCGTACGGCCCAGGGCCACGTTCTCCTCGCCCGGCGTGCCGGACCAGGTCACCGTGGTGGTGGCCGCCGCCGACCGGCCGTACTCGGCGGAGACGGCCTCGACCTCGATCGTGGTGCTCTGCTCGGTGCCGGCCCGGTCGAGCTGGGGCACGAAGTAGGCGTCGTTCGGGGTCGCGCCGAGGTAGGTCCGGCCGCCGTCCGCGTCGCGGCGGTACACGTCGTAGTGGTGCACCCCGGACGAGCCGGTCCAGGCCAGGCGGAGCGACTTGCGCGAGGAGGACACGTCGGTCGCGCCGAGCACCTGGAGGCCGGTGGGCGCGGAGGGCGCGTCCACGCTCCCGTCGTACACCGCGATCTGGCCGACGCGGATGTCGTAGGAGGCGTCCGAGCCCTCGGCGCGCAGGCCGATCTGGGCGATGGTCTTGCCGGCGTGGGCCGACAGGTCCAGGGTCTTGCGCTCCCAGCCGGCGCCGCTCGTGGAGCCCAGGTCGAGCGTGGTGAAGGAGTTCGGGGCGTCGATGAACGCGACGGCCGCCTTCAGCCGGGTCGGCCCCGCCGCCGGGGTCTTGACCACGACGGACAGCTTCGTGTCCGCCGCCACCGGCAGTTTCGCCTGGTAGAGCCGGACGGTGTTGGCCGCGTCGAGCTTGCCGGCGAGCCGCAGCGACGACCCGCCCTCGTACGCGTCGCCGTAGTCGATGGACGGCGTGAGCCGCGTGCCGGAGGACTCCACCACCCACTGGTAGGTGGGCGGCACGTCCTGGACGGACAGGTTGTTCCAGCCGCCGGTGCGCACGCGGACGCCGCCGACGTTGTAGAAGTCGCCGTGGCCGGTGTTGAACCCGGTCACGAACGGCTTGGCGGTGACCGGCGTGGACTCGGCGATGTAGTGGGCCAGGCCCTTCCACGCCGAGGACGTCGCGGTGTTGGACGGGTCGGCGTTCGCGCCCACCCAGAAGCGGGAGTCCTTCGCGCGGAAGTCGGCCGGGCCCGTGGAGGACTTCCACGTCCACTCCGGCCGGTAGATGCCGAGCGAGGTCACGTGCGGCTGACCTGCGGGGAACACCGCGTCCCAGGGCACTCCGGTGTTGTACCCGGCGGACTCGGTGTCGATTCCCGCGTACAGCTCGTGCTCGTCACGCCCGAGGGAGCGCGCGTGCGTGCGCGAGGAGGAGAGCTTGCCCGCGTTCCAGCCGAAGTCCAGGAACATCGAGTCCGACACCCTGGCCGGGTCGCTCAGGAAGGCGTCGTTCGCCGTGGTCAGCGCGTCCTGCCAGGTCACCGAGCCGCTCTCGGTCATCGCGTCGTACCACATGAACTCGACCTGGCCCTTGGCCCTGGCGTACTTCATGAGCGAGCGGATCTCGGTCGCCAGCGCCGCGTCGCCGCCGGCCGTCTCCTGGTTGATGAACCAGCCGTCGAAGCCGTAGTGCTTCGCCACCTCGACCAGCTTGTCCGCGACGACGTAGTTCGAGCCGGACTTCTGGACGAAGTCGCGCACCCACTGGATCTGCCCGCCGTACGCCGTGGGCGGGAAGAACACCGTGCCGTACACCTTGACGCCGTTGCGGTGCGCGGCGTCGATCACCGTGGCGTTCGGCGCGAGGATCAGGCCCTCGCTCGCGGACCCGCCCCAGAAGACGAGCGTGTCGACGTACTGCCAGTGGGTGAAGGCGTAGTAGTTCGGGTCGAGCGAACCCTGCGAGGGGTTGTTCGAGGTCGGCCCGAACGACACCAGCGAGGCGACCTTGCCCTCCCCGGCGCGCGCGTTGGGGTTCGCCTTGAGCGCGGGGTCCGAGGAGCGCGGCCGCAGCGGCACCCGGGACCGGTTGAACCGGGCGTCGGGGTCCTTGGCCGGGTCCCAGTTCAGGATCGTGTTCGGGTGCCAGTAGGAGGCGTACGGCTGGGCGCCGGTCGCCGCCACCCTGGCGGGGCGGGCGGGAGACGCGCCGGGGGTGCCCGACGGCGCCGGAGCGGAGGAGGGGGTGGCGCCGGCCGGGGAGGGGGTCCCCGGGGCCGCCGGCGGCGAACCCGGGGTCCCCGGGTCCGCGTGGACGGGAGGCGCGACGAGGAACGCCGCGATGAGGGCCCCGCACACGGCGGGTAACGCACGACGACGCATCATGGCTCCTTACTGGGGCGGCCTGGGTCAGGCCTGGGTGTGAACTGCGTCGATCCCCCGAGTCCTGAGGTAGTGCGCGTCGCCCGCGCGGCCGGCGGCGACGATGGCGACGGGGCCGGCCTGGCGCAGCCGTACCCAGTCGGCGTGGAAGGCGCTGCCGGGCGCGACCTCGGCGCGGCGCTCCGGCTCCGCGCGCAGGTCCACCGGGCAGAGCAGGCCGGGCCGGGGCGCGGCGGCGGCGGGGTCCCCGGCCGTACGGCGGGCCTCCGCGGCGATCGCGGCCAGCTCCTTGGCGGCCGGCTTCGGGTCGTGCTCCACGGTGAACAGGCCCAGGTCGTACTCCCGCTCCGGATAGTCCAGGAGGGAACGGTCCAGGTCGTGGGAGCACCACCAGGTGACGCCCCACAGCGCCGGGTTCTCCAGGGCGCCGGTGAGCGTGCGGCGGACGAACTCGGCGGCGTCGGGCTCCGGCACGTCGGGGAGGGGGACCCCGATCTCCTGGAGCCAGACCGGCCGGGCGGGGTCGAGCGCGGTGGACGCCGCCAGCTCGACCAGGTAGTCCGCGTGGGTGACGGTGGCGGGGCCGAGCGGCCCGTCGATGGCCGAGACGCCGTTGAAGACCCAGGAGTGGACCGTGGTCAGGTCGCCCAGGTCCACGTTGTCGGCGGGGTGGAACGGGTGCTCGGGGCCGTACCACGTGGCGTCGTAGAGCGAGTGCAGGGCGAGCAGGCCGGGCGCGGCCCCGCGGACCACGTCGATCAGCTCGGCGGCCCAGCTCCGGGACGCCTCGGGCGTGGTCGGGTTCGACGGCCAGAGGTTGTTGACCTCGTTGCCGAGGGTGATGGCGAAGACGTTGTCGCGGGAGGCCACCGCGCGGGACAGCCGTTCGGCGTACGCCGCGATGCCGTCGCGCACGTCGCGGTCGGTGAACAGGCTGCGCTCGTGCCAGGTGAGCACCCACGAGGGCAGGAAGTCGAAGCTGGACAGGTGCCCCTGGAGCAGGTCCACGCTGACGTCCAGGCCGAACTCGGCGGCCACGTCGATCAGCGTGAGCAGGTCCTCGACGCCGCGCTCGCGGATCAGCGCCCGGTTGGGCTGGATCCACGGCCAGACCGGGAACACGCGCACGTGGTCCAGGCCGATCCCGGCCAGGTCCTCGAAATCGCGGCGCCAGACGTCGGGCGCGGGGTCCAGCCAACTGTGGAACCAGCCCGCCGAGGGCACGTAGTTGGCGCCGAAACGGATGGGGTGGGACTCGGGCACGCGTCCTCCGGGGGTCGTTCGATCTCCCGGCGGAGCCTAAACCGATTTAGTCGTCCTGCCAAGCCCCCGGCGCGGCCGTGCTCTCCCGCACCACCAGCCTCGGGGTGGCCGTCTTCACGTCCCTCCGCAGCCCCGGCTCGTCGATGACCTGCAACATCACCTCCGCGAGCTGCCGGCCGAAGGCGAAGGTGTCGCGGGACAGCGCGGTGATGGACGGGTGCGCGATGCGGGTCAGCACGGAGTCGTCGAAGGCCACGATGGACACCTCGTCCGGCACCCGCACGCCCATCTCGCCCGCCACGCCCAGCCCGGCCAGCGCCATCACGTCGCTGTCGTAGACGATCGCGGTGGGCCGGCGCGGGCGCGACAGCAGCGTCCTGGTCGCCGCCGCGCCCTCGGCGTCGCTGAAGTCCGTGGGCACGGACACCGCGTCCACCAGCTCCAGGCGGCGGGCCGAGTCGCGCAGCGCGCGGATCCTGCGCTGGGTGTGGCGGAACGCCGGCAGGCCCGCGACGTGCGCGATCCTGCGGTGGCCGAGCGCGGCCAGGTACTCCAGCACCGACAGCATGGCCTCGCGGTCGTCCGCCCACACGCTCGACAGGCTCCCGTGCCTGCCGGGCCCGCCCAGGACCACGGCCGGGGCGCCCAGCTCCTCCAGCACCTCGATCCGCGGATCCCGCACCTTGAGGTCCACCATGACGAACCCGTCCACCCGGTGGGCCGACGCCCACTCCCGGTAGACCTCCATCTCCGCCTCGGCGTCCTCGACGATCAGCAGGTGCAGCGCCACCGACCGCGCGGACAGTCCCGCCTGGAGACCTGACAACAATTGGGCGAAGAACGGCTCCACGCCGAGCGTGCTCGCGGGGCGCGCGATCACCAGTCCCACCGCCTCCGCGCGGGCGCCCCCGAGGGCCCGCGCGGCGCTGTGCGGGCGCCAGTTCATCTCCTTCGCGACCTGCAGGATCCTGGCCCGCGTGGCCTCGCCGACACCCGGCCGGCCGTTGAGCGCGAAGGACACCGCGCCCTTGGACACCCCAACCCGCTCGGCGATGTCGGCGATCGTAGGTCGGCGCATGCGGCTCCTTCACGGGTTCGTCTCATCTATTGACACGCGAGTCTACCGGGGTGAATAGTCCCGCAACTAGAACGCTTTAGTACCCAAGGAGAGCGCCATGCGAAGGTACTGGACGGGACTGGCGGTGGCGGCCGTCATGGTCGTCTCCGGCTGTGGGCTCGGCGGGGCCGACCCGCAGGGCGGCGCCGCGCCGACCGCGGCGGCCACCGGCGAGGTGAAGGGCAAGGTCAGCCTCCAGACGTGGGCCCTGAAGCCCAAGTTCACGACGTACATGGAAAGCGTGATCGCCGCTTTCGAGAAGAAGTACCCCGGCACCAAGGTCGAGTGGATCGACCAGCCGCCGGACGGGTACTCCGAGAAGGTCCTCAACCAGGCGGCCTCCGGCACGCTGCCGGACGTGGCCAACCTGCCCCCGGACTTCGCGCGCCCCCTCGTCAAGCAGGACATGCTGCTCGACGTCGCCCAGGTGGACCAGAAGCTGGCCGACGACTACGTCGCGGGCGCGCTGGACGCCTACAAGTTCCGCGGCTTCCAGGGCACGTACGGCTACCCGTGGTACCTCAACACGGACGTCAACTACTGGAACGCCGAGCTGATGAAGAAGAACGGGCTGGACCCGGCCAAGCCGCCGACGACGTTCGACGAGCTGGTCGCGCAGGCCCGGATCTACAAGGAGAAGTCCGGCGGCAAGTCCTACCTGATGAGCCGCCGCCCCGAACTGGGCGACCTGTTCCAGGCGGGCGTGAAGATCCTCTCCGACGACGGCAAGCAGTTCGTCTTCAACACCCCCGAGGCCGTGGCCGTGGTGGACAAGTACCGCGCCGCGTTCAAGGAGGGCCTGCTGCCGCGCGACGTCCTCACCGACACCTACGCCGGCAACACCAAGCTCTTCAACGAGGGCACGGTCGCCTGGACCACCGCGGGCGCCAATTACGTCATCGACCTGAAGACGAACAACCCCTCGCTGGTGCCGAAGACGGTGCCCTCCGCCGCGATGGGCGTCCCGCCGCTGTACGTCCAGGGCCTGTCGATCTCCAAGAAGAGCAAGAACCCGGCCGCGGCGGTCGCGCTGGCCCGCTGGGTGACGAGCGCGGAGAACCAGGCCAAGTTCGCGCACGAGGTGAGCGTCTTCCCGAGCACCAAGGCCTCGGCGAACGACCCGTTCTTCACCAAGAGCGACGGCACCAACGGCGGCGACGCCAAGGTCATCGCCTTCAACTCGCTGGCCAAGGCCCAGGTGCACCAGCCCTTCGAGGTGACCGAGGCCATGAGCAAGTTCATCCGCCAGCAGATCGCCGCCGCGCTCAACGGGGAGATCTCCTCCAAGGAGGCGCTGGACAAGGCGGTCGCCAAGTGCAACGAGCTGCTCAACCAGTGACCGTCCCCGTTCTTCCCGCGCAGGGCGCCCTCCGCCGCCGGCTCACCCCCTGGCTGCTGGTGGCGCCCGCCGCGCTGTGGCTGCTGGTGTTCAACGTGTGGCCCTCGCTCAACACGCTGGTCCTGGCGTTCACGAACGCCAAGCCGCTCAGCGGGGGCCACTTCACGGGGCTGGCCAACTTCGAGCGCATGCTCGACGACTCCCAGCTCGTGGACGCGCTGCTGAACAGCATCGTGTTCATGCTCGTCTGCCTGCCGGTGCTGGTCCTGCTGCCGCTGCTGCTGGCCGTCCTGGTGGAGAAGAAGATCCCGGGCATCACGTTCTTCCGCACGGCCTTCTACACGCCGGTCGTCGCCTCGGCCGTGGTGGTCGCGCTGATCTGGAGCTGGCTGCTGAGCGACCGGGGGCTGATCAACGGGCTCGCGCAGGCGCTGGGGGTGCTTCAGGGGCCGCTCCCGTTCCTGACCGACCGCTGGCTGCTGGTGTTCAGCGCGATCACGCTCACGGTCTGGAAGGGCCTGGGCTACTACATGATCATCTACCTGTCGGCGCTCGGGAACGTACGGCGTGAGCTGCACGAGGCCGCCGCCGTGGACGGCGCGGGACCGGTGCGCCGGTTCTGGAGCGTGACCGTGCCCGGGGTCCGCAACACGATGCTGCTGATCTCGGTGCTGGTCTCGGTGTCGGCGCTGCGCGTGTTCTCCGAGCTGTACGTGCTGTCCAACGGCACGGGCGGCCCCGGCGGGCGCGCGATGTCGCTGGTCATGCTGATCCAGCTCTACAGCCGCGGCTTCTACGGGCACTTCGGGTACGCCTCGGCGCTGAGCCTCCTGCTCTTCGTCATCACGATCGGCCCGATGCTCCTGCTCGCGCGGCTCAACAGGAAGGCGTCGTGAAATGTCGGACATGACGGTGCAGGCCGGGGCCGGGCGCGACGCCGTACCGGCTCCTGACCCGTCTCCCCGCGACGATCGCGTACGGCGGGGCGCCCGCCGCGGCGAGAGCGCCCGGCGGGGGCGCGGCGGCTTCGGCGCGCCCGGGCCGGGCGAGCTGGTGCTGCGGTACGCGCTGCTGCTGGTCGTGCTCGCGATCACGGTCCTGCCGTTCCTGTGGCAGTTGTCCACCTCGCTCAAGGGGCCGATGGAGGACGTCTTCTCGCGGACGCCGAGCTTCGTCCCCTCGCAGCCGACGCTGGACAACTACGCCAAGGTCGCGGAGACCATCCCCGTCTGGACGTACGCGCTGAACTCGCTCTTCGTGGCGGTGATCGTGGTCGGCGGCAACGCGATCGGGGCGACGCTGGCCGGGTTCGCGCTGGCCCGGCTGGAGTTCCGGGGCGCGAAGCTGCTGCTGGTGCTGTTCCTGTCCACGCTGGTGCTGCCCGGCGAAGTGACGATCATCTCCCAGTTCCTCACGATCCGGAGCATGGGCCTGGCGGACACGCTGGTGGGCGTCGCGCTGCCGGGCGCGATCGGGATGCTCAACGTGCTGCTCATGCGGACGGCGTTCCAGGCCATCCCCAAGGAGATGGACGAGGCCGCGGTGATCGACGGGGCCACGCCCTGGCAGCGGCTGATCCACATCGGGCTGCCGAACGTGCGGGGCATGCTCAGCGTCATCACGATCTTCGCGTTCATCGCCGCCTGGGACGACTTCCTGTGGCCGCTGATCGTGCTCAACGACCCGTCCAAGTTCACGCTCACCGTGGGCCTGCAGTACCTCAACGGCACGTTCACGGCCAACCCCCGGCTCATCGCGGCCGGGACCATGATCTCCTTCCTCCCGATCGTGATCCTCTTCGCCTCGCTCCAGCGGTACTTCTTCCGGGGCGTGGAAGAGGGCGCGATCAAGGGCTGACGCCGTACCGCCCGCGCGGGCCGTAGCGTCGAAACAGCAGAAAACCGCTTTTCCCCGACAGGAGCCTCTCCCCATGCATGACGACCGCGAGCTGATCGAAGCCCGTCTCAAGCGCGTCCTCGACGAGCGGATCCGCCCCGCGGTGTACCCCGCGTCCGTGCCGCTCGACGTGAAGGTCTGGCACGCCCCGGGCGAGCCGGTCCCGGTGGCCGAGGGCCTCGCGGCCGTGCCCGAGCCGATCAGGCCGGGCGACATGTGGGGCGCGCCCTGGGGGACGAGCTGGTTCACGGTCACCGGCACGGTGCCGGCGGAGTGGGCGGGCTCGACCGTGGAGGCCATCCTCGACCTGGGGTTCGACGAGAACATGCCGGGCTTCCAGTGCGAGGGCCTGGTCTACCGGCCCGACGGCACCCCGGTGAAGGGCCTCAACCCGCGCAACCAGTGGGTCCGGATCGGCGCCCCCGTGCGCGGCGGCGAGGAGGTGCGGCTGCACGTCGAGGCCGCGTCCAACCCGGTGATCCTCGACTACCACCCCTTCCTGCCGACCAAGCTGGGGGACAAGGAGACGGCCGGCGACCGGCCGCAGTACCGGCTGGAGCGCATGGACCTGGCGGTCTTCGACGAGACCGTGTGGCAGCTCGTCATCGACCTGGAGGTCGTCGGCGAGCTCATGGCCGAGCTGCCCGCCGACGGCGCGCGCCGCCACGAGCTGCTGCGCGCGGTGGAGCGGGCCCTCGACGCGATCGACCTGCAGGACGTGAACGGCACCGCCGAGGCCGCCCGCGCCGCGCTGGCCCCGGCGCTGGCCGTGCCCGCCGCGCCGTCGGCGCACCGGATCAGCGCGGTCGGGCACGCGCACATCGACTCGGCCTGGCTGTGGCCGCTGCGCGAGACCGTGCGCAAGGTCGCCAGGACCACCTCGAACATGACGGCGCTGCTGGAGGACGAGCCGGAGTTCGTCTTCGCGATGTCGCAGGCGCAGCAGTGGGCCTGGATCAAGGAGCACCGGCCCGAGGTGTGGGCGAAGGTGGTCAAGGCCGTGGCCGAGGGGCGGTTCGTCCCGGCGGGCGGCATGTGGGTGGAGTCGGACACGAACATGCCCGGCTCGGAGGCCATGGCCCGCCAGTTCGTGCACGGCAAGCGGTTCTTCCTCGACGAGTTCGGGATCGAGAACGACGAGGCGTGGCTGCCGGACACCTTCGGCTTCGCCGCCGGGCTGCCGCAGATCATCAAGGCCGCGGGCTCGAAGCGGCTGCTGACGCAGAAGATCTCCTGGAGCCAGGTCAACAAGTTCCCGCACCACACGTTCCTGTGGGAGGGCATCGACGGCACGCGGATCTTCACCCACTTCCCGCCCGTGGACACCTACAACTGCTCGATGAAGGGCGGCGAGCTGGCGCACGCGGCGCGCAACTTCAAGGACAAGGGCGTCGCGCGGCACTCCCTGGCCCCGACCGGCTGGGGCGACGGGGGCGGCGGCACCACCCGCGAGATGATCGCCAAGGCGGCCCGGGTCAAGGACCTGGAGGGCTCGCCGACCGTCGTGTGGGAGACGCCCGCGCGGTTCTTCGCCAAGGCCGAGGCGGAGTACCCGGACCCGCCGGTCTGGGTGGGCGAGCTGTACCTGGAGCTGCACCGCGCCACGCTGACCAGCCAGGCCAAGACCAAGCAGGGGAACCGCCGCAGCGAGTCGCTGCTGCGCGAGGCCGAGCTGTGGGCGGCCACGGCGGCCGTGCGGGCCGGGTTCGACTACCCGCACGACAGGCTCGACCGGATCTGGAAGACGGTGCTGCTGCACCAGTTCCACGACATCCTGCCGGGCTCGTCGATCGCGTGGGTGCACCGCGAGGCCGAGAAGACCTACGCGGCCGTCGCCGCCGAGCTGACCGAGATCATCGACGCCGCGCAGCGCGCCCTGGCCGGGGACGGCCCGCACGAGCTGGTCTTCAACGCCGCGCCCCACTCCCGCAACGGCGTCCCGGCCCTCGGGGCGGCCGTCGTCCAGGCCCCCGCCCTCGCCGCCCGGCTCCGCACGCGCGGCGAGGGCGGGTACGTCCTGGAGGACGACCTGCTCCGCGTGGAGGTCGACGGGCGCGGCCTGGTGGTCTCGGCGTACGACCTGCGCGCCGGCCGGGAGACCGTCGCGCCGGGGCAGGCGGCGAACCTGCTCCAGATCCACCCGGACTTCCCGAACATGTGGGACGCCTGGGACGTGGACAAGTTCTACCGGAACACGGTCACCGACCTGGTGGACGCCGACGAGGTCGTCCCGGGCGAGGAGCCGGGCACGGTCCGGGTCACGCGCTCGTTCGGGCGGTCCCGGGTGACACAGACCCTCTCCGTCGAGGCGGGGCGGCTGGAGATCCGCACCGAGGTGGACTGGCACGAGACCGAGAAGTTCCTCAAGCTGGCGTTCCCGCTGGACGTGCACGCCGACCGGTACGCCTCCGAGAGCCAGTACGGCCACGCCTTCCGCGCCACCCACACGAACACGAGCTGGGAGGCCGCCAAGTTCGAGGCGTGCAACCACAAGTTCGTGCACTTCGAGGAGCCGGGCTGGGGCGTCGCCCTGGTCACCGACTCCACCTACGGCCACGACGTGACGCGCGACGTCCGCGAGTCCGACTCCGGCACGACCACCACGCTGCGGGTCTCGCTGCTGCGCGCGCCGCGCTTCCCCGACCCCGAGACCGACCAGGGCGCGCACCGCTTCCGCCACGCGCTGGTCCCGGGCGCGGGGATCGGCGACGCCGTCCGCGAGGGCTGGTTCGTCAACCTGCCCGAGCGCCGCGTCACGGGCGCGTCCGAGGTGGCCCCGCTGGTCACGGTGGACGACGACGCGGTCGTGGTCACCGCCGTGAAGCTGGCCGACGACGGCAGCGGCGACGTGGTGGTCCGCTTCCACGAGTCCCGGGGCGGCCGCGCCCGGGCCCGGATCACGCCCGGCTTCACCGCCACCGGCGTCACGGCGACCGACCTCCTGGAGCGGCCGCTCGCGGACTCCGCCGCCGTTCTCGACGACGGCGCCGTGCCGGTCTCGCTGCGCCCGTTCGAGCTGGTCACCCTGCGTTTCACCCGCTGACCCGGCATCCGCCGTACGGCCCCGCCGGGGTCGCCCCGGCCGTACGGCGGCACGCGGCCGTCGCTCAGGCCGTACGGCGGGACGCGGCCGTCGCTCAGGCCGTACGGCGGGGCGGGGCCGTCGCTCAGGCCGTACGGCGGGGCAGGGGCGGTCGGGGCGAGGCCGGGCGTCAGCGGGCGGCCTCGACGGCGCGGGCCACGTCCTCCTCCAGGAGGTCGTGGTTGAGCGCGATGGCCGCCGCCGAGGCCTGGCCCGCCGCGGTGATCACCTGGGCGCGGCGGTCGGCGACGTTGCCGATCGCCCACAGGCCGGGGACGGTCGTCCGGCCGGCAGGGTCGGCGACGACCCAGCCGTCCTCGTCCGCCTCGGCCCCCAGGTCCGTGAACAGGCGGCTCTGGGGCACCATGCGCGGGAAGACGAACACCGCGTCGCGCGGCACCGCCGTGCCGTCGGCCAGTTCGACGCCGCGCAGCCGGTCGTCGCCGGTGATCAGGCCCTTGACCGTGCCCTCGACCAGGCGCACGCCCCTGGCCGCGAGGCGCTCGCGGTCCTCGTCCGCCGGCTTGAGCGTGTGCGTGAAGAGGACCACGTCGTCGGTCCAGAGCGTCAGCAGCAGCGCGTGGTGCACGGACATCGGGCCGGTGCCGAGCACGCCGAGGGGCCGGTCGCGCACCTCGTACCCGTGGCAGTACGGGCAGTGCAGCAGGTCCTTGCCCCACCGCTCGCGCACCCCGGGGAGGTCCGGCAGCTCGTCGCGCAGCCCGGTCGCCACCATCACCCGCCGCGCCCGCAGCACGGGGCCGCCCGCCAGGTGCACGGCGAAGCCCGGCTCGATGTGGTCCACGCGGCCGTCGATGACGCTCACGCCGTACCCGGCGACCTCGGCCCGGCCCACCTCCAGCAACGCCGACGGGGGCATGCCGTCCCGCGACAGGTATCCCCGCATGTGCGCGGCGGGGGCGTTGCGCGGCTCCCCGGCGTCCACCACGGCGACGCGCCGCCCGGGCACCCGGCCCAGCACCAGCGCCGCGCTCAGCCCGGCCGCCCCTCCGCCGATGATCACCACGTCGTAGTCGGCGCCGTTCTTCTTCGCCTCGTTCACGGCCATCACCTCCATGGCCGGACATTGCCCCGCGAGCCGCCGATGCGGCAACTTTTGTTGCCATTTCCGGAACGTCCTGCTAGCAATGGGCCGCATGCAGCACTCACCCGCCATCGCCCAGGCCCTGACCGAGGTGGGACCCCGGCTGAAGCGGCTGCGCACCGAGCGCGGCGTCACCCTGTCCGCCCTGGCCGAGGCCACCGGCATCTCCAAGAGCACCCTGTCCCGGCTGGAGTCCGGCCAGCGCCGGCCCAGCCTGGAACTCCTGCTCCCCATCGCGCAGGCCCACCAGGTCCCGCTGGACGACCTGGTCGGGGCCCCCGAGGTCGGCGACCCCCGCGTCCGCCTGACCCCGCGCAAGAACAACGGCTTCACGGTCATCCCGCTGACCCGCCAGCCGGCCCCCATCCAGGCCTGGAAGACGGTGATCCCGGCGGACCACACCGAGCCCAAGGTCGTGACGCACGAGGGTTACGAGTGGCTGTACGTCCTGGCCGGCCGCCTCCGCCTCATCCTCGCCGACCACGACCTCCTCCTCGGCCCCGGCGAGGCCGCCGAGTTCGACACCCGCCTCCCCCACTGGTTCGGCAGCGGCGGGCAGGGCCCGGTCGAGATCCTCAGCCTCTTCGGCCGCCAGGGCGAACGCATGCACGTCCGCGCCAAACCCCGACCCCGCGCCACCCCCTGACCGGCCCAGCGCCCACCCCGCCAGCCTCCCTCCGCTTTCCATCCGCCGCCCCGTCCCGCCCGTGGTCTCGCGGTTCGGCACCCGCCCGCTCCCGGCCCGAGGCATCCGGGGGCGCCGGCCTCGGGGCCGAATTGCACGATCGCGGGAAGAGGGCGCGGGGTTCGCTTTTCATTGGGGATGCGAATTCCTGGGGTCGCTTCAGGCTTTAACGCCATTCGCGCCCCCGGGGGCTTTCACCTGGGGCTTGCGCAGTATAGTGCGCAGATGTCTAATCTTCGTGAGCGGATTATCGCTGAGCTCGGCGTCAGGTCGTCCATTGTTCCCAAGGTGGAAATCCGGCGGCGGATCGATTTCCTGAAGGACTACCTGAGGGCCAGCCGCTCCACGGGGTTCGTGCTGGGCGTGAGCGGGGGGCAGGACAGCACGCTGGCGGGGCGGCTCTGCCAGCTCGCCGCCGAGGAGGCGCGGGACGAGGGGCTTGAGGCCGTGTTCGTCGCGGTGCGGCTGCCGTACGGCGTGCAGGCGGACGAGCACGACGCGCGGATCGCGCTGGACTTCATCCGGCCGGACCGGTCGATCGTGGTCAACGTGAAGCCCGGCGCGGACGCGACCGCCGCCGAGACGGCCGCCGCGATGCGGGAGCTGCCGGGCGAGGACGGGACGCTGCGGGACTTCGTGCGCGGCAACATCAAGGCCCGCGAGCGCATGGTGATCCAGTACGCCATCGCCGGGCAGGCGCGCATGCTGGTCGTGGGCACCGACCACGCGGCCGAGGCGGTGACCGGCTTCTTCACCAAGTACGGCGACGGCGGCGCGGACGTCATCCCGCTGACCGGCCTGACCAAGCGCCAGGGCCGCGCCCTGCTCCAGGAGCTGGGCGCGCCGCCGAGCACCTGGCAGAAGGTGCCGACCGCCGACCTGGAGGACGAGCGCCCCGCGCTCCCCGACGAGGAGGCGCTCGGCCTGACGTACGCCCAGATCGACGCCTACCTGGAAGGCGCCGACGTCCCGCCGGAGGTGGCGGAGAAGGTGGAGCACGCCTACCTCACGACCCGCCACAAGCGCGCCCTCCCGGTCAGCCCCCTCGACGACTGGTGGCGCGACTGACCCGCCGGAAACACGCGTACGGCCGTCGCCGCGCGGGGCAGGCCCGGCGCGGCGACGGCCGTACGACGAGGGTCAGGCGGTGACCGAGCGGGCCCCGGCGGCGGACAGCCGGTGGAGGCGGTGGGCCAGGACGCCGAGGAGGGCCAGCGCGGTGAGGGCGAGGACGCGCTCGGCCAGCCCGATCAGGACGCGGTGGCCGACCATCGAGGTGGTGAGCATGGCCAGCCCGCCCGCGCCCGTCGCCAGCGCGAGGGAGAGGACGGGCGTCGCGACGGGCCGCCAGTCAGGCACGGTGCGGAAGCGGCGCGCCATCAGGATCCCGGCCACGGGGAGGGCGATGAACGCCGCGAACGAGACGTAGCGGTGGACGTAGCCGGAGGCGGTGAGGTCCAGGCCCGCCGGGGTCGTGGGGATGACGGCCCCGGCGATCACGCCGCCGACCCACACCAGGAGCAGGCCGGCGACGGTGCGCGAGAGCGGCGCGGCGGCCGCGCGCAGCCCGGCCAGCAGGACCAGGGAGGCGGCCCCGGCCAGGAACATGCCGGTCTCGACCGAGCCGCCGCGGTCCCCCGCGGCGAAGTCGCTGATCGTGTGGCCGAAGGCGGTGAGACCGGCCTCGCCCTGCACGTGCCCGGCCAGTGCCAGGAACAGCGCCGAGGCCAGGCCGAGACCGGAGATCAGGGCGAGCGGGCGGGGCTTCATCGTCGGGTCCTCTCAAGCGTCGGGGGCGAATGAGTAGATCCTGTCCCGTCTCCCCCGCGCGGCGGATCACCGCCGGGAGGGGTATCCCGTCTGGTCCCCGCGAGGGATACGCCCGCCCCGCCCCGGCGTTCCGGGGCCGTACGCCCTGGGTGAGCGGGGGAGGCGGTCAATACCTACCGCGTGGTAGAAAATGGGGACTGTCTGGTCTCCGCCGCCTCTGGGAGCGTCATGTCCGAGAACGTCCCACTCGTGCCCCTTCCCCAGCGCGTCCGGGCGGAGGGCGCCGGATTCCGGCCGCACGCCCCGCTGCGCGTCGCCGTGCCGTCGGAGGACCTCCGCCGCCTCGGCGAGGTCGTCGCGGAGCTGATCGCGCGGCTGCACGGCCTCGACGCGACCGTGCAGGTCGGGGACCCAGAGGCCGGTGAGTCGGCGGATCTCGTGCTGGCCCTCGGCACGCCGGAGGAGGCCGCCGGCCTGGCCCCGGCGGGCGGGCTCGACCCCCTCGGCGGGGCGGACGGCGGGCCCGACGCCCGGGAGCGGCACGAGCTGACCGTGACCCCCGCGGGCGCGAGGGTCATCGCGGCGGCCCCCGAGGGCCTGTTCCGGGGCGCGACCGCCTTCGCCCAGCTCCTCCGCCCCGCGGCCCCGGGCGTGTCCGGCCCCGCCGCCGACGCCCCCGGCGCGGCCGGTACGGCGGAGCCCGGCGCGAGCCGTACCGGACGCGCGGGGTTCGAGGCGCCGGGGGTGCGCGTGGCGGACGGGCCCGGGCTGGCGTGGCGGGGGCTGTCGCTGGACGTGGTGCGGCGGTTCTTCCCGGTGGAACAGGTCGAGCGGGTGATCGACCTGCTCGCGCTGTACCGGTTCAACGTGCTGCACCTGCACCTGACCGACTCGCAGGCGTGGCGGCTGGAGATCCCGGGGTGGCCCCGGCTGACCGATCCCGCGCACTGGGTGGAGGGGACCGGGAACGGCGACGGGCCGCAGCACTACACCCGCGCGGACTTCCGGCGGATCGTGGAGTACGCCGCGGAGCGGTTCGTCACGGTCATCCCCGAGATCGACATGCCGGGGCACACGATGGCGGCCGTGCGGGCGTATCCGGAGCTGGGCGGGGACGCGGCCCACCCGCTGCTCTCCTACCTGGACCCGCGTGAGGCGGCGGGCTTCGCCGGGGACGTGCTGCGCGAGGTGGCCGCGCTGACGCCCGGGCCGTACCTGCACATCGGCGGGGACGAGGCGTTCGGGATGCCGGACGAGCCGTACGGCGAGTTCGTGGCGCGCGCCCTGCGGATCGTGCGCGAGCTGGGCAAACGGCCGGTGGCCTGGCAGGAGGCGGCGCGGTCGGGCGCGCTCGGGCCCGGGGACGTGGCGCAGGGGTGGATCGCGCCGGACCACCGCTTCGACGCGGACGAGCTGCGCGCGCGGATTCCCGAGGAGTACCACCCGCTCGTGGACGTCGTGGCGGAGTCCTTCGCCCGCGCGCCCGGCGACCTGCCGGCGGCGGTCGCGGCCGGGACGCCGGTGCTGGCCTCCACCAGCGCGTACCTGTACCTCGACCGGCCCTACGCGGAGGACTCCCTGCTGCCGGAGCAGACGGCGCGGCGGGGCGCCGTGGGCCATGAGTCCTACGAGCCGCGCTCGACCCGGGAGATGTACGGCTGGCACCCCTCCGCGGTGCCCGGCCTGCCGGACGGGACGCGGCTCGCCGGGGTCGAGGCCGCGATCTGGTGCGAGACGGTCTCGGGCTTCGCCGACCTGGCCTTCCTCCTGCTCCCCCGGCTCCCGGGCGTCGCGGAGAAGGCGTGGAACCCGGAGGCGACGCCGTGGGAGGGCTACCGGGCGCGGCTCGCGGCGCATCCGGCCTGGTGGGAGCGGCTGGGCTGGCACGACCACTACCGGTCGGCCGACCTCGCCTGACCGCTTCGCGCGGCGGAGGACGCGGAGGACGCGGGGGAAGCGGAAACGTGGAAGAAGGGGCGGCGGCCCGGGCGACCGCTGGGGCCGCCGCCCCTTCCCGTGCCCGGCCGCCGGTTCCGCACGGCGTCGCGCGCCACGACGGCGCGCCGTACGGCGATGGCCGCGGCCACCGGGCGGGCGCGGTCAGGCGCGGGGAGAGGCGACCTCGCGCTCGAACTGCTCGCGGCGGGCCCGCTGGCGCTCCACGTCGGCGATGGGGGCGGCCAGCAGGAGCGAGCGGGTGTACGGGTTCTCCGGGGCGGAGGTGACCGCGGCCGCCTCGCCCGTCTCCACGATCTCGCCCCGGTGGATCACGGCCACGCGGTGGCTCATGAAGCGGACCACCGCGAGGTCGTGGGAGATGAACAGGTAGGCGACGCCGGTCTGGGCCTGGATCTCCAGGAGGAGGTCCAGGACGGTGCGCTGGGTCGTCAGGTCCAGGGCCGAGACCGGCTCGTCGCAGACGATGAGCCGCGGGTCGATGGCCAGGGCGCGGGCGATGGCCACGCGCTGGCGCTGCCCGCCGCTGAACTCCCGGGGCAGCCGGTCCGCCGCGTCGGCGGGCAGCTTGACCCGGTCCAGGAGCACGGCGACGCGGGCGCGGGCCTCGCGGGCGGCGTGCCCCTGCGCCAGGAGGGGCTCGGACAGCGTGTCCCCGATGGTCAGGGACGGGTTCAGCGACGTGTACGGGTCCTGGAAGATGACCTGGATGTCGCGGGCCAGGGCGCGGCGGCGGCGCGGGGACAGCCCGTCGATCCGCTCCCCGGCGAACTCGATCGTGCCCGACTGGACGGGCACCAGGCCGAGGATCGCCCGCCCGATGGTGGTCTTGCCGGAGCCGGAGCCGCCGACCAGGCCGACCGTCTCGCCGGGCCGCACGTCCAGCGACACGCCCCGCAGCACCTCCACGCGCGGGGCGCGCCAGCCCTTGCCGGGGAAGGAGACCCGCAGGTCCGAGACCTTGAGCAGCGGATTCACCGCGCCACCTCCTGCGAGTCCTGGGAATCCTTCGGCTTCTGGGAATCCTTGGGGTCCTGCGAGTCCTCCGGGTCCGGCCGGCCCGGTGAGCCGGGGGAGTCCGCCGGCGGCGTCCACGGTTCCCTGGCCGGGGCGTCGTCGAGCACGGCGTCCAGCAGCCTGCGGGTGTAGGGGTCGCGCGGCTCGTGGAGCACCTGCGCGACCGGGCCGGTCTCGACGACGCGGCCCTCGCTCATCACCGCCACCCGGTCGCACAGGTCGGCGACGACGCCCAGGTTGTGGGTGACGAGCAGCACACCGAGCCCGCGCGAGCGCTGGAGGCGGCGGAGCAGCCCCAGCACCTCCGCCTGCACCATCACGTCGAGCGCCGTCGTGGGCTCGTCGGCGATGAGCAGCTCGGGGTCGCACGACATGGCCCCGGCGATGAGCACGCGCTGCGCCATGCCGCCGGAGATCTCGTGCGGGTACATCCCGAAGACCCGCTCGGGGTCGGCGATCTCCACCTGCCGCAGCAGGTCCAGCGCCTTCGCCCGCGCCTCGGCCCGGGACAGCCCGAGCTTGACGCGGATGGGCTCGACGAGCTGGCTGCCGATCGTGAACGCGGGGTCCAGGTTGCTCATCGGCTCCTGCGGCACGTACGCGATCACGTCGCCGCGCAGCGCCCGGTGCTCGCGCTCGGCCAGGCCGACGATCTCGCGCCCGCGCACGGTGACGCTCCCGCGCGACACCCGCCCGCCCTCGGGCAGGATGCCGAGGATCGAGAAGGCGGTCTGGCTCTTGCCCGACCCGGACTCCCCGACCAGCCCGACGATCTCCCCGGCGCTGACGTCGAGGTCCACGCCGCGCACGACCTCGCGCGAGCCGTACGACACCGCCAGATCGCGCACGGACAGCAGCTCGGCCCGCTCCCCCGCCACCGAGCGCGGCGGCTCGACGGGGGTACGGCGGCGCCGGGGCGACACGGTCGCGCCGCGGTCCTCGAGCACGTCGCGCAGGGCCGCGGCGAACAGCACGAGCGCGGCGTTGGTGAGCCCGAGCGCCAGGCCCGGCCACAGCAGCAGCCCGGGGGCGCGCTGGATGTTCTTGAACGCCTCGTTGAGCATCGCGCCCCAGGTGGGCAGATCTCCGCTGCCGATCCCGAGGAATTCGAGCCCCGCCTGGAGCCCGACCGCGATCCCGGCGACCAGCGCCATCAGGATGATGATCGGCGCGCGGACGACGATCAGCACGTGGCGTCCCACGATGCGCAGGTCGCTCAGGCCGGACACCTTTGCGGCGTCGACGTACAGCTCCCCGCGCACGCCGACCACGATCCCGCGCACGAGCCGGAAGAAGTTCGGCGACACGAGCACGCCGAGCACGACCATGAGCACCCACACCGTGGGGCCGACGATCGCGCGGGAGGCCAGCAGCACCACCATCGCGGGCAGCGCCATGACCAGGTTCACGATCCAGCTCGACGCGGCGTCGAACCTCCCGCCCCGGTATCCGGCGACGAGCCCGGCCGGGACGCCCAGCGCGAGCGCGACCGCCAGCGCGAGCAGGACCCCGCTGAGGGTGTTGCGCCCGCCGTACAGCAGCCGGGAGAGCACGTCGCGCCCGGCCGAGTCGAAGCCGAGCGGATGCCCGGCGCGCGGCCCGGCGAACGCGTCGCGCAGGCTGGACACCTCCGGCCCCTGCGGGCTGAGCACGGGCGCGAGCAGCACCCCCAGGACGATCGCGGCCAGCACGGCCGAGGACGCCAGGCCGAGCGGGTGCCGCAGCAGCCGCCGTACGGCGCCGCCGCGGCGGACGGTGGAGACCCCGGTGGACAGGGGCTCGGCGGACAGGGGTGCCGTCTCGCTCACGCGACCCTCGCCTTCGGGTTGAGCCAGCCGATCAGGACGTCCACGACGAGGTTGACCACGACCACGAGGACCACGGTGACCATGACCAGGCCCATGATCACGGGGATGTCGCCGCGCGTGGTGTAGGCGACGGTCATGCTGCCGAGCCCGGGCAGGCCGAAGATCTGCTCCACGAGCACGGCGCTGCCGAGGATGCCGACGAACTGCATGCCGAGCACCGACAGCGCCGGCGCGGAGGCGTTGCGCAGCACGTGCCGCAGCACGATGCGCCACGGCGGCAGCCCCCGGGCGCGCAGCGTCCGCACGTAGTCCTGCCTCATCACGTCGATCACCGAGCCCCGGACCTGCTGCGCGACCCCGGCGACGGCGTTGACCGACAGCGACAGGACCGGCAGCGTCACCGTGGACAGCCACCCGCCGAACGACTCGGTGATCCCGATGTACCCGATCGCCGGGAACAGCCCGAGCTGGACCGCCAGGACGAGCACGAGGACCAGCGTGACCAGGAACGGCGGCAGCGCGTACCCGGCGACGGCGAACATCTGCACGAACCGGTCCACGGCGCCCCGCCGTACCCCGGCCCACGCGCCGAGCAGGAACGCGGCCACGGCCGTGACCAGCGTGACGCCGACCATCAGGCTCAGCGTGACGGGCACCCGGTTCTGGATGGCGACCAGCACGTTCTCGCTGGTGAACCAGGAGGTCCCGAAGTCGCCGCGCAGGGCGTGGGCCAGCCAGTCGACGTACTGCACGAGCACCGGCCGGTCCAGCCCGAGCGCCTTGTTCTTGGCCTCGACCAGGTCGTTGGGCGCTCCCTGCCCGAGCAGTTGCCGGGCCACGTCGATGTCGGGGATCGACAGGAGCGTGTAGGTGACGAACGAGATCACGAAGAGGAGGGGGACTCCCGCCGCGATCCTGCGCGCGATGAAGCTCAGCATGAGAGGTCTCCAGCGGGCCGGGGCCGCCCGGCCCCGGCCCGGCGCGTCAGCCCTGGCGGGCGGGCGCGTAGTTGTAGATCGACGGCACGGCCATCCCGTCCTGCGGCTTGATCGTGACGGAGCCGTCGGAGACGTGCAGGTACGTCATCCGGTAGAAGGGGACGAACCAGGCGTCCTTCACCAGGTGCTCGTTCAGCGCCTGGAGGTCGGCCCTGGCGTCCTTGGCGTCCTTCACCTGGATCTTGGGGAGCAGGTCCTTCACCGTGTCGTCGGTGTAGCCGAACATGTTGAACGTGCCCGGCAGGACCAGCTCGCCGACCACGACCCAGTCGATCGGGGACTGGCCCATGTTCATGACCATCCCGGAGAAGCCGCGGTCCCGGAAGATCCGCTTGACCGCGGTGCCCTGGTCCACGTTCTCCCACTCCAGCTTGATCCCGGCGGCGGCCAGGTCGGACTGGAGCGAGGCGGCCAGGGCGTCGGACACGATCGCCGAGACGCGCGGCAGCTTCAGCGTGAAGCCCTCCTTGCCGGCGTCCTTGACGAGCTGCTTGGCCTTGGCCGGGTCGTAGGGGTAGTACGTGTCGAGCTCGGGCTTGAACGCCTGCGCCTTCGGCCCGAAGACCTGGGAGGTCACCGCGCCCTGGCCCTGGCGGATCTTGTCGAGCATGGTCTTGCGGTCGATCGCGTAGTTGATCGCCTGGCGGACGCGCGGGTCGCGCAGCGCGGGGGTGACCATGCCCGCGCGGTCGAACAGCAGCAGGCCCTGGAAGTCGAACTCCTGCTTGATCGTCTTGAGCTTGGCGTCGCCGGTGACGCTGGCCTGCTGGTCGGTGTTCTGCAGCAGCGCCGCGTTGACCTGGCCGGTCTTGAGGCCGTTGACGATCGCCGTCTCGTTGTCGAAGAAGCTGATCGCGACCTTGTCGTACGGAAGCTTCGGGCCCCAGTACTTCGGCGCGCGCTTGAACTCCCAGCGCGTGCCGATCGTGGTGGTGCCGGCGTCCAGGTCGTACGGCCCGGTGCCGTCGGGGCTGTTGCGCAGGCTGTCGCCCTTGGCGAAGGCGGCCGGGTTGGCCATGAGGCCGGCGGCGTCGCTGAGGTAGAAGAGCATCGCCGGGTTGGGCTGCTTGAGCACCAGCGTGACGTGCGTGTCGTCGACGACCTTGACCTCCTGGAGGTCGGCGAGGGTCCGGGCCTGGCCGCCGCCGCCCTTCTGGAACCGCTCCAGGTTGGCCTTGACCGCCGCCGCGTTGAACGGCGTGCCGTCGTCGAACTTCACGTCGCCGCGCAGGGTCAGCGTCAGCTCGGTCCGCTTGTCGTCGTACTTCCACTCGGTCGCGAGCATCGGGCTGTAGGACCCGTCGGGCTCGCGCTTGATCAGCGTGTCGTACACCGCCTGGAAGAACGGCAGGGCGCTGCCGATGGCGTCCTTGGGGTCCAGGCTCTGCGGCAGGGTCATCGTCGCGATGCTGAGGGTCTTGGACCCCTCGCCGGCCGCGCCGCCGCCGGACCCGCCGCAGCCGGCGAGGGCCGACGCCGCGGTCAGGAACGCGACCAGGGCGAGGGGAACACGGGCGGGTCTGTTCATGACGCTCACTCCGTCTGGAGGCCGGTGAACGGCCGTCGGGGCCGAGAATGCGGCGAGCATACATGGAAAACTAACCACGTGGTAGGTTCCGTCTGCGAGGGCCTGAGCGGGCTAGTCTCGCTCTACCCGGGCAACGCCCCCGCCCGGCGCCCCTCATGACCGCACGGAAAGGCCGGTCGGTGACCGAACCCAGAGCGCACGTCGAAACCGCCCCGCCCGAGGCCGTACGGCAGGGCTCGGCGGACCCCGGCCCCGCGGGCGAGCGGCCGCGGCCCGGCCGGGCGGCGCGGCCTGAGCCCAGGCGCGAGACCAAGGGAGACCGCACCCGGGCGCGCATCCTCGACTCGGCGACCGAGCTGTTCTCGCGCTCGGGGTTCCACGCCGTGTCCCTGCGCGACATCGCGGCGCACGCCGGGCTGACCCACGCCGGGCTGCTCCACCACTTCCCCGGCAAGGAGAGCCTGCTCATCCAGGTGCTCGCCCGGCGCGACGAGGTGGACGGGCGCCTGATGGCCGGGCCGGACGCCAGGGCCACGCCGGAGGAACTGCTCGACCGCGCCGTCGCCCAGGTCGCCAGGAACATGCGCAGCCCCGGCCTGGTGGCCCTGTACGTCAAGATCTCCGGCGAGGCGGCCGACCCGGAGCACCCGGCGCACGACTACTTCGTCCACCGGTACCGCCGGCTGCGCCGCGACGCCACCTGGCTGCTGGGCGAGCTGTTCCGCCGGGCCGACCCGCCCGTCCCCCACGACCCGGCCGTCGCCGCCCGCGAGCTGATCGCGCTGGTGGACGGCCTCCAGACCCAGTGGCTGCTCGAACCCGAGGAGGTGGACATGCGCGAGGTCGTCCTCGCCTTCCTCGCCCAGCTCGGCGTCCACCCCGCGAATCCGGGCTTCGCGACACCGGACCGCACGCCGCCCGGCGCCCCCTGATCCCCACCCCACCCCCAAGCCCCCGCGCCGATCACGCGGCCTCGGCCACGCCCCGTGCGTGTCACCGCGTGCCCGGCGGGGCGGGCGCAGTCGACAGGAAGGGAAGTCATGACGGAGCGGGATGATCTGACGCTGGAGGAGAAGGCCTCGCTGACCTCCGGCTCGGGGACCTGGAACACCGAGGGCGTGCGCGACGTGGTGCGGCCGCTCACGCTGTCGGACGGGCCGCACGGGATCCGCAGGCAGCCCAAGCGCGACACCGACGCGCTCGGGATCCACGACAGCCTGCCGGCCACGTGCTTCCCGCCGGCGGTGGGACTCGGCTCGTCGTGGGACCCGGAGCTGGCCTTCACGATCGGCGCGGCGCTCGCCCGCGAGGCGTCCGCGCTCGGCGTGGACGTCGTGCTGGGGCCCGGGATCAACATCAAGCGGTCACCGCTGTGCGGCCGGAACTTCGAGTACTTCTCCGAGGACCCGCATCTCACCGGGGTGATGGGCGCCGCGGTGGTCGAGGGCATCCAGTCGCGGGGCGTGGGCGCGTGCGTGAAGCACTTCGCGGTCAACAACCAGGAGACCGACCGCATGCGCGTCAGCGCCGACGTGGACGAGCGGACGCTGCGCGAGATCTACCTGCCGGCGTTCGAGCACATCGTGCGCACGGCGCGGCCGTACACGGTCATGTGCTCCTACAACCGGATCAACGGGGTGTACGCCAGCCAGAACCGGTGGCTGCTGACCGAGTTGCTGCGCGGTGAGTGGGGCTTCGACGGGCTGGTGATGTCGGACTGGGGCGCGGTCAACGACCGGGCGGCGGCGCTTGAGGCCGGGCTGGACCTGGAGATGCCGCCGACAGGCACCGATGACGAGATCGTGGCGGCCGTGCGCGACGGGCGGCTGCCCGAAGAGGTGCTGGACACGGCCGTGGACCGGCTGCTCACGCTCGCCGGGCGGGTCGAGGCCGCGGAGCGGCACGAGGACTGGGACGCCGACGAGCACCACGAGCTGGCGCGCGAGGCGGCGCGGGCGTCCGCCGTACTGCTGAAGAACGACGGCGTGCTCCCGCTGGACCCGGACTCGCCGCAGCGGGTCGCGGTGATCGGGGAACTGGCCCGGACGCCCCGCTACCAGGGCAACGGCAGCTCGCACGTGGTGCCGACCAGGCTGGACGACGCCTGGACCGCCCTCGGCGACGCCCTCGCGTCCGAGCCGGTCTTCGCCGCCGGGTACCGCCTGGACGGCGCGCCGGACGACGACCTGGCGGCCGAGGCGGTGCGCGCGGCGGCCGGCGCGGACGTGGCGCTGGTGTTCCTCGGGCTGCCGGACGCGGCCGAGTCCGAGGGGTTCGACCGGACGACCATCGACCTGCCGGAGCCGCAGGTCGCGCTGCTGCGCGAGGTCGCGGCCGCCTGCCCGCGCGTCGTGGTCGTGCTCTCCAACGGCGGCGTCGTGTCGGTCTCCGAGTGGGAGGACGCGGCGTCGGCGATCCTGGAGGGGTGGCTGCTGGGGCAGGCCGGGGGCTCGGCGATCGCGGACCTGCTGCTGGGCGTGGTGAGCCCGTCCGGGCGGCTCACCGAGACGATCCCGCGCAGGCTCTCGGACGTGCCCTCCCACCCGCACTTCCCGGGTTCCGACGGGCACGTGGTGTACGGCGAGGGCCGCTACGTCGGGTACCGCCACTACGACACCTTCGACCGGGACGTCGCCTACCCGTTCGGCCACGGCCTGACGTACTCCCGCTTCGAGTACTCCGACCTGGAGGCGCGCGAGACGGGCGAGAACGAGTGGACCGTCGAGGCCACCGTGACCAACGCCGGCGACCGGTACGCCCAGGAGGTCGCGCAGCTCTACGTCGCCTTCGACGAGGACCGGCCGACGCGGCCCCGGCGCGAGCTGCGCGGCTTCGCCAAGGTCGGGCTGGAGCCGGGGGCGTCCTCGCGGGTGCGGTTCACGCTGACCGCGCGCGACATCGCCTACTGGTCGGTCTCCCGGCACGACTGGCGCGTGGACCCGGGCCGGTTCGCGGTGGAGGTGGGCGCGTCGTCGCGGGACATCCGCCTGCGCGCAGAGCTGGAGACGCCCGGCGACGGGCACGTGGGGACGCTGGACGGGATGTCCACGCTTGAGGAGTGGCTGAACCACCCGATCGGGGCCGAGGTGCTCGGCGGCCTGATGACCGCGGGCGGCCGCGACTTCCAGCAGGTGGACAGCGTGCTGTTCAACCTGGCCCTGGGCGTCCCGCTGATCAAGTTCCGGACGTTCGGCATCGGCCTGACCGCGGAGGTCGTGGACGAGCTGGTCGAGACCGTACGGCGGCGCCAGGCCGAGGCGTCGCGCTAGGCGCACGCGTCACGCCCGCTCGTCTCCCGCCGAGGCGAGCGGGCCGTACGGCCACGCGGGCGGAACCCCGGACGGGCGACGCGGGCGAAACCCCGGACGGGCGACGCGGGCGCGGGTCAGGCGTCCTCGCGGCGGGGATGCTCCAGGCGGAAGAAGTTGCTCTGCGTGCCGTCGGTCTTCGTCTCCTGGTAGATGAAGTTCAGCCCGCGCTCGTCGAACGTGTGGAACCACTCGTCCCAGCTCACGTGGCGCAGCCGGCCGCCTCCGCCGTACCCGGGGAAGTCGAACCGCAGCACGCCCAGGTGGTCGTCGTGCGAGGTGCCCTCGACCGTGGCGGGGGTCGCGCCGCGCTCCTCCGCCCACTGCTTGATGACCTCGTGGCTGGTGGTGACCAGGCTGCGGCCGGGCCGGTCCGGCTCCTGCCCCGGCGAGCGGATCTCCTGGGAGTACTGGAGACTCCGCGAGCTCTCCGGCCCCCGGCGCACGCCGCCGCCCTTCTCCGCGCCCTTGCCCTTGCCGGACTTCTTCGCGGGCGCCTCGGGCGCGGCCACGCCCCGGCCGGCGGGCCCCCGGCCGGCGGACGCGTCGGACACGGCGTCCACGAGCTGCTGCTTGCGCATCCGCGACCCGCCGGGGACCCCGAGCTCCTTGGCGCGTTCCCGGAGCTGGTCCATCTTGAGCTTGGCGATGTCGCTCTCGTTCACCCCGGGGGTGTTCGCGGTCTGGTTCCCCGGAATGTCCTTGTAGCGTGCGGGATCGTCTCGTCGGCTCATCGAACAGACACCTCCGACGGGTCCCCTACCCCCCGTCACCGGCCCAAACGGACAGCCCCCACCCCAGTTTCCCCCGATCCCGAAACCCCCGCGACCTCGCGTGTTCCCCGCGCGGCCCCGGGGGCGGGCGGCGCGGGGAGCACGGGACCGCGGGCGTCTCAGCGTGGGTCTCAGCGCGGCGTTCTCAGCGCGGCGTTCTCAGCGCGGCGTCTCGGCGCGGGGGCGGCCCGCCGTACGGCCTAGAGCAGGGCTCCGGCGCGGGCGACCTTCCCGAGCCAGCGGGCGCTGGGCTTGACGGTGCGGGCGAAGGTCGTGCGGTCCACCTCGACGAGGCCGAAGGGGGCGTCCCAGGAGCCCCATTCGTAGTTGTCGAGCAGGGACCAGTGGAGGTAGCCGCGGACGTCGGCGCCCTCGTCCATCGCGGCGCGCAGGCCGGTCAGGGCCTCCCGGGTGTACTCGACGCGCTCGTCGTCGTCCCGGGTGGCGATGCCGTTCTCGGTGACCATGATGGGGACGCCGGGCAGGCGGGCGGCCGTGCGGCGGACGGCCCCGGCGAGCGAGGCGGGGTGGAACTCCCACCCGTTGTGCGTGCGGCGGGCGCCGTCGGGGATCGGCAGCGCGCCTTCGGGGCCGACGAGCACGCGGGTGTACGACTGGACGCCGATGAAGTCGTCCCCGGCGGCGGCGTCGAGGAAGCGATCCTCGCGCGGCCACGCCCAGGCGTCTACCACGTCGTCACCGGCCCCCTCGGCGGGCTGGAAGTCCTGGTTGGCGATCGTCCACCCGGACCGCAGCCCCGGCACCGCCGCCAGCTCCTCGCGGGCGGCGTGGTGGGCGAGGGTGAGCACGTCCGACAGCTCCGGGTCCGGCGGCGGGAGCGTCCCCGCCACCTGCCCGTGCTCGCGCGGCTCGGCCTCGTCGGAGCCGCCGAGCAGGCCCGCGACCATGGCGAGCATGTTGGGCTCGTTGATCGTGCACACCCACTCGACGCCGTCCAGGATCGGCAGCACCGCGCGGACGTAACGGCGGAAGCGCTCCACCGCCCCCGCGTCCCGCCATCCCCCGGCGAGCTGGAACCACAGCGGGCAGGTGAAGTGGTGCAGCGTCACCACGGGGGTGAGCCCCCGGTCGAGGCAGCCCTCGATCACCCGGCGGTAGTGCGCCAGCGCGGCCAGCGAGAACCGCCCCTCGACGGGCTCGACCCGCGCCCACTCGACGCTGAACCGATAGGCGTTGAGCCCCAGGTCGCGCACGATGTCCAGGTCCTCGGGCCAGCGGTGGTAGGCGTCGCAGGCGTCCCCGCTGCGCTCGGCCAGCGGGGACCCGGGCCGGTTCTCCAGCGCCCACAGGTCGCTGCCGACGTTGTTGCCCTCGGTCTGGTGGGCGCTGCCCGCCGCCCCCCACAGAAACCCGTCCGGAAACACAAGCCCTCCACCTCGGCCCAAGCGCCACCCACGCGATCGCGACAAAACCTACCACGTGGTTAATTTTTTCGGGATGGATTCGCGGGCTCTGCCGTACGGCGGGCCGGGGCCGCTGTCGTCACGGGCGGGGGCGGCCTCCCCGGGTGGTGTGCGCGATCCAGGAGACGGCGTCGCGGGTCATGACATCCCCCTCCCGGCGCGGGGACGGCGGATGAAGCCGGAGGCGAAGAGGTGCTCCAGGTAGTGGTCGATCAGCGTGGTGTCCACGGGCGGGCAGGTCAGACCGCTGCCAGCCAGTGCCGCCTCGGTGTTGCGCCGCCCCAGGCGGGGGAACATGCCCTCGGCGTACGTCTCCTCGACCGAGCCGTCCGTCCCCCCGCCCCGGTCCACGTACAGGGACACGAAGGGCGCGGCGGGACTCGCCGGGTCCGCGGTCACGTGCCGGATCAGCTCGCCCACCCACCGCGCGTAGGGCAGCGTCTCGATCTCGAACCCGGTGGCGCGCATCCGTTCGACGACGTCGGCGAGCGTCGCGGGGCGGGGGTTGGTCAGGTGGTACGTCTCGGAGGCCGTGGTGCGGCCGGTGGCGATGCGGACGATGGCGTCGGCGACGTGGTCGACCGGGACGAAGTCCATGGGCAGCGCGATGTCCGGCGCGAAGCCCGTCTCGGCGATCATCTTGAACAGCGAGCAGATCGCGGTCTCGGTGTTGCACACGCCGGTGCGCCGGTCGCCCGTCACCTCGTAGGGGCGGTAGACCGCCACCGGGAGCCCCTGGCGCGCGGCCTCCCGCAGCACGCGTTCGGCCACCCATTTGCTCTCGGCGTATCCCATCGTGAGGCGGTCGGCGTGGGCGAGCGGGACGTCCTCGTTCACGTGGCGCGTCCCGGCCGCGCCGAAGCCGGCGAGCACGGCCACCGTCGACAGGAAGTGCACCGGCACCCGGCGGCGCGCGGCCAGCCGGACGATCGCCCGCGTGCCCTCGACGTTGGCGTCGCGCAGCGCGGGATACGGGTAGACGAGGTTGACCCGGGCCCCGCAGTGCACGATCAGGTCGAGCGTCCGCCCCAGCTCGTGCAGGTGCGAGGGGCCCAGGCCCAGCTCCGGGTCCGTCAGGTCGCCGGGGAAGCAGATCACCCGGTCCTCCCGGCCGGCGACGCTCAGGCCGTACCGGTCGAGCGTGGCGAGCACCCGGCGGCGCGCGTGAACGGTGTCGCGGGCGCGCACCGGGCAGTGCACCCGGGCGGAGGTACGGCCGAGCAGCCGGTCCAGCAGGAACGCCCCCACGAAGCCCGTCGCGCCCGTGAGCAGCACGTCGGCCGGATCGCCGGGACGCGGGGCCGGGCCCGTGGCGTGCGGGAGCGTGAACCCCAGCCGCGCCTCGGCCTCGAAGTCCACGGCCGTCCCCGGCCCCGGGGTCCCCGCGAGGGCGTCGGCGACCGCGCCGGCGAAGCCCTCCACCGTCGGGGCGTCGAGCAGCGCGCGGATCAGCCGGCTGCCGTGCGCGGCGTCCAGGCCGAGCACGGCCCGCGTCCGGTTGACCACCTCGGCGGCGAGCAGGGAGTCGCCGCCGATGAGGAAGAAGTCGTCCCCGGCCTCGGGCCGTACGCCGAGCGCGGCCTCCCAGGCCGAGGCCACCACGGCGCGCAGCCCCGCCTCGTCCCCGGGATCGGCGCCGGGCGGCGCCGCGGTGGTGCGCTCGCGGACCAGGGCGGCGAGCCCGGCCCTGTCCACCTTGCCCGCGGGCGTCAGGGGGAAGGCGGCGAGCTGGTGGATCGCCCGCGGTACGGCGGGCGCCGGGAGCCACTTCGCGCAGAACCGGCGCAGCGCGGAGGGATCGGCCGGGCGGCCGGGGACGGCCGGGGTGAGGTAGGCGACCAGCCCGTCGTCCTCCACCCCGACCACCGCCTCGCCCACGCTCGGGTGGTCGCGCAACCGCGCCTCGACCTCGTCGGGCTCGACCCGCCGGCCGCGCAGCTTGAGCCGGCGGTCGAGCCGGCCGAGGTGTTCCAGGACGCCGTCCGGGTTGACCGTGACCCGGTCTCCCGTCCGGTACAGCCGCTCGCCGTCGTCGAAGGTCACGAACCGCTCGGCGGTCAGCCGGGGGTCGCCGGGGTACCCCAGGGCGAGCCCGTCGCCGCCGACGTACAGCTCGCCCTCCTCGCCGCGCCCGGCGGGGGAGCCGTCGGGCAGCAGCACCCGGCAGGTGGAGTTGGCCAGCGGGCGGCCGATCGGCACCGTGCGGGCGTCCTCGGGCAGGCCGCGCACGAAGTGCACGGTGGAGACGACGGTGTTCTCGGCCGGGCCGTAGAGGTTGGCGACCTCGGTGGAGGGGCAGGCCCGCACGACCTCCCGCGCCAGCGCGGGGTCCATCGCCTCGCCTCCCGCCGAGACGAACCGCAGGCCCGCGAAGGCGTGCGGCCGGGTCCGCGCGACGTGGTGGAACACGCTGGTGGTGAGGTAGGCGATCGTCACCTCGTCCTCGCGGAGCCGCCGCTCCAGCGCGACCGGGGACAGCAGTTCCTCGCGTTCGGCGATCACCAGGCACGACCCGCCGAGCAGCCCCGACCAGATCTCGATCGTCGAGGCGCCCGACGACGGCGCGTACCCGTGCAGCACCCGGTCGGCGGCCCCGGGGCGCGGCAGGTCCGGGTCCGACAACGCCAGCCGCACCACCCCCCGGTGCGGCACGGCGACCGGCTTGGGGCGGCCCGTGGACCCCGAGGTGAACGTGACGTACGCGCACGCGCCCGCCCCGACGGCCGGCGACTCGAACCCGGGGCCCGGATCCGGCCCGTCCGTGAGGGCCACGCGGACGCCCAGGCGGCGGACGCGGCAGCGCGCCCCCGGCAGCACCACGGCCGCCCGCACCCCCGAGTCCTCGGCCATCGCATTCAGCCGCGCCGGCGGGCTGTGCTCGTCCAGCGGCACGTACGCCGCGCCGGCCCGGAGCACGCCGAGGACGGCCACGATCGCCTCCGGCGAGCGCCCCCCGCACACCCCCACCGCGTCCCCCGGGCGCACCCCCGCCTCGCGCAGCCGGGCGGCCAGCGCCCGCGACCGGGCGTCGAGCTCCCCGTAGCTCAGCTCGCGCCGCCCCGCCCTGATCGCCGGGGCGTACGGCCTGCGGGCGGCGACGGCGGCGAACAGCTCGTGCAGCGCCGCCTCTCGCGGGTAGTCGGTGACGGGACCGGCGAAGACCGCCGCGTACCGCCCGGGCCTGGCGGGCGTGAGCGTCATGTGACCACGTCCTTCCACTCGGACGTCCCCGAGACGCCGGAGACTCCCCCGCCGCGCTCCGCGACCGGGATCACCACCGGCTCGTTCACCGGCCCGGCCCCGGGGTGGGCGCCCGGCCGGGCGGCCGGCTTGTGCCCGGGCAGCTCGCCCGCCCTCTCGTCGGGCTCGGCCGCCGTCTCCCCGGCGGGCCGGTCCTCGCCGAGGTCCCCGTCCGTCCACGTCTGCCCGCCGCCGCGCCGCCGCGCCCGGGGCCGGGGCAGGTCCAGCCCGGTCCGGGGGCCCACTCCCGGACCGGAGTCCTCGTCCTCGCCGTCCTCCCGGCCGGCGTCCGCCCCGGGCGCGGTCTCCCGCCGCGCCTGGCCGTCGTCCCCGCTCGCGGCGCCCGCCGTATCGGACGCGCCCCCGGTGCCCGCCGTACCGGGCGGGTCGGCCGGGCCGGGGGCGGGGGGCGCGGGCTCCGGCGCGGCGGCCGGGGACCCGCCGGGGCCGGCGAAGCGCTTGGCGAATTCGGAGAAGTCGGCGCTGCGCCAGCGCTGGGGCCGCATCCAGACGGTGATGTCGGAGGTGAGCTGGTCTCCGGTGGCGTCCAGGTACCGGACTGCCTCGTCGGGCGGCAGGTAGCGCAGGGCCAGCGCCTCGCGCTCCACCGGGTCCGCCGGGTCGCTCAGGTCCACGATGGGCCCCTCGACGCTCACGTAGCGGTACGGCGGCCGCTCGTCCTGCACGCACAGGCTGAAGCGGCCCGCCTGCCGCAGGAGCCGGGTCTTCACCGCGTCCCTGGGCGTCTGCACGACCAGCGTCCCGTCCGGGGTGTACCGGTACCAGACGGGGACCAGCAGCGGCGCGGCGTCCCCGCGGCCGTCCTCGACGCCGAGTACGCCCACGCGGACGTCGGCGAGGAATCTCTCGCGTTCGTGGCGGTGCATGGCAGGGAGCATGGGATCCTCCGATTCGGACTTTCGGGCCGGACGGCGCCGGGTGCCCGCCGCCCGCGCGCCTGGCGGCGCCGTACGGCATCCGCTCAGTCCGCCGGGGCGAGTTCGCGGGCGGGATCGGGGGCGAGGCCGGGGACGGGTTCGCGGGCGGGGTCCCGGGCGGGGTCATCGGTGGGATCGCGGTCCCGACCGGCTTCGCGTCCCGGATCACGCCCCCGATCACGTCCCGGATCACGACCTGGATCACGACCTGGATCACGACCTGGATCACGACCTGGATCACGACCTGGATCGCGGCCTGGATCATGGCCGGGATCGCGGTCGCGGGAAGCCGGGGCGGGTTCGGGCGCGGAGTCCGGGGCGGGGACGCGGGGCCGGTGCTCGGCCGCGTTGACGTGGGTCTCGTCCACCCGCACCCGGGTCACGACGGCGCCCGGCGCGTGCTCCTGCCGGTCCAGGATGTCCTGGGCCACCCGGCCGAGCAGGACCGCGACGGCCTCGACCGTCGGGTACGGCAGGCCGGCGGCGTACCGTTCCGCGCCCTCCGGCGAGGCGGCGCCGAACCTGAACGTCTTGCTGCCCAGCTCGCGCAGGACCGCCGCGAGGGGGTCCCGCGCGCCGAGCATGGCGCCGTGGTCGAGGTGTTCGTCCACGAAGGCGCGCAGATCCTTCTTGAAGGGGCCGAACTCGACGACGGTGGCGGCCTCGCCCAGCGCGGGCGCGCTGACCTCCACCGTCACCCACCACGAGTGGCCGTGCAGGTTCACGCACTTGCCCGCGAGATGGGGCAGCCGGTGAGCGGTCTCGAAGTTGTGCCGGACACAGATCTGGTGCGTCATCACACCTCGCAGAGGAAACACCGCGCCGGATCGGGATCGAGGACGCGCGGAGGACAGCCGGGAGAACGGACCGGAAAAGATCACACGTGGCTCGCGGGTGATATTCACCTGACGCGAACCGGATGCTCCGAGGAGCCGATTCGAGCGATCGGCGGACGATGCGCCGCGATGATTCACACAGGGCCCGGAGGCCCACCCCTGATCCAGGCGAACGACCTCGCCCGCGACGTGCCGACCGGCCCGATCCCCCCGGAGCCGGCCTGAGGCGTTACCTGGGATCGAGTAAAACGTAACCGTCGCCGCCAGCCCCTGACCAGGCGATTTACCCTGGCTTTGCCAGTTCTTTAACCTCACTCCGAGAGGCGGCTTCAGGGGATGGGAGCGCCGCTCTCCGACATTTCTCCGATGCCGGGCGAACCCGTTCGCGCGATTTGACGACGGGTATCGAAGAAGTGGCCCCGGCGATTATCGACGATTCTCCCCGGCCTCATCATGATGACGGAACAGGGGCGTGGAGAATCGCGCGGAAAGGATCGAGCCGCGCGAATTCCGGGAGCGTCCCCCACGACCCCCTTCCGCGAACGTCCCCCGCGACCGCGCGCCGAGGTTCGCCGGGATACTCGCCGCCCGGCCGG
Source organism: Bailinhaonella thermotolerans (assembly GCF_003594875.1). Lineage (GTDB taxonomy): Bacteria > Actinomycetota > Actinomycetes > Streptosporangiales > Streptosporangiaceae > Bailinhaonella > Bailinhaonella thermotolerans. The sequence continues at coordinate 207,219 of NZ_QZEY01000010.1, forward strand.
GACAAGGGTCAGACCTTGACGACGCGGACGCCGGCCTCGGAGAAGCGGGTCAGCAGGTCGGGGGCGGCGGTCGAGTCGGTGACCAGCACGTCGATCCGGTTGAGCGGGCAGATGCGGGCGAAGGCGCGCTTGCCCAGCTTGGAGCCGTCGGCGACCACGACCACCTGGGCCGCCTTCTCCGCGATGAGCCGGTTGATCGCGGCCTCGCCCTCGCTGTGCGCGCTCGCGCCGTGCACGAGGTCGAGCGCGTCCACGCCGAGCACGGCGGTGTCCAGTGCGACCTGCTCCAGCATCGCGACCGCGACCGGCCCGACCAGTTCGTACGACTGGGCGCGGGCCGACCCGCCGGTGGTGACCACGTGCAGGTGCGGCCGCACGACGAGTTCGTGCGCGATGTTGAGCGCGTTGGTGACCACGGTCAGCGCCGGGCCGCGGTGCTCGGCGCTCAGGTCGGCTCGGGCCGCGAGCGCGCGGGCGACCTCGGTCGTCGTGGTGCCGCCGTTGAGGCCCACGGTCGAGCCGGGCGTGAGCAGGGCCGCCGCCGCCGCGCCGATGCGCTGCTTCTCCGGGGCGTGCTGGGCCACCTTGTACCGCAGCGGCAGGTCGTACGACACGCTGTGCGCCGCCGCCCCGCCCCGGGTCCGGGTGAGGAGCTGCTGCGCGGCCAGGGCGTCGAAGTCCCGCCGGATCGTGGCGGTCGAGACGTTCAGCTTCTCCGCCGTCTCCTCCACGTCGAGCTGCCCCGTCTCGGCGATCATCTCCAGCAGGACGGTCCAGCGCTCGTAGCGGTTCACGGCGCCTATCATGCAGGTTCTGCTCACCTTGTGCAAAAACCTGCGAAGATGTGCGAAATGCTGCGCCTGTCGTCGATCGTGATCCCCGTCGCACCGCTCGGCCCGGAGAACCCGCTGCCGCCGCTGCGCACGCTTCCCGACCCCCGGGGCGGCCTGGAGATCTCCGCCGCCGACGCCGAGATGGCCGAGAACCTCGCGTACGGCCACGCCCGCTCGCTGCTGCCGTACACCTTCCAGGACGGGTACGGCCGGGAGCGCGAGGAGCGCGAGCTGAAGACGGCGGTGCTGGACAACGGGATCCTGCGGGCGGAGTTCCTGCTGGAGTGGGGCGGGCGGCTGCGCTCGCTCGTCCACGTGCCGACGGGGCGCGAGCTGCTGCACGTGCCGCCGTTCCTCCAGCTCGCCAACCTGGGGCTGCGCAACGCCTGGTTCCCCGGCGGGGTCGAGTGGAACCTCGGCACGTTCGGGCACACCGCGCTGGCCTGCTCGCCCGTGCACGCCGTACGGCTGACCAGGCCGGACGGGGTGCCGGTGCTGCGGATGTACGAGTGGGAGCGGATGCGGCGGCTGGTCTACCAGATCGACGCGTGCCTGCCGCTCGGCTCGCCGGTGCTGCTCGTGCACGTCAAGGTGCTGAACCCGTTCACCGAGGCCGCGCCGCTGTACTGGTGGTCGAACGCCGCCGTGCCGCAGACCCCCGGCAGCCGCGTGCTCGCCCCGGCCTCCCAGGCGTACCACTTCTCCTACGACGGGCGGCTGCGCCGGGTGCCCGTGCCGTACTGGCGCGACGGCGACCAGTCGTACCCGGCGCGGCACGAGCGCGCGGCGGACTTCTTCTACGAGATCCCGGAGGGCGAGCGCCACTGGATCGCCGCGGTGGACGAGTCCGGCGCGGGCCTGGCCCAGGTCTCCACGGCGGCGCTGCGCGGGCGCAAGACGTTCCGCTGGGGCGAGGGCGACGCCGGCCGCAACTGGCAGGACTGGCTCTCCGGCCCCGGCCGCCCCTACCTGGAGATCCAGGCCGGCCTGACCCGCACCCAGCTTGAGCACGTACGGCTGGCGCCCCGCTCCTCCCGCTCCTGGACCGAGGCGTACGGCCTGGTCACCGTCCCCCGCGCGCACGAGCCGTGGGCGGACGCCGTGCCGTCGGCCGCGGCCGCGATCGAGGACCTGATCCCGCGCGAGCGCCTGGAGGCCGAGCACGCGGCCGCCGTACGGCTCGCGGGCGCGCCGCCGGAGGAGACGCTGCACGTCGGCACCGGGTGGGGGGCGCTGGAGCGGAAGGCGCTGGGCCGCGGCAGGGCGCTGACGCTGCCGGCGACGCCGTTCACCGACGCCTCGATCGGGCGGGATCAGCAGTCGTGGCTGGCGCTGGTGCGCAAGGGCACCATGCCCACGCCCGCCCCGTCGCTGCCGCCCTCGTCCTACACGGTCGGGCCGACCTGGCGGGCGCTGCTGGAGAAGTGCGTGGCCACGCACGGGCCGACCTGGTTCACGCTGCTGCACCTGGGCGTGAACCTCTACCACGACGGCGACGCCGAGGGCGCGCGGGCGGCCTGGGAAGGGTCGCTGGACTGCGCCGAGAACGCCTGGGCGCTGCGGAACCTCGCGGTGCTGGAGGAGGACCCCGGGCGCGCCGCCGACCTGTACGTCCGGGCGCACGCGCTGTCGCCCCGGCTGCGGCCGCTGACCATCGAGACGCTCGTGGCGCTGCTCGCGGCCGGGCGGCCGGACCGGGCGCTGGCCCTGGTGGACCGGCTGGGACGGGACGACCGGTGGCACGGGCGCGTGCGGATGCTCGAATGCCGCGCGGCGATGCGGGCGGGCGATCTGGCCAGGGCCAAGCGCATCCTGGACGACAGCCTGATCATCGACGACCTGCGCGAGGGCGAGGACTCCCTGGACGAGCTGTGGTGGGAGTACCGCGAGCACGTCGAGCCCGGCACCGGCGGGGAGCGCGCCCGCGACGAGAACCTCCTGCCCTGCCTGTACCGCTTCAGCGTCAAGCAGTACTGAGACTCCCCGCCCCCGTCCCGCTCCAGGCCCCGCCGGGCCGTCTCTCCTCGTACGGCTCGCGCGTTGCGCGCCCGCGCCACGCAGCGTTCTCGCTCGTTTCCCAGCATTCCATGCACGAAGTTGCAACTTCGTGTGCAAAATCTGCAGTTTAGAGCACCAGATATCAAATCGTTGCATCCGGTGGCTTGTTCGGCGGTTTTGCCCGCCCGTATGGTCCGGGCAGATCTCTCCCGAAAGGTGATGCGATATGCGCGGACCGAAGATCGTGGCGGCCGGCGTGATGGCCGCGCTGGCCCTGGCCGCATGCGGGGGCTCCCCCTCCGAGAACGGCTCCGCCGAGGGCGGGGGGAAGGGAGAGTTCACGTACTGGTCGATGTGGCGGGCCGACGAGCCGCAGGCCAAGGTGATCAAGGCCGCGATCGACAGGTTCCAGGCCGAGACGGGCACCAAGGTCAAGGTCGAGTGGCAGGGCCGCGACATCAAGGTCAAGATCGGCCCCGCGATCGCCGCCGGAAAGGCCCCCGACCTGTGGGACAACGCCGCCGACGTCGTCTCGACCACCGTGGTCACCGGGCAGGCGGCCGACCTGTCCTCGGTGTTCGACTCCCAGGTCCCGGGCGAGGGCAAGAAGGTGTCGGAGCTGATCGACACCAAGCTCGTCGACACGCTGCCCAAGGACCCGTCCGGCAGCACCAAGTGGCTGGTGCCGTACGAGCTGATCTCGACCGGCTGGTTCTACAACGCGGCCGACAAGGACCTCGCCGAGCAGCCGAAGACCTGGGACGAGCTGATCAAGCTCTGTGACGCCCTCAAGGCCAAGGACAAGCCGTGCCTGGCCTCCGACGGCGAGCTCATGTGGGAGAACTTCCTGACGCTGGACCTCCTGCTGGTCCGCGACAACGGCGCGGGCACCCTCGCCAAGATCTTCGAGGACAAGAGCGGCGCCGGCTGGGACGCCCCGGGCGTGCTGGAGTCGGCCAAGCGCATGGAGCAGCTCGTCAAGGGCGGCTACCTGATCAAGGGCTACGACGCCAGCAAGTACCCCGCGCAGCAGACCAACTGGGCGCAGGGCAAGGCCGCGTTCCTGTCGAACGGGAGCTGGGTCGCCGCCGAGGTCTCCACGCTCGTCGGCCCGGACTGGAAGATGGGCGCGCTCCAGATCCCGCCGACCAAGGGCGGCAACACCGAGGTGAACGTCTCCCTGATCGGCTTCTCGGTGCCGAAGAAGGCCGAGAACCCCGAGCCGGCCAAGAGGTTCATCTCCTACTTCATCAAGAAGGACAACCTGGAGAAGATCGCCACCGAGGCGAAGAACATCACCCCGCGCGCCGACATCCCGGCCCCGGCGGAGCTGGCCGACGTGCAGAAGCAGCTCTCGTCCAACCCCGTGCGGCCGGTCCTGGACAACCTGCCCCGTGAGTACAACCAGAAGGTGCTGTTCCCGGCCTTCCTGGAGATGTGGCACGGCAAGATCTCGGCGCAGGAGTTCGTCGCCAAGGCCAAGGAAGCCCACGTCCAGTACTGGAAGACCGCGGGCTGATGACGGCCACGCTCACCCCGGCTCCGGAGAAGGCCCCGCGCAGGGCGCGAGCCTCCTCCGGGGCCTCCCGGCGCCGCGACAGCGGCCCGCTGGAACGCCAGCAGTCCCGCCTGTTCTGGCCGTTCGTCGCCCCCGCCCTGCTGGTGTACGGCCTGCTCTTCCTCGCGCCGATCGCGTACGCCGCCTGGACCAGCCTCTACCGCTGGGACGGCATGGGCGAGATGGAGTGGCAGGGGCTCAAGAACTACTGGATCCTGTGGAACGACCCCAACTTCGCCTCCTCGATCGTCAACACGCTGAAGATCCTCGTCATCGGCGGCGTGATCACGTTCCTGTGCAGTTTCCTGCTCACGCTGGTGCTGCGCGAGATGCGGGCCAAGCTCTTCGCGCGGTCGGTGCTCTTCTTCCCGAACCTGGTCAACGCGATGGTCTTCGGCGCGGTGGCGGGCTTCCTGTTCAGCCCCGACGGGCCGGTCAACGCCGTGCTCGGCTGGGTCGGCGTGGAGACGCCGCCCAAGTGGCTGGGCACGGACAACGTCTTCACGCTGATCATGGCCACGCTGATCTGGACCGCCACCGGCTACTACACGACGATCATCATGGCCGCCGTGGACCAGATCCCGCCCTACCTGTACGAGGCGGCGGAACTGGAGGGCGCGAGCGCCTGGCAGCGGCTCCGCCACGTCACGATCCCGCTGGCCTGGGACGTGATCACGGTCTGCGCCGTGCTCTGGACCGTCAGCTCGGTCAAGGTGTTCGAGCTGATCCTGCTGTTCGGCGGGAGCAACGCCGCCGAGCCGCCGATGCAGACCTGGACCACCGCCGTGTACGTCTACGCCAGCGTGTTCCCGACCGGCTCGGTGCCCAAGCTGGGCCTGGCCTCGGCGGCGGCGCTGGTCAGCCTGGTCATGGTCGGCCTGTTCACCGTGCTGCTGCGCCGGCTCATGCGGCGCGACCCGATCCGGTACTGAAGGGGCGACCGTGACGATCTCGAAGAAGCGCTCTCCGCTCCGCGTCGCCGGCCTGGCCATCGTCTGGCTCATCGTCGCCGCCGACATCGCCCTGCTGATCTGGATCTTCCTGACCTCGCTCCGGGACACCAAGGACATCTTCGCCCGGCCGTTCGCCCTGCCCACCTCCGCCGAGCTGGGCAACTACGCGAACGCCTGGGGCGAGGGCGGGTTCGGCGCCGCCGCGCTCAGCAGCGTCCTGCTCGCGGTGGTGTCCTCGATCGCCGCCGTGGCGATCTCCGCGCCCGCGGCGTACATGCTGGCGCGCCGCCGTACGCGCACGTCGAACTCGATCACGATGCTGTTCGCGATGGGGCTCGGCGTGCCCGGGCAGGTGCTGCTGGTGCCGCTGTTCGTCGCGATGGCCTCGGTCGGGCTCGTGGACACCTACACCGGCCTGAACCTGATCTACATCGGGCTGGCGCTGCCGTTCACCGTCTACCTGCTCACCGGGTTCTTCGCCGGGGTGCCGCTGGTGCTGGAGGAGGCCGCGGCGATCGACGGCGCGAGCGGGGTGCGCGCGTTCGTGCGGGTGATCCTGCCGGTGGCGCGCGGCGGGCTGATCACCGCGTTCCTGCTGCACTTCATCGGCTCATGGAACGAGACCCTGTTCGCCATCGCGTTCATGCAGAGCGACGACAAGGTCACGCTGCCCGTGGCGCTGGTCAACTTCGTGAAGATGCAGCAGTTCAACGGCCTGGACTGGGGGACGATGTTCGCCGGCATGTGCATCATCCTGGCCCCCATGGTCGCGCTGTTCGCCTGGATGGGCAGCCGCATCATCCAGGGCATGACCGTCGGGATCGGCAAGTAGGCCGCCCGTTCCCTGCCGGGCCGCCCGGCCGCTTCCGCCTGCCCTGACGCCGTTCCGGCGTGCCCACGACGACACTCGGGGAGTGCCCACATGACCACCCTGCGACTCGACACCCTGCGGCTGCCCGGGGCCGGGGCGCCGGCCGCCAGCCCGCTGCCGATCCTGCACGGGACCGACGTCACGCCCGGCCTCACCGGGGCCGACGAGGAGATGACCCGGCAGATCGCGTACGGCCAGCCGGCCACGCTCCTGCCGTACACCATGCAGGACGGCTACACGCGGGCGCGCGAGGAGCGGGAGCTGCCCGCGGTGGTGCTGGAGAACGAGCTGCTCACCGCCACGTTCCTGCCGGGGTACGGCGGGCGGCTGTGGTCGCTGGCGCACCGGCCCTCCGGGCGGGAGCTGCTGCACCGCAACCCGGTGCTGCAGCCCGCGAACCTGGCGCTGCGCGACGCCTGGCTGGCCGGGGGCGTCGAGTGGAACCTCGGCGCGACCGGTCACTGGCCGCTGACCTGCGCCCCCCTGCACGCCGTACGGCTGTCGCTGGCCGACGGGACGCCGGTGCTGCGGATGTTCGAGTTCGAGCGGCTGCGGCGGCTGGTGGTGCGCATCGACGCCTGGCTCCCGGCGGGATCGCCCGTGCTGTTCGTGCGGCCGGCCATCGTGAACCCCGGGGACGCCGAGGTGCCGGTGTACTGGTGGTCCAACATCGCCGTGCCGGAGGCGGCGGACGTGCGCGTGGTGGCCCCGGCCGAACGGGCCTACCACTTCGACTACGGCTCACGGCTGCGCCTCGTGGACTTCCCCGAGCTGGACGGCGTGGACCGCAGCTACCCGGACCGGGTGCGGGGAGCGGCCGACTACTTCTTCGAGATCCCGGCCGGGCGGCGGAGGTGGGTCGCCGCGCTGGACGGCGCAGGGCGCGGGCTGGCCCAGGTGTCCACCGACCCGCTGCGGGGACGCAAGCTGTTCCACTGGGGCACCGGGCCCGGCGGGCTCCGCTGGCAGGAGTGGCTGAGCGGCCCCGGCAGCCGCTACCTGGAGGTCCAGGCCGGCCTCGCCCGCACCCAGCTTGAGCACATCCCCATGCCCGGGGGCGCGGAGTGGAGCTGGGTCGAGGCGTACGGCCTGGTGGAGGCCGACCCGGCGGCCGTGCACGGGACGTGGGACGAGGCCCGCGCGGCGGTGGGGGAGGCCGTGGACCGGCTCGTCCCCGCGTCCGCGCTGGACTCCGCCGCCCTCCCGCCGGACGTGGCCGGGGAGCTGCTGGCGCGCGGCTCCGGCTGGGGCGCGCTGGAGGCGCTGGCGGGGGCCCTGCCCTCGGGCGACCTCTTCGGCGACGTCACCGAGGAGCAGCGGCCCTGGGCCGAGCTCGTCAAGGACGGCCGCCTCCCGGTCTGCGACCCGCCCGCCGCCCCGGTCACCGGCCCCGGCTGGCGGGCCCGGCTGGAGGACCACCCCGCCGACTGGCACTCGCGCTACCACCTCGGCCTGGTCCGGTACGCCGACGGCGACGCGGCGGGCGCCCGCGAGGCGTGGGAGGAGTCGCTGCGGCTCCGCCGCACGCCGTGGGCGCTGCGCTGCCTGGCCGAGGCGTCCCGGCTGGCGGGCGACGGCCCCCGCGCCGACCTGCTCACCGAGGCCCACGCGCTGCTCCCCGGCGTCTGGCAGCTCACGTCCGAGACCCTGCGCGCCCTCCTGTCCGAGGGCCGCGCTGAGGAGGCCCTGGCCCTGGTGGACGCCCTGGACCCGGCGCAGCGGGCCCTCGGCCGCATCCGCCTGCTGGAGGCGCGGGCGGCGGTGGCCGCGGGCGACGTCGCGCGGGCCGGCGCCCTCCTGGACGAGGGCATCGAGGTGGACAACCTCCGCGAGGGCGAGGACTCCCTCGACGAGCTCTGGTACGCCTACCACGAGCGCCGCCTCGCGGCCGGCGGCGAGGTGACCCCCGAGATCGCGGCCCGCGCCAGGCGGGAGAACCCCCTCCCCCGTGAGTACGACTTCCGCATGAACCCCTGACCGGCACGAGCCCGGCGGCGCGCCCCTCCCCGCGCCGCCGCCCGCTCAGGAGGCCGCCGCCAGATGACGGGCGATCCTCTCGGCGGCCGCCGCGACGTTCCAGGCCGGGCAGGTGGCCCCCTCGGCGTAGCGGAACACCGGCGAGTCGCCGCCCTCGTACGTCAGGTAGACGCGGGGCTCGGCGCCCCGGAGCCGCAGCGCCCACGGGACGGCGGCCGGCACGGCGTCCACGCCCTACCGCTCCCGCAGAACCCCGCCCAGCGCCTCCAGCCACTCCACCTGCCCCCGAGCCTCCTCCTCCGAGATCTCGTGAATGCCTGGCGAGCTCCCGGCCCGTCAGGCGCGCGTCGAGCCTGATCTCCTTGAGCCGGTGCCCGAGCGCCGCCTTAGCCTCGTCGGCCGCGGACATAGTCGGCGAAGGGGACGGCCCGCTCCCAGGCTTGAGCGCAAGCCACCCGGTACACCCGCAACAGCCCGGGGTCGCCCGCCACGTAGAAGCCGTTTATGGCAGCACCTCCGATGTTGCTAGGGTTTCCCGTCGTTCCTGAACGTGACCGTTCGATCCCGTTCCGTCAAGGGGGAGCCGGTGGGACCCGGCATCGCTCCGACCGCGGGCGGGAGGCGCGAGACGAGAGGCGGTCAGGGGGTGGGGGTGGCCAGGGAGAGGGCGTAGTCGGAGGGGGGGTCGGGCCACCAGTGGGTGAGGGTGAAGCCTGCCTCCGCCAGCTCGGCCCGGACGCCCTCCTGCCGGAACTTGTCGCTGATCTCGGTGCGGATCTCCTCGCCCTCGGCCAGGTCCACGGTGAGGTCGAGGTCGCGGACGCGGACCCGCTGAGGGCCGGTGGAGCGGAGGGCGCGCAGGACGCACTCGGCCTCCGGGTCCCAGGTGGACACGTGAGCGAAGCGGGCCGGGTCGAAGTCGGCGCCCAGCTCGCGGTTGATCACGTGGAGGAGGTTGCGGTTGAACTCCGCGCTCACGCCGTACCGGTCGTTGTAGGCGGCCTCGATGCGGGGGACGTCCTTGACCAGATCGAAGCCTAGGAGCAGCGCGTCCGCGCCGGGCGTCGTCAGGGACCGCAGCTCGGTGTAGAAGGACACGCGGCCGGAGGCGGTGAGGTTGCCCGCCGTGGAGCCGAGGAAGGCGATCAGCCGGCGGCCGCCGGCCGGGAGCGCCTGGAGGCCCTGTTCGAAGTCGGCGACGATGGGGTGCACGTCCAGGCCGGGGTAGTCGGCGCGCAGGTGGCGGGCGGCCTCGGCCAGGAAGTCGCCGCTCACGTCCACCGGGACGTACCTCCGCAGGCCCAGGGCGTCCAGCAGGAGCCGGGTCTTCTCCCCCGAGCCCGCGCCCAGCTCGATCAGCGTGTCCGCGCCGGTCACCGCCGCGATCTCGGCGGCGCGGGCGGCCAGGATCCCGCGTTCGGCGCGGGTCAGGTAGTACTCCTCCAGCCGGGTGATCTCCTCGAACAGCTCGCTGCCGCGCTCGTCGTAGCCCCACTTGGGCGGCAGGCTCTTCGGCGTCGCGGTCAGCCCGTCGTACACGTCGCGGCGGAAGGACTTGGCGAGGTCGTCAGGGGTCACCTGGTAGTCGGCGACCGGGTCTGGGGGGTCGAAGGCGGGCATGTCAGCTCCCGGATGGGCCGGACGGCGACCCCGCCGGGGTCCGCGGTGACGAGCGATCCGCCGGGGACCGCGGACCACCCGGGGCCGTCGTCGAACGGTTCGGACGCGATCACCACGGCGTCGCCGCCGCGTCGTACGTAGAGGTCGTCGCCGCAGGCCGTGGCGGCCAGCCGCACCCCGTCGGCGGCGAGCAGGTTGTACCGGCCGGGCGAGACGGACGCGGCGTGCGCCGCGACCGCCGCCAGCCCCTCCCCGAGGGCCGCGCCCCGCCGCCACCGCCGTACGGCCAGGCCGAACAGCGGCGCGGAGTCCACGGGCGCGCGGGCGTCGGGCACCCGGTCGGCGTCGCGCCACAGGACCTCCTCGGCTCCGGCGAAGTCCCCCACCGCGCCCTGGTGGCTGAACAGCCATCCGTCGCAGGTGAACGGCTGCGCGCACGACTCGTCCACGGGGAATCCGGGGGTGGCGTCGCGGACCGCCGCGACCACGCACCCGGACACGATCACGTCGGCGGCGTCGGCGAAGGACAGGTCCGCCCACATCGGCATCGACCTGCGGTAACGCACCGGGGCCGCCCGCCCCGGGTGGTACCAGCCCACGCCGAACCCGTCCGCGTTCACCCGCCCGTGCCGCTGCCTCCTGGGCGCGTACGACTGCGTGACCAGCGCGTGCGCCGGACCGTACAGCAGCGCGCGCAGGGTCGTGGGCGGGCCGAGGTAGGCCAGGTGGCGGCACATCTAGACGGCGTCCCTCGCGCAGCGGAACCCGCAGAAGATCTGCCGCCGGATCGGCAGGTCCCAGTTCCGGAAGGTGCCCCGCGCGACCGTGGGGTGCGTGGCCCAGGAACCGCCGCGCAGCACCTTGTACTCCGTCCCGAAGAAGACCTCCGAGTACTCCTTGTACGGGAAGACCCGGAACCCCGGATACGCCCGGAAGTCGGTGGACGTCCATTCCCACACGTCCCCGATCATCTGGCGGCAGCCGTACGGCGACGCGCCCCGCGGCCGGGAGCCGGACGGCGCGGGCCCGAGGCGGCGCTGCCCCAGGTTGGCGAGGTCGGGCGTGGGGTCGGCGTCACCCCAGGGGTACCGGAGGGAGCGGCGCGACGCCGGGTCGAAGCGGGCGGCCTTCTCCCACTCGGCCTCGGTGGGCAGGCGCTTGCCGGCCCAGCGGGCATAAGCGTCGGCCTCGTACCAGCACACGTGCTGGACCGGCTCGCCCGGCGGCACCGGCTCCACCCGGCCGAACCGGCGGCGCAGCCACCCCCGGCCCTCGCGGAACCAGAACGCCGGCGCGCGCTTGCCCGTCCGCCGCCGCCAGGCCCACCCCTCGGCCGTCCACCAGCGCGGGTGGTCGTACCCGCCGGACTCCATGAAGGCCAGGTAGTCGCGGTTGCTCACCGGGGCCGCGTCGATCCAGTACGGCGGCAGGTCCACCACGTGCGCCGGCCGCTCGTTGTCGTACGCCCAGGGGTCCTCGCTCGTGCCCATCACGAACGGGCCCCCGGCGACCAGCACCTCGGCCGGGCCCGGCGCGGCCCCCTCCGCCGCGGGCTCCGGCCCCGCGAGTGGTTCCAGCACCGGCTCGCCCCGCCGGAGCTGGTGCGTGGCGAGCATCGTCTCGTCGTGCTGGTGCTCGTGCTGGATCACCATGCCGTACACGAAGCCGCCCGCGAGCAGCGGCCGGTCGGGCGTCAGCCGTACCCGGGCGAGGGAGTCCAGGACGCGGGCGCGCACGTCCGCGATGTAGGCGGCGGACTCGCTCGGGGACAGCAGCGGCAGGGTCACGCGGGACGCGCGCGGGTGCTCGAAGGCGTCGTAGAGGTCGTCGATCTCCGGCCGCAGCGCGTCCTGCCCGGCGGCGGCGCGCACGAGCCACTGCTCCTCGTAGTTGCCGACGTGCGCCAGGTCCCATACCAGCGGCGACATCAGCGGCGAGTGCTGGGCGACCAGTTCGGGCCCGTCGAGCACGCGCAGCGTCAGCCCGAGGCTGCGCTCGCGCACCCCGGCCAGCTCGGCGGCGATGCGTTCCTTGACCCGCTCCTCGGCGTTCATGTCGGCACCCCTTCGAGATCGTCGAGAGCCTCGTCCGCCGGGCACCGCCCCGGCTCCACGTACCGCTCGGCGTACCGGTCCACCAGCTCCGCCAGCTCGGCGTACGCCCCGGGACCGCAGCTCGGCGACGCCCCCGCATCCCGCGCCGGCGGCGCCCCGGCATCCCGGACCGGCGGCGCCCCGGCATCCCGGACCGGCGGCGCACCGGGACCGCAGACGGGGGACGTGCCGGAACCCCGGACCGGCGGCGGCCCGGGACCGAGGGCCGGCGGGTCCCCGGCGCGGGAGAGGGCGTCGCGGGCGGCGGCGAAGCAGGCGCGGGCGGCGCGGGCCAGGCGCGGATCGGCCGGCCCGCCGCGGGCGGCCTGCGACCACAGCCCCGGCGGCAGCGGCTCGACGGCCTCCTCGCAGGCGTCCGGGGCGCGGTCGATCAGCGCGGCGGCCACGGCGACCGGCACCGGCCACCACGGCTCCGGCAGCGCGTCGATCATGCGCAGCTCCAGGTGGCCGCGCGGCCGCACCGGCGGGAACAGCGTGCTCAGGTGGAAGGCCAGGTCGTCCCGGGTCGGCGCGCTCGCCAGCCCCGACGGGCCGCCGGGGAACAGCTCGGCCGAGCGCACCCAGTCGCGGAACCGCAGCCCGCAGCCCACGCGCCAGCCGTCGCGGGGCACGGCCATCACGCGCGCGTCCAGCGCGTACCGCGCCCACGCCGCCCACGGCTCGGCCTCGCCCAGGGGCGCGGGGCGCACGCGGGTGGGGTCCAGGGCCTGCCAGATCGCCTGCCGGGTGGAGCGCCAGCCGGTCGGCCGCCCGCGCCAGAGCGGCGAGTTCGCGAACGCGGCCAGCAGCACCGGCCCGAGCCGGTTCGCCAGCCGCCACCGCCGCCGCGCGTCGGCCGCGTCGCGCCCGATGTCCAGGCAGACCTGGATCGAGGCGGTGGAGCACATCATGGCGCGCCCCGCCGGGCCGTACGCGTCGAGGTACGCCTCCATGGCGGCGTAGCGGGGCGCGGTGCTCTGCCGCAGGGGATCCCGGGCGTCCAGCGCGGACCCGGTGCGGCGGAGCCCGGCGGCGGCCAGGTGCGGGTCGAGGCGCCGCAGGTCGGCGGCCAGGGCGTGGCGGGCCTCGGCGGGGCCGGGGAGGGGACGGGTGCTCAGTTCGAGCTGGCCCCCGGGTTCGTAGGTGACGGCGCTGCCCGCGGGCAGCGGGCGGGCGGCCTCGACGGCCGCGGCCAGCCGGGCGATGGGGACGTGCTCACCGGGCCGTTCCGCGTCGAGGATCAGCCACTCGGACTCGACGCCGACCAGCCCGGGCGGGCCCGTCTTGAAGCAGATGCCGTGCACGTGCGCGTAGACGTCCTCCTCGCGGAGCATGGCACCTCCCTCGGCTCCTCCTCCGGCACACGCTTCCCAGCACACGACAGGAACCGGGTCATGACAAGACCCCTTCACCGCCCGTCACGGCCCGGAGGGAATCCCGGAGCCCGCAGAGCTTGCACTCTCCGTGACCGGTGCCTACGGTGCGAACATGCCCCAGGGGAAGGACCGGCGCGCGCGCCGGCGGGCCGAGCGGCGGCACGCCATCCGCATGGCCGCCGTCAGGGTCGCGCTCGAACGCGGGCTCGACGGGGCCACCGTGGAGGCGATCAGCGAGGCCGCCGGCGTCTCGCAGCGCACCTTCTTCAACTACTTCCCGGTCAAGGAGGACGCGCTCACCGTCGAGCCGGGCTGGTCGCCGGAGGAGCTGCGCGAGCTGGTCGCGGCCCGTCCCCCCGAGGAGGGCGGGCTGGTCGTGATGCGGGCCGTGATGGGCGGGCTCGCCCGCCGGTTCGTGGACATGTTCGAGGGCATGGAGCTGGTCCGCGAACTGCACCGCAGGCACCCGGAGCTCGCCGCGCGCAGCCGCCAGGGCGCGGAGGACCAGATGCTCGCGCCCATGATGGACGAGATCCGCACCCGCCCCGGCGTGCGCTCCCGCCTCCACGCCCGCCTCCTGGTCGTCGCCTCGTTCGGGGCCGCGCTCTCCGCCGTCCACGAGGCCATGTCCCCCGAGGGCCCCGCCCTTCCCCTGGACACCCTGCTGGACGAGGCCTTCGACCTGCTGGCCACCGGCCTCTGACCGCGCCGCGCACCCGGCCCCGGACCGCCGCGCGATCCGCCTCCGGCCCTCGCGGAGGCCCGCCGTACGGCCGCCGCCCCCGCTCCGGGCCGGTCAGCGCGCCCGCAGGCCCTCCAGCAGGCGGGTCAGGGCGGCCTGGGCGCGCTCCAGATCGGCCGGGTCGCCCGAGGCGGCCAGCCACAGCGCCGCCTCGTTCATCGCGCCGGACAGCAGCCGGGCCAGCGGCTCCACCGGCTGCCGGTCGAGGACGCCGGCGGCGATCAGCTCGTCCAGCGCCTCGGCCAGGTGCCGCGCCGAGGACTCCTCGTCCAGCGCCCGCCACTCGTTCCACCCGAGCACGGCCGGGCCGTCCACCAGCATGATCCGCTGTATCCCGGGGGCGTTGGCGGCCGCGAGGAACGCCCGGCACCCGGCGAGGAGGCGGTCCCACGGCTCCGCCTCGGCGTCGGCCGTCCGGGCCACCGTCTCCCCCACCTCGCGCTGCACCTGCTCCAGCACGACCCGGAACAGCGCGGCCTTGCTCTCGAACAGGTGGTAGAGCGCCCCCTTGGTGACCCCCGCCTCGGCGACGACCTCGGCCAGGGTCACGGAGGCGTACCCCTTCGCCGCGAACAGCCGCCGCCCGGCCGCCACCAGCTCGGCCCGCGTCCGCTCACGCCGTTCGGCCCGCACACCCGCCATCTCCACACCCTCAGGTTGACATACCACCGGTACGTCAATATACCTTCACATACCTCCGGTACGCGAAAGGCATGGCACATGAACCTGACCAGCTTCTATCCCGTCGTCTGCACCGCCCGGCTCAAGGAGTCCCACGACTTCTACGCCGAGCACTTCGGCTTCGAGACCACCTTCGAGGCCGACTGGTACATCAGCCTGCGGCGGCCCGGCCCCCCGGCGTACGAGCTCGCGCTCCTCGACCACACCCACCCGACGATCCCGGCCGCCTACCGGCTGCCCGTGCGGGGCCTCCTCCTGAACTTCGAGGTGGAGGACGTGGACGCGGAGTGGCGGCGCCTGGTCGCCGAGGGCCCGCTCACCGCCGAGCTCCCCCTGCGGGACGAGGCCTTCGGCCAGCGTCACTTCATCGTCCCCGACCCGAACGGCGTCCTCATCGACGTCATCACGCCCATCCCGCCGTCCGGGGAGTACGAGGCCCAGTACCTCACCCCCTGACGCCGGCCCGCCGCCGCCCCGCCGTACGCCCCGGGGAAGGCGCGGCGGGGCGGCGGCGACAGCGGGGCCCACGAACAGCCCAAAACTGCGCATCGTCCCGCACGCCGCGCGGGCGGGAGGGCGGCCCGGCGGTGACACTGCGGCCATGAGCGGGCTCGGCACGGGTGAGGCACCGGAGCGGACGGAGTTCGAGGGGGCGGTCTACGGCTCCCTGCTGGCCGCCTCCGTGGTCGCCGGCAGCGCCGTGGACGACCGGCCCCTCCCCGCCGGGGACCTGGTCGCCGTGCTGATCAGCACGGGTGTCGTGTTCTGGCTCGCCCACCTGTACGCCCACGTGATCAGCCACGGGCCCCGGCCGCTGAGCTGGAGACGGCTGTGGGCCGCGGGCCGCCGGGAGTGGCCGCTGGCCCAGGCCGCGTTCCCGCCCTCCGTCGCCGCCGCCCTGGCCTCAGGACTCGGGGCGTCCGACGCGGCCGCCTCCTGGATCGCGATGGCCGTCGCCATCGCCGACCAGGTGAGCTGGTCGGTCGCCGCCGCGATCCGGAGCCGGGCCGGCATCGGCGTCGTCCTGCTCTCCGGCGCCGCCAACCTCATCCTGGGCCTGGCGATCATCGCCCTGAAGACCCTGCTGGAGGCGCACTGACCCGGCGGCGAGTGCGCCGGGACGCCCTCACGGCCTGGCCGGAAACCCGTTTTGTGTCTGGTTCGTCCGCAAAAGTTCCCTCTTTGTTTCTGGTTGCCTTCTTGGGCGGTCCGTACGGTTGGCGCAGATTCGTACCGCACGGAGGGACCACATGAAGAAGCTGGGGATCATGGCGCTCGCCCTGGCCGGCGCGCTCGGCCTGGCCGCGCCCTCGCAGGCCGCGCCCTCGCAGCCCGCCCCGAACGGCGAGGGTGCGGAGACGGCCGCCCGGGCGGGCGGGCCGGGTCGCGGGCCGGGCCGGGACGGCGTGGTCGTGATCGGGCACCGGGGCGCCGCGGGGCACCGGCCCGAGCACACCGCCGGCGGGTACGAGCTGGCCGTGGCGATGGGGGCGGACTGGATCGAGCCGGACCTGGTCCCGACGAAGGACCACGTGCTCGTCGCCCGGCACGAGAACGACATCTCCGGCACGACCGACGTGTCCACCCGGCCGGAGTTCGCCTCCCGCCGTACGACCAAGGTCATCGACGGGCGGTCGGTGACCGGGTGGTTCACCGAGGACTTCACGCTGGCCGAGCTGAAGACCCTCCGGGCGGTGGAGCGGCTGCCCTCGGTGCGCCAGCGCAACACCGTCTACAACGGCGTCTACCGGATCATGACCTTCCAGGAGGTGCTGGACCTGGCCGAGCGCCTGTCCCGCCGGTACGACCGCAAGATCGCGGTGTTCCCGGAGACCAAGCACCCGACGTACTTCCGCTCCATCGGCCTCCCGCTGGAGGAGCCGCTGATCGAGACGGTCCGGCGCAACGGGCTCGACCGGCGCGACGCCCGCGTGGTCGTCCAGTCCTTCGAGCCGTCCAGCCTCCAGCGCGTCCGCCGCGCCCTCCGCGTCCCCCTCTGGCAGGCCCTGGGCACCACCGGCCGCCCGTACGACCACGTCGCGAGCGGTGACCCGACCACCTACGCGGACATGATGAAGCCCGAGGGCCTGGCGAAGATCTCCCGGTACGCCGACTGGATCGGCCCCGACAAGTCCTCGGTCATCCCGCTCAACCGCGACGGCTCGGCGGGCGCGCCCACCACCCTCGTCCGCGACGCCCACGCCGCGGGGCTCAAGATCGGCGTCTACACGTTCCGCAGCGAGAACCAGTACCTCCCCGCCGGTCTCCGCCGCGGCACGGCGCCCACGGACCACGGCGACGCCCTGGCGGAGTACCGCTCCCACCTGTCCCAGGGCGTGGACGCCTTCGTCACCGACTACCCGGACACCGCCGTCCTCGCCCGCTCCCTCCCCACCCCCTGACCCACCCCTCATCTCGACCCGCTCGTGATCATCCGCCCCCGCCGCGCCACGCGGCGGGGGCGGAGTCGCCTGGGCCGGCACGCCGGTCAGCGGGCGAGATGGGGAGAAGCGCCGCGGAAGCCCGGGTGGTAACGGGGGGAGACGGGCTCGCCGCGAGCCTCCCGGATCCACGTCTCGTGCTCGCGCTCCCCGGCGAGGAGGGCCGCCGCCAGGGCGTGCGTGCGCGGGTCCCGCCTCTCCGTCGCCGCGCGCAGCTCGTCGTAGGCCCGGACCGCCCGCTCCACGACCGCCGTGAGCTCCCGCAGGACCTCCTCGTCCGTCCCGTACGGCGGGGCCGCCCCCTCTCCCCGCCCCTCGGGGCCGGCGAACGCGGGGAGGGTCGGCGGGAGAGGGCCGTCCAGCTCGGCGATCCGGGTGACCAGGGCCTCGAAGTGGGCCCGGGCCTCGGCTCGGAGGTCGGCGAGGAGGGCGCGGACCGGGGCCTCGGTCAGGCCGTGGGAGTGCGCGGCGAGGACGGTGTGGCGGTAGTAGGCGGACAGCTCGGCCTGGGCGGCGGCGGTCAGGGCGGCCAGGAGCGCGTCCACGTCGAGTCCGGCGCGCTGGACCGCCTCGCGGGCGGCGCGGGGCATGCCCTGCTCCCTTCAGGCGGCGGACCCGGCCGGGGCGCGCTCGGCGGGCGCGGGGTCGGCGGGGCTCCGGTCGGCCGGGTTGAGGGCGAGGAAGACCACGGCCGCGAGGGCGCCGCCCGCCAGGTCGGCCGCGAGCCAGAGCCAGATCTTGGACCAGGCGAACAGGCCCATCGTGGCGGCGCCGACGGCGACGGCGGGGTTGAACGCCCCGCCGGACACGCCGCCGACCGCGAACGCGCCCGCCGCGACGGTGAAGCCGATGGCCAGGCCGTAGAAGTGGTTGCCGGGGTGGTCGCGGCTGGTGGCCACGTTGAGCACGACGTACGCCAGGGCGAAGGTGATCAGCAGCTCGGCGAGGAGGGCGGCGCCGAGGCCGCGCCCGGAGGGTGAGAGCGCGGTGGCCGGGGCCGCGCCCACCACGTAGCGGGCGGCCGCGGCGGCGACCACGGCCGCCACGGCCTGCGCGGCCCAGTACGCGGCGGCGTCGGCGAGCCCGATGCGGCCGCGCAGGAGCACCGCGAGCGTCACCGCCGGGTTGTAGTGCGCGCCGGAGACGTGGCCCCCGGCGTACACCATGACCATGAGCACGGCCCCGACCGCCAGCGGCGCCAGCGGGGACCCCGCCAGGACCGCGCACCCGACGGTGAACACGAGGAAGAACGTCCCGATGAACTCGGTCGAATAACGTCGCACGACGGCCTCCGGGGTGAGGGATCGGAATGCTCCGAATCCTCACCCGGGCCCCGGGCGGCGGTCCTTACACGTCCGTTACGGGCGATTACGGGTGATTACGGCTCGCGAACGACCTGCGGACGTCCCGGGAACGTCCTGGGAACGTCCCGCGCGCGTCCCGGGGGCCCGTGCCGACGGCTCAGCCGACGTTGACCAGGGGGCGGCGCTCGGGGTCGGGCTCGGCCTTGCGGAGGACCTCGCGGGTGAGCGGGGGGACGTCGCCGCCGCCGAAGACCAGGTAGCGCAGGAGGGCCCCGACCGGGTTGCCCTCGGCCCAGTGGAAGTAGACGCTCGGGAGCTGCCCGGTCTCGTCGCGCAGGTGGAGGAGGATCGCGGCGATGGCGTTCGCCACGGTCGGGCTCTCCACGCGCAGGATCTGGAAGCCGTGGCGCTCCTCGCCGACGACGCGCAGCTCGGTGGAGAACTCCGAGGCGTCCGGGACCGTGACCTCCAGGAAGATCAGGCCCTCCGCGGTGCGCAGGCGGTGCCGCAGCCAGGCCTCGCGGCACTTGTCGACGTATTCCTTGGGGTCGCGCTGGTGCGGCTCGTTGGCGATCAGGTGGATCTCGCCGGTCTCGGCGATGAACCGCCGCGCGGTGTCGTCCAGCGTGACGCGGGTGACGCGCAGCTCGGTGGAGCGGGTCGCCCGGGAGACCAGCGAGGTGACGACGATGGCCACCACGAAGCACGCCGAGATCGTGAGGCCGTCCGGCCGCTCGGTGACGTTGGCGGTGAAGGCGTACGCGAGCACGAGCGCGACGAGCCCGAACCCGATCGCGGGCCCGATCCGGCGGCGCTTCCACGCCGACAGCGTCACGGCGATCGCCGCCGACAGGATCAGCGCGAGGACCCCCGTGGCGTACGCGCCGCTCTGCGACTCCACGTCGGCGTCGAACATGATCGTGATCACGAACGACACGGCGGTGAAGACCAGCACCATCGGCCGGGTCGCCCGGGACCAGTCGGGCGCCATGCCGTACCTGGGCAGGTAGCGCGGCACGATGTTGAGCAGCCCGGCCAGCGCCGACGCGCCCGCGAACCACAGGATCGCGATCGTGCTGACGTCGTAGGCGGTGCCGACCCAGTCGCCCAGGTACTCGTGGGCGAGGTAGGCCAGGGCGCGCCCGTTGGCCTGGCCGCCCTCCTCGAACTCCCGGTGCGGGATGAGCACCGACGTGGCGAAGCTCGACGTGATCAGGAAGGCGCTCATGATCAGCGCGGCGGTGGTGAGGAGCTTGCGCGCGCCCGAGATCCGCCGCTCCAGGTCGCCCTTGACCAGCGGCATCACGGCGACGCCGGTCTCGAACCCGGACAGGCCGAGCGCCAGCTTCGGCATGACCACGAGCGAGGCCGCGACCATGGCCATCGGGCTCGTGTAGTCGGCGGTGAGCGCGTTCCGCCAGTCCAGCACCAGGTCCGGGCTGGTCAGGGCGTGCTGGAGCGCGACCCCGACGATCACCACGTTCAGCGCGAGGTAGACCGCGACGATGACCACCGCGATCGAGATGGCCTCGCTGAACCCGGCCAGGAACACCGCCCCGAGCAGCGCGATCAGCACCAGCGTGACGGGTACGGCGGCGCCGTGCCAGGACTCGGGCACGAACGGGTTGTGCAGCACGTGCGCGGTGGCGTCGGCGGCCGACAGCGTGATCGTGACGATGAACGCCGTGGCCACGAAGCCCAGCAGGAACAGCACGAGGAGCTTCCCGCGCCAGCCGGGCAGCAGCTTCTCCAGCATCGACAGCGACCCGAGCCCGCGCGGGCTCTCCCCGGCCACCGCCCGGTACGTCGGCAGCGCGCCGAACAGCGTGAGCGCGACGAGCACGAGCGTGGCGACCGGGCTGAGCGCCCCGGCCGCGAGCGCCGCGATGCCCGGCTGGTAGCCCAGCGTGGAGAAGTAGTCCACGCCGGTCAGGCACATGACCTGCCACCAGGAGTGCTGCCTGTCCGGCGTGTCCTCGTGGTGCGGGCCGGTGGTGCGCGGATCGGTGCGCTTCAGCCCCTTGAGCAACCAGCCGCGTAATCCGGACCCCTCGTCCGAGCGCACAGCCACCTGACTACTCCTCCGCCACGTATGGGAAAAACGTGGCGAAGCCTATGCGACTTTACGTGTCTTTACGTTTTCTCTTCGTCGTAGCGGCGGCGGTCGGCGTCGGCCTTCTCCTCGTAGGGCCGCTTCTCCTCCGGCCCCAGCGAGCGCCACCGCTCCCCGAGGATCTTGCCGATCTGGCCGAACCCGACGTCCGGATTCTCCTTCACCACCTCGTCCCGCTTGTCCTGCGAGAAGTACATGTATGCGCTCCGGGGCCGCTTGGGCGCCTCCGGATCCTTCCCCTTGGCCATGGTCCCCCCACGGTGTGCGTACGGCGTCCGCCACGCCCGCTACCCCTCCCACCGGCCCGAACACGTCCGCCGAGCGACGACCGCGGAGAGGCGGCGCGGAGGACGCCGGGAGGGCGCGGGGAAGGCGCGGGGGGACGCGGCGGGCGGAGAGGCCCGGGGGAGGCGGCGCGGCGTCAGCCGACGTGGATCCGGGGCCGGCGGGCGGGGACGGGCTCGATCTTGCGGATGATCTCGCGGGTGACGGGGGCGGTGTCGCCGCGCCCGAGGATGAGGTACTTGAGCAGGAGCTTGATCGGCGAGCCCTCGGCCCACTCGAAGTAGCAGTGCGGGATGACCCCGGTGGCGTCGCGCATGGCGAGCAGGATGGCGGCGATGGCGTTGGGCACGGCCGGGCTTCCGGCGCGCAGGACGCGATGCCCGTCCGCCTGCTCGCCGCGCACGAACAGCACGCCGCCGAAGGCCGAGGGGTCGATGACGTCGATCTCCAGGAACAGCACGTCGGCCGGGGTCGGCACCGGGTTGATCCCCCGGTGCCGCCGCTCCTTGATGGAGTACTGCGCGGGGTCGCCCGCCACGTGCCGGTTGGCGATGAGGTTCAGCGCGCGGTCGTGCCCGAGCGAGTCGGCGATGAACCTGCGCGCCGTGTCGTCGAACTCGATGCGGTCGGCCCGCAGCTCGGTCGTGCGCGACACCCGCGACACCAGGGAGATCGCGATGATGCCGAGGATGAACGCCACCGAGATCGTGAGCCCGTCCGGCTTCTTCAGCACGTTCTCGGCCAGGGCGTACAGGAACACCGCCGTCAGCAGGGCGAACCCGGTCCCCGCCATCCGGTGCCGCCGCCGGAGCGCGGAGATCGTCACCGCGAACGCCCCCGACACCATCATCGCCAGGACCCCCGTGGCGTACGGCCCGGCCTGCGCGTCCACCTTCGCGCCGAACGCGACGGTGATGAGGACGCAGACCACCGTGTAGACGAGGACCACCGGCCGTACGGCGGTCGCCCAGGCGGGGGCCATGCCGTACGACGGCAGGTAGCGCGGCACGATGTTGATCAGGCCGGCCATCGCCGAGGCGCCCGCGAACCACAGGATGAGGATCGTGCTGATGTCGTAGGCGGTGCCGAAGAGGGACCCCAGCCTCTCGTGCGCGAGGTACGCCAGGGCGCGGCCGTTCGCCCGCCCCTCGGGGCCGAACTCGCGGGCGGGGATGAGCACGGCGGTGACGAAGCTCGTCGTGATCAGGTAGCCGCTCATGATCAGCGCGGCGGTGGTGAGCAGCTTGCGCGTGTTGCGGATGCGGGAGAGGAAGCGCTGCTCCCGGGTGTCCCCCCGGGTGGCGATGAGCGGCATCATGCTCACCCCGGTCTCGAACCCCGACAGCCCCAGCGCCAGCCCGGGGAACGCGAGCACCGCCGTCAGCGCGATCCCGCCGAGCCCGCCGTGCCCGGCCGTCAGCCCCTCCAGCCACCGCGAGAACACGTCCGGCTGGGAGAAGACCTCAATGAGCCCGGTCACCACGATGACCGCGTTCATCGCCAGGAAGACCGCCACGAGCGGGATCGCCAGCCCCACGGCCTCAGTGAAGCCGAGCAGGAACACCCCGCCCAGGACCAGCAGCAGGACGCACGTGACGATCACCTCGCGGCCGTGCAGGAAGCCGGGGAAGACCGGGTTCTCCAGCATGTGCACGGACGCGTCCGAGGCCGACATGGTGATCGTGGCGATCCACGCCGTGCAGACGAAGCCCAGCAGGACGAGGACGAACAGCTTCCCGCGCCAGAACGGCAGCAGGTGCTCCAGCATCGCCACCGAGCCCTGCCCGTGCGGGCTCTCCCGGGCCACCCGCCGGTACATCGGCAGCGCCCCGAACAGCGTCAGCACCACGATCAGCAGCGTGGCCAGCGGCGACAGCGCCCCGGCCGCCAGCGCGGCGATGCCCGGCAGGTACCCCAGCGTGGAGAAGTAGTCCACGCCGGTCAGGCACATCACCTTCCACCAGGCCTGCGGCTTGGCGTGGCCCTCCTCGGTCTCCGGGCCGGTCGGCTGCACCCGGTCGGCCAGCAGCCAGCGCGCCAGCCGGCTCCGTGGCGGAGGCGCCTTGCCCGCGCTCTCCACACACGCGGGAATCCCCGTCTCGCCAGCGTCCACGCGCGCCTTCCCCCCAGCGGCCTGCGAACCCCCAACCCCACCAGGTTCCGGACCCGCCGGGCGCGCCCGCGTTCAACACGCCATGCCCCGCGACCCCTTGCCCCGCCGCTGATCACCTCTTTGCGCGCCGCTTCCCGCCGTCCCGTACGGCATGAGCCCGCGCCCGCCGTACGGCACGGCACCGCCGTACGGAAGAGCCGGGAGGCGGGGGAGCGGAGCGCGAAGGCGCGGCGGGCGGGGGGCGGCCAGGTGGCCCAGGCGGTCAGGTGGCCCGGGCGGTCAGGTGGCGCGGCCCCGGGAGGCGCGCCACTTGTCGCGCAGGAGGGGGAGCTCCTTCTCCAGGAAGGCGAAGTAGTCGCGCATCTCGGCGAGGGTGTGACCGGCGTGGGTCTCCTCGCCGCCGAGGGCGTCCAGGCCCTCGTTCATCATGTCCACCAGGTCCTTGTACAGGCCGGACTTGGTCGAGGCGACCTCCCACCACGCCTCGTCGTAGAGCCGGTAGAGGTCGCGGCGGGAGCCGGGGACCGGCTCGCGGGCGACCATGCCCAGGTGCATGAGGTAGCGGACGCCGCCGGAGATCGCGGCGGGGCTGACGCCGAGGCGTTCGGCCAGGTCGGCGGCCGTGAGCGCCCTCTCCTCCGCGGCCATGAGCGTGACCAGCACGCGGGCCGCCATCGGGGGGAACCCCCAGTCCGCCAGGAAGCGGCTGACCCGCTCCACGAACCGTCGCACGCCTTCCTCGTCCCGCACCGCGCGTCCCCCAATCCGAGCCCGTCAAGAACTCGTAGTTTACCGTCTTCATCGTCTTCACAGTATTCACGAGTTCGTGAAGCAGGTGTAGCTTCTCAATCATGACCAACGTAATCACCGTGTCCGGCCTCTCCAAGAGCTTCGGCCGGACCCGTGCCCTCGACGGCCTGAACCTCCAGGTCAGGGCCGGTGAGGTACACGGATTCCTGGGCCCGAACGGCGCCGGGAAGTCCACGACCATCCGCGTGCTGCTCGGCCTGCTCCGGGCCGACTCGGGCACCGTCCGCCTGCTCGGCGGAGACCCCTGGAAGGACGCCGTCGAGCTGCACCGCAGGCTCGCGTACGTCCCCGGGGACGTCACCCTCTGGCCGAACCTGTCCGGCGGCGAGGTCATCGACCTGCTCGGGCGGCTGCGCGGCGGGCTCGACCCGCGCCGGCGCGCCGAGCTGATCGAGCGGTTCGAGCTGGACCCGCGCAAGAAGGGCCGCGCCTACTCCAAGGGCAACCGGCAGAAGGTCGCGCTGGTCGCCGCGCTGGCCTCCGACGCGGAGCTGCTCCTGCTCGACGAGCCCACCTCCGGCCTGGACCCGCTGATGGAGGCGGTGTTCACCGACTGCGTGCGCGAGGTGAAGGAGCAGGGCCGGACGGTGCTGCTGTCGAGCCACATCCTCGCCGAGGTCGAGAAGCTGTGCGACCGGGTGAGCATCATCCGCGACGGCCGCACCGTCGAGACCGGGACGCTGGACGAGCTGCGGCATCTGACCCGCACGTCCATCACGGCCGAGCTGGCGTCGCCGGTGAACGGGCTGGCCGGCGTGCACGACCTGCGCGTGGACGGCTCGCGCGTGTCGTTCCAGGTGGACACGGACCGGCTGGACGAGGTGCTGAAGCACCTGTCGGCCTCCGGCGTGCGGTCCCTGACGAGCCGGCCGCCGACGCTGGAGGAGCTGTTCATGCGGCACTACCGCGACGAGTCCCTGGCGGGCGCGCGATGACCGGGTCGTGGGCCCTGGTCCGGCTGATCCTGCGCCGCGACCGGTTCATCCTGCCGCTGTGGGTGGTCGTGTTCGGGCTGCTGCCGATCACGCAGACGTCCGCGATCGCCGGGCTGTACACCGGCGAGGCGGAGTTGCGGAGGTTCGCCGCCTCGATGGACGCGAACCCGGCGTTCACCGCCCTGTACGGGCATGTCCTGGACTGGAACGCCGCCGCGCTCGGGCTGTGGCGGGGCGGGTTCACGCCCGTGCTGGTCGGCCTGGCGGTCCTGCTCACGGTCATCCGGCACACCCGCGCCGAGGAGGAGACCGGCCGCAGGGAGCTGCTCGGCTCGACCGTGCTGAGCCGCCACGCGGGCCTGACCTCGGCCCTCATCGTGACCACGGCGGCGAGCCTGGTGATCGGCCTGATCGTGTTGGCGACGTTCGCCGCGGAGTACCCGGTGGAGGGCGCGCTCGCCGCCGGGCTGGGGTACGCCGGGACCGGGATCGTGTTCGCCGCCGTGGGCGCGCTGGCCGCCCAGCTCACCGAGAACGCCGGCGGGGCGCGCGGGATCGCGATCGCCGTGCTCGGCGGGGCCTACCTGCTGCGCGGCGCCGGGGACACCACGGACGCCTCCTGGCTTTCCTGGCTGTCGCCCGTCGCCTGGCCGCAGCGGATGCGCCCGTTCGCAGGGGAGACCTGGTGGCCGTTCGCGCTCTTCGTCGCGCTGGCCGCCGCGCTCTGCTGCGCCGCCTACCTCCTGGCCGGCCGCCGGGACGTCGCCGCGGGCCTGCTCCCGCCGCGCCTCGGCCCCGCCACGGCGGCGCCCGCGCTGGCCGGGCCGTTCGCGCTGGCCTGGCGGCTGCACCGGGGCTCGCTGCTCGCGTGGACCCTCGGGTTCGCGGTGCTCGGCGTCGTGATGGGCGCCGCCGCCAACGCCGCGATGTCCGCCATGGCCGAGAACAAGCGGCTCCTGGACATGCTCGCCCGCCTCGGCGGCGCGTCGGCCCAGTCGGACATGTTCGTCGCGGCCGTCCTCGGCATCTTCGGCATCGCGGTCTCCGGCTACGCCGTCCAGGCCGTCCTGCGCATGCGCGCCGAGGAGACCGCCCAGCGCGCCGAGCCCCTCCTGGCCACCCCGGCCACCCGGGTCGCCTGGACCGCCTCCCACCTGGTCGTCGCCGTCCTCGGCCCGGCCGCGGTGCTCGCCGTGCTGGGCCTTTCGCTGGGCCTGACGTACGGGCTGGGGTCCGGCGACGTGGGGACGCACCTCCCCCGCGTCCTCGGCGCGTCCCTGGCCCAGCTCCCCGCGGTCTGGGTCCTGGCCGCGGTGGCCACCGCCCTGTTCGGCGTCCTGCCCCGGCTGGCCGCGGCCGCGTGGGGGGTCCTGGCCGCGTTCCTCCTGTTCGGCCAGCTCGGCGCCCTGCTCGACCTCCCGGAGGCGGTCCTGGACCTCTCCCCCTTCACCCACCTGCCCCGCCTCCCCGGCGGCGACCCCGAGTTCACGCCGTACGCGGTCCTCACCGCCATCGCGGCCGTCCTCCTCGCGGCCGGGGTGTACGGCTTCCGCCGCCGGGACGTGGCCACGTAGGAGCGGGGTGCGCCGCCGGGCCCGCCGTACGCGGGCCCGGGCTTGACCTTGACGCTACGTCAAGGTCAAGACTTGGGTCATGCGAATCGGGGAGCTGGCGGAGCTGGCCGGGGTCTCGACCCGGACCGTGCGGCACTACCACCATCTGGGGCTGCTGCCCGAGCCGGCGCGGCTGGCCAACGGCTACCGGGTGTACGGCCTGCGCGACGCGGTCGAGTTGGCGCGGATCCGGCGGCTCACCGAGCTGGGGCTCGGCCTGGACGAGGTCCGGGACGTGCTGGCCGACGACCGGGGGCGAGAGCTGCGCGAGGTGCTGGCCGAGCTGGACGCCGACCTGGCCAGGCAGGAGCGCGAGATAGCCGCCCGCCGGGCGCGCCTGGCCGCCCTGCTGGAACGCGAGACCCTGGACCCGGACGATCCGGTGTCGCCCGAGATGGCCGCGCTGCTCCGCGGCCTGACCGGGCCGCCCACGGGGCTGCTGGCCAAGGAGCGGGAGCTGCTGGCCATGCTCGACACCGTCGCCGGGCCCGCCGCCGGCGCGGCGCTCGCCGCGATCGCCGGCCCGCTCGCGGCGGACCCGGAGCGGGCGGCCCTGGTCCAGGCCCTCTACACGGACCTGGACGCGCTCGCCGGCGCGGCGGCCGACGACCCCCGGGTGCCCGCCGTGGCCGCCCGCCTCGCCGACGTGATCCCCCCGGCCCTGGCCGCGGGCGCGCCCGCCCAGCCGGCCGACCACCCGTTCACACGGGCCCTGTTCGCCGAACTCGCCCCGGCCCAGGCCGAGGCCGTACGCCGGGCCATGCGGCTGCTGGCGGAGAGGAGCGCCGATGACCCCGCCACGTGAGGGCACGACCCGGCCCGCGGCCCCGCTCCCTGACCCGTCCGCCGCCGCCGACGCTCCCGGAGCCGCGAGGGCGGGGCTCGCGCGGCGGCTGGCGGTGGCGCACGCGCGGGGCGCGGTGAGCCTGGCGCTGTGGCCCCTGGGCCGGCGTCACGGAGTGGGCCCGGGCGACGCCGCTTTCGGGTACTCGCGCGGACAGTCCGGGATGACGCTGGCGCTGCTGGGCGCGGTCATCGCCGAGAGCGCCGCCCTGGCGTACCTGGTGCCCTGGGCCTGGCTCGACGCGGTCCTGCTCGTCCTGCACGTCTACACCGCCGCCGTGTTCCTGGCCGGGATCGCCGCCGGGATCACCCGGCCGCACGTGCTGACGGCGCGGGAACTGCGCGTCCGCCACGGCACGGCGCTGGACCTGCGCGTCCCGCTGCGCCTGGTGACGGGGGTCCGGACGGCGCGCCGCTTCGTGAACGGCGGCGCGGTCGAGATCGCGGACGGCGTGCTGACCGTGTCCGCGGGCTCCCGGACCTCGCTCACGGTGGACCTGGCCGGGCCGCTCCCGGTGCCCGGCCGCGACGCCGCGGTGACCCGGATCCACCTGCACGCCGACGACCCGGCCGCCCTCGCCGCCGCCGTCACGGCCGCGCTCCGGGACGCGCCGGACCCGTCCGCGCCGGGACCGTCCGCGCGGCCCTGAATCGTGCCGCGCGGGGCTGAACCGCCCGTGACTCCGGGGCGGGCCCGCCGCATCCGCCCCGGTGCGGCGTCCGCCGGGCGCGTTCCGTGCCGGGGTTCCGCGCCCCGGCTCAGGTGGCCTGGGCGCGGGCGCGGTGGGCGGCGGCCTTGACGCGGTTCTGGCAGGTGATACGGCAGTAGCGCCGGGTGGCGCTGCGGGTGGTGTCGGTGTAGACGCGGTCGCAGCCGGGCGCGGAGCAGAGGCCGAGGCGGTGCCGGCGGTCGCTGCCCAGGTAGGACGCCAGCGCCAGGGCGAGGGCCGAGGCCACGGCCTCGGGGTACCCCCCGTCACGGGCACGGTAGCGCAGGTGCCAGGGGGCGTCGCCCTCCTTCGAGAGGTACGGCCGGGGGGCCAGCTCCTCCAGGAGGTCGTTGAGCGCCTGGGCCGCCGCGTCCACGTCGTCCGCGCCGAGGTGGTCGTAGACGGCGCGCAGGCGGACGGCGTACGCGGCGAGCCGTACGGCCCCCGCCTCGTCCACCGGGGTGTGCCGCTTGTCGCCGAGGAGGAGGGCGGCGTTCACGGCGTCCGCCAGGGCCTGCCCCTCCGGCGGGACGTACGGCCGGGCGCGGCGCACGCCGGGGGTGGCGGCGTTGATGAGCGCGGCGGCGGCGGTCGCGGCTTCCTCTATGTGGCTGTTTGTATCCATTTGACCGTTAACGGAGATCCTCACTAGGGTGCGTCACTGTCAAAACTATCTTAGACAGTTACGAGGGATGATGGGGACACCCGGCTGCGCACTCCACCCGCGAGAAGACTCATGAAGGCCTGGCGCCGGACGTCCCCGGCGGGGCGCGCGCTGCTGGGCGCGGTGCTGTTCACCAGCTTGACCGGCTTCATGTTCATGCCACTGCTGGCGATCGAGCTGACCGCGCGGAACCTGACACCCGGCCTGGTCGGGCTGCTCGTGGGCCTCCTCGCGTTCTCCGGCCAGGCGTTCTCGCTGGCCGCCGGGCTGCTCGCGGACCGGTTCGGGACGCGGCCGGTCATGGCCGCCGGGTTCCTGCTGCGGATCATCGGCTACCCGATGCTCGCCTTCGGCGGCGCGGACCGGATCTCGCCGCTCGTCACCGGCGTCATCGCGGTCGGCGTCGGCGGGGCGCTGATGGGCCTGTCGATCAAGACGCTTCTCGTGTCCGAGGACGGGCCGAGCCCCCGTGACATGC
This sequence comes from Bailinhaonella thermotolerans, assembly GCF_003594875.1. Lineage (GTDB taxonomy): Bacteria > Actinomycetota > Actinomycetes > Streptosporangiales > Streptosporangiaceae > Bailinhaonella > Bailinhaonella thermotolerans. Next base: position 236,230 of record NZ_QZEY01000010.1, read on the forward strand.
TCGCCCTGCGCGCCACGTTCATCAACATCGGCGTCGTGGCGGGCCCCGCGCTGGGCGCGCTGGTCTACCCGCTGGGCTTCCCGTACATCCTGGCCGCCTGCGTCGCGTCGCATCTGGCCCTCGCCGTACGGCTGGCGCTGCTGCGCGCGGGCACGGTCGGGCCGCGGCCGGTCCCGCCGGGCACGGGCGCCGAGCCCGGCGCGGGGGCGGGCTCCGGGCGGGCCGCGCTGTGGGCGTGGACGCCGCTGTTCCTGCTCGGCGCGGCCTACGGGGCGCTCTACGGCCAGCTCAACATCGTGCTGCCGCTCAGCGCGGCGAAGCTGACCGGGAACGAGACGGCGATCTCCGTGGTGTTCATCGTCAACGGGGCGCTCGTGGTGATCTGCCAGTTCGCGCTGCTCAGCCGGGTCTTCCACCGGGCCGCCGCACGGACGCTGCTGACGGCCGACTTCCTGTCGTTCGCGCTGGCGTACGCGGCGCTGCTGCCGCTGGCGGGCTGGTGGTCGCTGCTGGTCTTCGTCTTCCCGGTGACGCTGGCCGAGATGCTGATCGGCCCGAGCCTGGACGAGCAGGCGGTCCGGATGGGCACGCTCCGCCGCACCGGGCTGGCCCTGGGCGCGATGAGCGCGTCGAACGCCCTGGGCGGCCTGATCGGCTCCACGGCCGGCGGGTACCTGATCCAGGTCCTGGGCGTCGGGGTGGGCCTCTACCTGGTGATCATCGTGACGTCGGCGGTGTCGGCGGGCGGCGCGCTGTTCCTGCCCAAGGGTGCCCGGCAGCCCGTCTGACCTGGGGATTTCCGGGGAGTTTCGTTGCCGGGCCCTTACCCTTCCGCGCGATGTCAGAGGGCTAGACTGCGCTGCGTAATCGACCACTGGCAGTTCGTAGCGAAAGGGGGAGGGCGTGCCGTCAACCAAGTCACGCCTGATCGCACTGGCGGCTCTCGCGAGCGCCGTCACCGTGCCCACCGCGGGCGCCGCCGCGGCGGCCGACGCCCCACCGGCGGCGGACGCCCCGCACGCCCAGGTGGCCGGGGTCATCCACGCCAACGGCGCGATCAAGTACGCCAAGAACATCGTCTCGGTGTCCCGCCCGGCCGTCGGCGTCTACTGCGTCCACACGAACATGGACGTCACCCGCACGGTGCCGTCCGCCACCCCGTGGTACACCGGCCGCATCGTCTCCGCCAGCGTCGACCCCAGCGCGCAGTGCGGCAACCGCACCGACACCGTCCGGGTCGTGGTCACCGACTCCGCCGGCCGCCGCGAGAACAGCGCCTTCAGCCTGATCCTGCCCTGACGGGCAGCCGCCCGCACCACGGGCCCCGGTCCCCGCGACCGGGGCCCTTCCCTTCCCCGCGCCTCCCGCCTCCCGCCTCCCTTCCTCCCGCCTCCCTTCCCGCGCCTTCCCCTTCCCGCGCCTTCCCCTTCCCGCGTCTCCCCTTCCCGCGCCTCCCCTTCCCGCGCCTCCCGCCCGCGCCGTACGGCCGCCGCCCGGCTGAGGCCGTACCGCCAGGTCATGGCGAGCGCGCGGGCACGCGGACGACCAGGGGGAATGGGGGTGGATAGGGTGCTTTCATGCGCTTCGGGGTGCTCGGCCCTCTCATGGTGTGGGGGGAAGGCGGGGAGGCGGTCCGGGTGCCGGAGGCGAAGGTGCGCCTGCTGCTCGGGGCGCTCCTCGTGGCGCGGGGGCGGCCCGTCTCCGCGGAGACGCTGATCGACGACCTGTGGGGCGGCTCGCCGCCGGGGAGCGCGGCGAACACGCTCCAGGGCAAGGTGTCGCTGCTGCGCAAGGCGCTGGGGAGCGCCGGCGGCGTGGAACGGCAGGCGGCCGGGTACTCCCTGCGCGTCGCCGAGGACGAGGTGGACGCCTGGCGGTTCGAGGCGCTGCTCGCCCGGGCCCGCGCGAGCGCCGACCCGGAGGAGCGGGAGCGGCTGCTGACGGAGGCGCTCTCGCTGTGGCGGGGCGCGGCGCTCGCCGACTTCGCCGAGCACGAGTTCGCCCGGCCGCACATCGCGCGGCTTGAGGAGCTGCGGCTCGTCGCGGTGGAGGAGCGCGCCGCCGTACGGCTGGCGCGGGGCGAGCACGACGTGCTGGCGGCGGAGCTGGCGCCGCTGGCCGAGGCGTACCCGCTGCGGGAGCGGCTGCGGGCCGTGCAGATCGAGGCGCTCTACCGGTCCGGGCGGCAGGGGGAGGCGCTGGCGGCCTACCACGAGCTGCGGACCCGCCTGGCGGACGAACTCGGCGTGGACCCCTCGCCGGAGCTGGCGGCGCTGCACGCGGCGATGGTGCGGCAGGACCCGGCCCTGGGCGGCGCGCGGAGCAACCTGCCCGTCCCCCTGACCCCGCTGGTCGGCCGCGAGGAGGCCGTCGCCGCGGTACGGCGGGCGCTGGGCGCGGGCCGCCTCGTCACGCTCACCGGGACAGGCGGCGTCGGGAAGACGCGGCTCGCCGTGGAGACCGCCGCCGGGCTGGCCCCGGCGTACCCCGACGGGGTGTGGCTCGTCGAGCTGGCCGGCATCCGCGACGGGGACGCCGTGATCTCCCCGGCCGAGGCCCTGGTCGCGGTGCTCGGGCTGCGCGAGGGCGTGGACCGGATCGCCGAGGCGCTGCGCGGGCGGCGCACGCTGGTCGTCTTCGACAACTGCGAGCACGTGATCGAGCAGGTGGCGGAGCTGGCCGGTCGGCTGCTAGGGGCCGTTCCCGGCCTGTCGGTGCTGGCCACGAGCCAGGAGCCGCTGGGCGTCGCGGGCGAGACGGTGTACCCCGTGCCGCCGCTGGAGCCGGAGCACGCCGCGCGGCTGTTCGAGGAGCGGGCCGCGGCCTCGTCGCCGGGGGTCTCCTTCGGCGACGACGAGCGCGCGGCCGTCGCGGAGATCTGCCGGCGGCTCGACGGGATCCCGCTGGCGCTGGAGCTGGCCGCGACCCGGGTCCGGGTGCTGGGCGTGCGCGAGCTGGCCGCGCGGCTGGACGACAGGTTCGCGCTGCTCGCGGGCGGCGCGCGGGGCGTCCCCGCGCGGCAGCGCACCCTCAGGGCGATGATCGACTGGAGCTGGGAACTGCTCACCGAGCCCGAGCGCGTCGTCCTGCGCCGCCTCGCCGTGCACGCCGACGGGTGCTCCCTCGCGGCGGCCGAGGCCGTCTGCGCGGGCGGCGGGCTGCACCCCGGCCAGGTGCTCGACCTGCTCGCGCGGCTGGTGGACCGCTCGCTGGTCGTCGTCGGCCCCGGCCCCCGCTACCGCCTGCTGGAGTCGGTGGCCGCGTACTGCGCCGTACGGCTGCGCGAGGCCGGCGAGGACGCCGAGGTGCGGGAGCGGCACGCCGAGTACTACACGGACCTGGCCGAGCGCGCCGGGGAACGGCTGCGCGGGCACGACCAGCGGGAGTGGCTGGAACGCCTCGACCTGGAGACGCCCAACCTGCGCTCCGCGCTGGAGACCGCCGTCCGCGCCCGCCCCGACCTGGCGGTGCGGCTCTCCCGCGCGCTGCTCTGGTACCAGTTCCTGCGCGGCCGCCTGGAGGAGGCCCGCCGTACCCTGCGCGCGGTGCTCGCCCTCGGGGAGGGCATCGGTCCGGCGTTCGCCGAGGCGGGGGCGTGGCTGGCGGGGATCACGCTGCTGCAGAGCGAGGACCCCGACCCGGCGGGGCGGAGCCGGGCCGGGCTCGGGCCGTACGAACGGGCCGGGGACCCGGCCGGAGTGGCGCGGGCGCGGTGGTTCCACGGGTACGCCCTCTACCTCGCCGGGGAGCTGAGCGTGGGCGAGGAGCTGGCCGGGGCCGCCCTGGCGGAGTTCCGGGCGGGGGGCGACGCCTGGGGCGAGGCGGCCGCCCTGGCCGTACGCGCGCACCAGGCGCTGAGCCGGGGGGACCTTTCGGCGGCGCGGGTGGACGCGGAGGCCGCCGCGGCCGCGTTCGCCGCGCTGGGGGACCGGTGGGGCCAGACGTTCTGCGTGTCCCCGCGCGCGGCGCTGGCCGAGATCGACGGCGACTACGACCTGGCCGAACGCCTCCTCCGGGAGGGACTGCGCTCGGCGGAGGAACTCGGCCTGCGGATCGACGTGTCGTACCGGCTCTCCGGGCTGGGCCGCATCGCCCTGCTCCGGGGCGACCACGAGGGGGCCCGCCGCCTGCACGAACGCGCCCTGCGCCTCGCGACGGAGCAGTCGCACCGGGCCGCCCAGGTCTTCGCCGAGATCGGCCTGGCCCTCGGGGCCCGCCGCGCGGGCGACCTGGACGCCGCCGAACGCCACCTCCGGGCGCTGCAGGAGTGGTACGGCCGGGTGGACGTCCAGCCGGGGAACACGCTGATCCTGGCCGAGCTGGGGTTCGTGGCCGAGCTCCGGGGCGACCCCGAGCGCGCCCTGTCCCTCCACCTGGCGGCCTTCTCCATCGCACGGGACGTCCTGGGCGACCCGCGCGCCATGGCCCTGGCCCTTGAGGGGTCGGCCGCCGCCCTGGCCGGGACCCGGGCCGAGCTGGCCGCCACCCTCCTCGGCGCGGCCTGCGCGGCCCGGGCCCGCGCCGGCCACCCCCTCCCCCCGGCCGAGCGCGCCGACGTGGACCGCGCGACCGCCCTGGCGACCGAGCGCCTGGGCGAGCCCGGCTTCGCCGCCGCCTTCGCCCGCGGGACCGCCCTCGGCCTCGACGAGGCCCGCGCCCTCCTCTGACCATCCCCGGGATCGCGCCCGCCTGCGCCGTGCGCGCCGTCCGGCAGGGGGCGCGGCACGGCCCCGGGCGGGCCGGTGGGGCAGGGGATTCCGGCGGGACTCGGGACGCCCGGTGGGTTGATCGCGCGTGATCCGGGGACGGGAGAGCTGAGTCATTTGCGGAGAGTGGGGTGGTTCACACTCTCCCGGGGCTTTTGAATTTGGAAAGGTTAGCCTAACCTAATGGCTTGTGACCGAGATGATCGTCCAGCGTGACGTCGCCCTGCGCGGAGACAAGCTGTGCCTCAGCTACCACGGCAGCACCGTCGTGGAAGACGGCTGTATCGCCCTGCGCCCGGGGCGGGTCACCGCGCTGGTGGGCCCCAACGGCAGTGGCAAGTCCACCCTGCTGCGGGCGCTGGCGCGGCTGCACCGGGCCGACCGCGGCTCCGTGTCGCTCGACGACACGACCTCGGCCGCGGCGCTCTCGCCGCGTGAGTTCGCGCGCCGGGTGACCCTGCTGGCGCAGAGCCGGCCCACCCCGGCCGGGGTCAAGGTCCGCGACGTCGTCGGGTACGGCAGGCACCCGCACCGGGGACGGTGGCGGGGCGGCGACCCGGACGGCCCGGCCGCGATCATCCGCGCGATGGACGTGACGGGAGTCGCGTCCATGGCCGAGCGGGCGGTGGACGAGCTGTCCGGCGGCGAGCTCCAGCGGGTCTGGCTGGCGAGCTGCCTGGCGCAGGACACCGGCGTGCTGCTGCTGGACGAGCCCACCAACCACCTGGACCTGCGGTACCAGGTGGAGCTGCTGGACCTGGTCCGCGACCTGGCCGAGGAGCACCGGGTGGCCGTCGGGGTCGTCCTGCACGACCTGAACCAGGCCGCCGGGGTCGCCGACCACGTCGTGCTGCTCTGCAACGGGCGCGTCCTCGCCGACGGCACCCCCGAGGAGGTGCTCACCGAGGAGCGGCTCTCCCTGGCGTACGGCATCCGCATCGAGGTCACGCACGACCCCCGGACGGGGACGGTGCACACCCGTCCCGTCGGGCGGCACTCCGCCCGCGTCCACGTATCAATCTGACAGGAAACAGAACCGATGAAGCCCTTGCGCGGCGCGATCGTAACCCTCGCTGCACTTCTCACCCTCGCCGCGTGCGGCACCACCGAGCCCCCGAAGGACGCCGCTCAGGAGGCGGGCAAGCCGAGCGCCGCCGGCGCGGGCCCCGTCACCGTCACGGACAGCCGGGGCAAGGCGATCAAGCTGGACAAGCCCGCCTCCCGTGTCGTCACGCTGGAGTGGGCCGAGACCGAGATGCTGGCCAGCCTGGGCGTGCAGCCCGTCGGCGCGGCCGACCTCAAGGGGTTCGCCGTCTGGGACACCGCGGTCAAGCTCGACCCGTCGGTCAAGGACGTCGGCACCCGCGTCGAGCCCAGCGTGGACTCGATCGTCGCCCTCCAGCCCGACCTGGTCATCATGGAGTCGGTCCGCGACGCCGCCCTGGTCGACCAGCTCGAGAAGACCGTCCCGGTCCTGGTCACCAAGGCCAGCGACGGCAAGGACAACCTCGGCCGCCTGCGCGCCGACTTCAAGATGGTCGCGGCCGCCGTCGGCAAGACCGCCGAGGCCGACAAGGTCCTCGCCGACCTGGACAAGACCCTGGCCGAGGGCAAGCAGAAGCTCGCCGCCGCCGGCGCCGCGGGCAAGCCGTTCATCATGGCCGACGGCTGGAAGGAGAACAGCAACATCTCCATCCGCCTGTTCGGCAAGCACGCCCTGGTCTCCGAGGTCGCCGAGCAGCTCGGCCTGGTCAACGCCTGGACCGGCAAGGTGGACCCGATGTGGGGCCTGGGCAACACCGACGTCGAGGGCCTGACCGTCCTGAAGGACGAGAACATCCGGTTCTTCTACAACGCCTCCGACAACGACGACGTCTTCACCGGCGGCCTGGCCGGCAACGCCATCTGGAAGTCGCTGCCGTTCGTGAAGAAGCAGCAGGTCACCCGCCTGCCCGACGGCATCTGGACCTTCGGCGGCCCGCTGTCGTGCAAGCAGTACGCCGAGGCGCTCCTGAAGGCCTACGGGGCTTGAGCACAGTCCTGACGCCGGCTCCCCCGGCCGCCGCGCCCGCGCGGCGGCTGGGGGTCGCCGGCCTCTTCGTGCTCGGGCTCGCGGGGGTCGTGCTGATCGCCGCGGTCCACATCACCCAGGGCACGTCGTCCGTCGGCGTGATGGACCTGCTCCGCCTGCCCTTCACCGACGGCGACGGCGGGGAGGCCGCGCGCGTGCTGGCCGCCTCCCGGCTGCCGCGGCTGCTGGCCGGCGTCGCGGTCGGCGTCGCGCTGGGCGTGGCCGGGGCGCTGCTCCAGTCCCTCGCCCGAAACCCGCTGGCCTCCCCCGACACCCTCGCGGTGGCCGACGGCGCGCACCTGGCCGTGGTCGGCGTCGCGGCCTTCGGCGTCACCCTGCCCACGCTCCCGGCGGGCGGCCTCGCCCTCGTCGGCGGGCTCGGGGCGGCGGCGCTGGTCATGGCCCTGTCGTCGGGCGGGCGGACGAGCACCACCCGGCTGATCCTCGCCGGATCCGCCACCGGGATCGCGCTGCACTCGCTGACCAACCTGCTCATGATCCTGTTCCAGGAGCAGACCACCGGCCTGTTCGCCTGGGGCTCCGGCTCGCTGGTGCAGTCCGACCTCGTCGCGGTCGCCCAGCTCGGCCCGATCATCGCGGCCGCCGTGCTCCTCGGCGTGTTCGCCGGCCCCCGCCTGGACATCCTCGGCCTCGGCGACGACACCGCCGCCACCCTGGGCGTCAACGTACGGCGGACGCGCGTGCTGGCCACCGTCCTCGCGGTCGTGCTCTCGGCCGCCGCCGTGACCATCGCCGGGCCCATCGGCTTCGTCGGACTGTGCGCCCCGGTCGTCGTCCGCCTGCTGCTCCGCGTGATCGCCGGGCCGCAGCGGCACCGGGTGCTGCTGCCGCTGGCCGCCCTCGCCGGCGTGATCTTCGTGCTCGGCGCCGACATCGTGCTCCGCGCCGTGCTCGGCGGCCAGGCCGGGGTGGACGTCCCCCCGGGCGTGGTCACCACGATCATCGGCGCGGGCGTGCTGATCTGGCTGGCCCGCCGCCACCGCGACGCCGGGCCCACACGCCGGCCCCCCACCGTGCGGTCGGCCGCGGGCCGGTCCCGCGCCGCGCTGTGGACGATCGGCGGCGTGTGCGCCGCGCTCCTCGCCGGCGCCGCCGTACTCGGCCTGCTGGCCGGGGACAGCTGGCTGCTGACCGGCGACGTCGCGAACTGGCTGCGGGGCGAGAGCGGCAAGGTCGTCACGTTCGTGCTCGACCAGCGGTACCCCCGGGTGCTCGCCGCGGTCCTCGCCGGAGCCGCGCTGGCCGTCGCCGGGACGATCTTCCAGGCCGTGTGCCGCAACCCGCTCGCCGAGCCCGGCGTGCTGGGCGTCACCGCCGGGGCCGGGGTCGGCGCGATCACGCTGATCACCCTCGTGCCCGCCGCGGGGATCTGGGCCATGTCCGCCGCCGCCGGGTTCGGCGCGGTGGCCACGTTCGCCCTGATCTACCTGCTGTCCTGGCGCGGCGGCCTCAGCTCGGACCGGATCGTGCTCATCGGCGTCGGCGCGCACGCCGCCGCCACCGCGATCACCGTGCTGATCATCGTCCGGTCGGATCCCTGGAGCACGTCCAAGGCGCTGACCTGGCTCTCCGGCTCCACCTACGGCCGGGTCCCGGTGCAGCTCATCCCGGTGGCGCTGGCGCTCGTGCTGGTGCTCCCGCTGGCCGCGCTGCTCCGCCGCGACCTGGACCTGCTGGCCCTGGACGAGGACACCCCCCGCATCCTGGGCGTCGCCCTGGAGCCGGTACGGCTGGCCGCCCTCGGCGGCGCCGTCCTCCTGACCTCCTCGGCGGTCTCGGCGGTGGGCGTCATCGGCTTCGTCGGGCTCGTCGCGCCGCACATCGCGCGCGCCCTGGTCGGCGGGCGGCACGCGCACGTGCTCCCCGTCGCCGCCCTCCTCGGGGCGATCCTCGTCAGCCTGGCGGACACGCTCGGCCGCACGGTCATCGCCCCCGCGCAGATCCCCGCCGGTCTGGTCACCGCCCTGATCGGCACCCCGTACTTCGTCTGGCTGCTGTGGCGGTCACGAGCAGGACAGGACTAGAACCACATGATCGCTCCCTGGCGTCCCTTCGCGGTCCGCGTGCACGGGCTGACCCGGCTCAGCCCGTCGTTCCTGCGCGCCACCTTCACCGGCGACGACGTGGACGTGTTCGCCGACAACGGCTACGACCAGCGGGTCAAGCTCGTCGTGCCGCTGCCGGACCACGGGATCGACGCGTTCCCGCTGGACGCGGACTGGTACGCCGGCTGGCGAGCCCTCCCCGACGAGAAGCGCAACCCGATCAGGACGTACACCGTGCGCGCCGTACGGCCGGGCGAGGTGGACATCGACCTCGTGCTCCACGGCTCCGGCGACCACCCCGCCGGGCCCGCCGCGACCTGGGCCGCCGCCGCCGAGCCGGGCGACCGCGCCGTGCTGATCGGGCCCGACGCGCGGTACACCGACGGGCCGCACGGGGGGCTGGAGTTCCGCCCCGCGCCGGGGGCCGGGCCGTTCCTGCTGGCCGGGGACGAGACCGCGGTCCCCGCGATCGCCTCGATCCTGGAACGGCTCGCGCCGGACGCGACCGGCGAGGCGTTCCTGGAGGTGCCGCACGCCGCCGACGCCCTCGACCTCACCGCGCCGGAGGGCGTGCGCGTGACGTGGCTCCCGCGCGAGGGCGAGCCGCACGGGACCGGGCTGATCCCGGCGGTGCGCGAGGCGGCCGCCCGGCTCCTCCCCCGCGCCGCCTCCGACGCGCCCCTCGGGGACGTGAACGTGGACGAGGACATCCTGTGGGAGGTCCCCGACGCGCCGCCGGGCGGGTCGCCGTACGCCTGGCTGGCCGGGGAGGCCGGTGTGATCAAGACGCTGCGGCGGTGCCTGGTCTCGGAGCACGGGATGGACCGGCGGGCGGTGGCGTTCATGGGGTACTGGCGCGTGGGCCGGGCCGAGCCGAGCGCCTGAGCCCTACGGGATCGGGCCGGAGTGCTCGTCCCACCACTTCATGAAGTCGCGGGGGTTCCCGGCGCGGAGGGCGACCGCCTGGATGTTCAGGCGGTTGTCCGTCCAGGCGAGGACGTTGTGGTCGCCGTGCCTGCCGCAGCGCACGCGCCCGGTCTCCTTGTCGTCGATCGTGTAGACCGAGCCGCCGCTGAAGCCGGCCGGAAGTGACGTGCAGCTCGGCCCGTCGGGCACGCCGCCGGTGGCGAAGTGGGCGTCCATCGCCGCCCGATCGGGGAACTGGAAGTAGAAGACCGCGTGGGTGTCCTCGGACGTCCCGCAGACGATCCCGGCGGTGGCCGTGGCCGGCGCCGCGGCCCCCGCGACCTGCTCCGGCGCGCGCATGCAGGTGAGCTTGGACTCGCCGGGGACGTGCCGCATGAGCGCCTCCTCGGCGGGAGAGGGGAATCCCGTCGCCTTGTTGCGGGCCGCCACGATGTCCTCGACCGGCGGTCCCTGGTTCTCCTGCCACCAGTCGGCCAGTTCCGCCGCGTCGGGGCCGGTCGCGCGGCCCAGGACGGACAGCGGCTCGCTCGTCCACTCCACCGCGTGGCCGTCGCGCGGGTCGCGGTAGCAGAGCAGGCTGCCCCAGATCACCGTCTGGTACTCGATCGTCTGGTGGCCCAGGAAGTCCTTGGGCGGCGGGTCGTCCGTGCACGGCGTCCGCCCGGGCGCGGACACCGCGTCGATCTGGCGCTGGTAGTCGCGCTTCAGCCCCTGCTCGCCCGCGAAGCGGTAATAGGTCACGGTCTTCGCGCCCTCGCCGCGCGGCGCGCACCGCACGGCGGCGACCAGTCGCTCGCGGAACCGCTCCAGGCTTCCCGCGGGGACGCGCTCGCAGCCGTCGAGGCGCACGAGATCGACGAGGGCCTTCTCGTCCGGCGTGGGGAAGGAGGGGACGCCCTCCCACGTCGTCCACAGCCTGTGGACGACCTGTCCCGGCTCGTCCGCGCGGCCGGTCACGCGGGCGGCGGCGCGCGTGACGTCCGAGGTCCAGACGAGGGTGGCGGACCGGCCCTCCGGGTGGCACAGGAGACGGCCCCGCGCCTGGCCGGTGTGCGGGTATCGGTGCTCCGCGGCGTCCTCGGCCGCGCAGTCGCCGCTGCCGCGCGCGACCCCGGCCCGGCGCACGACCTCGGCGTACGCGTCGTCCAGCTCCGCCCGCGTGTCGAACAGCCCCACCACGACCTCCCGCCGCGTGGCGTCCCGGCAGGTCAGGGAGGTCTTCGCGCCGGGGAACGCGGCGGACTCCAAGATCGCGCAGTCGGCCCGCAGCGCCGCCGGGACCCGGGCGAGCGCGTCCGGGGAGGGCCGGTCGCCGCCGGTCAGCCGCAGCGCCGCGAACGCCCCGCCCGCCGCCAGGAGCGGGACCACCAGCGCCGCCGCGATCCAGGCCCGGCGGCGTCCCCGGCCTCGCGCGGCCCCTCCGGGCCGTGCCCCCGCGCCGCCGGCGCCGGTCCCGCCCGTGCCGCCTGGGTGGCCTGGGGCGCCTGGGCCGCCGTCCCCCGGCGGGAGCGCGCCGCCGTCCGTCCCCGCGCCGGACGCCCCGGTCCCGCCCCCGATCCCGCCTCCGATCCCATCCGCCGTGCCCGGGACGCCCGTGGTCACGCCGCCCGTGGTCACGCCGCCCGCCGTGCCCGGGACGCCGGATGCCGCCCCGGTCGCCGGGCCACCCCCGGCCGTGCCCGCCGCCGTCGCGCCGCCGGGGACCTGACCCTCGCCGACCGCCCCACCGACCGTCCCGGCCGCCGTGCCGTACGGCGGGGCCGCCGGGTCGTACGGGACGCCCGGGTCGTACGGGACGCCGGGGGCGCCGCCGTACCCGGGCGGGACGCCGTACAGGACGACCGTGCCCGGGAGGGTGGGCACGGTCCCGCCCGGCGGGACGGGGTGGAACGGGCCGACCGGCGACCCGGGGAACGCGGCGAGGCCGGGGAACCCCGGGTACCCGCCCACGACCTCGGCGAACGCCCGCGCCAGCTCCCCGCACGAGGGGTACCGGTCGTCCGGGTCCTTGGCCATGGCCCGCGCCACGATCGCGTCGTACCGGGGGTCGAGGTCCGGCCGGGCCGCCGTCACGCGCGGCGGCGGGTCCTGGATGTGCGCCCACAGCACCGCGATCGCGTCGCTCCTGCGGTACGGCCGGAGCCCGGTGAGGCACTGGTAGAGCACCGCGCCCAGGGCGTACACGTCCGCGCGGGAGTCCACCGGGTAGGCCTGGATCTGCTCGGGCGCGGCGTAGTCGGCGGTGCCCACGAACTGGCCGCCCGGCCCGACGGTGTCGGCGGAGACCTGCTTGGCGATGCCGAAGTCGCACAGGTAGGCGTGGCCGGAGCGGCGGTCGATGAGCACGTTGCTCGGCTTGACGTCCCGGTGGACCAGCCCGGCCTCGTGCGCGGCGTCCAGCGCGGCGGCGATCTGCCGCAGGAACCCCAGGGTGCGCGGGGGGTCCAGGGCTCCCTCGGCGCGGAGGTACACCCCGAAGTCCTCACCCTCGACGTACCGCATGACCAGGTAGAGCAGGTCCCCCGCGGACCCCCGGGCGTAGATCGGGATGACGTTGGGGTGGTCGAGCCGCGCCGCGATGGAGACCTCGCGCTCGAACCGCTCGCGGAAGCTCGCCTCGCGGGCCAGGTCCGGGTGGAGCACCTTCAGCGCGACCCGGCGGCCGAGCGCGAGGTCCTCGGCGAGGTAGACGTGGCTCATCCCGGTCTGCGACAGCCGCCGGACCGGGCGGTAACCAGGAAAGATCGCGGTGATCTCGGGCGAGCCGGGGAAATCCCCCATCGCCGGGTCGTCCACGTCCACATCCCCGGAGCCATCCGACGGTCAACGTGTCTGCGCAGGCCCCCCGGTCCTGGCCCCACCAGCCTACGCCACCGGTCCGCCGCCGATCGAGCCTCCGCCCGGCCGGGGGCCGCGGCGGCGGGCGGCCGCCCCCGTGACAGACTCCTGACCATGAGCCACGTCGCAGCCGATGATCGTTATGACCGTATGGAGTACCGCCGGTGCGGCCGGAGCGGCCTCCGCCTCCCCGCCGTGTCCCTCGGCCTCTGGCACAACTTCGGCGACGACAGGCCCATCGACACCCAGCGGGCGATCCTCCGCCGCGCCTTCGACCTGGGGATCACCCACTTCGACCTGGCGAACAACTACGGCCCGCCGTACGGCTCGGCGGAGGTCAACTTCGGCCGGATCCTGCGGGAGGACCTGCGGCCGTACCGCGACGAGCTGGTCATCTCCACCAAGGCCGGGTACGACATGTGGCCGGGGCCGTACGGCGAGTGGGGCTCGCGGAAGTACCTCCTGGCCAGCCTCGACCAGTCCCTCGCGCGGATGGGGCTGGACTACGTGGACGTGTTCTACAGCCACCGCTTCGACCCGGACACGCCCCTGGAGGAGACCATGGGCGCGCTCGACCACGCGGTGCGCTCCGGCAAGGCCCTCTACGCCGGGATCTCCTCCTACTCGGCGGAGCGCACGGCCGAGGCCGCGGCCATCCTGCGCGAGATGGGCACGCCGCTGCTCATCCACCAGCCGTCGTACTCCATGCTGAACCGCTGGGTCGAGGGCGGCCTCCTGGACACGCTGGAGGAGAACGGCGTGGGCTGCATCGCCTTCTCGCCGCTGGCCCAGGGCATGCTGACCGACAAGTACCTCGGCGGCGTCCCGGCCGGCTCCCGCGCCAGCCAGGGCAAGTCCCTCTCGCCGGACCTGCTCACCGAGCGGACCCTGGGCCACATCCGCGCCCTCAACGAGATGGCCGCGGCCCGGGGCCAGTCGCTCGCCCAGATGGCCCTGGCCTGGACCCTGCGCGACCCCCGCGTCACGTCCGTCCTCATCGGGGCCAGCAGCGTCGCCCAGCTCGAGGAGAACGTCGCCGCGCTCGCCAACCCCGGCTTCACCCCCGAGGAGCTGGCCGCCATCGACCGCGACGCCGTCGAGGCCGGCATCAACCTGTGGGCCGCCTCCAGCGCCGGCTGACCGTGAGCGCCCCGCCGTACGGCCGGGGCCGCGCCCGGGCGTCCCTCCGTACGACGAATCGCCTGGTGGGGGCGCGGTAGAGGGGGCTCGCGAGGGGTACGGCCAGGGACGGTGGGTTCGCGCCGGGAACGGGCCGGGGGTCGCGCATGGGGGACGGGAACGAGATCGGGGACCTGACGCTGGACGTGCTGGACCCCGCGCCGGTCGGCGTGTCGGTGACCAGCGGGCCGGAGCACCGGCTGCGGTACACCAACGCCGCCTACCGGGCCATCTTCGGGGACCGGCCGCTCGGGGTGCCGCTGCGGGAGGCGTTCCGCGGGGTGCTGGAGACGGCGTACTTCGACCTGCTCGACGGCGTGCTCGCGACCGGCAAGCCCATCACCATGGACGCGGTGGCGGCGCGGGTGACGCTGCCGGAGACCGGCACCCGGCGGCTGTACCTGTCGTTCAGCGCCTCGCGGGTGATCGGGCGCGGCGAGCCGAAGGTGGTCATCATGGTCGCCGACGTGACCGAGCAGGTCACGGCGGCGCAGCGGATCCGGGACACCTCCGAGGAGCGGCGGCGGATCCTGCGCAGGTTCCAGAGCCTGGTGCGGGTGAGCGCGCAGATCGTGTGGGTGACCGGCCCGATGGGCGGGGTGACCGAGCCCAGCCCGGGCTGGGAGCGGGTGACCGGGCAGAGCTGGGAGGAGTTCCGGGGCGAGGGCTGGCAGGCGGTGGTGCACCCCGAGGACCGCCCGGGCGTCGTCGAGTCCTGGCAGCGGGCGCTGCGCGAGGTGCGGCCGTGGCACTGTGTGTACCGCCTGCGCACGGTCTCCGGGGAGTACCGCCACTTCGAGGTCAACGCGGCCCCCGTGGTCGAGGGCGGCGTGGTGATCGAATGGGTGGGCACCTGCTCCGACATCGAGCGCCGCTGGCAGGAGGAGCGCCGCCGCGAGCTGCTGGACCGCGCCGCCGCGGCCACCGCCGACAACACCGGGCTGCGGGAGATGCTGGGCGCGCTGGCCGAGGTGATCGTGCCCGACCTGGCCGACGGCTGCGGGGTGCACCTGCTGTGCGACCTGCCCGACCGCCCCGAGGGCGCCCCGTTCACCGCCGAGCGCGTGGCGACCGCCGCGGGGCCGAGGTTCCCGCGCCTGCCGGCGAGCGGCGTCGAGCGGTACCCCGCGTCGGGGGGCTTCGCGCGGGCCGTACGGCTGCGCAAGCCGCTCCAGCGGACGTTCCCGCAGGGCCGGCCGCCCGCCGAGGTGCTGCCCGCGGGCACGACCGCGTGGCTCAAGGCCGCGGGCGCCAACAGCGTCGTCCTGCGCCCGGTGGTCGTGGACGGCACGGTGGCCGCCGTCGTGACCACCGCCACCTGCGACCCGCGCCCCCCGATGAGCCCGGAGGACATCCAGCTCATCGGGGAGATGTTCGAGCACGCCCACGACGCGCTCAGCAGCGCGCTGCAGTACCAGCGCAGCCAGCAGGTCGCGCTCGCGCTCCAGCGCAGCCTGCTCGTGGACCCGCCGGAGGTGCCCGGCCTGGAGATCGAGGCGCGCTACCGGCCCAGCCCGGCCGCCGCGGACGTGGGCGGGGACTGGTACGACGCGTTCGTGCTCGCCGACGACGCGACCGTGCTGGTCATCGGGGACGTGGCCGGGCACGACCTGCGCGCCGCCGTCGCGATGAGCCAGCTCCGCAACCTCCTGCGCGGCCTGACCGTGGACCGGCCCGAGCCGCCGGGCCACGTCCTGCGCCGGATGAACACCGCGATGGAGACCCTGTACGGCGAGGGCACCGCGACCTGCGTCCTCGCGCGGGTGGAGAGCTCCGGACCGGAGGAGTGGGAGCTCCGGTACGCCGTCGCGGGGCACCCGCCGCCGCTGCTGGTCACCCCCGGCGGCCGGGGCCGCTTCCTGGACGAGGCCGCAAACCCGCTCCTGGGCCTGCTGTTCGACCAGCCCTACGTGAGCGCGATCGAGCCGCTGCCCCCGGGGGGCACGGTGCTCCTCTATACCGACGGCCTGGTGGAACGCCCCGACGAGCACCTGGACCAGGGGCTGACCCGCCTGCGCAACCACGCGGCGGCCCTGGCCGGGGAACCCCTCCCGGTCTTCTGCGACCGCCTCCTGGACATCCTGCCCACGACGGGCAAGGACGACATCTGCCTCATCGCCCTCCGCGTCCCCGGCCCCTGATCCACGCGCCCCGCGCCGCCGTACGCCGCAGGGCCGGGGGTCGCCGGTCGGGCGGCGGGCCGGGGGCGGGGGCGGGCACGTCTCCGGGACGCCGAAGGAGCCCCCGGGGGTCCGGGGGCTCCTGGACATGGCATCTCCGAGTGTCAGCGTCCTCGCGCGCTCCTCTCTGCGGGTCAGGCCGTGGTGAGCACGGCTTCGCGGTCGGGGGTCTGCGGGGTCTCGGCGGCGGGGGCCGGGGCGCCGGTGGCGGGGACCCGGCGCAGCAGGGTCACCGAGAGGACGGCCGCGGCGGCCACCAGGACGGCGGCGACCAGGCCGGCGGCGTTGAGGCCGCCGGTGAAGGCGGCGCGGGCGGGCTCCAGCATCGCCTGGGCCGCGTCGGCGGGCAGGCGCTCGGCGGTCGCGAGGGCCCCGGTCAGGGTGTCGGCGGCCTCGGCGGGGAGCCCGGACGGGACCTGGGCGCGGTAGACGGCGGCGCCGATGCTGCCGAGGAGCGCGATGCCGAGGGAGACGCCGAGGTCGCTGGCGGTGCTGTTGACGGCGGAGGCGGCGCCGGCCTTCTCCGGCGGGGCCGAGCCGATCACCAGGTTGGTGGACAGGGCCATGGTCGGCGCGATGCCGGGGTAGAGCAGGTAGAAGCCGACGATCAGCAGCGGCAGCCCGCCCATGCTCTCCACCTGGGTCATCACCAGGTACCCGGCGACCGAGAACAGCGCGCCGACGGCGATGACGTACGCCGGGCGGACACGCCGGGCGATGGCCGGGGAGATCGTCGAGACGATGACGAGGGCGATCGCGGCGGGCAGGATCCACAGGCCCGACTCCAGCGGCGACAGCCCGGCCACGAGCTGGAGGTACTGGGTGAAGAGCAGGTACACGCCGCCGAGGGCGATCGCCGAGAGCAGGAAGACGGCCAGCGCGCCGCTGAAGGTCCGGTTGGCGAACAGGCGCATGTCCAGCAGCGGGTTCTCCAGCCGGAGCTGACGCCGGACGAACAGCGCGCCCATGGCCAGGCCGAGCAGGATGGTCAGCACGGAGACGGCGCCGACGCCGCTCTTGGCCATCTCCTTGACGCCGTAGACGAGGGGCAGCAGCGTCGCGATGGACAGCACGATGCTGAACGGGTCCAGGCCACCGGCCCTCGGCGGCTGGTACTCCGGCACGAGCATCGGGGCGAAGATCAGCACCAGGGCCATCACCGGGACGCCGACCAGCAGGGCCGCGCCCCACCAGAAGGACTCCAGCAGCAGGCCGCCCACGAGCGGGCCGATCGCCACGCCGGCGGAGATCGAGGCGGCCCACAGGCCGATCGCGGTCCCGCGCTGGCGGTCGTTCTTGAACATGTTGCTGATCAGCGACAGCGTGGAAGGCATGATCGCGGCCGCGCCGATCCCCATCACCGCGCGGGCGGCGATCAGCAGCCCGGCGTCGGGCGCGAGGGCGGCGGCGACCGAGGCCACGCCGAACAGGGCGGCGCCGAACAGCAGCACCTTGCGGCGGCCGATGCGGTCACCGACGGTGCCCATGGCCACGAGCAGCCCGGCCATCATGAAGCCGTAGATGTCGTTGATCCATAACAGCTCGGCGCTGCTCGGGTTCAGGTCGGCGGCGATGTGCGGCGTCGCCAGGAACAGCACGGTCATGGCCAGGAACAGCAGGACCGTGGGCAGCATCAGCACGGCCAGGCCCAGCCACTCGCGGACTCCGGCGCGGGCGTCGGCGGCGATAGCGGACATATCTCAACTCCAGGGGGAGATTCGGTTCGGGGGATGTTCGGCAGGAGGTGTTCGCACGGCGAGAGGGTGTTCGCGCGGCGGGAGGGTGTTCCGCACGCGGGAGGGTGTTCGCACGGCGGGAGGGTGTTCGGGGAGGGTCAGAAGGGGTACGGCGTGGCCGCCCTGGCCGCCCGCAGCGGCCGCGCCCACCAGGAGAGCTCGGCGAGCATCCGGTCGGCGCCCTGGTCGCGGCGCCGGGCGAGGGTGTCGGCGACGCGCCGTACGGCGACCGCGCCGGCGGACGTGAGGATCGGGCGGAGCTGCTGCACGGCGAGGGGTTCGCCGGGGCCCTCGGCGGCGAAGGCGACGGGCTTGCCCGCCCAGCTCGCGGCGCACCAGTCCACGGCGTTCTTCAGCGAGCCGGGGAACCGGCGGCCCAGCACGATGACGAAGCCGTCCGCCGCGGCCAGCCAGGGCCGCAGGTCCCGCACCGCGCACGGCTCCGGGACGTCGCCGGGGGGCATGTCCGGCAGGCAGGCCGCGCCGAGGTCCAGGAGATCGACCTCCATGTCGCTGCGCAGCTCCGCCCGCCCGGACAGCCAGTCGGCGGCCTCCCGGTCCGACCGGTCCGGCGCGCCGCCGATGACGATCGCCACGTGCAGCGGGTCCCCGCCCGGCGGTTCCCGGCTCAGCGGGCCCCGGTACGGCGTTCCCCGGCCGAGCGTTCCCGGCTCCGGCTCCTCCCAGCCCGGCTCCCGGCCCGGCTCCCGGCCCGGCTCCCGGTTCGGCGGCGTCTCGCGCGCGGCTCCGGCGCGCTCCCGGCCGGGGTGTTCGTCGTGCTGCGGTTCCTCGCCCATCTGGGGCCTCCCTTCGACACCGCTCACTCTGCTCGGCGGGACTTCGGGCGCCCTCCAGATCCACTTAGGATGGACTTCGGGTGCTTTTAGGTACTGTGTCCGGCATGCGATTCGGGGTGCTCGGGCCGCTTGCGGTGTGGACTTCGGACGGCGGCCCGGTCCGCATCCCCGAGGTGAAGGTCCGCGCTCTGCTCGCGGAGCTGCTGGTCGGCGCGGGGCGGGTGGTGCCCGCCGACCGGCTCATCGACGACCTGTGGGGCGAGCGGCTGCCCGCCAACCCGGCGGGCGCGCTCCAGACCCGCATCTCCCAGCTCCGCCGCGCCCTGGACGAGGCCGAGCCGGGCGCCCGCGCCCTGGTCGTGTCCCGCCCGCCGGGGTACCTGCTGGACGTGCGGCCCGGCGACGTGGACGCGGGCCGCTTCCAGGAGCTGCTGGCCAGGGTCGGCGCGGCGGCCGGCCCCCGGGAGCGCGCGGCGCTGCTGGCCGACGCGCTGGCGCTGTGGCGCGGACCGGCGCTGCTGGACTTCGCCGACGAGGAGTTCGCCAGGCCCGAGGCGGCACGGCTGGGCGAGCTGCGGCTGACCGCGCTGGAGGAGCAGGCCGAGGCCCGGCTGGAGCTGGGCGAGCACGCGCTGCTGGCCGACGAGCTGGGCGACCTGGTGGCCCGGCACCCGCTGCGGGAACGGCTGCGGGCCGCCCACCTGCGCGCGCTGTACCGCGCGGGACGGCAGAGCGAGGCCCTGGACGGCTATCGCGACCTGCGGGAACGGCTGGCCGACGAGCTGGGCGTGGACCCCGGCAGGAAGCTGGCCGAGCTGCACTCGGCGATCCTGCGCCAGGACCCCGCGCTGGGCGCCCCGAGCGCCCCGGCCCCCGCCGTACGCCTGCCGGTCCCGCTCGGGGACCTGGTGGGCCGCGAGGCCGAGGCCGGCGAGGTGGAGCGGCTGCTGACCGCCGGGCGGCTGGTGACGCTGACCGGGCCCGGCGGCGTCGGCAAGACGCGGCTCGCGCTGGAGGCCGCGCGCCGGTCGGCGGCCGCGTTCCCGGACGGCGTGTGGCTGGCCGAGCTGGGCGCGCTGCCCGCGGGCGCGCTGCCGGGCGAGGTGGCCGAGCTGGTCGCGGCCACGGTGGGCGTGCGTGACGAGGCCCCCACCGCGCTCGCGGACCGGCTGCCGGAGCTGCTGCGGGAGCGGCGGGCGCTGCTGGTGCTGGACAACTGCGAGCACGTCCTCGCGTCCGCCGCCCGGCTCACGGCGTCGCTGCTGCGGGCCGCGCCGGGGCTGCGGGTGCTGGCCACGAGCCAGATGCCGCTGAACGTCTCGGGCGAGGCGCTGTTCGCGGTGCCGCCGCTGGAGGAGGCGGAGGCCGTGCGGCTGTTCGCCGAGCGGGCCGCCGCGCGGACGCCGGGGTTCACCCTCGACGAGGAGAACGCCGAGGCGGTCGCGTCGATCTGCCGGCGGCTGGACGGGATCCCGCTCGCGCTGGAGCTGGCCGCCACGCGGGTGCGGGCACTGGGGGTGCGCGAGCTGGCCGAGCGCCTGGACGACCGGTTCCGGCTGCTGGCCGCCGGGCCCCAGGACGCCCCGGAGCGGCAGCGCACGCTCCGCGCCATGATCGACTGGAGCTGGGAGCCGCTGTCGGAGGCGGAGCGCGCGGTCCTGCGCCGCCTCGCCGTGCACGCGGACGGGTGCACCCTGCGCGCCGCCGAGGAGGTGTGCGGTGAGGAGGGGCTGGACGTCCTGGACCTGCTGGCCGGCCTGGTGGACCGCTCGCTGGTCGCCGTCGCCGAGGTGGGCGGGGTGACCCGGTACCGGCTGCTGGAGTCGGTCGCCGCCTACTGCCGGGAACGGCTGCGCGAGGCGGGTGAGCTGGCCGAGATCGAACGGCGGCACGCGCGCCACTACGCCGGCCTGGCCGCCGCCGCCGACGCCCACCTGCGCGGGTCGGCGCAGGGCGAGTGGCTGCGCCGGCTGGACGCGGAGACGGCGAACCTGCACGTCGCGCTGGCTCACGCCGTACGGCACGGCGGGGCGGCGCGGCTGGCGAACACGCTGGCCTGGTACTGGGTGCTGCGCGGGCGGCTGGGCGAGGGCCGCAGGTGGTTCGCGGCGGCGACCGGCGCGGCGGAGGACCCCGCGCAGGACCCCGCGGAGGCCGAGGAGGTGGCGACCGCGCGGTTGTGGGACGCCGCGTTCGGGCTGCGCACGGGCGAGCCGCCCGCGCCGGAACGGCTGACGCCCCCGGCGGACCGGCCGCGCGACCTGGCCGCGCTGGGCCGCCGGGCGCGGGCGGAGTGGTACCTGTCCTTCGCCCGGATCGGGATCGGCATCGGCGAGCCGCCCGGAGACGACGCCACGCTGCCGGTCTTCCGCTCGCTGGGGGACGACTGGGGCGTCGCCGCCTCGCTCAGCCTGCACGCCCGACGCGCGCAGCTCCGGGGCGACCTGGCGGCGGTCCGGGAGTACGGCGAGCGCGGGATGGCCCTGTTCAGCGAGCTGGGCGACCGGTGGGGCAGGCACCACGCGACGTACGCGCTGGGCTGGCACGCGGAGGTCACCGGCGACTACGAGAAGGCCGCGCGGGTCCACCGCGAGGGGCTGCGCATGGCCGAGGAGCTCGACCTGCGCACGGAGATGGCCGACAAGCTGTCCGAGCTGGGCCGCGTGGCGCTGCTCCAGCGCGACTACGCGCAGGCGGACGACCTGCACGGGCGCGCCCGCCGCCAGGCGGAGGAGCAGGGCTACACGGTGGGCGTGGAGTTCGCCGAGCTGGGCCTGGCCCTCAGCTACCGCCGCCAGGGCCGGATCGCGGAGGGCGAGGCCGTCCTGCGCGGGTGGCTCGACTGGGACCACCGGCTGGAGTCGGACGTGGCGCTGGCCCTCATCTACGCCGAGCTGGGCTTCGCCGCCGAGCAGCGCGGGGACGCCGGGGACGCCCGCGCCCTCCACGAACGGGGCCTCGGCGCGGCCCGCCGCACCGGCGACCCCCGCGCCCTGGCCCTGGCGTACGAGGGCCTGGCCGGGACGCACGCCCTGGAGGGGGACCCTGCCGGGGCCGCCCGCCTGCTGGGCTCCGCCGCCCGCCTGCGCGAGTCCGCCGGAGCCCCGCTGCCCGAGGCCGAGCGCTTCGACGTCGACCGCGTCACGGCCGCCGCCGTCTCCGCCCTCGGTCCCGACGTCTTCGCCGCCCGCTTCGCCGAGGGCCACACCGACCCCGAGCTTTCACCCGCCCCGCTCCCCTCGGCGTGATCACCCGGTTCCGGGCGCACCACCGCGCGGAACCTCGTGATCACGCCCGGTCGTCAGGGGTGACCCGGTGGCGGAGGGGGGCGCCGGTCAGATGGCGGGCGACCTCGGCGGCGGCGATGCGCGCCGCCTTCTCGGCCGTCTCGCGGCTGGCCCCGGCTATGTGGGGGGTGAGGGTGAGGCCGGGGGTGGTGAGCAGGCGGGAGCCGGGCGGCAGGGGCTCGGCCGGGTAGACGTCGAGGGCCGCCGCGTAGAGGTGGCCTGAGTCCAGGGCGTCGCACAGGGCGTCGTAGTCCAGGAGAGCCCCCCGGGCGCAGTTCACCAGGATCGATCCGTACGGCATCGCGGCGATCTCCGCGGCGCCGATCAGGCCGGCGGTCTCCTCGGTGGCGCGCGCGTGGAGGGAGACGACGAGGCTGCGCCGCAGCAGGTCGCCCAGGGGGACGCGCTCCACGTCTCCGGGCACGTCCCGGGCGTACGGGTCGGAGACCAGGACGCGGGCGCCGAGGCCCGCCAGGGCGCGGGCGACGCGCCGGCCGACCGCGCCGTACCCCACCAGGCCCACGGTCGCGCCGTCCAGTTCGGGGCCGACCGCGTCGTAGCGGTAGTGGTCGCCCCGCCACCGGCCCGCCAGCAGTTCCCCGTGCGTGGACGGGATGCGGCGGATCGCGGCGAGGATCAGGCCCACGGCGTGCTCGGCGGTGGCGGCGGCGTTGCGCCCGGGCGCCGCGCAGACGGCGACGCCGTGGCGGGCGGCGGCGGCCAGGTTGACGTTGACCGGCCCGCCCCGGGTGACGCAGGCCAGCCGCAGGTCCGGGCACGCCGCCAGCACACGGGCGGTGAGCGGCGCCAGCTGCGTCACGCAGATCTCCGCGCCGCCCAGCGCCCCGATCAGCTCGTCCTCGGTGCCGGACGCCTCGTCCACCTCCGCGACCGGCCCGAACGGCTCCAGCGGCCAGGGCAGCTCCAGCTCCCCGATCTCCAGGTCCGCGGCCCCGTCCGCCGCGGCCCGCACGGCCTCGACGATCAGGCGGTTCAGCACGAAGTGGTCTCCGGCGGCCAGCAGGCGGGTCATCTAGCAGCCACCCCGGCACGGAGGCACGTTGAACTCCAGCAGCGCGGCGCCGTCCGCGCCCAGCTCGATCTCCGTCAGCGAGCAGTTGCGCAGCTCGGGGAACGACCGGCGGTACTTCCGCAGCGGCACGCCCAGCAGCTCGCACAGCCCGAGCCGGATCACCGTGCGGTGCGCCACGACCAGCACCCGCCCGCCGGGGTGCCCGGCCGCCACGTCTCCCAGGCAGTCCACGAACCGCCGCGCCGCCTTGACCGGGTCCTCGCCCCCGGGCAGGTGGCAGGCCACCGGGTCGGCGTGGAACGCGGCCAGCGCCCGGGGGAACCTGCGCCGCATGTCGGCCGTGGTCAGCCCCTCGCCCGCCCCGAAGTCCAGCTCGCACAGCCGGTGGTCCTCGTACGGCGAGAGCCCCGCGGCCTCGGCGGCCGCCCGCGCGGTCTCCCTCGCCCTGGCCAGGGTCGAGGAGTAGACGGCGGCGAGCCCCGCGCCCTCGGCCCAGCGGGCGAGCCGCCGCGCCTGCTCCCGGCCGTACGGGGTCAGTCCGACGTCCGTGCTCCCCGCGTATCGGTTGTCCGTATGCCATTCGGTCTGACCATGTCGTACCAGGACGATTCTCGTCATAGGCCGGTCCTTTCGGTCGCGTGCGCGGCGAGCTCCGCGGGCAGCCAGCCCCGGCGCGCCAGTTCCCCGACGAGACGCAGGTAGGCGTCGTCGAAACGGCGCCCGGGCCGCGGCTCGACGGTGCGGCGGATCCGCACCATCTCCGCGGCGACGTCGGCGAGGCGCCGCCCGGGGGATGCGGCGAGCACGGCCGCGCCCAGGGCGGGCTCGGAGTTCTCCGGCAGCAGCACCGGACGGCGGAGAATCTCCGCGCGCAGCGCGCACCAGCGGGCGCTTCGCGTCGCGCCCCCCGTCAGGGTCAGCGGCCCTTCCACCGGAGCCCCCAGCAGGTCGAAGTGGTCGAAGCACAACCGCTCCACGAAGCCGATTCCCGCCAGCAGCGCGGCCATGCGCTCGCCCTCCGACGCCGGGGGCCCGCCGAGCACGAAGCCCTCCGCGTCCGGGGCGGCGAACGGGAAGCGCTCACCGGTTCCCACCAGCGGATACGCGACCGGCTTGGCCGGGTGACAGGTCTCCGCGAGGGAGATCAGCTCCTCGGGATCCCGGCCCGGAAATTCCCGCGCGATCACGCCCGCGCCGGTGCTCGACGCCCCGCCCGGCCACCAGCCGCCGTCCGGCGCGCGGTGCGAGTAGACCACGCCGAGGGGGTCCCGCAGCGGTTCCCGCGTCACCCCCTTGATCACCAGGGTCGTGCCGAGCACCGAGTTCCAGTCTCCCGGCCGCAGCGCGCCCGCCCCGATCTGCGCCGCGCACCCGTCCGTGGTCCCCGCCACGACCGGCGTGCCGACCGGGAGGCCGGTGTGCCGGGCGGCGTCCGCGCACACCGTGCCGATGAGGGCGCCCGGCCGTACCAGCCGCGGCAGCAGGTCCGCGGGCACGCCGAGGGCGTCCAGCACGTCGCGCGGCCAGTCCTCGTCCACCAGGTGCGCGCCCGTCTTGAGCGCCCCGCCGAGGTCGGCCGGCACCTCGTGGCCGGTCAGCCGCCGGTTCACGAAGTCCGCCTGGTGCGCCAGGCGCGCCCCGGGCCGGCGGTGCTCCCCCAGCAGCCACAGCACCTTGGGCAGCGCCCAGGTCGGCTGCATGCGCCGGTACCCCAGGTCCTCCCAGACCCGCGCGCCCGCCTCGTTCACCCGGTCCACGAGCCCGGCCGCCCGCCCGTCGTCGTACATCAGCCCCGGCGTCAGCGGCTCGCCCCGCCGGTCCGTGAGCAGGACGGTCCCCGAGGTCGCCGCGACCGCGATCCCGCGCACCTCCCGCGGCTCGTCCGCCTGGGCCAGCGCCCTCCGGCAGGCGGCCCCCACCGCCCGCCACCACGCGTCCGGGTCCTGCTCGTGCCGCGTCCCGTCCCGCAGGCTCGCCAGCCGCTCCACCCCGAGCCCGGCGACCCGGCCGGTCCCCGTCGCCACCAGCGCCCGCGCGCTCTGCGTGCCGAGGTCCACCCCGACCCAGACGCCGCTCACCCCCACGTCTCCGAGACGGCCCGCCGCACCTGGAGGAACCGCCGGTAGAGCGCGTCGTACCGCGCCACCAGCGCCGGATCGGGCCGCTCCAGCTCGTGTACGGCGACGCCGCCGGGCACGTCCGGCGCGGGAGGCGGCGCGATCCGCGCCCACTCCGAGACGCCGCCGGGCTCCCCGGGCTCCCCGGGAGGCGGCTCCTCCGGAACGGCGGCGCGCGGCGGGTCCAGGCCGAGGGCGCGCAGGCCCGTCAGGTGGGCGCCGCGGGCCCCGGCCTCGGCGTCGGGGCTGCCGAGGACGGGCAGGGCCGCGACGGCCGCGATGAGGCGCCGCCACAGGGGGCTGGATGAGCCCCCGCCGCACAGGCGCAGGTCGGAGGGGCGGACCGGGGACGCCTCCAGGCAGTCGCGGATGGTCAGCGTGAGACCTTCCAGGACGGCCCGGGCGACGTGCGGCGGGCCGTGGTCCAGCGTGAGGCCCACGAGGGCTCCGCGCGCGTCGGGGTCGAGGAAGGGGGCGCGTTCCCCCGACGGCGACAGGTACGGCAGGAACACCAGCCCGCCCGCCCCGGCCGGGCAGGACGCGGCGAGGTCGCCGAGTTCGGCCGGGCCGCCCAGGGACAGCAGGCGGCAGGCCCAGTCGATCACCTCGGTCCCGGCCAGGGTGGGGAAGACCCGCAGCAGGCGGCCCGGCGGCCCGAGCGCGACGGTGAAGCCGGTGGGAGCGCCCACGGGGACGGCCGGATCCATCACGACCGCCGTGCAGATCGTGGTGCCCAGGACGACGCAGGCCCGGCCGGGCTCGGTCGCGCCGGTGCCGATCGCCGTGGCCGGGACGTCGTACGGCGCGAGCACCACCGGGAGGCCGGGGCGCAGGCCGAGCCGGGCGGCGGCCCGCGGGGTCAGCGGGGCGGCGCGGCCGTCGTCCGGCAGCGGCTCGGGGAGCAGGCGGCGGGCCCACTCCAGGCCGTAGAGGGACAGCAGCGCGGGGGAGTACTCCCCCGTGGCGGGATCGGCGAACGGCACCGAGGCGTCGGACGGGTCGATCGCGATCCGCCCGGTGAGCCGGGCGAAGAGCCAGCCGCCGCAGGTGAGCGCGGCGGCCGACCGCTCCAGCCGCCCGGGGTCCCGGTCGCGCAGCCAGGCGAGGATCGCGCAGGGCAGCCCGGCGAACACCGGCGAGCCCGTGAGGCGGGCCGCCTCCGTGAGAACGCCGCCGGCCGCCCAGGCGTCCACCACGTCCGCCGCGCGCCCGTCGTTCCACAGGATCGCCGGGCCGGTCGGGGCGCCCTCGGCGTCCACCAGCCAGCACCCGTCGCCCTGGGCGGTGACGGCGAGGAACTCCACCGCGCCGAGCCGGGCCGCGACCTCGCGCACGCACTCCGCGGCCGTCTCCCACACCGCGTCCATGTCCTGCTCGGCCCAGCCGGCGCGCGGCCGGTCCACGCCGGCGGGGCGCCGGGCGATCGCCGACTCGCGGCCGTGGTCGTCGTAGCCCACGGCCTTGATCATCGTGGTGCCGGCGTCCACGCAGATGGCGGCCATGGTCCCCCTATGCCCGCCCATGCGACGCACGCGACCTGCGGGCGACCGAATCCACCCCGACCGCGAGCAGCAGCACCGCGCCGGTGACCATGAACCGGAACGAGGAGTCCAGGTTGAGCAGGGTCAGCCCGCTGGAGATGGACTGGATCACCAGGACCCCGAGCAGCGCCGCGAACGCCGTGCCGCGCCCGCCGAACAGGCTGGTCCCGCCGATGACCGCCGCCGCGATCGCGTTGAGGTTCACGTCGCCGCCGCCGCTGCTCTGGTTGACGGCCGCGAGCCGCGCCGCCGCCAGCACGCCGCCCACCGCCGCGAGCGTGGTGCCCAGCACGAACGCCGAGGTGTAGACGCGGCGCACGTCGATGCCCGCCCGCCGGGCCGCCTCCGCGTTGCCGCCCACGGCGTACACCGCCCTGCCGTACCGCGTCCGGGACAGGACGTAGTGCAGCGCCAGCACGAGCGCCAGGAACAGCACGAACATCCAGCCCACGCCCCGCGTCCGGTTGAGGTAGTGCACGGCCGCCCCGAGCCCGGCCAGCAGCAGGACGCTGCGCGCGAGCAGCCACCGCGTCGAGACGGCCGGCAGCGAGGCCGCGCGGCGTGCCCTGGCGTGGGCGTGCCCGCTCGCGAACAGGCCGGCCGCCGCCACGACGACCAGCGTGTACGACAGCCAGGGCGGGACGAAGGCGAGCTGGGCGAACCGCACGAGCCCGGAGTCGAACGGCAGGTTGACCGCGCCCTTGGGGCCGAGCAGCCACAGGTGCACGCCGAGCAGGCCCAGCAGCCCGGCCAGGGTGATCACGAAGCTGGGCACGCCGAACCGGTTGAAGATCTGCCCGTAGACCCAGCCGATCACGCAGCCCAGCAGGACGGCGGCGGGCACGGCCACGACCGCGGGCAGCCCCCGGTCCACGTACAGCACCGCCATGACGGCCGCCGACAGCCCGCTGATCGAGCCCACGGACAGGTCGATCTGGCCGACGAGCAGCACGCACACCACGCCCAGGCTGATCACGCCGACCGAGGCGGACTCCAGCGTGAGGTTCACCAGGTTGGTGCTGGACAGGAAGATCGGGTTCAGCGACTGGAACACCGTCCAGATCACCGCCAGCCCGGCGACGACCGGGAGGACGCCCAGGTCACCGCCGCGAACCCGGTCGAGCGTGGTCCGCGCGGCCGCGCGCAGGCCGCCCGGGGGCGGGGCCGGCGCGGGCCGGGTGCGCAGCTCCGTCACGGCCGGCTCCCCTCCTCCGCGCGCCGCGGCTCCCGGTCGTCCCGCGCCGACGCCGTACGGCCCGGCGGGGACTCCGTACCGGCCCGCGCGGACGCCGTACGGCCTGACGGGGGCTCGGCAGGGCCTGACGCGGACGCCGTACGGCCCGGCGCGGCGTTGTCGGCGGCGCCGGTGATCGCGGCGATGATGTCCTCCTGGGTGACCTCGCCGGCGGCGAAGACGCCGTTGTTCCGCCCGAGCCGGAGCACGGCGACGCGGTCGGCGACGGCCTTCACGTCGGCCATGTTGTGGCTGACCATGATCACGCCGAGACCGCGGTCGCGGAGCCTGCGGATGAGGTTCAGCACCTCGGCGGTCTGCGCCACCCCGAGCGCGGCGGTCGGCTCGTCGAGCAGCACCACCCGGGGGTCGGCCAGCAGGGACCGCGCGATCGCGACCGTCTGCCGCTGCCCGCCGGACAGCGCGGCCACCGGCACCCGCACCGAGGGGATGTTCGCGGAGAGCCGCCCCAGCAGCTCCCAGGACCGCACCTCCATCGCCACCTCGTCCAGCCGCAGGCCGCGCGGCTCGCGCCCGAGGAAGAGGTTCCCGACGACGTCGAGGTTCTCGCACAGCGCGAGGTCCTGGAAGACCGTGGCGATGCCGAGGCGATGCGCGTCGGCGGGGCCCGAGATCACGACCCGCCCGGACCCGAAGGTGATCGTCCCGGCGTCCGGCGGGTGCACCCCCGCCAGGATCTTGACCAGCGTGGACTTGCCCGCGCCGTTGTCGCCGACCACGGCCACGACCTCGCCCGGCGCGACGTCCAGGTCCACGTCCGTGAGCGCGGCCACCGCCCCGAAGGTCTTGCTGATCCCGCGCAGGGCCAGCACGTCCCCGTCCATCAGCGGATTCCCAGCGCGTCGCAGGCCGCCTTGTACGGCGCGGTGCAGACCTGCCCGGCCTTGAGCGGCCCGCCCGGCCCGAGCAGTTCCTTCGCCACGTTCTCCCTGGTCACCACCGTGGGGGTGAAGAGCTGCGAGGGCGTGTCGAACAACGTCGCCCGCGCGGGCGGGCGCTCGCCCCGCAGGAACCCGTGAGCGACGTCCGCCGCCGCCTCGGCCACGATCCTGATGGGCTTGGAGATCGTGTTGTACTGGTCGCCCGCCACGATCCGCTGCACCGCCGCCAGCTCGGCGTCGTTCCCGCTCACCGGGGGGACCTTCACGTTCGCGGCCTTGAACGCGGCGATCGCCCCGCCGCCGGTGCCGTCGTTGGCCGCGACCACCCCGGCGATCCGCCCGGGGAACTTCGCGATCTGCCCGCTCACCCACTCCTGGGCCTTGCTCGGCTGCCACCCGGGGGTGTCGTACTCCGCCAGCACCTCGAACCCGCTCGGGTCCACCGCGCTGTGGACGCCCTTCTTGATCAGCCCGGCGGCGGCGTCCGTGGGGGATCCGTTCACGATCAGCACGCCGCCCTCGGCCTTCGTCTCCCTGAGCCGGTCCACGAGCGATCCCGCGATCAGCGCCCCGATCCTCTCGTTGTCGAAGGAGACGTAGTAGTCGGCGCGGACGGCCGGGATGGGCCGGTCGTAGGCGATGATCGGGATGTTCTGCGCCCGCGCGGCCCGCACGATCGTGGCCGCCGCGGCCGAGTCCACCGGGTCGATCACGATGACCTTCACGCCCTGGGCGATCATCGAGTCGGCCTGCTGCTGTTGCTTGGCGGCGTCGGCGTCGGCGTTCTGGTACAGCACCTCGCAGCTCGGGCAGAGCCGCTTCATCCGCGCCTTGAACAGGGGCGCGTCGTACAGTTCGTACCGCGTCGAGGCGATGTCGGGCATCAGGAACGCCACCTTCGCCCCCGCGCCCGGCCCGCCGCCCCCGCCGGGGGGCTCGCCCCCGCACCCCGCCGCCACGAGGAGCAGCGCGGCCACGAGCCCGATCATCCGCGATCTCATCCTCTTCATGGACCGCTCCGTTCGTCGGCGAGGCGTCCGATGCGGGGGCACACCATAGAGATCGCAGATATCTCAGGAAACCGATATAACTCGCAGGTTCCGTTGTTATGTCGCGGCGAGGAACCGCAGGTCGGGGAGGCGCGCGGGCGTCCCGGGACCACCGGGGCGCGCGGGACGGCCGCTTTACCGGCGCGGCGACGGAATTGCGCCCGACATTTCCGGATATGACAGGCGAGGCGTTCTCACGGCGTCAGCGAACGGCTAGGCGAGGAGGGCGTCCAACTGGGCGGCGGCGGCCCGCAGGCGCGCCGTGTCCGGGCTCTCGGCCCTCCCCATCACCTGCAGGCCCTGCAGGAAGACCAGGACCAGGGCGGCCAGGGCCCGGGGGTCGCGGTCCCCGGGCAGCTCCCCTCCGGCCTGGGCCCGGGCGAACGCCCCGGCCAGGGCGTCCTCCAGGTCGCGCCAGGAGGACTCCACCCGGCGGGCCAGCCCGGGGTCGGCGCCCATCAGCTCGACCGCGGTGTTCACCACCATGCACCCGAGCAGGCCGCGCGACGCCTCCTCGACGTACCTCTCGACCAGGGCGCGTACGGCGGGCAGCGCCGGGCCGGGGGCCGACAGCACCGCCACCGGGTCGGGGTCCCGCATCCTCAGGTAGCGGTCGAGCGCCTTCTCGTACAGCTCGCGCTTGCCCCCGAAGGTGGCGTAGAGGCTGGCGCGGCCGATGCCCAGGTGCTCGACCAGGTCGGCCATCGAGGTGCCGTCGTACCCGCGCCGCCAGAACAGCTCCATGGCCCGGTGCAGGACGGCGTCGGGGTCGAACTCCTTCGTGCGCGCCATCCGCCCACGCTACCCATTACTGGAACGACCGGTCAAATACCGGCGAGCAGCGTGCCCGTCCGGTACACCGCCAGCGCCGCCAGCAGCACGAACAGCCCGCCCCCCGCCGCCGCCTGCACCGCCGTACGGCGGGCCGCCGGGGCGTGGGCGAAGGCCAGGGTGAGCGCGCCCCCGGCGAGCAGCCCGCCCAGGTGCCCCTGCCAGGACGAGAACCCGGCCGAGATCACCATCCAGAGCACGAAGAACACCAGCAGCCGGGTCGCCCCGCCGGGGTCGCGCCCGAGCCGGCGGCCGATCACGAAGTACGCGGCGGCCAGCCCGAACACCGCGCCGGACGCGCCGACAGCCGGGGACTGCGGCGCGATCAGGTAGTGCAGCACCGACCCGCCCAGCGCCGACAGCAGGTACAGCGCGAGGAAGCGCGCCCGCCCGAGCTGCTCCTCGACCACGCGCCCGAGGGACCACAGCCAGAACATGTTCACGACGATGTGCAGGATCCCGAAGTGCCCGGAGGTCGGGAGCAGGTGCAGGAACGCCGCCGTCAGCAGGCGGTACCACTCCCCGGCGGCGACCCCCACGACGTCCATCCCGAACGTGTGGCCGCCGTCGTACTGCCACCGGCTGCCCGCCCCGTCCATCAGCTCCAGCCCGATCAGCTCGAACCGGCCGAGGAACCCCGGCACCGCCAGCTCCGCGACGTACGCCGCGATGTTGAGCCCGATCAGCGCGTACGTCAGGACCGGCGCGGCCCGCGCGGTCCCGCCGAAGACCGTGCGGGCGGGACGCAGCGTCCGGTTGCCCTCGCGCACGCAGTCGAGGCACTGGAACCCGACCGCCGCGTCACGCCGGCAGTCCGCGCAGACGTGACGGTCGCAGCGGACGCAGCGGACGTAGGTCTCCCGCTTCGGGTGCCGGTGGCAGGTGGTGACCTCGCCGGTCTCGCTCATGTGGGCTCCGGTGGACGCGATCGTGAGGCGCAGCAGCCTACGACGGGCCCCCGGCGGACGGCGAGGCGGGAGTACGGCCGGGCGCGCCGGGACCCGCCGGAACGCGGCCGGAGCGGAGCCGGAGCGCGGCCTGCCGCCGGAACCGGGCGGACTGGCCGGGCGGCCGGTCAGCGGGGGAGTTCGTGGAACGAGGTGATGATCGAGTTCAGCCCCGGCTCGGCGGCGGGGGCGTGCGCGGCCGAGGTCCACGCGAGGATCTGGTGGTATCCGGTGCGCCCCTGCACGGTCGTCAGGTAGTAGGCGACCTTCCCGGCGGAGGGGTGCGAGGCGACGACGGAGTAGCGCCGGGCCTGCATCCCGTTGATGACGGTCCGCTCGGGCCCCGTCACCTGGGGGTTCTTCACGCTCTTCCGCAGGTTCCCCACCACGACCTTGGTGTACTCCCCGAGGCTGGGCGCCGCCGCCCGCTTGTCCGTGATGACGATCACGAACTCCTGGACCCCGGTGTCCCCCACCTCGATCGAGGCGTCGCGGTTCAGCTCCATCCGCTTCCAGCCCTCGGGCACCGAGATCCCGCGCTTGCGGTCGGACGAGGTGACGACCTTGGTCCCGGCCGCCGGCCGCCCCGGATCCGCGGTCTCGCTCTCCCCGGGCTCAGGCGTCGGCGCGGGGGGATCGGTGGGCGCGGGACGGTCCTCCGACGACGGCGCGGCCACCGGCAGCAGCCGTCCCACCTCGTTCTTCGTCCCTCCGCACCCGGCTCCCGCCAGGAGCACTCCGAGGACCGCCAACCCCAGCCCCAGCTTCCGCATCCAGCAGCCCCTCCGGTCTCCTCAGTGGACCTCGTACGATATCGGCCCTTCCGATTACCTACCGCGTTTTCCCCATATCGCGGCGTTCGTCCGCCTTCCCCCGCGCCCGACGGGTGGATCGCCCAGGAGCACACGGCCGAGGGAGCCCGGCCGGACATGCCGGCGGGCCCGGCGGAAATGGCGTGGCCGGTGGCGGGGCGGGTGGATATGGTGGGGGGCATGTCGAGTCCTGAGGCATCCAAGGTGGGGGCTTTCGGTCACCCCGTCAGCTCCCTGAACCACTGACCTTTCACACCGTCCCGCCATGCGGGGGTGTCCCTCGGGCCGCTGGCCGGGGTGACGAGACGTCTCACGCGATCTCTCTCACCTCGGAGTCACTCGATGCCTCTCGCTCTCCACCTGCTCGCCGTGGCCGTGTTCGCCATGGGGACCTCGGAGTTCATGCTCGCCGGGCTGCTGCCCGGCATCGCCGCCGACCTCGGCGTCTCCGCCGGTACGGCAGGGCTGCTCACCTCGGGCTTCGCCGTCGGGATGGTCGTGGGCGCGCCCCTCATGGCGGCGCTCGCCCGCAACCGGCCGGGGCGGTCCAGCCTGCTGGTCTTCGTCCTGGTGTTCCTGGCCGCGCACGTCGTCGGGGCGCTCACCGGCGACTTCGCCGTACTCCTCGCCACCCGGGTCGTCGCGGCGCTCGCGAACGCGGGATTCCTCGCGGTCGCGGTCTCGACGGCCGCCGGGCTGGTCCCGCCGGACGCGAAGGGGCGGGCGCTGTCCGTGCTGCTGGGCGGCACGACCGTCGCGACCGTCGCCGGGGTGCCGGGCGGGGCGCTGCTGGGCGCGCTGCTCGGCTGGCGGGCCACCTTCTGGGCGGTGGCCCTCCTCTGCCTGCCCGCGGCCCTCGGCGTGCTGCGCGGGATCCCCGCGCCGCGTCCCGGCGGAGCCGCCGCGCCGGACCTGCGGCGTGAACTCGCCGAGCTGCGCAGGCCCCGGCTGCTCCTGATGATGCTGCTGGGCGCCCTGGTGAACGCGGCGACGTTCGGCACCCTCACCTTCTTCGCCCTCGTCGTCACCGGACCGGCCGCCCTGGGCCCTCTGTGGGTCTCGGTCGCCCTCGTCCTGTTCGGCCTGGGCTCGTTCGCGGGCGTCACCGCCGCCGGGCGCCTGTCCGACCGGCGTCCCGGCCTCGTCCTGGCCGCCGGCGGCCCCCTCCTGCTCCTCGGCTGGATCACCCTGGCCACGTCGGCGGGCGAGCCGTACGCGCTGCTGCCGCTCGCGTTCGTCCAGGGGGCGCTGTCCTTCGCCGTGGGGAGCACCCTCATCACCCGGGTCCTCTACGAGTCCCCGGGGGCCCCGGCCATGTCCGGCTCCTACGCCACGGCCGCCCTCAACCTGGGCGCCGTCGCGGGGCCGCTGGTGGCCGCCCCCACCCTCGGCACGGGCCTGGCCGCCGTCGGCCCCGTCTGGACCAGCGCCGCGCTGACGGCCGCGGCCCTGCTGCTGACCGCCCTCTCCGCCCGGGTCTTCACCGGGAAGGCGGCCCCCCGGCCCGCCCCGAACTGACGCGGGCCCTCGCGCCGCTCGGACGGCTCCAGCCTCCACGACAACCCCACGTCCATTCGATCGGCGCGGGGCCGCCCCGGTGGAGGGCCGGGGCGGCCCCGGCCCGGGCCGGCCGGGGCCGGGCTCAGGGGCTGACCGGAGCCGGACGGGGCCCGGCCACGCGCAGGGCCGGGACCACGAGGGTGGCGATCACCGCGAAGAACCCGCCGAGGACCAGCCACGCGCCGGCGCCGAAGGCGGTGAAGGAGGCGGTGATCGCGACGGGCCCGCAGGCCCGGGCGAGCTGACTGCCGAGGGTCCACGCGCCCTGGTACTCCCCCTGCCGGCCCTCCGGGGCCAGCCCGTAGGAGATCGCCCAGCCGCCGGCGCTGGACAGCAGCTCGGCGGCCGTGACGAGGGCGACTCCGCCGAGGAGCACGGCCGTCGCGGGGACGGGCGGCAGGGCGCCGGTGGTGGCGAGGACCAGGCAGCCGGCCAGCACGGCGAGGCCGGACCGCCGTACGGCGCGGGCGCCCGCCCCGGTGGTCTCCACGCCCCGGGACGCGCGGACCTGGAACAGGATGGCCAGCACGGTGTTGCACAGGAACAGGGCGGAGACCACCCACCCGGGGGCCTCGGTGTGACTGACGACCCACAGGGGGAGGGCCACCTCCAGCAGGTC
The DNA here is from genome assembly GCF_003594875.1 of Bailinhaonella thermotolerans. Lineage (GTDB taxonomy): Bacteria > Actinomycetota > Actinomycetes > Streptosporangiales > Streptosporangiaceae > Bailinhaonella > Bailinhaonella thermotolerans. The sequence goes on from NZ_QZEY01000010.1 coordinate 270,662, forward strand.
GGCGTGGACGAGCATCAGGCCGCAGAGCACGGCCATCAGCAGGTAGCGCCGGTCGGCGAGGACCCCGCGCCGGCCCTCGGCGGGGATCGGGTCGAACCTCGGCAGCCGGGGCAGCACCCCCGCGACCAGGAGGAAGCTCACCGCGTTGCCGGCGACCAGGAGCCGGTACGCCGCGGGGGTGTCCACCGCCAGGGCCAGCCCGGCGACGAGGGTCCCGGCGGAGGCGCCGAGGTTGATCATCACGCGGTTGTACGCCCGGGCGGCCACGCGCTCCTCCGGGGCGGCGAGGCGGGCCAGGTAGGCGTGGCGCAGCGGGCGGGACGCGCTCTCGGCCAGCGAGATCAGGCAGACGACCGCGAAGAACGCCGGGAACGAGTGCACGAACAGGTACGCCCCGAACAGGACGGCCTTGGCCAGGTTGAGCGCCAGGAGCGGCCCGCGGTGGCCGTACCGGTCGCCGAGCCGCCCGGCGGGGATGGAGACGGCCACGCCCACCACCATCGCGGCCGACATGCCCGCGCCGACCTCCACCGCCGACAGCCCGGCGACCCGGGTGAAGTACAGCACGCCGCCGGTGAGGAACAGCCCCAGGCCGACCGAGTCCAACAGCGTCATCAGCGCGTACAGCCGCAGGGGGCCGCGCGGTGGGAGCAGTCTTCGCATAACCGGCAGACCACCACGAAGAACTCACCACCGGTATAGATTTAGAATTGTCCTAAATGATTGAGATCTATCTGGACGTGGGCGACCTCGCCGACACGCGCTTCGGCATGTCGCCGCTCCAGGAGACCGTGCTCAGCCTGCGCGCGGCGCGCAGCCCCGGCCGCCACGCGCTGCACCTGCCCTGGACGCGCTCGGCCCGCCCGGTGCTGGACGGCCTCCACGACGGCCTGCTGCTCTCGCTGGTCGGGCCGCACAACTGGATCCCCGACTTCCTCACCCCGCGCCCCTCCGGGCTGCTCACCGACATCGGGCCGGAGCTGGAGCAGATCCGGCGGACCCCGCCCGCCGTCGTCGCGGCCGACATCGCGACCGCCCACTGGGGCGCGGTCCCCGAACGGCTGCGCGGCGACCCGGAGCGGGTGCGCGACCGGATCGCGGACCTGCTGGAGGAGTACTGGCGGCGCGCGATGGCCCCGCACTGGCCGAGGATGCGGAGCCTGCTGGAGGCCGACACCGTCCACCGGGCCCGGAGCCTGGCCCTCGGCGGGGCGCGGGCGCTCTTCGCCGACCTGCACACCAACGTGGAGTGGCGCGACGGGATCCTCCGCGTCGTGGCCGGCCGGGCCATCCACAACCATGTCCACGTCTCCGGCCAGGGCCTGCTGCTGGTGCCGTCCGTCTTCGCGCACAAGGCCATGGGCCCGATCGCCGAGGACGCCCCGCCCATGGTCATCTACCCGGCGCGGGGCGTGGCCACGCTGTGGGAGACGGCCTCGCCCCGCCCGCCGGGCGCGGTCGCCGCCCTGATCGGCGCTCCCAAGGCCGCGATCCTCATGGAGCTGGACGGCCCCGCGTCGACCACCGAGCTGGCGCACCGCCTCGCCGTGACGCCCGGCGCCGTCTCCCAGCATCTGCGCGTCCTCGCCGACGCCGGGCTGGTGACCCGGGCCCGCTCCGGCCGCGCCGTCCTCTACGCCCGCAGCCCCCTCGCCGACCGCCTCATCGCGCCCTGACGCCCGCCGGGACCACCGCGCGGGCTCACGGCCCCGCGGCGGTAGTTCATGATCGAACCGGGAATGGTCGGCGTCGCCCCTGACGGGGCATGATGCACGGGTACGAGAACATCGGGCTTGCCCGCATCGGATCTCCGCGCCCGGCGAACCCGGGTGGAGACCCGCGGGCGGATCCTGTAGCCGACATCGCCGTCAGGAGAGAACGTGGCCGTCGTCCGACTGCTGCCCACCCAGGAGGCGCGCGACCTCCTCGACCTCACGCGGGACTTCGCCGACAAGGAGCTGGCGACCCGGGTCGAGGAGCACGAGCGCGACGAGACCTACCCCGAGGGGCTGTTCGCCAAGCTGGGCGAGGCCGGGCTGCTCGGCCTGCCGTACCCCGAGGAGATGGGCGGCGGCGGCCAGCCGTATGAGGTGTACCTCCAGGTGCTCGAGGAGCTGGCGGCGCGGTGGGCGGCGGTGGCCGTGGCGGTGAGCGTGCACGGGCTGTCGTGCTTCCCGCTGGCGACGTACGGCACGGCGGAGCAGCGGGACCGCTGGCTGCCGGACATGCTCGCCGGGAAGGTGATCGGCGGGTACAGCCTGTCCGAGCCGCAGGCCGGGTCGGACGCGGGCGCGCTGAACTGCCGGGCGGAGCGGGTGGAGACCGGGTACCGGATCTCCGGCACCAAGGCGTGGATCACGCACGGCGGGCGGGCGGACTTCTACGCGCTGTTCGCGCGGACCGGGGAGGGCAGCCGGGGCGTGTCCTGCTTCCTCGCGCCGGGGCGGGCGGAGGGGCTGACGTTCGGGCGGCCCGAGCAGAAGATGGGGCTGCACGCGATCCCCACCACCAGCGCGCACTGGGACGGCGCCGTGATCGACTCCGACCGGCTGATCGGCGAGGAGGGGCAGGGGCTGCAGATCGCGTTCAGCGCGCTCGACTCCGGCCGCCTCGGCATCGCCGCCTGCGCCACCGGGCTCGCGCAGGCCGCCCTCGACGTCGCGGTGCGGTACGCCAACGAGCGCACCCAGTTCGGCCGCAAGATCATCGACCATCAGGGGCTCGGGTTCCTGCTCGCGGACATGGCCGCCGCCGTGGACTCCGCCCGCGCGACGTACCTCGACGCCGCCCGCCGCCGCGACGCCGGCCTGCCGTACGGCCGCAACGCCAGCGTCGCCAAGCTCGTCTGCACCGACGCCGCGATGAAGGTCACCACCGACGCCGTCCAGGTCCTCGGCGGCTACGGCTACACCCGCGACTTCCCCGCCGAGCGCTACATGCGCGAAGCCAAGATCACCCAGATCTTCGAGGGCACCAACCAGATCCAGCGCCTGGTCATCAGCCGCCACCTCTCCCGCTGACGTCCCCCGCCGGGGCGGAGGGCGGGCGTGGGATCATTGGGGTCGTCATGAGTGCCAGCCTGCCCTTCCGCGCCGCCAGGGCCGCCGCGTTCGCGGTGGTGTCCCTGGGGCTGGGCGTGCTGGCGCACCTCGTCGCCGGGGGCGGGGTCTCGTCCCCGGTGGCGCTGGCCGGCCTGGTGGCCTCGTTCGCGGCGGCGTTCGCGCTCGCCGGGCGGGAGCGGCCCTTCGCGGTGATCCTGCCGCTGCTGCTCGCGCTCCAGGGCGGGCTGCACGCGCTGTTCTCGCTCTCGCACGCCGCCGACCCCGCGGTCCAGGCCGGGCACGCCCACGCCGGGCTCACGCCGGGGCTGGGCATGCTGGTCATGCACGGGTGGGCGGTGGGCCTGACCGCGCTGTGGCTGGCCCGGGGCGAGGCCCTGCTGTGGTCCCTGCTGCGCCGCCTGGGCGTACGGCTGCGCGTGCTGCTCCTCGCGCGCGTCGATCCCGCCCACACCGTCTTCCTCGCCGTTCCGCGCGACGTGCGGCCCCGCGTCCCGCGCTCCGCCGTACTCCGCCACACCGTGATCCGCCGGGGGCCGCCCGCCCCGGCCGCCGCCTCCCGCTGAGGCGTTCCCTCCCACCGGTCACCACGCCGGCCGCGCTTCCCGTTCGCGGCCCGGCCCCCCGATCCGTCCCCGCGTGCCCGCCGTACGGCGGACGCGGGCGCGTCACCGTGCCGTGCGCGGTCCCGGGGCCGACCGGTCTCCTCCACGCCGGGATTCCCCGGTGTGCCCGATCACTGTGGCGTTGAGCCGCCGGGGCGCGTCGTCGTGCGCCGGGCGGCCCAAATCGGAAAGGCGTTTCCCATGTTCGTTCGTCGTACCGTCTCCGCGTGCCTGCTCGCCGCCGCCGCCCTCACGGCGGTGGCCGGATGCGGCGGTTCCGGGGACACCGCCGAGCCCGCGGCGGCCCCCGCGGCCGGCTCCGGCTCCGCCGCCGCCTCCGCGTCCGCGCCCGCCCGGGCCGGGCTGACGATCACCGACCCCTGGGTGAAGACCACCAAGAAGGGGATGACCGCGGCCTTCGGGACGCTGGTCAACAACTCGGACGCGGAGATCACGGTGCTCTCCGGGTCCTCGCCGCTGTCGCCCAAGGTGGAGCTGCACGAGGTCGCCGACGTCAAGGGCAAGATGATGATGCGGCCCAAGGAGGGCGGGTTCGTGATCCCGGCGCGCGGGAGCCACGAGCTCAAGCCCGGCGGCGACCACATCATGCTCATGGGCGTCACCGGGGCGGTGGAGCCCGGGGCGCAGGTGCCGTTCACGCTCACCCTCAAGGACGGCGGGAAGCTGGAGTTCACCGCGATCGGCAAGGACTTCGCCGGCGCGAAGGAGGACTACCAGCCCGGCATGAAGCACGAGGGCTGAGCGGGATGACCGACCTCACCCGCAGAGGCCTGTTCGCGGGGGGCGCCGCCGCCGTCGGCGCCCTCGCGGCGGGCGCGGCGGGCGCGACGCCGGCCTCCGCCTCGGCCGCTCCCCTGACGCCCGGGGACGGCGGGCGCGCCGTCGAGCCGTTCCACGGGCCGCACCAGGCCGGGATCGCGACGGACCCGCAGGCGCACGCGGCGTTCGTGGCGTTCGACCTGCTCAAGGACACCGGCCGCGAAGCCGTCGTCCGCATGCTGCGCCTGCTCACCGACGACGTGCGGCGGCTCGCCGCGGGCCATCCCGCCCTCGCCGACACCGAGCCCGAGCTGGCCGCCGTCCCCGCGCGGCTGACGGTGACGTTCGGGTTCGGCCCCGGCCTGTTCCGCCGGGCCGGGCTGGCGTCCCCGGTCGAGCCGCTGCCGCCGTTCAAGCGGATCGACCGGCTGGAGGAGCGCTGGAGCGGCGGCGACCTGCTGCTCCAGATCTGCGCCGACGACCCGCTCACCGTCGCGCACGCCCTCCGCATGACGGTCAAGGACGCCCGGTCCTTCGCCCGCGTGCGCTGGGTCCAGCGGGGCTTCCGCCGCGGCCTCCTCACCCAGCCGCGCGGGGTCACCCAGCGCAACGTGATGGGCCAGGTGGACGGCACGGTCAACCCGCGCCCGGGCACGCCGGAGTTCGACCGCGCCGTCTGGATCACCGGCGGCCCGCTGGGCGGCGGCACGACCCTGGTCCTCCGCCGCATCCGGGCCGAGATGGAGACCTGGGACGCGGCCGACCGGACGGCGAAGGAGTTCACCGTGGGCCGCACCCTGGCCACGGGCGCCCCGCTGACCGGGCGGCTGGAGACCGACGAACCGGACTTCACCCGGCTCTCTCCTGCGGGCTTCCCGGTCATCGCCGAGTACGCCCACGTCCGCCGCGCCCGCGTGGACGGCGCGACGATCTTCCGCCGCGTCTACAACTACGACGACGGGCTCTCGCCGGGGGGCGAGCCGGACACGGGCCTGCTCTTCGCCTCCTTCCAGGCGGACGTCGAGCGCCAGTTCCTCCCCATCCAGCGGAGCCTGGCCGAGGCCGACCTCCTCAACGAGTGGACGACGCCGACGGGCTCGGCCGTCTTCGCCGTCCCCCCGGGCTGCTCCCCCGGCGGGTACGTCGGCGAGACCCTCCTCGCCTGACCCCTCCCCCGGAACGGCCGGCGCCGCGCCCCCGAAAACCCCGGACGCGGCGCCGGGCCCGTGTCACCGCGCCCGGGACGCTCCGCGGGGCGGCGGGCCCGCCGTGCCCCCGGCCGTCGGCTCGGGCCGCCGGCCGGGGAACTCCACGCGGACCGCCAGGCCGCCGCCGGGGTTGGGCTCGGCGGTCACCGAGGCGCCGTGGGCCCGCGCGATGGAGTCCACGATCGACAGGCCCAGCCCCGCGCCCTCCCCGGGGACGTGGCGGCGCGGGGTGCGCCGGTGGAACGGCTCGAACAGCCGGGGGACCTCCTCCGCCGAGATCTCCGCCCCCGTGTTCGTCACCTCCAGCCCGCCCGGGCGGACCCGGACGGCGACCTCCCCGGCCGGGCGGTTGTGGGCGACCGCGTTCGCGACCAGGTTCCGGACCAGGTGCGCGAGCAGCACGGGGTCCCCCTCCACGGCGTACGGCTCCGCGCCGAACGCGACGGTCACGCCGCGCTCCCGGGCGACGGGCGTCAGCTCCGCCGTCACGGCCGCCGCGATCTCGTCCAGGGCGGCCGGTTCGCGCCGATCGAGCCCCTGGTCGCTGGTGGAGAGCAGGAGCAGGCCCTCGATCAGGCGCTCGCTCCGCGCCGCCAGGGCCAGGAGTTCGCCGCGCACGCGCCGTACGCGGTCCGGGTCGGGGTCGGCCAGGCCGATCTCGGCGGCGGCGCGCTGGATCGTCAGAGGGGTCCGCAGCTCGTGCGCGGCGTTGGCCACGAAGCGGCGCTGGGCGGCCACCGCGGCCTCCAGGCGTTCGAGGGTCGCGTCGAAGGTGTCGGCGAGCTCCTTCAGCTCGTCGCGGGGGCCGGGCAGGGACAGGCGCTCGGAGAGGTTGTCCACCGAGATGCGGCGGGCGGCGGCGGTGATGGCGTGGACCGGGCGCAGCACCCGGCCGGCCATCCACCAGGCCAGGGCCACGGAGAGCAGGGCGAAGACGGCCAGGGCCACGAGGGAGGTGATCAGCAGGCGGTCCAGGGTCGCCTGCTCGGCCACCGCGACCAGGTCCTTGTAGGCCGAGGCCAGTTGGGCGGGGACCCGGACGGCCTGCCGCGTCACCGCGTGCTGCCCGCCGTCTACGAGCGCCGCCGCCGCCCCGGGGTCCAGGCCGTACGCCTTGGTGAGCCCGGGATCGGGACTCGCGGACGCCGGGGCGGGAGTGGCCGCGGCCGCCCCGGGGTCCGGCGTCGCCGCGGTGCCGGGGGTGGCGGTGGGGGCCGGGGGCACCGCGGGGGCCGGGGTGGTGGCCGGGGTGGTGGCCGGGGCCGCGGGCGCCGCCGCCGGATCGTCGCGGGACGTCCTGGCCAGCGGGGCCGTCTCGGTCATGCGGAGCGCGGGGCCGGCCACGGCCGTCGCCAGCGTGCCCCACAGGCCCTGCCGGAGGAGGGTGTAGACGAGGCCGATCAGGCCGCCGCCCGCCATCAGGAGCAGCGCGCCGTACAGCGCCGTGAGCCGCGCCCGCACCGTGAGCCTGCCGTACACCTCGCCGGGCCTCACCGGATCCGGTACCCCGCGCCCGGGACGGTCTCGATGACCGGCGGGTCGCCGAGCTTGGCGCGCAGCTTGCTCAGCGTCACGCGGACGGCGTTGGTGTGCTCCCCCGCGTTCTCGTCCCAGGCGCGGTCGATCAGCTCGTCCACGCTCACGACCGCCCCGTCGGCGCGCATGAGCACGTCGAGGACGGCGAACTCCTTGCGCGACAGCGCCAGGAACCGGCCGTCACGCACGGCCTGCCGCCGGGCGAGGTCCAGCGTGATCCCCGCCCGCTCCAGCACCGGCGGGACCGCGCGGCCGACGCGCCTGCCGAGGGCGACGACCCGGGCCACCAGCTCCTCGTACGCGAACGGCTTGGGCAGGTAGTCGTCGGCGCCGAGGCCGAGCCCCCGCACGCGTTCGCGCACGGAGCCGGAGGCGGTGAGCATGAGGACGCGCACGGGCAGGCCGAGCCGTACGGCCTCGCGGCACACGTCGTCGCCGGACACGCCGGGCAGGTCGCGGTCGAGCACGACGACGTCGTAGTCGCCCCACTCCAGCTTCTCCAGGGCGGAGGCCCCGTCGTGGGCGACGTCCACGGCCATGGCCTCGCGCCGCAGCCCGTCCGCCACCAGCTCGGCCAGGAAGCGCTCGTCCTCCACCACCAACACCCGCATCCGCTCACATCCGAAAATCGCCCGGCAAGGACGCCCCGGACTGTACCTGTGCAGGCCTTTCGTAAAGATAAGCAAACTCGGCAAAGGACCCGAAAGCGGCATCCGGCGGACCCTGGCCCCTGACACCGAACTCCGGCGAAAGGGGATCACCATGAGACTTCGGCACGTCGCCGCCGCCGGCGCGGCCGCCGCGTTCCTGCTCGCGGGCTGCGGGGGCTCTCCGGGCCCGTCCACGACCGATGCGGCCGCGAGCGCCACCGAGGGAGGCGCGGGGGCGAGCACGCGCGGCGGCCCGGACGCCGACAGCGGGCTGCGGTTCGCCCGGTGCATGCGCGAGCACGGCGTGGACATGCCCGACCCGCAGCCCGGCAACGAACGGACTCTGGTCATCCCCAAGGGCGCGAGCCAGGACAAGACGAACGCCGCGATGAAGGCGTGCGCGGGCAAGGCCGGCGGGGGCGTCAAGGCCGGGGGCCTCAGCGAGGCGGACAAGGACCGCATGCTCAGGTACGCCCGCTGCATGCGCGACAACGGGTTCGACATGCCCGATCCGAAGTTCGACGGCGACGCCGTCGCCGCGATGCCGATGCCGAAGGGCGAGGACCGGGCCAGGCTGGAGAAGGCGTCCAAGGTCTGCCAGAAGATCTTCCAGGGGGCCGCGAAGTGACGGCCGGGCCACCCCGGCGGCGGCGCGCGCTGAGACGCCTGGCGGCGACCGTCGCGGCCCTCGCGGTCACGGGAGGCGGCGCGGCGGCGGCCGTGGCGCTGACCCGGGGCGGCGCGGCGCCCCCGCCCGCCGCCGCCCGGCCACCGGCGGTGGACGTGGTGGAGCGGGGCGACCTCACCGACTCCAAGACCGTGCCGGGCACGCTCGGATACGCCGGGGAGCGCACGCTGTCCGCCGGGTCCGCGGGCCTGCTGACCTGGCTGCGGGGCACGGACCGGACCGTACGGCTCGGCGAGCGCCTCTTCGAGGTGAACGGCGAGCCCGTCCGCCTGATGTACGGCGGGCGCCCGATGTACCGGCCGTTGAGGCCCGGCGTCGAGGGCCCCGACGTGCGCCAGTTCGAGGAGAGCCTGAGCGCCCTCGGCTACCGCGGTTTCACCGTGGACGACGAGTACACCGAGCTCACCGCGGCGGCCGTACGCCGCTGGCAGGAGCGTCTGGGCGTGAAGGAGACCGGTGAGGTGGACATGGGCCGGATCGTGTTCGCCCCGGGGGAGGTGCGCGTGGACCGGGCCGAGGCGAAGGTCGGCGAGGCCCTGTCGCCGGGCAGGCCGGTGGTGACCGTGTCCGACGCGCGGCGCGTGGTCACCGTCGAGCTGGACCTCGACGACCAGCGGCTGGCCCCCGAGGGGCGCCGGGTGGAGGTCGAGCTGCCCGGCGGGAAGACGGTGAAGGGCCGGGTCAGCGAGGTCGGCGCGATCGTCGAGGGCGAGGAGGGCCGGGGCGACGGCGAGCCCAAGGTCGAGGTGAGGGTCGCGCTGGACGCCCGGCTCCCGGGCCTCGGCCGCGCCCCCGTCACGGTCCACCTGCGCAGCGAGACCGCCCAGGACGTGCTGTCGGTGCCGGTCCAGGCCCTGCTGGCGCTGCCCGGCGGCGGCTTCGCCGTCCAGGTGGTCGAGGGGACGCGCACCCGCCGGGTGCGGGTCGAGACCGGCCTGTACGCCGGCGGGCGCGTCGAGGTCAGCGGCCCCGGCCTCGCCGAGGGCGTCAAGGTGGGGGTGCCCGCGCTGTGATCGCCGAGACGAACGGCACCGCCCGCGCCGGGCGCGCCGGGGCCGCCGTCGTGGAGCTGACCGGGGTGACGAAGCGGTACCCGGGCGGGGTCGCGGCGCTGGAGGACGTGGACCTGACGATCGCGCGCGGCGAGCTGGTGGCGATCGTCGGCCCCTCCGGGTCCGGCAAGTCCACGCTGCTGCACATCGTGGGCACGCTGGACCTGCCGAGCGAGGGCGCCGTGCGGATCGCCGGGCACGACGTGGCCGCGCTGGCGGACCGGGAGCTGGCGGCGCTGCGGGCGCGGCACCTGGGGTTCGTCTTCCAGTCGTTCCATCTGTCGCCGGGGCTGTCCGCGCTGGACAACGTGGCCGAGGGGCTGCTCTACGCGGGGATCCCGCGCGGTGAGCGGCGCAGGCGGGCGGCGGAGGCGCTGGAGCGGGTCGGGCTCGCCGACCGCGTGACGCACCGGCCGCACGAGCTGTCGGGCGGGCAGCGGCAGCGCGTCGCGATCGCCCGCGCGGTCGCCGGCGACCCGCTCCTGCTGCTCGCCGACGAGCCCACGGGCGCGCTCGACACCGCCTCCGGGGAGGCCGTGGTGTCGCTGCTGCGCGACCTGCACGCCGAGGGCTCGACGATCGCCGTGATCACGCACGACCCGGAGATCGCCGCCTCGTTCCCCCGCCGGGTACGGCTCCGCGACGGCCGCGTCGTCGAGGACACCGCGAACCCGGCCGGTCGGCCGGACCAGGCGGCCCCGGCCGGGAACTCCGTCAGGGAGGGCGCCGCGTGAGACGACGGCGCCGGGACCGCGCCGCCGGGACGCCCCGGCCCGTGCCCGCCTCGCTCAGCGCCGGGGACACGGCGCGCACCGCGTTCGCCGGGCTGCGCACGCGGCCCGGGCGCGTGGTCCTGTCCGCGCTCGGGATCGCCATCGGGATCGCCACCATGACCGCGGTGCTGGGCGTCTCCGCCTCCAGCCGGGCCGACCTCATGCGCAGGCTCGACGCGCTCGGCACCAACCTGCTCACCGCCGAGGCGGGCGACACGTTGTTCGGCGGGAAGGCCAGGCTGCCGAAGGAGTCGCCGGGCATGGTCGGGCGCATCCCCGGCGTGCGCGACGTGGGCGCGACCGGCCTGCTCGACGTGGCGGTGCGCCGTACCGGGAAGGTCCCCGAGGAGGAGACCGGCGGGCTCAGCGTGCGGGCCGCGACCGAGGGGCTGCCGCGCACCCTGCGCGCCGGGATGAGGTCGGGGACCTGGCTGAACGCCGCGAACTCCCGCTACCCGGCGGTGGTCCTCGGCTCGGTCGCCGCGCAGCGCCTCGGCGTGACCTCGCCCGGCGAGCAGGTGTGGATCGAGGACAGGTACTTCACGGTCGTCGGGATCCTGGACGCGCTGCCGCTCGCGCCCGAGATCGAGCGGTCGGCGCTGGTCGGCTGGGACGGGGCGGCGCGGCTGCTCGGCTTCGACGGCCACCCGACCACGATCTACGAGCGCTCGGCCGAGGATCGCGTGCGCGACGTGGCCGGGCTGCTGGCGGCCACGATCAACCCGCGCAATCCGGAGGAGGTCAGGGTCGGGCGGCCCTCGGACGCGCTGGCGGCGCGGGCGGCGGCGGGGGACGCGTTCACGAGCCTGCTCCTGGGGCTGGGCGCGGTGGCGCTCCTCGTCGGCGGGGTGGGCGTGGCCAACACGATGATCATCTCGGTGCTGGAGCGCCGCCACGAGATCGGCCTGCGCCGGTCCCTCGGCGCGACGCGGGGGCAGATCCGCGTGCAGTTCGTCATGGAGTCGCTGCTGCTGTCGGCCCTGGGCGGCCTGGCGGGGGCGGTCCTGGGCGTCGCGGCGACGTACGCCTTCGCCCTCGCCAGGGGCATGCCGTTCGCGCTCCCGCCGTGGTCGGTCGGCGCGGGGCTGGGCGCGACGCTGCTGATCGGGACCGTCGCGGGCCTCTACCCGGCGATCCGCGCCGCCCGGCTCTCCCCGACGCTGGCCCTCCACGCCGCCTGAGGCCGGGCTGCCCCTGACACCCGGGCCCGGGCGGGCCGGGCCGGGTCAGGTACGGCGCCAGCGGGCCTCGCCGAAGCAGTATCCGGCGAACAGCACCAGGCCGGCGGCGACCAGCACGAGCAGCCAGGGACCCGCGGGGGTGTCGGCGAACGCGCGGAGCGTGGCGTCGATGCCCCCGGCCTTGCCCGGGTCGTAGGTGATCGCGGCCTGGACGACGAAGATCCCGGCGAGGCCGGCGATGAGGCCCCGGGCGACGTATCCGGCGACGCCCAGCCGCTCCATCCACGTGCGCGCCCGCGCGGACATCTGGCCGAGGTTCAGCTCCTCGCGGAACTTGCGCGTGATCCCCTGGCGCACCCAGTACACGCCCAGCGCGAGGAGGCCCAGGCCGATCGCGCCGACGATGAGCTGGCCGCCGGGCAGGTCGAGGAGCTTGCCCGTCACGTCCCGCGACTTCTCGTCCTCCGACGCCGCGCGCCCCGCCGACAGGACCGTCAGCAGGGTGATGAAGATCAGGACGTAGACGACCGCGCGGGCGACCGACTCGGCGCGCTGCAGCGCCTCCCGCCCGCCGAAGACCGCCTCCGTGGCCTGCCAGAGAGCCAGGGCGGCGAAGCCCACGACCATGATCCAGAGCAGCACGGCGCCGAACGGCAGCGCCGCGAGAGTGGTGATCGCGCCGCCCTTGTCGGCCTCCTGCCCGCCGTCGCCGAGGGCGATCTGCACCGCCAGCACCCCGATCAGCGCGTACAGCACGCCCCGGCACGCCAGCCCGACCCGGGCCAGCCGGTTCACCACCGGACTCCCGGCCACCTTGCGCGCCGCCTGCCGCGCCTCCCGTCCCGCCGATCCCGCTGTGGTCACGGTTCCTCCCAGGAATAGTCAAGCCCCGCCCAGGTTTCCCGGAATTCCGCCTTCTAGACCTTTGCCTGCAAAGCCCCGCATTTCCGGGTACGGCGACCCGCTCCCGCCGCCCCCGCCGTACGGCCCGGCGGACGCTCGCGGAGAGGTCCGGGACGGGGAGTCGGGGGCGGGGTCCGGGGGGCTGAGTCAGGGGCGGAGAGTCGGGGGCGGGGCCCGGGGCGCCGGGAAATGTCGGTGGGCGGGGCTAGTTTCGGGGTGTCGAGGAGTTCCGTACCGTCAAGGAGGCGTCGGCATGTTCCGGCAGGGAGACGTCCTGATCGCTCCGATTCCCGAGGAGTCGGTGCCCGCCCACGTCCGTGAGCTGCCGCCCGCGCCCCGCGACGCGCGCGGCCGCCTGGTCCTGGCCCTCGGGGAGGCCACCGGCCACGCCCACGCGGTCGTCGGCCCCGGCACGCTCTTCCTCGACCCGTCGCCGCACGTCCCCGACCACCTCCACCTCCCCTCAGGCGGCCGGGTGGTCCACGAGGAGCACGACGCGATCTCCCTCCCCAAGGGCTGGTACCGCGTGATCCGCCAGCGCGAATACCTCCCCGGCGCTCCCGGCGCCTTCAGCTTCGTCGCCGACTGACGCGAGGCCCTTCCGCCGCTCCCGGCCGTACGGCCGGCGCCGGGCGCGGCCCCTGAATCCCCGCCGCCCGCGCGGGCCCCTGACGGGCGGTCCGCCTCGCGGGTGCAGCGGCCCCGGCTGGGACGCCCCCGGGAGTGCCCGATCCCCGCGACCGCGCCTCGCCGCGGGTCTCGGGACCGGCGTGGCCCGTCCCGCCCTCGCCGCGCGCTTTCGCGCGCGCCGCCGTACCCCCACAGGGCGTGATCGGACCGCCGCGTGTCCGCGCCCGTTCCGGTAGCCCCGCGGCCGAGCCCGCCGTCCCTCGCGCCGAACCCCCACCACCGACCGACCGGAGACCCCGATGACCACCCCCGCGACCGAATCCCCGGCGCTGCTCGGCGAGGCCGTGATCCAGGCGCTCGACGACGCCTCGGCCCGCTGGACCCGCCGCGCCTTCGCCACCGGCCCCGCCGACCGCGAGGCCGCCGAGCGGGGCGTCCGCCGCGCCTACCGCGCCGCCGGGCTGCCCGAGCCCGAGCACGTCCTGTGGTTCGGCTCCCCCGCCCAGGGCGCGATCGCCGCCGCCGTGCTCACCGGCCACCGCCGCCTGATCGAGGACCTGCCCGGCTCCGCCGACCTCGTGGAAGCCGCCCTCGCCGCCCTCCGCCCCCTCACCTCCCCCTCCGGCGACTCCGCCCCGGCCGGTTCCGCCCCGGCCGGTTCCGCCGCGTCCCCCGGCGGCCCGGCCCCGGCGCCCACGGCCTCGCCGTCCTCGCCCGGGAGCGGCACCCCGGCGGGGCCACCACCGGCGACCGGAGCGAGCACGCGCGACGCCGTACGGACGACCGGGGACTCCGCCACGGCCCGGGACCGATCCGTCTCGGGGGCGCGGGACCTCGGCGGCGCGTCCGTTACCGGGCCGGCCGGTTCCCTCCCCGAGTTCGGGGGCGGGGACAGTGTGCGGGACTCCGTACGGACGCGGGGCTGGGAGGAGGCGCGGACCCGGGCGTCGGCCGCGCTGGGGCCCGGGCCGTGGGCGCGGGCCTGGAGCCGGGCCGCGGAGTCCCTGTGGGAGGACGTGAACCGGGTGACCGGGGACCTGCGGCGGGACATCGGGCGGCTGGCCGCCGACGGGGACGGCGGCGAGGGGCCGGTCACCGCCGGCGCCGGGGAGGCGGCGCTGCGGGCGGTGACGCTCGACGCGGTGCTGGGGCAGCATGACGCGGCCTGGCTGGCGGTGTTCGAGGGGCTGGCGGACGGCGGGGTGATCACGCTGCCGGACGGGCTCGCGGCGCTGGCCGAGGTGGCCGCGTCGGCCGGGTGGTGGTGGCCGTTCGAGCGGGTGGCGCTGGTGTGCGAGCGGCCGGTCGAGCTGCACCGCGACGAGGCCGGGCGGCTGCACCGGGGCGACGGGCCGGCGATGGCGTTCCCCGACGGGTTCGCGCTGCACGCCTGGCGGGGCATGCCGGTGCCCGCCGGGTTCGGCGAGACGATGGGGTCGCTGACCGTCGGGGCGATCCGCGCCGAGACCAACGCCGAGCTGCGCCGGGTGATGCTGGAGCACTTCGGCTACCAGCGCTATCTCACCGAGTCGGGCGCGGAGTTCGTCCAGGCCGACGACACCGGCGTGCTCTGGACCATCGAGATGCCCGGGGACGAGCCGGTGACCATGGTCGAGGTGCTGAACTCCACGCCGGAGCCCGACGGCACCCGCCGCACCTACTTCCTGCGCGTGCCGCCGTGGGTGCGGACGGCCAGGCAGGGCGTGGCGTGGACGTTCGGGCTCCAGGAGGCGGACTACGCGCCCGAGCGCGAGACCTGATCCGGCCACCCCGCGGGGACGCGTTCCAGGATCCCGCCCGCGAAGACGTCGTACAGCCCGAGCGGTTCCAGGTGCACGTAGCCGATGTGGCAGTCGCACCGGTCCGCCGGGCACGGGCGCGGCCGCAGCCCGTCCAGGTACGACCCGTCGTACAGGTTCCCGATCACCTCGGGGAGGAAGTGGCACCGCCGTACGGTGCCGTCGCCGGACACCGAGATCACGTCGTCGCCGGTACGGCAGGGCAGCCCGCGGCTCTCGTGCGGGCGCCTGCTGTAGCCGAACAGCGGGTCGATCGCGGCCCACGGCGCGGCCTCGGCGTCGGTGTACTCGTGCCCCTCCGCCGCGTTGACCCACAGGTAGACCTCCGGCGGCAGCTCCGCCCGCAGCCGCCGGGCCGGTTCCAGGTGCTCCGCGAGCCCGACGACGCCGACGCTGAACCTGACGCCCCGCGCGGCCAGTTCCCGGCATCTACCCACGAACCGGTCGTACGGCACCTGCCCGGGGTGATACGTCGCCCACAGCGCGACCCGCTCGGGGTCGGCGTCGTCCAGCCAGGTCAGCCGCCCGGACAGGTTCGTCTGGATCGCCACCCGGCGCACGTGCGGCAGCCGGCTCAGCCCGGCGACGGCCCGCCGGTACCAGGACCGCACGAGCCCCTCCCCCCACGGCGTGAACAGCACCGACACGGGGAAGTCCCGCTCCGCCACCCATCCGGCGAACCGCTCCAGCGCCGCCCGGTCCCGCCGCAGTTCCTCCGGCCGGTCGCGCCGCTTGGCGAACGGGCAGTACGGGCAGTCGTAGTCGCAACTGGCCAGCGGTCCCCGGTAGAGGATCGAGAGGTGCCCGCCGCCGGGCTCTGGCCGCCCCGGGAGAGGGCCCGCCGCGAGGTGAGCGGCGGGAGCGGCGGCCGTGCCGGAGACGGCGCCGCAGGAGCCGGCGGCGGGAGCCGTGGCCGACGGCGAGGGCGGGAGCGGGGGCCTGGGGGTCAGGGGGACGAAGACGGGAGGGCGGGGGTTCATCGGTCCTCGTAGGCGGACATCAGGGCGTTGACGTGGGCGGAGAAGAGGGCCGGGCCTATCGCGTCGCTGTGCGCCAGGCCCTCGGGGGTGAGGACCAGGCGGTCCGCGGTCTCCGCGAGCCAGCCCCGGTCGGCGAAGACGGACAGGTCGGGGGCGAAGTCGTCGAGGGCGTCCGCGCCGAAGCGCTCCTTGTACTCCAGCCGGTCCAGGCCCTCGGCCTGGAGCAGCGACTGGATGAGGTGGCGCCGCCGCCGGTCCTCCGCGCCCAGCGCGAACCCCACGTTCGCGACGCCGAACTCCCCTGGCGGCAGCCGTACGTAATCGTCGATGATCGCGCGCACGTGCCGCGCCCCCACGGCGTACTCGAACGAGTAGTGCAGCCCTGAGGTGTAGGACCGCGCCCCGCACCCGAGCCCGACCATCCCGTCCTCCTGGCACCGGTACGGCCCCGCCGGGCCGGACCCCGGGGACGCCGACACCGGCGACGCGGACGCCGCAGACGCCGCGGACGCGGACGCCGAGGGCTCGGACCTCGGGGACGCGGACGCCGGGGGTGTCGCGCGCGGGAGGCGGAACATGCGCATGGAGACCTGCTCGTACCCCGCCGCGAGGAGGTGGTCTCGGCCCTCCCGGTAGAGCGTGAGCCGCTGGTCGTCCCAGTCGCGGCCGAGCCGCCCGAGCCCGGTGAGCGGGCGGACGTACAGCGGATACAGGTAGATCTCCTCCGGCCGCCACGCGAGCGCCGCGTCCAGGGAGTACCGCCACGACGCCGCGTCCTGCCCGTCGATCCCGTAGATCAGATCGATGTTCAGCGTCTCGATCGCCGCGTCCCGGATGTGCCCGAGCGCGGTCTCCACCTCCGCCCGCCGCTGCGGCCGTACGGCGGCGCGCGCCTCGGCGTCGATGAAGCTCTGCACCCCGATCGACACCCGGGTCGTCCCGCGCTCGGCGAGCACGGCCAGCCGGTCCGGCGTCGCGGTCGCCGGGGAGGTCTCCACGGCGAGCGGCGCCGCCCGCAGGTCGGCCCCCATCACGCCCTCGGCGATGTCGAACAGCCGGGTCAGCTCGGGCGCGGTCAGGTAGGTCGGCGTGCCGCCCCCGACCGCCGCCGCCGCGAACCGCGCGGCCGGCACCGCCCGCCGTACGGCCTCGGCCTGACGCTCCAGCGCGCCGAGGTACGCCGAGGTCAGCTCCTCGGGGGCGCCGGTGCGGGTGAAGAGGTTGCAGAACCCGCAGCGCATCTCGCAGAACGGGATGTGCAGGTAGAGGAAGAGCGCCGAGGTGTCCTCCCCCGCCCACACGTCGTCGAGGGCGGGCCGGGGGTCCAGCGGACGGTATGCCGTCTTGTGTGGATACGCGTAGACGTATCCCTGATAGGGCCTGATCACTGCCACTCCCCCGGTTCCAGGATGAATTCGCCGTACGGCACCGTCCACACCACCTCGTGACCGACGCGGTGTCCCACGTGCCCGTCCTCGCCGTACGCCGTCCCGTGGTCGGAGCACACGATCGCCAGGCACGGCCGCCCGCGCGAGGTCATCGCCGCGAAGAGCCGCCCGATGTGCCGGTCCACGTACTCCAGCGCGGCCGCGTGACTCTCCCGCGAGTCGCCGTGCTCTCGCGTCGCCCCGGGCAGGTGGAACCAGTTGGGCTGGTGCAGCGAGGCCACGTTGACCAGCAGGAACAGCGGCCGGCCCCCGGTCACGACGGTCACGACCTCCTCGGCCCGCGCGATCTGCGCCTCGAACGAGGTGGGCGAGGTCACGCCGAACTCCGGCTCCCAGTGCGCCTCGTCGAACAGCGCGGGCAGCGCGGACCCGAGCGGCGTGAGCCCGTTGAAGAACCCGACCCCGCCCACGCACACCGTGCGGTACCCCGCCGCGCGCAGCCCCGCCGGCAGGTCGGCCGCGTCGAACACCCAGGTCCCGCCGGTCGTCGTCTCGCTCCCGGGGAACCGCGCCGCGAACAGCCGCGGATGCGGCCCCGGCGTCGCCGGCGTCGGCAGGAACCCGGCCAGCATCGCCGCGTGCGCCGCGTAGGTGAAGCTCCCCGGCGTGTGCCGCCGCTCCCAGACCCCGCCGGGCAGCGCCCTGGCCAGGTTGGGCGTACGGCCCGCCGCCGCCAGCTCCGCGGCCACGTCGTACCGGAGCGTGTCCAGCGTCACCAGCAGCAGGTCGTGCGACCCGATGATCGCGTTCATGTCCCGCACGCTCATCCCCCCGTTCCCGCGGCGGCCGGGCGGACGGGCGCGCCGCCGTACCGGCCGGCGGTGATCGCGGCCACCTGCGCGCCGTAGGTGTCCAGGCCCTCGGCCCCGCTCCCGTCCAGCCCGGTCAGCCCGGGCAGCAGGTCCCCGAACGCGTTCACCTCGGCCACCGCGAGGTCCCGCCAGTTCGCCCCCACCATCAGGTCCACCCCGACGGCCAGGCTCCCGGGGAAGCACGCGGCCGCCCGCGCGCACACGTCCAGCGCCCGCGCCCAGCCGTCCTCGCCGAGCCGCGCGCGCACCGCCGCCAGGTCCCCCCGCACCCCGCCCAGGTGCAGGTTCGTCATCGGCGTACGGCTCGCGCGCACGACCGCGTGCGTCGGCGTCCCGGCCACGACCACGACGCGCAGGTCGAACACCCGGCCGCCGATCCCCGCCTTCGGGAACCACCGCTCCACGTGCAGCCCGTCCGGCGCGAGCAGCTCGACGAGCGTCCCCACGTCCGCGTGGTCCCCGTAGACCCGCACCTTCAGCGAGTTGTACGCCGCGGGACCGCCCGGCGGCGACGGCCGGTCGAGCGCGGCGGAGGTGACGGCGCGCACCCTGTCCCCGTTCACCTGCAGCGCGATCACCCCGGACGCCGACGACCCGTGCGCGGGCTTCACGAACACCCGGCCCCACCCCGCCGCGCCGAGCCGTTCCCGCAGCTCGCCGTAGCCGGTGACCGGCGGTCCCGGCAGCGCGGGCGGCACGGGCACCCCCGCCGCCTCCAGCCGCGCGTGGCAGACCCGCTTGTCGAACATGACCCCGATCTCGCCGGCGTCCCCGAGCAGCCGGGCCCCCGGCGTCCTGGCCACGGCGTCCCTGACCGCCTCCAGCCCCGCCATGAACCCCCGGTACCAGCGCGCGCCCCCGCCGACCCGGCTCGGCTCGCCCGGCCCGCGCAGCATCGCGTCCGTCGCCGCGTCCTCCCCCGGCGAATCCACCCGCACCAGGCCCCCCTCGGGAACCGGAACCGGGCCCCCGCCCAGGACGTCCCGCCACGCCACCACCCGGGGCTCCGGCCCTCCGCCCCGCGCCCAGGCCCCGGCGAACATCACCACCCGCCGATCCCCCGGCGTCCCCACAAGCAGCAGATCCCTCACTCGGAGACCGCCACGTAGCGCCAGCCGTCCGGTTCCGGGTCCTCCTGGTCGCTCAGGTCCACCTCGGTGCCGGGCAGGGCCCGCCGCACGCGGTCCATCATCGGACCGGTCAGGAAGTGGTGGGCCAGGTCCAGGCGGGCCAGATGGGTGAGGGGCTGGCCGGAGAGCAGCGCCTCGGCCCCCTCGTCGCCGAGCAGGCCCAGGCCCAGGCTCAGCGTCTCCAGGCGGGACACCACGGGCGCGGCCGCGACCGCCGCCGCGATC
>NZ_QZEY01000011.1 GCF_003594875.1 Bailinhaonella thermotolerans
TACGGCGGAGGCGTTGCGCGAGGCTGCCAACAGATGTCCTTCCGAGGGCTCGCGGCGGACTGATCGGGCGCACGCCGGACGATGTCACAGCCGACACGAAGGGCGGAACGTCGAGGGCGCGCGTGAGAGGGCAGCATAAATGAAAACGCCGACAAATGTCCACACGTATATTGAGCGTCAACCTCTATCCCGCAAGCAGGATCGCACGCGCGCGGGGGAAACGTCAAGTCGCGCCGCGCGAAGGCCGTCCGGACGACCCCGGAGCGGCCCGTTCACCCGCCCGGGTCCACACCGTACGGCCGCGCGCGCCCGCCCGCGACGACCCCTCGCGCCGGCCGGTCTCCTCCGGCCGCGGCGGGCCCGCCGTACGGCGCCGGCCTGGCGGGCGGGGCCGGGCGGTCAGGCCTCGCTGGATGGCCGGGCGTCGCCGGGCGGCGGCTCGGTGAAGGCGCCGGCGGAGGCGGCCAGGACGACGTCGCGGGCCACGCGGTCGGGGAGGTCCGGGTCGGGCGGCAGGCGGAGCAGCGTCAGCCAGTGGTAGATCGGCGCGGTCGCGGCGACGAGCAGCCGGCGCGCGTCGGTGCGCGGCGGGAGTTCGCCGCGGCGGACCGCCCTCTCGACGATGACCTCGCAGCGGGCGTAGCGGTCCTCCCAGAGCCGCCGCACGCCGCGCGCGGCCTCCTCCGAGCGGTACGCGGCCGCGATCAGGGCCTCGGCGATCGACGGCCGCGCGGTCAGGGCGTCCTGGTTCTCGCGGTTCAGCGCCGCGAGGTCGCCCCGCAGGGAGCCGGTGTCCCGGGGCAGCCAGTCGTCGTCGCGCGTGGCTTCGAACAGGTCGGCGAGCAGGCCGCCGACGTCCCGCCAGCGCCGGTACACCGTGGCGCGGTGGACGCCCGCGCGGGCCGCGACGCCGTCCAGCGTGAGCCCGTCGTAGCCGCGCTCCCCGAGCTCGGCCCGGACCGCGTCGAGCACCTGGGCGCGGACGCGCCCGGTGCGGCCACCGGGCCGGCGGCGGATCGGCGCCGCCTCCCCGGCCTCGTGGGGAGGTGAGGTCTCGCCCGGAGGCGAAGCCTCGCGCGGTGACGGAGTCGGGGACGCCGTGTCCCCGCCTCCGGTTTGCCCTGGTGACGATGTCATGCCAGCATCTTAATGCAACAAATGTCGCGATAACGGCGGCCGTTCGACAGCACCGAGAGGAATCGCCCCATGACGTCCCCTGTTCCCGCCGACCCGACCGTGCTGCACCCGATGCCCGGGCAGCCGCGGGTGGTGCTGCTCCGGCCGCTGGTCACGTCGCCGCTGATCGAGGTCGGGGAGTACTCGTACTACGACGACCCGGACGACCCGACGGCGTTCGAGACGCGCAACGTCCTCTACCACTACGGGCCGGAGAAGCTGGTCATCGGCAAGTTCTGCGCGCTGGCCACGGGCGTGCGGTTCATCATGAACGGCGCCAACCACCGCATGGACGGCCCCTCGACGTTCCCCTTCCCCACCATGGGCGGCTCCTGGGCCGACCACTTCGACCTCCTGGCGAACCTGCCCGGCCGGGGGGACACCGTCGTCGGCAACGACGTCTGGCTCGGGAACGGCGCGACGGTGATGCCGGGCGTGCGCATCGGCCACGGCGCGATCATCGGCGCGGGCGCGGTGGTCACCTCCGACGTGCCCGACTACGGGATCGTCGGCGGCAACCCGGCGCGCCTCATCCGCACCCGCCACAGCGCGGCGGAGATCGCCCGGCTGCTGGCCGTGGCCTGGTGGGACTGGCCCGCCGACCACATCACCGCCCACATCCGCACGATCATGTCCGGCACGGTGGCCGACCTGGAGGCCGCCGCCCCCGCCTCCTGACGGGGCCCGGCTACCCGGTCCCCTGGGGCCCGGCGGGTACGGCGGGTACGGCGGTTGCGCCGGGGGCGGGGGCGACGCCCCGGACCAGGATCAGGTCGCCGGTCACGTGCCTCACCCGGAGGGGGATGATCTGCCGGTAGGCGGGCGATCCGTAGAAGCCGCGGGCGTGATCCAGGGAGGGGAACTCGATCAGGACGACGTCGCCCCGCCAGTCGCCCTCCAGCGACTCGATCGCGCCCGCGCGCACGAGGAAGCGGCCGGAGAAGGGGGCCAGGGCCGCCTCGATCCGCCGCTGGTACTCCAGCAGGTCCGGGTGCGTCTCCGTGGGCAGGTGAAGGCGCGCGAGCAGGTAGGCGGTCATCGTTTCCTCCGTGGCGGTCTCTCTCCGGGGCCGGCCCGCGGCGGGTCGTACGGCTCCGCCCGCGCCGGCCGGGCCGTACGGCTCAGCGGCGGGCGGGCATGGCCGTACGGCTCAGCGGTGCTCGCGCAGCCAGTCCAGCAGCGAGGTGCGGGCCGGGCGCCAGCCGAGCAGGTCCCTGGTCTTGGCCGAGTCGACCACCTGGTCCAGCGTGAACAGGTCGGCGGCCGGGCCCACCTCGGCCCGCGCCTCCTCCAGCGGCCAGGAGACGGCCTCGCCGCCGCCGAGCACCGCCGCGACCTCGTCCAGCCGGACGTTCTCGCTCATGCCGTGCCAGATCCGGCCCGGCCCGCTCGCGCCGAGCACGGCGACGTACAGCGCGGCCAGGTCCTCGACGTGCACGACCGGCAGGCGCACGCCAGGCTCGCCGATGTAGACGCCGACCCCCCGCTCCGCGGCCTCGCGGGCGAGCAGGCCGGCGACGAGCCCGCCGCCGTCGCCGTACGCCAGGCCGGGCCTGACCACGTGCCCGCCCGCGGCGAGCACCCGCCGCTCGGCCTCGCCCCGCCAGGAGATCAGCGGGTGCGGATCGGGGTCGCTGTCCTCGTCCGACCATCCCGGGCCCAGCACGGCGGCGCCGGTCGTGTACACCAGCGGCACCCCGGCCGCGACCAGGGCGTCCACGCCCGCCAGATCGATCTCCTCGCCCAGTGGCGGCCCGGCGTGGACCACGCGGTCGAAGCCCTCGGCGGCGGCCGTCAGCGAGGCGGGGTCGCGGAGGTCCCCCTCCACCTGGCGCCGGTTGTCCGGCAGGCCGTGCCCGCCGGGGTGACGCAGGGCGGCCACGTCGTGCCCGGCCCGCGCGGCGGCGGCCGCCACGGCCCCGCCGATGTAGCCGGTGGCCCCGATGACCAGGATGTTCACGCTGTCTCCTCCCCGCCGCCGGGCTCGGCGGCGCGGTCGATGGCGCCCGCCGACGGGCGGGCGGCCGGATGGAAGCCGGGGGCGGGTGATCGCCCGCGGCGGGTCGTAGGTGATCGCGGCTCCGGCCGTACGGCCGGAGCCCGGCGCGGGCTGGGCGCTCCCGCGCGGGTGGAGGCGGTCAGGCGGTCCGGCGCAGGTAGACGACGCGGTCCACCAGGCGCTCGGCCTGGCCGGGCGGGGTGAAGTACAGGTCGAAGGTGTGGCGGCCGCCCGGCCTGATCGTGATCACCGTGCGCATCGGGATCGTCCTGCCGGCGTGTTCGGGGCCGAGCACGCCGGGGTCGGTGAAGGAGCCGGGCAGCGTCAGCACGTCGGCGCCCTCGGCGAGGGCCGGGCCCCGGTAGGTCATGGAGGTGGGGGTGACGCTGTCGAAGGTCGTCCACTCATAGCGCCGGTCGATGCCGGAGAAGCCGAGGACGCCCAGGCGGTAGTACCGGTTCCCGCCGAGCGTGCCCTCGCTCTCCTCCCGCAGGAAGCGCCCGCCGGTCTCGGCGATCCAGCGCGTCCTGACGGTGAGGTCGCGGGAGACGACCGGCTCTCCGTCGCGGCCGAGGAGGTAGTTGTACTTGACGGCCTTCCATGTGCCCACCAGCGGGTCGAGCCGCCGATGGAAGGGCCCCGGCTCCAGGACGTTCTGGGACGCGGCCCGGGCGGGCGGGGCGGCGGCCGCGACCGTGGCGGAGGCGCCCGGCGCGCCGGTCAGGGCCAGTACGGCCGCGGCCGAGGCCGCCAGCAGGGACGGTCTCTTCGGCATGGTGGTCTCCCTTGGTGAGGCGCCGGGGGAACCGCCGCCGCGCCGGCGGGGCACGCGCCCGCGCCGGGGACTTGGGAACGGCCGTGACCCCGGGAGGCGGTGGACGCCGTCCGGCGGATCGTGATCACGACGATCGTGACAGCGGCCCGGCAAGTGCCGATAGTTCCCCGGTCATGGGACGGATGTGCATTCCGCATGGATCCTCCGGGATCGGGGCCTTGATCCCTGTAGGGTCGCGGCGTGACGACAGTGCTCTGTGTCCCGCAGTGGCAGGGGTCCGCGTCGGACGGGGCGCCGCGACTGGTGGCGGGGGCGCGCACCGCGGCGGCGCTCGTGCCCGCGAGCGCGGTGGTGACCGTGCCCGTGCTGGAGACCGGCGGGGGCAGGACGGCCGGGATCCGCGCGTACGACGCGCTCGTGGAGAACCAGCGGCTGACGCGGGAGGCGCTGGCGGGGATCGGCGACCTGGTGATCACGGTCGGCGGGGACTGCGCGGTCGACATCGCGCCGATCGAGGCCGCCCGCGCCCGGTACGGCGACGCGCTGACGGTGCTCTGGATCGACGCCCATCCCGACGTCCACAGCCCGCGGACCCTGCCGTCCGGCGCGTTCCACGGCATGGTGGTGCGCGCCCTGCTCGGGGACGGGCCGCCCGGGCTCACGCCGGAGCGGCCGCTGGCACCCCGGCAGGTGATCATCGCCGGGGAGCGGGCGGGCCACGCGACCGAGCACCGCTACCTCGCCGAGACCGGCCTGCGCAGGCACGGCGTCGCCGATCTGGAGCGGGCGTTCGACGGCCTGCGCGGGCCGGTGTACGTGCACATCGACCTCGACGTGCTGGACCCGGCGGCCTTCGGCTCGACCTGCTACCCCGAGCCGGACGGCGTACGGCCGGAGCTCCTGGCCGAGTTGGTCTGCGGGGTGGACGAGATCGTGGGGGCGGCCATCACCGAGCACGCGCCGGCGGGCGACGAGCCCGATCCGCGCGAGGCCGAGGTCATCCGCGGCCTGGCCGCCGCGCTGGCCCGCTGACGCCCGGGCCGGCGCGCTCGCGCGGTGAGATCCGGGTCACGCGCTCGTGCGGCGGCCGGATCAGGCGCGCTCGTGCGGCGGGGGCCGGTCAGGCGCGCTCGTGCGCCAGGCCGGCCTCGTAGGCCAGGATCGCGGCCTGGACCCGGTTGGCGAGGCCGAGCCGGAGCAGGATCGAGCTGACGTGGGCCTTGACGGTGCCCTCCGTCAGGAAGAGCGCGCGGGCGATCTCCTGGTTGGACATGCCGCGGCCGACCAGGCCGAGGACGTCGCGCTCGCGCGGCGTCAGCGACTCCACCCGGGCCCGCGCGGCGTCGGCCCTGGTGAGCCGGCCGGAGTTGAGCCGCGCGATCACCTTCTGGGCGATGCGGGGGGACAGGTAGGCCGCTCCCCCGGCCACCGCCCGGACCCCGATGAGCAGCTCGCGCGGGTCGGACGCCTTGAGGAGGAAGCCCGCCGCGCCCTCGCCGAGCGCCCGAGAGACGTACTCGTCCTCGTCGAAGGTGGTGAGCATGATCACCGCGACCTCGGGCGCGGCGGCGCGCAGCTCCGCCAGCGCCGCCAGGCCGTCCAGGCGCGGCATGCGCACGTCGAGCAGCGCCAGGTCGGGCCGGTGCGCCCGCACGAGTTCGACGGCCTCGCGCCCGTCGGCCGCCTCGGCCACGACGTCGATCTCGGGATCGGTGGTCAGGATCGACCGGACCCCCGCCCGGATCATGGCCTCGTCGTCGGCCAGCACCACCCGGATCACCGGCTCACCTCGTTCCCCGCCCGCCCCCACCCCGTCGTACGGAGGCCCGGCGGCCAGCCTACCGACCACGCCGGGAACATCCGGTTCGCCCCGCGGGCGTCAGGAGGCGAGCCGTGCCTCGCGGGCGGCGAGGAGGAAGAGCGCGGCGGGGACGAACACCAGGAAGAACCCGAACAACGGGAAGGTCACGTAGGCGCCGAAGGCGGCCCAGGCCAGCAGCGCCCATCCGACGTAGCCGGGGAGCGGCCGCCCCTCGCGCGCGCGTCCCACCGCCAGCAGCCCGAGGAGGAGCAGCGGCACGGCGAAGCCGCCGGGCACCGCCCAGAAGGACAGCTCGGAGTACACCGGCTTGGCCGCCCCCAGCCCGCCCTGGAGCTCCCCGGCGGCCCAGCCCGCCCAGTGCTCCGCGCCCTTGATCGCGCCCAGGACGGAGTGGCCGACGGCGATCACCACGCAGCTCCAGCCGCCCCACCTGGTGAGGGCCGCGGGCCTTACTCCCGATCGGGTCGCTGTCGTCGTGCTCATGGGGGTCCCTCCGGCCGATTCCTGTGTTGACCAACATAGGCTATACCGGTCGGCATTCGCTATGCTGAACGGCATACCTGATTGGATGGGCGGCATGGCCACGCGACGCATGGAGCAGACCCAGGAGAGCCGCCGGCGGCTGGTGACGGCCGCGGCCGAGCTCTTCGCCGAGAAGGGGTACCGGCAGACGAGCTTCATCGACATCGCCGAACGCGCCGGGATCAGCCGCGGCTCCATCCCGTGGCACTTCGGCAACAAGCCGGGCCTGCTCGAAGCCGTCGTGGACGACCAGCTCCAGGCCGTCCTGGCCGGCTTCGGCCCGGAGGCCGCCCCCTCCCCCGACCCCCTGGACCAGCTCGCCGGCTTCATCCGCCGCCCCGCCACGAGGCTGTTCATCACCCTGCTCGCCGAGGCCGTCGAGGTCGGCTCCCCCATCCGCGCCCACTACGCCCGCCTCCACGCGGCCCTCCGGGAGGCGGTCCAGGCCCGGATCCCCGCCGACTCCGTCCCGCCCGGAACCACCCGCGAAGCCCTCACCGTCCTCCTCGTGGGAGCCGTGATCGGCGTTCACGCCCAGTGGCGCGTATCCCCCGAAGCGGTGGACCTGGCAGCGGTGGAAACCACGCTCCGCGCCCTGGTCCAGGCCGCCGCGAGCCCTACGTCCTGACGTACCGAGGCGGGGACCCGCCCCCTCACGCCGCCGCGCGGTCATCGCCCGCGGCCGGGCGGCGCGGGACGGGCGGGGGCGGGTGATCAGTCGGTGGGTCTCTTCTTGGGGCGGGCGCGGAGGTGGAGGCGCTCGCCCTGCTTGCCGAAGAGGCTGAGGAACTCGACCGGCTCGTCGTCGGCGGGGCCGAACCAGTGGGGGACGCGGGTGTCGAACTCGGCGGCCTCGCCGGGCGTGAGCACCAGGTCGTGCTCGCCGAGGACGAGGCGGAGACGGCCGTTGAGGACGTAGACCCAGTCGTAGCCCTCGTGGGTCTGGGGCTCGGGCTCGCCGGGCATGTCGCCCGGGGCGAGCACGATCTTGTACGCCTGGATGCCGCCCGCCCGCCTGGTCAGGGGCAGCATCGTCATGCCGTGGTGGGTGATCGGGCGCAGGTGGATGCGCGGGTCACCGGTCGGCGGGGCGTCGACGAGCTCGTCGAGCGTGACGCCGTGCGCGCGGGCCAGGGGCAGCAGCAGCTCCAGGGTCGGTCGGCGGGCGCCGGACTCCAGCCGCGAGAGCGTGCTGATCGAGATGCCCGTGGTGGCGGACAGGTCGGTCAGGGTGATCTCCCGCTGCTGCCGCAGCGCGCGGAGCCGGGGCCCGACCGCGTCGAGTGCCTGGTCGAGGTCGTCGTCCATGCCTTCAGTTTGCCAGATCGGCAAGAGACTTTGCCAATCCGGCGCGCGGTGTCCCATAGTGTGCGCGGAGGTGGTCATCGTGATTGACCAGGTGAAAGACGGCTATGACGTGGTAGTGGCCGGAGGCGGTGCGGCGGGGCTGAGCGGGGCGCTGATGCTGGCGCGCTCGCGCCGGTCCGTGCTCGTGATCGACGCGGGCGCGCCGCGCAACGCCCCGGCCGAGGGCGTGCACGGGCTGCTCGGCCGGGAGGGCGTGAGCCCCGCCGAGCTGCTGGAGCGCGGCCGGGCGGAGGTGCGCGGGTACGGCGGGCACGTCGTCACCGGCGAGATCGCCGACGTGACGCGCGAGGACGAGGGGTTCGCGGTGAGCCTGGCCGGCGGCCGTACCGTCAGGGCTCGCCGGCTGCTGGTGGCCACGGGCCTGGTGGACGAGCTGCCGGACATCCCGGGCCTGCGGGAGCGGTGGGGCCGGGACGTCGTGCACTGCCCGTACTGCCACGGCTGGGAGATCCGCGACCAGGCGATCGGCGTGCTGGCCCTCGGGCCGATGGCGGTGCACCAGGCGCTGCTGTTCCGCCAGTTGAGCGACGACGTGGTGTTCTTCGCCCACACCGCCGCCGGGCTGCCCGCCGAGGACGCCGAACGGCTGGCCGCCCGCGGCATCCCGGTGATCGAGGGCGAGGTGACGGCCCTGGAGGTCGCCGGCGACCGGCTGACCGGGGTACGGCTGAGCGACGGCCGGGTGATCCCCCGGCAGGCGGTCGCGGCCGGGGCGCGGATGCGGCCGCGCGCCGGATTCCTGGCCGGGATCGGGCTGTCGCCGGCCGAGCATCCGAGCGGCGCGGGCGAGCACATCCCGGCGGACGCCGCCGGCCGTACGGCGGTGCCGGGCGTCTGGGCCGCGGGGAACGTCACCGACCTGTCGGCCCAGGTGGGTGCGTCGGCGGCGGCGGGAGCCCTGGCCGGGGCGCACATCAACGCCGACCTGATCGCCGAGGAGACGGCCCGGGCGGTCGCCGCGCGGCGAGACGGGTTCTCCGCCGAGTCGGAGGCACTGGTGGGGCGAGGGGCCGGGGGCGACCGCCGGCACGGACTGTGAGGCAAGGAGCTGTCATGCCCGAGGAATTCGACGAGGCGTACTGGGAGGGGCGGTACCGCGAGCACACGGTGTCCCGCCGGCTGGAGCCGAACCCGTACCTGGCGGAGGCGGCCGGGGGGCTGCCGCCCGGCGCGGCGCTGGAGGCCGGGTGCGGCACCGGAACCGACGCCGTCTGGCTCGCCTCGCGGGGGTGGCGGGTGACCGGGGTGGACATCTCGGACACCGCGCTGGAGCACGCGCGTGAGCACGCCCGGGAGTCCGGGGTCGCGGACCGGATCGACTGGGTGCGGGCCGACCTGACCGGCTGGACGCCCGCCGAGGAGGGGTTCGCCCTGGTCTACTCCCACTACGTGCATCCGGCCGCCGGGCCCGGGCCGCTGTTCCGGCGGCTGGCGGCGGCGGTCGCGCCGGGCGGCACCCTGCTCATCGTGGACCACCACCCGCCCCCCGCCGGCGACGCGGGCCACACCGCGCACGGGGACGGGCACGCCGTCCACACCACGCACGGGGACGGGCAGGCCGGGCACGGGGACGGCGGCGACGCCGCGCACGGGGAGCACGGTCACGGCGGCGGGGCGCACGGAGGGCACGGGCACGCCCCGGGCGCCGGGCCGCACGGCGGACACGGTGATCACGGCGGGCACGGGCACGGCTCCGGGCCGCTGGTCCACCTCACGCCGGAGGAGATCGCGGCCGCCCTCGACCCGGCCGGCTGGGAGGTCGTCGCCGCCGAGTTCCGGACGAGGACCGTGACGAACCCGCGCGGGCACGGCACGGTCCTGCACGACTCCGTCGTACGCGCCCGCAGGCGCCCCTGATCCGGAACGTCTTCCCGGGCGCCCCCGGTCCGGAGCGCCTCCGCCCGGAGCGCCCCTGACCCCGGGCGTTCCCGGCCCGCGCCCGCTCCCCGGGCCGCCGGGCCAGGCCCCCGCCCGCCGTACGACGAGGGAGATCGGCCCCTGGCGTACGGCGGGCGCGGTCACGCGGACGTGGTGACGACGATCTTGCCGAACTGGTCGCCGGTCTCCATGTGCCGGTGCGCCTCGACGATCTCCTCCAGCGGGAACACGCGGTCCACCACCGGCCGGAACGCGCCGTCGCGCAGGCCCGAGGCGACGAACTCGGTCCCCCGGCGCAGACGCTCGGGGTCGCGCATGGTCTCCAGCACGGTGTACGTCCGCATGTTGAGGGCGGGCATGCCCAGGTCGAACCCCGGGTACGGCGTCGGCAGGCCGCTGAGCGCGCCGTACAGGAAGTGCGTGCCGCCGGGCGCGACGGCCCGCGCCAGGTCGGTCACCCCGGGCCCGGCGACGGCGTCGAAGACGTACTCCACGCCCCGGCCGCCGGTCAGCTCCATCAGCCGGGTCGGCACGTCCTCCTCGCCGGCGACGATCACCTCGGCCGCGCCCTCCGCGAGCAGCCGCTCCCGCTTGCCGTTCCCGCGCGTGATGGCGATCGGCCGCGCGCCGACGCGGTTCGCCGTCTGGATCGCGGCCAGCCCGACACCGCTGGAGGCGGCGTTGAGCGCCACCGCGTCGCCGGGGCGCATGCCGCCCACCTCGACCAGCGCGCCGTACGCCGTGAGGTACGGCATCCACACGGCCGCGCCCGCCACCGCGTCCATGCCGTCGGGCCGGCGCAGCAGCGCCCACGCGGGGACGATCGCGCGTTCGGCGTAGACGCCGTAGTCGTTCTGGGAGAAACCGGGCACGGTGCTGACCGCCTGCCCGGGCGCGAACCCGGTCACGCCCGGCCCCACGGCCTCGACCACCCCGGCGGCCTCGGCGCCGAGCCGCGCCGGGAACCGCCTGACCGGCTCGATGTAGACGCCCCGCCGGAACAGGGCCTCGGCCCGGTTGAGCCCGATGGCCTCGACCCGGATCCGCACCTCGCCGGGGCCCGGCTCGCCCGGCTCCAGGTCCTCCACCCGCATCACCTCGGGTCCGCCGAGCTCGTGGAAACGTACGACCTTCGTCATGTGGGGCTCCTCCCGATCCGTCTGGCGTGGATCACCTAAGCCCATAAGTACGATCGCTGTCAAACTACGAATCTCGTCGAACTACGATCGCTGTCGTACGATGGACCCATGAGCGACGCCCGCACCGCGCCCGAGCCCGGCGACTTCGACCTCCAGAAGGTCCTGGAGGCCCTGGTCGATCCGGTACGGCGGAGCATCCTCGCCCAGCTCGACGCCGCCGGGGAGGATCTCCGCTGCGGCCTCGTGGACATCCCGGTGAGCAAGTCCACCGCGACCCACCACTTCAAGGTGCTGCGCGAGGCCGGCCTGATCCGCCAGTACTACGTGGGCACGGCCCGCATGAGCGGCCTGCGCCGCGCCGAGGTCGAGGAGGCGTTCCCCGGCCTGCTCGACATCGTGATCCCCCGGCACGCCACCGTGCCCTGATCCAGGGGGCGCCCGCCTGCCGGCCGCCCGCCGTCCGGCGCGGACGTCCCCCACGAGGCGGCGTGCGCGCGTCCCTCGCCGCCCGGCCTGGAGCCGCGCGCGGATGACGGCGTCGTGCGCCTGGCAGATCCCACCGCGACCGCCCGCCCCCGCTGTTCGGCCTGACCGGGGACGCCGCCCGGCCCAGGCCGCCCCCGGGGGCGTCACCGCCCGCTCCCCGCCGCCTGCCGTCCCGCCCCCGCCTGACCCCCGCGCCGCCGTACGGCGGGCGAGCCTAGGCGGAGACCTCGGCCGGGCGCGCGGGCCCGGGGTCTCGCCCGGCGGACCGGCGGCCGAGGGCGACCGCGGCGGACAGGAGCACCGGGAGCGCCGCGGCGAGGAAGCACACGGGCAGCGGGACCCGCTCGACCAGCAGGCCCACCGCGCCCGCCGACGCCGACGACCCCGCGTTGAACGCCGTGCCGATCCAGGTGATCGCCCGGGTGCGCGCCTCACGGGCGGCGGTCTCGTCGGCGATCAGGTAGGCGGTCGTCAGCGCCGGGGCCACGCACACCCCGCCGAGCGCCGCCATCGCGATCAGCGGGTAGGGGTGCGGGAACAGGCCCATCGCGGCCAGGGTCAGCCCGAGCGCCGCGCCGAGCGCCCCCAGCCGGGCCATGGTCGAGACCCGCCACCGCACGGCCCCGTAGGCCAGCCCGCCGATCGCGCTCCCCGCCGACAGCGCCGCCATGGTCCACGGCACCGTCCCCGGCCGCCCGTGCTCGTCGGCGACCGCGATCACGAGCAGTTCCACCGCCCCGAGCGCCATGCCCAGCCCCGCGGCCACGCCGATCGCCCGCCCCAGCGCCGCGCCGTACGGCCTGCGCGGCCGCCTGGAAAGCGCCCGGTACGGCCGAGCTGCGGCGGCACCATCGGCCCCATCGGCCCCGGTGGAGCCGATGGTGCCGGCGGTTTCACCGGTGCCGGCGGTTTCGGTGGTTCCGGCCGGGCGTGCGCGGAGCGCCGGGGACCAGGCCAGCGCGAGGGAGCCCGAAAGGATCAGCAGCGCGCTCGCCGCGACCCCGGTCCAGGGCGGCGCGACCTGGATCAGCAGCCCCACCAGCAGCGGCCCGGTGACGTAGAGGAGTTCCTCGGCGACCGTGTCCAGGCTGTAGGCCCGCTGGAGCAGGGCGCGATCGGGCAGGAGGTCGCTCCAGAGCGCCCGCATCGTCGGCCCGAGCGGCGGCGTGCCGAGCCCGGCCACCGCCGCCAGCACCGCCAGCAGGAGACCCGGGGCCCCGGGCCGGGAGGTCGCCAGCGCCAGCCCGCCCAGCGCGACCGCGTAGCCGAACGCCATGGGCGGGAGGGCCCGCCGCGGGCCGTACCGGTCCACCAGCGCGGCGCGGACCGGGCTGCCGAGCACGCTGGCGAACCCGAACAGCGCCGTCACGGTGCCGAGCATTGAGAACGAGCCGGTGCTCTCCTTGACGGCCAGCGCCAGCGACAGGAAGACGGTCCCGTAGGACAGCCGCCCCACCAGGGCGGCGCAGAAGCCGAACAGGGCATGGGGCGTCCGCAGCACGGCGGCGTACGACGGAGCCCGGGAGGACGAAGACACGATCATGTTCCTCGGGTCGGGAGCGCGGCGGGGCGCGCACGGGTCTCAGGCCGGCGAGTGCCACACGCGGGCGGCGCGGGCGGGGCGGCCTTCTACGCGAACAGGAGGAACATGCCGATCACGGTAGCACGCGGCGGCTGACCGCCCCCGCCCTCTCCGCCCCCGCCCTCTCCGGCCGCGCCCGATCCCGGCCCGCGTCCCGGCTGCCGCGGCTCAGGGGGCGGGCGGCGGAGGCACGCGGGCGGCACCCGGCTCCTCTTCCCCGGCGTCTCCGGCGTCCGCGGCGTCTCCGGCTTCCGCGGCAGGGGTACGGCGGGGCGCCGGGGCGACCGCGCGGAGGCCGGCGAGGTCGTGGGCGGACAGGGCGGCCCAGGCGGCGAACAGGACGTCGAGGGCGAGCGCGATGGGGGCGAGCGAGGGCGACGGCGGCTCGGGGTACACACCGGGCCCCGTGACCAGGGCGAGGTCGGCGTCGGATGACGACCCCGGCTCGGCGATCGCCGCCCAGGCGATCACGAGGGCGATGGACATGCCCCAGGCGAGGCCGGTCCGGGTGGTCAGGACGGTCCGGCGGCCGTCGCGGGACTGGGACCACAGCGTCACGAACATCCACGGCAGCGCGTACACCCCGGCCAGGAGCATCCCCTCCGCGGCGAGCTCCTCGACCAGGCTCACGGCGCTCGTGAGGAGCACGGCGAGCAGGCCGGTCACCAGGCCGATCAGGCGCGCCGCGCGGGGGGCGGCGAGGACGCGGAAGAAGAGCACGACCACGGCGAGGCGCAGGGCGCCGGAGATCACCCAGGGGACCGGGAGCAGCAGGCGCGCCACGTGGTCGGCGGCCAGGCCGTACAACGCCCAGCGGAGAAGGCGGACCGGCCGATCGGCGGGCGGCGTGACGCCGGCGACCGGACCGCGCAGGATGTGCCAGATCGCCCAGGTCTGCACGAGGACGGTCATGAACAGGACCGGAGGGTCGGCCGTCAGGGACCCGCGCAGGCCGCCCGGATCCGCGACCGCCGCGAGGAGGTCGTCGTTCCCGGCGGCGAAGGCGGCGGCCGCCAGGGCCGCGTAGAGGATCGTGAGGGGTCCGGCGATCCGGCCGTGACGGTAGCGGCGCACGTGCACTTCCTGGGCGGGACGAAGGGGGATCGAGAACGCGAAGCGCCCCACCATACCGGCCGGACCGCGGATCGGGATCTTGGAGTCAGGCGCGCCCGCCGGCCTCGCGGGCGGCGTCCTCCACGCGGCGGTGGTAGGCCTCCCACCAGGCGCGGTCGCCTGCGGCCAGGCTCGCGGCCCCGGGCCGCAGGCCGGCCGCGCCGTCGATGAGCTCGCGGACGATGTCGGCGTGGCCGGCGTGGCGCTGGAGGTCGGAGATCACGTGGACCAGGACCTGGTGCAGCGTCACCGCGCGGCGCTCCTCCGGCCACCACGGCACCGCGCCCGCCGCGTCCAGGGGCAGCGCCGCGATCGTCTCGTCCGAGTGCGCCCACGCGCGGCGGAACAGATCGACGATCTCCTCGCGGGACTCGTCAGGGGTGGCCCACATGTCCGCGTTGTCCTCGGCGCCCGCGGCCAGCCACGGCGGCGGCACGTCGAAGAACGGGCGGCCGAACGTGTCCCCGAAGTAGCCGGTCTCGACTCCTACGGCGTGCTTGACCAGGCCGAGGAGGTTGGTGCCGGTCGGCGTCAGCGGACGGCGGGCGTCGTATTCCGACAGGCCGTCGAGCTTCCACACCAGGGCCTCGCGGGCGGCCTGGAGGTAGCGGAGCAGGTCGGACTTGGCCTTGGCGTCGGCGGGCTCGTTCATCGCGGCAGTCTCCCACGCGGGACCGGCACGACCGCACGGCGGGCCCGCCCCGCGCGCAAAGGCCCCGGTGACGAGGTCCTGCCCGGGGCGGGGCTGCAGGGGCCCGCCCCGCGCGCGCAAAGGCCCCGGGACGGCACCCGGGGCCTCGGTGCCCGCTCACGCCTTGCCCGTGGTCTCCAGCATCTCCAGGTAGTGCTCGTTGTACATGATGCCGAGGACGTTGCCGAACGGGTCGAGCACCGACGCGGTGATGTACCCGCCATCGCCCCAGTTGGTGATCGGCTGGTACTCCTTCGCGCCGAGCGACAGCAGCCGCGCGAAGGCCGCCTCGATGTCGTCCACGTGCCAGTACATGACCACCCCGCCCGGCTCGGCCGCGGCGCCCGGCGGCGCCCAGCGGCGGTCGAGCAGGCCGAGCTCGTGCTGGTAATCCCCGACGCGGAACTCGACGTATCCGGGCTCGCCGTTGGGGCCGCTGCGCTCGAAGTACGGCTCGACGCCGAGGACCTCGGCGTACCACCGGCTGGCGGCCTTCAGGTCGTCGGCCCAGTAGTTGATCGTGGTGAATCCGCGGAGCATGAGTCCTCCTTCGTCGCCGCGGGCGGTCCGGGCTCCCCGTGGTCCTTCCGCCCTTTCCACTGATCACGCTACAGACCATTGCGGAACCTCCGTTTCCGCAATATCTGCCAGAATCGGAAGATGTTGGAAACCTCCGTACGGCTCCTGCGGCTGCTGTCGCTGCTCCAGACGCGGCGGGACTGGAGCGGGGCCGAACTGGCCGGCCGGCTCGGGGTGACGACCCGCACCGTGCGCAACGACGTCGAACGGCTGCGCATCCTGGGCTACCAGGTGGACTCCAGCACCGGCGTCACCGGCGGCTACCGGCTCGTCCCCGGCAAGGAGGTGCCGCCGCTCCTGCTGGACGACGACGAGGCGGTCGCGGTCGCGCTGGGCCTGGCCGCGGCCGCCGGCGGGACCGTCAGCGGCATCGCCGAGACCTCCGTGCGCGCGCTCGCCAAGCTGGAACGCACCCTCCCGTCCCGGCTGCGCCGCCGGGTGGACGCGCTGCGCTCGGCGACGATCTCCGCGGCCGGGGGCGGGCCGACCGTGGACGCCGAGATCCTGACCACGATCGCCGCCGCCGCGCGCGACCACGAGCAACTGCGCTTCGACTACCTGGGCCACGACGGCGACGACAGCACGCGCCGGGCCGAGCCGTACCGCCTGGTCTACACCGGGCGGCGGTGGTACCTGCTGGCCTGGGACGTCGACCGGCGGGACTGGCGCACGTTCCGTGCCGACCGCATCCGGCCGAGGACGCCGAACGGCCCCCGCTTCACCCCGCGCGAGCCGCCCGAGGACGCCGCCACCCACGTCCTGCGCGGCGTCGGCTCCCGCGCCTGGAGCCACCGGGTGCGGGTGCGGCTGCACGCGCCCGCCGAGACGATCGCCGCGCGCATCCCGTCCACGGCGGGCGTCCTCACGGCGGTGGACGAGAACACGTCCCTGCTGGAGTCCGGTGGCAGCTCGTACCAGAACCTGGCCGGTTTCCTGGGGACCCTGGACGTGGACTTCACCGTCCTGGACCCGCCCGAGTTCGCCGACTTCCTGCGGGCGCTCACGGACCGCTTCCAGCGGGCGGTCGAATGAGCCGCGCGGTCCCGGCGGCTAGGATCGGATGCGCGCCGCCGGGCGCGCCCGGTCCGCGGGGAAGGGATCATCCCACCGGCAGCATGAGCGTCGTCCGCCGACGGACCTTCGCCCGCGCTCGCGGACCCGGGCCGACGGAGGTTCGCCATGCCTGATCTTCCCGCGCGCCCGTCCCTCGCGTTCCTGCGCAAGAGGGCCAAGTCGCGCGCCCGCGCCGCCGGGATCCCGCTGAGCCGGGCGCAGTTCGAGCTGGCCCGCGAGCACGGCTTCGCGAGCTGGCCCCGCCTCGTCCACCACGTGCGCGCCGCCGGGCTCGAAGGGCCCGAGCGCGCCCTCGTCCTGGCCGACCCCGGCGCCCTGGCGGGCCTGCTCGCCGCCGATCCCGAGGTGGTCACGGCCCCGATCGGCGGGCTCGCGCCGCTGCTGGTCCTGCTGCGCCGCGCGGACGCGCCCGCGCCGGCCGTACGGCGGTGCGCGGAGCTGCTGCTGGGCGCGGGGGCCGACCCGGGGGCCCACACCGTGGAAGGGGACGGGGAGTACGTCCGCAGCGCGTTGTACGACGCGGTCGAACGGCGGGACCTCGCGCTGGCCCGCGCGCTGGTCGAGCACGGGGCGACGCCGGACGCGGACGCGTTCTACCACGCGTGCGAGCAGGCCGACACGGGCTTCCTGGACCTGCTGCACCGGCCGGGGTTCGAGCGCATGGTGCTCCACAAGCTGGACTTCGAGGACGCGGGCGGGCTGGCCTGGTTCCTGGAGCGCGGCGTGGACGTGGACGAGGTCTGCGCCCTGCACCACGCCATCGCCAGGGGCCGGGGCGTGCGCGTCCTGTCGATGCTGCTCGCGGCGGGCGCGGACGTGAACCGCCCCTGGGACCGGTGGGACACCGGCCGCAGGCCGCTCGCGCTGGCCGCCCGCTGCGGGCACCTGGCCGCCTACGACCTGCTGGCCGCCCACGGCGCCACCGCCGCCCTGGACCCGGTGGACGAGGCGGTACTGGCCGTCGCCCGGGGAGAGTCCGTACGGCTGCCCGCCGCGCCGCCGCCCGCCCTGGGCATCCCCGAGGACACCGGCTACGGGTGGATCCTCGGCCAGTTCGCGCTGCTCGGTCGTACCGACGTCGTGCGCGCCCTCCTCGACGCCGGCCTGCCCGTGGACACGCGCGGCTGGAGCGGCTTCACCCCGCTGGAGCAGGCCGCGATGCACGGCCGCGCCGAGGTGGTCCGCCTCCTCATCGACCGCGGCGCCGACCTGAGCGACCACGCCTTCGCCGACGACGGCCCCACGCCCCTGGACTGCGCGGTGTGGGGCGCGACCCACAACCGCGCCGACGACGGCGACTACCCCGCCACCGTCGCCGCCCTCGCCCGGGCCGGAGCCCCCACCTCCTTCACCCCGCCCACCGGCCACCCCGCCCTCGACACCGCCCTCACCACCGCCCCACCCCCCTGATCCCCACGGCGGACCGGCGGGGGCGGGCGGCATCATGGAGGGCGCGGCCCGCTCGGGAGGCGGGCTCAGCGGCGCCGCCGAGGCGCGAACACGTGGAGGAGAGCCCATGCCGGAGGCGAGTGGGGCCGAGGTGGAGGAGCTCCTGCGGGGGCACGAGGCCGGGGTCGTCGAGACGGCGCTGTGGGTGCGGGGGGTGGTGCGCGCGGCGATGCCCGACGCCCAGGAGAAGGTCTGGCCGGGCTGGCACGGGTTTGGCTACCACCATCCCGGGGCGGGCTACGTCTGCGGCGTCTTCCCCCGTGAGCGCGCCGTCTCGCTGTTCTTCGAGTACGGCGAGCGCCTGCCCGATCCCGCGCGGATCCTCACCCCCTCGGGCCGGCGGGGGCGTTCCGTCGTCCTGGACCGCCCCGGCCAGGTCCCCGAGGACCGGCTCACCGCGCTGATCGACGCCGCCGTCGAGCTGCGGCGCGGGTAGCGGCCGGGGCGGGCGCGGGCTCCGGCCCGCCCCGCCGCCGCTGACCCTCACGCCTCCGCTTTCTGGTCCGCCGCCGGGGAGAGGGCGGGTTCCGCGGCCCCGGGGAGGCCGGCCGCCCGCGGGGCGCGTCCCGCCCTCTCGTCGTGCCGTCGGCGGCGGTGGTAGGAGACGGTGGCGGTGGCCAGCGCGGCGCCCCAGATCGGCCAGAAGCACTCCGGCAGCCAGGCTCCCCATTCGTTCAGGGCGAACCGGCCGGCGATGGTCCAGCGCAGGTAGGTCAGCCCGGCCACGGTGATGATGATCGAGACGAACCCGGCGGGGATGACCGCGAGGAGCGGCGGCACCCTCCTGCCGCGCAGCCCCGGGATCCAGCGCGGGAAGACCTCGCCCCACCGGTGGATCAGGCCGAGGGTGAGCAGGCCGCCGAAGGCCCCGAACGTGGCCAGGTACGCGCCCGCCAGCCACAGGCCGTCCTCGCCCGCGTCCAGGAACTCCGCGCTCACGCCCAGCGGGATGCCCAGCGCCCACGCCCACCGGGTGGCGCAGTAGAACAGCGGCACGGCGACCGCCACGTACACCGCGGCGCGCCCCCGCCGGGGGGTGAACCACCGCATGCGCTCCCCGTCCCGCGCGGAGGCCAGCGCCGTGGCGGCCAGCAGCAGGCCGCCCAGCACGCACACGAGCTGGTTGAGCACCGGCCACGGCCAGGCGTCGGCGAAGCCCGCGCCCCCGAGGCTCCAGCCGAAGACCGGGGCGACCAGCAGCAGCGGCGTGTAGGCGACGCCCATCATCAGCCGGGAGTCGGGGATCACCAGGATCAGGAGCGCGGCGATCGGCCAGGCCAGGAACAGCGGCGCTCGGCGCCCGCCGCCGCGGGGCAGCGCCAGCGCCGTGAGCGCGGTCAGCGCGCAGCAGGCGGCGATCGCCCAGCCGAAGCCCGGAGTGGTCGCGCCCAGGATCGACAGGGCGCCGTCCGGGTCGGGGTCGGACGCCCCCCACGGGTAGCCGGGCGCGCCCAGCGCCCAGGCGGCCCCGAGCGCGCCGTAGGCCAGCGCCCACAGGACCGCCGCGTATCGGAGACGATCAGAGGTGAAGGTGCTCATGCCGGGAGCCTCCCGCCGCGTGGGGAGGGCGGGCCAGATGCCGTCCGGCACCTTTCGCGGGCCGCCCGGGTGCCGTTCGGCATCTCCGGCCCGGAGCCGCGAGCCCGTATCGTCGCTCCTGTGACCGTGATGTGGCTTGTCGACCTGACCTCGGCCGTGGTGGCCGTCGCGGCGGCCGGGAGCGCGGCGGCCCGGCCCCGGTTCCGGCGGCGCCTGTCCACCTGGGCGGCGCTGGCGGCGGGCGTGTCGGCGGCCGTCACGTTGGTCCACCTGACCGGCCTGGTGCGGGCGGTGCCCGCCACCGCCCTGCCGGGGATGATCGAGAGTGGCGCGCTGATGGCGCTGGCCGGCCTGGCCGTCCGCTACGCGCCGGCCCGGCGGGCCGCGGTCGCCGCTCCGCTCGCGGGCCTGGCCGCGGCCTGCTGGCTGCTGCGCGTGTTCACGCCCGCCTCGCCGCTCGAACAGCTCGGCGCGTGCGCGTTCTGGGGGCTGGGCGCGATGCTGGCCGCCTCCGTCGGCGGCTACCTGCGGGTCCTCGACGTACGGCGGGAGCGCGCGGTGGCCGAGACGCGCCTCGCGATGCGGCTGCGGCTCGCCGGGGACCTGCACGACTACCTGGCGCACGACATCAGCGAGATGGTGGCGCACGCCCAGGCGGGCCAGGTCGCGGGCGACCCGCGGCAGGCGCTGGAGCGCGTCGAGGCCGCGGGCCGCCGGGCCCTGTCGATGCTGGACCGGACGCTGGACATGCTGCACCACGACCGCCCCCTCGCCCCTGGCGGCGACCTGGCCGGCATCCGGGACGCGGCCGAGCGGTTCTCCGCCGCCGGCCCCGCGCGGGTCGAGCTGCGCATGGACCCGGACGTGACGGCCGCCCCGGAGACCGCGGCCCTGGCGTACCGGATCGTGATCGAGGGCCTGACCAACGTACGGCGGCACGCCCCGCAGGCCGGGCGGGTGGCGCTGGACGTCACCGCCTCGTCCGGGGTCCTGGAGATCGCGATGACCAACGACGGCGTGGCCCGCGCGCGGGGCGGCGGGCGGGGCCGCGCGCGGGGCGGCAGCGGCCTGCCCGCCCTGGCCGCGCTCGTCCGGGACCACGGCGGCGAGCTGTCCGCGCGGGCCGTGCCGCAGGGGTGGTCGTTGACCGCGCGGCTGCCGCTGGCACAATCGCCGGAGTGGTCACCCGCATCCTCATCGCCGACGACCAGGAAGGCATCCGCGGCGCCTTCCGCCTGATCCTCGACGCCCAGCCCGACATGACCGTGGTGGCCGAGGCCGCCGACGGGCGCACGGCGATCGAGACCGCCGGGGCGATCAGGCCCGACGTGGTGCTGGCCGACATCAGGATGCCGGGGGCCGACGGGATCGAGGTGACGCGCGCCCTGGCCGGCACCGGCATCCGCGTCGTGGTCGTGACCACCTTCGGCCTGGACGAATACGTCCACGCCGCGCTCGGCCACGGCGCGGCCGGGTTCATCCTCAAGCGCTCCGGTCCCGCGCTGCTCGTCGAGGCCGTCCGGGCCGCGATGAACGGCGACGTGCTCATCAGCCCGCAGCTCACCGTCCGGCTGCTGCGCGAGCGCGGCCGCCGGCGCGAGGTCTCCGACGTGGTCCTCACCGAGCGGGAGGACCAGGTCGTGGCCCTGGTCGCGCAGGGCAGGACCAACGCCGAGATCGCGGCCGAGCTCTTCCTGTCCCCGGGCACGGTCAAGAACCACGTCGCCGCGATCCAGCGCAAGACCGGCGCCAGGAACCGCGTGGCGATCGCCGCCTGGGCCTGGGCCACCGGCAGGGCCGAACCCTGACCCGGCCCGCGACGCCGCGCCGGAGCCCGCGCCGGCGCCGCGCGTCGTGACGTGGTCGTGACGCGGCGGGTCCGGGGCCGCGGGGCTCAGGCCGTACGGCCGGGCGCCCTGGTGTGCTCCAGGAAGGCGCGCGCCTCCCCGGCCTCGGGGACGCCCAGCTCCTCGTAGAGGGCGAGGGCCGGCCGCGCGTGCTCGGCGGCCCGCTCCGGGCGCCCGAGGGCGAGGTGGGCGCGGGCCAGGCCGTGGTGGGCCCGCGCCTGCTCCGGCCGGTTCCCCGTCCGGTCCGCGAGCGCGAGCGCGGCGGCGTGCTCCTCGGCCGCCCGCGCCGGGTCGCCCGCGGCCTCGGCCAGGCCGTTGAGCGCGGCGGCCTCGGCGGCGGTGTCGCCGAGCGCGCGGCAGAGGGCCGCGGCCCGCTCGTGGCGGGCGCGCGCCTGGGCGAGGTCGCCCTGGTGGCGCAGCACGACGCCGAGGTGGTCCAGGGTCATGGCCTCCCCCGCCGGGTTGCCGACCTTGCGGTGGAGCGCGAGCGCCAGGTCGAGGTGCCGGCGGGCCTCCCCCGAGCGGCCCGCCCGGTCGAGGGCGAGGGCGAGCGCCCCGAGCACCTGCGCCTCGCCCCAGGTGTCGGCGCCGATCCTGGCCAGGTCCAGCGCCCGCCGGAGGTGCTCCTCCGCCCGCGCGTCCTGGCGGCGGCGCAGGGCCACGCTGCCCAGCGTGAGCAGTGCCCGGGCGCGCTCGCCGGGCGCCTCGCACATGCCGAGGGCCGCGGCGGCGTGCTCCTCGGCCCGTTCGTACTCCCCGAGCCGCCAGTGGGTCCACGCCAGGTTGGTGAGCGCCTGCTCCTCGAACTCGCGGTGGAGGGGGCCGAGCTTGCGGCTGCGCCGGAGCACCAGGGTGTGCAGGGTGAGCGCGTCGTCGTGGTGCGCCTGCCGGTCGAGGTACGGCCGCAGCGCCAGCCCGAGCATGCCCAGGCAGATCTCGGGGCCGTGGACGGCGGTCGCGATGATGTTGGAGCGTTCGGCGTCGAGCCAGGCGGACGCCTCCGCGGCGTCGCGGAACGGCGGGATCGGGGCCTCCGGCCGGGGGATGCCCTCCCGTTCCCGCAGGGTGTCGGGGAAGAGCAGGTCCACCGCCGCGCGCGAGCGGTGCAGGTAGTAGGTGAGCAGCCGCAGGAGGGCGTCGTCGTCCTCGCCGAGCGAGCGGGCGTGCTCGCGCAGCAGGTCGTGGAAGGTGTACCTGCCGGGTTCGAGCTGCAGGAGCATGTGCGCGTCGAGCAGGGCCTCGAGGAGTTCCTCGGCCTCGTCCGCCGGGATCCCCGCCAGGGCCGCCGCGCCGTACGCGTCGATGTCGCGGCCCGGGGCGAGCCCGAGCAGGCGGAACAGGCGCTGCTCGGCCTCGTCGAGCTGCTCGTAGGAGAGGGCGAAGGCCGCCGACACCCCGTCCAGGAGCCTGCGGTGGTCGCGCAGGCGGCCCGCGAGGTACGCCACGGTCCAGCGGGGGCGGTGCTGGAGGCGGGCGGCCGCGAGCCGGATGGCGAGCGGGAGGCGGCCGCACAGGCGCAGCACCTCGCGCACGGCGCCGGGCTCCCGGCGGGCGCGCTCGCCCACGATCCGCTCGAACAGCGCGGCGGCGTCGTCCTCGTCCAGCACGTCGACCGACAGCGCGTGGGCGCCGTCCAGGTCCACGAGCCGCCGCCGGCTGGTGATCAGGACGAGGGTCTCCGAGCGCCCCGGCAGCAGGGGCCGCACGTGCTCGGCGCCGGCGGCGTTGTCCAGTACGGCGAGCACACGCCGTCCGGCCAGCTCGGCGCGCCACAGGGCGCCCCGCTCGGCCGGAGAGACCGGGATCCGGTCGGCGGGCACCCCGAGCTGGCGCAGGAGGGCCTCCAGCGCGGCGGAGGCGTCGACCGGCTCCCGGCCGGCGGTGTGGGCCCGCAGATCGATGAAGAGGCGGCCGTCCGGGTAGCGGTCGGCCAGCCGGTG
The DNA here is from genome assembly GCF_003594875.1 of Bailinhaonella thermotolerans. Taxonomy (GTDB): domain Bacteria; phylum Actinomycetota; class Actinomycetes; order Streptosporangiales; family Streptosporangiaceae; genus Bailinhaonella; species Bailinhaonella thermotolerans. The sequence goes on from NZ_QZEY01000011.1 coordinate 22,980, forward strand.
GGCCACGTGGACGGCGAGGGCGGTCTTGCCGACCCCGGCCATGCCGTCGATCGTGACGACCGCCGCCCCGTGCCCGTGCCCGGCGAGCCGGTCCAGCTCGGCGTCCCGGCCGGAGAAGTCGGGGATGTCGTAGGGCAGGTAGGTGGAGCGGCGCGGCGGCGCGGGCGCGGGCCGCGCGGCCGGGCGCGGGGCCGGGCCGTCCGCCAGGCGGAGGGCGGGGTCGTCCGTCAGGACCGCCCGTTCCAGCTCGGTGAAGGCGTGCCCGGGGTCGAGGCCCTGCTCCTCGGCGAGAGCCGTACGGTAGGCGCGCGCCGCGGCCAGAGCGTCGGCCTGCCGGCCCGCGCGGTGCAGGGCCAGGACCAGGTGCCCGTTGAGCCTCTCGCGGAGCGGGTTCGCGGCCACCTGCGCCGCCAGCTCGTCGAGGAGGTCGGCGTGCCGCCCGGCGGCCAGCTCGCCTTCGGCCAGCCGCTCGTACGCCGACAGGCGGCGGTCGTTCCACAGCTCGCGGACGCCGCCGGCGTAGTGCGCGTGCACGTCCTCCAGCGCCTCCCCGCGCCACAGCGCCAGGGCCTCGCGCAGGTCTCCCGCGGCCACCAGCTCGGTGAACTCCAGCGCGTCCACCTGCCCGGGCCCGGGATGGGCGACGTAGCCGCCGGCGCGCGTCTCCAGCAGCCCGGCGGCCCCCGCGCCGCGCAGCACCTTGCGGATCGCGGTGATCGAGGCGTGGATCTGGGACCGCGCGGTGTCGGGCCGGTCGTAGCCCCACATCGCGTCGATCAGCCGCTCGATGCCGATCACCCGCTCCGCGTTGAGCAGGAGGTACCCCAGCACCGCCCGATGACGTGGGGCGATGCCGGTCAGCGGCGCACCGTCCACGATCACCTGGACGGGGCCGAGAAGGGTGAAGCGAAGCATCGGTCTCCCCATCGCCGCCACATCGTCCGCGCATCGCGAATCTATCAATCCCGACATTCACTCTGATCTCACGCCAACCGCGACGAAGGAGTGAACGATGGAACCCCGGATGAAGAACCCCGCGACGATCATCCCCGAGGCCATGAAGCCGATCATGGAGCTGATGCGGGCCGCGCAGTCGCAGGGCCTCCCCCAGGAGCTCATGGAGCTGATCCACCTGCGGGTGAGCCAGATCAACGGCTGCTCCTTCTGCGTGGACGCCGGCCTGAAGAACCTGCGCAAGCTCGGCGCGAGCGACGACCGGGTCGGCCTGGTCGCCGCCTGGCGGGAGGCCCCGTACTACACCGACGCCGAGCGGGCCGCGCTGGCGCTGACCGAGGCCGCGACCCGGCTGGCCGACCGCGCGGACGCCGTGCCCGACGAGGTCTGGGACGACGCCGCCGACCACTTCGACGAGAAGCAGCTCGCCTCGATCCTGCTGATGATCGCCACCACCAACCTCTTCAACCGCCTGAACGCCCCGATCCGGCAGATCGCCGGCTCCTGGTGACCGAACCCCCACGACGAGGAGACACACCGATGTCCGCCGTACGCTCGCACCGTTACTCCGTCGCCGACGCCGACCTGGAGGAGTTCCTGGCCCGCCGCGGGTCGCTGATCGCGACCGTCCGGGAGGGCCACCCCGGCCTGACCCACGCCGTGCTGATCCGGCTGGAGGACGGCACCTACACCGACATCTGGCATTGGGAGAGCGCCGAGCAGATGGGCGCCGCGCTCGCCTCGATCCCCACATTCCCGGAGGCCCCGCTGACCATGGCCCTCACCGCGGACCACACCGCCCTGAACGGCGAGGTCGTCGACGAGCACTGAGCCGCCGCCTCCCCGCCCCGCCGCGGATTCCGTACGGCCCCCGGGCGGCCACGCCTCGCCCGGGCCGTACGGCGCGTCGCGCACGTGATCGCGTGGCCGTGCCGTACGCCGGCGCGCGGTTCCCGGTTCCCGCCTACGCTCGAAGGGGAGGAGGCGCCGGCCATGAGCATGGGATCATCCGGGGACCTGGGGCGACGCGTCGCCCACCGCCGCGCGCGCCTGGGGCTGACCCGCGGGGAGCTCGCCGAGCGCGCGGGCATCGCCCCGGCCTACCTCGCCTACCTGGAAGAACGCGCCGCCCGGCCCGCTGAGCCCACCCTGCGCCGGCTGGCCGACGCGCTCAGGACCACCGTGGGCGACCTCCTCGGCGAGCGCACGGAGGTCCCGCCCGGCCCCGCCGTGCACCGTGACCCGGAGGAGCTCGGCCGCGAGGAGTGCCTGGGGCTCATCTCCCCCGGCGGCGTGGCGCGCGTCGCGTTCGCGGGACCGCACGGGCCCACGGTCCTCCCCGTCGCCTACCGGGTCCTCCCCGGCGCCGTCGTCTTCCGCGCGGTGCCCGGCGTGGACGACGCCCTCCGCGCCGTTCCGAGCCTCGCCCTGCAGGTGGACCACATCGACGACTCCACCCACGCCGGCTGGACGGTCCTGATCCAGGGCCCCGCCCGCCAGGAGCCCGGCGACCGCGCGCCGGACCCCGGCACCGGCCCGGACCCCGCCGCCGGCTCCGGTTCCGGCCCAGGTCCCGATTCCGGTTCCGGCCTCGGTTCCGGCCCAGGCCCCGGTTCCGGCGTCCGGTTCCGGCTGACCCCGGCCCGCGTCATCGGTCACCGCCTCCACCACCTCTGACCGCCGCGCCGTCGCATTCGGCGACGCCGCGTTCCCGGCGCCGGAAAAACGTCCGGCGGACGCCACGATCCGGCGCCGGAACGGAGCGATAACCGCGGCGGCGAATATTGAGTGGGCGCACGGCGGTGACGGTTGTTACGATGCCCGCATGTTGGCGCACAGGCGGCCCGCGGCTCAGTACGCCGTTTAGCGACGCTCCGGCACGGTCTGAGCACTGCTCCCGTGTCCGGAGGATTCCGCGCGTTCCCACCCGGCCCGCGAGCCGGGTCCCCGCACCGGCCCTGCGGTTCCTTCCGCCCGCCGGCCCCGCCCTGAACAGCCGTCCTTGAGGATTCTTCTCCCGGGGAGCGTCGCACCATGCCCGTCTCCGACTTATAGATCCGCCGCCGAATTCACGGACCGGCCTTTTTCCTGGGCCGGCCCGCGGCCGAGTCATGCCTGAAACGGCATCGCAAGGTTCGTCGAGCCAGCGGATCGAAGGTGAACAATGGCCTCTTCCGGTTTTCGCAAGAAATCCCGCGCGAACGTCCGCGCCCGCCGCTCCCGGTGGAAAGCGAAAGCCCCGACCCTGACGGCCTGCCGCAATCCCGGATGCGGCGCGCCCACCCCGCCGCACACCGCCTGCCCGGCCTGCGGCACGTACCGAGGACGCCAGGTCATCCGGCCCTCCTGAGCCGGGGCGTCCCGCCGGATCACCGCCGCCACCTGGAACGGCCCCCCACCAGGGGCGTCTTCCGCGCGCGGTGACCCGGCCCCGGGGATGCCGGACTCCTCTCCGGCATCGCCTCCTCCCGCTTCCCTCCCCATCGGAGTCGAGATCGACATGCTCACACCCGGGCCCGCCGACACCCGCGCCCACCGCGTCCGGTCGTTCCTCGAACGGCAGGGGGCGCCGCCCTACCGCTTCCAGCAGCTACTCCACGAGCTCTTCGGCCGCGGCGTCACCGAGTTCGGCCGGATGACCGCGCTGCCCCTCGGCCTGCGCTCGGCCCTGGCCGCGCGCTTCGGGCCCTCCTGGCCCGGCATCCGCGCCGTCGCCTCCGAACGGCGGGGCCAGGTGCGCAAGGTCCTGTTCGAGGCCGAGCGGGGGGTGCGCTTCGAGACGGTCTTCTCCAGATACCGCGCCGGATGGACGTCGTTGTGCGTCTCCAGCCAGGCCGGATGCGGGCTCGGCTGTGGCTTCTGCGCCACCGGGGCGATCGGGCTGGTCCGCAACCTCACCGCCGACGAGATCTGCGACCAGGTCCTCCACTTCCGGCGCGAGACCCAGGTCAGCAGCGTGTCCTTCATGGGGATGGGCGAGGCGCTGGCCAACCCGCACACGTTCACGGCGCTCGGCCAGTTGACCGATCCCCTGATGTTCGGCATCAGCCCGCGCCGGATCACCGTGTCCACCGTCGGCTTCCTTCCCGGGCTGCGCCGCCTCGCGCGGGAACGGCCCGGCGTCGTCATCACCCTGTCCGTCCACTCTCCCGACCCCGCCGAGCGGGCCGCGCTGATCCCGCTGGAGCACCGTTTCCCCCTGGAGGAGTGCCTCGCCGTGCTGGACGAGCACGCCGAGGTCAACCGCCGCAAGGTGTACCTGGCCTACCTGCTGATCGACCGGGTCAACGACAGCGTCGCGCACGCGCGCGACCTGGCCGGCCTGGTGCGGGCCCGCCGCAGGCCGGGACTGTTCCACGTCAGCGTCATCCCCTACAACCACGCCGCGGGCGTGAACCCGGACTACCGTCCCCCTCCCCCGCGCCGGGCCGGCGCCTTCCTGGCGGCCCTGCGCGACGCGGGCGTGCGCGCCGCGCGCCGCCAGCAGTTCGGCGCCGACGCCGAGGCCGCCTGCGGTCAGTTGCACGCGGGCTACTCGGCCGCCCGGCGGTAGCGCGAGACCCGGGGTCCCGAGTCGGGATCCTCCCCGGGGGTTCGCGCGGCTGGGATGGGGCGGACGACCCCCGCCCGCAGGGGTTCCGATGGCCGTGGACGCGCTCGGCTTCTCCCGCCCCGTGGCGATCCCGCTGTTCGCCGTGCTGCACCTCGTCCCCGACGCCGATGATCCGTACGGCGGCGTCGCCCGCTACCGCGGCCCTGACCCTCCCGGAAGCACCTCGTCATCGGCCACGCCGGCCCGCCCGGCGCCGGCCATCGGCAAGCGCCGCCCTCGCGGCGCCGGGCGGTGGGGTGGTGGCGGGGTTAGGTGAGGGGGAGGGAGCCCAGGTCGACGGCCTGCCTGAGGAAGAGGACGCCGTCGGTGGCGGGGAGGTGGGCGGGGTTCAGGGGGAAGTAGGCGAAGTCGGCGGAGGCGCGGGGGGTGGGGGCGGGGAGGGCCTCGGGGAGGCGGCGGGCCTCGATCAGGGAGCGGTCCCACGGGAGGGCGGAGAGGGCGCCCTCGATGGTGTCGGGGGACGGGACGTCGTCGCCGGTCCGGCCCAGGGCCGAGGCCACGAAGGCGTAGCGGTCGCCCAGGTGGGCGGCGACGATCGCGCCCGCGCTCCACCACTCCAGCGTGTGGTCGCCGAACGACATCCGGGTCTTGTCACGCTGGAGGTGGAGGTTGGAGGCGTAGACCAGGGCGGGACCGCGCTCGGCGATGGCGCGCAGGTTGGCGGCCATCATCGCGTCGCGCAGGGCCGACAGGCGGCTCCACCGCGCCGGGGAGGCGTCGGCCATCCAGTGGTGGTAGCGGAGCAGGCCCACGGCGGTGCGTCCGTACAGCTCCGCGAGCTCCAGGTCCTCCGCGCTCAGCCGCGGCGCCCGCGTTTCGAGCAGCGCCACCAGGTCGTCGGCGATCAGCCGCAGCCGCAGGGCCTCCTCCGACCTGCCGATCGACTGGGACGGGTCCATCGCGGTGGCCTCGTTCGACCAGCGGTCGTCCGCGCCGAGCAGCGAGTCGAGGGTCTCCCTGGTCACCACGGCGTCCGCGAGCGGGCCGGCGAGGAGGTCGCGCAGGCCGGTGAGCGCCTGGCGCGGGCTCGCCGCCCAGTACTCCAGGGGGCCGTCGAACCCGAAGAACCGGATCTTCTCCTCATGCTCCTCGTTGTAGGCCCGCATCCAGCGCACGAGTTCGCGGTTGGCCGGGAGCTTGCCGAAGCCGTGGCTGAAGCCGCGCTCCATGACGTCGTCGAGCGTGCCCGCGCCCGTCGTGACGTACTCGTCCACGAGGAGGCCCATGAGGCAGTCGCTCTCGATGGCGAACGACCGGTAGCCCTCGTGCTCCACCAGATGCCGGAAGACCTCGTTGCGCGCCTCGCCCAGTTCCCCGACGAAGTGCCGGGCCTCGCCCAGGCCGAGGAGCAGGGGCCGGGCGGGAAGCGACCGGAGGAACGCCGAGATGCCCGTGCCGTCGAGCGGCCAGGCCATGTCCGTGATGTCCATGCTTAAACGGTATCGTTGAACCTTCGGTGTAGACTTTCCGCGCGAATTCCCCTGTCTTACCCGAGGAACCCTCAATCGGTGATGCACTCATGAGGCCGGTGGACCTGGCGCGCGAGCACGACCTGTCCACGCAGGCGATCAGGAACTACGAGGACGCGGGCATCCTGCCCGCCGCCGAGCGCACCGTTCACGGCTACCGCACCTACACGCCGCGGCACGCCCGGGCCCTGCGCGCGTTCCTCGCCCTCGTGCCGGGGCACGGCCACCAGACCGCCACGGCGATCATGCGGGCGGTCAACCGCGGGGCGGTCGAGGACGCGCTGCGGCTCATCGACGAGAGCCACGGCCTGCTCCTCGACGACCGCCGCACCCTCCAGGCCGTCGAGGCGGCCCTCCGCGACCTGGCCCCCGTGCCGCAGGAGCGCGGCGACACGTTCATCGGCCCGCTGGCCAGGCGGCTCGGCATCCGCCCCGCCACCCTGCGCAAATGGGAGAGCGCCGGGCTGGTACGGCCGCGCCGCGATCCGCGGACGGGTTACCGGGTCTACAGCGCGGCCGACGTGCGGGACGCCCGGCTGGCCCACCAGCTCAGGCGGGGCGGTTACCTGCTGGAGCAGATCGCCCCGTTGCTCGCCCAGGTCCGCTCCGCCGGGGGCGTCGCCCCGCTGGAGTCGACCCTGCGCGACTGGGGCGCCCGCCTGTCCGACCGGGGCCGCGCCATGCTCAGGGGCGCCGCCGCGCTGGACGCCTACCTCGGCGACCGCGACGCCTGAACCTCCCCGCCGGAGAACACCGCCCTCAAGGCCGCCCTCCGCCGCGCCGGTGTCGGGGACGCCAGGCCATCAGGGCGTCAGGCCGTTCTCCGTCATCCGGTACGGCCGGCGCCCGCCCGCTCCCCGGGATTCCGGGAGCGGCGACGCGATTTGCCCTCCGGCGCGGGCGGGGCCGAAGATCTCTTGTCCGGGCGGGCTCGGGGCCGTGCCCGGAGGGGAGGGGATCGCGATGCGGGTGTTCGTGGCGGGCGCCACCGGGGCCGTGGGCCGGCAGCTCGTTCCGCTGCTGGTCGAGGGGCACGAGGTCGTCGGGGCGTCACGGTCCCCGGCCGGGGCCGACTGGCTGCGGGCGCGGGGCGCCGAGGCCGTGCGGGCCGACGTGCTCGACGCCGAGGGGCTGCGGCGGGTGGTGGCGCAGGCCGCGCCGGACGTCGTGATGTACCAGGTGACGGACCTGTCCGCGGCCGACGGGGCCGCCAACGGCCGGGTCAGGCGCGAGGGGACGCGCAACCTCGTGGACGCCGCCACGGCGGCCGGGGTGCGGCGGATCGTGGCGCAGTCGATCTCCTGGGCGTACGCCCCGGGGGAGGGCCCCGCGGACGAGTCCGTGCCGCTCGACGACACGGCGGACGAGCCCCGGGCGCGGACCGTCGCGGCGGTGAAGGCGCTGGAGGAGACGGCGGCGGAGCTGGAGCACGCGGTGATCCTGCGGTACGGCCTCCTGTACGGCCCCGGCACCTGGTACGCCCCCGGCGGCCCGGTCGCCGCCGCCCTGTCCGGCAGGCCGGGCCCGCCGTTCCTGGGGAACGTGGTCGCCGACGACGGGGTCGCCTCGTTCGTGCACGTCGCCGACGCGGCGCGGGCGGCGGTCGCGGCGCTGGACTGGCCCGCGGGCCCGGTGAACGTGGTGGACGACGAGCCGGCCCCGGCGTGCGAGTACCTCCCGGTGCTCGCGGAGGCGCTCGGGGCCCCGGCCCCCGCGCGGACCGCCGGGCGGCGGCCCTGGGAGCGCGGCGCCCTCAACGCGCTCGCCCGGTCGCGCGGCTGGCGGCCCGAGCGGCCCACCTGGCGGACGGGGTTCGCCGCCCAGGGCGTGTGACATCCTTTTCGTCACGCGGCGCGCGTGACGATCACCCGTTCCGGGCCTGCGGCGATGAGCCGGCGGCCCGGGCGGCGTCCTCATCCGTGAAGCACGCGAGACATGTGAGACACGCGAGAAGCGCGAGTGCGGTCTCGCGCCGAGCGGAAAGGACGGCGTGATGGGCTACGCGGACGTGAACGGGCTGTCGCTCTACTTCGAGGAGAGCGGCGACGGCGAGATCCCGCTGGTGCTGCTGCACGGCGGGCTGGGGTCGGGCGAGATGTTCGCGCCGATCCTGCCCGCCCTCGCGGAGAAGCGGCGGGTGGTCACGGTCGACCTGCAGGGCCACGGCCGGACGGCGGACGCCGACCGGCCGTTCCGCCCGGAGACCATGGCCGAGGACGTCGCGGCGCTCGCCGGGCGCCTCGGCGCGGAGCGGATCGACCTGCTGGGGTACTCCCTGGGCGGAGAGGTGGCCCTGCGCACCGCGATCCAGCACCCGGACGTCGTCCGGCGGCTGGTCCTGGTCTCGGTGACCTTCCGCCGCGACGGCAACTTCCCCGAGGTGCTGGCGGCGATGGACGGCTTCGGGCCGCACCTGGCGGAGCCGTTCAAGCAGTCCCCCGTCTACGAGAGCTACGCCCGGCTCGCGCCGCGCCCGGACGACTGGCCGGCGCTGATCGCCAAGACGGCGGAGCTGCTGGGGAAGGACTACGACTGGACGGCGGAGGTGGCCGAGCTGCGGCCGCCCACGCTGCTGGTCTTCGCGGACGCCGACTCGATCCGCCCCGAGCACGTGCTGGAGTTCCACCGGCTGCTCGGGGGCGGGCTGCGGGACCCGGGCGTGGACGGCGCCGACCGCCCCGCCTCGCGGCTGGCGATCATCCCCGGCGCCACCCACTACGACGTGGCCGCCTCGCCGCTGCTCCCCGCCGTCGTCACCCCGTTCCTGGACGCCCCGGCCCTGCCCTGACCCGGTGCGGCCGCACGGCGTGAGCCCGCGCGCGGGCTCACGCCGTGCCCCTCGTCAGAGCAGGACGGACTCCAGCCACGGGCGGAGGACCGGGAGCACGTTCGGCGGCTGCATGGCCTGGGTGTGGTCCATGCCGTCGAGGACCCGGACCGTCCAGCCCAGGGACTCCAGCTCGGCCCGGCGGCGCATGACCGGCCCGCCGATGCTGACGTGCACGCCGCCCCACCGCTCGCCGTACGGGATCTCGTCGGCGGACCCGGCGAAGCAGAGCCGGGGGCAGGTGAGGCCCGCCTGGACCGAGGCGTCGTCGAACCCGTCCAGGGCCCGGTACAGCGTGAGGAACTGCCGTGTCTGGTCCGGCGACATCGTCACCTCGACGGCGGACCAGTCGAACTCGTCCCCGCCCTTCTCTCCCGAATTCTCACCCCGGGCCTCGCCCTGAGCCTCGTTCTGGGCCTCACCCTGGGCCTGCCCCTGTTCCCCGCCCTGGCCCGCGGCACCGGCGAGCGAGAGCTCGTGGGTGGCCTCGGTCACCCGCAGCATCTCCGCGTACGGCCCGCCGAGCGGGGGGAACCCGCCCATGGCCAGGGCCGAGAGGCGGTCGGTGCGGATGGCGAGCTGGAGGCCGCTCAGGGCCAGCCAGGAGTACCCGTAGTAGGCGAACCGCTCCGCGCCCACGGCGTCGGCCACGGCCAGGAAGTCGGCGGCGACGTTCGCCGGGGTGAGGGTGCCGGGCTTGGGGTGGGCCATGACATGGCCCTCGTAGTCGAACGCGACGACCCGGAAGGCGTCGCTGAGCCCGTCCATGAGCGTACGGCCGAGGGCGGGGTCCATCCCCCACTTGCGCATCTCCTCGGCCTGGGGGCCCTCGGCGGGCTTGGGGCTCACCGGCAGCAGCAGCGCCGGCCCCGATCCCAGGACCTCGGCCTCCAGGACGCTCCCGTCGTGTGTCTTCACCTCGGGCACGGTGTCTCCCCTCTGGCTCGCCTCCGGGCGGCCTAATTCATTACGGCGTAAACTATCTAGGGACAACAATACCTTACGCCATAAACATTCCGCTCCCCCTCCCTCAGTCGCGGGCGCCCGCCGCCGCCAGGTCCCCGGGCACGGCGGGCGCGGGGCGGGGTCCGCGCAGGGTGAGGGCCACGGCGGCGCCGGCCAGGGTGAGGGCGGCCGCGATCAGCCCGGCCAGGCGCAGCCCTCCGGCGGACGGGGCGCCGGCCGCGCCGCCGTTGATGACGGCCACGAGCACGGCCAGGCCCACGGCGCTGCCGATCTGCTGTGTGGTGGAGGCCATCGCCGAGGCGATGCCCTGCCGCTCGGGGGCGACGCCGGTCGAGGCCGCGACGAACATGGCGGTCCAGCCGATCCCCTGCCCGAGGCCGATCATGAGGAGACCGGGCAGGAGCGAGGCGTAGCCGGCCTGCGGGGACACTCCCAGGGCGAACACGGCCATGCCCGCGGCGCCGAGCGTCATCCCGGTCAGCAGCGTGGCGCGCGTCCCCCAGCGGATCAGCAGGCGCTCGCTGACCTTGGTGCCCACGAGCCCGATCAGGCCGCCGGGGAGGAACGCCAGCCCCGTGGCGAGCGCGCCGTACCCCTTCAGCTCCTGGAGGTGGACGGTGAGGATGTAGTACTGCGCGCCGAACGTGCCCATGAAGATGAACGTGATCGCCATCGCGGCGGTCAGGCTGCGGTTGGCGAACAGCGCCAGCGGCATCAGCGGCTCGGCGGACCGGGCCTCGACCAGCACGAACAGGCCGAGGAACGCGATCCCGGCGAGGAACGCCCCGGCGATGAGCCCGCTGGCCCAGCCCGCCTCGGGCCCCTGGACCAGGGCGAAGACCAGCGACGTGGACCCCAGCGTGGCGGTGAGCGCGCCGGGCAGGTCGAAGCGGCCCCGGGCGGCCCGCGCGTCGGCCGGGAGCAGGGCGAACGCGGCCACCACGGCGGCCAGCGCCAGCGGCACGTTCACGAAGAACACCGAAGCCCACCCGAACGCGCTGGTCAGGACGCCGCCCAGGAGGGACCCGAGTGCCAGGCCCGCGCCGCCGGCGCCGCCCCAGACGGCGAGGGCGCGGCTCCGCGCGGGGCCTTCGGCGAACATCGTGTTGATCAGTGAGAGCGTGGCCGGGAGCAGCAGCGCGCCGCCGAGCCCCTGGACGGCCCGGGCCGCGACCATCGGGCCGGGTGACGCGGCCAGTCCCCCGGCCAGCGAGGCGACGCCGTACAGGGCCAGCGCCAGGGCGAACACCCGGCGGCGGCCCAGGATGTCGGCCGCGCGCCCGCCCAGCAGCAGGAACCCGCCGAAGGCCACCGCGTAGGCGCTGACCACCCACTGCAGGGTCTGCGGGGTGAAGCCGAGCTCGCGGCCGATCGCGGGCAGGGCGACGTAGACGATGTTGTAGTCGATGGCGCTGATGAACTGGGCGAACGCCAGCAGCGCGAGGACGGGGCCGGCGTGCGGCCGCCTCGATCGGGGCATGCGGGACTCCGTTCGGAAGTGTGAGTGGTTGACCACTCACTCAGCAGGGACGAGAAAGGGCCGCCGGAGCGGCCCGGTGACGGGGACTCAGCCGAGCAGGGTGCGCGACCAGGGGGCGTCCACCGCGCCCGCGTCGATGCCGACGAGCACGTTGGCCAGCAGCCCGTCGCCGAAGAAGCGCCGGATCTGCTCGTCGGAGGCGCCCGAGGCGGCGCGGACGTACTCCACCTGGCGGGCGTAGCAGGCCCGGACGGCCTCCCGGATCGCCGGCTCGCTGCCCGCGCAGGCGGCGTGCAGCAGCACCATGAGCAGGTCGCGGTCCGCGATCAGGTGCTGGTACGCCTCGGCCATCGCCCGCAGCACCTCGGCCGGGTCGCCGCTCGCGGCCCGGGCCGCGCCCTCGGCGTGGCACTCGCGGATGCGCTCGGAACAGTGGTCCACCACGGCGACGAAGAGCGCCTCCTTGTCCGGGAAGAGCCGGTAGAGGTACGCCTGGGAGATCCCGGCGGCCTTGGCCACCTCCGTCGTGGTCGTGCCGTAGTAGCCGCGCGCCGCGAACGCCGCGATCGCCGTCCGCAGCACGGTGTGCCGCCGCTCCTCCGCGGTGGACAACTGCCGAGTGCCCGTCTTCATGTGAGTAATAAACCACTCACACTTTTCCGGGTCAAACCGGCACCCGGGTTCGACGCCCGGCCAGGGCGCGTGCCGCCTGCGGGCGCCCCTCCCCCGGCGGACTCCCGCGCGGCTCCGCCCTCAGGTGCCGGTGCCGGTCCGCGCCGGCCGGGCCGTACCGGCTTGGGCGGCCGAGCAGTCGTCGGGGTCGCGGCGCAGGTCGGGGGCCAGCGCGAGGGTGACGGCGACGGAGGCGGCGGCCATGACCGTCATCGCCGTGGCCGGGGACGTGAACTGGGCGACGGCCCCGGCGATCGCGGCGCCGACGCCCTGCATGGTCAAGATGCCCGACCACTGCAGGCCGAGGGCCTGGCCGCTCATCTCCTGCGGGGTGAGCGCGACCAGGCGATCCTGGAGCAGCAGGCTCGCCGAGTAGCCCACCGAGGCCACGGTGACCAGGACCGCCGCGACCGGCAGCGGCGGCGCCGGCGCGAAGGCCAGGTACGGCACCGCCAGCAGCAGCCGCAGCGCGGGCCCCAGCCGGGGGCGCAGGGCGGGCGGCACGAACCGGCCGACCACGGTGTCCCCGGCGAGCATGCCCAGCGCGGCCAGGGCGAACAGCAGCCCGGCGTGGGCGGGCGCGTAGGGCACGAAGAGCGATTCGCAGCCGACGATCAGCCCGTTCGGCACCCACAGGAGCAGGTAGATCCGGCGGCGCGCACGCGAGGACCACAGCTCCGCGTTGGTCCGCCAGGTCTCCCGCACCGACGGCCGCCCGGAGGCGCGCGGCGGGCGCGGGCTCAGGCCGTACCGGGAGATGAGGCCCGCGGCGAGGTACAGGGCGGCGGCGACGAGCAGGGCGCCGCGCGGCGACGCCGCGGCCACGAGCACGCCGCCCAGGGCGAACCCGGCGACCTGCTGGATCCCGCTCGCCATGCTGAGGACGGAACGGCCGAGCAGGTACCCCTCCGCGGGCAGGATCTCGGTGAGCAGCCCGAAGCGCACTCCCCCGCCGACGGAGGAGGCCACCCCGACGCCGAGGATGATCACGAAGACCGCCCACAGGGGCAACCCGGGCACGGCGAGCACGACGGTGCAGGCGGCGAACAGCAGTCCCAGGCCGGTCATCGTGGCGCGCGGGGGCAGCCGGTCGGCCGCCGACATCAGGAACACCGCCCCGAAGAGCTGGGCGAAGGCCGAGCCGAACATGCTCAGCGACGCCAGCAGCGGCGACCGGGTGGAGGAGTACACCAGGACGCCGAGGGCCAGCCCGCTGACGGTGGTGCCGGCGCCCTGCGCGCAGACCGCCGCGAAGAGCGGGGTGTACTCCCGGGCTCGGAAGAGATCCTTGTACGTCCGCATGCGCGAAGTCTGCGAGGCGGCCGGGGGCGGGCGTTATTGTTTCGCCGGGAGGCGAAACGTGGGCTGGTGGCAGGTCAGCGCGGACACCCTGGCGGGCGGCAGGTTCGTGATATCGCCGCTGGCCGAGGCCACCGCCTGCCTGTTCACGCTGCGCGAGGCGGCGGCCTCCCACCCGGGCGAGCGGCACTGGCTCGACACGCACCTGCCCGCCTACCGCGCGCGGCTCGCCGCCGACCCGGTCGCGGCCCGGCTCTCGGACGTCGCGCGGGGAAGGAACTGGATCCCCGACTTCCTCACCCCGGCCCCGTCCGGAGACGTCGCGCGGACCTTCGAAGAGGAGGTCGCGCTGATCCGGGACACCCCTCCCGAGACCGCGCTGGCCGATCTGGCGGTGGCCCTGCGCGGGCCGGTCCCCCCGGATCTGGACCGGCCCGACCTGCCCCGCCGCGCGGCCGGGCTGCTGGAGTGGGTGTGGACGCGCACGGTCGCGCCGACGTGGGAGCGCCGCCGCCGCGTCCTGGAGGCGGACATCGTGGCCAGGACGCGGCAGCTCGGGCAGGGCGGGTGGGCGGCCGCCATCGACGACATGCGGCCGGGCATGCGCTGGCTGGGCGGCGACCGCCTCCAGATCAACACCCACGACTACCCGCCCCGCGAGATCGGCCGCGCCCAGCTCCTGTTCGTCCCCGTGACGCCGCGGCAGGGCTGGGCCGCCTGGGAGCCCGGGACGCGGTACGCGATCGTGTACCCCTGCTCGGGCGCGCTGGCGGACCCCGGCCCGGCGCCGGTCCCGCGGGCCCTGGCCCGCCTGCTCGGCGCCGGGCGCGCCGCCGTGCTCCTGCTGCTGGCCACGCCCAAGAGCACGACGCACCTGGTCGCCCTGACCGGCCTGGGGCTCGGCTCCGTCGGCCGGCACGTGAGGATCCTCCTGGAGGCGGGCCTGGCGGGACGCCGCCGCGCCGGCCGGTCGGTCCTGTACTACCGGACCGCGGCGGGCGACGCGCTGGTCGCGGCGGCGTCCCCGGAACCCGGGGCGGAGCGGCCGGTCAGGCCCTCCGCGCCGTGACGACCGTGGCGCCCAGGTCCTCGCAGGTGTCCACCCGCGCCGTCAGCCCGGCGCGGGCCACCGCCTCCAGCGCGGCGGCGACCTGCCGCTCGCCGGTCTCGAACAGCAGGCTCCCGCCGGGGGCCAGCCACGAGGGCGCGCCGCCGAGCACGCGGCGCAGCACGTCGAGCCCGTCGGCCCCGCCGTCCAGCGCGACCAGCGGCTCGTGGTCGCGGGCCTCGGCCGGCAGCAGCGCGACGTGGGCGCTGGGCACGTACGGCACGTTGGCGAGCAGCACGTCCACCCGCCCGCGCAGCGCGGCCGGCAGCGGCTCGAACAGGTCGCCCTCGTACACCCGCCCGGCGGGCAGGTTGCGCCGGGCGCACCGGACGGCGGCGGGCTCGATGTCGGCGGCGTGCAGCTCGACCGGCCCCAGCGCGGCGGCCAGCGCGAGCCCCAGCGCGCCGGTTCCGCAGCACAGGTCCAGGACCACGGCGTCCGGCGGCGCGACGGCCACCGCCCGCTCCACCAGGAACTCCGTACGGCGGCGCGGCACGAACACCCCGGGTTCCACGGCGACGCGCAGCCCGCGGAACTCCGCCCATCCGAGGACGTGTTCGAGGGGCTCGCCGGCGGCCCGCCGTACGACCATGGTCTCCAGCTCGGCGGCGGTGCGGGCGGTGGAGAGGATCAGCCGCGCCTCGTCCTCGGCGAAGACGCAGCCGGCGGCGCGGAGCCGGGCGGTGACGGCGGGCTCGGTCAGCTCGGTGACTGATGACATGGGGAAGCCTTTCGGATCGACCGACGGGCGCTCCCCCGGCTCAGCCTCGCTGACGCGGCGGCGCGGGGAGTGAGCACCCGGCCTGACATGGCGGAATGGGTCTCACCTCCTCGGTCGCGCGTGGTACGGCCCGGCAACCCTAGCCGACCGCCTCCGCCCCGCGCGAACCGGGGCCGCCGGGCCGGCCCGGGGGCGTGGATTCGGCCGCGGGCCCGGACCTGGTCATCAGCAGGCCGGTGAACACGGCGCTGACCAGGGTGACGGCGCCGGCCGTGAGGAAGGCGGCGTTGAGCCCGGCCGCGAAGGACGCGCCAGCGGCCTCCCGGGTGTGCACCACGGCTCCGAGCACCGCGACGCCGAGCACCGCGCCGATCTGCCGCGTCGTGCTGCTGACGCCCGAGGCGAGGCCCCCTTCCCGCGGGCTGACGGCCTGGATGGCCGCGCCGGTCAGCGGGGACATGGTCAGGGCGAAGCCGACGCCGGCGACGGCCAGCCGCCACCACACGTTCGCGTAACCGGTGCCGGCGTGGACGAAGCCCAGCGCGACCAGGCCCAGCCCGGCCAGCGCCAGCCCGGCGGTGACCACGACGCGGAAGCCGTGCCTGGCGGCGAGCCGGCCGGCGTACGGGCTGACGACCACCATGGCGAGGGTGGCGGGCAGGGTCCGCAGGCCCGCCTCCAGGATCGAGGCGCCCTGGACGTACACGAAGAACTGGGAGAAGAAGAAGGACGAGCCCATCAGCGCGAACCCCACCACGACCATCGCGACGTTGGACACCGTGAACAGCCGCCGCCGGAACAGCCGCAGCGGCAGCATCGGCGCCGCGACCCGCGCCTCGACGACGACGAAGGCGGCGAGGAGCGCCGCGGCGGCGGCGAAGCCGCCCAGGATCACCGGCGAGGTCCAGCCGCGGGAGCCGCCCTCGATCAGGGCGTAGGTCAGCGCGCCCACGCTCAGGACGGACAGGACCGTGCCCGGGACGTCGATCGCGGGCGCGCCCGGGTTGCGGGACTCGGCCAGGACGCGCAGCCCGGCCAGCAGCAGGATCGCGCCGATGGGCACGTTGACGAGGAAGATGGCCGGCCAGCCGAAGACCTCGACCAGGACGCCGCCGGCCAGCGGACCGGCGGCCAGGCCGATCCCGCTGAACCCGGCCCACAGCCCGATCGCCCTGACGCGCTCCTGCGGCACGGGGTAGGCGGCGGAGAGCAGGGCCAGCGAGGCGGGGCTCAGCGCCGCGGCCCCGACGCCCTGCAGCACCCGCCCGGCGACCAGCCAGCCGAGCGAGGGCGCGAACGAACACACCACGGACGCGAGGGTGAACACCACGACCCCGGACAGGAACACCCTCTTGCGGCCGAAGCGGTCGGCGAAGACGCCGCCGGACAGCAGCAGCATGGCCACCAGCAGCACGTAGGCGTCCACGATCCACTGCAGCCCGTTCAGCCCGGTGTGCAGCCGCCGCTGCATGTCGGGCAGCGCCGCGCCGACGATCGTGCTGTCGAGCAGCACCATGAACTGGCCCAGACAGACCACCGTGAGCAGCGCCGCGCGGTTCGTCCGGGGGTCCGGGACGGCCGGCGATCCGGTCCTCGTCACATCTGCGTGTGCGGTCAACACTGATCCCTCTCGTGAGGCGGATGCTCCGGCACACCATAGTTCGAGAATCCCGAAGTGTCGAACAATGTGGTATCGTCAGGGGATGCGACCGCTTCCCGAACCCGCCCGCGAGTCACTGACGCTCGCGCCGGTGCTCCACGCGCTCGGCGACCCCGTGCGCCTTGAGCTGGTGCGGCGCGCCTGGGCCAGCCCCGGGTCCACGTGTTCGGAGCTCGCCGACGGCCTGGACGTGCCGATGTCGACGCTGTCGAACCACTGGCGCATCATGCGCGAGGCCGGGCTGATCAGCATGGCCGTGGACGGCAGGAACCGCCGGATCCGCCCCCGCGCCGACGACCTGGGCCGCCGCTTCCCCGGTCTCCTCGACCCCATCCTGAGCCTCGCCGCCGCCGAGCCGCCTGTCTCCGCCGCGTCCTGAGCCCGCTCTCCGCCGCGTCCCGGACCGGCCCCCTGGCGCGCCGCGCGAGTGCAGCGGGTGGCCGGCGGCGCGACGCCGGCCGCGAACCTGATCGCCGGGGGCCTGCTCGACGAGCCGCCCCTCTTCGTCAACCCCACCGCCATCGGGGCCGGGCTGCCGGTGTCCCCCGCCCTCGGCGTCAACCAGCCGCCGCGCCGGGCGTACGGCACCCGGGCGGGCCCGGCGCGGCGCCCGATATCTTTAGGCTGTAAATCGTTGGGCTCCAGGAGGTCGGACATGGCCGTGTTCGCCGGGCAGGGAGACACCGCGCGCTCGATGGAGCTGCTGTGGCGCGGGGCCGGACCGGCGCGGACCGCCCCGGGGCCCAAGCCGGGCCTGTCCGTGGAGGCGATCGTCGAGGCGGGCGTCGCCGTCGCTGACGAGGAGGGCCTCGCGGCGCTGTCCATGCGGGCGGTGGGCCAGCGCCTCGGCCGTACCGGGATGGCCCTCTACACCTACGTCCCCGGCAAGAACGAGCTGCTGGACCTGATGTACGACCGGGTGCTGGGCGAGCTGCCCGGGGAGTACGACCTGGCGGCGGGCTGGCGGGCGGCGCTGACCGCCTGGGCCCGCGACCTGCGCGAGTTCTACCTGCGGCATCCCTGGGTGCTCCAGCTCTCGCAGGCGCGGCCGGTCCTCGGCCCCAACGAGTACCGCATGCTGGAGACGCTGGTGGCCGTCCTGCGCGGCACCGGCCTCGGCCCGGCCGGCCTGCGGCCGATCGTGGCGACGCTGTTCAACGTCGTGGCCGGCGCGGCGCGGACCACGGCCGAGGCCCGGCAGGCCGGGCGCGCGACCGGCGTGTCCGACGAGGACTGGTGGAACGCACGCACCGGGCTGCTCCAGGAGCTGGAGCCCGCCTTCCCCGAGCGCTTCCCCGGCGTCGTGTGGCTGGAGTCGGGCGCGCAGGCCCCTCCCCCCGCCGAGGACGGCACGCCGTACCTGGAGCACCAGGCGGCCCGCGCCTTCCAGGCGGGCCTGGCCCTGGTCCTGGACGGGATCGAGGCGGCCGTACGGCGCGGCGGCGGCTGACCGGCGCGCCCGCGCGGACGGCCGCCGGCCCGCGCCGCGGCCCCGGCCCTTCGGCCGTCCGGGCCCCGGTCAGCCCTTCGCCCGCTCGCCCTCGTCCTCCCCGCTGACCCGGCGGAGGGCGTCGGGCAGCCCGCGGTGGCGGGGGTGGCGGGCCTCTCCCGCGCCCGGGTCCTGGCGCAGCTCCTTCACCAGGGCCACGCAGAGCAGCAGCATGACGACCATGAACGGCAGCGCGATCAGGATGGTGGCCTGCTGCAGCGCCTCCAGCCCGCCGGCCAGCAGCAGCACCAGCGCCACCACGCCCACCAGCACGCCCCACAGGGTGACCAGCGGCCGCGGGGGGTGGAGGGAGCCCCGCGCCGACAGCGAGCCGAGCACCAGGGCGGCCGAGTCCGCGCTGGTGATGAAGTAGAGCGCCACCAGGACCGCGGTGACGGCGACGGCGAGCGTGCCGAGGGGGAACTGCCCGACGAGCGCGAACATCGCCGCCTCGGCGCCCTCGGCGATCTTGGCGGTGAAGTCGGCCGCGCCCGAGAGCTGCATCCACACGGCGCTTCCGCCGCTGACCGAGAACCAGAGCAGGCTGGCCCCGGACGGGATGAGCAGCACGCCGATCACGAACTCCCGGATCGTGCGCCCCCGGGAGATCCGGGCGATGAACGCGCCCACGAACGGCGCCCAGGACATCCACCACGCCCAGTAGAAGAACGTCCACGCGCTCAGCCAGTCCTTGTCCACGAGCGTGCCCGTCCGCGAGGACATCAGCAGCAGGTCGTCGAGGTACCCGCCGAGCGAGGCCGGGATCATGCCGAGGATCGCCACGGTCGGCCCGAAGACGAAGACGAACACCGTCAGCGCCGCCACCAGGTAGACGTTGAGGGTGCTGAGGACGCGCACGCCGCGGTTCACCCCGCTGGCCGCCGACACGACGAACGCGGCCGTCAGCGCGATGATGACGATCACTTCGAGGCGCCGCCCGCTGAGCCCGAACAGCTCGTTCAGGCCGTACTCCACCTGGAGCGCCCCGAGGCCCAGGCTCGTCGCCGTGCCGAAGGCCGTCGCCAGGATGGCCAGCAGGTCCAGCGCCCGCCCCACGACCGGCCTGGGCCGGCCGCCGAACAGCGGGGTGAACGCCTCGCTGAACCGGTTGCCCCGCCCCTTGCGGAACGTGGAGTAGGCCAGGGCCATCCCGGTGACCGCGTAGATGGCCCAGGGATGCAGGGTCCAGTGGAACAGGGAGAACTCCATCGCGGTCTGCGCGGCCTGCGGCGAGCCCGCCTTGACGCCGAGCCCGGGCGGCGGGCTGAGCAGGTGGGTCATGGGCTCGGCCACGCCGTAGAACATCAGGCCGATGCCCATCCCGGAGCTGAACATCATCGCCGTCCAGGCGAGGTTGCCGAACTCGGGGACGTCGTCGTCGCGGCCCAGGCGGATCCGCCCGAACCGGCTGAGCGCCAGCACGACGGCCAGGACCAGGAAGAGGTCGGCGGCCACCACGAACAGCCAGCCGAAGTTGCCCACGACCCAGCCGAGCGCGGCGTCCCCGCCCCGGGCGACCGGCCCGGTGAAGACCGCCGCGCACAGCACCACCGCCAGCAGCGAGCCCACGGCGACCGCCAGCAGAGGGAGATCGAGTCTCAGCCGGCGCACCACACCTCCAGGAATCGCTACTGAGAGTGAGACAAATGATCCCCAGAGTGAATCCCGCTAATCACGCCGCGCGGGACGCCGTCGGCGCGCGTCGCGGCGTCGGGCCTTCGCCGTTCTCCGATCAGCGGCCCGGCCCGGCTGGTAGCCTGGCGGTATGCAGCGCGCTTTCGTGACGACGACGCCGGAGACCGTCCCGGCGCGCTGACCATTGACCAGACCGAAGCCCCGGGGCAGACGCCCCGGGGCTTCGGCGTCTCCCGGCGGCGTCCGCCCCGCCCGGAGGCCACCATGACCGACCAGATGACCGACCATCTGACCGACCACCGCAGGCTCGGCCGCGAGCTGGAACTGTTCGGCACCGACCCGCTGATCGGCGCCGGCCTGCCGTACTGGCTGCCCGACGGCGCCGCCGTACGGCACAGCCTGGAGGAGTACGTCCGCGACGTGGAGCGGAAGGCCGGATACCGGCACGTCTACTCCCCCGTCCTCGGCAAACGCGAGATGTACGAGATCTCCGGGCACTGGGCGCACTACCGCGACGACATGTTCCCGCCGATGGACCTCGGCGGGGAGCAGGTGGTGCTGCGGCCCAGCCTGTGCCCGCACCACGCGGTCATGTTCCGGTCGCGCGCCCGCGGCTACCGCGAGCTGCCGTACCGGATGGCCGAGCTGGGGCCGATGTACCGCGCGGAGCTGTCGGGGGTGCTCGGCGGGCTCACCCGGGTGCGCGCGATCCAGCTCAACGACGCGCACGTGTTCTGCACCCTGGACCAGGTGGGCGAGGAGGCCGCCGCCGCGCTCGGCCTGATCCGGCGCGCGTACGCCGACCTGGGCATCGAGGCGGCCCGGTTCCGGCTGTCGCTGCCCGGCGGCGGCGGCAAGTACGTCGCGGACCCGGGGATGTGGCGCCGCGCCGAGGCCATGCTGACCGAGGTGCTGGACGCCTCGGGACTGGAGTACGAACCGGCCGAGGGCGAGGCCGCGTTCTACGGCCCCAAGATCGACGTACAGGTCGCCGACCCGGCCGGGCGGGAGTCCACCCTGTCCACCGTCCAGGTGGACTTCCACCAGCCCGAGCGCTTCGACCTGTCCTACATCGGCCCCGACGGCGCGCGGCACCGCCCGGTCATGGTCCACCGCGCGATCATCGGCAGCGTCGAGCGCGCCGTCGCCCACCTCATCGAGGCGCACGCGGGCGCGTTCCCGGCCTGGCTGGCCCCGCTCCAGCTCGTGGCCCTGCCCGTCACCGACCAGGAGGTGCCCGCCGCCCTGGAGCTGGTACGGCGGTGCGCCGAGCGGGGCCTGCGCGCCGACCTCGCCGACCCCTCGCGCGGGACCCTCGGGGCGCGGATCCGCGAGGCCCGGCTCGTGCCGTACCAGGCGGTCATCGGGCCGCGGGAGGCCGTGGACTCGCTGGCGGCCCCGCGCCTGCGCGACGGGCGCCGCCCCGGCGCGCTCCCCGTCCCCGAGCTGGTGGACCGCGTGGCGGCCGTGGCCGCCTCCCGCTCCCACGAGCTCTGGGCCTGACGGCGCCCCGGCAGCCGGCCCGGCCACGCCGCCCCCCGCTCACGCCGTACGGCAGGAGCGGGGGGCGGCGGCGTGCCGGACGGGGCGTTGACGGGCGGGGCGGTACCCTTCTAGGGTTAGTTAGTGGAGTAAGGAACCATAGAAGTGGGTGGCATGTTCGACGACCGGAGCCCCATCTACCGCCAAATCGCCGAGCGCATCAAGGCCGACGTGCTCAGCGAGGCGCTGAAGGGCGACGAGCAGGTGATGTCCACCAACCAGTACGCCGCCTTCTACCGGATCAACCCCGCCACGGCGGCGAAGGCGTTCCAGCAGCTCGTGGACGAGGGCGTGCTCTACAAGAAGCGAGGGATCGGCATGTTCGTCAGCCCGGACGCGCGGGACCGGCTGCGCAAGGCGCGCAGGGAGACCTTCTTCGCCGACGTGGTCGAACCGATGGTGACGGAGGCGCGGGCGATCGGGATCCCCCTGACGGAGATCATCGCGCGCATTCAGGAGCTGGAGGACTGACGATGCGCACCGACGTCGAGGACCTGGTGTTACGGTACGGCGAGGCGACCGCGCTGGACCGCATGACCTTCAGCCTGGCCGAGAACAAGATCTACGGGCTGCTGGGCCGCAACGGCTCGGGGAAGACGAGCCTGCTGTCGGTGCTGGCCGGATTCCGCCGCGAGACCTCCGGGCGGGTCCGCGTGGACGGGCGGCCGGTGTTCGAGAACGGCGCGCTGACCCGCGAGATCAGCCTCATCAGGGACGCGGGCGAGACCATCGACATCGGCACCGTCGGCGACGTGTTCTACTTCGCCGAGTGGCTGCGGCCGCGCTGGGACGGCGCCTTCGCCCGCGAGCTGCTGGACCTGTTCGGGCTGAAGCCGAAGATGAACGTCAAGACCATGTCCAAGGGCCAGCGCTCGGCCCTGGGCGTGGTGGTGGGACTGGCCGGGCGGGCGCCGCTGACCATGTTCGACGAGGCGTACCTGGGCATGGACGCCCCCTCGCGGTACGCCTTCTACGACGCCCTCCTGGCCGACTACGCCGAGCACCCCCGCACGATCATCCTGTCCACCCACCTCATCGAGGAGATCGGCGCCCTCTTCGAGGACGTGCTGATCATCGACCGGGGCCGGCTGGTCGTTCACGAGGACCGCGACACGCTCCTGTCGCGCGGCACCTCCGTGACCGGCCCGGCCGCCCAGGTCGAGGCGTTCACCGCGGGCATGAACGTGCTCGGGACCAAGGAGCTGGGCCCCACCCGGTCGGCCGCGGTCTACGGCGAGCTGGACGAGGCCCGCCGCCGCAAGGCCGCCGAGGCGGGGCTGGAGCTCGGCCCCATCTCCCTGCAGGACCTGTTCGTGCACCTCACCGGAGGGACCTCCCGATGAGATTCCCCAGCCGCCTGTTCGCCGCCCAGGCCTGGTTCGCGGCCATGGCCTGGCTCGTGCTCGCCGGGGTGATCGCCGTGATCGTCCTGGCGGTCGTCCTCGCCGCGGGCCCGCCCCGGCAGAGCGTGTGGGAGCAGGCCTCCCAGGTCCCGCGGTGGTTCACGCTGTTCGTCGGGGTCTTCATGGTCCGGGAGTACCTCCCGCTCTACATCGCGCACGGCCAGACCCGGCGCCGCTTCACCGGTCACCTGGCCCTCACCGTGCTGGCGTACGCGCCGTACGCCGCAGCCCTGGTCACGCTGGGCTTCCTGCTGGAGGCCCTGGTGTACGCCGCCGCCGGGTGGCCGCAGGCGCTCGACCGGGCGCACCTGTACTCCTCGCCCACGCAGGTCCACCTGGTCTTCGCCGAGTACCTCGTGGAGATCCTGGCGTGGACCTCGGTGGGCTGCCTGCTGGGGGCCGCCTTCTACCGGTGGGGCGCGGGCGGGATCCTCATGATCCCTCCGGCCGCGGCCATGATCCTGCTGGCCGAGGGCTCGGTCGGCGCCCCGGCCAACCTTCCGATGCTCGCCTCGCGCCTGCGCGTCGACCTGGCGGTCTACCCGGCGCTGGCGCTCGGCGTCGCCCTGCTCACCTTCCTCGTCGCGACCGGCCTGACCTGGACCCTGATCCGGGACATGCCCCTCCGCAACCGCCTGGCCTGACCGGCCCGCGACTCCGCCCGGGCCGTACGGCCGGGGCGGCGGGCTCAGTCGGGGGGGCAGGAGGCGGACGTCGTGGGCGGCGGCGGGGTCGGTGAAGGCGAGGAGCCGGGCGGCCTCGTCCCCGACGGCCGCGCGGTCCCCGGCGGAGAGGGGGCGGAACGGGCGGACGGCGATCGTGACCACGCCCTTCTCGGCCGAGCGGGTCCAGGTGGCGGCGACCGTTCCGTCCACCAGGACGGTCGCGGCGATGGCGTCGCCCACGCAGACCCGGCGGCGGACCTCGTCGGTCATGATCCGGGTGCGGTCGGAGTACGCCAGCAGCGCCGCGTCGAACTCGGGGAGGAACCGGACCGGCGCCGGCGTGTCGGGCGCGGGGCGGGGCGCGTCCGGCAGGTCGAACAGCTCCCGCCCGGACTCGTCGGCGAACACCCGCAGCTCGCCCCGCATCCCGTCGATCACCTCGCGCAGCCCCGGCACCCCGGACCAGGCCCGCACGTCGGACGCGCTCGCCGGGCCGAAGGCCGCGAGGTACCGCCGGACCAGCTCGGCCGCGTCCCGCGCGGTGGCCTCCCGGCGCGCCCCGGTCCCGTCGGCCAGGGCGTACGGCGTCGCGCCCCGCACGTTCCAGGTGCCGCTGGGCGCCGGGTGGATCAGCGGCTCCAGATACTGCGCGGACCAGCCCAGGGCCTGCGCGTCCGCGCCCGGCCGCCGGGCGGCGAGCAGCCGCCCCAGCTCCGGCCGGGTGATCACGCGGCCGCCGGCGAGCAGGTCCCGCGTCTCGGCGGCCAGCGCGTCCAGGTCCACGCCCTCGGTGCGGCGGCCGAACACGTTGCGCTGGACCCGGCGGAGCATGCCCGCGAGCAGCGGGCGCACCAGCCCGAAGTCCCCCGCCGTGAGCAGGTGCTGGGTGGCACGCAGCGAGACGGACCGGACGAGCGTGCCGTCCTCGATCGCGGCGGTCAGCCGCTTGATCTCGAACCCCTCGATCCTGGACCACAGGGACAGATAGGGCGGGTTCGGGTCCTGGGCGTTCAGCCCGAACAGCCGGCCGACGGCCTCGCCCACCGGCAGCTCCGCCCGCTCCAGGAGGAGCTGCCGGTGCAGCGCGGCCCGGTTGAGCGCCCGGGGACCGAGCGTCCCGGACCGCCGCGCCGATCCCCGGGCGCCCATCTAGCGCACCTTCCCGAAGAACTCGCGCACGTCGGCGACCAGCAGGTCCGGCCGCTCCATGGACAGGAAGTGCCCGCCCTCGCCCAGCTCGGTCCAGCGGGTGACGTTGTGGTCCCGCTCGGCCCAGCGCCGGACGGTCTTGTCGTGGGCCGAGACGAGCACCGCGGTCGGGACCGTCCCGCGCGCGGCCGCCGCCCAGTCCTCGCCGCCGGAGTCCCAGCCGGACCCCTCGCCCGCGCCCTCCCCCGCGGCGCCGGACGGGTCCCCGCCCCGGCCCGCGGACCCGTCCGCGGCGGCGCTCCCCCGGTCCCCGGCCTGGTCCCAGTCCCCCGCCTGGCTCCAGTCGTTCGCGGTCATCTCCTCGTAGTAGACCTGGGCGGCCGAGCCCGCCGTACCGGTGAACCAGTAGATCGACACGTCGGTGAGCATGCGGTCCCGGTCCACGGCGTCCTCCGGCAGCCCCTCCTCCGGCATCGTGAGCTCCTTGAACTTCTCCACGATCCAGGCGAGCTGGCCGACCGGCGAGTCGTGCAGCCCGTACGCCACCGTCTGCGGGCGCTTGGAGTTGCACTGCAGGTAGCCGTCGTTGAAGTCCCGCATGGCGTCCCAGCGGCGCTGGTCCGCCTCGCTGAGGCCGTCCAGCTCGCCGTCCTGCCCGGCGGGGAAGGTGAGCATCGCGTTCACGTGGACGCCCGCGACGCGCTCGGGGGCCAGCTTGCCGATCTCCGGGGCCACCCACGAGCCGGTGTCGTACCCCTGCACGCCGTACCGCTCATAGCCGAGGCGGGCCATCAGCTCGGTGAACACCCCGGCCATGCGCGCCGCGCCCATGCCGGGGCCGGCCAGCGGCGTGGAGAAGCCGAACCCCGGCAGCGACGGGATCACCAGGTGGAAGGCGTTCTCCGGGTCGCCGCCGTGCGCGCGGGGGTCTGCGAGCGGGCCGATCACGTCCAGGAAGTCGGTGACGTTGCCCGGCCAGCCGTGCAGCATCAGCAGCGGGAACGCGCCCGGCTCGGGCGACCGGACGTGCAGGAAGTGCACGTTCTGCCCATCGATCGTGGTGACGAACTGCGGGTGCTCGTTGATCTCGGCCTCGTGCGCGCGCCAGTCGTACTCCGTGCGCCAGTACTCCGCCAGCTCCTTGAGGTAGCCCACCGGGACGCCGCGGCTCCAGCCGACGCCCGGCAGCTCGTCCGGCCAGCGGGCGCCGGCCAGCCGCGCCTTCAGGTCGTCGATCAGGGCCTGGGGGATGTCGATGCGGAACGGGCGGATCTCCTGCGTCTTCGTCATGACCCCCACGTTAGGAAGCCCTTAGGACGGGTTCGGTCCTAAGCTTCGGGCAATCTGGAGGCATGCTGGAAACCTCCGCGCGGCTGCTGAAACTCCTGTCCCTCCTCCAGACCCACCGCGAGTGGTCCGGCGCCGAGCTCGCCGAGCGGCTGGGGATCACCACCCGCACGGTCCGCCGCGACGTGGACCGGCTGCGCGAGCTGGGGTACCCGGTGCACGCCACCCAGGGGACCGCCGGGTACCGCCTGGGCGCGGGCGCGTCGCTGCCGCCGCTGCTGCTCGACGACGACGAGGCCGTGGCGGTCGCGGTCGGGCTGCGGACGGCCGCGGGCGGGTCGGTCGCCGGCATCGAGGAGACCTCGCTGCGCGCGCTCACCAAGCTCGAACAGGTCCTGCCCTCCCGCCTCCGCCACCGGGTGAACGCCCTGAACACCGCGACCGTGCGCGTCGGCGCCCCCACCACGCGGGTCAGCCCCGACACACTGATGACGATCGCCGAGGCGTGCCGCCGCCACGAGCGCCTGCGCTTCGACTACACCAGCCCGCGCGGCGGCGAGTCGCGGCGCGAGACCGAGCCGCACAGCCTGGTCAGCTTCAGCCGCCACTGGTACCTCGTCGCCTGGGACACCGCCCGCCGGGACTGGCGCAGCTTCCGCGTGGACCGCCTGCGCCCGCTCACCCCCAACGGCGCCCGCTTCACCCCCCGCGAACCGCCGTACGGCGACGCGGCCACCTACCTGTCCCACCAGCTCTCGTCCCACACCTGGCCCTGGCGCGCGGTGGTCCGCCTGCACGAGTCCGCCGGGGCGATCGCCGACCGGATCTGGCCGGGCATGGGCGCGGTCGAGGCCGAGGGCGAGTCGAGCTGCCTCCTCCACGTCGGCGCCGACTCCCCGGCCGACCTGGTCTGGATGATCACCTCCGTGAACGCGGACTTCACCCTCGTGAGCGGCCCGCCCGAGCTGGCCGAGGCCATCCGGGCCCAGGCCGCCCGCTGTCTGCGCGCCGTGGGCGACGGCGCGGGCCGTACGGCCTGAGCCCGGGTCGCCGCAGGTGGTTCCGGGCACCTGACTTGCGGAGCGTTTCGCTCCGGTATAGCTTGGCGGAGTAAATCGCTCCGGATGAGAGGTGTCCTTTCACCATGTCTGACTCACGTGTCGTCCTCGTCATCGGCGCCACCGGAAGGCAGGGCGGGGCCACCGCCCGCGCGCTGCTGGACCGGGGCCGGGCTGTGCGCGCGCTGGTGCGCGATCCCGCCGGGCCCGCCGCGCGGGCGCTGC
Organism: Bailinhaonella thermotolerans; assembly: GCF_003594875.1. Lineage (GTDB taxonomy): Bacteria > Actinomycetota > Actinomycetes > Streptosporangiales > Streptosporangiaceae > Bailinhaonella > Bailinhaonella thermotolerans. The sequence continues at coordinate 50,202 of NZ_QZEY01000011.1, forward strand.
GCGACCAGGGCGCCGAGCTGGTCCGGGGCGATCTCGACGACCCCGGCTCGCTGCGCGAGGCGATGCTCGGCGCGCACGGCGTGTTCAGCGTCCAGGCGCTGGCCTACGAGCCCGAGACCCTGGCCGCCGAGGTGCGCCAGGGCAAGACCGTGGCCGACATCGCCCGCGACAGCGGCGTCGCCCACCTGGTCTACAGCTCCGTGGGAGGGGCCGACCGGCACACCGGCATCGACCACTTCGAGAGCAAGGCCGAGATCGAGCGGCACATCCTGGCCCTCGGCGTGCCCGCCACCATCCTGCGGCCGGTGTTCTTCATGGACAACCTGCTGCACTACGCCGACGCTGAAGGCGAGCGGCTGCTGTCCCTGCCGGTCAGGCCGGACCGGCCGATGCAGTTCATCGCCAGCGACGACATCGGCCTCCTCGCCGCCGACGCCTTCGAGCATCCCGACCACTTCATCGGCCGGCAGATCGAGATCGCCGGGGACGAGCTCACCTTCCCCGAGGTCGCCCGGATCTACGAGCGCGTCACCGGGACCCCGACCAGGCTGGAGACGCTGCCGATCGAGGAGCGCATGTTCGAGTGGTTCGCCGAGGAGGGCTACCAGGCCGACATCCCGGCTTTGCGCCGGCGCCACCCGGAGCTGCTGACCTTCGAGCGGTTCCTGACCCGGCGGCTGCGTCCCGCCCTGGCCTGACCGCCGCCTCCCGGGCCCGGCGCGCCGCGCTCGGCGGCACCTCACCGCCACCCCGATCGCGCGGTCCCGGACGGCGGGCCGGCGCGGTGCCTGGTACCACCAGGGTCAGCATGGGGCTTACGTTCACGCGTACGATCGGGAAACGTGAGCGATATGGGCGATTTGTCAGCGGTGGACGCGGCGGCCGGCCTCGGCGAGCGGCCATTCGACCCGCGCGCCGAGATCGGGGAGTTCCTGCGCACCCGGCGGGCCCGGCTGCGCCCGCAGGACGTGGGGCTGCCGGACTTCGGCCGGTACCGCCGCGTGCCCGGGCTGCGGCGCGAGGAACTGGCCCAGCTCGCCGGGGTCTCCGTCGCCTACCTCACCCGGCTCGAACAGGGGAAGGGCGCGAACGTGTCGGCCGAGGTGGTCGACGCCCTCGCCCGCGCGCTGCGCCTGACGGAGGCGGAGCGCGTCCACCTCACGCACCTGTTCAAGTGCCAGCGCCGCAAGACGGCCGCGCCGCCGTACGGCGAGCGGGCCCGCCCGGCCCTGCGCACGATGCTGGCCTCGATGGACGGCGTCCCGGCGTACGTGACGGGGCCGCGCACCGACATCCTCGCCTGGAACCCGCTGGCCGCGGCCCTGTTCGGCGACTGGGACCGGCTGCCCGCCCGGGAGCGCAACTGGGCCCGCCTGACGTTCCTGCACGACGGCTCCCGCCGGCTCTTCGCGGACTGGGAGGCCAGGGCCGCCGGCGTCGTCGGCGCGCTCCGGCTCTACGCGGGCTGCTATCCGGACGACCCCGAGCTGGCCGCGCTGGTCGGCGAGCTGTCGGTCCGGAGCCCGGAGTTCCGCGTGCTGTGGGCCAGGCACGACGTCGCCGAGTGGAACCACGGCGAGCAGCGGTTCCGCCACCCGCTGGTGGGCGAGCTCGCCCTCGTCTTCGAGACCTTCCGCCTCCCGGACGACGCGGAGCAGTCCCTGACCATCTATCACGCCGTGCCGTCCACGCCCGACGCGGAGAATCTCCGCCTCCTCGCGAGCTGGGGCGCGGGCCCCCTCCCCGGCCACCCCGCCCGGGCCCCCCACTCCCGCTGACCCCGCCGCACGGCCCGCGCGGCCGTACGGCGGGCCGGCGCGTGCCCCGCCCCAGGTCGTCCGCCCAGGTCGTCCGCCCGGGTCCGCCGTCCGGGGCGCCGCCCCCGGGGCGGGCGCCATCGCCGGGCCGCCCGCCGACCACGACGAGCGGGCCGTCCTGGGCCGCGCCCGCCGCCGGGGGATCACCCTGACGGCGAGGGGCGGCTTCCGCATGCCGCCCGCGACCGTGGCCCCGCTGCCCGGTCAGGCGCGGCTCCCGGTCCCCGCGATGCCCGCCGCGATCCGGGCCCCGGCCGCCGCCGTGCTCGCCGCGCGCCGGGCCTGAGACCCCCGCGCCACCGGAAATCCGCGGCGCGCCCGGCGCGCCCGTCTCACCCCCTCCTCTCCCGCCCTCTCCTGCCCGTCCCGGCGTCGTGTCCGCCTCTGGCACGCCGTGCGCCGGCGGCACGCCGTACCCGCCGTCTTGATCTAGATCACTACTCCTCTATAGTCTTATGACACTAGATAAATGGAGGAATGGTGATCGAGTTCCATCTGGACGCGAGGTCGGGGGTGTCGCCGTACCTGCAGCTCGTGCAGCAGGTACGGCACGCGCTCCGGCTGGGGTTGCTCCGCGAGGGGGATCGGCTGCCGACGGTCAAGGAGGTGGTGGCCCAGTTGGCGATCAACCCGAACACGGTGCTCAAGGCGTATCGGGAGCTCGAACACGACGGGCTGATCGCGGCGCGGCCGGGGGTCGGCACGTTCGTCACCCGGACGCTGACCGACGCCTCGTTCGCCGCGCACGCCGCGCTCCGGACCGAGCTGCGGCGCTGGCTGGCCAAGGCCCGCAAGGCCGGGCTGGACGACGAGAGCATCGAGGCGCTGTTCATGACCACCTTTCGGACCGCCGCACAGGAGGACATAGCGTGACCGCGGCCTTACGCGCCCAGGGCCTGGGCAAGACGTACAAGCGGCGCACGGCGCTGGAGGACTGCACCCTGGAGATCCCGCGTGGCAGCGTCAGCGCCCTGGTCGGCCCCAACGGCGCGGGCAAGAGCACGCTGCTGAACCTGGCCGCCGGGATGCTGGAGCCGACCTCGGGGACGATCGAGGTGTGCGGCGGGGTGCCGGGCAGCGGGCCGGAGCAACTGGCCAAGGTCGGCTTCGTCGCGCAGGACACCCCGGTCTACGCGGGTTTGAGCATCGAGGACCACCTGCGGCTCGGGGCCCGGCTCAACCGCGCCTGGGACGACGACCTCGCGCGCCGGCGGGTCGAACGGCTCGGCCTCGACCCCCGCCAGCGCGCCGGGAGGCTGTCCGGGGGCCAGCGGGCCCAGCTCGCGCTGACCCTGGGCCTGGCCAAGCGCCCGGAGCTGCTGCTGCTCGACGAGCCGGTCGCCGCGCTCGACCCGCTCGCGCGGCGCGAGTTCATGCGGGACCTGATGGAGACGGTCGCCGAGCACGGGCTCACCGTCGTCCTCTCCTCCCACCTGGTCGCCGACCTGGAGCGCGTCTGCGACCACCTCGTCGTGCTCGTCGGCGCGCGGGTCCGGATCGCCGGGGACGTCGAGGACCTGCTCGCCACGCACCACCGGCTGACCGGGCCCCGCCGCGACGTGAGCACGCTCCCCGGCGACCAGCACGTCGTCTCCGCCGCCCACACCGACAGGCAGAGCACCCTCATCGTGCGCACGGAGTCGCCCGTCCTCGACCCGGCCTGGTCCGTCGGCGCGCTCGGGCTGGAGGACCTCGTCCTCGCCTACATGAGTTCCCCTGATGACGGCTCGCCCGGCGGCGCGGCCACCGGCGCCGCCCGCCGTACCGGACTGGAGGTCGTTCGATGATCTGGCTCACCTGGCGGCAGTTCCGCGCCCAGGCCGCGGTGGTGTACGCCGTGCTCATCGCGCTCGCCGCCGCCCTGCTGACCGTCGGGCGGCCCGCGGCCGGCGCCGGGGCGCCGGCCATCGAGGCAGCCGACAAAACTCTGTACTACGCCGGAATCGCCGCGATGTACGTCCTGCCCGCCGTGATCGGCGTCTTCTGGGGCGCGCCGCTCGTCAGCCGGGAACTGGAGGCCGGGACCCACCGCCTGGTCTGGAACCAGGGCGTCACCCGGCCCCGCTGGCTGATCGTCAAGCTCGCGGTCGCCGGGCTGGCGGCGGTGGCGGCCGCCGGGCTGCTCAGCCTCCTGATCACCTGGTGGGCGGTCCCCGTCGACCTCACCAGCCGGCCGAACACGCTCATGATCGGCACCACCACGCCCGGCGTCGAGTTCGTGGACGCCCGCGTGTCGCCGCTGCCGTTCGGGGCGCGCGGCATCGTCCCGATGGGCTACGCCGCCTTCGCCTTCGCCCTCGGGGTCACCGCCGGGATCGCGCTGCGCCGCACGGTGCCCGCCATGGCGCTCACCCTCGTGGTGTTCGCCGCCGTGCAGATCGCCGTGCCGATGGCGGTGCGCCCGTACGTGATGCCGCCGGCGCAGGAGAACGTCACGATCACCCTGGAGAACGTCTCGCGGTTCGGCGTGAGCGCCACCGGGCAGGTGGAGCGGCTGGAGGTCGCCGGGCCGCCCGGGGCGTGGATCCTCTCCAACGAGACGGTGGACGCCGCCGGGAAGCCGGCGACCGCGCCGCCCTGGGTGGCGGGATGCCTGCCCGGCCCGACCTCGCAGCAGGAACGGCAGGCGGCCCAGGCGGCCGGCCGGGAGTGCCTCGCCAAGCTCGCCCAGCTCGGCTACCGGCAGCGGATCATCTACCAGCCGGCGGACCGGTTCTGGTCGCTGCAACTGATCGAGACGGGGCTCTTCCTCGCCCTGGCCGGGCTGCTGGCCTGGCTCTCCCTCCGCTGGACCCGCACCCTGAGCGAGCGCGGCCTGCGCGCGGGCCTCGCGGTCCTCGCCGTGGCGGTGGCCCTGGCCCTGGTCGCCGCGCCCCTGGTCTCCACCCCGGCCCGCGCGAGCACCGGCCCGCACGCGCGCGGCCTGTCCGCCGCGCCCCGGGGCACGCCCGCCCTGCCCGCGCCGACCGGGCCGCACTCCGTGGGCACCACGTCGCTCCACCTGAAGGACTCCTCCCGCCCCGACCCGTGGGTGCCCTCGGCCAAGGTCCGCGAGCTCATGGTCACCCTGTGGTACCCGGCCGCGCCGGGGGGCCGGGAGCGGGCGCCGTACATGACGCCGAAGGAGTCGGAGCTGCTCCTCGCGGACGGGGAGATCACCGAGGTTCCCGGCGACATCCTGAGCAGGACGCGGACCAACGCCCACACCGACGCCGGCCCGGCGGGCCGCAAGGGGTCGCTGCCCCTGGTCGTGCTCTCGCCCGGGCACAGCAAGCCGCGTTCGGAGCTGACGGGGCTGGGCGAGGACCTGGCGAGCCGGGGGTACGTCGTGGCCGCGATCGGCCACACGTACGAGAACGTGGCCCAGACCTTCCCCGACGGGAGGCTCACCACCTGCGTGACGTGCCCGATGAACAAGAACCCGGCGTGGTGGGGGAAGCTGGAGAAGAGCCGCGCGGCGGACGTCTCCTTCGTGATCGACCGGCTCACCGGCAAGCGCCCGGCCTGGAAGCACGCCAAGCTGATCGACCGGACGAGGATCGCGATGGCCGGGCACTCCGTGGGCGGCGCGAGCACCCTCGCGTCCATGGTCGCCGACCCCCGGATCCGCGCCGGGGCCGACATCGACGGCACCGTCCACTCGGCCCTCCCCGAGAGCGGGCTCGCCCGGCCGTTCCTCTTCCTGGGCAAGCCGTCCAGCTACACCCCGGGGAGCGGGCGCGAGGAGGCGGCCTCCTGGGAGGACGCCTGGAAGCGGATGACGGCGTGGAAGCGGTGGCTGCTGGTGAACGGGACCGTGCACATGTCGTTCACCGACCTCGGCACGCTGGCCGACCAGCTCGGCCTGGACTACGGGGCGAAGATCCGCGGGGCCCGCGTCATGGAGATCACGCGGGCGCACCTGGCCGCGTTCCTCGACCTGCACCTGCGCGGCCGGCCGGGACCGGTGCTCGACGGGCCGTCGCCGCGGTACCCCGAGGTGCGGCACTGCTCCGGCGACACCCCGGTCTGCACGTGAACGGGTTCCGGTGAACCGGTCCCGGAGTACGTGAGGGCACGGTGAACGGGACGGCCCCCGGGCGCGCGTGGCGCCCGGGGGCCGTCCCGTGTGGCCGCCTACCGCAGCCGGGTCATGGTGGAGTCGTAACCGCCGCCGCCCGGGTAGTGCCAGGCGCCGGTCACGGTGTTCCCGTCCGGGCTGAAGGTGCCCCGGTAGTACGCCGGGGAGTCCTTCTCCATGGCCCAGATGGTGAGCGTGTCGCCCTCCAGCTCGTACACGTAGTCGAGGGTCTCGCCCCCTCCGGCGTAGTAGCGGGAGTGGATGTGCTCGCTGGGCTCCTCGGCCATGAACGGGCGCAGACGGCCGATCATCTCCACGCCCCTGATCGGGACGCCGTCCTGCGCCAGGTCCACGTCCTGGATCAGGAAGTGGCCGCCCGCGAGCCACCGGTAGGTGACCGTGCCCTCGGCGCCGCCGGTCACCCGCCAGGTGCCGACCAGCCGGTCCAGCGCCTTGACCGCCGCGTCCGGCCCGCCCGCGCCGCCGTAAGCCTGGATGTCGCCCATGTCGGTATCCCTTCCGTTTTCCTTGCCGCGTCTCGTCGTCGTTCTCACCCCGTATGACGGCGGCGGCCGGCGAAAGGAATCGGTGGATCCGCTACGACTTCCGGAAGACCTCGACCAGCGCGGTCAGGCTGTCCGCGGCGCGGCCGTCCCGCACGCCGCCCCGCAGGATGTCCAGCACGGCGGCGGGCAGCCGCGAGTCCACGCCCGAGTCCTCGGCCGTGCGCAGCACGTGCTCGACGCTCGCCACGGCCATGGACACGCGCTCCACGTCGCCGCGGTGGTCGCCGGCGTCGATGCGCGGCGCGTAGAACTCCAGGAAGTATCCGAAGCTCATGTTGCTCAGCGCGTTCGGCAGGAACCGGGTGGCCGAGATCCCGTTCGCCTGGGCCAGCGCCATGGAGTGGACGTAACCCACCAGGCCGGTCCAGAACATGCCGATCCCGATCTGGTAGTACAACGCCGCCAGCCCCGGGTCCTCCCCCAGGTAGTCGGTGCCCGTGAGCACCTCCAGCGCCGACCGCGCCGCCTCGAAGGCGTCCCGGGGCCCGCTGTAGTAGGTGGACATGCCAGGCCGGCCGATGCCCGGCGGCGGGGACAGCACCCCGCCGGTGATCTGCGTGGCGCCCCGGTCCGCCAGCCAGGCCGCCGCCTCCCGCGCGTTCTTGGGCGTCTCGGAGGTCAGGTTGGCGATGGTACGGCCGGCCAGCGCGCTCGCCGGGGCCTGGGTGAGGATCGAGTACATCGCCGCGTAGTCGGTCAGGCTGAGCACGACCAGCTCGTTCGCGGTCAGCGCGGCCTCCACGTTGTCGGCCGCCTTCGCGCCCAGCGCCACCAGGTCGTCGGCGCGGCTCGCCGTGCGGTTCCACACGGTCACGTCGTAGCCCGCGTTCAGGTACGCGCGCGCCATCGCCTGGCCCATCGGCCCGAGGCCGATCACGGTCACGTTCTTGCCGGTCATACGGTTACCTCTCATTAGAACGAACGCTCTATCCAGGAACGGGACCCTAGCACAGTACTGGAACGAACGCTCTAACTAGTAGGATCGGCGTATGAAGACCAAGCACGAGATCGGGACCCGAGAGCGCATCGTCCGTGCCACCTCGCGCCTCATGCAGCGCCAGGGATACGAGGCCACCGGCCTGAAGGAGATCTCCCGCGAGGCGGAGGCCACCCTCGGCTCGGTCTACCACTTCTTCCCGGGCGGGAAGCAGGAGCTCGCGGTGGCGGCGGTCCGGCACGGCGACCTGGAGTTCGCCGAGACCCTGCGCGAGGTGCTGGACCGCGTCGAGGACCCGGCCGAGGCCGTGCTCGCCTGCACGGAGGAGCTCGCGGCGGGCATGCGCGACTCCGGCTGGCTGGACGGATGTCCGGTGAGCACGGTCGCCCTGGAGAGCGCCGGCCGCGTGCCCGACGTCCAGCGCGCCGCCGCCGAGGCCTTCGAGAACTGGCGCGCCATCGTCAGCGCCAAGCTCCGCCGCTCCGGCTTCGCCGACGACGTGGCCGAGGACCTCGCCCACACGATCATCAACACGCTGGAGGGCGCCGAGATGTCCGCCCAGGTGAGCCAGAGCGAGACCCCGCTGCGGCTGGCCGGCCGCCACCTCGCCCGGCTGATCGCCGCCTACCGCTGACCCGCCCCGCCGTACGGCCCGCGCCCGCCCCGGCCGCCCTGAACCGGCGCGTGCCGTACCGCCTGAGCCGCTGCCCGCCGTGACCCTCGCCGCGGCCCGTACGGCCGGGCGCCGGCGCGAGCCGTACGAAAGAGCCCGGGGTCAGCCCGGCGCGCGACTCGACGCTCCGCCGTGCCGTACCGGGCGGGCGGTCCTCACTCGGCGAGCTGGTCGTGCGGGGTGGAGCGGGCGAGGCCGGCCAGGGTGGTGAGGGCCTGGGCGAGGACGGGGGCGGGCGGTGAGGCCAGGGCCAGGCGCACGGCGTTGGGCGCGGGGGCGCGCCCGGCGGCGAAGGCGGCGGCGGGGGTGACGGCGATGCCGTGGCGGGCGGCGGCGGCCACGAAGGTGTCGGCGCGCCACGGGGATGGAAGCTCCCACCAGCAGTAGTAGGAGCGGGGGTCGCTCCGGACCGCGAACCCGGCGAGGCAGCGGGCGGCGAGGGCCTGGCGGGCCGCGGCGTCGTCCCGCTTGGCCTGGGCGATCGCCCGCGCGGTCTCGTCGGTCAGCCAGCGGGTGGCCGCCTCCACCGCGAACCGCATCGGGGTCCAGCCGCCGGAGCGCAGCGCCGCGGCCACGCCCGCGACGGCGGGGGCCGGCATGACCGCGAAGCCGAGCGAGAGACCGGGCGCGAGCCGCTTGGACAGGCTGTCGACGAGGATCGTCCGCTCGGGCGCGAAGGCGGCCAGCGGCGGCAGGTCCTCGCGCAGGAAGGACCAGACCGAGTCCTCGATCGCGGGCAGGTCCAGGCGCGCCAGGAGGGCGGCGACCTCGGCCCGGCGCTCCGGGGGCATGCTGAGCGACAGCGGGTTGTGCATCGTCGGCTGCAGGTAGACCGCCCTGAGGGAGTCCGCGGCCTCGATCGCGGCCGGGTCCAGGCCGTGCGCGTCGACCCGCAGCGGGACGAGCGTGACCCCGAGACGGGCCGCGATCCCCTTGAGCACGGGATAGGTGAACTCCTCCACGCCGAGCCGCCCGCCGGGCGGGACGGTGGCCGCGATGGCGGCGGCGACCGCCTGGCGGCCGTTGCCCGCGAACAGCAGCCGCTCGGGATCGGGCCGCCACTCGCCCCGGGCGAGCAGCCCGGCGGCGGCCGTGCGCGCGGCCGGGGTGCCCGCCGCGCCGACCGGCCGCGTGGCCGACTCCAGCACGTCGGGCCGCAGCAGCGGGCCGATGCCGCCGGCGATCAGCTCCGCCTGCCCGGGCACGACGGGGTAGTTGAGTTCGAGGTCGATCCTGCCGGTCGCGGGCTCGGCCAGGGCCGGCTCCGGCAGGGGCGCCGCGGCGCGCACGAAGGTCCCGCGCCCGACCTCCCCGACGGTCAGGCCGCGCCGCGTGAGCTCCTGGTAGACGCGGGCGGCGGTGGAACTCGCGATGCCGTGACGGCGGGCGAAGACCCGTTGCGGCGGCAGCCGATCGCCGGGGCGCAGTCTCCCGGACGTGATCTCGGCGGCGATGGCGTCGGCGACCCTGCGGAAATCCTCCACGCCGCGATCCAAGCACAACATTGCTCCGAGTTCAATTTCCTATATTGAACCGATATTGCACCGTGGATAGCTTCGATCGCGTGATCGAACAGAGTGCGGTGCTCGGCGTGGTGTCCGTGGCGCTCGGGATGGTCCTGTCCCCCGGGCCCAACATGATGTACCTGGTGTCCAGGAGCGCCGGCCAGGGCAGGTCCGCCGGGATCGTCTCCCTGGCGGGCGTCGCGGCGGGTTTCCTCGTCTACCTCGTGGCGGCGAACCTGGGCCTCGCGGTCCTGTTCGCCGCCGCCCCCGGGCTGCTCACCGCCATCCGAATCGCGGGGGCGGCCTATCTGCTGTGGCTGGCCTGGCGGACCCTCCGGCCGGGCGGCGCCTCCGTCTTCACGGCAGGGCACGTGCCGCCGGAGTCCCCGCGCCGCCTCTTCACGATGGGCCTGCTGACCAACCTGCTCAACCCGAAGATCGCCATCCTCTACGTCTCGGTCATCCCGCAGTTCATCGAACTGGACCGGGGCGACGTCCTGCTCCAGGGGATCGCCCTCGGCGGCGTCCAGATCGCCGTCGCCCTCCTGGTCAACCTCGCGATCGTGCTGGCGGCCGGCGGCCTGGCCGCCTTCCTGTCCGCCCGTCCCGCCTGGCTCCGCGCCCAGCGCCTCGCCATGGGGTCGCTCCTGGCCGTCCTGGCCGTCACCCTGGCGGTCACCTGACCCGCCGCCCCGCTCGTCCCCGTACGCTCCCCGGCGTACGGCGTGCGGGCGGGGCGCCGTTCACAGGAGGGCGGCGACCTCGGCGCGGAGGCGGGTCAGCAGGTGGGGGGTGTCGTCCGGGGGGCGGGCGGCCACGGACAGGCGGGTGTGCGCCTGGCGGTAGGCGGCGACCTCCTCCTCGCGGACCAGGGCCTGGTCGGCGTGGAGCTGATGCAGGAGCACCGTGTCGGGGTCGGCGTCGGCACGGCGGAGCAGGGTGAAGGGGCCGCCGCGGGGGCGGTAGGTGCTGGCGGCGGGGTTGATCTGCAGGACGACGTTCGGGGTCTTGGCGGCGGCGATCAGGGCGTCGAGCTGTTCCAGCCGGGTCCGGGGGTCGCCGACGGGCAGCGTGAGCGCGGACTCCTCCATCACCGCCCACAGCCGCACCTGGCGGTCGCCGTTCAGGAGCCGGTCGGCGCGCCGGCGGCACACCTCGGGCCAGATCTCCTGGTCGGCGGGGGCGGTGGAGCCGGTCACCGACGTGACCCGGGCGGCGGCCAGGCTGTAGGCCGGGGTCTGCAGGAGCGAAGGCACCACGGTGGTCTCGTACGTCCGGATCTGCCGGGCGTCGTCCTCCAGCGCGAGGTGGGCGCAGAACCACAGCGGCAGCGGCAGCTCGTGCCACCAGCCGGGGGTCCGCCCGGCGGCCAGCGACAGCACGTGATCGCGCTGGATCGGATCGGCCACGCCGTACAGCGTCAGCAGGCGGGCGATGTCGGCGGGCCGGACGGTGTGCAGACCGGCCTCAAGGCGGCTGATCTTGGATTTGGCGCAGGAGATGGCGTCCGCCGACGCCTGCTGGCTGAGCCCGGCGTCCTCGCGCAGGCGGCGGAGCAGCGCCCCGGCGACGGCGCGCCCGGCACCGGGGCCGCCGTTCTCGCTCATCGATCCATGATGACAGGTTCGCGATCAATTCGGCAGCCGTTGCACGTGCAACACGTGAACCTTGGGGCAGAAGAAGCGTATGCCGCTTTTTTCCTGGGTCTCTTGTCGTAGTTGGATCACTCGACCATGCTGGAATGTGTTGCACGCGCAACACGCTCACGCACGGCGGGCCCGGTGGCGACGGCTCGCCCGGCCTGAAAGCGAGGTCACCCGTTCCATGACGATCCCGGCCCGCCCGCCGCACCCCCGTGACCCCCGCACCGCTCGTGACCGCATCGCTCGTGACCGCATCGCTCGTGACCTGAATCCGCGCCGCTGCGAGGGCGGCGGACGCGCCGCGCCCGGCGGCCCCCGCGAGGCGGCATGAGCGCGCCGAAGACCTCGCCGGTCCGGGCGGACGCGCCGACCGCCGAAGAGGTCCTCGCCGTCCTCACCACGAGCCGCGACCCCCTCACGACCGAGGAACTGGCCGTCGCGGTGCTCCGCCGCCGCGACCGGCTGGGCCGCCGCCACTACCCGCCGCCCCCCTTCATCCAGGGCCTCTACCGGCTGAAGGGCCGCACCGGCATCGTCGCGGTGCGGGACGAACGGCATCGTCTGCTGTGGAAGGCGGGCGAGACCCCGCAGCCCCCGGCCGACCCCCGGGCCCGCGCCGCCGCCCCGATCACCGAGGCCGAACTCCTGGCCGCGCTGGCCCAGGCGCCGCGGCCGCTCACCACGGCCGAGGTGCTGGCGGCCGTGGCCGCGGGCCGGGGAGTCCCGGCCCTGACCACCGGCGCGTCGGTGAGCCTCTACCGCCTGCGCCACTCCCCCGGCGTGGCCACGCGCTGGTCGCCCGGCCGGGGCTCCTCCCGCCTGTGGTCCGCCGCCGGGGTCCCGGCGCGCCGCCCCTGACCGCGAGGACCCGGGTCCTCCGGTCCTGGGCCCGGGTCCTCGCCGTACGGCGGGGGCGGTCAGCGCGCGCAGGCGGCGCAGGGCCTGCGGGTGAGGCGGGCGTAGGAGACCGCGGCGAGGGTGAGGCCGACGCCCCAGGCCAGGTAGGCCGGGACGGAGACCCAGAAGAAGGGCTCGGGCAGGTCCAGGCCGCCTCCGGGAGGGAAGGGGTTCCGGCCGTTGAGTCGCTCGTAGACCATCGTGGCGAACATCAGGCCGAAGTAGACGTCCAGGCCCGCGGCGACGGCGGCCCCCGGCCACAGGACCAGGGGGCGCGGCACCCGGCGGCCCGCCAGGAGCGGCACCCAGCCGGGCCAGACGCGGCCCCAGCGGTGGACGAGGGCGAGCGGCAGCAGGAACCCGGCGAGCACGAACCCGGCCTCGAAGACGATCACGGCGGCGCTCATGCCGAAGGGGGATTCGCCGAAGCCGACGACCGCCTGCGCCGCGATCCGCACCGCGCACGCCGCCGCCGCGCCGTACGCCGCCGCGTAGGCCCAGCCCGGCGTGCGCTCCGGCCGGGCCGGGGAGGCGGCGGTACGGCCGCAGGCCGCGCATCCCTCGCGCGTGGCGCGCCGGCAGGCCCCCGCGGCCAGGGCCAGCAGCAGGCCGGACCCCGCGCAGGCCGCCCGGCTCAGCGCCCCGAGGGGGAAGAACACGATGCCCAGCCCCGGCAGGAGGCCCCCGACGACGTCGAGGAGCAGCATCGCCCCGGCGGCGGCCAGCGCCGCCGCCACGCCGTACGCCGCGGTCAGCAGGACCACGCGGGCGGCCCCGCGCGGCCGTACGCCGATCATGATCGCCTGCAGCAGCGCGGCGGCGCCGAGCAGGCCGACGGCGCTCCACCCGTCGAACACCATCAGGTCGCGCCCCACCGGCGACAACCGCTCGGGCGTCCCCCCGAGTTCCCAGTACACCCGGACCGCGCCGTATCCGGCGGCGAGCGCGAGCCCGCCCACCGCCACCGCGGGCCGCGTGCCGCGCGCCGGTCCCGCCGCGCGCTCGCCCGCCACGATATTCGCCATGCCCCCGATCCTGGCCGTGCCCGTCCTCCCCGCCCTCCCCGCGCGTGGTGATCCGCCTCCCCCGTCCGGGGGACGGCGTGCCCCCGTCCCGCCGCGCCGGTGTCGATCCGTGATCTGTGGATAAGTTCGGACATGACCACGCAGGAACCCGGGCGGCCCCCGGCCCGCGTCGCCGGGGAGGCGTCCTTCCGGAGGAGAGGCAGATGCGTCCTGAGCGAGCGAGGCCCCCCGGGGGGAGCGCGGGGAGGAGCCCGGGGAGGAACGCGGGAAGGAACGCGGGAAGGAGCGCGCGCGGCGTCCTGGGGGACGTCGCCGCGAGGGCGGTCCCGCCCGTCCTCGCGCTGGCCGCGATGGGCGGCGCGACGTTCGGGATGGGCAGGCTGGTCGCGGCCTCCTCCGCCGGGGAGCCGGCGGTCATGCGCGACATCGCCCAGGTGCGCACGCCGCGCCTGAACGAGCTGACCGACCTGGGGAGCAGCCTGTCGGACACGCCGTACATCGTCGCCCTCACCGCGGTCGCGGCGGTGGTGCTGCGGCTCGTGCTCGGCCGCTGGCGGGAGCCGGTGTTCCTGGCCCTGGCCGTGTGGGCGCAGTCGCTGGTGTTCCTGGCCACGACCAACCTGGTCGGCCGCACCCGCCCGCCCGTCCCCCGCCTGGACGAGGCCCCGCCCACGTCGAGCTGGCCGTCGGGCCACGTCAGCGCGGCCGTGTGCTTCTACTGCGGGCTGGCCCTGGTGATCACCCTGCACACGCGCCGCCACGCGCTCGTGACCGCCCTCGTGTGGGTCGTCGCGGCGGCCGTGCCGCTGGTGGTGGCCGTGTCCCGGGTCTACCGGGGGATGCACTTCATCACGGACGTCACCTGGGGGCTGCTCCTGGGCGCGTTCTGCCTGATCGTCGTGGCCCGCGCCGTCCTGTTCCCCGGGCCCGCCCGCCGGGCCCCCGCCCCGGGCGTCCCCCCGGGGCGGGCCGCGGCGCCGGGCGCCTCCGTTCCGGGCGCCTCGGCCCCCGAGCCGGGCGCCTGAACCGGACATCTGAGGACCTGCCGCACGGGAGCCCCCGCCTGCCGTACGGCTAGGCGGGGCCGGCGGCGTCGCGGGCGCGGGCGGCGACGGCGCGCAGGTGGGCGCGGAGTTCCGGCGGGTCGTGGACCTCGAAGGGGCAGCCGAGCTGGATGAGGTGGAAGGCCAGGTACTCGATCGTGTCCGCGCCCATGCGGACGCGGCAGCGGTCCTCGCCGAGAGGTTCGACGTGGCCGCCGAGGTGGCGGCGGGCCAGGTCGGCGGGCAGGCGGACGGTGACGGTGGCCTCGTGGACGGGGGCCAGGCCGTACAGCCGGGCCCGGACGAACTCGGCGGCGTCGGCGGCGGGCGGTTCCCGGGGGGCGACGCGGACCCCGGTGGCGTGCACCTCGCTCACCCGGTCCGCGCGGAACACCCGCCAGTCGCCGCGGTCGGCGTCGTAGGCGACCAGGTACCACCGGCGCCCGGTCGCGACCAGGCGGTGCGGCTCGGCCAGGCGGCGGGTGGCGGTCCCGTCGTGCGCCTGGTAGGCGAAGCGGATCCGCTCCCGGCCCTCCACGGCGGCGGCGAGCGCGGCCAGCACGGCGGGGTCCACCGGGCTCCCGCCCGACAGGGGCGCCAGGGGCACGGTCGCGGCGTGCAGGCCGGTGACGCGGCGCCGCAGCCGGGAGGGCAGCACCTGCTCCAGCTTGGCCAGCGCCCGCGCCGACGCCTCCTCGATCCCGGCCACCGGGTTCCCCGCCGTGCCGCGCAGGCCCACGGCGATCGCCACGGCCTCCTCGTCGTCGAGCAGCAGCGGCGGCATCGCCGTGCCCGCGACCAGCCGGTATCCGCCCGCCGGGCCCATCGTGGACTCGACCGGGTACCCCAGGGCGCGCAGCCGGTCCACGTCGCGCCGGATGGTGCGCGGGCTCACGCCGAGCCGGTCGGCCAGCTCGCCGCCCGGCCACTCGCGCGGGGTCTGGAGCAGGGACAGCAGGGTCAGCAGCCGCGCCGGGGTGTCGTTCACGTCCCCAGCATGCCCCACATCGAGGACAGGCTCTGACCTACTCAGGGGTTAGCGTGGGCGCAGTGCCGACGTGAGGAGCCGATCGTGGAGCGTTTGACCTGGGCCGCGGTGTTCGCCCGCCGGATGGGGCGGCAGGGCCTGCTGGACCCCCACCCGGGGAGCCCGGCGGACGTGGTGGCCGCGATGTGCGGGGCGCACGCGCAGGTGATGTCGGCCGGGGAGGCGTCGGTGGCGCTGCGGATGCCCGGCGCGAGCCGGGCCACCGTCCAGGAGGCGCTGTGGGAGCGGGGGGAGCTGGTCAAGACCTTCGGGCCGCGCGGCACGGTGCACCTGCTGCCCGCCCGGGACCTGGCCGTGTGGACCGGCGCGCTGTCGTCCGTGCCCCCCGCGCGGAGCCCCTTCCCCGAGGAGGTACGGCTGACGCCCGAGCGGGCCGAGGCGGTGCTGGCCGCGATGGCGGACGCCCTGCGGGACGCGGAGCTGACCGTGGACGAGCTGGGCGAGGCGGTGGTGGCCGGGGCCGGGCCGTGGGCGGGCGACCTGGTGATGCCGGCGTTCCAGACGATGTGGCCGCGCTGGCGGCAGGCCGTGGACCTGGCCGCGGCGCGCGGGATCCTGTGCTTCGGCCGCAACCGGGGCCGCAAGGTGACCTACACGAGCCCGGCGCGCCTGATCCCGGGCTTCGCCCCGGCGGCCGGCGGGGAGAAGGAGCTGGCGCGCATGTTCCTGCGGGCGTACGGCCCGGCCATGCCCGCGACCTTCGCCTGGTGGCTGGGGGTGCCGCGGGCCTGGGCGGACTCGGTGTTCGAGGCGCTGGCCGGCGAGCTGGAGCGGGTCGAGGTCGAGGGCGTGCCCGGCTGGGTGCTCGCGGGCGACCGGGAGTTCCCGGCGGAGCCGCCGCGCGGGGTGCGGCTGCTGCCCTACTTCGACGCGTACGCGATCGCCTCGCGGCCCCGCGAGCGGTTGTTCCCCGGGCGGGCCGCCGAGCGCGCGCTGGCGCGCGGGCAGGCCGGGAACTACCCGGTGCTGCTCGTGGACGGCGTGGTGGCCGGGGTGTGGCACCAGCGCCGCGCCGGCCGCCGGATCCACGTCACGGCCGAGCCGCTGGACGAGCTGTCCCCGGCGCACCTGAAGGAGCTGGAGGCCCAGGTGGAGCGGCTCGGCGAGGTGCTCGCGGGCACGCCGGAGCTGACCGTCGGCCCGGTCACGGTCGGCCCGCACGCCTGAGCCGCCGGGCGGGTTCCCCGGCGGGTCCCGCGGCCCCGCCCGGCTCCCCCGCGGATCCCGCCGCCGGGCCGGGCTCCCCGGCGGAGCCGGCCCCGCCCGCGGTCCGGGCGCGGCGGGCGCCCGCCGTACGGCCGGCCGGGGCGGGGCCTGCGGCGCGGAAGGTGTGGCGGTAGGTGGTGGGCGGGACGCCGATGGCGGCGGTCATGTGCTGGCGCAGGGAGACGGCCGTGCCGAAGCCGGCGCGTTCGGCGACCCGGTCCACCGGCAGGTCGGTGGTCTCCAGGAGGCGGCGGGCGTGCTCCACGCGCTGCCGGGTGAGCCACTGGCCCGGCGTCATGCCCACCTCCTCGCGGAAGCGCCGGGTGAACGTGCGCACGCTCATCCCGGCATGCGCGGCCAGTTCGGCCAGCGACAGGGGGCGCTCCAGCCGTTCCAGCGCCCAGGCGCGGGTGCCGGAGGTGGTGGCCGCCGAGGTCTCGGGCACCGGCCGTTCGATGAACTGGGCCTGCCCGCCCTCGCGCCACGGCGGGACCACGCAGCGGCGGGCGACGAAGTTGGCGGCGTCGCTGCCGTGGTCGCGCCGCACCAGGTGCAGGCACAGGTCCACCCCGGAGGCGACCCCGGCGGCGGTGAGCACGTCGCCGTCGTCCACGAACAGCACGCCCGCGTCCACCTCGACGCGCGGGAACGCCCGCTGGAAGGCCTCGGCCTCGCGCCAGTGGGTGGTGGCGCGGCGGCCGTCGAGCAGGCCCGCGGCGGCCAGGGCGTACGACGCGGTGCAGATGGACACGATCCTGGCGCCGGGGCGCAGCCGCTCCAGCGCCCGCGCCAGCTCCTTCGGCAGCCACTCCCGGTCGTTCTCGTAGCCGCAGCCGAACGGCGGGATGACCAGCGTGTCGGCCGTCTCGACGGCCTCGGCCCCGTGCTCCACGTGGATGGTGAAGTCGGCGCTGGTGCGGACCGGGCCGGCCGTCAGGCCGCAGGTGACCACCTCGTAGAGGGGGCGGCCGTCCTCCCCCTCGGCGGTGCCGAAGACGCGGGCGGGGATGCTCAGCTCGAACGGATAGACCCCGTCCATGGCCAGAACGACGACGCGATGCATGGCCAGATCCTATCGATTGTTGTCCATCCGGCCACTCGTCCCGATCTGCCCGCCCGAGCAGAGTTGAGCGTGCGCCGGACGGCGGCGCTCGTGGGGACCGGAGAAAGGCGGAGGTGCGGGAGATGCGCGCGATCGGGCAGGACGAGCTGGGCGGCCCCGAGGTGCTGAAGGTGATCGAGGCCGAGCGGCCCGAGCCGGGCCCGGCCGAGGTGCTGGTGCGGGTGCACGCCGCCGGGGTGAACCCGACGGACTGGTGGCACCGCTCGACGGGCGGCCTGCTGGGCGGCCCGGTGCGGCTGGGCTGGGACGTGTCCGGCGTGGTCGAGGCGGTGGGGCCCGGGGTGACCCTGTACCGGCCGGGCGACGAGGTGTACGGCATGCCGCGGCTGCCCCTGCCCGCCGGGGCGTACGCCGAGTACCTGACCTCGCCCGCGCGTCACCTGGCCCGCAAGCCCGCCGGGCTGTCCCACGTGGAGGCGGCGGCGCTGCCGGTGGCCGGGCTGACCGCCTGGCAGTCGCTGGTGGACACCGCGCGGGTCCGGCCGGGGCAGCGGGTGCTGGTCCACGCGGCAGCGGGCGGGGTCGGGCACCTGGCGGTGCAGCTCGCCAAGGTCCTGGGGGCGCACGTCATCGGCACCGCGCGGGCGGCCAAGCACGACTTCGTGCGGGGACTGGGCGCGGACGAGGTGATCGACTACACGGCGGTGGACTTCGCCGACGAGGTGCGCGACGTGGACGTGGTGATCGACACGATCGGCGGCGAGTACGGCCCGCGCTCGCTGCGGACGCTGCGGCCCGGGGGCGTCGTGGTCTCGCTGGCCTCCCCCGCGGAGGCGGCTCTGGAGGGCCCGGCGCGGGAGCTGGGGCTGCGGGCGGCGTTCATGATCGTGGAGCCGGACCACGGCGGGCTGCGGGAACTGGCCGCGCTGGCCGAGTCCGGGAGGCTGCGCCCGCACGTCGACACGGTGCTGCCGCTGGAGCTGGCGGCCAAGGCGCACGAGATCGGCGAGACCGGCCGCACCACCGGCAAGCTCGTCCTGACCGTGGCCGGATGAGGGCCGGAACGCGCCGCGCCCGCCCGACCTGGACATATAGCCACAAGAGTGGTGCTGCCGGGGCGAAGAACCTAAAGTGCGCTGGATGATCCGCAAGGCGTTATCGATCTCCTCCGCCGCGCTCGCGCTCGCCGCCTGCGCCTCCGCCCCGTCAACCGAGGGCCGGCTGAAGGCCCAGGGCGATCCCGGGGCCCGCGCCGGAGCGCCCGCGGGGGCGCCCGCCCCGCCCGCCGGGAAGGGGTACGCCCGCGAGGGGCTGACCGGCCTGCCCGCCGAGCCGTACCGGGTCGAGGTCCAGACCGTCGAGCGGCAGGGCGGCCACACACTGCTCACGATGGAGATCGTGCTGCTGCTCACGGAGAACACCAGCGGCCAGGCCGCCTTCGGCGACGGGCTGAGCGGCACGGACTTCTCCAGGTTCGCGCTGCTCGACCCGGTCGCCAAGAAGGCGTACTCCCCGCTGCTGGAGAAGGAGGGCGGCGCGGCCTACGGGACGCGGCGGGACTACTGGATCCATCCGGGGGTGCGCTACCAGGTCCAGGTGTACTTCCCCGCGCTGCCGGCGGGGACCGGGCGGATCACGGTGCTCGCGCCCGGGTCGCTCGGGGAGTACGCCGGCATCCCGGTGACCGAGGGGACGCCCCGGCCGGTCCCCACGGCGACGAGCACGCGCGGGTCGGACGCGCCGCCTCCCGGCTCGGTCGTCCGGTGGCCGGTCACCCCGCCCTCCGGCACTCCCTGGTCGCAGGTCGCCGACCTGCACGAACTGGTGGAGCACCCGCAGAAGTCCACGGTGAACGAGGGCTCCACCGAGACCGTCGCGCTGCGCACCGACGTGCTGTTCGCCTTCGACAAGGCGGAGCTGTCGCCCAAGGCGGCGGCCGTCCTGGACGAGGTCGCCGCCGAGACCCGGCTGCGCGCCGACCCCGCCAAGCCCCCGGTGATCATCGAAGGTCACACGGACGGCAAGGGCGGCGACTCCTACAACCTGCCCCTGTCCGTCCGCCGCGCCGAGGCCGTCCGCGCCCACCTGGAGCGGAGGCTCGGCTCGGAGTACACCTACAAGACCGCGGGCAAGGGCGCGGCCGAGCCCATCGCGCCCAACACGGTCGAGGGCAAGGACAACCCGGAGGGGCGCGCCCGCAACCGCCGCGTCGAGATCTCCTACCGGATCAGGGACCACAAGCCCGGCGCCACCGTCTCCCCGGGCCCCTCCGCCGGCGCCGGCCAGGGCTCGGCGCGCGCCTCGGCCTTCCGCCGGGACGACGGGCAGGTCGTGGGCAGCCTGCGCCGCAAGACCTGCTGCACCGAGCTCCGCCTGGACGTGCGCCCCTTCTACCGCGACGGGTCCTACCTGGTCGGGGTGTACGACGTGGTCAACGTCGGCGGCGGCGACCACAACGTGGTCTACACGCCGTTCGCCGACATCGCCCACCACTGGTCGGACCGCGCGGCCTTCGGCCGCCTCACCGTGGTCGATCCCCGCACCAAGTCCCGCTACTACAGCGTCCGGACCGGGAAGGAGCGGCACGTCGAGGGCGAGCTGCTCTTCCTGCCCCGGGGCAAGACCAACCGGATCTTCGTCTACTACCCGGCCCCGCCCGACGCCGTCACGGCCCTCACGCTCGACGGCGGCGAGCTGGGCCGGGTCGGGAACGTCCCGATCCGCTGACGCGCGCCCGCCGCACCCCGGAGCGGCCGCGCCGCCGTGGGCGGGAGCGGCCGCCCGGCCGTACGGCGGGCGCGGTCAGCGCCGGGCCAGGACGGCGGCGCCGGCGGCCGCGCACAGGGCGGCGGCCAGGAGGAGGGCGTGGCCGTGGGCGGGGAACGCGCCGACGATCGCCACGCCCAGGGTGGCGCCGACCTGCCGCACGGCGTTGAGCAGGCCGCCGGCCGCTCCCCCTCCGCCCTCGGGCGACCGCGCGACCACCATCGTGACCAGGGCGGGCAGCGCGGACGAGACCCCGAACCCGGTGGCCAGCAGCCCCGGCACCCACAGCGCGTACGGCCACCCGGCCAGGGCCGCCGCGCCGAGGACCGCCACCCCGGCGGCGAGCAGGGCCAGCCCGGCCGCGACCGGCGCGCGCGGCCCGACGCGGGCGACGATGCGGCCGGTGAGCAGCGGGTTGACGACGATGGGGAGCGTCAGCGGGAGGAAGGCCAGCCCGGTCTCCAGCGGGTCCCGGCCCAGGATCAGCGGGAGCACGAACAGCGTCGCGGCGAGGGAGAAGTTGACCGCCGCCCCGGCCAGCAGCGCCGGGGGCATGCCCCGGGCCCGCAGCACGGCCGAGGGCAGGACGGGGCTGGCGCTCCGCCGTTCCAGCAGCGCGAACCCGGCCCCGGCCGCCAGCGCCGCCGCGGCGGACCCGGCGGCGTGGCCGGCGGCGCCGGAGCCGAGCGCGATGATCGCGTCGGTGCCCAGGGCGAGCGCGACGCCCGCGGCGAGCTGGGCGGGCCAGTCGATCGCCCGCTCGCCGGGCGGGCAGTGCGCGGCGCGCCCGGCGACCAGCGCGAGCGTGACGGCGGCGAGCGGCACGTTGATCAGGAAGACGCCGCGCCAGCCCGCCAGCTCCACCAGCAGCCCCCCGGCGACCGGCCCGGCGGCCATGGCCGTGCCGCTCAGCGCGGCCCACGTGGCGACCGCGCGGGCGCGGCGGGCGGGCTCGGGGTACAGCCGG
The DNA here is from genome assembly GCF_003594875.1 of Bailinhaonella thermotolerans. Lineage (GTDB taxonomy): Bacteria > Actinomycetota > Actinomycetes > Streptosporangiales > Streptosporangiaceae > Bailinhaonella > Bailinhaonella thermotolerans. The sequence continues at coordinate 71,418 of NZ_QZEY01000011.1, forward strand.
CCGATGATCACCATGCTCGCGGGGACGGTCGCGGCGGCGGCCGCTCCCAGCAGCGCCCGCAGGGCGACCAGCACGCCCAGACCGGGGGCGAAGACGCAGAGCAGGGAGGCCAGCCCGAAGACGGCCACCCCCGCCCGCAGGACGCGGTGCGCGCCGTACCGGTCGGCCAGCGCGCCGGCGGACAGCAGGAGCGCGCCGAAGACGACGGTGTAGCCGGTCATGGCCCACTGCAGGCCGGCCAGCGAGCCGCCGAGCGACCGGGCCAGGTCGGGTTCGGCCACCGACAGCACGGTGGTGTCCAGCAGGACCATGAAGTAGCCCAGCGAGACGCCGAGCAGCGCCCGCGTCCGCGCGGCCGGGGACGGCGGGGCGGACGCGAGGGGTGAAACGAGGGTGCTCAAAGAAGCCCTCCCGGACGGAGATCGCGGACGAGGCGTCCACTGTGCGCCGGGCGGCCCCGGGGGCTCCACCGGCGCCGCCGCACGCGGCGTTCGGAATATCCGAACGCCCCTTCCGGGTTGACCCGACGGCGAGAGGAGACGGCATGGAACTGCGGCACCTGCGCACGTTCGAGGCGGTGGACAGGCACGGCACCGTGACCGAGGCGGCGATCGCGCTCGGTCTCGCCCCGTCATCGGTGTCGGAGCAGATCCGGGCGCTGGAGAGGTCGCTGGGCGTGCCGCTGTTCGACCGCGACCCCCGGGGGATGCGCCTGACCCCGGCGGGCGAGCGCCTGCGCTCCTGGGCCCGGCGGCTCCTGGACCAGGCCGAGCAGGCCCGCAGGGAGGTCGTCGCCGCCCCGCCCGCCGTACGGCTCGGCGCTCCGGAGACGGTGGCGGCCACCCACGTGCCGGCGATCCTGGCCCGGCTCGCCGAGCGCCGCCCCGGCCTGCGCGCCGAGGTCCGCAGCGAGGTCTCCCGCGACAACCTCCTGCACGGCGTCGCCACCGGCGACCTGGACGCCGCGCTCCTGCTGGACACCGGCGGCGCCCTCGGCGACCTGGGCTTCCCGCTGCCGCCCGCGCCCCTGGACCACCTGGACCTGGAGACGATCCCGCTGGCCCTGGTCGCCGCGCCCGGCCACCGGCTGGCCGGGCGCGCCCGCATCGGCGTGGAGGACCTGCGCGGGGAGAGGCTCCTGGTCAACCCCGGCCCCTGCTCGTTCAAGCTGGTCGGCCAGGCCCTCCTCGGCCCGCTGGTGGAGCGCGTGGACGCCGGCGGCGTGAGCGTGATGCGCGCCTGGGCCGAGAACGGCCTGGGCGTGGCCCTGCTCCCGGAGTTCGCCGTCGCCGCGCCGCTGGCGGCCGGGACCCTGGCGCGTCTCCCCCTCGACGTCCCGCCCCTGTCCCTGCGCCTGATCTGGCGCCCCGACCGCGAGGCCACCCCCGCGCTCCGCGAGACCCTCTACGCCGCCCACCACATCACCACCGCCGCCCGTCACCCGGCGTCGCCGCCCGCCGTCCGCTAGCCGGCCGAGCCGCCGCCCGATCCGGTACGGCGGGCCGCCCGGCGGTCAGCGGATCAGGCCGCCGACGAGGGTGACCATGAGCGGGAGGGCGAGGATGATCAGGATCGCGCCGAGGACGTCGAAGGCGAATCCGGAGCGGACCATGCGGGTGATGGAGACCAGGCCGGAGCCGTAGGCGATGGCGTTCTGCGGGGTGGAGACCGGGAGCATGAAGCCGAAGGACGCCGCGAAGGTCGCCGCGAGGCCGGGCACGAAGGGGTCCACCCCGGCGGCCACGGCGATGGGGATGACGATGGGCACGACCACGGCGGCGGAGGCGGTGTTGCTGGTGGTCTCCGAGACGACGATCGCGAGGACGGCGGCGAAGGCGGTGATGGCGAACAGGCTGGTCAGGCCGAGCGCGCCGGAGGCGGCGGTGCCGATGGTCTTGGCCAGGCCGGTCTTGTCGAGCAGGGAGCCGAAGATGATCCCGGTGCCGAACAGCAGGATCGTGCCCCAGTCGATGCGCGCCGCGTCGCTCCAGCGCATCGTGAACTCCCGGGCCCGCCAGTCCACCGGCAGCAGGAACAGCAGCGACGCGCCCAGCACGGCCACGACGCCCTCGTCGAGGCGGTCGGCGGGCTCATCGAAGAACCAGGAGTTCTCGTCCAACAGCGCGATCACGCCCGGGACGATCCACAACACGACGGTGACGCCGAACGCGACCAGGACGTTCTTCTCCGCCCGCGACAGCCGGCCCAGTTCGGCCCGCCGCTCGCGGACGTACGCCTCCACGCCCTCCACGCGCCGGATCTCCGGCCGGTTCACCAGCAGCAGCACGATCACCAGCAGCACGAACATGACCAGGCAGATGGGGAGCGCCATCGCCGTCCACTCGGCGAAAGAGATCCGCCGCCCGGTCGCCGTCTCGATCAGGCCGCGCCCGATCAGGTTCGGCGGGGTCCCGATCGGGGTGAGCAGGCCGCCCACGCTCGCGCCGTACGCCAGCATGAGCACCACCGCCGCGCCGACGCGCAGCCGCAGCGGGTCGAAGTCGGGCGCGACCAGCCCCCGGTCCTGGAGCAGCTTGGCGATCACCCCGACCAGGCCCAGGGCCGTGGGCAGCAGCATCGCCACGGTCGCCGTGTTGGACACGAACGCCGACAGCACCGCGGTGATCACCCCGAACGCGACGATGATCCGCGTGGTGGACCGGCCGACCCCCGGCAGCGACAGGATCCGGAAGGCGAAGCGCCGGGCCAGCCCCGTCTGCAGCATGGCCTGCGCGAGGATGAACGCCCCGATGAACGTGAAGATCGTCGAGGATCCGAACGGCGCCAGCGCGGCGTCGGCGGGCCGCACCCCGAGCACCACGACCGCCACGACCCCGATCAGCCCGCCCACCGGGATCGGCACCGCCTCGGTGACCCACAGCACGATCACCCCGAGCAGCACCGCCGCCAGCGTGTGCTGCTGCGCGGGCAGGTCCACCGGGGCCACCAGGAACGCCACGGTCACCAGCGGCGCGAGCCACAGCCCGGTCGTCCGCCGCGCCCTCTCGAAGCGCTCCTCGGCCGGGGAGAGCCGCTGCTCGCCCAGGCTCCGGTACGTCGCGTGCCCCAGCAGCGCCTTGTCGACGTCGGTCCGTACAGCGGTCCCGTCCTGATCCGACCCCATGAGCACCTCCGCGCACGGCGACCCGATCGCCATTGAACATCCCCGTGTCCCCCGGGTCCAGGCCACACCCACCCCTCCCGTCCCCGGACTCACCCCGATCCCGGCGGCACGGGCAGCGCACGGCCGCCCGGAGGTGACACGGGGGTGACCTGAGGGGTGACATAGGGGTCCCGCGCGCGGCGGTCAGCAGGCCGGGGGCGGGGCGGCCCGGGGGGCGGGGTTGAACTCCATGCGCAGGCCGTCGCCCTTGGCCAGGAAGATGGCCGAGCCGCTGGTCGGGGTCCAGTGCTTGGGCAGGAAGAGGTACTGGTCGCCGGTGCGCCACATGAGCTTGAGGCCGTCGTAGCGGTAGCGGTAGGCGGCCTCGGGGTCCTTGCACCGGGTCTCGCGCACGCCGGGGCCGCTCAGGCTGAGGCCGCGCGCCGTGTAGACGACGGCGTCGGGGTACTCGGGGAGTTCCTCGACGAACTGGCGCGCGCGGGAGGCGCCCACGGCGGCCGAGTAGTCGTTGGCGGCCCAGAAGAGGCTGAGCCCGACCAGCAGGACGACCACCGCCCACTCCAGCACGGCCAGCCACGGCGGCGGCGCGTGGCCGGGCACGCGCCGGGCGCCGCGCCACAGGTGGGCCGCGTAGACCAGGAGCAGCACGCCGCCGGCCAGGCACAGCGGGGCCACGGCCAGGCCGTCGTTGAGCGCGTTCGTGACGAGCACGCGGGACAGGCCGTTGAGCGCCAGGAGCGCGCCGAGCGCCGCGCTGACCGGCACGGCGTACCGCCGGACGCGCGCGGACATGGCGCGCGGGGGCAGCAGGGAGCGGCCCCACAGCACCAGCAGGCCCGCGCACGCGGCCACCAGCAGCGGCACGAAGAGCCCGTCCACGATCTTGAGCAGGTAGTCCTGGGTGGACAGGCCCAGCAGCGAGGACTCCACGCCGAAGTAGTCGTAGAACCAGAACGCGTGGGAGTACCCGAAGTAGATCAGGATCGAGGTGAGCACGGTCGTCGGCGCCACGATCGCGCCCAGGACCCGGGTGATCTGCGGCAGCCCCGCCGTGAGGAAGCCGCCGTTCGCGGTCTCCCCGCCCGCGCCGTTCTCCCCGCTCGCGCCGGCCGCGCGCCCGTCCCCGGGCGCGCCGGTCTCCGCGCCCTCAGGGTGCGCGCGCGTCTCCCGCTCGCCGTCGGGTCCGGGGGAGGTCCGCGTGTCCGGGGGGATGTCCGTCACGTTCCCGCGCCACCCGGCCCTTCGGCGCCGGCCCCTGAGCCGGAGTCCCCGCCACCTGAGCCGGAGTCCCCGCCGCCCGAGCCGCCGCCCGATCCGTCACCGCCGCCTTCGCCCGGCGGCGTCTCGCCGGGAGGGCTCTCCCCGGGCGGGCCCGTGGGCGGGCCGGGGCTCTCGTCGGGGCTGGCCTTCGGCTCGCAGGGCTCGGGGCCGGTGAGGATGACCACGGTCCCGCCGCGGCGCACCGTGCCGCCCTTGCCGGGGATGGTGCCGTCGAAGGTGCACCGGTCGTAGGAGCTCTGGGGGTTGACCCGAGTGACGATCTTGACGCAGAGGGTGCGCTTGCCGGTCCCCTTGGCGCACTGGTCCCGGATGTCCTCGCCGATCTCGCTGATCATGTCGGCGAGCGGCCGCCCCGAGGAGAGCTGCTGGGTGGAGATCCGGATCGGCGCCCCCGGGGCCTGCCTGGCCTGCCCCCGGTTGATCGGGCCTCCGGGCACTCGCGGCCCCGGGTCCTCCCCGGTCCGCTCCCCCGCCTCGGGTTCGAGCGGCGCCCCTGGCACGTCGCCCCCGGGCCGCCCGGCCCCCGGGCCCGGCCCGCCGCCGCTCTCCCCGCCCGATCCGCCGCCGCACGCGGCCGCGACCAGGCAGGCGAGGAGTACGGCCGAGGCGGCGCGTGCCCCGTTCCGGGGCCGCCCGCCCGCGCTGTGCTCGCGTTCGCCTCTCATGCCGCCACTATCCGTGCTCGCGGCGCGAAAAGCATGAGTAGGCCCCTACTCAGATGTCTCCCGCGGGTGAGGGTTCGGTACGGCTCGCGCCGCGCTCGGCCGTACGGCGGGCGGGGCGGGCCGGCCGCCGGCGGGAGGGATCAGGCCGGGGGCGGCGTCGGCGACGCGGTCGCGCAGGGGGCGGTCGCGCAGGGCGGCGAGGGCCTCGTCCACCAGGCGGCTCAGCGGGTAGGGCAGCTCGGCGTCCAGGTCGGCGGCGGCGCGCGAGGTGGCCTCCCACTCGGCGCGCAGGACGGGGACGACCCGCTCGGCCTCCGGGGTGAGGCGGACGATGCGCTGCCGGGCGTCCTCGCCCGGGGTGAGGACGGCCAGGCCGTCGCGGGCCATCTGGGCGACCGTCTGGCTGACCGCCGAGTGGGTGACCCCGATCGCGGCCGCCAGGTCGCGGATGGCGCGGGGGCCGGCGTCGGCCAGGTGCAGCACGACCGGGACGTACCGCAGGCGGAAGCCGTCGAGGCCCAGGTCGGTGTACACGGCCGCGAGGTCGGCCTCCATGAGGTCGAGCAGGTGCCGCAGCCGGGTGCCCAGCGGCCCGGGGCCGCGTGCGATGAAGTCCACGGGGCTAATGTAACAGCGCTAATACAACAGCGCTGTTACGATCATGCCCGTCCATGCCCCGGCCACGGCCGCGCCGTATCTCCGCCGTATCTCCGCCGCGTCTTCACGACGCATCTCCGCCGTATCCTCACGAAGGGATCCCGACATGTCCGAGCCCTATCCCCCGATCGAGCCGTACGACCACGGCATGCTCGACGTCGGGGACGGAAACCTCATCTACTGGGAGGTCTGCGGCAACCCGGACGGCAAACCGGCGCTCGTCGTGCACGGCGGGCCCGGCGGCGGCTGCACCCCGGGCATGCGGCGCTGGTTCGACCCCGCGCGCTACCGGGTCATCCTGTTCGACCAGCGCGGCTGCGGCCGGAGCCGGCCGCACGCGAGCGACCCGGCCGCGGACATGAGCGTGAACACCACCGGCCACCTGCTGGCCGACATGGAACGGCTCCGCGAGCACCTCGGCGTCGAGCGCTGGCTGCTGTACGGCGGGTCGTGGGGCTCGACGCTGATCCTGGCGTACGCCGAGCGGCACCCCGGCCGCGTCACCGAGATCGTGATCCCGAGCGTGACCACGACCCGGCGGTCGGAGATCGACTGGCTCTACCGGGGGGTCGGCCGGTTCTTCCCCGAGCAGTGGGAGCGGTTCCGCCTGGGCGCGCCCGAGGGCGAGCGCGACGACCTGGTGCCCGCGTACGCGCGCCTGATGGAGGACCCCGACGCCGCCGTCCGGCACAGGGCCGCGGCCGACTGGCTGGCCTGGGAGGACGCGGTGGTCTCGGCGGAGCCCAACGGCGCCCCCGGCGTCTACACGAACCGGTTGGAGCCGGACCGGCTGGCCTTCGTGCGCGTCTGCGCGCACTACTTCGCCCACGGGGCCTGGCTGGAGGAGGGGGCGCTGCTGCGCGAGGCGGGCAGGCTCGCCGGGATCCCGGGGGTGCTGCTCCACGGGCGGCTGGACCTGAGCAGCCCGCTCGACACGGCCTGGCACCTGTCCCGTGCCTGGCCGGACGCGCGCCTGGTCGTGGTGGAGGACGCGGGGCACACCGGGAGCGCCACGATGCGCCGGGAGGTGCTGGCCGCGCTGGACGGCTTCGCCGGCCGCTGACGGGGCCGCCACGACTTTCCTGTGAGGAAAGTCCATGCTACTTTCCTCACAGGAAAGTACTCTGACGACCAGGGACGGCCCATGAACCACCTCGACGCGCAGTCATCCCTCGACGACATCCGCCGATTGCAGGAGCGCACCCGCGAGGAGCACCTGCGCCACGGCTTCCGCTGGCCGTACCTCCTGGCGGTCCCGCTGGCGCTGTTCCTGGCCCTGGGGTCCACCGACCTCGGCCGCCCGTGGAGCACCCTCCTGCCCGGGGCCGGGCTGGCGCTGAGCGTGGCCCTGGCGACGATGAACGAGCGCCGCGCCTCCGTCCGCCGCCGCCTGACCACCGCGGAGTTCCTCTTCCATACCGGGACCGTCCTGGCGGCCGTGGTGCTGTTCGGCGTCCTCCGCGTCGCCGCCTGGGTGGTGTTCGGCCTGCCCGACGAGGGCGCGCTCTCGCAGGGCGTGGTCGCCGCGGCCGGCGCCGCCCTGGCCTACGCCGCGGCGACGCCGCTGATCCGGCGGGGCGCCCGGGCGATCATGCGGCGGCAGGGCGAAGCGGCCTGATGGACGCGCTGTTCGACGAGTTCCTGCACGTGCCGGCGCGCCTGTCGGTCGTGGCGCTGCTGGCCCCGGCCGACTGGGTGGAGTTCGGCTTCCTGCGCGACACGATCGGCACCAGCGACTCCGCCCTGTCCAAGCAGGTCACCGCGCTCTGCGGGGCCGGATACACCGAGGTCCGCAAGGACCAGGACAGGCGGGCCCGCCGCACCTTCGTACGGCTCACGCCCGACGGCCGCCGCGCGTTCCGCCGCCACGCCGCCGCGCTGGAGCGCATCGTCGCCGCCGCCGCGCAGTCCCCGCCCGGGACCGTCCCCGGCTCCCCGGAGGGGACCGCCACCGCCTAGGTCCGGACGACCACCTGGCCGGGCCGCCCCAGGCGCGGCGGCGTCACCGAGGGCACATCTCCTCCGGGCCGACGGGGCCTCCCGGGGAACGCCGCGCCACCGCCCGGCCCCCGGCTCGGCGCGGCGGCAGGCCGTACCGGGCGCGGAGCGGCCCGGCGGCGCGGGGCCCTCACCTGCCGCGCCTCCGCTCAGGGGAGTGGGAGCCGCCGCGAGCGCCCGAGTGGCGTGCGGAGGCGGGGTCAGGAGGCCGGGCGCGGGGCCCAGCGCTCGGTGAACAGGCGCGGGCTCGGGGGGTCGCCGGGCAGGGGCCGGGCGGGACCGGGCCGGAGGCCGTCGAGGGCGATGGCCAGCAGCCGGGCGCGGGCGGCGGAGGCGGCCTCGGCGAGGTCGTCGCGGCCCTGGGCGCGGACCTGGTCGACCAGAGGCGAGGCGCCGTACTGCTCGATCAGCAGGGAGATGTCGACGGCCGTGACGTCGGGGCGCAGGACTCCGGCGTCGCGGGCGCGGGCCACCAGGGCGTCCAGCAGGCCGTCGCCGCGGGCCGCGGCGGCGCGCATCTCCTCGGTGACCTCGATGGTCCCGGCGATCGGGGCCAGCGTGCCCTGGCCGAACTCCACGCAGTCGGCGATGAACCCCGCCAGCCCCGACCACGGGTCGGGGTCGGCCAGGCCCCGCTCGGCGGCCTGGTTCCAGCGTTCCATCGACAGCGCCGACAGCCGCTGGAACAGCTCCTCCTTGGTGCGGTACCGGCGGTAGAGGCTGCCGATGCCGACCCCGGCGCGGGCGGCGATCGCGGCGACCGAGGCGTGGGCGCCGTCGGCGGCGAGCACCTCGCGCGCGGCGCGCAGGAGGGCCTGGTCGTTGCGTTCGGCCTCGGCGTGGCGCGGGCCGCGCCTGCGGGGTTGGGTCATGGCGTCATGGTAACGCCTCCGGAGCGTTCCGCTCCGCTATGACCCGGGCGGGCGGATGCCGTTCTCCAGGGTCCGCACGACGGCGGCGTAGACGCCGTGCCGCGAGATCAGCCCCCGGTCCACCTGCTCGACGCCGGTGTAGACGACCGCCCAGACGATCTGCTGGATCCACTCGGGGTCCAGCCCGGGGTCGAACACCCCCTCGGCCTGCCCGCGCCTGATCAGCTCCAGCCCGGCCTGCGGCGGCGGCTCCGGGCAGTCGTCGGAGACCGCGGGTTCGTACGCGGCCAGCAGGTTCGGGTCGCCCCACAGGAACATCAGCCGGTCGCCGTTCTCCAGCATCGCCGCGACGAGCCGGCGCATCGCCTCCCGCGGGGGCCCCTGGTCCAGTGCCGCGTCCTGGACCGAGCGCTCGATCGCCGCCAGCGAGTCCTCGATGACCGCCGCCACCAGCTCGTCCCGGTCCGGGAAGTACCGGTGCAGCGTGCTGCGGCCCACCCCGGCGGCGTCGGCGATCTGCGCGAGCGTGGCGGAACGGTCGCGCGCGAGCACGGAGGCGGCCGCGGCCAGGATCGCCCGCCGCGTGCGCCCGCGCACCCCCGAATCGTTGGTCCCCATGTCCGAGAAGTGTATCGGCATCTCCCAGAGTAAGAGTTACCAATCCTTTTTTGACACATCCATGTCCCATTTTGATAGCTTGGAGTCCTTCAACCCCCACACGAAGGAGCGGAGCGTGAGATCGTTCGCGATCGAGGCCGAGGGCTTGCGCAAGAGGTACGGCGACACGCACGCGCTGGCCGGGTTCGACCTGGCGGTGCGGGAGGGCACGGTGTGCGGGCTGCTCGGGCCGAACGGCGCGGGCAAGACCACGGCGGTGCGCGTCCTGACCACGCTGCTGCGCGCCGACGGCGGCCTGGCCCGCGTGGCCGGGTTCGACGTGGCGCGCGAGGCCGCCTCGGTCCGCCGGCGGATCGGGCTGGCCGGGCAGCACCCCACGGTGGACGACGTACTCACCGGGCGGGAGAACCTGGTGCGGTGGGCGCGGCTCTACCGGCTGGGCCCGCGCGATGCCCGCCGCAGGGCCGACGAGCTGCTGGAGCGGTTCGGGCTGGTGGAGGCCGCCGCAAAGCGGGCCAAGCACTACTCCGGAGGCATGCGCCGCCGCCTGGACCTGGCCGCCGCCCTCATCCTCGCGCCGGGCGTGCTGTTCCTGGACGAGCCCACGACCGGGCTGGACCCGCGCAGCCGGTCCGAGGTGTGGTCGGCCGTGCGCGACCTGGTGGCCGGCGGCACGACGGTGCTGCTGACCACGCAGTACCTGGAGGAGGCCGACCGCCTGGCCCATCAGATCGCGGTGCTGGACCACGGCCGGGTGATCGCCGACGACACGCCCGACCGGCTCAAGGCCCGGCTCGGCGGCGCCCGGATCGAGGTCGTCCTGAGCGAGGGCGCCGACCTGGCGGCCGCCGGGAGCGTGGTCGCCCGCGTCTCCTCCGGCCCCGCCGAGACCGACGCCGCCGCCCGCCGGATCACCGCGCCGGTGCGCGACGCGGCCGAGGCGATCGCCGAGACCGCGCGGGCGCTGCGCGAGCACGGGGTCGCCGCCGAGGAGCTGGCGGCGCGCCGCCCCACGCTCGACGAGGTGTTCCTGACGCTGACCGGGCGCCCCGCCGTACCGGACGGGCCACCCGACGGGCCACCGGACGCGCCGGACGCGCCGCCCGGTACGGCGGGGCGGGCGCGGAGCGGGCGGCCGGGGAACGACGGGCGGGACGTGACGGCGAGCGCGGACGGAGGGGCGGCGGCATGACGGCGACGACGATCTCGAAGGCCCCGGAGTCCTCGCCGGGCCGGGCCGGGCGGCTGCGGCACGCGGTCGCCGACGCGTGGGTGCTGACCGGGTGGGAGCTGCTGCACTGGCGGCGCAACCCCGGGGCCGTGCTCGGCGCCGTCGCGTTCCCGCTGATCATGGCGGTGATGTTCGGGTTCGTCTTCGGCAGCGCGATGAACGTGCCCGGCGGCGGCGACTACCGCGAGTTCCTGATGCCCGGCATGTTCGGGCAGACGATGGCGATGGGCGTGGTCACCACCGTGTCGGTGATGGCGATCAGCGCGACACGCGGGCTCACCGACCGGTACCGCTCGATGCCGATGTCGGCCCTGGGGCCGGTGGCGGGGCGGGCGTGCGCCGACATGGTGAGCTCGGCGATCGAGCTGACGCTCATGATGGCGTGCGGGCTGCTGATCGGCTGGCGCGTGCACAACGGGCCGGGTCCCGCGCTGGCGGCGGCGGGCCTGCTGCTGCTCCTGCGGTTCTCGCTGATCTGGGTGGGCGTCTGGCTGGGCCTGCGGCTCTCGCCGGAGGCGGCCACGACGGCGTGGATGCCGATGTTCCCGCTCACGATGCTGGCCAGCACCTTCGTCTCGCCCGCCCAGCTGCCCGCGCCGCTGCGGGTGATCGCGGAGTGGAATCCGCTGTCGGCGACGGTGACCGCGTGCCGGGAGCTGTTCGGCAACCCGGGCTCGCCCGGCGGCTCGTGGCCGGCCGCGCACGCCCTGGAGCTGGCGCTGGCCTGGCCGCTGCTGATCACCGCGATCTTCCTGCCGCTGGCCGTACGGCGGTACCGCCGCCTCGACCGCTGAGGCCGGGGCGCGCGGAGGGCGTGGCGGCGCCGGCCGCGCGGACCCGGGGGCGGGGCACGCCGTACGCCCCCGGGTCCGCCGTCTCCCCGGGACCAGCTATAAACATGGCCTTATATAAGCGTGAGGTGATAGCTTGTCCTCGTGCACGCGTTCGATGTGCTCGGTGACCCCGTGCGCCGCCGGATCCTGGAGCTGCTCGCCGAGGGCGAGATGACCTCCGGGGCGGTGTGCGCGGTGATCCGGGAGGAGTTCGGGATCTCGCAGCCGGCCGTGTCGCAGCACCTGAAGGTGCTGCGCGAGGCGGGCTTCGCGACGGTGCGGCCCGAGGGTGCGCGCCGGCTGTATCGGGTAGGCGCGGATCCACTGCGTGAGATCGACGCGTGGCTGGACCGGTTCCGCCGTTTCTGGACGCCCCATCTGGACGCGCTGGGCACCGAGCTGGCCCGGGGGCGGCGGGAGCGCCGCCTGCGCGAATCCGAGGAGAGAGGCGAACCGTCATGATCGACGTCACCCACCAGATCAACGCCGTCACCCGCGCGGTGGGCACGCGCGAGCTGCCCGCCGGCGCCGCGCGCGTCATCACCGTGTCCCAGACCTACGACGCCCCGGTGGAGGACGTCTGGGACGCCTGCACCAACGCCGAGCGCATCCCGCGCTGGTTCCTGCCCGTCTCCGGCGACCTGCGGCTGGGCGGGCACTACCAGCTCGAAGGCAACGCCGGCGGCAAGATCGAGCAGTGCGACCCGCCGCGGAGCTTCGCCGCGACCTGGGAGTACGGCGGCTCCATGAGCTGGATCGAGGTACGGCTCACGCCCGCCCCCGGCGGCGGCACCCGCTTCGAGCTGGAGCACATCGCGCACGTGGACGACGACCAGTGGGCCGAGTTCGGCCCCGGCGCGGTCGGCATCGGCTGGGACGGCGCGTTCCTGGGCCTGGCCCAGCACATGTCCGGCGCCCCGGCCCTGGTCCCGGCCGACGCCGCCGAGTGGGCGATGTCGGAGGAGGGGCTGCGCTTCACCACGCTCAGCAGCGAACGCTGGCGCGACGCGAGCGTGGCGGCCGGCACGCCGGAGGCCGAGGCGCGGGCCGCCTGCGACCGCGTCACCGCCGCCTACACCACTCCCCCGGCCTGACCCGGCCTGATCCGGCCTCATCCGGCCTCATCCGGCCCGGCCCGGACGGCACTCGGTCCGCGCCGGTCATCGCCGGCGCGCGGGGCGGGGTCAGTCCACGTCGACGTGGTCGAGGAAGCGCAGGAGGCGGGACAGGACGCGGACGCAGGCGTCCAGGTCGCCGGGGGTGAGGTCGCCGGCGGCCTGGGCCAGGAGGGCGCGTTCCCTGCGGGCCAGGGCGGTGACGGCGGCGTCGCCCCGATCGGTGAGGCGGATCAGGGACGAGCGTTTGTGGGCGGGGTTGGGGACGGCCTCGACCAGGCCGGAGGCGGCGGCGTCGTTGACCATGCGCTGCACGAACTGGCGGCTCAGGGCCTGGGACCGGCCCATCTGGGGGACGGTCATGGGGCCGTTCGCGCGGAGCATCGTGAGCACGGCGCGCACCCCCACCGACAGCCCCTCGGCGGGGGCGTCCTGCTCCACCTTGCGGTGCGCCCGCCGGTACAGCGGCCCCACCAGGTCGAACACCTCGGCGAGCCGGTCGGCCAGGTCCGGGTCCGGGGGGCGCCCGCCGTTCTCTCTCACGCCGTTCTCTCTCACGCCGCTGTCTGCCACATCCTCGATTATGACACCTGGGTTGTCATTTCGCCGCGAGAATGACACCTTGGTTGTCATGAGTGATCTGTTCTGGGTGGACAAGGGCGCCGGGCGCCCCCTCGTCCTGTTGCACGGCGGCTTCCTCGACCATGGGATGTGGGACGACCAGATCCCGGTGTTCTCGCGGGAGTACCGCGTGATCGCCCCCGACGCGCGCGGCCACGGCCGCTCCCCCAACGCCACCGGCCCGTTCCGGCCCGCCGACGACGTCGCCGCGCTGCTGCGCCACCTGGGCACCGGCCCAGCCGTGCTGGCCGGCGTCTCGATGGGCGCGGCCGTCGCGGTGGACACCGCCCTGGAGCATCCCGAGCTGGTGAGCGCCGTGGTGGTGAGCGGCGCCGGGACGAGCGAGCCGTACTTCACCGACCCCTGGACGCTGAAGGCGTTCGCCGGCTGGCACGCGGCGATGGCCGCCGGCGACCTGGACGCGTCGGTGGAGGGGTTCATGGCCTTCGCCGCGGGGCCGTACCGCGCGGTGGACGACCTCGACCCGGCCGTGGCGAGCCGGCTGCGGCGCATGGCCCGGGGCACGATGGCCAAGCACGCCGCCGGCGAGCCCGACCACCTGGTCCCGGTCCGCGACACCTGGGAGCGGGCGGCCGGGATCGAGGTGCCCGTCCTGGCCGTGCACGGGTCCGCCGACTCCCCCGACCACATCGAGATGGCCGAGCGCCTGGTGGCGACGGTCCGCGACGGCCGCTCGGTCACCATCGACGGCGCCGCCCACCACCCCACCGTGGAGCGCCCCGACGCCTACAACCGCGTCCTCGCCGACTTCCTCCGCGCCCTCTGACCCCCGCCGCCCCGGGCCGCGCTCACCGCGCCGCCGCCCCGGCGTCCCGCTCGCCCGGGACCGGCACGGCGTGCGCGGCGGAGGCGCGGCGGGGCCGGGCCAGGACCGCGGCGACCGCGGCGATCACGGCCGGGACCAGCAGGTACGCGCCGCAGGCGGCGGTGGTGGCGAGCGCGAACGCGAGCCCCGCGACAGCCGTACGGCGGCCGCGGACCGGGGGCAGGAGCCGGACGGCCGCGGCGACGCCCACGGTGGTGACGGCGGCCAGGCAGGCGGCGGTGACGCGCATCAGGGTGTCCAGGTCCAGGCCGAGCGGGATCAGGGCGGCGATGAGCACGGCCAGCACGGCCAGGCTCCGGTGCGGCACCAGCCCGGGCCCGCCGCCGCGGGCCAGCGGCGCGGGGAACGCCCCGTCGCGGGCGAGGGCGGCGCCCAGGCGCGAGCCCCCGGCCAGGTAGGCGTTGACCGCGCCCACGCTGAGCAGGACGGCGGCCACGGCCGTCACCGGGCCGGCGAGCGGGCCCAGGGCGTACCCGAGCAGCAGGGTCATCGGCACCGGCGAGACGGCGGCGCGCTCGCCCAGCGCCCCGGCGGTGACGAAGGAGAGCCCCAGGTAGAGCACGGCGACGACGGACACGGCCAGGACCGTGGCGCGCGGCAGGTCGCGGCGGGGCCGGGCGAAGTCGGCCGACAGGTGGCTGGCGGCCTCCCACCCGGCGAATCCGTAGAACAGCACGCCGACGGCCGAGGCGACCCCGGCCCAGCCGTGCGGCGCGAACGGCTCGAAGGACCCGGCCCGTACGGCGGGCAGCGCGGCGGCGACCGCGCCCACGAGCAGGACGGCCAGCAGGCCCGCGAGCAGCAGTTGCGCCGGGCCCGAGACCCGCAGCCCGGCGTGGTTGAGGCCGAAGGAGATCGCCAGCAGCGCCACCGCCACCGGCGTGACCGCCCCGGCGGGCAGCCCGAGCCCGTCGGCGACGTACCGGGCGCCGCCGATCGCGGCGCCCAGGACGCCGGCCGGGACGGCCAGGTAGAACCACCACCCGGTGATCGCCGAGACCCGGGGCCCGAAGGCGCGGGCGGCGAACGTGGCGACACCGCCGCCGTCGGGGTACCGGGCGCCGAGCGCGGCGAACGTGAGCGCCACGGGCGCACCCGCCGCCAGGAGCCCGGCCCAGGCGAGCACGGCCGCCGGGCCCGCCGCCAGCGCGGCCAGATGCGGCAGCACGAGCACCCCCGGCCCCAGGACCGCCCCGAGCAGGAGCGCCGTCCCCTGCGCGGGCCCCAGCCGATGTCCGTCGTCCACGTTCGTCCTCCTTCGACACGGTTGCCGGTAGAGGGAGGAACCTAGTCAGACGAGCGTCCGAAAACATGTCCGGCCGAACGTTCGGCCGGAAGCAGTGCCAGAATGCCGGTCATGGACGAACTAGATTCGGAGATTGTCCGGCTTCTCCAGGCGGATGCGCGCCAGTCCAACCGCGAGCTCGCCCGCAAGCTCGGCGTCGCCCCCTCCACCTGCCTGGAGCGGGTGCGCGCCCTGACCCGGCGCGGCGTCATCCGCGGCTATCACGCGGCGATCGACCCCGCCGCGCTCAACCGGGGCGTGCAGGCGATGGTCTCGGTCCAGGTGCGGCCGCTCAGCCGTACGGTGATCGACACCTTCCAGGACTCGGTGAGCCGGCTGCCCGAGGTGGTCAGCGTGTTCGTCCTGGCCGGCGGCGACGACTTCCTCCTGCACGTGGCGGTCCAGGACCTGGACCACCTGCACGCCTTCCTCCTGGACCGGCTCAGCAAGCGCCGCGAGATCACCGGCTTCCGCACCTCGGTGATCTTCCAGCAGGTCCAGAACCCCATCCTGTCCCGCCTGCCGGACCCGGCCCCCTGACCGCCGCGGTACGGCGGCGCGCCCGCCTCTCCCGGGAGGGGCGGGGCGGGCGCGCGGCCGTACCGGAAAGGGCGGGCGGGTCAGTGGGAGGCGGCGGACAGGTCGAGCGTGCGGGGGGTGAGGAACCAGACGGCCGCGGCGGCCGCCAGCATGAGCGCGCCCCCCGCCAGGCCCGTGAGCGCCAGGGAGTCGGTGAAGGCGGCCTGGGCGCGGGCGGCCAGGGCGGGCACCGGCAGTTCGAGCGCCCCGGCCAGGGACTCGCGGGCCGAGCCGGCGGCGGCGCCGGTGACCCCCAGGGCGGCCAGGGTCCCCAGCGGGAGGGCGGCCCGGTAGACGGCGGCGGCCAGGCTGCCCAGGATCGCCACGCCCAGGGCGCCGCCCAGTTCGTAGCCGGTCTCCTCGATGGCGGCGGCGCTGCCGGCCTTCTCCGGCGGGGCGCCGGCCATGATGGCGGCCGAGGCGATGGACAGCGAGCCCATGCCAAGGCCGATCAGCGCCAGGGAGGCCACGACCACCGGGTACTCCAGCGGCGCCGCGGCGAGGACCAGGAAGCCGCCCGCGGTCACGGCCAGGCCGCCGGCCAGGACGGTGCGCGCGCCGATCCGGGCCGCCAGCGCCGGGGCGAGCGGGGAGGCGACGACGGCGGCCAGCGCCAGCGGGAGCAGGCGCAGGCCCGTCTCCAGCGGGCCGTACCCCTTGACGAGCTGCATCCACTGCGCCATGAGCAGCATCACCCCGGCCATGGCCAGCTCGGTGATCAGCGCGGTGACCGCGCCGGCGGTGAAGGAGGGCGTGCGGAACAGGCGCAGCTCCAGCAGCGGCTCCGGCCGCCGCAGGCAGCGCGCGGCGAACCAGCCGAGCGCGGCCGCGGCCACGGCGAGGGCGGCCAGTGCGGCCGGGTCGGTGACGCCGTGCTTGCCGACCTGCTTGATCGCGAAGATGAGGGCGGTCATGCCCGCCATGGACAGCAGCGCGGCCAGGAGGTCCAGGCGGCCGGGGCGCGGGTTGCGCGACTCGGGCAGCAGGACCAGCCCGGCGGCGATCGCCACGGCCATGACCGGCACGTTGACCAGGAACGCGGCGTGCCAGGAGAAGTGTTCCAGCAGCAGCCCGCCCAGGATCGGGCCGAGCGCGCCGCCGACGGCCGCCATGGCCGCCCAGACGCCCAGCGCGGTCGCGCGCTCGCGGCCGTCGGGGAACAGGGTGCGGATCAGCGACAGCGTGGACGGCATGATCATCGCGCCGCCGACGCCGAGCAGGGCGCGCAGCGCGATCACCTCGCCCGGGGAGTCCGCCCAGACGACGGCGGCCGAGGCGGCCCCGAAGACCGCGAACCCGGTGAGCAGCATGCGGCGGCGGCCCCACCGGTCGGCCAGGGCGCTCACGGTGACGAGCAGGCCGGCCACGACCAGCGCGTACACGTCGACCATCCACAGCAGGGAGACCGAGTCCGGGCGCAGCTCGGCCGCGATCGCGGGCAGCGCCACGTTGAGGATGGTGATGTCCATGACGACGAGCAGCAGGCTCGCCGACAGCACGGCCAGCCCCAGCCAGCGGCGCGGGTGCGGCGGCGTGATCGCGGGGCGGTTCTCGGTGAGGGTCATGCCCGCGCCCCCGTCCCGGTCAGGAAGGTCTCGACGAGCAGGCGGGTGACGTCGCGCCGGGCCACGTCGCCCCAGCGCAGGCTGTCGCGCACCCCGATGAGCAGCCCGTACACGGCGTTGGACACCCACCGCACCGGCATGTCGTCGCGCAGCACGCCGGCCCGCTGCGCCGCGCCGTACAGGGCCAGCTCCCGCGCCTCCAGCCGCTCGAAGCGCGCCACCAGCTCCGGATCGCTCTCCAGCCCGTGCTCGGTCAGCGCGTAGCCGTACTCGTGCGCCACGTCGGCCAGGGTCGCCAGCAGGTCACGCAGGGTGGCCTCGATGCGCGCCGGGTCGCCGGAGGCGGCGGCCTCGTCGACGCCGGCCTCGTCGAGCGCGCGCTCCCAGCGCTCCTGCGCCAGGCGCCCGATCGCCACCGTCAGCTCCTGCCGCCCGGCGAAGTGCCGGTGCAGGGTCGCCCGGCTCACCCCCGCCGCCTCGGCCAGCGCGGCCATCGAGGCGTTCGGCTCCTCGTTCAGCCTGCGCAGCGCGGCCGTGACGATCTGCTCCCGCGATGTCATCGCTACATCCTCGTATCATCTGCGACATTGATGTCTCACATGATACGAACGTGTCGCGCCTGGGATTGTTCCCGGGATACTCGTCCTTGAGCGGACGGAGGGTGAGATGGGCGATGTGCTCGCCGCCGACGGGGCGGGGAACCTGCTGACCGCGTTCCACACCGGGGCGGAGGAGGCGCGTTTCGGGGACGGGGCCCTGCGGCTGGCGCTGGCGGCGGTGTGGGACGAGGCGGAGCGGCTGCTGCTGGTCTTCAACCGGGGGCGGCGGTGCTGGGAGCTGCCCGGCGGTCAGATCGACCCGGGCGAGACGCCGCGCCAGGCGGCCGTCAGGGAACTGCGGGAGGAGAGCGGCCTGCATGTCCCCGGCCTGGTGTTCGCCGGGCACGCGCGGTTCGTCCTCGGCCCGCGGCGGCACGTGGAGTACGGCGCGCTCTACACCGGGCGCGCCCGGGCGCACGGGGGCTTCACGCCCACCGAGGAGATCGGCGCGATCTGCTGGTGGGACGGCGAGCGGCCCCTGGCCGGCCCCCTCCAGCCGCTGGACGCCTACCTGGGGGAGCTGACCAGGCCCGCGCGCCCGCGCTGAGCCCGTACGGCGGGCCTTCGCCCGGCGGGCCTCCGCAGGGAGTCCGGGCACCGTGGCCCGGCGCGGCGGTCAGGCGGCGAGCGTCCTGAGGGTGAAGTCGATCGCCTCGGCGAGGCGGCGGGGGTCGTGACCGGCGCGTTCGCGCACGCGCAGGCCGAGGACGGCGGTGAAGAGCAGTTCCACGGCGCCGTCGACGTCGAGCGCGGCGGGCAGGTCGCCGTCGGCGACGCCGCGGCGCAGCAGCGAGGCCAGGGTCCGGCGGGTGACCTCGAACGCGGCCTCGGTCCGCTCCTGGACCCCGGGGTCGGCGGCGCCGAGCTCGGTGGCGGTGTTGACCACGAGGCAGCCCCGGCCGGGCTCGTGGCCGACCATCCACAGCAGCCACTCCCGCAGGACCCGAAGGCTCGGGCCGGGGGCGTTCAGCAGTTCTTCGGCCTGCGCGGACTCGGTCGCCCGGTAGTGGTCGAGGGCGCGCAGGAACAGGGCGCGCTTGTCGCCGAAGGTGCGGTAGAGGCTGCTCTGCCGGAGCCCGAGCCCGGCGCCGAGGTCGCGGACGGACGTGGCGTGGTAGCCCCGGCACCAGAACAGGTCGGTCGCCTTGGCGACCACGTCGTGCTCGTCGAACTCCCTGGGCCTGGCCATGGCCGTCATCCTACCAAGATTGTGGAGCGATCGCTCCCGTATTAGGGTGTGCCGTCATACGGGAGCGATCGCTCCCAAATTGGGATGGGATCACAGTGAGGAAGACAGACATGACGGCAACGACCTCCACCGGCGCGGCCGGCCTGGACGTGCCCGCGAGGAGCCGCTGGTTCGCGGTGTCGGCCGTGGCCCTGGGCACGTTTCTCCTGGTGACCGCCGAGCAACTGCCCATCGGGCTGCTCACCCCTGTCGGGGCGGCGCTGGCGGTGTCCGAGGGCGCGGCGGGGCTGATGGTCACCGTCCCCAGCGTCGTGGCCGCCGTCGCGGCGCCGGTGGTGCCCCTGCTGGTCGGCCGGCTCGACCGGCGGATCCTGCTGGTCGCCCTGATGGCGCTCATGACGCTCGCCAACCTGGCCTCGGCCCTGGCCCCGGACTACGGGCTGCTGATCGCCGCCCGCGTGCTGGTCGGCGTGGCGATCGGCGGCTTCTGGGCGATCGCCGGAGGGCTGGCGGTCCGGCTCGTCCCCGCCCCGCTCGTGCCCCGGGCCACCGCGATCATCTTCGGCGGCGTCGGGGCCGCCAACGTCTTCGGCGTGCCCCTCGGCTCGCTGATCGGCGGGCTGGCGGACTGGCGGGTCGCGTTCGGCGCGCTGAGCGTCCTGGCGCTGGGCGTGCTGATCGCCCTGCTGGCCGTACTGCCGCCGCTGACCGCCGCCCGGCCCGTGGGCCTGCGCCGGCTGGCCGGGCAGTTCCGGAACCCGGGGGTCCGGGCGGGGATCGTGGCGACCTTCCTGATCGTGACCGGTCACTTCGCGGCCTACACCTTCATCGGCCCGGTGCTGCGGGACCTGTCCGGCGTCGACGCCCGGCTCGTCGGGCCGCTGCTGTTCGGGTTCGGCGCCGCGGCGGTCGCGGGCAACTTCATCGCCGGCGCCGCGGTGGCCCGGCGGCTCCACCGGACGGTCCTGGCCATCGCGGCGGCCCTCGGCGCGACCGTGCTGCTCTTCCCCCTTTCGGGGGTGACCGTCGCGGGCGGGGTCGCGCTGCTGCTGGTGTGGGGCCTGGTGTACGGAGGCGTCTCCACGAGCCTGCAGACCTGGATGATCAGGTCCGCGCCGGACGCGGTCGAGGAGGCCTCCGCCCTGTGGGTGGCGGTGTTCAACCTCGCGATCGGGCTCGGCGCGCTGGCCGGCGGCACGATCGTCGACGCCCTGCCGCTCCGGGGCGTCCTGTGGCTGGCGGGCGTCCTCGTCCTGCTCGCCGGTGCCGCCGTGTGGACCGCCCGCCGCGACGAGCGCCTGCGGTGACCCGCGCCGGGCGGCACGCCCTCCGGGCGTGAATCGGCCGGCGGCGCGGGCTGCCCCCGGGCGGCGGTCCGGGCGCAGAATGGGGCCATGATCGACGGTCGGGCCGACGCCCGCTTCGAGGCGGTGCGGGCGGCCTTCGCGGAGAACTTCGCCGGGCGCGGGGAGACGGGGGCCGCCGTGTGCGCCTTCGTCGGCGGGCGCGTGGTCGCCGACCTGTGGGGCGGCGCCGCGCGGCCCGGGCTGCCGTGGGGGCCGGACACGCTGGTCAACGTGTTCTCGGTGGGCAAGGGGCTGACGGCGCTGGTGGCGGCGCGGCTGGCCGGGGACGGCCGGCTCGACCCGGACGCGCCCGTGACGCGGTACTGGCCGGAGTTCGGCGCGGCGGGCAAGGAGGCGGTGACCGTGCGGCACCTGCTGTCCCACCGCGCCGGGCTGCCCGCCGTACGGCGCCGCCTGCCGCCGGGGGCGATGCTGGACTGGAGCGCGATGACCTCGGCGCTGGCCGGGCAGGAGCCGTGGTGGGAGCCGGGCACGGCGCACGGTTACCACGTCAACACCTTCGGCTTCCTGGTCGGGGAGGTCATCCGGCGGGCGACCGGCCGTACCGTCGGGACGCTGCTGCGCGAGGAGGTCTGCGGGCCGCTGGGGGCCGACGCCTTCATCGGGCTGCCGGCCGCCGAGCACGGCCGGGTGGCCGACTTCGCCTGGCCCGGCCCGCCCCCGCCCGAGGACGACCCCGCCGGCCTGGACGGGGACCGGCTGATGGAGTACAACGCCTACTTCAACCCGGGCGGCCTGTCCGGCGCCGGGGTGATCAACTCCGCGTCCTGGCGTACGGCGGAGCTGCCCTCGACCAACGCGCACGCCAGCGCGCGCGGCGTGGCCCGCGTCTACGCGGCGCTGGCGGCCGGCGGCGGCCTGGACGGCGTGCGGGTGGTCGGCGCGCGGGCCCTGGCCGAGGCCACCGCCGAGCGGTCCGCGGGCCGGGACCGGGTCCTGCGCCGGCCGTCGCGGTTCGGCTCCGGCTTCCAGCTCACCCAGCCCGAGCGGCCCCTCGGCCCCAACCTGGGCGCCTTCGGCCACTACGGCGCGGGCGGCTCGCTCGGGTTCTGCGACCCGGCCGCGGGCGTGGCCTTCGGCTACGTCACGAACCAGCTCGGCCCGCGCTGGCAGAACCCGCGCAACCGCGCCCTGGTCGAGGCCCTGTACGCCTGCCTGTGACCCCGCCGCCGACCCGATCGGAGCGTCATGATCGAGCCCCTGCGCGTCAGGCCGCTGAGGTGGATCGACGGGCTGGCCGCGCCCGGCCCGGACGGGCCGATCCTGGTGACCGGCCGCGACGGCCGCGACCGGGAGCGGTCGGCCGTCGCGGCGGTGGACCTGTCGGGGCGGGTCCGGTGGCGGCGGGAGTTGCCGGGCGGTCCCCGGCCGCCCCGGGTGGACCGGGAGGGCACGGTGTGGGTCCACCGCCGTGGCCGGCGGGGCCCGGAGCTGCGCGGGCTGGATCCGGCGGGCGGGGCCGCCGCCCGGGTCCGGCCCGAGCACGAGACCGGGGAGCGGCTGGCCGCGTTCGTGGTCATGCCGGACGGGTTCTGCGCGATCTGGCTGCCGCGCGGGCCCGCGGCCCGGGCGGCGCGGGTGGCCCGGCACGGCGCGGACGGCGCGGCGCGGTGGTCGGCCCCGCTCGTGCCCGGCCCGCTGTCGTACCCGGGCGTCGGGGAGACGAGCCGGGAAAGCGGCTGGCGGAGGCGGCCGGCCCCGCCCTGGGAGGCCGCCGCGGTCGAGGTGGGTCTGGCCGCGCCGCTCCTGGTGTCGGGGGACCGGGTCGCGGCGGCGCTGTGGGACGCCGGGAGCGGGATCGGGGTGACGTTCTTCCTCGACGCGGCGACGGGGCGGCCGACGGGCGCGACCGAGCCGGCCCCGGCCGGGCTGAACGCGGTCGCCGGTCCGGGCCGCTTCCTCGTCGGCTCGCAGGGGTACGGGGCGTTCTCCACGGCGCTGCACGACGGGTCGGGGGTGCCGGTGCGGGCGTGGCCGTCGCACGTCATGCCGCTGGTGGGCCGCGACGGCGGGATCCGCGGCCCGGAGTCCGAGGACGGGCAGGGGGCCCGGTTCGCCGTGCTGGAGCCCGGCGGCGCCGTACGGCGGGGCCCGGCGCTCGCGGGTCACGGCACGGCCGATCCGGCGCTGGACCGGGACGGGACGGCGGTGCTGTGGCGGGCGGGGCGGCTGCTGGCCGTCTCCGCCGAGCTGGAGGCGCGCGAGCTCCACGCGGGGGCCGGAGAGGAGGAGGCCGTGGCGCGCCGGATCCTGCTGCTCGCCGAGGGGCGGGTCGCGCTCGCACTCGGCGGCGAGCTGCTCATCTTCCCCGGCACGGGGCTGGGCCCGCTGGACACCGGCCCGTGGCCCTGCGCCGACGGCGGCCTGCGCGGCAACCCGGTCGCCTGTCTCTGAAGGGGGCCTTCCGCGTCAAGCGCCCCCGGCGCGAGACGCGGACCGGGGCGCGAAGGACGGCGAAGGACCGGGAGGCCGCGCCGCCGTACGGGCGGAGCCGGGCGCGCGGCGAGGAGCGGTGGTAGGCTGATTGATTGCCATCAAATCTAGAAACCACTACCTCCGACTGTAAGGAGTATAGCAAAGGGATGAGCAGACGTCAATCCGCGGACCCCCGGCGGGACGCCATCGCCGAGGAACAGCCCTACGTCAGCCGCCTGTACTCCCGGCTGGACGAGGTGCGGGCGCGCACGGCCCAGGCGCTGCGCGACGCGCTCGGCCGCGACGGCGGGCGCACCCCGCAGGCCCTGGTCGAACGGGAGGCCGCCGCCGACGAGCACGCCCGGGCGATGGCCCGGCTCGACGCGGTGGAGGACGGGCTGTGCTTCGGGCGCGTGGACCGCGTGGACGGGCAGACCCTGTACATCGGGCGGGTGGGGCTGCGCGACGCCGCCCACGAGCCGCTGCTGATCGACTGGCGGGCCCCGGCCGCCCGGCCGTTCTACCGGGCCACGCCCGGCGACCCGGACGGGCTGGCGCGGCGGCGGCACCTGCACCTGCGGGCGCGGCGGGTGGTCGGGGTCGAGGACGAGGTGTTCGACCTGGACGGCCTGCCGGAGCGGGCGCACGCCACCCTGGTCGGGGAGGCGGCCCTGCTGGCGGCGCTGCGGCGGGCGCGGACCGGCCGGATGGGCGACATCGTGGCCACGATCCAGGCCGAGCAGGACCGGGTGATCCGCTCCCGGCTGCAGGGCGTGCTGGTCGTGCAGGGCGGCCCGGGCACCGGCAAGACGGTGGCGGCGCTGCACCGCGCGGCCTACCTGCTCTACACCCACCGCGACACGCTGGCCCGGCGCGGCGTCCTGGTGGTGGGCCCGAACGCGACCTTCCTGCGGTACATCGCGCACGTGCTCCCCTCCCTCGGCGAGACGGACGTGGTGCTGGCGACCCCGGGCGAGCTGTTCCCCGGGGTGCGCGCCACCGCCGGGGACACCCCGGAGGCGGCCGTGGTCAAGGGCGGCCTGAGCGCGTGCGGCCTGCTGCGCGCGGCGGTCGCCGACCGGCAGCGGGTCCCGGACGGGGACCTGGAGGTGGTGGCCGACGAGCTGCCGCTGCGGGTGCCGCACGCGGTGTGCCGGGAGGCGCGCGACCGGGCCCGGGCGCTGGGCGTCCCCCACAACGCCGCGCGCACGCCGTACCTGAACCTGATGCTGACCGCGCTGGCCGAGGCGGAGGCGGCGCTGCTGGACCGGCCGATGGACGCCGAGGACCGCAGGTACGCCCGCAAGGCGCTGTGGGCCGACCCGGCGGTGCGCGCGGCGCTGGACGCGCTGTGGCCGGAGCTGACGCCGCGGCGGCTGCTGCGCGAGCTGTTCGCCGACCCCGCCGCGCTCGATCGCGCCGCCGCCGCGGCCGGCCTGCCCGTGCCGGCCACGGGGGAGGCGCTGCTGCGGCCCGCGGGCGCGCCGTGGACGGTGGGGGACGTGCCGCTGCTGGACGAGGCCGCCGAGCTGCTGGGCGTGGACCCGGCCCCGCTGCGCGCGGCCGAGGAGCGGGCCGAGCGGGACCGGCGCGCGCGGGAGGCGTACGCCGCCGGGGTGCTGATGGTCACCGGGCAGTGGGAGGAGGAGACGGTGGACGTGGCCGGGCTGGCCGAGCGCCATCGGGACCCGGGCCCGCACCGGACGACCGCCGAGCGGGCCGCCGCCGACCGGGAGTGGGCCTACGGGCACGTGATCGTGGACGAGGCGCAGGAGCTGTCGGCGATGGCCTGGCGGATGATCATGCGCCGCGTGCCCACCCGCTCGATGACCGTCGTCGGCGACCTGGCCCAGACCGGCTCCCCCGCCGGCGTCGGCTCCTGGGCCGAGGCGCTCGGGCCGTACGTCGGGGACCGCTGGCGCGAGGAGCGGCTGACCGTCAACTACCGCACCCCGGCCGAGATCATGGAGCCGGCCGCCGACGTCCTGCGCGCCGTCGCGCCCGGCCAGGAGCCGCCGGAGTCGGTACGGCACGGCGGCCACCGGCCCCGCGCGGCCCGGATGGGCCCGGACGGGCTGCCCTGCCTGGTGGACCGGGAGCTGCACGCCGTCGGCGCGGGCCGGCTGGCGGTGATCGCCAGCCGCGCGTGGCTGCCCGCCGCGTGCCGGGCGCTGCCCCGGGCCGCGGCCGCCGGGCTCGACGACCCGGTCGTCCTGCTGACGGCCACCGCCGCCAAGGGCCTGGAGTTCGACGCGGTGATCGTCGCCGACCCGGCCGGGATCCTGGCCGAGTCGCCCGCCGGCGGCCGCGACCTGTACGTCGCGCTGACGCGCGCCACCCGCCGCCTCACCGTGGTCCACGACGGGGACCTGCCGCCGGTCCTGTCGCGGCTGTCCCCGTCCCCGGCGTGAGCGCGGCCGTGCGGCGTGGGCGGCCTGCCGTGCGGCGTGGGCGCGGGCCGTACACCATGATCGATTGAAGGGAGGATCCGGGCGATCGGCGTGATCTAGGGTGCTAGCGTGCACGTTCCGTCGGCCCTGGTGACGATCGCGCGCGTCCTGGGGCGTCCCTGGCCCTTCGACGCGACGGTGGTGCTCGCCGCCCCGGTGCTGGTGATCCTGGCCGTCATGGCCGCCCGGGGCGAGACGGCCTCCGCGCCGAGCGCCCTGCTCCACGTGGCGGGGGCCCTGTGCCTGGTGGCGCGGCGCGCCAGGCCGGTGCTGACCGCCGGGCTGCTGACCGCGGTGGACACCGTGGGGATCGCCTTCGCGCTGATGGCGCCGCTGAGCCTGCCCGCGGTCGTCGCCTACTACGGCCTGGGCCGCTACGCCTCCGGCCGTGTCACGCTGGCCGCCGGGGCCGCGGTCTTCGCCGTCCACGCGGCGGCCGGGGAGGTGTTCCTGCCGGCGCGGGCGGGCTGGGTGGCCTCGCTGTTCGCCGTCGCCGTGCCCGTGGGCGCCGGCCAGCTCGTACGGCTGCGCGCCGAGCTGGCCGAGCGGGGCCGGCGGGAGGCGGCCGAGGCGGCGGTGCGGGCCGAGCGGCGGCGGATCGCGCGCGAGCTGCACGACGTGGTCGCCCACCACATCACCGGGATCAACGCGCTGGTCGGCGGCGCGCGATCGACCCTGCCGCCGGGTCAGGAGGCGGCCAGGTCCGCGCTGGAGAGCGCCGAGCGCACCGCGCGGCAGGCGATGGCGGAGATGCGCCGCCTGCTGGACGTGCTGCGGGACGACGCCGCCGAGGGGCCGGACGCCGCGACGGGGGTGAGCGCGGCGCGCCTGCCCTCGCTGGTCGAGCAGGCCCGGGCCGCGGGCCTGCCGGCCCGCCTGTCGGTGACCGGCGAGCCGGTGGAGCTGCCCGCCGCCGTGGACCACGCGGTCTACCGGATCGTGCAGGAGGCGCTGACCAACACGCGCAAGCACGCCGCCGGCGCCCGGGCGCGCGTCCGGCTGGCGTACGAGCCGGACGCGGTGGAGGTCGAGGTCATCGACGACGGCCCGGCGGCCGGGCCCGCCCCGCCGGGGTTCGGGCTCGCCGGCATGGCCGAGCGGGTCGCGTTGTGCGGCGGGCGGCTGGCCACGGGGCCGCGCCCGGACGGCGGTTTCCGGGTGCACGCCCGCATCCCCCTGGAGAGGTCATGATCACGGTTCTGCTCGCGGACGACCACGCCCTGGTGCGCAGGGGCTTCACGCTGATGCTGGACGCCCAGCCGGACCTGCGGGTGGTCG
Source organism: Bailinhaonella thermotolerans (assembly GCF_003594875.1). GTDB lineage: Bacteria > Actinomycetota > Actinomycetes > Streptosporangiales > Streptosporangiaceae > Bailinhaonella > Bailinhaonella thermotolerans. The sequence continues at coordinate 98,007 of NZ_QZEY01000011.1, forward strand.
GGGAGGCCGCCGACGGCGCCGAGGCGGTGGAGCTGTGCCGGCGGCTGCGGCCGGACGTGGTGCTGATGGACCTGCACATGCCCGGCCTGGACGGGGTGCGTGCCACCGAGGTGATCACCGCCGAGCTGCCGGAGGTGCGGGTGCTGGCGCTGAGCACCTTCGACCTGGACGAGAACGTGGTGGCGGCGCTGCGGGCGGGCGCGGGCGGGTTCCTGCCCAAGGACGTCTCCCCCGAGGAGCTGATCGAGGGGGTGCGCGTGGTGCACCGGGGGGAGGCGGCGGTCGCGCCCCGGCTGCTGACCCGGCTCATCGGCACGTTCGTGCGCGCCGGGCGGCCCGCCCCGGCCGCCTCCGGGGCGGCGGGGCTGGACGGGCTGACGTCCCGGGAGCGGGAGATCCTGGTGCTGATCGCGCGGGGCCGCTCGAACCCGGAGATCGCCGCCGAGCTGTCGGTGTCGGCCTCGACGGTGAAGAACCACGTGACGAGCCTGTTCGCCAAGATCGGCGTGCGGGACCGGGCGCAGGCGGTGATCGTGGCCTACGAGGCCGCCCTGGTCCGCCCCGGAGAGTAGGACCGGGCTCCCAGGACCCCGCCGCCCGGACGGTTCGCGGGCAGGATGTGCCCGGGCGCGGGCGGCGGGAGGCTGGGATCATGACCGCGATCCGAGCAACGAACCTGTGCAAACGCTATGGCCGGACCCTGGCGGTGGCCGATCTGTCGTTCGACGTCGAGCCGGGCCGGGTGACCGGCTTCCTGGGCCCGAACGGGGCCGGGAAGTCCACGACGATGCGCATGATCCTCGGGCTGGACCGGCCCTCCGGCGGCTCGGCGCTCGTGGCCGGCCGGCCGTACGCCGAGCTGCGGCACCCGCTGCGCACGGTCGGGGCGCTGCTGGACGCCAAGGCGGTGCACGGCGGGCGCAGCGCGCGCGACCACCTGCTGGCGATCGCCCAGAGCAACGGGATCCCGGCGAGCCGGGTGGCCGAGGTGCTGGAGACCGTCGGCCTGCGGGAGGTGGCCCGGCGCCGCGCCGGGGGCTTCTCGCTGGGGATGTCGCAGCGGCTGGGCATCGCCGCCGCGCTGCTCGGCGACCCGGAGATCCTGATCTTCGACGAGCCGGTGAACGGCCTGGACCCCGACGGCATCCTGTGGATCCGCACGCTGATCCGCCGGCTGGCCGCCGAGGGGCGCGCGGTGTTCGTCTCCAGCCACCTGATGAGCGAGATGGCCCAGACCGCCGACCACCTGATCGTGATCGGGCGGGGGCGGCTCATCGCCGACACGAGCGTGGAGGAGTTCATCGGCCGCAGCTCCCAGGGGTACGTCCGGGTGCGCTCGCCCCGGCTGGCCGAGGTGGCCGAGCTGGTCCAGGTGGGCGACCTGCACCCCGACCACCTGCGCGTGACCGCGATGAGCCCGCTGGAGATCGGCGCGCTGACCGCCCGGGCCGGGATCCCGCTGGAGGAGCTGACGTTCGTGCGGCCCTCGCTGGAGGCGGCCTACATGGAGCTGACCAAGGACAGTCTGGAGTTCACCTCATGATCGACATTCTCCGGTCCGAATGGACCAAGATCCGCTCGGTGCGCTCGACGGTGTGGACCCTGGCCGTCACCGCCCTGCTGATGGTCGGCGTGGCCGTCCTGCTCGCGGCGGCCTACAAGGGCTCGGGTGACGACCCGGCGCCCGTCCGGGAGGCGCTCATGATGAGCCTGGCCGGCGCCCAGCTCGCCGCGCTGTCCATGGCCACGCTGGGCGTCCTGGTGATCTCCGGGGAGTACCGCACCGGCGGCATCCGCACCTCGCTGCTGGCCGTGCCCCGGCGGATGCGCCTGCTCACCGCCAAGATCGTGGTGTTCCTCGCGGTGTCCCTGGTGGTCTGCGCGCTCGCCTCGGCCGGCGCGGCCGCCGCCGGGCTGGCGATCCTGCGGCCCCCGTCGGCGGAGGCGGGCGAGGCGGTCCGCGCGGTGCTGGGCGTCACGCTCTACCTGACGGCCTGCGGGCTGTTCGGGCTGGGCCTGGGCACGCTGGTCCGGCACACGGCCGGGGCGCTGGTGTCGGCCATCGCGCTCATCCTGGTCCTGCCCACGCTGGCCACCCAGCTCCCCGGGGACTGGGGCCGGGCGGTGGCCGACCACTTCACCACCAACGCCGGCCGGCTGATCGTGTCGGGCCAGGACAACGGCGCCCTGGGGCCGTGGAGCGGCTTCGCGGTGTACCTCGCCTGGATCGCCGCCGCCCTGGTCGCCGGGGCCGTCCTGATGCACCGCCGCGACGCCTGACCCGCTCCCCCGTGGTACGGCTCCCGCCCGCGCGGGAGCCGTACCACGGGCCCGGGGCGTCCGGCGGGCGGTCAGCGGCCGCGGCGGGCGGCGAGGATCTGGGCCAGGGTGTAGGCCGGGGAGGTGTCGAGCTTGTGGCGCTGCACGTCGTAGTGGTCGCGGGTGGTGCGGGGGTCGGCGTGCGCGAGGAGGTCCTGCACCTTCTGGACGGGCACGCCGTGGGCGAGCAGGACGGTCCCGGCGGTGCGGCGGGCCCCGTGCGGGGTGATGGTGCGGGCCTCGGGCAGCCCGGCCTCCCGCGCCAGGCGGCGCAGGGTGTTCCACACGTCGCGCTGGACCAGGGGCCGCCCTCCGGGCCGGGACGGGTCGCGAGGGTGGGGGGTGGTGGCCAGCAGCGGGCCGGTCAGGCCGTCCAGCGCGACGCCCAGGCGGGCGGCGCGCAGCTCCAGGTAGCGGGACAGGACGGCGAGCACGGGCGGCACGAGCGGGACCAGGTCGCGCACGCCGCCCTTCTTGGTGTACCGCAGGACGCTGTGGCCGGAGTCGTGGTCCAGGTCGGCCAGGCGCGCCCCGGTCACCGCCGACACGCGCAGGCCCGTGTAGAACAGCAGCGCGGCCAGGGCGGCGTCCCGCCAGGCGGCCTCGGCCGCGCACGCCGTCCCGGTCGCGCCGGTCGTGCCCGCCGCGCCGGTCGCGCTGCCCGGGCCGGGCTCGGCGGGCTCGGCGGTCTCGGCGCTCAGGTCGCGGGCGACGCGCTCGGCGTGGTCGAGCAGGGCGGCGGCCGACTGCTCCGACAGCGCCGGCAGCGGTGAGGTCCGGGCCTGCCGGGGCCGCCGCACGGCCTCGACGGGGTTGCGGTCGGCGGCGTCGTTGGAGATGAGGTACCGGTACCAGCTACTGAGCGCGGCCAGCTTGCGGGCGGTGGTGGAGTCGGCCGCCGGGCGGGGCACGCCGTCGCGGCCGGTGACGGTGAGGGTGCCCTTCCAGGCGTCCACGTCGGCGCGGCGGGCCGCCAGCGGGTCGAGCCCGGTGCGCCGGCACCAGGACAGCCAGGCGGCCAGGTCGGCGTAGTAGGCCCGCCGCGTGTGCGCGCTCCCGGCGTCCTGGAGCCACAGCGCGGTCAGCGCGCGCAGGCCGTACCGGTCGTGCGGCCCGTCGGGCGGCAGCCCCGGCAGCAGCGCCACGGCCTCGCGCACCGACCCGGCCTCCGCGCGCGGCACGAGCTGATCGTCCATCCCGCCCATGATCGCACGGTCCCGCCCCGCCCCCGGGCCGTACGGCGGCGCCCGGCGGCGCGCGCGATCTCCTCGAACGGCACGGCGACGTTCATCGCCTCGTCCTCATCCGCGCTCATCGAGGGTCTTTCGCCCCGCCGTGCCGGACTCGGCGGAGGTGACGCCCACCCGGCGTGGCACCATCGTGACTTCAGCGCCGGCTTGTCATGACGCCATAGTGACGTCATGATGGCGTCATGGACCTCACGCCGTACGTCGAGCGGCTCCGCCGGGACCTGGCCGCCGCGGCCGGCATCGGCGGCGACCAGGCCCGCGACCTCGCCGGGCGCCTGGCCGCCGCGCTCGACTCCGCCGCCAGGATCGCCCTGCTGGAGGCGCTGTCGGCCGCCGCCGAGGAGATCACCCGCGACCTGGCCCCCGGCGCGGTCGAGGTACGGCTGCGCTGCGGCGAGCCCGGGTTCGTCGTCATGACGCCCCCGCCCCCCGGCCCGCGCGACGCGCCCCGGGACACCCCGCCCGCTCCCCCGCCGCCGGCGCCGGAGGAGGACGGGGGCACCTCGCGGCTGTCCCTGCGGGTCCCCGAGCAGCTCAAGCCGCGCATCGAGGCCGCCGCGGCTCACGAGGGGCTGTCGGTCAACGCCTGGCTGGTGCGCGCGATCACCGCGGCCCTCGACGGCGGCGCCCCCGGCCCCCGCCCCGCCGCGCAGACCGGCCGCCGCCTCACGGGATGGGCCCGCTGACATGCGCCCCGGCCCCCCGGAGCACCCCGTGCCCGCCTTCGACACCCCCGAGCCCATCCACGCCACCGTCACCTTCGGCCACGGCCGGCTGACCGTCCGCGCCGCGGACCGCCCCGACACCCGCGTCACCGTGCGCCCCCGCGACCCCGGCGACGACGCCGACGTGAGCGCCGCCGCGCGGACCTCCGTCGACTACGACCACGGCCGCCTGCGCGTGACCACCCCCGGCAGCCGCGCCATGAGCTGGCTCGGCCTGCGCGGCGCCGTCGAGATCGACATCGACCTGCCCACCGGCTCCCGGCTCGACGCCGACACCCAGGCCGACGTCCACGCCGAGGGACGCCTGGCCGCCTGCGCGCTGTCCACCGCCTCCGGCGAGATCCGGCTCGGCCGCACCGGCGCGCTGCGCCTGCGCACCACCGACGGCCGGATCACCGTCGCCGAGGCCACCGGCCCCGTCGAGGTCGCCACCGCCCACGGCGAGGTCCGCATCGGCCGCGTCGACGGACCCGCCCTGATCAGGAGCGGCCACGGCGCGGTCGAGCTGGGCGAGGTGACCGGCGACCTGACCGTCAGGACCGCCTACGGCCACGTCGGCGTGGACCGCGCCCTGGCCGCCGTCTCGGCCACCACCGCCGGAGGCGACATCCGCCTCGGCGAGATCACCCGCGGCGAGGTCACCCTGGAGACCGCCTACGGCCGCCTCAGCGCGGGCGTGCCCACGGGCACCGCGGCCTGGCTGGAGCTCAGCACCGACCACGGCACCGTGCGCAGCGAGCTCGCCCCCGCCCCCGCCCCGCGCGAGGGCGAGCCGGTCGTCGAGCTGCGCGCCCGCTCCCGCTACGGCGACGTCCTCGTCCACCGCGCCCCGCCGCCCGGAGGCCGGGCCTGACCCGGCACGACCGTCCCCGCCACGACGAGATCCGCAGAATCGAGGGAACCCCGTGACCGTCCCCCCGCCCGCGATCGAGGCGACCGGGCTGCGCAAGTCCCACGGCGCCACCGCCATCCTCGCCGGCGTGGACCTGCGCGTCCCGGCCGGAACCGTCTGCGCCCTGCTCGGACCCAACGGCTCGGGCAAGACCGCCGTCCTCCGGATCCTCGCGGGCCGGATGCGCCCCGACGCCGGGACGGTGCGCGTGGCCGGGCACGACCTGGCCCGCGACCCCGGCGCCGCGCGCGCCGCCATCGGCCTCGCCGGTCACCCCTCCACCGTGGACGACCGGCTCACCGGCGAGGAGAACCTGCTGCGCGGCCTGCGCCACCTGGGCCGCGCGCGGGCCCGCCGCCGCGCCGCCGCCCTGCTGGAACGCCTCGGCCTGACCGGCGCGGCCACGCTTCCCGCCGCCGCCTGCCCCGCCGGCGTGCGCCGCCGCCTGGACCTGGCCCTGGCCCTGACCGGCGACCCGAGCGTCCTCCTCCTCGACGAGCCCACCGCGGGCCTCGACCCGCGCGCCCGCCGCGCCGTGTGGGAGAACGTCCGCGACCTGGCCGCCGGCGGCCTCACCGTGCTCCTCACCACTCAGGACCTGGCCGAGGCCGGCGAACTCGCCGGGCGCGTGGCCGTACTGGACCGCGGCCGCCTGGTCGCCGAGGGCACCCCCGCCGAGCTCAGGCGCCGGGCCCCGGGCGGCCACGTCCTCCTGCGCCTGGCCGGCCCCGAGGTGCTCGACCGGGCCGCCCGCGCCCTGGGCGCCACCGGGCGCGACGACCGGGCGCTGACCCTGCGCGTCCCCCACGACGGCAGCGTCCCGGCCCTGCACGACCTGCTCGGCCGCCTCGACGACGCGCTCGTCGACGTGGAGGAGCTGACCCTGCACACCCCCGACCTCGGCGACGCCTTCCTGGCCCTCACCGGCCAGACCGCCACCTGACCAGGCCGCCACCTGACCGGGCCGCCCTCCGGCCCGACCGCGCCGCACGGCCCGCCCCGGCCCGGCGGCCCGTCCCGCCGCCGGGGCCGTCCCCGAGCCGTCCCCCCGCGCACGCGATCATCGGCATCGATAGGCTGCCCGTCCAGACCCCGCCCACAGGAGAGCACCGCCGTGACCACCCCGCCCCGCCTGATCCCCCTGCTGGAACAGTTCGACTTCGCCCGCGAACGCCTGAGCGGGCGCCTGGCCGGGCCGGTCATGGACAGCGGCAACGGCACCGACGTCGCCGTCGGGCCGATGACCGACGAGGAACACCTGTGGGAGCCCGTCCCCGGCTGCTGGTCCGTGCGCCGCCGCGCCGACGGGCCCGGCCCCCGCGCCACCCTGCTCACCGGCGCCGGCGAGTGGGGGCGCGACCACGCCCCCTTCCCCCACCCCGAGCCGCCGCCGTTCACCACCATCGCCTGGCGGCTCAGCCACCTGAGCGAAGTGCTCACCCTGCGCGCCGACCACACCGCCGGCACCCACACCCTGACCCGCGACGACTACGTCAGCCACGGCGACGCCGCCGGGGCGATCGCCGCCTTCGAGGCCGGGGCCGACGCCTGGCGGGCCGCCCTGCTCGCCGCCGACGACGCCGCCCTGGACACCCGCGGCCACAGCACCTACCCCCACGGCAGCGACCCCGAGGACCCCTTCATCGACGTCGTCTGGTGGGTCAACCAGGAACTCCTCCACCACGGCGCCGAGATCGCCCTGCTCCGCGACCTCTACCGGGCCCGGAACGCCTGACCGCCGGCCCCGGCCCGGACGCCGCGCCCGCGCCGGGGCCCGGCCCCGCCCGCCTCGCCCGTCAGAGCGCGGCCAGGCGCAGCAGCTCGGCGTGGGTCTCCCCGTCGGCGGCCACGATCAGCCCGCCCGTGCGGCTGGTCTCCACCGGAAGCCCGTCCAGGCCCGTCACCACGCACCCGGCCGCCCGACACACCGCGATCCCCGCGGCGAAGTGCACGCTGTCCCGCTGGTCGCCGTCGGTGACGTACGCCGCGCGCTGTCCGGATGCGACCCAGGCCACCGCCACCGTGGAGGACACCACGCGCGGCCGGAACCGCTCGCCGAACCGCGGATCGGCCAGCAGCGCCGCCGCGCGGAACGCCGGGGCGTTGGGGAACGGCGGGTCGAGGTTCACCTCCACCAGGCGCGAGTCCGCCGACGGCGCGAGCCTCTCGTCCGCCCCGCCCCGCCGGGCCCAGGCGCGCTCGCCGTCGGTCCAGAACACCTCCTCCGCGAACGGGTCCGCCGAGGCCGCCGCCACGACCCCCGCCCCGGCCCGCAGCGCCACGTTCACCGCGACCAGCATCGTGCGCACCGCGTAGTTCAGCGTGCCGCACAGCGGGTCCACCAGCCACATCCGCTCGCCAGACCCGCTGCGCCCGCTCTCCTCCCCCGTCACCGCGTCCCCCGGCCGCGCCTGCCGGATCACGCCCAGGATCGCCTCCTCCGCCGCCAGGTCCGCGCTCGTCGCGAAGTCGCCCCCGGACTTCTCCACCCGCGCCAGCCCCCCGCCGTACATCGCGCGCACGACGTCCGCGCCCGCCAGCGCCGCCCGGACGGCCAGTTCCCCATCGCTGATCACCATGGGCGGCAGAATAGGGCGGCCACCCGCGCGGCCACCCGGCGGCCCCGCCCCGCGGACCCCGGAGCCGGGCCCCGTGGCCGCCTCAGCCCGCCAGCGCGCGGACCACCGCGCCACCGAGCGCGGCCGCGCCCAGGCCCACGGCCAGCGTCGCCGCCATGTTCAGGACGGCGTACGCCCAGGCGCGCGCCCGCGCCAGCGCCACCGTCTCGTGGGCCAGCGTGGAGTACGTCGTCAGCGCCCCGCAGAACCCGGTGACCAGCAGCGCCGCCCCGCCCTCCCCGAGCAGCGCCGCCGACAGGGCCCCCGCCAGCGCCGACCCGCCCACGTTGACCGCGAACGTGCCCCACGGGAACACCGACGGGCGCCGCGACCGCACCCACAGGTCGATCAGGTACCGCGCCGGAGCCCCGGCCGCCGCCCCCAGCGCCACCAGGACCCAGTTCACGCCCCGCCCCCGCTCCGCCCGGTCCGCCGCCGCCGTACGGCCGCCCGGGCCAGCGCCGACCCCGCCCACGCCGCCGCCACCGCCGCGACGGCCGTCACCACCAGATAGGCCGCCGCCGTCACGATCCGGCCCCGCTCCGCCAGCGCCCCGATCTCCAGGGCGTACGCCGAGAACGTGGTGAACCCGCCCAGGAAACCCGTCCCCAGGAAGGGCCGCGCCAGCGGGTGCGGCGCGCGGCCGCCCGCCAGCACCGCCATGAGCACCCCGATCAGCAGCGACCCGGCCACGTTGACCGCCAGCGTCGGCCACGGCCACCCGCCCGCGGGCGCCGGCCAGCCCTGCGCCACGCCGTACCGCGCGAGGCCCCCGAGCAGGCCGCCCAGCGCCACCGCGCCCAGCACGGCGGGGGACACCTCCCCCCGCCCGGCGGGCGCTCGCGGTTCCACGTCGGGGTCGACGGGCCCGGCCCCCTCCTCGCCGATCACACCGGCCAGGGTAGCGAGCGCCCGCCCCCGGGCACGCCGCACCACCTCGGCGATCACCCCGCCCGCCCGCCGCGCGCCGCCCCCTCGTAACATACGGACGTGTACGTATGTGGGCCGCGACGAGGCGGCCGCCGTACCGAACCGGAGGGTCACGCACATGAAACTGCCCGCCACCGCGCACATCCTGCGGCCCTGGCGCGTCCACGAGATCGCCCCCGACTTCACCATCGAGGACGTGTGGGCGCTGCCGACCCCGGGCGGCCCCGACGACCTGCCCCGCCTGGTGGACAACGTGGTCAAGGGCGACTTCCCCGACAACGCCCCGCTCGTCGTCCGCGCGCTCTGGGAGGCCCGCTGGAAGATCGGCGCGGTGCTCGGCTGGGACCGCGACAAGCCCCGGGCCGCGCGCCGCCCGCCCTCGCTCCTGGACCGCCTGCCGGACGACCTGCGCCGGGCCCCGCGCGGGCCCGAGCTGCCGAACCTGCCCTTCACCTCGCTCTACCTGCTCCACGACGAATGGGCGGCCGAGATGATCAACGGCACCGCGCACGCGATCATGCACATGGGCTGGGTCCCCGACGGCGCCGGCGGCCACCGCGGCCAGATGGCCGTCCTGGTCAAGCCCAACGGCCTGCTCGGCACCGCCTACATGGCCGCGATCAAGCCGTTCCGCCACCTGATCGTCTACCCGGCGCTCATGCGCAGGATGGAACGCGGCTGGCGCGAGTCCTCCCCCGCGACCCCGCCGGCCGCCGCCTGACCGCCCCGCCCCGCCGTACGGCCCGGGGCCGCGCCGTACGGCCGAAAGGCGCGCCGTACGGCGGGGCTGCGGGGCCACGGGGCGACGCGGGGAGGCGGGATCCGCGCGCTCAGGCGCGGGTGTCGGTCCAGGGGAAGCCGTGCCGGTAGGTCCTCTCCGCCAGCAGGCGCTGCCCCTGGGCGTTCGGGTGGAAGTAGTCCCACGGGCTGAGCTGGGCCAGCGTGAACGGATAGGAGAAGACCTCGCCCCCGTCGTGGCGGCAGCGCGGGCCGTACGCCTCGCACGCGGCCGCGAGCTGGGCGTTGTAGGCCATGACCCGCTTGCGCACCCGCTCGCGGCGCGCCCGGTCGGCGGGGGCGTCGGAGTTCGCGTTGGCCAGCATCGTCGGGCAGATCCGGCCGAGCTTCCAGAACGCGCGGGCGCGGCCGTCCTTCCGGCCCACCTGCCACAGGCGCCGCAGGTCGGGGATGCTGGAGACGAAGATCCGCGCGTTCGGCACGCCGGCGCGCAGCACGTCCAGGCCCTGCTCCACCCGGCGGCGGAACAGCGCCGGGCGCGGCATGTTCGACTCGCGCTCGGCGCACGCGTCGTTCGCGCCGATCAGGATGGTGACGTAGTCCGGCTTGCGGGTGACCGCCTCGGCCGCCTGGCGCGCCAGGTCCCGGCTGTCGGCGCCGCTCTTCGCCAGGTTGTAGTTGTGCCCGGCTATATCTGGATTCGTCGCCAATATCCGGGAGTAGTGGCTGCGCACGCTCGCGTGATCACCCGCCGCCCACGAGCGCGACGTGCAGTCCAGATACCACCCGCACGCGTTGAACCCCCGCGTGATCGAGTCCCCCAGCGCCGCGATCGAATCCGGCGCCGCCAGCCCCCCGTCCGCCCTCGGCGCGGCCCCCGCGTACGATGCCGACGGCGCCAGCGCCGCCACCGTCGTCACCACGAGAACCGGCGTCAGCCCGCGCATCATGGGCCTCACGGTAAAGATCATTCCCCCTCCGGTCTATGACTGCCGAGGGCATCCGTCACTTGCGGAACGCCCATTCCTTCATGTCCGAAACGACTGCCCCCGCGCCCCGGCCGCCCCCCAACGTCGAACACGTTCAGTTCTGCACATAGAGTGCTGGGCGTGAGTGTTGCGCTGGGTTTGCCACAACCACTGGCGGTGCGCAGCGTCGAGGTCCCCGACCCCGGTGACCTCCTGACGCGCCTGCCCGTGCCCTCGCCGTACGCCTGGATCCACCGCGGAGACGGCCTCGTCGCCTGGGGAGAGGCCGCCCGCCTCACCCTGCCCCCCGGCGAGGACCGCTTCGAGCGCGCCCGGCGCTGGCTCGACCGCGTCCTCGGCGGCGCCGACATCGACGACCGCGTCGGCCTGCCCGGCAGCGGCCCCGTCGCCTTCGGCAGCTTCACCTTCGACCCGCGCTCGGCCGGTTCCGTCCTCGTCGTCCCCCGCGTCATCCTCGCCCGCCGCGACGGCCGCACCTGGTGCACCACCGTCGGCGACGCCCAGGACGCCGCCCGCCTGGTCCACCCCCTCCTCGACCCCGGCGCCGTACGGTGGGACGACGACGCCGACTGCGCCCGCCACTACGAGCAGGCCGTCGCCCAGGCCGTCCAGGAGATCCGCGCCGACAAACTCGGCAAGGTCGTCCTGGCCCGCGACCTGCGCGCCCGCGCCGAACACCCCATCGACGCGCGCATCCTGCTCAACCGGCTCTCCACGCGCTACCCCGAGTGCTACACCTTCTCCTGCGCCGGGCTCGTCGGAGCCACCCCCGAACTCCTCGTCCGCCACACCGGCCAGGCCGTCGAATCCCTCGTGCTCGCCGGCACCACCCGGCGCGGCGCGACCCCCGAGGAGGACGCCGCGCTCGGCGCCGCCCTGATGAACTCCGCCAAGGACCGCTCCGAGCACGTCTACGCCGTGGAGTCGGTGCGCGCCGCGCTCACCCCGCTCACCCGCCGCCTGGACGTGCCCGAGGAGCCCGAACTGCTCGTGCTGCCCAACGTCCAGCACCTGGCCTCCCCGGTCAGCGGCGAGCTGGCCGACGGCTCCTCCGTGCTCGACCTCGTGGCCGCCCTCCACCCGACCGCCGCCGTCTGCGGCACCCCCTCCGACGTGGCCATGGAGGCCATCCGGGGCCTCGAGGGCATGGACCGCGGCCGCTACGCCGGGCCGGTCGGCTGGATCGACGCGCGCGGCGACGGCGAATGGGGCATCGCGCTGCGGTCGGCCGAGATCGACGGACACGACGCGCGGCTGTTCGCCGGCTGCGGGATCATGGCCGACTCCAGCCCCGCCGCCGAACTCGCCGAGGCCCAGGCCAAGCTGCGGGCGATGCAGGACGCGCTCGAGGGCTGACACTCCGCCAGTCTCTCCCGCACCACCCTCCACTACCCTGGCGACATGCGGACCAACGACGAACCGGCCGTGCTCGAGCGTGCCTCCGGCGTCCAGGGTGAGCTGGTCCTGCGCCGCGCCGGAGACGACTACGAGATCATCAGCAACGGCGTCTTCCTCATGGACACCCGCGACGGCGCCTCCGAGCGCCTCCTCGTCAGCGGCGCCCTGGACCGGCTCCCCGCCGGCGCCCACCTGCTCATCGGCGGCCTCGGCGTCGGCTTCAGCCTGGCCGAGGCCGTACGCTCACCCGCCCTCGGCCGCGCCACCGTCGTGGAGTGCGAACCGGCGGTGATCGGCTGGCACGCTGGCCCCCTGCGCCGCTTCTCCGAGGGCGCCCTCGACGACCCGCGCGTCCGTGTCGTCCCCGCCGACCTGGTCTCCTGGCTGCGCTCCACCGACGAGCGCTTCGACGGCATCTGCCTGGACATCGACAACGGCCCCGACTGGACCGTCACCCCCGGCAACGGCGCCCTCTACTCCCCCGAGGGCCTGGCCCTCCTCACCGCCCGCCTGACCCCCGGCGGAGTCCTGGCCATCTGGAGCGCCGCCCCCTCCCCCGACTTCGAGAAGCGCCTGAGGGACACCTTCGCCCAGGTGACCGTCGCTGATGTCCCAGTCGCCAGGGGTTTGCCGGATGTCATTTATTTCGCAACAACCGCCCCCCTTTACAAAGTAGATCCCTAATGTCCGTTTTACCCGCCCCGTGGACCGGCACGCACCGGCCCGCCGCCCCCGCCTGACCGGCCCGCCGCACGCGCCCTCCCCCACCGCCGACCCCGCGACGGCCGGGGCGACCCCCGCTCCCCCGCCGCGCTCGCAGGCGCACGGCCACGCCCCGGCCGCCGCGCCGTACACGGTCCGCTCCCGTTCGCGGCCCGTCCCCTGAGCACCATGACGGCCGGCCGCCCGCCCACCGGCGGTATGGGGACACCGGCGATCCGGCCACAGCGTCCATGAAGCGGGTCCCCGGGGCGGGCGCATGGGGCTCAGGGGCGTAGGAGGCGGTGAATCTCCCCCGTGGGGTCGATGCGCCAAGGGAGGCCGTCGTGAGACGTGGCGACGCGGATGGCCGGGCCGGCGGGGGCGGGGTCCCAGCCGCTGTCGGTCCAGCGGCGTACGGCCGGGGCGCCGGAGTCGGAGCCGACGGCCCACAAGGTCGGGGGCTGAGCCGGCGACCAGGCCAGGTCCGACGCGCCGGCGCCCTTGGTGGCCCACGTACCGCCGAGCAGGGCCGAGAGGGTCCCCTGGGCGTCGGTGATCCAGGGGACGCCGTCAGGGGCCACCGAGATCGCGACGGCCGCGCCGCCCGCGTCCTCCCAGGCGCTCTGGGCCCAGCGTTTCACGGGACGATTGCCGCCCGTCTCCGCACCCGCGATGATCCAGACGGCGCCGTCCGGCCCGGCCGCGATGTCGACGGCGTCGCTCAGCGGGGGCGTGGGGCCGTCGCCGGGGGGCAGCACGCCGTACGACACGGCGCCGGCGTGCTCCTGGCGCACGACGCGGTTCACGCCGCCGCCCTGGTTGACGATCCAGGCGTTCCCGGCGGCGTCGGCGGCCACCCTGTTCGCCCGCACCTCCGGGATCCTCGCCCACGCACCGCCACCCGGCTCGCGCCGGTACAGGCCGCCGTCCCGGGCGACCGCCCAGGCCGCGCCGTTCCCGGCGACGGCGATGTCGGCCGCGGGCGTGCCCAGCGGCAGCGCCTCCCAGACCCGCGGGTCCGTCACCGGCTGACCTGTCGGCTGACCTGTGGGCTGTCCGGCCGGCTGGCCCGCGGGCTTGCCCGTGCCGACCGTCTTGTCCGGCGGCGGGGGCGTGAGGGGGGTGGACAGGGGGACGGGCTCGGCGGAGACGATCGACACGGACGTGCCCCTGACCCCGGCGAACTTCCCGCTGACCGGCATCAGCACGTTCCCGCGCAGGAACTTCAGGATCCGGTCGAGCCGGTCCTTGCCGGCGTTCTCGGCCCAGGCCCAGTCCCACTCGGAGTAGCCCGCGATGTGCCGGTGCTCGTACAGGTCCACGATGTGCTGGAACCCGGTGAACCGCCGGGTCCCGAACGCGGCCCGGTGCCGCGGCCGGTCCTTGGGATGGTCGGAGCGGGCGTTCCCGCCCCAGCGCAGGAAGCCCTCGAACATCACGTCGAAGCCGACGACCGCCTGCGCCGTGTAGGGCACCTCCGCCCGCGTGCGGGAGGCGACGAGCGTGACCAGCCGCTTGCTCTTGGCGGGCAGCACCGTCGTGTACTGGTGCTTCAGCCAGTCGGTGTGCGTGGTCGCGGTGGAGTCCGACCACCCCTCCTCGGCGGCGAAGCTCACCTCGAAGCCCACGCTGAACTCGGCCTTGGTGAACAGCGCGCCCGCCCCCCACGTGGCGCCGACGGTGACCTTGGCCCCCTCGGTGAGCGTGAGCGAGGTGGTGTGGGTGACCGTGGTGGCGAGCTGGTACTCGAAGGCGATCGTCGCCGAGTCGTCCTTGCCGTGATGGTTCTCCGGGACGTAGGAGGAGATCGCGGTGGGCTCCATGTCCTGCAGCAGCGCCTTGCCGTACGTCAGGGACGACGGATCGATGAGCACGCGGAAGCCGTACAGGTAGATCTTGAGCCGGTCCTCCTCCATCGGGCCCTGGACGTACGGGTCGTCCTTGTTGTAACGGGCCTGCACCAGGTAGTACGGCTCGGCGCCGACGCCCTCGGGCGCGGGGGTGACCAGGGTGGGCGTGACGCGGGTGACGTCGAAGCCCCGCCCGACCTTCCCGTAGTGGGTGCCGCCGCACCAGCCGTACCCGAGGAGGTCGGCCAGGTCGGCGAGCGCGTGGATCAGCCCGGGGTCGGACGCGACGCGGAACTTCATGTCCTCGACGTCCCTGACGTCCCGGATGACGTGGTCGCCCCGCGCGTCCTGGGCGAGCGACGGCGGCCGCGCGGCCTCGACGACCAGCGAGGACGCGACGCCCGCGAAGTCCCCGAGGTCGGGCGTGTCGGCGACGAGGGTGCGCCGCCGCCCCCCGAAGTCCGCGCTCTCGCAGAAGGTCACCTCATAACCCGCGGGGATACGGATGGACCGGACGTCCTTCCCGGCGTACGGCTGGAGCCGGCCGGGCGGATAGCGTCCCGGCGAGAGCACCATCCCGGTCCCCTCGTAGTTGGCGGCGGAGAACGCGGTAGGTTCCACAGGAATCTCCCTAAACCAGGACTTATCACGTTGAGTGGCGATCCCGTCACGCATCCTCGGTTCTACGCCCGCCTCCCCCGCCCCGCAACCCCTCCCCGGGACCTCGATCCGGCCCCGGGACCGGACCCGGATCGCGGCCGCGGCCGCCCTTCCGCCGGAGGCCGCCCTTGACCGCGAGGGATCCGGTACGTACGGTCGCGGCGAGGAGGCGGCCATGACCGAGCAGTCGGGTGATCCCGGGGCCTGGCCGGACCTTCCGGCGGGGCCGTACGGGACCCCCTCCCCCGAGCTGGCCCGGCGGCTGGCGGAGGCGCCGATGGAGGCGGTCACGATGCCCAGCGGCGACCGGGTGCCCATGATCGTGCGGTACGACGACGTGCGCGGGCTGCTGGCCCACCCCGCCGCCAGCCGGAACCTGCGCGAGCCCGGCCTGCCCCGGATGGTCAGCGGCCGGGCCCTGGACGACGATCCCGCGGCGCTGAACAACCAGGACCCGCCGGAGCACACCCGCTACCGCCGCATCACCCACGGCGCGTTCACGCCCCGGCAGGCCGAACGCCTGCGGCCCCGCGTCGCCGCCATCGCCGCCGAGCTGCTGGACGCGGCCGGCGAGGAGTTCGACCTGGCCGCCGCGTTCGCGCTGCCGCTGCCCGCACGGGTGATCTGCGAGCTGCTGGGCGTCCCGACGGACCGCTTCCACCAGGTCCGCCGCTGGACCGACATGTTCCTGTCCACCTCGGACGCGAGCGCCGAGGCCAGGGCCGAGGCGTACGGCGAGTTCGCGGCGTACGCCTCGGAGCTGATCGCGCGGCACCGGGCCGAGCCGGGCCACGACCTGATCGACCTGCTCATCGAGGCGCGCGACGAGGGTGACCGGCTCAGCGAGGACGAGCTGACCAACATGGTCTTCACGCTGATCTTCGCCGGGTACGAGACGACCGCGATGATGATCATCCGGGGGACGTTCCGGCTGCTGTGCCACCCCGGCCAGTACGCCGCCCTGGCGGCGGACCCGGAGCTGGTCGGGCCGGCCGTGGAGGAGATCCTGCGGCACGAGGGCCCCGGGGGCCCGGGCATGCTGCGCCGGATGACCGAGCGGGCGGAGACCTCCGGCGGCGTCATCCCGGCCGGGACGGTCGTGCTGCCCAACCTCTCGGCCGCCAACCACGACCCCTCGGTGTTCGAGGACCCGGCGCGCTTCGACATCCGCCGCTTCGCCGCCGGGCGCCCCCAGGCCCACCTGGCCTTCGGGCACGGCCCCCACTACTGCGTCGGGGCGAACCTGGCCCGGATGGAGCTGCAGGAGGCGTTCCGGGCGCTGGTGACCCGCCTCCCCGGCCTCCGCCCCCGCGAGGACCTGGCCTCCGTACGGTGGAACGACGACGCCTTCGCGCACCGTCCCCGCCGCCTCCTCGTCGCGGCCGCCTGACGGAGGGCCGCCGGCGGTCGCGTGGTCGCCGTGCCCCCGCCCGGCCCCCTTTCCCGTGGCCCGGTGGCACGGGGCCGCTCCCGCGCTGGGCCCGGGCACGCTCTACAGGCTGTAGAGTGTGCGCCGGTGTCCAGGTGAGGGAGTGTGCGGGGATGTCGCGCTGGTTCCGGGTCGTGGCGGTGGCCGAGGCGTGCTCGTGGGCGGGGCTGCTGATCGGGATGTTCTTCAAGTACGTCGTGGCGGTGGGCGAGCTGGGCGTGAAGATCTTCGGGCCGATCCACGGCGCGCTGTTCGTGCTGTACGCCCTCGGGGTGGTGCTCTCGGCGCGGGAGGCCGGCTGGAGCAGGGGCACGGTGGCGCTGGGGCTGGCGTGCGCCGTGCCGCCCTTCACCTCGCTGTGGTTCGAGCGCCGCATGGCCGCGCGCGCCGCCGCGGCCCAGGCCGCCTGACCCCGCCGCCTGACCCCGCCGCCTCCCGCCCCGGGGAGGCGGCCCCGGGAGATTGGAGAGATCGGGGGATCGAGGGGATCGGCGGGATGCCCTGGTTCGCGGAGGGCTGGTAGGTTTCACCGGCCCCCTCGCCTGGAGTAGCCCCTGTGATCACTGATCGGCGCCCGCCGTACGCCCTCTTCTGGTGGTGTCTTCTCGTCGGCTGGACGCTCTGGGAACTGCTGCTGGACGAGATCGACCACGGCGCGCTCGCCGAGACCGCCTTCGGACGTCTCGCGGCGTTCGCGCTCGGGCGCGTGAGTCCCTCCTTCATGTGCGCGGGGACGTACAGCGCGGGGCCGGACTGGATGTGGGCGCTGCGGTCCGGGCTCTACCAGGCCGAGGACACGCTGCGCGCGGGCACGCCCGCGCTGCTGGCGATGCTCGCGTTCTGGGTCGCGCGGAGCGCCCCGGGCCGCCCGGGGGTCCATCCGCGGGCCGCGGGAGCCGCGTTCGCCCTGCTCGCGCTCCCTCCCGCGCTGACGCGCCTGAGCGATCCGTTCACCGCCGACCTCGGGTCCTGCGGCTTCGACCCCGAGCTCCTTCCCGCGGCGGACTGGTCCGCGCTGCTCACGCCCGCGCTCCCGCTCGTCCTCGTCCTGCTCGCGGCCGCCGCCGGCGTCCGGGACCTCCCGCTCCCCCGGCTCCCCTGGCGCCCGGTCGGGATCGCGGTGGCCGCGCTCCTGCTCGCCGCCGGCGCCGTACGGCTGGCGCCCGCCGCGCGGCCCGCGCCGGCCACGGCGGCGGACGGGACGTCGCGGCACGCGCTGGCCCTGGCCGGCCCTGGGCTGCTCGTGCTCGACGTGGAGCGCGGCGAGCGGGCCGGCGACGTCCCCGTCCCCGACCCGTACTTCACGGTGTACACCGCCGTCGCCCGGACTCCCGAGCCCGGCGTCTACTACGCGGCGGCGACCGATCCGGACGGATGGGGCGGCCGCGGCGCGCGGGGCCGCTCCCGCCTCTACCGGATCGAGGTGGACGGGGACGGCGGCGCGCGGGTGGGCGGGCAGGTCGGCGGCCCCATCGAGGGCGTGGTCACGGGCGTGGCGGTCTCCCCCGCCGGGCGGGTCGCCTACTGGTCGGACGTCATGACGGGCACGGACGCCTCGCCCACCACGACCGGGCGTCTGGGCGTGCTCGGCCCGGCGGGCCACGGCCGGATCGCGCACCGCGCGGCCGCGCGGCAGGGGCACGACCTCCACCGGACGCCCGGCCTGTACTGGGCCGACGCCCGCACGGTGGGCCTGCGCCCGGAGGGCGGCGAACCGCGGATCGCCGAGCTGGACGTGGACGACCCCGCCGCCCGGCTCCGCGTCGTGGCCCCTGCGGGGGAGGCCGGCGAGACCGGCGCCCTGCCCCTGGCGGGCGGGTCCCTGGTCGTCGCCGCCGGTGGCGTGGAACTGCCCGGCGACCAGGAGCTCCGGCTCCTCGACCGCGCCTCGGGCCGGCGCCTGGGCCGCCTGCTGCGCGAGGACTGCGCGACCGTGTCGGCGTTCGCCCTCGACCCCGCGGGCCGCCATCTGCTCGCGGCGCTGGACGCCGAGTCCGGCTGCGGTCCGGCGTTCCCCCTGATCCGGCTCGACCTCGGCCGCGTCTCCGCCGTGGCCCCTCCCCCGTCGCCCGCGCCGGAGGCCGCCCCCGACCTCCGCCCGCCCCGGCGCCAGATCGGCAGGTCCCCCTATCACCTCTCCGGCATCGCCTGGTAGCCCCGGGGGGCGGGCGGGGGCGGGCGCATGGGGAGCGGAGCGCGTAACCCCCTGTCGCGCCCCGCTCGTCCTCATGCGGCCCGCCGCCCCGGTGGGCGGAGGTCCCGCGGGTGGGTCAGCCCGTCACCAGGCGCAGGCCGTACGCCCCCAGGATCTCGTTGACCGGCTGGAAGAACGTCGTGCCGCCGGTCCGGCAGTTGCCGGAGCCGCCGGAGGTGACGCCCTGCGCCTGGCCGTTGGAGATGTAGGAGCCGCCGGAGTCACCGGGCTCGGCGCAGACCGTGGTGCGGGTCAGGCCGGTCACGGTGCCCTGGGCGTACCGCACGGTCTGGTTCTTGGCCTGGATGGTGCCGCAGTGGTAGCCGGTGGTGGAGCCGGAGCGGCAGACGGACGCGCCGACGGCGGCCTCGGCCGAGCCGCGCACGATGATGTTGCCGCCGCTGTAGTTGTTCACCCACGGCCGGGGGATCCACTGCGAGTTGACCGCGACCCAGGCGTAGTCGTTGCCGGGGAACGACGAGCCCTGGAAGGTGCCCTGGGCCACGCGGTTGTAGCCGGTGGTCGTGGTGCCGACCCGGCCGCAGTGCCCGGCGGTGACGAATCCGCCCTGCGTGCCGCGGGTCACCGAGAACCCGACCGAGCAGCGCGAACCCGAGCTGGTGTAGTACGCGTCGCCGCCGCGCACGTCGTAGTAGAGCTGCGGCTGCTCGGCGGTGGGCACCACGCGCACGGCGTCGTCCTCGGCGACGCTGTCGCCCACGAACCCCTGGGCCGAGGCGGCGTCGCGCGCCAGCACGACGACGCTGTTGGTGGTGACGTCGGCGTACCAGCCGGCGATCGAGGCCGGGGCGGACGCCTTGCGCGCGTCGAGCCGGGCCACCGCCGCGTTCAGCTTGCGCTCGCTGTGCCGTACGGCCACCGGCTCGGCGCCCTCGGCGCGCACGAGGGCGGCCTTGGCCGGGTCGGTGAGGCCGACGTGGATGACCGAGGCGTCGGGCGACAGCCACAGGCCGCCGAACGCCTGGCCGAGGGCCGCGCGCAGCCGCGGCTCCACGACCGACGCCTGGTGCTCCTTGGCGAGCCGGGCGCGCGCCTGCGCGTCGGTGAGGCCGAGGTCCCGCTTGACGCCTTCGAGGATGGCCGGGTCGGGCTCGGGCGCCGCGGGGACGGGGGCGGACCGGCCCTCGGCCACCGCGGCCCCGGCGGGGAGGGCGATGGTGACCAGGGCCAGGGCGGAGGCGACGGCCGTCGCCACCCGGACAAGGCGGATTCGTGCCATGTCTGCTCCTTGGGGTGGAGGAGTGAGAGCACTGCCGCAGGCCTGCGTACGGGTGAGCATCCGTCACTTTACGAAATAGTGTCAATCGCCCTGACCTGAACGATCACTCGCAATCTTTGAACGAATATCAAGTTAAGTCCCGAATTGCGGGCAGACGGGGTCAGCGGCTCACCTCGGTCTCCCGCTCGACCCGCCCCAGCTTCTCCGGATTGCGCACCACGTAGAGCCCGGCGATGAGGCCGTCCTCCACGCGCACCGCCATGACCGTGTCGACCTCGCCGTCCCGCCGGAAGATCAGCGCCGGGTGGCCGTTGATCTGCGCCGTCTCGATCACGGCCGTCACCCGGTCCACCCGGCCCAGCAGCCCGGCCACCGCATCGGCGCCCACGAGGGGCTCCAGCGCCGCCCGCCGGATGCCGCCGCCGTCCGCCAGGAGCACCACGTCCGGCGCGAGGATGTCGAGCAGGCGGCTCATGTCGCCGGTCTCGACGGCGCGCTGGAAGGCCCGGAGCGCGGCCTGGGCCTCGGCGGGGGAGACGGTGCCGCGCGGGCGCCGGGCGGCGACGTGGGAGCGGGCGCGGTGGGCGATCTGGCGCACGGCGGCCTGGGTCTTGCCGACGGCCTCGGCGATCTCGCCGTAGTCCAGGTCGAACACCTCGCGCAGCACGAAGACCGCCCGCTCGGTGGGGGAGAGCGTCTCCAGCACCAGCAGCATCGCCATCGACACGCTCTCGGCCAGCTCGACGTCCTCGGCCACGTCCGGCGCGGTCAGCAGCGGCTCGGGCAGCCACGGCCCGACATAGGACTCCTTACGCCGCCCCAGCGCGCGGAGCCGCATCAGCGCCTGGCGCGTGACGATCCGCACCAGGTACGCGCGCTCCTCCCGCACGGTGGCCAGGTCCACCCCCGCCCAGCGCAGCCAGGTCTCCTGCAGAACGTCCTCGGCGTCGGCCGCCGAGCCCAGCATCTCGTAGGCCACGGTGAACAACAGGTTCCGGTGCGCGACGAACGCCTCCGTCGCGGCGTCCACCCGCTCCCCGCCCGTGTCCACCCGCTCCCCGCCCGTGTCCATTCGCTCACCGCCGGCGGGCGGCCCCGCCGTGCCCGCCGCCCGCCCGCCGTCCCCGGCGCGCTCACCCATCCGCCGCTCCCGCCTGTGCGCTCCCGATCCTTCCACGCGCACAAGATGCCGCTCCCCTCCCCTTTGTGACACCCGATCCCGGTGACACAGGTCACACCCCCGCCCTGTCACAGCACCCGGGCGGCCGGCATCTCCATGGACGTCAGGACGCCGCGCGCCACCGCCGCGGCGCCGGTCCACGGCGAGGACCCGCCCCGGCGGCGCGGTCCCCGCACAGGGAAGGAACACCATGAGCGCACCCTTGGAAGCCCTCCGCCGCGACTTCGGCGGCGACGTCATCGAGCCGGGCCACCCCGCCTACGCCTCGGCCGCCGGCACGATCCTGGCCACCGGGAGCCCCGCCTACGTCCTGCGCCCCACCAGCGTCGAGGACGTCCGGGCGGCGGTCTCCTTCGCCGCCGCCACCGGCCTCGCGTTGTCCGTGCGCGGCGGCGGGCACTCCTTCGCCGGATTCGCCACCAACGACGGCGGCGTCGTCATCGACCTCGGCGCGCTGGCGCACGTGGAGATCATCGACGAGGCGCGGCACCGCGTGCGGATCGGCGGCGGCGCCACCTGGGGCCAGGTCGCGGCCGCGCTGGCCCCGCACGGCCTGGCCATCTCCTCCGGCGACACCAAGGACGTCGGCGTCGGCGGCCTGACCCTGTCCGGCGGCATCGGCTGGAAGGTCAGGAAGCACGGCCTGGCCCTGGACAACCTGGCCGCCGCCGAGGTGGTCACCGCCGCCGGGCAGGTCGTGCGCGCGAGCGCGGAGGAACACCCCGGACTGTTCTGGGCACTCCGCGGCGGCGGCGGCAACCTCGGCATCGTGACCGCCTTCGAGTTCACCGCCCACCCCACGACGGACGTCCACTTCGGCAAGATCGTCTTCCCCGCCGCGGAGCTGCCCGCCGTGCTCACCGGCTGGGCCGACCACCTGCGCGCCGCCCCCGCGGAGCTGACCTCCATCGCCAACTTCGCCCACCCCTTCGCCGGCGGGCCCGACGCCCCGGTCGAGATCCAGGTCGCCTTCGACGGCGACGACCCCGCGGCCGCCGCCCGCGCCCTGGACCCGATCCGGCGCCTCGGCACCGTGATCGCCGACGACGTCGCGCTCACGCCGTACGCCGGCACGCTCGTGGACGCCCTGACCCCGCCGCCCGGCATCCGGCTCCTCACCCGCAACGCGTTCGTCACCCCCGAGTCGGCGGCCGGGGCCCTGCGCGTCCTGGCCGAGGCCGCGGCGTCGGAGGGCACCCCGTTCATCTCCGTCCGCGCCCTCGGCGGAGCCCTCTCCCGCGTCCCCGCCGACGCCACCGCCTTCGCCCACCGCCGCGCCGAGTTCATGATCGTGACCACCACCATCGGCCCCGAGCCGGCCCTCCAGGCCGCCCGCCCGGCCCTGGACGCGCTCTGGGAACGGCTCGCCCCCCACACCGACGGCGCCTACGCCAACTTCCTCGCCTCGGCCACCGAGGAGGACGTCGCCGCCGTCTACCCCGCCGAGACCCGCAAGCGCCTGGCCGAGATCAAGCGCGAGCACGACCCCCGCAACCTGTTCGCCGCCAACCACAACATCCCCCCGCACTAGCCGTACGGCAGGCCGGGCGGCGCGCCGGAGACCGCCCCGCCCGGCCGCCCCGAAGACTCCGCGTCGCGCAGCAGCAGCGCCGCCTGCACCCGGTTCGCGCAGTTCAGCTTGGCGAGGACGCGGCTGACGTACGTCTTGACGCTCGCCTCGGTCATGTGCACGCGCCGCGCGACCTGCGCGTTGGACAACCCCTCGGCCACCAGCGCGAGGACGTCGGCCTCCCGCGCGGTGAGGGCGGCCAGCCGCCGCGCGGCGTCGCGCCCCCGCTCGTGGACGCCCGGCGCCGCCAGGTCCAGCACCTGGCGGGCCACCGCCGGCGACAGGTACGCCTGCCCGGCGTGGGCGGCCCGCACGGCGCGGATCAGCTCGTCGGGCGTACAGGTCTTCAGCACGAACCCGGACACGCCCTGCCGCACCGCCCGCCGCACGTTGTCCTCCTCGCCGAACGCGGTGAGCAGGACGACGCGCGTCCCGGCCAGCTCCGCGGCGGCCGCCAGGCCGTCCAGCACCGGCATCGCGATGTCCAGGAGCGCGACGTCGACCCCGTGCCGCCGCGCCGCGCGCACCGCCTCACGCCCGTCCCGCGCCGTGGCCACCACCTCGATGTCCCCGGCCGAGGCCAGGACGGTCCGGATGCCCGCGGCGATGAGGGGCTCGTCGTCGGCGACCAGCGTCCTGATCACGAGGCGGCCCCCGCGAACGCCGGCGCCAGGGGGAGCATCGCGACGACCCGGAACTCCCGCGGCCCCCGGTGCACGCGCAGCAACCCGCCCGCGCCGGCGACGCGCTCGGCCAGCCCGCGCAGGCCGCTGCCGCCACCCTCGGGCGCGGGGGCCCGGCGGGGCAGCGGATTGGCGACCGAGATCAGCAGGGCGTCGGGCTGCCAGTCGAGCGACACGGTGACCGGCGTGCCGGACGCGTGCTTGACCGCGTTGGTCAGCCCCTCCTGGACGACCCGGTAGGCGGCGCGGGACACCCCCCGGTCGATGAGCGGCACGGCCTCGCCGGACGTCTCGACCGTCACCCTCGCGCCCGCCGCCCGCGACCGCTCGACCAGGTCGCCCACGTCGTCCAGATCCGGGGCGTCGTGGTCGCGGAGCGCGCCGACCACCTCGTGGAGCTCGGCGGCGGCGGCGCGGGCGGCCTCGGCCAGACCGTCCACCGCCCTCCGCTGCTCGCCGGGCAGCGGCGCCACCTGGAGCGCGGCCGCCTGCACGGACACCAGGCTGAGCAGGTGGCCGAGCGAGTCGTGCATGTCGCGGGCGATGCGCAGCCGCTCCCGCAGCCGCTCCCGCTCGGCGACCAGGGCCCTCTCCCGGCGCATGTGCTCGCGCTGCCGGGCCACGTACCGCCCGGCGAGCAGCGGCAGCGCGGTCAGCACGACCACCCGGGCCAGCCTGACCCGCGGGTCCTCCACCCCGGAGGACCGTTCCATGGCCAGCAGCAGGAAGCCCGCGTACGCCCCCAGCACCCCCGCCGCCGCCACCGCCTCCCCGCGCGCCGGGATCCGGCGCCCGGCCTGGAAGCCGGTGAAGACCAGCAGGGCCAGCGAACCGCCGGTGAACAGCGCCAGCCCCACCGCCGCGAGGAACGCCGCGAACGGCAGGCGCCTCATCGCCGCCATGACGAGCGCCACCGCCACGGCGTACGTGACCGCCGCCCACCCCCGCGACCCGTCCAACCACGACAGCGCCGTGTCCGCGACCATGACCGCGACGATGACGGCATACCTGGACATAAGCCTCACCCTACTGAGCGCACCCCACCCCGCTCACAGTCCACTTTGGTGAACAACCACCGGCGACCTTCGCGGACAGACGCCGCCCACCCCCGCCCCCTACCGTCCCATCCATGATCAAGACGCTCCTGGGGCTGACCCTCCTCACCACGCCCCTCACCACGCCCCTCACCGCCCCACCGCCACAACCGCCCCCGCGATGGAGCCCCTGCCCCATCGCCGCCGCCCCCGAACTCCAGTGCGCGGACCTGCCCGTCCCCCTGGCCGCCGGCGGCGACCGGAAGATCACCCTGAAGGTCGCCCGCCTGCCCGCCACCGGCGCGCGGAAGGGATCCGTCCTCGTCAACTTCGGCGGCCCCCAGGGACACCAGATCGCCTCACTGGCCTCCCGCACCCGGATCTTCGACCGCATCCGGACCTCCCTGGACGTCGTCACCTGGGACCCGCGCGGCTACCCCGGGCTCAGCGACGCGGTGCTGCGATGCGACTGGGGCTTCGTGCGAACCCCGCCCTTCCCGGACGGCCAGGCCGCCCTCGACCGCCTCGCAGCCGGCAACAGGGCCAGGGCCGACCGCTGCCGCGCCACCGACCCCGAGCTCTTCGACCACATGGACTCGGCCTCCGACGCCCGCGACGCCGACGCCATCCGCGCCGCGCTCGGCGATGAGAGGATGAACTTCCTGGGCCTGTCGTACGGTGGGACGATCGCCCAGTCCTACGCCCGCCTGTTCCCCCACCGCGTGCGCACGATGTACATCGACGGAACCAGGAACCACAGCCTCCGCGACTGGGAACGCGAGCTCGACGCCGTGGCCCGCGAGACCGAGCGCTTCATGGACCGCTTCTTCGCCTGGGCCCCCGCCGGGACCGGGAAGCGCTGGCGGGCCCTGATCGCCGCCGCCGACCGCGAGCCGATCCCCGCCCCGGCGGCCGGCGCCCGCTTCGACGGCACGCAGTTGCGAGCGATCGCGTTCCTCAAACTCCGGCCGGGCCCCGCCGCGTGGGGCGAGTTCCTGGCGGCGATCTCGGCCGCCGAGGCCGGCGACGCCTCGGCCTTCGCGGTGTCCGCCCGCCAGCCGTACCCCGGCGCCCCCGGCGGCGGCTACAAGGAGTGCCTGGACTTCCCCCGCCCCCACGACCAGCGGCGCCTGGCCCGCACGACCAGGCGGCTGCGCGCCATCGCCCCCAACACCGGCGCCTCCTTCGCCCTCGCCTGGCACCTTCCGCTCACCTGCGCCGGCTGGCCGGTCCCGGTGACCAACCCGCCCGCGCCGATGCCCCGCACCCTGCCGCCGCTGCTGGGCGCCGGCACCTGGCAGGACTACGAGTCCACCCGCCGGGTCGCCGAGCAGATCCCCGGCAGCCGCACGATCCGGCACGACGGCCCCGGCCACAACCTCTTCGGCGCCATGGCGAATCCCTGCGTCATCGCCCACGTCAGCGCCTACGTCACCGAACGCCGCCTCCCGCCCCGGGGGACCACGTGCCCATGAGCCGGCGCGCAAGACGCCGCTGGATCGCGGGCGCGGCCGCCGCCGCGCTCCTCCTCGCCCTCGTGGCGGGCGCGGCGATCGCCTTCCCGTCCGTCGCGGCGGCCGCCTGCCCCGGCTGTTACGGCCTGGAACGGCTCCGGCCCGGCGTGTACGCCGAGCCCGGCCTGCCGCCGTACCAGCGAAGACGGGTGCCCGAGGTCGTCGAGCGGGCGAACCGGCGGGTGCGCGACTTCTTCGGCGGGCGCAAGAGCTCCCCCGACGTCCTCGTGTGCCTGTCGGAGGACTGCTACCGCCGGATCGGCGGCGGCCGCGAACGCGGCGTCGCCGTCCTCAACCGGTCGGTGATGCTGTCCCCGCGCGGCGTCGATCCCGTGATCGCCTCACACGAGCTGACCCACGTGGAACTCCACGCCCGTCTCGGCGGCGCGGACGTCCCGCAGTGGTTCGACGAGGGCCTGGCCGTCCTGGTCAGCGGGGACCCCCGCTACCTCTCCCCCGCCGGCGGCCGCTGCCCGCCCGGCTCCGGCCGGCCCCTGCCGGCCACGCTCGGGGACTGGCTGCGCGTGGCGTCGGCCGACCCCCGGCTGTACGGCGAGGCCGCCTGCCGGGTGAGCCGCTGGGCGGAGGCCAACGGCGGGGAGCGGGCCGTGCGGGACCTTGTCGCGCGCCTGTCCGAGGGTGGGCCTCTTCCAGATATGTCTTGAGTCTTCCGATTAAAAAGATGTTCTAATTGAGGCCCTTTACTTTGTAGATCACCATATTTCCCGAAAAGACCGACATGGGCTTGTCGGGGTTTCCTCCCTAGCGTGGAGGCATGCTTCTCAGCGTCCACGCGCTCGTGCCGCGTGTCGAGCGGCAGCATCGGCTGATCGAGGAACTCCGCGCCACCGCCCCCCGCCTCCTGAGCGCCGCCTCGCTGGCCGAACGGCTCGGCGTCAGCGTCCGCACCGTCGAGCGCGACCTCGGCGACCTGCAGGAGGCGGGCGTGCCGGTGATCACGCGGCGGGGTCCCGGCGGCGGCCACACGATCGACGCCCGCCCGGAGCCGCCGCCGCTGCGCCTCTCCCCCGGCGAGGCGGCCGCCCTGGACGCCCTCCGCGAGGGAGGCGCGCCGTGATCGTCGTCGAGGGGCTCCGCAAGGCGTACGGCAGGGCCGTGGCGCTCGACGGGCTCGACCTGGAGGCGGCCGGGGGGACCGTCACGGGGCTGCTCGGGCCCAACGGCGCGGGCAAGACCACGCTGATCCGCTGCGCCGCGCCTCGCGCTGAGCGGCGCGACGGACCGGGGCCGGCCCGCCTTGACAGGCGATCACCGGCGGGCTTCAATGTCCGGGCGTGCCACGTGGCGCCGGCCAGAGAGCAGTGGGCCGGCCGGCGACCGGGTGAGCACGCGGACCCTAAGGAGCCAGCCATGATCGGTCTCGCCTGATCCTCGCCTGAGCCCGCCGCGCCTTCCGCGCCGCCCGTCGCTCACCGCTCACCGTCACGCGGCTCCCCCGTCCTGCGGGACTCCCGTCCGGCCCCGGCGCCCCGCCGTACCCCGCGACGCCGTCCACCACGCGCCGTCCGTCGCGCCGCGGCCCGCGCCGCGCGTGCCGTACCGCCGTGCACCGCCGTACGCCAGGGAGCCGCGGCCATGTCATCGCCGCCACACGCCTTGGAGTTTCGAAACCGCATGTCCTTCAACCAGTCCGTCATCGAGGAGTTCCGCGCCAACGCCGGCCGGGTCGGGGGCCCCTTCGAGGGGGGTGACCTGCTGCTGCTGACCACCACCGGGGCCCGCTCGGGCCGGCCGCACACCGTCCCCCTGGGGTACGTCCGCGACGGCGGCCGCCTGCTGGTCGTCGGGTCCGCCGGGGGTTCCCCGCGCCACCCCGCCTGGTACCACAACCTGCTCGCCGCTCCCTCCGTCCACGTCGAGGTGCCCGGCGACGCGGGGATCGAGGAGTTCGACACGGTCGCCGTGCCCGCCGAGGGGGAGCTGCGCGAGCGGCTGTTCGCGCGGGTCGTGGCCGCCGCGCCGGGGTACGCCGACTACCAGGCCAAGGTCGATCGGCCGCTGCCGGTGGTCGTCCTGGAACGGCCCGGGCCCGTCGAGGTCCCGGAGGGGTTCACCGGCCTGGCCGCCAAGCTCGTCGAGGTCCACGCGTGGCTGCGCGCCCAGCTCGCGAACGTGCGGACCGAGGCCGAGGCGTACTTCGCCGCCCGCGCCGCCGACCCAGGGCCCGCCGCTCCCCCGCCGCTCGGGATGCAGCTCCGGCAGCACTGCCTGGCGTTCTGCCAGTTCCTCCACTTCCACCACACGGCCGAGGACGGGTTCGTGTTCCCCGCGCTCGGGGAGCGATACCCGCACCTGGCCGGGCCGCTGGAGCGGCTGCGCGCCGAGCACGAGGCGATCGCGCGCGTCCAGGGCGAGCTGACCGCCCTCATCGCGGACCTGCCCGGGGCCGAGCCCGCCCGGTTCCACGCGGAGCTGGACCGGCTGTCGGAGGAGCTGATCGCCCACCTGGAGTACGAGGAGCGGTCGCTGCTCCCGGCCCTGTCGGAGATCACCTTCCCGCCCGCCGGGTGAGCCGCCACGCCCCGCCGTACCCGGTCCTGCCCGGTACGGCGGGGCGTGCGGCGCGGGACGTCAGCCGGGCTCGGCGTGCTCAGCGCGCCCCGGCGGTCCGCTCGGCGAGGAAGTCCTCCCAGGTGAGGCGGCCGACGGCGTGCTCGGGGGCGAGGTTGGCGCCCTCCCGGAAGGCGGCCGCGGCCCGGCCCGGGGTCCGCATGTTCACGAGCAGCCGGCGCTTGCCCACCGCCCGCAGGTAGTCGCGGGCGAGCCGCTCCATCGGGTAGACGCGGGGCCCGGCGATGTCGGGCACGAGCCCGGCCGGCTCGCCGAGGGCCAGCTCCGCGAGCCGGGTGGCGACCTCGCGGGAGTCGATCGGCTGGAACCTGACGCCGGCCCAGAGCGGCATGACCGGCATCTTGGCCATCGGCTCCATGAGGGCCCAGACCCACTCGTGGAACTGGCTGGCGCGCAGCGTCGTCCACGGCAGCCCGGAGCCCTCGACGATCCTCTCGGCGGCGAGCTTGGCGGCGAAGTAGCCGAACATCGCGCGGTCGACGCCGCTGACGACGGGCACGCGGTCGGCGCCCACGACCGAGATGTAGACGAGGTGCGGGCGCTCGCCGCCCCGGACGGCGGCCCCGACCAGGTGCCGGGCCTTGTCCTCGTCGCCCTTGGCGCTGCCGGCGCAGTGCACGATCGTCGCGGCCCCCGCCACGGCCGCGTCGAGGCCCTCCCCGGTGGAGACGTCGCCGGTGACGTACTCGACGCCGTTCTCCGGCTCGCGGGCGCTCCGGGTGAGCACGCGCACGGTGTGGCCCGCGTCGCGCAGGAGCGGCACCACCTTCGTGCCGAGGGTGCCGGTGCCGCCGGTGACCAGGATCGTGGTCATGTCCTTCTCCTGTTCGGATCGTTCTCTGGAAGTCGAATGGGTGCGCCGGCCTCAGCCGAGGACCGGGAAGTTGGCGCGGAAGACGCGCTGGGGGTCGCGGGCCTTCTTGATCTCGCGCAGCCGGGCCAGCGTCTCGGCGGGGAACGCCTGCGCGGCGTCCTCGCCCGGCGCCAGGAACGTGTACGGCTTGCGCCCGGCGACCGCCCCGCCCAGCGCCGCGACCAGCGCGGCCTGGCGGGCGCGCGCCTCGCCGGCCTGGCGCGGCAGCCGCAGCCCGAGCAGGTAGAGCAGGTACGGCTCGGCCAGCGGGCCGCCCGCGCCGCCCACGGGGTCCGGCTCGGCCAGGGCCCCGCCCAGGTGGCGGACCTGGACGTTCAGCAGCGGCGCGGTCTCCCCGCCGCCGAGCGCGGCCAGCGCCCGGTCGTCCAGGCCGGTCAGCAGCTCCGCCCGGGCCAGCATCGGGCTGGGTTCCACCGGCTCGCCCGCGATGGCCCCCAGGCCGGCGACGCCGATCGGCCGGCGGCTGTCGGACAGGACGCCGCCGATCCGGTCGAAGGGGGCCAGCAGCGCGCGGGCCCGCCCGGCGTCGCCGAGGTGGGTCACGTCCACGGCGACGAGCGGCGGGGCGGGCGCCGGCGGCCGCAGCCGGTTCACCCACACCGACAACGAGCGCGGGGCGACCGCCGTGACCTCGCGGAACGCCTCGAAGACCGCCGGGGCGCGGTCCCCCGGCCACACGACGCGCCCGCCGTACAGCCCGGCGATCGGGTGCAGGTCCAGCTCGACGGAGGTGACCACGGCGAAGTCCCCGCCGCCGCCGCGCAGCGCCCAGAACAGGTCGGGGTCGGACCCGGCGGTCACCCGGACCGGCTCGCCGGAGGCGTCCACCACGTCGAAGGCGCGCACGGAGCCGGCGGCCAGGCCGTACCGCCGGCCGAACCACGGCACCCCGCCGCCCAGGACGAAC
The DNA here is from genome assembly GCF_003594875.1 of Bailinhaonella thermotolerans. Lineage (GTDB taxonomy): Bacteria > Actinomycetota > Actinomycetes > Streptosporangiales > Streptosporangiaceae > Bailinhaonella > Bailinhaonella thermotolerans. The sequence continues at coordinate 128,295 of NZ_QZEY01000011.1, forward strand.
CCGGTCACGCTGACCGCCGGGGAGCTCCCGGCCAGTCCGGTCAGGCCGTGCCGCCCGGCCTCGGCCAGCACCGGGCCCCACCGGGCCCCGGCCCCCACGCGGGCGATCCGCCGCGCGGGATCGACCTCGACCCGGTCCAGGCGGGCCGTCCGCAGCAGGATCACGCCCTCGGCGTCGCCGGAGGCGCCGTGCCCGGACGGCTGGGCGGTGACGGTCAGCCCGGCGGCGCGGGCGTAGCGCACCAGGGCGGCGACGTCGGCCTCGTCCTCGGCGTCCACCACGGCGGCGACCGGCTGCCGCACGCCCACCGCCCAGGGGGCGGCGGCCTCCGCGAACCCGGCGTCGCCGGGGAACAGCACGCGGCCGGTGACGGCGCGGCCCAGATCGGCGTAGCTCAACGCGAACTCCTCATCGCTCGGCCGGGGGCGGGGGTCGCCCGCGGCCCCGGCGGATGAGTTCATCGTCGGGGGCGGTGTTGATAGGACCGCGATGCGTCCGCGATGCGCCGCCCATCCGCCCCGGCGGGCGACCTTCCGCCCCGCCGCGCCGGGCGACGCTTCCGCCCTGGTCAGCGGGTCGCGGCCAGGCCCTCCTCGGCGCGGGCGCGCTCGTCGCGGTAGCCCAGCTCGGCGGCCAGGCCGAGGGCGGCGGTGTGCAGGCGCGCGGCCTCGCCGGTCTCGCCCAGGGCGCGCGCGGCCTCGGCCAGGCCGTTGAGCGCGCGGGCCTCGCCGCGCCGGTAGCCGAAGCGGCGGTAGAGCTCCAAGGCCGCGCGGTGGCTCCGGCGGGCCTCCTCCGGAGAGCCCTGGCGCAGCAGCGCCACGCCCAGGTTGTCCAGCGCGTCGGCCTCCCCGCCCCGGCTGCCGATCGCCCGGAACAGCTCCAGGGCGTCGCGGTGCAGGGCGGCGGCCTCGCCGGGACGGCCCAGCCGGAGGCGCACCACGCCGAGGTAATCCAGGGTCACCGCCTCGCCGAACCGGTCGCCCAGGTCCCGGAACAGCTCCAGCGCGCGCCGGTTCGCGGCCAGGGCCTCCTCACCCGTGCCCGTCCGGCCCAGGCCGACCAGCGCGCGGGCCTCGCCGCCCCGGTCGCCCGCCGTACGGCAGGCCGTCAGCGCCCGCCCGAAGTGGTCGCGGGCCAGGTCGTGGTCGCCGCGCACCTGGTGCACCCAGCCCAGGTCGGTCAGCGCCCGGCCCGCGCCCGCCGGGTCCTCGCGGCGCTCCGCGTCGGCCAGGGCGCCGCCGTACAGGAGCAGGGCGTCGTCGTGGTGGGCGTGGTCGTACAGGTACCGGTAGAGGGTGGTGGCCAGGGGGCCGATGTGGGCGGGGGCCCGGGGGTCGCCGGCGGCGTGCAGGGCGGCGGCGACGAGGTTCCCGCGTTCGGCGTCCAGCCAGGCCAGCGCGCCGGCGGGGGTGGCGAAGGCCGGGCCGGGGACCGCCGGGGGCGCGACACGGGGGCGGCGGTGGGCGCTGTCGGGGTAGAGCACGTCCATCGCGGCCGAGGCGGCGGCCAGGTGGTGGCCGAGGAGGCGGTCCAGCGCCCCGCGCCTGGCCTCGGCCGGCTCCTCGGCGGCGGCCGTCTCCTGGGCGTACCGGCGCAGCAGGTCGTGGAAGCGGTACCGGCCCGGCTCGTGCTGCTGGAGCATGTGCACGTCGAGCAGGTCCTCCAGCAGGTCCTCGGCCTCGGCGGCGTCCAGGCCGGCGAGCGCGGCGGCGGCGCCGGGCTCGACGTCGCGGCCCGGGTGCAGGCCGAGGAGCCGGAACAGGCGCCGGTGGCCGGGGTCGAGCTGGTGGTACGACAGGGTGAACGCGGCCGCGACGCCCCGCTCGGCGGTGGCCAGCTCGGGCAGCCTGCGGCGCTCGTCGCGCAGGCGGCCGGCGAGGTAGGCCACCGTCCAGCGGGGGCGGTGCCGCAGCCGGGCGGCGGCGATGCGCACGGCCAGCGGCAGGAACCCGCACAGCAGCAGCACCTCGGCCACCGCGGCGGGCTCGGCCTCGGCGCGCTCCCCCACGATGCCGGTGAACAGGGCGGTGGCGTGGCGGCGGGGCAGCACCTCCATCGACAGGGCGTGCGCGGCGTCCAGGTCGGCCAGCCGCCGCCGGCTGGTGACCAGCACCAGGCCGCCGGACGCGCCGGGCAGCAGCGGGCGCACCTGGGCGGCGTCGGCGGCGTTGTCCAGCACGATCAGCACGCGGCGTCCCGCGAGCGTGCCCCGCCACAGCTCCTCCCTGGCCGCGGCCTGGGCCGGGATGGCCTCGGCCGGCACGCCGAGCTGGCGCAGCAGGACCTCCAGCGCCTCGCCCGGCTCCAGCGGGGCGTGCCCGGCGGTGTGCGCGCGCAGGTCGACGAAGAGCGCCCCGCCGGGGAAGCGCGGGGCCAGCCGGTGCGCGGCGTGCACGGCCAGCGCGGTCTTGCCGATCCCGGCCATGCCGTCGATCGCCACCACCCGCACCGCGTCGTCCCGCTCCGGCAGCAGCCGTTCGAGCAGGTCCAGCTCGTCGTCGCGGCCGGAGAAGTCGGCGATGTCGTACGGCAGGAACGCGGCCCCCGCCGTACCTGGCGCGGGCGGGGGCTCCGGCGCGGCCTCCCCCGCCGGGAGCGGCCCCGCGGACGCGGGTCCGACCGGCGCGGGTCCGACCGGCGCGGGTCCGACCGGCGCGGGTCCGACCGGCGCGGGTCCGACCGGCGCGGGTCCGGCGGGCGCGGGGGCCGGGGGCACGGGCACGGGGCCGGTCAGGATGGCCTTCGCCAGCGCGTCGAAGGCCGGGGTGGGGTCCAGGCCCTGCTCCTCGGCGAGGCGGGCACGGTACTCCCGGGCCACGGCCAGGGCGTCGGCCTGGCGGCCGGCGTGGTGCAGGGCGGTCATCAGGTGCCGGGCCAGGCGTTCCCGCAGCGGGTGGGCGGCCAGTTCCGCCGACAGCTCGGCGATCAGGTCCTCGTGCCGTCCCGCGGCCAGCTCCAGCTCGGCCAGGTGCTCCAGCGCGGCCAGCCGCCGGTCCTCCAGCCGCGCGCGGGCGCTCTCGACGTAGTCGGCGTTCACGCCGCTGAAGGCCGGGCCGCGCCACAGCGCCAGGGCCTCCCGCAGCCGCCGTACGGCCTGGGCCGGGGCCGTCTCGGACCGCGCCGCCGAGACGAGCGCGGTGAACTCGGCCAGGTCGAGGCGCCCGGGCTCGATCACGTATCCGGCGGGGCGGGTGCGCAGGGTCTCCTCCGCCCCGGCCGCGCGGAGCACCCGCCGGATCGCGGTGACGGCGGCGTGGATCTGGGCGCGCGCGGTGTCGGGCGGGGCCGCTCCCCACATGGCGTCGGCCAGGCGCTCGTGGCTCAGCGTGGTCCCGGCGTGCAGCAGCAGGTACCCCAGCAGGGCGCGGTGGCGCGGGGCCAGGCCCGGCAGGCTCACGCCGCCGGCGGACACCTCCACCGGCCCCAGCACCGTGAACCGCATGTCTCCTCCCGGCACCCGACTTTTGTAGCAGTAAGCGCCTCGATGCGGTATTCACCACCCCAACCGGCCCATCTGGGGTGTTTTTGCCGAAGCGGCAAAGCGGCTCACGGCGGCGGGGCCGTACGGCCGAGGACGGGACGGAAAGGCGCCGCCCGCGAACGGGGGCGGCGCGCGAGACGTGGGGGCTCTGATGACGCACGACGCTCTGACCCACCGGCTGGTGGCCGGCCCCGCCGGGCGGATCCATCTGGTGGAGCGGGGGACCGGGCCGCTGGTGCTGCTGGTGCACGGCTTCCCCGAGTCCTGGTACTCCTGGCGCCGCCAGCTCACCGCGCTGGCGGCGGCGGGCTACCGGGCGGTGGCGATCGACGTGCGCGGGTACGGCCGGTCGTCCAAGCCCGCGGACGTGGCCGCGTACCGGATGCCGGAGCTGGTCGAGGACAACGTGGCCGTCGTGCGGGCGCTGGGCGAGCGGGAAGCGGTGATCGTCGGCCACGACTGGGGCTCGAACATCGCAGCGGCCTCCGCCCTGGTCCATCCCGAGGTGTTCCGCGCGGTCGGGCTGCTGAGCGTGCCGTACGCCCCGCGCGGCGGGCCTCGCCCGACCGAGGCGTTCGCCCGGATGGGCGGGGACCAGGAGTTCTACGTGAGCTACTTCCAGCGGCCCGGCCGGGCCGAGGCCGAGATCGAGCCGGACGTGCGCGGCTGGCTCGCGGGCTTCTACGCGGCCCTGTCGGCGGACACGATGCCGCCCGCCGGAGCCCCCGACGCCTACCCCAAGACCCTCCCCGCCCTGACCTCCTCCCACGTCCTGAACGGCTGCGGGCACTGGATCCAGCAGGAACGCCCCGATGAGATCAACGACCTGCTGACCGGCCGGCTCGGCGGCCTCCCCGGCTGACCGCCATCCCCCCGGGCCCGGTACGGCCGGGAGCCGGGCCGGGCTCACGGGAACGGGCACACGGGGACGGGCTCAGGGGACGGGGGCTTCGGGGAGCGCGTCGCGGGCGGCCCGGCGGGCCTGGGGAGTCAGGAGGCGGGCCCAGGAGGTGAACAGGGCGCGCAGGGCGGGCCCGTGCTCGGCCCGGAAGGCGGGGTCCGCGGCGGCCAGGTCGAGTTCGTTGGCGACGGTGATCTCGGCCAGGGCGCGCAGGTCCCGCGGCCCGGGGCGCAGGACGCCGCCGGTGAAGCGATCGCGGACCGCGCCGTCACCGGTCAGGCGCGGGTAGGTGAAGGCGCGGTCGCAGGCGCCGTACAGGTAGACGAGCGACTCGGCCTCCTCCCCCGCCGCCTCCGCGAGCTCGCCGCGCCGGGCCGGGTCGCCCAGGGCGACCGGGAAACCGTCGGTGCCGTACCACGCGTGCGCCAGCCCGGCCAGCCGTACGGCCGGAGGGGCGCCCCACCGGCCGAGCAGTGCCGCGACGCGGCGCAGGTGGCCCAGCAGCGTGCCGCCGGGGTGCGGCGTCTCCTCCGCCCCGCGCGCCGCCAGCAGGGCCGCCACGCGTGCCTCGCCCATCGGGGGCTCCTCCCGTCCCGTACGGCTCACGCCCGGCCGCCGCCCCGCCGGTCCCGGGAGCGGGCGCGGGCAGGGCGAGGGCCGGTGGTCGGCACCCGTCCCGCTCCGGGCGCGCGCGGGCCGGGCGGGTGCGGGTTGCCGCCGTGCGAAGGGGCGGCCGTCCCCTTTCGAACGCCATCGTCGTCCCGGGCCGGGATGCCAGTCAATCCTTGGGTTCTCTTGGAGATCTCTAAGGAGTAGCTTGACTGGGTGACCTTGGACGACCTGCGGGTGTTCGTCGCGGTGTGCGAGGCGGGCAGCCTGAGCGCGGTGGCGCGGACCCTCTCCTGCACCCAGTCGGCGGTGAGCCAGCACGTCAAGCGGCTGGAGCGGGAGACCGGCCTGGCGCTGGTGGAGCGGCACGCGCGCGGGGTGTCGCCGACGGCGGCGGGGCGGGTCCTGTACGAGGCGGCGCTGGGCGGCATCGCCGCGCTCGACACGGCGCTGCGACGCCTCGGGGACCTGCGCGAGGGCCGGGGCGGAACGGTGCGGATCACCACGGGCGGCGTGACCGTACGCCACTTCATGGCCGAGGCGATCCCGGAGTTCCGCCGCCGCCACCCGGACGTCTCGCTGGAGTTCCGGTCGGCGCACTCGGCCCGCCGCTGCGTCGAGCAGCTCCTCGACGGCCGCGCCGACCTCGCCTGGATCACCCTCGGCGAGGAGGTGCCCGGCGTCGAGCAGCGGCCGGTCTTCGACCTGCCGTGGGTCCTGGTCGTGCGCGCGGACGATCCGCTGGCCCGCCGTACGTCGATCGGCCCGGAGACGCTGGCGGAGATCCGCTACATCGCCCACCCGGAGAACTCCGCCTCGCGGCGGCGGCTGGAGGAGGACTTCATCCGCCTCGGGGTGCGCCCGCCCGAGCCCGTCGGCGTCGCGGACTGGGACACCGCCGTGCTCCTGGCGGAGCTGGGGGCGGGCCACGCCGTCCTCCCGGCCCTCCCCCGGCTGGACCTCTCCGCCGCGAGCGCGCCGGTCGCCGTCCCCATCCCCGCCCTGACCCCGCTCCCCGTCGGCTGGGCCGTGCGCCGGTGGTCCGCCCTCTCCCCGGCCGCCGCCGAGTTCGCCGCCCTCGTGACCTGACCCGCGCGGGATCAGTCACCCGGGGCGGGGGTCAGGGCGGTGGCCCAGAAGGCGGCGTAGCGGCCCTGGCGGCGGAGGAGTTCGTCGTGGGAGCCCTCCTCCACGACGCGGCCGCCGTCCAGGAAGGCGATGCGGTCGGCGCGCCGGACGGTGCGCATGCGGTGGGCGACCATGACGACGGTACGGCCGGCCATCAGGCGCTCGATGCCCTCGTGGACGGCGGCCTCGTTGACCGGGTCCAGGGCGGAGGTCACCTCGTCCAGCAGGACGATGGGGGCGTCCTTCAGCAGCGCGCGGGCGATGGACACGCGCTGGCGCTCCCCGCCGGACAGCAGCGCGCCGCCCTCGCCGACGCCGGCCGCCCATCCCCCGGGCAGCCGGGCGATCACCTCGTCCAGGCGCGCCGCGGAGGCGGCCGCCCGCACCTCGGCCTCGGTGGCGTCCGGGCGGCCGAGGCGGATGTTGTCCTCGATCGTGCCGTCGAAGAGGTAGACGTCCTGGAAGACGATGGCGATCTTGCTCATGAGCACGTCGGCACCGATCTCGCGCACGTCCACGCCGCCCACGCGCACCGCGCCGGATTCCACGTCGTAGAACCGGGCGATCAACTGCAGCAGCGTGCTCTTGCCCGCGCCCGACGGGCCGACCACGGCCAGCCGCTCCCCCTCGGGCACCTCCAGCGACAGCCCGTCCAGGATCACGCGGTCGCCATGCCGGAAGGTCACCGAGTCGAACACCAGGCCGTGCCCGGCGGGCTCCACCGGCACGCGCGGCAGCGGCAGCGGCTCGGTGCGGAGAAGCCGGTCGAGCCGGTCCAGCTCGGCGCGCGCGCCGCGCACCTGCCCGCCCATGTCCGCCAGCGACAGCAGCGGATCGGCGCAGCGAGCGGCCAGCACCAGGATCGCCGGCAGCTCGGCCGCGCCGACGCCTCCGCCGATGGCGAGGTAGGCGCCCAGGACCAGCAGGGCCGTGAACATCGCCTGCACCGCCAGCGTCAGCCCCACCACGCCCGGCAGCGCCGCCAGCACGGTACGGCGGGACGCCCGCTGGACCTCCCGCAGCGCGTCGTCCAGCAGGCCGAAGCGCTCCCCGGTCCGGCCGCCCGCGCGCAGCACGGGCTGGGCCTGGAGGAACTCGATGACCCGTCCGGTGGCCTCCTTGTCGCGCCGGTGCCGCTCGGCGTCGGTGGCGGCCAGCGCGCGCCCCGCCCACGCCTGGATCGCCGCGACGACCGGGACGCCGGCCAGCGCGGCCAGTCCGAGCCGCCAGTCGAAGGCCAGCATCACGGCCACGATCGTCAGCGGCGTCACGAGGGCGCCGACGAACGGCGCGAGCAGGTGCGCCATGACGCTCAGCGCCTGCAGGACCCCCCGGCTGGCCAGGACGGACACCTCGCCGACCCGTCCGGCGTCGTACCAGCCGATGGGCAGCCGGGTCAGGTGCTCGCCGAGCCGGCGGTAGGTGCCGCGCAGCAGCGTGGTCCCGACGAGGAACCCCGACAGGTCGGCGGCGTAGCGCAGCGCGGCGTACCCCGCGACCGCCGCGCCGAACCCGGCCAGCCACGGCCAGGCGTCGGCGGGAGCGTCCCCGAAGAGCGCCCGCAGCACGGGGACCAGCAGCGCGTAGGACAGGCCCTCCGCCACGGCGGCCGCCGTCATCAGGGCCACGGTGCGGCGCAGCGGCCGGGCGTGCTCGTCGCCGAGTACCCGGAGCAGCGTTCGGATCATCGGGGCGTCCCTCCTCGCGATGCCCGGCCGCCGGCGGTCTCGCCCGCAGCGGCCTCTTCGGCGGCGGTCTCTTCGGCGGCGGTCTCTTCACCAGCGGTCCCGGCGGCACCGGCCGTGGCGGCGGTCTCTACAACGGCGGTCCCGGCGGCAGGGGTCTCGTCCGCGATGGCGGATCGCTGGGCCCGCCAGAACGCGGCGAACCTCCCGTCGCGCGCCAGCAGGTCGGCGGGCCTGCCGCGCTCGACGATCAGCCCGTCGTCCAGCATCACGACGGTGTCGGCGTCGGCGATCGTCTCCAGCCGGTGGGCGATGACCAGGATCGTCCGGTCGCCTCCCAGCGTCGCCAGCGCCCGCCGTACGGCCCGCTCGGTCAGCGGGTCGGCGAACGCGGTCGCCTCGTCCAGCACCAGCACGGGCGTGTCGGCCAGCAGGGCCCGGGCGAGCGCGACCCGCTGCGCCTCCCCGCCGGACAGGCGGGCCTCGGCGCCGAGCACCGTGTCGTACCCGCGCGGCAGTTCGAGGATCCGGTCGTGGACGTTCGCCAGCCGGGCCGCCCGCTCCACCTCCTCCCGGTGGGCGTGCGGCACCGCGAGCGCGATGTTGTCGGCGACCGAGGCGCGCAGCAGCCGGACGTCCTGGAAGACGAAGGAGACATGGCGGTAGAGCTCGCGGCCGTCCATCCGGCGCAGGTCGACGCCGCCGAGCATCACCGAGCCGCGCGCCGGGTCGAAGAACCGCGGCAGCAGCCGCACCAGCGTGGACTTCCCGCTCCCCGAGGGGCCGACCAGCGCGGTCACCGACCCCGGTTCGAGGGTCAGGTCGATCCCCCGCAGCACCTCGCGGCCCTCCTCGTAGCCGAAGCGGACGTCGCGCAGCTCCACCCGGTGCCCCCGCGGCAGGAGCGGGGAGGCGGGCTCGGGCAGCGCCGGCACCGCGAGGACGTCGCGGATGCGGCCGACGGCGCGCCGGGCGGCCCGCATGTCGTCGAAACCGTGGCCGAGCGCCGCGACCGGGGCGGTCAGGCCCAGCCCCAGCAGCGCGAACGGCAGCAGGTCCGCCGGGGCCAGCGACCCGTCCGTGATCAGGATCGCGCCGCCGGCGAGCACGACCACCAGCACGAACGGCGGCGACAACGCCACCTGCATCCCGGCGGCGGGCCGGGACAGGCCGCGCACCATCCGCAGGAAGTCGTCGGCGAAGCCGTTCACGGCCGTGAGGAACCGCCGGTGGGCGCGGTCGGCCCCGCCGTACGTCTTGACCACGGCGATCCCCTGGACGAACTCGACCACCGAGCTCGCGATCCGCCCCATGCCCGCGTCGAACTCCTCCTGCTCGCGCAGGCGGGCCGGGGTCATCATGAGCGGGACCAGCGCCACCGCCAGCACGACCGGGATCAGCGTGATCAGCGTGAGCCGCCAGTCCACCGTGAACAGGTAGACCAGCGACACCAGCGGCACCACGAACGCCGAGACCAGCTCGCCGGGGGTGTGCGCGATGAACGGGTGGACCGCGCTCACGTCCTCGCCCACCACCTTGGCCAGCTCGCCGGTGCGCCGCCGCGAGAACCAGCCGATCGGCACCAGTCCCAGCCGCTCGGCGAGCCGCCGGCGGAACGCCAGTTGCACCCGGTCGTCGAGGACGTGCCCGATCGCGGACGACGCGGCCGTGAACACGAGCCGGACCAGCAGCCCGGCCGCCCCCACGATCACGGCGGCCCAGACCCTGGCGGGGTCGGCCGGGCCGGGCGCCAGCAGGATCCGGCCCAGCTCGACGACGGCCAGCAGCGGCGCCAGACCCGCGACGGCGCCGATCACCCGCAGGACCACGACGGCGGCGAAGCTCCACGCGTGGGGGCGCAGCAGGGCGGCCATGCCCGGCCCCGTCGCGAAGCCCGGCTCCGGGGGCGGCGGCTGTTCCCTCGCGGGCGCGAGGTCGGTGGCGGTCATCGTTCTCCTGTCCTCATCGATCGGGGTCGCACCGAGATCACGGGCGACGGTGGTGGGTGGCGCGGGCATCCGCCGGTCAGGCCGCGGAGCCGGTCGCGGCGTGATCGTCCTCGCCCGCGCGCGGCGGCCGGGCGGTCCGGGGCAGCACGGTGACGGCCGCGAGGACGGCGGCGAGCAGGAACACGGCGCACAGGGCGAGGCCGAACGCGTACCCGTCGCCGAGGGCCTCGGGCGTGGCGTCCGTGCCCGCGCGGGCGTGCGCGGCGGTGCCGAGGACGGCCAGCCCGAGTGACGCGCCGAGCTGCCGCGAGCTGTTGAGCAGGCCCGAGGCGGTCCCGGCCTCGCCGGGCGCGACGCCGGTGGTGGCGATGGACACGACCGGCGCGAGGCAGAGCCCGAAGCCGGCGCTGGTGACGATCGAGGGCCCGAGCACGTCGGTGACGTACGCGCCGTCCGGGCTGATCAGGCTGAACCAGGCGAAGCCCGCCGAGGTCAGCAGGCCGCCGGTGATCAGGAGGGTCCGGGGCGCGAAGCGGTGGCCCAGCTTGACGGCGAGCACGGACCCGGCGACCACGCCGAGGGCCAGCGGCAGGAACCCGATCCCGGTCAGCGCGGGCCCGATGCCGAGCACGCGCTGCATGTAGAGGGACACGAAGTAGAAGGCGGCGGCCACCGCCGCGCCGGCCAGGAGGTTGTAGGCGTTCGCGCCGGTCACCGAGCGGTTGGCGAACAGGCCGAGCCGGACCAGCGGTTCCCGCGTGGTGGTCCGCTCGACCAGGACGAACGCGCCCAGCAGCGCGGCGGCGACGGCCAGGGTCCCCACGGTGACCGGCGAGGCCCACGGGTGCTCCCCGGTGCGGACGATGCCGAACACCAGCAGGGTCATCCCCGCGGTGGCCAGGACGGCGCCGAGCACGTCCGGGCGGCCCGCGCGCACGGCGGGCCGCCCGGCGGGGAGCCGCCAGGCCAGGGCCAGCGCGCCCGCGGCCATGGGCACGTTCACGAACATCACCCAGCGCCAGCCGGCGTACTCGGTGAGCAGGCCGCCGATGAGGACGCCGAGGGCGCCGCCGCCGGCGTTCACCGCGCTCCAGATCCCGAAGGCCCTGACCCGGGCCCTGCCGCCGGGGAAGGCGGTGGCCAGCATGGCCAGCGCCGCCGGAGCGAGCACGGCGGCCCCGGCGCCCTGCGCGGCGCGGGCGGCCACCAGGTGACCGGGCTCCTGCGCGAATCCGCCGGCCAGCGAGGCCAGGCCGAACACGGCGAGCCCGAGCAGCAGGACCCGGCGGCGGCCGAACCGGTCGGCGGCCTTGCCGCCCAGCAGGAGCAGCCCGCCGAAGGTGAGCGCGTAGGCGTGGATCACCCAGGTCAGGCCCACCTCGCCGAAGCCGAGCCCCGCGGCGATCTCCGGCAGCCCGACGTTCACCACGGACAGGTCCAGCGACACCATGAACTGCACGACCGCCACCGCGGCGAGGGTGCGCCCGGGGCGCGCGACGGGCTCGGCCGCCGCGCCGCCGCCCGCCGGTCGAGTGCTCGTCGCCGTGACGCCGCTCCCTGGGCGCCGCGGCGTGGACGTGCCGGAAAGGTCTCTCATGACCGCAATCGTGGTCCGGCCGCTGGTCAGGGGCGTCCCGCCCGCGGAGACACCCGCCGCTACCACGCCGGGAGGAGCCGCCCGCCGGACTACGACGCGGGGAGTAGTCGTCCCCCCGGCTCAGCCCGCAGGGCCGGCGGGCGCGGGCGGCAGCCCGAGCAGGCCGCGCGCGGCGCGATCGGCGAGCTCGGCGTCGTACGGCTCGCGCCCGGCCAGGGCGATCACCACCGCCTCGACCGTCGCGAGGTAGGCGCGCGCGGTCTCCTCGGGCGGCGGGCCGGGCGGGAGCGTGCCGCGTTCCCGCCCGGCGGCGATGAGGGGGGTGTACTCGGCGACGAGCCGGTCGAAGATCTTCATGATCGCCCGGCCGACCGGGTGGTCCTGCCCGGCGAACTCCGTGCGCAGCGTCATCAGCGCGCCGGCCACGTCGCGCCGGCAGTAGACGGCGTGGGCCCGCGCGACCGCGAGCAGCGCCTCGACCGGGTCGGCCACCTCGCGGGTCAGCCGCCCGACCTCGGCGGTCCAGGTCTCCTCGATCCAGGCGACCACGGCCAGCGCCAGATCCTCCTTCCCGGAGAACTGGTGGTACAGCGCCCCGCGCGTGTACCCGGCCTCGGCCGCCACCCGGTCCAGCACCAGGTTGGCGTAGCCGTACCGCGACAGGCCGCGCGCGGCCGCCGCGAGGATCGCGCTCCTGCTCCGCGCCCGCCGGTCGGCCTGACTGCGCCGTGCCCCGTCCATCCCGCCCCCTCATTTACATACGCGAATGCACGCATGTTACGCGGCGGAGCCCCCCGCCGCGCCCACCTGAGCGGTACGCGCGGCGAGAGGGGGCGCGTCGCGGGCGGGAGGCGGCGCGCCGGGGCGGCCGCCTCCCGTGTCAGGGCCGCGGGGCGGTCAGGCGGGGTGGCGCGGCGTGAGGACGCCCGCCCGGGCGCGGATCTCGGCGGTGGCGGCGGTCAGGGCCTCCTCGTCGGCGATGGTCCGGTTGGACTCGTAGGTGACGCCCTCGGGGACGGCGTCGCCGCCCACCGGGTCGGCGTCCCAGAAATTGCCCCGGTAGACGACGTGCTCCAGGGGCGGGTGCACGTGGAGGACGGCGGTGTTGTCGGCGCGGGAGACGACGTTGCCCTCGACGGTGACCCAGGCGGCGCCGTAGTCGGTGTACAGGGCGAAGTTGTACGGCGTGCGCGTGTCCGTGATGACGTTCCCGGCGACCACCGCGCCGCTCTCGGGGGAGTCGCCCTGCGGGCCGGACAGGTAGATCCCGCCGCCGTCGGCCAGGACGGACATCGTGCCGGTGGCGAGGTTGCGCAGGATCCGGGTCCCCCGCGCCGGTCCGGCGACGATGCCGCAGTGCGGGACGTCGGAGACGTGGTTGTGGGCGATCACGCAGTCCACGGTGGACTGCACCGAGATCCCCGGGGAGCCGGAGTGGTCGAGGCCGGTGCGCCGGATGAGGTTGTCCTCGATGAGGGCGTCGCGGGCCCCGGTGACGCTGACGGCCGAGGCGGCGAGTTCGTCGAAGTCGCAGCCGCGGACGACCGGCGCCGTCCCGCCGGAGACGGCCAGGGCCGTCGCCCCCAGGCCGGTGAAGCGGCAGCCCTCGAAGCGGACGCCGGAGCAGTCCTCGACGGTGATCGCGGCGGGGATCGTCTCGGAGCGGGCGGGCACGGTGACCCAGGCGCCCTCGGCCACGTCGACCTTCTCGATCGGGCCGCCGTCGTAGTAGCCGGCGCCGTGGTAGTGCAGGAAGCCCCGCTCACTCCCGGGGCGCGACCAGGTGGAGCCGGTGAAGACCAGGCCCCGGAAGACGACCTCGCGCGCCCCGCTCAGCCGTACCAGCTCCTCCAGCGCGGGGGCGACCACGCGGGTGCGGGCGGGGTCCTCGCCGGGGCGGGGGCGGTAGTGCAGGACGTGGTGGCCGGGGCGGGAGCGGTCCAGGGCGAAGGTGCCGGGCTCGGTGAGGAAGGACGGGTCGTTCTCCACCCGTGTCGGCAGGCCCGGCCCCGCCATGACCTCGCCGCCCCAGGCCGAGTTGTACAGGTCGCGGGCCCAGCCGAAGGCGGGCTGGACCATGGTGATCTCCGTGCCGCCGTCGCCGGGGGCCACGGCGGCGACGGCGACGCGGGCCTCCGTCCAGGGGTAGAGGCCGCGGTAGACGAACTCCACACCGGGCGTGCGCCAGGCCAGCGGCGCTTCGCTGTCCGTGACGTAACCCGTGTCGGTTCTGCGCGCCTCGCCGGGGATCAGGTCGATCCCGGCGCGTACGGCGGGGCGGCCGTCCACCTGGAGCCGGCGGACGTCGAGGTCGCCGACGTCGGCCAGCCACACCCCGTCGCGTTCCCGCCAGCCGGTGATCGCCCGGCCGCCGCTGACCACGGCGCGCTCGGGGGCGCCGCCGCCGTACCCGTGGGCCTGGACGGTCAGGCGGTCGTCGTCGCCGGTCAGGTGGAGGGGCGCGGTCAGCGTGTGGACGCCCTCGCGCAGGTGCACGACGACGTCGCCGGGGATCTCGCGGGCGGCGCGGAGAGCGCGGTCCAGGGTCGCGAAGGGGTGGTCGAGGGAGCCGGAGGAGGAGTCGTCGCCGTGGGGGGAGACGTAAAGGCCGGGCATGGAAGAACCCTTCTGGGATGTTTATGGCGTACACAGGGTGTATACCATAAACAACGAAGGAGGCGGAGATGGCGCGGACCAGCGGGGGCGACCCCGACGGCACGGTCGAGCTGCTGTGGACCGGCGACGGCTCCGGCGACGGCTCCGGCGGCGGCTCCGTTGGCGGCGACGGGTCGGGTGGCGGCCCCGGCTCCGGTGACGGCGGCGCGGGGGCCCGCCCGGGGCTGAGCCTGGACCGGATCGTGCGGGCGGCGGTCGAGGTGGCCGACGCCGAGGGGCTGGCGGGCCTGTCCATGCGCAAGGTCGCCGAGCGGCTGGGCTTCACCACCATGTCGCTCTACCGCCACGTGCCCGGCCGCGACCACCTCGTGGACCTCATGCGCGACGCCGTGCTGGCCGAGGAGCCGGGGCCGCCGCCCGCCGGAAGCTGGCGGGAACGCCTGGAGGCGTGCGCCCGGCAGGGCTGGGAGCTGCGACGGCGCCACCCCTGGCTGGCGGAGGTGCGGGGCGGGCGGCACGTGCCCGGCCCGAACGCCGTCGCCCTCTACGACCGCATGCTGGACACGCTGCGGGGCACCGGCCTGCCGCCCGGCGAGATCGTCGCCGCGGTCGGGCTGGTCGGGCGTTTCCTGGACGCCGAGGCGCAGACCCTGAACGAGGCGGCCGAGGCCGAGCGCGACACCGGCGTCAGCGACGAGGAGTGGTGGGGCGCGCGGGATTCCCTGTTCGCGCGCCTCGACCGCTACCCCACCCTCACCTGGCTGTGGGAGTCCGGCGCCTACGACGACCCCGCCGACCCCTTCGAGTTCGGCCTCGCCCGCGTCCTCGACGGCATCGAAGTGCTGATCCGCCGCCGCGCCGCCCCCGACCCCTCGCGTGACGTAACCCGTGACGAAACAGCTCCATGCCGGGAGTGCGGGACCGCCGTCACCCAGCCCTCCTCGGGCCGTCCCCGCGAATACTGCTCCCGGGCCTGCCGCCAGCGCGCCTACCGCCGCCGCAAGTCCCGCTGACCCGCCCGGGGAGAGCCGCCGGCCGGGCCGCCCCGGCGCGCGCCCGGGCCCGCCCCCGCCGCTGTGACAGGATGATCACATGGAGACGGCCTCGGTGATCATCGTGAGCGGCCCGCCCGGGGCGGGGAAGTCGACCGTCGCACGGCGGCTGGCCGAGGACCTGTCCCCCAGCGTCCACCTGCACACCGACGACTTCTACACCTGCATCCGCCGCGGCTTCGTCCCGCCCCACCTCCCCGAGTCCCGCCGCCAGAACGAGGTGGTCATCGGGGTCATGACGGCCTGCGCGTACGGCTACGCCGCCGGCGGCTACCACGTCGCGCTCGACGGCATCGTGGGCCCGTGGTTCCTGCCCCCGTTCCAGCAGGCCGCCGCCGAGCACGGCATCTCGACGTACTACGTCGTCCTGCGCCCCGAGCGCGACACGGCCCTCGCCCGCGCCACCGCCCGCACCGGCGACGCCCTCACCGACCCCGGGCCCGTCCTCCACATGTACGACGAACTAGCCGACCTGGGCCCCCTGGAGCCCCACGTCCTGGACTCCACCACCCAGACCCCCGCCGAGACCGCCGCCGCCATCCTGACCGCCCTTCCCACCTACCGCCTCCCCACCCCCTGACCCCGCCACCGCTCCCCCACCGTGATCATGTGGCTTCAAGCACGGGGTGTGCGCAAAACCGCATGATCACGGCGAGGAAGGCGCCCCGTTGATCGAGGGCTGTGGCCGTACGGCTGGCGCGGGCCCGGCCGGGGAGTCTCTGGTGTCCGCGTGGACCCCTTCGGGCAGTCCGCCGCGACGGGGAGCGGCCCCGGCTCGCCGGGCTCCCCGGTTCCGGCGCGGGGACGAAAACCCCGGGACCGGTGCGGCCCCCGCCGTCCCTCCCGCCGCCCCAGCCCCGCATCACAGGGTTTCCCGCGCCGCTCGCGCCCCCACCCCTCCTCGCGAGGATTCCCGCGAAGAGGTTCCCACGAGGTGACTCCCACCCGAGGTCTCCCCGCACCGTGACCCCCACGCGACGTCTCCCCGCACCGTGACTCCCCGAGGGCGGTTTCCCCGGGAGGTGGCTCCTGTGGAGGCTTCCTCCGGGAGGTGATTCCCGCGAAGTGGTTTCCCGGGGAGGTGATTTCCCTGAGGGAGGAACTCCTCGGGTCCTTTCTTCGCCGTGATCATGCAGTTTAAGCACACGGTGTGCGCAAAACTGCATGATCACGGGGAGATGTGGGTGCCTGCTCACGTTCGCTGGGGAGGGACCTTCCGGGGGGAGTACCGCCCTCCGGCGCCGCAGCGAGATGGCCGGCGAACGTTTCCCGCTCTGGTCGCGCCGATCCCTCCGGTACTCGCCGTCCCGGCACACCTCGCGTCCGCCGCGCCTGCCGCGCCGCCGTACCCGCCGCGTCGCGCCGCCGTACCCGCCGCGTCGCGCCGCCGTACCCGCCGCGTCGCGCCGCCGTACCCGCCGCGTCGCGTCGCCTTACCCGCCGCGTCGCGTCGCCTTACCCGCCGCGTCGCCGTACCCTCGCGTCGTGGTCGGTGCGGGGTCGTGGTCGGGGGGTGGGTAGGGTGCGCGGGGAAGGGGGTTGGGATGAGGTGTGTGGCGTTGTTGCGCGGGGTCAACGCGGGATCGGGGCCCCGGGTGGCGATGGGTGAGCTGCGGGCGATGCTGGAGGGGATGGGGTACGGCGAGGTGCGCACGCTGCTCCAGAGCGGGAACGCGGTGTTCACCGTCCCGGACGGCGGCGCGGGGGACGGCGACGCGGTGGCGGCGGCGGTCGAAGACCGGCTCGCGGCGGAGCTGGGAGTGCGGGTGCGCGTGATGGTGCGCACGGCGGCCGAGCTGCGCGAGGTGGTGGAGGGCAACCCGCTGGAGGTGCCCGACCCGGCGAAGTTCGCGGTGCTGTTCCTGGCGCGGGAGCCGGACCCGGGGATCCTGGCGATCCCTCCGGAGGAGTACGCCCCGGAGGAGATGCGGCCTGGCCGCCGCGAGCTGTACGTCAACTTCCCCGAGGGCATGCGCCGCACGCGCCTGCCGGTGCTGGTGGAGAAGCGCTGGAACCTCCCGCTGACGGCCCGCAACTGGAACACCGTGACCCGGCTGCTGGCCCTCGCCGAGTCCTGACGCCGCCTCGCCCGCGCACCCGCGAGGCGGCACCGCCCGTCCCCGCCGAGCGCCCCGCGCCGCCGTACGGCCCGCGCATGGGGCCGCCGCGCCCCGCCGGGCCGTACGGCGGGGCGCTGGGGCTCGTCAGCGGAGGAAGGCGGCCACGGCGGCGGTGAACGCGGCCGGGTCGTGGAGCCAGGGGAAGTGGCCCGCGCCGGCCTGGACGACGAGTTCCCCCCGGGGGAACAGCGCGGCGATCTCGGCGGCGGCGCGCGGCGGCGTGTTGAGGTCCGCCTCCCCGGCCAGCACGAGCACGGGCGCGTCCAAGGCGGTCAGCGCGGCGCGCAGGGCGGGCGGGTCGAAGGCCCCCTCGGAGGCGAAGACCGCCGCCGCCTCGTCGTTGCGGCGGCCCTCCTGCGCGGCCAGGTGGGCGCGCGCGGCGTCGTCCCAGCGGCCGTACCTGAAGGGCTCGACGGCCGCCCAGTCCCCGTCCCCGGCCCGCCCGGCGACGATCCGCTCCAGCGCGGCGCGGGCCTCGCCGTACCACGGCTCGCCCTCCCGCAGCCGCGCCGCCGCCATCCGGTCCTCACCGGTCACGGCGACGCCGAGGGCGGCGGGGCCGGGCGTGACCAGCACGAGCGCGCGGACGCGCCCCGGGTGGCGGGCGGCGTACGAGACGGCCAGGTTGGCGCCTCCGCTGTGGGCGAGCAGGTCCATCCGGTCCAGTCCCAGGTGCTCGCGCAGCGCCTCGACGTCGGCGACGAGCCGGTCGCACCGGTAGGAGGCGGGGTCGGCGGGAACGCCCGACTCCCCGGTCCCGCGCGGATCGGCCCGGATCAGCCGCCGGCGTTCCGCGAGCCCGCCCAGGTCGCCCAGGTACTCCGAGTCCTGCATCGGCCCGCCCGGCAGGCAGACGAGGGGTTCCCCCGTCCCGGCCACGTGATAGGCGAGCTTCGTCCCGTCCTGGGCGGTGAAGGTAGGCATGCGGGAGATCCTGACAGCCCATCCCACCCCCGGCAACCGCCGTACGGCCCGGGCCGGGCGCGCCGACGGCACGGGCGCCCCGGGTCAGGCGCCCGTCTTGAGCAGGGCCTCGCGTTCGTCGTACCGCCGGCGGGACTCCGTGACGTACTCCCGGTGCAGCTCGGCCCACCGGATGAGCGAGGCCAGCTCGATGGACAGGGTGCGGCCCGCCGGGGTGAGGGCGTAGTCGACGCGGGGCGGCGTGGTGGGGGTCACCGTGCGGATGACCAGGCCGTCGCGTTCGAGGCCGCGCAGGGTCAGGGTGAGCATGCGCTGGGAGATGCCCTCGATCGCGCGGTGCAGTTCGGAGTAGCGGCGCGGGCCCTGGCCGAGCAGGGCCATCACCAGGGCGCTCCACTTGTCGCCGACCCGGTCGAGGACGTCGCGCAACTGGCAGGTCTCGCTGTCGCGGCCGATCGGGCCACGCACATCCATGTTCGCAACGCTGGGCAAAGTGCCTTCTTCCGCCATGCGGTCATTCTGCTCCAGACTCTGGTCGCGCACAAAAAGTACGTAACACACACGGGGTGCGGTGCGCCTCGAAGAGGAGTTGAGAGACATGCGCGCTGTGGCCTTCGGCGGGTTCGGGGAGCGGCCGGAGCTGACGGACCTGCCGGTGCCGGAGCCCGGGCCGGGCGAGGTGCTGGTCGAGGTCCGGGCCTCCACGGTGAACGGGTTCGACCTGGCCGTGCTGGGCGGATACCTGAAGGGGGCCCAGGAGCACGAGTTCCCGGTGGTGCTCGGCAAGGACTTCGCCGGGGTGGTCGCCGCGGTCGGCGAGGGCGTGGAATCCCCGGCGGTGGGCCAGGAGGTGTTCGGCGTGGTGATGCGGCCCACGCTCGGCCAGGGGGCGTTCGCCGAGTACGTGGTGGTGCCCGCGGCCCACGGGGTCGCGCCGGTCCCGGCCGGGCTGTCCCTGCCCCGGGCCGCCGCCCTGGGACTGGCGGCCACCACGGCCCTGAACGCGGTGGACGCGGTCTCCCCCGGCCCCGGGGAGGTCGTGCTCGTGTCGGGCGCGACCGGCGGGGTCGGCGGCTACGCCGTCCAGCTCGCCGCGGCGCGCGGGGCCGTCGTCCTGGCCACCGCCAAGCCCGGCCCCGAGGCCGCGTTCGTCACCGGCCTGGGCGCGGCGCACACGGTGGACCACACGGGCGACCTGGCCGCCCAGGTCCGCGCCCTGGCCCCCGGCGGCCTCCACGCGGCCCTGCACCTGGCGGGCGACGGCGACGCGATCGCCGCCCTCCTGGCCGACGGCGGGCGCTTCGCGTCCACGATCCACCACACGCCGGAGCTGCCCTCGGAGCGGGGCGTGACCACCACGACGATCATGGCCGACCCGCGTCCCGACACCCTCGCCCACCTCGCGGCCGAGGCCGCCGCCGGGCGCCTCCGCACGCCCATCTCCCGCACCTACCCCCTTTCCGAGGCCCTGGAGGCCCTGGCCACCTTCCCCGTCGGCACGGTGGGCAAGCTCTGCGTCACCGTCTGACCCGCACCGCCGTACGGCCCGGCATGCCGTACGGCGGTGCGGGTCCGGGGCGTACGGCGGCGCGGGTCCGGGGCGTGCGCCGGGGTGGCGGCGTGCGGCGGGGCGCCGGGGCGGTCACTTGAGGCAGGACTTGGCGGCGGAGATCTCGGCGGGGCCGGTGGGGATCTTGGCGCCGGGCTTGATGTCGGGCCAGCCGGTGGCCTTCTGGGCGATGTCGTCCACGGCGATGATCGCGCCGCCGTCGCCGGTGAGGGAGCTGGTGGCCCAGACGCCGGACTGCTCGCCGGAGCCGCCGGTGAAGCTCATGGCCACCAGGTAGACCTCCTGGCCGCCGGGCGCGCGGTAGGCGCCGGCCTTGGCGGGCTTGAGCGCCACGCCGTTCTCGCGGCCCTCGGCGATGGCGTTCATCAGGTCCGGGCCGACCTGCTCGCAGGCCACCTTCGGCGCCGCGCCGCCACCGCCGGCGGGGCTCTCCTCACCCCCGCCGCAACCCGCCGCCGCGACGGCCAAAGTGATCATGACGAGGGGGAACACTCGTCTCATGGGACTCTCCTCGCACTGCTGGGGTGTCCCGCATACCAGCACGCATCACCCCATCCGTGCCGAATTTTCGAGCCCTCTGAGACCCGAGCGTGACGCCTCATAGCGGCGGCGCTCAGAGGATCTTCCCAACCTGAACGCCGGCCGCACGCGGTCAGGTGGCGATGTGCCGCTCCCGCGCGTCCAGCAGCTCGTCCCAGTGCTCGGCGGCCCACTCGCACGCGGCGTTCATCGGCTCCAGCATGCTGCGGCCCAGCGGCGTCAGGGCGTACTCCACCCCCGCCTTCGGGTCGGCGTGCACGGTCCGGGAGACGAGCCCGCCGCGCTCCAGGCCCCGGAGCGACTGCGTGAGCACCTTCGGGGTGACGCGGGCCAGCGGCACCCGCAGCTCGGAGAACCGGCGGGGGCCGTCCTCCAGGCAGCGCATGACCAGCGCCGCCCACTTGTCGCCGAACCGGAACGGCAACAGCGAGGACGGGCACAGTTCGTCGAACATGTCCGGGGGCAGCGGCCGGTGAAGCGTCATGCCCCCATCCTGCCCGCCGGCGGATCCCGGTCTCCAGTCGCGGTATCCAGGAGGTAACCGCCCCCGTGGATACCTTTCCCCGTATCGACTCAACGGGAGGTATTCCGACGATGGGCAACTTCGTGGTCTTCGGAGCCGGCGGCCGCGCCGGGCGGCAGGCGGTCGCCGAGGCGACCCGGCGCGGACACCGGGTCACCGCGGTGGTCCGCGACCCGTCCCGCTACGACGGCCCCGCCGGCGAGGGCGTGCGGGTCGCCGCCGGGGACGTCACCGACGCGGCGGACGTCGCCGCCCTCGCGGCCGGGCACGACGCCGCGATCAACGCGGCGGCCGTGATCGACTCGCCGGAGTTCTTCACCGGCGCCGCCCGGGCGCTGGTCAAGGGCCTGGGCCGGGCCGGGGTGAACCGGCTCGTCGCGGTCGGGCTCTCCGCGCTGCTGCCGGGCCCCGACGGGATCCGGCTGGTGGACGCCGCCGGCTTCCCCGCCCAGTTCCGCCCCTTCTGCCACCGGCACGCCGAGGGCCTTGAGGTCCTGCGCGCCGAGGGCGGCCCCCTGGACTGGGTGTACGTCAGCCCGTCCGGCGACTTCGACCACGAGGGGGAGCGCACCGGCCGCTACGAGATCCGCCACCACGGCGACCTGGCCGACCGCGTCTCCTACGCCGACTTCGCCATAGCCCTCCTGGACGAGGCCGAGACCCCCCGCCACCACCACACCCACCTGGCGGTCTCCTGACCCACCCCACCCCGGCCGGCGGCGGAGACCCGCCGCCCCGCCGGGCAGTGGAACATGAGGCTGGCTCACGTTAGGCTCTGGGGCATGGATGAGCCGCGGTTTCCGGATGGGTTCGTGTGGGGGGTGGCCTCCTCGGCGTTTCAGGTCGAGGGGGCGCTGGAGGAGGACGGGCGCGGGGTGTCGGTGTGGGACGCCTTCACGCGCCGGCCGGGGGTGATCCGGGACGGGCACACGGCCGACGTGGCGTGCGACCACTACCACCGGTACGGCGAGGACATCGCGCTGCTGGCCGAGCTGGGGGTGGACGTCTACCGTTTCTCCATCGCCTGGCCGCGCGTCGTGCCCGCCGGGGCCGGGGCCGTCAACCCGCGCGGCCTGGACTTCTACGAACGGCTGGTGGACGGGCTGCTGGAGCGCGGGATCACGCCGCTGCCCACGCTGTTCCACTGGGACCTGCCGCAGGCGCTGGAGGACGCCGGGGGCTGGCTGGAGCGGGACACGGCGCACCGGTTCGCCGAGTACGTCTCCGCGGTCGCCGTACGGCTGGGCGACCGGGTGGGCGCCTGGATCACGCTGAACGAGCCGTTCGAGCACATGAGCCTGGGCTACGCGCTGGGCGAGCACGCGCCGGGACGCACGCTGCTGCTCGACGCGCTGCCGGCCGCCCATCACCAGCTCCTCGGCCACGGCCTGGCCGCCCGCCTCCTGCGCGAGGAGCACGGCGCGAAGGTGCTGCTCACCAACAGCTACTCCCCCGCCAGGCCGGCCCGCGACACCCCCGCCGACCGCGGCGCCGCCGACGCCTACGACGCCCTGCACCGCCGCCTGTTCACCGACCCGGTGCTGCTCGGCCGGTATCCGGACCTGTCGGCGTACGGCCTGGCCGCCGGCGCCCTGCCGTACGTCCGCGACGGGGACCTGGCGGTGATCTCCGCGCCGCTGGACGGGCTCGGCGTCAACTACTACAACCCGACGCTGCTGGCCGCCCCGCCCGCCGGGAGCCCGCTGCCGTTCGACTTCGCCGAGTTCCCGCCCGGCGTGCCGCGCACGGCCTTCGGCTGGCCGGTGGTCCCCGACGGCCTCACCCAGACCCTCGTCGAGCTGACCGAGCTGTACGGCGAGGCCCTGCCGCCCCTGTGGATCACCGAGAACGGCTGCTCCTGCGACGCGTACGTCGAGGACGGCGACCGCGTGGCCTACCTGGACGCCCACGTGCGCGCGGTCCACGCGGCGATCGAGCGCGGCGCGGACGTGCGCGGCTACCTGGTGTGGACCCTGACGGACAACTTCGAGTGGGCCGAGGGCTACCACCAGCGGTTCGGCCTGGTCCACGTGGACCACGAGACCCAGAAGCGCACGCCGCGGGCCTCCTTCACCTGGTACCGCGACCTGATCGCCGCCCAGCGCCGTCCCCGCGCGGCGTAGCGAGGAGCCCGGGCGGGGCGGGGTCAGGGGGCCGGCGTCAGGGCCTCTCTGCCCTCGTCCCACCGCCACGGGACGTCGTGGCCGGTGAGATGGACGCCGCCGATCCAGCGGTCGATCCCGTTGAGCCGCACGTGGTCCTCCTCCCCCGCCAGCACGCGCGTCCCGGCGGGGGTCAGGCGGAGGCGGGTGGCGGGCCCGACCGGGGCGCCGGCGGGCCGGAGCTCCAGCAGCGGGCGCGCGCCCCGGGCCAGGCGCTCCATCGCGGCGAAGGCCCAGGTGTCCCCGAGGAAGCGGCGGGCCTCGCGGGCGGAGGCGCGCACGAAGACGTCCCGGGCGACCGCGCCCCACCCGCCCCCCTCCCGCCCGGTGGCCTCCCGCCGGGCGGCCTCCCGCTCGGTGGCCGCGAGGATGCGCCGCTCGGTGAGGGAGAGCCCGTCGCGCGTGGAGGGGTACTCGCGGCCGAGCCGGTCGAACGCCTCCCCGAGGAAGCGCAGCTCACCCGGCCGGGCGGCGGCGACGGCGCCCAGCCCGTCCGGCACCGGCGCCCGGAAGGCCGCCCACGCCCGCGCGGCCAGCTCGAACGCGTCCGGAGTGAGCACGGCGCACGCGCGGGTCGCGGCCAGCTCACGCAGCTCCTCCGCCCGCAGCTCCCCCAAGCCGCCGAAGCCGGCGATCCCGGGGTGCTCCCCGACGCAGATCAACCGGACGCGCTCCGCCGCCACCCCCAGCTCTCCCAGACAGGAGAGGATCTCCACGATCTGCAACTGGTCGTACAGGTCCGCCTCGAACCACAGAACGTACTCCCCGTCGCGGTTCCCCTCCAGCACGGCGTCCCGCTCCCGGAGCTGCCGCACCGTCTCCGCCCCGCCCAGGAACTCCCCCCGGACCCGCCGCAACTCCTCCCGGCCCACCGCGGGAACGGGCCCCTCGTGCAACACGTCCCGCCAGTACAGAACCCGCCGGACCACCCCCGTCCCCACCAGGTCGGTGCAATCCCCATTGCTCACATGCAAAGCCCCCGCGAACCCCGGCCAGCCCTCCATGCCAGACACCTCCGCCCTCTCCCACGGCATCCCCCCGCGAAGCGCGGCGCAAGCACTGGGCGGCGCGACGGATCCGGCGGGGCCGGGCCTCCCGAACCCGGGACGGCGACGGTCCAGGTCAGGGCGTGGGTGAGCCATGCGGCTTCGGTGAGGAGAGCCACGTACTACGCGCGGGGGCGGTGCGACGCGTCGGCGTGGCCGGCGCCCGCCGCTCGTGGTGGGACCGTCGCCGGCCGGAGGCGTGGCCGGGTCAGGGAGACCCGCCGGGGGTGGTCAGGGTGGCCAGGTGGGCTCGCAGGGTGGCGAGCAGGGTGGGCGCGTCCAGGCGGGCGGGGTGGAGGACCGCCTCCAGGGTGAGGCCGTCGAGGAGGGCACAGAGGCGGCGGGCCTCCAGGGCCACGTCCGCGCCGGGGCGCAGGCGGCCGTCGCGCCGGGCGCCCTCCAGCAGCCGGGTGGCGAGCGTGAGCAGGCCGTCGTAGAGGGAGTCGGCCTGGGGGCGCAGCTCCGGGCGGGTGCGGGCGGCGGTCACGAACGCCAGCCACACCACGGCCTCGCGGCGGCGGGCCTCGTCCAGCGGCAGGACCTCGGCGAGCAGGTCCGCGACGGCCTCGCGGCGTCCCCCGGGCGTCCAGGCAGCGGCGGGGTCGAGCAGCCGCTCGACGTGGACCATCAGCCGGGAGACCATCCGGTCGCGCATCTCCGTCATCGCGAACACCATCAGCTCGGCGTGCGTGTCGAAGTAGTGCCGCACCGAGCCGATCGCCAGCCCCGCCTCGGCGGCCACGTTGCGCAGCGACGCCTGCTCCAGGCCCTCGCGCTCCACCACCCGGAACACGGCCTCGACCACGGCCTGCCGCCGCTCCCCCGGATCCACGATCTTCGGCACCCCACCTTTATAGCACGGCCGTGCTACATTCTTTCCAGCATGGTCGTGCTAAAAAAGGAGGAGTCGTGGACGGTCCCCTGCTCGCCGTCGTCGTGGCCGTCGTCGTGATCGGCGTGATCGTCAAACGCTTTGTGGGCGAACCCCTCAACGCCCGCGACCTTGGCGTTCCCCCCGTCGTGCTCGTGGGGATCGGTGTCCACGGCCTGGTCACCGACGTGCGCCCGTCCGGCGTGGACCTGCTCTGGGTCGTCATCGGGTGCGTGGTCGGCCTCGTCTTCGGCGCGCTGCGCGGCCTGACGCCCCGCCTGTTCGCCCGGCGCGGCCATCTCTGGCAGCGCTACACCGCCTGGACCCTGCTGGTCTGGGCCGTCTCCGCCGCCGCGAACTTCGGCGTGGGCGCCCTGGCCACCGCCTCGGGCACGCCCGAGCAGGCCCGCCCGCTCACGCTGTCGATCGGCGTGAGCCTGCTCGGCGAGGCGATCGTCCTGGGCCTGCGCGCCCTGGCCACCGGCGTCCCCTTCGCCCCCGAGACCCGATCGGGCCCCGCCCCGCACCGCTCCGGTACGGCTGCCGCCGGCCCCCCGCCGGGCCCGGCGGGACCCGCGGGCGGCGGGCCGTACGGCAAGGGCGGCCAGGCGATGCCGTACGGCGCGCCGCCGCTGCTGGAGGGGGCGATGCGGACGGTGGCGCGGTGGGCGCGGGACCGGCGCGGGTAGGGCTCACTCGCCGCGGGCGAGCTCGCGGGCCAGGGCGTCGAGTTCGGCGCCGCCGGCCATCAGGGTGGTCAGCTCCTCGCGGGTGACCTCGCCCTTGGCGTACTCACCCACGGCCGCGCCCCGGTTCAGGACCAGGAAGCGGTCGCCGACCGGATGGGCGTGGTGCGGGTTGTGCGTGATGAACACCACGCCCAGGCCCCGGTCGCGGGCGCGGGCGATGTAGCGCAGCACCACCCCGGCCTGTTTGACGCCGAGCGCCGAGGTGGGCTCGTCGAGGATGAGCACCCGCGCCCCGAAGTACACCGCCCGGGCGATCGCCACCGACTGGCGCTCCCCGCCCGACAGGGTGCCCACCGGCTGGTCGGGGTCGCGGATGTCGATCCCCATCGCCGCCAGCTCCGCCCGGGCCGTACGGCGGGCCGCCGCGACGTCGAAGCGGCGGAACGGGCCCCGGCCGCGGACGGGCTCGGAGCCCAGGAAGAAGTTCCGCCACACCGACATCAGCGGGATCATCGCCAGATCCTGGTAGACGGTGGCGATGCCCCGGTCCAGGGCCTCGCGCGGGCCCGACAGGCGCACCGGCTCCCCGTCGAGGAGGTACTCCCCCGCGTCGGGCCGGTGCACCCCGGCCAGGATCTTGATCAGCGTGGACTTGCCCGCGCCGTTGTCGCCGAGCACGCACGTCACCTCGCCGGCGGCGACCGAGGTGGAGACCCCGCGCAGCGCGAGCACGCTCCCGAAGCGCTTCTCCACCTGGCGGACCGCGAGCAACGGGGCGCCGCTCATCGGCGCACCTCCTCGGCGTAGCGGCGGACCAGGCTGTTGGTCAGGGTGGCCAGCAGCAGCATCGCGCCCAGGAAGAAGGTGAACCAGTCGGCGTCCCATCCGGCGAACACGATGCCCTTGTCGGCCATGCCGAAGATCAGCGCCCCGATGGAGGCGCCGATCGCCGAGCCGTACCCGCCGGTCAGCAGGCAGCCGCCGATCACGGCGGCGATGATGAAGGTGAACTCCTGCCCGATCCCGGCGTTGGCCTGGACGGAGGAGAAGCGCAGGGCGGTGATGGTGCCCACCAGCCAGGCCGCCGCGGCCGTCGTCATGAACAGGCCGACCTTGACCCGCGCGGCGGGCACGCCGACCGCGCGCGCCGCCTGCTCGTTCCCGCCGACGGCGAAGATCCAGTTCCCGGCGCGGGTGCGCATCAGCACCCAGGTGGCCAGCGCGGTCACGGCCAGCCACCACACGATGGCCACCCGGAAGTCGCCGCCGGCCAGCGGCACCGAGGCGGCGAAGACCTGCCGCGCCCCCTCGTAGCCGGGCGCCTGCCGCAGCCCGCCGACCTGCACGGTGCCGGTGAGCAGCTTGGTCACGCCCAGGTTGAGCCCCTGGAGCATGAGGAAGGTGCCGAGCGTGACGATGAAGCTGGGCAGCCGGGTGCGGACCACGAGCAGCCCGTTCAGGAACCCGACGGCCAGCGCGAACACCAGGCCCGCCGCCATCGCCGACCACACGTCCAGGCCGTACCGCGTGGCCAGGGTGACCAGGATCAGCCCGGTGGACCCGGTGAGCACGCCCGCCGACAGGTCGAACTCCCCGCCGATCATCAGCAGCGCGATCGCCACGGCCATGATGCCCAGGGTCGAGGCCGGGTCGAGCCAGTTCGAGACGCCGCTCACCGACCAGAACACCGGCGACTGCGCCGCGAAGAACGCGAACACCACGATCGCGCCCACCACCGAGCCCAGCTCCGGCCGCACGAGCACGCGCCGCACGGGCGACACCCGCGCCACCCGCTCGTCCCGCCGGGCCGCCTCCGCCGTCGTCATCGGCCCCCGCCCCTCCGCCGGCCCACGCCGTACGGCGACGCCGGGTACGGCGACGCCGGGTACGACATCGCCGGGTACGGCATGAGCGCCGGCCGCGCCGGGGACGCGCGGTTCCCCCGGCTCCCCGGGTCCTGAGGGGCGGCCGGCGACGGCCGGGCCGCCGGGCGCGGGCCGTACGGGGTCATCGGGTGCCGCTCGCGGCGAGCTTGGCGACCTGGGCGGCGTTGTCCTTGGTGACGAAGCCGGGCCCGGTCAGGACGGGCTGGCCGCCGCCGATGGTGTTGAGGTTCTGCTTGTACAGGTAGAGGAAGGAGATCGGCAGCCACCCCTGGAGGTACTGCTGCTGGTCCACGGCGAACAGCAGCTCGCCGCCCTGGATCGCGGTGACGACCTCGCCGGACAGGTCGAAGGTGGCCAGCTTGGCGGTCGAGCCGGCGTCCTTGGCGGCGTCGCGCGCGGCGATGGCCATGACCGGGTTGAGGGTGAGGACCCCGTTGATCGACTTGTCGGTCTGCACCTTGGCCTTGATCTTGGCGGTGGCGTCGGCGACGTTGCTGACGTCCACCTGGAGCCGTTCGACGCCGCCGCCCAGACCCTGGGTGGCGCCGTTGCAGCGCTGGTCCAGGCCGACGTTGCCGGCCTCGTGGATCACGCACAGCAGCTTGGTGACCCCGGCGGCCTTGAGCTGCTCGCCCGCGCCGCGCCCGGCCACGTCCTCGGACTGGCCGACGTGGGTGATCGCGCCGAACTCCTTGGACTTGTCGCCGCCGGAGTTGATCGTGATCACCGGGATGCCGGCGGCGACGGCCTTGCCGATCGACTCCCTGAGCGCGTCGGGGTTGGCCATCGAGACCACGATGCCGTCGGCCTTCTGGCTGACCGCCTGGTCGATGAGCTGGGACTGCTGGGCCGGATCGCCGTTGCCCTGGTAGGAGACCTTCACGCCGTAGCGCTTGCCGGCGGCCTCGGCGCCGTTCTTGACGACGTCCCAGAAGGTGTCGCCGGGGGCGCCGTGGGTGACGACCGCGAAGGTCCCTCCCTGGGCGGGCGGGGCCGCCGCTCCCCCGGTGGAGCCGGTCTCCTTCGGCCCGCTCCCGCCGGAGCAGGCGGTCAGGGCCAGCGACGCGAGCGCGGCCCCGGCCAGGAGCCGCCACGTGGATCGCCTCATCGTTACCTCCGCCGGGTGGGCAGCGATCAATCGTGTCTGCGTTCTAACCGTCCGCCGCTGAAAGTGTCAACAGTTTGTATGGACATTATGACGTTTGTGCATGGAATGGGCCGATCTGACGGGCGAACCGGCGGGCGTCCGCCGGATCATGGAGTCGCCGCGGTCTTCGACGGAGGGAACGGACGTGCTCACGTACGGTGGCGACTACAACCCCGAGCAGTGGCCCGAGGAGACCTGGCGCGAGGACGTCCGGCTGATGCGCCAGGCGGGGGTGAACCTGGTCAACGTGGGCGTCTTCGCCTGGGGCGTCCTGGAGCCCGCGGAGGGGCGCTACGACTTCGGCTGGCTCGACCGGGTGATCGCGCTGCTGCACGAGAACGGCGTCGGCGTGGACCTGGCCACCCCCACCGCCGCCCCGCCGCCCTGGTTCGCCCGCGCCCACCCCCGGGCGCTGCCGGTCACCCGCGAGGGCCACACGCTGTGGCCCGGCGGGCGGCAGGCGTTCTGCCCCTCCTCCCCCGACTACCGCGCCGCCGCCCTGCGCGTCACCGGGGAGCTCGCCCGGCGGTACGGCGGGCACCCGGCCGTGAAGCTGTGGCACGTGCACAACGAGTACGGCAACCACAACACCTGGTGCTACTGCGACACCAGCGCCGAGGCCTTCCGCGCCTGGCTGCGCGAGCGGTACGGCGGCCTCGACGGCCTCAACGCCGCCTGGGGCACCGCCTTCTGGAGCCAGCGCTACGGCGACTGGGCCGAGGTGCTGCCGCCCCGGCTCGTGCCCGCCCTGCCCAACCCGACGCAGCTCCTCGACTGGCAGCGCTTCTCCGACCAGGCGCACCTGGCCAACTTCCGCGCCGAGCGCGACCTCATCCGCTCCGTCGCGCCCGGGACGCCGATCACCACCAACCTCATGGCGATGTCCTGGATCCGGCACCTGGACACCTGGCGCTGGGCCCAGGAGCTGGACGTGGCCGCCAACGACCACTACATCCGCTCCGACGACCCCGAGTGGTACGTCGAGCTGGCCATGAGCGGCGACCTGATCCGCTCCTCACGCGGCGGCGCCCCCTGGATGCTCATGGAGACCGCCCCCTCGGCCGTCAACTGGCAGCCCCGCAACCGCGCCAAGGCCCCCGGCGAGCTGCGCCGCGCCGTCCTGGGGCACGTCGCCAGGGGCGCGGACGGCGTCTCCTTCTTCCAGTGGCGCGCCTCGGCGTTCGGCTCGGAGAAGTTCCACTCCGGGATGGTCCCCCACGCCGGGCCCGGCACCAAGGTCTTCCGCGAGGTCTGCCGGATCGGCCGGGACCTGCGCGCCCTGGCCGAGGTCGCGGGCGCCCGGGCCGAGCCCGCCGAGGTCGCGATCCTGTGGGACCAGGACGCCTGGTGGGCCCTGGAGCTCGACTCCCGGCCCACCGTGGACCTGCGCTACTACGAGACCGTCCGGGCCTGGTACACCGCCCTGCACCGCGACGGCGTGCCGGTGGACTTCGCCTCCCCCGCCGGGGACCTGTCCGGCCGCAGGCTGGTCCTGGCGCCGAGCCTGTACCTGGTGACCGACGAGGCCGCCGCCGGGATCGCCCGGCACGCTGCCTCCGGCGGGCACGTGGTCATCGGCCCCTTCAGCGGCGTCGCCGACGAGAACGACCACGTCCGGCTGGGTGGCTACCCCGGCGCCTTCCGCGACCTGCTCGGCGTGTGGACCGAGGAGTTCTTCCCGCTGCAGGAGGGCGAGCGCGTCACCGTGGAGGGCCTGGGCGGGGCGAGCGTCTGGACCGAGCACGTCCACCTGCGCGGGGCCGAGGCCGTGGCCCGCTACGCCGACGGGCCCC
The DNA here is from genome assembly GCF_003594875.1 of Bailinhaonella thermotolerans. Lineage (GTDB taxonomy): Bacteria > Actinomycetota > Actinomycetes > Streptosporangiales > Streptosporangiaceae > Bailinhaonella > Bailinhaonella thermotolerans. The sequence continues at coordinate 158,584 of NZ_QZEY01000011.1, forward strand.
TGCCGGGCCTGCCCGCCGTCACCCGTCACGGCACCGCCTGGTACGTCGCCACCGTCCTGGACGAGGAGCCCCTGGCCGCCCTGCTGCGCACCGTCCGCGCCGCCGCCGGCGTCACCCCGCCCCCGGCCCTCCCGCGCGGCGTCGAGGCGGTCCGCCGGGGCCGCCACCTCTTCGTGCTCAACCACACCGCCCACCCCGCCCCCGCCCCGGCCCGGGGCCTGGACCTGCTCACCGGCCTCCCCGCCGCCCCCACCATCCCGCCGGGCGGCGCCGCCGTCATCCGTCTGCCCCGCTGAGCGGGCGGGACGCCGTACGGCGCCGCCATCCCGCTCCGGGGCAGGGAGGGTGACGATCCGCGGGGGTGGGAGGGGGCCCGGGAGCGGGCGGGTCAGAGGCGGGACCCGGCCAGGGCGGTGACGAGGTGGCGCAGGTCGTCGAGCACGAGGTCGGCGCGGGCGGCCTCGGGGCGGGCGGCGTGCAGGTAGCCCCAGGGGCCGCGGCGGAGCAGGGCGGTGCGCATCCCGGCGCGGGCCGCGGGCAGGACGTCGTTGTCGAGCCGGTCGCCGACGTACAGGATCTCGGCGGGCTCGCGGCCGGCGACGGCGGCGACCTTGGCGAAGAACCCGGGCGCGGGCTTCTCCACGCCCCAGGCGGCCGAGGTGTGGACCCCGTCCACGGGCAGGTCCATCGCCAGCAGCGCCGCCTCGGCCTGCGGCGGCTGGTTGCCCGCCACGATGACGCGGTATCCGGCCTCGCGCAGCGCCGCCAGCGCGGGCCGCACGTCGGGGTACAGGTCGTCGGCGTCGAAGTTCTCCCGCAGCCCGCCCGGGTCGTCGCGCTCCCAGGCCGCCTGCTCGGCCGCCAGGTCGATGCCGGGCCTGATCAGCTCGAACGCCTCGGGGAAGGACCGGTCGAGGGCGGCCATCCCGCCGAGCACCCCGAGCATGGTCAGCCGGGGCACGCCCAGCCGGTCCGCCCATCGCGACCAGATCCGCGTCTCGTCGATCAACGTCTCGCCGACGTCGAACACCACCGCCCCGACCACGGCCTCCCCCTTCTCCCGCTCGGCGCACCGCCGCCCGTACTGTACGGCCTCGCCCGCCCCGCCTCGTCCCCGCCCCCGGCCGTACGGCTCGCGAGCCGTACGGCCGGGGCGGGGCGGGGTCGCAGGACGCGCTCGCGCCGCCGCCGGGCCTGGCGGAGGGCCGCGCCGGGCAGGAGCGCGGCGAGGAAGCCGGTCTCGCGCGACGCGCGGCGCCGACCAGCGGCCGAGCGCCGCGTCCCCCTACTCCAGGTAGTCGCGCAGCACGAGGGAGCGCGAGGGGTGGCGGAGCTTGGACATCGTCTTGGACTCGATCTGGCGGATGCGCTCGCGCGTCACGCCGTAGACCTTGCCGATCTCGTCCAGGGTCCTCGGCTGCCCGTCGGTCAGGCCGAACCGCATCGAGACCACGCCGGCCTCGCGCTCGCTCAGCGTGTCCAGCACGCCGTGGAGCTGCTCCTGCAGCAGGGTGAACGACACCGCCTCGGAGGGGGTGATCGCCTCGGAGTCCTCGATGAGGTCGCCGAACACGCTGTCGCCCTCCTCGCCCAGCGGGGTCTGCAGCGAGATGGGCTCGCGGCCGTACCGCTGCACCTCCATGACCTTCTCGGGGGTCATGTCCAGTTCGGCGGCCAGTTCCTCCGGCGTCGGGTCGCGGCCCAGGTCCTGGAGCATCTGCCGCTGGAGCCGGGCCAGCTTGTTGATCACCTCGACCATGTGGACCGGGATGCGGATCGTGCGCGCCTGGTCCGCCATGGCCCGGGTGATCGCCTGCTTGATCCACCAGGTGGCGTAGGTGGAGAACTTGAAGCCCTTGGTGTAGTCGAACTTCTCGACCGTCCTGATCAGGCCCAGGTTGCCCTCCTGGATCAGGTCCAGGAGCTGCATGCCGCGGCCGGTGTACCGCTTGGCCAGCGAGACGACCAGGCGCAGGTTGGCGGCCAGCAGGTGGTCCTTGGCCCGGCGGCCGTCCTCGGCCACCCACTCCAGCTCGGCGCGCAGGTCCGGGGACAGGGAGTCGCCCTCGGAGTCCAGCCGCTCCTGCGCGAACAGGCCGGCCTCGATGCGCTTGGCGAGTTCGACCTCCTGCGCGGCGTTGAGCAGGGGGACCTTGCCGATCTGCTTGAGGTAGTCCTTGACCGGGTCCGCCGTCGCCCCGGCCGCGGTGATCACCGCCTCGGGCTCGCCGTCGCCGTCGTCGTCCTCGGCGAGGACCGCGCCGTCCGCGCCGTCCTCGTCGTCCTCCACCGCGGTCAGCACGAGCTCCTCCTCGGTCTCCGCCGCTCGACGGTTGGGGTCTTGCCTGTCCACGTGCAGTCTGCTCCCGTCGTCCGCCTGAGTGACCGCACCGGTGCGCAGCGTCAGCGACGCTGTGACCAGCGACACCCCGCCAACGTCCGGTTCCCGTCCCGGTATTCCCGCCGCTGCGGACGGTGAGATCATCCGGGCCCCGGATCGCCCCGTCCGGCCCGGGATCGCCTCACCCCGCGGCCCGCCACGGCCGGGTCGCCGCCCACGCCGCCGAGGTCTCCAGCGGGTACTCCCCCACCGCCGCCAGGTAGCCCGGCGCCAGCCACGGCGGCTCGCCCGGCCGCGCCCGGAGCGGGACATAGCGCCCTCCGGCCCGCGTCACCAGGGCGTACCCGGCCGCCACGTCCCACGGCTTGATCGAGTTGCTCAGCGCCACGTCCGCCCAGCCGCACGCCACGTGCGCCAGCGCCAGCGCCGCGCTCCCCGGCCGCCGCAGCGTCCCGAACCCCGTCACCAGGTCGCCGAACCGCTCCAGCGCCCCCGGCTCGCGCGCCTCCCCCGGGCTGGGGTACCCGGTCAGGAGCAGCGCCCGCTCGTCCGAGCCCGCCCCCGCCGCGCGGATCGGCGTCCCGTTCAGGAACGCGCCCTCCGGCCCGGCGGTGAACAGCTCGTCGCGCACCGGGTCGTAGATCGCCCCCGCGACCAGTTCGCCGTCCAGCTCCACGCCCACCGAGGTGCAGAACATCGCCATCCCGTGGGTGAAGTTGGCCGTCCCGTCGATCGGGTCGACGTACCAGACCGCCGGCCCGTCGCCGGACGGCCCCTGCTCCTCGCCCACGATCCGGCTGCCGGGGTGCCGCTCCAGGATCAGCGCGCGGATCACCCGCTCGGCCTCCCGGTCGTGCTCCGTCACCGGATCGTGGTGGTCCTCCTTGAACTCCACCCCCATCCCCCGCGACCGGAACGCCTCCCGCAGCAGGTCCCCCACCGCCGTCGCCGCGTCCGCCGCCGTCCGCGCCAGTTCCTCCCGCTCCCCGTCCCCGGCCACGCTCACCCCTCCGTCCCGTGTCGTCTCCCTCCCCTCACTCTTCACCCCCGGGCCCCGCGCCCCGCACCCCGCCCCCTCCTTTTCCCGTACGGCCCGCGCCCGCGCGCCCCGCGACCGCCGTACGGCCCGCGGCCCGGCCCTGCTCCGCGCCGGCCGTACCGGCGCGATCATGGGACGGGGCCGGTCACGACGAGGGGGCACCTCGTTGAAGCGAGATGCAATTTTGGATTTGCCTCCAAAATTTCAGACGCTTAGACTTCGCGGCGTGAACGAGAGCCTGCGGGAGCGCAAGAAGCGGCGCACTCGGCAGCACATCCGCGACGTGGCGATGGGGCTGTTCGTCGAGCGCGGCTTCGACCAGGTCACGATCGCCGAGGTCGCCGACGCCGCCGACGTGTCCGTCAACACCGTCTACAACTACTTCGACGCCAAGGAGGACCTGGTCCTCCCACCGGACCAGGCGTCCCCGCACCGCCTGGCCGACATCGTGCGCGAGCGCGCCCCCGGCCAGTCCGCCGCCCGCGCGGTGCTGGCCCGCCTGCGCGAGGAGACGCGCCGCCACGACCGCGCCGTCGGCCTGGGCGACGGCTTCGCCCGCGTGCTGGCCATGATGCGGGCCGCCCCCACGCTCACCGCCCGCCTCAGCGACCTGGGCGTCCAGATGACCGCCGAGCTGGCCGCCGTCCTGGCCGAGGAGACCGGGGCGGCCCCGGGCGACCCGCTGCCGCGCCTGGTGGCGTCCCAGATCGGCTGGTTCCACACGCTGGTCTACGCCGAGATCGGCGAGCGCGTCACCGCCGGGGACCCGCCCGCCGCGATCGCCGCCGACGTCCTCACCCTGCTCGACGCCGTCGAGGACCTGCTCGGCGACCACGTCCTGGCCTACGCCACCCGCGAGGAGACCGCATGTTCAGAGTGACCGTCCGGGGCGTCTTCGGGGAGCTCTCCCCGCAGGCCCGCGCCGCCCTGCGCGAGGGCTCCGACCCGTTCCAGGCCGCCTACACCGGGGCGGGGACCTTCACCACCGACCCGGCCGTGTCGGCCTTCACCTTCCGCTGCTCCCCCGCGACCGGCCCGGACGACGACGAGGAGTCCGCGGCGAAGCTGGCCCTCTCGGCCCTGGCCGCCCACGGCCACCCGCACCGGATCCTCGACGTGGCCGTCACCGACCTGAGCACCGTCAAGATCCGCCGCCGGCGCTGAGACCGCCGAGACCGCGGCGACGTGTCGCGCCGCGCCGCCGGGCCGGGCTCGCATATCCGCGCGTTTGTCAGGACATCTTGATGTCCGCTACGCTGATCACGTGAGCACGAAGCTGGGGATCGAGCTCGACCGGTCGAGCCCGGTGCCGCTGTACTTCCAGGTCGCCGAGCAGATCGCCGAGGCCATCCGCACCGGGGCGCTGGCGCCCGGGGCGCGCCTGGACAACGAGATACTGCTGGCCGACCAGCTCGGCCTGTCCCGGCCCACGATCCGCCAGGCGATCCAGTATCTCGTGGACAAGGGACTGCTCGTGCGCAAGCGCGGCGTCGGCACCCAGGTCGTGCACGGGCAGGTCAAGCGCTCCGTCGAGCTCACCAGCCTGCACGACGACCTGCGCCGCGCCGGGCAGGAGCCCACGACGCGCGTGCTGTCCCTGGCGTCCGTCCCCGCCGACGAGGAGATCGCCCGCGTCCTCGGCGTCACCCCCGGCGAGGACGTGCTCCGCCTGGAGCGCCTGCGCTTCGCCGACGCCGAGCCGCTGGCGCTGCTGCACAACTGGCTCCCTCTCGGCCTGGCCCCGCTCACCGCCGACAACCTCGCCGAGCGCGGCCTGTACGAACTCCTGCGCGGCGCCGGGGTGCAGATGCGCGTCGCCAACCAGCGGATCGGCGCCCGTGCCGCCACCGCCGCCGAGGCCCGTCTCCTCGGCGAACGCCGCGGGGCGCCCCTGCTCACCATGGTCCGCACCACCTACGACGACCAGGGCCGCGCCGTCGAGCACGGCTCCCACGTCTACCGCGCCACCCTCTACACCCTGGAGGTCACCCTCATCGAGCGGTGATCATCCTCCGATATCCTTCGGGACCGCACCGAGCGAGCCGTCCCGAAGAGGAGAGCATGACCGCCGCCCCCGCCCATCGACCCCGCGTCACGCTCACCGGTGGCGCCCTCCTCCTCGCCCTCGCCCTGGCCGGCTGCCAGGCGTCCGGCGGCGCCCCCGCCCCGGCCGGCGCGCCCGGGACCGTGAGCGCGACCGCCTCCGCGGCGGACCCGGCGGGGAGCCCGGCTGGTCGCCCGGCGGAGAGCCCGGCGGGGATCGCCGCCGGGGAGCCGCCGAGCGGGCCCACCACCGCCCCGCCGGCCGATCGAGCGGGGAAGGGCGGCCCCGCCCCCTGCCGCGCCGCGGCTCTGCGCGCCGAGACGCAGGAGCAGGAGTCGGACTCCGAGGAGAAGGTCCTGGCTACCCTCATCCTCACCAACACCTCGGCCGCCCCCTGTCACATCCCCGCCGGCTGGGCGCCGCTCGGCGGCGGCGCGCCCGGCGCCTACCGGGCCCTGCCGGCCGAGCGGCGCGAGCACCCCGGCCCGGGCGTGGCCACCACCCTCAAGCCCGGCGCCTCGGTCTTCGCCGGCCTGCTCTGGGGCACCGGCCCCGACTGCCCCGGCCCCGGCTCCCTCGCCGTGTCCTGGAACGGCTCATGGATCCCCGTGGAGTCCCGCTGGACAAACGGCCCCCGCCCGGCCTGCGAGGGCACGCTCGTCCTGGGGACGCTCCAGCCCATCATGAACGGCGTCAACTTCACCTGACCGGCCCGGCCCCAGCCGCCCGGTGGACTCCACCCTGCGGCCGGGCCGGGGCCTCCCCGGCCCGGCGCTCCCGGTGTCCCCATCCGGACACCCGCCGCGTATTGACAGATGATCACGCCCCGGCGACCGTCGTGATCATCCAGCGCCGCCGCCCCGGCGCGCGCGGACCGGCAGGGAAGGACTGCTACATGCGTCTCCGGAGCGCCGCCACGGCGGCAACCTCCCTGGTCACGTTGATGGCCCTGCTCATCGCGCTGGCCTCGCCCGCCCACGCCACGTCGTACAGCCTCTACGGCGACAACGGCTACGGTTCCGCCCGGCTCGACTACACCTACTACGCCTCCAGCCACCCGAGCGGCTGGTACGTCGCGTACACCGACAACACGAACCTCTTCGACGACGGCGGGGACGGCTACGGCACCGTCATCCGCGTCACCTACAACACCCCGTCCGGCTCGGGCTCGGAGCTCACCGCCTACGCCACCGACGGCGACTACTCCTACGGGCCGGAGTACAGCGGCAGCCCCGTCCGCGACGTCCGCTTCTACCTGTGCCGCTACAACAGCAGGAACGGCACGGCCATCTCGCCCTGCGTGCGCATGACCACCTGACGCCCGGCGCGCCGGCCGCGCCCGGGCGCGCACGAGCGCTCAGCGGGCCAGCCGCTCCCGGACGGCGGTGTGCGCCGCCTCGCGCAGCTCCGCGTGCAACGTCGCGTTCGCGGTGCGGTCGGTGCGGGCCTCCACGATCCGCACGCCCTCGCCCATGATGGCCTTGGGCAGGTCGGTGATGGAGTCCAGCACGGTGTACGGCGTGCGCGAGGCGGCGGCCACCGCCGACAGGTCCATCCCGTGCGGCGTGCCGAAGACGCGCTCGAACGGCTCGGGCAGCCGCGCCTGCGGCAGCAGCGAGAAGATGCCGCCGCCGTCGTTGTTCACCACGACCAGGCACAGGTCGGGCCGCTCCTCGCGCGGCCCGATGATCAGCCCGTTCTGGTCGTGCAGGAACGCCAGGTCCCCCAGCAGCGCGAACGAGGGCCCGTTGTGCGCCAGCCCCGCGCCGATCGCCGTGGACACCAGCCCGTCGATGCCGCTCGCGCCCCGGTTGGCCAGCACCCGCACCCCGCGCCGGGGCCGCATCACCTGGTCCAGGTCCCGGATCGGCATGCTCGACCCGGCCAGCAGCAGCGAGTTCTTCGGCAGCACGTCCACCAGGTCCCGCGCCAGCCGCGGCTCGGTCACCGCGTCGCTCGCGTCCAGGATCGCGTCCATCGCCGCCCGCGCCGAGAGGTCGGCCCGGCGCCAGCCGTTCAGCCAGTTGTCGGCCCCCGACACCACCGGGATCTCCACCGCCTGCGCCACCTGCGTCGCCGACCGCGTCGGGTCGGGCCAGCGCGCCAGGCTGGGCGAGACCACGATGTGCTCCTCGGCCCGCTTCAGCCACGACAGCAGCGGCCGCGACAGCCCCGGCCGGCCCAGCGTGACCACCACGTCCGGCCGGTACGCCTCGGCGAACTCCGGCACCCCCAGCAGGAAGTGGTACGCGCTGATCGCGTGGTCGCCGTACCGCCCGCCGCCGTTCGGCTCCGACAGCACCGGCCACCCGGCCATGCCCGCCGCCGCGACGTACCGCCGCACGTTGACCGCGCCGTCGCCGACCACGAGCACCCCGCGCCGCGTCGGCGGGATGTGCAGCGCGGCCGAGGGGGGCGCGGTCCGGTGCTTGGTCCACGGCCCGTTCACGTCGCCGCCCAGCGGCTCGCACCAGCTCCCGTCCCCGTCGGGGATCAGCGGCTCGCGGAACGCCACGTTCAGGTGCACCGGCCCGCTGTCGGGCCCCTCCGCCCGGCCGTACGCCCGGCACGCCAGCGACCGCCAGTACGCCACCTGGCCCGGGCGGTCCTCCGGCACCCCGATCTCGGTGTAGAACCGCACCGCCGAGCCGTACAGCTTGACCTGGTCGATCGTCTGGTTGGCCCCGGTGCCGCGCAGCTCCGGCGGGCGGTCGGCGGTCAGCACGACCAGCGGGACGCCCGACTCGTGCGCCTCGATCACCGCGGGGTGGAAGTTGGCCGCCGCCGTGCCCGAGGTGCACACCAGCGCCACCGGCCGGCCGCTGCGGGCCGCCAGCCCCAGCGCCAGGAACGACGCGGACCGCTCATCCACGCGCACGTGCAGCCGCACGCGCGGCTCGCCGGCCAGCGCGAGCGCCAGCGGCGCCGACCGCGACCCGGGCGCGAGCACCGCGTCGGTGAGCCCGCAGCGCACCAGCTCGTCGATCAGCACGGTGGCGAGCGCTGTCGCCGGATTCACGCGGTCTCCTCAAGTGACGCCCCGGCCCCCGTGGCGAGCGCCGTGTTCCCAGTTCGTTCGGTGTTCCCCGTGCGCCGGATCTCCCCCCGGCGGCGGCCCGCTAAGGCCGCCCTCCTCACCTCGTCACCCCGAGGTGCTCGGCCGCGGCGCGCAGCCGGTCCAGCCACGCGCGAGCGTCCGGGCCGCCCGGGTCCAGCTCGAACGCCCCCAGCGCCGCCGCGTCCGGCTCCGGACGGCGTACGGCCAGCGCGCCCTCCTCCTCGGTCAGCGGCGCGGCCACCACGTCGCCGTCCAGCAGCGACGCCGTGCCGAGCCCGCAGGCGTACGGCAGGGCCGGCAGCGCGGCGGCCAGCGCCACCCCCGCCGCCAGCCCCACCGAGGTCTCCACGGCGCTCGACACCACGGCCGGCAGGCCGCACGCCTCCGCCACGCGCAGCGCGTTCCGCACCCCGCCCAGCGGCTGCACCTTGATCACCGCGATGTCGGCGGCCCCGGACGCCCGCACCTTCAGCGGGTCCTCCGCGCGCCGGATCGACTCGTCGGCCGCGACGGGCACGTCGGAGCGCCGCCGCACCTCCGCCAGCTCGTCCAGCGTGGCGCAGGGCTGCTCGGCGTACTCCAGCGTGAAGCGGTTCAGCTCCTTGAGCCGGGCGACGGCCTCGTCCGGGGTCCACGCCCCGTTGGCGTCCACCCGCACCCGGCCCGCCGGGCCGATCGCGTCGCGCACGGCCTCGACCCGCGCCACGTCCTCGGCGAACCCCTGTCCCCGCTCGGCCACCTTCACCTTCGCGGTCCCGCACCGCGAGCGACGCACGATCTCGTGCGCCTTCTCGGGGGAGACGGCCGGCACGGTCACGTTGACCGGGACCGACGCGCGCACCGGCGCGGGCCAGCCCCGGTCGGCCGCCTCCAGCGCGGAGGCGAGCCAGCGGGCGCACTCGCGCGGGCCGTACTCCGGGAAGGGGGAGAACTCCCCCCACCCGGCCGGGCCTTCGATCAGCACGCCCTCGCGCCGCGTCTGCCCCCGGAACCGGACCCGCATCGGGATCCGGAAGACCGCCAGGCGGCGGCCGTCAAGGACGCTTGGGGAACTTGGCGAAGTCGGGCTTGCGCTTCTCCTTGAACGCGTCACGGCCCTCCTGCGCCTCCTCACTCATGTAGTAGAGCAGCGTCGCGTCCCCCGCGAACTGCTGCATGCCGGCCGCCCCGTCGGTGACCGCGTTGAGCGCGCCCTTGAGCATGCGGAGCGCCAGCGGCGACTTCTCCAGCAGCTCGCGCGCCCACTGGACGGTCTCCTCCTCCAGCCTCTCCAGCGGCACGACCTTGTTGACCAGGCCCCAGTCGTAGGCGGTCTGCGCGTCGTAGAAGCGGCAGAGGTACCAGATCTCGCGAGCGCGCTTGAGGCCCACGGTCTCGGCCAGCAGCCACGAGCCGTAGCCGCCGTCGAACGAGCCCACCTTGGGGCCGGTCTGCCCGAACTGGGCGTTGTCGGCGGCGATCGTCAGGTCGCAGCAGACGTGCAGGACGTGCCCGCCGCCCACGGCGTACCCGGCCACCATGGCGATCACCGGCTTGGGCAGCCGCCGGATCTGCACCTGCAGGTCCAGCACGTTCAGCCGGCCGATGCCGTCCGGGCCGACGTAGCCGTCGTCGCCGCGGATCTTCTGGTCGCCGCCCGAGCAGAACGCCTCGGTGCCCGCGCCCGTGAAGATGATGACGCCCACCTCGCCGTCGTCACGCGCCCGGTCGAACGCGTCGCGCAGCTCGAACAACGTGGTCGGGCGGAACGCGTTGCGCCGCTCCGGCCGGTTGATGGTGATCTTGGCCATGCCCTCGGCGGTCTCGTAGACGATGTCCTCGTACTCCCCGGACCGCTTCCAGTCGACCACGCTCACCTGTTCCTCCTCCATACCGCGGACCCTCCGCCGGTCGCCTGCGGTTAACCTTACGACCGTGCCGACGCGTCCCGTACACGCGGTCGTCCTCCCGCCGGGTCAGCGGCTCTACGAGGCGCTTCGCGCCGCGCTGTCCGGCGAGGGCCCCGCGATCCTGCCCCTGCCGCCCGCGCTGCCCGAACCCGCGCTGGCGGCGACCCTGTCCGCCCTGCGGCCCACCCACGTGGTCACCGGGGAGGGGGTGCGGAGCTACCCCGGGGAGGGCGCGGACGACGCCACCGCTGTGGTGATCGCCACATCCGGCTCGACGGGCGCGCCGAAGGGCGTCTGCCTGAGCGCCGAGGCGCTGACCGCCTCCGCGGCGGCCTCCCTGGAGCGGCTCGGGGCGCGCCCGGGCGAGCGCTGGCTGTGCTGCGTGCCCGTCTCGCACGTGTCCGGCCTCCAGGTGCTCGTCCGCGGCCTCGTCAGCGGCGACGAGCCGGTGATCCACGAGCGCTACGACCCCTGGGCCGTGACCGGCAGCGGCGCGCGCCACGTCTCGATGGTCCCCACCCAGCTCCGGCGCCTGGTGGACACCGGGGCCGACCTGTCGGGCGTCTCGGTCCTGCTCGGCGGGGCCGCCGCGACGCCCTCCCTGATCGAGGCGGCCGTCGCGCTCGGCGCCCGCGTGACCAGGTCGTACGGCATGAGCGAGACGTGCGGCGGCTGCGTCTACAACGGGGAGCCGCTGCGCGGGGTGGACCTGGCGATCGCGCCGGACGGGCGCGTGATGATCTCCGGGGACGTGGTGTTCTCCGGGTACCGGCTGCGGCCCGACCTGACCGCCGCCGCGTTCTCCGGCGGCTGGTTCGTCACCTCCGACCTCGGCGAGCTGTCCGGCGGGCGGCTGCGCGTGCTGGGCCGCGCCGACGACGTGATCAACACCGGCGGCGAGAAGGTGGTCGCGGCGGCCGTGGCCGAGGCGCTGTCGGGGCATCCCGGCGTGCGCGACGTGGCCGTGGTGGGACGCCCCGACGCCGAGTGGGGGGAGCGGGTCACGGCCGTCGTGGTGCCGGCCGACCCGGCGGCTCCCCCGGCGCTGGCGGAGCTGCGCGACCTGGTCCGGCGCTCGCTGCCCGCGCACGCAGCGCCCCGCGAGCTGGAGGTGGTGGAGGAGCTGCCGCTGCTGCCCAACGGCAAGCCCGACCTGGCCGCGCTGCGCCGCGCGCCCGCCGGCCGGGCGCCCTAGGCGGGGCACGCGGGGCATCCGGAGCAGGCGGGCCGGGCGGGGAAGAGTGCCAATCGTGCCTCCGCCGCCACCCGTTTGTGACTAAATTTCTGCCGATGGAACCGAGCGGCGCGTGAGGCGCGTCCAACCGGCGGCAGAAACAGAAAGGACGCCACGATGAAGCCAACCCGCAAGCTCTGGGTCTCCGGGGCGGTCGTCGCAGCGATCCTGACCGGGGGCATCTCTGTCGCCGCCGCGGCCACGGGGGATCCGGCCGAGAACCCGAACCCGCCGCGGAACCAGCCGGAGAACCTGGTCAACGCGCCCAGCACGACCTACCCGCCGGGCAAGGCCCCGGGCCAGGTCCCCGGCCCCGTGCCGCCCGAGGCGCTGCCCACCGGCCCTCCCAAGGTCTCCCAGCACGACATGGCCAAGACCCCGGAGGACGCCCGCAAGGTCATCGAGTACTGGATGGGCGAGGGCGGCGAGAACCTGGAGGACGCCGAGCCCATGCCGATGCCGAGCGTCATCCTCACCCCGCCCCCGAAGAAGTCCTCCGGCGGCTGACACGCTTCCGCTCCATCGCACCGGACCCCGCGCCCCCTGGGACGCGGGGTCCTCGCCGTTCCCGGGCCCGTTCCGCGCACCGCCCGGCCGCGGCGGCCGTACGGCGGGCGCGTGGCGCGGCCGGGCCCGGTCCGAGTGCGGCCGCCGCACGGTCCGGGCCCGGGCCGTACGGCGGGCGCGGGACGGGCGCGGCGACCGGGGGTCAGCTCCCGGGGGACGCCGGGGGCGGGGGAGGCGGGACGTCGCCGGGGCCGGGCTCCCGGGACGGGGCCGGGGACGGCTTCCGCGGGGGCGGCGCGACCTCCCCGGCGGAGGGGGCGCCCCCGCCGTCGCACGAGGCGTCCCCGGCGACCGCGCCCCCGGGCTCGGGCGGCGCGTCCACGACCGAGACCTTCAGCTCCGCCGTGGAGGCCAGCAGGCTGCCCACCGGGGACCTGGCCTTGCCCTCGTCGACCACGATCGACCGCTCGCCGAGGTAGCGGTAGGTCTTCGGGTCGAAGATGATCTCGGCGCGCTCGCCGCGGTCCACCCGGGCGACCGCGACGCCCTTGCGTCCCGCCGCGTCCTCGGCGTCCTTGACCAGGGTCACGCCGGGGATCGTGGCGGCGGCCCGGAACAGCGCGGCCCGCTGCGCCGCCGGCATGTACGACTCGCGGATCAGGTCGCCGACCGCCGTCCACGCCCTGGCGTCGGTGAGTTCCTCCTTGTCCTGGCCGGGCGAGGGGGAGGTGTCCGCCGCGCCCCGGTACAGGTGGGCGCGCATGCCCTCGGGGGTCTTCGGGAGCCGGGCGAGCGAGGCGAAGTCGCGGCGGTACTCGGGGGCCAGGCGCTCGGGGCAGGAGGCGAGCCGCATCCACTGGGCGCCCCGGCGCTCCTGGGCCGCCTGCGGGGGCATGGGCCAGCCCGGCATGGGACGCGGCTCCAGGTTCTCGATCGCCAGCAGGCCGTCGCGCGACCCGTCCACCGAGGTCCACATCCTGCGGTTGGTGCGGTACAGGTAGCGGTACTCGGCGGTCTTCTCCCCCGTCTCGGCGTTCGTGGAGGGCGGGGCGTAGACGGGGTACATCGTGCGCGACTCGTAGTAGAGGAACTGGCCCGGCCGCGGCCGCAGCTCGTCGCGGGCCGCCGCCGCGGCCGCCCGGTCCAGCACCTCCCGGGCCGACACCGGTACGGCGTTCGCCAGCTCGCCCGAGTCGCGCGGCGTGGGTGAATTCGGTTCGGTGGTGTCGTCGCCTCCGTAGACGGCCACCGCCACGGTCAAGGCGGCGGCGAGCCCCGCCGCGGCCGCGACGCGCAGCCCCAGGCGGGGCCACCAGGGGCGGCGGCCTCCCGGCCCCGCCGGGCGGGCGGCGTCAGGGCCGGACTCGGTCGGCTCGCCGGATCCGGCGGAGTTCGCGGCGGCGGCGGGCTGGGCGGACTCGGCGGCGATCGCGGCCATCAGCCGGGCCTCCTCGTTCCGCAGGCCCGCGGGCCCCGGTTCGGGGACCTCCGCGCGCAGGCGGTTCAGCTCGTTCATCTCATCCATGGGATTCCTCGCTGGCAGACGTCGGGTCGACCCCGCCGAGAGCGGCGCGCAGTTTGCTTCGGGCCCGGCTGATCCGCGACCGGATCGTCCCGATCGGCACGTTCAGCGCCCGGGCGGCGTCCTCGTAGCCCAGGCCTCCCCACGTCACCAGCAGCAGCGCCTCGCGGTATTCCGGGGCCAGGCCGGCCAGGGCGGCCGCCAGGCGCCGCCGTACGGCGTCGGCGCTGACCCGCGAGTCGCTACGGTCGGTGAAGGACTCGCACACGGGGTCGTCCCCGGTCCTGGCCAGGATCTGGAGCTGCCGCAGCTCGGTGCGCCGATGGCGGCCGATGAGGTTGGCGGCGATGCCGTACAACCACGGACGGGCGTCGGGCCGTGACGTGTCGTAACCGCTCCGCTGGCGGAACGCGATCAGGAACGTCTCGGCGACGACGTCCTCGGCCACGTCGGGGCCCAGGCGGCGTGTGACGTATCTCTTGATGGGGGCGGCGTGCCGGTGGAATATCTCGGCGAAACGCTCGGGCTCGCGCCGGGACCGGGCCAGGATCTCCGCGTCGTCCGGGGCACCCTCCGTGGCCTGGGGCGGAAATGCGCCGGGCGTCCGGCTCGTTGGTCTCATCTACAGGCCTCTCGGCTTCCGGTCTGGACACCCCTTATTGCCAGGGGAGCCCGGCCCGGTTCCCGGCGCGTTAGGCTTGGAGATCCGTGGCTTTCGCTCTGCGGGAAACAAATCGCCCGCGACGGCGTTATGCATACTGGCGCGATCGCGCCCAGCGAACCCCACTGTGACGAACACTCCGTAGGGAGGTGTCCTCATGCCGCGCACTGCCGTGGTGTCCTCGCCCGCACGCGAGAACGACCCGCCGGCCCTCAACGAACTCCTCGACCGAGGGCGAGCCCAGGGCCACCTGTCCCTGTCGGAGCTCCGCGAGGTCTTCGCGACCGCCCAGGTGACCCCCGCTCAGGGCCGCTCGATCCTGCGGGAGCTCACCGAGGCCGGCGTCCGCCTGGCCGAGGACGAGACCAGGAAGTCCGCTTCCGAATCCGTGTCCAAGCCCAAGCGTACCCGCGCCGTCAAGGGCGCGTCCGCGGCCAAGACCGCCACCAAGACCGCCGCCCGCACGGCCACCCGTGACGCGGCCGCCGGCGCCGCCGAGACGGCGGTGGCCGAGCCGGACGCCGAGGCCGCGGGGACCGCCGTCAAGCCGGGCCGCAAGGCCGGGAAGGCGACGGCCGAGAAGACGACCGCCAAGAAGACGGCCGCCAAGAAGGCGACGGCCAAGAAGTCCGCGTCCCCCGAGGACGAGGAGTTCGACGCCGAGGACTTCGACGACTCCGACCTCGAGGCCCTCGCCGGGACCCCCGCGGGTGGTCCGCAGGACGACGAGGACGCCGAGCCGACCGCGCTCGACCTGGACGACCAGTCCTCGGTCATGGGCGACTCGGTGCACACGTACCTCAAGTCGATCGGCCGCCGCACCCTGCTCACCGCCGAGCAGGAGGTGGACCTGGCCAAGCGCATCGAGGCCGGGCTGTACGCCGAGCACAAGCTGGAGACCGAGCCGGACCTGCCCGCCCACTACCGCGAGGAGCTGGAGTGGGTGGCCGAGGACGGCCGCCGGGCCAAGGACCACATGCTGGAGGCCAACCTGCGCCTGGTGGTCTCGGTCGCCAAGAAGTACACCGACCGCGGCATGGCGCTGCTGGACGTGGTGCAGGAGGGCAACCTCGGCCTGATCCGGTCGGTGGAGAAGTTCGACTACACCAAGGGCTTCAAGTTCTCCACGTACGCCATGTGGTGGATCCGGCAGGCGATCCAGCGCGGTTTCGCCGACTCCGCGCGCACGATCCGTCTCCCGGTCCACGTCCTGGAGATGCTGTCCAAGCTCAGCCGCATCGAGCGGGAGATGCACCAGCGCCTCGGCCGGGAGCCCACCCCCGAGGAGCTGGCGGTCGAGCTGGACAAGACGCCGGACCAGATCGAGGAGCTGCTGCGCACGAGCCGGCAGCCGATCAGCCTGGACTCCACGATCGGCGAGGACGGCGAGACCAGCATCGGCGACCTCATCGAGGACGTCGACTCGCCCGAGGCGTCGGAGGTGGTGGACCGGCAGCTCCTGGCCGACCAGCTCCGGTCGGTGCTGGGCAACCTGTCCCCGCGCGAGGCCAAGATCGTGGCGCTGCGGTTCGGCCTGGTGGACGGCAAGCCGCACACCCTCGACGAGATCGGCAAGCACCTGGGCCTGACCCGGGAGCGCATCCGCCAGCTTGAGAAGGAGAGCCTGTCCAAGCTGCGGCACCCCAGCAACACCCGTCCCCTGCTGGACTGGGCGAGCTGACCGGCCGGCCGCCTCCGGGCGGCCGCCGGGAGACATCCGTGAACGCCGCCGCGCCCCGTGCGCGGCGGCGTTCACGCGTTCCCGCCCGTCGCCGCGTTCCCGCCCGTCGCGCGCCAGCCCCGGTCCCTCCGCGCCCGATCCCGCGTCCGGTCCCCGGATCCGGTCCCCGCGTGCCCGCCGTACGGCCACCGCCCGGCCGGCGCGAGCCGTACGGCGGGCACGGGCGGCGGGCACGGGCGGCGGGCGGGTCCGGGGCGGGGTCCGGGGCGGCTTAGGGTGGGATCATCCGGGTGGAAGGAGTGGGGGATGTCGCTCACGTTGGGGCGCGGGCCGCTGTCGGCCAAGGCGCCGGCGCAGGTGAACTACCGGGTGGAGGGGCCGGCGCACCGGTTGTTCCTGGAGGGGTTCCCGCGGCGGGTGCGGGCGGTGTTCGACGGGCGCACGGTGATCGACACGCGGCGGGGCGCGCTGCTGCACGAGACCGGGCTGCTGCCGCAGTTGTACGTCCCGGAGGAGGACGTGGCGATGGAGCTGCTGGAGCCCACCGACCACCACACGGTCTGCCCGTTCAAGGGGGAGGCGTCCTACTGGTCGCTGCGGTCCGGGGACCGGGTGGTGGACAACGCCGTGTGGGCCTACCGGGAGCCGCTTCCCGAGGCGTCCTGGCTGCGCGGGCTCGTGGCGTTCTACTGGACGGCGGCCGACTCCTGGCTGGACGAGGACGAGGAGGTCCGGGGGCATCTGCGCGACCCGTACCACCGGGTGGACGTGCGCGCGTCGAGCCGGCACGTGCGCGTGCTCGCCGGGGAGACGGTCCTGGCCGAGACGCGCTCACCCAAGGTCGTCTCGGAGACGGGCCTGCCCAACCGGTACTACATCCCGCCGCAGGACGTGCGCATGGACCTGCTGGAGCCCAGCCAGACCGAGTCCGTCTGCCCCTACAAGGGCCAGGCCGCCTACTGGTCGCTGCGCGCGGAGGGCCTGAGCCTGGACGACGTCGCCTGGTCCTTCCCCGAGCCGCTGGAGAACGCCCTGAAGGCGGCCGGCCACCTCAGCTTCCTGCACCGCGACCTGCGGGTCGAGGTGGACGGCCGGCCCTCGGCCTGAGCCGGGCGCTCAGTGTCCCGGCGCCTCCACTGCCGGCGCCCCGGTCTTCCCCCCGGCCCTGACGCCGGCCGGTCTGGCGGCCCACAGGGCCACGGCGATGTAGACCAGTTGCTCCGGCACGCGGAGCCACAACGGCGGGGGCTCCTGACCGGCGAAGGGGATGCCGGCGAGGGTGGCGTGGACGTTGGCCGGGAGCACCAGGACGAAGAAGATCGCGAGCGCGATCCCCGCCGGGCGGCGGGTCCGGGTGATGACCAGGCCGAGGGCGCCGAGCAGTTCCAGCACGCCGGTCAGGTAGACCACCAGGCCGGGGAACGGGATGAAGGGCGGCATCATCGCGACGACGTCGCCGTGGTTCGGCATCGCCGCGACGCCGGCCGGGACGAAGTGCGCGCTCGCCGTGATCACGAGCATGACCGCCATGGCGTGCGCCGCGCCGGCCGGCAGGGTGGCGAACCGCCGCACGCCTGCCGCCCCGAGCAGCCGGAAGATCAGAATACCGACCGGAATGATGATGAACGGGAACACTTTCTCCTCCTTGGGTCGCGGTGCGAATCTGCGGATTACGCGCCGGTCCGGCCCGCTGACACGGTGAGCGACGGCGTGTAGTCGTCCACGGTGATGGAGTTGTGGAGGCGCGCGCTCTTGGTGGTGAGGCGGAGGAGGGCGCGGGCGGGCCCCGCGGGCAGGGCCGAGATCAGGCGGGCGCCCTGGGCCAGTCCCCGCACGCCGAGCCGGGAGGCGGGGATCAGGGTCTTGGCCGCGCTCAGCGCGACCGCACGGCTGCCGCGCACGTGCTCGGCCATCGCGCGTTCGTAGGCGGGGAAGGCGCGCTCGTGGTCGCCGCCCGCCCGCGCCAGTTCGCCGGCCAGGACGTAGGCGCCGACGACGGCCAGGCTGGTGCCGCCGCCGACGGCCGGACCCGGGCAGTAGCCCGCGTCGCCGACGAGCGTCACCCGTCCCCGCGACCAGGTGTCCATGCGGAGCTGGGTGATCGAGTCGAAGTAGAACGCCGGGGTGTGATCGAGCTCGCCCAGCCAGCGGTCCACCTCGGCGTGCATGCCGGCGAACGCGCCGCGCAGCAGCGCCTTCTGCCGGGCCACGTCGCGATGGCTGCAGCGGAGTTCGCGCTCGCTCCGGAACAGGAACAGCGCCCGCGCGTCGCCGAGGTGGCGGGCGCCGTACATCCCGGCGGTACGGCCCACGCCGACATGGATGAGGAGCTCCCCGTCGAGGCCGGCGGTGCCGGGCAGGGTCAGCACGCCGAGGTGCGCCCCGATGAAGGCGCTGAAGCGGGACTCGTCGCCGAACACGAGGCGGCGGACGTTGGAGTGCAGCCCGTCCGCGCCGACGACGAGGTCGAAGCGGCGCGGCGCGGAGTTCTCGAACCGCACCTCGCCGTGGGGTGAGATCGCGGTGATCGAGTCGCCGAAGACGTACTCGGCGTCGTGGCGCGTGGCGTCGTGGTAGATCTCGCCCAGGTCGTCGCGCATGATCTCCAGGTGCCGGCCGGAGGTGCCGCTGAAGATCTTGGACAGGTCCGCCTGGACCGGACGTCGCGCGCCCTCCCGGTGAACGGTCATCCGCGTCGTGCCGACGGCCCGCTCCTCGACGCGCGCGAGCACGCCCATCCTCTCGGAGATGTCCATCGCGGGGCGGAACAGGTCCACCGCGTGGCCGCCGGTCCGGCGGAGGGCCGGCGCGCGCTCGACGACGGTGACCGAGACGGACGGGTCATGCCGGGTGAGCCAGTACGCCAGGACGGGACCGGCGATGCCGGCGCCGGAGATGAGAATCCGCATGTCGTCCTCCTCGGGCCGATCAGCCACGGACTTTTCTTTGACGTACTGTCAGAGTTATTTATCTCTTACTCGATGTCAAGGTTCTGTCGGATGCCTATCATTCTGGGATGGCCGACCCGCACGACACCGCCTCAGCGCCGACCGCGCTACGCCGCCGCCGGGCGGACGCCCGGCGCAACATCAGCGCGATCCTCGACGCGGCCCGCGTCGTGCTCGGCGAGCGGCCCGACGCGACGATGGAGGACATCGCCGCCACCGCCGGCGTCACCCGGCAGACCGTCTACGCGCACTTCCCCTCGCGCGACGCCCTCGTCGCCGCCCTCGTCGAGGCCGCGGCCGCCGAATACGCCGCCGCGCTCGACGACGCGGAGCTCGACACCGCCCCGCCCGCCGACGCGCTCGCCCGGTTCCTCGCCGCCGGCTGGCGGTTCTTCGACCGCTATCCCTTCCTGCTGAACTCCGCCGCCCACACCCCCCGGCCCCAGGACGACCCCCACGACAGCGCGCCCCCGCGGCTCGCACGGGTCATCCACCGAGGCCAGACCACGGGCGACTTCGCCCCCTCGCTCCCCGCGGGCTGGCTCGCCATCGCCGTCGTCGGGCTCCAGCACACCGCCGCGGCGCAGGTCATGACCGGCCGGCTCACCGTCGGCGAGGCGGAGGCGCTGTGCCTGGAGAGCTCGCTGCGCCTCTGCGGTGGACGGGAACCCGGACCGGAACCTGGACGGGAACCCGGACCGGAACCTGGGCGGGAACACCGCCGGGGACTGCCCGGACGGTAGGAACGGCGTGGCGCTGACGCCGTTCTCAGCGGTTCCGGGACGCCGCCGGCCCCGCGCCGGCGGCGGGCGGGCAACCGATCGCCCCCTAACCGGACAAGCGTCGCGAAGCAGTCCGCCGAAGGGATGAGACTCCGCCGAAGGGCGGATGTCGCGGGGGCGGAAAAATGCGCCGATCGGCGCATGGCCGAGGACGTCCCGCCTGGCTAGCGTGTAGCTCGACGCCCGAAAAGGCCAGGACCCGGGAGGGTCGGGGATGCCGGTCCATCCAGTGGTTGTCATCACCGGGGCGGGGTCCGGGCTGGGACGCGCGCTCGCGGTGTCCCTGTCCCGGCGGGGCGGTCGGCTGGTCCTGGTGGGCCGCCGCAAGGAGCGCCTGCTGGAGACGGCGGACTCCTGCGCCGATCCCGGCTCCTGCCTGGTGCTCCCCGCCGACGTCACCGACCGCACGTCGGCCGCCCACGTGGTGGGTGAGACGCTGCGCGCCTTCGGCCGCCTGGACGGGCTGGTGAACAACGCCGGCCTGGCCCGGCTGGGCGGGGTCGAGCACGCCGACGACGCGGCGGTGGAGGCGATGGTGCGGACCAACCTGCTGGCTCCCCTGCGGCTCATCCGCGAGGCCGTCCCCGCGCTGCGGGAGGCCGGCGGGGCCGTGGTCAACGTCGGGTCCATCGGCGGGCTGCTGGCCGTGCCGGGCCGGGCGGCCTACGGCGCGGGCAAGGCCGGGCTGCACCATCTGACCCGCTCGCTCGCCCGGGAGCTGGCCCCGCGCGTCCGGGTGAACGCGGTCCTGCCCGGCGCCATCGACACCGGGATGTACGACGAGCTGGGCGGGTCGCCCGAGGAGGTGGCCCGGCTGCGCGCCGACCTGGTCGCCACCACCCCGCTGGGCCGCATGGGCACGCCGGACGACGTGGTGCCGTGGATCGAACTGCTGCTCGGCCCGGCCGGGTCGTGGGTGACCGGCAGCCTCATCGTGGTCGACGGGGGCCGTTCCTGCTGAACGGCGCCCGCGGCCGACCGCCCCAACGCGAAGGAGACCTCCATGAGCGACACCGTCTACGCCGACCCCGGCTACCGCGACCTGGACGTCGGCACGATCATGCGGGAGGGGCACCCCGACATCGCCGAGGGCGACGAGCACATCGTGTCGGCCGTGCGCAAGCTGCGCGCCGACCTGGGCCGCCCGCTGCGGGTGCTGGACGTCGGGTCGGGGTCGGGGGACCTGTCGCTGATGCTCGCCCGCGCGCTGCCCGACTGCGAGGTGATCGCCAACGAGATCGCGCCCAACCCGCTGGCGCAGGCGCGGGCCAAGCTGGCCGGCCGTCCCCGGGCCCGGGTCTTCGACCGGCCGTTCGAGGAGTGGGACGAGCCGGTGGAGGTGGTGGTCTCCTGGGGTTCGCACCACCACCTGGCCCACGACTACCTGCGGCACGTGCGGCGGGTGCTGACCCCCGACGGCGTGCTCGTCATCGGTGACGAGTTCTGCCCCGAGTACCTCACCGCCGAGGACCGCGAACGGCTGGCGCGCGCCGAGGAGGTCCTGCTGGTGGACGGGTACGTCTTCGACTCGGCCGCGGCCGCCGAGGCGTACCGGGCGAGCGGGGAGGTGCCGGAGTGGAGCCTGCGGCTGGAGCGGGACCGCCGCCGGGCCCTGTGGACCTGGTACAAGTTCGTGGGCGACCACGCGGCGGCGCGGGGGGCCTGGCCGGTGCTCATCGCCGAGCTGGCGATCGCCCGCGACGACCTGGTGACCGGCAACGCCGAGGAGCACAAGACCTCGCCGCTGCTGCTGGAGCGGGAGCTGGCGCTGAACGGCTTCGCCGTGCACGACAAGACGGTCATCGGGGACCGTGACCCGGCGCTGCAGAGCTTCGTCGTCTACACCTGCCGGGCCGGGGCGTGAGCGGGGTCGCCGCGGCCCGGGAGCGCAGCCGGTCGATCCCGGTGTCCTCGCTGCACGAGATCCACCGGCTGGTGCGGCTGCGCGGCCCGGAGACGATCGCGCTGCACGTGGGCGAGCCGTACATCCGCATGCCGCAGGCGGTGACGGAGGCCTTCGCCCGGGCGGTGCGCGACGGGCTCACGTCCTACACCGACGCGCCCGGCCTGCCGGAGCTGCGTGAGGCGCTGGCCGCCCGGTTCCCGGGCGGCGGGGCGCCCTCGCCCGAGCGGGTGTTCGTGACGCCGGGGTCGTGCCAGGCGATCGCGGCGGTGCTGCAGTCGGTGGCGTTCGAGGGCGGGGTGGCGCTGCTGCCGGAGGTGCACTGGCCGATCCACCTGCAGCAGGTGCTGATGGCCGGGCTGCGGCCGCGCTTCTACGCCGACCCGGCGGCGCTGGACGAGCTGTGGTCGCCGGAGGTGTGCGCCCTCGTGGTTAACTCCCCGGCCAACCCCTCGGGGGTGGTGCTCGGGGAGGAGGCGATCGCGGCGGCGCACGCGTGGGCGGCCCGCCGCCGCGTCTGGCTGATCAGCGACGAGGCGTACGAGGACTTCGTCTACGCCGGCGCGCCCGCCCGGCCCGCGGCGCTGGACGCGGCGCTGCCCGCCGGCGACCGGGTGGTCTTCTCGGTGCGCACGTTCTCCAAGGGCTTCTCGATGACCGGCTGCCGGCTGGGGTACGTCGCGGCGCCCACGGACGAGCGGGCCCGGCTGCTGCGCCGGGTGCAGGAGGCCACGCTGATCGCGCCGAGCACGCCGGTGCAGTACGCCGGGCTGGCCGCGCTCGCCTGCGGGGACGCGCACCTGGCCGCCCACCACGCCTACGTGCGGGCCACGCGCGACGAGGTCGTGCGGCTGGCCGGGCCGCTGCTGCGGTCGGTCCCGGACGGCGGCTGGTACGCGCTGCTGGACCTGTCGGCGCACACGGCCGACAGCGACGCGCTGTGCCGGGAGCTGCTGGACTCGGCGGGGGTGGCGGTGGCGCCGGGGCGGGGGTTCGTGCCGCCGGGCGATCCGCGGGGCCCGGGGCTGGCGCGGCTGACGTTGTGCTGGGAGCGGGAGGTCACGCTGGAGGGCGTGCGGCGGCTGCTGGCCTTCCTGGGGCGCGGCGATGCCGGCTGATCTGTCCCCGCCCGGGGTGTCCCCGCCCGGCCCGTCCTACCGTTCCTATCTGGCGCTGGAGCGGATCCTCGCGGCGCAGCGGCCGGTCACGCCGCGGGAGGACCCGGGGATCTGGGCGGCGGAGCGGTTCTTCATCGTCTGCCACCAGGCGAGCGAGCTGTGGGCCTCGCAGATCCTGGTGGACCTGGAGGAGGCGGGCCGGCTGGCCGGGTTCGGCGACTGGGAGGCGGCGAGCGCGGTGGTGCTGCGGGCGGCGGCGACGGCCGGTCTGCTCTCGCGGACCCTGGCGCACCTCGGCCGGCTGCCCGCGGAGTCCTTCCTGGCGTTCCGGGGGGCGCTGGAGGGGGCCAGCGGGGCCGAGTCCGAGCAGTTCCGGGGGCTGCTGCGGGGCCGGCGGCACGGGCCGGTGCGCCGGTTGCGGGCGGGGCTGCGGGCGGCGCTGCCCGCGGCCGGGGAGGGCGCCCCGCACCGGCCGCCGGACTGCGGCCACGCGGTGTGCGCGTGCGACGCGGCGCTGGAGGCGTATCTGGGCGCGATCACGGCCTGGCGCGGCCTACATGCGAAGGTCGCGTACCGGTTCATCGGGGACCGGCCGGGGACCGGCGGCACCGAGGGCGTCGGCCATCTGCTGCGGCGGATCGTCGCCGACGCCGGCGAAGAGGGCGACGATCTGGGCCCGCCGCCGGAGCCGGAGCTTGCCGAGCACGCTGGAGACGTGTGACTTGGCGGTGGCGACGCTGATGTTGAGGCGTTCGGCGATCTCCTGGTTGCTGCGGCCGGCCACGACCAGTTCCAGCACGTCGAGCTGGCGCTGGGTGAGCGCCTGGAGCGCGGGTTCGGACCACGGGGAGATCTCGTAGCGGCGGGACTTGAGCTCGACGGCGACCCGCAGCGGAGGGCAGGGCTGGGTGGCGCCGTTGGCGGCCAGCCGGGCCAGCCGTTCGACGGCCGAGGGGCTGAGCACGACGTGGCCGGCGCGCAGGGCCAGGACGGCGGCGGCGACCTCCTGGCCGTCGGTGTCCTTGCGCAGGAAGCCGCGGGCGCCGGCGGCCATGACGGGCAGCAGCCGGTGGTCCTCGTCGTGCTTGGTCAGCACCAGGCAGGGGACGCCGAAGCCCAGGTGGCGCAGGAGCAGCAGCATCGCCAGGCCGTCGCAGCCGGGCATGACCAGGTCGAGCACGACGACGTCGGGGTCGTGGTCGCGGACGGCGGACACGCCGGTCCAGCCGTCCCTGGCGGTGGCCACGACGTCCAGCCCGGCGCAGGTCAGCATGGACTCCAGGCCCGACAGCGCGAGCCGTTCGTCGTCGACGACCACGACGCGGGCGGGCACGCTCATCGGGCGGCCCTCGCCGCGAGGGGACAGCGGGCGATCTCGCGCAGCAGGGCGTCGCGGCCGCGGACCAGGTAGAAGTGGCCGCCGGGGAAGACGCGCAGCCGGAACCCGGCGTCGGTGACGCGGGCCCAGTCGTGCGCCTCGGCGGGGGTGACCTCAGGATCGCGGTCGCCCAGGCAGGCCAGGACGGGGCAGTGCAGCGGGGGGCCGGGGCGGGGCCGGTGGGTCTCGCTGAGGCGGTAGTCGGCGCGCAGCGCGGGCAGCGCCAGGTCCCGCAGTTCGGGCAGGGCGGCCAGTTCGGGCGGGGTGCCGCCGAGCCGGCAGGCGGCGTCCCACAGCTCGGGGCCGGGCAGCAGGTGGGTGGCGGTGCGGCGGGTGCGGCCGGGCCCGGGGCGGCCGGAGACGACGAGGCGGCCGACCTCGCCGGGCAGCAGGCGGGCCACCTCGTGGGCGACGGCCGCGCCCAGGCTGTGCCCGAACAGGGTGAGCGGGCGGCCGAGCGCGGGGGCGAGCGCGGCGGCGATCTCGGCGGCCAGGGAGTCCAGGTCGGCGGGGAAGGGGTCGTCCATCCGATCCTGGCGGCCGGGGTACTGCGCGGCCAGCACCTCGGCGCCGGTGCCGAGGGCCTCCGCCCAGGGCCGGTAGAAGGCGGCCGAGCCGCCCGCGTGCGGGAAGCACACGAACAGGCGCCGGGCCCCGGGCGCGGGCCGGTAGCGGCGGAACCAGGTCGAGAAGGCGCTCACCCCCGCACCGCCTTGGCGACGGTCTCCAGCTCGCCGGGGGTGAGCGGGGGCGGGGGCGTGAGCGGCGTCAGGTCGGGCGGGCCGAGCAGGGCGGCGATGTCCTGCCACATCTGGCAGAGCGTGAGGTGGTACTGCCCGCGCCGGGCCGGGTCCTCCCCGGCGGTGACGGCGGCGTGCATGCGGCGCAGCGCCCCGGCGGCGCCCAGCGGCCAGAGCCGGGCGAAGACCTCCTGGTGGCCCGGCGCGGCGGGCGGGCCGAGCACGACCGCGGCCGGCTCGTCGCCGCCCAGCCCCCCGGTGGCGAACAGCGGGCCGGAGGCGGGGTCGGCCCCGGCGCGCGGGATGCGGGGCCGGTCGGACCAGACGACGGGGCCGGCCGTGGTGACGAGCGTGAGCTGCCCGCTGTCGGTGGCGACGGAGATCCGGTGCAGCAGGTGGGGGTGGGCGTCGGGGTCGCCGGGGTCCAGCAGGTGCTGGACGCGCAGGCTGACGGGCACGCCGCCGATCTCCCCGTCCAGGCTCCGGAACGGCCCGGGCGACCGGCCCGCCGGGGCCGCGCGGAAGGAGTACGGCCGCAGCCGGCCGAGCGCGGCCCCGACGATGTCGAGCAGGGCGTAGGCGACCTGGAAGCCGCAGATGGCGTCGACGTGGACGGGCCGCCGCAGGGCCAGCAGCCCGGCGACCCCGGCCAGGAAGCGCCGCACCGGGGGCAGCTCGGGGTAGAAGGAGGTCAGGTGGTAGACGACCCGGTTGCGGCGGGCGGCGCGCAGGCAGCCGGCCAGCTCCGCGCGGTGGATCGGGTGCTCCTGGAGCACGTGGACGCCGCGGTCCATCAGCCGCACGGCCAGGTCGGTGCCGGCCCCGCCGAGCAGGCCGCCGCGCACCACGACGCAGGCCACGTCCGCGTCCACCCGGTCGGGGTCGGTGATCAGCGGCACGCCGTAGTGGCGGGCGCAGGCGGCCGACCGCGCGCTGCCGCGCCCGACCACGCCGACCAGGTCGTACGGCAGGGCGGCGGCGCGCAGCGCCTCCAGGTAGACCTGGCCGAAGGCCGTCCCGCACACGACGAGCCGCAAGTTGCCGGTCACGGCAGCGCCTCCGGCAGGCGGGCGGCCAGGGTGAGCTCGCCCAGGCACACCTCGCGCCACCACCGCGCGGCCGCCCGCGCCCCCGGGCCCACGAGCGTCACGTCCCCGGCGTACGGCTCGGCGCCCCCGGCGGCCGGGCCACCGGGGCCTCCGGCGGGATCGCGGGCGGATCCGCCGCCGGCACCGGTTCCGGGATCATGGGCGGATCCGCGGCCGGGATCGCCGCCGGGATCGTCTCCGGGGGCGGGCGGGTCGAGCACGGCCAGGCGGTGCACGGCGGCGCCGGCCTCCATGAGGCGGCGGGCGGTCTCCAGCGCGGGCAGGGCGTCCCGGCCCGCGGCCACCAGGACCACGCTCAGGCATTCGGCGTCGAGCAGCGCCTCGGCCGCCTCGTCGGGCGCGAGGACGCCGCCGGCGTCGCCGAGGGCGGCCAGCGGGCCCCGCCCGGCCAGCGCCGCCGTCTCGGCGGACGGCAGCAGGCCGGCGACCGCGCCGAACAGGACGGTGACGGGCCCGGCGCCGTCCCCGCCCAGGCGGCGCACCGGGCAGGACAGGCCGGTCGCGGCCTCCTCCGGCGGGGCGGCTCCGGCCTCCTCGGCGAGCCAGGCGGCCAGTTCGGCGACGGTGGGCCCGTCCAGGACGCGGCGCAGCAGGGTGTCGAAGGGCACGTCCACACCCAGGGCCTCGCGCATGCGCCCGGCCAGGCGGGCGGCCAGCAGGGAGTCGCCGCCGAGTTCCAGGAAGCCCTGGTCGCGGCCGACCCGGGGCAGTTCGAGCACCCGCGCCCACAGGTCCATGAGCGCGCGCTCGGTCTCGCCCGCCGCCTCCTCGGGCCGGGCGGGGGCCGCCGCCGGGGCCGGCAGCCACGAGCGCAGTGTCCGCTGGTCGATCTTGCCGTTGGGGGTGAGCGGGAGCGCGTCCACCACCTGGACGTGCGCGGGCACCATGAAGTCCGGCAGCCGTTCGCGCAGGTGCGCCGTCAGCTCGCCGGGGTCCACGCGGGCCCGCCCGGACTTGAACCGCGCGGCCAGGACGCGCATCCCGGCGTGGTCGGCGACCGGTGACTCCCCGGCCGGCAGGCGTACGACGTGGTCGGCGCCGGCCCGGGCCAGCGCCTCGCGCCACCGCGCCTCGGTGAGGAACACCTCGTCGCCGCCGCGCCGCGCGTCGGTGAACTCGGTGTCCATGAGCAGTTCCAGGGACGCCAGGAACGCGGGGTGGTCGCGGGTGATCTCGCTGAGGACGAGCCAGCCGCCGGGGGCGAGCAGCCCGGCCAGGCGCGCCAGGCAGGCGTCGGTGTCGCGCACGGCGTGCAGCACGTCCCCGGCCACGATCACGTCGTAGGAGTTGGGGGTGAAGCCCTGCGTCCGGATGTCGCCTTCCAGGTCGAAGGTGGCGAACCGCAGGCCGGGCACGCCGGCCAGCCGGTCGCGGGCCGCCCCGACGAAGAAGGGGGACACGTCGGTGAGCGTCAGCTCCGCGCCGGAGGGCGCCAGGGCCGCGGCCAGCTCGGCCGCGGTGCCGCCCACGCCGGTGCCCACCTCCAGGACGCGGCGCGGGGCCAGGTCGCGCACGAGCGCGGCGATGGCCCGGTTGGCCCACCGGACCGGGGGCGGCGCGGCGTAGACGCCTTCGGCGACGGCCGGGCGGCCCTCGGGGAACAGCAGCGGCAGCGGGTCCTCCTCGCCGCGCAGCAGGGCGGGCAGGCGCGCCGCGCACTCGGCGACGTAGGCCACCAGGCGGGGGTCCTCGCCCGCGCGTTCGCGCACCCGCCGCCACGCCCCGGCGAGTTCGGCGGGGCCGGGGCGGCGCGGGTCGGCCAGGCCGTCGCCGGCCGGGTCGCGTTTGGCCAGCCCGGCGGCCTCCAGGGCGCGGGCCCAGCGGCGGACCAGGCGGCGGCGGCCGGGGGCGGGGGGCTCGCCGCCGAGCACGGCCAGCGCGTCGAGCATCGACAGCAGGGCGGCCCGGTCGAGCGCGTCGGAGCACTCCGGCCAGCTCCCGGCGTCCTCCACGGCCTGCGCGGCGGCCCGGTCGGCGGCGGCCGGGTCGGGCAGCGGCGCGGCCTGCGGCGGGCCGGGCAGGCGGGCGGGCTCGACGAAGGCGGCCAGCCCGGCGGCGGGGTCGGGGACGATCACGGCCACGCCGACGGCGGGGTGGGCGGTCAGCGCCTCCTCGATCTCGGCCGGCTCGATGCGGTGGCCGCGCAGCTTGATCTGCCGGTCCTCGCGGCCGAGGAACTGGATCGTCCCGTCGGGCAGGTAGCGGCCCCGGTCGCCGGTGCGGTACAGGCGGCCGAGCCGGGGGTGGCCGATGAACCGCTCGGCGGTGCGGCCCGGGTCGCCCAGGTAGCCCATGGCCAGGCCGGCGCCGCCGATGAACAGGCCGCCGGGCACCAGGTCGGGGCAGGGCCGCAGGGCCTCGTCCAGGACGTGGAACTCCTGGTTGGCCAGCGGCCTGCCGTACGGGATGCTGGGGGAGCCGGGGGGCGTGTCCTCGGCGGGGTGCCAGATGGACCAGATGGCGGCCTCGGTCGCGCCGCCCAGGCTCACCACGCGCGCGCCGGGGACGAGCGCGCGGATCCGGCCGGGCAGCCGGACGGGAATCCAGTCGCCCGACAGCAGGGCCAGCCGCAGCGGCGGGCGCGCGACGTCCTCCGATTCCAGGTAGTCGCACAGCATCTGCATCTGGGCCGGGACCGAGTTCCACACGGTGACGCCGTGCGCGGCCATGAGGGCGGCCCAGTGCGAGGGGTCGGCGCGGCGGGCGTGCGCGGGCAGCACGAGCGCGCCCCCGGCGGCCAGCATGCCGAACACGTCGTAGACCGACAGGTCGAAGCCGAGCGCGGCCAGCCCGAGCACGCGGTCGTCCGGGCCGACGGCGAACCTGGCGTTGATGTCGGCGATGGTGTTGAGGGCGCCGCGGTGGCTGATCATCACGCCCTTGGGCGCCCCGGTCGAGCCCGAGGTGTAGATCACGTACGCCAGGTCGCCGGGGTCCGCCCGCCCGGCGGCCCCCTCCCCCGGTACTGCCCCCTCCCCCGGTACGGCGGCCGCGGGCGATTCCGGCGGCGGCGGGCAGGGGACGGGGTGGACGCCCGGGGGCAGGCCGGCGCCGGGCCCGGCGGTGACCACGCAGCGCACGCCCGCGTCGCGCAGGATGCGGGCGCGGCGGGCGGGCGGCTGGTCGGTGTCCAGGGGCAGGTAGGCGGCGCCGGCGAGCAGCACGCCGAGCACGGCGGCCACCTGCCCGGGCCCCTTGTCGAGCTGGACCCCCACGATCGGGCCCCGGCCGCGCACGCCGGCGGCCACGCGGCGCGCCCAGGCGGCCAGCTCGCCGTAGGTCAGGCGGAGGTCCGGGGCGATGACCGCGACGCGGCCGGGGTCGCGGGCGGCGCGTTCCAGGAAGCCGTCGTGGAGCAGCCCGCCGGGCAGGGGGGCGGCGGTGGCGTTGGCCCGGCGGCGGCGCTCGGCCTGGGCGGGCGGCAGCCGTACGGCCTCGGGGTCGTCCCAGGACCGGCCGGCGGCCAGGCGGCGCAGCAGGTCCTCGAAGGCGGCGAACATGTCCTCGACCAGGCCGCCGGGGAACACCCCCTCGCGCACGTCCCAGTTGACGTCCAGGCCGCCGCCGGACTCCATGACCTGGCAGTCGATCCAGACCTGCGGCGTCTGGGTGATCCCGTGGAGCAGGCCCAGCCCGCGCGGGGGCCCGCTCTCGGCGGTCTCGGCGCCGACGGCGCTGGTGAACACCACGGGGAACAGCCCGGCGTCGGGACCGCGCCGCCGTACGAGCTCGCGCATGACCTCCAGGCCGGAGAACAGGCGGTGGTCCAGGTCCTCCCAGAGCCGTTCCTGGGCGGCGCGGGCCCGGGCGGCGGGGGTGGCGGCCGGTTCCACGGCCAGCAGCCCGACCTCGGTGAAGTCGCCCACGAGGCGGCCGACGTGGGGGTGCAGGGGCAGCCGGTTCTGCAGGGTCAGGTCGAGGGTGAACCGCTCCTGCCCGGACCAGCGGGCCAGGACCTCGGCGTAGGCGGTGAGGACGGCGACCGAGGAGGTCAGGCCGCGCTCGCCGGCGGCGGCCCGCAGCCCCGCCCACTCGCCCGGGTCCAGGCGGGCGGCCCACCGGCGGAACCGGTCGCCGGGGTCGCCGTCCAGGAGGGGCAGCGCGGGGGCGGGGGGCAGGTCGTCGACGCGGGCCAGCCAGTAGTCGCGGTCGCGCCGGTCGGCGGCGCGCAGCTCCCGCTCGGCCAGCACGTAGTCGCGGAAGGACACCCCGATCGGCGGCGGCTCGTGCCCGGGGTCGTGGTAGAGCCGGTGCAGCTCGTCGAGCAGGATCCGGGTGCTGACGAGGTCGGCGATGAGGAAGTCGATGGAGAAGTGCAGCCGGTCGGGCCCGGCGCGCAGCTCGAACAGCGGCCACGTCCCGGGGTCGTAGACGCGGTGGGCCATCTCCCGCCGGGCCTGCCCGGGATCGGGCCCGCAGGAGCGGATCCGGTAGCGCGGCACCTCGGGCAGCACCCGCTGGGTCCCGTCGGGCCCGATGACGGCGCGCAGCATGTCGTGGCGGCGCACCAGCCGGTTCCAGGCGTCCTCGAGCCGGGCCCGGTCCAGGCAGGGGAAGGCCAGCTCGCCGTACCCGTGGCAGGACACGCCCCCGTAGCGGAACACGTCCCGGCGGCCCAGCAGGTAGGCGGCCTGCACGCCGGTCAGCGGGAACGGCTCGAACCGGGCCTCGGGCCGGGGGGTGAGCACGCCGCGCCGCAGGTGCGCGAGGACGTCGGCGCGCCGCGCGGCCAGCATCGCCCGCCGCTCGGGGGTGAGCACCCCCTTGGGCGCGCGGAACCGCAGCTCGCCGCCCTCCTCCCAGAGCCGCACCCCCTCGGCCGCCAGCGCCTCCACCAGCTCCCCGGCCGGAGGTACGGCCTCAGCCGGAGGTACGGCCTCAGCCGGGGGTACGGCCCCGGCCGGGGGCGCGTCCGGCGCGGCGGGGTCCTCAGGGCGCGCGGGACGGCCGCCGGGCGGGGTCATATGACGCCCTCCTCGATCTCCTCGGTCTCCTCGGCGCGCTCGGCGACGAGCGCGGCGATCCCCGCGACGGTGGGCGCGGCGAACAGCCGGCGCAGGCTCAGCTCGGCCCCGAACCGCACGCGCAGCTCCTCCAGCAGCCGGGTGGCCGACAGGCTGTCCCCGCCCAGGGCGAAGAAGCTCTGCCCCCGGCCGACGCCGGCCACGCCGAGCAGGCCGCCCCACAGCGCGGCGATCTCGGTCTCGACGGGCCCGCGCGGCGGCTCGGACTCCCCCGCGGCGGCGGCGCGGGAGACGAGGCCGGGCAGGGCGGCGCGGTCCACCTTCCCGTTGGCGTTCAGCGGCAGCGCGGGCAGGACGACCAGGTCGTCGGGCACCATGTAGGCGGGCAGCCGGGAGGCCAGGAACGCGCGCACCGCCGCCGGGTCGGGCGGGGCCTGCGTCCCGTCGCCCGTGACGGCGGCCCCGATGCGGCCCGCCGAGACCGGCACGGCCGCCGCCGCGGCCACGCCCGGGCAGGCCAGCGCGGCCGCCTCGATCTCGCCCAGCTCGATGCGGTGCCCGCGGATCTTCACCTGGTGGTCGGCGCGGCCGAGGAACTCAAGGATCCCGCCGGGCCGGTAGCGCCCCAGGTCGCCGGTGCGGTACCACCGCTCGCCCGCGTGCTCGACGAACCGCTCGGCCGTGCGCGCGGCGTCCCCGCGGTAGCCGCGCGCCACCCCGGCCCCGCCGATCCACAGCTCGCCGGGCACCAGGTCGGGCCGGTCCCGCCCGGCGTCGTCAGCCACGCGGTACCGCTGCCCGCGCAGGGGGAACCCGTACGGGATCGAGCGCCAGCCGGGGTCGAGGCCGGTGACCTCGTAGGCGTTGGACCAGATCGCGGCCTCGGTGGCGCCGCCGAGGGCGACGAACCGGCAGCCGGGGGCGCGCGCGGCGAGCCGGCCGGGCAGGTCGAGCCCGATCCAGTCGCCCGAGATCAGGGCGAGCCGCAGCGTCCGGCCGCCGCCGGCGATCAGGAGCATGTCGAGGATCGCCGGGACCGAGTTCCAGATTGTCACGTTCCAGGTCTCGGCGAGGGCGGCCCAGCGCCGGGCCTCCTGCCGGGCCTCCTCCTCGACGAGGACGAGGGTGCCGCCGGCCGACAGGGTCCCGAAGACGTCGTGCGCGGACAGGTCGAAGTCCAGCGCCGACACCGCCAGCACCCGGTCGTCCGGGCTCACGCCGTACTGCTCGTTGATCTCGTCGATGGTGTTGGCCGCGGCCCGGTGCTCGATCTCGACGCCCTTCGGCTCGCCGGTGGAGCCCGAGGTGTAGATCACGTACGCCAGGCCGGCGGGGTCGGCCGGGACGGGCTCGGGCAGCGGCGGCGCGCCGCCGGGCAGTCCCCCGGCGATGACCCGCCGCACGCCCGCGCCGGCGTGGATGCGCGCCGCCCGGGCCGCCGGCTGGTCCACGCCGACCGGGACGTACGCCGCGCCCGCCGCCAGCACGCCCAGCACGGCCGCGATCTGGTCCGGCCCGCGCGGCAGCGTGACGGCCACGGCGTCGCCGGGCCGCACCCCCTCGGCGGCCAGCGCCCCGGCCACGCGCAGCGCCCGCCCGGCCAGCTCGCCGTACGACATGATGCCCGCCTCGCCCCAGGCCAGCGCCGGGCGGTCCGGCTCGCGGGCGGCGCGGGCGAAGAAGCGGCCGTGCAGCGTGCGCGGCGGGTGCGGGGGGCCGGTGGCGTTGACGCGGGCGCGGGCCTCGGCCTGCGCGGGCGGGAGGCCCGGCCGGGCGGGCCGTTCCCAGGCGCCGCCGCCCGCGCCGGAGAGGCCGTCACCTCCCGCGGCGGCGTCGTCTCCCGCGGCGGCCAGGCGGCCGAGCAGGGCGAGGTAGGCGTCGAACATGCCGTCCACCACGCCCTCGGGGAACAGCTCCTCGACGACGTCCCAGTTGAGCAGGAGCCCGCCGTCGTGCTCGATCACCTGGTGGTCGAGCCAGACCTGCGGCGTCTCCGAGCTCTGCCACACCGGCGTGCCCAGGCGCCGCCGCACGGCCGGGCCGAACAGCTCGCCCATGCCGATCGCGCTGGTGAACACGACGGGGGCCATCATCCAGTCGCCGGGCCTGATCCTGGCCAGGTCGCGCAGCACCTCCACGCCGGAGTACTCGGTGTGCGCCAGGTCGCCGCGCAACCGGTCCTGCAGGCGGCGGGCCCGCTCGGCGAACGGCGCCTCGCCCGACATGTCCACGGCGAGCAGCAGCAGGTTCGTGAAGTCGCCGACGATGCGGCCGGCGTCGGGGTGCAGGTCCTCCCGGTCGAAGATCGGCAGGTTCAGCAGGAACCGGGGCTCGGCGCTCCAGGCCGCCACCACCTCGGCGAACGCGGTGGCCAGGACGGCGGGCAGGGTGAGGTTGCGCGCCCGCGCCCCGGCGGCCAGGCGTTCGCGGCCGGCCGCGCCGATCCAGTGGTGCCGCCGCGCGACCCCGGCGCGGGCGAGCCTCTCGGGGTCGGCGGCCAGCGGGAGCTGCGGCGCGCCGGGCAGCCCGGGCAGCCGCGCCCGCCAGTGCTCCCGGGCGCGCGCGGCCGCGTCCGAGCGCCGCCGCGCCCGCTCGGCCAGGTAGCGCGGGAAGCCGTAGTCCAGGGGCGGCAGCTCCCGGCCGGCGTACAGCTCGGCCAGGTCGGCCAGCACGATCTGGTAGCTGAGCGCGTCGCAGACCAGCATGTCGATGTTGACGTGGGTGCGGGTGACGCCGCCGGGCAGCAGGGACAGCGCGACGTCGAAGACCTCGCCGCGCTCGGCCGCCAACCGCCGGTGCGCCTGGCGCGCCCGGATCGCCTCCGCCTCGCCGGGGTTCTCGCGCAGGTCGTGCACGGTCAGGCCGGGCCAGGGGCTCTCGGGGAGGATCTCCTGCCGCCCGTCCTCGCCGAACCGGGCCCGCAGCATGCCGTGCCGCCGCAGCAGCGCCCGCACGGCCCGCTCCAGCCGCTCCGGCTCCACGCCCCGCCCGTCGAGCTCGGCGTAGAAGTGCGCGCTCACCCCGCCCAGGACCTGGTCCTCGCCGCGCCCGATCCAGTACGCCTGCTGCATCGGCGCCGGCTCCACCGGACCCTCGCCGCCGGGGCCGCCCCGCGTGACCGCCTGGCCGCCGGCGCTCCCGCCGCCGGCCGCCCGTCCCTGCCGGTCCGGCTCGCCGGGGCCGTGCGGCTCGCCGGCGGCGGGCGGCTCCGCGGGGCCGTACGGCTCGGCGGGGGCGGCGGCGCGCTCGGCGGCCAGGGTCCACCAGGCGCGCAGGGTGGGTTTCTCGATGAGGTCGGCGAACCTCAGCGCCACGCCGGACCGGCGCCAGGCGCCGGCCAGCCGCATGATCGCGATGGAGTCGGCGCCGTGGCCGATGAGGTCGTCGTCGTCGCCGACGGATCCGGGCGGCCTGCCGAGCGCCTCCTCCACGGCCCGCCGCATCGCCTCCCGCGTCAGCGGCTCCCTCGCCGTCCGGTCTCCTCGCGTGCGCCGGGGGGGTGTGGCGGGATCACCTGTCACGATCACTCCTCGCGACGGAGCGGCGGGCGCCCGTCCGGGCGCATCGGTCTTGTGTCGAACGCCGGCGTTTGCTGCGATGGCGGCAAAGGCAAACTCGACGATAAGCCCGCCGCGCTCGGGAGGTCGATATCACCAAACCGATAGGGCCGCGCAACCTCGGGGCGGTGATCTCCCACGTCATCGCCGGGCTTGTCCCTCCTTGCACAGAGAAATCCGCCCTTGTCCGCACCCCCGCCGGGCCCGGCGCGCGGGATCGGGACGCGGGCTCAGGGGCGCGACCCGGAACGCGCGGGCAGACGTGGCGCTCATGCCGCGCGGGCGGACAGGACGCGGGCGGACAGGACGCGGCCGGATGGGACGTGCCGGGCCCGCGCGGGCCCGGCGCCGGGATCGGGCGGGCGGACGGATGGGAGGCGGCGCGGTGGCGGGAGGCCCGGAAGGCAGGGCGCCGGGAGGCGCGGGAGGCAGGACGGGCGGGGCGCGGCGGTTGCCGGCGTCGGCGGGGCAGCGGCTGCTGTGGTTCCTCGACCGGTACCGGGGCGCGGGCGGGGCGCTGAACTGCCCGATGGTGTGCCGGATCGGCGGGCCGCTGGACACGGCGGCGCTGGAGGCGGCGCTGGACGGGCTGGCCGCGCGGCACGAGTCCCTGCGCACGACGTTCGAGGGGGCGGGGCGGAACCTGGTCCAGGTGATCCACCCGCCCGGCCCCCTGCCGCTGGAACACGCCGGGGCCGGGACCGGCGCGGCGGTGGACGAGGCGCTGACCGCCGAGCTGCGCACCCGCATCGACCCCGTGGAACGCCCGGTCCGGGCCCGGCTGTGGCGGATCTCCCCGGGCGAGCACGTGCTGTGCCTCAACATGCACCACCTGGTCACCGACACCTGGTCGTGCGACGTCCTGTTCCGCGACCTGGCCGCCGGGTACGCCGCGCTGCTGGGCGAGGGCCCGCCGCCGCCCCCGGTGGGCTGGCAGTACGCCCAGTACGCCCTGTGGCAGGAGCGCTCGCTCGGCCGGGGCGGCTTCCGCAGGCACGAGGAGTACTGGAAGGCCCGCCTGGCCGGGGTGACCCCGCCCGCGCTGCCGCTCAAGCCGGGCGGCGGGGGCGGGCGGCGGCTGAGCGAACTGGTCGAGGCGGCCGGCGCCGGCGGGCTGCGGGAACTGGCCGCGGCCCGGCGCACGACGGTGTTCGCGGTGCTGCTGGCGGTGTACTACGCGCTGCTGCACCGCACCACCGGGCAGCACGACCTCGCCGTGGCCTCGCTGTTCGCCAACCGCACCCGGCCGGAGGTCCAGCGCACCGTCGGCTTCCTGGCCAACCTGCTGGTCCTGCGCACGAGCGTGCCGCCCCGCGCCACCTTCGCCGACCTGGTGGACGCGGCCCGCACCACGGTGCTGGACGCCTCCGCCCACCAGCGCCTGCCGTTCCACCTGCTCCCCCAGGCCACCGCGCGCGGCGGGCCGGTCCGTCTGGACGACGTGGTGTTCCAGCTCCTGGCCGAGCCGCTGGACGCGGCCGTCCGCGCGGGCGGGGTGGAGTTCCGGGGGCTGGTGCCGGACGTCGCGGGCCGGTTCGACTTCGAGCTGGCCCTCATGCCCCGCGGCCGGGGGTTCGCCGCCAAGCTCTTCTACGCCGAGGACCGGGCCGACCCCGCCTGGGCGCGCGGCTTCGCCGCCGAGTACGCCCGCCTGGCCGCGGCCGCCGCGGCCGACCCCTCCCGCCCCGTCACCGCCCTCTGACACGCCCCCGCCCGGCCCTCCGCGCACGGCCCGCGTACGGCCCCGCGCACGGCCCGCGTACGGCCCGGCGGGCGGAGGCCGTACGCGGGGCCGTACGCGGGGAGGGGCGGTCAGAGCGGGACGAGCTCCAGGATGGGCAGGGTGGCCCGGGGGACGACGCGGGTGACCCGCAGCCCCGCCTCGGCCGCCAGCCGGTCGTAGTCCTCGCGGGTGCGGTCGGGCCCGCCGTACAGGACCAGGGACTGCAGGTGGACGACGTTGCCCATGGTGAAGGCCGCGCCGTACTGCAGGATCGGCTCGATCACCAGCAGGCGCGCGCCGGGGGGCATCGCGGCCCGCACGGTGGCCAGGATGCGGCGGGCGGGCTCGTCGGCCCACCCGCCCAGCACGGCCTTGAGGACGTAGACGTCGCCGCCCGGCGGGACCGCCTCGAAGAAGTCGCCGCCGACCACCTCGACGCGGTCCTCGACACCGGAGCCCGGCAGCACCTCGCCGGCGCGGGCCACCATGCGCGGCAGATCGAACAGCACGCCGCGCATCCGGGGGAACCGGGACAGCAGCCCCACGAGGAACGCGCCCGTGCCGCCGCCCACGTCCACCACCGTGCGCACCGCCGACCAGTCGTAGACCCGCACCAGCATGAGCACGTCCACGCGGGTGGCGGCGCGGTGGGCGCGGTCCATGCGGGCGTCCTCCGCGGGGTTGTCCGCGCGGTACCGGCGGTGCGGCACGCCGTGCGCCCGCTCGAAGGCGGCCTCGCCCGTGCGAACGCTGTGGGCGTACTCCGCCCAGGCCCGCACGTGCTCGGGCCACAGCCCGTACGCCTCGCGCAGCGACAGCGGGTGGTCCGAGCGGAGGGCCTGCCCGGGCCCGGCCAGGCCGTACCGGCCAGGCCCGGCCTGCTCGAAGACGCCCTTGGCGGCCAGGGCGCGCAGCACGCGGCCCAGCGCGGCGGGGTCGGCGCCGCTCGCGGCGGCCAGCTCCGGCACGGTCAGCGGCCCGGCCGCCAGGTGGTCGGGCACGCCCAGCGAGGCCACCGCGCGCAGCGCGAACGCCACCGACGGGTCGGCCAGCCGCCACAGCTCCACCGCCGTCTCCAGATCACCTGCCTCCAGATCACCCGTTCCCAGGCCGCCCGTCTCCAGGCCGCCCGCCTTCGGGCCGCCCGCCTCCGGGCCCGCGTCCCGGGTCTCCGGCGCGCCCGCAGGCTCCGGCGCGCCGCGGGTCACGGCCGCGTCCCTGGCGTCGGCGCGGGCGCCTCCCCCGGTCTCGCGGCGCGGGGCGGTCATGGGGCGAGCGTGCCGTGGATGCGGCCCTCGGTGGCGCCCAGCGGGCGGCCGGTGCCGCCCCAGCGGTCCCTGATGAGCTCGGCGGCGATCGACACCGCGGTCTCCTCGGGGGTGCGGGCGCCGATGTCCAGCCCGATGGGCGAGTGCAGCCGCGCCAGCTCCTCCTCCGTCAGGCCGGCCTCCCTGAGCCGCTTCATCCGGTCGTCGTGGGTACGGCGGCTGCCCATGGCCCCGATGTACCCGGCGGGCGTGCGCAGGGCCACCTCCAGCAGCGGCACGTCGAACTTGGGGTCGTGGGTCAGCACGCAGATCGCCGTGCGGCCGTCCGCGCCGGTGCGGGCCAGGAACCGGTGCGGCCACTCGACCACGACCTCGTCGGCGTCGGGGAACCGGCTCTTGGTGGCGAACGTGCCGCGCGCGTCGCACACGATGACGCGGTAGCCGAGGAACCGGCCGATCCTGGCCACGGCCGCGGCGAAGTCGATGGCCCCGAACACGAGCATCGTCGGCGGCGGGGCGAACGACTGCACGAACACCCCCACCTCGTCCATGCGGCGCTCGCCGTTCGGGCCGTAGTGGCGCTCGCCGGTCGCGCCCTGGGCCAGCATGCCGCGGGCGTCGTCGTCCACGGCCGCGTCCAGCCCGGCCGGGCCCAGCGAGCCCGCGGCCCCGTCCGGCCAGATCAGCCGGTGCGCGCCGACCCGTCCCGGGCCCGAGATCGTCGTGGCCACCGAGACCGGCCGCCGCTCCCGCACGGCGGCCGCCACCTCGTCCAGCCCGGGGAACGTCTCGCGGCTGACCGGTTCGACGAACACGTGCAGGATCCCGCCGCAGGTGAGCCCGACCGCGAAGGCGTCGTCGTCGCTCACGCCGTACTTCTCCAGGACCGGCCGCCCGGTCCTGATCGCCTCCTGCGCCGCCTCGTAGACCGCGCCCTCGACGCAGCCGCCCGACACGCTCCCGACGACCTCCCCGCCGGGTGAGACCGCCATCGCCGCCCCCGGCTCCCGGGGAGCGCTGCGGAAGGTGCTCACCACCGTCGCGAGGCCGAACGTCTCGCCGGACGAATACCACGTGTGTATGGAATCCAGGACATCTCGCATCGCTACCGCCTCCGCCCGTCGGCACACCGGCCACCTGGACGATTCCCCGGCACCGAGGCACCGTCAAGGCATGAGTTCACTAGCCCCGGCCCCCGCCCCCATGCCCCCACCAGGCCGGATTCCCCACGGATCACCACATCCCCCACCAGTCACCCGCACAACCCGCAGAGCGCCGCAAACCCCCGAACCGGTCGGTCCCGGCCGGACGGTGACCCGCCGATGAGCGACATCCCCGACGTCGTGGTCGTCGGCGCCGGATCCGCCGGAGCCGTGCTGGCCGCCCGCCTCTCCGAGGACGCCTCCCGCCGCGTCCTGCTGATCGAGGCCGGCCCCGACTACCGGTCCGCCGACACCCCCGCCGCCCTGCGCGGCCCGAACTTCAGCCGCGCCCTGGCGCTGCGGGCCTTC
Source organism: Bailinhaonella thermotolerans (assembly GCF_003594875.1). Lineage (GTDB taxonomy): Bacteria > Actinomycetota > Actinomycetes > Streptosporangiales > Streptosporangiaceae > Bailinhaonella > Bailinhaonella thermotolerans. Next base: position 197,561 of record NZ_QZEY01000011.1, read on the forward strand.
CGCTGGCCCCTGCTCGCCCGCGCCACCCCCGCCCAGCGCCCCCGGGCGTACGCCTGCGGCCGCGGCGTCGGCGGCGGCTCGGCCGTCAACGGCCAGCTCGCCGTCCGCCCCCGGCCCGAGGACGTCGCCCGCTGGCCCGGCTGGACCTGGGACCGCGCCCGCGCCCTGCTGGCCGCCCTGGAGGACGACCTCGACCACGGCGGCGAGCCCGGCCACGGACGCCACGGCCCCGTGCCGATCACCCGCGTCCCCGCCGCCGCCTGGGGCCCGGTCAGCCGGGCCCTGTGGGACACCCCCCACCCCCGCCACCCCGACCTCAACGCCCCGGACGCCGCCGGCCTGTCCCCCACCACCTGGAACCGCCGCGACGGGATGCGCGTCAGCACCAACGACGCCTACCTCGAACCCGCCCGCGACCGCCCCAACCTGCGCGTGCTCGGCGACACCGAGGTCACCCGGGTGCTCTTCCGCGGGCGGGCCGCCACCGGCGTCGAGACCGCAGGCCCGGACGGGACCCGCCGCGTGACGGCGGGCCAGGTCGTGCTGTGCGCGGGCGCCGTCCACACCGCCGCCCTCCTGCTCCGCTCCGGGATCGGCCCCGCCCGCGACCTGCGCGACCTCGGCCTCCCCCGCGTCGCCGACCTGCCCGGCGTCGGCGCCGGCCTGTCCGACCACCCGTCCGCCCTGCTCCCCCTCCCGCTGCGCCCCGAGGCCCGCGCCCCCTCCCTGGACACGGTCTCCGGCGCCTGCGTCCTGCGCCTGCCCGTCACCGCCGGCCGCGACGGGCTCCCGGGCGACGTGCAGATCCTCCCGCTCGACCGGGGCCTGACCACCGCCTCCGGCGGGCTCCTCGTCTCCCTCATGCGCCCGGTCTCCACCGGCCGCGTACGGCTGCGCGACGGCGACCCCCAAACGCCCCCCGAGGTGGACCTGCGGCTCCTCACCGACCCCGGCGACCTGGCCCGGATGCGCGAGGCCCTCCGCCACGCGCTCCGCCTCGCCCGCTCCGCGCCGTTCGCCCGCGTCACCCCCGGCCCGCCGCCGGACATCGCCCGCCTGCGTGACCGCCCCGGCGACCTGGACGCCTGGCTCCTCGCCACCTGCGGCGGCCACAGCCACGCCGCCGGCACCTGCCGCATGGGCGACCCCGGCGACCCCGCCGCCGTCACCGACCCCGCGGGCCGCGTCCTCGGCGTCGAGAACCTGCGCGTCGCCGACCTGTCCCTCCTGCCCGCCCCCGTCGGCGGCCCGCCCCACCTGACCGCCGTCCTGCTCGCCGAACACCTCGCCCGCGCCTTCTGACCCGCCCGCTCGAGCCCGCAGCCCCCGCCGCGAGACGCCGCACCGGGCCGCATCGGCCGCGCCAGGCCGCGCCGGAGCCGTACGGCGGCGCCCGCACCGCCGTACGGCCGCCGGGAACGCCTGCGCGGGCGGGCGTCAGGGCAGCGTGGCCAGGATCGCCTCGGGGGTCAGCGGCGTCTCGTACACCCGCGCCCCCACCAGGTGCAGCGCGTCGGCCACCGCGTTGAACACGCACGGCGGCGAGCCCACCGCCCCGCCCTGGCCCATGCCCTTGTGCCCGCCCGGCGTGTCCGACGGCGTCTCCACGTGCCCGAAACGCACCTCCGGCGCCTCCGCCGCCGTCGGCAGCCGGTACTCCGCGAACGACACCGCCAGCGGATTCCCCGCCGCGTCGTACCCCGCCCGCTCGAACAGCGCCGCGCCCACGCCCTGCGCCACCCCGCCCGCGATCTGCCCCTCCACTACCATCGGGTTGATCATCACCCCGCAGTCCTCGGACACCACGTAGCGCAGCACCCGCACCCGCCCCGTCTCCCGCTCCACCTCCACCGCGCACGCGTGACACGCGTTCGACCAGGTGATCGGCGGCGCCTTGTAGCTCCCGGCCGCCTCCAGGCCCGGCGTCTCCCCCGGCGGCAGCCGCCCCGTGTCGTGGTAGGCCAGCCGCGCCAGCTCCGCCCACTCCAGCGCCCGGCCCGGTCCCGCCCGGAACACCCCGCCCTCGGCCACCACCTCGCCCGGATCCGCCCCCAGCACATGCGCCGCGATCCGCGACGCCTTCTCCCGGACCCGCGCGCACGCCGCCCGGCACGCCCCGCCCGTGATCACCGCCGTCCCGCTCGCGCCCGTGCCCCGGCCGTACGGCGTGGACGCGGTGTCCCCCTGCACCACCGCCACGTCCTCCAGCGGCACGCCCAGCTCCTCGCTCACGAGCTGCGCCATCGTCGTCTCCACGCCCTGGCCGTGCGACCCCGTCGCCAGATGCACCGTCACCGCACCGCTCGGCGCCACCCGCACCGTCGCCGTGTCGCTGCCGATCGGGTCCATCGTCCCTCCGCCCGACGGCTCCACGTACAGCGCCACCCCCGCCCCCAGCAGCCTGCCCTCCCGCTCGAACGCCCGCCGCCGCTCCCGCCGGAACTCGTCGTACCCGAGCAGCGCCACGGCCTGCTCCAGCGTCTCCGCCGGCGTCACCCGGTCCAGCACCATCCGCGTCGGCATGGTGTATGGCAGATCGCCCGCCCCCACCACGTTCCGCCGGCGCAGCTCCACCGGGTCCAGCCCCACCTCCCGCGCGACCTCGTCGATCATCTGCTCCCGCGCCACCGTCGCGAACGTCCACGGCCCCCGGTACGCCGCCCGCGGGCAGGTGTTCGTCCGCACCGACCGGAACCGGAACGCGTGCATCGGCACCTTGTACGGCCCGGTGAACATCATCCCCACGAACGGCCCCGCGCCCCCGATCACGCCCGTCGGATACGCCCCCGAATCCTCAAGGTGATCCAGGTACCAGCCGAGGAACCGCCCCTCCCCGTCCAGCGCGAACGCGCACTCCCCCTCGTCCGACCGGCCGTGCCCGGCCGTCGTCAGGTTCTCCCGCCGGTCCTCGATCCACTTCACCGGACGCCCCAGCAGCCGCGCGGCCACCGCGACCGCCAGCTCGTCCCGCCCCGTCCAGAACTTCTGCCCGAAGCTGCCGCCCACGTCCCGCGCCGTCACCCGCACGTTGTGCTCCGGCACCCCCGTGGCCCGCGAGATCGCCAGCCGCGCCTCGTGCGGATTCTGCGTCGAGATCCACGCGTGCAGCTCCCCCAGCGCGTACGACGCCACGATCCCCCGCGTCTCCAGCGGAGCGTTCGCCAGCCGCTGCTGCCGGAACGTCGCCCGCACCACGTGCGGCGAGCTCTCCAGCGCCGCCCGCAGCCTCGGCCGCGTCGGGAACGTCATCTGCTCGTTCACGTTCGTGTCGAGCTCGTCGTAGACCAGGTGCTCGGCGTCCTCGGCCGCCCGCCGCACGTCCAGCACCGGCGGCAGCGGCTCGATCTCCAGCTCCACCAGCTCGGCCGCGTCCTCCGCGGCGTACCGGCTCTCGGCCACCACCAGCGCCACCGGCTCCCCGGCGAACCGCACCCGCCCCTCCGCCAGCGGCGTCAGCGCCGGGCCCTTCACGCCGAGCATGGGCGTCGCCCGCAGCGACCCCGCCCGCGGGTTCAGGTCCGCCGCCGTGAGAACCGCGACCACCCCGTCCAGCCCGCGCGCCCGCCCGGCGTCCAGCCGCGTGATCCGCCCGCGCGCGACCGGGCTGCGCACGAACGCCGCGTGCGCCATCCCCGGCAGCGCCACGTCCGCCACGAACCGCCCCTGCCCCGTCAGCAGCCGGGCGTCCTCGCGCCGCCCGACCCGCCCCCGCTCCGCCCGCGCCCCCTCGCCCGGCCGCCCCCGCCCGCTCTCCGGACCCCCCGCCACGCCGTACGGCCCCCGGCCCGCGTCCCCGCCGCCCGGGTCGTACGGCGGAGCGCCCGCCGCGCCCGGCGCGCCCCCTTCCCCCGGGGTGGCCGCCCCGGGGGAAGGGGGCGGCGTCTCGGCGGCGGCGCGGCGGACGGCGCGGACGATGCCCTGGTAGCCCGTGCACCGGCACAGGTTGCCCGCCAGGGCGTGCCGCAGGCCGCCCTCGTCCTCGGGCACGCCGTCGCGGAGCAGCCCGGTCGCCGCCATCACCACGCCCGGCGTGCAGAAGCCGCACTGGACCCCGTGCTCCTCGCGCAGCGCCCGCTGGACCGGCGCCAGCTCCTCCCCCGGCCCGCCCACGCCCTCCACCGTGACGACCTCGGCCCCGTCGGCCTGCACCGCGAACACCAGGCACGCCAGGACCGCCCGCCCGTCCAGGAGCACCGTGCAGCTCCCGCACTCCCCCTCCTCGCAGCCCACCCGCGTCCCCGTCAGGGCGCAGTCCTCCCGCAGGAAGTCGGCGAGCGTCCGCCGCCCCGCCACCCGTCCCCGGACCGTCCGCCCGTTCACCCGGACCACGATGTCGTGCATCGGCTCCTCCTAGCCCGCCTCGACCTGCCGCTCCCCCGCCCGACGTCCTCCCCTGGCCACACCGCCGGCCCCGCGCCACCGCCGGGCGTCCGGCCCCCCTCGCCCACGCGCCGCTCCCCGCCGTTCGCGCCGCCCCAGGGCGGCGGACCGTCAGGCCCCGGCGCTCTCCCTGGCGCTCCGGAGCGCCCGTTCCAGGACGTGCGCCGCGAGCCGGCCCCGGACCGCCGCGGAGGCGCGCGCACCCCGGGGAAGCCGCGAGCCGTCCGGGCCATCCGCGCCGCCGTGCGGAACCTCCTCCCGGCCCCCGTCGCCCGCCCCGCCCGGCGCGGGGCGCCGGGGCCCGGAACGTTCCACGGCGGGCTCATCGGGCGGGCCGGGCAGGAGACCGAGGTCGCGCAGGGCCGCGCGGGCGACCTCCTCCGCCGGGGCGCCCGCGAGGGCCAGTTCCTCCGCCGCGCGCGGCCTGGCGGGGGCGGGGGTGACGCCGTACAGCACGATCCGGCACGCGGCGCCGGGGGCGAGCGCGACGGCTGCCCCGGCGAGGGCGCGCCCGGCCGCCCGGGGCGCGACCCGCTCGAACCCGAACCCCGAGCCGGCGGGCCACCGGGGGAACCGCGCGGCGGTGAGCAGCGGCCCCGGCGCCGGGCGGGCTCCGGTGAAGCGGGCCCCGGCGGGCACCGTCCCGGCCGGCCCGCCCAGCTCCAGCAGCGCGCCGAGCGCGACGGCCACGGCGGGCAGGTCGCCGGCGGGGTCGGCCTGGGCGAGCGCGCCGCCGACCGTGCCGCGGTTGCGCACCTGCGGCGGCCCCAGCCACGGCAGGGCCAGCGCCAGCAGCGGCGCGGCCTCGCGCACCTCGGTGGAGCGCTCGGCGTCCCGCTGCCGCGTCATCGACCCGACGCGCAGCTCATCGCCGTCCAGGGTGATCCCGGCGAGCTCCGCCACCCGGTTGAGATCGACCAGGTGCGCGAACCGCGCCCGGCGCGCCGCCAGCTCCGGCACGAGGCTCTGCCCCCCGGCCAGGGCGGCGGCGGCCGGTCCGAGCTCGGCGAGGAGCGCCGAGGCCTCGGCCGCCGCGGTCGGGGCGTGGTAGGTGAAAGACGCAGGCTTCACGTGAGCCACCTCGGTTCCGCGTCGAGGGCACCCTGACAATAACCAGGCCCGCCGACCTCGTCGAGAAGCCCGCCGCAGGTCGTGGCTTCTGTCCCGAATGCCGGGGGCCGTGCCGTTCGCCTGGCGACCCAGGTTCAGAGCGAATCGGACAAGACACTCCATACCTGGGCGCTTTACAAAGTAGATCACATGTCGGACCTTCCGCCCGGGCGTTGCCGGAGACCGCCCCGCGGCCGATAGTGGCGGAGTGGAGGCTGCTCACCTACCCCCGCGCTTCGACCCCCACGACCCCGGCCTGCACGACGACCCCTATCCCGTCTACGCGCGGCTGCGCGAGGCCGGCCCGCTGTGCCGGGGCGGGCCCGCGCAGTGGGTGGTCACCCGGTACGACGAGGTCGCCGCGCTCCTGTCCGACCCCCGCCTGGGCGCCGAGCTCCCCGAGGCGTACCACCGGCTCTCGGCGGGGCCCGGGCCCGCCGGGGACTTCGTGCAGCGGATCATGCTCTACAAGGACCGCCCCGCCCACGTGCGGCTGCGGCGCCTGATGGGCCAGGGGTTCTCCCCCGGCGCGGTGCGCCGCCTGCGCGGCCGGATCGGCGAGCTGGCGGACGGGCTGCTCGCGCCCGCGCTGGAGGCCGGGCGCATGGACGCGGCCGAGGACCTGGCCCTCCCCCTGCCGATCATGGTGGTCTGCGAGCTGATCGGCATCCCGCCCGGCGACCGCGCCGAGGTGCGGCCGAGGGCGTTCGACCTCGGCCGGGCGATCGCGGCCAGCGGGGACCCCGCCGGCCGGGAGGCCGCCGACCGCGCGGTGGTGTGGCTGCGGGACTACATCGGCGGGCTGCTGGCCGAGCGGCGCGTGAAGCCCCGCGACGACCTGCTGTCCCGGCTGCTCAGCGCGCAGGAGGGCGACGACCGGCTCACCGCCGGGGAGATCGTCGACAACGTGGTCTTCCTGTTCTTCGCCGGGTTCGAGACCACGACGAGCCTGCTGGGGACCGGCTGCGCGGCGCTGCTCGGCCACCCCGGCGTGCTGGACCGGCTCCGGGACGACCCCGGGCTCGTGCCCACGGCCGTGGAGGAGTTCCTGCGGCACGACGCGCCCATCCAGAGCCGGGTGCGCCTCGTGCGCGAACCCGTCACCGTCGGCGGGCGCACCCTCCGGCCCGGCCGCATGCTCCTGCTGCTCATCGGCTCCGCCAACCGCGACGAGCGCCGGTTCCCCGACCCCGACCGGCTGGACCCGGCCCGCTCCCCCAACCCGCACGTGAGCTTCGGCGGCGGCCCACACTTCTGCCTGGGCGCGGCCCTGGCCCGAGCCGAGGGCGAGATCGTCTTCACCCGTCTCGCCCGCCGCGTCGCCGACATCGCCCCGGCGGGCCCTCCGGTGCGCTCCCCCGGCCCGCTGCGCGCGTTCACCCGCCTGCCCGTGGCCCTCCGCCCCGCCTGAGCCGTACGGCTCGCGCCGCGTTCGCCCGGGATGCCCGCGTATGCCCGGGCGGCGGCGTCACGCGCTCCCGCCGCGGCGGCCCGCCCGGGTTGCCAGACCCGGGACGGCGCTTCACTCTGGCTTCAGAGTGAAGGCCAGGGAGCCCGGCACAGGAAGCGACCATGAGCGCTGTTGCCCTACCGCCGAAGTTCGACGTGTTCGACCCCGCCCTGCTCGACGACCCGTACCCCACGTACGCCCGGCTCCGCGAGGCGGGCGCGCTGTGCCGCGCCGGACCGGCCACCTGGGCGGTGACGCGGCACGCCGAGGTGACCGCGCTCCTGCGCGACCCCCGGCTCGGCCACGGGGTGCCCGACGGCCTCGGCCGCCCGGCGCTGCTGCCGGGGCGCGAGCCGTACGGCGACGTGGTGGAGCGCGTGCTCGGGGCGGCGCGGCCCAACGCCGAGCTGCCCGGCCTGGTGTCGGCGCTGGACCCGCCCGCGCACCCGCGCGTGCGGGGGCTGCTGGCGCGGGCGCTCAACCCCGCCGCGGTCCGCCGCCTGACCGGCCTGGCCGCGCGCACGGCGGGCGACCTGCTCGACGGCGTGGGGGACGGCCCGCTGGACGCCGTCGGAGACTTCGCCCTCCCCCTCCAGACCCGGGTGGCCTGCGACATGCTCGGCGTGCCCGCCGCCGACCGGGACGAGGTCGCCGCTCTGGCCGCCGAGCTGGGCCGGGCGATCATCCTCATCCCGTTCGTGACCCCCGAACGCGGCAACGGGGAGCCCGAGGCCCGCCGGCTCAAGGCGTACGCCCGCGGCCTGATCGCCGAGCGCCGCGCCCGCCCGGGCCCGGACCTGGTGTCCCGGATGCTGGCCGTACGGCAGGGCGCCGACTCCCTGTCCGACGAGGAGGTCGCCGACAACGCGGTCTTCCTGTTCTTCGCCGGGTTCGAGACGACCGTCCACCTCGTCGGCGGCGGCGCGCTGGAGCTGGCCGGGAACCCGGGCCAGTACGCCCGGCTGCGCGCCGATCGCTCGCTGATCCCGTCGGCGGTGGAGGAGCTGCTGCGGTACGACCCGCCGCTGCAGTGGATCTCCCGGACCACGGCCGAGCCCGTCGAGATCGAGGGCCGCACGCTCCGGCCGGGCCGGTTCCTGCTCCTGCTGCTCGCCTCGGCCAACCGGGACGAGCGCGCGTTCGCCGCCCCCGACCGGCTCGACGTCGGGCGGCGGCCCAACCCGCACCTCGGCTTCGGCGGCGGGGCGCACCACTGCCTGGGCGTGCTGCTCGCCCGCGCGGTCGGCGCGGCCGCCCTGGGGGCGCTGGTCTCGCGCGCCGCCGCGATCGAGCCCGCGGGCGAACCGGTCCGCCGCCGCCACCCCAACGTGCGCGGCCTGATCTCGGCGCCGCTGTCCCTCCGCCCCGCCTGAACCGCCCCGCCTGAACCACCGCGCCTGAACCACCGCGCCTGACCCGCATCCCGACCCGCCTCCTGACCCGCGCCGTCCCGCCCCGGCCGCTCCCCGATCCCCCGACCGGCCGGGCGGGACCGTTCCAGCCCGGCCCCGCCGCCCCGCCCGGGGAGCGGGGCGACCAGCCCGACCAGCCCGTGGAGGACGTCACCGTGGACCCCCAGCTCGCGCGAGTCCTGTCGAAGATGCCGATCCTGGACGTCGGCGACATCGCGGCCATCAGAGCGCTCAACACCGCCACCCCGATGCCGGTGCACCCGGCCGACCGGGACGTGCGCACGAGCGAGCGGACGGTGCCGGGGCCCGAGGGCGCCCCCGAGGTGGGGATGCGCGTCTACCGGCCGGGCGAGGACCTGGTGAACCGCCCCGCGGTCGTCTACTTCCACCCCGGGCTGACCTTCGGGACGCTGGAGATGGACCACGCCCGCTGCATGCGCTTCGCCTCCGGCGCCGGCTGCGTGGTCGCCTCGGTGGACTACCGGCTCGCCCCCGAGCACCCCTACCCGGCCGGGGTCGAGGACTGCTACGCCGCCCTGTGCTGGGTCGCCGCCAACGCCAAGGAGCTGGGCGCGGACCCCGGCCGGATCGCGGTCGCCGGGTGCAGCACGGGGGCCACCCTCGCCGCCGCGGTCGCCCTCATGGCCCGCGACCGCGGGGGCCCGGAGCTCGCCTTCCAGCTCCTGATCCAGCCCGCCGTGGACGACCGCCTGGACACCCCGTCCATGGCCGAGTTCGCCGAGCCCGGGCCGTGCGAGGCCGGCCGGGCCGGGTCCGCGCACACCTGGCGGTACTACCTGGCCGGCGCCGAGGCCGGGCCGTACGCCGCGCCGGCACGGGCCGGGAGCCTGCGGGGGCTGCCGCCCGCGTACGTCTCGACCGCCGAGCGCGACTGCCTGCGCGACGAGGGCATCGCGTACGCCCTGCGGCTCATGCGCGAGGGGGTGCCCGTCGAGCTGCACCACTTCCCCGGCACCTTCCACGCCTTCGACCTCGTCGTGCGCACCGCCGCGATCTCCCAGCGCGCCGTCGAGGAGCAGATCGCCGTGCTGGCGCGCGCCCTGGCGCCACGCCGGAGCGGGCGGTGAGGCCCCGCTTCGACCTGTTCGGCGAGCTGCGGCCGGACGAGGACCCGTACCCGGTGTACGCGCGGCTGCGCGAGGGGTCCCCGGTCTGGCGGGGCGGGCCCGGCCAATGGCTGGTGACGCGGTACGACGAGGTCGCGGCGGCGCTGCGCGACCCCCGGCTCGCCCAGTTCCACTTCGGCGCGGCGTACCGGATGTTCCCCGAGGCCAACCTGACCGGCTCGCTGGGCGACGGCCCCGCGAGCAGGTTCGTCGAGCACAGCGTCGTGACCCGGGACCGGCCCGCCCACGGAGCGCTGCGGCGGCACCTGAACCGGGCGGTCGGCCCCCGCGTCCTGGCCGGGCTGCGCGATGCCGTGCCGGGCCTGGCGGACCGGCTGATCACGGCGGCGTGCGGGACCGCGGGCCGCTCCGGGGGCTCGTCCTTCGACGCGGTGCCGGACCTGGCGTTCCCGCTGCCGCTGCTCACCCTGGGCGAGCTCGCGGGCGCCACGCCCCCGCCGGAGGTCGGGCGGCGGCTGCTCACGCTCACCCGGATCTTCGCCCCGGTGGTCCCCGACGCCGACCGGCGGGCGGCCGACGAGGCCGTGGTCTGGCTCCGGCGGTACGTCGCGGACCTGCCGGGCGGCCCGGTGCGCGCGCTGCTCGACGAGCCGCCGGGGCTGACCCGGGAGGAGCTGCTGGACAACGTCGTCTTCCTGTTCTTCGCCGGGTTCGAGACCTCGCTGAACCTGATCGCCGGGGGCTGCGCCCTGCTCGCCCGGCACCCCGCGGAGCAGGCGCGGCTGCGGGCCGACCCGGCGCTGATCCCCTCGGCCGTCGAGGAGTTCCTGCGCTACGACACCCCCACCCAGGTCACCGGGCGCATCGTGGTCGAGCCCCTGGAGATCGCCGGGCAGCCCGTGCGGCCGGGCCGCGTCGTGCTGCTCCTGCTCGCCTCGGCCAACCGGGACCCCCGCCGGTTCCCCGAGCCCGACCGGCTCGACGTGGGCCGGGCGCCCAACCCGCACGTCGCCTTCGGCGGCGGCGCGCACTACTGCCTGGGCGCGGCGCTCGCCCGGCTGGAGGCCGCCGCCGCCTTCGCCGCGCTCCTGCGGCGCTTCCGGGCGCTGGAGCCTGACGGGCCCGTCGCCCGGCATCCCGGGGCCACGCTCAGGCCGTACGCCGGCGTCCCGCTGAAGGCGGCGGCCTGATGTGCGGGGTGTGCGGCTGGGTCGACTTCGACCGGCCCCCGGACCGGGAGACCGTGCGGGCGATGACGGCCACGATGGCCCACCGCGGCCCCGACGAGCACGGCCTGTGGGCGGACCGGCACGCGGCGCTCGGGCACCGGCGGCTGGTGGTCATCGACCGCGAGGGCGGCCGGCAGCCGATGGGGGACGGCCCGGTGCTCGTCTACAGCGGCGAGGTCTACAACCACCGGGAACTGCGCGCCGAGCTGCCCGGCTGCAGGACACGCAGCGACACCGAGGTCGTGCTGCGCGGCTACCTGGCCTGGGGCGAGGGCGTGCTGGACCGCCTCAACGGGATGTACGCCTTCGCGATCTGGGACCCCCGGACCCGGGAGCTGCTGCTCGCCCGCGACCGGCTGGGGATCAAGCCGCTCTACTACCACCGGACCCCCGGCGGCGTGGTCTTCGGCTCCGAGCCCAAGGCGATCTTCGCCAGCGGGCTCGTCCGCCCTGCCGTGGACCGCGACGGCCTGCGGGAGCTGCTGTCCATGGTCCGCACCCCCGGCGAGGCCGTCTACCGGGACCTGCGCGAGGTCCCGCCCGGTCACCTGGTCCGCGTACGGCGGGGCGGCCTGTCCCTGCGCCGGTACTGGGCGCTGGAGGCCCGCGAGCACCGCGACGGCCCGCGGACCACCGTGGCCACGGTCAGGGACCTGCTGCGGGACGCCGTCGAGCGCCAGCTCGACGCCGACGTGCCGCTGTGCGCGCTGCTCGGCGGCGGCCTGGACTCCGGCGCGATCGTCGCCCTCGCGCAGGACGCCGCGGCCCGGAACGGCGCCGGCCGGATCCGCTCGTTCTGCGTGGACACCGGGTGGCGGCCCGACGAGATGCGCCGCACCCCCGACGCGCCGTACGCCCGGGAGGTCGCCCGGCACACCGGCGCCGACCACGCGGAGCTGCGGGTGGACGCGCGCGAGCTGACCTCCCCCGCGCTGCGGTCGGCGATCCTGCGCGCCCGCGACCTCCCGCCCCTGGGCGACATGGACGGTTCGCTCTACCTGCTGGCCCGGGAGATCCGGCGGCACGCCACCGTGGCGCTGTCCGGCGAGGGCGCCGACGAGCTGTTCGGCGGGTACGCCTGGTTCCACGACCCCGCCTGCGTGGACGCCGCCACCTTCCCCTGGCTCGCCATGACCCGCGCGCTGGGCCGCCAGGCCGTCTACGAGCCGCGCTCCCGCGACCTGGACGTGCCCGGCTACCAGGCGCAGCGGTACGGCGAGGCGCTGGCCGCGGTGCCCCGGCTGCCCGGCGAGGACCCGCGCGAGCGGCGCATGCGGGAGCTGTGCCACCTGCACCTGACCCGGTTCCTGCCGCACCCGCTGGACCGCAAGGACCGCATGGGCATGGCGGCCGGCCTCGAGATCCGGGTGCCGTTCCTGGACCACCGCCTCGTGGAGTACGTCTTCAACGTGCCCTGGCGGCTGAAGACGCGCGACGGGCGGGAGAAGAGCCTGCTGCGCGCCGCCGCCGGCGACCTGCTGCCCGCCTCGGTCCTGGCCCGCGCCAAGAGCCCGTACCCCGCCGTGTCCGACCCCGCCTACCACGCCCGCCTGCGCGACGAGGTGAACGCCCTGCTCGCGGACCGCTCCTCCCCCGTGCTGGAGATCCTGAGCCGGCCCGGCGTCCGCGCCCTGGCCGCGATGCCGCCCACCGGGGCCCAGGTCGTCCGGCTCGGGCTGGAGCGCGTCCTGCACCTGGACGCCTGGCTGCGGGCGTACCGCGTCCGCCTCGACCTATGAGGGCCGCTGCGGCGCGTGCCGGATCAGCGTCAGGCCCTGCCGTACGGTGAGCACCACCTGCTCGACGCGCGGGTCGTCGCGGACCAGCGCGTTGAACGCCCGGATGGCGGCGATCTCCTCGTCCGGCGGGTCCTCGGCGATCACCTGGCCCAGGTGCAGCGTGTTGTCGAAGGCGAGCACGCCCGTCTCCGCCAGCCTGGGCAGCAGGGCCTCGTAGTACTCCGCGTAGGCCGTCTTGTGGGCGTCCACGAAGGCCAGGTCCACCGGCCCGGGCAGGGCGGCGATCGTGTCGAGGGCCGGGCCGAGCCGCACCTCGACCCGGCCCGCCCAGGGGGACGCGGCGACGTGCCGGCGGGCGATCTCCGCGTGGCGCGGGTCGATCTCGCAGGTGATCAGCCGCCCGTGCGGCGGCAGCGCCCCGGCCATCGCCAGCGCCGAGTAGCCGGTGAACGTGCCGACCTCCAGGACCAGCGCCGGCCGCAGCATGTGCACCAGCATCGCCAGCAGCCGCCCTTCCAGCGGCCCGACCATCATGTACGGCTCGGCGCTGACCTCCCGCGTCTCGGCGGCGACGGCGGCCAGGCAGGGCGGCTCGGGGGTGGTGTGCCGCAGGGCGTAGTCCTCCACCCGGGGCCGGACGATCACCGCGCAACCTCCCCGCGCCTCGTCACCGCGCCACCTCTCCGCCGCGTCTTCCGGCCACCACGTCTGTCGCCGGCCGCGTCTCTCGTCCGCCACGCTTCCCGGTCACCGCGCTTGCCCGTCACCGCGTCGCGTCACCGTGTCCCGTCACCGCTTGACGGCGATGTAGGCCGCGAAGTTGTACCACTGGAAGATCCGTTCCACCGCCGCGAAGCCGGCCTCCCGCATCAGCCGGATGTTCTCCGGCTCGGTGAACGGGATGAGCACGTTCTCCAGCGCCTCCCGCTTGCGGGAGATCTCGGTGCTGGTGTAGCCGTGGCGCATCTTGTAGGCGTGGTACAGGTCGATGAACATCCGGCGCAGTTCCCGGTCGTCGGCGAGGATCTTCTCCGCCATGAGCAGGCAGCCGCCCCGGTGCAGCGAGTCGTGGAACATGGCCAGCACCCGCGGCCGGTGGATCGGCCGGACGAACTGCATCGTGTAGAGCATGGTGATCACGCGGGCGTCGGGCAGGGACGGCACGTCCTCGATCGCGTCGGGGCGCACGGAGACGCGCTCGGCGCGCGGGATCGCCGCCAGCTTCTTGGCCGCCTGCTCGCGCATCCCCGGCGACGGCTCGATGCCCACGAAGCGCACCGCCCGGTCCGGCTCGATCACGCTCGCCACGCCCAGGAGCGTGTTGCCGGTCGAGCAGCCGACGTCGTAGACCGTGCCGTCCTCCCGCAGGAACTGCGCCGCCAGCTCCACCACCATGCGCTGGACCTCGCCGTAGAACGGCACGCTGCGCTCCAGCATGTCGTCGAACACCGTGGCGACGTTCTCGTCGAAGATGAAGTCCTGCACCCGCTCGCGGTTGCGGAAGATCTCGTCGCGCATGGGCGCTCCAGCAGTCGTGCGGGGGTCGGGGGACGCTCATCGGGTACGGCGGGGCCGGGGTCAGCCGGGGCGCGCGTCGATGAGGTTGAGCAGGCGCGCGTCCACGACCGCGGCCACGGACATGCCCGCCTCGGCCAGCAGCTCGCCGAAGCGCTCCGGCGATCGCACATGCCCCTCCCCGAGCACGAGCATGTGCAGGTCCATCGAGATGCTGAGGTCGTCCGGGGCGTCGCGGGGCTCCAGCACGAGCAGGCGGCTGTCGGGCCGCATGACACCGCGCAGGATGCGCAGCAGCGTCACCACCTCGTCGTCGGCCAGCCCGATCAGCACCCGCTTGATGGTGTACGCGTCGGCGCCCGCCGGCAGGGGCGTCTCGAACAGGCTGCCGCCGACCGCCGCGCACCGGTCGGCCACCCCGGCGTCCGCCGCCGTCTTGGCCGCCTCGGCGACGGTCCCGGGCAGGTCGAACACCGTGCCGCGCATCTGCGGGTAGCGGCTCAGCAGCCCGCACAGGAACGTGCCGTCGTTGCCGCCCAGGTCCACCACGGTCCGCAGGCCACGCCAGTCGTACAGCCGGGTCAGGGTCTGCAGCTCCAGGCGCGTCAGCGCCCGCTGGGAGTCGCGGAACTGCGCCTGGAGCGCCGGGTTGGCGGCCAGGTGGCTCCAGTAGTCGGTGCCGAAGACGTGGTCGAAGGCGGTCTCGCCGGTGCGCAGCGTGTGCTCCATCTCCGCCCAGGCGTCCACGTCGGGCCGCAGCCGGAACGCCCACCGCATCGACAGCGGGTGGTCGCCGCGCAGCAGCTCCGACAGGGGCGTGAGCGCGAACAGGCCGGGCTCCGGCTCGGCGAACACGCCCGCCGTGGCCAGCGCCCGCAGCGTGCGCAGCAGCGACCGCTCGTGGGCCCCGATCTCGGCGGCCAGGTCCCCGACCCGGCGCGGCCCCTCCGCCAGGTGGTCGGCGACCCCGAGGTGGGCGACCGCCCGGATCGCGAAGGCCAGCGTGAAGTCGGCCAGCTCCGCCAGCCGCGCGATCGACTCGAATCCCGCCCTGCGCCGGCTCACGGCCGCCTCACCCGTCCCCGCCGGGCGCGCGGCCGGAACGTTCCAGGAGCTTGCCCACGACGAAGTCCTCGACGTCGCGCACGGTGAGGATCTTCTGCGCGGTCTCCTCGTCGATCGGCTCCAGCTCGAACTCGTCCTCGATGGTGAACGCCAGCTCCAAGATGGCGAGGGAGTGGTACTCCAGGTCCTCCACGAGCCGGGCGTCCGGGCTCGTGGACTTCGCCTCGGCGGGGGCCAGCTCGAAGACCAGGTTCCGGAGGAGTTCGCGGACTTCCCCTTCGGTTCGACTCCGGCTCACGTGCACGCTCTCGCTCATCCGCACTCTCCGCTTCCGAGTCGCCTCTTCACGCAATCTCCCCGTCCGCACCGGGGCTGTCAATCCCCGGAATCGGGGCCGATCGTGCCGCTGATCTCCGCTTTTGCGGGGAATGAGGGCGTGTGCGAGCCCCGCGTGTCCCCACAAAACCCGACCTTCCGGGCACGCCTTTCCGGCCACGTCTTCCCGCCCGCCCCGGCCCGCCGGCCGGGCCGGACCACCCCGGCCCGGCCACCCGGACCCGGCCACCCGGCGCGGGACTCCCGGCGGCGGACTCCCGGCGCGGACTCCCGGACTCTGCCGCCGGGCCCGGCTACCTGAGTTCGGCGCCCCAGTCCTCCGGGGGGACGTCCCGGACGTGCCGGGTGAACTCCCACACGTGCCCCTCCGGGTCGCGGACGAGGTACTGCCGCAGCCCCCAGGGCTTGTCCACCGGCTCGTGCGCGGGCTCGGCCCCGGCCGCCACCGCCTGCTTGAAGTGGCGGTCCACGTCGTCGACGTACACGATCATCCGGGCGGACACGGGCCCGTCCCGGCCCGGCGGGGCCAGGCCGCCGCCCGCCGAGGAGAGCATCACCACGCCCCCGCCGGTGTCCAGGTCCACGTGGCCGACCACCCCGTCAGGGCGCGTCTGCCGCAGGGTCTCCCGGAACCCGAACACCCGGCACAGCCACTCCGCCGCCGCGGCCACGTCGTCGTACACGAGCTCCACCACGACACGCGGGAAGCCCCTCTCCGGGTCGTACACGACCGTCCTCCTCTCCGCCGGGCCCTCCGGCCCGCCTCCCGAATCCCCGGCCCGCTCGCCGGGTCACTCCCCGGCCAGCTCCCTGAGCATGGCCCGGATGCGCGGCGTCTCCCCCAGCGCCCTGCGCAGCTCCGCGATGTCCTCGCGGTTGACGACCAGCGGATGCCGCTGGAACGAGCCGCCGGGGCTGTAGAAGCAGAACCGCAGGTGCTCCTCCCCGTCGTGCTCGCCTCCCTCCACCACGAGGAGCTGGAGCGCCGGCTCGTAGAACTCGTTCGGCGCCGTCGCCTCCTCGACGATCCGCCCGCTGCCCCACGAGTAGGCGAAGGGTCGTGGAACCTTCCTGGCCACTGGTCCTCCCTGTTCCGCCCGGTCGTCGCCGGTCGTCGCGTCAGGTCCGGCGCGGTTCCCCGCGCCCCGGTCTCTCCATGCCCCCGTACGGCCGGAGCAGCACCGCCGCGAGCAGCGCGGCGGCCAGCATCGCCCCCGCGCCCGCCCGCAGGGCCACGGCGTACCCGGCGGTCAGCGCGGCCGGGTCGTCGGCGCCGCCCGCGTGCCGTACCGCGACGGTCACCAGCACGGCCAGGCCCAGCGCGCCGCCGGCCTGGTAGACGGCGTTCTGCACGCCGGAGGCCAGGCCCGCGTCCGCCTCGGACACCCCGTGCAGGCAGGCGTTGCCCAGCATGGGGAACGTCAGGCCCGCCCCGAAGCCCACCACCAGCGAGCCCGGCAGCACGTCGGCGAGGTAGGAGCCCCCGGGCGACATCCCGGACAGCAGCAGCAGGCCGGCGCCGCCGATCGCGCAGCCGGCGGCCAGCGGCGGCCCGCATCCGAGCCGGGGCAGCAGCGCGGTCGCGAGCCCGCCGCCGGCCACGATCATGAGCCCGTACGGCACGTAGGCCAGCCCCGTCCACAGCGGCGACCAGCCGAGCGCCTTCTGCATGTACAGCGTGAGCAGGAAGAACATGGCGAAGAAGGCGCTGGCGAACAGGAGCGTGGCGGCCGTGCCGGTCATCCGCACCCGGTCGGTGAAGAACGCCGGGGGGACCAGCGGGTGCCGGGCCCGCCGTTCGACCGCGGCGAAGGCCGCCAGCAGCGCCAGGCCCGCCGCGAGCGGGACGACCACGGGCGCGGACCCCCACGGCAGCTCGGCCGCCCGCAGCAGGCCGTACACCAGCGCGACCATGCCGGCGGTGACGCAGAGCGCCCCGGCCACGTCGGCCCGCGGCCCGGCGCGCGCCCTGCCCGGCGCGGGCGGGGCGGGGGCGAGCACGTGCGCGGCGGTGACCAGCCTCGGCACGGCGATCAGGACGAACGCCGCCACGGGCAGGTTGACCAGGAAGATCCAGCGCCAGGTGGTGAGGTCGTTGACCACCCCCGACACGACCACGCCCAGCGTCCCGCCCACGGCCGACAACCCCGCCCAGATCCCGATCGCGGTCCCGCGCTCCCGGGCGTCCTCGAACAGCAGCGCGACCATCGCCAGGCCCGCGGGGGCGGCCAGCGCCTCGCCCGCGCCCTGCCCGAAGCGGCCCGCCACGAGCAGCCCCGCCGTGCCCGCGACCCCGCACACCAGCGAGGACGCCGCGAACAGCGCGACCCCGGCCAGGAACACGCGCCGCCGCCCGAGCAGGTCACCGAGCCGCCCGCCGAGCAGCAGCAACCCGCCCGCCGTCAGCGCGTAGGCGTTGACCACCCAGGCCAGCCCCGCCGGGTCGAACCGCAGCTCGCCCTGGATGCGCGGCAGCGCCACGTTCACCACCGTCAGGTCCAGCACGAAGACGAACTGGACCAGCGCCAGCACGGCCAGCGCCCGCCACCGCCGCGGATCGCCCGCCGCCCCGCCGGGCGCGGCGGGCCCGCTTCCGGGCCGCTCCCGCGCGCTCACCGGCGCTCCCGGGGAGCCGGGCGCCTGACACGGGAGCGGACAGGGCGGTTGCCGGGACGGCCGGTGTCGGTTGTGATGGCTGACATGAGCGCAGGACCCGCGCCCGTCCCGCCGATTCCGGCGGACACCTTGCTGATCTTCCTCGTGCAGTGCGGCACGCTCCTGCTCCTCGCCGTCGCGCTGGGGCGGCTGGCCGCCCGGGCGGGCCTGCCCCCGGTCATGGGCGAGCTGGCGGCGGGCGTGCTGGCCGGCCCGTCCCTGCTGGCCGTCGTCTGGCCCGGGGCGTGGGCGGCGCTGTTCCCCCCGGACCCGGCGCAGGCGCACCTGCTGGACGGCGTGGCGCAGCTCGCGACGCTGCTGCTGGTGGGCGCCACCGGGGCGCAGGTGGACCTGGGCCTGGTCCGCAGGCGCGGGCTCACCGCCGCCCGGGTCAGCGTGGCGGGGCTCGTCCTGCCGCTCGGGCTGGGCGTCGCCGCCGGGTTCTGGGTGCCCGCCACGCTCATGGGGCCCGCCGCCTCCCGCCCGGTGTTCGCGCTGTTCATCGGCGTGGCGATGTGCGTGAGCGCGATCCCGGTGATCGCCAAGATCCTGCTGGACATGCGCCTGCTGCACCGCGACATCGGGCAGCTCACGCTGATCGCGGGGATGATCGACGACGTCTGCGGCTGGCTCCTGCTGGCGGTGGTGTCGGCGCTGGCCACCGCGCACGGGCAGAGCGTGCTCCTGCCCGTGGCCGCGCTGGCCGGGGTGCTGGCGGTCACGGCGCTCGCGCGGCCCGTCGTGGGGCGGGTCATGCGGGCCGCCGCCGCCTCGCCCGACCCCGGGCCGCCGATCGCCGCCGCCGTGACGATGCTGCTGCTCGCGGGCGCCGCCACCCACGCCCTCCGGCTGGAGGCCATCCTCGGGGCGTTCCTGTGCGGGGTCCTCATCCGGGCCTCGGGGATCGAGATGGCCCGGCTGGCGCCGCTCAACACGATGGTCAGGTCGGTGCTGGCCCCGCTGTTCTTCGCCACCGCCGGGCTGCGCATGGACCTGACGGGCCTGGCCGACCCGCGCCTGCTGCTCACGGCCCTGGCGCTGCTCGCCGTGGCCGTGGCCGGCAAGTTCGCCGGGGCGTGGCTCGGCGCGCTCTCCAGCCGGCTGTCCGGCTGGGAGGCGCTGGCCCTGGGCGCGGGCATGAACGCCCGGGGGATCGTCCAGATCATCATCGCCATGGCGGGTCTCCGTCTCGGCGTGCTCGGCACCGAGGCCTACACGGTCATCGTGCTCGTCGCCATGGCGACCTCGCTCATGGCCCCGCCGATCCTGCGGCTGGCCATGCCCCACGTCGAGCACACGGACGAGGAGCGGCGGCGTGAGCGCGAGCACCTGAGCGCCTTCGGGCACGTCGGCGAGGGGGACGAGACCCGCCGCTGAGCCCGGCGGCGGCGGGCGTCAGCGGTACACCAGGATCTCCTTCACGATCGCCAGGTCCTCGTCGTCGCCCGCCAGGCCGGAGACGAGCTTGACGAAGTCGAACTCGGGGTACCGCTGCCTCTCCGGGTCGATGATCTCCTGCGCGCCCCGGTAGTACTCCGACCTGGTCTTCGTCTGGTCGTAGAAGAACCTGACGAACTCCAGGATCACGTTGAGGAAGGCGCGGCAGTTGTCCTCGTACGCCCGCAGGGCCGCGGCCTCCCTCGCGGGATCGGACAGCGCCTCGTTGAGGGCCTTGGCCAGCACCCTGGCCCCGCGCACCGCCAGCGTCACGCCGGTGGACAGCAGCGGGTCGATGAACGCCGAGGCGTCGCCGACCAGCGCCCAGCCGGGCCCCTGGAAGCTGCGGCACTGGTAGGACCAGTCCCGGGCCGTGCGGTAGGCCGTGACCAGCGTGGACCCGTCCATCATCGGCTTGACCAGCTTCGACTCCTCGAGCTGGGTCTCGAAGAGCTTCTCGGCGGACAGCCCGGAGTTGGTCAGCAGCTCGCTGGAGGTGACGTAGCCGATGCTGGTGGTGTCCTGGCCCAGCGGGATGAACCACAGCCACCCCGTCGGCAGCGCCTCCACCAGCGTGTGGCCCGCGCGTTCCCCGTCGAACCTGCGGCAGCCCTGCCAGTAGCCCCAGATCGCGATGTTGCGCAGGTCCTCGTGCCAGTCCACCAGGTCGAAGTGGCGGCCGAGCCAGCGCTGCTGGCCCGTGGCGTCCACGGTGAACCTGGCCCGCGCCTCCTCCAGCTCGCCCCGGCCCCGGACCTGGTAGCGGACGCCGGCGACGCGGTCGCCGTCGAACAGGGCGTCCTTGACCGTCGCGTCCTCGACGACGTGGACGCCCAGCTCGCGCGCCCGGCCCACGAGCATGGCGTCGAACTCGGCCCGCCGCACCTGGTGCACGAACTCGTACGGCCCGGCCTGCCGGAAGGTGAAGCCCCATTTCTCGGCGTCGGCGCCCCAGAGCACGTCGGCGCCGTACTTGCGGGGGAAGCCCATCTGCTCCAGCCGCTCGCGCACCCCGAGCCGGTCCAGCGTCGGCCAGACCCCGCTGATCAGCGACTCTCCGATGTGATAGCGGGGGTGCTTGTCACGGTCCAGGAGCAGGACCCGGCGCCCGTCCATGGCGAGCAGCCCGGCCGTGCACGAGCCCGCGGGCCCGGCGCCGACCACGATCACGTCGAACTGCTGCTGGTTCATCCTTGGGGTCTCCGTTCTCCGGCGATCTTCTCGGCGAGGCGTTCGGCGATCATCACGGTCGTCAGGTGGGTGGGGGTCGAGGGGATGAGCGGCATGATCGAGGCGTCGGCGACGCGCAGCCCGGTCACGCCCCGCACGCGGCCCTCGGCGTCCACCACCGCCCGGGGGTCGCCGTCGGGGCCCATCGCGCAGGTGCCGACGGGGTGGAAGTACGGCATGGCCGAGGCCGCCAGCCACGCGTCCAGCTCCGCGTCGCCGTACTCGGTCACGGGCCGCCCCTTCTCCAGGCTCAGCGGCGCGTCCATGAGCCCGGCCAGCGGCGCGGCCCGGGCCAGCTCGGCCGCGTGCCGGACGCCGGCGCGCAGCCGCTCGCGGTCCCGGGGGTCGGCCAGCATGCGGAACTCCACGACCGGGTCGGCCTCCGGGTCGGCCCCCGCCAGCCGCACCGAGCCGCCCTCGGACGCCGGCGCCGACAGGGCCACCATGAGCCCCCCGGCGCGCACGTCCATCGGCGTGCGGTCCAGCGGCAGCGCCTCCAGGTCGTCGTACGGCTCGCGCCCGCCGCCCTGGAACGTTCCCGCCCCGGCCGCGCCGGAGGAGAAGCGCAGGACGCAGTGGCCGGGCAGCACGTCCGCCGACGGCGCCCAGGCGTGGGACCGCAGCGGGAAGGTGAGCCAGACCATCGGGTGGTCGCGCAGCCGCCGCCCCACGCCGGGGAGGTCCGCGGCGACGGCGATGCCGTGCCGGGCCAGCTCGCCGGCGGGGCCGATCCCGGAGCGCATGAGGATGGCCGGGGAGTGGAACGCCCCGGCGCACAGGACCACCTCGCCGGCCTCCGCCAGGCGCGGCCCGTCCGGGGTCAGCAGCTCGACGCCGACCGCCCGGCCGCGCTCCAGCACCACCCGGGACACCCGCGTGTCCCCCAGAACGCGGAGGTTGGGCCGGTCCCGCGCGGGCTCCAGGTAGGCGTCGTTGGTGGTGACCCGGCCCTGGGGGCCGCGGTGCCAGGCGCCCGGCGCCAGGCCGGTGTGGCCGGGCGCGTTGAGGTCGGCGTGCTCGGGGTGGCCCAGCGCGGCCGCCGCCCCGGCCAGGCCCCCGCTCACCGCCCCCCACTCCGCCCGGGGCACCCGGCCGACCGGGATGGGCCCGTCCGCGCCGTGGTACGGCTCGCCGGGGAAGTCCAGGTCCCGCTCGATCCGGATGAAGTACGGGAGCACGTCGGCCCAGCCCCAGCCTTCGCAGCCGGCCGCCGCCCACGCCTCGAAGTCGGCGGGCCTGCCCCGCACGGCGCCCTGGCCGTTGATCGCCGAGGTGCCGCCCACGCCCCTGCCGGCCAGGACCGTGTCCGGCTCCTGCGCGTCGGTGACCCGGCCGCGCAGCCCCGGCCAGTGGTAGCGGCCCAGCGCCAGGACCATGGCGAAGTTCGGGCCCCGGACGGCCTCCGGGGTCTCGGCCGAGCGGTAGTCGGGCCCGGCCTCCACGAGCAGGACGCTCCGTCCCGGATCCTCCGACAGGCGGGCGGCCAGCGGGGCGCCGGCCGAGCCCGCTCCGACGATCACGATGTCGTACGCGGCCACGGTGACCTCATCAGCGGTCGGGCCCGCCGGGGCGGGCGCGGGTCATCTCCGGCCGCTCGCGCTCGGGGGCCGGAGCCTTGCGGGGTCGACGTCCCCGTCACGGAACCCCCGCAGGACGGCGGCGACCACGGCGACGATCTCGTCGGCGTCGTCGTCCGGCAGGGTGTACGGCGGGACCAGCATGAGGATGGCCGGGGTGTAGTCGATGAGCACCCCGCGCCGTTCGCACTCGGCCTGCAGGTGGCGCTTGCGGTTCAGGTTCGCCATCAGGTCCGGCGGGTCGTCCAGGTCGATCGCGACGTACGCGCCGAGCGCCCGCACTCCGCGCACCAGGGGCAGGTCCTTGAGCTCGCGGGCCAGCTCGGCGGCGAGCCGTTCCCCCATGCGGGTCCCCCGCTCGCGCGCGCCCTCGCCGTCGAGCGCCCGCAGCGTCGCCAGCCCGGCGGCGCACGCGATGGGGTGGGCGTCGGTGGACGAGGAGTGGGCGAAGTACGCCCCCGGACGGTCGAAGGCGGCGTAGACCCGGTCGGTGGCCAGCACCGCGCCGAGCGCGGCGTACCCGGCGGTGAGGGTCTTGGACAGGCACATGACGTCGGGGACGACGCCGGCGAGCTCGGCGGCGAACATCGGGCCCATCCGGCCGAGGCCGGTGAACACCTCGTCGTAGATCAGCAGGATGCCGTGCCGGTCGCACAGCTCGCGAGCGCGACGCAGGTAGGCGGCGGGCAGGGGGTGGCCGCTGAAGCCGTGCACCGGCTCGGCCACGAGCGCCGCGACCCGCTCGGGGCCCAGCTCGCCGATCTTGGCCTCCAGCGCCGCGGCGTCGCCCGGCGGCACGTGGTGGAAGCCCGGGGGCATCGGCCCGAACTGCTCGTGCAGCATCGGCCAGCCGCCCGCGGCCATCGTCATCAGCGTGCTGCCGTGGTAGGCCCCGTGCAGCGCGATGATCTCCACGCCCATCGGCCGCCCGGAGTTGGCCTGGAACCGGCGCGCCATGAGCAGCGCCGACTCCACCGCCGAGCTGCCCGTGTGCGTGAACCTGACCCGGGTCAGCGGGGGCGGCGCGGCCGCGGCGAGGGCCGCGGCGTACTCGACGATCACCGGGGCGGGCCGTTCGTACCGCATGGTGCACACGAACGGCAGCTCCAGCGCCTGCCGGTGCATCGCCTCGGCGATGTCCCGGCGGCTGTACCCTAGGATCACGTTGGCGATCCCGGACCGGGCGTCGAGGTAGGCTCTGCCCGCGCGGTCGAAGACCCGGCATCCCTCCCCCCGCACGAGCATCTCCCGGGGACCTGCGGCGCCGAGCACGTAGCTCATGTGGGCCGAGCCGTGCCACAGCGGATGCGTGGCGGCGTCCCATCCGTCCGCGTCCGTCGCCTTCGCGGTCCGTGCCTGCGCGTCGCCTGCCTCTGCGTTGCGTGCCTCGCGGGCCATAGGCGACGAATCTCACGAAGACGCGGCAGCGTCAAGGACGGCGGCGAAGCCGGTCGGTGACAATCCGTGGCCGCGAGGACACATCCCGGCACGGCCGGGGCGCGTGACGGCGGCCCCACGCCTTGTTACCGTCGCGGCATGGGTCCTCTCTGGCGCGCCGCCGACCTGGTCACCCCGATGGCGATCCGGGTCGCGGCCACCTTGCGCGTCGCCGACCACATCGCCGCCGGGGCCGTCTCGGACGACGACCTCGCCAAGCGCACCGGCGCCGACCCCGACGCGCTGCGCCGGGTGATGAGCCACCTGGTGTCCGCCGGCGTCTTCACCCGCTCCCCCGGCGGCGCGTACGGCCTGGGCGAGCTGGGCGAGGAGCTCCGGGGCCCGGCGCGGGACTGGCTCGACATCGAGGGCGCGGTGGGCCGGGCCGACCTGTCGTTCGTGCGCCTGCTCGACTCGGTGCGCACCGGCGGGCCCGCCTACCCGCTGCTGTACGGCGCCGGCTACTGGGAGGACCTGGACCGCGACCCCGGCCTGTCGGAGTCGTTCGACCGGCTCATGGGCGACCACCCCGCCGTCGGCGACGTCATCGCGGGCCACGACTGGACGGCCGTGCGGCGGGTGGCCGACGTCGGCGGGGGCAACGGCGTCCTGCTCGCCCGCCTGCTCGGCGCCCACCCGCACCTGGCCGGCATGCTGGTCGAGCGGCCGGGGCCGGCGGAGGCGGCCGTGACGGTCCTGGAGCCGGTGCGGGACCGGGCGGAGATCCACCCGGGCGACTTCTTCGGCCCGCTGCCCCGCGGCGCCGACGTCTACCTGCTCTCCCGCGTGATCGGCGACTGGGACGACGAGCGCGCGACCGCCGTCCTGCGGCGCTGCGCCGAGGCGGCGCGGGACGCCGGCGAGTCCGGCCGGGTGCTCGTGCTGGAGGAGGGCGACCTCACGGGCCCGCACGACGGCGAGGGCTCGGAGATGGACCTGCGCATGCTCGTCTACTGCGCCGGCCGCGACCGCGGGCTGGACGACGTGCTGCGGCTGGCGTCCGCCGCGGGACTCGACGCCGGCCCGGTCCGCGTCGGCCGGTGCTCCACTCTCGTCACTCTGATCCCGCGCCCCGGCCGGCCCTGAACACAAGCTGACCGAATTCGAGGGGTTGGCGGGCATTTCTCCCCAATGGCCCGGCGCCGGTCGATCATTTCGAGATGATCCTTCTCGCCGCCCCCCGATGATCCGCATTATTCGGTATTGACGCAGCCCGCAGGCGGTGGTTGTGTCAGCATGAAGCGGCCGCTGCCACCCACGAATCAGCGCCAGTGCGCAATTCGAGGCAATTCCCCCACGCCCTCTCAGAGGAGGCAGCCGTGAAATACGTCGTTCAATACAAAGTGCGCGAGAACACCACCGCCGAGGCCATGCAGGCCGGGTTCGCGGTGTACGAGCGCTGGCAGCCGACGAAGGGCATCGAGTACCTCCAGCACGTCGCCCGCGTCGACGGCTCCGGTGGTTTCATCGTCGTCGAGACCGACGACCCGTCCCTCATCGCGCTGGACACGGCCACCTACTCGCCGTACGTCAGCAGCGAGGTCATCCCCGTGGTCGACATGGAGCAGTTCGCCCGCACCAGCAACCAGGCGGCCGACCTGCGCGCGTCCGCCCGGCAGACCCGATGACCCCTGATCCGGAGCAGGCCGTCGTCCGCGGGGATCCCCTCCCCGCGGACGACAGGCGGGCCGGCCGGGTGTTCCACGTCGCGAAGGACCGGCTCGAGGCCGACAACCCCGTGCCCGGATTCGAGACCAGGACGGCGCGGCTGGGCGACTACACCGTCGTCTTCGAGACGATGCCCGCGGGCTGGCCGCCCACGGGCGCGTTCGACGGGCTGCCCGGCGACCGCTGCCCGGTCGCCCACTGGGGCTACCTGTTCGAGGGCCGGTTCAGGGCCGTCCTCGACGACGGCACGGAGCTCTCCGTGGGGCCCGGGGAGGCGTACTACCTGCCGCCGGGCCACCTGTTCCAGTCCCTCGAACCGTCCCGGACCGTGTGGTTCAGCCCGGCGGCGGAGCTGGCCGGCACCTTCGAGATCGTCGCCGGGAACGTCGCGGCCCTCCTTTCCATGACTCCCCCGGTAAACACCGTAAATCCACACATTAAGGAGGCGGAATCCGAATGAGCGAGCCCAACGGGCGGCGTGGCGAATGGACCTATAATCCATCGCGCGGATTTCCGAGGGTCGTCCCGATTCTCTTCTACGAAGACGTGGAAGTGGCGATTTCCTGGTTGTCCAGGGTTTTCGGATTCAACGAACTTCTGCGCGTCGTGTGCGAAGGCGGCTGGATCGCGCACGCCGACCTCGAACTCGAGAACGGCGTGATCATGCTCGACGCCGCGCGCGGCGACTACGCCCCCCGCAAGGACTACCGCAAGCCCATCCTGGACGGCCACGTCTGCTCCTACACCTTCGTGTGCGTGGAGGACGTCGACAAGCACTTCGAGCGGGCCAGGGCCGAGGGCGCCACGATCGTCTACCCGCCCGAGGACAAGGAGTGGGGCCTGCGGCAGTACACCGCCAAGGACTACGAGGGCCACACCTGGGAGTTCAGCCAGCACATCGGCGACCCGCCGCCCGAGGAGTGGGAGGCCACCACCGCTCACGCCACGGGCGAGTTCCGCCCGTGACCGCCCCGCGGCCCGCCGCCACCGGGCGGACCGCGACCACCCGCCGGACCCCGCCCACCCGCGGGACCCCGCCCACCAACCGGACCACGCCCACCAACCGGACCACGACCCCTCAGCAGCCCGCGACCCGGGAGGAGCGGCGGCGATGACCGACGTGGCCTTTCTCAACCTCATGGACCCGGCCTTCCGGGTCGACTCCCCCGACGTGCGGGCCGCCGCCGAGCGGCACTGGTACGCCCAGACCCCGATGGGCCCGGCCGTCCTGGCCTACGACGACTGCGTCGAGCTGGTCAGGGACCGGCGGCTGCGCCAGGTCGGGCTGGACCACATCGCTATGCAGGGCGTCAGCACCGGCCTCGCCGCCGACTGGTGGGGCAACACGCTGATCAGCCTGGAAGGCGAGACGCACCACCGGCAGCGCCGGCTGCTCGCCAAGGCCTTCACCCCGCGCCGGGTCGAGGCGCTGCGGCCCTGGATGCGCACGATCGTGACCGAGCTGATCGACGAGCTGGAGCACCGCGGCGAGTGCGAGTTCATGGCCGACTTCGCCGACCGCTACCCGCCGCGCGTGATGTACGAGCTGCTCGGCCTGCCCGAGGAGGAGCACGCCCAGTTCCTCCGGTGGGGCAAGGACCTGGCCGGGATCGGCGGGATGAGCGTCGCCGAGAACCGGCCCCGCATCGAGGCCGCCCTCGCCGGGCTCTACGACGCCACGGACCGGCTCTGCGCCGAACGCCGGGCGCACCCCCGCGACGACCTGCTCACCGCGCTCGTGCAGGCCACCGAGGAGGGCGACCGGCTCAGCATGCAGGAACTGCGCTACCACGTCGCCGGCTTCGTCTTCGGCGGCCAGGACACCACCCGCAACCAGCTCGGGCTCGGGATGTACGTCTTCACCCGCCACCCCGACCAGTGGGCGCTGCTGGCCGAGCGGCCCGATCTGGCCGCCAACGCCGTCGAGGAGGTGATGCGCGTGGCCCCCACCGTGCCGATCATCTGGCGGGTCGCCACCGAGGACATCTCCTACCGCGACCTGGAGATCCCCGCGGGGACCCGGCTGTGGCTGTTCGTGGCCACCGCGCACCAGGAGGCGGGTCCCTTCGACATCACCCGGGAGAGCCCGCCGCAGCTCACCTTCGGCGGCGGCGTGCACCACTGCCTGGGCGCGATGCAGGCGCGGGCCGAGCTGTCGGAGGCCCTGCCCCTGCTCGCCGCCCGGCTCGGGCCCGTCGAACTCGCGGGCGAGCCCCAATGGAGATCCCTGTTCGACGGCCTCGTCGGGCCGATCTCCCTGCCGATCCGCTACAAGGGCGCGACCTAGCCCCGCCGCGCGAGCCGTACCCTGGCCGGGGTACGGCTCGCCGGGCGCGGGACCTCGGTCAGGCGGAGCCCGCGGCGATGCCGCGCAGGGCCGCCTTGTCCACCTTGCCCACCTTCGTGAGCGGGAGGGCGCCGATGAGCTCCAGCCGGTCGGGGAGCTTGTAGTCGGCCAGGCCCTGCCCCCGCAGGTGGGAGCGCAGCTCCTCCAGGGCGGGCGGCGCGCCCCGGGGGACGACGAAGGCGCAGGCCCGCTCGCCCATCACCGCGTCGGGCATCGCCACGACCGCGGCCTCCCGCACGGCGGGGTGCGTGACCAGCAGGTCCTCGACCTCGCCCGCCGCGACCTTCTCGCCGCCCCGGTTGATCACGTCCTTGACGCGCCCCTCGACGACCATGTCGCCGCGGGGCGTGAGCCGTACGAGATCGCCGGTGCGCAGGAACCCGTCCGGGGTGAACGCGCGGGCGTTGTGCTCGGGGACGCGGTAGTACCCGCGCAGCGTGTAGGGGCCGCGCGTGAGCAGCTCGCCGATCTCGCCCGGCGGCACGTCGCGGTCGTGCTCGTCCACGACCCGGATCTCGTCGGCCGGGGACAGCGGCCGGCCCTGGGTGTGGATGACGACGTCCTCGGGGTCGTCGAGCCTGGTGTACGTCAGGAGGCCCTCGGCCATCCCGAACCAGTGGGTGAGCCGGGCGCCCAGCTCGCCCGTCACCCGGCGGGCGGTCTCGGGGGCGAAGCGCGCGCTGCCCACCTGGACCAGCAGCCGGGAGAAGTCCACGTCGTAGAACTCGGCCGCCTCCAGCCACAGCGTCACCAGCGGCGGCATGAGCGTGGTGAGGGTGACGCCCTGGCTCTCGATCAGCGGGAACGCCTCGTCGGGGCTCGGGCTGGTCAGGAGCACGGCGCGGCCGCCCGCGCGCAGCGCCCCCAGCAGGCCGGGGCATCCCAGGGCGGCGTTGTGCGCCACCGGCAGGACGGCCAGGTAGACCCCGTCCTCGCCGAACTCCAGCCCCTCCGCCGTGGCCCGGAGCTGGTAGGCGTAGTCGTCGTGGGTCCGGGGGATCAGCTTGGGCAGGCCCGTGGTCCCGCCAGAGAGCAGGAAGAACGCCACGTCGTCCGGCCTCGGCCCGTCCATGATGGGCTCGGGCGCGCGCTCGACGTCGCCCAGCGCGAGGAACTCGCCGCCGGGGTCGCCCGCGACGATCACGTGCTCGACGGTCTTGGCGGACGCCAGGACCTCCCCGGCCAGGGCCCGGTGGTCGAAGCCGTGGTGCACGTCGGGGATCACGTACGCCACGGCCTCGGACGCCTCGCACAGGTAGGAGATCTCGCTGCGGCGGTGGGTGGGCAGCGCGAACACCGGCGGGGCCCCGGCCCGGAACAGCGCGACGCTCACGGCGGCGAACGCGGCGACGTTCGGGAGCTGGACGACGACCGGCCTGCCCGGGCCGGCCCCGAGGGCGCGGAACCCGGCCGCCAGCCGGTCGGCCCACGCGTCGAGGGCCGCGTAGCCGTGGGAACCGGCCTCGTCCACGACGGCGATCCGGCCGCCGTCCCGCGCGGCCCAGTCGCGGAGCAGGCCGCCCAGGGTCTCCCCGCGCCAGTAGCCGGCCCGCCGGTACCGCTCGGCGAAGTCCTCGGGGACCCGGTCGTACTCGATCACAGCGCGCCCTCCCTCAGTTCGGGCCCGGTCCGGCGGAGGCCCCGCTCAGCCCGGGCCGCCCGATCCGGCGAGCCGGCCCCCGGCGTACCCCAGCAGGCCGAGGTCCCCGAACCCGGCGCGCACGCGCGGCGTGAGCAGCCCGGCCTGCGCGAGGGAGGACACGACCTTGGCGAACACCGCCTGCCGGTACCTGATCATCAGCTCGTTCTCCCGCGCGAAGCGGACCCCCTCGCCGACCGGCACGCCGAGGCGTTCCCAGACGTCCTCCAGCAGGAACCGGCGGCTCATCAGGCGCGCCGCCTCCAGCGCGAACTCCTCGCGCTCGGCCAGCTCCGCCGAGGTCAGCCCGCCGTACACCTCCCGCAGCGCGATCACGCCGTACGACACGTGCCGCGCCTCGTCGCGCGCCACCAGGCGGCAGGCGCTCCGGATCAGGTCGTCGTGGAACGTCTTGTCCGCCAGCCGGAAGGCCGCCATCGCCAGCGCCTCGACCATGATCTGCATCCCGAGGGCGGTGACGTCCCAGCGCGGGTCGTCGAGGGCGTCGGCGAGCAGGGCCGCGAGCGCGGGCGAGACGGGATAGGCGCCCGGGGTCTTCTCCCGCAGGTACCGGGAGAAGACCTCGACGTGCCGCGCCTCGTCGGCCACCTGCCCGGCCAGGCAGCACTTGGCCTCGACGCCGGAGGCGACCTCCACCAGCCGCGCCGCCGCCACCAGGGCGCCCTGCTCCCCGTGCAGGAACTGGCTGACCATCCAGACCTGGAACTCCCACCGGAACGCGTCCCAAAGCTCCGGTCCGTAGCGGCTCAGGGACGAGGACCCGAAGGCCGCGCGGGCGAACCCCGAGTCGGCGGGCAGCGGCGCGCCGAACTCGACGGGAACGTTCCAGTCCAGGTCGGCGCCCGCGTCCCACTGCCCGCGCTTGCCCCGCTCGTAGAGGTCGGCCAGGCGGGGGAGGCGGGGGTCGTAGTCCCATGTGAGGCGGGCGGTGACCGGCGCGGTTACCGTCAGGCCGTCCATGCCCGGAATCTAACCCCGAACCTCCGGCCCGTCCATGTGGACATCAGGGACAAGAACCGCGAATCAGGTAACGCCGGTAGTCGAACCCCAACTTCAGCCGCAGCGGCATCACCGCGCGCTCGGCGCGGTCCACCTCGGTCAGCGGCTCGACCCCGACGCCGGTCAGGCCCGCCCGCTCGAACACCTCGCGCACCGGCCCCGGATCGGCCAGCCGGTGCAGGGGCAGCCGCCCGGCCAGGTCGGGCGGGTATCCGCCGCCGTCGTCCTCCCCCGCCAGCCGGTCCAGCAGCCGCCCGGCGCGTACGGCGAGGCGGGCGGCCGGGGACAGCGGCGGCCAGAACTCGTCGATCGCCAGGACCAGGCCGCCGGGCCGGAGCAGGCCGCGCCACGCGCGCACCGCCCGCTCGGGTTCCGGCAGCGTCCACAGCAGGTGGCGGGACACCACCGCGTCGAACGGCCCCAGCCCGGCGGGCGGGCGCTCGGCGTCGCCGCGCACGAGCCGCGGCCGCAGCCCGCGCCGCTCCGCCTCCCTTGCGGCCACGGCGAGCATGCCCTCCGACAGGTCGAGCCCGACCACCTCGTGCCCGGCCTCGGCCAGGAGCAGGGTCAAGAATCCCGTCCCGCACCCGGCGTCCAGCAGCCGCAGCGGCCCGGGCGGGAGCATCCGCGCCAGCGCCGCCGTCCACGCCCGCTTCTCCGCCCCGGTCTTCAGCCCGTGGCCCCACGACCCGTCGTACCCCGGCGCCGCGAAACCCCAGATCTCCGCCACCCGCTCCTTGACCCGCTCCGCGTCGTCCCGGCCCGCGTCGCTCCGGTCCGCCTCGTCCCGGCCCGCCTCGTCCCGGCCCGCCTCGTCCCGGCCCGCCTCGTCCCGGCCGTCCCGGCCTGCCTCGTCCCTGTTCGCGTCGCTCCGGTCCGCGTCGCCCGGGTTCACGTCGCTCCGGTCCGTGTCGCCCGGGTTCACGTCGCCCGGGTTCGTGCCGGTGCCGCGGTCGGGTTCGCTCATCCGGCCACCTCCTCGCCCGTCCTGTCCTCGCCGTCCCGCTCGCCGCGGCCGGGGTCCTCGTGCGGCGCCTCGCCGAGGCCGCCTGAGAGGAAGGCGTGCCACAGCTCGCGGCGGCGGGGCTTGCCGCTGGTCGTACGGGGGATCGGGGCGGCGGCCACCACGACGCGGGCGCCCTCGGTGCGGCGGCGCAGGACCTCGCGCGCCAGCCCCGGCCACCCGGGGCGGGGCCGGTCCAGGACGAGGAGCACGGTCGGCTCGGCGCGGCGGTGGCCGAGGGCGGCGGCCACCCGGTGCGCGGGCACGCCGGCGCGGGCGAGCTCGGCCTCCAGGTCCTCGGCGAAGACCATGCGGCCGCGGATCTTCAGGCCGTCGCCGAGCCTGCCGAGGACGTACAGCCGGTCCTCCAGCAGGAACCCGGCGTCGCCCGTGAGCAGGGCGTCCCCGTCGAACCGCGTCGAGCCGCCGGGTTCTGCGGCGTACCCGTCGGCCACCGAGGGGCCGCGCACGACGATCTCGCCGACGGTCCCGCCGGGGATCGGCGTCCCGTCCTCGGCGCGGATCCCCACCTCGACCCCGAGCGGGCGGCCGCACCCCATCACAGGGACCCCCTCCGGGCCGAGCCGGACCGGCGAGCCGGGCGCCAGGCTCCCGGGGAGGACGCGGACGGAGGTCCACCCCTCGCGCAGGGGCAGACCCGTCACGGCCAGGGTCGCCTCGGCCAGGCCGTACGCGGGCAGCAGCGCCTCCCGGGCGAAGCCGTGCGGGGCCAGGAGCGCGGCGAACCGCTCGAACGCCTCCGGGTCCAGCGGCTCGGCCCCGATGATCGCGGCGCGCCAGTCCCGGAAGTCCAGGCCCGCGAGGGCGGCCGGGGGCACCTTCCGCGCGATGTGGGCCAGGCCGAAGCCCGGCATCGCGGTCAGCCGGGCGCCGAGCTCTCCGAAGCAGGCCAGGTAGCGCCGCGGATCGCGGACGAAGTCCTCGGGCGGCATCGACCACAGGTCGGACTGCCGCGCGACGGGGCAGATCAGGCAGCCGATGAGCCCCATGTCGTGGTGGACCGGCAGCCACGAGGCCACCGGGTCCCGCGGGGTCCACTCCAGCCAGGCGTGGATCGCGGCGACGTTGGCCTCCAGCGCCCGGTACGGCACGCGCACGCCCCGGGCCCGCCCGCTCGACCCCGAGGTGAACTGCAGCAACGCGTCCGGCCCGCGCCCGCCGTACGGCTCCCGCCCCGCGCGCTGCGGAGAGCGGCGGACGGACGGGCGGCCGGCCAGCAGGTCGCCGAGCGGCGCGGGCGGCACGCCCGGGGCGAGCGGGCCCAGCCGGGGGACCAGGTCGGGCTCGGTCAGCACGAGGGCGGGCCGGGCGGTGGCGACCAGCCCGGCGTAGTGCTCGCGGTAGCGTCCGGGGTCCTGGAACACGGCGGGCGGCGCGATCGGCGCGGGGGTGGCGCCCGCCAGCATCGCGCCGAACAGCGCGGCGACGAACCCCGGCCCCGGCCGCTGGACCAGGCACACGACGTCGCCCGGCTCCACCCCGGCGCGCCGCAGCCCCGCCGCCACGTCCTCGGTCAGCGACGCCAGCCGGGGGTACGGCCAGAAGTCCCACTCCCCGCCCGGCGCGGCGAACCGGATGCCCCGCCCGTCCGCCGGCTCCCCGATCCAGGCCAGCAGCGGCGACCGCCCACGTGAGTCCCCGCCGAACCCCGCCACGCTCGCACGATAACCCCGCCTCCGCCCTCCGGACACCCCGAACCCCGAACCCGCCCGCCGATCCCCCGCCCCACGAGCGCTCCCGGAAAGGGCACGTCCCGCGACCTCCCGGCCGGGGCGGGTGATCGATCCGGGGCGGGGGTGGGCACGCGGGCATGGACTCCCTCCGGATCAGGCCGATGATCCCCGGCGACCTTCCCGGCGCCGGGCACGCCTCGGCGGTGACGTCCCTGGAGGCGGACCGGCTCGCGCGACGGGTGGGCGACCCCGAGCCTCAGCCTCCGCAGGCCGCCGGCTCCCGGCGGTGGATCGAGCGGGTCGCGCACTTCCTCGCGACCGGCCCCGCCGGATGCCGGACGGCGGAGGAGGACGGCCGCATCGCCGGCCCGCCGCGGCCTCGCCACCGAGAGCCGTCTCGCCCTCCGCGGCCTCCCCGAACCCGCCCCCTACCTGGCCGGCGGCCACGTCCTGTGACCCGCGCCCCGGCGGGCGTGCGGCGCCCCCGCCCTCGCCCATGCCCAGGCCCCGCTCCCGCCGCCTTCCCGCGACGCCCGCCCGGCGCGTGCCGTACGGCGAAGCGGGCCGGGGTACGGCGGCGCGGGCCGCCGTACGGCGCGGAGGGGGTGGTCAGGCGGCGGCGGGCTCCCACCAGGTCAGGTTGGCCTGGGCCTGGGCCGCCGGCTCGATGATCTCCCAGGCCTCGGCGATGAGCCCGCCGTCGAGGCGCCAGATGTCGACCACCGTGATCTCCGGGCCGCCGGGGAGGTGGCGCCGCGAGTGCATCACGACGTGGTCGCCCTCGGCCAGCACGTGCATGATCTCCACCCGCATCCCGGCGAGCGGGACGAGCGCGGCGCGCACGGCGTCCAGCCACTCGGTCTTGGTCGACGAGGTGGAGTCCGGCCGGTGGTGGCGGAAGTCCTCGCTCAGCAGCGGCGCCAGCGAGCCGACGTCGCCCGTGCCGATCAGCTCGGTCAGCGCCTGCCGCACGATGTCCTTGTTCCGGGTGGCCATGTCGTTCGTCGTGTCGTTCGTCGTGTCGTTCGTCATGGGGGCAGTGTTCAGGCGGTTCCTCGGAATTGTCGATGAAATGGGATTTCATGGCGCTTCAGCGGAGGACGAGTAGCATCGGCGGCCATGTACACGGTCGGGGAGATGTTGCGTCAGTGGCGGCACCGCAGGCGGCTCAGCCAGCTCGATCTGGCGATCGCCGCCGACGTGTCGGCCCGCCACGTCAGCCTGGTGGAGACCGGCAAGTCCAACCCGAGCGCCGACATGATCCTGCGGCTCGCGGACCAGCTCGACGTGCCGCTGCGCGAGCGCAACCGGCTGCTGCTCGCCGCCGGCCACGCGCCCCGGTACGCCGAGCGGCCGCTCCACGAGGAGGCGCTGGCGGCGGCCTGGGACGCGGTCGAGCGGGTGCTCCGCGCCCACGAGCCGTTCCCGGCGCTGGTCATCGACCGGCGGTGGGACATCGTGATGACCAACCGCGCCATCGACCCGTTCCTCGCGGAGGTCGCCCCCGACCTGCTGCGGCCGCCGATCAACATGGTGCGGCTGGGGCTGGACCCGCGCGGGCTCGCGCCCCGGATCGTCAACCTGGCCGAGGTGCGCGCGCTGCTCCGCACCCGGATCGCGCGCCAGCTCGCCACCGCCCCCGACCCCGCGCTCACCGCGCTCTACGAGGAGCTCCTGGCGCCGGGCGCCGAGGACCCGGTTCCCCCGATCGCGTCCGAGGTCGTGGTCCCGATGATCTTCCGCTTCGGCGAGCGGGAGCTCCGCCTGTTCTCGACCACGACGACGTTCGGCACCCCGATGGACATCACCCTGGACGAGGTCGCCATCGAGTCCTACTACCCGAGCGACGCGGAGACCGCCGCCTACTTCACCGGCCTCGCCGCCCGGACCGGCGCCTGACCTCCGGCCGCCCCGCAGGCCCTCCTGGCGCGATCGCCGTCCGGCCCGATCGCCGTCCCCGGCGTACGGCGGGGCGCGGGCGGCCGCCGTACGGGCAGGCCGGGCGCGGGAGCGGACCGCGTATCCTCGGGACGGGGTTGACCTTGACCCCGGGGGCAGGGTTTAGGTTTCGCGGGGTGGGCGGAGTGCGGATCAGCGAGGTGGCGCGGCGGGCCGGGGCGACCGTGAAGGCGGTCCGGTACTACGAGTCGCTGGGCCTGGTCACACCGCGGCGGCGGGCGAACGGATACCGCGAGTACGGCGAGCACGACGTACGGCTGGTGCGCGAGATCCGGGAGCTGAGCCGGCTCGGGATCCCGGTCGAGGGCACGCGGCCGTTCCTGGAGTGCCTGGGCGCCGGTCACGAGCACGCGGACGACTGCCCGGCCTCGCTGGCCGCCTACCGCCGGGCCATCGACGAGCTGACCGAGCGGATCGAGGGCCTGGCGAACCGGCGGGCGGTCCTGCTGGCGCACCTGCGCGAGGCCGCCTACCGCAACAGCCGCGTGCCGATGCCCGATGAGGAGGAGACCCCCATGCGCACCGACTTCTACGAACTGCCCGCCGGGCTGCCCGTGCCCGAGGACGACGGGGCGGCCGACCACCTGCCCGGCACGCCGATGCCCGCGCTCACGCTGCCGGACACGGCGGGCCGAAAGATCTCCCTGGACGCGCCCGGGCCGGGCCGGACCGTGATCTACATCTACCCGCTGACCGGCCGGCCGGACCGCGACCAGCCCGAGGGGTGGGACGCCATCCCCGGGGCGCGCGGGTGCACGCCCGAGTCCTGCGGATTCCGCGACCACCACGCCGAGCTGCTGGCGGCGGGGGCCGGGGCGGTGTTCGGCCTGTCCAGCCAGGACACGGACTACCAGCGCGAGGTGGTCGAGCGGCTGCGCCTGCCGTTCTCCATGCTCTCCGACGCCGGCCTGCGCCTGGTGGAGGAGCTGCGCCTGCCCACGTTCGAGGCCGCCGGAATGACCCTCTACAAGCGCCTCACCCTGATCGTCAAGGACGGCGTGATCGAGCACGTCTTCTACCCGATCTTCCCGCCGGACCGCCACGCCGAGCAGGTCCTCGCCTGGCTCCGCGCCAACCCCTGACGCGGGTCAGGCCCGGCGGCGCGGGGTACGGCGGCGCGCACGGCCCGGTCAGGCGGCGGGGGCGGGGGAGGGGACGCGGGCGCGGTGGCGGACGAGGGCGAGGACCGCGGGGTGCGGGCCGAGGGGTTCGGTCACCTCGTCGGCGCCGGACGCGCGGAGCCGGTCGTGGAAGTGGCCGGGGGCCAGCAGGTGGGCGGCCACGATGACCCGCCGGGCGCCCCGGGCGCGCGCCCGGGCGACCGCCCGCTCCACCGACGGGGCGGCGGCCGCGCCGAAGCCCACGGTGACCGGGCGCGACAGCCGTACGGCCAGCAGGCGGGCCATGGCCCGGGCGGCGGCCAGGCCGGCGGGGTCGGAGGACCCGGCGGCGCCGAGGACGACGGCGTCGCCCGGGCCCGGGTCGTGCGCCGCCAGCCGGCCGGCCAGCGCCTCGGCGAGGAGCGGGTGGGGGCCGAGCGGCGGGGCGACCCGGGCGCGGCCCGCGACGACGGCGGGGATGTCCACGTGCGCGTGGTAGCCGCCGCCGAGCAGGAGCGGGACCACCACGGCCGGGCCCGGCGCCAGGTCCAGCACCGAGGCCAGCGAGGGCGAGCTGATCTCCAGGAAGCCGAGCCGGGCCCCCGGGACCCCGGCGGCGATCAGG
Organism: Bailinhaonella thermotolerans; assembly: GCF_003594875.1. GTDB lineage: Bacteria > Actinomycetota > Actinomycetes > Streptosporangiales > Streptosporangiaceae > Bailinhaonella > Bailinhaonella thermotolerans. Next base: position 234,276 of record NZ_QZEY01000011.1, read on the forward strand.
CGCGTCACCTCCTCGCCGCGGGGGTCGCGGGTGCCGTGCGCGGCGAGCACGATCCCGCCCGCCCGCGGAAGGCCCCGCCCGTCCCCGGGGCCGTGCCCGCTCCCGGGGTCGTGCCCGTTCCGAGGCCCGGACCCGCCGCTCGGGCGGCCGGGCCCGGCCACGAGGCGGCGCCCGCTCATGAGACGGGGTCGCAGGCCAGGCGGTAGCCGCGCTTGACCACGGTCTCGACGACGCCGGGCCGGCCGAGGCCGCGCCGCAGGCGGGTGACCGCCATCTCCACCGCGTGCTCGGCGGAGACGCGGCCGGGGACGGTGCCGGGCAGGACGGTGCGCAGCTCCGCGCGGGAGACGACGTGGCCGGGGCGTTCGGCCAGGCGCTTGAGCACGGCCATGGGCGCGGGGGCCAGCGGCCGGAGCTCGCCGTCCACGACCGCCGCGTGCCCGCGCAGCTCCACCTCGTGCCCGCCGGCCTCGATCCTGCGCACGCCGTGGGCGGGCAGGTGGCGGGCGATGGCGCGGGCGAGCGAGCCCAGGCGGGCGCGCTCGGGCCGCACGGTGGGGACGCCGCGCTCCTCCAGGGGCGCGGCGGTGACGGGCCCGACGCAGGCCGCGGTCACGCGGGATCGCAGGGCGGCGAGCAGGTCGTCCTCCAGGCCGGCGGCGCGGGCGGCGGACAGGGTGGCCAGGACCGCGGGGGCGCTGGTGAACGCGATCGCGTCCACGGCCCCGCCGACGGCCTGGGCCACCAGGCGGCGCATCGGGGCGGCGTCGCGGCTCGGGGCCCACCGGTAGACGGGGACCTCGATGACCTCCGCGCCCGCCTCGCGCAGCGCGGCCACGAACCCGGTGAGCGGTTCGCCGTGGAGCTGGACGGCGACGCGGGCGCCAGCGACGCCCCGCTCCATCAGGTGGGCCAGCACCTCCGAGCACGACTCCGAGGAGGGCGACCAGGCGTCGGCGTGCCCGGCCGCCCGGACCGCGCCGCGCGCCTTGGGCCCCCGGGTGAGCAGCCGCGCCGAGGCGAGCCGCCCGCTCAGCTCCGCCGCCAGGCCCCACCCCTCGGCGGCGGCGAACCAGCCGCGGAACCCGACCCCGGTGGTGATCACGACATGGTCGAGCGGCCCGTCCAGGCAGCGCCGGGTGGCCGCGAGGAGTTCGTCGTCCTCGGGCAGCGGCACGAGCCGGATCGCCGGGGCGGTCACGACGCGGGCGCCCCGCCGTTCCAGCAGGGCGCGGAACTCCTCGCGCCGCCGCGTCGCGGTCACCCCGACCGTGAACCCGGCCAGGGCGTCGGGGGCGGTCTCCGGGGCCTCCCCGGTCACGGGACCCTCACCTCCACCCGGCCGTCGCGCACGCGCGCGTCGTAGACGGGCACGCGGACCCGCGGGTCGTCCAGGCAGGCGCCGGTCTCCAGGTCGAACACCTGCTTGTGCATCGGGGAGGCGACCGTGGCGCGGTCGCCGCGGCTGCCGACGATGCCGCGCGACAGGACGTACGCCCCGCTGAACGGGTCGAGCTGGCCGATCGCGCGCACGCGGCCGTCGAAGGTGCGGAACAGGGCCACCTGGTGCGGCCCGACCAGCACGCACGCGCCCCGCTCGGGCGTCAGGGCCGCGTAGTCGCAGACGGGGACCCAGCCCCGCGCGGTCTCCACCGCTCCGGGCTCCAGGACATCGGGCCTGCCGGTCGTCATGCGCGCGTCACCTCCAGTCCGCCGCGGGCGCCGATCTCGGTGATGAGGACCGGTTTGATCTGGTCGCGCTCGGTCTCGAACGCGATCGTCGGGTCGGGGGTGCCGGGCGCGTTCACGAAGGACACGAACCGCCGGAGCTTGTCCGGGTCGGCCAGGGTCGCCGCCCATTCGTCCTGGTACGACCCGACATGGCGCTCCATGGCCGCGTCCAGGTCTGCCCCGATGCCCAGCGAGTCGTCGATGATCACCTCGCGCAGGTAGCCGAGCCCGCCGTCCAGGCTCTCCAGCCACGCCGAGGTGCGCTGGAGCCGGTCGGCGGTGCGGATGTAGAACATCAGGAACCGGTCGATGGCCCGGATCAGCTCATCCATCCTCAGGTCGGCGGCCAGCAGGTCGGCGTGCCGGGGCTGGAAGCCGCCGTTCCCGCCGACGTACAGGTTCCAGCCCCCCTCGGTCGCGATGATCCCGAAGTCCTTGCCCCGGGCCTCGGCGCACTCCCGGGCGCAGCCGGACACGGCCGACTTGAGCTTGTGCGGGGCGCGCAGCCCCCGGTACCGCAGCTCCAGCGCGATCGCCAGCCCCACCGAGTCCTGCACGCCGTACCGGCACCAGGTGGACCCGACGCAGGACTTCACGGTGCGCAGCGCCTTGCCGTACGCGTGCCCGGACTCGAACCCGGCGTCCACCAGGCGCTTCCAGATCACCGGGAGCTGCTCGACCCGGGCCCCGAACAGGTCGATGCGCTGCCCGCCGGTGATCTTCGTGTAGAGGCCGAAGTCCCGCGCGACCTCGCCGATGACGATCAGTTTCTCCGGCGTGATCTCGCCGCCGGGGATGCGCGGGACGATCGAGTACGTCCCGTTGCGCTGGATGTTGGCCAGGAAGTGGTCGTTGGTGTCCTGGAGCGCGGCCTGCTCGCCGTCCAGGATGTGCCCGGCGCCGAGCGAGGCCAGGATGGAGGCCACCGCCGGCTTGCAGACGTCGCAGCCGCGCCCCCGCCCGTGGGCGGAGATCAGCTCGGAGAAGGTGCGGATGCCGCGCACCCGGATGATGTCGAACAGCTCCGCCCGGCTGTGGTCGAAGTGCTCGCACATGGCCTTGCCCAGCGCCACCCCGGACGAGGCGAGCAGCCGCTTGAGCATGGGCACGCACGACCCGCAGGTCGCCCCGGCGCGCGTGCACGCCTTGATCCCCGGCACGTCGGTCAGGCCCTCGCCCGCGATCGCCTCGCGCACCCGCCCGGCGGTGACGTTGTTGCAACTGCACACCTGCGCGTCGTCGGGCAGGTCGCCGCCCAGCGCCGCCGTGCCGCCGAACAGCAGCTCGGTCGGGGTGCCCGCCAGCGGCCGGCCGACGAAGGGGCGCAGCGCGGAGTACGGCCCGGCGTCCCCGACCAGGATGCCGCCGAGCAGGGTCTGCGCGTCGTCGGAGACGAACAGCCTCTTGTAGACGCCGCCCACCGGGTCCATGAACGTCACGTCGAGCGGCCCTGAGGCGGCCCCGAACTGCGCGACGTCCACGCCGAGCAGCTTCAGCCTGGTGGACAGGTCCGCGCCCGCGAACTCCGCCGTCCCTCCGCACAGCCGGTCCGCCGCCACCTCCGCCATCGCGAAGCACGGCGCCACCAGGCCGTACACCGTCCCGCCGGCGAGCGCGCACTCGCCGATCGCGTAGATCGCCGGGTCGGAGGTGCGCATGCCCGCGTCCACGACGATCCCGCCGCGCTCCCCCACGTCCAGGCCCGCCGCCCGCGCCAGCTCGTCGCGGGGCCGCACCCCGGCCGAGAACACGACCACCCCGGCGTCGATCGCGGTGCCGTCGGCGAGGGTGACCCGGCCCGGTTCGACGGCGGCCAGCGGGACCCCGGTGTGCACGGTGAGCCCGAGGCCCTCGACGTGCCGCCGCAGCACCGCGCCGCCGCCCTCGTCCACCTGGCGCGGCATCAGCCACGGCGCGACCTCGACGATGTGCGTCTCCAGCCCCAGCGAGCGCAGCGCGTCGGCCGCCTCCAGCCCCAGCAGCCCGCCGCCGACCACCACGCCGGTCCGCGCCCCGGCCGAGGCGGCCCTGATCGCGTCCAGGTCGTCGAGCGTCCGGTAGACGAACGCGTGCTCCGCGCCCGGCACCGGCGGCACGAACGGGCTCGACCCGGTCGCCAGCACCAGCGCGTCGTACGGCAGGGTGCGCCCGCCGCGGGTGGTCACCGTGCGCGCGGCGCGGCCGATCTCCGTCACGGGGTCGCCGAGCAGCAACTCCACGCCCTCCGGCACCGGGTACGTCAGCTCGTCGGCGCCGGTCCCGGTCAGGTACGAGGTGAGGGCCACCCGGTCGTACGCCGGCCGCGGCTCCTCCCCCAGCACCGTGATCGCCCACCCGGCTCCGCGCTCGACGAGCAGCTCGGTCAGCCGGTGAGCGGCCGGGCCGTGCCCGACGACGACAAGGTTCCGCCTCAACGCCCGCCCTCCTCACAATCGGATGACCCCGATAGTGGGCAGGCCGGGTTTCCCGTCCGGGTCCCTCGTGTTACCTCCGTGCTACAAGGCGCTCACCCGTTTCGCCTTCCGCGCCCTTTCCCGCTGTACGGCTCACGCGCTGTCCGGCACACGCGCCGCACGGCTCACGCGCCGGCCGCGGCCCGTGCGGCGAAGCGGACCCGGCTCGGGGCCGGCGGGCACGCGGGCTCAGGCCGTACGGCCGGGACGGGGGGCGGGCCGGGCGGGCGGGGCGGGGTCAGGGCCAGCACCAGCCCTGGGGGTTCTCGGGGCGGAGGGAGCGGACGCGGTTGTCGAACTCGCCGGTGATGTCCTCGCTCTTCCCCGCGTTGACCGCGAGCGAGCGCCGGCCCTGGTAGTGGGGGGCGGCGAACAGGCACCAGCGGCGCGCGGTGTTGTTGCGCACCGAGCCGGTCCTGCGGTCCATCCGGTAGAGCGAGAGGGTCCGGGCGCCGCGCCGCAACGCCGCCATGCGCCCGTGTCCGCCCCGCTTGTCGAACACGCAGAACGCCTTGGCCGGGCACCGCCCGAACCCGTCCTTCTTCCCGGCGGGCCTCGGCGTGGGCGACGGCGTGCCGGCGGGCTCGGGCGGCCCGCCGGGCGGGTGCGTGGCGGCCGGCCCCGGCGACCCGGTGGCCGCGGGCGCCGGGGGGCTCGCGGGTGAGGGGTCGGGCGTGGCCGCGGGCGGGGTCTCCGGCGGGTGGGCGGGGGCGGGGGCGCGGACGCCGGCCGCGGACGGCCCCGGCGTGAAGGGAGCCAGGATCAGCGCGAGGACGGCGAGGGCGCGGCGCACACGGTCTCCTTCCGGGACGAGGTGTCGGGCAGGGAACGAGAGTAGTCATCACATCACAGAGAGTCACCGGACTTTACCCAACCGGCGGCCGGCCCCGCCCGCCCGCGCGCGGGCGTCCCACGGTGATCACGTTGTCGGGTCGTCCCGGTATGGTGGGGCGCTTCACGCCGTTGATCCCCCTCTCGCCCCCTCGGGGCGTCCCCCTGGAAGTGCACGTGCGCCGCTACCGCTTCGGCCTGATCGCCGGCCCCCTCGCGATCCTGTACCTGGCCGCCTCCCTCCTCGCCGCGGCCTCCGCGATCGCGACCGGGGAGGACGGGCCGTTCCTGCGGCTCGCCGAACCCGGCTCCCGCCCGGACGGCCTCGGCCGCCGCCTCCCCGTCCTCCTGGCGGCCGTCGCCGTGCAGGCGTGGGCGATCTGGCACCTGGCCAGGGGACGGCTCGCCGGTCCCGCGCCCGCGGCCTCCCGGCTCGCGCGGTGGGCCCGCGTCCTGCTGTACGCCATGGCCGCCGACCACCTGATCGCGTTCGCGATGCCGTACGACCCGCCGGCGTGGACGGAGGTCGTCTCCGCCGGGCTGCGCCTCGCCGTCGTGACCGTGGTCGCCCGGCTGCTCACCGGGGCCTCCCGGAGGGCCAGGACCGCCGCGCTCGTGGCCGGGACCCTCGACGCCGCCGCCGTGGCCCTCCTCGCCCTGGCCCGGCAGTACGGCTCGGGCGACCTCGCGGAGTACGCCTGGCTGTCGGCGATGACCGCGCTGCCGGCGCTCGCGTGGGCGGCGCTGACGCTGCGGGCGCAGTCCCGCGACGGGCGGTTCGCCGGCCTGACCGTGCGGGCCGGGTACGCCGGCATGCTCGTGCCGGCGGCCGTCCTCGTGGCGGCGTTCCTCGTCCTCCTGACCTACTCCGCGGTCGACGCGAGCTCCCAGGCCGGGGCCCCAGTCGGCGTCGCGGCCGAGGCCGCCGGGGCGCTCGCCGTCCTCGCCGCCGCGTGGGCCGCGATGTCGGCGCACGACCTGGGGAATCCGCCTCCGCCGGAGGAGGGGCCCGAGCGCCCGCCGTTCCGGTGGCGGCCGCTGCCCGCGGTCGCGGTCGCGCTCCCGGTCCTGCCCGCGCTGCCGCTGCTGGCCGCCGGGGACGAGGGGTTCTGGCGCGCCGCCGAGGCGGCGGTGGGCCTCGCCCTCCTCGCGGCCCCGGTGGCGGCCGCCGTGCTGTGCCGTACGCGCCGCCTCGTCCTCGGGGCGACGGGCGCGCTCCTGGCCGTCGCGGCCCTGGCCGTCGTCGCGGCGGCCGCCGGGCACCGCGAGCCGTCGGAGGGCCCCCTGAGGGGGCGCCTCGTCGCGGCCGGCCTGCTGGAGCCGTCGGCGGGCGCGCAGCCGTACCTCTTCGGCGTCTCGCCGCCGCTCCTGGCCCTCGCCTGCGCGCTGTCCGCGCTGATCCTGTGGCTGACGTACGGCGGGAGCCCCCGGTGGACCCGGGTGGTCCCGCGGGCGGGCGGGGTGGCGGCGGCGCTGGCGCTGGTGGCGGTGCTGGTGACCGCGCTGGTCCCCACCGGCGCGCGGGTCCCCGGCGGCGGGGACCCGGGGCCGCGCTCCACGCGGGTGGCCGAGCCCACCCACGAGGATCCGGAGATCTCCGGCGAGGACGGCGCGGACCCCGGGGAGACGACCGGGCCCGGGAGGAACGAGCGGGGCCCGGAGGCGGCGATCACCCGCGAGGGGGAGTGCGGATCGTCCGACCCCGACTTCGAGTCCGAGCCCCTGCCCAAGGGCGAGCCGGGCTTCGTGTGCGGGGCGCGGGCGGCGATCCCGTCCGCGCTGAACATGCCGGACAAGGACCTCGTGGCGTACGGCAGGCGCCTGTGCGGGGTCTACGAGCGGGACGACCGGGCGGAGATCGCCCGGCTGCGCGCGAAGGACGGGGTGGACGTCACGCGGCTGCGCGAGCCCCTCGCCGAGATCTGCCCCGGGATCGCCGCGGAGATCAAGGCCGCCCGGGACCGGCAGGACCGGGAGTTCCAGGCGATGGAGGAGGCGGACCGCCGCGCCTGCGCCGCCTTCCGCCACCGGCCGCTGATCACGCCGCTCCGGGCGGTGCGGCACCGCGAACCGATCGTCTCCGAGTTCGCCCTGATGGGCGCGGTGGAGCCCGGCGCGGTCACGGACGAGGACGACCCCGGCGAGGATCTGATCGACCTGAGCGGCAAGCACCCGGTGGCGGCCTCCCGGCCCGGCATGCTGGTGATCAACTTCGAGAGCGACGCGACCACCTGCGTCATCACCGAGACGTACGACCGGCGCCCGCCCGTGGAGACCCGGGGCTGGGACGAGGTCGTCGAGATCGCCTACCGCAGCACCGACGGGAAGGCCGTCCTGCAGAACCCGCTGGGCGAGCTGGAGGACGGCTGGACCCTGCCGAACCTGGCCCCGCGCGGCCCCGGCCACTACCGGATCCGCGTCCATCTCGGCCGGCAGCCGGCGAAGGACGGCGGCGCGGCGAAACTCCTGATCATGTCCTACCCCGGCCGCGCCAAGGGCACCGTCGTCCACCGCGCCGCGCCCCGGCGCTAGCCGTACGGCGGCGCCCGGCGGGGCCCCTCCCCGCACGGCGGCGCCCGGCGGGGCACCCTCCCCGCGCCGTCAGCCCGCGGGGGCCTCCGCGTCCTGACGGTTCAGCCAGGACAGGAGGCCCTCGACGGCGCCCCGGCAGGTGCCGCAGCCGGTCGTGGCGCGGGTCCCCTCGGCCACGGCGGCCACGTCGCGCGCGCCGGACTCCCAGCACGCGCGGATGGCCCGCTTGCTGACGTTGTTGCAGTGGCAGACGGTCGCCGAGTCGGGCATGAGCGTCGGCGACTCGGCCGCGGCAGGCCCGGCCAGGCCGGGGAAGAGCAGGGTGGCGCGGTCGCCGGGGAGCGGCGTCCCCCGGTCGTAGAGCTGGGTGAGCGTGCCGACCGCGCCGGTCTCCCCGACGAGGATCGCGCCCACGAGCCGGTCGTCGCGGATCACGAGCTTGCGGTAGGTGCCGCGGGCCGGATGGGCGAAGCGCACGATCTCGGCGTCCTCGTCGGTCAGGTGGGTCTCCCCCATCGCCGCCAGCTCCACCTCGGCCGCCTTGAGCCGGGTGACCAGCCGCGACCCGGTGTACCGCGCCTCGCCGCCGGTGAGCACGGCCGCGGCCACCCCGGCCTGCTCCCAGGCCGGGGCCACCAGGCCGTACACCGTGCCGTCGTGCTGCGCGCACTCGCCGACCGCGTAGATCGCCGGGTCGGAGGTGCGCATGCGGTCGTCCACGAGCACGCCCCGGTCCACGGCCAGCCCGGCGTCACGGGCGAGCCCGGCCACCGGCCGCACCCCGCAGGCCACCACCACCAGGTCGCCGGGCACGACCTCGCCCCCTTCCAGCTCGGCCGAGCCGTCCGCGCGCACCGCGGTGATCGTGACGCCGAGCCGCACCCCGACCCCCAGGCCCGCCAGGGTGCCCGCCAGCACGTGCCCGGCCTCGGCGTCGAGCTGCCGCTCCATCAGGTGATCGGCCAGGTGCAGCACGGTCACCGGCAGGCCGCGCCCGGCCAGCCCGCGCGCCGCCTCCACGCCAAGCAGCCCGCCGCCGATCACGATCGCGCGCCGCGCGCCCTCGGCGGCCCGCAGGATCGCCTCGCAGTCGTCCAGCGTGCGGAACGCCACCACCCGCTCGCCCGCCAGGCCCGGGATCGGCGGCACGACCGCCTCGCTGCCGGTCGCCAGCACGCACACGTCGTACGGCTCGCGCGTGCCGTCCTCCGCCTCGACGACCCGCGCCTCGCGGTCGATCCGCGTCACGCGGACGCCGAGGCGGGCCGTGACGTCGTGGTCGGCGTACCACGAGGGCCCCTGCATGCGGATCTGCCCCGGGCTCGCGGTCCCGGCGAGCACGTTCGACAGCAGCACGCGGTTGTACGGCTGCCACGCCTCCTCCCCGAACACCGTCACGCGCACGTCGCGCGAGCGGGCCCGGACCTCGCTCACCAGGCGGGATCCCGCCATGCCGTTCCCGACGACGACCAGCCTCACGGGGCCACCTCCACGGGGCGCGCGGCCTGGACGCGGACCGCGCAGACCTTGAACTCGGGCATGCGGGACACGGGGTCGAGCGCGTCGCTCGTGAGCAGGTTCGCGCCCGGCCAGTGGAACGGCATGAACACCGTGTCCGGCCGGATCGCCGTGCTGATCCGGACCGGCGCCTCGGCCGTCCCCCGGCGGCTGGTCACCCGCGCCCGGTCCCCCGGCGCGAGCGCGAGCCGTTCGGCCAGATCCGGGTGGAGCTCGACGAACGGCTCCGGGGCGGCCTCGGCCAGCGGCCGGATCCGCCGCGTCTGCGCCCCGCTCTGGTACTGCGCCAGCACCCGCCCCGTCGTCAGGTACAGCGGGTACTCCTCGTCCACGTCCTCGGCCGGAGCCCGGTGGTCCACCGGCACGAACCGCGCCCGCCCGTCCGGCGTCGCGAACCGGTCCAGGAACACCCGCGGCGTGCCCGGGTGCCCCTCCGCGGGGCAGGGCCAGAACACGCCGCCCTCGCGGTCAAGCCGCTCGTAGCCGATCCCGGAGTAGTCCGCGGCCCCGCCCGCGCTGGCCCGCCGCAGCTCCTCGAAGACGTCGTACGGCTCCCGCCGGAAGCCCCGGGCGCCCAGCCGTACGGCCAGTTCGGCCAGCACCCAAAGGTCGGTCCGGACGCCCGGGGGCGGCTCTACCGCGCGGCGGCGGCGCAGGACGCGCCCCTCCAGGTTGGTCATGGTGCCGTCCTCCTCGGCCCACTGCGCCGCCGGGAGCACGACGTCGGCCAGCGCGGCCGTCTCCGAGAGCACCAGGTCGGACACGCACAGGAAGTCCAGCGCGCGCAGCCGCCGCGCGATCCGCCCGGCGCGCGGCGCGGACACGGCCGGGTTCGACCCGAACACCAGCAGCGCCCTCGGCCCGCCCTCGCCGCCCAGGGAGTCCAGCAGCTCGTACGCCGAGGGACCCGGCCCGGGCAGGTCGGCGGGGTCCACGCCCCAGACGCGGGCGACGTGCTCGCGCGCGGCCGGGTCGTCGATGCGGCGGTAGCCGGGGAGCTGGTCGGCCTTCTGCCCGTGCTCGCGCCCGCCCTGGCCGTTGCCCTGCCCGGTGACGCAGCCCCAGCCGGAGCCGGGGGTGCCCGGCAGGCCGAGGGCCAGCGCCAGGTTGATGAACGCGGTCACCGTGTCCGTGCCCTTGGACTGCTGCTCCGCGCCGCGCGCGGTGAGGATCACCCGGTTGCCGGGCGCGCCCAGCAGCCGCGCGGCGCGGCGCAGGTCCGCCGCCGGCACCCCGGTGACGCGCTCGACCCGCTCGGGCCAGTAGGCCGACACGCTCGACGCGATCTCCGCCCAGCCCGTCGTGCGGGCCGCGATGTACTCCTCGTCGGCGTGGCCGTCCGCGATGACCAGGTGCAGCAGGCCCAGGGCCAGCGCCAGGTCGGTGCCCGGGGTGAGCCGCAGGTGCAGGTCGGCCTGGCGGGCGGTGGCGGTCTCGCGCGGGTCGATCACGATGAGCCGCCCGCCGCGCCGCCGGGCCTCCGCCAGGTGGCGCACGAACGGGGGCATGGTCTCGGCCACGTTGCCGCCCGCGAGCAGGACCACGTCCGCGCGGGCCAGGTCGGTGACCGGGAACGGCAGGCCGCGGTCCAGGCCGAAGGCCCGCTGGGCGGCCGCGGCCGCCGAGGACATGCAGAACCGGCCGTTGTAGTCGATGTTCGAGGTCCGCAGCGCGACGCGGGCGAACTTGCCGAGCTGGTAGGCCTTCTCGTTGGTCAGCCCGCCGCCGCCGAACACGGCCACGCCGTCGGGGCCGTGCCCGGCCTGGATCCGGCGGATCTCCCCGGTGATCCGGGAGAGCGCCGTCTCCCAGTCCACCGGGACGAGCTCCCCGCCGGTCCGCATCAGGGGCGTGGTCAGGCGCTCGGGAGAGGACAGCAGCTCGCCCGCCGTCCAGCCCTTCTGGCACAGCGCGCCGCCGTTGGCCGGCACGTCCTCGCGGGGCGTGATCACGCCGCCGGCCGCGACGTTCATGCCGCACTGGAGCGCGCAGTAGGGGCAGTGGGTGGGGGTCGTCACCGGGCCCCCTACACCCGCGCCGCGGCCAGGCTCGGCGCCAGCCGTACGCCGACCGTCCGCAGGTAGCACCACCAGGTCAGGGCCAGGCACGCGCCGTAGAAGAGACCGAAGGACACCAGCGCGGCGGTCGCGCCGCCGGTCGCCGCGATGGACGTGCCGAACGCGCGGTTGATGAGGAACCCGCCGATCGCCCCGACCGCCGAGATGACGCCGATGGCGGCGGCGCTGTCGCGCTTGCCCGCCCGCAGCGCGGCCTCCCGGGCCGCCGGGTCGTCCGCGTCCACGCCCTCCAGCGCCTTCGCCTTGAAGATCGCCGGGATCATCCGGTACGTCGAGCCGTTGCCGACGCCCGAGGTCAGGAACAGCGCCATGAAGGACCCGAAGAAGACCGGGAAGGAGCCCTCGGCCAGCCCCGCCCCGGCCCCCGCCACCCCGGCGCCCATCGCCAGGAACGTCCAGAACGTCACCCGCGCGCCGCCGAGCCGGTCGGCCAGCCAGCCGCCGACGGGCCGGATCAGCGAGCCCGCGAGCGGCCCGGCGAACGCGACCGCCGTGACCTGGACCGCCGGGAACTGCGTCTTGGTCAGCAGCGGGAACGCCGTGGAGTACCCGATGAACGAGCCGAACGTCCCGACGTAGAGGAACGACATGATCCACGTCTGCGCGCGCCCGGCCGCCCGCACCTGCTCGCGCACGTTGGAGCGCGCCCCGGCCAGGTTGTCCATGAAGAACCACGCGCAGGCCGCCGCGGCGAGGATGAACGGGATCCAGAACAGCCCCGCCGCCGCGAGCCCGAGGCCCCCGATGATCATCGGGACGACGAGCTGCACGGAACTGACCCCGATGTTGCCGCCCGCCGCGTTCATGCCCAGCGCCGCGCCCTGCCGGCTCTCGGGGTAGAAGTAGGTGATGTTGGCCATGCTGGAGGCGAAGTTGCCGCCGCCGAGCCCGGCCGTGGCCGCGATCGCCAGGAAGGCCCAGTACGGCGTGCCCGGATCGCTCACCGCGACCGCCAGCAGCACCGCCGGGACCAGCAGCAGCAGCGCGCTCACGACCGTCCAGTTGCGCCCGCCGAACCGGGCCGGCGCGAACGTGTACGGCACGCGCGCCAGCGAGCCCACCAGGTTCGGCAGCGCCACCAGCCAGAAGAGCTGGTCGGCGCTGAAGTCGTAGTCCCCCAGCCGCACCGCGACCACCGACCACACCGTCCACAGCGTGAAACCCAGGTGCTCGGCCAGGATCGAGAAGACCAGGTTGCGGCGGGCGACCCGCTTCCCCCGCGTCTCCCAGAACTCCGGATCGTCCGGCCGCCACTCCTGAATCCACCGTCCGCCCATGCGGTCCCCTCCGGTCTCCTCGCCTCGTCGCCGCCCGCGGTGGCGCGACCGCGACCGAAGCTACGAGCGCCGCGTTACGCACCCGGGCCCTCCGTGACCGCCCGCGTGTTACATCTCCCGCACACCCGCAACAACCCCTCCATGAGCCGCGCCGCCCCACATCCCCGACATCCATCTCCGGAGGCCCGGGGCCCGGGGGCGGGGTGACTCCTCCCCCGGCGGGCAGGCGGCCCTGGACACAGTGTGTGACCGGGACGGCACCGTCGGCAAGGGCGATCGGGAGCGGGCGGCGGGGCGGAAGCCGTACGGGCGCGAGGATGGCGCGGGGGATTGGGGACGGGGGCGGCTGGGAACTAGAGTCGCCGAGTCGTGTTCTCACGCGGGGAAGGGACTCATGGCGGGTAAGCCGATCCGGCTGTTCGGGGATCCGGTGCTGCGCGGCGTCGCGGAGCCGGTCACGAGCTTCGACGCCGAGCTGCGCAAGCTGGTCAAGACGCTGCTCGCCACCATGCGGGCCGTCCCGGGGCGGGCCGGGGTGTCGGCGCCGCAGATCGGGGTGCCGGCCCGGGTGGTCGTCTACTCCTACGACGGGAGGACCGGGCACCTGGTGAACCCGACGCTGGAGCTGTCCGAGAGGACGGTCGAGGCCGAGGAGGCGTGCCTGTCCGCGCCCGACTTCTACTGGCCGCTGCGGCGCTCGTTCGCGGTCGTGGCGCGCGGGCAGGACATGGCCGGGCGGCCGGTGACCGTGCGCGCGTTCGGCATGGCGGCGCGGGTGCTCCAGCACGAGGCGGACCACCTCGACGGGGTCTTCTTCCTCGACCGGCTCCCACCGGAGGAGCGGGCGCGCGCCCTGGCCGAGGCCAGCCTGCCCGCCTGACCCGGGTACGGCTCGCGCCGCCCGGGCGCGGCGGCGCGGGGACCGGAGGGCCAGGTGGAGGGCTCAGCGGGGTGACAAAGCTGATCGTTTTCTTTGCGACGGCTGGGGATTGCGGAACTTTCCCCACTTCTCCCCCTAATACCGTCATAATGGAGCATCGGACCAGGACGGGATGGCCGACGGGGGTGAGCGTGCGGGTCGGCAACGATTCAGCCACCAGGACGAACACGGCGCGATAAAGAACGCCCGGCCATCCGTCTGCCGAGTTGAATCCAACCAATGCCCCTTCCCATGCTTGGGCCACTATGGCGATCGCTATCAATCACCCCGACGACCCCGCGTACCGCGATCTGCACGAGCGGCTACAGGACACCCGCCGGCGCGTGCTCGAAATGTCGCTGCTCATACGTCCCGAGGCCACCGGCATCCGGGACGCCCACAACGAACCGGCCGGGCTCAACCAGGCCGTGGACACATTCCTCGCCCTGCTCCAGGACCGGCTCCCGGCCTGGCTCAGGACCCTCGACACGCTCATCGAGCGGGCCGGCAAGGGAAACGTCACCGACAATCTCATCCCCGTCGCCCGGGCCGCCATCGACTATTACGCCGACGTCCAGGGAAACGCGCTCCCGGCGTTCGCGTCCCCGGCGGTCGCGGTGCGTTTCCGCCACGCCTTCGGCGCCCTGGACCTGGGCCCCGGCAACGAGGTGTCGGCCCTGTCCCGCTACATAGCCGCCGAGCAGTCCCAGGGCCGCATCACCACCGACGCGGACCCCGACGCCACCGCCCGCCTCCTCCTCGCCGGCTGCTTCCGCCACGCCTTCTACGAGATCTTCTTCGGCCTCGACTCCGTCCCCTCCCGCGACGTGGCGGCCAAGGAAACGGTCACCCAACTCCGCCTGGACCCCCGCCCCTGACCCCGCTTCGCGGCCCCTGCCGTACGGCGTGCGGCAGGGGCCGGAGTCGTCGGGCCCCGCTGGGCTAGGCCTTCTTGAGGACGTCGTTCACCAGGGAGCGGGCCTCCTCCTGGACTCGCCTGAGGTGGTCGGGGCCGTGGAAGGACTCGGCGTAGATCTTGTAGACGTCCTCGGTGCCGGAGGGGCGGGCGGCGAACCAGGCGTTCTCGGTCATGACCTTGACGCCGCCGAGGGGGGCGTCGTTGCCGGGGGCCGTGGTGAGGACGCCGGTGATGGGCTCGCCGGCCAGCTCGCGCGCCTGGACGTCGTCGGCGGTGACCGAGGAGAGGACCTTCTTCTCGTCTCGCGTCGCGGGGGCGTCGGAGCGGGCGTAGGCGGGGTCGCCGAAGCGGGCGGTCAGCTCGCCGTACAGCTCGCTCGGGGTGCGGCCGGAGACGGCCGTGATCTCGGCCGCGAGCAGGGCCAGGATGATGCCGTCCTTGTCGGTGCTCCAGGGGGAGCCGTCGCGGCGCAGGAAGGACGCGCCCGCGCTCTCCTCGCCGCCGAAGCCGAGCGTCCCGTCCAGCAGGCCCTCCACGAACCACTTGAAGCCGACCGGCACCTCGTGCAGGCGCCGGCCGAGGTCCGCCACGACCCGGTCGATCATGCCGCTGCTCACCATGGTCTTGCCGACCCCGGCGCCGCCCGGCCAGTCCGGGCGGTTGCGGTAGAGGTAGGAGATCGCGGTCGCGAGGTAGTGGTTGGGGTTCATGAGGCCGGCGTCGGGGGTGACCACGCCGTGCCGGTCTGCGTCGGCGTCGTTGCCGACCGAGATCTTGTACGCGTCGCGGTTCTTGATCACCGAGGCCATGGCGTACGGCGACGAGCAGTCCGACCGGATCTTGCCGTCCCAGTCGAGCGTCATGAACCGCCAGGTCGGGTCCACCTCGGTCTGCACGACCGTCAGGTCGAGCCCGTGGCGTTCGGCGATGCGCTCCCAGTAGGCGACGCTCGCGCCGCCGAGCGGGTCGGCCCCGACGGTCACGCCGGAGTTCGCGATCGCCTCCAGGTCGACCACCGACCCCAGGTCGTCGACGTACTCGGTCAGGAAGTCGTGCCGGCCTGTCGTGTCGGCCGCGAGCGCCTTGGTGTACGGCGTGCGCCGCACCCCGCGCAGCCCGTCCGCGATGAGCTCGTTGGCGCGGTCCTGGATCCAGGAGGTGACCTTGGTGTCGGCCGGGCCGCCGCTGGGCGGGTTGTACTTGAAGCCGCCGTCGGACGGCGGGTTGTGGGACGGGGTGACGACGACGCCGTCCGCCGGCCCGGTCTTCCTCCCCCGGTTGTACGTCAGGATGGCGTGCGACACGGCCGGGGTCGGGGTGTAGCCGTCGTGGACGTCGATCCGGACGTGGACGCCGTTCGCGGCGAAGACCTCCAGGGCGGAGACGCGGGCCGGTTCGGAGAGCGCGTGGGTGTCGGAGCCGAGGAAGAGGGGGCCGTCGATGCCCTGCGCGGCCCGGTAGTCGCAGATGGCCTGGCTGATCGCGACGATGTGGTCCTCGTTGAACGCCGTGTTGAACGCGGAGCCGCGGTGTCCGGAGGTGCCGAAGGACACCCGCTGGCCCGGGTCACCGGGATCGACGCGCAGGGCGTAGTAGGCGGTGACGAGCCTCGGCACATCGACCAGGTCGGACGGCTGCGCCGGCTTTCCCGCGCGCTCATCCATGTGGGCACTCCTCGCTCAGGGATCGGGCCAGTAGAGGTGTCGGCGGGCCGCGGCGTGCGCGGGCCCCGGCCTTCATGATCCCACTACCCGTCGGAGGTCCGGGTATCCCTGGGAAAGCCGCCTGAAATGAGCACTTCGCCGGACATTCGGCCGGGGGCGCGTCCTGTTTCCTCCGCGGAGAATGCGCCAGCCCGCTGGAAAAAGTCTCCGGAAATGCCGGAAGGGCCATCCCATACCGGGATGGCCCTTCCGTTCAAAGATGGTCCGGCGGCGTCCTACTCTCCCACACCCCTTCGAG
>NZ_QZEY01000012.1 GCF_003594875.1 Bailinhaonella thermotolerans
CCCCCACTCACCGCACCCGGCCACCCGGACCGGCCCGCAGAGGGCGCCTCCCAATCTTACCGGTTCGTCCCGATCCGTGTCAACCTGACCGGTTCGGACTCGCCAGCATCCCCTTTCGGGGCAACCCCTCAAACTTACCACTCTCTCGCAGCGTTCAAACCCGCCGGATCGAGTGGATCAGTTGGTGGAGTGGAAACAGCATAACCCACCTCGACGGCATCCCCGACCACGTCGGGGCTTTCGCCCGCCCTCGGCGACGGCTCCGCGGGCGTGAGCCGTACGGCCCGGAGCGGGCGGCCGGGCCCGGCGGGTGGACGGGTCCCGCCGCTGACTAGGACTTTCGGCCGATCACCAACGCCGGCTTTCCGTCCTTCGGCTGACGCGAAGGGAGGGCAAAGCCTGGCCTAATGGAAATAAGATCAGAACCGGGTCATGGACGGGGGGCACCGATGGGGGCCGCGGGCAGGGCGGGACGACTGGCGGGGAAGCTGGTCGTGCGCTTCATCGTTATCGCGGTGGTGGCGTCGGTGGCCATCTTCGGGCTGCTTTACACGACGACGCCCATTCCCGACGCCCCTCGCGAGCCCGTCAGCCTCTCCTACGGCGGCGACGGCCACGGGGCGCGGCACCACCCGGTCCCGCTGTCGCGGGTTCCGCGCAAGGTGCGCATGGCGTTCATCGCCGCCGAGAACCGCGGTTTCTACGACGACCCCGGCGTCTCGGTCACCGGGCTGGCGCGCGCGGCCTGGTCCACGCTCGTCCGCGACGACGTCCAGGGCGGCTCCACGATCACCCAGCAGATGGTGCGCAACTACTACCCGGGCATCGGCCTGGAGCAGACCGTCGGCCGCAAGCTCAAGGAGATCATCATCGCGCTCAAGGTCACCGAGGCCCAGTCCAAGGACTGGATCCTGGAGACCTACCTCAACTCGATCTACTTCGGCCGCGGCGCGTACGGCATCGAGGCCGCCTCCCAGGCGTACTACAAGCGCCACGTCCAGGACCTGACGACCGCCCAGGCCGCCTTCCTGGCCGCCGTCGTCCAGCGCCCCAACCACTTCGACCGCCCCTACGGCGCGCGGCGCCCCGCCGCCGAGGCCCGCTGGCGCTACGTCGTGGACGGCATGCGCGAGATCGGCGCCCTCACCCCCGCCGAGGCCGCCGCCCTGCGCTACCCCTCGCCGCCCCGCCCCTCGCGCACCCGCTGACCCCGCCCGCCGGAGCCGCCCGCCGGCCCGCCCGCCGAGCCCGGAGCCCCGCCTCCGGTACGGCCGGCGAATGCGCGGCGCGGGCGGCCGGCCCCGGCGTCACGCCCGGATCGGGGTGGTCTGCGCGTAGGAGACGAGCCACCGGCCGTCCTCCTTGACCAGCACGAACGTGGACCGGCCGCGCTGTTCCAGCTCCGCGCCCCGCACCTTCGGGTCGCGCCGGTCCGAGACGTGCTTGACGAAGCCGACCAGGGCCACGTCCGGGCGCGGGAACCGGATGTCCTCCAGCTCGTTCTCGGTGATCACATCGGCCAGCGGGGACGCCAGGGCCTGCCTCATCGCCTCGGCGATCTCGGCCCTGCCCCGCACGACCCGGCCGCCGAAGTTCACGATCACCGCGTCCTCGGTCAGCAGGCCGGTGAACCCGTCCACGTCGCTCTGCAGCCGGGCCGCGTCCCGCACGAGCCGCTCGATCGCCGCGATGTCCTGCTCACGCGTGCTCATGTCCCTCATCCTCCTCGAATCGGAGCGATTCGCTCCGATAAGGTGAAGTTACACCGGAGCGAATCACTCCGCAAGTGGGCGGCGCCGCTCGGAACCCTGCGGCCCGGCGACTTCTCATGAGACTTTCATCAACGCTCAAGAGGGCTCTGACCTGCGGCGCCGATGCTGGGTGCATGATAGCGATCGACGACACCCCGGTCCGGCCGCGTGAGCCGGCGTGGTCACGGTGGGCCCTCTTGGCCGCATGCGCGGCGGCGGGCCTGCTCTACCTCTGGGCGCTGGACTCGATCGGGTACGGCAACTCCTACTACGCGGCGGCGGCCCGCTCCATGAGCCAGGACTGGAGCGCCTTCTTCTTCGGCTCGTTCGACCCCCTCGGGGTGTCCACCGTGGACAAGCCGCCCGCCGCGCTGTGGGTGCAGGCCCTGTCCGCGCGGGTCTTCGGGTTCTCCGGGGCCGCGGTGATCGTGCCGCAGGCCGTGCTGGGCGTGCTGGCGATAGCCGTACTGCACCGCGCGGTGCTGCGCTGGCACGGGCCGGCGGCCGCGTCGATCGCGGCGTGGGTGATGGCGCTGACGCCGATCACGGTGGCGATCAATCGGGACAACAACCCCGACACGCTCATGGTGCTGCTGCTCGTCTGCGCCGCCTACTGCGTCACCCGCGCGGTCGCCGCCGGGTCGGGGTGGTGGCTGACCACCGGGGCCGCGCTGGTCGGGGCCGGCTTCACCGCGAAGATGCTCCAGGCCTGGGTGGTCGCGCCCGCGCTGTTCGCCGCCTACCTCTTCGCGGCCGACGTACGGCTCGCGCGCGGGCTGCGGCATCTGGCGGGCGCGGCGGCCGTGCTCCTCGCGACCTCGTTCGCGTGGGTGGCCGCCGTGGACCTGCTGCCGGGGCGCAAGCCGTACATCGGGGGGAGCCGGGACGGGAGCGCCTGGGACCTGGTGATCGGGTACAACGGGCTGGGCCGCATCCTCGGGAACCGGGACGGGGCGGGCACGGGCGCGGGGAACGCCGGGCCCAGCTTCGGCGGGGAGCCGGGGCTGACGCGGCTGTTCAACGACCAGCTCGCCGGGCAGATCAGTTGGCTGCTGCCGCTCTGCGCGGCGGCGCTCGCCGCGGCGTTCGTCGTGCGGGCGCGGGCGCGGCGGGGCGGCTGGGTGCTGTGGGGCGGGTGGCTGGTCCTGTGCTGGGCCGTCTTCAGCTTCGCGGAAGGGATCTTCCATCCGTACTACACGACGCAGCTCGCCCCGGCCGTCGCCGCCCTCGCGGGCGCTGGAGCGGTGGAGATGTGGCGGCTCTACCGGCGGCCCGGGCGTCTCGCCTGGGCGCTGCTGCCCGCCGCCGTCGCCGGGACCGTCGTGTGGGCCGGCCAGGTCGTCGCGCGGACGCCCGACTGGCGGCCCTGGCTGCGGCCCGCGATCCTCACCGCGGGCGCGCTCGCGGTGCTGCTGCTCGTCGGGGCGCGGCTGCTCGCCCATCCGCGGGCGTTCCGCGCGGCGGTCGCGGGCGGGGTCGTCGCGGGTCTCGCGGTGATCGCGGCGCCGGCCGTCTGGGCGGCGAGCGTCCCGGCGGGCGACGGCGGCGGCATGGGCGGGGTCAACCCCACGGCCGGGCCCTCGGGCTTCGGCGGCCCCGGGGGCGGGCGCGGCGGTCCAGGCCGCCCGCCCGGCGGGTTCCCGGGTGGCCGGGGCGGCGGCGGAGGCTTCCCCGCCGCTCCGCCCGGCACGCCCCCGGGCGGCGGCACCCCGGACGGCGCTGTCCCGGACGGCGCTGTCCCGGACGGCGGCTCTCCCGGCGGTCGTACGGCCGGCGGCGGGGCGGGCGGGCCCGGAGGGTCGCGGGGACGCGGCGGGGGGATGGCCGGGTTCGGGGTGGCCTCGGGCGGGCTCACCTCCGCGCAGAAGGCCGTGATCGAGCACGCGCGGAAGAACCGCGGCGGCGCCGAGATCCTGCTCGCGACCGCGTCGGCGACGGGCGCGGCGCCGTACATCATCGCGACCGGGGAGGACGTGGTGGCGCTGGGCGGGTTCAACGGGACCGACCAGGCGATCACCGTGGACGAGCTGGCGCGGCTGGTGGCGGACGGGCGGCTGCGGTTCGTGGAGCTGAGCGGGTTCCGCGGGGCCGGGGGCGACCGGGACACCCGCCTGACCTGGGTCTCCACGCGCTGCTCGGCGGTGAAGGACGTGGCCGGGCTCTACGATTGCGCCCCCTCCCGCGCGGATAGGACGACCTCGTGAGCGGGGGACGCCTCAGGGAATCCGGCGGCGCGTCGATCCTGGTCGTGGACGACGAGCCCGCCGTACGGCAGGCGCTGGAGAGCAGCCTGCAGTTCGAGGGGTACCGGGTGACCGGGGCGCCGGACGGGCTCGCCGCGCTCGGCGAGCTGGAGCGTGAGGGCTTCGACCTCGTGGTGCTCGACGTGATGATGCCGCGCCTGGACGGGGTCACGGCCTGCCGGCGGCTGCGGGCGCGGGGGGAGACGGTGCCGATCCTGATGCTGACCGCGCGCGACACGGTGGGCGACCGGGTGACCGGGCTCGACGCGGGCGCGGACGACTACCTGGTCAAGCCGTTCGAGCTGGACGAGCTGCTGGCGCGGGTGCGCGCGCTGCTGCGGCGGAGCGCGCTGTCGGCGCGGGCGGCCGAGGGCGCGCTGCGGTTCGAGGACCTGTGCATGGACCCGGCGACGCGCGAGGTGACCCGGGGCGGGCGGCCGCTGGAGCTGACCCGGACGGAGTACCTGCTGCTGGAGCTGTTCCTCGCCCACCCCCGCCAGGTGCTGACGCGCGAGCGGATCCTCCAGGAGGTGTGGGGCTTCGACTTCGAGCCGTCGTCCAACTCGCTCGACGTGTACGTGATGTACCTGCGGCGCAAGACCGAGGCCGGGGGCGAGCCCCGGCTGATCCACACGGTCCGGGGCGTCGGGTACGTCCTGCGGGGCGCGGGGCGGCCGTGAGGCGGGCGCCGCTGCGGGCGCGGCTGACGCTGCTGACCGCGCTGGCGGTGGCGGCGGCGATCGCCGTGTCGGCGGCGGCCTGCTGGTTCCTCGTGCGCGGCCAGCTCAACCACCAGCTCGACGAGTCCCTCACCGGCCGCCGGGCCGGGCCGCCGCCCCCGCACCTGTGCGAGGAGCCGCCGCCGGACGCGCGGCTGCGGCCGTTCCTGTTCGTCCAGCAGGTGGTGTGGGCCGACGGCCGTACCTGCACGGCGCCGGGAGAGCGCGCCGTGAGGGTGACGCCGGCCGACCTGGCGGTGGCGGCGGGGCGGAGCCGGGAGACGCTGCGCGACGGGGTCGCCGCCGACGGCACGGAGATGCGGGTCTTCACGCGGCCGGCCGGGCCCGGGGTCGCGCTGCTCACCGCCCGGTCCCGGACCGAGCTGGAGGACTCGCTGCGGGGGCTGGCGCTGCTGCTCGCCGGGGTCGCGGCGGTCGGCGTGCTCGGCGCGGCGACGGCGGGCCTGCTGATCGCGCGGGCCGCGCTCGCCCCCGTGGACCGGCTCACCGGCGCGGTGGAGCACATCGCCCGCACCGAGGACCTGGACACGCGCATCCCCGCCGAGGGCGACGACGAGATCGCCCGCCTGGGACGCGCCTTCAACACCATGACCGCGGCGCTCGCCGCCTCCCGGGAGCGCCAGCAGCGCCTGATCGCCGACGCCGGGCACGAGCTGCGCACGCCGCTGACCAGCCTGCGCGCCAACGTGGACCTCCTCCTCCGCAGCGACGAGACCGGGCGCCCGCTGCCCGACCGCGACCGCCGCCGGCTGCTCGACGACGTGCGCGCCCAGCTCAGGGAGCTGTCCAGCCTGGTCGTGGACCTGCTGGAGCTGTCCCGCCCCGCGCGCGGGCCCGACCCGGCCGTGCCGTACGAGGTGATCCGCCTGGACGAGGTCGCCGAGCGGGCCGTACGGCGGGTGCGCCCGCGCCGCCAGGACGTCCGCCTCGACGTGGAGCTCGAGCCGTACCGGGTGCGCGGCGACGCGGCGGCGCTGGAGCGGGCCGTGGTCAACCTGCTCGACAACGCGATCAAGTTCAGCCCGCCGGGCGGGACCGTCGCCGTACGGCTGCGCGGCGGCGAGCTGACGGTGCGCGACCGGGGCGGCGGCATCGCCGATGAGGACCTGCCGTACGTCTTCGACCGCTTCTGGCGCTCCCCCGCCGCCCGCGGCCTGCCCGGCTCCGGCCTCGGCCTGGCGATCGTGGCGCGGGCCGTACGGGAGTCCGGCGGCGAGGTGACCCTCGAACCCGCTCCCGGGGGCGGCACGACCGCCCGCCTCACCCTCCCCGGGGCCCCGCCCGGCGAGTGACCGCTCCCCATCCCCCGCGGCGGCGCCCGGCGGCTCGCGTGGCTTCTCATCCAGGATTAACGCGTGCTTCAGAGGGGTCCCAGACGGGGCGCCGAGCTTGGGAGCATGAGTCAACACGCACCCTCACGCGGCCGCCTCGTCGAGGTGGTCGTGCCGGTATACAACGAGGCGCGCGTCCTCGTCTCCAGCGTCACGCGGCTGCACGACTACCTGAGCGGCACGTTCCCGTACTCCTTCCGCGTGACCATCGCCGACAACGCCAGCACCGACGGCACGTGGGAGCTGGCGCGCGGCCTGGCGGAGCGGCTGCCGCACGTGCGGGCCGTACGGCTGGAGCGGAAGGGGCGGGGCCGGGCGCTGCGTCACGTGTGGCGCGACAGCGACGCGGACGTGGTCGCCTACATGGACGTGGACCTGTCCACGGGGCTGGAGGCGTTCCTGCCGCTGGTCGCGCCGCTGCTGTCGGGCCACAGCGACGTCGCGATCGGGACGCGGCTGTCGCGGGGCGCGTCGGTGGTGCGCGGGCCGAAGCGGGAGCTGATCTCGCGCGCCTACAACCTGCTGCTGCGGCTCGCCCTCGGGGCGGGCTTCTCCGACGCGCAGTGCGGGTTCAAGGCCGTGCGCGCCGAGGTGGCGCAGGCGCTGCTGCCCGCGGTGCGGGACGAGGAGTGGTTCTTCGACACCGAGCTGCTGCTGCTCGCCGAACACCACGGGCTGCGCATCCACGAGGTGCCGGTGGACTGGGTGGACGACCCCGACAGCCGGGTGGACATCCTGCGCACCGCCCTGGCGGATCTGCGCGGCGTCGCCCGGGTCGGCCGCACGCTGCTGCGCGACCCCGCGGTGCCGAGGTTCGCGCTCGTCGGGGCGCTCAGCACGGTCGCGCACCTCGGGCTGTTCCTGCTGCTGGGTCTGGTCCTGCCCGCGGTCGCGGCGAACGCGCTGGCGCTGCTGGTCACCGCGGTCGGCAACACCGCCGCGAACCGGCGGTTCACGTTCGGGGTGCGCGGGGCGGCCGGCGCCGTACGGCACCAGCTCGAAGGCGGGGTGGCGTTCCTGATCGGGCTGGGGGTGAGCAGCGGGAGCCTGGCCCTGCTGCACGCGGTCGCGCCGGGGCCCGGGCGGGCGGTGGAGCTCGCCGTGGTGGTCGCCGCGAACGCGCTGGCCACGCTGGTGCGGTTCCTGCTCCTGCGCGGGTGGGTGTTCCACGCGGGGCGGCCGGCGCGAGCCGTACGGCCGGAGGCGGGGCGCGCGGACGGGCCTGTTCGGGTGCTGAATACCGACATACGCTGAAATCATGCTCGGCTCTCCGGGGCGGACCGGGAGAGGCGTACCGGCCGCCGTCACGCTCGCCGGCCTGCTGCTGGCGGCGAGCGCGGGACTGCCCTGGGTGCGGCTGCTGGGCACGCCGATCGCCGCCTACGAGCACGCCGAAGGGCGGGTCGTCCTGGCGTGCGGGCTGGTCGCCGCGGCGCTGGGGGCGGTCGCCGTGGCCGGGAGCCCCCGGCTGGCGGCGCTCGCCGCGGCGCCGGGGCTCGTGGCCGCCGGGGCGATCGTGTACGTCATGCTGACCCTGGCGAGCTTCCAGGAGCGGATCGACCGGGCGACGGAGGGCGCGCCCGAGGTCGGCGAGCTGGCCGAGGAGCTGGGGCCGCGGCTCACCGTGTGGGCGTTCCTCGCCCTCGCCGCCGCCGTCGCCGTGACCGCCCTCGCGCTCTCGGCCGCCGCGCGCCGCGCCCGGGCCTGATCCGGCGGCGCCGCCCCGGCCGGGCCTGACGTACCGGTACGGCGGCCGCCGCCTGCCGCGACACGCTGTCGCCGGGCGGGGGCGAGGGCCTAACGTGGTCGTGTGACGTACCCAGTGACCGGGCGCGGCGGGCGCGGGCTCGCCGTCGCCTTCACCGTGGCGGGTCTGGTTCTCGCGGTCTCACCGCTGCTCCCCTGGTACGTGATCTTCAACCGCAGACAGGTGGGCATCGACACCTGGGACGGCAAGACGGTGCTGGCCGTCGGCCTCGTCTCGATCGCGATCGGGCTGATCGCGGCGGCCGGGGTGCCCCGGGTGCTGGCGTTCGCGGCGGTGCCCGGCGTGTTCGCGCTGTTCGTCGTCTGGTTCGGGGCGCGCGACGTGATGAACGCCGAGAGCCGGCTCGGGCAGCTCGGCCAGCTCGGCGACCTGCCCCTGGTGGGGGACCTGTTCGAGATCTCCCTCGACTACGGCGCCTACGTCGCGGGGGCCGCGGCCGTCGCCGTCGCCGTCCTCGGCGCCGTGGGCTGGATCACCCAGCGCCCCCAGCCCGCGGCCCCGTACGGCCCGGGCGCCTACCCTCCCCCGGGCCCGCCGTACCAGCCGGGCGCGCCGTACCAGCCTGGCCCGCACCAGAGCGGCCCCCACGGCGCCCACGGCCCGGGCGCCCATGGCGCCCACGGCACCTGGCCAGGCGAAGGCTCCGCCCGGCGCGACACCGAACCCTGGCCCTGATCCCGGCCCCGGACGCCGCGCCGCGGCGAATCCGGGGAACGAATCCCGGGAAAAGGGAGGAGCTCTCCGCCAGGGGAGGACGGGATCAGTCGTAGAAGCCCAGGCGGCGGAGTTGCTTGGGGTCTCGCTGCCAGTCCTTGGCCACCTTGATGCGGAGGTCGAGGAAGACGCGGGTGCCCAGGAGCGCCTCGATCTGCTTGCGGGCGTTGGTGCCGACCTCCTTGAGGCGGGCGCCCTTGTTGCCGATGACGATGGCCTTCTGGCTGGGACGCTCGACGTACATGATCGCGTAGATGTCGAGGATGTCCTTGCCCTCGCGCGGGTTCATCTCCTCGACGACCACCGCGATCGAGTGCGGCAGCTCCTCGCGGACGCCCTCCAGGACGGCCTCGCGGATCAGCTCCGCCACCATGACCTGCTCGGGCTCGTCGGTGAGCTCTCCCCCGGCGTACAGGGCGGGCCCCTCGGGCAGGCGCTCGACCAGGACGTCGGTGAGGGTGTCGAGGTTCTCCCCGTCGGCGGCGGAGACGGGCACGATGTCGGCCCACTCCCCGAGCCGCGAGACCTCCAGCAACTGCTCGGCGACGCGGTCGCGCGGGGCCAGGTCGGTCTTGGTGACGACGGCCACCACGGGGGTCTTGCGCAGGCCGGCGAGCTTCTCGGCGATGAAGCGGTCGCCGCGGCCGATCGGGTCGCCGGCCGGCACGCAGAAGCCGATCACGTCCACCTCGGTGAGGGTGGAGAGCACGAGGCTGTCCAGGCGCTCGCCGAGCAGCGTGCGGGGGCGGTGCAGGCCGGGGGTGTCCACGATGACGAGCTGCGCGTCGGGGCGGTGCACGACGCCGCGGATCACGCGGCGGGTGGTCTGCGGCTTGGACGAGGTGATGGCCACCTTCGACCCGACGAGGGCGTTCATCAGGGTTGACTTGCCGACGTTGGGACGGCCGACGAAGCAGGCGAACCCGGCGCGATGGCCGTCTGTCAGCGAATTCACAACACCAATTGTCGCCTACGCGCCCCGGTGGACTGGTCACTAGACCGTCCCAAGAGCACGGCAAGTGCCGTTCCTACGCTGATCGGCATGGCTGACATCCAGACTCCCCCCGTCGCCCGGCGCCGCTCCGGAGATCCCGAGCCCGACCTGACCGGCTTCGTCGTGATCCACCGGGCGATGATCGCCGACGCGCGGCGGCTGGCCGGCGCCCTGGCCGCGATGGCCGAGGGCGCTCCCCCGCCGCCGGAGCGGATCGCGGCGGTGCGGGCGTACGCGCGGCCGTACCTCACCGAGATCCACCACCACCACGAGAACGAGGACGAGGTGCTGTGGCCGGTGATCGAGGCCGCGGCGGGACAGGCGATCGACCTGGCCCCGCTCACCGACGACCACCGGGCGCTCGCGCCGGTGCTGGCCCGCGCGGAGCGGGCGCT
Organism: Bailinhaonella thermotolerans; assembly: GCF_003594875.1. Lineage (GTDB taxonomy): Bacteria > Actinomycetota > Actinomycetes > Streptosporangiales > Streptosporangiaceae > Bailinhaonella > Bailinhaonella thermotolerans. The sequence goes on from NZ_QZEY01000012.1 coordinate 9,937, forward strand.
CGCCGGCCTCGGCCCCGGCGGGCGGGAGGCGCTGCGCGAGCTGGCCGACGCGCTGGCGGACCTGCGGGACCTGCTGGAGGAGCACATCGCCGACGAGGAGCGGCAGGTCTTCCCTGTCGTACGGAGGTTCGTGCCGCGCGAGTCGTTCGAATGGTGCGAAAGACGGTTCCAGGAGAAGGCGGGCCTCGGGCACATCCGCTTCCTGCTGCCGTGGATCGCCCGGCACACCGCCCCGGCGGAGATGGATCACCTTCTCCGCCGGGGCGGCCTGCCGTTCCGGGTGCTGCTCGCGCTCTTCCGCGGCCGTCACGCCGCGCTCGAACGCCGCGTGTTCGGCTGACCGCCCTCGCCGAGCGCCGCCAGCGCGGCGTCCCGCCACAGGGCCGAGCCCGCCCGCTCGGCCACGGCCAGCGCGTCCCGGTGGTGCTCGCGGGCCGTCTCCGGCTCGCCCCGGTAGAGCGCGAGGTCGCCGAGCACCTGGTCGGTCGGGAGGTACTGCACGGCCCCGGTCATGGCCCCCACCGGCACCCCCTTGAACGGCAGCAGCGTCTGGTACGCCTCCTCCACCCGGGCCCGGTCCCCGAGCTCCACGCCGAGCAGCCCGCGGACCGCCGCCATCAGGTGCCAGAAGTAGCCCCTCCGCAGCGGCCTGCGCGCCGCCGCGACCTGCCGCGCCTCGGCGAGACGGCCCGACCTGGCCAGCGCCAGCGCGTACGGCTCGGCGACGAACTCCCGCCACCTCGGGTCGCTGTGGAGCCTCTCCAGCGAGTCGGCCAGCTCGTGGAGCCTGTCCTGCGCCAGGCGGTGGCAGAACACGGCCACGCCCAGCATGGCCACCTCCCCGCCCCACGCGCCGACCTGCCCCATCCGCGCGCACGCGTCGCCGTACACGGCCTCGGCGCGGGCGAAGTCACCGGTCACGCCGATCCGCAGGCCGTCGTAGTAGCCGATCAGCGCCAGCGGCAGCGGCAGGTCGTACCGCTCGGCCAGTTCCCGCGCCGCCGAGGCGTGCCCGTCCGCCCTGTCGTACTCGACCCGGCCGCAGTGGACCTGCATGAGGATCAGGTGGGCGAGCATCTCGACGGTGACGAGCCCGTGGCGGGCGGCCAGCTTGAGCAGCATGCGGCCGATCTCCAGCCGCTCGTCCAGCCCGCCGTACCGGAACGCCTGGACGTAACGGCCGTTGAGCGCCATCGCCAGCAGCTCGGGGTCGCCGTGGTCCCACGCGAGCGCCACGGCCTCGATCGACGCCTCGTACCCCCGCTCGGCCGGATCGCCCTCCAGCTCGAACGCGAGCGTGGTGAGCAGCCGGCAGCGCAGCTCGGTCTCCTCGGCGGGCAGCTCGCGCAGGGTCTGCTCGATGATCTCGATCAGCTCCTGCGCCCCCGCCCCGTGCGACCGGCTGATCCACAGCGTGGGCACGTCGAAGGAGGCGATGACGCGCGCGGTCAGGCAGGGGTCGGCCAGCGGCCGGGCCAGCAGGATCGCGTGGTCGCGGTGGGCGCGCGCCTGCGCGAGGTCGCCGGTCAGGGCGAACGCGCGCACGAGCCGCATGACCAGTTCCAGCCGCTCGCGCGGGTCGCTCAGCCGCGCCCGGTCGAAGCAGTCCAGGGCCTGCTCCCACAGCGTGACGGCCTTGCGGTGGGCGAACCCGCGCTCGGCCCGCTCGGCCGCCATCCGGGCGTACGGCACCGCCCGCGCGGCGGTCTCCGGCGTCGCCGCCTGGGCGAAGTGGTACGCCAGGGAGGCGGTCTCGTGCGGCGTCTTGCGCTCGATCGCCTCGGCCACCCTCGCGTGCAGCCGGGACCGGCGCAGGCGGGAGATGTCCTCGTAGAGCGTGTCGCGGATCAGGCCGTGGGTGAACCGCACCCGGCCCGCCTCCGGCTCCAGCATCAGACCGGTGACCAGCCCCGACTCGATGGCGTCGATCACCGTGTCCTCGTCGCCCGCGCCGGACTCGATCAGCACGTCCACGTCCGACTCCCAGCCGACCACGGCCGCGTGGCGCAGCACGGTCTGGGCGGAGGCGGGCAGGCGGGCCACGCGGCGGCGGATCACGTCGCGCACGCCGCACGGCACCTCGGAGGTGGCGACGAGCACGCCCTCGGAGTCGAGCAGCCGCGCGGTCTCCCGCACGAAGAACGGGTTGCCGCCGGTGCGAGCGACGATCACGCGGACGGTCTCGTCGGTGACCTCGCGGGTGCAGACGGCGCGGACCAGCGCGGCCACCCCGTCGGCGGCCAGCCCGGGCAGGTCCAGGCGGTGCGGGTCGTGCCGGGCCAGCGCGGCCAGGCCGGCCCGCAGCGTCTCCTGCTCCTCCGAGGGCCGGTACGTCCCGACCACGAGCACCCGCGCCGGGGCCAGGTCGGCCGGCAGGTCCCCGAGCAGGGCCAGGGTCTCCTCGTCGGCGCGGTGCAGGTCGTCCAGGACCAGCAGCAGCGGGGCGCGCCCGGCCACGGCGGCGAGGTAGCGCCCGACCGCGCGGTGCAGCCGGAACCGCGCGGCGGCGACGTCCCCGCCCTGCGCCTCGCCCGCCTCGTCGAGCAGCGGGTTCAGCGCCGCGCGGTCCTCCGGGGCGAACCGGCCGGTCAGGTCGCTCAGCAGCTCGGCCCAGGGCCAGGCCGCCGGGGCGCCCGCCGCCTCGGGGCACCGGCCCCAGGCGACGGTCCACCCGCGCCCGGCCAGTCCGGCGCCCAGGGTGCGGGCCAGCGCGGTCTTGCCGGCGCCGGGCTCGCCCTGCACGAGCGCGATCGTGAACCGGCCCGCCGCCGCCTGGTCGGCGATGGCCGAAAGGCGCGCCAGCTCGCCCTCGCGCCCCACGAACGGCTCGGCGGCCGGCTCGGCGATGGGCTCCAGGACCGGGCCCGCGGGCCCCGCGGCCGGCTCTGGCCCGGGCTGAGCGGGATCGGCCGCGATCGTGGCGGGCGGGGCCTGGCGCGGCTCGTCCAGGTGCGCGGCCTGGGCCAGGATGTCGGTCTCCAGGCGCTGCAACGCCGGGCCCGGGTCCACGCCCAGCTCGTCCACCAGCGCCGTGCGGGCCCGCCGCAGCGCCCCGAGCGCGTCGCCCTGCCGCCCGCAGCGGTACAGCGCCAGCGCCAGCAGCCGCCAGGCCTCCTCGCGCAGCGGCTGCTCGGCGACCAGCCGCTCCAGCTCGGGCACCACCTGCACCGCCAGCCCCAGCCGCAGCCCCGCGGCGGCGGACCGTTCCACCGCCACCATGCGCAGTTCCTCGACCCGCACGGCCTCGCCGGCCGCCCACGCCAGGTCCGCGAACTCCTGGTACGCCGGGCCGCCCCACAGCGCCAGCGCCTCGGCGAGCACCGCGGCCGCCGTACGGGCGTCGCCCTCGTCGAGCAGCGCGCCGCCGCGCCGGATCAGCGACTCGAACACCCACACGTCCACCGCGTCGGCGTCCAGCCGTACGGCGTAGCCGGGCGGGGCGGTGACCAGGACGCGGGCCGGCGTGCGCGGGGCCCGGTCCGGCTCGATCGCCCGCCGGAGGTTGGAGACGTACGCCTGGAGGGCCGCCAGCGCCCGCGGCGGCACCTCCTCGGCGTAGAGGTCGTCGATGAGGCGGTCCACCGAGACCACCTGCCCGCGCGCGGCCACGAGCCGCGCGAGAACGGACCGCTGCCGCGGCCCGCCCAGATCGATGTGACGCCCCCCGCTTTCGGCCGTGAACGGTCCGAGTACCCGAAATCGCAAATCCATCCCCGCCTGCCCGACGCGCGTCGCCCATCCCCCGGGCGTTTTCAGATCGGGAGAAGGTTCACATCAGGGTCTTGGAGATGGCTTGGATGTGACTTGGAACGGGCCTGGAGGCGTCCTTGGAGTGTGCCCCGACCTGTTCCAAGCCGGGTTCCAGGCCGGTCCCACGCCGGGTCCCGGGCGGCGTCACCGGCCGGTTCCCGGCGCGTTCGGGGCGGGTGGTCAGCGGGTCTCGCGGAGGACTCCGTCCGGGCCCGCGACGAGGATCGGGGCGCCCGGGTTCAGGTCGCGCACGGCCGCCTCGTCCGCCTCGGCGGGCGCGTCCCCGGCCACGAGCGCCGCGGCCTCCAGGGACCTCGCGCCGCTGGAGACGGCCATGGCCACCGCGACCTGGAGCGCGGACAGGCGCAGGGACGGCAGGTTCACCTCCGTGGCGGCGTAGGTGCGGCCGGTCTCGTCGCGTACGGCCGCGCCCTGGGCGGCGCCGGAGCGGGCGCGGGACGAGCGCGCGAGCGTGATGATCTTCTCGTCTTCGGGGTTCACGGCGTTAGCGTACGTCGCCCGGCGGCCCGGACCTCACCCGGGCGAGCGCGAACCGCGCCAGCTCCGCCGTGCGCGAGCCGTCCGCCTCGCCCAGGGAGGTGTGCACGACGGAGACGAGGGTGTCGTCCACCCGGGAGAACACGACCTCGATCTGGTACGGGAAGCCGTTCAGCGTGCCCTGGAACGTGCGGGTGTGGGTGTCCTCCCCCAGGTCCCGGACCTCCGACGGCGCGGCGGTGAACTCGGTGGCCGCGACCGGGTCCGACGAGCCCATCTCCTCGCAGCCCGACAGCGCGTCGCCGAGGGCGCTGTGGTGGCGGTGGGCGGCGTCGCCGGAGTAGGCGGCCAGCGCGATCCCGCCATCCTCGCCGAGCAGGTCGCCGGTCAGGCTGACCTCGGCGCGCTGCCGGAGCCCGGACTTGGGCGGGCGGCCGGAGAGGGCGTCGAAGATCAGCTTGCAGTCGCGGTCCTTGCTCTTCACCGGCGGCTTCCACGGCCGGTCCCCCGCCTTGCGCATCCCGTCGGGCAGCCCCTTCAGGTCGCGCAGGAGCGCGCGCACGTCGGCGCGCTCCTCCCCGCCACCGGACCCGAAGGCCCGCTCGGAGCCGCACGCCGCCACGCCGCACAGTGCGAGGACGGCGCAGGCAGCAGCGCCCAGGCGTCGCGCGATCGTCTCACCCATCGCAGGCCCCCACCCCAGCCGAAGTCCGCCGCGCCGGAAGAACACCCTGGGAATTGCCTACCCTGCCCATCCTCTTCGACACGCGCCGGGAAAGACGGAACAAAGAACGGGGCGCCCTCACCCGTGTGCGGCGGGTGAGAGCGCCCCGTGTGGTCCGGTCCGGGTGTCAGGATCCCGGTCCGGCCCCCCCTTTCTCCCGGCGGCGGTGTCGACTCCGCCGGCCGGAAGCCGGTGCCGGCCCTACGGCGACGGCCTGGACCTGGCCCGTGCGGCCGTCATCCGGCCGTCGCGCGGCCGTGACCCGGCCTTCGCCCTGCCTGACCGGGCCTTCGCGGCCTGACCTGGCGGGCGGGCGGCCGTCAGGTCACTCGGCCGGCGGGCGCCGGTCGAGCTGCCGGCGGAGCTGGGCGAGCTCCTGCTCCAGGTCTTCGAGCTGCTGGACCCGGTCGTCCCGCCCGTCCCCGTCGCGGTCCACGAACCCGGGGGCCGGGATCCGCGGATGGGGTTCGGGGGCGCCGGGGCGCTGCGGCGGGACCTGCCCGGCGAGCCCCGGCCGCGCGCCGTGCCCGCCGTGCCCGCCGTGCCCGCCGGCCTGGTGGCCGTACGGCTCCGCGGGGCGGCCGTAGGGGTCGGTCTGGTGGCCGGGGTACGGCCCGGCGGACGGGTCGGCCGCGGGGACGGCCGCCTCGGCGTAGGCCGGGTACGCGGGCCCCGCCGGGACCCCGCCCGGAGCGCCCGGACCTGCCGGGGCGGCGGGAGCGGCGGGAGCCCCGGGCACGCCGGGCTGCGCGGGATAGGCGGGACCGGCCGCGGCGCGGCGGGCCCTGCGGCGGCGCAGCAGGACGAACACCAGGACGCCGGCGACCACGAGCACGACCGCCCCGGCGGCGACGCCGATCCACACGCCCATCGGCAGCGGCGTCTCGTCCTTGCCCGCGGTGATCGCCTGCTGGGAGTCGCTGATGTAGCGCGCGACGTAGGGGTGGTTCGGGTACAGCGCCTGCACCTCGCGGAACAGCGGCAACGCGATCTTGTAGTGCCGCTGGAAGAACGCGTCGAGGGCCGCGTCGTAGGTCTTCGTCGTCACCGACTCGGCCGGCTTGACGTTCTTCTCGTTGAGCTTCTCCTTCACGATGCTCACCGGAAGCACGAAGCTGTGGTTCTCGGCCGACTCGCCGGTGCTCTGGTCCACCGACCCGGCGATCAGCATGCCGACGACCTTGCCCTGCCGGCTGAACACCGGCCCGCCCGAGTTGCCCCGGTAGGACGGCGCCTGCGCCTGGATGTACGGCACGCCGGTCTGGGTGGTGCGCTTGGCGTTGTACGGACCCTCGGTCAGCGCCGGGTCCAGCTTGGACTCCAGGCTGAAGAACGCCGTGTTGGTGATCAGGCCCGGGAAGCCGCTGATGTACAGCACGTCACCGACCTGCACGTCCGGGTCGTCGCCCAGCGGCACCGTCGGCAGGTTCTGCTGCCCGTTGACCTTGAGCAGCGCGAAGTCCTTGCCCGGGTAGTTCTCCCCCACCGACACGATCTCGGCCGGGACGGCCTTGGCGGTCTTGTCCACGCCGCCGCCAGGCAGGCTCTGCAGGACCGACAGGTCCTTCTTCAGCCCCCGGATCTTCATGTGGGAGGCGTTGAACTCCGCGAACATCTGCGCCCCGAGCTTGAGCATCTCCTCGTCGAGCGCCATGTTCTTGAAGCCCTTGACGAACTCCCTGGTGTCCTCCTTGTTGAACTTGTCCAGCGCCTGCTTGGCGAACGCCCGCGACAGCTCCTCCTCGCCGAGCTGCACGCAGTGCGCGCCGGTGACCATGTACCCGTCGGGGGTGACCCACCAGCCCGTGCACAGGCCGCCCACCTCGGCCTGGACCGTGCGCTCCTGGCCGCCGGGGCGCAGGAACCTGCCCACGTTCGAGGCCATGCGCTGGAGCATGTACTTGACCAGGCTCTTCTCGTCCTGGGCGATCTTGCCGTTGAGCGCCATGCGGACCATCTCCGCCTGGAGGTCCTTCAGGGGCCCGCTCTTCAGCTCCGCCACGGGCACGACCACCTCGCCGGTGAACGTGAGGCTGGTGAGCTGCACCGAGGGGTTCGTCCGCGCCGCGAGGCGGGTCCCGATCGGGACCTCCGGCTTCTCGGGCTCGGCCGCCGCCGGCGCCGCCGGGAGGGCCGTCAGCCCCGCCAGGGCGGCGGTCGCCGCCACGACCGACCAGGTGCGCCGTGCTGTCCGAAACATCGTCGTCCTACCGTCTCCGCCCGTCATCGGGCCACATCGACCGTCGGGCGGCCCGCACGCCGCCCATCGCCGAGCAGCCTGGCGCGCCGGACTTGTGGGCCTCTTGCCACGGACTTGGCCGATGACACGGCACGGACTCGCGCCGCACTTGTGACGGAAGGGGAACGCGCCCCTCCCGACCGGCCCAAGGGCTGGTACGGCGGGGCGCGGGGGAACGGCTAGTCGGGCTCGCCGGTCTCGGGTTCCTCCCAGCGGACCAGGACGGTGCTGATGCGGTTGCGGCGGCCGGCCAGGCTCTCGGCGGTCAGGCGCAGGCCGGAGACGGCGGCCGTGGAGCCGGCGATCGGGACCCGGCCGAGGGCGTGCGCGAGCAGGCCGCCCACGGTCTCGACGTCGTCCACCTCGATCTCCGCCTTGGGGAACAGCTCGCACAGCTCGTCCACCGGCAGCCGGGCCGTGACCCGGACGGACCCGCCGGGCAGGTGCTCCACGCGCGGGGCCTCCTGGTCGTACTCGTCGGTGATCTCCCCGACGATCTCCTCCAGGACGTCCTCGATGGTGACGAGCCCGGCGGTGCCGCCGTACTCGTCGATGACCACGGCCATGTGGATCTGCCGCGCCTGCATCTCGCGCATCAGCTCGTCGATCGGCTTGCTGTCGGGGACGTAGGTCGCCTCGCGCATGACCGACTCGACCTTCTCGGTCTCGCCGCTGCCGGGGTGCTCGTGGGTGCGGCGCACGACGTCCTTGAGGTAGGCGATGCCCACCACGTCGTCCTCGTTCTCGCCCACGACGGGGATGCGGGAGAAGCCGCTGCGCAGCGCCAGCGACAGCGCCTGCCGCAGCGTCTTGCCGCGCTCGATGAAGACCATGTCCGTGCGGGGCACCATGACCTCGCGCACGAGCGTGTCGCCCAGCTCGAACACCGAGTGGATCATCTCGCGCTCGTCCGGCTCGATCACCCGGCGCTGCTCGGCCAGGTCCACCAGGTCGCGCAGCTCGGCCTCGGTGGTGAACGGCCCCTCGCGGAAGCCCTTGCCGGGGGTGAGGGCGTTGCCCAGCAGGATCAGCAGCTTGGGCAGCGGCCCGAAGATCCGCGTCAGGCCGTACACCACGGGCGCGGCGGCCAGCGCGATCGGCTCGGCGTGCTGGCGGCCCAGGGTGCGCGGCATCACGCCGACGATCACGTAGCTGACCAGGATCATCACGACCGCCGACACCGTGTAGGCGCGCCAGTCGTCGCCGAGCACGTCGATGAACGCCAGGGTGACGATCACGGTCGCGGACAGCTCGCAGCTCACGCGGAGCAGGAGCAGGAGGTTCAGGTAGCGCGGGGCGTCGCCGACGATCGCCTGGAGCCGGGGGGCGCCCCGGCGGCCCTGTTTGACGAACTCCTCGGCGCGCACGCGGGAGACGCGCGACAGCGCGGACTCGGCGCCGGCGAACAGCCCGCCGATCACCGCCAGCACGGCCGCGGCGAAGAACCATCCCTGGGCCGTGCTCATGACCGCGCTCTTCTCACGCGCCGGGCCGGGGGCGCCTGTCCGGCCCCCGGCTCCGCTCGCTCGCCGGCGCGGCGTTCAGGTCTCACGCGTCCTGCCGGGACTCCCGCCACTCGCCCAGGAGCTTGCCCTGCAGGCCGAACATCTCGGCGTGCTCCTCGGGCTCGGCGTGGTCGTAGCCCAGCAGGTGCAGGATGCCGTGCGTGCACAGGAGCTCCAGCTCGGCCTCGGTGCTGTGCCCGGCCGTCCGGGCCTGCGCCTCGGCCACCTGCGGGCAGAGCACGACGTCGCCGAGCAGCCCGGGCTCGGGCTGGGCGTCGGCGTCCTGGCCGGCCGAGCCCGGTCCCGGGCGCAGCTCGTCCATCGGGAACGCGAGCACGTCCGTCGGTCCCGGCTCGCCCATCCACTGCTGGTGCAGCTCGGCCATCGCGGCCTCGTCCACGATCAGCAGGGACAGCTCCGCCAGCGGATGGATGCCCATCCGGTCGAGGACGAACCTGGCCAGCTCGACCAGGTCCGTCTCGGCGACGTCGACGCCCGACTCGTTGGCAACGTCGATGCTCATGCCTGGATCTATCTCCCCCGTGTGCGCTTGCCGCCCTTGATGGACTGCGGCTCGCGCTGCTTGGTGGCGTCGTAACGCCCGTACGCGTCGATGATGTCCCCGACCAGCCGGTGGCGTACCACGTCGGCACTGGTCAGGCGGCAGAAGTGGATGTCCTCGATGCCTTCGAGGATGTCCTGCACGACCTTCAGGCCGCTCTCCTGCCCGCCCGGCAGGTCGATCTGCGTCACGTCGCCGGTCACGACGATCTTGGCCCCGAAGCCCAGCCGCGTCAGGAACATCTTCATCTGCTCGGGGCTGGTGTTCTGGGCCTCGTCCAAGATGATGAACGCGTCGTTGAGCGTGCGGCCGCGCATGTACGCCAGGGGCGCGACCTCGATCGTGCCGGCCTGCATCAGGCGCGGGATCGAGTCGGGGTCGAGCATGTCGTGCAGCGCGTCGTAGAGCGGCCGCAGGTAGGGGTCGATCTTCTCGTAGAGCGTGCCGGGCAGGAAGCCCAGCCGCTCGCCCGCCTCGACGGCCGGCCGGGTCAGGATGATCCGGTTGACCTCCTTGGCCTGCAGGGCCTTCACGGCCTTGGCCATGGCCAGGTAGGTCTTGCCGGTGCCCGCCGGGCCGATGCCGAACACGACCGTGTGCTTGTCGATCGCGTCGACGTAGCGCTTCTGGTTCAGCGTCTTGGGCCGGATGGTGCGGCCGCGGGAGCTGAGGATGTCGAGGGTCAGCACCTCGGCCGGGCGCTCGGCGGTCTCGGCCCGCAGCATCGCGATGCTGCGCTCGACCGCGTCGGGCGTCAGCGTGGCCCCGGACTGCAGCAGCTCGACCAGCTCCTCGAAGAGCCGGACCACGAGCGCGCTGTCACCCGGCGCCCCGGTGATCGTGATCTCGTTGCCGCGCACGTGGATGTCGCCGCGGAACGCCCGCTCGATGACGTGCAGGATCTCGTCCCGCGAGCCCAGCAGCCCCACCATGGACTGACCGTCGGGGATGACCACCTTCGCCTGGACTCGCTGCTTGGGGTGGCCTTCTTGCGTTCTGTTGTCCCTGCGCCCGGGCTCGCCTGGGCGGGATGTCGTTGGATGAGCCATGGCTCGGCCGTGCGGCCCGCTCGCCTCCCAGTGTCGTGGGGGTGGTCCCACAGGAATGATATCCGTCGTGCTCACCCGGGCGGCCAGCGCAAATCACGCCCTCCGAGAACATGGGCGTGCACGTGGAACACGGTCTGCCCGGCGCCGGGCCCGGTGTTGAAGACAACGCGGTAGCCCGCGTCCTCGATTCCCTCGTCGGCGGCCACGTTCCGGGCCTCGCACAGCACGTCGGCGGCCAGGCCGGGGTCCTCGTCGGCCAGCGCCGCGGCGGTGGGGTGGTGAGCCTTGGGGATCACCAGCACGTGGGTGGGGGCCTGGGGGTTGATGTCGCGGAAGGCGAGCGTCGTGTCCGTCTCGCGCACCACGGTCGCGGGGATCTCCTTCGCGACGATCTTGCAGAACAGGCAGTCGTCAACTCGTGCCACACCTGTCTCCTGATTCACTCGCCCTACCCCCCGTCTCACCGGCAGCGGTCCCTGGGCGGAATCGTAGCCCGCGGCGGGTCTCCCGTTGCCAATCGGTAATTCGGCAGAGGCCGCGCCGAAAGATCCAGCCCGATAGGGTTTGGGTGCGACATTCCTGAGGGATCTCGACGGCGGTCAAGTCAGGCCATGGCGAGGGTCATGCCATTTCCCAGACCAGCACAGCGTAAACCGGCTCAGGGTAAACCTGCGGGGGACCCCGCACGTCCTACTGATGTGACCACCGAGACCCTCGTGGCCGACCGGTCCCTGGGGGCGGTGCCCACGGGGTGGGACGCCGACGCGGCCGTCACCGCGCTCTACAGCGCGCACTATCGGTCGCTCGTGCGCCTCGCCGTGTTGCTGGTCCGCGACGTCGCAACCGCGGAGGAAGTTGTGCAGGACGCCTTCGTCGCCATCCACGGAGCCTGGCGCAGGCTGCGCGACCCGGAGAAGGCGCTGTCCTATCTGCGGCAGTCGGTCGTCAACCGTTCGCGCTCCGTGCTGCGCCACCGCGCCGTCGTGGAGAAGTACGCGCCCAAGGGCCTGCCCGACGCCCCCAGCGCCGAGAACGGCGCGATCGGGGAGATCGAGCGGTCCGCCGTCATCGAGGCGCTGCGCGCCCTGCCCACGCGGCAGCGCGAGGCCCTCGTGCTCCGCTACTACGGCGACCTGTCCGAGGCCGAGATCGCGGGGGCCATGGGGATCAGCCGGGGAGCCGTGAAGAGCCACACCGCGCGCGGCATGGCCGCGCTCCGCACAGTCCTGGAGCAACTGTCATGACCGAGTCCCACGACGAGTACGGCGAGCGCCTGCGCCGTGCCCTGCGTGCGGAGGCGGACGCGGTGCTCCCTTCCGCCGAGGGCCTGGAGCGCATCCGGGCCCGGATCGAGCGCGGCGAAGGCCGTCCCACGCTGCTGTGGTGGCGTCCGGCCGTGGCCGTGGGCAGCGCGCTCACGGTCGCCGCCGCCGTGGTCGTCGCGGTCCCGGCCCTGCGCGAACGCGCGATCCCGGGCAAGGAGATGGCCGGCATCAGCTCCACCGACGGCCGCCGCCCCGAGGGCTCCAGCACGTTCCGCGGCGCCCGGCCCCGCACGCCCGCCGTGCGCCCGTCCGTCCCGGTCGCGCCCCCGCCGCCGACGCCGCGCGCCACCCTCGCCCCGAGGACCCCGACCCCCACGCCCTGCCCGACCCCGGCGCAGAAGTCGAGGGCCTGCGCGACGGCCACCCCGTCGCCGACCCCCGCGGGCCCGTCCGGCACGGCGACCGCGACCCCGAGGCCGCCCAGGCCGTCGCCGAGCGCCACGCAGACCTGCCCGACGGAGACGTGCACCCCGTCCCAGGACCCCCCGCCCGCCACGCCCAGCTCCGCCCCCGGCATCACCGGCGCGAGCACCCCCGACGCCCCCTGACCCGCTGACCCGCCGCCGGCCCTCCCGCCCCACGGCCTCCCGCGGCCCGCGCGCACGCCGTACGGCCGCCGCGGCCACCACGTGCGCATAGCCGTACGGCCGCGGCGGCCACCACGCCGGCGTGTGCGGCGGGCGCGGCCACCACGCCGCGTGCCGTACGGCGGGCGCGGGCTCAGGCCGCACGTGCGCGGGCTCAGGCCGCACGTGCGCGGGCTCAGGCCGCACGTGCGCGGGCTCAGGCCGTACGTGCGCGGGCTCAGGCCGTACGGGCTCCGGCGGGAGGGCGCGGGGTCACCAGCGGCCGGTGCGGGCGAGGATGACCGCGGCGGCGGCCACGCCGGCGGTGCTGGTGCGCAGGACGGTGGGGCCGAGCAGCGCGGGGACGGCCCCGGCCGCGGCGAACGCCTCCAGCTCGGCGTCCGCGACGCCGCCCTCGGGGCCCACGACCAGCACGATGTCGCCCTCGCGGGGCAGGTCCGCCGACGACAGCGGCGTCTTCGCCTCCTCGTGCAGCACGAAGGCCGCGGCGGCGCCCCGGACGCGCTCGGCCACCCGGGCGGTCGTCTCCTGGGGCGGGACCTCCGGCAGGTGGAAGCGCCGGGCCTGCTTGCCCGCCTCGCGCGCGGTGTTCCGCCAGCGGTTCAGCGCCTTGTCCGCGCGGTCGCCCCGCCACTGGGTGACGCAGCGGGACGCCGCCCAGGGCACGATCTCGTCCACGCCGGCCTCGGTCATCATCTCCACGGCCAGCTCGCCCCGGTCCCCCTTGGGCAGCCCCTGCACGACCACGACGCGCGGGGAGGGGGCGGGCTCCTCGCGCCGCCGCAGCACCTCCACGGCCAGCGAGTCCTTCAGCGCCTCGCGCACCTCGCACTCGGCGACGAGGCCGGCCCCGTCGGTGAGGTCCACGCGCTCTCCCGCGCGCAGCCGCCGCACGGCCGCCGCGTGCCGCCCCTCGGCGCCGCCCAGCACCGCGCGGTCGCCTCGCAGCAGCAGGTCACGGGGCGCGAGGAACACGGGAACGCTCATGGTCCAACCCTAAGAGACCCCCGGGGACCGGAGCGCCGCGTAGCCGCGCCGCACCGCGTCGCGCAGCGTCTCCGGCGGGTACGGCCAGCCGGAGTCGCGCAGCGCCTCCTCCGAGGGCGTCCCGGCGGCGTGGTGCTCCCGGATCAGCCGCGCCACCTCCCCGAGGCCGTCGGCCTGCCGTACGGCGAACGCGCGGTCCACGACGTCGCCGTGGCCGGGCACGATCACCGGCGGGCCGAGCGCGGCGACGGCGGCGAGGGTGGCCGGCCACTCCAGCGGGAAGGAGTCCGGCCCGTACGCCGGGGGCGCGCCCTCCTCGGCGAGGTCCCCGGCGAACACCACGTCGCCCGCGACCACCACGAGGTCGCCCGCGGTGTGGCCCCGGCCGAGGTGGCGCAGCTCCACCTCACGGTCGCCGAGGTCGATCACCGCGCGCTCCCCGACCAGCCGCGTGGGCGGGCGCCGTACGGGCTCCCCGGGGGAGAGCGCGGCGGCCCACTCGGGGAAGTCGCGGGCGGCGGCCGCGAGGTCCTCGGCGGCGATCGCCGCGGGAACACTTTCGTGCCCCCAGATGTCGGTATGAGGGAAGCGTGAGTTGCCCAGGTGGTGGTCGAAGTGCGCGTGCGTGTTGACGATCGCGAACGGTTCGGCGACACCCAGGGCCCGCAGGTCGGCGCGCAGTTCGGCGGCCTCGGCGAGGTTCCCCCGGGTGTCCACGAGCAGCGCCCCGCGATCCCCGATCACGACGCCGACGTTGAGGTCGAAGCCGGGGTAACGCCTGCGGAAACAGCCGTCCCCGACGGCGTCCCACCCCGCGGCCCGTCCTGATTCCTTCGCTGAATCCCAGGTCATGGCCGACGACCCTATGCTCGCCCCATCGCGATCGGCGGGCGCGAGCCGTACACTTGGCACTCGAAGGTCAGGAGTGCCAGTCTCGAACGGAGGTGAGCGCGCATGCTCGACGACCGGAAACTGGCCGTGCTCCGTGCCATCGTCGAGGATTACGTGTCCACCAACGAGCCGGTGGGGTCCAAGTCCCTGGCGGACCGTCACAACCTGGGCGTGTCCCCCGCGACGATCCGCAACGACATGGCGACCCTTGAGGAGCAGGGCTACATCACCCAGCCGCACACGAGTGCCGGACGGGTGCCCACGGACAAGGGATACCGGCTTTTCGTGGACCGGCTCTCCCAGGTCAAGCCGCTGTCGGGGGCCGAGCGGCGCGCGATCGAGAACTTCCTCGGCGGCGCGGTGGACCTCGACGACGTCGTGACCCGCACGGTGCGGCTGCTCGCGCAGCTCACCCGGCAGGTCGCGGTCGTGCAGTACCCCTCGCTGACCCGCTCGTCGGTGCGTCACGTGGAGCTCGTGCGGGTCGCCGAGCGCCGCCTGATGATGGTGCTGATCACCAACACCGGGCGGGTCGAGCAGCGCATCATCGACGTGCCGGAGAACGTGTCCGAGGAGAGCGTGGCCCACCTGCGGGCCGTCCTCAACGGCGCGCTCGACGGCTGCTGGCTCACCGACGTCCCGACGACGGTGGCCGACCTGCCCGAGCGGCTGCCGTCCGAGGAGCGGCCGGTCGCGGCGACGGTGCTGTCGGTGCTGCTGGAGACCCTCGTGGACAAGCACGAGGAGAAGATCGTGTTCGGCGGCGCGGCCAACCTCGCCGCGGCGGACTTCTCCGTGGGATTGCGCGAGGTCCTCGAAGCGTTGGAAGAACAGGTGGTGCTGCTCCGCTTGCTCGGGGAGACCACGGCCGAGCCGTCCGCGCTCACGGTGCGCATCGGCTCGGAGAATCCGTACTCGGGGCTGCGGGGCACGTCCATCGTGGCGGCCGGGTACGGTTCAGGCGACAAGGAACTCGCCCGGCTCGGCGTTCTCGGCCCCACCCGGATGGACTACCCGGTGACGATGGGGGCGGTGCGCGCCGTGGCACGGTACGTCGGCCAGATCCTGGCCGCTTCGTAGAGGTGGGACTGGGAGTATAGGTGCCGACGAAGGACTACTACGCGACACTCGGCGTGCGACGCGACGCCGGTCAGGACGAGATCAAGAAGGCCTACCGCCGGCTCGCGCGGGAGCTCCATCCGGACGTCAACCCCGACCCGGAGACGCAGGAGCGGTTCAAGGAGATCACCCAGGCCTACGAGGTCCTGTCCGACCCGCAGAAGCGGCAGATGTACGACCTCGGGGCCGACCCGTTCGGCGGGGGCGGCGCGGGCGCGGGGGCGGGCTTCGGCCAGGGCTTCCCGTTCAGCGACATCATGGACGCCTTCTTCGGCACCGCGACCAGCGCCCGGGGCCCGCGTTCCCGGGCGCGCCGGGGCCGCAACGCCACGATCCGGGTGGAGCTGGACCTCTCCGAGGCCGCGTTCGGCACCACGCGCGAGCTGGTCGTGGACACCGCCGTGCTGTGCGAGGTCTGCCAGGGCTCCGGCGCGGCGGCGGGCACCCACCCCGACACGTGTGACATGTGCCAGGGCCGGGGTGAGGTCTCGCAGGTCACCCGGTCCTTCCTCGGCAACGTCATGACCACCAGGGCCTGCCCGCAGTGCGGCGGCTTCGGGTCGATCATCCGCCACCCCTGCCAGGAGTGCTCCGGCGACGGCCGGGTCCGCACCCGCCGTACGATCAAGGTCCGCATCCCGGCGGGCGTCGAGGACGGCACCCACATCCAGCTCGCCGGCGAGGGCGAGGTCGGTCCCGGCGGCGGCCCGCCCGGAGACCTCTTCCTGGAGATCGTCGAGCGCGCCCACCCCATCTTCGAGCGGCGCGGCGACGACCTGCACTGCACCGTCCACATCCCCATGACGGCGGCGGCGCTGGGCACGATCCTGACGGTCGAGACGCTGGACGGCCCGCAGGAGATCGACGTCCGGCCCGGCACCCAGTCCGGCCAGGTCATCCCGCTGTACGGCAAGGGCGTGCAGCGCCTCAACGAGACGGGCCGCGGCGACCTCCTCATCCACGTGAGCGTGGAGACGCCGAGCCGCCTCGACCCCCAGCAGGAGGAGCTGCTCCGCGAGCTGGCCAAGCTCCGCGGTGAGGAGCACCCTCCGGGCCGGTTCGCCCCCGGCCAGCAGGGCTTCTTCTCCCGCCTCCGCGACGCCTTCAACGGCCGCTGACCGCCGCTGACCGCCGCTGACGGCCGCTGACGGCCGCTGACCGCCGCAGGGACGCCTCCCCGCCCGCCCGGGCCGGGAGGCGTCCGCGTTCCCGGCCGAGGCCGCCCGCGCGGGCCGGTCCGCGCGGGCGATCCTGGGCACCCCCGCCCGCCCGCCCGCGCGCGCCCCGCGCGAGCGACCTCCCCGGAGGGGAGTGCGCGAGGGGGCGGGACGGGTTTGGGAGACTCGGGGTATGAGACGGTTGCGGTTCGGGGCGCTGGTGCGGGGGGCCGGGTCGGCGCGGGAGTGGGCGGAGAAGGCCCGGCGGCTGGAGGGGGCCGGGTTCGCGACGCTGCTGATCAGCGACCATCTGGCCGGGGCCAGGTTCGCGCCGATGCCCGCGCTGGTGGCGGCTGCGAACGCGACCTCGCGGCTCCGGGTGGGGACGCTGGTGCTGGGCAACGACTTCCGGAACCCGGTGCTGCTGGCCAAGGAGGCGGCCACCGTGGACCTGCTCAGCGACGGGCGGCTGGAGCTGGGGCTGGGGAGCGGGTGGCAGCGGGAGGACTACGAGTACTCCGGGGTGGCGCAGGAGCCGCCCGGGGTGCGGGTGGACCGGCTCGCCGAGGCCATCGCCGTGATCAAGGGGGTGTGGTCGGGGCGGCCCTTCACGTACGACGGCGAGCACTACCGGGTGCGCGACGCCGAGGTGGGGCCGGTCCCGGCGCAGCGGCCGCACCCGCCGCTGCTGATCGGCGGGGGCGGGCGGCGCGTGCTGAGCCTGGCGGCGTCCGAGGCGGACATCGTCAACGTCATGATCAAGACGCGGCCCGACGGGTCGGGGATGGACGACTCCGACACCGGCCTCCGCGAGCTGCTGGCCAAGCTGGACCTGGTACGGCCGGGCGGCGCGGAGATCGCGGTCAACGTGCTCCAGGCGGGCGGGGACGCGCCCGGCTCGTGGGGCCCCCTGAGCCTGGCGGCGCACGCGGACACGCCGCAGGTGCTCCTGGGCGGGACGCGGGACATGGCCGACAAGATCCGGCACTGGCGCGACGAGCGCGGGGTGTCCTACTTCATCCTGCACAACGAGAACGATCTCGACGCCTTCATCCCGGTCGTGGAGGAACTCGCCGGACGGTGATCTACGGTTGTCGTCATGGATCGCTACGGCTCTGACGTACTCGGCGGGGACTGGCGGCGTCCTCGCCGGGGGCAGATACCCGAGGTGGCCGCCGAGCGGGACCTGGTGGTCGAGGACGCCGGCAGCGGGTTCTGCGGCGCGATCGTCGCCTGCGACAAGGAGGCCGTGACGCTGGAGGACCGCTTCGGCAAGCGGCGCGTCTTCCCCCTCGGCAAGGCCGCCTTCCTGCTGGAGGGCCAGGTCGTGACGCTCGTACGGCCGAGCGCGGCCCCCGCAGGACCCCGTCGTACGGCCTCGGGGTCGATCGCGGTGGAGGGGCTGCGGGCGCGGGTGGCGCGGGAGAGCCGGATCTACGTCGAGGGGCTGCACGACGCCGAGCTGGTGGAGAAGATCTGGGGGCACGACCTGCGCGTGGAGGGCGTGGTCGTGGAGTACCTCTCGGGCGTCGACGACCTGCCCGCGATCGTGGCCGAGTTCGAGCCGGGGCCCGGGCGGAGGCTGGGCGTGCTGGTGGACCACCTCGTGCCCGGGTCCAAGGAGAGCCGGATCGCCGCCGAGGTGACCTCGCCGCACGTGCTGATCGTGGGGCACCCGTTCGTGGACATCTGGGCCGCGGTCAAGCCCTCCGTGCTGGGCTTCCCCGCCTGGCCCGACGTGCCGCGCGGCGTCCCGTGGAAGGAGGGGGCGCTGGCGGCGGTCGGCTGGGACATGGAGCCCGGCGAGGC
This sequence comes from Bailinhaonella thermotolerans, assembly GCF_003594875.1. Classification (GTDB taxonomy): domain Bacteria; phylum Actinomycetota; class Actinomycetes; order Streptosporangiales; family Streptosporangiaceae; genus Bailinhaonella; species Bailinhaonella thermotolerans. The sequence goes on from NZ_QZEY01000012.1 coordinate 28,139, forward strand.
GTGGCGGCGCATCCTCGGCTCGGTCCGGACGTACACCGACCTGGAGCCGCAGTTGCTCGGCCGGGTCGAGGAGCTGATCGATTTCGTGACCGCGCCGGCCTGACATCGTCTACGGTGGACGATCGACGCCGTCCCACCTGACCTGGTTTGATGCGAAGATGACCAACCCACCGCCCACGCCCGGGGAAGCGCCGGACCCCTCGCGGGCCCCGCAGGACACCCCGCCGGACTCCTCCGCCTCCCCTGACCACGGCCCGCCTCCGCCCCCGCCTCCGCCGCGCGAGCAGCCCCCGCCCGGCCACGGCGCCCCGCCCCCGGGACACGACCCCTGGCAGGGATACGGCGGGCAGGGGTACGGCGGGCAACAGCCCTACGGCGGCGGGCAGGGGTACGGCCAGCAGCCCTACGGCGGCGCGCCGGGGTACGGCCCGCCGCCCGGCCACGGAGCGCCCCCCGGCTACGGCCCGCCGCCCGGTTACGGGCCGGGTCACGGTCCCGGTTACGGGCCTCCCCCGGGCTACGGCGCGTACGGCCCGGGGATGGCGCGCACCCCGGACGAGCGCAGCATGGCGATGCTCGCGCACCTCCTGGGCATCTTCACCTACTTCGTCGGCCCGCTGGTCATCTACCTGGTCAAGAAGGACGAGTCGCCCTACGTCCGCGGCCAGGCCGCCGAAGCCCTCAACTTCCAGATCACCGTCGCCATAGCGATGATCGTCAGCTTCGTCCTCGTCTTCGTGTTCATCGGCGCCCTGCTCATGATGGTCGTGGGGATAGGCGCGCTGGTCTTCTGCATCCTCGCCGCCGTCGCCGCCAACCGGGGCGAGGACTACCGCTACCCCATCAGCATCCGCATGGTCCACTGACCGCCGGGACGTCCCCGCGCGGGCGGACACCCATCAGCTCTCCGCGCGAGGTCCCCGCCCCCCGGCGCGGGACGCCGGCGCCCGGCCGTACCGGGGACGGCGGGGTCACGTGAGCAGCAGGGCCAGGGCCAGCGTGAGCAGGAGCGAGTCAAGGCGGTCCAGCAGGCCGCCCGCCCCCGCCAGCCAGGACGCCGAGTCCTTGACGCCCGAGCCCCGCTTGACCATCGACTCCAGGAGATCGCCCAGCGGGGCCCCGGCGGCTACCGCGACGGCGAGGGGGACCGTGAACGCCTCCAGCGCGGCGAGCACGAGGAGCCCGGCGGCGGCCCCGGCGAGCGTCCCGCTCCAGTGCTTGCCGGGGGACAGCGGCGACAGGCGCGGCCCGCGGAACCGCCGCCCGGCGAACGAGGCCGCGATGTCCCCGACCGACACGGCGGCGAACAACGCCAGCGCCACCGGGCCGAGCAGCACCACCCCGGCCAGCGGCGCGAACCACGCCACCCCGAGCACGCCCAGCCCCAGCCGCCGGAGCCCGCCGTCCGCGTCGGCCGCCAGCAGCGGGACCAGCGCCACCGCGAGAGCCGCCGCCCCGATCGCCCGGGGCAGGTGCGCGGGCGCGAGCCAGGCCGCGAGGGGCGGCACGGCCGCCGCGAGGGCGAGCACGACCCGGTCGGCCCGGGGCAGCCCGGTCAGCCCTCCGTACTCCACGGCGCAGGCGGCCCCGGCCAGGGCCGCGAGCGCGGCGGCCCCGGCGGGCCCGGCGTGGATCGCGGCGACCACGACGGGCACGGCGACCGCCCACGCGCACCACCGCAGCAGGTACTCCCGCCGCCGCGACAGCACGACGGCCACTCCCCCGGCCGCGAGCGCTCCCCCGAGGTAGGGGATCGCCGCCTCCACGGAGATCACGTGAGCCCGTTCCGCCCGGATCCGGCGGCGTGGCCCGAGGTGGCGTACTCGGGTCCGGCCCAGCCGAGGTCTCGCAGCGAGGCCGCCACGGCCGACACGATCCGGGCGTTCGCCGCGGCGTCCCGCACGGCGACGCGGACCGTCCTTCCCTCGAACGCCGGGGACAGCGCGGAGAGATCCCGCAGGTAAACCCCGCGCTTCCGGCACTCACGGACCAGCGCGGACGCGGAAGGCCCGCCCGGAGGCAACGTGAGCAGCACGAAGTTGGCGACCGACTCCCGCACGTCCAGCCCGTGGGACGCCAGCCCCGCCGCGAGTCCCGCCCGCAGGTCCCCCGTCTCCGCCCAGCGGGCCGCGTAGTAGCGGGGATCGCCCAGGGCGCGCGCGGCGGCGATCTGCGCGGGCAGGCTCACGGCCCACGGCGGCGTCCACCGGCGCAGCTCGGCGGCCAGGTCCGGCGGGCCCGCCAGGTACGCCGCCCGCAGGCCCGACAGGGCGTACATCTTCGACAGGGACGTGCACACGACCACGTTCTCCGAGGAGGCCGCGTGCCTTCCCAGCGATCGCCCCAGCCCCGCGTACCCGACATACGCCTCGTCGATCCAGAACCGCGTCTCCCCCGGCGCGTCGTCCAGCACCGCGCGCAGGTCCCCGGAGTCCAGGTGCACCCCCGTCGGGTTGTTCGGGTTGACGATCACCACGAGGTCGTACGGCTCGCGCAGGGCGTCGCGCAGCCGGTCCGGGTCCACGCGCCAGCCCTCCTCGCGCCGGAGGGTGAACCGGTCCGGGCGGCACCCCACGACCCTCTCGGTGACGTGGGCGTACTCGCCGTACGACGGGTCCACGAGGAGCACCCTGGACGAGGGCGTCAGCCACTGCCGGAAGGCCCGGAAGATCAGGTCGGAGGAGCCGGCGCCCAGGGCCAACGACTCCTCCGGCAGGCCGCGGTCCGCCGCGACGGCCTCGGTGAGCCCTCCGGCGTCGGCGGGCGGCGAGGTGCGGGCGACCCAGTCCAGGTTCCCGTCCAGGGCCGCCACGACTCCCGGCGCGGGCGGGAACCACGCGTCCAGCACGTCCGCGGGCACGACCTCGCCGTGGGCCGCCAGGGTCTCGAACCGGCGGCCCAGCGCCCCGATCGACGCGCCGCCGTGCTCACAGCCGTCCGTTCCGTCCAGGAACGGCGTCTCCAGCCCCCATCGCAGCCCCGGCTCCAGCCGGCGCAGCAGCCCGCCGTACCGCCGGGAGGTCCGCTCGGTCAGGTCGCGCACGTCCCCGGTGAGCACCTCGTAGGTCACCGCCCCGGAACGGATCCGGGTGCCCGTGGCCGTCAGCCCGGCGGCCAGGTACATCGAGAGGATCCCGGTACGGCCCATGGCCACGAGCCGCCGGCCGCCGTGCGCGGCGGTCCAGCGCAGCGCGGCGTACATGAGGAGCGCCGCGACGGCCGTGCCGCGCTCCGCCGGGTCCACGGTGAGGATGCGGATCTCGAAGAGGTCGTCCCCGGCCAGCTCCGGGTGGTCCGCGCGCCGCAGGTACTTGTCGATCGAGTAGTCGCCCGCCCACGGGGGCGTGACGCTCACGAAGCCGCACCTGCGCCCGTCCCGCGTGGCGACGAGGTAGACGTTGCGCCCGTCGAGCCCGTCGGTCAGCCGCTCGTCCTCGTTGACCGCGTGCTGCCCGAGTTCCCTCGCGTACACCTCGTGCCGCAGCCGGTAGATCCACTCCAGGTCGGAGTCCAGCCCCGGCCGCAACTCCAGCCCGGCGGCGCCCTCGACGATCACGTGCGTTCCCCCTGTCCTCCCCCGCCGGCCCGATGCCGGGCGGGAGTGGAAGTATCCACGAAGAGCGGGGGACGCTACTCGCCGGGCGTCAGATCTCGGCGGCGGTGCGGGTGGGAAGGCCGTGCTCGTCGGCTATGGCGTTCCATTTCCGGACGAAGGCGTTCTTGGCCTGGGTGGCCTCGGCGGAGATGCGGTTGCCCTCGTCGAAGTCGGGGTCGCCGGTGGTCTGGCCGCGGCAGCCCTCGGCCTTGAAGCGCTGGGCCCAGGCGAGGTAGCGCTCGTCGGCGCGCTGGGAGCTCTCCAGGGCGCGGACGAGGTCGGCCTTCAGCTCCTCGCCGCCGGTCAGGCCGTCCACGGCGAGGGACTTGGCCTGCTGGGCCTGGTCGCGCCGTTCGCCGGTCACGCGGCGGATGGTCTTGATGCCCTCGTCGATCTGCTCGCAGCCGCGCACCTGCGCGATCGCCGGGCCCAGCGCGCCCCGGCTGGGCTTGCTGCGCTCGATGAGGTCGTTCACGGCGCTCGCCTGGGCCTCGGCGCCCTCGGCGGGCGGGTTCGCCGGCTCGGTCGCCTGGTCGGTGGGCGGGGGTTCGGAACCGGGGCGCGGCGGGGCGGACACCGATCCGCCGGTGGACGTGTTCGCGGCCGGCGGGTCGTCGCCGCGCAGGAAGACCCACCAGACGACGGCGCCGAGCAGCAGCACCGCCAGCAGCACGCCGACGATCAGCCCGATCCGGGGGCGGCGTCGCTCGGGCAGGGACGAGGGGTCTCCCCAGGGGTCCGCCGGGCGCTCGTCCAGGGCGGTCCCGCGCCTGCCCGGCGGCAGGTCCCGCCCCTCGGGTGTGCGGCCCGCGGCTCCCCGCTCCCAGGGGTTCGCGTCCGCGTCTCCCGGGCCGCGCTCCCAGCGCCGCGTCGGCGGGCTCGTCTCCCCCTGCGGCTCCCGGTCCCAGGGGTCCAGCGGCCGCGAGGCGGGGGCCGCGCCCTCCGGGTCCCGCGCCCACGGGTCACCCGTTCGTGGGTCGCCCGCTCGCGATCCGGGGCTCGCGCCCTCGGGAGAGCGGGCCCACGGGTCGGGGTCGCGCTCCCACGACGGCCGCGGGCTCCGACCCGCCGCGCCCTCGGGGTCACGCTCCCACGGGTCCGCGGGCCGGGGACCCGCGCCGCCGCGGCCCGCCGTACCGCCCCAGGGGTCGGCCGGGGCGGCGGACTCGGGCGGGGCGGGCTCGCGCCTCGGCGGCTCCGCTCGCGTGCCCTCCGGCTCCCGCGCCCACGGGTCGCCGGATCGCGGGCCGGGCGTGCCGCGCCCCCAGACATCCCCGGTCCGGGGGCCGAGGGAGCCGTGCTCGGACGGGCGGCTCCAGGGGTCCGCGGGAGCCTCCGCCGGCGAGCCGGACTCGGACGGCCCGCGTGGCGGCGGGGGCGTCCCCCGCGCGCTCTCCGGGGAGCGGGCCCAGGGGTCGGGCCGGGGCTCGCGGTCCCAGGCGGACGGCCGGGCGTCGCGGCCGGGCGTGCCCTCGGCGGGCCCGGCCTTGCGGACCGTGGTCGGCGGCAGCAGGTCGTCCTCGTCGGACGAGGAGGACGACGATGACGAGGAGGGCGAGGAGGGCGAGGAGGGCGACGACGCGGGCGGCGAGGATGACGGCGAGGATGAAGAAGCCGGGGAGGCGGAGGACGGGGGCGGGGACTGCTTCCAGGGGGGCACCGAGGGGTCCCAGGCGGGCCCCGGCGGGTCCGCCGAGGGCTCGGGGGCCGGGTCGTCCTCCCAGGTCGGGGCGGAGAAGGGGGCTCGCCCGGCCGCGCGCCAGGGTTCGTGCTCGCTGCCCATGCTGAACGCGAGGGCGTCCGGGGAGGGAGTCTCCGGCGGCGGGTCCTCGGCGGGGCCGTAGCGGCGGTCGAGCGGCGCGTTGCAGTACGAGCAGCGCGTGAGCGCCGGGTTGACGTCGGTGCCACAGGTCGGACACCGCATGGCCACTCCTCACACCGCCTCTGTCGGACCCCGATCGGGTCGTCCCCCGTCATGCATAACCGTGACCGCGCGCACGCCGCAAGTCACCGGCGCGGGCAATCTCCCGAGTCCGGCGTGATCGTCGCGTTAAGTGAGGTCGCGTACGACGGCGTCCGCGAGCAGCCGGCCACGCAGCGTGAGCACCGCCCGCCCCGAGGCGTACGCCGCGGGCTCCAGCAGGCCGTCCGCCAGCGCCCGCGCGGCCCCGCGCGGGTCGAGCAGGTCCAGCGGGTATCCCGAGGCCAGGCGCAGTTCCAGCATGACGCGCTCGATCGCCCGGTCGTCCTCGGTGAGGATCTCGCGCGCGTGCGCCGGGGAGTGCCCGCGCTCCAGCCGCCCGGCGTACGCCGAGGGGTGCTTGACGTTCCACCAGCGGACCCCGCCGACGTGGCTGTGCGCGCCCGGCCCGACGCCCCACCAGTCGCCGCCGGTCCAGTAGAGCAGGTTGTGCCGGCACCGCGCCGCGTCGCCGGCGGCCCAGTTGGAGATCTCGTACCACCGCAGGCCCGCCGCCGTCAGCGTCTCCTCGGCCAGGAGGTACCGGTCGGCCATCACGTCGTCGTCCGGCACCGGGATCTCCGCGCGCCGGACGCGGGCCGCCAGCCGCGTGCCGTCCTCGACGATCAGCGCGTACGCCGACACGTGGTCGGGCTCGACGGCCAGCGCGGCCTCCAGCGAGGCCCGCCAGTCGTCGTCCGTCTCCCCCGGCGTGCCGTAGATCAGGTCCAGGTTGACGTGCTCGAACCCGGCCGCCCTGGCCTCGCGCACGGCGCTCGCCGCCCGGCCGGGGGTGTGCTGCCGGTCGAGGACCCGCAGGACGTGCTCCCGGGCGCTCTGCATGCCGAAGCTGATCCGGTTGATCCCCCGCGACCGCAGCACCTCCAGCTCGCGCGGCCCGACGGACTCGGGGTTGGCCTCGGTGGTCACCTCGGCGTCCCCCGCGAGCCCGAACTCGGCGTCGATCGCGTCCAGCACCCGCGCCAGGTCCTCCGGCGGCAGCAGGGTCGGCGTCCCGCCGCCGAAGAACACCGTCTCCACCTTCACGTCGGCGTCGCCGAGGACGGCTCGCGCCAGCCGCACCTCCGCGACGGCGGTCTCGGCGTAGGCCGCCTGCGAGCCGCCCCCGCCCAGCTCGGTGGCGGTGTAGGTGTTGAAGTCGCAGTAGCCGCACCGGCTGGCGCAGAACGGCACGTGCACGTAGAACCCGAACGGCCGCTCCCCGACCCCTTCCACGGCGGTCGCGGGCAGTTCCCCGGTCACGGGCACGGCATCGCCCTCAGGCAGCACAGACGGCATCTCTCCAGTCTGCCGCCCCGCCCCCACTGCCCCGTCCATTCCGGCGCCCGTACGGCCTGAGCCCGTACGGCCTGAGCCCACCCCCGCGACCGGGCCGCCCCGGCCGCCCGCGCCGCCGTACGACGCCGTGAGACCGGCGCGGCCGTTCCCGGCGCGGGAGAAGCCCGGCGCGCAGCCGTGCGGGCGGCGGGCGGGCTCAGGGGGCCAGGGCGAGGACGTCGGGGAGGGCGGAGAAGGCCTCGTCCAGGTGGCGGATCAGGCCCCGCCGCCCGTCCGGGCCCCCGGCCTCGGACCAGGTGAGCGAGGCGGTGTGCCAGGCCGCGATCGTGACCTCGACCGCGAGCCGGAGGCGCAGGCCGTCCGCGAGGCCGGTGGCGGCCGCGACCCGGGTGACCGCGCGGTCGATGGTGGTGGCGCAGAACCGCAGGCCGTGGACGTGGAGGGCGGGGGTCGCGGCGACGAGGGCGCGGGTGGCGAGGAAGCGCCGGTCCCAGTCCTCGTCCAGGCCGGTCAGGACCTCGTAGATGGTCCGGCGGAGCGTCTCGACGACGGGGCCGGTGAGGGGGCCGGTCTCGATCTCGTCCAGGAAGGCGTCCCACAGCTCCGCGTCGGCGGCCATCGCCAGGTCTTCCTTGGTCGCGAAGTTGCGGAAGAGCGTGCGCTTGGAGACCTCCACCTCGTCGGCGACGTCGTCGCAGGTGGTCCGGTCGTAGCCCCGCTCGGTGAAGAGCCGGAGCGCGGTGTCGGCGAGGGCCCTGCGGGTGCGGAGCTTCTTGCGCTCGCGCAGCGGGAGCTCTCGCAGGTCGGGCTCGGCGTACATCCCCCCACGCTAGCACGCGGCGGCCAATGCCTCTCGACGCTATTTGTCATTTGACATCTTTTGGCACTGAGTGCCAAAGTCTGCCTCCTCATCGGACGAACCCGGAGGAATGACCGTGCGTGCCCTGATCCACGACCCCGCCGCGCCCAGCGGACTGCGCCTCGGCGAGGCCCCCGACCCCGTCCCCGGCGACGGCCAGGCGCTGATCGAGGTCTCCGCGATCTCACTGAACTACGGCGAGCTGTACTACCTCGGCGGCACCCAGCCGGGGACGGTCCCCGGCTGGGACGCCGCGGGCGTGGTCCGCCAGGCCGCGGCGGAGGGCTCAGGCCCGGCGGCCGGGACCCGCGTGGTGACCTTCGGCTGGACCGGCGCCTGGGGCGCGCTCCGCGCGGTGGACACCGACCAGCTCGCCGTGGTCCCCGACTCCGTCGACCTCGGCACGGCCAGCGCCCTGCCGGTCGCGGGCGTGACCGCCCTCCAGGCCCTGCGCGCGCTCGGGTCGGTGGTCGGCCGCCGCGTGCTGATCACCGGCGCGTCCGGCGGCGTCGGGCGGTTCGCCGTACAGCTCGCCGCGCGCGCCGGGGCCCACGTGATCGCCTCGGTCGGCGGCGAGAAGCGCGGCGAGGGCCTGCGGGAACTGGGCGCGGACGAGGTCGTGATCGGCCTTGAGGGGGTGACCGAGCCGGTGTACGGCGTGCTCGACAACGTGGGCGGGCCCCAGCTCGCCGACGTGATCGGGCTCCTGGAGGAGGGCGGGGCGATCGAGTGGATCGGCACGGCGGCCGGCGGGGCCGCCCCGCTGGCCCAGGCCCAGCGTGACCGCCGCTGGCGCCTGTCGAACTTCCACGTCCACATGCCGATCGGCGGCGACCTGGCCCACCTGGTCGCGCTCGTCGAGTCCGGCGCCCTCGACGCCCAGGTGGACTGGCGCACCCCCTGGGACCGGGCGCCCGAGGCGGCGGAGGCCCTCCTGTCCCGCCGGATCCGCGGCAAGGCCGTCCTCGACGTCACCCCCTGAGCCGCCCCCGCCGTACGGCACGGCGCCCGCGCGCGGCCGCCCAGGAGCGCGGCCGGCCAGGAGCGCGGGCGTGCGGGGGCGCGGGTGCGGGCGGGAAACGCCGGGGCCGCGCCGGGACGATCCGGCGCGGCCCCGGCGACGCCGAGCGGCTGAGCCACCGCGCGTGCGGCGGCCGGCAGCGGCCGTGCGGGCTACTTCTTGGGCTTCTCGGCGGCGGTGTCGGTGGCCAGCGCGGCGACGAAGGCCTCCTGCGGCACCTCGACGCGGCCGACCATCTTCATGCGCTTCTTGCCTTCCTTCTGCTTCTCCAGGAGCTTGCGCTTGCGGGTGATGTCGCCGCCGTAGCACTTGGCGAGGACGTCCTTGCGGATGGCCCGGATGTTCTCGCGGGCGATCACCCGGCTGCCGATGGCGGCCTGGATGGGGACCTCGAACTGCTGGCGCGGGATGAGGTCCTTGAGCTTGCGGGCCATCTCCACGCCGTAGGCGTAGGCCTTGTCCTTGTGGACGATGGCGCTGAAGGCGTCGACCTGCTCGCCCTGCAGGAGGATGTCCACCTTGACGAGGTCGCCCTCCTGCTCGCCCGACGGCTCGTAGTCGAGCGAGGCGTAGCCGCGGGTCTGCGACTTGAGCTGGTCGAAGAAGTCGAAGATGATCTCGGCGAGCGGCAGCGTGTAGCGCAGCTCGACGCGGTCCTCCGACAGGTAGTCCATGCCCTCGGAGACGCCGCGGCGGTCGTGGCAGAGCTTCATGATCGCGCCGATGTGCTCGGCGGGCGACAGGACCGTGGCCTTGACCACCGGCTCGAAGATCCGGGCGATCTTGCCGCCGGGGAACTCCGAGGGGTTGGTGACCACGACCTCCTCGCCGGACTCCATCTCGACCCGGTAGACCACGTTGGGCGCGGTGGAGATGAGGTCGAGGTTGAACTCCCGCTCCAGCCGCTCGCGCACGATCTCCATGTGGAGCAGGCCGAGGAAGCCGCAGCGGAAGCCGAAGCCCAGCGCCAGCGAGGTCTCCGGCTCGTAGACGAGCGCGGCGTCGTTGAGCTGGAGCTTGTCCAGGGCCTCGCGCAGCTCGGGATAGTCGTCGGCGTCGATCGGGTAGAGCCCGGAGAACACCATCGGCTTGGGGTGCTCGTATCCGCCCAGCGGCTCGGTGGCCGGCTTGACCGAGGTGGTGACGGTGTCGCCGACCCGGGCCTGCCGCACGTCCTTGACGCCGGTGATCAGGTAGCCGACCTCGCCCACGCCCAGGCCCTGGGTGGGCACCGGCTCGGGGGAGATGACGCCCACTTCCAGCGTCTCGTGGACGTTCCCGGTGGACATCATCATGCTGCGCTCACGCTTGGTGAGCCGCCCGTCGATCACCCGGACGTAGGTGACGACGCCCCGGTAGATGTCGTAGACCGAGTCGAAGATCAGCGCGCGGGCGGGCGCGTCGGGGTCGCCGACGGGGGCCGGGACCTGCGCGACGATCTCGTGCAGCAGCTCCTCGACGCCCTCGCCGGTCTTGCCCGAGACCTTCAGCACGTCCGACGGGTCGCAGCCGATGATCCCGGCCAGCTCGGCGGCGTACTTCTCCGGCTGCGCGGCCGGCAGGTCGATCTTGTTGAGCACCGGGATGATGTGCAGGTCGGCCTCGAGCGCCAGGTAGAGGTTGGCGAGCGTCTGCGCCTCGATCCCCTGCGCGGCGTCCACCAGCAGGATCGCGCCCTCGCACGCCTCCAGCGACCGCGAGACCTCGTAGGTGAAGTCCACGTGGCCCGGCGTGTCGATCATGTTGAGCACGTAGTCCACGCCGTCGCGCCCCTTCCAGGGCAGCCGGACGGCCTGGCTCTTGATGGTGATGCCGCGCTCGCGCTCGATGTCCATGCGGTCGAGGTATTGCGCGCGCATCTGCCGCTCCTCGACCACGCCGGTGAGCTGCAGCATCCGGTCGGCAAGCGTGGACTTGCCGTGGTCGATGTGCGCGATGATGCAGAAGTTGCGGATCACCGCGGGGTCGGTGTGGTTCGGCGCGGGCACGGATGTCCTCAGTATTTTTTGGCTACGTCTCTCATCTATGGTCCCATGTCCCGGTGAGTGCCCGGCGACGCCTCCGCGCGGCGCCCCTTCCGCCGGCTTCTGACGGCGGCCCTGGCCCCGGCCCTGGTGGCGCGGCTGGGCGGAACATCTGGACGGATGGGTGCGGCACCGCCGGATTCCGGCTACCTTTGACGCGGGGAACGGCTCGGATCCGCGGTCCTGAGGCAGAGTGAGTGGTCCATTTGGGACTCTGCCCGCCGTGTTGGTAGGCTGTTCCACTGCGTGTGACGCGCGAGCTGTCCGCGCGTCCCCGATTTTCCACCGACATCCAACCGAGGCTTCTTCGTGGCGAACATCAAGTCCCAGATCAAGCGCAACCGGCAGAACGAGAAGCGCCGGCTTCGCAACAAGGCCGTCAAGTCGTCGCTGAAGACGTCGGTCCGCAAGTTCCGCGAGGCGGCCGACGCTGGTCAGGTCGACGAGGCCACCAACCTCATGCGCGCCGCCTGCCGCGAGCTCGACAAGGCCGCCAGCAAGGGCGTCATCCACAAGAACCAGGCCGCCAACCGCAAGTCCGCGATCGCCAAGCGCGTCGCCGCCCTGCAGGCCGCCTGAGTTCCTGACTCACCGCGACGCCGTGCCTCTCCGGAGGCACGGCGTTTTGGTGCGCCCTGACTCTTCTGTCATGTCTGGCCGGTAATCGAGCCGAATTTCGGAAGGGTCACCGTATGGTCACCGTTGGGCACCTCCCCTTGCCGGTTTCTGAACCGTCCGGAAAGGGTGCGTGCAACGGGAGGATCCACGGGAGGGCTCGATGCGGGGGCGCTCGATGCTGGTGCTCCGGCGTGCCCTGAGCGAGCCCCTGCTCGTTCTGGCCGCCGCGGTCTCAGTGCTGCTCGCGACGACGGTGCTCGTCGCGCTCACGACGTACGCGACCTCGGTCGTCGACGCCGGCGTCCGGCGCGCGCTCGCCGAGGCCCCTCCATCCAGGGTGTCCTCCCAGGTCACGGCCTCGGTCGAGGGTCCGTCCCTGCCGTCCGTGGACGCGGAGGTACGGCGGGCCGCCACCGCCGCCCACCCCGGCGCGCGGCTGGAGATCTCCCTCACCGCGCGGTCCGAGTCGTACGCGGCGCCCGGCCAGCAGCGGCTGGAACGGCCCGAGCTGGTCAGGTTCGGCTTCCGGGACGACCTCCAGCGACACGCCCGGCTGGTCTCCGGCCGCTGGGCCGCCCCGGTCACCTCGCGGGGCGACCGGCTTGAGGTGACCGTCTCCGAGGGGGCGGCGCGCGCCCTGGGCGTACGGCCCGGCAGCGAGCTGACCATGGAGCGGCGCACGGGCGAGGTGACCACCGCCGCCACGGTCGTCGGCGTCTACACGCTCACCCGGCCTGGCGACCCCCGCTGGGCGGACGACGCGCTGATGCGCACCGGCGAGGAGCGCGGCGACTTCACCACGTTCGGGCCGCTGATGGTGCCCCGGGAGACGTTCCAGGCCCAGTTCGCGGAGAAGACCCCGGCGAGCTGGACCATCACCCCCGACCTCTCCTCGATCGGCCTCGACCGGCTGCGCTCCCTCAGCGACGCGGCGAGCGGGCTGGAGGGGAGCATCCGGCGGATGCCGGACTGCTCCTCCTGCGGGTTCGAGTCCGAGCTGCCGGAGATGCTGGCCCAGCTCGAACGCGCCACGCTCGTCTCGCGCTCCACGATGCTCGTGCCGGTGCTCCAGCTCCTCCTGCTGGCCGGGTACGCGCTGCTGCTCACGGCCCGCCTGCTCACCGACCACCGCCGCATGGAGGTCGCCCTGATGCGGTCGCGCGGGGCCGGGACCTCGCACATCGTGCGGTGGGCGTTCGCCGAGTCGCTGCTGCTGGCCGCGCCCAGCGTGGTCCTCGCCCCGCTGCTCGCGCCCCCGCTGCTCGACGCCGTCAGCGCCGTCTCCGGCGGCGTGCGCGTGGAGAACCGGGTGGACGGGGTCTCGTTCGCCCTGGCCGCGGGGGCCGCGCTGATCTGCGGGACCCTGCTGGCGCTGCCCGCGCTCGCGGGCTCACGCCGTACCTACTCCGAGGAGCAGGCGGCGCGGGGGCGCGGGGAACGCCGCGGCCTGGTCCAGCGCGCGGGGGCCGACCTGGCGCTCCTGGTGATCGCGGGGATCGCGCTGTGGCAACTGCGGACGTACGGCGGGCCCGTGACCGAGACCGCGGGCGGCCTCGGCGTCGACCCGCTGATCGTGACCGGCCCCGCGCTGGCGCTGCTCTGCGGCGGCCTGCTCGCGCTGCGGCTGGTCCCATGGGTGGGGCGCGCGGCCGAGCGGATGACCTCGCGCCGCCCGGGCCTGCCGGCCGTGCTGGGTGCCTGGCAGGTGAGCCGCCGCCCGCTGCGGTACTCCGGGCCGGTGCTGCTGCTGGTCATGGCCATCGCGATCGGGCTGGTCTCGGTCGCGACCACGGCCACCTGGCACCGCTCCCAGGCCGACCAGGCCGACCACCAGGCCGGGGCCGACCTCCGCGTCACCGTCCCGCCCGGCACCGACCGGGTCGGCATCCTGGGCCGCAGCTCGCTCTACGCCTCGCTGCCCGGCGTGACGGCGGTCAGCCCCCTCCACCGCGGCGACCTCCCGCCCGAGGGAGACGGGGACAGGACCACGCTGCTCGCCGCCGACGCCGCGGTCCTGGACCAGGTGCTCCGGCTGCGCCCTGACCTGTCCGACCGGCCGCTGCGGGAGCTGGTCCGGCCCCTGGCGGCGGAGCGGCCGAGGTTCCCCGTCGTCCCGCTCCCCGGGCGGCCCGAACGCCTTGAGGCCGACCTGCGCCTGTCCGCCCCCGCGGACGCCACCGTCAGCGCCCTGGTCATGGACGGGCAGGGCGTGAACCACCGCGTCCCCCTCCCCGTCCCCGAGCCCGACGACCGCGTCCACCGCGTCTCGGTGGACCTGGCCCGGCTGGCCGGGCCCGCCGGGCGGGTCGCCTATCCGCTCGCGCTCCGCGGGTTCGTGGTCGACGCGGCCCCCGAGCGGCGCACGCGGCTCTCGATCGGGCTCCCCGGCGCCGACGGCGGGACGCTCCGGCTTCCTGACGGTTCCCGCTGGACGTTCGGCCGGCTGGGCATGGGCGGCGGGACCGTGTCAGACGGGGGCCTGATCACGCTGGACCTGCCCGCCGCCGAGGGCAGGGCGTACCGGGGCGCGACCGTCCTGCTGGCCGGCCGGGACACCAGGGACACGGACGTCTTCCCGGCGTCGGACGCGCAGGCCCCGACGGTCCCCGGCGTCGTCACCGCCGAACTCGCGGCCGGCCAGCGGCTCGGTGTGGGCGGCGTGCTGCCGCTGGACGCCCCGGGGATCGAGTTGAGGGTCCGGATCGCCGGGATCGTCGAGTCGATGCCGGCCGTGCCCGCCGGGCGCGGGGCGGTCCTCATCGACCTGCCCACCCTCCAGCTCCTGGACCTGCGCGCCGGAGACGCCCCGCACGACCCGGGCGAGTGGCTCGCCGCCGCCCGCGACGGCGGGACGGCCGCGGCCGCCGCCCTCGCCGGGCACCCCGAGTGGGCCGAGTCGGTCACCACGCGGGACGCCGTACGCGCGCACCTGCGGGACGACCCGCTCACGGGCGGTCTGAAGGGGGCGCTGGCGCTCGGCTTCGCGGCGGCCCTGGCGTTCGCGGCGCTCGGGTTCCTGGTGAACGCGGCCGTCTCCGCCCGGGAACGCGCCGGCGAGTTCGCGGTCCTGCGGGCCATGGGCGTCAGCTTCCGGCAGGTGTTCGGGCTGCTCGCGGTCGAGCAGGCGTTCGTGGCGGGCCTGTCGATCTTCGGCGGCGTCGCGCTCGCCATCGTGATCACGCTGGTCGTCGTGCCGTACATCGTGCTGACCGGGCAGGCGACGGTGGTCAGCCCGCCCGTGCTGACGGAGCTGCCACCGCTGGCCGCCGCCGCGCTGCTGCTCGGCGTGCTCGCGCTGCTCACGCTGATCGTCGCGGGGCTGGCCAGGTCGCTGCGCCGCCGGGGGCTCGGCGACGCGCTCAGGATGGGGGATGACCGGTGAGAAGCCTGCTGGTCCCGCTGCTGCGGACCCTCCGCGGTCCGGTGGCGCTGGTGACGGTGCTGGTGTTCAGCGTGTCCGCGCTGGCCGCCGGGCTGCCGCGCGCGTTCGAGTCCGCCTTCGACGCCGCGCTGCGGCAGGTCACCGAGTCGCTGGCCCCCGGCCGGGCGGACCTGCAGGTCTTCGACGTCACCGAGGCCCACCCCGCGGACCGCGCGGAGGACCTGGGCCGGCGGATCGCCGCCGCCCGCCCGTCGCTCGTCGCGCGGGTCACCTCCCCGGACCAGACCGCCGTCGAGCAGACCGAGGTGACGATCAAGCGGCGGCTGGGCTCACGCGCCCAGACCGACTACATGCTCGGCCTGAACTGGGTCTCCGGCGCCGAGCGCCACATCCGGTACGTGAGCGGCGGCCCGCCGGCCGGGAACGGCACGATAGGCCCGCTCTCCGGCGTCGACCACGACATCCCCAAGTCCCACCTCATCCCGGCGGCGGTGTCCACGGCCACGGCCTCGGCCATGAAGCTCAAGGTGGGCGAGTCGCTGGTCGTCGGCGACCAGATCGTGCGGATCGACGGGATCTTCGAGGTCGCGGACCCCGGCTCCTGGTGGTGGGTCCACCAGTCCACCCTGGCCAAGCCGTTCCTGCGGCACGGCGCGGACGCCTACATCACCGTCGGCGACGCCCTCATCGCCAGGGAGAGCACCGAGGCCCTGATGGGCGACGTCACGACGGCGTGGACCTTCCGCACCGACATCGGGCGGCTCACCTCCGACCAGGCCGGGGAGCTCGTCTACCGGCTGGGCGCGTTCGAGCGGAACATCGGCGAGGTCCCCCCGGGGAGCCTGCAGATCCGGGAGGGGCTGCGGGACGCGCTGGGCGCGTTCCAGGCCCGGCTGGCCTCGGCGCGGCTCGTCCTGCTGCTCGCGCTCGGCGGGCTGATCCTGGTCGCGGCCGGGGTGATCGTGGTGGCGGTCGGGCTCGTGACCGCGCGGCTGAGCCCGGGGCTGGCGCTCAGCCGGGCCCGCGGCGCCTCGCTCGGGCAGGTCGCGGGGCTCACCGCCGGGCTGCTCGCCGTGGCGGCCGTGCCCGCCGCCGCGCTGGGCCAGGCGGCGTCGTGGCTCGTGCCCGGCCGGCCCACGCCGTTCTCGCACCTGGCCCCCGCGCTGCTCGCGCTCGCCGCCGTGCTCACCGCGACCCTCCAGGTCGTACGCGAGCACCGGCAGGCCGGGGCCGTACGGCGGCGCGACCTCGTGGCGGCGCGGCCCTCGGCCCGGCGCGCCGTGTTCGAGGGGCTGATCGTGGTGCTCGCGCTGGCCGGGGCGTACACGCTGCGCTCGCGCGGGCTCGCCGCCGACCCCCAGACCGGGCCCGACCCGTTCCTGCTGGCCGTCCCCGCCGCCCTGGCGCTCGCCGCCGGGCTCATCACCCTGCGGGCCTACCCGCTGCCGCTGCGGCTGGCCGGGGCGTTCGCCCGGCGCCGCCCCGGCGCGGTGCCGTTCCTCGGGCTCACCCTGGCGTCCCGCGCGGGCACGGGCGCGGCCCTGCCGATCGTGATCCTGCTGCCGGCCGTGGCCGTCGCGGTGTTCGGCTCGGTGTTCAGCACGAGCCTTCGGACCGCGCAGGAGTCGGCGGCCTGGCGGAACACCGGCGCCGACGCGCGGATCATGAGCGACGCCGGTCTCACGCCCGAGGCCCTGGAGCGTGTACGGCGGGTGCCGGGCGTGACCGGCGTCGTCCCCGCGATGTACCAGCGGGAGGCGCGGGACGCCTACGCCTGGGGCACCGCGCGGTCGGTCCTGGCGATCGACCTGGACGCGTACCGCCGCCTCACCGCGGGCGGCCCCCTCTCCGTCCCCCCGGCCCCCGCCGCCGGGGCCGCCCCCGCCCCCACGCCCGCCCCCTCCGCGTCGCCGGGGACCCCCGTGCTCAAGAGCGGGGGCACGGTGCCCGGGCTGGTCACGCCGGACCTGCGCGGCGCCAAGGAGCTGAACCTGCACTGGCCGGGGTTGCTGACCATCCGGCCGGCGGGCGTGATCGACGGGTTCGCGAGCGTTCACGCCGGGAGCGCCGGCCTCGTCGTGATCCCCTACGACTCCCCCGGCCGCGCCCCCCGCCTCCCGGCCGCCAACGTGGCCTTCGTGGCCGGATCGGCGGACCCGGCGGCGCTCGCGAAGGCCGCGGGCTTGCCCGGCCACGCCGTGAAGACGCGGGAGGCGGCGCTGGACGAGGTGAGCTCGGCGCCCCTCGCCGGGCTGGTCCAGGGCACGTTCACCGCGGTGTCGATCGCGCTCGCGGCGTACGCGCTGCTGGTGATCGTGCTCGCCCTCGTCACCGGCGCGGCCGAGCGCAGCCGTACCATCTCCTACCTGCGCACGCTCGGGCTCTCCGGGCGGCAGGCCCGGGTGATCACCGTGCTGGAGATCGCGCCGATGGTGACGGTCGCCGCCGCGGTCGGGCTCGGCCTCGGGCTGGCCCTGCCGTACCTCCTCGGGCCCGCCCTCGACATGCGTCCGTACACCGGGGGGCTCACCCTCGGCGCGTTCCGGATCGACCCGGTCACCCCCGTGGCGCTCGCGGCGGGACTCGCCGCGTTCGCCGTGCTCGGCGCGTTCCTCCACGCCGCCGCCAGCGGCCGCAGGACCCTGGGCAACGTCCTTCGAGTAGGTGAACAGTGAACAGTCCGACCATCGCCGACCTGGAGGCCGAGGCCGTACGGCACAAGCCGGCCTTCGGGGAGAACGCGCACATCCTCTGCGACAACCTCGTCCGGATCTTCAAGACGGAGGGCGTCGAGGTCGTCGCCCTTCAGGGCCTCGACCTGCTCGTGGACCGCGGGGAGCTCATCGCCATCGTCGGGGCCTCCGGCTCCGGCAAGTCCACGCTGCTCAACATCCTGTCCGGGCTCGACGTGCCCACGGCCGGGGTGGCGCGGGTGGCCGGGGTGGACCTGCTGTCGATGTCGTCGCGGGACCGGCTGCGCTACCGCCGATCGACCGTCGGGTTCATCTGGCAGCAGACGGCGCGCAACCTGCTGCCCTACCTGAGCGGGATCGAGAACGTGCTGCTGCCCATGCGGTTCGCGGGCAAGCGGTCCAGGCGGCGCGCGGAGGAACTGCTGGAGGCGCTGGGCGTGGCCCACTGCGGCGACCGCAGGCCCGGCCAGATGTCCGGCGGGCAGCAGCAGCGCGTCGCGATCGCCGTGGCGCTGGCCAACCGGCCGGAGGTGCTGCTCGCCGACGAGCCCACCGGCGAGCTGGACAGCGAGAACTCCGCCGAGGTGTTCAAGGCGCTGCGCACGGCCAGCACCGAGTTCGGCACCACGGTGGTCGTCGTCACGCACGACGACATGGTGGCCGGGAGCGTGGACCGCACCGTCGGCATCCGCGACGGCCGCACCAGCAGCGAGGTGCTGCGGCGCGTGGCCACCGACGAGCACGGGCGCGAGGAGGTCGTCGCCGAGGAGTACGCCGTGCTCGACCGGGCCGGCCGGCTCCAGCTCCCGCGCGACTTCATGACCGCGCTGAACATGGAACGACGGGTACGGCTGGAGCTGGAACGCGACCACATCGGCGTCTGGCCCGACCAGCGGGAGGAACGGGAATGAGCGAGGACCTGGTCGTCGTCGAGGGCGTCCGCAAGGTCTACGGGCAGGGGGAGGCGGCGGTCACCGCGCTCGACGGGGTGTCGCTGCGCGCCGCCCCCGGCGAGCTCATCGTGCTGCGCGGGCCGTCCGGGTCGGGCAAGACCACGCTGCTCAACATGGTCGGCGGCCTCGACCGGCCCGACGCGGGGCGCGTCGTGGTCGCCGGGCACGAGGTCAGCACGCTGCCCGAGGAGGAACTGCTCGTCCTGCGGCGCGACCTCATGGGCTTCGTGTTCCAGTCCTTCGGGCTCATCCCCGTGCTGTCGGCGGCCGAGAACGTGGGCGTGCCGCTGCGGCTCACCCGCGCCACGGCCGCCGAGCGCGACGAGCGGGTCGCGACGCTGCTCTCGCTCGTGGGGCTCGCGGACCACGCCGCCCAGCGGCCGTACGAGATGTCCGGCGGGCAGCAGCAGCGCGTCGCCCTGGCGCGGTCGCTGGCGAACCGGCCCCGGCTGCTCATCGCGGACGAGCCGACGGGGCAGCTCGACTCCCAGACCGGGCGCCAGATCATGACGCTGCTCCGGGCCCTGGTGGACGGCGAGCGCGTGACGGCGCTGGTGGCCACCCACGACGCCGCCCTGGTCGGCCTGGCGGACCGGGTGGTCGAACTCCACGACGGCAGGGTCGTCGACCCGGCGATCCCGGTCTGACCCGGCCCCGGCTCGCCCAGGGGCTTCCGGTGTACGGCCGGGGCTTCCGGTGTCCGGTCCGGGCATCGCCGTACGGCGGGGCATCGGGGTGCGGCGGGCTTGGGCGTACGGCGGGCTTGGGCGTACGGCGGGCGGGCGGGCTCAGGCCGTACGGGGAGCGGCGGCGGCGCGCTCGGCGATGAGGCGGGCCAGGTCCACGACGGCGGCGCGGCGGCGGGCGAGCGCGGCCCGCGGGTCCGGCTCGTCCAGGATGAGGCGGCGCATCTGGGGGACGGCGAAGTTCCAGGCCACGAGCCCGAGGACGGTGAACAGCCAGTCGCGGGCGGCCGGGGCGCGCGCCTCCTCGGGCAGGTCCTCGCCGAGGCCGGCGCCGAGCAGGTGGCTCACGTGGCCGTCGTACGCCTGGCGGCGGCCCTCCTCGCCCTCGACGGGGGCGTCGCCGACCTCCAGGGCCTCCCAGAGCAGCAGGCGGATCAGTTCGGGGTGCTCGTGGTACCAGTCGAAGAGCACGCCGACGCTCTCCGGCAGGGTCTGCGGGTCCAGCGCGACGGCGTGGCAGATCTCGTCGAGCTTGGCGCGGACCACGGCGCCGAAGAGCTTCTCCTTGCCCCCGAAGTACAGGTAGATGGCCTGCTTGTTGGCGCGGGCGGCGGTGGCGATCCGGTCCACGCGCGCGCCCGCCAGGCCGTGCCGGGCGAACTCGGCGGTGGCCGCGGCGAAGATCCGCTGCCGGGTGGCCTCCGCGTCGTACGTCATGGAAGCAATTAAACCATCCGGTTGACTTATCCGCCGAACTGCGGGAGAGTCTGGCCCGGCACTAAAACAACCAGATGGTTTATTTGAGGGGAACATCATGACCAGCACCTCCGCGCCCACCACCGCCGCCGGCCCCGCCCCGGTCCGGTCGCCCCTGCCGCAGTCGCTCGCGGGCTCCACCGTGGTCATCGTCGGCGGCAGTTCCGGGATCGGGCTCGCCGCCGGGTCACTGCTGCGCTCCGTGGGCGCCCGCGTCGTCCTCGCCGGACGCGACGAGACGCGCCTGGCCGCCGCCGTGGCGCGGGTGAAGGGCGGCGAGGACGGCGACGTCCTGGGCGTGCCGGCCGACATGACGGACGAAGGGGCGATCGAGAAGGTCTTCGAGACCGCGGGCCGGGTGGACCACGTGCTGGTCACCGCGGGGTCCATGGGCGGCGGCCCGCTCTCCGAGACCCCGCGCTCCGCCGTGGAGGACCTGGTCGCGGGCCGGATCTGGGGCGCCTACGCGGCGGCGCGCGTCGCGGCGGCCCACCTCCCCGCGGGCGGCTCGATCACCCTGACCTCCGGGGTGTACGCCACGCGGCCCGTCCCCGGTGTCGCGGTGGGCGCGGCGTCGGTCGCCGCGGTCGAGGCGTTCACCCGCGCCCTCGCGGTCGAGCTCGCGCCCCGGCGGATCCGGGCGAACACCATCCGGTTCGGCGTCTTCGACACGCCGCTCGCGCGGGGCGTGTTCGGCATCCCCGCCGGACCCGAGGGCGACGCGGCGGTGGCGGCGGCCGGGGAGGCGTTCCTGCTGGGCCGCATGGGCACCGCGGAGGAGGCGGCGTCCGCGGCGGTGTTCGCGATGTCCAACACCTACGTCACCGGCACGGTCCTGACGGTGGACGGGGGCCTCAGCCTGTCCTGACAGGGCGCGGGGGTGGCGGGGTCAGCGGCCGGGGTCGGGTGGCCGGGATCAGCGGTCGGGATCGGCGGCCGGGATCAGGCGGTGCCCGCTCAGCGGCCGGTCCGGCTGGCGACTATGCGCTGGACCGCCCGCTCCAGGGCGTACGCCGGGTCGGTGCCGGCGCCCTTCACCTGGGCGTCGGCCTCCGCCACCGCCCGCAGGGCGTGGGACAGGCCCTCGGGGCCCCAGCCGGAGAGCTGGCGGCGCACCCGGTCGATCTTCCAGGGGGGCATGCCGAGGTTCTTGGCCATGTCGGGGCCGCGCATGTTGCGGGCGCCGCTGACCTTGGCCAGACCGCGGAGGCCCTGGGCCAGGGCGCTCACGATCAGCACGGGGGCGACGCCGGTGGCCAGGGCCCAGCGGAGCTGCTCCAGCGCGTCGGCCAGGCGGCCCTCCACCGCGCCGTCGGCCACGGTGAACCCGCTGACGGCGGCGCGGCCCCGGTGGTACCGCGCGACCGCCTCCTCGCTGATCCCCTTGCCCTGGCCGGAGGTGTCGAGCGCGAGCTGGCTCACCGCCGCCGCGAGTTCACGCAGGTCGGAGCCCACCGCGTCGATCAGGGCCGTCGCCGCGTCGCGCCCGATGGTCCGGCCCGCCCGCTGCGCCTCGGCCCGGACGAACTCGACCCGCTCCCCCGCCTTGGTGATCTTGGGGATCCGCACGACCCGCGCCCCGGCCTTGGTCAGGCCGTCGACGAGCGCCTTCCCCTTCACCCCGCCCGGGTGCACCGCGACCAGCGTCACGTCCTCCGAGGGGTGCGCCGCGTACGCCACGATCTCGGCGATCACGTCCTTCCCGAGGTCCTGCGCCCCCCGGATCACCACGAGGTTCCGGTCCCCGAACAGCGAGGGCGAGGTCAGCGCGGCCAGCTCCCCCTTCTCCAGCCGCGACCCCACCAGATCATGCACCTCGACCTCGGGATCGGTCGCCCGGGCCTCGGCCCGGATCTCCCCCACCACCCGGTCGGCGAGGAACTCCTCCTCGCCCACCACCAGCGTCACGGCCGCACTCGTCGCACCCACCCAAGCAGGATGCCACGCCCGGGCCCCTCCTCCGGCCTCCCCGCCCGCCCCGCCGGGCCGTACGGCTCGCGCGGACGGGCGGCCCGGGGTCCGCGAGCCCTTCCCGCGGCCCCGGCCGGTGGCCGGGCGGGCGCGGCGTGCCGTACGGCGGCGCCGGTCAGACGTGGACGGGGACGCGGGGCTCCTGGCGGGCGGGCGCGGGGGGCGGGGTGTCGTCCTCGTCGGCGTGGTCGGCGATGGACAGGGGCGGCAGGACGCGGTCGAGCCAGCGCGGGCACCACCAGTTGGCGCGGCCGAGCAGGACCATGGTCGCGGGGACCAGGAGGCCGCGGATGATGGTGGCGTCCACGACGATGGCGACCGACAGGCCCACGCCGAACATCTTGATCACCGGGTCGGGGTACGCGATGAACGCGGTGAAGACGGCGACCATGATGAGGGCGGCCGAGGTGATCACCCGGCCCGTGGTGCCCAGGCCCTCGGCGACGGCCAGCCGGTTGTCTCGCGTGCGGAGGTACGCCTGCCGCACCGCCGTGAGCAGGAAGACCTCGTAGTCCATGGACAGGCCGAACAGCACGGCCAGCATCATCAGCGGGACGTAGTTCTCGACCGGGACCGAGAAGAAGATGGTCTGCAGCATCGACTCCTTGTCCCACATGGACGGCTCGATGCCGACCAGGCGGGTGCCCAGCCCCCACGAGAACACCACGGCCAGCGCCCCGAACGAGGCTCCCAGGGAGACGAGGTTCATCAGCGCGGCCTTGATCGCGACCACCGGCGCGCGGAACGCCAGCAGGAGCAGCAGCGCGCTGAGCAGGACGACCACGCCGACGACCAGCGGCATCCGCTCGGTCAGGCGTTCGCCCACCTCGGTCATCGCCGCGACCTTGTGGCCGAGGTGCACCTCCGCGCCCGGGACCTCGACCCCGCGCAGCCGCCGTACGAGGTCGGCGGTGTCCGGGTGGCCGGGCTGGGTGGTGGGGACGATCTGGACGATGACGCCGCGCTGGTCGTCGCGCACCCGCATGACCTGGGCGTGCGCGACGCCCTCGACGTCGGCGAAGCGGTCGGTGATCCGCTTCAGGCGTTCCCTGGCGGCCTCGTCGCCGGCGGGCAGCGGCCGGTCGAGGGTGGCGACGGCGAGCACGGGACCGGTCGCGCCGGGGCCGAACCCGACGGAGATCAGCTCGTACGCGCGCCGGGCGGGGCTGTCGGACGCCTGGTAGCCCTCGTCGATCACGCCGAGCCGCAGCGAGAGCGCGGGCGCGGTGAGCACGCCGAGCACGACGAGGGCCCCGATCAGCGCGCGCCACGGCCGCCGCGCGACCCACCGGCCCAGCCGCGCCCAGCCCTCGGCGTTCCCCATGTCGCCGGACGGCGTCCGCCCGGCCGGGGCGTTCCCGGCGTTCTTCGCGTTCGCCGCGCTTGCCGGATTGGCCGCGCTCGCCTGGCCGGCCGTGCTCGCCACGCTCGCCTGGCCGGCGGCGCTCGCCGTGGTCGCCGCGTCGCGGCTCTTGCGTGCCGCCGTACGGCGGCGCGGGCGCGGGGACGGGACGCGCCAGGCGTTCACGCGGTGGCCGAGCAGGCCGAGGATCGCCGGGACCAGCGAGACCGACGCGAGCACCGCGCCGACGACCGCGATCCCGGTGGTCCACGCGAGGGTCTGCAGCATGGGCAGGCCGGCCAGCATCAGGCCGCTCAGCGCGATCACCACGGTCCCGCCCGCGAAGATCACCGCGCCGCCGGACGTGGCCACGGTGCGCGCGACCGACTCGACCACGGGCACGCCCCTGGCCAGCAGCGCCCGATGCCGCGCGAGCAGGAACAGCGCGTAGTCGATTCCGACGCCGAGGCCGATCATGGACGCCAGGATCGGGGCGTTCTTGGGGATGTCGGCCACGTGGCCGAGCATGCCGATCACCGCCAGCGCGGTCGCGAGGCTCAGCAGCGCCGCGAAGATCGGCACGCCCGCCGCGATCACGGTCCCGAACGCCAGCATGAGCACGACCAGGGCCACGAGCACGCCCATGACCTCGCTCGCCCCGGTCTTGACCTCCTTGTCCGCCGGGTTCGAGGCGTCGGCGGCGACGACCTCCAGGCCCAGCTCCCGGGCCGGCTGCGCCGCCGCGCTGAGCCGCTTGGTGATCTCGGGGACCTGGTCGAACGAGTGCCCGGACAGCTCGACGCGGATCACGCCGATGCGCAGGTTGGGCGCCAGCCCGCCCGTCCGGTTGTAGAGGGTGTGCACCTTGTGGACGTACGGCTGGCGCTCCAGCGCGGCGATCGCGCGGTCCACCGCCCGCTTGCGCCTCGGCAGCAGCAGCGAGCCGTTCGGCGAGTGGACGACGATCTGGATCGTTCCACCCATCGCCAGGCCCTCGCCGTATCCCTTCTCCATGAGCTCGTGCGCGACCTGCGCGTCGCTGCCCGGGAGTTCCACCTCGCTCGTGGTGGGCTTGCCTACGATGAACGAGAGCGCGGTGAGTCCCAGCGCCGAGACCAGCCAGAACGCGATGACGAGGCGACCCCGTCGGGCGCACCAGCCTCCCCAACGCGCGAGCCACGTATTCATCGTCAGACCCCATCCAACCGGCGTAACATGGGATTTACCGGGCGTACTGTACGCCCGTACAGGACGCACGTTCACGACGATACGTGTGCCCATCGGGCGCGGGAATACGTCCGGGAGGAACTGAGACAATGACCACATCAGCGGAATCCGCCGACACCCGGGCACGCATCCTCGCCGCCGCCAAGCGCCTGTTCGCCGCCCGGGGATACGCCGCGACCTCCCTCGCCGACATCGCCGCCGCCGTCGGCCTGTCCAAGACCGCGGTCGCCTACCACTTCCACCCCAAGGACCGGCTGGCGGAAGAGCTGCTCACCCCCGCCGCCGAGGAGATCCTCACCCTGCTCGGCCGGGACTTCGGCGGCGACCGCCGCGCCTTCCTGACCGAGCTCGCCGAGTTCGCGGTACGGCACCGCGAGGTCATCCGCCTCCTCCTCGGCGACCCGCTCACCGGCGGCTTCACGGGCGGGACGGCCGACACGCGCGCCGCCGAGGTCATCGCCCGGCCCATCGCCACCTTCCGCGACGAGATCCACGCCCGCCTCACCGGCGGCGACCCCTCCCCCGAACTCGCCACCCGCGCCTGGTGCGCCCTCGGCGCGATCTACAGCGGCGTCCTGTGGACCATGGACCACCCCGAGGACGTGGTCGTCCGCACGATCACCGCCTCCGCCCTGGGCGCCTACGAGGCCTGACCCACCCGCACGCACCGGCCACCAGGCCCCGGGGCGCGAGCTCGGGGGCCGGCGCTGACGCGGCGGGCCGAGCCCGGGGAGCCGTTGGCGGGGTTCGGGGTGGTGGCCGGTGGTCTGGGATCTTCGAGTGGTTCGGGAGTTCGAGTGGTTCGGGAGAGAGTGCCCCGGTTCGGGTGGGTGGCTTGGGGCCGCGGCCGGACCGGTGACCGGAAATCCGGATGCGGGCGCGAACCTTTCGCCCTGCGGGTCCATCAGAGGAGGCGACGGGACAGCCTCGTCAGCGACCACGCAGGGGGAGAGATGATTCAGAGGCAGGGCCGCGGGCTCGGACGGTTCGCGCTGGCCGGAACGCTGATCGCGGGCGCGCTGCTGGTGTCCGCCGCGCCGTCGGGGGCCGCGGTGACCGAGCCGGCGCCGCCCGCGGCCGCGAACGCCGCGTCCAAGGCACAGGGCTCTTTCGGCCCGTACGGCTACCGCGGCGTCAAGCTGGGGATGACGGCGAGGCAGGCCACGGCGACCGGGCAGATCGTGCTCAAGTGGCGCGACCACTGCTCGGCCTGGGACTTCAAGGCGCACCGGAACCCGCGCGACAAGGTCGGCCTCTACATCTCCAAGCGGCGCGGAGTCGCGGTGATCTTCGCCCCGGCGAAGGCGCGGACGCCGAAGGGCATCGGCATCGGATCGACGCTCGCCCAGGTCAAGAAGGCGTACCCCGGCCTGAAGCAGGGGCCGAACTTCCCGTACGTCTCGGTGCCGGGCAACCCGAAGGCGCACTACTACTTCCTGGTCGACGACCACGACAGGGTCTACGAGCTGGCCCTGGCCCTCAAGAACCAGGACTGCGTGAACTGACCCGTTCCCGGAGGGCGCGGAGGCCGTCTCCGCGCCCTCTCCCATGTCCCGGGCCCGGCCGCTCACCGCGCCGGCCCATCCACCGTGCCGCCCCGCCCACCGCGCCGCCCCGCCCACCGCGCCGGCCCGCCGCCCGCCGTACGGGGCGGGGAAAAATCGGTGGCCCGGCGCGCGGGCGCCCTGTTAGCGTTCGCGGCGTCGGTTTCGTCAGCGAACGCGGGTGTCCGCATCTGGGAGGGAACGATTTATGACCCGGTCAGCGCCTTGCGTGCCTCCCCGTGCCCCGGGGCGTCCCCGCCGCTGACGCGCACCCCGTCCGCGTGACTTCACGCTGACGCGTTCTCGCCACGCCCGGCTGGACGTCCTGGCGCATCCGCCCGTCCCGGCCGTGCGGCTCCGTCGCACGACGGCCGTTCCCGGCTGTCGTACGGCCCGCGCCGCCCGGCCGCGACCGAGGCATGCTCGGCGCTCCCTTGCTGCCCTTTGACCAGGAAGCACCGGCAAGGAGTATCCAGGTGTCCACCACCTTCCCTCGTGTCACCGAAACCTTCGACTGCGTACGTTGCGGCCTCACCGTCACCACCTTCGGCCCCGACGGCGAGCGGCGTCACCACTGCCCGGCCTGCCTGCACTCCAGGCACGTCCTCGACCAGGCCGAGGGCGGGCCGTCCGAGTGCCGCGCCGCCATGACACCCATCTCCATCGCGGCGCCGCGTGACGGCGGCTGGCGCGTGATCCACCGCTGCACCCGGTGCGGGCAGCTCGCGTCTGCCCCGGTCCACGCGGACGACAACCGGCTGATCCTCGTGCGCATGGCCGTACGGCCACTCGCCCAGCCGCCGTTCCCGCTGGAAACCCTCGGCAACCTGTGATCACCCCGCCGCGGGCCGCTCCCGGGCGGCCCGCGGCGGCCGTACGAGATGGGATCCGTCACTGTCATGCCCCGCCGCAAGCCCGGCCGCAACCGCCCGCAACGCCCCAAGCCCTCGCTCCACGCGCCCGGCGCGGACGCCTTCCGCTGCGCCCACTGCCGCCTGGACGTGCCGCTGGCCGCCCCGGGCACCGCCCACCGCAACCACTGCCCGCACTGCCTGACCAGCCTCCACCTGGACCGCGACGTCCCCGGCGACCGCCGCGCCGCCTGCGGGGGCCGGATGCGTCCGATCAGCCTCACCACCCGCCCCGACGGCGAATGGCTGATCATCCACGAATGCGCCGCCTGCGGCACCCTCAGCGCCAACCGGATCGCGGGCGACGACAACCCCCTCCCCCTGATCCGCCTGGCCCTGCGCCCCCTCACCACGCCCCACCTCCTCGCCTCCGACCCCCGCCTCTCCCCCGGCTCCGCGTTCCCGGGCATCCCCTCCTGACCTGGCTGGAAGTGATCAGGAGGGTGCCGGGCCGGGTGGTGGTCAGGGCCAGGTCGCCCTCCTGGTCGGTGCGGTGGGTCCTCATGCCGAGGGCCGCCAGCCGCCGGAGGGTGCCGGGGGCGGGGTGGCCGTAGGAGTTGCCGGAGCCCGCGCTGATGAGGGCGGCGCGGGCGCCGGTGGCCTGGAGGAAGGCCGGGTCCTGCTTGGCCGAGCCGTGGTGCGGGACCTTGAGGACGTCGGCGCGGGGGACTCCCCGGCGCACGAGGTCGCGCTGGGCCTCCGGCTCGATGTCGCCGGGGAGGAGGACGGTGGCCTGGGGCCAGCGGGCCAGGAGGACGACGCTGGCGTTGTTCACCGCGTCGTCGCCGCCGGTCAGGGTCTCGGCGGCGGCGACCACGGTGATCTCCAGGGCGCCGAAGCGCCAGCGGGTGCCCGCCCGGGCGTGCCAGAGGGGGACCCCCCGGGGGATGTGGCGGACGTCGACCCCGAAGGGTCCCTCCCCGTCCGGTCGTGAGCCGTCGCGGCCGTAGGGGCTGAGGAGGACGGCGCCCGCGGGGCGCTCGCGGAGGGCGCCGGAGAGGCCGGCGGTGTGGTCCAGGTGCGGGTGGGTGAGGACGAGGAGCGGGATCGCGCGCACGCCGAGCCGGCGCAGGCAGCGGTCCACGGCCACGGGGTCGGGGCCGGTGTCGACGACCACGGCGCGCCCGTCGCCGGCGTTCGCGACCAAGGCGTCGCCCTGGCCGACGTCGCAGGCCACCAGCAGCCAGCCCGGCGGCGGCCAGGGCGCGGCGGCGCAGCGCACGGCCAGGAGCGCCGGGAGCGCGCACGCGACGACCACGGCGACCGTGCGGCGGAGCGCGTGGCGGCGGACCACCACCCAGGCGGCGAACCCCGCCACGAGGAGCAGGGCCAGGCCCGGCCAGCCCGCCGGCCACGGGAGCGTGGCGCCGGGCAGCGCGGCGGCGATCCGGGCGACCGTCACGATCCACCAGACCGGGGCGCCGGCCAGGTGGGCGAGGAGCCGGGCGACCTCCATCTGGAACGGCGCCACGAGCGCGACGAGGAACCCGAGCACCGTGGCCGGGGCCACGGCCGGGCCCGCGAGCAGGTTGGCGGGGATGGACGCGGGGCCGAGGCCGCCGGTCATCAGCACCAGGACCGGGGTGCAGGCGGCCTGGGCGGCGGCGGTCACCGCCAGCGCCTCGGCGAGCGGGAACGGCACGCGCCGGGCGAACCGGTCCCGCCATCGCGGCGCGAGGAGCAGGATGCCGCCGGTCGCGCAGACCGACAGCGCGAAGCCGTACGACGCGGCGAGCTCCGGGTCGAAGAGCACCAGCCCCAGGGACGCGACCGTGAGCGCGGTGAACGCGTGGCGGCTCCGCCCGGTGGCGAGCGCGACCGCCGCGATCAGCCCCATCACGAGCGCCCTGAGCACACTGGGCGAGGGCCGGGCGACCACCGCGAACGCGATCATGGCGAGCGCCGCGAACCCGCCCCGCGCCACCAGCGGGAGCCCGGCCCAGCGCGCCAGCGCGACCGCCGCGCCCGCGATGATCGCCAGGTTCGCCCCGGAGACCGCGGTGAGGTGGCCCAGGCCCGCGTCCCGGAAGTCGGCGCGCACCTGCTCGTCCATCCGCGCGGTGTCCCCGATGACCAGTGCCGGGAGCAGCCCGCCCTGCGCCGGCGGCAGCGTGGTGGACGCCTCGCGCAGTCCCGCGCGCAACCCCCCGGCCCACCGCTGGAGCCCCGACGGCTCCCCCGCCACCTCCGGCGGCCCCCGGACGAGCAGCACCGCCGCCAGCAGCTCCCCCTCGCGCGCCGCCGCGAACCGCGCCGTCACCCGCACCCGCTGGCTGGGCAGCAGCCCGAGCCACCGACGGCCGTCCGCCAGCAGGAGCACCGGCGCGCGCACGCGAACCGCCCCGTCCCGCGCCCACACGCGCTCCACCCTCCCCCGCCCCAGGACCGGCTCCCCCGGAACGGCTCCGCCCCGTCCCGCCCGGACCCGCATGTCCTCCGTCAGCACCACCTCGGCCTCCGCGACCGCCTCCCGCCCCGCCAGCTCCGCGACCGGCCCGCCCCTGACCGCCTCCAACCGGAAGCCCACAGCCCCGGCCGCCCCGGCGACGCAGACCAGCACCCCGACCCCGACGTTCCGCCACCCCGCCCGCCCCTCGCCCTCCGCGCGCCGCCGGAGGGCACGGCCCCGCCCGATCCGCCCAGGGGCTCGCGCGAGGAGAGGCGGGGCGGCCAGGACGGCCACGGCCGACGCGGCGGCGGCCAGCACGAGCCACGCCACGACGGGCGAGGCCCGCAGGAGCACCAGGGAGGTGAGCCACGCCCCCAGCGCCGGGAGCAGCAGCCGGCAGGTGAAGGCCCCCTCGCGCACGAGGCCGCCGTCCGCCCGTGAGTCCGCGCCCCTGCCCTGGGACGGGCGCTCCGCCCGCGGGACCGTGTCCTTCCCGGGAGCCCGGTTCTTCTCCGGCGGGGCCGTGCCGCGCCCGGAGCCGGGGCGCGGCATGCGCCATGGCCGGGTCATACGCGGACCTTGTCCTTGAGGTCGGCGAACTTGCTGGGGCCGATGCCGGTGACGTCGCGGAGCTGGTCGACGGTGCGGAAGCCGCCGTGGCGGTCGCGGTATTCGATGATGCGCCCGGCCAGGACCTCGCCGACGCCCTGGAGCTCCTCCAGTTGGCCGGCGGTGGCGGTGTTGAGGTCGACGAGCTCGGAAGGTGCCCCGGGGCCGCCCGCCGAGGGCGGAGCGGCGGCCTGGGGCGGCTGCGTCTTCGCGCCGACCACGATCTGCTCGCCGTCGACGAGCCTGCGGGCGAGGTTGAGGGCGTCGACGCGTACGTTCGCGCGCGGGCCCCCGGCCGCCGTCACGGCGTCGGTCACCCGGGAGCCGAGCGGGAGCCGTACGACGCCTGGACGGCGGACCTTGCCCGCGACGTGCACGGTGACGACGCCGGTCGCCGTCGGCGGGGGCGCGGGCGAGGGAGCCGGTGTGGCGGCCGGCGTCGTCACCGCCACCGGGACCGGCTCGGCGCTCGGGCGCGACAGCCACGCGTAACCGCCGCCGGCCAGCGCGGCGAGCGCCCCGATCACCACCAGCACCCGCACTCCGCCCCCGCCCGGGTCGAACAAGGACATCGAGAACCTCCCTCCAGGCTCCACAGGACCCGACCGGACCATCCCGGCGGGCGGCCCCTCCCCCGCCACGCCCCCGCCCACCCGGTCCCCCTCACCTCCCGCCCCGGCGGCGCTCCCACCCCAGCCCCCGCCCTCGTCCTCCCACGGCCCCCGAGCCCCGTCCCCGCCTCGGAACCAGACCGCTCCCCCACCCCCCGCCCCGACGACGCCCCGGCCTGGTGCCGCGCCGTCGCCCGCTGCCGGCTCCCGGCTCGCGCCCCCGCTTCCGCCACGCCCCTGAGGCAGGCCCGCGCCCCCGCCGTGCTCCCGCGCCACGCCCCCACCACGCTCCCAGGCCGCGTCCCCCTCCCCGCCTCGGGACCACGGCGCGTCCCCGCTCTCGGCCGGGGATCGAGCCGGGTCCTCGTCGTGCTCGGCGCGCATGGCGAGAGAGGCCGCATCGCGCGCGGAGGCGAGATCCGCGGGGCGGATCGGCGCGGCGGCCGAGGCCGGGGCCGGGCCGGGGAACTCCTCGCCCGGCTGACGGGGAGCCGCCGGCGGGCCGCCGATCACGGGGAGCCGCCCACGCTCATCGGGGCGGTCCCGGCGCGGGGTGGGAGGACCTGGCTCCGCGTGGAGGGTCGCCAGGGACGGCGGGCGGGGGAGGGTGGCCGGCCGGGGTGGGGGTGGTGGCTGGAGGAGAGCGAGCAGGCGCTGCTCGGCGAGGGCCGCTCGCTGCTGGGAACGCCGCTTGGTACGCACGGTCGTGACGGTACGGAGACCGGCGCGGCCCGATTCAGGCCGAACCCGGTTCTGTGGACAGCCGCTTCGGGCGAGTCCTGAAATATCCGGGTTAAGCGGGCTGGCCGTCCACAACCGGGGAGACGACGACGCCGAGCATCCCGGGCCCGACGTGGGCGCCGATGACCGCACCCACCTCGCCCACGTGCAGGCGGCGCAGTGAGGGGACGCGAGCGGCCAGGCGTTCCGCCAGCTCGGCCGCGCGCCCGGGGGCCGCCAGGTGCTGAACGGCCACGTCCACCGGGTTCCCCGCGGCGGCCGTCACCGCGAGGTCCTCCATGCGCGCGATGGCCCGGGCCGACGTGCGGACCTTCTCCAGGGGCAGGATCGCGCCGTCGGCGATGTGCAGCAGCGGCTTGATCATGAGGGCGGTGCCGACCAGGGACGCGGCGGCGCCGATGCGACCGCCGCGCCGCAGGTGCTCCAGCGTGTCCACGTAGAACCACGACCGGGTCCGCGAGGCGCAGCGGGAGGCCGCGCCGGCGACGGCGTTCAGCGGCTCCCCGCGCGTCGCCGCCTCGGCCGCCGCGATCACCGGGAAGCCCAGACCCATGCCGAGCGACCGGGTGTCGACCACCATGACCGGGATGCCGGACTTCTCGGCCGCCAGCCGCGCCGCCTCCACCGTGCCCGACAACTCCGCCGAAAGGTGGACGGAAACCACGCCGGTGGCGCCCCGCGCGGCGGCCTCGCCGTACGCCTCCAGGAACACCGAGGGGGCGGGGCGCGACGTGGTCACCGGGGACCAGCTCTTGAGGGCCTCGGCGACGTCCGAGGCGCCCACCTCGGAGACGTCCTCCAGCACCCGCCCGCCGATGACGACCTGGAGGGGCACGACGGTCACCCCGAACCGCGCTATCTCCTCAGAAGCGAGATAAGCGGTGGAATCGGTGACGACCGCGACAGACATGAGCAGAGAGTACCCGCCTGTGATCTATTGAACAGGCTGGCCGCCGCGCCAGACCCGGCGCGGCTTGAGGCCGAAGGCCCACGCGAAGGCGCCCTCGTGATCGGCGTCCCACTGCACGATGTCGGCCAGGCGGCCGGGCGCGAGCACCCCGCGGTCGGGGGCGTTGAGGGCGGACGCGCTGCCGAGCGTGGCCGCGCGCAGCGCCTCGGCGACGCTCATCCCGAACGCCGTCACGGCCAGGGCGATGACCAGTGACATCGAGGTGATGCCGCAGTGGCCTGGATTGTGGTCGGTGCCGAGCGCGATCGGGATGCCCGCGTCGATCATGCGCCGCACCGGCGGCCGGCTGTGGTGCTGGAGCGCGGTGCCCGGGCAGATCACCGCGGGCACGCCGTACCTGGCGAGCGCGGCCAGGTCCTCCTCGGAGGTGTAGTGCAGCAGGTCGGCCGAGGAGCAGCCCACCTCGGCGGCGAGCTGCACCGCGCCGTTGCGGCTGTTGACGCCGGCGTGGATGCGCGGGAGCAGCCCGACGTTGCGCCCGGAGGCGAGCACCCAGCGCGCCTCGTCGGTGGTGAAGTGGCCCTCGTCGCAGTAGACGTCCACGCTGTCGGCCCCGGCCGCCGCCGCGTCGCCGCACCAGGCCCCGACCGCCTCGACGTAGTCGCGCTGCCGGCCGAAGTACTCGGGCGGGACCACGTGCGCGGCCAGGAAGGTCGCGTGGATGCGCGGCATGTTGGGCTCCTTCTCCAGCTCGCGCAGCATGCGCACGTCGGAGAGCTCGCCGTCGCGGGTGAGGTGGTAGCCGGTCTTGGCCTCGACCGTGGTCGTGCCCGAGAGCAGCCACTCGCGCAGGCGCTTGCGGACGCTGTCGCACAGGGTCCACGGGTCGGTGCCGCGCGTCACGGTGACCGTGGAGCCGATGCCGCCGCCCGCCGCGGTGATCGTGCTGTAGGAGGAGCCGCCGGAGCGCATCGCCATCTCCGCCCAGCGGTTCCCGGCGTAGACGGGGTGGGAGTGCGCGTCGATCAGGCCCGGCGTGACCAGCGCGCCGCCGAGGTTCTCGACGTGGTCGACGTCGACGATGTCGTCGACGACCCCGGGCACGCTCTGCGGCAGGTCCGCGGCCCTCCCGACCCAGGCGATGCGGTCGTTGTGGAGCAGGATGGCCGCGTTGCTGCACACGTCGGAGCCGGTCCAGAGCCGGCCGATGTTGGTGAGCAGGCGAACCGTCATCGCATCACCGCCGCCGTTCGGGCACGACGGGACGGCCGAACGGCGCGGGCGCACCTGTGCGGTGCTCGCGGAGTCCGGCCATAGGGGTCACCTACTTCCGCGCGGGGGTCGCGGCGTCGCGACCGCACCGCCTTGACAGGGACATCCTGGAGGGGTCGC
This sequence comes from Bailinhaonella thermotolerans, assembly GCF_003594875.1. Classification (GTDB taxonomy): domain Bacteria; phylum Actinomycetota; class Actinomycetes; order Streptosporangiales; family Streptosporangiaceae; genus Bailinhaonella; species Bailinhaonella thermotolerans. The sequence continues at coordinate 61,632 of NZ_QZEY01000012.1, forward strand.
CGGGACTCAGGGGTCCGGCGATTTCAGTTCAGTTACGTTATTTCACAGGCTGGCTCGCTGTATAGGGCCAATGGGAAGAACAATGTGCCGCTTCCCCCACGGCCCGATCCGGTGAACTCTCCGGCCACCCTAACCGCCGATCCGCCCCCAGGTCAGCGCTTCTCGCCGCCGGCGAAACCACGTGAGCATCATGTCTCCCGAAAGCCACAATGTGAAATGCCCACAAGGAAAAGGACACCCGAAACGGGCGGTTCAAACCTCCCCTAATCGGGGCTCCCCGTCCGCCCTTCGAGAAATCCCACGTGGCCCCGCGCCCGCTCCCCCGCGCGGACACGTTTCGGCCCCAAGATCCCGCACCGGGTCACGCCCGTCAACCCTTCCCCACGGCCTCCCCCCGCCCCGTGAGCCCCATCCGGTACGGCTCGCGCCCGCTCCGCCCGCCGAGGCCGGCGCGAGCCGTACCCCGCGAGCCGTACCGCGCGCAAGCCGTACCGCGCGCAAGCCGTACCGCGCGCAAGCCGTACCGCGCGCAAGCCGTACCGCGCGCAAGCCGTACCGCGCGCAAGCCGTACCGCGCGCAAGCCGTACCGCGCGCAAGCCGTACCGCGCGCAAGCCGTACCGCGCGCAAGCCGTACCGCGCGCAAGCCGTACCGCGCGCAAGCCGTACCGCGCGCAAGCCGTACCGCGCGCAAGCCGTACCGCGCGCAAGCCGTACCGCGCGCAAGCCGTACCGCGCGCAAGCCGTACCGCGCGCAAGCCGTACCGCGCGCAAGCCGTACCGCGCGCAAGCCGTACCGCGCGCAAGCCGTACCGCGCGCAAGCCGTACCGCGCGCAAGCCGTACGGCGGGAGCCACGCCGGACACGCGGGAGGCCGCACAGAAAGCACAGAAAGCACAGGAAGCGTTCGAACGCACGAAGCCTCACGGACCGCCGCGAGCCCGGCGACCGGAGGCGGTGGAGCAGGAGTGCCCGGGAAAAGACCGAGGCCGCGCGAGCGGCGGGTGCTCGCGCGGCCTCGGTCGGCCCTTGCGGGGAACGCTCAGCGCAGCGTCTCGGCGGGCTCGGCGTAGCGCTCCAGCTCGGCCAGCAGGCCGGACGGGACGCGGGCGTGGACCAGCGTGCCCTCGTCGCCGTGCTCCACCTTGAGGACCTCGCCCTCGCTGTGGACGCGGGAGACCAGGTCGCCGCGGCCGTAGGGCACGACGGCGCGGATCTCGTGGTCGAGGCGGGGCAGGTCGCGCTCGATGATCGCCATCAGCTCGCCGATGCCCTCGCCCGAGCGGGCGGAGACGACGACGCTGTGCTTCTCGCGGTTCTGGATGCGCTGGATGACCAGCGGGTCCGCCGCGTCCGCCTTGTTGATCACGACGATCTCGGGGACCTTGTCGGCCTCGATCTCGGCGAAGACCTCGCGCACGGCCGTGAGCTGGGACTCGGGGTCGGGGTGCGAGCCGTCCACCACGTGCAGGATCAGGTCGGCGTCGGCGACCTCCTCCAGCGTGGACCGGAACGCCTCGACGAGCTGGTGCGGCAGGTGCCGGACGAACCCGACGGTGTCCGCCAGCGTGAACAGGCGGCCGTCCGGGGTGCGCGACCGGCGCACGGTCGGGTCCAGGGTCGCGAACAGCGCGTCCTCGACCAGCACGCCCGCTCCGGTGAGCCGGTTGAGCAGCGAGGACTTGCCGGCGTTGGTGTAGCCGGCGATCGCGACGGCCGGGACCTCACGGGCCTGGCGCCGCGCGCGCATGGTGTCGCGGGCCTTGGACATCTCGGCGAGCTGGCGGTTCAGCTTGGCGATCCGGGTGCGGATGCGCCGCCGGTCCAGCTCGATCTTGGTCTCACCGGGGCCGCGGCCGCCGATGCCGACGCCGCCCGCGGCGCGTCCGCCGACCTGGCGCGACAGGTTGCCACCCCAGCCGCGGAGCCGCGGCAGGAGGTAGTTGAGCTGCGCCAGCTCGACCTGGGCGCGGCCCTCCCTGCTGCGCGCGTGCTGCGCGAAGATGTCCAGGATCAGGGCCGTGCGGTCGATGACCTTGACCTTGACGATCTCTTCGAGCTGGCGGAGCTGGCCGGGGGTCAGCTCACCGTCGGCGATCACGGTGTCGGCGCCGGTGGACTTGACGATGTCGGCGAGCTCGCGGGCCTTGCCGGAGCCGATGTAGGTGCCCGGGTCGGGCTTCTGCCGGCGCTGGATCACACCCTCCAGCACCTGGGAACCGGCGGTCTCGGCCAGCAGCTTCAGCTCCTGCAGGGAGTTCTCCGCGTCGGCGACGGTCCCGGTGGTCCAGACTCCGACGAGGACGACCCGCTCAAGCCGCAGCTTCCGGTATTCGACCTCGGTGACGTCTTCGAGTTCGGTGGACAGTCCGACGACCCGGCGCAACGCCTGTCGCTCGGCCAGCTCCAGGTCGCCCGTGGCCGGCTCGAACTCGTCCAGATCCGCTTCGGACTTGATGGGGTTGCTCTGCATAAGTTTCATCTCTGTCGAACTGAACACCGAGATGCCCCGGCGTCTTCCCGTCGATGGTCGCATGACCCGGCCGGATTCCTCACCTCATATACGGGCGCGTCCCCGGACGGCCGGAACCGGCCCTCCGGGGCGCCTCAGCGACCGGGTTCCGCGACGCGCGCCCCTCGGGAGCGGCCGGCGGCGGCGGACGGGTCCGTCAGAGCTTGAGCACCTTGGCCTCGCCCGCGCCAGTCTCGATCTTGATGCGCTTCGTGGCCTTGGGGTCGTTCTTGATCTGCACGTCCTCCTCGCCGACGCCGGTGCCCACGTCCACCCGGTACGACCCGTCCGGCACGCGCACGGTCCCGGCGCCTGCCCCGGTCCGCACCTCGACGTCGTCGGGCGCGGAGACGAAGCTCAGCTCGACGTCGCCGGCGCCGCTCTCGACCTGAGCCTTCTTCGCGCCCAGGTTCTCGCCCGTCAGGCCCCCCGCGCCCGTGTTGGCCTTGATGGTGCCCGTCAGCGCCCGCAGCGTGATGTCCCCGGCGCCGGTCTCGAGGTCCACGGCCAGCCCCTTCGGCACCTCCACGACGTAGTCGATGCCGCAGCTCCCGCCGAGCTGGACGTCGGGGCAGTCGTACGTCAGGACGAGGGTGCCGCCCTCCACCCGGTGCTCCGGCTTGGGCTTCTCACCCCGCCACGAGAGCTTCTCGGTCACCTTCACGTCGCCGCGCCCGGTCTCGACGAACTCGACATCGCCCTCGCCGCTGTCCAACCTGACCGCGCTGACCTTCTCCGCGACCTCATAGGTCTTGGTCTCGGTCTCGGAGCGCCCGATCACACCACAGCCGGACACGATCAGTACACCCAGGGGGATCGCCGCCGCGGCGAGGCCGATTCGCTTGAACTTCATGACCAGGAGTTTGCCGTACCCGGCAGGGCCGGACGTCCCGCCAGAGGACCATCTTGGGCCTGGCCCGCGGGGACGATGCGCCTCCCCCGGCAGACCGAGCGCCCGCCGCACGGGCCCGGGACACGCCCCGCCCGCGCTCCCGCCCGCCGTACGGCACGGGCCCTCCCTACCGTACCGCACGGCCCCGCACGCCGTACGGCACGCCCGCGCGTGCCGTACGGCGGGGGCGAGGTCAGGTGCCGCGGCCACGCGGGACCTCGACGTCGTAGTCCACCTGGCAGAGACCGCCGAGGCGGGTCCACCAGGGGCAGTCGGCGCACAGGGACAGGACGCCGTCCTCGACCGAGTGCTTGGCGACCGGTTTGATCAGCCGCCAGGACAGCCGCTCGGTCACTTTGACGCCGGTGCGCGCGCTCTCGACGAGGCGCATGTCGCCGTCGCCGCGCACCATGCGCACGTCGGCGACGTTCTCCTGGACCACGTAGGTCCTGGTGCTGCTCTGGTCCGGGCCGCCGTGGGCGAGGAAGCCCCACACGCCGAGGGCGGTCAGGGGGACGGCCGTCGCGATTCCGATTCGTGTGTTCGCCATGACCTGAGCCTGTCGCGATCGGGGCGCGGCGGCCTCCCGCCGGGGCGGGGATTCTCGCGCCCCCCGCGAGAGGGAGGCCTCCCCCGGCGGCGCGATCGAAGCGCGCCGTACCGGGCAGGACCACCCCGGTGGTGGCCATGACAGCTACCCGGGAGTAGGCTCCCCACCCATAGCTTCCACGAAGCAGAAGCAGCTTTCCGTACAGTGGAAAAATAGTTGGAAGACCGAGGAGGACGCCGCCATGCAGGCACCCGAGGGCGTGCGGGTCACCGGACCCATCCGCGAGAGGTACGACGAGATCCTCACCCCCGAGGCGCTCGCCTTCGTGGCCGAGCTGCAGCGGAGGTACGGCGCCCGCCGCGCCGAGCTGCTGGCCGCGCGGCAGGCGCGCCAGGCCGAGCTCTCCGCCGGGGGGACCCTCGACTTCCTCGCCGAGACCAGGCACATCCGCGAGGACGACTCCTGGCGGGTGGCCGAGCCGGCGCCCGGGCTGGTGGACCGCCGGGTGGAGATCACCGGCCCCACCGACAGGAAGATGACGATCAACGCGCTGAACTCGGGCGCGAAGGTGTGGCTGGCCGACTTCGAGGACGCCAACTCGCCGCTCTGGGAGAACATGATCGAGGGGCAGCTCAACCTGCGCGACGCCCTCGACCGCACGATCGACTTCAGCCAGGGCGAGAAGCGGTACGCCCTCAGGCCGGACGAGGAGCTGGCCACGATCGTCGTCCGGCCGCGCGGCTGGCACCTGGACGAGAAGCACATCGAGGTGGACGGGCGGGCCTGCTCCGGCAGCCTGGTGGACTTCGGGCTGTACTTCTTCCACTGCGCGAAGCGCCAGCTCGCCAAGGGCAAGGGGCCGTACTTCTACCTGCCCAAGATGGAGAGCCACCTGGAGGCGCGGCTCTGGAACGAGGTGTTCGTGACCGCCCAGGAGCTGCTGAAGATCCCGCGCGGCACGATCCGGGCCACCGTCCTCATCGAGACGTACCCGGCGGCGTTCGAGATGGAGGAGATCCTGTACGAGCTGCGCGAGCACTCGGCGGGGCTCAACGCGGGGCGCTGGGACTACCTGTTCAGCGTGATCAAGAAGTTCCGCACGCGCGGGCGGGACTACCTGCTGCCGGAGCGGAACTCGGTCACGATGACCGCGCCGTTCATGCGGGCGTACACCGAGCTGCTGGTGCGCACGTGCCACAAGCGCGGCGCGCACGCGATCGGCGGCATGGCCGCGTTCATCCCGAGCCGCAAGGACCCCGAGGTCAACGCGACGGCGCTGGAGAAGGTGCGCGCCGACAAGACGCGCGAGTCCGGCGACGGCTTCGACGGGTCGTGGGTGGCGCACCCGGACCTGGTCCCGATCTGCCGGGAGGTCTTCGACGGGGTGCTGGGCGACCGGCCGAACCAGCTCGACCGCAAGCGCGAGGACGTGAACGTCTCCGCCGCCGACCTGCTGGCGGTGTCCAAGACGCCGGGCGAGATCACCGAGGCGGGGCTGCGGAACAACGTGGACGTGGCGCTGCGCTACCTGGCCACCTGGATGGGCGGCAACGGCGCGGTGGCGATCCACAACCTCATGGAGGACGCGGCGACCGCCGAGATCTCCCGGTCGCAGATCTGGCAGTGGATCCACAACGACGTCCGGCTCGCGGACGGGCCGGTGGTGACGAAGGCGCTGGTCGAGGGCATCATCGACGAGGAGCTGGCCAAGATCAGTGAGGAGCTGGGCGAGCGGTTCGACGTCGAGCTGTACGCCCAGGCGACCGCGCTGTTCAAGGAGGTCGCGCTCGACGACGACTTCGCGGAGTTCCTGACGCTGCCGGCGTACGCGCGCATGCCGTAGCCCGGAGCCGCGGGTCACGGGCCCGCAGGAGTTATCCACAGGGCCGTGAGCTGCGGCGTGACGGGTTATCCACAACGCGGCGGCTCAGGGGCCTGCGAGGCCCGCCGGGGCCGTAGATTGCAGGCGACGGCGGCCGATCCCGATCCGGGCGGCCGCCGGGCCGGACGATCGGCTCCGAGAGCACGGGTCAGGAGGTGCCGGGATGCGAGCCCTGGCTGAACGTTTCCGGGAGATCCTCGGTGACGACGGGGTCATCACCGATCCCGTACGGCTGCGCACCTACGAGTGCGACGGCCTCACGGTCCACCGGGCCACGCCCGGCATCGTGGTGCTGCCCGGCACAGCCGAGCAGATCGCCGAGATCGTGCGCGAGTGCAACGCCGCCCGCACGCCGTACATCGCGCGCGGCTCGGGCACCGGGCTGTCCGGCGGCGCGCTGCCCCGCGCCGACGGGGTGCTCATCGTCACCAGCCGCATGCGGCGGATCATCGAGATCGACGTGGCGAACCAGCGGGCCGTGGTCGAGCCCGGGGTGACCAACCTCGCGATCAGCCAGGCCGCCCGCCCGCACGGCTACTACTACGCCCCCGACCCGTCGAGCCAGCAGATCTGCTCCATCGGCGGCAACGTCGCGGAGAACTCCGGCGGCGCCCACTGCCTGAAGTACGGCTTCACCGTCAACCACGTCCTGGCCTGCGAGATCGTCACGCCCGACGGCGAGATCACCTGGCTGGGCGGCGGCGACCCCGGCTACGACCTGCTCGGCGCGTTCATCGGCTCGGAGGGCACCCTGGGCATCGCCACCAAGGTGGTCGTACGGCTGACGCGCACGCCCGAGGCGGTGCTGACGCTGCTGGCGGCGTTCGACGGGATCGAGCGCGGCGGCCGGGCGGTGTCGGCGATCATCGGCGCGGGGATCGTGCCGGCCGCGATCGAGATGATGGACGCGCTCGCGATCGAGGCGGCCGAGGCGGCGGTGGGCTGCGGCTACCCCGAGGGCGCGGGCGCGGTCCTGATCGTGGAGCTGGACGGGCCCGAGGCCGAGGTGCGCCACCAGTTCGAGCGGGTCGAGACCATCTGCGCCGAGGCGGGCGCGTTCGAGCTGCGCGTGGCGCGCGACGACGCCGAGCGCGCCGCCGTCTGGACCGGGCGCAAGTCGGCGTTCGCGGCCGTGGGCCGGATCAGCCCGGCCTACATCGTGCAGGACGGCGTCGTGCCGCGCACCGCCCTGCCGGAGGTGCTGGCCGCCATCGACGCGCTGTCGGCGGACTACGGCATCCGCGTGGCCAACGTGTTCCACGCCGGAGACGGCAACCTGCATCCGCTGGTGCTGTTCGACGACGCGGTGCCCGGGGAGGGCACGCGGGCCGAGGAGGTCTCCGGCCGGATCCTGGACCTGTGCGTGGAGCACGGCGGCTCGATCACCGGCGAGCACGGCGTCGGCGTGGACAAGTCCAGATACATGACGAAGATGTTCGGCGATGACGATCTCGACACCATGCAGCTCCTCCGCTGCGCCTTCGACCCGATGAACCTCTGCAACCCCGGCAAGGTCTTCCCCACCCCGCGCCTGTGCGGGGAGGCCCCGGGCGTGCGCCGCGGGGTGCACCCGCTGGTCGCCTCCGGAGAGGCGGAGCTGTTTTGACCCCGGCGGACGGCATGGACGGCGGCGCCACCGGGCCGGCCGGCGGGCACGGGGACGTGGGGGCGGCGCTGCGGGCGGCGTGCGCGGACGTGCGGCCCGCGGGCGAGGGCGACGCCGTCTCCGGGGTCGCCGCGTCCTGGGTGGTCACGCCCCGCTCCGCCGAGGAGGCGGCGGCGGTCATGCGCGCCTCGGCCCGGCACGACCTGGCCGTGGTGCCGACGGGGGCGGGCACCAAGCTCGACTGGGGCGCGCCGCCCAACCGGCTCGACGTCATCCTGCGCACGTCCGGGCTCACCGGCGACGTCGAGCACGCGCCCGGCGACCTCGTGGCCCGCGTCCCCGCCGGGATGGCCCTGAGCGACCTCGCCGGCGTCCTGGCCGAGCACGGGCAGCAGCTCGTGCTCGACGACCCCACCGGCTCCGCCACCGTCGGCGGCGCGCTCGCCACCGCCACGGCCGGGCCGCGCCGCCTGCTGTACGGCACGGCCCGCGACCTGCTCATCGGCATCACGGTCGTCCGGCCCGACGGCGCGATCACCCGCTCCGGCGGGAAGGTCGTGAAGAACGTCGCCGGCTACGACCTGGGCAAGCTCTACACCGGCTCCTACGGCACGCTCGGGCTCATCGTGGACGCCACCTTCCGCCTGCACCCGCTCCCGGCCGCGCGCGCCTTCGTCACCGCCGTCTACGCCGGGGCCGAGGAGGCCGCGCGAGCCGCGCACCAGGTCGCGGGGTCCCAGGCGGTGGCGAGCGCGGTGGAGGTGGAGCGCACCGGGCCGGGCGCGCCCGTGAGCGTGGCCGTCCTGCTGGAGGGCGTGCCCGAGGGAGTGGCCGCGCGGAGCCAGGCCGTGCGGCGGATCCTGGGCTACGACTCCCAGGTGGCCGCCGATCCGCCCGTGTGGTGGGGGAGGCTGCCCTCGCTCGACGGCGGCGTGCTGGTCGAGGTGACGTTCCCGCTGTCGGCGCTGGGCCGGGTCCTGGCGGCGATCGACGAGGCCGCGGGGCGCGCCGGCGCGCGGCCCGCCGTGCGCGGATCGGGGGCGGGCGCGCTGTGCCTGGGCCTGCTGCCGGACGTCGAGCCCTCGGTGCCCGCCGAGTTCGTGCCGCTGCTGCGGGCGGAGCTGGGCCCGCTCGGCGGCCACGTGGTGGTGCGGCGGGCCCCCGACCCGGTGCGGCCGCGGCTGGACCTGTGGGGCCCGGTGGCGGCGCTGCCGCTGATGCGCCGGGTCAAGGAACGCTTCGACCCCGGTTACCGTGTCTCACCGGGCCGGTTCGCGGGGGGCATCTAGGCATGGGCGCACGAGGACGGCCGGCGATGACGGCGGGAGGTAGGCGAGCGTGGATCCGAAGCTGATCGACGACTGCGTGCACTGCGGCTTCTGCCTGCCCACCTGCCCGACCTACGTGCTGTGGGGCGAGGAGATGGACTCCCCGCGCGGGCGCATCCACCTCATGCGGCAGCACGTCGAGGGCACCCCGGTCACCCCGGAGATGGCCGGCCACTTCGACGCGTGCCTGGGCTGCATGGCGTGCGTGACGGCGTGCCCGTCCGGGGTGCGCTACGACCGGCTGATCGAGGAGACCCGCGCGGTGGTGGAGCGGGAGCACCGCCGCCCCCTGGCCGAGCGCGCGTTCCGCGCCCTGGTCTTCGCGACGTTCCCCCGCCCCCGCCTGCTGCGCGCGCTGCGCGGCCCGCTCCGCCTCTATCAGGCGAGCGGCCTGGCCCCGCTGGTCCGCCGCGCGCTGCCGGGGCCGCTGGCGGCCATGGAGGCGCTGGCCCCCGAGCTGACGGCCCGGGTGCGCCTGCCGCGCCTGGTCCGGGCGCGCGGTCCGCGCCGGGCGGTGGTCGGGCTGCTCACCGGATGCGTGCAGGGCGAGTTCTTCCCCCAGGTCAACTCGGCCACCGCCCGGGTGCTGGCGCTGGAGGGCTGCGACGTGGTGATCCCGCGCGGCCAGTCCTGCTGCGGGGCGCTGTCGCTGCACGCGGGCCGTCCGGAGCAGGCGCGGCGGCTGGCGCGCCGGGTGATCCGCACGTTCGAGCGCGCGGGCGTGGACACGATCGTGGTCAACGCGGCGGGCTGCGGCTCGGCGATGAAGGACTACGCCGACGTGCTCGCCGACGATCCCGCCTGGTCGGCGCGCGCCGCCGCCCTGTCCGCCAAGGTGCGCGACCTGGCCGAGTTCCTGGCGGAACTGGGCCCGGCGGCCCCGCGCCACCCGCTGGAGATCACGGTCGCCTACCACGACGCCTGCCACCTGGCCCACGCCCAGGGCGTCCGCGCCCAGCCCCGCGCGCTCCTGTCGGCCATCCCCGGCCTCACCGTGGTCGAGGTCCCGGACTCGGCGATCTGCTGCGGCTCGGCCGGCACCTACAACCTCTTCCAGCCCGGGGCCGCCCGCGACCTGGGCGACCGCAAGGCCGCGAACGTGCTGGCCACCGGCGCCGACCTCCTGGTCTCCGCCAATCCCGGCTGCACCGTGCAGATCACCTCGGCGCTGGCCCGGCGGGGGCGGGAGATCGCGGTCGCGCACACCGCGCAGCTCCTCGACGCCTCCCTGCGCGCGCGCCCCGCCCGCGCCCTCCTGCGAGGGGGCAGGCCGTGACCATCCAGTCCGTGGACCGGGCGTTCGACGTGCTGGAGGCCCTGACGGCGTACGGCGGGGAGGCCGGCATCTCGGAGATCGCCGACCGCACCGGCCTGCCCTACGGCACGATCCACCGCCTGCTGCAGACCCTGCTCGCCCGCGGCTACGTTCGCCAGGGCGCCGACAAGCGCTACGCCCTCGGCGGCTCCCTCCTGCGCCTGGGCGAGGCCGCCGAGCGCCTGGTCGCGGTCTGGGCCCGGCCGTACCTCTCGCGCCTGGTGGACCTGTCCGGCGAGACCGCCAACATGGCCGTGCTCGAAGGCGACAACGTCGTCTACGTCGCCCAGGTGCCCTCGCCGCGCCGCCTGCGCATGTTCGCCGAGGTAGGCCGCCGCGTCCTCCCCCACTCCACGGCGGTGGGCAAGGTGCTGCTGGCCGACCGCACCGACGACCACTGCGCGGCCCTCCTGGAGCGCACCGGCCTGCCCCGCCGCACCGCCAACACCATCACCGACGTGGAGGCCATGCTGGCCGAGCTGGCCCTGGTCCGCTCCCGCGGCTTCGCCCTGGACCTGGGCGAGGAGGAACTGGGCGTCCACTGCATGGCGGTGCCGGTCCGCGACGACGACCGGGTGGTCGCCGCGCTCTCGGTGTCAGGCCCCGCCGAGCGCATCGACGCCCTGCCCCGCCACACGCTCTACGCCGGCATGCGCCGCATCGCCGAGGACCTCGGCGCCGAGGTCTTCGGCCCGCCCCGCTGACGCCCCCGGCCCGCTGACGCCCCGCCACCCCCGGCCCCCGTCCCGGCCTCCTGTCCCGGCCTCCTGTCCCGGCCTCCTGTCCCGGCCTCCTGTCCGCTGCGAGTGTCCCGCATGCCGTGATCGACGAGCCCGCCAGGCCGTACGGCCTCCGCGCGGCAGGTCCGGTGCGCGCCGCGGGCCGTACGGCCGAAGGGGTGGTCAGGCGGTCACATCAAGGTGAAGGGGGATTCGGGCTCACTTCTTGGGGCTGATGTTGATGCTGCCGTTCTGCGGCACCGGCACCACCGTCACGCGCCCGTCCTGGATCGCCTTCCACAGGATCGCCCCCTGCGGCCCGAGCACCTTCACCAGGTCCCTGATGGACTCCAGCTCGGTCTTCACCTTGGTGTTGATCTGCTGCTGGGCGAGGTTCTGCTGCTTGGCGGCCTGCTCGGCGGCCATCGCGTCCACCAGGCTGTCCGGCGGCTCCGGCTTCTGGATCGTCAGGACCACGTCGCCGCACTCCCCCGTGCCGCCGTAGTTGGGCTGGCAGAAGTACTCCCCGCCGGCCGCCTCCTTGATGAACTGCCGCGCGAGGACCCCGACCCGCTGCTCCCACTGCTGCTTGACGTTCGGGTCGTTGAAGAGCTTCTTCCACTCGTATTCCTGCGACGCCGCGTCCATCGCCCGGTCCAGGGGCTGCTTGAAGTAGACGTTCAGCATGCGCTTCCAGCCGGCGGGCTCGCCCTCGGCGAAGTCGATGCCGTACTTCAGCCCGATCCGCTCGTGGAACCTGCGCAGCGTCTGGCAGTCCGTGTTGAGCGCGAAGGTCGCCACCCCCGCGACCTCCATCTGCACGTTGTCCTTGGACACGACGCTGATCGGCCGCGACTCCGCGTCCCCGGAGCCGGAGAAGTCGAACGTGCGCTGCCCGAACGGATAGGTGTGGTGGGTGTCCCCCGGCCCGTCGATCTGCATCCCGCTGGAGGGGTTGATGCAGTCGGAGAACTTGCGCGCCTCGAAGATCCCCCCGGCGTAGTGCAGCACGACCTCGTCCGGCCCGGTGCTGACCCGCGTGCAGGCCGTGAGCCCGAACGTCACCGCGACCACCCCCGCGACGACGAGCAGCACGATCCGCCCCACCCGGCTTTTCTTTGCCGGGACGTTGCCCTTCCCAGAATTCATGGCCGAAACCGTACAAGAGTCACACCTCCCACCACATTCCGATGCGCCCCATAAGTACGGCCATCGCCCGCCTCTCCTTTCCGCACACCACCCTGTGGACGACCCGGCCCTTTTCCCGCCGTGATCATGCGGTTTTAAGCACAGGGTGTGATTGAAACCGCATGATCACGACGACAGAGGAGCCGGTGCGGGAAGGGCGGCGAGCGAGGCGGGAGCGAGTGAGAGGCGCGAGCGAGAACGGCCGGCGAGAGGAGAGGCGCGAGCAAAAGGAGGACGGGCGCCGGAGAAGCGTGGACACCGGAGACGAGCGGGCGTGGAAGGAACCCGGACGCGGGAGGTGGGCGGGGGCAGGAGAACGGCGGAGGGAGCGGGAGCGGCGGGGGCGGACAGGGGAAGCGCCCGTGCGGTGGGTCACCGGACGGGCGCTTCAGGGTGGGGGTGCGGGGAACCCGCGGGTACAGCGGACGGGCGTCATGCCTCGGCGGGCTCCACGGCCGCCGCGGCCTTGCGGGAGCGGATGGTGAGGACGGCCAGGATCCCACCGGCGACCGCGATCACGGCGGCGCCGGCGAAGGCGGCCTGGAAGCCGTTCGTGAGCGCGACCTTGTCACCCAGCCGGGACGCGCCCTGGGAGTTGGCGATCGCGGTCATGACCGCGAGGCCGAGCGCGGAGCCCACCTGGTAGGTGGTGTTGACGATGCCGGAGGCCAGGCCGCCCTCCTCGGGACGCGCGCCGGACAGGGCGCCCTGCAGGGCCGGGATGTACGCCAGGGCCATGCCGGCGGCGGCGACGAGCGAGGCGGGGAGCACGTCCACGAGGTACGACCCGTCGGGACGGGCGAACGCGAGCCAGACGAGCCCGGCCGCCAGGACGAACAGGCCGCCGACGATGAGCGGGCGGATGCCGTACCGGCCGATGAGCGGCGCGGCGACCATGGTCATCAGCAGCATGACCAGCGCGGTCATCGGGACCAGGGCGGCGCCGCCCTCGAAGGCCCCAAGGCCCAGCACCTGCTGGAGGTACAGGTTCAGGAAGAACCACATCGGGATCCAGGCCGCGCCGAGCAGGGTCATCGCCAGGTTGGCCGAGCCGAGCCCGGGGGCGCGGAAGATGCGCAGCGGCATGAGCGGCTCGCGCTTGGCCCGCTGGATCGCGAAGAACACCCCGAGGAGCAGTACGGCCGCCGCGAGCGAGCCGAGCGTGGTCAGGGAGCCCCAGCCGGCCTCGGGGGCGCGGACGATGGCGAAGACGCCGAGGGCCAGGCCGCCGGTGACGGCGATCGCGCCGGTGACGTCCACGTGACCGCGGCGGGACTCGCCACGGGGCAGCAGGGCCGGGCCGGCGATCAGCGCGAGCAGGGCGAACGGGATGTTGATGTAGTACACCCACGGCCAGCTCAGCCACTCGGTGATGACGCCGCCGAGGAAGACGCCCGCCGTGCCGCCCGCCGGGGCCGCCGCGCCGTAGATCGCCATGGCCTTGGTGAGTTCCCTGGGGTTGCCCCCGAAGGACATCATCAGCAGGGTCAGCGCGGCCGGGGCGATCAGCGCCGAGCCCGCGCCCTGGACGGCCCGGCCGATGAGCTCGACCGCGACGTTCCCGGCGAGGCCGGCGACGAGCGAGCCCGCCCCCAGGACCGCCCAGCCGGCGAGGAAGAGCCTGCGGGCGCCGAAGAGGTCCGCGAGCCGGCCGCCGAGGAGCAGGAGGCCGCCGAAGGCGATGACGTAGGCGTTGAAGACCCACGACAGGTTCTCCTGCGAGAAGCCCAGGTCCTTCTGGATCTCGGGTAAGGCGACCCCGATGATCGACGTGTCCATGATGGTCATGAACTGGGCGATCGCGATGAGGGCGAGCGCCCACCACCTCAGGTGTGACATCTCAAGGCTCCTTTTACTATACCGGGGTAGGGTATCTGTCAGGCAAAAAAAAGAGAGGGTGCCGCCCGGGGGCCGTACGGCGAGCGCCGCACGCCCCCGGGGATGAGGGTCTAGAAGCTGGACCGGAACCGGCGGAGCCGGAGGCTGTTGCTGACCACGAAGACGCTGGAGAAGGCCATCGCCGCTCCCGCGATCATGGGGTTGAGCAGGCCCGCCGCCGCCAGCGGGATCGAGGCCACGTTGTAGGCGAAGGCCCAGAACAGGTTGCCCTTGATCGTGCCGAGCGTGCGCCGGGCGAGCCGGATCGCGTCCACCGCGGCCCGAAGGTCTCCCCTGACCAGGGTCAGGTCGGAGGCCTCGATCGCCACGTCGGTGCCGGTGCCCATCGCCAGGCCCAGGTCGGCCTGCGCGAGCGCCGCCGCGTCGTTGACGCCGTCGCCGACCATGGCGACCTTCTTGCCCTCGCCCTGCAACTGCTTGACCACGTCCACCTTGTCGGCCGGCAGCACCTCGGCGATGACCTCGGTGATCCCGACCTGCGCCGCGACCGCCCTGGCGACGGTCTCGTTGTCGCCGGTGAGCAGGATCGGGGTGAGCCCGAGCCCGCGCAGCCGCTCGATGGCCTCGGCCGAGGTCTCCTTGACCTGGTCCGCCACCGTCAGGACGGCCCGTGCCTTCCCGTCGTAGCCGACCGCGACCGCGGTCTCGCCGCGCGCCTGCGCCTGCTCCATGGCCCGCTCCAGCTCGACCGGGAGGTGCTGCGACCACTCGGCCAGCAGCTTCGGCCGGCCGACGAGCACCGCGTGCCCGTCCACGACGCCCTGGACGCCGAGGCCCTCGACGTTCGCGAAGTCCTCCGGAGCCGGCAGGGCGCCGACCTTCGACCGGGCGCCCGCCGCGATGGCCTGGGCGATCGGGTGCTCGGACGCGTCCTCCAGGGCCCCCGCCAGCCGCAGCACCTCGGCCTCGGACTCGCCCTCGGCCACGTGCACGTTCAGCAGGGTCATCTTGCCGGTGGTCACGGTGCCGGTCTTGTCCAGCACCACGGTGTCGATGTTCTTGGTGTGCTCCAGGACCTCAGGGCCCTTGATCAGGATGCCCATCTGGGCTCCCCGGCCGGTGCCGACCATGAGCGCCGTCGGGGTCGCCAGGCCGAGCGCGCAGGGGCAGGCGATGATCAGTACGGCTACCGCCGCGGTGAACGCCGCCACCGGGCCCGCGCCGCTGCCGAGCCAGAACCCGAGGGTGCCGACGGCCAGCGCGATCACGATCGGGACGAACACTCCCGAGATCCTGTCCGCGAGCCGCTGGACCTGGGCCTTGCCGTTCTGCGCGTCCTCGACGAGCCTGGCCATCTGCGCGAGCTGGGTGTCCGCGCCGATCCTTTCGGCCTTGACCACCAGCCGGCCGCCCACGTTGACCGTGGCGCCGGTCACCTGCTGGCCGGGGCCGACCTCGACCGGGACGGACTCGCCGGTGAGCATGCCGGCGTCCACCGCCGACACGCCCTCCTCCACGACGCCGTCCGTGGCGATCTTCTCGCCCGGCCGCACCACGAAGAGGTCGCCGACCCGGAGCCGGTCCACCGGGATCCGCTTCTCCACGCCGTCCCTGAGCACCGCCACGTCCTTGGCGCCCAGTTCCATCAGCGCCCGCAGGGCCGCGCCCGCCCGCCGCTTGGACCGCGCCTCGAAGTAGCGGCCCGCGAGGATGAACGCGATGACGCCGCTGGCCGCCTCCAGGTAGATGCTGCTCGCGCCGTCCGCCGTCAGAGTGAAGCCGTGCGTCATGCCGGGCGTGCCCGCCGTACCGAAGAACAGCGCCCACAGGGACCAGCCGAGCGCGGCCAGGGTGCCCATCGAGACGAGCGTGTCCATGGTCGCGGCGCCGTGGCGCAGGTTGGTCCAGGCGGCCTTGTGGAACGGCCAGCCGGCGTAGGCCACGACGGGCGCCGCCAGCGTCAGCGAGAGCCACTGCCAGTTCGTGAACTGGATCGCCGGGATCATCGCCATCGCGATGACCGGGACCGACAGCACGACCGACGTGATCAGCCGCTGGCGCAGGGGCCGCAGTTCGTCGGCCTCGGCGGCCTCGCCGCCCTCCTCGCCGTCGTCCTTCTTCTCGACCGGCAGCGCGGCGGTGTAACCCGCCTTCTCGACCTCGGCGATCAGATCGCGCGGGTCGATGTCGCCCGAGAACTCGACCTTGGCCTTCTCGGTCGCGTAGTTGACCGTCGCGACCACCCCGTCCACCTTGTTCAGGCGCTTCTCGATCCGCGCGGCGCAGGACGCGCACGTCATGCCACCGATCGTCAGCTCGACCTGACGCTGCGCGTTTTCACCGGCAACGGAAGTCACGGCTCCTCCTCCTTCGTCGTCTCTGTCGCCTAGTGGCTGTGGCCGTCGGCGTCGTGGGCGGGGGTCTTCGCGGGCTCGGGCGTCTCCGCCGGCGTCCCGGTCTGTACGGCGGCGCCCGCGCGGGCGGTGAACTCCGCCGTCCGGACGGTGTCGCCGTGCTTGAAGTCCAGATACAGACGGTAGTCGCCCCGGCTGGGTGCCTCCGCGTAGAACGTCACGGACGGACCGGCCGGCGTCTTCCCGTCGCCGGGCTCTCCGTCCGGGTGGACGTGGAGGTAGGCCAGGTCGCCGTCGCGCAGCGCCACCAGGTGCC
The DNA here is from genome assembly GCF_003594875.1 of Bailinhaonella thermotolerans. GTDB lineage: Bacteria > Actinomycetota > Actinomycetes > Streptosporangiales > Streptosporangiaceae > Bailinhaonella > Bailinhaonella thermotolerans. Next base: position 78,132 of record NZ_QZEY01000012.1, read on the forward strand.
CGTACGCGCCCAGGTAGGGCTGCAGGTCGGTCACCGGCTTGCCGTCCTTGCTCACCGTGAGCGTGAGCTTGGTGGTCTTGCCGGGCTCCAGGTCGCCGTCGAGGCGCACCTCGTAGCCGTCCACCTCGTAGGTGCGGCTCGGCTCCGGCAGCGCCTTGGCGGTGAAGGAGCCCTCGGCGGAGATGTCGCCGCCGAGCGTCAGCCCCTCCTCGGCCCCCGCCGGGATGAAGTCGGCGAAGAACCGGTACGACCCGGCGTCCTGGAGCGTGATCGGGACGGACCAGACGCCCTGCCCCACGTGCTCGGGGTGGACGTGGAGGAAGCCGCTCAGGTCGCGGCGGACCACGATGAGGTGCAGGTCCTTGTCATGGCTGGTCTTGTACTGCGTGACGCCCCGGCCGTCCGGGCCGATCACGCTGAACCGGAAGTCGGTCTTCTCGCCGGCCTTCAGCGTCCGGGTCAGCGGCACCACCGTGTACCCGTCCTGTGAGGCCTGGAGCCCGCCGGGGAGCTTGGCCGCCCCCGCCGCGGTCCCGTGCCCGCCGTGCCCGTCGCCGTGTCCCGCCTGAGTGCTCACTGCCGCCCCCGTCTTCGTCGTCTCGTGTCCGTCCCCGTGGGGCTTGACTCCCGCCTCGGCCGCGGGCGCGGGCCCGGCCACCTTGCCGAGCCCCGCGCCACCCGCCAGGACGACCGCCAGCCCGAGCGCGTACGCGCCCAGCTTGGTCGCCGTGTTCATTACTGGCTCACCACCTCGTAGCCGGCCTCCTCAACGGCGGCCCGCACGTCGTCGTCCGACACCGGCTGCGTCCCGGTCACCGTGACCTGGCCGGTGGCCAGTTCCACGGTCACGTCGGTCACGCCGGCGATCTTGGAAACCTCCTGCTTCACCGACCCGACGCAGTGGCCGCAGGTCATCCCCGAAACGGTGTAGGTGGTCGTCGCCATCGTTCTCTCCTTTTCTCATTACCCCCGGGGGGTATCTGCCGGACCTGATACTGCCATGCCCGTACGGTTGCACGCAACCCGTACCCCCTAGGGGTTTATTCCACCTCCACCGGATCTTTTCCCATGATCTCCCAGGAAGGCGCTCTGACCTGGGATTTCAGCGCGTGCCCAGGTCGCCGAGAAGGGATCGGCAGTGGCTCGCCCGGAAGGCGGGCGGCACGGTGAGGCAGACGGCGGACATCGTGGGGGCGCCGCCGGGCAGCCGCGCGGCCGGTCCGCGAGGGGTCTCCTCCCCCGCTCCCCCGGCCCGTCCCGGCCGGGCGGTGCGGGCCGGCGCCGGCCGGGCCACCTCCGCCGTCCGGCCCTTCTTCGCCCTGGTCACGAGCGCGTACGGCGGGGCGGGGACGAGCCGGGGCGGTGACGCCGCGGGCGGCCGCGCACCTCGTCCGTCATACCCCTGGGGGGTTCCATCGCGCGGGGTGGTCCCCTCGCCCTCGGCGGTCCACGGCCGAGCGTGCGCCGGGGTGCCGGTCCGCGGGGCGTCTCGCCGTACGGCCTCGGCGTCCCGGGCGGCTCCGGCGGCCCACGACCAGGCCACGGCCGCGCCGCCGCCCGCCGTCAGGCCCAGCGCGAGGACGGTCACGACGAGCCCGGCGCGCCGCCGGCCGCCTCGCCGCCCGGCGTCAGCGACGTCGGCGGCGTCAGTGGTGTCAGCGACGTCGGCGGCGTCAGCGGCGTCAGCGATGCCACGGCCGCGCCGCGCGGGAGGGCGGTGGTCCATGGCGTCACCCGGCTCGGCCGGGCTTCCCGCCGAGCCCTCCTCGGCAGGAGACCCGGCCGAGTGACCGGGCGGGGAGCCGGGCGCCGGGGGGCCGAACGGATGACGATGCCGGCCTCGCCGGCCGATGCCGCTCTCCACAAGGTCAGAGCGAACCGCATCGCGGGCTCACGGACCCGCTGTTATTCCAAGCCGTTATGAATCGGCTACTCTCCGCGCGCTCACTTGCCCACGGGCACGTCGGCCCCCAGGCTGCGGGCGACCCGGGCGGTGCGGGTGGCCGCCTCGGCGTACCGGGCGCGCATCGCGGCCGAGGCGCTCTCCCCCTCCAGGTCGGCGGAGAGCGCGTCGGAGCCCTTGAGCGCGGCGGCCAGGTTGACCAGGCGGATCGGCGGCCCGGGCACGACGAGTGTGGGGATGAAGGCGGGCGAGGCGCGCCAGGCGCGGGCTTCCTCGTCGTAGCGGAACGTGAACTGGCCGACCATGCCCTCGTGGGTGGCCTCGGCGTTGGCGGTGGGGTTGGCGACCTGGTTGCCCAGGCCGTACAGCACCCACTTGTCCCCGAAGCGCTCGAAGGGCTGCACCACGTGCGCGTGGTCACCGATGATCAGGTCCACGTCCGGGGAGGCGAGCAGCCGCTCGGCGAGGCGGCGCTGCTGGGCGGAGGGCTCGTGCTGGTACTCCACGCCCCAGTGGGCGCTGAGGATCACCACATCGGCGCCGGCCTCCTTGGCGCGGCGGGCGTCGGCGAGGATCACGTCGGCGTCGAGGCCGTCGTTGACCAGCCACTCCTTGCCCGCGGGCTCGGCGACGCCGTTCGTGCCGTAGGTGTAGGAGAGCTGGGCCACCCGCACGCCCTTGACGTCGAGCATCGTGGTCCGCCGGGCCTCGGCGGCGCTGCGCGCGGAGCCGGCGTGCTCGATCCCGGCCTCGTCGAGCGCGGCGAGGGTGCGCCGGACCCCGGCCGCGCCCTTGTCCAGTGTGTGGTTGGAGGCCGTGGAGCAGGTGTCGTACCCGAGCCGCTCGACCGCGTCCACGATCTGCGGCGGGGAGTTGAAGACCGGGTAGCCGGTGTAGGCCGAGCCCTCGGCGGCGATCGGCGTCTCGATGTGGCAGATGGCCAGGTCGGCCTTGCTGATCACCGGCTTGAGCGCCTTGAGCATCGGCAGGAAGTCGTGGGTCCGCGACCCGGACGCGTCCTGCGCGCCCTGGCGGATCAGCACGTCGTGCAGCAGGAAGTCGCCGGTGGCGGCGACGGTGAACGACGCCGGGCGCACGCCGGACACGGAGTCCGCCGCCCGTTCCGCGGGCGCGTGGACGGGGCCGGTCGCGGCGACCCGGACGTCCTTGGTCAAGGTCGCGCATCCCACCATCAGAACGGAGGACGCCACCCCGATCAGCAGCCATCGCCGCTGACCCGACAATGTCCCTTTATGCACGTAGCGTCGCATTGGGGCAGCGTAAGAGCTTTATTTCCGGCAAACCGGACTTAAAAGGTTCCCTTGAACCTAACTAGGGCAGCTTTTTACCCTTATCCACATATGTCTAGATCTATCAGACCGGCCGCTGACCTCCCCTGAACCCCCCGGCCCCCGCCGTACCGCGTGCGCGTCCCACGCCCGCGGTAAGCCGGTGTCACCTGTTGGCCAGACCAGAAGAAACCATCCATCACCCATTGACACGCTCCAATCGCAGGACGAGTGTCCATGACGTAACAAACTCGCCCAATGTGACTGGACCGGCCGGTCCTACCGGCGATGGCCCGCGGGCCCCGGGCATCGCCATCCTCACCGGCGCAACCCCCGGAGACAGTCATGTCATCCCTCACCGACCCCACGACCGAGACGGCCTCGTCGTCCTCCGGTCTGGGCAACCTCGAGCAGTCCCTCGAGGAGGAGACCCGCTACGAACAGGCCCGGGACACCCTTGAGGCGAACGGCGACCGCGGGGAGACGATCGGCGCCTACGCGGCGGAGGAGATCACCGACACCGAGCGGGACGCCCTGATCCCGCCGCGGCCCCTCCCGCCCCGCCCCGTGCCCCCGCAGATCCGGCGGCACCTCGTGCGCGGCCGCTACCGCAGCGGCGGCGCCGGCTACCAGCTCGAACTGCGCGTGGACGTCGACGGCACACGTCCCCTCAAGCGCGTCAGCGGCGACTTCTTCCAGACCAGCGGCGGGACCACGACCTACTACGGGTCGTTCATCGTCCACTCCCCGGTCATCACGACCACGGCCGCTCAGGTGCGCATCGAGGGCCAGGGCACGTTCACGTTCGCGGCCGGCGCGCCGCGCGTCCGCGTGACCATCCCGCGGAAGATCATCACGCAGCCCCCCGGCGCCGCGACGGTGCAGTTCTTCACCACCTCGGGCCAGCCGGGCGCGACCTACCTGTGCAACTTCCTCTCGCCGTACTTCCGCAGCGTGGTCTGGGAGCAGGACTCCGTGACCGGGGCCGTGCCCTTCGTGTCGTACGACACGTCCTCGCTCCCGCAGCCGCCCGGCAGCCCCAACCGGGTCCTCACCGTGCCGAAGGCGTTCGCCGAGGCCGGGATCGAGCTCCAGGTCTCCGGCGCGGCGAACGTGATCGCCAACGACCCGGCGGGCTGGGACGACTCCGAGCTGCACGCCGCGATGGCGAGCCACTTCAGCACGTTCGCGAACGTCCCGCAGTGGAAGGTCTGGCTGCTCGTCGCCAACAAGCACGTCGGCGGCTACCGCGGCATCATGTTCGACTACTCCGACGCCTTCCAGCGCCAGGGCTGCGCGGTCTTCTACGACGCGATCAAGGGCACCGGCCCGGCGAACACCCGCTCGCAGCTCCGGACGTACGTCCACGAGCTCGGGCACGCGTTCAACCTGCTGCACTCCTGGCAGAAGAACCTCGGCCAGCCGCCGCAGCCGCTCGGGCCGAACGGCGGCCTCGGCGACCTGTCGTGGATGAACTACGACTGGAAGTACCAGCCGCCGCCCCCCGCGGCCGGCGGCGAGGCGGCGTACTGGGCGGCGTTCCCGTTCCAGTTCACCGACAACGAGCTCATCCACCTCCGGCACGCGTACTACCGGAACGTGATCATGGGCGCGAACGCGTTCGGCGTGGGCGCGGCCGAGATCAGCCCGGAGATGTTCGACGAGCCGGTCGTGGACCAGTCCGGCCTGAAGCTGGAGGTCCGGGCCAAGGAGGCGTTCGAGTTCGGCGAGCCGGTCGTCGTGGAGCTCAAGCTCGCCACGACCGACCTGCGCGGCCGGACGACCCACGGCTACCTCCACCCGACCACCGACTTCGTCTCGATCGCGATCGGCCAGCCCTCGGGCCGCACCGTGATCTACCGGCCGATGACGCGCCGCTGCGTGGACGAGGCCCGGTCCGTGCGCCTGGACGCGGACAACCCCGCGATCTACCAGAGCGCCTACATCGGGTACGGCCGCGACGGCCACTACTTCCAGCAGACCGGGGAGTACCACATCCGGGCGCAGTACGTCGCCGCCGACGGCTCCCGGATCGTCTCCGACGTCTGCCGGATCCGCGTGCGGCACCCGGCCAACCGGGCCGACGAGGACGTGGCCGAGCTCATGATGGGCGAGGAGCAGGGCAAGCTGCTCGCGCTGCTGGGCTCCGACTCCCCCGCGCTGCGCCACGGCAACGAGGCGCTCGACGAGGTCATCGACCGCCACGCCAAGCACCCGCTGGCCGTCTACGCGCGGATGATCCGCGGCATCAACGCCGAGCGCGACTTCAAGATCATCACGCCCGAGAAGGACATGAGGGTGCGCCAGGCCGACACCAAGGAGAGCATCCAGCAGCTCACCGCGGTGGCCGAGGCGTCCGCGCAGGGCCGGGGCGTCGACAACATCACCCTGAACATGGTGATGCGCCGGCTGGCCCAGGCCCAGGCCAAGCAGGGCGACCTGGAGCAGGCCAACACGGTCCTGGACAAGATGGTCCGCACGTTCGCCGACAAGCGGCTGAACCCGATCGTGCTGGACCAGATCCGCCAGCAGGCCGAGCGGACCAAGGCGCGGCTGGCCGCCGAGGTCACGCGCGGCGACCGCTCCGACAAGCCCGACCGGTCCGACCGCGCCGGCCGGTCCGACCGGTCCGACCGGAAGTAGCCCGATCACGGCGTGACCGGGCCCGGCCGAATCCCCCGGGGACCTGCCCGGATTCGGCCGGGCCCGGCCCGGAGCGGCCCGGCGGGCGGGCGGCGCCCGCCGGGGCCGCGCCCGGCATCTGTGACACCGGGGACATGTCTGGTCATCGGTGCGCGTGATGACAGCGATGTGGCGAATCCCTATCATTGCCCGCATGCCCGACGTCCCCGCCGCCGTCGATGATCTGGAGCTGGTCGGGGCGCTGCGCCGCGGAGACGCGAACGCCTCCCGCGACCTCCACGGCGTCTACGCCGACCGGCTCTTCGACTACTGCCGTTCCCGTCTCGGGGACGACGAGGCCGCGGCCGAGGCGCTGACCCGCACCCTGGCCACCGTGCACGCGCACATCTCCCTGCTCAGCGAGCCGGAGCGGCTGCGGGCCTGGCTGTACGCGCTGGCGCGGGCCGAGAGCGGCGCGGGCGCGCCGCCCGCGGAGGTCTCCGACAGCCGCCCGATGGGCCGGCTCGTGGCCGAGGCGCTGGGCGCGCTGGAACCCGACGAGCGCGAGGCGCTGGACCTGTCGCTGCGGCACGGCCTGCCGCCCGAGGAGGTCGCGTACGTCCTGGGCCGGGAGGACGTCTCGACGCTGCTGGCCGAGGCGCGGCGGCGGATGGAACGCTGGATGGCGGCCGTCGTGCTCGCCCGCGACGGGCGCTCCCCCTGCCCGGAGATCGCCCCGCTCGTGACGGCGTGGGTGCGCGGCGCCGACCGGGCCTCTCGCGAACGGCTCAACGGGCACGTGCGCCACTGCCCGATCTGCGCCCAGGCGCCGCGCGCCGGGACCTCGGCCGGGGAACTGCTGGCCCTGCTGCCGATCCTGCCCGCGCCCGCCGCCTCCGCGCCGCCCAAGCCCGTGCAGGAGCCGATCGACATCCCCGACTCGGAGTTCTGGACCCCTGACGGCGACGCCTCCAACCCCGAGAGCCGGGTCCGCGGGTGGGTCGTCGCGATCGGCGCCGCCGCCGCCCTCACGGTGGCCTCCGGCGTGATGTACGCGCTGGTCCAGGCCGGGGAGCCGACGGGCACGCTGGCCCCGATCGCCCGCGCGGACTCCGCCACCGCCGCGCCCCGGCCCTCCCCCAGCCCGTCGCCCGCCGCGCCGCCGGACGTCTCCCCGGCGGTGTCCCCCGGCGAGGACGGGACCGAGCCCGCCCGCCCGTCGGGTTTCCCGCCCGTCCGCGTCCCCCCGCCGGGCGGCGCCCTCGACACGCCCAGGCCGACCGTCCCCGTGCCCCGCACGACCGGGCGCGCGACCCCGAAGCCGACCCCCAAGGCCACCCCGCGCCCCACCGCCCGCCCGTCCACGCCGCCCACGCTGCCCTTCCCCCCGCGCCCGCCCGTCCCCCGCTGACGCAGTACGGCCCGCGCCTCCGTCGCGGGCGATCACGCGGTTCTGGTCACGGGTGTGCGCGGAACCGCCCGGGCCGCTCATGCCGTACGGCCGCCGCCGGGTTCCGGCGCGATGCCCGGGGCCGGGGCGGTGGGAGGATTCCGGGAAGACGGGAGCGGGAGGAGACGGGGATGGCGGGGCTGAGCGTCGATCGGGAGCGCGTGATCGCCTACCGGATCGCGGCGCAGGGGCTGGACCGGCGGGCGGGCGCGGAAGGGCCCGGGGCGGCCGGGCCCGGGGTGCTGGACCTGGCGGTGCTGGACCTGGGGGTGCAGGACACGCCGTACGGCACGGCCGCGATGGCGCTCACGGCGCGGACGGACCACGCGGGGGACGCCGGGGACGCGCTGTCGCTGGTGTGGGCCGCGCGGGGCGCTCCCCACCTGCACCGGGACGCGGACCTGGTACGGCTGGCGCGGGCGCTGTGGCCGTTGAGCGACGCGGACGCCACGGCGCGGATCGACAGCGCCCAGATCAAGGAGGGGGCGGCGCTGGGGATCGCGGCGTTCGAGGCCGCGGCCCGGGCGATGCGCGAGGTCGTGCGGGAGCCGATGGCCAAGGGCGAGGTCAGCGCGGCGGTGAGCGCCCGCGTGCCGGAGTCCCTGACGTACGACTGCCGGGGATGCCGGGCGCGGCACCTCTCGACCGCCCTGTTCGCCCAGGTGGGCCTGGCCGCGGGGGTGACGGTGCGCCCGGAGGGCCGCAGGACGGTGCTCGCGCCGATCCCGGGCTGGCCGGGGGTGCCCGAGCGGGCGGAGGGCACGGACGCGTACATGGCGGCGTACCTGCGGCTGCTCGGGCCCGCGACCCCGGCCGAGGTGGCCGGGTTCCTGGGGACCAGGCGGGCCGAGGCACGCCGCGTGTGGCCGGAGGGGACCGTTGAGGTGAGCGTGGCCGGTCGCGCGTGCCACCTGCCCGCGGACCGCGTGGACGACCTGCTGGGCGCGCCCCGGCCGGAGGCGGTGCGCCTGCTGCCCGCGTCCGACCCCTACCTCCAGGCCCGCGACCGCGACCTGATCGTGCCCGACGCGGCGCGCAGGCGCGAGCTGTGGCGGCCGCTCGGCAACCCGGGCGCGCTGCTCGTGGACGGCGAGATCCTGGGCGTCTGGCGGGCCAAGAAGGCGGGCCGGCGGCTGGACGTCACGGTCACCGCGTTCGAGCCGCTGGACGCCCGGGTGCGCGCGGCGGCCGGGGCCGAGGCCGCGCGCCTGGCGGAAACGCGGGGAGCGGCGGAGGCGCGGCTCGACGTCACGTGACGGCGGGGCTCAGCCGCGCCCGTGGTCGTCTTCGAGGCGCTCGATGTCGTCCTCGTCGAAGTGCCCGAAGGCGATCTCCAGGACGCGGATCTCGGGCCCGGCCGACCCGAGGCGGTGCGTCTCGCCCGCCTTGATGAACACGCGGTCGCCCACCTGGGGCTCGATCCGCCGCCCGGCGACCTCGAACACCGCGCCGGCGTCGAGGGCGACCCAGAGCTCGTCCCTGAGCCGGTGCCGCTGAAGGCTCAGCCGCCGCCCCGGCGCCACCGTGATGATCTTCACGGTGGTCGGCTCGTTGTGGGTGAACTGCTCGAAGTTCCCCCACGGCCGCTCATCGCGCAGCACCGCGCCCAGGCGGTCGATCTCGATCACGGACACAACTCCCAACTCCGACGATTGTCGAATTCTGCCAGGTCACGCCACTGGTCGCGACAACCGTCAGGTGATCAGGACGCCCCCGTCGACCGGGAGCGTCACGCCCGTGACGTACGCCGAGGCGTCGCTCGCCAGGAAGACGGCCGCCGCGACGAGCTCGGCCGGGTCTCCGGCCCGCTTCATCAGCACCCGGGTCGCGAGCTGGCGCTCCAGGTACCCCTCGGCGTACTGCCCGGTCATCTCCGACTCGAAGAACCCCGGCTCCAGGCAGTTCACCCGGATGCCGCGCCGTCCGGTCCACTGCTGCGCCAGGTCGCGCGTGAGCCCGACCAGGCCCGCCTTGGACGCGCTGTAGGCCGCCTGCGGGAGTCCCGCGGTCGTCTCCCCGAGCACGCTGCCGATGTTGATGATCGAGGACCCCGGCCGCATCACCCGGGCGCACGCCTGGGCCATCCAGTAGGCGCCGTTCAGGTTCACGTCGATGACCTGCCGGAACTGCTCCGGAGTCTCCTTGAGCGCGGGTACGGCGGTGCCGACGCCGGCGTTGTTCACGAGGACGTCCACCGCGCCGAGCTCGGACATCGCCGCGTCCACGAGCCCCCGGCAGCTCTCGGGGTCCGCGACGTCGGTCGCCACGGCGACGCACCGCCGCCCGGTCTCCTCCACGAGCCTGCGGGTCTCGTCCAGCCGGTCCTTGCGCCGCGCCCCGATGGCCACGTCCGCCCCGGCCTCGGCCAGCCCGCGGGCGAAGGCGACCCCCAGCCCGGCGGAGGCCCCGGTGACGACGGCGACCTTCCCGTCCAGCCGGAATCGATCGAGCACACCCACAGCAGCCCCTCCCCACGACAACAGAACGACATTCTGGCATCGTCGGCGGGAAGGCCGCCACCGGCCCGCGCGGCGCGGCGCGGCGGAGCGGCTGACGCGATGGGCCCGGTGACGCGAGGGGCCGGTGATACGAGGGGCCGGTGACGCGATGGGCACGGTGACGCGATGGGCCCGGCCGATGCTACGGGGGATTCACCGGCCGGGCTGCGCATCGCGCCGACCTCCGGAACGTTCGCCGTTCCCTCGGTCGGGAAAAGACTGCCGCCTCCCCCTTGTGGCGGACTTGCCGGTGACTAGGAGGAGGCGGGGCGGCCCCGCCGTACGGCCGAGGGCGCGCGGGCCCGCCGTACGGCGCGAAGGCGCGCGGCCTACAGGTCGTACTCCTCGGCGATGCGCTCGTGGCGCTCCACGTCGCCGTCGCCGGCCTTGGCCAGGTCGGTCCAGACGAGCGGGTGCTTCCACCCGGCGGTGAGCTCGGTCAGGACCCGGTCGGCCTCGGCGGGCTTGACGCCCGCGGGCACCGCGAGCCAGCCGTAGATGCCGGGGATCTCCTCGCCGGTGGCCGGGTCGGTCACCGTGTCGTCGTCCTCGCTGTAGACGCCCAGGTGCCAGTCGCGCTCCTGGAGCGCCTCGGCGAACGCCGCCCAGGTGTCGTCGTCGGGCTCGGCGCCCTCGAAGAACCAGCTCGTGTAGCCGCCGGGACGCAGCAGCCGCACGCCGCGGAACGGCACGACGAACCGCTGGAGCTCCTTCTCGTCCTCCGGCAGCGGCTCCAGCGGCTGCGGGTCCACGATCACCACGTCGCCCACGTTGTACGGCGTGCCGGCGGGCTGCGGGATCAGCAGGCGGGCGGTGGCCGGGCCGGTGCGCAGGCCCAGGACCTCGCGCATCGTGCCGTCGGGGGCGGGGAGCACGACGCGGACGAGGTGCCACTCCTCCTCGATCGGGCCCTCGGTGCCGCTCAGCTCGATGCCCAGGCCCTGCGCGGCCAGGCGCACGGTGTTCCAGCGCTCGACGGAGGAGGCCAGCACGATCAGGCGCCAGGTGTCCTCCTCGGTGCCGCCGTGCGAGACGACCTGCTGGTACAGGTCGGCGGCCAGGCCGATGTCCTCCAGCTCCTGGGCGGCGTCGGCCCAGATGCGGCGGGCGCGCTGGGCGGTCTCGCCGCCCGGCTCGATCTCGGTGACGGCCTTGGCCTCGGCCGCGCACTCCTCCCAGCGCTCGCGCGCGTGGTGGAGCCGGGCGAGGGCCAGGTGCGAGGCGGCGGGGGCGGGCTCGGCGAGCAGGCCGGACAGGCGCTGGATCCGCTCGTCGTCGTCATCGGTGAGCAGCAGGTCCACGAGCGTGTTGGCCTGCTCCTCGTCCGAGGGCTCGCGCTCGACGCGCTCCCAGAGCAGGTCGGCCGCCGCGCCGGGGAAGCCGAGGAAGTGCATGGTGGCGACGAGCCGCTCGTCGGCCGCGGCCGGGTCGGCGGCGGCGTCCCGGCCGGCGAGGAGCAGGCCCACCCACTCCTCGGGGTCGGCTCCGCCGTCGTTGGCGGCGTCGAACGCGGCCACCACGTCGCCCGCCGGGGGCACGGGCGCGGGCAGCGCCTCGGCGGACGCCCGCAGCGCCGCGATCTCCTCCTCCGCCCCCGCGAGCTGCTTGGACTCGGCCACCTCGGCCAGCCGCAGCGCGACCCAGGCCGCCCCGCGCCCGACTGCGAGGCGCCCGGCGGTCAGCGCCATGTCGAGCGCCAGGCGGTAGGAGCCGGCCGAGTCGAGGTAGGAGATCCAGTCGCGCATGACGCGGCCGATCTGCCAGGAGTTGTCCACGGCGCCGCCGGTGACCAGCGGCTCCAGGGCCGCCGCCGTGCCCGGCCAGTCGCGCGGGTGGGAGGCGATGTCCTCCAGGCCGGGCAGGATCGCCTCGGCCTCGTCCAGCCGGCCCAGCCGGGCCAGGGCGCGGCCGGCGAGGATGTTCGCCGCGCGCTCCAGCTCCGGCCCGGACAGCGCCTCGGTGACGGTCGCCGCCTTGCCGGTCCCGGCGGGGGCCACCGCCTCGCGGGCCGCCTCGACGGCCTCCTGGTCGCGCTCCAGGGCGAAGAGCACGCGGGCGCGGGCGTAGGCCAGCTCGTGCGACGGCTCCCGCCCGGCGTCGCGCAGGCGCACCTCCGCGCCCTCGACGCGCACGAGGGCGGCGACGGCGCGGTCGGCGTCGACGAGCGCGTAGGCGTACTCGGCGATCAGGCTCTCGTAGCAGGACCAGCTCTCGTCCACGCGCTCGAGGACCTTGTCGAGCGCGGCGAGCCGCTCCTGGGCGTACCCGGGCCCGTCGATGTTGGCCAGGCACATCACGTAGTCCTGCACGACCATCGGGGCATGCGGGCAGTCACGCGCGTCCTCGCGCTGGGCGAACTCCAGCAGCGCCGCCGCCTCCGGGAGCACGCCCGCGCCCTCGGCCCGGTCGCCGACGTGGGCGCGCAGCACCCAGTGGCGTACGAACAGCTCCACCCAGGGCAGCCCCAGCTCGCGCGCCTGGCCGATGGCCTCGCCGGCGAGCGCCTCGAGCTGCTCGAAGCGGCCCTCGTGCACCTGAACGGGGATCTCCCCCATCGCGAAGGCCAACCGTCCGTTGCCGGACGCGTGCAGTTGCCGCTGGGTGTCGGCGACCCATGCCCAGATGTCCACGTGAGCGAACTCCACTTCAGCGCTTGGATGACGTTGTGCTTCATCGCACGCTATTCCATGGCGGAGCCCACTCACGCCCTGTCGGCCCGGGAACTACCGGCCCGCGGCCGCCCGCTGCGCCTCCGCGAGCAGCTCGGCCAGCTCGTCCCGCTCCCGGTCGTCCAGCGCCTCGAACGCCGGGGCGGTCATCTCGTCGGTCGCCTCCTCTGCCCGGCGCCGCCGTTCCCGCACCTCCTCCCCCGGCTCGGGGTACGGCTCGCGCCAGTTCATGAAGCCCGCCACCAGCCGCACGTCCGCCGCCCCGGGCACCGGCGTCCCCGAGGAGTCCGGGTTGGCGAGGATGGCCTCCAGCGGCGTCAGCCCGTGGGACAGGACGGCGCAGCCGTGCAGCCCGCCCCGCAGCTCCCGCAGCACGTGCAGCGCCTGGGCCAGCCGCGCGGGATCGTCGCCCGGCAGCGGCAGGGCCCGCCAGCCGGCGAAGAGCGGGGCCCCGAGCGGGGAGGCGTGCCTGTTGACGGCGGTGACGAGATCGGCGAGCCGCCCCGCCCCGGCGAACTCGCCGAACTTGCGCCGCCCCCAGTTGTGGCAGGCCTCGGCGTACCCCTCGACGGCCCGCTCCACCGGCAGCTTCCGCCCGCCGTCCCAGGACTCGGCGACGTGCGAGGCCGGGAAGAACACGCAGACGGCGGTGACGACGTCCGCGGCCGTCTCCCCCAGCACCCCGCACCGGCCCCGGAAGTACATCTCCCGGGGTCCGAGCCCGGTCTCGCGGCAGAGCCCCTTCACCTCGCGCGAGATCATGAACCCTCCCCCGAGCACCCCCACGGGCCCCTTCGCGGCCCGCGCCACGCTCCGAACGTCCATGACAGCCCCTCTCGGTCCACTTCTTAGACCCAGCCTCCCAAACAGAAGGAAGTTCCACAAGAGCCGGGGACGCCCGGATCGCCGGCGAGATCCGGTCGAGCGGTGATCGTATTCACCGGGCCGGGGGTCATCCGGCCGGGGCCCGCGCCCGCCCGCGTGGTCGCGCGGGGCGCCCTCCCCGGTGATCCGCGTCTTCCCGGCGGACGGGACGGCGGTCCGCTCCGGCTCCGCCCCTCCCGTGCCGTGTGCTTCCCGGGCGCCGGGGGTAGGCGGACGTTCTCCCCCCGGTACTTCGGGGGGAGATCGTGCGAGTTCGGGGGCGTTTCGAGCCGATGCTCGCCGCCGGGGTGGACCGGCTGCCCGTGGGCCGGGGCGGGGAGTTCCTGTACGAACCCAAGTGGGACGGGTTCCGGGCCGTGGGGATGGTGGACGCCGAGCGGGGCGTGCACCTGCAGTCCCGGCGCGGGGCCCGGTTCAACGAGGCGTTCCCCGAGGTCGTGTGGGCGCTGTACGAATGCCTGCCTCCCTCGACCACGGTGGACGGGGAGATCGTGCGGTGGACGCCGGACGGGCGGCTGGACTTCGGGGCGCTGCAGCGGCGGAACTCGGCCGGGAACCGGGCCGCCGAGCTGGCGCGGGCCGAGCCCTGCCACTTCGTGGTCTTCGACCTGCCCCGGATGCGGGGACGGGATCTGACCGGGTCGCCGCTGGTGGAGCGGCGGCGGGCGCTGGAGGAGCTGTTCGCCGGGATCCCGGCCGCGTCGGTGCTCGCCCTGTCGATGCAGACGGCCGACCCCGGGGAGGCCCGCGGGTGGTTCCGGTCGCTGCACGTCGCGGGGATCGAGGGGCTCGTCATCAAGCCCGCGCGCTCCCGGTACGAGCCGGGGGCGCGCGGCTGGTGGAAGCTCAAGCACCGGAGCACGACCGAGGCGCTGGTCGGCGGCGTGACCGGGAGCCTGGAACGGCCCGCCGAGCTGCTGCTCGGCCGGTACGACGACGAGGGCGTGCTGCACGTCGCCGGGCGCACCACCCGGCTCGCCGACGGCGCCGCCCGCCAGGTCGCGCCGCTGCTCGCCCCCGCGGGCCCGGACCACCCCTGGCCGGAACGGCTCCCGCCGGGCTGGACGAGCGGCCGGTACGGCTCCCGCGACCCCCTGGAGTACACCCGGGTCCGGCCGGACGTGGTGGCCGAGGTCGCGGTGGACGTGGCGGCGGAGCGGGGCCGCTGGCGGCACGCCGTACGGTTCATCCGGGTGCGTCAGGACCTGTCGCCTTCCGACGTCCCCCTGAACCTGGACCTGGAGACCGACAGCGGCTGACCGCGGCCGACCTCGGCCGACCGCTGACCGCCTGACCGCCTGACCGCCGCCCACCGCGACCGGTCGCGCCGACCGGTCCGGTCGGCGCGGGGCCGCCCGCCCCGGGGGTGGCCGGGGCGGGCGGTCCTCCGGCGCGCGGGCCGGAGCCCTCGCCGCCGTTACGCGAACTCGTGCTTGCGCTGGCAGGTGACGCAGTAGCGCGTCAGGGGCCGGATCTTCAGCCGCTCGAACGGGATCTCCACGGCGCAGTCCTCGCAGCGGCCGTAGCCGCCGGCCGCCAGCCGCTCCAGGCCGTTCCGCGTCTCGGCCACCGCGCGTTCGGCGGCCTCGATGGCGGCGGGCAGGCTCTGCCAGTCCGCGTTCGTCTCGCCGTCGCCCTGGCCGTCGGCGATGCGCCGGAGGCCGTCCAGCCGGCCGGCCCGCTGCTGGAGCAGCTCCTCCAGCTCCTCGCGCAGGAACTGGATCTGAACGCTGCTGAGCCAGGTGCTCTCACGGTCGATGGTCATGATGTGACGTCCCTCCGTCGGACGCCCGGAACCGCCCGAGCGCGTCGGGGTTCCGGGCAGGGCAGGAAGCCGCGTCCCGGCCGGCCTCATGGGCGTGCCGGGAACGGCGGCGGGCCGCGTGCCCCGGGACTCCGGGACGGCACGCGGCGGGCGGCTCACAGGCCGCTCAGAAGGCACGCTCCGCGTCCCGCCCGGCGACGGCCGGCGCGGGAGGGGCGGTCACGCCCGTGGGGGACTTCGGGACTCCGGGATCCGGTAGGAGAACCGCTGCGGGCTGCGGATGGAGGTCGTGGCGGGCGCGGGCGCGAGGATCGGCGGCCGATGCGCCGCCATCGGGCGCGGCGCGCGGTGCGGGAGCAGGCCCACGGCGACGAGGTGCTCACGGGCGCCCGTGAGGTTCGCCGGGGTGCCCAGGGGCTTGGTGGCCGGCCCGGACGACGCCCGCATCTCGGCGGGCGCGCTCCCGGGCGCGGGGGCCTCGCCGTACGGGATCGAGACCAGGCCGACGGCCGTCAGGGCGAGCACGACCAGGCCCACCACGGCCATGAACGCGGTGGACCCCCGTGGAATCCGCCACGACCTGCCCATACGGCCGACCATAGCCCAGGTGTGCGAAAAAGGCACCCGCGTTTCCGCCCGTACGCCCCCAGGGGACTCCCAGGGGATACGTCTCCCTATGATGCGGTTCGTACGGCTGCCGCCCGCGACTCCAGGAGCCACGTCATGCCGCAGATCATCGTCGAGTACTCGGCCGCGCTCGCGGACGTGTTCGACCGGCGCGGGTTCGCCCTCGCGGTGCACGCCCAGGCCCCCGCGATGCTGGGCAACGACGGCTACAAGACGCGGTTCCGCCCGCTGGACGACGTGGTGATCGGGGACGGGGCCGCCGAGAACGCGATGGCGCACGTGGAGATGGGCATCCTGTCCGGCCGCGACGCGGAGACCAGGAAGCGGCTGTCCGCGCTGGTCCTGGACCTGCTCGGCGAGCATCTCCGGCCGCCCGCCCACCTGCGGGTCCAGCTCACCGTCGAGATCCGCGAGATGGACCGGGACACCTACGGCAAGCGGGTGACCTGAGCACGGCGCGGCGCGGGCGGCCGCGCCGGGGACCGGACGGCGCGCGGGCGGGGTGAGGGCCGCCCGGCGCGGTGGGCCGGGGCCGCGCGGAGGCCGGGAGTCCGGGTGCCGGAGACCGGGTGCCGGAGTCCGGAGGTCAGGCGAAGAGCGAGTCGCGGATCTCGCCGTCCGCCACGAGCACGGCGGGCCCGGTGAGGAAGCTCGTCTCCTCGTCCAGCGTCACGACCAGGTCGCCGCCCGGCACCGCGACCCGCCACTCCCCCGACACCTCGCCCGCGGCGTGCGCGGCGGCGACCACCGCGGCCACCGTGCCGGTCCCGCACGAGCGGGTCTCGCCCGAGCCGCGCTCGAACACCCGCATCGCCACCGAGCGCGGCTCCGCCAGCGGCGCGACGAACTCCACGTTCACGCCCTCGGGGTACACCGACGCGTCGTACCCCGGCGCGACCGACAGGTCCAGCCCGTCGACCGGCTCCCCGATCACGCAGGCCAGGTGCGGGTTGCCCATGCTGACGTGCAGCCCGGGGTACTCCCGTCCGGCCACGGTCGCCCGGCTCGTGCCGTACACCCGGGGCTTGCCCATGTCCACGCGCACGTCGCCGGTCGCGCCCAGGCTCACCCGCCGGACGCCCGCGCGCGTCGCGAGGTTCAGCGACCCCGGGGCGGCGAGCCCGGCCTCCACCAGGTAGCGGGCGAAGACGCGGGTGCCGTTGCCGCACATCTCGGCGACGCTGCCGTCGGAGTTGCGGTAGTCCATGAACCACTCGGCGTCGCCGGCCTGGTCGGCCACCTCGGGCACGAGCTTGGTGCGGACCACGCGCAGCACCCCGTCGGCCCCGATCCCGGCGCGCCGGTCGCAGATCCGCGCCACCTGGGCGGGCGTCAGCGTGAGCGCGGCGTCGGGGTCGGGCAGGATCACGAAGTCGTTCTCGGTGCCGTGGCCCTTGACGAAGTGCATGATTCGGAGCCTATCGGGTCAGCTCCAGGGCGCGATCCACCAGGTCGGGGGCGTCGTACGGCAGCCACACCACGCGCGGGTCCCGCCGGAACCAGGACTCCTGCCGCCGCGCGAACCGCCGCGTCGCCGTCACGGTCTCGTCGCGCGCCTCCCGCTCGGTGCACTCCCCGGCCAGGAACCGCAGCACCTGGGCGTACCCCAGCGCGCGCCCCGCCGTGCGGCCCTCGCGCAGCCCCCGGGCCTCCAGCTCGCGCACCTCGTCCACGAGGCCGGCCGCCCACATGCGGTCCACCCGCAGTTCGATCCGCTCGTCCAGCTCGGGCCTGGGCACGGCCAGGCCGATCTGGACCGCGTCGTACACGCCCTCGTAACCGGGCATCGTCGCGGAGAACGGCCGCCCGGTCAGCTCGATCACCTCCAGCGCGCGCACGATGCGCCGGCCGTTGCCGGGCAGGATCGCCGCGGCCGCCGCCGGGTCCTTGTCCTTCAGCACGGCGTGCATCCGGTACGGCCCCGCGGCGGCGAGCTCGGCCTCAAGCCGCTCGCGCAGCGCGGGGTCGGTCCCGGGGAACTCCAGGTCGTCGATCACCGCGCGGACGTACAGCCCCGACCCGCCCACCAGGATCGGCGTGACGCCGCGGGCGAGCAGGTCGTCGGCGATGGGCCGGGCGAGCCGCTGGTACTCCGCCACGCTCGCGGTCTCGGTCACGTCCCACACGTCGAGCAGGTGGTGCGGCACCCCGCGCCGCTCCCCGGCCGTCAGCTTGGCCGTGCCGATGTCCATGCCCTTATAGAGCTGCATCGAGTCGGCGTTGATCACCTCTCCCCCGCCGGGGAGGCGCAGCGCCAGCTCGACCGCCAGGTCCGACTTACCGGCCGCCGTCGCACCGACGACGGCGACCACCCGTGTACGCGTCACGGGGTCAAGTCTGTCGCCGCCACGTGCTCACGATGTAATCGACCCCGTAGGGCGCGTCCGCGTAGAGCCCTTCCCCCGTCCCGTACGGCGCCGCGCCCGCCCCGCCGTACCCGGGTCCAGAGGCGGCTCCGGCGGCTCCGGCGGCTCCGGCGGCTCCGGCGGCTCCGGCGGCGAGCGGCGCGCCGGCCAGGACGGCGCCCGCGAGCACCTGCCAGGCGGCGCGCCCGGCGGCCATGAGCCCGGCGGACTCCTCCGGGTCGAGCGCCGCCAGCGCGCGGGCGTCCCCGGTGGCGAGCGCCGCGCGGACCCTCTGGCTGTACGGCCGCGCGCGCGGATCGAGGTATCCGGGCGCCTTCTCCGACAGGCGGGCCGTCCCGTCCCCCATGACCAGCAGCGCCACCCGCTCGGCCCGGGAGGCGACCGCCCGCCCGAGCCCCAGGCACTCCTCCGCCCCCGCCCCGGACGCCACCGCCACGGCCGCCCCCGGCCGCACGCCCTCGCGGCCCAGCAGCCAGGACCCGATCGTCAGCGACAGCGGCAGCACGGCGGGGCCGCGCCCGGTCCGCACGTCCACGCCGTACGGCGCGAGCGAGCCCCCGGCGTCCCCGGCGAACTCCCCCGCCTCCTCGGCGCCGCCCACGACCACCAGCAGGTCGGCGCCGCTCCCGGCGAGGGCCCGGACGGCCCGGGAGCACGCCGCGCGCAGTTCGTCCAGCTCGGGCGCGGCCTCCCCCGCCGCCTCGGGCACGAGAAGCGGCGGATGCGGACACACGGCGGCGGCTACCAGCACTGAACCATCCCTTCACGGCCTGTACCCCCGATCGTGCCAGGCCCCGGCCCTCCCCTCGACCCGCCCCGCCCGGGCCGCGGCGGGGGACGGCGTGCCGTGGCGTCCCGGCCCGGCGCTACCTCCAGCCGAAGTCCTGGGTCCACCAGGGGCCGCCGGCGCCCTCCTGGACGCCCACGCCGATGGCCTTGAGCTTGCAGTTGAGGATGTTGGCGCGGTGGCCGGGGCTCTTGAGCCAGCCCTTCATCACGGCCTGGGGGCCGCCGTAGCCGCGGGCGATGTTCTCGGCCCCCGGCTGGTCGTAGCCCTCGGCCCGGATGCGGTCCCAGGGGGAGCGGCCGTCCTTGGACGTGTGGCTGAAGTAGTCGTGCTCGGCCATGTCGGCCGAATGCGCCCTGGCGGCGCGGGCGAGGCGCTCGTCCACCCGCAGCGGCGCGCATCCGGCGTCCTCGCGGGCCTCGTTGGTCAGCCGTACGACGGCGTCCTCCAGCCCGCCGGACCTGGCGGAGGGGGGCTCGTCCCGCTCGGGCGGCGCCGGCTTGGGGGGCCTGGGCCGGCGCGTGGGCTCGGGCTCCGGCGGCTCCGGCGTCGGCCGCGCGGAGGGCGGCTTCGGCTTGGGCGGCGACGGGCGCCCGGACGGCGCGGGACGGGAGGACGGCGGGCCGGAGCGCGGCGCGGGGGCGGCGGGCGGGCGCGACGCCGAGCCCGGGGAGCCGGCGCCTTCCGGGGAGAGGGTCGTGGCGGGGACCCGGTCCTCGCTCTGCGCGGTGTACGGCGTGCCGGTCTGCTGCGGCGCCTGCCCCCGCGCCGAGCGCAGGGCCCCGGCGGTGCCGCCGCCGGGCTCGCCCACCAGCGCCATGACGCCCACGGCCGTAGCCCCCACGGCGACCGCCGCGCAGGCGGACACCACGATCCGCGTACTTCGGGACGTCCTCTCTCGTCTCGCGTGCCTACGGCCTCGTCGACGCATCGCCTTCTCCTCGGCGCATCGGGGGAAGCATCGGAGGATGCCTTGCAGCGGGAGACACACTAGCCCCAATAACGGCATCAGCAAGCAGCAATCACAAAATGATCACATCAATCCCCGCATTAATGGACATCACCGGGCTAAGCGGACGCCACTTCCGCCACCGCCATAACGGATCACACTTCGGGCGCAAAACGAATCCCGTACGGCCGGCGGCCGTACGGGATCAGTGGTGCCCGGTCGGGCGGTTGGAGACGGGACGCGCCGGGGCGAGGCGGGTCAGGAGGGGGCGAGGCGGGTCAGGAGTGGGAGCCGCACGCGGGCGCGGCCTCGGGCAGGGGGGCCGGGCGGCCGATCGAGGGCATCCCGAGGAGCACACCGGGGGCCGGCGCGGCGGCCTTGCCCTGGCGCGCCTCCCACGCGTCGCCCGCGCGCGTGCGGCGCACGGTCACCGCGCCGTCGGCGACCAGGTGGTGCGGGGCGGCGTAGGTGATCTGGACGGTGGCCATGTCGCCGGGGCGCGGCACCTCGTCGCCGTGGGAGAAGTGCACGAGGCGGTTGTCGGGCGCGCGGCCGGACAGCCGGCGCGTCGCGTCGTCCTTGCGGCCCTCGCCCTCGGCGACCAGCACCTCGACGGTGCGGCCGACCTGGGCGCGGTTCTCGGCCCAGGAGATCTCCTCCTGGAGCGCGACGAGGCGTTCGTAGCGCTCCTGCACGACCTCCTTGGGCACCTGGCCGTCCATCTCGGCGGCGGGGGTGCCGGGGCGCTTGGAGTACTGGAACGTGAAGGCGTTGGCGAACCGCGACTCCCGCACGACGTCCAGCGTCGCCTGGAAGTCCTCCTCGGTCTCGCCGGGGAAGCCCACGATGATGTCGGTGGAGATCGCGGCGTCGGGCATCGCCTCGCGCACGCGGGAGATGATGCCGAGGTACTTCTCGGCCCGGTAGGAGCGCCGCATCGCCTTGAGCACCCGGTCCGAGCCGGACTGCAGCGGCATGTGGAGCTGGTGCATGACGTTGGGCGTCTCGGCCATGGCCGCGATCACGTCGTCGGTGAAGTCGCGCGGGTGCGGCGAGGTGAAGCGCACCCGCTCCAGCCCCTCGACTCCCCCGCACGCGCGCAGCAGCTTGGAGAACGCCTGGCGGTCGCCGAACTCCACGCCGTAGGAGTTGACGTTCTGCCCGAGGAGGGTGACCTCCAGCACGCCCTCGGCGACCAGCGCCTCGACCTCGGCCAGCACCTCGCCGGGGCGGCGGTCCTTCTCCTTGCCGCGCAGCGACGGCACGATGCAGAAGGTGCAGGTGTTGTTGCAGCCCACCGAGACCGACACCCAGGCGGCGTACGGCGACTCGCGGCGCGTCGGCAGCGTGGACGGGAAGACGCTCAGCGACTCCTCGATCTCCACCTGCGCCTCGGCCTGGACGCGGGCGCGCTCCAGCAGCACCGGCAGCGAGCCGATGTTGTGGGTGCCGAACACCACGTCCACCCAGGGGGCCCGCTTGACGATCTCGCCGCGGTCCTTCTGCGCCAGGCAGCCGCCCACGGCGATCTGCATGCCGGGGTTGGCGACCTTGGCCGGGCGCAGGTGCCCGAGGTTGCCGTAGAGGCGGTTGTCGGCGTTCTCACGCACGGCGCACGTGTTGAACACGACCACGTCGGGCGTCTGGTCGCCGTCCGCGCGGACGTATCCGGCGCCCTCCAGCAGACCGGAGAGCCGCTCGGAGTCGTGCACGTTCATCTGGCACCCGTAGGTACGGACTTCGTACGTGCGGGCGCGCTCCGGGGTCACAGTCATCTCGCCGTCAAGCGTACGCGTTCCGGGGGCGCGGGCCGTACGCCGCGGGCGTGAGCCGTACGCCCGGCGGGCGATGCCGTACCGGCCGAAGCCGCCACTCCGCCGTACTCAAGGGGGAAAGCGGATCAAAGCAGAACATGGACCACGATCCGAACACGAGACGGTAAGAGGCACGCCAAGTCCGCGAAGATCAGTGGCAAAGATACCGGGCGGCCCGGAAAGGCTCGGATAACTTCTCGATAAGAGGAGGTAGTGGAGCGACACGCCGTGATCCGATCGGTACCCGGCGGTGAGCTGACTTTTGTCTTTGGTCCCCTACGCTTTGCCACCATGGCGGAGACCGGCAATCCTGGCAACGGGGCCACATCTGAAGCTGGCCCTCTTGTCGTACTCGAAGGCGTGCAGAAGCACTTCGGCTCACTGCACGTGCTGAGGGACATCAACCTCAACATCGACCGCGGCGAGGTCGTGGTCGTCATCGGCCCATCGGGCGGTGGCAAGTCCACCCTGTGCCGCGCGATCAACCGGCTGGAGACGATCGACGAAGGCCGCATCCTCTTCGACGGGCGCCCCCTGCCCGAGGAGGGGCGCGCGCTGGCCAGGCTCCGTTCCGACGTGGGCATGGTCTTCCAGTCGTTCAACCTGTTCGCGCACAAGACGATCATGGAGAACGTCACCCTGGGCCCGATCAAGGTCCGCGGGGTCGCGCGTGAGGACGCCGAGAAGCGGGCGCTGGAACTCCTCGACCGGGTCGGCATCGCCTCCCAGGCGCAGAAGTACCCCGCGCAGCTCTCGGGCGGCCAGCAGCAGCGGGCCGCGATCGCCCGCGCGCTGGCGATGAATCCCAAGATGATCCTCTTTGACGAGCCGACCTCCGCCCTGGACCCTGAGATGGTGCAGGAAGTGCTCGATGTCATGATCGAGCTCGCGCAGGAGGGCATGACGATGATGGTCGTCACCCACGAGATGGGATTCGCCCGGCGCGCCGCCAACCGGGTGGTGTTCATGGCCGACGGTCAGATCGTCGAGGAGAACACCCCCGATGAGTTCTTCACGAACGCCCGGACGGACCGGGCCAAGGACTTCCTGTCCAAGATCCTCACCCACTGATCGCTGGGACCCCCCGGGGACTGCCTAGGAAGAGGTAGAAGGAATGCGAGTACGTCGAATCGGCGCGGCGCTGGCCGCGGCCGCCGCCCTCACCATGGGGCTGGCGGCTTGTGGCCAGGGCGGCGGCGCCGGGAGCGGCGGCGGTGCCGCCAAGGGCATCGTCGACAAGGCCAAGGAGAGCAAGAAGCTGGTCATCGGCATCAAGATCGACCAGCCCGGCCTGGGCCTGCGCAAGCCGGACGGCTCCTTCGCCGGCTTCGACGTCGACGTCGCCAAGTACGTCGCCAAGGAGCTGGGCGTCCCCGAGAGCGGCGTCGAGTTCAAGGAGGCCCAGTCGGCCAACCGTGAGGCCTTCATCAAGCAGGGCCAGGTGGACATGGTCGTCGCCACCTACTCCATCACCGACAAGCGGAAGAAGGAGGTGTCCTTCGCCGGGCCGTACTTCATCACCGGTCAGGACATCCTCGTCCGCGCCGACGACAACTCCATCACCGACGTCGAGTCGCTGAAGAACAAGAAGGTCTGCGGCTCGCAGGGCTCCGCCTCCCCGCAGCGCCTGGCCGAGAAGTTCGGCGCCTCCTGGGCGTCCAAGAACCTCAAGCAGGTCCAGGGATACGGCGGCTGCGTGCCGCTGCTGGAGAACAAGACGGTGGACGCGATCTCGACCGACGCCTCCATCCTCGCCGGCTACGGCACCCAGTTCCCCGGCAAGTTCAAGCTGGTCGGCAAGCCGTTCTCCGAGGAGAAGTACGGCATCGGCATCAAGCTCGAGGACAAGGCCGGTCGCGACGCGATCAACAAGGCCATCGAGAAGATGTTCCAGGACGGTAGCTGGAAGAAGGCCATCGAGGCCAACTTCGGCGAGTTCGCGAAGAACTTCCCGAACCCGCCGACGGTTGAGAAGTACTGATCGTCCGGTGAGGGCGGGCCGCTCCGGCCCGCCCTCCTCCGTGTTCTTCCTGGAGGTCACATGGACGCTGTGATCGAGAACCTTCCGGCGATCCTGGACGCGTTCTGGCTCACCATCAAGCTCACCGCGATCAGCGCGGTCATCTCCCTGATCCTGGGTATCGTGCTCGTCGCCATGCGGGTGAGTCCCCTCCCCGTCCTGCGCGCCGTGGGCACCGCCTACGTGAACGGCGTCCGGAACAGCCCGCTGACGCTCATCATGCTCTTCTCCGGGCTGGGGCTCGGCACCGTCATGAGCCTGAAGTTCTCCGACGACCTGTCGGTCCAGGACTTCTGGCTGGCGATCATCGCGCTGTCGCTCTACCACGCGTCGTTCGTCTGCGAGGCGCTCCGCTCGGGCATCAACACCGTGCCGATGGGCCAGGCCGAGGCCGCGCGGGCGATCGGCCTGACGTTCATGCAGAACCTGCGGCTGATCATCCTCCCGCAGGCGCTGCGCGCGGTCATCGCGCCGCTGGGCAGCATCCTGATCGCGCTGACCAAGAACACGACGGTCGCCGCGGCGATCGGCGTCGGTGAGACGGCGCTGCTCATGAAGAACCTCTTCGAGCTCGAAGGCGACTCGGTGATCCCGATCTTCATCGGCTTCGCGATCGGCTTCCTGATCCTGACCCTGCCGACCGGCCTGTTCTTCGGCTGGCTGGCCAAGCGACTGGCGGTGGTCCGATGAGCGCGGTGTCCACGGCGCAGCGGCGCAAGAGCGCCCCCGCCCGGCAGGCGTCGGTCCTGTACGACGCCCCCGGGCCGATCGCGCGGCGGCGCAACGTCGTCCTCACGGTCGTCTTCTCGCTGATCCTGCTCGGCGTGGCCTACTTCGTCGTGGTCAACATGGGCGAGAAGGGGCAGCTCGCTCCGGAGAAGTGGAAGCCGTTCACCGACCCGAGCACGTGGACCACGTTCATCCTCCCGGGCATGGTCAACACGCTCAGCGCGGCCGGGGTCGCCGCCGTCCTCGCGCTCGTCTTCGGCGCGGTCTTCGGCATCGCCCGGCTGTCCGACCACGCGTGGATCCGCCTGCCCGCCGGCGCGGTCGTGGAGTTCTTCCGCGCCGTCCCGCTGCTGCACCTGATGTTCTTCGCGCAGTACGGCGCCTCCGCCGTGCTCGGCATCACGGTGCTGTCGTTCCAGGCGGTCGTGTTCGGCCTGGTGCTCTACAACGGATCGGTGCTCGCGGAGATCGTCCGCGCCGGCATCCGCTCGGTCCCGCGCGGCCAGAGCGAGGCGGCGTTCGGCATCGGCCTGCGCAAGAGCCAGGTCATGCGCATGATCCTGCTGCCGCAGGCGGTCACCGCGATGATGCCGGCGATCGTGAGCCAGCTCGTGGTCCTGCTCAAGGACACCGCGCTCGGCACGATCATCGCCTACCCCGAGCTGGTCACCAGCGGGGTGCGCGAGCTCGACGCCAACTTCGGCAACCTGATCCCGGCCGCGATCGTCGTCGCCATCCTCTTCATCATCATCAACATGGCGCTGAGCTACCTGGCGACCTGGTTCGAGAAGCGCAGCCGCCGCAGCCGCAAGTCCTCGGCGGCCACCCTCGGCCCGGCCCTCGCGCCCCCGGCTCCGGGCATGCAGGAGCAGCAGATGACGGATCGCACCGAGAAGTAGCGGTCCCCGGCCCCTCGGGCCCCCTTGAGCAGAGCCGCTCTGAGGCCGCGCGAAGCCCTCAGGGCGGCTCTTCCATGTCCGCCCCGCCCCTTCCTTCCCGCCCCCGCCCCCGCCCGCCCCGCGCCGTACGGCGGGCGCTGACCTCCCGCCGCACCCGCCCCGTACGGCAGGTGCGCGGCCGGGCGCGCGCGCCGTACGGCATGGCGGCGCGGGCCCGCCGTACGGCAGCGGGGGCGTACGGCGAGGTGGTACGGCAGAGGGGGTCAGGCGCGGAGGCGGAGGCCCTTGGGAGTGGGGTGGAAGCCGGCGGCCTCCAGGGCGTGGGCCAGGGGGGAGCCCGTGATGGGGGCCCCGTCGGCGCGTTCGACCGTGAGCTTGCCGAGGGCGCCCTCGCGGACGGCCAGGGCCAGGGCGTCCACCGCCGGCTGGAGGTGGCGGTCGGTGAAGGACAGGAGGGTCTTGCCGCCGCGTTCGACGTAGAGGACCAGGGCGCCGTCCACCAGGACCACCAGGGCGCCCGCCTTCCTCCCGGGCTTGTGGGTCGCGTCTCCCCCGCGGTCGGGCCACGGGAGGGCCGCGCCGTAGGGGTTGGCGGGGTCGGCCGCCGCCAGGACCACGGCCCTGGGGGACGTCTCGGGGCGGCGGGCGGACCACGGGGCGTCGTCCGGGGAGTCGGTCCTGCGCTCGCGCAACGTGGTGGCGGTGGCGCGGAGCCGGTCCACCGCTCCGGCCAGGGCGAACTGAGCGCCCCCCAGGCTCTCGACGAAGTAGCCGCGGCGGCAGCGGCCCGTCTCCTCGTAGGCGCGCAGGACCGGGTAGACCGCCGAGAAGCCGCCGGCGACCCGCTCGGCGGCGACCGCGCCCCTGGTGAGGACGCCGTGGCGGTCGAGCAGGACCTCGGTCTGGGCCTGGGCGCGGCGCGCGGGCTCGCCCTCGGCGGAGGGGAGCAGCCACCAGCGGCCGGCCACGGTGGGCGGGCCGCTGCGGGACGGGAGCACCGCGCGGCGGCGGCGCGTGGTGGGCGCGCGGTGGGCGGTGCGGCCCGCGCCGAGCAGGGCGCGCAGCGGGGCGAGCGTGTCGCCGGAGATCCGGCCCGCCCACACCAGGTCCCACACGGCGGCGATGAGGGCCGGGTCGTCGAGGGAGCCGAGGCGTTCGGACAGGCCCCGGAAGAACAGCGCCCCTCCCCCGGCCAGCGCGTCGAGCACCTGATCGTGCAGCGGCGTCATCGTGATGCCGGCGGGTTCGGGGATCAGCAGCGGGGCGGTGTCGGCGAAGTAGAGCGCCACCCACCCGTCGTTGCCGGGCAGCGCGCCCTGCCCCGCCCAGATCACGTCGCCCGAGGCCGTCAGCTCGTCCAGCAGCTCCGGCGCGTAGCCCGGCACCCGCGCGGGGAGCACCAGCGTCTCCAGCGCCGAGGCGGGGACCGCCGCGCCCTGGAGCTGCTCGACCGCCGCCACCAGCGCGTCCATGGCCGCCGCCCGCGACCCGGCCCGGCCGCCCCAGGCGCCGGCCGGGCCACGCCCCGCGTCGTGGCCGGAGGCCCCGGCGAGCTCCCGCGGTGGGCCGCCCGGCTCGCCGCCGGTGGCCCAGGGGTCGGCGGGGGCGGCGCCGCGGAGGCGCTGCGCGGTGCCGGGGAGCGGGCCGTAGGGGTCGGGGCTCGGCGGGCTCGCGTGGCCGGCGATGCCGTGCCAGGCGGGGGTGAACGCCGCCAGGGCCTCGACGGGGACCGCCTCGACCTCGCGGCGGAGCCGGGCCAGGGAACGGCGGCGGAGCATGCGCAGGACCTCGGCGTCGCACCACTCCTCGCCCCGGCCGCCCGGCCGGAACTCCCCCGCCACGACCCGCCCCGCCCCGGCCAGCCGGCGCAGGGTGTCGGTGACCACGGCGACGCCCAGGCCCAGGCGGGCGGCGGCGGCGCTCGCGGCGAACGGGCCGTGGGTGCGGGCGTGCCGGGACAGCAGATCGCCCAGCGGGTCGGCCACGGGCTCCATGAAGACGCCGGGGACGCCGACCGGCAGGGGGGTGCCCAGGGCGTCGCGGAGGCGCGCGGCGTCCTCGATCGCCGCCCACTGCTCCTCGCCCGCCACCCGGACCCGGATCGCCCGGCGGGCCTCCTCCAGCGACGCCAGCCACCGGGGCCGCGCCCCCCGCTCGACCAGGGCCGACGTGGGCAGGGGGCCGTGGGAGCGCAGCAGGTCGGCCAGGTCCTCCTCGTCGCGCGGCGGCCGGTCGAAGCGGCCCAGCTCCATCTCGGCGGTGACGACCACGTCGGGGTCGAGCAGCTCGCGCAGGTCGGCCTGGCCCAGCAGCTCGGCCAGCAGGGACGTGTCGAGCGCGAGCGCCTGCGCCCGGCGCTCGGCCAGCGGGGCGTCGCCTTCGT
This sequence comes from Bailinhaonella thermotolerans, assembly GCF_003594875.1. GTDB lineage: Bacteria > Actinomycetota > Actinomycetes > Streptosporangiales > Streptosporangiaceae > Bailinhaonella > Bailinhaonella thermotolerans. The sequence continues at coordinate 105,787 of NZ_QZEY01000012.1, forward strand.
ACATGAACGCGCCGACGTAGTCGAAGAGCAGCGACGCCGCGAACGGCGAGGCCGCCGCGGTCTCCACCTCGACCAGCCGCACCTCGCGCGCGGCCAGGTCGCGCATGAGCCGCACCAGCTCCGGCACGTCGAAGACGTCCTGGAGGCATTCGCGCATCGTCTCCAGGACCACCGGGAACGACGGGTAGTCCCCGGCCACCGACAGCAGGTGGGCGGCGCGCTGCCGCTGCTGCCAGAGCGGGGTGCGCCGCCCGGGCGAGCGGCGGGGAAGCAGCAGCGCCCGTCCGGCGCACTCCCGGAACCGGGCCGCGAACAGCGCCGACCCGCCCAGTTCCTCGGTCACGATCCGCTCGATCTCGTCGGGGTCGAACAGGGCGATCCCGGACGGCGGCGCGGCCTCCCCGCCCTCGGCGTAGGTGTCGGGGACGCGCAGCACGATGCCGTCGTCGGAGTGGATCGCCTGCACGTCGAACCCGTGCCGCTCCCGCAGCCTGCGCGCGATCGCCAGCGCCCACGGCGCGTGCACGCGCGCGCCGTACGGCGAGTGCACCACGACCCGCCAGTCGCCCAGCTCGTCGCGGAACCGCTCGACCAGGAGGGTGCGGTCGTCCGGCACGTGCCCGGTGGCCTCGCGCTGCTCGGCGAGGTAGGACACGAGGTTGGCGGCGGCGTGGTCGTCCAGGCCCGCGCGGCGCACCCGGGCGACGGCCTCGGCCGGGTCGAGCGCGGCCAGCTCGCGCAGGAAGGCCCCGAGGGCGCGGCCCAGCTCGGCCGGGCGGCCCGCCGTGTCGCCGTGCCAGAACGGCAGCTTGCCCGGCTGGCCCGCGGCCGGGGACACCAGCACGCGGTCGGCGGTGATGTCCTCGATGCGCCACGAGGTCGCGCCCAGCACGAACACGTCGCCGACGCGGGACTCGTAGACCATCTCCTCGTCGAGCTCGCCCACCCTGGACGCCTTCTCGCCGACCAGGAACACGCCGAACAGCCCCCGGTCGGGGATGGTGCCGCCGCTGGTCACGGCCAGCCGCTGCGCGCCCGGCCGCCCGCGCAGCACGCCCGTCACCCGGTCCCAGACCAGGCGCGGCCGCAGCTCGGCGAACTCCTCGCTCGGGTAGCGCCCGGCGAGCATGTCGAGCGTCGCCTCCAGCGCGCTCCGCGGCAAGGTGGAGTAGGTCGCGGAGCGCTTGACCAGCTCCTCCAGGTCGTCCACGGTCCAGTCGTCCATCGCGACCATGGCCACGATCTGCTGCGCCAGCACGTCGAGCGGGTTGCGGGGGTAGCGGATCTCCTCGATCTCGCCGCCGCTCATGCGCTCGGCCACCAGCGCCGTCCGCACCAGGTCGCCGCGGAACTTGGGGAAGATCACGCCCTTGGACACCGCGCCCACCTGGTGCCCGGCCCGGCCGATGCGCTGGAGCCCGCTGGCCACGCTCGGCGGGGCCTCCACGCACACCACCAGGTCCACCGCGCCCATGTCGATGCCCAGCTCCAGGCTCGACGTCGCCACCACCGCGGGCAGCCGCCCCGACTTGAGCGCCTCCTCGATCTGGGCGCGCTCCTCCTTCGACACCGACCCGTGGTGCGCCCGCACGACCTCGGGGACCGCGCCGCGCGCCGCGCCCGCCTGCGCCATCAGCTCGGCGGGCACGCCCTCGGGCAGCGCCTCGCCGTGCCGTCTCTCGTGGTGGAGCTCGTTGAGCCGGGTGCACAGCCGCTCGGCCAGCCGCCGCGAGTTGGCGAACACGATCGTGGAGCGGTGCGCCTCGATCAGGTCGAGCAGGTGCTCCTCGACGTGCGGCCAGATGCTCCGCCGGTGCTCCGCGGGGCCAGCCACCTCGCCGGGCGGGGGCGGGGCCAGCTCGGTCATGTCCTCGACCGGGACGACGACCTCGACCTCGATGCGCTTGCTCGACGGGGGCTGCACCACGCTCGCCGGGCGGCTGCCGCCGAGGAACGCCGCCACCTCCGCCACCGGCCGCACCGTCGCCGACAGGCCCACCCGCTGGGCGGGCCGGTCGAGCAGGGCGTCCAGCCGCTCCAGCGTCAGCGCCAGGTGGGAGCCGCGCTTGGAGCCCGCGACCGCGTGGACCTCGTCGACGATCACGGTCTCCACGCCGCGCAGCGCCTCACGCGCCTGCGAGGTGAGCAGCAGGAACAGCGACTCGGGCGTGGTGATCAGGATGTCGGAAGGCTTCGCGGCGAACCTGCGCCGCTCCTCGGCCGGGGTGTCGCCCGACCGCACCGCCACGGTGATCTCCGGCTCCGGCAGGCCGAGCCGCCGCGCGGTGTGCCGCAGGCCCGCCAGCGGGGCGCGCAGGTTGCGCTCCACGTCCACGGCCAGCGCCTTCATCGGCGAGACGTAGACGACCTTGCACCGCCGGGCGGCGTCCGCCGCCTTGCCCGCCCTCTCCGCTTTGCCCGCTTTCTCCGTCTTGCCCGCCTTGCCCGGCGTCTTGCCCGGCGTCTTGTCCGCCGCCGCCCCGGCCGTACGGCTCGCGCCCAGGGCCCCGGCCGGCGTCGCGCCGGCGGGGGACGGGCCGGGGCCCGCGGGCGGGAAGGCCAGGCGGTCGAGCGACCACAGGAAGGCGGCCAGGGTCTTGCCCGAGCCGGTGGGCGCGACGACCAGGGTGTGCTCGCCGCGGGCGATGGAGTCCCACGCGCCCTCCTGCGCCGGGGTGGGCGCGGCGAAGGACGCGGTGAACCACTCCCTGGTCACCGGCGAGAAACGGTCGAGCGCCGAGCTGCTCATCCCCCCAGTTTGCACACCCTCACCGACAAAAGCGTGCCGGCCGCCCCCGCCGCGCCCTTGACAGGCCCGGCGGCGGCTTCGAATCTCGGAGATACGGGGGATCGGGGAGCAGGCATCCCGGAGGAGCCGAGAACGCCCTCCACGACGCGCGAGGCACCCGGCCCGGCGCGGCGGCGGGTCCCCCGGCAGGCCCGGCCGCCCGCCGAACGGGTGGGGGCGCCACGAGGCACCGCGGGTCCCGCCCGGGCCCGCCCCGGGCCACGTGGCGCTCCCCTCCTCGCGCGGGGCGGCTCCGGCACCCGGTCTCCCGCTGCGGTATCCGGCGGTTGATCGGCTCGCGGGAGCGCACATGACCACCGAGGACGAACGGCGCGAGATCCGGCGGCGGCACCTGAGGGAGGTGCGGCACGGCACGTCCGGGTGCGGGGTGCACCACGTCACGCTGATCTCGGGCGATGTGGAGCGGACCATCCGGTTCTACCAGGACGTCCTGGAGTTCCCCCTGACGACGGTCGCCGAGAACCCCGGCCACGAGGGGTCCAGCCGCGTCCTCTTCGACGTGGGCGACGGCGACCTGCTCGCGTTCGCCGACTTCCCCGGGCTGGCCCTGCCCGCCTACCGCGAGGTCCTGGGCGGCCTCCACCACATCGCGATCCGCGTCCCCCCGGAGCGGTGGTCCCGGCTGCGCGGGCGCCTCGACGAGGCCCGGGTGCCGTATCACCAGGAGAACGGCGTCTCCCTCCGCTTCGCCGACCCCGACGGCACCCCGCTGGAGCTCACGGCCGCGCCCCCGGCCGAGGCGGAGTCCCCCCACCGCCGCTGACCGGTCCCCCGCCCGCCCTCCCCCCGTCCGCGCCCCGCGTCAGCCCGCCCCTTCCGGGCGTTCCGCCCGGTCCGCGCCTCTCCGGGAGTCAGGCCGCGGCGTTTCGCGGCGTTCCCGCCCGCCGGGTGCGCTGTTCCCGGATCACCCCGCCCGGCCGTACGGCATGAGCGGACCGTACGGCATGAGCGGGGGCGGGACGGCGGGGAAGTCGGGCGGCTTGCGCACCCGGCGGGGCGGGAGGGGCGATACTGGGGGCATGCGTCTCACGGAGTTCTGGAATCGGATGAACCGCCAGTTCGGCGCCGGATACGCCGAATCGTGGGCGAAGGACTTCGTGATCGCTCCGCTCGGGTACCGCACGGTGGAGCAGGCCCTCGCTGACGGGGTGTCGGCCAAGGAGGTCTGGCGGGCGGTCTGCGAGGTCGCCGACGTGCCCGCGAAGCTGCGCTGAGACGCCGGTTCGGCCCGGTGACGCGGGGTAGCCGACGATCTCGGTGGAATGCTGGGGCTCGGGGTGGTACGACAGGATTGAACCCCCTGCCGGACCCCTATCACCGCAGGTCACCCAAGCGGCGGCAGGGTTCACCATATGTCCGCGTATGTCGCCCCGTGAGCGGGCTCGGGAGGTGGACACAATGACCGTCGGTCCCTCCCCGACGGTACGACGCAGGAGGCTCGGCATCGAGCTGCGCCGGTTGCGGGAAGCGGCCGGTCTGACCTGCGAAGAGGTCGGCGAACGACTGGAATGGTCCGCGTCGAAGGTCAGCCGGATGGAGACGGGGCGCGTCCGCGTCCACCCCCGCGACGTGCAGGACCTGCTGGACCTGTACGACGTGCGCGACGACGGCGTGCGCGAGGGGCTGGTGGGCGTGGCCCGCGAGTCCCGGCAGCGGGGATGGTGGCACGTCTTCAGCGACGTGCTGCCGCCGTGGTTCGAGGTGTACGTCGGGCTGGAGGCCGAGGCCGAGTCCGTGCGGACGTTCGAGATGCACGTGATCCCCGGCCTGCTCCAGACCGAGGCGTACGCGCAGGCGATCTTCCGGGCGGCCTACCGCGCCGGGGAGACGGGCACGGAGGAGCGGCGGACCAGGCTGCGCATGGCCCGGCAGGAGGCGCTGACGCGCGAGCCCCCGCTGCGGCTCACCGCGGTGATCGACGAGGCCGTGCTCTACCGGTGCGTCGGCGGCCCCGAGGTGATGCGGAACCAGATGGCGCGGCTGTGCGAGGCGGCGGCGCTGCCCAACGTGACGCTCCAGGTGCTGCCGCTCGCCGCCGGGGCGCACCCGGCGATGGAGGGCGCGTTCTCGATCCTGGAGTTCGGCCGGCCCGAGGACGCCGACGTGGTTTACCTGGAGCACACGATGGGCGGGCTCTACCTTGAGCGCGACGCCGAGGTGCGGGGGTATGGCGTCGTATTCGAGGCGCTGAGCGCGGCGGCGCTGTCCCCGGAGGAGTCGACGGCCCTGCTGCGCTCGGTCGCCCGGAACTACGGAAGCGAGTTCGGGGGGAGCGGGGAATGGAGCATGCCACCTGGCGCAGGAGTCGCCGCAGCGGTGGATCGGGAAACTGCGTCGAGGTCGCGCGCGGCGGAGGCGGAGTGCTGATCAGGGACTCCAAGCGGCCGGACGGGCCCCGGCTGGAGGTGTCCCGCGAGCAGTGGCGCGAACTGCTCGGGAAGATACGGGCGGGAGGCGCGTGTTCGACTTCATGATCGAACAGATGTTCGGCTAGAGTGAGGGGTGGCGGAAGTTATCCACAGTCGCCGCCCGGCGCCCTTGAAATGTCGGTGGCGGCTCGTAGCTTTGTCTCCGTCGGAAGGCCCCCGGACGATCCGGGGGCACGCCCTCCGGCTTCCCGAACGACAACATCCGACCCGACAGGGGCCCCAACATGGCAGGTAACGACCGAGAGAAGGCTCTTGAGACCGCGCTCGCCCAGATCGAGCGGCAGTTCGGCAAGGGCTCCGTCATGCGCCTCGGCGACGACACCCGTCCGCCGATCAACGTGATCCCCACGGGGTCGATCTCGCTGGACGTGGCGCTCGGCATCGGCGGCCTGCCGCGGGGCCGCGTGGTCGAGGTCTACGGCCCGGAGTCGAGCGGTAAGACCTCGCTCGCCCTGCACGCCGTGGCCAACGCCCAGCGCGCCGGCGGCATCGCGGCGTTCATCGACGCCGAGCACGCCCTCGACCCCGAATACGCCAAGAAGCTCGGCGTCGACACCGACGCGCTGCTGGTCTCGCAGCCCGACACCGGTGAGCAGGCGCTGGAGATCGCCGACATGCTGATCCGCTCCGGCGCGATCGACATCCTGGTCATCGACTCGGTGGCCGCCCTGGTGCCCAAGGCCGAGATCGAGGGCGAGATGGGCGACAGCCACGTCGGCCTCCAGGCCCGCCTCATGTCCCAGGCACTCCGCAAGATCGCCGGTGCGCTCAACAACACCGGCACGACCGCGATCTTCATCAACCAGCTCCGCGAGAAGATCGGCGTCATGTTCGGCTCGCCCGAGACCACGACCGGTGGTAAGGCGCTGAAGTTCTACGCCTCGGTCCGCCTCGACGTGCGCCGCATCGAGACGCTGAAGGACGGCACCGAGCCCGTCGGCAACCGCACCCGCGTCAAGGTCGTCAAGAACAAGATGGCCCCGCCGTTCAAGGTCGCCGACTTCGACATCCTGTACGGCCAGGGCATCTCCCGCGAGGGCGGCCTGATCGACATGGGCGTCGAGCACGGCTTCGTCCGCAAGTCCGGCGCCTGGTACACCTACGAGGGCGACCAGCTCGGCCAGGGCAAGGAGAACGCCCGCAACTTCCTGCGCAACAACCCCGACATCGCCGACGAGATCGAGAAGAAGATCAAGGAGAAGCTCGGCGTGGGTCCCCGCGTCGACGTCCCCGTCGACGAGAAGCCCCCGCCGGCCGCCGCCCCCGCCCCGGTCACCAGCCTCACCACCGCCCGGGGCAAGTCCCGCGCCGCCGCGGCCCCCAAGCCCGGCGACGTCTGACGAACCCCGCCGGGAGCGCCCCCGGGGCGCTCCCACCCCTCCCCGCACGGCGGCCTCGCGTGGCGTCGCGTCCCGGCGCGGGCGGGGCGTGGAGCGTGAGGCGTGGAAGCGGAACGGTGAAGGGCGGCGAGATGAGGCAGGGACGGCGGCGCGGGCGGGGGCCTGACGGGCCGGCTCCGGGGTCGGGAGCCGACGAGGGCCCGCCGGCGAACCCGGAGGCCGTGGCGCGGGCGATCTGCCTGCGCCTGCTGACCGGGGCGCCGCGGACGCGGGCGCAGCTCGCCGAGGCGCTGCGGCGGCGGGACGTGCCCGACGACGTCGCCGAGGCCGTGCTCTCGCGGTTCAGCGAGGTCGGCCTCATCGACGACCAGGCGTTCTCCGCCGCCTGGGTGAGCTCGCGGCACGCGGGCCGGGGCCTCGCGCGCCGCGCCCTGGCCGCCGAGCTCCGGCAGCGCGGCGTGGACGAGGACACCGTGCGCGACGCGGTGGACCGGCTCGACCCCGATCAGGAGCTCCAGACCGCCCGCGACCTGGTGGCCCGGCGGCTCCCCGCGACCCGCGGCCTGGACCCGGCCGTCCGCATGCGCCGCCTCGGCGGCATGCTCGCCCGCAAGGGCTACCCCGCCGGCGTGGCCTTCCGCGTGGTCCGCGAGGCCCTGGAGGCCGAGGGCGCCGACACCGAGTCCCTCCCCGACTTCGAGTGAGCGGGCCCGCGCTCGCCGTACGACGGGGAATCGCGGGGCGGGCGGGGCTCTCTTCACCGACGCGATGACGATCAGCACGCGCCCGGATATATCCCTATATGACCGGTGGACTTTCGTCATGTATGACCGGCGCGCAGGGCCGGCCGCCTTCTGTCACGCCTTCGGCAAGCCGGAAAGCGGGCACGAGACGCACACGACCGCGATCAGGGGAACCGGGCACCCGCGGGGCGCATTTCGGGTGCGGAGGGCTTCGGGCCGCTTTCCGGGCCGTTCAGGGACATGTCCCTGGGAAGCGCAGAGGTAACGGCGCGGGCCGCGACGGGTTTCAGCCGTCCGTTAAAGCCTCCCGTGACGCCCGGACGTCACGGCCCGGCGGGAACGGGCGGTCGCCGGAGCGGCGGGTGGGGTTGGGCGGATTGGCTGCTGGTGGTGTCTTTGCTTGCTCGTTACCTCGCGGACGCTTAACCTCGACGGCAGTGAGGAGTTACTCCGCGCAGTGCGGATTGCCATAGAGGTGAACGGGACCACGAAGCCGGCGAGGCTCGGGATAGGTCTCGGCCCGAAATTGGGGCCGGGCGGCGGGTGCTCGTCCGTGTCCGGGCCCGGATGCCCTGACGTCTTCCGGGACGTCCGGCCGCGGCATGCGGTGCGGCGCCCGAGGGCGGTTCGTGGTCCGCGTCTGCGTGTGTGACGCCTCGCGTCCTGTCGGGTCAGCGCGAGGAGGGCGGTGCGCACCATGGAACCCCTGGTTGTGCTCATGGGCGTGGCACTTCTGGCCGCCCTGGTCGCGTTGATCGTCGTGCTCGTGCGCCGTCCCGCCCAGCAGCGCGAGGAGCAGCGGCGGCGCGACGAGATCGCCGAGGCGCAGCGGGCCGCCGCCGAGATCCTCAGCAAGGCCGAGAGCGACGCCGGGGAGATCGTGCGCAAGGCCGAGAGCGTCGCGCAGACCGCCGCGCAGGCCGCCCGCAGGGAGCTGGAGGAGGAGTCCCGCGGCCTCAAGCACGAGCTCAAGGAGCTGCGCGCCGACCTGGAACGCCGCGAGACCCGCCTGGCCGAGCGCGAACGCCGCCTCGACGAGGAGGCCCGCAGGCTGGAGGAGCGCGCCCGCAAGCTCGCCGAGACCGACGCGGAGGTGGCCGCCAGGCGCGCCGAGGCCGACAAGATCGAGGAGGCCCGCCGGGAGGTGCTGGAGCGCACCGCCGGGCTGACCGCCGAGCAGGCCAAGGCCGAGCTGGTCGCGACCATCGAGAACCAGGCCAAGCGCGAGGCCGCCCTGATCGTGCGCGAGATCGAGAACAGCGCCCGCCAGGAGGGCGAGAAGCGCGCCCGCAAGATCGTCACGCTCGCCGTGCAGCGGGTGGCCACCGAGCAGACCGCCGAGTCCGTCGTCTCCGTGCTCCACCTGCCCGGCGACGAGATGAAGGGCCGCATCATCGGCCGCGAGGGCCGCAACATCCGCGCCTTCGAGTCCACGACCGGCGTCAACCTGATCATCGACGACACCCCCGAGGCCGTGCTGCTGTCCTGCTTCGACCCGGTCCGCCGGGAGACGGCGCGGCTGACCCTGGAGAAGCTGGTCCTCGACGGCCGCATCCACCCGCAGCGCATCGAGGAGGCCCACGAGCGCAGCAAGCGCGAGGTCGAGCAGCTCTGCGTGCGCGCGGGCGAGGACGCCCTGGTCGAGCTGGGGATCACGGACATGCACCCGGAGCTGATCACGCTCCTGGGCCAGCTCCGCTACCGCACCTCCTACGGCCAGAACGTGCTCGGCCACCTCATCGAGTCCGCCCACATCGCCGGCATGATGGCCAGCGAGCTGCGCCTGGACCCGATGCTGCTCAAGCGCTGCGCCCTGCTCCACGACATCGGCAAGGCCCTCACCCACGAGGTCGAGGGCAGCCACGCGCTCATCGGCGCGGAGATCGCCCGCCGCTACGGCGAGGACGAGGACGTCGTCCATGCCATCGAGGCCCACCACAACGAGGTCGAGGTGCGCACGATCGAGGCGGTGCTCACCCAGGCCGCCGACGCGATCAGCGGCAGCCGCCCCGGCGCGCGCCGCGAGTCCCTGGAGGCCTACGTCAAGCGGCTCGAACGCCTGGAGGAGATCGCCTGCTCCTACGAGGGCGTCGAGAAGGTCTTCGCCATGCAGGCCGGCCGCGAGGTCCGCGTCATGGTCAAGCCCGACAGCGTGGACGACATCCAGGCCCAGGTGATCGCGCGCGACGTCGCCAAGCAGGTCGAAGAGGAACTGACGTACCCCGGGCAGATCCGCATCACCGTCGTCCGCGAATCCCGCGCGACCGAATTCGCCAGATAGTGTCCAATTTGCGGCTATTCGACTGATCTCTTCCTTTTCTCACTTCCTTTCTTTTTGTACGGCGTCCCGCCCGACACCTCGCCCGGAAGCGGGTTCGGGCTCCGCGCGCCGATCCCCCTCGCCTCGGCCTCCGCCGTGCCTTTTCCGATCGCGCCCGCCACCGTGAACCCGATGCCTCGGCACCTTCCGCCCCGCCGACGCGCGCCCCACGGGACCCCCTCCTCGACGTACGCCCGGTCACTGATGCATCGCCCGGATATGCCGGGAATTTGCCAAGCGGCGGGACGAATGGAGCGGACAGGGGGAACACGGAAAGACGGTGACGTAATGAAAGGGATACGTCACTCTTCGACCGAAACGGATGTGCCCCACGGAAGACACCAGGCATATCCGGAAAAGGGGGCGGTAGACGGTGAAAACCTTCGGCATGGGGCGCGCGGCGCGACGGGGCGGAGTGTTCGCGGCCGGACTGGCGGTGCTGGCGACCGGCGCGGCCGTCCAGGCTCAGGCCGCGCACGGGGAGCGGGCCGGCGCCGGCCTGACGGTGGCGGCGCGGCAGGCCGCGGCCCCGCCGTGGAACACGTGCGGGCACTCCGACCCGCCGGTGCTGCGGGCCGGGATGGAGTCGGAGCTGGTCGCCTGCGTGAAGCGGCGGCTGGTGAAGCTCGGGTACGACCCCGGGTCCTACTCCGAGCACTACGACGACGAGACCCGGCAGGCGATCTGGGCGTTCCAGAAGGTCAACGGGCAGCGGGCGCGGGACCGGGTGGACGCGGCCACCTGGCGGGCCCTCGCGCACCCCCGGGCCCCGCGCAAGCTGGTCTCGCGCGGCGCGGCGCGGCGCGTGGAGATCAACCTCTCGAAGCAGGTCCTGACGTTCTACCTCGGGCACCGGCCGGTGCTGATCACCCACATCTCCACGGGCTCCGGGCGCCGCTTCTGCTCGCAGGGCTGGTGCCGCCGCGCCCGCACCCCCGTCGGGGACTTCCGGGTCTACCGGCGCGTGCCCCGCTGGGAGCGGTCGCCCCTGGGCTACATGTACAAGCCGGCCTACTTCCACGGCGGCTACGCCGTGCACGGCTCGGTCAGCGTGCCGCCGTACCCCGACTCCCACGGGTGCGTGCGGGTCCCGCTGCACGTGTCCGAGCGCCTCTTCCCCGCCCTCCACATCGGCACCCGCGTCCACCTGCGCCGATGACCCCGCCCCGGCCGAGCCGGGGAACCACGGGCGCCGGCCGCCGGGCATGTCCCGGGGGCCGGCGCCCGCGCGCGTCGGGCCCGCCCCTCTCCCGGCCGCCCCGGGGCGTCACCCCCTCCCCGCCTCACCCGGGTCCCGCCCCGCGGAGGAAGGCCGCCAGGGTGCGTTAGATTTACGTCCAATAGCCGGCGTGGTGGAGGTGCGATGGCTCGGTGGACGGCGGCGGACATGCCCGGGCTCGGCGGGCGGGTCGCGGTGGTGACGGGGGCCAACGCGGGGCTGGGACTGATCGTGGCCAGGGAACTGGCCGGGCACGGGGCGCGAACCCTGCTGGCCTGCCGCGACGTCGGCAAGGGAGAGGCCGCGGCCGAGCGGATCCGGCGGGATCGGCCGGGGGCGGCGGTCGAGGTGGCGCGGCTGGACCTGGCCGACCTGGGCTCGGTGCGGGAGTTCGCGGCGGACGTGCTGGCGCGCGGCGAGGGGCTGGACCTGCTCGTGAACAACGCGGGCGTGATGGCGCTGCCGTACCGCAGGACCGCCGACGGCTTCGAGATGCAGTTCGGGACGAACCACCTCGGGCACTTCGCGCTGACCGGGCTGCTGCTGCCGGCGCTGCTGGCGCGGCCGGGGTCGCGGGTGGTCACGGTGAGCAGCGGGATGCACCGCGCCGGGCGGATCGACTTCGACGACCTCCAGAGTGAGCGGCGCTACCGCAAGTGGGCGGCCTACGGGCAGTCCAAGCTGGCCAACCTGCTGTTCGCGTTCGAGCTGGACCGGCGCGCGCGGGCGGCCGGGACGGGCCTGAAGAGCGTGGCCGCCCACCCGGGCTACGCCGCCACGAACCTCCAGACCGCGGGCCCCCGGATGGCCGGCAGCCGGCTCATGGAGCGGGCGAGCGCGCTGGCGAACGTCCTGGTGGCGCAGAGCGCGGAAGGCGGCGCCCTCCCCCTGCTGTACGCGGCCACCGTGCCCGGCCTGCCGTCCGGCGCCTACGTCGGGCCCGACGGCCCCTTCGAGTCGCGCGGGTATCCCCGGATCGTGCGCACGTCACGCGCCGCGCGGGACGAGCAGGTGGCGAGCCGCCTGTGGGAGGTTTCCGCGCGGCTCACCGGGGTGACGTACGACTTCGAGGCGCGGGCATCCAGCGAAGCGCCCGACAAATAACCTCATACCGGTCACTTTCCGGGTCCGAGGCAACTGCCATGGGTTGTCCCCGCGTCTTCGCAGATGGTGGGGCAACCATCGAGCGGCGCCGCAGCGGCGCCGACCGCGGAAGACCCGGAGCAAGTGATCATGAAACGTCAGATCGTCGCCATCTCGGGACTGCTCGTCGCCGGCGCCTTCACCGTGATGGTGGTGCCAGGCGAGCGCATCCCGGAAGAAGCGGAGCTGAACCAGGACCGGCCCGCCCTCCACCGCGTCGTCGAGGACGTCGAGCGGGCGCGGGAGTACTGGACGCCGGAGCGCCTGGAGGAGGCCGCCCCGATGCAGCTTCCCGACCCCTACAGGCCCGCGGGGCCGTAGATCGCCGCCTTCGCCCCGGTGGTGAAGGCCCAGTACCGGTCGCCGTACGACCAGTGCCACCACTCGGTCGGGTAGTTCACGAGCCCGGCCCCGGCCAGCGCGGCGCCCATGATCGCACGGTTCTCGCGCGCCTCGGCCGAGATGTTCGCGGCCGCCGTGTAGCAGGCGCCGTCGCTGGCCTCGGGCGTCGCGTTCACCGCCGCCCCCATGTCCAGCTCCCGCCCGTCCTCGGTGCAGAGCGTGAGGTCCACGGCCGCGCCCGCGGTGTGCGGCGCCACCTCGATCGGGGACACGTACCGGCTGGCGGCGACGTGAACCTCCCGCGGCGACCAGTCCGGGTTCGCGGCCCGCAGCTCGTCGGCGTACTCGTCGAAGTACCGCCGCTGGAGCGCCGGCGGCCGGTACCCCTCCACGATCAGCAGCCGGTATCCGTCCGGCAGCGCCCGCTCGGCCTCGAGCAGCCGGTTCAGCAGCCCGTCGCGCAGGTGCGCGTAGGCGCCCTCGCCGTCCTTCTGCCGGTCGTCGAGCCGCAGCCGCCCGCGCACGTCGGCGAGCCGCTCCCCCGACTCCTCCACGGGGATCGCGGTGATCCGCGCGTCCGACAGCAGAACGATCTCACCCATGCGCCCGCATTCCCCCAAGGTCCCGCGAGGGCCCGAACCCCCGACCCCGAAATCCAGATTCCTCACCATATCGGGCAATAGCCGGATATCTCCCCGCTCCAGGTGGCGAGCCCCCCGAGCCCCCCGAGCCCCCGAGTCCCCGCTCCGGTACGGCGCGACGCCCGCCACCCGGGCCCGGCGCGGAGCGGCGGCGCGAGCGCGCCGGTGGACGGCGGGGATCGGGTTCACGGGGAGGCCGCGACCGGTGGAAGCGCACCGGCGGCCGAGGTGAGTGGAACCGTCGCACGGAGCCCCAGCCCGCTCCGGGCCGAGGCTTCGGGCGCGAGCCGTAAGAAGGCGGTGAGGTCGGCGGGGCCGGGAGAGGTCCGGCCGCCACGCCCGCTCACTGGGTGAAGACTTCCTCCCTGGCGGTGTCGAGGGCGGCGAGGAGCGCGCCGCGCAGGATCGGGTTGCCCTCGACCTGGGTGGTCGTGACGCGGGGCTGGGAGGGGCAGATGCGGCGGACCGCCTCCTGGACGCGCTCGGCGAGCTGGGAACCGCCCGCGCGGCCGACGCGTCCGGCGAGGACGATGTGGCCCGGGTCGAGGACGACACAGACCGCCGCGACGCCGATCGCCAGGCGGTTCGCGAACTCGTCGAGGAAGCGGCCGCCCTCCTCGGTCCCGGACGCGGCGGCCAGGCGCACGCACTCCTCGGCGGACTCGGCGGCGAAGCCGTACGACGCGGCGAGGTCGCGGACGGTGGGGCCGCCGACCAGGCGCTGGAACGGGCCGTGGTGGGAGGTGGACACGCCCGGGGGCAGCGGCTCGCCGGGGACCGGGAGCCAGCCGATCTCGCCGGCGCCGCCGGTGAGGCCGCGGTGCAGCCTGCCGTTCAGCATGACGCCGAGGCCCTGCCCCACGTCCACCCACATGAGCACGAAGTCGCCGGTGTCCATGTGGGGGCGCTCGGCGACGGCGGCGAGGTTCACGTCGTTCTCGATGATCACCGGGCGGCGCAGGTCGTGTCGCAGGGCCTCCAGCACGCCCTCGTGCCATTCGGGCAGGTTGAAGGAGAAGGTCACGTCGCCGGTGCGCGGGTCCACGACGCCGCCGGTGCCGATCACGATGGCGCTGAGGCGGTCGAGCGGCACCTCGGCGCGGCGGCAGGCCTTGAGCACCGCGTTGTGCACGATCTTGACGGGGTCCTCGCCGCCGTTGGGATCGGCGGTGACCTCGGCGACCACCCGGCCTGTTATGTCCGCCACACCGGCGGTGACCAGCTCGAAGTTGACGTCGAGCGCCGCGACGTAGGCGCACGAGGGCACCACGGCGTACAGGGCGGCGTTCGGGCCCCGGCTTCCCGACTGCTCCCCCACCACCTCGACGAGCCCGCGCTCCTCCAGCCTGGACAGCATCTGGGCCGCCGTCACCTTGGAGAGCCCGGTGAGTTCTCCCAGTTGGGCCCGGGTGAGCGGGCCGGAGGCGAGGAGCAGTTCGAGCGCCGCCCGGTCGTTCAGCTCACGCAGCAGACGCGGGGTCCCCGGACGTGTCGCCATGCGCCACGACTCCTCTCGTATCGATCCGCTAACGGCCCGTTTCTTTTAAGAAAGTTTCTTGTTAGTTTAGCCACCGACACCCCTTGTGGACATGGGAGCCGGAGCGGGGCGTCACAGCGCCGAATGTCGGAGGGCGCCCGCGTACCAGTGCGTGGGACATGCCATAAATCATCGCCTGTCCCGACCCGGGGGACGCACCTCCGCGAGGCGAAGCCGGGAAAGGAGAACCACTTTGAGGATCGCGAAGATCGCGGCCGTCACGGCCGCGCTGGCGATCGGCCTGGCCGCCTGCGGCGGCGGGTCCGAAGGCACCAAGTCCGGTGGCGAGACGCCCAAGGCGGCCAAGCCGGACAAGCTGACGGTCTGGCGCTTCGGCCCGCCGGACGACAAGCACAACGCCTTCATGGCGGAGGTCGGCGCCGAGTTCCAGCAGAAGCACGGCGTCAAGGTCGAGGTCCAGTTCATCCCCTGGCCTGACACCACCAAGAAGCTCCAGGCCGCCGCGACCAGCGGCTCCGGCCCGGACGTCACGGAGATCGGCAACACCCAGGTCGTCACCTGGGCCGCGCAGGACACGCTCGTCGACCTGACCGACAAGATCGCCGGTTGGGAAGAGGGCAAGCAGATCCCCGAGGCCCTCTGGGTCAACGAGACCATCGAGGGCAAGAAGTACGCCGTGCCGTGGCTCGGCGGCGTCCGCGCCGTGATCTACCGCAAGGACTGGTTCAAGGAGCTCGGCATCGAGATCCCGAAGACCTGGGACGAACTGCTCGCCGCGGCCAAGAAGATCTCCTCGGCCAAGAAGGGCGTCTCCGGCTTCGAGATCAACGGCGGCTCCGACTCGATGCACGCGGTCGCGCCGTTCATCTGGGGCAACAACGGCCAGATCGTGGCCAACGAGGGCGGCAAGTGGACCGGCAAGCTCGGCACGCCGGAGGCCAAGGAGGCCCTGACCTGGTACACCAACCTGGTCCTCAAGGAGAAGGTCGCCCCGGAGAGCGGCGTCACCCGTAACTCCGTGGACATCTCCCGCCTCTTCGCGAACGGCAAGACCGCGATGTTCGTGGACGGCGCCTGGGCGAAGACGGTGCTCAAGGAGGCCAACAAGGACCTGACCGACGACAAGATCGGCGCCTTCCCGCTGCCGACCAAGACCGGCGGCGTGGCCCCGCAGTTCGCGGGCGGCAACGACCTGGCGGTCTGGAAGGACAGCAAGAACCAGGACCTGGCCTTCGAGTACATCAAGCTGCTGGCCTCCAAGGAGAAGGCGGCCAAGTACGCCCCGATCGCCGGCCTGCTGCCGTTCTACCCCGACCTGCTCGCCGGTGACACGTACAAGAACGACGAGTGGCTCGGCCCGTTCGCCCAGGCCATGCCGTTCGGCCGGACCTACGCGGTGCACTCCAACTGGGTCAAGGCCGAGGAGACCGTGATGCAGCAGCTCCTCACCTCGGTCATCAAGGGCAAGTCCGTGGACGAGGCGGCGGCCGAGGCCGACAAGCAGATCGACCAGACCCTCAACCAGTGACATGACCACGACGTCACAGGCGAACCCCGTGCGGGGCGGAGGCCACCGGGCCCCCGCCCCGCCGCGGGCGCACCGCCCGTCCCGCCGCTCGCGGCGCGTCGGCAGGCTCACGCCGTACGTGCTGCTGCTCCCCGGCCTGCTGATCATCGCGGGCCTCCTCCTGTACCCGATGTACCAGCTCCTGGTCATGTCCACCCAGAAGGTGGGCCTGCGCCAGATCCGCGGCGCCGAGGCCGACTCCGTCGGAGCGGAGAACTACGAGCGGATCCTCACCTCCGAGGTCTTCTGGTCGTCGCTGCGCAACACCATCGTCTTCGCGGCGGTGGCCGTCACCCTCACGCTGCTCGTCGGCACCCTCGTCGGCATCCTGCTGAACAAGCTCGGCAAGCGCATGTCCACGGCCGTCGTCGTCAGCGCCATGCTCGCCTGGGCCACCCCGCAGGCCGCGGTCGCGGTGCTGTGGCGCTGGCTCTTCGACGAGCAGAGCGGCGTCGCCAACCGGGCCTTCGACCTGCTGCCGGACTGGCTCTCCGAGCTGCTGTTCGGACGGGCCGACTGGACCGGATACACCTGGTTCCTGGAGTCCTTCCCCACCTACGTGGTGCTGACGCTCTGCGTCGTCTGGGCGTCCTTCCCGTTCATCGCGGTGTCCGTGCTCGCGGGCCTGCGCAGCATCCCCGGGGAGCTGCACGAGGCCGCCCGCATGGACGGCGCCGGCGCGTGGCGGGCCTTTTGGCGCGTCACGTTCCCGATGCTGCGGCCGGTGTTCTCCGTGCTGGTCGTGCTGTCCATCATCTGGGACTTCAAGGTCTTCACCCAGCTCTACATCCTCGCCAACGGCATGGGCAACAAGGAGGTCTTCAACCTCTCCCTGTACGCCTACGCCGAGGCGTTCTCGTCGCCGCCGGCCATGGGCATGGGCTCGGCCATCGCCGTGGTGCTCACCGTGATCCTGCTGATCATCACCGGTGTGTACGTCCGCCAGATCGTGCGGCAGGAGGAGGTCTAGATGAACCCCGCCACTCGCCGCAAGGCCGGCCGGGTCGCTCTCAACGCCGCGGGCGTGATCGTGATCCTCGCGTCGGTCTTCCCCGTCTACTGGATGGTGGCGACCGCGCTCAAGACCAAGCAGGCCATCGCCAGCACCGAGTTCAGCCTGTTCCCCACGGACTTCACGTTCGAGCACTTCACCAAGATCTTCACCCAGGGCGTCGGCAACACCTCGATCTGGGTCTACCTGGGCAACAGCGCCATCGTCGCGCTGGGCACGGTGATCGTCGGCTCGCTGTTCGCGCTGCTGTCGGCCACCGCCGTGGCCAGGTTCCGCTTCCGGGGCCGGACGTCGTACCTGATCCTCCTGCTCATCGTGCAGATGGTGCCGGCCGAGGCCATGATCATCCCGTTGTCGCTGATGGTACGGCGGGCGGGGCTCGGCGATCAGCTCCTCGGCCTCATCGTGATCAACGTGGGCTTCACGCTCCCGTTCGCGATCTGGATGCTGCGGACCTTCGTCGCCGCGGTGCCGAAGGAGCTGGAGGAGGCCGCGTCGATCGACGGGGCCACCCGGTTCCGGACCTTCTGGTCCGTCCTGTTCCCGCTCGTCGCGCCCGGGCTCGTCGCGACCAGCATCTTCTCGTTCATCACGGCGTGGAACGAGTTCGTCTTCGCCTTCACCCTGATGGCGAACGAGAAGGGCTACACGATGCCGGTGGCGCTGCGCTGGTTCGCCAGCCGCGAGGGCACCGACTGGGGCGGGGTCATGGCCGCCTCGACGATGATGACGATCCCGGTCATCGTCTTCTTCCTGATCGTGCAGCGCCGTATGGTCTCCGGCCTCGTCGCCGGCGCCGTCAAGGGCTGACGCCGCATTCCCGAGGTATCCAGTGGCCTTCGCCGCGACCCGCCCGCCGGGGCTTCGCCGGAGGCTCACTCCGGGCTTCGCCAGAGGCCCTGTCAGAGCTAGGAGAAAGACTCACCCATGTCTGCTGAACGAGAGCTGCGCCGCATGGCCGCCGGCACGTTGCTCGTGCCCTTCACCGGCACGGTGGCCCCGGACTGGGTGAAGCGGGGCATCGCCGACGGCCTGGGCGGCGTCACGCTGTTCGGCTTCAACGTGGCGGGCCCCGACCAGCTCCGGGAGCTCAACGCGGAACTGCGCGCGCACGGCGACCCGGTGATCTCGCTGGACGAGGAGGGCGGAGACGTCACCCGCCTGCACTACCACGTGGGCAGCCCGTACCCCGGCAACGCCGCCCTCGGCTCGATCGACGACGTGGAGCTGACCGAGTCCGTGCACCGCGCGCTCGGCCGGGACCTGGCCGCCGTCGGGGTCAACCTCGACATGGCCCCGAGCGCCGACGTGAACACCGCCGACGACAACCCGGTCATCGGCACCCGGTCCTTCGGCAACGACCCGGCCCTGGTCGCGCGCCACACGGTCGCGGCCGTGCGCGGGCTCCAGGCGGCCGGGATCGCGGCCTGCGTCAAGCACTTCCCCGGCCACGGCGCCACCCGGCAGGACTCCCATCTGGAGATCCCGCTGGTGGACGCCGACCTGGACCTCCTGGGCTCCCGCGAACTCGTGCCGTTCCGCGCGGCGATCGAGGCCGGCACCCAGACGATCATGACCGCGCACGTGCGGGTGCCCGCCCTCACCGGCGACGCCCCCGCCACCCTCTCCCCCGCCGCGCTGACCGGCCTGCTCAGGGACGGGCTGGGCTTCGAGGGCGTGGTGATCACCGACGCGATGGACATGAAGGCCATCACCGAGAGCGTCGGCCTGCCCGGCGGCTGCGCCCTGTCCATCGCGGCGGGCAGCGACCTCGTGTGCCTGGGCCCCCTGCCCACCCAGGAGGACGTCACCGCGATCATCGACGCCATCGTGGCGGCGGTGCGCGACGGCTCCCTCCCGCTGTCCCGGCTGGAGGAGGCCGCCGACCGGACCGCCCGGCTCCGCGCCTGGTTCCACACGGCCGGCGCGGCCGCCCCCGGCGCGACCCGGGACGGGTCCGGGGACGGCGCGGGGATCGGCCTGGCCGCCGCGCGCCGTGCCGTACGCCTGGAGGGGACGCCGGCCCCGCTGGTGGACCCGCTGGTCGTGCGGCTGGAGACGCCGCCCACGATCGCCGTCGGCGAGGTCCCGTGGGGTCTCACCCTCCCCGGCGGCGAGCACCTGCCCGCCGACCCGGAGAACGACCACGCCGACGCCATCGTGGAACGTGCCGCGGGCCGCTCCCTGGTCGTCGTCCTGCGCGACGCCCACCGCTACCCCGCCACCCAGAAGCTCGTCGCCGAGCTGCTGACCCACCGCCCCGACGCCGCGATCGTGGAGATGGGCCTCCCGATCTGGCGCCCCTCCGCCGCCTCTGTCTACGTGGCCGCGTACGGCGGCGCCAAGGCCAACGCCCAGGCCACCGCCGAGCTCCTCACCACCTGATCCCGGCGACCACGAAGGGGCGCGGAAGACCTCCCGCGCCCCTTCGGCGTTCCCGGCGCCCGGGAGGCCGCCGCCGGGCCTGGCCGCGTGGGGCGCCGGACCGGGGGTTGGCGGCCGGGCGGTCACTTTGGGGGCCACCAGGCGGGATAATTGGGGCATGCGCCTTTCCGCCCGGGTCGATTACGCCCTCCGTGCCGCCGCCGAGCTCGCCGCCTCCGAGGGCGGGCCGACCACGGTGGGGGAGCTGGCGAAGGCGCAGGAGATGCCGCCCAAGTACCTGGAGAACATCCTGCTGCAGATGCGCCGGGCCGGCCTCGTGCGCGGGCAGCGGGGACCCGAGGGCGGATACGTCCTCACGCGCCCGGCGTCGGAGATCACGATGGCCGACGTCATCAGGGCGGTGGACGGGCCGCTGGCCAACGTCCGCGGTGAGCGCCCCGAGGACGTCGGCTACCATGGGCCCGCGCGGTCCCTCCAGGAGGTCTGGATCGCGCTGCGGGCCAGCGAGCGGGCGATCCTGGAAGAGGTGACGCTCGCCCACGTCGCCAGCGGCACCCTCCCCGACCGCGTCCGCGACCTCGCCGCCGACCCCGCCGCCTGGGGCTAGGCCGGCGCTCGCGGACCTGGGCGGCCCGGCCTCGCAAGTCATGTCCGAGACGGCCCTCCGCTCCTTCCAACGCCCGCTGACCTGCTCCGCCGAGGGCGTTAGGCAGATGTGACCTGAGATGGGGTTGATCACCCTCCGCACCTTGCCTACTATTCCGACTTATCAAGTAGGAAAAGAGGATGGCCTCATGCGGAAACTGATCGTGCTCGGCGTCGTCGGGCTGCTGGCCCAGCTCGTCGACGGAAGCCTCGGCATGGCCTACGGCGTCACCTCCACGACCCTCCTGCTCACCGCCGGGATCGCGCCCGCGACCGCGTCCGCCGCCGTGCACCTGGCGGAGATCGGCACCACGCTCGCCTCCGGGGCCGCGCACTGGCGGTTCGGCAACGTGGACTGGAAGGTGGTCGGGCGCATCGCCGTACCCGGCGCCATCGGCGCGTTCGCCGGGGCCACGGTGCTCAGCTCGATCGCCACCGACGCGGCCGCGCCCTGGATGTCGGGCATCCTCCTCGCGCTCGGCGTCTACATCCTGCTCCGCTTCACCGTCCGCCCGCCGCAGGACACCGGCGACCGCCGCCCGCTGCGCGCCCGTTTCCTCGCCCCGCTCGGCGCGTTCGCCGGGTTCGTCGACGCGACCGGCGGCGGAGGCTGGGGCCCGGTGGCCACGCCCGCCCTCCTGGCCAGCGGCCGCATGGAGCCCCGGAAGATCATCGGCTCGGTGGACACCAGCGAGTTCCTCATCGCCACCAGCGCCAGCGTCGGCTTCCTGATCGGCCTGGGCGGCAGCGCGATCCCCTTCGACATCGTCGCGACCCTGCTGGTGGGCGGCCTGATCGCGGCCCCCATCGCGGCCTGGCTCGTCCGGGTCATCCCGGCCCGCATGCTCGGCGCGGCCGTCGGCGGCCTCATCGTCCTGACCAACCTGCGCACGCTGTTCAAGTCCTTCGGCACCCCGGACGACATCCGCTACGTCGCGTACGCCGCGGTCTCCGTCGCCTGGGCGGCCGCCGTCGCCGTCGCCCTCCGCGCCGTCCTGCGTTCCCGCGCCGCCGAGCCCGCGCAGGTCTCCTGACCGTTCCCTCCTCCGCCGGAACGCCGCCTGCCCCGCCGCATGAGGGGAGGCGGCGTTCTGGTTTCCGCGTTCTGGTCTCCGCCCCCGGGTGAAGCGCCGGCGGCCCTCATCGGCCCTCGGCCCGCGCGCGGACGCCGCGCCGCCCGCCGTACGGCAGGGCGCCGGGCCTGGGCCGCGTGGCCGTACAGTGACGGCATGCCTGAGGGGGACATGGTCTGGGCGGCCGGGCGGCGGTTGCGGGAGGCGCTGGACGGGCGGGTGCTGACGCGCAGCGAGTTCCGGGTGCCGCGCCACGCCACCAGCGACCTGCGGGGGCGGCGGGTGCTGACCACCGAATCGCGGGGGAAGCACCTGCTCACCCGGGTCGAGGGCGGCCTGACGGTGCACACGCACCTGCGGATGGAGGGGCGCTGGCGGGTGGAGCCAGCGGGGCGGCGCACGCCCCCGGGCGACGTCGTGCGGCTGGTGCTGGCGAACTCCGAGTGGCAGGCCGTCGGGGTGCGCCTGGGCGAGGTGGATCTGCTCCGCACCGAGGACGAGGAACGGCTCGTCGGCCACCTCGGACCCGACCCCCTGGGACGGGACTGGGACGCGGAGGAGGCCGTACGGCGGCTGCGGGCCTTCCCCGGGACGATCGGGGAGGCGCTGCTGGACCAGCGCAACCTCGCCGGGCTGGGGACGATCTACCGGGCGGAGGTCCTGTTCCTGCGCGGGGTGAACCCGTGGCGACCCACCGGGGAGATCGCCGACCTGCCCGGGCTGGTCGCGCTGGCGCACCGGCTGCTCACCGCCAACCGCGACCGCCCCGGGATCATCACCACCGGCGACCGCCGCCCCGGCCAGGAGAACTGGGTGTACGGCAGGGCGGGGCGGGCCTGCCGCCGCTGCGGGACCCCGGTACGGCGGGCCGACCTCGGGCCCGGGCCGTACGACCGGGTCGTCTACTGGTGCCCGCGCTGCCAGCCGGAGCCCTGAGTCTCCGGAACCGCCCCGACCCGCCGCCGACGGCCCCCGCCGGCCTCGGAACGGCCTTGGAACGGCGGAAGCCGCCTCGGCGGGTCGCCGGGCGGCCTCTCACGGGTCGTGCGGTCAGCGCTGGGCCTGGATCATCCAGTGCTGCTTCTCGATGTCCTGGGCGATCGCGATGAGGATGTCCTGGGACACCTTGTCGGGCTCGTCGGTCGCCTCGATGCGCTCGCGCAGGCGCTTGATGATCGACTCCAGGATGTCGACGAAGGCGGCCACGACCTTGCCGTCCTCGATGTATCCGCCGTCGAGCTGGGGCACCTGCGTGCTCCCGGCCACGGTGGACGCGCGCCCGTCCGGGTTCACGCCGATCGCGATCGCCCGCTCGGCCACCGTGTCGGCGTGCTCGCGGGCGAGGTCGACGATCTCGTCGAGCTGAAGGTGCAGCGGCCGGAAGTTCCGCCCGATCAGGTTCCAGTGGGCCTGCTTCGCCAGGAGCGACAGGTCCAGCAGATCGACGAGGGTGCCCTGGAGCGCCTCCCCGACGACCTTGCGCTTGTCGTCGGCCAGCGGACTGGAAATCGCAGACATGAAGGACTCCCCTTTCGGATCATGAAGTGCTACGTACAACCCCCCGCACTCCACCCTTCTTCCCAATCCACCCAATCCGACACACCCACCCCCATGTCGCCCCGATCACCCCCACAACCACACGCCGATGACCCGCTTTTAATGACACCATGTGCGCAAAACTGCAAGATCACGACGAAGGACGGCCCGGCAAACCCGCCCTTCCCCCCTCGCGCCACTCCTCCCCGCAGCCACTCCCCCCTCGCGCCACTCCTCCGCACGAGCACTCCCCCTCGCGCCGTTTCTCCTCGTAGCCGCCTCCCTCGCGCCGCTTCTCCGCGCGCCGGCGGTTCCCCCGCGCCTTCCTCGCGGTGATCATGCAGTTTTGAGCACAGGGTGTGATTAAAACTGCATGATCACGGCGAGGGAAGGGGCTCGCGGCGGTCCCGAGGTTTCGGGGCTCGCGCCGGGAACGGGGAGCCCGGCGAGCCGGGCCCGCTTCATCCCGCGCCCCCGGAGCCGCCATCCTCCCTGGCGCCGTCCTCGCCGGGGCCGTCCTCGTCGGCGCCGTATCCCCCGCCTCCTCCCTTCGCCGTGATCATGCAGTTTTGAGCACAGGGTGTGATTAAAACTGCATGATCACGGCGAGGAGGGGATCCCAGGCGGAGGCGGAGGACGCTCACATCATGTCGGCGGGCGTGCGAAGGAGACCCGATGCCGGCCCCGCGGACTCAGGGCCTGGGAGCGCTCACGGGGCCGCGGCGAGGGCCAGAGGGCGTGACATCGGGGAGCGGCAGGCCGACGGACGGCACGGCCAGGGGCGGCCCGGCCGGAGGCGGCACGTTGCCGATGCCGACCAGGGCCTGGGCCGGCTCGTCGGCGTCACCGGCCCGCTGGAAGCACTCGGCCGCACGGTGCGTGTGCTCCAGGGCCGTCACCTTGCTCTCCTGGTCCTCACGTCCCCACAACGCCCAGGTCGCGTACGTCAGGGACCAGCCCTGCTGGCGCACGTCGCCGGTCTGGCGGGCCGGCTCCGGCGCGCGCGGAGCAGTGCCTCGCCGTACCGGGCCAGGCAGTAGGTCAGCGCCCAGGGCAGGTGCCAGAGGCGGTAGGGCCGAGGCGGCACGGCCAGGGACGGCACGGGGACGGGACGGCCGGAGGCGGTAGTGCCGGGGCGGGGGCCGGAAGGTCGTGGGCGGACCTGAGGGGGGCTCAGGTGGCGCGCCGGACCCGTGGCCGAGGCGTGCAGGGGGCTGGGACGCGCCGTGGGGCTGTCGGCCGGTAAGGGGGCGCGAGGGGCTTAGGACGGCTAGCCGGGGCGGATGGCGCGGCCTGAGAGGGGGTGGGGGCTCAGGCGGGCGGGGCGCAGGGCGGCACGACCCGGGACGGCAGGGGGGCGTCGGGCGGGGTCAGGGCGCGGGTGGGTGAGAAGGGGCGGCGCGGGGTCGCGCCGGCGCCCAGGGGTGGATCAGGCGGCCACCATGTTGGAGACCTCGCAGAAGCCGGTGTCGTCGACGGTGAGCGTGCCGCCGGTGACGGGCTCGGAGAGGCGCTCGTGCTCGGGGGCGTCGGCCAGGACCGGGGCGTGCTGCAGCTCGGCCAGCGCGAACTGGTCGGAGACCTCGCGGAGCACCTGGGACAGCGGGACGCCGAGGGCCCCGCAGATCGAGGCCAGCAGCTCGGAGGAGGCCTCCTTCTGCCCGCGCTCCACCTCGGAGAGGTATCCGAGGCTCACCCGGGCGAGAGTCGACACCTCGCGCAGCGTGCGTCCCTGACGCACCCGCAGCCGCCGCAACACGTCGCCGAGCAGCTGACGCAGCAGGACCATCTCTCGCTCCCTCCCTGACGCCGGACCGCTCCCGTCACGATATGTCGCCGCATAGCTCGGACCGCCCATCGGGCGCTTGCCGTTGGTGGTGGTGACTCTCGTCATCGCCTCTCTTGCGTCACGTCGTCCGTGTTGTTCATGCCGCCCGCTCGCCGGGCGTTCGCCGTTGTTGATTCTCGCCGTTGGCTCGCGGACCTCACTCACGATTCCACCGTACCCGTAGTCCATGACACTACGGCAGACCGTTCTCATGATGTTCGCTGGTGACGTAACGCCGTAATCAATGGGGATGTTCCGGTTTAGGCAGACCCAGCAGCTCCCCGAGGAACGCGAGCGCCTCGCCCGCGGTCGCCTCGCGGATCGCCTCCCGGTCGCCCGCGAGCCGCAGCGCGCGCACCCGGCTCAGCCCGTCCGGACCGTGTACGCCCAGGTAGACCGTGCCGACCGGCTGCCCGTCCTGGGGTTCGGGCCCGGCCACGCCGGTGACCGCAACGCCGTACGAGGACCCGGTGATCTCCCGCGCGCCGCGCGCCATCTGGGCCGCGACGTCGGGGTGGACCGCGCCGTGCCGCTCCAGCAGCTCGCCGGAGACGCCGAGCACCGAGCGCTTCACGTCGGTGGCGTACGCGATGATCCCGCCCCGGAAGGCGTACGACGCGCCGGGCACCCGGGTCAGCGTCGCCCCGATCAGCCCGCCCGTGAGCGACTCGGCGGTCGCCACGGTCTCGCCCCGCCCGCGCAGCGCGCCGAGCACGCCGGCCGCCCGCGCGTAGACCGCGTCACGCTCTGTGTTCAACAGTCCCGCCTCCCCGCGAATTCCCGCCGCGCCCGGCCGAGCCGGTCGCCGCCGCCTTCACTCGCCCTTCTTGGCCCGGCGGCGCAGGCGCCAGGCCCGCACCACGTAGTCGAGGCCGGTGGCCACGGTGATCGCCACGGCGACGAGCATGACCGGCCAGCGCAGGACGTACGGCACGCCGGGGGCGACGTACAGCACGATCCCGATGATCTGGAGGACGGTCTTGACCTTGCCGCCGTAGCTCGCCGGGATCACGCCGTGGTTGATCACGAAGAAGCGCAGCAGCGTGATCCCGATCTCGCGGGCCAGGATCACGATCGTCACCCACCAGGGCAGTTCCCCGGTGATCGAGAGGCTGACCAGCGCCGCGCCCGTGAGCGCCTTGTCGGCGATGGGGTCGGCGATCTTGCCGAAGTCGGTGACCAGGTTCCGGCGGCGCGCGAGCTCGCCGTCGAGCAGGTCCGTGACCGACGCGACGACGAACACGACGAGCGCCGCCACCCGCCAGCCCGTGCCGCCCGCGAACAGGCAGGCGACGAAGACGGGCACGAGCAGCAGGCGCGCGACCGTGAGTGCGTTGGCGATGTTGTACGCGCTGACCTCCCGGGCGGGTGGGGTTGCGATCGGATCTGTGCCCGTCCGGGGTGGGTTCATGAGCCGACCGGGCCAGATACAGGGCCGGCGATCAGCTCCGCGACCAGGTCCACACCCTGCGCGGACACGGCCTCGGCCGTCACCAGGTCGCCCGCGCGCAGTCCCTCGCCGCGCACGATGACGCAGCCGTCCACCTCGGGCGCCTGGTGGGCCGCGCGGCCCTCCCACTCGCCGTCGCCGAGGTCCTCCTCGATCAGCACGGACAGGGTCTCGCCGACGCGGTCCTCGGCGCGCTGCGCGGTCAGCTCCTCGGCGAGCGCGGTCAGCTCGGCCACCCGCTCGTCCACGACGTCCTGCGGGAGCTTGCCGTCGAAGCCCGCGGCCTCGGTGCCCTCCTCGTCGGAGTACCCGAACACGCCGATCGCGTCCAGCCGCGCCTCGCTCAGGAAGGACGACAGCGCCTCGAAGTCCTCCTCGGTCTCGCCGGGAAAGCCCACGATGAAGTTGGACCGCACGCCCGCCTCGGGCGCCTTGGCGCGGATGCGGTCCAGCAGCTCCAGGAACCGCTCGGGGTCCCCGAACCGCCGCATCCGGCGCAGCACGGTCCCGCTGGCGTGCTGGAAGGACAGGTCGAAGTACGGCGTGACGCCGGGGGTGCCCGCGATCACGTCGAGCAGGCCGGGCCGCAGCTCGGCGGGCTGGAGGTAGCTCACGCGCACGCGCTCGACGACCGAGGCCAGGCGCGGCAGCAGCTTCTCCAGCGCGCGCAGGTCGCCCAGGTCCTTGCCGTACGACGTGGAGTTCTCGCTGACCAGGACGATCTCGCGGACGCCGCTCGCGGCGAGCCATTCGGCCTCGGCGACCAGCTCGTCGGGCTGCCGGGAGACGTACGCGCCGCGGAAGGCGGGGATGGCGCAGAAGCTGCACCGGCGGTCGCAGCCGGAGGCCAGCTTGAGGCTGGCGACCGGCCCTGCGCCCAGGCGGCGGCGCAGCGGCGGGCGCGGCCCGGACGCGGGCGCGATCCCTTCGGGGAGGTCGGCGAGCGCGCCGTGGCCGGGGACGTGCACGTGGGGGGAGGCCGACCGCTCCACCGGCGAGATCGGCAGCAGCGTGCGGCGGTCGCGCGGGGTGTGGGACTTCACCGGCCGGCCCGCGAGGACGTCGTCGAGGCGGTCGCCGATCTCGGCGTAGTCGTCGAAGGAGAGCACGGCCGCGGCCTCGGGCAGCGCCTCCGCGAGCTGCTCGCCGTACCGCTCGGCCATGCAGCCGGCGGCGATCACCTTCGCGCCGGAGTCGGCGGCGGCGAGCAGGGTGTCGACGGAGTCCTTCTTGGCGGACTCGATGAATCCGCAGGTGTTGACGACCACGACGGAGGGCTCGGCGTCCGCGTCGTCGGCGACCTGCCATCCCGCGGCCTCGATCCTGGCCGCGAGCTCCTCGGAGTCGACCTCGTTGCGGGCGCAGCCCAGGGTGATCAGGGAGACGGTTCGGCGGGCTGACATGGCCCCGACTCTATCTGGCCGCGACCTGCGCCCGGTCCCCGCGTGCCCGGTTCCGCCGCCCGCCGGGTACGGCTCCCGCCCGCTCGGGCCCCGCCGTACCGCGGCCCGCGGGGACGGCGTGACGCGCGTGGCGCGGGGAGGGCAGGGCGATGCCGCCGTACGACGGCGGATCGGGCGCATCGGAGCGGATGGCGAGGAATCCGGGAAGAAGGGACCGCGAGCGGGGGGATGCCCGCGGACTCCGGCCGGAGGGCTACACGGCCTGGGGTTACTGGGTGTGGTTGGCGCGGACCTCGGGCACGGTGGGCTCCCCGGGGCCGAAGGTGCGGCGGTAGCGTTCGCCGCTGCGGCCGAGCCTGCCCAGGTCGCGGCCGTTGACGTTGAGCTCGACCGCGCCGGCGTTGCCGATGAAGATGCGCGCCCGCTTGGGGACCCGCCAGCTCCGGGTCCCGCCCGCGTGCACGAGCCCGGCGAACAGCCGCCGCCCGTTCGCGTCGCGCACGTTGACCCAACTGCTCTTCCGGGCCTTGAGCTTGAGCACCACGATGTCGTCGGCGGCTTCGGGGCGCGCCGGGACCTCGCGGATCGAGCCCGGGGTGGGGGCGGGCGGCGCCGCGTGGGTCACGGGCGGCGCCGCCGGTTGTCTCTCGACCATCTTGCGCGGGGCGTCGTCGCCGCCGAACAGCCTCGTCATCCCGAACACGACGATGAACAGCACGCCCACGGCCATCGCGGCCGTCCAGTTCAGCGAGCGCCTCTCCCGCATCTTGACCGGCGTCTCGGCCTGGAAGATCCGTGAGGCGCGCACCGGCGTCTCAGGGCCGTGGATCTCCTCGAAGGCGCGCAGGATGGGTCCCGGGTCCACACCGACCGCGCGGGCGAGGTTGCGCAGGTGACCCCGCGCGTAGAAGTCGCCCCCGCAGAGCGAGAAGTCGTCGCGTTCGATGGCGTGGATTACGGTCTCTCTGATCCGGGTGCGCTCGCTGACCTGTCTGACCGACATGCCCGCCTGCTGCCGCGCCTCGGACAAAGCCGCGCCTATGCTCACCGCCACATCTCCTACCCCGTCTCTCCGCTCCCCCGCGACCCCGGAGCGGGAAGCCGTACGTGATCGACCGGTCGCGATCGGTAACCGAGTGTACGAACGCGGTACCCCGTCGCGGGTGGACAATGTGGTTCGCGCTCGGCCTGGCTCCGACTATTCCGCTATTCCGCGCCCAGGGACGCGAGAACCCCCGGCAAGTCTTCGGGTTTGACCAAGACGTCGCGCGCCTTGGACCCCTCGCTGGGGCCGACGACCCCCCGGCTCTCCAGCAGGTCCATGAGGCGGCCCGCCTTGGCGAAGCCGACCCGCAGCTTGCGCTGGAGCATCGAGGTGGAGCCGAACTGGGTGGTGACGATCAGCTCGGCGGCCTGGATGAGCAGGTCCAGGTCGTCGCCGATCTCCTCGTCGATCTCGCGCTTGGCGGTGGCCGACGCGCCCACGTCCTCGCGGTACTCGGCCTGCATCTGCTGCTTGCAGTGCTCGACGACCTTGTTTATCTCGGACTCGGAGACGAAGGCGTTCTGGAGCCGCATGGGCTTGCTGGCGCCCATCGGGAGGAACAGCGCGTCGCCCTGCCCGACCAGCTTCTCCGCGCCCGGCTGGTCGAGGATGACGCGGGAGTCGGCGAGGGAGGAGGTGGCGAACGCCAGCCGGGAGGGCACGTTCGCCTTGATCAGGCCGGTGACGACGTCCACGCTGGGCCGCTGGGTGGCGATGACCAGGTGGATGCCGGCGGCGCGGGCGAGCTGGGTGATGCGGACGATCGAGTCCTCGACGTCGCGCGGGGCGACCATCATCAGGTCGGCCAGCTCGTCCACGATCACCAGCAGGTAGGGGTAGGGCTGGTAGACGCGCTCGCTGCCGGGCGGCGGCACCAGCTTGCCCGCGCGCACGGCCTTGTTGAAGTCGTCCACGTGGCGGAACCCGCTGGCGGCCAGGTCGTCGTACCGGCGGTCCATCTCCCCCACGACCCATTCGAGGGCCTCGGCGGCCTTCTTCGGGTTCGTGATGATCGGAGTGATCAGGTGGGGGATGCCGTCGTACGACGAGAGCTCGACGCGCTTGGGGTCCACCAGCACCATGCGCACCTCGTCGGGGGTGGCGCGCATGAGGATGGAGCAGATCAGGCCGTTGATGCAGGTGGACTTACCGGCGCCGGTCGCGCCCGCGATGAGGATGTGGGGCATCTTGGCGAGGTTGGCCACTATCGTGCGGCCCTCCACGTCCTTGCCCAGGCCCACGATCATCGGGTGGTGGTCGGTGGTGGCGACCTGGGAGCGGAGCACGTCGCCCAGGCTGACCAGGTCCTTGTCGGTGTTCGGGATCTCCACGCCGATCGCGGACTTGCCCGGGATCGGCGACAGGATCCGGACGTCGGCCGACTTGACCGCGTAGGCGATGTTCTTGGTGAGCGCGGTGACCTTCTCGACCTTCACCGCCGGGCCCAGCTCGATCTCGTACCGGGTCACCGTCGGGCCCCGGGTGAAGCCGATCACCTGCGCGTCGATCGAGAACTGTTCGAGCACGCTCGTCAGCGCGTTGACGACCTGGTCGTTGGCCTTGGTGCGCGGCTTGGGCGCGCTGCCCGGCCGCAGGAGCTGCGGGTCCGGGAGGGTGTACGGCCCGCCGCCGGTGGACAGCACGAGCTGCTCGACCGTGCGCGGCGCGGGCGAGGGGTCCGGCGGCAGCGGCCGCTGCGCGGTGACCGCCTCGGTCTCGGCCGCCTCCTCCTCGGCCAGCCCCGGCACGATCTCCGGCGAGTGGCCGGCCCGCTTGCCGTCCGGCTCCTCCGCGATCACCGGGGTGTCGTACGGCTTGTCGTGGTCCTCCGGAGCGACCTCCTCGCCGCCCTTCTTGCGCGTCTGCCGCGGCTTGCGGGCCGGGGCCGCGCCCTGCCGCGCCGTACGGCGGGCGGGGCTCTCGCGGCGCAGCAGCAGCTCGCGGATCTCGGCCAGCCGCTCGGGGACACGGTGCACGGGCGTCGCGGTGATCACCAGGATCCCGAAGCCGCACAGCAGCGCCAGCAGCGGGATCCCGATCCATCCGGTGCGCACGAGGCTCATGAGCGGCGCGGACGCGAAGAACCCGACGAAACCGCCCGCCGCCCGCATCGCCGAGGCCCCGTCGGAGGGGTACGGCGTGCCGTGCGCGATGTGGCCGATGCCGACCATGCCGACCACGAGCGCGGAGAACCCGATGGTCATGCGCCCGGTCTCGGCGTTCTGGTCGGGGTGGCGCAGCAACCGCCAGGCCAGCAGCGCCAGCAGGATCGGCACCATCACGGTCGCCGACCCCACCGCGCCGCGGACGACGGCGTTGACGAAATCGGCGACGGGCCCCGTGGCGTCCCCCCACGTGAGCGAGGCGATCACCACGGCGAGCGCGAACACGGCCAGCCCCAGCCCGTCGCGCCGGTGCGCCGGATCCAGGTCCCGCGCCCCCTGCCCGAAGGCCCGCACCGCCCCGCCGACCGCGTGGGCGATGACCAGCCACACGCCCGCGATCAGCTTCCCGACCATGCTGAAGAGCCAGCCGATCGGATCCTGCTGCTGCGGGGCAGCCCCCTTGCGCGCGGGGGGACGCTTCTTCCCGGCACCCGTCCCGGCGCCGCCGGCCGCACGCCCGGACCCCGAGGCCCGGGCCCGGCCCGCGGCCCCCTTGGACGAGCCCTTGGACGTACGGGTGGCCATGATCCCGAGGCTACTGTCAAACCCCCACGCTCACGAGCACCAACACACCCCCAAGCCTCGCCCGGGGGCGCGACCCGGGCCGTGATCGTGCGATCCCGCTCCGTGAGGGCGCGGTGGGGCGGGATCGCGGATCGCGGATCGCGGATCGGCCGGGTCAGACCTCGACGACCACCGGGATGATCATTGGGCGGCGGCGGTAGGTGGTGTTGACCCAGCTTCCGACGGTGCGGCGGATGAGGCGGCGGATCTGCTGGACGTCCGCGACGCCGTCGGCCGCCGCCTCCGCGAGGGCGGCCTCGATGGCGGGACGGACCTCGTCGAAGGCCGCTGGGTCTATGCCGGAGCCCCGGGCGTGGATCTCCGGCCCGCCGGTGAGCTTGCCTGAGGTGCTGTCGATGACCACGACGATGGACACGAAGCCCTCGTCGCCCAGGATGCGGCGGTCCTTGAGCGCGATCTCGGTGATGTCGCCGACCGAGGCGCCGTCCACGTAGACGTAGCCGGCCTGGACCGCGCCGACGATGCGGGCGCGGCCGTCCACCAGGTCCACGACCACGCCGTCCTCGGCGATGACGATGTTCTCGTCGGGGACGCCGGTCAGCGCGGCCAGGGCGGCGTGGGCGCGCAGGTGACGCCACTCGCCGTGGACCGGCATGAAGTTGGACGGGCGCGTCATGTTCAGGACGTAGAGCAGCTCGCCGGCGGGCGCGTGGCCCGACACGTGGACGAGCGCGTTGCCCTTGTGGACGACGCGGGCGCCCCAGCGGGTGAGGCCGTTGATGACCTTGTTGACCGCGGTCTCGTTGCCCGGGACCAGCGACGACGCGAGGACCACGGTGTCGCCGCGCTCGATGCGGATCGGGTGGTCGCGGTTGGCCATGCGCGACAGCGCGGACATGGGCTCGCCCTGGGACCCGGTGGAGATCAGCACGACCTCCTCGGGCGGCAGCTCCTCGGCCTCGCGCGAGTCGATCAGGGTGCCGCCGGGGATGCGGAGGTAGCCCAGATCGCGGGCCACGCCCATGTTGCGCACCATCGACCGGCCGATGAAGGCGACCTTGCGGCCGTGCTCGACGGCCGCGTCGAGCACCTGCTGCACGCGGTGGACGTGGGAGGCGAAGCACGCCACGATCACGCGCTGGTCGGCCGATCGGAACACCTCGTTGAGCACCGGCGAGATCTCGCGCTCGCTGGTGACGAAGCCCGGCACCTCGGCGTTGGTGGAGTCGGACATCAGCAGGTCGATGCCCTCGGCCCCGAGCCGCGCGAACGCGGCCAGGTCGGTGAGCCGCCCGTCCAGCGGGAGCTGGTCCATCTTGAAGTCGCCGGTGTGCAGCACGACCCCGGCCGGGGTGCGGATCGCGACCGCCAGGGCGTCGGGGATCGAGTGGTTGACCGCGAGGAACTCGCACTCGAAAGGCCCGAAGGAGATGCGCTCGTTCTCCTCGGCCTGGACCTTCACCGGCTGGATGCGGTGCTCGGCGAGCTTGCTCTCGATGAGGGCGAGCGTGAGCCGGGAGCCCACGAGCGGGATGTCGCGCCGCTCGCGCAGGAGGTAGGGCACCGCGCCGATGTGGTCCTCGTGCGCGTGCGTGAGGACCACGGCCTCGACCTTGTCGAGCCGGTCGCGGATGTACTCGAAGTCGGGCAGGATCAGGTCGACGCCCGGCTGGTCGGTCTCGGGGAACAGGACCCCGCAGTCGACGATGAGCAGCCGGTCGTCGTATTCGAAGACCGCCATGTTGCGGCCGATCTCGCCCAGTCCGCCGAGGGCGACGATGCGCAGCCCGCCCTCGGGCAACGGCGGCGGCGGACCCAGCTCAGGGTGCGGGTGACTCACTCGGTTTCCTCCAAGGTGCTCGGCAGGGAGCTCACCTGACCTCCACCTTCACCCCGCCGCGCGCGAGGTCGGCGCCCAGCTCCTCGATCTGCTCCGGCGTGGCGTCCACGAGCGGAGGGCGTACGGAGCCTCCGGGCCGGCCGAGCAGGTTGAGGGCCGCCTTGGCCATGATCGCGCCCTGGGTGCGGCACATGATCGCGGTCACCACGGGCAGCAGTCGCTCGTGGATCTCGCGGGCGCGCCGGACGTCGCCGCCGAGGTACGCGTCGATCATGTCGTGGATGTCCGCGCCGGCGACGTGGCCGACCACGCTCACCACTCCCGCCGCGCCGACCGACAACCAGGGCAGGTTGATCAGGTCGTCGCCGGAGTAGTAGACGAGGCCGGACTCGGCCATCACCTGGGAGCCGGCGAACAGATCGCCCTTGGCGTCCTTGACGGCGACGATGCCGGGATGGCGGGACAGGCGAACCAGCGTCTCGCTGTGGATGGGGGTGCCGGTGCGGCCCGGGATGTCGTAGAGCATGTTGGGCAGGCCGGTCGCGTCGGCCACCGTCATGAAGTGACGGTAGATGCCCTCCTGCGGTGGTTTGTTGTAGTAAGGCGTCACCACCAGAAGCCCGTGCGCCCCGGCCCGCTCCGCGGCCTGGGCCAGATGCACGGTGTGGGGCGTGTCATTCGTGCCGACGCCGGCGACGATGGTCGCGCGGTCGCCGACAGCCTCGATGACCGCCCGCAGCAGCCGGTCCTTCTCCTCGTCGCTCGTCGTCGGCGACTCACCCGTCGTGCCGCTCACCACGAGGCCGTCATGGCGCTGCTCATCCACCAGGTAGGTGGCGAGACGCCGAGCCCCTTCGTAATCGACCTCGCCGTCGGGCGTGAACGGAGTGACCATGGCGGTCAGCATCCGCCCGAAGGGCGCGGCGCTTGTTCCAGTTGGCGATGCCATAGACCGAACGGTACCCCGATCGTCACCCCCCACGGACCCGCCACCCCGTCCCTGTGGACAACCGCGGACGCACCCGGCCGCGGGCCCCCATAGGAAGAGGCCGCTGCTATGTGCTCGGGGGTACACACAGCAGCGACCTCTACCGGTTGATCGTGGGTCCCCCTCAAGGCGTTACACGGATCTCCCAGAACTTTTCCGCCCTCTTTGCCCATATCCCTCGCCACCCCCACCCGCACCACCCCCGACCTGCGCGAACACCCTCCACCCCGCCCGGGGCGTACGGCTCGCCGCGCGCTCCCCCGGCGTACGGCGGACGCGGGCACCGGCGGGGAAGCTCCGGAGGGCCGGGCGCTCAGAAGACCGGGATGATGTCCTCGGGGTCGAGGACGTCCACCTCGACGCCCTCGATGTCGAGTTCGGGGATGGCGGGGAACCGGATGCCCCAGCGCTCGACGATCGCGCGGACGCGGGCCATCGCCACCCGCCAGTTCTCGGCCTGCTCCGCGTAGCCGAGCACGCCGAGCCCCGCCGTGCGCGCGTGGTCCATCAGCAGGCGGTGGTTGTGCAGGAAGTACGGCGGCAGGTCCCAGAATCCGCCGGGCGGCTCCCACAGGATCATGGACAGGAACACGAACCCGGCCCGGAGCTGGCGCGTGATCAGGGAGCGGGTCTCGTCGGTGAGGCCCGGCCACTCGTTCTCCAGGATCGTCATGCAGATCTGCAGGTGCCGCGACTCGTCCCGGCCGATCCGCCGGAACATCTCGGCGAACACCGGATGGGTCGTCCCCGCGGACATGCCCCGGAAGAGCGTGGAGGCGGCCATCTCGCCCATCATGAACGAGGTGAACAGCACCGGCAGGGAGTACTTCCCCACGGCCGAGTTGTAGCCGTTCCAGTAGCGCCCGCCGTTGTGGTAGAGCCAGCCGATGTTGTTGTGCGCGGCCCGCTCCAGGTCCGTCGAGGGCTCCCAGTCCAGCGGCCCGCCCGGCCACAGCCGCGCGATCGCGCGCTGGCAGCACTCCTCGTGGTTCATCTCGTCCCGGGTGATCGAGAAGAAGCACTTGCGGACCGGGTCCTCCTCGTGCTTCTCGAACGCCTGGATGGTCGCCCGGGCGAACACGGCCGGGCCCGAGGCGTCGAAGTTCGCCAGCACCGCGAACCAGTACATGACGCCGAGCCGCTGCTCGACCGTGAAGTCCTCCGCCCGGAGCCCGTCCCACGGCAGGTCGGCCGGGTTCCACACGGCCCGCTTGGACTTCTCGTAGATGGCGGCGAGCTTCTCGGTCTCGACCCGCCACTCCATCGGGTAGATGTTCGGCTGCGGCACGGCGGGGGCGGGCCAGAAACCGCCCTCGGGAACCTCGACGTCGGGCATGACCGGTCACTCCCCTGTGACAGCTCTGCCCCCATCCTGAGCCGCCCCGTCACAACATTCAACCCCGCGCGGCCCGGGCCCGCACGCCCGCCGCCCACGCGACCCCCGCCCCCACCCCGTCCCCGGCCGCCGGTCACGGCCCCCGGGGGGACGGTAGCGCTATTCTCAGTTCTCATGAACGACGATAGCAGTATCGACCGTGTCGCCTCGATGCTGCGTGATCTCGCCGCGTCCCTGCGCCCGGGCGACCGGCTCCCGGCCAGCCGCGCGCTCACCGCCCGGTACGGCGTCAGCCCCGTCACGGTCTCGCGCGCCATCGCCCGCCTCGCCGCCGAGGGCACGGTCGTCACCCGCCCCGGCAGCGGCACCTTCGTCGCGGCGCGCCCCGAGCCGCCCGCCGAGCCCCCGGACCTGTCCTGGCAGTCCGTGGCGCTGGGCGATCGCGCCGTGGACGACCAGGTCGTGAGCACGCTCCTCACCGCCCCGCCCGAGGGCGTCATCCCGCTGACCGGCGGCTACCTTCCCCCCGGGCTGCGGCCCGACCAGGCCCTGTCGGCCGCCGCCGCGCGAGCCGTACGCCGCCCGGACGCCTGGTCCACGCCCCCGCTCGGCGGGCTGGAGGAGCTGCGCCGCTGGTTCGCCGCGCTGGTCGGCGGGGACGTGACCCCGGGCGACGTCCTGGTGACGGCGGGCGGGCAGGCGGCCCTCACGACCGCGCTGCGCGCGCTGGCCCCGCCCGGCGCGCCCCTGCTGATGGAGACCCCGACCTACCCGGGCGCGCTCTCGGCGGCGCGCGCGGCCGGTCTGCGCCCGACCGGCGTGCCCCTGGACGGCGACGGGGTCCGCCCGGACCTGCTCGCCGAGGCGTTCGCGTTGACCGGCGCGCGCGTCCTCTACACCCAGCCCACCCTGCACAACCCCACGGGCGTCGTGCAGCCGCTCAGGCGGCGCGAGGAGGTCCTGGCGGTGGCCCGCGCGGCCGGGGCCTTCGTGATCGAGGACGACTGGGGGCGGCACTTCGCCGAGCCCGCCCACTCCCCGCCGCCGCTGGCCGCCCTCGACCGGCACGGCGCGGTGGTCCACCTGTCGTCGCTCACCAAGGTCACCTCGTCCAGCCTCCGCGTCGGCGCCCTGGTCGCGCGGGGCCCGGTGGCCCGCCGCCTGCGCTCCACCTCACTCGTGGACTCGTTCTTCGTGGCCCGCCCGCTCCAGGAGACGGCCCTGGACTTCGCCACGTCCCCCGCCTGGCGACGCCACGTCGCCGCCGTGCGCGCCGAGCTCCTGTCCCGCCGCGACCAGGCCGCGGCCGAGCTGGCCCGCCACCTCCCGGAGGTCGCGTTCCGCCTCCCCCCGGGCGGCCTCCACCTGTGGCTCCGCCTGCCCGGCCACGTCGACGAGGCCGCCCTGGCCGACGCCGCCCTCCGCCACGGCGTGCAGTACAGCCCGGGCCGCCTCTACTACCCCGCCGAGCCGCCCGCCCCCCACCTGCGCCTCACCCCCGCCGCCCCCGCCACCCGCGCCGAGATCACCGAGGGCGTCCACCGCCTCGCCAAGGCCCTCGCCTCCTGCTGACGGCCCCGCCCGGGCCGTACGGCTCCCGCCGGGCCGTGCGCCCGCGCCGGGCCGTACGGCGGCTCCCGCCGGGCCGTACGGCTTGGGCTTCCGGATCCGCGTGACGGGTGCGCCCCGCCGGGGCCGAGCCGGGCCCCGCCCCCGCGACGGCACCGGCTACCGCCGTACACTGGTGTGATGAGGGCCGCCGAGTTGCTCCGGGACTTCGTGAACACCTATGACGTCGAGGAAGACGAGGAGTCGCTCGGCACCCCCGAGGCGCTCGCCGGGTGGCTGGGCGCGCGGGGTCTGGGCGGCGACGCCGGATCAGGGGCCGGCGCCGAGTTCGCCTCCGGGGCCGCCGCCGAGTGCGCCGTCGGGCCGCGGGAGCTCGCGGACGCGGTGGCGCTGAGGGAGGGGCTGCGGCGGGTGATGCGGTGCCATCACGACCGCGTGGAGTGCTCCGACGCGGGGCTTGAGGACGTCCTGTCCCGGCTGCCGGTGCGGGTCTCGCTCGCGGACGGGCCCCGGCTGGTCCCCGCGACGGACGGACCGGGCGCCGGGCTGGCCGCGCTGGCGGCGGCGATCGCCGAGGCGCGGGCCGACGGGACGTGGGACCGGCTGAAGGTCTGCGCGGAGTCCACCTGCCAGTGGGCGTTCCTCGACCTGTCCAAGAACCGGTCCCGCTCCTGGTGCTCGATGCGGGTGTGCGGCAACCGGACCAAGACCCGCGCCTACCGGGCCCGCAGGGCCGGGGGCTGAGCCCGTCGCGCCGAGATCGAAAGCGGGGTGCACGGCGCGCGTTCCCGACCGATACGGTGTTACCGCGGTCGACGGGGAAGGCCGTCGCGGACGAACATCACGGAAGGCAGGGGCGCGGCCATGGGAGACGTGGGGGTGCGAGCGGCGCGGCGGGAGGATGTGGACGCGGTGACGCGGACGCAGATTCGCGCCTGGCGGCAGGGCTACCGCGACTTCCTCCCCGAGGAGCCGCTCGCCGAGATGACCGGCGAGCAGGCCGGGGAACTGTGGCGCACGCAGTGGGAGGAGGCGGTCGTCGCCCCGCCCACCTCGCGGCACCGGCTGCTCGTCGCGGTCGAGAACGGCCAGGTGGTCGGCCTCGCGGCGCACGAGCCCGCCGAGGACCCCGACGTGGACCCCGGCACCACGGCCGAGCTGCTCACGCTGCTCGTCGACCCCGGCCACGAGCGCCGCGGGCACGGCAGCCGGCTGCTCAACGCGACCGTCGACCACCTCCGCGAGGACGGCTTCTCCACCATCGTGACCTGGGTGTTCGCCGAGCATCACGCGATGCTGGGCTTCCTGGAGTCGGCGGGGTGGGGCGAGGACGGCGCCGAGCGCGTCCTCGACATGGGGCGACCCGTGCGCATGGTCCGGCTGGCGACCGACATAAGCTGATCCGTCGGTAATCAGTCGCACAGCAGCACGAAAGGCGGTACGCACCCCGTGGCCACAGCGAGCCAGTGGGTCGCCGGCGCGCGCCCCCGGACCCTTCCCGCCGCCGTCGTACCCGTCCTCGTCGGCACCGGAGTCGCCTTCTCCTACGGCGGCGCCGTGTGGTGGCGGGCCCTGCTCGCCCTGATCGTCTCCCTCGCGCTCCAGGTCGGGGTCAACTACGCCAACGACTACAGCGACGGCGTCCGCGGGACCGACGCGGACCGCGTCGGCCCGATGCGCCTGGTGGGCTCCGGCGCCGCCCCCGCGCGGCAGGTCCTGGCCGGCGCCCTGCTCAGCTTCGCCGTGGCCCTGGCCGCGGGGCTCGCCCTCGTCGTCGCCACCCGGGCCTGGTGGCTGCTGCTCGTCGGCGCCGCCTGCGTGGTCGCCGCCTGGTTCTACACCGGGGGCGACCGGCCGTACGGCTACCGCGCGCTGGGCGAGGTCTCGGTGTTCGTCTTCTTCGGCCTGGTCGCCGTCGCGGGCACCACGTACGTCCAGATGGAGAGCCTGCCGTGGCTCGCGCTCGCCGCCGCGGTCCCCGTGGGCCTGATCGCCTGCGCGATCCTCGTGGTCAACAACCTGCGCGACATCGTCACCGACGGACCCGCGGGCAAGCGCACCCTGGCCGTCGTGCTCGGCGCCGCCCGCACCCGCGCGCTCTTCACCGCCTGCGTGGCGCTGCCGTACGTCGTCGCGCTCGCCCTGGCGCCGGCACGGCCCTGGGCCCTGCTCACGCTCCTGTCGATCCCGCTGGCGGCGGGCCCGGTCCAGACCGTGCGCAAGGGCGCGTCGGGCCCCGCGCTCATCGCCGTCCTCCAGCAGACCGGGCGGCTGCACCTCGTCTACGGCGCCCTCCTGACGATCGGCCTCGCCATCGCCTGATCGCGGCTTTCGGCCGCTTGTCTCTCCCGCTGGGCGATCTCCGGCGCTTACACTCGTCGAACGGTCCGCGTTGATCGCCCGGCCTGGCCGGGCGGCGGCGAGGGGGCGGCGCGTCGGGGGGCGGCACGGTTCGGGCGACGGCGAACAGGGGTCGGATGAACACGACGCTGCTGGCGTGGGCGGTCTCCGCGGGTGGTCTGGTCCTCGTGGCGCTCCTGGCGAGCCTGGCGATCAGGCGCGGGCTCCTGGGCATCCTGATCGACAGCCGCGGCCGGTACAGCCTGACCCACTTCCAGGCCGTCGTCTGGACGTTCGTGGTGTTCTCGCTGATCTCGGGCGTCTTCTGGGGCCGTTACCTGGCCGGGGAGGCCAACCCGCTGGAGTTCGTCATCCCCGGCGAGCTGTTCGGCGCGCTCGGCATCTCGCTCGGCTCGGCCATGATCGCCGGGGTGATCAAGGGCAGCAAGGACAGCCTGCACCCCGAGGGCATCGCGGCCAGCGAGAAGCACCGGGACCCGCCCCGCTGGGCCCAGGTCTACCTGCTGGAGCAGGGCCCGCTGGCGGACCGCGTGATCGACGTGACGAAGTTCCAGAACTTCGTGATCACGATCATCCTGGTCGCCGCCTACGGCGCGCTGACGGCCCGCGAGATCGCCGCCGTGCCGGAGGGCGAGGTGGTGAAGGCGCTCCCGGAGTTCTCCACCACGTTCCTCACGCTGCTGGCGATCAGCCACGCGGGCTACCTGGCCGGAAAGCTCCCGGTGCCGCCCACCGGCGTCCCCACCCCCGGCCTCACGGTCGCCGACCTGTCCACCGACGCCCCGGTCGAACGCCCCCGCAACGCCCCGCGCCGCCTGTCGCGCACCGCCCCGGCCGGCGCCCGCCACCGCTCCCGCCAGTCCCCCGAGGACTGGGAGTGACCTCTCGCGGGAGCGGCCCCGCACGGCAGCGACCCCTCGCGGGCCTCGCACCCCGATCACGCGGTTCTTCCGACCATCTGGGCGTGCGCGAGGCCGCGGGATCAGCGCGAGAGGGCCGCTCTCAGACGTTCATAGACGTTCATGGACGTCCATAGACGTCATAGACGTTCATGGACGTCATAGACGTTCATGGACGTCATAGACGTTCATGGACGTCATAGACGTTCATGGACGTCATAGACGTTCATGGACGTCTCTCAGAGGTCGAGGAGGGGCTCCAGGCCGACGACGAGGCCGTCGAGGCTCCCCACCCGGCGGACGCCGAGGAGGACCCCGGGCATGAAGGACGCCCGGTTCATGGAGTCGTGCCGGATCGTCAGGATCTCGCCGTCGCCGCCCAGCA
Source organism: Bailinhaonella thermotolerans (assembly GCF_003594875.1). Lineage (GTDB taxonomy): Bacteria > Actinomycetota > Actinomycetes > Streptosporangiales > Streptosporangiaceae > Bailinhaonella > Bailinhaonella thermotolerans. The sequence continues at coordinate 146,283 of NZ_QZEY01000012.1, forward strand.
GCACCTCCTGGTGCGCGATGAGGCCGGCCAGCCGTACGGCGTGCACGCGCACCCCGTCCACGTCCGCGCCGCGCGCCCCGTCGAGGGCCGACGACGTCGCGTCGGGGGACTCGCCCACGCCCGCCTTCCGGCGCGCCTCGGCGATCAGCTCGGCCGTGCGCCGGGCCGTGCCCGAGGGGGCGTCGGCCTTGTTCGGGTGGTGCAGCTCGACCACCTCGACCGACTCGAAGAAGCGCGCCGCCTGCTGGGCGAAGTGCATCATCAGCACGGCCGCGATGCCGAAGTTGGGCGCGATCAGGCTGTTCACGCCCGGCGAGGCCGCCAGCCAGGACCGCAGGGACGAAAGCCGCTCCGCGTCGAACCCGGTGGTGCCGACCACGGTGTGCAGCCTGTTCTCGACGCACCAGCGCAGGTTGTCCATCACGGCGTCCGGGTGCGTGAAGTCCACCACGACCTCGGCCGCGCGCAGCGGCTCGCGGTCGTCGCCCGCGTCCAGCGCCGCGACGAGCTCCATGTCCCCGGCCGCGGACACGGCCTTGCACACCTCGGACCCCATCCGGCCCCGCGCGCCGAGAACGCCAACCTTGATCACTGTCTACTCCCTTGGTGACGGCTGTACGGCGAGGCCGCGGCGCCCGCCGGACCTCACGCCACACCGTACGGCGTGGCGGTCCGGCGGCTCACCGCGGCCCGCCGTACACGCGACTCGCGAAAGCGCCGTGAGACCTCAGTCCACGTAGGAGTCGAAGTTCTTGCCCGAGTACGGGCCGATCACCGCGAGCGTCATCGGGCGGCCCAGGATGTCCTTGGCCACCGTGTGGACGTCCTCGGCGGTCACCGCCTCGATGCGGGAGAGCACCTCGTCCACCGGCATGAGCTCCTCGTAGACCAGCTCGCTCTTGCCGATGCGGGACATGCGCGACCCGGTGTCCTCCAGGCCGAGCACGAGGCCGCCGCGCATCTGGCCCTTGCCGCGCTCGATCTCCTCCTCGGAGATCCCGTCGGCGAGGACCTTGGCGACCTCCTCGCGGCAGATCGCCAGCACGTCGTCGATCCTGGACGGCTGGCAGCCGACGTAGATCCCGAACTGGCCGGTGTCGGCGTACTGCGAGGTGTAGCTGTACGTGGAGTACGCCAGCCCGCGCCGCTCCCGGATCTCCTGGAACAGCCGGGACGACATGCCCCCGCCCAGCGCCGCGTTCAGCACGCCCAGCGCGAACCGCCGGTCGTCCGTACGGCTGACGCCGGTCGTGCCGAGCACGAGGTTGGCCTGCTCGGTGGGGCGGTTGAGCACGCGCACGCCGCGCCGGGGCGAGGCGCCCGGGCCGGTGAGCCGCGGCGCCGCCGGGGCCTCGCCGGGCGTGCCGAGGGCGTCCGCCCGCGAGTAGGCGGCGTGGACCAGGGCCACGACCTGGTCGTGGTCCACGTTGCCCGCCACCGCGACCACGGTGTGCGGCGGGCGGTAGTAGGTGCGGTAGTACTCCACGATGCGCTCGCGCGACAACGCGTTGATCGAGTCGACCGACCCCAGGATCGGCCGCCCGAGCGGGATGTCGCCGAACAGCTCGGCCGCGAACTGCTCGTGCACGACGTCCGAGGGGTCGTCGTCGTGCATCGCGATCTCTTCGAGGATCACGCCGCGCTCGGCCTCGACGTCGTCCGCCTCGACCAGCGAGGACGTCACCATGTCGGAGAGCACCTCGATGGCCAGCGGCAGGTCTTCGTCGAGCACCCGCGCGTAGTAGCAGGTGTACTCCTTGGCCGTGAAGGCGTTGATCTCGCCGCCGATGCCCTCGATGGCGGCGGAGATCTCCAGCGCGTCGCGGCTGGGGGTGCCCTTGAACAGCAGGTGCTCAAGGTAGTGCGTCGCGCCCGTGTGCTCCGGGGCCTCGTCGCGGGACCCGATCCCGACCCACATGCCCACCGCGACGGAACGCACGGTGGGCATGGTCTCGGTCACGACCCGGAGGCCTCCGGGCAGGACGGTGCGGCGGACCGCCCCCGCACCGTCCCTGCCGGGGAAGAGGACCTCGGTCATCTGCTACGAGTTGCGGTCGGCGTCGCGGTCACGGTCACGATCGCGGTCGCGACCGCCCCGGGTGCGGGTGCGCCGGACCCCCTCGCGGGCCTCCCCGCGCTCGGCGCGCTCGGTGCGGGACTCGGTCTGGCGGTCCGGGCCGGCGGCCTCGGCGTCGGCCGGGGCGGCCGCGCCGGCCTCCTGCTCGACGACCTCGACCGGCACCAGCGAGAGCTTGCCGCGCTGGTCGATCTCGGCGATCTCGACCTGGATCTTGTCGCCGACGTTCATGACGTCCTCGACGTTCTCGATGCGCTTGCCGCCGTGCAGCTTGCGGATCTGCGAGACGTGGAGCAGGCCGTCCTTGCCCGGCAGCAGGCTGACGAACGCGCCGAAGGCGGCGATCTTCACGACCGTGCCCAGGTAGCGCTCACCGACCTCCGGCATGTGCGGGTTGGCGATCGCGTTGATCGCGCTCCGCGCGGCCTCGGCCGACGGGCCGTCGGTGGCGCCGATGTAGATCGTGCCGTCGTCCTCGATCGTGATCTCGGCGCCGGTGTCGTCCTGGATCTGGTTGATCATCTTGCCCTTGGGGCCGATGACCTCGCCGATCTTGTCCACCGGGACCTTGATCGTGATGATGCGCGGCGCGTTCGGCGACATCTCCGCCGGGGTCTCGATGGCCTCCTGCATCACGTCCAGGATCGCCAGGCGGGCGCCCTTGGCCTGCTTGAGGGCGGCGGCGAGCACGCTCGCCGGGATGCCGTCGAGCTTGGTGTCGAGCTGGAGCGCGGTGATGAGCTCGCGCGTGCCGGCGACCTTGAAGTCCATGTCGCCGAAGGCGTCCTCGGCGCCGAGGATGTCGGTCAGCGTGACGTACTTGTCACCCTCGCCGATCAGGCCCATCGCGATGCCGGCGACCATCTCCTTGAGCGGCACGCCCGCGTCGAGCAGGGACATCGTGGAGGCGCAGACCGAGCCCATCGAGGTGGACCCGTTGGAGCCCAGCGCCTCGGAGACCTGCCGGATGGCGTAGGGGAACTCCTCGCGCGAGGGCAGCACCGGGATCAGCGCCCGCTCGGCCAGCGCGCCGTGGCCGATCTCGCGGCGCTTCGGCGAGCCCACGCGGCCCGTCTCACCGGTGGAGTAGGGCGGGAAGTTGTAGTTGTGCATGTAGCGCTTGGTGCGCTCGGGGTTGAGCGTGTCGATCATCTGCTCCATGCGCAGCATGTTCAGCGTCGTCACGCCCAGGATCTGGGTCTCGCCGCGCTCGAACAGCGCCGAGCCGTGCACCCGGGGCACCACGTGGACCTCGGCGGACAGGCTGCGGATGTCCTTGACGCCGCGGCCGTCCATGCGGACGCCCTCGTCGATGATGCGGGCGCGGATGAGCTTCTTGGTCAGCGCCCGGAAGGCGGCGCCGATCTCCTTCTCGCGGCCCTCGAAGTCGCCGAGCAGCTTCTCGGCGGTGGTGAGCTTGACCCGATCGAGCTCGGCCTCGCGCTCCTGCTTGCCGGCGATGGTGAGCGCCCGCTGCAGGTCCTCGGTCGCGGTCGCGGCGACGGCGTCGTACACGTCCTGCTGGTAGTCGACGAAGACCGGGAACTCGGCCGTGTCCTTGGCGGCGACCCGCGCGATGCGGCTCTGCGCCTCACAGAGCACCTTGATGAACGGCTTGGACGCCTCAAGGCCCTCGGCGATGGTCTCCTCGGTCGGGGCGACGGCGCCCTCGGCCACCAGCTTGAGCGTGTCCTTGGTGGACTCGGCCTCGACCATCATGATCGCGACGTCGCCGTCGGCGAGCACGCGGCCCGCGACGACCATGTCGAAGGTGGCGCGCTCCAGCTCGGTGTGCGTCGGGAACGCCACCCACTGGCCGTCGATCAGCGCGACGCGGACGCCGCCGATCGGGCCGGAGAAGGGCAGCCCGGCGAGCTGGGTGGACAGGGACGCGGCGTTGATCGCGACCACGTCGTACAGGTGCTCGGGGTGCAGCGCCATGATCGTGGCGACGACCTGCACCTCGTTGCGCAGGCCCTTCACGAAGGACGGGCGCAGCGGCCGGTCGATGAGGCGGCACGTGAGGATCGCGTCCTCGGACGGCCGGCCCTCGCGCCGGAAGAACGAGCCGGGGATGCGGCCCGCGGCGTACATGCGCTCCTCGACGTCCACGGTCAGCGGGAAGAAGTCGAGGGACTCCTTCGGCTGCTTGGACGCCGTGGTGGCGGACAGCACCATCGTCTCGTCGTCGAGGTAGGCGACGGCGGACCCGGCGGCCTGCCGGGCGAGCCGGCCGGTCTCGAACCGGATCGTGCGGGTGCCGAACGAGCCGTTGTCGATGACGGCTTCGGCGGTGTGGACACCTTCCACAGGGGGACCTCCTTCTAAGGTCAACGGTCCCCGCGTCGTGTCCGGAGGAACTTGCCTGGCGGGCCACCCGTCAGGTGCAGCGCCGGTCTTCGATCGAAGCGCCCGGTGTTTCGTCGTACGGCTCGCGCGTGGTGCGCGTCACCGGGAGCCACTACCGAGGACCGGCCCGCAGGCGGCGGTGCGTGGAGAGTTCCTGCGCTGGTGCGGACGCGGGGCACTGGTTCTATTCAGTTTGCGGCACGCCCGGCCCTGTGGCCATCGCGACGCGCCGTGACCTTGTCCAGGCTAGCCGCGCGGGCGCATAAACGAGAGGGAGTGGCCGCCCGGCCACTCCCTCTTCGCGTGCTATCGGCGCAGGCCCAGCCGCTCGATCAGGGTGCGGTAGCGCTGGATGTCCTTGGCCTGGAGGTACTTCAGCAGCCGGCGGCGGCGGCCGACCAGCAGCAGCAGGCCGCGGCGGCTGTGGTGGTCGTGCTTGTGCGCCTTGAGGTGCTCGGTCAGGTCGCTGATGCGCTTGCTCAGGAGCGCGATCTGCACCTCGGGCGAGCCGGTGTCACCTTCGACGGTGGCGTACTCGGCCATGATCTTCTGCTTGGTGGCGGTGTCGAGCGACACGGCTCTCCTCTGTCTTCTAGGGGCACGCGAACATGTTGGCGATGCGCGTCCGAGCAACCGTGCGTGCCTACAGTTGCCGTGACGGGCGCCTTTGGGCACCATGAAACAAGCCGACCACGAGCCGACCTGTCCCTAGGTTACCACGCATGCCACATAATGAGACGCCGCCGCCGTCGGAGCCGGTCAGGAGGGGCGGTCAGGGCGCCCGGCCGTCGCTCAGGACGCTCCGGAGGACGTGATCCGCCGGGTCTCGTCGACGTCGTGGCGCATCTGCTCGATCAGCGCCTCGATGGAGTCGAACCGCAGCGTGGGCCGCAGCCGGGCGACGAAGTCCACCGCCACGTGCGCGCCGTACAGATCCAGGTCGTCGCGGTCCAGGGCGTACGCCTCCACGGTGCGCTCCACCCCGTCGAAGGTCGGGTTGGTGCCGATGGAGATCGCCGCGGGCCAGCACTCGTCCCCGTAGATCGGCGCGATCTCGCCGACCGGGGTGCACCGCAGCCACCCGGCGTAGACCCCGTCGGCGGGGATCGCGGTGTGCGGCGGCGACTCGACGTTGGCGGTCGGGAACCCGAGCGCGCGCCCGCGCCGGTGCCCGCGCACGACCACGCCCTCGACCCGGTGGGGCCGGCCCAGGGCCGCGGCCGCCGTCTCCACGTCGCCCTCGGCCAGCAGTTCCCTGACGTACGTCGAGGAGACCACCTCGCCCTCGCGCACGAGCGGCAGCGCCTCGACCTCGAAGTCGTACTTCTCCCCCAGCGCGCGCAGCGTCTCCACGTCGCCGGCCGCCCCGTGCCCGAACCGGAAGTCCTCACCCACGACCACCCGGGTCGCGCGCAGCCCCTCCGCCAGCACCGTCCGCACGAACTCGTCCGGCTCCAGCCGCGAGAACTCCAGCGTGAACGGCAGCGTGCACACGGCGTCCACGCCCAGGTCGCCCAGGAGGCCGGCCCTGCGGACGGGCGCGGTCAGCAGCACCGGATGACTCCCCGGCCGCACGACCTCCTCCGGATGCGGCTCGAAGGTCACCGCCACGCTCACGGCCCCGAGTTCGCGCGCCAGCCCGGCCACACGCTCCACGACCCTCCGGTGACCCCGGTGGACGCCGTCGAACACGCCGATGGTGACGACCGACCTGCCCAGGTCCCCGGGCACGTCGCCGAGTCCGTGCCAGCGCTGCACGTCGACCCCTTTTCTCCAGACCTCTCTCACGGCGTCACAAGCCTGCCATGCCCCGGCCGGCCGCGGGACACCGGGACGCCGTGTCACCCCGCCCGGTCGCCCCGCTCACGCCGTACGGCGGGCCGCGCCCCGCTCACGCCGTACGGCGGGCGCCGTCGGCGGGAGCCGTACGGGGAGAGCCCGGCCGGGCCGGAACCGGACCGGGCGCGCCGGGGACGGGGCGTGGGGGAGTCAGTCGGCGGGGGTGACGGCGGCGATCGGGGAGGCGGAGCCGTAGGGGGTCATGCGCAGCTCGATGCGACCGCAGACGCAGCGCACGTAGGACAGGACCCCCTCGGAGGTGCGATGCCGGGAGATCACTTCGCTCGGTTCGTCGTCTGGCCAGCCGCAGTTTCCGCACGCGCTCACAGGGGTGTTCCGTTCCCTCGGCACCGATGATGGTCTGTAATGGTCACTTTCTCGGTAATGCTTACGATAGCCGTAATGCTTACAGATGACCAGTCGCTTACACTTTCGCCATGCGCGTGACCGGGTATCGGAGCCAGGGGGTGGCGGCGTCGGCCGCCCTGGTGAACGCCGTGACGACTCGCCAGGCGGACGCCACCGACGACGAACTGTGCGCGCTGCTGGCGGAGCACAACTTCTTCATCGCCAACGTGACCGCCGACGACATGAAGGCGGTCCGCGCCTGGGCGTGGACCCTGCGGCGCGTCTTCGAGTGCGCGGACCTGGACGAGGCGGTGGCGCTGCTCAACGACCTCATGCTGGAGGTCCCCATGCACCCGCACCTGAGCGACCACGACGGCCGCGGGCTGCACATGCACTACGCGCCCCCCGGCGCGAAGTTCCCCCACCGCCTCCGCGCCACCACGCTCTTCTGCCTGGCGACCGCGGTCAGCGAGTCGGGCGTCCAGCGCGTCGGCGTTTGCGCGGCCCCCGGGTGCGACCGCGTCTACGCCGACACCTCCCCGTCGGGCCGCCGCCGCTTCTGCTCCGACGCCTGCGCCAACCGCACCAACGTCGCCGTCTTCCGCGCCCGCAAGAGATCCGCGACCTCCTGACCTCCGCCCGCGCATCCGGAGGCATCCGCGACGCTCTCCCTCCCTCCCCCCTCGTCGTGATCATGCAGTTTTAAGCACAGGGTGTGTTCAAGACTGCATGATCACGACGAGGGAGGGGGCCGGCCGAGGACCGCTTCCCGGCAAACCGCCTCACGGGGAACCAGCCCCGAGGGGATCACCCTGCGCGAAACCGCCCCCATGGGATCAGGCGGAAGAGACCACCTCGCGGGAAACCGCTCACGGGGACCGCCTCACGAGAAACCGTCTCGCGGGGACCGCCTCACGGGAAACCACCTCGTGGGGACCGCCTCACGGGAAACCACCTCGTGGGGAACCCGGCTCGCAGGGAACCGCCTCTCGGGAAACCACCTCTCGGGAAACCGCCTCGCGGGAAACCACCTCTCGGGAAACCACCTCTCGGGAAACCACCTCTCGGGAAACCGCCTCTCGGGAAACCGCCTCGCGGGAAACCACCTCGCGGGAAACCGCCTCGCGGGGACCGCCTCTCGGGAAACCGCCTCACGGGAAACCGCCTCGCGGGGACCGCCTCTCGGGAAACCGTCTCGCGGGGAACGCCTCGCGGGGAACCGGGCCCCGAGGGGGGATCACCGCGTGCGGAGGCGTCCTCCTGTGGGAGTGGGCGGACGAGACGGCCTCGGGGGAGATCAGGCGCGGGTGCGGGTCCGGTCAGACGAAGACGGCGAGGGGCTTGGTCTGGCCCTTGGACTCCTCGGCCAGGGCCAGGAGGGTGCCGTCGGGGGCGAAGAGGCCCACGGGGCCGGGGCCGAGGCCGGCGGCGGGCAGGCGGCCGCCGTGGGCGACGAGCCTGGCCTCGGCGTCGGTCACGTCGCGGCGCGGGAAGGCGGCCGAGACCGCGTCGGCGATGGGCAGGATCTCGCAGGACTCGGCCAGCCGCTCGATCGTGCGGGCCATGGTGATGGTGTACGGCCCCACGGCCGTGCGCCGCAGGTACGTCAGGTGACCGCCGACACCGAGCGCGGCGCCGAGGTCGCGGGCCAGGGACCGGATGTAGGTGCCGCTGGAGCAGCGCACGGTCGCCTCGACGTCCACGAAGTCCCCGTCGCGGCGGACGCGGCCGATCTCGAAGGCGTGCACGGTGACCGGCCGGCCGGCGAGCGCGACCTCCTCGCCCGCGCGCGCCATCTTGTAGGCGCGCTTGCCGTCCACCTTGATGGCGCTCACCTGCGGCGGCACCTGGATGATCTCGCCGGTCAGGGCGGCGGCCCCGGCGTGGACCGCCTCGTCGGCCACGTGCCCGGCCGGGGTGGTGACGAGGACCTCGCCCTCGGCGTCGTCGGTGTTCGTGGTCTGCCCGAGGCGGATCACCGCGTCGTACGTCTTGGACGTGAGCGCGAGGTGGCCGAGCAGCCGGGTGGCCTTCTCGACGCCGACGACGAGCACGCCGGTGGCCATCGGGTCGAGCGTGCCGGCGTGGCCCACGCGGCGGGTCCCGGCGATGCGGCGCAGCTTGGCGACCACGTCGTGGGAGGTCCAGCCGGCGGGCTTGTCGACGACGATCAGTCCGCTGACGGTCACGCGAGCAACTCCCGGAACTTGGCGATGGTGACCTCGACCGGCAGGTGCGAGGTGAAGCCGGCGGCGCTGGCGTGACCGCCGCCGCCGAGCGCCGCGCAGGCGCGCCCGACGTCGATCGCGCCCTTGGAGCGCGTGGACACCTGCCAGGCCCCCTCGTCGTCCTCCTTGACCACGACGGCCACCTCGGCCTCGTCGGTCCGGCGGACGACGTCGATGACGCCCTCGATCTCGTCGTACGACAGGTCGTGGGCGGCGCGGTCGGCCCGGCTGACGTACGTCCAGACCATGCCGCGCCCGCCGGCGGCGTCGCGGTCGAGCACGGCCCGGCCGAGCGCCGCCCCGAGCACGGGCAGGTACGCGAAGGGCGACCGGTCCCACAGCTCGCGGGCGATCTCGTCGGTGCGGATGCCGGTGGCGACGAGCCGCCCGGCGAGCTCGTGCACGGCCCGGTTCGTCGAGGAGTACCGGAACGAGCCGGTGTCGGTGACCAGCCCGACGTACAGGCAGGTCGCGATGTCACGGGTGAACGGCACGCCGAGCCGGTCGATCAGCTCGGCCACGATCACCGCGGTCGCGGCGGCGGACGGGCTGACCAGGTGCAGGCTGCCGAAGCCGGTGTTGGAGCGGTGGTGGTCCACCACCACCAGTTCCTCGGCCTTGGCGGCCTTGGCCGCGAGCGCGCCCAGCCGCTCGGCGCTCGCCGCGTCGAACGTGAACATGACCCGCGGGGCCTCCGGCACCTCGGCCGGGGGGACGAGCAGGTCCTGGCCGGGCAGGAAGCGCAGCAGCCTGGGCACCGTGAACGGCTCGTCGCCGAACGAGGCCACGCAGGGCTTGCCGAGCTCCCGCAGGGCCAGCCCGAGCGCCAGCATCGAGCCGAGGGCGTCGCCGTCGGGCACGATGTGGCACGCGAGGTGGACCTGCGGGGCCGACTCGATGAGCTTGACCGCGTGGTCCCAGTCGGCGTCGGCGATGAGCCCGGTCACGTTGCGGAGTATCCCGCGCCGCCGGACTCCCCGCCGCGCCTTTCGTCGAAGTCCGGGCCGTCGTCGTCGGCGTCGTCGTCCTCGCCCGGCTTGCGGTACGGGTCGGCCTCGCCCGCGGGCTCGGCGCCCTCGGCCGCCTTGGCGATCTCGGCGTCCCGGGCACGCGCGGCGGCGAACAGCTCGTCCATGTGCCGGGCGTTGTCGGGCAGCGGGTCGTGCTCGAAGGTCAGCGTGGGCGTGTGACGCACACCGGTCTGGCGCCCGACCTCCGAGCGGATGACGCCGGTGGCGCTGCGCAGCGCCGCCGCGGTGTCGGCCCGCTCGGCCTCCGTGCCCATGACCGTGTAGTAGACGGTCGCGTCGCGCAGGTCGTTGGTGAGACGCGTGTCGGTGATCGTCACGAATCCGAGGCGGGGGTCCTTGATCCGGCGGTCCAGCATCTCGGCGACGATCTGCTGGATGCGGTCGGCGAGCTTGCGCGCCCGGGCTGCGTCAGTCATCGGGCTCCCCTATCCGCGGCGCTCATGGCCTACTCCTCCTCGTTGAAGAGTCGCTGCCGTGCGGACAACAACTCGAACTCCGGATAACCGGCGATGAGGCGCTCACACTCGTCGAGCACCTCCTGGCAGTTGCCGGCCGTCGCCGACACCACCGCTACGCCGATCTCGACCCGGCGGTACTTGTCGAGGTGGCCGGTCTCGGCCACCGCCACGGCGGGGAACCGCCGCTTCACGTCGGCGATCAACGGCCGCACGACGGATCGTTTCTGCTTCAGGGTCCGCACGTCCCCGAGCAGAAGGTCAAGGGTAAGAGCACCGATGTACATGGTGGTCGGCGTGCTCCCCGGTCCTCGGTCCCGCCCGCCCGGCTCAGAGCCGCCCGTACGGCTCGCGCCGGGTGGCGCGAGCCGTACGGGATGACTCGTCGTGAATCCGGGCCGCCGGGGCGGCTCGGGGTCAGACGCGCGGCTTCTCCTGCATCTCGAAGGTCTCGATCACGTCGCCGACCCGGATGTCGCTGTAGCCGATGCCGATACCGCACTCGAAGCCCTCGCGGACCTCGGTCGCGTCATCCTTGAAGCGGCGCAGCGACGAGACGGTGAGGTTGTCGGAGACGACGACGCCCTCGCGGAGCAGCCGGGCCTTGCTGTTGCGGACGATCTTGCCCGACCGCACCAGCGAACCGGCGACGTTCCCGATCTTCGGCACCTTGAAGACCTCGCGGATCTCCGCGGTGCCGAGCTGGACCTCCTCGAACTCCGGCTTCAGCATGCCCTTGAGGGCCGCCTCGACCTCCTCGATCGCCTGGTAGATGACCGAGTAGAACCGGATGTCCACGCCCTCGCGGTCGGCCAGCTCGCGCGCCTTGGTCTCCGGGCGCACGTTGAAGCCGATGATGATGGCGTCGGAGGCGATCGCCAGGTTGACGTCGTCCTGCGTGATGGCGCCGGCGCCGCGGCGGATGACCCGCAGATCGACCTCGTCGCCGACGTCGATCTTGACGAGCGCGTCCTCCAGGGCCTCGACCGAACCCGACACGTCACCCTTGATGATGAGCCGGAGCTCTTCGACCGCGCCCTTCTCGAGGTCCTTGAAGATGTCCTCGAGGGTGCGCCGGCCGCGCGTCTTGAGCAGCTCGGCGTTGCGGAGCCTGGCGGCCCGCTGCTGCGCGATCTGCCGGGCGACGCGGTCGTCGTCGACGGCGATGAAGTTGTCGCCCGCCCGGGGCACGGCCGTCAGACCGAGCACCTGGACCGGACGCGACGGCGTCGCCTCGTCGACGTTGTTGCCGGTGTCGTCGAGCATCGCCCGGACGCGGCCGTAGGCCTCGCCACAGACGATCGAGTCGCCGATCCGGAGCGTGCCGCGCTGGACCAGCACGGTCGCCACCGGGCCGCGGCCGCGGTCGAGGTTGGCCTCGATCGCGATGCCCTGGGCGCTCATGTTCGGGTTCGCCCGCAGGTCCAGCTCGGCGTCCGCCGTCAGCACGATGGCCTCCAGCAGGCTGTCGAGCCCGGTGCCCTGCTTGGCGGACACGTCCACGAACTGGGTGTCGCCGCCGTACTCCTCGGCCACCAGGCCGTACTCGGTGAGCTGGGCCCGCACCTTCTGCGGGTCCGCGCCCTCCTTGTCGACCTTGTTGACCGCGACCACGATCGGCACGCCGGCCGCCGTGGCGTGGTCGATGGCCTCGGTCGTCTGCGGCTTCACGCCGTCGTCGGCCGCGACCACCAGGATGACCAGGTCGGTCGTGTCGGCACCGCGGGCGCGCATGGCGGTGAACGCCTCGTGACCCGGGGTGTCGATGAAGGTGATCTTGCGCTCCTGGCCGTCGACCTCGGTCTTGACCTGGTACGCACCGATGTGCTGCGTGATGCCGCCGGCCTCGCGCGCCACGATGTTCGTGTCGCGGATGGCGTCGAGCAGCTTGGTCTTACCGTGGTCGACGTGACCCATGACGGTGACGACCGGGGGCCGCACCTCCAGGTCCGCCTCGTCGCCCTCGTCCTCGCCGAACTCGATGGAGAACGACTCGAGCAGCTCGCGGTCCTCGTCCTCGGGGCTGACGACCTGAACGTCGAAGTTCAGCTCGGCGCCCAGAAGCTGGAGCGTCTCGTCGGTCACCGACTGCGTGGCGGTCACCATCTCGCCGAGGTGCAGCATGATCTGCACCAGCGACGCGGGGTTCGCACCGATCTTGTCGGCGAAGTCCGACAGGGACGCGCCGCGCGGCAGGCGGATGGTCTGCCCGTTGCCGCGAGGAGCCTGCACGCCGCCTACGGACGGCGCCTGCATGTTGTCGAACTCTTGACGGCGCTGCCGCTTGGACTTGCGGGCGCGGCCGGGACGGCCACCCGGGCGGCCGAACGCGCCGGCCGTGGTGCCGCGGCCGCGGCCACCGCCGCCACCGGGACGGCCGCCGAAGCCGCCGCCACCGCCGCCGGGACCGCCGGGACGACCGCCGCCGCCACCACCGGTGCCGGTGCGGGCGCCGAAGCCGCCACCGCCGCCACCGGGACGACCACCGCCGCCGGGACGGCCGCCGCCGCCACCGGGACGACCGCCACCGCCACCCGGACGGCCGCCGCCACCGGCGGGACCCTGCCCGGCCGGCCGCGAGGGCATCATCATCGGGTTCGGGCGCGGGCCACCCGGACGCGGGCCGGGAGCCGCGGGACGCGGGCCGCCGGGACCGGGGGCGCCGGTGCGGCCGGCCGCGGGACGCGGACCGCCGGGACCGGGAGCGCCGCCGTCACGACGGTCGCGCGGAGCGCCCTCGCGGGGACCGCCCTCACGCGGGCCGCCCTGAGGGCCGCCGGCGCGCGGCGGACGCGGGGTCTGCCCCATGCCGCTGGCGTTCGAGGAGAACGGGTTGTTGCCCGGACGCGGGCCGCGCGGGCCCGGACGGGGACCCGGCTTGGGGGCACCCGGACGCGAGGCGCCGGGAGCGCCCTGACCGGCCGGGGTCTGCGGACCCGGAGCCGGACGCGGAGCGGGCCCCGGACGGGGACCCGGGCGCGGGCCGGGGGCCGGACGGCCGCCGTCGCGACCGGCGGGCGCCGGACCGGGCGCGGGGGCCTCGGGCCGGGGGGCCTGCGCCGGCGGCTGCTGGGGCCGCGGCTGAGCCTGCGGCGCCTGCTGCTGCTGGGGCGGCATCGGGACGCTCGGCCGCGGGGCGGCCGGCTTGGGCGCGGCGGGCCGGGGACCCGGGCGCGCCTCGACGTTGTTGTTCTTCTGCGGCGCCTGCTGCTGAGCCTCAGGCGCCCGCGGGGCCGGACGCGGCCCCGGCTTCGGCTTGTTGTCGCCCTTGGGAGCGTTGAACGCCTCCTTGAGCCTGCGGACCACCGGCGCCTCGATCGTCGAGGACGCCGAGCGCACGAACTCGCCCATTTCCTGGAGCTTGGCCATCACGGCCTTGCTCTCCACGCCGAACTCCTTGGCGAGCTCGTAGACACGGACCTTCGCCACTGCACTCCCTACTCGGCCCGGGAGGCAGTGCCACCGGACCGTCGCTAACTAGATGTACTCATCGCCGCATGCTCATCAGGCGCTCATCGCAATCTGACCCGCCCATCAACTCGGCGTCCAACAACTGACATGAGTAGAACCGTCTCCGTAGTCGGTTTTAATCCGAAGCCGCGTGCTCTTCCAGATGTGCCCGCACCCGCGACGTGTCGAGCGGCCCCGCGCGGCGGAACGCCCGCGGGAACGCCCGTCGCCGCTCGGCGAGCTCCAGACAGCTCAGGGACGGGTGCAGGGACGCACCCCTGCCCTCAAGCCGTCCGTTGCGATCGACGACCAGAACGTCATCGACCACCACCAGGCGGAGCAGGTCGGACTTAACCGTACGAACCCGACAGCCCACGCAAGTTCGCACGGGGGCTGCCAGGCCACCATAGTCGAGTTTACCGTGCGGACGCATCAGCGGGACCGACCGCATTCTCCGGCATATCCTCCGACCTCGGGCTCGCGCCGCGTTCTGGCTGCTCCGACTGCCCCCGCGCCTCGGTGTCCGCGCGGATGTCGATGCGCCACCCGGTGAGCCGGGCCGCGAGGCGGGCGTTCTGACCTTCCTTGCCGATGGCCAGCGAGAGCTGGTAGTCCGGCACGATCACGCGGGCCACCCGGCCGTCGAGGTCCACGACCTCGACGTGGGAGACCCGGGCCGGCGACAGGGCGTTGCCCACGAACGTCGCCGGGTCCTCCGACCAATCGATGATATCGATCTTCTCGCCGTGCAGCTCCGTCATGACGTTGCGCACCCGGCTGCCCATCGGGCCGATGCAGGCGCCCTTGGCGTTCACGCCGCTCTTGCGCGACCGCACCGCGATCTTCGTGCGGTGCCCGGCCTCGCGCGCGATCGCCGCGATCTCCACGGTGCCGTCGGCGATCTCGGGGACCTCCAGCGCGAACAGCTTCTTCACGAGGTTGGGGTGGGTCCGCGACAGCGTCACCGAGGGGCCGCGGTGGCCCTTCTTGACCTGCACGACATAGGTCTTGATGCGCTCGCCGTGATTGTACTGCTCGCCGGGGACCTGCTCGCTGTGCGGCAGGATCGCCTCGATCTTGCCGAGGTCCACGAGCACGCTGCGCGGGTCCTTGCCCTGCTGGATCACGCCCGCGACCAGCTCGCCCTCGCGGCCGGCGTACTCGCCGAAGTTCACCTCGTCCTCGGCGTCGCGCAGCCGCTGCAGGATGACCTGCTTGGCGGTGGTCGCGGCGATCCGCCCGAAGTCGCTGGGGGTGTCGTCGTACTCCCGCGCGACGGCGCCCTCCTCGTCGAGCTCGGCGGCCCACACGGTGACGTGGCCGGTGCCGCGGTCGAGCTCGACCCGCGCGCGCGGGGCCGCGCCCTCGGTGCGGTGGTAGGCGATGAGGAGGGCGTCCTCGATCGCCTTGACCACGAGGTCGAAGGAGATGTCCTTTTCGCTTTCCAGGCTGCGCAGGACGCTCATGTCGATGTCCACGAGGCCTCCCCCCTAGCCTTCGTCGCCGTCGGCGACGTCGTCTTCGTCGCCGTCAGCCAGACGGCGGAACTCGATCTGGACCCGGCCCCTGGCCAGGTCCGCGTGCGCGATGTCGCGCGGTGTGCCGCCGACGTCCAGGCTCACGCCCGCGTCGTCGGCGGACAGGACCCGGCCCTCCACGGAGGTGCCATCCTTCAACTGCGCCTGCACGAGGCGCCCTCGGGCCCGTCGCCAGTGCCGCGGCTCGGTCAGCGGGCGGTCGATCCCCGGGGAGGTGACCTCCAGGACGTACGCCGCTCCGCCCATGACGTCGCTCTCGTCGAGCGCGGCCGACACGGACTGGCTAACCTCGGCGACAGCGTCGAGGCTCACGCCTCCGTCGGCGTCCACGATCACACGCAGCATCCGCCGTTTGCCCGCCGGAGAGACGCTGACGTCCTCCAGATCAAGGCCCTCAGCGGCGACGATCGGCTCCAACAACTGCACGAGGCGGTCACGTCGAGCGTCTTCGCCCATGCTGACCTCCTAGTGTTCACAAACAAAACAAGATGCGAGTGCCCACAGCCTATCCATTCCGACCTTCGGAAAAGGCCTCCTGCGGGGTGATCTCGCGGCGGCGAGCCTTACGATGGGTGCTTGCAGTCGTTTGGAGGAGGACCGGCGTGCGAGAGCGTGCCCTGCCTCGGCGCGCCGTCCTGACCGGCGCGATGGCCGGCGCGGCCGTGCTGACGACGGGCCTGACCTCGGCCTGCGGCTCCGGCGCACCCGCCGCCCTGCAGGCCCCGCCACCCTCGCCCGACCCCGAGATCGCCCTGATCAAGGAGCTGATCGGGGCCAAGCGCCGCACGGTCTCGCAGTACGACCAGATCATCAAGGCCCACCCCCGGCTGGCCGGCCGCCTCGACGCCTTCCGGTCCCGGCACCAGACCCACATCGCCGAGCTGACCCGCAGGCTGCCGGAGTCCCCCCGCCTCGCCGACGTGGTGGCCGAACAGCCGCCGGGCGACGCGCGTGAGGCCCTGTCCCTGCTCCGCGACCTGGAACGGCGCGCCGCCGCCTCCCGTCCCGCGCAGCTCGCGTCCGCCTCGCCGTCCCTGGCGCAGCTCCTGGCCAGCATCGGGGCCTGCGAGGCCGCCCATGTCGTCGCCCTCCCGAAGAAACCCTGATCGTCGTTGACCGACCTCGACAAGCTCCAGCGGGTCCTGGCCGCCGAGCACGCCGCCGTGTACGCCTACGGGCTGATCGGCGCCCGGCTCTCCGGCTCCCGCAGGCAGCAGGCCCGCGCCGCCTTCTCCGCCCACCGCACCCGCAGGGACCGCCTCCACGCGATGATCGCCGAGGGCGGCGGGACCCCGGTGGAGTCCTCCCCGTCGTACAGGCTGCCCTTCCCCGTGTCCGCCCCGGCGGACGCCGTTCGCCTGGCGGCCCACGTGGAGGACCGCCTGTCGGCCGCCTACCTCGAACTGGTCTCCGCCCGGGACCCCGCGCTGCGCCGCCTGGCCGCCCTGGCCATGCAGGAGTGCGTCACCCGCGGCTACTCCTGGCGGCCCGCCGTGCCCACCGCCCTCCCCGGCATGCCCGCGCGGCCCTCCCCGTCCGCGCAGTCCGCACAGCCCGCCCGGCCACAGCAGGACCCCAGCCCCGCCGGCGATCCGGCCTCGTCCGACCCGTCCGGCCCACCGCCCGCGAACTGACCCCGCCCGCGCCGTACGGCCGGCGCCGGGCCTGACACGAGCGGGCCTGACACGAGCGGGCCGGACGCGGGCGGAGGCGTCGGCTCGAAGGGGTCAGGAACCGCCCTGGAGGCGGCGGAGGTAGGCGTAGCAGTACGGCCGGCGCCACTCCTCCATGCGCTCGCAGATCGGGGCCTTCGGCAGCGGCGGGCGCGGCTCTGCCCGGAGGGCCGGACTCCGGCGGGGCGGGCGGGGCCGGACCGGTTCGCTCGCCGGCGGGCGGGCCCTGGCGGTGACCTCCCGCTCTCCCCTCCGCTCCCGGGGACGGTCCCGGCGGACGGACCGGGGAACGCGCTCGCCCGTGGGGGCCGGGCGCGGGAGGAGCGTCGCGGGCGGCGCGGGGCGCGGCAGGACGGCCTCGGCTCCGCGGAACCCGCCCGGCATCGCGACCGCCGTACGGCCGGGGGCGGCCGGGGCGGCGGCCGCGGTCGCCCCGGGGCGGGGCGGCGGGTCCCCGCCGGGCAGGGCCGCGCACACGACGCCGGCGCCCGCGGCCGTGAGGATCGCCCCGAGGACGGCGGCGGCGCGCCGCACGCCCGGCGTCGCCCACGGGTGCGGCGGCGTCGGCGAGGAGTTCCGGTAGTGCGCCGGAGCCGGGTCCGGGTACGGCACGCGGTGGTACGGCGACGCGCTCGCGCGGGGTTCGTCCATGGGCGCCCTTCCGATGGCCGGGCTTACAGGGTCCTGTCCCGGCCGGGCGCATCCCCGGCCCCATATCGATCCGTTATCAACCCGCGACAGTCCGTGACCTGCCCAGCCATCGGCGCGGAGTGGGACGGGCACGCGAAACCCGCCCGGGCGGGCCGGGCGGGTTCGGGGGTGGACGGTGGGTCAGGAGCGGACGGCGGCCAGGACCCGGGCCACCGCCTCGGCGTGCGGGATCTCCTCGCGGGCGCCCGTGGCGCGGTCGCGGAGTTCGAGCACGCCCTGGGCGAGGCCGCGGCCGATGACCAGCGCGGTGGGGATGCCCAGGAGCTCGGCGTCGGTGAACTTGACGCCCGGGGAGACGCCGGCGCGGTCGTCCACCAGGACCCGCAGGCCCGCGGCCTCGAGCTCCCCGGCGATCTCCAGGGCGACCTCGATCTGGTTGTCCTTGCCGGTGCCGATGACGTGGACGTCGGCGGGGGCGATCTCGCGGGGCCAGATGAGGCCCTTGTCGTCGTGGGACTGCTCGATCACGGCGGCGACGGCGCGGGAGACGCCGACGCCGTACGACCCCATGGTGATGCGGACGGGGCGGCCGTCGGGGCCGAGGGCGTCGAGGCCGAAGGCGTCGGCGTACTTGCGGCCGAGCTGGAAGATGTGGCCGATCTCGATGCCGCGGGCGATGGTCAGCTCCGAACCGCAGCGGGCGCAGCGGTCGCCGGAGCGGACCTCGACCGCGCCGATCTCGCCGTCGGGCTCGAAGTCGCGGCCGCGCACGACGTTGGCGGCGTGCCTGTCCTGCTCGTTCGCGCCGGTGACCCAGGCGGAGCCGGGGCGGACCAGCGGGTCCACGAGGTAGCGGACGCCCAGCCCGGCGAGGATCTGCGGGCCGATGTAGCCCTTGACGAGGGCGGGCTGCCTGGCGAGGTCCTCGGGCTCGGCCTGGGCGACCTCGACGGGCTCGAACTGGCCGGCCAGGCGGTCGAGGTCCACCTCGCGGTCGCCGGGGACGCCGACGACGAGGAGTTCCCAGTCCTCGCCGGGCCTGCGCGTCTTGAGGACGACGTTCTTGAGCGTGCCGGAGGCGTCGATGTCCATGCCGCGCGAGCGGAGCAGCTCGACGAGCGTCTCGATCGTGGGGGTGTCCGGGGTGTCCAGGACCTCGGCCGGGGGCGCCTCGCCCGCGGCGGCCTCGGGGGCGGCCAGCACGACGGCCTCGGTGTTGGCGGCGTAGTCGCAGCCGGCGCACTGGACGAAGGTGTCCTCGCCGGTGGGCGTGGGGGCCAGGAACTCCTCCGAGGCCGAGCCGCCCATCGCGCCCGAGGTGGCGAAGACCATCTTGTAGTCGAGCCCGAGCCGGTCGAAGATCTTGATGTACGCCTCGCGGTGCAGCTCGTAGGAGCGCTTGAGGCCCTCGTCGTCCAGGTCGAAGGAGTAGGAGTCCTTCATGACGAACTCGCGCCCGCGCAGGATGCCCGCCCGGGGCCGCGCCTCGTCGCGGTACTTCGTCTGGATCTGGTAGAGGATGACCGGGTAGTCCTTGTACGAGGAGTACTCGCCCTTCACCATCAGGGTGAACATCTCCTCGTGCGTGGGCCCGAGGAGGTAGTCGCCGCCCTTGCGGTCCTTGAGCCGGAAGAGCGTGTCGCCGTACTCGGTCCAGCGGCCGGTGACCTCGTAGTGCTCGCGCGGCAGCAGCGCGGGGAACAGCACCTCCTGGCCCCCGGCGCGGTTCATCTCCTCGCGGACGACGCGGGCGACGTTCTCCAGGACGATCTTGCCCAGCGGGAGCCAGGAGTAGATCCCGGGCGCGACGCGCCGGACGTAGCCGCCGCGGACGAGCAGCTTGTGGCTCGGCACCTCGGCGTCCGCCGGATCCTCGCGCAGCGTGCGAAGGAACAGGGACGACATCCGCAACAGCACGGCCACTCCTCGGTTCGCCGGTGATTTCGCTTGCCCGGGGCCTCTCGCTCGCCCGGTGGTCCCCCGCCGGCCGCCCTGGCGGGTCGATGGACGGCGGTGAGAGGGTCACAGATTATCGAGTCCTGGAGGCACCCATGGACCCCCTCACACTCGTCGCGGGCGCGGTGATCCTCGCGGCCGGGTTCGCCGCCGGCCGCCTGACCCGGCTGCGCCCCCGCCGCGCGCCCAAACCCCGCTGCGGCTGCGGCCACGACATCGCCTTCCACGACGGGAAGGACGGCTCCTGCCACGCCCGGGTGAAGCGGGCGGTGGAGTTCGACCAGTACGGCACGGCCAAGCGCTGGGAGGACACGCGGTGCGCCTGCCGCGGCTACCACGGCCCGGAGCCGCTGCCCCGGTACTACGCCCCCGAGATCGCGGACGGATCCTGAGGCTGTCAACCAAGCGATCGCTTGGTTACCATGCCTGCGTGACCCCCGAACAGCGCGAGCTGCGCGACGCCGTCCGCCACTTCCTCACCCAGGCCTGCCCGCCGCCGCGCGAGCCCGCAGGGCCCGCCCTGTGGCGCCGCTTCGCCGCCGAGCTGGGCACGGCCGGGCTGGCCGTCCCCGAGGAGTACGGCGGGGCCGGGTGCGGCCTGGCCGAGGTGGCGATCGTCTGCGAGGAGCTGGGCCGCTCGCTCACGCCGTTCCCCTACCTGCAGACGGCCGCGCTCGCCGTTCCCGCGCTCGCCGGCGCCGGGGACGCGGACGCGATGTCCCGGCTGCTGCCGCCGATCGCCGCGGGCGAGCTGACCGCGACCGTGGTGTGGGCGGGCGACCAGCCCGGCGCGGGAGGCGGCGAGCTGTCGTTCGACGGGTCGGCGCTGCGCGGCACGGTGGAGGTCGCGCTCGACGGCGACGTGGTGCTGGCCTGCGTGGACGGCGTGCTGGTCGAGGCGGAACCCCGGCGCGAGCCGTACCGGGCGCTCGACCCGACCCGGCCGCTGGCGCGGCTGCGGTTCGAGGACGCGCCCGCGCGGGTCCTCGGGCCGGCGGACGGGGCGCGGCTGCGGGACCTCGGGGTCGCCGCGCTGGCCGCCGAGCAGGCCGGGGGCGCGCGGCGGTGCCTGGAGACGGCCGTGGCGTACGCCCGGGAGCGCGTCCAGTTCGGACGGCCGATCGGCTCGTTCCAGGCGATCAAGCACAAGCTCGCCGACGTGCTCCTTGTGGCCGAGTCGGCCCGGTCCGCGGCGTACGAGGCCGCGCGCGCCGCCGACGAGGAGGACGACGGCGCGCTGCGGATCGCCGCGGCGGTCGCCGGGGCGTACTGCGGCGAGGCGTTCCTCCGGGCCGCGGGCGAGAACATCCAGGTCCACGGGGGCATCGGCGTCACCTGGGAGCACGACGCCCACCTGTACCTCAAGCGCGCGGCCGCCGACGCCGAGCTGTTCGGCCCGCCGCGCGCCCACCGCGCCCGCCTGGCCCCGTCCGTCTTCCCCTCCATGCGCTGACGGCGCCCGGCGCCCCGGCGACGCCCGAGGTCCCGGCGACGCCCGGCGCCCCCGCGGCGCCCGGCACTCCGGCGGCGCCCGGTACCCGGCGGGCCTCTCGATTCAGCCGTTGCCGAGGAGGCGCTCCCAGGGCTGGGGGCTCGGGGTGCGGCGCGTGGTGTCGAGCGCGTCGCGAAGCCGCCAGAGGCTGGGCCGGCTGAGGCGGGCGCGCCCGAGCGGATCGACCGCGCGCAGGACGAACAGCACCCCCATGACGTCCAGCGTCGCCTGGGTGGCCGAGGGCGGCCCGGCCGCCGTGACGGGCGCCTCGGGCAGGATGCGCGCGGCGATCAGGTCCGCCAGTTCCCTGGCGTAGGGCCCGTCCCGCCACTCGATGTGCCAGCTCTGGTCCCCGCCCCGCCACCAGGACAGGTCCCGGCAGGACTCGAACGTCTCCGCGTCCCGGGTCAGGGCGGCCATCACCCTGCCCAGTGCCTCATAGCGCCGCGCCGCCGGCTCCCCCGCGCGCTCCAGCCGCAATCGCCTCATGCCTGTGAGCGTGCCATCCGCCGCGCCGTCCGTCCCGGCTTTCGGCCCCGCGTCGCCGTGTAATCCCACGAAACCCAACTGTGGACCCGCTTTCCTCCCGCCACAAGGCCCCCGCCCCGCCGTACGGCATGGCCACGGTGCCCTTCCGGCATGGAGACGGTTCGCGTACGGCATGGGCCGGGTCGCGCCCGCCGGCCGCCGGCGTCGGCTTGTTGGCGTGGCGACGCCCTGATAATCTCGCCAAGCGAGCGCTTGGTTAAGTTGGAGATGGAGACAGCGGAGGCGCGATGTCGTCCCTACGGATCAGCCTGGGATACGAGCTGGAGGTACGCGGCCGCACACGCGAGGTGGAGCGGCGGGCGTTCGAAAACGTGATGGACCAGGTGGTCCTGGGCGACGAGCTGGGGTTCGACACGGCCTGGTTCGTCGAGCACCACTTCACCCGGGGCTTCTCCCACTCCTCGGCCCCCGATCTGGTGCTGGCGGCGATCTCGCAGCGCACCAGCCGGATCCACCTGGGCCTGGGCGTGGTGCTGCTGCCGTTCCAGTCCCCGATCCGCACCGCGGAGCGGGTGGCGACGCTGGACGTGATCAGCGGCGGGCGGGTGGAGTTCGGGACCGGGCGGGGCGCGTCCCCGCTGGAGTACCAGGCGTTCCAGCGGCCCTTCGAGAAGTCCCGGCAGCTCTGGGAGGACTCGCTGGAGGCCGTGCTGGCGATCTGGAACGCCGACGGCGAGCCGATCACCCGGGAGAACGAGTTCTTCACGATCCCCGACGTGGCCGTCTATCCCCGGCCGGCGCAGGAGCCGCACCCGCCGGTCTGGGTGGCGTCCACGTCCCTGGAGGGGTACCTCGCGGCGGCGGCCAAGGGTTACAACCTGCTCGGCATGACCATGCTCAAGGGCATCGACGACGTGGCCGAGGACATCGCCAAGTACAAGCGGGCGCTGGCCGACCACGGCTTCGACCCGGCCACGCGGCGGATCGCGCTGATGATCCCCTGGTACGTCGCGCCGACGAAGGAGGAGGCGTTCGCGACCGCCGCCGACCCGGTGCTCTGGTACATCCGCCGGCAGGTCAACCTGGTCACGCCGCCCGACTACTACGACGCCCGGCACGCCACGCACCGCGTGCTCGGCCAGCTCGCCGCCGGGCTGCCGCCCGAGGAGGCGATGCAGACGCTGCGCGAGCACCACATGGTGGTCGTGGACGACGTGGAGGGCTCGCGCAAGGCCGCCCAGCGGATCCAGGAGGCCGGGGCCACCGACCTCATCCTCCAGGCCCAGGTCGGCGGGCTCGCCCACGGGCACGTCTGCGACTCGATGCGGCTGTTCATG
This sequence comes from Bailinhaonella thermotolerans, assembly GCF_003594875.1. Taxonomy (GTDB): domain Bacteria; phylum Actinomycetota; class Actinomycetes; order Streptosporangiales; family Streptosporangiaceae; genus Bailinhaonella; species Bailinhaonella thermotolerans. The sequence continues at coordinate 169,196 of NZ_QZEY01000012.1, forward strand.
TCGGAGGTCATGCGATGAGCGCCCCGGCACGCTGGCTGACCAGGGAGGACCTGAGCGGCAAGGCCGCGTCGGGGCTGCTGCTGGCCTCCCCCGACGCCGACACCGTCTACCCGATGACGTCCCGGGAGCGGACGGCGGCGACCGTGGGGACGGGCGCGGCGCTGACCGAGATGGGCGTGCGGTCCGGCGACCGGGTCGTCGTGGCGCTGGCCGGTGACGGCGACCTCGCGGGGCCGCTGTGGGCGGGCGCGGCGGCCGAGGTGGCCGCGGCCGGCGCCTCGGTCGGGCCGCGCGGGCGGCTGCGGCTGCACCACGCGCTGGAGGCCATGCGTGCGAACACCCTGGTGATCACGCCCACCGGGGCCATGGACTTCCTGGCCCGGCTGCACCTGGAGTTCCTGCTCGACCCGCTCGACCTGGGGCTGCGCACCATCATCGTGACCGGGGAGATCGCCTCCCGGCGCACGCTGGCGCACCTGGCCTCGGAGTTCGAGGCGCGGGTCGTCGAGGCGTACTCCTGCCCGTTCACCGGCGTCCCGCTGGCCTGGCGGGACGCCGAGGACGCCCCGCTCACCCCGTTCGCGGCGGACCGGCTCGGGCTGGCCGCGCTCGGCAAGGACTCGGCGCAGGCCCCGCCGTACCCCGCGGGCCTGGCGGAGCTGGTGCTGACGCCGGGGCACGAGGGCCTGGGCGACGCGGTGGTCCGGACCGGCCAGGTCGTACGGCTGGACGCCGGCGCGGACGCGATCCCGGCCCCCGCGCACACGGTCGGCGGGCACGTCCTGATCCGCGGGCGGTGGCTGCCGCTGGCCCGGGTGGAGCGGGCGATGGCCCGGATCGACGGGGTGTCCACGTGGGATCTGTCGATCTCCCGCGAGGGCACGCTGGACGCGGCGACGCTCCGCGTGTCCTTCAACCGGGCGAGCCTGACCGGGAACCCGATGTGGCGGTCGCGCATCCAGCAGTCGATCGCCGGGATCACGCCGATCTCCATCGCCGTGGACGTGGCCGAGGAGGTCGTCGAGCAGTCCGGGCCGGGCACGGTCACCGACCTGCGCGGCCATCACCTGGGCACGGACCGCTCCGCGCTCTGACCCGTCCCGCCGCGCCGCCCTCTCGCCCCGCGCGAGCCGTACGGCGGGGCGGCGGCGCGGGCGGCGGCGGGCGGCGGCGGGCGCGGGCGGCGACGGGAAGGGGCGCGAAATGGAACCGGTACCCGGATGGGGCACGATCCCCCGCATGCTCCGCGAGCTGGTCGCGGGGCATCCCGGCGCCCTCGTGGTGGCCGGGCGCGACGGGGTGCGGCTGACGCTGGCGGAGCTGTTCCTGCGGGCCGGAGAGGTGGCGCGGGGCCTGCTGGCGCTCGGGGTGGAGCGCGGCGACCGGGTGGCGCTGTGGGGGCTGAACACGCCCGGCTGGGTCGTGAGCGCCTTCGCGGTGTGGGACGCGGGCGCCGTGGTGGTGCCGCTGTCCACGCGGTACAAGGGCCTGGAGGCCGCGGAGACGCTGCGCCGGACCGGCGCGACGGTGCTGATCACCGGGGAGAGGATGCCGGGCGCCCCGCCGTACGCCGACCTGCTGGACGCCGGGCTGCGGAGGCTGGCGCGGACCCCGGACGAGCTGGCGGAGCTGGGGGCGGTGGTCGGCGAGCGGGCGCTGGAGGAGCGGGCGGCCGAGGTGAAGGCGTCCGACCTGTGCGAGATCATGTCCACCTCGGGGACGACGGGCACGCCCAAGGGGGTCATGCTCGACCACGCGCAGGTGCTGCGGGGGTACTGGGACTGGTCGGAGATCGTCACGCTGCGCGAGGGCGACCGGTATCCGGTGATCGCGCCGTTCGCGCACGGGTTCGGGCTCAACGCCGGGCTGCTGGCCTGCGTGATGCGGCGGGCGACGATGATGCCCGTGCCGGTGTTCTCCCCCGACGCGCTGATGGAGCTGATCGCCGGGGACGGGATCACGATCCTCGCCGGGGCGCCCCCGATGTTCCAACGGCTGCTGGACGAGCTGGACAGGGAGCCGGGCCGGGAGGTGGCGCTGCGGGTGGCGATCTGCGGGGCCGCCGCCGTGCCCCCCGAGCTGGTGCGGCGGCTGCTGGACCGGGTCGGGCTGGAGCGCATGATCAACGCGTACGGGCTGATGGAGGGCACCGTCGTGTCGATGACGCGGGCCGGGGACCCGGTGGAGGTGATCGCCTCGACCACCGGGCGGCCGGTGCCGGGCATCGAGGTGCGCGTGGTGGACGACGAGGGCCGGGACGTGCCGGTCGGCGAGCGCGGCGAGGTGCTGGAGCGCGGGTACGGCGTGATGCGCGGCTACTGGGGCGAGCCGGAGAAGACCGCCGAGGTCGTGGACGCGGACGGGTGGCTGCACACGGGCGACGTGGGCGTGCTGGACGCGGCCGGGAACCTGGCGATCGTGGACCGCAAGAAGGACCTGTTCATCGTGAACGGGTTCAACGTCTCCCCCGCCGAGGTGGAGTCCCTGCTGCTCCGCGAGGGCTCGCTGGCCGCCGCCGCCGTCATCGGCATGCCGGACGCGCGGCGGGGCGAGTCCGGCTGGGCCTACGTGGTCCCGCGGCCGGGCGCCGAGGTCACGCCGGAGTCGGTCATCGCCTGGGCGAAGGCCAACATGTCCGGATACAAGGTGCCCGCGCGCGTGTACGTCGTGGACGCGCTCCCCGTGAACCCCAACGGCAAGGTGGACAAGAGGGAACTGCGCGCCCGCGCCGCCTCCGCCGGGTAGGTTGCGCATAACGGGACTTTGCGCGGGAGCCCTCCATGCTGCGGATGCTCGCCGGGGAGGCCGCGCGGCGCTTCGGCGGGCGCGCGGCGGTGGACACGGGCGAGTCCCGGCTGACCTTCGCCGAACTGGACCGGTTCTCCGACCGCGTGGCCGCCGGGTACGCCCACCGGGGCGTGCGGGCCGGGGACGTCGTTGCGGTCGCGCTGCCCGACGGGCCCGAATACCTCCTGTGCTGCCTGGCCGCCGCCAAGGTCGGCGCGATCGCCGCCGGGCTCGACACCCGCCTGCCCGCGGGCGCGCTGGCGGCCCGCGTGGACCGGCTCGACCCGGCGCTCACCGTCACCGCCCCCGGCGTGCTGCCGCACCGGCCCGGGCGCGACGTGGTCACGCCGGCCGGGCGGGGCGGGCGGCGGGAGCCGTACGACGTGACCGCGATCGCCGAGCTGGCCAGGCCCGAGCGCCCGCCGCCGCCGATGCCGCCGGACGCCGCCCGCGCGACCGTGATCGTCTACACGTCGGGGCGGACCGGGCCGGCCAGGGGGGTCGTCTTCGGGGACCGGCAACTGGAGGCCATCCGGGCCGCGGGCGCGGGATCGCGGTGGGGCGGCGGGGACGCGCGGCTCGTGTCCACGCCGCTCGCGCACGTCAGCGTGCTCACGCGGCTGCCGGTGCTCCTCCAGACCGGGCGCACCTCGCACGTGCTCCCCGCCTGGGAGCCCGAGGCCGCCGCCGAGGTCCTGGCGCGCCACTCCATCGGGGTGCTGCACGGCTCGCCCGCGCAGCTCGAACGGCTCCTCCCCCACGCCGGCCGGCTCCCCGGCGTGCGGCTGGTGCTCACGAGCGGGGCCCCGGCCCCCGCCGAGCTGGTGCGGGAGCTGCGGGGGGCGTTCGGGGCGCCGGTGTGCAACCGGTACCTCTGCACGGAGGCCGGGCTCGGGCTCGGGACCCGCCCCGGCGACCCGCCCGAGGACGCCGAGACCACCGTCGGGAGACCCCGGCAGGGCGTGGACCTGGCCGTCCGCGACGCCGACGGGCACACCGCCCGGCGGGGGGAACCGGGCGAGGTGCTGCTGCGGTCCGCCGCCGTGATGAGCGGATACTGGGACGATCCGCGCGCCGCCGCCCGCGCGTTCGCCCGCGACGGGTTCGTCCGCACCGGCGACATCGGCTTCGTGGACGACAGTGATCGACTTCACCTGTTGCCGGACGGTGATAGGGGGCAGAATCACTGACGTGGCGAACCAACCCCTGCGCGTCGCGGTCGTCGGTTCCGGCCCTGCGGGCATCTACACCGCCGAGGCCCTGATCAAGCAGTCGCAGGACCCGGTCGAGGTGGACGTGCTCGACCGGCTGCCCACCCCCTACGGCCTCGTCAGGTACGGCGTCGCCCCCGACCACACCTCGATCAAGTCGATCGCCAACTACCTGCGCCGCGTCCTGGAGGACCCGGCCGTGCGGTTCGTCGGCGGGATCGAGCTGGGCGCCGACGTCACGGCGGAGGAGCTGGCCGAGCGCTACGACGCGGTCGTGTACGCCACGGGCGCCATGGTGGACCGGCACCTGGGCATCCCCGGCGAGGACCTGCCCGGGAGCGTCGCGGCCACCGACTTCGTGAACTGGTACTGCGGCCACCCCGACATGCCCGCCGACCGGTTCCGGCTGGACCAGGAGGCCGTCGCGGTCATCGGGGTCGGCAACGTCGCGGTGGACGTGGTGCGGATCCTCGCCAAGACCGCGGACGAGCTGCGGGAGACCGACGTGCCCGAGCCGGTGCTCGAACGCCTGGCCGCCAGCCGCGTCCGGCACATCCACATGATCGGCCGCCGGGGCCCGGCGCAGGCCAAGTTCACCACCAAGGAGCTTCGCGAGCTGGGCGAGCTGCCCAGCGCCGACGTCGTCGTACGGCCCGACGAGATCGACCTCGACGCCGCCGCGCGGGCGCTCGCCGAGGCGAACCGGCAGATCCGGGGCAACGTGCAGGCGATCCACGGCTGGGCCTCGCGCCCCCCGGAGGGCCGGTTGCGCCGCCTGGACGTGCGGTTCTGGCTGCGGCCCGTGGAGATCCTGGGCGAGGGCAGGGTCGAGGCGCTGCGGCTGGAGCGCACGCGCCTGGACGAGACGGGCCGCGTGGTCGGCACCGGCGAGTTCGAGACGCTGGAGGTCGGCATGGTGCTGCGCTCGGTGGGATACCGCAGCGTGCCGCTGCCCGGCGTGCCCTTCGACGAGCGCACCAGCACCGTGCCCAACTCCGAGGGGCGCGTCCTGGGCGCGGACGGCGAGCCGGTCCCCGGCCAGTACGTCGCGGGCTGGCTCAAGCGCGGGCCCACGGGCGTCATCGGCACCAACAAGTCCGACGCCGCCGAGACCGTGCGCTCCCTCCTCGCCGACGTCACCCCGCGCGGCGACCGCCCCACCCTCGACGACCTGTGCGCCGAGCGCGGCCTCACCCCCGTCACCTACGCCGACTGGCTCGCGATCGAGAAGGCCGAGGCCGCCCTCGCCCAGTCCCTCGGCCGCGGCGAGCGGGTCAAGCTCGCCGGCCCCGAGGCCCTGCGCGCCGCCATCTCCCCCCAGCGGTGACCCGCCCGGCGCCCGCCGGAGCGGCGGGGCCCGGCGCCGGCGAACGATCCCGCGCCTCGTCGCGTTCACCGGGTTTCGAGCCCGCCGGGTGATCGAACCGCGTGATCGGCGCGGGGCTGGGGGCCGCGCCGTACGGCCGGGCGCGGGGATGGTCGTTTAGGAACGCCTGTCCGGGCATACCGCGATCGGAGACGGTCGGAGTTCGAGACGGCGGACGGCGGTCTGTTGGGCGCGGAGTTCGTGAGCGCAGGGGTCGGTGGGCGGAGGCGGGACCGCCGTGCGCCGGAGGGCACGCGGGAGCCGGGCCCGAGGCGCGGGCGGGAGCCGTACCCGAGGCGCGGGCGGGAGCCGGGCCCGGGACGCCGGTGGGCGCCGTACCCCGGGCGCGGGCGGGAGCCGTGCCGGCGCGGGGGCGGACCGCCCGCGGAGGGCGGGCGGCGGGGGCGTGCGACGAGCGGCGCGCCGGACGCGAGCGGCGGGTGTGAACACCCGCTGAGAAATCGGGGCGTGTGCACAGGGGGCGTGCATTTGCAGATTTCCCGGCGCACCCCGGTAACCGGGTGTAACACTGCATGCGTCACCAGTGAGGAGGGCCGAAGTTGATGGCACGCAGACCGACCGAGTCCAACCAACCCCTCCGGGCTCTCATCGACGAAGCGGGCTTCTCTCACAAGGGCCTGGCGCGGCGAGTGAACGACCTGGCGGAGGCGCGCGGCCTCACCGGTCTTCGCTACGACCACAGCTCGGTCATCCGCTGGCTGTCCGGTCAACAGCCCCGCGACCCCGTGCCGAGCCTGCTCGGCGAGATCTTCGGGATGCGGCTGGGGCGCGCGATCGGCGCCGGCGATCTTGGGATGCGGGCGAGCAGCGTGCCGACGGACCTCGGCCAGGAGTTCGCCCACGGCTGGCAGGAGGGCATCACGATCGTGACAGCACTGTGGAAGGCGGACGTGGAGCGGCGAAGATTCCTTCTCGACTCCACCTTCGCGATCGGCGCCGGGGCCACCTCCACGGTGCGCTGGCTGACCCTCCCGGCGGAGGGCAGGCCCGCGGCGCGGGGCAGGCACCGGGTCGACGCGGCCGACGTCGCGGAGATCCGCGAGGTCACCCGGACGTTCGGCCGTCTCGACAACAGGTTCGGCGGAGGGCGCGTGCGCCCCGCCCTCACCCGCTACCTCGACACCGAGGTGGCGCCACTGCTCAAGGACGGCTCCTACGGCGAGGAGACCGGCAGGCAACTGCTGTCCGCCGTCGCCGAGCTGACCAAGCTCGGCGGCTGGATGGCCTACGACCTGGAACAGCACGGGCTCGCCCAGCGCTACCTCATCCAGGCGCTCCGGCTCACCCGGGCCGCGGGGGACCACGCGCTGGGCGGCGAGGTGCTGGCCGGGATGAGCCACCAGGCGCTCTACGTCGGCCAGCCGCGTCACGCGCTGGACCTCGCCCGCGCGGCGCAGCTCTCGGCGATGCGCTCGGGCGTCGCGACGCTGCTGGCCGAATCCCACGTGATGGAGGCGCAGGCGCACGCGGCGCTCTCCGACGGCAAGGCCGCCGCCACCTCCCTCCGGGCCGCCGAGGCCGCCTTCGAACGGGCCGACCCCGAGTCCGAGCCGGAGTGGATCCGCTACTTCGACCGGGCCTACCTGTCGGCCAAGTTCGCCCACTGCTTCCGCGAACTGGGCGACTCCCCCAACACCGTGCGGAGCGCGCTCGGATCCCTCGACATGGACTCCGGCTACGTCCGCGGGCGCATGTTCAACCTGGCGCTGCTCGCCTCCGGATACGCCCAGCAGGGCGAGCTGGAGGAGGCGTGCCGGGTCGGCGCGAAGGCGCTGGACCTGGCGGCGAGCCTCCAGTCGGCGCGCAGCCGCGCCTACATCGCGGACCTGCGGCGGCGGCTGACGCCGTACGCCGACGAGCCGATGGTGGCGGCGCTCACCGAGCGCAGCCGGGAACTGGCCAAGGCCGTGTAGCGCCCGCGCGGGACAAGCCCCCTGAGAGAGAAGCCCCGAGAGAAGCCCCGAGAGAAGCCCTGAGAGAACCCCTCCCGGAGAACGCCTCCGAGCACCGCGACCGTGCGACCCCCTGGGAACACGGCGAAGCGGGGCCCGGCGTGATGCCGGGCCCCGCTCCTTTCCCTTAGTGACGCGATGCGCTAGCCCATCAACCCTTGTGCGCCGGGCCCGAGCCCACCGGAGCCTTCTTGGCGCCCGGGTAGACCGGGGACCAGAGGTTGGCCGCGGCCTTGTACACCGAGTAGGTCTCACCGTCGAAGTACGGCGAGGACACGCGGTCGTAACGGCCGTTGCCGTCGGTGTCCCACACGAGGCTGTTCACGCCGCCGACGTAGCCCACGCGGGTGCTGTTGCGGTAGCCGTACAGCCAGGGGCCGCCGCTCGCGCCCGGGGTGAAGGCGCACTTGAAGCCCAGGTGCTCCTGCACGTTGAACTCGGGGGCGGCCGGCATCGTGGAGGACGTGCCGTAGCACCACTTCATGGTGTTGCCGGAGTAGGGCTTGTCACCGTCGAGGTGGGCGCCCGCCGGGTAGCCGAAGGTGAAGTAGGTCGACTTGGGGTTGCGGTTCCAGGTGAAGCCCTGGCCGCCCACGTTGTCGCCCAGACGGCCGACGTCGACCGGACGGAAGTCCTTGGTCGGGCCGGTGTTCGGCTTGATGCCGTTGTACACGTTGATGAACGCGTAGTCGCGGTCGTAGTCCTCGAACACGTCGAAGTCGCTGTGGAAGTTCAGCTTGTAGCCGACGTAGACGCCGTAGGGGGCCTTGCCCTGGTGGTACGACGGGATGAACACGAACTGCTTGGTGGCGGTGTTCGTGTCGGTGTCGTACGCGCAGTGGCCGGCGGTGGCGACCAGGTTGCGGTACTTCGACTGGATCGAGGTGGCGGAGCACCAGTACTGCTCGCCGCCGATCTCGAAGAACACCTTGCCGACCGTGCGGGGCAGGTTCACGTTCTTGGCGGAGCCGCTGGAGGAGGCACCGATCGGGGGCACGGAGCCCGCGGGGCCGTCGGCCTTGGCGGGACGGACGCTGCGGGCCAGCTTGCCCTTGACGCCCAGCTCCTCGGTGTAGCTCTTGGCGGCCTTGAGCTTGGCCGGGGTCCACGCCTTGACGATCGCCGTCGCCTCGGCGGCGCTCTTGGCCAGGGTCACGGTCTTGGTCCGCGGCTTGGCCTGCGCCTCGGCCGTGGTCGTCAGCGATGCGCCGACGACGCCGGACGCGATGACGGCGCCGGCGAGGGGAACGATGGCGCGCTTGGCTCGGGAGTTCATGTAGCTCCTTGTCCTGTCACGATGCTTGAGGGTGCTCGTGAGCGGTTAAGGTCCTTTTGGACGCTACAAGAAGATCGTCCGGTTTATGGCGATTCCTTGGGGTAGGAGTCCGAACGGCCACCGTCCCGAGATCTTGACGTTACTTGATCTTTAGTCCGTTTTGTCCTATTAGTACGGCTTTCGCGGGGCCTTCCAGGCACGAAAAAAGGGAGAGGCCCGGCGGGATGCCGGGCCTCGCACCGAGGGGTGAACCAGGTCGCACTACCTGTACTACTTGGTCCAGAGGTTGGCGGCGTAGTTGTAGACCGCCGCGGTCTGGCCGTCGAAGTACGGGCTGGAGATGTGGTCGTAACGCCCGTTGGCGTCCGTGTCCCACGCCAGGCTGTTGACGCCGACGATGTAACCGGCGCGCTTGCTCTGGTTGTAGTTCTTGATCCAGGGGCCGCCGCTCGCGCCAGGGGTGAAGGCGCACTTGATGCCGACGTGCTCCTGGGCGTTGAACTTGGCCGCCACCGGCATGGCCTTGCCGGAGCCGTAGCAGCTCTTCATGGTGTGGCCGGAGTACGGCTGGTCGCCGTCGAGGTGCTTGCCGGCCGGGTAGCCGAACGCCCAGACGGTGGACTTGGGGTCCTGGTTCCAGGCGAAGCCCTGGCCGCCGACCTGGTCGCCCAGGCGGACGCGGACCGGCTTGCCCTTCTCGTCCCGCTGGAGCTTGCCGTTGCGGTCCCAGACGAAGGAGCTGTGGACGTTGACGAACGCGAAGTCGCGGTCGTAGTCCTCGAACACCTCGAAGTCGGGGTGCAGGTTCAGCGTGTGGCCGACGTAGATGCCGAAGGCAGCCTTGCCGTCCTTGTAGGCCGGGACGAAGACCCAGCGGTCCGCGAGGCGGTTGGTCTCCGTGTCATAGACGCAGTGACCGGCCGTGGCGACCAGGTTGCGGTACTTCGACTGGATCGAGGAGGCCGAGCACCAGTAGCGCTGGCCGTTGACCCGGAAGAAGACCTTGCCCACGGTGTAGGGCAGGTTGACGTTGCGGGCGTAGCCACCCGAGGAGCCGCCGGGGGCGCCCGGGGCGACGGAGCCGGCGCCGCCGTCCTTGCTGACCTTGCCGGAGCCGGGCTTGAACTTGCCCTTCATGTACACGACGTCCGTGTAGCTCTTGGCGGCCTTGAGGTTGGCAGGAGTCCAGTACTGCGCCACGGACTGGGCGGCGGCCTCGGAGGAGACCATCGTGATGCGCTTGGGGGCGAACTTGGCGGCGTTCGCGGTGGTGCTGGTCAGCGTCGCGCCGGCCACGGCGGTGGCGGCCACTGCGCCACCGAGGACGATGGCGCGCCTTGCTCGGGAAGTCATTGAGCTCCTTGTCAGTGTCCTGGGAACGCCCCGTGCGCCCCATGAGTCACTAAAGAGACGGTAAAGAACCGTACTAGAGGAAGATCCCACTCATCCGGACATTTCGCCTTAAAGTGGATCACTTCACACCTCGGCGAGATGGATTCGTTATCGGCGTCACGACTCGGTCACGGGGCGATAACGCAGGTCAGCCGCTCCTGATCTCGTTGGCCGCCCGGTACACCGCATACGTGTCCGCGTTGAAGTAGGGCGAGGAGATCCGGTCGTAGCGGCCGTCCGCGTCGCCGTCCCAGGCGAGGCTGTTGACGCCGTTGAGGTAACCGACCTTGGTGGCCGGGTTGTACGAGATGAGCCAGGGACCCCCACTCGCCCCCTTGGTGAAGGAGCACGGGATGCCCAGGCCGAGGTCGAGCTTGTACGCCGGGGCCGGCCGCATCGATCCGCTCGCGCCCGAGCACGACTTGATCACCTTGCCGTCGTACGGGGCCGAGCCGTTCGGGTGCTGGCCGGCGGGGTAGCCGAAGGCGTGCACGGCGACCTTCGAGCCCCTGTTCCAGGCGATGCCCTGCCCGTCCACGTTGTCGCCGAGCCGTCCCGCGGAGCGCGTCTTGCCCCCGGACCAGCGGACGCCGTCGTGCACGGACACGAACGCGTAGTCGTAGTCGTAGTCGGCGCCGCCCCAGAACTCACCGTGCAGGCTGAGCGTGTGGCCGACGTATATGCCGTAGGGCGACTTGCCCTCGGAGTAGGCGGGAATGAAGACCCAGGACTTCACGGGCTCGCGCCTCACCGCGTCGAACGCGCAGTGCGCGGCGGTGGCGACCATGTTGCGGTGCTTGGCCTGCAACGCGATCGCGGAGCACCAGAACTCCCGGTTCCCGATCTCGAAGAACACCTTGCCCGCGCTGGCCGGCGCCGGGACCCGCTTGCCCGTCAGCGGCTCCGCCGTCATGCCGCGTTGCGGCTTGGGCGCGGACGCCGGTGGCACGGACGACTGGGCCGCCCCGGTCGCGGGGTTCTGGGAGGACTTCACGGCGGACGGCGCTGACGCCGTCCGGGCGGCGGGAACGGCTCCCGCCGCGTAGCTGGTGGCCCGCTTGAGCTTGGTGGGGTTCCAGCGCTGGATGATCTTCTGCGCGTCGGCGGGGGTCGGCGCCATCGGCAGGCTCTTGACCACCTCGGCCCGCCGTACGGCGGGCGCGTTCGAGGTCGTGCCGGAGGCGGCCGGCGCCGCGACCACGCCGACAGCGACGATCGCCCCGGCCAGGGGCAGCGTCCAGCGGCGTGCTCGGGGGTGCATCGTGCTACCTCAGGCTGTGAAGATCATCTTTCTCATGGAAGGAAAACGGGGTCCGGCAGGAGCCGGACCCCGTTCCCAGGGATTCCTTTGGATCAGAAGATCCGTGGAAAACCTTGACTACTTGGTGCCGATGGACGGGCCGCGGCCGCCGAGCTCCTTGGCGATGGCCGGCGTCCACAGGTTGGCCGCGTAGCTGTAGACGGCAGCGGTCTCGCCGTCGAAGTACGGGCTGGAGTTGTGGTCGTAACGGCCGTTGCCGTCGGTGTCCCAGGCGAGGCTGTTGACACCGTTGATGTAGCCGACCCGCTTCTTCTGGTCGTAGTTCATCAGCCAGGGGCCACCGGACGCGCCGCCGGTCATCGGGCACTTGATCCCGATGTGCTCCTGAACGTTGAACTTCGCCGCCGCCGGCATCGCCTTGGAGGTGCCGTAGCAGTACTTCATCGTGCGGCCCGAGAACGGCGTGTCGCCGTCCGGGTGCGCACCCTGCGGGTAGCCGAAGGTGAAGTAGGTGCGCTTGGCCGGCTGGTTCCAGGCGAGGCCCGAGCCACCGACGTTGTCACCCAGGCGACCGAGGTCGGCCAGGTAGATGCCGGCCTCGTAGAGGGCCTTCTTGTCGGCCGGCAGCTTCTCCCACTCGGAGGCGGGGATGCCGGACACGCCACCCGGCGACTCGTCGGTCTTGAGGATGTACCCGTGCACCGGGACGGTGCCGTTGTACACGTTGACGAACGCGTAGTCGCGGTCGTAGTCCTCGAAGACGTCGTAGTCGGGGTGCATGTTGAGCATGCGGCCGACGTAGAAGCCGAAGGGGGCCTTGCCCTTGCCGTCCTCGAACCAGTCCTCGATCTTGGTGGCGTCCCACGAGGAGGGGACGAACATCCAGAAGTCGGCCGCGGCGTTCTCGTCCGTGTCGTACGCGCAGTGACCGGCCGTGGCGACCAGGTTGCGGTACTTGGACTGCACCGAGGAGGCCGAGCACCAGTAGGGCTGGCCCTTGATCTCGAAGTAGACCTTGCCCACGGAGTAAGGCAGGTTCACGTGCTTGGCCGCGGCCGACGGCTTGCTGTTCTCGCCGCCGATCGGGGGGACGCTGCCGCCGCCACCCGGCGTGCCGGTGATCTTACCGGTCTTGCCGAACTGGCCCTTCTTCAGCTCAGCGTCGTTGTCGAAGTACTTCGCGTTGACAAGGTTCGCGCCCTTGTTCGCGGTCCACCAGTTGACGACCTTGGCGGCGTCAGTGCTGCTGGCCGCCATGGGGAGGGCGTCGGCCTTGCCCTTCGGCAGCGGCGCCGCAGACGCGGTGCCGGCCATGGTGGCGCCAATCATGGCGGAGACGGCGACCGCCCCGCCCAGGGGGAGCACCAGGCGCCTTGCTCGGGAGTTCATGTAGCTCCTTGCGCTGTCGTGAGACGTCACTTACGTCCCATGCGTCAGTAAAGGGATGACCAGGAACGTACATGGTGGATCTTGGTCCATGTAGGGCAGATCCACTTGAATCCCGAAAGTTCGCCAGCCTGATACCGGGCCGTTACAAGGGTTTCCGAAGCGAACTTGTGTGACCAAGGGGGCATCTGTGGGCACATCCCCGCAGGTCAAGGATGATCTACCCGTGGTCGCCGGCACCCCCCGAGCGGCGTCGGACAGCACAGAACGTGACAGTTCAAACGTGACCTACGTCACACTGCCCTCAGGAGCCCTTCGGGTCCCTCAGATCCTTGGACGGGAGCACCCGTCCCTCCCGTTCCATCCGGTTTCAGATTTTTTCCACCAACTTCGCCCGAGCCGGCCGCCCACTCGGCTACCCTCCTGGCCGCCCGCGCGACAGCCGTACATATATAGGGACAAGCCCCTATATATAGGGACACACAGACAGGGCCCGGCACGAAGCCGGGCCCTGTCTTCCTGAGGTGTTCCCCCTGGTGTCCCCTGGTGTCCCCTGCGGGGCGCGCCCGCGGGGTCCGGGGAGGAGCGTCTACTTGGGGCGCTTCCGGGTGGCCGTCTTGTAGACGGCGTGGGTCTCGCCGTTGAAGTACGACGTGGAGGCGCGGTCGTAGCGGCCGTTCCCGTCGGTGTCCCAGGCGAGGCTCACGACGCCGTTGAGGTATCCGCGGCCGGTGGCGTTGCGGTAGCCGGCGAGGAGGGGGCCGCCGCTGCCGCCCGCGGTGAACGCGCACCGCAGGCCGATGTGGCGCTCGACCTTGAACTTCTTCACCTTGGGCATCGCGGCCGTGGTGCCGTAGCACCACTTGACGGTGTGGCCGGAGTACGGCCGGTCGCCGTCGGGGTGCGGCCCGGCGGGGTAACCGAAGGCGAAGACCGTGACCTTCGCGCTCCTGTTCCAGGTGAGGCCCTGGGCGCCGACCACGTCGCCGAGGCGGCGGTGCCTGGTCGCGGTGAGGTCGCGGGTGACGTTGACGAACGCGTAGTCGTAGTCGTAGTCCGACCGCTTCACGTAGTCGTCGTCGGCGTTGAAGCGCGCGGCCGCGTAGACGCCGTACGGGGCCTTGTCCTGGCGGTACCCGGGGACGAAGATCCAGTCCTCGGCCCAGCGCCTGGTGTCGGTGTCGTAGACGCAGTGGCCGGCGGTCGCCACCAGCGAGCGGTCCGGGGCGTTCACCGAGCTCGCGGAGCACCAGTACAGCCGCGGATCGCCGGCGAACCTGAAGAAGACCTTGCCGGTCGTGCGGGGCGGGCTCACGTCCTTGCCCTTGCCGGGCGAGGAGGGCCCGCCCGGCGGCACCGAGCCGGGCGGGCCGTCGGGGGCGACCGCCCGCGCGGGCGCGGGCCGCGCGCCGTCCGCCGCCGCCCCGGCGCTCAGGGTCTCGGTGCGGCTCTGGGCCGCGCGCATCCGTGCGGCGGTCCAGAACGCGCGGGCCTTCTCCGCGTCGCCCGCCGCCCGGACCTGGACCTCGTCCGCGGCCACGGCGTGAGCCGCGCCGGTGAGGGGTGCGCCGGCCAGGCCGGACGCGGCGAACGCGCCCGCGAGGGGGATGGCCAGGCGTCGTGCTCGGGTACCCATGCGGTTCCCTTCTCTGCCGTCGTGAGACGCCTCTCGCGCCCCATTCGCCCGTGAAGAAATGATGAGAACCGTACTGAATGGATCTTGCCGGAGATGGGGGAAATCTTGGGATAAGCCGAAAATGCATCCCCTCGGTATGAGTTCGTTATTCGGAGACCCGCCGCACTTGATCGCGTATTTCGACATCCGCCCAGGTAGAGGCACGACAGCCGATCGCGGAATCAGACGTGGAGCGGAATTCACCGGCAATGGCCGCGCGCGGGAATCATTCCGTCATTGCTCTACACCCTTAACGGCCGTCCACTCTTCTCGCATTCACCCTTTCCCATCACACCCTTCCCGTACGGCACAGCGGTGCGCGGCGGAAGCCCAGGTCAACCGAATGGCGTTCGGTTAGCATGGCGGCACAGGCCCCCGACCGGAGGTGTTCGCGTGCCGATCGATCCACGTACGCCGGTTCTCGTCGGCGTCGCCCAGCACACCGTCCGCGACCGGCCCGGCCCGGAACCGCTCGACCTGTGGGAGCGGGTCGCGCGGGAGGCCGCCGAGGACGCGGGCGCGCCCGGGCTGCTCGGGCGGCTGGGCTCGGTGCAGGTCGTCTACACCGAGTCCTGGCAGTACGACGACCCGTGCGGGCGGCTGGCCGAGCGGATCGGGGCGCCGCCCGGGCACCGGCGCTACTCCACCGTCAGCGGCACCGCCCCCCACGTGCTCATCGGCGACGCCGCCGCCCGGATCGCCGCCGGGGAACTGGACGCGGCCCTCGTCACCGGGGCCGAGGCGCTCGCCACCCGCCGCGAGCTGCGCCGGGCCGGAGAGCACGCCCGGTGGAGTCACGCGGCCGACCCCAAGCCGCCGTACGGCTGGGAGCGGCCCCCGGCCGAGACCGAGCTCGCCCACGGGCTGATCCTGCCGGTGCACACGTACGCGATGCTCGACACCGCCCGCCGGGCCAGGACCGGGGAGACCCTGGATCGGGAGCGCGCGGACCGGGGCGCGCTGATGGCGGGCATGACGCGGGTCGCCGCGGCCAACCCGCACGCCTGGTTCCCGCACGAGCGCACGCCGGAGGAGCTGGTGACGCCGTCGCCGGAGAACCGGATCGTGGGCTGGCCGTACACCAAGCGCACGGTGGCGGTCATGGAGGTGGACATGGCCGCGGCGGTGATCCTGGTGAGCGCCGGGCTGGCCGACGCCCTCGGGATCGCCGAGGACAGGCGCGTCCACCTGCGCGGCTGGGCCTACGCCGAGGACACCTGGGAGGTCGCCGCCCGTCCCGTGCCGGGCTCGTCCCCGGCGATGCGGGCGGCGGCGCGGGCCGCGTTCGCGCGATCGGGCGTCGGGCCGGAGGACCTGACGGCGCTGGACCTCTACAGTTGCTTCGCCGTGGCGGTGCGGTTCGCGTGCGAGGCGACCGGCCTGTCCCCCGCGGACCCGCGCGGCGTCACCGTCACCGGCGGCCTGCCGTACGCCGGGGGGCCGGGGAGCGCGTACGTCCTCCACTCGACCGCGGCGATGGCCGGGCGGTTGCGGGCGGCCGGGGGGCACGGGCTGGTCACCGGGGTCGGGATGCACATGACCAAGCACGCCTACGCCGTCTGGTCCACCGAGCCCGGCGGTTCCGGGGAGTACTCCGCCGAGCCCGTCCACCGCGCCGAGCCCGTGCCGATCCGCGACGTGTACGAGGGACCGGCCGGGGTGGTCGCGTACACCGTGGCGCACGGCCGCGACGGGGCCCCCGAGGTGGGGCTGCTGGCGGTGGAACTGCCAGGCGGGGACCGCGCGTACGCCCACGTGCGCGACGCGGACCTGATCGCCGACGCGGAGTCCCGCGAGCTGGTCGGCCAGAAGGTACGGCTCGCGCCCGACGGGGCGGTCAACGTCGCGACCTGGTGACCGGCGCGGCGGTCAGCGCAGGGGGACGACGCCGGAGATCGTGGTGCCCCGGCCGGGGGCGGTGCCGACGCGGAGATCGCCGCCCAGGGCAGCGGCGTGGGCCTTCATGCGGGCCAGGCCGCGTCCCCCGGTGCGGTGCTCGGGCGCGAACCCGCGGCCGTCGTCGCGGACGGTGAAGCTGAGAGCGGTGTCGCCCGAGGTCACCGCGACGGAGACGGTCCGCGCCCCGCTGTGCGCCTCGACGTTGGCCACGGCCTCGGCGATGATCGCGTAGACGGCCTTGGCCCGGGCGGCGGGCACGTCCCGGGTGGGCAGGGCCCAGATCTCCAGGCCGACGCCGGTGCGCCCGGACCAGGCGGTGAGGTGCTCGCGCAGGGTCCGGCCCAGGTCGCGGCCGTCGAAGACATGAAGCTGATCAAGCATCTCGCGCGCCAGGGGCCGCTCGCATGTTCCCCTCCCGATGTCACCCGCGCCGGCCCGTCCGCACCCGTCCGGGCCCTCCCCTCCCGGGCGGATCACCGTGACCGCCGCGATCCTGGATTGAAGGATAGAGCGCCCCGCACCGCTCCGCGCGCCGCCCCGGCGCGGCGTGCCCGGCCCGCGCGGGCAGGGCCGGGGAGAGGAGGGCGCGGACTCGGCGGCCGGGGCCGCGCGAGCCGTACGGGATGGGGCCCGGCGCCGGCCGTGCGGGATCGGGACGCGGCGGGCGCGGGACGGCGCGGGCCGGGGGCGGGCGGGGAGCCCTGGGAGGACCGGGAGAGATCGGCGGCCCCGACGGGGTGGGGGCCCGTCGGGGCCGCGTCGACCGCCCGCGCGGCGCCTGAAGGCCTGGCGAGGGACGGATTCCTTCAGGCTGTCTGCCGCTCCGGGCTGGGTGCGGGCTGCTCCTCCGGGTAGGACGCAGCCCTCTCTTGGGGTTTGTCGTGGGAGTGCCGACGGGCGATCAGCCGCGCCGCGCCCACGGGGTCGTCGAGGGGGTGGGTGGCCGGGACGCCGTCCTCACGCCAGTGGAACGCTCCATTCCTGCACCAGACCGTGATTTCCTCGCAAACGGACAGAACGCTCATACCTCTGCCGTCGCTCTGGTAGGTGTGTGTGAATCCGTGCCGGTGCAACGCGTAGCGGAGGAGCCTCGTGGCTTCGCCTGGATCGCGTGAGGCCAGGTATGGAGCTCGCACCGCCGACACCGTTGGGCCTTTCATTGGATTTGTACCAACATTTGGATGATGCGCCCGGGCGGGCGGGCGGTCAAGGGCTTGACTGAGATTGTTCTGTTTGTTCTAACCGTGGGATCCCTTAGATTCGTAGGTACAAAAGGGCAGGGAGAGGGACGGAGTGGCACGCTCGACGCTGTATGAGCAATTGGCCTCGGAGTTGCGCCAGGCTATATACAGCGGTGAGCTCGGTCCGGGCGCCCAGCTCCCCACCGAATCCGACCTGATGTACACCCACAAGGTCAGCCGCAACACCGTCCGGCTCGCCCTCCGCGAGCTGGAGACCGAGGGGCTCGTCAGCCGGGCCCCCCGCCGGGGCACGATCGTGCGCGACCGACGGCCACTGCGCATGCGCCCCCAGGACGAGCTCGCCGGGCTCGCGCCCGGAGCGCCGCGGCGCGAGGCGTTCCTCACGGCGGTCGAGGGCGAGGGCCGCAGGCTCAGCCAGCAGATCGAGGTCCACATCGTCGTGCCCCCCGAGGAGGTGGCGAGCCGGCTCCGCCTCAACGAGGGGGACTCGGCGATGGTACGGCGGCGCCTGCGGCTCGTGGACGGGCAGCCCTACAACACCGCGGACTCCTATTTCCCGCTCGACATCGTCCGCGACTCGGCGATCGCGCACCCTCCGGACATCATGCAGGGCGCCAACCGGGTGCTGGAGGCGCTCGGTCACCCCCAGAAGAGGTTCGTCGACGACATCTGGGCCCGCATGCCGACCCCCGAGGAGAGCCAGCGGCTCCAGTTGGAGCCGGGGACCCCTGTCGTCGTATTCGTCCGCACGGGGTACGACCCACACGACGTGCCCGTCCGCGTCGCTGTGTCGGTTCTGCCCGCCGACAAACACACCATCAGGTACGAGCTGGAACGTTGAGTGTGTTCACTCTTCGCCGGGCGAACCCCGGCGATCTCTCAAGCGTGCTCGCACTCCTGGCCGACGCGGCGGCCTGGCTCCACAGCCAGGGCATCGACCAGTGGCCGCGGGACGGCTTCCCCGCGTCCCGGATCACGCCGCTCATCGCGGAGGGCGTGTTCTTCGTGCTGCTCTCGGACGACCTGACCGGCCCCGCCGCGACCGTGGCGCTGGACGGGTACGCCGACCCGGAGTTCTGGCACCCCGGCGACCTGCCGGAGAACGCCCTCTACGTGCACAAGCTCGCGGTCAACCGGGCCTGCTCCGGCCTTGGGATCGGGGAGGCGCTGCTCGACTGGGCCGGCGGGCGCGTCCTGATGTCCGGCCGCCGCTGGCTCCGGCTGGACTGCTCCAAGAAGAACAAGCGCCTGCAGCGGTACTACCTCAAGCTCCAGTTCCGCCACGTCCGCACGGTGGACCTGCCGCACCGGGCCTCCGGCGCGCTGTTCCAGCGGTCGGGCACCGTACGGCTCAACCCCGAGGGCCTCTACATCCTGGACGAGACCCGCGAGGCCCCGGTCCCCGCCTGACCCTTAGGGTCGAGGCATGGATCACGTGTTGTTCGAGGTAATCGCGCTCGACGCCCGCGACGCCGCCGCCGCGCAGGCCGGCGGGGCGGACCGCCTGGAAGTGGTGTCCGACATGTCGGCCGGCGGCCTGACGCCGAGCGTGGCGACGGTCAAGGCGATCAAGGCGGAGTGCTCGCTCCCCCTCCGCGTGATGCTCCGCTCCAACGCCGGGTTCACCGCATCGAGCGACGAGCTCTCGGCGCTGTCGGACCAGGCGGGCGAGCTGCGGGCGGCCGGCGCCGACGCCTTCGTCTTCGGTTTCCTCGACGACGCGGGCATGGTGGACGTCTCCGCCACCCTCGCCCTGGCCCAGGCGGTGGCCCCGCTCCCGTGGACCTTCCACCGCGCGGTCGACAACGCGTCCCGCCCCGAGGCGGCCTGGCGCGTGGTCCGGGAGTTCCCCGGCCTGGACACCGTCCTCACCTCGGGCTCCCCCCGGGGCGTGGCCGACGGCCTGGACGTCCTGCGCTCGCGCGCGGCCGACGCGGGCCTGATCCTCGCGGGCGGCGGACTCTCCCGCGATCACGTGGCCCCGCTCAAGTCGTACGGCGTCCGCGCCTTCCACGTCGGGTCCCCGGTGCGCTCCTCCTGGTCCGCCCCGGTGGACGAGGCGCTGGTGAGGGAGTGGCGCGACCTCCTCGACACCGCCTGACCCCGGAACCCGCGGCCCTCCCCCGGGCCCGCCGTCAGCCGGGAAGGGCGGCGGCGGCCCGGCGGAGGTGGGCGGCCAGGGTCTTGACGGTGGCGGGCTCGTCCATGACGCCGGTGTCCGTGGCCTGCCGTTCCCGCCAGGCCCGGACCCGTTCGGCGTAGGCGTCGAAGCCGGCCAGGTGGAAGGCGTAGGCGGTGGTGAAGCGGCTGACCAGGTGGGAGGGGTGCATGTCCCAGCCCTGGTAGAAGCCGTGGGAGAGGCTGTGCCTGACGTGGGCGGCGTGGGCGCGCCAGACGGCCGGGACGTCGGCGTCCGTCACGGGGGCGATGTTGCTGGAGCCGTCGGACAGCTCCACCCCGGTGCCGGCGAAGGCCACCTGCATCACATGGCGGGCGAAGTCGCAGGCGGGGTGGTCCAGGCGCTGCTCGTGGGGGGCCAGGCCGCAGGCGGCGGTGTAGTCGAAGACGCCGAAGTGGGCCGCGGCCACGCGCCCGTCGCACTCCGGCGCGCCCTGGAGGAGGAAGAGCACGGTCTGCGGGGCCTCGACCTGGATCTCGAAGCGCAGCGTGCGCGGGGGCAGGGAGAGGCCCATCTCCAGATCGGCCAGGATCTCGGCGAACGCGTCGAGGTACTCCCGCATCATCACCTTGGGGAAGGTCACCACGAAGCCCGGCGGGAGCTGACCG
The DNA here is from genome assembly GCF_003594875.1 of Bailinhaonella thermotolerans. GTDB lineage: Bacteria > Actinomycetota > Actinomycetes > Streptosporangiales > Streptosporangiaceae > Bailinhaonella > Bailinhaonella thermotolerans. Next base: position 189,411 of record NZ_QZEY01000012.1, read on the forward strand.
GCGCGGGCGACGATCTCGGTGAGGAACCCGTCCAGGGTGCGCACGCCGCGATCCCAGGCGCCGTCGGCGAAGGACTTGATCCGCAGGCCCCAGCGCCTGGGGAGGGTCCCGGCCTCGCGCATGCGGACGACGGCCCCGGCCGCCGACAGCACGTGGGCGTCCTCCTCGGCGTCCGGGCGCGTGCCGTACCCGTCCTCGAAGTCCACGCGCAGGTCCTCGACCGGCTCGGCGCGCAGCTTGGCCTCGACCTTGGCGCGTACGGCGTCCGCCAGCCCGGGGGCGACGTCGCAGGCGGCCGCGGCGTCGTGGGCCCGGAACAGGCGCAGCGCCTCGACGCCCAGGTCGCGGACGGTGTGCTCGGTGAGTCGGTCCGCCGGGACGTACACGGTGTGGACGGGCTGCCGGCCCTCGGGAGGGCCAGGGAAGCGCCGCCGTTGTTCCCGATGGGCGGCTTCGACGGCGGCGAGTGCGGGGGTGGCGAGCGTGCGCTTCACGGTGCGCAGCCTAGACCTGGCGCCGATCACCGGTCGAACCCGCACCTTCGCGCACGTTTCCGTCACCGGCTTGTCACCCGCCGTCGTAGACGTCGGGGGCGGCGGCGGTGAGATTCGACGGGCGCACCCGAGACGGAGACCGCCCATGGAGCCGACCCACGCCCTGCCCGCCCACGCCCTGCCCGACCTGCACACGCTGACCGACCTGCCCGCGCTGCCGGCCCTGCCCGCGCTGCTCGCACTGCTGGCGAACCTCGCCTACAACGCCGCCTTCGTCGTCTTCAAGCTGGCCGCCGACCGGATGCCGCCGCTGCGCGGCACCCGCGTGGTCCATCTCGCCCGGACGATCCTGACCAGCCCGGCCTGGCTCGGCGGCCTGGCCGTGCTCCTCGGCGGGGTCGCGCTCCAGATCGCCGCGCTGACCCGGCTCCCGCTCGGCGTCGCGCAGCCGATCCTGGCCGCCAGCCTCCTCATCCTCGTGCCGCTGGCCGTGTGGGTGCTGGGCGAGCGCCTGACCCGCCGCGACCTGACCGCGCTGGCGCTGATCGGCCTGGCCATGACGCTGCTGGCGTTCTCCGGCACCGGCGGGGAGCGCGCCGGGGCGGCCGGGGACCCCTCGCTGCTGCTGGCCGTGGCGGTGCCGTCGGTCGCCGCCGCCCTCCTGATCTTCCTCACCGGCGATCTCAGCGAGCGCGGCAGGCACGCGCGCCCGCTGGCCGGGCTGGCGTACGGCGTGGCGGTGGGCGTGCTGTTCGGCGTCTCCGAGCTGGGGATCAAGGGCCTGGCGGTGCTCGCGGGCTCGGGCGGGCTCGGCGTCGCCGCGCTGGCCACGCCGTACCCCTATGTCATGGTCGTGGTCGCGGCGATCGCGCTGGGCGGCCTGCAGATCGCCCTCCAGCGCTGCCGTATCTCGGTCGTCGTGCCGATCAAGAACGTCGCCGCGCACAGTTACCTGGTCACCGTGGGGCCGCTGGTGTACGGCGAGCGCTGGCCGGACGAGGCGCAGCCGCTGGCCCTGCGGGTGGGCGGGCTCGTGCTGGCGGTGGCGGCGCTCGCGGTCTTCACCCGCCTCGAACCCCGGGCCGGGGACCACCGGGCCGGCGCGGAACCGGCCGCGAAGGACGCCGTGACCTGCCCGTGCCACCAGAGCGTCCCCGGCCGCGCGTGACCGGGCGGCCGTCCGCCGGGCCCGCCCTCATCCCCGGGAGCGCAGTTCCTCCACCAGGTGGCGGACGGCCTCCGCCCAGTCCCCCACCACGCCCACGTCCGCCACGTCGAAGACCTCGGCGGCCGGGTCGGCGTTCACCGCGATCACGAACCGGGCGCCCCGGATCCCCGCCACGTGGTTGAACCGCCCCGAGGAGCCCAGCACCAGGTACAGGTCCGGCGACACCGCCCGGCCGGTGATGCCGATCTGCCGGGACCTGGGCAGCCACCCCTTGTCCGTGACCTTGCGCGTGCCCGCCAGCTCCGCGCCGAGCAGGTCCAGCAGCGGGGTCAGCTCGCCGTACCGCGCCGGGTCCACGCCCTGCCCGACGCCCACGACCGCCCGCGCCATCGCCAGCCTGCCCGGGTCGTCCTCGCAGATCCGCCGCTCCACGGTCACCCGGGGCCGGGCCTTCACCCGGTGGACACGGCGCTCCGCCCGCCCTCCCGCGCGGGGTCCGGCGGGCCGCAGCACGCCGGGCCGCACGGTGGCCATCTGCACCGGCGAGTCCGCGGTCACGGCCGCCACCAGGCCGCCCCCGAACGCCGGCTTCCAGCAGACCAGCCGCCCGTCGCGCCGGTCCAGCTCGATCGCGTCCCCGGTCAGCCCCGCGCCGAGCCGTACGGCGGCGCGCGCCGCCACCTCGCGCCCCCAGGAGGTGGCCGGCACGAGGACCGCCCACGGCGCGGCCTGCCGGGCCCACGCGGTCACGCCGTCCACGACGTCCTCCGGGGTCGGCGCGGGCCGCAGCTCCACCACCTCGCCCGCGCCCCAGGCCCAGGCCGCCTCGGCGTCCGTCTCCTCCGCGGTGATCAGCACCGCCCGGCCGAGCGCCGCCGCGCCCCCGAGCAGTTCCCGCGTCAGCCGTTCCCGCCCCGGCTCGGCCACCACCGCCACGACCGGCTCCGCGCCGGCCGCCTCCTCCGCGCCACCGGCCTCCGCGCTCCCCGCGGGCGGGAGCCCGAGCCCGAGATCGCCGCCCGTGTCCAGCGCCACGGCCGGTACGGCGGGGCGGCGGCCGTTGAGCGCGCCGCTCTCGGTGAGCAGGGCGACGGCCGTGCGGACCTGGTCGCGGACGGGGCCGGTCAGGCGCAGGCGGCGGCGGGGCACGTCGAGCAGCCGGATCTCGCCCACGCGCGTCGGGCTGCCCGCCTGCCCCCACGGGCCGGGCCCGAGGTCGGCCGCGCTCAGCCGGGTGATCCGGTCCCCGGCCACCGCGCGGCGCTCGGGCGGGACCTTGCACGGGTCGCAGAGGCGTTCGGCCGCGCTGATCACCGCCGGGAGGGCCACGCGGGCGTGAAGGTATCCGTCGTCGCGCTCGCAGCGGGCGCTCAGCCGTACGCCGTCCACGGCCAGCTCGCGCACGCCGGACAGGAACGGCAGGCCCAGCAGCTCGGCGAGCTGGGGCCCGACCTGCCCGGTGTCGGCGTCCACGGAGTTCAGCCCGGCGATCACCAGGTCGAACGGGCCGGCGCGGCGCAGCGCGGCGGCGAGCGCGCGGGCGGTGGCCAGGGTGTCGGAGCCGGCGAACGCGGGGTCGGTGATCAGCACGCCCGCGTCCGCGCCCCAGGCGACGGCCTCGCGCAGCACCTCCTCCGCCTCGGGCGGGCCCAGCGTGAACACCGTGCACCGGCCGCCGCTCCCGCGCGCCAGCTCGGCGCCCTTGGCCACGGCGCGGCGGCAGTAGGGGTTCATCTCCAGCGGCAGGCCCGCGCGCAACAGCCGCCCGTCGGGCCCGAGCCGCAGTTCCTCGAACCTGGGCACCTGCTTGACCAGGACCGCGATCCTCATGCGGGGACCCAGTTCACCAGCGTGAGGTCGTCCCCCACGTCGTCGAACCGCGCCCGCACCGGCAGATCGGCGGAAGGGGTCCCGGTGAACCCGCCGTGCATCAGGCAGTCCTCGGCGTCGTCCAGGCGCACCAGCACGACCGTGTACGGCACGGCGCCCGCGAACGCCGGCGCGAAGACCTGGTGGGTGACCACCCAGCTCACGACGCGGCCGGTGCCGGCGGCGGGACGCCAGCTCCAGGCGAAGGAGCGGCAGCGGTGGCAGACCGCCCGGGCGGGGAAGCGCGGCGTGCCGCAGTCGTCGCAGACCTGCACGGTCAGCTCGTGCCTGCGCACGGCCTCCCACCAGGCGGCGGAGTCCCGGTCGGGCACGGGGCGCATCGGCTCGGTCACCGGTCGGCCCGCAGGATGAGGGCGGAGGTCGCGGGCAGGATGTAGCCGGGCTGGGCGGTGGACAGGGCGACCTCCGCGCCCGGCACCTGGCGGTCGCCCGCCTGGCCCCGGAGCTGTGAGACCGCCTCCGCGATGTGGTTGATTCCGTGCACGTATCCCTCCGAGAGGAACCCGCCGTGGGTGTTCACAGGCAGGTCGCCGTCCAGCGAGGTGTGCCCGTCCGCGACGAACGGGCCCCCCTCCCCCTTCCCGCAGAAGCCGTAGTCCTCCAGTTGCACGATCACGGAGTAGGTGAAGCAGTCGTAGATCTGCGCCACGTCGATGTCGCGCGGCCGCACCCCCGCCATGGCGTACAGGCGGGGGGCCAGTTCGGCGGCGGCGGTCACCGTCACGTCGGCGCGGCCGCCGGAGAGGAACGAGTCGCCGCCGCCCCAGGCCGCGGCGGAGATCGTGACGGCGGGCTGCCGCAGGTCGCGGGCGCGTTCGGCGGTGGTGACCACGAGGGCGCAGGCGCCGTCGGTCTCCAGGCAGCAGTCCAGCAGGCGGAACGGCTCGGCGATCCACCGTGAGGAGAGGTAGTCGTCCAGGGTGATCGGGTCGCGCATGAGGGCCCGCGGGTTCTTGACCGCGTTGGCCCGCTGGGTCACCGCCAGCCGCCCGAAGTGCTCCTCCTTCGTGCCGTACTTCAGCATGTGCGCGCGGGCGTACATGGCGTACTGCTGCGGGGGCGCGAAGAAGCCGTACGGCGCCTGGTACTGCACCTCGGGGCTGACCGGCACCGCCCGCCCGGTCCCGCCCATGCGGAACTCCGACCGCGCGTTGATCGCCCGGTAGCAGACCACGGTCCTGGCGATGCCGCTCGCGACCGCCAGCGCCGCCTGCCCCACCACGCTGTGCGAGACGCTGCCGCCGCCGAACTGGTCGAGGTACCAGCTCGGCTCGCGGATGCCCAGCGCCGAGGCGACCAGCCACGGCGCGGCCGAGTCCCCCACGCGGTGCGTGGCCAGCCCGTCCACGTCGTCCGGCCCCAGGCCCGCGTCCTCCAGGGCGGCGAGCACGGCCCGCGCCGCGAGCGTGAGCGTGCTGACCCCGGAGTTCTTGGAGAACGGCGTGTAGCCGACGCCGGCGACGGCCGTCCGGTCGCGGAATCCGGGGGCGCTCACGGGAGCCGCCGGAGATACTTGAACAAGCGCTTGGGCACAATCCGAGGCTAGGTAGCGCCCCGGAGGCTGTCAACGCGCGGGCCATGCCGCGATGACCATCGCGCTTGACACCCGTGCGGGCACGCTCATATCGTCCAAGCAAGCGCTTGGTAAGAAGAAGGGATACGGGTCATGCCCGAGGGAGCCCATTCGGCCGCGGCGCGAATGTTCGCGGCGGGCGGAGGCGGACGACGCCCCCGCCTCGTCGCCGTGCACGACACCGCCACCGGGACGGCGGCGGCGGAGCCGTACTCTCCCAACGGCGCACAGGGGGCGGACGGATCGGTGAACGGAGACCACTTCCGCTCGGTTCTCGGGCACTTCGCCACCGGCGTGGTCGCGATCACCGCGATCGACCCCGAGAGCGGCGGGCCCTGCGGGCTCGCGGCGAACTCCTTCACCTCGGTCTCGCTCGACCCCCCGCTGGTCGCGTTCTGCGTGGCGCACACCAGCAGTAGCTGGCCGAAGGTGCGCGAGGCCGCCCGGCACTGCATCAACATCCTGGGCGAGCAGCAGCTCCCGGTCTGCCGGCAGCTCGCCGCCAAGGGCGGCGACAAGTTCCGCGACCTGGCGTGGAACCCCTCCCCCAGCGGCACCCCGATCCTGGAGGGCGCCCTGGCCTGGATCGACTGCTCCATCGAGGCGGAGTACGTCGCCGGCGACCATGTCATCGTCGTCGCCCGGGTGCACGAGCTGAACACCCACGGGAACGGCGACGGCCCGCTGGTCTTCTTCCGCGGCGCGTACGGGCGCTTCCACGCGTGAGCGGCGCCCAGGACCTGGAGCGGTTCCGGGACGAGGTCCGCTCCTGGCTCGAGGAGAACCTCACCGGCGAGTTCGCGGACGCGCGCGGCCTCGGCGGCCCCGGCCGCGAGCACGAGGGCCACGACCTGCGCGTCCGCTGGGAACGCCACCTCGGCAAGGCGGGCTGGACCTGCCTGGGCTGGCCCGTGGCGTACGGCGGGCGGGGGGCGAGCCTGGCCGAACAGGTGATCTTCCACGAGGAGTACGCCAGGGCGGACGCACCCGCGCGGGTGGGGCACATCGGCGAGGGGCTGATCGGGCCCACGATCCTCGACCACGGCACCGAGGAGCAGAAACGCCGGTTCCTCCCGCCGATCCAGCGCGGCGAGGAGCTGTGGTGCCAGGGGTACTCCGAGCCGGACGCGGGGTCGGACCTGGCGAACGTGCAGACCCGGGCGTACCTGGACGGGGACGAGTGGGTCGTCACCGGGCAGAAGGTGTGGACGAGCCTGGCGCACGTGGCGGACTGGTGCTTCGTGCTCGCGCGGACCGAGCCCGGGTCGCGGCGGCACCACGGCCTGTCCTACCTGCTGGTCCCCATGCGCGGGCCCGGCGTCGAGGTGCGGCCGATCGTGCAGATGACCGGCACGTCCGAGTTCAACGAGGTCTTCTTCGACGGCGCCCGCACGGCCGCCGCGAACGTCGTCGGCGAGCCCGGCCAGGGCTGGCGCGTGGCGATGGCGACGCTGGGGTACGAGCGGGGCGCGTCCACCCTCGGGCAGCAGATCGGGTTCCGGCGGGAGCTGGCCCGGGTGATCGAGACCGCCGAGCGCACGGGGGCCGCGCGGGACCCGGTGCTCCGGGACGAGCTGGTCCGCTCCTGGGTCGAGCTGGAGATCATGCGGCTGAACGCGCTGCGCACGATGCGCTCGCTCGGCGCGGGCGAGCCCGGGCCGGAGGTCTCGATCGCGAAGCTGTACTGGTCGGAGTGGCACCGGCGGCTGGGCGAGCTGGCGATGGCCGTCCAGGGCGCGGAGGGGCTGGTCGCCGATCCGGAGCCGGGCGACCTGCAGCGGCTCTACCTGTTCAGCCGGGCGGACACCATCTACGCGGGGTCGAGCGAGATCCAGCGGAATATCATCGCGGAGAGAACCCTCGGTCTGCCGAAGGAGCCGCGGTGACGACACCGGCGTATCCCCGATCGCACGGACTGCTGGAGGGGCGCGTCACGGTGGTGACCGCGGCCGCCGGGGCGGGCATCGGCTACGCGACCGCCCGCCGCTGCGCCGAGGAGGGCGCGACGGTCGTGGTCAGCGACCGGCACGAACGCCGCCTGGCCGAGGCCGCCGAGTCGCTCGCCGAGCTGACCGGGGTCAAGCCGCTGGCCGTGCCGTGCGACGTGACCGAGGAGGCGCAGGTCCAGGACCTGTTCGACCGTGCGGCGCGGGCCCACGGGCGGGTGGACGTCGTGGTCAACAACGCCGGCCTCGGCGGTACGGCCACGCTGGCGGAGATGACCGACGCGCAGTGGCACGCGGTGCTGGACGTGACGCTGACCGGGACGATGCGGTGCACGCGCGCGGCGCTGCGGCACATGCTGCCGCGCCGCAAGGGCGTGATCGTGAACACCGCGGGCGCGGCCGGCTGGCGGGCCGGGGCCGGGCAGGCGCACTACGCGGCGGCCAACGCCGGGGTGATGGCGCTGACCCGGTGCGCCGCGCTGGAGGCCGCCCCCTCGGGCGTGCGCGTGAACGCGGTCGCGCCGAGCCTGGCGATGCACCCGTTCCTGTCCCGGGTGGCGAGCGAGGAGACGCTGGCGGAGCTGGAGTCGCGCGAGGCGTTCGGGCGCGCGGCCGAGCCGTGGGAGGTCGCCAACGTGATCGTCTTCCTGGCGAGCGACTACTCGTCCTATATGACCGGAGAGGTGGTGTCGGTCTCGGATCGGCACCCATAATGCGGTTGCATGAACCTGTTCTCGGTAGAGGGTAAGAGCGTCGTCGTCACGGGCGGCTCGCGCGGCATCGGGCTCATGATCGCGACCGGCTTCGCGGAGGCGGGGGCGCGGGTCTACATCTGCTCCCGCAAGACCGACGAGCTGGAGCGGGCGGCCGCCTCCATCGGCGTGACCGCGATCCCGGCCGACCTGTCCACCCGCGAGGGCGCGGACCGGTTCGCCGGCGAGATCGCCGGCCGCGAGCCGAAGCTGGACGTGCTGGTCAACAACGCCGGGGCCGCCTGGGGCGCGCCGCTGGAGGACTTCCCGGAGAACGGCTTCGACAAGATCTGGAACGTCAACGTCAAGGGCGTCTACTACCTGACGGTCGCGATACTGCCGCTGCTGCGCAAGGCGGCGGCCCCCGACGACCCCGCCCGCGTGATCAACATCGGGTCCGTGGACGGCATTCGCGTGCCCGAGACCGAGAACTACCCCTACGCGGCCTCCAAGGCGGCGGTCCACATGCTCACCCGCCAGCTCGCGCACCGCCTGGTCAAGGAGCACATCACGGTCAACGCGATCGCCCCCGGCCCGTTCGAGAGCAAGATGATGGCCTTCGCCCTCGCCACCGACGAACTCCGCCAGGCCGTCGCCGACTTCGTCCCGATGGGCCGCATCGGCCGCCCCGAGGACATGGCCGGCACCGCGATCTACCTGGCCTCCCGCGCCGGCTCCTACCTCACCGGCGCGGTCATCCCGGTGGACGGCGGCCTGTCCACCCACGGCTGACCGCGGACGGCCCGTCCGGCCCGTCCGCCCCGGTCCGCGCCGCGTCCCGCCGTACGGCTCGCGCCGGCCTCTCCGGCGGGCGCGGGCCGTACGGCGTGCGCGGGCGCAGGCGCGGGCCGAGGCGCGGGCGGCGGTCAGGCGAGGAGGTCGCGGAGGGCTCCCGCGAAGCGGGCGGGGGCCTTCTCGTGGGCCGCGAGGAAGAGGTGGGGCTCGGTGAGCTCCAGTTCGATCAGCAGGGGGTCGCCGGAGGCCGAGCGCACGAGGTCCACGCGGGCGTACAGCAGGGGCTCGCCGATCTCGGCCAGCACGGCGCGCGCCAGTTCGAGCTGGTCGGCGGCGGCCTCGCGGGGGTCGCCGGTGGCCAGGGCCCCGGAGCCGTCCCTGGCCAGCATGGCGGGACGCCGTACGGCGTGGCTGTACCGGCCGCCGAAGAACAGCAGGGACGTCTCGCCCTCGGCCTCGACCATGTCCAGGTAGGGCTGGACCATCGCGGTCCGGCCGGACTCCTGGATCGCGCGGATCGCGGCGGTCGCCCCCTCGCGCGAGTCGTGGCGGCTGGTGTCCTGCGCGCCCACGGACACGTTGGGCTTGACCACGGTCTCGGCCCAGTCGTTCGCGAGGACCGGCTCGTCGCCGGGGCCGAACCACTCCGTCGGGACGATCGGGATCCCGGCGGCGGCCAGGTCGCGCAGATAGGTCTTGTCCGTGTTGCGCTCGATCACGCCGGCCGGGTTGAAGAGGCGGGTCACCTGCGACGTACGGCGGGCCCACGCGGTGAACTCGGCGCGGCGCGGCACGTAGTCCCAGGTGGACCGGATGACCGCGGCGTCGAAGGCGGACCAGTCGGCCTCGGCGTCGTCCCAGCGCAGCGCCTCGCCGTCCAGCCCCTCCGCCGCCCACGCCCCGAGCACGACGGGGATCTCGGTGTCGACCTCGCGGTCTTCGAAGGTGACGTAAGCGACGCGCATGGAGGGCCTCCGGGGGCGTGAACAGTGACGCAATGGTACGGGCATGGCGAAACCAGGACGATATGGGATCGCCTTCGCACGTTCCCGAGCGCCGGTGAGGAGCGTGCAAAAACCAGACAAAGATCATAAAGTGCACGGGACATGACCGTGAGACTCAGGAGATTCCCGTGAACAGGCGTGCTCTCGCCGTGGTCGCGCTGGGCGCCGGCGTCGCCCTGGGGCTCGCCCCCGCGGCCTTCGCCCAGGCGCACTCGCCCGCCGCGATCGGATCGCCCGCCGCGGCCGATCCCTCCGCCCCGCTCCCCGGCGCCGGGGAGCGGAACCCGGAGCCGGAGACCGGCCCGAGCCCCGCGCCCCCGCGGGACCAGGAACCCGGCCCCTCCGGCCCCTCGGACAAACCCTCCGACAAGCCCTCGGACAAGCCCTCGGAGGAGCCCTCCGGCAAGCCTTCGGAGGATCCGCCGGGGACGCCTTCGGAGGAGCCGTCAGGGCCGCCCTCGCAGGAGCCCGGGCCGGAGACCGCGGAGCCCAGGATCCCCGACGTCACGCTGTCGCCCGAGCCGCTCGTGAGCGCGTCGCCCTCCACGGACCCGTCGGCGCCGAGCATCGGCGACGTCGAGGTCGGCCCGGTCCGGGTCGAGGGCTTCGCCAAGGTCACGATCAAGGTGCGCGTCCGGAGCGCCGAGCCGGTCACCTCGGTGTCCGCCAGCGTGGACCCGTGGAGGGTGCCGCTGGTCCGGGTGTCCGGAAACGCGCGCGACGGCGTGTACGTCCAGGAGTGGGGCGTCGGCGCGGGCTCGGGGACGCGGGAGTTCCCGGTTACCGTCACGGCGCGGACCGCCAAGGGCTCCGTCTCCCGGCCGGGCCCCACGATCACGTCGGTGCCCGGCGTCCCCGGCGCGCCGGAGATCGAGGGCGCGGGAGCCGCGCCGCAGATCCTGCGGGCGCCGGGTTCGGCCACGCTGCGGGCGCGGGTCAAGGGCATGGGCGGGCGGGGCGTGACGAAGGTCGCGGCCACCCTGATCAGCGAGGCCGCGCCGCCGCGGCACGTCACCCTGTCGCGCGTGAGCGGGCACGCCTGGAACGGACTGTACGAGGCGAAGGCGCACTTCGGCACGGTGTCCGGCAAGACCGGCTACAGGCTGGTGTTCGAGGCCACGGACTCGGCGGGCAGGGTCGCGGCCGAGGCCGGGACGCCGTTCACCGTCGTGCCCACGCCGAGGTACGACATCACCTCGGTCTCCGGGCCCGGGTACGTCAGCCTGGGCAAGGGCGGCGCGACCGTCCGCATCGAGGCCACGGTCAAGAACGGGCCGCGCCGGGTCCTGCTCACCCAGGGGCGGGCGTCCGCGCCGTTCAGCCACTTCGGCGGCGACAGGTACCGGATCGAGATCGGGCTGCGGCCGACCATGGACGCGGGCCGGCAGACCTTCAAGGTGGAGGCGCTGAACGCCTCCGGCAAGGCCGAGGACACCCGGGCCGTCTCGTTCTACGTCAAGCGCGCGGTGTTCTTCGGCGGGTTCGACGCGGGCCCCGAGCCGGTGCGCAAGGGCGGCGCGATCACCGTCTCGGGCACGCTGTACGGCCTGAACGCCGCGGGGACCGCCTCCCCCGGCCTCGCCGGGCACAAGGTGGACATCCTGGTCAAGAAGGCGGGGTCCACGACGTACACGAAGGTCGCGACGGTGACCACGGACGCGCGGGGCCGCTTCGCCAAGGGCTTCACCGCGGCGTACGACGCCCACTGGAAGGCGGTCTTCGCCGGCACCGCCAAGTACGCCCAGATGGGCACGCGGGCCGACCACGTGGACGTGAGGTAGCCCGCCGAGGGCGGATGCGCCGGCGGTGGCGAGGTCCTCCGGGACGGCCGCCGGAAGAGCGTCGCGACGAAGGGCCGGACCCTCAGGGGTCCGGCCCTTCGTGGTTTCCCGGGGGCTCGGAGTTTCCCGGGGCGCTCGGCCGGCGATCCGGATGAGCCTCGCGACAGGAACATGGGGCGGGAAAGATCGCCCAGTCGGGTGGTTTAAGGTCATCCGAGTGCAATAAGGGGACAAAGTTCGCCTCATGCACATCATCGTGAGTGGTTCGTCCCCCTGGGAGTATTCCGTTGAAGAGGCGTGTTCTCGGCGCTGCGGCGCTGAGCGCCACCGTGGTCACCGCTGGACTCGGGCCGCCGGCCCTCGGGGCGGACGGGGCCGCCGCCGTCGCGGCACGCTCCGGGCCGGGGGTCTCCCCCGCCGCCGAGCCGGCCCCTTCGCGGGGAGGCGGGACCGCGGCCCCGGCGGCGGAGCCCGGGCCGGCGGACGGGGGCGGCGAGCCGATCACGGGCCTGAGCGCGAACCCGAGCGCCCAGCCGGGTCCCGGGGAGCAGCCGGGCCCGTCGCGGGATCCCAAGCCCTCACCGGAGCCTCAGCCGGAGCCGGAACCGAAGCCGTCGCGGGAGCCCGGGCCGTCCCCCGAGCCGGAGCCCACCGGGTCGCGCGAGCCGACCCCGGCCCCGACGCCCACGCGGAGCCCGGAGCCGACCCCCACGCCGAGCGCCACCTCCTCCCCGAAGCCGTCGCCGTCCCCCACCCCGGCTCCGGCCGTCTCGCCGTCCCCCTCGCCCCGGCCCTCCCCGGGTGGCGGTCCCGGGGGCGGGCCGGGCGGGATTCCCGGGCCCGTCCTCACGGTGCCGGTCGAGCCCGCCGCCCTCCCCGTGATCAGCGAGGTGGCGGTGGGGCCGGCGAAGGTCGCCGGGGACGCCAGGGTGTCGTTCCGGGCCCGGGTGCGCAGCAGCGCCCCGCACGGCGACGTCCAGGTGTTCGCCCGCGTCGGGGACCGGACCCGGGTACGGCTCGCGCGCGTGCTCGGGGACGCCCGCGACGGCGTCTACACGCAGGAGCATCTGCTCCGCCGGACGGCGGGCCGGCGGCAGCGGGTGGTCATCGAGGCCGTGGACGCCGCCGGCGGGCGGCGGACCCCCGCGAAGACGATCACCGTGGGGAGGCCGGCGCCGGGCGCGCCGGCGCTCTCCCGGGTGCGCGTGTCCCCGGAGAGCCTGAGGGGACCGGACGACTTCCGGCTCCGGGCGGAGGCGGCGGCCCCGGCGGGGGTGACCGGCGTGACCGCGACGCTCCTGCGAAGCGGGACCGCGCCGCGGCGCATCACGCTGGAGCGCGTCGGCGGGGACGCGCGGCGCGGCTCGTACGAGGCGCGGGTGGACGCGCGGGAGGTCGGCCGGACCACGTCGTACACCGTGGTCTTCGAGGCGTCCGGCGCGAACGGGACGGTGACGGCGGCGGGCCGCCCGCTGACGATCGTCCCGGAGCTGCCCGCGCCGGAGATCGTCGAGGTGCGCGCGCCCCGGCACGTCACGCTGACTCCCGAGGGCGCGCGGGTGCGGATCGAGGCCAGGGTGCGCGGCCACGCGGCGGTGGACCTGGTGCTGCTGACCGGGAACGGCGCGATGACCGCCCTCACCCCGGACGGCGGCGGCTGCTACCACGCGGACATCCGCCTGCGGCCGGCCGGCCCGCACGGCCCGCAGCGGTACGTCGTGGAGGCGTTCGACCGGCAGGGGCACATCTCGCGGCCCGCGAAGGCGGCCTTCACCGTCCGGCGGCAGGTGTTCGTCACCGGCTACGACGCGGGCCCGGAGCCGGTGCGGCGAGGCCGGACGATCACGGCCTCCGGGCGGCTCCACGCCCTGAACGCGACCGGCGCGGGGCTGGACGTGCTCGGGGGCCGCCGGGTCGAGCTGCAGTTCCGCCGCTTCGGCTCGTCCGTCTACACCACCTACGCCGTGCTGCGCACCGATGCCCAGGGCAGGTTCAGGGCCCGGTTCCGCGCCCGGACCGACGGCTACTGGCGGGCCCGCCACCCCGGAAGCGACCGCTTCGCCCCGGTCCACGGCTGGGGCGACCACGTGGACGTCCGCGGGCCGTCCCCGCGCCGCCGCTGATCGCGCGCGGCCGCCGAGCACGGCCCCTGATCGCGTACGGCCGCCGCGCCCCGTGCGGCGGCCGTACGCCTTCGGCCCGGTACGGCTCCCGCGAGCCCTGCGGGAGCCGTACGCAAAAGGCCGGGGGCCGGACCACGCGGGTCCGGCTCCCGGTTCGTCTCAGTCTCCGGCGAGCGGAGGCGTCCGTCGCTAGTCGAAGTCGTAGGTCGCGATCACGCTGCCGCCGCTGCAGGTCGAAGCGCTGATGCCGTTCTGAAACGCGGCGTTGCCGCACCCGTCGAGATCAGGGCGGAACCCCCCCGTGAACTGGTTCCCGGACTGGAACGAGTCGTTGTTCCTGGTCCAGTTGTCCGACCTGTCGTCGTTGGCCTGCGCGGGCGAACCGATCAGCGCGACCCCGGCGGCGGCGGCTGCGACGGCACCTGTGACACAGAGCTTCTTGAACATCGGGGGCTCCCTTCGAAACTCGGGGCATCTTCGGCCGTTCGGCGAGAAAGGGCCATTCACTGCCTTTTCCGCCTGGCGGCCACACGACTTGAGGCTATCCCAAAACATTCACAGTGTGTAGCCGTCTGATTACTGTTTTTGGATGCCGCCCCCACCCCGGGCCACGACACCCCCAAAGGCGGCCCCTGACCAGCCAAAACAGCGATCGGCAGAGTGTCACGAAGAGGTCACGGACCGGCATGCCGAGACGGGCGGGACGCGATGACCCCCTCACCGGATCATCCGGTGAGGGGGTTCGCGCGCCCGGGACGGGGGCCGGGCGCGAGCCGTACGGCGACCCCTGGCCGCCCCTCCCGACGGCGAGACCGTACGGCGCCTCGAGGTCCGATCACGCGTGGCCCTCACGGTAGAGATCGCGACCAGGGAACGACTTGCGGGCGGCTTGCGGAGGGCTACCGCGATTCGCCGAGCACCACGTCGGCCAGGACCGGGTAGTGGTCGCTGGGGTACCGGCGGGCCCGGTGGAAGGTGCTGATCTCGGCCCACCGGGTCGCGGCGTCCCCGCCGGTGAGGATCCAGTCGATGCGCTCGCCGCCCCTGACCGGGCCCTTCCAGTCCCCGTAGGTGTTGTACGGCGTGCCGCGGCGCTCGGCGGTCTCCCAGGTGTCGGCCAGGCCGCCCCCGGTCAGGATGTCGTACGGCCGGGAGGCCCCCGCGGGCGCGTTGAAGTCGCCGGTGACCACGACGGGCAGCCCGAACGGCAGGTCCGCGACCCGGCGCGCGACCAGGGCCGCCGACCGCTCCCTGGCGCGGGCGGACTGGTGGTCGAAGTGCGTGTTGACCGCGTGGAAGGGCCGCCCGGTGCGCCGGTCCTCGAACCTGGCCCAGGTCACCATCCGGACGTAGAAGTTGCCCCAGCCCTTGGACCCGGTCCGTTCCGGGGTGGGCGAGAGCCAGTAGTGACCGGAGTCGCGCAGCACGAACCTGTCCCGCCGGTAGAAGATCGGGTTGAACTCCTCCTTGCGGCCCCCGGCCCGGCCCTGGCCGACCCAGCCGTACTCCGGCAGCGCCCGCTCCAGATCGCGGACCTGCCGCCACAGCACCTCCTGCAGGCCGGCCAGGTCGGGCGCGCCGCGCCGCACGGCCTCCACGACCAGGGGGCGCCGCCGCGACCAGGCCCGCCAGGCGGGGGCGTCCTCGGCGAACCGGATGTTGAAGCTCATCACCCGCATCGGCGGGGCGTCCGCCAGTCGCCCGCCGGCCACGCGCGCGGCCACGGCGGGCTCGGCCCGGCGGCCGGGGCCGTCACCGGGGTCGCCGCCGGGGCCTTCTCCGGAGGCGGGCACGGGGGTCAGGGAGATCACGACGGCGAGGACGACGGCGAGAGGGCGAGGCATGGGGACGCTCCTCGGCTCGGGGGACGCTCTGCTCCGGATGCTGAGCGTCGCGCCCGGCCACCGCCTGTCGTCGAGGTGACGGGCGAGGAGCGGCGGGAGGAAATCACGGAGCGCGGGGCCCGGGACCCCCGGTCAGACCTCCTGGGCGGCCACGCGGGAGTCCTCGGAGGGGAACGCCTCGCCGGCGAGGCCGGCCAGCGGGAGCGGGAGGGGCCGGTCCAGGATCTTGTGGATCACCGGGTTCCCGGCCTCGACGAGGAACGCCGCGCGGGTGTGGACCGGGGCGCCGGGCTTGCTGACGTACGGCACGACGCGGTAGTCCACGCGCAGGGCGTCGGCGGCGGCCAGGCAGGAGGTGTAGCCGCGGTAGTTGTTGAAGAACCTGATGTGCGGGTTGTCGGCGAGCGCGCCCTTGGTGTCGGGGCGCGTGTCGGATCCGTCGCCCTCGCTGGTGATCGAGGTGCAGACGAACTCGGTGGCCAGCGGCGCGGAGGCGGCGTCGGCGAGGTCGGAGCGCACCTCGGCGGCCCAGGCGGCGTGCACGTCGCCGGTGAGGAACACGACGCCCGCGGGGTCCTGGGCCCGCCGGATCGCCTCCATCAGCCGGTCGCGGGCGGGCGGGTAGCCGTCCCAGGCGTCCATGGAGAAGCGGGGCACGGCGGCGCCCCGGATCGCGCGGCGGGCGAAGAAGACCGCCTGGGCCAGGAAGCGCCACCGGGCCGGCGAGGTGGAGAGGCGTTCGGCGAGCCAGCGTTCCTGCTCGGCCCCGAGCATCGTGCGCTTGGGATCGGCCTGCTCGGGGTTGGGCGGCGCGATCGCGCCCCCGGCGGCCTGGCGGCTGCGGTGCTGCCGGGTGTCTAGCACGTCGAACTCGGCGAGCGCGCCGTACGGCACGTGCCGGTACAGCCGCATGGCGTCCTTGCGCGGGATCGACGCGGCGCGCAGCGGCATGTGCTCGTAGAACGCCTGGTAGGCGGCGGCGCGGCGGGCGGCGAAGTCGCGCAGGGCCTTCTTCCGCCGCTCCGGGTCGGCCGGGAGCTCCCCCGGGGGGTACGGCCCGGCGTAGTTGTTGCGCACGTCGTGGTCGTCCCAGGTGACCAGCCAGGGAGCGGCGGCGTGGGCGGCCTGCAGGTCGCGGTCGAGGCGGTAGAGGGCGTGGCGGTTGCGGTAGGCGTGCCGCGTCTTGATCTCCGGGCCGTCGTGCTTGCGGGGGCTGCCGCCGGGCGGGAGGTACTTGTGCGGGCCGTACTCGTAGATGTAGTCGCCGAGGAAGAGGATCAGGTCGGGGCGCTCCTCGGCCATGTGCCGGTACGCCGTGAAGTAGCCGTGCTCGTACATCTGGCAGGCGGCGTACGCGAAGCGCACGGGCACGGCGGCGGCGGGGGCGGGCGCGGTGCGGGTGCGCCCGACGGGGCTGATGGCGGAGCCGGCCTTGAAGCGGTAGAAGTGCTCGCGGCCGGGTTCCAGGCCGGTGACCTCGACGTGGACGCTGTGGGCGTACGCCTGCACGGCCGTCGTCCTGCCGTGCCGTACGACCTTGGCGAACCGCTCGTCGGCGGCCACCTGCCAGTGCACCTCGATGGGCTTGGCGTCCAGGCCCCCGGGGCGGGCGGGGTCGGCGCAGAGCGGGTCGGGGGCGAGGCGGGTCCAGATCACCACGCCGTCCGGCGTGGGGTCGCCGGACGCCACACCCAGGGTGAAGGGGTTCACGCCGCGCGTGAGGGAATTCGGCATCGGATCCCCCTGATGGATGACCGTCCTCAGCGTCCGCCGATTGTCACACATGACACTAATCGGTGGGGAGTCATCGGAAATATCGGTGAATCTGGAGGGCCTCCGGGGCGAGAGCGATTGCCACGGTAGCAAGCGCTTGGTAGAGAGGGTTGAGGCGGCAGCGCCGTGAGCAGGTGACTCGCGGGAGGCGTACCGTGAACAAGCGATTGCCCGGAGGCTCATAATGGATGGTGTGAACGCGCGAAAGAACACCGCTGAAACCACGGCGACGACCTCGCCGCGGCGCCAGGCCCAGGGCGACGCCAAGGGCAAGGGCCGGTCATCGTCCGGCCTCGCCTCCGAGCGCCGCGACCACCTCGTGAAGCTCGCCGCCGAGATCTTCGCGCGGAAGGGGTTCCAGGCTACGACCGTGCGGGAGATCGCCCAGGAGGCGGGCATCCTCTCCGGCAGCCTCTACCACCACTTCGACTCCAAGGAGACGATCGTCGACGAGGTGCTCTCGCAGTTCCTCGAAGACCTGATCGCCCGCTACCGCGCGGCCCTGGAGAGCGACGCCGACGCGCGCACGGTCCTGTCGGAGATGATCCGCATCGGCTTCGGCACGCTGGAGCCGCACCGGGCGGCGATCACGGTCATGCAGAACGACTGGAACTACCTGCGCCAGTGGCCCCGGTTCGACTACCTCGTCAAGGCCGAGGACGAGGTCGAGCAGATGTGGGTGGGCCAGATCAAGCGCGGCCAGGCCGACGGGCTGTTCCGCGAGGACGTGGACCCCAAGCTGACCTACCGGATGATCCGCGACACGATCTGGGTCGCCGTGCGCTGGTTCCGCCCGGGCGGCCGGCTCAACACCGACGGCCTCGCCGAGCACTACATCACCATGCTCTTCGACGGTCTCGCCAAGGGCGAGCGCACCACACACAAGGCGTGACCCCGCCCACGACGACCCCCGGGAGCGGCGGGGCCGCGGGCGAGCTGATCGCGGAGGTGCGGCGGGCGCTGGAGGCGGCGGCCGACCCGGCGAAGGCGGCCGGCATGACGGCCTACCTCCGGTCGTCCATGCCGATGTACGGCGTCTCGCGGGCGCCGGCCCGCGCGGTGTGCGCGGAGGTGTTCGCGGCGCACCCCCTGGACGGCTTCGCCGAGTGGCGCGACACGGCGCTCGCGCTGTGGCGGGGCGCGACGCGCCGCGAGGAGTTGTACGCCGCGATCGACCTCACCGGGCACCGCCTCTACCGGCGTTTCCAGACCCCCGAGACGCTGCCGATGTACGACGAGATGATCGTCACGGGCGCCTGGTGGGACCTGGTGGACGAGATAGCCGTCCAGCGTGTCGGGCCCCTGCTCCGGGCCTACCCGGACGACCTGCGCCCCCTGCTTCTGCGCTGGTCGCGCGACCCGGACCTGTGGCGCCGCCGCACGGCCATCCTCGCGCAGAACAAGTTCAAGGGGGACACCGACCTCGGCCTCCTGTACACCTGCCTGGAGGGGTCGATCGGCGATCCGGACTTCTTCGCGCGCAAGGCGATCGGGTGGGCGCTGCGGGAGTACGCCAAGACCGACCCGGACGAGGTGCGGCGCTACGTCGCGGAGAACCGGGACCGCCTCTCCCCGCTCTCCCGCCGCGAGGCCCTCAAGAACCTCGGGTAGTTGCGCGGGAAACAGTTAGACTCGGCTGATGAGGATCATTGACCTGGTCCCGTCCGCCGCGCGGTTCCGGGAGGCGGCCGGAAACGTCGGTGGCCCCCGGCGGGCACCTCGGCGTCCTGACCGGCCGGGCCGCGCGGCACACCACCTGGCCCTGCCTGGACGCCTGGTTCGCCCGGACCGACGACGCGCCGCGGCGCGCCCGTGACCGGGAACCCGATCCGGATCCCGGCCACGACCGCGCCGCCGGCGGGGCCGGCGTCAGTTGAACAGCCGCTCCCGTACGGCTCGCGCCATGCCGGGGTCGTCGGCGAACACGCCGTCCACCCGCTGCTCGAAGAGCCGCTTCAGCCAGCCCATCACGTCGCCGGTCGCGCGGCCGTAGGCGGGCGAGGCGGGGTTCCCCTGCCGGTGGTCGAGGGGGAGCTGGGAGTTCTCGTTGCGCACGGTCCAGACGTGCACGGACAGGCCGCGCCGGTGCGCGTCGCGGACCAGCGAGGTGGGCTCGCCCAGCCGCCCGTCGGGCCCGGCCGGGATCACCAGGGCGGTGTTCACGCCCACCCCGTCGGCGTACCCGGCGATCCACGCCAGGCCCTCGGGCTTGGCCAGATCGGCGTACGTGCGCGGGTCTCCCGCCGCCACCAGGTCGTACGGCGCGCCGCTCGCCGAGAGGAGCTGCGCGAGCCGTACCCGCGTCCTGGAGCGGAGTTCGCGCAGGTTGGCGGTCTCGAAGGACTGGATGATCACCGGGGACCTGGGCGAGGTCAGGCCGAACCGGCGCAGCGAGGCGAGCAGCGGCTCCTCCAGCGACAGCCCCGCCCGGTCGAAGTAGGTCGGGTGCTTGGTCTCGGGGTAGACGCCCACGCCCCGGCGGCGGGCCAGCTCCAGCACCTCGTCGAACGTCGGGATCTGGTAGAGCCCGTCGTAGGCGGCGTTGTCCGGCCGCAGCTCGGGCACCCGCTCCTCGGCGCGCAGCGTGCGCAGCTCGGCGAGCGTGAAGTCCTCGGTGAACCAGCCGGTCACCGGCACGCCGTCGATGGTCTTGGTGGTCCTGCGCCCGGCGAACTCCGGCCTCTTCTCGACGTCGGTCGTGCCGGAGATCTCGTTCTCGTGCCGGGCGACGAGCACGCGGTCCTTGGTGGACACCAGGTCCGGCTCGATGTAGTCGGCGCCCATGTCGATCGCCGCCGTGTAGGCCGCGATCGTGTGCTCGGGCCGGTGCCCGCTCGCGCCGCGGTGCCCGATCACGACGGGCTCGCGTTCCGCCCGCCCGGAGGGCGCCGCCTCCGCCACCGCCGCGCCAGGTCCCAGCGCCACCGCGGCGACGAGCACCGCCGCGGCCTTCCGCAGTCCCCGCATCCGCCCGTCCTTCCCTGAGGGAGTGATTGCCGGACGAACGGTAGGGACGGACCTTGATCAATGGGCGACCGGGAGGCGGACGCCACGGGAATGTCACCGGAAATATCGCCCGGCCGTCAGGGGCGGACGAGCAGGGCGGCGCTGCCGTAGCTGCCGCCGAAGCCGGTGACCAGGGCCACCCGGGCGCCGGGCACCTGGTTGACGCCGTCGCCCCGCAACTGCCGTACGGCCTCGGCGGTGTTGTTGAGGCCGTGGACGTAGCCCTCGGACAGGAGACCGCCGTGGGGGTTGACCGGGACGTGCGACCGGTTCAGCAGGGAGTCCCCCAGATCCTCCCGCTTCACCAGGCCGAAGTCCGAGAGCTGGCGCGGGACCAGCCAGGTGTAGGCGTCGTAGAGGAGCGCCACGTCCACGTCCTCCGGGCCCAGGCCGGACTCGCCCCACAGGTCCAGGTGGGCGGAGAAGATCGCGGTGACGTCCGCCGCGCGGTCCATCGCCGAGCAGCCGGGGCCGCCGCCGCGCACCACCGTGTGGATCCGGGGCGCCGCGGGAGCGAGCCGCGCGTCCTGGACCACCAGGGCGCACGCCCCGTCGGTCTCCTGGCAGCAGTCCACGTTGCGCAGCGGGGTGCTGACGTACGGCGCGGCGCGGTACTCCTCGCGCGGCAGGGGCGCGCGGCGCAGGGCGCGGGGGTTGGCCGCCGCGCGGTCGCGGGAGGCGGCGACCACGGCGTGGAGGTGGTCCTCGGTGAGGCCGGTGTCGTGCAGGTAGCGCTGGGCCGCGAGGGCGAACAGCGGGATCGGGCCGGCCATGCCGTACGGGATGGTGAAGCGCTCCTGCGGCCCGGTGGAGGCCCGGTTCATGCGGGTGCCGGAGCGGCCGTTCAGCGCGCGGTAGACCAGGACGGTGCGGGCGACGCCGGCGGCGATGAGCATGGCGGCGTCGCCGAGGATGCTGGCCGCCTGGGTGCCGCCGCCGGTGATGTCGTTGTGCCAGCCCAGGCGCTCCAGGCGCAGGGCGCGGGCGACCTGTGTGGCGGGGACGGAGTCGCCCAGGTGGTAGCTGAGGACGGCGTCGGGGGCGGCCACGCCGGCGTCGGCGAGCGCGGCCCGGCAGGCCTCGGTGGCCAGGTCGAGTTCGGTGCGGCCGGAGGCCCGCGTCAGGGCGGTCATGCCGACGCCGGTGACGGCGGCGCGGCCGGAGAGGGCCTGCAAACGGGACTCCTCGGGAAGGGGGCTCCTGGGCCGGTCTCCCGGGGGGAGGACGGCGAAACCGGTTCCGGGGAAGGAGCCGCCCGTCAGGGGCGGGGCGCGATCCGCCTCTGACGGGCGACGTCTGCGGGGCCGCTACACGTTGTAGACGCGGGCGGCGTTGCCGGAGAGGATCTTCTCGCGGGAGTCCTCGGGCAGGTCGTGCAGCAGCTTCTCCACGTAGTCCCGGGTGTTCGGCCACAGGCAGAGGCTGTGCGGGTAGTCGGTGGAGTACATGACCATGTCGGCGACCTGCGGCCAGCCGTTCCTGATCAGGTCGTAGCCGACGTAGTCGTCGAGGCTGGTGACGAAGACGTTGGTGCCGCAGTACTCACTGGGCCGGCGCGAGATGGGCAGGTCGGCCCACGCCTTCTCGCACTCGTAGGTCTCGTCCATCGTCTGCATCCAGAACGGCACCCAGCCGTGGTTCACCTCGCCGACGACCATCTTCAGCCCGGGGAACCGCTCGAAGACGCCGCCGTAGATCATGTACGTCAGCGGCTGCACCCCGGCGAAGAACCGGAACACCGTGCCGGCCAGGTTGATCTTGCCGGACATCATCTCGTCGTACTGCTGGCCCTGGGGCTTGCCGCCGAACGTGCGGTGGAACGTGACGGGCACGCCGGTCTCGTCGCAGCGCTGCCACAGCGGGTCGTAGTACGCGTCGTTGTAGGGCCGGACCGGCAGGCCCGGGATGAACATCCCCTTGGCCCCCAGCTCCAGGCACCGGTCGAACTCGGCGAGCGTGGTGTCCATCCCGTCGTCCACCGGCAGCAGCGGCAGCCCGACGAGCCGGGCCGGGTTCGCCGCCTGGAACTCGCCGAGGATCCAGTCGTTGTACGACCGCATGCAGGCCACGGCCAGCTCGCGGTCCGGGTGGACGTAGGTGAAGATCGCGTTGGCCGGGTAGACGACGCTGACGTCCACGCCGTCCTTGTCCATGTCGGACACGTGGGCGGCGCCGTCGTAGTTCCCGGGCATGATCTCGTCGAAGCGCAGCCCGGACTCCTTGAAGTCCTCCTTGGACCGGCCGGCCATGGCCTCGACGCCGAACGTGCGCTTCGGCGGTCCCCCGTCGAAGCTCCACCCGTCGCCGCCGTCCGCCCCGCGCATCATCTTCGGCGCCCGGTCGCGCAGGTGCGCGGGCACCCGGTCGAACACGTGCGGCGGCTCGTTGATGTGGCAGTCGGCCGAAATGATGCGGGTCATCGCGCCTGCCTTTCCTGTACGGATTCCTCCGGGGCGCCCGATCGTCACGCTAACGCCGGACCCGCCTCCTAGGCAAGCGCTTGCTCGGTTCCCTCTCGTCGGGCGAGGTCAGCGGGCGGGGAGGCGGCGGAGGGTCCACAGGGCGGCGCGCTGGACCAGGGCGCGGTGCTCCGGGCTGTCGAAGGAGCGCGTGTCGTGGCCGAGGGCGTCGTAGACCACGCGGCCCCGGCGCACGTGGCGGGCCCAGACGAGGGGCCGGCCGTCGCAGGAGACCAGCGGGGTGAGACCGGGCTCCAGGTCGAGGTCGGTGTAGATCTCGTCCGCCACGTCGAAGTCGCGCAGGCCGTCCACGATCGGGTGCCGGCCCCGGTGGACGCGCACGCTCGCCCAGCCCAGCGGCTCGTGGTGCGACTTCTCCCAGTTCCAGCGCGCGCCGATGACGCGGGACCAGCCGATCCAGTCGTCGAAGCAGATCGGCGCGGCGTGCATGGCGAGCAGCCCGCCGCCCCGGTCGAGGTGGTCGAGCACGGCGTTGCGCGCGGCCGTCGGCAGCTCGAACCGCCAGCGCTCGCGCCGCTCCCGGAAGTGCGGCCCGTCCATCCGCCAGCGCATCGCGTTCACGGTGATGAGCTGGACCTCCGGCGGCTCGGCCAGCGCCCCCGCGATGTCCTCGGTCACCTCGGACTCGATCCCCACCTCGGCCAGCACCTCGGCGAGCACCCCGGAGGACGCCGCGAAGTCGTGCGCCACCCCGCCGGACAGGATCAGGTTCCAGGCCATCGCCACCTCCGCCGATTCATCCCCATCGTGACACCGCGCCCCGCGCTCCGACAGGCACCCGCCGCCACGCCTCCCGCCCGCGTGCCGTACGGCCGGCGCCGGGCTCCGCCGTACGGCCAGGGGCGGGCGCGTCACGGGCGGGTGCGGGCGCGGGCGGAAACGGGCGCGGGCGGGCGGAGCCGGGCCGGGGCGGGCATGGCGAAGGGGCGCCCTCGGATGAGGACGCCCCCGGAACGGATGGGCTCAGCTCTTCTTGAACATGCCCTTGACCTTGTCGCCGGCCTCGCTGAGCTTGTCCTTGGCCTGGCCCATGGCCTCCTGGGCCTGGCCCTTGGCCTGCTGGCCGCGGCCCTCGTTCGCCATGCCGCGGTCGCCGGTCGCACGGCCGGCGCTCTCCTTGGCCTTGCCCATGGCCTGGCGGCCCTTCTGCTGGGCCCGGTCCTTCATGTCACCCATCGATCCCCCCGAGTGAGCTGGCGCCCCTTATGGCGCACCCACGGGGCTTTTGCCCTGTTTCTTCGCTCGTACTCTCCGGATCAGCGGCAACAGCAGCACCAGCGCCGACAGCGCCAGCAGGACCGCGGCCACCGGGCTCGACACCAGCACGGTCACGTCGCCGGTCCCGATCGCCAGCGCCCGGCGGAGCTGGATCTCGGCCATCGGGCCGAGGATGACGCCGATCACCGCCGGGGCGAGCGGCAGCCCGAACCGGCGCATCGCGAAGCCCAGCGCGCCCAGCGCGAACAGGATCAGCAGGTCCACGACCGACTGGTTGACCGCGTACGCGCCCAGCGCCGCGAACAGCACGATCCCGGCGTACAGGTAGGGCCGGGGGATGCGCAGCAGCCTGGCCCACATGGGGGCCAGCGGCAGGTTCAGCACCAGCAGCATCGCGTTGCCGACGAACAGCGAGGCGACCATGCCCCAGACCAGCGCGGGGTTGTGGTCGAAGAGCTGCGGCCCGGGCTGCAGGCCGTACTGCTGGAACGCGGCCAGCATGATCGCCGCGGTGGCGGACGTGGGCAGGCCGAGCGAGAGCAGCGGCACCAGCGTCCCGGCGGCGGAGGCGTTGTTCGCGGCCTCCGGACCGGCGACGCCCTCGATCGCGCCGTGGCCGTACTCCTCCTTCGCGGGGCCCTTGGCCAGCCGCCGCTCGATCGAGTACGACAGGAACGTGGGCACCTCGGCCCCGCCGCCGGGCAGCGCGCCGATGGGGAAGCCCAGCGCGGTCCCCCGCAGCCACGGCTTCCACGACCGCGCCCAGTCCGAGCGGCCCATCCAGGTACGGCCGACGGGCACCACCTCGGGCGGGGCGTGCCGCATCCGCGAGGCGACGTACAGCGCCTCGCCGACCGCGAACAGCCCGACCGCGATGATCACGACGTCGATGCCGTCGAGGAGCTGCGGGATGCCCAGCGTGAGCCGGGCCTGCCCGGTCTGCTGGTCGATGCCGACGAGCCCGATCGCCAGCCCCAGCGTGAGCGAGGCCAGCCCGCGGACCAGCGACTTCGACAGCACCGACGAGCACATCGTGAACGCCAGCACGGCGAGCGCGAAGTAGTCCTCCGGCCCGAACGCGATCGCGAAGTCCACCACCATCGGCGCGAACGCGACCAGCAGCGCCGTCGCGATCGTCCCGGCCACGAAGGACCCGATGGCGGCCGTGGCCAGCGCCTGCGCCGCGCGGCCCCGGCGGGCCATCTTGTTGCCCTCCAGCGCCGTGATCATCGACGAGCTCTCGCCGGGCGTGTTGAGCAGGATGGACGTGGTGGAGCCGCCGTACATGCCGCCGTAGTAGATGCCGGCGAACATGATGAAGGCCGAGGCGGGCGGAACGCTGAACGTGATCGGCAGCAGCAGCGCCACGGTCATGGCCGGCCCGATGCCCGGCAGCACGCCGACGAGCGTGCCCAGGGTGACGCCGAGCAGGGCGAACAGCAGGTTCTCGACGGTCAGCGCGGTGGCGAACCCGTCGAGCAGCAGTCCGAAGGAGTCCACCTAGATCACCCCCGCCAGCAGCCCGCCCGGCAGCGTCACGCCCAGGCCCTTCACGAAGACCAGGTAGGTGAGGACGGACAGCGCGATCGAGACCGCGCCCAGGCGCGCCAGGCCGCGCGCCCCCAGGGCGTACGCGATCCCGAAGAACAGCAGGGCGGCCGCGATGATCCAGCCGAGCAGGTCCAGCAGCAGCGCGAACCCGACGAACACGACGGCGACCATCAGCACGGTCTTCCAGTCGGCGCGGGCGGAGGAGTCCACGTCCTCGGACTCCTCCGGGTCGCCCCGGCCGCCGCGCAGCACGTCGATCACGTAGAACACGCCGACGACGATCATCGCGGAGCCCACGAGGATCGGGAAGAAGCGGGGGCCGAGGCCGAAGGTGGCCCCGGCCGCCCGCACGTCCGCCGTGCCCGCGAGGACGAAGATCCCGAGTCCGAGCACCAGCGCGGCGAGCCCCAGTTCGGGCTTTCTCACGACACGAGACCCATTTCGGCGATGATGGCCTTGACCCGGGTCTGCTCGGCGGCGAGGAAGTCGGCGAACGGCTGCCCGGCCTGGAACACGTCGTTCCAGCCGTTCTTGGCGACCGCGTCCTTCCACGCCTGCGAGTCGTGCATCTTCGTCACCTGGTCGATGAGCGCCTTCTTGGCGGCGTCGTCCAGCCCGGGCGGGGCCACGAACCCGCGCCAGTTGGCCAGCTCCACGTTCAGCCCGCCCTCCTTGAGGGTCGGCGCGTCCACGCTGGCGAGCTTGGCCGGGGCGGACACCCCGAGCGCGCGCAGCTTGCCGGACTTCACGTGCTCGGCGAACTCGCCGATGCCCGAGATGCCCATCGCGACCTTGTTGCCCAGCAGCGCGTTCAGCGCCTCGCCGCCGCCGGAGTGGGCGATGTAGTTGACCTTCTTCGGGTCGATCCCGGCCGCCTTGGCCATGAGCCCGGCCAGGATGTGGTCGGTGCCGCCGGCCGAGCCGCCCGCGATCGCGATCTTGGCCGGGTCGGCCTTCCACGCCGTCACGAGGTCGCCCAGGGTCTTGTACGGCGACTCCGCCGGGACCACGACGATCTCGTACTCCTCGGTGAGCTTGGCGATCGGCGTGACCTGGTCCAGCTTGACGGCCGACTTGTTCTGCTCGACCGCGCCGACCATGACCAGGCCCATGGTCATGAGCAGGTTGCCGTTGCCCTTCTCCCCGGCGAGCTGCGCCAGGCCGATCGTGCCGCCGGCGCCGGGCACGTTGTACACCTCGACCTTGCGGCCGGTGGTCTTGATGGCCTGCTCGGCCACGCGCGAGGTCTGGTCCCAGCCACCGCCGGGCGAGGCCGGCGCCATGATCTTCAGTGCCTTGGCGGGGCCGCCCTCGGCGCCGCCCGCCTTGCCCGCGTTCCCGCATCCGGCCAGCGCGGCGATGGCGACCGCGGCGAGGCCGGCGATGAGCCGTACGCGCATGACAACTCCTCACGTCGAAAGGTTGTGAGGATGCTGGGGCCGGGGGCGGCCGATGTCGATGCTTTCGGCGCTTGCCGTCGTATTGGTCATATTGGTCGCGGCCCGGTGGCCCCGGCGGGCCGGGCCGTCCCGCCGCTCTTCGGGCGGGGGCTGTACGGGGCGGGGGCTCACGCCGTACGGTCGGCGGACGCCGTACGGCATGCGCAAGATCGGCGTTCGCGCAGGCAGGAGCGGCGGGCGATGGCCGTACCCTGTTCGGACGCGGCGGTTCCGGGAGGTGGATGATGCGCCTGCGGGTGTCGCTGGGGACCCAGCTCTTCCTGCTCGTGATGGCGATCATGCTGCTCGCCGTGGGCGGCACCGCGGCCGTGTGGGTGCAGCACACGCGGCGGCAGCTCGACGACGAGTACCAGCAGCGGGCGCTGGCGATCGCGCAGTCGGTCGCGGCGCTGCCGTCGGTGCGGAACGCGTTCGCCGCGCCCGACCCGCCCGCGCTGCTCCAGCCGATCGCGGCGAGCGTGCAGCGGATGACCAAGGCCGACTACGTGGCGATCGCCAACCGGGACCAGATCAGGTTCGCCCACCCCAACACCGCCCTGATCGGCAAGCGGCTGTCCACCGACGGCTCGGCCGTGCTCGGCGGGCGGAGCTGGACCGGCACGCAGACCGGCACCCTGGGCCGCTCGGTGCGCGGGAAGGCCCCCATCTTCGACTCCTCCGGGCAGGTCATCGGGCTGGTCTCGGTCGGGGTCATGGAGTCCACGGTGATCTCGCAGCTCGGCGAGACGCTGCCGCCGCTGCTGTGGACCGTGCTGGCCGTGCTCATGACCGGGGCCGCCGCGGCCGCGCTGCTGACCCGGCGCATCCGGCGGCAGACCTTCGGGCTGGAGCCCCGGGAGATCGCGGCGCTGTTCGAGCAGCGCGAGGCCGTCCTGCACGGGATCAAGGAGGGCGTGCTCGTGATCGACCTGACCGGGCGCGTCACGCTGGTCAACGACGCGGCGCGGGACCTGCTCGGCCTGCCCGACCGCACCGGCGTGCCCCTCGCGGACCTGCCGCTGTCGGACCGGCTGCGCGACGTGCTGGGCGGCGTGGACGCGGGCGAGGACAGCATCGTGCTGGTCGGGGACCGGGTCCTGGTGTTCAACCGGATGCCGGTCGCGGTGCGCGGGCGGCGCATGGGCTGGGTGGTGACGCTGCGGGACCGCACGGAGCTGGTACGGCTGTCGCGCGACCTGGAGCGGTCGAGCAGCACGACGGACGCGCTGCGGGCGCAGGCGCACGAGTTCGCGAACCGGATGCACACGGTGGTGGGGCTGCTGTCGCTGGGCGAGTACGCCGCGGCGGAGCGGTACATCACCGAGACGACGGCGGCGCACCAGCGGTTCGCGGGCTCGCTCAGCGACCGGCTGGCCGAACCGACGCTGGCCGCGCTGCTGCTGGCCAAGTCCGCCGAGGCGGCCGAGCGGGGGGCGTCGCTGGAGCTGACGGCCGACTCCTCGGTCGATCCGGCGCTGCTGGGAGACCCGGCGGACGCCGTGCTCGTGCTCGGGAACCTCGTGGACAACGCCCTGGACGCCCTCGACGGCGGCGGGGGCCTGGTGGAGGTGCGGCTGCGCACGGACGGCGACGGGCTTCGCGTGGAGGTGCGCGACTCGGGGCCGGGGGTGACGCAGGACCTGGCCGAGGAGGTGTTCCGGCGAGGGTTCACCACCAAGGCCGCGAACGCGGGGTCGCGGGGGCTCGGGCTGGCGCTGACGCGGCAGGCGTGCCTGCGGCGGGGCGGCTGGGTGCGCGTCCACAACGACGGGGGCGCGGTGTTCACGGCGCTCCTGCCGTACGGCGAGGCGGCGCGGGGCGGCCCGGGCGCCGGGGCCGGCGTCTCGGGGGCGGGGGCGGCGCGGTGATCAAGGTGCTGGTCGTGGACGACGACTTCATGGTGGCGCGGATCCACACCGGATACGTCTCCCGGGTGCCGGGGTTCACCGTGGTCGGGACGGCGCACACGGGCGCGGACGCGGTGGCGCAGGTGGCGGCGGAGCGGCCCGACCTCGTCCTGCTCGACATCTACCTGCCCGACATGTCCGGGCTCGACGTGCTCCGCGAGCTGCGCGCCCAGGCCCGGCCCGTGGACGTCCTGGTGATCACGGCGGCGCGCGACGTGGCGTCGGTCCGCGCGGCGATGCAGGGCGGCGCGGTCCACTACCTGATCAAGCCGTTCGCGGCCTCGGCGCTGGCCGACCGCCTGGAGCGGTACGCCGAGGCGCGCCGCCGCCTCGACGCCCTCCGCGACGCGCGGCAGGACGACGTGGACCGGCTCTTCGGCGCGATGCGCACCGCCCCGACCCTCCCCAAGGGGCTCTCCCCCGCCACCTGCGACCTCGTCGCCTCGGCGCTGCGCGAGGCGGGGCGCGACCTGTCGGCCGCCGAGACCGCCGCCCTGACCGGTCTGTCCCGCGTCAGCGCCCGCCGCTACCTGGAGTTCCTCTGCGAGACCGGCCGGGCGGCCCTCCAGCCCAGGTACGGCACGGCGGGCCGCCCCGAGCACCGCTACCGCTGGTCCGGCTGACGCCTCCCCGGAGGCCCCGGGACCCCCGCCCGGCATCGCGTACCACCGCGCTCCGGACGGCACGCCGCCGGTCGATTGGTTACCGTTGATCGCAGACGTGCTCCTCCGGGAGGCTTCCTTGACCGTTCCTCCTCTCCGCCCCGGGGACCCGCGGCGGCTCGGCGACTACGAACTGCTCGGAGTGCTCGGCGAGGGCGGCCAGGGCGTCGTCTACCAGGGCCGGGCGCCCTCGGGCGAGCTCGTCGCCGTCAAGGTGCTGCGCGGGCCGGTGGACGAGCCGCTGCGGGAGCGGCTGCGCCGGGAGCTGTCGGCCGTGCGCCGGGTCGCCATGTTCTGCACGGCCCAGGTCCTCGACGCGCGCACGGACGACGCCCGGCCGTACGTCGTCAGCGAGTACGTCGCCGGCCCGTCCCTCCAGCAGCGGGTCCGCGAGCAGGGCCCGCTCACCGGCGGCGCGCTGGAACGGCTCGCCGTCGGCACCGCCTCGGCCCTGGCCGCGATCCACGCCGCGGGCATCGTCCACCGCGACTTCAAGCCGGCCAACGTCATCCTCGGCCCCGACGGCCCCCGGGTCGTGGACTTCGGCATCGCCCGGCCCGTCGACACCGAGACCGCCACCACCGGCGTGGTCGGCACCCCCGCCTACCTCGCCCCCGAGCAGCTCAACGGGCAGGCCCTGCCCGCGTCCGACGTGTTCGCCTGGGCCGGGACGATGGTCTTCGCCGCCACCGGGCGCCCCGCCTTCCCCGAGCGGGAGATCCCGTTCCTGCTCCACCGGATCGTCACCGGGGAGCCGGACCTGTCCGGCGTCCCCGAGTCCTGGCTCCCCCTCCTGCGCGCCTGCCTGGCCAAGGACCCCGCCGCCCGGCCGACCTCCCAGAACCTCATGGTCCGCCTGGTCAACCCGGCCGCCGAGGCCGTTCCCACCGCGCACCTGACCGCCCCGGCCGAGCGCCCGGAAGCGGCCCGCCGCGGGCCCCGCCGCGCGCCCGCGCTCGCCGCCGCGGGCACGGCCCTCGCCGTGCTCGCCGCGCTCCTGATCTGGATCGTCAGCCGCCCCGACGACCCGTCCGGCGCGAAGCGGCCGGGGACCGCCGGCGGCACGACCACCACCTCGCAGCCGCCCGCCCCCGGGCAGACCCAGGGCGGGCAGGCGGGCGGCCCGTCGTCCACGGCTCGTCCCCAGGGCGACGAGTTCGGCCACGACGAGCGCGCAGAGGTCCCGCTGCCGGCCTCCTGGAACGGGAACTGGGGCGGCCTCATCCGGGGCAGGGTGTCCGGCGACGACTGGAGCGGCGAGATGGGCGCCGGCTTCAGCGCGGGCGCGCGCCTCGCGGAGGTCGTCATCTTCGACGAGGCCAGCCCGAGCGAGTACGAATGCTTCACGGGCAACAGCGCCGTCACCAAGGCGGACGAGTCCACCGTGGAGCTCACCCTGCACTGCGGCGACCCGAAGGACGACCGGGTCAAGGTCAGGGCCAGGATCACCCGCCTGTCGGAGGACGAGGCCCGCGTGCGGCTCAGGAGCCCCGCGTACGAGGCCGACGGCTACCTCAGGAAATGACCCGATCCAGACATCCCGGCAATCCCCGTCATCCCGGACAGAAGCACACGACTCCCAATAGACTCCGGGATTCATGAGGCGCGCGACGATCTTCATGCCGCAAGGACGCGCAGGGCGGGTGCGCCTGCACCACCGACCGGAGGGCCGGGCCGAGAACCGCCGGGTGGAGATCGGCTTCCCCCGCTGACCATGGAGTACCCGTGACCGTACGTCCCCTGCGTCCCCATGACCCCCGCGAGCTGGGCGGATACGAGCTGCTCGGCGTCCTGGGCGAGGGCGGCCAGGGCATCGTCTACCAGGGGCGCGGCCCGTCCGGCGACCTGGTGGCGATCAAGCTGCTGCGCGGCGAGATCGACGACAAGGCCCGCGAGCGGCTGTCCCGCGAGCTGTCCGCCGTGCGGCGGGTCGCCCTGTTCTGCACCGCGCAGGTTCTCGACGCGCGCGTGGACGGCCCGTCGCCGTACGTCGTCAGCGAGTACGTGGAGGGCCCCACGCTGGAGGAACGGGTGGCGCGGTCCGGCCCGCTGACCGGCGGCCAGTTGGAGCGCCTGGCGGTCGGGACGGCCTCGGCCCTGGCCGCGATCCACGCCGCCGGGGTGGTCCACCGCGACTTCAAGCCGGCCAACGTCATCCTCGGCCCCGACGGCCCCCGCGTGGTCGACTTCGGCATCGCGCGCCCGGCCGACACCCGGACCGCGACGACCGCCGTGGTCGGCACCCCGGCGTACCTGGCCCCCGAGCAGCTCAACGGCGAGATCCACGCGGCGAGCGACGTGTTCGCCTGGGCCGGCACGATCATCTACGCCGCGACCGGCCATCCGGCGTTCCCCGACGCCCAGATCCCGGTCCTGTTCCAGGCCATCCTCACCGCCGCCCCCGACCTGTCGGACGTCCCCGGGTCCTGGCGCCCGCTCCTGGAGCGCTGCCTGGCCAAGGACCCCACGGCCCGGCCCACCGCCAGCGAGCTCATGCTCCACCTGGTCAACCCGGCGACCACCACCACCCCGTTCGCGCCCCCGGCGGCCGGGGGCCGGACGCTGGTCGATGCCGGGAACACCGCCGGGCTGACCGCCGTCGACCTCACGCCGCCCGCCCGGAGCAGGAGCCCCCTCCTCCTCGCCGGCGCGGCCGCCGTGCTCCTGGCGGCGGCCGCAACCATCGCCTTCTGGCTCACCCGGCCGTCGGACCCTCCCCAGGCGACCCCCAGCCCCACCCCGACCCCCAGCTCGACGCCCGTGTCCCCGGAGGTCCCCGCCGAACGGGCCACCCTCCCGCCCCAGGCCACCCAGGGCCCCGGCCCCGACCTGCCCATCGCCCCCGCCGACCCCGACCCCATGGCCCGGTCCGGCCCCATCCCGCCCGAGTACGTCGGCCAGTGGCAGGGCCGGGTCCGGGGCGAGCGGGCCCGGCGGCCCCACGAGGGCGTCGTCACCCTCGTCCTGAGCGAGGGCAACCGGGTCGCCCAGATCCGGCTGGAAGGAGACGTCTCCTGCACGGCCGCCGCCGAGATCATGGAGACCCGACCCTCCTCGCTGGCGTTCTCCTTCCCCTGCCGGACCCCCAGCGGCGAGAACTACGACGTCCAGGGCAAGCTCCAGATCCAGAACGCCGGAGGCAACCTCCGCTACCGCGTCTACGCCCCCCGGTTCCACGCCGAGGGCGATCTCAGCAGGACGAGCCGCTGACCCCGCCCCGCCGTACGGCCCGCGCCGGGTGGCTCACCACTCGAAGCGCTCGGTGAGGACACGGTCGCGCGGCACGCCCCGCGACCGCAGCTCGCGGATGATCCCGGCCACGAAGCGCGGGCTCCCGCAGACGAAGTAGCGCGCCCGGGCGGGTGCGCCGCGGGTCAGGCGAGCGCCGGTGAAACGCTCGGGCGGGACGCCGTCGCGGCGGCTGGGCACATAGCGCTCGCCGAGGGCCCGCCGCAGCTCCGGGGCGAAGACCGCGTCCGCCGGGGAGGCGACCGCGTGGAAGAGGGTCACGTCCGGCCGGCGCAGCGCGAGGTCCACGAACGGGGTGACGCCGATCCCGCCCGCGATCAGCACCGCGGGCTCCCCGCCGAGCTGGGCCTCCCGGGTGAAGGCCCCGTGCGGCCCGTCCACCAGGACCGTCGCGCCCGGCCGCAGGCGGCGCAGCCGTACGGTGAACGACCCGGCGTCCCTGACCGCGAAGACGAGCTCCGCGGTCTCCGGGTCGGACCGCACGGCGCTCAGCGGGTGCGACCGGCTGAGGACGGACGTGCGCAGGTGGCAGAACTGCCCGGGCAGCGGCCGGACCCGGCGGCGGCCGCGCGGCGCGAGCCGGTAGACGGTCACGGCGCCGGAGACGCGCTCGGCCGCGGCCAGCCGGTACCGGGGGACGAGCAGGGGCGCGAGCAGCCGCCAGAGCGTCACCGCCCCGAACGCCGCCGCCAGGGCCAGCCAGTAGGCGCGCAGCCACGGGACGGCGCCCAGGAACGTCCCGATCCCGTCCGCGTGCAGGAACACCAGGGCCACCAGCGGGTACGACAGGTAGTGGGCGTACCGCCAGACCCGGTGCCGGGCCGCCGCCCGCAGCAGCGTGCTGGTCAGCCAGAGCGCGAGGAACATCAGCAGCGCCAGCCGCCCCAGCGAGGTGTACGTGGACTCCACCCAGGTGAAGTCCACCGCGACCAGGTAGTCCGGGCCGCGCAGCTCGGCGGTCGCCTCCAGGAGCGGGTGCAGCAGCACCAGGAACGCGCCGCCCGAGCCGAGCCAGGCGTGCGCGGTCAGGATCCGGCCCCGGTCCGCGCCGAACAGCCGGGCCGCCTGCCGCGCGCCGAGCGCCACCTGCCACCACAGCGCCAGCCCGCCGAGCAGCCCGCACACGCCCGCCACCGCAGGCACCGGCCCCCCGGCCAGGTCGGCCCGGGCCAGCGGATAGCAGAACGGCAGCGCGGACACGGCGACCGCCGCCCACAGCCGGCCGGGCCGCAGCGGGCGGACGCGGCCCCTCACCGGCGGCTCACCACGGCGCCGTCCAGGTCCACGACGATCCAGCCGGCGTCGGGGTCGTGCTCCGACAGCCACGCGGGCCCCTCCTCCGTGCCGAGGACGACCAGGCACTTGGCGTAGACCTCGGCGGCGGCCAGGTCGGAGGAGAACACCGTGGCCTGGACGCAGTCGGAGTCGGCGGGCCGCCCGGTGCGCGGGTCGATGATGTGGTGCAGCCGCTCCCCCGCCGCGCCGTCCCAGCTCCGCCGTACGGCGCTGCTGGTCGCGACGGCCGCGGGCAGGTCCGACGCGGGAGGCTCGATCACCGCGGCGGGCTCGCCGGTGAGCGGGTGCTCGACCCCGATCCGCCAGGCCGGCTCGGCCGGGCCGCGCCAGCACACGAGGTCGCCCCCGGCGTCGATGAGCCCGGACCGCACCCCCGCCTCGCGCAGCGCGTCGGCCGCCTTCTGCACGGCCCAGCCCTTCACGAATCCGCCGAGGTCCACCCCGACGGGCCCGCGCAGCCGTACGGCGCGCCGGGTGAAGTCCACCTCGACCATGGGGAGGTCGCCGGGGCCACCCGCGAGAGCGGCCGGCTCCGCGGACCCGCGCGGGCGGCCCTCCATGGCCGCGAAGTCGTCGGCGTAGCCGATCCGCTCCATCTCGCGGGCGAGCCAGGGCGAGAACAGCCCGCCCGTGGCCTCGGCGTACGCCATGCCGTCGGCGAGCGCGAGCAGGAACAGGTGCGAGACGGTCACAGGTCTCCCGCTGTTGGCGCGGCCGGCGTCGCTCTCGGCCGTGAACCGGCTGAACGTCCGCTCCACCCGCCGCAGCCAGGCCAGCACGGTCGCCGCCTCGGCCGGCGGGACCCCGGCGACCAGCACCTCCGTCCCCATGATCCGCTCGCGCACCCCGTCGATCGGCGACGTCATCGTCAGGACCCCCTCGTGTACGCCGTGACGCGGGCGGGGCCGAGCCTCTCCCCGGGCAGGAACGCGGCCCGCACGCCGTCCAGGAGGACCCCCTGGTCCCGCGCCGC
Source organism: Bailinhaonella thermotolerans (assembly GCF_003594875.1). Classification (GTDB taxonomy): domain Bacteria; phylum Actinomycetota; class Actinomycetes; order Streptosporangiales; family Streptosporangiaceae; genus Bailinhaonella; species Bailinhaonella thermotolerans. Next base: position 224,275 of record NZ_QZEY01000012.1, read on the forward strand.
CGCCGGAAGGTGCTCCACCCGCGCCCGCGACTCGTGAGCCGTCTCCCCGACCCGGATCTCGCCGGTGAACAGCACCCGGTTCTCCCACAGCACGTTGCCCTCGATGCGGTAGACGTACGTGCCCGGCGGGACGGGCCGCCCGTTCCTGTCGGTCCCGTCCCAGTAGACGCTGTGCTCGCCGCTCTCCTGCGCGGGCCTGCTCGCGGCCCGGATCTCCGCCTCGGTGGCGTTCTCCCAGTCGGCGGCCTCGCGCCAGCGCGGCAGCGACATCGGCCGCCGGACGTACCCGCCGTTGGCGGTGAAGCTGGTGGCGAACAGGGTGCGCACGTACCGCCCCGCCCGGTCCTCGATCCAGATCGCGATCTGGTTGCTCGCGTGCGTCGGGAGCCGGGTGAGCCGGTAGTCGATCCGCACCAGCCCGGGCGGCCGCCCCGCCGTGTCCGCCCGGCCGCCCCCGGCCGCGCCGTACGGCGGTGCGGACGGGCCGGAGGCGACGGGCGCGGCCGCCACGCCCGGCCCGCTCACCTGCCCGTAAACGAGCTGGGCGGCCGTGGCCGCCGCCGCGACCCCGCTGATCACCACGATCGGCACCACCACGCGGACGTTCCTGTCGGTCATCGGCGCGGGCTCCCTCCCTCGGCTCGACCGCCCGGCTGACGAAGATCACGCTAGGGAGGCCCCCCGAAAAGCCGCATAAAAGCCGTGTCCAGGAAGGACCGGCCGCGGACATGGGGAGGCACGCCACCGGGCGAAGCTCCCGTTCCGCCTCGCCGGAGACGACTACGGGCAGACCCCGCCCGAGAGATCGCGTGCCGGGGCCTTCCCCGTCCGGCCGCCGTTCTCGGCCGGGGAGACGGACGCGGCGGCCCGGCCCGGTCTACGGGCGGGCCTCCTGGAGCCGGAGGCCGGCGAGCTCGGCTTGCGTCGGGGGGTCGGCGCCGGGGCGGGTGCAGGTGATGGCGGCGGACCTCAGCGCGGTGTCCAGGATGCCGGGCAGGGCGTCGCGGGGTACGGCGACGCGTCCGCCGAGGTGGTCTCCGGCGTGCAGCGCCGACAGGAGGCCGGACATGAAGGCGTCTCCTGCGCCCACGGTGTCGGCGACCTTCACGCGGATTCCGGGGCGGTGGAGCCTGCCGTGGGCGGTCAGGGCCGTGCAGCCGTTCTCACCGAGGGTGAGGATGACGAGCGCGGGGCCGCTGGAGCGCCAGGACGCGGCGACCTCCTCCGCGTCCTCGCCGGGGTAGAGCCAGGCCAGGTCCTCCTCGCTGACCTTGACCACGTCGCTCAGCGCCACCTGGCGTTCGACGCGTGCGCGGGCCCCGGCGGGCTCGCCCATGAGCGGGGGGCGGATGTTGGGGTCGTAGGTGACCGTGGCGGAGGTCGCCGACATCAGGGCCTCCACGGCCGACGCGCCCGGGGGCAGGGCGGCGGCCAGGGAGCCGGTGTGGAGGCAGGCGGCGTTCAGGGGGACCTCGCCGATGTCCCAGGTGAGGCGGAAGTCGTATTCGGGGACGCCCTGGCCGTCCAGGGTGACGACGGCGAGGCTGGTGTGCTCCGTCCGGTGGGGCGCGAGCCGTACGCCGGAGTCCGTCACGTGGGACTCGACGAGGCGGCCGAAGTGGTCGGCGGCCAGGGCGGTGTGGAGGGTCACCGGGACGCCGAGGCGCGCGAGGCCGACCGCGACGTTGGCGGGGCTGCCGCCCGGGTGCGCGGTGAAGGAGCGGCCGTCCGCGGCGGCCACCAGGTCTATCAGTGATTCTCCGACCACGACGACACCGTGCACGCCGCCCCCCTAAAGCTCAAAGGCAACGGTACAACGATCGCGGCCGGGCTGATACGCTTCCCAAGCGAGCGCTTGGTACGGAAGCGGTTGACGTTGAGGGGACACAACGCGATGAGGTTCTCGACCTTCCACCTTCTCCACCGGTTCGACGGCCAGAGCTTCAAGGACGTCTACGACTACCACCTGGAGCTGATGGAGCTCGGCGAGGAGCTGGGGTTCGACGGGGTGCGGGTGGCCGAGCACCACTTCCGGGACTACGGCGTCGTGCCGAACATCTTCCACTTCCTCGCGTTCGCCGGGGCGCGCACCGAGCGGTTGCGGCTGGGGACCGGGATCGTCGTGCTCCCGCTGCACAACCCCATCCACGTCGCCGAGGAGGCGGCGATGGTGGACGTGCTCACGAACGGCCGGCTGGAGCTCGGCATCGGGCGCGGCTACCAGGGGTTCGAGTTCGAGGGGTTCGGCATCGACCTGGCCGAGGCGCGCGACCGGTTCAACGAGGCGCTGGAGATGATCCTCGGGCTGTGGGGCCAGGACAACTTCCGGCACGAGGGCAAGTTCTACCGGACCGGCACCGAGGTGTCGCTCGTCCCCCGCCCGCTCCAGGCCCCCCACCCGCCGATCCACGTGGCCGCCGTCTCCCCCGAGACCGTGACGATGTACGCCGAACGCGGCCTGCCGATCCTGGCCGACCCCGCGGCGCCGTTCCACAAGGTCGCCCGGGCGGCCGAGACCTGGCGCGAGACGGCGACGGCCGCCGGGCACGACGTGGCCGGGACGGAGCTGGTGGTGAGCCGGTCGGTGTACGTCGCGCCGACGCTTGAGCAGGCCCGCGAGGACCAGGCGCGGTTCGAGCGGCTCTTCGACCGGTCGCGGATCTTCAACGAGAAGAGCGCGCCCATCGACCCGAAGACGGGCAAGGTCGCGCAGGGCTTCGAGTACTGGCAGGACCGCTACCTCAAGGGCGGCTCGGTCAGCGAGGACTTCCGCTGGGAGCAGCTCGAGGTGATCGGCGACCCGGAGCGCGTGATCGGCCAGATCCGGATGCTGCGCGACTTCGGCTTCACCAACCTGCTCTGCGACTTCGGCAGCACCCGGCCGATCCCGCTCGAAGAGATGAGGAAGGTCATGAAGTTCTTCGCCGCCGAGGTCATGCCGGCGTTCAAGTAACCCCCGACAGGAGGCGCGATCATGGGCATCCACCGGCTCACCCTCTCCGACGTCCTCGCCGAGCACCGGCGCAGCCGGCCGCACGAGACCGCGGTCGTGGACGGCTCGGTGCGACTGACGTATCCGCAGCTCGACACGCGGGTCACGAAGCTGGCGAACGCCCTGGCCGCGCAGGGGGTCGGCCCCGGGGACCGCGTGCTGTGGCTCGGCCAGAACTCCTACCGCGTGCTCGAACTCCTCCTCGCCGCGGCCCGGCTCGGCGCCGTCTTCTGCCCGGCGAACTGGCGGCAGTCCGCCGACGAGCTGGCGTACGTCCTGGACGACCTCGGCCCGCGCGTGGTCGCCTTCGAGCCCTCCGACGCCGTGGCCGGGGCCCGCGAGAGCCGTACGGCGGCGCACTGGGTCGAGGACTACGAGGCGTTCGTGGCCGGCGGCTCGGACGCGGAGGTGCCGGACGACAAGGACGACCGGGACCCGGTCCTCGCGCTCTACACCGCCGCGTTCGACGGGCGGCCGAACGCCGCGCTGCTCAGCCACGAGGCGCTGATCGCCCACAGCGCCGCGCTGCTCCAGGTGCGGCAGGTGGAGCCGGGGTTCACGTTCCTGAACTGCGGCCCGCTGTTCCACGTGGGCACGATGATGTTCTGCCTGACCACGTTCCTCTCGGGCGGCAAGAACGTGTTCACCCCGGCCTTCGACGCCGAGGAGGTCTGCCGGCTGATCGACGCCGAGCGCTGCACCCAGGCGTTCCTGTTCGGCCAGATGATCGACGCGCTGGTCGCGGCGAACGCGGGCGGCAAGTACGACCTCTCGTCCCTCCGCTTCGTCTCGCACTCCCCCGAGTGGGACGCGATGATCACGGTGGACGACTCGCCGTGGTGCTCGTCCAAGATGGGCGGGTACGGGCAGACCGAGGTGGGCGGGATGCTCACCTTCCTCGGCCTGGCCCCCGGCGCCGCCGGGTACGCCGGCCGCCCGTCCCCGTTCGTCCAGGTCCGGCTGCTGGACGCGGAGGGGCGCGAGGTGCCGGACGGCGAGGTCGGCGAGATCTGCGCGCGCGGCAAGTCCCTGTTCAGCGGCTACCACGACCGGCCGGAGCTGAACGCCCGCAAGAGCGCCGGCGGCTGGCACCACACCGGCGACCTGGGCCGCCGCGAGCCCGACGGGACCCTCACGTTCATCGGTCCGAAGCTGCGGATGATCAAGTCGGGCAACGAGAACATCTATCCGGCCGAGGTCGAGCGCGCTCTCAAGACCCACCCCGCCGTCGCCGACGCCGCCGTGATCGGCGTGCCCGACGAACGGTGGAAGCAGGCCGTGAAGGCGATCGTGGTCCTGGCCGAGGGCCGTACGGCGACCGCCGAGGAGATCGTCGAGCACGTCCGCGGCGCGATCGCGTCGTACAAGAAGCCCAGGCACGTCGAGTTCGCCGGCGAGCTCCCCAAGAAGGGCTTCACCCCCGACTACGACGCCCTCGACGCCCGGTACGGCGGCGGCGCCTACCCCGGCTCCTGACCCCGGGAGCCCTGATCCCGGGAACCCGCCGTCCCGCGCTCCCGCCGTCCCATGCCGTACGGCTGGCGCGAGACGGCGGGGCGGCGGGGCGCGGGCCGGGCTACAGGACGGCGAGCGGGGTGATGGGGCTGCCGGTGCCGCCCTCGATGCGCAGGGGGGCGGCGATGAAGAGGAAGTCGCTCACCCCGGCCTCGGACAGGTCCTCCAGCCAGAGCATCTCCGCCAGGTGGACGCCGTGACGCCACAGGAGGATCAGATGGAGGTCGTCGTCCAGGCCCTCGTCGGCGAGCTGGTCCGCGTTGAGCCCGCCGATCGCCGCGTTGTCGCAGGCCACCATGGCCACGTCGTGCCGGGCGAGCCAGCGCCCGCCGTCCGCCGACAGGCCCGGCTGCCCGGACCAGTACTCCTCCCGCGACCGCTCCCACACGGCCGGCCACCCGGTCCGGACCACCGCGACGTCGCCCGGCCCGACCCGCGCGATCTCGGCCAGCAGTTCCCCGTCGATCCGGAAACCGGCCGGCAGGTGCGGCAGCCCCAGGTGGCGCGGCACGTCGAAGAGCACCCCACGCGCCACGATCCCGCCGACGTGCTCGATCCCGCACCGCGTCGCGCCGTACGACCGGACCCGCGCGGCGGGGTGCCCGTTGTAGAGCGAGTCCCCCGCCCACATGTGGCACAGGGCGTCCATGTGCGTGGTCGTGCCGTGGTGCGTGACGATGATCGCGTCGTCGGCCATGCGCAGCCCCGCCCCGATCGCCCGCGTCCCGGCCTCGTAGTCGGCCCCGTCCACCGACATGAAGTGCTGCGGCAGCGGACGTCCGCGCAGGTGGGGGACGGTGGTCGGGGCCGGCGAGGAGGTCGCCCCGCGGATGGGCATCGACAGGCTCAGCACCTCGCCGCGCCGGGCGGATCCCAGCGCGGCGAGCACGGTCCGCGGGGTCAGCAGGTTCAGCGTCCCGCGCTGGTCCTCCGCCCCGAATCGACCCCAGTTGTTCGGTTCTGCAACCATGTAAGCGATCCCTTTCACCGAGGAGGCCAGGAGTGATCGGCGGACACTGCGACCCCCGCTTCGAGCAGGTGCGGCAGACCTTCGAGGACACGTTCGAACGGGGAGCGGAGATCGGCGCCGCCGTGGCCGTCTACCTCGGCGGAGAGCTGGTGGTGGACCTGTGGGGCGGGCAGCGCGACCGGCACACGGGCGAGCCGTGGGAGGAGGACACCCCCTGCCTGTCCTGGTCCTGCACCAAGGGCGTGACGGCGGCCGTCATGCTCATGCTCGCCGACAAGGGGGCCCTCGACCTCTCGGCGCCGGTCGCCGACGTGTGGCCCGAGTTCGGCGCGGCGGGCAAGGAGCGGATCACGATCGCGGAGGTCATGTCCCACCGGGCCGGCCTGCCGGCGCTGGAGGGCGACCCGCCCGCCGAGGAGGTCGCCGAGCCCGTGCGGCTGGCCGAGCGGCTGGCCGCCCAGAAACCGGTCTGGGAGCCCGGCACCGCGCACGGCTACCACGCCCTGACGTACGGCTGGCTGCTGGGCGAGGTCGTCCGGCGGGCCACCGGCCGCACCGTCGGCGAGATCGTCAACGAGGACGTGGCGCCGGGCCTGGAGATGTGGCTGGGCGCGCCGGACGACGTGATCGCACGCACGGCCCGGCTGAGCTGGAAGGAGCGCCGCGCGACCACCGAGGCGCCGCCCGGCCTGCGCCCGGGGACCGCGCTGTACGAGATGGCCCAGGCCGCGGCCGACCCGGACAGCCTCATGAACCGGGCGCTCTACAACCCGCCGGTGCACAAGCTGCCCGGCGGCTTCGGCAACCCGCTGGCCCTGCGCGCCGGGGTCCCCGCCGCCGGGCTCGTCGCCACCGCGCGCGGCCTGGCGGGCTTCTACCGCGACCTGCTGGCCGGGCGGATCGTCGCGCCGGACACCCTGCGCGACGCGCTGGTCCCCCGCTCCCAGGGCCCGGACCGGATCCTGTACATCGACAGCGCCTTCGGCCTCGGCTTCATGCGGCCCTCGACGACGTTCCTGCTGCCCCAGGGGGCCCGCGCCGGCGCGTTCGGCCACACCGGCCTGGGCGGCGCGATCGGCCTCGGGGACGTGGAGCGCGGGCTCGCCCTGGCGTACATCCCGAACAAGATGGGCAGCTCGGTCTCCGGCGGGCTGCGGGCCTACAACCTGATCAACGCGGCGTACGCGTCCCTGTCGTCCTGAGCCCGGGTCCCGCCGCGGCCCCCTCGCCGACCGCGCCGGGGGGACGCGGCGGGCGGCGGCCGTACGGGAGGGCCCGGGCGGGCGCGGCGGGCGCATCAGTGCATCGTGATCCCGCCGCTGACCGAGAGGGTCTGCCCGGTGACGTAGGCGGCGCGGTCGGTGCAGAGGTAGGCCACGAGCCCGGCCACGTCCGCGGGCCGCCCGAGGCGCCGCAGCGGGATGCCCTTGGCGAGCTTGTCCACCAGCCCCGGCTTCTGCGCCGAGATCGCCCGCAGCATCGGGGTGTCCGTCGGGCCCGGGCAGACGACGTTGCTGGTCACGCCCCCGCGCGCGGCCTCGCGGGCGAGGGTCTTGGCCAGCCCGAACAGCCCGGCCTTGGTCGCGGCGTACGCCCCCTCGCCCCCCGATCCGGCGCGGGCGCCGTCGGAGGAGATGAAGACCAGGCGGCCCCATCCGCGCCCGGTCATCCCGGGCAGCAGCCGGCGCGTGATGAGCATGGGGGCGCGCAGGTTGACCCGCCACATCAGCTCCCACGCGGCCGGGTCCCCGTCCACGAACGGCTCGACGACGCTGACCCCCGCGTTGTGCACCACGATGTCCACGTCCCCGGCGCCGGCGCAGAACCGCTCCACGTCGGCGGCGTCGGCCAGGTCCACGCGCGCCGCCGTGCCGCCGACCTCCCCGGCCACCTTCGCGGCGCCCGGCTCGTCCCGGTCCGCGACGATCACCCGGGCCCCGAGCGAGGCCAGGTCGGCACAGATGGCGGCCCCGATCGCGCCCGCGCCGCCGGTCACGACCGCCGTCCTGCCGTCGATCCGCGTCCCCTCCATCACGCGGCCCCCCAGGCCGGGATCAGCTCGCCGGACGGCACGCGGGCCGCCAGCAGGCTCAGCGTGTGGGTGAGCACGGCGTCGCCGTACTCTGCGGGGACGCCGGCGACCGCGTCGGTGACGACCACTGCGCGGTAGCCCAGGTTCACGGCCTCCAGCACGAGCCCGGGGACGCCGAGGTTGAGCGACAGGCCCAGGGCCACCACGGTCGAGACGCCGAGCGACCGCAGCGTCATGTCCAGCGAGGTCCCGGTGAACGGCGAGAACCCGTGGTACCGCCGCGACTCCAGGTCCCCGGGGCCGGTCAGCTCGGGCAGGACCTCGACCGCCCCCGTCCCCTCCAGCATGTGTCCCGGATCGCGCAGGAGGGTGGCGAGGAAGGGGCTGTTTCGCGCGTGGGTGCCGGCCCGGTCGGCGCGGAAGGCCGCCGTGCACTGCACGACGCGCACCCCGGCCGCGCGCGCCGCGCTCAGCACCCGGGCGGCGTTGCCGATCACGTCCCGCTCCGCGCAGATCTTCGCCAGGTCGGGGAAGCGGGCCAGGTCGCCCACCACTCCCCGCTGCATCTCCATCACGAGTACGGCCGTGCGCCCGGGTGCGACGAGCTCCACCAGATCAAGGGGCATACCCGGAAGCGTAATCAACCGAGCACTTGCTTGGCTAGCAGCCGTACGGCGCTCCGGGCCCCGGCGCCGGGATACACCCCCGGGAGGCTCTTGTGAGGCAACCAAGCGTGCGCTAGCTTGGCGGCCATGGCGCGCCCGCTTCCCCTGCCCTCGCCGCTCACCGCGCCGTACTGGGACGCCTGCCGCCGGGGCGAGCTGGCGCTTCAGCGGTGCGGCGGATGCCGGGGGTTCGTGCACTTCCCGGAAGCGGAATGCCCGTTCTGCGGGGATTCCAATCTCGCGTACGAGGTGGTTCAGGGGAAGGGCGCCGTCCACACGTTCACCGTCGTGCACCGGGCGTTCGTGCCGGGGCTCGCGCCGCCGTACACCGTCGCCTGGATCGACCTCGACGCCGGGGCGCGGGTGTTCGGCGGCGTGCTCGGCGAGACGCGGATCGGCGGCCGGGTGGACGTGACCTTCCGCGACGTCGAGGGCTTCGGCCCCATGCCGTACTGGAGGCCGGATGAGTGAGACGAAGATCGGCAACGTCCTCGTGCCCGTGGACGACCTCGACAAGGCCATCGCCTTCTACGGAGCCCTCGGCTTCCCGGTGAGGTTCCGGGACGGCGACCGGTTCGCGGCCCTGGACGGGCGGGGCGTGACGATCGCGCTGGCCGGGCCGGAGGAGCACGTCACCGGGGCGACGGCGCCGTCGTACAAGGTCGGCGACGTGGCGGAAGCCGTACGCGACCTCACCGAGGCCGGGGCGCGGCTGGTCAGGGGGCCGGAGGAGGGGCCGCACGAGGTGCGCGCGGTCCTCAGCGACCCGAGCGGCAACGTCTTCGTGATCTATGGAGGCAAGGCATGAACCCCTACGGCAACTACGCGTACGCCGTGCTGACCGCCACCGCGCTGCGCATCCCGGACAAGGTCGCGCTGACCTACTGCGGCGAGCGGAGCTTCACCTACGAGGAGCTGAACCGCCTCGTGAACCGGCGGGCGCACGCCCTGGCCGAGGCGGGGATCGCGCCGGGGCAGCGGGTGGCCGCGCTGCTCAACGAGACGCTGAACGTCGCGGAGGTGTACCTGGCGCAGGCCAAGCTGGGGGCGGTCACGGCGGCGCTGAACCCGTACTGGCCGGTGGAGACGCTCCAGCAGGTGGTCGCGCACTCGGAGTGCACGGCGTTCGTGTACGACTCCACGGTCGAGGACACGATCAAGGCGATCCGGCCGAGCCTCCCCGCCGTGACCACCTGGATCAAGGTGGGCGGCCCCGGCGATGACGCGGTGGACCTGGACGCGCTCACCGCGAACGCGCTCGACGGCGAGCCGCCGCTCGGGGCCGGGTACGACGACGTCCTCGCCCTCTACTACACCTCGGGGACGACGGGCCTGCCCAAGGCCGTGCTGCACTCGCACGCGTCGGCCCTGGCCACCTCGCAGATCTGGCTGGACGTCCCGCGCACCCCCGACTCGGTCCTGGGCACCGGGGCGATCATCTGGGGCATCGGGTTCCCTGCGCTGGTCGGCCCCGCGCTGTACGCCGGGATGCGGCTGGTGCTCGAACAGGACTGGGGGCCCTCGAACTTCCTGCGCGTGGTGCCGCGCGAGAAGGTCACCCACGTCAGCCAGATCCCCTCGTTCTACTCCGCGCTGCTGGCCGGGGACGAGCACGAGGGCGTGGACCTGTCCTCGATCCGGGTGATCATGCTGGGCGGGGAGCCGCTGCCCGCCGCGCTGCTCGCGCGGATGAAGGAGCGGCTGCCCGACGCCGGCGTGTACTGCTACTACGGCCAGACCGAGGCCCCCTACAGTTGCGTCGGGCGCGTGGACGACGGCTCGCAGGACCTGCACTCCTCGGGCCGCGCCCGGATGACGGCCGCCATGCGGATCACCGACCCCGAGGGGAACCGGGTGGTCGGGCAGGTCGGGGAGATCAACCTGGCCGGGCCGCACCGCATGCTGGGGTACGACAAGCTGCCCGACAAGACCGCCGAGGTGCTGCGGGACGGCTGGTACGTCGGCGGCGACCTGGGCATCGCGGACGAGAACGGCTACCTGACCGTGCTCGGCCGCCGCGAGGACTCCATCCTCAAGGGCGGGCAGTGGACCCAGCCCGCGCACATCGAGGAGGCCGCGGTCGCGCTGGACGGCGTGGCCGAGGCGGGCGCGGTCGGCGTCCCCGGGCACGGGGAGACGGCCGTCGAGCAGCGGATCCTGCTGGCCGTGGTCCCCCGCGCCGGCGCGTCCCTGGACCCGGAGAAGATCGCCGCCCGGCTCGCGGACGCGCTCCCGGCCCACCAGCGCCCCGACCGGGTCGTGGTCGCCGACGAGCTGCCGCACACGCAGGACGCCTCCGGCGGCCCCGGCAAGCTGCTGCGCCGCGAGATCCGCGAGCGGTACCAGGACCGGATGTGACCCCGCGAGCGGGCGCCCCCGCGGCCTGACCGCCCAGAGAGCCGACAGCGACCGGCAGCAGCCGGCAGAGAGGAGCCGGGTGGGCACCCACGTACCCGAGCCCGAGGTCAAGGCCTGGCTGTCCGCACGGGGCGTCCCCGTCCCGCGCGGCGCCACCGCCCCCGATCCCGCCTCGGTGGCCGCCGCCGCCGAGGGCCTGACGCCCCCGCTCGTCCTCAAGGCGTACGGCGAGGGCCTGATCCACAAGTCGGACGCGGGCGCGGTGGTCCTCGAACTGCCCGGCCCGGAGGACGCGGCCCGGGCGGCGGAGGCCATGGCCGCGCGGCTGGCCGGGCACGGCGTCACGCCGTCCGGCTACCTCGTGGAGGAGCAGGCGGGACCCGGCGTCGAGGTGATCATCGGGGTGATCCGGGACCCCGCCTTCGGCCCGGTCCTGCTCACCGGCCTCGGCGGCGTCTGGACCGAGGCGATGGCCGACACCGCCGTCCGCCTGTGCCCGGTGACCAGGGAGGACGCGAAGGCGATGCTCGGCTCCCTGCGCGGCTCGGCCCTCCTGCGCGGCCATCGCGGCCGCCCCGCCGCGGACGTGGACGCCCTCCTCGACCTCATGGTCGCCGTGAGCCGGCTCGACCTGGACCACGCGGCGGAGTTCGAGCTCAACCCGGTCATCTGCGGCCCGGGCGGCGTGGTCGCCGTGGACGCCCGCCTCATCCCCCGCGAGAGAGACGCGAGCGCGACGGCGGGTCCCGCTCCGGGGGCAGGGAGCGCGGGGGACTTCCGGGCGCTGTTCGAGCCGAAGGCGGTCGCCGTGGCCGGGGCCTCGGCGCGCAAGCCGAACTTCGGGAACATGTTCATCGAGTTCTACAAGGCGACCGGGATCCCGCTGGTGGCGGTGCACCCGGAGGCGGCGGAGATCGGCGGGGTGCCCGCCGTGCCGTCGATCGAGTCCGCCGACGTGGACTACGCGCTGGTCGCCGTCCCCGCCGAGCGCTGCGCCGACGTCGTACGGCGGGCCGCGGGCACGCCGTACGTCCAGGTCATGAGCGGCGGGTTCCGCGAGACGGGACGCGCGGACCTGGAGGAGGAGCTGCTGGCCGCCGCGAGGGAGGCGGGCGTGCGGCTGCTGGGGCCGAACTGCATGGGGGTCTACTGCCCGAAGGGCGGGCAGACGTTCATCGGCGGCACCCCGGGCCCGCCGGGGGACGTGGCGCTGATCTCGCAGAGCGGCGGGCTCGCCGGCGAGGTGATCAAGGTGGGCGAGGCGCGGGGCCTGGCGTTCAGCCGGGTGGCCACGCTGGGCAACTCCGCCGACGTCACCCCGGCCGAGCTGCTGCGCTGGCTGGGCGGCGACGACGAGACCGCGGTGATCGGGCTCTACCTGGAGGACCCGCGCGACGGCCGGGCCCTGTTCGAGACCCTGCGCGCGATCGCCAAGCCCGTCGTGCTGCTCGTGGGCGGGCGCAGCCGGCAGGGCGCGCGGGCCGCCGCCTCGCACACCGGCGGCATGGTGAGCGACGACCGGGTGTGGCGGGCCCTGGCCGAGCAGACCGGCGTCGCCCTGGTCACCGGGCAGGACGACCTGATCGGCGCCCTCGACTTCCACCGCCGCCACGCGCGCCGCGACGTCGCCGGGGACTCCGGCGTGCTCGTCATCGGGCCGAGCGGCGGGGCGAGCGTGCTCGCGGCGGACGTGTTCGACGCCGCCGGCCTCACGCTGACCCCGCTGCCCGCGGACTCCCGCGAGGACCTGCGCGCCCTCGGCCTGGGCGCGGGCAGCTCGCTCGCCAACCCGCTGGAGATCCCCGTGGGCCCGCGCGGCCGCCCCGAGCTGGTCCGCGACGCGATCACCGCGATCACCTCGCGCGAGCCGTACCCGGACGTGGTCGCGCACGTCAACGTGCAGAGCTTCTTCACGTACGGCTCGCGCGCCGAGCCGCTGTACGACTACGTCCGCCGCCTCGGCGAGACGCAGGAGGCGCTGCCGCGGACGCGGATCACGCTGGTCATGCGGAACGCCGAGTGCGGGACGCCCGATGTGGAGGGTGAGGTGCGGCGTATCGCGGGCGGGGCCGGGGTGCCGGTCTACCGGTCGATGGAGGCCGCGGCGGTCGCGGTCGCGGCCGGTCAGCGGTGGCACAGGCGGGAATCTCGGTAATCGGGCATCGGAGGAGTACATGGGTCTGCTCGACGGCAAGGTCGCCCTGATCACGGGCGGGGCGCGCGGCATGGGGGCCTCGCACGTGCGGCTGTTCGCCGAGGAGGGGGCGAGGGTCGTCTTCGGGGACGTGCTCGACGAGGAGGGCAAGGAGCTCGCCGCCGAGGTCGACGCGACGTACGTCCACCACGACGTGACCAGCGTCGAGGAGTGGCACCGCGCGGTGGACACGGCGGTCTCGGCGCACGGCCGGCTCGACGTGCTGGTGAACAACGCGGGCATCCTGATCCACCGCAGGATCCTGGACATGACGCCGGAGCAGTTCCAGCGGGTGCTGGACGTGAACCTCAAGGGCACGTGGCTCGGGGTGAAGTCGGTGGTCGAGCCGATGCGGGCGGCGGGCCGCGGGTCGATCGTGAACATCTCCTCGATCGAGGGGTTCATCGCGGCCTCGGGGATGTCGGCGTACGCGGCGTCCAAGTTCGGGGTGCGCGGCGTGACCAAGGCGGCGGCGCGGGAACTGGCGGAGTTCAAGATCCGGGTGAACTCGATCCACCCGGGGGCGATCGCGACGCGGATGGCGCTGGACCCGGACATCGCCAAGCAGGTGGACGCGGAGGCGTTCGTCAGGTCCATGGTGATGAAGCGGTTCGCCAAGCCGGTCGAGGTGTCCCACGTGGCCGTCTTCCTGGCCTCGGACCGGTCGAGCTACTGCACGGGTAGCGAGTTCGTGGTGGACGGCGGCCTGCTCACCGGCGCCGGCTACTGACCCCGCTTCTTACGCGAAGTGCCGGTGTCATTACTTCAGGTGACATTTTCGGTCTCTTGTCGTCTAGAGAACTCGGGCGAAGACTCGGGAGGGACAAGGACGTCACCCGGGACGGGGATGATCACCGTGCGCGAGGAGTACGCGGAACGCGAGGTCTGGCCGTTCGAGTGCCTGGACTGCCGGCAGGTCTGGGAACTGGAGTATCTCGTCCGGCACGTCACGGACGGCCACGGGAACGACGTCGCCGTCTGGTCCAGGAACGGCGTCCCGGTGCAGCCGCCCTGGTGCGAGCCACGCTGCCCGGCCTGCGACGGCGTCAGCATCACCACCTTCCCGGCCGGCTACCTGGACTTCCACCCCCAGCTCCGGATGACCGCCCCCGGGCTGGAGACGGCGGAGGCGCCCCCCGTCTCAGTCCTGCCCGGCCGGACGGGTCCGGGGGCGGGGAGCGGCGGGCGCCTCCTGCTGCTGTTCGCGCTCGTCACGATCGCCGTGCTGGTCTTCGCGGGGTACGAGTTCTACGAGTACACGCTCCTGCCCGCCGTCCACCACTGACGAGGGAACGGCCTACGGCGCGCCGTAGTGCTTCCTGGCGCCCGGGTGGAGCTGGACCGGCTCGGTCTTGGCCGCCACGTCCGGCTTGATGTTCCTGGCCGCGGGGTGCACCTTCTCCAGGTCGGCCTTGCGCTCGAACAGCAGCTTGGTGAGGTTCTGCGCCAGCCCCTCGTCCATCTTCTCGTTCACGATGAGCAGGTTGGGCACCACGATCGTGGGCACGTCGGCGGGCAGCTTGTACGACGCGGCCGGGATCGTGCCCGGGTTGTAGACCGGTCCGTACTCCTGCGCGAGCTTGGGCTGCACGTCGTCCAGCGGCACGAACGTCGCCTTGTTGCCGAGGCCGGTCATCAGGTCGGTGATGCCGGAGGTGGGCAGGCCGCCGGACCAGACGAGGGCGTCGATCGTGCCGTCCTTCATGCCCTGCACGGTCTCCGGGAGCCCCAGCGACTGCCGCTTGACGTCCTTGTCGGGGTCGAGCCCGGCCGCCTTGAGCATGCGCAGCGCGATGACCTCGGTGCCGGAGTTGGCCGACCCGGTGGAGACGCGCTTGCCGCGCAGGTCGGCGATGGACCTGACCTTGGCGTCGGCCAGCGCGATCACGTGCGTGTAGTTGTCGTACAGCCGGGCGATCGCGCGGATCGGCTGCGGCGCGGAGAAGGCGCCCTTGCCGTTGACCGCGTCACCGGCCGAGTCGGCCAGCGTGAACGCCAGGTCCGAGTCGCCCTTGACGACGCGCTGGATGTTCTCCACCGACGCCCCGGTGGCCTCGGCCGTGGCCTGGTAGCCGGGCATGTTCTTGTTGATCTGGGCGGCGATGCCGCCGCCCAGCACGTAGTACACGCCGGTGGTGTTCCCCGTCGCGATGGACAGGCGCTTGGTCCCGCCCGCCTCCGGCTCCCGCTCCCCGCCACAGGCGGTGAGCGCGAGCACGGCGGCGGCCGTGACCGCTATGAGACGCTTCACGCAGTTTCCTTTCTCAGCACCAGATGTACGGCGAGAGCCGCGGCGAGCACGATCAGCCCCGCCACGATGGGGGTCGTGGAGAGGAAGAGGAGGAGCACGGCCGCCACGGCGCAGAGCACCCGCTCGGGCGGCCGGGCACGATCGAGGAACCAGCCGCCGGTGGCGACCGCGAGCGCGGCCACGGCCACCGCGGACACGGCGGTGACGAGCAGGATCCGCCCGAGGGAGCCCTGGCCGAGCAGGGCCGAGCCGTCCGGCGTGAGCACGAACGCGAACGGCACGAGGAAGGCCGGCAGGGTGTACTTCAGCGTCAGCATCATCGTGCGGAACGCGTCGCCGCCGGTCACCGCCGAGGCCGCCACCGCCGACAGCGCGGTCGGCGGGCTGACCTCGGACAGCACCGCGTAGTAGAAGATGAACATGTACGCCTCGGGCGGGCTCACCCCGAGCTGCGACAGCGCCGGCGCGACGATCACCGCCGCGATCACGAAGGACGCCGTGACCGGCACCGCCAGGCCCAGCAGCAGCACGGCCAGCGCGCACAGGACCGCCGTGATCGCCAGGTTGCCCGCCGACACGTCCACGATCAGGGAGCTGGCCTTGAGCCCGAGCCCGGTGAGCGTGGTGACGGCGACGATGATGCCCGCCGCCGCCGTGGTCGCCGCCACCGGGAGCACCCCCGTCGTGCCCGCGGCCAGCGCCTGGAACGTCCGCGGCCC
This sequence comes from Bailinhaonella thermotolerans, assembly GCF_003594875.1. Classification (GTDB taxonomy): domain Bacteria; phylum Actinomycetota; class Actinomycetes; order Streptosporangiales; family Streptosporangiaceae; genus Bailinhaonella; species Bailinhaonella thermotolerans. The sequence continues at coordinate 239,971 of NZ_QZEY01000012.1, forward strand.
GGTCAGCCGGTGCCGCTTGTCCAGGAACGACAGCAGGAACGCCAGCAGCGTCGCCCAGACGACCGCGCGGAACGGCGACTCGCCCAGCGCCATCGCCACGACGATCATCACCAACGAGCTGAAGTGGTACCCGAAGCGCAGGAGCAGCCGGCCCAGCGGCGGCGTGTCGATCTCCACCTCGCGGGTGCCGAACCGCCGCGCGTCGATCTCGATGGCCAGGAAGATGCCGAGGTAGTAGAGCAGCGTCGGGATCGTGGCGTACAGCAGGACGGTCAGGTAGCTCACGTTGAGCAGCTCGGCGATGATGAACGCCGCGGCCCCGAGCGTCGGCGGCGACAGGATCGCGCCGATGCCCGAGGCGGCCAGCACGCCGCCCCCCGCCTCGGCCGGATACCCGGCCCGCCGCAGGATCGGCCAGGCGACCGACCCCACGCTGACCGTGGTGGCGACGCCGGAGCCCGACACCGTCCCGAGCAGGAACCCGGCCGTGGCGACCGTACGGCCCGGGGCCGTGCGCGACCCGCGGAACGCCGCCAGCGACACGTCCACGAAGAACCGCCCCGCGCCGCTGTACTCCAGCACCGCGCCGTAGATCGTGAACAGGATGATGTACGTCGCCGCGACGTCGAGCGGCACGCCGTACACGCCCTCGCCGCCCATGGTCAGCGCGACCACGATCCGGTCGATGTCGTAGCCGCGGTGCCCCAGCTCGCCGGGGATGTACGCGCCGTAGTAGGCGTACAGGAAGAACGCCAGGCAGACGGCCGGCAGGATCCACCCGACGGTGCGCCGGGTGGCCTCCAGCACGAGCAGCACGATGGTGAGCCCGACGATCACGTCGAGCGTGGTGGGCGCGAACGTCCGCCGGATGAACTCGTCGAACGAGATCAGCGGGTAGACGCACACGGCGAGCGAGAGGAGCGCCAGCGCCCAGTCCAGGATCCCCGGATGGTCCCTGCCGACCTTGCCGCCGGTCGCGCCGTCCTTGGCGCCCTTGGCGTCCTTGGCGTCTCCGCCGTTCTCCGGTACGGCGGCGCGGCGGCGGACCCGGGGCCGGTAACAGAGGAAGGTGAGCGGCAGCACGACGGCGAGGAAGCTCATGCGGTACTGGATGATCGGCACCGAGCGGAACACCCAGTAAAGGGCGTACACCGACAATCCAGCCGCCACGCAGGCCACACCGAACGCCAATCGGCCACTCAGGCGCCGCGCGGGCCGTTCGGCGTCGAATTCGGCGATCAGTTCGTCGGCCGAGGCCTCGGTCACCGGTTTATCGATGGATTCCTTGTCGAGGGTGCCGTTTTTCCTCACCTTTTCTTCACCGACCGCCTGCCCCACCCCGCCGGAGTTCGAGTCGTCGCGCGCCATGAGGAGATAACAGTGGGCGGGTCATGCCGGTGTCAACGGCCGGGCGGGCGCATCATGATCACGGTGGGGTAAATACGGATAAAGTGGACGGAATTACCCACTTGTCGCAGGCGTTACCATATGACATCGCGTCATAGGACCGTCATGACCACGTCATCCGCAGGGTGATCGGTCTGGCGGGCCCGTCAATCCGGGGCAAATCGGATGGAATGTCCCGGGCGGCGTGATGGTTATACATATCAGACAC
>NZ_QZEY01000013.1:0-66852 GCF_003594875.1 Bailinhaonella thermotolerans
CTTCGTCCACCTCCGCGCCGAAGTCGGCCGCCTCGTCCGCGGCCCCGCCGACAACACCGCCCCCGCACGTGATCAGGAGGAGACAACCCGTGGCGCACGCGTCTGACCCGGTCTGGGAGATCATCCGGGCGAACTGGCGGTTCTCGGCGCTGAGCGCCGCCGTACGGCTCGGCGTGGCCGAGCACCTGGCCGACGGCCCGCTCTCGCCCGGGGAACTGGCCGCGCGCTGCGGGGCCCACGCCCCCTCGCTCGCCCGGGTGCTGCGGGCGCTGGCCCCGCACGGGCTGTTCGCCTCCGACGCCGAGGGCCGTTACGCCCTGACCGAGGCCGGCCGGACCCTCCTGCCGGACCACCCGCGGTCGATGCGCGGCTCCGTGCTGATCAACTCCGACCCGGACCTGTCGTACTCCATGCGGGAGCTGACCGAGACGGTGCGCACCGGCCGGTCGGCGTTCGCGGAGCGGTACGGCCCGCTCTACGACTACCTGGGCACCCGGGCCGACCTCAGCAGGCTCTTCGACGACTACATGAAGCACCGGTCGCTGCCGTACGCCCTGAGCCTGCCCGAGGTGTACGACTTCTCGGGGATCACGACGGTCGTGGACGTGGGCGGCGGGAAGGGCCACGTCCTGGCCGAACTGCTGCGCCGCCACCCGCACCTGCGGGGCACCCTGTTCGACCTGCCCAGGGTGCTGCCGAACGCCCGGGAGAACCTGGCCGAGCTGGGCGACCGGTGCGAGCTCGCCGAGGGCGACTTCTTCGTCTCCGTCCCCGAGGGAGCGGACTGCTACGTGCTCGGCAGCGTCGTGCACAACTGGGACGACGAGGACGCCCTGCGCATCCTCTCGACCGTACGGCGGGCCGTGCCGGACCACGGGCGCGTGCTGCTGCTGGACATCCTGCTCGACGAGGGCGACGAGCCGCACCTGGGCAAGGACATGGACCTGCGCATGATGGGCTACTTCCAGGGCGGCTGCGAGCGGACCCGCTCGGAGTACTTCGCGCTGCTGGAGAAGTCCGGCCTCCAGCCGGTGTCCGACGCCGACCTGGACGGGATCACCAGCGTCATCGACGCCCGCCCGCGCTGACCCCGGCCCGCTCCGGCGGGCCGCACCCGGACGAGCACCCGCACGAGCACCCGAAAGAGCGCCCGGGCCGCCACGGCCCGGGCGCTCTTCGCGGTCCGGCCCCCCGAGCGCGCCGGACCCCGCGGCCGCGCCGTCGCCGCCCGGTCCGCCGGGCGGTCACTTGAGCGCGGCCAGGACCTGTTTGCGGACCTCGTCCCTGCGGCCCGGGTCCTCGACGGGCTCGCCCGCGCGGTCCACCACGTAGAAGACGTCCACCGCCTCCGCGCCCAGCGTCTCCACCCGGGCGGCCCGCACGTCGAGCCCGCACTCCCCCAGCGCCCGCCCCACGCGCCACAGCAGCCCGGGCCGGTCGTGGGCGCGCACCTCGACCACGGTGGCGGTGTGGGAGGCGTCGTCCAGCACCGTGACCCGGGGCGGGGCCACCGGCACGCGGGGAGCGCGCATGGCCCGCGCGCGCCGGGCCAGCCGCTGCTCGATGTCCAGCCGCCCGGCCAGCACCAGCCGCAGGTCCGCCTCCAGGTTCGCGGGGTCGGGCGGCGAGCCGTACTCCGGCACCACCGAGAACTCGATCACCGCCGTGGACCCGGCCGAGGCGGCCGTCGCGGCGCGGACGACGAGCCGGTGCGAGGCCATGACCCCGGCCGCGCGCCAGAGCAGCCCGGGCCGGTCCGGGGCGACCACCGTGACCGACTGGCCGGCCACGCGCACCGCTCCCCCGCCGTGCCGCGCCAGCGCCGCCTGCGCCTCCGACAGCGCGGGCGCCGGGGGCGGCGGAGTCCCGGCCAGGGCGGCCCGCACCCGCCGTACGAGATCGTTGACCAGGCCCGCCTTCCAGGTGTTCCAGGCGGCGGGACCGGTGGCGTGCCCGTCGGCGACGGCGAGCGCGGCCAGCAGTTCCAGCACCTCGCGCGTGCCCACGGCCCGCGCCACCGTGGAGATCGTCACCGGGTCGTCCAGGTCCCGCCGCGTCGCCGCCTCCGGCAGCAGCAGATGGTGCCGTACGGCCGTCGCCAGCACCTCGACGTCCGCCGGGGGCAGCCCGATCCGCGCCCCGATGTCGCGGGCGATGGCCTCGCCGGACACCGAGTGGTCGCCGGGCCAGCCCTTGCCCACGTCGTGCAGGAGCGCGGCGATCAGCAGCAGGTCGGGCCGGGACACCTCGCGCGTGAACGCCGCCGCGCCCGCCGCGGTCTCGATCAGGTGCCGGTCCACGGTGAACCGGTGCACCGGATTGCGCTGCGGGCGGTGCCGCACGCGCTCCCAGTCGGGCAGCAGGGTCACGATGATCCCCGCCTGGTCCAGCTCCTCCCACACCGGTACGGCGGCGCGCCCGGCCCCGAGCAGCGCCACCAGGGCGTCGCGGGCGGCGTCGGGCCACGGGATCGGCATGGGGGCGGACCGCGAGGCCAGGACGGAGACGGTCGCGGGCGCGAGCGGCAGCCCGGCCCCGGCGGCCGCGGCGGCGGCGCGCAGCACGAGCACGGGGTCCTTGCGCGGGTCGGCCCCGCGCGCGAGCACGACCTCGCCGCCGTGCTCGACCACCCCGTCGGCCAGGGGGCGGCGGCCGCGCGGGGCGGGCCCGGACAGCAGCCGGTCCACCGAGCGCCAGGCGCCGTCGAGCGCGTGGGTCACGGTGCGGCCGGCCTCGGCGAGCATGCGCATGAGCTGCTCGGCGTCGAGCAGGCCGAGGGCGGCGGCCACCGCGTCCTGCTCCTGGAGCACGAGCCGGTCGGAACCGCGCCCGGTGACCAGGTGCAGCGCGTGCCGCACGTCCAGCAGCAGCTCGTACGCCTCGCGGACGCGCGGGCCGGGCGCGGAGGCCACCCAGGCGGCGGCGATGGCCCTCATGGCCTGCACGTCGCGCAGGCCGCCTCGGGCGTCCTTGAGGTCGGGTTCGAGGAGGAACGCCAGCTCTCCGCCGGCCTCGGCGCGGCGGGCGCCCGCCTCGCGCAGCTCGGCCAGCCGGCGGCGGGCGTCCGCGCGCCAGGAGGCGAGCACGGCCTCGCGGGCGGCGCGGGTCAGCTCGGGGTCCCCGGCGACGTGCCGGGCGCTGATCAGGCCCAGCGCGGCCTTCAGGTCCTCGCCGGCGACCTTGACCGCCTCGTCCACCGTGCGGACGGAGTGGTCCAGGCCGATCCCTGCGTCCCAGACGGGATACCAGATCCGGTCGGCGATCTCGGCGACGTCGTCGCGGCCCCGGTGCAGCAGGACCAGGTCCAGGTCGCTGCCGGGGGCCAGCTCGCCCCGGCCCAGGCTGCCGACGGCGACCAGGGCCACGGCGCCCTCCCCCGGCGGGGCCGCCTCGGCGGGGGCGCGCCCGTCCGCGTGCGCGGGGGGCGGGCCGCCGGGCGGGGCGGGCTGCCCGCCGTACGGTCTGACCAGGTCCCGCAGCCAGCGGTCGACGTCCGCGGCCCGCTCCCTGCGGGCCGCGGCGTACGAGCGTGCGTCACGGCGCATGCGATGCGTCCCCCGGTCGCGCCCGCTAGAGGGCGTCCGGTCCGCGTTCGCCGGTACGGACCCGGACCACCGTGTCCACGGGCACCGACCAGACCTTGCCGTCACCGATCTTGCCGGTCTGCGCGGCCTTCACGATCACGTCGATCACGTCGTCGGCGTCGTCCTCCTCGGCCAGGACCTCCAGGCGCACCTTGGGCACCAGGTCCACCTGGTACTCCGCGCCCCGGTAGACCTCGGTGTGGCCGCGCTGGCGGCCGTACCCGCTGGCCTCGCTGACCGTCATGCCCCGGACCCCGAACTGCTCCAGGGCGGCCTTCACGTCGTCGAGCTTGAAGGGCTTGATCACGGCGGTGATGAGCCTCATGCCTCCACCTTCTTCGAGGTCGTCTTCTCACCGTTGGCGCCCGCGGAGGGCGTCCCGGCGGGGGCGCCGGCCGTGCTCCCGGCCACGCTCCCCGAGAGGGCCGCCACGCCCGAGGCGTGCACGGTGCCCAGGTCGTAGCCGGTCTCGGCGTGCTGGGTGATGTCGATGCCGGCGATCTCCTGCTCCGCGCCGATCCGGAAGCCCATCGTCCTGTCGATGATCTTGCCGATGATCCAGGACATCACGAACGAGTACAGCCCGACCGCGACCGGGCCCAGCACCTGCAGCCCGAGCTGGCCGAGGCCGCCGCCGAAGAACAGGCCCTTGCCCTGCTGCGGCAGGAAGGGGTAGTTGGCCAGGAAGCCCAGCGCGACGGCGCCGATCACGCCGCCGACCAGGTGCACGCCGACCACGTCGAGGGAGTCGTCGAAGCCCAGCCGGTACTTCAGGCCCACGGCGTACGCGCAGGCGACGCCGGCGAGCAGGCCGATGAGCGCGGCGGCCCAGGGGTCCACGAACCCGCAGGCCGGGGTGATCGCGACCAGTCCGGCGACCGCGCCGGAGGCCGCGCCGAGCGAGGTGGCGTGCCCGTCGCGCAGCTTCTCCACGATCAGCCACCCGCCCACGGCGACGGCGGTGGCGATCTGGGTGTTGATGAACGCGAGCGCGGTGGTGCTGTCCACCGCCAGCTCCGAGCCGGCGTTGAAGCCGAACCAGCCGAACCACAGCAGCGCCGCCCCCAGCAGGACCAGGGTCAGGTTGTGGGGCCGCATCGGCTCCTTGCGCCAGCCCGTGCGCCTGCCCAGCACGAGGGCCAGGGCCAGGGCCGCGGCCCCGGCGTTGATGTGCACGACCGTGCCGCCGGCGAAGTCCTCGATGCCCATCGTGGCCAGCCAGCCGCCGCCCCACACCCAGTGCGCGACCGGGAAGTACACGACCGTGGCCCACACGCCCGCGAAGACCACCCAGGCCCCGAACTTGGCGCGGTCGGCGATCGCGCCGCTGATCAGGGCGACCGTGATGATGGCGAAGGTCATCTGGAACATCGAGTAGACCAGGTTCGGCATGTTGTCCGAGGTCTCCTTCAGGAGCCCCTCGTACGCCGTGTCGATCAGCCCGGTCAGCCCGAGGTGGTCGAGACCGCCGATCACCTTCTGGACGAAGCCCTCGCCGTCACCCGCCGGGTCGAAGGTGAGCGAGTGCCCGTAGAGCACCCACAGCACGGTCACGACCACGATGCTGACGAACGACATCATCATCATGTTCAGGACGCTCTTGGCCCTGGTCATGCCCCCGTAGAAGAACGCGAGGCCCGGCGTCATGAGCAGCACGAGCGCCGCGCTCACGAGCATCCAGGCGGTGGTGCCGCCATCGATCTTCATCCGACGCGGCCCTCCCTTCCAGTCTGGCGTACGGCCGATGAACTCCGGGGTGACGTGAGACCCCGGCGTTCCCGAAAGGGTGGCCACGCCCCGTTTCAGCTCCCGTCATCCCGTGTTTCACGTGGATGAATCTCGGCCACAGGGTGTTTCCGCGAGGTTTCGGTCCGCTCACAACCCGCCCGCGCGCGCCCGCCCCTCCCGTCCGTACGGCCCCCGCCCCGCCTCTCCCGTACGGCCCCGCCCGGCGTGAACCGCGGCGTCGGCCGTACGCGGCGGGAGCCGTACGGAAACGACACGGCCCGCCCGGGAGGACCGGGCGGGCCGTGCGGTGGAGCGGGACGGGTCAGGCGGACTTGCCGTCACCGATGATGGCGTCCACGAAGACCTCGGGATCGAAGGGGGCCAGGTCGTCGGGGCCCTCGCCGAGGCCGACGAGCTTGACCGGGACGCCCAGCTCGCGCTGGACGTTGATGACGATGCCGCCCTTGGCGGTGCCGTCGAGCTTGGTCAGGGCGATGCCGGTGATGTTGACGACCTCGGCGAAGACGCGGGCCTGGCGCATGCCGTTCTGGCCGGTGGTGGCGTCGAGGACGAGGATCACCTCGTCCACCGGGGCCTTCTTCTCGATGACCCGCTTGACCTTGCCGAGCTCGTCCATGAGGCCGGTCTTGGTGTGCAGGCGGCCGGCGGTGTCCACGATCACCGTGTCCACCTTGAGGTCGAGGCCGGTGGCCACCGCGTCGAACGCGACGCTGGCCGGATCGGCGCCCTCCTCCTTGCGGACCACGGTCGCGCCGACGCGGGCGCCCCAGGTCTCGAGCTGGTCGGCGGCGGCGGCGCGGAAGGTGTCGGCCGCGCCGAGCACGACGGTGCGGCCGTCGCCGATCAGCGACCGGGCGAGCTTGCCGCAGGTGGTGGTCTTGCCGGTGCCGTTGACGCCGACCATCATCAGCACCGCCGGACGCTCGCCGGTGGGGGCGGTGCGCAGCGTGCGGTCCATGTCCCCGCCGACCTGCTTGAGCAGCTCCTCGCGGAGCAGCCCCCGCAGCTCCTCCGGGGTGCGCGTGCCCAGCACCTTGACCTTGGTGCGCAGCTCCTCGACCATCGCGCGGGCCGGGGCGACGCCCACGTCGGCCGTGATCAGGGTCTCCTCGACCTCGTCCCACGTGTCGTCGTCGAGCTTGTCGCGCGAGAGAAGGTCGAGCAGGCCGCGGCCCAGGGCGTTCTGGGACCGGGCGAGGCGGGCGCGCAGGCGGACCATGCGGCCGGCCGAGGGCGGCGGGAGCTCCAGCTCCGGCTTCGTCTCGACCGGCGGGGCGGGCGGCTCCTCCTTCTCCTCCACGGGAGGCCGCGGCAGCGTGGCGACGCCGCCCTCCTCCTGGTCACCGGCCCCCCGGGCGGGTTCGCGCGGCGCCAGCAGGTCCGGCGGCGGCTGCTCCGTCTTCGGGGGCACGGCCTTGCGGCCCGGCCGGAACACGAAATAGAGGGTGCCCATGGCCGCGAACGCGACCAGCGCGACGATCAATATGATGCCGAGGTAATCTCCCACAACATTGCAGTTTCCCAGATGAGTCGCGGTGCTCACGACACGGCGCGGCCGGAACCGGGGTTACGCCGGCTCCGGTTCCCGCATCCGCTGGCTGATCACCTGGGTCACGCCGTCGCCGCGCATGCTCACGCCGTACAGCGCGTCGGCGACCTCCATCGTGCGTTTCTGGTGGGTGATCACGATCAATTGGGAGCTCTGCCGCAATTCCTCGAATAGCGTGATCAAACGCTGGAGATTCGTGTCGTCCAGCGCCGCCTCGACCTCGTCCATGACGTAGAACGGCGACGGCCGCGCCTTGAAGATCGCCACGAGGAACGCCACCGCCGTCAGCGACCGCTCGCCGCCCGACAGCAGCGACAGCCGCTTGACCTTCTTGCCCGGGGGCCGCGCCTCGACCTCGACGCCCGTGGTCAGCATGTTCTCCGGGTCGGTGAGCACGAGCCTGCCTTCGCCGCCGGGGAACACCCGGCCGAAGATCGTCTCGAACTCGCGGGCGACGTCGGCGTATGCCTCGGTGAACACCCGCTCGACCCGGTCGTCCACCTCCTTGACCACGGTCATCAGGTCGCGCCGGGTCTTCTTGAGGTCTTCGAGCTGCGAGGTCAGGAACGCGTGCCGCTCCTCCAGCGCCGCGAACTCCTCCAGCGCCAGCGGGTTGACCTTGCCGAGCTGCGAGAGCTGCTTCTCGGCCGTGCGCGCCCGCTTCGACTGCTGTTCGCGGTCGTACGGCACGTGCCCGTCCTCGGTGGGCACCGGCACGTCCGGGCCGTACTCCGCGACCAGCGCGGCCGCCTCCACGCCGAACTCCTCCAGGGCGCGGGCCTCCAGTTGCTCCAGCCGCAGCCGGTCCTGGGTCCTGGCGACCTCGCTGCCGTGCGCGGCGTGCACGAGTTTGTCCAGCTCGCCGGACATCTCCCGGACGGCGACGCGCACGGTCTTCAGCTCGGCGTCGATCGCGGCCCGCGCCTCCTCGGCGGCGGCCCGCTCGCCCTGGGCGGTGACCAGCGAGGACTCCAGGGCCCTGAGCGTGATCTCGGTGCCGCGCACGACCGCGTGCGCGACCGCGGCCTGCCGGCGCAGCGCCTCCCGCCGCGCGGCCGCCCGCTGCCGCTCCTCGCGCTCCCGCCGCGCGGCGCGCAGCAGGCCGTCGGCGCGACCGCTGATCGCCCGCACCCGCTCCTCGGCCGTGCGCACGGCCAGGCGCGCCTCGACCTCGCCCTGCCGCGCCACCGCGCACGCCTGCGCCAGCTCGTCGCGCAGGTCGGCGTCGGGCTCGGCGTCGTCCTCGTCCGCGACCTCCTCGGCCTCGGCCAGCCGGCGTTCCAGCTCGGCCAGGCCCGCGCTCTCCCGCTCCCGCGACTCCTCGGCGGCCCGGACGGCCCTGGCGAGGCGGGCGGCCTCCTCCTCGGCCGCCCGCGCGGCGGCGTGCAGCCGGGCCAGCGCCTTGGCGGCGTCCGCCTGCTGCCGGTCGGCCTCCCGCAGCCGGCCGCGCACCCGGTCCAGCGCCGCCTGCGCCTCGTTCACGTGGGTCTGCGCCGCGCTCACCCGGGCCTGGGCCGCCTCCAGGGCCGCCTGGGCCTCGTGCTCGGCCTCGGCCGCCCGCTCCAGCCGTACGGCGGTGCCCTCGGCGGCCTCCCGCGCCGCCGCCAGCCTCTCGACGGCCTCGTCCAGCGCGGAGCGGACCTCCAGCGCGCCCCCGGCCGCCCCGGACCCGCCCTGCGCCCAGTGGGCGCCCAGCAGGTCGCCGTCCCTGGTCACGGCCTTGAGCCGGGGATGCTTCCCGACCAGTTCCCGCGCCACCGCCAGGTCGTCCACGACCACGACGCCGTCGAGCAGGTGGTGCACGGCCTCGCGCACGCCGTCCGGCGCGTCCACGAGCTCCACGGCGTGGACGGCCCCCGGAGGGACCGGCTCGCGGTCCGGGACGCGCGGCGCGATCGTCCCGCCGGCGGCGGCGATGACCAGAGAGGTGCGCCCCGCGTCGGCGGCGCGCAGGTGCGCGAGGGCGGCCACGGCGGTGTCGGGGCCGGACACCGCGACGGCGGTGGCGGCGGCCCCGAGGGCGGCGGCGACGGCGGTCTCCGCGCCCGGGGTGACCTTGAGGAGGGCGGCGACCGGGCCGAGGACCCCGTCCAGGCCGGCGGCGAGGACGGACTCGCCCCCGTCGGCGGCTCGGCCGAGGCTCATCTCCAGGGCGTCGCGGCGGGCCGAGAGGGCGGCGACCTCGCGCTGGGCGTCCTGGTCGGCGGAGCGGGCGGCGGCGACCGCCGTGCGGGCCTGGGCCAGCGCGGCCTTGGGGGCCTCCACCCCGGACCTGGCCGCGTCCAGGGCCTCCTTCGCCGCGTCCAGGGCGGCCTGGGCCGTCTCGTGCTCGGCGGCCAGGGCCGGGTCCTGGGCGGGCTCGCGGCGCTCCTGCTCGTCGTGCTGCTCGCGGGCCTGGGCGGCGCGCTCCTCGGCGTCCTGGCGGGCCTCGATGAGGCGACCGATCTCCTCCTCGGCGGCGCGGACCCGGCCCTGCACCGCGCCGAGCCGGCCGCGCAGCCGGGCCAGGCCCTCGCGGCGGTCGGCGGCGGCGCGGGCGGCGGCGGCGAGACGGCGTTCCTCGGCGGACAGCCGCTCCTCGGCCTCCTCGCGGCGGGAGACCGCGGCCTCCAGCGCGGATTCGGCGATCTCCAGTTCCTCCTGGAGCACCGCCTCCTGCTCGCGGATCTCGGCGGCCTCGCGCTCGTAGTCCTCGGGGTCGCGGCCCCGGCGCTCGACGGCGGCGGTCTCGGTGGCGTGCCGGTGCCGCTCGGCCGCCAGCGTGCCCACGCCGCGCAGCCGTTCCCGCAGCGCGGACAGGCGGAAGTACGTCTCCTGGGCGGCGGCCAGCCGCGGCTGGGCCTGCGCGGCGGCCGACTCCAGCTCGACCTCGCGCTCCTGGACGGCGGCGAGGCGTTCCTCCACCTCGGCACGGCGCCGGCGTACGGCGGCCTCGTCGGCCTCCTCGCGCTCCAGCTTGGCGCGCAGCGTGATCACGTCGTCGGCGAGCAGGCGCAGCCGGGCGTCGCGCAGGTCGGCCTGGATGACGGCGGCCTTGCGGGCGATCTCGGCCTGGCGGCCGAGGGGCTTGAGCTGGCGGCGCAGCTCGGTCGCGAGGTCCTGGACGCGGGTGAGGTTGGCCTGCATCGCGTCGAGCTTGCGCAGCGCCTTCTCCTTGCGCTTGCGGTGCTTCAGGACGCCCGCGGCCTCCTCGATGAGGGCCCGGCGCTCCTCGGCCCCGGCGTGCAGCACGGTGTCGAGCTGGCCCTGCCCCACGATGACGTGCATCTCCCGGCCGATGCCCGAGTCGGACAGCAGTTCCTGGACGTCGAGGAGGCGGCACGTGTCGCCGTTGATCGCGTATTCGCTCTGGCCGGACCGGAACATCAGCCGGCTGATCGTGACCTCGGTGTAGTCGATCGGGAGCGCCCCGTCGGAGTTGTCGATCGTCAGCACGACCTCGGCACGGCCGAGCGGCGGGCGCGACGACGTGCCCGCGAAGATGACGTCCTCCATCTTGCCGCCGCGCAGCGACTTGGCCCCCTGCTCGCCCATCACCCACGCGAGGGCGTCGACCACGTTGGACTTGCCCGAGCCGTTCGGCCCGACCACGCAGGTGATCCCCGGCTCGAACCGCAGCGTCGTCGCGGAGGCGAAGGACTTGAAGCCGCGCAGCGTGAGGCTCTTGAGATACAACAGGCCCCTCCCTGGCTACCTCCGGGAACCCTACCGTTCCGGCCCGCCTCCCGTGGCGCACGGCCCCCCGGCGGGGAGCCGCGCGCTCAGGCCGTACGGCATGCGCCGATCTCCGTACGGCAAGGGCCGATCTCCGGGCGGCGTGCGGAAGGCGCGCCGGCACGGTGGGACACGACCGGAAATATCAGGAAAAAAGTGGGCAAACGATTAGGGACGCCGTCCCGGTGGATGACGTCCCTAGGGTTACGTGCCGGCCCCGCCTCTAGGTGAGGGCGGGCTCGCGGTCCTGCACGCCGGGCACGAACTCCTCGTGCGCGGCGGCGGCGAGCGCGTCGTTCTGGGCCTGAAGCCGGATGAGCTCGGCTTCCAGATCCCTGACTCGCTGCTGGAGACGGCGCATCTCCGAGACCATACGAGGGTCAGGACCGCCGACGTGGCCGAGTAGAGCCTTCGCCATGGTAAAGGGTCCTCCACGCTGAGTGACCAGACTGGTTCGCGCACATCAAGCCGCGGGAGGAGTGCGCGTGGTTCCTTTCAAGAGTCGCACCAGCAGGGAAGACGGTCAAGTTGAACGCTCCGCGTGAAGTGCTGGCAGACACTCTCGACATAGAAGTATACCCGATATGGGCGGTTTCTCGCGAGGGGGTGGGGCAGGGTCCACCTCTTCGGCCCCCGACGGGCGGTCCCGCGCGCCCCCGGGCCCCCGGTGACCCCGGTCCCCGGTGACCCGTCGTCACCGTTCCTCGAAGCCCCGCAGGCCCCCCTTGGCCGCGCTCCACCGCTCCACGACCCCGTCGACCCGCCCGGGCGTGCCGGGGCCGCGCAGGCGGTCCAGCAGTTCCGCGCAGGACTTCTCGGGGCCCTCGGCCACCACCTCGACCCGCCCGTCCACCAGGTTCGCCGCCCAGCCCACGAGCCCCAGCTCCAGCGCCCGGGCCCGCGTCCACCAGCGGAACCCCACTCCCTGCACGCTCCCGCGCACCCACGCGGTCAGCCGTACGTCCTGCCGCTCCTCCATGGGTCCAGCCTCCCACGAGCGGGGCTCGCGGCTGTCCACGCCCCGGGATGCAGATATCCCACCGGATCGGGGTATCCAGGGCGTTTCCGGGTATCGGGGACAGGGCGCGCGAGGGCCGGAGACGGCGCCCGGCGCGCCGCATCCAGCGGCGCCGTGATCCCCTCGGGAGGAACCCGTGAAGCGCACGCTCAGACTCGCCGGGATGGCGGTCCTGCTGCCGGCGTCCCTGGTCGTCCTGCCGTCCGGGCGGGCGGGGGCCGCGGACGAGGCCCCGGGCGCCCCGGGGGCGCGACCCGCGTGGACGCCCGCCGACAAGACCGGGTACGGCACGTCGCGCACCCTGGGCAGCAAGGTCTGGTTCACGCTGCGCGACGGCGCCCTGTCCGAGGTCTATTACCCCGACCTGGGCACCCCGAGCGTCCGCGAGATGCGGTTCGTCGTCTCCGACGGCACGGGCTTCACCGAGCGGGAGGGCGAGGCGACCCGCGGGTCCACCACGCTCGTGGACGGCAGGGCGCTGGTCTACCGGCAGACCAACACGGCCAGGTCGGGGAAGTGGCGGCTCACCAAGACGTACGTCACCGACCCCGCCAGGGCGTCCGTCCTCGTGGACGTGACGTTCGAGTCGCTGACGGGCCGGCCGTACCGGCTCTACGCGCTCCACAACCCGCGCCTGTCCAACGGCGGAGTCCGCGACCTCGACGACCGCGGGGAGACCAGGGGCGGGGCGCTGGTGGCCGAGGACGGGCGGACCGCCGGCGCGCTCGCGTCCTCGCCCGCCTTCGCCGAGACCTCCAGCGGTTACCAGGGCGTCAGCGACGGCTGGACCGACCTGCGCGCCGACCACACGATGAACTGGCACTACGAGGCCCGCTCCGGCGGCAACGTCGTGCAGACGGGGCGGATCCCCGTCACCGGGCTGCGCGGCGGCAGGAAGGCGACCCTCGCCCTCGGCTTCGGGGCCGACGGGGACGCCGCGCTGGCCACCGCCCGCGCCACGCTGGGGACCGGCTGGCCGAAGGTGTCCGCCGCGTACGCCAGGGGCTGGCACGACTACGTCGCCTCGCTCAAGCGGCCCCCCGCGAGCGCCGCGCGCGGCCGGAACCGGGCGGTGTACGACTCGTCGGTCATGGTCCTCGCCGCGCACGAGGACAAGGCCAACCGCGGCGCCTTCATCGCCTCCCCGTCCATGCCGTGGGCCTGGGGGACGAACCCGGAGCTGGAGGACCCCTCCGGGGCGTACCACCTGGTCTGGGCGCGGGACATCGTGCACAAGGCCACCGGGCTCCTGGCCGCCGGGGACCGGGCGGCGGCCGACCGGGCCCTGACCTGGCTGTTCCGCAGGCAGCAGAAGCCCGACGGCTCCTTCCCGCAGAACAGCACCGTGGAGGGCCGCGAGCACTGGACCAACGTGCAGATGGACGAGGTCGCCGCCCCGATCATCCTGGCCTGGTCGCTCCGCCGTACCGGCGGGGATGACTGGTCCCACGTCAGGCGGGCGGCCGACTACATCGTCGCCCACGGGCCGGTCACGAGGCAGGAGCGCTGGGAGAACCAGGGCGGCTATTCCCCGGCGACCATCGCCGCCGAGATCGCCGGGCTGGTCTGCGCCGCCGACATCGCCGCGGCCAACGGGGACCGGGCCGCCCGGCGGCGCTACCTGGAGACGGCCGACGAGTGGCGCTCGAAGGTCAAGTCCTGGACGGCCACCCCCAACGGCCCGTACGGCCCCCGGCCGTACTTCGTGCGGATCACCAAGGACGGCAGGCCGGACCTGGGCACCCGCTACGACATCGGGGACAGCGGGCCGGCGGGGGTGGACCAGCGGGCGGTGGTGGATCCCAGTCACCTCGAACTCGTCCGCCTGGGCGTGCTGCCCGCCGGCGACCCGGTGATCCGGAACACGAACGCCGTCGTGGACGCCCGCCTCTCCGAGCTCACCCCCGCCGGCCGCCACTGGCACCGCTACGACTTCGACGGGTACGGCGAGCGGCGCGACGGCGGCGAGTGGAACGTGGGGCACCCGCCCGGCAGCCGGACGACGATCGGCCGCCTGTGGCCCCTGTTCGCGGGCGAGCGCGGGGAGTACGAGGTCGCCGCGGGCCTGGACGCCCGCCGCCGCCTGGCCGACATGGCGGCGACCGGCACCGAGAGCGGCATCCTGCCCGAGCAGGTCTGGGACGGGACGGGCCCGGGCCGCCCCGGCACCCCGACCTACTCGGCGGCCCCCCTCGGCTGGGCCCACGGCCAGTTCATCCGCCTGGCCTGGTCCATCGAGGCGGGCAGGTCCCTCAGCACCCCGGCGGTCGTCGCCTGCCGCTACCTTCGGACGTCCTGCCGCTGAGCGCGCGGCCCGGGCCGTGCCGGAGGTGGCGGGTGGCACTCCGGCGAGACGCCGGACGAGCGTTTTTTCCCGGCTTTCCTGGACAGGCGACCCCCATGTCCATGAGAAACCAGGCCGGGCGAGGCAAGCGAACGGTGCCGCAGCTCCTGGCGGCGGTCATCGGCGCCCTCTACCTGCTGGCCGGCATCGCGGGGTTCTTCGTCACCGGGTTCGACGACTTCGCCCGGCACACCCATGAGACCCTGCTCGGGTTCGGGGTCAACCCGCTGCACAACATCGTGCACATCCTCATCGGCGCGCTCGGCCTGGCCATGGCCAAGTCCCTGCGCCTGGCCCGGGGATTCGGCTGGGTCCTCGTGATCGCCTACACCCCGACCCTGCTGTACGGCCTGTGGGCCGCGAGCCGCCCGGACCGCGACTTCCTGAACATCAACGTCGCCGACAACTGGCTGCACTTCCTCAGCGTCCTCGCCGGCCTGGCGATCATCGTGATCCCCAGCCGCAGGGAGACGCGCGGAGGCGCCGGCACCCCTGAATTCTGACCGCGCCCGGGCGATCGGCCCGCCGGCGCCCGAGGTGCACGAGGGAGATCCGATGACGCTGACGCGGAGTCCCCGCCCGGCGGCCCCGCCGCGCGACCGTCGTACGCGGGCGGGGGGCGGCGTGGTGCGGCGCGTGCTGTGGCAGGGAACGCTGGCCGGGCTCGCCGGCGTGGCGGTGATGACGGCCGGGGAGAAGGTCGAGCAGCGGCTGACGGGCCGCCCGGACTCCCTCGTCCCGGGCCGGGTCCTGGAGCGGCTGCTGGGCCTGTCCGAGCGGCCCCCGAGCCGGGCGGTCAACCTCGCCATGCACTACGGCCAGGGAGCCGCGCTCGGCGTGCTCCGCAGCGTCATGGCCACGGCGGGCCTGCGCGGTCCGGCCGCCTCGGCGATGTTCTCGGTGATCCGGCTGGCCAACGACCAGATCCTGGAGAACGCCACCGGGGTCGGCGCCCCGCCGCAGACGTGGCCCCGCGCCGAGCTGGTGATCGACCTGCTCCACAAGACGGTCTACGCGTTCGCGACCGGCGCGGTGGCGGACGCTCTCGCCGCCCGCCACGGCCCCGGCCCCGGGCAGCGCCACGCGGCCCTCCGTCCCGGCCGCCATCCCGACGTCGGCCCCCCGCCCCGGGGCGCCTGAGCGGTCGCCGCGGTACGGGCCGAGCCGTCAGCGGGGGCTCAGAAGCGGCCGTTGCGGGGGCGGGGCTGGCACTTCGGGCAGGTGTACGACGAACGGTTCATGAAGGCGTCGCGGCGGATGGGGGTGCCGCAGCGCGGGCAGGGCTCGTCGCGGCGGCCGTACGCGGCGAGCGAGCGGTCGAAGTAGCCGCTCTCGCCGTTCACGTTGACGTACAGGCTGTCGAAGGACGTGCCGCCCTGGCCGAGCGCCTCGGTCATCACCTCGCGCACGGCCTGGACGAGTTCGGCGACCTTCGGGCGGGTCAGCGTCTCGGTGGGCCGGGCCCAGTGCAGCCGCGCCCGCCACAGCGCCTCGTCGGCGTAGATGTTGCCGACGCCGCTGATCAGCGACTGGTCCAGCAGCGCGCGCTTGATCCCGGTACGGCGGGCCTTGAGCTTGGCCGCGAACAGGGCCTCGTCGAACCCCGGCTCCAGGGGGTCGGCGGCGATGTGCGAGATCGGCGCGGGGACCCCGTCCACCAGCGGCGCCACCATGAGGTGCCCGAACGTCCGCTGATCGACGAACCGCAGGTCGCCGCCGCCGTCGTCGAAGGTGAGCCGCACCCGCAGATGCTTCTCGGCGGGCGACCCGGGCGCCATCACGAGCAGTTGCCCGCTCATCCCCAGATGGGCCAGCATCGCCTCGTCCGCGTTCCCGGCCTCGTCGGCGAGCGGCAGCCACATGTACTTCCCCCGCCGCCGCGGCTCCGCGATCACCCGCCCCGCGAGCCGCCCCGCGAAGTCCTCGGCCCCGGCGACATGCCGCCGGATCGCCCGCGGATGGAACACCTCCGCGGCCGCCACCGTACGCCCCGCGACGTGCTTCTCCACGCCCCGCCGTACGACCTCGACCTCCGGCAACTCCGGCATGACCCCACTCCCTCCGGTGCGCCCCACAGGCACACCGAAGGAAAAACACCGGAAAACCCGGCGAACTTCCCCGCGGCATGCCGAACCCGAAGGTCAACCTAAACCCTCGCGCGCGCCGAAGCCCGAGGATCGAGGGGCCCGGGGTCAGCGGGATCGCTGCCCGCCCTTGAGAGCCTGGACGCCGCGGAACTCCTCGGCCATCGCGCGCAGCCTGTCCTCGTCGCAGTGCTCGCGCAGCTTGGGGAACTCCTCCCGCTGCTCATTGGTGGCGTGCGTGTCCACGTCATGCTTGAGCAGCGAGAACATCTCCTCGAACCCCTCGGCGTCCGGCCCCATCTCCACGAGCCGCCCCAGCAGCTTCTTCGCCTCGTCCTCCTCGTGCACCCGGGCCTCGGCGACGCCCCGCGCCACCCCCCGGGTCACCGGATGCACCACCTTCTCCTCGGCCTCCTCGTGCACGGTCAGCAGGTGCGCCAGCTCCGCGAACGCCTTCGCCCGCGCCTTCCCCCGCCCATGCGTCACCTCACTGAAGAGCTGCCGGATCCGCTTGTGCTGCTCCACGATGACATCGATGACGTCACCCTCCTGCACGACCTTCGCCATGGGTCCCCCCTCGCGCCGTTTCCCGACCCGGCCCGCCTACCCCCGGGCCCCCGCCCTGACGCCCAAGAACGCGCCGCCCCGCCACAGTCGTACGGCAAAGCCGGGCGGTCCCGCGATCGACGTCCCGCTGATCGGCCCTGGCGCCACGGGGGACGGGCTTGACGGCGAGGGTGAGCGCCGCGGCGACCGCGGTCACCGCGAGCGGCAGCGTGTACGCGCCGCTGACCGCGTGGGTGAGATCGCCGGAGGTCCGCAGGAGGGCCCCCGCGCCGGCGCTGCCGATCAGGGCTCCGATCCGGGTGACCGTCGAGAAGACCCCCGAGGCCGCGCCGGACATCGCCTGAGCCACCCCGTACATCGCGATCGTCCCGGGCGGCGCGTAGACCAGCCCCATCCCGGCCCCGAACACCAGCAGGCCGGGCAGCAGCTCCGGCCAGGCCCCGCCGACGGCCACGGCGGCCCACCCCAGCCCGGCCAGGAACAGCAGCAGCCCCGTGAACAGGACGTACTTGCCGCCGTAGCGGTCCGTGAGCCGCCCGGACAGGGCCGCGAACGGCACCGAGACCACGGGGGCCGCCGCGACGACCAGGCCCGCCCCGGCGGCGGGCAGGCCGCCCGCGTTCTGCAGGTGGTAGACGGTCAGGAACATCATCGACCCGACGGCGGCGGGCAGGGCCAGGTTGACCACGGCCATCAGGGTGAAGCCACGGTCCTTGACGAGCGCGAACGGCAGCAGCGGGTCCCGGTGCTGCCGCGCCCGCTCCACCAGGACGAAGGCCGCCAGCGGGACGGCGGCCGCCAGGGCCGCCTCCGCCCGGCCCTCGATCAGCGCGAAGGCGACGGCGAACAGCGCCAGGGCGAGCAGCGCGGAGCCGAGCAGGTCGAAGCGCCGCCTGCTCCCCGCCCGCGGGTTCGGGCACACCAGCGCCACGGCGACGAGCCCGAGAGCCCCGAGCGGCAGGTTGAGGTGGAAGATCCAGCGCCAGCCCAGCGAGCTGACGATCAGCCCGCCGGCGGCCGGGCCGAGCGCGACCACGATCCCGGCCACCACTCCCCAGAGGCCGAACGCCCGGCCCCGGCGCTCCGGCGGGAAGATATGGGTGATCATGGACATGGTCTGCGGCAGCAGCAGGGCCGCCCCGATGCCCTGCAGCACCCTGGCCGCGATCAGCGGGCCCGCCCCGCCCGCCGCCCCGGCGAGCCCGGAGGCCAGCGTGAACACGGCCAGGCCGGCCAGGAAGAGCGTGCGCGGGCCGTACAGATCGGCCAGCCGCCCGCCGCTGACCAGCAGCATCACGAGCGCGAGCACGTAGGCGTTGACCACCCACAGGACATCGTCGAGCCCCGCGCCCAGGTCGAGCATCATCGCGGGGATCGCCACGTTGACGGCCGTGCTGTCGAGCGCGCAGATCGCGCTCGACAGCAGGAGCGTCCAGAGCACCAGCCAGGGGTTGACAGCACGGTTCATGGGGGCAGCTTGGTGGCCCGGTGGCTCAGGCTTAAGCTCCACTTTCATGCCGAGCGAATGGACCACCTTGCGCGAGCTGCTCCTGCCGGAGCTGCACGGGGGACGCCGCGCCCGGGGGCTGGAACGCGCGCTGCGCGAGGCGGTGCGCGACGGCCGGATCCACGGCGGCACCCGGCTTCCGGCCAGCCGCGACCTCGCCGGCCAGCTCGGGCTCGCACGGGGAACCGTCACGGCCGCCTACGCCCAGCTCGTGGCCGAGGGGTACCTGGTCGCCCGGCGCGGCTCGGGCACGTGGGTCGCCGACGGAGTGGCCACCGGCGGGCCCGGCCCGGGGGATGCGTCCGGGACCACGGGCGCCGCCCTCTACGACGTGCGTCCCGGCCTGCCGTCCATGGCGCAGTTCCCGCGGGCGGCGTGGCTGGCCGCCTGCCGGGCGGGGCTGGCCGCGCTGAGCGACGCGGACCTGTCCTACCCCGACCCGGCCGGGCTGCCCTCGCTCCGCGCCGAGCTGGCCGCCTACCTGTCCAGGGTCCGGGCCGTACGCGCCCGCGCGGACGACCTGGTGATCACGCACGGCACCTTCGAGGGGCTGGGGCTGCTGGCCGGGGCGCTGCGGCGGCGGGGGCACCGGCGGGTCGCGGTGGAGGACCCCAGCAACCCCGAACAGGGCGAACTGCTGCGCAGGCACGGGCTGCGGCCGGTCCTCGTCCCGGTCGACGAGCGCGGCCTGCGCGTGGACGAGCTGGCGGCGACCGGGTGCCGCGCGGTGATCGTCACGGCCGCGCACCAGTACCCGCTCGGCATGGCGCTGCACCCGGAGCGCAGGCACGCGCTGCTCGACTGGGCGCGCGCGCACGACGGGCTGATCGTGGAGGACGACTACGACGCGGAGTACCGCTACGACCGGCCGACCGTGGCCGCCCTGCAGGGCGTCGACCCCTCCCGGGTGATCGGTCTCGGCACGCTCAGCAAGACCCTCGCGCCCGCGATCCGCCTCGGCTGGCTGGTCAGCGCCGTGGAGTGGGTCAGGGACGAGGTGCGGACCGGCAAGCGGCTCAGCGACCGCGGCTGCAGCTCGCTGCAGCAGGCCGCCTTCGCCGAGCTGTTGCGCACCGGCGGCTACGACCGCCACCTGCGCAGGACCACCGCCGTCTACCGGCGGCGGCGCGACGCCCTGCTGGCGGCGCTGCCACCGGGGTGGACGCCGATCGGGATCGCCGCCGGTCTGCACGTGGTGGTGCGGCTACCCGACGGCGCGGACGACCGCGCGACGGCCGCGCGGCTGGCGGAGCACGGGATCCTGGTCACCCCGCTGTCGGAGTACGCCCACGCGGCCCCGTCCTTCCCCGCGCTGGTGGTCGGCCACGCCCGCCTGACCCCCGACCGGCTCCGCGCGGCGGCGGCCCGCTTCGCCGCGCTCTGACCCGGGCGGCCGGCGGCGTACCGGGCCCCCGGTGGCCGGCGGCGTGCCCTGGGCGGCCCCGGCGGGCGTCAGGCGTCGACGCGCTCGCCGGTGGAGCCGTCCTGGGACTTCTGGGCGTCGCTCATCGCGCGGATCGCGGTCCAGGCGGCCTCGGCGGCCTGCTGCTCGGCCTCCTTCTTGGAGCGGCCGGCGCCGGAGCCGTACTCCTGACCGCCGACGCGGACCACCGCGCGGAAGGACTTGGCGTGGTCGGGGCCGCTCTCGTCCACGTGGTACTCCGGGACGCCGAGCATCTCGGCGGCCGTGAGCTCCTGGAGGGAGGTCTTCCAGTCCAGGCCGGCGCCGAGCTGGGCGGAGCGGGCGATCACCGGGTCGAAGAGCTGGTGGACCACGCGGGAGGCCTCCTCCAGGCCCTTGTCCACGTAGACCGCGCCGATGATGGCCTCCAGGGTGTCGGCGAGGATGGAGGGCTTGTCGCGGCCCCCGGTGCCCTCCTCGCCGCGCCCGAGGCGGATGTAGCGGCCGACGCCCAGCGTGCGGGAGACCCCGGCCAGGGCGCGCATGTTGACCACCGCGGCGCGCAGCTTGGCGAGCTGGCCCTCGGGCAGGTCGGGGTGGTTCCGGTAGAGCGTGTCGGTGACGACCAGGCCGAGCACCGAGTCGCCCAGGAACTCCAGGCGCTCGTTGGTGGGCAGGCCGCCGTTCTCGTACGCGTAGGACCGGTGGGTCAGCGCGCGCTCCAGCAGGTTCAGGTCGAGGCGCACCCCGAGAACCCGGTCGAGCTCGTCACAGGCGTCGCGTGTTCCGCTGTCGACGTCCACGGCTTCCTCCTCGGGCCTTCGTGTGGCCCACGGTTACACGATCATCGCAATGCGTAGCAGTCATGCACGCGAGATGACGGCAAGACGCGCGGAGGGTTGGGTCACCGAGCGTCGGAAAGGCGTGAGATTCCCCGAAGACGTGGTGGGCGCCGGGCTTTCGACGTCCAGGCGTCCACCACGGCCTCGGGCGTGCTGTGGTCGCGTTCGCCGCTCCACACCGCCACCTGCGCGGTACGGACGGGTGTCATGCCGGCCGGCCTCGACCGGCCGGCACGATCCGTCCGGGTGCGATCAGGCCGACGGCTCGACGACCTGACGCCGGTTGTAGGTGCCACAGGTCGGGCACGCGATGTGCGGCAGCTTGGGGTCGCGGCACTGCGGGCAGCGCACGAGCACGGGCGCCGAGGTCTTCCACTGCGCGCGGCGGGAGCGGGTGTTGCTCCGCGACATCTTCCGCTTGGGGACGGCCACGTCAGCCCTCCTGATCGTTGTCTGTGTTCGGGGTGTCCTGCTTGAGGGCTTGCAACGCCGCCCATCGGGCGTCGATCTGATCGTGCCGGTGGTCCGGACCGGCTTCCGCCAGCCTGGTTCCGCACTCCGCGCAGAGACCCGGACAGTCGTCCTGGCACAGCGGGCTCAGCGGCAGTGCGAGCACCACCGCGTCACGGAACACCGGCTCAAGGTCGAGCAGATCACCGTCGAGGATGTAGTCGTCCTCTCCGGCGTCCTCGGCGGTGTAGAAGAACAGCTCCTGGAAGCTCACCTCGATGGACGAGGTCAGCGGGTCCAGACAGCGTGCGCACTCCCCGGCGAGCGGGGCGCGCGCCGTGCCCGAGACGAGCACGCCTTCCATGACCGCTTCGAGCCGCAGATCCAGCTCGACATCGGCGCCCTTGGGGACGCCGATCAGATCGACGGCGAGATCGTCCGGTGCCGCGACAACGCGAGTGACCTGTCGCATCGATCCCGGGCGTCGTCCGAGGTCGTGAGTGCTGATCACGAACGGAGCTCGGGGGTCGAGGTGCAGGGGTCTCCCGCTTTCTTGAGGCATGGCAAATCACCGCCGTCGTGCAAGGCCGAAACGAAAGACTACCAGGTGAGGGGGAGCGCTCAGCCCTTGAGCCGGTCGAGCAGCCGCTCGTTGACGTGCGCCGGCACGAGGCCGGACACGTCGCCGCCGTAGCGGGCGATGTCCTTGAGCAGGCTGGAGGACAGGAACGAGTGGTCCGGGCTGGTCGGCATGAAGACGGTCTCGATGCCCGCCATGCGGTGGTTCATCTGCGCCATCTGCAGCTCGTAGTCGAAGTCGCTGACCGCGCGCAGGCCCTTCATGATGACCGGGATGTCGTTCTCGCGGCAGAAGTCCACCAGGAGCCCGTGGAACTTCTCCACGCGCACGTTGCCGTACTCCTTGGTGACCTCGCGCAGCATCTCCGCGCGCTCGTCCGTGGTGAACATGGTCGTCTTCGACATGTTGATCAGCACGGCCACCACGACCTCGTCGTACAGCCGGGACGCCCGGCCGATGATGTCGAGATGCCCGTTGGTGACCGGGTCGAAGGACCCGGGACAGACGACTCGTCGCAACGTGTCCTCCTGGTCGCGCGGCTGATTACCCCGGCGGGCGCGACGGTACCAAACGCCGCTCGGGAGCCGCGCGGCGGGCTCAGCTCGCCGGGGAGCCGTACCAGAAGGTGGCCTCGCCGTAGCGGCGGTCGCGCCGGGCCTCGAACCCCCCGGGCCAGGTGAACGGCCCGCCCCGGGTCTCGCGCTCCACCGCGACCAGCGCGTCGCCCGCGAGCCAGCCCCCCTCGGCCAGCAGCGCGAGCACGCCGCGCACGGCCTCGTCGGCCACGGCGTACGGCGGGTCGAGGAAGACCAGGTCGTACGGCTCCGCCGGGCACGGCTCGGCCACGACGCGCTCCACCTTGGCGGCGACGACCTCCGCGCCCGGCAGGCCCAGCGCCTTCACGTTCGTCCTGATCGCGCGTACGGCCTTGGCGTCCGCCTCGACCAGGAGGGCGTGCGCGGCCCCCCGCGACAGCGCCTCCAGCCCGACCGCCCCCGACCCGGCGTACAGGTCCATCACCCGCGCCCCGTCCAGCGACCCGAGCAGCGACCCCACGCTGGAGAACAGCCCCTCCCTGGCCCGGTCGCTGGTCGGCCGCGTCCCCTTCCCCGTCGGCACCACCAGCCGCCGGCCCCCGGCGCTCCCCGCGATCACTCGGCTCATACCGCCAGTCTGCCGGACCCCCACCCCTCCTCCCGCCGCGGCGTGAGCCGTACGGCGGCGCGGGACGGCGGCGCGGGGCTGGGGCGCGGGGCTGGGGCCGGGGCGGGAGCCGTACGGCGGCGCGGGACGGCGGCCGGGGCGGGGGTGGGTCATGGGGTGGGCAATGGGCGGGGTGAGGGCAAGGGGCGCAGGTCAAGGCTCTCTATGGGCGGGGCGGGAAACGGTAAGCACGCTTACCTTCGGGGCCGCGGACCCGCATGATGGTCACAGGCCTTCAGGTGACCCAGGGGAAGGCCTACCGGCGTGATCGTGAGCCCTTCCGCACGCCGGTTCCCTCGGCACCTGACCCGAGGGGTGGGCCTGGCCGGAGGCGGCATTCGGGGGGAGGCCGTCTCCGGGCCGGGCCGGGTCACTTTCGGAGAAAGCCGGTCCCGTTTTCGGGGGGAGGCGGGACCGGCCCTCCAGATCATCCCGTTCATCGCGAACGGGATTCTTTTTTCGCGGCCCGCGGCCCCTCCCCCGACGCCCGCCCGGGCCGCCCCGCCGCCCTCGGGCCGAAGTCCCGTCCTCGTCGTGACGGCCTACGTCTTCTCCAGGTACTCGGCGCGTTCCTCGTCGAGGAGCCGGGCGATCTCCGCGCGCAGGACGGGCTGGGACTCCAGGGAGGGGTCCTCGGCGACCAGGGCGGTGGCCTCCTGGCGGGCGGCCTCGATGACGTCCTCGTCGCGGAGGAGCTTGAGCATGCGCAGCGAGGACCGCCGCCCGGACTGGGCCGCGCCGAGGACGTCGCCCTCGCGGCGCTGCTCCAGGTCGATCCGCGACAGTTCGAACCCGTCCGTCGTGGAGGCGACCGCGTCCAGCCGTTCGCGCGCCGGGGACCCGGCCATGGCGTCCGTCACCAGCAGGCACAACCCCGGCAGCCTCCCCCGGCCGACGCGGCCGCGGAGCTGGTGGAGCTGGGAGACGCCGAACCGGTCCGCGTCCATGATGATCATGACGGTGGAGTTGGGGACGTCCACGCCGACCTCGATCACCGTGGTCGCGACCAGCACGTCGATCTCACCCGCCGCGAACGCCCGCATCACGCGGTCCTTCTCGTCCGGGTGCAGCCGGCCGTGCAGCACCCCGACCCGCAGCCCCGAGAACGGCCCGTCCGCGAGCATCGGCGCGACGTCCATCACCGCCAGCGGGGGCCGCCGCTCGTCGGAGCCCGCGCCCGCGTCCGTGTCCGAGATGTCCCCCTCGTCGCCCTCGGCGTCGCCGATGCGGGGGCAGACGATGTACGCCTGGCGGCCGCGCGAGACCTCCTCGCACACCCGGTCCCAGGCGCGCGTCAGGTAGTTGGGCTTCTCGGCCGCGGGCACGACGTGGGTCGCGATCGGCGACCGGCCCGCCGGGAGCTGCGTCAGCGCGGAGGTGTCCAGGTCGCCGTAGACGGTCATGGCGACCGTGCGCGGGATCGGGGTGGCGGTCATCACCAGCACGTGGGGGCGGGTGTCCCCCGCCTTCTCGCGGAGCGCGTCCCGCTGCTCGACGCCGAACCGGTGCTGCTCGTCGATCACCACCAGGCCCAGGTCGGCGAACTGGACCTTGTCCTCCAGGAGGGCGTGGGTGCCCACGGCGATCCCCGCCGCGCCCGAGGCGATCTCCAGCAGGGCCTCGCGGCGCGCCGCCGCGCTCTGCGAGCCGGTCAGCAGCGCGACCCGGGTGGCCTTGTCCGAGCCGCCCAGCATGCCGCCCTCGGCCAGGTCGCCGAGCATGGCGGTGATCGAGCGGTGGTGCTGCTGGGCGAGCACCTCGGTGGGGGCGAGCAGCGCGGCCTGGCCCCCGGCGTCCACGGTCTGGAGCATGGCCCGCAGCGCCACCACGGTCTTGCCCGAGCCCACCTCGCCCTGGAGCAGCCGGTGCATGGGGTGGTCGCGTGCCAGGTCGGCGGCGATCTGCGCGCCGACCTCGCGCTGGCCCTCGGTCAGCTCGAACGGCAGGCGCGTGCCGAACTCGGCGAGCAGCCCGTCGTCGCGGAGCGGGCGGGGCCTGGCGGGCAGCGCGTTCGCGGCGAACCGGCGCTGCGCCAGCGCCGCCTGGAGCAGGAACGCCTCGTCCCACTTGAGCCGCTGTTTGGCGCGCGCCACCTCGCCCCTGTCGCGCGGCCGGTGGATCATGCGCAGCGCGTCGGCCAGGTCGATCAGCCCGTGCCGCCGCCGCAGGTCCGCGGGCAGCGGGTCCTCGGGCGCGACCAGCGTGTCGAGGACCACGCGGGCGCACCGGGCGAGCTGCCAGGAGGGCACCTTGGCCGCCGCCGGGTAGACCGGGATGAGGCTCCCGGCGAACTCGGCGATCGTCTCGCCGTCGGAGCTGCCGTCCAGCAGGACGTATTCGGGGTGGTTGAGCTGGCGCTTGCGGGTGGTCCTGGTGACGAACTCGCTGACCTTCCCGGCGAACAGCCCGCGCGTGCCCGGCTTGAGCCGCGACTCGTGCCACTGCGGCTTGTTGAAGAACGTGAGCGAGAGCTTGCCGCGCCCGTCGGTGACCACGGCCTCCAGCAGCTTCTTGCGCGGGTCGCGCATCGGCCGCACGGTGACCTTCTCGACCTCGGCCAGCACCGTCACGTGCTCGTCCCGCTCCAGCGAGGCGAGGTCGGTCAGCTCGGCCCGCTCGGCGTAGCGCCGGGGGTAGTGCCGCATCAGGTCGCCCACGGTCTCCAGCCCGAGGTGGGTGGCGAGCGCCTTCCCGGTCTTGGCCCCCAGCACCTTCGTCAGCGACTCCTCGAAAGTGGTCACCCGCCTAGTCTTACCGCCCCCACCGACCAAACCGCCCGCGCGGCCGGCGACACGGCCCGGCGCGGGTCGCGGAGACCGCCCCGGCGGGCGTACGGCGGGCGGCCGCGCTCACTCGACGCCGATGAGGAGGGGGTATCCGCCCTGGCCGCCCTCGTAGACGGCGACCTCGACGTCCGGGCGGGTCCGCGCCAGGTGGGAGGTGACGGCGGCCTCCAGGTCCGGCGGGGCGTCGGCGCCGATGACGAGCGTGACGAGCTCCCCGCCGCCGGACAGCATGCGGTCCACGATCTCGACCGCGACCTCGTGGAGGAGCGCCCCGATGAGGGCCACGTCGCCGTCGATCAGTCCCAGGACGTCGCCGGGGTGGCACATGCCCGCGCTGGTCACGGCCTCGCGCGGCGCGATCGTGAGCTGCCCCGCGCGGGTGTGCCCGGCCGCGTCGGTCATCGCCACCACGTCGTCGTCGAACCGGCGCAGCGGGTCGTGCACGGCCAGCGCGGCCAGCCCCTGGACCGAGGCGCGGGTGGGCAGCACGCTCACGGTCAGCCCCTCCTCGCGCGCGACCTCGGCGGCGGCCTCGGCGACCGCGCGCACCCCGGTGTCGTTGGGGAGGATCGCCACCTCGTTCCCCGCCCGGCGCACGGCGTCCAGCACCATCGCCAGCGGCGGGCTCGACCCGGGCTCACGCCGTACGACGACCGCGCCGGCCCGCTCGAACAGGGCGGCGAGGCCGTCGCCCGCGGCGACCGCGACGACGCCCCGGCCGCCGCCCGCCCGGTGGGTGCGGGCGGCGGAGGCGAGGTGGGTGACGCGGACGCGGTGAGGGCGGCCCGCGCGTATCCCGGCCTCGATCGCCGCCCCGGCGTCGTCCACGTGGACGTGGATGTTCCACAGCCCGTCGCCGCCGATCACGACGAGGGAGTCGCCCAGCCGGTCGAGCTCGGCCCTCAGCGCGGCCACGGCGTCGTCCCCGGCGTCCAGGAGGTACATCACCTCGTAGGCCTGGTCGCCGTCAGGCTCCGGCTCGGGCGCCACGCGGGAGCGGGGTCTCGGCACGTCGTAGTGCTCGGGGTAGGAGTCGGTGACGACGGACAGCAGCGCGTCGAGCACGATCGCGAGCCCGGCCCCGCCCGCGTCCACGACGCCGTTCTTGGCCAGCACCGGGAGCTGGTCGGGGGTGCGCCGCAGCGCGTCCCTGGCCCCCTCCGCCGCGGCGCGCGCCACGGACGCCAGGTCGCCCGGCTCATGGCGTACGGCGTCCGCGGCCGAGGACAGGACGCTGAGCACGGTGCCCTCGACGGGGCGGGCGACGGCGGCGCGGGCGAGGTCGGCGGCGCGGATCAGACCGCGGCACAGCTCCCCGGGGCCGATCCGCTCGACGCCGCCGAGGGCGTCCGCCAGGCCGCGGAACGCCTGGCTGACGATCACCCCGGAGTTTCCGCGCGCCCCCAGCAGGGCTCCCCTGGCGAGCGTCCGCCACGTCTCCCCCGCGCCCGCGCCGGGGGGCAGCGCGTCCAGGGCCTCGGCGGCCGACAGCAGCGTGAGATGCAGGTTGGTGCCGGTGTCCCCGTCGGGCACCGGGAACACGTTCAGGGCGTCGATGTCGGCGCGCGCCCGCCCGAGCGCGTCGGCCGAGAGGCGGCACCAGCGGCGAACGGCCCGCGCGTCCAGGACGTCGAGCACGCGCACCTCCTGTATCGTTTCATGTGGCTGTGTCTTTCAGCTTTGCCCGAGGTTATCTCGGGCGAACGTCCCGCGTTGGCGTGCGGTGCCCGACATCGGATATCCTCTGACGGCTGACCGGGTGACATCCGGCATGCCCGCCGCCTGGCATCCGCCGAGCGGGGCGGGCGCAATTCGACTTGATATAAGGAGCGATTCCCGTGGCTTCCGTCTGCGACGTCTGCGGCAAGAGGCCGGGCTTCGGCAACTCGGTGTCCCACTCCCACCGCCGCACCCGCCGCCGCTGGAACCCGAACATCCAGACCGTGCGGGCCATCGTCGGCCGCACGCCCAAGCGGCTCAACGTCTGCACCTCCTGCATCAAGGCCGGCAAGGTCACCCGCTGACCCAGCCCTGAACGCAGCGCGGCCCGCACTCCACCAGGAGCGCGGGCCGTTTCCTTTGGGTGAGCGGGACGGGTCAGGAGGCGCGCCAGGACCAGGCGTGGTCCACCGGGCCGATGCCCGCGCCCAGCGGGAAGCCCCTGGCGATGGCGCCGGTGACGTAGGACTTCGCCCGGGCCACGGCCTCGGGGACCGCGTGCCCCAGGGCCAGGTGGGAGGCGATCGCGGAGGCCAGGGTGCACCCGGTGCCGTGGGTGTGGCGGTTGTCCAGGCGGGGCGCCGGGAAGCGGTGCTCCTCGACCCCGTCGTACAGCAGGTCCACGGCCTCGCCGGGCAGGTGGCCGCCCTTGATGAGGGCCCACTTCGGGCCCAGCGCGAGGACGGCCTCGGCGGCCTCGCGCAGGCCGGACTCGTCCACCACCTTCACGCCCGTGAGCTGCTCGACCTCCCACAGGTTCGGCGTGACGACGGTGGCCACGGGCAGCAGGCGGGTGCGCAGGGTGTCCACGGCCTCGGGGGCGAGCAGCGAGTCCCCGTGCTTGGAGACGCCCACCGGGTCCACCACGACGGGCGCCCCGGCCTTCCCCAGCGCCTCGGCGACGACCTCCACGAGGACCGGCGACGCCAGCATCCCGGTCTTGATCGCCTGGGCGCCGATGTCGCCGAGCACCGAGTCGAGCTGGGCCCGCACCGCCTCCGGGGGCAGCTCCCAGTACCCCTGGACGCCCAGGGAGTTCTGCGCGGTCACGGCGGCGATCACGCTCATGCCGTGCACGCCCAGCGCGAGCATGGTCTTCAGGTCCGCCTGGATCCCCGCTCCCCCGCCCGAGTCGGACCCGGCGACGGTGAGCACCCGAGGCGGTGCGACGTTTCCTGACATATCGCCATTCTCCCCGATGGACGCACGCCCTCCGCGCGGCCGCTACTGGGACGGCTCGGGCGCGCAGCAGTACGGCTCGGCGGTGGCCGGCACGGTCGGCAGCGGCTCCGGGCTCGGGGGCCGGGTGACGCGGGGCCGCGGCGGCGGAGGCGTGGTCACGCGGGGCCGGGCCACCGGGCGGGCGGTCGGGCGGCGGGACGGGGTGGGCGAGGGCGTGACCCGGTCCGCCACGGCCGCCGCCGTCGGGGCGGCCGGGCTCGGCGTGGGACGGCCGGGGGCCGCGCAGGCGGGCGAACCGGGGCACAACGCGCTGTCCAGCGGCTCGGAGCCCCTGGTGAGCCACAGCGTGGTGGCGAGGAGCACGCCGACCGCCGCCGCGCCGATGAGGAGGACCGGTCTGCCCGGCCATCGACGTCCGGCCGGCTTCCTCGGCCGATGGCGGCCCATGTCACCCCAAATCCCGGTAAAAGATCGTCCGGGAGAACTTTACCTCCCGGTAGGGGCTCCTCTCAGCGGAAGTGGTCCCATCCGGCGGCCTCGTACTCCCGCCCGGCGACGGTCACGTCCCGCCCGGCCCGGGTGACGCCCACCTCCAGCCAGCCCTCGGGCAGCGCCGCGCCCGCGGGGAACACCGCGGCCAGGGCGTGGTCCTCGCCGCCGGTCAGGATCCAGGTCAGCGGGTCCTCCCCCAGCTCCCGGCCCGCCTCCGCCAGCGCCGCCGGGACCGGGAACGCCCCGGGGTCCAGGTCGATCCCCACGCCGCTCGCCGCCGCGATGTGCCCGAGGTCCTGGAGCAGGCCGTCGCTCACGTCGAGCATCGCCGTCGCGCCCAGCGCCACGGCCTCGGCCGCGCGGCCGTACGGCGGCTCGGGCCTGCGGTGCGCCTCGACCAGCTCGCGCGGGCCGGCGCGCCCGGCCAGCAGCAGGGCCAGCCCGCCCGCGGCCCAGCCCAGCCGCCCGGCGACGGCGACCACCTGGCCCGGGGCCGCGCCGGAACGGGTGACCGGCCGCCGCCCCTCCAGGTCGCCGATCGCGGTCACGCCGAGCACCACCGAGTCGGCGCGCACGACGTCGCCGCCGGACACGCTCGCGCCCACCAGCGCGCACTCGTCCCGCAGGCCGTCGGCGAGCGCGTCCAGCCACTCGGCCGCAACGTCCCCCGGCACGCCCAGCCCGACGAACAGGCCCGTCGGGCGCGCGCCCATCGCGGCCACGTCGGCGAGGTTCTGCGCCGCCGCCTTGCGCCCCACGTCGTAGGGGCCGGACCAGTCGCGGCGGAAGTGCCGCCCCTCGACGAGCAGGTCCGTGGTGACCACGACGCGCCCGTCCGGCGCGCGCAGCACCGCCGCGTCGTCGCCGGGGCCGATCAGCACGTCGTCCCCCTGGGGAAACCGCGCCGTGACGCGCGACACGACGCCGAATTCCCCGAGCTCGCCGATCCCGATGACACACCTCCAGGCCGTTCAAGGTACGGTTGCGGGCGGCAGCGCTCCAATTCTGATCTGCCCCGCTCACCGGGAGGACGTGATGGTGCAGGCCTACATCCTCATACAGACGGAAGTCGGCAAGGCGGCCGCGGTCGCCCGAGAGATCGCGGTGATCTCCGGCGTGACCCAGGCCGAGGACGTCACCGGCCCCTACGACGTGATCGTGCGGGCCGAAGCTCGAGACGTCGACGAGCTCGGCAAGCTCGTCGTCGCGCAGATCCAGGCGGTGGAGGGCATCACCCGCACTCTCACCTGCCCGATCGTACACATCTGACCGATGCCGAGACGACTCCGGCGACGGGGGGCCGGAGTGCTCGCCCTCGCCCTGATGGTGGCGGGCTGCACGTCCGCGGTCCGGGTCGAGCCTCCCGCGCCCGGCCCCCCGGCCGACGCGGCGTGCCGCGCGCTGGCCAAGGAGCTCCCGGCGCGCCTGTCCGGCCAGGACCGGGTCGAGACCGACCCGCCCTCGCCGTACGTGGCCGTCTGGGGCTCCTCGCCGGCGATCATGCTGCGCTGCGGCGTGCCCCGCCCCGCCGCGATGCGCCCCTCCGACCAGGTCGCGGTCGTCGAGGGCGTCTCCTGGTTCGAGGACCCGGCCCGCCCCGCGCTCTTCACCGCGATCGGCCTGCAGGCCCACGTCGAGCTGACCATCCCCCCGGCGTACTCCTCCGGGGGCGTGCTCACGGACCTGTCCCCGCTCATCAAGAGGACCGTCCCGCGCTAGCCGTACGGCTCGCGCGCGGACGCCCGCCGGTCACCGGCCGGCTGGCGGGGCGCGGGACGGCTAGCGCAGGCCCTGGGGCTTGGCCAGGGCGAGCTGGATGAGCCGGTCCACCAGGGCGGAGTACGGCAGGCCCGAGGCGGCCCAGAGCTGCGGGGCGACGGAGACCGCGGTGAAGCCGGGCATGGTGTTGATCTCGTTGAAGATCACTTCGCCGGACGGGGTGTAGAAGAAGTCCACGCGGGACAGGCCCTCGCAGCCCAGCGCCTCGAACGCGCGGACGGCCAGGGCGCGGATCTCCTCGGCCTTCTCGGCGGGGATGTCGGCGGGGACCGACAGCGCCATGTCGTCGCCGATGTACTTGGCCTCGAAGTCGAAGAACTCGTGGTCGCCGCGCACGAGCACCTCTCCGGGCACGGACGCCTGCGGGGGCTCGTCGCCCAGGGACTCCAGCACCGCGCACTCGACCTCGCGGCCCACGATCGCGGCCTCGACGAGCACCTTCGGGTCGTGCTCGCGCGCGAACTCGATCGCGGCCTCCAGCGACTCCAGGTCGTGGGCCTTGGAGATGCCCTGGCTGGAGCCGGCGCGGGCGGGCTTGACGAAGACCGGGTAGCCCAGCTCCTCGACGTCCTCCAGCACCCGCTTGCGGTCGTGGCGCCAGTCGCGGTCGCGCACGACGACGTAGCGGCCGACGGGCAGGCCCGCCCCGGCGAGCACCGTCTTCATGAACTCCTTGTCCATGCCGACCGCGCTGGCCAGGACGCCGGAGCCGACGTAGCGCACGCCGGCCATCTCCAGCAGGCCCTGGATCGTGCCGTCCTCGCCGTAGGGGCCGTGGAGCACCGGGAAGACGACGTCCACCTCGCCGAGGGTGTTCGGCACCTCGCCGGGCTCGTAGGCGATCAGGCCGCTGGCGTCGAACGGCAGCGCGAGCGCTGCCCCGGACTCGTCCACCTCGGGCAGGTCCGAGCCCTCCAGGGCGTACCGCTGCGTCCCCGGGGCCAGCACCCACCGGCCGTCACGGGCGATGCCCACGGGCACCACGTCGTACTTGTCGCGGTCGATCGCCTCGAAAACGCTGCCCGCGCCCATGAGGGACACGGCGTGCTCCGAGTTGCGACCCCCGAAGACAACAGCCACTCGAACCTTGCTCATGGTGGACCAAACTACCGTTGTTCGGCCCAACGGCACTCATGGCCGGAATCCCCAGGGGGGCAGGTCTGGTGAAATTTCCCCCAAACTCCCCACTGGGCGCCGTCCGGGTCAGACGCCGTACCGCTCCGGCTTGGGCGTCCGGGACAGCAGCAGCATCGCCGCCTCCTCGGGCGTCAGCCCCTCGTGGATCACGCCGACGACCACCTCGGTGATCGGCACCTCGACGCCGTGCGCGCGGGCCAGCGCGAGCACGCTCTCGCAGGACTTCACGCCCTCGGCGGTCTGCTTGGTCGCCTCGGTCACCTCGGCCAGCGTCATGCCCCGGCCCAGGTTCTCGCCGAACGTCCGGTTCCGCGACAGCGGCGAGCTGCACGTCGCGATCAGGTCGCCCATCCCGGCCAGCCCGGCGAAGGTGTGCTGGTCGGCTCCGAGCGCCGCGCCGAGCCGCGCGATCTCGGCGAGCCCGCGCGTCATCAGGCTGGCGCGGGCGTTGTCGCCCAGGCCCATCCCGACCGCGATGCCCACCGCCAGCGCGATGACGTTCTTGACCGCGCCGCCCAGCTCCGCGCCCACCACGTCGGCGTTGGTGTACGGCCGGAACCACTGGGTGTGGCACGCCGCCTGCAACCGCTCGGCCGTGCCGATGTCCGAGCAGGCCACGACGGTCGTCGCGGGCTGGTGCTCGGCGATCTCGCGGGCCAGGTTGGGCCCGGACACGACGGCGACGCGATCCCCGGGCACGTCGGCGACCTCGGTGATCACCTCGCTCATACGCTTGCAGGTGCCGCGCTCGATGCCCTTCATCAGGCTCACGAGGACCGCGTCGGGCGGGATCAGCGGCTTCCACGCCGCCAGGTTGGCGCGCAGCGTCTGCGACGGCACGGCGAGCACCACGAAGTCGGCCCCGGCCAGGGCCTTGGCCGGGTCGGTGGTCGCCGTCAGCGTCTCGGGCAGCCGGATCCCCGGCAGGTAGTCGGGGTTCTCGTGCCGCTCGCTGATCGCCTCGGCGATCTCGCTCCGCCGCCCCCACAGGGTGGTCTCGGTGCCCGCCTCGGCCAGCACCATCGCGAACGTCGTGCCCCACGACCCGGTCCCCAGGACCGCCGCTCTGCTCATGGCTCGCTCCGCCCCGCGCCCGTCTCCGCCTGTCCCTCGCCCGCGGCCCGTCCCGCGCCCGCGTTCCGCCCCGCGGCCCGTCCCGCGTTCCGTCCCGCGGCCGGGGCCCGTCTCGTCGCCGCAGCCTGTCCCGTGCCCGCCGCGGGGCCGGACTCACCCGCCCGGCTCATCGATCCCGGTCCGCGGAGGGGCGGTACGGCTCGGCGGGCGGCTTCTCGTGCCGGATCTCGGAGAGCTGGTGCGTGATCGCCTTCATGACCTCCTCGGTCGCGGCGCGCAGCGTGCTCGCCGTGAGGGGCCGGTCGCGGTACGCCGACAGGTCCACCGGCGGGCCGGCGAGCACCTTGAACGTCTTGCGCGGGAACAGGCGGGGCAGCTTGTCGCCGTAGGGCAGCACGTCCTGGGCGCCCCAGTGCGCCACCGGGATCACCGGCACCCCGGTCTTGATGGCCAGCCGCGCCACGCCCGTCTTGGCCGCCATGGGCCACAGGTCCGGGTCGCGGGTGCAGGTGCCCTCGGGGTACACGATCACGGCCGCGCCCTCGCGCAGGCCCTTCTCGGCGTCGCGCAGGGACAGCGCGGCGTCGCTGCGGTCCCGGTAGACGGGGATCTGCTTGACCTGCCGCAGGAACGGGCCGAGCAGCGGCACCTCGAAGATCCCCGACTTGGCCAGGAACACCGGCCAGCGCCCGCTGTTGTAGAGGAAGAGCGACAGGAACAGCGGGTCGGACCAGGAGAGGTGGTTGGCCGCGATGATGACGCCGCCGTGCGCCGGCACGTGCTCGCGGCCACGCCAGCGGTGCCTCACGACGATCGCCAGCAGCGGCCTCAGGATGCCTACGGTGAAGGCCTCCCAGGGCAAGCGTGGTCTTCCTGGCCGGGGCATTGACTCCTCCTGTCGAACGCGTTGCGCGCTCTCAGTCTCCCGTTACCCGGGTCGGGTGTCGAGGCGGGACCATTGAGGCATGCGTCCCGACAACCCGCCCGGCTGGTCGATCGTGGTCCCGGTGAAGCCGCTGGCCGCCGCGAAGTCCCGGCTCGCCGACCTGGCCCGCGAGCACCGCGCCCCGATGGCGCTGGCCGTCGCCCTGGACACGGTCGCCGCGGCCCTGGCCTGCCCGCGCGTCCACCGGGTGATCGTCGTGACCGACGACCCCGTGGCCGCGCCGCCGCTGGCCGCCCTGGGCGCGATCGTCATCGGTGACACCCCGGCCGCGGGGCTCAACCCCGCCCTGCGCCACGGCGCCCGCCACGCCGTACGGCTGGCGCCCGGCGACGGGGTGGCCGCGCTCCAGGCGGACCTGCCCGCGCTGCGCCCGGCCGAGCTGGCGGCGGCGCTGGACGCGGCGGCGGGGTTCGCGCGGTCCTTCGTGCCGGACGCGCTGGGGATCGGGACGACGTTGTACGCCGTGCGGCCCGGCGCGGAGTTCGCCCCGGCGTTCGGGGGGCCGTCGCGGGCGCGCCACCTGGAGTCGGGGGCGCGCGAGCTGCTCCTGCCCGGCACCGAGTCCGTCCGCCGCGACGTGGACACCCCCGACGACCTGCGCGAGGCCCTCACCCTCGGCGTCGGCCCCCGCACCGCCGAGGTCGCCGCCCTGCTCGTCTGCTGAGCCGTACGGCTCGCGCCCCTGGCCGCTCCGCGCCGGGCCGTACGGCTCTCGCGCCGCGACGCACCGGGCCGGGCCGTGCCGTGCGGCGGGCGGGGCCGGGTCTCACAGGGGGGCGCTGGTGCGCTGGTCAGGGGGCGGATACGCTGCTGGGCGTGCAGGCCACCGTGCGGTACTTCGACGAGAGCACCCGGTCGGGCAGCGTGTTCCTGGACGACGGGCGGGAGATGGCCTTCGAGGCCGCCGCGTTCGACGCGGGCGGGCTGCTCCTGCTGCGGTACGGCCAGCGGGTGAACATCCTCGTGGACGGGGACCGGATCACCTACATCACGCTGTCCACGTTCCCGCTGCCCGGAATATAGCGGCGCCCGCGTCCCGCCGGAGGCGGAACACGGGCGCCGGGTATTTCCGGCCGGGGAATTCCCCGGCGTGCGACTACTTCTTCTTCTTGGCCGGAGCCTTCTTGCCGCCCGAAGCCTCGTTCACGAGGTTCTTGAAGTCGGCCCCCGGACGGAACCTCGGGACCGCGCTCGCCTCCACCTTGATCGCCGCCCCGGTCGAGGGGTTGCGGGCGGTGCGGGCGGGACGGTCGACCTTCTCGAAGGCGCCGAAGCCGGTGATGGCCACCTTGTCCCCCGAGGCCACCGTCTTCTGAATCGTGTCGATGATGGCGTTGACCGCCTCCGTGGCGGTCTTCTTGTCACCTACCCGATCCGCAATGGCGTCGATGAGTTCACGCTTGTTCATGCGTTGCTCCCCCTGGTTCACAATCAAGCGCCATACGCGCTTGAAATTAGGGGAGAAAGCGCCGGGACTCAATCACCACAGGGGTTGTCACCCCACATCGGCGTGTCGCGTTGCGCCCGCTGAGGGCGATTCGGCAATGAAACGGCAAAGCGCGGGCCGGGAAATGTGAAATCGGGTCCCGTCGCGCCCGGTGCGCCCTCTTTCGCGGGGTTCTGCGGCCATAACCGCGTGATCGCCGCGAGAGGGGGACTCCCCCGGCCGGGTGCGCGACGGCACGAAGCCCGCCGCCGGTGGGCGCGCCCGGGCGGGCCTTGCCGGGACGGGGACGCCCCCGGAGCCGCGCCGTGCCGGGCGGGCGGGGCCGGGGCGTGCTCAGGGCGGGCTTATCGCGTCCAGGTCCTTGGTGAAGGCGCGGAGGCGCAGCTCCGCGTGGTCGAGGTCGCGCTTGGCGACGTCGCAGATGGTGAGCAGGCGGCGGTGCAGGCGGGCGCGCTCCTCCTCGGGGAGGGGCAGCGCGCGGACGCGGCGGTGCGCGTCGCGCAGCCGCCGCGCCAGCTCCTGACCCGGTGGTTCGGTGTTCTCGGTGGGGTCGTCGTTCAGACGGTCGTCGGCAGCCATGACTGCCGACCATTCTCGTATGTGGTGATGTGGTCGGCGTAACGCAGGGTCAGCCCGATGTCGTCGAGGCCCTCCATGAGCCGCCAGCGCGTGTAGTCGTCGATCTCGAAACCGTGCGCGCCGTCCGCCCCGTAGCGCACCTCGCGGGCACCCAGGTCCACGGTGATCTCGGCGGCCGGGTCGGCCTCGACCAGGTCCTGGATCTCCTCGACGACCTCGCCCGGCAGCACGACCGGGAGCAGGCCGCCCTTGGTCGCGTTGTTGCGGAAGATGTCGCCGAAGCGCGGCGCGATCACGACGCGGAAGCCGTACTGCTGGAGCGCCCAGACGGCGTGCTCCCGCGAGGAGCCGGTGCCGAAGTCGGGCCCGGCCACCAGGATGGACGCGCCCTCGTGGGCGGGGTCGTTCAGGACGAAGGAGGGGTCCTCGCGCCAGGCGGCGAACAGGCCCTTCTCGAAGCCGGTGCGGCTGACCTGCTTGAGCCAGACGGCCGGGATGATCTGGTCGGTGTCCACGTTGCTGCGCCGCAGCGGCACGGCCCGGCCGGTGTGGGTGGTGAAGGCTTCCATGGTGAGCGGGCTCCTTACAGGTCGGCGGGGGCGGTCAGGCGGCCGGTGACGGCGGTCGCGGCGGCGACGGCCGGGGACACCAGGTGGGTGCGGCCGCCCTTGCCCTGCCGGCCCTCGAAGTTGCGGTTGGAGGTCGAGGCGCTGCGCTCACCGGCGGCGAGCTGGTCGGGGTTCATGCCCAGGCACATGGAGCAGCCGGCCTCGCGCCACTCGGCCCCGGCCTCCTTGAACACCCGGTCCAGGCCCTCGGCCTCGGCGGCGGCCTTGACCCGCATCGAGCCGGGCACGACGAGCGTGCGGGTGACGACCTTGCGGCCGCGCAGCACCTCGGCGGCGGCGCGCAGGTCCTCGATGCGGCCGTTGGTGCAGGAGCCCAGGAAGACCGTGTCCACCGCGATCTCGCGCAGCGGCGTCCCGGCGGTCAGGCCCATGTACTCCAGCGCGCGCTCGGCGGCGGCGCGCTCGACCGGGTCGGCGAACTCCTCCGGCGACGGCACGGACGCGCCCAGCGGCAGGCCCTGGC
The DNA here is from genome assembly GCF_003594875.1 of Bailinhaonella thermotolerans. Lineage (GTDB taxonomy): Bacteria > Actinomycetota > Actinomycetes > Streptosporangiales > Streptosporangiaceae > Bailinhaonella > Bailinhaonella thermotolerans. The sequence continues at coordinate 36,827 of NZ_QZEY01000013.1, forward strand.
CCGGGTTCGTGCCCCAGGTCACGAACGGCGTGAGCGACGCGGCGTCGATCTCCACGACCGTGTCGAACTCGGCGTCGTCGTCGGTGCGCAGCGACTTCCAGTACTCCACGGCGGCGTCCCACTCGGCGCCCTGGGGGGCGTGCTCGCGCCCGCGCAGGTACTCGAAGGTCGTCTCGTCCGGCGCGATCATGCCGGCCCGGGCGCCCGCCTCGATCGACATGTTGCAGATGGTCATCCGCGCCTCCATGGAGAGCTCGCGGATGGCCTCGCCGCGGTACTCCACGATGTGGCCCTGGCCGCCGCCCGTGCCGATCTTGGCGATGATGGCCAGGATCAGGTCCTTGGCGGTGACCCCGGCGGGCAGCTCGCCCCGGACCTCGATGGCCATGGTCTTCGGCCGGTACGCCGGGAGGGTCTGGGTGGCCAGCACGTGCTCGACCTCGGACGTGCCGATGCCGAACGCGAGCGCGCCGAACGCGCCGTGGGTGGAGGTGTGGGAGTCTCCGCAGACCACGGTCATGCCGGGCTGGGTCAGGCCGAGCTGCGGGCCGATGACGTGGACGATGCCCTGCCCGTCGTCGCCCATCGGGTGCAGCCGGATCCCGAACTCGGCCGCGTTCTTGCGCAGGGTCTCGACCTGGGCCCGGGAGACCGGGTCGGCGATCGGCGCGAGGATGTCGCGGGTCGGGACGTTGTGGTCCTCGGTCGCGATGGTGAGGTCGGGGCGGCGGACGGTGCGGCCGGCCATGCGCAGGCCGTCGAACGCCTGCGGGCTGGTCACCTCGTGGATGAGGTGAAGGTCGATGTAGAGCAGGTCGGGCTCGCCCTCCGCTCGTCGCACGACATGCTGGTCCCAGACCTTCTCGGCCAGGGTGCGGCCTTCGCTCATCGTTCTAACGCCTCCTCGCGTCGTCTCGCCACCGAGTTGCGTCTCGCATCCCGAGACGGCAGTATCGGGGTATGGACAACTCTAGCGGAGTCGGCGTACTGGACAAGGCGGTTCTCGTGCTCAACGCCCTGGAGGCCGGGCCGGCGTCGCTCGCGCAGCTCGTGCAGTCGACGGGATTGGCCCGTCCCACCGCCCACCGGCTGGCCGTCGCCCTGGAGCACCACCGCATCGTGTCCCGCGACACGCAGGGCCGTTTCGTGCTCGGCCCCCGGTTGTCGGAGTTGTCGGCGGCGGCGGGTGAGGACCGGTTGCTCGCGGTGGCCGCCCCGGTGTTGGTCCAGCTCCGGGATCTGACCGGCGAGAGCGCCCAGCTCTACCGCCGCCAGGGTGACGAGCGCGTGTGCGTGGCCGCGGCGGAGCGTGCCAGCGGCCTCCGCGACACCGTGCCGGTCGGCGCGGCCCTCCCGATGACCGCGGGCTCGGCCGCCCAGATCCTGCTCGCCTGGGAGGAGCCCGACCGCCTGCACCGGGGCCTGCGCGGCGCCAAGTTCACCGCCGCGACCCTGGCCAGCGTGCGCCGCCGCGGCTGGGCCCACAGCGTCGGCGAGCGCGAGCAGGGCGTCGCCAGCGTCTCCGCCCCCATCCGCGGCTCCGGCGGCAAGGTCATCGCCGCGGTCTCCGTCAGCGGCCCCCTGGAGCGTCTCACCCGCACCCCCGGCCGGCTCCACGCCGCCGCCGTCGTCGCCGCCGCCGAGCGCATCACCGAGGCCATGCGCCGCAGCTCCTGACGCCCGTCCCCTTCGCGTACGGCCGGCGCCGCGCCCGGCGCTCCCCCGCGCCGCCGCCCGGCCGTACGCCGTCCCGGGCGCCCGCCGTACGCCTTCCGCACCCCGCCGGACGCCTCCCGGAACCGGCCGTACGCCTCCCGGACCCCGGCCGTACACCTTCCGGACCCGGCCGTACGCCTTGCCGCACGGCGCCGTGCGTCTCCCGGCCCCGCCGTACCGGCTCCCCGGGCCCCGGGGGACCGCCGGCGCAGGGAATCCTTTCCGCCGGGAAGGCCCGCCGTACGGCCCGGGGTGAGGAATTCTGGTCGGCGCGACTGCCGCACGGGGCGGGCGGGCCTAGGCTTGCCGGGTGACCGATCGAATCGAGGCCGCGGCCGAAGAGCTGCGGCCCCTTGTTGAAGAGTTCATCGTGTGGGCGGGGGAGCGATCCCTCGGCGTGGACGCGGACCTCGCGGCCACTCCGGCGTTGTGGCACCGGATCGCGGTGCGTGACCGATGCGACGTGTGGACGCGGGAGGATCTGCGGGAGGTCCTGCTCCAGCACCTTCCGCAGGTGACCGACGACCCGGAGAAGACGGGCGCGGGCACGCTGCCGGCGATGCGGGCCTACCTGGGCTTCCTCGACGAGACCGGTCGCCTGGCGCGCGGATCCGACGATCTGGCGGAGTTGACGGCGGAGCTGGACTCCATCGGGCCGGAGTTCGAGGCGGTCCTGGCCGAGCCGAACGACATCGAGTGGGACGACGAGGACGAGGACGGCCTGGGCGACTTCCGCCGCTACGCCGACCAGCTCGAAGAGCTGCCCACGATGCGGCTGGCCCCCGAATCCGAGCTGGCCGGGGCCGTGCGCGGGACGCCGTTGCTGGCCAAGGCGCGTGACCTGGCGTTGTGGGTGGGCGAGGACCGCGAGGTGGGCGAGGACGAGACGCTCACCGAGGACGAGATCGAGCAGGCCGGCCGGGCCGCGGCGCTCGGCGCGCTGGCGACCCACCCCGAGGCGCTATACGACCTGTGGGACCTGGCCGTGGACCTGGGCTTCATCGAGTCCTCCGGCGAGAACCGCGTGAGCTGCACCTACGATCCCGGCGCGTGGCCCGACGCCTCCGACGAGGACGTCATCGCGCTGTGGATGGACGGCGTGCACTCGGTGGTGCTGGCGGACCCCGCGCCCGAGGACGACGACCTGGCCGAGGCGCTGATGGGCCTGGGCTCGGAGACGCTCATCCACCTGCTGCTCGCCCAGGGCGCGATGTCGGTGGACGAGCTGCGCGAGGACCTGGCCGAGGCCGTCGCCGAGGCGCACGAGCTGGGCGAGGAGGCCTGGGAGTCCGTCGAGGACCCCGTGGGCCACGTGATCGCCTGGCTGTCGGAGTACAACGTCGTCGAGACCGAGCCCTCCGAGGACTCGGTACGGCTGACGCCGCTGGGCCTGGCCGCCGCCGCGCACCTGGCGGGCGACGAGGGCGTCGCGGTGGACGTCCGGCCGCCGGTGGAGTCGATGCCCGCGAGCGTCCTGCTGGACATCAGCACCGGCGTCCCCGAGGAGGAGGCCGAGGCGGAGTACACCGCCTGGCTGGCGCTGCGCACCCGCGAGCAGGCCGCGCGGGAGCTGCTGGAGGCCGCCGCCAAGGACGAGGACGCCCTCGTGCGCGTGCAGGCCGCCCGCCTGGTGGACACCCTCGGTGAGGACGCCGAGCCCGCGCTCCGCGAGGCCCTGGACGTGCCGCTGCTCCGGCCGTACGCCCTGATGAGCCTCAACCGCATGGGCGCGGCGGGGGTGCCCACGCCCGGCAAGGACGACACCAACTGGATGGTGGTGGACATCCTGAGCATCGCGCTGGGCATGGACGAGGAGGAGTTCGTCACCAGCCTCGACGAGATCGGCCCCCCGGCGGAGCTCGTCACCCTGATCGACGCGATCTGGCGTCTCCCCCACCCCGACGTGGTCGAGGTGCTGGAGAACATCGCCGCCCTCCACCCCGACAACAAGGTCTCCAAGGCGGCCCGCGGCGCCCTCTTCCGCGCCCGCTCCCGCTGACCCGCCCTCCGGCCCCTCTCTTCGCGCCGATCACGCGGTTCTCGTCACACGGTGGAGTGGGACCGCGTGATCGGCGCGGGGGTCAGGCGAGGGGGGCGGGTTCGCCCAGCGCCGTGAGGACCGCGGGGAGCAGGACCCCGGCCCAGGTGCGGTAGCCCGGGGCGGAGGGGTGGAACCCGTCGGAGGCGAAGAATCCGGGCAGCTCCACGGGCACCTCCATCGGGGCGTGGACCGCGCCCGGGACCCCCGCGAGCGCGTGGGCCATCACGAGGTCGAGCGCGGCGGCGCGCCTGCCCAGGACGTCGCGCAGCGGCCGGGGAAGCGCGGGGAAGCGCCCCACCGGCGGCATGCCCGAGAACACCACCGGCGCGCCCCCGGACCTCTCCCGCAGGACGCCCGCCAGGCCGCGCACCCGCGCCGCCCAGGCTCCCAGCCGCGTCAGCTCCAGCAGGTCGTTCACGCCCACGGCCACGACCACCACGTCCGCCGCGCCCACCCCGGGCGCGAGGTCCCGCGTCACCTCGGCCGCGTTCGCCCCGGTCCGGCCCGCCACGCTCCAGGCCACGGGCCGCCCGAGGGCCCCGGCCAGCGCCCGCGCCAGGTGCCCCGGCAACCCCTCCTCGGACGTCTCCACCCCCACCCCGGCCGCCGTGGACTCCCCCACCACGGCGAGCCGCGCCGCTCCCCCCGGCCCGCCGTACGGCCCGAGCCCCGCCCCGCCGCCCTGGCCGGACGCCCCGCCGTACGGCGTGAGCGGGGCGGCGCCGCCGTACGGCGGGGGCGGGGTGAGACCGGCGCGGGGGCCGCCCGCCTCGGGGAGGCGCGGGGTGGCGCGGCGGACGCGGACGGCCTGCGGCAGGAGCAGCGGGGCCAGGGCGGCGACGGCGGGCCAGAAGACGGGGGGCCTGGGAGCGGGGGATCCGGGGGCGGGCACGGGTCACTCCGGCAGGGGGCGGTAGAGGGGGATCCCGGCGGATTCGAGTTCGGCGCGGAGGGTGAAGTACTCGTCGCCGAACGGGTCGATACCGGCCAGGGGCATGAGGCCGCGGCGGATGGTGACGTCGTGCGGGGCGAGGGAGGCGGCGGCGTCGCGGTGGCGGACGGCGGCGGCCCGGCGGTCCCGGCCGAAGAACCAGGCGGCCAGGCGCGCGTGGACGCGGGCGCGGCGCTCCTCGGGCGTGGGCAGGCGCAGGTGCTCGCGCACCGCCTCGGGGGTGAGCCCGGGGTCGCCGTCGACCACCCAGCGGCGCAGGGCCTCCATGGACCTGGCCGAGTCCAGGCCGTTCATGGACCGGAAGGTGTCGGTGGCGGTCATCGTGTCCTGCGGGCGGACGATCCGGCCCTCCTCGTCGATCCAGACCACCGTGGGCACGTTGATCACGTTGTAGAGCTCGGCCACGAGCCCGTCGGCGTCGGTCAGCGCCGGGTGGGCCAGGTCCTTCCGCCAGGGGCGCGCGTCCTCGGGGTTCCGGTCCAGGGCCACGCTGACCACGCTGAATCCGTGCGGCGCGAGCTCGCGGTGGCGCTCGTCCCAGGCTGCCAGGTCGTACCGGCAGCCGCACCACGACGCCCAGAAGACCAGCGCGACCTTCTTCCCGCGCAGGTCCGCGAGCGCGGTCCCGTCCAGCGTGAAATCCGGCGCGACGCCCTCGGCCAGGCCGCCCTCGCCGCCCTCGCCGCCCTCGCCAAAGGCGATCACCTTCTCGTCGAGGTCGGCGACGGCCGTACGGCCGAGCAGCGCGGCGAAGCGCACGACGTCCACGCCGTCCTCGTCCTCGGCCTCCGCCGCGCGGAAGGCGGGGATGCACGCGTCGCCCTTGCACCATCCGTGCGGCTTCCGCGTCCAGCCCAGGAGGGTCGTGGCCGGGGCGCGGCCCCCGGGGGTCAGGTCGAGGCGCTCCTCGCGCCCGTCGATCAAGAGAGTGAAGGCGGTCATGCGGCACTCCTTGGATAGTGAAGGTATCCAATTATTAGATAGTGCTAGTATCCAATGTCAAGAGGTGAACGAATGCGACTTTCCGAGCTCAGCGAACGCAGCGGCGTCCCGGTGGCGACGATCAAGTACTACCTGCGCGAGGGCCTGCTCCCGCCCGGCGAGGCCGTCTCGGCCACCCGTTCGGAGTACGGCCAGGAGCACCTGCGGCGGCTGCGCCTGGTGCGCGCGCTCGTGGAGGTGGGCCAGCTCCCGATCGCCTCGATCCGCCGCGTCCTCGCCGCCGCCGACGACGAGCACGAGCCACTGCACCTGGTCCTGGGCACCGCCCTGTACGCCCTCAGCCCCCGCGTGGAGCCCGCCGCCGACGACCCGGAGTGGGAGCGCGCCGAATCCGACGTCAACGCCCTCCTCGGCGGACTGGGCTGGCGCGTGGACCGGACGGCCCCCGCGCGCGGCCGGCTCGCCCAGGCGGTCATGACCCTGCGCCGTCTCGGCCACCCGGTTTCGATGGACGACCTGCGCTCCTACGCCGAGTCCGCGGCCCGGCGCGCCACCACCGAGATCGGGAGCCTGCCCGCCGACGCCGGCCGCCTGGCCATGGTCGAGGCCGTCGTGGTCCGCAGCGTCCTCTACGACCAGGTGGCCCTGGCGTTCCGCCACCTGGCCCAGGAGAACGAGTCGGCCCACCGCCCCTGGCCCCACCTCCCCCCCGGCTCCTGACCCGGTCGTGCCCCTCTTGTGGCGCCCGCCGCGTCCGCGCACTCCAGCTCCGGGACGACATCTCCAGGGCGACATCTCCGGGGCGACCTCCTCGCCGTGATCATGCAGTTTTGAACACAGGGTGTGTTCAAAACTGCATGATCACGGCGAGGAGGGAACCCGGGCGTGGAACGCGGGAGAGCAAACCGCGGGAAGGCCAACGCGGGAGGGCGGACGCGGGAGGGCGGACGCGGGAGGGCGGACGCGGGGGTCGGGACCCGGGGCAGGAGGTCAGTGGGTCGTGGGAAGGCGTTTGAGGCGGGAGGTCAGGGCGCTCTCCTGCCAGGGGATCTCCTCGGCGGGGACGGCCAGGCGGAGGGTGGGGACGCGGTCCACGAGGACCCGCAGGGCCTCCTGGAGCTCCATGCGGGCGAGGTTCGCGCCCAGGCAGTAGTGGGCGCCGCGGCCGAAGGAGAGGTGGGGGCACTCGCCGCGGGCGGGCCGGAAGTCGCCGGGGTCGCGGAGGACACCGGGGTCGAAGTTGGCGGCGCGGACCATGGGCAGGACCACCTCGCCCGCGGCGATCCGGCCCGAGGGCAGGTCCACGTCCTCGGTGGCGACGCGGAGCAGGGTGCTGTCGCCGGGCGGGTCCCAGCGCAGCATCTCCTCGACGGCGGCGGGGATCCGGGAGGGATCGCGGACCAGGCCGGCGTACTCCCCCTCGGAGAGCAGTCGCAGAAGGCCGCGGGCGAGCACGTTCGCGGTGGTGTCGTGGCCGGCGGCGATCAGGCCCATGACGGTGTTGACGAGTTCGTCCTCGGTCAGCCGGTCGTCCTCGTCGCGGGCGTCGAGGAGAAGGCGGAGCAGCCCGTCGCCGGGGTCGCCGCGGTGCTCGGCGACCAGCTTGCGGACGTACTCCATGAACCGCAGCGTGCTGGTGACCTGCTCCTCCACGTTGTCCACGTGGACCGTGAGGATCGTCTCCGACCAGGCCCGCACGCGCTCGTGGTCCAGGCCCTCGACCCCGAAGATCTCGCAGATGACGGTGATCGGGATGGGGAACGTGTAGGCCTCGATCAGGTCCGTGACGGTCCCGGGCGGGCCGAGGCCGTCCAGGAGGCGGCCGGCGATCTCGCGCACGCGGGGACGCCACTTCTCGATCTGGCGCGGCGTGAACGTGCCGGAGAGCAGGCGGCGCAGGCGCGCGTGCTCCGCCCCGTCCATGTTGACCAGGAGGTCGGGGTTGTCGCTGATGTCGAGCCCGGGCTGGATGCGCGGCGCGCCCGGGTACCGCAGGTCGCGGCTGAACCGGGGGTCCGTGAGCACGGCGACGATGTCGGCGTGCCGTACGGCCAGCGTCACCACGTCGCCCGTGGGCAGCCGCACCGGCCCGAGAGGTTCCTCGGCCAGCCTGCGCGCCAGCTCGCGCGGCAGCGTGTGCCCCGGCCCGGACTCGAACGGAATGGTCGCGATCGGTTCGGCCACGAAGATCTCCCCACTCGGCGGTGCAATCAACGTAACCGCGGCGAGATCAGGCGGAAAGGGGCCGACGGTGTCCGAGAAGGACCCCGTCACGTCCGGGAGCGGCCCATCGAGAGGGACTCGGCGCGTACGAGAGAGGCCGTTGTGGGCGAGAGGGGCAGGTCGCGGGCGAGAAGAGCGCGACGTGAGCGAGCGGGGCCCGGGAAACGACGAAGGCCCGACCACTTCCGTGATCGAGCCTCTGCTCGCTGGTAGTCCCGACCGGATTCGAACCGGCGTTACCGCCTTGAGAGGGCGGCGTCCTAGGCCACTAGACGACGGGACCGTGGGATGTTCCCCGCTTCGCGGGGTTCGTCCTGAAGAACTCTACCGTATCCGGTGAGTGCTTCCGTCTTCGCTTCCGGCGCCCCCGAGGGCTCCTTCCGCCGCCGGGCCTCTCGGCTTTCGCCTTGGCGGCCCGACACGTGAAACTTTACCGCACCCTCACCACCAGTACCAACTCAACGACCCCCGCCCCGGGCCCGCAGTACGGCGCCGCCCGCGCCCGCCGGGCCGTACGGCCCGAGCCCCGGGGAAGCGAGGATCCGGCGGCCGTGAGAACCCCCGGAGAAACCGAAAAGCGGACGCCCTCTCGGACATCCGCTTCACTGATCGAGCTGGGGTACCAGGACTCGAACCTAGACTAACTGAACCAGAATCAGTCGTGCTGCCAATTACACCATACCCCAATGGCGGTTACGGGCCGTTCCGGCTCGCTCGCGCCCCCAAAGAATAGCCCACCTGGGGACCAACAACCAAAGCGAATGACGGAGCCGGGCGGAAGTCAGGATTCCAGGTCGGCGATGGTCTCCCTCAGCCAGGCCCGTTCGGCCTTGCCGGCGGCCCTGGCGATGAGGAGGATCCCGCGCCGGTAGGGGTCCTCGACGTCCTCGGCGCGCAGGGGGGCGCCGTCGCGGTAGAAGAAGCTGGAGGGCTCCTCCAGGAAGTCCAGGCGGCGGCGCAGCACGCGGGCGCGGTCCTCGCGCGACGGGAGCGCGGACAGGAACGTCAGCAGCGTGAAGAAGCGCATCTGGTCGGAGATCTCCGAGTCCTTCGGCTCGCGCAGCCTGCGCAGCAGTTCCTCGCGTCCCGCGTCGGTGATCGAGAGCACCTGGCGCGGCGCCGGCCCCGACCCGGCCTCCTCCCTGCGGCGGAGGAGGCCCGCGGATTCCAGGCGGGCGATGGCCGGGTAGAGCGCGCCGTCGCTGACCGGGCGCACGTGCCCGGTGAGGCGGCCGATCCGCGCCCGGAGCTCGTAGCCGTGCAGCGGCTCGCCGTACAGGAATCCCAGGATCTGCAGCGCCAGCATCGGACGCTCTCCTCTCGGCTTGCGATCACCGGCATCGTATCGCTATATCTCTAAGCGAGGTATAGCGAAAAGAGGTAGACACATGCGGATCATCCGACTCGCGGTGCCCGTGTACGTCGAACTGCTCGCGGCCGTCGTGGCGGTGGGCCTGATCGACGCGTTCTGGCTCGCCCGGCTCGGGGCGGCGGCGGTCGCGGCGGTGACCGTCGGGACCACCGTGGAGTACCTGGCGTACGGCGTGATGCTCACCGTGACCATGGGGACGACCGTCGTCATCGCCCGGCGGACGGGCCGGGGCGAGGGCGGCACGGCGGAGGTGCGGCGGACCGCGTGGATGCTCTGGGCGGCCGTTAGCCTGCTGATCGCCGTGCCCGGGTTCCTGCTGCGCGAGCCGCTGGCCGCGCTCTTCGTCGCCGATCCCACCGCGCGGCGCCTCACCGCGGACTTCCTGGCGGTCTCGCTGCCCCTCGTGCCGATCTACTTCGCGCAGGCCACGGTGGACGCCGTCTTCAAGGGCCACGCCGACACCCGCACGCCCATGCGCATGGCCCTGCTCTCCAACGGCCTGGTCTTCGCCCTCGACCCGCTCCTGATCCACGGGCTGGACCTGGGTGTGCCCGGCGCCGCGCTGGCCACGGCGGCGGCCCGCGCGATCACCCTCGCGATCGCCCTCACCCTGCTCCGCCGCCGCCACCCGGTCAGCGGCGGCGCCTTCTCCCCCGGCGTCGCCCGGGACATCGCCGCCACGGGGACCCCCGGCGCCGGGGACTTCCTCTCCCGCAACGTCGTCGCCATGATCCTCATCAACGTGATCGCCGGGTTCGGCGTGGCCGCGGTCGCGGGATACGGCGTCGCCAACCGCATCCTGTTGGCCGGGGCCATGTTCTTCTACGCCGTACGGCAGGCCGCCATGATCGAGTCCGCCCGCAGCCCCAAGCCCGTCGAAGGGCTCGCGCTGCGCCTGGGCCTGGGCGCCGGCCTGACGGCGGCCGTGATCCTGGCGGTCGGGGCCACTCCCCTGATGCGCCTGTTCACCACGGACCCGCAGGTCGTCGCCCACGGCGCGGACTTCCTGCGCGCGGTGCCCGGGTACCTGATCCTCTTCGGGGGCCTGATCGCCCTCTCCGGCGTCCTCCAGGGCACCGGGCGGGGCGGCCGCTACCTGACCACCCTCCTCATCGGCTACGCCGCCCAGATCCCCCTCGCGTACGCCCTGAGCGCCTGGCTCGGCCTGGCCGGCGTCTGGGCGGCCATGACCGTCACCGCCGCCCTCCAGCTCGCCCTCACCCTCCCCACCGCCTTCCGCCGCGCCCCGGCGCCCGTCCCGGTCCCGGCCCCGGCCCGGAGCTCGGCCCCGAGCCCCGCCACCCGCTGACCTCGCGGGATCTCCGCGTACGGCTCGCGCCCGCCACGCGCGAGCCGTACGGCATGCGCGAGCCGTACGGCATGCGCCCGCGGGACCTCGCCGCGGCCGTACGGCGGAACGCGGGGGCGTGGAGTCGGCGCACACGAGAACGCGCCCCGGCGGAGATCCGCCGGGGCGCGTCCGGGAGGGGGTCAGCCGAGGCGGGCGAGGGCCGCTTGCAGGCGGGCCCTGACGCGCGGGGCGCCCAGGAGCTCCAGGGACTCGAACAGGGGGAGGCCGACGGTGCGGCCCGTCACCGCCACGCGGACGGGGGCCTGGGCCTTGCCCAGCTTGAGGCCGTGCTCGGCGCCGACCTCCTCCAGGGCGGTCTTGAGGGCGTCGGCGGTCCAGTCGGCCGTGCCCAGCCTCGCGAGGTAACCGGACAGGATCTCGCGGGGGGAGTTCTTGCCGGCCATGGCCTTGTCCCAGGAGGCCTGGTCGAAGACCGGCTCGGGGAGGAACAGGAAGTCGACGTTCGCGGTGATCTCGGACAGGACCGCCACGCGGGTCTGGGCCAGGGGTGCGGCCTGGGCGAAGACGGCCGGATCGAAGTCCGACGGCTTCCACGGCGCGACGGGCGCCTGGAGCCAGGGGCCGCAGCGCTCGATGAAGTCCTCGACGGTCAGGCCGCGGATGTACTCGCCGTTGAAGGCGCGCAGCTTCTTCTCGTCGAAGAACGCCGACGCCGAGTTGACGTCCGACAGGTCGAAGAGCCGGACCATCTCCGCCCAGGGCAGGATCTCGCGGTCCCCGCCGGGGCCCCAGCCGAGCAGCATCAGGTAGTTGACCATGGCCTCGGCCAGGTAGCCCTCGTCGCGGTAGGACTCCAGGGCGACCTTGTCGCGGCGCTTGGACAGCTTCTGCCGCTTCTCGTTGACGATCACCGGCAGGTGCGCCCAGACCGGCGGGCGGGCCCCGAGCGCGGGCCACAGGAGCTGCTGGCGGGCGGCGTTGCTGAGGTGCTCCTCACCCCGGATCACGTGGGTGATCCGCTGCTCGATGTCGTCCACGGCGTTGGCCAGGACGTAGAGCGGGCTGCCGTCGCCGCGCGCGATGACGAAGTCCTCCATCGCGTCGTTGGGGAACTCCACCCGGCCGCGGATCAGGTCGTCCACGACGTTGACGCCCTCGTCGGGGGTGCGGAAGCGCAGCGCCCGGCCCGGGGCGGCCTCGAGGCCGCGGTCGCGGCAGAAGCCGTCGTAGCCCTTGTGCTCCGAGCCCGTGCGCGCCTGGACGTCCTCGCGGGTGCAGTCGCAGTAGTAGGCGCGGCCGTCGGCGTGCAGCTTGGCGGCGGCGGCGCGGTGCTGCGGCTCGTAGGCCGACTGGAAGTAGGGCCCCTCGAAGATCGGGGAGCGGGTGGTGACGCCGATCCAGTCGAGGGCGCTGATGATGCCCTCGGTCCACTCGGGCCGGTTGCGGGCCGCGTCGGTGTCCTCGATGCGGAGCACGAAGATGCCGCCGGCGCGCTCGGCCACGGCCCAGTTGAACAGCGCGGATCTCGCGCCGCCCACGTGGAACATGCCGGTCGGCGACGGCGCGAAGCGCACGCGCACGGGAGTGTCAGTCACGGGATACCACCCGGTTGGTGAGAGTGCCGATGTTTTCGATGGTCACGCTGACCTCGTCGCCGATCTGGAGCGGCCCGACGCCCGCCGGGGTGCCGGTGAGGATCACGTCGCCGGGCAGCAGCGTCATGACCGAGCTGACGTAGGAGATCAGCGTGGGGATGTCGTGGACGAGCTGTGACGTGCGGCCGTCCTGCCGGACCTCGCCGTTGACCGAGGTGGAGATGGCCAGGTCGGACGCGTCGATGCCGGTGGAGATCCACGGGCCGATCGGGCAGAACGTGTCGAAGCCCTTGGCGCGGGTCCACTGCCCGTCGCGCTTTTGCAGATCGCGCGCGGTCACGTCGTTGGCGCAGGTGTAGCCCAGGATCACGTCCTTGGCCCGCTCGACCGGCACCTCGCGGCACAGGCGGCCGATCACGATGGCCAGCTCGCCCTCGTGGTCCACGCGCTCGGTCAGCCCGACCGGGTAGGCGATGGCCTCGCCGGGGCCGATCACGGCGGTGGACGGCTTGGAGAAGATCACCGGCTCGGGCGGGGGCTGGTCGCCGCCCATCTCCGTCACGTGGTCGGCGTAGTTCTTGCCGATCGCGATGATCTTCGAGGGCAGCAGCGGGGCGACCAGGCGCACGTCGGCCAGTGCGTGCCGCTCCCCCGTGAGCTGGATGGGTTCGAACGGGTGGCCCGCCATCCGGGCGACGAACTCCTCGCCGGGCCCGCCCTCGACGACGCCGAAGGAGACGCCGTCACCACTGGAATACCTGCATATGCGCACCGCAAAAGCCTATCCGGGACCGTCCCCCGCCCATGCCCCCCTGTGGACGAAGGTTCCCCCTGTGGACGACCGGCCCTCTCGTACGGCTCGCGCCCGCTCAGGCCGTACGGCTCGCGCCGGCTCAGGCCGTACGGCTCGCGCCGGTGCCCGCCGTACGGCTCGCGAGGCCGGTTCCGGGGGCACGTGGCCGGTGGCGGGCGCCGGGGCACCGGCCGCCGTGCGGGGGTCAAATCTTGGGCGGGGGGCGGTAAGCGGCGGAGCGGGGTGCGCGGGGCGCGGGCGCGGGGGTGCTTACGTTCGTCCCGTCTTCGACGATCAGGACCCTTCACACGGGTCGTTCACAACCGGTGGAGGAGTAGTGCGGCTTCCGCGCGCGTACACGGCACTGGCTCTCCCTGTCGTCCTGTCCCTCGCCCTCCCCCAGCCGCCCCCGACCCGCGCCCCGGCGCTCCCACCGGCCTCGCCTGCCCCGGCGTCCCCCGCCGTGCAGTCCCCGGCCCCGGGCGTACGGCCTGCGGCCACGCCCTCGGCCGCCCCCGGGCAGCCGTCCCAGCCGTCCCAGCCGGGGCAGCCGTCCCAGCCGGAGGACCGCAAGGCGCTGACGCCCCGTCATCCGTACGCCGACCTGCTGGCCCAGGTGGTGAGCGGCGCGAACGTCATGGTCCACCTGAAGAAGCTGGAGGAGTTCGCCAAGACCGGCGGCGGCTCGCGCGCGGCGGGCACGGCGGGCTACGAGAAGTCCGTCCGGTACGTCGCGGACCGGCTGCGCGCGGGCGGATACCGCGTCACGGTGCAGGACTTCGAGTACCCCAAGAGCTTCAAGGTGCTCAAGCCGCCCGTGGTCCAGCGGCTCGGGGCCAAGGCCAGGCAGTTCCGCGCCGGGGAGGACTTCCGCACGACGTACCACTCGGGCTCCGGCGACGTGACCGCGCGGGTCCGGCCGGTGGACGTGAGGATCCCGCCGGGCAAGACCCCGAACAGCTCGACCAGCGGGTGCGAGGCCGACGACTTCGACGACTTCACGCCCGGCGACATCGCGCTGCTGCAGCGGGGGCGCTGCGCGATGCGGACCAAGGCGCGCAACGCCAAGGCCGCCGGGGCCGCCGGGCTGATCATCTTCAACGAGGGGCAGAAGGACCGCACCAAGACCGCCCGCGTGGACATCGGCGACTGGACGCTCGGCCTGCCCGCCGTCTTCACGTCGTACGCGATGGGCGCCGACCTGGCGCGCAAGCCCGGGCGGGTGCGGCTGGCGACCTCGACCAGCGTCAAGACCGCGCGCACCAAGAACGTGATCGCCGAGTCGGTGTACGGGCGCGAGGACCAGGTGGTCATGCTGGGCGCCCACCTGGACAGCGTGCCCGAGGGGGCCGGGATCAACGACAACGGCTCGGGCTCGGCGGCGCTGCTGGAGGTGGCGATGCGGATGAACGCCGCCGACTCCCCCAACCGCATGCGGTTCGCCTGGTGGGGCGCGGAGGAGGCGGGCCTGCACGGGTCGCTCCACTACGTGGACTCCCTCGGCGAGGCCGACCGCGAACGGATCGCGGTGTACCTGAACTTCGACATGGTGGCCTCCCCCAACTACGCCTACAAGGTCTTCGACGGGGACGACTCGGACAAGGTGGGCGGGGTCGCGGGGCCGCCCGGGTCGGACCAGATCGAGCGCGACTTCCGGGCCTTCTACACGCGCCGCAAGCTGACCAGCGTGAGCACCGACTTCGACGGCCGGTCGGACTACGCCGCGTTCGTCGTCGCGGGCATCCCGGCGGGCGGCATCTTCACGGGCGCGGAGGGCAAGAAGAGCAAGGCCGAGGCCGAGCGGTTCGGCGGCGAGGCGGGCAAGCCGTACGACCCCTGCTACCACGCGGCCTGCGACAACGCCTCCAACATCAACGCCACGGCGCTGGACGTGAACGCCGACGCGATCGCCACGCTCGCCGCGACGTACGCGTTCGCCCCGGACCTGCCGGGGCCGGACGCGCCCGAGCGCAGCGCTAGGACCGCCGGGCCGCCGCCGTGGGATGCTTCGGCTCGTACAGTGCCAGCTCGCTTCCCGCCGGCGTTCTGATCCAGGCCACCAGGCCCCACCCCTCGTCGCTGACCGGCCGCGAGAACTCCACGCCCCGCCCGGCGAGCTCCTTCACGGTCGCGTCGATGTCGTCGCACATCAGGTAGAGCTCGTGGCTGCCGCCCTCCCCCGTGGGATGGATCCCCACCTCGGCGGGCGGCAGCGCGAAGATCGGCCACCCGTCGCCGGCCTTCACCGAGGGGAACCGGAGCACGTCGCGGAAGAACGCCCGGTCCGCGTCCGGGTTCCGGCTGAACATGACGACGTGCGCACCGGTGATCATGTCTCGCTCCTCGCCTCGCGTTGCCATTCGACCACGCGACATCCCCCGTCCGCGCCCGGTGTACTCCACGGGCATGGTGAGGGCTTCTCACGTCCGCCCGCGGCCTTCCCGGAGGGCGTCCCGGGTGCCTCCCGGAGGGCGTCGTGCCTCCCGGAGGGCGTCCCGGGAGCCTCCGGGAGTGCGATCCGCGAGCCTCCGGGAGGGCGCCGCCGGAGGCCGTACGCCCGGGGAGGCGCGGGCGGCGGCCGTACGCGACGCGAGGGGACGGGGTGAAAGAATCGGCAAAGCCGTCTCAACCACTGAGATCCGTGTGTCAGATGTTGTCGGCCTGTGGCAGACTCGCAGGCACTATGCGCGAACTGCTCATTATCGGCAGGCGCGCCGGCTGATCCAGGGACACCGCCGGCGCGCAGACCTCTCACGTCCGTGAGGGGTCTTTTTGTTTGCGCATCCAATCCACTCCTAGGGAGCGTTCGATGACCGACGACCGGTTCCACGTCTACGACACGACGCTGCGCGACGGGGCCCAGCAGGAGGGCCTCAACCTCACGGTGACCGACAAGCTGGCCATCGCGCGGCATCTGGACGACCTGGGCGTCGGCTTCATCGAGGGCGGCTGGCCCGGCGCGAATCCCAAGGACACCGAATTCTTCCGGCGGGCTCTGACCGAGCTCGACCTGAAGCACGCGCAGCTCGCCGCGTTCGGCGCGACCCGCCGGGCCGGAGTGAAGGCCGCCGACGACCCCCTGGTGGCCGCCCTGCGCGAATCCGGCGCGCCGGTCGTGACGCTTGTCGCCAAGAGTCACGACCGGCACGTCGAGCTGGCCCTGCGCACGACCCTCGACGAGAACCTCGCGATGATCCGCGACACCGTCACCCACCTGCGCGAGAACGGCCAGCGCGTATTCGTGGACGCCGAGCACTTCTTCGACGGCTACCGGTCCAACCCGGCGTACGCCGTCGAGGTCGTGCGGGCCGCGGCCGAGGCGGGCGCGTCCGTGATCGCCCTGTGCGACACCAACGGCGGCATGCTCCCCGACGAGCTGGCCGACGTGGTCCACGAGGTGATCGGGGCGTCCAGCGCCCGCCTCGGCATCCACTGCCACGACGACACCGGCTGCGCGGTCGCCAACACCCTGGCGGCCGTCAAGGCGGGCGTCACCCACGTGCAGGGCTGCGCCAACGGGTACGGCGAGCGCAGCGGCAACGCCAACCTCTTCACCGTCGTCGCGAACCTCCAGCTCAAGCGGGGCTTCGACCTCGTGCCGCCGGAGTCTCTGGCCGAGATGACCCGCATCGCGCACGCCGTCTCCGAGGTCACCAACGTCACGCCGAACCAGCACCAGCCGTACGTCGGGATGTCGGCCTTCGCCCACAAGGCCGGCCTGCACGCCTCCGCCGTCAAGGTGGACCCCGGCCTCTACCAGCACATCGACCCGGCCGAGGTCGGCAACGACATGCGCATGCTGGTCTCCGACATGGCCGGGCGCGCGTCGGTGGAGCTCAAGGGCAAGGAGCTGGGGTACGACCTGTCCGGCGACCGCGCCAAGCTCACCGAGCTCACCGACAGGGTCAAGGAGATGGAGGCCCGGGGCTACACCTTCGAGGCCGCCGACGCCTCCTTCGAGCTGCTGTTGCGCGAGACCGTCGAGGGCGAGCGCCGCCGCCACTTCGACGTCGAGTCCTGGCGCGTGATCGTCGAGCGCCGCCCGGACGGCGAGCTGGTCAGCGAGGCCACGGTCAAGCTGCACGCCAAGGGCGAGCGCATCATCGCCACCGGCGAGGGCAACGGCCCGGTCAACGCCCTGGACAAGGCCCTGCGCCTGGCCCTGGAGCGCCTCTACCCGGAGCTGGCCTCGATGGAGCTGTACGACTACAAGGTCCGCATCCTCGAACTCGGCCGCATGGGCACCGGCGCCGTCACCCGCGTCCTCCAGGGCACCACCGACGGCAAGGCCGAATGGAACACCGTCGGCGTCGACGAGAACATCATCGAAGCCTCCTGGCAGGCCCTCGAACAAGCCGTCACCTACGGCCTCCTCCGAGCCGGCCACACCCTGGACGCCTGACCCCGCCCCCGCGCCCGCCGTACGGCAAGAGCCCCCGCCCCTGCCGTACGGCGCGCCCAACGACAAGACCCTCGCAGGAGAGCGCTCCGCGCGCCCGCGCCCGGACAGCGCCCAGTGGGGGCAAGCCCCCGCACCCCCCGGCGAGGGGGCCGCAGCCCCCTCCCCCTCCTCCTCCCCCGCAGGCGCCGGCCGCGCCGAGGAGGGGAAGGCGAGAACCGCACGTCAACCGGCGGCCGGCCCCGGGACGACGAACCACACGCTCTCACCCGGATCACCGAACCCGAAGAGACGAGTGGTCCGCAGCGCCGGGTGACGGAGGGCGGATCGGTGGGGGTGTGGGTCTGGAGTGGAGGTGGGATGCGATCTAACGTCGGGGTATGCGGCCGATACGGATCGCCTCGGGATTGCTGCGGCGCGATCCCCGGTATGTCAACGCCCTGCGGGACCGTCTGCGGCGGGGGGTCGCGGAGTCGTGCCGGGTGTGCGGCTCGTCCCCGGTCCGGCTGAAGACCGTCACCCACGTCAGGAAGGGGAAGACGTTCACGGTGCGGGTGTGCGGGCGGTGCGGGCACATCGGCAATCCGGAGAACTTCAACGACTACACCGTCTACGAGTCCATCGACCAGTTCCCGGTCGCGCCCCGGGTGGGCACCGAGGACAAGCCGGGGCGGGAGTACCACATGGCCGCGATGGCCTGCAAGATCGTGGGCCGCCGCGACCAGTCGGTGCTGGTGTACGGCGCGGGGCGCAGCGTGGACTACCGCCGGATCGCCGGGCTCGCCGCGGTCGGGCGGGTCGCGATCGGCGACGTCATGCGCCCGCTGCACGAGGACGCCGAGTTCCTGGACCTGACCGAGCCGCCCGGCGAGCGGTTCGACGTCGTGGTCGCGTGCGAGGTCATCGAGCACTTCGTCGAGCCGCCCAAGGACTTCGCCAGGCTCTTCGAGTACGTCAGGGACGACGGCCTCGTGGTGTGCTCGACCAACATCTACGACGGCGGCGACCTCACCAAGCACGACTACCTCTACATCAAGGGGCACACGTCGTACTACACGCCGCGCGCGATCGCCCGGATCGCCCGGGACAACGGGATGTACTTCGACTTCCGCGTCCCCCGCTCGGCCACCACCTACGCCGGCCCGCGCAAGCGCTACGTCCTGTTCACCCGATCGGTGGACCGCCTCCAGGACGTGGCGGAGTACTTCGGCGACCACACCTACGCCCCGTCCGAGAAGTAGGGCGCGGACAGCGGCCCCTCACCCCCCGGCGGGGCTCGCGGCGCGGTTCACCGCCTCAGCGCCACCGGGCTCGGCCGCCGCGCGCGCCCTGGCCGTCCCGGCCCCGAACGCGGAGTTCAGCCCGGCCGCGAGCCCGGTGAGCATCAGCCCGACCCCGAGCAGCGCCAGGACCAGGAAGTCCGGATTGCCGATCATGGCGAACAGCGCGGGACCGAGACAGAACCACCCGAGGGCGAACATGACGCGCATGGGGATCATCCGCCGATGCTAACGGCGGCGATCTCCGCCGGCGAGGGCCGCGCGCGCCGGATCGGGGGGCAGCCCCGCGCTCGCCGTTCCCCGGGCGGCGGGGAGCGGGAGCGCGAGGGGCGCGCCCGGGCGGGTCAGGGTCGCCTGGGGCCGGCGCTCTGGACGATCTCGAAGGACCAGAGGTTGGCGTCGCTGGCCGCCGGGCCCCCGTGGCCGTGACCGGCCGGGGCGCCGCCGCCATGACCGGCCGGGGCGCCGTGGCCGTGGCCCGCGGCCTGGGCGCCGGCCGCCGCCTGCGCGTGGCCGGCCTGGAAGGCGCGGCTCTCCAGCCAGCGCTGGAAGTCCTCCTCGCTCCGCCACCGCGTGTAGACGAGGTACTGGTCGGTCCCCTCGACGGGCCGCAGCAGCTCGAACCACTCGAACCCGTCGGCCGCCTCCACCATCCCGGCCCGCCCCGCGAACCGCTTCTCCAGCTCCTCCCGCATCCCCTCGGGCACGGTCAACACGTTGATCTTGACGACTGACATCCGGGCTCCTTCCTCCGCTGCGATCGCCCCAAGGTAACGCGCCACCCCGCCGAGGTCCCGCCCCACCCGCCGTGTCCCCGCCCCGCCGTACGGCCGAGCCGGTCCGCCGTACGGCGCGGGCCCGCCGGCGTGCCGGGGAACGGTCAGGCGGGCGGGGTCCAGGCGGCCACCAGGTCGAGGAGGCCGGGGAAGCGGGCGTCGAGATCGTCCACGCGGACATGGCTGCGCCGCTCCAGGCCGTACTGGCGCTGGCGGATCACGCCCGCCTCCCGCAACGCCCGGAAGTGGTGCGTCAGCGAGGACTTGGGGCGGCCGAGGCCGAACCACCCGCAGGGGTGGTCGAACGCCTCCGATTCGAGGAGCAGCCTGCGGACGATCTCCAGGCGGAGCGGGTCGCTCAGCGCGCCCATCACGGTCTCCAGGCGGAGCTCCTCGCGAGCCGGCTCGGGAAGCGGGTCAGGGGTTCCCGGCGGGGCCTCGTGCGGTTTCGGACGTACTGCGACTGCCATGCCCCCATTCAACCATGCTGTACGAGTTTTCTCGTACTTGTGTTAAGTTCGACCGCATTCGTACAGGTACGAGAAATATCGTACTGGCTCTGGACTGGGGATATGTGATGGTGACACTGCCGAGGAGCGCTCCCGCCGTACGTCGTCGCGGGGGCCTGCCGGTCTGGGTGGCGGCGTGGCCGGTCATGGCCGTGTTCGTCCTGTCCAACGCCGCGACGCCGCTCTATCCGCTGTGGCGGGAACGCCTCGGGTTCGCCTCGGGCACGATGACGCTGATCTTCGCCTGCTACATCGCCGGGCTGGTCGGGGCGCTGCTGGTCGCGGGGGTGCTCTCCGACCGAATCGGGCGGCGGCCCGTGCTGCTGCCGGCGCTCGGGCTGGCGATCGCGGCCTGCGCGCTGTTCGCCACCGCCGGATCGGTGGCCGCCCTGGCGGTGGCGCGGCTGCTGACGGGGATCGCGGTGGGCGCGACGGTGTCGGCGGGCATGGCGGCGGTGAGCGACGTGGCGGGCGCGGACCGCGGGCGGGCCGGGGCGCTGGCGGCCTCGTCGGCGATGGTGCTGGGCGCGGGGACCGGCCCCCTGCTGGCCGGCCTGCTCTCCCAGGGCGTTCCCTGGCCGACCGGGACGGTGTTCGCCGTCGAGGCGGTGCTGCTGGTGTCGGCGGCCGCCGTCGTGCTGCGGCTGCCGCAGGCGCCCGCCCGCCGCGCCGGGGCGTGGGTGCGCGTGCCCGGGGTGCCCCGGTCCGCCCGCGCCCGGCTCGCCGCCGGGGTCGCCGTCTTCGCCCCCGGTCTGACGGCGACCTCGTTCGTGCTCTCGCTCGGCCCGTCGGTGCTCGCCGGGCTGCTCGGCCACGACCACCCCGCGCTCTCCGGGGTCCTGGCGTTCGCGATGTTCGCCGCGGCGGCCGGCGCGCAGTTCGCCGTACGGCGTCTCGCGCTGCGGACCGTCCTGCTCACGGGCGCGCTCGCCACCCTCGCCGGCATGGCCGCGCTCGTGCTCGCCGTCCGCATCGGGGACGTCCGCGCGCTCGCGGTGGCGGCCGTGCTCGCCGGAGCCGGGCAGGGCCTGGGTCAGCTCGGCGGGTTGTCGCTGCTCAACGCCGGGGTGCCCGCCGCCCGGCTCGCCGAGGCCAACGCCGCGCTCAACGTGGGCGCCTACCTGCCCGCCGGGCTGCTCCCGGTCGCCACCGGCTTCCTCAGCGACGCGACCGGCCTGTCCGCCGGCGCGACCGTGTTCGGATCCGGGCTCGCCGCCCTCGCGCTCATCGGCGGCCTCGTCGTCCTGGCCACCGTGCGCCGCGTGCCCGCCTGATCCCTCGCACGACGGGCGGGCACGGGGCCGGGGCGATCACGAGTCCAGGGCGGTCAGGAGTCCAGGGCGGCCGTGAAGCGGGACATCTCCTCCGTGATCCGGGTCAGGTGGCGGGCCGAGGCGACGGGGTCGCCCTCGATCTCCAGGCCGTGGTGCGCGCCGGGGATCTCCAGGTACGGCAGGCCGAGGTCGCGGGCCAGGTCCGGGTCCCAGGAGGGGTCCGCGGTGCCGCCGACGAGGAGGGCGGGCGCGGTGGCCGCGCGCAGGGCGGACACCACCGCCGGCTCGTTGAGCAGCGGGGTCAGCCAGATCGCGGGGAGACCGCGCTCGGCGGCCAGGGTCGCGCCGAAGCTGCCGAGGGACTTGCCGACGAGCAGCAGGCGCCCGGCCTTCTCGGCGTCGAGGGCGCGCCGGGCCTCCCCGGCCGCCCATTCGGCCCGCGGCTCCCCCGCCAGGCCGTCCGGCACGGACCACCAGATCTCCTGCACGGTCCAGCCCCGGCTGGACAGGACCGCGCCGGCGAAGTGGAGGAGCGGCCGGGCGGGCACGTAGGCCCCGCCCGGCAGCAGGACGGCCACCCGGTCCGGGTCGCCCTCTTCCCTGGTGGGGTATCCGAAGATCGAGGTCGGGAACATGACCGGGAGGCTACTCGATCAGAGGATCTTGTGGATCCAGTCGTGGGGGTCGGGGCGGGTGCCGTACTGGATGCCGACCAGTTCCTCGCGCAGGCGCAGGGTCAGCTCGCCCGGCTGCCCGTCGGCGACGGTCCAGCCGCCGTCGCGGCCGCTCACGCGCCCGATGGGGGTGATGACGGCGGCGGTGCCGCAGGCGAAGGCCTCGGTCATCGCGCCGGACTCGCAGGCCTCGCGCCACTCGTCGGTGGTGATGGGGCGCTCGGTGACCTCCAGGCCCAGGTCCACGGCGAGCTTGAGGATGGAGTCGCGGGTGATGCCCGGCAGGAGCGTGCCGGTCAGCGGCGGGGTGACCAGGCGGTCGCCGTACACGAAGAAGATGTTCATGCCGCCCATCTCCTCGACGTACCGGTGCTCGAAGGCGTCGAGCCAGACGACCTGGTCGCAGCCGTTCTCGACGGCCTCGCGCTGGGCGACGAAGGCCCCGGCGTAGTTGCCGCCGCACTTGGCGAAGCCGGTGCCGCCGGGCGCCGCGCGCGTGTAGTCCTGGGACAGCCAGACGTGGACCGGCTTGACGCCGCCGGTGAAGTACGAACCGGCGGGCGAGGCGATCACGAGGTAGAGGTACTCGTCGGACGGGTGGTTGACACCGAGCGCCGCCTGCGTGGCGATCATGAAGGGGCGCAGGTAGAGGGTGTGGCCCTCGGTCGTGGGCACCCAGTCGCGGTCGGTCTGGACGAGGAGTTCGAGGGAGCGGACGAACGTCTCCTCGGGCAGCTCCGGCATCGCCATGCGCCGGGCGGTGACGTTGAACCGGGCCGCGTTCGCGTCCGGGCGGAAGGTCACGATGGACCCGTTGCCCTGGCGGTACGCCTTGAGGCCCTCGAAGAACTCCTGCGCGTAGTGGAAGACCGCCGTCGCCGGGTCGAGGACGAGCGGGCCGTACGGCTTGAGCCGGGCGTCGTGCCAGCCGTCCCGCGCGGTCCAGCGGACGCTGATCATGTGGTCGGTGAAGTGCTGCCCGAATCCGGGACTGGCCAGTACCCGCTCACGCTCCTCGGCGCTGCGCGCGTGGTCCGAGAGTTGCACGTCGAAGGTGAGCGGAGCAGTGGTCATGACAGGTCCTCATTCGTTGAGCGCCGTCCTTGTCACATCCATTCTGCGACGGGGGACGGCAAGTGTTGGCAAGGTGGAAACTACTGGATGATCAGCGCGCGGCGGGAGGCTCCGGGCAGCACGAAACGCGTGGCGGCCGGACCGGGCCGCCACGCGCGTGTGCGGGCCCGGTCTAGCCGGCTACTCGGGCCGCGATGTCGTCGCCGATCCGCCGCGTGGACCGCGTGGCCCCCGCGCCCTGCCGGCTGAGCAGGTCCGCCGCGACGGCGTCCTCGACGCGGGCGGCGGCCTCGCCGTGCCCGAGGTGGTCGAGGAGCATGGCGACGGACAGGATGGTGGCCGTCGGGTCGGCCTTGCCCTGGCCCGCGATGTCCGGCGCGCTTCCGTGCACCGGCTCGAACATGCTGGGCGTGGTGCGGGCGGGGTTGACGTTCCCGCTGGCGGCGAGCCCGATGCCGCCGGCGACGGCCGCCCCCAGGTCGGTCAGGATGTCGCCGAACAGGTTGTCGGTGACGACCACGTCGAACCGGCGCGTGGCGTTGACGAAGAACATGGTCGCCGCGTCAACGTGCACGTAGTCGGTCTCGACCTGGGGGAACTCGCTCCTGAGCCGTTCCACCGTGCGGGCCCACAGGTCGCCCGCGTACGTCAGGACGTTGGTCTTGTGAACCAGCGTGAGCTTGTGGCGGGGGCGGGTCGCGGCCTTCTCGAAGGCGTAGCGCACGACCCGCTCGACCCCGTAGGCCGTGTTCAGGCTCTCCTGGGTCGCGATCTCGTACGGCGTGCCGCGGCGCATCGCGCCTCCGGCCCCGGCGTACGGCCCCTCGGTGCCCTCGCGGACGACGACGATGTCGAGGTCTTCGGGACGGACGTCCGCGAGCGGCGTGGACACGCCCGGGTACAGCTTCACCGGGCGCAGGTTGACGTAGTGGTCGAGCTCGAACCGGAGCCGCAGGAGGAGGTCGCGCTCCAGCACACCCGGCGGCACGCTCGGGTCGCCGATGGCCCCCAGCAGGATGGCCTCGTGCTCCGCGATCTCCGCGAGGGCGGAGTCGGGCAGCGTCTCACCCGTGCGGTTGTAGCGGGCGGCCCCGAGGTCGTAGTTCGTGGGTTCGTACTTCACCCCGGTGGCGTCGAGGGCCTTCAGCCCCTCGGCGACGACCTCGGTCCCGATCCCGTCGCCCGGGATGACGGCGAGCCTGATCGGGCCGGTCTGAGTGCGTGGATCCATGCGCGTACCTTAGTGGTTTCGTCTCACGGGATGGGCGTGTCGCCCACGATGTGAGACCTACTTGGCGGACTGGCCGCCGTTGTCGCGGCGGTCGAGGGCGGTCTGGACGGCTTCGGTCGCCTCATCCTCGTGGTCGTCGGCGCGGTTCCACGGATACATGTCGTACATGACGGATCTCCCAGCGCGGGTGCGCTCGTAGACGGGGTCTCACGGGCTGGGACTGACGGCCGACAAGCGCTCACTCCGCGGCGGGTCGTCGGCCTGCCCGCCCGGATTCACCCGAGCCGCTGGGCCCCGCCGCGGCAGGTAAGGATGAATACCCGGCGCGTCATAGACCACTCACGCTACCCGCACATGTCCCCTTTGTCTCGCCGACCGGCCAGACTTCCCACATACTGAGACGGCGACCGACATCATCGCAGCTCATAGCATTGAGGCATGATCAGGTTGCGCTTCCTCGCCCACTGGACGATGTTCACACCCCCGCTCGCGGTCGTGCTCCTCGCACTGGCGTGGGGTCGGGAACTGCCCGTCGCCGCGGTGATCGTGGCCGCGGTGTTCCTGGCGGGAGCCGTACTGGCCGCCGTGCACCACGCGGAGGTGGTCGCGCACCGCGTGGGCGAGCCGTTCGGGTCGCTGGTGCTCGCGGTGGCCGTGACGGTGATCGAGGTGGCGCTGATCGTCAGCCTGATGGCGTCGGGCGGGCCGGAGGCGGCGTCGCTGGCGCGCGAGACGGTGTTCGCGGCGATCATGATCACGTGCAACGGCATCGTCGGGATCTCGCTGCTGATCACGGCGCTGCGGCACCGCGTCGCGGTGTTCAACGCCGAGGGCGCGGGTGGGGCGCTGGGCACGGTCGCGACGCTCGCCACGCTGACCCTCGTGCTCCCGTCGTTCACCACGAGCACGCCGGGCCCGGCCTTCGCCCCGGCGCAGCTCGCGTTCGCGGCGGTGGCCTCGCTGGCGCTCTACGGCCTGTTCGTGTTCACGCAGACCGTCCGCCACCGCGACTACTTCCTGCCGGTGCGGCCCGACGGGAGCGTGATCGACGCCGACGACCACGCGGTGCCGCCCTCCGGCCGTACGGCGCTCGCGAGCCTCGGCCTGCTCCTCGTGGCGCTCGTCGCCGTCGTCGGCCTGGCCAAGGTCGAGTCGCCCGCGATCGAGTCCGCGGTGTCCGCCGCCGGCCTCCCCCACGCCGTGGTCGGCGTCGTTATCGCCCTCCTGGTCCTGCTCCCCGAGTCCATCGCCGCCGTGCGCGCCGCCCGCCGCGACCGCGTCCAGACCAGCCTCAACCTGGCCCTGGGCTCGGCCATGGCCAGCATCGGCCTGACGATCCCCACCATCGCCGTGGCCTCGATCTGGCTCGACGGCCCCCTCCACCTGGGCCTGGGCCCCACCCACCTGGTGATGCTGGCCCTGACCCTCGTCGTCACCACCCTGACGGTGGTCCCGGGCCGGGCCACCCTCCTGCAGGGGGGCCTGCACCTGGTCCTGCTGTCCTGCTTCCTCTTCCTGGCGGTGAGCCCGTAGCCGCCGGCCCGTCCGGAGGCATCCGTACGGCGGGGGCGGCCTCCCGCCGCGGCGCGGGCGGAAGGCGTCCGGCCCGGCCCCGGGCGAAGCGGCCCGCCGCGGCGTGGGGCGCGGCCGGCAGGCCCGCCCCGGGCGTACCGGGGGAACGCGGAGGGCCCGCGCCCCGGGGACGGGGTGCGGGCCCTCCGGGCGGACGTCAGTCGGTGAGCGTCACCGTGCGGCCGGTGTCGGCGCCGATCTCGGTGCGGATCTGCTCGGCGACGTCGGCGGAGAGGGGGCCGTCGACGGTGAGGGCGATGAGGGCCTTGCCGCCCTTCTCGTCACGGCTGACCTGCATGCTCGCGATGTTGATGCCGTTCTCGCCCAGGATGCGGCCGACGATCCCGACGATGCCGGGGCGGTCGCTGTAGGTGTAGAAGGCCAGGTGCTCGGTCGGCTCGATCTCCATCGGGAAGCCGTTGACCTCCACGACCTTCTGGATCTGCCGGGGGCCGGACAGGGTGCCGGAGACGGAGACCGTACGGCCGTCGGCGAGCGTGCCGCGGACCTCCACCAGGTTGCGCCAGTCGGGGCTCTCGGAGGTCGTGACGAGGCTGACCTCGACGCCGCGGTCGCGGGCGAGGAGCGGCGCGTTGACGTAGGTCACGGCCTCCTCCACCACGTCGGTGAAGACGCCCTTCAGCGCGGCCAGCTCCAGCACGCGGACGTCCTCGGCGGCGATCTCGCCGCGGACGACGACCTCCAGGCGGGCGGCGACCTCGCCGGCCAGGGCGGTGAAGATGCGGCCGAGCTTCTCGGCGAGGGGCAGACCGGGCTTGACGTCCTCGGCGACCGCGCCGCCCTCGACGTTCACCGCGTCGGGCACGAACTCACCGGCCAGGGCGAGCTTGACCGAGCGGGCGACCTGGGTGCCGGCCTTCTCCTGCGCCTCGTGGGTGGAGGCGCCCAGGTGCGGGGTCACGACCACGTTGTCCAGGCCGAACAGCGGGCTGTCGGTGCACGGCTCGGTCTTGAAGACGTCCACGCCCGCGCCGGCGACGCGGCCCTCCTTGAGGGCGGCGACCAGGGCGTCCTCGTCCACGATGCCGCCGCGCGCGGCGTTGACGATGCGGACGGAGGGCTTGACCTGGTGCAGCTCCCGGTCGCCGATGAGGCCGACGGTCTCGGGCGACTTGGGCAGGTGCACGGTGATGAAGTCCGACTGGGCCAGCAGCTCGTCGAGGGAGACGAGGCGGACGCCGATCTGCGCGGCGCGGGCGGCCTGGACGTACGGGTCGTACGCGATCAGCTCGACGCCGAACCCGGCCAGGCGCTGCGCGACGAGCTGCCCGATGCGGCCGAGGCCGAGGATGCCGACGGTCTTGTCCAGGAGCTCGACCCCGGTGTACTTCGAGCGCTTCCACTCGCCGTTCTTGAGCGCGCCGTCGGCCTGGGGCACGTTGCGGGCGGTGGCGAGGAGCAGGGCGACCGCGTGCTCGGCGGCGCTGGTGATGTTGGAGGTCGGCGCGTTGACGACCATGACGCCGGCCTTGGTGGCGGCGGGGACGTCGACGTTGTCGAGGCCGACGCCGGCGCGGGCGACGACCCGGAGCTTGGGAGCGTGCGCGATCGCCTCGGCGTCCACCTTGGTGGCGCTGCGGACGATCAGCGCGTCCACGTCGGCGAGCGCGGGAAGGAGCTGTGCGCGGTCGGACCCGTCGGTGTGGCGGACCTCGAAGTCCGCGCCGAGTACGGCGAGGCCGGCCTCGGAGAGTTCCTCGGCGACCAGAACGATGGGCCTGCGATTGTCGGTCACGGTGATCCTTCAAGGTGAGTGAGGGTGCGGCGTCGAGAGCGCCCCCGGGGAAGGCCGCTCACCCTCACGGATTCTAACCGGGCTTGTGAACGCTTTCACGAGTGTCCGCAATTCGAGACAGCATCCGAAATCCTATTGATCATCCTAATCTTAGGGATTAGCGAGATAAGCGAGCGATTGCTACCTATCGTCGTTGATATGAGCATCGGGAACCCCGCTCTCGCCGAGGTACTCGCACGCCACGGCAGTTCACAGCAGATGCTCGCCGCGCTGTCCGAGGGGGGCATCCTGGTCGCGGTCCGCCCCGACCGCTCCGTGGTGCTCGGCACGACCCAGGCGGGGGCCCGGGTGCTGCTCGGATACACCGGCCCGGAGAGCTACGCCCGCCACCGGGGCGCGTATCCCCTCACGCGCTGCGAGGCCGAGACGGTCCTCGACATCCACCGGGTGACGGGCGTGCGCGAGATCGTGATCGACGCGGCGGGTCCCGTCGCGGTCGCGATCCCCATCGCCGATCTCCTGCACTATTTGGCGACCCACCGCACCCTGCCGCAGACGCGACCCCGCGATTTGGACCGGTCCCGGGACGCGCTCCCGCACCTGCCGTACGATCCGCGGCCCCCCGACGCCTCCCGCGACCCGGTGCGGCACCCGCCCGCCTCCCGCGATCCCGTACGGCGCGCGCCCGACTCCTTCGATCCCGTACGGCGTCCGCCCGGCTCCTTCGACCCGGTGCCCCATTCGCCCCCGCCGCGTGATCCGGTACGGCGGCCGCCCGCGCCCCTCCCCGACGTACCGGATCCAGGGCGGCCGGCGGACCCGGGGCGCGCTCCCCGGCGGTGGGGGGAGTACGGGGCCGACCCGCCCGGCCACGACGAGAGGATTCCGCCGCCCGCCGGGCGGTTTCCGCACCGGCCCCCGTCGTACGGCAGGCCCGAGCGCCCGCCGTACTCCTCCGCCGAGCACCTCGCGGAGCACCCGACCACCGAGTCCCCCGTCTACTCCGGCGGACCCGAGCCGCCCGATCCACGCGGCCCGCACGATCCACACGATCCACGTAATCCCCGCGATCCCCGCGATCCCCGCGATCCCCGCGATCCCCGCGGGCCGCTGTCCGCGCCGCTGACCGCGCTGCCTCCCGAGATCGGCGCCGAGACCGGCCCCCAGCCCGCGATCCCCGCCCCGCGCGACCACTTCTCCGGCCCCCAGTCCCGGGTGGACTTCCCGTACGGCCGCAGCCGCCATCCGATCGTGTCCGTCCTGCGCGCGACGATCGCCCGGCTCCTGCCCGACTTCCCCCGCGTGCACCACGTGTGGATCTCCGACGTGCGGACGTCGTCGGGCGCGGAGGGGATCATGCTGCACGTGAAGGTGCACTCCGCGATCGCCTCGGAGGTGGCCAGGGACCTGCACCACGCCGTGCGCGCCCGGCTGCCGCAGCTCGCCGCGAGCGAGTCCCCGATCCTGCTGGCCCGGGTCGCCGACGCCCGGACCGAGCGCGCTCTCGTGGAACTGGGAGTGCACGTCGTCTGCGCCGACGTCCACACTCCCCTGCCGCCGGGCTGACCGCCGTGCCGCCCCCGCCTTCATGGTCGTCCGACTGGACACCCGGGACCGATCCGCCTGATACTCACGATATGAGTTCGAGCCCGACGCCACCTCCCGTCAGGGCCTCTGACTGGGACCGCGATCGCGCGATCGACGCGCTGCGGGAGCGTGCGGCCGAGGGGCAGTTGTCCCTGGACACGTTCGTCGGCCGCATGGACCAGGCCCTCCGCGCCCGGAGCCGGGCAGAGCTGAACGAACTCGTCGCCGACCTGCCGCCCCGCGGCCGCTGGACCCGCCGCCTCACCGACGCGGTGGCCGCGATCTCGTCCTTCAGCGCCCGCGTGGAGTCGGCCTGGCGCACCCCCCGCATCCCGCGCCTCGCCCTCCCCGGCGACAGCCGCACCCGCTTCACCATCGGCCGCGCCCCCGGCTGCGACCTGGTCCTCGCCGACCTCACCGTCTCCCGCGTCCACGCCGAGCTCCTCCGCAGCGGCGACCACTGGCTCGTGGTCGACCTCAGCTCCATGAACGGCACCCGCCTCAACGGCTGGCGCCTCATGGCCCCCACGGTCGTCCGCCCCGGCGACGAACTCTCCTTCGGCGAGTCCACCTTCCGCCTGAGCCCACCCCTGGCCTGACCCCACCCCCAAGCACCTTCCGCTCCGGGCTCATGCCGTGCCCTCGCGCGCGCCACGCCCGGCCGTACGCCGATCCCGCGCCCCGGGCGTCCTCCGGGCGGCCCCTGATCGCGCGCTCCCGGGGCAGGGCCGTCTGAACGACGCCGGGGCGTTGGGACGCGAGAGGCGGGCACCGGCCTTGGGCGCACGGGTGAGGACGACAGGGCTGTCCGGCTCCCGGCGTGGCCCGGGGGTTCAGGGGGTGTCGGGGGTGGGGGTTTGGAGGGGGTGGGCGGGGGTGGGGGTGGGGCCGGTGGTCAGGGAGTGGAGTTTGGGGGCGGTCAGGTCGTATTTGAGGGTCAGCAGGATG
>NZ_QZEY01000013.1:66862-239746 GCF_003594875.1 Bailinhaonella thermotolerans
GCTGAGGGCTATGAAGGCGGCGGGGAGGACGGTGCCGCCGAGGAGGGTGCCGAGGATGGCGGTGTCCGTCTGGCGGACGGGGGCGGAGGGGTCGGAGGAGACGAAGCCGAAGGCGGCCAGGACTCCGCCGAGGAACATGGCGCCCGCGGCGAAGACGACGGTCTCGGCGGCGGTCCACAGGCCGGTGAACAGGCCCGCGCGGCGCTTGCCGGAGACGGCGGTGTCGGCGGCGATCACGTCGGCCAGCATGGAGAACTGGAGGAGCTGGAGCCCGGCGAACCCGATCCCGACCAGGAGGGCGCACCCGTGGGCGTACCCGGCGCCGAGGGCCGGGGTGAACGCCAGGGCCAGGGCGCCGGCGAGGTAGAGCGCGGAGGCCAGGATCATCGCGCCGCGCTTGTCCAGGCGGCGGGACACCCACATCCACAGCGGCATGGTGGCCAGCAGCGGCCCCACGATGCACAGCATGAGCGTCGTCGTCGCCGAGGGCCGTTCCAGGGTGTACGACGCGAAGTACGGCGTGCCCGCGAGCATGATCCCGGCGGCCGCCATCTGCGCGCAGCTCAGGCCCAGCACCAGCAGGAACGAGCGGTTCCCGCGCGCCGCGGCGATCTGGGCGCGCAGCGAGGGCTCGGCCTCGGCCTGGGCGACCATGGGGGCGCGGGCGGTGCCGAAGAACGTGCCGAGCATGGCCGCGAGCAGGACCACGCCCACGACGATCCCCACCAGCCGGTACCCGCCGAGCGTGTCGCCGCCGAGGCCGGAGTTCAGGAGCTGCTGGGTCCCGGCGCTGGAGAGCAGGATCGCGAAGCCCAGGAAGACCATCCGCCACTGGAGCAGCGAGGACCGCTCGTGGTAGTCGTCGGTCATCTCGGCGGGCATCGCCTTGTACGGCACCTCGAAGAAGGCGTACGCCGTCGCGGCCAGGAAGAACAGCACCGTGACGTAGACCGCCGCGGGCACCCCGGTGAGCGGCGGCCCGGCGAAGGTCAGCGCGAACGCCGGCGGGAGGGTGAGCGCGCCCACGAGCAGCCAGGGGCGGCGCGGCCCCATCGGGGAGCGGGTGCGGTCCGACAGCCGCCCGACGTAGGGGTTGATGAACAGGTCCCACGCCTTGGGCAGGAACGCGACCAGCCCCGCCAGCCACGCGGGTACGGCCAGCACGTTCGTCATGTAGAAGAGCAGGAGCAGGCCGGGCACGCTGGAGAAGGTCCCGGTGCAGAACGAGCCGAGCCCGTAGCCGAGCCGGACTCCCCGCGAGACTCGCGCGGCAGGCGTAGATGTGAGCACGGTCACAGTGAACACAACCAAGCGACTGTTCGGTAGGCCCAGTGCGCCGGACCACGCCGCCCGGCATGCCGAAGGGCGCGGGGACCACCGCCCCCGCGCCCCTCAACCTGCGGCTTCCACGCGCCTCGCGCACCGGTCACCGCGCCCCTCGGGCACCGGCTCCGGCGCCCCGGGCACCGGCTTCCCGCGCGCCTCGCGTGCGGCGCGGCCCGGCGCGTGCCGTACGGCGCCGCCGGGCCGCCCCCCGGACCTACTCGGCCGACTTGAGCCAGCTCATCATCGGGCGCAGCTCGGCGCCGGTCTTCTCGATCGGGTGGCCGGACAGCTCCTCGCGGTACTTGCGGAAGTTGTTCTGGCCGCCGTCGAACTCCTCGACCAGCTCGCGCGCGAAGGTGCCGTCGGTGATCTCGCCGAGGATGCGGCGCATCTCCGCCTTGGTCTCCTCGGTGACGACGCGCGGCCCGCGGGTGTAGCCGCCGTACTCGGCGGTGTCGGACACCGACCAGTACATCTTGGAGATGCCGCCCTCGTACATCAGGTCCACGATCAGCTTCATCTCGTGGAGGCACTCGAAGTAGGCGACCTCCGGCTGGTACCCGGCCTCGATCAGCGTCTCGAAGCCCGCCTTGATCAGCTCGGACACGCCGCCGCAGAGCACGGCCTGCTCGCCGAACAGGTCGGTCTCGGTCTCCTCGGTGAAGGTGGTCTTGAGCGCGCCGGCGCGGGTGCCGCCGATGGCCTTGGCGTACGACAGGGTCAGCGGCCACGCCTTGCCGGTGGCGTCGCGCTCGACGGCGACGAGACACGGCACGCCGCGCCCGGCCGAGAACTGCCGGCGCACGAGGTGACCCGGGCCCTTCGGGGCGACCATGGCCACGTCCACGCCCTCCGGCGCCTCGATGAGGCCGTACCGGATGTTCAGGCCGTGGCCGAAGAACAGCGCGTCGCCCTCGACCAGGCTGGGGGCGACGGCCTCCCGGTAGAGGTCGCGCTGCACGTGGTCCGGCGCGAGGATCATGACGAGGTCGGCCTCCTCGGCCGCCTCCGCCGGGGTGACGACGCGCAGGCCGTCGTTCTCGGCCTTCTCGCGGCTCTTGGAGCCGGCGGGCAGGCCCACGCGCACGTCCACGCCCGAGTCGCGCAGCGACAGCGCGTGCGCGTGCCCCTGGCTGCCGTAACCGATCACGGCCACGTGACGGTCCTGGATGATCGACAGGTCCGCCTCGTTGTCGTAGAAGATCTCTGCCACTTTGGGTCGCCCCTCCTGGTTTTCTGTCTTGTCTCTGTACGGCTCGCGCCGGGGCCCCGTCCACGGTACGGCTCGCGCCGTGGCGTCGTACGGCTGACGCCGTACGGCCCGGGCCGGAGGCCGTACCCGGGCCTGGCGCGGCGCGCCCTCTCAGGCGGACCGGTCGAGGGCGCGCAGCGTGCGGTCGGTGATGGAACGGGCGCCGCGCCCGACCGCCACCATGCCGGACTGCACGAGTTCCTTGATGCCGAACGGCTCCAGCACCCGGATGAACGCCTCCAGCTTGTCCACCGTGCCGGTGACCTCGATGGTCACGGCGTCGGGGGCCACGTCCACGCACCGGGCGCGGAAGAGCTGCACGGTCTCCAGGACCTGGGACCGCGTCTCGGCGTCGGCGCGGACCTTGACGAGCATGAGCTCGCGCTGCACGCTCTGCGCCGGGTCCAGCTCGACGATCTTGATGACGTTCACGAGCTTGTTGAGCTGCTTGGTGACCTGCTCCAGCGGCAGGTCCTCCACGCTGACCACGATCGTCATGCGGGAGATGTCGGCGTGCTCGGTGGGCCCGACGGCCAGCGAGTCGATGTTGAACCCGCGCCGTGAGAACAGGGCGGCGACCCGCGCCAGCACGCCCGGCTTGTTCTCGACCAGCACGGAGAGGGTGTGACGGCTCACGTTCAGTCCCCGTTCTCCCACTCGGGCGCCAGGTCCCTGGCGTACTTGATGTCGTCGTTGCTGGTGCCGGCCGCGACCATGGGCCAGACCATGGCGTCCTTGTGCACGATGAAGTCGATCACGACGGGCACGTCGTTGATCTCCATCGCCTTCTGGATCGCCGCGTCCACGTCCTCGGCCTTGTCGCAGCGTATGCCCACGCAGCCGTACGCCTCGGCCAGCTTCACGAAGTCGGGGATGAGGCGGGCGGTCTGCAGGTCGGTGTTGGAGTAGCGCTCGTTGTAGAAGAGGGTCTGCCACTGGCGGACCATGCCGAGGTTGCCGTTGTTGATGACCGCGACCTTGATCGGCACGCCCTCGATGGCGCAGGTGGCCAGCTCCTGGTTGGTCATCTGGAAGCAGCCGTCGCCGTCGATGGCCCAGACCGTGGCGTCCGGGCGGCCCATCTTGACGCCCATCGCCGCCGGGACCGCGAAGCCCATCGTGCCCGCGCCGCCGGAGTTGATGAACGAGCCGGGGTTCTCGTAGCCGATGTACTGCGCCGCCCACATCTGGTGCTGGCCGACGCCCGCGCAGTAGAACGCGTCCGGCCCGACCAGCTTGCCCAGCCGTTCGATGACGTACTGCGGGGCCAGGCCGTCCTCGTGGTCCTCGTAGCCGAGGGGGTACGTCTCGCGCAGGCGGTCCAGGTAGGCCCACCAGTCGGCGTAGTCCCCGCTGCGGCCGTCCACCGCGCCCCTGGCCTCGATCTCGGCCTTGACCGCGACGATCAGGTCGGCGATCACCTCGCGGGCGTCGCCGACGATCGGCACGTCCGCGTGGCGGTTCTTGGAGATCTCGGCCGGGTCGATGTCGGCGTGGACGATCTTGGCGTCCGGCGCGAACGTGTCCAGCCGGCCGGTGACCCGGTCGTCGAAGCGGGTGCCCAGCGCGACCAGCAGGTCGGCCCGCTGGAGCGCGCCCACCGCCGCGACCGTGCCGTGCATGCCGGGCATGCCGACGTGCTGCGGGTGGGCGTCGGGGAACGTTCCCCGCGCCATCAGCGTGGTGGCCACCGGCATCCCGGTCAGCTCGGCCAGCACCTTGAGCTCGGCGCTCGCGCCCGCCTTGTGCACGCCGCCGCCGACGTACAGCACCGGCCGCCTGGCCTCGGCGATCAGCCGGGCGGCCTCGCGGATCTGCTTGGAGTGCGGCCGCGTCACCGGGCGGTAGCCGGGCAGTTGCATCGGCTGCGGCCAGACGAAGTCCATCTCGTCCTGCAGCGCGTCCTTGGAGATGTCCACCAGGACCGGGCCGGGGCGGCCGGTGCCGGCGATGTGGAACGCCTCGGCGATCGTCCGCGGGATGTCCTCGGCCCTGGTGACCAGGAAGTTGTGCTTGGTGATCGGCATCGTGATGCCCACGATGTCCGCCTCCTGGAAGGCGTCGGTCCCGATCATCGAGCTGGCCACCTGCCCGGTGATCGCCACGATCGGCACCGAGTCCATGTACGCGTCCGCGATCGGGGTCACCAGGTTCGTCGCGCCCGGCCCCGAGGTCGCCATGCAGACGCCCACCTTGCCGGTCGCCTGGGCGTACCCCTCCGCGGCGTGACCCGCGCCCTGCTCGTGCCGTACGAGCACGTGCCGGACCTTGGTCGAGTCGAGGAGCGGGTCGTACGCGGGGAGAATCGCGCCGCCCGGGATCCCGAACACGGTCTCGACCTCCATGTGCTCCAGCGCGCGCACCAGCGCCTGGGCACCTGTCATCCGTTCGGTCATCGGCTCGTTCCTTGCTGGTCAACACTGGCTACCGGCTGTGAGCCCTCACTTGGGTGAGGCCAAACAAAAAGCCCCTCCCGGATACCGGATGAGGGGCGCGCGCAGGCTGGGACTCTTCGTCAGCGACCTGCGCGCCGGCGAAGTACTACGAGGATCCCACTGCGATGCATGTCGCCAACATTGGCCGATGAGACGCCCCGCCGTCAACTTGCTGGGATGGAAGTCTCACAATACGAGACGTCTTCGCGTTTCCGGCGAGACGAACGAGCACGTCAGAGCGGGTCTCAGCGGAGGGCCAAGCGGAGGTCTCAGCGGAGGGCCAAGCGGAGGTCTCAGCGCAAGGTGCCGCTGAGCTTGGGCGGCATGAGCGTGTCCACCCGGCGCGGCGCCATCGGGCGCGCGACCAGGTAGCCCTGGCCCCGCGTGCACCCCATCTCGCGGAGCTGCTCCAGTTGCTCCGGCCGTTCGATGCCCTCGGCCACCACGACCAGCCCCAGGTCGTGGCCCAGCCGCACGATCGTGCGGGTGAGCAGCGCCAGGGTCTCGTCGGAGCCGAGCCCGGACACGAACGACGGGTCGATCTTGATCATGTCCACGGGGAGCTGCCGGAGGTACGCCAGGGAGGCGTATCCCGTCCCGAAGTCGTCGATGGCCAGCCGTACGCCCAGGGCGCGCAGGGCCGACAGGCGCTCGATCCGCTCGTCGGCGTCCTCCACCAGCAGGTCCTCGGTGACCTCCAGCGTCAGCGCGCTCGGCGGCAGCCCGCTCTCCTTGAGCGCGGCGGCGATGGTGTCCACGAACCGGGGCGAGGTGATCTGGCGCGGGGACAGGTTCACGTTGAGCCCGATGTCCCACGAGGAGGCCCGCCAGGCGGCCACCTCGCGGCACGCCTCGGTCAGGATCCACTCGCTCAGCGGCACGATCAGGCCGGTGTCCTCGGCCACGCCGAGGAAGTCCTCGGGCGGCACGAACGCGCTGCCCCGCCACCACCGCACCAGCGCCTCCACGGCGGTCACGCGGGAGGTCGCCAGGTCCACCACCGGCTGGTACTCCAGGGCGAACTGGTTCTCCATCAGCGCTCGCTGGAGGTCGGCGGCCATCTCCAGGCGGCGCATGACGTCGGCGTGCATGTGGGCGGCGAACACCTCGACGCGGTGCCCGCCCAGTTCCTTGGCGCGGGCCATCGCCACGTCGGCGTTGCGGATCAGCTCGCCGTGCGCGAGCCCCTCCTCGGCGAAGGCGATGCCCACGCTGGCGGTCAGCGCGACGTCGCGCCCGGCCACGCGGAACGGCTCGGTGGAGACCGTGCGCACGAGCAGCTCGGCCAGGTCCACCACGGCGGCCTGCCCCTCGGCGCCGATCTCGACCAGCACGGCGAACTCGTCCCCGCCGAACCTGGCGAGGGTGTCGTCCACGTCCACGGCCCGGCGCAGCCGCCGCGCGGCCTGGCTGAGCAGGTAGTCCCCGGCGGCGTGCCCGACCGAGTCGTTCACGGCCGTGAACCCGTCCAGGTCCAGGAAGACCACGGCGACGCCGCTCGGGTGCCGGTCGAGCAGGTCGCGCACCCGCTCCTCGAAGTAGGCGCGGTTGGGCAGGCCGGTGATGCCGTCGTGGAAGGTCAGGTGGGTCACCTGGTGGCGCAGGGCCATCTCGTCGGTGATGTCCCGGGTGGTGATCAGCAGCAGCTCGTCGCCGCCGGTGCGCACGTGGCGGGTGGCCACGGCCTCGGCCGGCCGCCAGGTGCCGTCGGCGGCGCGCACGCGGCACGACAGCCGGCAGGTGGACCGCTCGTCGTCGGCGAACGCCCGCAGCGCCGCCTCCACGTCCGGCTGGTCCTCCGGGTGCACGAACTCGCCCACGCGGCGGCGCGCGACCTCCTCGGGGCGGTAGCCGTACATCGCGAGGACGCCCTCGCTGACGTGGTGGATGACGCCCTCGTGGTCCACGGTCAGGACCACGTCGCCCGCGGTCTCGGCCAGGTCCCGCAGCCGCCGCTCGGCGCCGTCCACGAGCAGCCGCAGGCGGGCGGCCCGGAGCGTGAGCACGAACAGCCGCACGAGCAGGATCAGCATGACCGACCCGCCGACCAGGCCGAGCACGGGCAGCCCGTGCCAGGGCCGGACGCCGTGGGTGGCGGTCCACACGCTGACGACGACGATCGCAACGCCGGCGAGCGCCAGCGGCACGCCGGTGGCCAGCGGCGGCCTGTCCTCACGCGGCTCCGCGCGGCGGCGCCGTACCCAGGGGGACACGGCGAGCAGCAGGAACGCGGCCAGCAGCGGCACGGCGCCCGCGGCGGGCGCCGGGTCTCCGGTGAGCTTGGCGGCCGCGACGAAGGTCTCGCTCGCGGTCAGCGCGGCCATGGTGGCGAGCACGGCGATGGCGAGCGGGCGGCGCGGGGGCCCGGCCCCGGCCACGCCCTGGCCGATCCAGCAGGTCACGCAGAGGAAGAGCAGCGGGAGCGCCATCGCGAGCAGGAAGTCCGCCGACAGGCCGCCGCCGCGTTCGTAGAGCGGGCCGAGCAGCGTCACCCAGCCGATCGAGAACAGCGAGCCGGCGCAGACGTAGGCGTCGGAGAGCTGGCGGGCGAGCGTGAGCGCCCCGGACGACCGGCCCACGGTGAGCGCCGAGCCCACGGTGAACACCACGGCCGCGCCCAGGACGAACAGGTCGGCGAAGGACAGCACCGAGGCGGGCGGCTCTCCCGGCGAGAGGAACGTGCGCCCCCAGGTGCCCGCGGCCCAGGTGATCGCCCCCGCCGCCAGCCAGCGGCAGGCGCCGCGGCGCGCGGGGGCCACGCGCGTGCCGGCGGCCAGCAGGGACAGCGCGGCGGCCAGTGCCGCCCCCACCCCGGAGGCCGCGAGCGCCCCGCCGGAGGTGCGGAGCACCAGGAGGGCAACCGCCAGCGCCGCCACGCCCAGTCCGGCCGCGGCGGTCAGCGGCAGGCGGTGCCTACGCCAGTCGCTCATCGTCGTCGCTCATCAGGCCGCCCACCAATCAGGCCGCTCGTCATGTCTGTAGTCTCGCGTGCTCACGACGGCCGGGATGGGCCGACACCCGAGTCGTCACCGTTCTGATAACGAGCCGGGCGCGAATCGTGAGCAGGCTCCCGCATGCGTCTTCGCATGCCCGTGCACCACGCTGTGCACAGTTTCCGACGGTGCCGCTTACTCTACGTGGCCAATGTCACGGCATCAGCACGGTCAGGAATCCTTCTGGCCGTCAGCCTTACGGGGCCCTGAGGGCGCCCCGGCCCGGCAGGAGGCACGCGGGAGGAACGCGGGAGGAACGCGGAAGGACGCGGGACGAGCGCGGGACGAGCGCGGACCGGGCGCGACCGGGGCCCGGTCCGGGGGTCAGTACGCGCCTTCGATGACGTTGACGAGGGGTTCCCCGGCGAGGAGGCGTTCGAGCTGGGCGCGCAGCAGCTTCAGCGCGCGGCGGCCGGAGGCGGGCGTGGACCCGGCCACGTGCGGCGTGATGAGCACGCCGGGGGCCTTCCACAGCGGGTGCCCGGCGGGCAGCGGCTCGGGGTCGGTGACGTCCAGGGCCGCGCGGATGCGCCGGGAGTTCAGCTCGGCGACCAGCGCGCCGGTGTCCACGACGGGCCCGCGCGCGGCGTTGACCAGCAGCGCGCCGTCCTTCATGCGGGACAGGAACGCGGCGTCGGCGAGCCCGGCGGTCGCGGGCGTGGAGGGCACCAGCAGCACGACCACGTCGGCGTCCGGCAGCAGGGCGGGCAGCTCGTCCTCGCCGTGCACGCCGTCCCTGGCCGTCCGGGCGACCCGGACCACCTCGACCTCGAACCCGGCGAGCCGGCGTTCCACGGCCGCGCCGATCGATCCGTACCCGACGATCAGCACGGTCTGGTCGGCGAGCGCGCCGGTGAAGCGGTAGTCCCAGCGCTCCTCGCGCCGCGCCTCGTCGAACGCCGGGAAGTCGTGCTGCATCGCCAGGATCGCGCCCACCACCCACTCGGCGGTGCCCGCGTCGTGCACGCCCTTGGCGTTGCAGAGCAGCACGCCGTCCGGCATGTGCGGCCGGTAGGCGTCCACGCCGGCGGTCAGCGTCTGGACGACCCGCAGCCTGGCCATGCGGGCCAGCGCCTCGGGCGTGCGCGGCGTGCCGAAGAAGGGGGGCACCCACACCTCGACGTCCTCGACGCCCGGGGGGAACTCCGCGCCCCCGTCGTAGACGCCGACCTCGACCCCCGGCAGATCCCCCAGCGCCTGGGCGATGCCCGGCAACGGCACCCACACCTTCATGCCCGCCACCCTAGATCCCCCTCCGCGTCCTCCGGAACCCACGATCACCGCCCGATCCCCCGCCGTCCCGCGCGCCCCCGCGCCCGGGACCGCGCGGCGGGGAGGGACGGAGGCGGGTCACAGGCGGTAGACGCGGCGGGCGGTGCCGGACAGGACCGACTCGCGCTCGGCGTCCGAGAGCCCGGCCAGGGCCAGGTCGGTGGTCTCGACCGCGCCGCCGTACGGCACGGCGAGGGTGCAGACGGGCCAGTCGGAGCCGAACATGAGGCGTTCGGGCCCGAAGACGTCCAGGGCGTGCCGGACGTACGGCGTCACGCGGGCGGGGTCGGGGGTGTTCCAGTCGGCCTCGGTGACCAGGCCGGAGACCTTGGCGGTGACGTTGGGCAGGGCCGCCAGGTCCGCGATCCAGGCCGCCCACGGCTCCCACATGCCCGCGGCGATGCCGGGCTTGCCGAGGTGGTCGAGCACGAACTGGACGCCGGGCAGGTCGCGCGCCGTCCGCAGCGCTGCCTCGTACTGCGGCGGCTTGACCAGCAGGTCGTAGGCGAGGCCGGCCTCGGCGACGGCGGCCAGCCCGCGCCGGGTCTCGGGGCGTTCCAGCCAGGCGGGGTCGGGCTCGTCCTGGACGAGGTGGCGCACCCCGGCCAGGTTCTTGCCCCCGGCGCCGCCCATGAGCTCGGCGAGCACGTCCACCACGCCGGGCGCGTCCAGCGGGACCCACCCGACCACGGCCCGCACCAGCTCGGACCGGGTGGTCAGCTCCAGCAGCTCGCGGGTCTCCGCGACGTCCGCGAGCGCCTGCACCACGACCGCCGCGTCCACGCCGTGCGGCCGGGCCTCGGCGGTGTAGCGGGCCTCGTCGAACACCCCCCGCAGCGGGTCCGCCCAGGGGCCGTCCATCCAGGGGTACTCCCGGGCCCCGGTGTCCCACAGGTGATGGTGCGCG
This sequence comes from Bailinhaonella thermotolerans, assembly GCF_003594875.1. Taxonomy (GTDB): domain Bacteria; phylum Actinomycetota; class Actinomycetes; order Streptosporangiales; family Streptosporangiaceae; genus Bailinhaonella; species Bailinhaonella thermotolerans. Next base: position 77,048 of record NZ_QZEY01000013.1, read on the forward strand.
TCCACCCGGCTCATGCGACCTCCAGCTCCGCCCACAGCGCGTCGGGGACCTCCGCGGCGAACATCGCCAGGTTGTCGGCGACCTCCGCCTCGCTGCGGCAGCCGACGAGCACGCTGGCGACGGCCGGGTGGCGCAGCGGGAACGCGATCGCCGCCGCGCGCAGCGGCACGCCGTACGTCTCGCAGAGCGCCTTCATCCGCAGCGCCCGCTCCACCAGCGGCTCGGGCGCGGGCAGGTAGTCGTACGTCGCCCCGGGCCGCGGGTCGGCGAGCAGTCCCGAATTGTAGACCCCGCCGATCACGACGGAGGTGCCGCGTTCGGAGCAGGCGGGGAGGAGTTCCTCCGCCGCGCGCCGGTCGAGCAGGGAGTACCGTCCGGCGCAGAGCACGACGTCCAGGTCGAGCCGCCGCACGAACCGGGTGAGCAGCTCGGTCTCGTTCGTGCCCGCCCCGATCGCGCCCACGACGCCCTGCTCGCGCAGTTCCGCCAGGGCCGGGTAGGCGGACTCGTAGACGGCCTCCTCGGCCCCGGCCACGTCCGGGTCGTGCAGGTAGACGACGTCCACGCGGTCGAGCCCGAGCCGTTCCAGGCTCTCCTCGATGGACGCGCGGACGCCGGCCCGCCCGAAGTCCCAGACCCGCTTGTACGGCGGGCTGTCGCGGAACATGGGGGCGTCGTTCTCCTCCCCGGGCGCGAGCGGGCGCAGCAGCCTGCCCACCTTGGTGGAGAGCGTGTACGACCCGCGGTCCGCCGCCCGCAGCGCCGCGCCGAGCCGCCGCTCCGACAGGCCCGCCCCGTAGTGCGGCGCGGTGTCGAAGTAGCGGACGCCGCCCGCCAGCGCCCGCCGGACGGACGCCCCGGCCTGGTCGTCGGACATGGGCGCGAAGAGGTTGCCCAGCGGCGCGGCCCCGAAGGACAGGGTGCTGACCTCCACGTCCGTCGAGCCGAGGCGGCGGGTTTCGATGCGCACGGGTTACTCCTGGGCCCGGCCGGTGGTGACGCGGGCGATCATCAGGGCGACCAGGATGATCGCGCCCTGGATGGACTGGATCCAGAAGGACGACACCTGCGCCAGCGTGAGCAGGTTGGTGACCACGCCGAGCAGCAGCACGCCGGTGAGCGCCCCGGACATCGTGCCCCGGCCGCCGTCCATCGCGATGCCGCCGACCACCGCCGCCGCCATGACCATGAAGATCATGTTGGCGCCCTGGTTGGCGTTGATCGCGCCGACGTAGCCGGTCTGGATCAGGCCGCCCAGCCCGGACAGCGCCCCGGCCACGACGAACACGCCGAGCAGGACGCGGTCCACGCGGATGCCGGCCGCCCTGGCCGCCGCGGGGTTGCCGCCGATGGCGTACAGGGCGCGGCCGAGCCGGTGGTAGCGCAGGAAGAACCCGGCGACGCCGAACGCCGCCGCGGCCAGCCACACCGAGATCGGGATGCCGAGGAAGGTGGTGGTGGCCAGCGCGAAGAACGGCTCGGGCATGTCGAACAGGGTCTTGCCCTTGGTCGCGCCGACGAGCAGGCCGCGCAGCACGATCAGCATCGCCAGGCTCACGATGAACGCGTTGAGCCGCAGCTTCACCACGAGGAAACCGTTGAACGCGCCCACGAGCGCGCCGACCACGACGATCAGCGCGAGGCCCACGGCCGTCGGCAGCTCCAGCCCGAACCCCGCCGACGCCGCCGGGATCACGACGAGCGCGCCGAGCGCCGGGGCGATGCCCACGACCGACTCCAGCGACAGGTCGATCTTGCCGGTGATCAGGATCAGCGACTCGGCGAGCACGACCATCGCGAGCGCGGCGGACGAGCCCAGGATCGAGATGATGTTCGCGTAGCTCAGGAAGTTCTCGTTGACGAAGGCGCCCAGCACGATCAGCGCGACCAGCGCGGGCACCAGGGCCAGCTCGCGCAGCCGGCGCATGACCGGGCTCTGGCGCGGAAGGGCCGCCGCCGTGGGGCGCGCGGCGGTCGAGACGTCAGTCACGGGTAACACCTTCAATCGAGGCGACCAGGTCGTGGTCGTGCCATCCGGCGGGGAACTCGTCGGCGATCGAGCCGTGCCGCATGACCAGCACCCGGTCGCAGGGCCGCAGGTCGTCCAGCTCGTCGGAGATGATGATCACGGAGGTGCCGCCGGCGCGGATGCGGTCCACCACGGCGAGCAGCGCCTCCTTGGACTTCACGTCCACGCCGGCGGTGGGGTTGATCAGCACCAGCAGCCTGGGATCGGTGGCCAGCGCGCGGGCCATGACGACCTTCTGCTGGTTGCCGCCCGACAGCGCGTTGACCGGCTGCCCCGGCCCCTCGGTGCGGATGTCCAGGTCGGCGATCGCCCGCTCGGCGTGGGCGCGCAGCCGGGACGGGGCGATGACGCCGTACTTCCCGAGGCGGCCGGCGATGGTCATCGCGGAGTTCTCGCCGACCGACAGCTCGGGCACCAGGCCCTCGTGGTGCCGGTCGCGGGGCACGCAGCCCACCCCGGCGTCCAGGGCCCGGCGCACGTCGCCGAAGGGCAGCGCCTCCCCGTCCAGCACGGCGGAGCCGCCGCTCGGGGTGCGCAGCCCCACCAGGGACTCCGCCAGCTCGATCTTGCCGCTGGCGCTGGAGCCCGCCAGGCCCAGCACCTCGCCCCGCCGCACGGCCAGGCTCACGTCCGTGAACGCGTCGCCGGACAGACCGGAGACGGCGAGGCGGACCGGCACGTCCGGGCCGACGCGCGACTCGGTCACGCCCTCGCCGAGCGCGGTGGCCTCGCCGGTCATCGCCTCGACGAGCGCGGCGCGGGGCAGGTCGGCGACCGGGGCCGTGATGATCCAGCGGGCGTCACGGAGCACGGTCACGGTCTGGCAGACCTCGTAGACCTCCTGGAGGTGGTGCGAGATGAACAGGAACGTCACCCCGGACTCCTGCAGGGCACGCATCCGGGCGAACAGCCGCTCGATCTCGTTGTTGTCGAGCTGGGCCGTGGGCTCGTCGAGGATGATGAAGCGCGCGCCGTACGACAGGGCGCGGGCGATCTCGACGAGCTGCCGGTCCTCCACCGCCAGGTCCCCGGCGCGGGCGTCCACGTCCACCTCGACGCCCCACTGGTCCAGCAGCTCGCGGCCCTCGGCGCGCAGCCGCTTCCAGCTGATGCGGCCGAAGCCCGCGAGCGGCTGGCGGTTGATGAACAGGTTCTCGCCCACGGTGAGGTCGGGGACGATCGTGGACCGCTGGTAGACGCAGGCGACGCGGGCGCGCCACGCGTCGCGGTCCGCCAGCGGCGGGGCCGGCTCCCCGCCGAACCTGATCTCGCCGCCGTCCGGGGCCTGCAGGCCCGTGAGCAGTGAGACCAGGGTCGACTTGCCGGCCCCGTTCCGGCCGACCAGCGCGTGCGACTCACCGGGCACGACGGTCAGCCGCGCGTCCGCGAGCGCCACGGTGGAACCGAAGCGCTTGCCGACGCCGATCGCCTCCACGAGGGGGGCAGACATGACACCTCCTAGCCGACGACTCCGCCGGTCGCGGCGCCGCGCGGGCGCCGCCGACGGCGTGGACTACTTGACGCTGTTGCCCCACAGGGCCTTGTCGTCGACGTTCTCCTTGGTCACGAGAGGCGCCGCGAGCTGGTCCTCCAGCAGGCCGTTCGGCAGCTTGACGATCTCGCTGTCGTGGTCGGTCGGGCCGGGCCGGAACGTCTTGCCCTCCATCGCGGCCTTGACGTAGAAGAGCCCGTACCTGGCGTACGCGTCGGCCGGCTGGGACACGGTGGCGTCGATCTCGCCCTTGCGGATCGCGTCGAACTCCTGCGGGATGCCGTCGTTGGAGACGATCACGATGTGCTTGTCGTCGCCGGCCGGGCGCAGCATCCCCTTGCTCTTGAGCGTCTGCAGCGTCGGCGCCAGGTAGACGCCGCCGGCCTGCAGGTAGATGCCCTTGACGTCGGGGTTGGCGTTGAGCAGGCCGTCCAGCTTGGCGGCGGCGACGTCGGACTTCCACTCGGCCGGGATCTCCAGCACCTTGATGTCCGGGTAGTTCGCCTTCATGCACTGGTTGAACGCCTCGGAGCGCTCCCGGCCGTTGACGGAGGCCAGGTCGCCCTGGATCTGCACGACCTTGCCCTTCTTGACCTGGTCGCCGATGTGCTTGCAGGCCTTCTCGCCGTACGCCCGGTTGTTCGCGCGGACGATCATGAAGACCTTGCCGCTCTCGGGGGCGACGTCCACGGCCACCACCGGGATCCCCTTGTTCTCGGCCTGGCGCAGGCCCGCGACGATCGCGGCGCTGTCGAGCGGCGAGACGACGATGCCCTTCACGCCCTGGGTGACGAGGTTGTTGATGTCCGTCACCTGCTGCGCGGGGTCGGAGTTGGAGTTGACGGTCGGCAGCGTCTCGACGCCGAGCTCCTTGGCCATCCGCGGCACGTAGTTGTTGTACGCCTGCCAGAACGGCGAGGTCAGGAGCGGCAGGACGACACCCGCCCGGCCCGCCTCGGCCCCGGCCCCGCCGGCCGCGGGCCTGGCGGCGTCCTTGGTGCTGCCGCAGCCCGCGGCGAGCAGCGCGGACAGGGCGAGCACGGCTGTCGCCGCGAGCTTCTTGCTGATCATCGTCGCCTCCATGCGAGATGTCGTGTGCTCAGTTCCTCGGCCGGAGCCGCAGCCCGGCCATTCCGCCGTCCACCGCGAGCCAGGTCCCGGTGGTCGCCCCCGACACCGGGCCGGCCAGGTACGCGATGGCCGCGGCCACCTCCTCGGGGGTGACCAGCCGCCCGGTCGGCTGCCGGGCGGCCAGGGCCGCGCGCTCGGCCTCGGGGTCGTCGGCCGCGTCCAGCAGCCGGCCGACCCAGGGGGTGTCCACGGTCCCGGGGTTGACGCAGTTGACCCGGATGCCCTCCCGCACGTGGTCGGCGGCCATGGCCAGCGTCAGCGACAGGACCGCGCCCTTGGACGCGGAGTACAGCGCCCGGTTCGGCAGCCCCGCCGTGGCCGCGATCGAGCAGGTGTTGACGATCGCGGCGTGCGCGGACTCGCGCAGGTACGGCAGGGCCGCCCGCGTCGTGCGGACCATGCCGAGCACGTTGACGTCGAGCACGCGGCGCCACTCGTCGTCGTCGTTGTCCTCGACGGTGCCCTGCGCCCCGATGCCCGCGTTGTTCACGAGCACGTCGATCCCGCCCAGCGCCTCGGCGGCCCGCCGTACGGCGTCGCGCACGGAGGCGTCGTCGCTCACGTCGGCGCGGACGCCGATGAGCGGGGCGTCCACCTCGGGGTTCAGGTCCAGGCAGGCGACGCGGGCGCCCCTGCCGAGGAGGGTCCTGGCGGTCGCCAGGCCGATGCCGGAGGCGCCGCCGGTGACGACCGCCCTGATTCCGTCGAACTCCGTCACTGCCAGACGCTCCCTTCGGGATAGGCGTAGGCGGTCAGCGTCTCCGCCCTGATCTCGGCCGACATGCCGGGCGCGGTGGGCGTGACGTAGTGGCCGCCCTCGATGACCACCGGGTCCAGGAAGTGCTGGTGCAGGTGGTCGACGTACTCGATCACGCGGTCCTCGACGGTGCCGCTGACCGCGACGTAGTCGAACATCGACAGGTGCCGCACGACCTCGCACAGGCCCACGCCGCCCGCGTGGGGGCAGACGGGCACGCCGTACTTGGCGGCCAGCAGCAGGATCGCGACGTTCTCGGTGACCCCGCCCACGCGGCAGGCGTCGAGCTGGAGGATGTCCAGGGACCCGGCCTGGAGCATCTGCTTGAAGATCACCCGGTTCTGCACGTGCTCGCCGGTGGCCACCTTCACCGGCGCGACCGCCCGCCGGATCGCCGCGTGCCCCAGCACGTCGTCCGGGCTGGTCGGCTCCTCGATCCAGTAGGGGTCGTACGGCGCCAGCGCGGCCATCCACCGTTCCGCCTGCGGCACGTCCCACCGCTGGTTGGCGTCCACGGCGATGCGGACGCCCGGCCCCACGGCCTCGCGGGCCAGCCCCATGCGGCGCACGTCCTCGCCGAGGTCGGCGCCCACCTTGAGCTTGATCTGGGTGAAGCCCTCGGCGACGGCCTCGCGCGCCAGCCGTACCAGCTTCTCGTCGTCGTAGCCGAGCCAACCGGGGGTGGTCGTGTAGGCCGGGTAGCCGCGCTCCATGAGCCGCTTCTCGCGCTCGGCGCGGCCGGGCTCGGCGGCCCTGAGCAGCTCGACGGCCTCCTCGCGGGTGAGCGCGTCGCTCAGGTAGCGCCAGTCCACGAGGTCGGCGATCTGGTCGGGGGTCATGTCCGCGAGCAGCTTCCACACGGGCTTGCCCGCGACCTTGCCGGCCAGGTCGAACGCCGCGTTGATGATCGCGGCGGCGGCCATGTGGGAGGCGCCCTTCTCGGGGCCGAGCCAGCGGAGCTGGGAGTCGTGGGTCAGCCTGCGGGCGAAGCCGCCCAGGTCGCCGACCACCTCGGCCACGTCGAGGCCGGTCACGAGCGGGGCGTGGGCGTTGATCGCCGCCACGCAGACGTCGTTGCCGCGGCCGATCGTGAAGGCGAACCCGTGCCCGTGCTCCGCGCCGTCGGTGCGCAGGACGACGTAGGCGGCGGAGTAGTCGGGGTCGGGGTTCATCGCGTCGGAGCCGTCCAGCTCGCGCGAGGTCGGGAAGCGGATGTCGAAGGCCTCGACGGCCGTGATCGTCGCCATCGCTCAGGCCTGCCCGGCGGTCTGCCGCTGGCGGCCCAGGCGGTCGATCTCCAGCTCCATCACGTCGCCCTCGCGGAGGTAGGGCCGGCCGGGCAGGCCGAGGGCGACCCCCTGGGGCGTGCCGGTGTTGATCACGTCGCCGGGGTCGAGCACCATGAACTGGCTGAGGTACCAGACCAGGTGGTCGACGTCGAAGATCATGTCGGCGGTGGTGCTGTTCTGGCGCAGCTCGCCGTTGACCCACAGGCGCAGGCCCAGCGCCTGCGGGTCGCCCACCTCGTCCGGGGTGACCAGCCAGGGGCCGAGCGGGTTGAAGGTCTCGCAGGACTTGCCCTTGACCCACTGGCCGCCGCGTTCGAGCTGGAACTCCCGCTCGGAGACGTCGTTGCTGATCGCGTAGCCGGCGATGTGGCGGCGCGAATCCCGCGGGGACTCCAGGTAGCGGGCCTGGCTCCCGATCACCACGGCCAGCTCGACCTCGTAGTCGGTCTTGACGCTGCCGCGCGGGATCAGGACCTCGTCCTCTGGTCCGACCACCGTGTTGGACGCCTTGAAGAAGACCACCGGCTCCTCCGGCACGTCCATGCCGGACTCGGCCGCGTGCTCGCGGTAGTTCAGGCCGACGCAGACCACCTTGCCCGGCCGGGCCACCGGGGCGCCGAGGCGGGAGCCGTACGGAAGCTCGGCGGCGGGCTCGATCGGGCGCAGCTCACCGGACCGGAGCGCGGCGCGGACCCGGTCGGCGCCGCCCCCGGCGAGGAAGTCCGCGTCGATGTCCCGGGTCAGGCCCGAGAGGTCGAGCAGCACGTCGTCGCCGGTGAGGAGCGCGGGCCGCTCGGCCCCGGGCGCGCCCACGCGCAGGAGCTTCACTGGAAGTGTCCCCCTATCAACCGCCGACACCCTGGCGGTATCGTTCTTGTCTGACCACTTTGTCGGATCTCTCGGCTTCATCTCGCGCACTTACCGGACATATCCGGGAGATCAGCGATAATTGGTATGACAACTCATACTTGGGGACAATCGAGGGTGTCAAGACGTCACCCTTGATCGACAGACGGTCGGGACACGGGCGTGATGTGGAGAGGTGCGCGTTGGATCAGAAGGCGGCGAAGATCTCGGTCACCCAGCGGGCGATCGAGCAGATCAAGGCGATGATCGCCGAGGGTGAGCTGCGGGCCGGGCAGCGCCTGCCCACCGAGCGCGACCTGTCCGCCGACCTGGGGCTCTCCCGCAGCTCGATGCGGGAGGCGATCCGCGCGCTCACCGCGATGGGCGTGCTGGAGGCCAGGCACGGCGCCGGGGTCTACGTCACCCAGCTCGCGCCCAGCGACCTGCTGGAGACCTTCGGCGTGGTGGCCGAGATCTCCCGGGGCGCGACCCTCGTCGAACTGCTCCAGATCCGGCGCATCCTGGAGCCGGCCGCGACCTCGATGGCCGCGGCCCGGGTCACCGACGCGCAGCTCGCCGTCATCCACACCCACCTGGAGGAGATGGCCGCCAGCGAGCAGATCGAGGAGTTCGTGGCCGCCGACCTGGCGTTCCACCGGGACGTCGTGGCCGCCGCGGGCAACGCCACGCTGGCCGCGATCATCGACGGCCTCTCCACCCGCACCTTCCGCGCCCGGGTCTGGCGCGGCCAGAAGGAGAAGGGCGTGCTCTCCCAGATGCACCTGGAGCACGTGCGCATCTACCGCGCCCTGGCCGCGCGCGACCCCGAGGCCGCCAGCGCCGCCGCGGCCGTGCACGTCGGCGAGGTGGAGAACTGGCTCCGCGAGAACATCGCCGACTTCGAGTGACCCCTCCGGCCCCTTCCCGCGAACCCCGCGACCGACCCGAGGAGACCCCATGCGAGTGGCGCTGCACACCCGCGTCCGCGCGGACAAGATCGACGAGTACGAGGCGGCCCACCGGGAGGTGCCCGCGGAGCTGGTCGCCGCGATCAAGGCGGCCGGAGCGCACGAGTGGACCATCTGGCGCAGCGGCCAGGACCTCTTCCACGTGATCGAGTGCGACGACTACGCGCGGCTCCTCGCCGAGCTGGAGAACCTGCCGGTCAACGTGGCCTGGCAGGCCCGGATGGCGGACCTGCTGGAGGTCGTCCACGACTACTCGGGCGCGGGCGCCGCCGCCGGGCTGCCGGAGGTCTGGCGGCTCTGACGCCCGTCCCCGGCCGCGCGGGGACGGCCCTGACAGCCCGTTCCAGCGCGGGGGACGGCCCTGACAACCCGTCCCGGCCGAGTACGGGGACGGGCGAGACGGTGACCGGCGTGACGAGGACGGGCCTGACGAGGACGGACGTTCCGGGGCGGACGTGCCGGGGCCGGGACGGGCGTGGCGGGGCGCCGGGGGGCGCGCCCGGGCGGCCGCCGGGTGGGCTAGGGTCCTCCCCCATGACCGAACCCTCCTACCTGACCGCGACCAGAGCGGGATACGACTCCTTCGCCGCCGAGTACGCCGAGGCCGCCGCTGACGAGCTCGGCGAGAAGCCGTTCCAGCTCGCCATGCTGGCCGAGTTCGCCGAGCGGGTGCGCTCGGCGGGCGCGGGACCGGTGGCCGACATCGGCTGCGGGCCCGGCCGCGTGTCCGCCCACCTGGCCTCGCTCGGCGTGGACGTCTTCGGTCTCGACCTGTCCTCGGAGATGATCGCGCTGGCCCGCCGCACCTACCCGGGGCTGCGCTTCGACGTGGGCGCCATGCCGGACCTGGACCTGGCGGACGCCTCCCTAGGCGGCGTGCTCGCGTGGTACTCCGTCATCCACCTGCCGCCGGAGCTCCTGCCCGCGGCCTTCGCCGAGTTCCGCCGGGTCCTGGTCCCCGGGGGTCACCTGCTCCTCGCCTTCCAGGTCGGCGACGAGCCGCTGCACGTGAGCGAGGCGTTCGGCCACGAGGTCGCCCTGGACTTCCACCGCCTGCGGCCCGAGCGCGTCTCGGACCTCCTGGAGGACGCCGGGTTCCGCGTGGACGCCCGCCTCGTCCGCGGGCCCCACGACCCGGGGACCTCGGAGACCAGGCTCACCGAGAGGATGCCGCAGGCCTACATCCTGGCCTCCGCCCCGGCCTGACCCCGGTTCCGATCCTCCCGCCGCGCCGCCGTCCCGGCCCGATCCGGTACGGCTCCCGCCCGCGCGCGGCCCGCCGTACGGGCTCATGCCGTACGGCGGGCTCGCGGGGCGTCGCGGGGGTCGGTCAGTCCACCGGGGGGAAGCCGCGTGGGCCCCAGAGGGCGCGCGAGGCGGCCTCGGGGTCCGGGACGTCGGAGGGGGTCACGTCGAACAGGTGCGTGACGGCGGTGTCCGCGTCGTGGCGCGGCCAGCCGGGGTCGCCGGTGCGGGCGAAGGCGGTCCAGGCGGCGCGGAACTGCTCCGACAGGTTCGCCGCGTCCGGGGAGCCGCCGGTCAGCATCCGGGCGAAGTCGCCGTCCAGCACGCCGAAGGTGAGCGGGAGGTCCAGCGCGTGGCAGGCGCCCAGCGGCGAGGGCGACCAGGTCAGCTCGTAGGCGTACGTCGTCCCCCGGTGCGCGTCGGCGAGCAGGGCGCTGGGCATGCGGAACAGCCAGTCCGACATGAGCGCGGTGTAGGCGGCCCGGGCGTCGCCGCGGTACAGCTCGGCCGCGCCATCGGGCGCGAGCGCGGCCAGGGCGACGGGCAGGCGGGCGTCCAGGTCCAGCGTCGGGTCCATGGCCGTGAACAGGGCGTACTCGTCCCTGTTGAAGCCGGCGACCAGCTCCACGCCGGCGGCGTCGCCCCGCGCCAGGCCCTCCCACGGCGTCACCGGCAGCACCTCGCCGTCCACCACGGGCGAGAAGCAGGTCGGCGTGAGGGCGATCGGCCCCCAGGTCTCCACGTCTCCCGGCATCACCTTGGTCATGAACGCCGAGGCCGCCTCGATCACCGCCTCGGGGGCGGCCTCCAGCGGGTTCCCGCCGGGGAGCAGCGCGGTGATCGCCGCGCCCACCCGGCCGGCGTACTCCGCTGAGAAGAACGTGCCCGGCACGCTCTGCGCGATCGCCCGCCGGAACAGCCCGCGGGCCGAGGGCATGACCATCAGCGAGGCGACGCCGCCCGCGCCGGCCGACTCCCCGAACACGGTCACCAGGTCCGGGTCGCCGCCGAACGCCGCGATGTTCTCGCGCACCCAGCGCAGCGCGGCCACCTGGTCCAGCAGGCCCCGGTTCGCCGGGACGCCCGGGACCTGGCCGAATCCCTCCATGCCGACCCGGTGGTCGAACGACACGACCACGACGCCCGCGGCGGCGAGCCGCGTCCCGTCGTACTCCGGCATCCCGGACCAGCCGGAGATGTACGCGCCGCCGTAGATCCAGACCATGACCGGCAGCCCGGACCCGCCGGGATCCGGGGTCCACACGTTCACCGTGAGGCAGTCCAGGCCCTCGCCGGAGCTCCACGGCCGCATGCCGGGACCGCCCTCGTGCTGGGGCGGCCGCGGCCCGAACGCGTCCGCCTCGCGGACCCCGTCCCAGGGCTCGGCGGGCGCGGGGGCCCGCATGCGGTGCTCGCCGAACGGCGGCCGCGCGAAGGGGACGCCCTTGAAGGAGGCCACGCCGCCGGTCTCACGACCGCGTACGGCTCCCGACGACGTGCGCACGATGGGTTCGCTCAACGCCCCGCCTCTCCGACTGCTCCGGCCGGCCGTTCCGGCGCGGATCGGGTTTCGGGCCTCCCCCGGCGACCCGGAGATCGCATACCTCCCGCCGAAATTAGCGAAAGCCGCATCTCCCGCAAAAGACGTCCGGCGGAGAAGACCCCCGCCCCGCGGAGAAGACCGCGGCGCCTCGGGAAGACCTCCGCGCCCCGGGAAAGCCCGCTGCCCGCCATCCGGACGGATGACGGGCAGCGGGCGAGATCGGGGCCGGGTCGCTCGCGGTCAGGCGGCGCCGAGCTTCTCCAGGATCAGCTCCCGGGCGCGGCCGGCGTCGGCCTGGCCGCGCGTGGCCTTCATGACCGCGCCCACGAGGGCGCCGGCCGCGGCCACCTTGCCGGAGCGGATCTTGTCGGCGACGTCCGGGTTGTCGGCGATGACCTGGTCGATCACCGCGCCCAGCTCCTCGTCGCCACCGACGATCTTCAGGCCGCGCGCGGCCACGACCTCGTCGGGCTCGCCCTCGCCGGCCAGCACGCCCTCCAGGACCTGGCGGGCCAGCTTGTCGTTCAGCGTGCCCTCGGCGACCAGCGCCGCCACCCGGGCGACCTGCGCCGGGGTGACCGCCAGCTCCGCCAGCGGCGTGCCGGACTCGTTGGCGCGGCGGGCCAGCTCGCCCATCCACCACTTGCGGGCGTCCGCCGGGGTCGCCCCCGCGGCGATCGTCGCCTCGACCGGCTCGACCGCGCCCGCGTTCAGCATCGCCTGCATGTCCAGCTCGGACACGCCCCACTCGGACCGCAGGCGCTTGCGCCGCACCGAGGGCAGCTCGGGCAGGCCGGCGCGCAGCTCCTCCACCCAGGCGCGGTCGGGGGCGATCGGCACGAGGTCGGGCTCGGGGAAGTAGCGGTAGTCCTGCGCCTCCTCCTTGGACCGGCCGGACGTGGTCTCGCCGGTGTCCTCGTGGAAGTGGCGCGTCTCCTGGATGATCGTGCCGCCGTCGGCCAGGATCGCCGCCTGCCGCTCGATCTCGTGGCGCACGGCCCGCTCGATCGACCGCAGCGAGTTGACGTTCTTGGTCTCGGTGCGGGTGCCCCACTCGGAGGAGCCGCGCGGCATCAGCGACACGTTGATGTCGCACCGCATCGAGCCCTCCTCCATGCGCACGTCGGAGACGCCCAGCGCCCGCATCAGCTCGCGCAGCTCCGTGGCGTACGCCCGGGCGACCTCGGGGGCGAGCCGGTCGGTGCCCTCGACGGGCTTGGTGACGATCTCCACGAGCGGGATGCCGGCGCGGTTGTAGTCCACGAGCGAGTAGTCCGCGCCGTGGATGCGCCCGGTGGCCCCGCCGACGTGCAGCGACTTGCCGGTGTCCTCCTCCAGGTGGACCCGCTCGATCCCGACCCGCACGACCTCGCCGTTCACCTCGACGTCGAGGTAGCCGTCGAAGCACAGCGGCTCGTCGTACTGGCTGATCTGGAAGTCCTTCGGCATGTCCGGGTAGAAGTAGTTCTTCCGCGCGAACCGGCACCACTCCGCGATGGAGCAGTTCAGCGCCAGGCCGATCTTGATCGTCGCCTCGATGGCCGCCGCGTTGGCGACGGGCAGCGACCCCGGCAGGCCCAGGCAGACGGGACAAACCTGCGTGTTGGGCGCCGCCCCGAAGGTCGTGGCGCACCCGCAGAACATCTTCGACGCCGTCCCCAGCTCAACGTGCGTCTCCACACCCAGCACCGGCTCAAACCGGCCCAGCGCCTCGTCGTACGGCATCAGCGTCGGGGTAGTCATTGCGATTCGTCCTCGATGTCCATCGTCGGCCCTGGCCAGGGCTCCAGATCGTCGGTTACAGCCTAGTGTCCGCCGCGTCCGCTGCTCGGGTCGCGCGGACGCGGGCGGGTGGCGGGGAACGGCGGGACGCCCGCCGTTCCCCTCCGGGTGCTACAGGGCGGGGGCCTTGTCCAGCAGGGGGGCGCCCCAGCGGGACTGGAGGGCGGCCTCCACCGCGGCGCCGACCCGGTAGCAGCGGTCGTCGCCGAGGACGGGGGCCATGATCTGGAGGCCCACCGGGAGGTCGTCCTCGTCGGCGAGACCGCAGGGGACGGAGATCGCGGCGTTGCCGGTCAGGTTGGACGGGATGGTGCACAGGTCCGCGAGGTACATCGCCATCGGGTCGTCCGCGCGCTCGCCGATCCTGAAGGCGGTCGTCGGCGTGGTCGGGCTGATCAGGACGTCCACCTGCTCGTAGGCCGCCTCGAAGTCGCGGGTGATGAGCGTGCGGACCTTCTGGGCCTGACCGTAGTAGGCGTCGTAGTAGCCCGAGGACAGGGCGTAGGTGCCCAGCATGATGCGGCGCTTGACCTCGGGGCCGAAGCCGGCCGCCCGGGTCAGGGCCATGACCTCCTCCGCCGAGCGGGTGCCGTCGTCGCCCACGCGCAGGCCGTACCGCATCGCGTCGAACCGGGCCAGGTTGGAGGAGGCCTCGGACGGGGCGATGAGGTAGTAGGCCGGGAGGGCGTAGGTGAAGGACGGGCAGGAGACCTCGACGACCTTGGCGCCCAGGGACTCCAGCAGGTCGCACGCCTCCTGGAAGCGGGCCAGGACGCCGGGCTGGTAGCCCTCGCCGGAGAACTCCTTGACCACGCCGATGCGCATGCCGGACACGTCGGCCTGGCGCGCGGCCTCGACGACCGGCGGGACCGGCTGGTCGATGGAGGTGCTGTCGAGGGGGTCGTGGCCGGAGAACGCCTCGTGCAGGAGGGCCGCGTCCAGGACGTTCCGGGCGAACGGCCCCGGGGTGTCCAGCGAGGACGCGAACGCCACCAGGCCGTACCTGGACGAGCCGCCGTAGGTCGGCTTCATGCCCACGATGCCGGTGACCGCGGCGGGCTGGCGGATGGAGCCGCCCGTGTCGGTGCCGGTGGACAGGGGGGCCTCGAACGCCGCGACCGCCGCCGAGGAGCCGCCGGACGAGCCGCCGGGGACGCGGGTCAGGTCCCAGGGGTTGTGGCTCGGCCCGAAGGCGGAGTTGTCGGTGGACGAGCCCATGGCGAACTCGTCGAGGTTGGTCTTGCCGAGGATGACCAGGCCGGCGGCGCGCAGGCGGGCCGTGACGGTCGCGTCGTACGGCGGCTGCCAGCCCTCCAGGATCTTCGAACCGCAGGTGGTGGGCATGTCGGCCGTGGTGAAGATGTCCTTGTGCGCGACCGGGACGCCGGCCAGCGGGCCCAGCTCCTCCCCGGCGGCGCGGCGGGCGTCCACGTCACGGGCCTGCGCGAGCGCGGACTCGGTCGCGACGTGCAGGAACGCGTGGACCTTGTCGTCCACCTCGGCGATGCGGTCCAGGTGCGCCTGGGTCACCTCGACGGCGGAGACCTCGCCGGAGGCGATCATGGCGCCCAGTTCCGCGGCGGTGCGCCTGGTCAGGCTCACGCTTCCTCCTCCAGGATCCTCGGCACGCGGAAGCGGTCCTCCTCGACGGCCGGCGCGGCGGCCAGCGCGTCGTCGGGCGCCAGGCCCGGCCGTACCTCGTCGGGCCGGAAGACGTTGGTGAGCGGCAGGGCGTGCGAGGTCGGCGGGATGTCGCCGGCGGCGACCTCGCGCACTCGGGCTACGGACTCGATGATCTGGTCGAGCTGGGCGGCGAAGTGGTCGAGCTCGTCGTCGGCCAGCGCCAGCCGCGACAGCCGAGCGAGATGCGCCACCTCGTCACGGGTTATGGCGGACATGGATCGCAGATTCCTAGGTCAGGGAGCGTTGTGGAAGACTTCCCCGCCATCCTAGGGGGCCGCGCCCGTGAGGCCGACTCGATATCCGCCCGGCGGCCCGCCCCGCGCCCCCGGACCCGCGCCGTATGACGGGCGGGCCCGCCCCGCGCCCCGGCCCCCGGCCCGCACCCCGGGCCGCGCCGTACGGCGGGCGGGGCGTCCCGCGGCACGGCCGCGCGCGTTGACCCTGGGCTGGGCTAATCGTGACCGACGTTTGAGACGCGGGGGCGGGAGATAACTGGACGTAGCGCGAGCGATGTGACGACGCAAAGGAGTGAGCGCGGTGACCATCGCAGGCGGAATCATCCTGATAATGATCGGCGCCATCCTCACCTGGGCCGTGGACTACGACCTGGCCGGGATCGATATCAACGTCGTCGGGGTCATCCTCATGCTGGGCGGCCTCGCCGGGACGATCGTGGGGATCATGCGGCTCCAGGCGGCCCGGCGCGCCGTGGTCGAGCCCCCGGTCCGCGAGGTGCACGACGAGACGCGGCCCCTGGGCGGGACCACGCGGCGCGTCCGCGAGGAGCGTTACTACAACGACCCCCCGGCCGTGTAGGGAAGCCGGTCCTGGGTGGCGTAGCCGCCCAGGACCATCGGGGACTCGTCCTTGCCGAGGTTCTCCTTGAGCCACAGGGTGGCCTCGTCGGCGGGCAGCGGCTCGCCGAACCACCGGCCCTGCGCGGCGTCGCACCCCATCTCCCGGAGGGTGCGCGCCGTCTCGGCGTCCTCGACCCCCTCGGCCACCGACCGGACCCCGAGTGAGCGGGCCAGGTCCACGAGCGACCGGACGACGCGCGCGTCGTCGGCCGACTCCCGCAGCTTCCCCACGAACGATCGGTCGATCTTGACCTCGCTGACCGGGAGCCGCTGGAGCCGCACCAGCGAGGAGTAGCCGGTGCCGAAGTCGTCCAGGGCCAGCGTGACGCCCATGCGGGCCAGGGAGCGCACGGTCTCGGCGGTGTACGCCTGACCGGTCATGAGCACCCGCTCCCCCACCTCCAGCAGCAGCGCGCACGAGGGGACGTCGTGCCGCTCCAGCGCCTTCTCGACCACCTCGGGCAGGCCGGTGTCGAGCAGGTCGCGCGCCGACACGTTGATCGAGACCGGGACGCGCCAGCCGTTCTCCCACCACCGCGCGGCCTGTTCCAGCGCCTGGTCCACCACGTGCTGGGTCAGCAGCCGCATCAGGTAGGACTGCTCGGCCAGCGGCACGAAGTCGTCCGGCCACACCATGCCCCGGTCGGGGTGCCGCCAGCGCACCAGCGCCTCCACGCCCACGGGGACCCGGTCGGCCAGCCGCACCTTGGGCTGGTAGTGCAGCACGACCTCGCCCCGGTCGAGCCCGCGCCGCAGGTCGCCGAGCAGGTGCAGGCGCGCCGGCGAGTTGCGATCCTTGTCGGGGGCGTACGTCTCGACGCCGGTGCGGCTCTCCTTGGCCAGGTACATCGCGACGTCGGCGCGCTGGATCATCAGGTCGAAGTCGGGCGCGTGATCGGGGTGGAGGACGATGCCGACGCTGGCGTCCAGGTCGAACGTCATGCCCTCCAGGCGCACGGGCTCGGCCAGCGCGGCCCGCAGCCGGGCGGCGACCTCGCGGGCGGCGGCCTCGTCCCGCACGGACGGCAGCAGCACGGCGAACTCGTCCCCGCCGAGCCGGGCGACCACGTCACCCGGGCGCACGCTGTGGGTCAGGCGGTGGGCGATGAGCTGGAGCAGCCGATCGCCCACCGGATGCCCCAAAGTGTCGTTGACCTCCTTGAACCTGTTGAGGTCGAGCAGGAACAGGCCGACGCGCCCGCGCGACTCCTCCAGGGCCGCGGCGGCGCGCAGGGCCAGCAGCTTGCGGTTGGGCAGGCCGGTGAGCGGGTCGTGCATCGCCTGGTGGTCGCGGCGCACCGAGAGCGCGGCGGTGAAGTAGACGGCCACGATCGGGGCCACGAACAGCGGCACGAGCGCGCTGGAGTGGTGCATGACCACGACGACGACGGGGGCGAGCCCGAGCAGCGCCAGGTGCACGAGCGACTGGTAGCCCAGCGTGGCCCGTACCACGCGCCACACCGGGCGGCGTTCGTGCAGGGCGACGGCGCCGCACACGAGCAGGTCGGTGACCAGGAAGTACGCCACGCCCGCGAGCAGCACGACCCCGATGTCGCGGCCGGAGGGCACCCAGGGCGCGGCCGGGTCGGGCCGTATCCCCGCGAGCCGGAGCACGCCCGAGGCGGCGGCGAACCCGAGCGTGAGCTGAGCGGCGTTGAAGGCCACCCTGAACCACGCCTTGCGGGTGACGATGCCGCTCACGACGATCGCGACGGCCTGGAGGAGCGCCGCGGTGGGCAGCCCGAAGTGCAGCAGCGCGGCGAACGCGAACATCGTCGAGGTGGTCGCCCCGCCCATCGCGTGGGACCCCGGGGTGACGACCGGCCGCAGCTCGCCGAACACGACCAGCACCGCCAGGATCCAGAACAGCGGCTCGTGCAGCAGCCCCGCGAACTCCCGCGGGCCCATCAGGAACAGGGCCGCCACCAGGGCGGACGTGCCGATCAGGGTCACGCCCGCGAGGTAGCCCCACAGCGGGGAACCGCGGCGCGGCCCGATGTCCCTGGTGTCGGTCGGATCCTTCATCACGTCCTCGGCTGCCGTGCCCCGGGTCAAGGGCGGGTCAGGCGACCGGCAGCGAAAGGTAGACGACTGGTCACTATGGGAGAGTAAGGCTTCCACACGACTTCGCGAAACCGATTGGGCACGTTCCGTGAAGTTTGAGCAGGTCCGGGTTATTCAAATTGTTGAATCTATTCAGACTTCCTCAAGGTTCGCCAGGTTCGCCAGGGTCCCCCGCGTCCGGAACGACCCCTGGTACGGCTCGCGCGCCGGGCGGGACGCCGTACGGCCCAGACGGCCCAGGCCGTACGGCCCGCGCGGGCGGGACGCCGTACGGCCAGGCAGGTCAGGCAGGTCAGGCAGGTCAGGCAGGTCAGGCAGGTCAGGCGGTCCAGGCGACCCGGGCGGTCCAGGCGCCTCAGGCGATCTAGGCGTCCTCGGGGGGGACGGCGGCCTCGCGGGCGCGGTCGGGGCCCTGCTCCAGGAGCACGCGGAACCCGGCCTCGTCGAGGATGGGGACGCCCAGCTTGACCGCCTTGTCGTACTTCGAGCCGGGGTTGTCGCCCACGACCACGAACGAGGTCTTCTTGGACACCGAACCGGTCACCTTGCCGCCGAGGTCCTGGATGGCCTCGGTCGCGCCGTCGCGGCTGAAGCCCTCCAGCGAGCCGGTGACCACGATCGCCAGCCCCTCCAGCGGGCGCGGGCCCTCGTCGGCCCCCTCGTCCTCCATGCGGACCCCGGCGGCCCGCCACTTCGCGACGATCTCGCGGTGCCAGTCCTCGGCGAACCACTCGCGCACGCTCGCCGCGATCGCCGGGCCCACGCCCTCGGCCGCGACCAGCTCCTCCTCCGACGCCGCCATGAGCCGGTCGATCGAGCGGAAGTTGCGCGCGAGCTCCCGCGCCGCGGCGGGTCCCACGTGCCGGATCGACAGCGCCACCAGGACGCGCCACAGCGGCTGCTCCTTGGCCTCCTCGAGCTCCCGCAGCAGCTCGTCCACGACCTTCTTCGGCTCGCCCTCGGCGTTGGCGAAGAACGTCACGACCTTCTGCTCGCCGGTCTCCGGGTCGAGCTTGGGCAGCCCGGTGTCCTGGTCGCGCACGACCGTCTTGATCGGCAGCAACTGCTCGACCGTGAGGTGGAACAGGTCGCCCTCGTCCCGCACCGGCGGCTCGGCCGGCTCCAGCGGCTGGGTCAGCGCCGTCGCGCCGACGTACCCCAGCGCGTCGATGTCGAAGGCGTTCCGGCCCGCCACGTGGAACACGCGCTCGCGGATCTGCCCCGGGCAGTAGCGCGCGTTGGGGCAGCGCAGGTCGGCGTCGCCCTCCTTCTCCGGCCGCAGCGCCGTGCCGCACTCGGGGCAGTGCCCGGGCATCTGGAACTCGCGCTCGGTGCCGTCGCGCAGCTCGGTGACCGCGCCCACGATCTCCGGGATCACGTCCCCCGCCTTGCGGACGATCACCGTGTCCCCGATCAGCACGCCCTTGCGGCGCACCACGTCCTCGTTGTGGAGGGTCGCCCGCTGCACCACCGAGCCCGCGACCGTCACCGGCTCCATCACGGCGTACGGCGTCGCGCGCCCGGTGCGGCCGATGCCGACCTGGATGCCGAGCAGCCTGGTGTTGACGGTCTCCGGGGCGTACTTGTACGCGATGGCCCAGCGCGGCGCCCGGCTCGTGGAGCCCAGGCGGCGCTGGAGCGCGATCCGGTCCACCTTCACCACCACGCCGTCGATCTCGTACGGAGGGTCGTGGCGGTGCTTCTCGTAGTGGTCGACGTACGCTTGCACGCCCGCGAGGTCGGGCACGACGCGATAGCGGTCGCTCGTCGGCAGCCCGAAGCCCTTGAGCAGGTCGTACGTCTCGGACTGGCTCGCCGGCGCCGGGCCGCCCTCCCAGCGCCCGAACCCGTGGACGAGCATGCTCAGCGGGCGCTGCGCGGTGATCCGGGGGTCCTTCTGGCGCAGCGACCCGGCGGCGAAGTTGCGCGGGTTGGCGTACACCCGCTCCCCCGCCTCCGCCGCCCGCGCGTTCAGCTCGTTGAACGCCTCGACCGGCATGAAGACCTCGCCCCGCACCTCCAGCAGGTCCGGGACGTCGTCCCCGGCCAGCCGCTGCGGCACCTCGGCGATCGTGCGCACGTTGGCGGTGACGTCCTCGCCGACCCGCCCGTCGCCCCGGGTCGCGGCCCGCACGAGCCGCCCCTTCTCGTAGACGAGCGCCACGGCCAGGCCGTCGATCTTCAGCTCGCAGAGGTACGGCCCCGCGTCGCCGACCTCCTTCTCCGCCCGCGCCGCCCAGGCCGCGAGCTGGTCGGGGCTGAACGCGTTGTCCAGGCTCTGCATCCGCTCCAGGTGCTCGACCTTGGCGAAGTCGGACCCCAGCGGCGCCCCCACCCGCTGCGTGGGCGAGTCTGGCGTGCGCAGGTCCGGGTGGCGCTCCTCCAGCTCGTGCAGCTCGCGCATCATCGCGTCGTAGTCGGCGTCGCTCACCGAGGGCGAGTCGAGCACGTAGTACCGCCAGTTGTGCTCGTCCACCTCCTGCGCCAGCTCCGCGTGCCGCTCCCGCGCCGCCGCCGGGGTCTCGAACTCCGCGCTCATCTCCAGCCTCCCTGCTCACACCGCTCGCGCCGCCGCCCCCGGCCGGCCTCGCCCGGGGCTCGCGGCGGCAGGTTCACCTTACGGAAATCGCCCGCCCGGGACCGCCATCCCGGCGCCGCCGCGCCGCCGTACGGCGGGGCTCGGGTCGGGGCCGGGCGAGGCGGCCCATATAGGCTGGGGGCGCCATGGTGTACCTCGATCACGCCGCCACGACTCCCATGTCGCCCGAGGCCCTCGACGCGATGACCGCGGAACTCGGGCGGGTCGGCAACGCCTCGTCCCTGCACGCCGCGGGACGCCGCGCCCGACGGAGGGTCGAGGAGTCCCGCGAGACGATCGCGGCGGCGCTCGGCGCCCGGCCCAGTGAGGTGATCTTCACCTCGGGCGGCACCGAGGCGAACAACCTGGTCGTGAAGGGGCTCTACTGGGCGCGGCGCGCGGCCGACCCCCGGCGCACCCGCGTGCTGGTCAGCGCGGTCGAGCACCACGCCACCCTGGACCCGGCGCAGTGGCTCGCGGAGAGCCAGGGCGCGCGGGTGGACCTGATCCCCGCCGACGAGCACGGCCGGGTGCACCCCGAGGCGCTGCGCGAGGCCATCGGCGACGACCCGGGCAGCGTGGCCCTGGTCAGCATGATGTGGGCCAACAACGAGGTGGGCACCGTCCAGCCCGTGAAGGCGCTGCGCGAGGTGGCCGCCGAGCACGGCATCCCGTTCCACACCGACGCGGTGCAGGCCGTCGGGCAGCTCCCCGTGACGTTCGAGCAGAGCGCGATGACCATCAGCGGCCACAAGGTGGGCGGGCCGATGGGCGTGGGCGTGCTGCTGCTGGCGCGCGGCGTGGACCCCGCGCCGGTGCTGCACGGCGGCGGCCAGGAGCGCGACGTGCGCTCGGGCACCCTGGACACGCCCGCGATCGTGGGCATGGCGGTGGCCGTGGACCAGGCGGTCGCGCGGCAGGAGGAGCAGGCCAAGGTCCTGACCGAGCTGCGCGACGAGCTGATCGCGCGGGTGCGCGCCGAGGTCCCGGACGTGATCCTCAACGGCGACCCGGTGGACCGGCTGCCGGGCAACGCCCACTTCTCGTTCCCCGGCTGCGAGGGCGACGCCCTGCTGATGCTGCTGGACGCCAAGGGCATCGAGTGCTCGACCGGCTCGGCGTGCTCGGCCGGCGTGGCCCAGCCGTCCCACGTCCTGCTGGCGATGGGCGCGGACGCCGTACGCGCCCGGGGGTCGCTCCGCTTCACCCTCGGGCACACCTCGACCAGGCAGGACGTGGAGGCGCTGGGGAACGTGATCGCCGGCGCGGTCGAGCGGGCCCGCCGCGCCGGCGTGAGCTGAGGCCCGGGAGCCGGCTCAGGCTCCCAGGATCTCCTTCCTCAGGTGCGTCTTGAGGATCTTGCCGCCGGGGTTCCTCGGCAGCTCCTGCTCGCGGAACCAGATCCGCGCCGGGACCTTGAAGTGGGCGATCCGCTCGGCCAGGAACTCCCGCAACTCCTCCTGCGTCGCCCGCGCGCCCGGCTTGAGGCAGACGACCGCGCCGACCTCCTCGCCCAGCTCGTCGTGCGGGATGCCGATCACCGCCGCGTCGTCCACCGCCGGGTGCTCGAAGAACGCGGCCTCGACCTCGGCGCAGTAGATGTTCTCCCCGCCGCGGATCAGCATGTCCTTGGCGCGGTCCACGATGTAGATGAACCCGTCCTCGTCGATGCGGGCCATGTCGCCGGTGTGCAGCCAGCCGTCCACGAAGGTCATCGCGGTCGCGTCGGGCCGGTTCCAGTACCCCTTGATCACGTTGGCGCCCTTGACGCACAGCTCGCCGACCTCGCCGGCGGGCAGGTCCTCGCCGCCCGGGCCCACGACCTTGGCGTCCACGATCGCGACCGGCAGGCCGATGCTCTCGGGGCGCTCCAGGTAGTCCACGCCGCCGTTGAAGACCGCCAGCGCCGTCGTCTCCGTCATGCCGTAGCCGTTGCCCGGGGTGCGCTTGGGCAGGAGCTCGGTGATGCGCTCGACCAGCTTGGGCGGGGCGGGCGCGCCGCCGTACGACACGGAGTTGAGGCTGGAGATGTCGTACTTGCCGAACGAGGGGGCCGACAGGAGCTGCCAGGCGTTGGTGGGCACGCCGTTGAAGACCGTCACCTTCTCGCGCTCGATGAGCTGGAGCGCCCGGTCCGGGTCCCACTTGTACATCAGGACGAGCTGCCCGCCGGTGAAGACCGTCGCGGTGAGCACGGCGAAGCAGCCGGTGACGTGGAACAGCGGCACGGTGAGCAGGGTGACGCGGCGCGGCCCGGCGGCCTCGGCGGCGGTCTTCCCCGCGCGCATCGCGGTGCGCAGCAGCGCGTACGCCACGGTCATCGGGGACTGGCCCAGGTTGCGCTGGGTGACGAGGGCGCCCTTGGGCTTGCCGGTGGTGCCCGAGGTGTAGAAGATCGTGGCGTCGTCGTCGGGGTGCAGGTCGATCGCCGGCATGGTCACGTCGGCCCGGACCTCGCCGAGCACGTCGGCGAACGCGCGGGCGCCGGCGGGCAGGTCCCCCTCGGCCCGCGCCACGATCATCGGCACGTCCACGCCGGCCAGGCGCTCGGCCCGCTCGCCGTCCGCGATGAGCACCTTGGCGCCCGAGTCGCTCAGGCCGTACTCCAGCTCCTGCCGCGTCCACCAGGCGTTCAGCGGCACCACGACGGCCCCGGCCGCCGCCGCGCCGAAGAACGACACGATCCACTCGGGGAAGTTGCGCATCGCCAGCGCGACCCGGTCGCCCTTCTGGACGCCGTACTCGTCGACCAGGCGGTTCGCCAGCGTCACCGCGCGCCGGAAGTGCTCCTCGAACGTGATGTGCTCGTCCTCGTAGGCGATGAAGACGTTCTCGCCGTGGAACCGGGACATCTCCAGCAGGGCCCGCACGTCCTTGGGGGCGTGTTTCCACGTGCGGGTCCGCACCCCGCGCACGTCGATCTCTTCCATCTCGAACAACTGGCCCGGGCCGGTGAGCTCGGCGGTCACCTCTGCCAAGGGTCGGGTCATCGAACGCTCCTCGGGGGATTCGGAGTCGGATCGGGGTGAAGCCTCGGGATACCTCGGTGGTCTGGTCGCTCGGTGGTCTGGTCGCTCGGTGGTCTGGCCGGCGGAGTGGCCGCCCGGGCGCGGAGCGGTCCCGGGGACGGCCGGGGAGGCGCCCGGCCTCCGGCGCGGGTTCCGCCCCCGGCGCCGGGCGTTCTCAGGTTTCTGGCGTTCTCGCGGGTTTCCCGCGTTTTCTCAGGATAGGAACGGGGCCACGGCTGTCCAGGCCGGATCCGGGTGGGCCTCCACCCGCCCCCGGCCCTCGGGCCACCGCGCGACCAGGCTCTTGAGAGCGCCGGCCACGGAGGCGTCCGGATCGGCGTACACGTGGAAGACCCGCGTCCGGTCGCTGCTCGTGTGCGCGACCAGCACCGCCCCGGACCCGCTCCCGTCGTACGGCGACTCGCCCAGCGCGGCCTGGAGCCCTTCCTCGAACTCGCGCAGCGCGTCGAGCGAGTCCCCGGTGGGGAAGCCCTCGTCGTCCGCGGTGCGGTAGGGCAGGGTGATCGCGATGTGCTCGTCGAACAGCGGGTGGTCCACGGGCCGCAGCGGGTAGCGCGTCATGGCCGCCAGGGGCGATCCCCGGCCGGTCTCGCCGCGCATCAGCGCCCACTGGTCGGGCTGGACGTCGGCGGCGACGTCGGCCACGACGGCGGGCAGGTGCAGCGCGGGGACGGCGTCGATGGGCGCGGCCGTCGCGGCGGCCACGTCCCCGATCCAGCGGGCGACCTCGTCCTCGCCGAGCAGGGCGTCCAGCGCGGCGTAGGCCGCCTCAAGGCGCGCGTCCTCCGGCAGGTCCGGGAAGACCGGGTGGTAGGCGGTCACGTCCACGCGGACGCCGTTCCTGGGCACGCGCAGGCCCAGGACCAGCTCGGCCAGGTCCAGCCGCCGCCCGCCCGCGGTGACGTGCCCGCCCGCGGCGTCGGCCCTGGCCGGGCGCGCGTCGCGGAACTCCCACGTGGCGTCGGGCGGCGGCGCGGCCAGCAGCCACCGCCGGGTGGTCGAGCGCAGTGACAGGTCGCCGGCGGCGCTGAGGACCAGCGCGTGCGGCGCGGCGCTGCCCGGCGCCGTCTCCCAGGCCAGCCCCGGGTTCAGCCGCGCCACCGCGGGCGTGATCTCCGCGGCCAGGGCCTCGGCGTCACCCGCCGCCAGCGCCTTGTCCAGGCGTGGCCGGGCCTCCGCCCACCACTCCCAGAACTCCCGTATCGCGTTTCCCTTGCGCCCGAACAGTCGCATAGCCCGGAATCCTGGCAGGTGAGAGCCCTCCGAAGCAATGCTCTGGAGATCGTGATCGCGCCCGCTCCTTTGTCACCCGGCGTACGGGGCCGCCCGGCGCGTCGCGGGCGGCCCGCCGTACGGCGTGAGCGGGGCGGTCCGGGCGGGCCGAGTCGTACCCGGGGCGGGTAGCCTCGTAGGTGCCATGAGCCTTCGTGTACTTGCCGCCATGTCCGGCGGCGTCGACTCCGCCGTCGCGGCCGCGCGCATCGCCGAGATGGGGCACGACGTCACCGGCGTCCACCTGGCCCTGTCGTCCAACCCGCGGTCCTACCGCACCGGCGCCCGCGGGTGCTGCACCATCGAGGACTCCCGGGACGCCCGCCGCGCCGCCGACGTCATCGGCATCCCGTTCTACGTCTGGGACATGGCCGAACGCTTCCACCACGACGTGGTCGAGGACTTCGTCAGCGAGTACGCCGCCGGCCGCACGCCGAACCCGTGCCTGCGCTGTAACGAGAAGATCAAGTTCGAGGCGGTGCTGGACCGGGCGCTGGCGCTGGGCTTCGACGCGGTGGCGACCGGGCACCACGCGCGGCTGTCCCCCGACGGCGTGCTGCGCCGCAGCGTGGACGCCGGCAAGGACCAGTCCTACGTCCTCGGCGTGCTCACCCGCGAGCAGCTCTCCCACGCGATGTTCCCCCTCGGTGACTCGACGAAGGCCGAGGTCCGCGAGGAGGCGGCGCGGCGCGGCCTGACGGTGGCCGACAAGCCGGACAGCCACGACATCTGCTTCATCGCCGACGGGAACACCCGCGCCTTCCTGGCCGACCGCCTCGGCGCGGCCCCCGGCCCGATCGTGGACGAGTCCGGCGAGGTGCTCGGCGAGCACGAGGGCGCCTACGGCTTCACGGTGGGCCAGCGCCACGGCCTCGGCCTCACCCGGCCGGCCCCCGACGGCCGCCCCCGCTACGTCCTGTCCATCGAGCCGGTGTCCAACACGGTCACGGTGGGCCCGCGCGAGGCCCTCAGGGTCACCTCGATCACCGCCGCCCGCCCGGTCTGGAACGGCCCCGGCGAGCCCCCCGCCGAGCCCTTCGCCTGCACCGTGCAGCTCCGCGCCCACGGCGAGGTGTACGGCTGCCGCGCCCAGCTCTCCGGCGACACCCTCCACATCGCCCTGGACACCCCGGCGACGGGCGTGGCCGCGGGCCAGGCGGCCGTCCTCTACGACGACGACGTGGTCCTGGCCTCCGCCACCATCACCGCCTCCTCCTAGACCCCCTCCTGGCCGGCCCCTCTCACGAGAGGCGGGGCCCTGGGGTCCGGGACCCAGGTCAGGCGGGGATCTCGACGGACTCGCCGGGCTTGAGTCGGCGGATGTCGGCCTCCAGGGTCTGGGCCTCCCGGCCGAGCTGGCCGTCCACCAGGGACAGGCCCACCTCGTTGAGCAGGCCGTCGTGGATGGAGTAGGCCCGCCGCGGGCGCACCTCGCGGAGGTAGTCGATCATCTCGGCGGCCTTCATCCACGGCGCGTTCGCCGGGGTGAGGAGGGTGCCCACGGGGACGCCGGGGACCGTGAACGCGTCGCCGGGGTGGAACACCTCGCCGTCCACCAGGAAGCCCACGTTGGGCACGACCGGGAGGTCGGGGTGGATCACCGCGTGGTCCCGGCCCAGGACCCCCACCTCGAAGCCCGCCGCGGTGAAGGAGTCGCCCTCCCCGACCACGCGCACGCGGGGCACCCCGCCGAGCTGCGCCGCCACCGCCCGGCAGGTCCAGATCTCCAGTCCGGGGCTCGACCGGGCGGCCTCGGCGACGCGCCCGGCCTCCAGGTGGTCGAAGTGCTCGTGCGTGATCAGCACCGCGTCGGCCCCGTCCAGGGCGGACGCCTCGGTCAGCGCCCCCGGGTCGATCACGAGCGTGCGGTCGTCCTTCTCCAGCCGCACGCACGCGTGCCCGAGCTTGGTCAGTCGGATCATGCCCCCACGTTCTCACAGTCCCCCGGCCCCGCCCCACCACCGCGTCCGCCGCCCGGCACGGCTCCCACCGGCCTCCCGCCGGCCTCCCACCGGCCGGTACGGCGGCGCCGTACGACGGGGACGGGCGGCGCGGGGTCACCAGGGGACGGGCCGCCCGTCCCGGAAGAACCCGCCGGTGGGGCCGCCGGCGGGGAGGGTGACGGCCCAGACCACGCTCGCGGCGCCCTCGGCGACGGGACGGCCGCCGGGGCCGCCCATGTCGGTGGCGACCCAGCCCGGGCACACGGCGTTGACCAGGAAGTCCTCGTGGCGCAGTTCGGCGGCCAGCATGCGGGTCAGGGCGTTGAGCGAGGTCTTGGAGAGGCTGTAGGCGGGCGTGCCGCCGCCCATCCCGGCCAGAGAGCCGCCCTCGCTGGAGACGTTCACGATCCGCGGGCTCGTGCTCTCCCGCAGCAGCGGCAGCAGCGTCATCGTCAGCCGCCACGGGCCGTACAGGTTGGTCTCCATCGCCTCCCGGACCACGTCCAGGTCGGCGGTCACGGCCCGCTGCCACGTGTCGTAGGTGATCGCCGCGTTGTTGACCAGCGCGTCCAGCCGCCCGTGCCGCGCGGCCACCTCGCGCGCGGCCTCCTCGGCGTCCTCCGCGGCGGTCACGTCGAGCCGCAGCGGATGGACGTCCCCGTCGATCGAGGCCGCCGCCTCCTTCGCGGCCCGCTCCGACCGCGCGGTCAGCAGCACCGTGTGCCCCTGTCGCGCGAGCTGCGCGCACACTTCCCGCCCGATGCCCCGGTTCCCGCCCGTGACCAACACGATCATGATCGTCCTCCCCCTCCGGTCGCCGGGGCCCCCGGCCGCGCGCCGGGGGCCGACCGGGCGCACGCGCCGTTCCGGCCTCGACCACGTGACGCTACCGCGCCCCCGGCCTCCCGCCGGCACACCGGGCCCTGGTCACCGGCGGGAGGGGAGGGATCAGGCGAGGGTGACGAGGCGCGCGCCGCCGTCGGTCTCCAGCACGGTGCCGGTGACGTTGGCGTTGGTGGCGGCGAAGGCGACGGCCTCGGCCACCTCCTCGGCGGTCGCGACGTGGCGGACGGGCAGCGCCCGTGACACGGAGGCGAACCACTCGCGCCGCGCGTCCTCGGGCATCCCGCTCCACCACGCGGTGTCGATCAGGCCCGGCGAGACGGCGTTCACCCGGATCGGGGCCAGCTCCGCGGCGAGGGGCTTGACCATGGACTCGATGGCGCCGTTGACGGCGGCCAGACCGGCCGTGCCCGGCATGTCATTGCGCGCGCTGATGGCGCTGATCAACGTGATCGAGCCGTCGGGCGCCAGGTGGGGCAGGGCCGCCTTGATCGCGGTCAGGTGGACCCAGAACTTGGAGTCGAACGCGCGCCGCAACACCTCCAGGTCGAGCTCGGCGACCGGGCCCATCCCCTCACCGCCGCTCGCCGCCACGACCAGCCAGTCCACCCGGCCCACCGACTCGACGACGGACCGCATCGCGTCGCCGTCGGCGGCGTCCGCCCGGTGGCCGACGAGGTCCGGGTCGCTCACGGCCAGCTCGTCGAGGCGCTCCTTGCCGCGTCCCACGATGTGCACCCGCGCCCCGCGCTCACGGAGCATGCGGGCGGTGGCCAGTCCGACGCCGGACGTACCGCCGATCACCAGGGCAATGCGCTGAGACATGACGCGCTCCTTAATTTCGAACCGTTGCGTCTCGCATTAAAGTAGACCCGTGACCGAGAACAGGCAACCGGCGACCGGGGCGAAACGTGGGCGCAAACGCAGCGAGGAGAGCCGGCAGGCGATCCTGGGAGCGGCGTTCGAGCTGGTGGACGAGGTGGGATACGCCGCCCTGACCATCGAGGGGATCGCCGCGCGGGCGGGCTGCGGCAAGCAGACGATCTACCGGTGGTGGCCCTCGAAGGCGCACGTGCTCATGGAGGCGCTCGCGGCCGAGGGCGAGCTGGGCGTGACCACCGCCGACCACGGCTCCTACGCCGCCGACCTGCGGGCCTTCCTGCGGGACACCTTCCGCCTCGGCGGCGAGCCGCGCATCGCCGGCCTCCTGCGGGTGCTGATCGCCGAGGCCCAGATCGACCCGCGGTTCGGCGAGGTCTTCCGCGCCGGCCTCCTGGAACGGCGGCGCGACGCCCTCCGGGTCGTCCTCGACCGCGCCGGGGAACGCGGCGACCTGCCCTCCAGGCCCGCCCCGGACACCGTCCTGGACATCGTGTTCGGCGTCCTGTGGTACCGCCTCCTGGCCATCCCCCAGCCCCTCGACGACGCCCTGGCCGACGACCTCACCGCCACCCTGGCCCCCTCCGCCGGGGGTCCCGCCTGACCACCCCGCCCGCCGCGCTCCCCGTACGGCGGAGCCGTGGCCCGCAGCACGCGGGCTCCACGGGGCGCGCTTCGCCGTACGGCGGGCCCGGCGGCCGCCGTACGGGACGGGCTTCGCCGTACGGGACGGGGCCGGGACGTGCGGGGCGGGCTCCGCCGTACGGACGGGATCGGGGCGGGCGGGACCGGCTTCGCGGGGCGGGGCGGGATCGGGCGTGCGCGCGGGTGGGGTGGCGGGACGGGGGCGGCGCGGGTCGTAGGCTTGGTGAACGTGATCGAGTACCCGTGGTCCCCCGGCGCCGCGACCGGGGTCGGCTCCCATCCCGGCGACGACCCGCTGGAGGCGGCGCGGGTGGTGTTCGGTGAGCTGCCCGCCCTGCCGTACCTCCCGGAGCTGCCCGATCGCGGGGTCGGCGCGGACATGGTCGGGCGCACGGCCCGGCTGCTCGTGGACATGCCGGTGGAGGTTCAGCCGTCCGGGTGGCGGTTCACCGACCGGCCGGGGCGGGACATGGCCCGCGCCCACGACGCGATGTCGCGCGACCTCGACGCGCTCGAAGAGGTCGCGCAGGGCTACTCGGGGCCGTTGAAGCTCCAGGTGACCGGCCCGTGGACCCTCGCGGGCGCGATCGAGCTGAAGCACGGGGACAAGGCCCTGGCCGACCCCGGCGCGGTGCGCGACCTGACGGCGTCGCTGGCCGAGGGGGTCGCCGCCCACGTGGCGAACGCGCGCCGCCGCGTCCCCGGCGCCGAGATCCTGCTCCAGCTCGACGAGCCCGGCCTGCCCGGGGTCCTCGCGGGCACCGTCCCCACGGCGTCCGGGTTCGGCCGCCTGCGCGCCGTCGAGGAGCCGGTGGCGACCGAGGCCCTGCGCGCGGTCCTGTCCGCCACGGACGCGTTCCCCCTCGTGCACTGCTGCGCCCCCGGCGTGCCGTTCGGCCTCCTGCGTACGGCGGGAGCCCGCGCGATCTCCGTGGACGCCGCCCTCCTCCGCCGCCGCGACGAGGACGCGATCGGCGAGACCCTGGAGGCGGACGTCGCCCTCTTCCTGGGCGTCCTGCCGGCCACGGACGCGGCGATCCCCGACCTGAAGCAGGTGGCCGCCCCCGCCGTGGACCTCTGGCGCCGCCTCGGCTTCCCCCGCGACCGCCTCGCCGCCCAGATCGTCCTGACCCCCTCCTGCGGCCTGGCCGGCGCCTCCCCCGACTACGCCCGGCGTGCCCTGACCACCTGCCGCCGCGCCGCCGAGATCCTCACCGAGATCGAGTAGCCCCTTTCCCCCGGACCGAGCCCCGCCCCAGAAGACCACGCCCCACCCAAAAGGCCGGAGCCCCGGACCAACAGCGGGAGCCCGGGTCAGAAGCGGGAGCCCTGCCTCCGAAGCCGGAGCGCCGCCCAGGAGCACGAGCCTCCACCAGGAGGTTGGGGCCCGCGCCAGGAGGTGGGGCCGCACACCAGGGGCCGGGAGCCCCGGCTCGCAGGGCATGCCGCGCCAGGGATGGGCCCCGGTCCCGGGCGGGGGCCGTTCGGGCGATCCCAGACCTCACCGTGATCTCGCGATCGCGCACCCGGCCGGTGAGACCCCGGCCGCCATGTCCAGCGTGCACGATCGCGAGATCACGGCCCCGATCGGGCGCTCCCCCCCGCGCCTGCTCCTGCTCCTGCTCCTGCTCCTGCTCCTGCTCCAAGCCACGGTGCGCGTGCGCGTCGCGGGGGCCACGACATGCGCGCAGGGGGAAGGGTTCTCTCACTTCCGAGATAGTCGAAAATTTGTTCGATAGATGTGAGGCTCGCTTCGGTCGTGTCGGTCGGGGGTCGCCGAGGTGAGGGAGATCTCTCGTGTTCAAGGGCTTACGTGGGCTCGCGCTGGTTCTGGGCGGGGCGTCCGCGCTCGTCATGGCCGCTCCGGCCGCCGGGGCCGCGTCCCGGGCGGAGGCGGCGCCCACGGCCGGGGCGGCGGCGGGCGCGCCTTCCGTCGTGGTGCGGTGGAACCAGGCGCTGCTGGGGGCGGTGCGGACGGGCACGCTGGGGCCGCCGATGGTGGCGCGGGCGCTGGCCGTGGTGCACACCTGCGCCTACGACGCCTGGGCGGCGTACGACGGGGTCGCGCTGGGCACGCGGCTCGGCGGGGCGCTGCGGCGGCCGGAGGCCGAGCGCACCGACGCCAACCGGGCCGAGGCCATCAGTTACGCGGCGCACCGGGCGGCCGTGGACCTGTATCCCGCGCAGCGGTCCGGGTTCGACGCGCTGATGGCCGAGCTGGGGCACGATCCGGCGAACCCCGCGAGCCAGGCGGCGCGCACGGGGCTCGCGGCCTGCGACGCGGTGCTCCGGCACCGGCACGCCGACGGGTCCAACCAGCTCGGCGGATACGCCGACACGAGCGGATACGCCCCCGTCAACCCGCCGATGGCGGTCGCCGAGCCGCTGGGGGCGGTCACGGACCCGGGACGCTGGCAGCCG
Organism: Bailinhaonella thermotolerans; assembly: GCF_003594875.1. Classification (GTDB taxonomy): domain Bacteria; phylum Actinomycetota; class Actinomycetes; order Streptosporangiales; family Streptosporangiaceae; genus Bailinhaonella; species Bailinhaonella thermotolerans. The sequence goes on from NZ_QZEY01000013.1 coordinate 108,344, forward strand.
CTGACCTACCGCAACCGGGCGGGGGCCCTGGTCACGCCGCCGTTCCTGGCGCCGCACTGGGGCACGGTCGCCTCCTTCTCGGGCCGCGCGCGTGACCTGGCCGACGCGGTCCCCGCGCCCCCGGCGTACGGCACGGAGGAGCACCGGGCTCAGGCGGGCGAGATCGTGGCGCTGACCGCGTCGCTGGACGACCGGCGCAAGGCGATCGCCGAGTACTGGGCGGACGGCCCGGCCAGCGAGACGCCCCCGGGGCACTGGAGCCTGTTCGCCCAGCAGGTGTCAGCGCGCGACGGGCACGGCCTCGCCGAGGACGTGAAGATGTTCTTCGCCCTGGCCAACGCGGTGTTCGACGCCGGGATCGCGTCCTGGGAGGTCAAGCGCGACCACGACACGTCGCGGCCGATCACCGTGATCCGGTCCCTGCACCGGGGGAAGCAGATCCCCACCTGGGGCGGCCGGGTCATCGACGGCGCCACCTGGGCCCCCTACCAGCCGTCGTGGTTCCCGACCCCGCCGTTCGCCGAGTACGTCTCCGGCCACAGCACGTTCAGCGGGGCCGCCGCCGAGGCGCTGCGGCGGTTCACCCGGTCCGACTCCTTCGGCGGCCAGGCCGTGGTCACCGCCGGATCGTCCCTGGTCGAGCCCGGCGCGAGCCCCCGCTACGACGTGACCCTGCGCTGGCCCACGTTCACCGCCGCCGCGGACGAGGCCGGCGTCTCCCGCCGCTACGGCGGCATCCACTTCAAGGCCGGCGACCTCCAGGGCCGCGCCCTCGGCCGCGCCGTCGGCGCCGCCGCCTTCGACCGCGCGGCCGCCTACTGGTCCGGCCGTCCCTGACCCCTCCGCGCGCGCCCGGCCCCCCGCGCGACTCCCGCCGGGCGCGCGCCGCCGTACGCCTGAGCGTGCCGGAGGGGGCACGCCGAAGGGCCCGGGAGGCGACCTCCCGGGCCCTTCAGGCGGCGCGTGTCACTTGCGCTTCTTGATCTCCTCGGTGAGCTGCGGGGTCACCGTGTGGAGGTCGCCCACGACGCCGTAGTCGGCGAGCTCGAAGATCGGGGCCTCGGAGTCCTTGTTGATGGCCACGATCGTCTTGGCGGTCTGCATGCCGGCCCGGTGCTGGATGGCGCCGGAGATGCCGACCGCGATGTAGAGCTGCGGGGACACGGTCTTGCCGGTCTGGCCGACCTGGAACTGGTGGGGGTACCAGCCGGCGTCGGTGGCGGCGCGGGAGGCGCCGACCGCCGCGCCGAGGGAGTCGGCCAGCTCCTCGATCACGGAGAACTTGTCGGCGGAGCCCACGCCGCGGCCGCCGGAGACCACGATCGCGGCCTCGGTCAGCTCCGGGCGGGCGCCCTTCTCCTGCTTGACCCGCTCGACCACGCGCGCGGCCTTGGCGGAGTCGGACAGGGACACGGTCACCCGCTCCTCGGCCGCCGCGCCCTGGGAGGCCTCGGGGGCGGTGGAGTTGGGGCGGATCGCGATGATCGGGGTGCCGGTCTTGACGCGGGACTTCACGTTGACGCCGCCGCCGAAGATGGACAGCTCGGCGGTCAGGTCGGAGTCCACGCCCACCGCGTCGGTGATCACACCGGACTCGGTCTTCACCGCGAGGCGGCCGGCGATCTCCTTGCCCTCCTGCGAGGCGGCGATCAGCACGGCGGCGGGCGACGCCGAGCCGACGAGCTGGGCGAGCAGCTCGGCCTTCGGGGCCACCACGTGGTCGGCGATGTCGGCGTCGTCGGCGACGTACACCTTCTCCGCGCCGTACTCGGCCAGCTTGGCCTTGGCGTCGGCGGCGTAGCCGGGGCCCGCCCACACGGCCGACGGCTCGCCGAGCGAGCGGGCGAGGGTCAGCAGCTCCAGCGTGACCTTCTTGACCTCACCGTCGACGTGGTCGACCAATACGAGAATCTCAGCCATCGGTCAACCTCCCTTAGACGAACTTCTTCGAGGCGAGGAACTCGGCGACCTTGACGCCACCGTCACCCTCGTCCTTGACGATCGTGCCCGCGGCGCGCGGCGGCGCCACCGCGAAGTCGACGACCTCGGTGGCGGCCGAGGCCAGGCCCACCTTGGCGGCGTCGATCTCGGCGTCCGCGACGGACAGCGTCTCGACCGGCTTCTTCTTGGCCGCCATGATGCCCTTGAAGGACGGGTAGCGCGGCTCGTTGATCTTCTCCACGACGGAGACGACCGCGGGCAGCGACGCCTCGACCCGGTCGAAGCCGTAGTCGGTGAGGCGCTGGATGCGGATCGTGGAGCCGTCGATCTCGACCTTGTTGGCGAGCGAGAGCTGCGGGGCGTCCAGGCGCTCGGCCAGCATCGCGGCGAGCGTGCCCATGCGCGCGTCGGTGGACTCCGAGCCGAGGATGACGACGTCGAAGCCGATCTTCTTCAGCACCTGGGCCAGAGCGTAGGAGGTCTGGAGGCCGTCGGAGCCGTGCAGGGCGTCGTCCACGAGGTGGACGGCCTTGTCCGCGCCCATGGCCAGCGCCTTGCGGATGGTGTCGGTGGCCTTGGACGGGCCCATCGTGAGGACGGTCACCTCCCCGCCGTGGGCCTCCTTGAGCCGCAGCGCCTCCTCGACCGCGTACTCACAGATCTCGTTGATGACGCCTTCGGCCGCCTCGCGGTCGATGGTCTTGTCATCGGGCCTCAGCTTGCGCTCGGTCGCCGTGTCGGGGACCTGCTTCACGCAGACGACGATGTTCATGGCCGGTGGCCGACCTCCCGTGTTCGCGTGCGCCACCGCGAGCGGCTGGCGCCGGATTCCAAGGACGTACGCGCGGCGCGCGCACGAAGTGCCAGAGGCGCGTCCGACGGGCAACGCTCGTCAGGCATGCCCCAAGACTGCCAAACGCCCCCGAACCTTCCGACATCGGGTCGAGCCCGATCGGTGGCCGGCGAGGACGCCGGGTGGCCTGGGAGCCCGCCACCCGCAGGCGACCACGGGCGAACGGGGACTCCCTTGTCCCCCTCGCTCATGTTACCCACGAGTAGCTTGCTCGCAAACCTCACCACCGAACTTTATTCCAGAACGGCGGCGGTTCAGCCGACCATCGCGACGAAACCCAGCAGAACCAGTACGCCCAGGACCACGAGCGCGAGCGTGAACGTGCTGAACGCCGCCGACAGCCCGATCGAGAGCCCGACCACGCCCAGCCCCGACAGCAGGTCCACCAGCACGCGCCGCAGCCGCGGCCCCCGCCACCGCACCACCGTCACCACGATCGCGTCCAGCGTCACGGCCAGGACGTACGCCGACAGCATCAGCAGGAAGACCTCCTCCAGGTACTCCTGCGCCGCCGCCGACACCAGCGCCACGACCACCCCGCCGCCGATCACCCACCGGGTGCGCACCCGCTCGGCGTACCGCGCCCGCGCCTCCTCGGGGCTCGGCGGGCGCTTCACCCGCATGGACTGCGTCGTCTCCTGCGCGACCCCGCCGCGCCGCCGTCTCCTGGACCGGGGCGCGACGTCCGCCGGGCCGCCCACCGCCTCGGCCCCCAGCGCCGCCGCCGTGCCGGACCCCGCGTCCATCCCCATGCCCGCCGCCGTGTCCATCCCCCGCGCGTCCAGGCCGCCCGCCGGAGGGTACGGCGCGGGCCCCGGCCCGGCGGCGCGCGGCTCCGGCCCGCCGGGAGGGACGCCGCCCGCGAACGGGATCGGCGCTCCGCCGTGGGACGCCCCCTCGGCGAACTCCTCCCCGCGCGCGGCCGGGGCCGGACGCTCGACGCCGAGGGCATCGCACAGTTCCCCCGCCGACGGGCGCAGGTCCGGGTCCCGGGCGAAGGCCGGCCGCAGCACCTCCTCCAGCCAGCCCGGCACCCCTTCGAGGTCCGGCTCGTGGTGCACGACGCGATACCCGACCGCCGCGGGCGGCCCCACGCCGTACGGCTGCCGCCCGGTCGCGGCGAACGCCAGCGTGGCCGCCCAGGAGAACACGTCGGCGGCCGGACCGGCGTCGCCGCCCTCCAGGACCTCGGGCGCGAGGTAGCCGGGGGTGCCCAGGACGGCGCCGGTGGTGGTGACCGAGGGCGAGTCCAGGGCGTACGCGATGCCGAAGTCGATCACCACCGGCGACCGGTCGGCCCAGATCACGTTCCCGGGCTTGAGGTCGCGGTGGACCACGCCGGCCGCGTGCATCGACGCGAGCGCCAGGGACAGGCCCCGCGCGAGCCGTACGAGATCGTCGCCGCGCAGCGGGCCGGACTCGGCGACGACCGCGCCCAGGGGGCGGCCCTGGACGTAGCGGGTCACGAGGTAGGGGCGGTCGCCGGCGAGGGAGGCGTCGAGGAGCTCGGCGACGTGCGGGCCGCGGAGCAGGCGCATGGTCTCGACCTCGCGCGCAATCCGGGCCAGGGCGGCCTCGTCGCCGGCGATGTGCGGATGGATGACCTTGACCGCGACGGTGCGTCCCGCCGGGTCGAGGGCGAGGTGGACCTCACCGAACCCCCCGGCTCCCAGACGGGAGAGCGGGCGGTACGGTCCGATCGCCTCCATGACCTGAATCTAGATCCTAATCCCGATCCGGCCGATGAAGTCGTTGACGAGTCCGGTGATGAATTCCCATGTGGTGTCGCGCCCCTCGGAGACGAGTTCACTGATGACCTTGGACGGCGGACGCCACGGCGTCCACGTGGGACTCGCCCCGAGCGCCATCGCGACCAGGAAGAACGCGAGCACGCCCAGCACGAGGCCCGACACCATCATGACCTGCCGGCTGGGGATCACCGCGGTCAGGGTCCGCATCACGGCGCGGCGCGGGGCCGCCCCGCCGGGCAGCACGAACAACCCGGCCGCGAAGGCGGCCGCGCCGTAGGCCGCCGCCCGGTCGGTGCCGAGCCCGGCCAGCCACTTGAGCCCGCCCCACACGCACAAGCCGAACGCGAACGACAGGATCCCGCTCAGCGCGGTGGCGAGCACGGCCCGCGCCAGCGCCATGGGGGTGCCGAGCACCGCCAGCATCGCGTCGTTCCCGTTGCCCCCGCGCACCGAGCGCCGCTGCTCCACGCCCCGGTAGAGGCGGTCCCCGACCCGCAGGCCGACCACGATCACCAGGAGGAACGCGCAGGTCAGCACCGGCAGCATGGCCGCCAGCCCGACCACGATCGCCAGCAGCAGCGCCGCGTGCAGCGGGTGCAGCGCGCGGTACTCCCGCGGCCCGGCCACCTGCCGGTCGTAGGCCGGCTGGGCCCGCCGGTCCGGCGGCGGGTAGGCCGCGGCCCGGGCGTCGGGCACGGGCGGCGGCGCGACCACGGCCGGAGGCGCCTCCTGGTTCCTGGCCTGCCGGGACTCCCGGCGCGGGGGCCGGGGCGGCGGCTCGGCGTAGTTCACCGGCGGCAGCAGGTCGGAGAACGTGTCCTCGCGGCTGAAGACCTTCGTGTGCCCGTGCCCGTCGTCGCGCGCGGGCGACACCCCCGGGACCAGCTCCTGGGCCTTGGCGCGAACGGCTCGCGCGGTGGGCCGGCGGCGCGCCTCGACGTCCAGCGTCTCGGCCAGGAACGGCCGCAGCCAGCCCGGCGCTGCGGACAGGTCGGCGCGGCCCTCCATGACGTTGAAGCAGATCGCCTCGAACGAGCCGGAGCCGAACGGGCCCTTGCCGGTGGCGGCGTAGTAGACCGTGGATCCGAACGAGTGGATGTCGGCGGCCTGGGTGATCTCGCTGTCCTGGAGCACCTCGGGCGCGAGGTAGCCGGGGGTGCCGACGAACATGCCGGTCTGGGTCAGCCGGGTGCCGTCCACGAGGTGGGCGATGCCGAAGTCGATGACCAGCGCCTCGCCGTGCACGATCATGACGTTGCCGGGCTTGAGGTCGCGGTGGATGACCCCGGCCTCGTGGATCGCCACGAGCGCGGCGGACAGGCCGCGGATCAGCCGGACCAGCTCATCGCCCCGCAGCGGCCCGTCCTCCATCACGGTCTGGTCCAGCGACCTCCCGTGGACGTACCGGGTCACGATGTAGGGGCTGCGAGCGGTCACGTCCGCGTCGATGACCTCGGCGACGTGCGGGCTGCGGATGCGCCGCATGGTCTCGACCTCGCGCGCGAGCCTGCGCCTGGCCTGCTCGTTCCCCGCGACGTGCGGGTGCAGGACCTTGACGGCGACCTCGCGCCCCTCGGGGTCCACGGCGAGGTGGACGACCCCCATGCCGCCCTCGCCGATGCGCCGCCGCAGGAGATAGGGCCCGACCCGCTCCTGCGAATCTGCCGCGGTTCCGGTCACCTACATGCTCCCCTCAGCAGTGGTCAATTGGCCTTGTCCCGCAGTCCCTGCAACTCCGTTCCCAGACCCGAGACGTCGAACGGGCTCCAGACCACGGGCGCGGCCCCTGAGCGCAGGGTGGACAGCGCCAGCAACGCGACGAAGAACGCGATCACCCCCAGCAGCCAGGCCAGCGCCATGGACGCCTGACGTCCCGGCACGAGTGCCCCCAGCACCCGCTCCATCTGCCGTTTCGGCCCCTCCACGCCGGGTCCGGCACACATCGTCCACAAGAACGTCGCAGCGCCCCAGCTTAAGGCATTGACCACGGGGACGTCACGGAGTGTGATCGTCAGCAGCAGCGTGACCGGCAGCCCCAGGATGATCGCGTACGGCAGGAGCGCCGCGGTCACGGCCGCGGACTTGCCGAGCGCGGCGGGGTTGCCGAACACGCTGAACACGTCGAGGGCGGCCGAGCCGCCGCTGCGGGCCCGGGCCAGGGCGAGCTCGTCGTGGGCGGCGTCGGCGGCGCGCAGCAGCAGCGCGAACGGCACCGCCACGATGATCACCAGCGCGGGCGCGAGCACGGCGCAGCCGACCATGATCGTCAGCAGCAGGCCGCTCACGACCCGGTAGACCACCGAGCGCCCGGCGACCGAGCTCTGGTATCCCGCCGCGACCGGGTGCGGGCCGGAACTGGCCGCCCGCGGCTTGCCGTACACCCGGCCCTGCCGCTGCGGCGCGGCCGCCGCCGGCGGGGTGTACGGCACGGGCGGTGGGTACTGCGGCTGCGGGTAGGCCGGGGGCGGGTAGGCGGGCGGGTCGTGCCGGACCGTGGGCGCGTCCGCGCGGGACTCCCGCCGTGCCGGGTCGGGCCAGGCGTCGCGGCGGTCGGGCGGGGCCGGGAGGTCCTCGGGGCGCACGACGCCGGTGTAGGCGCGCGTGGGGCCGGGCTGCCCGGGCGGGGCCTCGGGGTCGGTGGGGATCTGGTCGAGGTCCACCCGGTGGGTGGGCACGTCGTCCAGCGTCACGCGGACCGTGGGCCACAGGTCGTCCGCCGGGGGGACGGCGGGCTTCTCCGGCTCGGGCTCGGCCGCCGGGAGCCGCTGCTCGTCCGGGGCGTGGACGGGCCGCCCGCCCTGGTCGCCGAGCAGCGAGACGTACGGCTCCGCGTCGTCGCGGGCCGCGGCCGGGCCGGGGACGGCGGGAGGGAGCGTGCGCGGGGGCGGCGGGACCGCCTGCGGGGCGGGCGGGACCTCGCTGATCATGCCGGTGTGCGGCAGGTCGCCGGTGCTGAACCGGGGCTCGGTGGGGATCTCGCTGGGGTGGCCCGCGGGCCGGGAGGGACCGAGGGACAGGCGCGCGACCTGCTCGGCCAGGAACGCGGCGCCCGGCCGGTCCTTGGGGTCGCGGGCGAACGCGGCGCGCAGCAGCGGCCGCAGCGGCGCCGGGGCCGAGTCCACGTCGGCGCGGCCGGTGGTGATGTTGTAGAAGACCATCTCCAGCGAGCCGCTGCCGAACGGCGGCTTGCCGGTGCACGCGAACAGGACCGTGCCGGCCCAGGCGTGCACGTCGGCCCCCGGGCCGGTCGCGTCACCCTCGATGATCTCGGGCGCGAGGTAGCCCGGGGTGCCGATGAACATGCCGGTCTGCGTCAGCCGGGTCGAGTCCACCGCCTGCGCGATGCCGAAGTCGATCAGCACCGGGTCGCCGCGCACCAGCATGACGTTGCTGGGCTTGAGGTCGCGGTGCACCACCCCGGCCTCGTGCACGGCCGCCAGCGCCTTGGCGATCCCGGCGGCCAGCCGTACGAGCGCCTCGCCCTCCAGCGGCCCGTCCTGCTTGACCACGTCATCGAGGGGACGTCCGGGGACGTACTGGGTCACGATGTACGGCCGCCGCCCGGTCACGTCGGCGTCCACGACCTCGGCGATGTACCCGCTCCGGACCCGGCGCATGGTCTCGACCTCGCGCGCGAGCCGTCGCCGGGCGACGTCGTCTCCGGCGATGTCGCCGCGCAGCACCTTCACGGCGACCTGCCTGCCCTGCGAGTCCTGCGCGAGGTGAACGACGCCCATGCCGCCCTCGCCCAGTCGACGCAGCAGGCGGTACGGGCCGAGCCTGTCGTCCTGATTCATGGCAGTCAGCACCATACCTGCCGATACACCGCCCGTGAGATGAACCATGTGGACACATTCCCTGTCCATACGACGCGCGGGCGGGCCCGAAGGTTTCGGGCCTCACGCCGTATCTCGGTGTTTCACATGGTCAACGGCAGTACTTCCGCCCCCGGCAGGTCCGCGAGCACCTTGCCCGGCGCGGCCAGCTTCGACCGCCGCACCCCGCTGCCGATCACGGCGTACGGCATGGCGGCCACCGCCTCGTCCACCAGGACCGGCCAGTCCGCGGGCAGCCCGACGGGCGTGATGCCGCCGTACTCCATGCCCGTCAGCTCCACGGCCGTGTCCATCGGGGCGAACGACACCTTCCGGACGTCCAGCCGCTTGCGGATGACGCCGTTCACGTCGGCGCGGGCGTTCGCCGGCACCATGCAGGCGGCGTACCGCACCACGCCCTCGCGCTTCCCGCTCACGATCACGCAGTTCGCGGACGCGGCGAGCGCCACGCCGTACCGCTCGCAGAACGCCGCCGTGTCGGAGAGCTCCGGGTCGATCTCCGCCGCGACGAGCTCGTCCCCGAACCCGCCCGCGGCCACGGCCGCCGCGACCGGCGCCCCGAGGATCTCCAGCCGCTCCCGCGCCGGCGCCCAGTCCAGCGTCCCCAGCTCCACCGTCATCTTCCTCTCCTCCCACTCGATCTCGACAGGTCCAATACACCACCTCCGCCGGACTCCCCGAGCCCGATCCCCCGCCCCTGTGGACAACCCGCCCCCTCCCTCTTCGTGATCATGCACTTTTAATCACACCGTGTGCTCAAAACCGCATGATCACGGCGAGGAAGGGACGGCGGCGGGGGGCGGGATGGGGATCCCGGAGAACGGGAGGGCCCCGGAGGGACGGCCCCCGCGAGGATGGTTCCGGAGGTCGCTCTCCCGAGGTCGCTCTCCCGAGGTTGCCCCCTCGGAGGTTGGGCTCCCCAGGTTGGTCCTCCGGGTTGGTCCTCCGGGTTGGTCCTCCGGGGTTGGGCTTCCGGGGTTGGGCTTCCGCAGGGTTACGGGGCTTGCGGGGTGGGTTTCGGGGTGGGTTTCGGGGTGGGTCAGCCGTAGACGCCGCTGGAGCAGGCCACGGTGCCGGCGATCATGGAGAAGATCCCGAAGAGGGCCATGATGTCGCCGTAGTCCTCCGTGGTGAACTCCGTGTGGCGGGGGCCCGCGAGCCGTACGCCCGGGATGTTCGCGCACGAGGCGGCGATGGCCGTGGAGTTCCACTCGACGGCGAGGGTGTAGGGCGCCTCGATGGTGTACGGCCGGAAGTCCGCCCGCCGGTCCAGGGCCCGCAGCGTGGCCTCGCCGATCATCTCCTGGGCCCGGGCGGGCGGGACCAGCTCGGCCGAGAACTTGTCGATGCCCTTCTTGACCGCGACCGTCTCCACGTCGCCGAGCAGCGCCCGCGCCTCCTCGCAGACCGCCTCGTCGCCGGTCACCAGCACCACGGGCACGCCGAGCGACCCGGCGTACCCCGCGACGAGCCGCGTCTCGCCGGAGATCTCGCCGTTGATCCAGACGTTCTGGATCTCCTTGCCCATCCAGGTGTGGTTGAGCACGCCGTTCGGGGTGCCCGCGCACGCGTGGTACCCGACGAAGCACGCCGCGTCGAAGGAGGCGTCCAGCCCCTGGCCCATCCGCATCGGCTTGTACGGGCCCCGGATCAGCGTGCAGCGCGGGTCGATCAGGTCCACGCGCAGGTTCTTCGTGGAGCTGTGCGCGTCGTTGACCACCACGGCCTCCGCGCCGCGCAGGAACGCCGCCTCGATCACCGCGTTGGCGTCGGCCGTCATCAGCTCGCACCCGCGTTCGTACCCGCGCCCGCCCGCGTGCATCTCCTCCGGGTCGGTCAGCCCGGTGACGCCCTCCATGTCCACGGACAGATAGACCTTCATCCCCGACTCTCCGTTCTCAACCGTTCCCGACCGTCCCCGACCGTCCCCGACCGTTCTCGGCGGTCTTCAGCCGTTCCCGGCCGTTCCCGGCCGTTCCCGGCCGTTCCCGGCCGCCGCCCCGCGCCGCCCTTCTCCGCGCCCGTCCTCCGCCGTGCCGTACGGCTCGCGGCGGTTTCTCCCGTCCGGTACGGCCGGCGCTCGCGTCGGCCGTACCGGAACGGCTCAGCGGCCGGTGAACTTCGGCTTGGCGCGCTCGCTGAAGGCGCGCATGCCCTCGCGGGCGTCCTCGGTCGCGAACAGCGAGGCGAACTGGAGGCGCTCGATCTCCAGGCCGGTGGCGAGGTCGGCCTCCAGGCCGTGGTCGATCGCCTGCTTGGCCGCGCGCACCGCGAGGGCGGGGCCGCCCGCGAACTTGGCGGCGAACTCCCTGGCGGCGTCGTAGACCTCGGCGTCGGGCACCACGCGGTCCACGAGCCCGATGGCCAGCGCCTCCTCGGCGGCGACGTGGCGGCCGGTGAAGACCAGGTCCTTGGCGCGCGCCGGGCCGATCAGCCGCGGCAGCCGCTGGGTGCCGCCCGCGCCCGGGATCAGGCCGAGCTGGATCTCCGGCTGGCCCACCTTCGCGCTCTCCCCCGCGACCCGGAAGTCGGCGCACAGGGCGAGTTCGAGGCCGCCGCCGAGGGCGTACCCGGTGATCGCCGCGATCACCGGCTTGCCGATCTCCGCGACGGCCGTGAAGCACGCCTGGAGCCGGCCGGACCGCGCCGCCATGTCGGCGTACGACATGTCGGCCATCTCCTTGATGTCCGCGCCCGCCGCGAACACCCGCTCCCCGCCGTACACGATCGCCGCGTAGACGCCCGCGTCCGCGTCCACCTGGGCCGCGGCCTCCGCGATCTCCTCCTGGACCTGCGCGTTCAACGCGTTCATCTTCGGCCGGTCCAGCCTGATCGTCGCGATCCCGTCCGCCGTCTCGACCCGCACGAACTCGCCCACACAAGCCTCCTGACACCTCGGCCGACCCGTCCCCCCGAGCCTAGCGAAACACCCCCGCGCCCCCACGCCGCCGGGGAGGCGTCACGGGGCCGCCGTCAGGCCGTGCCGACCACCGGCGGGGCGGGGGCGGCGTGCGGCCTGGTCGTGACGTGGGGGGCCGGGCGGGGACGGGCGGCCGCCGCGTCGGGCCGGGCGGGGCGGGCGGCCAGGACGTCGCGGTAGACGCGCTCGTAGCGCTCGGCCATGGAGGCGACGTCGAAATGCCGCTCGGCGTGCTCGCGGCAGGCCAGAGGGTCGATCTCGTGGGCGCGGTCCACGGCGGCGGGGAGGTCGGCCTCGGTCCGGCGGATGAAGCCGGTGCGGCCGTCCACGACCACCTCCGGGACGGAGCCCCGGCCGAGGGCGACGACCGGCGTGCCGCAGGCCATGGCCTCGATCATCACGATGCCGAAGGGCTCCTCCCACTGGATGGGGAAGACCAGGCAGCGGGCGCGGGAGAGCAGCTCGCGCTTCTCGTGGTAGTCCGCCTCGCCGACGTACTCCGCGTGCGGGCCGAGGCGGGGGCGGACGAAGCGGTCGAAGTACTCGTGCTCCGGCGGCTCGGACAGCTTCCCCGCGAGCACGATCCGGCGGCCCGCCTCGCGGGCGACGTCGATGGCCTGGTGCACGCCCTTGTCCGGGCTGAACCGGCCCAGCCAGAGCACCCAGTCCTCCTTGTCCACACGGACCGGGAACGTGCCCACCTGCACGGCGTTGTGCACCGTGCCCGCCCAGTTCAGCTCGGGGGCGCGGGCCCGCTGCGCCCGCGAGATCGCCACCAGCGAGACCGAGTCGCCCAGCCAGCGGTAGTACTCCAGCAGCTCCCCCGAGGCGGGCCCGTGCATGGTCGCCACGGTCGGGATCGCGCGGCCCCGGGCGGCGACCGGCCCGCAGAGCGAGTGGTCGTGCACGAGGTCCACGTCCAGCCCCGCGACCAGCCGCGCCGCCGCGGCGGCCTGCACCGCCTCCGGCAGCGACTCCCCGATCCGGGTCGAGGGCGGGTCCTCGAACGTGCGCAGGAACCGCGCGGGCGTCGCCGTGCCCCCCGCGCCGATGAGCGTGATCTCGTGGCCCCGGGCGTGGAGCCCGATCACCAGGTCCGCCACCATCGCCTCGATGCCGCCGTAGCCCTGCGGCGGCACGCCGTACCAGGGCGGCGCCACCATCGCGATCCGAAGCCCCGTGCCGACGACCCCATCGCCCATGGCGAAGACACCTCCTCCGCGGGACCCCCGGATCTCCCCCGGGACGCTGCTTGCCCGTCGCCGAGATGCCCACGTGCGCTTTATCACCCCAGGCGACGACTGCTAACGCTCCGTGCCCCACGAGTCACGCGGGACCGCCCCGCGCCCGTCACCCGAGGCGGTCGCCATCGGTCGCGCGGGACGGCCGGCATGAGCCGCCAGGGACCGCCGCCGTCAGTCGCACGGGCCGGTCGCCGTCAGCGGCCGGCGCGGGGTGGTGATCAGCTCGATGCCCTCCGGCAGCCCCGGCGCGCGCGGGGGCCTCCCCTGCCGCGCCTCCACGTCGATCCGCGCGCCCGCCATCGGCAGCCCCGTGATCAGCACGTCCCCCAGCTCCTCGGGTACGGCGGGGGCGAGCCACACCTTCCCGTACGGCACCCACGGGTCGAACCGCAGCAGGCTCCGCAGGAGCAGGATCGGGGCCGCCGCCGCCCACGCCTGGGGCGAGCAGGACGTCGGGTACGGCACGGGCGTGCCGAACTCCGAGCGGTCGAACCCGCAGAACAGCTCGGGCAGCCGCCCCCCGAACGCCTCCGCGGCGTCGAGCAGGCCGAGGGTGACGCGCTGGGCCTCCTCCGCGAAGCCGTACCGGATCAGCCCGGCGACGATGATCGCGTTGTCGTGGGGCCAGACCGAGCCGTTGTGGTAGCTCATCGGGTTGTACGCGCCCATGCCGGAAGCCAGGGTGCGCACGCCGTACCCGGAGAACATCTGCGGCGACAGCAGGTGCTCGGCGACCGAGGCGGCCTTGTCCTCGTCGGCGATGCCCGTCCACAGGCAGTGGCCCATGTTGGAGGCCAGCGCGTCGATCGGCCGCCCGGCCCAGTCCAGGCCCACCGCGTAGTAGCCCCGGTCGGGCAGCCAGAACCGCTCGTTGAAGGCCCTCTTGAGCGCGGCGGCGCGGGCGGCGTAGTGCTCCTCGGCGGTGGCGTCGCCCTGCTCGTGCGCGAAGTGCATGCGGGCGATGTAGGCGGCGTAGACGTACCCCTGCATCTCGGCGAGCGCGATCGGGGCGCGGGCCAGGGTGCCGTCGGCGAAGTTGATCCCGTCGAAGGAGTCCTTCCAGCCCTGGTTGATCAGGCCCCGGTCGGTGCGCCGCCGGTAGGAGACGAACCCCTGGCCGTCCGCCGAGCGCTCGATCCACCCCAGGGCGGCGTCCGCGTGCGGGAGCAGGGCGTCCACCTCGTCCGTGTGCAGCCCCCAGCGGCGCAGCTCGCCGAGGAGCATCACGAAGAGCGGCGTCGAGTCCACCGATCCGTAGTAGGCGCGGGGCTCGGCGGCGGCGCTGTCCTGCGTGACGGTCATGCCGAACCGCAGCTCGTGCATGATCTTGCCGGGCTCCTCCTCGGTCATCGGGTCGTCGCGGCGGCCCTGGAGCCCGGCCAGCCGCCGCAGCGTGCCCAGCGCGAGGGACTGGTCCAGCGGCAGCGCCATCCACGAGGTGAGCAGCGAGTCGCGCCCGAACAGCGTCATGAACCAGGGCGCCCCGGCGGCGATCGTGGCCGGCTCCTCCTCGTCGAACAGCCGCAGCGCGCCCAGGTCCTCCCGCGACCGGCGCAGCGCCCGCGCCAGCCCCTGGTGCCGGGTGTCCACCCGCGGGCTCTCCCGCTCCCACTGGGCCAGCCTGCGCGCGGGCTCGGCCTGCTCGGGCGGGTGCTGCGCGGGGAACGTCGGCGGGACCTCCCGCCCGTTCATGATCGGATGGACCTGTACGGTGGCCCGCCAGCGGCCCCGCGCGGGCACCACCACCGGGAACGTCAGCAGCCCCGGGACGGCCTGCGCGTCCTCGGCCGTCACCCGCGCCCCGCGCGCCCGGCCCGGCGAGTAGAACCGCAGCGCGCCCCGCTCGGCCCCGCCCTCGACGTCGCCCACGTGCCGGACCCGGTCGGACTTGACCTCGAACAGGTCGGCCACGTCCGACCCGGCCAGCAGGGTGACCACGCAGGCCGCGGGCTCGCCGGCCATGTTGGTCAGCGTCACGTCCTCGCGCATGCCCGCCCCGACGTACCGTTCCCGCGTCACCAGGAGGGTGCTCTCCGCCCGCCCCGGGCGCGGCCGGGCCCGCCCCACGAACGTCGCGTGGTACGGCTCGGCCGGCAGCACCTGGAGCGGTTCCACCGGCTCGTCGTCCACCCGCAGCTCCCAGCGGCTCAGCAGGCGGGTGTCGGCGTAGTAGACCCCCTGGGCCCCGCCGGGGTGGATGTCACCGCTCCGCGCGCAGACGCAGAACGAGTTGCCCTCGACCAGCGTGACGTCGGCGGCCCCGATCGCGGTCGGCTGGCCCTCGAACGTCCATTCGTCGGCTCCCATGGTCCATAGCCTTACCCGCGCGGCTGATTCCCGTCAGCCCGACCAGGCAAGGACCGGGCGGCGTTCTACCAGCTTTCGCCCGTGATCCGCTCGTACGCCTCGATGTAGCGGGCGCGGGTGGCCGCGACGACATCGGCCGGGATCTCCGGCGCGGGATAGGTCTTGTCCCACCCGGTCCCGGCCGCCCAGTCGCGGACGTACTGCTTGTCGAAGGAGCGCTGCGGCCGGCCCGGCTCCCACTCGTCCAGCGGCCAGAACCTGGAGGAGTCGGGCGTGAGGACCTCGTCGCCGAGGACGAGCCCGCCGTCGGCGTCCCAGCCGAACTCCAGCTTGGTGTCCGCGATGATCACACCGCGCTCGCGGGCCAGCTCCGCGCCGCGCCGGTAGACCGCGAGGGTGGTCTCACGCAGCCGCTCCGCGATCTCCGCGCCCTCCTGGGCCACGACGTCGTCGTAGGTGATGAACTCGTCGTGCTCGCCCACCGCCGCCTTCGACGTCGGCGTGAACACCGGCGCGGGGAGCTGCGACCCCTCGGTCAGCCCCGGCGGCAGCGCCACCCCGGACACGGCCCCGCCGGCCCGGTACTCCCGCAGCCCGAGCCCCGCGAGGTAGCCCCGCGCGATGCACTCGACCTGCACCATCCTCAGCTTCCGCACGCGTACGGCGCGGCCGGCGAACTCGTGGGGCACGTCGGTCGCGGAGATCACATGGTTGGGCACGATGTCGGCCAGCCGCTCGAACCACCACAACGACAGCCGGGTCAGCACCTTCCCCTTGTCGGGGATCGGCGTGGGCAGGATCACGTCGTACACCGACACGCGATCCGACGCCACGAGGATCAGATCCCCGCCGTCCTCGTAGACGTCGCGCACTTTCCCGGAATGAACTAGCTCCACGACCGGCACTCGCCCTTTTCGCTGGTGGATTCTGGGGACGCCAGGCTAGCGGAGCCGTCTTCGCGCCCGGCGTACGGCTCCCGCCCGCGGCGCGGGGAGGGGGTGGCCCGGCGCGGGAAGGGCGGCCGGGGAAGGCGGCCGCGGCGCCGGGTACGCGGGGGGCCGCGGGTCCGGGAGCCGGTTCCGGGACGAGCCCGGGGCGGGCGCGAAGACGGGTCCGGGGCGGTCAGGCGCGGAAGAAGTCGCGCAGGACCGGGGCCAGGACGTCGAAGTCCACCTGGTGGGTCTGGCCCTCCAGGACGCGGTGCTCGGCGCCCTTGACGGCCTCGGCGATCTCACGGGCCGCCGCGTGCATGAACGGATAGGTCTCGCTCCCGGTCAGCACCAGGGCCGGCACGCCGATCACGGCGAACCGGCCGGCCGGGACCCGCCCGCCCTCGGCGTCGCCCATGACCGCCGAGTCGTGCGCGAGCGCCGGGCCCATCCGCTCCATGGCCGGGGAGCGCATGCCCTCGATGGCGTGGTCCGGCATGCCCACGCCCTTCATGAACAGGGCGACGGCGTCCCAGTCGCGCCCCTCGGCCAGGATCCGCGTCAGCTCGGCGTGGTAGGCGAGCGTGTCGCGGACCATCGCGGCGTCGTCGGGGTTGTAGGGCGGCTCGTAGGCCGCGACCTTGGCCACCCCGACGCCGGCGGCGGCCGCCTCCAGGGCCAGCCCGCCGCCGGAGGAGATCCCGTAGACGAAGGCCGTGCCGCCGGCCTCCCGGACCAGCGCCGCGATGTCCTCGACCTCGGCCTCCCGGGAGACCGGCGCGGGGGCGGTGCTCTCGCCGCGCCCCCGGCGGTCGTGGTTGTAGACCGTGAAGTCGGCGGCCAGCCGCTCGGCCAGCGGCGTCTGGTAGTGCCGGTCGCACAGCGCCCCGCTCACCAGGATCAGCGGCGGCCCGTCCCCGGCCCTGTCGTAGACGATCCGCGTGCCGTCCCGCGACGTCACCTCACCCATAAGGGCCTCCTCATCGTGGCCGTGCCGTGGCCGTCTCGTCGCCGTGCCGTGGCCGTGTCGCCGTGAGGTCCCCCGCCAGGGCCTCGCGACCCCACCGCGCGCCACTCTGCCACCCGCCACCGACATTTCCGCCCCGCCTTCCCGCGGGGGCGCCGGCCATTCGGCTCCGTCCCCGCGACGGCCGATCCCGCGCCGCGGGCGACGCCCCCGTGTCGCGGGATCGACCGATCACACCGGCGAGGTCAGCCGATGCCGAGGACGAGCATGGAGGCGGAGACGACGGCCGCCCCCAGGGCGCCCAGGAGGGCGGCGTGGCGCGCGGCCCGCGGGTCGGGGAGCAGGGGGCGGTGGGCCCGTGCGGCGAGGGCCAGGAGGACGCCGCCGAGGATGAACCAGGGGCCCCAGAGGAAGGTGTACCAGCGGACGACGGAGTCGATCTCCGGCGGCACCTCGCTCACGCCCGCCGCGATCAGCGCGCCCTGCCCGATGAACTGCAGTCCGTGCCAGGCCAGGAGGACGGCCGCGCCCCAGGAGGCCAGTTCCAGCAGGAGACTGGCCAGGCGGCCCCAGCGGCGGAGCAGGGCCAGCCCCAGCAGGCCGCCCGCGACCTTGAGCGCCGCCGTGACCCACAGGGTCGCCACGAACCAGGGCACGCGCCGTTCGGCCAGGTCCACCAGGGCCGGCGAGATCGTGGAGGTGATCCCGGACGTGCCGCCCAAGGCCCAGTAGACGCTGGGGGCGGCGAAGAGGAAGCCCCAGGCCGCCGCGCCGTACCCGGGCCAGCGCCGCGTCCGTCCCGCACTCGTGTCAGTCGCCTCGTTCACCCCGTCATCGTCCCGGGACCCCCTGCCCGCGGGCCTCCCCCACGGGCAGGGACCGGCTCACCCGGAAGGGGGAACCGGTGGCGGGACCGGGACGACCGGCGGCGGGACCTGGGCGATCGGCTCGGCCTCGACGGCCGCGCCCGGGGTCCCGGCGGCGGCGCCCGGCTCCGGGCGGAGCCAGACCGCGCCCAGCGGCGGCACCCGCATCGTCACGGAGTACGGCAGGCCGTGGCACTCCTCCTCGACCGCCTCGACCGCGCCCAGGTTGCCCACGCCGCTGCCGCCGTAGTCGTAGGCGTCGGTGTTGAGCACCTCGCGCCAGACCCCCGGCAGCGGCAGCCCCAGCCGGTACCCCTCGTGCGGCCCGCCGGCGAGGTTCACCACGCAGGCCAGCGGGTTCCCGGCCGCGTCCAGCCGGAGGAAGGAGATCACGTTGCCCCGGGCGTCGTCGGCGTCGATCCAGCGGAACCCCTCGGGGCGGTTGTCCACCTCGTAGAGGCTGGGCGTCTCGCCGTACAGCCGGTTGAGGTCGCGCACGAGCCGCCGCACGCCCTGGTGGTAGTCGAAGTCCAGCACCCACCAGTCGAGCCCGCGCTCCTCGGACCACTCGTTGCCCTGCCCGAACTCCGAGCCCATGAACAGGAGCTGCTTGCCCGGATGCGCCCACATGAACGCGTACAGCGCCCGGAGCTGGGCGAACCGCTGCCACTCGTCGCCGGGCATCTTGCCCAGCAGCGACCCCTTGCCGTGCACCACCTCGTCGTGCGACAGCGGCAGCACGTAGTTCTCGGAGAAGGCGTAGAGCAGCGAGAACGTCAGCTCGTGGTGGTGGTACTGGCGGAAGATCGGCTCGTGCCGGAGGTACGACAGGGTGTCGTGCATCCAGCCCATGTTCCACTTGAACCCGAACCCGAGCCCGCCCAGGTGGACCGGCCGCGTCACCCCGGGCCAGGCGGTGGACTCCTCCGCCACCGTGATGATCCCCGGCGCGCGCCGGTAGCAGACCGAGTTCATCTCCTGCAGGAACGACACCGCGTCCAGGTTCTCGCGCCCGCCGTACACGTTGGGGGTCCACTCCCCCTCGCGGCGCGAGTAGTCCAGGTAGAGCATCGAGGCCACGGCGTCCACGCGCAGCCCGTCGATGTGGAACTCCTCCAGCCAGAACACCGCGTTCGCGACCAGGAAGTTGCGCACCTCGCGCCGCCCGTAGTCGAAGACGAACGTGCCCCAGTCCGGGTGCTCGCCCCGCGCCGGGTCCGCGTGCTCGTACAGCGGCGTCCCGTCGAACCGCGCCAGCGCCCAGTCGTCCATCGGGAAGTGCGCGGGCACCCAGTCCAGCAGCACCCCCACGCCCGCCTGGTGCAGGCGGTCCACCAGGTGCCGGAACTCGTCGGGGTTCCCGAAGCGCGACGTCGGCGCGTAGTACGACGTGACCTGGTACCCCCACGATCCGCCGAACGGGTGCTCGGCCACCGGCAGCAGCTCCACGTGCGTGAAGCCCATGTCGCGGACGTACTCCACGAGCTGGTCCGCCAGTTCCAGGTAGGACAGCCCCGGCCGCCACGACCCCAGGTGCACCTCGTAGACGCTCATCGGCTCGCTGATCGGGGTACGGCTCGCGCGCCGGTCCATCCACGCGCCGTCGCCCCAGGCGTACGACGAGGTGAAGACCACCGACGCGGTCGCCGGGGGGTGCTCGGTGGCCTGCGCCATCGGGTCGGCCTTGGTCCGCCACGTGCCGTCGGGCCCGAGGATCTGGAACTTGTACCGCGCGCCGTCCCCGACGCCGGGGACGTACAGCTCCCACACGCCGCTGGAGCCGAGCGAGCGCATCGGGAACCCGGTCCCGTCCCAGTGGTTGAAGTCGCCCACGACCCGCACGCCGCGCGCGTTGGGGGCCCACACCGCGAAGGCCGTGCCGCCCTCGTGCGCGTGCGCGCCGAGCACCTTCCACAGCTCCTCGTGGCGGCCCTCCCCGATCAGGTGCAGGTCCACCTCGCCCAGGGTCGGCCAGTGCCGGTAGGGGTCGTCGGTCTCGTGGGGCTCCGCGCCCTCGTAGGTCACGCGCAGCCGGTAGTCCGGCACCTTCTCGCCGGGGACCGTGGCCTCGAACACGCCGTTGTGCACGTGCTTCATGGGATACGCGTGCTCGCCGACGATCACCTCGACGGAGGTGGCCAGGGGGCGCAGCGCGCGGACGACGATCCCGCCGGGGCCCGGGTGGGCGCCGAGGATCGAGTGGGGGTCGTGGTGGGCGCCGCCGACTAGGCGGTCGATCTCCTCAGTGTTCACACCGGCGTTCACGGTCGAACGGATCCTCCCTGCCGCAGAGTCCGACGTTCTTACCCTCTCCGATAAGTGCCGTTACATGCGGACTGATCACGGCTGGCGGTATTCCTCCAGGGAGCCCAGCGGGATGCGCAGCCAGGAGGGCCGGTTGCGCGCCTCGTAGAGCACCTCGTAGACCGCCTTGTCCAGTTCCAGCGCGCGCAGCAGGACCGCGTGGTCGCGCGGGTCGGTGCCGCCCGTGGCGTACCCGTTCATGAAGGCCGCCCGGTTGTGCGCCGCCCACTCGGCGGCGCGGGCCTCCTCCAGCGCCTGGTCCGAGCCCGCCGCCGGCTCGGCCGCGCCCGCCTCGGGGACGAGCAGGTGCCGGGCGGCGTACTCGAACGAGCGCAGCATGCCCGCCACGTCGCGCAGCGGCGAGGACAGCGCGCGCCGCTCGGCCAGGGGCTGCCCCGGCTCGCCCTCGAAGTCGAGCACGACCCACCGGTCGGTGGTGCGCATGACCTGCCCGAGGTGGTAGTCGCCGTGCACCCGCTGCACCGTCTCGGCGCGCCCGAGCATCGCGAGCGCGTCGAACACCCGCATGATCCCCTCGGCGTACGGAGCCATCTCCGCGACCTCCGAGAGCGCGTGCTCCAGGCGCTTGTGCATGCCGGTGGCCAGCAGCACCAGGTCGTCGCGGTCGAGCTCCCCGGTGGGGAACGCGGCCGCGAGCTCCTGGTGCACCTCGGCGGTCGCCGCGCCCAGCCGCTCGGCCTCGGCCGCGAAGTCGCCGCCCACGTCCGCCGCCCCCAGCCCCTCGGGGGAGGCGTAGAAGTCGCGCACGCTGGTGGTGGCCAGCGACCATCCGTCGCTGGCCCCCGCCAGGAACTCCTGCAGGATCGCGCAGGTCGTCCCCTCCAGCTCGATGTGGCCGTACGGCCTGGCGACGTGCGGCGAGCCCCGCTCCGCCAGCGCCGAGACGATCTCCAGCTCGGGGTTCAGCCCCGCGTTGAGGCGGCGGAACAGCTTAAGTATGTAGATGTCCCCGAACACCAGCGAGGTGTTGGACTGCTCGGCGGTGACCACCAGGCTGCGCAGGTCGGTCCGGAGCCCGGCGTCGCCCCGGAACCGCAGGCCGCCGAAGTCCTCGCCACCGGACATGGCCCGCAGCAGCAGCCGCGTGAGCGCCGTGTCGTGCAGCCCGTCGTACGCCACGGCGGTCCGGCCGGCGAACTCCACCGGCCCGATCTCCACGTGGCGCAGCCGATCCGGCAGTTCCGCGCGCAGCCCCACCAGGAGCTGGTAGTGGTCGACGTTCTCGCCCTGGCGTACGGCCAGCACGAGGTGCCGCATCCCCGGGTCATCGTCGGTGAGCTCGATGTCGGAGATGACGGTGAGTTCGTCGATCGCGCGTCCCTTGCCCGCGAACCACCGTTGTCCCGAGATCCATCCGGCCAGGAGCGCTTGAAGGGAAGTCGTCACGTCTCCTCTGCACTGTGCTTGGTCTGCGGCAGGGTGAACCAGTAGAAGCCATGCCCCGGCAAAGTGAGCAGATACGGCAATTCACCAATTGCCGGGAACTGAACTCCGCCCATGCATTCCACCGGTGTCACCCCCTCAAACCGCCGCAGATCGAGTTCGACGGGCTGCGGGAACCGCGAGAGGTTGTTCACGCAGAGCACGCGGTCGCCGTCCATCTCCCGGACGTAGGCCAGAATGCTCGGGTTGGAGCAGGTCAGCTCCGTGAAGTCGCCCAGCCCGAAGACCGGGTGGCGCTTGCGGATCTGGATCATCTTCCGGGTGAAGTGCAGCAGCGATCCCGAGTGCTTCTGCTGCGCCTCGACGTTGATCGCCTGGTACCCGTAGATCGGATCCATGATCACCGGCAGGTAGAGGCGGCCGGGGTCGCAGTCGGAGAACCCGGCGTTGCGGTCCGGGGTCCACTGCATCGGCGTGCGCACGCCGTCCCGGTCCCCCAGCCAGATGTTGTCGCCCATCCCGATCTCGTCGCCGTAGTAGAGCACCGGCGAGCCCGGGAGCGACAGCAGCAGCGCGGTGAACAGCTCGATCTGATCGCGGTCGTTGTCCAGGAGCGGCGCCAGCCGCCGCCGGATGCCGACGTTGGCGCGCATGCGCGGGTCCTTGGCGTACTCCGCGTACATGTAGTCGCGCTCCTCGTCGGTGACCATCTCCAGGGTCAGCTCGTCGTGGTTGCGCAGGAAGATGCCCCACTGGCAGTGCTCGGGGATCTTCGGGGTCTGGGCGAGGATCTCGGAGATGGGGTACCGCTGCTCCCGCCGCACGGCCATGAAGATGCGCGGCATGAGCGGGAAGTGGAACGCCATGTGGCACTCGTTCCCGCCGGTCACCGGGTCGCCGAAGTACTCCACGACGTCCGCCGGCCACTGGTTGGCCTCGGCCAGCAGCACCCGGTCGGGGTAGAGCCGGTCCACCTCGGCCCGGACCCGGCGGAGGTACTCGTGCGTCTCCTTGAGGTTCTCGCAGTTGGTGCCCTCCCGTTCGTACAGGTACGGGATGGCGTCCATGCGGAACCCGTCGATGCCCAGGTCCAGCCAGAACCGCAGGACCTCCAGCATCGCGTCCTGAACGGCTGGATTGTCGTAGTTCAGGTCGGGCTGGTGGGAGAAGAACCGGTGCCAGTAGTACTGCCCGCGCACCGGATCGTGCGTCCAGTTCGACGTCTCCGTGTCCACGAAGATGATCCGGGCGTCCTTGTACGGCTCGTCGGTGTCCGACCAGACGTAGAAGTCGCCGTACGGGCCCGTCGGGTCGTGGCGCGAGGCCTGGAACCACGGGTGCTGGTCGCTGGTGTGGTTCATGACCAGGTCCGCGATGACCCGCATGCCGCGCTTGTGGGCCTCCTCGACCAGTTTCACGAAGTCGCCGAGGTCCCCGAACTCCGGAAGGATCTTCAGGTAGTCCGAGATGTCGTAGCCGCCGTCGCGCAGCGGGGACTCGTAGATGGGCAGCAGCCAGAGGCAGTCCACCCCGAGCCACTTCAGGTAGTCGAGCTTCTGGATCAGGCCGCGGATGTCCCCGGTCCCGTCTCCGCTGGAGTCGTAGAACCCGCGGATCAGGACCTCGTAGAAGACGGCGCGCTTGTACCAGTACGGGTCTCGGGGCTGCTCCTCGTCGAAGGTGTCCGGGACCGGTCCAGAGTCGGGCACTGTCGGATTCGCCACTGCGTCTCGCTCCGCTGGGTGAGTGGGCTTCTCAGCTCGCTCAGAGGCTCGCTGTCCGAGGTCAACGATGGTTCGAGAAGGGCGCTCGAACGGTGAACACGTGGGCGGGATGGGCCCTCGGGTCCAGGCGCACGTAATTCGACTGACGCCAGCGGTAGGACTCCCCCGACATCTCGTCGTCCACGACGAACTCCGAGTGCCAGTCGAGCCCCAGGGCCGGCATGTCCAGCGACACTGTCGCCTCGCGGACGTTGTGCGGGTCCAGGTTCACGACCACCAGGACCACGTCCCCGGGGGCCCGCCGCCGGGTCGCGGCGTCGTAGGCGCCCGGCAGCCGTTTGGAGTAACAGATGATCTCCGGCTGGTCGGAGCCGTGGAAACGTAGGTTACGCAGTTCCTGGAGGGCGGGGTGGGCCCTGCGGAAAAGATTGAGGTGGGTGATGAAGGGGGCGAGACTGCGGCCCTCGCGTTCGGCCGCCACCCAGTCCCGGGGTTTGTACTGATACTTCTCGCTGTCGAGGTACTCCTCGCTGCCGGGGCGAACCGGGACGTTCTCACACAGTTCATAGCCCGCGTAGACGCCCCAGGTGGGGGACATGGTGGCGGCGAGGACGGCCCTGATCTTGAAGGCCGGGGCGCCGCCGTGCTGAAGATACTCGTGCAGGATGTCGGGCGTGTTGACGAACAGGTTCGGCCGCATGAAATGCGCGGTGCCGTGCGCCAGCTCGCCGAGGTACTCCTCCAGCTCCTGCCGGGAGTTCCGCCAGGTGAAGTAGGTGTAGGACTGCTGGAAACCGATCTTGGCCAGCGTGTGCATCATCGCCGGGCGGGTGAACGCCTCGGCCAGGAAGATCGCGTCCGGGTCGGTGGTCCGGATCTCGCCGATCAGCCGCTCCCAGAAGGCCACCGGCTTGGTGTGCGGGTTGTCCACGCGGAAGATCCGCACGCCGTGGTCCATCCAGTGCCGCACGACCCGCAGGACCTCGGCGTAGATGCCCTCGGGGTCCCGGTCGAAGTTCACCGGGTAGATGTCCTGGTACTTCTTCGGCGGGTTCTCGGCGTAGGCGATCGAGCCGTCCGCCCGCTCGGTGAACCACTCGGGGTGCTCCTTGACCCACGGGTGGTCCGGGGAGCACTGCAGCGCCAGGTCCAGCGCCACCTCCAGGCCCAGTTCCCGCGCGCGGCCCACGAACGCGTCGAAGTCCTCGATCGTGCCCAGGTCCGGGTGGATCGCGTCGTGCCCGCCGTCCCGCGACCCGATCGCCCAGGGCGACCCCGGGTCGTACGGCTCGGCGTGCAGCGTGTTGTTGCGCCCCTTGCGGTTGGTCGTGCCGATCGGGTGGATGGGCGGCAGGTAGACGACGTCGAACCCCATCCGCGCGACCGCCGGCAGCCGGTGCGCGGCCGTGCGGAAGGTCCCGGACCTGGGCGGCGCGTCCTCCTCGACGATCGCGCCCTCCGACCGGGGGAAGAACTCGTACCACGAGCCGTAGAGCGCGCGGCGGCGCTCGACCAGCACGGGGAACTTCGCGGACTTGGTGACCAGGTCGCGCAGCGGGTGGGCGGCCAGCAGCGAGGCGGTCTCGGCCGACTGGGCGTAGGCCAGCCGGGCGCGCGGGTCCAGGTCGTCGTCGCGCAGGCGGGCGGCGACCTCCAGCAGCGCGGCGCGGTGACCGCACTCCCGGGTGCCCGCCCGCGCCCCGGCGCTCGCCGCCGCGCGGGGCTCCGCGGCGCTCTCGGGGTCCGCCGGGCAGTCCGCCGCGCGCACGGCCTTGGCCGCGCGTTCGAAGAGCAGGGCGCCCTCCTCGCACATGAGGTCCACGTCCATGCCCCTGGGGATCTTGATCCCGGCGTCGTGCAGCCAGGTGGCGATCGGGTCGCCCCAGGCCTCCACGTGGAAGCGCCAGGTGCCCTCGTCACGCAGGGTGACTTCGGCCGCCCAGCGGTCGGTGCCCTCGGCGACCTCGCGCATGAACGTCAGGCGTCCCCGTCCCCCCTCGGGGGACGTGAGGACCACGCCGGCCGCCACCGCGTCATGACCCTCGCGGAAGACTGTGGCGCTGATCTGGAAGGTCTCGCCGGCGGCCGACTTGGCGGGCCACCGGCCGCAGTCGACGACAGGCTGGATGTCGAGGATTGGTATACGTCCGATCATCGCTACTCACGGTAATGGCGGCGCGGGCACGCCGCCGCGGGTACGGGCAGGTGTTGATCTTCGGGGCACACGTCTCGTCGGGACCGGACCTCCCGGAGGACGCCCAATCGTCTCTCCTCATCTGCTTACCGCAAAGACGGCATCTCACACGCGACGCGCCGGGCGGGACGAGCGGGAGGAACCGGGGCAACCGGCGAAACCAGGAGAAGTAGCCTAAGTGTCCCCTTCACGGTCCGCCCAGACTCTCTTACGCTCTGTATGTAAGGACTACCTGTGCGAGAGGATCCTAGTCATGATCACGCCGGGCTGCGGGCAGTGTGACTGCTTCCTGTACGAGGAGAAGCAGGTCATTCTGAGCACCGCGCAGGATTGATCGTCGTTTTCCGGGGAACGCGCCCTCCGATCGCTTCGGCGGGCGCGTTCGAACGTCTGGCCGCCGGGCGATTTCAGCATGCCCTTTTCGCGGCGAATTCCAAGGATTTCCGGACCCCCGTGCCCCTGGCCTGAACCGTGTTTCGGTCGCCCGTGACGCGGGGGACTAACTAAGGTCGGGAAACGTGAGAGCTATCCGACGGTTCACGGTCCGCACAGTCCTGCCCGAACCGCTCGCCCCGCTCAGCGAGCTCGTGCTCAACCTGAGGTGGTCCTGGCACCCCGAGACGCTGGACCTGTTCGAGGAGGTCGATCCCGAGGTCTGGGCCCGGGTCGGCCACGACCCGGTCGCGCTGCTCGGCGCGGTCGAACCCGCGAGGCTGGAGGAGCTCTCGCGGGACCGCCGCTTCCTGCGCAGACTCGCCGACGCCGCCGACGACCTCCGCGACTACATGAGCGCCCCACGCTGGTACCAGACGCTGGACGACGGCCCCCGCGCCATCGCCTACTTCTCTCCCGAATACGGCATCACCTCGGCCCTCCCGCAGTACTCCGGGGGCCTGGGCATCCTGGCCGGCGACCACCTCAAGGCCGCCAGCGACCTGGGGGTGCCGATCCTGGCCGTGGGCCTGCTCTACCGGCACGGCTACTTCACCCAGTCGCTCTCGCCCGAGGGCTGGCAGCTCGAGCACTACCCCTCCCTCGACCCCGGCGGCCTGCCGCTGACGCAGCTCCGCGAGGAGGACGGCTCCGCCGCGCGCGTCCGCATCAGCCTGCCCGAGGGCCGTACCCTCACCGCCCAGATCTGGGTCGCGCAGGTCGGCCGCGTGCCGCTGCTGCTGCTCGACTCGGCCGTGGCCGACAACGACGCCGCCGCGCGCGACGTCACCGACCGGCTGTACGGCGGGGGCACCCACCACCGGCTCCTCCAGGAGATGCTGCTCGGCATCGGCGGCGTGCGGGCCATCCGCACCTACTGCCGGATCACCGGGCACGCCGAGCCCGAGGTGTTCCACACCAACGAGGGCCACGCCGGGTTCCTCGGCCTGGAGCGCATCCGCGAGCTCACCGAGTCGCGCATGACGTTCGACGAGGCCCTGGAGGCCGTGCGCGCGGGGACGGTCTTCACCACCCACACGCCCGTGCCCGCCGGCATCGACCGCTTCCCGCGCGACCTGGTGGAGAAGCACTTCGGCGGGGACAACTCCTGGCCGACCGTGCCGGTGGACCGCATCCTGGAGCTGGGCGCGGAGCCCGCCGAGGAGGGCGACCGCGACGTCTTCAACATGGCGGTCATGGGCATGCGCCTGGCCCAGCGCGTCAACGGCGTGTCCGAGCTGCACGGCGAGGTCAGCCGCGAGATGTTCGCCGGGCTCTGGCCGGGCTTCGACGTCCACGAGGTGCCGATCGGCTTCATCACGAACGGCGTCCACGCGCCCACCTGGGTCGGCCGCGAGGTGATGGAGCTGGCCGGGCGCGAGCTGCCGTCGGTGGTGTCGCGCGGCCAGGGCTGGGACGCCGTGGACCGGCTGTCCGACTCCGACATCTGGGAGATCCGCGGCCGGCTGCGCGAACGCCTCGTGCTCGCCGCCCGCGACCGGCTCCGCGCCTCCTGGCGGGCGCGCGGCGCCTCCCCGACCGAGCTGGGCTGGATCGACCAGGTCCTCGACCCGGGAGTGCTCACCATCGGCTTCGCCCGCCGCGTCCCGTCGTACAAGCGGCTCACGCTGATGCTGCGCGACCCCGAGCGGCTGCGCGAGCTGCTGCTCGACGAGGCCAAGCCGGTGCAGATCGTGATCGCGGGCAAGGCCCACCCGGCCGACGAGGGCGGCAAGAAGCTCATCCAGCAGATCGTCAAGTTCGCCGACGACCCGGCCGTGCGGCACCGCATCGTCTTCCTGCCCGACTACGACATGGCCCTGGGCCAGCTCCTCGTGCAGGGCTGCGACGTGTGGATGAACAACCCGCTGCGGCCCCTGGAGGCGTGCGGCACCTCCGGCATGAAGGCCGCGCTCAACGGCGGCCTCAACCTGTCCATCCGGGACGGGTGGTGGGACGAGTGGTACGACGGCAACAACGGCTGGGCGATCCCCACCGCCGACGGCGTCACCGACCCCGAGCGCCGCGACGAGCTGGAGGCGGCCGCCCTCTACGACCTGATCGAGCGCGAGGTGTCCGACCGCTTCTACGACCGGGACGGCGACGGCCCGCCGCGCCGCTGGCTGGAGATGGTCAAGCACACCCTGCGCTCCCTCGGCCCCAAGGTGCTGGCCGGGCGCATGCTCCGCGACTACGTCGTGGACCTGTACGCCCCGGCGGCGGCCTCGGCCCGGGCGCTCAGCGCGGACGCGTTCGAGCCCGCCCGCGCCTTCGCCGCCTGGAAGCTCCGCGTCAGCCGCGCCTGGCCGGGCGTCCGCGTGGAGCACGTGGAGACGAGCGGCCTCGGCGAGACCCCCCAGCTCGGCTCCTCCCTCCTCATGGAGGCGACCGTGAACCTGGGCGACCTCTCGCCGGACGACGTGGCCGTGGAGGCGGTCTTCGGCCGCGTCAGCGCGCAGGACGAGCTGATCGACCCCAGCTACTCGGCGCTGAAGCTCGAATCCGCCGGCGACGACGCCCGGGCCCACTACTCGGGCACCGTCCCGCTGGACCGGACCGGCTCCTTCGGCTACTCGGTCCGGGTGGTCCCCGCCCACCCGCTGATGGCCTCGCCCGCCGAGCTGGGCCTCATCACCCTCCCCGAGGAGCCGGCGGGCATGACCAACGGCACCCTCCGCTGAACCCCGCCCCGCCGTACCCCGAACCCTCGTACGGCGGGGCCCGCTCCCCCAGCCCCTGGCCCGCGCCCCGCACCCCGCGCTTCCGAAGCCCGCCACCCTGAGCCCCGCCTCCCGGAGCCCCGCCTCCCGGAGCCCCGCCTCCCGGAGCCCCGCCTCGCGGCGTACCGAGGACCGGCGTACCGGGGCCCTGCTCCGGAGCGCGGGAGCGGGGGGTGGAAGTCGGGTGTTGGGGGCGGGTTCGGAAGGGGATGCCGTATGGGTCGGCGGGGCGGGCGATGCGGAGAATAGGCTGATCTCATGGACGCGGTGAAGGTGATCAAGGAGCTGGGACTGCGGCGCGCGAGTCCGCTGGTCCTGGAGCTGGACCTGACCGAGGGGCTGATCGAGGGGCCGCCGGCCGATCCGCTGAGCGCGCTGCTCAGCATGCGCAAGCCCCGGCTGACCGACGTGCTGGACGCCCTGCGCAGGGCCCGGTCCGACGAGCGGGTGAAGGCGCTGATCGTCAAGATCGGCGGCCCGCGGGTCGGGCTGGCGAGCGTGCAGGAGCTGCGCGCCGCCGTGCGCGCCCTGCGCGACGCGGGCAAGCTGACCGTGGCGTTCTCCGAGTCGTTCGGGGAGTTCGGGCCCGGCACGATCCCCTACTACCTGGCGAGCGCCTTCGACCGCGTCTACCTCCAGCAGTCCGGCGACGTGGGGCTGACCGGCGTCGCGGTCGAGGAGAAGTTCTTCCACGACGCGCTGGCCAAGGCGGGCGTGCGGGTGCAGCTCGGGCAGCGCCACGAGTACAAGACCGCCGCCAACACCTACACCCGGAACCACATGACCGACGCGCACCGCGAGTCGGTGACGCGCCTGGCCGAGTCCGTGATCGAGCAGGTCGTGGAGGCCGTCTCCGAGGGGCGCGGGCTCACCCGGGAGCGGGTGCGCGAGCTGATCGACCAGGGGCCGCTGCTGGCCGAGGAGGCCAAGGACGCCGGGCTGGTGGACCGGCTGGCCTACCGCGACGAGGTCTACGACGAGGTCCGCTCGGCGGCGGGGCACGACAGCCGCCTGCTCTACGTGTCGCGCTACGCCAAGCTGCACGGACTGGGCCGCAAGCTGCCGCACCCGAAGGAGAAGGTCGTCGCGCTGGTCCACGGCACGGGCGTGATCCGGCTCGGCCGCAGCGGGCGCAGCCCGCTCGGCGGGCCCGGCGCGATGGGCTCCGACACGATCTCGGCGGCCCTGCGGGCGGCGCGGCGCGACGAGCGCGTCAAGGCGATCGTCTTCCGCGTGGACAGCCCAGGCGGCTCCTACGTCGCCTCCGACACCATCTGGCGCGAGGTCACCCTCGCGCGCCGGGCGGGCAAGCCGGTGATCGTGTCGATGGGCGACCTGGCGGCCTCCGGCGGCTACTTCGTGTCCGCCGGCGCGGACGTCATCGTCGCGCAGCCGGGCACGCTCACCGGCTCCATCGGGGTCTTCGGCGGCAAGCCGGTCATCAAGGACCTGCTCGAACGCCTCGGGGTGACCACCGACACCGTGGACCTGGGCGCGAACGCCGGGATGTTCTCCACCTCGCGCGAGTTCTCCGACGCCCAGTGGGACCGCCTGAACGGCTGGCTCGACCGGGTCTACGCCGACTTCGTGGGCAAGGTCGCCGCCGGGCGCGGCATGACCGCCGAGCGCGCCGGCGAGCTGGCCCGCGGCCGGGTCTGGACCGGCGCCGACGCCCGCGCGAACGGGCTGGTCGACGAGCTGGGCGGCCTGGAGGACGCGCTGAACCTCGCGCGCAAGCGGGCCGACCTGCCCGCCGACGCCCCGGTCCGGACATATCCGCGCATGCACCCGCTCGACCGGCTGCGCCCGGCCGAGTCCAGCGAGGACCGCACGGCCGCCGCCGCGAGCCTGCGCATCGAGGCGTGGGGCCCGCTCGCCGCCGTGGCCACCCGCCTGGGCCTGCCGTCCTACGGTCCCCTGGTGCTCCCCGGCTGGTGGACGATCCGCTGACGATGGACCACATGAACGGCACGGCGGGCGATGAGCCGGTCCCGGGCCCGGCGTCGGTCTCCCCCGGAGGCACGGGCGGCGGGCCGCCGGACGGCTTCGTGGAGTCGATGGCGCAGCTCGCCGCCGGGGTCGGGGTCGTGTGCGTCCGCGACGGCCGCGACGACCTCGGCGTCACGGTGACGGCGCTCACCTCGATCTCGCTCGACCCGCCCCTGTTCATGGTCAGCCTGGCCACCGCGTCGTACGTCAGCGAGGTGCTGGACCGCGTGGACCGCTGGGCGGTGTCCCTGCTCGGCGGCTCCCAGGCGACGATCGCGAGCCGCTTCGCCAGCAAGGGCCGGCCCGGCGCCCGCCTCCTCCTCGCCGGCACCCCGCACCACCGGGGCGCGGCCAGCGAGGCCCTGATCGTCGAGGGCGGGGTCGCGGCCCTCGAATGCGAGACCGTCCAGCGGGTGACCGCCGGCGACCACACCCTGTTCATCGCCCGCGTCCTCGCCGTGCCGTACGTCGAGGACACCCGCCCGCCCCTGCTCCGCCTCCGCTCCCGCTACCGCGCCCTCTCCTGACCGGAGGGAGCACCGCGCGGGCCCCTCGTACGGCCGCCGGGGCCGAGGGCGGGGCTCCCACCGCGGAAAGAGAGAAGGGGTACGACGTGCGCCGTACCCCTTCCGATCGACGGGTCTCTACAGGAGGCCGCTCTTGGTGAGCCAGTCCTTGGCGACCGCGGGCGGGTCCTCCTTGTCGATGGCGATGCGGCGCATCATGTCCACGAGCTGCTGGGTGTCGAGCTTGGCCGAGACCGCGTTCAGCGTGGTGCGCAGGGTGTCGTTCGCGCCGGCCTTGTGGACCAGCGGCGTGATGTTCTGCGAGCTGAAGACGTTCTTCGGGTCCTCCAGCGAGACCAGGTCGTTCGCGATGATCTTGGGGTCGGTCGTGAAGACGTTGCCCGCCTGGATCTCGTCGCTCTTGAGGGCGTCCGGGGTCGCGTCGCCGGTGGGCTTCCAGCTCTTGAAGGTCAACCCGTAGGCGTCCTTGAACTGGGCCTCGCGGCGCTGCTTGAACTCCGGCGGGCCGCCGACCACGAAGTCCTTGGAGACCTTGGCCAGGTCCGCGATGGACTTGAGGTTGTGCTTGGCCGCCGTGGCCTTGGTGACCGTCAGCGAGTCCTTGTCCTCGGCGGCCGAGGACTCCAGGATCTCCAGCTCGGCCGGGAGCTTGCTCTTGAGCGCGGTGTTGACCTCGTCCTTGGAGGTCGCGGTGGCGGTCTTGTCTATGTAGGCGAGCAGGGCCCCGTTGTACTCGGGGAGCACCGTGAGGGCGCCGCTCTTCACCTGGTCGTAGTAGTTCTCGCGGGTGCCGATGTTGAACTTCTCCTCGACCTGCACGCCCTTGGCCTGCAGGGCCTGGGAGTAGATCGAGGCGAGAAGGACGTTCTCGGGGAAGTTGGCCGAGCCGACCACGACCTTGCCGGGAGCGGCCTTGGCGGTGTCGGCGGGCTTCTGCAACGGGTCCTTGCCGGACTGGCCCCCGCACGCGGACAGCGTCATCGCGGCGGCGATCAGGAGCGCCGCTCCACGGAGGACGCGCTTCATGAGCATTCATTCCCTTCCGTACTAGGGGGTAAGCCGACCCTATCCGGCCTTACCGACAGGAACGCGGCCGCTCACCCCCGGCGAGACGATCACGCGCTGCAGGACGGTGAAGATCCCCTGTACGAGGAGCGCCAGCAGGGCGACGAGCACGGCGCCCCCGGCCGTGCTGGGGTACTGCTTGGTGGCCAGGCCGTCCACGATGAACCGGCCCAGCCCTCCCAGCCCGACGAACGCGGCCACGGTCGCGGTGGAGACCACCTGGATCGCGGCCAGCCGCAGGCCGAGGAGGATCAGTGGCAGCGCCACCGGGATCGAGACGCGGAAGAGCACCTGGGGCCCGCGCAGCCCCATGCCCCGGGCGGCGTCGCGCAGGTCGGCGTCCACCCCGCGCAGCCCGGCGTAGGTGTTCACCAGGATGGGCGGGATCGCCAGCACCACGAGCGGGATCAGGACGGGCGCGACGCCGTACCCGATCAGGAGGATGACCAGCACGAGCAGGCCCAGGGTGGGCAGCGCGCGGGCGGCGTTGGCCGCGACCAGGGCCACGATCCCGCCGCGGCCGGTGTGGCCGATCAGCAGCCCGAGGGGCAGCGCGATGGCCGCCGCGAGCAGCAGCGAGACGCCGGAGTAGGTCAGGTGCTCCAGCAGCCGCGCGGGGATGCCGGAGGGCCCGGACCAGTTGGCCGGGTCGGAGACGAACTCCCAGAACCAGGTCACGCCGCGCTCCTCGCCCGCGACCAGGGGGTCAGCACCCGCTGCGCGAAGATGATCACCCCGTCGGCGAGGACGGCGAGCAGCACGGTCAGCACGATGCCCACCACGATCGGCGTCGGGAAGGTGCGCTGCCAGCCGTCGATGAACAGGTAGCCCAGCCCGCCGCGGCCGATCAGCGAGCCGATGCTGACCAGGCTGATGCTGGAGACCGCCGCGACGCGCGTGCCCGCCAGCACGACCGGGACCGCGATCGGCAGCTCGACCTGGACCAGCCGCCGCAGCGGCCCGAAGCCCATCGCGGTCGCCGACTGCCGCACCGACTCGGGCACCGCGGCCAGCCCGTCCACGACCGACGGCAGCAGCACGGCGAGCGAGTAGAACGTGAGCGGGACGATCACCGTGCCCGGCTCGGCGAGGCCGGTGATCGGGATGAGCAGGCTGAACACCGCCAGCGACGGCAGCGAGTAGACGACGTTGGTGACCCCGACCGTGGGCTGGTAGAGCCAGCGCCAGCGCGAGCACAGCAGCCCCAGCGGCACCGCGACCAGCAGCGCCACGACCACGGGCACCAGCGACATGACCATGTGGTCGCCCAGCAGCCCGCCGATCGTGCCGGCGTTGCGCGCGATCCAGTCCCACCGGACCAGGGGCTCATCCACGCGACGCCTCCCGGCCGTCCCCCATGCTCCCCGGCGGCGCCTCCCGTACGCCTCCGGCGTGCTCGCCGTCGCGGTGCGCGCCCGAGGCGTCCGGGCGGAGGCCGGGCGAGACGGGTCTCGGCGGCGGCGCGGTGAGCGCGGCGGCCTCGGCCAGCGCCTCCGACAGGGCGCGCTGCGTGGCCACGCCCGCGATCGCGCCGTCGCCGTCCAGCGCGACCGCGTGCCCCGTCGGGGACAGCAGCGCGGCGTCGAGGGCCGCGCGCAGCGAGTCGGCGTCGCGGTCGTAGGAGCCGAAGGCCAGCAGCGGCGTCTCCGCCAGCGTGCCGGCGCGCGGCAGGTCCAGCGGGGACACCCACCCGCGCGGGGTCCCGTCGTCGCCGACCGCGAGCAGCCAGTCCTCCCCCGCGTCGCGGGCCGTACGGCGGGCCTCGTCCACGTCGGCGGACAGCGACACGGTGGTCACCGGGCGGAGCCGTACCGACCTGGCGGGCACGAACGACAGGCTGCGGATGCCGCGGTCGCGGCCCAGGAACCCGGCCACGAAGTCGTCGGCGGGGCGCGCGAGCAGCTCGGCCGGGGAGGCGAGCTGGGCCAGGCGCCCGCCCACGCGCAGCACGGCGATCGAGTCGCCGAGCTTGATCGCCTCGTCGATGTCGTGGGTGACGAACACGATCGTCTTGTGCAGCTCCTCCTGGAGGCGGAGCAGCTCGTCCTGGAGGCTGGCGCGCACGACCGGGTCCACCGCGCTGAACGGCTCGTCCATGAGCAGGATCGGCGGGTCGGCGGCGAGCGCGCGGGCCACGCCGACGCGCTGCTGCTGGCCGCCGGAGAGCTGGAAGGGGTACCGGGACGCGAGGCCGGCGTCCAGGCCCACCAGCTCCATCAGCTCGGCGGCGCGGTCGCGGGCGCGGCGCTTGTCCCAGCCCAGGAGGTAGGGGACGGTGGCGATGTTGTCGAGCACGCGGCGGTGCGGGAAGAGGCCCGCCTGCTGGATGACGTATCCGATGCCGCGCCGCAGCTCCGCCGGGTCCACGCCGCGGACGTCGCGGTCGTCGATCAGGATGCGGCCGGAGCTGGCGTCGATCATCCGGTTGATCATGCGGAGCGAGGTCGTCTTGCCGCAGCCCGAAGGGCCCACGAACACGGTGATGCGGCCGGTGGGCGCCTCCAGGCTGAGGTCCGAGACCGCCACCGTGCCGTCGGCGTACCGCTTGGTGACCTGCTCGAAAGTAATCACGCCGCGGATGTCCTCTCGACTGTCATGATCCTCGCCCAGACTACGCGGGGGCCCGGCGTGCCCGTTACCCGGTGGGTGAAAAACCGGGGATAGGATTTCACTCCCGCGCGCGCCTTAGCATGCGATGACGCGCCGGTATTTGGCATCATTGGCTTGTTTCCCGGCGCTCCTCCAATGACTTGGCGAACCCCCAGCGGAGCATTTTGTGATCTCCAAGCTCACCCACAACCGCCCACGCCGCGAGCTCGTCGGCGAGCTTTTCGACCGGCACGCGGGGGAGCTTTACTCGTTTTGCCATGATCAATTGGGAAGCGCCGAGATCGCCGCGAGCTTGATCATTTCCGCGTTTCTCGCGGCGACGAAGCAAGACGATCTACCCGACCGGCGTGTGGCGCTCTTCACACACGCGCGCCGCGAGATCGACAAGCACGCCCCCGTCTCAGGGCCGCCCGCGCCGCCCCCCGCCGACCCGGCCGCCGAGATCGTCGAGCGCGTCGTCCGCGAGCTCCGTCCCCACCAGCGCGAGGTCCTCCTCCTGTCCGAGGCGTACGGCTTCGCCCCGGCCGACCTCGCCAAGGTGCTCGACGTCGCCGCCGACACCGCCGCCCAGCTCGCCGACCGCGCCCGCAGGCACTTCGAGCAGGCCCTGACCACGGCCCTCATCTCCGCCGAGACCGACGACGCCGCGATCCGGCTGGCCGACACCCTCCTCACCTCCGGCCTCGGCTGGGTCCTGGCCGTGCTGCCCGTCCCGCCCCTTCCGCCCGACCTGCGCGAGCGGGTCCTCAACGAGGTCTCCGGCCCGGCCGGCTCCCCCCTCCCGGCCAAGCGCCTGGACCTCGCCCCGTCCCCAGACCCCGTCACCCCGCCCGCGGCCGACGCCATGACCGAGCCCATCCCGAAGTACCGAGGCCCCGTCCTCGCCGCCCCCGTCCCGCTCTCCTCGCCGGCCCCCGAGAAGGACGCCGAGCAGGACTCCGCGCGGGACTCCGCGCGGGACTCCGCGCCGGAGGACCGCGCCGGCACGCCCACCTCCGCCGCACCCGCCGGCCACCCGGAGACCAGGGGCGGCAGACACGCGCGCCCGGCGGACGAGACGCGGCGGCCCTCCGCAGAGCAGTCCCGGGACGACGCTCCCGGCGCCCGCGCCGCCACCGGCGGCGGTGACGTCACGGCGGGCGGCGCCGGACGCTCCCCCGCCCCGGCGGACGCCACGGATGAGACGGCGGCGGAGTCGAGTACGGCGGGGCCCGACGCCCTCCGGCCCACCGCCGGTGGTCTCGCGATTCCGCATGACGCCGGCTCGGCCTCACGCCTCGGCGGCGGTGAGCCCGGCGCCGAATCGCAAGATCACGGGGAGGGTGACCGCACCCGCGACGCGGACGAGGCGACCGGCGACGACGCGAAGGCGCGCCCGGAGACGGACGCCGCCGGCGCGGACGGCACCGCGGACACGCGGCTCGGAGCGACACCGGACGGCGAGACCTCCGCGACCGGTGCGGACGCGACGGAGAGCGGCCACACGGGCGCGTCCGAGCCCGCCACCGCGTCCGCTGCCGGGGCCGCCGGGGCCGCCGGGCCCGAGGCCGCGAACGCCAGGTCCGACGCCGGTGCGACCGTGTCCACCGGATCCGCCGTGTCCACCGCATCCGCCGTCTCCACCACATCCGCCGGGGCCAGCGAATCCACCGAATCCACTGAATCCGCCCGGGTCACCGAATCCGCACCGTCCGAGGAGACCGCTGGGGCCGAAGGGGCCGGCGCCGGGGCTGACGGCGTGCTCGCTCAGCCGATCGACGAGGCGTCGTACATCCTGCCGCTCGCGGAGCCGGACGACGGCGACGCCGGGGTACGGCTCACGGACGACGGCGTGGTGCCCGCCGCGCCCTCCCCCGCCGGCCGCTCCGCTCCGGAGGGCCCGGCCCGCGAGCGCGGGCAGGCCGGGAGCGGCGACGGGGACACGGCCGGTGAGACCGCGCGCGCGGGCGTCCTGCCCGGCGGGGAGACGCGGCCGGACGCGGGCGGGGAGGCCGAGACCGGCCCCACCTCTGAGACCGTCGCCTCCGCGACCGCCGCCGCCGAGCCCGCCACCGAGGTCGCCGTCCCCGGGGACGCCGCGTCCGAGATCGCCACCTCCGGGAGCGCCGCCTCCGAGGCGACCGGCGCGGAGGCCGGCGCTTCCGGGACCGTCGCGGAGCCCGCCCACGTGCGGGTGTCGCGGCGGGCGGCTCCCGTGCGGGGCAGGCGGCGGCGCGCGGCGGCGAGGCCGCACCCGGGCCGGCCCGGAGACCAGCACCACGACTGGATCTGGGAGGTCATCGGCCTCGTGCTGTGCGGCGTGATCGTCGCCCTCATCGTGCTCATCCTCAGCTAGCCGCCGCCCCCGGCCGTGCGGACCGCGGGCGGGGACCGTGGGCCGGGGTCAGTCGCGGGTGAGGATGAGGCCGCTCGTCGGGACGCCGGTGCCGGCGGTGACCAGGATGTTGGTGACGTCCTGGAGCTGGTTGACCGAGGTGCCGCGGAGCTGGCGGACCGCCTCGGCGATGCCGTTCATGCCGTGGATGTAGGCCTCGCCGAGCTGGCCCCCGTGCGGGTTGACCGGGAGGCGCCCGTCGAGCTCGATGCCGCCGTCCGCGATGAAGTGGCGGGCCTCGCCCCGCCCGCAGAAGCCCAGCTCCTCCAGTTGCGACAGGACGAACGGGGTGAAGTGGTCGTAGAGGATCGCCGCCTGGACGTCCGCCGGGGTCAGGCCCGATTGGGCCCACAGCCCGCGCGCCACCACGCCCATCTCGGGCAGGCCGCTCATGTCGTCCCGGTAGTAGCTGGTCATCATCGCCTGCCCGGCGCCCGCCCCCTGCGCGGCGGCGGCGATCACGGCCGGAGACCTGCGCAGGTCGCGGGCCCGCTCCAGGGACGTGACGACCAGCGCCACCGCGCCGTCGCTCTCCTGGCAGCAGTCGAGCAGGTGCAGCGGCTCGACGATCCAGCGGGAGGACTGGTGCTCGTCGAGGGTGATCGGCTGGCCGTGGAACCAGGCGGCGGGGTTCGTGGCGGCGTGGCGGCGCATCGCCACCGCGACCCGCCCGAAGTCCTCCGATGTCGCGCCATAGGTGTGCATGTACCGCCGGGCGAACATGGCCACCCACGCCGCCGGGGTCATCAGCCCGTACGGCACGTGCCAACTCATCTCCAGGCCCTGTGAGCTGGGCTCGCCGCCGAGGCGGGCGTCGGGCTGGCCGAAGCGGCGGCCGGAGCGCTCGTTGAAGGCGCGGTAGCAGACGACCACGTCGGCCACGCCGGTCGCCACGGCCATCGCCGCCTGCATGACCGTGCCGCAGGCCGCGCCGCCGCCGTAGTGCACGCGGGAGAAGAACGTCAGGTCCCCGACGCCGACCTCGCGGGCGACCGAGATCTCCTGGTTCGTGTCCTGGGTGTACGTCACGAGGCCGTTGACGTCGGCCGGGGTGAGCCCGGCGTCGTCGAGGGCGGCGCACACGGCCTCGGCGGCCAGCCGCAGCTCGGACCGGCCGGAGTTCTTGGAGAAGTCGGTGGCGCCGACGCCCGCGACGGCCGTACGACGGACGAAGGTCATGACCGCCCCCCTGCCGGGAGGGTGAGGCGCACGGTCGCGGTGGCGTGGTCGCCGAGGCTGTCGGTCCCGCGCACCTCCACGGTCACCTCGCCGCCCTCCGCCTCGACCACGCGGCCGCTGAAGACGAGCGTGTCCCCGGCGTACGCCGGGACCCCGAGCTTGACCTTGATCCCGCGCAGGATCGCCTCCGGTCCGGCCCAGTCCGTGACGTACCGCTCGACCAGGCCCATCGTGGTCAGGATGTTGAGGAAGATGTCCTTGGACCCCTGCGCGCGGGCGCGTTCGGGGTCGTGGTGCACCGGCTGGAAGTCCCGCGTCGCCAGCGCGGTCGAGATGATCAGCGTCGGCGTCAGCTCGATCGCCAGCTCGGGGAGCACGGTGCCGGCGGGGGCGTCGGCCTCGGTCAGCGTTCTCGTCACCGGGTACCTCCCGCGGGCTCGTCCAGCGGCGTCCACATGGGCAGGGTCAGTTCGTCGTCCATCGCCTGGAACGTCACCCGGACCGGCAGGCCGATCCCGACGTCCTCCGGCGCGCAGTCCACGACGTTGCCCACGACGCGCACCCCTTCCGGCAGCGCGACGACCGCGACGACGAACGGGGTCTCGCGCCCGGGCACCGGCGGGTGGTGGTGCACGACGTAGCTGTACACCTCGCCGGTCCCGGCCGCCACGGTGTATCCGGTCGCGGTGGACCGGCAGGCCAGGCACATCGGCCCGGGCGGGTGCCGCAGCGCGCCGCAGTCGCCGCACCGCTGGATCCGCAGCTCACCGGCCGCCACGCCCTCCCAGAAGAACTCCGTGTCCTGGTTCTTCGCGGGCTTCAGCGGGTACGGCCGCCGCCCGCCGCCTGACCCCGGCCCGGCGGAGCCCTTCGCCGGACCGCCGCCCTCCGCCTGAGCGGTGGCCCCCGGCGCGGCGGGGCGGGACGCGGCCTCACGCGCGGCGGTCGCGGCGGCCTCGCGGGAGGCCGCGCCGTTGCCGGACTCGCCGCGGGTGCGCGGGCGGAACTTCAGCACGCGGAACAGCATCTCGGTCACCGGCTCGCCGTCGGCGTCGTACCAGGTGACGTTCCAGGTCACGAAGTACCCCTGGCCGAGCGCGGTCAGCTTGGGCCCGATCATCGAGGTGAGCCGGGTGGCCGGGGTGAGGAGGTCGCCGAGGCGGGCGTACCGGTGGTAGGTCTGCTCGCAGTTCGTCGCCACCACGCCGGTGTACCCCGCCGCGTTCACCGCCGCCAGCAGGTCGTCCACGGTGGAGCGCGTCGTCTTGCCCCCGCGCGGCCCCGGCATCGTCCAGACCTGGGCCATCGCGGGCGGCGCGACGATCTCCCCGTGCACGCCGGCGGCGGCGAACACGGGGTCGGTGTAGATCGGGTTGGTGTCCCCCATCGCGTCCACCCAGTGCCGGATCATCGGCAGGTTCACCGGGTCGGCGGCCGGCTCGCCGCGCACCTCGCCCTCGGCGATCAGCCGCTCGGCGAGCGCCTCCAGGTCGCCATCCGAAACCGTCGTCATCCCTCTCCTTCGCGAAAGCGCCTCCGCGCCCCTCCCCAAGGTCCCCTCCGGCCGCGCCGCCCCGGGCGTACGGCGGCCCGCCCGCGTCGCCGTACGGCGTGGGCGGGCGGCGCGCGGGTCAGCGCGGGGGGCGGGGGAGCTGGAGGCCCAGCATGGTGATCAGCTCGCGTTGCACCTCGTTGACGCCGCCGCCGAAGGTGAGCACGATCGCGCCCTTCACCCCGTGGTCGAGGCGGTCGATGAACTCGGCGGTCTCCGGGTCGGACGGGTCGCCGTACCGCGCGAGCACGTCGCCGACCACGCGGCCGACGTCCTGCATGCGCTCCGAGCCGTAGATCTTGGTGGCGGACGCGTCGGGGGCGCCCAGCCAGCCCAGGTCCATGTTGGCCGCGACCTGCCAGTTCAGCAGCTCGTTGACGCGCAGGTAGGCGTAGACCCGCCCGATGGCCCGCCGTACGGCCGGCTCCTCGATGAGCGGGCGGCCGTCGCGGCCGGGCTTGGCCGCGGCCCAGCGGACGAAGCGGTCGTAGGTGTGGCCGATGTTGCCGGCGGGGCCGAGCGTGACCCGCTCGTGGTTGAGCTGGTTGACGATCAGGTCCCAGCCCTTGTTCTCCTCGCCGACCAGCATGTCCGCGGGCACGCGCACGTCGGAGTAGTAGGTCGCGTTGGTGTGGTGGCGGCCGTCCATGGTCACGATGGGGGTCCAGGAGAAGCCCGGGTCCTTCGTGCTCACGATGAGCATGGAGATGCCCTTGTGCTTCTTGGCCGCCGGGTCGGTGCGCGCGGCGAGCCAGATGTGGTCGGCGTAGTGCGCGCCCGAGGTGAACGTCTTCTGGCCGTTGACGACGTAGTGGTCGCCGTCGCGGACCGCCGTGGTGCGCAGCGAGGCCAGGTCGGTGCCCGCGTCGGGCTCGCTGTAGCCGATCGCGAAGTGGCACTCGCCGGCCAGGATGCGCGGCAGGAAGTACTCCTTCTGCGCCGCCGTGCCGTACTGCATGAGCGTGGGGCCGACCGTGTTGAGCGTGATGATCGGGTACGGCACCTCGGCCCGGGCGATCTCGTTGGCGAAGATCTGCTGCTCCAGGGGGCCGTAGCCGCGCCCGCCGTACTCCTTGGGCCAGGCGATGCCGAGCATGCCGTCGCGGCCGAGGCGTCTGCAGTGCGCCATGTAGTGGTCGCCGAACGGGTCCTTGGCGATCTTCTTGCGGTCCTCGTCGGACAGGCAGGTCGTGAAGTACTCCCGCAGCTCGGCGCGGAGCTTCTTCTGCTCGTCGGTCAGGTCGATGAACATCAGGCGAGGGCTCCGATCATGTCGAGCTGGGCCTCGGCGCCGCCGAGCAGGTGGGCGCAGTGCTTGCCG
Organism: Bailinhaonella thermotolerans; assembly: GCF_003594875.1. Classification (GTDB taxonomy): domain Bacteria; phylum Actinomycetota; class Actinomycetes; order Streptosporangiales; family Streptosporangiaceae; genus Bailinhaonella; species Bailinhaonella thermotolerans. The sequence continues at coordinate 149,353 of NZ_QZEY01000013.1, forward strand.
AGGGCGAAGTACCGGTGCAGCGGGTAGGTGACGTCCAGGCCCATGCCGCCGTGCAGGTGCTGGCAGGTGTAGAGCGCCTTGAGCGCCGGGTCGCACACGTTGTAGGCGGCGATCGCGAGCACCTCGCCCGCGTCCTCGTACCCCTCGGCCAGCCGCCACGCGCCCGCCCACATCGCCACGTCGAGCGCGCGCTTGGCGATGTAGACGTCGCCGATCTGCATGGTCACGGCCTGGAACTCGGCCAGCGCCCGCCCGAACTGCCGCCGGGACCGGGTGTACTCGGTGGTCAGCCTGAGCGCGCCGTCGAGCACGCCGGAGGCGGTGGCGGTGATCGCGGCGTAGGAGACGGCCCGCAACGCCGGCCCCGCGCCCTCGCCCAGGCGGGCCCCGGCGGGCACGCGCACGCCGTTCAGGTCGAAGGCGGACATGGGCTCGCCGGTGGCGGCCGGGTGCGGGTTCAGGTCCACTCGCCCGGGTTCGACCAGGAACACCCCCCGCCGGGTCGGCACGAGGATCGCCTCGGCCTGCTCGGCGTACGACGCGAACGCCTTGCGCCCGGTCAGCCGGAAGCCGTCGCCGTCGGGCTCGGCGTCCGCCGTCACCCCGTCGCCGCCCGGCTCCCGCATGGCCACGCTCAGCACCAGTTCGCCGGTCCCCAGCCCGGCCAGCCGCTCGCGCTGCGCCGCCGTGCCGTACCGGCCGATGACCAGCGCGGCCACCAGGGTCGGCAGCGCGGGCACCGGGGCGACGTGCGCGCCCACCTCGCGCAGCACCACGGCCATCTCGACCGGCCCCAGCCCGGCGCCGCCCACGTCCTCGGGGGCCACCGCGCCGAGCAGCCCGGCCCGCGCCATCGCCGTCCAGGTCTGGGCGTCGTACGGCGCGCCGCCGCGCTCGTGGGCCTCCAGGCGGTCGGTCGCCGCCTCCTTGGCGAGCAGGCCGGCGGCGAGCGTCCTGAGCTCCTCCGCGGTCTCGTCGAGGTTGAAATCCACGTCAGCTCCCGCTCTCTAGGAAATGTGCCCGGCCGTGCGCCGCGAACTCGCTCGCGATGGCCGCGCGGTCGTCGTCGTCCATCCGGCGGTAGGCCAGGTCGCGGCCGGGCCGCCACCAGACCGGGTCGGCGCAGGTCCACCCCTCGGCGGCCAGGGCGCGCTTGATCACCTTGTGGGAGGCGGTCTGCGGCAGGTCCCCGGCGATCCGGACATACCGGGGTACGGCCTTGGGCCCGAGGTCCGGGCGGGCGGCCAGGAACGCGGCGAGGTCCGCGGGGAACGCCTCGGGGTCCACGGTCCCGGCGAGCACCAGCGCGGCCATCACCTGGTCCCCGGCCGCGGCGTCGGGCACCGGGTAGACGGCGGCCTCGACCACGCCGGGGCACTCGCGGATCACGGCCTCGACGGGTGCGGCGGCCAGGTTCTCGCCGTCCACGCGGAGGCGGTCGGTGCCGCGACCGGCGAAGAACACGTATCCCGACTTATCGGCATAGGCGTAGTCGCCGCTCCAGTACCAGCCGTCCCGGACGCGCTCGGCGTCGGCCTCGGGGTCGTTGTAGTACCCGTCGAACAGGCCCAGGCCCGAGGTGTTCACCAGCTCGCCGACCGCCTCGCCCGCGTTGGCCAGCCGGCCGTGCTCGTCGTACTCGGCCGGCGGGCAGTCGCGGCCGGTGGCCGGGTCGAGGACGCGCACGCCTTCCGGGAGCCGGCCGAGGCTGCCGGGCGGGCCAGCGGGGTCGGGCGGGATCGCGATGGCGGTCTCGCTGGAGCCGAAGGCGTCGATCACGTGGCAGCCGAAGCGCTCCCCGAAGCGGCGGGTGGCGGCGGCGCTCCCCTCGTTCCCGAAGGCGATCTTGAGCGGGTTGTCGCGGTCGTCGTCGCGCTCGGGCGTCGCGAGGACGTACGACAGGGCCTTGCCGACGTAGTGGAGGTATGTGCAGCCGTACGCGCGCGCGTCGGGGATCAGGCCCGAGGCGGAGAACCTGCGGCGGAGCACGACGCTCGCGCCGCTGACGACCGCCGGGGCGTACGCGGCCATGATCGCGCCGGAGTGGAAGAGCGGCATCGAGCAGTAGACGACGTCGTCCGGGGCGAGGACGCGCGCCAGCGAGGCCCCGGGCACGACGATCTTCCGCTGGGTGACCTTGACCGCCCGGGGGCGCCCCGACGTCCCCGAGGTGAAGATCAGCATCACGAGGGTGCCGGGCTCGACGGCCGGGTCCGGCGGCGCGGGCGCGAGCCGGGCGGCCTCGGCGGCCACCTCTCCCGCGTCCAGCGCCGGGATCCCGGTCTCCGCGCTGACGGCGGCGGTGGCGACCGCGTGGGCGGGCTCGCCGACGAGCACGTCCACGTCGGTGGCGGCGGCGTCCCTGGCCAGTTCGGCGGCGGTGCGCGTGGTGTTGAGCCCGACGATCACGTGCCCGGCCAGCGCCGCGCCGCCGAGCAGGAACAGCAGCTCGGGCACGTTGTCGAGGAGCACCCCGACGTGCAGCGCCCGTCGCCCGGGACCGGCCCGGCGTACGGCCGCCGCCCGCAGGTCGAGCCAGGCGGCGCGGCGGCCGCACTCGGCGACGTACTCCCGCCAGGTCCAGCGACGGTCCTCGAAGGCCAGGCAGGGACGGTCGTCCTCGGCCCGCGCCCAGATCAGCCCGGCCAGCGTGCCCGGATCGGGGGCGGGTCCGACCTGCGCTTCACCACCGGACGCGGTCATCGCGGCTCCTCGTGTACGGGTCGGCCCGATCCGCAAACTAGAACAGATTCTATTCCGTGTCCAGGGATCACGCGGGACGAAGACGATCTAGAACGGCGCTCCACTCGAAGCCGTGCACACGCAGGCAGGTTAGTGACCGGTGAGTAACAGGGCGCGAAGGCGGCAGATCAGATAACGTGTTCTCATACCGTTCTCATACGGGCCCGCCGCCCGCGACCCGGGCGAGGCGGGGCACGACCTCGAGGGGGCACCGCACGTGAACACCGACGCGACCACGGTCGCCCCTGCCGGCGCGCGGTCGCGCAGCCAGCACCAGCGGCGCAAGCGCATCGTCCAGGCCGCCGCGGCGCTCGCCTCACGGGGCGGGGTCGAGGCCATGCAGATGCGCACGGTCGCCGAGCGCGCGGGCGTCGCCCTCGGCACTCTCTACCGCTACTTCCCGTCGAAGATGGACCTGGTCGTGGCGGTGGTCGGCGAGGAGATCGACCTGCTGGAGGGCAGCATCGAGCGCCGCCCCCCGCGCGCCGCCACCCCGGCCGGCCGCGCCGTGGACGTCCTCATGCGCGCCACCCGCGGCCTCATGCGCGAGCCCGAGCTGGCCGACGCCCTGATCCGCTCCCTCATCATGGCCGAGGTCGAGACCCCCTTCGGCGACCGGATGGCCACCCTCCTCCTCCGCGTCAGCACCGCGGGCCTCTCCCCCGAGGACGCCACCGAGGAGCAGTACGACGTGGTCGCCAGCCTCGCCAGCGTCTGGGTCCACGAACTCCTGGAGATGCTCCGCGGCCGCCGCACCCTCGACCAGATCCAGCGCCGCATCGAAACCGCCGCCGACAAGCTCCTCGCCGCCTTCTGACCCCGGCACCCGGCCCATGCCGTGATCTCGCGATCCCGCGCCGCCGCCGGCACCACCCCGAGCCACGGCGACCACACCCCGCCCTCGCGGAGTCGCGAGATCACGAGGCGGGAGGAGGAGCCGGGCCGGGCGGGACGGCCTTCCGCTGGAAAGTAGAACGGGTTACAGTCTCGGCTGAGTCGGGATTCGGAAAGGGGTGGCGGGTGTGGGTTCGGCGGTGATCGTTGAGGCGGTGCGGACGCCGTTCGGGAAGCGGAACGGGTGGCTGGCGGGGCTGAAGCCGCAGGCGCTGCTGGCGGAGGCGCTGCGTGGCGTGTTCGCGAGAACCGGTTTCGATCCGGGGCTCGTCGGCCAGGTGTTCGCCGGGTGCGTCTCGCAGGCCGGTGAGCAGGGCGGGCACGTGGGACGGTACGCCTGGCTCTACGCGGGCCTGCCGTACCGGACCGGGGTCACCACGATCGACGCGCAGTGCGGCTCGTCGCAGCAGGCGGTGCACCTGGTGGCGGCGATGATCGAGGCGGGCGTGATCGACGCGGGCGTGGCCTGCGGGGTCGAGGTGATGAGCCGCGTGCCGCTGGGGAGCAACGTGCTGCCCGCGCGGCCCCGGCCGGACGACTGGCCGATCGACCTGCCCAACCAGTTCGAGGCGGCCGAGCGCATCGCCCAGCGGCGCGGGCTGACCCGTGAGCGGCTGGACGAGTTCGGGGCGCGGTCGCAGCGGCTCGCGGCCAAGGCGTGGGCCGACGACCGCTTCGCCCGCGAGATCGTCCCGGTGGACGCGCCCGTGCTCGGCGAGGACGGGACGCCCACGGGCGAGAGCCGTACGGTGACCCGCGACCAGGGGCTGCGGGAGACCACGGTCGAGGGGCTGGCGGCGCTGAAGCCGGTGATGGGCCCGGACGCGCTGCACACGGCGGGCACGTCGTCGCAGATCTCGGACGGGGCGTCGGCGGTGCTGCTGATGCGCGAGAGCCTGGCCCGCGCGCACGGGCTGCGGCCCCGGGCCCGGCTGGTCGCGCAGGCGCTGGTCGGCGCGGAGCCGTACTACCACCTGGACGGGCCGGTGGACGCGACCTCGCGGGTGCTGGAGCAGGCCGGGATGACCATGGGTGACATCGACAGGTACGAGGTGAACGAGGCGTTCGCGTCGGTCGTCCTCTCCTGGGCGTCGGTGCACGAACCCGACCTGGACAAGGTGAACGTGAACGGCGGCGCGATCGCCCTCGGGCACCCGGTCGGCGCGACCGGCGCGCGGCTGATCACCACCGCGGTGAACGAGCTGGAGCGGTCGGACTCCTCCACCGCGCTCGTGTCGATGTGCGCGGGCGGGGCCCTGGCCACCGCGACGATCCTGGAGCGGCTCTGAACCCCCGGCGCGCCGCCGGCGGTGGGCGCAGGCCGTACAGCGAGCTGAGCCCGGCGGACCTGGGCGGCGGGGTGTGGAGCGTCCCGGTGCCCATCCCGGGCAACCCGCTCGGATACACCCTGGTGTACGCCCTGGAGAGCGCGGGCGGGCCGGTCCTGGTGGACGCGGGGTGGTCGCATCCGGACGCGTGGGCGGCGCTCTCCTCGGGTCTCGCCGCGATCGGGATGGACGTGGCCGGCGTGCGCGGGGTCGTGGTGACGCACCACCACCCCGACCACGCGGGGCTGGCCGGGCGGGTCCGCGAGGCGTCCGGCGCGTGGATCGCGATGCACGAGGCGGACGCGCGCATCGTGCGGCTGTTCCGGCAGGTGGTCGCGGACGGCACGCACCGGGGATTCCAGGCCGGGATGCTGCGGCGCGCGGGCGCGGACGAGGACGAGACCGCCGAGGTGCTCGGGGAGGTGGTCGACCCGCCCGCCGCCCCGGACCGTGACCTGGCCGACGGGGAGCTGGTGGACCTCCCGGGGCGGCGGCTGCGGGCGATCTGGACGCCCGGGCACTCCCCCGGGCACATCTGCCTGCACCTGGAGGACGCCGACCGGCTGTTCACCGGCGACCACGTGCTGCCGGGGATCACGCCGCACATCGGGCTCTTCCCGCTCGACGACCCCGACGCCGACCCGCTGGGCGAGTTCCTGTCCTCGCTGGCCAGGATCGCCTCGCTGGGCGAGCTGGAGGCGCTGCCCGCGCACCAGTGGACGTTCCACGGCACCGCGGCGCGGGCCCGGGAGATCGCCGACCACCACGAGGAGCGGCTGGCCGAGCTGCTGGACGTGCTGGGCGAGGCGGCGCGCCCGCTGACGCTGTGGGAGACGGCCCGGGGAATGCGCTGGAACAAGCCGTGGGAGGAGCTGCCGCCGGTGCTCCGCCGCCTGGCCGCCGCCGAGGCCGCCGCGCACCTGCGCCTCCTGGAACGGCGGGGCCGCGCCAGCCGTACGGACGGCGACGGGACCCTGTTCTACTCGCTGACCTGAGCCGCGCGGACGCCATCGGCGGTCACGAGGGGATCGGGGCGCAGTTTCGCGCCGGCGCCTCGACCGACCGGCTGAAACGTGTTCTACTCAAAGTGCCCGGCAGTCCCGGCCGGGCGCTCCCGGGCGCGGGGAGCACGCCGGACACCTCCCGAGGAACCGCCGTGAACCTGGTCGATCCCGACGTGTACGCCCGCGACGGCGCCCCGCACGAGTGGTTCGCGCGGTTGCGCCGTGAGGACCCCGTGCACCGGCACGAGGGCGACCCCGAGCGGGGCTGGCCGCCGTTCTGGGCCGTGACCAGGTACGACGACGTCGTCCACGTCTCGCGGCACTCCGAGCTGTTCTCGTCGCACCGGCGGCTGGCGCTGTTCCCCGAGCTGCCGTCCGAGCAGATCGAGATGCAGCGCCTGATGATGCTCAACCAGGACCCTCCCGAGCACACGCGGAGGCGGGCCCTGGTCAACCGGGGCTTCACGCCGCGCACGATCGGCCGGCTCGAACAGCACGTCCGGGAGATCTGCCACGACCTCGTGGACCAGGTGCGGGAGCGGGGCGAGGCGGACTTCGTCCGGGACATCGCCGCGCCGCTCCCGCTCTACGTCATCTGCGAGCTGATCGGCGCCCCGGTGAGCGACCGCGACCTCCTCTTCGACCTGTCCAACTGCCTGATCGGCGGCGACGACCCCGAGTACCAGCCCACCCCCGACCAGGGCAGGGACGCCGCCCTCGCGATCCACGCGTACGCCGACGCCCTCGCCGCCGAGCGCCGCGCCCGGCCCCGCGACGACCTGGTCACCCGGCTGCTCCAGCCGGACGAGAACGGCGACGTGCTCTCCCGGGACGAGTTCGACCTGTTCTTCCTGCTGTTGATCGTCGCGGGGAACGAGACGACCAGGAACGCCGCGTCCGGGGGCATGCTCGCGTTCTTCGACCACCCGGCGCAGTGGGAGCGGCTGCTGGCCGACCGTTCCCTGCTGCCCGGCGCCGCCGACGAGATCGTGCGCTGGGTCACCCCGGTCAACCTCTTCCGCCGTACGGCCACGCGTGACACGGTCCTGCGCGACGTCAAGATCGCCGAGAACGACAAGGTCGTGGTCTTCTACGCCTCCGCCAACCGGGACGAGGCGGTGTTCCGCGACCCGGGCGCCTTCGACATCGGCCGCGACCCCAACCCCCAGATCGGCTTCGGCGGCGGCGGGGCCCACTTCTGCCTCGGCAACCACCTGGCCAAGCTCGAACTCCGCGTCCTCTTCGAGGTCATCGCCGAGAAGCTCCCCGGCATCCGCCAGACCGGCCCCGCCCGCCGCCTGCGCTCCAACTTCATCAACGGCCTCAAGGAACTCCCCGTCGCCTTCTGACCCCCGTCCGGCCCCCGGGTACGGCGGGCCCCCTCGCGCTCCGGGGCCCGCGGCGGGCGCCCGGCCCGCCGTACAAGCCGAACCGGGACCGCGGCGCCTCCCCCGCCCGCCGTACCCGCCGCGCTGGGACCACCATCGCCTCCCCCACCCGCCGTACTCACGTCACCAGGGGGCGGCCGATATCACCCGCTCCTGCCTCGGAGGGTCAGGTGGTTCAGCGGGGTGGGAGGGACAGGTTCAGGGCGGCCAGGTCGTCGGGCGCGGTGATGACGGCGATCTCGGTGACGCGGGAGCCGGTGATCTCCAGGCGGAGGGCCAGGAGGAGGCGGCCGTGGGGGGCCAGGAGGAGGCCGGGAGCGCCGTCGATGAGGGCGGGGTGGGCGTAGCGGGCGCGGTGGCGGTTGCCGACGGTCTCGCGGGCCACGGCCTCGGCGCCCCGGAGCTCGGCGCGGAGGGCGGGGCCCCGGCGGCGGACCACGTCGGGCGAGAGGACCGCCAGGAGGGCGTCCAGGTCGCCCTCGCGGGACGCCGCGAGGAACGCCTCCACCACCCGGTACTGGCGGGCCAGCTCGGGAGCGGGTACGGCGGGGGCCCCGTGGAGCCGCGCCCGGGCCCGGCTGGCGAGCTTCTTGGCCGTGGCCGGGGTGCGGCCGACGATCTCGGCGATCTCGGCGAAGGGGACCGCGAACATGTCGTGGAGGACGTAGGCGACCCGCTCGTCGGGGCCGAGGGTCCCGAGGACGACCAGGAGCGCGGCCCCCACGGAGTCGGCGAGCTCGGCCTCGGCCTCCGGGTCCGACCCGATCCGGGGCCCCTCGGGCAGGTCCAGCTCGGCCAGATCCACCGGGGACTCGGGCCGCCGGCCCCGGGCGCGCAGCATGTCGAGGCAGATCCGGCCGACGATCGTGGTGAGCCACGCCTCCACGTTGGCCACCTCGCGGGCGCCGGCCCGATCGGCCCGCAGCCAGGCCTCCTGCACCGCGTCATCGGCCTCGTCGAGCGAGCCGAGCATCCGGTAGGCCACCGCCCGCAACCGCCCGCGCTCCCCGCTGAACCGCTCGGCCAGCCGATCCCGCTCGTCCATCGGTCACCTTCCGCCCGTACGTGTCGTCGTAGAGGTGAGGACCCATCCGACACGAGGCGAGGAGACGCGCATGCCCGTGATGATCATCCAGTTCCGGGTGAACGACGAGAGCATCCCCGAGGTGGAGAAGGCCGTCGCCGCGACCTTCGCCGCGCTGAACGCCGGCCGCCCCGAAGGCGTACGTTTCGGATACTACCGCCACCCCGAAAACCCCGAGTTCACAGCGCTCCTGGAGCCGGCGGAGGGCGTGGAGAACCCCCTCCCCCACCTGGAGGAGGCAAGACTCCTCCAGGCCACCGTCGCCCGCCTCTCCGACGGCCCCCCGCCCACCCCCACCCCCCTCATCCCCCTCGCCACCTACCCCGCCTAACCCCTCCCACCGCCCCCATCCCCCAACCCCAGGCCGCGTGACGCCGTGAGCGCGGCGACCCGCGCCTCTCCCTCGCCGTGATCATGCGGTTTTGCGCACAGGTTGTGATTAAAACTGCATGATCACGGCGAGGGGAGGGCGGGGTTATCCACAGGCGGGGGCTGGAGGCTCCGGGGACGGGGGCCGCGGGGGCAGCATCGGGGTATGGAGATCGGCGAGAACGTTCTTTCCGGCGGAGAGCGGGGCGGGGCGGGCCGGCGGCGGGGGCGGTCGCTCACCGCGCGGGAGCCGGCCCGGCTCACGAACGGCGGGTATCTGTTCGCCGACGCGCGGCGGGACCTGATCAGCAGGGCGGGTCTCTACGCGCGGGTGAGCCGCCCGCCCGCGGTGGTGTGCCGCCGCACCGCCGCTTTCGTGTGGGGGGTGGACGTGCTTCCCCCGGGCCGCCACCCCGACGCCTGGGACGTCGAGCTGATGGTGCCGCGCGGGCACACGCCCGCCCGGCGGCCCGGCTGCGCCGTCTACCAGGGCGAGCTCCCGGCCGGCGACGTCACCAGGGAGAAGGGGATGTGGGTGACGACGAAGGCACGGACGGCGCTGGACTGCGGGCGCTGGCTGCCCCGGATGGAGGCGCTGGCCGCGCTCGATCGGTTCCTCCGGATCGGGGTGGACCGGGAGGACCTCCTGCGGCGTGCCCAGGGGCTCTCGGGCCGGCGCAACGCGCGGCGGCTACGCGACCTGATCGAGCTGGCGGACCCCCGGGCGCAGTCCCCGAGCGAGAGCTGGACGCGGGCGCTGCTCACGGAGTACGGCCTGCCACGGCCGGAGCCCCAGATCCACGTGCCGCTGCCGGACGGGCGGTGGGTCTTCATCGACATGGGCTGGCGGAAGTACCGGGTGGGGGTCGAATATGACGGCGCCGCGCATCACACGACCCCCCGCCAGCGCGAGCACGACGAGCGGCGGCGCCGCGAGCTGGCGGAGGCCGGATGGCTGATCATCCCGGTGCGCAAGGGGGACATCCTCGGCAGCCCTCACCGCCTCATCGAGCACGTCACGGAGAAGCTGATGGACCGCGGCTGGGCACCGGGCACGGACGAGGCCCAGGAGATCCGCAAGGCCCTGCTGCGCGCCGCAGCGAGGCATGCCCCGGGGACGCGCCGGCGCGACCGCCCGCGGGGATCGTGGTCATGACCCGCGGCCCGCCGGAAGACGGCCGAGGACGTCTACCAGCCGTATTCCTCGTCGGCGCTGCCGCCTTGGGAGAGGAGTTGGATGTCGCTCTCCACCATCATGGTGACGAGGCGCTCGAAGGAGACCTCGGGCTCCCAGCCGAGCTGGTCCTTGGCCTTCTTGGGCTCGGCGCAGAGGAGGTCCACCTCGGCGGGGCGGGTGAGGGCCTGGTCGTAGGTGACGTGGTCGCGCCAGTTGAGGCCGGCCGCGGTGAAGGCCGCCTCGACCAGTTCGCGGACCGAGTGCGTGCGGCCGGTGCCGATGACGTAGTCCTCGGGGGCGGCGGCCTGGAGCATGAGGTGCATCGCGCGCACGTAGTCGCCGGCGTAGCCCCAGTCGCGGCGGGCGTCGAGGTTGCCCAGGCGGAGCTCACCGGCCAGGCCGAGCTTGATCCGCGCGACGCCCAGGGACACCTTGCGGGTCACGAACTCCGCGCCCCGGCGGGGGGACTCGTGGTTGAAGAGGATGCCGGACACCGCGAACATCCCGTAGGACTCGCGGTAGTTCTGGGTGAGGAAGTGCCCGTACGCCTTGGCCACGCCGTACGGCGAGCGGGGGTGGAAGGGGGTGCGCTCGGTCTGCGGGGTCTCGCGGACCTGGCCGAACATCTCCGACGACGACGCCTGGTAGAACCGGATCTGGCCGGAGCCGGGGGTGCGCGAGGCAGAGATGCCGGAGTAGACGCGGATGGCCTCCAGCATGCGCAGCACGCCCATGCCGGTGACCTCGGCGGTGAGCTCCGCCTGCTCCCAGGACATGGGGACGAACGAGATCGCGCCCAGGTTGTAGACCTCGTCCGGCTGGACCTTCTCCACCGCCGAGATCAGGGAGCCCTGGTCGAGGAGGTCGCCGCGCGCGAGCCGTACGTCCTCCAGGAGGGCGCGGACACGGCTGACGCGGGGATTGGCCTGGCCGCGGACCAGGCCCCAGACCTCGTAGCCCTGCGCCAGCAGGTGCTCCGCGAGGTAGGAGCCGTCCTGCCCGGTGATGCCGGTGATCAGCGCACGCCTGGCCAACGGGGCCTCCCTACAAAGTGCGGTGAAATTGGTCTTGAGCGCCGAATGTACCCCGACCAGGGCAGGCTGGTGCACTATGACCTAGAACACGTTTCATACATCCAGTCTCATAGCGTGACATAGACGCAGCTCAGCGCATATAAGACCTATCGGGGGAACAACCTACACATCTCCGTACCCCCCGGACTGCCCAATGGTAAGGTCCGCAAGCTAAGGTCAAGTTCTCCGAGCCCGTGATCAAGGCTCGGATCAGAAGGCGTGTGGCGTGTCGAGAGGGGGTGCCCGCAAGTGTCACTCCGGATCGCCCTGCTTTCCTACCGGAGCAAGCCCACCTGCGGCGGCCAGGGTGTGTACGTCCGTCATCTCAGCAGGGAGCTGGTCGCGCTCGGCCACCACGTCGAGGTGTTCAGCGGCCAGCCGTACCCCGAGCTGGACGAGGGCGTGATCCTCAACAAGGTGCCGAGCCTGGACCTCTACCGCGACGAGGACCCGTTCCGCACGCCGAGCCTGCACGAGTACCGCGACTGGATCGACGTCCTGGAAGTCGCCACGATGTGGACGGCCGGCTTCCCCGAGCCGCTGACCTTCAGCCTGCGCGCGCTCCGCGAGCTCAAGAAGCGCCGCCGCGACTTCGACGTGGTCCAGGACAACCAGGTCCTCGGGTACGGCCTGCTGGGCCTGAAGCGGCTGGGCCTGCCGGTCGTGGGCACCATCCACCACCCGATCAGCGTGGACCGCCGCATCGAGCTGAAGGCCGCCAAGGGCCTGAAGAAGATCAGCATGCGCCGGTGGTACGGCTTCGTGCGCATGCAGAGCATCGTCGCGCCCCGGCTGAACCCGATCCTGACGGTGTCCGAGTCCAGCCTGGACGACATCCACCGCGACTTCCACGTGCCCCGGGAGAACATGCGGCTGATCCCGCTGGGCGTGGACACCCGCTTCTTCCACCCGCGCCCCGAGCTGCCCAAGGTCAAGGGCCGCATCGTGGCCGTGGCCAGCGCCGACTCCCCGATGAAGGGCGTGGCCACCCTCCTGCGCGCGGTCGCCAAGCTCGCGACCGAGCGCGACGTCACGCTGACGGTCGTCAGCAAGCCCACCCCCGGCGGCCCCACCGACACGCTCGTGGACGAGCTGTCCCTGCGCGACCGCGTGAGCTTCGTGCACGGCATCAGCGACGAGGAGCTGGGCGAGCTGATCGCCACCTCGGAGATCGCCGTGGTGCCGTCGCTGTACGAGGGCTTCTCGCTCCCGGCCGTCGAGCACATGGCCAGCGGCACCCCGCTCGTCGCCAGCCGCACCGGCGCGCTCCCCGAGGTCGTGGGCGACGCCGCGATCCAGGTGCCCCCGGGCGACGTGGAGGAGCTGGCCGCCACCCTCAAGCGCCTGCACGACTCGCCTGAGCTGCGCGAGGAGTACGCCGCCAAGGGCTACGAGCGGGTCCAGGAGCGCTACACGTGGCGGGCGGTCGCCGCCCGCACCGCGGAGATCTACGAAGAAGCGATCCGGAAGAACAAGGGAGCGGCATAAGTGCTGACCGTCGACTTCGGGCGGCTGCCCGTGGGCCCCGGCGACCGCGTGCTCGATCTCGGCGCGGGCGGGGGCCGGCACGCCTTCGAGGTGCTGCGCCGCGGCGCCGACGTCGTGGCCTTCGACATGAACGCGGACGAGCTGGCCGGGGTGGCCGACATGTTCGCGGCGATGGACAAGGCGGGCGAGGTGCCCGAGGGCGCGACCGGCGAGACCGTGGTCGGCGACGCGCTGGACATGCCGTTCCCCGACGGGGAGTTCAGCAAGGTGATCGCCTCGGAGGTGCTGGAGCACATCCCGGACGACATGGCCGCGATGCGCGAGCTCTACCGCGTGCTCAAGCCCGGCGGCATGGCCGCGATCACCGTGCCCAGCTTCCTGCCCGAGCGCATCTGCTGGGCGCTGTCGGAGGACTACCACACCGCCCCCGGCGGCCACATCCGGATCTACACGCTCGCCGAGCTGTCGGCCAAGCTGAAGTCCACCGGGTTCCGCGTCGGCCCCCACCACCACGCGCACGGGCTGCACGCGCCGTACTGGTGGATCAAGTGCGCCGTGGGGGTGAACAACGACGAGCACCCGCTCGCCAAGGCGTACCACCAGATCCTGGTCTGGGACATCATGAAGCGCCCGCCGGCGACGAGGATCGCCGAGGCCGTGCTCAACCCCTTCATCGGCAAGAGCGTCGTCCTGTACGTGCGGAAGCCCGGATGACGGTTCCGCAGATCCCCGCGGTACCGGGCGTGATCACCGCCGAGCAGGTGATCCAGACCGCACGCAGCATCGCCGCCATCCAGGAGCCCGACGGGGGCGTGCCGTGGCCCGGGGGCCACGTGGACGTCTGGAACCACGTCGAGTGCGCGATGGCCCTCAGCGTCGCCGGCCTGCGCGAGGAGGCCCGCGCCGCGTACGCCTGGGCACGCGCGACCCAGCGCGCCGACGGCTCGTGGCCGATGAAGCTGGTCAAGGGCGAGGCCGTGGAGGCGAACGGCGAGAGCAACCACGCCGGATACCTGGCCGTCGGCGTCTGGCACGAGCTGCTGCTCACCGGGGACGACGAGTTCGCCGCGCTCATGTGGCCGCACGTACGGCGGGCGCTGGACTTCGTCGTCGATCTCCAGACGACGCGCGGGGAGATCGTCTGGGAACGGTCCGCGGCGGGCGTGCCCTCGGCGTACGCGCTGCTCACCGGCTGCTCGTCGATCTACCAGGGCCTGCGCTGCGGGGTCATGCTGGCCGACCACCTCGGCGAGCCGCAGCCGGACTGGGAGGTCGCGGCCGACCGCCTGGGCCACGTGCTCGTGGCGCACCCGGAGGCGTTCGCCGACAAGAGCCGCTTCTCGATGGACTGGTACTACCCGATCCTCGGCGGCGCCCTGCGCGGCCCGGACGCGGAGAAGCGCCTGGCCGGCGAGTGGGACACGTTCGTGGTGCCGGGCCTGGGCTGCCGCTGCGTGTCCGACCAACCCTGGGTGACCGGCGCGGAGACGTGCGAGCTGGTGCTGGCCCTGGACGCCCTGGGCGACCGCGAGCGCGCCCTGCGCCTGTTCACCTGGATGCAGCACCTGCGCCACGAGGACGGCGGCTACTGGACCGGCTGGCAGTACGCCAACCGCAAGCACTACCCGCACGAGCGCAGCGGCTACACGGCCGCCGCCGTCATCCTCGCCGCCGACGCCCTGTCGGACGCCACCCCTGCCGCGTCGCTGTTCCGTACGGCGGGAGCCCGCTCCCACCTCCTGGAACCGTCGGAGGCCTGCGGCTGCTCCCCGGTACGCGTGAGCTGACGCCGCCGGGACCGCGGGCCGCCGGTGCCGGTGATCTCGCGATCCCGCCCCGCCCCCTCCCTCGGCCGGAGCCGGAGGCGGCGCGGGAGCGGAATCGCGGGATCACGGCGAGAGGGAGGCGGCCACCGAGGTCAGAGGCGTTCCAGGACCCGGAGGGAGCCGGTGTGGCGGACCTCCTTGTAGGCGCCGGTGGCCAGGGCTTCGAGGTAGACGCGGTAGGGGGCCTGGCCGCCGTCGGCGGGGTCGGGGTAGATGTCGTGGAAGACGAGGGCGCCGCCGGGCATGACGTGCGGGGACCAGCCCTCGTAGTCGGCGCGCACCGGGTCCTCGGAGTGGCCGCCGTCGATGAAGAGCATGGCCAGGGGGGTGTTCCAGAGGCGCGCCACCGTCTCGGAGCGGCCCACCACGGCGACGACCTCGTCCTCCAGGCCGGCGTGGGCGATCGTCTGGCGGAAGGTGGGCAGGGAGTCCATCTTGCCGACGCAGTGGTCCATGAGGGACGGGTCGTGGTGCTCCCAGCCCGGCTGGATCTCCTCCGAGCCGCGGTGGTGGTCCACGGTGACGACGACGGTGCCCGCGAGCCGCGCCGCCGCGCCCAGGTAGACGGCGGACTTGCCGCAGTAGGAACCGATCTCGCAGAGCGGCCCGCGCGAGCCGTACTCACACGCCGTCTCGAAGAGCGCCAGGCCCTCGTCCGCGGGCATGAAGCCCTTGGCCTTGACAGCCGCGCGGAGCAGGTCGGGGGGCATCTGCCAGGTACTCATCCGCCGATACTAGCCACTGCCGAATACAGTTCTGTCAACCCTTGCCACCCTTGGTGGAACGTGTTCTACTTTGCTGCGTGAATCAGCGCGCTCGCATAGTCATGAGCCCCGACGAGGCCGACGCGTTCATCGCAGGCTCGCGCAAGCTCCAGCTCGGGACGATCAACCCGGACGGCACCCCGCACCTGGTCACGATGTTCTACGGGCTCGTCGAGGGCAAGATCGGCTTCTGGACGTACGCCAAGGCGCAGAAGACGCTCAACATGGCCCGCGACCCGCGCGTCACCTGTCTCATCGAGGCCGGCGAGGAGTACTTCGACCTGCGCGGCGTCCTGCTGTACGGCACGGCCAAGCGGGTCGAGGACCCCGGGGCCGTGTTCGACATCGGCATGGCGGTCGCCCGGCGCATGGCGGACCTGCGCGACGCGCCCGAGGAGAACCTGCGGAGCTACGTCGAGCAGACCGCGCGCAAGCGGGTCGGCTTCGTCGTCGAACCGGCGCGCGTCGTGTCCTGGGACCACCGTAAGCTCGCCTGAGCCCACGCGAGGAGGACACCCGATGGAAGTCAAGGTCGATCCCCTGGTCTGCGAGGCCAACGCCGTCTGCGTGGGGCTGGCGCCCGAGGTCTTCGAGCTGGACGACGACGACGAGCTCCACATCCTGCTGCCCGAGCCGCCCGCGGAGCTGCACGAGAAGGTCCGCCAGGCGGTGAGGTCCTGCCCCAAGGCCGCGCTCACGCTCAAGGAGTGACGGCCAGGAACTCCCCTGGAGGTTTCGATGGTGCGAGCCGCTCTGTTGCACGCGGTCGGCGACGACAAGCTGGACATCCGCGACGACGTCACGGTGGCCGGGCCCGGCCCCGCCGAGGTCCGGGTGAAGATCAGGGCCACGGGCGTGTGCCACTCGGACCTGTCGGTCATGACCGGGGTGCTGCCGGCCACGCTGCCCTGCGTGATCGGCCACGAGGGCGCGGGCGAGGTCGTCGAGGTCGGGGACCACGTCACCGGCCTGGAGCCGGGCGACCGCGTGGTGATCAACTGGACCCCCGCCTGCGGCACGTGCGCGAGCTGCGTCCGGGGCGAGCCGTACCTCTGCGTCACCTACGTCATCCGCGGCTTCACCGAGTCGCGGTTCACCTTCGACGGCGGCAAGGCCGCGTTCGGCATGGCCGGGTGCGGCACGTGGTCGGAGGAGGTCACGATCCCGTTCCAGGGCGCGATCAAGATCGACCCGGCGGTGCCGTACGAGGTGGCGGCGCTGATCGGCTGCGGCATCACCACCGGCCTCGGCTCGGTGTTCAACACCGCCAAGGTACGGCCGGGCAGCACGGTCGCGGTGATCGGCTGCGGCGGGATCGGGCTGTCGATCATCCAGGGGGCGCGCATCGCGGGCGCCACGAAGATCCTGGCGGTGGACCCGCTGGAGTCCAAGCACACCCTGGCCAAGAAGGTGGGCGCGACGGACGCGTGCACGCCGGACCAGCTCGCCGAGGCGATCGGCCTGGTCACCGGGGGCGAGGGGTTCGACTACGCCTTCGAGGCGGTGGGCAGGTCCGCCACCATCCAGGCGGCCTGGCAGGCGGCCCGGCGCGGCGGCGACGTGGTGGTCGTGGGCGCGGGCGCGGCCGACGACAACTTCCAGATGAGCGCGTTCAGCCTGCTCTTCGAGGGCAAGAACATCCTCTCCTCGCTGTACGGCAACGCCGACACGCGCCGGGACTTCCCCTTCTACGCCGAGCTCTACAAGGCGGGCAAGCTGGACATGGACAGCATGATCAGCCGCCGCATCCGCCTGTCCGAGGTGAACGACGCCGTCGCCGCGCTGCGCTCCGGCGAGGCCCTGCGGCAGATCGTGCTCTTCGACTGATCACAGGCTCAAGGGTTCAACGGTGCAACGGCTCCACGGCGCCCTGGCACCACGGGCCCCGGCTCCACGGCGCCCTGGCACCACGGGCCCCGGCTCCACGGGCGCATCGGCTCAGCCGTACATGCCGACAAATCATGGTATGTACGGCTGAGCTGCCGGAAGTTTCACCTTTCCGGCAAGGGGCACCCTGGCGGCACGCCGAGTGACGTCGCCCCGCGGGCAGGCGCGGGGCGAGGCGGGCGCTCGCTAGGAGACGACGATGGCTCGCTTGTACCGCCGGGGCATCAGCCTGGTTTTCCTGATCTACATCCTCGTCGGCATCTACGTGGCCTGGGTCCACGACTACATCACGCCGGCCCTGCTCAGGGACGTCGCGGAGGCGCTGCTCGCGGTGTTCCTGTGGTTCCTCGTCCTGCTCGGGGTGGACCTCCACCTCGGCGGCGACTGACCGCCGCCCGCCGCGCCCAGGAGACGGACGTCCCCGGGGCGCGGCGGGCGCGTCCCGGGGGGCGCGCGGGATCAGCGGATCGCGCTCCCGGGGACGCACGGGATCAGCGGGTCAGAGCATGGCCTTCATGGATGCGCCGGCCTGCTGGCCCAGCGTGGTCGGCGTGAGGTACGGCGTCTCGGCCAGGATCGCGTCCCAGTTGTCCCGCACGGCCTCGGGGGTCAGGTCGTCCTGGCGGAAGCCCGGACCCTCCGCGACGAACACGCGGGCGACCCGGCCGCCGCCGACCGAGAAGACCTCGCCGCTGGTCTCGCAGGACTCGTGGACGAGGTACGTCACGAGGGCGGTGACGCGCTCCGGCGTGAACTTGCTCTCGAACTCGGCCGGCAGCAGGGACTCGGTCATCCGGGTCCAGGCGATCGGGGCGATCGCGTTGGCCTTGATGCCGTTCTTGGCGCCCTCGATGCCCAGCGTCTTGGCCAGGCCGACCAGGCCCATCTTGGCGGTGGAGTAGTTGGCCTGGCCGAAGTTGCCGAACAGACCGGCGGGCGAGGACGTCATGAGCACGCGGCCGTAACCCTGCTCCTTCATGTGCGGCCAGGCGGCGCGGCTGACGAGGTAGGACCCGCGCACGTGCACGGCGAGCACGGCGTCGAACTCCTCGACGCTCATCTTGCCGAACGACTTGTCCCGCAGGATGCCCGCGTTGTTGACGACGATGTCCACCCGGCCGAACCGCTCGATCGCGGCGTCCACGAGCGCCTGGGCGCCCTCGGGGGTGGCGACGTCGTGCGCGTCGGCGATGGCCTCGCCGCCCTCCTTGGCGAT
Organism: Bailinhaonella thermotolerans; assembly: GCF_003594875.1. GTDB lineage: Bacteria > Actinomycetota > Actinomycetes > Streptosporangiales > Streptosporangiaceae > Bailinhaonella > Bailinhaonella thermotolerans. The sequence continues at coordinate 167,593 of NZ_QZEY01000013.1, forward strand.
CAGCTCGGTCACCTCGGCCGCGGGCGTGGTGGACGCGCCGCTGCCGTCGAGCGCGCCGCCCAGGTCGTTCACGACCACCTTGGCGCCCCGCCGGCCCAGCTCCAGCGCGTGGGAGCGCCCGAGGCCGTGGCCGGCCCCCGTGACGATCGCGACCTTGCCGTCGAACCGCAGCTCACTCATGCCGCCTGCCTTCCTGCGTACGGTTGTGCATCCGGTGTGCGTCCGCGCCTGTGACAACCAAACAGTAGCTTGTTCTGTGCGGCTCGCCGCTCACCGGGTAGGACCCTGAAATGTCGATAGCGCATAGTGATCGGACGAGTGCGCTTCTGCTAGGGTGTCGGGTCCCGCATCCCGGCGCCGCCCCGCGCACGCCCCCTCGCGAGACCCCGCGGGCACTCCCCCGCGCACACCTGAACAACGGCTGAGCGACACTCCGGGCTGGAGGCCTCCTATGCCCGTCTCCCCCTCCCACCGGGTCATCCAGTGGGCCACCGGCGCGGTCGGCGGCTACTCCCTGCGCTCGGTGATCTCCCGCCCCTGGCTCGAACTCGCGGGCGTGCTCGTCTTCGACCCCAAGAAGGCGGGCCGCGACGCCGGAGAGCTGGTCGGGGCCGGGCCCACCGGCGTGGTTACCACGGCGGACGTCCACGAGATCATGGCCATCCCGGCCGACTGCGTGCTCCACATGCCGCTGCCCGCGCCGTTCGCGGGCGGCAGCCGTACCGACGACGTCGAGACGATCTGCGCGCTGCTGCGCTCCGGCAAGAACGTGATCACGACGACCGGCTTCGTCTACCCGCAGGCGTACGGCCGGGGCCTGGTCGAGCGGCTGGAGGAGGCGTGCCGCGAGGGCGGGACCAGCCTGCACGGCACGGGCATCAACCCCGGGTTCATGTGCGACCTGCTCCCGCTGGCGCTGTCGGGGCTGTGCGTGCGGCTGGACCACATCTACGCCCGCGAGTGCTCGGACTTCAGCGGGCATCCGTCGGCGCGGATCGTCGGCGACCTGATCGGCTTCGGCCGCGCCCCCGAGGAGTACGTCCGCTCGGTGCGGCCGTTCCGGGCGTTCCAGCGGGGGCTCTTCGCCGAGAGCGTGCACCTGGTCGCCGCCGCGCTGGGCGTGGAGCTGGACGAGGTGGAGGAGCGCGACGAGTACGACCTGGCGCGGGAGGACTTCGAGGTCGCGGCCGGAGTCGTGCGGCGGGGCACGGTCTGCGCGTCGCGGTGGCTCTTCTCCGGGCTGGTGCGGGGGCGGCCGTTCATGACGATCGAGTGCGTCTACAAGTCCGACGCCGCGCGGGTGGGGCGCTGGCCCTCCCCCGGGTTCTCGGCGCACATCGAGGGCGTCCCCCAGCTCATGCTCTCGGTGGACGAGGTCACCCAGGGCCTCGCGGGGGCGGCCGCGCACGCGGTCAACGCCGTCCCCGCGGTCTGCGCCGCGCCCCCGGGCGTCCGCACCCTCCTCGACCTGCCCCTCACCACCGGCCGGGGCACCGCCCGCCTGGCCTGACCGAGCCGTACGGCTGGCGCCGGGTCCGTCGTACGGCTCTCGCCGGCCCCGCCGTACGGCGCGCGGGGCGCGGGAGGCGCGGGGGCGGCGGGCGGCGGGCGGCGGAAGGTCAGGTCGCGGGGCTCCAGAGGTCGGGGGTGCCGGGGGTGCGGCGGACGCGGCCGCGGGCCTCCAGCCAGACGAGGTGGGCCAGCGTCTCCCCGTTGGCGGCGCGGCGCATGAACAGGGGGATCGTCTCCCAGGGACGGGACCAGGTGAGACGGGTGGCCAGGTCCCAGCAGGCGATCTCGCCGGCGGCGGCGACCGTCTTCTCGATCTCGTCGAGGCGCTCGTGGTGGTGGGCGATCACGTGGTCCACGCGGTCGGCGAGCCCGGCGAACCGGTACTCATGCGCGGGCAGCACCTCGTCCGCCTCCAGCGCGCGGATCGAGGCCAGCGAGTCCAGGTAGTCGGCCAGCGGGTTCGCCGGGGCCTGCGGGTGCACGGCCACGATCGGGGTGATCCTGGGCAGCACGTGGTCGCCGGACAGCAGCAGGCGGCGGCCGGGCTCGGCGAAGCACAGGTGCCCCGGGGAGTGCCCGGGCGTCCAGATCGCGCGCAGGTCCCAGCCGGGCAGGTCCAGGCGGTCGCCGTCCTCGATGAGCACGTCGGGCTCGGCCAGGCGCACGAAGTGCCGTACGGCCATCGAGGCCCCGGCCAGCTCGTCCGCGGACGCGGGCGGGACGCCGCACCGGTCGAGGAGGGCGCGCTCACGCCGTACGAGACCTTCGGCGAAGCCCTCGTCGTAGCGGTCGGGGATGAGCCGGGCGTCGGCCGGGTGCAGGCCGACCCACGCGCCGGACTCCTCGCGCACCCGCCCGGCCAGGCCGTAGTGGTCGGGGTGGATGTGGGTGACGAGCACGGCCCTGACGTCGGCGATGGTGTACCCGGCGACGGCCAGGCCCGCGGTGAGCCCGGCGAACGCCTCGGGGGTGTCCCAGCCCGCGTCCACGATGGCGACGCCGTCCGGCAGTTCCAGGGCGTAGACCAGGACGTAGCGCAGCGGGTTGATCGGGATGGGCACGGGGATCGACCACAGGCCCGGCCGCACCCGCTCGACCTCGGGAAGCCGCCCGCCGAGCCACGCGGCCCGCTGCTCTTCGTTCGTCGCAGTCACCACGTCTGGCATTCTGCCCTGTCCACAGAATCGCGTTCTATTCAGGGCTGTCCACAGAATCGTGTTCGGCCTCGGTCCGGGGTCGCGCCGGGGTTACGGTCGGGGCATGGATCTGAGTCGTGAGACCACGGACGACGGGCGGTTCCGGCGCCAGCCGAACCGGTTCACCGACCACATCACGCCTGAGGCGGGCAGATACCAGCTCTACGCGTCGCTGGCCTGCCCCTGGGCCCAGCGCGCGCTCATCGTGCGGCGGCTGCTGGGCCTGGAGGAGGTCATCGGCGTCACGATCGTGGACCCCATCCGCGACGAGAAGGGCTGGCGCTTCTTCGGCAAGGACCCGGTGACGGGCGCGGCCTACCTCTCGGAGCTCTACCTGGCGAGCGACCCGTCCTTCACCGGCCGCTACACGGTCCCCTGCGTCTGGGACACCAAGGCGAACCACCTCACCACCAACGACTATCCGCAGATCACCCTGGACTTCGAGACGATCCTCGCGCCCTTCCACGCGCAGGGCGCGCCCGACCTCTACCCGGAGCGGCTGCGGGCGGAGATCGACGAGCTGAACGACCGGCTCTTCCACGGTCTCAACAACGGCGTCTACAAGGCCGGCTTCGCCCGCTCCCAGGAGGCCTACGACGAGGCCGTGGGCGAGGTCTTCCGCACGCTGGACTTCCTGGAGGAGCGGCTGGGCGGGCGGCGGTTCCTGTTCGGCGACGACCTGACCGAGTCCGACGTCCGCCTCTACACCACGCTCGCCCGCTTCGACGCGGTCTACCATTCCCACTTCAAGTGCATGGTCCGCCGCCTGGTCGACTACCCCCGCCTGTGGTCCTACGCCCGCGACCTCTACCGGGTCCCCGCCTTCCGCGAGACCACCGACTTCGACCACATCAAGCGCCACTACTACGTCACGCAGACCAACATCAACCCGACGGGGATCGTCCCCTGGGGCCCCGACGTGGACTGGGAGGCCCCGCCCGCCCGCTGAGTCGGGCGGGGCCTCGTCCTGGGGGCCGGCGCGCTCGCGCCGCCGTCCGGGCGCGCGGCGGGCGCGCCCGGGATCATCCCGCGCCGGACCGCGCGGGCACCCGCTCCGGGGCGGTCCGCGCGGCGCGCCCACCGATCCCGAGGTAGAGCAGCGCCGACAGCAGGAGCAGGCCGGCGGCGCCCCACCAGACGGAGGCGACGCCCGCCCGGGCCGCGAGCATGCCTCCGGCCAGCGCACACAGTGTGCCGCCGAACTGGAGCTGAAGCGACATCACCGAGACGACGGTCGCGCGCTCCCCGGAGGACACCCGGCGATGGGTCATCTCCTGCCGCAGCGGCGAGGTGATCCCGAAGCCGATGAACATCACGACGTACGCCAGGGCGGCCGCGACCACGGCGGGGAAACCGGCGAGCGCGGTCCCGGCGGCGAGGCCGGACAGCGCGAGCGCGGCGACGATCACGCCGGCCGCGGCCGCCCGCGCCGCCCCGCGCATCGACCGCTCCGACCCGGGCGCCGCCCGGTCGCCCGCCGCGCCGCGATCCCCCGCCGCGCCGCCGTCCGCCTCCGTGTGCGCCGCCGGAGCGGCGTTCTGGGCTTGGCCGGTGCGGGCGGCTTGGCCGGTGCGCGCGGCCTGAGCGAGGGCGGCGCCCGCCTCGGCGTGGGCGGCCTCGGTCTCGGTCTCGGCGGCCCCCGTCTCCAGCGGCCGTCCGGGGACGGGCGGCCCCTCGGGCACGGGCGGCGGCCCGCCGGCCGCGCCGCCGTCCCCGCCGCCGTCGCGCGGGGTCAGGACGCGGGCGGCGAGCGGGCTGAGCCGCTGGCCGAGCGAGAACGCCAGGAACCCGGCGGAGACGACGATCGCGTAGACCAGGCCGCCCTTCTCGCCCCCGCCGGTCAGGTCCGCCAGGCGGCCCGGCGTGAGCATCTCGATGGCGTTGAGCGCCACCCCGAGCACGAACATCGTGCCGAGCACGCGCACGAGCACGCTGTCGCGCAGCCCCAGCCGGAAGCCCGTGCCGATCGTGCGCGGCACGTCGCGCAGCACCGATCCCGGCGTGGCCCGGGGACGCGGCGGCTCGGGCATGCCGAACATCGCCGTCAGCAGCAGCGCCACCGACGCGACCGCGCTCAGGGCGACGGGCACGGACAGCGGGATCAGGCCCAGCGGCAGGTCCCGGGGCATCAGGAGCGGGATCACGCCGCCCACGAGCGTCCCGGCGGCCAGCGCGAGGGAGCCCACCGACTCCCCGCGCGCCAGCCCGCGCCGCAGGTCGGCCTTCTCGCCCGCCCTGTCGACGTACCACGCCTCGGCGGGGCCGCTGGACAGCGCCCGCGAGACGCCCTTGAGCAGGGAGGTCAGCGCGAGCTCCCACAGCGTGGTCGCCACGGCCATCCAGGCGAGCGCGATCACGCCGACCGCCGCCGAGATGGCGAGCACCGTGCGCCGGCCGATCACGTCGGCCAGCCCGCCGGTCGGCAGTTCCAGGGCGACCACGGTGCCGCCGTAGATGGCGAAGACCAGCCCGACGCCCGCCAGGTCCAGGCCGCGCGCCTGGTACAGAAGGACCATCGGGGTCATGTACAGCCCGGTCGCCAGCCACACGAGGAAGTTCAGCAGGGCGAACCGGCGGGCGGGGTCGATCGTCGTGCCCATCAGGCGTACCCCCTCGCGGGGAAGGCGGCCAGGGTCAGCATGATCAGCTCGCTGCCGTCGCCGGGGTCCCCGGGATCGGCGGCGAGTTCGTGGACCATCTCCTCCAGGCGGCGGCGCACCTCGTGCAGGGCCGCGGGCGTGAGCCGCACCACCTCGTCGCTCAGGCCGAGGGTCTCGACCCACTCCGGGCTCCAGTCCTCGATCTCCGCCTCGAAGCGCTCGGCCGTCTCCACGACGGACTGCAGGTGGCGGCGGCGCATGAAGGCCGTCGCCTCGCGGCCCTCCGGGGTCTCGCGCATCTCGGCGTTGCTCCAGGAGGTGAGGGCGTGCAGGGCCCGCCAGCGGCGTTCGCGGGCGTTGCGCTGCTCGGGGTCCTGCTCGATGAAGCCGTACCGCTCGAGCTGGCGCAGGTGGTAGCTCGTCGAGCCGGAGCTCTCGCCGAACCGCCGGGCCAGCTCGCTCGCGGTCGCGGGGCCGTCCACCCGCAGGGACGCCAGGAGCCGGGTCCGCAGCGGGTGCGCCACGGCCTTCAGCGTCTCCACGTCGGTGACCCGGCGCACGTCGTCCCGCCGCGGCCGTTCGCGATGCGGCGGGAGTCCCGCGCCGCCCCCGGCGCGCGCGGGGTTCGTCTCGTCTGACATGGCTCACACCCTAGACCGCAAAGAGTTCTTTGCAAAGACTTCTTTGCGATTATCCGGATTCGCCGGGAACTGGACGGTGCGCGGTGATGAGCACCACGATGGTCAGGTGCGCGTGCGCGACGGGCAGGGCGGCTGGGCGGTCGCCACGGCGATCGCCGGCGGTCTGGCGCTCGCCCTCGCGATCACGCTGGCCGCGACGAGCGTCCCCCGGCTCTGGTGGATCGCCGCGATCCCCGCGCCCTTCTACGCCGCCGGGCTGTACGCCGCGCGCGCCGCCCCGCGGAACCTGACGGCGCTGCGGCTCCTCGTGCTCGGCGCGCTCTTCGCCGCCCACTCGGCGCTGCTGACCGTGGTCGCCGCCGTCGCGGCGTACTCCGGCGAGGAGCCCTGGTTCACGCCCGCGCTGCGCGTCGCCGACGCCGCCGAGTGGGCGCTGTACGTGCTCGGCGCGCAGACGTTCGCGCTGCTCCCGGACGGCCGCGCCGGTCGCGCCGCCCGCTGGGCGCTCCGGCCGGCGTGGGTCCTCGTGGCCGTCCCCGCGATCCCCGCCCCGCTCGCCGGGTTCCCGGTCCCCGGCCTGGAACCGTGGCGGCCGCTCGTCCTGGTGTACGGCGCGGCGATCCTGCTCCTGCGGTACGGCCGCGCCCCCGAGCCGGTGCGGCTGCCGCTGCGCCGCCCGCTCGTGGCGCTCGCGGTCACCGCGGTCGGCGGGATCACGCTCGCGCTCGGCCTGGCCACCGGCCTGATCCCGGCCGGGAACACCCCGCCCGCGACGGCCCCGTTCCAGGTCGCCGCGCTCCGGATCGCCCTGGACCCGGGCCCGGGCGCGCTCCCCGCCGCGCCGGTCCTGTGGGCCGGGTTCTACGCCGCGCTGCTGGTCTGGCTGGCCGCCGCGCTGCTCGCGGCCCTCCGCCCCGGCTCGTACGGCACGGCCGCCACCCTGCGGCGCGTCCTCGTGTACGGCGGCGCGTGGCTCCTCGCGTGCGGGGTCGCGGTCGCGCTCGCCCTGGCGTACGGCGTGGACGCGGACGTGCGGCTCGGGGTCGCGGCGCTGCTGGGGCTGGCGGTGATGGCCTTCGCGTGGCCGCTGCGGGAGCGGCTGGACCGGCTCGCGATCGGGCGACCGGGCGAGCCGGGCCTGCTGGAGTGGCTCGGCGAGACGCTCGCCGGGACCGGCGACCAGCGCGTGGTGGCCAGGGTCGCCGCCGAGGGGGTACGGCGGGGCCTGGGCGTGCGGTGGGCGCTGGTCCGCCTGGGGCCGCTGCCCCGCGAGGCGATCGGGCCCGAGCCGATGGCCGCGGGCGCCCCGCCGTACCAGGAGATCACGGTCGCGCTCCCGCTGCGGCAGGCGGGCGAGCACCTGGGCCGCGTCGAGGTCGGGCCCCGGCCGGGGCGCCGGCTGAGCGAGCGGGAGCACGCGCTGCTGCGGGTGTTCGCCGACCGCACGGCGCGGGCGGTGCGGAACGCCCGGCTGGTCGCGGAGGAGAGCAGGCGGCTCGGCCTGGCCAGGGAGCGCGCCGACGAACTGGCCGGGGACGTCGCGGCGCTGCGGGAGTCGCGGGCGCGGCTGGCGGCCGACGGGACGGCGCTGCGGCGGGACGTGGCGGCGTGGCTGCGGCAGGACGTGCAGCGCGACGTGGCGGCGCTGGCGGCCCGGGTGAGCATGCTGCGCCACGCGTACCCGTTCCCGGAGCTGGACCGCCTGCACCGGGACGCCCGCGACGCGCTCCTCGGCGTGCGCGCCCTCGCGACCCGGGTCTGGCCGGCCGAACTCGACGCCGAGGGCCTGGCGGCCGCCGCCGCCACCCTCGCCCCCGCCCTCACCGCCGAGATCGACCTCGACCGGCGGCTCCCGGCCGTCCTGGAGCACGCCGCGTTCGACTGCCTGCGCACGGCCGCCGCCCACGCGCACCCGTCCCCGGTCACGGCGTGCGTCCGCCTGCGCGATGACGCCCTGGTCGTGGACCTGACCCTCCCCCCGCCCGGTACGGCCGAGGGCCCCGACGACCCCACCGCCCTCGACGACGCCGCCGCCTGCCCGGACGACGCGATAGGCGACGAGTACGCCGAGCCCCCGCGGACCCCGCCCCCGCCCGACCCGGACGCCCACCTCCCGCCCTGGCCCTGGCTGACCCCTCTCTCCGACCGCATGGCCGCGGCCGGCGGCACCCTGGACCACGACGACCGAACCGTCACAGCCCGCTTCCCCCTCCCCCCGCCTCCCTGACCCGCCCTCCGAACCTCAACCCGCCGTCCCGAGGCGGCGGCCACCACCTCACGGGCCGTGATCTTGCGATTCCGCGCCACGCCGACCCCACCGCACACCTCGGGTGCCGCGAGCGGCGTGCGCGATCGCCAGATCACGGCGAGGGGAGGCGAGGGGAGGCGAGGGAATGGGGCGCGGGCAGGTTGGGGGCGCGGGCAGGTTGGGGCGCGGAGCGGGTGCGGGCGCGGCGACGGGTGCGGGCGTGGCGACGGGGGTGGGGCGTGCGGTGGGGTGGGCGGGTGAATCGGTAATCTTTGGGGGGCAGGGCGAGGTGTTGGGGGGCGGCGTGATCGAGCGGGTGGGGGTCGACGAGGCGGTCTGGGAGCTGCGCCCGGACTTCGCGGTGCTGGTGATCTCGGCGCGGGGGCTGGCGAACTCCGGCTCGGACGACCGGTCCCGGGAGTGGCTGGCGGAGGCGGCGGCCGCCGTGGTGGACGACGGGCATCCGCACGTGAAGGCGTGGCAGGACGCCTACCGAGCGTTCGGCTCCAAGCCGCAGCGCACGCGGCCCTCGGTGGACGCGCTCCTGCGGCGGCGGGACGCGCTGCCGGAGATCAACAAGGTCGTGGACGCCTACAACTCGGTGAGCGTGCGCCACGTGCTGCCGATCGGCGGGGAGGACCTGGGCCACTACGCGGGCGCGGCGCGGCTCGTGCGGGCGACCGGCGAGGAGACCTTCGACACGATCGCGGCGGGCGAGCCGGCGGTGGAGCACCCCGACCCCGGCGAGGTCGTCTGGCGCGACGACGAGGGCGTGACGTGCCGCCGCTGGAACTGGCGCCAGTGCGTCCGCACCCGGATCACCGAGGACACCACCGACGCGCTGTTCCTCCTGGAGCGCCTGGACGGACTGTCCCTCGACGAGCTGGACGCCGCCGGCGACGACCTCGAACGCCTCCTCCGCGAGATCACCCCGGGGGTGGCCGTGGAGCGCCGCCTCATCCGCCGCGACTGAGAAAACCCCGTCCGCAAAGCCGTTTCCGCTCCGGCCGTACGGCGTCGCCGGGCCGAGCGGGCGCGAGCCGTACGGCGAGCCGGACGAGGCCCCGCGGAACCGGGCGGAACCCGCGCGATCTCCGTACGGCACGGCGGCGCGGAGGCGGCGGAAGCCGCACCACCTGCGGGCGGGACCGGGCGCGGGAAGATCGGCCACACCCGGCGCGTTGAATTGATTGGATCATCCGAACCGGTCGTCTCGGGGGTCGAGGTGACCGGAATGGAGGGTTCTGGGAGGATCGGAACCCGAGGTTGTCGCCTGGGCGGGCTCATGTGGCCAACCAGGGCGAGTAGCCTTGGACCGGTTCTCATTTCAACAACGCCGATCTGCGGAAGAGGGCGATTTCCGCCGTGTCGTCTGAGTCGTCGCGGACAAACCCAATGGCCGACTTTGGCCCTAACGAGTGGCTTGTCGACGAGCTGTACCAGAAGTACCTCCAGGACCCCGAGTCAGTGGACAAGGCCTGGTGGAACTTCTTCGCTGACTACAACCCCGAAGCCGGGGCGAAGCGGCCACCGGGCAACGGCACGGCGTCAGCCGCGCCCGCCGCCCCCGCCGCGGCTCCGGCCCCCGCCGCCGCCCCCAGCGCGACTCCGACGACGGCCCCCGCCGCCCCGGCTCCGCAGAAGGCCGCTCCGGCCCAGGCCCCGCCGCAGGGCGCCGAGGAGGTGCGACTGCGCGGCGCGGCCGCCCGGACGGCGGCCAACATGGAGGCGAGCCTCGCGGTCCCGACCGCGACGAGCGTGCGCGCCGTCCCCGCCAAGTTGCTGATCGACAACCGCATCGTGATCAACAACCACCTCAAGCGGGGCCGCGGCGGCAAGGTCTCCTTCACCCATCTCATCGGCTTCGCCATCGTCAAGGCGCTCGGCACGATGCCGGAGATGAACTGGTCGTACGCCGAGGTGGACGGCAAGCCGGTGCTGGCCAAGCCCGAGCACGTCAACCTGGGCCTGGCGATCGACGTGCAGAAGAGCGACGGCACCCGCCAGCTCCTCGTGCCGTCGATCAAGGCCGCCGAGACGCTCGACTTCCGCCAGTTCTGGATGGCCTACGAGGACATCGTGCGCAAGGCGCGCGCCGGCAAGCTCGGCGTGGAGGACTTCGCGGGCACCTCGATCAGCCTGACCAACCCCGGCACGATCGGCACCGTGCACTCGGTCCCGCGCCTCATGCCGGGCCAGGGCACGATCATCGGCGTCGGCGCGATGGAGTACCCCGCCGAGTACCAGGGCGCCTCGGAGGAGACGCTCGCCCGGCTGGCCATCAGCAAGGTCATGACGTTGACCTCGACCTATGACCACCGGATCATCCAGGGCGCGCAGTCCGGCGACTTCCTGCGCCAGATCCACCGCCTGCTGCTGGGCGAGGACGGCTTCTACGACGAGATCTTCGAGGCCCTGCGCATCCCCTACGAGCCGGTGCGCTGGGTCAAGGACATCTCGGCCTCCCACGACGACGACATCTCCAAGGCCGCCCGGGTCCTGGAGCTGATCCACGCCTACCGCGTGCGCGGCCACCTCATGGCCGACACCGACCCGCTGGAGTACCGCCAGCGCAAGCACCCCGACCTGGACATCAAGTCGCACGGCCTGACGCTGTGGGACCTGGAGCGGGAGTTCGCGACCGGCGGGTTCGGCGGCAAGCCGCTGATGAAGCTGCGCGAGATCCTGGGCGTGCTGCGCGACTCGTACTGCCGCACGATCGGCGTCGAGTACATGCACATCCAGCACCCGGAGGAGCGGGCCTGGCTCCAGCAGCGCATCGAGGTCCCGCACTCCAAGCCGTCGCGTGACGAGCAGCTACGGATCCTGTCCCGGCTGAACACCGCCGAGGCGTTCGAGACGTTCCTGCAGACCAAGTACGTCGGCCAGAAGCGGTTCTCGCTGGAGGGCGGCGAGTCCCTGATCCCGCTGCTCGACTCGGTGATCAGCTCGGCCGCGTCCGACGGGCTCGACGAGGTCGTCATCGGCATGGCCCACCGCGGCCGCCTCAACGTCCTCGCCAACATCGTCGGCAAGTCCTACGGGCAGATCTTCGGCGAGTTCGAGGGCAACCTCGACCCGCGCAGCGCCCACGGCTCCGGCGACGTGAAGTACCACCTGGGCGCGGAGGGCGACTACCCGACCGCCGACGGCGCCAAGATCAAGACTTCCGTGGTGGCGAACCCGTCCCACCTGGAGGCGGTCGACCCGGTCCTGGAGGGCGTCGTGCGCGCCAAGCAGGACCTCCTGGACGTCGGCGAGGAGGGCTTCACCATCCTCCCGGTCCTGGTCCACGGCGACGCCGCGTTCGCCGGCCAGGGCGTGGTCGCCGAGACGCTGCACCTGTCGCAGCTCCGCGGCTACCGCACCGGCGGCACCGTCCACGTGGTCGTCAACAACCAGGTCGGCTTCACCACCTCGCCCGCCTCGTCGCGGTCGAGCGTCTACGCCACCGACGTCGCCCGGATGATCCAGGCGCCGATCTTCCACGTCAACGGCGACGACCCCGAGGCCGTCGTCCGCGTGGGCCAGCTCGCGTTCGAGTACCGCCAGGCGTTCCGCAAGGACGTCGTGATCGACCTGGTCTGCTACCGCCGCCGGGGCCACAACGAGGGCGACAACCCCTCGTTCACCCAGCCGCTGATGTACGACCTGATCGACGCCAAGCGCTCGGTCCGCAAGCTCTACACCGAGGCCCTGATCGGCCGCGGCGACATCACGGTCGAGGAGGCCGAGCAGGCCCTCCGCGACTACCAGGAGCAGCTCGAGCGGGCCTTCACCGAGACGCGCGAGGCGGCCAAGAAGCCGCTGGAGCCCGGCTCGGTCGTCAGGCCGGAGCCCGAGGAGGTCGTGCCCTGGTCGCACGACTCGACGCAGACCGCGATCTCCGAGGAGACCGTCAAGCGCGTCGTCGAGACCCAGCTCAACCTGCCCGAGGGCTTCACCGTGCACCCGCGCCTGGCCCCGCTGATCCAGCGGCGCTCGGCCATGGTGCAGGAGGACGCCATCGACTGGGCGATGGGCGAGACGCTCGCGTTCGGCTCCCTGCTGATCGACGGCCACCCGGTCCGCCTGGTCGGCCAGGACTCCCGCCGCGGCACCTTCGGCCAGCGCCACGCGGTGCTCGTGGACCGGCAGACGGGCGAGGAGCACACGCCGCTCAAGACGTTCAACAAGGGCAACACCAAGTTCTACGTCTACGACTCGCTGCTCAGCGAGTTCGCGGCGCTGGGCTTCGAGTACGGCTACAGCGTGGTCCGTCCCGACGCCCTGGTGGCCTGGGAGGCGCAGTTCGGCGACTTCGTCAACGGCGCCCAGTCGATCATCGACGAGTTCATCTCGTCCGGTGAGCAGAAGTGGGGCCAGCGCTCGGCCGTCACGCTGCTGCTGCCGCACGGCTACGAGGGCCAGGGCCCGGACCACTCCTCGGCCCGGATCGAGCGGTTCCTCCAGCTCTGCGCGCAGGACAACATGACCGTCGTGCAGCCCACCACCCCGGCGAACTACTTCCACCTGCTGCGCTGGCAGGTGCTGTCGGACCGCCGGAAGCCGCTGATCGTCTTCACGCCCAAGTCGCTCCTGCGGCGCAAGCAGGCGGCCTCGGCGGCGTCGGAGTTCACCAGCGGCTCCTTCCAGCCGGTGATCGGCGACACCACGGTGGACCCGTCCGGCGTCCGCAAGATCGTGCTCACCACCGGCAAGATCTACTACGACCTGGCCGCCGCCCGCGAGAAGTCGGGCGACCAGAGCGTGGCGATCGTCCGGGTCGAGCGCCTCTACCCGATCCCCGTCGAGGAGCTGCGCGCCGAACTGGCCCGCTACGCCCCCGACGCCGAGCTGGTCTGGCTGCAGGACGAGCCGGCCAACATGGGGGCCTGGCCCTTCATGGCCCTCAAGCTCCCGCACCTGCTGGACGGCCGCCGGCTCAGCCGCGTCTCCCGTCAGCCCAACTCCTCCCCCGCGGTCGGCTCCCACGCCGCCCACGAGGCCGAGCAGGAAGAACTCATCAAGCAGATCTTCGGCTGACGCCCGACCCGCGACGCAGGGCTCCCCGGCCCCCCGGGGAGCCCTGCTCCTTTTCCGCCCCCTTCCGGTACGGCGACGGCCTGCCGCGCCCTCCCGGGCGTACGGCGGGCGCCGCGCCCTCCCCGGGCGTACGGCGGATGCCGCCCTCGCCCGGGCTCGCCGGGTACGGCTCTCGCGATCTTGATCACCTCATCGGGGCGCCGCGATCGCGGGTCCGTCCAGACCTGGTCCCGGGCCTGGCTAAAGTTGCGCGGGAACGTCGAACAGGAGAATGGGATGTACTTCACGGACCGGGGGATCGAGGAGCTCGTCGAGCGCCGGGGCGGCGAGGAGATGTCGATCGACTGGCTGGCCGAGCGGCTGCGGGAGTTCGTGGACCTCAACCCCGAGTTCGAGACGCCCGTGGAGCGGCTGGCGACGTGGCTGGCGCGGCTGGACGACGAGGACGACGAGTAGGCCGCGGTTCGCGGGCCCGGGCGGAACGCGATACATCTTGGATCGTGGCGGCGCGCCGCATAGCGTGGTGACGGAACGTCGGAGCACGGGAGGGCGCACGCCGCGGCAGGCGCGTGCGTCCGTTTCCCGGCTGGTGTGAGAGGTGGGGTCGTGAGTCCGGTCTTCGGGCATGGGAGGTTACGGCTCTACCTGCTCAAACTGCTCGACGAGAGCCCCCGGCACGGATACGAGGTCATCCGCCTGCTCCAGGACCGCTTCCTCGGGGTCTACTCCCCCTCGCCCGGCACGATCTATCCCCGGCTGGCCCGCATGGAGGCCGAGGGGCTGGTCACGCACGAGGTGGAGAAGGGGCGCAAGGTCTTCCGGCTCACCGACGCCGGGCGGGCCGAGCTGCGCGACCGCGGGGACGAGCTGGCGGACCTGGAACGGGAGGTCGCCGACTCGGTGAGCGGCATCACCCGCGAGATCCGGGAGGACGTGCGCGAGACGGTCCGCTCGCTGCGCGAGGAGCTGACCCGGGTGGCCCGCGACGTGCGCCGCGGCGAGGAGTCCCCGCTCGCCGCCGCCGAGGACATCAAGCGCGAGTGGCGCCGCCACAAGGAGCAGTGGCGGGAGGACCGCGACCGCTGGCAGCACGCCTGGGAGAACGTCTGGTCCGGCGGCCGCCGCCGCGACCCCCGGACCGAGCTGCACGTTCTCCTCGACGAGTTCGCCGGCGAGGTCCACCGGCTGGCCGACGAGGCCGACGTCAGCCGCGATTCGGTCCGGGAGGTCCGCCGCGCCCTCGCCCGGGCCGGCGCCGAGATCCGCCGCGCCCTCGACGCCTGACCCCGCGCGAGCCGTACGGCGTCACGCCCGCCGAGCCGTACGGCGTCACGCCAGGAAGAGCCGTGCGGCGAAGGCCCGCGGAAGCCGCACGTGCCGCCGGGCGGGCCCCTGGCGGGTCACTGAGCGAGGAGCGGGGCGAGGTGGTCGCGGGCGTAGGCCCGCAGGTCCTCGTCGGTGTCCAGGGGCACACAGGTCTGCGGGGTGAGGACGAGCGACAGCGCCAGCCGTACGAAGAGCTCGGCGACCGGGGCGACGCGGGCCCGGGTGAGGGCGGGGTCGGCGCGCAGGGCGTGATCGGTGAGGAAGTCGCGGGCCAGCGCCAGGAACGGGCCCGCGTGGATCGTCAGCTCGGGGAGCAGCGCCTCGGGCTCGGTGGCGAGCATGCGGGTCAGCAGCGGGTGGGAGCGGGCGGCCCGCAGGGTGACCGCGAAGCCCTCGACGAGCTGTTCGGCCAGGGTCGGGAGCGGCGTGATCGCGGCCTCGAAGTCGGCCAGGAAGCGGCGCAGCTCACGCAGGATGACGGCCTGCGTGAGATCGCCCTTCCTGGCGAAACGGCGGTAGACCGTGACGCGGCTCAGGCCGGCGCGGCGGGCGACGTCCTCGACGGTGGTGCGGCGCAGGCCGAAGTGGAGGTACAGCTCCAGGGCGGCGTCGAGGACTCGCTCGGTGGTCTCGTCGCAGGGCCCGGCCGCCTCGGCGAGCAGCCCGGCGAGCGGCGGAGGGGCCGGGGGAAGGGATTCGGCGGTCATCTCCCGCGCAAGGCTATCTCCAGGCGGGCGCGGCTCCGGGCCGCCTCCCGGGCGTGGTAGGCGATCGGGAGGTAACGCACCCGCTCGGGGAGCAGCGGCACGGTCTCGGCGATCACGCGCCCGATCCGGCGCAGGCGGCGCTCGTCCTGGGCGGTCCAGGACAGGCCCAGCTTGGCGCGCAGGGCGGGCGGCAGCGTGCCGACCATCAGGAAGTGGTTGAACCGGCCGCTCGACCAGCCAACGGGCACCCAGGCGGCGCGCAGCGACCGGGGCACGAACGGCGGGGCCTGCACACCGAGCGCGGTGCGGAGCACGTCGTGGCAGGTCGGGTGGTTCTCCAGGGTGTGCGCGACCATGTCGTCGAAGTAGTCCCAGTACTCGGACACGGTCTGGGGCACCACCCGGTCCGGGACCCGCAGGATGCGCCCGAGCCGCAGGATCTCCGCGTAGAGCCGTTCCTGCCCGGCCCGGTCGTAGGGCGTGTCGAAGTACCGGGCCATGGTGATCGCGCGGTCGAACGCGGTCAGGAAGACCCAGGCGTACGGCTCGGCGCTGAGCGCGTGGTAGCGCCGGCCCTGATCGTCCACGCCCTGGATGTCCTTGTGCAGCTCGCGCAGGCGGCGGCCCTCGGCGAGGGCGGCCTCACCGCCGTAGACCCACTTCTGCAGCGAGTCGAGGGAGCGGGTGAGCCGTCCCCACGGGTCGCTGCGGTAGACGGACTGCTGACCCACGGCCGCCCCGATCTGCGGGTGGGCGACCTGTTCGACCAGGGCGCTGCCCAGGACCAGCATCATGCGGACGTCGCCGATGCCCTCCCATAACAGCGACCCGGGCCCGAACGGCTCGGCTTCCGCGCCCGCGGGGGCGGGCCTCTCCTGGGCTACGGCGGTCACGGCGGCCTCCGGGGGGTGAAACAAAGCTACACAATATGTATCACCCACTCAGACCGGACGTAACCCATCACTTACGGCGTCGTCATGTGTTCTCCGTCGCACTCGACCAGCAACCGGCGGTTCGCCTCCACCTGGTGCCGGATGCGGTGCTCGGTGACGCGCACGAGCGCGGCGCGCTCCTCGGACAGGGCGCGGGCCAGCACCGAGCTGGAGTGCAGCACCGAGGCGAGGCAGCGGTGGGCCTCGCGGAGGTTCTCGCGCAGGCGCTGGACGCGCTCGGCGTCCCCCTCGCGCTCGGCCTCCGCCAGCAGCCGGCGCACGCTGCTCCAGGCGAGCTGGGCCTTGCGCCGGGTGACGGCCAGGGTGAGCAGCATGGCCCGCACCTCCCGCAGCCGCAGGGTCGCCACGATCGCCTCGGCCTCGCGCACGGCGCAGTCGGCCGATATGTCATGTGAGCCGTCGCGCATGTCCACCAGTGTGGCGATCCGCCCGGGCGGAAGCCGCCACGAGCAGGGGATGAACTCCGTCCCGGAGGAGGAGTTGGCCCCCGGGGCGGAGACATGCGCACCCCGGGGTTGAAAGGACTCGACCTACGGCGTGAAGACGATCTTCCCGAAGAGCTCACCGCGGTCCATCGCGGCGAACCCCTCCCGAGCCTCTACCAGCGGCAGAACCCGGTCGATCTCCGGCCGAACCCCCGTCTGCTCACAGAACGTGAGCAACCGCGCGAGCTGGTCGCGGGTGCCCATCGTGGATCCGACCACCGAAAGCTGGAGGAAGAACACCCGCGACAGGTCCGCCGGCGGCACGCTGCCGCTCGTCGCCCCGGAGACCACGATCCGCCCGCCGGGCCGCAGCGACTTCAGGGAGTGGGCCCAGGTGGCCTGCCCGACGGTCTCCATGACGGCGTCCACCCGCTCGGGCAGCCGCGCCCCGGGCTCGAACGCCGCGTCCGCGCCCAGCTCCACCGCGCGCGCCCGCTTCTCCTCCGAACGCCCGGTGACCCACATCCGGTAGCCCCCGGCCCGCCCCAGCGCCACCAGGGCCGTCGCGACGCCGCCGCTCGCGCCCTGGACGAGCACGGTCGCCCCGGGTTCGAGCCCGGCCTTGTCGAACAGCATCCGGTAGGCCGTGAGCCACGCCGTAGGCAGGCACGCCGCCTCCTCGAACGACAGCGCGGCGGGCTTGGGCACGAGGTTCCGCCGGGGCACGGCGACGCGCTCGGCGAGGGTGCCGTCGTACCGCTCGGACAGCAGCGACCGCCGCGGGTCCAGCGTCTCGTCACCCCCGCCCGCCGCCGGGTCCCCGATCACGGCGTGGACGACGACCTCGTTGCCGTCCTCGTCCACCCCGGCCGCGTCGCACCCCAGCACGATCGGCAGCCGGTCCTGCGAGATCCCCACGCCCCGCAGCGTCCACAGGTCGTGGTGGTTCAGCGAGGCGGCCCGCACGGTCACGGTGGTCCACCCCTCGGGCGCCTCCGGCTCGGGCCGCTCCCCGGCCTCCAGCCCGGCCAGCGGGTCCTTCTCATCGGTACGCGCAGCGCTCACGGCGAACATGAGTCAGACCCTAACCCCGCGCCCGCCCGCGATCACCCCCACCCCTCGCGCGCCGTACGGCGTGCGCGCGTACCGGTGCCCGGCGGGCGCGCACGCACCGGCTCAAGGCGCGTGCCGGGGTGGCGTGCGTGTGCCGGCGTCAGGCAAGGCGCGCCGTACCGGTGTACGGCAGGCGCCCCATGGCGGGGTGGCCAGCGCGCCGTACGGCCCTCAGCGGGGGCGGAGGGCGAGGACGGCCATGTCGTCGCGGGAGACGCCGCCGGTGTAGGCGAGCACGTCGTCCTCGACCGCGGCGACGAGCTCGGCGGCGGGGAGGTGGGCGGTGGCGGCGAGGACGTCGATGAGCCGGTCCTCGCCGTAGAAGCCGCCCGCCGCGTCGCGGGCCTCGGTGATGCCGTCGGAGTGCAGGACGAGGGTCTCGCCGTGTCCCAGGGTGAACTCCCCGACGGCGGGCTCGATCTCCTCGAACAGGCCGAGCGGCAGCGAGCCCGACGACGCGGTCAGCGAGATCCCGCCGCCGGACCGCAGGAGGACGGCGGGCAGATGCCCGGCGGACGCGTAGCGCACCCGCAGCCCGGGCTCCTCCACGGTGAACCGCGCGGCCAGGACCGTCACGAACCGCTCCCCGGACGGCTGCGTGAACAGGCCGCGGTTCATCTTGCGCAGCACCTCGGCCGGGGAGTCCTCCCAGAGCGAGAGCAGCCGCACCCCGTTGCGCACGGTGGAAGTGAGCACGGCCGCCTCCACGCCCTTGCCCGACACGTCGCCGAGCACCAGCCCCCACGATCCCAGGCTCGGGTAGACGTCGTAGAAGTCGCCGCCCACGTCGCCCCCGTTGGAGGCGGGCCGGTGCGCGGCGGCCAGCTCCACCCCCGGCACGGAGGGCAGGTCGCTCGGCACGAGGCCGGCCCGCAGGACCTTCAGCGCCTCCTCGCTCTCCCGCCGCCGCTCCTCCTCCGTCTCGGCCTCCCCCTTCCAGCGGCCGGCGCCCGCCTCCGTGCTCTCCCACCGGCGCGTGCCGAGGTGGCGGCGCCCCTGGGCGGGCCCGGCCTCGTCCCGCCGCGCGCCCTCGGGGCACGGCGGCACGGCGTCGAGCCAGGCCGAGCACATGGTGGCGCCCTCGGCCTCCTCGCTCTCGGGGGCGAACACGACGGCGACGCTGGGGGCCGGGGACGGCGCGGTGGTCAGGCGGACCAGGCGCATGCGGGCGGGCGCGGGCGGGCCGGGGCGGCGCAGCCGCAGGGTGACCGGGGTGGGGGCGGCGTCGCGGACGACGGCGGACAGCAGGGAGCGGAACACCGGCCGTTCGGCCAGGTCCACGAAGACCGAGAAGGGTCTTCCCGCGAGCTCGCCGCGGGGGACGTCCAGCGTC
This sequence comes from Bailinhaonella thermotolerans, assembly GCF_003594875.1. Lineage (GTDB taxonomy): Bacteria > Actinomycetota > Actinomycetes > Streptosporangiales > Streptosporangiaceae > Bailinhaonella > Bailinhaonella thermotolerans. The sequence continues at coordinate 186,672 of NZ_QZEY01000013.1, forward strand.
TCCGCGGCGGCGGGGTTGGCCAGCCGTACCATCCCGGAACGGTCCAGCAGGCAGATCGGGAGGGGCAACCGTTCGAAGAGCGCGCCCGGGACCTTCGGCGGGGCCGCTTGCGCCGGATCGCCGTCGCCGGCGTCCATGTGTCGGCGGCACAGACGTAGCGTCTCTTCGGCCCTGCGCAGCTCGCGCATGGCCGTGTCGAGCGTGCTCTCGGTGGTGCGGGTGCCGGGCTCGACGGTGTCGGGGTCGGGGTCGAAGCGCACGCGCAACGCTCCTTGGGGGGTGGAGAGCGACTACCCCCAGCCTGACACAGCGCGCTTACGACCGCTCACCCTTCGTCGAATTTTTCGGCCCGTTCGGCGTGTCGTCATCGACATTCATGATGAGGATCACCCCGTCGGCGACAGGCCCGTCGCCCCGCAGCGGCCAGGCGTCCAGCCGCAGGAGCACCGGGCGGCCCCGGCGGTTCACGGCCTCCAGCCGGACGGCCTCCGGGCTCTCGGCGGCGAGGACCCGCTTGAGCAGCGGGACCACCTCACCGAGGGGCAGGCCGATGTCGAGGGCGGGCAGCGTGCGCCCGACGCACTCCTCGGCGCGGACGCCCCACAGCTCCTCCGCGCCCGGGGTCCAGACCTTGATCCCCAGGTCGCGGCTCACCACCACGACGCCCGCGCCAAGGCTGCGCAGCACCGACGCGAGGAACCCGTTGACCATGTCGAGCTCGGCGGTGCGCAGGCGCATCATCTCGTTGATCTCCTGGAGCTCGTCGTTGGTCGAGTGGAGCTCCTCGTTCATCGTCTCCAGTTCCTCGTTGGTGGACTGGAGCTCTTCGTTGGTGGTCTCCAGCTCCTCGTTGGTGGACTGGAGTTCCTCGTTGGTGGTCTCCAGCTCCTCGTTGAGCGACTGGAGCTCCTCGTAGGCGCGCTCGAGTTCCTGGTTGGCGTGTTCGAGCTCGTCGCGGAGCCGGCGGTACCGCGTCACGTCGGTGAAGCTGACCCCCGCCCCGATCAACGCGCCCGTGTGGTCCGTCAGCGGCACGACCTGGATGTCCAGGACGCTCGGCTCGTCGGCGGGCGAGCGCCGCCACGGCACGTCCTGCAGCTCCACGACGCGCCGGTCCTTCTCGACCTGCTCGATCAGCGACCGCAGCTCGGCCGGCCGGTACGACAGCTCCAGGTCCTGGAACGGGGCCCCCACGTCGCCCCGGCGCAGGCCGAACATCTCCTCCGCGGCCGCGTTGGTCAGGGCGAGCGCGCCGTTCAGGTCCACCGCGATCTGCGCGATGGGGCCGGCGGCGAGGACGGCGTGCTCCAGCGCGCCGGGCCGGGCCGTCTCCTCCCGCGTCATCTGCTGCCAGGTCGCGCGCGGGGCGCGGGCCTGGTTCGGCCCCGACACCTTGCGGAACAGGCGCTTGCGCAGGTCGATCGGCTCGAAGCCCGCGTCGTGGCGGAGCAGCATCTCCGCCTTGCCGAGGAAGAGGTACCCGGGGTCGGCGAGCGCGAAGTGCAGCCGCCTGATCACCTCGGCCTGGGTCTCGGCGTTGAAGTACATCAGCGTGTTGCGCGCCAGCAGCAGGTCCACCCGCGAGATGGGGGCGTCGCGGGTCAGGTCGTTGCGCCCGAAGATGACCTGGCGGCGCAGGTCACGCCGGAACGCGCAGCGGTCGGAGTCCTCCTCGAAGTACCGCTCCCGGAACTCCTCCGGCACGCCCTCGAGCTGCCGCCGCGTGTAGACGCCGACCCGGGCCTCCTGGAGCGCGTTCTCGTCCAGGTCGGTGGCGTAGATCTTCACCCGGTCGCGGAACTCGGCCAGGCCCAGCATGTCGGCGAGCAGCATGGCCACGCTGTACGCCTCCTGGCCGGTGGCGCAGCCGGCGCTCCACACCCGGATCGGCTGCGCCGGGTGCTTGGCCGCGATGAGCCGGGGCAGGACGTTGTCCCGCAGCGACTCCCAGGCGGGCGGGTCGCGGAAGAACCCGGTGACGTTGATCAGCAGGCTGTCGAACAGCAGGGCGTATTCGCCCGGCTCGACCTCGAGCCGGTCGCGGTACTCCTCGAACGTCTTGCACCGCAGGGCGTCCATGCGCCGCGCGATCCGCCGCTGGAGGGTGGACCGTTTGTACCCGGTGAAGTCGAACCCCCGCATCTCCTTCAACATGATCAGGAGACCTTCGAACTGGCCGTCCGTATCGCCGGTCGTCACACCACGCAAGCGTACGCCTTGGGAGGGGCCTGGCGGGGATCAGCGGTGCAAGTGCACGCCGGTCGTGCGCGCGATCCTCGACGCCGGGGGTTCAGCCCGGGGCCTGTTCGCCCTGGCCCGGCCGCGCGGAGAGCCCCTCGATCAGCGTCCTGATCGTGCGCGCCGCCTCCCGCGCCTCGCGCGCCGCCTCCTCGAACCGGGCCGCGGAGAGCCCGTGCCCGCGTCCGTGCGCGGCGTCCTTCATGCGCGTCATCAGGTCGCTACGCTCCTGGAGCCGGATGATCGCCACCCACAGGGCGCGTTCGACCTCGCCCGCCTGGCCTTCGAGGAGGCTCTGCACGCCCCAGGCGTGACCCACGCGGCAGGTGTACGCCTGCGGCTCCGCGCTGGTCTGGTACAGGGGACCACCGCAGTCCGGGCAGCTCAGCGTGGTGTGTTCACCGTTCGGCCGAGCGTCCACCATGTCTCCTCGGAACAGCGTCTTCAGCGCCCCGCCGGGCTCGGCGGAGCCGGCGTCCCCGCCGGCGGACGGCGCCCGGGCCTGTTCCGGGGCCTGCGCCCGGGCCTGTTCCGGGGCCGACGCCCGGGCCTGTTCCGGGGCCGACGCCCGGGTCTGTTCCGTCGGCGGCGCCTGGTTCGTCCCGTAGTGCTCGGCGATCCTGGCGGCGATGAGACGGACCGGCAGCGCCTCCGCGCTCCTCGTCGCGGCGAGCGCGGCGGACGGCATGCCCAGGTGGGTCGCCTCCTCAGGGTCCTGCACGATCACGCGGCCCCCGTGCCGCTCGACGGTGGCCGCGCCCGCCGCGCCGTCGTCGAGCGCCCCGCTGAGCACCACGGCCAGCACCCCGGGCCCGAACGCCTCGGCCGCGCTCTTGAACAGGGCGTCCACCGCCGGCCGCACGCCGTTCAGCCGGGGCCCTCGGGACAGCCGGACCTGATCCCGCGTGACCAGCAGGTGGTGATCCGGCGGGGCCACGTAGACCCGACCCGGGACGATCTTCTCGCCGTCACAGGCCGCCGCCGCCGGCAGCGGCCCCGCGCGGTCGAGGATCGCGGGCAGCGCGGTGCGCGCGGTGACCGAGAGGTGCAGCACCACGAACACCGGGGCGTCGAGGTCGTCGGGCAGGCCCGCCAGCAGCGGGCGCAGGGACTCGACTCCGCCCGCCGACGCCCCCACCACAACGGCCTTCACGCCGGACGCCCTACCCCTCGGGAGACGTTTCATCCCCCCGCAGGCCGTGCCTCTCCCTCATCTGCCGCGCCGCCTTCCTGTCCTCGCGGGCGGCGGCCCGGTGCCTGGCCGCCAGTTCGCGATGGCCCGCGGCGTCGCCGAGGCCCTCCTCGGCCATCCCCTCGTGCAGTTCCGCCGTCCGGTCGTGGGCGCGGGCGGCCTGGAGATAGGCCCTGGCGGCGCGCTCGGCGGTCTCCCGCGCGCGCGTCTGCGCCTCGGCGGCGTGCTCGGCCGCGCGCTCGACGTACTCGTGGCCCGTGGCCACGGGCCGGTTCCCGGACAGCTCGGCCGCCCGGGTCCTGATCTCCGCGAGCCTGCGCTCGATCCCGGCGATGCGCGTGTGGTACGGCTCGCGCCCGGCGTCGTCAGGGTCCACGGCTCTCCTTATTCCCCGGTCCCCCGGTGCGCTACCCGACGATCAGGCGACTCGCCGTACGCGCAGGTTCCGGACGACCGCCTGGACGAACGGCAGGTCTCCGGCGGCGGCCAGGTAGAAGTCGCCGCGGCACCTCCCGGCGTACGGGCGGTTGAGCGAGACCAGCCGCATCGGCGGGTCCTCGACGCCGCGGCACCCCGGCTGGCGGACGATCCAGACCTGGCGGTCCCGCGAGCCCGCGCCGAAGTGCAGTTGCGGCCCCGCCAGCTCCGACCCCATCCGCTTCCCCGCGGGGGCCAGCCGCAGCGGCCCGTCCGCGCGCAGCACCAGGAACCCGTCGCGCGTGACGCGCCCGCGCAGGTTCCGCGCCCACTCCATGCGCTGCTCGAAGGTCAGGCCCTCGTCCACGTCGTGCAGCGCCATGCGCCAGCGCCCGAACTCGAACAGCAGCACGTGCCCGCCCAGCGGGACGTACGGCGCGGAGGGCCACAGGGAGACGGTCGGCGTCATGTCCCGGATGCGGGACCCGCCCTCGGCCAGCGACGCCTCGCCCCGGGGCGGCGCCACGAGCTGCCGGTAGGTGGTCATGTCGGTCCCGAGCCACGCCCCGACGACGGGCGAGGCACCGAGGGAGGCGACGGCGAGCGAGCGGGGGTATCTCAGCTCGGCCGACACCCCGTCGGGGAAGGTCACGCGCACGATCTCGGTGTCCCCGCGCCGGCGGGCCGCGGGGAAGACGGCGTTGCGCCCGGCCGCCGCCGCCTCGACGGTGGGGGTGACCACCGGCCCGCGCGTGGGGGCCGGCTCCGGAGGGTCCGGGCGCTGGGCCTGGTAGACCCCGAAGCCGATCACCACGACCGCCGCGCCGCCCACGGCCAGCGCCCGCCGGAGCCTCTCGCGCCGGGGGTCCGGCTCGTCCGGCCCCGACCCGACGACGTCGTAACGCCCGCCGCGCATGTCCCACCTCCCGCGGCGCAGGAGCCCGCACGGCGACGCTCCCCCGCCGCCCCCGGGCGGGTCAATACCCCCGGGATATCAGGTCGGCAACGCGGTACGGCCCGCGCTCGGGATGACCGGGCGCGGGCCGTACGGGATCGTGCTCGGGGGGTTCCCGGCGGGTGCGGCGGGGGTTCTGCGGGGGCTCTACAGGCGGGCGACGCCGTCCTCCCGGGCCTGCGCGGCGACGGCGGCGGTGACGGCCGGGGCGACGCGCGGGTCGAAGGGGCTGGGGATGACGTAGTCGGCCGTGACGTCGTCGCCGACCACCCCGGCCAGCGCCGTCGCCGCCGCCACCTTCATGTTCTCGGTGATCTCGCGGGCGCGGACGTCGAGGGCCCCGCGGAAGACGCCGGGGAAGGCCAGGACGTTGTTGATCTGGTTGGGGAAGTCGGAACGGCCGGTCGCGACCACGCACGCGTGGCGGCGGGCCGCCTCCGGGTGGATCTCCGGCGTCGGGTTCGACAGCGCGAAGACGATGGAGTCCCCGGCCATGGACGCGATGGCGTCCTCGGTGACGGTGCCGCCGGACAGGCCGATGAAGACGTCGGCGCCGCGCAGCGCCTCCTCGCAGGAGCCGGTGTAGCCGGTGCGGTTGGTGTCGCGGGCGAGCGCGGCCTTGACGGGGTTCAGCCCCTCGCGGCCCTCGTAGATCATGCCCTTGCTGTCGGCCACGGCGATGTCGCCGATGCCGGCGTTGATCAGGATCCGGGTGACGGCGACGCCGGAGGCCCCGGCGCCGGCGACCACGGCCCGGAGTTCCGAGAGCTCCTTGCCGACGAGGCGGGCGGCGTTCGTGAGCGCGGCGAGGGTCACGATCGCGGTGCCGTGCTGGTCGTCGTGGAAGACCGGGATGTCGAGCAGCTCGCGCAGGCGGTCCTCGACCTCGAAGCAGCGGGGCGCGCTGATGTCCTCCAGGTTGATGCCGCCGAACGAGGGAGCGAGGCGCACGACCGTCTCCACGAGCTCGTCGACGTCGGTGCAGTCCAGGCAGATGGGTACCGACTCGACGCCGCCGAACTCCTTGAACAGCAGCGACTTGCCCTCCATGACGGGCATGGCGGCGGAGGGCCCGATGTCGCCGAGCCCGAGCACGGCGGTGCCGTCGGTCACGACGGCGACCACGTTGGAGACCCACGTGTAGTCGTGGACCAGCTCGGGGTTGTCGGCGATCGCCGTGCACACCCGCGCCACACCGGGGGTGTAGGCGAGTGCGAGGTCGTCGGCATTGCGCACGGGCACGCTCGAACGGACCTCCAGCTTTCCGCCGCGGTGCAGCGCGAAAGCGGGATCGGCGTCGAGACCGGCGTTTTCCCGCGCGGTTTCCGAATGCGATGCGGATTGGGTTTCTGGGATGGGCTGAACAGCCACAGCGACCCCTGTGTCAGACGACTGGGTTGACATTCCTTCGGTAGACGCCGCGCCCGCGGGGTGGCCGGCTTCGGTAGTCGCCGGAGCCCTCGCGCGGTCGTCTCTCGGGGTACGGGGGTCACCCGTTGTCCGATTGTGTCACATCGGTGATAACGCTGGTGGTGGGGTGCGTCACGATAGGCTCCAGCTATTCCCCCAGCAATCGGACATATTCCTCAGAGGAGGACACCGTGGGCCCACGTTCCCTTCGCCGTACCGCGGCGCTCGGCGCCCTGGTTCTCGGCGCAGCCCTCACGCTCGGCGCCTGCGGCGGTGAGACCGGAGGCGGCAAGGACACCGCCAAGTCCGGCAACACCGGCGCGGCCTCCGGTGTCAAGCTGGTGACGCCCGGCAAGATCAAGACTTGCACGAGCCTGCCGTACCCGCCGTTCCAGTTCGACCAGGGCGGCAAGGTCGTGGGCTTCGACGTGGACCTGATCGACCTGGCGGCCAAGAAGCTCGGGGTCACCCAGGAGATCGTCGACGTCAAGTTCGACGTGATCAAGAGTGGCGCCGCCCTCAACTCGGGGACTTGTGACGTCGCCGCCGCCGGCATGACGATCACCGAGGAGCGCAAGGCCAACCTCGACTTCACCGACCCGTACTTCGACGAGGTGCTCGGCCTGCTGGTCAAGAAGGGCTCCGGCGTCAAGACGCTCGACGAGGCCAAGGCCAAGAACCTCAAGATCGGCGTGCAGACCGGCACCACCAGCCTCGACCTCGCCAAGAAGAAGGGCTTCGAGCCCGTCGAGTTCGACGACGCGGGCAAGCAGATCCTGGCCTACCAGTCCGGCCAGGTGGACGTCGTCCTCCAGGACCTCCCGGTGGTCAACGACTGGCTGAAGAAGCCGGACATCGCCGCCAAGTTCGAGCTGCAGGAGACCATCGTCAGCGGCAACCAGTACGGCTTCGCGGTCAAGAAGGGCGGCAACCCCGAGCTGCTCAAGACCATCAACGACAGCCTGAAGGCCGCCATCGCGGACGGTAGCTGGGCCAAGATGCACAAGCAGTGGATCGGCTCCGACCCGCAGTCCACGCCCGCTCCCAAGTAAGCCGCGATGAGTACCACCACTGTCGAGCCGTCCGGTCCTGCCGGGACACCTCCCGAAAGGACCGGGCTCAGCCCGCGCAAGCGCCGGCGGATCAGCCTGGGCATCCAGTACGCGATCGGCCTCGTCGTGCTGGTGGCCCTGGTCATCGTCATCGACTGGGGCCAGGTCGGGGAGCACTTCTTCGACCCCGACGAGATCGTGAAGCTGTTCCCCAACATCTTCCTGATCGCGATGAAGAACACCGTGATCTACACGGTGAGCGCCTACGTCGTCGGTTTCGCCCTCGGGCTGGTCGTCGCCTTGATGCGGCTCTCCTCGGTGAAGATCTACCGCTGGATCGCGCTGGTCTACGTGGAGATCTTCCGCGGTCTGCCCGCGCTGCTCGTCCTCATGATCATCGGCTTCGGGCTGCCGATGGCGCTCGGCGTCCAGATGCCCTTCGACATCTACGGCAAGGTCGCCATCGGCCTGGGCCTGGCCGCCTCCGCCTACATGGCGGAGACGTTCCGGGCCGGCATCGAGGCCGTCCCCAAGGGCCAGGTGGAGGCGGCTCGCTCGCTCGGGATGTCCCAGTCGCGGGCGATGGTCACGATCGTCGTGCCCCAGGCGCTGCGCATCGTGATCCCGCCGCTCACCAACGAGCTGGTGCTGCTGTTCAAGGACTCCTCGCTCGTGTCCGCCCTGGGCATCACCGCCGCCACCGTCGAGCTCACCAAGTTCGGCTCGGACATGGGCATCACCGCCGGGGACACCACGCCGATGATCGTCGCGGGCATGTCGTACCTCGTCATCACCGTGCCGCTGGGCATTGCCGTACGCAAGCTCGAGGCACGCCAGCGGAAGGGACGGTGAGCCGATGACCCACGCCGTGGAGATCCGGGACCTGCACAAGTCCTTCGGGGCGCTGAGCGTGCTGCGCGGGATCGACTTCACGGTCGATCCCGGCCAGGTCGTGTGCGTCATCGGCCCGTCAGGGTCCGGCAAGTCCACGCTGCTGCGCTGCGTGAACATGCTGGAGACGCCGACCAGCGGCAAGGTCGTCGTCAACGGGGCCGAGCTGACCGACCCGGACTGCGACATCGACGCCTGCCGGCGCACCGTGGGGATGGTGTTCCAGCAGTTCAACCTGTTCCCGCACATGACGGCGCTGCAGAACGTCATGATCGCCCAGCTCCGGGTGCTCAAGCGCGGCAAGGCCGACGCCGAGCGCATCGCCCGCGAGAACCTGGAGAAGGTGGGCGTCGGGGACAAGGCGGACGCCTACCCGGCCCAGCTCTCCGGCGGTCAGCAGCAGCGCGTGGCGATCGCCCGGGCGCTGGCCATGGACCCGTCGCTGATGCTCTTCGACGAGCCCACCTCGGCCCTCGACCCCGAGCTGGTCGGCGACGTCCTCGCGGTCATGCGCAAGCTGGCCCAGGACGGCATGACCATGCTCGTCGTCACGCACGAGATGGCGTTCGCCCGCGACGTCGCCGACCACGTGGTCTTCATGGACGGCGGCGTCATCGTCGAGGAGGGCCCGCCGGACCGGGTGATCGGCGACCCGCAGCACCCGCGCACCCGCACGTTCCTCAAGCGGGTGCTCGACCCCACCCACGCCGAGGTGGGCGGCGCCCCCGACGTCGACGCGATCCACGCCGGCAAGGACGCCCCCGAGCCGGGCCGGGCCGCCCCCAGCGGCTTCGAGCACGGCGCCTGATCCACCGCGAGGCCCCGGTCCCCCGCTCGGGAGGCCGGGGCCTCGCGCCATGCCGTACGGCCGCCGCCCGGCCTCCTGAGCCGTACGGCCGCCGCCCGGCCTCCCGAGCCGTACGGCCGCCGCCGGGCCTCCCACACGAGACGGTACGGCGTGAGCGCGAGCCCGCGCCGGTACGGCGGGCGCGAGGTGCGGCGAGGGCGCGCGAGCTGCGGCGGGCGCGAGGTACGGCAGGCGCGCGCGAGCTGCGGCGGGCGCGAGGTGCGGCGGGGGCGCGAGGTGTGGCGATGTCCGCGGAACGGAATGGGAGCGGGCCGCCGCGTGTAATACTCGGAAGACAGAATCGGTCATTACATCGGTAGGGCTCGCTCGTGGATCTGACGTCGTACGCGGAGCTGGCGGTCCAGCTCGTCAACACCGGGGAGGACCGGGAGGACCGGCTCGCCGACCTCGCGAGCCTGCGGCGGATGCTGCTGGAGGAGCAGCGGCCGCACCTGGCCGAGATCGCCACCGACGCCGACCTGGACCCGCTGCGGGGCCTGCGCGGGGAGCTGCGGGCGGTGTTCGACGCGGTGGAGGCGGGCGAGCACGCGGCCGGGGTGGACCGGCTCAACGTGCTGCTGGTTCGGCACCCCATCCACCCGCAGATCTCCGGTCACGACGACGAGGACTGGCACATGCACCTCACCGAGGACGGGGGCGCGGCCGACATCTACGCGGTCGGCGCGGTGATGGGCCTGGCCACGATCGTGACGACGCTCGGCATCGACCGGCTCGGGGTCTGCCGGTCCTCCCCCTGCCGCCGCGTCTACCTGGACACCTCGTCCAACCGCTCGCGCCGCTACTGCTCCGAGCGCTGTGCCAGCCGGGCGAACGTCGCCGCCTACCGGGCCCGCCGCCGCGAGACGGCCGGCCGGGGCGGCCAGTAACGCCAGACCACCTTCCCCACCACCGCCGACTCGGGCACCGCGCCGAAGTCCCAGCTGTCGCGGCGCCCGGACGCGTCCTGGTTGTCGCTCTCCAGCCACCAGCCGCCGTCCTCGCGGTGCGTCACCCGCTTCACGATGAGCCTGCCGTCCTCCGGGGACCGCGCGACCACCACGTCGCCGTCGCGGACCCGGGCGTCGCGCCGTACGAGGAGCTGGTCGCCGGGGCGGAGGCCGGGCCGCATGGACTCGCCCTCGACCACGACGCGCAGCCACGGGGCGCGCATGGCCCCCTCCTCTCGATCGCCGGTGAAACGGCGGAGTAGTGTCTTGCGGGTAAGCGTTTTACAGCGAGGAAGGATTCAAATGCTCGCACGACTGCTGCGGCCCAAGCACGTCGCCTCGGCCCACTGCGATCTCCCCTGCGGTGTGTACGACCCGGCTCAGGCCCGGATCGAGGCCGAGTCGGTCAAGGCGATCATGGAGAAGTACAACGCGAACGACGACCCGGTCTTCCGGACGCGCGCGCTGATCATCAAGGAGAAGCGGGCCGAGCTGGTCAAGCACCACCTCTGGGTGCTCTGGACCGACTACTTCAAGCCCCAGCACGTGGAGAAGTACCCGCAGCTCCACCAGCTCTTCTGGGAGGCCACGAAGCTGGCCGGCGCGGCCGGCGGCAAGGGCACCGTGGACGTGTCCCAGGCCGACGAGCTGCTCGCCAAGATCGAGGAGATCAGCAAGATCTTCTGGGAGACCAAGCAGGCCGCCTGAGAGCGTCGCCGGCGGGCCTCGCGCGTGCTCACGCGCGAGGCCCGCGGCGTGTCCCCCCGCTGCCCCGCTCCCCGTCCCCCCGGGTCCCGAATGCTCAAGATCGCGCTAAAGGGCGCGTCCTAGTGCGCGGGCATGGCCCGGCGGGCGGTAGGTTGCAAGCAGCGGTCCATCAAGGTGACCGTAAGGAGGAACGTGACCGAGGAAACCGCCGCTCCGTCCGAGGGCCTGGCCGGCATGCGCGACACCGTGACAGTCCGCCTGCCCGCGGCGAGCGCCTACCTGTCGGTGCTGCGCACCGCGACGGCCGGGCTGGCCGCGCGTCTCGACTTCACGCTCGACGAGATCGAGGACCTGCGCATCGCCGTGGACGAAGCCTGCGCGATGCTGCTGCGCCAGGCGGTGCCCGGCACCGATCTGACCGCCGAGTTCGAGCTGACCGGCGACGAGATGTCGGTGCGCGTGGCCGTGGAGACGGTGGAGCCGCAGGACCTCAAGCGCGACGACTTCGCGTGGATGGTGCTGACCGCCCTCGCCGACTACGTCGAGGCGGTCACCGACAAGGATCTCGCGATCGTCCTGCGGAAGCGACGCGGTGCCGCGAGGCCGGCGTGACGGAGAAGACCCGGGCTATGGCCGACGAACACGCTGTCCCTGATCGCGTACGGGCGCGCGAGCTCTTCGCGCGGCTCGCCACCCTGGCCCCGGACGACCCGTCCAGGCAGCGCATCCGCGACGAGCTCGTCGAGCTTCACCTCCCCCTGGTCGAATACCTCGCCCGCCGGTTCCGCAACCGGGGCGAGTGGCTCGACGACCTCACCCAGGTGGCGACCATCGGCCTGATCAAGTCGATCGACCGGTTCGACCTGGAGCGCGGTGTCGAGTTCTCCACCTACGCGACGCCCACCATCGTGGGCGAGATCAAGCGCCACTTCCGCGACAAGGGCTGGGCCGTGCGCGTGCCGCGCCGGCTCCAGGAGCTCAAGCTCTCGCTCACCAAGGCGATAAGCGAGCTGTCGCAGCGGGAGGGCCGCGCGCCCACCGTGGCGGAGCTGGCCGAGCACCTCAACATGAGCGAGGAGGAGGTGCTGGAGGGCCTGGAGTCCGCCAACGCCTACTCCACGGTCTCGCTCGACGCGCCCGATTCAGGCGACGACGACGCGCCCGCGGTGGCCGACTCGCTGGGCATCGTGGACGACTCGCTGGAGGGCGTGGAGTACCGCGAGTCCCTCAAGCCGCTCCTGGAGAAGCTCCCGCCGCGTGAGAAGCGCATCCTGCTGCTCCGCTTCTTCGGCAACATGACGCAGTCCCAGATCGCGGCCGAGCTCGGCATCTCCCAGATGCACGTCTCCCGCCTCCTGGCCCGCACCCTCACCCAGCTCCGCGAGGGCCTGACCGCCGAGGAGTGACCCGCTCGCGAAAGGGCCCCCGCCGGTCTCCGGCGGGGGCCCTTTCGCGTCCTGCCCGGTCAGAGGGTGTCCGAGAGGGCCTTGATGGGCATCTTGAGGTCGCGCAGGAGGGCCAGGTCGGCCTCCGGGGGGCGGCCGAGGGTCGTCAGGTAGTTGCCGACGATGATGGCGTTGACGCCGCCGAGCATGCCCTCGCGGGTGCCGAGGTCGCCGAGGGTGAGCTCGCGCCCCCCGGCGTACCGCAGGATGGTCCTGGGCAGGGCCAGGCGGAACGTGGCGATGGTCTTCAGGGCCTCCCTGCCGTCGAGCGGTGGCAGGCCGGCGAAGGGGGTGCCGGGGCGCGGGTTGAGGAAGTTGAGCGGGATCTCGTCGGGGGCCAGCTCGCCGAGCTGGGCGGCGAACTCCGCGCGCTGCCCGGCCGTCTCCCCCATGCCGACGATGCCGCCGCAGCACAGCTCCATGCCGGCCGCCCGGACCATCCGGCAGGTCTCCCAGCGCTCCTCCCAGGTGTGGGTGGTGACCACCTGGGGGAAGTGGGAGCGCGCGGTCTCCAGGTTGTGGTTGTAGCGGTGGACGCCCATCTCGGCCAGCTCGTCCACCTGCGCCCGCGTGAGCATGCCCAGGGAGCAGGCCACGTTGATGTCCACGGCCTCCCTGATGGCCTTGACGCCCTGGCGCACCTGGTCCATCAGGCGCCGGTCGGGCCCGCGCACGGCGGCCACGATGCAGAACTCCGTCGCGCCGGTGGCCGCCGTCTCCCTCGCCGCCTCGACCAGCCGGGGGATCTCCAGCCAGACCGAGCGCACCGGGGACTCGAACCTGCCCGACTGGGAGCAGAAGTGGCAGTCCTCGGGGCAGCCCCCGGTCTTGAGGGAGACGATCCCCTCGACCTCGACCTCGGGGCCGCACCAGGCGAGACGCACCTCGTGGGCCAGGGCCAGCAGGTCGGGCAGGCGGTCGTCGGGGAGCGTCAGGCACGCGAGGGCCTGGGCCTCGGAGAGCCCGCGGCCCTCGCCGAGCACCTGGTCGCGGGCGACGTCGAGGATGCCGGTTCCGGTCACCGGGCCAGCTTAGATCGCTCCCTGAAGGCCGCGGGGTCGAATCCGCCGCCCAGGGTCGCCGACAGCGAGGCGTGCGCCGCCGCCCAGAAGTCGGTGGCGTCGAGTTCGCCCGCGCCCTCGGGGATCGCGCCGGACAGCGGCCGCGCGGCCAGCATCTCCAGGTCCCCGACGTTCAGCCGGTCCGCGAGGCCCGGATCGCGCGGCCACGACCCGATCACCACCCCGGCCAGGCTCAGCCCCCGGTGGGCCATCGCCTCCAGCGTGAGCGCGGTGTGGTTGAGCGTGCCGAGCCCCGCCCTGGCCACCACGAGCACCTGTGCGCCGGTCGCGCGCGCCAGGTCGGCCAGCGTGCCGCCCTCCTGGTCGAACCGCACCAGCAGCCCGCCGGCCCCCTCGACCAGCACCAGCCGCCGCGTCCCGGCAAGGTCGCGGATCCGCGCCGCCGCGTCCCGCAGCGACACCGGCGGCAGCCCGCTCACCCGGGCCGCCGCCGCCGGGGACAGCGGGTCCGGGAACCTGGCGTACTCGTGCAGGTCCGTCACCCCGGACAGCCGCGCGACCTCGTCCAGGTCGCCCGCCTCGCCGGGCCCGACCCCGGTCTGCGCCGGCTTCACCACCGCCACCGAGGTGCCCCGGGCGCGGGCCAGCGCCGCCACCGCCGCCGTCACCACGGTCTTGCCGACCCCGGTGTCGGTCCCCGTCACCACCAGCACGCTCATCCCGCGTCCCCTTCGTCGCCGTGTCCCACCCAGGATCGCGTACGCCGGGGGCCGTCCTCCTCGTCTCGATCGTGCGATTCCGGCCGCGCCGTATGTGGGGAACCCACAGGACCGGCGCGGCCGGCGGGCGTCAGGAGACGCCGCCGGGGCGGCGCAGGCGGGTGACGAACTTGTACCGGTCGCCGCGGTACAGCGACTGGGCCCACTCGACCGGGTGGCCGTCGGCGTCGAACGCGTGCCGGGAGAGCAGGAGCATGGGCAGGCCGACGTCCACGCCGAGGAGCTGCGCGTCGTACGGCGTGGCCAGGATCGTCTCGATGACCTCCTCGGCCTCGCTCAGCCGTACGTCGTAGGCGTTGTGCAGCGTGTCGTACAGCGACGAGGGGTTGGTCTCCAGTTGCTTGCGCAGGCCCGGGAAGCGCCGCGCCGACAGGTGGGTGGTGTCGATGGACATCGGCTCGCCGTTGGCCAGGCGGAGGCGGTGGATGCGCAGCACGCGCCCGCCGGGGCGGATGGCCAGCCGGTGGCCCAGGGCCTCGTCGGCGGTGATGTAGCTGATGTCCAGGATCTTGGTGTCCGGGTTGAGGCCGACGGTGCGCAGGTCGCCGGTGTAGCTGGTGAGCTGGAGCACCTGGGCGACCTTGGGCTGGGCGACGAACGTGCCCTTGCCCTGGATGCGCAGCAGCCTGCCCTCGACGACCAGCTCGGCCAGCGCCTGCCGCACGGTCGTCCTGGAGGTCTCGAACAGCACGGCGAGGGTCCGCTCCGGCGGCAGCGGGCTGCCCGGCGCGAGCGACTTGGTCAGCTCCAGCAGCCGCCCCTTCACGTCGTAGTACTTCGGGATCCGTGCGATCTCTTCGGTCACGGACGCGCTCCCATCTCCGCCACCGCCCGCAGGGCGCGCTGGATCACCTCAAGGTCGCCGGGGCCCAGGTCCGCCCGTGACGTGAGCCGCAGGCAGGAGCGGCCCGGCGGCACGGACGGAGGCCGGAAGCAGCCGACCCTCGCTCCATGATCGGCGCACCGGGCGGCCGCGTCGAGCGCGCGTTCCGGCGGGCCGAGGAACACCGGCACCACCGCCGCCGCGGGGTCGTTGCTCTCCAGGCCGATCTCCGCGCAGTACGCCGCCAGCTTGACGGCGTGGTCGCGGGCCCGTGCGGGCAGGTCCGGCTCCGACTCGATGATTCCCAGCGCCGCCAGGGCCGAACCCGCGCAGGCCGGCGCGAGGCCGGTGTCGAAGATGAAGGACCGGCCCGTGTCCAGCAGCGTCTGGACCACCTCGGGCCCGCCCAGCACGGCGCCGCCCTGCGAGCCCAGCGACTTCGACAGCGTCACCGTCCGCACGACGTACGGCGAGGCCGAGAGCCCCGCCGCGGCCACCGCGCCCCGGCCGCCCTCGCCGACGACCCCGAGGGAGTGCGCCTCGTCCACCACCAGCAGGGCCCCGTGGCGTACGGCGACGTCGTGCAGGGCGGCCAGGGGGGCGAGGTCGCCGTCCACCGAGAACACCGCGTCGGTGACCACGAGCGCGGCCTCCTCCGGCCGGCCGGCGAGCGCGGCCTCCACGGCCTCGACGTCCCGGTGCGGCGTGACCACCACGCGGGAGCGCGACAGGCGGCAGGCGTCCACGATGGAGGCGTGGTTGCCGGCGTCGGAGACCACGAGGGCGTCCCGCCCGCCCAGCGCGGCCACGGCGGCGAGGTTGGCCAGGTAACCCGAGGAGAAGACCAGGGCGTCCGGCGAGCCCGCGAAGGCCGCCAGGCGCTCCTCCAGCTCCGCGTGGAGCCGGGTGCTGCCGGTCACCAGCCGCGAGCCGGTGGAGCCCGCGCCCCACACGCGCGCGGCCTCGGCGGCGGCCCCGGTGACCCGGGGGTCGCGGGCCAGCCCCAGGTAGTCGTTGGAGGCGAGATCGAGCAGCCCGTCGTGGTCGGGCCCGCGGGACCGCCGGGTCCGCCTCAGGCCGGCCGCGTGGCGCGCCTCGGCGGCGCGGCGCAGCCTGGCGAGGGGGTCGTTGCGCATACGGCCCTTCTCTCCTCGGTCACCAGTACGTCGTCGTCGGTTAACCGGAATCCTCCCAGGCCCGGTCGGCCGATTCGCGTTCGGGCGTCCGGAAGACGCATGATGCACCCGTGCCGACCCTGACCGACCTGGTGCTCCGCCACACCGCCCTGGACGAGGCCGACCTGGAGTGGATGCACTCCCTGGTCTCCGACTGGCAGTTGCTGGCCGACCTGTCCTTCGCCGACCTCATCCTGTGGATCCCGCTGCGCGACGGATCCGGCTGGGTGGCGATCGCCCAGATGCGACCGACCACCGGCCCGACCGTCTACCACGACGACGTGGTGGGCACGATAGCGAAGCGCGGGGAGCGCCTGCTCATCGACACCGCCTGGGACGAGAGGCGCATCTGCCGCGAAGGGGACCCGGACTGGTCGTCCGGTGTGCCCGTGCGCGAGGAGACCATCCCGGTACGCCGCGGCGAGCGCGTGATCGGCGTGATCCAGCGCTCCACGAACCTGTCCTCCGCGCGCACCCCGTCCCGGCTCGAGCTGACGTACCTCCAGAGCGCGAGCGACCTGGCCCAGATGGTCGCCGAGGGGCGGTTCCCGTTCCCGGAGGAGGAGCCCATCCTCGTGCGGTCGCCCCGCGTCGGCGACGGCCTGGTGCGGCTGGACCGGGGCGGCCGCATCACCTACGCCTCGCCCAACGCCCTGTCGGCCTACCGGCGGCTGGGGCTGGCCGCCGACCTCGTGGGCGCCGACCTGGGCAAGGTGACGGCCTCGCTCTGCTACTCCGAGGAGCCGGTGGACGAGTCCCTCATGATCGTCGCCAGCGGGCGGGCGCCGCGCGAGACCGAGGTGGACGCGAACGGCGCGGTGGTGCAGCTCCGCGCCATCCCGCTGATCGTGTCCGGCAGCCGCATCGGCGCGCTCGTGCTGATCCGCGACGTGACCGAGCTGCGGCGGCGCGAGCGTGAGCTGATGACCAAGGACGCCACGATCCGGGAGATCCACCACCGGGTCAAGAACAATCTCCAGACCGTCGCCGCGCTGCTCCGGCTCCAGGCGCGGCGGCTGCGCGTGCCCGAGGGACGCGAGGCGCTGGAGGAGGCCGTCCGCCGGGTGGGCTCGATCGCGATCGTCCACGAGACCCTGTCGCACACGCCTGAGGAGCTGGTGGACTTCGACGATATCGCCGACCGCGTGATCGCCATGTCCGCCGAGGTGTCGGTGCCGGAGGCGCACGTCACGCCCCGCCGTACCGGCACCTTCGGGGTCCTGCCGGCCGCGATCGCGACGCCGCTGGCCATGGTCCTCACCGAGCTGCTCCAGAACGCCGTCCAGCACGGCCTGGCGCACCGCCCCGGCCGCCTCGACGTGATCGCGTCCCGCTCGCCCGGCAGGCTGGACGTCGAGGTGGCCGACAGCGGCACGGGCTTCCCCGAGGACTTCGACGTCGAGGCCACGACCAGCCTCGGCCTCCAGATCGTGCGCACCCTGGTCGTGAGCGAGCTGGGCGGCCGCCTGGCCATCGGCCCCCGCGACGGCGGCGGCACCCGCGTCACCCTCGACATCCCCCTCGGCGAGTCCTGCTGAGGTCGCGGACTTCCCGCGGCGTACGGCGGGCGGGCGCGGGCTCACGTCCGAGGCTCAAGCCGCACGGCGGGCGGGCTCAGGCCGTACGGCGGGGCGCGGTGCGGGGCTCGCGGCGGGCGCGGCCCGGGCCGGGCGGCGGCGAGGGGGTGTGAGCCGTGGGGCGGGAGGGGGCGGAGGGAGAACGGGCCGAGTGAAGTTCGAAGATTTTTTCGGCCTGCTCCCGGCGGCGGGCGCGGAGCCCCGTCCGGATGGCGCCAGGCGGTCTCACCTGGGGCTGGAAACAGAAGTCCTCCACAGGCCGTGGAGGCTTGTGGAGGACCGAGAGCCGGTGGGGCGGCCGCGGGCGGGGGTGGCGCGGCGCCGTGGGTCCGGGGGCGTGGTTAAGATGTTGGATCAAGCGTGAGCGCGGGCACGGGCTCGGGCGGTGCGGCGCTTCAGGGCGCGGCGCTCGTCCTCGCTCAGGCCGCCCCAGACGCCGGCGTCCTGGCCCGACTCGATCGCCCACTTAAGGCACGGGTCGCTCACGGGGCACGCGTTGCAGACCTGCTTGGCCTCGTCGATCTGCAGCAGTGCCGGGCCGGTGTTGCCGATCGGGAAGAACAACTCGGGGTCCACGTCACGGCAGGCAGCGCGGTGGCGCCAGTCCATGCGGTTCCACTCCTTCATTCGGAGCCCGGGGCTCCTGGCTCGTGCGGTCGTACTTTGTGAAGTCTTTCACGAACTACGGCGAACAAATACCGGGCCTTGGTGGGGTCCCGGTATGAGTGTCGGACACCGGATCGTGGGGGAGGCGTCCTCGCCGTGAGCTACGTTCTGGTGTCGGTTCGAGCCTCGCAGTCATGAGGATCACACGCAAGACCCTTGGAGAAAGGTTTTGGCCGAAATGACTGTCAATTGCGTCACATAATCACTGACAGTGATCGACTAGACCAGAACCTGTAACGCGTCCGGTATGGAGTAGAACGTCACCTTCTCCGCCTCGCCGAGGTATTCCCCGTCCAATTGGAACGCGATGGGGCGGCTCGACGAAAGCGCCAGCTCGGAGGCATCGTGCACCTGCACCAGCCGCCGCCCGCGCAGGGGCGTGGACCGCTCGCCGACGATCTGCCGGACCACGTTGAGGATGCTCGGCAGCCCCAGCCGCGACAGCCCCAGCAGGTCGAGCCCCGCGTCGAACGCCGACAGCGGGGTCGGGTTGACCGGCCGCGAGCCGAGGTAGGTCCACGGGGCGGTGTTCGTCACGATCGCCATGAAGATCCCGGACTCCCCCGGGTGCCCGGGCCGGGTCAGCGTGAGCGCCGCCCGCCTCCGGTCCGTCATCAGGTAGTGCCGCAGCGCCGTGCTGACGTACAGCCCCGGCGTGGCGCGGTAGCCGGCTCCGCGCAGGCCCTCCACCGCCCGCACCACCTCGGCGTCGTAGCCCACGCCGGCGCAGAACGTGAAGTACCGCTCGGTGTGCTCGCCCGCCTCGCTCCACGCCGCCCGGCCCAGCCCCACCGTACGGCGGCTGCCCGACCGCAGCGCCTCCAGGGCGACGCCGGTCGCCTCCACCGGGTTGCCCGGGATGCCGAGGGCGCGGGCGAAGACGTTCGCGCTGCCGCCGGGGATCATCGCCAGCGCCGGGCGGTCCGGCGACGGCCCGTCCTCCAGCAGCCCGTTGACCGCCTCGTTGATCGTGCCGTCCCCGCCCAGCACCGCCACCACGTCGTAGCGCCCGTCCCGGGCCGCCTCCCGCGCCAGCTTCGCCGCGTGCCCCCGGTAGCGCGTCTCGGTCACGTCCAGCCGCACGGCGGCGCCGAGCGCGCGGATGAGCACGTCGCGGGTCCGCTGGTTGGTGGTCGTGGCCTTGGGGTTGACCAGCAGCAGTGCGCGCAGCATTCCGCCAGGGTATCCGGGCGCGGGTAGGCTGGCGGCGTGCGGAACCGCCCCTTCACGCTGATCGCGGCGGCCCTGGTGGTCGCCCTCCAGGGCCTGGTCGCGTTCGGCCTCGGCGCCTTCGTCGGCTTCCTCACCCTCACCGAGGGCACCGACAACATCCCCGGCGAGGTCTTCCAGATCGTCTTCGGCCTGGCCCTCGGCATCGGCCTCCTGGTCGTCGCCCGCGGCATCCTCCAGGCCGAACGCTGGACCCGCGGCCCCGCGATCACCGTCCAGCTCTTCATCGCCCCCATCGCGTTCTTCATGCTCCAGAACGCCATGTACGCCCCGGGCATCCCCCTGACCGCCTCCGCGGTGATAGTCCTGCTGACCCTCCTGAGCCCGCCCTCCACCCGGGCCATAGCCGAAGCGGAAGGCGACCCGGAGAGCAAGCCCACCCCCTGACCCGCGCCCTTCCACCCCGCCGTGATCTCGCCATCCCGCCCCAAGCCGACACCACCCCAAGCCTCGGGAAACGCGGGGAACGTGCGGGATCGCAAGATCACGGCCCACGGCGAGGCCGAGGCCGGGGACGAAGCCGCCACCCGCGACCAGCCGGCGCCGCGCCGCCGTACGGCCTGAGCGGGCCCCACACCGCCGTGATCTCGCGATTCGGCATCGCGGCGACACCACGCGCCCCCGGGAGATGTCGGGGGCGCGCGAGGTCACGGCGCGGGGGGTCAGACGCCCGTGGTGTTGCGGGGGTAGGCGATCTGGGGGTCGGTGGCGATGTTGACCAGGTAGGGGACCTCGCTGGCGAAGGCGCGCTGGAGGGCGGGGGCGATCTCGGAGGGCTTGCGGACGAGTTCGCCGTCGCCGCCGAGGGCCTTGACCACCTGGTCGTACCGGCACTCGGGCTGGAGGTCGGCGGCGACGTCGTAGCCGTAGAGCATCTGCATGGGGTGCTTCTCCAGGCCCCACGCGCCGTTGTTGCCGCAGATCATGACGACCGGGAGCTTGTGGCGGACGAGGGTGTCCACGTCCATCAGGGAGAACCCGGCCGCGCCGTCGCCCAGGAGCAGGACCACCTGCGAGGACGGGCGGGCGAGGCGGGCGGCGATGGCGTAGCCGAGGCCGGTCCCGAGGCAGCCGTACGGACCGGGGTCGAGCCACCCGCCGGGGCGGCGCGGCTCGATGTACTTGCCGGCGTACGACACGAAGTCGCCGCCGTCGCCGATCACGATGGCGTCGTCGGCGAGGAGGGGGTTGAGCTCGCCGTAGATCCGCATCGGGTGGATCGGGTCGGCGTCGGAGGCGAGCAGTTCCGCGTCCCCGGCGACGGCGGCGCGGGCGGCCTCGGCGAGCGAGGCGACCCACGGCGCGTACCGCTTCGGCGAGACGCCCGCCTTGCCCGCCGCGTCCGCGAGACCGGCGAAGACCAGGGACAGGTCGCCCGAGGCGGACCCGGCCGTCTGCATATGGGTGGCGAGCTGGGAGGACGCGTCGGCGAGGTGGACCACGCGGGCGAGCGGGGCGCCGTCCCGGCCGCCGAACAGGCCGTAGCCCAGCCGGAAGTCCAGTGGCGTGCCCGCGACGATCACCAGGTCGGCCTGGCCGAAGGCGCGGGAACGGGCGCGGGTGGCCAGCAGTTCGTGCCCGGCCGGCAGGATGCCCCGGCCCTGGCCGTTGGCGATGACCGGGAGGCGCAACTCCTCGGCGCAGGCGCGGGCGGCCTCGGCCGCGCCGTCCATCCACACATCGGAGCCGAGCACGAGGACCGGGCGCTCGGCCTCGGCCAACAGCGCGGCGATCCCCGCCAGCGCCTCCGCGTCCGGCTCGCGCGCCTCCACCGGGGAGGGCGGGGCCACGGTCGCGGTGGCCGGGGAGAACAGGTGGTCCATGTACACGTCGAGGAACACCGGGCCGCGGTGCGGGGCCGACGCCGTGCGGAAGGCCAGGTCCACGTCGTCGGCCACGGACGCGGCGTCGCCCGCGGTGAACGCGAGCTTGGTGACCGGCGCGAGCAGCGGCGGGTGGTCGAGCTCCTGGAGCGCGCCGCTCCCCCAGCGCGACGCGGGGGCCCGGCCGCCGATCACGACCAGCGGCGACCCGTTGAAGTGCGCGGTGGCGACGGCCGAGACGCCGTTCGTGACGCCCGGCCCGGCGGTGAGCACGGCCAGCCCGGGGCGCCGGGTGAGCTTGGCGGTCGCCTCGGCGGCGAAGACCGCGGTCTGCTCGTGCCGTACGTCCACGAGGCGCATGCCGTCCTTGACCGCGCCGTCGTACAGCGGGAACACGTGCCCGCCGGACAGGGTGAACATGGTCTCGATGCCGTGCGCCCGCGCGACGGCGACCGCGGTGTCGCCCGCGTGTCCCTGGATCTCCCGCATGGCGGCACGTTACCAGCCGGTCACCTTGACGGTCCCCCCTCGGCTGGGGTGGACTGAACGTCATTCGGTTTTTGAACGCGTTAGGTGGCCGTCATGCCGATCCCCCGCTCGATCCTCACCAAGGACGAACCCACCGACCTCGACCTGGACCTCGTGGCGGGGAGCTGGCCCGCGGACCTGGGCGGGCACGTCTACATCAGCACGTCCGACCAGCGCACCCACCCGATCCACGCCTTCTTCGGCGACGGGATCATGGTCCGGCTCGACCTGCGCCCCGGCGCCGCCGGCCGGTTCGCCTGGCGCCCGCGCCTGATCGGCACCCCGTCGGTACGGCTGCGCGGCCGGCGCCCGGACCTGTTCGAGAACACCCCGGTCGGCACCAGCTCGCCGTGGGGCCAGGTGAACGCCGCCAACACCGCGCCGCTGCCCTGGGGCGACCGGCTCTTCGCGACGTGGGACGCCGGGCGGCCGGTCGAGGTGGACCCCGTCTCGCTGGGGTTCCTGGCCGAGGTCGGGCACCGCGACGACTGGGCCCCGACGCCGGACCAGTCCGCCGCGCTGCCGCTGCTGTCCACGACCGCGCACCCGGTGATCGACCCGGACCGGGACTGCCTGTGGGGGGTCTCCCGCGACGTCTTCAGCGGCGTCCTGTCGGTGATCCGGTACGACGGGCACGGCCGCCACGTCACGCGCCGGCCGATCGACGGGGTCACGTTCCCGCAGGCCACCCACACGATCACGCAGACGCGCGACTGGCTCGTCCTGGCCGACACGGCGTACAAGATCGACATTGACGAGGTGCTGGGCGCGGGCGACCGCAAGGTGGCCAACAACCCCGACGGGCCGCTCGTGCTCGTCCGCAAGTCCGCGCTCGACGAGGCCCCGCCGGGCACGGCGGTCGCGGGGTCGGTCTTCCGCATCGCGCCCGAAGTCAACCACTTCTACGCGACGTACGACGACTCGTCCGGGATCCGCGTGGTCATGGAGCACTCGGCGGGCGTGGACATCGGGATGTACCTGCGCGAGGACGACGTGGACGTGTTCGGGCGGCCGATCGACCCGGCGCTGCGCGGGATGTACTCCCACGGCATGAGCCCGGCGCTGACCACGGTGATGGAGTTCGACCCGGAGAAGGGCACGGTCACCGACGTCGGGCGGCTGTACGACCCGGAGAGGTACTGGCAGGCCGAGCTGTCGGCGATCGACTGGTCGCGCGAGGGGATCACCGCCCCGACCGTGCACCACCTGGTCTTCCAGGGGTTCCACCCGGAGGGGATCAACCAGCGGGCGCTGCGCAACTACGGCGACCGCGTGGACCGGTCGCTGTTCCCCGGGTCGGAGACGCCGTCGGTGCTCGCGACGCTCGAACGCGACACGCTCAAGCCGAGGTCGGAGTGGGCCTGGTCGCTGGACGACTACCCCACCTCGCCGGTGTTCGTGCCGCGCTCGCCCGGGGCGGACGGCCGCAGCAGGTACGCCGGGGCGGACCCGGGCGGGCACGACGGGTACCTCGTGGTGATCGTGCACAACGACGCGCGCTTCCGGGTCGAGGTGTTCGACGCGGCGGACGTCTCGCGCGGGCCGGTGGCCGTGCTGGCGCCGCCGCCGGGCACGGTGATCCCGTTCATGATCCACTCGGCGTGGATGCCGCGGGCGGTCGCCGCCGACCCCGGGATCGAGCGGCTGCGCTTCGCCGACGACCTGGACGGACGCCTCGACCAGCTCGACCCCGAACTCCGCGCGGTGGCCCGCGAGGTGGCCGCCGAGATCGGCTGAACTCGCGGGCGCGGTCGGTCGTCTAACTCCCCGACGAACGGGAGGACCGATGATCCGCACCATCCTGGCGACCACCGCCGCGGCCGCCGTCGCCGTCGCCGCCACCCCGGCGACGGCCGCGACCGGCCCGTCCGCCGGCCCTCTGAGCGGCGCCGCCGCCGTGCCGTACGGCGTCGCCGCCGCGCCCGCCGTGCCGTACGGCGTGAGCGCGGGGGCGCCCGTGACGACGATCCCGAAGGACTTCCTGCTGCTGGAGAGGAAGTCGCGCAAGCCGGTGAAGTACCCCGACGAGCAGCGCTGGGCGCGCAGTTCGCGCACGGGCGAGCCACTGCTGCTGAAGCCGTGCGGGGAGCGGAACGCGCCGGGCGCCGCGGGCCGGGCCGCCGCGCGGTCGCTGTACTTCACCGAGCCGACGGTGCTCCAGGGCGAGCAGCTCGTGGTGTACCGGAACGAGGGCGCCGCCCGCGCGGCCATGGACGACCTGCGGGCCAAGCTCCGCTCCTGCTCCAAGCGGGGGTCGTACCACTTCACGGCGAGCCGGCTCCGCCTCGGCGACGAGGCGGTGCGGGTGGTCGGGCAGACCTGGCGGGGCAGGAACAAGCCGGGCGTCGGCGGCGAGCGGCACATCGTCGTACGGCGGGGCAGCGCGATCGCCGTCTACGGGATGTACGCCGAGTACGGCAGGCCCGGCGACGCGGAGTTCCGCTGGCACCAGAGGCTGGCGTCGCGGATGGCCCGCAAGCTCTGCCGCTACGACGGCGGCTGCTGACCCGCACCCCGTCCCGGCGCCCCGCGCGGGCGGCGGCGGCCCGGTAAGCGAGGCTCAGGGGGGCGGGACTCAGGAAACGGACCCAGGTAAACGGGGCTCAGGTAACGGGGATCAGGGGGCGGGGATCAGGGGGCGGGGACGCTCCAGCCCTTCTCGCGGAACAGGCCGACGTGCTCGGCGTTGACGTACAGCCGGTCCTCGGGGTGCGGGATCCGGAAGTAGTCCTGCGGGTGGAACAGCTCGCGGCCCTCGTCCGACAGGTCGAGGACGTACCGCTCCGGGGCGCGCCGCTGCGCCAGGTACCGCAGCTCGAACGGGAGCAGCCGGAGCGGGTCGGCGCGCTCCCAGACGCCGAGCCCGGCCTGCCGCGCCGCCCTGACCATCTCGCGGGCGTTGCGCAGCGCGCCGTCGGACTCGGCCAGCGCCCGCGCCCCGCCGGGCCTCGGCACCGCCTCCGCCGGGTGGGCCGCCTGCCGCCGGAACGGGTTGACGTTGGGCCAGATGAAGTACGGCGCCGCGTGCCCGGCCGCGAGCAGCCGCTCGTTGTACGTGGGCGGCCGCGGCGTCTCCCGCTGCTCGCGGTTCACGTAGCACAGCAGCCTGCCGTACCGGTCGATGATCTCGGCGGCGAACGAGAGCCGGAACCGGAACGTCTCGGGGGTGAGCCCCTGGGCGGCGACGTCGTCGCCGACCATGGTGCGCAGCGCGGTCGTGGAGATCGTCGCGTGCCGGGCGTGGTTGGGCGCGGTGGTCTTGTCGAGCCGGTCGAGCAGGTGCTCCTTCAGCGCCGAGCGCAGCCTGAGCGGCGGCAGGCCGGGCGCGAACGGGTCGACGAGGAACTCGGTCCACGCCGCGTCGGAGATGGGCACGAAGACGTCGGGCCGGGCGGGGAGCGTGAAGCTCACCTCGGGCGCGTCCACGCCCAGGAAGCGGACCCCGAGGTTGCCGACGGCCGCGACGTTGATCGTGTCGCCGTCGTGGACGGCCCGCTCCACCGTCCCGGGCGCCCCCCGGTGCAGGCCCAGCATCGCGTGACCCACCGTCGTACCCGACCTGAGCTGCTCGATCGCCTTGGCCATGACGTCGCTCCCGCCTGCCGTACGCCTGAGGAACCCCGACTGAGCGCCATCATCTGCCCGCGTGACGCGGAGCACCACCCGGGTGCGCGAAGTGTCACCAGGTGGGGCCGGTCCTCCTCCGGGTGACGAGGGCGGCCAGGCCGTGCACGGCCGCGAGGGCCCCGGCGGCCAGCGGTACGGCCGCGCGGACGCTCCCGGGGCCGGCGGTGACGCCCGCCGCGCGCAGCCGCCGGTGCGCCCAGAGCGAGAACGGGGCCACGACCAGCGGCGCGGTGATGAGTCCCGGGGTGTATCCGCGCACGAGCGCGCCCTGGGCGAGATGGCCGGCGGCGTGCCAGCCGAACGCGGCCAGCGCCGCCCGGTAGAAGCCCGAGCGCCCGCCGCTGCGCGCCCCGGCCGCCGAGGCCGCCGCCACGATCACCGCCATGCCCCCGATCGCCACGTTGACGTGGGCCTGGGGCACGTCCAGCCGGTCCCAGACGTGCGCGGGCACCCACGGCAGCCGCTCCTCCAGCCGGGGCCTGGCGCGCCGCGACCAGCCCGCCATCGTGACCAGCTCCTCCAGGTCGTGCACCGCCCACGCCGCGAACAGCCCCCACGTGACGGCCGCCGGCACCCTCGTGTCCGCCA
Organism: Bailinhaonella thermotolerans; assembly: GCF_003594875.1. Classification (GTDB taxonomy): domain Bacteria; phylum Actinomycetota; class Actinomycetes; order Streptosporangiales; family Streptosporangiaceae; genus Bailinhaonella; species Bailinhaonella thermotolerans. The sequence continues at coordinate 212,612 of NZ_QZEY01000013.1, forward strand.
TGATCGCCTCTCACTCGAAACCACAACGCGACGTCGCGTTGCTTTTGGAGAGCGTACGCCTTCCGAGTTTCGCAACGCAACGTCGCGTTGTGATTGGCAGAGCGGCGCCCGAAAACGGACCAGCCGATGGGCCTCGGGAAATGTCATGATCTGAGGATGCGCTTCATCGACGCCGACGGGTTCACCGCCGACCGCCCCTGGGGAGCGGTCGACATCGCCGAGATCGACGGTGCGACGGTCCGGCTGCACTGGACCGACCAGCCCTACGTGTGGCACGTGAACGACGGCCCCGAGGTCTTCGTCGTCCTCGAAGGCGCCGTGGACATGCACTACAGGGAGAACGGCCGGGAGCGGGTGGAGCGGCTGGTCCCGGGCCGGATCTGCCACGCCGAGGTGGGCGACGAGCACGTGGCCCACCCGGCTCCCGAGGCGCGGATCCTGGTGATCGAGCGGAAGGGCAGCATCTAGGCCCCGCGAGGCATCCAGGTCGCGAGGCCGGCGAGCCCGCACGCCATCCAGGCCCGCGACCCCGGTGAGCCCGCACATCCCGGCACGCGCGCCCCGGCAGCCCGCCATCTCGCCACCCGCCCCCGCGTTCACGGCGCGCCGGGTCCTCCCCCGGTTGCCGGAGCCCGGATCACAACGCTACGTTGCGTCGCATGGCCAAGGGACCTCGGGCGGAGAAGGCGATCTTCGACGCGACGCTGCGGTTGCTCACCGAGCGCGGGTACGACGGGCTGACCGTCGAGGGCGTCGCCGACCTGGCGGGCGTGAACAAGACCACGCTGTACCGGTGGTGGCCGTCGAAGCCCGCCCTGGTGCGCGCCGCGTTGCTGCGGGCCGACGTCCTCACCGTGGAGATCCCCGACACCGGCAGCCTGCGCGGCGACCTGATCGCGCTGGTCGAGGGCATGATCGGGCTGCTGGGCGGGCAGGGAGCGGGCGGGGTCGCCGCCGCGGTGCTCGCCAGCGCCGGACGCGACGAGACTCTGGCCGCCCTGTCCCGCGACTTCTTCGCCGACCGCCTGGAACGCGAACGCCCCATCTTCGACCGGGCCGTCGAGCGCGGCGAGCTGTCCGACGCCACGGGCGTCATGACGCTGATGGACCTGCTGGCCGGCGCGGTGTGGCTCCGCCTCGTCCTGCGCGGCCTGCCCGCCCCGCCCCGCTTCGCCGAGGAGCTGGTGGACACCGTCCTGCCCGGCCACGCCGTACGCCACTGACCCACGACACCCCACTGACCCACCGGCGCCACTGGCCCACCGCGCGACACCGGCCCACCGCGCGGAACCGGCCCAGGGCGCGACGCTGACCCACGACGGGCCGCCGGCCGGCCGCGTTCGGCGGCGGGCGAGCGGGAGCGTCAGGAGCGTCAGTTGCCCACCGGGGTGCACCCCTTGGAGCGGTCGACGATGATCTGCACGACGGAGCCGACCTGGGCCCGCTCCCCCGCGCCCGGCGTCTGTTCGAGCACCGCGCACCCGCGGTCCTCGCCGCCCCCGCTGATCTGCACGTTCACCCGGAAGCCCGCGTCGGAGAGCCGGGCCCTGGCGATGGACTCGGTGAGCCCGACCACGTTCGGCACCTCCTTCTCCGGCTTGGGAGTGGGGGTCGGCGACGGCGTCGGCGTGGGCTTGGGAGTCGGGCCCGCCGTCTTGGTCGGTGACGGCGCGGCGGTCCTGACGTCGGTCGGGGTCGGCGTCGGCTTCGGAGTCGCCCGCAGTCGGGTGGGGGTGGGCTTCGGCCGCGGCGGGGACGTGCGCGGGGTCGGCCGCAGCTCGCTGGGAGAGCCGTTGCCGGCCGGGTCGGCGGTCTCGATCGGGCCGTTCACCGGAGGCGCCGTGGGCTGCGCCGCGCCGGCGTTCAGGAGGTTCGCCCCCCAGGCCCCGCCGACGACGACCAGGACGAGGAAGCCCACCACCAGCGCCGCCACCAGCGGGCGCCCCGCCATGTCGTTCCGGCGGCGCGGCGGCCGCTCCCGCCCCCTGCGCGTCTGCGTCGGCGCCTCGCCGCCGTGCGCCCCAGGGACGTGCGCCGTCGTGTCGCCCGCCCCGTCGTACGGCGGCCGGCCGTACGGCCCCGGCTGCCCGGGCTGCCCATACTGTCCAGGCTGACCGTGCTGGCCCGGCTGCCCGGGCCGGCCCGGCCCCGGCTGCGCGTGCCGTCCGGTCTGCCCGGCCGCGTCCTGGGGCCGTACGGCGTGAGGCTGCTGGTCGAGGCGCGCGCCGGTGACGGGCGGCGGGGCGTGGACGGGCTGGGCCGAGCCCAGGCCCGCGAGCGCGGCCACGGCGGACGCGCCGGTCGCGGCGGCGTGCGGGGCCTCGCCGAGGGCCTCACCGGCGGCCGCGGCCATCTCCGCCGCGCTGCTCCACCGGTCGGCCGGGTTCTTCGCCAGCGCGCGCTCGACGACGAGGCGGGCGGCGGGCGGGATCTCGGCCGGCAGCGGCGGCGGAGCCTCGCGGATGTGCTTGAGCGCGATGGTGACCGGGGTGTCCCCGTCGAACGGCCGCTGTCCCGCGAGGCATTCGTAGGCCACGACGCCCAGCGCGTAGACGTCGGCGGCGGCCGTGACCTCCGCGCCCTCGGCCTGCTCCGGCGCGCAGTAGGCGGCGGTGCCCAGCACCATGCCCACGTCGGTCAGCCGGGCCCCGGCCGCCGAGCGGGCGATGCCGAAATCGGTGAGCACCAGTGTGCCGTCCTCGCGGACGAGCAGGTTGCCGGGCTTGACGTCCCGGTGCACGATCCCGGTCTGATGGGCGGCGTGCAGCGCCGAGGCGGCCTGCGCGATCAGCTCCATCGCCGGGACGACCGGAAGCCGCCCGAAACGCGAGAGGAGCCGGTCCAGCGGCTCGCCCTCGACGTACTCCATCACCAGGTAGACGGTGCTTCCCCCGCCGTCCAGCCCGCTCTGGCCGTAGTCGTAGACGTCGACGACGCCCCGGTGCTTGATGGTCGCCATGGCCCGCGCCTCGTTGTGGAAACGCGTGACGAACCCCGGGTCGTCAGTCAGATTGGACAGCAGCAGCTTGACGGCCACCACCCGCCCGAGAACGGTGTCCTCCCCGCGCCAGACCTCCCCCATGCCTCCGGCGCCGATGCGGGAGTCCAGGCGGTAGCGACCGCCCAGCGTGGTTCCCTGCCCGACCATGCTCCCCCGTCGCCCCTCGCTGCTCGTCCGTCCCTACATCGTCAAGAGATCGCTCCCGGCGCCCCATCCGCGAACCGGCGGATTGGCACGCGCAGTATCCCGGCTCCCTTCAGTAACTGTCCAGCAAATCAGCGGCGGATCGCAGCCCGATTACATGGGAATCACAAGACACCAGGTTTCCCAGGAGTATTCACAGGTCGCCGAAGACGCCGGTCAGGAGGTGCGAATGCCGTGTTCGGCGCAACCGGCCGTCCACCCTCGGGGCGTGACCTGCACGATCATGCGCCGGCGGCACAGAGGGCAGTACCGGGGCGGCTCCATCGCGCGAGCCACCCCGCACGCGACGTGATCGCCCTCGCCCATCGCCCGCCCGCAATGATCACAGTACGCGTTCACGCTGACAGGGTACGGCGGTGCGCCCCCACTAGGCTGCCCCCATGACGATTGCTCCGGGTCTGCGGGCGGAGGTCCGCCTGGTGGTGACTGGTGACGACACGGCCGAGAGCGTGGGCAGCGGCGACGTGCCCGTGCTGGGCACCCCCCGGCTGCTCGCGCTGGCCGAGCGCGCCACGGTCGAGGCGGTGGCCGCGAGCCTGGAACCGGGCGCGACGTCGGTCGGCACCCGGGTCGAGCTGGACCACCTGGCCGCGACCCCGGTGGGCCGCGAGATCGTCGTCACCGCCGAACTCGTCGAGGCCGACGGCCGCCGCCTGGCGTTCGCCGTCACCGCCCGCGACGGCGACACGCTCGCGGCCACCGGCCGGGTCGAGCGCGCCGTCGTGGACCGCGAGCGCTTTCTCGCCCGCGTCACCCGCGCCTGAGCCGTACGGCCCGAGCCCGCCCCGCCGTACGGCCAGGGGCCCACGGGCCGGCCGTACGGCACGGCGGCGCGGCGCGGGACCGCTCGACGACCGCGGACTACGCGGACTACTCGATGACCGCGATGAGGTCGCCGTCCTGGACCACGTCGCCCTCGGCCACCTTGAGCTGGGTCACCGTGCCCGACTCCTCGGCCACGACGGGGATCTCCATCTTCATCGACTCCAGGATCACCAGAGTGTCCCCGTCCTCGACGGAATCGCCCTCGGCCACCACGACCTTCCAGACGTTGGCCACCATCTCCGCTCGGACTTCCGCCACCTTGAGCTCCAGTTCTCAGTGATTGATTTACCAGTGTCCCGTCACGAACGCATTCGCGCGATCAGGCCCGTGTCGTAGTCGCCGCTGACGAATTCCGGCCGGTCGAGCAGTTCGGCGAAGAACGGAAGATTGTTCTTCGGCCCCTCCAGCCGGAACGCGGCGACGGCCGCCCGGGCACGCTCCAGGGCCTCGTCCCGGTCCGCGCCCCACACGCACAGCTTGGCCATCAGCGGGTCGTAGAACGGGGTGACCTTGTCGCCCTGGGCGTACCCGCTGTCGACGCGCACACCCTCGCCCGACGGCTCCTCCCAGACGGTGATCTCGCCGGGGCCGGGGAAGAACCGCTTGGGGTCCTCGGCGTAGACGCGCAGCTCCAGCGCGTGCCCGCGCGGCTCGACGGCGCCGAACGTCACCGGCCGGCCCGCCGCGATGAGCAGTTGCTGCTCGACCAGGTCGATCCCGGTGACCATCTCGGTGATCGGGTGCTCGACCTGGAGCCGGGTGTTCATCTCCAGGAACACGAAGTCCTGCGCCGCCGGGTCCACCAGGCACTCCACCGTGCCCGCGCCCCGGTAGCCCACGGCCTCCCCGGCGCGTACGGCGGCCGCCAGCATGCGCTCGCGCAGCTCGGGCGAGACGCCCGGCGACGGGGTCTCCTCGGCGACCTTCTGGTGGCGGCGCTGCACGGAGCAGTCGCGCTCGCCCAGCGCCACGACCGTGCCGTCGGCCAGGCCCAGGATCTGCACCTCGACGTGGCGGGCGTGCTCGATGTAGCGCTCGAGCAGGATCGCGGGCGTGCCGCCGAAGCGGGCCGCCGCGCGCTGGGCCGTCTCGAACGCCTTGACCAGGCCGTCCTTGTCGTAGGCGACGCCCATGCCGATGCCGCCGCCCCCGCCCGCGGTCTTGACCATCAGCGGGTAGCCGATGCGCTCGGCCTCGGCGATCGCGTGGTCGACGTCGGTGGCGGGCTCCCGCGTCCCGGCGGCGACCGGGACCCCGGCCTCCTCCATGAGGTTCCGCGCGTTGATCTTGTCGCCCATGCGCTCGATGGCGTCCGGCGACGGGCCGATCCAGGTCAGGCCCGCGTCCATGACCGCCCGCGCGAAGGCGGCGTTCTCGGCCAGGAAGCCGTATCCCGGGTGGACGGCCTGCGCGCCGGACGTGCGCGCGGCCTCGATCACCGCGTCGATCGACAGATAGCTCTGGGCCGGTTGCGCGGGCCCGATCGGCACCGCCTGGGCCGCCTCCCGGACGTACGGCAGGCCGGCGTCGGCCTCGGAGTGGACCGCGATCGAGCGCACTCCCATCCGGTTCAGCGTGCGGATGATCCGGCGGGCGATCTCGCCGCGGTTGGCCACGAGAACGGACTCGAACACCTGGGGGTCTCCCTTCGTCACAGGGCCACATTAGTGCCGTGATCTATGGGCGTCCCCATCCCGTTCCGCACGGACCGGGGCCCGGAGTTCTGTAGGTTTCCCACAGAAGCCCTCCCGCGGCAAGCGCCCGCGGCGGATCTCCACGGGAAGATCCCCGGTCAGGCTCCCCCGGCCTCCCCTCGGCCGTCAACCTCGGCCGTCCCCCTCGGCCGTCCCTCTCGGCCTTCCCTCTCGGTCTGGGGTACCGACGCGTTCCCCGGGCCGGAGCGTCAGAGGCCGTGCAGCGGGGTCAGCCGCTCGATCACCCGCGAGGCCGCCTCCACCACCGCGGGGTCGTACTCGCTGCCGCCGTCCAGCCGCATGCGCTCCAGCGCGGCGGCGGCCCGGTCGCGGTCGGCGGAGCCCCCGAGCAGGTCGTCGTAGGCGTTGGCGACCTTGATGATGCGGCTGGCCAGCGGGGGCGGGGTGCCGCCGTCCAGCCCCCGGTAGGGGTCGCACTGGCAGCGGACGATCTCGGCCACCCGGTCCAGCACCCCGGTCTGCCGGATCACCGCCGCGCCGAGCTCGGCGATGCGGCGGGCCTGGGCCGGCTCGGTGAGCACGGTCGCGCCGCCGGGGATCGGGTCGCGCAGGGAGAGCTGCCCGATGTCGTGCATGAGCGCGGCGTACTCCAGCTCCAGCAGCTCCGGCTCCGACAGGCCCAGCTCGCGCCCCACCGCCACCGCCAGCCGGCTGACCCGGCGCGAGTGCCCCGGCTCGACGTATCCCCCGACCTCGGTGACCCGCGACAGCGCGCGCACGGTCTGCAGGTAGGTGGCCCGGATCCCGGCGTACTTGCGGAACGCGATCTGCGTCACCAGCAGCGGCGCCGCGAAGACCAGCAGCGCGGCCATGCCCATGCTGTGCGCGGCCAGCGCCAGCAGGATCCCCGACGCGCCGACGGCCGCCCCCAGCGGGGCCGCGATGCGCAGCTCGTCGCGCACCGCCACGCCGAACGCCGTGCGCACCTGCTCGGCGCGCAGCATGGCGGCGATCACCGCGTCGGCGAGCACGGCCAGCACGACGAGCACGGTCATCACCGCGAGCGTCGTCCACTTGTACTCTTTCCCGAGCACGTCGGGGACGAGGAACCGGTAGACGAACGCGACGAGCGCGACCGCGAGGACGCGCCGCGCCATCGCGTCGAGCCGCGGGGCCCGCCCCACGGCCAGGTGCGGCAGCGCCCCGAGGATCATCCCGACCGCGGTCACCGCCACCACCTCCAGGGCGGTGTGCGTCGTCTCGGACCCGCCCACGCTGAACAGCAGGGTGTATCCGAGGGCTCCCGCCGTCGCGATAGGCGCGACCTCGCGGTTGCCCGGCATCGTGAGCCGCGCCAGCTCGCCCACCGCGATCAGCACCCCGAACCCCAGCGCCAGGTCCGAGTCCACGAGGCCGGTCGCGCCGGTCTTCGCGATCGCCGCCACCACCAGCAGCCCCGCCCCGCAGATCAGCAGCAACTGCCCCGAGTCCAGCGTCTGCCAGCCGTACCGGTGCTCGCCCGTCACCGTCTCCCCCCGTTCGTGGCGCGGCCCCGCCGCCCCCCGCCCGCCGTACGGCACGAGCGGGCCGGGCGCGACGCCGTACGGCACGAGCGGGCGCGGCGCGGCGGTGTGCGGAGGGAGGGAGGCGTGATCATCGTTCGGACACCACCTGGATGGGGACGGTGGGATCGTCGTGGTCCTTGGCGGCGGCCTCGGCGGCCACGCCGTCGGGCGGGAGCGCGGAGCGGGTCGGCCGCCAGCCCTCGCGCTCGACCGCCTTGATGAACGCGTTGACCATGACCGGGTCGAACTGGGTGCCCGCGCCCTTGCGCAGCTCGTCCAGCGCGACCTCGACCGGGCGCGCGCCCCGGTAGGACCGGTCGGAGGTCATCGAGTCGAACGCGTCGGCCACCGCGATCACCCGGGCGAACTCCGGGATCTCCGGCCCGGCCAGGCCCATCGGGTAGCCGCGGCCGTCCATGCGCTCGTGGTGGTGCATGATCCCGGCGTACGCCTCGTCGAGGAAGTCGATGCCGCGCACGATCTCCAGCCCGCGCATCGGGTGGAGCTGGATCGCGGCGTACTCCTCCTCGGTGAGCGCGCCGTCCTTCTGGAGCACCTTCGTGGGGACGCCGAGCTTGCCCACGTCGTGCAGCATCCCGGCGTAGCGGATCGCGCCGACGCGCTCGGTGCCCATGCCGATCTCCTCGGCGATCATCACCGAGGCCTTGGAGACGCGCTCGCTGTGCCCGCGCGTGTAGTAGTCCTTGGTCTCCACCGCCTGGCAGAGCGCGGCGATGGTGGCGTCGTAGGCGCGCTGCTGGGCGAGGTACTGCCCGAAGGCCCAGCGCGCGATGAACAGCGGCAGCAGCACCAGCACCGCGGCGATCGACTTCACCGAGGACCAGAGCCCGGCGATGAGCAGGCCGAACGTGGCGTAGCCCATGTAGGAGAGGAAGAGCTGGCCCATGCTGCGCCAGCGGATTTGGCCCGCGCCCACGTTGCCGGCGAGCCGCAGCAGGAGCCCCATCATGGCGAAGTTGAGCAGGGCGTAGGTGACGGCCGCCGCGGCGAACGGGGCGATCAGCGGGATGAACGCCTCGACGTCCCTGGGCACGCCCGTGCTGCCGCCGAACTCGGTGAACGCGACGCCCGCGGCGTACCCGCACAGCGCGAACTGGGCGCCGTTGTAGAGCCGTTTGACCAGCGGCAGGCCCGGCCGCACGGACAGGACCGCCACGGAGCCGACGATCGCGGCGGCCGTCGGGCCGAGCAGCACGACCGAGGCGAGCACGGCCGAGAAGCTGACGGACATCGCGGCCTCGCGGATGTTCAGCAGCGTGGGCACGGACTCGCACACGAGGAAGAGCAGCGCGAGCACCATCAGCGGGCGCCAGTCGAGCGTGCCGGGGCGTCCCTGCACGATCACGGCGGCCGCCCCGGCCGTGAGCACGACGAGGTAGAGCCGGGCGGGCCACGGTAGTCCACGCAAAGCAGACCCCTTTGTTGCGATCCTCGGCCACCCCTGGCGGGCGACCGCCACCCCGAGGAGTCACATGCGCATGCTCAGAACTCGCTCAGATCCGTTCGGTCAGGCTCGGTCGAGCTCGGCCGGGCTCGTCTGGCTCGGTCCGGCTCAGATCCAGGAAATCCCCTTCGGCCCGCTCTCGGCCACGAAAAGAATCACCATGGCGAACAGCATCATCGCCGCCGTCGCCCTGACGATCGCCGCCTTGGACATGGCACTGCCTCCCCTAATCCGACCTCAGGCTACAACGGCCGAAGTCCCCGATGGGGGCGGTACGAAAATCGTAAGCAAAGCGTGAGGTTGTGACTACATCTCGTGCGACAGGGAGCGGGCCCGCGCCCACGCGACGGTCTTGGCCAGGCCGTCGGGAAGGGACGTCGCGGCGGTCCAGCCCAGCGCCTCACGCGCCGCGGCGGGGTCCACCGACATCGCCGGGAGGTCCCCCAGGCGGGGCGGGGCGAAGCCGGGGTCGTCGGCCACGCCCACCGCCTTGGCGACCAGGGTGTGCAGGTCGCGGTCGGTGGTCTCGGCGCCGGTGCCGATGTTGAGCCGGAGGCCGGAGGCGCCCTCGCCGGTCGCGCGGGCGAAGGCGTCCACCACGTCCTCGACGTAGACGTAGTCCCGAGTCTGGCCGCCGTCGCCGTAGACGACCGTGGGCGAGCCGTTGAGCAGCCCGTCGGTGAAGATCGCGACGACGCCGGCCTCGCCCTCGGGGCTCTGCCGGGGGCCGTAGACGTTGGCGAGCACCAGCGCGGTGTAGTCCAGCCCGTGCAGCGCGCGGTAGGTGGACAGGTAGACCTCGCCGGACAGCTTCGAGGCGGCGTACGGCGAGCGGGGGTCGGCGGGCGCGTCGGACGGGACCGGCAGCGCGGCCGGCCGGCCGTAGAGCGCGACGGAGGAGGCGAAGACGACCTTGCGCGCGCCGGCGAGGCGGGCGGCCTCCAGCACGCGCACGGTGCCCTCGACGTTGAGGCGGGCGTCGGCGACCGGGTCGGCGACGCTCTTGCGCACGCTGATCTGCGCGGCCAGGTGGCACACGACCTCGGGCCTGACGCGCCCGGCCAGCTCGGCCAGGCCGTCCTCGCGCACGTCCAACTCCTGGAAGTCGAACCGGGGCGAGGAGGAGGCGGCGCGGAGGTTCGCGGCGGAACCCGAGGACAGATCGTCGACGGCGACGACCTCATGGCCGTCGCCGAGCAACCGGTCGACGAGGTTGGAGCCGATGAACCCGGCGCCCCCCGTTACAAGCACGCGCATGGCGCCGATCCTATGCCGCGGCGCCGACAATCCCGAAAGCGCTCTGTCAGACCGAGCGGGCGCCCGCGCCCAGACCGAGCGGTCGCCCGCGCCCGGCGTCAGGCCGAGCGGTCGCCCGCGCGCGGCGCGTCAGGCCGGGTTGTCGCTCTCGGCCAGCTCGCTCTGGACCTGCTGGATGCGGCGCATGACCTTGGCGCGCAGGTCGTCGGGCACCGGGTCGCACCCGCAGTGCTTGGCGACGAGCTGCTTGACGACCTTCTCCAGGCCGTACTCCTCCAGGCAGGGGCCGCACTCGTCCAGGTGCTCCTGGATCTCGTGGCAGCCGCCCTTGTCCAGCTCGCCGTCGAGGTAGGTGTAGACCCGGGCCAGCACTTCCGAACAATCGGTCTCGTGAGGGTTCCCGCAGCTCATTTCGCCCCCTTCGACCCGACCAGTCCGCGTTCGCGTGCGTAGTCCTCCAGCTCCTTGCGGAGCTGACGGCGTCCCCGGTGCAGCCGCGACATCACGGTCCCGATGGGGGTGCCCATGATGTCGGCGATCTCCTTGTACGGGAAGCCCTCCACGTCGGCGAGGTAGACCGCCATGCGGAAGTCCTCGGGCAGCGCCGCCAGCGCGTTCTTCACGTCGCTGTCGGGCAGGTGCTCCAGGGCCTCGATCTCGGCCGACTTCAGCCCCGACGAGGTGTGGGACTCGGCACGTGCGAGCTGCCAGTCCTCGATCTCCTCGGCCGCGGACTGCTGCGGCTGGCGCTGCTTCTTCCGGTAGGTGTTGATGAAGGTGTTCGTGAGGATCCGGTAGAGCCAGGCCTTCAGGTTCGTGCCCTGCTGGAACTGGTGGAACGACGCGAACGCCTTCGCGAAGGTCTCCTGCAGGAGGTCCTCCGCATCCGCTGGATTGCGCGTCATCCGGAGCGCGGCGGAATAGAGCTGATCCAGGAACGGCATCACGTCGTTCTCGAATCGAGCCCTGCGCTGCTCCAGAGTCTCCGCGTCTGTCGCCGAGACCTCGTCCACCCCCTTGAACCCGTCGTCGGCCCCCGCCCGGCCCTGCGACCCGGCGTCGGCACCGTACGCAGGGGAGAATACCTGGCTGGGCGCTGCCGAACGGGCGCGGGGCACCGCGCCACGCTGGAGGGGCACGTCACGCGGGGTGACGGCCGCCGAACCCGGGGCTACGAGATTGATCTCGGCCGCCCTGGGCATAGTGGGGCTGGTGAGCATGCGGTGGGAACCTCCGGACGTCAAACAGGCGTTGTCCCGACGTACGCCCGCTGCAACACGTCGGCCATGAGATCTGTTCCCGGCCACACAACTCGTTCTGTTTCCGGCGTTGTCAAGGTGACGAATGGCCCGGCATTGGGAAAAAGCTACGTACGGGTATGTCTTCGCAGGAGCCGCCGTGCTGCCCATCCCGGCCACGCAACTCAACGGTGCGGCGACCTTGGGGCACTACTGGACGTTCTACAGGGCCGTCGCCGCCGCCCAGCTCAAGCAGTGGCTGCCCAAGCGTCCCGTCCGGGTCGCCGACGTCTCGGGCGGTCATGGCCGCTGGTCGGCCCAGGCCGCCCTGGCCGGCCACACCGTCATCGAGGTGCATGACTTCCGCCGCGCCGACAACGACAGGCAGCTCGCCGGGGTGGGCCCGGTCGGAACGGTCGCCCAGGGCCCGGGCGCGCTCCAGCCGGGCCCGGTCGCGCGGGTGCGCGCCGAGGGGCTGCGCTTCCTCGACGACCGCAGCGTGGACGCCGTCCTGGCCGAGGAGCGCACCCTGTCCGTGGACCTGGTGACCGAGACGCTGGTGGCCGAGATCGCGCGCGTCCTGCGTCCCGGGGGCCGCGTGCTGGCCTGCGTCGACTCCCTGGTGCTGGGCATGGCCATCCTCGCCGAGCAGCAACAGTGGGCCCATCTGCGCCTGACCGAGGACGTCATGCTCGTCCCGTGGCCCGACGGCAGCATCACCCGCTGCTTCTCGGCCGCCCACCTCCACGAGCTCTTCGCCGGCGCCGGCCTGGTCGTCGAGTGGATCCGTCCCCGCACGGTCCTGTCCCCCAGCACCGTGGACCACGTCCTCGGGGCGGACAGCCGCGCCCTGCCCTGGCTCGTCCGCACGGAGCTGGCCACCCGGCCCGACGGCGACGACACGGTGGGCATCCACCTCCTGGTCAGCGCCCGCCGCCCCTGACCCGCCACGCCGTACGGCCTGAGCCCGCCGCCGCCCGGCATCCGGAGGGGCCGGGCGGGGCGGCCGGTGGGGCGTCAGCGGCGGCGTTCGCGCTTGGCCTGGCAGGAGACGCAGCGGGCGGCTTCGGGCCGGGCCTCCAGGCGGCCCTCGGGGACCTCCTTGGAGCAGTCCACGCAACGGCCGTACGTGCCGGAGTGGACGCGCTCCAGGGCCTCCGCGATGGCCCTGCGCTGGCGCCTGGCCGCGTCCAGCATGGCCTTGGCCCGCTCGGTCTCGGTCAGGTCGGCGCCCGCGTCGGCGGCTGATCTGTCCCTGGCTCCGGCGTCCGCCCCGGTGAGGACTCCGATGGTGCGGTCCAAATCGGAGAGCATGGTTTCCAGGCGCTTACGAGCGGTCGCGGTGTCCACGAATCCGCACCTCCCAGGGCTCGGGGGGAAACCACCGTTCTATGGAGTTCTCTATAGAACGGAGGACTTTGGCCCATCAGAACAGCGTGGGGGCATATTCCCCAGAAATACCCTCTTCAGGCAATGGCTTGACAAGTTCCGGGCCGTTATTCCGGACGTTGTTCACGTCGGTGGACACCGGATAGGCGATGAGGCCCGTCTCGGCGGCCGGGCGCAGCAGCCCGAGGGCGGCCTCGGCCTCGCCCAGCGACGGGTCGAGCCAGGCGGACCAGTCCCAGTGCGGGACGAACATCGGCATCCGGTCGTGGATGCGGCCCAGTTCGTCGAGCGCGTCCGTGGTGATCACCGTGACCGTGGTCCACCAGGCCAGGGGGTCGTCGTCGGGGCGCGTGCGGTCGCGCCAGAACTCGTAGATCCCCGCCATCGCCAGCACGCCGCCGTCGGCCGGCCGGATGAAGTAGGGCTGCTTCTTCTTCTCGCCCTCCTGGGCGTACCACTCGTAGTAGCCGTCGGCGGGCAGCAGGCAACGGCGCCGCGCGAAGGCCCGCCGGAACGCGGGCTTCTCGGCCACGGTCTCGACCCGCGCGTTGATCATGCGGCTGCCGATCGACGGGTCCTTGGCCCACGACGGCACCAGGCCCCAGCGCACGACCCGGAGCTGCCGCACCGGCGCGGCCTCCTCCGCGGGCGGCGTGCCGTCCTCCTCGCGGGGGGCGCGGGTCAGGACCGCGTAGACCTCCTTGGTGGGCGCGACGTTGTAGTCGGCGGCGAGCTCCCGCGCCTCGGGGGCGTCCCGGGGAATGTCGAACTCTTCGAGAAGCTCGTGCCGCTTTCGCGCGGAGGCGTACCGACCACACATACCCCACAGGGTGCCACGCGCCACCGACAAAGTGCGCACACGAAAGCGGGAACTTCCCCGCCGGGCCAGGACAAGTCCGGTGTCGTGTGTCGAGCGCGATGAAGCGGGCAGAAATCGCGCATGCGACCCATAAGAATGATCGCTCGACCCCTGCTCGCGGCCCCCTTCATCAAGTCCGGGATCGAGGCACTGCGCGACCCGGGCTCACGAGCCGAGCAGGTCGCGCCCACCGTCAAGCCGCTGGCCGACCGCTACACCTGGCTGCCCAACGACCCCGAGCTCCTGGTGAGGATCCAGGGCGCGGTCAACGTGGGCGCCGGCGTGCTGCTGGCCCTCGGCCGCCTCCAGCGCCTGTCCGCCCTGGCCCTGGCGCTGAACACGCTCCCCCACGCCCTGGCGCCCGGCGCCGAGGACCGCGCCCCCGACCGGTCGGAGCGCCTCACGGAGCTCGCCAAGGCCGGGGCCCTCCTCATGATCGCCACCGAGCCCATCCGCCGGAAGTCCGCCCTCCGGCCCAAGGCCCGGGTCCAGGCGCTGGAGGCCCGCCACGCCCTCGACGCCCAGACCCGCAAGCTGGAGCGCCGGGCCCGCCGCATGGCCGCCAGGGCGGCCAGGACGCAGCTCCGCATGGCCGCCAAGGCCGGCCGGGCCAAGGGCGCCGCCGCCGCCAGGACGCGTCCCCTCCGCGCCAGGATCTCCCGCTGACCCCCGGTACGGCCGAGCGCCCCGCGCCCTGGCCGTACCGGTCCCTTCTCGCGGCGCTCGCGCGGTTCCGAGCGCGGGTGCGCTCGGAACCGCGCGAGCGCCGCGAGACCCGTTCCCCGAGCCCGCCGGGCGTTCCCGCGCGTGCGCCGTGAGCCCGGCGGCCCCGCGCCTCCCCTCCCGGGCGTACGGCACGAGCCCGGCAGCGCCCGCGTCCAGTCCTGGGCGTACGGCATGGGCCCCGGGTCCCGCGCGTCCCATTCCCGGCGTACGGCGTGGGCCGGGGGCCTCCGCGCGTCGCGTCCCGGGCGGCGGCCGGGCGTGAGGGGGCGCGCCGGTCCCCGCGGCGGGTGTATCGGCCGGTGGGAGAGCCGGGCGTGACCGATAAGGTCGGGGGCATGGGCGAAGGGTTGTGGGACGCTCCGGTGGCCCCGGGGGCGGTCGAGGCGACCGTGCGGGTGCCGGGGTCGAAGTCGGTGACGAACCGGGCGCTGGTGCTGGCGGCGCTGGCCGAGGGGCCGGGGACCGTGCGGCGGGCGCTGCGGAGCCGGGACGCCGACCTGATGGTGTCGGCGCTGACCGCGCTGGGAGCGACGTTCACCCCGGTGGGCGAGGGCACGGCCGACAGCGTGGACTGGCGCGTCGAGCCCGCCGCCGCGATCACCGGGAACACCTCCGTGGACACCGGGCTGGCCGGGACCGTGATGCGGTTCGTGCCGCCGGTCGCGGCGCTGGCCGACGGGGACGTGTCGTTCGACGGCGACCCGCACGCCCGCAAGCGGCCCATGGGCGCGCTGCTCGGGGCCCTGCGCGCGCTCGGGGCGGACGTCGAGGGCGACGCGCTGCCGTTCGTGGTGCACGGGTCGGGCGGGCTGCCCGGCGGTGACGTGACCATCGACGCCTCGGCGTCCTCCCAGCTCGTGTCCGGGCTGCTGCTGTCGGCGGCGCGGTTCGACAAGGGCGTGACCGTGCGCCACGAGGGCCCGCCGGTCCCGTCCGCCCCGCACCTGGCGATGACGATCGCGATGCTCCGCGACGCGGGGGTGGAGGCGGACGACTCGCGGCCGGACGTGTGGCACGTCGCGCCGGGGCCGGTCGCCGCCCGGGACCTCACCGTGGAGCCGGACCTGTCCAACGCCGCGCCGTTCCTGGCCGCGGCGCTGGTCACCGGCGGCTCGGTGACCATCCCCGACTGGCCCGAGAGCACCACGCAGCCGGGCGACGCGCTGCGCGGGCTGCTCTCCGAGATGGGCGGGAGCGTCGAGCTCACTCCGCGCGGGCTGACCGTCACGGGCACCGGCACGATCAGCGGGATCGACGCGGACCTGCACGAGGTGGGCGAGCTGACCCCCTCCATCGCGGCGCTGGCGGCGCTCGCGGACTCCCCCAGCCGGCTGCGCGGGATCGCGCACCTGCGCGGGCACGAGACCGACCGGCTGGCGGCGCTGGCGGCGGAGATCAACCGGCTCGGGGGCCGCGCCCGCGAGACCGAGGACGGGCTGGAGATCGACCCGCGCGGTCTCCGCGGCGGCGAGTGGCGGTCCTACGCCGACCACCGGATGGCGACCGCCGGCGCGATCGTCGGATTGGCGGTTCCGGGGGTGAAGGTGCAGGACATCGCCACGACGGGTAAGACCCTGCCGGAGTTCCCGGCCATGTGGGCGGCGATGCTGGAGGGTTCACGCTGAGGCGCAGGCAGTTCGACGAGGAGGACGTCCGGATACGCCCCGGGCGCGGTTCGCGTCCCCGCACGCGCAAGCGCCCGGCGCACGAGGACGCCGCCACCGGCTATGTGGTGGCCGTGGACCGCGGGCGCTACACCTGCCTGGTGGAGGGCCGCACGACCGTCGCGATGAAGGCGCGGGAGCTGGGCCGCAAGGGCGTGGTGGTCGGCGACGAGGTGCGCCTCGTCGGCGACGTGTCCGGCCGGCCCGACGCGCTCGCCAGGATCGTGGGCCTCGTGCCCCGCCGCAGCGTGCTCCGCCGTACCGCCGACGACACGGACCCGGTGGAGCGCGTGATCGTCGCCAACGCCGACCAGCTCGTGATCGTCACGGCCCTGGCCGACCCCGAGCCGCGCCCCCGGATGATCGACCGATGCCTGGTCGCCGCCTACGACGCCGGGCTGGACCCGCTGCTCTGCCTGACCAAGGCGGACCTGGCCCCGGCCGAGAAACTCCTCGACGTCTACGCCCCGCTGGGCGTGCCGCACGTCGTCGTCCAGCGCGGAGGCGACCTGGCGGAGGTCCGCGAGCACCTGCGGGACCGCCGCAGCGTCCTCGTCGGCCACTCCGGCGTCGGCAAGTCCACGCTGGTCAACGCGCTGGTGCCGGACGCCGGGCGCGCCGTCTCCCACGTCAACCCGGTGACCGGGCGGGGCCGGCACACCTCGTCGTCCGCCCTGGCCCTGGAACTCCCCGGGGGCGGCTGGATCATCGACACCCCGGGCGTCCGCAGCTTCGGCCTGGCCCACGTCTCCGAGGAGTCGGTCCTCGCCGCGTTCCCCGACCTGGAGGCCGGCGCGGTCGGCTGCCCCCGGGGCTGCGACCACCTCAACGACGCGTGCGCCCTCGACGCGTGGGTGGAGGAGGGCAACGCCCGGCCCGGGCGCCTGGTCTCCCTCCGCCGCCTCCTCGTCGCCCGCCTCGGCGAGCCCGAGGACGCCTCCCTGGAGGAGTAGCCCGGGCCCGCGCCGTACGGCCGGAGCCCGGGTCTCCTGACGTACGGCCGGAGCCTCCGCCCAACGCGCGGGAGTACGGCCGGAGCCTCCGCCCAACGCGCGGGAGTACGGCCGGAGTCTTCGCACACCGTGCGGGAGCCGGATCACCGGCTTCCCGCGGCGGGGTGAGCCGGAGGGCGTCAGTCGTTGGGGCGGAGGATCC
The DNA here is from genome assembly GCF_003594875.1 of Bailinhaonella thermotolerans. Taxonomy (GTDB): domain Bacteria; phylum Actinomycetota; class Actinomycetes; order Streptosporangiales; family Streptosporangiaceae; genus Bailinhaonella; species Bailinhaonella thermotolerans. The sequence goes on from NZ_QZEY01000013.1 coordinate 229,615, forward strand.
AGGTGACGGTCATCTCGGCGACGGTGGCGCCGTCGGAGACGCGGCGGATCGCGATGTGGACGTCGAAGGAGGGGCGCCGGCCCGCGTCCAGCTCGGCGAGGATCTCGGCCCGGCTGGAGCGGAGGGTGGCGGTGCACTCGACGTCGCCGCGGGCCAGCTTGAGGAAGTCGATCCTGGCCGTGGTGGGGAGGGGGGTGGCCCGGCCGAGCTGGTCGCCGACGGCGGAGAGCATCGCCGCGCCGGACGCGCTCTCGGCCAGGGTGAACAGGACGCCCGCGTGGGGGCCGCCCACGTGGTTCTGGATCTCGGGACGGTCGGCGACGCGCGCCACGACGACGCCCTCGCCGATGTCGCCGTACTCGATGCCCAGGTTCCGGGCGAACGGCACGCCCTCCAGCATGAGGGTCTTCACGTCGTTCGGGTCGATCGTCGTCATACGCCTTATGTTACTGGCGAGTAGAAGCCCACATCCGGGCAGGACCGTTGCGTATCCGTTGACCGGCGCTCATATCTCCCCGAGGGCCCGGCACGATAGCGTTTCCCCTCATGGCGGGCTATGACGACGACCTGCGCCTCGCGCACGTCCTCGCGGACGCGGCTGACGACATCTCCCTGCGGCGTTTCCGCGCGATCGACCTGCGCGTGGACACCAAACCGGACCTCACCCCGGTCAGCGACGCCGACCAGGCCGTGGAGGAGGCGATCCGCGGCCACCTCAAGCGGGCGCGCCCCCGCGACGCCGTCGTGGGCGAGGAGTACGGCAAGTCGGGGTTCGGCTTCCGCACCTGGGTGATCGACCCCATCGACGCGACCAAGAACTACGTGCGCGGCGTGCCGGTGTGGGCGACGCTGATCGCGCTGATGGAACGCGACGAGGTCGTCGTGGGCCTGGTGTCCGCGCCCGCGCTCGGCCGCCGCTGGTGGGCGGCCAAGGGCGGCGGCGCGTGGACCGGCCGCAGCCTCGCCAAGGCCTCCCGGATGCGCGTCTCGGGGGTGACCAGGCTGGAGGACGCCTCCTTCTCCTACTCCGACATCGAGGAGTGGGAGAAGCACGGCAAGCTCGACGAGTTCCTCGACCTGTCGCGCGCTGTCTGGCGCACCCGCGCGTACGGCGACTTCTGGTCCCACATGATGGTCGCCGACGGTTCGGCGGACATCTCGGCCGAGCCGGAGCTCTCGTTGTGGGACATGGCCGCGCTCACCGTGATCGTCGAGGAGGCCGGGGGCATGTTCACCGACCTGTCCGGCGTCCCCGCCGTCGGCGACAACGCGCTCATCTGCACGAACGGCCACCTCCACGGCGACGTCCTCAAGCGGCTCGGCGGGGGCCCGCTCACCATCAAGGTCTGATCGCCCGTACGGCTGCCGCGCCGACCCCCGGGAGGCCCGGTCCGCCATTCCCCCGCGCGCCGACCAGGCCCGGTCCGCCATTCCCCCGCGCGCCGGCCAGGCCCGGTCCGCCGCTCCCCCGCGCCCGCAGGGGCCCGCAGGGCGCGGGTACGCTGATCGATCGTGACGGCGTGGATGGACAGGGCTCGCGCGATCGCGGCCGCCGCCTGTCTCGCGGGCTGCGCGGCCTGCTCCGGCGCGCCGCCCGCCCCCGCGGCGGCCACCCCGCCATCAGGCCCGGCGCCGGAGACTCCGGCCGGCGCCCCGCCCGCTCCGGCGGGCCCGGGCGGGGCCGGCCCGCTGGAGGCCACGCACGGCAGGGGCAGCAGCGAACCGGGCGGAGGCGCGGAGCCGCGACAGCGGTTCAGCCCCCGTTCCGTGGCCTGCACGCCCCGCCTGCCCGCCGAGGCGGGCGGCCGCTGGCGCACCCGTGCCCCGCGCGAGCCGATCCCGCGCACCGCCCGTGCCGTACTGGGCCTGCGCAACGACTCCGGCGGCGCGTCCCTGACCGTCACCGTCACGGTGCGGGCCCCGGGCGGCGAGGAGTCCACGCGTGAGACCACGCTCAAGCCGCGGACCTGGGCGGAGGTCACCTATCCCGCCGATTTCCGGCGCGGCCGCGGCGGACACGCCCCCGCCCGCCTGGCGAGGGGGACGCACACCGTCCTGTGGCACGCCTCCGGGGGACGCCTGATCTCCTGCGACGGATTCGTGGTGAAGTAGCGCCCCGGCGGAAGGTCGGGCGGCAACCGGGCAGCGGCCAGGAGCCGGTCAGGCGGCGTCGAGCGCGGCGCGGGCGGCGGTCAGGAGGCCGTCCCGGTAGGACGCGCCGAAGAGGCAGACGTGCACGAGGAGCGGGTTGAGCTGGTGGAGGGGGACGCGCTCCCGCCAGCCCGCAGCGAGCGGCCACTCCTCCCGGTAGGCCCCGATGATCCGGTCCTGGTGGGGCGCTCCGAACAGCGCGAGCATCGCCAGGTCCGTCTCCCGGTGGCCGCCGTGCGCCGCGGGGTCGATCAGGACGGCCGAGCCTCCGGACCACAGGACGTTCCCGCTCCAGCAGTCGCCGTGGATCCGGCTGGGCGGCTCGGCGGGCCCGGCCAGCTCCGGCAGCCGGTCCCGCACCCGCTCCAGCAGCGCGACGTCCGCCCGGCCCAGTGAGCCCGCGTCCGCCGCCCGCCGCAGGTACGGCTCCAGCCGGCGCGACCAGTACCACTCCGGCCAGGAGCCCTCCGGCGAGTTGTCCATCGGCAGGTCCGCGATGAACCCGGGCCAGGGCGCGCCGAACGCGCCCGCCCCCGCCCGGTGCATCACCGCGAGCGCCCGGCCGAACGCCTCGGCGGCCTCCGCGCCCGGCCGTTCCTCGTCCACCCACGCGAGCACGAGCAGGTCCGGCGAGACCGCGACGACCTCCGCCGCGGGCCCGGCCTCCCCCAGCCAGCGCAGCCCCGCCGCCTCGCTCGCGAACACGTCGCCGAGGGGCCGCGACGCCTGCTTCACGAAGACGGTCCGCCCGTCCGCCAGCAGCGCCCGCTCCAGCGCCCACGCGTGCTGCGCCCCGAGCGCCCGCACCTCGCGCACCCCGACGCCCACCAGCTCGGCCAGTCCGGCCCGCTCGGCCCGCTCGGTTCGCTCTGCTCTCCGGACCGGCTCGGCCGGCTCCACCGGTTCCCGCACCTTCGCCCTCCCACCCGGCGCCCCGCGCCCCGCCGTACGACACCCAGCCGTACGACACCCAGCCGTACGGCGGCCGCGCCCGCCGTACGGCCGGCCGCGCGTCCCGCCCGCAGGTCCTTCCCGGGCGGGACGCGGCGATCACCTCCGGAGCAGTTTCTCCAGGTCGTCGGCCAGGCCGCGCGCCGCGGCCTCCACCATGTCGAGCACCTCGTCGAACCCGGACCGCCCGCCGTAGTACGGGTCGGGCACCTCGGCCTCGCGGGGCGCCGACGGGTCGAAGGAGCGGAACAGCCGCAGCCGCTCCTCCGGCACCCCGAGCGAGCGCAGCGCGCGGAGGTTGTCGCGGTCCATCGCCAGCACCAGGTCGTACCGCGACGCCCAGTCCCGCACGAACTGCCGCGCCCGGTGCGAGGCGCCGTCGAGCCCGCGCCCGGCCAGCGCCGCGAGCGCCCGCTCGTCCATGTCCGCGCCGGCGTGCCAGCCGCCGGTTCCTGAGCTGTCCACGGCCACGAGGTCGCCGAGTCCGCGCCGCGCGACCTCCTCCCTGGTGACGACCTCGGCCATCGGTGAACGACAGATGTTGCCGAGGCACACCATCGCGACGCGGTACGGGCGGCCGGCTTCCTGAGGATCGGGCAGGTCAGACATGGTTCACAGCATGCCAGGTCATTCACGAAGGCCTGCGCCTGACTTCCGCCCGAAGTAACGGTTCGTTTGATTTCCGTTCACTTTGACTGCGTTTGATCTGGTTACGCAGAGACCCGAGAAGCGTCTTGAGACGGAGAAGGACGAGTGACCAGTGGACAGCGCCGCCTTCGCGCGGTGGCAGTAGCGGCCATCGTGGCGGCCTTCGCCGCCGCGTGCGGCGGGGGCAACGGCGGCAAGGACGCGGCCCAGCCCGGCGGTACGGCGGCGGGCCAGGAGAGCAAGCAGCTCTCCGGTGAGATCAAGTCTGACGGTTCCAGCACCGTCGGGCCGCTGACCTCCGCCGCGGCCGAGTTCTTCGCCGAGGAGCAGCCGAGGGTCAAGGTGAGTGTCGGCACCTCCGGGACCGGCGGCGGCTTCGAGAAGTTCTGCGCGGGCGAGACGGACATCTCCAACGCCTCCCGCGCCATCAAGGACGAGGAGAAGGCGGCCTGCCAGGCCAAGAACATCACCTTCACCGAGCTGACGGTGGCGACCGACGCCCTCACCGTCGTGGTCAACAAGGACAACACCTGGGCCAAGTGCCTGACCACGGACCAGCTCAAGAAGATGTGGGAGCCGAACTCCAAGGTGAAGTCCTGGAAGGAGATCGACCCCAAGTTCCCGGACGAGCCGCTGAAGCTGGCCGGTCCGGGCACCGACTCCGGCACCTTCGACTACTTCACCAAGGAGATCAACGGTGAGGAGAAGGCGAGCCGCAAGGACTACAGCGCCTCGGAGAACGACAACGACATCGTGAGCGCCGTGTCCGGCGCCAAGGGCGGGCTCGGTTACTTCGGGTTCACCTACTTCGAAGAGAACATGGACAAGCTCAAGGCCGTCGAGATCGACGGCGGCAAGGGCTGCGTCGCCCCCAGCAAGGAGGGCGCGCAGAACGGCACGTACGCGCCGCTGTCCCGGCCGCTGTTCCTGTACGTCAAGAACGACTCGATCAAGCGCCCCGAGGTGAAGGCCTTCATGGACTTCTACGCCGGGAACATCAACAAGATCGCGACCGACGCGAAGTACATCCCCCTGAGCGCGGACCAGGAGAGCAAGCTCAAGGCCGCCGTCGAGGGGCTGAAGTAGCGCATGGCTTCCGCAGGCCGCGGCGTGACCGCCCCCGGGAACTCCCTGGGGCGGTCGCGCCCGCGTTACGGCGAGACCGCGGTCAAGGTCCTGCTGCTCGCCGCGGCGCTGGTGTCCATCGCGACGACCGTGGGCATCGTCGGCGCCCTGATCGAGCCGACGATCAAGTTCTTCGGTGAGGTGAGCGTCTTCGAGTTCTTCGCCTCCACCGACTGGGCCCCGCTGTTCAGCCCGCCCGCGTTCGGCGTCATCCCCGTCGTCACCAACACGCTGATCATCACCCTGATCGCGATCCTGGTGGCGGTGCCCCTCGGCCTGGCCGCGGCGATCTACCTCTCGGAGTACGCCACGGCGCGGGTCCGCAAGGCCCTCAAGCCGATCCTGGAGGTGCTCGCCGGCATCCCCACCGTCGCGCTGGGCTTCTTCGCGCTGACGCTGGTCTCCCCGTTCGTGCGGAGCTGGTGGCCGTTCCCCATGGAGGCGAAGAACGGCCTCGTCGCCGGGCTGATCGTGGGCATGATGATCATCCCGATCGTGGCCTCGCTCTCCGAGGACGCGATGTCGGCGGTCCCGGGCGGCCTCCGCGAGGGCGCGTACGCCCTGGGGTCCTCCCGCATGATCGTCTCGCTGCGCGTCGTCTTCCCGGCCGCGCTGTCGGGCATCATCGCCGCCGTCATCCTGGCGATCTCCCGGGCCGCGGGCGAGACGATGATCGTGGTGATCGCCGCGGGCTCCAACCCGACGTTCACCGTGAACCCGGGCAAGGAGATGCCCACGATGGCGTCGTTCATCGCCCAGGCGGGCTCGGGCGACCTCCCCGTCGGCAGCATCGCCTACGACACGATCTTCGCGGTGGGCTCGCTGCTGTTCGCCCTCACCTTCGCGATGAACTTCATCAGCGCCCGCTTCGTACGGCGCTTCCGAGAGGTCTACGAGTGATGGCCGTCCTCACCACACCCCGCAGCGCCGTACAGCTCGCCTCCAAGGGCCGTCCGGTGCGCGAACACGTATTCCGGTTCGTCCTCATGGCGAGCCTGGCCGTCGCGCTCGCGTTCCTGATCCTGCTGCTCGTCTACATGGTGGTCAAGGGCTGGCCCCGGCTCGACGCGCGGCTCTGGGAGAACATGCCGTCCATCCGGCGGCCGGAGCGCGCGGGCGCCCAGTCGGCGATCGTCGGCACCCTCTGGCTCATCGGCCTGACCGCCCTGTTCGTGCTGCCGACCGGCGTGCTCGCGGCGATCTACCTGGAGGAGTACGCCGACAAGACCCGGTGGTACAACCGGCTGATCGAGCTGAACATCCAGAACCTGGCCGGCATCCCGTCGATCATCTACGGCATCCTCGGCCTCGGCATCCTGGCGCGGGTCGTCGGGCTCGGGTTCGGCGTGCTCACCGGCGCGCTCACCCTGTCCCTGCTCGTGCTCCCGATCGTCATCATCGCCTCGCGCGAGGCGATCCGGGCCGTCCCGCCGTCCATCCGCGAGGGCTCGCTCGCCCTCGGGGCCACCCAGTGGCAGACGGTCTACCGGCAGGTGCTGCCCGCGTCCATCCCGGGCATCGCCACCGGCTGCATCCTGGCCCTGTCCCGCGCGATCGGAGAGGCCGCCCCGCTGGTCATGCTGGGCGCGGCCACGTTCGTGCCGTTCAACCCCGAGGGCCTGTTCGACCAGTTCGCGGCCCTGCCGGTGCAGATCTACTTCTGGATCACGCAGTCGCGGGAGGAGTTCCACGTCCTCGCCGCCGCCGCCATCGTGCTGTTGCTCGTGATCCTGCTGCTGATGAACTCCGTGGCCATCTGGCTGCGCAACCGCTACCAGAAGCGTTGGTGACCATGACCGAGGTAGGCGCAATGTCCTCTCAGCCCCACGTGACCATCCACCAGCCGGAGGTTCCCCGGAACCTCGCGGCGCTGGACCCGGTCTTCACCGTGCAGGGGCTCGACGTCTTCTACGGCGACTACAAGGCGGTCCGCGACGTGGACCTCACCATCGGTCGCAAGGAGATCACGGCCATGATCGGGCCGTCCGGCTGCGGCAAGAGCACGGTCCTGCGCTGCTTCAACCGCATGAACGACCTGATCCCCGGCGCCCGGATCGACGGCAAGATCCTCTACCACGACGAGGACCTCTACGGGGACCACGTGGACCCGATCGAGGTGCGGCGGCGCATCGGCATGGTCTTCCAGAAGCCGAACCCGTTCCCCAAGTCGATCTACGACAACATCGCGTACGGCCCGCGCGTCAACGGCCACAAGCGTGGCGACCTGGACTCCGTCGTCGAGCGGGCGCTGACCCAGGCCGCGCTGTGGGACGAGGTCAAGGACAAGCTCAAGGCCAGCGCCCTGTCCCTGTCCGGCGGCCAGCAGCAGCGCCTGTGCATCGCCCGCGCGATCGCCGTGCAGCCCGAGGTCATCCTCATGGACGAGCCCTGCTCGGCCCTCGACCCGATCGCCACGACCAAGATCGAGGACCTGATGCAGGAACTCGCGAAGGACTACACGATCGTGATCGTCACCCACAACATGCAGCAGGCGGCCCGCGTCTCCGACCGCACCGCCTTCTTCACGGCAGAGGTGGACGAGGCCGGCGTCCGGCACGGCCGCCTGGTCGAGTTCGACGAGACCAACCGGATCTTCACCAACCCCGCCGACAAGCGCACCGAGGACTACATCACCGGCCGCTTCGGCTGACCCGAGCCATGCCCCTGCTGCTCGTCGCCGATCCCGCCCCCGGCCCCGAGCTCCCCCGGGTCCTGGAGCCGGAGGGCATCGACGTGGTGGTGGCCGAGGACGGCGCCCAGGCGCTCCTGCACGCCGGCGCCCTCCACCCCACCGCCGTGCTCGTCAGCGCCGCGTTGCCGGTCATCGGCCCGGTCGAGTTCGTCCAGACCGTACGGCGGAGCGTCAGCGTCCCCATCCTCCTGGGGGCGGGCCCCGGCGACGGTGACACGGCCGCCCGCGCCCTGACCGCGGGCGTGACCGCCTGCGTGGCCAGGCCGTACCGGATGCGGGAGTTGCTGCCGCTGGTCCGCGCCGCCTGCCTGGGGGAGACGTCGGCCGACCACAACGTGCTGACCGCGGGCGAGGTCACCCTCGACGTGCCCGCCCACGAGGTGCGCGTGGCCGGCGTGCCGGTGCACCTCCCGCTGCGCGAGTTCGACCTGCTGCACTACCTGATGCGCAACGCCGACCGCACGGTGACCCGGGACCAGATCCGCCACCACGTCTGGCAGACCACCGCGCCCGTCTCCACCAACACCATCGCCGTCCACGTCAAGCGCCTGCGCGCCCGCCTGGGCGACGAGGACCACGGCTCGCCCCTCATCCAGACCGTCCGGGGGATCGGCTACCGGCTCGTCCCGCCCCAGCCCGGTCCCGGCTCCCGCTGACGACCGGCCCGCGGCCGAACGGCTCTTCCCTCGGGCCGGTCGCGTGGTCTCCGCTCCACGGGCGCGAGCGGAGACCACGCGACGCGGCCCGGGCGGAACCTTTCCCGCCGCCCGGCGCCGCGTGCCTCGTCCCGCGCGGGTGCCCCATCCCTCGTGATCGCCGGTTCCGGGTGCGCGCACGCGCCGCCCGACCGGTGCGGGGGCGGTTCCATGCGTGGGGGCGGTTGCGGGGCGGGAGCGGTTCAGGCGGGGAGGCGGTTCAGCGGTTCAGGCGCGGGTGGCCAGGAGACGGGCGATGGAGTCGTCGTCGCAGGTGGACCAGAAGCCGCCCACGACGTCCTCCAGGTGGTCCAGGGAGTCGGCCCGGAAGAGCGTGTCCTGGTACTTGGTGATGTCGTAGTCGGTGGTGCCCATGAGCGCCAGGTCGAGGGGCCGGATCTCCATGTCGCGGAACTCCTCGATCTCCCCGTAGGAGGACAGGATGCCCGCGCCGTACGCCTTGAGCTCGCCGTCCTCCGCCATCACGCCGAACTCCAGGGTGAACCAGAACACCTTGGAGATGAACTGCAGCGCCTCCTCGGTCTCCACCCGGCGCACGGCCTGGCCCGCGGCGCGGTAGAGCGCGGCGAATCGGTCGCTCGCCAGGGTGTTGGCGTGCCCGATGACCTCGTGGATGACGTCCGGCTCCGGGGTGTAGAAGGGCACCGTGTGGTGGCGGATGTACTGGGTGGAGTAGAAGTGGTCGTCCGCCAGCGAGCCGTAGAAGTCGCGGAGCGGGACCAGGCCGGCGGCCGGCAGGTAGCGGAAGCCCGTCAGGGGCTGGAGCAGGTCGCCGACCTCCTGGAGCTGGGGGATGCGGTCGGCGGGCAGGGAGAGCCGCTCGGCCGCGTCCAGGAACTCCCGCACGGCGTACTTCCGGTGCTTGATCGCCAGTTCGCCGGAGACGAGGCGCCACACCTCGTGCTCCTCGTCGGTGTACTCCGCGGTGGGGATGGGCTCGCCCCGCTTGTGGCCCAGGGCGAGGAGGGCGATGGCGTTGCGGCGCGCCCGGTAGACCGGGTCGGCGAATCCGGGGTGGCTCGACGCGAGTTCCACGACGACCTCGCCGGTCTCGCCCCGCGTCACGGGCGCGAAGTACTGCGCTTCCTCGAACATCCACGCCTCCTCAGCCAACGGATGGACTGCCCAGACTGCCCGGAATGACAACATCTCCGGGACTCCGCTGGCAATAGTGACCATTTCGAGTGCGCGGAACGCCTGGTTCGCGGGGTCTGGCGGCCTTAGTCTCTGGTCATGTCGACCAGTCCGATCGATCCCCTCGACGCGCGGCTCCTGACGACGATGCGGCGCAACCCGCGCATCGGCCTGACCGAGCTCGCGCGGAAACTGGGGGTCGCCAGGGGCACCGTGCAGGCCCGCGTGGAGAAGCTCACCGCAAGAGGCGTCATCGCGGACTTCGGCCCCACCGTCGCCCCCGCCTCCGTCGGGTATCCGATCCTGGCCTTCGTCCAGCTCCAGATCGCGCAGGGCAGGCTCGCGGAGGCCGTGGTGGCGCTGGAGGTCCTGCCCGAGATCCTGGAGGTGTACGGCACCAGCGGATCGTCCGACCTGATGTGCCGGGTGGTGGCGCGGAGCACGGAACAGCTTCAGGAGATCATCGCGCGGATCCTGACGTCGCCGGCGGTGCGGCGCACGGACACGACGATCGCGCTGTCCACGCAGGTGCCGTACCGGATCGAGCCGTTGCTGAGAGCGGCCGTCGACTCCTGAGAGGCTTCCGGAGATCCGCCACCGGACATTGGAGTCAGCGAGCCCGCACGATGGGTGGGCCGGGAAGTAGCCCCCCGAAAATGGGTCCGGAAATGCCGGAAGGGCCATCCCATACCGGGATGGCCCTTCCGTTCAAAGA
>NZ_QZEY01000014.1 GCF_003594875.1 Bailinhaonella thermotolerans
GGGTCACCCCGCACGAACAGCAGCCAAGGCCCCCGCCACCGGAACCACCCGGCAGCGGGGGCCTTCGCCTGCGCATACCCCGGCACCGACCGCCCCCGGCCGTACACCGGCGCTGGGGGTCGTTCTACAGGCTCAGGGGGGTCGCGGTCAGGCGGCGGATGGCCTCCTCGTCGCCCTTCAGGTCGACGCGGGCGTGGTCCTTGCGGCCGAAGGCGTACAGCAGGAGCTCCTGGGGCTCGCCCTCGATGACGACGTGGGGCTCGGCCTTCTTGACGCCGGCCGCGACCCCGTCGGGGCGGCGGAGGACGGCTCCGGCGGGGACGCGGCGCAGGAGGGCGCGGCCGCCCAGGCGCAGGCGGTTCCAGAGGAGGTCGCTCAGGCCGGGGTCGAGCACGCGGGGCTGCCAGTCCGGGCGCGCGCGGCGGACGTCCTCGTGGTGGACGAAGAACTCCATCGTGTTCACCGCGGCGTCCAGCCCCGGCACCAGCCGGTACGGCGAGAGCCGCGGCGGGCCCTGGCGCACCTGGTCGACCAGCTCGGCGTAGGAGAAACGCGTGCGCAGGCCGCGCTGGACGGAGGCGGTGTAGCCGGCGAGGGGCTTGACGGCGATGCCGGGGGCGGCGTCGAGCCGGCCCTCGCGGAGGACGAGGTGGGCGGCCAGATCGTAGGTGGTCCAGCCCTCGCACAGCGTGGGAGCGTCGGGCCCGACCTCCTCGAACAGGTCGCAGAGTGCGGCGCGTTCGGCGCGTGCGTGGTTCACGCTCATGATCCTACCCACCGGGTGACTGGGTGATCACGGGAATAAGACGGGGCCGTTCTGATGATAAGACCCTATGGGCGGCCTTTCCGGAAACCGGGGTCGCCGCCGCAGCGCCCCCGACGAAAGGACATCCCCCGCGTGTCGACCAAGGTGACCACCGCCGTCATGCGTCAGGGGATGCGGGTCCTCGGCGTCGCCATCCGCGGCGAGCCGCTCGTCTTCACCGGCGCGGTCCTGGCCAGCGCGCTCTACGGCGTGATGACCGTGGGCTCGGCCCGGGCCCTCGGCTGGGCGACCGAGAACGTCGTGCTCCCCGCCTTCGCCCAGGGCCGGACCACCGCCGGCCTGCTCACCGCGGGCGTCGTGCTGATCGTGGGCACGGCCCTCCTGCGCGCCCTCGGCGTGGTGGGCCGCCGCATCCTGGCCGGCGAGATGCAGTACCGGATGCAGGCCAGGTCCCGCCGCGGCGTGACCCGCCAGTACCTCCGGCTGCCGCTGGCCTGGCACCACCGCCACCCGACCGGGCAGCTCCTGTCCAACGCGAGCTCGGACGCCGAGGCGGCCTGGGCGCCGCTCGCGCCGCTGCCGATGGCCGTCGGCGTCATCGTCATGCTGGTCACGGCCGCCGTGGCGATGCTGCTCACGGACCCGGTGCTGGCGCTGGTCGGGTTCTGCGTGTTCCCGCTGATCGCGCTGCTCAACTTCGCCTACCAGCGCCGCCTGTCGCCGCTGGTCACCCGAGCCCAGCAGCTCCGCGCCGAGGTGAGCGAGACGGCGCACGAGAGCTTCGACGGCGCCCTCGTCGTCAAGACGCTCGGCCGCGAGGAGGCCGAGACCGCGCGCTTCCGCGAGCGCGCCCACAACCTGCGCGACGCCAACATCCGCGTCGGCCGCGTCCGGGGCATGTTCGACCCGGTCCTGGAGGCGCTGCCCACGCTCGGCGTGCTCGCCGTGCTGCTGGTCGGCTCGATCCGGCTGGAGAACGGCTCCATCACCGCCGGCGCGCTGATCGAGGTGGCCTACCTGTTCACGCTGCTGGCGTTCCCGATCCGCGCCCTGGGCTGGGTGCTGGCGGAACTGCCCCGCAGCGTCGTCGGCTGGAGCCGCGTGCGCGACGTGCTCGACGCGACCGGCTCCCAGGAGTACGGCGACCGCGAGCTGGCCGCCGAAGGCCCCGCGCGGCTGGACGTGCGCGGCCTGACCTTCGGGTACGACAAGGACAACCCGGTCGTGCGGGACGTCTCCTTCGATGTGGCCCCGGGCCGCACGGTGGCCCTCGTGGGGCCGACGGGCTCCGGCAAGTCCACGATCACCCAGCTCCTGGTGCGGCTCATCGACCCGGACGCCGGCTCGGTCGCCCTCGACGGTGTGGACCTGCGCGAGATCGCCCGCACCGGGGTGAGCCGGGCGGCGGCGCTGGTGCCGCAGCAGACGTTCCTGTTCGACGACACCGTGCGCGGCAACATCGCCCTCGGGCTCGACGCGGACGACGACACCGTGTGGGAGGCGCTGCGGCTGGCCCAGGCCGAGCGGTTCGTGAAGGCGCTGCCCGACGGCCTCGACACCCGGGTGGGGGAGCGCGGCGCGACCCTGTCCGGCGGGCAGCGGCAGCGGCTGGCGCTGGCCCGCGCGCTGGTGCGCAAGCCCCGGCTGCTGATCATGGACGACTCCACGTCCAGCGTGGACCCGCAGGTCGAGGCGCGGATGCTCGCCGGGCTGACCGAGTCCCCGGCCACGATCGTCGTCGTCGCCTACCGCAAGGCGACGATCGCGCTGGCCGACGAGGTCGTGTACGTCGAGCAGGGCCGGGTGGTGGACCGGGGGACGCACGCCGAGCTGCTCGGGCGCTGCCCCGGTTACCGCGACCTGGTGACGGCGTACGAACGCGAGGAGTCCGAGCGCGACGCCGTCGCCGAGGAGTCCCCGCTGACCGGCCTCGGCGAGGAGGTGGTCGCGTGAGCGGCCCTCTCACCGAGGTAGCGGGCGTGGCAACCGTACAGACGGCACAGGAGGACATGGCGTGACCGTGCTCAACGACGCGGGGGTCGCCGAGCGCTCCGCCGTGGGGACCCTGCGGCGCGGCCTGGCGCTGTCGCCGGAGTTCCGCGCCGGGATCGCCGGCACGCTCGCGCTCGCCGTGGTCGCCACGGTGGGCAAGGTGATCGTGCCCATCGCGGTGCAGCAGGTCATCGACCGCGGCCTCAAGGACGGCACGCCGGACATCCCGTTCATCCGCACGGCCGTGCTGCTGTGCGCGGCCGGGGTGGTGCTGACCGCGATCGCCGGCTACCTGATGAACGTCCGGTTGTACCGCTCCACCGAGTCGGGGCTGGCCACGCTGCGGGTCAAGGGCTTCCGCCACGTGCACGACCTGTCCGTCCTCACCCAGAACTCCGAACGGCGCGGCGCCCTCGTCTCCCGGGTCACCGGCGACGTGGACCAGATCAGCACGTTCATGCAGTGGGGCGGGCTGATGATCATCGTCTCGCTGGGCCAGCTCCTGGTCGCCAGCGCGCTGATGGCGGTCTACTCCTGGCAGCTCGCGCTGGTCGTCTGGGGCTGCTTCGTGCCGCTGGCGTTCGCGCTGCCCCGCTGGCAGCGCTGGCTCTCCTCGGCCTACACCGGCGTCCGCGAGCGCGCCGGCGACATGCTCGCCGCGATCAGCGAGTCCGTGGTCGGCACCGCCGTCATCCGGGCGTACGGCTCGGAGGAGCGCACGGCGGCCCGCATCGAGGCCACCGTGGACGCGCACAAGAAGGCGCAGTCCCGCGCCCAGCGCATCGTGGCGGTCACGTTCTCCATCTCCGAGATCGTCGCCGCCGTCGCGATCGCGGGCGTCGTGCTGCTGGGCGTGTGGCTGGGCATCGGCGGCGAGATCAGCGCCGGGCGGCTGGTCGCGTTCCTGTTCCTGATCACGCTGTTCGTCGGCCCGCTCCAGATGGCCACCGAGGTCCTCAACGAGGCCCAGAACGCCATCGCCGGCTGGCGGCGCGTGCTCGGCGTCCTCGACACCCCGCCCGACGTCGCCGACCCGGGCGAGGACGGCGTGACGCTGCCGCGCGGTCCGATCGAGGTGCGCTTCGACCGCGTGGGCTTCGCCTACCCCGGCGGCGTGCCCGTCCTGCACGACGTGTCCGTGGACATCGCCCCGCGCACCCGCGTGGCCGTCGTCGGCGAGACCGGCTCGGGCAAGACCACCTTCGCCAAGCTGCTCACCCGTCTCATGGACCCCGTCTCGGGCGCGGTCCTCGTGGACGGCGTGGACCTGCGGAAGGTCTCGTTCGCCTCGCTGCGCGAGCGCATCGTGATGGTGCCGCAGGACGGCTTCCTGTTCGACGACACCCTGGCCGAGAACATCCGGTACGGCAGGCCGTCGGCCACCGACGAGGACATCACGCTCGCGCTGACCGAGCTGGGCCTGCTCGACTGGCTGGAGGGCCTGCCGCAGGGCCTGGCCACCCCGGTCGGGCAGCGCGGGGAGTCCCTGTCGGCGGGGGAGCGGCAGCTCGTCGCGCTGGCCCGCGCCTACCTGGCCGACCCCGACCTGCTGCTGCTCGACGAGGCCACCTCCGCCGTGGACCCCGCCACGGAGGTACGGCTCGCGCGGGCGCTGGACGGCGTGACGCGCGGCCGTACGGCGATCTCGATCGCGCACCGGCTGTCCACCGCCGAGAACGCCGACGAGGTGCTGGTCTTCGACCAGGGGCGGATCGTGCAGCGCGGCCCGCACGCCGAGCTGGCGGCCCGCCCGGGCGTCTACGCCGACCTGTACGCCTCGTGGACCCGCTCCCAGCACGGCTGACCGACCCCACCCGCTGGGAGAATCGACCCATGAACCTCGACCCGAAGATCGCCGGGCGGCTGAAGCGCAACCCGGAGGGACTGGTGCCCGCGGTGGTGCAGCAGCACGACACCGGCGAGGTGCTCATGCTCGCGTGGATGGACGACGAGGCGCTGCACCGCACCCTGACCACCGGCCGCGCGACCTACTGGTCGCGCTCCCGGGGGGAGTACTGGGTCAAGGGCGACACCTCCGGGCACGTCCAGCACGTCAGGCACGTGGCCCTGGACTGCGACGGCGACACGATCCTGCTCAAGGTGGACCAGGTGGGGGCGGCCTGCCACACCGGCGACCGCACCTGCTTCGACGCCGACGTGCTGGAGATCGCGCACCCATGAGCGGCGCACCCACCGGCGGAGCGTCTCCCGGCGGCGCGCCCGAGAGCGGCGCGCCCGAGAGCGGCGCGCCCGAGAGCGGCGCGTCCACGAACGGCGCGTCCACGAACGGCGCGTCCACGAACGGCGCGTCCACGAACGGGACGGCCACAAGCGGGACGGCCACGAACGGCGAGTCCCCGAGTGGCGCGCCCGCCGCGGCGGGGCGGCGGTCGATGTGGACCGGGCTGGTCCTGATCGCGGCCGGGGCCGGGGCGCTGTTCGGCGCGTCCGGCCAGGTCTGGAGCGAGGTGCGGCTGTCGGCGGCCGTCCCCGGGGCGGCTCGCGCGCTCACCGGCGACGACCTGGCCGGCCTGGTCACCCCCGCCGCCGTGGTCGCGCTCGCCGGCCTGGTCGCCCTGCTCGCGACCCGGGGCGTCGCGCGGCGCGGCGTCGGCGCGCTGATCGCGCTGGCGGGGGTGGGCGCGGCGGTCTCCACGTTCCGGGGCATGTCCGAGGACGCCGCCGAGCGGGTCGTGCGCGACGGCAGCCCGCTGGCGCGCCTGGCCCAGGTCGAGGCCGTCAGCCACACCGCCTGGCCGTACCTCTCCCTCGCGGGGGCGGCGCTGCTGCTGGCGGGAGGGTTGTTCGCGATCGTCAGGGCCGGTTCCTGGCCCGGCATGTCGGCTCGGTACGATCGCCCGGGATCCGGTGGGGGCGAACGCTCACGCCGTACCGCGGAGGGCTCCCTGTGGGACGCCATCGACCGCGGCGCCGACCCGACGGCGGATCCCGCGGACGCGCCCGGGGAGCCGGGCGGACCGAGCAAACCCTCGACCGAACAGGGAAAGTGAATGGCTGGCAATGACAACCACGGCGGCACCCCCGCCGCCTGGACCCTCGTCGCCCTCGTGCTCATCGGCGCCGCCGTCAGCGGCGTCGGCGTGGCCATGGGCAGCTACGCGTGGATCGGAGCCGGCGCGGCCGTGATCGTCCTCGGCCTCGTCGTGGGCAAGGTCATGCAGGTCACAGCCCGGGGCAAGCAGAGCGCCTGACAATCCCGGGCGCCGGTCCCGGGATTGTCCCGATCCGATCACTAACGGCCGTCGCCTCCCGCTCCCGGCCCTGGTCTGCCACTAGAGTGCTCCCCGCGAGTGGCACCGACAGTGCTGACAAGTGCTGACAGGAGTGGGCGATGAGTAATGACTACCAGTCCGGCGGCCATGGGGACCAGGGCGGGTACGGCGCTCCGCCGCCACCGCCTCCGCCGGGCGGTGGCGGCTACGGCGGCGGTTATGGCGGCGGCTACGACCAGGGTGGCTACGGGACGCCGCCTCCGGGTTACGGCGGCGGCTACGGCTCCGCGCCGAACAACTACCTGGCCGTCTCGATCGTGGCGCTGGTCATCTCGATCCTGTGCTGCGGCTGGCTCGCCATCATCCCGGGCATCGTGGCGGTGGTCTTCGCCAGCCAGGTGAACGGCAAGTGGCAGTCCGGCGACGCCGCGGGCGCCCAGGACGCCTCGGCCAAGGCCAAGCTGTGGATGATCATCACTTGGGCCGTCATCGCGGTGTCCCTCGTGCTCGGCATCATCCTCTACGCGACCGGCATCGTGGCCGGCCTCCCGACCACGTAGCCGGAATACACTGAGGCCGTGATCACACGAGCTCCCGGGCGGCGCGGCGGACTCCGGCTCCGGGCCGGGCTGCCGCCCCTCGGGGCGCTCGCCGCGGCCGTCGCGGGCGTGGTCTACGTCGGGCGGGTGGACCCGGGCGTCCCCGGGCACTACCCGATCTGCCCCTTCCTGGCCCTCACCGGGCTCTACTGCCCCGGCTGCGGCGGCCTGCGCATGACCCACGCGCTGGCCAATGGCGATGTCGCGGCCGCCGCGGGCTTCAACGTCTTCCTCCTCCTGCTGGGCCCGTTCGTGGCCTACGCCTGGATCCGCTGGACCGTCGCGTCCCTGCGCGGCACCCGCTGGCGGCCCGCCATCGCGCGCCCGCCGGTGCTGTTCACCTTCATCGCGCTCATGATCGTCTTCTGGGTCGTGCGCAACCTCCCGTTCGGCGCGTTCCTGGCCCCCTGACGCCGCCGCGCCCCGCCGCGCCGTACGGCCTGAGCCCCGCGCGGACCGGCCCTCGCGTCGCGGGCCCGGCCCCTCCGGTGTACGGCCCGGCCCCTCCGGCGTACGGCGTGGCCCGGCGCGCGGCTGGGGGGCGGGGGCGCGCGTGGGGGAAGCGCGTCTCCGGAACGCCGGATCGGCCCCGGAGCACGGGCTCAGCCCCCGTGGCGTACTGCCTCGCGGGGGGCCGATACCATCGGGAGGCACACGAGACGGCGAGGAGGACGCGCGTGACCGAGGGCATCGAGCGGGGGGACATGCAGGAGGGCAGCGTGCTCGACCAGATCCTTGAGGGCGTGCGGGAGGACCTCGCCGAGAGGCAGGCCCGGATCCCGCTGGAGCAGCTCAAGGAGCGGGCCGCCGCGGCCGAGGCGCCCCGCGACGTGATGGCCGCCCTCGGCGGGGGCAACGTCTCCGTGATCGCCGAGGTGAAACGGTCCAGCCCGTCCAAGGGCGCGCTGGCGGCGATCGCCGACCCGGCCGCGCTGGCGAGCGACTACGAGGCCGGCGGCGCCCACGTGATCAGCGTGCTCACCGAGCGGCGCCGGTTCGGCGGCAGCCTGGAGGACCTGGCCCAGGTGCGCGCGGCCGTGGACATCCCGGTCCTGCGCAAGGACTTCATCGTCTCCTCCTACCAGCTCTGGGAGGCCCGGGCCCACGGCGCCGACCTGGCGCTGCTCATCGTGGCCGCCCTCGACCAGAACGCGCTCGTCTCCCTCATCGAGCGGGCGCAGACGATCGGCCTGGTGCCGCTGGTCGAGGTGCACACCGAGGAGGAGCTCGACCGCGCCCTCGACGCCGGCGCGACCGTGATCGGCGTCAACGCGCGCGACCTCAGGACGCTCAAGGTGGACCGCGAGACCTTCGGGCGGCTCGCGCCCAAGATCCCCGAAGGCGTCATCAAGATCGCCGAGTCGGGCGTGCGCGGCCCCCACGACCTGCTGGCCTACGCCCGCGCGGGCGCCGACGCCGTGCTCGTCGGCGAGAGCCTGGTGACCGGCAAGGACCCGAGGTCGGCCGTCGTCGACCTGGTTACGGCGGGCGCCCACCCGGCGTCCCGGAACGACTGACACGCCGCGACGAGAAGAACTGAGGACCCGGTGACCATTCAATCGGAGAACCCCGCCGAGGCCGGCCGGTTCGGCCGGTTCGGCGGGCGGTACGTCCCCGAGGCGCTGATCCCGGCGCTCGACGAGATCGCCGCGCTCTACGCCGAGATCAAGGACGACCCCGAGTTCCAGGGCGAGTTCCAGCACCTGCTGCACTCGTACGCCGGGCGCCCGACCCCGATCACCGAGGTGCGACGGTTCGCCGAGCACGCGGGCGGCGCGCGGATCCTGCTCAAGCGCGAGGACCTCACCCACACCGGGGCCCACAAGGTCAACAACGTGCTCGGCCAGGCGCTGCTCACCAAGCGCATGGGCAAGACCCGGGTCATCGCCGAGACCGGCGCCGGCCAGCACGGGGTGGCCACCGCCACCGCCTGCGCCCTGCTCGGGCTCGACTGCGTCATCTACATGGGCGAGGTGGACACCGAGCGGCAGGCCCTCAACGTGGCCCGCATGAAGCTGCTCGGCGCGACGGTGATCCCGGTCAAGACCGGCAGCCGCACCCTGAAGGACGCCATCAACGAGGCGTTCCGCGACTGGGTCGCCAACGTGGACCACACCCACTACCTGTTCGGCACCGTCGCCGGGCCGCACCCCTTCCCCGACATCGTGCGCGACTTCGCCCGGATCATCGGCGTCGAGGCGCGGCAGCAGGTCCTCGACCTCACCGGCCGGCTGCCGGACGCCGTCGCGGCCTGCGTGGGCGGCGGGTCCAACGCGATCGGGATCTTCTCCGCCTTCATCCCCGACACCGGGGTCGCGCTGCACGGCTACGAGGCGGCCGGGCGGGGCGTGGAGACCGGCGAGCACGCCGCCACCCTCACCGAGGGCTCGGTCGGCGTCCTGCACGGGGCCCGCACCTACCTCCTCCAGGACGAGGAGGGGCAGACGCTGGAGTCGCACTCCATCTCCGCCGGCCTCGACTACCCCGGCGTGGGCCCCGAGCACGCCTGGCTCAAGGACTCCGGCCGCGCGTCCTATCACGCGGTGACCGACGAGGCCGCGATGAACGCGTTCGCGCTGCTGGCCCGCACCGAGGGCATCATCCCGGCCATCGAGTCCTCCCACGCCCTGGCGGGCGTGCTGGAGCTCGGCCGCGAGCTGGGCCCCGACGCGACCATCCTGGTCAACCTGTCCGGCCGCGGTGACAAGGACATGGGCACCGCGATGACCTACTTCAACCTGTAGACGGGCCCGCCGATGACTTCCCTGAGCACCGTATTCGAGAAGACGCGCGCCGAGGGACGGGCCGCGCTGGTCGGCTACCTCCCGGCCGGGTTCCCCTCGGCCGAGGGCTGCGTCGCCGCCGCGACCGCCATGGTCGAGGCGGGCTGCGACGTCATCGAGGTCGGCCTGCCGTACTCCGACCCGCTGATGGACGGCCCGACCATCCAGGACGCCGTGCACCGGGCCATGGTGAACGGCACCCGCATCGCCGACGTGTTCCGCGCGGTCGAGGGCATCGCCGCCACCGGCGCCGCCACGCTCGTCATGACGTACTGGAACCCCGTCTACCGCTACGGCGCCGAGAGGTTCGCCTCCTCGCTCGCCTCGGCGGGCGGCGTCGGCGTCATCACCCCCGACCTCACGCCCGAGGTCGCCGGGCCGTGGCGCGAGGCCGCGGCGGGCGCCGGGCTGGACACCGTCTTCCTGGTCGCCCCCAGCTCCACCGAGGAGCGCATCGCGGCCGTCACCGAGTGCTGCTCGGGCTTCGTCTACGCCGCCTCGCTCATGGGCGTGACCGGCGCGCGCGCCTCGGTCGGCGCCGCGGCCGAGGGCCTGGTCGCCCGGACCCGGGCGCACACGGACCTGCCGGTCTGCGTCGGCCTCGGCGTCGGGACCGGGGCCCAGGCCGCCGAGGTCGCCGCGTACGCCGACGGCGTGATCGTGGGGTCGGCCTTCATCCGCAGGCTCCTGGACGCCCCCGACGAGGCCACCGGGCTCAAGGGCGTGACCGCGCTCGCGGAGGAGCTCGCCGCCGGGGTCCGCTCCCGCGCCTGACGTCCCCGGCCCCCGCCGTCCTCCCGTGATCGGGATGCTCGCGGCGGGGGTCCGCGTTGTTCCGGTACGGACTTCGTCCGGGTACGTCCGGCCGCATCGGCTGGTCACGGGCTGAGCGGGCGCGTAAAGGTCGCCGAGCTTACGCCCCGCTTAGCCTGAGTGTGCTGAACTGGGCTGCGGCCCCGTGCCGCGCCGTCCAGGCGCGGCCCTAGCTAGGAGACGAGATTCAGGTGAGTTCCTCGACGCGCGCGTTGCCGTTGCCGAACGCGCACGGAGTTGTACCGTGGGTGACGACCGCCGCCCGGCTCGGCCTCGCCGCCGTGCTCCTCATCGCGGGCTGGGACAAGATCGGTGCCCCGGCGAGATCGGTCATGGCGGTCGAGGCCTACCAGCTCCTGCCCAAGGGAGCGGCGGAGATCGTCGGGTACGGCCTGCCGATTTTCGAGATCGTCATCGGGGTGCTGCTGATCGTCGGACTGCTCACACGCCTCGCCGGCATCGTGACCGGCCTGCTGATGGTGGCGTTCATCATCGGCGTGGCCTCGGCCTGGGCCCGGGGCCTGTCGATCGACTGCGGCTGCTTCGGCGGCGGCGGCCAGATCGACCCCAGCCAGACCCAGTACCCCCAGACCATCCTGCGCGACGTCGCCTTCCTGGCCATGGCCGCGTGGGTGGCCGTCAAGCCGCCGGGGAAGCTGGCGCTGGACACCGTGCTCGGCCTGGGCGGGCGGAGCGACGACGACCGGGATGACACGTCCGACGACGACCACGCCGCACCGGACGCCGATCCGAAGGAGTAATCGACCCATGAGCAAGACCGCGCGCACGTCCGCACGGGAGAAGGTCCGCGCCGAACGCGAACGCGAGCAGAGGCGGGCGAAGCGCCAGCGGCAGATCGTCGTCCCGCTCGTCGTCCTCGTCGTCGTGGCCGCCGTCGTCGGCATCGGCTTCTACATGGCCCGCAAGGGCAACGAGACCGGCACCTACGCGGGCGGGCTCGCCCCCGTGACCGTCCAGCCCGACGGCTCGGTCGTCATGGCCAAGCCGGGCGTGGAGAAGCCCGTCGTGGAGATCTACGAGGACTTCCAGTGTCCCGGCTGCAAGGAGCTGGAGCGCGTCAACGGCGCCACCTTCAAGCAGCTCGCCGCCGAGGGCAAGGCCAAGGTCGTCTACCGCCCGCTGACCATCTTCGACCCCTCGCAGAAGCCCATCTACGAGGTGTCGGTGCGCGGCGCCGCCGCGGCGCGGTGCGTGCCCGGCGACAAGTGGGTGCAGTACCACGACAAGCTCTACGAGAACCAGCCCGTCGAGGGCAAGCAGGGCTTCACGCCCGACGAGCTCATCGAGTACGGCAAGCAGGTGGGCGTGACCGGCGCGGAGTTCGAGGGCTGCGTGCGCAACCAGACCCACGCGCAGGCGCACATCAAGGCCAGTGACGAGCTCAAGAAGTCCGGCGGGCTCCAGGGCACCCCGACCGTGAAGATCAACGGTCAGGACGTCGGCAACCAGGCGTTCACCGCCGACGGCCTGAAGAAGGCCGTCGCCGATGCCACGAAGTAGCCCCGCAGCCGGTAACGTTCGCTGACATGCCCCTCGCCACGATTCCGAGCCCGTCCCAGGGGGTCTGGCACCTCTTCGGTGTGATCCCCATCCGGGCCTACGCGCTGTGCATCGTCCTCGGCGTCATCGTCGCCGTCTGGCTCGGGGAGCGCCGCTGGCGCGCCCGCGGCGGCCAGCCGGGCACGATCACCGACCTGGCCGTCTGGGCCGTGCCGTTCGGCCTGGTCGGCGGCCGGCTGTACCACGTCATCAGCGACTGGCAGCTCTACTTCGGCGCCGACGCCGTGCACCGGCCGATCGAGGCGCTGTACATCTGGCAGGGCGGACTCGGCATCTGGGGGGCCATCGCGCTCGGCGGCGTCGGCGTCTGGATCGGCTGCCGCCGCCGGGGCATCTCGCTCTCGGCGGTCGCCGACACGGTCGCGCCCGGCATCGCGCTCGGGCAGGCCATCGGCCGCTGGGGCAACTGGTTCAACCAGGAGCTCTTCGGCGGGCCGCTGAACACCTGGTGGGCGCTGCGCATCGACCCGGGCAGGCCCGGCACGGTCCCCGGGCAGGAGACCTACCACCCGACGTTCCTGTACGAGTCGATCTGGAACGTCGGGGTGGCCCTGCTGGTGATCTGGGCGGGCAAGCGGTTCCACCTGCGCCACGGCCGGGCGTTCGCGCTCTACGTCGCCGCCTACACCCTGGGCCGCGCCTGGATCGAGGCGCTGCGGGTGGACCCGGCCAACGAGATCCTGGGCCTGCGCCTGAACGTGTGGACCGCGCTCCTGGTCTTCATCGGCGCGATCATCTACTTCATCGTCGCCGCCGGCCGCACCACGCCCGAGTCGCTGGGCGCGGACGCCGGGGGCGGCGCGGGGGACGACCCCGAGGCGCCCCGCGACACGCCGCCCGGCGACGAGACGACGGACACCGCCGAGACGGACACCGCCGAGACGGACGCCGCCAAGCCCGGCGCCGGCGAGGCGGACACCGCCGGGACCGGCGCTCCGGGCACGGAGCGGGCCCCGGCCGGCGAGGCGGGCGAGGACGCCGGGAAGCCCGGCGAGGGGCAGGCCGGCGAGGAGACCGGGGCCGGGGACGGTGGCGGGGGCGCGGCGCGAGCCGTACCGGCGCCGGACAAGTAGGCGGGCCCGCGGGCGGGGCGGCGGGGCCGGGACCGGGCGAGGGCCCGGCCGAAGGCGGCCCGCGCGGCGAGCGTGACGCGCGCGGGTCCGGGCGGCGGGTAGGTATGCCGTCTACCGGACGTGTGCGGAGGGAGCGCGAGCATGGGCGAGGGCTCTGAGCGGGCCGAGATCCACCATCAGCACCAGGACGTCACCGGGGGCTGGCTGCGGCCGGCCGTGTTCGGGGTGATGGACGGGCTGGTGTCGAACTTCGCGCTGATCGCGGGCATGGCCGGCGGCACCTCCCACGGCAGGCTGATCGTGCTGGCGGGTGTGGCCGGGCTCGCGGCCGGGGCGTTCTCGATGGCGGGCGGCGAGTACGTCTCCGTGGCCTCCCAGCGGGAGCTGGCGCAGGCCGAGATCGAGGTGGAGCGGCTGGAGCTGCGGCGGCACCCGAGGGCCGAGCAGGCCGAGCTGGCGCGGCTGTACGAGTCGCGCGGGGTGGATCCGGCGCTGGCCGCCGAGGTGGCCAGGCAGATCGGCCAGAACGAGGAGAAGGCGCTGGAGGTGCACGCCCGGGAGGAACTCGGCATGTCGCCGAAGGACCTGCCGTCGCCGCTGCTGGCCGCGGGGTCGTCGTTCCTGTCGTTCGCGGTGGGGGCGTTCCTGCCGCTGCTGCCGTACCTGCTGGGCGCGTCGAGCCTGTGGCCGGCGGCGGTCGTGGCCTGCCTGGGGCTGTTCGGGGCGGGCGCGCTGGTGTCGCGGGTGACGGCCCGGAGCTGGTGGTTCAGCGGGCTCCGGCAGCTCGCGGTGGGCGCGGGCGCGGCCGTCCTGACGTACGGATTGGGCAATCTCATCGGGAACGGCCTGTGAAACTGGACAGGTCATGAGAAATACCGACAGAACGCGGAGTCGCGGACGGAGCAGGCGCGCGGGGTCCTCCCCGGAGTCGCCGGCGGCGGCCGTGCCGCGCAAGGTGCCCAGGCGGGACCGGGCGCGGGACCGCACGTGGAGCTTCAACATCTTCCTGGCGTTCGTGGGCGCGTTCGGCGTGCTGCTGGTCGCGCTGGCGCTGACCGCGATCACCGAGGTCTTCCTCAAGTCGAGCCCGGTGGACGAGGCGATGGCGCCGGGCCAGGGCGGGCCGAAGGTCTACCGGGCGTGGCCGCAGCCGAGCGTGTTCGGCCCGATCGCGGACCGGGCCAAGGACTCGCGGCCGCTCACGGCCGAGGAGGTCTTCGGCAAGAAGACGCTCAGTCACCCGCGCGTGGCCGCCAAGGAGGGGGAGAAGGCCGAGCCGCTCACCCTCCGGCTGGAGGACCGGCGCGTGGACGCCGACTGCCGGGCCGCGGCGCGGGGCGAGGCGATGGCCGAGACGCTGGCCGAGGCCGACTGCTCCCAGGTGGCCCGGGCCCGGTACGTCTCCGAGGACGGGGTCTACGTCGCCCAGTACAGCCTGTTCAACCTCAGGGACGCCGCCTCGGCCGAGCGGCTGGTGACCACGCTCAAGACGCGGTACGTCTCGGCCTGGGTCGCGCCGCTGGAGTCCACGTTCGCCTCCGGCGGGTACAGCGAGGGCGACGGGCACGTGATGGGGCACTACGCCGGGCTGGTGTGGATCGGCCGCGCGGACGGGGCCAAGCCGGGCCGGGGCGACGACCTGACGGCGCTGTCGCTGGCGGTGCGAGGCGCGGAGAAGGCGGTGTTCGCCCGGATCGTGGCGGCGTCCTCCTGAGAGCCGTGGGACGCCCGAGACTTCGGTGTTATCCCCTCTCGGTAGGCTTCGGCGGCGTGAGCGTGCCCCCGAACCCCGGTCAGCAGCCGTACGGCCCTGGCCCCTACCGCGACGCGCCGGTCCAGGGCCCCGGGTACGGCCCCCTGCCCGGGTACCCTCCCGCGTACCCGCCGGGCCCGCCCGCCCACCCCGGACCGCCCGGCCCGCCCGCGCATCCCGGCCCGCCCGCGCATCCCGGCCCGACCGCGCACCCCGGCCCGACCGGGCCCATGGGACCGTCCGGGCCCGCGGGGCCGTACGGCCCGCCGGGCCCGCCCGGGGGGTATCCGCCCCCGCCACCGCCGCGCAACTCCGGCAGCGGGCTGTGGGTCGGCCTGGGCATCGGCGCGTTCGTGCTGGTGATCGTGGGCGCCGTGCTCGCCTTCTTCGTCTTCGGCCGCGACGGCGGGGGAGGGGTGGCGCAGGGCTCCCCGTCGCCCTCGGCCTCCCAGGCGCTCCCGCCGCAGTCGCCCGGCCCGCAGCAGGAGGAGCGCCGGCCGGTCGCCAGCGACTACCTGGGCTCGTCCTCGGACTACTTCTCCCGCCTGGAGGACCGCTCGGCCGACCCCGAGCCGCTCACCGAGGACGAGGTCTTCGACGACGAGGCGCGCAAGCCGTCCTTCCAGAACTTCCACCTGGAGCTCAAGGGGACCCGGAACGAGACCGACTGCGGCAAGGCGGTCTGGGGCGACGCGCTGCGCGAGCTCCTGGCCGACGGGGGCTGCAGCCAGGTGCTGAACGGCTACTACGTGGACCGCTCGGGCGGGTACGTCGCGCAGGTCTGGCTGTTCAACATGAAGGACAAGACCTGGGGCGACAGGCTCGTCGCGGGCATGGACCCCGACCCCGGCCCCACCGCCAAGGCCCCCGGCAAGCTCGGCTTCGTGATCCCGATGCGCGGTCCCGCTCCCTACGACCGGATGCTGGAGGGCGAGACCTGGGCCCACGCGGAGGCGTTCTCGCACTACGTCCTGCTGTCCTGGGTCGGCCGCGCCGACAACAACAACATCCACTCCAGCGAGGACATGATCGCCCTGTCCACCACCGCCGAGCGCTGCCGCGGCTTCATCTTCTCCCGCAACAACCGCTGATTCCCCCGCACGACCGCTGACCCCCACCTCGCGCCGGCCACCCGGCCGGCGCGAGGTCCCCCGGGCGGAGAAGATCAGGCGGAGAAGGTCAGGCGGGGAAGGCGTAGGTCGTCGTGGAGGTGAACTCCTCGCCCGGGCGCAGGACCGTGGAGGGGAACTCCGGCCGGTTCGGGGAGTCCGGGTAGTGCTGGGTCTCCAGGCAGAACCCGGCGTACGGGCCGTACGGCGTGGCCTCGGGGTCGAGCATCGCGCCCGTGTAGAGCTGGACGCCCGGCTCGGTGGTGGTGACCTCCATGACGCGGCCGCTCTCCGGTTCGGCCACCCGGATGGGGCCCTCGCCGTCGAGGACGTAGCAGTGGTCGTAGGCGCCGCCGCGGCGGGCGCCGATGACCTCGGGCCCCGTGAAGTCGAAGTCCGTGCCGGCCACGGGGGCGAGCTCGCCGGTGGGGATCAGGTCCGCGTCCACGGGGAGATAGCGGTGCGCGGGCATCGTCAGCACATGGCCGAGGACGTCCCCCTTGCCGGCGAGGTTGAAGTAGGAGTGGTTGGTGAGGTTGACGACCGTGGGGGCGTCGGTCACCGCGTGGTAGTCGACGCGCAGGGCGTCCCCGGCGAGGGTGTAGGTGACGGCGGCGGTGAGCGTGCCGGGGTACCCCTGGTCGCCGTCGGGGCTGACCAGGCGCAGCGTGATC
Source organism: Bailinhaonella thermotolerans (assembly GCF_003594875.1). Classification (GTDB taxonomy): domain Bacteria; phylum Actinomycetota; class Actinomycetes; order Streptosporangiales; family Streptosporangiaceae; genus Bailinhaonella; species Bailinhaonella thermotolerans. The sequence goes on from NZ_QZEY01000014.1 coordinate 16,377, forward strand.
GAGGCGGGGGACAGGTCGGCGACCTCCCAGACGCGCCGGTCGAAGCCGTCGGTCCCGCCGTGGAGGCTGTTGGGGCCGTTGTTGAGCGGGAGCGTGTGCTCGCGCCCGTCGAGCGTGAACCGCCCGCCGGCCACGCGGTTGCCGTACCGGCCGACGACGGCGCCGAAGTAGCGGCTGCGGGTCTCGTAGTCGGCCAGCGTCTCGCAGCCGAGCACGACGTTCGTGCCGTCCACCTCCAGCGACTGGACGATCGCGCCGTAGGTGAGGACGGCCGCCGACAGCCGGCCGGCGGACAGGACGTGGCGCTCGGCGCGCTCGCCGCGCCGGGTGACACCGAAGATCAAGTACGTGCCCTTCCCGTGGACTCTCGCACCACCAGGCTTGTCTCCAAGGTGGTGACCGTTGCCGCCGCGACGTCGTCGACGGCCTGGAGCAGCATGTCCACGGCCACCCGGCCGGCCGCGGCGGCCGGCATCGAGACCGTGGTGAGCTTGGGCCGGTTGAGACGCCCGGCGACGATGTCGTCCACGCCTATCACACTGACGTCCTCGGGGACGCGCACCCCCCGCTCGGACAGTCCCTCGATCAGGCCGATGGCGACCAGGTCGTTGTAGGCGAGCACGCCGGTGACCCGCGAGGCGATGACGTCGGCGGCGGCGGTGATCCCGCCCTGCTCGGTGGGGGCGTTGGGGCCGAGGAACACGGCGTCGGCCCCGGCGGTGGCGACCGCCTCGTGCATGGCCTTGCTCGTCCACGACCCGGCGGGCCCGGAGACGAGGGCGATCCTGCGGTGCCCCAGCTCGGTGAGGTGCCGTACGGCCAGGCTCGCGCCCTGGCCGACGTCCATGAGCACGGTGGGCATCCCGCGGATGCGCCGGTTGACGACCACGAACGGCACCTCCTCGCGCAGCCGTTCTATGGCCTTGTTGGTCAGCCGGGGGCTGCACAGCAGCACGCCGTCCACCTGCTTGCTCAGGGTCTGGATCACCTCCTCCTCGACCTGCGGGTCCTCGTCGGTGTCGGCGACGAAGACGTTGTAGTCGCGGGAGCGGGCGTGCGCCTGCGCCGCCTTGATCAGCGGCGGGAAGAAGGGGTTGGCGATGTCGGCGACTATGATGCCGAAGTTGTGGGTGCGGCCCGTCGTGAGGGCGCGCGCCGCCCGGTTGGGCCGGTAGCCCAGGCCCTCGGCGACGGCGAGCACGCGGCTGCGCGTGTCGGGATTGACCAGGTGGGGCGCCGAGAACGCCCGCGAGACCGTGGAGACGTGCACTCCAGAGGCCCGGGCCACATCCCGGATCGTCACCGGCACTGTGGGCATCCTCCGACCATGCGCTCACTCTAGTGCAATCGGTTGTATCGATGTCAATCGACTCACCACCCCTACGAGCGTTTGCCGTGAACCCCGTCGCCGCCTGAAGCGATGGCGCAGATCAGGGCCGCGATGGGGAGATCCTCTCTTGACGTTCCTCCCGGTGTACTCCAATACTTCCTGCAACCGGTTGCCGTGAGGAGGGCGGGAGTGGTGGACGACCGATGATGAGGATCCTGGTGACCGGGAGCGCCGGCCGCCTCGGCCGGAGCGTCACCGCGGCCCTGGCTCAGTCGGGCCACGAGGTGATCGGCGTGGACGTCGCGCCGGGGGACGGGGGCGAGGAGGCCGTACGGCTGCCCGCCGACCTGACCGACCTGGGCGAGGCGTACGGGGTGATGAACCGCTTCCGGCCCGAGGCCGTGGTCCACCTGGCGGCCATCGCCACGCCGTTCAGCCGCACCGACGCCCTGACCTACCGGACGAACACCTCCCTGGCGTACAACGTCTGCGAGGCCGCCACCGCCTGCGGGGCCGAGCGCGTGGTCGTGGCCAGCAGCCCGACGGTCATCGGGTACGGCGCGCCGCGCGGCTGGACGCCGAGCTACCTGCCCATCGACGAGGACCACCCGGTCGCGCCCTGGAACGCCTACAGCGCCTCCAAGCTCGCGGCCGAGCACGTGATGGACGTCTTCGCGCGCTCCACCGGCGCGCGCTTCGCGGCGGTGCGGCCCTGCTTCGTGGTGGCGCCCGAGGAGTGGCACGGCGCGCCCACCCAGTCGGGCCACACGATCGCCGAGCGGCTCGACCGGCCCGAGATCGCCGGGGCGTCCCTGTTCAACTACATCGACGCGCGCGACGCCGGCGAGATGGTCCGCGCGCTCGTCGAGAAGCTGCCCGAACTGCCGGGGACCGAGGTGTTCTTCGCCGGCGCGGCCGACGCGCTGGCCCGTGAGCCCCTCGCGGACCTGCTGCCCCGGGTCAACCCCGCGACCGCGGGCCTGGCCGCCGGCCTGGCCGGCACCGTCCCCGCGTTCTCCACCGCCAAGGCCGAGCGCCTGCTCGGCTGGACGGCCAAGCGTAGCTGGCGCACCGAACTGGAGACCCGATGAACCTGGATGGAGTGCTCTTCTTCCCCGTGACCCCCTTCGCCCCGGACGGCTCGCTCGCCGGGGACGTGCTCGCCGAGCACGTCGCGCGCGGCATGGAGCACGGCCCCGGGGGCGTCTTCGCCGCGTGCGGCACGGGGGAGTTCCCGGCGCTGTCGGAGGCCGAGCACGCCGCCGCCGTGCGGGTGACGGTCAAGGCCGTCGCCGGGCGCGCCCCGGTGTTCGCCGGGGCGGGCGGCCCGCTCGGCGCGGCGCTCAACCAGGCGCGGGCGGCCCGGGACGCCGGGGCGGACGGCCTCCTGCTCCTGCCGCCGTACCTGGCCATGGGCCCGTGGCGGGGATTCGCCGCCTACGTCCGAGCCGTCGCCGAGGTGCTCCCGGTGATCGTCTACGCGCGCGGCCCGGTCGTGCCCACGCCCGAGCAGGCCGTGGAGCTGGCCGCGACATCCGGCGTCATCGGGCTCAAGGACGGGGTCGGAGACATCGACCTGATCCGGCGCACCGTGCTCGCCGTGCGCCGCGCGGCGGGCCCCGGCTTCACGTTCTTCAACGGGCTGCCCACCGCCGAGCTGACCATGGCGGCCTACCGGGGGGCGGGCGTCGGGCTGTACTCCTCGGCGGTCTTCGCGTTCGCGCCCGAGATCGCCACCGCGTTCCTGCGCGGCGAGAACGCCCAGGAGCTGCTGACCGAGTTCTACGAGCCGTTCTCGCGGCTGCGCGCCACGGTCCCCGGTTACGCGGTCTCCCTGGTCAAGGCCGGGGTACGGCTCCGCGGCCTGGACGCCGGGCCGGTGCGCCCGCCGCTGGTGGACGCGGCCCCCGAGCATGTGGCCGAGCTGTCCGCGCTGATCGAGCGGGGGCTCGCCCTGGTGGCCGGATGAGGATCGCCGGCCTGCGGGCGACGCTCCGCACCGCCCCGCTGCCCCGCCCCTGGGGTCCGGACGTGCCCGCCAACCACGTGATCGTCTGCGAGGTCGCGCTCGACGACGGGCGCACGGGCACCGGGTTCTCCTGGACGCCCGGGATCGGCGCCCGCGCGGTGCTGGCCCTGCTGGAGCACGACGTCCGCGAGGCGCTGATCGGCCTCGAACCGCACCCGGAGGTGGTCTGGGACCGCCTCTGGGAGCACCTGCACGAGGCCGGCGGCGGCGGGATCACCGCGATGGCGCTGGCCGGGGTGGACCTGGCCCTGTGGGACCTGCGCTGCGGCGACCGCCCGCTGCCCGACGTCCTCGGGCGGCGGCGCGACAGCGCGCCGGTGTACGGCAGCGGCGTGAACCTCCACTACTCCCTGGAGGAGCTGGTCGCCCAGGCCGGGCGGTGGAAGGCCGCCGGGTACGCCGGGGTCAAGATCAAGGTCGGCCGGCCCGCCGTGGCCGAGGACGCCGAGCGGGTCGCCGCCGTGCGTGAGGTGATCGGTCCGGACACCCTGCTCATGGTGGACGCCAACCAGCGCTGGGACCTGCACCGGGCGCGCCGCGCGATCGAGGCGCTGGCGCCGTACGGTCTGCACTGGGTCGAGGAGCCGCTGCGCGCCGACGACCTGGCCGGCCTCGCGGACCTGCGGCGGAGCGTCGGCGTCCCCATCGCCGCCGGTGAGAACGTCCGCACGGTGTACGGCTTCCGCGACCTGCTCACCGCGGGCGCGTGCGACGTGGTGCAGCCCAACGTGGTGCGGGTCGGCGGGATCACCCCGTTCCTGCGCGTCGCCGAGCTGGCCCGGGTGTTCGGCGTTCCCGTCCACCCGCACCTGCTGCCCGACGTGTCCGGGCGGCTCGCGCTGGCCCTGCCCCTGCCCTGCCTGGTGGAGGACGTCGAGGACGCCTCGCTCGCCGCGCTCGGCCTGCTGGCGGAGCCGTACCCCGTCGAGATCCGCGACGCCCGCCTGTACGACGGCGGGGGCGCGGGCCTCGGCCTGACCTGGACCTGACGGGCGGAGGAGCGCGTGAAGGAGACGACGGAACCCGTGCGCGTGGTGCTGGCCGGGGCGCACGGCCACGGGGCGACCTACCTCGACCGGCTGCGGCGGCTGCGCGGCCGGGCGGAGCTCGTGGGGGTGTGCGACGTGCGGCCGGTCCCGCCGGAGGCCCTGGCGGGCCTCGGCGAGCCGGATCAGGGCGATGACGTGGGCGCGCTCGTCGCGCGGACGCGGGCGGAGATCGCCGTCCTGGCGACCCCCACGCCCGCGCACGCGCCGATGGCCGTGGCCGCCCTGGAGGCCGGGGCGCACGTGCTGGTGGAGAAGCCGCCGGCGCCCTCGATGGCGGCCTTCGAGCGGATGGCCCGGGCCGCGGAGCGGACCGGGCGGGGCTGCCAGATCGGTTTTCAGAGCCTGGGCTCGGAGGCGATCGCGGCCGTGCGCCGGCTGGTCGCCGGGGGCGCGATCGGCCGGGTCACCGGCGTCGGCGCGGCGGGCTCCTGGCCCCGCCCGGCGGCGTACTTCACGCGCAGCCCCTGGGCCGGGCGGCGGCGCATGGGCGGCGACGACGTCATGGACGGGGCGCTGACGAACCCGTTCGCCCACGCCGTGGTCACCGCGCTCGCGGTCGCCGGGGCCGAGGGGCGCGGGTCGGTGGCCGGGGTCGAGACCGACCTCTACCACGCCAACCCCATCGAGGCCGACGACACCTCCGCGGTCCGGATCAGGCTCGCCGACGGCACCCCCGTCGTGGTGGCGGTGACGCTGTGCGCCCCCGCCCGCGACGAGCCGTACGTCGTCGTGCACGGCGAGCGCGGGCGGGTCCGCCTCGTCTACACCACCGACGAGGTCACCGTGGAACGCCCGGGGTCCCCGCCCGAGGTCACCCGCCACGGCCGGGCCGACCTGCTGGAGAACCTGGTCGCCCACGTGCGCGGCGGGGAGGCGCTGCTCGTCCCGCCCGCCAGGACCGCCGCCTTCATGGAGGTCATGGAGGCCGTACGGCTCGCGCCCGACCCCGCCCCGATCGGCGACGAGCATCAGGAGGTCACGCCCGGGGGACGGGTCCTGCGCGGCGTCTCGGCCCTGGTGGAGGAGGCGGCGGAGCGGCTGGCGCTGTTCACCGAGCTGGACGCGCCGTGGGCCGTCCCCCGCGTCGCGCTCGCCGCCGCCGGGCGCCCGGTCGCGACGTACGTCACCGCGCCCCGGCTGCCGGCGACGCACGCGCCGCGCCCCCACCTGCACCCGGTGCGCACGCTCGGCGGCGTCACCGTGACCGAGACCCTGCCGGAGGACCACCCGCACCACCTGGGCGCGGGGGTGGCGATCCCGGACGTGGGCGGGCGCAACTTCTGGGGCGGGCGCACGTACGTCCGCGACCGGGGGCCCGCCTGGCTGGACGACCACGGGCGGCAGCGCCACGCCGGCTTCACCGGCCGGACCCCGGCGGGGTTCACCGAGACGCTGGTCTGGGAGGGCCCGGACGGGCTCCCGGTGATCCGGGAGAAACGCGTGGTCAGGGTCCGCGACGCGCCGCCCGGCTGGGCCCTGGAGCTGACGTTCACGCTGGCGAACGCCACGGGGACGCCGCTGCCGATCCGCAGTTCGGCCACCAAGGGACGGCCCGGCGCGGCCTACGGCGGCTTCTTCTGGCGGGCCCCCGGCGACTCCCGCGACCGGCGGGTGTTCACCGCCGGGGCCGAGGGGGAGGAGGCGGTGCACGGCTCCCAGGCGCCGTGGCTGGCCCTGTCGGCCGTCTCGGCCGGGGACGAGCCCTGGACGCTGGTGTTCGTCCAGGACGCCGACCCCTGGTTCGTGCGGATCGCGGACTACCCCGGGATCGGGGCCGCCCTGGCCTGGGACACGCCGCTCGTCCTCGGCCGGGTGCTGACGCGGGCCGTGACCGTGGTCGTGGCGGACGGGCGCCTGGACCGCGCCGAGGCCGCCCGGCTGGCCGCCGCCGCGGCGCCCGGGAGGACCGCGCCCGCGTCCGCGCGGTGAGCGCCGCCCGGCCCGGCCGCCCCCGCGGCCGCCACGGGCGCCTGCCGTTCCGCGCCGTGGGGCCGCCCCGCGTCCTCGGCCCGCTCCCGCTGCCCGGCGACCGTGCCGTACCGCTTGTCACCAGGGCTTTTGCAAGCGGTTGTCAGAGGCCGACCGCGCATGTTCGCGTGAGAAAACCAGGTGAACGCCCTACCGCTGGAGAGTTTCCCGGGGGCTCTTGACGTTTCCTCCGGATTGCCGCAGTGTTTCCCGCAACCGGTTGCAACGCCCCGGACCCTGTTCCCCGCAGCTCCCGCACGCTCCCCCGAACCCAAGGAGACGTCGGCGTCATGGCCCGCGCCACCCGGACCCCCTACCTGCTGATCGCGCCGGCTCTGATCGCGATGCTCGGCTTCCTCGTGTACCCGATGGCGAGCGTCGTCTACTACAGCCTGCAGCACTACAACGTGACCAAGCCGTGGGACAACGGCTTCGCCGGCCTCGACAACTTCAGGACCCTGCTGTTCGAGGACCCGCTGTTCTGGCAGAGCCTCGGCTTCAGCGTGAAGTGGGTCGCCGTCGAGGTGACGCTCCAACTGCTCTTCGGCCTGGCGCTCGCCCTGATCGTCAACGAGACCTTCGTCGGCCGGGCGCTGTCGCGGGCCCTGGTCTTCTCGCCCTGGGCCGTGTCCGGGGTGCTGACCACCGGCATCTGGGTGCTGCTCTACAACCCCACCACCGGCGTCTCGCGCTACCTGGCCGACCTGGGCCTGATGGAGTACGGCGCGGCGCCGCTGGCCGACCCGGACACGGTGTTCTCCGCCGCGGTGGTGGCCGAGCTGTGGCGGGGCGTGCCGTTCTTCGCGATCCTGCTGCTGGCCGACCTGCAGAGCGCCGCCAAGGAGCTCTACGAGGCCGCGTCGGTGGACGGCGCCAGCCGCGTCCGGCGCTTCTTCCACATCACGCTGCCGCACCTGAAGGACGCGATCATCCTGTCCACGCTGCTGCGGTGCGTGTGGGAGTTCAACAACGTGGACCTGCTCTACACGCTGACCGGCGGCGGGCCCGCGCACGCGACCACCACCCTGCCGCTGTACGTGGCCTCGAAGGCGGCCCAGGCCCACGACTTCGGGTACGGCTCCGCGCTGACCACCGCCGCCTTCCTCATCCTGACCTTCTTCTCGATCGCCTACCTCAGGCTGAGCAAGTTCGGAGCCAAGGCATGACGACGGTCCTGGAGCGGCCCGAGGCGGCCGTGTCCCCCGCCCGCCCCGCGCCGGGAAGGTCCGCGCAGCGCGTGAGCCGCTGGCAGATCTGGGCGCCCCTCGCGCTCTACCTGCTGTTCACGCTCGTGCCCTTCTACTGGATGCTGGTCTTCGCGTTCCGGCCCCGCGGCTCGTCCTCGCTGCTGCCCTGGCCGATCACGTTCGACAACTTCGCGACCGTCTGGAACGACCTGGGCTTCGCGATGTTCTTCCGGAACAGCCTGATGGTGGGGCTGGCCTCGCTGGTCGCGACCACGCTGATCGCGCTGGCCGGCGGGTACGCGCTGGCGCGGTACGAGTTCCGCGGCAAGAGGGCGTTCATGGTCGGGATGCTCTGCACGCAGTTCATCCCCGGCGCGATGATGCTCATCCCGCTGTTCGAGATCTTCCGCACGCTCGGCCTGGTCAACTCGCTGTGGAGCCTGGTGATCGCCGAGACGGTGTTCCAGCTCCCGCTCTCGCTGATCCTGATCAGCGGCTTCATCAAGAACATCCCGGTGGAGCTGGAGCAGGCGGCCTGGGTGGACGGCTGCGGGCGGCTGCGCGGCTTCCTGGCGGTGGTGCTGCCGCTGCTGCGCCCCGCGCTGGTGGCCGTGGGCTCGTTCGCCTTCATCCACAGTTGGAACAACTTCCTCTTCGCGCTGATGTTCGTGAACGAGCAGGAGAAGTTCACGGTCCCGGTCGGCCTGTCGTACACGCTCGGGGAGTTCAGCGTGGACTTCGGGGCGCTGGCCGCGGGCGGCGTGGTGGCGGCGGTCCCGGTGGTGCTGGTGTTCGCCTTTATTCAGAAATACCTGGTCCAGGGCATGAGCGCCGGGGCGGTGAAGGGATGACGGCCCCCTGGATCGCCGACAACGGGGACGGCACCTACACCAACCCGGTGCTCGACGCCGACTGGCCCGACCCGGACGTCATCGCGGTGGGCGACGACTTCTACCTGACGGCCTCCAGCTTCACCAAGGTCCCCGGGCTGCCGATCCTGCACTCGAAGGACCTGGTCAACTGGACGATCGCCGGCCACGCCGTCACCCGCGGCCGGGACGAGCCCCGGCCGGGCCACGGCGTGTGGGCCCCCTCGCTCCGCTTCCACGACGGCCGCTTCTGGATCTTCTACGGCGACCCGGACGAGGGGATCTTCGTGGTCACGGCGGACCGGCCCGAGGGACCGTGGCGCGAGCCGTACCTCATCAAGAAGGGGGCCGGGCTGATCGACCCGTGCCCGCTGTGGGACGAGGACGGGCGGGCCTACCTCGTGCACGCCTGGGCCAAGAGCCGGGCCGGGTTCAACAACCGGCTCACCCTGCACGAGATGACGCCGGACGCGACGGCGCTGCTCGGCCCCGGCCGGGTGGTGATCGACGGCGACCGGGTGCCCGGCTGCTTCACGCTGGAGGGGCCCAAGCTCTACCGGCGCGACGGGTGGTACTGGATCCTCGCGCCCGCCGGGGGAGTGGCGACCGGGTGGCAGTACGCCTTCCGGTCGCGCGACGTGGCCGGGCCGTACGAGCCGAGGATCGTGCTGGAGCGCGGCGGCACCGCGGTGAACGGCCCCCACCAGGGCGCCTGGGTGCGGGCCGGGGACGCCGACTGGTTCCTGCACTTCCAGGACCGCGGGGCGTACGGGCGGGTCGTCCACCTCCAGCCGATGCGCTGGGGACCGGACGGCTGGCCGGTCATCGGCGACGGGGGGCGGCCGGTCCCCGGCGGGCGCAAGCCGGTCCAGGGCCACCCCCCGGCCGCGCCCCGGTCGGACGACGACTTCACCGGGGCGGCCCCCGGACCCCAGTGGAGCTGGCCGGCGAACCCGGACCCGTCCTGGTGGTCCACCGGCGCGGGCCACCTGCGCCTCACCTGCCGCCCGGGCCCGGAAGACCTCCGGCTCCGGCCCGACGTGCTGACCCAGCGCCTGCCCGCCAGGGCGTTCAGCGCGACCACCGCGATCAGCCTCGGTGACGGGGCCCGGGGCCGGGCCGGGCTCGCCGTGCTCGGCGACGAGTACGCCTGGGCCGGGCTGGACGGAGACCTGCTGGTCTGCCGCGCCGCCGGCGCGGGCGGGCCCGAACGCGACCTGGCCGCCCCGGTCCCGGCCGGGGAGGGCCCGGTGACGGTCACGGTGACCGTCGAGGACGGCGCCCTGTGCCGCTTCTCCGCCGTCTCCGCCGCAGGGCGCGAGGTCGGCGGCCGCTTCCGCGCCGCCCCGTCCCAGTGGGTCGGCGCGGTTCTCGCGCTCTTCGCCTCGGGGGAGGAGGGCCACGCCAGGTTCCACGGCTTTTCCACGAAAGGTACGGCTCCATGAGACCCCTGCTCGCCCTGGCCACCGCGGCCCTGCTCGGTCTGGGCCTGACCGCCTGCGGTTCCGGCTCGTCCCCCTCCGCCGCCGGAGGGGAGACCACGATCACGTTCTGGGACGACAACGGCGGGCCCGCCCGCACCCCCGTCTGGCAGCACATCATCGGCGAGTTCCAGAAGGCCAACCCCAAGATCAAGGTCAAGTACGTCGGCATCCCGATCGCGCAGGCCCAGCAGAAGTACGACACCGCCATCGCGGGCGGCGGCCTGCCGGACGTCGGCGGCGTCTCCACCGCGATGCTGGCCAACCTCGTCGCCCAGAAGGCCCTGGAGCCGCTGGACGACCGCATCGCCAAGAGCGCGCTCAACGGCAAGATCAACCGGCAGGTCCTCACCACCGTGAAGGCCACGGTCCCGGACGGCAAGACGTACATGATGCCGATGTCCACCAACATGGGCGTCTTCTGGTACCGGACGGACTGGTTCAAGGAGGCGGGCATCGCGGCGCCGAAGACCTGGAGCGAGTTCTTCACCGCCATCGAGAAGCTGACCGACAAGTCCAAGAACCGCTACGGCTTCACCATCCGAGGCGGCGCCGGCTCCATCGCGCAGATGATGGAGGTCCTGTACGGCCAGAGCGGCATCACCGAGATCTTCGACCCCGCCGGCAAGGCCACGATCAACGACCCGAGGAACGTGGCGGCGCTGGAGAAGCTGGCGGGCCTGTACAAGAAGGTCACGCCCGAGGCCGACGTGACCAACGACTACGTGAAGATGGTCGCCCAGTTCGACGGCGGCAACATCGCGATCATGCAGCACAACCTGGGGTCGTACAACGACCACGCCAAGACCCTGGGCGAGGACAAGGTGGCCGCGATGGCGGTGCCCAGGTCCGACTCGGGCACGCAGTCGATCCTGTCGAACCCCGTCTCCGGCATCGGGGTGTTCGCCGCCGGCGAGAGGAAGGACGCCGCGTTCAAGTTCGCCGAGTTCGCCGCGTCCAAGGCGATGAACAGCCACTGGGCCGAGAAGACGGGCGTCCTGCCCGCCAACACCGAGGTGGACGGCGAGCGGTGGATCAAGGACGCGCAGCACGTCGCCGAGGCGTCGCGGGTGCTCAACGACCCGGCCACCAAGGTCGTGCAGATGCCGTACTACCTGCCGGAGTTCAACGCGATCACCAAGACCGAGATGGAGCCGCTGTTCCAGAAGGTCCTGCTCGGCCAGATGCCGGCCAAGACCTTCCTCGACCAGTTCTCCGCCAAGCTCACCGAGGCCCAGGCCAAGTACAGGCAGCGCAACGGCTGAGGCCCGCACGGCGGGCGCCGGGCCGCCCCGGCGCCCGCCCGCCCCCTCCGGGGCGGGAGCCGCGCCCGGGGCGGGAGCCGCGTCAGGGGGCGGCGGTCCCGGCGATCGCGGCGGGGAGGGCGCGGAGACGGTGGGCGGGGAGGTCGAGGACGGTCGTGTCCGCGGCCCAGGGGGCGGCGGCCAGGACGGCCGCCTTCGCCTCGTTCTTGGTCAGCGTCTCTCCCCGGGCGCGGGCGAGGGCGATCAGGGCCTCCCGCCAGGTGTTGAGCAGCTTGCCGTGGGCGGCGTCCAGGACGCGGCGCACGGCCTCCTCCGCGGTGCCGGGGGCGGGCCGCGGCAGCCGTACGGCCTCGACGCCGCCGGGGACGGGCCGGACGGAGTAGACCGGGGAGACCAGCGCGGCCAGGCCCGGCGGCGTCTCGCGGGGCTCCACCCGGACGCGGACGCGGTCGGCGCGGGTGGCGAGCAGGACGCGGGGGAGCGCCGCGCCGAGACCGGCGGGCAGCGTGACCGCGACCTGGCGCGGATCGCTCTTGTACGGCTTGGCCAGCCACGTGGACAGGCGGACGCGGGGCAGACGGGGCAGGACGGAGGCGGGCCAGTCGCCGACGAGGAGGTCCGGCTCGCCCGCCGACTCCCACGCCTCGGGGCGCTCCCCGGCCTCGATGGACTGGGGGCCGTGGGTGTAGATGCGGGTCTCGACGCGGTCGCCGCGGGCGGCGACGGCCGGCCAGGTCTTCGCCGTGGGACGCAGGACGTACAGGTCGGCGGCGCTGCCGATCGCCTCGGCCCCGTGGTACCGGTTGAAGTCCGGCCACATCGCCTCGATCGCCAGGTTGAGCTCGGCGAACGCGTTCTGCACCTTCAGCGCCAGGGCCGGGGTGCGCTCGCTCGCGCCGTACGCCATCAGCAGCCGCCCGCGCTCCCGGTCCCGCAGCCCCTCCAGCGCCCGGAGCGCGAAGAGCCCCATGCCCTCGGGTGTGTACGGCGGGTCGCTGATCGCCAGGTCGGCCCAGGCGGCGGCGGAGGCGGGCAGGCCGAGGCGCAGGTCGGCCCAGCGGGTCCGGATGGGCAGGCCCTGCGCGTCGATGTGGGCGAGCACCCGGTCGTCCACGTCCACCACCGTGACCTCGGCCTCCGGGCAGACGAGCGCGACCGCGACCGAGGTCAGGTCATGGTCGCCCACGCACAGCAGCCGCGCCCCGGGCATCCAGAAGCGCTCCCGCAGCAGCAGGGCCCGCCGTACGACGGTCTCGGCGGTGGCGGACACGTGGTCGAGGGACGCCAGCGCGGCCGGCCCGGCGGCGATGGCCTTCTCCACGCGGGCGACCAGGGCGGGGTCCACGAGGTGCGACACCGGGTCGGCGAGCCCGCTGACGGCTGTGAGCCGCCGGTACGCCGCCGCGCGGGCGGGCGGGACGCGGAACAGCTCGCCCTGGCGCTCGAGTTCCACGGCGCGGAGGAGCGCCTCGACGGAGCGGCGTGACGTGGCGGCCTCCCGCACCAGCTCGCCGAGCGACCGCCAGCGCCCGTCGGTCAGCGCCGCGAGCGCGTGCCGAAGCCTCCGGGAGTCGGCCGCGGCCTCCTCCAGCAACAACGAGAGTTCTTCATGTCCGGTCCCGCTCACTGAGACAGCCTCCCACATGGCGGTCTTCCGGCGGAAACCGCGGAACCGGTGGAAACCACTGGTCAGCGGCGATGTGACAGCGGCGCGTGAGGTTCGTCAACGTGCCCTGCCGGGCATGTTTCCCAAGGTGATGTAGTCTCTACTCACCTAACCCGCAGCAGGGCCAACGTCGTCCCGGACTGCACGCACGACGCAGACGATGACGACGGGAGGGATTAGATGCCTGCTGCCCAGCCTGGGCTTCCCGCGCCCCAGGGCCTGTACCACCCCGCCAACGAACACGACGCGTGCGGCGTCGCGATGGTGGCCGATGTCGCCGGACGCCGAGGTCACGACGTCGTCGAGAAGGCCCTCACGGCGCTCCGCAACCTCGACCACCGGGGCGCGACCGGCAGTGAGCCCGACACCGGCGACGGTGCGGGGATCCTGACGCAGATCCCGGACGCCTTCTTCCGCAAGGCGGTGGACTTCCCGCTGCCGGAGGCCGGGTCGTACGCGGCGGGCATCGGCTTCCTGCCCAAGGACGGCGAGGCCCGCCTGATCGCCGAGCGCATGATCGAGGAGATCGCGGCCGAGGAGGGCCTGACGGTCCTCGGCTGGCGCGACGTCCCGCACGACGCGGCGCACTGCGGCCCGTCGGCGCGGGCGGTCATGCCGTCGTTCCGGCAGCTCTTCGTCTCCTCGCCGGGCGGCGAGAGCGGCCTCGACCTGGACCGGCTGGCGTTCGTGCTGCGCAAGCGCGCCGAGCACGAGGCGGACTGCTACTTCCCCTCGCTGTCCTCGCGCACGATCGTCTACAAGGGCATGCTGACCACGCCGCAGCTCGAACCCTTCTTCCCCGACCTGTCCGACCCGGACTTCCACACCGCGATCGCGCTGGTCCACTCGCGCTTCTCCACGAACACGTTCCCGTCGTGGCCGCTGGCGCACCCATACCGCTACATCGCGCACAACGGCGAGATCAACACCGTCAAGGGCAACCGCAACTGGATGCGCGCCCGCGAGGCGATGCTGGCGACCGGGCTGATCCCGGGCGACCTGGAGCGGCTGTTCCCGATCTGCGACCCGGACGCCTCCGACACCGCCTCCTTCGACGAGGTGCTGGAGCTGCTGCACCTGGGCGGGCGGTCGCTGCCGCACGCGGTGCTGATGATGATCCCCGAGGCGTGGGAGAACCACACCGAGATGGACCCGGCGCGCCGCGCCTTCTACGAGTTCCACTCGACCCTCATGGAGGCGTGGGACGGCCCCGCGTCCATCACCTTCACCGACGGCACGGTCGCCGGCGCGGTCCTGGACCGCAACGGCCTGCGCCCCGGCCGGTTCTGGGTGACCTCCGGCGGGCTGGTCGTGCTGGCCAGCGAGGCCGGCGTGCTCGATATCGACCCCGCCGACGTGGTCCGCAAGGGCCGTCTCCAGCCGGGCCGCATGTTCCTCATCGACACCGCCCAGCAGAAGATCATCGAGGACCACGAGATCAAGGCCGAGCTGGCGGCGGCGCAGCCGTACGCCGACTGGCTGCACGCGGGCCTGGTGCGCTTCGAGGAGCTGCCGGAGCGGGTACGCGAGGTCCCGACGCACGAGGTGCTGGTCCGGCGGCAGCAGACCTTCGGGTACACCGAGGAGGAGCTGCGCGTCATCCTGTCGCCGATGGCCAGGACGGGCGCGGAGCCGATCGGCTCGATGGGCACCGACACCCCGGTCGCGGTGCTGTCGGAGCGGCCCAGGCTGCTGTTCGACTACTTCAGCCAGCTCTTCGCGCAGGTCACCAACCCGCCGCTGGACGCGATCAGGGAAGAGCTGATCACCAGCCTGCAGTCCACGATCGGCCCCGAGGGCAACCTGCTCGACCCGGGCCCGGCGTCCTGCCGCCGCCTGGTGCTGCCGTACCCGGTGATCGACAACGACGAGCTCGCCAAGATCATCCACATCAACGACGAGGGCGCGCTGCCGGGCTTCCAGCCGTACGTCGTCTCCGGCCTGTTCGAGGTCGCGGGCGGCGGCGCGGCGCTGACCGCGCGCCTTGAGGAGATCTGCGCCGAGGTCTCGGCCGCGATCCGGGACGGCGCGCGCATCATCGTGCTCTCCGACCGGCACTCCAGCGACACCCACGCGCCGATCCCGTCGCTCATGCTCACCGGCGCGGTGCACCACCACCTCATCCGCGAGAAGACCCGCACCCGGGTCGGCCTCGTCATCGAGACCGGTGAGGCGCGCGAGGCGCACCACATGGCCCTGCTCATCGGGTACGGCGCCAGCGCCATCAACCCCTACCTGGCGATCGCGACCGTCGAGGACCTCATCGCCGCCGGGACGCTGGACGTCGAGCCGCACAAGGCCGTCCGGAACCTGATCAAGGCGTACGGCAAGGGCGTCCTCAAGATCATGTCCAAGATGGGCGTGTCCACGGTGGCGTCGTACACCGGGGCGCAGATCTTCGAGGCGCTCGGCCTGGGCGCCGAGGTGATCGACCGCTGCTTCACCGGCACGGTCTCCCGGCTGGGCGGCGTCGGGTTCGACGTGCTCGCCGAGGAGGTCGCGCAGCGGCATAAGCGGGCCTACCCGCGCGTGGCCGCGGCGCACCGGCGGCTGGAGGTCGGCGGCGAGTACCAGTGGCGCCGCGAGGGCGAGCCGCACCTGTTCAACCCCGAGACGGTCTTCAAGCTGCAGCACTCCACCCGGACGCGGCAGTACGAGATCTTCAAGGACTACACGAGCCTGGTGGACTCGCAGGCGTCGAAGCTGATGACGCTGCGCGGCCTGTTCAGGCTGCGCGAGGGCGACCGCCCCGCCGTGCCCATCGACGAGGTCGAGCCGGTCTCGGAGATCGTCAAGCGGTTCTCCACCGGCGCGATGTCCTACGGGTCGATCTCCGCCGAGGCGCACGAGACCCTGGCGATCGCGATGAACCGCCTGGGCGGCAAGTCCAACACCGGCGAGGGCGGCGAGGACGCCGAGCGCTTCACCCCCGACCCCAACGGCGACCTGCGCCGCTCGGCGATCAAGCAGGTGGCCTCGGGCCGGTTCGGCGTCACCAGCGAGTACCTCACCAACGCCGACGACATCCAGATCAAGATGGCGCAGGGCGCCAAGCCCGGCGAGGGCGGGCAGCTCCCCGGGCACAAGGTGTACCCGTGGGTGGCCAAGACCCGGCACTCCACGCCCGGCGTGGGCCTGATCTCGCCGCCGCCACACCACGACATCTACTCGATCGAGGACCTGGCGCAGCTCATCCACGACCTGAAGAACTCCAACCCCTCGGCGCGCGTGCACGTCAAGCTCGTCGCCGAGGTCGGGGTCGGCACGGTCGCGGCGGGCGTGTCCAAGGCCCACGCGGACGTCGTGCTGATCTCCGGCCACGACGGCGGCACCGGCGCCTCCCCACTGACCTCGATCAAGCACGCCGGCGCCCCCTGGGAGCTGGGCCTGGCCGAGACCCAGCAGACGCTGCTGCTCAACGGCCTGCGCGACCGCATCGTGGTCCAGGTGGACGGCCAGCTCAAGACCGGCCGCGACGTCGTCATCGCCGCCCTCCTCGGCGCCGAGGAGTACGGCTTCGCGACCGCGCCGCTGGTGGTCTCCGGCTGCGTGATGATGCGGGTCTGCCACCTGGACACCTGCCCGGTGGGCGTGGCGACGCAGAACCCCGAGCTGCGCAAGCGGTTCACCGGCAAGCCCGAGTTCGTGGTGAACTTCTTCGAGTTCATCGCCCAGGAGGTGCGGGAGTACCTCGCGGCGCTCGGCTTCCGCTCGCTGGACGAGGCGATCGGCCACGCCGAGATGCTCGACGTGTCCGCCGCCGAGGACCACTGGAAGGCGTCCGGGCTCGACCTGTCGCCGATCCTGCACGTCCCGGACCTGCCCGAGGGCGCGGCGCTGCGCCGTACCACCGAGCAGGACCACGCGCTGGACAAGGCGCTGGACAACACGCTGATCCAGCTCGCCGAGGGCGCGCTGCAGTACGGCGACCGCGTCACGCTGGAGCTGCCCATCCGCAACGTCAACCGCACCGTCGGCACGATGCTCGGGCACGAGGTCACCCGGCGGTGGGGCGGCCAGGGCCTGCCCGACGACACCATCGACGTGTCGTTCACCGGCTCGGCGGGCAACTCGTTCGGCGCGTTCGTGCCGCGCGGGATCACCCTGCGGCTGACCGGTGACGCCAACGACTACCTCGGCAAGGGGCTCTCCGGCGGCCGGCTGGTCGTCAGGCCGCACCCCGAGGCCCCGCTCGACGGTCACATCATCGCCGGGAACGTCATGCTCTACGGCGCCACGTCCGGCGAGGTGTTCGTGCGCGGCGTCGTGGGCGAGCGGTTCTGCGTCCGCAACTCCGGCGCGACCGCCGTCGTCGAGGGCGTCGGCGACCACGGCTGCGAGTACATGACCGGCGGCCGCGCGGTGGTGCTCGGCCCGACCGGGCGCAACTTCGCGGCGGGCATGTCCGGCGGCGTCGCCTACGTCCTGGACCTGGCCCCCGAGCGCGTCAACACCGAGATGGTGGACCTCGACCCGCTCACGGCCGAGGACGGCGAGTTCCTCCGCGCGACGGTCGAGAAGCACTTCGCCGAGACCGGCTCGGCCGCCGCGCAGCGGCTGCTGGCCGACTGGGACCTGGCCCTGGAGCGCTTCACCAAGGTCATGCCCCGCGACTTCAAGCGCGTGCTCGCCGCCCGCGCCGCCGCCGAGGCCGAAGGCCGTGACATCGACGAGGCCGTCATGGCGGCCTCCGGTCAGTAAAGAGGGGGTATCACGATGGCCGACCCGAAGGGTTTCCTGACGCACGGGCGTGAGCTGCCGCCGCGACGCCCCGTCGACGTGCGCATCCGCGACTGGCGCGAGGTCTACGAGGAGTTCCCGCGCCCCGCGCTGGAGAAGCAGGCGTCGCGCTGCATGGACTGCGGCATCCCGTTCTGCCACAACGGCTGCCCGCTCGGGAACCTCATCCCCGAGTGGAACGACCTGGTCTACCGCGCCGACTGGCGCGAGGCGATCGAGCGGCTGCACGCCACGAACAACTTCCCCGAGTTCACCGGGCGGCTGTGCCCGGCGCCGTGCGAGGCGGCGTGCGTGCTCGGCATCAACAGCGACCCGGTGGCGATCAAGCGGGTCGAGGTGGAGATCATCGACCGCGCGTTCGCCGAGGGCTGGGTGACGGCCCAGCCCGCGCCGGTCAGGACCGGCAAGCGCGTCGCGGTCGTGGGCTCCGGCCCGGCCGGGCTCGCCGCCGCCCAGCAGCTCACCCGCGCCGGGCACGACGTGGTCGTGTACGAGCGGGCCGACCGGATCGGCGGGCTGCTGCGGTACGGCATCCCCGAGTTCAAGATGGAGAAGCGGCACATCGACCGGCGCCTGGCCCAGATGCGGGCCGAGGGCACCGAGTTCCGCGCCGGCGTCAACGTCGGCGTGGACGTCACGGCCGAGCGGCTCCGGGCCGAGTACGACGCGGTCGTGCTCACCGGCGGCGCGACCGCCTGGCGCGACCTGCCCATCGCCGGGCGCGAGCTGGCCGGGATCCACCAGGCCATGGAGTACCTCCCGCCGGCCAACAAGGTGCAGGAGGGCGACTTCCCGGTCTCCCCGATCTCGGCCGAGGGCAAGCACGTCGTCGTGATCGGCGGCGGCGACACCGGCGCCGACTGCATCGGCACCGCGCTGCGCCAGGGCGCGGCCTCGGTCACCCAGCTCGAGATCATGCCGCGTCCCCCGGCGTCGCGGGCGGCCGGCCAGCCGTGGCCGACCTACCCGACGCTGTTCAAGGTCGAGAGCGCGCACGAGGAGCTCTCCGACGCCGGCGGCGCCCGGGTGTACGCGGTCTCCACGACCGAGTTCGTCGGCGACGGCCGGGGCAACGTCCGCGCGCTGCGCGTGGTCGACGTCGAGGGCCCGCAGACCGGCTTCCGGCCGATCGAGGGCACCGAGCGCGAGATCCCGGCCGACCTGGTCACCCTGGCCATGGGCTTCGTCGGCCCGGAGAGGGGCGCGCTGCTGACGGACCTGGGCGTGGGCTACGACCCGCGCGGCAACGTCCGCCGCGACGCGTCCTACCGGGCGCTGGCCGAGGACGGCACCCCGCTCGACGGCGTCTACGTCGCCGGCGACATGGGCCGCGGCCAGTCCCTCATCGTCTGGGCCATCGCCGAGGGCCGCTCGGCCGCCGCGGCGGTGGACGAGGCCCTGACGGGCTCGACCGCCCTCCCGGTCGCCATCCCGCCCACGGCCCGCGCCCTGGCCTGACGTCCCCGGCGGCGGCCCCGCGCGATCCACCGCGCGGGGCCGCATCGCCCACACCGTCTCCCGCCTGGTGAGCCCCGGGCCGGCCTCCTGTCCGGCCCGGCCGTCCACATCGCCGCCCGGTGGACCAGCGGCCCCGCTCCCGCCGGGCCCGGCCTCCGCCTCGCGGGGCGGGTCAGCCCAGGTATTCCGGGGCGGCGGGGGTGATGACCTCGGGGCCCGACTCGGTGACGATCACGTTGTCCTCGTAGTTGGCGCCGCCGACCCCGGGAAGGGCGATCCGGCGTTCCACGGCCAGGCACATGCCCGGCTCGGCGACGCCCGGGACGTCGGGGGACAGCCACGGGGGCTCGAAGGAGAGGCCGAGGCCGTGCCCCCACACCCCGGACATCAGCGGCCGGGGAGCCCCGTGGCGGCGGGTGTACGGCGACCGCGCCAGGTTCTCGTCGCAGCGCCGCGCCACCTCGGACAGGGGCGTGCCGGGGCGGAGGGCGGCGACGCCGGCGCGGACGCTGTCGCGCACCGCGTCGAGGAGGAGGCGCCGGTCCTCGCCGGCCTCCCCGGCGACCACCCGGGTGCGGGCGAAGTCGAACAGGTACCCCTCCACCGAGCCGTACAGGTCGATCCGCAGCAGGTCGCCCGCCTCCAGCCGCCGTCCGGTGTACGCCGCGGGCCCGGACGGCGCGAACGTCACGCTCTGGCCGCCCGACGACAGGCCCATCCCGTAGTACGCGCCGCCACCCGCGACGATCTCGCCGATCGCGGCCGCGGCCACCTCGGCCTCGCTCGCCCCGGGCACCGCCGCCGCCATGGCCGCGTCCATCGCGCGCACCCCCAGCGCCCCGGCCGCCCGCAGCAGGTCCAGCTCCGCCGGGCTCTTGACCCGCCGCAGCCGCCACCCCACCTCGTCCGCGTCCACGAGCGCTCGCCCCGGGAGCCCCGCGGCGAGCCGGTCCCGCCACGGCCACGCCAGCCCGGCGCACCCGGTCAGCCCGGCGCGGCCCCCGTCCGGCACGGCCCGCCGCACGACGTCCGCGAGCGTGTCCACCAGGTCGGAGGCGGGGCGCACCTCGTCGGCCACCGGCTCCTCCTGGAGCTCCCCGACGTTGGACACCAGCACCACCGGCCCCTCGACCGGCACCACCGCCGCCGCGTGCCCCTCGGCCCGCCACCGCCCCGGCAGGTCCGGCACGAGCGGCTGGTGCTGGTAGAACCCGGTCAGGTGGTACACGTCCGCGTACCCGTCCTGCGCCGACCCGCCGCGCGACCAGGCGACCAGGCAGTCCAGCCCGGCCTCCGCCGCCGCCCGCCGCGCCGCCTCCTGCCGCGCCCGATACTCGTCAACGCCGATCCCCATGAGCCCTCCTCCGTCCCCCGGGCCCCTACCCACCCGCGCGCCGGGTACGGCGGGGCGGGCGGCGCGCGAGCGCGTCTCCCGGGGCGGGCTCCCGCCGCCGCGCCGGTCAGGGGGCGGTGACGACGATCTCCAGATAGTCGGCGTGGGCGACCAGGGTGTCGTCGCCGGACTCGTTGGCGGCCCGCCAGACGGCGATCATGTCGGCGCGCAGCGCCTCGGCGCGGTCCCGGTCAAGGCGGGCGAAGGCGGCGCGGGCCGGGCCGTACCAGTCGCGGAAGTAGTCCACGGCGAAGGCGGGGGAGGGGTAGCGGAACGGCTGCGCGCGCCGCCGCACCTCGACCCGGGCCCCGGCGAACAGCTCGCGGGCCCGCGCCTCGGTGCCCCACTCGAAGGGGGAGCGCAGCCCCGGCGGCGGCTGGACGTAGGCGGCGACGGTCCGGGCGTATCGCCCGATCAGGCCGTCCGGGGTCCACGCGGTCACGCCGACGCGCCCGCCCGGCCGTACGGCCCGCAGCAGCTCGGCCGCCGCGCGCTCCTGGTCGGGGGCGAACATGACGCCGAACGTGGACAGCGCGGCGTCGAAGTGGCCGTCGGGGAAGGGGAGCTCCTGCACGTCCGCCTCCCGCGTGGCCAGCGGCAGCCCCTCGCCGGCGGCCAGCAGCGCGGCCCGCTCCAGCGACTCGGGCACGAAGTCCACGGCGACGACCTCGCAGAACCTCCGGGCCGCGGCGACGGAGGCGGTGCCGGTGCCCGCCCCGGCGTCCAGGACCCGCTCCCCGGGCCGCAGCCGCAGCTCCTCGCACAGCAGCTCGGCGTACAACGGGGGGAACCGCGCGGCCAGCCGCCCCAGATCCCCCTGAGCCCAGACGTCCCGCTGTCCCCTGGTGATGGCGCTCACGTTCTCGATCATGTTCCCGACGCTACGTACGGCGGGCCGCCCTCCGCTTCGCCCGTCCGGCCCATGCCGCCACCTCCGTGTATGGCCCGAACGGGCCATACCTCGCCAACGCGTGCGACGCGGGTCAGAGGAGGCCGAGACGGGCGGCGTGGGCCACGGCGGCGGCGCGGGAGGGTGCGCCGAGGCGGGTGAGGATGTCCGCCACGTGCCGTTTGACCGTATGCTCGCTCAGCCGGAGCCGGCGGGCGACCTGGCGGTTGGTCAGCCCGCCGGCCAGCAGCCGCAGGATCTCCGCCTGGCGTCCCGTCAGCGCCGGGACCGGTGCGGCCCGCCCCGCGAGCCGGGCGGCGCGCTCGGCGTCGGGGATCGCGCCGAGGCGTTCGAAGACCAGCCTCGCGGCGTCCGCCTCCTCCTCGGCGGCCCGGGGGCGGCCCCGGTCCCGGAGCAGGGCGGCCAGGTCCAGCCTGACGCGCGCCCCGCCGTACAGGTCGCCGCCGTCGTCGGCCAGCCGCGCCGCGCGTTCGAGGCACGCCTCCGGCGGATCCTCGTCCTGGGGGCGGGCTTCGCCCGGGAGGCGTGCTTCATCCGGGAGGCGTGCTTCATCCGGGAGGCGGGCTTCGTCCGGGAGGCGCGCTTCGTCCTGGGGGAGGGCGGCGCGGAGGAGGCCGGCGGCCCACAGGGCCGACGCGCGGGCGGCGGCGGTGCCGACGGCCTCGGCCAGGGCGGACAGCTCCGCCGCCGCGGCGACGGCGCGGCCGGGGAGGCCGGCGGCGACGGCGGCGCGCACCAGCAGTTCCAGGGCGGGCACGCGGTCCAGGCGCTCATCGGGGCCGAGGGTGTCGCGCAGTCGCTCGGCGATCTCCAGGGCGGCGAGGGGGTCGCCCTCGTCCAGGCGCAGCTCGGCGAGGCCCGCGCGGGACGCCGGGAGCGACCTGCTCCGTGCGAACAGCTCGGCCGCCTCGGCCCGGCGGCCCTGGCGGCGGCGCAGCTCGCCCAGCCGCGCCCACGCCTCGGCCGCCAGCGCCGGCCGCCGGGAGCCGAGCACGGCCGCCGCGCTCGTCAGCTCGTCCTCGGCGGCGTCCCAGTCGCCGCGCCCCAGCAGCGCGCCGCCGTAGTGGGTGCGGCAGAGCGCGAACGGCGTCCCCAGGTCCAGCCGCCGGCAGAACTCCATCACCCGCTCCGCCCACTGCCCGGCCCGATCCCAGTCCCGCGCGCGCTCGCACCCCTGCACCACGTAGCAGCTCGGCACCCAGACCGAGGCCGCCTCCCCGGCCTCCCCGGCGAGCGCCGCCGCCGCGGCCTCGTCCAGCAGCCGCATCCCCTCGGCCACCCGTCCCAGCCCCACCCCGGCGATCCCGGTCAGCGCCATCGCCTGGAGCTCCAGATCCGGCGACCGCAGCCGCCGCCCGGCCGCCGCCACCCTCCCGGCCAGTTCCAGCGCCTCGTCCGGCCGCCCCGCCCGCAGCGCCGCCATCCCGCGGAACAGTTCCAACAGCGCCGCGTCCGCCCCGTCCGGCGTGTCCGCGAGCAACCGCCGGGCCCGCCCGAACCACCCCTCCGCGACCGCCGTCTCCCCCCGGAGCTGCGACGCCGCGGCCCCGAGCCACGCCGCCGCCCGGCCCGCCCCCGCCGGGTCGCCCGCCGCGCGATACCACCGGTAGGCCTCTTCGTATCGGGCGATGGTCTCCCCGTCATCGTCCATCCACCAGGCCGCCGCCCCGGCCCCCTCCGCCGCCGCCCCCCAGAGCCGGAACCTCTCCGCGTCCGCGCCGCCCCCGCCGTACCCGCCCCCGTCACCCCCGCCCCCGTCACCCCTGCCGTACGGCTCGCCGCCCGCCGTCCCGGCCGGGTCCGCCCTCCCCACCGCGTCCCCCGGCTCCCCGGTCCGCGTCCGCGCCCCGTCCGCGCCGGCTCCGCCGTCCCCGCCGTACGGCTCCGCGGCCGCCGTCCCGGCCGCCTTCGCCGCTCCGGCCGCCGTAGGTATGCGGACGGCCGCCGCGTCCGAGGCGGCGTCATCGCCGCGGGGGCCGGCGCCCGCCGCCCCGGTCCCGTCCACCGCGCCGGTCGCGGGGCCGTCCGCCGGGCCGTTCACCAGGGTGTCCGCCGGGCCGTTCGCCGCGCTGTCCGCCGGGCCGTTCACCGGGCCGTTCACCGGGCCGTTCACCGGGGTGTCCGCCGGGCCGGCCGGGGCGGGCGGGGGCAGGGCCTGGGTGAAGAGGGCCTTGGCCTGCTTCCAGCGGCCTCGCCGCAGGAGTTCCCGGCCGCGGGCCACCGGGTCGCTCGGGCTTTCCACACCGCCATCCTCGCCGCCCGGCCGCGTCCGCGCGTGCCCCGAGGGGGGCCCTTTCGCGCGCGCGCGGGGAGCGGGCGGCGGGCCGTACGGGACGCGCCGTTCGGGAGGGATTGGTGGATTCGGGGGTTTCGGGGCGGTTCCGCGGGAGGGCGGTTTATGATCTTGAAGGTTTTCCGATGAGAAGAGCTGGAGTTCTCGGATGGCGGCAGAGGAGTTCCCCCCGGCCGGGGTCGACGCGACCGTGCCGAACGTCGCGCGGGTCTACGACTGTTTCCTGGGCGGGAAGGACAATTTCGCCGTCGACCGGGCGGTGGTCGAGGCGAGCCTGCGGATCGACCCCGACACGGCCAAGAACGCGCTGGCCAACCGGGCGTTCCTGGGCCGCGCCGTACGGCACATGGCCGGGCTCGGCATCCGGCAGTTCTTCGACATCGGGTCCGGCCTGCCCACGCAGAACAACGTCCACCAGATCGCGCAGGCCGTGATCCCGGACGCCCGCGTCGTCTACGTGGACAACGACCCGACGGCGGCCGCGCACGGGCACGCGCTGCTGGAGAACGCGGAGACGGTCGCGTTCGTCCACGGGGACATCCGCGACCTCGACGCCCTGCTCGACCACCCCAAGGTCCGCCGCGGCCTCGACTTCGGCGAGCCGGTCGGGCTGCTGCTGTTCGGGATCCTGCACCACCTGAACGACGACGAGGGGCCGGGCGAGATCGCCGCCCGGCTGCGCGACGTCCTCGCGCCCGGCAGCCACCTGGCGATCTCCCACTTCCACAACCCGGGCGAGGCCGACCCGGCCGGGGCCGAGGCGGCGCGCACGGCCGAGGCGTTCTTCGCCGAGCGGTTCCAGACCGGCCGCTTCCGCACCACCGGGGAGATCCGCGCCTACTTCGGCGACTTCGAGCTCCTGGACCCGGGCCTGGTCCCCCTCAACGACTGGCGTCCCGACGGCACCGAGCCCGACCTCCCCCCGCGCAACCGTCCCCTCTTCGCCGCCGGCGTGGCCCGCAAGCCCGCCCCGTCCCCCGCCTGACCCCCGCCCCCCGCCTGACCCCCGTTCCCGCCCGGGTCCGCGCCCGGAAGGCCGCGCGGGCTCCGGGAGGTCGTTCCTCCCGGCGTACGGCCGCGCCCCGGGCGCACGCGCGCGTACGGCTCCGCCCGGCGCGCGGGCGGAGCCGTACGGCAAGAGCGGCAAGAGCGGCAAGAGCGGCAAGAGCGGGAAGAGCGGGAAGAGCGGGGTCAGCGGCAGGCGCGGCCGCCGGGGACGAGGCGCTCGGTGACCTGGCCCGCGGCGTCGGTGATGGTGACCTTGGCGTAGAAGAGGGAGCCGGGGTTGCAGGTGCCGCCCGCCCAGGTGCGCCGGGTGGCGGAGTTGTACTGGCCGGGCCCCATCCAGGTGTTCCGGCCGTCGCTCCAGCGCGCCGTGGCCGGGTCCGCGCCGCCCTCCCAGTACGCCTCGCAGAAGACCATGTAGGTGCTGCCCGCGCTGCAGTACGCGAACGTGACGGCCGGCGCCGAGACGGCCGCCGACGCCGGGGCGGCCATGACGGTCAGGGCCGCCAGCGCCGTGGCGGCCGCGCCCGCCGAGAGCCCGCGCGCTGTCCTCGGAACCATGCGATCTCCCTTCATCGGGGACGCCCGGCGGCGCGCCGGGCGCGGGCGCATCGTATGGGCGGGACCAGGCCGGGTCCACGGCCCTGTCCCGGGTCGGCCACGGCCGGAAAGGGCGGGCCGGGCCGTACGGCGGCGCGGGTGTGTGCGGAGCGCCCAGCGGGGGCCGGCCGGCTGGGCGGCGCGCACACGGGGAGCGCGGGGGCAGGTGCGTAGCTTCGGGGCGTTGCTCGCCTGGAAGGGGTGGCTATGTCGTACCGGGTCGCCATGGACATCGGGGGGACCTTCACGGATGTCGTCTGCTACGACGAGGAGACCGGGGGGTTCCGGGCGGCCAAGGCGCCGACGACCCCCGGGGACCTCGCCGGGGGCGTCTTCGAGGGGCTGTCGCGGGTGGTGGAGGACGCGGGGGAGATCGCGTTCTTCGTGCACGGGACCACGCAGGGGCTGAACGCGCTGCTGGAGCGCAAGGGCGCGCGGGTGCTGCTGGTGACCTCCCAGGGGATGCGCGACGTCTACCACATCGCGCGCGGGAACCGGGACCGCATGTTCGACCTGCGCTACCGCAAGCCCGCCCCGCTGGTGCCGCGCAGCGACACCGTCGAGGTGGGCGGGCGGCTGGACTACCGGGGGGCCGAGCTGCGCCCGCTCGACGAGGACGCGGTGCGCGGGGCCGCCCGCAGGGCCCGCGAGGGCGGGTACGACGCGGTCGCCGTCAGCCTCCTGTTCAGCTACGCGAACCCCGCCCACGAGCTGCGCGCGGGGGAGATCCTGGCGGAGGAGCTGGGGGACACCCTGGTCGTGCTCTCCCACCAGGTCGCCCGCGAGTGGCGGGAGTACGAACGCACCAGCTCGGCCGTCCTGGAGGCGTACACCGGCCCGGTGGTGCGGCGGTACCTCAACCGCATCGAGGGCCGCTTCGCCGAGCGCGGCCTGACGGTGCCCGTGCACGTGATGCAGTCCTCCGGCGGCATGGTCAACGCCTCGTACGCCCGGGAGAGGCCGCTCCAGACGCTGCTGTCCGGGCCGGTCGGCGGCACGATGGGCGGGGTCGCGCTGACCCGGCTCCTCGGCCGTGGCAACGCGATCTGCGTGGACATGGGCGGGACCTCGTTCGACGTGTCCCTGGTGATCGGCGGCGAGCCGGACGTGTCCGCCGAGGCCCGGGTGGAGGGCTTCCCGGTGCTGATGCCGATCGTCAACCTGCACACCATCGGCGCCGGCGGGGGCTCCCTGGCGTACGCCGAGGCGGGCGGGCTGCGGGTCGGCCCGGAATCGGCCGGCGCGGTGCCGGGACCGGCCTGCTACGGCCGGGGCGGGACGCGGGCGACGGTGACCGACGCGAACGCCGTGCTCGGCCGGGTGGACCCGGACTGGTTCGCCGGCGGCACGATGACGCTGGACGTGGAGGCGGCCCGCGCCGCCGTCGGGCGCCTGGCGGACGAGCTGGGGCTGGGCGCCGCCGAGCTGGCCGAGGGCGTGTGCGACGTGGCCAACGCCAAGATGGCCCAGGCCATCCGCACGCTGACCGTCGAGCACGGGATCGAGCCGCGCGAGTTCGCCCTGGTCGCCTTCGGCGGGGCCGGGCCGATGCACGCGGTGTTCATCGCCCGCGAGCTGGGCGTGGAGGAGGTCATCGTGCCGCGGTTCCCCGGCGCGTTCTCCGCCTGGGGGATGCTGGAGGCCGAGGTGCGCCGCGACGTCACCCGCCCCTTCTTCCGGCCGCAGGAGGAGCTGGACGGCGGCGAGATGGCCGCGACGCTGCGGGCGATGGAGGCCGAGGCGCTGGAGGCGCTGGCCGGGCAGGGCGTTCCGGAGGGCCGCCGCCGCGCGGTCCACGCGGTGGACATGCGCTACGAGGGCCAGGACTACACCCTCACCGTGCCGCTGGACGGCGCCGCGGAGCCGGACGATCCGGGCTTCCTCACGGCGGTGGCCGCGCGGTTCGCCGCCGCGCACGAGCGGAGGTACGGCCACGCGACCCCGGAGGCCCCGGTGGAGTTCGTCACCCTGCGCACCACGGGGCTCGGCGAGTTCCCGCGCGCGGCGGCGGGCGGGGCGGACGCCGTACGGCACGAGCCGGCCCCGGCCGTGCGCAAGACGGTCGTCTTCGACGGGCGCGAGCACGAGACGCCGGTGCTGCGCCGCGAGTCGATGGCGCCCGGCACGATGACCGCGGGCCCCGCGGTGATCGTGGAGGACACGGCGACGACGGTGGTGCCGCCGGGGTGCACGGCGCGCATCGACGAGCACGGACTGCTGGTGATCAAGGTGGGAGGCCAGAAGTGATCGACCCGGTGACGACGGAGATCATCCGCTGCGCCCTGCTCCAGGCCGCCGAGGACATGAACACGACGCTGATCCGCTCGTCCTACACGCCCGTGATCTACGAGGCGAAGGACTGCGCGGTCGCGCTGCTGGACCGGGACCACAACGTGCTCGGCCAGTCCTCCGGGCTGCCGATCTTCCTGGGGAACCTGGAGGAGTGCACCCGCGCCACCGAGCGCATGCACGGCCGCGGGGTGTGGGAGCCCGGCGACGTGTGGGTGCTCAACGACTCCTACATCGGCGGCACGCACCTCAACGACGTCACGGTCTACGCCCCGATCTTCGTCGGCGGCGAGCTGGTGGGCTTCGCCGCGTCGCGGGCGCACTGGCTGGACGTGGGCGCCAAGGACCCGGGCGGGTCCATGGACTCCACCACGATCTACCAGGAGGGCCTGCGGCTCGGCCCGGTCCGGATCTACCGGGCGGGCGAGCCGGACCCGGCGATGATCGAGGTCATCTCGCGCAACGTCCGCTTCCCGCACCCCACCCTCGGCGACATGCGCGCCCAGGTGGCGTGCGCGCGGATGGGCGAGCGGCGGTTCGCCGAGATCATCGAGCGGTGGGGCCTGGACACGGTCCACGCCGCGCGCGACGAGATCTTCGCGCAGACCGAGCGGCTGGAGCGCGAGCAGATCGCCGCCATCCCCGACGGGGTCTACACCGCCTCGGGCATGCTCGACAACGACGGGATCGACCTGGCGACGCCGCTGCCGGTGACGGTCCGGGTCGAGGTGCGCGGCGACCGGATGACCATCGACCTGACCGACTGCGCCGACCAGGCCACCGGCCCGGTCAACTGCGGCGCGGCCCAGGCCGTCGCCGCGTGCCGCGTCGGCTACAAGCTCCTGGTCAGCGGGGACGTCCCGCTGAACGGCGGCTCGTTCGCCCCGCTGGAGGTGGTCACCCGCGAGGGCTCCATGCTCGCCGCGGTCGAGCCCGCCGCCTGCCAGTACTACTACTCCCACCTCGGCCTGGTCATCGACCTCGTGGTGCGGGCCCTGGCCCCGGCCATGCCCGGCCGGGTGGCCGCGGCCAGCTACGGCGACTCCATGATCGTGCAGCTCACCGGGCTCGACCCGCGCACCGGCAGGCTGTTCGTCTCCCAGGAGGCCACGGTCGGCGGCTGGGGCGCGTTCGAGGGCGGTGACGGCGAGTCCTGCCTGATCAACAACGTCAACGGGTCCCTGCGCGACATGCCCGTCGAGGTGCTGGAGACGCTGTTCCCCGTCCGCGTCACCGAGTACGCCGTACGGCCGGGCTCGGGCGGCGCGGGCCGCTGGCGGGGCGGCGCCGGGGTGGTCCGCGAGTACGAGTTCCAGGCCGACAGCTCCCTGTCCCTGTGGTTCGAGCGCTCCGTGACCCCCGCCTGGGGCCTGTTCGGCGGCGCGGACGGCGCCCCGCCCCGCGTCGTCCTCAACCCCGGCCGCCCGGACGAGCGCGAGGTCCTCAAGGCCAACGCCATCCCGGTGCGGCCCGGCGACGTCCTGCGCTGCGAGAGCGGCGGTGGCGGCGGCTACGGCGACCCGGCGGGCCGCGACCCCGCCGCGATCGAGCACGATCTCCGCGAGGGCCTGGTCACCTCCTGACCCGGCTCGCCCGGAACCGTCCCCGCGCCGATCACGCGGGCACGACCCGTGCCCGCGTGATCGGCGCCCTTTCGTGCCCGGGCCAGGACCCTTTCGTGCCCGGGCCAGGACCTCTCGTGCCCGGGCTAGGAGCTCCAGACGTCCTCGTGCAGGTGGACGATCAGCCACTCGCGCCCGAAGCGGCGCAGGACCGCCGTGGTGCGGTCGATCTCGGGCGGGGGCACCGTGCCGTCCTCGCGCGGCAGCATGTCCACCCGCAGCAGGTAGGACGCCACCGCCGTGTCGCCCCACACGCGCACGACCTCGTCGTACGCCGTCAGGCCGGCCTCGCCCGAGGACGGCGGGCGGGCGGCGCGCACCCGGTCCAGGTCCGCCCGGCCCTCGATCAGGGCGGGGACCACGGAGTCCCAGATGGTGGCCTCCGGGTGCAGGCGGCGGTCGATCTCCGCCCGGTCTCCCGCCACGTAGGCGTCGTACATCCCGGTGATCACCGACCAGACGGCCGCCGTGTCCCCGGTCTCGTCCAGGACCGTCACTGTCCTCGTTCCTCTCTCAGCACGCGGCAGGCCAGGTGCAGCGCCAGCCGCTGGGCGGGTTCCTCCAGGTCGAAGCCGAGCGCGCGCACCCGGTCCAGGCGGGCGGCCACCGTGTTGCGGTGCACCCCCAGCCGCTCGGCCGCCGCCGTCGGCGACCCCGTGTCCAGCACGGCCGCCAGGGTGGCGATGAGCACCCCGTCGCGGTCGGCCGCCAGCAGCGGGGCCAGCACCGCGCGGGCCGGGGCGGCCAGGGTGTCCACCGGCAGCGCCGCCAGGAGCTGGGCGGGGCCCACCTCGTCGGCGCGCACCAGCGTCCCCGCGGACCCGGCCACCACCGACGCCGCCCGCGCGTCCGCCAGCGCGCCGCCCAGCCCGGCCACCCCGTCGGCCACCCCGCTCAGCCCCGCCGAGCAGGGCGCGGGCAGCCGCCCGGGCAGCGCCCGCAGCGCCGCGTCCAGCCCGGGGTCCGGCGGGCACCACCCGGCCCAGCCGTCCTCGTGCCGCACCAGCGGCCGGTCGAACGAGGCGGCCACCCCCGGCGTGTGCCGCGCCAGGTCCTCCGGCGCCAGCGGCGGCACGGGCCGCAGCACGTACGCCACCAGCGGGCCGTGCACCGCCCAGCCCAGCGCCGCCGCGTCGCGCAGCGCCCCCTCGTCGCCCGGGTCGCGCAGCAGCCGGTCCAGCAGCGCCGACCCGAACGCGGCCTCGCGCGCCGCCGCCAGCCGGGCCCGCGCGGCCCACGCCGTCAGCGGCGCGACGGCCAGCTCCAGCACCGCCGCCACCACGGCCGGCCAGCCCGGCGAGCGCGGGGGGCCGGCCGCGCGCAGCCGCGCCAGCTCCTCCCCGCCCGGCCCGGGCACCGCGACCTCGGCCAGCGGCGGCCCCGCCAGCCCGGCCCGGCTGCCGGCCAGCACCGTCCCGGCCGCGTCCACGAGCGCCACCGACGCCCCCGCCAGCTCCGCGTTCAGGACCCCGACCACGCGCCGCGCCGACGTGCCCGCCCGCGCCAGCTCCTGGGCGCACCGCGCCACGAGCTGGGTCCTGGCGGCCGCCGGGCGGGCCGCGGCGGTCGCGATCCGCACCGCCGTGATCAGCGGGTCCTCCGACACCACGAGCAGCGGCACGCCCAGCCGTACGGCCAGCGACCCGGTCGAGTCCGCGCTCACCGCCGCGGCCGGGGCCACCACGCACGCCGCCGCCTGCTCCCAGGCCCGCCGCAGCGCCATCTCCACGGCCCAGCCGCCCTCGGCCGCCGCCCCGGTCAGCACCACCGCCGTGTGCGGCGTGATCGACGCCAGCACCTCCAGCCGGTCGGCGATCCGCACGTCCCGCACCTCGCCGCCGCCGTCCCGGGGGCCCAGCAGCACCGCCTCGCCCAGCGGGCCGCCGTGCACCAGCTCGGCGACCGTGATCGCCGACTCCCACCCCGCCGCGCTCATCCCGGCACCCCCAGCCCGAAGACCTGCGGGCCCCCCAGCGCGCGGCCCGCCCCGGTGTGCCAGGCGGGCGCCGCCCGGAGCACCACGACCTCCACGTCCATCCCGGCCGCGGCCCGGTCCACGTCCACCACGGTGCCGTCGGCCGTCGAGATGAGGCAGATCTGGTCCGGCGCCGTCGCCGCGACCGCGCCGTCCGCCAGCGCCATCAGGATCTCGTTGTAGGCCTCCAGCCGGATCAGCCGCGCCAGGCCCCCGTGCTCCCGCACCAGGATGCTCGCCGGGCGCGACGGCAGCCGCCGCCCCGGCCCCGGCTCGGGCCCCTGCTCCACCGCCGTGACCCGGCCCGAGCACAGCACGCGCACGCCGTACGGCGCGGCCACGGCGCGCGGCGCCCCCGGCCGGCCCGCCGCCACCAGCCGCGACACCGACCCCGGCACCAGCGACTCGGCCAGTTTCCCGGCCCGCGCCGGGTAGCACGCGGCCACCACCCAGCCCCCCGCCGCCAGCACCAGCGGCCGCACCAGCTCCTCGACCCGCTGCGCCGCGCTGTCGACCACCACGACGTCGCCCAGCGGCCCGGCGAGCGCCAGCGGCGCGGGCGTCACCCCGCCCAGCGCGAAGGTCGTCTGCTCCAGCAGCGGGAACACCCGCCCCGTGCCGTCCCCGTCCACCAGCGGCACCCCCAGCGAGGCGGCGGCGACCAGCGGCAGCAGCGCGTTCTCGGCGGCGGTGTTCAGCGGGACCACCGCGGCGATCCGCTCCCCGAGCCGCCCCTCAAGCGCCCGCACCGCCCGGACCGGCTCGTCCCCGCCGGGCAGGTACTCCCCGAACGCCGTCGTCGAGCCCACCAGGCTCACCGCCGCCACCATCGCGTCCGGCGGCAGCTCCCCGGCGTCCACCAGCGGCACCGGCCCGTTCGCCGTCAGCAGCCCGCGCGCCCACTCGCGCGCCGCCCGGAACGAGGAGTCGGCCGCCCCGGGCGCGAACACGCGCGACCCCGCCGCCAGGAAGCCCAGCTCCCCGGCCCCGACCGCGTTCGCGCGCGCGGCGTCCCCCGCGCGGTCCCTCGGGTCGTCTTCCACACCGCCCCCGGTCATCCGGTCGTCCCGGCCGCCACGACGCGCACCCGGTAGAGCCCGTCGGGCAGGTACGACAGGGGGTTGCGGCTCACCGACGCCACCCGCGCCGAACCCGGCGCCGCCCCCGCGCTCACCACGCGCGCCAGCGCCTCGTCCCGCGCGTCCGCCAGCTCGTGCTCCAGCTCGGCCCGCCCCGTGGCGTACACGATCCGCTCCACCTCCGCGCTCACCTGCGCCGCGGCCGCCCCGACCGCGCCCGCGAGCTCCGCACCCGCCGGCACCGTCCAGTCCGGCCCGAGCGCCGCCGCCACGTCCGGCCGCTCGCCCGCCCGGTCCGCCCCGCCCGCGTCCCCCGCCTTGCGGCAGGCGCCGCCGACCAGGAGCGAGGGCAGGCCCGGCGCGGCGCGGCGCAGCGCGGCCACCCCCTCGAGCAGTTCCTCCCGGCCCGCCGGCAGGACGGCGCGGCGCAGCATCGGCAGGGACATGTTCAGGGGGACACCGCCGGGGGAGAGGCCGGGCAGGTCCGCGCCGCCGCCGGGGCCCGGGCGGGGCCGCCCCGCCTCCACCACGCCGAGCCGCACCTCGCGCGGCGAGGCGTCCGCCACGATCGCCGAGTCCACCCCGGCCAGCCGTACGGCGCCCGCCAGCGCGGACCCCGCCGCCGAGGCGTGGGCGACCACCGGGTAGCGGCGGTAGTACTCGGCCCCGACCAGGCCGCCGGCGTTGCGGGCGAAGCAGAGCGGCGCGCCGATCCCGGCCCGCGCCAGCACGTCCCCGGCCTCGTCGGCCAGGCGCTCCGCGGCCGGGCGCAGCGCCGCGTTGAGCACCGCGCTGTTCTCGCGCTCCCGCAGCCCGGGGCGGCCGAACTCGTACGACAGGGTGATCCGCGCCCCCGGGACCTCGGCGGCGATCAGCGCGGCGGCCGCCAGCTCGTGCGCGGCGCTCGTCGGCGACCCCGCCGCCGTCACCGCGAACGAGGTCAGCCCCGCCCGCCCGGCCTCGGCCGCGAACGCCCGCACCGCGTCCCGGTCCAGCGGCGCCAGCGGGAACCCGGTCAGCGTGTGCCCGCCGCGCACCACGGCGGTACGGCTCGCGCCCCGCACCCGCTCCGGCCACCCGGCCAGCGGGCCCAGCGCGGCGTGCGCGGGCGCCCCGATCCGCAGCACCCCCACCGGCTCCAGCTCGCCGGCGGGCAGGTCCGCGGTCACCACGACCGCCTCCGCGCCGCCGTACGGCCCGCCCGCGCCCGGCCCCGGCGCGGATGCTCGGACACCAGGCGAACCGGGGGAGCCGCGGGAGTCGCGGCGATCGGCGGAGCCGCGCGGCCCGGGACCGCCGCCGAGACCGGGGGCGTCGCCGAGATGGAGGGAGTCGCGCAGGGCGGGGGATTCGCGCAGGGCGGTCAGGGCGCGGCGGAGCGAGACGGCGACGCCGCCGCGCGCCGGGACCGAGACCCCCACGACCAGGGCGCCGTCGCGGAGGGCCGCGACCTTGGTCGCGACCCGCCCCGCGTCGACGCCCAGCCTCACTCCAGGTCCGCGCCTTCGGTCTCCGGCAGCGGCAGCGCCAGCAGCACGGTCACCACGAGGAACGCGTTGATGAAGACCATCGTGGTGGCGAACCCGGACGCGCCCTCCAGCAGCCGGCCCACGGCGTAGGGGGCGAGGCTGGTGGCCAGGAGCTGCGCGGTCGTCGCCCAGGAGTACCCGGTGCCGCGCAGCGCGGTCGGGTAGAACTCGCCGTTCCAGGTGTTCCACACGCCCCAGGCGCCCAGGCTGAAGAACGCCAGCACGAAGTTGCCGATGTACAGGTCGGCCAGGCTGTCGGCCGCGGCGAAGTAGAACCCGCCGAGCGCCGCCGCGACCACGTACGCCAGGAAGACCTTCTTGCGGCCGAAGCGCCCGGTCAGGATCGACGCGCTCACGTACCCGGGGATCATGAAGAGCGCGCTCAGCGCGACGAAGCCCAGGCTGCCCGGCGTGCTCAGCCCCTTCTCCTGCAGGAGCGTCGGCAGCCACGTCTGCAGCCCCCAGTAGCCCCAGTTGAAGGCGAAGTTCACCAGCAGCATCACCACGGTGATCTTCTTGAGGCGGCCGCGCAGCAGCCCCAGCGGGCTCCCGGCCCGCTCGCTCGCGACGGTCAGCTCCACGTCGTCGGCGACGTCCCGCGCGCCCAGGTACCGCAGCACCTCGCGCGCCTCGGCCTGCCGCCCGCGCTGCGCCAGCCAGTACGGCGACTCCGGCACCCAGGCGCGCACGGCCAGCGCCCACAGGCCCGCCGCCGCGCTCGCGATCACCACGACGCGCCAGCCCATCGAGCCGAACGCCAGGGTCGCGCCGATCGCGGCGAGCATGCCGATCGGCCACCCGATCGACAGGTAGACGGCGGCCCGGCCGCGCCAGCGCACCGGCAGCGTCTCCAGGAAGTACGGGAACGTGATCGTGTAGACGCCCGCGAGGGCCAGCCCCGACAGCACGCGCAGCGCGAACAGCGTCTCGTAGTTGGGCGCGAACGCGGTGGCCAGGGCGATGACGCCGTACGCCACCAGGCTCCACAGGCAGGTGGGACGGCGGCCGATCCGGTCGGCGACCGGGCCCCAGACGAGGGCTCCGGGGATCATGCCGATGGCGACGGCCGACAGCAGCCAGCCGACGGCGCCCTCGTCGGCGCCGAGCGCCGTCCCGAGGTCGCCCGCGACGTAGACGAGGGCGAGCTGCTCCCAGGACTCGATGACGAAGGCGATGAACAGCGCGAGCGCGATGAGCGCGTGGCGCCGGGTGAACGGCATGCGCTCGAACGCGGCGCCGACGGGCATGCTCCGCGCGTAGCCGGGGGAGCGGGGGACTCCGGGGGATGAGGCGGTGGGGGAAGCGGTGGTCATGGCCGGCCCTCCAAGGTTCGCGGCGGCCCAGTTCGAAGGTTCGCCGGACGATAGGGCGGCCGCACCGCCGGGAGACTGTGCCGGACGCACAGCCGGAGCGCCGCGCACCGTGCGCGACGCACCCCTCGGGCCGTTCCCGGCCGTGGCCAACTCCCCACCCCAAGCAGGCTATCTGAGCGTTCTCGCAGCTCAGACGGCCTGCCCAGATCGTCGCGGGCGCATGCCGTACGGCGGGGCGGGCGCGGGGCGCGGGCGCGAGCCGTACGGCGGGCGGGACAGGGGGTGTGACAGGAGGGGTGCAAGTGGCATAAGCCACAGTCCGCACAAATCGGTATCAATTCCGACCAGATGGTATAGATCCGCTTGACGCCCGCTTTGCCTGGCCAAAAGGATCTCCCAGCACGGGTCCGTCAGGAGACCCGCTGAGGAGGATTGATGGTTCGCAGACGCAAGCTTCTGGCCGGCGCCGCAGCCACCGTCGCGCTGGCGGGTACTCTCGCCGGGCTTGCGACGAGTGGGGCGAGCGCGGCGGTGACCGCCGCTTCGGCCAAGGCCGCGGCGGGTAGCGCCCCGGGTGAGTTCCTTGTGGTGTTCAAGCAGGGGCAGCGCGAGGCCGCCCTCGGCGCGATCAAGGGGAACGGCGGCGTCGTCGTCAAGGAGGACGCCAAGCTGGGCTACGCCCTCGTCCGCGCCTTCGGCGCCAACTTCGCCGAGGGCGTCTCCGAGAGCCGCTCCGCCATCGTCGGCGTGGCCCGCAACCAGCCCATCGGCCACGTCCCCAAGGGCCAGGGCATCCCGCAGCCCCGTGACGTCAAGGGCGAGGACGACAAGGTCAACGCCAAGCGCGGCACCCGCGTGACCGGCGCCACCCCCACCGCCGCCACCGCCCCCAAGGCGAAGAAGGGCGAGGAGCCGCTCGCCGGCCTCCAGTGGGACATGAAGATGATCGGCGCCACCGCGACCGGCTCCCACGCCAAGGAGCGCGGCAGCAAGAAGGTGCTCGTCGGCGTCATCGACACCGGCATCGACGGCAAGCACCCCGACATCGCGCCGAACTTCAACCGCGAGCTCTCCCGCAACTTCACCGTCGACATCCCCCACGACGCCAACGGCGCCGAGATCGACGGCAAGTGTGAGTACGCCAACTGCGTCGACCCCGCCGACGTCGACCACGACGGCCACGGCACCCACGTCGCGAGCACCATCGGCTCCCCGATCAACGGCCTCGGCATGGCCGGCATCGCGCCGAACGTCAGCCTCGTCAACCTGCGCGCCGGCCAGGACTCGGGCTACTTCTTCCTCAAGCCCACCCTCGACGCCCTCACCTACGCGGGCGACAAGGGCATCGACGTCGTCAACATGAGCTTCTACGTCGACCCCTGGCTCTACAACTGCGCCGGCAACGCGGCCGACTCCCCGGCGGAGTCCTCCGAGCAGCGCGCGATCATCGAGGCCACCCAGCGCGCCGTCAACTACGCGCGCGCCCGCGGCGTCACCCTGATCTCCGCCCTCGGCAACGACGCCACCGACCTGGGCAACCCCAAGGTCGACGAGTCCAGCCCCGGCTTCCCCAAGGGCGCCGAGAAGACCCGCAAGGTCGACAACACCTGCGTCGACGTCCCCACCGAGCTCCAGGGCGTCATCTCGGTCTCGTCCGTCGGCCAGTCCAAGCGCAAGGCGTACTACTCGAACTACGGCATCGAGCAGACCGACCTGGCCGCGCCCGGCGGTGACACCTACGACAACAAGACCAAGCAGCGCGACGTGCGCGGCGCCATCCTCGCCGCCGCCCCGGCCAACGTGCTCTGGCGCGACGGCCTGCTCAACAAGAACGGCACGCCCAAGAAGGACTCCGGCGTGATCCGCGACTGCAAGCCGGGCAAGGGCTGCGCGTACTACCAGTACCTCCAGGGCACCTCCATGGCCGCCCCGCACGCCACCGGCGTCGCCGCGCTGATCATCAGCCGCTTCGGCAACGGGAAGCTCAGCCCCTCCATCACCGAGGCGCGCCTGTACTCCACCGCGACCGACACCGCGTGCCCGTCGCCGCGCACCTACACCTACACCCGCTACCCGGTCGACCCGGAGACGGGCAAGCCGACCAAGGTCACCGACAGCCACACCTGCGTCGGCACCAAGGTCAAGAACGGCTTCTACGGCCGCGGCATCGTCAACGCCCTCGCCGCCGCCACCGCCAAGCGCTGACGGCCGGGTGAACCCACCCGCCTGAGAGGCGAGACCACCCAGTACGGCTCGCGCCGGGCCCGGCCCGGCGCGAGCCGTACCGCCGTCTCCGGGCCGCCCGGCGGGAGCCGTAGCGCCGTATCGGGGACGGCCGGATTATCGTGGGGTCATGGGCTACCGGCTGCTCGCCGACGGCGCCATGGTCGTCCACTTCGCCTTCCTCGCCTACGTCGTGCTCGGCGGATACCTCGCCTGGAGGTGGCCCCGCACGATCTGGCTCCACCTCGCCTGCGCCGCCTGGGGCCTCGCGAGCGTCACGCTCCGGCTCGAATGCCCCCTCACCCACGCCGAGCACTGGGCCCGCGTCCGGGCCGGGGAGCGAGGGCTGCCGCCCAGCGGGTTCATCGACCACTACATCGAGGGCGTGATCTACCCCCAGGCGTACGCCGGGGCGCTCCAGGCCCTCGCCGCCCTCGCCGTCGCCGTCTCCTGGGGCGTCCTCGCCGCGCGTCTGATTCGTACAAGACGGGCCGGGAAGTCCGCTCCTAGGGTGAACCCATGAACGTGCGACTCAAAGTGGTCGAGCTGGTGGTCCAGGACATGGGCCGCTCGCTCGCCTTCTACCGCCTCCTCGGCCTCGACGTCCCCGCCGCCGCCGACGGCGAGCCCCACGTGGAGCACGAGCTCCCCGGCGGCCTCAAGATCGCCTGGGACACCGTGGAGACCATCGAGTCCTTCCACCCGGGCTTCACCTTCCACCCCGGCGCGGGCAACATGGCCCTGGCCTTCGAGGCGGACTCCCCGGAGGAGGTGGACAAGGTCTACGCCGAGCTCACCGCCGCCGGATACGAGGGCGAGATGGAGCCCTTCGACGCCTTCTGGGGCCAGCGCTACGCCGTGGTCCACGACCCGGACGGCAACGGCGTCGACATCTTCGCCCCCCTGCCCCGCTAGCACACGCCGTCCACACCGCGATCTCGCGATCCCCGCGCGCCGGGGATCGCGAGATCGCCGGCGGGCCTCAGAGCAGCGCCGTGAGGGGCACCCCCGCCAGGCGGCGCACGTCCCGGGCCAGATGCGCCTGGTCGGCGTACCCGCTCAGGTACGCCACCTCCGCCAGGTCCACCCCCCGCCGGGCCAGCCGCAGCGCCCGCTGGAACCGGATCACCCGCTGGAGCACCTTCGGGCCGTACCCGAAGGCCGAAAGGCTCCGCCGGTGCAACTGCCGCTCGCTCAGCCCCAGATCCCGCGCCACCTCCGCCACCCGGCCGCCGGACCGCAGGGCCTCCGCCACCGCGGCCGCCGCCGGATCCGCCCGCGAGGCCGCCAGGCGCCGCCGTACCTCGTCCTCCAGGACGCCCAGCCGGGCGTCCCCGCCAGGACCCCGCGCGGCCTCCTCCAGGCGCTCCACCGCCGCGCCGCCCCACAGCTCCCGCAGCGGCACCCGCGAATCCCGCAGCGCGTCGGCCGGGACCCCGAACAGGTCCCCCGCCGCGCCCGGCCGGAACCGCACCGCCGCGAACCGCTCACCCGCCCGCACCCGCGCCAGCACCGGCCCGGTGTCCGGGCCCGCCACGTGCAATCCGTCGCCGTCCCAGATGATGTCCATGGACCCGTCCGGCAGCACCCGGGCCGTCCGCTCCTCCGCGATCTCCTGCGTCCACAGCGCGGCCACCCGGCCGGCGAGGTCAGGACCGGGAGGAAGCTCCTGATAAGACATCTCTCGTGCGCACCTTCTTGTGCCTCCAGTCACATGGCAGTGGTCTGGACCAATTAGGGTAGGGGGGTGAGTCGTCGAGCCAAGATCGTCTGTACCCTCGGTCCCGCGACATCCTCTCCCGAGCGTATCCGCGAGCTCATCGCCGCCGGAATGGACGTCGCCCGCCTGAACATGAGCCACGGTACCCACGAGCAGCACCGCGAGGTGTACGAGCGGGTACGGCAGGCCGCCGCCGAGAGCGGCCGCGCCGTCGGGATCCTCGTGGACCTCCAGGGTCCCAAGATCCGCCTGGGCCGGTTCGCCGAAGGGCCCGTACGCCTCACCTTCGGCGACTCCTTCACGGTCACCACCGAGGACGTCCCCGGCAACCGCGAGATCGTCTCCACGGGCTACCAGGGCCTGCCCGGCGACGTCTCCGAGGGCGACAAGATCCTCGTGGACGACGGCCGGGTCGTCCTGGAGGTCACCCGGGTGGACGGCCCCCGCGTCGAGACCCGTGTCCTCGTCGGCGGCATGGTCTCCGACAACAAGGGCCTCAACCTCCCCGGCGTCGCCGTCTCCGTCCCCGCGATGACGGAGAAGGACGAGGAGGACCTCCGCTGGGGCCTGCGCATCGGCGCCGACATGGTCGCCCTGTCCTTCGTGCGCTCCCCGGCCGACGCCGCCATCGTCCGCGAGGTCATGGACGACGAGGGCATCCGCGTCCCGCTGCTCGCCAAGATCGAGAAGCCCCAGGCCGTCGAGGCCCTGCCCCAGGTCGTCGAGGCCTTCGACGGCATCATGGTCGCCCGCGGCGACCTCGGCGTCGAGCTGCCCCTGGAGCAGGTCCCCATCGTCCAGAAGCGCGCCATCGAGCTCTGCCGCGAGAAGGCCCGGCCGGTCATCGTCGCCACCCAGATGCTCGAATCCATGATCAGCAGCCCGCGCCCCACCCGGGCCGAGGCGAGCGACGTGGCCAACGCCGTGATCGACGGCGCCGACGCGGTCATGCTCTCCGGTGAGACCTCGGTGGGCTCCTATCCCATCGAGGCCGTCTCCACCATGGCCCGCATCGTGGTGGCCGCCGAGGAGTCCTCCCTGGAGGCCACCCACAGCCTGGAGCGCCGCCCGGAGACCACCGGCGGGGCCATCGCCCGCGCCGCCGCCGAGGTCGGCGCCATCGTCGGCGCCAAGGCCCTGGTCGCCTTCACCATGTCCGGCGAGACCGCCCGCCGCCTGGCCCGCTACCGCTCCTCGATCCCCCTGCTCGCCTTCACCTCGGTGGCGGCCGTGCGGGGCCAGCTCTCGCTGACCTGGGGCGTGGAGACCTTCGAGGTCCCCTTCGCCCACCACACCGACGAGATGGTCCACCAGGTCGAGGCGTCCCTCCTCTCCCACGGCCGCGGCGAGAAGGGCGACAAGGTCGTGATCGTCGCCGGCAGCCCGCCCGGCACCCCGGGCAGCACCAACGCCCTCCGGGTCCACACCCTCGGCAACGCCGTCTCCCACCCCCGCTGACCCCGTTCAGGGCCCGGCTTCCCCACCCGGCGGAGCCGGGCCTTCGGCGTACGGCGGCGCGCTCGATCAGTGCTTCGGCCCGGCGAACTCGTCGAGCGGCGCGACGGCCTCCCGCTCGGCCACTGAGTCCGTCGCCGGTTCGGCGTGCTTCCATTCGACGCCGGGACGATCCAGGGCCTCGGTGAAAAGGCCGGGGATGTCCTGGGGGACGTTGACGGAGAGGTGGCGAGGGTACTCGCACCGGTGATCCTCGCCAGGCGGGGCCGGTGCTCGGAGTGGCTCTTCACTCCCGTACGGCCGGGGGCGTCGCACGCGGCCGGGCTTGGACGAGGGCATGACCGCGCGGAACGCCTGACAGGCGCGTTCGATCAGGCCGGCCAGGAGTCGCCGCGACAGACGCGGGCGAACCGGAAAGTGTGAAGTGTGCCCCGGGTGGGATTCGAACCCACACTGTACGGATTTTGAGGCCGCCCTCTCATGCCAATTGGAGTACCGGGGCCCTTGTCCGAACTTGTCGCGACTAATCCCGACTTGTCCGGATCTGGTGCATGCCATCCTACCGATCACGTCCTGTGGGGGTGTGCCCGGAGGCTGGCGTGTTCCTAATGTAGCGGACCTCGGTACTCTCTTGGCGTGAGTACGCAGCGGCGCGTGGTGATCGCGGAAGATGAGGCACTGATCCGGCTCGATCTGAAGGAGATGCTGGAGGAGGACGGTTACGCCGTCGTCGGCGAGGCGGGGAACGGGGAGGAGGCCGTGCGGCTCGCGATGGAGCTGCGGCCGGACCTGGTGATCCTCGACGTGAAGATGCCCGTGCTCGACGGGATCTCCGCGGCGGAGCGGATCGTGGCCGAGCGGGTGGCGCCGTGCCTGATCCTGACCGCGTTCTCGCAGCGGGACCTCGTGGAGCGCGCGCGCGACGCGGGCGCGATGGCCTACCTGGTGAAGCCGTTCACCAAGGCCGACCTGGTGCCCGCGATCGAGATGGCGGTGAGCCGGCACGAGCAGATGGCCGCGCTGGAGGCCGAGGTCGGCACCCTCCAGGAGCGCCTGGAGACGCGCAAGCTGGTCGAGCGGGCCAAGGGCCTGCTGATGGTCGAGCACGGCTGGACCGAGCCGCAGGCGTTCCGCTGGATCCAGAAGGCGTCCATGGACCGCCGCCTGAGCATGCGCCGCGTCGCCGAGATCGTGGTCGAGGGCGCGAACCCCGCCGGGTCCGCCGCCCCCGCGGAGACACCGGCCGCCGGGGAGCCGGCCGAGTCCTGACCTCCTCGCGTCGCGGCCGCTTCGACGCCGTACGGCTTCCGCCCGCCCCGGGCGGCGCCGTACGGCGTTTTCGCGTTCAGGGGCGGGTCGTGATGCCTGGTCAGGGCCGCCGGGAGGGGCGCCGGACGGCGGAGGAGACGGTTCGGTCACGGGAGTGTGACGGGTGGGACTCGTGGGAGTGGGTGCGGTGTGACATCTCACGTTCCATATTTCCCGGAAGTGCCCTGTTTTCGCAGGTGAGAGCGTTTTTCTCACCTGTCTGCCCGTGGATGACCGGTCGTGATCGATTGGGGCTTCTGTAGGGGTCTTAGTGACTCTGTGTGCATCTGGAGTGTCTGATTGCTGTCCATTTGTGCACGGTCGTCGCCAGCCAGGCACGGAGTAGTAACGAAGCGGTAACACTGGGGGGCCCGTGTATCGACCCGTTACTTCCGCTGGCTGTACTACGGACACGTCCCCGGGCGGCTGACCCCGTGCCCGGGCCCCAGATGCGTACCCGACCCCCCGTGGGTCCGGAAAGGAAGGCAACCTTGCGGCCCAAACTGGTGCGCCTCGGCGGCATCGCCGCCGCCGGTATGGCGATCTCCCTCGGCCTCGCGGCGTGCGGCGGCGGCTCCGGGGGTGGAAAGGGTGGAGAAGGCGCCACCGAACTCACGATCGGCGTCATGGGCGACCTGACCGGTCCCGACCGGGCTCTGGTGATTCCCCCGGCCAACGGTGCTGAGCTGGCGGTCGAGGAGTACAACAAGAAGAACCCGAAGGTGAAGGTCAAGCTCAAGCGGTACGACACCCAGGGCAAGGCGGAGCAGGCCGTCAACCAGGTCAACCAGGCGATCAAGAAGGACAAGATCGCCGCCCTGATCGGCCCGGCCTTCTCCAGCGAGTCGCGTGCGGTCAACCCGATCCTGCAGACCAACAAGATCCCGAGCGTGACGCCGTCGGCGACCGCGACGGACCTGGGCAAGAGCGGCTGGAAGTACTGGCACCGGGTCGTCGCCAACGACGACGCCCAGGGCCCGCAGCTGGCCGAGTTCGTGCTCCGCACCGCGCAGCCCAAGAAGGCGTTCATGCTGAGCGACCAGGGTGAGTACGGCGTGGGCCTGGCCAAGTCGGTCGGCGACACGATGAAGGCCAAGGGTGTGCAGATCGCCGAGGACAAGGTCGACGCGCAGGCGTCCGACGTGTCCTCCACGGTCGCCAAGATCAAGTCGTTCCAGCCCGACTTCATCTTCGCCGGCGGTTACTACTCGTTCACCGGCAAGATGCTGAAGCAGATCCGTGACGCGGGCATCACCGCCCTGTACGCCTCGGGCGACGGCTCGGTGGACCCGGCGCTGGTGGACGCGGCGGGCAAGGAGCAGGCCGACAACGTCGTGCTGAGCTGCGCCTGCAAGATCCCGTTCAAGTCGACGGCCACCGAGCTGAAGACGTTCGCGGACGCGTACAAGGCGAAGTGGAACACCGACCCGCTGATCTACGGCACCGAGGGCTACGACGCGGCGAACGCGATCCTGAAGGCGATCGAGGCCGGCGCGACGACCTCCGAGCAGATCAACGAGAAGCTCAAGGCGACGGACTTCGCCGGTGTCTCCAAGCAGATCAAGTTCCAGGAGAACGGCGAGATCGCGACGAGCCTGATCTACGTCTACAAGGTCACCAAGGGAGAGATCTCCCTGCTGGGTGAGGCGGACAAGGCCGCGCTCCAGTAGTTCGACAGACAGCAGGGACTCATCTGACGGCGCGGGGGCGAGTGTGCTACAGCGCGCTCGCCCCCCGGCCCGCCCAGGGCTTTGCCGTCCCTTGTGAAGGCGACCCATGTTCCAAGAATTTCTGAACCAGTTCGGAACCAACACAGTCGGCGGCCTCACGGCCGGGGCCATCTACGCCCTCGTCGCGCTGGGCTACACAATGGTCTACGGCGTGCTCCGGCTGATCAACTTCGCGCACTCCGAGATCTTCATGATCGGCACCTTCGCGGCGCTGTTCGTGGTGCTCCAGTTCGGGATCACCGCGCCGACGGGGCTCGCGATGGTCGGCGTGCTCGTGATGCTGATCCTGGTCGCGATGGCGGCGTCCGGTGGAGCCGCCGTGCTCCTCGAACTGGCCGCGTATCGCCCGCTGCGGAAGCGGGGGGCGTCCCGGCTGGCGGCCCTGATCTCCGCGATCGGCGCATCGTTCTTCCTCCAGGAGCTCTTCAAGCTCGTCATCATCCAGCCGGTGTTCGACAAGCCCGGTGGCAACCAGATCGGCAGCCCGCGCTTCCTCGGTCGAGAGACGCTGTTCTCGATCGGCGACACCAAGGTGCAGCTCTACCACGTCATCATCGTGGTCTCCGCGATCATCATGATGATCGTGCTGGACCAGACGGTGACCCGGACCAAGATCGGCCGCGGCATCCGCGCGACGGCGCAGGACCCGGAGACGGCGGTCCTGATGGGCGTGAACATCGACGTGATCGTGCGGATGACGTTCCTGCTCGGCGGGGCCATGGCCGGTGTGGCCGCGGTGCTGTACCTCGGAGCGTACGAGAACACCAAGTTCGACATCGGTTTCCTCCTCGGCGTCAAGGCCTTCACGGCGGCGGTGCTCGGCGGCATCGGAAACCTGCGGGGCGCCCTGCTGGGCGGGTTCGCGCTGGGCCTGCTCGAGAACTGGGGAGCGGCCTTCTTCGGCTCCACCTGGCGCGACGTGATCGCCTTCACGGTTCTGGTGATCATCCTGATGTTCCGTCCCACCGGGATCCTCGGTGAGTCTCTCCAGCGGGCGCGAGCATGAGCGGGGGAAGCATGCGGAGCGAGACGAAGTCGAAGTCCGGCGCCGGCCTGGGCGGCCTGACCGACGGGCTCCACGGCTGGTGGCGGCGTGCCACCACGTGGCAGCGCTGGGC
This sequence comes from Bailinhaonella thermotolerans, assembly GCF_003594875.1. GTDB lineage: Bacteria > Actinomycetota > Actinomycetes > Streptosporangiales > Streptosporangiaceae > Bailinhaonella > Bailinhaonella thermotolerans. Next base: position 60,981 of record NZ_QZEY01000014.1, read on the forward strand.
GGTCTACGTGGCGCTGATCGCGGTCGCGGCCGTGCTGCCGCACCCGGCGATCGGGAGCATCATGTCGCCCTCGGGCGACTGGGTGGGCGTCCTCGGCCAGCCCATCGGGATCTACGTCCTGCTGGCGGTGGGGCTCAACGTCGTGGTGGGCCAGGCGGGCCTGCTGGACCTGGGTTACGTGGCCTTCTTCGCGATCGGCGCGTACACCTGGGCGTACATGGGGACGCAGCTCGGCTGGACGTTCTGGCCGACGGTGCCCATCGCGATCGTGCTGACGGCGCTCGCCGGGGTGATCCTGGGCGCGCCGACGCTGCGGTTGCGCGGCGACTACCTGGCGATCGTGACGCTGGGTTTCGGGGAGATCGTGCGGATCGTGGCGGTGAACGCCAAGCCGCTGGGCGCGGCGGTGGGCCTGTCCGGCGTCCCGGCGCCGGTGCTGCCGGGCCTGGACTTCACCAACAACGCGCCGGCGTTCTACTACCTGATCCTGGGCCTGATCGTCCTGGTGATCATCTTCTCGTGGCGGCTGGAGCACAGCCGGGTGGGCCGCGCGTGGGCGGCGATCCGCGAGGACGAGGACGCGGCCGAGCTGATGGGCGTGCCGACGTTCAAGTTCAAGCTGCTGGCGTTCTTCATCGGCGCGATGATCGGCGGTCTGGCGGGTTCGGTGTACGCCGGGCAGCTCAACTACGCGAACCCGGGCATGTTCCCCTTCATCCTGTCGGCGACGATCCTGGTGTGCGTGGTGTTCGGCGGGTCGGGCAACCTGCCCGGCGTCATCCTGGGCGCCTTCGTGATCGCCTGGCTGCCGGAGTTCCTGCGGGCGTTCGAGGTGACGATCTTCGACTACCGCCTGGAGGAGTTCCGGATGCTGTTCTTCGGGCTCATCCTGGTGATCATGATGATCTTCCGGCCTGAGGGGCTGCTGCCGTCGCGGCGTCGCCGGGCGGAGCTGGCCGAGGGCACCGGAGGCATGGGTTCGATGGGTGCGGAGGTCGCCGGTCCCGGCGCGGACACCACCCAGGAGGCGGTGAGCAAGTGAGCGACGAGACTCCGATCCTCGAACTGCGCAAGCTCGTCATGCGCTTCGGCGGCGTGGTCGCGGTGCGCGGTGTCGATCTGTCCGTACGGCGGGGCGAGATCTTCTCGATCATCGGGCCGAACGGCGCGGGCAAGACGACGGTGTTCAACGCCATCACCGGGGTGTTCAAGCCGGCCGAGGGCGAGGTCCGCTTCGACGGGCAGAAGCTCAACGGCATGAAGCGCTTCCGGGTCACCAAGCTCGGCATCGCCCGCACGTTCCAGAACATCCGGCTGTTCCACAACATGTCGGCGCTGGAGAACGTGATGGTGGGGGCGGACGCCCACCACCGCACGGGCGCGGTCGGCGCGACGCTGGGCCTGCCCTGGCACCGCAAGGAGGAGCGGCAGGGCCGCGAGACCGCGCGGGAGCTGCTGAGCTTCGTCGGGATCGGCGGCAGCTCGGAGGAGACGGCCAAGAACCTGCCGTACGGCGACCAGCGCCGGCTGGAGATCGCGCGGGCGCTGGCGACGAATCCGAAGCTGCTCCTGCTCGACGAGCCGGCGGCGGGCATGAACCCGGCGGAGAAGCTGGCGCTGCAGGGCCTGATCCGCCGCATTCGCGACCGGGGCATCACCGTGCTGCTCATCGAGCACGACATGGGGCTGGTGATGGACATCAGCGACCGGATCGCCGTGCTCGACTTCGGCCAGAAGATCGCCGAAGGTCTGCCTCGTGAAGTGCAGAACAACCCGAAGGTCATCGAGGCGTACCTGGGGGCTCCCGCCGATGCTTCTTGAGATCGAGGACATCCACGTCCACTACGGAAAGATCGCGGCGCTCAAGGGCATCTCGATCGCGGTCGACGAGGGTGAGATCGTCACCCTCATCGGCGGCAACGGCGCGGGCAAGACCACGACGCTGAAGACGATCTCGGGCCTGCGCCCGCTGACCTCGGGCCGGATCACCTTCGCCGGCCAGGACATCAGCAAGATGCCCGGTCACAAGCGGGTCCTGGCCGGCATCGGCCAGGCCCCCGAGGGCCGCGGCATCTTCCCGGGCATGACCGTGCACGAGAACCTGCTGATGGGCGCGTACGCCCGCAAGGGCGAGGTCAAGGCCGAGCTGGACGAGGTGTACGACCTGTTCCCGCGCCTGGCGGAACGCCGTACCCAGGCCGGCGGCACGATGTCCGGCGGTGAGCAGCAGATGCTCGCCATCGGCCGCGCCATGATGACCAAGCCCAAGGTGCTCCTGCTCGACGAGCCGTCGATGGGCCTGGCCCCGATGCTGGTCGCCCAGATCTTCGAGATCATCCAGAAGATCAACGAGCGCGGCACCACCGTGCTGCTGGTCGAGCAGAACGCCCAGCAGGCGCTCCAGCTCGCCCACCGGGCGTACGTCATCGAGACGGGCCGCGTGGTCAAGTCGGCCCCCGCCAGCGACCTCCTCGACGACCCCGAGGTCCGCGCCGCCTACCTCGGCGGCGACCTGGGCGTCGACGGCGACGCCCCGCAGGACGGCGAGCCCGCCGCCAAGGAAGGCCAGGTGGCCACCCCCAACGGCGACGCCTCCACCCGCGAGGGCGCCTGACCCTCAACCGGCCCGCGGGCGCCCGGACGAACGGTCCGGGCGCCCGCTGCGTTCCCCGGCCGGCAGGTCGCGGCGCAGGATCGCGTCGTGCACGCCCCGCAGCTCGGCCCCGGGCTCGACGCCGAGCTCCGCCGCCAGCGTCTCCCGCGCCCGCTGATAGCTCCGTACGGCCCCGCCGACGTCTCCCGCGAGGTAGAGCCCGCGCATCAGCAGCGCCCAGGCGTGCTCCCGGGTGGGGTTCTCGTACAGGAAGGTCCGCAGCCGCGGGACCCACTCGGCGTGTTCGCCCAGGTGCAGCCCGGCGCGGGCGGCGTCCTCGAAGGCGGCGGCCCGCCGGTCCCGCAGCGCGTGGGCGCGGGTGGAGAGCAGGGGCCCCAGCGTGGCGTCCTGGAAGGGCTCGCCCCGCCAGTGGACGAGGGCGCGCTTCAGGAGCGGCGCGGCGGCGCGGCAGTCGCCCTCGGCGAGGGCTCTCCGGCCCTGCTCCGCGTCTCGCTCGAAGTCGCGCATGTCCAGGGAGCAGCGCGCCGAGTCGTATTCCAGGATGAGGCCGTCCGGCACGCCCGTCAGCCGGGCGGGGGCGTCGCCGTTCTCCCCGGCCGCCACCAGCAGCGCGCGCAGGCGGGAGGCGTAGGTGCGCAGGTTGGCGTGGGCGGATTTCGGGGGGTGGCCGCCCCACAGTTCCGCGATCGCGGTACAGGTCGGGAGCCTGGTGCCGGCGTGGACCAGGAGCAGCGCGAGAAGGGTGCGGACCTTCGCGGATCCGATTCTCGTCTGCTGTCCTTCTACGCCTGCCCTCACCGGTCCGAGTATCGCGAAGGAAAGCCTCAAGGATTCCCCCTACGACCATCCCGCGAGCGGTGACCCCACGTCGGGCCGCCGTTTCGCCGAGAGCGTTTACGCGCCGCCGATTTCGCTGCCGGAATGCGTGCTGATCATCTCTTCGGACGGTATCAGGTCGATTGGGGGATCACCAGATCCCGGCCCGCGGGGAGCGGCGGCCGGGCGCGGGACGGAGCGTGGACGGCGGGGGCGGCCCCGCGACAGCGCGGGGCCGCCCGGGGGCGGACATGCGCGGCCGCCCGCCTGTGGTCAGCAGCTCCCGCAGGTGCCCCGGCGGAAGACGGAGCAGCCGTAGGTGCAGCACATGATGGTGACGGTCCTTCCCCGGACCTCGCCGCACGGCTCGCACCTGGTCTTGTAGTAGCAGGGGTCCATCTGCTGGGCGCCGGCGGTGCTCTTGGGCACGACGATGGACAACAGGCGGTCGGCGAGGTGTCCCAGGGATTTCCTCATCTGTCCTCCTCCGGTGGTCCGCGACCGGGGCTTTCCCGGTGGCGGGCGGCGAGGGCCCAGGGTAGGCCGGGGTAATACATCGGCGGCATATTCCGTGCACACGGGAAAGCGCCGGCCGAGTTTCGCGGGGGCACGAGGAGAAATCATTCGGCGTTCCCTTCGCGAGGGTCGCCGCGGTTCCTTCCGGGGCGGGTGGAAATGGCGTTCCGGCCTTCGCGAGGCCGCCTTTCCGCCGGGTCGCCGGGGCGGGCCGGGTGCCCGATGGGGTGGGTTCGGGGACTCTGGTGGGGAACGGGGGGAGATGTTACGTTTCGGAGCGGCAAGATCTTGGAGGTGTCACGCGGCCGCCTTGCCGGCCACGAGCTGCGGAGTGGGGGAACTCGCCGTGCAGTACCTCGAACCGGCGATCCGGTGCCTGCTGGGGGTCGTGTTCCTCGTCTCGTCGGTGAGCAAGGTCAGGAACCGGGCGTCGTTCGAGGCGTTCGTGGCGTCCACGCGGCGGTTGCAGCCCTGGGGGGCGGCGCTGTCCCGGCAGGTGGCGGTGCTCGTGGTGGCGGCGGAGGCGGCGATCTGCGCGCTGCTCGCGGTGGGCGGGCGGCCGGCGGTCACGGCGGGCCTGGTGCTGGCGGCGGGCCTGCTGCTGGCGTTCACCGGCGGCATCGCCCTGGCGCTGCACCGGAAGGTGGACACCTCGTGCCGCTGCTTCGGCCGTTCGGAGACGCCGCTCGGCCCCCAGCACATCGTGCGCAACCTGCTGCTGACGGCGTTCGCCGCGGTGGGCGTGGCGGCGGCGGGCGCGACCGGACCCGTGGAGGCCGGGGGAGCCGTGGTCGCCGTGTGCGCGGGCCTGGTCGTGGGCGGCCTGGTCACCGTGATGGACGACATCGTGCAGCTCTTCCGTCCGATCCCGGTCCAGCAGGCGCGGCGGCCGCGCTAGCCGTACCGGTCAGGGGATGGCGACGCGGGCGCCCTCCTCGTCCTTCATGTCGTAGAGGGAGGCGCCGCCGTACAGGCGCATGGCGGTGGGGCGGGTGCCGGGGGGCAGCAGGTACCACAGGTCGAACTCGGCGCGCATGTCGGAGCCGAGGGTGAAGGACTCGGGCTGGCGCCTGATGTTCATCGCGTCGTAGTCGGGGGTGACGACGCGGCCGCCGGCGAGGAGTTCCTGGCGGCCGGTGCGGAACAGCACCGAGGAGCGGCCGTTGTTGGCGACGGAGACGCGGACGCGGGTGTAGACGCCCTTGGGGGTGAACTCGGCGTGGCTGCCGGAGATCGAGGTGATGCCGGAGGCGATGCCGATCAGGGTGAACTCGGTCTCGCCGTCCCTGACCGGGGGGAGCTTGAGTGGCGTCTCGTCCGAGCGCACGGGGCGGGCGGGCAGTTCGTAGGTCGGGCGCGCGGCGGGGGAGGGGGCGGCGGCGGGGGGCGTCCCCGTGCAGGCCGTGAGGGCGGTCGCGGCGAGGGCGAGGGCCGGGAGTGCGCGCGCGGTGGGGGGCACGCGACGAAGATATCCCTTTGCCCGGCCCGGGCGGAATGATCCAGACTGAGCGTGGCCGAGTCGTTCCCGGGGCCCGGCCAGGCCGCCTGCCGAGGTGTACGGCGTGGCCGCCGAGGTGTACGGCGGGGGCGCGGGCGGGAGCCGTGCGCCGGAGGGGGCCGGGCGTTCGCGGGGGCGGGAGGGTCCGAAACGAACGGACCCGGGGCCGGCCTTTGGTGCCGTACAAGACTTCCCCGGTCTTGTGCGTTGTCTACTCGGCTGCCCCGGGCACGTGCGTGGAGTCAACGGTAGCGACCCGAGGGGGGTGGGCGCAAAGAGACGGGTGGCACAAACCGGGGAATGTGTTGACTCCGTTATTTATGCGGCGCTCGCGGGGGGACGGTCCCGGAGCATGCAGGTGAGGCGGGCGGTGCAGACGCGACGGTCCTGCTCGTCGGTGATGACGATCTCGTAGGTGGCCAGGGTGTTGCCGGCGTGGGCCTTGGTGGCGACGCCGGTCACGTGCCCGGAGGTCGCGGACCGGTGGTGGGTGGCGTTGATCTCGATGCCCACGGCGACGCGATCGGGGCCCGCGTGCAGGGCCGCGGCGGTGGAGCCGAGGGTCTCGGCGAGCACGCAGGACGCGCCGCCGTGGAGCAGGCCGTAGGGCTGGGTGTTCCCGGCGACGGGCATGCGCCCGACGACGCGGTCGGGGCTCGCCTCCACGAACTCGATGCCCATCCGCGCGGCCAGGTGCTCGCCGTCCGCGAACCCGTGGAGGGCCATCAGGTCCGAAAGGCTCTTGCCGTCCAAGGTGCTCAAATCTCCGCCCTTCCTCAACAGCGCGTTTCTGTCGTAGGCAGAGCCTAGGATCGACCCGTGGTGAAGATGGACGTGACCCCTGCCCAAGCCTCCCGTGAGCGGCTGCTCCTCCTCGACGGGCACTCGCTCGCCTACCGCGCCTACTACGCGCTGAAGGAGTCGAACCTCCGCACGACCACGGGCCAGTTGACCACCGCGGTCTACGGGTTCACGTCGATGCTCATCAACGTGCTGCGCGACGAGCAGCCGACCCACGTGGCGGTGGCGTTCGACCGGTCGGAGCCGACGTTCCGGCACGAGACCTACACCGAGTACAAGGCGAACCGCAGCGAGACGCCCGACGACTTCCGCAGCCAGATGCCGCTGATCTTCGAGGTGCTCGACACGCTCGGGATCACGAAGCTGTCGCTGCCCGGGTTCGAGGCCGACGACATCATCGCCACGCTGGCCACGCGGGCCGAGGCCGAGGGCATGGAGGTCCTGATCGTCACGGGCGACCGCGACGCGCTCCAGCTCGTCACCGAGAACGTCACCGTGCTGATGAACCGCGTCGGCATCAGCAACATGACCCGTTTCACCCCCGAGGCGGTCCAGGAGAAGTACGGCCTGACGCCCGCGCAGTACCCCGACTTCGCGGCGCTGCGCGGCGACCCCAGTGACAACCTGCCGAACATCCCGGGCGTGGGCGAGAAGACCGCGACCAAGTGGATCCAGGAGTTCGGCTCGCTGTCGGCCCTGGTGGACCGGGTGGACGAGGTCAAGGGCAAGGCGGGCGAGCGCCTGCGGGAGCACCTCGGCAACGTGGTGCGCAACCGCGAGCTGACCCAGCTCCTGCGCGACGTGCCCTGCGGCGCCGACCCGCACGAGCTGCGCATGAAGCCGTGGGACCGGCCCAAGATCGAGACGCTGTTCGACACGCTGGAGTTCCGCGGCCTGCGCGAGCGGCTCTACGAGGCGGTCTCCGCCGAGGAGCCGGAGGCCGAGGACGGCTTCGAGGTCGAGCTGACCGTGCTCGGGCCGGGCGAGGCCGGGTCCTGGCTGGCCGAGCACGCGGCGGGCGCCGGCCGGCTGGGCGTGGCCTTCCGCGGCGCGTGGGGGAGCGGCACGGGCAACCTCGACGGGATCGCCCTGTCCACGGCCGAGGGCCGGGCCGCGTTCCTCGACCCGACCGCGCTGACCCCCGAGGACGAGGCGGCGCTGGGCGGCTGGCTGGCCGACCCGGCGCGGGCCAAGGCCGTCCACGACTCCAAGGGGCCGCTGCTCGCGCTGTGGGCGCGCGGGCTGGACCTGCACGGCGTGACCTGCGACACGGCGCTGGCGGCCTACCTCATGGAGCCCGACCGGCCGAAGTACCCCCTGGACACGCTGTCGCTGACCTACCTCCGGCGCGGGCTGCGCACCGACGCGGCCGAGAACGGCCAGCTCACGCTGGACGGGTCCGGCGAGGAGGAGGCGGCCAGGGAACTGGCGCTGCAGGCGCGGGCGGTCGTCGAGCTGGCCGGGGTGCTGGAGGAGCGGCTGGACGAGCGCGGAGAGACCGGGCTGCTGCGCGAGGTGGAGCTGCCGCTGGTGCGGGTGCTGGCCGAGATGGAGCGCACCGGGATCGCGGCCGACCACGACTACTTCGCCGGGCTGGAGGCGCAGTTCGCGGCGGCGGTGAAGCAGGCCACCGAGGAGGCGCACCGCACGGTCGGCGAGCAGTTCAACCTGGGCTCGCCCAAGCAGCTCCAGGAGATTCTGTTCAACCGGCTCGGGCTGCCCAAGACCCGCAAGATCAAGAGTGGCTACACCACCGACGCCGACGCGCTGGCCTGGCTGGCCGGGCAGACCGAGCACGAGCTGCCGACGATCCTGCTGCGCCACCGCGACCAGGCCAAGCTGCGCACCACCGTCGAGGGGCTGATCAAGGAGATCTCCGACGACGGCCGCATCCACACCACGTTCAACCAGATCGTGGCCGCGACCGGGCGCCTGTCCTCGGAGAAGCCCAACCTCCAGAACATCCCGATCCGCACGGCCGAGGGCCGCCGCATCCGGCAGGGCTTCGTCGTCGGCGAGGGCTACGAGACGCTGCTCACGGCCGACTACAGCCAGATCGAGCTGCGCATCATGGCCCACCTGTCCGGAGACGAGTCGCTGATCGAGTCGTTCGCCTCCGGCCACGACTTCCATCAGACGATCGCCGCGCGCGTGTTCGACCTGCCGCCCGAGCAGATCGACGGGGAGCTGCGCAGCCGCATCAAGGCGATGAACTACGGCCTGGCGTACGGCCTGTCGGAGTTCGGCCTGTCGCAGCAGCTCGGCATCTCCCCCGGTGAGGCGCGCGGCCTCATGGAGGAGTACTTCCAGGAGTTCGGCGAGGTCAAGAACTACCTGGAGGGCGTGGTCGCCCAGGCCACCCGCGACGGCTACACCGAGACCATGCTCGGCCGCCGCCGCTACCTGCCCGACCTGACCAGCGACAACCGGCAGCGCCGCCAGATGGCCGAGCGCATGGCTCTCAACGCCCCCATCCAGGGCTCGGCCGCCGACATCATCAAGGTCGCCATGCTCGACGTGGCCACGGCCATGGCCGGGGCGGGGCTGCGCTCGCGCATGCTCCTCCAGGTCCACGACGAGCTCGTCTTCGAGGTCGCCCCCGGTGAGCTGGACGCCCTGCGCGACCTCGTCGTCGACCGCATGAGCCAGGCCTACACCCTGCGCGTCCCCCTGGAGGTCTCCGTCGGCGTGGGCCGCACCTGGGAGGACGCGGGCCACTAGCCCGCGCCCCCATCGGCGTACGGCCCGCGCCCGGCCTCGCCGGCCGGGCCGGGATCTCGTGACGCCGCGCCGATCCCGCCCGTGGTCCGGGCGCGCCCGGACCACGGGATCGCGCATCGCGGATTCACGGGGTCGCGGGATCACGGATCGGGATCACGTGGGGGCCGGGGCGGGTCAGGAGGGCTGGATCCCGACGGCCTTCCAGGCGTCCGCGACCACGGCGGCCTCGGGGCTGCCGAAGCGGTGGCGGGCGGCGGTGACGGTGCGCCGGGCGAGGACGGCGAAGTCGGGGCGCGGGGGCAGCGCGGGGCGCGTGATCGCGTCGTACCAGATCAGGCCGGCCTTCTCCCAGGCGTGCCCGCCGAAGGCGATCGCCGCGCGGTAGAAGGCGTGGTTGGGGATGCCGCAGTTGACGTGGACGCCGCCGTTGTCCTCGGAGGTGCGGACGTAGTCCCGCATGTGCGCGGGCTGGGCGTCCCGGCCGACGAGGCCGCCGCCGTACGCCGTGCCGGGGGCGCGCATCGAGCGCAGGGCGGGCTGGCCGATCAGCAGGCCCTCGCCGAGCAGCCAGGACGCCTCCTCGGCGGTGTCGCCGCGGTGGTACTGGAGGGTGAGGACGCCGAACACGTCGCACAGCGACTCCAGCACCGACCCGCTCTGCCCCTCGAACTCCAGCTCCAGCTCGGGGAATCCGTGGCACAGCTCGTGCGCGATCACCTCGACGCGCGCGCTGAACCGGCCGAACACCCGGCCGTCGCCGTCGCCCACGACGACCCGCCGCCCGTCCCAGTAGGCGTTGAGGAACTCCGTCGAGTAGTGCACGACCGCCTCGAGAGGCCGTCCCGCCCCGTCCAGCGAGTCGCGGCCCAGCACCTCCCGCAGGAACCGGTCGGTCGCGGCCAGCGCGTCGTAGGTCTCGTCCACCGTCACGTCCCCCGTCGGCGGCTCGCCCGTCGCGCGGGCCGGCCGGGCCGCGTCCAGGTCGTCGCGGCCCCCGGCGTCGAAGACCCGCACCCGCCCGGCGGGGACCGGGGGGAAGGGGACGGCGGGCCCGGCCGGGGCGGGCGTCACCGGGAAGGCCCCGGTGGAGGACGCCGGGCGGCCGGCCCGGTCCGGGGCCTCCCGGGACGGGCGTGCCTCCCCCTGCCCCGCCGGGTGCCCGGGAGCGGCGCCGGGCCGGGGGACCGGCAGCTCGATGGTGACGTCGTCGGGGTGGCCGCCCCGGAGCCCGGGCGCGCGGGCGCCGTGACCCGGCGCGGGCCCCGGCGGCGCGGGCCCCGGCGGCGCGGGCCCCGGCGGCGCGGGCCCCGGCGGCGCGGGCCCCGGCGGCGCGGGCGAGGACGGCGAGGCGGGCGAGGACGGCGAGGCGGGCGCTTCGCCGCGGGACGGCGGGCCCGGCAGGGAGCGGGTGTGGCGGAGGGCCGCGCGGGCGGACATCGACACGGCGAGGGATCCGTGGTCGATGATGCTGACGAGCAGGTCGGGCGGGACGGCCCCGGTCAGCGCGACGGGGGGCGGGACGGGCCCGGCCGGGGGAGGGGCCGCGAGGCGGCGGATCTCGGCGTCCAGCCGCGCGTCGGGGATGTCGGCCACCCGGGCCACGACGCGCAGGGCCTCCACGACCTCGGCCACCGACCGTTCCAGGAGCGTGTCGCGCACGGCGGCGTCGAGGGGGTCCCCGGAGGCCAGGAACTGGATCGCGTCCAGGGCGGCGTATCCGCGGTGGGCGGCGTCGAACGCCCTGGGCCGGGACTTGCGGGCCAGGGCCTCCGCGTGGGCGTCCCAGGAGGAGCGGGACAGCGTCACGACCGGCCAGGAGGCGGTGGCGCGGAAGTAGGCGACGGCGGCGGCGTTGCGGGTCAGCTCCGCGAAGACCAGGCGGGCCGAGGTGCGGGCGGCGGTGCGGGTGCGCCAGACGGCCCCGGCGGCGGTGACGAGGGCGCCGCCGGCGAGCGCGATGAGAGCGATGATGAGGTCGCTCGCATCGATGTCGGGCATGTCGTCATCGTGATCGATGGTGGCGGTTCTCGCCAGCGATGTGGGCTGCAATACCCTGGTCCGCTGATATATCGGCAAGTCCGCGCGCCGGCGACCCCCTGCCGGCGGCCCCATATCGGCAACCCCCCGGGAGCGGTGTGCACGACAGGATCCGGATACTCGGCCTCGCGAACGTGATCGTCATGGTCGTCGCCTTCGCGGTGCTCGTCGCCCAGCTCCCCGCGCGGAGGGGGGAGGCCGTCAGCGCCCCGCCGCGGCCGGCGCCGGGCAAGGCCGTACCGGGTGGGACGCCGGTCCCCGCGCCGAGGCCCGCGCCGCCCGACCCCGCGTCGGTCAAGGCGAACGAGCTGGGGATGATGCCGATCCTGATGTACCACCGCATCCTCGCCAAGCGGCAGGCCGAGCTGGACCGCACGCCGGAGCAGCTCCGCCGGGAGCTGGTACGGCTGGCGCGCGAGGGCTACGTGCCGGTGACGGCGGCCGAGTTCGCCGCGGGGCGGATGGACATCCCGGCGGGCAGGCACCCGGTGGCGCTGACGTTCGACGACGGCCACCCCAGCCACTTCCGCTTCGGCCCCGACGGGCAGCCGGCCCCGGGGACGGCGGCGCGGGTGATCCTGGACGTGGCGCGGGAGTACCCGGGGTTCCGCCCGGTGGCGACGTTCTGGGTGAACCGCGAGCCGTTCGGGCTGACCGACCCGGCCGAGCAGGCGCGGGCCGTGCAGTGGCTGACGCGGCACGGGTTCGAGGTGGCCAACCACACGTGGTCGCACCCGGCGCTGAACACGCTCCCGCGCAAGAAGGTCGTGGAGCAGATCGACCGGACGCAGCGTATGATCGAGGACTTGGGCGGCGGCAAGCCGACGACCCTCGCCCTGCCGTACGGCATCATGCCCAAAAGGCGTGAGTGGGCGCGGCGGGACTTCGCCGGGGTGTTCCTGGCGGGGGCCTCGCCCTCGGTGTCGCCGTTCCACAGGGACTACTCGCCGCTGGGGATCCAGCGGATACAGTCGAACGGGAAGAAGGGGGACTGCCGCCTCTACTGCTCTCAGGCGTGGCTCGACTGGCTGCGGGCGCACCCCGAGAAGCGTTACACCTCAGACGGGAATCCGGAGAAGATCTCCTTCCCCAGAGGGTTGTTGCGATATCTTGACCGAGAGCGGAAGAACCTGGCGAACCCCTACGACATGCCAGGTAGGTCGCCCACAATGGGGCAAAGTCCGGGTGCTCCGAGCACGTCGCCCGGCGTTTCCGGCTCTCCTTCCGATTGACCCACCCTGTCTGGTCTCATATCCTGATCGCTGCGCTGTGGGCTCGCGCGCGCCTCGGACGGAGCGGGCTCGCGCTCGCCGGTCGATCGATCCCAATCCTCGGCTGAACGATAGAGGGCCTGCCGCGCATCGTCCTTCATCACACCTGTCCGCGTTCGGAGCAATTCCACACATGACGAGCAGCACCGAGGCCACCTCGACAACCCCGCAGGTAGCGGTCAACGACATCGGTTCCGAGGAGGCCTTCCTCGCCGCGATCGACGAGACCATCAAGTACTTCAACGACGGCGACATCGTCGAAGGCACCGTCGTCAAGGTCGATCGAGACGAGGTCTTGCTCGACATCGGTTACAAGACCGAAGGTGTGATCCCCTCCCGCGAGCTCTCGATCAAGCACGACGTCGACCCCAACGAGGTCGTCGCCGTGGGCGACCACGTCGAGGCGCTCGTCCTCCAGAAGGAGGACAAGGAGGGCCGCCTGATCCTGTCCAAGAAGCGCGCCCAGTACGAGCGCGCCTGGGGCACGATCGAGAAGATCAAGGACGAGGACGGCATCGTCACCGGCACCGTCATCGAGGTCGTCAAGGGCGGCCTCATCCTCGACATCGGCCTGCGCGGCTTCCTGCCGGCGTCCCTCGTCGAGATGCGCCGGGTCCGCGACCTGCAGCCGTACGTCGGCCGTGAGCTCGAGGCCAAGATCATCGAGCTGGACAAGAACCGCAACAACGTGGTCCTGTCCCGCCGCGCCTGGCTCGAGCAGACGCAGTCCGAGGTTCGCCAGACGTTCCTCAACACCCTCCAGAAGGGCCAGGTCCGCAAGGGCGTCGTGTCCTCGATCGTCAACTTCGGCGCCTTCGTGGACCTCGGCGGCGTCGACGGTCTGGTCCACGTCTCCGAGCTGTCCTGGAAGCACATCGACCACCCCTCCGAGGTCGTCGAGGTCGGCCAGGAGGTCACGGTCGAGGTCCTGGACGTCGACATGGAGCGCGAGCGCGTCTCCCTGTCGCTCAAGGCGACCCAGGAAGACCCGTGGCAGCAGTTCGCCCGCACCCACCAGATCGGCCAGGTCGTGCCGGGCCGCGTCACCAAGCTGGTGCCGTTCGGCGCGTTCGTCCGGGTCGAGGAGGGCATCGAGGGCCTGGTGCACATCTCCGAGCTGGCCGAGCGCCACGTGGAGATCCCCGAGCAGGTCGTCCAGGTCGGCGACGAGATCTTCGTGAAGATCATCGACATCGACCTCGACCGCCGTCGCATCTCCCTCTCGCTCAAGCAGGCCAACGAGCCGGCGGGCGAGGCCGTGGAGTTCGACCCCACGCTGTACGGCATGGCGGCCGAGTACGACGAGCAGGGCAACTACAAGTACCCCGAGGGCTTCGACCCGGAGACGGGCGAGTGGCTCGAGGGCTTCGAGGCCCAGCGCGAGGAGTGGGAGCGGCAGTACGCCGAGGCCCAGGCCCGCTACGAGGCGCACCGCAAGCAGGTCGAGGAGGCCCGCAAGGCCGAGGCCGAGGCCGCGGCTCCGTCCTCCTACACCGGTGAGACCGGTGGCGGCCAGAGCGGCGGCGGCACCACCGGCGGCGCCCTCGCCTCCGACGAGGCCCTCGCCGCGCTGCGCGAGAAGCTCGCCGGCGGCCAGAGCTGACGCTCTGAGGTCGTAGACCGAGCCTGACGTAAAGGGGCCCCGCGTCGATTGACGCGGGGCCCCTTTCGCGTGGGAGGGTGAGCCCCATGCCGAACCCGCACCCCGCCCCGCCCCAGCAGCCCGGCGCGCCCGGGACGTCCGCGCCCGCCGTACGGCCGGAGCCCGCCGGGGCCACGACCGGAGCGGGCGCGCCGGCCGTACCGCGACAGGCGCCCGCCGGGGAGCGGGGGAGCGGAGCACCCGCCGGGATACGGATCGCCCGGGCGGTGGCGGCGGACGCCGGGGAGGTGCTCACGGTGCAGCGCGCCGCCTACGTGACCGAGGCACAGCTCTACGGGGACCCGTTCATCGCGCCGCTGTGCGAGTCGCTGGAACAGGCGCGGGCCGCGATCGAGAAGGCCGTGGTGCTCACGGCGGTGGACGGCGGCCGGATCGTGGGGGCGGTGCGGGGGCAGCTCAACGACCGCACCTGCCTGGTCGGGCGGCTCGTCGTCGCGCCCGACGCGCAGGGGCGCGGGATCGGGACCGCGCTGATGAGGGCGCTGGAGGAGGCCGTGGGGGCCGACGCCTACGATCTGTTCACCGGGCACCTGAGCGAGGGGAACCTGCGGCTCTACCGGCGGCTCGGCTATCGCGAGACCCGGCGCGAGCGGGTCCACGAGCATCTGACCCTGGTCCATCTGCGGAAGACCCTGTGAGGAAGGCGGGCGCGTGCTGAAGGTCGGGCTGACCGGCGGTATCGGTTCGGGCAAGAGCGAGGTGTCGCGGCGGCTCTCGGAGGCCGGCGCGATCGTCATCGACGCGGACAAGATCGCCCGCGAGGTGGTGGAGCCGGGCACGCCCGGCCTGGCCCGGGTCGTCGAGGAGTTCGGCGAGGAGGTGCTGCGCCCCGACGGCGGCCTCGACCGCGAGAGGCTGGGCTCGATCGTCTTCGCCGACCGCGACCGGCTGGCCGCCCTCAACGCGATCGTCCACCCCCTGGTCGGGGAGCGCGTCGCAGAGCTCCAGGAGGCCGCGCCGCCGGACTCCGTCCTCGTCTACGACGTCCCGCTGCTGGTCGAGAACGGCCTGGCCGCGATGTACGACGTGGTGGTGGTCGTGGACGCGAGCGAGCCGACCCGCCTCGACCGGCTGGTCCGCCTGCGCGGCATGACCGAGGCCGACGCCAAGGCCCGCATCGCCGCCCAGGCCGACCGCGAGACCCGCCTGGCGGCCGCCGACGTCGTCATCGACAACGACGGCCCCCTGGAGGACCTGGACCGTCAGGTCGCCGCCCTCTGGCGGGACCTGCGCGGCCGCACCGGGGCCTGACCCGGCCCCCGGCCGGTCGCCCCACGACCTGATCCCCGCGCCTCCTCCAGCCGCCCCGCGCCTCCCCAGGCGCCCAGCGCCTCCCCCGGGCGGATGCCCCGTGCCGTACGGCCTCGCGAGCGCGGCGGCCCCGCCCCGCGCCGGGCCGTACGGCGGACGCGCCGGAAAGCGCCGGGAGCTGGGCGGATTCGCAAAGAGTTGGACGGACAGGCGGGTGGGACCGCGAGATCTGGCCTACGCTTCTCTCCGACATTGCTCGGACGCGCTCGGTGAGCGTGGTGCGGAAGGCGGGGGTCGCGGCTCATGGGCAGTCGGCGGCGTGTGATTTCGGTCGCCGTGTTTCTCATGGCGGTGTCGGCAGTGTGGATCATGGCGTTGGAGGCGCCGCGGGTGGCCGAGTTGTGGGGCCCGCGCGAGGCCGCCGTGAGACCGCCGGCGGCCGCGCGCCCGATGCCGCCCGCGTTGCCGTACCCCACCACCGGGCCGGTCCGGGTGCCGCCGCGCGGGGACCGGTTCATGCAGATCGTGGCGGACGCGGGGGAACTGCGGCCGATGGCGCGGGACCTGAAGAACACGATCATGGACGGGCGCGACTCGCTGACCGTGGTGATCGGGCCGCGGGCGGGCGCGGCGGCGCGGCGGGCCCATCTGCGGCTCGCGGGGCCGCGCGCGGGCGGGTGGCGGCGGAGCGTGCACCGCACGGCCGCCGGGAGCTTCGTGTCGCACACCCTGAGCGGGCACCCGAACGTGCGAGTGGTGACGCTCGCGGCGCGGCGGCCCGCGGAGGCCGCGCCGGTCGTGGGCGTGCTGATGCGGCGGTTCCGGCCCACGGTCATCCGCACCGGCGGGGCGGGGCTGCCGCCCGCCGTCGGCCGGGCCGTCGCGCGGTACGGCGACGCGCGGCTCGTCGAGATCCCCTACCGCCGCCAGGCCCCCGCGCGCGAGCGCGCGTGGCCCGCGGGGCCGCTGCGGATCGGGCTGGGGAGCGACGGGCGGCTGCGGGCGTTCTCCGTCCAGAACGGGCGGCTGCTGACCTGGCTGGAGCGCCCGGACGGCACGTGGGCGGGGCCGAAGGCCGTGGGACCCGTGCTGGAGCGCCTGGCGCCGGAGATCTCGGCCGAGCCGCTGCCCGGCGGCCGCTGGGCGGTGACCGGGCGGCTGCGGGACTCGGGCGACGTCGTGGTGGCGCGCACCGGTGAGGCCAAGGCGGCGGGGACCTCCGTGCCCGAGACGATCGCGAGGCTGCGCGACCCCGACGCGGTCAGGAAGCTGGGCGAGGACGTCACCCTCCCGTCGCTGCCCCCGTGGCCGGCCGACCCGCTCCGGCCTCCGGCGGCCGCGCCTGCGGAGCCGGGCTCGGGCACGCCGGGCGGGCACGAGAGCGCGCCTGACGGCGAGCCCGCCCCCATCCTGGTCCCGGGTGTCCCCGAACCGGGGGACGGCCTGGTGGACCACCTCCTGCGGCCCGGCGGCCCCCCTGCCCACCCCCAGAGCCCGGGTACGGCGGGCGGCGGCGCGAGCGGCGGCTCCCGGCCCGGCGGGGCGGACGGCCACGGCGGCGGGGCGGGCGGCGGCGCTCCCGGCAGCGGCTTCCCC
Organism: Bailinhaonella thermotolerans; assembly: GCF_003594875.1. Taxonomy (GTDB): domain Bacteria; phylum Actinomycetota; class Actinomycetes; order Streptosporangiales; family Streptosporangiaceae; genus Bailinhaonella; species Bailinhaonella thermotolerans. Next base: position 77,765 of record NZ_QZEY01000014.1, read on the forward strand.
GGGATCGGCGGCGCCTCGGGCAAGGGCGGCGCCTCGGGCAAGGGCGGCGCCTCGGGCAAGGGCGGCGCCTCGGGCAACGGCGGCGCTTCCGGAAAGGGCGGCACCTCGGGCGAGAGCGGCGCCCCAGGGAACGGCGGCGTCCCGGGGAGCGGCGGCGTCCCGGTACCGGGCTGGGCCGACCCCGGCTCGGCCTGGGACGGCGAGGGGATCGCGGGGAACCCGGGGATCGGCGGCCCCGGCATCGGCGGCGGGCCCGGCGGCGGCCTCGTCGAGGGCCCGGTGCCGGACGGCATCGGCGCGGACGCGGCCCGGCGAGAGCGAGAGCGTGAGCGCGAGCGAGGGCGAGGGCGGGAGACGGACCGCGGGCGTGGGAGCGAGCGGGAGCGCGGGCGCGGCCCGGTGCCGATGGCCGGGACCGGGGACACGCGGTGGTGGCGCCTCGGGACCCCCGGGCGCCGGTGGGCGCGCGGAGCCGAGGCGCCGGTGGTCACGCGTGAGGGCGACCGCCTGCACGTCGTCCTGCGCGACGCCCGGGGCCGCGCGGCCGTGCACCGGCTGGACGGCGAGGGCTGGGCCCTCCGCCGGTCGGCCGGGCCCCTCCCGGCGGCGCGTCCGTCCGTCGCCGGCCTGATCAGGTGCGGCCTGACGCGGCGCGCGGGCGTGCGCTGCGCCGTACGTCGCGCCGGGGACGGCACGTGGGCGCGCGCCCGCCTCGGCCGGTCGGCGGCGCTCCCGCCCCAGGTGGCCGCGGACTCCGCGGGCCGGGCGGTGGTCGCCCTGATAGGCCGCCACGGCCGCCTGTTCGTCAACCGCCAGCTCGCCCCCGGCGCCACCGCCTTCACCGGCTGGCGCCAGGCCGGCTCCTGACCCGCCCCGCCCACCCCGCCCCCCTCGCCCACCCCGCGCCCCCGCCGCCGAAGCGCCGCGGCGGGGGCGCCGCACGTCGCGTGGCGGGCCGTACGCCCAGGTCAGGGGCGTCCGCCGCCTCCGGGATAACATGACGCCGAGCGGGGAGTGGGGAATTGTCGGGGGTGGGGCGTAGGTTAGCTAGACGTGAGACCTGTGACCGACCTCCAGCGCAAGGTGGCCCCCTTCGAGGTGGTCACCGAAATGACGCCGTCCGGCGACCAGCCCGCGGCGATCGCCGAGCTAGAGAAGCGCGTGCGGCGCGGCGACAAGGACAACGTGCTGCTCGGCGCGACCGGCACGGGCAAGACCGCGACCGTGGCGTGGCTGATCGAGCGCCTCCAGCGCCCGGCGCTGATCATGCAGCCCAACAAGACGCTGGCCGCGCAGTTCGCCAACGAGCTGCGCGAGATGCTCCCCAACAACGCGGTCGAGTACTTCGTCTCCTACTACGACTACTACCAGCCCGAGGCCTACGTCCCGCAGACGGACACGTACATCGAGAAGGACTCCTCGATCAACGACGAGGTCGAGCGGCTGCGTCACTCCGCGACGAACTCCCTGCTCACGCGGCGCGACACCGTCGTGGTCGCGTCGGTGTCGTGCATCTACGGCCTGGGCACCCCGCAGGAATACGTCGACCGCATGGTGCGGCTGAAGGTAGGCGACGAGGTCGACCGCGACCAGCTCCTGCGCAAGCTCGTCGAGATGCAGTACGCCCGCAACGACCTGTCGTTCACGCGCGGCACGTTCCGGGTGCGCGGCGACACGATCGAGATCATCCCGCAGTACGAAGAGCTCGCCGTGCGCATCGAGATGTTCGGCGACGAGATCGAGAAGCTGGCCACGCTGCACCCGCTGACCGGCGAGGTCATCACCGAGGACGAGGAGCTGTACATCTTCCCGGCCTCCCACTACGTCGCCGGCCCCGAGCGCATGGAGCGCGCGATCAACGGGATCGAGGCGGAGCTGTCCGCGCGGCTGGAGGAGCTGGAGCGGCAGGGCAAGCTGCTGGAGGCGCAGCGGCTGCGCATGCGCACGACCTACGACATCGAGATGATGCGCCAGGTCGGCTCCTGCTCCGGCATCGAGAACTACTCCCGTCACATCGACGGCCGCGAGCCCGGCAGCGCGCCCAACACCCTCCTCGACTACTTCCCCGAGGACTTCCTGCTGGTCCTGGACGAGTCGCACGTCACCGTGCCGCAGATCGGCGCGATGTACGAAGGCGACGCGTCCCGCAAGCGCATGCTCGTGGACCACGGGTTCCGGCTGCCGAGCGCGATGGACAACCGCCCGCTGAAGTGGGAGGAGTTCCTGGAGCGCATCGGGCAGACCGTCTACCTGTCCGCGACGCCGGGGCCCTACGAGCTGGGCCGCAGCGGCGGCGACGTGGTCGAGCAGGTCATCCGCCCGACCGGCCTGGTGGACCCCGAGGTCATCGTCAAGCCCACCAAGGGCCAGATCGACGACCTGGTCCACGAGATCCGTGTGCGGGCCGAGCGCGACGAGCGCGTCCTGGTGACCACGCTGACCAAGAAGATGTCGGAGGACCTCACCGACTACCTCCTGGAGCTGGGCATCCGCGTGCGCTACCTGCACAGCGAGGTGGACACGCTGCGCCGCATCGAGCTGCTGCGCGAGCTGCGCGCCGGCGAGTTCGACGTGCTGGTCGGCATCAACCTGCTGCGCGAGGGCCTGGACCTGCCCGAGGTGTCGCTGGTCAGCATCCTCGACGCCGACAAGGAGGGGTTCCTCCGCAGCGAGACCTCGCTGATCCAGACGATCGGCCGCGCGGCGCGCAACGTCTCCGGCCAGGTCCACATGTACGCCGACAAGATCACCCCGTCGATGCAGCGCGCCATCGACGAGACCGCGCGCCGCCGGGCCAAGCAGATCGCCTACAACGAGGAGCACGGCATCGACCCGACGCCGCTCCGCAAGCGGATCGCCGACATCCTCGACACCCTGGCCAGGGAGGACGCCGACACCGAGAAGCTCATCGGCGGGGCGGGGCGGCAGCAGAGCCGCGGCAAGGCGCCGGTCCCCGGCCTGTCCAGCAAGACCGCGGGCCGCCACGCGACCGAGATCGCCGGCGCGATGCCGCGCGGCCAGCTCGAGGCCCTGATCGACTCCCTCACCGAGCAGATGCACCAGGCCGCCGCCGACCTGCAGTTCGAGCTGGCGGCGCGCCTGCGCGACGAGATGAAGGAGCTCAAGCGCGAGCTCCGCGACATGAAGGAGGCCGGCGTCGTCTGACGGCGCCCCGTCCCGGTGCCGGCCGCCCCGTCCCGGTGCCGCCGCCTCGTCCCGGTGCCGGCCGCCCCGTCCCGGTGACGCGGCCCTGGCACGGGCGGCGGCCCCCTCACCGTGAGGTCGCCTCGTCGCGCGACCCGGTCCCCTCACGCGCGTACGGCGGCCGCCCCGCCGGGCGGCCGCCGTACACGGCGCGGGTCTAGCCGGTAACGAGCGTGGGCGGGCCCCAGCCGGACTTGACCGGCAGCGGCGGCATGTAGGCCGGGCCGGGCAGCAGCGACGGGCCGCCGGTCGTCGTGACCGCGCCGGCGGGGGCCGTTCCCGCGCCCGGCGACGTCGTGACGGTCTCCTGCGACGCCTTGCCCGCGCCCTGCGGCGCAGTGTCCCCGGCGGCGGGCGAGGACCCCCTGCCCGGTTCGGCGGCGGGCGCCCCCGCGGGCGACGTCGGGTCCGCGCCGTCGTCCTTCGCCGTCTCGCCGGGGGCGGAGGCGGACTCCTCCTGCGGGTCGCAGCGGACCGCCGGGCCCACCCACGCGCCGTCGATGTCGAAGTTGCCGGTGAACTGGACGGTCTTCCCCGGCGCGACACAGCGGTATCCCGAGCCGTCGGCGGCGCGGAGCCGGGTCGCGAACTGGGTGTGGTTGACGACCTTGCGCAGGGTCATCCGCACGGTGATGACCGCCGAGCGGTTCCCGTTGACGCAGATCGTCCGCCTGTTGCTGGAGAGGCAGGCGCTGTTCCTGGGCACCCCGTCGATGTGGGTCACCGGGGTGTTGATCAGGCCCCGCCCCAGGTCCTTCAGGCTCGTCCACGGCGAGTCGCGGCGTGGATCCGCCCAGGCGGCCGGCGCCCCCGCGAGCGCCAGGACGGTCCCGCCGGCCAGGACCGCGCCGACGAAAGTCGATGTTCTGGGCACTTTCCCTCACTTCGCAATGTTGCTGGTCACGGCCTCGGCGACACGGTAGAACGCGCACGGCGGCGGAATCGCGGCGCGCTTCCGGACATGACCGAATCCGGCCCGATTCGAGGGGGCCGGATGAGGCGGGCGACCTCAGCCGGCTCGGCCGGCCTGCCGGGCGCGCCGCCGCCGGACCCGGCGCACGGCCGGCCAGCCCAGCGCGGCCAGGGCGATCACGGCGACGATTACCAGGATCGGGGCGAAGACGGCGACGAGGCTGAGGCCCAGGGACCCGGCGTCCTCGGCGGTGCTGACGACCGGCGCGCCGACCCCGGCGGTGGTGGCGTTGACGACCGGGCGCGTGGACGCCTTGGCCAGGTGGACGAGCAGGGCGATCACGATGCCGGCCAGCCAGCTCGCCCAGGGGTTGTCGCGCATCCAGGCGGAGGCGTCGGCCTCGGCGGCGGCCGCCGTGGCGGTGAAGACGGCACCGCCCGAGGCGGGGCGGATCGCGGTCTGCACGATGTCGTTGACGTGATCGACCACCGGCACCTTGTCGAGCACGACCTCGGCGAGGAGCAGCACGGCGATGATCGCGAGGACCCAGCCGTTCGTCATCCAGGCGAACTCGTCCGGCGGGCGCACGGCGTCGGTGAAGCGGCCGAGCAGCCCCACCACCAGCAGCGGGATATAGGCGTTGAGCCCGGCCGCCGTCGAGAGCCCGAGGCCGGTCAGCGTGGCGAGCATGCCTCCAGCATGCCCCTTGTGCCCGGCTCGATCCCGGAAGGCCGGGAGCGGTCCCGGCGCGGGGTCAGTCCCGGCCCAGCCCGGCCAGGCGGTCCACGGCCTCGCCGTACCGCTCCATCATCTCGTAGACGACCTGGCGGGCGGGCTTGACGGAGTTCATCATGCCGACGACCTGCCCGACGAAGTAGTTGGCCAGGTCCCGGGCGCCCTCGCCCCCGGCCTCGGCCGCGGGCCCGATCCGGGCCATCGCCCCCTCGGCGACCAGCAGTTGCAGCGGCATCGGCAGCGAGCCGGGGCTGTCGGCGGACTCGTCCCACTCGCGCGTCCAGGCGGAGCGGAGCTGGCGGGCGGGCTTGCCGGTGCGCGAGCGCGAGCGCACGGTGTCGGAGGAGGAGGCCGCCAGCATCTTCGCCTTGACCGAGGGGAGCGTCTCGGCCTCCTCGGTGGTCAGCCACACCGACCCGCACCACACGCCCTGGGCGCCGAGCGCGAGCGCCGCCGCGACCTGCCGCCCGTCCGCGATCCCGCCCGCGGCCAGCACGGGCACGTCCCCGACCGCGTCCACCACCTGCGGCACCAGCACCATCGTGGAGATCTCCCCGGTGTGCCCGCCGGCCTCGGTGCCCTGCGCGACGATGACGTCGGCCCCGGCGGCCACCTGCCGCCGCGCGTGCTCGACGGTCCCGACCAGCGCCGCGACCGGCACCCCCGCCGCGCGCGCCCGCTCGACCATCTCCGGGGGCGGCGGGCCCAGCGCGCTCGCGATCAGCCCGATCGGGTGCTGCAGCGCCACGTCGATCAGCGCGGTCGCCCCCGCCGCGGTCACCCGCCGCGCGGCGTCGTCCGCCTGCCGCGACAGCCCGGCCCCCAGCTCGCCGCCGCGGACGCCGTACCTCTCCAGGAGCCGCCCCACGAACTCCAGGTGCTCGTCCGGGATGAGCCGCAGCACGTCGTTCCCCGACACGCCCTCGGCGATCTTCCCGGGCACGAGCACGTCCACGCCGTACGGCCGGCCGCCCACCCGCTCGTCGATCCACCGCAGCTCGGTCTCCAGCTCCTCCGCCGAGTAGGCGATGGCCCCGAGCACCCCCATCCCGCCGGCGTTCGTCACCGCCGCGACGACGTCCCGGCAGTGGCTGAACGCGAAGACCGGGACCTCGATCCCCAGCCGCTCACAGATCTCCGTCCGCATGCGAGGACGGTAATCCCTAGAACCATGTTCGGTCCAGATCCCGCCACCGCCCCGCGGCCCCGGGCCCCGCCCCCCGCGGCGTCCCGGCGGACGTACGGCGGGCGCGCCCCGGGACGCGAGCCGTACGGCACGGCGCGGCGGGAGCCGTACGGCGCGGGCACGGCGCGGCGGAAGCGCGGGGCCGCGGGGCCGCGGGCGCGGCCGAGGGCGTGCGGGGGCGCGAGCCGTACGGCGCGGACGGCCCGGGAGGGGAGGCGGGTCAGTTGGCGGAGCGGATGTCCAGGACGGGCGCGGGGCGGGTGGCGGGGTTGTGCCAGCCCTCGGCCTCGTCGTAGCGGCGCACGACCTTGGCGGGGACGCCGGCGAGGACGCAGTGGTCGGGGAACTCGCCGCGGACCACCGCGCCCCCGGCGACCACCGTGTTACGGCCCAGGCGGGTGCCGGGCAGGATGATCGAGCCCGTCCCGAGCCAGGAGCCGGAGCCGATCTCGACCGGGGAGTTGCGGGGCCACTGCCGGCCGATGGGCTGGGCGGGGTCCTCGTAGCCGTGGTTCTGGTCGGTGATGTAGACGTACGGGCCGGTGAAGACGTCGTCGCCGATGTCGATGGACTGGTGGCCCACGATGTGGGTGCCCCGGCCGATGGAGCAGCCGCGCCCGATGCGGACGATGGAGTCCGGGCCGAGGTCGACGCCGGGGGACATCCCGGCCGAGATGGAGACGCGCTCGCCCACGAGGGTGCCCTCGCCGATCTCGATCCACTGCTCCCCGAACACGGCGCCGAGGGGGAAGGCCAGGCACGCGCCCTCGCCGAGGCGGCGGAAGCGGTAGCCGGCCGGGGAGAGGGGGGTGACGGCGGCCGCGGATTTCAGATAGCCGTAGCCGCGGTGCACCAGGTCGCCCATCACCCGGCGCATGGCCTGTCTGAGTGACATGGACGAAAGGTACAGGTTCTCCGGGTACGCGAGGGGATTCGGGGCTGTCCGGGCCCGTTCGTGCACTTCGCAGGCGCGGGCTGATATTCTGAGAGCCCGTGGGGAAGCGGAACTAGCCCGCCTCGCATCGACCACGGGAGTCTTCTTGCGCATCGCCGCCCAGTCATCTCAAACACAGACCAAGCATCTGTTCGTCACCGGCGGCGTCGCCTCCAGCCTCGGCAAGGGGCTCACGGCCTCCAGCCTGGGACGCCTGCTCAAACTGCGCGGCCTCCGCGTGACCATGCAGAAGCTCGACCCGTACCTCAACGTGGACCCGGGCACCATGAACCCGTTCCAGCACGGTGAGGTCTTCGTCACCGACGACGGGGCCGAGACCGACCTCGACGTCGGCCACTACGAGCGGTTCCTGGACACCGAGCTGCACGGCTCGGCCAACGTCACGACCGGCCAGGTCTACTCGAACGTGATCGCCAAGGAGCGGCGCGGGGAGTACCTCGGCGACACCGTCCAGGTCATCCCGCACATCACCAACGAGATCAAGGACCGCATCCGGGCCATGGCCGGCCCCGACGTGGACGTGGTCATCACCGAGGTGGGCGGCACGGTCGGCGACATCGAGTCACTGCCGTTCCTGGAGGCCGTGCGCCAGGTGCGCCACGAGGTGGGCCGGGACAACTGCTTCTTCCTGCACGTCTCGCTCCTGCCGTACATCGGCCCGAGCGGCGAGCTGAAGACCAAGCCGACCCAGCACAGCGTGGCCGCGCTGCGCAGCATCGGCATTCAGCCCGACGCGATCGTGTGCCGCTCGGACCGGCCGATCACGCAGAGCCTCAAGCGCAAGATCAGCCTCATGTGCGACGTGGACGAGGACGCCGTGGTGTCGGCGATCGACGCCGCCTCGATCTACGACATCCCCAAGGTGCTGCACTCCGAGGGCCTGGACGCCTACGTCGTGCGCCGCCTCGGCCTGCCGTTCCGCGACGTGGACTGGAGCGGCTGGGACGACCTCCTGCGCCGGGTGCACAAGCCCGCCAAGGAGGTCACGATCGCGCTGGTCGGCAAGTACATCGACCTGCCCGACGCCTACCTGTCGGTCACCGAGGCGCTGCGCGCCGGCGGGTTCGGCAACGACACCCGCGTCAACATCCGCTGGGTCCAGAGCGACGAGTGCTGCACCCCGGAGGGGGCGGCGCGCGAGCTCGACGGCGTGGACGGCGTGCTGATCCCCGGCGGGTTCGGCGTGCGCGGCATCGAGGGCAAGGTCGGCGCGATCCGGCACGCCCGCGAGAACCGCATCCCGCTGCTGGGCATCTGCCTGGGCCTGCAGTGCATGGTCATCGAGGCCGCCCGCAACCTGGCGGGGGTCGAGAAGGCCGACAGCACCGAGTTCACCCCGGACACCCCGGACCCGGTGATCTCCACGATGGCCGACCAGCTCGACGTCGTGGCCGGTGAGCGCGACATGGGCGGCACGATGCGGCTCGGCCTCTACCCGGCCGTGCTCGCCGAGGGCTCCCAGGTCCGCGAGCTGTACGGCGAGCCGCGCGTGTCCGAGCGGCACCGCCACCGGTACGAGGTGAACAACGCCTACCGGGGCAGGCTGGAGGCCGCCGGGCTCGTCTTCTCCGGCACCTCGCCCGACGACCGCCTCGTGGAGTTCGTCGAGCTCCCGCGCGAGACGCACCCGTTCTTCGTCTCGACGCAGGCGCACCCGGAGTTCCTGTCCCGCCCGACCCGGCCCCACCCGCTCTTCCTGGGCCTGGTCAAGGCAGCGCTCGACTACGCCGCGAACCGCGTGGCCCCCGCCGAGACCCGCCGCCGCGCCAAGTGATCCCCGCCGCTCTCCCGGCCCCGCGCCGGGGGAGCGGCACGGCCGCCCGCCCCGCCGTGACCCGGGGGGCGGGCGCGCGGCCGGTCCGGCGGTGCGATCATGGAACGGTCGGGCGTGAACGCGCGTACGAGGGGGACGGTGCAGGCATGAGCGGTGCGGACGTCGGCGGGGAGCTCAAGGTGCAGGACGTGCCGGAGCGGTGGCCCGTGGAGGGCGGCCCCGAGGAGCACTTCGCCGGGCGCGTGATCAGCGTCCGCTCCGACCGGGTGGTCATGCCCGACGGGACGGTCGCCACCCGCGACTACGTCCGGCACCCCGGCTCGGTCGCGGCGATCGCGATCGACGACCAGGAGCGGGTGCTGCTGCTGCGGCAGTACCGCCACCCGGCCGGCTACCTGCTCTGGGAGGCCCCGGCGGGCATCCGCGACGTGGCGGGGGAGCCGCTGGCCGCGACCGCCGCCCGCGAGCTGGAGGAGGAGACCGGCTGGCGGGCCGCCACCTGGCACACCCTCGTGGACGTCTTCACCTCGCCCGGCATGAGCGACGAGCGCGTGCGCGTCTTCCTCGCGCGCGACCTCACCGAGATCCCGGCGGCCGAGCAGACCTACGTGCGGCGCAACGAGGAGATCGACATGCCCCTCGCGTGGGTGCCGCTGCGCGAGGCCGTGGCGCGGGTGTTCGCGGGCGACATCGCTAATTCGCTGGCGGTCATGGGTATCCTCGCGGCATACACCGCCTCGGCGGACGGTTTCACCTCGTTGAGAGCCGCCGACGCGCCCGAGCATTAGGGGAGGCTCCGTGACCGTCGGCTCGACCGCCGCCGCGGCCGGGCTCGACGCCGCCGTCGGGCTCTACCTCGGGCACCTGGCGGTCGAACGCGGCCTGGCCGCCAACACCCTCGCCGCCTACCGCCGCGACCTGCGCCGCTACGTCGAGGATCTGATGCGGCGCGGCCGCCGTACCATCTCCGAGGTCACCGAGGGGGACGTGATCGCGTTCCTCGGGAGCCTGCGCGAGGGCGACGCCGAGCACGCGGCGCTGGGCGCCGTCTCGGCGGCCCGCGCGGTCTCGGCCGTCCGCGGGCTGCACCGGTTCGCCCTCCGCGAGGGCCTGGCCGAGCACGACCCGGCCCACCAGGTGCGGCCCCCGCAGCCGCCCCGGCGGTTACCCAAGGCGATCAGCGTCGAGGAGGTCGAGCGCCTGCTCGCCGTCGCGGGCCCGCCCGACTCGCCCCTCGGCCTGCGCGACCGCGCCCTGTTCGAGCTGCTGTACGGCACGGGCGCCCGCATCTCCGAGGCCGTCGGCCTGGCCGTGGACGACGTGGACTTCGAGGAGAACGTCGTCCGCCTCCACGGCAAGGGCGGCAAGGACCGCGTCGTCCCCCTCGGCCGCTACGCCCGCGCCGCCCTGGAGGCGTACACCGTGCGCGCCCGGCCCCTGCTGGCCGCCCACGGCCGTGGCACCTCCGCCCTCTTCCTCAACGCCAGGGGCGGCCGGCTCACCCGGCAGGGCGCCTGGGACCTGCTGCGCGGCGCCGCCGAGCGCGCCGGGCTCCCCAGCGTCAGCCCCCACACGCTGCGCCACTCCTTCGCCACCCACCTCCTGGACGGCGGCGCCGACGTCCGCGTGGTCCAGGAGCTCCTGGGCCACGCCTCGGTGACCACCACCCAGGTCTACACCCTGGTCACGGTCGACAGGCTGCGGGAGGTCTACGCCGCCGCCCACCCCCGCGCCCTCGACCCCTGACCGCCGCGGCGCGGGCCGTACGGCCGAGCGGGGATCGGGCGCGGGCCGTACGGCGGAGCGGAACCGGGCGCGGGCCGTACGGCGGAGCGGAACCAGGCACGGGCCGTACGGCCGAGCGGGGAACGGGGACGAGCGATCTCGGGCGGGGAGGCGTGAGGGTGAGTAGTCTTCCCAATCGGGGCGTATCCGTGTAACGGCGGTGAGTCGCCTTGCCGAGGCCGTTGACAGACCCTAGTGTCCATGCGACGGCCGCCGTTCGCCTCGATCGCAGGGCCAGGGCCGTCAGGGAGGTAAAGCAGCCGGTGACTGGGACTACCGAAACGTCCGCCGGGGGGACGGCCCCCGGTGGCCCCGTCAACCCCTGGGGCGACAGCAGGACCGCGTCGTCGGTCCCCAGCGCGGAGCTCGGTCCCACCGGGCGGCCTCGCCCGCACTTCCCCGATCCGCGCCCGGTGACCGAGCACGGCCCCGCCCGGGTCGTCGCCATGGTGAACCAGAAGGGCGGCGTCGGCAAGACCACGACCACGATCAACCTGGGCGCGGCGCTGGCCGAGCAGGGGCGGCGCGTGCTGCTCGTGGACTTCGACCCGCAGGGCGCCCTGTCGGTCGGCCTGGGGATCAACCCGCTCCAGCTCGACCTGACGGTCTACAACCTGCTCATGGAGCGCGGGGTCACCCCGCACGAGGTCCTGCTGAAGACCGGCGTCGACGACATGGACCTGCTCCCCAGCAACATCGACCTGTCCGCGGCCGAGGTCCAGCTCGTCACCGAGGTAGCCCGCGAGCAGGTGCTCGGCCGCGTGATCGCGCCGCTCCTGCCCGACTACGACATCTGCCTGATCGACTGCCAGCCCTCCCTGGGCCTGCTCACGATCAACGCCCTCACCGCCGCCCACGGCGTCGTGGTGCCGCTGGAGTGCGAGTTCTTCGCCCTGCGCGGCGTCGCCCTGCTCATGGACACCATCCTCAAGGTCCAGGAGCGCCTCAACCACGACCTGGAGATCGAGGGCCTGCTGGCGACGATGTACGACGCCCGCACCCTCCACGGCCGCGAGGTCCTGGCCCGCGTCGTCGAGGCCTTCGGCGACAAGGTCTTCCACACGGTCATCAACCGCACCGTCCGCTTCCCGGACGCCACGGTGGCCGGCGAGCCCATCACCAGCTTCGACTCCTCCTCCCTCGGCGCCAACGCCTACCGGGAGCTCGCCCGCGAGGTCCTCGCCCGCTGGGAGACCCCGGCCCACGCCTGACCGCCGCCCCGCGCTGCCCCGCCTCGCCCCGGGCCGCCTCGCCCCGGGCCGCCTCGCAGCGCGGTCCGCGCCCACCTCAGGCGGCCCCGGCTCGCCGGGCTCTCCGGCTCTCCGGTGCCGGTGGGGCGGGGGCGTGGCGTGCGTTGCCTCGGGCCCGTGGCCCGGTGACGACGCCGGATCCCTCAGCCGTCCCCCGGGCTCGCGGGGGCGGACGGGCGGGCGCGGACGCGGGGCCTGTCGCCCCGGGTGCCGTGGATGTGCAGGATCTCGACCGGGTGGTCGCCGGCGGGGCCGAACCAGTGGGGCTCCGCCGTGTCGAACTCGGCCACCTCGCCCGGGCGCAGGGTGAGCTCGCGGTCTCCCAGCACGAGCAGTAGCTCCCCGGCCAGCACGAACAGCCACTCGTAGCCGGGATGGGCGACCACGCGGCGTGGGCACGGGGCGATGACCTGTTTGAACACCTGAAGGCGGCCCGGGTACCGGGTCAGCGGGATCACCACCGTTCCGTCCCGGTTCCGGTTGCGGCGCCGGAGCGGGCGCAGGTGCACGCGGGGGTCGCCGGTGGCGGGGGCGGCGATGAGCCGGTCGAGGGCGACCCCATGGGCCCGGGCGAGGGGGATCAGCAGCTCCAGGGCCGGGCGGCGCTTCCCGGACTCCAGGCGGGACAGGATGCTGATCGAGATGCCGGTCTCGGCCGACAGCGCCTCCAGCGTCAGCCCGCGCGCCCGCCGGAGCGCCCGCAGCCGCGGGCCGATCTCGCCGATCAGCCGCTCCAGCTCGGCGCCGGCGCCCGGCTCGTCTTTTGCGGTCATCGCAAAAAACCTACCTCTCCGCGTCGCGCGGCCCGAGATTGGTCCTCCCGGCCGGGACCGATCCCGATTCCCGCAGCCCCCGGCGGCGCCGGGTCGCCGAGCCCCTCGGAGGAGAGACATGGAGATGCGATCCGGCGCGCCCAGGCGCTGGGCGGTGCTGGCGGTCTGCTGCCTGAGCCTGTTCCTGGTCGGCCTGGACACGACGATCGTGAACGTCGCCCTGCCCGCCGTCGGCGCCGGCCTGGACGTGGGGACCCGCGGCCTGGAGTGGGCCGTGGACGCGTACACGCTGGTCCTGGCCGGCCTGCTCGTCTCCGCCGGGGCGCTGGCGGACCGGTTCGGCCGCCGCCGGGTGTTCCGGCTGGGGATGGCCGTGTTCGCGGCCGGGTCCGTGGCCTGCGCCCTCGCGCCGTCCATCGGCGTGCTGGTCGCGGCCCGCGTGGTGCAGGGCGTCGGCGGGTCGATGCTCAGCCCGGTGGCCCTCGCGATCGTCGTCAACGTGATCACCGAGCCGAGGGAGCGGGCCCGCGCCATCGGCGTGTGGGCGGCCGTCTTCGGCGTCAGCATGGCCGTGGGGCCCCTCGCGGGCGGCGCGCTCATCACGGCGTTCGGCTGGCGGGCCGTCTTCTGGGTCAACGTGCCGGTGATCGTCGTGGCCCTGGCCCTGACGGCGATCGTCGTCCCGGAGTCCCGCGCGGAACGGCCTCGCCGCCTCGACGTCCCGGGACAGGTGCTGATGACCGTCGTGGTCGGCGGCGCGGTCGCCGTACTGATCGAGGGCCCGCACCTCGGCTGGGCCTCGCCGGTGGTGGTCGCCGGGTGCGTCGTCGTGGCCGCCGCGGTGGCCGCGCTCGCGCGGGTCGAGTCGCGGCGGGCCGAGCCGCTGGTGGACCCGGGGCTGTTCCGCCGCCCGCCGTTCACCGCCGCGGTCGTGAGCGCCGTCGCGGTGTTCGTCGCGCTCAGCGCGACCCTGCTGCTCAGCACCTTCCACCTCCAGGCCGGGCGCGGCCTCGGCCCCCTCTCCGCCGGCCTGGTCACGCTCCCGATGGCCCTGGCCGCGACCGTGTGCGCGCCGGTCTCCGGGATGCTCGTCGGCCGGTACGGCGCCCGCCCGCCGCTCCTGCTCGCCGGGGCCCTCCTCACGGCGGGCGGCCTCGCCCTCACGCTGAGCGGCGGCCACCCGGACGTGCGGGCGCACGCCGCAGCCTTGCTGCTCGTCGGCGCCGGCTTCGGCTTCGCCAACGCCCCCATCACCAACGCCGCCGTCAGCGGTCTCCCGCCCGCCAGGGCCGGAGTCGCCGGCGGCATCGCCTCCAGCGCCCGGCAGCTCGGCTCCGCCCTCGGCGTCGCCGTCGCCGGCGGCCTGGTCGGCGACACCCTCCCGGCGGACCTGTCCCAGGCGTCCCGCCCCGGCTGGCTCCTCGTCACCGCCTGCGGCCTCCTCGTCCTCCTCCTCACCCCCGCCGCCCCGTCCTCCGCCACCCCCCGCCAAGCCCTCCCCGCACGACGAGAACCCGGCCCGGACCCCGGCGAGGACCACGCCGTGACTCCCGAGTGCACCGCGCGGTGGCTCCCGGTGAGGATCACGGCCGGGGGAGGGGTCCGCGCTCCGGGGCGTGGGGAACCCCGGCCGGTGGGGGCGGCGCGGCGCGGATGGCCGCGGGGTGGCGCGGCGCGGATGGTCGGGGGAGAGGCGGCGAGCGGGGAGAATGGGAGCGTGACCGAGCAGGAGATCGAGGCCAAGGGCTTCCAGGTGAACCTGGAGGTGTTCCAGGGGCCCTTCGACCTGCTGCTCGGGCTCATCGCCAAGCACAAGCTGGACATCACCGAGGTGGCGCTCAGCCAGGTCACCGACGAGTTCATCGCCTACATCCGGTCCCACGGCAACGAGTGGGACCTCGACCAGGCGAGCCACTTCCTGCTCGTGGCGGCGACCCTGCTGGACCTGAAGGCGGCCCGGCTGCTGCCCTCCGGCGAGGTCGAGGACGAGGAGGACCTGGCGCTGCTGGAGGCGCGCGACCTGCTGTTCGCGCGGCTGCTCCAGTACAAGGCGTACAAACAGGTCGCGGGGGTGTTCGCGGCGCGCATGGCCGAGGAGTCGCGGCGGTTCCCGCGGCTGGTGCCGATGGAGCCGCGGTTCGCCAACCTGCTGCCCGAGGTGCTGATCAGCCTCACCCCGGAGCAGTTCGCGCAGCTCGCCGCGAAGGCGATGACGCCCAGGCCCGTCCCCTCGGTGTCGATCGCGCACATGCATCATCCGCTCGCCAATGTGCGCGAGCAGGCCGCTATCCTCGTGGAACGGCTGCGCCGCGCACGCCGGGCCACGTTCCGGGCCCTGGTGTCCGACGCGGCGGGTCCCTATGAGGTCATCGCCCGCTTCCTGGCGGTCCTCGAACTGTTCCGCGAGGGCGCCGTCACCTTCGAGCAGTTGGAGCCCCTCGGCGAACTGCACGTGATCTGGACCGGCGCCGACGCGGGCGACGTGTCCGTCGGCGACGACTACGAGAAGAACGAAACACCCGATGAGTGACAACCCCGACCAGCCGTCGTCCCCGCCCGCGTACGGCGTCCCGCCCGAGCCCTCCGTGACGTACGCCGGGCCGGAGTCCGCGGCGACCCGCGGCGAGCCCGCGGCCGGGCCGTACGGCGGCGCGGAGGGCTCCGTGCCCGCGCCCAGGCCGGGCGGCGCGCCCCTGGACGGACCCGGCTCCGACGGCGCGCTGCCCGACGGCGCGCTGCCCGACGGCGCGCTGCCCGAGACCGCCCCGCTGGACGGCGCGAGGCCGCCGGAGAGCACCGAGCCGGAGAGCGCCGAGCCGGAGGGCGGGCCGCTGGACGGGGCGGACGGGCCCGGGCTGAAGACGGCGCTGGAGGCGATCCTGCTCGTCGTGGACGAGCCCGTCGCCGAGGTGACCCTCGCGCAGGTGCTGGAACGGCCCCGGGGCGAGGTGGTCCGGGCGCTGCGCGAGCTGGCCGCGGAATACACCGAGGCCGGGCGGGGGTTCGACCTACGGGAGGTCGCCGGCGGGTGGCGCTACTACACTCGCGACGACTGCGCGGCGGTGGTGGAGCGGTTCGTGCGCGACGGGCAGCAGGCGCGGCTCACCCAGGCCGCGCTGGAGACGCTCGCCGTGGTGGCCTACCGGCAGCCGGTGAGCCGCGCGCGGATCTCGGCGATCCGCGGGGTGAACAGCGACGGCGTCATGCGCACGCTGCTGACGCGGGGGCTGGTCGAGGAGGCCGGGCAGGACCCGGAGGGCCAGGCCACGCTCTACCGCACCACGACGTATTTCCTGGAACGGCTGGGTCTGCGGGACCTGAGCGAGCTGCCGGAGCTCGCGCCGTTCCTCCCTGATGACCTGGAAGGCATGGAGGACCAACGGTGAACGACAGGCGGCGCGGGGGCCGGGCGGGCGCGAGACAGCCCCGGCGCGACCCCGACTTCTACCCCGAGGGCTACGAGGACGAGCGCGACACCACCGAGGTGCCCGACGGCGTACGCCTGCAGAAGGTGCTGGCCCAGGCGGGCATCTCCAGCCGGCGCGGGGCCGAGGACCTCATCGGCCAGGGCCGGGTCAAGGTGGACGGCCAGGTCGTGCGCCGGTTCGGCGCCAAGGTGGACCCCGAGCGGCAGGTCATCCACGTGGACGGCAAGCGCGTGCCCACCGCCCCCGGGCTGGTGTACTACGCGCTGAACAAGCCGATCGGCGTCGTGAGCACGATGTCGGACCCGGAGGGGCGGCGCTCCCTCACCGACTTCCTGCCCGAGGTCAAGGAGCGGCTGTTCCACGTGGGCCGGCTCGACACCGAGACCGAGGGCCTGCTGCTGCTCACGAACGACGGCGAGCTCGCCCACCGGCTGACCCACCCGCGTTACGGTGTGCTCAAGACGTACTGGGCGAAGGTGCCGGGCCCGATCCCGCGCAACCTGGCCCGCCGTCTCAAGCAGGGCGTCGAGCTGGAGGACGGCCTGGCCAAGGCCGACGACTTCACGGTGGTCCAGGAGCACGGGCAGCAGGCGCTGGTCGAGGTCGTGCTGCACGAGGGCCGCAAGCACATCGTGCGCCGCATGCTGGCCGAGGTGGGGCACCCGGTGATCGACCTGGCCCGCATCCAGTTCGGGCCGGTCAAGCTGGGCAGGCTCAAGCCCGGCACCGTCCGCGCCCTGACCCCGGTCGAGGTCGGCGAGCTGTACGCCTCGGTCGGGATGTGAGGTCCGGGGCCCGATAGGGTTTCCGGACCGCCGAAACAGGGAGGCACCGATGGGCAGGGTTCACGCGATCAGGGGCGCGATCCAGATCGAGGCCGACGAGCGCGACGCGATCCTCGCGGGCGTGACCGAGCTGGTCACCGAGGTGATGAGCCGGAACTCACTGACCACGGACGACGTGATCAGCGTGATCTTCACGGCGACGCCGGACCTCACCGCGGAGTTCCCCGCCCTGGCGGCCCGGAAGCTCGGCTTCCACGACGTGCCCCTGATCTGCGCGAGCGAGATCGACGTCCCCGGCGCGCTGCCGCGCGTCATCCGCCTGATGGCGCACGTGGACGTCGATCGCGACCGCGCCGAGATCCAGCACGTCTACCTGCGCGGCGCGGTGGCCCTCCGGCAGGACATCGCGCAGTAGCGGGCCGTACCACTTGCAGGAGCGCCCCGCGGGGCGCGGTCGAGATTGGACCTTCTCTCGTGACCAGCTTGCGTCGGGTTCTCGTGGTGGGAACCGGGCTGATCGGCACCTCCGTCGCGCTCGCCCTGCGTGAGCGCGGGGTGACGGTGCTGCTGGCCGACCGTGACCCGCTGGCCGTACGGCTGGCGCGCGAGCTCGGGGCGGGGGAGGAGTGGGCCGACGACGGCCCGGTGGACCTCGCGGTGCTCGCGATGCCGCCGCAGGCGGTGGCGCCGGAGCTGCTGCGGCTCCAGAAGGACTTCGTCGCCCGGTTCTACACCGACGTGGCCAGCGTCAAGGCGCTGCCGGTGGCCGGGGCCGAGCAGCTCGGCTGCGACATGCACACCTACATCCCCGGCCACCCGCTGGCCGGGCGCGAGCGCTCGGGCCCGGCCGCCGCCCGCGCCGACCTGTTCCTCGGCCGTCCCTGGGCGCTGTGCCCCACGTCCGAGACCGCGCCGCAGGCCGTGGCCGCCGCCCGCGAGCTGGTCGAGCTGTGCGGGGGCAAGGCCGTGGAGGTGGACGCCGGGACCCACGACGAGGCCGTGGCCGTCATCTCCCACGCGCCGCACGTCGCCGCCTCCGCCGTCGCCGCCCGCCTGGCGACCGCCTCGGAGACCGCCCTCGGGCTGGCCGGGCAGGGGGTGCGCGACGTGACCCGCATCGCCGCCGGCGACCCCGCCCTGTGGACCGGCATCCTGTCCGGCAACGCCGCGCCCGTGGCGTCGGTGCTGGAGGCCGTCGCCGCGGACCTGGCCGAGGCCGCCGCCGCGCTGCGCGCCCTGTCCTCCGGCGACGACACGGCGGGCGAGCGGGTGACCGCGCTCCTGGAGACCGGAGTCCAGGGCCAGGGGCGCATCCCCGGCAAGCACGGCGGCCCCGCCACGACCTACGCCACCGTCCAGGTGGTCATCGGCGACCGCCCCGGCGAGCTGTCCCGCCTCTTCCAGGCGGCCCGCGACGCCGGCGTCAACATCGAGGACATCCGCTTGGAGCACACCCAGGGCCTGCCCCTGGGCGTCGCCGAGCTGTCGGTCCGCCCCGACGCGGCCGCCGTCCTCGCCGAGTCCCTCCGGTCCCACGGCTGGCAGCTCCCCTGACCGCCCCTCACGCGCGCCGTACGGCCGCCGCGGCCCCCGCCCCGCCCCGGGACCGTGGCCGCCCGGCCCTGAGGCGCTCAGCGCGCTCACGCGGCCCTGGGGGAGGCCGGGCCAGGCCGCCCCGGGCTCCCGTACGGCTCGCGCCACGGCTCTCCCCGGCCGAGGCCGCGCGGGACGGGTAGAACCCGTGCCCCTGGGCAGGGGGGCCTCATGAACGGGGCGGACAGGAACGGGGACGAGGCGGCCCGGCGCGAGCGGGCGGCCGACGAGCGGGTGAGCGACGCGCTGGAGCGGGGTGACGCGGGCGCGGCGTGGCACGCGGAGAACCCGGAGAACCCGGAGAACCCGGGGAACGACGCGGGGAACCCGGTGGGCGCGGAGCCGGCGGGCGGGGGCCCCGGTGGCGGGCGCGCGCGGGGCGCGGTCCCGGAGGCCGGGACCGGCGGCACGCGGGGCCGGCGGGTGACGAACGTGTCCGAGAGGGGCGTGTCCGACGCCCCGGGCACGGCGGGCGTGCCGGAGGAGACCGGCCCGCGCGACGCCGTGGTCTCGCCCGAGCTGGACACCGGCGGCGGCATCGGCACCGGTTCGCTGGACCCGCCCGCCGGGGAGAACCACCCCTAGCCGGGCACGGCCTCAGCGGGGCCGCCGGCCCGCCTTCAGCAGGTACGCCCCGAGGACCGCGAGCCCGGTCACCGCCTGGGCCGCCACGTAGGGGAGCGGGTCGGCCGGCGGCGCGAGGAGCGCGGTCAGCGCGGGCGCGCAGCCGAGCACGGCGAGGTCCGCCCCTGTGACCGCCCACAGCACCGGCCCGAGCGGGATCCCGCCGCCGGGCGAGTCGATCACCGCCAGGGAGTGGTCCACGGGCCGCCGCCGGGCCATCCGCAGCGCCCCGGCCGCCAGCGCGGGCCCGCAGCACAGCCCCAGCGGCCACCACGGCCCACCGGGCAGCGCCCCGGCCGCGCTCATCCCGGCGAGGGCGGCGGCCGACCACACCGCCCCCAGCAGCGCGGGCGGCAGCGCGCGGGCCGCCAGCGCGGCGCGCGGCCCCACGGCCAGCAGCCGCGGCAGCGCCGGGTTGTCGAAGTCCCGGCGGGCCCCGGTCGTGACCGACGCCGCCGCGGCGAACGCGCCGGCCGCGGCCAGCGCCGCCCCGGCCCCCGGATGCCCGGCGGCGACGGTCAGCGCGGGGAGCGCGGCGGCCCCGGCGAGCACCGCGAAGCGCCCCGGCCACCGCCCCGCGCGCCGGGCCTCCTGCCAGGCCAGCGCCGCCGCCCCGCGCACCGGCCACGGGCGCGAGCGCAGCGCCCGGCCCCGCCAGCGCCCGTCCTCCGCCGTCCACGTCAGCGCCCCGGGGTCCAGCATCACCGCCGCCTGCGCCGCCCTCCCGGTCCGCGCGGAGGCGGCGAGGACCGCGCGCGCCGGCATGCCGTCCAGCGCCCGCCAGGCCCGCCGTACCAGGACGGCGGTCACCGCGGCGGCGGCGCCCGCGGCCGCGGCGGCCAGACCCGCCGGGGCGGACGCGACGGCCGTGAGCAGGTGCCGCCCCGGCCCGGTGCCCAGCACGGCGAGCACGACGGCCGCCAGCAGCGTCGCCCCGATCAGGCCCTGGAGCCACCCGTCCCAGGCGGGCGAGGACTGGCCCAGGACGCCCAGCGCCATGCCGCCCACCCCGCCCGCGACCCCCAGGACCAGCCCGGCGGTCAGCCGTACCGCGATCCGGTCGGGGGCGCCGAGCGCGGCGGTCACGGCCACGCCCAGCGCCAGCCCGGCCAGGACCGACACCGCGAGCGCCACCAGCGCGGCCCGGCCGAGGACGGTACGGCGGGGCAGCGGCGACAGCAGCCGCCAGGAGGCGTCGGCGGCGGACACCACCATGGGCCCGGCCGCCCGGACCAGCGCCAGGTAACCGGCGTAGGCGACGGCCGCCAGCGCCAGGCCCGCCCCGAGGCGGGCGGGGTCGGCGTGGCGGGCGAGGGAGGTCAGCGCGGACACGGCGGGCTGGACGACGACCCCGATGACCAGCGCGGCGCCGAGCAGCGTCGCGTAGCGTTCCTGCCAGCGCCTCATCGCGCCTCCCCCAGCGGGGCCAGGCGGGCGCCGCAGTCCCGCGCGAGGGCGAGGTCGTGGGTGGCCATGACCACCGCGCCGCCCTCTCCGGCGTACTCCCGCAGGAGGCCCGCCAGGCGCTCCCGGAAGGCCGCGTCCAGGCCGCGCTCCGGCTCGTCGAGCAGCAGCAGGCGGCTCGGCCGGATCAGCGCCATGGCCAGCGTGAGCCGCTGCCGCTGCCCGGTGGACAGGCTCAGCGGGTGCAGGTCGGCGCGCTCCTCCAGCCCGAACGCCGTCAGCGCCCCCTCGGCGGTGAGCCGGCCGCGGCCGTGCACCGACAGCGCCAGCTCCAGGTGCTCGCGGACGCTGAGCCCGGGGTACCACGCGGGCTCGTCGGCCGCCTGGGCCACGTCGCGCCAGAAGGCCGGCGTGTCCGCCGGAGGGCCGCCCAGCACCTCGACCCGTCCCGCCGACGGGGTCTCCAGCCCGGCCAGGCAGCGCAGCAGCGTGGACTTGCCCGCGCCGTTCTCGCCGGTGACGGCCACGATCCGGCCGGGCCCCGCCGTGAGGTCCACCGCGTCGAGGACCGGGCGCCCGCCCAGCTCCACGCGGACGCCGCGCGCCGCGACGATGTCGGTCTCCACCTTCGCTCTCACATCGGGAGTCTACGAACGAGACCTCCGGGGAGTGCCCTGAAATGCGGACACATCCCTATCGGGGGAACATCCCCGGGGTATGCGGGCGTTGCGAACTGGGGGTGGGGAAGCGGATCGAGTCGGCATGATCGGCCGGTAACCTCAGAGGCTGGGTCGTCGCCGGTGTTCAAGGAGAGTCATGGGTCTGGTCGTCGCGATGGACGGGCCGTCCGGGTCGGGCAAGTCGAGCGTGTCCCGCGGGGTCGCGCGCGCCCTCGGGCTGCGGTACCTCGACACCGGGGCCATGTACCGCGCGGTCACGTGGTGGATGCTCGACCGGGGCGTGGACGTCGAGGACGCCTCGCTGGTCGCGGCGCGCGCGCACGAGCCCGTGCTCACCATGGGGACCGACCCGGACAAGCCTGGCGTCTCCGTCGGTGACACCGACGTGGCGGGCCCGATCAGGTCCGCCGAGGTGACCAAGGCCGTGAGCGCGGTCAGCGCCGTGCCCGCCGTGCGCACCCGGCTGGTCGAGATGCAGCGCGAGATCATCGGCGACGGCGGGATCGTCGTCGAGGGCCGCGACATCGGCACGGTCGTGGCGCCCGACGCCCCCGTCAAGATCTACCTGACCGCGAGCGAGCAGGCCCGCGCCGAGCGCCGTACGGCCGAGCAGGCCGGCACCGACGTCGCCGCCACCCAGGCCGACCTGGCCCGGCGCGACCGGCTCGACTCCTCCCGGGCCATCTCCCCGCTGACCCGCGCCGACGGCGCGGTCGAGATCGACACCACCGAATACACGCTGGACGAGGTCATCGCCGAGGTACTGCGGCTGATCAACGAGCGAACGGCCGTCTAAGGAGAACAGGGCGTGACTGAGGAATACGACGGCTGGGACATCCCGGCCGGGGACGACGACGGCGGCGACGACGTGCAACTGCCCGTCGTGGCCGTGGTGGGACGGCCCAACGTGGGCAAGTCCACGCTGGTCAACCGCATCATCGGGCGGCGCGAGGCCGTCGTCGAGGACGTGCCGGGCGTGACGCGCGACCGCGTGACCTACGAGGCCAACTGGCGCGGGCGCCGGTTCACCCTCGTGGACACCGGCGGCTGGGACCCGGGCGCGTCCGGGATGGCCGCGCGCATCGCCGAGCAGGCGCAGGTCGCGGCCGAGCTGGCCGACGTGATCCTGTTCGTGGTGGACGCCACCGTGGGCGCGACCGACGTCGACGAGGCCGTGGGCGCCGTGCTGCGCCGCGCGGGCAAGCCGATCGTGCTGGCCGCCAACAAGGTGGACGACCAGCGCGCCGAGCTGGAGGCCGCGTCGCTGTGGTCGCTCGGGCTGGGCGAGCCGCTGCCGGTCTCGGCGCTGCACGGCCGGGCCAGCGGCGACCTGCTGGACGCGGTGCTCGAGGCGCTGCCCGAGGCCCCGTCCGAGGACACCCGCCGCGAGGGCGGGCCGCGCCGCGTGGCGCTGGTGGGCAAGCCCAACGTGGGCAAGTCCTCCCTGCTCAACAAGCTCGCCCGCAGCGAGCGGGTGCTCGTGGACCCGATGGCGGGCACGACCCGCGACCCGGTGGACGAGCTGATCGAGCTGGGCGGCAAGACCTGGCGCTTCGTGGACACCGCCGGCATCCGCCGCCGCGCCCGCGAGCTGCAGGGCGCGGACTTCTACGCTGGCATGCGCACGCAGGCCGCGCTGGAGCGCTCCGAGGTGGCGGTCGTGCTGATCGACGCCGCGGAGTCCATCACCGAGCAGGACCTGCGCATCGTCTCGATGGTGATCGAGTCCGGCCGGGCGATGGTCGTCGCGTTCAACAAGTGGGACCTGCTCGACGAGGAGCGCCGCTTCTACCTGGAGCGCGAGATCGAGCGCGCCCTGGTGCGGGCCCCGTGGGCGCTGCGCGTCAACATCTCGGCGCGCACCGGCCGCAACGTCGAGAAGCTGGTGCCCGCGATCGAGACCGCGCTGGAGTCCTGGTCCACGCGCGTCCCGACCGCCAAGCTCAACGCGTTCTTCACCGAGCTGATCGCGGCCACCCCGCCGCCGGTCCGCGGCGGCAAGCAGCCCAAGATCCTCTTCGCGACCCAGGCGTCCACCGAGCCGCCCAAGTTCGTGCTGTTCACGAGCGGGTTCCTGGAGGAGTCCTACCGCCGCTTCATCGAGCGCCGCCTGCGCGAGGAGTTCGGCTTCGCCGGCTCCCCGATCGTGCTCACCATGAAGATCCGCGAGAAGAAGGGCAGCCCGGCCAAGGCCCGCCGCTGACCTTCCCTTCCCCCGCCCGCCGCGCGCTCCGCCGTACGGCGGGCGGCGGCGTTCCCGGCGCTCAGAGGCCGTGGCAGGCGCAGACGGGGCGGGCGAGCGCGGGGGTGGCCGGGTCCCCGGCGGCGGCCTCGGCGTCGTCGAGGAGGCGCTGCCGGTGCCCGGGGGAGATGTAGCGGCCCCGGACCACCACCGAGTGCACCCTGGCGGTGTTGCGGATGTCGGCCAGCGGGTTCGCCTCGACCGCGAAGAGGTCGGCGGCCCTGCCGGGGGCGACCGTCCCCGTCGTGGCCGAGCGCCCCAGGTAGCGGGCGGCGTCGCGGGTCATGGTCTGGATCGCGGCCATCGGCGAGAGCCCGGCCGAGACGAGCAGCTCCAGCTCGTCGTGGGCGCTGAAGCCCGGGAAGACGTAGGGGTTCATGCAGTCCGTGCCGCCGAGGACGCCCACCCCCGCGCGGTGCATCCGGCCCACGATCGCGAGCTGGTTCCGGAAGTACCTCCGCTGCGCCGCGATCTGCTCGGGCGTGACCGGCGCGAACAGCTTCAGCGCCCGCACCCACAGCTCCCGGTCCGCCGCGGTGACGTACTTCAGCCGGGGGTCGTTCGCGTACGTGTCCAGGGGGCTGCTGATGACGCGGAGCACCGTCAGCGTCGGCGACTGCCAGGTCCGGTTCCGCCGGAGCATCCTGTGGAACTCGCGCGCCCTGGCCTCGTCCTGACTCTCGGCCGCGAGCCGCTCGAACTCCCGCACCATGTCGAACCAGACGCGGGGGCGGGCGGGGTCGATCGGCGTCTCCGCCATCCGGCGGCGGAACTCCTCCTCCCGGCTGGACACCGCCAGCAGCTGGCCGAACAGGTGCTCGAAGGCGCGGTGTCCGGCCCGGCTCGCCTCCGCCGCGGGCACCAGGTAGGGGAGGTGGCCGCCGACCGGCAGCCCGAGCCGCCGCGCCTCGCCGAGGATCGCGCGGTAGGTGTGCGGCTCCAGGTAGGAGTAGACCTTCATGAAGTCGGCACCCAGTTCCCTGGCCGCGTGCACCGCCTCGCGCGCCTCGGCCTCGGTGGCCACCTTGGTGACGGGCGGTCCGAGCAGCGAGACCGGGCCGTCCACGACGTTGCTCGCGATGACCTGGCGCGGGCCGAGGACCTCGCCCTTCTCGATCCGCCCGCGCAGCTCGAAGAGCGGGGGCGTGCCCCACATGTCCCGGACTCCGGTGACGCCGTTGGCGATGAGCAGCGGGAGCCCGATCCGCTCCTGGTAGGTCCCGTGCGAGTGCATGTCCCACAGGCCCGGCAGGAGGAACTTCCCCCGCAGGTCCACCACCCGCGCTCCCCGGGGCGCCCGCAGGTCCCGGACCGTCCCCGCCCACACGATCCACTCGCCCGCGATCACCACGGCGGCGTCGCGCACCGGCGGGCGGCCCGTCCCGTCGATGAGCGTGGCCCCGCGCAGCACCGTGACGTCGCCGCGCCTTCGGGCGCCGGGCATCGCCAGGTGGGCGGCGCTCCCGGCCCCGGCCAGGGACAGGGCGCGCAGGAAGTCGCGGCGGTTCGGCACGGCTCCGCCCTCCCCGGGCCGCCGCGGTCCCGCGCCGCGCGGGGCTCCGGCGCGCCGGCCCCGGCCGCCAGACTCCCACCGCCGCCCGGCGGGGCCAAGGCCCAACGTCACACCCGCGCCGTACGGCGGTTCGCGCGCCCCGGCCGTACGGCGGTTCACGCCCCGGCCGTACGGCGGGCGGGCCCGGCGGCGCGGCGGAAGGGCGGGCCGGCGCGGGCCGGCGTGTGGGCGGCGCGCGGGTGGCGCGGGTCAGCGGGCCTCGGCGGCGACGCGGAGGCCGATGAGGATGAAGACGGCCCCGGCGGTCTGTTCGAGGCGGCGCTTCACGGCGGGGCGGGTCAGGCGGGCGCGCATCGCCCCGGCGGTGAACACGAGCAGGGCGGTCCAGGCGAGGCCGAGGGCGACGTGGACCGAGACCAGGAGCAGGGTCGCGGGGAGCATGGGGGCGTCGGCGGGGACGAACTGCGGGAGCAGGGTCATGTACGGGATGCCGACCTTGGGGTTGAGCAGGTTCGTGACCAGGCCGGTGCGCAGGGCGGCGCGGGTCCCGGCGGGGGCGTCCGCCGTGGCGGCCGGGGCGGCCCCGCGCGCGGCCCAGAGGGCGCGTGCGCCGAGGTAGAGGAGGTAGGCGGCGCCCGCCCAGCGGACGACGTCGTAGGCGACCTCGGAGGCGGCGAGCAGGGCCGTGAGGCCGACGGCCGTGGCCACGCCCCAGACGTAGCAGCCCAGGCCGATGCCGAGACCGGCCGCCCAGCCCGCGCGGCGGCCTCCGCCGAGCGTGCTGCGCAGCACGAGCATCGTGTCGAGGCCCGGTGTGACCGTCAGCACGAGGGCGACGGCGGCGAATCCCAGGGTGGCGGCGAGCATCCACGAATCATAATTTGTCCGCATTTACTGCCGGGGACCGCGTCGGGAAGTCCGTTCAGCGAACTCTCAGCCCAGCCTCAGCCGTGGTGGAGCCCCACCCCCCAGAGTCGTAGGTGCACCAGACGCTGTGGGGTCATCCAAGGGTCAGCCGGGCCCCCGGGTCCGGCGGCAGCCGTGGGCGGCGCCTTCCCCCCGTGAGGCGCCGCCCGCGCCCTGCCCGCCCCGCCCGCCCCGTCCGCTCTGCCCTGCGGCCCCTGACCCGCGCGTCCGGCGCCGCCGTACGGCTCCCGCCCGCCGCCGTTCCGTGGTCTGGACCTACCCTTGCGTAGGTTACGGTTCGAGTCATGGCCGACTTCGTATATCCGCCGGTGATCGCCCTCGCGAAGACCATGTTCCGCGCCCTGGACATGCGGCTGCGCGTGGAGGGGGCCGAGCGGGTGCCGCGCACGGGAGGCGCGGTGCTCGTCAGCAACCACATCAGCTACCTGGACTTCATCTTCGCCGGTCTCGCCGCGCACCCCTCGCGGCGCTTCGTCCGCTTCATGGCGAAGAAAGAGGTCTTCGACCACAAGATCTCGGGCCCGCTGATGCGTGGCATGCACCACATCCCGGTCGACCGCGAGGCCGGCGCCGCCTCCTACCGGCAGGCCCTGGCCGCCCTGAAGTCCGGTGAGGTCGTCGGCGTCTTCGCCGAGGCCACCATCAGCCGGTCCTTCACCATCAAGGAGATCAAGAGCGGCGCGGTCCGCATGGCCTCCTCCGCGAACGTCCCGATCATCCCCATCGCCCTGTGGGGCACCCAGCGCTTCTGGACCAAGGGCCGCTCCAAGAACCTCACCCAGCGCCACGTCCCGATCGACATCTACGTCGGCGAGCCCATCGCGCCCCCGTCCCGCGCCGAGGTCGAGGCCACCACGGTCGAGCTGCGCTCCCGCATGGAGCGACTCCTCGACCGCGCGCAGCGGGAGTACCCCGAGAGCCCCTCGGGACCGGCCGACTCCTGGTGGCTCCCCGCCCACCTCGGCGGCACCGCCCCCACCCCCGAGGAGGCCGAGCGGCTGGACGCCGAGGAGCGCAAGCGCCGCCAGGATTCCTGACCCTCCCGCACCCCCCGGACCCGGTTCCTCCGGGAAAACCCGCCCCGCGAGCCGTACGCCCGGAAATCCCCGCGCCGCATTCCCGGAAACCGCCGCGAAAGCCGTACGGCCATGCGGCGGAAACCGCCGGTGAAATCTCCGGCGAAAGCCGTACGGGGCCGTATGAAACGGGCGGGTAATTCCGGGGGAGTGGCGGAAACGCGGGTGCGCGCCGACCGGGGGAGGCGTATACATCGGGTAGGCCCGCGCGTTTCCGACCGGGGGCCGCCTGCCCGGCCGGGAGGGCGGCGGCGGGAGCGCTTGAGGGCTCTCGACCTCGCGAGGAGGGCGAATGGCGAATTCGGCTCCGAGGCTGAGCAACGCGACGCGCTATCTGTGCGCGGGGGCCTATCTGGACACCGCGTTCCGGGACCGGGCCATCCAGGAGTTGGTGGACGACCGGCACCGCGCGGTCGTGCCCTCGCACGGCGGGGTGGACGTCGGCGTCGTCGCCCGGCACTGCCTCAACGCGCGCGGCCGGCTGGTGGTGCGCGACCTGCTGATCTTCCTGGCGCTGGTGATCGCGGTCGTCGTCGAGCCGGTCCTCGCGGTCACGACGATGGTGCTCATGGCGCCGCTGGCGATCCTGGCCACGGCCGTCCAGCGCGCGCGGCCCGCGCTGCGGCCGATGCTGACGGCGCTGGCGATCGGCGGCATGGTGCTCCTGGCGCTGTACCTCGTGGTGCCGCTCGTGGCGACGCTGATCGCGACGGCGTCCGACCCCTTCGGCTCGCCGGGCGACTTCGACTCACCGGGGTTCGCCTCGGCCTGGATCTTCTCGCTGCTGATGCTGCTCGCCGCGGCGGGCGTCGTCGTGGGGTACCGGGTCGTGGTGTACCGCGTGCTGGCCGGGTCGCTGGCCCCGGGCGGGAACGCGACGGTGCCCGAGGCGACCGGGCCGGACGCCGACCGGCTGGAGTACGTCGAGACGGCCCAGTGGGGCAACGTCACCCTCTACTCCAACGAGAATCCCTTCATCGGCGCGGGGAACGTCCAGCGCGCCTGGTCGATCGCGGTCGAGCTGGACCGCGCCCGCGACGGGTCCTCCGGCGCACGGGACGCCCGCGAGCCCCGGCCCGAGATCCGGCTGGACCCGCTGGACCTGCACGACTTCGTGCGCACGCGGCTGAGCCAGATGCGCGACGAGGTGGCGCACCCGGCCGAGCGGATCGAGCGGCTGCACCCGTCCGACCACGTCGTGGCCGCCGGGCGGTTCAACCAGGTGGACTGGCCGACGACCCGGATGCGCGGGCGCG
The DNA here is from genome assembly GCF_003594875.1 of Bailinhaonella thermotolerans. GTDB lineage: Bacteria > Actinomycetota > Actinomycetes > Streptosporangiales > Streptosporangiaceae > Bailinhaonella > Bailinhaonella thermotolerans. The sequence continues at coordinate 105,868 of NZ_QZEY01000014.1, forward strand.
AGTCGGGCGGCGAGGGCCCGATCCACCCGCTCGTCAACCGGGAGGGACTGCTCCCGGTCACCAACGCCTCCCCGGCCGCGATCCGCGCGCTGATCCGCCAGCCCCAGGGCGGCGTCCGCTACTACCAGCGCGTCACCGTCGGCGCGGAGATGCCGCCGATCTACGACGAGACCGGCGCGCCGCTCGCCCCCGGCGCCGACCAGGAGATCCTGGTCTCGGCGTTCATCCACCTGGCCGTCGAGGGCCGCATGCTCTACACCCAGTTCGTGGTGACCGTGCTCCCGCCGGTGCGCGACGAGTACCATGTCGTGGACCTGCTGCCCTCGCTCACGCCGTTCTGGATGGGCGTGGAGGCCCTCCGCAGCCTGCGCCTGTCGATCTTCCGCGACATCCTCGGCGCGCCGTACCGGCTGATCCGCCACGGCGTGCTCCTCGCGCTGCGGAACGTCCGGTACAAGAACCCCGCGAAGTACGTCCTGTTCGACTACGGCGCGCGGGTGAGCGTGCGGGAGCTCGGGGCCGAGCGGGAGCCGTGGACCTACATGCAGCGGCTGGACTCGTTCAAGTACACCCGGCTCATCGAGGAGCGGCTGACCGAGGCCGTGCTCGACTACCTCGAACGGCACAACGTGGACACCGCGGCCTACCGCCAGCAGGCGGCGGGCATCATCCAGGCCGGCACCCTGATCACCGGCGGCACGTTCCACGGGCCCACCGCCGTCGGCGCGGCCGCCCAGGCCACCGCCACCACCATCCGCACCCCCTCCTAGGAGAGGCACGGCGATGCGCGAGCACCCCGACGACGCCGGCGTCCACGTGAGCGGCGGCAACTTCTTCGGCGCCACCGCGATCGGCCCCGGCGCGCACGCGGTCCACAACGTCGGCGGCGGCCGGGGCGCCGCCGAGGTGGCGCGCCTCATCGAACTGATCGAGGCGTACGCCGACCGCCTGCCCGACCCCGAGGCCGCCCGGCGGGAGGCCGGGGAACTGCTCGCCGAGACGCGGCGGCCGGACGCCGACAAGGGCCGCGTCCGGGCCGCGCTTGACTCCCTCGCCGAGCGCGTCGCCCCGGTGAACACGCTGCTGGAGCTGGTCACGGCCCTGAAGTCGCTGCTCCTCGGCGAGTGACCCCCGCCGCCCGCCGTACGGCGCGGACGCCGGATCGTACGGCGTGGACAGCGGGCCGTACGGCGCGGGCGCCGGGCCGTGCGGGTGCCGGGCCGTACGGGCGCGGGCGCCCGATGCCGTACGGCCTGGGTGGTCGCGCGCCCCGGTGCGCGCGCCGGCCCGGGCGGAGGTGGTCGGGCCGGAAAACACGTGGACCCCGGGGGGTGTCAGGGCCCATGATCGAAGGCATGTTCGTTGCCGCCGAGGCGCCGGGGGAGGAGGAGCCCGCGGCCCCCCTTCCTCGTGGATTCAAGCTCGACTCCTCCGACTCCCTGTTCGACGTGGTGGACCTGCTCCTGCTCACCGAGTTCGCGTCGGGGCGCCAGCCCTGGGCGTACAAGGCGAAGGTGGACCGGGCCCGCCGCGACGCCCCGCTGATGCCGTCCAACGGGCGGGTGCTGCGCGTGGTCCGCTCGCCCGAGCGGGAGATGCGGCTGGCCTGCGGCGACGGCTGGACCCTGCAGTCCGTGCGCTGGAAGGGCGGCGACGCCCACCTGGAGGTCACCGCCGCCACCGAGGAACTCGGCCGGCTCGTGATCGAGCAGGCCACGAAGGACGCCGCGGACCCGATCGAGCCCGCCGAGGAGCGGGTCGAGATGGGGTTCTGGCACCACGACGGGCGCTGCGCGCGGCGGTCCGAACGCGCGATCACCGGCTCGACCTGGGCCGAGATCCGCGCCAACTACGCCCGGCCGGTCGCCGCCGCCTTCGACGAGCTCATGAGCCTGGACCCGGCCACGGCGGACGGGCGGCTGCTGCTCCTGCACGGCCCGCCCGGCACCGGCAAGACCACCGCCCTGCGCACGCTCGCCCGCGAGTGGCGGGCGTGGTGCCAGGCCGACTGCGTGCTCGATCCCGAGCGTCTGTTCGGCGATCCGGGGTACCTCATGGAGGTGGCCATCGGAGACGAGGACGAGGACGAGGACGAGGACCGGCGCCGCAGGCGCCTGCTCATCCTGGAGGACTGCGACGAGCTGATCCGCGGGGACGCCAAGGCGTCCACGGGTCAGGCCCTGTCGCGCCTGCTCAACCTCACCGACGGCCTCCTCGGCCAGGGCCGCGACGTGCTCGTCGCGATCACCACGAACGAGGACCTGACCCGCCTGCACCCGGCGGTCGTACGGCCGGGCCGATGCCTCGCCCAGATCGAGGTGGGCCCGCTGCCGCGCGCCGAGGCCGTCGCCTGGCTGGGCGACGTCGCCGCCGACGTGCCCCCGGAGGGCGCGACGCTGGCGGAGCTGATCGCGCTGCGCTCCGGCCGCGCGGCGTCCCGCGCGTCGGGGTCCGGGTCCGGATCCGGCTCCCAGGCGACGGGGTTCTACCTGTGAGGGAGATCCGCGTCACGTCCTCGGTCGCCATCCCGGCGTCCGAGCTGAACTGGCGTTTCTCGCGCTCGTCCGGGCCGGGCGGCCAGTCGGTCAACACCGCCGACAGCCGCGCGGAGCTGAGCTGGGACCTGGCCTCCTCGGCCGCGCTCTCGCCCGCGCAGCGCGAGCGCGCCCTGGAGCGCCTGTCCAAGCGGCTCGTGGACGGCGTGCTCACGATCGCCGCGTCGGAGTTCCGCTCCCAGCTCCGCAACCGCGAGGCCGCCGAGACACGCCTCGCCGCCCTCGTCCGCGACGCCATCGCCCCGCCCCCGAAGAAGCGCCGCCCCACCAAGCCCAGCCGCCGCGCCGTCGAACGCCGCCTGGACTCCAAGCGCCGCCGCTCCGAGCTCAAGCGCCTCCGCCGCGCCGACTGACCCACCCCGCCGCACGCCCTCGCGGTCCGCACGCCCCTCGCGGTCCGCATGACCCGCCGCGCTCGTCGCCCGCCCGTGCCGCGATCCGGGGATCCGCACCGCCTCCCGCCGCAGGGCGTCGCGTCACGCACATCACCGTCAGGTCGGGCCGCCCGCGCGTCCGCCCTCCAAGCCGTCCCGGGGCCTCCGCCGTCAGGCGGCACCCTCCCGGGTCCCCTCCGTCGTCCAGAGCAGGCGAGGACGATCCCGCGGCGCGCCCGGGCCCGCCCTCCGTCCGCCGGAGGTCGCGCCGGGGCCGTCAGGCGCGGCGGGCGGTGGCCGGCGGGGTCACCACGAGCCGCAGGTGCCGACGTAGCCGGTCCGGACGTTCCAGTTGCAGACCCGGAAGCGCACGTCGCGGAACCCGTCCCCGGACCAGTTGATGGTGTGGGGGTTGCTGGAGTACATGGACCCGCTGGGCGCGGCCTCCCAGCCGAAGTACTCCAGGTTGTAGTACCCCGACCACTGCAGCATCCCGGCGTACGGATCGCGGAACGGCCCGCAGGTGGCCCGGCTCGTGTCCCAGGTCAGCCGTCCCCGGAACGCGATGTGGTAGCTCCCGCTCCCGTCCGGCGAGTAGGTGTAGTCGAACCGCGCCGTCGCGCAGTGGTTCCCGCTGTACCGCGTGATCGTGGCCGCCGCCTGCGCCGAGGGCACCCCGCCCACGACCCCCAAAGCCGCGGCCACCCCCACCGCGGCCCCGCGCGCCCAACCCCTGGCCGACCGTCGCCCGAACCACCCCATGACCATCTCCTCTCCACCCACCCCCCGCCATATCGCCCAAAGCCCCCTGACCCCCACCATCCACCCAAACCCCCAGCCCCACAACACCCCTCGGGCGAAACCGCTGACACGGCATACGCTCTCCTCGTGTTCCGCCCCCTCCCGCCCGGGCCATGGTGATCGGCCGATGGGTTTCCGTGGGTATGCCCGCCAGGTCCGCGATCCGGCCCGCCCGCACCGCCGGCGTGTCCGCGCGCTCCGCCAGTGTGTGGGGCTCTATCGCCCGATCGGCTTCCACGGGACGCTGAGCTTCCTCAGGTCCCGGTGCGGCCCGTTAGAGACCGACGAGGCGGCCCTGTTGCGCGCCATAGCCGTACTGGAGGAGAGCCGCGACCTGTGGCTGGCCGACCTGCGGGCGTACGCGGGGGAACGCGCCGGGGCCAAGCGCCGCGGCCGCAGGTCCCCCGCGAGCCCCGCCCCCGGCGCCTCCGCCCACTGGTACGGCTTGCGCCAGGAGGCCGCGCCGCACGGCGTCCTCTTCTGGCACCGCCGCCTCTGGCAGCGCCGGCGCCGCCGTCCCACCTTCATCGCCGCCCCCGCCGAAGCCGTGAACGTCCTGAGGGCGTGCGCCGAAGCGGTCCTGTCCACCGGCGGCCACCTCCCACCGGACCTGCGGGGCTCCCTGGCCGCGTCCATCGTGCTTCTGAGGGCGGATCCCGAGGAGCGCGGGCGAGCGGACTTCGGCGCGGGCGAGCTCCTGGCCCTGGCGCGTGAGATAGAAGCCGCCTCCAGCCCCTAGGGGTGGAGGACGATCTTCTGGTAGCCGGGGGCTTTGTCGCGGAAGTGCTCGTAGGCTTCGGGGGCCTCGGAGAGGGGCATCTCGGTGGTCACCAGGTCGGCGGCCCTGAGCGGGTCGTTGTCTCGCAGGACGTCGATGAGGCGGTCGGTCCAGGCACGGACGTTGGCCTGGCCCCAGCGGAGGGTGATCTGCTTGTCGAAGAGGTCGCCCACCGGGAAGTTGGGCATCCAGGCGGCGTAGACGCCGACGACGGAGACGGTGCCGCCGCGCCGCACCGAGCCGAGGGCCTGGTGGAGTGCGGCCATGCGGTCCGGCTGGATCTTGAGGGTCTGGAAGAGGCGGTCGGCGAAGGAGCCGTCGGCGTCCATGCCCACCGCGTCGATGGCCGAGTCGGCGCCGCGGCCGGCGGTGATCTCACGGACGGCCTGGACGACGTCGCCGGCCTTGGAGTAGTCGATCGTCTCCGCGCCGTGGACCGCGGCGGTGGCGAGCCGGTCGGGCACGCGGTCGATCCCGATCACGCGGCCCGCGCCCAGGTGCAGGGCGATGCGGCAGCACATCTGGCCGACGGGCCCGAGGCCGTACACCACGACGCTGCCGCCCTTGGGGACGGCGGCGTACTCGACGGCCTGCCACGCCGTCGGCAGGACGTCGGAGAGCAGCAGCGAGGCGTTCGCGGGGATCGCCGGATCCACCTTGATCGGGCCGAAGTGGGCCTGGGGGACGCGGAGGTACTCCGCCTGGCCGCCCGCGACGCCGCCGTACAGGTGGGTGTAGCCGAACAGGGAGCCGCCCTTGCGCCCGCCGAGGTTCTGGGTGGTCTCGCACTGCGAGTAGAGCTGCATGTCGCACATGTAGCAGTGGCCGCACGAGATGTTGAACGGGACGACGACCGTGTCCCCGGGGCGGATGTGCCGGACCTCCTTGCCGACCTCCTCGACCACGCCCATCGCCTCGTGGCCGAGCACGTCGCCGGGTTTCATCGCCATGGTCGCGCCGTGGTCGTACAGGTGCAGGTCGGAGCCGCAGATGCCGGTGCCGGTGACCCGGATGACGGCGTCGGTGGGGAATTCGACGCGCGGGTCGGGGACCTCGGACACGACGACTTTGCGTGGGCCCTGCCACACGACTGCCTTCATCACGTCCTCCCTGAGCCGGGTGCTCCGGCATCAGATGCCCGAAAACGGAGATCCCGACACTCGGGATCACGGTGCGATCGGCGCGTGATCAGGGCAGCAGCCGGATGAGCTCGTACGCCAGGGCGCCCGCGGCCGCGGACATCGGGAGCGTCAGCACCCACGCCATGACGATGTGCCAGGCGGCGATCCAGCGCAGCGCGGCCGGGCGCTCGATCGCGCCCACGCCGGCGATCGCCGCGGTGATCGTGTGCGTGGTGGAGACGGGCGCGTGCCACAGGAACGACGTGACGTACAGCACCCCGGCCGTGGTGACCTCCGCCGCGAACCCCATGGGCGGGTTGAGCGGCACGATCCCGCGCCCGAGCGTGCGCATGATGCGCCACCCGCCGGAGTACGTCCCCAGCGACAACGCCGCCGCGCTCGTGAACACGACCCAGACCGGGATGTCGAAGTCGTCCTGGTGCCCGGTCGTGACCAGGGCCAGCACGATGATGCCCATCGTCTTCTGCGCGTCCTGCAGGCCGTGCCCCATCGCGACGGCGGCGGCCGAGTAGCGCTGCGCGCGGCGGAAGCCGTGGTTCATGCGCCGCACATTGGACCGCCGGAAGATCCACAGGATGGCGATCATCACGCCCGCCCCGAGCAGCCCGCCCGCGAGGGGCGACAGGACCATCGGGATCACGACCTTGACCACGACCCCGGACCAGAACACGTGGCTCCCGGCCGCCAGCGCCGCGCCGACCATGCCGCCGATGAGGGCGTGCGAGGACGACGACGGCAGCCCGAACCACCAGGTCACCAGGTTCCACACGATCGCGCCGAGCAGCGAGGCGAGGGCGACCTTGAGCCCATCCAGCCCGTCGGGGGCGCGGATGATCCCCGAGCCGATCGTCCGCGCCACGCCCTCGCCGAGGAACGAGCCGACCAGGTTCATCACCGCGCCGATCAGCAGCGCCGCGCGCGGGGTGAGGGCGCGCGTGCCGACGGCGGTGGCGATCGCGTCGGCGGCGTCGTGGAACCCGTTGGTGAAGTTGAACGCGAGCGCGAGGGCGATGACCCCGACGAGCACGGCCGTCTCCAACCCCCGACACCCCCCGAATGATCGCCGACGTGCGAGTGCCTACCCGCGATTTCCGGGGTTCACCAGGGCTTTCGCGGATTCGGCGGCTCGGCCCCCCGCTCGCCGTTCCTGCGAGGTGCCACGACATATGCCGTGAAGACGGATTTGCCGGAGCGATTCGTTTACATGACGGCAACACCCCCGCCACGCTTTTCCCGCACAATGGAGCCTTCACGTCAAAAACGGTCAACGAAAGGGGTCAAGATGCGCCGGATCGCTCCACTGGACGCGCTGTTCCTCAATGTGGAGACCGGGAGCGTCCACGCGCACGTCGCCGGGCTGGCCGTCCTCGACCCCCCTCCGCGCGGCCTGGCCGGCGCCGACCTGGTGGCCCTCGTACGGCGGCGCGCCCACCTCGCGCCGCTCATGCGCCGCAGGCTGGTGCGGGTGCCGTTCGACCTGGACCGCCCGTACTGGATCGAGGACCCCGCCTTCCGCCCCGAACGGCACGTCCACGAGCTGGCCCTCACGCCCCCCGGCGGCGACCGGGAGCTGGCCGACCTGGTGGCCGCGCTGCACGAACGCCCCCTGGACCGGGACCGCCCGCTGTGGGAGCTGCACCTGATCCACGGGCTGCGCGGCGGCCGGGTCGCGCTCTACGCCAAGGTCCACCACGCCGCCGTGGACGGGGTCGGCGGCGCGGGCGTCCTGGCCGCCCTGCTCGACCTCGGCCCCGAGCCGCGCGAGGTCGAGCCGGAGCCGCCCCGGGCCCCCGAGCGGCCGCCGGGCCCGCTGACGATCGCCGTCAACGGGCTGGCCGGCGCCGTGGCCCAGCCGGTGCGCGCGCTCCGCGCCGCCGCGTCGGCGCTGCCGCACCTCGACGGCATCCCGATCGTGTCCCGGCTGCCCGGCGCCGGTCTCCTGGCCCGCGCCGTACGGCCGGCGCCCGGTTCGGCCCCGGCCCCGGAGCTGCCGCCCGCGCCGCGGACGCCGTTCAACGGGCCGGTGAGCGCGCGGCGGCGGTTCGCCTGGACCTCGCTCCCGCTGGCCGAGGTGAAGGCGGTGAAGGACCGGCTCGGGGGCAGCGTCAACGACGTGGTGATGGCGCTGTGCGCGACGGCGCTGCGCCGCTGGCTGGCGGACCTGGACGCGCTGCCGGACGGGCCGCTCGTCGCCGCCGTGCCCGTGTCGGTGCGCCGCCGCGACGCCGCGGACGACGGCCGGGCGAACCAGGTCTCGGCCCTCTTCGCCGCGCTCCCCACCCAGGTGGCCGACCCGCTGGCGCGGTACGAGCGGTGCCGCGACACGCTCGCGCGGGCCAAGCGCCGCTTCGCCGACGCCCCCGCGACGTGGCTGGAGGACCTGGTCGCCGCCGTCCCGCCCCCGCTGGCCGCCCCCGCCTCCCGCGCCGCGCTCGCCCTGAGCCGCCGCGTCGGCGCTCCGGTCAATCTGGTCATCTCCAACGTTCCGGGGCCCGCGTTCCCCCTCTACGTCGCGGGCGCCCGCGTGCGCGCCTTCTACCCCGTCTCCGTGGTCAGCGACGCGACCGGCGGCGTCAACATCACCGCCTTCTCCTACGACGGCCGCCTCTGCCTGGGCGTCACGGCCTGCCCGGAGAACGTCTCCGACGTGTCCACCCTGGCCGCCCACCTGGCGGACGCCCTGGCCGAGCTGACCGCCCTCGCCACCCCGCCCATCCCACGCCGGCGCGCCCCCGAGCCCCCCGCGCCGCCCGCCGTACGGCCCGAGCCCGCGGTACGGCCCGAGCCCGCGGTACGCCTGGCGCGCGTTCGCGGGGCAGGCGGGCGGGCGAAGGCGCCTGTGGGCTGACGTGCCGGAGGCGTCGCCTCGATCTCGCGATCCCGCCCCCGCTCCGGTACTTCCCGAGACCTCGGGCGGTGTCGGCGGTGGCGCGCGATCGCGAGATCGGCGCGGGGGGATGCGGGGGCGCGGGGGATGCGGGGGCGCGGCGGCGCTCTGCGCGGCGGGTCAGGAGGGGGTGGGGAGGGCGGCCCGGGAGCGGTCGGTGGCCAGGTGGACGGCCAGGGCGCCCAGGACCGTGCCCATCACGTAACGCTGGGCGCGGAGCCAGAGGGGACGGCGGGCGAGGAACGCGCTGAGGGAGCCCGCGGCGAGGATGGCGGCGGTGTTGACGACCATGCTGCAGGAGATCTGGGCCGCGCCGAGGGCGAGGCTCTGCCCGAGGACGTCACCTGCCGGGTCGATGAACTGGGGGAGGAGGGACACGTAGAGGATCGCGACCTTGGGGTTGAGAAGGTTCGTGACCAGGCCCATCGTGAACAGGCGCGGCGAGGAGACCGGCGGGAGCGGCTTCGGGTCGAAGATCGACACGCCGCCGGGGCGGAGCGTCCGCCACGCCATCCACAGGAGGTAGGCGGCGCCGGCCAGCTTGATGGCGGTGTACGCCGCGGGGACCAGCGCGAAGATCGCGGTCAGGCCCAGGCAGGTCGCCGCGAGGTAGACGACGAAGCCCACCGCCGTGCCGCCGAGGGAGACCAGCCCGGCCCGGGGCCCCTGGGCGATCGAACGCGAGATCAGGTAGATCATGTTCGGGCCCGGCGTGAGCGCCATCCCGAGCGAGACCGCCGTGATGCCGAGCAGAGCGCTGCCGTCCACCTTTGCCCCCGTTTCTCCAAAAAGCGGAGGTCCATGGTGGCACAACGCCGATTCCGGCCCGCACCCGCCCGCCGCACGGCGTCGCCGCCCGAGCCGTACGGCGTCGCACGCCCAAGCCGTACGGCGTCGCATGCCCGAGTCATACGGCGTCGCACGCCCCAGCCGTACGGCGTCGCTTGCCCAGCCATGGGGCTGGGGCGCGCACGCCCGAGCCGTACGGCGTCGCATGCGCGAGCCGTACGGCGTCGTGCGGGCGCGGCGGGGCGCGGGGACGTCAGTCGCCCGCGTCGGCGTCGCCGGAGACCTCGATCACGCGGTCGAGGCGGGTGGTCCGGAAGACCTTCAGCACGTGATGGTTGGCGTTGATCACGGCGAGGGTGCCGTCGTGGACCTGGAGCCGGCGCAGCGTGCCGATGAGCACGCCGAGCCCCGCGGAGTCGAGGAAGGCGACCTCGGCCATGTCGAGCACGAGGTGCGCGCCGCCCGACATGATGAGATCGGTGAGGTACTCCCGCAGGCGGGGGGCGGTGAACACGTCTATCTCACCGGCTATCCCCACCACCGTGTGATCGTCTTCGACACGATGATCGAGCCGTAGCCGCATGGGTGAGGCCTCCCATTATCCCGATCGCCCCGAAGTTTCCGGGACCTCGGGGGATTGCCCGGTCCCGTGCCCGATTCCCCAGGGGCCAAACGTGTGGGGGGAGGCCCGAAACCCTGTCTTCATCGCCAACATACGGGACGCGGCCGATCTTCGGGCGCTCGCGCCGCAACCCGCCCTTTGTGACTGCACTAAATTGGCACGATGCGCCTGACGAACGTGTCATTTCGGTACGCCCGGGGCGGCGACTGGGTGCTCGACGGGGTCGACCTGACCCTGGAGCCGGGGACCGTGGCCGAGGTCACCGGAGTGAACGGAACGGGCAAGTCCACCCTTCTCCGGCTCGTCGCGGGGCTGTTGCGGCCGGTCAGGGGCGAGGTGTCGGGGCGTCCCGCCCGCGTGGGGTACGCCCCGGAGCGGTTCCCGGCCGAGCAGCCGTTCACGGTGCGCGGGTACCTGGAGCACCAGTGCCGCGCCCGCCGGGTCCCGGCCGCCGAGATCGGGGAGTGGGCCGAGCGGCTGGATTACGCGCACCTGCTGGAGACCCGGCTGCCCGCCCTGTCGAAGGGCTCGGCGCACAAGGTCGGCCTGACGCAGGCCCTCCTCGGCCGCCCGGAACTGCTGCTCCTGGACGAGCCGGTCGCCGGGCTGGACCCCGAGGCGCGCGACCGCGTCCCGGCGATCGCCGCCGAACTCGCCGCGGCGGGGACCCGGGTGGCCGTGATCGACCACCAGGGTGAGTTCCGCGCGCTGCCCGGGGTGGTGCGCTGGCGGGTCGCCGGGGGGAAGGTGGCCGCGCTGCCGCCGGAGGAGCCGGCGGACCCCCGCCACGCGGTGCTGGAGGTGAAGGTGTCGGCGGACCGCGCCGACGCCCTCGCCGCGACCCTGGCCGCCGACGGCCACGAGATCCTCACCCGGAGAACCCTCGCATGATCGCTCTCACCCGATTCCACCTGTCCGGGTTCGTCCGGTCCACCCGGGTCGTCCTCGCGCTGCTCGCGCTGGTGCTCGTGCTCGGCCTGCTGTACTCCGGGGGCACGCCGGACGGGAACCCGCGGCTGACCCCGGACGGGGTGCAGGCGGCGATCCTCGGCGCGTACGGCACCGCGGCGGCGTTCCTCGTCCCGGTGTGCGCCTGGTCGGCCAAACTGCTCCTGGACAACGAGCCGGACGGGCAGCGGGAACTGTCGGCGATGGCCGCGGGCGGGGTGGTGCGGTCGGCCGTGGCGGGCCTGCTGGCCGCCTACGCGTTCAACGCGGCCCTGGCCCTGGTCGCGCTGGTGGCGCCGCTGGGGATCGGGTTCACGCACACGCCCGGCGGGGCCGCGTTCTGGCTGGCGCTGGTCTTCCATCTGCTCGCGGCGCTCACGGGCACGGTGGCCGGCGCGCTCGCCGGCCGTGTCATCTTCCCGGCGCCGGCGGCGGGCACGCTGGTGCTCATCGTGATCGTGCTGGGGCTGGTCGTGCTGGAACTGACCCCGCTGGGGGCGGTGGCGCCGCCGCTGCTGTCGTTGACTCGGGAGGCCGCGGAGGGGCCGGCGGCGCTGGCGGGGGAACTGCCGGCGCTGGGGATGCGGTTCTTGGGGTGGGGGTTGCTGGGGGCGGGGCTTTATTTGGGGCTTCGGCGTAATCGGGTCTGAGGTTCTTGATGGTCGCGCTTGATTTCGTGACGGGGCTTTTTTGGACTCTCGCTTTGTTGTGCGGCTTGGGCTTGGGCTTGTTGCAGGGGTGGCGCCTGTCGTGTGGCCGGCGCTTGTTGTGAGGGCTGGGATTGCCGCCTGCGCCCTGCGGCCTGTGGCTTGCGCTTGCCGTAGGGCTGGGCTTGTCGTGCGGCTTCGATCGTTTGAGCGGCTGGGCTTATCGTAGGGCTTGCGCCTGCTGCGCGACTTGGGCTTGTCGTACGGCTTGCGCTTGCCTTGTGACTCCGCTTGTCTTGCGGCCCCGCTTGTCTTGGGGCTTGCCGTACGGCTTGCGCTTGTGCTTGTTGAGCGGCTTGGGTTTTGTCGTCCGCGGCTTGTGCTCGTCGTACGGCTTGGGCTTGCCCCGCCGCTTGCGCCTGCTGCGCGGCTTGTGCTTGCCGTACGGCTTGGGCTTGCCTTGCGGCTCCGCTTGTCGTGCGGCTTGGGCTTGCTGTACGGCTTGAGCCGGGTCTGGTGACGGGATTTATCTCTGCGCTTACCTGATCGGCTTGCGCTGTGGTGGGCGGGACCTTGGTGGGCTTTTCGGGATTGCGCGGGTGGTGTCGGCCTGAGTGCCGGGCTCTGTCTCGCTTACTCGCTCGTGATCATGCAATTCCGCACCTTGTTCTTCTGGTCCCCAACACCTCGGGTGGTTCCTCGAACGGCGCGGAATTGCATGATCACGAGGGAAGGGTGAGGTGGTTTCTTTCGGGCCGACGTTTTCCGGGCCAGGGTGCAGGTGGCTTGTAGGGGGACGGCTCCGGGTTGGGGTGGTTTGTTTTGGTGTCAGTCTTTGGGGTGGCGGTCTCGCCAGGCTATTAGGGCTACCACGGCTACCACCACGAAGGTGGGGATGAAGAAGGGGACTGCGGCTATCAGGGGGTGGGTGGCCAGGGTCATCGGGGGCCCTTGGGGTGGGTTCGGGAGAGGCGGGACACGCCCCAGGCGAGGGTGAGGATCAGGGCCAGGGTGCAGGCCAGGACCACGGCGCTGGCGGCGGCCCAGGTCCAGGTGGGGACGTTCGGGTTGAGTTCGCGCTGGAGGATGCGTTGCTCCGGCTGTCCTTCGCGGGTCATCGCGGGGGCCGCCGGGACCTCGTCGGCGCCGATGGCCTCGTCGCGGGGGAGGTAGATCGGGATGCCGACCATCTTACGGCCGTCGTGCAGGCGGATCAGGGTCTTCCAGGTGCCGGTGAGCGGCATGGGCTCGGTGGTGCGGTAGGTCCCCTCGCCGGTCCGCACCAGGTGGTCCACGTGGAGGCCGCCGCCCTGCCAGGCGGTGACCGTCAGCCAGGTCGGGCCGTCCACGGGCGGCGTCAGCCGTACGGTGGCCTGGGCGGTGCCCGGGGAGCCGGTGCGGCCGCCGGACGCGGTGGCGGCCAGCGCCAGCTCGGCCCGGACGCCGGTGGGGACCGTGGTGAGCAGGCCGTTGCCCACCAGCACGGCCACGAGCGCCAGGGCCCCGGCGAACAGGCTCCGCGCGACGGCGGGGCGGGGGAGCCGGCCGGTCAGGCCGAGCACCAGCAGCGCGCCCAGCACGCCCCCGGCCAGCCCGCCCCCGGCGGCCATGAGCAGGCCCTCGGGGACCATGCCGGGAGTCCAGGGGAGCCGGAACGCGACCTGGGTCCAGGCGTACTCGGCCGCGAACCCGAGCGTGCCGACGAGCAGCCCTCCGGCGACGCCCAGCAGGAGGGGCCGCCGGGCGAGCGCGATCGCGGCCAGCTCCACGAGCACGGCCTCGGCGAGGTACAGCGGGATCACCGGGAACAGCTCCCCGATCACCGGCCCGACCGCGACCGCCACGCCGCCGCGCACGAGGACGTAGAACCCGACCGCGAACAGCGCCCCGCCGCGGCCCGTCCACAGCCGGGCCGCCACCAGCGCGCATCCGGCGGCCAGCGCGATCAGCATCGGCTGGTGCGCCATCCGGAACTGCGGCACGCCGAAGTCCCACTCGGCCTGGAACACCGACAGCCCGATCAGCAGCCCGCCCATGATCATGCCGCGCCGGACGTACCGCAGGACGGGCCCGGCGCCCGTGCCGCCGGCGCCGTCGCGGACCAGCCGCCCCTCGCGTTCGAGCACGGCCATCGCCACCAGCGACAGGCCCGCGCCGCCGATCAGCATCAGGTGCGTCGGCCCCCACAGGGTCACGTCCTGGCCGAAGATCCGGTGCCACACGTCGTCCAGCGGGAACCCGAGCAGCGCGTAGAAACCCGCCCCGGCGAGCAGCACGCCCCCGGCCGGGGAGTACCAGTCCCGCGTGATCCGTACGGCGGCGCCGCCGGGCCGTTCGCCCTTCGGGAGCACCACGGCGAGCGCGCCCGCCGTGAAGATCCCGAAGAGCCCGATCAGGATGGGATAGTGCGCGATGTTGGCCAGCGGCCCCTCATCGCGTCCCTGCGAGATGTGCAGGGAGATGTCCCAGTACATCCCGAGCAGCGCGGTGATCAGCGACACGATCGCCACCAGCGACGGCAGGGCCGCCCAGCCCGGCAGTCCGCGCCCCGGGCCCTTCGCCGCCCAGTCGGCCAGCCTGGTCAGCAGGGTGATCCGCCCGGTGCGGTGCCCCCAGCCGAACACGAGGAGCACCGCCGTCAGCGCGGCCGCCGCGCCGCTGGCGATGAGCACCTGGTCGAGGGCGGCTCCCCCGGCGGGCTTCACCGGCGCGGCGAGCCCGCCGAGCCCGCCGAACGAGTCGAGCGAGTCGAGCGAGTCGAGCCCATCGAACCCGCCGAGCCGATCGAGCCCGATGAGCGCGCCCGCCTGGTCGGCGGTGGGGAGGAAGTGGGCCAAGGGGGTCGGAAGGGGGGTCACGGCACGCTCCACATGTGCGACATCTAATGTGACATCCTCGAATGTGACATTGCCCGATGTAAAGGAGAGTATCCGTGGCCCTCCGCGTCCTCATCGCAGGGGTGCTGCTCGTGGTCCTCGGCGCGTGCGGCACGGGGAGACCGGCCGCCGAGACCCCCGCGGCCCCGGGAGACGTCGAGCGCGTCGAGGTGTCGTACGCCGGGGGGCGCGTGACGCCGCCCTCCCGCCGGGTGAAGGTGGGCGCGGGCGCGACCGTGGAGATCCGGGTCACCAGCGACCGCGCGGACGAGTTCCACCTGCACGGGTACGACCGGTCGATGCGGCTGGAGGTGGGGGAGCCCGGCACGATCCGGCTGGTCGCGGACGTGCCCGGGGTGTTCGAGGCCGAGCTGCACGACGCGGGGGTCCAGCTCTTCCAGCTCCAGGTGGGCTGAGTGGCCGCCGTGTCCTGCGTGGCCGCGTCGTCCGGGGCTTCCGCCGTGTCCTCCGGGCCCGCCGTGTCCTATGTACCCGTCGTGCCCGTCGTGCCCGTCGTGCCCGGGCAGGCCGCCGGAGACGCCGGAGGTGTCCTCGCGCACGGGCTCGGCGGGCGGAGCGACCTGCCGCTGGACGCGCTGCACGCGATCGCCGGCGGCGGGCTGGCCGTGCTCGCGTCGTTCCTCCTGCTCGGCGTGGTCTGGCGGCGGCCCCGGCTCGATCCCGGCCGCGGCCGTCCCCTGCCGGACGCCCTGGCGCGCGCGGCCGGGTCGCCCGCCGTACGGCGGGGCGCCCGGGCCGTCGTGCTCGCGGCGTGCGCGCTCGTGGTGGCCGTGGCGTTCGCGGGGCCCCGCCGTACCGAGCAGAACCTGGCGCCGTGGGCGCTGTACGTGACCTTCTGGGTGGGGCTGGCGCCCGCGAGCGTGCTGCTCGGGCCGGTGTGGCGGGCCGTCAACCCGCTGCGGGTCCTGCACGCCGCGATCGCCCGGCGTGGGGCGGCCTGCCGGGAGTACCCGGCGCGGCTGGGGTACTGGCCGGCGGCGGCCTGGCTGACCGGGTTCGTGTGGCTGGAGCTGGTCGCGCCGGGGCGGGCCGACCCCCGGCTGGTCGGGGCCCTGATCCTGGGGTACGCGTCGGTCAACCTGGCGTTCGCGCGGGTGTACGGCCCGGCGTGGTTCGCGCGGGGGGACGGGTTCGAGGCGTACTCCACGCTGCTGGCGCGGATGTGCCCGATCGGGAGGCGGCCGGACGGGACGCTGATCCTGCGGAGCCCGCTGGCCGCCCTCGCCGACGGGCGCGCGGTCGCCGGGCAGACGGCCCTGGCCTGCGTGCTCATCGGCTCGACCGGGTTCGACGGGCTGACCCGCACCGCCTTCTGGCGGGAGACCGTGGACCCGCGCGACGTGGCGGCCGGCACCCTGGGGCTGCTCGGCTGCGTCGCGTTCGTGGCCGCGCTGTACCTGGCGGCGGCGCGGGGGCGGGCGGCCAGGTTCTCGGCGACCCTGCTGCCGATCGCGCTGGGGTACACCGTCGCCCACTACTTCTCGTTCTTCCTGCTGGAGGGCCAGATGACGGTGATCCTCGCGTCGGACCCCTTCGGCACCGGCCTCGACCTGCTGGGCCTGTCCGGGAACCGGGTGGACTACCGCCTGCTCTCCCCGGCCCTGGTCGCGGCGGTCCAGATCAACGCGATCGTCCTCGGCCACATCGCCGCCACCGCCGCCTCGCACGACCTCGCGCTGCGCACGTATCCGCCCGCGCGAGCCGTACGGGACCAGATCCCCGTCGCCGCCGCCATGGTCGCGCTGACCTGCGCCGGGCTCGCCGCGCTCCTCGGCGGCTGAGATCGGCTACCGGCGCGGCGGGGACCGCCGGGTTATCGTCGGGACATGGGGCGAACCTGGACGAAGCTGCCCGATCTGCGGCACGCGTTCGAGGTGGACGACGAGGTCGCCTACTTCAACACGGCCGCGATGTCACCGATGCTGCACGAGGTGCGGGAGGCGGGGGAGCGGGCGCTCGCGCGGCGGTCGCGGCCGTGGACGATCTCGGACGCGGACTGGTTCGGGGACGGCGAGGCGCTGCGCGCGGAGGTCGGGCGGCTGCTCGGGAGCGACGCGGAGCACGTCGCGCTGGTCCCGGCGACCAGTTACGGGCTCGCCTCGCTCGCGCGGAACCTGACGGCGCGGCCGGGGGACCGGGTGGTCGTGCCCGCGCGGGAGTACCCCTCCAACCACCACACCTGGCGGCGGTTCGCCCGCCGCACCGGGGCGGAGCTGGTGGTCGCCGAGCCGGAGCCGGGGGAGGGGTGGACGTCCGCGATCGTGCGCGCGATCGGGGACCGGGCCGCCGTGGTGTCGGTGCCCAACGTGCACTGGACGAACGCGGAGCTGATCGACCTGGCCGGGGTGGAGAAGGCCGCCCGCGCCGCCGGGGCCGCGTTCGTGATCGACGCCAGCCAGTCCCTCGGCGCGATGCCGCTCGACGTGTCCGCGCTGCGGCCCGACGCGGTCGTCGCGGTGGGGTACAAGTGGCTGCTCGGCCCCTTCAGCCTCGCCTTCCTCTACCTCGACGCCCGGCACCACCACGGGGAGCCGCTGGAGGAGAACTGGATCTCCCGCGCGGGCTCGGACGACTTCGCCACCCTGATGGAGTACCGCGACGAGTACCTCCCCGGCGCCCGCCGCTTCGACATGGGCCAGCGCAGCAGCCTCCACCTGGTCCCGATGGCGCTGGCCGCGGTCCGCCGCCTGCGCGAGTGGACCGTCCCGCGCGTCGCCGCGACCCTGGCCGGCCGGACCGCCGAGATCGCCTCCCGCCTCGCCGCCCTGGGCCTGCCCACCCTCCCCGCCGCCGCCCGTGGCCCCCACTTCCTCGGCGTGGACCTCCCCCCGGGCTCCGCCCCCCGCGTCGCCACCGCCCTGGCGTCCGCCGGCGTGATCACCGCCGCCCGCGGCTCCGTCCTCCGCGTCTCCCCCCACCTCCACACCTCCACCTCCGACGTGGACCGCCTCATCACCACCCTCTCCACCACCCTCTGACCCCTCCCGGGACCCGGACGCGCCGCGCGCGCCCCGCTCCCGCCGTACGCCGGGGGCAGGACGTCTCTCCTCGGCGTGGCCGGGGCCGGGGTTCAGCGAGTGAGGTCGATGACGACCTTGACGTCGTCGGGGGCGGGGGTGAAGGCCTCCTCGGCGTTGGTGAGGGGGACGGTGCGGGTGATGAGGCGTTCGAGCCAGCGCTGGTCGGCTTGGGCGAGGGCCTGGGCGGCCATGCGGTAGTGGCCGAGGTTGGCGTTCACGGTGCCGAAGACGACGTCGTTCTCCAGGACGATGTCGCGGTTGATCAGGCCGGCGTCCACGGTGAGCCGGCGGCCCGCCGCGGAGACGCCGGTCAGGCAGACGATGGCGGCGACGCCGCTGTTCTCCATGGCGTCGAAGACGAGCTGCCCCACGCCCGTGCACTCCACGATGACGTCGGGCTTGCAGTCGCCGACCGCGTCCGCGATGGAGCCGGTGTGGTAGGTGGCGCCGAGATCCCGCACCAGCTCGGGCTTGACGCCCTCGGTCACCTGGTCGAGGACGTGGACCGTGAGGTCGCGCTGGCGGGCCAGGAGCGCGGCGAGCAGGCCGATGGGGCCCGCGCCGGTCACGAGGCAGGTCTTCGGCTCCCACCAGGCGCGCCGCCCGATGCGCTCGATCTGGTCCCAGGCCTTGGAGACGACCGTGGTGGGCTCCATGAGCACGCCGACGTGGGCGAGCCCGGGATCGAGCTTGACGGCGTAGTCCGCCTCGACCACCCATTTCTCGCTGCCGTACCCGTCCACCTGCTTGATGCCGCGCTCGGTGTACTCGCCGTTGCGGCACATGTCGAACTCGCCGTGCGCGCAGGCGGGGCAGGGCACCGGGTCGGGGCGCCGGACCACGCCGACGACGAGGTCGCCCTCGGCGAATCCGCTGCCGGGCGGGGCCTGGAGCACCCGGCCCAGCGACTCGTGGCCGAGGATCAGCCGGTCCCTGCCCTCGGGCGCCCAGCCGTACTCCCCGGAGTTGATCTCCCGGTCGGTGCCGCACACGCCCAGCGCGATCCCCCGCACCAGCAGTTCGCCGGACGCCGGGGACGGGTCCTCCACCTCGGAGACGGCCAGCGAGTTCGCCGTGCCGGGCTTGACGGTGATAGCTCGCATCACAGGCTCCTTAGCGCGGGCAGCAGCTCGCGCCGCGCCCAGTCGAGGAAGTCGGCCTGCCGGTCCGCCCCGATCTGGCAGAGCGCGATGTGGGTGAACCCGGCCTCGACGTACTTGCGGACGGCGTCGAGGTAGACCTCCAGCTCGGGCCCGCACGGCACCGACTTGGCCACGTCGCCGGGCCGTACGAAGCTCGAATGGGCGGCGAAGTTGACCGGCGCGGGCAGCTCGGACATGACCTTCCAGCCTGCGACCCCGAACCGCCACAGCCGCCCGGCGTGCTCCTCGGCCCGCCGGGCGTCCGTGTCGTAGTAGACCGGGATCTGGCCGTACTTGGGCTTGGGCGTCCCGCCGTCGTACTCGAAGGCGCGCACGATCTCGGCCTTGGGCTCGGTCGCGATCAGCGCGTCGCCCAGGTCGGCCGCGATCGCCCCCGACTCGGCGCCGGAGGCGGCCACGGCGATCGGGACGGGCGTGTCCGGCCGGTCGTAGATCCGGGCGGAGTCCACGTCGAAGAACTCGCCCTCGTAGTCCACGTAGTCACCGGAGAACAGCGCCCGGATGATCTCGATGGCCTCGCGGAGCATCTTGTGGCGGACCCGGGCCGTCGGCCAGCCCCGCCCGATGATGTGCTCGTTGAGGTTCTCGCCCGAGCCCAGGCCCAGCGTGAAACGGCCGTCGGAGAGCACGCCCACCGTCGCGGCCTTCTGCGCCACCACCGCCGGGTGGTACCGGAAGGTCGGGCAGGTCACAAAGGTCATCAGCGGCAGCCGCTCCGTCGCGTGCGCCGCCGCCCCGAGCACCGACCACGCGTACGCCGCGTGCCCCTGCTCCTCCAGCCACGGGAAGTAGTGGTCGGAGATGACGGAGAAGTCGAAGCCGGCCGCCTCGGCTCCGACCAGGTCGGACACGAGCTGCTTGGGCGGCGTCTGCTCGCACAGGGCGGTGAAGCCGAACTGGGTCATGGCTGCCCGCGTACCCTCCGAAGATCCGCTTAACCGCAGGTCAGGCCATCAGGCGTGCTGCGGGTCGCGGAGCCGTTCGACCGGGTGGGGGCCGTCGGTCTCCAGGCGGTACTCGTGGCCGTTCTTCTCGCGGTTCATGTCGATGATCCGCTCGGTGGCCGGCTTGACGTTGTCGTTGATGCCCTCCTGGTACCGCTGGAAGCGCTCGTGCGCCTCCCTGACGTACCCGGCGCCCAGGGTGGTCAGGTCGATCTGGGTGGCGAGCAGCTCGCGGATGTAGCCCTTGTTCGGCTCGAACGTGACCGGCTTGGGCATCGCGGGCGCCAGGATCTCGGCCGGGTCGCGCCCGTCGTGCCGCTTGAACAGCTCGATCGCGGCGTGCAGGTGCTCCAGCTCCATGTTCAGGTGGAGCTCCCAGATCTGCTTGATCCGCGGGTCGCTCTCGGTCTCCATGAACGAGTAGTACAGGTAGCACTCGTTGTACTCGTGGTTGACGAGCTGCTCCCACCACGTCTCGCCGGGGTCCACCAGCGACTCGTAGTGGGTGACGTGCTCCTCCTCGATGAGCGCGATCTCCTGGTAGAGCTGCCGCGCGATCGGCTCCATGTACGTGGGGCCGGTGTTCATGTAGAAGTTCATGGTCTGCTGCTCCGCCGCCATGATCGTCAGGGCGTGCAGCTTCGACAGCGGCGCGGTCTTGTTCTTGTCGTACGGGTCGCGCACGTTGTCCACCGGGTCGCGGTGCTGCACGATCGTCGGGCGGCCGGGCATGACCTCGGTGAGGTTGTCCACGATCTTCTCGGCCTTGCGGTGCTCGATGATCTCGTACAGGTTGGCGTACCGGTACAGGTGGTCGAAGTCCTCCAGCACGCCGAACTCGTAGGCCTGCTTGAGGTACGGGTCGGGCTCCATGCGCGCGACCCAGCAGGTCAGGTCCACGGCGACCTGCTCGTAGGAGATCGTGGTCTCCAGCACCGACGACTGGCCGGGCAGCAGCCAGTTGACCACCTTCTGCTGCTGCTGCTCCAGGTTCCGGATGCGGGCGAGCTGCCGCTTGACGTCCATGTCCGGGCAGTGGCGGGCGAAGTTGTGGCTGAACAGCGACGCCTCGACCTCGATGCCGTTCATCGCGATGATGCGGCACTTGGTGTACGGGTCGGCCTTGTCCGGGTCCACGGGCTCCACGTCCAGCTCACGCCAGTTCCGGAGCTGCTTGTCCAGAGGGATGCCGCGCTGTTCGAGTGGGTTGAAGGTCACTTTGCTCTTCCTCGTCTCGGCGAATGTCGCGGCAGGGAACTCCGTCCCTGACGAACCGCGCGGGGTGCTCTACCCAGCGATCGGCACTCTCCACATCCCCGCCCCACCTTCCCCCCGCCGTTTCCGGCAGGGGCTCGCGGGTAGAGGCGCTGCCATGACTACGAAGCCCGCCGAAACCGGCCCGATCGACATCGTGGACCTGCTCTTCGCCCAGCACGGCCAGATCCGCGACCTGTTCGCGCAGGTCGAAGCCACCTCCGGCGACGAGCGCCGCGAGGCGTTCGACAAGCTCGTACGGCTGCTCGCCGTCCACGAGACCGCCGAGGAGGAGATCGTCCACCCCCTCGCGAAGCGGAAGCTCCCGGGCGGCGAGGGCATCGTGGAGGACCGCCTGCACGAGGAGCACGAGGCCAAGCAGGTCCTCAAACGGCTCGACCAGATGGACCCGAACGACGCCGGATTCCTGGAGACGCTGAACGAGCTGCGCATCGCGGTCGAGACCCACGCCCGCGCCGAGGAGCGCTACGAGTTCGAACGGCTGCGCACCGAGTTCGACGACGCGCAGCGCCGGGCGCTCGCCTCGGCGTTCAAGAGCGCGGAGGCGATGGCCCCGACCCATCCGCACCCGGGCGCGGAGAGCGCCGCCAAGAACATGCTAGCCGGGCCCCCGCTGGCCGTGGCGGACCGGGTGCGCGACATGATCCGCGAGGCGATGGGCAAGGACAAACGCCGCTGAGCGCGGTTCATCGGGGGGCGTCATGGAGACGGCGAGCCGCCACTACCTGATGTGCCGGCCCACGTACTTCGAGCTCGATCCGTCCAATCCGTGGAAGCCGCCGGACGCGCGGCTTGACCTGGAGGGCGCGATCGACGAGTGGGACCGGCTGCGGGACCACGTGCTCGCGCTGGGGCACACGGTCAGCGAGCTGCCGCCCCGGCCCGGGCTCACCCAGATGGTGTTCACCGCCAACGGGGCGTTCGCCATCGGGGACCGGGTGCTCATCGCCCGCCCGCACAGCCGGGAGCGGGCGGGCGAGGCGCGGTGGCACCACGCCTGGTTCGAGGAGCAGGGCTACCGCCACATCGTGACGGCGCGCCACGTCAACGAGGGACAGGGCGACTTCCGCCTCGTCGGCGACCGCATCCTGGCCGGGTGGGGCTTCCGGACCGACCCCGCGGCGCACGACGAGGCGCGGGCTCTGTTCGACCGCGAGGTGGTCCCGCTGCGGCTCACCCAGGAGCGGTTCTACCACCTGGACCT
This sequence comes from Bailinhaonella thermotolerans, assembly GCF_003594875.1. Lineage (GTDB taxonomy): Bacteria > Actinomycetota > Actinomycetes > Streptosporangiales > Streptosporangiaceae > Bailinhaonella > Bailinhaonella thermotolerans. Next base: position 127,914 of record NZ_QZEY01000014.1, read on the forward strand.
GGTCGTGCTGCCGCTGACCGCCGAGCTGATCGCGTACTACCCGCCGGCCCTCGACGAGGCGAGCCGCCGCACGCTGGAACGGCTCTACCCCGACGCGATCATCGTGGGCGACGCGGACGCGGAGTCGCTGGCGCTGAACGCGATCTGCGACGAGCGGCACGCGCTCATCCACGACACCGCCGAGGACCTGCCCGACCAGCTCGAACGGCACGGCATCACGCCGATCGCGGTCGATCTGGACGAGCAGCGGATGGCCGGCGGCGGCCCCAAGTGCTGCGCCATCGACCTCCACGCGGGCGAGTGAGCCCCCCGCGCGGTAAGGGCGGACCGCGAGTGAGCCCGACGGCCCCGTGAGGGCGGACCGCGAGTGAGCCCCACCGCCCGGTGAGGGCGGACCCCTCCGGATCCGCCCTCACCGCTGAGGTCAGACGCCGAGGAGGTCGGTGAGGTCGTCGGCGTGCTCCTCCTCCTCTTCGAGGATGGACTCCATGAGGCGGCGCGTCGTGGGGTCGCCCTCTCCCAGCCACCGGATGATCTCCTGGTACGTGGAGATCACGATGCGCTCGGCCCACAGGTTGGACTCCAGCATCGCCTTGAGGTCCTGGTCCTTGGACACCTGGTAGTCCGTGTGAGAGCGCTGCACCAGCTTGGCCGGGTCGAAGTCCGGCTCGCCCCCGAGCTGGCTGACCCGCTCGGCCGCGCGCAGGGCGTGGTCGAGCTCCTCCTTGGCGTGCTCGGTGAACTCGTCCGCCACCTGGGCGCGGTCGATGCCCTTGCACGAGATCGCGTGCCGGGTGTACCGCAGCCAGCACACCACCTCGGTCGCGATCACGTCGTTGAGCACCTCGATGATCTTCTCCGGGTCGTGCCCGAAGGTCGGCGTCACCGGCCCGTCCGCCATCTTCTGCCGGACCTGGTCCCGGATCCGGGTGACGTCGATCACGAAGTCATCGTTCTGGACGCTGTTCTGTGTCATGTGCCTGTGTGTCCTTCCCCGCCCCCGTGCGAGGCGTTCCCCCTGGTCAAAGGTACTTTGAGAACTCGTTCGCGTGCTGCGCGACACCCGGCGACAGCTCGGGCCTGCCGGGCGCGAGGAAGTTCGCCGCCATCTCCTCCCGGTCCGGCTCCCCCCTGGCGTACGCCTTGAGGACCTTGGCGACCTGGGACGGCTTGACCGTCTCCCCGTACGGAGGCTCGTACGGGTCCACGACGCACTCCACGAGCGCCGGCCCGTCGAACGCGAGCGCGTGCTCCAGCACCTCGCGGACCTCCCCCGGGTCCTGCGCGGAGTACGCCGCCAGGCCGCACGCGCCGGCGACGGCCGCGAAGTCCACCGGCGACAGCGCGCAGCCGTACTGCGGGTTGCCCAGATAGGCGTTCTGCTCCCAGATCTCCAGGCCGAGCGTGTCGTTGCGCATCACGACCACCGTGATCGGCAGGCCGTGCTGCGCGATCGTGGCCAGCTCGCCCATGCACATCGCCAGCGCCCCGTCGCCCACCACCGCGACCACCGGCCGGTCCGGGTGCGCGACCTGCGCCCCCACGGCGTACGGCACGGCGGAGCCCATCGTGCACAGGGTGCCGGAGAAGGAGAACTCCATGCCGCGCCGCAGCAGGACGCGCGAGGCCCAGGAGGTGGTGGTGCCGGCGTCGGTGGTGAGGATCGCGCGGTCGGGCAGCACCTCGCTCAGCGCGCACGTCACCGCCTGCGGCTTCATCGGCGCTCCCGGCTCGGCGGCGCGCTTGCGCTGGAGCCCCCACCAGTCGGCGAACACCTGCCGCGCCTGGTCGGCGAACGACCGGTCCTCGCGCGGCGCGATCAGCGGCAGCAGCCCCTGGAGCGTGGCCCGGGCGTCGCCGCACAGCCCCACCTCCACGGGGTACCGCAGCCCGATCCGGTCGCCCCGGTCGTCGATCTGCACCGCCCGCGCCTGCCCCGGCTCCGGCCAGAAGTCGTAGAAAGGGGAGGAGCTGCCGACGATGAGCAGGCCGTCGCAGTTCTCGAAGGCCCAGTGGGCCGCGCGCCCGCCGATGAAGCCGAAGCCGCCCACGCACAGCGGGTGGTCGTCGGGGACGGCGTCCTTGCCCAGCCCGGCCTTGGCGATCGGCGCGCCGAGCGCCTGGGCGATCTCCTCGACCAGCGGGCCCGCGCCGAACCGCGCCCCGGCCCCGGCGATGACGGCCACCCGCTCGCAGGAGTTCAGCAGGTCGGCCGCGTGGCGCAGCTCGGCCTCCGGCGGGACCTGCACGTGGAGCTGCCGGGCCGTGGAGGTGTGGCCCGGCACGTTCTTCTCCGACACGGTGTCCTGCTCGCACGTCCAGGACTGCACGTCGATCGGGATCGTCAGGTGGACGGGCGAGCGCTGGTACAGGGCGGCGCGCACGGCGCGGTCGGTGACGGACACCGCGTGCGCCGGGCCCATGACCCGCTCGCTGAAGGCGCACGCCGGGTCCAGCACGCGGGCGTTGTCCACGTCCTGCAGGAAGTGGGTGCCGACCAGGTCGTGGTACGCCATGCCGGTGATCGCGATGACCGGCGCCTGGTCGACGCGGCCGTCCATCAGGCCGTTCATCAGGTGCAGCGCCCCGGGGCCCGAGGCGGCCACGCAGGCGGCGGGCCTGCCGGTGAACTTGGCGTAGCCGACGGCGGCGAGCGCGGCGTACTCCTCGTGCCGCACGTGGACGAACCGCATCTCCGGATGGGTGCGCAGGGCCTCGAAGAAGCCGTTCACCGTGTCGCCGCAGATGCCGAAGCAGGTGTCCACGCCCCACTCCAGCAGGCGTTCGACGATGAGGTCCGATGTGGTCTTGGATGCTGCGTCAGGCATGATCTCCCCCCGCGCGGGCCCCTACCCGCAGGCGGCCGGGGGAAGCGCGTCAGCCGGACCGGGATCCGGTGGCCAGCCGGCGCCCGGGCGCGTCCTCCTTCCACTTCAGGGGGACCTCGAAGTGGACCTTGGAGCCGTTCTTGCGGTAGCTGCTGAGCTTCACGTTCTCCGACAGCGCCTTGATGATCGACAGCCCGCGGCCGTGCTCGGGGACCTCCCCCTCGGGGATCTCACGCTCCAGCGCCGACTCGTCGAACCCCCGGCCCTGGTCCATGACCTCCATCGCGCAGCACCCCTCGCGCACGGCGACGGTCACCTCGTACTGGTCGCCCGCCCCCGCGTGCTGCACCACGTTCGCACAGGCCTCCGTGAGGACCAGGCGCACGTCGCCGCGCGTCTCGCCGGTCACCCCCAGTGCCTCCAGGGCGCTGTCGAGGACCTGGCGGGTCAGTGGCACGCTGCTCGCGTCACGCGGCAGGCTCAGCGCCAACCTGATCTCCATCTCGGCCATCCTCCTGCTCATGGCGCGCTCGCCTCCGCACTCGATACGCCGGCGGCTCGTCCCCCCGCCGCCTGCCCTGCGGTCGCCGGCTCGCGTACCCCCTAGGTCTGCTCCGTTGCCGAATACGGAGGGCCCAAACCGATGATCGCGCGGGACCGCGGCCGCGTCAGGATTTCCGCAGGACGAGGCACACGAACCCGAGGACATCCCGATAGCCCCGGAGCCATTCCGCGCGGTGGCGCCGTGCCGCGGCCAGCGCCTCGTCGGCCTCCGGGCCGGGGTTGTCGAGCGCCCAGCGGGTCAGCGTGCCGGTCCACGACCACTCGTAGTCGTCCCACTCGGCGCGGTCGCTCACGTGTCCGTAAACGGGCGCCCAGCCCGCCTCCTCGGCGATCGCCACCACGCCGGCGAGGTCGGGGAAGTCGCCCGGCTCCGCCCCCAGCGCCGCGAGCGCCTCCGGGGTGGGGGGCCGCTCCCAGAACCCGTCGCCGATGATCGCCACGCCGTCCCGGGCCACGTGCGGGCGCATCCCCGCGAGGGTCGCGGCCAGCCCGCCGAACGCGTGCGTCGCGCCCACGCTCATGACCAGGTCGTACGGCGAGCCGACGGGGAAGTCGGCGGCGGGGACGCGGTGGGTGAGCACGCGGTCGGCGAAGCCCAGCTCGGCCGCGGCGGCCTCCAGGGTCTCCAGCGCGGGCTCTGAGACGTCCACGCAGTCGGCGCGGGCGGCGGGGTACAGGTCGAGGGCCTGGAGGGACCACGCGCCCTGCCCGCAGCCCAGGTCGAGGACGCGGGCGTGCTCGGGCAGCTCGCAGCGCAGGAGCAGGCGGTCGAGGTTGTCCTCGCTGACGGGCGCGGCGATGGGGTGGTCGCCGTGGGCGATCGAGCTGATGAGCGTGCGGTCCATGATCTCATCATGCCGGAGAGCTACGCTGGCGACTGATGCGGGATTACACCATTGACGAACTGGCCAGGGCTGCGGGCACGAACGTCCGAAATGTCCGGGTATATCAGGATCGCGGGCTGCTGCCCCCGGCTGGACGGCGGGGCCGCGCCTCGGTCTACGGCGACGCCCACCTGGCGCGGCTGCGCCTGGTCATGGGGATGCTGGAGCGGGGGTACGCCCTCGCCCAGATCAAGGAGATGCTGACCGCCTGGGAGGCCGGGCGCGACCTCGGCGACCTGCTCGGCCTCGAGGACGTCCTCAGCCGGCCCTGGTCCGACGAGCACCCCGTCCACATCACGGCCGACGAACTGCGCGCGGCGCTGGGCGGCGAATCCCCCGAGGCCGTCGCGGCCGCCGCCGCGCGCGCGGTCGAGCTGGGCCTGCTGGAGCCCGAGGGCGAGGGCTACAACGTCCCCAGCCCGCGCCTCCTCCAGGCCGGCCAGGAGCTCGTGCGCGCCGGGATGCCGCTGCCGGAGGTCCTGGAGCTGGCCGCGGGCCTGCGCCGCCACGCCGACGAGATCGCCGACCTGTTCGTGGACGTCGTCTGCCGCACCACGGTCACCCCCGGCAACCTCACCGACGAGGGCGGCGTCGCCGAGTTCACCGACCTGGTCGCCCGCCTGCGGCCCCTCGCCCTCACCGCCGCGAGCGCCGCCCTGGCCCAGTCCATGAGCCGCAAGGTCCCCGAGGCCGTCGCCGACAACCTCACCCGCCTCGTCGGCAGGTCCCGCGCCCACTGACCGTCCCCGGGGCCGCCCGGCGCGCCCGCCCGTCCGCCACGCCTCCGCTGGGCCCGCCCCGTACGCCGGAGGGCCCGCCCGTCTCGTACGCCTGGGGCCGCCCGCTCGTGCCGTACGCCTGGGGGCCGCCCGCTCGTGCCGTACGCCCGGGCGGTTCAGGTCGTGCGGCGGAGGGCGCCCATCCTCGCGGTGCGGCAGTGGGCGGGGCGGTCCGGGGACGTGCCGGGCCTGGCGGGCCGGGCCGCGAAGGAGTCGTCGCGGGCGCCCGCCGCGCCGGGGCCGTGCCCGGCCGCCGTGCGGCGGTCGCGCGAGGTGCCGCATCGCTCCGGGTGACGCGGCCCGCGCCCGCCGTACGGTTCCGGCTCGCCCCAGGTCATCGCTTGACCCCGGCGGGACGCCCGGCCTGCTGATCCTGAGCCTTCTGCCCCTGGGCCTTCTGGTCCTGGGCCTTCTGCCCCTGGGCCTTCTGGTCCTGGGCCTTCTGCCCCTGGGCCTTCTGGTCCTGCGGCTGCCGGCCCTGGGACGACGTCTGGTCCTGCGGCTGCTGGCCCTGCGGCGGGATCTGGCCCCGCTCCTTGCGCGGCGGGTGGGCGGCGTACTCGAAGGCGCGGCGCGGGTGCTGGAGGGCGCCCAGGCTGACGGCCTCACGGCGGAAGAAGAACTGCAGGGTCCAGTCGGCGACGACGCGGGTCTTGCGGTTGAAGGAGGGGACCCGCATGAGGTGGTAGCCCCGGTGCATGACCCAGGCGGGCAGGCCCTTGACCTTGAGGCCGTAGACGTTGGCGACGCCGTCGTGCAGGCCCAGGCTGGCCACCGAGCCCGCGTAGGCGTGCCGGTAGACGCGCATCGACCGGCGGCGGAGCTGCGCGGCGACGTTGTCGGCGAGGCGGTGGGCCTGCCGTACGGCGTGCTGCGCGTTGGGCGCGGTGAACTCGCCCGGCTTGGTCAGGTCGGGCACGGCGGCGGTGTCCCCCGCGGCGAAGGCGTCGTCCAGGCCCTCGACGGTCAGGTACGGCGTGGTCTTCACCCGGCCCTTGTCGTCCAGCGGCAGGTCCGTCTCCTGGTTGAGCGGGTGCGGCCGGACGCCGGCGGTCCACACGAGCGTGTCGGCGTCGAACTCGGTGCCGTCGCTGAGCACCAGGTGCTTGTTCTCGGCGGACTTCAGGGTGGTCTTGAGGCGGACGTCGATGCCGCGTTCGCGCAGCCGTTCCAGCGCCCACCGGCCCATCTCCGGCCCGACCTCGGGCAGGATGCGGTCGGTGGCCTCGATGAGGGTCCAGCGCATGTCGGACGGCTCGATGGTGGGGTAGTAGCGGCACGCGTCGCGCGCCATGTCCTCCAGCTCGGCCAGCGCCTCCACGCCCGAGAAGCCCGCGCCGACGAAGACGAAGTTCAGCGCGCGGCGGCGGGCCTCGGGGTCCTGGGTGGAGTCGGCGACGTCGAGCTGCCCGAGGACGTGGTTGCGCAGGGAGATCGCCTCCTCCACGCTCTTGAACCCGATGCCGCACTCGGCCAGCCCCGGGATCGGGAACAGCCTGGTCACCGAGCCGGGGCAGTAGACGAGGACGTCGTAGCCGATCTCGTTCTCCTCACCCGCCGGCGACTCGTACTGCAGGCGGTGGCGGGCGTGGTCGATCCGGTTCACCGCGCCGTTGAGGATGCGGACGCGGTGCAGCACCCGGCGCAGCGGCACCACGACGTGCCGGGGCTCGACGTTCCCGGCCGCGGCCTCGGGGAGGAACGGCTGGTAGGTCATGTACGACTGCGGGTCGATGAGGGTCAGCGCGACCTCGCCGCGCCGGATCTCGCCGTGCAGCTTGCGCTGGAGCCGCAGCGCCGCGTACAGGCCGACGTGCCCGCCGCCCACGATCAGGATTCTGCGGTGATTAGACATACGGGACCACTACCCCAAAATCCGCAGGAACCCCTTGGGTGCTCCAGGCGCGAAAGCGGACTCGAAGGCGGACTCGAAGGCGGACTCGAAGGCGGAGGGGCGTGCGGGTTTACCCGGGTGCGCCTGAGGAAGCCTCCGGGGAAGGGGTGACCGCGGGGGCGTCGGGGGATCCATGTCGTGGCTGCTGGAGGTCGTCCGGCCGAAACCGGTCAAGGCCGACAAGGTCGCGATGCTCCGCGCCGCCCTCGGGATCGCCGGGCCGCTCGCCCTCGGCCTGGCGCTCGGGCAGCCGGTCGCGGGCATGTTCGCCGCGACCGGGGGGCTGGCGGCGATCGCGGCCGACCGCGGCGGGCCGTACCGGCTGCGGGTGATCCGGGGGTTCTGGGCGGGCCTGGCCGGGCTCATCGGGTTCTGCGTGGGGCTGCTCGTGCGCGGGCACGGCTGGGCCTCGCTGGCGGTGGTCGTGCTGGCCTCGATCGTGGCGGCGCTCCTGGGCGGGGTCGGCGGCATCGGGTCCATCGCGGGGCTCCAGCTCATCATCTACCTGGTGCTGGGCACCGGACTGCCCCTCGCCGGGCCCGCGTGGATCCCGCCCGCGATGTACGCCGTCGGGTTCACCTGGGCCGTGCTGCTGACGCTGGCCGCCTGGCCGTTCCATCCCCGCGCGCCGGAGAAACGCGACGTGGCGCAGGTGTACCGGACGCTGGCCTCCCTCGCCCGCGCCGGGCACGACGGGCGCGAGCACGCGCTGCAGTCCTACCGGGAGGCGCAGAACAGCGCGTACGGCACCGTGCTGGCCGCGCGCTCGGCCGCCGCCGGGCCGGACCGGCACCGCAGCCGCGAGGTGATGCTGCTCAACCACGCCACCTCGCTCAAGGACGCGATCCTGTCGCGGCGGCACGAGAACCGCGACCCGATCCCCCGGCTCGGCCACGTCCTGGACCAGATGGCCGCGGCCATCGAGGGCCGCGGGGAGGTGCCCGGGCCGCCCGGCCTGGGCCCGTCCACCCCGGCGACCCGCGCCCTGGGCAAGGAGCTGGAGTCGGCGCTCGGCGTGCTGCGCGGGGAGGGCCGGCCGGGGGGCGACGACGCCTGGCGGCAGGCCCGGCCCACCCTGCGCGACCGGTTCCACGAGGTGTGGAACGAGTGGCGCTACGGCCGGTTCACCCGGATGTACGCCCTCCGGCTCACGCTGTGCATGGCGGTGGCGGCGGTCTGCACGGAGCTGCTGCCGCTGGACCGGTCGTACTGGGTGATGCTCACCGTGGGCATCGTGCTCAAGCCCGACTTCGGGTCCGTGCTGGCCCGGGCGCTGCAGCGGGGGCTCGGCACGATCCTCGGGGTCGTGCTCGCCGCCGTGATGGTCGTGTTCGTCGCGCCCGGCCCGTGGATCCTGCTGCCGGTCGCGGTGCTCGCCGCGCTCCTGCCGTACGGCCAGCAGCGGAACTGGGGGCTCTTCTCGACGTTCCAGGCGCCGCTGGTGATCCTGCTGGTGGACCTGCTCACGCACGGCGGCTGGTCGCTGGTCGAGGCGCGGCTGCTGGACACGCTGCTGGGCTGCGCGATCGTCCTGTGCGTCGGCTACCTGCCGTGGCCGACGGCGTGGGTGGCGCCGGTCGCGCCGAGGTTCGCCGACGCGGTGGACGCGACCGCGGAGTACCTCCGGCAGGCCCTGTCCACGCGGCGGTGGCGCCGGGAGGACCGGGAGCGCGTCTACACGGCGCTGTCGGACCTGCGCGCGTCCTTCCAGCGCGCCCTCAGCGAACCCCGGCGCGTGAGCGGCCGGGTCACCGTCTGGTGGCCGGCGATCGTCAGCCTTCAGCAGGTCGCCGACGAGATCGCCCCCACGGCCGCCCGCATGCGCCACGGCGCGGGCGAGGTGTCCCGCGACGACGTGGACCGCCTGGCCGCGCTCCTGGAGGACGTGGCCGGCGCGGTCCGCGACGAGCGCCGCCTGCGCGACCTCGACCTCCCCGGGGACGACCGCCTCGCCCCGCTGGCGTCGGCGGTCCGGGGCCTCCGCTCCGCCGTCAGCGGCTGACCGGCTCCCCGGCCTCGGGGGGTGTCACGGCGGAGTGGACCTCGCACTCAGGTAGGAAAGCCCCATAAGGTCCCCTTCATGACGATCGACGCATCCCCGGCCGGCCTCGAACCCCTCCGCGCCGCGACCCTCAACGCGGCCGCCATGTGGACGGCGCTCGCCGAGACGCGCGGGCACGGGGTCGTCCGCCGGCCCGGCTTCCTCGCCGCCGAGGGCGGCCCGCGCGCCGGGCTCCGCGTCCTGGTGCTGACCCCCGCCCTCACCCGGGACGAGGTGGCCGAGATCGAGGACCTGGTACGGCGGCGCGAGGGCAGGCTGGCCGTGGAGGACCCCTTCGGCGGCCTCGACCTGGCGCACCTGGGCCTGGCGGTGCGGGGACTGCCCGTCATGATGCGCCCGGCGGGCCCCGCCCCCGAGCCGTCGCCGGAGGTCGGCCGCGTGGAGAACCCCGCCCAACTGGAGATCGCCGAGCGGACGATCGTCCACGGCTTCCCGCTGGAGAGCTTCCAGCCCCACGAGCCGGGCGAGATGCTGCCCAAGGAGCTCCTGGACCGGGAGGAGTTCGCCGCCTACCTGATCACCCGCGAGGGCGAGGTCGCCGGGGCCTGCCTCACGGTCACGGCCCACGGCGTGACCGGCGTCTACTGGGTCACCACCCTGCCCGCCCACCGGTCCAGGGGCGTGGCGAGGTCGCTCATGCACACCGTCCTGGCCGCCCCGGTCCCGGTCACCCTCGCCGCGTCCACCGCCGGCCGCCCGCTGTACGAGTCCCAGGGATTCGAGACCCTCGCCACCTCGAACTGGTGGTCACGCCGCTGATCGGCGAACCGGGCGGACCGGGTTCGGCCATCCGGGTGCGTGGCGGATAGGGCTATTGGTAGTTTTTGGGAAGTCCAGAACCGATACGGGGAGGTTCGTGTGGGTAGCGGCCCGCCGCTCAGTCCGGGGGATCCCGCGGAGATCGGGCCGTACACGGTCGTCGCGCGGCTGGGCGAGGGCGGCCAGGGCGTCGTCTACCTCGCCCGTGGCGAGGACGGGCGGGAGGTGGCGATCAAGCTGCTGCACGCCCGGGTCGCCGCCGACGCCGAGGCCCGCGCGCGGTTCCTGCGCGAGGTCTCCGTCACCACCCGCGTCGCCCGGTTCTGCACCGCCCAGGTGCTCAGGACCGACGTGTACGACGATCGTCCGTACCTGGTCAGCGAGTACGTCCCCGGGCCCTCGCTGGCCTGGCTCGTCCGGAACGAGGGGCCGCGCCGGGGGGCCGCGCTGGACCGGCTGGCGATCAGCACGGCCACCGCGCTCGCGGCGATCCACCGGGCGGGCGTGCTCCACCGCGACTTCAAGCCCGCGAACGTGCTGATGGGGCCGGACGGCCCCGTGGTGATCGACTTCGGCATCGCCCGCGCCGTGGACGCGGGCGCGACCGCGACGACCAGCCAGGTCATCGGGACCCCGGCGTACATGGCCCCCGAGCAGCTCGGCGGGGCCGACCTGAGCCCGGCGGCGGACGTGTTCGCGTGGGGCGTGACCATGGTGTTCGCCGCCACCGGCCGCGCCGCGTTCGGCGACCAGTCCATCCCGGCCGTGCTCAACCGGGTCCTGAACGAGGAGCCCGACCTGGGCGACCTCACCGGGCCGCTGCGCGACCTCGTCGCCGCGTGCCTGGCCAAGGACCCCGCCGCCCGGCCCACCGCCGAGACGCTGCTGCTCCACCTGCTCGGCAAGCCGCTCGCCGACCTGCGCCCCGGCGCCGACCCCGGACGGCCCGACGCCCCGGTCCCGCTCCCCGCGGGCGGCCCCGGCGAGCCCGCCGTACGGCCGTACGGCGCGGGCGCGCCCGGGGGCGGCCCAGGTCAGACCTCGACCCACCCGGTCCCCGGGCCTCCCGCGCACGCCGGCGCGCCCGGCGGGCGGACGCCGGACGCGAACCGTCCCGGCGAGACCGCGCGGCCCGGCCCGGCGGCCGTGCCCGGCCCGGGCGACGCGGCGCACGCCGTACCCGGTCAGGGGAACGGCGCGCGAGCCGTGCCCGGCCTGGGCGGCGCGGCGGGAGCCGTGGCGGGTCGCGCGGGCGGGGCGGGAGCCGCGCCCGGGGACGCCGGCGGGACGCGGGAGGTCACGCGGGCCGGCCTGCGGCGCGGACGGGAACGCGGTCCGGCGCGGCCCGGGTGGCTCGGGCGGCCGGCGCTCCTCGGCGCGGGCGCCGCGGCGGCGGCCCTGCTGGTGAGCGGCGGCGTCGCGGTCGTGGCCGACCCCTTCGAGCTGCGCGGCAACGAACGCGGCATGCTCGGGGCCGCCGCGACGGGCGCGGCGGCGAACCGCGCCGGCGACGCGTCCTCGCCGCCCGCCCAGGAGCAGGTCGTGCTGCCGCCCCCGGCGGGCACGCGGGTGACCCCCGGCCCGAGCCCGGCGGACAAGCCGGCCGAGGACCCGGCGAAGCCCGGGCGGCCCACCGCCCGCCCCGAGGGGGAGGACCCCTCGGGCCAGAAGGGCGAGCCGTCCGACCCCGGCACGCCGCCGGGGAACGAGGACCCGGCGCCGGAGGAGACCCCGGACGAGCCCGCGCCCAGGCCGACGGCCCAGCCGAAGCCGTCGCCCACGCCGAAGCCCCCCTCGCCCAAGCCGCCCGCCCCCAAGCCGAACCCCTACACCGCCGCGGGGGTGTGCGGGTCCGGGTACAAGGTCGTGGACTCCCACGCGGTCGGCTCCGGCGCGACCGTCTACCTGCTCTACAACGCCGCCAAGGGCTACAACTGCGTGATCACGATGCGGAGGAACGTGGCCGGGGCCAAGGTCGCGATGGCCTCGATCCTCCAGGTCAAGGGCGGTTCGTCGGACAGCGACAAGGGCAGCTTCACCTACTACGCCGGGCCCGTGCGCCTGCCCGCCAAGGCCAGGTGCGTGATCTGGGGCGGCGAGCACGCCGGGGCGCGCTGGGTCAGCGGCTGGAGCCACTGCGGCTGACGCTCCGCGCCGCCCCCGTTCGCCCCATCCGCACGGTCATCCGTCCCCCTCCGTCCCTGTCCGCCCCCATCCGTCCCTGTCCGTCCCCGCGCGGATACGGATGGGCTGCGGGAACGGCCCCGACCGGAGGGGTAGAAGGCTGCCCCGGGCGATAGCCCCAAGCATCCCCGCCGTCATGGAAATCGTCACGCCCCGGAGTCATCGTCGTGTCAGGGCGCCGCCCGGCACCGTCCGGGCGGGGGCCGGGACGTCATTCCGGCCGGGATCAGGGAGAAGTGGGGAGATCCATGGCCGACCGGAACACCGCGCGCGCGACCGGGCTGTCGCCCGCGCACCACCAGGCCCAGTTCTACTCCTGCCGGGAGGAGCTGGTCGACGCGGCCCTGCCGTTCCTGCGCGACGGCGTGGAGGAGCGCGACCTCGTGTTCGCGGTGAGCGGCCCCGGCAACGTCGCCGCGTTCCGCGAGCGGCTCGGCCCGCGCGCGAGCAAGGTCGCCTTCGCGGACGCCGGCCGCTGGTTCGCCCAGCCGCTGCGCACACTCCGCGCCGTGCACGCCCTCGCCGACACCGCCGAGTCCCGGGGCAGCGGATACCTGCGCCTCCTCGGCGAGCAGCCCTGGTGCGGCCGGACCCCCGCCCAGGTCGCGGCCTCCATCCGCTACGAGGCCGTGCTCGACGCCGTCTGCGCCGACCGCGGCGTCCGCTCGCTGTGCCCGTACGACCTGTCCGCCGCGCCCGCCGAGGCCGTGAACGCGGCCCGCCGCGCCCATCCGGTCCTGAGCGGCGGGTCCGGCCCGGCGCGCAGCCCCGACTACCTGGGGCCGCACGGCCTCCTCGCCGTCTGCGACTCCCGCGAGCTCCCCGAGCCCCCGCCGGAGGCGGTCGTCCACGGTTTCGCCCACCCCCGCGACCTGCTCGCCCTGCGCCACCGCGTCCGGGAGTACGGCACGGCGGCCGGCCTCGCCCCGTCCCGCGTGCAGGAGGTCGTCCTGGCCGTCCACGAACTGGCCGCCAACATCCTGGTCCACGCGCTCTCCCCGGGCATGATCCGCATGTGGGCGGCCCCCGGGGACGTCGTCTTCGACGTCGTCGCGCCCGGCCCGCCGCCTCCTCCGCACCCGGACGGCTACCTGCCCCCGGACCTCGACGGCCTGGGCGGCCGCGGCCTCTGGCTGATCCAGACCCTGAGCGGCGACGTCGAGTCCGGGACCACCGCGGCGGGCGCCACCACCCGGATCCACGCCGGCCCGGACCGGTGACCGGCGATCACGACAGGAGCAGGGCGGCGTCCCAGGGGGTCCGCGGCGGCCGGCCGGTGGCGTGGGCGAGCAGGGCCAGCGCGATCCCGGCCGCCCCCTCCAGGAACCCCGGCCGGTCCGCGCCCAGGTCGAGCACCGGGTTGCGGTAGCGGAAGGCGAACGGCGCCGCCGGCTCGAAGGCGTCCAGGACCCGCGCGGCCAGGGCGTCGGCGGCGGGCCCCGGGCACATGAGCCCGGCCACGCGCAGCGGCCCGGACCAGCCGTGGCAGAGGGCGGCGTCGTGGACCGGAGTCCCCGGCGCGGCGGCGAGGGCGGCGCGCAGGACCTCGCGGGCGCGGTCCCGCCAGTCCGGGCGGCCGAAGGCGGCCCCGGCCAGGTCGAGGGCCCGGGCCAGGCCGAGGGAGCCGTAGCACCAGACGTCGCGGAGCCGGGCCGGGGCCGGGGCCCGCCCGGCCACCTGGGCCAGGGAGAGCCGGTGGGGCCAGTACGGCCCGGCGGCGTCGTGCCGCAGCCAGGTCTCCAGCAGGAGCACGACGCGGTGGGCCGCCTCCTCGTGACGGGGGACGCGCACGCCCGCCGCCCAGGCCAGGGACAGCAGCGCGAGCGGCCCGCCGACCCCGTGGGCCAGCCCGAGGTTGAGATGGCCCGCGCCCTCTCCCGGCAGGCCGGTGGCGCCCGCGCGCACCCACCACGCGGGCACGCGCACGCCGCCCACCTCCACGTCGCCGGCGGTCGCCACGGCGGCGAGCAGGCCGAGCGCGTCCTCCAGCGCCCCCAGGACCCCCGGGTCCCGCGCGTGCCCGTGCCGCGCCAGCAGCAGCCGGCCGAAGCCCGACGCGCCGCTCACCACGTCGTACCCGGCCCACGACCCGATCGGCAGCCCCGCGGCGAGGCGTTCCCGGTCCGCCGCGACCCGGCGCGCGGCGAGCGCGGCCACGGTCGCGTCGAGGCGGTCCAGCAGCGAGCGGTAGGCGCCGGAGCCCGCCGCGGCGGCGTGGGCGGCGAACGCCAGGCACGCGGGCCCGCCGTACAGCCCGGGGACGGGCGGCGGCGCGGGCGCGGACAGGCACGCGGCCAGGTGCGCGTGCGCGACCCGGCGGAAGGCGGGGTCCTCGGCGCCCAGCTCGGCGAAGAGCAGCGCCACCGCCGGGAACCCGTCCGAGAGCGCCACCCCGCCCCACGGAGAGCGCGTCCCGCCGGGCGGCGACATCGCGTTGCCGTCCGCGTTCGTGAGCGCGGCGACCCGGGCGGGGTCGGCCAGCCGCCGCGCGACCTCCTCCACGGCCCGCGCCGCCCGCGCCTGAGTGTCCCCGCTCACCGGGCCGGGCGCCGTTCCCTGCCCAGCCCGGCCTGTACGGCGCCGCGCGCGATCGCGAGGGCGTCGCGCTCGGCCGCGCGGCTCGTGCCCAGGAGCCGGTTGCAGTGCATGTGCAGCAGCCCGGTGAAGGCCGTGTCCGCCGCCCCGGGCGAGATCGCGCGGACGAGCCGGCCGTACGCCTCCACGTGCGGCGCGCGCCGCTCCCAGCTCGCCGCCAGGAGGTCGCCACCGGGCAGGCGCGCGGGGTCCGGCAGCGCGTCCGCGAGGGCCCGGTCGCGCCGGTAGGCCGCGTGGTGCCGCTCGTCCTTCGGGTAGGCGGCGCACAGCCACTCCCGCCACCCGTCGGGCATCAGCCGCGCGGCCAGGTCCAGCAGGTTGGCCGCCGCCAGCGCCTCGTCGGCCAGGCCCGCGCCCCGGGCCTCCTCGCGCGCCGCCAGTTGCTCCAGCACCGACCGGGAGTCGGCCTGGAAGGCGCGCTCCGCCGCCTCGATCGCGCCCGCCCCGCCGTACCGCGTGATCTCCGGCCGGTACGTCCCGAGCTCGACGTCCCCGGCCAGCCCGGCGCCGGCCAGCCCGGACGCCCACCTGTGCACCTCCGGCAGCAGCCTGCGGGCCAGGGCGTCCGGATCGCCGTGGAACCGCACCCGCAGGTGCGCCGCGCCGTCGGCGTGCCGCAGGAAGAACCACCGGTCGCACACCGGCTCGGCCCGCTCCACCAGCCCCGGCAGCCACCGCGCCAGCACCTCCCGCTGCCGCCCCGGCGCGACGTGCGCCTTCACGTACAGCCACTCGCCCCCGGGCGGATGCGCCTCGCGCCGGGAATACGCCGTCACCGCCCCGCGCGCCGCCGGGACGCGGGGCTCCTCCCGCGGCGGGGCGGCGGGCGGGCCCGGCGGGCGGGCGGCGGCCGGGACCAGGGGGATGACGATCTCGGCGGTGTGCGGGCCGCTCCAGGAGGTGTCGCCGGAGAAGTCCTCCGCGAGGTGGGTCCCCGGGTGGCGGCGCAGCTCGGCGCGCAGGAGGCGGAGGTCGAGGGGGCGGGTGAGGTCGAGGCGGAGGTCGCGGTCGCCGTGGACGGCGCGGACC
This sequence comes from Bailinhaonella thermotolerans, assembly GCF_003594875.1. Classification (GTDB taxonomy): domain Bacteria; phylum Actinomycetota; class Actinomycetes; order Streptosporangiales; family Streptosporangiaceae; genus Bailinhaonella; species Bailinhaonella thermotolerans. The sequence goes on from NZ_QZEY01000014.1 coordinate 143,492, forward strand.
ACGTCGGGCACGTCCCACTCCGCGCGCCACCGGGCGAAGGCGGCGGCGTCGCCGGGCAGCCCGGCGGGAACGCGCCAGCGGGCGGGGGACAGGACCGTGCGGCCGCGCCGGACCCGGGGGAGGTACGGCAGGCGCGCGGCCTCGCCCCAGGACCACACCGGCCACCACGGGGTACGGCCCGCGCCCGCGTCGAGCAGGAAGCGGACGGCGTTGGGCATGCTGAACGCCGGGTTGAGCGCGTGGACCGGCATCGGGGCGAGCTCGCGCCCGGTGCGGCGGCAGACCAGCCGGAACCCGCCGGGGCCGAGGCCCGCGAGCACGTCGTCGAGGCCGAGCGCGCCCGGCCCCTCGCGGAAGACGCCGGGGTTCAGGGTGAGCGGGGTGAGGCGGGGGACCTGGGCCACGTTGAGGTCGCGCGGGCGGGGCAGGGCCCCGTGGAGCTGGACGGGCTCGGCGGGCGCGGCCAGCCGCGCGAGCAGCGCCGCCAGGTCGTCGCCCGGCCCGGGGACCAGGTGGAGGAAGCGCCCGAACATCGCGCCGGGCCTGGTGAACGCCGGGCCGGTCAGGACCAGCAGGAACTCGCCCCGCGCGAGCGCTTCCGTCGAGGCGGCGAGCAGCCGGGCGGCCGGCTCCACGTAGCGCGGGGGATCGCCGCCGGGGCGGGCGAGGCGGCCCGCCAGCTCCTCGTCCAGGACCACCTCCCGGTCGCCGCGGCGGGCGGCGCGCTGGGCGACCTCCAGGAGCACGTCGTCACGGGGCGACCGGGCCGGCGGGGGCGCGGCCCGGTGGCCGGGCGGGCGCAGGTAGCCCGCGGGCGGGCCGAGGCCGCGGTGCGGGTCGAGCAGGTCGCGGACCGGGACGAGGCCCGCCTCGCCGTACCGGTCGGCGAACTCCGCGCGGTACGCCGCCAGCGGGTCGTCCGGCGGGGGAGCCGCCCGCCACGCCGCGCCCACGGCCGCCGCCAGCTCGGCCCCCACCGCGTGCGGGATCTCGATGTCGGCGTCCAGCCCCAGGTCCACCTGGATCACGCGGTCCCCCGGCTGCAGCTCGCGCATGCGGCGCACCGCCGCCCGCCACGCGCGAAGCCCGGCCCCCGGCGGGGCGTCGCGGAACCCGGCCAGCAGCCCGCCCACCTCCTCCAGCGCCGCCCGCGTCTCCCGCCCCGGCGCGGCGGGCGGGAGACGGGCGGCGACGTGGCCGAGCGGGTCGGGCGAGGAGGGCGGCGGCCGCAGGTCGGTGAGCAGGAACTCGTGGCGGACCAGCTCGGCCACCAGCCCCCGCACGCGGTCGCCGCCGGCGCGGGGGAACTCGGCGCGCAGGCGGGCCAGCAGGTCGGGGTACGGGATCGGGGCGCGGGCGGCGGCGAGCGCGGCGCGCGCCGGGGCGGTGAGGCGGAGGCTGTGCTCCCGGTCCAGCCCGCCGGGGTCGTCGCGGACGTACGGGAGGACCAGGCGGTCGCCCCGGACCGAGCACAGGTCGTTGGCGAGCAGCCGCAGCCGGGGGAGCACGTCCTCGCCGGTCTCCAGGCGGCGGGCCAGCGCGGTCAGCCAGGCCATGTCGGGGCGGACGTGCTTGCGGCGGCCCCGGACCCGGAAGCCGGCCCCCGGGCCGAACCGGGCCGGGGCCACGCCCGCCATCAGGCCGAACGGCGTCGCCCGCGACGTCATCCGGGACAGGTAGCGGGCGGCGGCGAGCGCGGCGCGGGCGGCCCGGGCCGGGGAGAGGTCGCCGGCCCGGTCGATCGCCGCCGCCAGGGACTCGCTCGACACCGCGATCGCCTCGCGCGCCACCGGGTCCGCCGCGAGGCTCCGCAGGAACTCCGGCTCCCCGCCGGGCCCCGCCGGCGGTCGTGCGGACGGCGCGTCCCCGGCGGACAGCCGCGCCAGGACGAACCCGGCCGGCCGGAACGGCGTCCCGGTGTCCGCGAGCGCCCCCGCGGCCTCGCGCGCCACCGCGCCCGCCGGTGGGGTCATCGCGGGCCGTGCGTGGCGCCGCCGGTCCTGCCGCCGTCCGCCAGTGTGCAGGGGATGCCCGTGGCGCAGCAGGTGGCCGTGCACGGGCTGCCGTTGGTGTGGTTGGTCGGCTCGGCGGCGAGCACGCCCGCCCAGTCGGCGGCGGCCGGGTCGCCCGGCGTCCCGGCGTGCGCCTCCCAGCCGAGCCCGGAGGCCGCCTCGGCGCGGAGGTCGAGGTCGAAGTCGGATTCGTCCATGCCGTCGTGCTCCTTTCCCGGAGGTGTCTTCCGTCAGGAGTATGAGCGGCGCGAGGTAAAGCCCCTGGCCTGCTAAGAGCCCACAAATACGGTCATCGCCGGGAATCCGACTAGCGGATTGTGTCCCGCCCGCCACACGCGATACCTCGGAGGTGGTACGGACGAACCGGGTCAGGGGCGTCGTTTCGGAACCGGCACCCGGAGCAGGTCACGGGCGAAGACGATCTCCCCCTGGAACGCCGCCGCCGCCTCGGCGAGGAACCGGGGCTCGTCCTCGTCGCCGTACCGCTCGGAGAAGTGCGTCAGCACGAGCGTCCGCGCCCCGGCCTCCGCCGCCACCCGCCCCGCCTGCGCGGCGGTCAGGTGCCCGTAGTCCTCGGCCAGCGCCGCCTCGGGCGTCAGGAACGTGGACTCGATGATCAGCAGGTCCGCGCCCTCCGCCAGCGCGAACACGTTGTCGCACAGCCGCGTGTCCATGATGAACGCGGCCTTCTGCCCCGGCCTCGGCGCGCTGACCTCCGCGAGCGTGACCGTACGGCCGCCGGCCCGCACGCTCCCCTCGCGCTGCAGCCGCGCGATCTCCGGCCCGCGCACCCCGAGGCGTTCGAGCTCCGCCGGGATCATCCGCCGGGAGTCCGGCTCGGCCAGGCGGTAGCCGTACGACGGGACGGGGTGGGACAGGGGGCGGGCCGTGAGCGTGAGCTCCCCGGCCGGGACGGTCGCCTCCTCGCCCGACAGCGGCCACTCGGTGATCACGCCGGTGTCCTTGAAGGCGGAGGCGTGCCGCAGCCGCCGCCAGTACTCCTCGCCGGCGGCCGGGAAGACCGCGCGGACCTCGTGCCGGACGCCGTCGCGGGCGATGCGCTGGACGACGCCGGGCACGCCGAGGCAGTGGTCGCCGTGGAAGTGGGTGACGCAGAGGAAGGTCACGTCGTGCGCGCTCAGCCCGGCGCGGGCCATCTGCCGCTGGGTGCCCTCGCCCGGGTCGAACAGGAGACCCTCCCCGTCCCAGCGCAGCAGATAGCCGTTCTGGTTGCGGTGCCGCGTCGGCACCGCGCTCGCGGTGCCGAGGATCACGAGTTCGCGGATGGACACGCTCCACATCGTGGCACGCCCGGTTGACCCGGCGCGCCCCGGGTAGGTCGCCCAACCGGACCGACGAGAAGATCGCGAAGGGAGCGGCGGGATGACGCGGGCGCCGATGTCGAAGGCCGACTACGACCGGGTGGCGATCGTCACCGGGGCCGACTCCGGGATCGGGGAGGCCGCGGCCGTGCTGCTGGCCGAGCAGGGGTTCGACGTGGGCGTCACCTACCACCGGGACGAGGACGGCGCGCGGGACACCGCGGGGAAGGTGGAGGCCCAGGGCCGCCGCGCGGCGGTGCGGAAGCACGACCTGACCGACCCGGTGGCGGCGTCGGCCGTGGTCGACGAGCTGGCGGACGAGCTGGGCGGGCTCGGGGTGCTGGTCAACAACGCCGGGACCGGGACGTCGGAGCCGCTGCTGTCGATCGGGTACGACCGGTGGCGCGAGGTGATCGCCGTGGACCTGGAGGGGCCGTTCCTGTGCACCCAGCGCGCCGCCCGCCGCATGATCGCGAGCGGCGGGGGAGGGCGCGTGATCAACGTGACCAGCGTCCACGAGGAGTACCCGCTGCTGGGCTCGGGCCCGTACTGCGCGGCCAAGGGCGGGCTGCGCATGCTGTCGCGGGTGTTCGCGCTGGAGCTCGCGCGTTTCGGCATCACCGTCAACACGGTGGCCCCCGGCGAGATCGCCACCCCCATGACCGGCCAGGAGGACGAACCGCCGAGCCCGGGCAGCCGCCCCGGCTACCCGCTGGGACGCCCCGGCGACGCGCGCGAGATGGCCGCCGTGATCGGGTTCCTCGCCGGGCCCGCCTCGTCGTACGTCACCGGGCTGACCCTCTTCGCCGACGGGGCCCTCGGCCTCATGGGCCCGACCGCCGCCGAGAGCGTCGAGCACGAGGTCTTCGGCCCGGAGTACACCGACCGCTCCCGCTGGTCGTAGCCCCGCGCCCGCCGTACGGCCCGCGCCCGGCACTACCCGCGCGCCTGGCGCTGCTCGCGCGCCCGCCGCGGCTTACGCCGGGGACGGCCGGGGCGTGAGCCGTACGACGGGCCGTGCGGGCCGTGTGGGCCATGCGGGCCGTGCGGGTCAGGGGTGGGGGACGACGGCGACCGGGCACTCGGCGTGGTGGAGGACGGCGTGGGTCGCCGAGCCGAGGCGCATCCGGCCGCGGGAGCCGACCACGACGAGGCAGGCGGCGCGGGACGCCTCGACAAGGAGGTGGCCGCGGTGGCCGTGCTCGGTCACCTCCTGCACGTCCACGTCGGGGAAGCGCTCGCGGTGCCCCGCCACGGTCTCGGCGAGCAGGCGGTGCTCCTCCTCGCCGACGGCCTGCACGTCGTACACCAGTGGCAGCATGTCGCCCGGCGCCCGGGAGGCCGGCTGGGACCACGCGTGCAGGGCCCGCAGCCGCACGTGCCGCAGCATGGCCTCCTCGAACGCGAACTCCAGCACGTGGTCCTGCCCCGGCTTGCCGCTGACCCCGGCGACGATCATGTCCCCGCCGGACCGGCCGCGCACGATCACGGTCGGGCAGGGGGCGTTCGCCGCGAGGTAGAGGCCGGTCGAGCCGAGCAGCAGCCCGGTGAACCCGCCGAGCCCGCGGTTGCCCACCACCAGCAGGCAGGCGTCCCCGGCCCGCCGCGCGAGCGCCTCCCCGGTCCGCCCGCTCAGCGACTCGGCACTCACCTCCAGCCCGGGATGCCGCTCCCGCGCCCGCTCCGCCGCCTCCCGGGGCTCGAACGGCATGCGCCCGGTGACGTTCGCCACCAGCAGCGGCGCCCGCCGCCGCGCGGCCTCGTCGGCCGCCCACTCGACGGCCCGCGCGGCCTCCTCCGAGCCGTCCGCCCCCACCATCACAGGTCTCATGAGGTCGGCTCTACCCACCTCCCCGCCCCATCACCACGCGCGGGCGGACCCCTTCCCGGCGCCGCCGCGGAGCATCCGGCGGCGGCCGTCTCCGCGCGCTTCCGGGCGGCGGTTTGGGCCTTCCTGGGGGGCGCGTCCCGCCGTACGTTCGCGAGCATGGTCGATCCCCGCCTCCCCGGCGAACCAGCCGAGCGGGCCGCGCGCGCCCCGGTGGGCCGCCGCGGCTTCCTGAAGGCCGCCGCCGTGGGCACCGGCGCCCTGGGGCTGCCGGTCGCCCTGCCCGTCGTGACGCCCGCCCCCGCCTCCGCGCCCGCCCGGGCCTCGGTCGCGCCGTTCCAGCACGGCGTGGCCTCCGGCGACCCGCTGCCCGACGGCGTCCTGCTGTGGACGCGCGTCACGCCCTCGCCCGAGGCGGTGCCCGGGTCGGGCGCCGGGCCGGTCGTCGAGGTGGGCTGGCAGGTGGCGCTGGACCCCGGGTTCCGCGAGATCGCCGCCGCCGGCTCGCAGCGCACCGGCCCCGACCGCGACCACACCGTCAAGGCGGACGTGCGCGGCCTGAGCCCCGGCACCGAGTACCACTACCGCTTCCTGTACGGCGACGCCGCCTCGCCGCCGGGCCGTACCCGCACCGCGCCCGCGGCCGGCACCTCGGTGGACGCCCTGCGCTTCGGGGTGGTGTCGTGCTCGAACTGGGAGGCCGGCCACTTCGCGGCGTACCGGCGGCTGGCCGAGCGCGGCGACCTGGACGCGGTCGTGCACCTGGGCGACTACATCTACGAGTACGGCACGGGCGACTTCGACGCGGGCGGCCGCACGGTCCGGCGCAACGTCCCCGCGCACGAGATCCTCACCCTGGCCGACTACCGGGTCCGCCACGCCACCTACAAGAGCGATCCCTACCTGCGGGGGTTGCACGCCCAGGCCCCCTGGATCATCGTGTGGGACGACCACGAGGCCGCCAACGACGCCTGGTCGGGCGGAGCCCAGAACCACACCCCGGAGACCGAGGGCCCGTGGGCGGCGCGGCTGGCCGCGTCCCGGCAGGCGTACTTCGAGTGGATGCCCGTCCGGGTCGGCGCGGACGGCGCGATCCACCGCCGGCTCCGCTTCGGGGACCTGGCCGAGTTCTTCATGCTGGACCTGCGGTCGTACCGCTCCCAGCAGGTCCGCGGGACGGCCGTGGACGACCCCGCGCGCACGATCACCGGCCGCGCGCAGATGGCCTGGCTGCGCGAGTCGCTGTCCGCGAGCGACGCCCGCTGGCGGCTGATCGGGAACTCGGTCATGGTGGCCCCGCTCGCCCTGGGCGCGCTCCCCGCCCACCTGCTCGGGCCCATGCGCCGCCTCCTCGGCATCCCCGAGGGCGGCATCGCCGTCAACACCGACCAGTGGGACGGCTACGCCGCCGACCGCAAGCGCCTGCTGACCCACCTCCGCGACGAGGGGATCGAGAACACCGTCTTCCTGACCGGGGACATCCACACCTCCTGGGCGTCGGACGTCCCGCTGACCCCCCTCGGCCCGACCGTGGCGTCGGAGTTCGTGGTCCCCTCGGTGACCAGCGACAACATCGACGACTTCCTCAGGGTCCCGCCGCGCACCGCCTCGCTCACCGCCGAGGGCGTCATCCGCGCCACCAACCGCCACGTCAAGATGGTCGAACTCGACAGCCACGGCTACGGCGTCCTGCGCGTCACCCCCGCCAGGGCCACCATGGACTGGTACCGCCTCTCCGACCGCACCAGCGAGGACGCCACCGCCACCCGCTTCGCCACCTACGAGACCAGGTCCGGCGACCCCGGCGTCCGCCGGGTCTGGCTCCCCACCTGACCGGGCCGGCGCCGCCCCGCGTGCGTACGGCGGCGCCGGGCTCCCGGCTCCGGGCCCGTGGCCCGGGGTGCTCCGGGGGGAGACGTCAGCCGGGGGAGCCGAGTGAGCCGAGGTAGCCGCGCAGGACGCGCTTGAGCTCGGCGGTCATGGCGGCGCGCTCGGGGCCCTCGGCGGCCAGGACCAGGGGCAGCATGGCCTTGAAGATCTGGATGCCGACCACGGCGGCGCGGGTGCGGCCGTCGGGGGGCAGGCCCGGCGCCAGGGCGGCGATCATCGTCTCGACCCGGCCGAGGAGGGCGGCCTGGATGGGGCGGGCCGCCTCGGTGAGCCCGGCGGGCATGTCGGCGCGGGCGAACAGGGCCTTGAAGCCGGGGTTGGCGGCGTTGAAGGCCACGATCGGGTCCACGACGCGATCGAGCATCTCGTCCAGGGTCATGGCCGCCCAGTCGGCGTCGGCGAACGCGCCCTGGTGCGCCTCCCCCATCTGCGACACGAACCGCGCCGCCAGGGCCTGCGCGATCGCCTCCTTGTTCGGGAAGAACTGGTAGAGCGAGCCGGGCGAGACCCCGGCCGCCGCCGCGATGGCGTTCGTCGTCGCGTTCTCGTACCCCGACCCGGCGAAGACCTCCGCCGCCGCGTCGAGGATCTGCGCCATGCGCCGCTCGCCCCGCGCCTGCCGCCGGCGTTCCATGCGCACCCCCGCGATTGACGAATACGAGCGATCGCTCGTATTGTCTGCAAAATACGACTAGTTACTCGTAAACCACCCTACCAGCTCATGTCTCAGGGGGACCCATGCCCGGAAGCGCCCGAAACACCGGAAGCGCCGGAGGAACCGGAAGCGCCGGAAGTGCCGGAGGAACCGGAGGAACCGGAAGCGCCGGAAGTGCCGGAGGAACCGGAGGAACCGGAAGCGCCGGAAGCGCCGGAAGACCGCCCCGGCCCCGGCTCGCCGCGCTCGTCGTGGGGCGGCCGTGGCACGTGGTGATCGCGGGGGTGCTGCTCACCCTCCTGGCCGCGGCCGTCGCCGCCGGGACCATCCCCGCCCTGTCGCTCAACAGGTTCGAGGCGCCGGGCTCCGAGGCGTCGCGGGCCCGCGACATGCTCGCCCGCCAGTTCGGCACGGGCAGCCCCAACATCGCGCTCCTCGTCACCGCCCGGCGGGGGACCGTGGACTCGCCGGCGGCGGCCGAGGCCGGGCGCGCGCTGACCCGCGAGCTCGCGGCGTACCCCGGGGTGGGCGGCGCGGAGTCGTACTGGACGCGCCCCGCGGCCACGCTGCGGAGCGGGGACGGGCGGCACGCCCTCGTCCTGGCCTGGGCCCCGGGCGACGCCGACGCCGTGCGGCGCGACCTGCTGCCGGACCTCACGCCGCGCTTCACCCGCGACGGCCCGGCCGTGACGGTGCGCGTGGGCGGCGGCGACGAGGTGTTCCGGCAGGCCGCGGACCTGGCGCGGCAGGACTTCCTGCGGGCGGAACTGGTGGTGCTGCCGCTCGTGCTCGCCCTGCTGTGGGCCGTCTACCGGCGGTTGTCCGCCGCGCTCGTCACACTGGGCGTCGGGATCTTCGCGCTCGCCGGCGCGCTGGCGCTGCTGCGCGTCGTCACGCTCTTCACGGAGATCTCCACCTTCGCCGCGAACATCGCGCTCGTGCTGGGGATCGGCCTCGGCGTCGACTACGGCCTGTTCATGATCTTCCGGTTCCGGGAGCGGCTGCGGGCGGGCGAGGACGTCCCCGCCGCCGTCCGCCAGGCCCTCGCCACCGCCGGGCGCACGGTCGTCTTCAGCGGCGTCACCGTCGCCGCCGCGCTGTCGGTGCTGCTGGCGTTCCCGTTCCCGTTCCTGGCCTCCTTCGCCTACGCGGGGGTCGCGGTCGTGCTCACCGCGGTCGCCGGGGCGGTCGTCGTGCTCCCCGCGGCCCTGGTCCTGCTCGGCCGCCGCGTCGAGCGCCGTTCGCCGGCGCGGGCGGACGTCTTCTGGCACGGCGCCGCCGTACGCGTCATGCGCCGCCCCGTAATGTACGGCGGGGCCGCCCTCGCGGTGCTGCTCCTGCTCGGGGCGCCGTTCCTCGGCGTGCGCTTCGGTCTGCCCGACGACCGCGCGCTGCCCGCCTCCGCCCCCGTCCGGCAGGTGTACGACGTGGTCAGGGCGGGCTTCCAGGCGGAGGAGGCCGACGCGATCCAGGTCGTCTCCGCGCGCGGCCAGGGGGCGGCGGCCGGGCCGTACGCGGCGGCGCTGTCGCGGATCCCGGGGGTGCTGCGGGTGGACTCGGCGGCCGGGCAGTACGCCGGGGGCGCGCGCGTGGGCCCCGCGGACGGCAGGTTCGCGGGCGGCAGCGGGACCTGGCTGTCGGTGGTGCCCTCCTCGGAGCGGCTGGCGTCGGACGCGGTCGGGCTGGTCCGGGCGGTGCGGGCCGTGCCGGCGCCGTTCGACGCGGCCGTGGGCGGCTATCCGGCGGACCTGGCCGACTACCGGGACGCGGTGACCGGGCGGCTCCCGCTCGTCGCCGGGCTCATCGTGCTCGTGACGTTCGCCGTGCTGTTCCTCATGACCGGGAGCGTGGTCGCGCCGCTGAAGGCCACGGTCCTCAACGGGCTCAGCCTGTCGGTCATGTTCGGCGCGCTCGTCTGGGTCTTCCAGGAGGGCAATCTGTCCGGCCCGCTCGGGTTCACCCCGACGGGGTCGGTCGAGCCCAGCATCCCCATCCTGATGTTCTGCGTGGCCTACGGGCTGTCCATGGACTACGAGGTGTTCCTGCTGTCGCGGATCAAGGAGGAGTACGACAGGACCGGCGACCCGGTGGCCTCCGTCGCCCACGGCGTCTCGCGCAGCGGCCCCCTGGTGTCCGCGGCCGCGCTCATCCTCGCCGTCTCCTTCGCCGCGTACGCCACGGGCCGCGTCGTGTTCCTCCAGATGCTCGGGGTGGGCATGGCCCTCGCGGTCGCCGTCGACGCCACCCTGATCCGCGGCGTCCTCCTCCCCGCCCTGATGCGCCTGGCCGGGCACGCCAACTGGTGGTCCCCGGCGCCCCTCCGCCGCCTCCACCGGCGGATCGGCCTGACCGAGGCGGCGGCCCCGTCCCCCGGCCCGTCACCCGCGCCCCCGCCCCCGGTGCCCGCCGCCCGCCCCTGACCCGGCGCCCGCCCCTGACCCGGCGCCCGCGCCCGGCGGCCCCCTCTCTCGGCGGAGGAGGCCGCCGGGGGCTCACCCGAGGTCCAGGCGGAGGGAGGTGAGGAGGTTGGAGTAGGCGTCGGTCCAGGGGGCCGCGTCGGTGGCGCAGGGGGTCCAGGAGGTCGCGGTGGAGCCCAGCGAGGCGGGGGCCGCGGTCAGCGCGAGCCAGTGGGAGGGCAGCTTGTGGGGGGACTGCGTGGTGATGGAGTCGTCGCGGGTCACGCAGGTCAGCCCGGTACGGCGGGCCAGGGCGCCGAGGACGGGTTCGAGGTCCAGGTAGCGGTTGGAGATGTGGAAGGCCATGACGCCCCCGGGCCGGAGTTTGCGGCGGTAGGAGTCCACGGCCTCGCGGGTGATCAGGTGGGCGGGGACGGCGTCGCTGCTGAAGGCGTCGAAGATCATGACGCCGTACTCCCCGTCGCGGGCCCGGGTCAGGGACTGGCGGGCGTCGCCGAGGACGACGTCGTGGGGGCCGCAGTCGCGGAGATAGGTGAACAGGCGGGGGTCGCGGGCCAGGTCCACCACCTGGGGGTCGATCTCGTAGAAGGTCCACCGGTCGCCGGGGGAGGCCAGGCAGGCGGCCGTCCCCGTGCCCAGGCCGATCACGGCGGCGCGGCGGGTGAGGGCCCGGTCGGGCAGCGCCGAGAGGAGTTCGCCGAGCGGCCCGCTGCGGTGGTAGTAGGTCTGCGGCTCGCGCGGATCCGTGCGGAGCTGCGCGCCGTGGGTCGTCGTGCCGTGCCGCAGCGTGTGCAGGGCCCCGTCGGCGGTGACGCGCTTGACGCCGAAGAAGTCGCGGTCCCGGTAGAGCGCCGCGCCCCCGGTGTCCAGCGGGAGCCAGACGGCGATGATCAGCACCGGGGCCAGGGCGGCCGCCCGGGCGCGCCGTGAACCGGCCGCCGCGAGCAGGCAGGCGACGGCCAGCGCGATCGGGTACTCCGCGAGCGAGTCGAAGGCCGCCGGGGCCAGCAGGCCGTTGAACGCCGTGCCCAGCGCGCCGCCGAGGGCGACCCAGCCGTAGAACGCGGTCAGCGCCGAGGCGCCGGGCCGGTCGGCGGCCAGCCGCCCGTGACAGTACGTCGCGATGACGAACAGGCAGGCCAGGTGGGTCAGCGCGAGCGGCAGCACCGGCTCGGACGGGGCCGCGATGAGCAGCGCCACCAGCGCGAGCGCCACCACGGGGAAGACCGGGCCGAGGATCCGCGCCAGCCGGGCGGGCCGGTCCCCGCGGGCGAAGACGATCACGAAGCTGAGCAGGTAGAGGGCCAGCGGGGCCACCCACAGCAGCGGCACCGGCGCGAGGTCCACGGTCAGGTACGTCGTCACGCCCTGCGTGAGGCTCGCCGGGGCGAACGCCAGCCCCACCCAGCGCGCCCGCCGCCACACCTCCCGCCGCCGCGGGAGCGGTCCCCGCCCCGCCGTCCCGCCGTCCGCCGGGCCCGCCGGCCCGTCCGCCGGTTCGCCGTCCGCCGGATCCCCGTCCCCTGGTACGGCGTGCGCGGGGCCGGGCGGGAGCCGTACCGGATCGGGGGCGGCGGCGCGGGGCGGCGTGCGGGCCATGATCACGACACAGGCCAGGAGGAGGACCGCGAAGGCGGCGAACCCCCAGGACCACAGGGCGGTCTGGGCGTCCACCGGCAGGGCGGGCTCGATGACCAGGGGGTACGCCAGGAGGCCGGCGAGACTGCCCAGGTTGCTGCTGCGGTACAGGAAGTACGGGTCGGCGGCGTCGGGGTGGTCCGTCTCCGACAGCCAGCGCTGGAGCAGCGGCGAGGTGGTCGCGACCACGGCGAACGGCAGGCCCGCCGCGAGCGCCAGCACCGCCAGCAGCCAGAGCGCGGGCGGCCCGGTCGGGGCGGTCCAGCCGGACGGCAGCCCCACCGGGAGCGTGACGAGCGCGGCCGCGACCACCGCCAGGTGGAGCAGCGCGCCCCCGCGCGGGCCGAGGCGCCGGGCCGTGAGGTGGGCGTAAACGTACGCCGCGAGCAGCGCGGTCGTGAAGAACAGCATCGAGGTCGTCCACACGGCCGACGTGCCGCCGAGCAGCGGCAGCACCAGGCGCGCGACCATCGGCTGGACGAGGAAGACCAGCGCCGCGCTGAGCAGGATCGTCGCGGAGAACACCACGACGACGACGCCGTGCCGGGACGCGGGGGAGATCCTCAGCGGCATGACTCCGATCCTGGCCGCCCGCCGCCCCCCACGGGGGGATATGACGGGATCTTTCGCCTCCCTCCTCGTCCCGTTTCCCGTACGGCGACGCGAACGCGCAGGTCACGGGGGTTGCGCGCGATCTCGGCGGGAAAGAGCGGTGCATGGCTGCGGACACGCTGCGGCGGATGAGCGAGACCGCCGCCCGGATCCTCGTGCTGATCGCGCTGACCGTGGTGGCGGTCTGGGCGCTGAACACGGTGCGCACGGTCGTGGTCCCCGTCGTGCTCGCGGTCTTCGTGGTCGCCCTGGTGCTGCCGCTGGTCGACGCGCTGAGATCGCGCGGTGTGGGCCGCACGCTCGCCACGACCATCGTGTTCCTGGGCGGCGGGGCGGCGCTCACCGGGCTGGTGCTGCTGCTCGCGCCGCCGACCGTGCGCGGCGTGGGCGAGCTGGGCGACAGCATCGGCAAGCTCGGCCACGACCTGCAGAACCTCGCGGCGCGGTTCGGCCTGGGCGACCGGGAGCTCGCCGAGCTGATCCGGCGGGGCCGCGAGCAACTGGGCAAGCAGGGCGAGCACCTGGCCACCGAGGCGATCGCCGGGGCCCGCACCGCCGGGGAGATCGTCGTCGGCCTCGTCCTGACCGTCATCCTGGCGATCTACTTCGTGCACGGCGGGGACCGGCTGGTGAGCTGGCTCCGCGAGCTGGTGCCCGACAGCACCGGCAGGCGGATCGAGCACGCGGGCGGGATCGTCCTGGCCGTCGTGGGCCGTTACGTGCGCGGCGTGGCGATCGTCGGCTTCGTGGACGCCTTCTTCATCGGCATGGCGCTGTGGATCCTGGGCGTCCCGATCGCGCTGCCGCTGGCGGTGCTGACGTTCCTCGGCGCGTTCCTGCCGATCGTGGGCGCGTTCACCGCCGGGCTGCTGGCCGCCGTGGTCGCGCTCGTGGCCAAGGGCTGGCTGGTCGCCGTCGTCGTGGTCGCGGTGACCGTGCTGGTCCAGCAACTGGAGGGGCACATCCTCGCCCCGCAGATCTACGGCCGCGCCCTGGACCTGCCCGCCGTCGTGATCCTGCTGTCGATCGCCGTCGGCACGGTCTGGGCGGGCATCCTCGGCGCGTTCCTGGCGGCCCCGGTCGCGGCCGTGCTCGTCACCCTCATCCGCGAGGTCCGCGCCCCGCGCCACGCCCCGCCCCCCGGCGCCACCCGCGCCGCCCCCGCCTGAGCGCCTGCCCGCCTGAGCGCCCGCCCCCGTCTGAGCGCCGGCCCCGTCTGAGCGCCGGCCCCGTCTGAGCGCCGGTCCCGCCTGAGCGCCGGCCCGGCTGAGCGCCGGCCTCGCCGGAAGATCCAAAGGGCGAGATCATCTGCGGAAATGTCAGGACAATTCTGTTAGAGTCCGATCGTTTCCGGACGTTGGGGTGGGAAGTGCAGTTCCGGGTCCTGGGACCGGTCGAGGTCGCCGGCCCTGAAGGGGCGATCGACCTGGGCGGGCCGCGGCAGCGTGCCGTCCTCGCCCGCCTTCTGGTGGCGCACGGCACCGTCGTCTCCACCGACCTGCTGATCGAGGACGTCTACAACGGCAACCCTCCGGCGTCGGCCCTGAGCACCGTCCAGGGATACGTCTCGAACCTGCGGCGGGCGCTGGAGCCAGGGCGCGCGCCGCGCAGCCCCGCCCAGGTGCTGATCGGGCGCGCGCCCGGCTACGTGCTGGCCGTCCGGGACGGCGACTGGATCAGGTTCGGCGAGCTCGTCGAGCGGGCCGGCGGGCTGATCGCCGCCGGTCAGCACACCCGCGCCCTGACCGCGCTCGACGCCGCCCTGGCGCTCTGGCGGGGCGAGCCGTACGCCGACTTCGCGGGCGAGCCGTGGGCCGCCGCCGAGGTGGCGCGGCTGAACGAGCTGCGCATGGTCGCGATCGAGCAGCGGTACGGCGCGCTGCTCGCCGTCGGCCGGCCGTACGCGCTGGTCGCGGAGCTGGAGACGTTCATCGACGCGCACCCGCTGCGCGAGGAGCTGTGGCGGCTGCTGGCCCTGGCGCTCTACCGCACCGGGCGGCAGGCCGACGCGCTCGCCGCGCTCCGGGAGGCCCGCCGCCGCCTCGACGAGGAGCTCGGCCTCGACCCCGGCCCCGAGCTGCGGCAGCTCGAAGCCGACATCTTCGCCCAGTCCGAGACCCTGCTCTGGCGCGGCCCCGCCTCCGCCGAGGGCTGGCCCGCCGCCCGCCGCGCCGCCGGCGAGGCCCCCTCCGCGCCGCCCGCCGCGCCCGCGCGGCCGTACGGCGGGGGAGAGGACGCCCCGGAGCGCGGCGACGCGCCGCGGCCCCGGGCCCGGCTGGTCGTCGGCCGGGAACGGCAGCTCGGCGCGCTCGACGGGATCGCCGCGCGGGTCGAGACGGGCGAGCCGGCTGTGGCCCTGGTGACCGGGGAGCCGGGGATCGGCAAGACCTGGCTGCTTGAGGCGTTCGAGGACGGCTGCCGCGCCCGCGGCTGGAACGTCGTGCGCGGGCGCTGCCACGACACCGCGGGCGCGCCCGCGTTCTGGCCGTGGACCCAGGTGCTGCGCGCGCTGGACGCGATCACGCCCCCGGCCGAGCGGGACCGGCCGCTGCTGGCGCACCTGCTGGACGAGGAGCCGACGGCGGCGCCCGAGGCGGTGCTGGTGGGGCAGCGGGCGGCGGTGGCGCGCTGGCTGGGCGACGCCTCCCGCGAACGCCCGCTGCTCGTCGCGCTCGACGACCTGCACTGGGCCGACGCCGACTCCCTCGGTCTGCTGGGCGACGTCGCCGCGCTGGCCGCCGGGCGGATCGCGCTCGCGGCCACGCTGCGCACCGGCGACGAGTCCCCGGCGCTGCGCGACGTCCTCGGCCGCCTGGCCCGGCTCGGCGTCGTACGGCTGCCGCTCACGGGCCTGGACGCCGCGGCGGTCGCGCGGATCGCCGAGGGCATGGGCGTCGAGGCGGGCGGCCGGACGCTGGCGCGGCTGGCCGAGCGCACCTCCGGCAACCCGTTCTTCGTCCGCGAGTCCCTGCGGCTGCTGGCCACCGACGGCCCCGAGCGCGCGCTGGAGGCCGTGCCCGAGAGCGTGGCCGACGTGATCCGGCGGCGGCTGTCGGCACTGCCCGGCGAGGGCGCGGACGAGGTGCTGGGCACGGCCTCGGTGGCCGGGCGCGAGTTCGACCCGGAGCTGGTGGCCGAGGTGTGCGGGCGGGACGCGGGCGACGTCTTCGACATGCTCGACGCCGCCGTGGTGGCGGGCGTGCTGCTCCCGCCGAGGTCCGCCGCGCCGGGCGAGGGCCCGCCGGCCGGGGCCGGGCGCCTGCGCTTCGCCCACGACCTCGTGCGCGAGACGCTGTACGCCGACGTGCCCCCGCTGCGGCGAGCCCGCCTGCACCAGTCGGTGATGCGGGCGCTGGCCGTACGGCCGGGGTCGGACGCGGCCACGGTCGCGCACCACGCCGTGGAGGCCGGGGCCGCCGCGTACGCCGACGCGGCGCACTGGGCGGCGGCGGCGGCCGAGCAGGCGGGGCTGCGGCTGGCGTACGAGGAGGCCGCGGCCTGGTGGGCGCGGGCGGTGGCGGCGCACAGCGCCACCTCGGGCGACCGCGCCGAGCACGTGCGGCTGCTGCTGCGGTACACCCGCGCGCTGCTGGACGCCGGGGACGCCCTCGGGGCCCGGGTCGCGCGCGCCGACGCGGTGCGCGCCGCCGACCAGGTGGGGAACCCCGAGCTGGCCGCGCGCGCCCTGACCGCGCTGGACGCGCCCTCGATCTGGACGCTGCGCAACCCCTACGAGGCGGTCGAGCTGCGGCTGATCCACCGCTTCGGGCTGGCCCTGGACGCCCTGCCCGCCGAGGACTCGCCGCTGCGCGTGCACCTGCTCGGCGGGCTCGCGGGCGAGCTGTACGACGGGTCGGACGACCCCCGCAGCCACACGCTGTCGGCCGAGGCGATCGCGATGGCCCGGCGCGTCGGTGACCCCGCGCTGCTGGCGTTCGCGCTGAACTCCCGCTACCTCGCGCTGCCCACGCCGCTGCACGTGCCGGAGATCGTCGGCCTGGCGGACGAGATCCTGGAGCTGGCCACCGAGCACCGGCTGCCCGCGTTCGAGCTGCTGGCGTACATGCTGCGGACCCACATGCGCACCGAGCTGTTCGAGCTGGCGGCGGCGGACGAGGCGGCCGAGCGGTGCGACGCGCTGCTTGAGCGCATGCCGCTGCCGTGGCCGCGCTTCCAGCACACCATGTGGCGGGCGCACCGGCTGCTGTTCGCCGGCCGCTTCGAGGAGGCCGAGGCGGCGTACGGCGTGGCCGACGGCCTGGCCGAGCGGATCGGCATGTGGTACGCCGGGGCCGTGGTCACCACCGGGCGGGTCTTCCTCAAGTACGCCCAGGGCACGATGGCCGAGGCCGGCGAGCTGATCGACAACATCGTGGGCATCCACCCCACCACCGACCACGACGCGCGGGTGCTCCAGCTCTGCGCCCAGGGCCGCCGCGAGGAGGCCGCCCGGATGATCGTGGACGGCTGGCCCACGCCGCCCCGGGACTGGTCCTGGCTCTCCATGACCTGTCTCCAGGGCGCGGCGCAGGCCGAGATGGGCGACGTCACCGCGTGCAAGGTCACCTACGACCGTCTCCTGCCGTACGCCGGGCGGCTGTCGCTGGGCTCGGCGGTCGCGCCGATCGGCCCGGTGGACTGGTTCCTGGGACGGCTGGCGACCGCGATGGGGGACCACGCCTCGGCCCGCGACCACCACCGGGAGCTGGCCCGGCGCGCAGGCCAGGAAGGGCTGCTGGTCTGGCGGGACCGGGCGCGCGCGGAGCTGGGCCCGATCGGCGCCCGGGAGGGCGACGGGGCGTGACCCCGGGGCCCGGCGGGAGAGGTGCGCGGGCCGCCGGGGCGGTGTAAAAGTGAGTTGGGTCCTAGCGTGAGGCGGCGTGGATGGGAGACCTGCAGGTGTCGGTCTCGCGGACCGGGATCTACACCCTGGTCACGGTGACCGGCGACGCGGACATCGTGGCCGCCCCCCGACTGGAGTCCCGGCTCGTCCCGGTCTCGTCCGGGCAGCGTCACGTCGTCCTCGACCTCGGCGGGGTCACCTTCCTGGACTCGACCACCGTCGGGGTGCTCCTCGGCCTCTACCGGTCGCTGCACCGGGGCCGGGGCACGCTGGCGCTCGTGGCCCCGCCCGGCGGGGTCGCCCGGCGCGTGCTGGACCTGCTCGGCATCCCCTCCCGCGTCCCGACGTACGACCGGCTCGGCGAGGCCCTGACCACCGAGGGCGTGGAGCCGGGAGAGGGCGGGCCGGGGCGCGGAGATCCGGCGGGGGAGGACCGCTGAGGGCGGCCGGTCAGGGCCGGGTGTCGCGGCGGGCGGGGCGCGGGATCTCCCGCTCGGGCCGCTGGGCGTAGCCCTGCAGCGCGGTCGCCGCCGCCTCCAGCGTGGGGAAGATCATGAACTGCGGGTCGAGGGCCATCGTGTAGAGGACCCGCTGGACGCGCGGATCGACGCCGACGAGGGCCACCGGGATGCCGGTCAGCTTCGACCGCTCCTGGGCCGACAGCAGCACGGGGATGACCGAGGCGTCGGGGAACTCCGCCTGCGACATGTCGAAGACCAGGGGCAGACCGGGTTGCCAGGCAGAGGCGATCTCCGTGGCGAGGTCGAGACAGGCCTCCTTGTCGAGAGTCCCCGTGCTCCAGATCACCACACAGTCGCCCAGGCGCGAAGAGGACACCCGGAATGCCATGGAACCAGCCTACTCCCCGGAAGGGCCCCGGGGGCTAGACCGAGATCGCCTTCCGGTGCGGGCCCTCGGGGCCGAGCTCGTACCGCAGCCGGGCGCAGTCGTCGAGCAGCGCGCCGTACACGCTCCAGGTCCGCTCGCCGCCGCGCGCCCGCAGCTCCCGCTCGGCGACCCGCTGGCGGTACGCCGCCTGCTCCAGCGCCTCGCGCAGCCGCGCCAGGTCCTTGCGCCCGTGCCGGATCTGCATCCGGCCGAACGCGGCCAGGGCGCGGCTCAGCGCGGTCAGCAGGTCGGCGAAGGACGGCGGCAGCGGATGCTGGTCGGGCCGGGGCAGCCCGCGCTCGCCCACGGCCATGTCGTTGAGCGCCCTGGCGATGCCGCGGACCTGCTGGGTGACGTGGTCCAGCCCGGCCGCGGCGGCGCTGATCCGCGGCAGCCGCCGGGCCAGCCGCCGCCGCGCGGGCGTGAGCTTCAGCGACTCCTCGGCCTCCTCGGCGCTCTCCCGCGCCTCGGTCAGCGTCAGGGTCAGGTCCCTGGCGCGGTCCAGCCAGCCCCGCGAATCCGCGTGGTCCCAGGTGTCGCGCACGCCGCCGGCCATGTCGTCCAGCAGCACGGCCAGTTCCTCGGCCGCGTCCGCCAGGTCCGCCGCCGCCCGCTCCACGTGCCGGGGCGGCCAGAACAGGATGTTCACCACCAGGCCCACGGCCGCGCCCAGCACGACGTCGAGGAACCTGGCCAGGCCGTACCCGCTGCCCATCGTCAGCACGAGCAGGGCGGTCACCGGGAGCTGCACGTTCTGGGCGGGCAGCCGCACCAGCCGGCTCACCACCAGCCCCAGGAAGACCAGCACGGCCATCGCGGCGAACCCGTTCCCGATCAGCGCCACCAGCGCGAACGCCGCCCCGAACCCCAGCACCGCCGCGCCCACCTGCTGGAGCGCGCGCACGGCCGTGCCGTACGCCGTCGCGGCGGTGGTCATCAGCACGCCCACGGGCGCGAGGATGGGCATCTTCACGTGGAAGACGTACTGCGCCAGCCCCCACGCGATCAGGCATCCGGCCGTGGCGCGCAGCGCGGTCGGCGCCGCGCCGCGCTCCCGCGCCACCCACTTCCACACCCCGTGCGCCCGCACGCGCCGCAGCAGCGCCACCGCCGGATGACGCCCCCGTCCGGCCCCCCTCACGGCCATCGCCATGACCGCCCCCTACCCACAGGCCCGCGAGTACCCCCGGCCGTACGGCCCGCGGGCGCGAGCCGTACGGCCGGGGCCGGGGCCGGCGGGCGGGCCGGGGTCCGGCGGGCGGATGAGGGGACGGCGGGAGGGTCAGGGCCCGGCGGGAGGTCAGGGGACGGGCCGGGCGGCGGGCTCGGGGGCGGCGGCGCCCGCCTTCTGCGGGGCGGTGGCCAGGATCGAGCCGCCCAGGATGAGCACGAACGAGGCCACGATCCCCGGCGTGAGCGGCTCGGACAGGAAGATCACCCCGGCGGCGACGGCCACGGCCGGGTTGACGTAGGTGAAGACGAGCGCCCGCGACGCGCCCACCTCGCGGATGAGCGCGAAGAACACGATGAACGCCAGCGCCGTGCAGACCAGCGCCAGCCCGGCCAGCGCCGCGAGCACCGGCGCCGAGGGCATGGAGTCCGGCCAGGTGGCGACCGCCGGGCCGGCGTAGACGAGCGCGGCGCCGCCCAGGCACACCGCGGTCATGGGCAGGCTGTCCACGTCCTTGAGGTGCCGGGCCGCGATCAGCGGGGCCGTCGCGTAGCAGACGGCGGTCAGCAGCACCTCGACGATCGCCCACGGGTTGCCGCCGCGCAGCTCCGGCCCGGCCAGCAGCGCGACGCCGCCCAGGCCCACGGCCAGCCCGATCCACCGCTTGACGCTGAGCCGCTCGGTCCCGCCGCTGATCCGCTCCAGGATCACGGCGACCACCGGCGAGGCCGCGATCAGCAGGCCCGCCATCGAGCTGCTGACGTGCCGCTCGGCGTCCGACAGCAGCCACCACGACACGATGATCTCCAGCGTCGCGAACGCCGCCAGCGCCGGCCAGTGCCGCCGGACGCCCCTCATGCGCCCGCCGCGCAGCGCCAGCGGCAGCAGCACGGCCGCGCCGATCGCGGTCCGCGCGAACACCAGCACCGGCACGGAGACCTCCGCCACCGCCACCTTGATCATCAGATAGGGGACGCCCCAGATCACGCTCATCAGAGCGAACAGCACCCACCCGCGCTTGCTCACGGTCTTCCGCCTTCGACTGGCCCGGCCTCGGTACACGGAGAACCTAGGGGGCGGAGGCGGCCGGGCATAAGGGCCACTCTCCCGGATTTCGGCGGCCCAAGCGGACCCCCGCCGTACGGCGCGCCGCCCCCGCCGCGCGTCCGGCGTTCGCGTGTTCCCTGCCTCCCGGGGCCCGCCCGCGCCGCCGTACGGCTCCCGCGCGCGGGAGCCGTACGGCCGGGACGGTCAGGCGCGCAGGTCGGCCAGGACCTCCTCGGCGGCGCGCTGCCCCTCGGTGGCTCCGCCGTTCATGAAGCCCTGGTAGTCGTAGGAGGTGTGCTCGCCCCCGATGTGCACGTTGCCCTGGCGCGTGCCCTCGTACCCCGCGTAACGGTGCAGGTAGGCGACGGGCCAGTAGGAGTACGCCCCCAGGGCGTACGGGTTCTCGTGCCAGGCGGAGAGCTGGGCGCGGCCGTTCCACTTGGCCTTCGTGCCGGGGAAGACGCGGTCGACACCGGTCAGCATGGAGTCCGCGAGCGCGCGCACGTAGGGGTCGGACTCGGTGGGGAACGCGGTCGCCGGGCGCAGCCGCCGGGCCGCGTCGCCCCCGGCGTACTGGATCAGGACGCCGGTCGCCCCGGCCTGGCCGCGGGTGGTCTCCCAGACCTGCTGGAACGGCAGGTCGGTGAAGCAGTCGCCGGAGGCCACGCCGGGCCAGGGGCCCTCGCCGAGCCAGGTGCGGGCGGTGAACTGCATGTTGAGCTTGGTGCAGTACCCCATGCGGGCGTCGCGCAGCAGGTTCGTCATGCGCGGGTCGAACCCGGCCCGCGACAGGTCGAGGCCCTGCAGGATCGGCAGCGGCACGGTCAGGATCGTGTGGTCGGCGGTGACCGCGCGGGTCGTCCCGCCCTCGTCGAAGGTGAGCGTCTGCGTCCCGTCGGCGTTGGCGCGTACGGCCACCAGGCGGTGGCCCATCCGCACCGAACCGGCGGGGAGCGCGGCGGCCATGGCCTGGGTGAGCCGGTCGTTGCCGCCCTCGACGCGGTAGCGCTCGTCCGACAGGCCCCACACGTTGAAGTGGCCCGGGTTCGGCTGGTAGCCCATGAGCAGGATCAGCGCGAGCGAGGATTGCAGCTCGGTCTCCGCGCCGTACTCCACGACGTACGCCACGTCGATGAAGCGGCCGAGCGGGGAGGACATGCCGCCGGGGACGCGGGTCTCGATCCACTCCCGGATGGACATCCGGTCCAGCGCGATCCCCTCCGGTGTGGCGTCGTCCCACATGACCTCGCCGGCGGCCTGGAGGTCGGCGCGCAGGCGGTGGTAGACGGGCTTGAAGTCCTCGTCGGCCTGGGCGCGCGGGTAGTACTCCCCGTTGAAGTGCAGGGTCTCCTCGGCGTGTGGCGGGACGGCCCCGGCGAAGTCGAGCGTCCGCAGCCCGAAGCGGCGGCACAGCTCCAGCATCTTCTTGTGCTCGACGTCGATCAGCTCCCCGCCGATCTCGGAGGTCTGGCCGTTCGCCCAGTGCGTGCGCTGGGTGTGGATGCGGCCGCCCAGCCGCGACGGGTTCGCCTCGTACAGGGTGAACGCCGCACCGGCGTCCTTCAGCGTGAGCGCGGCGGTCAGGCCGGCGATGCCGCCGCCCACGACCGCGATCCGGGCCGGCCTCGGCGGCCTGCCGGCCTCGTCGGCGGCGCGGGCGGGCGCGGGGGACAGCCCGGCCAGGCCCGAGGCGGCGATCCCCGCCGCGGCGGCGCGCCGCAGCAGTTCACGCCGCCCCAGCCCGGGCTCCGCGGCGGCCGCGCGCATCCCGCGCAGTTCGGCGACGGGGACGCGCAGCCGTTCGGCGGCCGCGTGGTCGGCGGTCAGGGCCTTGAGGATCCGCATGGGGGACGTGCGTGCCATGGCTCTCCCTCGGACGGGGTGGGGTGGCCGTCAGCCTCTCCCCGCCGCATCCGCGCGGCAAGTGACACGAACGCAGGAATCCGCCCCTCCGGCTGACACACTGACCGCCGGGGGCCCCGGGGCCGCTCAGCGCCGCATCTGGCCGCCCTTGAGCGCCTGGACCTGCTGGAACTTGTCGGCCATGTCACGCAGGTCGGATTCGTCGCAGCGGTCGCGGAGGCGCGGGAACTCCTCCTTCTCCTCGTGGGTCGCGTGCGCGTCCACCGCCTGGTGCAGCTTCTCGAACAGCTCGCCGAAGCCGTCGGCGTCCGGCCCCATGCTCTTGAGCTGGGCGAGGACCTTCTTGGCCTGGTTCTCCTCCTCGATCCGGGCGTCCGCGACCTCGCTCGCGATGCGCTTGGTCATCGGGTGCACCACCTGCTCCTCGGCGTCCTCGTGGACCTCCAGGAGCTGCGCGAGCTGCTTGAACTTGGACGCCCGCTCGTTCCCCGAGGCGCTCGCGACCTCCTGGAAGAGCGACCGGATCAGGTTGTGCTGCTGGAGGATGACGTCGATGACATCGCCTTGCTGCTTGACCTTGCCCATGGTTCCCCCTCGTGTGTCACGGACATCGGCGTAGGCCCCACTACCCCCGCCCGGGCGTTTTGCCCACTTCTGTCGAGGTAGGCGGGAGGGGACGGCAGAGGCGACGGCAGAGGTCACGATCAGGGGGAAGACATGAGGTTCTTCGCGCGTGCGCATCAGATGCCGGCGAGGATCGCCACCGGGCTGTTCATCCTGAACTCCGGGATGGAGAAGGCCGAGGCGGGCGAAGAGACCGCCCAGGGGGTGCACGGCATGGCCGCCGGGGCGTATCCGCAGCTCAAGAGCCTGGACCCGGTGCGGTTCACCAGCCTGGTGGCCAAGGCGGAGATCGGCCTGGGCGCCGCCCTGCTGGCGCCGTTCGTGCCCTCGCTGCTCGCGGGCACGGCTCTCGCGGGGTTCGCCGCCGGGCTGCTCGGCGTGTACCTGCGCACGCCCGGGCTGCGCCACGAGGGCAGCCTGCGCCCGACGCAGCAGGGGATCGGCATCGCCAAGGACGTCTGGCTGCTGGGCATCGGCGTGGGCCTGATGGCGGAGGAGGCGCTCCACCGCCGCCGCTGAGATCCCGCGCCCGCCGGGCGAACCTTTCGGGGGCGGCGGGGATCTAAGCGCTCGACGACCACGTCCCGACACGGAGAAGAGCGCGAATGCCCCCCACGCCGTCCCCGCAGGATCCCGCCCGCGTCGGGGAGTACTGGCTGGCCGGACGCCTGGGCGCGGGCGGGCAGGGGGTGGTCTACGAGGCGTACGACCGCGACGGCGGCCGGGTCGCGGTCAAGCTGCTGCACGCCTCCGTCGCCGCCGACCCCGAGATCCTGCGCCGGTTCGCCCGCGAGGCGGTCGCCGCCCAGCGGGTGGCCTCCTTCTGCACCGCCCGCGTGCTCGCCGCCGAGGTGTCGGGCCCCCGGCCGTACCTCGTCAGCGAGTACGTCGAGGGGCCGAGCCTGCGCGCGGCGGTGGAGCGGGGCCGCCGGTTCGGCGGCGACGACCTGGTCCGCCTCGCGACCGCGATCGCCACGGCGCTGACGGCGATCCACGAGGCGGGCGTGGTCCACCGCGACCTCAAGCCCGACAACGTCCTGCTCGGCCCGGACGGCCCCCGCGTGATCGACTTCGGGATCGCGCGGACGGAGGACATGTCCCTCACCTCGACCGGGCTCGTCGCGGGCACCCCGCTCTACATGGCCCCGGAGATCTTCACCGGGGAGCGCGCCACCCCGGCCGCCGACGTGTTCGCCTGGGGCGCGGTCCTGCTGTACGCCGCGACCGGCGAGGACCCCTTCGCCGCCGGGAGCCTGGGCGCGATCATGCACCGCGTTCTCAGCGCCGACCTCGACCTCACCCCTCTCCCGCCCGCGCTGCGCCCCCTGGCCGCGGCCGCCCTCGCGCGCACCCCCGGGGCCCGTCCCTCCGCGCGGGACCTCCTCCTGTCCCTCGTCACCCCCCGCCCCCGCGACCAGGCCGATCCGGTACGGCTGCCGCCCGGCGCGCCCGCCGTACGGCACGAGCCGGCGCGGGACCTCCGGAACGGGGACGCCCTGGGCCGGGACGCGCCGGACGGGGACCTGCTGGCGCGGGGGCGCGAGGCGGCGGGCGGGCTGGCGCGAGAGGGGGATCCGGACCCCGATCTCGGGGCGCGGGCGGAGGAGGTCTACGCCCGGCTGGACGGGCCCGGGCGGGACGCGGCGCCCGGCGTGCTGCTGCGGCTGGTCACCCTGGACGACGCGGGCTTCGAGAGCCCCCGCCCCGCCCTGCGGGAGGACCTGGCGGCGACCGGCCCCGGGGCCGAGCGCGTGGTCGGGGCGTTCGGGGAGGCGGGGCTGCTGCGCGGCGAGGAGGAGTACGTCCTGCTCACGCGCCCGGCGCTGGTGCGCGCCTGGCCCCGGCTGCGCGGGTGGCTGGACGAGGACCGGGGCGGGCTGCGGCTGCACGCGGCGCTCGCCGCCGGGGCGCGGGCGTGGCGCGAGCGCGGGCGCAAGGACGCCGACCTGCTGCACGGCGGCCGCCTGGACGACGCCCTGGCCTGGGCCGCGACGGGCCGCCGCCACCTCACCCTGAACCCGGGCGAGCGCGAGTTCCTCGACGCGAGCGCCGCGCTCACCCGCCGCCGGCGCCGCCGCCGCGCCCTGCTGACCCTGGCGCTGGCGGTGCTGCTGGTGCTGTCGCTGGCCGGGGGCGGCCTGGCGGCGTACCAGAGCAGCCGCGTGGCCGAGCAGCGCGACCTGGCGGCGGGGCGGGAACTGGCCCACGTCGCCGGCACCCTCCGGGCCACGGACCCGGTGCGCGCGATGCTGCTCAACGTCGCCGCCTGGACGCTGGCCCCCGGCCCGGACACCCGGTCCGGCCTGATGGCGGCGCTGTACCAGCCCGAGGCCGCCGCCTTCCAGGCCCCGCGCGCCGCCGGGCCGGTGCGCCGGGTGCTCAGCGGGGACGGGCGGCGGCTGGTGAGCGTGAGCGCGGACGGCGTGAGCGTCCACGACGTGGCGACGGGGAGGCGGGCCGGTGGCTGGGCGGACGCGCGGGTGAAGGACGCGGACCTCCAGGACGTCTCGCTGAGCCGGGACGGCCGCCGCCTGGCGATCGTCGCCGACCGGACCGTCCGCGTCTGGGACACCCGCACCGGGCGGCCGCTGCGGGAACACCGCCTCGCGCCCCAGGCGCCGCAGGTGGGCGCGGACTTCGGCGGCGGCGACCGGCTGCTCGCGCTCACCGAGGGCCAGGGCCTGCTGCTGTGGGACACGGCCACGGGCGGCACGCGCGGCCGGGGCCTGGACTGGCAGTCCGGCCGCACGGCGATCCACGGCGACCTCGTGGCGGTGGCCGGGCTGGAGGCCAGGCTCGCGGTGTACCGCTCCGGGGCGCCCGACCCGCGCTTCCGCGGGGCCTGCCCGGGGGAGGTCCGGGCGGTCGCGATCAGCCCCGACGGGCGCACCCTGGCGTGCGGGGGCGCGCGGATCCGCCTCATCGACACCGCCACCGGCCGCCCCCTCCCGGCCTCCGGCGGGACGGGCTCCGGGGAGACCGGCTCCGGGGAGACCGGCTCCGGGGAGGCGCGGGCGGAGTGGCCGTGGCGGATTTCGGGCGGGGAACGCCTCAACCTGCAGAACACGCCCGAGCTGCGCTTCAGCGCGGACGGGCGGCTGCTGGCCGGGTTCGGCGACCGCAACGTCAAGGTGTGGCGGGTCGCCGACCGCCGCCTCCTGCTCGACTACACCGCCCCCGGCCTGCTGGCCGACGCCCGCCCGGACCCCGGCGGGCGCTTCGTCCGCGTCCTCATGGACGACACCGTGCTCACCCTCGACCTGGCCGCGCACCCCGCCTCGCGCCCTCTGCCCGAGGGCGCGGAGGCCACGGCGTTCGCCCCCGGCGGCGGCCTGCTCGCCCTCCAGGCCGCCGACCTGACGGGCGCGGTCCGCCTCTGGGACGTGCGGCGCGGCGCGGAGGTCGAGCTGCCGGGGGCGGTCTCGTCCGAGTCCGCCCTGCGGCCCGCCTTTGACCGCGCGGGCCGGGTCTTCGCCGCCGCCGACGCGCGGCACGTCAGCGTGTGGGACACGCGCGGCCCCCGATCGCTCCGCCGCTTCCCGGTGCCCCCCGGGAGCCGGGCCCAGAGCGTGGCCCTGAGCCCCGACGGCCGCAGGCTCGCCGTCGTCCTCGGCTCGGAGGGGGACCGGCCGGAAGCCGTCCTGCGGCTCTGGGACCTGTCCACCGGCCGCGCGACGAAGCTCCCCGTCACGGCGGAGCACGGCGGCGTCGTCTTCACCCCCGACGGCGGCGCGCTCGCCTCCACCGGGGGCGGCCGGGCCCGCCTCCTGGACCTGGCCACCGGCCGCCCCTCCGGTCCCGGCTACGGCGGCGAATCCCAGGACCACGTGGAACTGGCCTTCAGCGCCCAGGGCCTGATGGCCGTCGCGGACTCCTCGGGCCGGATCGCGCTGTGGGACAGGCGCGGCCCCGAGCCGCTGCCCCCGGCCATGCACGGCGTCGCCGAGGCCATCGAGCAGGTCGCCTTCAGCCCCGGCGGCGACCTGCTGGCCACCGGCGGTGACTCAGGCACGGTCCAGCTCTGGGACGTGCGGACCCGCCGCCTCCTCGGCACCCCGTGGCACCACGGAACCGGCATCGGCGCCCTCGCGTTCACCCCCGACGGCTCGGCCCTCCTGGCGGCCGCCGACCCGGGCCTGTCGGGCGAGCCGGGCCGCGTCATCACTCACCCCGTGGCCCCCGGCGAGGTGGTCCGCCTGCTCTGCGCCCGCGCGGGCCGTACCCTCACCGACGCCGAGTGGTCCCGCCACCTGGCCGGCACCCCCCGCCCCGCCCTCTGCCCGGCCCCCTGACGGGACTTCCGCGCCGTGCGTCCCGGATGAGTTCGCGGGAGGTCCCGCGCCGCGATCCCCGCCGAGGCACGGCTTCCGCGGCGCGGGGTGGGCGGGCGGGAGCCGTACGGTGACGGAGGGTGTGCATGGAGTCGCCGGGCCCGGGTACATCCCGGGCATCATGGGCATCGGGGGGAACACGTTCACCGTCGGCGTACTCGGATCGTACGGCGGGCTCAACGTGGGGGACGAGGCGATCCTCTCCTGTGTGCTGGACTGCGTGCGGCACCGCACTCCCGAGGCGAAGGTGGTGGTGTTCAGCCGGAACCCCGAGCACACGCGGGTGAGCCACTCGGTGTCGGCCGTCGTGCCGTGGCAGGGCGTGAGCCGCGACCGCACGCTGGCCGAGGTGCGGGAGCTGGACCTGCTGATGCTGGGCGGCGGCGGGGTGCTGTTCGACCAGGACGCCCGCCTCTACGCGCGGGTGGTGCGGACGGCGCAGGACAGCGGGGTGCCGACCTTCGCGTACGCCATCGGGGTGGGCCCGCTCTCCGAGCCCGAGGACCGGAACGCCGCCCGGGAGGCCGTCGAGGAGATGACGGACGTCGTCGTACGCGACGAGGAGTCCAAGCTGGTCCTGGAGGACGTCGGGGTGAACCGGCCGGTCACGGTCACGGCCGATCCGGCGCTGCTGCTGAAGGCGCAGCCGTTCACCACCGAGATGCTCGCGCGCGAGGGCGTGGTCAAGAGCGGGCCGCTCGTGGGCCTGTCGGTGCGCGAGCCGGGCAGGGCCGCCCAGAACCTCGACGAGGACAGCTACCACAGCCTGATCGCCGAGATGGCCGACTTCCTGGTCAACCGGCTGGACGCGAACCTGCTGTTCGTGCCCATGGAGCGCGACGACATCCGGCATTCGCACGCGGTGATGTCGCACATGTCCTCGCCCGAGCGGGGGCGGGTGCTCAACGAGCGGTACAGCCCCGGGCAGATCCTCGGGCTGATGCGCCACCTGGACATGGTCGTCGGCATGCGGCTGCACTTCCTGATCTTCGCGACGCTGACCGGCGTGCCGCTGCTGCCCCTGCCGTACGCCGGGAAGGTCTTCGACTTCGCCCGCGCGGTCGGGGCGCCGACGCTGACCGGCGTGGCCCGGCAGGAGGTCGGGCCGCTGCTCGCCGAGGCCGACCGGCTCTGGGACGAGCGGCCCGAGCGGTCGCGCATGCTGCTGGCCCAGGCCGAGGAGCTGAAGCGGCGCGCCCACGAGACCTGCGAGCGGTACGCCGCGCTGGCGCGGCGCATCGCCTCCGGCGGAGGCCACGATGCCGGCGCTGAACGCCCCTGACGACCCCCGGACCGTCGAGCTCCCCGCCCGCGCGGCCACCGTCGCCGGGACCACGCAGGTGCTGGTCGTCGGCGGGGGACCGGCCGGGCTCGGGGCGGCCCTCGGCGCGGCGCAGACCGGCGCCGAGGTGATCCTCGCCGAGCGGTACGGCTTCTTCGGCGGCAACGCCACGGCCGCCCTGGTCATGCCGCTCATGTCCTTCCACAACGAGCGGAAGCAGGCCGCCGACCCGGACGTGTTCCGGCTGCTCCCCTCCGACCACGGCGAGGGCGACCCGCTGGTGGGCGGCGTCCTGTGGCGGCTGCTGGACCGGCTCGCGTCGTACGGCGGGGCGATCCTGCCGTCGGTGGAGACCGGCTACACCGTGCCGTTCGACCCCGAGCTGTTCAAGCTGGCCGCCTACGACCTGCTGGACGAGGCCGGGGTCACCGTGCTCCTGCACGCCTTCTGCTCCGGCGTGCTGGGCGAGCGCGCGGCGGTGTTCGAGACCAAGTCCGGGCCGATCGTCGTCGAGGCCGAGGTGATCGTGGACTGCACCGGGGACGGCGACGTCGCGGCGGCGGCCGGCGCGGAGTACGAGATCGGGCGGCCCGAGGACGGGCTCGTCCAGCCGATGACCCTCATGTTCCGCATGGCCGACTTCGACCGGGCCGGCTTCACGCGGTACGTCGAGGACCACCCAGGCCAGTGGCGCGGCGTGCACGGCCTGTGGGACCTGATCCGGGAGGCCACCGAGGCCGGGGAGCTGGACCTGCCGCGCGAGGACGTCCTCTTCTTCGCCACGCCGCACCCGGGCGAGGTCAGCGTCAACAGCACCCGCGTGACCCGCGTCCTCGGCACCAGCGTCTACGACCTCACCCGCGCCGAGCTCCTGGCCCACCGGCAGATGGACCAGATCGTCCGGTTCCTCCGCTCCCGCGTGCCGGGGTTCGAGCTGGCGTACGCCGTGCAGAGCGGGGTCCAGGTCGGCGTGCGCGAGACCCGCCGCGTCCTCGGCGACCACGAGCTGACCGGCGACGACATCCTGCTCGCCCGCCCGTTCGACGACGTGATCGCGCGCGGGGCGTACCCCATCGACATCCACAACCCGGCGGGGACCGGCACCCTCCTGCGCCGCGTCCCGACCGGCTCGGCGTACGACATCCCGCTGCGCTGCCTGCTGCCGCGCGGGGTGGACCACCTCCTCGTCGCGGGGCGCTGCATCTCGGGCAGCCATGTCGCCCTCTCCTCCTACCGCGTCATGCCCATCGCCATGGCGACCGGCCACGCCGCCGGGGTCTGCGCCGCGCTGGCCGCCCGCGCCGGCCGCCCGCCGCGCGGCGTCCCCGCCGCCGAGGTCCAGCGCCACCTCCTCGCCCAGGGCGCCATCCTCCGCCCCGGCCTCCCGGACCTCCCCGGCGCCCCCGCCCCCACTCCCTGAACCGCCCCGCGCCCGAGGGGGCGGGCGATGCCGTACCGCTATCGGGGGGTGGGGCCGGGGCGGGAACGGGCGTACGGTCCGGACATGGAGGACAACGTCGAAATCAGGCCGTTCCGCATCGAGATCCCGCAGGCGGACGTGGACGAGCTGCGGGAACGCGTCGCGCGCACGCGATGGCCGTACGAACCGCCCGAACAGGGCTGGGGGAGGGGCATCCCCTCGGCCTACCTGCGCGGTCTCGCCGACCGCTGGCTCACCGTCTTCGACTGGCGAGCGCAGGAGGCGCGGCTGAACGAGATGCCGCAGTTCGTCACCGGCATCGACGGGCAGCGCGTCCACTTCGCGCACGTGCGCTCGCCGGAGCCCGGCGCGCTGCCGCTGCTGATCACCCACGGGTACCCGGGGTCGTTCGCCGAGTTCCGCGACATCGCGGGGCCGCTGTCCGACCCGCGCTCGCACGGGGGCGACCCGGCCGACGCGTTCCACGTGGTCGCGCCGTCGATCCCCGGCTTCGCGTTCTCCACGCCCGTGCGCGAGGCGGGCTGGGACGTGGCGCGCACCTCGCGGGCGTTCGCCGAGCTGATGCGCCGCCTCGGATACGACCGGTACGGCGCGCAGGGCGGCGACGTCGGCTCGGCGGTGTCCGGGACCCTCGGCGCGATCGACGCCGGGCACGTCGTGGGCATCCACCTCAACAGCGACCTGCTCGGCGCGGCGTGGCTGGCGGGGGACCCGGTGCCGGTGGACATGGGCACGCTGACCGAGGAGGAGCGCGGGCGACTCGACGCGCTCAAGGCGGTGACCGCCGAGGGCAAGGGGTACCTGCAGATCCAGACCACCCGGCCGCAGGCGGTCGCGTTCGCCCTGACCGACTCTCCCGTCGGCCAGCTCGCCTGGATCGCCGAGAAGTTCAAGGAGTGGACGGACCCCGCCGCGGAGCTGCCCGAGGACGCGGTGGACGTCGACCTGCTCCTGGCGATCGTCAGCCTCTACTGGTTCACCCGCTCCGGCGCGTCGGCCGCCCACTTCCTCTACGAGACCGCGCACACCCGCGACTGGGGCTCCCCGGCGGTCGTGCCGCAGGGCTGGGCCATGTTCGGGGGCCGCGACGAGATCATCCGCAAGCTGTACGACCCCAAGCACGAGCTCGCCCACTGGACCGAGTACGACCGCGGCGGCCACTTCGCCGCCATGGAGGCCCCCGACCTGCTGGTCGAGGACGTGCGGACCTTCTTCCGCCCCCTCCGCTGAGACCGCCGCCGTTCCGCGCGCGACCGGAGCCCGCCGGCAGGGGCGGCCCGGCCGGGCGGCGTCTGACGGGCGGGGCCTGATGGAGCGGCGCCTGATGGGCGGCGCCTGGTGGAGCGGCGCCTGGTGGAGCGGCGCCTGACGGGCGGGGCCTGACGGGCGGGGCCTGACGGGGCGGATGCGGGGGGCGGGGGCGGCGTTCCCGGCGGGGAGGGGAACGTGAGCGGGACTCGCCGTGCCGTGGTGACAACGACCTCACCGAACCTCCCTCGCGTTGTCATCGTCATCCCGGGGGAGAGAGCATGGACAGGCGATCGGCGGCGCCTACGCCCGGGAGGTGTGCCGGTGAGACGCGATGTGGTCGAACTGTGGTCGCCCTCCATCGGGGCGGCGGGGGCGCTCGTCGCGTACGGTCACTGGGGCCGCCCGGTGCTCGCCTTCCCCGCCGGGCAGGGGCGGGCGTGGGACTTCGAGGACAACGGGCTCGTCGGCGCCGTCTCGTGGCTGATCGACGCGGGCCGCCTCAAGCTGTACTGCGTGGACGGCCCGGAGGCCGCGTCCTGGCCGAAGACGCCCGAGGACGAGCCGTACGCCGGCTGGCTCCTCGACCAGGTCGTCCCCTGGATCCACAACGACTGCGCCGGCCCCCTGGAGATCGTCGCCCTCGGCTGCGCCGCCGGGGCCCCGCTCGCCGCCGCCCGCGCCCTGGCCAGGCCGGACCTGTTCCCGCAGGCCATCTGCCTGTCCGGCGTCTACGACCCGGTGCCCGACCTGGGCTCCCGCAACGGCCCCAGCCTCGACTGGCTGCGCCGCCGCGTCCACCTCCTCCTGCTCTGCGCCCCCCAGGAGCCCGCCTCCTCCCGGAGCACCGTCCACTTCGCCGAGCTCCTCGCCCGCGCCGCCATCCCCCACACCCTGGAGATCTGGCCCCACGACACCCGCCCCGCCTGGCCCACCTGGCGCGCCCAGCTCGCCCACCACCTCCCCCGCTTCTGCTGACCCCTGCCGGGAAACGGCCGCGCGCCGCCGTACGGCCTGGGCTGTCAGTCCGGGTTGACACGCGGGGTGGGTGTCAGCTTAGGCTGACGACATGGAGGCAGGGGAGGGGCGGTCGGTGGTGGACCTGGCCGCGGAGGCGGGGGGCGAGGATCCCGCCACGGGGCTGGCCGCGGTGGCCGCGCTGCGGCGGCTGCTGGAGGAACTGGAGGCCGTGCACGTCGAGGCGGCGCGGCGGCGCGGATGGTCGTGGGAGGCCATCGCGGCCGCGCTGGGAGTGAAACGGCAGTCCGCGCACAAGAAGCACGCCCGCCGGATCGCGGCGGGGGATCGGAGGGGAACGTGAGCATGTTCGCGAGGTTCACCGACGCGGCGCGGGAGACCGTGGCGCACGCCGCCCGTCTCGCCGCCGGGGCCCGCCCGCCGGCGCCCCGCCTCACCACGGGGCACCTGCTGCTGGCGCTCGCCGAGACCCGCGACGAGACGGTCCCGGCGAGCCTGGCCCTCGACCCCGCGGCCCTCCGCCGCCGCCTCGGCGCCGGCCCGGGGGACCGCGACCTGCTCGCGACCCTGGGCATCGACCTGGACGAGGTGCGCCGCCGCGCGGGGGCCTCCGCCTCCCTCTGGCGGATGACCCGCTCCCCGTTCCGCCCCCTGCGCGTCGAGGTCGCGGGCCCCGGCGTCCTCGTCCCGCTGGCGGGCGGCGCCCGCAAGGTCATCGAGGTCGCCCAGCACCACGCCCGCCGCCGCGGTGCCCTCGTGGAGCAGTCAGACCTCCTCCGCGGCCTCCTGGCCGACGCCCGCGACGAGTCCCTGACCCACCTGCGAGCCGAAGGCGTCAACCCCGCCCGGCTCTGGCGCCACCTCAACGACCCCCACGCCGCCTAGCGCCCGGCCGACGCCCTGCCCGAAGCCGCCCGCCCCTCCGCTCCCCGCGGGTCGCCGGGATTCCGCCGCCCGTTCCCGGGTGAGTACGGCGGCCGCCGGGGTAGGCGGGGGGCGTGGACACTTGGGAGACGATCGTCTCGCGGCGGGACGTGCGGGAGTTCTCGGGGCGCGAGATCGGCGACGAGGACCTGGACCGGATCCTGGAGGCGGGGCGCCGGGCGCCCTCCTCGATGAACTGGCAGCCCTGGGACTTCGTGGTCGTGACCGGGCGCGAGGAACTCACACGGCTGAGCGCCACCGGGGCGTACATGAAGCACGTGCCGGGGGCGGCGGCCGCGATCGTGCTGGTGGCGCCGGTCGCGCGGGACGACATGCACCGGGACTGGGCGCAGTTCGACCTCGGGCAGGCGGCGATGAGCATGGAACTGGCCGCCGCCGCGCTGGGGATCGGCTCCGGGCACGCCTCGATCACCGATCAGGGCGGGGCGCGCGAGCTGCTCGGGCTGCCCGCCGACCGGTTCGCGCCGTACCTGCTCGTGCTGGGGTACCCGAAGGACCGGCCGCTCGCGCCGATCCGGCGGCCGGACCGGCGCCCCTTCGCGGAGGTCGTGCACCGCGGCCGCTGGTGATCGTCCTCCTTGCTACCGTCTTCGCGTGCCGAACGCGAGTGAAGACGGGAATGGGGGGCTCATGGGCGATCCGCTGGCCACGCTCGGCCGGAACCTGGAGTGGTGCGAGCGCGGGACGGCCTTCTTCGAGGGGTGCCTGAGAGCGCTCCCCGACGCCGCCCTCGACGCGCCGTCCCTGCTCCCCGGCTGGTCGCGCCGTCACGTCGCCGCGCACGTCGCCTTCAACGCGCGGGCCCTCGGCCGGCTGCTGCACTGGGCGCGCACCGGCGAGGAGACCCCGATGTACCCGCCGGGCGACGCCCGCGACCGTGAGATCGAGGAGGGGGCCCGCCTCGGCGCCCCCGCCCTGCGCCGCCTGGTCGCGGAGACCGCCGGGGACCTGGCGGCCGCCGTACGCGACCTGCCGGAGGCGGCCTGGGCGAACGGGGTCAGGACGCGCACCGGGATCCCGGTCCCGGCCGCCGCCGTGCCCTGGATGCGCACCCGCGAGGTCTGGATCCACGCGGTGGACCTGGGCGGCGGGGCGACCTTCGCCGACCTCCCGCCGGACCTGCTGGACGCCCTGATCGACGACGTGATCTCCGGCTGGGGGAACCCGCCCGCGCTGGTCGTCGCCCCGTCCGACCGGCCGTGGGACCGCCGCACCGGGCCCGCGGGCGCCGCCCCCGTCACCGTCACCGGCACCGCCGCCGCCCTGGCCGCCGCGCTCACCGGACGCGACATCTCGGGCGTCGCGAGCCCGGACGGGCCCGTGCCCACCCTTCCCGGCTGGCTGTAATCCTGAAGCCGGGGCGAACCCGGAGGCGCGCGGGGGAATCTAAGAGGGCACGACCCAACCGCCACGGGGGAGACCATGAAGATCAGCCGCCTCAGGGCCGCAGCGGCGATCGCGGTGCTGCCGCTCGCCGCGTACGGCTCCGCGGCGCCCGGCCCGACCGCCCCGGAGAGGCCGGCCGCCGCGCGAGCCGTACCACCCCAGTCCGTCCCGGCCAGGGCGGCGCCCGCGGGCCAGGGGGCGGGGACGGCGATGCCGCCCGCCCTTCCGGCCACCGGGGCCGGGCCCGCCGCCTTCGGCTACCTGTGCGCGAACCCGCGGGACGAGGACGGCATGCCCACGGGGACGTGCGCCCGCTGGCGGCTGGCGGCCAAGAACGGGCGGATCTTCCACGTGCCCGACGCGCTGGCCTGGGAGGAGGACGGTGAGGGCGCGGGCTCTCCCGGCGCGCTCGCGATCAGCCCCGACGGCGCGCGGATCGCCTACCAGCGGGCCGGCGACGACCGGCTCGTGGTCCGGGACCTGACCACGGGCCGGATCCTGCCCATCGCCTACCCCCTGCCCCGGGACGCGATCGGCACCCCCGTCGAGCTGGCGTTCGTGCGCGACGGCCGCCACCTGGCGATCACCCCGGACACGGCCGGGGTGCCCGGCCGCGCCTGGCTGGCCGACGTCGAGAGCGGGGCCGTACGGCGCATGCCCGCCGACGGGAGGCTCCTCGACCTCGACCCCGCCACGGGCCGCGTCACCCTGCTGAGCGGCGAGCCCGGCTTCGGCGGCGGCGGGAGGTTCGTCACCGCCGACGGCGGCCGGAAGACCACCGCGCCGATTCCCGCGAAGGCCGGCGACCACCTGATCTGGGGAGAGTTCGCCGCGCGCGACGGCCGCGCCGCCAACCTCGTCCCCAAGGAGCCCCCGGCCTGCGGGCCCGACATGACCCCGGTCTGGCTCACCACGTTCGACACCCGCACCGGGGCCATGACCAAGGTCCGGCCCGGCCTTCCCGCGGACGTCAACCACGCCGTCCCCCTCGACTGGCTCGACCGGGACGAGATCGTCGTCGCCGCCGCCCGCGAGCGGCCGGGCGAGACCCCGGACTCGCCGCTGGGCGCGTACGTCTACGCCCTGGACGTCACCACCGGCCAGGCCACCCTGATGGCCAAGCTCACCACCCCGGAGACCGTCTACCTCGACGAACTCTCCGTCGGCGGCTACGCGGCCACCCGCGCCACCGTGGCGGCGGACGCGATCGCCGCGCCCAAGCCACGCGGCTGCGAGGACTGACCCCGCCCCGTCCCCCCGCACGGCCCGCCCCCGCCGCCCGCACGGGGAACGGCCCCGGCGCCGGCCGCACGGGCTCTCGGGTCCCGGCGCCGGCGGTGCGGGCTCGCGCGGGCCGCCGGCGCCGGCCGTACGGCACGGCGGTCCGGTGGGGTCCCGGCCCCGCCCGCCCGAGCACGGGCGAGGGCGGGGCCCCACCGGGCCTCCCACCGTGCTTCCCACCGGGCCTCCCACCGTGCTTCCCACCGGGCCTCCCGCCGTGCTTCCCGCCGTGCTTCCCGCAGGACGGTACGGCGAGCGCCGCCGGGCGGCCCGGCCGTGGCGGGTCAGGACAGCGCGGACGCGGAGGGGACGACGACGCCGTAGAGGTCGGCGATCGTGGCGAGGGCGCTGTCGTGGAGCTGCCGCGCGGACACCTCGGCGACCGCGCTCGCCAGCGGCCGCGTCGCGCACGCGTCGGCGACGACGGTGGGCTGGTTGCCGCGCAGGAACGCGCCCTCGGTCGTGAAGGTCACGCACATGTGGGTCATGAACCCGGCGATGATCACGTTCTTGTGCCCGGCGGCGTCCACGTGCTCGCCGAGGTCGGTGTCGATGAACCCGTTCGGCTTGGTCTTGACGACGACGGCCTCGCCCTCGACGGGGGCCACGCTCGGGTGGATCTGCCCGATCTCGGCCCTGATGTCGTACGGCGTGCCCTCGCCGCCGTCGTTGATGACGTGGATGACCGTCGCGCCGGCGGCGCGGGCCTTCGCGAGCAGCTCGGCCGCCGCGCCGAGGGCCTCCTCCCAGCCGGTCAGCTCCATCACGCCGCGGGTGTAGGTGTTCTGGTAGTCGACCAGGATCAGCGTGGAGTCGGCCAGGGAGGCCGGAGTCTGATCGAAACCGTTGAGTTCACGCAGAGTGGTCGCAGCCATGGGTCTTTCCTTCGTGTCGCACGATCCGGCCACCGTTCCGGTGACCCTCTGCCACGCTAGGCGCACGCCCTATATGTCGGCAATGTCGCGTAACATGCAGATTCCGACATGCGGTGTCCGGGTCCGCTGTCCCGTCCGCCGCCGGCCTATCGAACGGAGCCCCCGTTGGGAGTGATCGAACGCCGCGTCGTCGTCGTCCTCTTCGACCGCGTGGACCTGCTGGACGTCACCGGGCCGCCCGAGGTGTTCTCGCTGCTCCAGCGGGAGATGGACGAGCCGACGGGCTACCAGGTCGTCCTGGCGGCCGAGACCATGGACCCGGTCACCACCTCCGCCGGGGTGCGCGTCCTGCCCGACGCGACCTTCGAAGAGGTCGCCGCGCGGAGCATCGACACGCTCGTGGTGCCCGGCGCGGTCGAGACCGACGCGCACGGCCGGGTGCGCGCGGTCTGCGACCCGGCGGTGGTCGGCTGGGTGCGGACGCTGGCGGGGAAGACGCGGCGGGTCGCCTCGGTGTGCGTGGGGGCGCACATCCTCGCGGACGCCGGGCTGCTGGAGGGACGGCGG
Source organism: Bailinhaonella thermotolerans (assembly GCF_003594875.1). Lineage (GTDB taxonomy): Bacteria > Actinomycetota > Actinomycetes > Streptosporangiales > Streptosporangiaceae > Bailinhaonella > Bailinhaonella thermotolerans. The sequence goes on from NZ_QZEY01000014.1 coordinate 180,636, forward strand.
GCCACCACCCACTGGTCCACCGCGCAGCAGCTCGCCGCCGACCACCCCTCGATCGAGGTCGACGCCGACCCGATCTTCATCCGGGACGGCGACGTGTGGACCGGCGCCGGGCTCACCGCCTGCCTGGACCTGTCGCTCGCCCTCGTCGCCGACGACTTCGGCGAGGCCCTGGCGCTGCGCGTCGCCCGGCAGCTCGTCATGTTCCTGAAGCGGCCGAGCGGTCAGAGCCAGTTCAGCGTCTCCCTGGAGCCCATCTCGACCACGCGGCGCATCGACGACCTCCGCCACCACATCGCGCGCAACCTCGCGGCCCCCCTCACCGTCCCCGCCCTGGCCGAATACGCCCACGTGAGCGAACGCCAGCTCACCCGCGTCTTCAAGAGCGAGCTCGGCATGACCCCCGCCGCCTACATCGAGTCCGCCCGCGTGGAGGCGGCCCGCAACCGCCTGGAGACCACCGACGACACCCTCGACCGCATCGCCTCCACCTGCGGCTTCAACACCACGGACACGCTGACCCGGGCCTTCCGCCGCCAGCTCAACACGACCCCGATGGAATACCGCAGGCGCTTCCGCCTGACCTGACCCGGCGGGACCCGCCCCGCTCCCGGGCTCCCGCCGGACCAGGCCGGGCGGGGCCCGGGACCGGGCGCGGGATCGTCAGCGCTTCCTGCCGCGCTTCTGGTCGCCGTCCCCGAGGAGGCCGGCGCGGCGGAGGGCGTCGGCCATGGCGCCGCCGGCCTGCTCCGCGGCCCGGCCGCGGTCGCCGCCGCGGTCGGCACGGCCCCCGGAACCGGCGCGGCCGGCCCCGCCCTGGCCCCCGCCGCGGCCCGAGCCGCCCCGGCCGCCCGGCTGGCCGCCGCGCCCGCCGGACTGGCCGCGGCCGCCGCCCTGGGCGCGGTCGCGGGGACGGGACTCCTGGTCGTCGTCGAGGCGCATCGTCAGGGAGATGCGCTTGCGCGGGATGTCCACCTCCTGGACCTTCACGCGGACCACGTCACCGGGCTTGGCGACGTCCCGGGGGTCGCTCACGAAGTCGTACGACATCGCCGAGACGTGGACGAGGCCGTCCTGGTGCACGCCCACGTCCACGAACGCCCCGAAGGCCGCGACGTTGGTGACGACCCCCTCGAGGATCATGCCCGGCTTCAGGTCGGAGAGCTTGTCCACGCCCTCCTTGAAGGTCGCGGTCTTGAACGCCGGCCGCGGGTCCCGCCCGGGCTTCTCCAGCTCGCGCAGGATGTCGGTGACCGTCGGGACGCCGAACCGGTCGTCGGCGAAGTCCTGCGGCCGCAGCGCGCGCAGCACCGTGCCGTTGCCGATCAGCGACTTGATGTCGGTGCCGGCCGAGTCCAGGATGCGGCGGACCACGGGGTACGCCTCGGGGTGCACCGCCGACGCGTCGAGCGGGTCGTCGCCGTCGGGGATGCGCAGGAAGCCCGCGCACTGCTCGAACGCCTTCGGGCCCAGCCGCGGCACCTCCTTCAGCGCCTTGCGGGACCGGAACGGGCCGTGCGTGTCCCGGTGGAGCACGATGTTCTCCGCCAGACCCGAGCCGATGCCCGACACCCGCGTGAGCAGCGGCGCGGACGCGGTGTTGACGTCCACGCCGACCGCGTTCACCGCGTCCTCGACCACGGCGTCCAGCGAGCGCGACAGCTTGAACTCCGACAGGTCGTGCTGGTACTGCCCCACGCCGATCGACTTCGGGTCGATCTTGACCAGCTCGGCCAGCGGGTCCTGGAGCCGCCGGGCGATCGACACCGCGCCGCGCAGCGACACGTCCAGGTCGGGGAGCTCCTGCGAGGCGTACGGCGACGCGGAGTAGACCGACGCCCCGGCCTCGGAGACCACGATCTTCGTGAGCCCCAGCTCGGGGTGGCGCTTGATCAGGTCGGCGGCGAGCTTGTCGGTCTCGCGGGAGGCCGTGCCGTTGCCGATCGCGACCAGCTCGACCGAATGGGCCTTCGCCAGCTTCGCGAGGACGTCGATCGACTCGTCCCAGCGCTGCTGCGGCACGTGCGGGTAGATCGCCGTGGTGGCGACCACCTTGCCGGTCGGGTCCACGACGGCCACCTTCACGCCCGTGCGGTAGCCGGGGTCCAGGCCCATCGTCGCCCGGGTCCCGGCGGGGGCGGCGAGCAGCAGGTCCTTGAGGTTGGCCGCGAACACGCGCACGGCCTCGTCCTCGGCCTCCTGCCACAGCCGCATCCGCAGGTCGAGCCCGAGGTGCACCAGGACGCGCGTGCGCCAGGCCCACCGCACGGTGTCGGCCAGCCAGCGGTCCGCCGGGCGGCCCCGGTCGGCCACGCCGAACCGCGCCGCGATCGCCCGCTCGTAGGAGCTGGGCCCCTCCTCCTCGTCCCCGGCGTCGGGAGCGAAGGTCAGGCTCAGCACCTCCTCCTTCTCGCCGCGGAACATGGCGAGGATGCGGTGCGAGGGCAGCTTGCCGTACGGCTCGGCGAAGTCGAAGTAGTCGCTGAACTTGGCGCCCTCCTCCTCCTTGCCCTCGCGCACGGCCGACACCAGCCGCCCGCGCGCCCACATGCGCTCGCGCAGCTCCCCGATCAGGTCGGCGTCCTCGGCGAACCGCTCCACCAGGATCGCCCGCGCCCCCTCCAGCGCCGCGCCCGCGTCGGCCACGCCCTTGTCGTCGTCGACGTAGGCCAGCGCCGACTCGTAGGGGTCGTTCGAGGGGTCGGAGATCAGCAGGTCGGCCAGCGGCTCCAGCCCGGCCTCCCGCGCGATCTGCGCCTTCGTGCGCCGCTTGGGCTTGAACGGCAGGTAGATGTCCTCCAGCCGGGCCTTGGTGTCGGCGGCCAGGATGCGCGCCTCCAGCTCGGCGTCGAGCCTGCCCTGCGACCGGATCGAGTCCAGGATCGCCCCCCGGCGCTCCTCCATCTCCCGGAGGTAGCGCAGCCGCTCCTCCAGCGTGCGGAGCTGCGCGTCGTCGAGCGCCCCGGTCGCCTCCTTCCGGTATCGCGCGATGAACGGCACGGTGGCCCCGCCGTCGAGCAACTCGACCGCCGCGGCGACCTGCCGCTCCCGGACCCCCAGCTCCTCGGCGATCCGCCGAGGAATCCCCGCCCCGGGCTCGGGCTGCGTCGATATGGACGTCGTCACGATTTGATCCGCCTTCTCCCTGACATTGAGCAACGCCAATTCTGACAGCCCCGGACCCCCTCCCGCCGCCCCAAGCCGGTACGGCCCGGAGGCCCGGCGGCCCGGCGCACGGCCGCGCACGCCCGCCGTACGCGCAGCCGTACGCGCCGCCCGCGCCGTGGTGACGACCCGGGGAACGCGCCGGGGCGCGGCGCCGGGCCCTCGTCCGCGCCGCGCTCCGGCCGGATCGTCGCCGTCCCTCACCGGCGCGCCCGGCCGGCCGTGATCCGGCGGGCCCCGACCGGGCGGGCGCGCGCGGCTGGGGGATCCCGCCGACATCCGGGCGCGGGAAAGTGTGTGGGGCGGCCATATGGGGCGGGGGCGGGGGACGCGCCTACGGTGTGGCGGCATGAGCACTGTTCCCCCGACCCCGGCTCAGAGCGTCCCCACCCGTGCGACGATCGGCCGGATCGTCGCGGCCAGCCTGGTCGGCACCACCATCGAGTGGTACGACTTCTTCCTGTACGGCTCGGCCGCCGCCCTCGTCTTCAACACGCTCTTCTTCCCCACCTCCGACCCGCTGACCGGCACCCTCCTGGCCTTCCTGACGTACGCCGTCGGGTTCGGCGCGCGGCCGATCGGCGGGCTGGTGTTCGGGCACTTCGGCGACCGGATCGGCCGCAAGCGCCTGCTCGTCCTGAGCCTGCTGCTGATGGGCGGCGCGACCGTCCTGATCGGCGTCCTGCCCACCTACGAGTCCATCGGCGTCGCCGCGCCGCTGCTGCTCACCGCGCTCCGCCTGGTCCAGGGCTTCGCGCTCGGCGGCGAGTGGGGCGGCGCGGTGCTCCTCGTGTCCGAGCACGGCGACCCGCGCCGCCGCGGCTTCTGGGCGTCCTGGCCCCAGGCGGGCGCGCCCGGCGGGAACCTGCTGGCCACGGCCGTGCTGGCGATCCTGGCCGCCGTCCAGCCGGAGGAGGCGTTCCAGGCCTGGGGCTGGCGCGTGCCGTTCCTGCTCTCCGGCGTGCTCGTGCTGATCGGCCTGTGGATCCGCCTGGCGATCAGCGAGTCCCCGGTGTTCGAGGCCGCGAGGGCGCGCGCCGAGGCCGGCGCGGAGGCCGCCCCGATCGTCGGCGCGCTGCGCGACCACTGGCGCGACGTGCTGATCGCGATGGGCGCGCGCTTCGCCGAGAACGTCTCCTACTACGTGCTCACCGCGTTCGTCCTGGTGTACGCCACGGCGGAGGCCGGGCTGCCGAAGGGCACCGTGCTGAACGCCGTGCTGATCGGCTCGGTCGTGCACTTCGCCACGATCCCGCTGTGGGGCGCGCTGTCGGACCGGATCGGCCGCCGGCCCGTCTACCTGCTCGGCGCGGCCGGCGTGGGCCTGTGGGCGTTCGCGTTCTTCGCCCTCATCGACACCAGGTCGTTCGCGCTGGTCACGCTGGCGGTGACCGTCGGCCTGGTGCTGCACGGCGCGATGTACGGCCCGCAGGCCGCGTTCATCTCCGAGCTGTTCTCCACCCGCGTCCGCTACACCGGCGCGTCGATGGGCTCGCAGATCGCCTCCATCGTGGCCGGCGGGCTCGCGCCGCTGATCGCCACCGCGCTCCTGCGGGCGTACGGCTCGGCGCTGCCGATCGCGCTGTACGTCGCGGCGACCGCGCTGGTCACCATCGTGGCGGTGGCGATGGCGCGCGAGACTCGCGGGCGGGACCTGGCCGAGGTCGGGCCGGAGCGCGTCACGGTCTGATCACCCACACCTGTCGTACCTCTTCATGTGGGCGGACCACATGGAGGGCACCCGGAAAGGACCTTAGAGTCACCTCATGACGACCCCGATCCACCCTGCCCCCGCGGCCGGGCCCTCCGGGCGCCCCGGGCTCTCCGGCCGCCGGGCCCTGGTCACCGGCGGGGCGAGCGGCATCGGCCGGGCCTGCGCGCGGCGGCTGGCCGAGCTGGGCGCGCACGTCACCGTGGTGGACGTGCGCGCCGAGGAGGCCCGGGCGCTGGCCGCGGAGCTGGGCGGCGAGGCGGTCGCCGCCGACCTGTCCGACCCCGGCGCGCTCGACGGGCTCACCGGTCTCGACGCCGACATCCTGGTCAACAACGCCGGGTTCCAGCACGTCGCCCCGGTGCACGAGTTCCCGCCGGAGACGTTCGCGCTGATGACGCGGCTCATGGTCGAGGCGCCGTTCCGCCTCGCGCGGCTGCTCCTGCCGGGCATGTACGCCCGGGGCTGGGGCCGCGTGGTGAACGTGTCCTCGGTGCACGGCCTGCGCGCCTCGCCGTACAAATCCGCCTATGTCACGGCGAAGCACGCGCTGGAGGGGTTGTCGAAGGTGATCGCGCTGGAGGGCGGGCCGCACGGCGTGACCTCCAACTGCGTCAACCCCGGATACGTCAGGACCCCGCTGGTCGAGGACCAGATCGCCGGCCAGGCCGCCGCGCACGGGATCGGGGAGGCCGAGGTCGTCGAACGCGTCATGCTGGCCCCGGCGGCGATCAAACGGCTGATCGAGCCCGAGGAGGTCGCGGCGGCCGTCGCCTACCTCTGCTCGGACGAGGCGGCCTTCGTCACCGGGACCTCCCTGGTCCTGGACGGCGGGTGGACCGCGCGGTGACCGACGCCGGCGAGCCGGGCGCCCACGACTTCCTGGAACTCCTGGAGCGCGAGGCGTCCGAGATCGAGTTCGAGGGGCCGGTGCTGCGCGCCCGGGCGGCCGGGATGCCGGCGGCGGCCCTCGAACGGCTGGAGCTGGCCAAGCGGACCGCGCTTCGCGTGCGCGGGACGCTGCGCCGCCGCGCCCGCCGCGAGACCGAGCTGTCCGCGCTCTTCGACACCGCCCGCGACCTGTCCGCCCTGCACGACCTGGACGCCGTGCTGGAGGCCATCGTCCGGCGCGCCCGCCAGCTCCTCGGCACCGAGGTCGCCTACCTGACCCTGCTCGACCCCGAGCGCGGCGACACCTACATGCGGGTCACCGACGGCACCGTCTCGGCCCGCTTCCGCCGCCTGCGCCTGTCCATGGGCGCCGGCCTGGCCGGTCTCGTCGCGCAGACCGCCGTGCCGTACGCCACGGGGGACTACTTCGCCGACGACCGGTTCCGGCACGGCGCGGAGATCGACGCGGCGGTCCGCGAGGAGGGCCTGATCGCCATCCTCGGCGTGCCGCTGCGGGTCGCGTCGCAGGTCATCGGGGTCCTGCTCGCCGCCGACCGGGCCGCGCGGCCGTTCACCCAGGAGGAGATCGCGCTGCTGGGCTCGCTCGCCGCGCACGCCGCCATCGCGATCGAGAACGCCCGCCTGCTCCAGGAGACCCGGGCCGCCCTGGACGAGCTGAGCACGGCGAACACGCTCCTGCGCAGCCACAGCGAGGCCGTGGAGCGCGCCGCCGTCGCCCACGACCGCATGACCGGCCTCGTCCTGCGCGGCGGCGGCTTCGACGACGTCGCGACCGAGGTCACCGAGGTCCTCGGCGGTTCCCTGCTCGTCCTCGACTCCGCCCACCGCCCGCTGGCCACGGTCGGCGAGGTGGGCGAGGTCGGCCCCGAGACGTTCGACGCCGCCCGGATGTCGCGGCTCCTCGGGCGCACGGTGCAGCGCGACGGGCTGCTCGTGGCCTCGGTGGACGTGGGCGGCGAGCCGCTGTGCACGCTCGTCCTGCGGCGCGAGGGCGAGGTCCCCGACACCGACCAGCGCATCCTGGAGCGGGCCGCGCTGGTCACGGCCCTGCTGCTGCTGTTCCGCCGCAGCGTCGCCGAGGCCGAGGACCGGGTGCGCGGCGAGCTGATCGACGACCTGATCAACCGGGCGGCCGAGAACCCCGAGTCCCTCCGCGACCGGGCCCGCCGGCTCGGCGTGGACCTCGACACCCCCCACGTGGTCGTCGCCGCCCGGCACACCGGCTCCCGCGAGCGCGCCGCCTTCTGGGCCTCGTCCCAGGCCGCCCTGGGCCGGGGCCTGGCCGCCTCCCGCCCCGGCGAGGTCGTCCTCCTCCTCGAAGGCGACGCCCCCGGCGAGGCGGCCCGCCGGGTCGCCGCCGACCTGCGCGCCTCACTCGGCTCCGAGGTGACCGCGGGCGCGGCCGGCCCGGTCCACGCCCCCGCCGAGGTCGCCCCCGCCTACCACGAAGCCCGCCGCTGCGCCCGGGCCCTGGAGTCCCTGGGCCGCACCGGCCACGGCGCCAGCGCGGCCGAGCTGGGCTTCATGGGCCTCCTGATCGGCGACGGCCGGGACGTGGAGACCTTCCTGCGGACGACCCTGGGCCCGCTGGCCGACTACGACGCCCGCCGGGGGACCGCCCTCGTCCGCACCCTCTCCGCCTACTTCGACCAGGGCGGCAACCTCGGGAAGACCGCCCAGGCCCTCCACATCCACGTCAACACCGTCAGCCAGCGCCTGGACCGCGTGGCCAGCCTCCTGGGCGCGGACTGGCACCACCCCCACCGCGCCCTGGAACTCCACCTGGCCCTCCGCCTCCACCACCTCCGCACCTCCCCCTGACGCCCCCGGCACGGCGCCCGCGTCTCACATCCCCGGCGCCACCCACGCGCCCAGTACGGCCACCGCGGCCAGGTCGACGACGACCAGCGCCAGGACGACCGGCCGCGACACCCGCCGCTCCGGGCTCCGGAACATCCGCGCGAGGGCGGCGACGGCGAGCTGGACGGCGACCATCCCCAGGAGCAGGTACCTCAAGGCCGGCACCGCCTCCCTTCCTGTCGCGCCCCGGGCGCGGCGCGTGTCACAATCGGGCTCGGAGCGGACGAACGCGGCGTACCTGCGCGGGGGGCCCGATGCGACGACCCGTACCACTCGCCCTGGGACTGGGCGGCCTGCTGCTGTGCGCCGTCGCGGTGGCCCTCTACCTGGCCCGCTGTGACGCCTTCGGCCTCTTCCCCTACCTGGCCGCCGCGTACGTCGCCGGCGCCGTCCTCATCGCGGCCGGGCTGGTCGCGGGCCTGCGGCCGGGCGTCGTCCTGTCCCTCCTGGCGGTCGCCGGCGTCGCCGTACTCGCCGCCGCCGTCGCCTACATCGCCTTCCTCGTCTCCTTCTCCAACTGCTTCGAGTTCTGAGCCCCGGCGGCCCCCGCCCGCCGGGTTACGCCGCGGGGTTCCGCGCCGGGCTCAGGTGAGGACGAGGACGGCGACCGCGGCGGCCACGATCAGGGCCGCGCCGGACATCAGCAGCAGCGCCCCCGTCCTGCGGCGGCCCGCCGCGACCGGCCCGCCGGAGGTCTCGCCCCGGCCCGCCGAGAGCACGCGGACCCCTCCGGCGACGCCCAGCACCGCCCCGACGACCAGGAGAACGGCCAGGAGCGCTTTGACTGTCGGACTCATGTTCACCTCGGCAGACCGGTCGGTGGACGGTGGATCAGCAGATGACCAGGGCGATCACGCCCTCGACCCCGGCCAGCAGGCTGGTGAGCACCCCGGTGGCGCCGGCCGCCTGGATGACCGCGGCGCTCAGCCCCGCCGCCGGGCCGAAGAACACCACGGCCCCGGCCACCGCCGCGGCGAGGCCGAAGACCCCGGCGAGCACCGCCGGGATGCAGATCTGGCCGGTCGGGTCGGTGTTCGTGGCGGGGTTGCAGGCGGCGTAGGCGTAGCGGTTGGCGTTGCCCGGGTCGGCCAGGGTCGTGAACCTGTCGGGCTGGGTGAAGCGGCCCAGGCCGCCGGACAGGTAGCGGTGCCCGAGCTTGGTGAACCGGGTGGCCTGGTCCTTCAGGCCGCCGGTGTACTGGACCGGGTTGATCCCCGCCGCCGGGCCGGACTCGCTCGCCGTGGGGCCGTACGGCCGGTAGGCGTACGACGCGGTCACGCCGCCCGCGGAGTCCACCATGGCCACCACCGAGCCGAGGCCGTCGAGGGCGTAGGCGTGGGTCTCGCCCGCGATGTTCAGTCCCAGCGGGGTGCCGTGCCCGTCGCGCTCGACGTAGCTCGTCGCCCCGGCCCGGGTCACCGACTGGACCCACGGCAGGCCGAACTGGTCGGCCAGGCCGTACACGAACCGGGTGTCGCCGGCGGACACCAGCTCCACCTGGTCGGGGCCGGCGTACGTGTAGGCCACGCGGGCGCCGCCCGCCGGGGTCACGCCGGTCATCTGGCCCGCCGCGTTGTAGGTCATCGCGCCGGTCGAGGGGGCCGCGGTCTGGTTGCCGGCCCCGTCGTAGGAGAAGCCGCCGCTGGTGACGTGGTTGGCGGAGTCGAAGGTCAGCGACTGGTTGAGGACGCCGCCGATCTTCTCGGTGGTGCGGTTGGCGTTGGCGTCGTAGGTGTACTCGTAGGTGCCGCCGGGCATGTTGGTGGCCTTCGTCAGGCGGTTCGCCCTGTCATGGGACAGGACGCTCACCGTGCCGGTCCGGTTGTCGCGGAGCCACTGGCGCAGGTTGGTCGCCTTGGCCGGATCGGTGGAGCAGGGCTGGCCCGAGGCGTGCGGCGCGTAGCAGTACGAGATGTCGGACACGAGGTCCGCGGGGTCCGAGCCGCGCGCCGTGGCCACCCGCACGACCCGGCCGTCCTTGTCGTAGTCGGTCTTGGTGCGCATGGTCCAGGACGTGTCCGAGGCGTACCCGAACCAGGTGTAGATGCGCCGCCCGTCCTCGTCGTAGTGGAAGCGCCACCGCCGCCCGGACGCGTCGGTCATCTCCTGCGTCAGGTTGCGCCGCGTGTAGGTGTACCGGGTCGTGCCGCGCCCGTCGGTCAGCGTGAGCAGGTTCCCGGCCAGGTCGTAGGAGTAGCCCAGGTCGCCGCCGCCGGAGGTCGCGGTCCGCCGGGTGACCTGGTTCCGCGCGTTGTACGCCCAGGTGGTGGTGCCCGAGGCGTCGGTGCGCCGGGTCAGGTTCCCGGCCGCGTCGTGGTCGAAGACCACCGCGGGGGTGCCGTCGGAGTAGCTCACCCGGACCGTCCGGTCGCGCAGGTCGTACTGGTAGCTCGTCGTACGGCCGGCGCCGTCGGTCGCCGTCGCAAGGCGGCCGAACCCGTCGTAGGTGAACCGCCGCTCGCCCAGCGCGTTCCCGGTCGGCGGGGTGATCCTGACGAGCTGCCGGAAGTCGCCGCCGTAGGCGTACCGCGTGGCGTTGGAGCCGTTCGCCGGATCGGTCGAGGACTTCACGGTGCCGTCGTCGTTGTACTCGACCTTGGCCTTGGCGGCCAGCGCGTCCGTGCCCGAGGCCAGGTTGCCCGCCCCGGTGTAGGTGAACGCGGTCGTGTTCTTCTGCGCGTCCGTCACCGACGAGGGCTGGAAGTTCGCCGTCGGGTTCGTCTCCGTCGGCGGGTTGGCGTACGCGAACCCGATCGACGCGCCGCTGGCCGAGCGCGAGGTCGTCAGCGACTCGCCGTTGTTGGCCCCGTAGGAGTTGGCGGTCGTGCCGCCCATCGCGTTCGTCGCCGTGGCGACGTCGTGGAAGGGGGTGTAGGTGCGCTTGCGGACGTGCCCGCCCGGGTCCTCGACCTCGGTGACGCGCTCGCTCGCGTTGAGGGTGTACCGCGTGTGCGGCACCTCCGCCACCGGCCGCGACAGGTCCGTGTTCGGGTCCGCCACCAGCGTCTCGGTCGAGGAGGTGTACGCCAGCCGGGTGGTCGAGCCGGTCCCCGCCGCCGCGTCCGTCACCTGGGTCACCGACGTGACCCGCCGCGACCCGTCGTACGTGATCCTCGTCTCGTGCCCGAGCCCGTTCCTGATCGAGGTCAGCAGGTGGCCGCCGCCGTACCCGAACCGCACCACGGCCCCGTCGGGATACGTGATGGACGCGAGGTCCCTGGCGGCCGTGTAGGCGTACCGCACGTGCCGCGTCACCGCCGCACCGGCCGCCCGGCCGTACGACGCGATCACGCCGGGGGAGTCCGACTGCCCGTACTCCGCCAGCAGGCCGTCGCCGCCGAACCCGGTGTACACCGTGCCGCACGCCCCGCACGGCTGGCCGCCGCGCGGCACGTAGTCGACGTACTGCAGCCGCCCGCCGGAGTAGGCGAACTCGGTCAGGTTCCCGTTGCGGTCCCGGTTCTTCACCAGCCGCCCGTCGCCGTCGAAGTCCAGCTCGCGCCCGTCCTCGTGCGCGCGGAACCGCCACCCGCCGGAGATCCTCGTCAGGTCGCCCTTGAACTCCCTAGGCGTGTTGTAGGCCGTGGCCGAGCCCGACCTGCGCGTGAATCGCCCCGACACCCCGTCGGGCCCGACGTACGTCACCGACCCGTCCCCGGAGTCCTCGTGGAGCTGCACGTCGCCGCCCTCGCGGGCGCGCCAGCCGTACCCGTGGACGCCCAGCTCGGCGCCGGTCCCCACGAGCAGGCTGTTGTAGGCCACGCCCAGGCCCGCGTTCCGGCTCATCGCGGGCTGGACCAGGTCCGTGGTCCTGGCCAGGGCGTTCCCCGAGCCGACGTTGACCTTCAGCTCCAGGTCGCCGGCGAGCCGGAACGTCAGGAACGTTCCATTCCGCGTCGGCCCGGTCCCGACCGGGATGTCCACCCCGGCCGCCCGCGTCACCGTCCCCCGCGCCGGTCCCAGCACCGGCCGCGCGGCCTGCGGCGCCGCGTCCGCGGGCAGATGCCGTACGGCCTGAGCGGGCGGCGCGGCCCCGGCGCGCGGCACGGCGGCGCGCGCGGGGTGCGCTGGGGGCGCGATCGCGGTCACGGACGCGGCGGCGGCGACGGCGATCGCGGTGAGGAACGGGACAGGACGGCGGGCCATGACGCCTCCACAGAGGTCCGAAAACGCCCCAGACGCTCGTCCTCCCATAACCCTGCGTCAATCGCCTACCTGGACCCAAAACTCCCGAGTTAAGGAGAGTGACACCATTTGGTAAGACACTCCACCGTTTCCCCGCCCCACCCACCCCACCCAGCCCGACGGAGAGGCCCCCCTTTTCCCCGTGATTCCGCGCTTCCGCTCCACCGGGGGGCGGGTGAAGGTCCGGCGGGGGGCGGAGCGGAAGCGCGAGATCACGGGCGGGGCCGTTCCCCGGCCGCGGTGAGGGCGGCGGTCTGGGCGCGGAGGACGGCGATGGTGTTCCGGATGTAGTCGAGGATCGCCGCCGTCTCGCGCTCGTCGTACTTGCTCATCATCGCGGTCATCTCGCGGGTCAGGGCGGCGAAGACGTCGCCCAGGGCGGGCGTGCCCGCGGGGTGGACGAGGACGCGGCGGCGGTCCGCCGGGTCGGGGGCGCGGCGGGCGTGGCCGGCGCGTTCGAGGCGGTCCACGAGGGCGGTCACCGCGCTGGCGTTCATGCCCAGCTCGGCGGCGAGCGCGCCGGCGGTCAGCGGGCCGCGGCGGGTGATCACGCCGAGGGCCTTGTGGTCCACCGCGCTCAGGCCGAGGCGCCGCGCCACGGCCTCGTGGAAGAGCACGACGGCGGTGCTCAGCTCCCAGCCGAGGTCGGTGTCGTCCATGGCGCTCCTTTATTTCAATCCATTGAATAATCCACTATGTTGAAATATCTTAGCGCGCATGACACCTCGATCCGCGCTCGGGCTGGCCGGCGGCGCCGCGGCCTGGGCACTCCGGTTCTACGCGCGTCATCCCTGGCTCGTGGCCGGGCTGTCCCTCGTTCCCGCCGCCCAGCGCTTGGCCTCGCTGCGGTGGGGCATCCTCGGCGGTGTCCCGGGCGAGCTGATCGCCATGGCCGCCCGCGTCGCGCTCGTCTACCTCGTCGTCCGGCTGGCGTTCGCCCGCGACCCCGAGCTGGGGAGCCTGGACCGCGCCGCCCTGCTGCGCCGCCTCGGCGCCGGCGTGGACCGGCGCAAGGGCGACCTGTACGCCCAGGTCCCCGTCCTGGCCGCGGCCTTCGCCGTGGGCCACCTGCCCGACCTCGCCGCGGCGACGCTGGTCCCGCCCGGGTCCCGCGCCCTCGCCGAGGCCCTGGTCGTCGCCCTCAAGAACCCCACGGTCATCGCCCTCACCCTGCTGTGGATGGTCGGCGTCGCCCGCCTCCTCGCCCTGTCCGCCCCGTCCCCCGCCCCCCACCCCCGCAAGACCGTCCCCTGACCACCACCCCCTCCACCCACCCGCCCGCACGCCACCCCGCCCGCCGCACGGCACGCCCCGCCGCACGGCACGCCCCGCCGTACGGCAGGGCGCCCGCCGTACGGCCACCCGGCCCCGCCGTTCTGCGGACGCGCCGCGCGGTGGAGCGCCCCGCCGTACGGCCGGATGATCGCGGGTGGACCGGGTTCCGCGGGGCCGAGTGGACCTCTCGCCCGCCGGATCGCGGTTCTAGCGTGCGGGGCATGAGCGATCGGCAGGCGGACCGGGGCGCGCTCGCGCCGCTGCGGATGACGCCCGGGGAGATGCGGGGCCTGGGGTACCGGGCCGTGGACGAGCTCGTGGGGCACCTGGCGGGGCTGCGCGAGGCGGCGGTCGCGCGGCCCTGCGGGCGGGCGGAGCTGGAGCGGATGTTCGCGACGCCGTTCCCCGAGGGGCCGGGAGACCCCGGGGAGGTCCTCGCGACCGTGTTCGCCCAGGCCAGGGACACCAACACGCGCACGGACCACCCGCGCTTCTTCGCGTACGTGCCGGGCCCCTCCAACTATGTCTCGGCCCTGGCGGAGTTCGTCGCGGCGGGACTGAACGTGCACGCGTGCACGTGGGTGCTCGGTCCCGGCGCGGCGGTCGTCGAGCGGCGGGTCGTCGGGTGGCTGCGCGAGGTGTGCGGGCTGCCGGAGGGCGGCGGCGGGCTGCTGCTGAGCGGCGGGACCATGGCGAGCCTGGTCGCGGTGCACGCCGCCCGGGTCGCCCGGCCCGGACCCGCGCAGGTCGTCTACGTCACGGCCCAGACACACGCGGCGATACGGCGCGGGCTGCGGTTCCTCGGTTTCGCCGAGTCCCGGGTCAGGTGGGTGGGGCTCGACGCGGACCACCGGATGGACCCGCGCGCGCTCGCCCGCGCGCTGGAGCGGGACCGGGCCGCCGGCCGTACGCCCTGCTGCGTGATCGCCACGGCCGGGACGACGAGCACCGGGGCGGTGGACCCGCTGGAGGAGATCGCCGGCCTGTGCGAGCGGGCCGGCTCGTGGCTGCACGTGGACGGCGCGTACGGCGCGGCCGCCGCCCTCGCCGGCGCCCCGGAACTGGCCGGGCTGGACCGCGCCGACTCCATCGCGCTCGACCCGCACAAGTGGCTCTTCCAGCCGTACGAGTCCGGCTGCCTGCTGGTCCGCGACGAGCGCGCGCTTCCGGCGGCGTACGCGCTGAACGCCGAGTACCTGCGCGAGACGCGCCTCGGCGACGGCCCGGTCAACCTCTACGACCACGGCCCGGAGCTGTCCCGGGGCTTCCGCGCCCTGAAACTGTGGATGTCCCTGCGGGTGTACGGCGTGGCGGCCTTCCGCGACGCGATCGCGCACGGGATCGCCCTCGCCCGGCACGCCGAGGCCGAGCTGTCCGCCCGCCCCGCCTGGGAGGTCGTCACCCCGGCCCGCCTCGGCATCGTCACCTTCCGCCCGCGCCGCCCCGGTCTCCCGCCCGCCGCCCTGGACGCCCTGACCCGCGCGATCGCCGTACGCTGCCACGAGGCGGGCTTCGCCCTGGTCCTCACCACCGAACTGGCCGGCCGCCCGGTGCTCCGCCTCTGCGCCATCAACCCCGAGACCACCCCCGGCGACGTCACCGCGACCCTCGCCCACCTGGAATCCCTCGCCCAATCCCACCCCGCCGAATAGCCATAACGCCTTGACGGAGCTGACCGCGCGGTTTACCCGGATTGCACGGAGAACGCCGGGCACGGCCTCGGCGCGAAATCGCGGAACGGCTCGTTCGTCCGATGAGCGCCCCGAATCGGGTTTCCGGGGGGCGTCAGTCCCGCTCGTTCTGGAGGCGGGTCAGTTCTTGCTGGACGGTGTGTCGGGCGGTGGATATCTCCTGGCGGGCGGCTTGGAGGCGGCCTTGGTGGTCGGCGGAGTGCCGGTCGGCGGCCTGTCCGGACCAGGCGTCGGCGGGCATGGGGTGGGGCACGGTCCGCAGTGGCCGGTCGAGCTCGTCGATTCTTCGCAACAACGCCTGTAATTGCCGAATTCGCTGCTCGCGCGCCGGATCGGCCATCACGCCTCCTGTCGATCCCCGTTCTCCCGGGTCCCCGCGGGCCCCTGTTCGCGATGGTCTGTGCCCCGTACGATATCCCCGGTGGTCGCCTTGTGGAATTGAATGGAGCGAATGCCGTGGCTCCAGTGCCCCCGGGATTCTCGGGCATCAACCCGGCCCGCCTGCGGACGGTCGCCCAGAGCTACCAGTCCGCAATGACGGAATTGTTCGGGCTGATATCCGGCGTCGAACAGGCCGCCGGGGGAGCGGGCGTGCGCGTCTCGCTGAACGCGCTCCGCCGCTTCGCCGACTTCAGCTGGCACGCCTCGACCGACCTGAAGAGGCGCGCCGCCGCCATCGAACGCGAGGCCGCGCCCTGGGATCCCGCCCTGGCCGCCGCCCTCGCCGGCGTCCCCCAGGGCACCCGGGTGGTCGCCGACCAGCGCCTGACCCCCGAGCAGCAGCGCCTCATGGCCGACTCCGACGCCCGCATGCTCAAGATCGTCATGGCCAACGAGTCCGCCGCGAACACCCCCCACGCCCTCCGCGACCAGGCCCGCCTGATGGCCCTCCGCTCCCTGGACCCCACCTACGCCCACCACCTCCTCACCCAAGCCGGCCCCGAAATAGCCCGCCTGGGGCGCTGGTTCGCCGTCCGTCCCCCTGCCGAAGGCCGCCCCGATCGCCCGTCCCTCCCGCCGGGCCAGATCCTCGCCCCTGGCGACGCCGCCATCCTGGGCGCCTTCGGTACGGCCATCGCCGCCGCGTCCCGCAACAAGTCCGTTCCAGCGGCGCTCAAGAAGGAGCTGCAGGACCCCAAGGGCGACAAGTTCTCCCACGCGATGCTGGTGAAACACGGCCCCGAGGGAAAGCACTGGGATCCGCGGTTCCTGTCCGAGATCGCCAAGGCCACTTTGGTATGGCGCCGGGAGCGCCCGTTCCAGCCCGGCACAGGCGTGGGCAAGCGGCAGTGGTGGTCCGCCTCTTTCGACCACTGGATGGGCGGCGCGATAGACCACACACAGCGGTTCAACGCCGCCGAGAAGGACGCCATCGGCAAGGCCCTCATGGACCACGACCCCGCCGCCTCCGTCCTGACCAAGGTCAGCCAGAACCTCGAGTCCGCCCGCCTCCTCGCCTCCGACCAGAAGGCGGCGCGAGATCTGGTGATGACCGACTGGACCGTGGAGAACCCGGTGGACCCCACCAAACACCTGGACCTGTCGGAGCCCGCCGGTAAGGTGGTCGTCGCGGCCACCGCCGACCGCACCGGCTCCGAACGCGAACTCTCCTCACAAGCCGCCTTCAACCTCTTCAAGGCGACGTTCGAACATCGCGAACTGGTCGCGAGCGGTGCGATCTCTCATGACGTGGCGCCCTCGCTGACGCGCGGCCTGGCGACCATGGGACTGCAGCACATTCCAGCCCTGAAGCACGCGTTCACGAACGACGGCGAAAGCGTTCTGGAGAGCGGCGACACGGTACTGCTCAAGAAGGGCGATATGGCCGCCTACCTCACCACACTGGCCAAAGACCCGACAGCGCTCGGCATATTCCGCGGAGGGGTGGATCGAGAGCTGTACAAGGCGGCCAAGGAGGACCTCCTGCCAGGAGGCGCCGAGTACGAGACGATGAAGCAGGTCGGCCACCTCGCGGGCATGGTGGCGCTTGCCGCGTCGAATGAGCAGTACACGTCGGCGAAGTCGCGGGATGAGGCGAACGCGCGGGCCATGGTCCTGTTCGACCTGGCCTGGAACGTCGGCAAGCTGGCCGGCGTCCTGCAGGTCAAGGAGGAGAACCCGGCCGCCGCTTGGCTGAACTTCGCCGCTGAGAAGGGGGTGACCGAGCTCAAGGCTCCCCTGTTCGACACCGGGAACGGCGCGCGAGCGGCCATGGCGAGTGAGCGCGACTATGAGGTGGCCCTGGCGAACATGCGCATGCCGGTCGCACAGGCCATGGTCGATCTCGCCAATGAGGGAAAGATCAAATGGGGAAGCACTGAGATCGAGAGCGCCTCCGGGAGTGATGTTCCGCCAGTGCCCGAAGGGGTGTTCCGCGATGACAACGCCCGGCTCTCGCTGACCGACGACGCGATGGTGAGTCGGTTCAACTACTGGTTCGGGCGTCTACCCAGCCGCCTGATCGATCCGTACAGCAAGGCGAGAGCGGGCTTCGAAGAGGCGACCACCAAGCACAAGGTGTCGTGGTATGCCTAATCGGCCCAGGAGAAAGTCTTGGTCGGTAGGCCGATGGCGAGGATGCGAGCACATCCGGAATCGGCGACCAGAAGCTGGTCCTCGCGCCGCAGCAACTGAGCGGCCTTGCTGAGATTCGCGGTGTCACCGCTGCCTGTGATTCCGCTTGAGGGCATTGTTGTGCACGGCACTCGACCGCTATGGCCATCCATGATCGAGCCATGGGAACCATCGGGAAGACGCATGTCAACATATGCACCGTGATTCGCGGCGTAAGCGCCGCCTTTGCCGTCCGGCGCGATCGAGGCGCCCTGTGTTTCGTGGAGGATTCCGCGCTGGTGCACCCGCCGACTGACTTTGCCGTCCTGGAGCCAGACGAACTCTCTGGAGAGGGCGAGAAGGAGGGCTTCACCGTCGCGGGCGGCCGCGAGGACCTTACCGGATTTCGGCAGGCCCTTGGGATGTGGAACGGGCTCGAAGACGCCGGGGGCGGTTTCCTGGAGGAACCAGCCGTCCTTGAGCAGCCATACTTCGTCGGAAGGCGTTCGGACGAGGTGAACGCTGAGAGGATTCACCGTTTTCCCGACCGAGGCGACCCTTTCCGGAGGGGCGCCGGGGGCGAGCTTGTAGAGATCGACGACACCGCTCGAGGTGGCGACGGCCAGAAGCACGGCGCCATTGGCGTCGAGGGCGATGGAGAGAGGGCCGTTGGGTGGGGTGGGGTTGCCGAGGTTGGGGCCTCCGGCGTATTGGGAGACGCGGCCGTCGGGGGTGAGGCGGAAGACGGTGCCGGATTCGCCTAGGAAGAGGATGGTGTTTCCGGGGGCTTCGATGAGGTCTATGGGGGGTTCGATGCTGCCGGGGCCGCCGTCGGGGCCGTTGCCGGCGAGGGTGATGTAGTGGCCGGGTTGGGCTTTTGTTGTGGTCTGGGGGGTTTCGGTGCGTGTGCAGGCCGTGAGGCTCGCGGTGAGGGTGAGGGTGAGTGTGAGGGTCAGGACCAGGGGCGTGCGGCGCATCGGTGACCTCGGGGGGCGGCTTGTACCCGGTTGATCGACCTTAACTCAGGGTGGGGCGGGGGCGGCGCGGATCGGGCTGTTGCTGTTGCGCGGCGTGCGGGTTCCGGGCGGAGCGCGGGGACGCTTATCGGTTCTCTGCGCGGCAGCGTCCAATCCGACCCCACCGAATAGCCATTACGTCTCCGCGGAGCTGACCGGGTGGTTTACGCGGATTGTGTCGGGCTGGTGGGATAGCTGCCTGCGGGAGAATCAGGGAAAGGCGCGGCCTCGGTGGGATGGGTCCCCTTCTGGGGGCGTCAGTCCCGCTCGTTCTGGAGGCGGGTCAGTTCTTGCTGGACGGTGTGTCGGGCGGTGGATATCTCCTGGCGGGCGGCTTGGAGGCGGCCTTGATGGTCGGCGGAGTGCCGGTCGGCGGCCTGTCCGGACCAGGCATCGGCGGGCATGGGGTGGGGCACGGTCCGCAGCGGCCGGTCGAGCTCGTCGATTCTTCGCAACAACGCCTGTAATTGCTGAATTCGCTGCTCGCGTGCCGCGTCGGACATGGTGGCTCCTGTCGCTGCCCGGCTTCCCGTGGTCCCTGTTCGCGATGGGCTGTGCCCCGTACGATATCTCCGTCGGTGGACGTGTGGAATTGAATGGAGCGAATGCCGTGGCTCCAGTACCCGCTGGTTATTCGGGTATCAACCCGGCTCGTCTGCGAAGTGTGGCCCAGGGCTACCAGACCGCAAAGGCGGAATTGTCCGGTCTCATATCCGGAACCGAACAGGCCGCGAGCGCCGCCGGAGTCCGGATCCCCACGGCCGCCCTCCGCGCCTTCGCCGACTGGAGCCAGGACGCCGCCGCCGATCTCAGAAGACGCGCCGCCGCGATCGAGAGGGACGACGGCGGGTGGGACCCGGCCACGATCGGGCTGACAGGCCTGGGTGCCGGTGTCCTCGTCGCGCCCGACCAGCGACTCACGCCGGAGCAGTTGCGGGCTCAGGCCGACGCCGACGCGGCCAAGATCAAAGACGCCATCGCCAAGCACGGGCCGAACCGCGGCCGCGAGATCCTCGCCGTCCAGGCCCGCCTGGCCGCCCTCCACGCGAACGAGCCCGAGTACACCCAGCGACTCCTGCGGCAGACCGCCCCCGAGGTCGCCCGCCTCGCCCGCTGGCTCGCCGCCAACCCCTCCACCCCCGTGGACCCCCACCGCCCGGCCCGCAAACCCGGCGAGATCTTCAGCGCCGGCGACGCCGCCATCCTGGCCGGTTTCGGCACGGCCCTCGCCGGCCTCTCCCGAACCAGGAAGGACCAGATCCCCGCCGCCCTCAAAAAGGAACTACAGAACCCCAAGGGCGACAAGTTCTCCCACGCCATGCTGATCAAGCACGGCCCCACCGGCAAATACTGGGACCCCACCCTCCTCTCCGACCTGGCCAAATCCACCCTCACCTGGCGCCGCGAGAACCCCATCCGGCCGGTGATTCCCGGAGTGGCGCGGGATCCTCGCCCCAACCCCGCCGAGTGGTGGTCAGAAGCGGTTCCAGAACTCCGGCGCCCGTTCGCCAAAGAGGAGAAGGACGCCGTGGAGAAACTCATCGCAGACTTCGATCCCACGGCCAATGTCCTCAGCAAGGTCAGCCAGAACCCTCAGGCCGCCCGGCTACTGGTCGCGGATCCGCAGGCGGCGAAGGATCTGATCCAGAACGACTGGACCGTCGCCAGTCCGGTGACGCCCGGTAAGGTCGTCGATTTTTCGGACCCGGCGGGAAAGGTGATCGTCACCGCGACCGCCAGCAGGGTTCAGCCTGCGTCGAAGCTCTCATACCAGGCGGCACTGAACGTATTCCAGGCCACCGTCGAACATCAGAAGTTCCTTTCCAAAGAGGCACGCTGGCCTCATGCGTTGCCTCAGCGGGAGGAACTCACCCCGTCCCTGACGCGCGCACTTGCCACGATGGGGGTCGGATACATCGGCGACCTGAAGCTGGCGGTCCCGAACGCGACCGGGGATCCCACAATCGACGGCTCAAGGGTGATTCTCAACGCCGACAGTCTGAAGGGGTATCTGGGCGCGTTGGCGAAGGACCCGACCGCCCTGGGAATCTTCCGGGGTGGGATCGACAGGGAACTCGCCCGTGCCGCCAAGGAAGATCTGTTGATGGCGAAGACGGACAGCACGCGCGGGAAGGGGGATGCGGAAATCCGCCAACTCGGGGCTCTCGCGGGAGTCGCGTGGCAGGAGATGGCGAATCAGCGCTACTCGGCTGCCAAGGCCCGGGACGAGGCCAACGCTCGTGCGATCTGGGTGCTCACGCTGGCCCCGAAAGTGGCCGGGCTACCAGGTGTGCTTCCTGAGGTGCCTGAAGCGCAGAAGCCGGCCGCGGATTGGGTGAAGTTCGGCATCGAGCAGACGACCGGGGTACTTCAGAACACGGTGTTCGACACGGGGAACGGGGCACGAGCCCAGTTGATCAATGAAAAGGACAGAGAGAGGGCGATTCAGAATCTGCAGCTACCGGTCGCGCAGGCCTTGGCAGAGCTGATCAACGAGAAAGAGATCGTTCTCTCCGCCGGTCACGCGATTCCGCCTGAGATTCTCAGGGGTGGGCGCATCGTGCTGGATGACGGCGAGGAAGTCAGCAAGTTCATCCGTTGGTTCGCGCTGCTCGACAAGAACCTTCAGGAGCCTTATACCGAGGCCTCGGACGCCTTCCGATTCCACAGCAAGTAGATCGCATGCGGGTGGAGGCCGTCTCACTTCCAAGGAGACTCTTTGGCCGGCAGGCCGATGGCGAGTAGGCGGCTACAGGCCTTGTCTGCGACCGCTAGCTGGTCTCCGCGTCGAACGAGCCCGGTGATCTCCCCGAACTCCTGAATCCGTCCGTCGCCGGTCGGGCCGCTCACAATGCCGTCCGAGCAGGCCGTGCTCGCGATGCCGCGACCTGTCACCAGAATGCCCTGCCCGCCGTTCGCGTGGAAGCGGGAGATGTGGGACGAGCGGTTCGCATAATAGGCGCCGCCCTGGCCGTCGGGGGCCAGCGTGACTCCATCTGCCGCGTTGATCGTCCCGCGCAGTCGTACACGGCGAGCGATATGGCCGTCTCGGATCCAGAGCAACTCGTCGGTGAGGGCCAGAAGAAGGTCTTGACCGTCCTTGGCTGCGGCTAGCACCTCGGCGGAGCCTGGCAGGCCGGTCGGACGTGGAAGGGACTCGAGCCCTCCTGATCCGCTCGTCTTCGAGAGCCATCCGTCCTTTAGGAGGAGCACCTCGCCGGCAGAGTCGGTCACCAAATGTACGTTGTTCGGACTCTTCGCCTTACCTGCAGTAGTAAGGCGTTCGGCCGGGTTGCCCGGGGTCAGCCTATAAATGGTCAGGAGGTCCGCCTCGCTGATGGCCGCCAGGAGTATTGACCCGTCGGGTGCCAGGGCGATGCTGAGCGGGGTGAGGACCTCGTCCGCGCTCTCCCGGACCGGGCCTGTCGCATATCGAGTGGCGTGTCCGTCGGGTCCGAGACGAAAAACCGCTCCGGATTCTCCCAGGTAGAAGAGCGCGTTTCCCGGCGCCTCGATGAGGTCGACAGGGGACTGAATCGCGCCTTTGCCGCCGTTCGGGCCTACGCCCAGCATCGTGACGTACTGGCCGGGCTTGGCATGCGAACTGTGGCGTGGGTGCTGTGAGGTATTTCCCGTGCACGAGGAGGCTGTGCCCGCGAGGGCGAAGGCCAGGGCCAGATACAGGACTTCTCGACGCATAGATGACCTCGGGGGACGGCGTGTTCCCGGTTGATCGACCTTAACTCAGAAATGGGTGTTCGGTCTGGTGTCCGGGCGGGCGAGGGGGTGGGGTGGTTGCCCGAGGCCGGGAGATGGGGTTCCGGGCGGGTGGGCGGAGCGCGGGGCCTGGCCGTACCGGGCTGAGGGGGCGGTGGACCTCGGGGCGCCGACCGCTGGAACCTGACCGATGAGGCCGCTTCGGCCTTGGGCGAGGGTTCCGATGCAGGTCAAAGGCCACCTGCGTGATGTGCGAGTGGCCAGCCGGGAAGTGCGGCTGCCGCCACGCACGCGGCTGGACGTGCGTGGACGCGGGCCTGGCCCCGGTCGCGCATTCGGCTCTGGATCGGGGGCGGGGTGTGGGGCATCATGGGGTGGTGCGCGAGCTGGGGTGACTCCCGGTGTCGTGCATCGACCGTCGCGGGAGCCCGGGGCAACCGGGCTGAGAGGGCAGATGTAGGCGCTGCCGACCGCTGGAACCTGACCGGGTAATGCCGGCGTAGGGAGTATTTCGGATGACCGTCTTTGATGGGTCTGTTCTGCCTGCTCGCAAGACGTATCTGGCCGGGGGGAGGGCCGGGGTCCGGGTGCCGATGCGGGAGGTGCCGCTGACCGACGGCGGGGTCGTCGTGCTGTACGACACGTCGGGGCCGTACACCGATCCGGAGCACGTGGTCGATCTGGAGAGGGGGCTGCCGAGGCTGCGGGAGCCGTGGATCGCGGCGCGGCGGCCGGGGGAGACGCAGCGGGGGCTCGCGCGGCGGGGGGTGATCACGCCGGAGATGGAGTTCGTGGCGATCCGCGAAGGGGTCGAGCCCGAGGTCGTGCGCGAGGAGATCGCGGCGGGGCGGGCCGTGCTGCCGGCCGGCCGCAGGCACCCCGAGACCGAGCCGATGATCATCGGCAGGCGGTTCCTGGTGAAGATCAACGCGAACATCGGGAACTCGGCCACCACGTCCTCGCTGGAGGAGGAGGTGGACAAGATGCGGTGGGCCATCCGGTGGGGCGCGGACACGGTGATGGACCTGTCCACCGGCAGGCGCATCCACGAGACGCGGGAGTGGATCCTGCGGAACTCGCCGGTGCCGATCGGGACCGTGCCGATCTACCAGGCGCTGGAGAAGGTGAAGGGCGACCCGGCCAGGCTGTCGTGGGAGGTGTTCCGCGACACCGTGGTCGAGCAGTGCGAGCAGGGCGTCGACTACATGACCGTCCACCCCGGCGTGCGCCTGCCGTACGTGCCGCTCACCGCGAGGCGGAAGACCGGGATCGTGAGCCGGGGCGGGTCGCTGATGGCCGCGTGGTGCCTGGCGCATCACGAGGAGAACTTCATCTACACGAACTTCGCGGAGCTGTGCGAGATCTTCGCCGAGTACGACGTGACGTTCTCGCTCGGCGACGGGCTGCGGCCGGGGTCGATCCACGACGCGAACGACGAGGCGCAGTTCGCCGAGCTGCGCACGCTGGGCGAGCTGACGCGGATCGCGTGGGAGCACGACTGCCAGGTCATGGTCGAGGGCCCCGGGCACGTCCCGATGCACAAGATCGAGGAGAACGTCCGGCTGCAGCAGGAGCTCTGCGGCGAGGCCCCCTTCTACACGCTCGGCCCGCTGACCACGGACATCGCGCCCGGGTACGACCACATCACCTCGGCCATCGGCGCGGCGATGATCGGCTGGTACGGCACCGCGATGCTCTGTTACGTCACGCCGAAGGAACACCTCGGCCTGCCGGACAAGGACGACGTGAAGGCGGGCGTGATCGCGTACAAGATCGCGGCGCACGCGGCGGACCTGGCCAAGGGCCATCCGGGCGCGCAGGCGTGGGACGACGCGCTGTCGGACGCGCGGTTCGAGTTCCGCTGGGAGGACCAGTTCAACCTGGCCCTCGACCCGGACACGGCCCGCGCCTACCACGACGAGACGCTGCCTGCGGCCCCGGCCAAGACCGCCCATTTCTGCTCGATGTGCGGCCCCCACTTCTGCGCCATGAAGATCACGCAGGACGTGCGGGCGTACGCCGAGGCGCGGGGGCCGGCCGCGGAGGACGCCATCGCGGAGGGCATGCGGGAGAAGTCCGCGGAGTTCGCGGACCGGGGCGGCCGCGTCTACCTCCCACTGGACCCCGCCTAGACGGTTCTCGTCACCGGCGCCGTGCCTGCTGCCCGGATTTATACGTATATATCCGGCACGCCGTCACCCCACCCCGGACCGCCCCCGCGGCCCGGGGTGATCAGGGAGTTGCAAGCGGGGTGCAAGGGCCGGAACTACGGTGGGGCGCGGTTGATCGGCGGATGGGAGGTTGTGTCCGGATGCGCGCCCTTCGTGCTGTCGCCCTGCTGATGACGGTGACGCTGGCCGGCGCCGCCTGCGGCTCCGGGGACCCGCCCCCGGAGCGCGTACGGCCGGCGGCGACGCGTGCCGGGTCCCCGGCCCCGGGGGCCGCGCCCGTGGCGTACACGGTGCGGGGGATGGCCGGGTTCTACGTCGCGGAGCCGTTCAGGATCGACGTGAAGGCGGTGGAGCGCGGGCCCGGCGTCACCGTGCTGCGGATGGAGATCACGAACACGGGCGGCGGGGACGCGCGAGGGCATTTCGGCGCGGGCGGCTCGCCCAGCGACTTCTCGGCGTTCCGGCTGCTCGATCCCGTCGGCCGGAAGATCTACCACACGCTGCGCGAGAACGACTGGAACGGCCTGGCGTTCGGCACCCGGCACACGCTCGCGGGGACGGGGTTCCCCGAGGACTTCGCGCCGGGGGTGCGGTACCCGGCCGAGGTGTACTTCCCGCCGCTGCCGCCCGAGGCGAGGGCCGTCACGGTCGCGCCCGGCATGGGCTTCCCCCCGATCACGGGCGTCCCGGTCAAGGACGGCGGGGCCGCCCCGGTGGCCAGGCCGCGCGGTACGGCGGAGCCGAAGGCCGGCGAGGCGTTCCAGTGGCCGGTGGTACCGCCGTCGGGGAAGGTCTGGTCGTGGGCGGCCGACCTGACCGAGCTGGTGGAGACCCCGCGGAAGACCACCACCCAGGAGGGCGCGACCGAGACCGTGGGGCTGCGGACCGACGTGTTGTTCGCGTTCGACAAGGCGACGCTGAGCCCGGAGGCGGCGGCCGTGCTCGACGAGGTGGCCGAGGAGACGCGGCGGCGCGCGGACCCGGCCAGACCGCCGATCCGCATCGTGGGCCACACCGACGACAAGGGCGGCGACTCCTACAACCTGGCCCTGTCGCTCAGGCGGGCCCAGGCCGTCAGGGGCCACCTGGCGGCCCGCCTCGGCACGGAGTACCGGTACAGCCCCGAGGGCAAGGGCGAGACCGCGCCGATCGCCGCGAACCGGCGGCCGGACGGCTCCGACAATCCCGAGGGCCGGGCGCGGAACCGCCGCGTGGACGTGTCGTACACCATCAGGCGGCACGGCGCGGGCACGACCACGACGGAGCCGGCGGTCACCGGCCGGATCCGCGGGTCCACACTGGGCCCCGCGCGCTTCCGGGCCACGCCGGGCGCGCCGGTGGCGTCGTTCGACTGGGCGCCGGTCAGGGAGCGGGAGCTGCGCGTGGACGTGCTGCCGTTCTACCGCGACGGGGCGTACCTGGTGGCGTGCTTCGACGTCACCAACAAGTACGGGGACGGCTTCAGCCTCGCTCAGCCGCAGCCGTTCGCGAAGGGGAGCCACGACTTCTCGAACGGGGCGAGCCTGCGGGCGTTCACCCTGCTGGACCCGGCGACGCGGGCGCGCTACCACCCGGTCAAGGCGGGCGGTTCCTTCGTCGAGAACGTGGTGGGCGCGCTGGACCCGGGCGAGACGACGCGCGCCTACGTCTACTTCCCCGCGCCGCCGGACGACCGCACGTCCATCGACCTGGACGTGGCCGGGCTGGGCCGCCGCACGATCCCGATCGTCCGCTGAGGGCCGACCGGGTACGGCGGGGCGCGCGCACCCGGCGCGCACCGGCTCGGCCGCCGCCCGCCGGGCCGGACCGGCGCGCGCCCAGCCCTACCGGACCGGCCCGCGCTCCGCCCTGCGGGACGGGTCCGCGCCCCGCGCCCGCCGTACGGAGCCGCCGTACGGAACCGGCCGGTGGCTTCGCCGTGCGGGAAGCGCTCGAATGGGGCCTCGGGGGGCGAACGGGGGCGACACATGGGGGTGATCGGGGGCGGGTCGTGGCGGGGAGGCGGGCGGGTCCGGGAGAGTGGGGGCATGACCTCTTCTCGGATGCGGCCCGTGTTCGACCTGACCCCGGCGCGGTGGGTCGTGGACGGGGTCGGCGACTTCGGAGCCGGGGTGGGCGCGCTCGTGCCCGCCGGATTCGAGCGGTACGCCCGGATCCTGTACCCCGCGACGCGGGACGACGACCGGCCGGTGCGGTGGGCGGACGTGGCCGCCTGGGCGGGGCGGACGCTGCATCCGCGCGCGCAGTTCGCCTCGATCAGCCGGCCCGCCCCGGGCGCGGGGACCGGCGACCCGCCCTTCGACGAGCCCCCGGGGGCCGGGGACCCGCGGCCGGAGCTCCTGACCGCGTTGTGCGAGGTGCTCGCCCGGCACACGCGTACGGCGGAGCGGTGCTGGATCTGCCTGTGGGACGGGTACGCCTTCCTGCAGCCGTCCGCGTGGGGCTCGATCGTGGCGTTCATGACGGAGGAGAAGCCCGGCGAATGGTCGGCGGGGCCCGACGCCGGGGACTCCCTGGAACTGACGGCCTCGCTCGCCCCCCCGGACGAGGACGAGGGCGAGGGCGCGGGCTCGGACTCGGGCTCGGCCGGCGGCCCGGCGGGCGAGCCGCGCGAGCCCGGTGACGCCCCGTTCCCGCCGGAGGTGCTGAACGGGCCCAAGGTGGAGCTGCCCGGCCGGGAGTACATCCTGCTGGAGGGGCCGCTCGACGCCGTCCGCGAGCCGGACTGGGACGAGATCTGGTCCCAGGCGCCGAACCTGTTCTGGCCGGACGACCGGGCGTGGTGCGTGAATGTGGAGATCGACCTGGACTCCGCCTACCTGGGCGGGCCGGCCGCGCTGGTCGAGGACCTGCTGGCCGACCCGCGCCTGGAGGCGTTCCCGGTCGAGATCACCGATCCGATCACGTTCGGCTCCGACGACGTGAACCGGTGATCAGTCCCGGGGCCTCCACCACTCCTTCAGGACCGTGAACCCGATGTGCAGGCCGAACTTCGCCCATTCGAGAACGGTTCTGATCTTCCAGTAACGCGACTCCTGGTCGCTGAATCCCTGGTCGCTGAACCCCGTTGGCGGCACTGTGGCCTCCCCCCGTGTCCGATCCCCCGGAGGTCGCCTGGCACTCCCTCCTCGGAAGGATGTGCGAGCAACGCGGGGAATGTGAGGCTCGGTACATTCCCGCAGGTCAGCACGTTATAGGTAGCTAAAACGGAAGGTTTCTATAACCCCGGCCGGAGGCGGTTGAGGGTAGATGGTTGCTAAATCCCCGGAAGGTCCGGATTCATACCTCCAAGCGGCATCCATCCGGGTTGGCAGGGGCCTGACCCGGATCGGGGCCGCGGGTCCGCAGGGCCCGCGCCGGTCCCGGGCCCGGTCACCCCTCCTCGAACACCGGCTCGGCGTGCGGCTGTCCCCGGAACTCGTGGAACCCCGGCACCGAGGCCATCGCCACCGCCGCGTCCCACAGCCGACCGGCCTCTTCCCCGCGCGGCACCCGTGAAACCACCGGCCCGAAGAACGCCGCCCGCGTCCCGTCCGGGCCGGTCACCGCCGTCACCGGCGTCCCCGACCCCGGCAGCAGCGCCATCGCCTCGGCGTGCGACGCCCGCACGACCCCGTCGTACTCCTCGCTCATCCCGGCGGCGGCCAGCTCGCGCGGCAGCCCGGCGTGCTCCAGCGAGCCCTCCAGGTCCCCGAGCCAGTCGCCGGACCGGCCGACGGTCCACAGCGCGGTGTAGAACCTCCCGAGCGCCTCCTGCCCGTACCGCTCCCGCACGGCGGCGCAGATCCGCACCGGCACCCACAGGTAACCCTCCGGGTCCCCCTCGGGGTCGTCGTCCCGCCCCTCGTTCAGCACCGACAGGCTCATCACGTGCCACCGCACCTCGGCCCCGCGCGCCCCGGCCGCCTCGACCAGCCACCGCGACACCAGCCAGGTGTACGGGCACGAGGGATCGAACCAGAAGTCCGCCGTCCACCGCCGCTCCGCGCTCATCCCCCCATGATCCTTCCTCCGCCCCCGCGCCACAAAGCCCGCGCCCGCCGTACGGCCTGAGCCCGCGTACGCCATGAGCCCCCGGTACGGCCCGCGCCGGGGAAGCCCCGCGGGCCGTACGGCATGAGCCTGGTCCGGCATTCGCCGTACGGCATGAGCCTGAGCGGTGGGAGGGGATGTGCGCGCGTGGACTGTCTTCTGATCTTTGCTGTATATAACAGCGATATGTCGGAATCGCTCCTGGTGGGTCGCTACCGCCTGCTCGACGTCGTCGGCGCGGGCGGGATGGGCTCGGTGTGGCGTGCCCGGGACGAGCTGCTGGGGCGGCAGGTGGCGGTCAAGGAGGTACGGCTGCCGCCGGGCGCGGCGCTGTCCTCGGAGTCCGTCGAGCGGACCCTGCGCGAGGCGCGGTCGGCGGCGCGGCTGAACCACCCCGGGATCATCACGGTGCACGACGTGGTGGAGTCGAGCGGGCGGCCGTGGATCGTGATGGAGCTGGTGGACGGGCACGCCCTGGAGGCGGTGATCCCCCGCTCGGAGACGCAGGCGGCCAAGATCGTCCTGAAGGTGCTGGACGCGCTGGAGGCCGCGCACCGGGCCGGCGTGCTGCACCGCGACATCAAGCCCGCGAACATCCTGCTCAGCGATTCCCGCGTGGTGCTGACCGACTTCGGGATCGCGGTGGCCGAGGAGGATCCGAGTCTCACGGCCACCGGGCAGATGCTCGGCTCGCCCGCCTACATGTCGCCCGAACGGCTGCGCGGGCGCCCGGCCACCGCCGCCGCCGACCTGTGGTCGGTGGGCGCGACGTTGTACGCGGCGGTCGAGGGCGTCCCGCCGTTCCAGCGGGAGAGCCTGCCCGCGACGCTCGCGGCGATCGTCAACGCCGAGCCCCTCACGTTCTCGCGCGCGGCCGGCCTGCGCCCGGTCATCGGGGGGCTGCTGCATCCGGACCCGGCGCTCCGCCTCACGGCCGAGGCCGCCGCGGAGGAGCTGCGCCGCTTCGTGGCCGCCAACGACGCGGCGGGGTCTCCGCATCTCCAGGCCGTGCCGCACCTGCCGGGCGCGCCCGTCCTGGCCGTCGTGGACGGCGTGCCGCACCTCGCGAGCGCCCGGCCCACCTCCGCCGCCGGGGCCGCGGCCGGGACGGATGCCCCCACCCCTCCCGATGGGACGGCCGCGGCGGGCGAAGAGCCCGCGGAGGCGGCTCCGGGAGCGCGAGCGCGCCCCGGGCGGGCCGTACGGGCCGCGCGCGCCGGTCGGGTGCCCGGGGGCCGGAGGCGGCGGCGCGACCCGGAACGGTCCCGGCGCGGCGTGGTGCTGGGCAGCGTGGCGACCGTCCTCGTGCTCGCGGCGGCCGGCCTGGCCGGGCTGACCCTGGGCGGCGACGAGGACCCCGGGGACGGCGCGAAGGCCGGGCCGTCCGCGACGGCCGCCCCGCCGGCGGGCGAGCGGCCGAGGGGGAGCGCGGCGGGGGCGGACGCCTCCCGCCTGCCCGGTTCGGGCGGCAAGACGGGCGGCGACCGGGGCGCGACGCGGAGCCTGCCGGAGCTCACGGCGTACCGGGACGACGACCGGGAGTTCACCCTCAAGGTGCCCAGGGAGTGGGGCAGCGTCGAGGTGCGGGACACGGACGGCGTCCACGTGTTCTTCGACGACGAGGGCGCCGAGGCGGGCGACTGGCGGCTGGAGGCGCAGTCCGGCGACCTGGAGCGCGCCGGGGGCACGGCCTTCTCCGAGCTGGAGCGGTGGCGGAAGGAGCACCTGCCCGCGCCCGGCGGCCGGCGGCCCGCGGAGGAGTCCCTGGTGGAGTCGGACATGCCGCCGGGCTGGACCCGGGCGGACTGGCACGCGACCTACACGCTCAAGGACGGCGGCCGCAGGTTCGTCTTCGCCCGCATGCTCGTCAGCGAGGCGACGGAGCGGCGGATCGTCGTCGCCCTCACCGCGACGGGGGTCGGGCGCGAGCAGGAGAAGAGGTTCCAGGCCCTCGCCGACGCGGTGGGGGGCTCCTTCGGCTTCCTCTGATCGGCGTCCCGGCGGCCGGCGTCCCGGCGGCTCTGGCCGCTCAACGCGGCCATGGCGGCTCAACGCGGCCCTGGCTCAGCGTGGCTCTGGCGGCCCCGGTGGCCGGACGGCCGGGCGCGGGACCCGTGCGGGGCGGGGCCGGGGGCGGGGCGATCGCGCCGGGGGTCAGGCCAGGGCGGCGGCGATGTTCCTGGCCGTGCTCAGGAGCGGGCTGACCAGGCGGGGGAGCTCCCGGGACCGGTGGCTGGACAGGACCACGCCGACGGCGGCCACGGGGTGGCCCTCGACGAGGATCGGGGCCGCCGCCGAGCAGGAGCCGACGGTCATCTCCTCGTACGTGAGGGCGTAGCCCTGCGCGCGGATCGCCGCCAGCTCGCGGGACAGGCGGCCCGGCTCGGTGACGGTGTGGGGCGTGGGCCGCTCCAGGGTCCGGGACAGGTAGGAGGCGATGAACCAGTCCTGCTCGTACGCCAGCAGGGCGCGTCCCACCCCGGTCGGATGCATGGGGAGGCGGCCCCCGGGGCGGGAGACGATGGGGACGGCCCGGCGGCCGTACACCTTGTCCAGGTAGAGGACCTCCATGCCGTCGCGGACCGCGAGGTGGACGTTCTCGCCGGTGGCGGAGAAGAGTTCGAGCAGCCAGGGATGGGCGGCCCGCTGGAGCCTGCCCGGGGCGAGCTGGCCGAGCTCCCACAGGCGCGGCCCGACGCAGAAGGATCCGTCGGAGGTACGGCGCAGCGCCCGCCCGGCCTCCAGTTCCGCCACGAGACGGTGGGCGGTGCTCAGGGCCAGCCCGGAGCGCCGGGCGATCTCGGTCAGGGTGAGGCGGCGGTGGTCGCCGTCGAAGGCGCTGAGGATGGCGAGGACGCGGGACGTCACCGACCGCCCCGGTTCGCGCGAACCGCCGGACATAGCGGGATTATGGGGGACTCTTCCGTCCAGTGGAAGCGGGCCCTCCGCCGCGCCCCGCCGTACGCGGAATGCTGGGGCCATGCGAACTCAGGTCGGAATCATCGGCGCCGGGCCCGCGGGGCTCCTGCTGGCGCACCTGCTGCACCTGCGCGGCGTCTCCTCCGTGGTGCTGGAGCTGCGGAGCCGGGAGTACGTCGAGCGCCGCGTGCGCGCGGGCGTGCTGGAGCAGGGCACGGTGGACACGCTGGTCGAGGCGGGCGTGGCGGACCGGCTGCTGCGGGAGGGCCTGCGGCACCACGGCATCGAGCTGCGGTACGGCGGGGCCGGGCACCGCGTCGCCTTCGAGGACCTGGTGCCCGGCCGGGCGATCACGGTGTACGGCCAGCAGGAGGTGGTCAAGGACCTGATCGCGGCGCGGCTGTCGTACGGCGGCGACATCCGGTTCGAGGTGGAGGACGTGGCGGTCCACGACATCGGCACCGCCTCGCCGTACATCACCTTCGGGGACGAGCGGCTGGACTGCGACTTCCTGGCGGGCTGTGACGGGTTCCACGGGATCTCCAGGCGGGCCATACCCGAGGGGGTCCTGACGGAGTATGAGCGCGACTACCCGTTCGCGTGGCTGGGCATCCTGGCGCGGGTCAAGCCGTCCTCGGAGGAGCTGATCTACGCGCGCGACGACCGGGGGTTCGCGCTGCACAGCATGCGGTCGCCGGAGATCAGCCGCTTCTACCTCCAGGTCGGCCCCGACGAGCGGCTGGAGGAGTGGCCGGACGAGCGCGTCTGGGCGGAGCTGAAGGCCCGGCTGGAGACCGTGCCGGGGTTCACGCTGGCCACCGGCGAGATCATCGAGCGCGGCGTCACCCCGATGCGGAGCTACGTGGCCGAGCCCATGCAGTACGGCAGGCTGTACCTCGCCGGGGACGCCGCGCACATCGTGCCCCCGACCGGCGCGAAGGGGCTGAACCTGGCGGTCGCCGACGTGCGAGTCCTGACGGAGGCGCTGGCCCGCTTCTACGAGGACGGCACGACGGACCTCCTCGACGGCTACTCGGAGACGTGCCTGTCGCGGGTCTGGCGGGCCCAGCACTTCTCCTGGTGGATGACGACCCTCCTGCACACGTTCGACTCCGACGACGCCTACGGCCGCCGTCTCCAGCGCTCCCACCTCGACTACGTCACCTCCTCCCGCGCCGCCGCCACCACCCTCGCCGAGAACTACGTGGGCCTCCCCTTCGACAGGCCGTGACCCTGCCCCCACCCATCCCGTGATCGTGCGTTTCCGCCCGGCCCCTCCCCGGCCGGAGCCTGGCGTGGTGCCGGCGTGGCGGCGGAATCGCGAGATCACGGGCGGGAGGGGACGGGGCGCAGGGCACAGGGCGCGGGGCGGAGGCGGGAGGCCCCGGGGGTGGGGAGGCGTCCTTCGGAGGGGGCCGGGGTCAGGTGGGGGAGAGGGCCGGGAGGAGGGTGGCGACCAGGATTTCGGGAGCCTCGGCGGGAGTGAGGCGGCCGGCGTCGACCTCCAGGGCGGCGGCGTGGAGGGTGCTGTAGACGACGGTGATGAGCCAGTCGCGGGGGAGGTCGGCGCGGATGCCGCCCTCCTCGCGGCCCCGGTCGATGAGGCCGGCGACCAGGCGCATCGGCGCGTCGTGGTGGGCGCGCATGCGCTCGGCGCCGAGGACGCGGGCGGCGGCCGTGTGGAGGCGGCGGTACCGGTCGAGGACGGGCCACGCGCGGCGGATGACCTGGGCGAGGGCGTCGCGGGCCGGGAGGCCGCCCGGGGGCTCCGCCTCCGCGAGCACGGCGTTCGCGTCCTCGATCGCGCGGGTCATGACCGCGTCGAGCAGGTCCTCCTTGCCCGGGAAGTGGGTGTAGAGGGTGACCCGGCCGACCCCCGCCGCCCGCGCCAGCTCGCTCATGTTCACGTCGCCGCGCTCGCTCACGGCGTCCAGCGCGGCGTCCAGGATCGCCGCGATGCTCCGCTCGGCGTCCGCCCGCCGCCGCCGCTCGGCCGTACGGGCGGCGGAGCGGCGGGGGGCGCTGTCGTTGGCCATGGACAGAACGATATGGCCTGTTCAGTGGGCGAAGATCGGGCCGTCGTGCGCGGGCGGGCGGCCCTTGGGCAGCAGGACGGACGCGGCGAGCGTGACGGCGGCGGCGATCACGGCGGCGGCGAGGTAGGCGTCGCCGAACGCGGACGCCGGCGCGGCGGCGGTGGCGACGGCCGGGGCGGCGGCCGTGGACATGATCGCCACGCCCAGGCTCGCCCCCAGCTCGTGCCCGGTGTTGATCAGCCCGGAGGCCAGGCCCGCCTCCTCGTGCGACACGTGCGACATCGCCGTGGTGGTCGCGGTGACGAAGGCCGCCCCCAGCCCGAGCCCGGTGAGCGTGAACCCCGGCTCCACGTCGGCGAGCACGTCCGGTGCGGCGGGCAGCCGCGACAGCAGCCACAGCCCCGCCGCCGCCAGCAGGAACCCGGCGGCGGCGACCGGACGCGCGCCGGTCCGCGGGATCAGCCGCCCCGCGAGGTGCGCCCCGGCCACGGTGGCGACGGCGACGGGCAGGAACGCGAACCCGGTGCCGAGCGCGCTCAGCCCCGCCGTGTGCTGGAGGTACTGCGAGGTCAGGAAGAACGCCGACAACAGCAGCGCGGACGCGCCCAGCATGACCAGGTTCCCCGCGACCACCGGCCGTCGGGCGAGCAGCGCGAGCCGTACCAGCGGCTCCGCCGTACGCCGCTCCACCAGCACGAACACCCCGGCCACCGCGATCCCGGCGAGCAGCGGCACGGCGGCGGACGCCCAGCCGCCGTCACCCGCGCGGACGAGCCCGTAGATGACCAGCGCGGTGGCCCCGGTCACGAGGAGCGCCCCCGGCAGGTCGATGCCGCGCCGCCCGGGCCGCCCGGGCCGCGCGGCGTCGCGGCGCACGAACACCGGCACGAGGCCGGCCACCAGCGCCCCGACGGGCACGTTCACGAAGAACGCCCACGACCAGCCGGGCCCGGAGGTGAGCACGCCGCCGAGGAGCACCCCGGCGGCCGCCCCGCCGCCGCCGATCGCCGCCCACACGCCGAGCGCGCGGTGCCGCTCCGCGCCGTGGAACGTCGTGGTCACGATGGACAGCGCCGCCGGGGAGAGCAGCGCCGCGCCCACGCCCTGTACGGCTCGCGCGGCGATCAGGCCGGCGCCGGACCCGGCGACCCCGGCGGCGAGCGACGCGGCGGTGAACAGCACGAGCCCGGCGAGGAACACCCGCCGCCGCCCCAGCAGGTCGGCCAGCCGCCCGCCGAACATCAGCAGCCCCCCGAAGAGCAGCGTGTACGCGGTCACCACCCAGGTCACCGCCTCCCGCCCGAGCGCAAGATCCGCCCCGATGGCGGGCAACGCGATGTTCACCACGGTGACGTCCAGGATCACCATGAACTGCGCCAGGCACAGCAACCCCAGCACCCACCACCGCCCCGCCCCCACGGCCGCCGCTTCCCCGTGCGGGTGCTGGTGGTGCCCCCCGGAATGACCCGTCATCATCCCCACTCCTTAACTCGAACACTGATGTTCGCGTTAAGGTAACACAGGAATCCGAACAGGTATGTACGGCTTGAGCGAACGCCACCGCACGCCAGCCCGGCGCGGCTCACCGCCCTGTGGGGTTTAGGGGGGTGGGTGGGGGATAGCAGCGGGGGCAGACGCGGGAGGAGGCGCTGGGTGGGGGGTTGGGTGAGCGTGCCGGCGGTGGGGCTGGGGGTGGGCGCGGTGGTCGCGGGGGTGTACGCCTTGGGCGCGTTGCTCGCCCCTCGCGGCCTTGGCGGGGGTGGGGCCTTCCTCTCGGGGGAGCGGGCCCGGGAGCACGCCCTGTCGCGGTTTCACGTGCGGTGGTACGTCGCGACGCTGGTCTTCCTCGCCTTCGACATGGAGATGGTGTTCATGTACCCGTGGGTGCTCGTCGTCGCGGAGATGGGCGTGGCCGCGGTGGTCGAGATGTTCGTCTTCCTCGCGCTGCTCATGGTCGGGGTCGTGTACGCCTGGCGGGAGGGGGCGTTCGAGTGGGCCTGACGCGGTTCCTCCTCCGCCAGGGCGCGCGGCGGCCCCACGTGCTGCTCGTGACGGCCCCCGGAGGGACTCGCGCGCGCGTCCTCGCCGAGGCCGAGCTGGCCCGCCGCCGCTGGCCCGCCGCCCTGTCGCCCGCCGCCGCGAGCGTCCTCCTCACCTGTGGCGACCCCGCCCCGGACCTGGCCGACGCCCTCTCTCGCGTCTGGAACCAGCTCCCCGGCCCCCGCGCCCGCGCCGCCCTCCCCGCCACCGCCACCGCCGACGACATCACCGCCGCCCTCGACGCCGCCGCCACCCACCTGACCCACCCCGGCGCCGACGCCCGCTCCGGCGGCGCCGCCCCTGACGGCCCCGGCCTTCCCCGCGACGAACGCCCCCAGCACCACCACGGCCGCCCGGCCTCGGACGAGGCCGAAGGGCATCACCCGCACTCCTGGCCCGGCGGCCACCCCCGCCAGGACGCCCCGCAGGGCCAGCACACAAGCCCCGCCAACGCCGCCGCCGCTCACGACGGCCATGCCGGTCACGACCATCCTCGTCGCCACAGTCGCACCGATCACGAGGGCCCCACCCGCCACGGCGATCACCGAGACCATGGCGATCACGAAGACGATGGAGACCCTGAAGGCCGCGACGGCCACAGCGACCATGCGGGCCGCCGTGACCACCCGGGCGACGAAGCCCACGAGACCCACGATGCCCACGGAGGCCACGAGGAGCACGAAGGCCACGGGGGCCACGGGGGCCACGGGGGCCACGGGGGCCACGGGGGCCACGGGGGCCACGGAGGCCACGGAGGCCACGGAGGCCACGGAGGCCACGGAGGCCACGGCGGGCATGAGGGGCATGAGGGGCATGAGGGGCATGAGGGGCATATGGCGGGGATGGCGCCGGGGGGTCTGCCCATGGCGGGGCGGGCGGGGGACCGGGATGGGCTGAGGCTGGACGTGCTGCACGTGCCGCTCGGGCCGGTGCTGGCGGACTGGCCGGCGGGGCTGGTCGTCGAGCTCGTGCTGCAGGGGGACGTCGTCCAGGAGGCGGCGGTACGGCCGGAGGCCACGGCCACCGCCGCGGCCACGGCCGGAACCGGAGCCGGAACCGGCGACGGCGGGGACCGCACGGGGTCGTACTGGGACGAGCCCTGGCTGCGGGCGCGGTCGGGGGAGGCCGTGACCGTCGGGGAGGGGGAGCGGCGGCGGGCCGCGGCGCATCTGGACTCGGTGGGGCGGCTGCTCGCGGTGGCCGGGTGGGAGCGGGAGGCGTCGCGGGCGCGCCGGATGCGGGACTCGCTGCTCGGCGGCGGCGGCGGAGGCGGGAGCGGGGGCGGCGGGGGCGGCGGCGCGGGGTCGCGCCGGGAGTTCGCGGCGTTCGCGCGCCGGGTGCGGCGGTCCGCGGTGCTCCGCTGGATGCTCCGCGGGGTGGGCGTCGTCGAGGCCGCGGACGTGGCGTCGTACGGGATCACCGGGCCCGCGGGGACGCCGGGGGACGCGCTGGCCCGGCTGGGGACATGGCTGGACGGGATCGGCCGCGCGCTGGGGCGGCTGGCGGACGAGAGGCCGCTGACGGGCGAGGACGGCCCCCGGGGGCCGGTGGGGGAGGCGCCGAGCGCGGCGCTGCTGGCCGCGCTGCCCGCGCTGCTGACCGGGGCCGAGCTGGCGGCGGCGCGGCTGATCGTGGCGAGCCTGGACCCGGACCTGGAGCAACTGGCGGCGGCGCGTGTCTAGCGTGCTCGCGTTCGCGGCCGTCCTGCTCGCCCTGGCGTACGGCGCGGCGGCGTTGCGGGCGGTGCTCTCGCCGGAGGGCGCGGGGGCGGCGCGGCCGTGGCGGGAGGCGGCCCGCCCGCTGCGCGAGGTGGCGCGGCTGCTCACCCAGCGGCGGCGGCGGACGCCGCTGCCGGACACGACGCTGATGCGCGCCGGGATCGTCACGCTGCCGGTGGTCGCGGCGCTGGCGGGCGTGGTCGTGCCCCTCGGCGGGGAGCCGGTCGCGGACCTCGGCGTGGGGGTGGTGTGGTTCAACGCGATGGAGGTGTGCGGCTGGGCCGCGCTGTGGCTGACCGGCTGGGGCGCGAACTCGGTGTATCCGCTGGTCGGCGGGTACCGGTTCCTGGCGCAGGGGATCGCCTACGAGCTCCCGCACATGTTCGCGCTGATGGCGCCCGCGCTGGGGGCGGGGTCGCTGCGCGTGGGGGAGATCGTCGCGGCGCAGGAGAGGGTGTGGTTCGCGGTGACGATGCCGGTGGCGTTCGCCGTCTACCTGGTGTCGGCGCTGGCCATGGCCTTCTGGGGGCCGCTGGGCCAGCCGCTCGGGGCGGACGTCGCGGGCGGGGTCCCGGCGGAGCTGTCGGGGCCGGACCGCCTGGTCTTCCTCGCCGGGCGGTACCTGCTGCTCACCGTCGCGGCGGCGATGGCCGTGCCGCTGTTCCTCGGCGGGGGAGCCGGGCCGCTGCTGCCCGCGTGGGCGTGGTCGCCGGTGAAGACGGCGGCAGTGCTGGCGCTGCTGGTGTGGGCGCGGGGGCGGCTGCCGGTGGTGCGGGTGGACCGGTTCCTGGCGTTCGGGTGGCTGGCGCTGATCCCGCTGGCGCTGCTGCAACTGCTGGGCGTGTCGGTCATGGTGGTGGCCGGTGGCTGAGGCGGTGGCCTTCTGGGCGCTGGCGGTCGCGGCGGTGGCGGGCGGCGTCGCGGTGTTCGTGGTGGACTCGATGGCGCGGGCGACGTTCGCGCTGCTGGCGTCGTTCCTCTGCGTCGGGCTCGCGCTGCTGCTGATCGACCTGGCCTACCTGGGCGTTCTGGTCGTGCTCATGATGGTCATGGAAATGATGATCATGGCCGTCTTCATGATCATGTACATGATGAACCCCGCCGGGTTCATGCCGATGACCATGGTCCACAACCACCGGGGCGCGCTGGCGATCTCCGGCGCGGTGTTCGCGCTGCTCGTCGCGGGGATCTTCCTGACTCCGTGGCCGGCCCGGCGCGGGGTCCCGGCCGCCGACCCCACCCGCGACCTGGGCATGTCGATCATGGGACCGAAGATGCTGGTCATGATGGTCGTCGGCCTGGCGATCCTGGCCACGATCGTCTCCGCCGTCGTGCTCGCCGCCGACCGCGGCCGCTACGACCGGTACGGCGACCGCCCCCGGGGCCGGTGAGCGCATGGGCCTTGAGGCGTACCTGCTGCTCGCCGCCGCGCTCTTCGCCGTCGGGCTGTACGGCGCGCTGTCCCAGCAGTCCGTCGTCATGCTGATGATGGGGCTGGAACTGATGATCAACGGCCTGCTCGCCGCCGGGGCCGCCTTCTGGTACTTCCTCGCCCCCGGGACCGCCGACGGCCAGGTGCTGCTGCTCGTCGTGATCACCGTCATGGCGCTGGAGATGGCGATGGGCTTCGCCGTCGTCACCGCGATCTTCCGGGCGCGCGACGTGGACACCACCGACGACGCGGGGGACCTCAAAGGATGAACGCGTGGCTGCTGCCCGGCGTCCCGGCGGTGGCCGGGGCGGCGCTCGCCGTCGCGGGCCGCCGCGCCGACCGGGCCGCGCCCGCCCTCGGGGCGCTGGCCGCCGCCGTGACCGTCGCGCTCGCGGTCGCCGCCGCCGTGACCCGGCCCGCCGGAACCGTGCGCCTCGTCGGCGGGTTCGCGTCCGGCCTGGCCGTGGACGGGCTGTCGGCGGCGCTGGCGGTGACGGTCGCGGTGGCCGCGTTCGCCGTGCTCCTGTTCGCCACCGGGGACCGCCCGGGCGCCGAGGCCCGCTTCACCGGCCTCATGCTGATCTTCACGGCGGCCATGCTGCTCACGGTCACCGCCACCGACCTCCTGCTGCTGCTCATGGGCTGGGAGGTCATGGGCGCCATGTCGTACGCCCTGATCGGCTTCTGGTGGCGCGACCCCGGGCGCGTCCGGGCGGGCGGCCTGGCCTTCGTCACCACCCGGGCCGGGGACCTGGGGTTGTACGCCGCCGCCGGGTTCGCCGTCGCCGGGGCCGGGGGGCTGGAGCTCGCCGGGCTCGCCGGGGCCGCGCGCCCGTGGCGGGACCTGGCCGCGGCGGGGATCGTGCTGGCCGCGCTGGGCAAGTCCGCCCAGCTCCCGTTCTCCTTCTGGCTCTCGCGCGCGATGGCCGGCCCCAGCCCGGTGTCCGCGCTGCTGCACTCGGCCACGATGGTCGCCGCCGGGGCGTACCTCCTGCTCCGCGTCCAGCCCCTCCTCGCCGCCACCGGCTGGGCCGCCACCCTGGTCGCGTGGGCGGGCGCGCTCACCGCCCTCGCCCTGGGGCTGGTCGCCCTGGCCCAGCGCGACCTGAAGCAACTGCTCGCCGCCTCGACCTGCGCCCAGATCGGCTTCCTGGTG
This sequence comes from Bailinhaonella thermotolerans, assembly GCF_003594875.1. Classification (GTDB taxonomy): domain Bacteria; phylum Actinomycetota; class Actinomycetes; order Streptosporangiales; family Streptosporangiaceae; genus Bailinhaonella; species Bailinhaonella thermotolerans. The sequence goes on from NZ_QZEY01000014.1 coordinate 220,222, forward strand.
CTCGCCGCCGGGGCCGCCGCGATCTCGGCCGGAGCCGCCCACCTGGCCGCCCACGCCGCCGTCAAGAGCCTCCTCTTCCTCTGCGCCGGCGCCTGGCTCGCCACGCTCGGCACCGAGTCCCTGGCCGCCCTGCGCGGCGCCGCCCGCCGCGACCGCCTCGCCGGCCTCGCCTTCGCGGCCGGCGCCCTGTCCCTCGCCGGGATCCCGCCCCTGGCCCTGTGGGTCACCAAGGGCGCCGTCCTCACCGCCGTCACCCCCCTCTCCCTCCCGCTGTACGGCGTCGCGCTCGCCGCGTCCCTGACGGCCGCCGCCTACTCCGCCAGGGCCCTCCTCATCCTCTGGGCGCGGCCCGCCCCGGGCGCGCCGGCGGGCCCGCCCCGCGACCGGCGGGCCGGGGCGGCACCGCTCCCCGGGTCTCCGCCTCGCCTCAGAGCGCGCGGGATCTCCCCGGCGGGGCGCGTCTCCCTGGCGGGGCTGGCGCTGGGGGCGCTCGGGTTCGGGGCGGTCGCGCTGCCGCCGGTGGCGGACGCCTGGTCCCGGCTGACCGGCTCCCCGCCGCGCGGCGAGTTCGTCTCGCCCGCCGAGCTCGCCGTCTCCGCCGTCCTCGCCCTGGCCGTCCTCGCCGCCGTCGCCGTACGGCGTCATGCCCGCCCGGCGCCCGCCGCCCCGCCCGCCGTACGGCACGGCGACGCGCGGCCGGACGCCGTACGGCACGGCGACGCGCGGAGGGCCGGGCGGCATCGCGGGGACCGGGCGGGAGCCGTACGGCGCGGGCGGACCGGCGGCGGGACGGCGGGCGGCGGGTGGCAGGCCGGGCGGTATGGGCGGTATGGGCGGTATGGGCGGCGGGCGCTGGGGGAGTGGTTGTGGCTGGAGCGGGCGGCGGTCGCGGTGGCGTGGCGCCCGCTGCCGGCGGTGGCGCGGGCGCTGGCCTGGGTGGACGACCGGGTGATCGACGGGGCCGTGCGGGGCGTGGCCCGCGCGGCGGTCGCGGTGGCCCGGGTGTCCGGGCGGGAGGGGGAAGGGGTGCTCGACGGGGTGGTGCGGGGCGTCGCGGGGGGCGTGGCCTGGCTGGGCGGGGTGGCGCGGCGGCCGCAGACCGGGCAGGCGCACACCTACTTCGCGCAGGCGGCGGTGGCGCTGGTCGTGCTGGCCGTGGTCATCGGGGCGGTGGGCGCGGCGTGCTCTCCGTAGCGATCTTCCTGCCGCTGGCGGCGGCGTGCGTGCTGGCTGCGCTGCCCCGGCTGGGGGCCTCCGCCGCGCGCGCCGTCTGGATCCTGGTCTCGGCTGCCGTCCTCGGGCTGGCGGCGGCGATGTGGGCGGGGTATCCCGGCGGCGTCGCCTACGAGCAGCGGCTGCGATGGATCCCGTCGCTGGGGGCGGGCTACCACGTGGGCGTGGACGGGATGTCCCTGCCGCTGGTCGCGCTGACCGCGCTGCTGTTCCTGGTCTGCGCCGTCTACACCGGCCGCGACACGCCCCGGATGCCGGCCTACGCGGCGTTCTTCCTGTTCCTTGAGGCCGTGTCGCTGGGGCTGTTCGCGGCGCTGGACCTGCTGCTGTTCTTCGTGTTCTTCGACCTGTCGATCGTCGGGATGTACTTCGTGATCGTCGGCTGGGGGCACGGCGACCGGGCGAGGTCGGCCCTCCGGTTCTTCCTCTACACGTTCCTCGGCTCGCTCGCGCTGCTGCTCGGGTTCATCGGGCTGTTCCTCGGCGGCGGCACGTTCGACCTGGTGGAGCTGGCCGCGCGCCCGCCGTTCCGGGCCGAGCCGGGGATCGCGGGGCTGGTGCTGCTCGCGGTCGGGATCGGGTTCGCCGTGAAGACGCCGGTCGTGCCCGTGCACACGTGGCTGCCCCCGGCGCACACCGACGCGCCCGCCGCCGGGTCCGCGATCCTGGCCGGGATCCTGCTCAAGATGGGCGCGTACGGCCTGGCGCGCGTGGCCCTGCCGGTGCTCCCCGGCGCCTGGCAGCGGCACGCCTGGGTGGTGATCGCGATCGGCGTGGTGAGCGTGGTCTACGGCGCGTTCGTGGCGCTGGCGCAGCGGGACCTGAAGCGGCTGATCGCCTACACCTCCGTGAACCACATGGGGTACATCGTGCTCGCCCTCGGCGCGGCCGGGCTCGCCGCCGGGGACGAACGGGCGCGGGACCTGGCGGTGACCGGCGCGGTGACGCAGATGGTCAGCCACGGGCTGGTCACCGGGGCGCTGTTCCTGCTCGCGGGCGTGGTGTGGGACCGGGCGCACGACTACGACCTGACCCGGCTGGGCGGGCTGGCCGGGCCCGCGCCGGTCCTCACCGCGCTCACGGCGGTGGCGGCGTTCGCCTCGCTCGGGCTGCCGGGACTGTCGGGGTTCATCGCCGAGTTCCAGATCTTCGCCGGGGTGATCGGCACCGGGATCCCCGGCGCGGCGGTGGCGGGCGCGATCGCGGTGGCCGGCGTGCTGGTGACGGCCGCGCTGTTCCTGCGGGTGCTCCAGCGGGCCTTCCTGGGCGGCCCCGGCGAGCTGACCGCGCGCTTCACCGACGTGCGGCCGCGCGAGCTGCTGGCCGTCGCGCCGCTGCTCGCGCTGTCCCTGGCGGTGGGCATCGCCCCGCGCCCCCTGCTCGACCTGGTGGAGCCGGCCGCCGCCGCCGTCGTCACCCTCGTGAGCCGCTGATGGCCGCCACCGAGACCGCGCGGCGGCCCGGCGCGGCGCCCGCGCGCCCCGGCCGCCGCACCCCGCCCGCCGTACGGCCCGGGGGCGGGGCGTGACCGAGAACCCGCTCGATCTGCTGCCCGAGCTGCTCGTGCTCGCGGGGGCGGTCGCCGGGCTGCTCACCGGGTCCTTCCTGGCCCGCGAGCGGCAGCGGGCCGTCGCCTGGATCTGCGGGCTCGCCCTGGCCGCCGCGCTCGCCGCGACCGGGCTCGCCGCCGGGCGTCCCGACGGCATGGCGTTCGGCGCGTACGCGCTGGACCCGATCACCCACACCGCCCGCGCCGTCGTGGCCGGGTCCACCCTGCTCGTGCTCGTCCTCGCCGCCCCGTGGGCACGGGGGAACCGCCGCGAGAGCGAGCTGTACGCGCTGTGCCTGCTCGCCGCGCTGGGCTCGATCGCGCTGGCCGGGGCGGACGACCTGCTCGTGCTCGTCGCGGCGTACCTGCTGGCCGGCGTCCCCGGCTACGCCCTCGCCGGGTTCGCGAGGGACGCGCGGGGCACCGAGGCCGCGCTGAAGTACTACCTGATGGGCGCCTTCCTCGGCGTCCTCATGCTCGCCGGCGTCACCCTCCTGTACGGCCTGAGCGGCGTCACCGCCTACCGCGACCTGGCCGGACGCCTCGGGCAGGCCCCGGCGGCGGCGGTCGGCTGCGGCCTGGTGCTCCTGCTCGCGGGGCCGCTCACGAAGGCCGGGGCCGTGCCCGCGCAGTTCTGGGTGCCCGACGCGGCGCAGGGCGCGTCCCGGCCGGTCGCCGCGTTCCTCACCACCGTCCCCAAGATCGGCGCGTTCGCCGCGCTGTACCGGCTGGCCGCCGAGCCGTTCGCGGGGATCGAGGGCTGGCGGGTCGCGCTGGCGCTGGTCGCCGCCGCGACGATGACGCTGGGCAACCTGGCGGCGTTCCGCCAGGACGACGCGCGCCGCCTGCTGGCGTACTCCACGATCGGCCAGGCCGGGTACATCCTCGTCCCGGTCGCGGCCGGAGGTCCCCTGTCGGCCCCCGCCCTGCTCTTCTACCTGGCGGCCTACGCCGTCACGAACGTGGGCGCGTTCGCGGTCGTGGTCGCCGTGGGCCGCGACCGCCTGGCGGACCACGCCGGCCTGGCCCGCCGCGCCCCCGCCCTCGCGCTCGCCCTGGCCGTCTGCCTCCTCGGCCTGGTCGGCACCCCGCCCACCGCCGTCTTCGCCGCCAAGGTCCTGGTCATCGCCTCCGCCTGGGAGTCCGGCCTGGCCTGGCTGGCCGTCCTCCTCGTCCTGAACACCGTCGCCAGCCTCTTCTACTACCTCCGCTGGCTCACCCCCGCCTTCCGCGCGGCCCCCGCCGCGCCGCCGGGGCCCGCCCGGTCCTTGGAGGATCCCGGGCGCTCACCGCGCCCCGCCGCCGGGCCGTACGGCGTGGCCGTCCTCGCCGCCGCGGCCTCCGTGCTCCTGGGCGTCGGGGCCGGGCTCTTCCTCGCCTAGCCGGGCCGGGGAAGGCCGGCCGGTACGCGGACGCGGGCCCGGCGATCCGCCAGGGTTCGCGTGACCATGCCGGGCGGGCGATCTCGGACGCGCCGGGTTTTCCGGCATGCTGCTGGACATGCGGGACTTCTACGACGTGGTGTTCGGGCGGCGGGACGTGCGGGGGCAGTTCACGGGGGAGGAGGTGCCGGAGGACGCGCTGCGGCGGGTGCTCGCCGCCGCGCACGCCGCGCCCAGCGTGGGGCTGTCGCAGCCGTGGGACTTCATCCTGGTGCGGGATCCGGGCACCCGGAAGGCGTTCGCCGAGCACGTCGAGGGGGAGCGGCGGGTGTTCGCGGCGTCGCTGGAGGGGGAGCGGGCCGCGCTGTTCGAGCGCATCAAGATCGAGGGCGTCCGGGAGTCCACGTTGTCCGTCGTCGTGACGTACGACGCGGGCCGGGGCGCGCCCGCCGTCCTCGGGCGGCACGCCATCGACGACGCCGGCCTGTACTCGGTCTGCCTCGCGGTGCAGAACCTGTGGCTGGCGGCGACCGCCGAGGGCCTGGGCGTGGGCTGGGTGTCGTTCTACCGCGAGGAGTTCGTGCGCGACCTCCTCGGCATCCCCGCGGACGTGCGGCCCGTGGCCTGGCTCTGCCTGGGGCCCGTGACGCACGTGGAGCGGACGCCGGACCTGGAACGGCACGGCTGGCGGCGGCGGTCCGCCGTCGAGGACCACATCCGGCTCGAACGGTGGTCCTGACGGCCGCCCGCCGCGCCGGACGTGACCGGCGGGGCCTCCGGCCGCGCCGGACGGGATCGGCGGGCTCGCCGCCTCACGGCCGCGGGCCCGCCGCCCGCCAGACGCGGAAAGGGGCCCACCGCCCGCCGGACGCGGAAAGGGGCCCGCCGCCCGCCGGACGCGGAAAGGCGGCCCCGCCGAGGCTCCAGGAACGCCTCGGCGGGGCCGCCTTCCGGGATCCGCCGGGTGTGGGTCAGCAGCAGTCGGAGTTGTCGGCGGCGGCGGGACCGGCCGTGGTGACGGTGACGGCGGCGGCGACACCGGCGGACATCAGGACGGCGAGGATGGCGGCGGCGAAGCGACGGCGCATGATCTTCTCCTTGGGCGGGGCGGGACCGACACCCCGAATGCTGCCGGGCGGCGCCGCGGCCGGATTGGCGATGCGCGCGCGAACACGTGTCAATCCGCGCATGAAGACGGCCGGAGCCGGTCAGCCTATGGACAGGAAGTCGCTGATGAGCTTGCGCCACTCGTCCGGCCGCTCGATGAAGGGGAGGTGGCCGGTGGCGATCTCGGTCAGCTCGGCGTTGGGGAGGGCGGCGGCCACCGCGCGGTGGTGGTGCGGCTCGACCAGGCGGTCGTAGGCCGTGGAGATCACCAGGGTGGGGGCGGTGATGCCCGGGGCGTCGGCGGAGACGTCGGCGCGGGAGGCCAGGTCGGCGTGCTCGGCGCTGCCGGGCGGCAGGGTCGCGGCGGCGCCGTCGATGACGGACTCCAGCTCCTCGGCGCTCAGGGCGTCCAGCGCGGGGGCGCTGAAGTTGATGGGGACGAGGGTCCTGGCCAGCGTCGCGTGGTCGCCCGAGCGGTAGAGGTCGCGCCAGACCTCGGCGGCGAGCCGGAACCGGTGGTCGGGGCGCAGGTAGGCGGCGGTCAGCACGAGCCTGGTCACCCGCTCCGGATGGCGTGCGGCGGTGCGCATCGCGACCAGGCCGCCCAGGGAGTACCCGGCGATGGCGAACGTGTCCAGGCCCTCGGCGTCGGCCGCGGCGACGAGCTGGTCGGACAGATCGTCCAGCTCCAGCGGCCGGTCGGACCGGGGCGTGGCGCCGGTGCCCGGGTAGTCGATCGCGACCACCGTGTGGTCCTGGGCGAGGCCGTCCAGGATCGGGCCGAAGTTGGCCTCGACGCCCCCGCCGGCGCCGTGGGCGAGGAGCAGGCCGGGACCGGAGCCGCGAACGGTGCGTGCGTAGGCGGTCATGGGAACCCTCCGGGAAAGATCTGTAGTGATCGATACGAAAAGGACCGTAGCACACCTCCCGCCAATTTTGTAACTGCCGCTATAGAATGGGCGCCATGACGAAGACGCAGGGCCGGCCGCGGGGGTTCGACCGGGACGCGGCGCTGGAACGGGCGATGATCGAGTTCTGGAGCCGGGGGTACGAGGCGACCTCGATCGCCACGCTCACCTCGGCCATGGGCATCAACCCGCCCAGCCTGTACGCCGCCTTCGGCGACAAGCGCAAGCTCTTCCACGAGGCCGTCGAACGGTACGCCGGCACCCACGGAATGGTCACCGTGCGCGCCCTGGCCGAGGAGCCGGTCGCGCGGGACGCGATGGCGCGGCTGCTGCGTGAGGCCGCCCGTGTCTACTCCGACCCCTCGCACCCGCCCGGCTGCCTGGTGATCACCGCCGCCGTGAACGTCACGTCGGAGGAGGTCAAGGCCGAACTCCGGGAAGGCCGCGCCGCGAGCAAGCGGGCCTTCGAGCAGAAGATCCAGGCGGACGTCGACGCGGGCCGCCTCCCCCCGGACACCGACGCCCACGCCCTGGCCACGTACTACGCCGCCGTGGTGCAGGGCATGTCCACCCAGTCATGCGACGGCGCCACCCGCGAGGAACTGGAACAGGTCGCGGACCTGGCGATGCGCGCCTGGCCCGCCTGAGGCGGGGTCGTTCCCGGGGTGCGCCGGGGCCGGATCGGGGGCGGGTGGGGTCCGAAGAGGGGGCGTTCCGGGCACGATGGACGTGTCGCGGCCCCGTTCACGCGGTAGGTGTCCGGGGGAATCACCGGAGCACGGCCTGGCGCGGGGGAGGCGAGGCGCATGGGACACGGCCACGGCCACGGCCAGGCCGGGGTGACCGCCGCCGGGCGGCACCGCGCCCGCCTCGCGATCGTCCTCGCCCTGACCTGCGTCGTCCTGGTGGTCGAGGTCGTGGGCGCCCTGGTGTCGGGCAGCCTCGCGCTGCTCGCCGACGCCGGGCACATGGCCACCGACGCCGCCGGGATCGCCATCGCCCTGTTCGCGATCTGGATCGGCGCCCGCCCCGCTAGCGCCCGCCGCACCTTCGGCTACCAGCGCGCCGAGATCCTGGCCGCCGCGATCAACTCGGTGGTGCTGCTCGGCCTCAGCGTCTACATCCTGTACGAGGCCGCGGGCCGCCTCCTCGACCCCGAACCCGTCGGCGGCCCCGTCATGCTCGCCGCGGCGGTCACCGGCCTGATCGCCAACGCCGTCGGCCTGGCCCTGCTCCACGGCGGCCAGTCCGAGAGCCTGAACCTGCGCGGCGCCTATCTGGAGGTGCTCGGCGACCTCCTCGGCTCCATCGCCGTGATCGCCGCCGCCGTCGTCATCGCCCTCACCGGCTGGACCTACGCCGACCCCGCCGTCTCCATCGCCATCGCGCTCCTGATCGTCCCCCGGGCCTGGCGCCTCCTCCGCGACGCCGTGGACATCCTCCTCGAAGCCGTCCCCAAGGGCGTGGACCTGGACGAGGTCCGCCGCCACCTCCTCTCGGTGGAGTCCGTCACCGACGTGCACGACCTGCACGCCTGGACCATCACCTCGGGCGTCCCCGTCCTGTCCGCCCACGTGGTGGTGGACGAACGCTGCCTGTCGAACGGCGACTTCGGCCGGGTCCTGGACCTTCTCCACCAGTGCCTGGCCGGCCACTTCGACGTCGAGCACTCCACCCTCCAACTGGAACCCGCGGGCCACATCCACCACGAAGGCGCCCGCCACGCCTGACCCGGCTCCGGTACGGCCGGGGGCGGTGGGTGCCGGGGTATGCGCAGGCGAAGGCCCCCGCTGCCGGGTGGTTCCGGTGGCGGGGGCCTTCGCGTGCGGGTGTGTGGGGGGTGACCTCGGGGGGTCAGCTGTTGGTGTGGGCGTAGGCGCCGGTGGAGAAGGGCTTGGG
>NZ_QZEY01000015.1 GCF_003594875.1 Bailinhaonella thermotolerans
CCATCACAACCCGACCACCAGATCCACATCCACCGATCCACAAAACACGCCCTAGCCGGCGGGAGCCGCGCCGATTCCCCGCGCGGCCGCGCCGCTCTCTCGCGCGGCCGCGCCGTTCCCTCTCGTGGGGGTGTCGTTTCCCCTCGTGGCGTGCCGTCTACATCTTCTTGTAGACGATGGGCATCACCAGGCCGATGATGGCCAGGGCCTCGGCGAACACCAGACCGAGGATGATCTGCTGCCGCAGGAGCTGGAACATCTCCGGCTGGCGGGCGATCGCCTGGACGCCGTGCCCGAAGACGAGGCCGATGCCGATGCCCGGGCCGATGGCCGCGAGGCCGTAGCCGATCGCGGTCACGTCTCCGGTGAGCTGGGCGGCGAGGGACATGTCCTTCCCCTTCCTGATCGGTGGACTAGACCGAACAGGACGAGGACGGGGTTCCTGGAGAACGGGCGGGGTTCCGAGTGACGGGGGATCGCTGCACCCATTCGACCTCCTCGCCTCCACCCTTGCGCATCCCTCCAGCCCCGGACAAGGCGTGATCGCGGACGGCGAAACCCGGGTCGCCGGGGGTGATCAGAGGGTCAGCCGGGTGATCGCGGACTCCACGGCGGCCAGGCGGTCGGCCACGAGGCCCAGGGCGGCGACGGCTCGCGTCGCGGGCTCGTCGCCCGCGCCGCCGAGGGCCTGGTCGCGGACGTACGCCGCCTTGATCTCGGTCCAGCGGCGGGCCCGCTCGGGGGTCAGCGTGCCGCGCAGCTCGGCGAGCTTGAGGAGGTTGGCCTCCGCGCCGCTCGCCAGCATCTGGGCCTCAGCCTGGTAGTGGTCGTCGATCAGGGCCTCCAGCTCATCCCGGTTCATGGCCGGGACGACCCGCTCGGCCAGCTTGTTCATGTTCCGGTAGGAGCCCTGGAGCTGGAACGGGGGCTCGGTGCGGGAGGCGTCGGACCGCGCGGCGGAGTCGATGTAGGCGCGGTTCACCGCCATGACGACCTCCTGGACCCGCACGAGGTGGCGCAGCACGGCGAGGATCTGGTCGAGCTCGGCCGCGGAGTACGGCCGGGCCAGCCCGTCGGGGTGGGCGGTGGGGTCGCCCTGCGCCAGCCGTACGAGGAGGTCCAGGTCGGAGCGCCCGGCGGCGGCCAGCGGGGCCAGGACCGGGTTGGACGTCAGGGCGTTCTCCAGGTAGCTGAGGGCGAAGACCTCGTCGCGGCCGGAGAGGACGTCGCCCAGGTTCCACACGTCGGCCCGGTTCGCGAGCATGTCGGGGACGCGGAACCGGCGGCCGGACTCGGTGTACGGGTTGCCGGCCATGCAGACGGCGAAGCGCTTCCCGCGCAGGTCGTAGGTGCGGGTGACGCCGTTCCAGACGCCCTCCATGCGCCGCTGGGCGTCGCACAGGGAGATGAACCGCTGCAGCAGCTCGGGGCTGGTGTGCTGGATGTCGTCGAGGTAGAGCAGGACGTTGCCGCCCATCTCCAGGGCGAAGTTGATCTTGTCCACCTCCTGCCTGGCGGTGGCGTCGGGGGCCTCGGCGGGGTCCAGGCTCGTCACTGCGTGGCCCAGCGCGGGCCCGTTGACCTTGACGAACGTCAGGCCGAGGCGGTCGGCGACGTACTCCATCAGGGTGGTCTTGCCGTATCCCGGCGGGGAGATCAGCAGGAGCAGCCCCATCTGGTCCGTGCGCTTGGCGTCCCCGGCCGCGCCGAGCTGCTTGGCCAGGTTGTCGCCGATGAGCGGCAGGTAGACCTCGTCGAGCAGGCGGTTGCGGACGAACGCGCTCATCACCCGCGGCCGGTACTCCTCCAGGCGCAGCCGCGCGCGCTCCCGGGCCACCAGGTCGTTGCGGAGCCGCTGGTAGGCGCGGTACGCCGGGACGCGTTCGGCGCGGAAGGCGCGGGTGCGGGCGAGGGTCTCGTCCAGGCGCAGGCCGAGACGGCGGCCGGCGATCCGGGGGTGGGCGCCGAGGAGGCCGTCCACGGTCGCGGTGAGCGTCGCCGCGGACTCGTGCCGGGGCAGGGCGCCCCCGCAGAGCTCGATCGCGATCGCCTCGGGCAGGTCGTGCTCGGCGCCCGCGGCCTCCTCCACGGCGCCCGACGCCCGCTCCGCCGCGAGGTAGGCCCGGAACCACGCCTCCGCGAGCTGCCGCCGGGCCGCCAGGTCGTCGCCCAGCGCGCGCAGGTCGTCGTCGAACTCCTTGGCGCGCGGCCCGCCCAGCGCCCGGCGGAACCGCTCCACCAGGCGGCGGGCCCCGGCGCCGGTCACGAACCCGAACGGCGCGGTCGCCAGCTCCTCGAAGAGGTACTCCCCGGCCAGGCCCGCGCCGCCCGCCGCGCTGACTCCACCAGCCGCGCCCGTCCCGCCGGAGTGCCCGTCCCCGGGGTGCCCGGTGAAGGCGGTGATCGCCGCGTCCAGCTCCGCGCACAGGGCGGCGATCGCGTCCCCGCCGAGCCCGAACGCCTCCCGGGCCCGACCGAGCGACCGCGCCCGGGTCGTCCACGTCCCCCGCGCCCGCTCGTCCGCGCCGAAGGCCCAGAAGAGCTGCGCCGCCGCCCGCGCCGCCGGGGGATACCGCAGCGTGCCCGCCCCGGCGTGCAGCCGCAGCAGCGCGTCGAGGATCGCCGCCGCGTCGTGGTCGTGCACGCCGCGCTCGTACCCCTCGTCGTACCGGGACGCGGCGGCCCGCCGTACGACGTCGAGCAGCCCGCCCTCGGCCACCGCGGCCTCGTGCAGCGCCTCCAGCGTCAGCCCCCGCTCGCCGCCGGCCCGCGGCCCGGGACCCCCCGCCCCGTTCGCGCCGGTCGCGTGGCTCAGGCCGTACGGCGCGGCGCCCGACGCCTCGGCGAGGACGGCCGCGGCCAGGTGCTCGGCGCGGTACACCTCGGGCGTCTCGGAGACCAGGAGCTGGTCCCAGTACGGCCGGGTGGCCTCGAACGCGGCGTCGCGGACGGGCTGCCGGTAGTCGGTGCCGGTGATGGCGTACGCCATGCCGCCCTCGTGCGGCACGAGCGTCAGGTCGAGCGGCTGGGTGTTGACCGCGAACCGGTGCCGGCCCAGCCGGATCGCCGCGCCGCCGGCGTCGTAGAGGTCGGCCCGGTCGCGCAGCCCCCGCCCGGCCTCCTGGCGCGCGGCCTTGAGCCGCCCGGCCAGTTCCTCGGCGCGGACCTGGTCGCCGAGGGCGCGGAGCTCCTCGGCCACCGCGCGGACCCGCGCCACCATCGGGTCCGCCGCGAAGTAGGTGTTCACCTCGTCCTGCGAGCCCAGGGCGGCCAGGCGCCGCCGTACCCCGGACAGGACGCGCTCGGCCGACTCCATCAGCCGGTCCGCGCGCCGCGCGCGCTCGTCCAGGAGCGCCTGCCGCCGCGAGGAGAACGCCTCGTAGACGTCCTCCCGCTTGGTCGCCAGCTCGGCCAGGAAGTCGTCGAAGTCGGCGAACCGCGTCTCCAGGTTCTCCACCTGGAGCAGCAGCCGCCCGAGCTGTTCCTCGCACCGCTCCGGGGTGTCCGCCATCGCCAGCGCGCCCGTGATCGCCTGCCCGAGCAGCGCGAACTCGGCCGCGAACTCCGCCCGCCCCTCGGCCGACCGCAGCTCCCGGCGGCGCGCGTCCAGGGTGGCCCGAGCGCGGTTGACCCCGGCCAGCACCTCCCCGACGCGTTCCAGGATCGCCGTGCGCACGGTGGCGTCGGCGATGTCCAGCGTCCCGACGACCTCGACGACGATCTCCAGCCCCGCCGACTGCTCGCCCAGGCGCTCCCCGATCGGCCCGGCCTCCGCCACCGTCCCGATCCCGGCGGCCTGCCCGACCAGCTCCGACACCTGCGCCTGGTAGTCGGCGAACGCGTCCCGCCCGCGCAGGAACTCGACCGCCCGCCGGGCCGCCGCCGTGACCTCCTCCTCCAGCCGCGCCGCGAGCACGTCGATCCGCTCCAGGTCGGCGTACCGCAGCTCGCGCAGCGTCGCCAGGTGGCCCTGGGCCCGCCGCAGGTCCGCGAGCCGGGTCACCCACGCCCGCGCGCTGAGCGGGGTCTCGCCGCGCGCCCGCCGCGCCAGCGCCTCGACCGACGCCTCCGCCTCGCCGACCGCGGCCGCGGCCTGCTCCGTGAGCCGCTGGACCTGCTCGTACTCCTCCAGCGCGCGCTCGGCCGTCGCCCGCAGCTCCGCCAGCGGCGTGCGCAGGTCGCCCAGCTCGGGGTCGCCCAGCCAGTGGTACTGGTCGAACAGCCGCGTGCACGTCCCCACCAGCGCCTCGAACACCGCCGCCGACGGGTTCATCTCGCGCGCCATCCGGGCCGCCGACACGCAGTCGGAGATGCCGCGCACCAGCTCGGCGTTCCCGATGCGCTCCAGCGGGCCGGTCCCCACCGGCTGCCGCGCGGCGTACGTGTCCGAGACGTACGGCGTCTGCCACACCTGCATCGGGTGCACCCGGGTCGGCTCGTCGGAGTCCGCCCGGAAGATCACCATCGTGCCGTCCTCGAACAGGGAGTACCCGTGGCACGGGATCGGCGTCGCCACCTCCTTGCGGATCATGTTGTACGGCAGGAGCAGCGTCCGCCCCTCGGCCCGCGCGTGGAACACGTACAGCGCGTCCTCGCCGTTGGGGGAGCGGATCACCCGCTCGAACTCCAGGCTCTCCACGTCGGTGTCGAACGTCTTCACGACCCCGGTGACCAGGTAGTACCCGCCGGGGAAGATGATCCCCTGGTCCTCGGGGAGCCGCTGGCACGCCTGCCCGATCCCGTCCAGCCGCGCCACGGTCCGCGTGCGCGTGTTGAAGACCAGGTGCCGCCAGGCCGTCTCGTTGTACGGCCGGACGCGCAGCAGGATCAGCGGCCCCACCCGGGCGTGGTGCACGTCGGCGTCCGCCAGGCTCTGCAGCCTCTCGGCGACCGGCTCGCTGTAGACGCCCTCCCCGGTCTCGGTGTTGTTCTCCACCTTGATCGTCAGGTCGCCGCCGATCGTCTCGACGAACAGCTCGCCCCCGATCGAGATGTGCGGGTGCCGCCCGAGCACGTGGTCCTCGCGGGTCGTCTCGACCCACTCGAAGTCGTGCGCGGGCGGGAACACGTGGTCACGCTCGCCCCGGTTGTCGATGTACTCGGCGGTCCCGTCCGGGGCCACCCGCCAGCGCAGCACCCGGATGTCCTCGGTGCGCGGCCCCGTCTGGAACACCGCCAGCAGCTTGCCCTCGACCCGCCGGAGCTGGAGCAGCCGGGTCTCCCGGTAGTAGCGGTACAGCTCGGCGAAGTCCCGCTCGAACGCCGGGTCGGCGAACAGCGCGGAGGACGCCCGGTCGAACCGGAAGGCGTCCCCCTCCCGCGTGAAGGTGTGCAGCGAGAACACGTCCGCCACGGTCGTCTCGGGCTTGAGCCCGATGAACACGTTGTACCCGAACACCATCACGCCGCCGACGGACACGATGTCGCGGGGCACGCAGTTGTTCTCGGTCCGCAGCCGCTCGGTCCCGACGACCCGCAGCTCCGCCCCGCCGAACACCTCCACCCGCCGCGAGTTCAGCCCCTCGGCCCGGCGCGCCAGCTCCCCGGCCTGCTCGGCCAGCCGCGCGCGCAGCACCTCGTAGGTCCCGGTCCCGAGGGCCGGGCCCTCCGCCGGCCCCGGCCCGGCGGTTCCCCGCCGGGCCGGCTCCCGCCGCCCTGACTCCTGCGGCACTGTCTCCTGCGTCACGTACGGCTCCGCGTTCCTAGCCTGGTGGTCGTCGGTCGGGCCCGCGCCCCCGCGTGGCCCGGGCGGGGTTCCGGGGGCGTCAGTCGGCGCTGGTCGCGGTCACTGCCGGGGCGCGCTGGGGGGCCGCGGCGGAGGCGAGGAGTTCCTGGAGCCTGCCGGGGTCGCCGCCGCCGGACTGGAGGAACTTGGCGAGGGCCGCGGAGAGGGTCAGGTCGCGCACTCCGGCCGGGTTGAGCGAGCCGAGCAGCTTGGCCAGGTCCTCCGGGAGGCTGGACTCGCCGTCCAGCCAGGGGGCGCCGAGCCGCTGGGCGACCTGGGAGTGCTCCACGAAGCCGTCCACGCTCTTGCCCATGCCGACCGCCGAGGTGACGCGGTCGAAGAAGGCCCCGTCGCCGCCGACGATGTCGATGTCGGCCTTGGCCAGGCCCGCGGCGAGCACCTCGGCCTGGGCCTCGGCCACCCGGCGCTGGACCTCGATGCCGGCCAGCCGGACCTCCTTGTCGGCCTCCAGGCGCAGGCGGTACTCCTCGTGCGCCCGGCTGGCCTCGTCCAGCGCGGCCATCGCGGCGGCCTTCTCGGTCAGGCCCTCGGCCTCGGCCTTCAGCCGCTCGCCCACCGCCGCCGCGGCCGCGAGCGCCTTGGCCTGCTCGCCCTCCGCCTCGGCCTTCAGCCGCTCGCCGATCCCGGCGGCCTCGGCCAGTGCCTTCTCGCGCTCGACGACCGCCTCGGCGCGGCCCACCTTCTCGATGGCCTCGGCGTCGCGCTCACGCACCTGCACCTGGGCCAGCCCCGCCGCCGCGGCCTCGGCCTGGACACCCTCGGCCAGCCGGATCTTGGCGCGCGCGTCCAGGTCGGCGGCCTGCTGCCGCGCCTCGGCGAGCACCAGCTCCTCGCGGGCCCGGAACTTGGCGGCCTGCTCGGCGGCCTCGGCGGCCTTGATGCCCTTGACCAGGTTCTCCTGCGCCTCGGCCTCGGCCTGGATCACCACCGCCTGGCGGGTGCGCTCGGCCTCCTCGACCACGCGCAGCCGCTTGATGTTCTCCTCCTGCTCGGCGACGGTCTTCTCGACCGCGATCCGCTCGCGGACCACCTCGGCCACGCCCCGCCGTTCGGTCTCGACCTCCTTGTCCTTGGCGATCTTGGACAGCTCGGTCTCCCGGTCGCGGGCGATGACCTCCAGCAGGCGGTCCTTCTCGATCCGCTCGCTCTCGATCGCGATCACGCGCTCGCGGTTCTTCTGGGCGACGGCGATCTCGCGGTCGCGGTTCTCGCGCTGGATGCCGAGCTGCTCGTCGGTGCGGATGCCCGCGGTCTGGGCCTTCAGCCGCTCCTCGGCCTGGACCTTGGCGATCTCGGCCTCCTCGCGGGCGCGCATGGTCTCGACCTCGCGCTTCTGCTTGATCTCCGCGTCGGCCTGGCGGCGTTCGAGTTCGAGGATGGCCTCCCGGGCGTCCACGTTCTGCCGGGTGATCTCCTTCTCCTCGTGGCGGCGGAACTCGTTGGTGCGCACGTGCTCGATCGCCGTCAGCTCGGTGATCTTGCGGATGCCCTGGGCGTCGAGGATGTTGTCGGCGTTGAGCTGGTCGAGCGGCGTCTGCTCCAGGTAGTCGATCGCCGCGTCCTCCAGGCTGTACCCGTTGAGGTCGGTGCCGATGACCTGGATGATCTGGTCGCGGAACTCCTCGCGCTTGGTGTAGAGGTCCACGAAGTCGAGCTGCTTGCCGACGGTCTTGAGCGCCTCGGAGAACTTGGCGTTGAACAGCGTCTGGAGCGTGCCCTCGTCGCTCGCGCGCTCGGTGCCGATGGCCTGCGCCACCTTGATCACGTCCTCGGCGGTCTTGTTGACCCGCACGAAGAACGAGATGCGGATGTCCGCCCGGATGTTGTCCTGGCAGATCAGGCCCTCCTGGCCGCTGCGCTCGATCTCGATGGTCTTCACCGAGATGTCCATGATCTCGGCCTTGTGGAGCACGGGCAGCACCACGGCCCCGGTGAACGTCACGTCCACGTTCCGGACCTTGGAGATGATCAGCGCCTTGCCCTGCTCGACCTTGCGGAACAGGCGGCCGACGACGAGCAGCAGGACGAGCGCGAGCAGCAGGACGACGGCCAGGAGCACGCCGAAACCGGTGGAGATGACGTCCATGTGGTCCCTTGAGGTGAGGAGACGTACGTCAGGTGAGAGGTCGTTCCGGGTCGAGCCCGGCGTCGTACGGCATGACGCGGAAGAACTCGCCCGCCGTGTCGTAGTCGAAGATCAGCGCGCGGTCGCCGGCGCGCAGCGGCGCGTCCCCGTCGATCCCCCGGACCTGGACGATCGCGGTGGAGCCGTCCGCGGCGCGCACCTCGGCCTGCCCGAAGTCCCCGGTCACGCGTCCGGTGCGGATCACGCACATCCGCCCCACGAAGTCGTTCCGTGAGGGCGCCCGCTCGCTCGCGAAGACCCGCCGCAGCGGCGTCACCAGCGACCGGGTCCCGAGCCAGGCGGCCCCGAGGGCGACGGCGAGCACGAGCACGCGCATCGCCGTACCGGAGACCAGGGCGCTTCCGGCCAGGCTGACGAACCAGGCCAGCACGACGAGCAGCGAGAGCACGACGGTGACCGGAACGCCGCCGAGGCCGAGCGCCGGGAGAAAACCCGAGGAGGCGTTTTCTGCGCCGACGTCATCCCCGTCCAGAATGTCGAGATCGAGCCCGATGAGCAGGGCCAGGAGCCAGTAGATGACGACGATCACCAGGGCGAAGCTGAACAACACGGTGGGAAAAGCAAGTGCGACCCCCATGAATTCGCCCATGTCGGCGACGATCCTCCCCGGCCATCGGCCCCAACGATCCCCCGATCCTGGATGGCTGACCCCGGAACATATCCTCATATTTCCGGGGTTGCAATGCTTTCGACCGATTAATTGTGTGGGAAACGTGCGGAGAGCGCCGCGGAGTTCCCTCGCGGCGATCGTCTTTTGCGGAAATCGGGGTAACTTTCTGTCATCGACTCCATCGGATTCCGTGACCGCGCTCACCGCCGGAGGAGGCCGCGCGCGCCTCGCCGCGCCCCCGCCTTCTCCCGCGGCCTCGCGGCGGGCTGCCTGCTCGCCGCGGCCGCCGCGTGCGGGGATTCCGGTGAGCGGGACGCGCGGGAGCTGACCGTCTGGCTCCAGGTGGACGCGCGGCTCCAGTGGCCCGAGGCGGTCGCCGCCGCCACCGCGGACTTCTCCCGGCGGCATCCCGGGGTGCGGGTGAAGGTGGCCTACCAGTCCTGGTCGGACCACACCGCCAAGTTCGACGCCTCCGCGCAGGGCGGCCGGACCCCCGACGTGATCGAGATGGGCACCACCGAGACGCCGCAGTACATAGCCGCGGGTGCCTTCGCCGACCTGACGGCCGAGAAGGCGACCTTCGAGCACTCCGCCGCCTGGCTGCCCGCGCTGACCACCGCGTGCACGCACGCCGGGCGCCTGCGCTGCGTGCCGTACTACGGCTCCAACCGCGCCGTCGTCTACCGCCGCGACCTGCTCGCGGAGGCCGGCGCGACCGAGCCGCCCCGCACCTGGCGGGAGCTGATGGCGCTGATCGGCCGGCTGTCCGCGCGGCACCGGGCCGACCCGGCGTTCTCGCCGTTCTTCTTCCCGGGCCAGCACCAGTACGCCGCGATGCCGTTCGTCTACGACGCGGGCGGCGCGGTCGCCGTACGGCGGGCCGACGGCTCGTGGGACGCGCGGTTCTCCTCGCCGGAGGGGCGGCGCGGGCTGGCGAACTGGAAGGCGCTGATGGACGCGGGCTACCGGGGCGACCGCACGATCAACGACCTGACCGCGTTCAGCACGATGGTCGCGGGCAAGACGGCGATGTTCTACGACGCGGGCGGGCACCTGCGCCGGGTGTACGGCCCGCAGGGCGATCCGGCGCTCGCGGACCTGGTGGGCTCGTTCCGGCTGCCGAGCCCGGCGCGGAAGGGCGCGTACGTCCCGTCGTTCATGGGCGGGTCGGTGCTGGCCGTGCCGGTGAAGAGCCGGCACCGGCGGTGGGCGTTGGACTGGATCCGGGCCTACACCGCGACGGCGAACCAGCGGCGGTTCGTCGCGGGCGGGGGACTGGCGAGCTCGACGGCGGTGACGGCCCGCGACCCGCGCATGAAGGGCTACGTCGAGTCGCTGACCGGGACGTGGAGCGTGCCGTCCGCGGAGCACTGGGCGCAGGTGGAGAAGACCAAGATCATCCCGAACATGCTGGTGGACATCGCCACCGGGCAGGTGAGCGTCGCCGCCGCGACCCGCGCCGCCGACGGCGCCATCGAAGAGATCCTGAACGGCTCGTGATGTCCGAGCGCGAGACCGCCGACCCAGGCCGCACGGCCGCGCGCCGCGACGCCCCGCGCGCCGGTTCGGGATCCGGTTCGGGATCCGGATCGGGTGCCGGGCCTGGTTCCGGTTCGCGTTCCGGTCCTCGGCACGGTTCGCGTTCCGGTTCGGGGTCCGGTTCGCGGCGGGGGCCGCGCGGCCTGCCGTACCTGCTCATCGGGCCGGCGCTGGTCGTGATGGCGGCGGTGCTGGGGTTCCCGCTGGTCCGGGTCGTGGTGCTGTCGTTCCAGGACTGGGGGCTGGCGCAGATCTTCACCGACCGCGCGCCGGAGTTCGCGGCCGGCCGTAACTACCGGCGGATCGTGACGGACCGGGCGTTCTGGAGCGCGCTGCGGCGCACGGTGGTGCTCACGGTGGCGATGGTCGCGCTGTCCATGGCGGCCGGGGTCTCGATCGCGCTGCTGATGGAGCGCGTGCCCGCGTGGATACGGCGGGCCGTGACGTTCGTGCTGGTGCTCGCGTGGGCCGTGCCGAGCTTCGTGTCCACGCAGGTGTTCGCGTGGATGACCGACCAGAACGCCGGGGTGCTGAACTCGCTGCTCGGGCTGGGCCGGCACAACTGGTACATCGACAGCGCGCAGGGCCTGTCGGTCACGACCGCGATCGTGGTGTGGGGCGCGGTGCCGTTCATCGCGATCACGACGTACGCCGCGCTGACCCAGGTCCCCGCCGAGATCGTCGAGGCGGCGCGGGTGGACGGCGCGACCGGGTGGCAGGTGCTGCGCCGCATCACGCTCCCGGTGATCCGGCCGGTCCTGGTGATCCTCACGGCGCTGTCGGTGATCTGGGACTTCCAGGTGTTCAACCAGATCTGGATCCTGCGCAACGCCGCCCCGGCGCCCGGCTACCAGACCCTGTCGATCTACTCCTACGTCAAGGCGTACCAGGGGCACGAGTACGGCTACGCGTCCGCCGTCGCCGTGGTCACCGTCCTGCTCCTGCTGGTCGTCATGGTGTTCTACCTGCGGCGCATTGTCCGGGCGGGGGAGGGCTCGTGAGGCGATGGGTCTTCGGCGCGCTCGGGATCGCGGTCCTCGTGATCTGGGCGTTCCCGGTGTACTGGATGGCGGTGACGGCGTTCAAGCCGGGGCGGGAGATGTTCGCCGTGCCCCCGCGGCTGCTGCCCGCGAACCCGACCCTGGCCAACTTCGGTCACGTCCTGTCCGACGGCGAGTTCTGGCGCAGCGCCCAGAACAGCCTGATCGTCGCCGCCTGCACGGTCCTGGCCGCGATGGCGTTCGCGTTCCTGGCCTCCCTGGCGCTGGCCCGCTTCGCGTTCCGGGGGCGGCGGGCGCTGCTGGTCGCCCTGATCGTCGTCCAGATGGTTCCGCACGTGGCGCTGGTCATCCCGATCTTCCTGACCCTCGGGCCGCTGCGGCTGACCGACGCCCTGCCCGGCCTCGTGATCTCCTACCTGGCGTTCGCGCTGCCGTTCGCGATCTGGACCCTGCGCGGCTTCGTCGCCGGGGTCCCGCGCGACCTGGAGGAGGCCGCGATGGTGGACGGGTGCACCCGCATGGGCGCGTTCCGCCGGGTCGTGCTGCCGCTGATCTTCCCCGGGCTCGTCGCCACCTCGATCTACACGCTGATCCTGGCCTGGAACGAATACCTCCTGACGTACTTCCTGATCAGCAGCCCCGAGCACTACACGCTGCCGCTGTGGCTGACCCACTTCATCACCACGGAGGGCACCGAGTACGGCCCGCTCATGGCGGGCGCGACCCTGATCGCCACCCCGGTGGCCGTGTTCTTCGCGCTCGTGCAGCGCCACCTCGCCCGCGGCCTGACCGCCGGCGCGGTCAAGGGCTGAGCCGGGGGACGGGCGGCCGGGGCGCGGCCCCCGGAACCTTTCGCGGCGAGCCCCGGTATGAGGGGCGTGGATCTTGCGGCGAGAGGGGTTCCGATGCGGATGAGGGCGGCGGTCCTGGCGGCGGCGGGCGTGGTCGCCGTGGCGTGCGGGGCCGGATGCGCGCCGGCGGGCGGGCCGGCGTCCGCACCCGTCTCCGCGGGCACGGCGATCGCGTCCGGTACGGCTCACGCGCCCGGCACGCCCGGGACGTCCGCCCCGGCGGGCGCGGGGGCGTCCCCGGCGGCGGACGGGGCGGGGCGGGAGCGGGCGGTGTACGCGATCGACTTCGCGGACGCCCGGCACGGCTACGCGCTCCGGTCCTCCTGCACGGGCGGCGAGCGGTACCGGTGCGACACCGACGTGATCGCGACCGAGGACGGGGGACGGACGTGGGCGCGCCGGGCCTCGCCGGTGGGTGAGGTGCGGGCCCCGGACGGGCTGTCGGCGGGGCTGCACGTGCTGGGGCGGGACCGGGTGGTCGTGGAGGACCGCGGCCGCCGCTGGTTCAGCGCGGACGGCGCGCGCCGCTGGAAGGACGCCGACCGGCCCGGGGCGCGGCCGGTGGACGCCGTCCCCGGGGGCGGGGTGCTGACGGCGGTGTGCGGGGACCAGGGGTGCGGGCGCCCGCTCGTGCTGCTCCCGGAGTCGGGGGCCCGCGCGCCGCTGGCCTCCCTGCCCGCGCTCACCGACTGGCGCGTCTCCCAGGGCGTGCCGGCGGCGGACGGGACGTGGTGGGCGGCGGGCCGGCGGCCGGGGTCGCGGGAATGGTCGCTGGCCGGGTCACGCGACTCGGGCCGGACCTGGTCGGTGCGGCCCCTCCCCGGCCTGACCGGCAACGTCTTCGGCGTGTCCGTGTCGGCCGGGCCGTCCGCGACGTACGCCGTGGTGCGCGGCGAGCTGCCGGGGGAGCAGGTGAAGAACGGGCTCCTGGCGATCTACCGGAGCGCGGACGGCGGGCGGACCTGGGAGCGGACGTGGCGGCACCGGCCCGGGGTCGCGCCGCTCTCGTCGCTGGGCGCCGGGATCGCCGCCGCGGACGGGCGGCTGATGATCGCGGGGGAGGACCGGCGCGTGCACACCAGCCGGGACGGCGGGCGCTCGTTCACGGCCTCCGGCCCGGCGGACGTGGCGGGCTGGGTGAGCTGGACCCGGGCGGGTTACCTGAACCAGGACGGCGACCGGCTGCGGCTGTCGGCGGACGGGCTCACCTGGCGCGACATCGCCTGAGACCACCGCGGCGACGGATGCCACGGCCGCGCCTGAGGCCATCCCGGGGACGGGCGCCGGGGGCCGCGCCTGAGGCCATCCCGGGGGCGGGCGCCGGGGCCGTGGCCCGTCGCGGTATCAGTCACTCGTCGCCGGGCGAGCGCTCGACGAGCCGGTAGTGCTGCCGCTTCTTGTGGTCGCGGACGACCACGCCGAGCCGGGCCAGCTCGTCGCGCAGCTCGGCGATGTCGTGCGCGTCGTCCTTCTCCAGCGCCTTCGCGCGGGCCTTGAGGAGGGCGTCCGCGCCGGGCGGGAGGCCGGGGACGCCCTCGACCCAGCGGCGGAACTCCTCGCGGTACGGGTCGCCGTCCAGCCAGGTGTAGCCGTGCGCGGTGAGCGTCTCGTGCACCGGCCCCTCCTTGAGGTCGGAGGTCTCGCGGGCCAGCTCGCCACCGTCCCGGCCCAGCAGCACCAGCGCCTTCCCGTCCCAGAACGCGCCGTTCACCCGGTCGGCGGGGATGGTGCGGGATTCTCCCTTGCGGGTCAGCGTGATCCCCTCGGGGGAGACCAGCACCTCCAGGCTCTCGTACTTGGCCATGAACGCCACGAACAGCCCGCCGGCGGCTCCCAGCGCGAGGGCGCCGAGCGTGGCCTGCGGGTCCGGGATCGAGGCCAGGAACTTGACGATGTCCTCGAACGGCAGCCACGAGAGCGTCGCCGCCCCCCAGTCCACGATCAGCTTCACGACCCAGAGCGCGGCCGCGCCGATCACCGGGAAGAGCACGAAGTACAGGGCGAACAGCCACCCCGGCTCCGTGATCCTCGCCTCACGCGCGTTCACGACGACCCCCCGCTGTCCCACGATCACCGAACCCCCGAGACTAACGATCCCGCCGCCCACGTGCCAGGCGGCCGAGGAGAGGGTACCGGGGAAGGCCTCGCCGCCGCCCCGGCGGCCGGATCAGACCGGCCCGGCCCAGGGGTTCGGCCGTTCGTCGAGCCCCCAGTACAGGCTCTTCTGCCGGGTGTAGGCGAGGACGCCCTCCCGGCCCTTCTCCCGCCCGAGGCCGCTCTCCTTCTCGCCGCCGAAGGGCGTGGAGACGCTGAACTGCTTGTAGGTGTTGATCCACACTGTCCCCGCCTCGACCCGGCGCGCCAGCCGTACCGCCGCCCGGTAGTCGCGGGTCCAGATCCCGCAGGCCAGGCCGTAGACGGTGGCGTTGGCGAGGGTCACCAGCTCCTCCTCGCCGGTGTACGGCAGGGCCACGAGCACCGGGCCGAAGATCTCCTCCTGGCACGCGGCCGAATCGGCGGGCAGGCCGTCGAGGATCGTGGGTGGGTAGAAGTTGCCGGGGCCGGGGAGCGGGGCGCCGCCGCAGCGGACGCGCGCGCCGTCGGCCCGCGCGCGGTCCACCATCGCCGCCACCCGGTCCCGGTGCTCGGCGGTGACCAGCGGCGCGACCTGGGTGGACGGGTCGTCCCCCGGGCCGACCCGCAGCTTCTCCGCCCCCGCGACCAGCCGCCCCAGGACCTCGTCGTACATCGCGCTCGGCAGGAGCACCCGGGAGCCCGCGACGCAGCTCTGCCCGGAGGAGGAGAAGATCCCGAACAGGATGCCCGCCACCGCCAGGTCCAGGTCGGCGTCCGGCAGCACGATCGTCGGCGACTTCCCGCCCAGCTCCAGGGAGACCGGCATGATCTTCCGCGCGGCGATCGCCCCGATGGCGCGGCCGGTGGCCGTGCCCCCGGTGAACGACACCTTCCCCACGCCCGGATGCCGCACGATCGCGTCCCCGGTCACCGGGCCCGGCCCCGGCAGGACCGACAGCAGCCCCTCGGGCAGCCCCGCCTCGCACACCAGCCGCCCGAGCGCGAGCGCCACCAGCGGCGTCCACTCGGCGGGCTTGAGCAGGACGGCGTTCCCCGCGGCGAGCGCGGGCGCGATCTTCTGCGCGTCGCTGGCGATCGGCGAGTTCCACGGCGTGATCGCCCCGACCACCCCGATCGGCTCGTGCGTGCTCATCGTCAGGTACGGCCCGCGCGGCGGCGTCAGCGCGCCCTCCAGCGTCTCCGCCACGCCCGCGAAGTACCGGAACGTCCCCGCCGCGCTCGCCACCAGCGCCCGCGTCTCGCCGATGGACTTGCCGGTGTCCGCCGTCTGCAGCCGCGCCAGCCCTTCGGCGTCCCGCTCGATCAGGGCCGCGATCGCCGTGAGCCACCGCGCCCGCTCGTGCGGCAGCGCGTCCCGCGTCAGCCGTACGGCCTCATGGCCCCGGCACACGGCCTCGTCCACGTCCCCGGCGCCGGTCGCGTGGATCTCCGCGAGCACCCGCCCGTCGGCCGGGTCGCGCGTGACCAGGGGATCCCCGCCTCCGCGCCGCCAGCGCCCGCCGACCAGGATCTCGTCGGGAGGCACCGGGCGGACCGGGTCCGCCGGGAAGCCGTCCACCGGTCCCATGCCCACCATCGCGGCCACCTCCCAGGGAGCGTCCTCTCCGCCACGGTAACCCGGCTTCCGCGTGGTTCTAGGGGACGGCCCTGGCGGCCTGGTCGAGGGAGCGTTCCAGTTTCGCCAGGAGAGCGGACAGGCGGCGGCGCTCCGGCTCGGTCAGCCCGGCGAGCATCTCGCGCTCGTTGGCGAAGTGCGCCTCCACCACCTCGTCGACCAGGGCCAGGCCCTCCTTCGTGAGGCGGGCGTGGACGACGCGGCGGTCGGCGGGATCGCGTTCGCGGACGACCAGGCCCGCGGCCTCCAGGCGGTCGATGCGGAGGGTGAGGCCGCCCGAGGTGACGAGCGTGATCTCGGCGAGCTCCCCGGCCGTCCGGCGGTACGGCGGGCCGCTGCGGCGCAGCGCGGCCAGCACGTCGAACGCCGCCATCGTGATGCCGTAGCGGTCGAAGACCTCCGAGATCCGGTCCTGGTAGCGCAGGAAGGAGCGGTGCAGGCGGCCGAAGACCGCGAGGGGGGAGACGTCCACGTCCGGCCGCTCGCGCCGCCACTGCGCCAGGATCGCCTCGACCGGGTCGGGCCGGTCCGCGCGTGCCATGCCACCCCCTCCGGAAGGGTAGACCGCCGTTCCCGCTATTGCGCGGGCAATCCGCCGGTGTTAGGAACCATATAGGCATATATCTTGCCACTCAACTAAATCCCCCAGGTCACAAGAGGTGGAACGTGGATCTGGAAGCGCTCATCGACTCCTGCGTCGCGACCCGCGAGAGCCGGTACGAAGACTGGGACACCCTGTCGTTCCAGGCCAAGGCGGGCGGCGACGCGTTCGCGCGGGCGCAGATCCGCTACATCGGCTCGGGCGCGACCGGCGACCACGAGACGGACCACCGCATCCTGCCGTCCGAGCACTTCACCTTCTCCAACATGCGCCTGCCCAGCGGCGCCGTCGGCCCCGAGCACACCCACCACGACGCGGAGGAGGTCTTCTTCGTGCTGGAGGGCGAGCTGGAGGTCACCGTGCACGACGTGGAGGACGGCACGAAGACCGCCAGCCGCGTGCTGGGCTACCGCGACCTGATCCGCGTCCCGGCCGGGGTCCCGCGCAGCCTGCGCAACGTGGGCGAGGGCGACGCCCTCTTCTGCGTCATCATCGGGGCGCGCAAGCCGCAGCTCCCCACCTACCCGCCCACCTCGCCGATGCACGGCGTCACCAGAGGCTGACCGTTGCCCCGTGAGCTGCGCCTGGTGCGCTCGACCTGGCTGGCCGAGGACGTCGTCCAGCTCGGCTTCGCCGACCCGGCGGGCGCGGAGCTCCCCGAGTGGGCGCCCGGAGCGCATCTCACCCTGCACCTGCCGAACGGCATGAGCCGCGACTACTCCTTGTGCGGCGACCCCGCCGACCGCCGCCTCCTGTCGGTGGCCGTCCAGCGCGACCGGGCCTCCCGGGGCGGCAGCGCGTACGTCCACGACCGCCTCCGCGTCGGCGAGATCATCAAGGTGGACGGCCCCGACAACGACTTCCCGCTCGAACCCGCGGGCGCGTACGTCCTGGTCGCCGGGGGGATCGGCGTCACCCCGATCAAGGCCATGGCCGAGGAACTGCACCGCCGCGCCGCCCCCTGGCACCTGCTGTACTGCGGCAGGTCCCGCGCGTCCATGGCGTTCCTCGACGTCCTCGAAGCCTTCGGCCCCGCCCACGTCACGGTCCACGCCGACGACGAGCGCGGCGGGCCCCCGGACATCGCCGCCCTCCTCCCCGCGCTCGCCCCCGCACCGCCCGCCGCACCGGGCGGGCCGCCGTACGGCGGGGCGGGCGGGGAGCCGCTGGTGTACTGCTGCGGGCCCGAGCCGCTGATCCAGGCGGTGACGGCGAGCCTGGCGGACGTGTCACGGCTGCGGGTGGAGCGGTTCCGGGCGCCGGAGAGCGCCGGGCCCGCGGCCGGCGGGGAGGCGTTCGACGTGGTGTGCGCCACCTCGGGGGTGCGGGTGAGCGTGCCGCCGGGGCGGACGATCCTGGAGATCGTGCGGGAGGCCGGGGTGCCGGCGCTGTCGTCCTGCGAGGAGGGCGTCTGCGGCACCTGCGAGACCCGCGTGATCGAGGGCACGCCCGAGCACCGCGACTTCCTCCTCACCGACGAGGAGCGGGCGGCCGGCGAGGTCATGATGATCTGCTGCTCCCGCTCCCGCGACCCCGAACTCGTCCTCGACCTGTAGAACCCCCGCGCGCACTCCCAGGAGTACCCGATGGAACTGCGACTCGACCCCGTGCAGTCCCGGTCCCGCCCGCTGACCAGCTACGAGCACGTGCTCGCCGACGAGCTGGAGAACGTGTTCCGGAGCGGGGCGCACGACCTGCCCGGCGTGGTCGCCCGCCTCAACGAGACCGGGGTGCGGCCCCCGGACGGCGCCGACTGGACCGAGGCGTCGTTCACCGCCGAGATGGCGCGGCTGGGAGCCCTCGAATGAGCGCCCCGCGGACCGTCGAGGCCCTGATCGAGCTGGGCCTGCGCAACCGCTGGTACGCCCTGTGCCGATCCGACCGGGTACGGCGGGGCGAACTCGTGCGGCTGGACCGGGCGGGGGAGGAACTGCTGCTGTGGCGCGACGCCGCGGGCCGGATCCGGGTGCAGGAGGACCGCTGCCCGCACCGGGGCGCGCGGCTCTCGCGCGGGGTGCACATGGGGGACCGGATCGCCTGCGACTACCACGGGGTCCAGGTGGACGGCGAGGGCGTGGTGGTCTCGGTGCCCGGCAGCCCCGGATGCCGGCTGGAGGGCAGGCGGGCGCTGCGCACGTTCCCCGCGGCCGAGCACGCCGGGGCGGTGTTCGCCTGGTTCGGCGACCCGGAGGACGCCGAGCCCGCCCCGCTGGGGCTGCCCGCGCAGCTCGCCGACGACGCCTGGGCCCACTTCCTGGCGTACGCCGAATGGGCCGCCCCCTGGACGTACTCCCTGGACAACCTCATGGACCCGATGCACGGCGCGTTCCTGCACCGGCAGACGCACACGATGTTCGCGGGCAAGCGCGAGGCGGTCTTCCAGATCCGCGACACCGACACCGGGTTCGTGTTCGAGAAGACCGACCAGCGCGGCGTGAACTTCGACTGGTCGGAGTGGATCGACACGGGCGCGCAGTGGGTGCGCCTGGAGATCCCGTACCCGCCCACGGCCGGGCCGGGCGGCCCCTTCACGATCATCGGCACGGCCACGCCCATCGACGCGGACCGGCACGCGGCGTTCTTCTGGCGCTGCCGGAAGGTGAGCGGGTGGGAGCGCGACACCTGGCGGTTCCTCTACAAGGCGCGGCTGGAGGAGCGCCACTGGGCGGTGCTGGAGCAGGACCGGGCGATGCTGGAGGCCATGCCGCGGGACGCCTGGGACCGGGAGAACCTCTACCAGCACGACCTGGCGGTGGTACGGCTCCGCCGCATGATCCGCAACGAGGCGGGACGGCAGCTCGCGGCCAGGGCGGAGCGCGCCCGGCCGCTGCGGGAGGTGAGGGCGTGAACGAGCCGATCGCGCGTCTGCGCACGCTGCGCAGCGTCGCCGTGCGCACGCCCCGCGCGGGGGACGCGGCGGAGTTCTACCGCGAGGTCTGGGGCCTGACCGAGGTCGAGAGCGACACGGGCGTGTCCTGGCTGCGCGGCACCGGCGAGGAGCACCACATCCTGGAGGTCCGGCAGGCCGCCCAGAACGCCCTGGGCAAGATCGCCTTCTCGGTCGGCTCGCCCCGTGAGGTGGACGAGGCCGCCAAGCGCCTGGCCGGGCGCGGGATCCCGCTGGTCGCCGAGCCGGGCCGCCTCGACCAGGCCGGGCACGGGTACGGCCTGCGCTTCGCCGACCCCGAGGGGCGGCTGATCGAGATCTCCTGCGACGTCGAGGCCGTGACGCCGCAGGACCCCGGCGGGCTGCCCGCCGTACCCCGCAAGCTCGCCCACGTCGTCCTGAACACCGTGGACATCGACGCCGCGGCCGAGTTCTACACCGGCGTGCTGGGCATGCGCGTGTCGGACTGGTCCGAGCACCAGATGGTCTTCCTGCGCTGCAACCGGGACCACCACGTGATCGCGTTCAACAGCGCCGCGTGGACCTCGGTGAACCACATGGCCTACGAGATGCCGTCGATCGACCACTTCATGCGCGGCATCGGCCGGCTGCGGCACCACGGCCTCACGCCGCTGTGGGGCCCGGGGCGGCACGGCCCCGGCAACAACACGTTCTCCTACTTCGCCGACCCCGCGGGGCTCGTCTGCGAGTACACCTCCGAGGTCCAGCAGGTCGAGGAGGACGCCTGGCTCTGCCGGGTCTGGCGCCGGGTCCCCGAGCTGTCCGACCTCTGGGGCACGGCCGGGCCCCCGTCCAAGGACGTGCGCGCCCACATGGCGGGCGTCCCCGACCCCGGCCGCTGGTGGGAGTGCTGACGCGCGGCGGCCACGGGCGGGATGGAGAGGGAGCGGATGGGATGGCCCGGTGGGCGTGATGGCCGGCCGGGCGTGATGGGTGGCCGGGTGTGATGGCTGGGCGGATGTGACGACGGAGCGGGTGTGATGACGGAATCGCCGGACGGCGGGGTCCACGTCGCCGAGGCCGGGGCGGGCGGGGACCCCGTGCTGCTGCTGCACGGGATCGGGGGGAGCGCGGAGTCGTTCGCCGCGCAGATCCCGGCGCTGGCCGGGCGGTACCGGGTGCTGGCGTGGGACGCGCCGGGGTACGGCCGGTCGGCCGACCTCGCGGGCCCGCCCGGGATCGAGGGGTACGCCGAGATCGCGGCCCGCGTGCTGCGCGGACGCGGCGCGGCGCCCGCGCACGTCGTCGGCGTCTCCTGGGGCGGGGTGATCGCCGCCCGCCTCGCCGCCGACCACCCCGGCCTGGTCCGGTCGCTGGTCCTCGCCTCCTCCTCCCGGGGCTCGGGCCGCGACCCCGGGCGCGCGGCGGCCATGCGGAGCCGGGCGGAGGAGCTGGCGCGCCTGGGCCCCGCTGCGTTCGCGGCCCGCAGGGCGCCCCGCCTGGTCTCCCCGAAGGCGCCCGCGGAGCTGGTCGAACGCGTGCGGACGGTGATGGCCGCCGCGATCCGCCTCCCCGGCTACGCCCACGCCGCCGCCTCCATGGCCGAGGCCGACCTCACCCCCGTGCTCGGCCGGGTGGCGGCGCCCGCGCTCGTCATCGCCGGGACCGAGGACGAGGTCACCGGCCCGGAGGAGAGCGAGGCGATCGCGTCCGCCATCCCCGGCGCCCGCCTCGCGCTGGTCCCCGCCGCCGGCCACGCCGTCAACCAGGAACGCCCCGGCCCGTTCAACAGCCTCCTGAAGGAGTTCCTCCCATGACCGCCCCCATCCCCCGATCCGGTACGGCTCACGAGGCGGGCGCGAGCCGTACGGCCGCGGGCCGGGAGGCGGCGGACGGGAGGGCGCTGGAGGGGCGGCTCGTCGTGGTGACGGGGGCGGGGCGGGGGCTGGGGCTGGAGATCGCGCGGGCCGTGGGGAGGGCCGGGGCGCGGGTGGTCGTGGCCGAGGTGGACCCGGACCGGGCGGGCCGGGCGGTCGCGGAGCTGGCCGGGGAGGGGGTGGACGTGCGCCGGGCGGACACGGACGTGGCCTCGGCCGGGTCGTGCGCGGCGCTCGCGGCCGCCGTGGAGCCGCTCGGGCCGGTGTACGCGCTGGTCAACAACGCGGCGCTGGCGGACGGGGTGGGCGGCAAGCCGTTCCACGAGATCGGGGTGGCCGAGTGGGACCGGCTGATGGCGGTGAACGCGCGAGGGCCCTGGCTGGTGAGCCGCGCGCTGTTCCCGCTGATGGCGCGGCCGGGACGGATCCTCAACGTGGCCTCCGACGCGGCCTTCCACGGCTCGCCCCGGCTGGCCCACTACGTGGCGTCCAAGGGCGCGGTGATCGCGCTGACCCGGGCGATGGCGCGCGACGCCGGGCCGTACGGGATCACGGTGAACGCGGTCGCGCCGGGCCTGACCGAAGGGGAGGCGGCGGAGCGGATCCCGGCGGAACGCCACGAGCTGTACCGCCGCAACCGGGCCCTGACCCGCCCGCAGCGGCCGGGCGACCTGACCGGCGCGGTCGTCTTCCTGCTGTCGGACGCCGCCGAGTACATCACCGGCCAGACCCTCGTCGTGGACGGCGGCTTCGTCTTCCATTGATTTATCCAGACATTTCCAAATCGACTAAAAAGCGCGAAGTGTGCCGAGTTTCGAGATGAAGCATTAAGGAATGCGATGAACGCGACGACCGGCGAATGGAGACGTGAAACGAAGGTGTCCGAAATCGGCTATCGACCGACCGTGGTCCCGGTGCTAACTTCAAGGTGTCCGAAAAGCCGTCAAGAAAGGGCGGTAAAACATGGCCGAAGCCTATTTCGCGTTCACGCAGCACCCGGGCCAGGAATTCGTCTTCAAGCTCACCGACGAAGAGAAGATCGCCCACGCCCGCCGGATCCTGAGCGGTCAAGAAAAGGATCGCGTCCACGTCCACGGGCGCATCCTGAAGCGGAAGGAGTCCTACAACCCGAACTGGGACTACCATCTCGACCCGGACACCATCCAGTTCTTCGAGGTCGCCATCGAGGTCTGCGACGCCAATATGCAGTACGTCGAGGACCATCTCGACGAAGCCTGCGGAGCCTTCCTCCCCGGGTGCCACTGGTGCCCCTGGGATTCCCGCCTGACCCGCGAGGTCAAGCCCAACTCGTAGCCCCCCGCCCCCTTCCCTTCTTCGGTCCCCTCTCTCGCGCCGATCTCGCGGTTTCAATCACGTCGTGTGCTTGAAGCCGCGAGATCGGCGCGAGAGAGGGCGGCGGTGGAGTATGGATCTGGGTTTACGCGGGCGCACGGTGATCGTGACCGGCGCGAGCGGTGGCGTCGGGCTCGCGACCGCCGCGATGTCGCTGGCCGAGGGCGCGTCCGTGGCCGCGTGCGCGAGGGACGGCGTACGGCTGGCGCGGGCGCTGGAACCCCTGCCCCGGGCGGATGGCGCCCGCCTGTTCCACGCGAGCTGCGACGTGACCGACGCCGAGGCCGTACGGCGGTTCGCGGAGGCGGCGGCGGGAGAGCTGGGCGGGATCGACGGCCTGGTGAACAACGCGGGGCGGTCGCTGATGGCGGGGGCCGGGGAGACCACGCCGGAGCAGTGGCGCGACGAGTTCGAGCTGAAGATCTTCGGCGTGCTGAACCCGCTGCGGGCGGCGCTGCCGTACCTGACGAGGTCGCCGGTGGGCGCGATCGTCAACGTGAACGCGATCCTGGCGCGCCAGCCCGAGCCACGCCTGGCCGCCACCTCGGCGGCGCGGGCCGCGCTGCTCAACCTCACCAAGACGCTCTCCGCCGAACTGGCGCCGGTGCGCGTCAACTCGGTGTGCCTCGGGCTGATCGACACCGGGCAGTGGCGGCGGCGGTTCGAGGCGTCGGGCGAGCCGTCGTACGAGGCGTGGACCGGCGCGCTCGCCGCCGACCGGGGGATCGCCCTGGGCCGGCTCGGGCGGGCGGAGGAGGCGGCGTACGCCATCGTCATGCTGCTGTCGCCGCTCGCGTCGTACATCACCGGCGCCTCGCTCGACGTCGGAGGAGGGGTGTCCAGATATGCCTGACATCCACGGAAACGGCGGAGACGTCCTGGTGCAGGTCCTGCGGGCGCACCGCGTGGGCGTCGTCTTCGGCGTGGTCAGCGTGCACAACCTGCCCCTCGTCGAGGCCGTGGACCGCGACCTGCGTTTCGTCCCGGTGCGCCACGAGGCCGCCGCGGTCAACGCCGCCGACGCGTACGCCCGCGTCTCGGGCGGCCTCGGCTGCGCCCTGACCAGCACCGGCACGGGGGCGGCCAACGCGGCGGGCGCCCTGGTCGAGGCCCTGGCCGCGAGCAGCCGGGTCCTCCACGTCACCGGCCAGATCGACAGCCGCTACCTCGGCCAGGGCCGCGGCGTCATCCACGAGACCAAGGACCAGCCCGGCATGCTCGCCGCGATCTCCAAGCACGCCCGCACCGTCACCGCCCCGGCCACCGCCGCCGGCGTCCTCCTGGACGCGGTGCGGCACGCCCTGGCCGTCCCGTGCGGCCCCGTCAGCGTGGAATGGCCCGTGGACCTCCAGTACGAACCCCACCCGCCCGCGGAGATCCCGCCCCCCGGCGCGGGCCGCGATCGTGTGACGTATGACGCCCCGGGTGGCACGTATGACGAGGCCGCCGTCGGGCGGGCGGCGGAGCTGGTGGCCGGGGCACGGCGGCCGGTGCTGTGGATCGGGGGAGGGTGCCGGGGCGCGCGCGAGGAGGCCCGCGCGCTCGCCGAGCTGCTGGGCGCGCCGGTGCTCACCTCCAACTCCGGGCGCGGGGTGATCCCGGAGGACCACGAGCTGGTCGTGGGGAACTTCGCGAGCGGCGCGGCGGGGGCCGGCCTGCTCGCCGGCAGCGACCTGCTCGTGAGCGTGGGCACGCGTTTCCGGTCGAACGAGACGCGGCACTACACGCTGAAGGTGCCGGAGGCCCACGTGCAGATCGACGTGGACCCGGCGGCGATCGGCCGCGTCTACCCGGTGACGGCGGGGGTGCTCGGCGACGCCGCCGCCGTGCTCGCCGCCCTGACCAGGGCGATCACCGAGCCGCGCCGGACCCCGGCGGAAGGCGGTCCGGGGACCGACGGGCCGGGGACGGGTGGTCCGGGGTCGGGTGGTCCAGGGCCGGGCGGGCGCGCGGGGCGGGACGGGTGGCGGGAGCGGGGGAGGGAGGCCCGGCGGGCCGCCAGGGAGCGGCTGCGCGCCGAGATCGGGGTGTACGCCGAGGTCTGCGACGCCGTCCGGGCCTGCTTCGACCGGCGGTCGCCGCTGGTCCGGGACGTCACCATCCCGTCGAGCCAATGGGGCAACCGGCTGCTGCCCGTCTACGAGCCGGAGACCAACGTGTTCCCGCTGGGCGGCGGCATCGGCCAGGGCCTGGCGATGGGGCTCGGGGCGGCGCTGGCCAGGCCGGGCGTGCCCACCCTGATCATGGCGGGCGACGGCGGCCTCGCCGTGCACCTGGGCGAGCTGGCCACGCTCGCCCAGGAACGGCCCTGGGCGGTGGTGCTCGTGTTCAACGACCGGGGTTACGGCGTGCTCCGCAACACCCAGGACGCCTACCGGGGACGCCGGGCGGGGGTGGACCTGTTCACGCCGGACCTCGCCGCGCTCGCCGCCGCGATGGCCATGCCGTACGGCCGGGTGGTCCGCCCCGGGGAGATCGGGGAGGCGCTGGCGAAGGCCGTCGCCGCGCGCGAGCCGTACCTGCTGGAGATCGACGTGGACCGGCTCGGGCCGCCTCCGGTGCCGTTCGTGCCGCCGGTCCCCGTGCCCGGGACTCGGTGAGGAGGCCCGATGGGACACGCGCACGCGCACGGACCGGCCAACCGGGGCAGGCGGGTGCTGCGGACCGCCGCGCCGCTGTTCGTCCGCGAACCCGGGACCGGGGCGTACGGCGGGGCCGTGGTGCTGCACGACGTGTTCGGGGTGACCGAGTACGCCGAGGGGGCGTGCCGCAGGCTGGCGCGCGAGGGATGGATCGCGGTGTCGCCGTACCTCTACCACGAGCGCGGCGGACCGGCCTACGAGCCGGCCGAGCCCGCCGAGCGGGAGCGGGCGCGCGGCGAGCTGGCCCGGCTGTCCCCGGAGGACCTGGCGGCCGACGTCGAGGGCGCCCTGGCGTACCTCACGGGACGCCGGGGGCTGCGGCGCGCCGTGGTCGTGGGCCTGGAGGCGGGCGGATACCTGGCGACCTGGGCGGCGACGAGGTTCCCCGAGGTCGCGGCCGTGGCGGCGGTGAGCCCCGCGGGCGTGGGGGCCGCGCCGTGGGAGGGCCTGCCGCCGCTGGAACTGCTGGTTCCCGACCGGCGCGCGCCCTGGCTCGCGGTGGCCGCGGACGGGGACCCGGGGACGGAGCGGCTGCGGCCGGCCGCGGCGTCGGCGGGGCCGCGCGCGGAGGTGCGCGTGCTTCCCGGGACGGGCCCGGGGTTCTACCGGGAGGGGGCGCCGGAGCACGATCCCGCGGCGGCCACGACCTGCTGGGACCTCGTCCTCGCCTTCCTCTCCGAGGCCGAACGCCCACCCGGCGGAACGGCCGACCACGACGGTTGATCGCAGCGGCCGATCTCAGCGGTTGATCCAGCGGCTGGTCGCGACGGCCGATCTCAACGGTGTCCAGGTCCCCGAACCCCCGAGGGAGTGCCCATGACCACGGCCGATACCTCCGTAGCCTCGATCGCCGCCCGGCTGGAGCGGCTGCCGACCTCGCTCTGGCACCTCAAGGTGCGCACCGTCATCGGGGTCGTGACGTTCTTCGAGGCGTTCGACCAGCTCCTCGTGGCCTCGGCGCTCCCGCTGCTCACGCGCGAGTGGGGGCTGACGCCCGGGGACGCGACCGTGGCGATCACCAGCGGCTCGGTGGGCATGCTGGCCGGCGCGCTGGCGGGCGGCTGGCTCGCGGACCGCGTGGGGCGGGTCCGGCTGGTCGCGCTGGCGGTGGGGCTGACCGCCGTCACCAGCCTGGCGATCGCGTTCGCGCCCGGATTCGCCGCCTTCGTCCTGCTGCGGTTCCTGCAGGGTCTCGGGATCGGGGCCGAGGTGCCGGTCGCGGCGACGTACATCAACGAGATCGCCAAGGCGCGGCACCGGGGTCGCTTCGTGCTGCTGTACGAGCTGGTGTTCCCGGCCGGGCTCACCGCCGCCACGCTGGTGGCGGCCTGGGTGGTGCCGAACCTGGGCTGGCGCGCCATGTTCGTGATCGGCGCGGTCCCGGCGCTGATGGTGGTGTTCCTGCAGCGCCGGGTGCCGGAGTCGCCGCGCTGGCTGGCCGCGCGGGGGCGGCTGGCGGAGGCGGACCGGGTGCTCGCCGGGATCGAGCGCGAGGTGGCGCGGGGCGGGACGTTGCCCGCGCCGGTGGTCACGGCGGGCGGCGCGGCGGGCGCGCCGAGCACGCTGCGGGACCTGTTCGCGGGCGTCTACCTGCGGCGGACGGTGGTCGTGTCGCTGATCTGGTTCTTCGGGTACTTCGTGAACTACGGGATCACCGCGTGGCTGCCCACGCTCTACGTCCGCGCCGGGCTGCCGCTGGACGAGGCCCTGCGGTACAACCTGGTGACCAGCGCGGCGGGGCTGCTCGGCTGCCTGGTCGCCGCGCTGGTCGTCGATCGCGTCGGCCGCCGGTGGTGCCTGGTCACCGGGCTCGCCGGGGCGGCGGTGACGCTGCTCCTGCTGTCGCAGACCGGCGCGCGGACGGGCGGGCAGCTCGCGGTGTGGGCGTCGGTGGCGGCGCTGTTCGTGTTCGCCACCAACATCACCCTGTATCTGTACGGGCCGGAGCTGTACCCGACGCGCAGCCGCGCCCTCGGCTCCTCCTTCGGCGGGGCCATGAACCGGCTCGGCGTGATCGTCGGCCCCGTCGTCGTCGGCGCCCTCCTCGCGCGCGGCGCCGGGCTCGGCGCGGTCTTCGCGGTGCTCGGCGGCGCGGCCCTGCTCGGGGCGGTGGCGGCCCTGTTCGCCGTCGAGACCCGCCATCGCCGCCTGGAGGAGCTGTCTCCCGAGTGATCGGCGTCACGTCCGGGGACTATCGGCGTCACCGCCGGGGGCGATCGGCGTCACGTCCGGGGACTATCGGCATCACGTCCGGGGGCGATCGGCGTCACGTCCGGGGACGATCGGCGTCACGGCCAGGGGGCCAGCTCGGGCAGGTCGCCGTCGAGGCGGCCGTCCGGGGCGCGGCCGGCGAGCCAGGCGGTCAGGTCCTGCGCCGTGCCGCGCGCCGTGACCGGGTCACCCTCGCCGACGACCCAGCGCCGCTCGCCCGAGTCCAGCGTGAGGGCGATCCCGCCCGGCACGCGCGGCGCGAGGAAGCGCACCGTGTGGTCGCAGAAGTCCGTGCTCCACCTGGCCGGCCGGTACCCCAGGTCCAGGTCGACCAGGTGGATCTCCACCTCACGCCACCGCGCGTACACCAGGCCCAGCAGCGGCCCGGTCCGGAAGTTGACGTACTGGTCCCAGTCGCGGGTGTCCGCCCACGCCGCCTCCACCGCCGCGACCGCCCCGGCCACGGCCTCCCGCAGTTGGCCCGCCGTACGGCTCGCGCCCCGCTCGATCGCGGCGTCCCGGGCCGGGCGCCCGCCCGCGTACATCTCGACGATCTCGCCCCGGTTCGCGCGCTCGGTCAGGCGGGTGACGCCGGACGCGTGCTCGGCGAGGTGGGTGATCACGTGCCCGCGCGACCAGCCGGGCAGCGCGGAGGGGGCGCGCACGTCGTCGTCGCCGAGCCCGGCGAGGGTGTCGATCAGCAGGCGGTGCCCGGCGCGGACGCGGGCGATCAGCTCGTCTGGAGTCATGGGCGGCCACGTTACCGGTTAGACGGGTAACTCCGGAAGCCGGGGTAGCGTGGCGGGGTGAAAGGGTTCGACTTCCGGGGCGGACGGCACTGCCTGAACCTCGCCGCGACCGTGCGCCGCCGCTGGGGCGCCCCCGTCGAGCAGCTCACGGCGCCCGCGGACCTGGCCCGCTGGTTCACCGAGGCCGGCCTGACCGCCGGGCCGATCCCGGTCGAGGACGCCGACCTGGTGGCCGCCCGGGAGCTGCGCGAGGCGATCTACGACGTGATCACCGCGCACCGCCTGGGGCGCGAGATCCCCGCCGGGCCGCTGGCCACCCTCAACGCGTGGGCCGCCCGTCCGCCCCGGCCCCTCCGCCTCGACCCGGTGCCCGGCGCGCGCCCCCTCCTGGCGTACGGCGAGCAGCCGGCCGCGGGCCTCCTCGCCGAACTGGCCCGCGACGCCGTGGACCTCCTGGCCGGGCCGCACTCCCAGCGCATCCGCGAATGCGAGAACGACCGCTGCTCCTACCTCTTCGTGGACACCAGCCGCGCCGCCCACCGCCGCTGGTGCTCCATGGGCGCCTGCGGCGCGCGCGCCAAGATGGCCGCCTACCGCGCCCGGACCGCCGCCTCCCGATGACGCCGCCCCGCCGTACGGCCCGCGCGCCGGCGAGGTGGGACACTGGACGCCGTGGGACGCAAGCCGACCGTGGACCGAGAAGAGCTGCGCCGCCTGGCCGCCGCCGGACTGACCAACGCCGAGCTGGCGGCGCGCTTCGGCGTCAGCGAGTCCGGCATCCTCCAGGCCAAGCGCGCCGCCGGCCTGAGCCGCCCCATGCTCGACCACGGCGCCGCCATCCCCTGGAAGCTCCGCCGCGAGCACAACCAGTCCGGCCCGGCCACCAACCTCCGCAACCTGTCGGCCCTGGCCCAGGGCGCCCCGGTCCCCCCGACCAAGGCCAACACCGCCCTCCGCTGGGCCCGCCGCCTCACCGAGGCCGGCCTCGACATCACCTATCACCCCGACCGAGGCTTCGAAGAGATCCCCGCGGGCCCCGAAAGCCACCTGGCCCGAGTCCTCAAATCCGCCGAGGACCACCTGGCCTGACCGGCCCTAGGGCGTTCTCCCAAAGGAACGGGACGAACCGCTAGGGTTGGGCGGCTTCCCCGCGCCTGATCTTGAGGCTTCTGCTCTGTCACCGATTCGGGCTCCCCGCCCTCCTGCTCACGTCCGCGTATCTGCTCGCGGTGGCCGTCCTCGGCGTCCTTGATCCTCGTCGCAGCCCTGCGCGATAGCCGCCGCGGTCTGCGGCCGCCCGCCCTCGGCCTCGTCGCGGCGGCCCTGCTCGGCGTGCTCGCGACCATCCCCCTGCCCGAGATCGCCCTGGACGTGCCGAGCGAGGCCGCCCAGCCCGACCCCACGATGGGCTCGCTCTTCCACCGGCCCCTGGAGATCTAGGGCTGGCCCCTCCACGACCTCCAGGACCCATTCGACGGATAGCCCCGTTCTGGTTCAGGGTGGCGTTCCTCATCTCGGCGTCCGCCCTGCTCATCCTGCGCCGCGGATCGCGTCGGCCGTCGCCGACAGCCGTACGCCCTTGACACTCGAGGTGGCGCGGCCGGGCCGGGGGTGAGGACCTGCCCTGCCCCAGCGCGCGCCGGCGCCCCGGCCCGGCCACGGCTTTACTCTTCTTGAAATGAAAATCATTGTCAAATCGCCCGGGGCGGCTTGGTGCGGGTGGGGATGGCGGTTAGGGGGGTCAGGGGCGGTGGGCGGTGAAGAGGGCGGCGGCGCCGGTGGATTCCACTGTGACGCCGGTCAGGCCCAGGGCGGAGAGCCAGGTGCGGAGGAGGGCGGGGGTGATCTCGGCGGGGCCGAACACGCCCACGGCCCGGGACGCGGCGATCAGGGCGTTCTGGCGGAGGCCCGCCCCGGAGACCAGGCAGGTGCCGCGGAGTTCGCCGCCGGGGCGGAGGACGCGGGCCATCTCCGCGAGCGCGGCGCGCGGGTCGGGGAAGCAGTGGAGGCCGAAGAAGGTGAGGCACAGGTCGAACACGGCGTCGCCGTACGGGAGGGACTCGACGGAGGCGCGGACGAAGGACGCCCGGACGCCGCGCCGCCGGGCCTCGGACCTGGCGCGGTCCAGCATGAAGGGGGAGAGGTCGCAGGCGACGTACTCGGCGGGGCCGGTCAGGCCGCGGAACGCCACCCCGCCGCCGCAGGGGACGTCGAGGACCCGCCCGCCCTCGGCCGCGGCGCCCGCCGCCGCGATCGCGGCGTAGAAGCGGCGCAGGTCGGCGCCCCACAGGACACGGGCGAAGGCGCGGGCGACGGGTTCCCTCTCGACCGCGGAGTCGTACGCCAGGGCCGTCAGCCTCGACCGCCGCCAGTGATCCATTCCCTCACTGTCGCACATCCGGCCGGTGAGGTCACCGCGAGAGGACGGCCTCGGCGATCATCACCTGGCTCGGGTGCATCTCGCGCTCGCCGTCCGCGACGTCCCACAGCGTGTTCTGGAGCGCCCGGCCGAGGGTCCAGCCCGCCGCGCGCTCCCGGTCCAGCCCCATCACCTCGGTCATCAGGTCGAACCGCCGCAGCACGCGCGCCGGGTCGCCCGTCTCGGCCGTCTCGTCCCAGAGGTCGCCGAGCGCGGGCATCAGGTCGAACCCGGGGTCCCCGGCGAGCGGGTTCGGGTCGATGGCCAGCCACGGCTCCCGCTCCCCGGCCAGCACGTTCTTGTGGTGCAGGTCCCAGTGGAGCAGCCGGTCCCCGGACTCGGGCAGCAGCTCCCGCACCGCGCCCGCGCACATCTTCAGCAGGTGCCGGTCCCGCTCGCCGGCCAGCCGCTCCAGCGCCGCCGGCACCTCGCCGAGCATGTCCGCCGCCACGTCCGCCAGCCTGCGCATGCCGGGCGGGGCGGGGTGGGCGTGCAGCCGTACGAGCATCTCGGCGATGATCCGCGCCTCCTCGGCCTCGTCCCCGAGGACCGACAGCGGACGGGTGAAGTCCAGCCGCTCCAGCAGCATCGCCCCGGCCACGGGGTCGTCGGCGAGCAGCCGCACGGCGCCCCGCCCGTCCCAGATCCGCAGCGCGTCGTAGGACCCGGCGCTCTCCTCGTTCACCGGCTGGATCTTCAGCGCCGCCGGCGTCCCGTCCTCCCGCGTCACGGGGAGCACCAGCCCGGCGTACCCGTGCATCGCGTCCCCGTCGATCCGCAGCCCCCACTCGCCGAGGAACCGCTCCACGAGCCCCGGGACCGTCGCGATCCACGCCGGTCCCCCGTCCTCCGGCCCGTACTCCGCGTGCCGCGCCGCCAGCCCCTCCGGAACCGAGATCATTTCCCGAGGCTACCCATCCGCCCTGTGTGTCCGCTTCCGATTTTCTCCTCCGCCGGGGCGGTGGCGGCTGTACGGCTGACGCGGGGTCGGGCACCCGAATCGCCGGTGTCGGCGCGGACCCCTTCGGGCAGTCCGCCTCGGGGTGAAGCGGCCCCGGCTCGCCTGGCTGCCCGTTCCCGGCGCCAGGCCGAAAGCCTCGGGACCGGTCCCACCCGCGTCCTCACCCGATCCCCGGCACCTCGGGCCGAGCGCCGGTGCTCACC
Source organism: Bailinhaonella thermotolerans (assembly GCF_003594875.1). Classification (GTDB taxonomy): domain Bacteria; phylum Actinomycetota; class Actinomycetes; order Streptosporangiales; family Streptosporangiaceae; genus Bailinhaonella; species Bailinhaonella thermotolerans. The sequence continues at coordinate 31,470 of NZ_QZEY01000015.1, forward strand.
TATCGCCGCCCCGGCCCTGGCCCCGACACCTCGGGCGGGACCGTCGCCGTGGCGTGTCGTGCCGCCTCCCCTCGCTCAGCCCGCTTCCCCTCCTCGTGCCGTGATCTCGCGATCCCGCCCCATCCTCGGCTCCTCCCGGCGCCTCGGGTGGAGCCGGCGCCAGGGTGGAACTGCAAGATCACGGCTGGGGGATGGGGCCTGCGCCGTCCTCGCGTGGGGTCATATGTGGGGCGGGATCGCGAGATCACGGCCAGGAGGGGGTGGCGCCTGCGCCGCCCTCACCTCGGGTCGTGTGCGGGGTGGGACCGCATGATCACGGTCAGGAGGCGCGCCCCACGCGTGAGGATGGGCCGGGGTCAGGGGGTGCCGAACCAGCGGGTCAGGGCCGCCTGGAGACGGGACGGGCGGTCGCCCAGCCAGGCGACGTGGCCGTCGGGGCGGATCAGGAGGGCGTCCGCGCCCAGGGGGCTCTCGGACACGGCGGTGACGATGGCGACGCGCTCGGACCAGGGGGCGGCGGCGTCGCGGAGGTCGGGGCGGTCGGCGAGGTCGAGGAGGATGGGGAAGGCCGGGCGGAGGAGGTCGGCGAGCCGGTGGGTCTGGTCGCCGACCTTGAGCGCGGCGTTCGGGGCCAGGTGCCCGGCGCCGGGGACGCCGACGTCGTACCGGATGTCGAGCCCGCTGATCATGTTGCCGAGGTAGGCGTTGACCTCGTCGAGATGCATCAGGTCGGTGAACAGCTCGCGGAGGGGGTCCACCGAGGGGTCCGGGTTCATCAGGGCCATCTGGGCGCTGACGTTCCACAGCACGCGGGCGGCGACCGGGTGCCGCTCGGAGTGGTAGGTGTCCAGCAGCCCCGGCGGAGCCCACCCGTTGACCTCGGCGGCGAGCTTCCAGCCCAGGTTGAACGCGTCCTGCAGGCCGGTGTTGACGCCCTGCCCGCCCGCCGGGAAGTGCACGTGCGCGGCGTCCCCCGCGAGCAGGACCCGCCCCTTCCGGTACACCTCGGCCTGCAGCGCGGCGTCGCCGTACCGCGTGAGCTGGGCGGGGTCGGTCATGCGGACGGGGAACCCGGCGATGCGCTCGACGCTCGCCCGCAGCTCGTCCAGCGTGACGGGCGCCCGGCGGTCGGCGTGCGGCCCGCTCCAGTCGTACGTCGAGACGCGGCTGAGCCCCGCGGGGTGCACGTAGAACTGGACCCAGCCGCGCGGCGTGCGGGTCCAGCCCCAGGGCACGTCGTACGGGTCGAGCAGCCGCACGTCGCCCATCAGCGCCGCCACCGTCGCGCCCTTGCCGGCGAAGGGGATCCCGGCGAGCTTGCGCGTGGCGGAGCGCGCCCCGTCCGCGCCGACGACCCACGACGCGGTGAGGGTGTACCGGCCGTCGGGCCCGGCGATCTCCAGGGCGACGTGGTCGCCCCGGTCGTCGAGGCCGACGAGTTCGTGCCCGCGCCGGACCTCGGCCCCCAGCGAGGTCGCGCGCTCGAAGAAGACGTGCTCGGCCCACGCCTGCGGCGCGCCCACGTGCGCGGGCCCCTCCAGGTCGAGCTTGGCCAGGTCCAGGTCGAACATCAGCCCGAAGTGGAACGCGAACGGCCGGTCCGGCGGCCTCCGGTCGACCCGCCGCCCGCCGATCCCGCCCACCGCGTCGAGCAGCCCGCGCCGTTCCAGCATCTGCGCCGTGCGGGCGTGCAGCGTGCCCGCCTTCGACTGCCACGTGGGCTCGGGCAGCCGCTCCAGCACCACCGGCCGGACCCCCTGCAAGGTCAGCTCCGCCGCCAGCAGCATGCCCACGGGCCCGCCGCCCACGATGGCGACGCCGTACTCGACACTCATCTCTTTCCCCTCACCAGGCCGGGCCTTCCGTCCCAGGAACCCCGGCCGCCCCCCGCGCGTTGCGCCGGCCGTCGGTACGGCGGGCCGCGCCGGGCCGGGGGCCGGAAGTCATGGGACCCTTCGCGGAGTTGTCACGACTGTCCGGGAAGGACGCAATTTCGATCGTACGTAAACAGTCGTACAAAGCCGCCCTCCTGTCAAAGCGGCGCCGGCCGCCCCCGTCGCCGGCGGCCCGAGGCCGTACGGCGGGAGGCGTGGCGGGAGGCGGCCGTTCCCGGACGGGTCCGGAAGGGTCCCAGCGCTTCCCGGCGGTTCTGGAGGTTCTGGGAGGTTCCTGGAGGTTCCGGGAGGTGGAACGGCCGGGTTCCGCGCGGCGGAACGAGGCGTGGTTTCCGGGGCCCGGGTGGCACAGGCTGCGCAGCAACTCGCGCGGGAGTGCCGCGCGGGACGCGCGCGGAGCGCTCCCCCCGCCCGCGCCGAGAAAGGCTGCGATGATGCGAAACCGTCTCCGCCGCGCCGTGGCGACGTCGAGCGCCGGCGTGTTCCTGCTGGCCATGGGCGCGCAGGCGACATCGGCCCAGGCCGCGCCCGCCGACTCCCACATCCCCTCCGCCTGCGGCGACCGCCGTCCGCAGGAGGCGGACCCCGGGTCGTACGGCATGCAGCTCGACGGGTCGTTCCGGCATCCGGGACTGACCCCGGCGGGGGAGGAGCGGCACTCCTTCCCCGGCGGCGCGCGGGACCTCTTCCCCGCGACGAAGGGGTACGACCCCCGGTCGTACACGGAGGGGCCGGTGAAGGTGGAGGCGGCGTACCGCGGGCCGGACTTCACCCCGGACTACTTCCACACCTGGCAGAACGTGGTGGACTTCGGCGGGCGGCGCTACCTGTTCCAGTACGACCGCAGCGAGGCCCGCGTCTACGACGTCACCGACGTGCGGAAGGTCACCATCGTCGAACGGCTGAGCCGGAGCGACGTGGACGTGCCGTACGGCGAGAACCCCGAGCTGCGGGACGGGAAGGACTGGAAGGCGCACGACTACTGGGGCGCCTCGACCATCCAGTGGAACGCCCGGCTCAAGGCGTACGTCATGGTGCAGAGCTTCGAGCAGAAGCGCCAGGTGGGCGAGCTGGGCGACGCGCCCGGGCGCACCAAGTTCGAGAACCCCGAGGGCGTGGCCAGGCTGCGCGCGACGCCCGGCCTGAAGGGCTTCAAGGTCTACCGGCTGGACGGGCCGCGCAAGAAGGACTGGAAGCTGCTGTCCACGGTCACCACGGACAGCACGGTCGCGAACCCGCTGGACTCGCGGCCGGAGAGCACCCCGCAGCAGGGCTCGGGCTCGCTCGACGTGCCGTACTACATCGGCGAGAAGTACCTGTTCCTGGCCGCCGCGCCGCGTGACGACTGGGGCAACACCGAGGTCCCGACGTACCTCTACTCGGCGGGGTACCAGGCGTGGGACCTGTCGGACCCGGCCAAGCCCCGCAAGCTGGGCGAATGGCACCGCCCCGGCCAGGTCAGGGGCGAGGAGGCGGAGTACCGCAAGGACCCGCGCTGCGGGAACCGCACCTCCTGGATGGGCGCCCGCATGCCCCTCTTCTTCCCCAAGCCCGTCGAGCACGGCGGGAAGATCGCCTTCGCGGCCCTCGGCGGCTTCGGCCTGTCCGTCCTGGACGTGTCCGACCCGGCGAACATGAAGGAGATCTCGCACCTCTCCCTCCCCATGTCCGTCGGGGGCACGGAGGCGGACAACGTGGACGTCTCCCAGTACGAGCGCACGGGCATGATCTACGTCAGCGGGTACCCGCTCGGCGAGGACTGCTACGAGCCGTACAAGGACGTCTTCCAGGTCGACGTCAGGGACCCCGCCAGGCCACGCGTCGTCGGCGCGCTCCCGCGTCCCAAGCCCCCGGCGGGCGCGAAGTTCACCGACTACTGCCAGCGCGGCGGCAGCTTCGGCCCCAAGCGCACCGGCTACTACACCTCCCCAGGCGACCCGCGGCAGGGCCTGTTGCCGTACGCCTTCTACAACGCCGGGGTCCAGTTCTACGACGTCCGCGACGTCCGCCGTCCCCGCGTGGCCGCCCAGTTCGTCCCGCCGGGCTACAGCCCCGCGGTCCCCGACTACGCCCTCGGCAACCAGACCCACGGCATCTACGTCGAGTGGGACCGCAAGATCGTCTGGGTGTTCACCAACGACGGCGTCTACGCCCTGTCGTCCCGCCTCCTCGGCCGCCCCAACCTGGAAGCCCCCCGCACCCCCTTCCGCAACAGCGCCCTCTGACCCGCCCCGGCCCGCCGTCCGCACCGTACCGGGGGCCGGCCCGCCGATCCTGTACGGCGGGGCGGCCCGCTCCACCGCGCCCCCCCGCGATGAGCCCTGCGCGAGGGAGCCCTACGCGATGAACCCCTCGCGAAGGGGCCCCTCGCGCAGGGTCCCCTCCGAAAACCCCCCCGTGATCTTGCGATTCCGCGCCCACCCCACACTCCCCGAGGCCTCGCGTGGTGCCGGCGGCGGTGCGGAATCGCAAGATCACGGGCGAGGGAGTGAGGGGAGCGGGGGCTGCGAGAGGGGCATGGGAGAGGTGCGCAGGGGGTGCCGGGGCCCGGGGTCTAGGGGCGGGCTCCGGCCGGCGCCGCGGGTGGCGAGGGTGCGGGGACCGCTCTGGGGAGGGTGAGGGACAGGAGGGCGGCGGTCGCGGGGAAGAGGGTGATCACGGCCAGGGACGGGGCGAGGCCCAGGGGGGCCGACAGGGCGGCGGTGAGGGCCGAGGCCGTCGCGCCGCCGGCGAAGAAGGCGAGGTTGAGCAGCCCCATGCCGCCGCCCCGGGTCGCCGGGGGCAGGTGGGCGGACATGATGGCGGTCACCGCGACCTGGGCGGTGGAGAACGCGGCGAAGCCCAGCGACGCGGCGGCGATCAGGAGCACGGCCCCGCCCGCCAGCGCCGCCGCCAGGAGGACCGCGGCGAACGCGGCGGCCACGGCCGCCAGCAGTGTGTTCCTGGCCCGGGGGGAGCGGACCGCGCCGACCGCGCGGGACGCGACCACGCCGACCACCGCGCCGGGGAGCAGCCAGGCCCCGACCGCGAGGACGCTCATGCCGTGCTCCCTGACGAGGAGCTGGGGCGCGGCGTACATCGTGGCGAACAGCCCGCCGTACACCCCGATGCCCACGGCGGCCGCGACCAGGTAGGGGCGGTCGCCCACCAGGCGGCGGGGGACGAACCCAGAGGGGACGCGCCGGACGCGCAGGGCCAGGCCCGCCGCCGCGACCACGAACACCGCGCCGACCACGGCCGCGGCCACGCCGGGCAGGCCCAGCGTGCCCGCCTGGATCAGGATGAGGAACGCCGAGGCGGCCCCCGTGAGCAGGCCCGCGCCGGTGAGGTCCACGCGCGCGCCCGTGCCCGGCCGTACGGCGAGGCCCGCGCAGAGCGGGGCGGCCAGCAGCGACAGCGCGGGCAGGACCAGGGTGATCCGCCAGGACGCCAGCTCGGTGACCACGCCGCCCGCGAGGGTCGCCGCCGCCGAGAACACCGCCATCGACGCGCCGAACCCCGCGAGCATGGAGGCCCGCCGCTCCGGCGCGGCCGCCGCCGTCAGCGCGAGCGCGCACGCCGACATCGCCCCCGATCCGGCCGCGAGCACGAACCGGCCCGCGACCAGTACCCGCAGGTCGGGCGCGACCAGGCAGACGACCGTCCCGAGGGCGAGCACGATCGCCCCCGCGGCCAGCGTCCTGCGCACGCCCCAGGCGTCGGACAGCCGCCCGAAGAACGCCGTCCTCAGCCCGAGCGCGAGCGCGTGCGCCGTCAGCACCCACGCCACCTCGGCGGGCCCGGCCCGCAGCTCCGCGCCCACGTCCGGCAGCGCGACCCCGGCCGCCGTCACCCCGAACACCGCGGGCCCGAACAGCGCCCCGACCCGCACGCCCGCCGACCGGGCCCCGGCGGGCGCCGCCGCGACGGCCGCGTCCACGGAACTCGCGGAGCTCACAGCTCCCCCTTCCCGGCCGGAAGCGCCGCGGCCCCGGCGAAGACCCCGTCCGGATCGTGCGTGGCCCGCAGTTCCGCGAGCCGGGCCAGCGAGGCCGGGTCGTACGCCTCCCGGGCGAGCGGCGCCGCCGAGGGCCCGCCGAGGAAGTTGGCGAACCGCAACCCCGTGCTCCAGGGGGCGAGCGCGTCCAGCGGCGCCGGCTCGGGCGACACCGTGAGCACGGCGTAGGCCGCGTCGCGGTGGCCGAGCGCGCTGTCCTGGCCGGTCCTGCGCGACAGCGCGCCGCCGAGGTGCCGGGCCGCCGTCACGATCGCGCGGTCGTCCAGGTCGAGCAGGCGCTCGGCCGGCAGGTCGCGCAGCATCAGCGAGGTCTCGTGGTAGGCGTTCGGCTCGGTCGGGTCGTTGTGGACGTGGGCGACGTCGCCGTACGGCATCTCGCCGACCGCGTCGATGAGCGGCGCGGCGACGGCGCGCAGCGGGCGGACCAGCGCCTCGCCCTCCATCGCCGAGCCGGTGAACGCCACGGTGACCTGCACGCTCAGCCTCCCGCGCAGCGGCGCGGGCACGCCCTCGGCGTCCGGGAGGCGCAGCAGCGCGATCGAGGAGTTCATCTCCTCGGGGACGCCCCCGGTCCACTCCCGCCAGGCCGCGAGCAGGTCCCGCGCCGCGTCGCCCCCGAAGTAGAGCGAGCCGCCGTGGAGCCGCCGCACCGGCACCAGCCCGAACTCCACCTCGGTGACCACGCCGAAGCCGCCCTTGCCGCCGCCGCGCAGCGCCCAGAACAGGTCGCCGCCGGTCACCGTGATCTGCTCGCCCGCCGCCGTGACCAGCTCGAACGCGGTAACGCGGTCCGCCGCCCAGCCGTACGTCCGGCCGAGCACGGGCAGGCCGCCGCCGAGGGTGTACCCGACCACGCCGACCCGCGGCGACGACCCGTTCAGCGGGGCCAGCCCGTACGCCGCCGCGGCCCGCACGACCTGGTCCCAGCGGGCCCCGGCCCCGGCACGGGCGGTCCGCCGCACCGGGTCCACGCGGACGCCGTCCATGCGGCGAGTGCTGATCAGCAGGCCGCCGGCGGCGGGGAGGGCACCGCCGTGGCCGGTCGCCTGCACGGTCACGGGCAGCCCGCGGGCGGCGGCGTGGCGCACGGCCTCCGCGACGTCCCCGGGGCCTGTCGCGCCCACGACGATCTCCGGGCGGTGCTCGACGGCCAGGTTGAAACCGCTCGTCTCCCGCCGATATCCGTCCTGGCCGGGCGTCCACACCGGACCCCGGACCTGTGGTGACTGCTGGGTCGATCTCATGGGGCCCACCCCATCGCGGACGGGCCGGGCGAACCAGCGGTGATCCGCTCGTACTGTTATCACCTATCGTGATAAATGGAGGTCGGGATGGAGTTGCGGCAACTGGCGTACTTCGTCGCGGTGGCCGACCACGGCGGCTTCGCGCGGGCGGCCGAGAGCCTGCACATCGTGCAGCCGGCGGTGAGCCAGCAGGTCCAGCGGCTGGAGCGCGAGCTGGGCGTGCGGCTGTTCGACCGCTCCACCCGGCACGTGCGCCTGACCGACGAGGGCGCGCGCCTGCTGCCCGAGGCCCGCGCCGCGCTCGCCGCCGCCGACCGGGTGCGGCAGGTCGCCGCCGACCTCGTGACCGGGGCCTCCGTCACGCTGCGGCTGGGCACGAGTCCCGGGCCGGGGCCGCAGGTCTACCGGGTGCTGGAGGAGCTGGCCGGGGTGCGCGCCCGGCTGGTCAAGGTGCCCCTCGCCGAACGGCTGGCCGGGGTGCGGTCCGGCGAACTGGACGCGGCGCTGGTCCGGTCGCTGCCCGCGGTGCCCGGGCTGGAGCTGATCCCGGTCTGGTCCGACCCGCTGATCGTCGCCCTCCCGGCCGACCATCCGCTGGCCGCCGAGCCGGTGCTGCGCCTGGAACAGCTCGGGGACCTGCCGCTGCGCCTGGCGCCCCGGGAGAACAACCCGCCGTTCCACGATCTGATCACCGCCGCCTGCCGTACGGCGGGCGTGGATCCCCCGGCGGGCCCGCCGTTCACGACCCTGCAGGACACCCTCGCCGACCTGGCCTCGGGGTTCCCCTCGTGGACGGTGTTCTACCCGGTGCAGTCGGAGCTGCCGCGGGTGCGCAGCGTCGCCTTCCGGCCGCTGGCCGAGCCGGTCGCCGTGACCTACCTCGCGGTGCCCCCGGGGCCGCCCGCCGTGCCGCTGCGGCACCTGCTGGCGGCCTGCGCGAAGGTGTTCCCCGAGGTCTGACAGGATCGTTCGGGTGCGTATCAGCCTGGCCACCGAGCCCGCCCGCCCCGGACGGATCAACGAGGACCACGTCGCCGCCACCCCGGACACGATCGTGGTGCTCGACGGCGTGTCGACCCCCGAGGGGTTCCCGCTCGGCTGCCGCCACGGCACCCCCTGGTACGCCCGCGAGCTGTCCACCGCGATCCTGCGCCACGCCGCGCCTCAGGTCCCGCTCCCGGAGGCCGTGGCCGCCGCGATCGCCGAGGTCGCCAAGGCCCACGGCCCCGGCTGCGACCTCACCCATCCCGACCAGCCGGCCGCCGCCCTGGCGGTGGTACGGCGGGCCGCCCGCGCCGTGGAGTACCTCGTCCTCGCCGACTGCGTGGTCGTCCTGGACACCGGCGACGAGGTGGCCGCGATCACCGACGACCGGCTCGCCCGCCTCCCGATCCCCGAACGCGAGGCCGCCCGCGGCCCCGGCCGGGACCGCGCGGCCGCCGAGGCCCTCATCGCCGCCAAGCGCCCCCTCCGCAACCGCCCCGGCGGCTACTGGGTGGCCGAACTCGACCCGTCCGCCGCCCACCACGCCGTCACGGGCGCGGCCGAGGGCGTCCGCCGCCTCGCGGTCCTCACCGACGGCGCGTCCTGCCTGGTGGACGCCTACGCCCGGACGACCTGGCCCGCCCTCCTGGACCTGGCCGAATCCCAGGGCGCGCAGGCGGTGATCGCCGAAGTCCGCCGCGCCGAACTCACCGACCCCGCGGGCACCCGCTGGCCGCGCCACAAACCCCACGACGACGCCACCCTCGCCTACGCCCACCTGCCCTGACCGCCTCCCCCTTCCCTCCCGGCCCGTGATCCATCCCCGCCCGTGATCTTGCGATTCCGCGCCGGCCCCTCACGGGCCGAGGCTTCGGGTGGTGCCGGCGGGGGTGCCGGGCCGCACGATCCTGGAGAGGTTCTTCGCCTTGGCGCGGGGGCGTCGGGGGTCAGGAGGTGACGCGGACGTCGTCGACGGCGGATTCGACGAGGGAGGCGGGGTCGGCGTCGGTGGCCTCTATCTGGAGGCGGATGGTCTGGCCTGCGTAGGGGGTGAGGTCGGCGGTGGCCTGCCGCCAGGTGGCGGGGACCTGGCTGGCGGAGGCGGGGCGGTCGAGGATCGTCGCCGTCGTCGTGGGGGTGATCACGCGGACGCGGAGGTGGTCGGCCGCCGAGGCGTTGTTCAGGTGGGACAGGTAGTAGGACAGGGTCAGCGTGGGGCGGGTGCCGGCCGGGAGGGCGATCTCGGGGGAGCGGACGCTGGTGGTGCCGCCGTCCACGTCGCCCGCGCCCGCCGAGGAGCCCGCGGCGCGCCCGGTGACCAGGGCGTTCGTGCCGCTGACGGTCGTGCCGGACTGGATGGTGGCGCCGTTGTACGTCGTGGGCTCGGGGTCGCCGCGCTCCCAGCGGCCCGAGGTCGCGGTGTCGGCGCCCGCCGCGTTGACCGTCCAGCCGCGGTCGGACTCGAAGTCGTCGGCGAACAGCGGGGGCGTCGTCGTCCGGGGCGGGAAGCGCACGACGCGGTCGTCCTCGGGGACCGGGGTGCCGCGGCCGTCGCGGTTGCTCGTCAGGATCCACAGGTGCCCGTCGGGCGCCACGGCCACGTGCCGCAGCCTGCCGTACGTCCCGTTGAGGACGGAGTCGGGGGTGCCCGCGCCGCCGGAGCCGGTCAGCGGGACGCGCCAGAGGCGGGTGCCGCGCAGCGCGGCGGCGAACAGGGTGTCGCCGGCGATCGCGGCGCCGCTGGGGGAGGCCTCGGCGGTGGTCCACGTGACGATGGGGTTGCGGAATCGGGGGTCGGTGCCGGTGCCCTCGACCGTCGGCCAGCCGTAGTTCCCGCCCGCGACGATGTGGTTGACCTCGTCCCAGCGGTTCTGGCCGAACTCGGTGGCGTACATCAGGCCGCGCGCGTCCCAGGCGAGCCCCTGCACGTTGCGGTGGCCGAGCGTGTAGACGAGCGACCCGCCGGTCGGGTTGTCCGGCGGGACGGTGCCGTCCGGGCGCATGCGCAGGATCTTGCCGCCGAGGCTCTGCGGGTTCTGCGCGTTGGCGGTCTGGCCGGCGTCGCCGGTGCCGGCGTAGAGCATCCCGTCGGGGCCGAAGTGGATCCGGCCGCCGTTGTGGATGCTCGCCTTGGGGATGCCGGACCTGATGACCTGCGGGGTGATCGTGCCGCCGAGGCGGAAGCGCACGACGCGGTTGTCGGCGCTCGCCGTGAAGTAGGCGTAGACGTACCCGTCCTGGGCGTACGACGGGGACACCGCGATCCCCAGCAGCCCGCCCTCGCCCCCGGGCACGACCCCGGGCACCCGCGCGACCTCCTGGGCCGCCCCGCCCGGCCGTACCTGGAGGATCCGGCCCGAGTTCCGCTCCGAGACCAGCGCGCTCCCGTCGGGCAGGAACGCCAGCCCCCACGGGATGGCCAGGCCGCTCGCCACGACCTCGGGCCGCGTGAAGTCGAAGTCCGCGAGCCGCGCGGACGCCGCCGCGTCCCCGGGCCGCGCGGACGCCGCGTCCCCGGGCCGCGCGGAGCCGGCCGAGCCCCCCGGCCGGGCGGTCACCGTCGCGGCCGGCACGGCGGAGGCGGGCGGCGTGGCGGCGGGCGGCGCGGCCGTGCCGCCCGGGGCGGGCGCGTGCGTGGCGCCCGCGGACGCGGTGATCGTGGGCCGGGGTACGGCGGGGCCGCCCGCGACCTCGCCGTGGGCGGGGGAGGAGAGGGCGGCCGGGGCGGCCAGGGCCAGGATGGCGGTCACGACCGGCGTCAGGCGGGGCTTCATGCGGACTCCCAGGGTCGCGGGCGCGGCCCTCGTCCCACCCGCCCCGGGACGCGCGCGGGCGGAAGGGCCCTCCGTCCCGTTATCCCGACCCGCCCGCGCGCACGTCAACCCATACGCCCCGGCGTCACCCTCCTTAACCTTTAAGACTCTTGCCCGGAAGGCCGCGGTTTCCGGCGGGCCGACGCGGGCAGTCGGCAGTCATGATGAGGCGCCTGATGTCCGGAGCCGCCGGCGGAGCCCTGGCCACGGCGGCGATGAGCGCGGTGATGTACGCCGGCGACAAGGCCGGCCTGATGCCCGACCAGCCGCCCAAGCGCATCACCCGGGCCGTCCTGCCCGGCGGCCGCTCCCTGCCCAAACCCGGCGAAGGGGCCTTGGGCCTCGTCTCCCACTTCGCCTTCGGCACCGCCGCGGGTGCCCTCCTCTCCCTCCTGCGCGGGAACCGCCGGGTGCCCCCCGCCGCCGGCGCCGCCTACGGCCTGGCCATCTGGCTGGCCAGCTACCAGGGCTGGGTTCCGGCCATCGGCGCCCTCCCCCCGATCACCCGCGACCACCCCTCGCGGGCCGCCCTGATGGCCGCCGCCCACATCGCCTACGGCACCACCCTCGCCACCGCGCTCAACCGGGCCCGCCCCACCCCTCCGACCCCCTGGCCCCCCGCCGCCCAGCCCGCCACCACTCCCCACCACACCCCCGCCTTCTGACCCCGCCCCAGACGCCCCCTGGCCGCCCCATCAGGCACCGCCCGCCGCCGCCGAGCCGTACCGCGTCGTCGGCGGCTCGCCCTCCTCGAAGGCCCGACAATGGGGGGTTTCTTGACAAGGGGAATTGTCGGGCGGCAGGGTTGGGGGATGTTCGAGGTGGCGGTCATCGAGGATCCGGCGGCGGCCGAGGTGTCGCTCGATCCGGTGCGGGCCCGGTTGCTGGCCGAGCTGGCGGAGCCCGCCTCGGCGGCGACGCTGGCGGGGCGGGTCGGGCTGCCCCGGCAGAAGGTGAACTATCACCTGCGCACGCTGGAGCAGCACGGGCTGGTGGAGCTCGTCGAGGAGCGGCGCAAGGGGAACATGACCGAGCGCGTGATGCGGGCCACCGCCGCGTCCTACGTGATCTCCCCCCAGGCGCTGGCGGCGGTGCAGCCGGACCCGGCGCGGGCGCCCGACCGGCTGTCGGCGCGGTGGCTGCTGGCGGTGGCGGGGCGGCTCGTGCGGGACGTGGGGGCGCTGATCACGGGTGCGGAGCGGGCCGGGAAACGCGTCGCCACGTTCGCGATCGACGGCGAGGTGCGGTTCGCCTCCGCCGCCGACCGGTCCGCCTTCGCGCGGGAGCTCGCCGAGGCCGTCACCCGGCTTGTCGGCAAATACCATGACGAGTCGGCCAGAGGCGGGCGCGCTCACCGGATCGTCGTCGCCGTCCACCCGGCCGCGCCCCCGGCCGAGGCGGAACCGTCCCCGGCCGCGCCGTCCACCGCCGGGGAGGACTGATGGGTCACCGCTTCGAGACGTCCCACGAGACCGAGGTGGCCGCGACGCCCGAGCAGGTGTGGGAGGCCATCGCCACCGGGCCCGGGATCACCTCGTGGTTCATGGGGCGCAACGAGGTCGAGCCCGGCGAGGGCGGGGTGGTCCGGCTGGCGTTCGGCGACTACAGCCCCGAGCAGCCGATCACCGCGTGGGACCCCGGGCGGCGGCTGGCGTACGGCGCCGAGCCCGGCCCCGACGGCCGCTTCGTCGCCTACGAGTTCCTGGTCGAGGGCCGGGAGCGCGGAAGCGCGGTGATACGGGTCGTGACCAGCGGATTCCTGCCCGGGGACGACTGGGAGGACGAGTTCGAGGCGATGTCGCGGGGCGGCGCGCTCTTCTTCCGCACGCTCGTGGAGTACCTCGGCCGGTTCGCCGGCCGCGCGGCCACCCCGATCACCGTGGCCGGGCCCCCGGCACCGGATCTGGACCACGCCTGGGCGGCCCTCCGCAAGGCCCTCGGCCTCCCGGGCGTGACCGCGATCGGCGACCGCGTACGGCTCGCGCCCGGCGGCGGCCTGCCGGAGATCGACGGCGTCGTGTACTTCGCCGACGACCAGGCCCTCGGCGTCCGCGCCGGCGACGCGATGTACCGGTTCGTCCGGGGCTTCTTCGGCGCCTTGGTCGTCCAGCACCTCGTCTTCGCCGACGTGGACGTCTCCGCCGCCGAATCCGCCTGGTCCGCCTGGCTCACCCCCCTCTCCGCCTGACCGCCCCTCGCCGCCCGCCCGGCACCCGAGGGGGCGCGGTGGCCCCCGTGCTTGCCTTAATCGACAACTAGGTTTACCTTAATGGGCAACCAGGTTGTCTTTTTGATCCGCCGTGCCAGGCCACGGCCGGTCCACAGGCACCACCCCTCGGCGTCCCAGGAGGATCCGTGAGCGTCTTCACCACCCACACCGTCGAGACCGCCCCCGCCGAGGCGCGCGCCGGGCTCGACGCCATCGCCCGCAAGCAGGGCTTCCTCCCCGAGGCCGCAGCCCGCATGGCCGAGTCGCCGCAGGCGCTCAAGGCGTTCCTGACCGGGCTGTCCATCTTCGCGCAGTCCGGCCTGGAGCCGGTCGAGCGCGAGGTCGTGACCTTCGCCGTGGCCACCCGCACCCGCTGCCACGTCTGCGTCGCCATGCACACCGGGGTGCTCACCGGGGCGGGCGCCGACCCCGAGCTGATCGCCGCGCTGCGCGCCGGGCGGCCGCTGCCGGACGCCCGCCTGGAGGCCCTGCGGATCTTCACCCACGCGGTGATGGACCACCACGGCGGCGTGCCCGACGAGGACCTGAAGGCGTTCCTCGACGCCGGCTACACGACCCGCGACTCCCTCGACGTCGTGCTCGGCGTCGGCGTCTACACCCTGTCCACCTACGCCAACCGCCTCACCGGGGCCGCCGTGGACCCCGCCCTGTCCCGGTTCGCCTGGGACGGCTGACCCGCCCCGCGTCCCGTACGGCGGCGCGGCGGGCGTCGCCGTACCGGACGCGGGCGGAGCGGGGGAGGGCGGTCAGGAGTTCTCCGGGATCATGTCCACGATGCGGATCACGCTGTCGGCCCCGTGGCCCGCCTCGACCGCCCGGCGGATCAGGTCGCGCATCGGGAGCAGGACGTCAGGCCGCAGGCCCAGGGCCCGGCTGGCCTCGATGAAGTTCGGGAACGCGGTGTCGTTCATGGCCAGGCTGGACACGTCGGTGACGAAGTCCCCCGAGTCCACCTGGGCGGCGGCGGCCGGCAGGGTCTGGAACATCGCCTGGAGCCACCCGCTGACGTACGGCTCGAACTCGGTCGCGGAGACACCCTCGGCCCTGACCATGGCCAGAGCGTGGGCGAAACCGCCGTACATGCCGTACATCGCGCTGAGCATGGCCAGGTCGTACAGCGCCGCCCGGCCCGCGTCGTCGCCCAGGTAGCGGGCCTCGGCCAGCACCTCGAACGTCTCGCGGTACCGCTCGAACGCGTCCGGGTGGCCGCTGTAGAGGATCAGCGCGCCCGGCTTGGCGATCATCTGCGGGACGGCCATGATCCCGCCGTCCAGGTACTCCGAGCCCGCCGCGAGGGCCTCGGCCTTGCGCGCCTGCTCGGGGGTGCCGTTGGTGAGGTTCACGATCGTGCGGCCCGCGATCGAGCCGCCGGCCGCCGCGAGCACGTCCTCCACCGAGTCGTGGGTGAGCACGCAGATGATCGTGAGCGGGCCCGCCTCGACGGCCTCGGCCACGGTCGCCGCCTGCTTCGCGCCCCTGGCGACCAGATCGGCGGCCTTCTCCGGAGTGCGGTTCCACACGGTCGTGGGGTGGCCCGCGTCCAGGAACGCCTGCGCGAGCACCCGGCCCATCAGCCCCAGGCCGATCACGGTCACGGGAGTCTTGTCGCTCATCTTGTACCTCGTCGGATTCGTGGTGGTTCGTTGACGTAGGTCCAGGCTGCGGCGGGTCACTCCGGATTCACTCAAGGTCGTCTATAGATAGCGTGTGTCCATGCGTTTCGGGGTGCTGGGCCCGCTCGAGGGGTGGACGGAGGAGGGGAGACCCGTCCGCGTCCCGGAGACCAAGGTCCGGGCGCTGCTCGCCGACCTCCTCGTCCACCGGGGCCATCCGGTCAGTCCCGACCGCCTGGCCGACGACCTGTGGGGAGGGCGTCCCCCGGCCGACCCCGCCGCCGCCGTGCAGACGCGCGTCTGGCAGCTCCGCCGCGCCCTCGACCTGGCCGAACCCGGCGCCCGCGACCTCGTCGTGCGCGGCCCGGCCGGATACCTGCTGCGGGCCGGGACCGACGCCGACCGCTTCACCGAACTGGGGGACCGGGCCCGCGCCGCCGGCGACCCGGCCGACCGCGCCGCCCTGCTCACCGAGGCCCTGGGCCTGTGGAGGGGTACGGCGTACGCCGACTTCGCCGACGAGGACTTCGCCCGCCCCGAGATCCACCGGCTTGAAGAGCTCCGCCTTGCGGCGCTCGAAGATCTCGCCGAGGCCCGCCTGGACCTGGGCGACCACCTGCGGGTCACCGCCGACCTGGCCGACCTGGTGAGCGCCCACCCGCTGCGCGAACGCCTCCACGCCCTCCACATCCTCGCGCTGTACCGCGCGGGCCGCCAGCACGAGGCCCTGACGGCGTACCACGCCCTGCGCACGCGCCTGGCCGACGACCTCGGCCTCGACCCGTCGCCCTCCCTCCGGTCCCTCCACGAGGCGATCCTCCGCCACGACCCCTCCCTCGTCCCGCCCCCGCGGTCCGCGATCTCCGTTCCCCCCGGAGACGGCGCGGCGGCCGGGCCGCCCGGCGAGGTGGCCGCCTCCGGGACGCCGGCCGGCCCGCCGCGGGAGATCGGTGAGACCGGGGACGGCGGGCCGTACGGCGGGCCCGGGTCCTCGCTCGCGGGCGGCGAGGAGGCCGCGCCCGCCGCCGTGCCGTACCCGGGTGTGCCGGTGCCGGTGAACGCCCTGGTGGGGCGCGAGGACGACCTTTCCGGGGTGCGGGAGGCGCTGGGCTCCGCGCGCGTGGTGACGCTGGTCGGGCCCGGCGGGGTGGGGAAGACGCGGCTGGCGCTGGAGGTGGCCGCCGGGCTGGGCGGGCGCGTCCTGGTCGTGGAGCTGGGCGGCCCTGGGGACCCCGGCGAGGAGGTGCTCGCGGGGCTGGGGGTCCCCGACGACGGGGCGATGCCCGTGGACGACCGGGTCGTCGCCGCGCTGCGCGGAGTCCGGGGCGTGCTCGTGCTCGACAACTGCGAGCACGTGATCGAGCGGGCCGCCGAGCTGGTCGTGCGCGTCGCCGCCGCCTGCCCCCGGATGTCGGTGCTCGCCACCAGCCGCGAGCCGCTGGGCGTCCCCGGGGAGGCGCTGTGGCCGGTCGAGCCGCTGGACGTGCCGGAGTCCGCCGGGGTGGAGGCGGTACGGCGGGCCGGCGCGGCGCGGCTGTTCCTCGACCGGGTCGCGGCGGCCGCGCCGGGGTTCCGGCTGGACGAGGAGAACGCCGCGGCCGTCGCGGCCGTCTGCGCCAGGCTCGACGGCATCCCGCTGGCCCTGGAGCTGGCCGCAACACGCGTGCGCGGGCTGGGCGTGCACGAGCTGGCCCGGCGGCTGGGGGACGAGGGACGGTTCCGGGTGCTGGACTCGGGCCGGCGCGGGGTGCCCGCCCGGCAGCGCACGCTGCGCGCCGTGATCGACTGGAGCTGGGACCTGCTCTCCGGCGCGGAGCGCGTGGTGCTGCGGCGGCTGTCCGCGCACGCGGAGGGCTGGGACCTGGAGGCCGCCGAGAGCGTCTGCGCCGGGGGAGAGGTGGCGGCGGAGGAGGTCGCCGGGCTGCTCGCGCGGCTGGTGGACCGGTCGCTCGTCGCGGTGACCCCGGCGGGGCGGTACCGCCTGCTGGAGTCCGTCGGCGCGTACGCCGCCGAGCGGCTGGCCGAGTCGGGGGAGGCCGCCGCCGTGCGCCTGCGGCACGTCCGGCACTACCTGGAGCTGGCCGAACTCGCCGCGCCCGGGCTGCGCGGCCCCGATCAGCGGCGGTGGCTGGAACGGCTGGACGCCGAGACCGCCAACCTGCGCACCGCGCTCGCGCACGCCGGGCCCGGTCTCGCGCTGCGGCTCGTGGACGCGCTGGCCTGGTACTGGTTCCTGCGCGGCCGCCTCACCGAGGCCCGCCGCTCCCTCGCCGCCGCCCTCGCCTCCGCGACCCCCGGAGCGCCTCCCGCGCCTGGAACGCACCCCGCGCCCGGTGCGCCTCCTGCACCTGGACCGCACCCCGCGCCCGGTGCGCCTCCCGCGCCCGGGGCTCAGGCCGTACCGGGGGTTCAGGCCGTACCGGCGGAGGACCGGGCGGCCTACGCGCGGGTGGCGGCGTGGCTGGCCGGGTTCGCGCTGCTGGCCGGGGACGACGAGGAGCCGGTACGGCGGGCCGGGGCGGCGCTGGCGCTCTTCGAGGACGTGGACGACGCGCCCGGCCGCGCCCGGGCGGAGTGGTTCGTGGCGTTCGCGCGGCGCGGGATCGGGGACCCGGCGGACACGGACCGGCTGGTGGAGCGGGCGCTCGACGGATTCCGGGCGGCCGGGGACCGGTGGGGCGTCGCGGCGGCGCTCGGGGCGCGGGCGACGCGGGCGCTGGCGCGCGGCGACCTCGCGGCGCTGGTGCGGAACGCCGAGGAGAGCCTCCGGCTGTTCCGGGAGATCGGGGACCGCTGGGGGCGGCTCCGGGCGGGCGAGAACCTGGCGGTGGCCGCCGAGGTCGCCGGCGACTACGACCGCGCGGCCGAGCTGCGCGCCGAGGGCCTGCGGATGGCCGAGGACCTGGGGCTGTGGACGGAGGTGTCCTGGCGGCTGTCGGGGCTGGGCCGGCTGGCGCTGCTCACCGGTGACCACGACCGGGCCTACGAGCTGCACGAACGCGCCCGCGCGCTCGCGAAGGAGCAGGCGAGCCGCCCGGCGGAGGAGTTCGCCGAGACCGGGCTCGCCCTCGGGGCCCGGCGGGCCGGGCGGCTGGACGAGGCCGAGACGCGGCTGCGCAAGTGGCTCGGCTGGATGGACCGGCTGGAGGCGTCCAACGGGCGCGCGCTCGCGCTGGCCGAGCTGGGATTCGTCGCGGAGCTGCGCGGCGACGCCGAGCGGGCGCTGGAGCTGCACCGCGAGGGGCACGCCGTGGCCAGGGGCACCGGGGACCCCCGGGCGCTGGCGCTCGCGCTGGAGGGGCTGGCGGGCGCGCACACCCTGACCGGCGACCACGCGCACGCGGCCCGCCTGCTCGGGGCCGCCGCCACCCTGCGCACGTCGGCCGGAGCCCCCCTCCCCGAGGCCGAGCGCGCCGACGTCGACCGAATCGCCGGACGCGCCCGCGCCGCCCTCGGCGAGGCCGCGTTCACCGAGTCGTACGCCGCGGGCCAGGCCCGTCCCGACGTCCCCCCGCTCCCCTGACCCCGCCCCGCTGCGGTCACTCGCGGGCGGCGATGAGCCGCACCGGCGGGATCCGGGTCGCGGACCAGGCGGACCAGGCGCTCGCGGCGCCGCTCACCGCGTAGGCGCCCGCGGCCAGGGCGAGCAGCAGGCCCCACGGCACGGCGAGCAGGGGCCGGCCGACGGCGGCGATCGCGGAGGCGCGGATCCCGGCGAGCGCCCCGGCCGCGACCAGGCAGCCGAGCAGCAGGCCGATCGTGGTCACCGCCCAGGTCTCGATCACCGCCGCCCGGACCACCTGGGGCCTGGACAGGCCGGTCACGCGCGCGTTCGCGAACTCCACACGCCGCTCGGAGGTGGCGATGACCACCGCGTTGACCACCGCGACCAGGGCGTACACCGCCGCCAGGCCCATCAGCGCGGCCAGGATGCCCACGTTCCCGCGCTGCTGCTCCTCCGACCGGTCCTCGGCCCACCGCGCGACCGTCCGCGCGGTGCCGATCCCCGCCGCGCGGACGCGCTCGGCGACCTCCCCGGGGTCGGTCCCGTCCGCGACGACCACCACGCTCTCGGCCTCCGCCTTCGCGAGCACGCCCGCGGGCACGATCTCGCGGGGGAGCAGGAACCTCTCCGCGTAGTTCTCCATGGTGGCGGGCAGCGCGGCGACGACCTTGAGGGTCCGGCGCTCCCCGGCGACGCGCGCGGTCACCGTGGAACCGAGGCGGATGCCCTCCCCGTCCAGCCCCGGCCCGACCGCGACGGTGTTCCCGCGCAGCCGGTCCAGCCCGCCCCGCGCCTTCAGCCGGTGCGTGCGCGCGTAGGCCGCCGGGTCCACCGCCACGACCCCCGCGTGGTAGGTCGCCCGCCGCTTGCGCCCCTCCTCGCGCAGCGTCGCCGTCACCGACACGGGCACCGTGAACTGGGCGGACACCGTCTCCACGCCGGGGATCGCGGCGATGCGGTCCGCCGCCGCCCCGGAGGAGGCCACCACCAGGTCCCCGCGCACGACGCGCTTCAGGTCCTCCCCGACGAACAGCGCGAGCGACTGCAGCGTGCCCGTCAGCCCGATCACCAGCGACACCAGCACGATCAGCGGCGCCGCGACCGAGGCGCCGCGCCGTACGCCGTCGGCCAGGTTGGCCCGGGCCAGCTCCCCGAGCGGGCCGCCGCCGAGGAGCGCGCCGAGCGCCCGGCCGGTGAGCGGCACCGCCAGCGGGCTGAGCGCGCTCAGCGCGACCGCGCCGGTCATCGACACCACCAGCGCCACCATGACCGCGCCGAGCACGTCGGCCGACTGGGCGGCCACCACCATCCACACCGTCAGGGCCAGCGACCCGAGGCCGCAGACCCACCGCGTGGCCGTCATCACCCGGGCCGCGCCGCCCGTGTCGCGCAGCGCCTCCAGCGGGCGCACCCGGGCGGCGCGCACGGCGGCGGAGAGCACCCCGAGCAGCGCCACCCCGACGCCGACGGGCGCGGCGACGGCGACGGCCGCCCCGGAGAACGGGGCCGCGAAGTCGTCCGGCAGCATCCCCAGCGCGACCAGCAGCCGGGCCTGCGCCCACGCCGCCGGGATCCCGAGCGGCACGCCCAGCGCCGAGCCGGCCGCGCCCAGCAGCAGCCCCTCGGCCAGCAGCAGCCGCACGACCCGGCCGCGGCCCGCGCCGACCAGCCGGAACAGCGCCAGCTCCCGGCGGCGCTGCGCGACCGTGAAGGCGAACGTCGAGGCCACGACGAACACCGCGAGGAACCACGCCAGCATCACGGTCATGCCCAGCAGCGTCGCCGCCCCGGCGTACCCCTCGCGGATCGCCTCGGCCTCGCGCCCGGACACCCCCGCGGGGACCTCCGGCTCCCCGGTCGCCACCAGGACCTGGATCGCCGACTGCACCAGGGCCACGCCGAGCGCCACCGACAGGATCGCCCCGGCGAACAGCCGCCACCGCTCGGCGAGCGTGCTCAGCGACATCCACAGCACGGCTCAGCCCTCCAGCCTCACGAGCCGGTCGGCCACCCGGGTCGCCGTCGGGCGGACCAGCCGGTCCACGATCCGGCCGTCCGCCAGGAACACCACCGCGTCCGCGCGCGCCGCGGCGGCCGGGTCGTGCGTGACCATCACGATCGTCTGGCCCGCGTCCGCCATCTCGCGCATCAGCCCGAGCACGGTCCTCGCCGAGGCCGAGTCCAGCGCCCCGGTCGGCTCGTCGGCGAACAGCACCGCGGGCGACATGATCATCGCGCGGGCGATCGCCACCCGCTGCTGCTGCCCGCCCGACAGCTCGCGCGGCCGGTGCCGGACCCGGTCGCCCAGGCCCACCCGGGCCAGCGCCGCGTGCACGTCCCGGCGCGGCACCCGCACCCCCGACAGCTTCAGCGGCAGCGCCACGTTCTGCTCGGCCGTGAGCGAGCCGATCAGGTTGAAGCTCTGGAACACGAACCCGACCGACCTGCGCCGCATCGCGGTCAGCGCCGCGTCCGGGGCGGCCGTGATGTCGCGCCCGGCCAGCAGCACCCGGCCCCGGGTGACCTGCTCCAGCCCCGCGGCGCAGTGCAGCAGGGTGGACTTGCCCGACCCCGAGGGGCCCATGACCGCCGTCCACGTCCCGGCGGGGAACACGGCGCTGACCCCGTCCAGCGCGCGCACGCCCAGCCCGTACTCCCTGCTCACCTCGTGCAGCTCCACCGCGTTGCCGTACGTCATGGACCGATCCCACCGGTCGCGCCCGCCCCGGCGCATCACCCCGGAACCCCAGATCGGAGGTGGGGTTAACCCCACCAGCGCCCTTTCGGAGCCCGCCGTCCTCCGCGACTACCGTGGACGGGGTGTCCACCGCCGACCCCTCCATCACCGATCCCTCCATCACCGATCCCTCCACCGCCGACCCCGCGGCCCCGGACCCGTCCGCCCCGGACTCCCGCGACGCGCCCGCGCTTGCACCCGCACCCGCACCCGGACCCGGTACGGCGGGGCGCGCGCGTCCCGGGGAGGAGGCCGGGCCCGCGCGGACCGTGCTGGCGGCGATGGCCCGGCGGGCGTACGCCGTCACCGGGTGGCCCTGGCGGGCGCTGGCGTACCTCCTGACGACGGGGATCCCGATGGCGGGCGCGGTGCTCCTGCTGGCCCCGGCGGCCGCGGTGTGGGCGTTCGTTCCGTCGGCCGGGCCCGGGATCGGGGAGCGCGTGGCCCTGGCCGTGCTGGGCGCGGCGCTGCCCGCGGTGGCCGCCCCGCCGCTCGCGCCGGCCCTCGCGCGGCTGGAGCGGCTGCGGCTGCGCCTGGTGGACTCCCGTCCGCTCGGCCCCGCGTTCCGCGCCCCCGCCGCCCCCGGGCTCGCCGCCTGGGCGCGCGCCCGCTACGCCGACGGGGCCGCCTGGCGCGCCCTGGCGTACCTCCTGCTGCTGGTCACCGTGGTCGCGCCGGCCGGCCTGGCGCTGCTGACGTTCCTGCTCACGGTGGCCGGCCTCCTCGTGAGCCCCTTCCTGTCGTACGGCGACGGCGAACGCCTCGCGCTGGGCTTCGCCGAGGTCTCCGGGCGCGGGCAGGCCGTGCCGTACGCCGTGCTCGGGGTGGTGCTGCTGGCGGCCGTGCCGTACCTGCTCGGGCTGGCGGCGGGGGCGCAGGGGGCGCTGGCGCGCACGCTGCTGGGCCCCGGGGGGAGGCTGCGCGCCGAGCTGGTGGAGGTGGCGCGGTCGCGGGCGCGGCTGGTGGACGCGTTCGAGGCCGAGCGGCGGCGCATCGAGCGCGACCTGCACGACGGGGCGCAGCAGCGGCTCCTGTCGCTCAGCCTGCGGCTGGGCCTCGCCCGGCACGCGCTGGACGCCGGCTCCGAGGCGGGGCGGACCGTGGCCGAGGCGCACGAGGAGGCCAAGCTCCTCATGGCCGAGCTGCGCGAGCTCGTGCGGGGCATCCACCCCCGCGTGCTGACCGACCGGGGCCTGGCCGCCGCGCTGGAGGAGCTGGGCGACCGCTGCCCGCTGCCCGTCACCGTCCGCGCCGACCTGGCCGTACGGCCCCCGGCAGGGGTGGAGTCGGCGGCGTACTTCGCGGTGGCCGAGGCGCTGAACAACGCGGTCAAGCACAGCGGCGCGCGGGCCGTGCTGATCACGGCGCGGCTCGCGCGGGGGATCCTGGTCGTGGAGGTGACCGACGACGGCCGCGGCGGGGCCGAGCCGGGGCGGGGGAGCGGGCTGACCGGGCTGGCGGACCGGGTCGCCGTGGTGGACGGCAGAATGTTCCTGTCCAGTCCGGCCGGAGGGCCGACCGTCGTGCGTGTGGAGCTGCCGTGCCCGTCCGAGTAGTGCTGGCCGAGGACGGCGTGCTGCTGCGCGAGGGGCTGGCCGGGCTGCTGGACCGGTTCGGCTTCGAGGTCGCCGCCACCGCGGGGGACGCCGGCGGGCTGCGCGAGGCGGTCGCCGCGCACGACCCCGACCTCGTGGTCACCGACATCCGCATGCCCCCGGGATTCACCGACGAGGGGCTGCGCGTGGCCGCGGCGCTGCGGAAGGAGCGGCCGGGCCTGGCCGTGGTCGCGCTCAGCCAGTACGTCGAGCTGAGCTACGCGGCCGACCTGCTCGACTCGGGTGACGGGCGGCGGGTGGGCTACCTGCTCAAGGACCGGATCGTGGACGTGGCCGAGTTCGCCGACACGCTGCGGCGGGTCGTGGCGGGTGGCACGGTGATCGATCCGAAGGTCGTCGGGCAGCTCCTGCGCCGCCGCCGCGACCCGCTCGAACGGCTGTCCCCGCGCGAGCGCGAGGTGCTCGCGCTCATCGCCGAGGGCCACTCCAACTCCGCCATCGCCCGGCGGCTCGTCCTCACCGAGACGACGGTGGGCAAGCACGTCGGCGCGGTCTTCGCCAAGCTCGACCTGCCGCCCGCCGAGGACGTCCACCGCCGGGTCCTGGCGGTGCTCGCCTACCTGCGCAGTCAGCCGAGCTGGACGTCGGCGCAGGAGTAGAAGGCGTTCGAGGTGTCCGCGATGTCCCAGACGGCGAGGATCAGGTGGCGGCCCGTCTTGCCGGCCGGGATCGTGCCCTGGTGGGTGGCGGTGGAGCCGGGGCGCGTGCCGTTGTAGGCCCTGGTGAGGAACGGCGCGGGCTCCAGGGCGGCCCGGGTCAGCGGCTGCGCGGGATTCCAGCCGTTGCGCGTGATGAAGTAGCGGAACGACGTGGTGGCGTGCGGGGCGGTGAACCGCCAGCTGAAACTGGAGACGACGCCGCTGGTCATGCGCGCGGCCGGCCACGTGCCGCCGCGCGGGTCGTCGAGCGGGGCCCAGCGCCGGTCGCCTGCGGCGCAGATCGTGCCGTCGCGGGGGCCGGCCGCGGGGAAGCCCTTCGGGCCCTCGACGCTCTGCGGCTCCCACTGGATCGGGCCGCAGTTGGCGACCTCTCCCGTGGCGCAGCGCGAACTGCGGCTGGGCGGGTTGGTGGTGTAGCCGTGCGAGTGGGCGGGGAGGGCGACGGCCACGGGGGCCAGCACGGCGATGGCCCCGGCGATCGCGAGGCCGGTCCTGGTCGGCATGGGCATGCTCCTCGGGTGGGGGCGGAGCGCACTAATAGGAAAGCTTCCTATCTGAATACGAAGCTAACCGCCGGTCAGGAAGTCCGGAATGCACCTTCCGGCGTAACCCTCCTGTCGCTCCGGTTACGTACCAGTCGTCGGCTCGCCGCGGTTCTCCCGCGACGACCGGTACGCCTTGCTCCGGAACGTCTGGAACGGCCCGGTGGGGTGGATGTCGGGCAGCCGGTTCGTCTCCGGGTCGAACGCCGGGACCTCCTCGGCCATCGGCTCGATCACCCGCAGCAGCCCGCACGGCTCCCAGCGGCCCAGGAGTGGAGCCGTGACCAGGGCGAACGTCAGAGGCGCGGTGCGCACGGCGTCGTCGAGCAGGTCGAGCCGCGCGGGCAGGTGCCAGCGCGGCGACGGCAGCAGCCCGATCGCGCGCGTCGCCCCGCCGATCTTGTACGGCAGGAGCGTGGTGTAGAGCCCGCCGAGGAACGAGGACCGCGGCACCAGCACGTGCCGTGCGACCGGGGACCACCCGGTGGTCGCGAACAGCAGGTCCAGCGTCGCGCCGCCGTACGGCACGCGCAGCGCGACGCCGAGGACGTCGGGCAGGCCCTCCCCCGTCACGGCCTTGGAGATCCGCGCGACCGCGTCGTGCTCCCCGGCCCGGCCCAGCAGCCCGGTCTCCTCGGGCACGTCCGTCATCCCGGTCACCTTCAGCCGCGCCCGGTACGTGCGCCCGCGCAGGTGCAGCGGCCTGTCGTGCCGCTCCCGCGCCGCCTCCCCGAACGCCGACGCCGCCACGTCCGACACCATCTCGACCCTCCTCCTCGTCGCCGCCCGCCGCGGACTCCTCACCGCCCGCCGCGGAACCCCCCTCGCCCTACCCCGCCCGCGCCCGCCCTCACGCGCCCCGCCGTACGGCCCGCGCGCAAGCCGTACGCCCCGGGCCTCGCGGCGGGGGCGGCGGAAGGCCGGGGCGGGCGGGACGGGAAGGAAGGCGTCGCGGGCAGGACAGGAGACAGGGGGATCTTCCGGTGTTCAAGTTGGGGGAAACGTCCTGTTCTGTGCGGGGAGGGCGATGGACACGCGGCGTCGTGCGAGCAGGTTCCTCCGGATCACCGTCGTCGCCGCCGCGCTGGGTCTCACCCTGCCCGCGTGCGGCGCCCCGGCGGACGGGACCGTGACCGCGCTGAGGACCCAGGCCCCGCAGGTCGTGTCGCCGCAGGCGGCGGGCACCCCTGCGGCCGCGGGAGAGCCGGACCTCCCGGAGGTGGAGCGTTCCGCCGCCCCTCTGGTGGAGCGTTCCGCGGAGCCGGAGAGCGCGGCCGATCCCTGCCCGGCGCGCGACACCCGGGTGGCCACGCCGTACCCGATCACCGGGTACTGGCTCTTCCCCCGCTCCGACCTGTGCGAGACGCGGGAGGCCGTGGAGGCGATCCACAAGATCGGCGGCGACACGCTGATCACGTTCGGGCCCCGCCTGTCGCCCCGCGAGGTGGACTCCCGGGGCCGCCCGCTCAAGGACGGCGCGGTCGATCCCGAGTACGCCGGCTGCGTGGAGGGGACGCGGACCTGCCACCGGGCCGCGCGGGAGGCCGCCGGGGGGAAGCCGATCAGGAACGTCTTCGTCGTCCAGGCGCGCGAGGACTTCGGCCCGGCGCTGCGCCGCTGCCCGGGCCTGGACCGGCGGGTCGAGAACGCCGGCCGCGTCTACCACCGACTGCTCATCCCCGCGGGCGGCGGCTGCTCCGGCACGGCGTACGACCTGGTCATCGTCTGGTCGAACGGCGCTGGCACCGAGCACCTGATCGAGGAGGCCGCGGCGTACGGCATGAGCGTCTTCCCCGGCCTGCCCGCCGCGCCCACGCTGGCCGAACGGCCCTGGGAGCCCGACCTCGCGCACACCCGCACCCTGAGCGCCTTCACCGCCCGCGTGCTCGCCGACTACCGGAGCCGGTACGGCGACTCGCCCGCGCTGGCCGGGGTCTACCAGTCGTTCGAGACGACCCTGAAGGGCAAGCGCGACACCGACCCGGTGATCACCCTCTACCGGGCCCAGCACGCCGTCGTCGGATCGGCCCTGCCCGGGCGGAAGATCCTGGTCAGCCCGTACTGGGACGCGCGCAGGGACCGGGGCTTCCCGCCGGGCGAGGCCGGGGCGGGCTTCGCGGACATCGCCGCCACCCGCGCGGGGTCGCCCATGGCGATCGCGCCGCAGGACGGGCGCGGCGTCGGCAAGGTCGGCCTCTACCTGCCCGATGAGGCGGGCGAGCGCGTGGACCCGCGGGTCGCGCCGGTCGTGGGGGAGGTGTCCAACGAGGAGGCGTACTTCGGGTCGATCCGGGACTACTACCGCGCCGCGGGCCGGGCCAGGGACGCCCTGGACGGGGTGGAGCTGTGGATGAACCTGGAGGCCATGGAGCCCACCGCGCTGCCCGGCGAGTGCGGCGCCCCGCCCCGCGCCCGCACCACCGGAGAACGGGTGGACCGGCAGCTCATGGTCGCCGGGCCGCACGTGGAGAAGGTGGTGGGGTACGCCTGGGACCCCTTCCTCCGCTGCCGCTCCGAGGACGGCTCCCCGCCGCTGCACGCCGAGCTCGCCGCCGCCTGGGACCGGCCGATCATCGTCTCGGCCGCCGAACGGTCGCGCGGCGGCCGTCCCGGCGTCGAGGTCCAGGGCTACAACCTGGCCGGCGCGACCCTGCGCCTCACCCACCTCCGCCCCGGCGACGACGCGCCGCAGGCGGTGAGCGCGCCGCTCGCCGTGTCCGCGCCGCCGTCCGGCCGCCCGTACCCCGCCGCGTTCCAGTCGGCCTGGGCCCCCGTCGTCCCCGACGGGATCGACCCCGACCGGCCCTGGGCCCGCCTCACCGCGATCTCGCCCGCGGGCGGCGCGAGCACCGGTTCCTTCCCGCTCCGCTACTGACCGCCCCGCGAGGTCTCCGCCGTACGGCGAGGCCCCCGGCTCCGGCCCCGCTCGGGCCGTACGGCCGCGCCCGGGCCGCGCCCGGGTCGGGCCGGGCGCGGGCTCAGGCCGTACGGACGGGGGAGACGGGACGGGTCCTAGGGAGACGGGACGGGTCCTAGGGAGGGGGCGTGACGGTGGAGCCGCGCTTGACCGGGAGCTGGTTCTGGACCAGGTGCCCGTAGTGGAGGTCGAAGGCGGGGCGCTCGGAGCGGATGGGGGGCAGGCGCGTGAAGTTGTGGCGCGGCGGCGGGCAGGAGGTGGCCCATTCCAGGGAGTTGCCGAAGCCCCAGGGGTCGTCCACGGTGACGCGGTCGCCCCGGCGGGCGGTGCGCCAGACGTTGTAGAGGAAGACCAGCGTGGACAGGGCGAGGAGCAGGACGCCCGCCGAGGAGATCTGGTTGAGCAGGGTGAACCCGTCGGCGGGGGCGTAGTCGGAGTAGCGGCGGGGCATCCCGGCGGCGCCGAGCCAGTGCTGGACCAGGAAGCCCACGTGGAAGCCGAAGAACAGCATCCAGAAGTGCAGCTTGCCCAGTCCGTCGTGGAACATGGTGCCGGTGAACTTGGGCCACCAGAAGTAGAAGCCGCCGAACATCGCGAACACCACGGTGCCGAACAGCACGTAGTGGAAGTGGGCGACCACGAAGTAGCTGTCGGTGACGTGGAAGTCCAGCGGCGGCGAGGCCAGCAGGACCCCGGTGAGCCCGCCGAACAGGAACGTCACCAGGAACCCCACGGCGAACAGCATCGGCGTCGCGAACGTGAGCTGACCCTGCCACATCGTGCCGACCCAGTTGAAGAACTTCACCCCGGTGGGCACGGCGATCAGGAACGACATGAAGGAGAAGAACGGCAGCAGCACCTGCCCGGTCCCGAACATGTGGTGGGCCCACACGGTCATGGACAGGCCGGCGATCACGATCGTGGCGCCGACCAGGCCGGTGTACCCGAAGATCGGCTTGCGGCTGAAGACCGGGATGATCTCGGTGACGATGCCGAAGAAGGGCAGCGCCACGATGTAGACCTCCGGGTGGCCGAAGAACCAGAACAGGTGCTGCCACAGCATGGCCCCGCCGGTCTCGGCGTCGAAGAAGTGGCTCCCGAGCTTGCGGTCGAGCCCCAGCGCCAGCAGCGCGCCCGTCAGCACCGGGAAGGCCATGAGCACCAGCGCCGCCGTGAGCAGGGTGTTCCAGGTGAAGATGGGCATCCGGAACATCGTCATTCCGGGCGCGCGCATGCACACGATGGTCGCGATGAAGTTGACCGAGCCCAGGATCGTCCCCAGCCCGGACAGCACCAGCCCCATCACCCACAGGTCGCCGCCCGGGCCGGGGGAGGCGATCCCGTCCGAGAGCGGCGTGTAGGCGAACCACCCGAAGCTGGCGGCCCCGCCCGGCGTGAGGAAGCCGGCCATCACGATCAGCCCGCCGAACAGGAACAGGTAGTAGCTCAGCATGTTCATCCGGGGGAAGGCCACGTCGGGCGCCCCGATCTGCAGCGGCACGATCACGTTCGCGAACCCGATGAACAGCGGCGTCGCGAACAGCAGCAGCATGATCGTGCCGTGCATGGTGAACATCTGGTTGTACTGCTCGTTCGTGGTGAACTGCAGCCCCGGCTCGAACAGCTCGGCCCGGATCACCAGCGCCATCACGCCCGCGGCGAGGAAGAACGCGAACGCGGTGATCAGGTACATGTACCCGATCACCTTGTGGTCCGTGGACGACAGCCACGGGACCAGCACCGAACCCTTGCGGCCGCGCCCCCGGGAGCGGGCCGGAACCCCCGCGCCCTCCCCGGCCCCGCGCCCACGCGTCACCCCGGACTCCTTCCCACGATCTCCGCCGAGTCCTGCCCGCTCCGCGCTCCCCGCCCACCCGCCCCAGCCCGCTCCGGGCCGAACCTTTACCCATCCCCGACCGCCGCCCCGGCCGAGTGACGAGGTCGTACGGCCGCGCGGGGGAGATAGGGATGGTCGCGGATAATCCGGCGCGGGACGGTTTTGGGTAACCTGAGGTCATGACTGCCATGGCGCCCGCGCGCACCGAGACCGATCTGTCGTTCCTGCTCGACCACACGAGCCGGGTGCTGAGATCGCGGATGACCGCCGCGCTGGCGGAGATCGGGCTGACGCCGCGGATGCACTGCGTGCTGGTGCACGCGCTGGAGGAGGAGCGGACGCAGATCCAGCTCGCCGAGATCGGGGACATGGACAAGACCACGATGGTGGTGACCGTGGACGCGCTGGAGGAGGCGGGGTACGCCGAGCGCCGGCCGTCGAGCAAGGACCGGCGGGCGCGGATCATCGCCGTCACCGAGGCGGGCGCGGAGATCGCGCGGCGGAGCCAGGAGGTGGTGGACGGGGTGCACAGGGACGCCCTGGCGACGTTGCCCGAGGACGAGCGGGAGGTGCTCGTCCGGGCGCTGAACCGGCTGGTCAGCGGCCACCTGGCGACGCCCGTCGAAGGGGAGCGCCAGGTGCGGCGGGCCCGGGAGCGCACAAAGTAGGTCCGATAAATATCGTCTATAACGGAACTATCTGTTATGGTCTCTCTCGTCGACTTCGCGAAACGGGAGAGACCATGTCTGATCTGCGCACCTCGCGCTGGACCGCCCTCGGGGTCCTGTCCGCCGCCGGGCTCATGACGATCCTGGACGGCAGCATCGTGACCGTGGCCCTGCCGGCCATCCAGCACGACCTGGGCTTCTCGCCCGCCGGGCTGAGCTGGATCCTCAACGCGTACCTGATCGCGTTCGGCGGGCTGCTGCTGCTCGCGGGCCGCCTCGGGGACCTGATCGGCCGCCGGGCCATGTTCCTGGCCGGGAACGTGGTCTTCACCGCCGCCTCCGTGCTGGCCGGCCTGGCGGTCAGCCCCGGCATGCTGATCGCCGCGCGGTTCCTCCAGGGGGTCGGCAGCGCCATGGCCTCCGCGGTCGTCCTGGGCATCCTGGTCACGCTGTTCACCGAGCCCCGCGAGCGCGGCAAGGCGATCGGGATCTTCAGCTTCACCGGCGCGGCCGGCGCGTCCATCGGCCAGGTCCTCGGCGGAGTGCTCACCGACGCCCTGAGCTGGGAATGGATCTTCCTGATCAACGTGCCGATCGGCCTGGCCACCGTCGCGCTCGCCCTGGTGGCCCTGCCCGCCGACCGCGGCATCGGCCTGGCCGCGGGCGCGGACGTCGTCGGCGCGGTCCTGGTCACCTCCGGCCTCATGCTGGGCATCTACACCGTGGTCAAGGTGGAGGAGCACGGCTGGCTCGCCGCCCACACCCTCGGCCTCGGCGCGGTCTCCCTGGCCCTGCTCGCCGGGTTCGTCGTCCGGCAGGCCACCGCCCGCACCCCGCTCATGCCGCTGCGGATCTTCCGCTCCCGCAACGTCGTCGGCGCCAACCTCGCCCAGATGCTCACCCTGTCCGGGATGTTCGCCTTCCAGATCCTGGCCGCGCTCCACATGCAGAAGGTCCTCGGATACGGCGCCCTGGAGACCGGCCTGGCGATGCTCCCCGCCGCCGTCGGCATCGGCTCGGTCTCGCTGTTCGTCTCCGCCCGGGTCAGCGCCCGCTTCGGCCCCCGCGCCGTGCTGGTGGCCGGGCTCGTCCTCCTCGCCGCCGCGATGGGCCTGCTCAGCCGCATCCCGGTGGACGCCGACTACGTCACCCACCTGCTCCCGGTCATGGTCCTGATCTCCGGCGGCGGCCTGGTCCTGCCCGCGCTGGCCACGCTGGGCATGTCCGGCGCCAAGGAGAGCGACGCCGGGCTCGCCTCGGGCCTGTTCAACACCACCCAGCAGGTCGGCATGGCGATCGGCGTCGCGGTCCTGTCCACGCTGGCCGCCTCCCGCACCGGGAACCTGCTGGCCGCCGGCGCCACCGAGGCCGCCGCGCTGACCGAGGGGTACCGCCTGGCGTTCACCGTCTCCGCCGGACTCCTCGTCGCCGCCCTGCTCGTCGGCCTGACCGTCCTGCGCCGTCCCGCCGCCGCCGGAGCCGCCGAGGGTTCCGAGGCCGTCCACGTGGGCGTCTGACCGCTCCTCCCGCGCCGGGAGCCGTGCCCTCACCCGGGTACGGCTCCCGCCGCGTCCGGCCCCGCCGTACCCGGGCCGCTCACCCCGCTCGCCGTTCTCCCGTACGGCGTCCGCGGGGCTCGCGTGCCGTACGGGATGACAACCGTCATGGGGAGGAGGTGACGGACGGACGAGGCGCGGGGGAGGCCGCGGCGGGAAGGTCGGGGCATGGATGATCCGGTGGCCGCGGGTGCGGCGGTGCGGCTCTCGGGGCTGCGCAAATCGTTCGGTGAGGTGCGCGCGGTGCGCGGGGTCGAGCTGACCGTGGCGCCCGGCGAGGTGCTGGCGCTGCTCGGCCCCAACGCGGCGGGCAAGACGACCACGATGGAGATGCTGCTCGGGCTGACCACCCCGGACGCGGGGGAGGTGACGGTGTTCGGGCGGACCCCCCGGCGCGCGACGGCGGAGGGGCTGGTGGGCGCCATGCTCCAGTCGGGCGGCTTCCTCGGCGAGATGACCGCGCGGGAGATCGTGGGCGTCATGGCGGCGCAGTACCCCGGGTCGCTCCGCGTCGCCGACGCGCTGGCCAGGGCCGGGGTCGAGAAGTACGCCAAGGCCAGGTACGGCGGGCTGTCCGGCGGCCAGAAGCAGCGGGTGCGGTTCGCGGCGGCGCTCGTGTGCGACCCCGACCTGCTGGTGCTGGACGAGCCCACGGTGGCGATGGACGTGGCGGCGCGGGCCGACTTCTGGGCGGCGATGCGGGAGTACACCACCGGCGGGCGGACGGTGATCTTCGCGACGCACTACCTGGCGGAGGCGCAGGAGTTCGCCGACCGGGTGGTGCTCATGCGGCACGGCGAGGTGATCGCGGACGGCTCGGTGGCGGCGATCTGCGCCAAGGTGGACGGGCGCACGATCAGGGCGAACGTGCCCGGCGCCGCCCTCGCGGAGCTGCGGCGGCTGCCCGGCGTCGGCTCGGCCGAGACGCGCGGGGAGCGGGCCGAGCTGCACTGCGCCGACTCCGACGCGGCGCTGCGCGCGCTGCTGGCCGCCTGGCCCGCGGCGTACGACGTGTCGGTGACGGCGATGTCGCTGGAGGACGCGTTCGTGGTGCTCACCGCCGACGACGCCGGGGAGAGGGTCTGACATGGGGACGCTGGTCTGGACCGAACTGCGCACGCTGTCCAGGAACACCACCTTCCTGCTGATCACGATCGCGCTGCCGGTCGTGTTCTTCCTGGTCATGTCGGAGGTCTTCGGCGGGCAGGACGCCGGCGGCTTCGACATGGCCCGCTACATGATGATCAGCATGGCGGCGTTCGCGGCCATGTCCGTCTCGATCGCCGTCGGGACGCGGGTGGGCCAGGAGCGGCTGGCCGGGTGGAACCGCCAGCTCCGGCTCACCCCGCTGCCCGGCTGGGCGTACGTCGCCTCGAAGGTGGTCGTCGCGCTCGCGCTGGTGCTCCCCGCGGTGGCGCTGGTCTTCCTCGCCGGTCTGGCGATCAAGGGGGTCTCGCTGTCCGGCGGGCAGTGGCTCGGGCTGCTCGTGACGGTGTGGCTCGGGTCGCTGCCGTTCGGGGTGATCGGGCTCGCGCTGGGCCTCGCGGTCAAGCCCGACGCCGCCGAGGGGGTCGGCGTCGCGGTGTACCTGCCGATGGCCATGCTCGGCGGCCTGTGGGTGCCGGTCGAGGTGCTGCCCCCGTTCATGGCGGCGGTGGCCAAGGCCCTGCCGAGCTACTGGGTGGCCGAGAACGCGCGCCGGCAGCTCGCCGACGGCCTCCCGGGCCTGGCCGGCCCGGCGGTCGCGCTCGGCTGGTTCGCGGTGGTGGGGATCGCTGTCGCCGCGCTCTACCGCAGGGACGCCGCGCGGATCTGAGCGGCGCGACCGGTGGTATTCCTCGCCGGGGAGGCGGCGGTTATGGTGATCCATGTGCCCGCCGACGGCGCCGCCTCCCCGGACCGCACCGGCCCCCGCTGGCCCCGCTGGTTCCTCGATCTCAGCTCCGCCTGGCAGATGACCCTGGGCTGGTACCTCGTGGCCGTGGTCTTCGCCGCGCCCCTGTGGCACCAGCTCGCCGCCACGCTCACCGCGGCCGCCCCCGGCGGCGGCGTCAGGACGGCTCTCCTGCTGGCCTACCTCGCCTGCTACATCGCCGGCGCGCCCTTCGCCGCGCGCCGGTCCAACCCCTGGCGGGCCGCCTTCGCGGTGGCGATCTGCGCCGCCGCGGTCCCGCTCGTGTTCGGGTACGGCCTGGGCCCGGGCAACCTGGCGCACGCGGTGGCGGCGCTCTCGCTGGCGCTGTGGTGGCCGGTCGCGCTGATGGTGAGCGCCGCGCTCGTGCTGCCCGCCGTACTGGCCGGGCTCGGCGGGTGGGGCCTGATCAGCCTGCTCATCATCGTGGTGACGCTCGCCCCGCTGCGGCACGCCTGGCGGGAGTACCTCCTGCTGGAGGACGCCCAGGAGGAGATCGCCGAGGCCCGCGTCACCGAGGACCGCGAACGGCTCGGCCGTGAACTCCACGACGTCATCGGCGCGACCCTGACCACCCTCACCGTGAAGGCCGGGCTGGCGCGGCGGCTGCTGGAGTCGGGCGAGACCGCCCGGGCGGTGCGCGAGGTCGGCGACATCGAGGAGCTGAGCCGTACGGCTCTCGCGGACGTGCGCGCCGCCGTCGCCGCCGTGAACCGGCTCTCGCTGCCCGCCGCGCTCGCCGACGCCGAGGCCGCGCTGCGGGCGGCGGGCATCCGGGCCGACCTGCCGCGGACCCTGCCCGACCTGCCGGAACGGGTGCAGGGCGTGTTCGCGTACGTGGTGCGCGAGGGCGTGACCAACGTGATCAAGCACAGCGCGGCCACGCGCTGCGCCGTACGCGTGACCGCGTCGTCGGTGGAGATCGAGGACGACGGGACCGGCGGCGGCGCCTCGGGCCTCGGGCACGGCCTGCGCGGCCTGGCGGACCGGCTCCGCGCGGCCGGGGGCTCGGTCGAGGCGGGACCGCGCGCCGGCTCGGGGTACCTGCTGCGCGCCGAGTGCCCGCCATGATCCGGGTCCTGCTCGCCGACGACCAGGCGCTCGTCCGGGGCGCGCTGGCGGCGCTGCTCGGGCTCGAACGCGACATCGAGGTCGTCGCGGAGGTGGGCTCGGGGGAGGAGGTCGCGGCGGAGGTGCGCCGGACGCGGCCCGACGTGGTGCTCCTGGACATCCAGATGCCCGGCCAGGACGGCCTGGCCACCGCCGCCGAGCTCCGCGACGCCGGCTGCCGGGTCGTCATGCTCACCACGTTCGGGCGCCCCGGCTACCTCGCGCGCGCGATGGCGGCCGGGGCCAGCGGGTTCGTCGTCAAGGACATACCGCCCGAGCAGCTCGTGGAGACCGTGCGCAAGGTCCACGCCGGGCTGCGCGTCGTCGATCCCCAGCTCGCCGCCGAATCCCTCGCCACCGGCGCCAGCCCGCTGACCGCCCGGGAGCACCAGGTCCTCCGCGCCGCCGTGTCCGGGGGCACGGTCGCCGACCTGTCCCGCGAGCTCCACCTGTCGGAGGGCACCGTCCGCAACCACCTGTCCGCCGCCATCGGCAAGACCGGCGCCCGCACCCGCGCCGAGGCCATCCGCATCGCCACCGACCGCGGCTGGCTCTGAGGAGGGCGGCGTCCGTGCGGCGCGCGGTGTCCCGGGCGCTTCCGGGTGCGGTGTCCAGGGTTCCTCCGGGCGCGGTGTCCCGGGTCCTTGCGGGTGCGGCGGTGGCGTCCCCCGGCGTACGGAATCGGCGGGATGCCCGGGCCGGGGAAGATCAGTACGTTATGAGGCATGGTGCAGCCTCTGGAACCCGGGGATCCCGGACGGCTCGGCGACTACACGGTGGCGGGACGGCTCGGCGAGGGCGGCCAGGGGGTCGTCTACCTCGCGCACGGGCCGGACGGGGAGGCCGTCGCGATCAAGGTCCTCCTGCGCGGCGACGACGAGGCCCGCGAACGGCTGGCGCGGGAGCTGTCAGCGGTGCGCAGCGTCGCCTCGTTCTGCACCGCCCGCGTGGTCGCCGCGTCGCTGGAGGGCCCCCGGCCGTACGTCGTCAGCGAGTACGTGGAGGGGCCGTCGCTGGCGGCCCGCGTGCGCGAACGCGGCCCGCTGCGCGAAGGCGAGCTCGAACGCCTCGTCGTCGGCACGGCCACCGCCCTGGCCGCCATCCACTCCGCCGGGGTCGTCCACCGTGACTTCAAGCCCGCGAACGTCCTGCTGGGGCCCGACGGCCCGCGCGTGGTGGACTTCGGCATCGCCTGGCAGCCCGACGCGAGCACGCTGACCAAGGGCGTGATCGGCACCCCGGCGTACCTCTCGCCCGAACAGGTGGACGGCCGCCCGGCCTCGCCGGCGTCCGACATGTTCGCCTGGGCCGCCACCATGGTCTTCGCGGCGACGGGCAGCTCCCCGTTCGCCGCCGACACCATCCCCGCGGTGATCACCCGGATCCTCACCCACCACCCCGACCTCACCCGGCTCCCGCCCCGGCTTCGCGAGGTCGTCGCCCCCGCGCTGGCGAAGAACCCGGCCGGCCGCCCCGCGGCCCAGCAGGTCCTGCTCCACCTGATCGACTCCTCCAGCCCCACCCCGAACCCCACCTTCGAGGCCGCCCGCAGGGCCCTCGCCCGGAACCCGCCCGGGAACGCGGCCCCCAGCGGCCCGGTCCCCCCGGCCGGTACGGCGGATGCGAGGGGTACGGCCGTGCCTGCGGGTCCGCCGGGTCCGGCGGGTCCGCCGGGTCCGGCTGGTCCGGCGGGCCCGCCGGGTCCCGCGGGTCCGGCCGTGCCGTCGGGGGTCGTCCCGGCGGGGACGGTGACGGAGGGGGTGGGCGCGAGCCGTACCGAATCCGGCGGGGGACCGCGGCGGAGACGCGGCCTGGCCGGCGCGGTGGCGGCGGGCGCGGCCCTGGCCGTCGCGGCCGGGGCGGTCCTCTGGATCAACCGGCCCGACGACGGCGACCAGAGGCGGCGCGCCTCGCTGACGACGCCCTCCTCCCAGGGTGCGGAGAGCGGGGCCCCTTCGGATCCGGCGTCTTCGAGCCCGGCGGTGACCGCCTCTCCGGAAGGCGGGAGATCCCCCGCCGGGGACGGGTCGTCGGCCGGGCGGGGCGAGGTCGTGGCCGAGGACGCGTTCGAGCGCACGACGCCGCAGGGCTTCGGCTCCTCGGGCGCGGGCGGCGACTGGGCGGTGGGCAACGCCCCGGTCGCGTACGCCGTGAAGGACGGGGCGGCCCGGATCACCATGCCCACCCCCGGAGCGGGCGGCAGCGCCTACCTGATCGGCGTCCGGGAACGGCAGAGCGACGTCTCCTTCACGGTCAGCCGCGACAGGGCCGTGAACGCCAACCTCTACGTGTCCGCGGTGGCGCGCAAGGTCGCCGGCGCCGGGACGTACCGCGTCCTCCTCACCCTCAACCCCCAGGGCGACGTGGCGCTCGAACTGGTCCGCACCGACCTGAAGGGCACCGAGCACCGCCTGACCCCGTGGCAGAAGATCCCCGCCCTGACCACCGAACGCCCGGTCAAGGTCCGCATCCGCGCCACCGGCATCGGCGGAAGCACCACCCTGCGGGCGAAGGCCTGGCAGTCGGACGCCCCCGAACCCCCCACCTGGCACGCCACCACCACCGACGCCACCCCCGCCCTCCAGGCCGCGGGCATGCCCGGCCTCATCACGTACCTGTCCCGCAAGACCACCAACCCCCCGGCCGCCCTCACGATCGACGACTTCACCGTCACCCGCCCCTGACCCCACGGCGGACCACGCCCGCCCCGCCGTACAAGCGGAACCGGAAGCTCCCGGCACACGAGAAGGGCCGGCCCACGAGAAGGGCCGGCCCACGAGAAGGGCCGGCCCACGAGAAGGGCCGGCCCACGAGAAGCGGAAAGGCCCGGCGCAAGGGGAGCGGCCGGGCCGGCCACACGGGGGGCGGCGCCGGGCCAGGGCCCGGACGGGCACCCGGGAAGCGCCCCCGGCCTCCCGCTCCTCCGCTAATCCCTGGGGGCGCCGGCGAGGTCGCGGACGACCTGGATGAGTTCGGCGGGGTCGAACGGCTTGGTCAGGTAGGCGTCCACGCCGATGCCCATCCCGCGCCGCTTGTCGTACTCCTGGGCGCGGGCGGTGATCAACACGACCTTGATGTGCCTCGTGGCGTCCTGATCCCGCAACCGGGTGGCGGTCACCCACCCGTCGAGCCGCGGCATCATCACATCCAGGGTGATCACGTCGGGCCGCACCGTCTCCACCTTGTCCAGGCAGTCCTGCCCGTCCACCGCGGTGGCGACCTCGAACCCCTCCAGAGTCAGGTTCACCTCGATGAGCTGCCGAATCACATCGTCGTCATCCACGACCAGCACACGCCCAAGTCCCTCGCTCACGCCGCGAGGCTAACCCCTCCCCGCCCCCTCCCGCGGACTTCTCCCGGAAAGTCCCCCTCCCCGCCCAACATTTCCGCCCCCACCCCCCGCGCGCGTCCCAACCGCCCCCCACACCCTGGTAACCTTTATTCCGGCAAGCCCCCTTAGCTCAGGGGATAGAGCACCGGCCTCCGGAGCCGGGAGCGCAAGTTCGAATCTTGCAGGGGGCACCAGATCCTGGTGGGCGCCGACACGGCGCTTACCGGGCGAACGACACAGAAGCGGGCGGGGTCTCCAGTCTCACGGAGTCCCGCCTGTTCTCGTTGACGCTGGTCAGCCATGGACCAGGTGTGGAGCGGATCCCGCGCGGCCGTCCTGAGGGGGACTCTGCTCCGAGTTCCTTCCGGAGGAGTGGAGCGGCCCGCGGCGTGACGGTCGTCGCGGGTCTACACCCGAAGCTCTGTTCGGCTCTTCCATCGATGGCACTACTATGCTTGTGCGGAAGCAAACAATCGGCACGCCTGGTAATGCGCCTTGAGAGGGATGGCGGCCGACGCGGGTGACCCGACGGCCTCGACGGACGGTAGTGGAGTGAACGCGGTCTCGGAGCATCTCGGACTTCAGGGCTCCAGGCGGCGGCCGTCTGAACGGGCGGCCCCGGTGCGGGTTCTGCTGGTCGAGGACGACGCCGGCGACGCCCTCCTCGTGGAGGAGCTGCTGGCCGACAGCGGCCTGGTGACGGAGTTGCGCTGGGTGACCACGCTCGGTGAGGCCACGAAGGCGGTGGGCGACTTCCCGGCGCAGTGCGTGCTGCTGGACCTCCATCTCCCCGACGCGCAGGGCCTGCCCGCCCTGGACCAGGTGCTGTCGTCCGCGCCTGAGGCCGCCGTGGTGGTGCTGACCGGATGGGCCGAGCAGGAGGCGGGGCTGGCCGCCGTCGCCGCCGGAGCCCAGGACTACCTGATCAAGGGCCAGGTCGAGCCCGATCTCTTCGGCCGCGCCATCCGCTACGCCGTACACCGCAAGCAGGCCGAGCGGACCGCGGCCGCGTTGCAGGCCGAGCGGATCCGATCCCAGGAGAACGCCCGCCTGGAGCGGGGCCTGCTGCCGGTCCCGCTGCTGTCGAAGGCGCCCATGGCGGTGGCGTCCCGGGCCCGTCCCGGACGGGCGTCCTCACTCCTCGGGGGTGACTTCTTCGACGTCGTCGAGGCCGACGACGGCACGGTGCACGCGGTCATCGGCGACGTGTGCGGGCACGGCCCGAACGAGGCGGCGCTGGGCGTGTGCCTGCGCATCGCCTGGCGGACGCTGGTGCTGAGCGGGCTGAGCCGGCAGAGACTGATGGAACAGCTCGACCGCATCCTGCGGGCCGAGCGGTCCTCGCCCGAGATCTTCGCCACCGTGTGCACGATCGAGCTGCCGCCGGACCGGCACACCGTGCGGGTGCTGCGGGCGGGCCATCCCGGGGTGCTGGTGCACACACCCGCCACGGTCGAGCTGTACGAGCCGGACCCGGGACTGGCGCTGGGACTGCCCTTCGAGGACGAGCGGTGGCCGCAGAGCGAACTCGCCCTGCCCCAGGACGCGGCGCTGGTGCTGTTCACGGACGGGCTCTTCGAGGGCCGGCTGTCGGCAGGCGGCCGGCAGCGGCTCGGAGAGCGGGGGCTGGTCGCGCTGGCGCGGGAGTGCGCGCACCTGTCGGGCGAGCGGTTCGTCGACGCGCTGCTGGCCAAGGTGGACGCGGCGACCGCGGAGGGCGGCGGGCTCACCGACGACGTCGCCGTGATGCATCTGAAGTGGAGCGAGGAGTGATGACGGACTCTGTCGTCGACGAGCCGGCGGCCCCGCGGGCGGGCGGCGAACCGGCGACGGGGCGGCGTGGACTCACCGTGCAGGGCCGGGTGAACCTGCTGCTGGCCGGGATGGTCGCCCTGGTGCTGGTGTTCGCCGCGGTCGGGGGCTCGCTGCTGTCCCGGACGGCGGCCATCTCCAACGATCTGGTGGACCGCGTCTCTCCCGCCCGGTCCGCCGTGGCCCGCCTGCAGGCCGCGCTGCTCGACCAGGAAGTGGGCGTGCGCGGCTACCTGCTGACCGGGAACCGGCAGTTCCTCGAGCCCTACGCCCGCGGGCAGGCCGCCGAACGGACCGAGTCCGGCAACGTCCTCGCGCTGATGGGTGACCGTTCCGTCCAGGCCGCCGACGTGGCGGCGGTACGGCAGGCCGCGGCCGCCTGGCGCAGCGGCTACGCGGAGCCGGCGATCGCGGCCGTCCAGGCGGGCAGGCCGGGTGACGCCCCCAGGACCGAGAGCGGCAAGCAGGCGTTCGACCGGATCCGGGGGCTGCTGGCCGGCCAGAGCGCCCACATCGACCAGGTACGGGCGGACGCCCGGGCCGAGCTCGACCGTATCCGCGCCCAGCGAAACTGGGCGTTCGCCGCGATGCTGGCCGCGTTCCTGGTCGCCGGCCTGGCGATCGCCCTCCTGTTCCACCGCTCGGTCGGCCGTCCGCTCCAGGCCCTGTGCGCGGCCTCCCGGCAGGTCGCCTCGGGAGACTTCCACCACCGGATCCCGGCCCAGGGGCCGTCCGACATCCGCCAGGTCGCCGAGGACGTGGACGCGATGCGCCGGCGCATCGTGCACGCCCTGGCGGAGGCGGAGAAGGCACGGGAGATCCTGACCAAGCAGGCCGCCGACCTGGACCTCCACGCGGCCGAGCTGCGCCGCTCGAACGCCGAGCTGGAGCAGTTCGCCTACGTCGCCTCCCACGACCTGCAGGAACCGCTGCGCAAGGTCGCCTCGTTCTGCCAGATGCTGGAGAAGCGCTACGCCGACAAGCTCGACGACCGCGCCCGGCAGTACATCGGCTTCGCCGTCGACGGGGCCAAGCGGATGCAGGTGCTGATCAACGACCTGCTCACCTTCTCGCGCGTCGGCCGCCTCAACGACGTCAGCGAGCCGGTATCCCTGGCCACGGCGCTGCGGGCCGCGCAGTCCAACCTCGCGCCCAGCATCGAGGAGTCGGAGGCCCGCGTCGAGGTCCCCGACGACCTGCCGCAGGTGATGGCCGACCCGACGCTGCTGATCATGCTGTGGCAGAACCTCATCGGCAACTCGATCAAGTTCCGCCATCCCGACCGGCTCCCGGTGGTCCGTGTCGAATGCGCTCGCGAGTCCGACGGCGCCTGGCGGCTGTGCGTCACCGACAACGGCATCGGCATCCCGGCCGAGTTCTCCGACAAGGTCTTCGTCATCTTCCAGCGCCTGCACAGCCGTGATGCCTATGGTGGCACCGGCATCGGCCTGGCGCTGTGCAAGAAGATCGTCGAGTACTACGGGGGCCGGATCTGGCTCGACACCGACCGCGCCGAAGGCGCCCGCATCTGCTTCACCCTGCCCGCGATCCCGCCCGACCCGGCGGGGGCGCCCGATGACGAGGCCCGCGAGCCCCACGTCCCGACCCCGGAAGGAAGTCCCGCATGACCACCCCGGCCCGCCCCATCGAGGTGCTCCTGGTCGAGGACGACCCCGGCGACGAGATGATCACCAGGGAGGCCTTCGAGGACAACAAGATCGGCAACACCCTGCACGTCGTCCGCGACGGCCTGGAGGCGCTGGACTTCCTCTACCGCCGCGGGGACTACGCCCAGGCGCCCACGCCGGATCTGATCCTCCTCGACCTGAACCTGCCCAAGTACGACGGCCGCCAGGTGCTGGAGCAGATCAAATCCGATTCCGAGCTGGCGCACATCCCCGTCGTCGTGCTGACCACCTCCGCCGCCGAGGAGGACATCCTGCGCAGCTACAAGCTGCACGCCAACGCCTACGTCACCAAGCCCGTGGACCTCGACCAGTTCCTGTCCGTCATCCGGCAGATCGACGAATTCTTCGTCACCGTGGTCAAACTCCCCATGAGGCCCTAAGAGCGCCCCCCGGCGCGGGTCCCCGTTCTGTCCGAGACCGCCCGCCGGCCCGCGGAGTTCGTTCCGCGAGCCGGCCTTGCTCATGCCGTACGGCTCCGCCGCGCCGGCCCGGCCGCCACCTCGGCCCGTGCCAAGCGGCGGTCAGGCATCGGGGAGGTGCCCGGCGGCCAGGGCCTGGGGGGCCACGGTGGTGATGAAGTCGGTGGGATAGCCGGGGGTGAAGGCGATCGCCTCGTCGAGGCGGCGGACCGCGTCGGCGGGGAGGGTGACTTCGGTCGCGGCCAGGTTCTCCTTGAGCTGGGTGGCGGTCCGGGCGCCGAGGATGGGGTGGACCGAGCGGGATCTGGCCATGGTCCAGGCGATGGCGACCTGGGCTGGGGTGGCTCCGAGTTCGCCGGCCACCTCGCGGACCGCGTCCGCGGCGGCCCGCTCCCGGGGGCCGGCGGAGCCGGGGGACAGGCGGCTGCCCGGCTCGGGGGGCTCGGGGCGGGTGTACTTGCCGGACAGGAGGCCGCCGGCCAGGGGGCTCCAGGCGGCCACGGTCAGGCCCAGGGTCTCGGCCATCGGGAGCAGTTCCCGCTCGATGTCGCGGTTCAGCACGTTGTACGGCACCTGCAGGGCGGCGAAGGGAGTCCACCCGCGCCAGGCCGCGAGGGTGTTGGCGTGGGAGACCACCCAGGCGGGCGTGTTCGAGACGCCGACGTAGAGGATCTTCCCGGCGCGGACGGCGTCGTCGAGCGCCCGCATCGTCTCCTCGACCGGGGTGTGGCGGTCCCACAGGGCCACCCAGTAGAGGTCGATGTGGTCGGTGCGGAGCCGCCGCAGGCTGGTCTCCAGTGAGGCGATGAGGTTCTTGCGGTGGTTGCCGCCCGCGTTGGGGTCGCCGGGGTCGCGCGAGGGGGTGTACTTGGTCGAGACGACGAAGCGGTCGCGCCGGCCGTGCAGCAGCTCGCCCAGGATGCTCTCGCTCTCGCCCTCGCGGTAGAAGACCGCGGTGTCGACCACGTTGCCGCCCGCCTCGGCGTACACGTCGAGCATCCGGCGGCACTCCTCGGGCGGCGCGCCCGCCCGCCCCCGCTCGCCGAAGGTCATGGCGCCGAGGAACAGGTCGGAAACGCGCAGCCCGGTGTTGCCCAGGAGCCGGTATCGCATGACTCTCCTCCAGGGGGTCGCCGGCGCGGAGGGTCTCCGGATGCCCGGGGTCCCCGGCCAGATGTCAGGTCACAGGGGATCGGCCGGGGCCGGGCCGCCATTCAGCCCCGACATGACGACCGCGACGAGCCGGCGGAGCGCCTCCCGCGAGGTGAGCTCGGTGGCGGCGGTGAGCGCGGCCAGGCAGTACGCCGCGAGCTCGGAGGGCGGGACGTCGCCGCGCAGGCCGCCGTCGCGGGCGCCCTCCGCGATCAGGTCCCCGATCAGGGTGGCCAGCTCGCGGTGCGCCCGGAGGGCGTGGTCGCCGCGGTGCAGGAGCGCGACCAGCTCGCCCCGGTGGTGTTCGTGGGAGATGCCGGCGTACGTCAGGAGCACGGCTTCGAGCCGTTCGGCCGCGGACCCGGGCCGTTCGGCGATGGCGGTCAGCCGTTCGAGATTGCGCGCCATCTCGCGCGCGTGCCAGGCGGTGAGGACGGCCTCGACGTCGGGGAAGTACTTGTAGAGCGTGGCGCGGCCGATCCCGGCGCGCTCGGCGACGCGGGACATGGTCACCGACAGCAGCCCGTCCTCCGTCACCAGATGGGCGACGGCGTCGAGGGTGGCGTCGCGCACCGCCTGCCGGTGCGCGTCCACGGTGTCCTTCCAGAGCCTCGGCATGCGGTCAGGCTACCGGCGGCCCCGTCACCCGGGCCTCCGACCAGTCCACGGTGAGGCCGTCCCGCCGTCCGAACCGTTCCAGGTGCACCGCGACGAGTGTTCGCATGCGGTCGAGCGTGCCCGGCTGGTCGGCTCGCAGCGTCAGGAGAAGCGCGTCCTGCGTCGCGGTGAGGTGGCAGGAACCCCCGTCGGGGAACTCGATGACGCCGTCGGGCGGCGTCCACTCGGTCCTGACGCGGTGGCCCATGTGGCCGCAGAGCTGCTTGGCGTAGCGGGCGCCGGATGGCGTGGGGACCCGGGCCTCGGATGTCAGCATGACGATCCTTCCTCCGTGGGCGGCTTCGCGTAACCGATTTTGCAATACTCCGTGTATATGTTCAAGACACAGTGTCTCGAACCTTCCGGCCCGACGCGCCCCCCGCGCGTCGTCCGCTTCGCCGGCCTGCTCAAGAGCGCCCCCCGCCGCCGTCTGACCCCCCACACGCCTCCGCGAACCCACCTCCGCGAACCCACCGCCGCCGCCATCGCGGGCGCCGGTTCCGCCGACGCCGCCCACGGCTCCCGCTGGACGGCCGCCCGGGGGAACGGCTCGCGGGGGTTTCCGTGGGCCGGCGGGATTCGTCGTCGGGCGGCTCGCGGCGGCCGTACGGCTCGCGCGTTCGGGCGGCTCGCGTGGCCGTACGGCTCGCGTGGTC
Source organism: Bailinhaonella thermotolerans (assembly GCF_003594875.1). Classification (GTDB taxonomy): domain Bacteria; phylum Actinomycetota; class Actinomycetes; order Streptosporangiales; family Streptosporangiaceae; genus Bailinhaonella; species Bailinhaonella thermotolerans. The sequence goes on from NZ_QZEY01000015.1 coordinate 75,020, forward strand.
GGGCGGCGGGGTCAGGGGTGGAGGACGTGCTTCACGAGGGTGTCGACGAAGGCGGCCGGCTGGTCGTACATGGAGCGGTGGCCGGCGCCGGGGAGGATGAGGTGGCGCTTCACGGGGGCGGAGAGCCTGCCGTACCAGTCCTCCATGAGGGCGAGGCGCGCGGGCACCTCGGCGGCGCCGTCCACGAAGTACGCGGGGACGGCGAGCCGGGGGACGCGCTGCCGCAGGTCCACGTCGCGGGCGCGGGGATAGTAGACGTCGTAGGCGTCGAGGAAGCCCGCGAACAGGCGCATCTTTTCCAGCAGGGAGTACTCCGGGGCCGCCAGGCTCTCGTCGAGGCCGCCCTGGGTGGTCGGCTCGTGGCCCGGGGGTGCGTAGACGCGCGGCTCGGCGAGGAGCATGGGCTCGTAGCCGTGGATCGAGTCGTACGGCGGCGGCCCCGCGGCCCGCAGGGCGGCGTCGAGCGCGGCGTCGTGCTTCCTCGCCCAGGCGAGGGTGTCGGTGTACTGCACCCGGTCGGCCGCCCCGGTGTTGACCGCCTGGCCGACGCCGATGTACGCGTGGAACAGGTCCGGCCGGCGCTGGACCGCGAGTACGGCGGGCAGCGTGCCGCCGGAGTGGGCCAGCAGGTAGACGCGGTCCCGGCGGAACCGGGTCCTGAGGTGATTCGCGGCGGCGAGGGCGTCGGCCGTCTCGCTCTCCGGGGTGAACGTGCCGGTCGGCTCGATCGCCGCCTGGGAGGCGCCGCCGCCGCGCCGGTCGAGGGTGGCGACGACGAAGTGGCGCTCCAGCCCCGACAGCCGCGCGCGTACGGCGCCGCGCTCGGACGCCCCGGGAGCCCCGGGCACGAACAGCAGGACGGGGTTCGACGTGTCGGCCCCGCGGATCATCAGCCCGAGCCGGCGCCCGCCGCTCTCGACGGTCGTCAGCTCGGCCACGCCCCGCCCGCCCGCCACCGGCGCCGTGGAGGCGGGGGCGGCGACCCCGGCCGCGAGCAGGACGACGACCGCAGCGAGCAGGCCGATCACGGTCCGGCCGAGGTAGCGGCGGATCCGGCCTTCGCGGGGCGGCGCGCCGTCCGCCCGGGCCGAACGGCGGGCGAGGCCCGCGCCGTACGCCGCGCCCACGAACATCGGCAGCAGCCCGAGCAGGCCGTGCGCGCCGCGCCCTGAGACGAGGGCGAGCACGCCGAACACTCCGAGCCTGGGCAGGTCCACGCTCGGCCCGGTCGCGCCGATCCGGACGAGTTCGAAGACGACCGCGAACAGGACCGGCGCCCCGAGCATCGCCCAGCGAGTCCGGGCGAGGTACCCGGCGACGCCGCCGACGGCGAGACCGAGGCCGATCGCGGCCAGCGCCGCCACCGGGGTCAGCGGGCCGCGCGGTGTCACCACTCCGGCGGCCACCCCCCACCCGACGGGGGCGAGACAGGCGGACACGAGCCGGGCGGGCCTACCGCCAAGAGACATGACACTTCTCCTCTCTGTAGCACCTGCTACATGCATGAGAATGTAGCAGGCGCTACAGGGGTGCGACAGACTGCTACGGTGCGGTCATGGACCGTCGTGCCGAGCTCGCCGAGCAGGTGCTCGACTATGTGCTGGAGCACGGCCTGATCGGGTTGTCGCTGCGCCCGCTCGCCGCGGCGCTGCACACGAGCGACCGCATGCTGCTCTACCACTTCGGCAGCAAGGAACGGCTCGTCGGCGAGGCCCTGGCGCTCGCGCAGCGGCGGCTGGCCGCCTCGGTCGCGCCCCCGGGGCCCGACGTGCGCACCGTCGGGCAGCTCGTCCGGCACCTGTGGGCCGAGCTCCAGAGCCCGCCCGGCATCCAGGCCACCCGGCTCTACCTCGACCTGTCCGTGCTCGCGACCAAGGAGCCCGCGCGCTGGAGCGGCGCCGTCGAGCGGCTGCGCGGCCCCTGGCGCGGGCCGCTGCGCGACGGCCTCGTCCTCTTCGGCGTCCCGGCGGCCGAGGCGCCCGCGCTCGCCGACCTCATCCTCGGCACGCTCGACGGGCTGTCGCTCGACCGCCTGGTCGCCGAGGACTCCGCCCGCGCCGACGCCGCCCTCACGGCCTTCGCCGACCTGCTCGACGCCCGCCCGCTCCCGGCGGGCGATCACGGGGGCGACCACCGCGAGAACCCCGCCCGCACCTGACCGCCGCCTGGCGCTTGACCGGAGCCGCCCACGCCTGGCCGGAGCCGCCCGCGTCCCGGACGCCGAGGCGTTCGCGCGAGCCGTACGGCCGGGGCGGAGGTGACCGTACGGCGGGACGGTGAGGCCGTACGGCTAGGCGGAGGTGACCGTACGGCGGGGCGGTGAGGACGAGGGACGGCCGGGCGCCCGCTTACGGGGCGCCCGGCCGTGGGGGTGGGGAGGAAGGTCAGGAGGTGGGGAGCTTGACCCAGACCCGGGCGCCCTTCGCGTCCCAGCCGAGGACCTTGACGGTGATCCCGCGGTCGCGGAAGGCGCCGCCCCAGGGGAGGGCGGTGCTGCCCTTCTCGGTCGTCTCGGGGGTGGGGTCGATCTGGAGGGCCTTCTCGTACTTGCCGCCGGGAACGAGGTAGGCGATCACGCCCTGGGCCACGTCCACGTCGGGGGCCTGGCCGCGCCGGCGGTACTCGACGACGAGGCGGTCCGCGGAGCCGGGGATCGCGATGTCGAGGAAGCGGCGGCCGGCGCCGTACAGCGGGGTGATCTCGTGCGTCCCGGTGCGGGTGGGGACGACGCGCTCCGCGGCGGTGTGCCAGCCGAGCCTGACGAGGGCGGGGGCGGAGAGGCCCACGTGGGGGCCGCCGCCGCCCATCACCGACGTCTTGCCGCGGTAACCGGCGTCGGCGCAGCCGGTGAGCTTGCCCGTGGGGCAGGCCCGCGTGGCCTCGTGGCCGAGGCCGAGGTTGTGGCCGATCTCGTGGATCAGGCCGGCGGTGCTGTAGCCCTTCGGCATCCAGCTCGTGCGGCCGTTCACCGTGGCGAGCCCGGCCCAGCCGCAGCCGCCGGCCGGGAACAGGATCGACACGTGCCGGTACCGCGCCGGGTCCAGGCCCTGGGCCTTCATCCGGGCCTCGACCAGCGACGCCATCCTCTTGTGGTCGCAGGAGGCGGGCATGTCGAGGTTCCAGGGGCCCACGACCCGGCCCCGGGCGGAGGGGAACGTCACGCGCCCGCCGGAGACGGTCTTGAAGTAGGTCGCCACGGACGAGCCCGAACCGAAGAAGGCGTCCCGCGCCTTGGCCCGCTCGGCCGCCGGGTCGGCGAACCTCTTGTCGGTGAACCCGACGAGCACGGCGATGACCGGCCGCTCCTCGGGGGCGGCGGCCGCGGGTCGCGCCGGGGCCGCCTGCACGGGGCGGTCGGGGGCAGCGTGGGCGGCGGACGCCGGCGCGGCGACGGGCAGGACGGCGACGGGCAGGGCGGCCAGCGCGGCGACCAGGGACGGGATCCGGCGCTTCACGTGGGGGGCTCCTCGGTGTTCGGATACGCCACGAGACGATAACGAGGAGAATGTCGGATCTGAACATCTTTAAGGATCATTTAAGACGAATACCGACCGATCTTGATCGTTCGGAGTCCTACCGCTCAGGAATCGCCCAGCCTTCCTCGTGCCTGCTCGCGCCTCCGCCCCGCATCTCCGTGCCCGGCCGGCCGCCCCGCGCCCGCTCCGCCTCCGCCCCGCGTCTCCGTCCCCGCCCGGCCGCCCGGCGCCCGCGCGGGTGCTCTGTGCCCTGCCGTGGCCCGCGCCGCGCTCGGGCGGCACTGGCCAGGGTTTTCGTCGAAAGCCGCTATCGGCACGCGACAGGGAAAAAGGTAATTCTCACTATAAAAGAGGGCAAAGAACGTAAAGTGAGCGGGACCTAGCCGCTGATTCCAGGAGTTCCATCCCGTGAACAGGCGTGTCATCGCCGCGATCGTGGCCGGTGCCGTCCTCGGCGGCGTCGCCCCCGCGACCCTCGCCGCGGCCGGGCCGAGTGCCATGGCCGAGACCACCGCGACCCCGGCTCCCCGGCCGGCCCCGGAGGCCGCCCCGGGCGCCGCGCCCTCAGATCCCGCCCCGACCCCGTCGTACGGCCGGGCTCCCGCCACGAGCGAGACCCCGGCAGGGAACGCCCCCGCCACGAGCGAGACCCCGGCAGGGAACGCCGACCCGAGCGGGAGCCCCCCGCCGGAGGGCACGCCGAGCGCCACGCCGAGCGGAACCCCCCTGCCGGAAGGTTCGCCGGGTTCCACGCCGGACCCGGCGCAGGACGCTCCCGTGCTCGCGAACGCCTCCACCCTGCCCACCGCCGTCGAGACCCCCGCCACGGTCGTCCTGCGGGTGAACGCGACGAGCACGAGCCCGGGCGGGATCCAGGCGGTGTCGGTCACCCTGACCAGCCCGGACGAGCCGGCCCGGCGGCTGGAGATGTCGCGGGTGAACGGCACGGTCCACAGCGGGGCGTACCAGGCCGTCACGCAGATCGAGAAGGTGGCGGCCGACACCTCGTTCCAGCCCGTCTTCGAGGCCCTGGACACCAACGGGAAGACCGCGACCGCCGAGGGGACGGCGGTCAAGGTCAAGCGCGGCCCGGCCTACCCGATCACCTCGGTGACCGTGCCGCGTTACGTCACGCTGAGCGAGTACGGCGCGAACGTCCGCGTCGAGGCGCACGTGGAGAACGGCCCGGACCGCGTCCAGCTCACCCGGGACCAGGTCGCGCTGCCCTTCACCCACATCGGCGCCGGGGAGTACCGGCTCATGGTGCCGCTGCCGGTGAACGCGCCCACCGGCCTCCACTCCTACACGATCGAGGCCCTGAACCCCGCCGGAGTGGCCGACGGGACCAGGCCGGTCGAGTTCCACGTCAAGCGCGCGGTGCGGTTCTCCGGGTTCGACGCGGGCCCCGAGCCGGTCGCCAAGGGCCAGAAGCTCACCGCGTCCGGCCACCTGTACGGCCTGAGCCCCGACGGGACCGAGTTCCGCCCGATGGCGTGGCACTACGTGGACATCATGTTCAAGGAGGCGGGCTCCTCGGCGTACACGACCCTCGCCAGGGTCAAGGCGGACGCGCAGGGGAGGTTCTTCGGGGCCTTCTTCGCGGCGTCGGACGGAGACTGGAAGGCCGCCTTCGCCGGCACCGCCTCCTACGCCCAGATGACCTCCCACGCCGACTTCGTGGACGTCAAGTAACAGCGCTCGCACCGCCGCCCCACGCCGGGGCGGTGGTGTGACCGCCCCCACCCCGGCCGGAGCCCATTCCTCATCGCACGGCGGAGGGCCTGCGGCCGGTCACTCGTGGGTCAGGAGGCGACGCCCAAAAGCTTGCCGAGCAGGGCGCCGAGCTGGTCGCGCTCCTCGGGGGTGAGGGTGCCGAAGGTGTCGTCGAGGAAGCCGGGGATCGACGTCCGGGCCTCGGCCAGCCGCCGCCGCCCCGAGTCGGTGATGGTGACGGCGTAGGAGCGCCGGTCGCGCGGGTTGCGCTCCCGCCGCACGAGGCCCGCCCGCTCCAGGTCGTCGCAGACGCTGACCATGACGCTGCGATCGATGCGCAGTTCCTCGCTGAGCGTCTGCTGGGAGCAGGGGCCCACCGCGTCGAGCATCTGGAGCACGAGATGCTGCCCGACCCCGAGCCCTTCCCGCGCGGCGTGCGTGTCCGCGGCGCGGGCCACGGCGGCCGACGCCCGGCACAGCGCGATGTCCAGCCGTTCGGTGACCAGCCGCGGAAAGTACGTCGGACGTGCTTGTTCGGCCGTCTTGCTCATGGTCGCCATGGCCCTCCTCTTCCCTCTGTCGCCAGCCTATCTCAAACCGTCTCTCCATCAATCGTTTGACAGCAGATGATTTGCGGGCCTACGGTCTCAATCGTCTGCCGTCAAACTGTTTGTACTCAGATGGAGTGTGGGACGTGCCGAGAGCCGACGGCCGCGAGAAGGCGGCCCTGATGGTGCTGTGCGCAGCGGTGTTCCTGGATTCGATGGACCTTTCCCTGATGGGGGTGGCCCTGCCCGCGATCGGGCGTGATCTTTCGCTGCCGGAGAGCGTCCTGCAGTGGCTGATGTCCGGGTACGCGGTCGCGTACGGCGGGTTCCTGCTGCTCGGCGGCCGGATCGCGGACCTGTTCGGACGGCGTCGCGTGTTCCTGCTGTCGCTGGCGGTCTTCGCCGTGGCGAGCCTGGCCGGGGGGCTGCTGTCGGCCGGGTGGCCCCTGGTCGTCACCCGGGTGATCAAGGGACTGGCGGCCGCGCTCACCGCGCCGGCGGCGCTGTCGCTCATCACCACCACCTTCGCCGAGGGCCCGCGCCGCAACCGGGCGCTGGGGGTCTACTCGCTGGCCGGGGCGACCGGCTACACCGCCGGGCTGATCGCCTCCGGCCTGCTGACCGAGATCAGCTGGCGGCTGGTGTTCTTCCTGCCGGTGCCGGTCGCGGCGGTGGTGCTGCTGGTGTCGCCGCTGGTGCTGCCGAGCGGTTCCAGCCGCGAGCGCGGGGGATTCGACGGCGCCGGCGCGGTGACGGTCACCGGCGGGGTGCTGCTGCTGGTGTTCGCGCTGACCGAGCGCGCCTGGCCGGCCGGTGTGGTGGCCGTGCTGCTGCTGGCCGCCTTCGTCCTCATCGAACGCCGCAGGCCGGCCCCGCTCGTCCCGCTGGAGGTGTTCAGGTCCGGGACGGTGGGCCCGGCCAACCTCGCCGCGCTGGCCTGGGCCTGCGCCACGATCGGATGGCAGTTCGTCGCCGTCCTCTACCTGCAGCGGGTGCTCGGGCACACCCCGCTGACCACCGGGCTCGGGATCGTCCCGATGGGGCTGGCCATCGTCGTCTCCGCCAACCTGGCCGGCCGGCTGATCGCCCGGTGGGGGCTGGGCCGCGTGGCCTCCGCCGGCATGCTGGTCCAGGGGGCGGGCATCCTGCTGTTCCTCCGGGCCGGGGCCGACGGCGACTACCTCACGGTGCTCCTGCCCGCGCTGGTCGTGCACGGCATCGGCAACGGGCTGTCCTTCCCCAGCCTCAACATCGCCGCGGTCGCCGGCCTGCCCGACGAGCGGCAGGGCCTGGCCTCGGGCCTGGTCACCTCGTCGGTGCAGATCGGCGCCGGAATCGGCGTCGCGGTGCTGGCGGCCGTCATGACCTTGGGGGACACCCCGCTGGCCGGTTACCGGATCGCGTTCCTGACGGCGGGCGGCTTCTCCGTGCTGGGCGCCCTCATCGCCGCGTACGGCCTGCGCCGGCGCCGCCCCGCGCCGCTGCCCACCGCCTGAGACGTCCTGGGACGTCCTGAGACGTCCTGAGACGCCCGCCCCTGAGAGCTCCCCCCGAGAACCGGGACCCCGACCCGGAACCCCGACCCGGGACCTGACCACCCTGGATGGAGATCGTCATGACGCTGGACCTCACCCCCGACGAACTGCTGAGCACGACCCGCGCGGTGCGCAAGCGGCTGGACCTCACCCGGCCGGTGCCCCGCGAGCTGATCGAGGAATGCGTGGACCTGGCCGTGCAGGCGCCGACCGGGCGCAACCGGCAGCGCTGGCACTTCCTCGTCGTCACCGAGCCCGAGCAGCGGCGGAAGGTGGCCGACATCTTCCTGCGAGCCCTGAGCCGGGGCGGCGGGCAGCCGCTGACCGAACGCGACGTGTGGCGGATGAACTACCACCGCGGCTCCACCGAGCGGGTCTTCGACGGCCTTCGGCACCTGGCCGAGAACATCCACCGGGTGCCCGCGTTCGTCATCCCCGGTGTGGAGGGGCGCACCGACCGGGCGCCGGTGACCGAGCAGGCGGGGGCGTGGGGCTCGATCCTGCCCGCGGTGTGGAGCTTCATGCTGGCGGCCCGGGCGCGTGGGCTGGGCACGGTGTGGACCACCGCGCAGGCTCCGCTCGAACGCGAGCTGGCCGGTGTGCTCGGCGTGCCGTACGACGAGGTCATGCTGGCGGCGTTCATCCCGCTGGCCTTCACCATCGGCACCGACTTCAAGCCCGCGCCCCGTATCCCGCGCGAGGAGGTCCTGCACTGGGACCGGTGGTGAACGCGCCCGCCAGGCCGTACCGGCGCATCCGGGTGGCCTGGCGGTCCCGCCGGGGGCCGTCAGCGGGGAGGCGGGAGGGGGAGGGAGTGGCCGCGGGGGAGGGTGCGGATCCCGGCGGCGAGGCCCTGGTCCTCGGCGCGGGCCAGGAAGTCGCGGAGGGGGGACTTGAAGACGGTGTAGTCGTCGTGGTGGATGGGGACGGTGTGGCGGGGCGCGACGGCGCGCAGCCACTCGGTGCCCTGGACGGCGTCCATGGTGACGGTGAGGAGGCCGAGCAGGCGGGTCCCGCCGAGGTGGACCAGGGCCAGGTCGATGTGGGGGTAGCGCTCGGCTATCCGCCGGACCCCGTCGTACATCAGGGTGTCCCCGCTGACGTAGACGCGCAGGTCCACGTGGCCGGAGGTGTCGCCGAACTCCAGCATGCTCCCCATGACCGGGGGGAGGAGGCGGCGGGCGGGGCCGGGCGCGTGCCGGCCGGGGAGCGCGGTGACGCGCAGCACGCGGTCCCCGGTGGACAGCACGTGCTGCGACCAGGTGGGCAGCCCCCGCGTGCGGGTGAACCCCTGCCTGTGGATCCGCCGCGCGGCCCGCGGCGTCGTCACCACCGGCACCTCGGGGTCGAGCCCGCGGCGCGCCACCCGATCCCAGTGATCGCCGTGCAGGTGGGACAGCACGACCACGTCGAGGGGAGGCAGCTCGTCCACCCGGACGGCCGGATCCACCAGCCGCCGCGACGTCAGCCCGTACCCCAGATAGGCCCGCTGCCCACGCCGCAGGAAGTTCGGATCGGTGAGCACCGTGAACCCCCCGTACCGCAGCACGGTGGTCGCGTTCCCCACGAAGAAGAGAGACCCGTCCTCGACCACGCCATCACCTCCGCCCCGCCCCTACCCGCCCGCGCCCGCCCGACTCCGGCGCGCCCCGCCGTACGGCGTCGCGCCAGGGAGCCGGGCGGGCGGCGCCGTACGGCGGGGCGCGGCTGGTCAGGTCGGGTCAGGTCAGGAGGGCGTCGATGTCACGGTGGAGGGTGTCGCGGGCGGCCGGGCCCAGGGCCGCCGCGAGGGTGGTCAGGAGGGCCTCGAAGGGGTCGTGGCGGGGAAGGGCGCCGAGGGCCCGGGCCAGGCTCTCCACGGTCCAGGGGGCGTCGTCCCCGGTCACCCGCTCGGCGGCGGTCCAGCCCTGGTTCCGGGTCACGGTGGTGCCGCGCACGGAGAAGACCTGGCCGGTGAAGGGGCAGTCCGGGGAGGCCAGGTAGGCGGCCACGGGGGCGATCGCGCGGGGGTGCAGGGGGTCGTGGGCTCCGTCGGCGGGGGCGGGGGGCATGCCGGGGACGTCCCGCGTGAGGCGGGTGCGGACCATCGAGGGGGAGACCGCGTTGACGCGGACGCCCCAGCCGCGCAGTTCGAGGGCGTGGACCACGGTCATGGCCGCGACGCCGGCGTTGGCGGCGGCATAGCCGGTCTGGGCCGGGAGCGGGTTGAGCAGGCCCGACCCGGAGGTGGTGTTGACGATGGCCCGGTCCACGCGATCTCCGGCGGCGCGCCGCTCGCGCCAGTGCCTGGCGGCCCAGTGGCTGACCGCGAACGTGCCCTTCAGCTTGACCCCGACGACCTCGTCGAAGTCGGACTCGGCGAGCTTCGGCAGGGCGCGGTTGCGTTCCACGGCGGCGTTGTTGACGACGATGTGCAGGTCGCCGAAGGCCTCCACGGCGGTCTCCACCATCTGGCGGGCGTCCTCCCAGCGGGCGACGCTGCCGGTGTCGGCCACCGCCCGGCCGCCCGCCCGCACGATCTCCTCGGCGACCGCCGCCGCCACGCCCCGGTCGCCGCCGCTGCCGTCGGGCTCGACCCCCGGGTCGTTCACGACGACCCGCGCGCCCTCGGCGGCGAAGAACAGCGCCTCCTCGCGCCCGATGCCCCGGCCCGCGCCGGTGATGAGGGCGACCTTCCCGTCCAGGCTTCCCATGCCAGAACCCCTTCGATTCATTGAATGCATTGCTTCACTGAATGAAGTTATACATCGAATGTAGTAGGATGTGCGCATGGAACACCAGGACGGGCTCCGGGAGCGGAAGAAGCGGCGGACCCGGCGGGCGCTCGTCGAGGCCGCGGTCCGGCTGTTCGAGGAGAACGGGTACGACGAGACGACCGTGGCGGACATCGCCGCGGCCGCCGAGGTGTCCACGCGCACGTTCTTCCTGCACTTCGCCGCCAAGGAGGACGTCCTGTTCGCGCACGCGGGCGGGCGGGTGGACCTCGCGCTGGAGGTGGTGGCCCGGCGCGCCCCCGGGACGCCCGTGGACGACGCGCTCGCGGAGGCCATGGAGCTGATGGCCGACGACGCCCTCGGCAACGATCTGGAGACCGGGCTCGCCGCGCTGCGCGTCCGCCTGGCCGCCGCCGTGCCCGCGCTCCAGGCGCGCCTGCTGCACCGCGTGGTCACCGCCCAGGCCGACCTGGCCGAAGCCGTCGCCCGCGCCTACGGCCTGGACCCCGTCGAGGCGGCCGCCCGTGTCGGGGCCTTCCTCGGCGCGGTCAACGCCGCCACCCTGGCCGCGCTCCGGCAGGACGCCTCGCCCGAGCGGGTCCGCGCCGCGATGCACCGCGCCATCGGCCTGACCCGCCGCTCCTGACCCGCCGTTCCTGGCGCGGTTCTCCTGCCCCCGACTTGGGCTCGCCGGCTCGGGCCCGCTGCTCCTGAGCTGCTGTTCCTGACCCCCGGCGCGGACTGGCGGCCTCGGGCCCGCCGTTCCCGGGCGGCCGTTCTCGGCCGGCCGGCTCGGGCCGGCCGGGCCTGGGCCGTTCCGGATCATGCCCCGGGCTTCGTCGGTGGTACGGGCGGGGTGAGATCATCTTCAGATGCCGATCGATCCGCATCTGCTGGCCGTGTTCACGTTGACGACGATCATCGCGTTGGTGACACCCGGGCCGGACATGTTGTTCGTGCTGGGGTGCGGGATGCGGGGCGGGGCCCGGGCCGGGGTGCTGGCCACCCTGGGGGTCATCACGGGGGACGCGTTGTACGTCGCGGCGGCCGCGGCGGGGCTGTCGGCGCTGCTGACGGCGTTCCCCGTGGTGTTCACGGTGCTGCGGCTGGCCGGGGCCGCCTATCTGGTCTACCTCGGGGTCCAGATGATCCGGCGGCGCAAGCGGGCGCAGGAGGAAGAGGTGGCCGCCGGCGGCATGTCGGGGCGGCGGGCCTTCCTGAACGGGGCCGTCTCCTCCATGGCCAACCCCCAGACGTTCACGTTCATGGCGGCCTTCCTGCCGCAGTTCATCGACCCGGCGGCGGGGCCGGTCTGGGTGCAGTTCGCCATCCTCGGCGCCGTCCTGATCGTCCTGGAGTTCGCGGCCGACGCGACCGTCGGCGTCCTGGCGGGCCGGATCGGCGGCTGGCTGCGCAGGCGGCAGGCCGTACGCCGCCGGATCGACGCCGCGACCGGGACCGTCTTCATCGGCCTGGGCGTCAGCCTGGCCGTCCAACGCTGACCCCGCCCGAGCCCCGGCCCGCCGTGACCGCGACCCCCGCGACCCCCGCGACCCCGCCGACCCCGCCGTCCCCCTGACCTGGCCTTCACCATTGGCCCGGCCGTCACCGTGATCCCCGGGCGCCCGAGGGCCGGGGACGTACGTCGTCAGGGGGTCGGGAGATCCACGGAGATGTGGGGGGACAGGGCGCGGAGGAAGCCGGGCGCGTCGAAGATCTCCCCGGCGGAGGCCACGCCCGCCGTCTGGACGCGGCCGGTGAGGACGCGCTCGACCGCCTCGACCGCGAGTGGCGCGCTCACCGCGTAGATGTCCCTGCCCCTGGCCACGGCCCGCCGTTCCCGGCCGCCGGAGCGCACGACGACGTCGACGAGGAAGGTCTGCCCGGACCGCCCGCGCTCGTCGGCCGCGGCCGGGAGCGGCGTCTCCGGGGACAGCACGTCGCCCGCCGCCTCGACCGTCATGTAGGTGCGCACCTCGGGGACGCGCAGGTGGCGGGGGATGGTGACGACGTCGGCCATGGTGAACTCGCCGACGACGTCGCGGGGGCCCACCGGGTCGGGGAAGGGCCACCGCAGGACCGGCGGGGCGTCGTCGCGGTACTCCAGCCGCCCGTTCGCGAAGCGGACACGCCGCCCCTTCCGCCGCTCCCGCGAGACCGCGCCCGACTCGCGCGTGCCCGCGGTGGGGTGCCAGCCGCTCAGGCCGTACGCGACGTGCACCTCGTCGGCCCCGGTCCAGTCGCCCATCGCGGCGGTGGCGAGCAGGTCGCCGAGGCCGCCGAAGAAGGCCATGGCCGGGACGACCGAGATCGCCGCCGCGCGGGCGCGCTCGGCGAAGTGCTCGAACGTGTCGGCGTTCGCCTCGATCTCGGCCGCCACGTCCACGTACGGGATCCCGGCGCGCAGGGCCGCCTCGATCACGGGGGCCGCGGTGGCCGCGAACGGCCCGGCCGTGTTGATCACCGCCGCCGCCCCGGCCAGGGCGCGGTCGAGCGAGTCCGGGTCGCCGGCCGTCGCCGGACGGGCCTCGTGCCCCGTCTCCGCCGCCAGCGCGCTCAGCCTGCCCGCGTCGCGGCCGGAGAGGACCGGGACGAATCCGCGCTCTCGCAGCTCCGCCACCACGAACCGCCCGGTGTGCCCGTACGCGCCGAAAACCGCCACCCTCTGCCCCGATGCCATGGTCTTTCCCTCCGTCGAACGGCTCGCCGTGATCTCTGGCGGACATCCTGCTCGGCCGGGACCTTCGTCACGAGTGGCCGGAACGCCAATACCCGTACAATTCCGGACATGAGGTCGATCGCGGTGGCCGTCACCGACGGGATGCTCCACTTCGAGCTGTCCCTGGCGTGCGAGGTCTTCGGCTCCGCCCCGGCCTCGGTGACGGCGCCCTGGTACGACGTCACCGTCTGCGGGCCCGTGGCCGTACGGGTCGGGCGGTTCCTGCTGGAGCCCGACGCCGGGCTCGACCGGCTCCGGGACGCCGGCACCGTGATCGTCCCGGGCTGGGCCGACGTCGACGTGGAGCCGCCGGCCGACCTGGTGGACGCGGTGCGCGCGGCGCACGAGGCGGGCGCCCGCGTCGTCTCCCTGTGCACGGGCGCGTTCGTGCTGGCCGCGGCCGGGCTGCTGGACGGGCGGCGCGCGACCACGCACTGGGCGCACACCGAGGCCCTGGCCGCCCGCCACCCCCGGGTCGAGGTCGATCCCGGCGTGCTCTACGTGGACGGCGGCAGCGTGCTGACCAGCGCCGGCAAGGCCGCCGCCCTGGACCTGTGCCTGCATCTCGTACGTCTCGACCACGGCGCGGCGGTCGCCAACGCGGTCGCGCGCCGCCTGGTCGTGCCGCCGCACCGGGACGGCGGCCAGGCCCAGTTCGTCACCGCGCCGGTGCCCGCCCCCGGCGACCACCCGCTCGCCGACCTGCTCTCCTGGGCGATCGAACGGCTGGACCGGCCGCTGACCGTCGAGGACCTCGCCCGCCGGGCGCGGATGAGCACGCGCACCCTGGGCCGCCACTTCCGCGCGGTGACCGGCGCCTCACCGCTCCAGTGGCTGCTGACCCAGCGCATCCGGCACGCCCAGGAACTGCTGGAGACCACCTACGAGAGCGTCGAGTCCATCGCCGCGGCCACCGGCATGGGCACCGCCACGACCCTCCGCCGCCACTTCAACCGCACGGTGGGCGTCCCCCCGGACGCCTACCGCCGCGCCTTCCGCGCGAGGACCCGCCCCGCCCCACCCCGCTGACCCCGCGACCACGACGCCCCCACCCGAAGGGGGCACCGCCTCGCCGTCCCGGCTCTGGCCGTGGGTCCTCGCCGGTGCCGCGGATCCTCCTGGCCCGCCGGGCGTCGCCTGCCGGTCCCGGCGTGTCCTGGAGGGCCTGGCCGGGGATTCGCTCAGACTGGGCCTCGGGCCGGTCGCCGGTCCGGGAGAAGTCGCAGGTCGGATGGCGAGGGAGAGGCGGGGACCATGGTGCTGGCGCGGGGATGCGGGCGGGGCCGGACTCGGGGGCGGAGAGGGCTCCGGGCGGCGGTCGCGGCGGTGCTGCTCGGGCCGTGGCTTCTCGCCGGCACGGCTCACGCGGACGCCGCTCACACGTCCTCCGCCGGGGTCTACACCTGCGAGACCGTCTCGCTGAACCTGAGCGAGGGGAAGGGCAACCGGTGCTCGGGCTCGCCGGGCCTGCCCAGGTTCGGCCCGATCCACACCGCGTTCGAACTGCGCGGCACGGGGACCGCGCGCCTGCGCTGCGGGGGCGGCGCGCCGACGGGCGCGGCGGTGCTCCCCGCCGAGGTCAGAGGGCGGGACTGCGCCTGGATCTGACACGCCCCCGGCGAACCTCCCGCGCGGGAACCCCGCCGCCCGGATGCGGCACGCGCTCGTCCGCGTACGGCTGGGCGGCCGCAACCGGGAGCACGTCCAGCCGCTCCACGACAGGTGGCCGGGACGCCGGGGGCTCGCGGTCTCCCACGTGGGCGGCGAGGACGACTTCCCCCCGCGCATGGCCGTGGCCGCCCCGCGAGGTCGGCTCCGGCCCTCCGGCCCTCCGGCCGTGAGACCGGCCGCGGCTCCCGCCTCCGGAGCGGGACCGGCGTCCCCGGGCGTCGGGCTCATGCCGTACCAGCGGATACCGTAGATTTACGGTGGTTGCCCCGTGTTGTGACTGTTAGGTGGTGGCGATGCGGGATGTCAGGAACGTACGGCTCGGGGATCACCTGTGCCTGGCCTTCGGGCACGAGGACGAGCAGCGGGCGGTGGTCACGGAGTTCGTCGGGGCCGGGCTCCGCCGGGACGAAGGGGTCCTGTACTTCGCCGACGGGGACGGTCGCGACCGGGTGCGGCGGTGGCTGTTCGACGCGGGCGTGGACGTCGCGGCGGCAGTGGACCGCGGGCAGCTCGTGATGCGGGGGATCGAGAGCGGTTGCCTGGCCTCCGGGCGGTTCGACCCGGAGGCGATGATCGCGACCCTGCGGCACGAACGGGACGCCTGCCTCACGGCCGGGTTCGCCGGGCTGTGGGTCACCGGGGAGATGGGCTGGGCGGTGTCCGGCACCCCGGGCGCCGAGCGCCTCGAGGAGTTCGAACGGCGGCTGGCCGGGCTGTTCGACGGAGGGCGCGCGGCGGCGATCTGCCAGTACGACCGGCGGGTGTTCCCGCCCGCCCGGCTCAAGGGACTCCTCGAGTGCCATCCCGGGAGCGTGCACATGAACCCGATGTTCCAGGGCGCGGCCCTGCGGATGTCGCCCGGATACGACGCCGACGGGCGGCCGGTCCTGCGGGTGGCCGGCACGATCGACCGCACCACCGTCGGGGTGTGGGGCGAGGCCCTGCGCGCCGCGGCGACCTGGGGCGGCGACATCCGGGTGGACATGACCGGCCTGGAGTTCATCGATGTGGCCGGCCTGCGCGAGGTCGCACAGATCGCGGACGGCCTGCCCGGCGACCGGCGCCTCCGCATGCGCAACCTGGCGCCCATGGTCGCCGACGTGATCCGCATGGTCGGCTGGGACCAGACGCCCGGCCTGGTCATCGAGGAGTAGGGGGTGCGGGCATGAGCGACCCGGGCACCGGGCTGATCCACCAGGCGCTGTTCTACGACCGCGACGAGGAGTTCCTGGCCGCCACCGCGGGCTTCTGCCTGGACGGCCTCAAGGCGGGCGACACCGTGCTCGCCGTCACGACCGCGGCCAACATCGGCCTGCTCCGCGACCACCTGGGGGCCGCCGCCGGCGAGGTGGAGTTCGTCGACGCGCGGGACTGGTACGAGGCCCCGGGCCGCACCCTGGCCGCCTACGGCCGTTACGTGGACGAGCACGAGGCGGACGGGCGGCTGGTGCGGATCATCGGCGAGCCGGTCTGGCACGGGCGCGACGGGCTGGAGGAGGCCGAGTGGACCCGCTACGAGTCGGTGATCAACGCCGCCTTCGCGGGCAGCGCGGCGTGGATCATCTGCCCGTACGACGAGCGGGCCCTCCCCGCGCACGTGGTCGCGAACGCCCGCCGTACCCACCCCGAGCTCCTCGCGGGCGGCGAGACCCTCGAAAGCGCCAAATATGAGGACCCGTACGCCTTCGTCTGCGAGGGGGACGGCCTCCCGCTCCCGCCGCCGCCGGACGGCGCCGGGGAGTCCCTGCTGGAGCTGCGGCTCCCCGACTGCGACCTGGCCGAGGTACGGCGGCGCGCCGGGGATCACACCCGCGCCCTCGGCCTGCCGCCCGACCGGGTCCAGCGCCTGGTCACCGCCCTCAACGAGCTCGCCACCAACGTCCTGCGCCACGGCGGCGGGCAGGGCCGGGTCCTGATCTGGCCCGAGGGCGGCCGGATCGTCTGCGACGTCAGCGACCGGGGGCGCCTGCTGACGCCCTTCCCCGGCTACATCCCACCCGACCCGGCCGCCCCGAACGGGCACGGCCTCTGGGTGGTCCGCCAGCTCTGCGACCTGCTCCAGGTCCGCGCCACCCCCGAGGGGAGCCGGTTCCGCATCCACCTCGCCCGCGCCTGACGGGCGGCCGGGCGACCCCGCGTGCCGGGCGGGTGCCCGCCCCGGGAACTCCCGGGGCGCAGCGGCGCGGGACCGGCGGGTCAGGCGGGACCGGCGGGTCAGGGTCAGCCGGGTCAGGGTCAGGCCGGGCCAGCCGGGTCAGGGCCAGCCGGGTCAGGCGGGTCAGGCGGCCTCCGGCGCGGCCTCCGCCAGGCCGAACAGCGCGGCGAACCGGCCCGTGAACAGGTCCGCGCCCTTGTACTCCGACGTGCCCGGCGCGCCCAGGACCAGCGGCCCGTCGGGGGTGGGGAGCTGGCCGACGCCCGCCTCGGGGCCGAGCGGCAGCAGCACGAAGGGCAGGGGCGAGATCTCGTAGACCTTCCCCGGCCGCTCCCCGCGCACCTGGGCGAGGATGTTCTCGGCCACGACCTCGGCGTGCCGCATCGCGTTCGCGGCCATCTTGGGCTCCTGGACGTCCGTGATGTCGCCGATCGCGTAGATGTGATCGTGCCCGTCCAGGTTGAGGGTCTCGCGGACCCGGACGTGCCCCCGCGGGGTGGCGACGCCGGCCAGTTCCTCGCTCAGGTAGGCGGTGTCGACGCTCACGCCGTACGCCCGGAACCAGATGTCGGCCGAGATCTCCCGCGCGCCGGCCCGCACCGTGAACGGCGCCGCGACCCCGGGCTCCACCGGCGGCTCCGAGTCCAGTGAGGTGCCCAGCAGCAGCTCCACGCCGAACTCGTCGAGCTGCCGCCGCAGGTCGTTCACCATCTCCGCCTCGAAGCCCGGCAGCAGGGCGGTGGCCGGATCGACGACGGTGACCTCCTTGTCGGGCCACACCGCCTTGATCTCCCCGGCCAGCTCCAGTCCGACCGGCCCGGCCCCGGCGATGAGCACCCGTCCGGCTCCGGTGAGCTCCCGGTGCGTGGCCGCGAGCCGGTCGCGGGCGTCACCGGAGTGGTCCACGGAGAACTTGAACGGGAAGGGGTACCCCGAGCCGGTGGCCAGGACGAGGTAGTCGGCCTCGACCCGGTCCCCGGAGCCCAGCACCACCCCGCGCGCGTCCACCGAGACCGCCCGGTCCCGGATGACCCGGCCCCGGTCCAGCAGGGCGTCGTAGGGGAAGAACAGGTTGTCGGCCCACTCCGGCCGCACCAGCGCCCGCAGCGCCGCCGCGTTCTGCACGAACGCGTCCTTCGGCTCCACGAGCACGACGTCGGCCTCCTGGTCCAGCGCCTTGGCCACGGCCGCGCCGCCGTACCCGCCGCCGACCACCACAACAGTGCGTCCCATGATCTGCTCCCACGAGGAAAGAATCTTGTTCGTTGGACGAACTATATTGGTTCGCACCCCGAACTTCAACTCGGGCGTCGTCGCCCCTCGTGGGGGATGATCACGGCCGGATGCCCGTACGCCCAGGTGGGAGGCGTGACCCGAGGCGCGCGGGAATCCCCGGGCGGCTCCCGTGAACGCGGGGAAAACGCCGGGAAACGGCGGTCCGGGAGGGGAAAACGCCTGCCGGGGGGAGGCGGTCTACGCGCCCGGGCCGGCGGCGGGGCCCTCCGGGCGGGCGCGGGCGAGCAGGCGGGCCAGGTGGGCGTGGAGGCGGTGCTCGGCGGGGCCGGGGCCGCCGGTGACGGTGGTGAGGGCGACCAGGGCCGTGACGGCCACGTCGCAGAGTTCGGCGGCCAGGTCGTCGGGGGTGGCGTGGACGCCCTTGCGCGGGTTCTGCCCGGTCACGCCGATGTAGGCCGCGGCGGCCTCGCCGTACTCCTCGCCGATCTTCATGATGCGCATCGCGACCTCGTGGTCGGTGCGCGGATTGGCCGCGTCGAGCCAGGCGGTCAGCTCGGCGATGGCCGGCCAGAGGGGGACGGGGGTCCCGGGAAGAGGCGCGGTCATGGGCACATCCTCCCGGGTGCTTCCGGTGCGCCGGGCCCGAACGGCGGCACCGCACCCGGGCCCGGGGGAGGGGCTACGGCCAGGTGTTGCCGGCGCTGGCGGGGGCGGCGGTCACGGCGGCGATCGACACCGCGAAGCCGGTGGACAGGAGGGCGGTCAGGAGGGCGGCGGCGAGTCTGCGGCGCATGTGCGTTCCTCTCACTCACGTGACTCTGGTCCCTCGATCCTCATCCGGCGCGCGGGGGGCCGCCAGGCCCAGACACGGTCCGTGGCGGCCCCGGCACCGGCGGTCCGGACCCGAGGACGGCTCGTGATCGGGTCTTGACGGCGCGGGCGGTTTGGTGGGGGCTGGAAGGAGGGCTCCCGGACCGAGGAGGTCGGCTCATGGGCAAGCGGCGCTTCTGGAATCCACGGCGGGCGGGGGGCGTGACGATGGGAGGTGTGGTGGCACTCGCGCTGCTCACGGCCCCATCACCGGCGTCGGGAACGGCCACGCCGGGTTCGGCCGCGCCCGGGACCACCGCGCCGGGTTCGGCCGCGCCCGGGACCGCCGTGCCGGGTTCGGCCGCGCCCGGCGCGGGGTCCGCGGCGGCGTACCTCGACCCGCGCCGGCCCGTCGAGCAGCGGGTCGCGGACCTGCTCTCGCGGATGACCGTGGAGGAGAAGGTCGGGCAGATGACGCAGGCCGAGCGCGCCGCGGTGGCCGACGACCCCACGAGGATCGCGGCCTGGCGGCTCGGCTCGGTGCTGTCGGGCGGGGGATCGACGCCCGCGGAGAACACCCCCGAGGCGTGGCTGCGCATGGTCAACGAGTTCCAGGCGCAGGCGCTGAGCACCCGGCTGAAGATCCCGATGATGTACGGGATCGACGCGGTGCACGGTCACGGCAACCTGCGCGGCGCGACGGTCTTCCCGCACAACACGGGCCTGGGCGCGACGCGTGACCCGCGCCTGGTGGAGGAGATCGGGCACGCCACCGCGCGGGAGGTGCGCGCGACCGGGATCCACTGGAACTTCGCGCCCTGCCTGTGCGTGTCGCGCGACGAGCGCTGGGGCCGGAGCTACGAGAGCTTCGGCGAGGACCCCGCCCTGGTGTCCCGGATGGCCGTCGCCGTCCGCGGCCTCCAGGGCCGTACGGCTCCCGCCGGGCTGGACCGGCCCGACCGCGTCCTGGCCACGGCCAAGCACTTCGCCGGGGACGGCGGGACCCGGTACGACACGGCGGTGGCCGAGGCGAACCGGGGCAAGCCCTGGTGGGAGCAGCGGTACACCATCGACCAGGGCGTCACGGTGACGAGCCGGGCCGACTTCTACCGCCTCCACGTCGCGCCGTACGTGCCCGCGATCAAGGAGCACCGGGTCGGCACCGTCATGCCGTCCTTCTCCAGCGTGGACTGGACCGAGGACGGCGTGGGGAACCCGGTCAAGATGCACGCCAGCCGGGAGCTGATCACCGGCCTGCTCAAGGAGCGGCTGGGCTTCCGCGGCTTCGTGATCTCCGACTGGGAGGGCATCCACCAGATCCCCGACCCGGCGGCCCCGGGCGAGGCCGGGCTCACGCCGTACAAGGTGCGGACGGGGGTGAACGCCGGGATCGACATGTTCATGGAGCCGAACACCGCGCCGCGGTTCCAGGAGCTGCTGCTCGCCGAGATCGCGGCCGGGCGGGTGCCGATGGCCCGGATCGACGACGCGGTGCAGCGCATCCTGACGGCGAAGTTCCAGCTCGGGCTGTTCGAGCGGCCGTACACCGCCCCGGACCGGCTGGGCGAGGTCGGGAGCGCCCGGCACCGGGCGCTGGCCCGGGAGGCGGTCGCCAAGTCCCAGGTGCTCCTCAAGAACGCCGGCCGGACGCTGCCGCTCAAGCCCGCGTCGTCGCTGTACGTCGCGGGGCGCAACGCCGACGACATCGGCAACCAGGCCGGCGGCTGGACGATCACCTGGCAGGGCGCGTCCGGCGACATCCTGCCGGGGACCACGATCCTCGCGGGCATCCGCGAGGTGGCCAAGGGCGCGACGATCACCCACAGCCCCGACGCCTCCGCCCCCATCGACCCCGGGGCCACCGGCGTCGTCGTCGTGGGCGAGACGCCGTACGCCGAGGGGTACGGCGACGTCGGCGGGCCCGAGTGCGGCTGGTGCACCGCGCCGCAGCAGGAGGAGAAGTCGCTGACCCTCCAGCCCGCCGACCAGGCCGTCGTGGACAAGGTCTGCGCCGCCGTGACCCGCTGCGTCGTGGTCGTCGTCTCCGGCCGCCCGCAGATCGTCGCCGACCCCGCGGGGCGGATCGACGCGCTCGTCGCCGCCTGGCTCCCGGGCAGCGAGGGCGCGGGCGTGGCCGACGTCCTCTTCGGCCGCCGCCCGTTCACCGGCCGGCTCCCCTTCACCTGGCCCGCGAGCCCCGCCCAGGTCCCCATCAACGTCGGAGACCGCGACTACCGCCCCGCCTACCCCTACGGCTGGGGCCTGCGCACCCGCTGACGCGACCGGCGTACGGCCCCCGCGCCCGCTGACCTGATCGGTGCGCGGCGTCCGCCTCCGGCGGGACCGGTGTACGGCTCCCGCGCCCGCCTCGACCGGGCGCGGGAGCCGTACTCGTCGTGCCGGATGGCCCGTCCCCGTCTGTCGGCTCTCGGAAATCCTCGACGGGTTCGCGGGGGATGTGTATGAATTGTGTCGTTCGCCGTACGTCGCCGTGAATTCGGATGAACGGGTGGCCGCGGGCTCATGAGGCCGCGCGGTGGGGCTTGGGAAAGTGGGATCGACGTGACCTCATCCCCCGGGTTGTCCTCTGGCAACGTGGAGCTCTCCGACGCCAAGCGGGCGCTTCTCCGGCAGCGGTTGCGGCGGCGGGGCGCGGAGCCGGGCATCCCGCGCCGCGGCGACGGGGTGGACGCGCCGCTCTCGCCGGGGCAGGAGCGCCTGTGGTTCCTGGAACAGTTCGCGCCCGGCGGCGCGGCCTACGTGATCCCCCTGGCGGTACGGCTGCGCGGCCCGCTGGACCCGGCGCGGCTGGAGGACGCCTTCCGGGCGCTGATCGCGCGGCACGAGTCGCTGCGGACCGGGTTCCCGGCGGACGAGGAGGGACGGCCCGTCGCCGTCGTCGCCGGGGCCGACGCGCTCCCGCCGTTCTCGCTGCGGCGCGTGGAGGCCGCGGACGAGCCGGGGGCCGACCACGCGCTCGGGGAGGAGCTGGCGCGGCCGTACGACATCACGGCGCCGCCGCTGGTCCGGGCCGCGCTGGCCGCGCTCGGGCCGGACGACCACGTGCTGCTGGTGACCGCGCACCACCTCGTCGCCGACGGGTGGTCGATGGAGATCCTGCTCGACGAGGTGCGCCGGCTGTACGCCGGCGAGGAGCCCGCCCCGCCCCCGATCCAGTACGGCGACTACGCCGCGTGGCAGGCCGCGCGGCCGTACCCGGAGGGCGAGCTGGACCACTGGCGGGAGGCGCTGGGCGGGGTCCCGGCGCTGGACCTGCCGGTGGACGGGCGGCGGGCGGCCGAGCCCACGTTCGCGGGCGCCTCGCACGGCTTCCGGATCGCGCCGGAGGTCACCGCGGCGGTGGCCCGGGTGGCCGCCGAGCACGACGCGACGCCGCACATGGTGCTGCTGGCGGCGTACCAGGCGCTGCTCTCCCGGTATTCCGGGCAGGACGACTTCGCGATCGGGTGCCCGGTGGGCGGCCGGCCGAGGCGGGAGCTGGAGAGCCTGATCGGGCTGTTCGTCTCCACGGTGGCGGTGCGCGCCGACCTCTCCGGGGACCCGTCGTTCGGGGAGCTGGTGCGGCGGGTGCGCGCCCGGACCCTGGCCGCCTACGCGCACCAGAACGTGCCCTTCGAACGGGTCGTGGGCGAGCTGGCGATCGAGCGGGACGTCGCCAGGACCCCGGTCTTCCAGGTGACCTTCGCGCTCCAGAACTACGAGAGCCGCCGCCGCGCGGACTGGGGGCCGGGGCTGACGGCCGCGCCGTACTCCGTGCCCGCCCGCGCCGCCCGGTTCGAGCTGGAGCTGTTCCTGGAGGAGGAGGCGTCCGGCGGGCTCGACGGGGCCTTCATCCACAACCGGGACCTGCTGTCGCCGGAGACCGTCGCGGGGATGGCGCGGCACTTCGAGGCCCTGCTGCGCGGCGCCGTCGCCGACCCGTCGGCCCGCGTGTCGCGGCTGGAGATGGTCGCCGCCGGGGAGCGGGAGAGCCTGATCGCGTACGGCCGGGGGCCGCGCGAGCCGTACCCGGACCGGGCCACGCTGGGCGAGCTGGTCGACGAGCAGGTGCGGCGGACGCCGGACGCGATCGCGGTGGAGTTCGAGGGCGAGCGGGTGACCTACGCCGGGCTCGCGGCGCGGGCGAACCGGATCGCGCACCGGCTGCGCGAGCTGGGCGCGGGGCCGGGGACGCGGGTCGCGGTGTGCGCGGAGCGGTCGGCGGACCTGGTCGCGGCCCTGCTCGGCGTGGTCAAGGCGGGCGCCGCGTACGTCCCGCTGGACCCGGACTACCCGCCCGACCGGCTCGCGTTCATGCTGGCCGACTCCGGCGCGACCGTGCTCCTGACCGGCCCCGGCGCCCCGCCCGCGATCGCCCGCCCCGGCGAGGGCGCGGAACCGGGTTCGGCATCCGGCGCGGGACCGGGCGCCGAGGGCGGGACTGCGGGCGCCGCGCCGTACGGCGCGGGGGAGCGGGGCGATCGGCCGGTGGCGGTCGTGTCGCTGGAGGACGACCTCGGGGCGTACCCCGCGACGGCTCCGCCGGTCACCGCGACCCCGGAGCACCCGGCGTACGTGATCTACACCTCGGGCTCCACCGGGCGGCCGAAGGGGGTGGCCAACTCCCACCGGGGGATCGTGAACCGGCTCGACTGGATGCAGCGGGCGTACCGGCTGACCGGGGACGACGCGGTGGTGCAGAAGACGCCCGCCGGGTTCGACGTGTCGGTGTGGGAGTTCTTCTGGCCGCTGATCACCGGCGCCCGGCTCGCGGTGGCCCGGCCCGGCGGGCACCGCGACGCCGCCTACCTGCGGGACCTGGTGACCGGCCGGGGCGTCACCACGATGCACTTCGTGCCGTCGATGTTGGCCGCCTTCCTCGCCGAGGAGGGGGTCGAGGCGTGCGCGGCGACGCTGCGCCGGGTCGTGTGCAGCGGCGAGGAGCTGCCCGCGCACGTGGTCGCGCGGTTCTTCGAGCGGCTGCCGGGCGTGGAGCTGCACAACCTGTACGGGCCGACCGAGGCGGCCGTGGACGTCACCGCCTGGCGCTGCTCGCCCGGGGAGTCGCCCGTGCCGATCGGGCGGCCGATCCAGAACACCGACGTCCACGTGCTCGACCCGCTGCTGCGGCCGGTCCCGCTCGGCGTGCCCGGCGAGCTGCACATCGGCGGCGTCCAGGTCGCGCGGGGCTATCACGGGCGGCCCGCGCTGACCGCCGAGCGCTTCGTGCCCGACCCGTACGGCCCGCCGGGGGCGCGCCTCTACCGCACCGGGGACCTGGTGCGGCTGCGCCGGGACGGCGCGCTGGAGTTCCTGGGCCGGATCGACGCCCAGCTCAAGATCCGCGGGCAGCGCATCGAGCCGGGCGAGATCGAGGCCGTCCTCCGCGAGCGGCCCGGCGTCCGCGAGGCCGTGGTCCTCGCCCGCGACGACGGCCCGGCGGGCGACCGCCGCCTCGTGGCGTACGTCGTCCCCGAGGAGCCCAGGGGAGAGGAACCCGGGGAAACGGGCGGTCCCGGGGAGCCCGGGGGAGCCGGCGCGGCCGGGGCGCGCGAGGCGGAGCTGCGGGCGGCGCTGAAGCGGGTGCTGCCCGACCACATGGTGCCCGCCGCGTTCGTGTTCCTGCCCGCCCTGCCGCTCAGCCCGAACGGCAAGCTCGACCGGAGGGCCCTGCCCGCGCCGCCCGTCCCGGTCCGCGAGGGCCGCGGCGACGCGCCGGAGACGCCCGCCGAGCGCGCGATCGCCGGGGTCTGGGCCGAGCTCCTGGGCGTGCCCGAGGTCCGCGCGGACGACGACTTCTTCGACCTGGGCGGGCACTCCCTGGTGGCGATCCAGGCGGTGGCGCGGCTGCGGCGGGTGCTGCCGGGGATCGGCGGGCGCGCGGTCGGCGTCATGGACCTGTTCAAGGAGCCCACCGTGCGCGGGCTCGCGGCGCTGGTGGAGGCCCCCGCGCCGGAGGCCGGGACGCGGACGCTGCTGCACGAGCTGACCCGCGCCCGCCAGACCCCCGCGATCACCTACGTCTGCATCCCGTACGGCGGGGGCAGCGCCCTGGTGTTCCAGCCGCTCGCCGACGCCCTCCCGCCGGAGTGCGCGCTCTACGCCCTGGCGTTCCCCGGCCACGACCCCGGCCTGCCGGACGAGGAGACGATGCCGCTGGAGGAGGTCGTCGAGACCTGCGTCGCCGAGATCCTGGACCGGATCGAGGGCCCGGTCGCGCTGTACGGCCACTGCGGCATCGGCGGCGCGGCGACGGTCGAGGTCGCCCGGCGGCTGGAGGCGCGGGGCCGCGCGGTCGAGGCGGTGTACCTGGGGGCGGTGTTCCCGTTCGCGCGGCCCGGCGGGCGGCTCACCGGGCGGCTGGCCCGGCTGACGCGCTTCGACCGGCTGCGCGGCGACCGCGTGTACGAGAACCGCATGCGCTCGATGGGCAACGACATCTCCGGCCTGGACGACGAGCAGATCCGCTTCATGGTGCGCAACCAGCGCCGGGACACGCTGATCGCCGAGGAGTCGTTCACCCGGATGCTGAACGAGGGGGTCACCCCGCTGGCCGCCCCGGTGATCTCGGTCGTCGGCGAGCAGGACCCGGCCACCGAGCTCTACCGCGAGCGGTACAAGGAGTGGCACTTCCTCAGCCCCGAGGCGGGCCTGGTCATCCTGGACGAGGCCGGGCACTACTTCCTCAAGTACCGCGCCGCCGAACTCGCCGAGATCCTCACCAACGCCCACGTCGCCATGTCGTACGGCATGGCCACGGCCCTGTCCCGGGACGCCCGGGGGCCCGGCGCCGGCTGGTGGATCGAGGAGACGTCCGGGCCCGGCGACGCCGAGGCGGACGCCCCGCCGTACGATGGCGCAAGCGCGGATGCCCGGCCGGACGGGAGCACGCGCGGGCGGGCGGAGCGGGAGAAAGAGCGGGAGCGGGAGCGGGAGAAGGAGCGGAAGCGGCGGCGGGAGAGGCGGCGGAAGCCGCCCGAGCCGAGCATGCGGCGGTTCCTGGTGATCGCGGCGGCGCAGCTCGTGACGATGACCGGGACCGCGATCACCGACTTCGCGATCCCGATCTGGGTCTACACGACCGGCGGGTCGTTGATGAACTACGCGCTGCTGATCGCGCTCGCGATCATGCCGGGCGTGCTCGCCTCGCCGCTGGTCGGCGCGATCGTGGACCGGTCGAGCCGGCGCGCGATGATGGTGGTCGGGAACGCGCTGGGCGGCGGCGTGCAGCTCCTGCTCGGGGTGCTGCTCTGGACGGACGCGCTGCGGACCTGGCACATCTACCCGATCACCGCCTGCCTGTCCGTCGCGCTGATCTTCCAGCGGCTCGGGTTCACCACGGCGCTGCCGCAGCTCGTGCCCAAGCGGTACCTCGGCCACGCCGCCGGGGTCGTGCAGATGGTGATCGGCACGTCGCAGTTCGCCGCGCCGCTGATGGCCGTGGCGCTGCTGGCCTCGATCGGGCTGCCCGGCATCGTCGCGCTGGACGTGGCCAGCTTCGGGCTGATGCTGCTGGTCCTGGCGCTCATGCGCTTCCCCGCGACGATGGCGCACGAGCGGCGCGAGCCGCTGGCGACCGAGATCAGGCACGGGTTCCGCATGTCGCTCGGGAACCGCCACCTGCGCGCGTCGCTGATCTACTTCGCGGTCCTGAACGTGATGCTGGCCGCGGCGCTGCTGTCGGTGTCGCCGCTGGTCCTGACGTTCGCCGAGCTGACCACGGCGGGCCAGATCTCCTTCGTCGGCGGGCTCGGGGCCACCCTCGGCGGCCTGGCGATCGCGCTGTGGGGCGGGCCGCGCCGGCGCCGCATGCGGGCCATCCTGATCGCCACGGCCGGGGTCGGCGTCTTCGCGGTCGTCACCGGCCTGCACGCGTCACCGCTGGTCGTGGGGCTGGGCGCGTTCGGGATGTGGGCGGGCACCTCGCTGCTCAACGGGATCTTCCTGACGATCGTGCACGTGAAGGTGCCGCAGCGGTTCCACGGCCGGGTCATGGCGCTGAACCAGATGGTGTCCTGGTCCACCCTGCCGCTCGGCATGGCGGTCGTCGCCCCGCTGGGGGAGCGGCTGCTCGAACCGCTGCTGGCCCCCGGCGGCGCGCTCGCGCCCACCGTCGGCGCGGTGATCGGCGTCGGCCCCGGGCGCGGCATCGCGTTCATGTACGTCCTGCTCGGGCTGGGCATCGTGGTCCAGGCGTTCGTGGCGATGCGGATCCGCGTGCTGGCGCGCTTCGACGACGAGATGCCCGAGGCCCCGCCCGACGACCTCGTGGGGGCGGAGGCGCTGCGCGAGCGCGCCGGGAACCGGGTGAGCCTGGCGTGGACCGCCCCCGCGTTCGCCAAGGCGCTGACCATGCCGCTGCCGGCCGCCGCCGCGCAGGCCGTGCTGCGCGAGCCGTACCCGGGGATCGAGGTGCGGTCCGTGGTGCCGCGCACGGGCGGGGAGATCAGCGCGGTCTACGAGGTGCGGTGCGCCGACCGCGACGTGATCGTGAAGCTGTACCCGGAGCTGTTCACGGCGCGGATGCGCAAGGAGAGCGAGGTCTACGCGCTGCTGGCGGGGGCCGGGGTGCCCGCGCCCGAGGTGGCCCGCGCGGACGACTCCCGGCGGGACCTGCCGCGGGCGTACCTGGCGATGACCAAGGTGCCGGGGCTGCCGCTGTCCCAGGTGTCGGCGGCGCTGCCCGAGGACGTGATCGCGGACCTGTACCGCGAGATGGGGCGCGTGCTGCGCGCGATCCACGCGGTGGAGCTGTCCGGCTTCGGGCCGTTCGAGGGGCCGCGCCGCGCGTCCAACGAGGAGCACCTCGGGGACCAGCTCGACCTGAAGATCGCCCAGTTCGCCGAGTTCGGCGGCGACGCGGACCTGCACGCGCGGATCCGGGCCTTCGCGGCGGAGCGGCGGCACCTGCTCTCCCGCTGCACGCGGCCGGTGCTGCTGCACCACGACTTCCACGAGCGCAACGTCATGGTGGCCGAGCGGGAGCCCGGCGCCTGGGCGCTGACCGGCGTGATCGACGTGGAGAACGCGCAGGCCGGCGACCCCCTCCTCGACCTGGCCCGCACCGACTACTTCGCCGTCCGCGACGATCTGGTACGGCGGGCCGCCCTCCTCGACGGGTACGGCCCGCTGCCCGCCGACTGGGCCGAACGCGTGGAGCTGTACCGGCTCTACCACGCGCTGGACCAGTGGCACTGGCTCGCCACGATCGGGGAGACCGCCGCCCTGGAGCCGATCGAACGCGAGATCCGGCGCTGTCTGGAAGGCTCGGGCCCGGCGGCGGAACCGGCCCCCGCGCAGCGGATCTGACCACCCGGACCGGCCATCCACAACCATCCCGAAGAACCCGAAGAACCCGAAGAACCCGAAGAACCCGAACAGCCCGATCCAGTCAGTACAGCCCGATCCAGTCCGACTCAGGAGGCCAGGTGACCGAGACGACCGGGAAGAGCCACGAGGGCATGCCGGGGAACGGTCCCGGGGCCGTCGCCGAGGACGTGTTCCCCGCGTCGTTCGCGCAGGAGCGGATCTGGTTCCTCACCGAGCTGCTGCCGTCGGTCCCGGTCTACAACATCGCCGCCGCGATGCGTCTCGAACGCTGCCGCCCGATCGACCACGGCCTGCTGGAGCGGGCCCTGGCCGCGCTCGCCGACCGGCACGAGCCGCTGCGCACCGCCCTTGAACAGCGCGGCGACCGGATCGTGCAGCGCATCGCGCGCCGCGTCCCGGTCACCCTGGCCCGCTCCGACCTGTCCGGGCTGTCCGGGGAGGCCGCGCGCGAGGAGTTCGAACGGCTCGCGGCGGCGGACGGGGCGGCTCCGTTCCGCCTGGACCGGGCCCCGCTGTGGCGCGCCCGGCTCGTGGACCTGGGCGGCGGCGAGCGGCGGCTGCTGTTCACCGCCCACCACACGGTCTTCGACGCCTGGTCGTCGGAGGTGTTCCGCGAGGAGCTGACCGAGCTGTACCTCGCGCTGCGCGACGGCCGTCCCCCCGCGCTGCCCGAGCTGCCGATCCAGTACGCCGACTACGCCGTCTGGCAGCGCGACCAGCTCGGCGGCGGCGCGCTGGACGACGACCTGGCCTACTGGCGCCGGCACCTGGCCGGGAGCGTGCCGCTGGAGATCCCCGGGGACCGGCCGCGCCCGGCGGAGCTGCGCTACACGGGCGCGACCCACGAGTTCGCGGTGCCCGAGGACGTCGCCGGGCGCGTGGACGAGCTGGCCCGCGACGCCGAGGCCACGCCGTTCACGGTGCTGCTGGCCGCGTTCGCCGTGCTGCTCGCGCGGTGGACGGGGCGGGACGACGTGGTCGTGGGCACGTTCGTCGCGGGGCGGGAGCTGCCCGAGCTGAACCCGCTGATCGGCATGTTCGTCAACACGCTGCCGATCCGGGTGGACCTGTCCGGTGACCCGTCGTTCGCCGAGGCCGTACGGCGCACGCGCGGGGTGCTGATGGACGCCCTCGACCACCAGCGGGTGCCGTTCGCGCGGCTCGTGGAGGAGCTGCGCCCGCCGCGCGACCCGGCGCGGACGCCGCTGTTCCAGGTCGCGTTCAACCAGCTCCCGGTGGACGGGCGCGGGCAGCTCGGCACCGGCACGGCGAAGACGGACCTGACGCTGGAGCTCCAGAACAGCAGCGGGCGGCTGAGCGGCTGGCTGGAGTACAGCACCGACCTGTACGACCCGGGCACGATCGACCGGCTGGCGCGCGCGTTCGGCACCCTGATCGGCGCGGCGGCCGCCGACCCGGGGCGGCCGATGTCGCGGCTGCCGCTGCTGGGCCGCGAGGAGCGGGAGCGCGTCCTGGCCACCGGGCACGGCGCCCCCGCGGCGTACCCGGACCGGCCGCTGCACGAGCTGGTCGGCGAGCAGGCGCGCGCCACGCCCCACGCCGTCGCTGTCGTCAGCGGCGGCACCTCCCTGACGTACGGCGAGCTGGACGCCCGGTCCGACGACCTGGCCCGCACGCTGATCGAGGCGGGGGTGACGCCCGAGGCCCCGGTCGGGGTGTGCCTGCCGCCTGGCCCCGAACTGGTCACGGCCCTGATCGCGGTGCTCAAGGCGGGCGCGTGCTACGTCCCGCTGGACCCGCGCTACCCGCGCGAGCGGCTGGCCCTCATGCTCGACGACTCCGGCGCGGCGCTCACGCTCGCGGCCCCGGCGCTCGCCCCCCGGCTCCCCGGCGCGCGGCTCCTGCTGCTGGGCCCCCTCGGGACCTGGCCCGAGCCCGCCGCCGCGCCGCGGCTGCCCGCCGTACGACCGGACGCCCTCGCGTACGTGATCTACACCTCCGGCTCCACCGGCACCCCCAAGGGCGTGTGCGTGCCGCACCGGGGCGTCGTCAACCTGCTGCGCGACCTGCCGTTCGACGCCGCCGACCGGGTGCCGCTGCTGACCCCGCTCTCGTTCGACATCGCCGGGCTGGAGGTCTTCGGCCCGCTGCTCGCCGGCGGCGCGATCGTGGTCCCCCCGGCCGGCCCCGCCGAGGGCGGCCTGCCGCACGGACTGCGCGACGCCCTCGCGGACGGGAAGGTGACGACCGTGCAGGCGCCGCCCTCGGTGCTCGCGGAGATCGTCGGTGACCTGCCCGCGGGGCTGCCGCGCGTGTTCAGCGGGGGCGAGCCGCTGCCCGTGCCCCTGGCCGGGCGGCTGGCCGGCGCCGCGGGGGAGCTGTGGAACCTGTACGGGCCCACCGAGACCACGATCTGGTCGCTGGCCTGGCGCGTTCCCCCCGGCGTGACGGCGATGTCGCTCGGCTCCCCGATCGCCAACACCACGGCGTACGTCCTGGACGAGGCGATGGAGCCCGTGCCGCCGGGAGTGCCGGGGGAGCTGTGCCTCGGCGGGCACGGCCTGGCCCGGGGATACCACCGCCGCCCCGGCCTCACCGCCGAGCGCTTCGTCCCCGACCCCTTCTCCGGGCGGCCGGGCGCGCGCCTCTACCGGACGGGCGACCTCGTGCGGCGTCGCGCGGACGGCTCCCTGGAGTTCCTGGGCCGCGCCGACGGCCAGGTGAAGCTGCGCGGCGTCCGCATCGAGCTGGGCGAGGTCGAGGCCGCCCTCGCCGCCTGCCCCGGCGTACGGCGCGCCGCCGCGGCCATCCGCGACGACGCCCCCGGGGGCCGCGCCCTGGTGGCCTACGTGGACGCCGACCCCGTGCCCGCCGACCTGCTCGACCGTCTCCGCGAACGCCTCCCCGCGACCATGGTCCCCAGCCACGTCGTCCAGGTGGCGGACTTCCCCCGCCTCCCGAACGGCAAGCTCGACCGCGCGGCCCTCCCCGCCCCGGCGGCCCCCCGGCCCGCGGCCCCGCCCGCGCCCCCCGCCACGGAGAGCGAGGAGCTCGTCCACGAGATCTGGCGCGAGGTGCTGGGCCACGGGGAGTTCGGCGTGGACGACGACTTCTTCGCGGTGGGCGGCCACTCCCTCCTGGGCACCCGGGTCGTCGCCCGCCTCTGCACCGACCTGGACCTCGACCTCCCGCTGAACACCCTCTTCACCACCCGGACCGTCCGCCGCCTGGCCGCCGCCGTCGAGGCCGCCCTCGCCGCCCAGATAGCCGCCCTCACGGACGAGGAGGCCCGCTCCCTCCTGACCGACGACCACCCCTGACCGCCCTCCGCCCCGGCCAGCCGCCCCCGCCGCCCCCGCCGAAACTCAGCCGGCCGCCGCGGGGGCCAGCGGTTCCGCGAAGAACCAGGGCCGGGCGAGCACGGCGTCCACCGCCGCGACGGCCGCCGCGAGGCGGGCCTCGTGGGAGCCCGTGACGGTGATGTGGGGGAGGTCGCGGCGGGCCAGTTCCTCGCCGAACCTGGCGGACATGGCCTCGCGGATGTGCTCGCCGTCGCGCCAGCCGTCCTGTTCGAAGGGGACGCCCGCCGGGTCGGTGAGGATCCACAGGTCGTGGTGGGCGCGCTCGTGCAGGCGCTCCACCTCGGGGGCGGGCTCGCCGACGTACCGCTCGTGCCACAGGACCGTCGCGAAGGCGTCGGTGTCGCAGACCAGCAGCGGCGAGCCGGCGCGGGCGGCGGCCTCCTCCAGCGCGAGCTGCCGTTCGGCGATCCGGGTGAACTCGGCGGACTCCCAGGTCAGGCCGTCCAGCCAGAGGCCGGGGTCGCCGGTGGCGCGGCGCGCGGCGGCGAGTTTCTCCGCGCAGTACGTCCGGCCGTACTCCGGAACCCAGCGCGTCGCGGCCCACGGCCCGCCCCTGGCCGCGTAGTGCGCCGCCAGGGCCCGGGCCAGCGTCGTCGTCCCCGTGGACTCCGCGCCCACGACCACCACGCGCCGCGCGAGGTGGGCCCGCACCGGCGGCGCCAGGTGGTCCCAGTACGCCACGGGGTCCGCCCGCACCGCCGTACCGCTGACCGGGAAGCGGCTCCGGGCCGGGTCCACCGGGACGTGCGCGGCCCCGAAGCGGCGGGCCAGCTCGGGGCCGTACGCCTCGGAGGAGAAGACCGCGTCCACGGGCGGCACGGCGACGCCGAGGCCGGACAGCTCCGCCAGGCCGGAGCGGAAGGCCGCGACGTGCGCCTCCCACGCCGCGCCGGAGCCGTAGTCGATCTCGGCGTCGTCCACGACCGGGACGATCTCCACGTGCGGCTGCGGATGGGCCTCGCGCAGCCACGCCGCGCGCAGGGCCAGCGGGACGCTCTCCACCGCGGACGCGGCGACGACGACGGTGACCCGGGCGCACGCGGCGGCCGCGGTGTCGATCAGGTGGTGGTGACCGGCGTGCGGCGGGTAGAACTTGCCGATCACCAGCCCGTGGCGGTGCGTCACGCCGTCGCCGCCGCCGGAGCCTCCCGGCCCGCCTGGAAGGCGCGCCGCCAGGAGAGGAGCCCGGCCACGCAGAGCGTGAGGAAGACGACGTACAGGACGCTGGTGAGCTTGAGGTCCTTGTACCAGTAGAGCGGGATGTAGACGAGGTCCACGGCGATCCAGATCCACCAGGACTCCAGCAGCTTGCGCGACTGGCCGTAGATCGCCATCAGCGACATCGACGTGGTGAGCGCGTCCCAGAACGGCACGTTGGAGTCGGTCAGGCCGGACAGCGCCCAGGTGAGCAGCGCGGTCGCCGCCGCCCCCGCCGCCAGCAGCCCGGCCCACTGGCCACGCGAGGTCCGCGTCACCGGGAGCCGGTCCCGCCCCTCGCCGCCGTAGAGCCAGACCCACCAGCCGTACGCCTGCAGGCCCACGTAGACCACCTGGAGCCCGGCGTCGGCGTACAGCCCGCCGTCCAGGAACACCAGGCCGAGCAGGATCACGTTCGCGATCCCGATCGGCCAGTTGAGGATGTTCTGCCGTACGACCAGGAAGACGTTCACCGCCCCCGTGACGAACCCGAGCAACTCCGCCCAGGTCGTCGGCACCTCCCCGACGTGGAACGCCGGCTGCAGCAACGGCCCGAGCAACTCGTGCAACGACATCGTGTCTCCCTGCCATTAATCGTCAAGGCGACGATAATAAGGGAGGGGCGATCACGGCGTAAGAGGGGGGCTCCCGGACGCCCGCCGCGACCCGCGCCGCCGGCTCTCCCCACGGCCCCCGCCCTCCGCGAGATCGCGGCCGGGCGGCCCGGCGGAGCGGGGCGGCGGCGGTGTCAGCGGTGTTCAGGGGGTGTTCAAGGGTGTTCAGGGGAGGGTGAGGGGGGTCGCGGCGGTCAGGGTGTGGTAGCCGGTGTCGTTGGGGTGCAGGCCGTCGGCGTACACGTGGCCGGGGCGGGGGCGGTCCGGGTCGGCGGGGTCGGCGAGGACCCGGGCGGCGTCGATGACCTCGTCGTACGCGCCGCCGGTGCGGATCCAGCGGTTGACCTCGTCGCGGATCCGCTCGCCCGGCTCGCTCCAGAAGGGGAAGAGCGCGCCCTTCATCGGCAGGATCGTGACCCCGACGGCCTTGAGGCCCCGCGCGCGGGCGGCGCGGATCAGCGCCTTGTGCGCGTCGATCAGCCGCCGCGCGGAGAGCTTCGGGTCAGGCCGGAGGCAGGCGTTCCCGGCCTTCCGGGCGCCGATGTCGTTGCCGCCCAGGTGGATGATCACGGCGGAGACGCCGGGCCGGTCCAGGACGTCGCGCCGGAACCGCTTCGCCGCGCGGTCGCCGAAGCAGGGCGAGTCCCGAAGCAGCGCGTTGCCCGCGATCCCGGCGTTGACGACGCCCACACGCCGCCCCGCCCCGGCGTACCGTTCGGCGAGGCCGTCCGGATAGGTGCGGTCCGCCCCCGGCGTCGCCCCCACCCCGTCCACGAGCGAGTCGCCGAACACCGCCACCGCGCGGCGGGGCGCGCCCGCCCCGGAGGTCTCCACGCCGGTGAGGTGGTACCAGGACGCCGACCTCCGCGTGAACGCCTCTCCGGCGTCGTCGGCCAGGCGGTTCCCCCGTGCCCGGTAGGCCGTCGCCGTGCTCACGCGGTGGAACGTCGCCGGTCCCGTCGCCCCGTCGAACCGCAGGGTCACCGCCAGTTTCTCCAGCGGCGACGTGGTCAGCGGGGCGGCGTCGCTCAGGGCCTCCCGGCCCGGCGGGATCACCGTGGACGCGGCCCCGCCGAACCGCAGCGCCCGCGTGCTCCCCGGCCACACCCGGGCCTCCCCGGCCGACCGTCCCACCGCCGCCCCCGCCACCCGCAGCGGGCGCGTGCCGTACACGTTGGAGATCCGGATCCGCACCCGCGACCCGCCGGCCGAGATCCGCACCACCTGCCGCACCGACTCCCCGGCGAAGCCCTCCCGCGACCAGTTCGGCCCGCTCTCCCCGTCCCCGGCCACGGGCCGCTGCGGCGCCGCCCCCCAGACGGCCACCCACCCCCGAGCCGGCGCCGCCTCCCCGCTCCGGACCGCCTCCCAGCCCGGGGCCGCCTTTCCGCCCGGGGCCGTCTCGCCCGCTCGCGCGTGCGCCGCCGGTCCCGCCGCGACCACTCCCACGAGCACCCCCGCCACCACGACCGCCGGTCCCGGCCGCCCGACCCCCGTGAACCTCACAGGCACCCCTTCCACGCGATACGGCCCGGAGCCCGTCCCCGGGCCGACCCCGCGATCACACCAGCGCCCACGCCCCTGGCACATCACGGCACGGCCCCAACCCGGAGGTGGGGCGCACCCCACCTGCACCCCATCCGGAGAGCGCCGACGCCGTACGGCGGGCGCGGCTCCCACCGGCCGGCGGGGTCGGGGAGGGGGTCAGCGGCGGTGCCAGACGGTCTCGCGGCTCCTGCCCCGGAAGACCACGACGAGGTGTTCCTCGGGGCCGTCGCCGTTCCTGCGGGTGTGGACGCGGACCCGGTAGATTCCGGGGCCCGAGGTCGCCATGTCGGGGAACTCGGTCTCGTCCTCGGGGAAGGCGCCGTAGATGGAGCCGGCGCGGCTGGGGACGCCGACCTCGACCACCCGGTCCCACCCCTTGAGCCGCAGCGGCGGGGCCGAGGTGAGGGCCTTGGCGGTGAGGCAGAAGTACTCCGCGGAGGTCTGGCTCGACACGGCCGTCTCCGCGCCGTCCACCCCGATCAGCCCGTCGGCGAAGGCCCGTTCGAGCGCGTCGCCGTCGTCGAACTCGTCCGCGCCCTCGATGTCCCCGTGCAGGTAGTAGTAGGCGTTCCCATCGGCCGTGGGGTGCGCCCCGGTGGCCTGCCTCACCGCGCGCAGCCGGGGCCAGGGGTCGGCGCACGTCGCGTCCCGGCGGGCCTGCCGTTCCCGCTCCTCCGCGTGGAACTGCGCCGTGCTCTTGAGCAGGTCGGGATGGCGGGGGCCGATGACCTGCGGGCACAGGTAGACCAGGGTGGAGGGGCGGGCCGAGGCGGGTTCGCGGCCGGTCCGCGAGGCGTCGTCGCCAGGAGCCCCGCGCGCCTCCCGGAGCAGCCGCTGGACGCGCGGGTCCCGCTCCGGCAGGTGGCTCACGTCGCACAGCGCCCTGCCGTACGCCAGGACGGCCCGGTCCGAGAGGTGCTCGCCCATCAGGGGAGGGCTCCCCGAGGAATCGACGGCCTCGCAGACGAACGCCCTCTCGCGCTCCGCCGGGGGCGTGTCCCCGAACGGCAGCGCACGACCGCCCCCGCAGCTCTCCCGTACGGCGCGGCTGTCGGGCGGGAGGTCGGCCGCGGGCAGGGCGATCAAGGGCACGAGGACGACCAGCCCCACCACGACCCCGCGCGGCGCCCGCGCCCAGCGTCTCGGCGCGGATGGCGTATCGCGGACACCGGCGAGCTCTCGCGCCGATCGCACGGCCCATACGGCCAGCAGCAGGTTCGCCGGGGCGAGGAAGCTCGCGAGGTACATGGTCAACAGGCCGGGGAGATCCGTCCAGAACCCCAGGGGCCAGTGGAGCAGCGGCAGGGCGAGGGCCGTCCCGCCCAGCCAGACCGTGCCCCGGCTCCAGCGGAGGTCGCGTCGCTGGGCCATGAGGAGCAGGATCGCCCAGATACCCCAGGTGAAGACGAAGAACCAGGACAGGGGTACGGCCGCGAGCGAGGCGAGGAGGACGTCTCGGGGCAGCCACTCGATCGCTCCGGCCAGAGCCGTGTCCGTCAGGCCGACGACCAGCATCGCCACCCGGAGGCGACGCATCCTGGGGGCGAGTACCAGGAAGAAGAGCACCGTGAACAGCAGGCGGTCGGCGACCTCCCAGAAGTCGTCGTCCAGCCACCACACCCCGCCGAGCAACTCGTCGAGGGTGTGGATCGCCGGCTGGAGCACGATCACCGCGGCCTTGGCGTACAAGGACCAGCGCAGCAGCCGGACAGGGAGTGACGGGCTCTGCGGTGTTCCGCCGGCAGGAGGACCACGGAACGCGTACCACGCCGCCCACGCCCGCCCGAGTTCGCCCATGACGAGGAAGACCGTCTCAAGGGGCATGGCTCCCGTGAAGCGGACGTAGTGCCATCCCGGCGCGCCGAACGCGAGGCATGCGAGCGCGGTCGTGTCGCTGGTGGCGAGCGCGATGGCGGCGGTGACGAGGACGGCGGTGGTGTAGGCGCCGGCGAGCGCCGCCGCCGCGGGTCCGAAGCGGTAGCGGCGCACGGCCCACCCTTACAAGATCGGATTACGAAACGCCCACCCTAGTCATAAGAGGGCGAAACCGATAAATCTCCAGGTGGTTCGCCGGATTGACCGCGAAGAGATCGAGAAATTTACTGACATAGAGGGATGGATCTTCTACGATCGGCGACACGTCGCGCGAGGAGAGGGGTCCGTGTGAGCGAGCTGGAGTACCTGCCCACCGGCGTCGATCCCCACGTGCCCAACCCGGCGCGGATGTACGACTACTACCTCGGGGGCAAGGACAACTTCGCCGCCGACCGCGAGGCCGCCGAGAAGATGCTGGAGATCGGCCGCCGGATGGGCAACGACGGCCGGGAGATCGCCCGCGCCAACCGCGCCTTCCTCGTCCGGGCCGTGCGGCTGCTCGCCGAGTCCGGGATCCGGCAGTTCGTGGACATCGGCTCCGGGCTCCCCACGCAGGACAACGTGCACCAGGTCGCCGCCCGCCACGCCTCGGGCGCCCGCGTGGTCTACGTGGACAACGACCCCGTCGTGCTCGCCCACGCGCGCGCCCTGCTCGCCCGCGACCTCGGGGCGATCGCCGTGCGGGGCGACGCGGCCGACCCCGACGCGATCCTGGACGATCCGATGGTCCGCGCCCACCTGGACCTCTCCCGCCCCTACGCGGTCCTCATGGTCGCCGTCCTGCACTTCCTCCCCGACGACGAGGTCGCCGCGCGCGCCGCCGCCCGCGTCCGCGCGCGCATGATCCCCGGCTGCCACCTCGTGCTCTCCCACCTGTACACCGGTGACGCCGCCGAGGACCTGGTCGAGGCCGGGCAGCGCGTCTACGAGACGGCCCCCTCCCGGGGCCTGGCCGGCCGCGACCGCGCCCAGATCGCCTCCTTCCTCGGCGACCTCGAACTCCTCCCGCCCGGCCTCGTCCCCGTCCAGTCCTGGGACCCGGCCACCCCGGACGTCCGGCCCGACTACGCCCAGGGCGGCATCCTCGCCGCCGTGGCCCGCCACCCCTGACCCCCGCCCCGCCGTACGGCCTGAGCCGCTGGTACGGCCCGAGCCCCCGCGCGCCGTACGCCTCGGGGGTGGCGTCGCGCGGCCGGGCGCCGGCCGTACGGGAAGTATCCGGCAGGGGGCGCCGGCGGCGTTTTCGCGGCGGGCGGGAGAGGGCGTTCATCGCGTTCTCGCCGCTCAGCCGATATTTCAACCGCGGCCGGGAAAATCATTTCGGAAATCGGTCTTGTGGGAATTTGTGCGCAGAGTAGCGGGCCTTCCGGCGGGACCGGCGCGATCAGGAGCCGGCTCCAGGGGAAGGCACCTTCTTCCGCGCCTGCCGCCCGAACGGCACGGTCTGCGGCCCCTGGCGATGACGCCGGACGGCCCGCGACTGCGCCCGGCACCGGTCCGCCTCTCCCACGCCGGGCGCACCCGATCCCGTACGGCCACGCCGTACGGGATCGGCGGGCGCCGGGGACGCTACCGGCGCGGGGCGGTGAAGGCGTGCACGGCCTGGAGCATGCGGGCGGCGGCCACGAAGTCGCTGGAGGCGTCCAGCGCGCGCCCGGCCGCGATCGCGAAGCGCACCAGCAGGGACTCGTCGCGGTCGTCGAAGGGACGTCCCGCCACCCACAGGAACGCCCGGCCGTGGGTGTTCAGCGGCAGGCAGGTGCCGAGGAAACCGAAGTCGCCGCCCAACCGGACGGGCTCCGCGGCGGCGGTGAGCAGGCGGAGGAACTCCGGGAACGGCTCGGGGAGCGAGTCCGGGGGCGGTCCGTGGACCACGGCCCGGCCCGGCGGCTCGGAACGGCCGGCCGTGTGGACGTGAACCTGCCGGAACTCGCCGTCCACGGCGTCCGTCTCGACGACTCCGGCGCACCGTGCGGCGGTGAGCTGCTGGGCCGCCGTCACGATCTGGTCGAGCAGTTGCCCGGGATCGTGCGCGCGGAATGAGTCGATCAGATCGTGCAGGAGAAGCAGCTTTTCATCGGCTGTGGATTCGGATATCTGCGGTGTGACGTTCATTTCTCCCCTTTCTGGGGTGACGCCAGCGTGATATGCCGATCAGCATGAAATAGGGCCCGGACGTTCATCTTCGGTTTTCCGCCGCCCGCCGTACAGGCCCCACGCCCCATATGTCGGTAACAGCCGCCCGGGGCCGCCATCGGCCAAACTGACGATCTTCGTACCGGAGGGGCCCTCCGAAGGTGCCATCGGGGACCCGGCGATGGCACCTGAGGACCACCGCCGAGTTGGCCCTTCAGCGTGATGCCTGGTCAGGGGCCTGATTCCTACCGTTTAGAGCATGACGACCGCCCTCCTGTCCCCCTCGTCCACGCCGGTCCGAGCCCCGGTCTCCCGAGATCGATTCATCGACGCCCTGCGCGTGTTCGGGATGGCACTCGTCGTGGTCCAGCACTGGACGATGCCCGTCCTGACGTACGACGGCACGCGCCTGTCGGCCGGGAACGCCTTCAGCACCCCCGGCGCCTGGCTGATCACCTGGATCAGCCAGGTCATGCCGCTCGTCTTCTTCGCCGGCGGCGCCGCCAACGCCATGAGCTGGGGGTCCGGCCGGAGCGCGGCCCCGGGCTGGATCGCCTCGCGGCTGCGGCGGCTGGCCTGGCCGGTGCTGCCGCTGGCCGCCCTCTGGCTGCCGCTGCCGCACCTGGCCCTGGAGCTGGGGCTGCCCGCGCAGCCGGTCCAGTTCGCCTCCGGGCTGGTCGGGCAGTTGCTCTGGTTCCTCGCCGTCTACCTGATCGCCGTCGTGTCCACGCCGCTGATGGCGCGGCTGCACGACCGGTTCGGCCTCGCGGTGCCGCTCGTGCTCGCGCTGTGCGCGCCGCTGGTGGACGTGGTCAGGTTCACCGG
Source organism: Bailinhaonella thermotolerans (assembly GCF_003594875.1). Classification (GTDB taxonomy): domain Bacteria; phylum Actinomycetota; class Actinomycetes; order Streptosporangiales; family Streptosporangiaceae; genus Bailinhaonella; species Bailinhaonella thermotolerans. The sequence continues at coordinate 114,445 of NZ_QZEY01000015.1, forward strand.
GTTCGAGCAGGCCGGGTACCTCAACGTCGTCTTCGTCTGGCTGGCCGTGCACCAGCTCGGCTTCCTCTACCGGGACGGGCGGCTCGACCGCTTCACCGGGCGCGCCGGGCTCCCCGTCGCCGTGGCCGGGTTCGGCGTCGTCGCGGCGCTCGTGGCCCTGGGGCCGTACCCCGCGAGCATGATCGGGATGCCGGGCGCGGCCGTCTCCAACATGAGCCCCCCGACCGCCTGCATGTTCGCCCTCTCGGTGGGCCAGCTCGCCCTCGCGCTGGCGCTGCGCCCGGCGATCGTACGGCTGAGCGAGCGGCCCGCCGTCGGGGCCCTGCTCGACGCCGCGGCCCCGCGCATGATGACCATCTACCTGTGGCACATGACCGCGCTGGTGCTGGTGGCCGCCGTCGCCGTGGTCGGGATCGGGCTCGTCACCCCCGCCCCCTTCGGCGCCGTCTGGTGGGCCGACCTCCCGGTCTGGCTCGGGGTCCTGGCCCTGGTGCTCGGCGTCCTCCTGCGAGCGTTCGCCCGCTTCGAGAACCCGCCCCGCGCGGCCGGCGTCCCCTCCGCCCGGGCGGTGGCCGCCGCCACGGTCCTGATCGGCGGCGCCCTGCTCTGCCTCACCGTCACCGGCTTCCGTCCCGGCGCCACCCCCATGCTCGCCGTGGGCGCCCTCCTGGCCGGCCTCTGGCTCGCCGGAGGCCGCCGCCCCGCCCCCGCTCCCGCCGCTCCCGCTCCCGCCGTCCCCGTTCCCGCCGTCCCCGTTCCCGCTCCCGCCGTCCCCGCTTCCGCTCCTGCCGTCCCCGCTCCCGTCCTCCTGAAGAGGTAGTCCCGCGTCAACCCTCAGGACTACCTCCAGGACCACCCCGGGACCAACCCGCCGGAGCCACGCCAGGGCCGCCCCCTCCAGGGCGGCCCTTCCGCGTGCCCCTCCCACCCTTCCGTCGTGATCTCGCGATCCCGCCCCCTCCCGCTCGGCCGCCGAGGCGTGCCGCGGTGCCGAGGACGGGGCGCAATCGCAAGACCACGACATGGTGGGTGGGGGCGGGGGTGGGGGTCAGAGGGGGCGGAGGCGGTACATGCCGAAGGGCGGGCTCTCGCGGGGGGACGGGCGGTCCCGGTCGCGGGGTGGTCGGCGGGACGGGTGGTCGGGTGGGTCGGGCTCCCGTCGTACGGCGCTCCCGTCGAGCCGTACGGCGTTGCCGCCCTCCCGCCGCGGCGTCCCGCCGGTCTCCTCGGCGTACGCCGCGTGGCCCTTCCCCGGCTTGCGGCGCCGGGCGCTCCCCCGGCGTACGACATCGGGGGAGCCCGGGTTCGGCCCGGGAGGGGAGCGCTCCTGCCGTACGGGAGTGCCGGGAGGGTCGTCGTCCAGGGCCGGGTCGCCGGGGCCGGGCGGCGCGCCGTCCTCGGGGGCGCTGTCCACGGCGTACTGGACCCAGACCAGGCCGCAGGCGGAGTAGGTGCACCACCGGGCCTGCTCCAGCGTGCCCGGCGGGCGCAGCTTGGCGAGGTAGCGCTGCACGCCCTTCCACTTCTGCACCGGGCGGCTGGGGCCCATGCGCTGCCAGGCGTTGTGGTCGCAGCGGCGGCCCGTCGGTTTGAGGACGTCGTAGCCGCTCGCCTTGCCCGACTTGAAGAGGAAGACCTCGAAGATCTCCCGCCTCCGCCCGGCCGGCGCGGGCGGCCCGGTGGACGGGAGCAGGATCGGGAGCACGGCCGGGGCGGCGTCCGTGTCCGGGGGCTCGGGCGAGGGCTCGCCCGCGGCCGGGTGCGCGCCGCCGGGCTCCCGGTCGTCCGGGAAGAGGTCGACCTCCCCGAGCCGCTCCAGGATCCACTCCATCGTCCACCGGCCGTCCGGCGGCTGCGCGAGCGGCGCGACGAGGCGCCCGGCCTGGGAGCGGAGCGCCCGGAGCAGGGGGTCCACGCTGGTCTCGTGCCCGGCGGCCGCGCTCACGACCGGGCCGCTCCCGCGCAGGGCGTCGGCGCGGACCGCCTGCCACTCCCGGCAGTCCGACCGCCAGGGGACGGAGAGGACGTTCAGGTGCACGCCGTCCACGGCGGCCCGGACCACCAGCTCCGCCAGGTCGCCGCCCAGGCAGGCGTCGGCGTGCGGCCCGAGGAGGAGGAGCACCTGCCGTTCGACCGGCAGCCGCAGCCGCCAGCCCACCTCCATGGCGATCAGGACGAGTTCCTCCCGCACGTGGTCGGCCCCCGCGGGCAGGAGGTAGTAGTCCAGCTCCTCGATCTGCTTGTCCGGCGGCTGCCCCGGCTTGAGCCGTACCCACGCGACGGCGCGCCCGCCGTACTCGCCCTGACCGGGCTCGGAGCGGGCGGCGCGCGAGGATAGGCCGGACATGTCGGATACGGGGGAATCCGTGGGGGCGGGGCCCGGGTGTTCGAGCACCGCCAGGAGCCACTGGACGTCCCCCTCGTCCAGCCGTTGCGCGCGCCGGGCGCGGGCGAGCACGCTCAGCAGCAGGTCCGAGTCCCGGCCCTGCGCACGGCACTCGTCGAGCGTGGCCGCGGTGATCCTGCCGGTGCCGATCAGGTGACGGGTCTCGCGTGGCGTGTCCGTGCCTCGGGCTATCTGGTTCAGCAGCCGGGCGGCCCGGGTCGGGTCGCCGGACAGGCTCAGCGGCGCGGCCGGGGGTTCGCCCAGGAGGCCGGGCAGCGTGAGGTCGGAGTACGGGTTACGACGCCCACCCGATGCGGTGGCGCCGGGGTCGGCGGACACGCGTTCACCGCCGGTAGAGCATGCCGAGGCTGAGCGGCAGCGCCAGCAGCTCCTCGGCGGTCATAACGTCGACCAGCTCATGCGCCCGCGCCCGCAGCGCGGCCAGGTCGAGCTGCCCCGCGGCGGCCGGGGCGTGCGGCGACGCCGGGTTGGAGGAGGAGCGGTGCGGCGAGGAGTCGGTCGCCACCGGGTCGACGTCCAGGTCGTGGTGGCGGGCCCAGGACGTCACCGCCTCGACCACGCGCTCGTTGCGGAAGGACGTCCACTCCGCCAGGCACGGCAGCGTGCGCACCAGGCGGGTGAAGCCCTGGAGCGGCCGGTCGGTGTGGAGGGTCTGGGCGAGTTCGTCCCGGTGCCTGCCGGGCGGCATCTTCGTGACGAAGGAGCGCGCCCACTGGATCTGGGTCTCCATGCTGATGGGGCTGATCGGCACGAACCTCGCCGGGTCCGCCTGCATCGCCTCGCGCAGGCGGCGCGCCTCCGGGTCGTAGGCGTCCGTCACGCTCACCCGGAAGGCCCGGTCCTTCTGCCGGTCGTAGGCCCGCTCGACCCCGGGGCTCCAGTCCATGAACTCCTTCCACAGGTCCTGCCGGACCTGCAGGGGCACGGGCGGCCGGGGCACGTCACGGGGCTGGCCGGGGAGCATCACGTCCAGGTCGGGCCCCTGCGCCGGATTGCACAGCTCGACCACGCCGGCGCGCTGCGCGGCCATCAGGAACTCGCGGAAGGTGGTGAAACCGTACGTCTTCTCGGTGAAAGCGCCGAGCCGCTGGGCGAGCCGGGGCTTGATCCCCGCGGACCGGGTGGACCGGCCCTCGCTCTGCAGGTCGCGGACCACCTGGGCGAGCACCTGGAAGACCTGCTCGATCGGTGGCCGGGGCGGGTCGTAGGCGAATGCGGGATACGTGGTCACGCGGCACCTCCGGTGTGCTGCGCAACAGAAAGCCAAATCGGCTTTCTGATTGCGCATCGGCACACGCCCCAGGCTTCGGGACGCCGGTGCTCCGGGGCGGCCGAACCGAATCCCGGCCACTTCCGGGAGGCCTACTCGCGGAAGCGCTACACCGATCGACCCCGCCCACGTCGGGGATGCGCCTCTCAGATTGAGAGACGGAGGCAATGTTGCTGATAGGTGAGCCGGCCCGGACCAAAAGCCCAGGCCGTGTCCGAGTATCGATCGCCCTGAACAGCCTGTCAAGGATCGTTCCTCCTCACGAGCCGGGCATCCGGTACGCCGGGGGACCGCGCGCGCGGGGCCCCGCGGCCCCTCCACCCCCGGATTCACGCGGCGGCGCTCGCATCGCGGCCCGATTCACCAGCCCGGTGATTTTCAGGAAATTCTAAGAATCGCCCACCGACCCGTCTTATGTCGATCCGTCATGCGAGAAAACACGATCCCGTCAGCCGCGAAACCTCCCGGAGCGATCAGAACCCCGTTCCGTTCGCCCACGAACGCGCCTAAGCTCCCCGAAAGCGCCCCTCGAAAGGACCCCGGCATTGGCGACGACGGCGACCGGCCCCCTGGACGTCAAGATCCGCTGGAAGCCCCTGGCCGCCGCCATGGCCGTGGCCGTGACCCTGGCCGCCGCCTTCTACGTCACCCACGTCCGCTCCCTCCCCCTCCTCGTGGACGACGACGCGCGCCGCGCCATCACCACCGCGGACCGCCTCCAACTGGTCATCCAGGAACTCGACCAGTCCACCACCCCCGCCACCGAGGTCGAATACCTCGTCCTCGCACCCCCCGCCCCCGCCCTCAGAACCCAGCAGGCCGCGATGACCCAAGCCGCCTGGACCGTCGAAGGCGCCACCGCCCTCTCCCCGGACCGAAGAATCACCGCCACCCTCCACCCCCTCCCCGCCTTCCTCTCCCAATGGCCCGCCCCCACCCCCCACCCCCACAGCAAGGCCGCCGCCAAAATCCGTCGCCAAATAAAAAACCCCACCCCCCTGATCCTCATAACCCTCCGCCCCACCCTCCCCTGATCATCGCCGGCACAGGAAACGCGCGCTCTTGAGGGTGGGGATCGGTACTGTCGGGCGGTCGGGCGGTCGGGCGGCCAGAGCGTGGAGGGGTCATGGGGAAGTTGGTGCGGGATGGGATTCCGGGGGTCATCCGGGGGGCCGGCGGGGAGCCTGTGGTGAGGGTGCTGGGGGAGGGGGAGTATCTGGGGGCTCTCGTGGCGAAGCTGGGGGAGGAGGCGGGGGAGGTGGCCGAGGCGGTGGCCGGGGGCGGGGCGGCGGAGGTCGTGGAGGAGGCGGCGGACGTCCTCGAGGTGCTGCGGGCCCTGGTCCGGGGGGTCGGGGTGGAGTGGGATGAGGTCGAGCGGGTCGCGGCGGAGAAGAGGCGGGAGCGCGGGGGGTTCGAGGGGCGGTACTACCTGGAGGCGTAGCCCTCAGGTGAGGAGGCGGGTCACCAGGGCGGGGACGGCCTCGGGGATGGGGGTGCGGATCACCTCGGCGGCCAGCCGGTCGTAGGGGGTGGGGTCGGCGTTGACGATGATGAGGGTGGCGCCCGCCTCGGCGGCGATCCCGGCCAGGGAGGCCGCGGGCTGGACCTGGAGGGTGGTGCCGATCGCCACGAAGACCTCGCAGGTCTCGGCCGCCTCGACGGCCCTGGCGATCGTGGCCGGCTCCAGGGGCTCGCCGAACATCACGGTCGTGGTCTTGAGGATGTCGCCGCAGGACCGGCAGGCCGGGTCCGGATCCCCGGCGTCGATCCGGTCCAGGGCCTCGCGCAGCGTCGAGCGCTCGCCGCAGCCGACGCAGAGGACGCCGAACATGTTGCCGTGCAGCTCCAGGACGCGGGCCGGGTCGGAGCCCGCGCTCTGGTGGAGGCCGTCCACGTTCTGCGTGATGAGCGCGTCGAGGCGGCCGGACTTCTCCAGGTCCACCAGGGCGCGGTGCGCATCGTTTGGCCGGGCCTGCCAGGCCGGGCTGCCACGCCGGAACTCCCAGGACTTCCGGCGGATGGCCGGGTCCGTGAGGTAGTAGTCGATCGTCACGAGCTTCTGGTAGTCCGGGTCGGACCGCCAGAGACCCTGGGGCCCCCGGTAGTCGGGGATGCCGGACGCGGTGGAGATACCCGCCCCGGTCATGACAGTGATCATCGCTCGCTCCTCGGCCGGCAGACCGGGTGATCATTCCATGCCGGGCCGTCGGCACCACCCATTTTGCTCCCCTTTGACCGTACGGCGGGCCGCTCTCGACCCATGGCCGCGCGCGAGACACCCGCCTCTGGCCGTACGGGGAGGGGGGCGGTCAGGACCAGGGGACGACCGGGTCCTCCAGGTCGTTCTCGTAATCGGTGAGCCAGGCGCCGAAGACGGCCAGGCCGCGGAGCCAGAAGCGGGAGTTCCAGGAGGCGAACGCGGTCAGGGCGTCCGGCCCGGACGTGAGGGCCTCGCGCATCTCCAGCGACAGCAGCCCGGGCACCGCGGCCGCCCGCGACGCCATCCTGTGCGACCACGCGCGCGCGGCGGGCCCGGCCGAGCGCAGGGGCACACGGCGGTTGGGCATCGCGGCGTTGGTGGAGGGGAGCGAGGCGACGCGGGGGTTGGCGGCCCGCAGCAGCTCGCGGTAGAACCGGCCGCCGTCCTTCTGCGCCACCGGCACCGACAGCGCCAGGTCGAAGAAGCCGGGGTCCAGGAACGGGAACACGGGGGCGCGCTCGGGCCCGACCAGGTTCACCGGCGACCGGGCGATGCCGCGGGCGGTGCGGGTGTGCAGCACCGACAGGGGCAGCTCGGCGCGGTGCCCGTGGAGCATCGAGGTGGCGGCGGTGAACGCGGCCTCGACCGAGGACGACGTCCACGAGTCGGCGGCGGGCGACAGGACCGGCAGGTGGGCCGGGCCCAGCGACAGCGCCTCCAGCATGCCCCGGCGCCGGTCGGCGGCGGTGGTCGCGGCGACGGTCGTGGAGCTGATCAGGAAGTTCTTCAGCAGCGGCCCGCCGGCGAGCCCGTCCACGACCGACCTGTTCGAGCCGTGCACCTCGGCGGCGAACCGGGCGTACCAGGCGTGGTGGCTCGTGACGTACTCCAGCCGCCGCGCCACCCGCAGCGCCTCCGCCGGGTACGCCGCCGGGTCCTGCTCGATCACCCGGTGCCGGATGCCCAGCTCGCGCGTGATCGCCTGGGCGTACTCCACGTCCGTGTCGAGCCCGTCGTCGGGGCTGGTCGTCCACGACTCGACCGACGCGCCCCGCGCCACCGCGATCGAGGCCAGCAGCCGCGAGTCGTACCCGCCGCTGACCGGCACGAGCAGCGGCACGTCGTCGTACGGCTTGAACGCCTCGTGCAGCGCCGCGATCACGTCGCCGGCGGTCGCGCCCCTGGCGTACGGCTCGGCGCGGACCCAGCGCGGCATGCGCGCGTCCATGCGCAGCCGCCCGCCGGACCACACGAGGGCGGCCGAGCCGGGCAGCCGCCGTACGTCCTGGTAGGGGGTGTCGGTGCCGAGCGGATAGGTCAGCCGCAGGATCGCCGCCCACGCGTCCCAGTTGATCCGCAAGGGGCGGGGGAGCAGGGCGAGCAGCGGCTCGATGAGGTTGGCGAAGTAGACGGCGCCGCCGAGGGTCACGTAGAACACGTCCACGAGCCCGAAGCCGCCCGCGTGCAGCGTCGCCGAGTCCCGGCCCGCGACCAGCCCCGGCGTCTCGTACGTCTCCGCGATCGTCAGCCAGGGCGCGTCCCCGGCCGGCGGGGCGGTGAAGCCGAAGGTGTACGCCCCCGGGGCGTACGGCGTGAGCGCGCGCGAGCCGTACAGCGCGACGTGCGGCTCGGACACGACCAGCTCGACCGACGGGCCCGACTCACGCAGCAGCGAGAGCTTGTCCGGGGCGATCTCGCCCAGCGCGCCGCAGAAGTACGGCCGCGCCGCGTACTCCGGCCAGTCCGCGTCAACCACGCTCCACCACCTCATTTTGTGAATCAGGCAGATAACTTATCCTTCCTGGGGCTTTGCGAAGGACGTCCGATCCGCCTTTCCAGCGCCCCGGACGCCGCCTGGCGAGCACGACGCGGCGACGCGGAACACAGCGAATGGAGAGCGCACGTGGCCGAGGACCGACTGGCCGAGCTGGAACGCGAGCTGGAGGCCACCCGGCGGAGCCTCGCCGAGGCGGTGCGGCGGGCCGCCGAGTCCGCCGAGACCGCGCGGCTGCTGGCGGCCACGCAGGAGCGGCTCGACCGGGCGGCCGAGACCGAGGAGCGCCTGCGCGAGACCGAGATCCGGCTGCGCGAGACCGAGCAGCGTCTCCAGACGGCCGAGAAGACCGCGACCGAGCTGCGCGGGGCCCTGGCCGAGCAGCGCTACCAGACCGAGGTCGCCCGCTGGAAGCTGGAGTCCCTGCGCGCCGCCCGCTGGTCCCGCCTCGGCGACGCGATCCAGTCCGGCAAGCGGAACCCGGTACGGCTCGCGCGCGGTCTCAAGGAGGTCGCCGCGAAGGCCGAACGCCCGCCCGCGCCCAAGCGCCGGCCCGTCAGGCCCCCCGCGCCCCAGCCCGCCAAGCCCGCGGCCGCCGCCGAGCCGGACGGGGGGCGGCGGGAGAAGGCCCCGGCGCGGCCGGTGTTCGAGCTGCCCGAGGGCCCGCTCGCGCGCCCGCACGTGACCGTGGCCGCGATCGTGGACCGGCAGTCGGAGGCCGCGTTCCGGTACGAGTGGCGGCAGATCGTCACCTTCGGCCCCCGGACCTGGGAGAAGGTGCTCACCGAGCGGACGCCGCACCTGCTGTTCGCCGAGTCGGTGCGGCAGGGCCCGCGCGCCGGCAACGGCGGCCCCTGGGTGGAGCACCTCACCGGGGAGCCGGGCGAGCCGGTGCGCGAGCTGCTGGCCTGGTGCGCCGACCGGGGCGTGCGGACGGTGTTCTGGCACTCCGGCGGGGAGATCGCCGACTACGCGGCGGCGGCGAGGCTGTTCGAGCACGTCTTCACCGCGTTCGAGGCCGACGTGGACCGCTGGCGCGAGGCGCTGGGCCACGACCGCGTCGGCGTCCTGCCGCACGGCGTGCAGCCCCGCATCCACAACCCGATCCCGCTCGGGGAGCGCGCCGGCACGGGCCTGAACATCGACGACTCCATGACGTACAAGGAGGTCCTGGCGGAGTACCGGCGGCCGGTCGAGGTCCCCGAGGTCGCCGACGCGCGCGTGCGGCTGGAGCTGGAGGCCTGCGGGACCCCGGTCGGGGGCCCGCTCGACCCGCCGCGCGTCCACGTCCGCGTGCGCGAGGCCCAGCGGGACCACGCGCTCACGCCGTACGTGGACGCGATGTTCGAGACGGTCGGCCTGCCGAACGTGCGCGCGCTGCGGACCGTCTCGGTGCTCTCCCGCGTGGACGGGCCGGACCGGCTCGACCACCTGCTCACCCAGCTCACGGCGCAGAGCGGGGCCCGGCTCCAGCTCGTGCTGATGGCGGACGGGATCGACCCGGAGGAGGCCCGCAAGCGCGCCGCCGAGGCGCTGGGCGAGCAGGCCCAGCCCGCGGCGCACCCGCTCGCGCTGGAGGACGTGCTGGTCCGCGCGGTGGACGACCCCGAACCGCTCGGCGCGTCGCTGCGGCGGGCGCTGGAACTGGCCGACGGCGACCTCGTCGCGGTCATGGACGCCCGCGACCGGTACGGCGCGCACTACTTGAGCGATCTGCTGCGCGCCCACGCGTACGCCGACGCCGAGATCGCCGGCAAGGCCAGCCACTACGTGCACCTGCGCGACACGAACGCCGCCCTGCTCCGCCACCCGGGCCGCGAGCAGGTCTTCCTCCCCGAACTCACCGGCGCGACCCTCCTGGCCCGCCGCCAGGTCCTCCGCGACCTGGGGATCCCCGTCCTGTCCGAGGGCTGGGAGACCCCGCTCATGCGCCAGTGCGAGGCCGAGGGCGTCCGCGTCTTCTCCGCCGACCGCTACTCCTACGTCTGCGTCCGCGACGCCGACGCCGAGCACGGCCGTCTCCTCGCCGACGCCGAACTCGCCTTCCACGGCGACCCCGCCAAAGCCGCCCTCCTCTGACCCCGACCCCTCTCTCCCCGCAGCCCTCCACCCCGGGACCCCTCCCGGCGCCTCCCCCTGAGGGACGCTCCCCACGGGCGTCCCTCCCACGGGCGTCCCCAAGGCGGCCTGTTCCCAAGGGGGCCGGTTCCCAAGGGGTCCCGTTCCCGGGGCGTTCCGCTCCGGCGGCTCACCCGAGGGCGCTCCTCACCCCGGCGCCCGGACTTCGCGGGGCCCGTTTCTCGCCGTGATCATGCGGTTTCAAGCACAGGGTGTGCGCAAAACCGCATGATCACGGCGAGAGTCGGTCGCTTTCGTCCTGGTTTCCGTCCTCGGCGCGGGCGCGTACGGCTGGCGCCGGGTCCGGCGGCCGAGTCTCTGGTGTCCGCGCGGACCCCTTCGGGCAGTCCGCGCCCACGTGGAGCGGCCCCGGCTCGCCGGGCTCCCCGTTCCCGGCGTGGCGGATGAAGCCTCGGGACCGGTGCGACCCGGCATCCGCCCGGCACCGCCGGGCGGGGACCTGGCGGTGGCCCGGCGGGGACGCGGCTCGCCGGGGCGTTCGCCCGGCCGGCCGCGTTAGCCTTCCCGGGTGGATCCGGAGCGGCTGAGGGAGTGCGTCGGGCGGGCGGTGGCCCGGCTGGACCGGAGCGCGCCCTCCGTCGGTGGAGACGCCGGCTCCGCGGCCCCCTCCCCAGGTTCGGCCGCTGGATCGGTGGACGTGGGGGAGGGATCCTGGGACGGGCGGGTGTGGTCGTCGCCGGTGGCGTTCCGGCTGGCCCCGGCGCTGGGGGAGCCGGCGCGCGCTCTCGCCGAGAAGATCGCGGGGGAGTTGCGCGGCGAGAGCGGGATCGTGGCCGTGGACGTGCGCGGGGCCGGGGTGCTCGCGGTGACCGTCGCCGCGCCCGGGGAGATCGTGCCCTGGGTGCTGGGCCGCCCGGAGGCCGCCGTCGCGCCGGACCGGGGGCCCGTGTGGCCCGACCTGCCCCGGACGTTCGAGAACCCGGGCTTCCTCGTGCGGTTCGCGCACGTGCGCGCGTCGGCCGTGCTCAGGTGGGCGCGGGAGCTGCGGGTCCCCGACGCGTTCACGCCCGGCGCGCTGGCCGACCCCCGCGAGGTGCGCCTGCTGGGCATGCTGGCGGAGTTCCCGAGCCGGGCGCGCAAGCCGTACACGCTGAGGACATATCTGGAACGGCTGGCCGACGCCTACCACGAGGTCCACGAACGGGTCCCGGCGCTGCCCTTGGGCGACGAGGAGCCGTCGGCCGCGCACGCCTCCCGGGTACGGCTGGCGCGCGCCGTGCGGCGGGTGATCGGCGACGGCCTGGCGCTGCTCGGCGAGCCCCCGCCGCCGGAACGCCTCTGACCGGAGCCGCCGAAGGCCTCTGACCGGAGCCACCGGAGGACTCCGCGCCGCCGTACCGGAAAGCCTCCGGCAAAGGCATACGTATATATACGTATTTGTCGGCGGCATTCGGAGAACGCCGGAAAAATGATCGCGCCCCCGTCTCGTCAGGTGAACACGGGAAGCGGGTGGATCAGGTGGTCGGATACCCTCCTTCGGGTGAGTCGATTCGTCCATCCCGCCGGTCCCCTGCACGCCGACGTGCTGCCCGAGGACCACCCGCCGCAGCCTCCGGCCGACCTCAACGGCCTCGACCCCGCCCTGTGGCCCCGAACGGCCACGCGCGTCGAAGGCGCGCTGACGGTGGGCGGCATGGACGTCCGCGACCTGGCCGGGGAGTTCGGCACCCCGCTGTACGTCATGGACGAGGACGACTTCCGGTCCCGCTGCCGCGACTACCGCGCGGCGTTCCCGGAGGACGAGGTCCACTACGCGGCCAAGGCGTTCCTGTGCAAGGAGGTCGCCCGCTGGATCGACCAGGAGGGCCTGGGCCTCGACGTGTGCAGCGGCGGCGAGCTGGCCGTCGCCATCGCCGTGGACTTCCCCGCCGAGCGCATCACCCTGCACGGCAACAACAAGTCGCTCGCCGAGCTGCGCCGCGCCCTGGAGTACGGCGTCGGCCACATCGTCGTGGACTCCTTCCACGAGATCGCCCGACTCGGCCACCTCGCCGAGGAGCTGGGCGTCCGGCCCCGGGTCCTGGTCCGCGTGACCACCGGCGTCGAGGCGCACACCCACGAGTTCATCGCCACCGCCCACGACGACCAGAAGTTCGGCTTCTCGCTGAACAGCGGCGCCGCCGCCGAGGCCGTGCGCCGCATCCTGGCGCTGCCGCAGCTCGAACTCGTCGGCCTGCACTCCCACATCGGCTCCCAGATCACCGACACGGCCGGGTTCGAGGTGGCCGCGCGCCGGCTGACCCGGCTGCTCGTCGAGATCAAGGAGGAGCACGACGTCGTGCTGCCCGAGATGGACCTCGGCGGCGGCTACGGCATCCCCTACGTCAGCGGCGACGAGTCGCCCGACATCAAGCTGATCGCCGACGGCCTGCGCGAGATCGTGCGCAAGGTCTGCCAGGACGCCGGGCTGCCGGTGCCGCGCCTGACCGTCGAGCCCGGCCGCACGATCACCGGCCTGGCCGGGATCACCGTCTACGAGGTCGGCACGGTGAAGGACGTCGAGGGCCTGCGCACCTACGTCAGCGTCGACGGCGGCATGAGCGACAACGTGCGCACCGCCCTCTACGGCGCCGACTACACCTGCCAGATCGCCTCGCGCGAGTCCGCGGCCCCGCCCATGCTGTCGCGGCTGGTCGGCAAGCACTGCGAGAGCGGCGACATGGTGGTCCGCGACCTGTACCTCCCCGGCGACCTCACCCCGGGCGACCTGGTCGCCGTGGCCGGCACCGGCGCCTACTGCCGGTCGCTGGCCAGCAACTACAACTACCTGCCCAAGCCCGCGGTGGTCGCGGTCAAGGACGGGGCGGCGCGGGTCATCGTGGCCCGTGAGACCGAGGACGATCTGCTGAGGGGCCAACTGTGAAACCGGTGAAACCGCTCAGGGTGGCGCTGCTCGGCTGCGGCGTCGTGGGCTCCCAGGTGGTCCGGCTGCTGGGCGAGCAGGCCGACGACCTGGCCGCGCGCGTCGGCGCCCCGCTGGAGCTGGCGGGCGTCGCCGTACGCCGTCTCGGCCGCCGCCGCGACGTGGACGTGGACCCGGCGCTGCTCACGACGGACGCGGAGGCCCTGGTCACCCGGGACGACGTGGACATCGTGGTCGAGGTGATCGGCGGCATCGAGCCCGCCCGCTCGCTCATGCTCAAGGCCATGGCGGCGGGCAAGGGCGTCGTCACCGCGAACAAGGCCCTGCTCGCCGAGGACGGCGCGACGGTGCACGGGGCCGCCCGCGACAACGGCGCCGACCTGTACTTCGAGGCGAGCGTCGCCGGGGCGATCCCGCTGCTCCGCCCGCTGCGCGAGTCCCTGGCCGGGGACCGGGTGCACCGCGTCCTCGGCATCGTGAACGGCACGACCAACTACATCCTCGACAAGATGGACACCACCGGCGCGACGTTCAACGACGCGCTGGAGGAGGCCCAGGCCCTCGGATACGCCGAGGCCGACCCGACCGCCGACGTCGAGGGCTTCGACGCCGCCGCCAAGGCCGCGATCCTGGCCGGTCTGGCCTTCCACACCCGCGTGACCGCCGCCGACGTCCACCGCGAGGGCATCACCGACGTCACCGCCACCGACGTCGCCTCCGCCCGCGCCATGGGCTACGTCATCAAGCTGCTGGCGATCTGCGCCCGCTCCGACGACGGCCGCTCCGTCGGCGTGCGCGTCCACCCGGCGATGATCCCCAGGACCCATCCGCTCGCGAGCGTCGGCGAGGCCTACAACGCGGTCTTCGTCGAGGCCGAGTCCGCCGGCCGCCTCATGTTCTACGGCGCGGGCGCGGGTGGCGCGCCCACGGCGTCCGCCGTGCTGGGGGACATCGTGGCCGTGGCCCGCAACCGCATCGCCGGCACGCGCGGCCCCGAGGAGTCGGTCTACGCCGAGCTGCCCGTCCACCCGATGGGCGAGACCGTCACGCGCTACCACGTCTCGCTCGACGTCGCCGACAAGCCCGGCGTGCTCGCCAAGGTCGCCGAGGTGTTCGCCAAGCACGACGTCTCGATCCAGACCGTGCGCCAGGAGGGGCACGGCGACGACGCGCAGCTCGTGCTCGTCTCCCACCGCGCCTCCGACGCCGCGCTCTCGGCCACGATCGAGGGCCTGCGCGAGCTGTCCATCGTCCGCGCCGTCGCCAGCGTCATGCGCGTCGAGGGCGAGGACACGCCGTAGCGCCGCCCGGACCGCCCCGCCGCCGCGCGGGGCGGTCACGCGCGTCTTGCCTGGGTACGGCCTGAGCCGCGGCCCCCGGCGGGCCGCCGCGCCCGTCTCAGGGGGTGGAACGAATGGGAGCCCCCGCCCGCGCCCGCCGTACACTCGTGCCCAACATCGCAGGTGAGCACGGGAGCATCTCCATGAACAGGGCATGGCGCGGCGTCATCGAGGAATATCGTGACCGCCTTCCGGTCACGGCGCGGACGCCCGTCGTGACGCTGCTGGAGGGCGGCACCCCGCTGCTGCCCGCTCCCAGGGTGTCGGCCATGACCGGCTGCGACGTCTGGCTCAAGGTCGAGGGCGCGAACCCCACGGGCAGCTTCAAGGACCGCGGCATGACCGTCGCGATCTCCAAGGCCGCCGAGGCCGGGGCCAAGGCCGTCATCTGCGCCTCCACCGGCAACACCAGCGCCTCCGCCGCCGCGTACGCCGTCCGGGCGGGCATGGCCTGCGCGGTGCTGGTCCCGCAGGGCAAGATCGCGATGGGCAAACTGGCCCAGGCGCTCGTGCACGGCGCGAAGCTGCTCCAGGTGGACGGGTCGTTCGACGACTGCCTGGAACTGGCCCGCAAGCTCGCCGAGCACTACCCGGTCGCGCTGGTCAACAGCGTCAACCCGCACCGGCTGCAGGGCCAGAAGAGCGCGGCCTTCGAGATCGTGGACGCGCTCGGCGACGCCCCCGACGCGCACTGCCTGCCCGTCGGGAACGCCGGCAACATCAGCGCCTACTGGATGGGATACCGGGAGTACGCCGCCGACGGCCTCTCCACGAGGTCCCCGCGCATGCTGGGCTTCCAGGCCAGCGGCGCCGCCCCGATCGTGCGCGGCGCCCCGGTCACCCACCCGAACACGATCGCCACCGCGATCCGCATCGGCAACCCCGCCTCCTGGCAGCTCGCGGTCAACGCCCGCGACGAGTCCGGCGGCGACATCCAGGCCGTGACCGACCGGCAGATCGCCGCCGCCTACCGCCTGCTCGCGCAGGAGGAGGGCGTCTTCGTCGAGCTGGCCTCCGCCTCCAGTGTGGCCGGGCTCCTCCAGGCGCGCGAGCAGGGCCTCGTACGCCCCGGGGAACGCGTCGTCTGCACCGTCACCGGCAACGGCCTCAAGGATCCCGACTGGGCCATCGCCGGAGCCCCCGCGCCCACCACGGTCGCCGTGGACGCCCACGCGGCCGCCGCGGCCCTCGGCCTCGCCTGAGCGCGCAGCGCGCCGTCCCGCCCGGCCGCCCCGCGTCGGCCCCGCCCCGCGACCACCCCGCGACCGCGTCGCGGCGCATCGCACCGCCGAACCCGACCACCCCTCACAGCTAGGAGCCACGGGTGAGCACGCCCGCATTCACCGCCAGGGTCCCCGCCACCAGCGCCAACCTCGGCCCGGGGTTCGACGCGCTCGGACTCGCCCTGACGCTGTACGACGAGGTCACGGCCGCGACGACCGGGAACGGCGTCACGGTCGAGGTCATCGGCGAGGGCGCGGGCGAGGTCCCCGCGGACGAGCGGCACCTCGTCGTGCGCACGATGCGGGCGGCCTGGGACCGGATGGGGGCCGCGCAGCCCGAAAACCTCACCCTCCGTTGCCACAACCGCATCCCCCACGGAAGGGGCCTGGGCTCCTCCTCCGCCGCCATCTGCGCCGGGATCCTGCTCGCGCGGGCCCTGGCCGGGGCCGAGCCGGAGGACACCCGGCACCGCGCGGACGCAAAACTTTCTGCGCCCTCGGCGAAACCGTTCTCCGACCAGGACGTGTACGCGCTGGCGGACGAGCTGGAGGGACACCCCGACAACGTGGCCCCCTGCCTGGCCGGAGGGTTCACCATCGCCTGGCGCGGCCCGGGCGCGGGGCCGGGCCTGGCCCGCCTGGAGCCGTCGCCGGAGATCCGCCCCGTCGCGCTCGTCCCCGGCACGCGCCTGCTGACCGAGACCGCGCGCGGCCTGCTGCCGGCGGCCGTGCCCCACGCCGACGCGGCCGCCAACGCCGGACGCGCCGCGCTCCTCGTCGCGGCCCTCACGCAGCGCCCTGACCTGCTGCTTCCCGCGACAGAGGACCGGCTGCACCAGGACTACCGCGAACCCGGCATGCCGGACACCCTCGATCTCGTACGGCGGCTGCGCGCGCGAGGCGTGCCGGCCGTGGTCTCGGGGGCCGGACCCACCGTCCTGGCCTTCTCGTCAGGCGAGACGCTGGATTCGATCGCCTCAGAAGTGGGTAATGCTTGGCACATCCAGCCATTGAACGTCGACCGGGACGGTGCGCACGTTCTCTTCGCGTAAGACACGCTGATGCTCTTCGACCTTCAGGGAATAGCCGTGTGCGCTGGTGATGTTAGGCTGATAGCCGCACCAGATGCCCCCGTGTTGGGTGCGTGCTCGTCAGTCGCACTTCGCCGCATCGGCTCTCCGGTCGTTCCCGCACAGCGAAGGTGGCTCCCCGCGCGACAGCGGATTCGGGGATTCACGCGTGCGACCCACCCTGACATCTGGCCGGATCCCGTGACGCCTCCGCACCTTTGGAGGCCAGCGGAGCCCGACCCGGTTCGTTCCCGCCGGGTCGCACCACCGGGACGCCTGGCTGAGCATGGCCGACGCCCGTTCCCTGGGAAGGACCCTTAGTGAGCGAGACCACCGAACTCCTCTCCGACGCAGCCGGCACTGCCCCGGCGGGCACCGTGTCGGCCGAAGACACCCCCGCCCGCACCCGCGCCCCCCGCCGGCGCACCGGCACCGGGCTCTCCGCCAAGCTGCTGCCGGAGCTCCAGGCCATGGCGGCCGGCCTCGGCATCAGCGGCACCGCGCGCATGCGCAAGAGCCAGCTCATCGCGGCCATCCAGGAGAAGCAGGGCGTCAGCGGCGAGGGAGCCGCTGCGGCACCGGCCCCGCAGGCGGAGCCCCAGGCCGCGGAGACCGCCCCCGAGCGTCCCGCCCGCACCCGCCGCGAGCGCACCCGCGCCGCCGCGACGCAGGCCCCCGAGCAGGAGCAGCCCGCCGCCGAGGCCCCGCAGGCCGAGCGCGCGGAGGCCGCCCCGGCCGAGGCGCCCGCCGAGGTCAGGACCGACCGCTCCGAGGGCCGTGAGGGCCGCCGCAACCGCGAGGACCGCCGCGGCCGGGACCGTGAAGGACGCCGTTCCGAGAACCGCGAGGACCGCCGCGACGGTGGCCGTGAGGGCCGCTCCGAGGGTCGTTCCGAGAACCGCTCCGAGGGCCGTTCCGAGGGCCGCTCGGAGAACCGTGAGGACCGCCGCTCCGAGCAGCGCGCCGCCGACGCCGGGCAGAACGACCGTCGCGACCGCCGCCAGCAGCAGCAGGACGACCAGGACGACGACGGCGGCCGCCGCGGCCGCCGGGGCCGTTTCCGGGAGCGCAACCGCCGCGGGCGCGACCGCTTCTCGGACAACGAGCCGCAGGTCAGCGAGGACGACGTGCTGATCCCCGTCGCGGGCATCCTCGACATCCTCGACAGCTACGCGTTCGTCCGGACCACCGGCTACCTGCCCGGCTCCAACGACGTCTACGTCTCGCTCGCCCAGGTCCGCCGCCACGGCCTCCGCAAGGGCGACGTGATCACCGGCGCGGTGCGCCAGCCCCGAGAGGGCGAGCGCCGCGAGAAGTTCAACGCGCTCGTGCGTCTCGACACGGTCAACGGCATGGAGCCCGACCAGGCGCGCAACCGGCCCGAGTTCGCCAAGCTCACCCCGCTCTACCCGCAGGAGCGGCTGCGCCTGGAGACCGAGCCCAACGTCCTGACCACGCGGATCATCGACCTGGTGGCCCCGATCGGCAAGGGCCAGCGCGGCCTCATCGTCTCCCCGCCCAAGGCCGGCAAGACGATGGTGCTCCAGGCCATCGCCAACGCGATCACCCGCAACAACCCCGAGTGCCACCTCATGGTCGTGCTCGTGGACGAGCGGCCCGAGGAAGTCACCGACATGCAGCGGTCGGTCAAGGGCGAGGTCATCCACTCGACCTTCGACCGCCCGGCCGAGGACCACACCACGGTCGCCGAGCTGGCCATCGAGCGCGCCAAGCGCCTCGTCGAGCTGGGCCACGACGTCGTCGTGCTGCTCGACTCGATCACCCGCCTGGGCCGCGCCTACAACCTGGCCGCCCCGGCGTCCGGCCGCATCCTGTCCGGTGGTGTCGACTCGACCGCGCTCTACCCGCCGAAGCGCTTCTTCGGCGCCGCGCGCAACATCGAGAACGGCGGCTCCCTGACCATCCTCGCCACCGCCCTGGTGGAGACCGGCTCCAAGATGGACGAGGTCATCTTCGAGGAGTTCAAGGGCACCGGCAACATGGAGCTGCGGCTCAACCGGTCCCTGGCCGACAAGCGCATCTTCCCCGCGGTGGACGTCGACGCGTCCGGCACCCGCAAGGAGGAGATCCTCATGTCGCCGGAGGAGCTCCAGGTCGTCTGGAAGCTCCGCCGCGTCCTCCACGCCCTGGACATGCAGCAGGCGCTGGAGCTTCTCCTGGAGAAGATGAAGGAGACCAAGTCCAACACCGAGTTCCTGCTCCAGGTCCAGAAGACCACGGTCAACAACCAGGACTGACCAGGCGACTCCGGCACGGCGAACGCCCCGGCGAGCACCCGCTCCCGGGGCGTTCCCCTTTCCCGGCGCACCCTTCCCGGCCCGCCCCTCCCCGGGCCCAGCGCCCTCCCCGGGCCCACCGCCCTGGCCAGCCGCCGCCTCACCCCCTCCCCGTTCTCGCCTCCGCGCGCACCCTCCGGGCCCGCGTCCCGCACGTGGCGCGACCGCGCACCAGCGCGCGACCTCGTGGTGATCATGCGGGGTTGCGCGCACACCCTGTGTTCAGCAGCGCATGATCACCGCGATGGAGGGGGCGGTCGCCCGCAGAGCGTGGTTCGGTGGAGGGTGGACGGTACGGCTGGCCCCACCTTCGATCGGCGGCCAACCGCATCGCCCTTTCCTCGCGAGTCGGACAAGCTTGGCCTCATGCCGGTCCCGCCGGATCCGCCCCCAGCGGGCCGTACGGCGGGGGCGGGCGGGAGCCGTACGGGACACGGCGGGGCGCCGGACGACGGAGAGCGAGGGGGTGGCGTGATGACGGGCGTGGCCGCGGCCCCCCGCCAGGAGCGGAGGCCGCTGCGGGAGCGGGTGCCCTTGGGGCCCTACGGGCCGCTGGGGCTGTTCGTGGACCCGAGGACGTGGCGGGCCGTGCCGTACCTCCTGATCGTCATGTGCTGGGGGGCCGCGTGCACCGCGCTCGTCGTGGCCGGGACGGCGGTGTCGCTGGCGCTCACGGTCGTCTGGATCGGCTTCCCCATGCTGGCGGTGGTGATGATCGTGTGGCGCGGGGCGGCCATGCTGGAGCGGCGGCTGCTGCGGCTGGCGTTCGGGGTGTCCATCCCCGACCCCTACGCGCCGCTCACCAGGCGCAGGCCGCTCGGCTGGCCGCGGGTCGTGATCAGGGACCGGGCGACCTGGAAGGACTTCTGCTACCTCGCCCTGCTCTTCCCGCTGGGGACGGCCGAGTTCGTCACCCTGGTGATCCTGGGGAACACGACGTCCCGGCTGCTCCTCACCCCGGTGGACCTCGCGCGGCACGGCTACGCGTGGCCTCTCCCCGAACTCGACCACGAGGTGCGCGGCACCGCGGCGGCGCTGGCGTGGGCGGTCGCGGGGCTCGGCGTGTTCGTGGTCACGATGTACGTGGTCCGGGGGTTCGCCCTGGCCCACGCGTGGTGGGGCGCGTTCATGCTCGGAACCGGCGAGAAGGAGCGCCTGGTCGCGCGGGCGGCGCACCTGCGGGCCAGCCGGGCTCGCGCCGTGGACGCGGCCGAGGCGGAGCGCCGGCGGATCGAGCGCGACCTGCACGACGGGGCACAGCAGCGGCTGCTCGCCGTGGCGATGGAACTGGGCCGGGCCCAGGTGAAGATCGACGAGGACCCGGCGGCCGCGAAGGAGATGATCGCCAGCGCGCACGCGGGGGCCAGGGCCGCCATCGCCGAGCTGCGCGACCTGGCACGCGGCATCTACCCCGCGATCCTCACCGACCGGGGCCTGGACGCCGCCCTGTCGCACCTGGCCGCGCGGGCGCCGATCCCGGTGGACGTCTCCGTCGAGATCCGGGACCGGCCCCCGGCGGCGGTGGAGAGCATCGCGTACTTCATCGTGTCCGAGTCGCTCGCCAACATGGCCAAGCACGCGCGGGCCGAGCGGGCGTCCGTGGTCGTCTGCCGCGAGGGCGAGCGCGTCGTGGTCGAGGTGCGTGACAACGGCGTCGGCGGGGCCGTCCCGACCCCCGGCGGGGGTCTCGCCGGGCTCGCCGACCGCGCCGCCACCATCGACGGCACGCTCACCGTGCTCAGCCCGCCAGGGGGGCCCACGCTGATCCGGGCGGATCTGCCCTGCGAGTGGTGAGGCGCGCCCCTAAGGTGGGGGCATGCGGGTGGTGATCGCCGAGGACTCGGTGCTGCTGCGTGAAGGCGTCGCGCGGCTGCTGGCCGACGGCGGCATCGAGACCGTGGCGGCGGTGGGCGACGGGCCCGGGCTCGTGGCCGCGGTCGAGGAGCACGAGCCCGACCTGGCCGTCGTGGACGTGCGCATGCCGCCCTCCCACACCGACGAGGGCCTGCGCGCCGCGCTCGCCGTCCGCGCGTCCCGCCCCGGCTTCCCCATCCTGGTGTTCTCGCAGTACGTCGAGGAGAGGTACGCCCTGGACCTGATCGGCGAGGGCGCGGCGGCGGTGGGCTACCTGCTCAAGGAGCGGGTGGCGGACGTCTCCGACTTCCTCGACGCAGTGCGCCGGGTCGCCGGCGGCGAGACCGTCATCGACCCCGAGCTGGTCACGCAGCTCCTCGGCCGGCGCAGGCGCGGGGAGCCGCTGGACGCGCTCACGCCGCGTGAGCGCGAGGTGCTGGGCCTGATGGCCGAGGGCCGGTCCAACCTCGCGATCGCGTCCCGGCTGTCGGTCACCGCCGGTGCCGTCGAGAAGCACATCTCCGGCATCTTCCTCAAGCTCGGCCTGGAGCCCGCCCCCGAGGACCACCGCCGCGTCCTCGCCGTCCTCGCCTACCTCGGCCGCGCCTGACCCGCGCCCCGCCGTACGGCCCGGGCCCGGCGTGAGCCGTACGGGACGGGCAGCGACTCCGGACAGGCGGCCGGGGCCGTACGCCGCTCACGCGGGTACGGCCTGAGCGGGGCGGGTGCGGCGGGCGGGCGTGAAGCGCGCGGGGCACGGCGTAAGCTTGCGGAGGCCCGGACGGCATGGGGCTTCGGGGAATGTCCCGTGGGCGTCGCATGTTGAAGCATCTGGCACACTGGTTACCGAACATCGCGGTACCGGTTCCCGCCTCGCGTTCTTCAGCACCCGTGAAACGTGCCCCTCATGGTGTGCCGAGGCGACCCGGCGACCGCATCGGACTAGGAGAAGACGTGAAGAAGGACATCCACCCGGACTACCACGAGACCACGGTGACCTGCACCTGTGGCAACACCTTCACCACGCGCAGCACCGCGAAGAACGGCGTCATCCACGCCGATGTCTGCTCTGCCTGCCACCCGTTCTACACCGGCAAGCAGAAGATCCTCGACACCGGTGGCCGGGTGGCGCGCTTCGAGAAGCGTTTCGGCAAGAAGGCCGCCAAGTAGCTCTGGCACAGGCGCCGGTCCGGCAGCGGCCGGACCGGCGTCTCCTTCGTTCGCCCGCAGGGGCGGCGCGCTGAACCACGGCTGAATCACATACGGAGACTTAGGAACCAACGGTGAACCTCGACGAGCTGCTCGGTGAGTACCAAGACCTGGAGCGCCGTCTCGCCGATCCCGCGGTCCACTCCGACCAGGCCCAGGCCCGCACGCTCGGGCGCCGCTACGCAGAGCTGACGCCGATCGTCCAGACCTATCGCGAGCTGGAGCAGGTCGGCGAGGACCTGGAGACCGCCCAGGAGCTCTCCGGCGAGGACCCCGCGTTCGCGGCCGAGGCCGAAGAGCTGGCCGGGCGGCAGACGGCGCTGCGTGAGAAGCTGCAGCGGCTGCTGATCCCGCGCGATCCCAGCGACGACAAGGACGTGATCCTGGAGATCAAGGCGGGTGAGGGCGGCGAGGAGTCGGCCCTGTTCGCCGGCGACCTCCTGCGGATGTACCTCCGCTACGCCGAGCGCGTCGGCTGGAAGACCGAGATCCTCGACGGCCAGCAGTCCGACCTGGGCGGATACAAGGACGTCACGGTCGCCGTGAAGTCCAAGGGCTCCCAGGAGGGGGTCTGGTCCCGGCTGAAGTACGAGGGCGGCGTGCACCGCGTGCAGCGCGTCCCCGTCACCGAGTCGCAGGGCCGCATCCACACCTCCGCCGCCGGCGTGCTGGTCACGCCCGAGGCCGAGGAGGTGGACGTGCAGATCGACCCCAACGACCTGCGCATCGACGTCTTCCGCTCCTCGGGCCCCGGCGGCCAGAGCGTCAACACGACCGACTCGGCCGTCCGCATCACCCACCTGCCCACCGGCGTGGTGGTGAGCTGCCAGAACGAGAAGAGCCAGCTCCAGAACAAGGAGCAGGCCCTGCGCATCCTGCGCTCCCGCCTGCTGGCGATCGCGCAGGAGGAGGCCGACGCCGCGGCGGCCGCCGAGCGCAAGTCGCAGGTGCGCACCGTGGACCGCTCCGAACGCGTCCGCACCTACAACTTCCCGGAGAACCGCATCTCCGACCACCGTGTCGGCTACAAGGCCTACAACCTCGACCAGGTCATGGACGGCGACCTCAACGCCGTCATCCAGGCCCTGGTCGACGCCGACACGGCGGAGAAACTCGCCGCCCACGCCTGACATGAGCCTGCTGCTGGACGAGATCGCCCTGGCCACCGCCCGGTTGGCCGAGGCGGGCGTGCCCTCGCCGCGCACCGACGCCGAGGAGATCGCGGCGTACGTCCACAAGGTGCGCCGGAGCGAGCTGCACCGGGTGGCCGACGCCGACTTCGACGCCATGTTCTGGGCGTGCGTGGCCCGGCGCGAGGCGCGCGAGCCGCTGCAGCACATCACGGGCCGCGCGTACTTCCGCTACCTGGAGCTCGCGGTCGGCCCCGGCGTCTTCGTGCCCCGCCCTGAGACCGAGGTCGTCGCCGGATGGGCCATCGAGCGGTTGCAGGAGATGGACGTCGCCGACCCCGTGGTCGTGGACCTCGGGACCGGCTCCGGCGCGATCGCGCTGTCGATCGCCCAGGAGGTCGGCCTGGCGCAGGTGCACGCCGTCGAGGTGGACCCCGACGCGTACGCCTGGGCCAAGCGCAACATCGTCGAGCACGGCCAGGGCCGGGTCTCGCTGCACCCGGAGGACCTGACCGACTGCCTCCAGGAGCTCAACGGCCAGGTCGACCTGGTCATCTCCAACCCGCCGTACATCCCGCCCGGTGCGATCCCGCGCGACCCCGAGGTGCGCGACTACGACCCGCACCGCGCGCTGTACGGCTCGGGCGACGACGGCCTCGACGAGGTCCGCGCCGTCGAGCGCACCGCCCGCCGCCTCCTGCGCCCCGGCGGCTGGGTCGTCGTCGAGCACGCCGACGAGCAGGGCTCCTCCGTCTACTGGCTCTTCCCCGAGGACAAGGGCTGGCGCGACGTCCGCAACCGCCGCGACCTGACCGACCGCGACCGCTTCGTGACCGCGCGCCTGGGCCAGGAGTGACCCCGTCCCGCCCCCGTCGGGGTGACCGGCGGGGATGATCCTCCGTGGCGGATGGGAGCCGGGGTGCCGGGGCTCGCAGGCTCTGGGAGGATGGGACGCGTGAGCCGACGTTTCGACTGTTCCGACCCCGCGCAGCGCGCTGAGGGGCTTGAGGAGGCCGCCGCGGCGTTGCGGCGGCAGGAGCTGGTGGTGCTGCCGACCGACACGGTGTACGGCATCGGCGCCGACGCGTTCACGCACGCGGCGGTGGCCAAGCTGCTGGAGGCCAAGGGGCGCGGGCGCGACATGCCCTCGCCCGTGCTCGTGGGCACCGTGCGCGCCGCGCAGGCCCTGGTCGAGGACCTGGGGACCTACGGCCAGGACCTCATCGACACCTTCTGGCCGGGCGCGCTCACGCTCGTCGTGCGCGCCAACCGCGCCCTGATGTGGGACCTGGGCGAGACCAAGGGCACCGTGGCCCTGCGCATGCCGCTGCACCCGGTCGCGCTCGACCTCCTCAAGGAGATCGGGCCGATGGCCGTCAGCAGCGCCAACCGCTCCGGCTCGCCGCCGGCCGCCACCGCCGCCGAGGCCGAGGAGCAGCTCGGCGACGCCGTGTCGGTCTACCTCGACGGCGGCAAGAGCAACGACCTCACGCCCTCGACGATCGTGGACCTGACGACCCCGGTGCCCCGGCTCCTGCGGGCGGGCGCGATCCCGGTGGAGAAGATCCGCCGAGTGGTCGGCTTCGTCGCGACCTCCGACGAATAAGCGCCATACGCGCCCGCGAATGCTTGTTCGCGGGACCGTTTCCCCCTTTTCGGGATGGCTTTTTGCCGGGCGCCGCCCGCCGCGCGGCGTTTCCGGGGACACGCGCCGGAGCCGGAAGTCGCAGGTCGTGGGGCTGGGAAGAGGTCGGTGACACTTAACCATCAAATTCCCCTATAGCCACTTATATCTACGATCGAGACTTTCGGCTCGGCGTTGTGTACGGTGAATGGGCCGGACGGGCCGTGACGTCGGTCCTGGTTCTGCCGTCTTCGGAGACGCCCATGGGCAAGATCCAAGGTATGGACCCCAAGCTGGTCCGCGAGATGCTGCGTGAGATCAAGCAGGCGGCGGGCGACATGCGGTCGCTCGAAGGGCGCATAACCCAGATGCTGGGGAGCGCCGGGGTCTCCGCGAGGACCTCCCACCGGCCGGGCCAGGTGGCGGAGCAGGCGAACGGCCTGATCGCCGACGTCACCGCGCGGCTGTCCGTCCTGGAGAAGGAGGAACGGCAGCGGCTCGCCCAGCGCGGCGCCCCGGGCGACCTCGCGGGAGGCGAGGGCGGCCAGGGCGGGTCCGGATCGGGCGCGACGCCGCGCCAGCCGGCCGACGACGCGCTCCCGAAGCAGCCGCCCAGGAGCGACGACGTGAGCGGCGGGGCCAAGGCCTCCGAGCGCGAATCCGGCCAGGGCGGCTCGGACCGCTCGGGCGGGGGCGCGTCGCGGGGTCCCGGCGACGACCCGCCGCGCGCTCCGGAACGGCCGCGCGACGAGACGCCCGGCCGGCCGGGCGAGGGGAGCCCCGGCGACCCGGGCAAGCCCGGGGGACAGCAGCCGGAACGGCCGAACGACGAGGTCCCCCGCCAGCCGGGCGGCGGTAACCCCCAGGTCCCCGAGAAGCCCGGGGACGGCGTGTGCGACAACACCCCGGGCACGCCCGGCCAGCCGCGCGAGGACGCCCCCCGCGCGCCGGACCGGCCCGAGGGCGGCGCCCAGCTCCCGGAGAGGCCTCGCGGGGAGACGCCCTCCGAGCCGGGGACGCCGGGCAACCCGTCGCCGCCGCGCCACGAGGTGCCCGGTGGCGGGGGCATCGCGGGCCCCGGCGGTTGCGACCTGCCCTCGGGCCAGAACCCGGCCCAGCCGCCCCAGAGCCCCGCGCAGCCCCCGCAGAGCCCGGCCCCGCCCCAGGGCGGGACCCCGGCCCCCGGCCCGCAGCCCGGCGAGCCCCGCCCCATGGAGCCGGCCCCGGCGAACCCCCCTGCGGGCGCCCCGAACCCGTACGGCCAGGTCCCGGACCAGCCCCCCGGCGGGCAGCCGCGCGCCGACCAGCCCCCGCCGGAGCAGCCGCCCAAGGGGCAGCCTCCCGCCGAGCAGGGGCCGCGGGGACAGGGCGTCGATCACCTGCCGCCGGGCTCGCGGCGCATCGACGTGGACGGCGACGGCGACTTCGACGTGCTGCAGATCCCGCTCAAGCCGGTGACCCCGGAGGAGCTCCTGGACAAGTTCCAGAACCCTCCGCCCAACGCCCAGCCGCGCGAGATGCCCGGCGTCACCGTGCCCAAGGGCGAGTGGGGCACCGGCGAGTGGGTGCCCAGGGAGCCGACCCCCGACGGGCCGCCCGGCCAGATCGAGCCCAACCCGCCGGCCAAGCCCATCGAGCCCCCGCCCGGCATCCCCGACCAGATCCCCCCGGCCGACGACTCGGGCGGCGGGGGTGCCGGTCCCCGTCCCGGCGCGGTCACCGCGGCCTCCTACGACCCCGCCCCGTCGTCCGACGCCGGACCGGCGCGCGAGCCGTACACCCCGGCGGCGTACGGCGGGAACGGCGACCACCGGTTCGGCGTGACGCTGCCGCCCGGCACGGAGGGGTTCGGGCGTGAGTTGCCGCCGTACGACCTGCCGGGTCAGGCGGAGCCGCATCCCCCGAGGTCCGGCGGCCCGCACGTGGAGCCGATGACCGGCCGCGAGCCGTACGGCGAGCCGATGACCGGCCGCGAGCCGTACGGCGACGCGATGGCGGGCCGCGAGCCGTACGGCGACCCGCGCGGCGGGCCCGAGGCGTACGGCGAGGCGCGGGGCGGGCGTGAGCCGTACGCGCCGGAGGCGTACGGCCAGGGCCGGGACGACAGGTTCGGGGTGTCGCTGCCGCCGGGCACGGAGGGGTTCGGGCGTGAGCTGCCGCCGTACGACCTGCCGGGTCAGGCGGAGCCGCATCCCCCGAGGTCCGGCGGCCCGCACGTGGAGCCGATGAACGATGGTGAGGAGGGCCGCTCGTGAGCCGTGCTTTCGATGATCCGCCGGCGCCCCGGCCGATGCAGCCGGGCGAAACGCCGCCCGCGGCGAGCGCGACCGACCACCTGGTCCCGGGAGGCGGCGGGCCGCAGTGGGTCTTCAACCCCGAGTACCAGCGGCTCGTGGAGCTCTGGAACGACGTCCTCCCGATGCTGGAGGAGCTGACCAAGGTGCTCGACAAGCCCTACGCCAAGGCGCGGAGCAGGGACGTCTGGGACGCCCCGGTCGCCGACCGCCACGTGCAGGACATGGGGGAGTGGCGCAAGCGCCTGGAGGCCTACCGGTCCGCCGTGCTGGCCGCGATCAGTGAGAAGGCGGCCGAGACCCCGCGCTGGATCCCGGCCGGCCGCTCAGCGGTTCCGTCACTGCTGCCCCGTTAGCGGGCCTGGAGGGCGTCCAGGGCCACGGCCATCGCGATGATCACGCGGCGGTCGAGGTTGGGGTCGGCGATGTCCACGACGTACCGGTCGCGCAGGCCCCACTTCTTCTCCACGGAGAAGGCGTTGTGCCCGTTCGCGCCGAAGTCGAAGTGGTACGGCAGCCAGGACAGCGAGTCCACGAAGCGGCGCAGGATCGCCACCAGCGGGCTCCGCTCGGTGCCGGTGAGCGTCGGGATGCCGGGGGCGTCCAGGTGCCAGGTGGACTTGAGCAGCGACGCCGCGAAGTCCTTCTTGAAGTAGCCGATCGGCTGGCCCTGGTGGTCGACGACGTCGTACCCACTGCCTAGGTCGATGACCTGGCGCGCCTTGAAGCCGGCGAGGACGTACTGCTTGGTGTCGTCGGTGAAGAGCGTGACCTGCTCCTTGAACGCCAGCCGCTTCTGTTCGACGAAGGCGACCATCGGGCCCTCGGAGCCGTCCGGGGCCTCCAGGTGGACGACGTACCGGTTCTGCATCATCGTGATCTTCTGCCGGACGAGGAGGCGGCGCGCCGACTGAAGCTGCTGGAAGTTCACTACCTTCTCCAAATGCCAGATTGGGGGATCCGGTTACTTTAGGGGAGGTCACGGGCGTCTCGCCGGACAATGAGATCGCAAAGCCGGGAACGACACACCTACAGTGGGGGCACGCGGTCGCGAGGATGTGAAGGCCATGCGCTCCGTCCCGTACTACGGTCCCGACTTCGAGGCCCTGCTCGCCCAGGACCCCGAGGTCGCCGGCGTGCTGCTCGACGAGCTCGACCGGCTGCGCGGCGGCCTCCAGCTCATCGCGAGCGAGAACCTCGCCTCCCCGGCCGTGCTCGCCGCCCTCGGCTCCACCCTCACGAACAAGTACGCCGAGGGGTACCCCGGCCGCCGGTACTACGGCGGCTGCGAGGTCGTGGACCGCGCGGAGAACCTCGCCATCGAGCGCGCCCGGCGGCTGTTCGGCGCCGACCACGTGAACGTGCAGCCCCACTCCGGCGCGTCGGCCAACCTCGCGGCCTACGCCGCGCTGCTCCAGCCCGGCGACACCGTGCTCGCGATGGCGCTGCCCCACGGCGGGCACCTCACCCACGGCTCGCGCGTGAACTTCTCCGGCCGCTGGTTCGACGTCGTGTCGTACGGCGTGCGCCGCGACGACGAGCTGATCGACCTCGACGAGGTGCGGCGGCTGGCGGTCCGGCACCGGCCCAAGATGATCATCTGCGGGGCCACCGCCTACCCCCGGCTGATCGACTACGCGGTGTTCCGGGGCGTCGCCGACGAGGTGGGCGCGTGGCTGCTGGTGGACGCCGCGCACACGATCGGCCTGGTCGCCGGGGGAGCGATGCCCTCGCCCGTGCCGTACGCCGACGTCGTCACGTTCACCACGCACAAGGCGCTGCGCGGGCCGCGCGGCGGCGGCATCCTGTGCACCGACGAGCTGGCCGCCAAGATCGACCGCGCGGTGTTCCCGTTCGTGCAGGGCGGCCCGCTCATGCACGTCATCGCGGCCAAGGCGGTGGCGTTCGGCGAGGCGGCGCGCCCGGAGTTCCGCCGGTACGCCGAGGGAGTGGTGGCGAACGCGCGCGCCCTCACCGAGCACCTGTCCGCCGAGGGGATGCGCCCGGTCTCCGGCGGCACCGACACCCACCTGGCCCTGATCGACCTGCGCCCCCTCGGCGTGACCGGGGCGGAGGCCGAGGCCCGCTGCGGCGAGGCGGGCATCACCCTCAACAAGAACGCCATCCCCTACGACCCCGAGCCCCCGGCCGTGGCCTCCGGGATCCGCCTGGGCACGCCCTGCGTGACCACGCAGGGCATGGGCCCCGCGGAGATGCGGACCGTGGCGGAGCTGGTCGCGCGCGCCGTGTGGAATCCCGGGCCCGGCGTGGCGGCGGCCGTACGCGATCTCGTGACGCGTTTCCCCGCGTACCCCGGGGAGGGTGCACACTAGTCGGGTGCGGGAATACGTACTCGCGGCGCTCGTGGCGGCGGCGGTCACCTATCTGCTGGTGCCGGTCGTCCGCATGCTCGCGATACGTCTCGGGGTGATCGCCGAGATCCGCGACCGCGACGTGCACGCGGTGCCCATCCCGCGCCTGGGCGGCCTGGCGATGTTCGGCGGGCTCTGCGCCGGCGTGCTCGTCGCCTCCAAGCTGCCCTACCTGAGCATGAACGTCTTCGAGGACACCCGCACCGCCTACGCGCTGCTGCTCGCGTGCGCCCTGATCGTGGTGACCGGCTTCCTCGACGACTGGTGGGAGATGGACGCCCTGCTCAAGGCCGGGGGCCAGGTCGGCGCCGCCGGCATCCTGGTCTGGGGCGGGTTCACGCTCAACTGGCTGCCGCTGCCCAACGGCTCGTCGTACGGCCTGGACGTCAACCTCGGCGCGGTCATGACGGTGCTCGTGGTCGTGGTGACGATCAACGCGGTCAACTTCGTGGACGGGCTCGACGGCCTGGCGGCCGGGATCGTGGGCATCGCGGCGCTGGGGACGCTGCTCTACGCGTACGTGCTGGCGATGAAGGTCGGCAGCCCCCGGCAGACCGCCGCGCTGATGATCAGCGCGGTGCTGATCGGCATCTGCGCGGGATTCCTGCCGCACAACTTCCATCCGGCGCGCATCTTCATGGGCGACACGGGCTCGATGCTCATCGGCCTGCTGCTCGCCGCGTCGATGATCAAGCTGACCGAGATCGACGTGGAGCTGCTGAGCGGCTCGGAGATCAACCGCTATCCGGTGATCCTGCCGCTGCTGCTGCCGGTCGCCGTGCTGATCATCCCGCTGGTGGACCTCATCATGGCCGTCGTCCGGCGCACGTCGCTGGGGCGTTCGCCGTTCGCGCCCGACAAGAAGCACCTGCACCACCGGCTGCTGGAGATCGGGCACTCCCAGCGGCGCACCGTGCTGATCATGTACCTCTGGGCGGCGGTCTTCTCGTCCACGCTCGTGTCGCTGTCACTGGTGCGCTCCCCGCTGATCACGTTGCTGATGACCAGCGTCCTGGCCGTCGGCGTGCTGGCGCTCATGGCGATCCTGCGGCTGCGTGGCCGCGGCGCCCACGCGGACCTTGCATCAGGGTCCGGCGACGGGGCAGACTCCCAGTCCAGGAGAGCGCGCCGGGAGAGATCCCGGCTCTGACGTCCCGCCGCTGGGGCTCGTGTCGCCGCAGGTCAGAGCCCGCTTATCGATCTTGGTACGGCGGCGCGCGGCGACTCGACGGAGATCTTCAAGGTATGTTCACTAAGGACGAAACCGCAGGTAAAGACATATGTCTCTGAGCTTGTGATAGTATTCACAAGCGTAGAGCAAAGTTCGATTTGACTCCCGGAGCGCCGATGCAGGCCAACGACGTGCGAATCCTTCGCAACGCCGCAATCCCCACCGGCGCGGTCGGCGTGATCGCCGCCCTCGTCTCCTGGATGCTCGCCGGATACAAGGGCGCCCTCGGCGCCGGCATCGGCATCCTCGTCGTGATGCTCTTCTTCACGATCAGCCTCGTCGCCGTGACCTACGCCGGCCGCATCTCGCCCGCGATGATGGCGGCCGCCGCGCTGACCACCTACATCGTGAAGATCGTCGGCCTCGGCCTGCTCGCGGCCTCCTTCGCCGACACCACGCTGTGGGCCCCCGCCGCGCTCGGCTGGGCCGTCATCGCCGGTACCCTCGTGTGGACCATGGCCGAGGCCATCGGGTTCATGAAGTCGAAGCGGACCATCCTCGAGGGCGGCCCCGAGTCGCTGCCCGAGTGGGCGCGCAAGGCCGCGCAGGCCAAGGGGGCCCAATATGACTAGTCCCGGCCCGGCCTGCTATCGTCTGCCCCGCGAGGAGCGAGCGGGATCCATGCCCGAAAACGTGGCCCCGCCCTTTGGGCTGGGCTCACCCCGATACGCAGACATTGTGCGGTCGGTGGGCTCCGTACGACGTCCCGTCTGGCTGGCTCGCGATCGCTTCCTACCCTGCCGCCACCCTGGGCTGAATTGCGAGCAATCGCCCAGATCCCCGTTGACCGACACTGGAGGGAACGCCGCGTGAGCGCGCTGACGGTCCTGGCCACCTCGCCCGGAGGCGGAGAGTTCCACGCTCCTGGGCTCGAGCTCTTCCAATGGGACTCCTTCGCCGGGGAGGGCGGCCCCACCTGGTTCGCCAAGCCCGCGCTGCTGGCGTCGCTGGGCGTGCTCATCCTCATCGTGGTGGCGTTCGCCTCCTTCGCCAAGCCGAAGATGGTGCCGCGCGGCGTCCAGGGCATCGGCGAGCTGGGCTACCTGTTCGTCCGCGACCAGATCGCGCGCCCCTTCCTGGGCAAGGACGCGGACCGGTTCATGCCGTTCCTGTTCTCGCTCTTCTTCTTCGTCTGGATCATGAACCTCTTCGGTGTCATCCCGGTGGCGCAGCTTCCGGTGACCTCGCGGATGGCCTTCCCGGCGGTCCTGGCGCTCATGGTCTACGTGATGTTCCTGTACTACGGGATCAAGACCCAGGGCTTCGGCGGTTTCCTGAAGAACATGACGGTCCCGCCGGGCCTGCCCAAGTGGGTCTACATCATGGCGACGCCGATCGAGTTCCTCTCGACCTTCATCCTCCGGCCGTTCACCCACGCGGTGCGACTCATGGGCAACATGCTGGCCGGCCACATCCTGCTCGCGCTGTTCTCGGTCGTCGCCTACCACTTCCTGGTGGAGCAGCTCACCCCGCTGGGCGCCCCCGTCGGCGTCCTGGGCGTCGTCATGACGATCGTGTTCACCGCGTTCGAGATGTTCATCCAGTTCCTGCAGGCCTACGTGTTCGCCTTCCTCGCCTCGATGTTCCTCGGCGAGGCGCTGCACCCGGCCCACTGATCCACGACCCACCAAGAAGCTCCCGGTGGGAAACCCCACCGGCCACCCAGAAAAGGAAGCAGAAATGGTCCTCGCTGAGGTCTTCGGCAACGTCTCCGCGATCGGCTACGGCCTCTCGGCCATCGGCCCCGGCATCGGCGTCGGCATCGTGTTCGGTCAGGGTGTGCAGGCCATCGCCCGCCAGCCGGAGATGTACAACATCCTCCGTCAGAACATGATCCTCGGCTTCGTGTTCGCCGAGGCGCTGGCCATCATCGGCATCGTCATGCCGTTCGTCTACCCGAACACCGGCTTCAACGGCTGACGTTCGCTTTCTGACTGACGGAAGGCTGCAACCATGATCACAGCAGCTTCGCTGCTCGCCGCTCCCAAGGAGGAGACCTTCAATCCTCTCCTCCCGGATCTCGGTGAGCTGATCTTCGGCGGTGTCGCGTTCATCGTCGTTCTCCTCGTCGTCGGCAAGCTCCTCACCCCGCGTATCCAGAAGACGCTCGAGGACCGCGCGGACGCCATCGAGGGTGGCCTCAAGCGGGCCGAGGACGCCCAGGCCGAGGCGCAGCGCACGCTCGCGCAGTACCGCGAGCAGCTCGCCGAGGCGCGTCACGAGGCCGCGCGGCTCCGTGAGGAGGCGCGCGAGCAGGGCGCCCAGATCAAGGCCGAGCTCCGCGAGGAGGCGCAGGCCGAGGCCCGCCGCCTCATCGAGGCCGCGCACGCCCAGATCGAGGCCGACCGCCAGCAGGCGATGAGCCAGCTCCGCGGGGAGATCGGCCGCCTCTCCACCGACCTCGCGAGCCGGATCGTCGGCGAGTCCCTCGAGGACGAGGCGCGCCAGCGCCGCATCGTCGACCGGTTCCTTGACGAGCTGGAGAGCAGCAACACGCAGGCGGTCCGCTGATGATGCGGGGCGCCAGCCGCACGGCCTACGACGAGGTCGCGGCACAGTTCGACGAGGTGGCCGCCTCGGTCGAGCCGGGCGAGCTGTTCGAGGTCGTGGCCCTGCTCGACCGTGAGCACGGGCTGCGCCGTACGGTCTCCGACCCGGCTCGCCCGGCGGAGCAGAAGACGCAGATCGTGCGGGTCCTGCTCGAGGGCAAGGTGTCCGCGGCGACGCTCCGCGTCGTCGAGGCCGCCGTGGCCGTCAGGTGGGGCCGCAGCGGGGACCTGGGCGACACGCTCGAGCGCCTCGCGGTCTACGCGGCCGCCGACCGGGCGGACGCCGCCGGGCAGCTCGACGACCTGGAGGACGAGCTCTTCCGGTTCGGCCGCCTCATCGAGAGCAACCCGGAGCTGCGCAGCACGCTCGGCAACCCGGCGCTGCCGGCCGAGGGCAAGCGGGCCCTGCTGGCCCAGCTTCTCTCGGGCAAGGCCACGCCCGCCACGATCGCCCTGGTCAGCGAGGCGGCGACGCGCGCGCGGGGACGTAGCCTGGACAAGGGACTGGACCAGTTCGGCCAGTGGGTCGCGCAGCGCAAGCAGCGCCTGGTCGCCGTGGTGCGCAGCGCCGTGGCGCTGACCGAGGAGCAGAAGGCGCGCATCGGCGCCTGGCTCCGGGGCACCTACGGCCGTGAGGTCCACCTCAACATCGAAGTGGACCCGCAGGTCCTCGGTGGTTTCTCCGTCCGCGTGGGCGACGAGATCATCGACACGACCATCGCGGGCCGCATGGAAGAAGTCCGCCGACGCCTCGCCGGCTAGTACGCACGGGCCGGTCGGGAAAGTAATCAAGGAGACGGAGAGAAGACGAAGATGGCGGAGCTGACGATCCGGCCGGACGAGATCCGGGACGCGCTTGAGCGCTTCGTCCAGGCGTACGAGCCGGAAGGCGCCGCGCGCGAGGAGATCGGGACCGTCGTCGACTGTGGCGACGGCATCGCCCATGTCTCCGGCCTTCCCTCGGCGATGGCGAACGAGCTGCTGGAGTTCGAGGACGGCACGCGCGGCATGGCGCTGAACCTCGACACCCGGGAGATCGGTGTCGTTATCCTGGGCGACTTCAGCAAGATCGAGGAGGGCCAGACGGTCCGCCGCACGGGCGAGGTCCTGTCCGTGCCGGTCGGCGACGGCTTCCTCGGTCGCGTGATCGACCCCCTCGGCGAGCCCCTGGACGGCAAGGGCCCGATCGAGACCACCGAGCGCCGCGCGCTCGAGCTGCAGGCCCCCTCGGTCGTGCAGCGCCAGTCCGTGCGCGAGCCGCTCCAGACCGGCCTCAAGGCGATCGACGCGATGACGCCGATCGGCCGTGGCCAGCGCCAGCTCATCATCGGCGACCGCGGCACCGGCAAGACGGCCATCGCCGTGGACACCATCCTCAACCAGCGCGAGAACTGGCTGTCCGGCGACCCGAAGAAGCAGGTCCGCTGCATCTACGTCGCCGTCGGCCAGAAGGGCTCGACGATCGCGCAGGTGCGGGCCCGCCTCGAGGAGGCGGGCGCGATGGAGTACACCACCATCGTGGCCGCGCCGGCGTCCGACCCCGCCGGTTACAAGTACATCGCCCCCTACACCGGCTCGGCCATCGGCCAGCACTGGATGTACCAGGGCAAGCACGTCCTCATCGTCTTCGACGACCTGTCGAAGCAGGCCGACGCCTACCGCGCCGTCTCGCTGCTGCTGCGCCGCCCGCCGGGCCGCGAGGCGTTCCCCGGTGACGTCTTCTACCTCCACTCCCGCCTGCTGGAGCGCTGCGCCAAGCTCTCCGACGACATGGGCGCGGGCTCGATGACCGGCCTGCCGATCATCGAGACCAAGGGCAACGACGTCTCGGCGTTCATCCCGACCAACGTCATCTCCATCACCGACGGCCAGTGCTTCCTGGAGACCGACCTCTTCAACCAGGGCGTGCGGCCGGCCATCAACGTCGGTATCTCCGTCTCCCGAGTCGGCGGTTCGGCGCAGATCAAGGCCATGCGCAAGGTCGCCGGTAACCTGAAGCTCTCCCTGTCGCAGTACCGCGACCTGGAGGCCTTCGCCTCGTTCGCCTCCGACCTGGACGCGGCCTCCCGCGCCCAGCTCGAGCGCGGCGCCCGCCTGATCGAGCTCCTCAAGCAGCCGCAGTACAGCCCGTTCCCGGCCGAGAAGCAGGTCATCTCGGTGTGGGCCGGCACCACCGGCGAGCTGGACGAGGTCCCGATCGAGGACGTCCGCCGCTTCGAGGCCGAGTTCCTGGACTACGTCTCCCGGGACCACAAGGGCATCCTGGACGGCATCCGCGAGACCGGCGAGCTCCCGGACGACGCGATCACCTCCCTCAAGGACGCGATCACGGAGTTCAAGAAGGGCTTCCAGACGTCCGCGGGCGAGCTGCTGGTCCAGGACGAGCCGGTCGAGGCGCTCGACAAGAGCGAGGTCGGCCAGGAGAAGATCGTCCGCAACGTCCCCAAGGCCGAGAAGAAGTAGCGCATGGGAGCCCAGCTAAGGCTGCTGCGGCGGCGGGTCTCGGCGGTCAAGTCGATCGCCAAGGTCACGCGCGCCCAGGAGCTCATCGCCTCCTCCCGCATCATGAAGGCGCAGCAGCGGGTCGCCGCCGCCGTGCCGTACGAGCGGGAGATCACGCGAGCGGTGACCGCCGTGCTGAGCAACAGCGCGTCGGTCGACCACCCGCTGACAGCGACCGTGGAGAACCCGACCCGTGCCGCGGTGCTGGTCGTCACCTCCGACCGGGGCTTCTGCGGCGGCTTCAACGCCGCCGTGCTCCGGGAGACCGAGGCGCTCGCGGGCCTGCTGCGCGGCGAGGGCATCGAGCCGACCCCCTTCGTCACCGGCCGTAAGGGCCTGGCGTGGCACCGGTTCCGGGGCCGCGAGATGGGCGGCGAGTGGGACGGCTTCTCGGACAACCCCGCCTACGCGGACGCCAAGCGCATCGCGGAGACGCTGATCGAGGCGTTCCGCAAGCCGGCGGACGAGGGCGGCGTGGACGAGATCCACATCGTCTACACCCAGTTCATCTCGATGCTGACGCAGAAGGTCCAGGTCACCCGGGTCCTTCCGCTGCAGGTCGAGGAGGCCGAGGTGGAGTCGAGCGAGGTGCCTCCGTACTACGAGTTCGAGCCCTCGGCCGAGGCCGTGCTGAACGAGCTGCTGCCGCGCTACGTCGAGTCCCGCATCTACAACGCGCTGCTGCAGTCGGCCGCCTCGGAGCTGGCCGCCCGCCGCCGCGCGATGAAGTCCGCGACCGACAACGCCAACGAGATGATCGACGTCCTGACCCGGGAGATGAACCAGGCCCGGCAGGCGGAGATCACCCAGGAAATCAGTGAGATCGTCGGCGGCGCCAACGCGCTCGCGGACGCCTCCGCGGGGAAAGAGTGAGATTCCATAAATGACTGCTGAGACCGTAGCCACGGGCACGGGCCGCGTCGCCCGTGTCACCGGCCCCGTCGTCGACGTGGAGTTCCCCGTCGAGGCGATGCCGGACATCTACAACGCCCTCAACGTCGACGTCACGCTCGGCGGCGAGGCCAAGACGCTGACCCTCGAGGTCGCCCAGCACATCGGCGACAACATGGTCCGCGCCATCTCCATGCAGCCCACGGACGGCCTCGTCCGCGGCGCCGCCGTGACCGACACCGGCGGCCCCATCACCGTGCCGGTCGGCGACGTCGTCAAGGGCCACGTCTTCAACGCGCTCGGTGAGCCGCTGGACGTGCCCAAGGGGTCGCTGCAGGTCACCGAGCGGTGGGGCATCCACCGCCCGTCGCCGGCGTTCGACCAGCTCGAGTCCCGGTCCGAGATCCTGCCCACCGGCATCAAGGTCATCGACCTGCTCACGCCGTACGTCAAGGGCGGGAAGATCGGCCTGTTCGGCGGCGCCGGCGTCGGCAAGACCGTCCTGATCCAGGAGATGATCCGCCGCGTCGCGCTGAAGTTCTCGGGCACCTCGGTGTTCGCGGGCGTCGGCGAGCGCACCCGTGAGGGCAACGACCTCTGGGTCGAGATGGAGGAGGCGGGCGTCCTCAAGGACACCGCCCTGGTCTTCGGCCAGATGGACGAGCCGCCGGGCACCCGTCTGCGCGTGGCCCTGTCCGCGCTGACCATGGCGGAGTACTTCCGCGACGTCGAGAAGCGGGACGTGCTCCTGTTCATCGACAACATCTTCCGGTTCACCCAGGCCGGTTCCGAGGTGTCCACCCTGCTCGGCCGTATGCCGTCCGCGGTGGGTTACCAGCCGACCCTGGCCGACGAGATGGGTGTGCTCCAGGAGCGCATCACCTCGACCCGCGGTCACTCGATCACCTCCATGCAGGCGATCTACGTCCCCGCGGACGACATCACCGACCCGGCGCCGCACAACGCGTTCGCGCACCTCGACGCCACCACGGTTCTGTCGCGGCCGATCTCGGAGAAGGGCATCTACCCCGCGGTGGACCCGCTCGACTCCACCTCGCGGATCCTCGACCCGCAGATCATCGGCGAGGAGCACTACGCGGTCGCCCAGGAGACCAAGCGGATTCTGCAGAAGTACAAGGAGCTGCAGGACATCATCGCGATTCTGGGCATCGACGAGCTCTCCGAAGAGGACAAGGTCACGGTCAACCGGGCCCGCCGCATCGAGCGCTTCCTGTCGCACCCGATGTACGCGGCCGAGGCGTTCACCGGCCAGCCCGGTGAGTTCGTGCCGATGGACGAGACGATCGCCTCGTTCAAGGGCCTGTGCGCCGGTGACTACGACCACCTGCCCGAGCAGGCGTTCTTCATGGTCGGCGGCATCGAGCAGGCCGAGGCGAAGGCCAAGGAACTGGCCCGCTGACCTGATCCACTGAGGCAGCCGGTACGGCTCGCGCCCGCGTGAGCCGTACCGCTACCCAAGGGAAGGAACGAGAGAAGTGGCAAAGCTGCGAGTCGGCGTCGTCTCGCCCGAGCGCGAGGTGTGGACCGGCGAGGCCGACATGGTGGTCGCCAAGACCATCGACGGTGAGATCGGCATCATGCCGAACGCCGCGCCCGTGCTCGGCGTGCTCGTCGAGGGCGGCGTGCTCCGGCTGAAGGGCACCGACCGCGGTGACTTCGCCGCCGCGGTGCACGGGGGCTTCCTGGCGTGCTCCGGCGACGAGGTCTCGATCCTGGCCGAGCGCGCCGAGCTCGGCGAGGAGGTCGACGTGCAGCGTGCGCGCGACGCCCTCCAGCGGGCCGAGGAGTCCCAGGCGTCCGGCGAGTCGGGCGAGGAGTACGTCGCCCGCGCCGCGCGCGCCAGGGCCCGTCTCCGCGCCGCCGGCGAAGACGTCTGATCACCCGAGCGTCGACGAGAAGGGCGCGGCTCTCCCTGCGGAGAGCCGCGCCCTTCCCGTTTCCCGCCCCTGCCGCTCCCGGCGGGTCAGGCGCGGGAGCCGCCCGGCCTCCAGAGGACCTCGTTGCCGTCGGCGGCGACGCGGCAGAGGATGAAGAGCAGGTCCGAGAGCCGGTTGAGGTACTTCGCCGTCAGCGGGTTCATGGTGTCGCCGTGGGCCTCCAGGGCGGCCCAGGCGGTGCGCTCGGCGCGGCGGACCACCGTGCGGGCGACGTGCAGCAGGGCCGCGCCCGGGGTGCCGCCGGGCAGGACGAAGCTGCGCAGCGGCGTGAGGCGCTGGTTGAAGACGTCGCACTGCTCCTCCAGCCAGGAGATGTACGACTCGTCCACGCGCAGCGGCGGGAACTCGGGGTTCTCGACGACGGGGGCGCACAGGTCGGCGCCGACGTCGAACAGTTCGTTCTGGACCCGCCCCAGGACCTCGACGACGTCCTCCGGCAGCCCGCCCATCGTGATCGCGACGCCGATGGCGCTGTTGGCCTCGTCGGTGTCGGCGTAGGCGGCCAGGCGCGGGTCGGTCTTGCGGGTCCGGCTCATGTCGCCGAGCGCGGTGGTGCCGTCGTCGCCGGTCTTGGTGTAGATGTGGGAGAGGACGACCGGTTTGTCCTTGTCGGCTCGAGTCATCTGACCAGCGTAACGGGACGCCGGATTCCCTTCCGAATCACCATATGGCATCGTGTGAACACGAGAGGTCATCTCGGAAGGCCACCTGACAGCCGGGGGAGGCCCGCGTGGCGAAGGTCACGAGGTCTCGCGCGATCAAGCGCGTCCGCCGCCCCGCTTCCAGGTAAGTGCCGCCGGTCGTGAAGGTCCCGCTCCGCCGCGCGCAGCGCCGGTGGGCGGTGCCCGTCGCCCGGCGGCATGGGCACGCCCGGCGGGTCATCGGGGGTCCGCCGCGCCGCCATAGTGAAACGGGTCCCGGCCCATCACCCGGGACCCGTCCCCCCGAGCGGCCGGACCCGCCCGCCTTCCCGGTGATCGCGCGCTTCCCGGCGACCGCGTGTCCTCGGGGTGTTCGCGCCCCTTCCCGGCGCTCGGGTGCCACCCTCGCCCTCTGCCGCACGCGATCGCCCCGGCGCCCGCGCGGGGCCGCCCGCGTGGCCGTACGGCGGACGCGGGCCGTACGGCCGGGCGGAGGCGGCCCGGTGGCCGTACGGGGAGAGGGGCCCGGCGGGTACTTACGCGGGAAGTTACCCGCGAGTAGAATTCGCGTCGGGAGGCGCGGATGGGATCCAGGCCCTGGCTCATGCGGACCTACGCGGGACACTCCTCGGCTCGCGCGTCCAACGCGCTCTATCGCGCGAACCTGGACAAGGGGCAGACGGGGCTCTCGGTGGCCTTCGACCTGCCCACGCAGACGGGGTACGACCCGGATCACGAGCTCGCGGCGGGTGAGGTGGGACGGGTCGGCGTGCCGGTGGCGCACCTGGGGGACATGCGCGAGCTGTTCGACGGCATCCCGCTCGACCGGATGAACACCTCGATGACGATCAACGCGCCCGCGCTGTGGATGCTGGCGCTCTACCTGGTGGCGGCCGAGGAACGGGGGATCGACCCGCGGGCGCTGGCCGGGACCACGCAGAACGACATCATCAAGGAATACCTCTCACGGGGCACGCACGTGTTCCCGCCGGAGCCCTCGCTGCGGCTGACCGCCGACCTCGTGGCGTACGCCGTGGAACGCCTGCCCGCCTGGAACCCGATCAACGTCTGCTCGTACCACCTGCAGGAGGCCGGGGCCACGCCCGTGCAGGAGATCGCGTTCACGCTCAGCGCCGCCACCGCCGTCCTCGACGCCGTGGCGGCGCGGGTCCCGGCCGAGCGGATGCCGTCCGTCGTCGGCCGCATGTCGTTCTTCGTGAACGCGGGCGTGCGGTTCGTCGAGGAGATGTGCAAGATGCGGGCGTTCACCCGGTTGTGGGATGAACTGACCCGCGAGCGGTACGGCGTGGCCGACGCGCGGCTGCGCCGGTTCAGGTACGGCGTGCAGGTGAACTCACTCGGCCTGACCGAGGCGCAGCCGGAGAACAACGTGCAGCGGATCACGCTGGAGATGCTGGGCGTGACGTTGTCCGCGCACGCCCGCGCCCGCGCGATCCAGCTCCCTGCCTGGAACGAGGCGCTGGGGCTGCCGCGCCCGTGGGACCAGCAGTGGTCGCTGCGCGTCCAGCAGGTCCTCGCCTACGAGACCGACCTGCTGGAGTACGGCGACCTGTTCGACGGCTCCCACGTGGTCGAGGCCAAGGTCGCGGAGCTGTGCGCGGCGGCGCGGGCGGAGATGGCGCGGGTCGGCGCGCTGGGCGGCCCGGTGGCCGCCGTGGAGTACATGAAGGGCGAGCTGGTCGCCGCCCACGCCGAGCGCCGCCGCCGCGTCGAGTCGGGGGAGCAGGTCGTCGTCGGCGTCAACGCGTTCACCACCACCGAGCCGTCGCCGCTGGCCGCCGCCGGGGCCGTCCACGCGCCGGACCCGTCCGCCGAGGCACGGGCCGTCGCGGCCGTACGCCGGTGGCGGGCGCGGCGCGACGCGGGAGCCGTGGCGGCGGCGCTGGCGCGGCTGCGCGCGGAGGCGGGCGACCCTGAGGTCAACCTCATGCCGGCCACGCTGGAGTGCGCCCGCGCGGGCGTGACGACGGGGGAGTGGGCCGGGACGCTGCGCGAGGTCTTCGGGGAGTACCGCGCGCCCACGGGCCTGGCCCGGGTGGCCCCGGCGGACTCGTCCGTGCGCGGCCTCGTGCGGGCCAAGGCGGCCGAGCGCGGCGGCCGGTTGCGCCTGCTGATCGCCAAGCCCGGCCTCGACGGCCACTCCAACGGGGCCGAGCAGATCGCGGTCGCGGCGCGGGACGCCGGGTTCGAGGTCGTCTACGCGGGCATCCGGCTCACGCCCGCCCAGATCGTCGCCGCGGCCGTCGCCGAGGACGTGGACTGCGTGGGCGTCTCGATCCTGTCCGGTTCGCACCGCGAGCTCGTCCCCCGCGTCGTCGAGGGGCTGCGCGAGGCCGGGGCCGGGGACGTCCCGGTCGTGGTCGGCGGCATCATCCCGCCAGGGGACGCCGCCGAGCTTCTCGCCGGGGGCGTCGCGGCCGTCTTCACCCCGAAGGACTACGACGTGTCCCGCATCCTCCGCGAGATCGTGGAACTGCTCTGAGCCGCGCGCGCAGGGGATTGATCTGATCGTTCCCTGAATGAGTCTTGTCCGTTTCGTCGGATTCCTACTCTCGTCCCACCCCGAGCAAGGA
The DNA here is from genome assembly GCF_003594875.1 of Bailinhaonella thermotolerans. Taxonomy (GTDB): domain Bacteria; phylum Actinomycetota; class Actinomycetes; order Streptosporangiales; family Streptosporangiaceae; genus Bailinhaonella; species Bailinhaonella thermotolerans. The sequence goes on from NZ_QZEY01000015.1 coordinate 155,877, forward strand.
GTCCGTCAAGGTCATGACCACCCCCGTTCCCCCTGGCCCGCCGTACGGCGGCCCTCTCCAAGCCCAGGGTGGTCACCCTTGGGCCCCGCCTCCCGGGCCCCGGCTCCGGTCGCTGCGCGGGATCTCCCTGGCCGCCTCGCTCGCGCTGCTGGGCGTGATGATCGCGATGGTCGGCTGGCTGTTCGGGGCGCGGGCGAACGCCGAGGCGCTGGGCGGCGCCCAGCGGCGCTCCAGGCCGTGGCTCGTCCTCGGCTGGATCGTGCCCGTCGTCTGGTTCTGGTTCCCCTACCAGGTCGTCGCCGACCTGTGGACGGCCGAGGAGACCGGCCGCCCCCGGCCCGGGCTGGGTCTCGTCCGGGTCTGGTGGGCCTCCTACCTCGTCTGGTTCGCCGCGACGGTCTGGGGCGGCTACGCCTCGTTCGCGGGCGTCGAGGACGAGTTCGAGCAGATCTTCGCCGGCTTCGGCGGCCTCATCTGGTTCACCGTGCCGGGCCTGGTCACCGGCGCGCTGCTGATCCCGATCGTGCTCGGCCTGGCCAGGCGGCACCGCCTGCGCCTCAACCCCGCCGCCCCGGCGCCGGTGGCCGGCTGACGCGCCGGCTCGTCCCGTACGGCTCCCGCGCGCCCTCCCGAGGTGGCGGGCGGGAGCCGTACGGCATGAGCCCGGCGCGGGCCGCGCGGCGCGGGCCGGTCAGGCGGCGATGGCGTTGCGGAAGATGTGGGTGGCGACGGTGACCAGGCGCTCGGGGGCCGGCGGGTTCTCGGACATGGCCCACTCGATCAGGAGCTCCTGGATCACGCCGATGAGGCCGATGGCGAGCAGGTGCAGGTCCGGGAGGGACCGCTGCCGGAGGAGGTCTCCCACGTTGTCCTCCAGCAGGGTGACGAACTCGTCCACGACGGCGCGGCGGGTGTCGTGCAGCGGCAGGCCCGCCCGCCGTACCTCCAAATGCGCGATCTTGGCGCGGCGCTCGTCCTCGGTCATATAACCGATGTAGGTCGCGACCCCGGTCTCGATCAGATCCTCAGGAACGCGCCGGGCCTCCTTGAGCCGCTGGCTGACGAGTGTGTAGGCGTCGTTCATGCAGCGCTCGTACACCGCCTTCATGAGCTCCTCGCGGTTGGCGAAGCACTCATAGAAGGCGCGATTGGAGATTTTGGCGTACGCGCAGAGCTTCTCGATCGTGGTGCCGGAAAACCCATTGGCGGAAAACAGCTCGAAGGCGGCCGCGAAAAGGCGCTCTCTCCGGTCCGCCGAACGCTGTTCGGCCGTCATCCCCCGGTAAGGCCGTCCCGTGGTCATGTTGCCCCCATATGCGGCTTTTGGCGTAAGTGCCACCATTATGGGGACAAGATCGTTTGATGACCAGAGTTAAGCGACGCTTTGTCGGGAAAAGATCCCCTCTCGCCCGCTTTAGTCCATGTGACATAGCACTATCGGCGGCTTCGCCCGTGGAGGAGAGTGGCGAACTTGACGAGGCGGTCAAGTTCTTGTTGCGTTCGGGTAAAGCTGGTCGGCTTCATTCCGGGAATCGCGAATCGCCGCCGCGAGATCGCCTTCGCGCGCGAGAACTCACGCAGCCCGTCCGGCCCGTGAATACGGCCGAAGCCCGACGCGCCGACCCCGCCGAACGGCAGCGCCGGGATCATCGCGAACGAGATCACGGAGTTGATCGCGGTCATTCCCGTGCGCAGCCGCCGCGCCAGGTCCATCGCCCGCCGCGCGCTCCCGGAGAAGACCGTGCTGCCGAGGCCGTACGAGCTGGAGTTCGCCTTCTCCAGCGCCTCGTCCAGCGACGCCACCCGGGTCACGGTGATCGTCGGCCCGAAGGTCTCCTCGCGCACCGCCGCCGAGTCCTCGGGCACGTCCACGAGCACGACCGGGTCCACGAAGGGCTCCCGCACCGACTCCCTGCCGCCGACGACCGCCCGGCCGCCCCTGTCGAGCGCGTCGTCGATGTGCCGCCTGATGATGTCCACCTGCTGCGGCATCGTGATCGGCCCGTACGGCGCGTCCTCCGCCTCGCCGGGCCTGACCTGCGCGGTCAGTGACTTCAGCTCGTTGACGAACCGGTCGTACACCGAGTCCAGGACGTACACCCGCTCGACGCCCACGCATGTCTGCCCGGCGTTGGACATCGCGCCCCAGACGGCGGCCTCGGCGGCGTCGCGCACGTCGGCGTCGGAGTCCACGATCAGGGCGTCCTTGCCGCCGCATTCGGCGACGAGCGGCGTCAGGTTCTCCGCGCACGCCTTCATGACCCGCTTCGCCGTGGCCGTGGAACCGGTGAACGCGATCTTCGCGACCCCGGGGGAGCCGGCCAGCGCCGCCCCGGTCTCGCCGAGCCCGGTCACCACCTGCAGCACCGGCTGCTCCGGCACCACCTCGGCGAACAGTTCGGCGCAGAGCACCCCGACCCCGGGCGTCAGCTCCGAGGGCTTGAACACCACCGCGTTCCCCGCCGCCAGCGCGTAGACGTAGGACCCGACGGGCGTGAACACCGGGTAGTTCCACGGCCCGATCACGCCGACCACGCCCAGCGGGTGGTACTCCACGGTCGCCGCCATGTTGAACGCGACCAGCCCGGACGACACCCGGCGCCGCCGCAGCACCTTCTCGGCGTTCCTGGCCGCCCAGTCCGTGTGCGTGACGGCCATGATCACTTCGAGTACGGCGTCGCCCATGGGCTTGCCGGTCTCGTCGCGGATCTTCCGGGCCACCCGCGTCGCGTTCCGCATGAGCAGGCTCTTGAACGCAATGAGGCGGCGCCGCCGTTCGGCCCACCCGAGGGCGGCCCACCACCTGGCCGCCTCGGCGGCGCGGGCGATCGCGGCCTCCACGGCCTCGGCGTCGTGAACGGGATAGGTCCCGACCACCTCTCCGGTGGCGGGATTGAGGGAGTCGAAGGTGCGGGCACGCTCAGGGCTGACGGTCGTCATGGCAGAACCTCCTTCTGTCCGTAGTAAACCATCCATTACTACGGACGGCCCGGCCGTCCGCACCGGGGTCCGCCGCGCCCGCCCCGCCACCGCCGTACGGCCGGCCGCGCCCCACCACGTCGTACGGCGGAGCCGGGGCGCAGCCGCACGGCAGGGCCGGCCGGACGCCGTGGCACGGCGGGGCCGGCCGGACGCCGGCGCACGGCGGGACCGACCGGGCGCCGACGCACGGCGGGACCGGCGTGACGTCGTCGTACGCCGGGCCGGGGCGGTGCGGGCGCGGGCCGTACTAGAAGAGCGTGGGGTTGTCCGGCTCGATGCCGCGGAGCGCGTGGTAGTCGAGGGTGACGCAGTCGATGCCGCGGTCGGTGGCGAGGACGCGGGCCTGCGGCTTGATCTCCTGCGCGGCGAAGACGCCCTTGACCGGGGCCAGGAGCGGATCGCGGTTGAGGAGCTCCAGATACCGCGTGAGCTGCTCGACGCCGTCGATCTCGCCGCGGCGCTTGATCTCCACGGCGACCGTCGCGCCGGCGTGGTCGCGGCAGAGGATGTCCACCGGGCCGATGGCGGTGGGGTACTCGCGGCGGATCAGCGTCCAGCCGTCGCCGAGGGTGGTGATGTGCTCGGCCAGCAGTTCCTGGAGGTGGGCCTCGACGCCGTCCTTCTGGAGACCGGGGTCGATCCCCAGCTCGTGGGTGGAGTCGTGGAGGATCTCCTCGATGGTGAGGATCAGCTTCTCACCGGTCTTGCCGTGGGTGACGGTCCAGGTGGAGCCGTCCTCCTTGACCTTGCACGGCGGGTTCATCCAGTTGAGCGGCTTGAACGCCCGGTCGTCGGCGTGAATGCTGACGGACCCGTCGGCCTTGAAGAGGATGAGCCGCGGCGCCATGGGCAGGTGCGCGGTGAGCCGCCCGACGTAATCCACGCTGCAGCGAGCGATGACCAGACGCATGGACAGACAGCCTAGTGGCCCGCGCGAGCGCGGGCGGGCCACGTACGTAGAGCGACCGGCTTGAAACCTGGCGTGAAGGAGCGAGTCGGATGGCGTTCCGGTCAGGGCAAAGGGGGCTGGATGCGGCTCGTGATGATAACTATTTTCATTTTCGAGCTACCTGATGTGGTAGTCCTGCCGATCCGAAGGAGCCGAACGCAGATGTCGCTCAGCGTCCCCAGCGCCCTGCTCGAGAAGGCCCAGCGCGGACCCGTCGACGAGGCCGAGTTCGTCGCGTGCGTGCGTGACTCTCTTCCCTACGCCTGGAACGTCATCTCGGGACTCGTCTCCCGGCTCAACGACGACAAGGAGGCGGAGTACGCGGACAACCACGTTCCCCCGCCCGACGAGGCCGCCCGCGGCCAGCTCCTGCGGCTGCTCGCCAGCGACTCGATGCGCGCCGCCGTGGAGCGCCACTTCGGCGTGAAGCTGGCCTTCCAGAACTGCCACCGGGTGGCGGTGTTCGAGCCCGAGGCCGCGGCCGGCGACACGTACCGGGAGTTCGTGTCGCCGCGAGGTCAGCTCCTCAACCAGTCCCCCGAATTCGTCAACTGCTGATGACCCGGCCGGGCCCGCACCCGGCCTGACCCCCGATCCGCGGGGGAGGGGTCCGTGCACCCACCCTCTCCCGCGACGGTGCACGCGGGGGAGGGGCCGTGCACCCACCCTCCCCCGCGAACACCCCGCCCGCCCCGCCCGATCCGGGAGGCCGTGCTACCGGCCGGTACCCGCATGGCCCGAGAGCGCGGGTTTCTGCGAAACTTACCTCCATGAAACGACAGGTCGGAGTGGTCGGACTGGGAACCATGGGGGCCGGGATCGCGGAGGTCTTCGCCCGCGCCGGCCTCGACGTGATCGGGGTAGAGGCCGACCCCGCCGCCCTGGAGCGGGGCCGGGGGCATCTGGAGGCGTCCACGGGCAAGGCCGTGTCCCGGGGCAAGCTCACCGAGGAGGCCCGCGAGGAGATCCTCGGGCGGGTGACCTTCACCACCGACCTGCGCGACCTGGCCGGGGCCGGGCTCGTGGTCGAGGCGATCCCCGAGGTCATGGACCTCAAGCGGCGCCTGTTCGAGGACCTGGACCGCCTCTGCGGGCCCGAGACCATCCTGGCCACCAACACCTCCTCCCTGTCGGTCACGGCGATCGCCGCCACCACCGCCCGCCCCGAGAAGGTCGTGGGCCTGCACTTCTTCAACCCCGCGCCGATCATGCGGCTGGTCGAGGTGATCCGCACCGTCACCACGGCGCCCGAGACCGTCGAGGCCGTCACCGCGCTCGCCCGCGACCTGGGCAAGACCGTGGTCTCGGTGGGCGACCGCGCCGGGTTCGTGGTCAACCGGCTGCTGCTGGGCTACCTCAACCACGCCGCCGTGCTGCTCGACTCCGGCCTCGCCGGCCGCGACGACATCGACGCCGCCATGAAGCTGGGCGCGGGGCTGCCGATGGGGCCGTTCACGCTGCTCGACCTGATCGGCCTCGACACCTCCTACGAGGTCGTCGAGGTGCTGTTCCGCGAGAGCCGCGACCGCCGCCACGCGCCCGCCCCGCTGCTGCGCGAGATGGTCAGCGCGGGACTGCTGGGCCGCAAGTCCGGCCGCGGCTTCTACGACTACTCCGCCTCCGGCACGGCCGAGCCGGAGGCCCCCGTGTCGGAGGTCACGCGGGTGGGCGTCGTCGGCTCCGGCGCGCAGGCGCGGACGCTGGTGGCCGAGCTGGCGCGGGCCGGATACGACGTGGCGTTCGCCGCGCGCGGCCGTACCGAGATCGACGAGGCGCTGGCGGCGCTGGGGCTGGACGACGAGGCCGCCAAGCGGGTCACGGGCGTCACCGAGATCGCCGAGCTGGCCGGGGCCGGGATCCTGATCGAGGCGGTCACCGACGAGCGCACGCTGGAGCGGGCCGTCTTCTCCTCGCTGGACGAGATCGCCGGGCCGGACACCGTGCTCGCCACCACCGCGGCGAGCACGCCGGTCATCGAGCTCACCGCCGGGCTGACCCACCCCGGGCAGGTCGTGGGCCTGCACCTCGTGGGCGACGGCGTGGCCGAGATCGCCTCCACCGTGGTCACCTCGCCCGAGGCCGCGCGCGCCGTCCACGCGCTGGCCGAGCGCATGGGCCGGCGCGCGGCACACTGCCGGGACCGGGCCGGGTTCGTGGTGAACGCGCTGCTGTACCCCTACCTGAACGACGCCGTGCGGATGTACGAGTCGGGGTACGCCTCGATGGAGGACATCGACGCGGCGATGCGGCTGGGCTGCGGCTACCCCGCGGGCCCGTTCGAGACGCTCGACGCGATCGGCCTGGCGGCGGTCCGCGACGGGCTGCGCGCGCTCTACGCGGAGTACCGCGAGCCGGCCTACGCGCCCGCGCCGCTGCTCGACCAGCTCGTGACCGCCGGTGTGACCAGCATCAGGGCCTTCGGCCGTACGGCATGAGCCCCCGCAGGATGCGCCGGTCGCCGGAGGAACGGCCGGAGCCGCGGGTATACGGCACCGAACGCGTGGAGGAGTGGTCCGACGGCGAGTGGGTCGTGCGCTCGCTCACCGGGTCCGCCTCGGGGAAGGCCTACCGCTGCCCCGGCTGCGACCAGGAGATCCGGCCGGGCACGCCGCACACCGTGAGCTGGCCCAACTGGGCCGGAGGTGAGGCGGAGCGGCGGCACTGGCACAATCCTTGCTGGCGCAACCGCCTCCGCCTCGGGCCGGGCCGCAGCCGCTACTAGCTGGGGAAGGGACGTCATGGAGATCAGGGCTTCCACGGTGCTGCCCGCCGACCGGGAGCAGATCACCCTGCACACGGCCGACGGGCTGTCGCTCGTCGGCGAGCTGGCGCTGCCCCAGGGACGCCCGCCGGTGGCCACGATGGTGTGCCTGCACCCGCTGCCCACGCACGGCGGCATGATGGACAGCCACGTCTTCCGCAAGGCGTCCTACCGGCTCCCCGCCCTGGCCGACCTGGCGGTGCTGCGCTTCAACACGCGCGGCACGTCGTCCGAGCGGGGCACGTCCGAGGGCGCGTTCGAGGAGGGCGAGGGCGAGCGGCACGACGTCGCCGCCGCGCTGGAGTACGCCGAGTTCCACGACCTGCCGCGGATCTGGCTGGTGGGCTGGTCGTTCGGGACCGAGCTGGCGCTGCGCTGGGGGCGCGACCCGGCGATCGAGGGCGCCATCCTGCTGTCGCCGCCGCTGCACCGGGCCGGGGACGACGACCTGCGGGCCTGGGCCGAGTTCGGCAAGCCGCTGATCGCGCTGGTGCCCGAGTTCGACGACTACCTGCGCCCGGCCGAGGCGCGGGAGCGGTTCGCGCTGGTGCCGCACGCCGAGCTGGTCGCGGTGGAGGGGGCCAAGCACCTGTGGGTGGGGGAGCCCGCGGTGCGCGTCGTGCTCAACGAGATCGTCAAGCGACTGAACCCGGCCGCCTACCCCCTGGAGACCACCTATGCGCAGCCCGTTTGACCTGTCCGGCAGGAAGGCCCTGATCACCGGGGCCTCGCGCGGGATCGGCCGCGCCATCGCGGTCGCCTTCGCCGAGGCCGGGGCCGACGTCGCGCTCGTGGCGCGCACGGCCGAGGCCCTGGAGGAGACGGCGGCGGCGGTGCGCGTGTTCGGGCGCGAGGCCGTCGTGCTCCCGTGCGACGTGACGGAGCGGGAGGCGGTGGGCCTGACCTGCGCCGCCGCCGTCGAGGCCCTCGGGCACGTGGACGTGGTGGTCAACAACGCCGGCGGCACGAGGTTCCTGTCCACGTTCGCCGACACGCGGCTGTCGGGGTGGGACAAGACGATGGCGCTCAACCTCGACTCGGCGATGGCGGTGTGCCACGCGCTCGCGCCGCACCTGTTCTCGCGGGGCGACGCCGCGGTCATCAACGTCGCGTCCACGGCCGCGTTCGGCGCCCCGTTCGTCTCGTCGTACGCCGCGGCCAAGGGCGCCCTGATCGCGCTGACCAAGTCCCTCGCCCTGGAATGGGCCGCCGACGGCGTCCGCGTCAACGCCCTGTGCCCGGGCTGGACCGCCACCGACCTCAACCGGCCGCTGTGGTCGGACCCGCAGACCTCCGCCTCGACGATCGCGAACGTCCCCCTCGGCCGCTGGGGCACCCCGGAGGAGATGGCCGCCCCCGCGGTCTTCCTCGCCAGCCGCGCCTCCTCGTACATGACGGGCCAGGTCCTCGTGGTGGACGGCGGCCAGACCACCGCCTCCTGACCCGCGCCGCCTCCGCCCGCCTCCACGCCCCGTCTTCCCGGCGCCGATCACGCGGTTTCGGGCGCGCCGGGGGCTTGCGACCGCGTCCTCGGCGCGAGGGGTGGTGGATTTATCCGGAATTCTCTGGAGAAGTCAAGGGGTGGAAAGGTCCCGGTCAAGGGTTACGGTGAGGAGCGTGCAGCTCTACTCGCGAACGGTCGGATCCGGGACCCCCGTCGTGCTGCTGCATGCCTTTCCGCTGTCATCGGCGATGTGGCTCGCCCAGCGGGAAGGGCTGGCGGCCTCGTGCCAGGTGATCACGCCTGACCTGCGCGGCTTCGGCGGGTCCCGGCTGGGCGACGACGAACCCTCCATTGACCACATGGCCGACGACGTGGCCGCGCTCCTGGACGCCGAGGGCGTCCCCCGCGCGGTCGTGGGCGGGCAGTCGCTGGGCGCGCACGTCGCCCTGGCCCTGGCCGCCCGGCATCCCGCCAAGGTCGCCGGGCTGATCCTGTCCGGCGCCACCGCCGAACCCGACCCGCCCGAGGCCCGGGAGGAGCGGGAACGGCTGGCCCAGGCCGTACTCGACAAGGGGTCGGCCGTGCTGCTGGACGAATACCTCCCGAGACTGCTCGGGCGGACGACGCGTCAGCGGCGGGCCCTGGTGCAGGGGCGGGTGCGCGGGCTGGTGCAGGCGGCGCCCCCCGGCGCGGTGGCGTGGGCGCTGCGGGCGCTCGCGGCGCGGCCGGGATACGCCGACGTGCTGCGCGGGCTGGGCGTGCCGGTGCTGGTCCTGACCGGCGACGAGGACGCCGCGACGCCCGAAGGGGCCGCGCGGGAACTGGCCGGCCTGGCCTCCGACGGCCGGCTCACCGTGATCGAGAAGGCCGGGCAGCTCAGCGCGGTCGAGCAGCCCGAACTCTTCAACCAGGCGGTCGAGGGCTTCCTCAAGCACATCGAGTGACCGCGAGCGGATCCGGTGATCGCGAGCGCATCGAGCGATCGCGGGCGCATCGAGCGATCGCGAGTGGACCGGGTGACCGCGAGCGGAGCCGGTGACCACGCCCGCCCGGCGCGCCGGGCGGGGCCTCAGGCCGCGTCCTGGCGGGGGATGACGACCTCGCGGAGGATGAGCACGATCGCGGCGGCGATGGGGATCGCCAGCAGGGCCCCCAGGATGCCCAGCAGCGCGCCCCCGACCAGCGCCGCGATCACCGTGAGCGCCGGGGCGACGTCCACCGAGCGCTTCATCACCCGCGGATAGATCACGTAGTTCTCGACCTGCTGGTACACCAGGAAGAAGATCGCGCACGCGATGCCCAGCGGCGCCGACTGGAGGAACCCGACCGCCGTCACCATGACCGCGCCCAGCGTCGCGCCGACCATCGGGATCAGGTCCATGATCGCGACCAGCAGCGCGAGCGCCAGCGCGTACTTCGCCCCCGCGATGAGCAGGAACGCGTACGACACCACGCCCGCGATGACCGAGATGAGCACGTTCCCGCCGACGTATCCGCCGATCCCGTCGAGGATCTGGTCCCCGATCAGCGCCGTGCGGCGGCGCCGGCTGCGCGGCACCAGGCGCAGGCCGTACTGCTTGATCATCGGCAGCGAGCCGAGGAAGTACAGCGTGAGCACCAGCACGGTGAACACCGAGAACACCGCGTCCAGCACCACCGCGCCCACGCCCAGGATCCCGCCGGCGACCTTCGTGCCCAGGTCGCCGCTGGCCAGGTAGGACTCGACGCGCTTGAGGATCTCGTAGTCGGCGTCGAGGCGCTTGAGCGTCTCGTTGTTCCGCAGGTCGGTGAGGTGCCCGGGCACGGACTCGATCAACTGCGTCGCCTCGGTGGTGACCGGCGGGACGATCGCCAGCCCGAAGACCACGAAGAACCCGATCACCCCGGTGAACACGATCGAGATCGACCAGCGCCGGGGGATGCGCCGCCGCTGCAGCCGCTCGACCACCGGGTTCAGGCCGACGGCCAGGAACATCGACACGACGATCAGCATCAGCACGCCCGCCGCCTTGGCGAGCGACTGCACCAGCAGCCACGCGGTGAAGACCCCGAGCGCGCCCGTCAGCCCGAACAGGAACGGGCTGCGCGCGAACGGCTTACCCGGCTCCCCGAACAGCCGCGGCGCCTCGTCCCGCTCCTGATCCCGTACGCCGGGGGAGCCCTCCCCGGTGCCGGCCCCCTCGTCCGGTACGGCGCCGCCGCCGGGCCCGGGCCCCGCGGTCTCGGGGGAGGTGGCGGGCTCAGGCCGTACGGAAGCGTGATCGGGGGCGTGATCAGGGGCGGGGGTGGCGCCGGTTTCCACAGACACGAGAAGAGCCTAGGGCCTTGATCGCCCCAGGCTCTCCTCGATTACCCGAATGCCCCGAGTGTCGCTCTCGTCAGGAGACGTGCCGTGTGGTTACTCCTGCCACCACTCCGAGTCGTCGTCCTTCTTGTCGTTCGCCTTGGCGGCCGGAGCGGCGGCGGCCGGCTGCTTGTCCGGGCCGCTCGCGGGGAGGGCCGGCTTGGGCGGGGCCGCGGTGACCGGCGCGGGCGCGGGCTCGGGGTCCATGCCCGGCAGCGCGGCGCCGCCGAGGAGCTGGCGGAGCTGGGCGAGGTGGCTGGTGATGCTGTCCCGCTGGCGGGTCAGGTCGTCCACCTGGCGCTGCGCGGCCGTGCGGGTGCGCTCGGCCTCGGCGCGGGCCTCGGTGAGGATGTGCTCGGCCTGCGCCTTGGCCTCGCCGAGCACCTGGTCGGCGTTCTTGCGGGCGTTGGCCAGGAGCTGCTTGGCGTGCGTGTCGGCCTCGCGGCGGGTCTGCTCGGCCTGCGCGGTGGCCTTGGTGGCCCGCTGCTCGGCGGTGGCGGCCCGCTGCTCGGCCTCGGCGACGAGCTTCTGGGTCGCGGCCTGGGCGGTGGCGTGGCGCTCGGCCTCCTGCCGCTCGGCCTCCTCGCGGCGCTGCGCGAGCTGGATCTCGAACTCGGCCTCGGCCTGCGCCCGCTGCGCCTCGCTCTCCTCCAGCACCCGCTGGGCCTGCGCCCGCATCTCGTCGGCCTGGCGCTTGGCGGTGGTGAGCACCTCGTCGCGCTCGCGCTTGGTCGAGGCGCGGAGCTGGGCGACCTCGCGCTCGGTCGTCGTGCGGAGCTTGGCGATCTCCCGCTCGGCGCCGGCGCGCTTCTCGGCCACCTCGTGGTCGGCGGCGGCGCGGAGCTTGGCGACCTCGCGCTCGGTGGTCGAGGTCAGCTCGTCGGCCTCGCGCTTGGCGGTCGAGCGGATCTCCTCGGCCTCGCGCTCGGCGGCGTTGCGCATGTCATCGGCCTCACGCGTGGCGATGGCACGCTTCTCGGCCGCCTCGTTCTCGGCGTTGGCCCGCAGCTCGGCGGCGTCCACCTTGGCCGCGGCCCGGATCTCGTTGGCCTCGGACCGGGCGGCCTGCACGAGCTCGGTGGCCTGCTCCTCGGCGAGGCGGAGAAGCTGCTCGATGCGCGCGCCGAGGCCGGAGTAGGTGGGCCGCTCCTGCTCCTGGAGCTGCCGGTGGGAGTCCGACAGGTCGCGCTGCAGCGCCGCGACCTGCTCCCGGGCCTGGCGGATCTCGGTATCGAGCTGCTTGAGGTGGTCATCGACCTGGTGCCGGTCGTAGCCGCGGAGCACCACGTCGAACTCCCGGGGGGGAGTGTCTTCGAAGAAGTTGCTGAGCTGGGCGTCGATGTCGGACTGCATGAGGCTCGATCCTGGGTTGACGAGACGGCTACGCGTGAGGGACTGGGGCTGGAGTTACCGAAAGCGCGAGCCCTGGAGGGGCACATCCGGTGCTAGGCAGCGTACTCCGCTGATGCCGTGTTGGAGGCTCCTATTGGCTTCCTGCGTGGCTTGTCGCGAATATGTAGTTGTGGGGGCTCACCATGCGATCTTCGCAGAATCGGCCCCCATCAGGTCAAGACTCCTCAGGGGCCGCCTGGACGAGTTCTGTCAGGACGCCGCCCATGTCCTTGGGGTGCAGGAACGCGATCGAGGAGTTCATGGAACCGTGGCGCGGGCGCTCGTCGATCAGCCGGATGCCCTCCCCGCCGATCGTCCGGAGCGCGTCCTCCACGTCGGGGACCCCGAACGCCACGTGGTGCACCCCCTCGCCGCGCTTGGCCAGGAACTTGCCGACCGGGGTGTCGGGTCCCAGCGGCTCCAGGAGCTGGATGTAGGACCCGCCGCCGGGCGCGTCGGCGATGTGCAGCATGGCCTCCTTGACGCCCTGCTCCTCGTTGACCTCCCGGCTCACCACGCGCAGGCCGAACTTCGACTCGTAGAAGGCGATCTTCTCCTCGATGTCGTGGCAGGCGATGCCCACGTGATCGATGCGCAGAAACATCCGCTGTCTCCTCTCGCTCGTAGTCGTGGTCGCCGCCGGGAGCCCTCCGGCGGGATCCGGGTCCGCTGTGGGTATGTTGGCAAACGTCGCCGTTGCTTGTGTCAGGGAGGCCCCGAGAATGTCCGGTTCCGTCATCGTCGCCGGTGCCCGCACCCCCATCGGAAAGCTCCTCGGAGCGCTTTCCGGTCATTCCGCCGTGGACCTCGGCGCCGTCGCCATCAAGGCCGCCCTCGAGCGCGCGGGCGTGGCGCCGGACCAGGTGCAGTACGTCATCATGGGCCAGGTGCTCCAGGCCGGGGCGGGCCAGATCCCCTCGCGCCAGGCCGCGGTCAAGGCGGGCATCCCGATGACCGTCCCGAGCATCACGATCAACAAGGTGTGCCTGTCCGGCCTGGACGCGATCGCGATGGCGGACCAGCTCATCCGCGCGGGCGAGTTCGACATCGTGGTCGCCGGCGGCATGGAGTCGATGACGAACGCCCCGCACCTCCTGCCCGGCCTGCGCAAGGGCGTCAAGTACGGCGCCGCCGAGATCCTCGACTCCATGGCGTACGACGGCCTGTTCTGCGCGTTCGAGAAGCGCGCGATGGGCGAGTCCACCGACCACTACAACGCCCGCCTGGGGATCGGCCGCGCCGAGCAGGACGTGTTCTCGGCCCGCTCCCACAGGCTCGCGGCGGAGGCGATCAAGAACGGCGTGTTCGACGACGAGATCGTCCCGGTCGAGATCCCGCAGCGCAAGGGCGACCCGCTGCTGTTCGCCACCGACGAGGGCGTGCGCGCGGAGACCACCGCCGAGGTGCTGGCCAAGCTGCGCCCGGCGTTCGGCCCCGACGGCACGATCACCGCGGGCTCGGCCTCCCAGATCTCCGACGGCGCGTGCGCGGTCGTGGTGATGTCCAAGGCCAAGGCCGAGGAGCTGGGCCTGCCGTACCTCGCGGAGATCGGCGCGCACGGCAACGTCGCCGGGCCCGACGCCAGCCTCCAGTCCCAGCCGGCGAACGCGATCAAGCACGCCCTGGCCAAGGACGGCCTGACCGTGGACGACCTGGACCTGATCGAGATCAACGAGGCGTTCGCCAGCGTCGTCCTCCACTCCGTCAAGGAGCTGGGCGTGGACATCGAGAAGGTCAACGTCAACGGCGGCGCGGTCGCGCTCGGCCACCCGATCGGCGCCTCCGGCGCCCGCATCGTGCTCACCCTCGCCCACGAGCTCAAGCGGCGCGGCGGCGGCGTGGGCGCGGCGGGCCTGTGCGGCGGCGGCGGCCAGGGCGACGCCCTCATCCTGCGCGTGGGCTGATGGACGTCGCAGACCTCGTCGAACGCGCGAGGCGGGGCCACCCCCGGGCGGTGGCCCGCCTCATCTCCCTGGTGGAGGACGCCTCGCCGGAGCTCCGCGAGGTGATGGCGGCGCTGGCGCCGCACACGGGCAGGGCCCGCGTGATCGGCCTGACCGGCTCGCCCGGCGTGGGCAAGTCCACGACCACGGCGATGCTGGTCCGGGCGCTGCGCGGGCAGGGCCGGCGGGTCGGGGTGCTCGCCGTGGACCCGTCCTCGCCCTTCACCGGCGGGGCGCTCCTGGGCGACCGGGTGCGCATGCAGGACCACGCCACCGACGACGGCGTCTTCATCCGCTCGATGGCCAGCCGGGGGCACCTCGGCGGCCTCGCGTGGGCGACCCCGCAGGCCCTCCGCGTGCTGGACGCGGCGGGCTGCGAGGTGATCCTCGTCGAGACGGTGGGCGTGGGCCAGGCCGAGGTGGACATCGCGGGCCTGGCCGACACGACGCTCGTGCTGGTCGCGCCGGGGATGGGCGACAGCATCCAGGCCGCCAAGGCGGGCATCCTGGAGATCGCGGACGTGTTCGTGGTGAACAAGGCCGACCGCGAGGGGGCCCAGTCCACGGTCCGCGACCTGCGGAACATGGTCGCGCTGGCCACGCGGGACTGGAAGCCGGCCATCGTGCCGACCGTGGCCGCGCGCAACGAGGGCGCGGACGACCTGGTCCAGGCCCTCGACAAGCATCAGGCCTGGCTGGAGGAGTCGGGCGAGCTCCAGCGCCGCCGCCTGGCGCGGGTGCGCGACGAGATCGAGGCCATCGCCCTCACGTCGCTCCGGGTGGACCTCCGCGACGACGGCCGCCTGGACACCCTCGCCGACCGGGTCCTGGCGGGCTCCCTCGACCCCTACACGGCGGCCGACGAGCTCCTGGCCTGACTCCTGGCCTGACCTCCGCCCGCCGTACGGCTCCCGCGGGCCTTCCCGGGAGCCGTACGGCGGGCGCGGCCGTCTCTCCCGCCCCTCGGGTGGCCCCGTAGCCCCCGGGGGCCGCACGGGCGCGCCTGCGGCCGTACGCGAAGAATTTCCGGCTCGGCGGGAAATGGTGGGCTTCCTCGACACATAGGGAGGGTGTCCGTATCCCGCTGAGTGAGGAGAATCAGTCGTGGGAACCGCCCATGGATGATGACCGGGAGGCCTTCGAGGCCGTCTACCGGGCCGCGTACCCCGCGATCACCGCCTACGCCGCACGCAGATGCGACTCGCCGCAGGACGCGGCGGACGTGGTGGCGGAGACCTTCGCCATCGCCTGGCGGCGCGTGCGTGACATGCCCGCGGGGGATGAGGCCACGCTGTGGCTGTACGGCGTGGCCAGGAACGTCCTCGCCAACCACCGGCGAGGCGAGGGGCTGCGCAGGGCGCGGAACGTGGCGCTCGACACCGAGATGGCGAGCCTGTACGCGGGCGCGCCCGACGGGACGGCCGAGATGAGCGCGATCGGGCAGGCGTTCCGGTCGCTCTCCGAGGACGACCGCGAGCTGCTGTCGCTGGTCGCCTGGGAGGGCCTGGACCGCGAGGAGATCGCCACCGCGCTCGGGGTGTCGCGCAACGCCGTCCGCATCCGCCTGTACCGCGCCCGCAGGCGCTTTTCCCAGGCCCTGGCCCAGGCCGGGGTCCACACGACGGAGAGCCGGCTGATCCCGGCTGGGAGGTCACTGTGATCAACGACGACCGCACCACGACCCTGCTGGGCCCGCTCGCCCGCGTCGCCCCGGGGGCGCGCGGCCTGGACGCCTCCACACCGGGGGCCGGCGAGCTGCTGGACTCGATCATGACGGCCGCGCCCGTGCCCGCCGCGGCCCGGCGCCCCCGGTACGGCCTGCGGCGCCTCGCGGTGGGGCTGGCCGCGGCGGCCGTGCTCGCGGGCGGCATCGTGGTCGGGCCGAGCCTGCTGGAGGACGGCGGCGGCGCGACGTCGTACGCCAGCTCCGAGATCGACGTCCGGCGGGAGGGGGACGAGTACGTCGCCCTGATCAAGGACCCGTACGCCGACGCGGGCAAGTACCAGAAGGCGTTCGAGGCCGTCGGCATGAACGTCGAACTGCTCGTCGTCCCCGTGTCGCCGAGCCGCGCCGGCAAGGTGGTGGAGTTCGGCCGCGAGACGACCGGCGACCACGAGAACGGGCGCGAGTGGACCACCGGGATGGTGGACGCCCAGGGCCGCGACTGCCGCGCCGGGCAGGGGGACTGCCGCCTCCTGCTCCGCTTCCCGGCGATCGAGGGCGGCAAGACCGTCGTCAAGCTGGGCCGCGAGGCCCGGCCGGGGGAGACCTACGACAGCCCCGGCCGCGCCGTGAAGGAGGGCGAGGACCTCGCCGGGGCCGACGTGTACGCCCGCAAGGTCTCCGACGTCGTGGCGCAGGCCCGCGAGCGGGGGGTGAGCGTCGAGTACGGCCTGCTGATCCCGCACGGCCCCGACAAGGGCTACCACGTGGACCCGATCACCCCGGACCGGGTGGGCGGCGACTGGACGGTCTGGGAGGCCGAGTCGGTCAAGGACGGCACGGTCCGGCTGCTGGTCACCCGCGAGCGCCTGGACTACAACCCGGTCTACGGCATGGACCTGCAGGAGAACGGCCGCCCCAAGCCGTGACGGCCGGGCCGTGACGCCGGAGCCGTGACGGCCGGACCGGGGGCCTCCTGAGATCCGGCACGGCTCTCGCTCCGGCACGGCTCTCGATCCGGTACGGCTCCCGCCGGCGCGCGGGAGCCGTACCGGATCCGCGGCCCGCTCGACGGGCGGGACGCGGACGGCGAGAGCGCGGGGCGCGTCTCCCGCCCCGGCGTACGGGGACCGCCGGGGCGGGAGACGCGCGTGACGGGAGGTCAGAAGCGCGGGGGCTCCATGTAGTCGCCCCACTCGTCGCGGAGGGCGCCGCAGATCTCGCCGAGGGTGGCCTCGGCGCGGCACGCCTCCAGGATCGGGCCGATCATGTTGGCGTCGCTCCGGGCGGCCTCGATCATGCGGGCCAGGGCGACGTCCACGGCCGCCTGGTCGCGGGTGGCGCGGCGCTCGGCGAGGACGCGCTTCTGCTCCACCTCGACCTCGTGGCTGATCCGCAGGATCTCCAGCGGCTCCTCGACGGTCCCGGTGTGGCAGTTGACGCCGACGATCTTCTTCTCGCCCTTCTCCAGCTTGCGCTGGTAGTCGAAGGCCGCCTCGGCGATCTCCGACATGAACCAGCCGTCCTCGATGCCGCGCAGGATGCCCGAGGTCATCGTGCCGTCGGTCCCCATCTCGCGGATCTTGGTGAAGATCGCCTCCGCCTCGGCCTCCAGGCGGTCGGTCAGCGCCTCGACGTACCAGGAGCCGCCGAGCGGGTCCACGACGTTCGCGACCTCGGTCTCCTCCATGATCACCTGCTGCGTGCGCAGGGCGATCTCGGCTGCCTTGGCCGAGGGGAGCGCCAGGACCTCGTCCAGCGCGTTCGTGTGCAGGCTGTTCGTGCCGCCGAGCACCGCCGCCAGCGCCTCGACGGCCGTCCGGACGATGTTGTTGTCCGGCTGCTGCGCCGTCAGCGAGACGCCCGCCGTCTGCGTGTGGAAGCGGAGCCACTGCGCCTTCTCGGACTTGGCGCCGTACACGTCCCGCATCCACCGCGCCCAGATGCGCCGGGCCGCGCGGAACTTGGCGATCTCCTCGAAGAAGTCGATGTGCGCGTCGAAGAAGAAGGACAGCCCCGGCGCGAACCGGTCCACGTCGAGCCCCCGGGACAGCCCCAGCTCGACGTAGCCGAACCCGTCGGCCAGCGTGAACGCCAGCTCCTGCGCGGCCGTGGAGCCCGCCTCGCGGATGTGGTACCCGGACACCGACAGCGGCTTGTACGCCGGGATCTCCGCCGCGCAGAACTCCATCAGGTCGCCGATGAGCCGCAGGTGCGGGTTCGGCGGGAAGAGCCATTCCTTCTGCGCGATGTACTCCTTGAAGATGTCGGTCTGCAGCGTCCCGTCCAGCGACCCGATCGGCACGCCCTGCCGCTCGGCCGCGACGAGGTACATGCAGAAGATCGGGATCGCGGGCCCGCTGATCGTCATGGACGTCGTGACGTCGCCCAGCGGGATGCCCTCGAACAGCTCGTCCATGTCCGCCGCCGAGTCGATGGCCACACCGCAGTGCCCGACCTCGCCCAGCGCCCGGGGGTCGTCGGAGTCGCGCCCCATCAGCGTGGGCATGTCGAACGCCACCGACAGCCCGCCGCCGCCGGCCGAAAGGATCATCTTGTAGCGCTCGTTGGTCTGCCTGGCGTTCCCGAACCCGGCGAACTGCCTGATCGTCCACGGCTTGCCGCGGTACCCCGTGGCGTACAGCCCCCGGGTGAAGGGGAACTCCCCGGGCCACCCGATGCGCTCGAACCGCGGATCCGGGGCCGCGGGGCCGTACACGGGCTCCACCTCCAGCCCGGAGAGGGTCGTGAACTCCCCGTCCCGGACCCGTGAGGCGTCGTACCGCGCCTGCCAGCGTGCCCGTCCGGCCGTGATCTCGTCCATGCCTGCACCCATACCCGGCTCCATACGACCGATAGTAGGACGTCCAACTATCTTCGCGGAACCCCATCCCGTACGGCATTCCGCGGGGCGCGGCGAGTGGGGCGAGCGGGGCCGGGAGGGTCAGGGGGCGAAGTCGCCAGCGGCTATTCGCAGGGTGCGCAGGGCGTCGAACACCGCGGCCAGTTCGGACTCATCGCACGCGGCCATGCCGAAATCGGCCGCCATGAGGTCGGCCGTGGCGCGGCGCACCACGTCGCGGCCGCGGTCGGTGATCTCGGCGAGGACGCCCCGGCCGTCGCGCGGGTTGGGGCGGCGGCGGACCAGGCCGGCGCGCTCCAGCCGGTCGATCGTGTTCGTGACGCTGGTCGGGTGCACCATCAGGCGCTCCCCGATCTTGCTCAGCGGCAGCGACCCGGCCCGGCTGAACGTCAGCAGCACCAGCGCCTCATAGCGCGCGAAAGTCAGGTCGTACGGCTTGAGCAGCGCGTCCAGCTCGGCGATGAGGATCTGGTGGGCGCGCATGATCGAGGTGACCGCGGCCATGGCGGAGGGCTCGCCGAAATGGTGACGCCATTTCTCCGAGGCGCGCTCGATCGGATCGAAGGGAAGTCCAAGTGCCCTGGCCACCCGCCAACGTTAGCGCGTCGCGGAAGCGAGTCCTTTCCCCAAGGTCCTGACGGTAAACCTCAAGCTCCGTTACTGTATGGACCTCCGAAGGTGTGGCGACGGCAAAGACGTTTCCTCACATCGGAATGGTCCCGCCGCGTACGGGGGGTCGTACGCGGCGGCGGTGACCATGGCGGTTAACGATGGGGATGCCGCCTGACAAAACACGAGGGCACGGGGGTTCTCTCATGTTCGTTCACGTATCCGGCACGACCGATCCGACCCGCCCCAGCCGGGCCGCCCTGCGCGGTCTCCGTGGCGCGGGTCGTGCGTGATCATTCGGGCGTTCTGGACAGCGAAGTCCGGCGCGGCGCGGCGCTCGCGTCGGTGGTCCTCGCCGGGCTGGGTCTGTTCGCTGCCTGGACCGTCCTGATACCAGGGGTTTCGCACTGGGACAACGCGGTCGCCGCGCTCATCGAGTCGCTGCGGCTGACCGGTCCCGTCGCCGCCGCGTTCGCCGCCTGGGCGGGGGCCCGGCGCAGGCGGACCGGCGCGGCGCCGTCGCTGCGCGCGCCGCTGTCCGTGCTCGGCTTCGCCGCCGGCGCGTTCACTGTCACCACGGGGGTGCTGGCGGTCAAGACCGTGCTCGGCGGCGGGGGCGGCGGACCGGCCGCGGGCGGCCTGCTCGTGGCGCTGGCCGGCCTCGGCGCGCACGTGGCGGTCGGCTGGGCCGCGGGCTGGGCGGTCCCGCGCGCGCTCACCCCGCCGCTGGTCGGCCTGGCCTGCTACGGCCTGGTCGCCTGGGCCGCCGGCCGCCAGGCGTGGTGGAGCCTGCTCGCGCCGCTCACTCACGAGCGCGAGGAGGTGCGCGACGTCTTCGAGCGGTTCCTGCCGGACCTGTTCCTCGACCAGGCCGTGTGGCTGGCCGGGTTCGCGGCCGTCGTGCTGCTCGGCTGGCTGGCCGCCGCCGCGCGCCGCCCGATGCTGATCGCGCCGATGCTGCTCGCCGCGCTGGCGGCCTCGTTCGGCCTCAGCCGCGTCCACCTGGAGTACGGCACCGCGCGGCCCGCTCCCGTGGCGTACTCCTGCCGGGAGTGGCCGATCACGGTGTGCGTGCACCCGGGCATGCGGCCGGGGCTGCCGGAGCTGGGGGAGGAGTTCACCGCCGTCGCCGCGCGGCTCAGCCGTACGCCGATGGTGTTCACGCGGGTGGAGCAGCGGCCCGGGGACGAACGGTCGGCGCTGCCCCGGGGGACGGTCGCGATCCGGGTGGACGACCTCGCGCCCGGGTTCGCGGCCCGCGCCGCCGCCGACTTCGTGCGGCGGATCGCGCCGTGCTCCGACGACTACAGCGGCATCGTGACGTCGTGGCTGGCCGGCCGGCCGCTGCCGGGCGGGCTCAGCGCGGGGCAGCGGCACGCGGCGGCGTGGTTCGGCTCGCTGGCCGAGCCGGTGCGGCGGGACTGGCTGCGGCGGCACTACCTGACGTTCACCCAGTGCCGCCTGAAGCCGTCCCACTTCAGCGGATTCCGGCAGAACCTCGCGCTCCCGGTGTCCCCGCCGAGCGCCGCGCCACCCGCGCTGGGCTGGCGGTCCAGCGAGGACGCGGGCGGCTGGGGGGACACACCCGTGTACGCGCAAGTGACGGCCGCCGGACACCGGGAATGATTCGCGTGTGCGAGACGCCAGAACGAGATCCCCCCGGCGCGCGCTCCTCGCCGCGCTGTTCATCTTCATCGCGCTCCTGGCCGTCGCCGCCGCCGGGTTCGCCGCCTACAACCTGGGCTGGCTGAACCCGTTCGGCGAGCGCGCGGTCGACCGCAGCCAGCCCGTGCTGCTCAAGTCCATCCAGAACATGGCCCGCTTCCAGGCGGCCAGCGGAGAGTTCCAGGTCGTCGTGGACCTGGAGAGGGACGCGCGCTTCCTGCCCGACGCCATCCGCGGGGAGCGCACGCTCTTCGTCGGCGCGGGCACCGTGGACGCCTACGTCGACTTCTCCGGCCTGTCCGGCGACGCGGTGACGGTCTCCCCGGACCGCACGTCCGTGACCGTACGGCTGCCGCGCGCCGCCCTGGAGAAGCCGAACCTCGACAACAAGAGGTCGTACGTGTTCGCCAGGCAGCGGGGCATCACGAACCGGATCGAGGAGTTCCTCTCCACGAAGCCGGCCAGCCAGCAGGAGCTCTACATCCTCGCCGAACGCAAGATCGCCGAAGCGGCGGCGGCGAGCGAGCTGCGCGGGAGGGCCGAGCAGAACACCCGGCTGATGCTGGAGAACCTCCTCAAGTCCCTGGGGTTCACCCAGGTCACGGTCACGGTGCCGCCCGCGACCTGACCTCCGCCGCCCGTGCCGCGGCCCGGCGGGGCCCGCCCCTCCGCCCGCCGCGCACGGCCGCGGACCTGCCGGCGGCGGCGCCCGGCGGGCGCGGGAAACCCCGCCCGCCGGGCGGCGCGGCCGCGTGCCCGCCGTACGGCCCGGCGTTCCCGATCGGCGCGCGGGCGGGACGGATGGCCGAGATCTCCGTCGCGTACGGCAGGATGGGATGCATGAGGCCATCGGACTTCACTCGACCCGGTTCGCTCTACGGGGCCGTGGACCTCGGCGCGCGCAAGGCCGCCGCCGAGAGCGCCGCGCGGCGCCAGGCCGCCGCCTCGGCCCCCGGTCAGGGCGGAGCCGGATCCGCCGTCATCGACGTCACGGACGCGACCTTCAACACCGACGTCATCGAGCGGTCGATGCGCACCCCGGTGCTGCTCGACCTGTGGGCGACGTGGTGCGAGCCGTGCAAGCAGCTCAGCCCGGTGCTGGAGAAGCTGGCCGCCGAGGCCGCCGGCAAGTGGGTGCTGGCGAAGGTGGACGTCGACGCCAACCCCCAGATCGCCCAGGCGCTGCGGGTGCAGAGCATTCCGACGGTCTTCGCCATCTTCCAGGGCCAGCCGGTCAGCGGCTTCCAGGGCGCGATCCCCGAGCAGCAGATCCGCCAGTGGCTCGACCAGCTCTTCGAGGCGCTGGCGCAGTACCTCCCGCCCGACGCCGGTGAGCCCGGGGCCGAGGCGGAGGCCGCGCCGCAGCTCGACGAGGACGCCTACGCCGCCGAGGAGGCCATCGCCAGGGGCGACATGGACTCCGCCGCCGCGGCCTACCGCCGCCTGCTGGAGCGCAACCCCGGCGACGAGGCGGCCAAGGCCGGGCTCGCCCAGGTCGAGCTGGTCAAGCGGGCCTCCTCCTACAACGCGGCGGACGTGCGCCGCCGCGCCGAGGACCCGGCGGACGTCCAGGCGCAGTGCCAGGCGGCCGACCTGGACGTGGCCGAGGGCGACGTCGAGGCCGCGTTCAACCGGCTGATCGCGGCGGTCAAGCGCACCTCCGGCGAGGACCGCGACACCGTGCGCAAGCACCTGCTGGGCCTCTTCGAGGTCCTCCCGCAGGGCGACCCGCGCGTGGCGACGGCCAGAAGGGCTCTCACCAGCGCCTTGTTCTAGCCCGGGCGGGCGGTCCCGCGCGACATACTGAGGTCCCGGATGCCCCTGGACGCCAGTGTGATCGGAGTGATTGGACCGCCGTCATGGACGCTCACGCCTCCGGCCCCGCACCTCCCGACCCGGCGGGCGCCCGCACACCTGAGCAGTACGTCGCCAAACTGGCCGAGCTGCGCACGTGGGCGGGCGCACCCAGCCTCCGCCGCCTGAGAGTCCTCGGCGGCACCACCCGCGCTCCCAACGGCGACGAGGTGGACCTCCTCCCGCCGAGCACCACCAGCGCGGTCCTCGCGGGCAAGCGCCTGCCGCGGCTCCCGCGCCTGGACTTCGTCCGCGCCTTCGTCGCCGCCTGCCTCCAGGCCGCCGGCTACCCGGCCGAGGCCGCTCCGGTCGTGCAGGCGCGCTGGACCGAGGCCTGGCGGCACCTCGCCCAGCCCGCCGCCTCCCCGGAGCCGCCGCCCGTCCCAGAGCCGTCGGCTCAGGCGTCCCCCCAGCGGTCAGCCCAGTCGTCCGACCAGCCGTCCGCCCAGCCGTCCTCCTCCGCGGAGCCGGCTCCCGGGCCTGCGGCGGCCTTCGCGGCGGACTGCCCCGTCCACACCCCGCTCGGCGATCCGGTGCGGTGGACCGCCCCGGACACCGTGCCCGGGGATCCGCGGCCCGGGCGGGACCCGGATCCCGCCGCCCCCGCCGCGCCGCCTCCGGGCCTCCGCGCGGAACCCGCCCACCTGGAACCGGCCGGGGCGCCGCCTACGCCGGATCCCGCCGCCCCCCGGCCTCCGGCCGCGTCCGCCGCGTCCGCCGCGTCCGCCGGGAGCGTCGGTGACGCCGGTGACGCCGATGACGCCGCCCGGGGCCGTACGGCGGGCGGGCCGGCCGCGCGCGGCACGGCGGATCCCCGGCGGGGAGACGCGCCCACGCCGGCGCCCGCCGCCGGGCCGGAGCCGGCCGCCCCCGAGCCCGCCCACGCGGACGGCGCCGGGCGCGGAGGATGGATCCTGGGCGGCACCCGGGTGCTGGCGGCGGTGACGGTGCTCGCCGTCGGGGCCGCGGGCGCGTACCTCGTGCACCGGGTGGCCGGGGACGACAGGCCCGTGGCGGGGAGGAACGCCCGCCCGGTCGCGGGCACGGGTCCCGGCGGAGTGACCGGGATCTCCGGCTGGTGGCGGCTCGCCGAGGCAGCCGGGGCAGCCGGGGCCGCCGTCGCCGACGCCTCGGGGCGGGGCCGGGCGGCGCGGCTGACCCGGGCCCTGAGCGCGCGGGGGACCCTGGACGGGGCCTGGGCCACCGTCGACCCGGGCGCGACCCAGGCGGACCGGGGCTTCACGCTGGCCGCGTGGGTGCGGCTGGACGCCGGGGACCGGTGGGCGACCGTCGCCGGGCAGCGGCGGGACGACTTCAACTCGTTCGTGCTCGCCTACGCCCCGGAGACGAAGTCCTGGGCGTTCTTCACCCCGCTCGCGGACGGGGAGACCTCCGCCCCCTTCTGGGCGCAGTCGGTCGACCAGGTGCGGATCGGGCGGTGGACGCATCTGGCCGCCGTGCACGACCGGGACTCCCGGCGGCTGCTGCTGTACGTGGACGGCGAGCTGTCCGCGGTCGCGCGGTCGCCGGAGGAGGGCATCGCCCCGGGCCCGCTCGACATCGGGGTCGCCTACCAGGAGGGGCGGCCCATCGACCCCTGGCAGGGCGCGATCTCGGACGTCGCCGTCTTCGGGCGGCCGCTGTCCGCCGAGGAGATCCACCGCGTACGGCTGGCGCAGCGCCATCCGTGAAGGCGCGCATCCGTCAAGGCGCGCCGTCCGTGAAGGCGCGCCCGCCGCGACCAGGGGGGATGGGTCGCGGCGGGCCGGGCCCGGGGGGTGGCCCGCGGAGGGGGGTGGTGGCTTCTCGGCGGCCCCGCTCCTCAACCGGTCAGCAGAGGCTGGCCCCGTCGAAGGTGCGGATGCCGCGCGGGACCTTGTGGCTGATGGTCACGCCCGGCGCGACCGTGCGGCAGGAGCCGTCCGCCCCGTGCGCCCAGACGATCTTGAGGTTGAGGGCGCGGCGGCAGTCGTTCCTGGCGTAGCCGGTCTTGGTGATCCTGCCGACGCGGTGCCAGACCGCGACGCAGGACGGGGCGTTGCCGGCGCGCGCGATCGCCGTGACCGCCGCGGGGGCCCGGGCGGGCTCGGCCTGCGCGGCCGGGACGGAGGCGAGGCCGAGTCCGGCCGAGGCCATCACGAGGAAGGCCGAGGTGGTGAGCCAGGCGGGCTTGGTGATGTTCATCGCGTCTCCTTGTCCGGGGTTGCGTTCCGGGTTTCCGCCCCGGGCCGGGAGCCGGTCCGGGGCGGGGCCCGTGGTGTTCGGGAGTGGTCGGGACCTGTGCAGTCGCCTGTCGCGTGGCCGGTGTCGCCCGGCGCGGTATCGAGGTCATCGCACGCCCGGCCGTACCACAAGGCGGGGAACGGAACGGGACGGATCTGCACGCGGGGAGACGCCCGGGCAGGCCGCGCGGGACGGGACGGGACGGAGCGAGACGCCGCGGGACACCGTGGGACGGCGCGGGACACCCCCGGGGCGAGGGCGCGCGCCCGGCGGGACACCGGGGCGCGCCGGGGGACCGCGTGGGAGGTGCCCGCGGCCGCCCGGGACGGCGCGGGCGGGACCCGCGCGCCGGAGGGCGGGCGGAGCTGCGATGACGCGCCCGTTCCGCTACTGGCACCGGGGGCCGCGCGGGGCTAGCCTCGGGGGAACTATCACTGCTGGGAAGTGATGCGCGGTGCGAGTGGTGACCATCTCGGCGGGCTACGGGACCGGCGGCAGCGTGATCGGGCCGGCGGTGGCCGAACGCCTCGACGTGCCCTTCGTCGACCGGGCGATCCCGAGCGCGGTCGCCGAGGAGATCGGGTGCTCCCTGGAGGAGGCCCTGGCCCACGACGACCGGGCCGAGCACGGGCTCGGGCGGCTGTTGTCGGGGGCGGCCCGGCTGCCGACGGTGACGTTCGGCGGCATCGACGTGTACCTGCCCGAGGCGTCCTACACGCCCGAGGAGGAGTTCGTCGCGCGCACCGAGAAGGTCATCAAGGAGACCGTGCGCCGCCGCGGCGGCGTGGTGCTAGGGCGGGCCGGCGCGATCGTGCTCAAGGACGAGCCGAACGCCCTGCACGTACGGCTGTGCGCCCCCGTCCGGCGGCGCGTCGCCCAGACGATGGCGATCAGCGGCGTGAGCGAGCGCGAGGCCCGCCGCATGGTGGAGGAGACCGACCGCGCCCGCGGGGCGTACGTCAAACACTTCTACCGGGCCGACATGACAGACCCCTCGCTTTACCATCTGATGATCGACAGTACGGTCATCGCCGTCCCCGCCTGCGTGGACATGATCGTCACCGCCGTGGAGTCCCTCGACCGCTGACCCGCCCGGCCGCGCCCACCGTACGGCCCGGGCGGTCCCCGGCCCGCCGTACCCTCGGATCGATCGATTCGTGAGCATGCCGCCGGGGATGGCACGATGGGAACCCCGGCTTTCGCAAAGGAGCGGTAGACGTGGCCAGCGTGCCCAGCGTGTCCTATTCGATCACCGTGCGCCTAGAGGTGCCCGCGGGCGGACGGGCCGTGAGCCTGCTGACGCACGCGGTCGAGAACTCCGGCGGCATCGTGACCGCGCTCGACGTCACCAACGCCGGGCACGAGAAGCTCCGCATCGACGTGACCTGCGCGGCGCGCGACACCGAGCACGCCCAGCAGATCGTGGACGCCCTCGACGCGGTCGAGGGCATCGTCATCCACAAGGTCAGCGACCGCACCTTCCTCATGCACCTCGGCGGCAAGATCGAGATGCAGTCCAAGGTGCCGCTGCGCAACCGTGACGAGCTGTCCATGGCCTACACCCCCGGCGTGGCCCGCGTGTCGATGGCGATCGCCCGCAACCCCGACGACGCCCGCCGCCTGACCATCAAGCGCAACAGCGTCGCCGTGGTCACCGACGGCTCCGCCGTGCTGGGCCTGGGCAACATCGGGCCCGCCGCCGCGCTGCCGGTGATGGAGGGCAAGGCCGCGCTGTTCAAACGGTTCGCCGGCATCGACGCCTGGCCGATCTGCCTGGACACCCAGGACGTCGACCAGATCGTGGAGATCGTCCGCGCGATCGCGCCGGGCTTCGGCGGGATCAACCTGGAGGACATCTCCGCGCCGCGCTGCTTCGAGGTGGAGCGGCGGCTGCGCAAGCTGCTCGACATCCCGGTCTTCCACGACGACCAGCACGGCACCGCGATCGTGGTGCTCGCCGCGCTGACCAACGCGCTGCGCGTGGTCGGCAAGTCCCTGGCGGACGTCCGGATCGCGATGGCGGGCGCGGGCGCGGCCGGGTCGGCCGTGCTCCGGCTGCTGCTGGCGGCCGGGGCCAAGCACATCGTGGTCTGCGACTACAAGGGCGCGGTGCACCTCGGCCGCGACGACCTGGACGAGTCGCTGCGCTGGATCGCCTCGAACACCAACGCCGAGGCCTACAGCGGCGACCTGCGCGGGGCCGTGCGCGACGCCGACGTGTTCATCGGGGTCTCCGCGCCCGGCATCCTGACCGGCGACGACATCGCGACCATGGCCAAGGACGCCGTGGTGTTCGCGCTGGCCAACCCCGAGCCCGAGGTCGCGCCCGACGACGCCCGCGAGCACGCCGCCGTGGTCGCCACCGGCCGCTCCGACTACCCCAACCAGATCAACAACGTGCTGGCGTTCCCCGGCGTCTTCCGCGGCCTGCTCGACGCCCAGGCCGACGAGGTGACCGACGCCATGCTGCTGGCGGCGGCGGGCGCGCTCGCCCGGGTGGTGACCGACGAGGAGCTCGGCCCCAACTACATCATCCCGAGCGTGTTCCACCCCGACGTCACCACCGCCGTGGCGGCCGCCGTACGCGAGTCCGCGGGCGGGAAGGTCCGCAGCACAGAGGCGTGATGGGCGCGAACGCGGGAGGCATGATGGATTCATGCCGGACGTGATCCGTGTGGGCGGCCTGCTGGTCGCGACGCCGCTGCTGGAGGACCCCAACTTCCGGCGCAGCGTGGTCCTGATCGTCGAGCACGACGGCTCGGGCAGCACGCTGGGCGTCGTGCTCAACAGGCCCACGGAGATCGAGGTCACCCAGGTGCTGCCCACCTGGGGCGGCGTCGTGACGGGGCCGTCCGTGGTGTTCCAGGGCGGGCCGGTCCAGCTCGACAGCGCGCTGGGCCTGGCCTCCGTGCGCGGCGACCGTGAGGAGCCGCTGGGCTGGCGGCGGCTGCTCGGGCCGCCGTTCCGGCTGGGCGCGGTGGACCTCGACGCGCCCCCCGAGGTGCTGGCCGCCGAGATCGTCAGCATGCGAGTCTTCGCCGGCTACTCCGGCTGGAGCGCGGGCCAGCTCGACTCGGAGATCCGCGAGGGCGCGTGGTACGTCGTGGACGCGCTCCCCGAGGACGCCTTCAGCGGGGACCCCTCGCGGCTGTGGCGCGACGTGCTGCGGCGCCAGGGCGGGGAGCTCGCGTTCGTCGCGAACTGCCCCGACGACCCGACGCTAAACTGAACGGGTGAGCACGAAGATCCTGCCGGAGAGCGACACGCGTCCGGACCTGTCGCACGGCGACGGGGACCACGAGCGCTTCTCCCACTACGCCGACAAGGACAAGATCACCGAGAGCTACGTCACCGGTGCTCCGGTGCGGGCGCTCTGCGGCAAGGTCTGGGTGCCCAGCCGCGACCCGAAGAAGTACCCCGTGTGCCCCGAATGCAAGGAGATCTACGAGGGGCTCCCCAAGGGCGAGGACTGATCCCGCCCGATCCCGGCCGGGGCGCGGCACTTTCCGCGCCCCGTGAGGGTCAATTCCACGTGTTGTTCGCCCCTGGCCGAGCCCTGACACGTTAGCGTCGGCAGGGTTGGATCAGCGCGTGGGGGAGCGCGGATCCCCTGCGGGGGCGCACGGGGGTTCGCCGTGCCCCGCGCGGCGACGCATCGGGGGATGTATGCATCGGCGTGTGACCGCCGCCACCTTCGCTTTCGCCGCGGCCCTGGGCTGCCTCACCGTGCCCTCCAGCCGTACGGCGACCGCCGCCGGGCCCGCTCGCGACACCTGCGAGCCCGCGGCCGCGCACCTCGCCGGAGGCGCGCGAGAGCCGTACGGCGCGGGCCACGCGGCGCACGGCTTCGGGCGGGGGGCACACCACGCCGAACTCGAGGCGCGCGCGGGGAGAGCGCGCGAGCCGTACGCCGGCGCGGCGCGGATGGCGCGGCCGGAGGGGCGCGAGCCCTACCAGCCGGGGCCGCGCGACCTCGCGGAGATGGACGAGCGGCTGCGCCGGGCGCCGGGGGCCCGGATGGCCCGGCAGGAGCTCGTGGTGCCGGTGCGGGTGCACGTGATCACCGACGGGCGCAAGGGCGCGACCGACGCCGACGTGAAGCGCCAGATCGCGGTGCTGAACGACGCCTACGGCGGCCGGAAGGGCGGCGTGGACACCGGCGTGCGGTTCCGGCTGGCGGGCGTGGACCGCAAGGTCAACGCCGAGTGGTTCCGCGACCCGCTCAACAACGAGCAGGCCATGAAGACCGCGCTGCGCCGGGGCGGCCCGGAGACGCTGAACCTCTACATCGCCCAGCTCAGCCGGCTCATGCTGGGGTACTCGACCTATCCTCACTGGTACGAGCGGGAGCCGCGGCTCGACGGCGTGGTGATCGACTGGCGGACGACGCCGGGCGGGTCGCTGAAGGACTTCGACCACGGGTACACCGGCGTGCACGAGATCGGGCACTGGCTCGGGCTGCTGCACACCTTCGAGAACGGCTGCCACGGCCGGGGGGACCGGGTCGCGGACACCCCGCCGGAGGCGACGCCGACCGAGGGCTGCCCGAAGTTCAAGGACACGTGCAAGGCGCCGGGGGCGGACCCGATCCACAACTTCATGGACTACGCGCACGACCGGTGCATGCGGGAGTTCACGCGCGGGCAGGCGGATCGGATGCGCGCGGTGTGGCGGGCGTACCGGGTGGCGGGGTCGCCGCCGCAGGAGCAGATGCGCAAGCCCGGACTGCTGCCGGGCACCGGCCTCTGACCGACCCGGGGCGCGGGCGGGACCGTCTCGCCTCCGTTCCGGTTCCGGCGGCGGCATCGGCTTCGCCTCCGGCATCGGCTTGGGTCCCGGCATCGGCTTGGGTCCCGGCATCGGCTTGGGCTCGGGCATCGGCTTGGGCTCGGGCATCGGCTTGGGCTCCGGCATCGGCTTCGCCTCCGGCATCGGCTTCGCCTCCGGCATCGGCTTGGGCCCAGGCTCCGGCACCGGCCTCGGCGTCGGCCTCGGCGCCGGCTCGGTTCTGGGTCTGGCCCGTCGCCGAGTCCGCTCCGGCCGCGGTGACGGCGCCGGGTCAGGGTTGTGGTGACCTGGGGGGATTCGGGAGGGTTTGCCGATCCTTGTTCGGTTGGTACCAAACGATACGGACGCGTACCCTAACTCGGTGAGCGCCTCCCCGGACCTGAAGTCCCCTCCCGCGGAAGATTCGAAGACCTCCATCCTGACCGCCCGCTACCGCGCGACCACGCTGGGCATCCTGCTCGTGGTCACGCTGATCGCGTTCGAGGCGATGGCGGTGGGCACCGTGATGCCCGAGGTCTCCGTGGACCTGAAGGCGCTCGACCTGTACGCGTGGAGCTTCTCCACGTTCCTCATGGCCGGCCTGTTCATGAACGTCGTCGCCGGTCAGTGGTCCGACCGGCACGGGCCCAGGGTGCCGTTCCTGCTGGGCGTGATCGTGTTCGGCGCGGGCATGGTGCTCGGCGGCCTCGCCCCGGGCAAGGAGCTGTTCATCGCGGCCCGCGCGATCCAGGGCTTCGGCGGCGGCGCGGTCATCGTCACGATCTACGTCATGATCGCGCGGGCGTACCCCGACGCGCTGCGGCCCCGCGTCTTCGCCGCGCTGTCGGCCGCCTGGGTGCTCCCGTCGATCATCGGGCCCACCATCGCCGGCGTCGTGGCCGACCTGGCCTCCTGGCGGGCCGTGTTCCTGGCCATCGTGCCGCTGGTCGTGCCCGGCGTGATCATGCTGATCCCCGTGCTGCGCTCCGCCGGCGCCGAGGACCGTACGGCTCCCGCCGGACGCTGGGCCTGGGGCCGTACCTTCGCCGCGACGGCGGTCATGGTCGGCGCGGGGCTGCTGCTGTTCGGGGTCGAGCGGCTGCACACCGGGCCGGCGCTCGCGGTGCCCGCCGCGCTGGCCGGGCTCGTCCTCCTGGGCGCGGGCCTGCCCCGGCTGCTGCCGGCCGGGGCGCTGCGGTTCGCCCGCGGGCTGCCCACGACGATCGTGATGCGCGCGGTGCTGGCGGCGGCGTTCTTCGGCGTCAACGCCTTCATCCCGCTGATGCTGCACGACGTGCGCGGCTTCACGGTCGCGCAGGCCGGGATCGCCCTCACGACGGGCGCGCTCGGCTGGTCCCTCGGCTCCTACCTGCAGAGCCGGCGGTCGTACGACCGGGTCACGCTGGTCCGGGCCGCCACGGTGCTGGTGGCGGCGGGCGTGCTCCTGTCGATCCTGGCGGTCGTGCCCGCGATCACCGGCTGGGTCTCGGTCCCGGCCTGGATCGTCGCCGGGCTCGGCATGGGACTCGGCGTGGCCAGCGTGAACGTGCTGATGATGCAGCAGTCGGCGCCGGAGGAGCAGGGGCGCAACTCCGCCGCGCTCCAGGTCGCGGACACGCTCGGCTCCGCGCTCGCGGTCGGGTTCGGCGGCGCGATCACCAACGGCATCGGCCACGGGAACCTCCCGCTGGGCATCGCGGTGACCTTCGCCCTCATGGCGGCGATCGCCCTGGCCGGCACCGGCCTGTCCGCCCGCATGCGCACCCGCTGACCCACCCGCCCCCACCCCGACGCCGCGCCCCCCGCACACCCCGCGCCCCACATGCCCACGCCCCACGGGTCGCGCGCCCTACGCGTCGCGCGTTCCATGCACCCCGCCCCAGCGCGTCCCGTGCCTGCGCGTCTCGTGCCTCTCGTCCCCGGCGTTGTGCGTCCCGGAGGCATGCCCCCGGGCCTCACCTTCGCCGTGATCATGCGGTTTTACGCACACCCTGTGCTTGAAACCACATGATCACGACGAGAGGTGGCGAGCCGATGAGGGGCGGGGAGGCCAGGCCGGGGGGCGATGCGGCCGGGGTCAGGCGCCGAGGGTGCGGATGGCCGAGACGAGGAGCGGCCAGAAGCGGGCCGCGTCCAGGGTGACCCCGACGTGGGCGTTGGGCTCCCAGTCCGTACGGCCGAGCAGGTCGGCGACGGTCGCGCCGCGCGTGTGCTCGCCCCGCAGCTCGACCCGCAGCGCGGTGTGGGCGCACTCGATGAGGGACTCGTCGATGACGTACGCCACGGCGACCGCGTCGTGGACGGGCGGGTGCGGGACGCGCCAGACGGTCCGGTAGGACTCGGCGTAGTACGTCATGAGCTGGACGCACGCGTCGGCGAGCGGGGTGCCGAGGGCGGCGATCGACTCGATGATGTCCGGGGTGGCCAGCGCCTGGTAGGTGACGTTCAGCCCGTGCCAGACGGTCGGGACGCCGGACCGCAGCACCTCGTCGGCGGCCTCGGGGTCGGCGTAGGTGTTGAACTCGGCGTACGGCATGGCGTTCCCGCGCTCCGTCGAGCCGCCCATGATCACGACGCGGGCGACGCGGGAGCGGTCCCCGGGGTACCGCCGGAACAGCGTGGCGATGTTCGTGAGCGGGCCCACCGCGATGATCGTCACCGGGGTCTCGCTCTCGCCGAGGAGGCGGTGGATCAGGTCCACGGCGTGCTCGCCGGCCAGCGGGGTCTCGGGCTCGCCGACCGTCAGCGGGCCCAGGCCGCTCTCGCCGTGCGTGTGGTCGGAGATGTGCGGGTCCTGCGCCAGCGGCCGGTCGCACCCGGCGGCCACCGGGACGCCGGTGATGCCCGCGAGGTCGCAGACGCGGCGGGCGTTGCGCGTGGTCTTGTCGAGGCCGACGTTGCCCGCGACCGTGGTGATCGCCAGCAGGTCGATCGCCGGATCGGCGGCGGCCAGGACGATCGCCAGGGCGTCGTCCACGCCGGGGTCGCAGTCGAGGATCACCGGAACGGGCATCGCCACTCCCTGGGGCGTCCGCGTGATCGGCCCCGCCGGCGCCGGGCCCTGTCTCGGCCCCTGTATCGCTACAGCACCCCTGGCGCTTCCGGCGGGTAATCGTTTTCCCGTAAAACGTACCCAAATCACGATCATCCCGCAACCCCGGACGGAGAGGGTAGACCGCCGAAACGCCGTCAGGGGCGGGATTTCCGAGTATCCCGCCCGGGTCCGGCGTACGGACTTGCGGCCACGCGACCGGCCGATCACAATGCGTACCAGGTCTTCACGGGGAGCATTGGGTAAACGATTGTCCAGCAGTGACAGGGCGACGATCCACGATGTGGCACGCCGGGCCGGGGTCTCGATCGCCACCGCGTCCCGGGCTCTCTCCGGCCGCCGCCGGGTCACCCCGGACGTGGCCGACCGGGTCCAGCGTGCCGCCGAGGAGCTCGACTACCGCCCGAACACCGTGGCCCAGGCCCTGCGCGGCCAGAGCACGCGCATCGTCGGCATGGTCGTCCCCGGCATCGGCGACCCCTTCTTCACCCAGATCGTCGAGGCCGTCGAGCACGACCTCGCCGGGTCCGGCCGCGAGTTGCTCCTGTGCGACTCGCGCCACGACCCCGCGATCGAGGCCCGCCGCGTCCGCGCCCTCCTCGAACGCCAGGTGGACGGCCTGGTCATCACCCCCTGCGACGCCACGGCCAGCGTGCCCGCCGTACGCGAGGCGGCGCGGAGCGTGCCGACCGTGCAGATGGACCGGTACGTCGAGGGCGACGTCACCGACTGGGTCGGCGTGGACGACGAGTCCGGCGTGAACCAGGCCGTCGCCCACCTGGCCGACCGGGGGGCCCGCCGCGTCGCCTTCGTCGGCGGGGCCCCGGCCGGCTCGACCGCCCGCGTGCGCCTGGAGGCGTTCGAGCGGGCCGTGGCCGCCCGCCCCGGGGTGACCGTCGCCGCCCGCGCCCTGGGCGACTTCAGCGTCGAGCACGGCCGCCGGGCCGCCCGCGAGCTGCACGCGTCCGGCGACCTGCCCGACGCGATCCTCTGCGGCAACGACCAGATCGCCGTCGGCCTCCTCCGCGAACTGCGCGCCGCCGGGGTGCGCGTCCCCGCCGACGTCTCGGTGGCCGGCTTCGACGACATCGGCTACGCCGCCCTCACCGACCCCCCGCTGACCACCGTCCGCCAGCCCGTGCCGCAACTGGCCACCGAGGCGGTCCGCCTCCTGACCGCGCCCCCCGCCCCCGCCCGTCCCCCCTGCCGCATCGCGGTCTCCCCGACCCTGGTGATCCGCGCCTCCACCAGCCCCTGAGCCCCGCACCGCCCGAGCGGGTGACGGGAGGGCCCCGGGAGCGGATACTCGGGGTCCAGGGCGGACGGCCGCGCGATCAGGGAGGCGTGGTGCAGGAGGGGCGCGGGAGGGCCGGGGACGGCGGGCTGCCGCCCGGGGTGCGGCCGATGTTCCCCTCCGCGGACGAGGACGAACTGCCGCCTTCGGGCAGGCACTACCGCAGGCCGGTGCCGCCGCGGCAGGCCCGGCGGTCGTGGGGCGCGGCCCTGCTGGTGGCGGCGGCGGTCCTGGCCGGGGTGGGGGCGGTGCTGCTGATCCGGGGCGCGGCCGGGCCGGGCGAGGAGCGGCTGAGCGATCCCGTGGCGCGCGTGAGCTACGCGGTTCCGGACGGGTGGACGCGCGGGGCCGAGGCGTCCACCACGTCGTTCACCTCGGGCATCTCCCTGGACGAGCGGAGGGAGGACGGCTCGATCGCGGCGGCGGCGGTGCTGGTGGGGCCGTGGGACGGGCCGGGTGACCCGCCGGAGGAGGGCGAGTCGCTGCGGCGGGCGGCGGCCGAGGTGTCCGAGCGCTACGCCGCGCTGTTCCTGCACGCCAGGCCGCTGCGGCCGGGGGAGGAGGGGCCGCTGACCATCGGGGGCCGGCCCGCGTACTCCCGCGAGGTCGGCGCGGTCTACGACGAGCTGACCCCGCCGGCGTACCTGCGAGCCGTGGTCGTGCTCGCCCGGGACGGACGGGCGGTGATGATCGTGGGCCTGGCCCAGCCCGACGGGGACGACCGCCGCGCCGCGATCGACGCGGTCGTGCGCGGCCTCCGCCTGGGCTGACGCCGTACCGCGTGAGGGGGCCCGGGGCGGGCCCGCCCCGGGCCGTACCACAGGACGGCCGGGCGGCATATCACGCCGGGGCCGGGTTGCGAAACAACCACGGCTCACGGCACGTCCTGTCGGTCTCTCCGACTACTCTTGTGCCACCGTGAGCACCTTTGCCTCCCCGTCAGCCGCGTCCAACCTGCCGCCCGCGTATCCCGACCGCGCGGCCTGGGGCACCGCGCCCAAGCTGCGCGCCTGGCAGCAGGAGGCCTTCGACCTCTACTTCCGCCAGGCCCCCCGCGACTTCCTCGCGGTGGCGACCCCGGGAGCGGGCAAGACGACCTTCGCCCTGCGGATCGCCAGCGAGCTGCTCGCCACCGGCGTCATCCGCGCTGTGACGATTGTCACGCCCACCGAGCACCTGAAGCGGCAGTGGGCGGACGCCGCCGCCCGGGTCGGCATCGCGATCGATCCGGAGTTCAAGAACAGCCAGGGCACCACCTCGCGCGACTACACCGGCGTCGCGATCACGTACGCCCAGGTCGCGATGCACCCCGCGCTGCACCGCGCCCGCACCGAGGCCCGCAAGACCCTGGTGATCTTCGACGAGATCCACCACGCCGGCGACGCCAAGTCCTGGGGCGACGGCGTGCGCGAGGCGTTCGAGCCCGCCGCGCGCCGGCTGGCCCTGACGGGCACCCCGTTCCGGTCCGACACGAACCCGATCCCGTTCGTGTCGTACGTCGAGGACGGCGAGGGCGTCCTGCGCTCGGTGTCCGACTACTCCTACGGGTACGGCCCGGCCCTCGCCGACGGCGTCGTACGCCCGGTGATCTTCCTGGCCTACGCCGGCGAGATGCGCTGGCGCACGCGCGCGGGCGACGACATCACCGCGACCCTGGGCACGCCGCTCACGAAGGACCAGCTCTCGCAGGCGTGGCGTGCCGCGCTGGACCCCAAGGGCGACTGGATCCGCCAGGTGCTCGCGGCGGCCGACCGCCGGCTGACCGAGGTACGGCGGGGCATGCCCGACGCGGGCGGCCTGGTCATCGCCTCCGACCACGAGAGCGCCCGGGCGTACGCCAAGCACCTGCGCACGATCACCGGGCAGGGCGCGACGGTCGTCCTGTCCGACGACCCCGGCGCGTCCAAGAAGATCAAGCAGTTCTCGGCGAGCGAGGAACGCTGGCTCGTCGCGGTCCGGATGGTCTCCGAGGGCGTGGACATCCCGCGCCTGGCCGTGGGCGTCTACGCCACCTCGACCTCGACGCCGCTGTTCTTCGCCCAGGCCATCGGCCGTTTCGTGCGTGCCCGCAAGCGCGGCGAGACCGCGTCGGTCTTCCTCCCGTCCGTCCCGGTGCTCATGGGGTTCGCGGGCGAGATGGAGGCCGAGCGCGACCACGTCCTGGACAAGAGGCTCCCCGACGACGACTTCCTCAACGACTCGGCGCTGGAGGACGCCAACCGCAAGAAGGACACCCCGGACGCGGTGGCCGACGAGCTGCCGTTCGAGACCGTGGAGGCGTCGGCCACCTTCGACCGCGTCCTCTTCGACGGCGGCGAGTTCGGCACCTCGGCGGCCCCCGGCTCCCCCGAGGAGGAGGACTTCCTCGGCCTCCCCGGCCTCCTGGAGCCCGACCAGGTGGCCGTCCTGCTCCGCAAGCGCCAGTCCGACCAGCTCGCCGCCCGCCGCAAGAACGAGGCCAAGGAGCGGCCCGAGCCGGCGATGAGCCCGCACGAGGAGCTGGCCAACCTCCGCAAGGAGCTGAACGGCCTGGTCGGCGCCTGGAACCACCGCACCGGCCAGCCCCACGGCGTCATCCACTCCGAACTCCGCCGCGCCTGCGGCGGCCCCCCGGTAGCCCAGGCCACCGCCGACCAGCTCCGCGACCGCATCGCCAAGATCCGCCAATGGGCCACCCGCCCCTCCCGCTGACCCCCCTTTGCGATTCGATTACCTTTCCGTCCGTTCGGCGGATTGGGTGGTGTCGGTTTCTTGCCAGTGCTGGGCGCGGAGGGCGGCGCGCCAGGCGGCGACGCCCAGGACGGCGGGGACGAACGCCATCAGCAGGGCGGCCGGGTCGATGTCCCCGATCTTCGCGCCCAGGATGGACTCCACGCCGGACATGCCGAGCGCGCCCGCCGCGCCGAGGAGCACGGCGGGGGCGGTGAGCAGGCAGCCGACGACGAACCAGAGGCGCCGGCTCCGGTGATCGCGCCACATGGTGGGCACGATGATGCCCCCGGAGCGCTCCTGGCGGTAGAGGGCGTCAGCGGACGATCGGGGCGCCGGTGAGGGTCACGCCGGCCTCGCGGAGCTGGGCGCGGGCCTTCTCGCTGGTCTCGGGGGCCACGCCCGCGGTGAGGTCGAGGAGGACCTCGGTGTCGAAGCCGGACTTCTTGGCGTCGAGGGCGGTGGCCCGGACGCAGTGGTCGGTGGCGATGCCCACGACGTCCACCTTGTCCACGCCGCGGGACCTGAGCCAGTCGGCCAGGCTCTCGCCGTCCTCGGTGGAGCCCTCGAAGCCGCTGTAGGCCGCGCTGTGGGCGCCCTTGCTGAAGACGGCCTCCACGGGGGTGGTGTCGAAGGCGGGGTGGAAGGCCGCGCCCTCCGTCCCGGCGACGCAGTGGGCCGGCCAGGAGTCCACGTAGTCCGGGGTCTCGGAGAAGTGGGGGCCGGGGTCCACGTGGTAGTCGCGGGTGGCGACCACATGGGCGTACTCGCCTTGGTGCTTGGCGACGTAGGCGGTGATCGCCTCCGCCACCTCGGCGCCGCCGTTCACGGGCAGGCTGCCGCCCTCACAGAAGTCGTTCTGCACGTCGACGATGACCAGAGCCTTAGTCATACCCCCGACCTTATGTCACCCCGACGAGAAGGAGACGTAAGGGTCCGAGTCGGGTTGCGGGTATTACCGGAGGGGGTTAATGTAAGGGGCGTAGAGCGATGCAGGGTATTACGAGGAGAGACCTGTGACTCCGCACTTCATGGAGGAGTACATCCGGGCGCGGCAGGACGACGCGCTGCGCGAGGCCGCCGAGCAGCGGCGGCACGTGTTCCCCCGGCGCCGGTCGGCGGGGCGGTTCAACCTGAGCAGGAAGGCGCGATGACGGTGACGACGGACTGGGCCGGGAGCTGGCTGGAGAGCTGGGACCGCCAGCAGGAGTACTACATGCCCGACCGCGAGGAGCGCTTCGCGGCCATGTTCGAGCTGGTCGAGAGCGTCACCGGGCGCTCGCCGCGCATCCTCGACCTGGCCTGCGGGCCGGGCAGCCTCAGCCACCGGCTGCTGGAGCGGCTGCCGGACGCCCGGATCGTCGCCGTGGACGTGGACCCCGCGCTGCTCATCCTGGCGCGGGAGAGCCTGGGCGAGCGGGTGACCGTGGTCCGCGCCGACCTGGGTGAGCCGGACTGGACGTCCCGGCTGCCGGAGCGGGAGTTCGACGCCGTCGTGACCGCGACCGCGCTGCACTGGTTCGACGAGAAGGGCCTGACCCGCCTCTACCGGGACCTCGCCGGCGTGCTCCGCCCCGGCGGCGTCTTCACCAACGCCGACCACATGCCCGCGCTGCACCCGCGCTTCGCCGGCGCGGTGAACGCCAAGCGCGAGCGCGACCAGGAGTCCCTGCGCGCCGAGGGCGTGCTCGACTGGAAGCAGTGGTGGCAGGCCGCCGCCGAGGACCCCAAGCTCGCCGACGCGGTGGCCGAGCGCACCGCGTTCTTCAGCGGCGACCACGCCTCCGTCGAGTTCATGCCCCCGGCCTCCTGGCACCTGGACACGCTGCGGGCGGCCGGCTTCGACGCCGCCTCGGAGATCTGGCGCGGCTTCGACGACGCCGTGATCGCCGCCATCCGCTAGCGGCGGCCCCATCGGGCCCGGCCCGCCGTACGGCGTGCTCCCACCTCGCCGTGCGGCGGGCGGCCGCGTCCGGCCGGCCGCCGGAGAGCCGGCCGCCGGAAAACGGTGGTCAGGCGGTGATCAGGGTGGTGGGGATGGCCACGTCGCCCCGGGAGAGCTGGAGGGCGGGGGCCGGGAGCTCGGCGATGGCACGGGCGTGGCGGGCGCGGGCGTCGGCGAGCGGTTCGCGGCCCACGATCTCCCCGCCGCTCACGAGCTGGGCGAGCAGCGGCCGGTCCGACGGGCCGGGCACGTCGCAGTGCGCGCAGACGATCTCGGCCACGGCGGTGCCCGACTCGTCGAAGCGACGGTACGCGTGCTTGCGCCCGCCCACGCTGGGCTTGCCCACCGAGCGCTTCGCCACCGGCTTGAGCTCCCCGGACTCGTCGGCGCGCGCCACGAGCTTGTAGACGAGGGACGCGGTGGGCGCGCCGGAGCCGGTGACCAGGGACGTCCCGACGCCGTAGCCGTCCACGGGGGCGACGGCCAGGGCGGCGATCGAGTGCTCGTCCAGGTCGCCGGTGACCACGATCCGGGTCTGGTCGGCCCCCAGCGCGTCGAGCAGCCGGCGCACCTCGCCCGCGGCCAGCGCCAGGTCCCCGGAGTCGATCCGGACCGCGCCCAGCCGGTGTCCGGCCAGCTCGACGGCCGTGCGCACCGCCTGCTCCACGTCGTAGGTGTCCACCAGCAGGGTCGTCCCGGGCCCGAGCGAGGCGAGCTGCGCCTTGAACGCGTCCGCCTCGCTGTCGTGCAGCAGCGTGAACGCGTGCGCCGCCGTCCCCGCCGTGGGGATGCCGTAGCGCCGCCCCGCCGCGAGGTTCGACGTCGTCGCGAACCCCGCGATGTACGCCGCCCGGGCCGACGCCACCGCCGCCATCTCGTGCGTACGGCGTGAGCCCATCTCGATCAGCGGGCGGCCCCCGGCGGCGTGCGTCATCCGCGAGGCCGCCGAGGCGATGGCGCAGTCGTGGTTGAGGATCGACAAGATGACGGTCTCCAGCATGACCGCCTCGGCGAACGTGCCCTCCACGACGAGGATCGGCGAGCCGGGGAAGTAGACGTCGCCCTCGCGGTAGCCGTACACGTCGCCGGAGAAGCGGTATTCGGACAGCCAGCGCAGGGTGGACTCGTCCACGATCCGGCGTTCGCGCAGGAAG
This sequence comes from Bailinhaonella thermotolerans, assembly GCF_003594875.1. Classification (GTDB taxonomy): domain Bacteria; phylum Actinomycetota; class Actinomycetes; order Streptosporangiales; family Streptosporangiaceae; genus Bailinhaonella; species Bailinhaonella thermotolerans. Next base: position 195,490 of record NZ_QZEY01000015.1, read on the forward strand.
TCCAGCTCCTCCGGGCCGAACCGGAAGTTCTCCAGCGCGTCGAGCACCCGCCCGGTGCCCGCGACGATGCCGTAGCGCCGCCCCTCGGGCAGCCTCCGGGCGAAGACCTCGAAAACGGCCCGCCGATGGGCGGCGCCGCTGCGCAGCGCCGCTTCCAGCATCGTCAGCTCGTAGTGATCGGTGAGCAACGCCGTGCTAGTAGCCACGATGTGAAGATTATTGCCCCGGTGGTGCACCATGGAGAGGTGGGTACCACTGCACCGGTCGAGCTCGAACGTCCCGACGTCCACCAGGACGTGCGGCCCGACCTGCCGTGGCTGGCGATCGTGTGGAACGACCCGGTGAACCTGATGTCGTACGTCACGTACGTCTTCCAGACGGTTTTCGGCTACCCGAAGTCCAAGGCCGAGAAGCTGATGCTCGACGTCCACCACAAGGGCAGGGCGGTGGTCGCGAGCGGCACCCGCGAGGAGATGGAGCGCGACGTGCAGATCCTCCACGGCTACGGCCTGTGGGCGACGGTCCAGCAGGACAAGGCGTGACCGATCCGCGCACCCGGCGACCGGCCGTACGGCGACCGGGCGCACGACGGCCGGGCGGGCCGGGGACGATCACACGGGGAACGGCCCCACGGGGAACGGCCACACGGGTAACGGCCACACGGCGGCGGGAAGCGAGGGGAGAGCGCGCGTGAACGGCAACTTCGCGCCCGCTCCCGGCGGCGGCGTCGCGCTGCGCCTGGACGCCGGCGAGGTGGCGATCCTGCGTTCCCTGGTGTCCCAGCTCATGGGCCTGGTCGAGCCCCCGGAGACGCACGACGACCCGCTCGCCCGCGCGGTGGGCATCTCCGCGTCCGCGGCCACCCCGGCCGACCCCGTGCTCGCGCGGCTGTTCCCCGACGCCTACCCCGAGGACCCCGAGGCCGCGGGCGAGTTCCGCCGCTACACCGAGGGCCAGCTCCGCGAGGGCAAGCGCGCCGACGCCGCGGTCGTGCTGGAGACCGCGAACCCCGGCGAGGCCGTCCTCGACGCCGAGCAGGCGCGCGCCTGGCTGCGCTCCCTCAACGACGTACGGCTCGCGCTCGGCGTGCGGCTGGAGGTCACCGAGGACACGCACGAGGAGATAGCCCGCATGTCCGAGGACGACCCGCGCTACCCCGTCTTCGTGACGTACGACTGGCTGACCTTCCTCCAGGACTCCCTCGTCCGCGCCCTCTGGTGACGGGTCCTGGGAGGGTTTTTGACATCTTGATGTGAGAAAGCGCGGTTCTGCTTGGTCCTGTCGGATTTGAGCGCCTAGCGTCACGTGGATGATCGACGCTTTCATCGACTCCCTCCCCAAGGCCGAGCTGCACGTCCACCTGGTGGGCTCGGCCTCGCCCGAGACCGTCCTGGAACTCGCCGCCCGGCACCCCGGCCACCGGCTGCCCGGGACCCTCTCCGGCCTGCGGGACTTCTTCGAGTTCCGCGACTTCCCGCACTTCGCCGAGGTGTACGAGGCGGTCAACGAGGTCGTGACCACCCCCGAGGACGTGGCCACGCTCGTGCTCGGAGCGGCCCGCGACCTCGCCGCGCAGAACACGCGCTACGTCGAGCTGACCGTCACGCCGTACTCTCACCAGCGCCTGGGCATGCCGATGCCCGAGGTCACCGAGGCCCTGGACATCGCGTCCAGGAAGGCGCGCGAGCGGTACGGCATCCGCGTGGCCTACATCTTCGACATCCCCGCGGAGTGGGGCGCCGACTCGGTGCGCGGGACGCTGGAGCACGCGCTGAACCACCCGCCGGAGGCGCTGGTCGGGTTCGGCATGGGCGGCATCGAGGAGAGCCGGGCGGCGATCCGCGACGAGCTGCGCGACGCCTTCCGGGCCGCGGTCGCCGCCGGGCTGCACAGCGTCCCGCACGCGGGGGAGATGACCGGGCCGGAGACGATGTGGGAGGCGCTCGAGGGGCTCAAGGCCGAGCGCCTCGGCCACGGCATCGCCTGCGTCCGGGACGAGCGGCTGATGGCGTACCTCCGCGACAACCGGATCCCGCTGGAGGTCTGCCCGACGTCCAACGTGTGCACCAAGCAGGTCGGGGCCATCGAGGACCACCCGTTCCCGCGCATGCTGGAGGCGGGCCTGGTCGTCACGCTGAACAGCGACGACCCGCCCATGTTCGGCACCACCCTGAGCGGGGAGTACCGCGCGGTCGCCAGGGCCTTCGGGCTCGGCGTCAACGAGCTGGCCGATCTGTCGCGGACGGCCGTGACGTCGTCGTACCTGGACGAGGTGGGCAAGAAGGAGATCCTTGCCGAGATCGACTCGGTCGTGGCCGCGACCAGGGGCTAATCTTCGGTCCATGCTGACGATCACCCGTGATCTGGTGGACCGGATCATCGCCCACGCCCGCGCCGACCACCCGGACGAGGCCTGCGGCGTGATCGCGGGTCCCGCGGGGTCGGACCGGCCCACCAGGTTCGTCGCCATGACGAACGCCGAGCGCTCGCCGACGTTCTACCGCTTCGACTCCATCGAGCAGCTCAAGGTGTGGCGCGAGATGGACGACCGCGACGAGGAACCCGTCGTGATCTACCACTCGCACACCTCCACCGAGGCGTACCCCTCGCGGACGGACATCTCGTACGCCATGGAGCCGCAGGCCCACTACGTGCTGGTCTCGACCCGGGAGGACCTGGAGACCGACCGGCTCGTCGTGGACGGCGTCGAATTCCGGTCGTACCGGATCCTGGACGGCGAGGTGACCGAGGAAGAGGTCCGCGTCGTCGAGTCCTACGCCTGAGTGGGCACGAGAGGCCAGAACGGTAAGCTGAGGGTCATGAAGACGGTCGATCAGGGTTTCCGCGGGGCGCGTGTGTCCGCCGTGCAGAACTTCCTGTTCGGTCACACCCCCGCCGTCGTCGTCTACGACTGTTCCGGCCGCTGAGCCGGGCGCCCCTCGGCGGGGCGCCTGGTTCCCCGCCGCTGGAATCCCCCGCCCGCGGGCGCTGTTGTGCGCCCATAGGCACGACGATGGAGACTGTCATGGCTATCGAGGTTCGAATCCCGACGATCCTGCGCACCTACACCGACGGCGCCAAGGCCGTGGAGGGCAAGGGCGGCACGCTCGACGAGCTGATCGGCGACCTGGACGCCCGCCACCCGGGCCTGCGGGACCGGCTGGTCGAGGGCGAGGGGCTGCGCCGCTTCGTCAACGTCTACCTGAACGACGAGGACGTCCGCTTCCTGGGCGGCCTGTCCACCCCCGTCGCCGACGGCGACACCGTCACCGTGCTGCCGGCCGTCGCGGGCGGCTGAGCACCGATGCGCTTCGACTCGCTGCTCGACTCGGTCGGGCGCACGCCGATGGTCGGGTTGCCCCGCCTCTCGCCCTCCGCCGACGTGCGGATCTGGGCGAAGCTGGAGGACCGCAACCCGACCGGCTCGGTGAAGGACCGCCCCGCGCTGTGGATGGTGGCCCAGGCCGAGAAGGACGGGCTGCTCCGGCCCGGGTGCACGATCCTGGAGCCGACCAGCGGCAACACCGGGATCTCCCTGGCGATGGCGGCCCGCCTCAAGGGGTACCGGCTCATCTGCGTGATGCCGGAGAACACCTCGGCCGAGCGCGCGCAGCTCCTCCGGATGTGGGGCGCGGAGATCATCTTCTCGCCCGCCGCCGGGGGCTCCAACGAGGCGGTGCGGGTCGCCAAGGGCCTGGCCGCCGAGCACCCCGACTGGGTGATGCTCTACCAGTACGGCAACGAGGCGAACTCCCGCGCCCACTACGAGACCACCGGCCCGGAGATCCTCGCGGACCTCCCCTCGGTCACCCACTTCGTCGCCGGTCTCGGCACCACCGGCACCCTCATGGGCGTCGGCCGCTACCTGCGCGAGCACGTCCCCGGCGTCTCCGTCGTGGCCGCCGAGCCCCGGTACGGCGAGCTGGTGTACGGCCTGCGCAACGTGGACGAGGGCTTCGTGCCCGAGCTGTACGACGAGTCCGTCCTCACCACGCGCTTCTCGGTCGGGTCGCACGACGCGCTCCGCCGTACGCGCGAACTCCTGGCGGAGGAGGGCATCTTCGCCGGGATCTCCACTGGAGCCTCCCTCCACGCCGCCCTCGGCATGGCCGCGAAGGCGGTCAAGGCCGGTGAGCGCGCCGACATCGTCTTCCTGGTCGCGGACGGCGGCTGGAAGTACCTTTCGACCGGCGCCTACGAAGGCGAGCTGGAGGAGGCGGAGGACCGCCTCGACGGGCACCTCTGGGCCTGACCCGCCCGGCCCTCCCGCCCGCGTCCCTCCCCCGGGAGCCGGAAAGTGGCGGGGGCCACAGCGGATCTTGCTAGGGGTGGCGGGCGGGGCGTCTGTATTGTTGGGGCACTCCCGAATTTTGTTCGAGTAGAGGGCCCGGATGACGAAGTTCGACGAAGCGACTCAGGCCCATCGGGTGGACGAGAACACCTACGACGTCTGCCTCGACCCCGGATTCGCGATCGGGCAGGCTCTCAACGGCGGCTACCTGCTGGCCGTGCTGCTGAGGGCCGTGACCGACGCCTCGCCGCACGCCCATCCCGTCTCGACCAGCGCCCAGTTCCTCCGCGTCCCCGTCACCGGGCCCGCACAGGTGGAGCTGGCCCCGCTCAAGGCCGGCCGCACCGCCGCGATGACCCGCGCGACGCTCGTCCAGGACGGGCGGCCCGTGCTGGAGACGTTGGTCACCACCGCGACCCTCGACCCGGACGCCGAGCCCGTCTGGACCGGCGACCCGGCCGCCGCGCTGCCCCCGGTGGAGGACTGCGTCACGCTGCCGCCGCCCAAGCCCGAGTCCAACATGACGCTCAACGACAAGATGGACCTGCGCTTCGACCCGCCGTCGCTGGGCTGGCTGCGCGGGGAGCCCATCGGGCGGCCGGAGATGCGGGCGTACTTCCGGCTGGCCGAGGAGCAGGACCCCGACCCCTACGTCATCGCGCTCGCCGTGGACGCGCTCCCCCCGACGGTGTTCTCGCTGGGCGCCCGGGGCTGGGCCCCGACGGTGGAGCTGACCTGGCACCTGCGCGCCCTGCCCGCGCCCGGCTGGCTCACGCTGCTCGGCAGCGGCCGGCTGGTCCGCGACGGCTGGTTCGACGAGGAGGTCGAGGTCTGGGACTCCGCCGGCCGCCTGGTCGCCCAGTCCCGCCAGCTCGCCCGCGTCGGCCGGGGCTGACCCCTTCCGGTCGCCGGGTACGGCGCGCCGCCCCGCGCTCCCGCCCGGCCCGGTCCCGGCCGCCCGGCCGGACCGAGGTCGTACGGCGCGGCGGGCCCACGCCGCGCGGCGGGCTCGTGCCGTACGGCGGGCCGCGCTCCGGCCGTACGGCACGCCGGGGCCCGGGCGGGGGCCTGCCGGGTGTGACCGGTCCGACGGGTGGGCGGGGACGGGCAGGGGGTGAAAGGGGAGTAACGTGAAGCCGATCTGTGGACTATGACGTATTTGGTCATGCGGGGGGCGTCTACCTTGGAAAACGTGCGCGAAGCGAGCCTGGGGATCTTCGACAGCGGGGTGGGCGGGCTGACCGTCGCGCGGGCGGTCATGGACCAGCTCCCGCACGAGCCGATCACCTACATGGCCGACACCGCGCGCCTGCCGTACGGACCCAAGAGCATCGCCGAGGTGCGCGCGGCCGCCCTCGAATGCCTGGACCACCTCGTCGAGCAGGGCGTGAAGATGCTCGTCATCGCGTGCAACACGGCGAGCTCGGCGGTGCTGCGCGACGCCCGCGAGCGGTACGACGTGCCCGTCGTGGAGGTCATCCAGCCCGCCGCGCGGCGGGCCGTGCGCGCCACCCGCAACGGGAGGGTCGGCGTGATCGCGACCCGTGCCACCATCGCGTCCATGTCGTACGACGACGCGTTCGCCGCCGCGCCGCACGTCAACCTCACGCGCGTGGCCGCGCCGCGGCTGGTTGAGTTCGTGGAGCGGGGGGAGACGATGAGTGAGGAGCTCATCGAGGTGACGCGCGAGTATCTCCAGCCCGTGCTGACGGGCGGGTGCGACACGCTGATCCTCGGCTGCACGCACTACCCCCTGCTCACCGGGGCCATCTCCTATGTCGTCGGCGACTCCGTGACGCTGGTGTCCAGCGCGGAGGAGACCGCCAAGGACGTCTACCGCATCTTGCACGACCGGGGAATGGCCCGGGACTCCACGCCGGAGCCGCCGGCCCACCGATTCCTCGCGACGGGGGACACCACCTTGTTCGCCACGCTGGGGCGCAGGTTCCTGGGGCCGGAGATCCAGGCCGTGCAACTGGCGCCCGTGGGTTAGGAGACGACCGAGAAGGAGGAGGCGGCGCCGATGCGGCTCACGATCATTGGATGCGCCGGGAGCTTTCCGGGGCCGGACAGCCCGGCGTCCTGCTATCTCTTCGAGGCCGAGGGCTTCTCGATGCTGCTCGACCTGGGCAACGGCGCGCTCGGCGCGCTCCAGCGCCACCACGGGCTCTACGACGTGGACGCGATCTGCCTGTCCCACCTGCACGCCGACCACTGCCTCGACCTGTGCTCGTACCACGTCGTGCGCACCTACACCCCGCAAGGCCCCCTCGACCGCGTGCCGGTGTACGCCCCGGCCGACGCACCCCGCCGCCTGGCCGCGGCGTACGGCATGCCGGAGGAGCCTGGGCTGGAGAAGGCGTTCGACTTCCGGACGCTCGGCGAAGGCACGCGCCGGATCGGGCCGTTCGAGGTCACCACGGCGCGCATGAACCACCCCGTCGAGACGTACGGCTTCCGCGTCTCCCACGGCGGCCGCTCCATCGCCTACTCCGCCGACACCGGCGAGTCCGAGGCCCTGGTACGGCTGGCGCGCGGCGCGGACGTGCTGCTGTGCGAGGCGTCGTTCCTCGACGTCCCGAACCTGCCGACCGACCTCCACCTGACCGGGCGCCAGGCCGCCGAGCACGCGGCCGAGGCCGGGGCGAAGACCCTCGTCCTCACCCACCTCGTCCCCTGGTTCGACCCCCGGGACATCCTGCGGGACGCGCGGACGGCGGGTTACGAGGGGCGGATCGAGCTGGCGAGAAGCGGCGCCACGTACTGAGGCCGCTTCCCCGCGTGCTTCTCGGAGGGGTTCTTCCGGATTCTTCTCCTTGGGGCGGTTCGGCGGGCGGGGGCCGTGCCGGTCTCCGGGGCGCGGCGGGGGCGGGGCCGCACCGGTCCCGTGGGGCGGATCGGAGGGTGCGGGCCGTACCGGTTCCGCCGGGCGGGTGGGGGGTGGGGCCGCACCGGTCCCGAGGCGTTCGTCCTGGCGCGGGCGACGGGGAGCCAGGCACGTCGCGGCTGCTTCTCGTGGGGGCGGGGTGCCCGCAGGGGCGGGCGCGGACACCGGTGATTCGTCCGTCCGGCCCGGCGCGGCCGTACGGCGGGCGGGAGACCCGGCCGGCGCGGGGAGGGGCGCGCGGGCGGCGGGCGGGGCGCGCGGGCTCCGGCCGGGAGTGGTGTCAGTGGGCGGGATGGCTGATCACCGGCGCTAGGCTGGGGGAATGGCTCGCTCCGATGGACGTAATCCCGATCAGCTCCGCCCGGTCTCGATCCAGCGCGGCTGGCTCAAGCAGGCCGAGGGATCGGTGCTGGTGGAGTTCGGCGGCACGCGCGTGCTCTGCGCGGCGACGGTGCAGGGCGAGGTGCCGCGGTGGCGGCGGGGGAGCGGGCTCGGCTGGGTCACCGCCGAGTACTCCATGCTGCCCCGCGCGACGAACACCCGGAACGACCGCGAGTCGGTGCGCGGCAAGATCGGCGGGCGGACCCACGAGATCTCCCGGCTGATCGGGCGCTCGCTGCGGGCCTGCGTGGACTACAAGGCGCTGGGCGAGAACAGCATCGTCCTCGACTGCGACGTCCTCCAGGCCGACGGCGGCACGCGCACGGCGGCGATCACCGGCGCCTACGTCGCGCTGGCCGACGCGATCGCCTGGATGACCGAGCGCCGGATGTGCCCGGGCAAGCCGCTGATCAACTCGGTGGCGGCGGTCAGCGTCGGCGTGGTGAAGGGCGAGCCGCTGCTCGACCTCTGCTACACCGAGGACGTCGCGGCCGACACCGACATGAACGTCGTGATGACCGGCGACGGCGCGTTCGTCGAGGTCCAGGGCACGGCCGAGGCGACGCCGTTCGACCGCGCGACGCTCGACCGCCTCCTCGACCTGGCCGTGGCCGGCTGCGAGGAACTCACCCTGCTCCAGCGGGAGGCTCTGTCCGCATGATCGTCCTCGCCACCCGCAACCAGGGCAAGATCGCCGAGCTCCGCGACATCCTCGCCGAGGCGGGCCTGACGCGGCCCCTCGTCGGCCTGGAGGACTACCCCGAGATCGGCGAAATCCCCGAGACCGGCCTCACGTTCACCGAGAACGCCCTGATCAAGGCGCACGCCGTCGCGAAGGCCACCGGCCTGCCCGCGATCGCCGACGACAGCGGCCTGTGCGTCGACGCCCTCAACGGCATGCCCGGCGTCTTCTCCGCCCGCTGGTCCGGCGTCCACGGCGACGACAAGGCCAATCTCGACCTCCTCCTCGCCCAGATCGGCGACGTCCCCGACGAGCACCGCGCCGCGCACTTCGCCTGCGCCGCCGCCCTGGCCCTCCCCGACGGCACCGAGCGCGTCGCCGAGGGCCGCCTGGAGGGCCGCGTCATCCGCGCCCCGCGCGGCACCGGCGGCTTCGGCTACGACCCCATCCTCGTCCCCGACGGCGACACCCGCACCACCGCCGAGCTCACCCCCGAAGAGAAGAACGCCATCAGCCACCGAGGCCGCGCCTTCCGGGCCCTGGCCCCCCAAATAGCCACCCTCCTGACCTGACCCTTCCCCGCCGTGATCATGCGGTTTGAACACACCCGTGACCAAACCGCATGATCACACCTCGCGTGCGGGGTCGCGGTCGCGCTCGCCCCGGCGTACGGCGTGGACGCGGACGTGCGGCTCGGGATCGCGGCGCTGCGACCCCTCAGCGCGGAGCGCCCAGGGGAAGGTTTCCCGCCGTACGGCTGGCGCGCTGTCCGACGCCCGAATTCCTGCCGTCCACGCCAACCCCTTCAGGCAGTCCACCCCGACACGAAGCAGCCGCCCCGCGCCGAGTTCCCCGCGCCGAGTTCCCCGCCCTCCTCCTCGACCCGAATCCCCAGGGACCCCCACCCCACCCTCCCGCCACCTCCTCACAACCGCGCCACCACCCACCCCCAAAACCTCGCGGTGATCACGTGTCACCTTCCCGGCCCGCCAAGGTCGGCGCCCTCGACGCGTCGATCCCCGGCACCTCGAAAACCTCGCGGTGATCTTGCAGTTTTAATCACAGGGTGTGCGCAAAACTGCATGATCACGGAGAGGGCATGCGGCGGAAGGGGGTCCGCCGCCTGGGTTGGCACTGGCCGGCGCTCGCCGGTGCCTCGCGCGGCGCGGAGTTGGGGCTCGTGGGTCTTTGGCGGTCGGCCGACCCACTTCTGGGGTTTCGCCTACTCGGGGCAAAGTCTCGACGTGTTCGCCGACCGGTTCCCGCTGTGCGCCGAAAGCCCGGAAGCGAATCAGGTGTCACTTTCCCGGCTCGCCGAGGTCGGGCGCCCTCGACGCGTCGTTCCCCGGTACCTCGAAAACCTCGCGGTGATCTTGCAGTTTTAATCACAGGGTGTGCGCAAAACTGCATGATCACGGAGAGGGAGGCGTGTGGTTGGAGAGGGCTCGCGTGGGTGCGGGCGGGCGGGCGTGAGCGGGTGGGGTGACGCGCGGTCCGGCTCGTGGGTCTTGGTGGCGGGTCACTTCCTTCTGGTGGTTCTCTTGGGCGGACTCGGACTCGGACTCGGACTCGGACTCGGGCTCGGGCTCGGGCTCGGGGTCGGTGTGCTTGGCTCCCCTTCCGTGTGGGGGTGGGGGCGGTCCCGAGGCTTTGGCCTTGCGCCGGGAACGGGGAGCCCGGCACGGGGAGGCTGCTTCATGTCGGCGCGGACTGCCCGAAGGGGTCGGCGTGGACACCAGAAATTCTCTGTGTCGGACACGGCGCTAGCCGTACGGCATGGGGAGCGGCGGGGGTCGGGCCGTACGGCATGGGAGGCGGCGAGGGCCGGGCCGTACGGCATGGGAAGCGACGGGGGCCGGGCTGCACGGCATGGGGGGCGGAGGGGGTCGGGCCGTAGGGCATGGGAGACGGCCGTGGCTGGCCGTACGGCCTAAACCGGGCCGGGGCCTTGCGAGAGGAGTTGTGGGGGCGGGCGGCCGTGCGGAGTTGGGGGCCGGGGTACCGAGCACGCGCGGTGTGGGCGTGCTTTCTACGGCATGAGCTGGGTCAGGGGGTGGGGAGGCAGGGGCCGGTGGGGGCGGGGCGGGTGGTGCGGCGGGCGTATTCGGTGAGGGCCGTGAGCTGTGCGGGGGTGGTGGCGTAGACGGTGCGGGGGCGGCCGGAGGTGGGGATGAAGAGGAGGCCGTAGACCTGGCCGCGGTCCGAGAGGAGCGGGGCGCCCTGCGTCGTGGGGGCGAGGCGCGCGGTGGCGGTCAGGACTTCGCGGCGAGTGTCCTGCTTGTCGTAGATGTCGGAGAGGGCGGCGATCCGGCGGGTGCGGAGCTGGACGGGGTCCGGCTGCGTGGGCTCGCCGTCCTGGAGGGCGGGGATGAACGCGCGGGTCGCGGTGCGCCCGGCCGGGTCGAAGCGCAGGGGCTTGGCGGGGAGGCCGCGCACCCGCAGTACGGCGACGTCGCGCACGGGGTCGAAGCGCACGACGGTGGCGGGGTACTCCCGGCCGGCCGAGGTCACCCGGAGCTGCCGCCGCACCCCGGCGACGGCGCGGGCGACGGTCAGCACGTGCTCCGGGGCGTACACGAAACCGGTGCCCTCCGGCTGGCGCGCGCACTGCGGGGCCGAGCCGGTGATCCGGACCACCGAGGCCAGTGCCCGCCTGACCGCCGCCGGGGTGCGGGAGTCCGGCGCCGTGCGGGGGAGCGGCGCGGAGGACGGCGTGACCGTCGGCGAGGCGGAGGCGGTCCTCGGGCCCTCGGCCTCGGCGGGCGCGATCACGGCAGCCCAGGCGAAGAGTCCGGCGGCGATGAACGTCGCCACGATGAGATAGGGAAGGGCCGGCCGCATGACGAGATCCTCCTAGGTCCGGCGAAGACTCTAGCCGCCACGGCCCCCGCATACGGAACTGCGCCTCCGAAGCCCCCGGAGAGGCGGTCTGCGGCCGGTTCCGCTTCTGGCGGTCGCCGCCCGGCGGCCGGTCCCCGTAGCCGGTCGGTCCCCGTGGCCGGTCGGTCCCCGTGGCCGGTCGGTCCCCGTATCCGGTGGGTTCCCCTGACCGGCCGGATCCGGTGGCCGATGGGTTCCCGTAACCGGTCGGTAAGGCGCGGCGGGGGCGGGCGGGCGTACGGTCGCTTCCATGAGTACGAGGGGGAGCGGCCGCGCCTGGGCCGCGTTGCTGGGCGTCGTCACCGGAGCCGTGGCGATCGGCGTCGCCCAGCTCGCCGCGGGCCTGCTCGAACCCCGTGCGTTCCCGGTGCTCGCGGTGGGCGACGCCGTGGTCGACGCGACCCCGGCCCCCGTCAAGGACTGGGCGATCGCCACCTTCGGCGTGTACGACAAGATCGTCCTGATCACCGGGATCCTGCTCATCCTGGCCGCGATCGCCGCCGCCCTCGGCGTCCTGGCCGCCCGGCGCCTCCTCTACGGCTATCTGGGGCTGGCCGTCTTCGCCGTCATCGGCGTGGTCGCGGCCCTCTCCCGTCCCGACGCCGACCCCCTCTACCCGTTCCCCACCCTGGCCGGCATCGCCGCGGCCGCCCTCGCCCTCCGCATCCTGATCCCGCGCGCCGCCCCCCGGCCCCCCGCCGTACGGCACGAGCCCCGGCCGGCCGGCGGATCACCCGAGCCCACCGGCACGCGCGACGAGCGCCACGCGCATGTCGCCCCGGATGACCCCGCACCCGCCGTACGGCACGAGCGGGCCGCGGCCGGCGGGGGCGTGAACCGGCGCGGGGTGCTGGTGGGGGCCGTGGCGGGGCTCGGGGTGGCGGGGGTCAGCGGCGCGCTCGGGCGGGCGCTGGCGGGGCGGCTGGAGGTGGGGGCCGCGCGGAGTGAGGTCGCGCTGCCCCGGGCGGCGGTGCCGGCGAAGGCACTGCCCGCCGGGGCGGACCTGCGGGTGCCGGGATTGTCGCCATTCGTCACACCGAACCAGTCGTTCTACCGCATCGACACGGCGCTGATCGTGCCGCAGGTCGCGCCCGGGGAGTGGCGGCTGCGCGTGCACGGGCTGGTGGACCGGCCCCTGGAACTGACCTACGCGGACCTGCTCCGGCGGCCGATGACGGAGGCGGACGTCACGCTGGCCTGCGTGTCCAACGAGGTCGGGGGAGACCTGATCGGGAACGCCCGCTGGCTCGGCGCCCCGCTGGCCGACCTCCTGCGCGAGGCGGGCGTACGGCCGGGCGCGGACATGCTCCTGTCCACCTCCGCGGACGGCTGGACCTGCGGCACCCCCGTCGAGACGGTGCTGGACGGCCGGAACGCGCTGCTCGCCGTGGCCATGAACGGCGAGGCCCTGCCGGTGCGCCACGGTTTCCCCGTGCGCCAGGTGGTTCCGGGGCTCTACGGCTACGTGTCGGCGACGAAGTGGGTCGTGGACATCAAGGTCACGCGCTTCGCCGAGGACCAGGCCTACTGGACCCCGCGCGGCTGGGCCGAACGCGCCCCGATCAAGACCCAGTCCCGCATCGACGTGCCCCGGCACGACGCGAAGGTGAAGGCCGGGCGGGTGGCCGTCGCCGGTGTGGCGTGGGCGCAGCACCGTGGCGTGGACGCCGTGGAGGTGCGGATCGACGGCGGGGAGTGGCGGGTGGCGCGCCTGGCCGAGACCCCCGGGCCCGACACGTGGCGTCAGTGGACCCTCGACTGGGACGCCGCCCCGGGCCGTCACCGCATCGAGGTGCGCGCCACCGACGTCACCGGGCACACCCAGCCCCAACGCCGCACCAAGCCGGCTCCCGACGGGGCCGAAGGCTGGCACACCATCACGGTCGACGTCACCCCTTGATCCCGCTCCCTTTTTCCTTTTGCCGTCGCGGGCGGGGAGTGGCGATAGCGCTTTGGGTGATCGGGCGGAAATTCAGAGGTTCGTATTTCTTCGGTAGCGAGCGACCTGCGTACTGTAGTTATTTGGGATTAGTCGCCCGGAATTACCCATAGGCCCCATGCGTTATACCTGGCATCACGTCATGGAACGGTCATGACCGGTCGCCGCGCAGGTGACCGCGTTGGGTGGCCGGTCAATCCGGGGCAAATCGGATGGAATGTCCCGGGCGGCGTGATGGTTATACATATCAGACAC
>NZ_QZEY01000016.1 GCF_003594875.1 Bailinhaonella thermotolerans
CGGAGAACCACTCGCCGAACTTGGAGCCGCCGTCGGCCTTCTCGGTGTACCCGAGCTGGGTCTCCAGCAGCTTGAGCATGGTCTGGGGCTGGTAGTCAGTGGTGTAAGTCATGGTGAAGGGGGAGCGCTACGCAGAGTCACTGGGGTCGGCCGTGCCGCTCTTCACGGCCGGGACGCTGCGGCGCCGGGTAGGGAACCTGGCGTCGAACACCCGCGACGCAGCCCCACGAGAGGGCATGCGGAACCAGGCCGGAAGGGCCAGGAGGGGTGTGGCGGTGCCAGAGAACAGATCGGCGGGCATCTCGCGGGCTGTGCCTCACGCGAGAGGGGGGCCGCCGGGTCAGTCACACGGCCGTCATGACCGGGTGTCTGGTATGTATAACCATCACGCTGTCCGGGACATTCCATCCGATTTGCCCCGGATTGACCGGCCACCCAACGCGGTCACCTGCGCGGCGACCGGTCATGACCGTCACATGACGTGATGCGGGATGTAACGCGCGGGGGCGGGGTGTAATTCCATGGCTGAGCCGGGGGTCGAGGGTCGGAGTGGTTCTGTGACTACGCTCAGTTACTACCCGTGGGTAGCTTCGGTGAAACGCCGGTAAGCGCGGGTCTGCCGGCGTTGCGCCAGGTTGGGGCCCGGTTGGGGCGATCCTGTCCCGTTACGGCGCGAGGATGCCCTTGGCGACGGCCTGCTCCACCAGTTCCGTGGCGTACGCGCCCAGGGTCTCCGACCCCTCGGCGATGAGGGCGACGTTGCGGAGGACCTGGGCCGAGTTGATCTGGTGGCGGGCCCAGGTGCCGCCCTCGGTGTGGAAGTTGGCGAGCAGCGGGTTGAGGCGGTCCAGTGCGCGGGCGAACCTGGCCTCCGGCGTGCGCCGTTCCTCGAACTCGTCCCACAGGGCGCGCAGTCGCGCGGTCTGGTCCTCCGGGAGCAGCCCGAAGATGCGGTCCGCCGCCGCGCGCTCGCGTTCGGCCTGGTCCGCCACGGCCGCCGTGTCGTAGATGAAGGTGTCGCCGGCGTCGATCTCCACGAGGTCGTGGATGAGCAGCATCGCGATGACCTTGTCCAGGTCCGTCCCCGGTGGCGCGTGCTCGCCCAGTACGAGCGCCATCATCCCCAGATGCCAGGAGTGCTCGGCGTCGTTCTCGCGCCGGGACCCGTCGACCAGCGTGTTCCGCCGGAGGATTCGCTTGAGCTTGTCGATCTCCAGCGTGAACTCGATCTGGGATCGCAGGCGTTCGTGAGTCGGCGCGGTCGTCACTCGCCCCACCTTATCCCTCGTGATCATCTCGTGCCGAGCCTACCCGCCCCCATCCCTGCCACCTTGCCGCGAATTGGGTCTTGTCAGGGTGATCCTGACGTCACTACCGTCAGGATCACCCTGACAGCAAGAGGAGTGAAAGGAGAGGTGATGGAAGCCGAGATCATCGAGACGACGGCCACCCGCCACTGCTCGTTCTGCGCCAAGGCGAGCACCGAGGTCGCCAAGGTGATCGCCGGAGCGGGGGTCTACATCTGCGACGAGTGCGTCGCGCTGTGCAACGCGATCCTCGCGTCGCCGCCCCCCGAGCCCGGCACCCCCCGGATTCCGGCCCCCGACGTCATGTCGGACGAGGAGATCCTGGCCTTCATCCCCCGCATCGCCGTCACCGGCCTGCAGGTCGAGCGCAGCCTGCACGAGTGGGTGACCGTCCTGCGCGACCGCGGGGTCACCTGGGAGCGGATCGGGGCCGCCCTCGGCATCACCCGGCAGTCCGCCTGGGAGCGGTTCTCCGCCCCCGCCTGACCAGCGCGGTCAGGCCGGGGTGACGGTCACGGGGACGCCGTTGAAGACGGCGTTGCCGGACACCGCGTCGATGATCGTCTCGTCCGTGAGGATGTTGGCGCTCACCCCCGCGTTGGCCGAGGCGATCCGCTGGGACGGCTCCTCGTGGCCCCACCCGTGCGGAAGGCTCACCACCCCGGGCATGATCGAGTCCGTCGTCTCCACGTCGGCCAGGACCGAGCCGGCCGCCGACTTGACCAGCGCCCTCCCGTCGAGGCCCAGCCGGCGGGCGTCGGCCGGGTTGATCTGCAGCGTGCAGCGGTTGGTGCCGCCCACCAGGGGCGCCAGGTTGTGCATCCAGCTGTTGTTGGAGCGCAGGTGGCGGCGGCCGATCAGGACCAGGCCGGGGGCCGTCCCGGACAGCTCCGCCCGCAGCCGGGGCACGTCGGCGGCGATCTCCGGGGGCACGAGTTCCACGACCCCGCTCGCCGTACGCAGGACGTCCGGCAGGCGCGGCTGGAGGGGGCCGAGGTCCAGGCCGTGCGGGGCCTCGCGCAGGCGGTCCAGGTTCAGGCCGCCGGGCTCCGTCCACGAGCCTCGGTGGCCGAGCCGGAGCATCATGTCCAGCCGGAGCTCCGCCCCGGTCTCACCGGTCAGCTCGGCGCGCAGCGACGCCACGTCGCGGCCCTCGACCGGGGAGCCGGGCGTCTCCACGGCCTTGCGCAGCGTCTGGTCGATGATCAGCTCGTCCAGGAGCGCCGGGTCGCCCTCCTGACCGGCGGCGATCATGGCCAGCCGCGCCAGGATCTCCGACTCGGCCGGGCGGCCGGGCTCCAGCGGGAACACCGGCGGGGAGTACCGCACGTAGTCGCGGACCGCGAACCCCAGCAACGCGAAGTCGTAGTGCGGGCTCTGCGTCACGCGCGGCGGCGGGAGGATCACGTGCGCGTGCCGCGTGGTCTCGTTGACGTACGGGTCCACGCTGACCATGAAGTCCAGCCCGGCCAGCGCCCGCGCCACCCGGGGCCCGTTCGGCGCGGACAGCGCGGGGTTGCCCGCCACGGTGATCAGCGCGCGGACCTGACCCTCGCCCGGCGTCTCGATCTCGTCGGCCAGGGTCGCCACCGGCAGCTCCCCGTTGACCTCCGGGAGTCCCCGCACCCGGCTACGCCACCGCCCGATCCGGTACGGCTTGCGCCGCAGGTACGCCGGCCGGTGCGCCGGATAGGGGAACATCGCCCCGCCGGGCCTGTCGAGGTTGCCGGTGAGCACGTTGAGCACGTCCACCAGCCAGTTCGCCAGCGTGCCGAAGCGCGCCGTGCAGGTGCCGATGCGGCCGTACACCGCGGCGGAGGGCGCGGCGGCCAGCTCGCGCGCCAGCCGTACGACGGTGTCGGCGGGCACGCCGGACGCCGCGGCCACCGCGGACGGGGTGAACGGCTCCAGCAGCTCGCGCAGCGCGGACAGGTCGCCGACCGGGACCGACACCCGCGTCAGGTCCTCGGCGAGGAGCGTGCGCGCGATCCCGGCGAGCAGCGCGGCGTCCATGCCGGGGCGGATGGGCACGTGCTCGTCGCCCAGCTCGGCCGTGCGCGTGCGGCGCGGGTCCACGACGACGAGCCGCCCGCCGCGTGCGCGCAGGCGGCGGAGCCGGCCGGGGAAGTCGGGCGCGGTGCACAGGGAGCCGTTGGACTCCAGCGGGTTCGCGCCCAGCATGAGCAGGTAGGACGTGCGGTCGAGGTCGGGCACCGGGATCGCCATGGGGTCGCCGAACATCAGCCCGGCGGACACGTGCTTGGGCATCTGGTCGGCGGTGCTCGCGGAGAACACGTTGCGCGTGCCCAGGCTCTTGATCAGCGGCGTGAGGTAGAGCGCCCCGGCGATCGTGTGCGCGGACGGGTTGCCCAGGTAGATCCCGAGGGAGGCGCGGTCCACCCCGCGCAGCCCCTCCGCGGCGACGGCGAACGCCTCCTCCCACGACACCGGCTCGAAGCCGCCGGCCCGCCGTACCAGCGGGGCGGTCAGCCGGTCGGGGTCGGAGTCGAGGCGGCCCAGGGAGGCGCCCTTCGGGCAGATGAAGCCCTGGCTGAAGGGGTCGTCCGCGTCGCCGCGCACGCCGGTCACCCGGTCCCCGTCGATCGTCAGCTTCAGGCCGCAGACCGCCTCGCACAGCGGGCACGTGCGGTACGCCGTCGTCGTCATCCGGCACTCCTGGGTTCGTCGGATAGACCCATCTTGCCGGTCCCGCCCCCGCATGTGAACCCTTGCGGTGAACCGTCCGGATCCGGTACGGCGGGGCCGCCGCCCCACCCGGGCGGCAGGGGTACGGCGGGGCCGCCGCTCCCGCGCGGGCGGCAGGGCCTGCGCTCCCACCGGATGACAGGGCCGCCGCCCTCATGTGATCGGCCGGAGGGGCAGTATGGGCGTATGTCCCGAGAGCGGTTGATCGTCATCGGTGGCGACGCGGGCGGCATGAGCGCCGCCTCCCAGGCCCGTCGCCGCCGCGGTTCCGACGACCTGGAGATCATCGCGGTCGAGCGCGGCGCCCACACCTCCTACTCGGCCTGCGGCCTGCCGTACCTCGTGGGAGGGGCCGTCAAGGCGGCCGAGGACCTGGTCGCGCGCACGCCCCAGGAGTTCGAGCGCGACCACGACATCCGCGTGTGGCTCTGGCACGAGGCGACCGAGATCGACGTGGACAAACGCGTGGTCCGCGTCCGGGACCTGGCCGGCGGGACCGAGCGCGTCGAGCCGTACGACCACCTGATGATCGCGACCGGCGCGGAGCCCGTGCGGCCCGACCTGCCCGGCGCGGACGCGGCGGGGATCTTCGGCGTCCAGACGCTCGACGACGGCATCGTGCTCGACTCCTACATCGGCGAGACCAAGCCCCGCCGCGCGGTCGTCGTCGGCGGCGGGTACATCGGCCTGGAGATGGCCGAGGCCATGGTCGAGCGCGGCATCGCGGTGACCCTGGTCGAGGCGTCGCCGCAGCCGATGGACAAGGGCCTGGACCCCGACATGGGCGCGCTGGTCGCCGAGGCCATCGAGCGGATCGGCGTCGAGCTGCGCAGCGGCGAGCGGGTGACCGCGTTCGAGGCCGGCGACGACGGCGTGGTCCGCGCGGTCGTCACCGACCGCTCCCGCTACCCCGCCGACCTGGTCGTGCTGGGCCTGGGCGTACGGCCACGGGCCCGCCTCGCCCGGGAGGCCGGGATCGCGGTCGGGGAGTCCGGCGGCATCGTCGTGGACCGGCGCATGCGCACGTCGGCGGAGGGTGTCTGGGCGGCTGGGGACGTGGTGGAGAGCGTCCACCGGATCTCCGGGCTCCCGGTCAACATCGCCCTCGGCACGCACGCCAACAAGCAGGGACGGGTCGCGGGGATCAACATCGGCGGCGGATACGCCACCTTCCCCGGGGTCATCGGCACCGCCGTCACCAAGATCTGCGGGATCCAGGTCGCGCGCACCGGCCTGTCCAGCAGGGAGGCGGCGCGGGCCGGGTTCGAGATCGTGACGGCGGCGGTGAAGTCCACGACGCGCGCGGGCTACTACCCGGGCGCGACCTGGATGACCACGAAGATCATCGCGGAGCGCCGGTCCGGGCGGCTGCTCGGGGCGCAGATCGTCGGGGAGGAGGGCGCGGCCAAGCGCGTCGACGTGCTCGCCGTGGCCGCCTGGAACGGCATGACGGTGGAGGAGATGACCGGCCTCGACCTCGGCTACGCCCCGCCGTACTCCCCTGTCTGGGACCCGGTGCTCATCGCCGCCCGCAAGGCCGCCGAGCAGGTCGCCGCCGCCGACGGATGACCGATCGCGGGGCGGCGCCCCGCTCACGTCGTGCGGCTCGCCGCCCCGCCCGGCCGTGCCCGCGCGGGCGCCCCGCTCCGCCGTACGGCGTGAGCGGCGGCGTCCCTCGCGCCGGCCGCGCGGCTCGCCTCCGCGAAGGGTGCGGGGGATCGCGCGGCCGGCGCGAGTCCGGGCTGGTCCGGAATCGGCGTCCGTCCCTGGCGCGGGACCGTCGGTCCGCGGCGCGGGACGGGGCCGGGTCGCCGTCAGGCCGTGGTCGGCTCGTGGTCGGCTCGTGGCCGCTCGTGGTCCTTGTGATGGCTCGTGGTCAGCTCGGCGTCCTGTCCAGGAGCGTCGTGGCCCAGCGGTCGAGGTAGGGGCCGAGGTGGTCGGCGTCCACGTGCATCAGGTCGAACTCGGGATCGTGGTAGCGGCGCGCGCCGAATCCGGTCCGCGTCACATCCCAGCCGTACGCCCGGGCGCACTCGTCGGCCCGGCCGCAGAGTCTGCGGTCGGCGCGGTCGAGCAGGTCCCCGATGATCTTCTTGACCCAGGCGTGCCCCCTGCCGGCGTAGAACAACGGACACACTCCTTTCCCTGCGGGGGTCACCCGCGGAAGGTTCAGCCGGTCGGCCTCCCCGTGTCGAGCTCGAACCACGTGGTGGTCCCGTTGCCGCCGGCGCGGAATCCCCATCGCGCCGCCAGGAGCCGGACGATCAGCAGGCCCCGTCCCGCTTCGGCGAGCTCCTCCTGGCGGCGTGGTACGGCGGGGCGGCCGGACTCGCGCGGGCCCTCGTCCTCGACCTCCACGCGGATCCCGGTGTCGGCCGGACGGACGCTGACGCGCACCTGCCCGCCACGCCCCGATTCGGTGTGGACGATCGCGTTGGTCATGATCTCGCTGACCAGGAGTTCGGCCACGTCGTGCAGAGCGGGGTCCTCGATGGCCCGGAGCAGGAACGCGCGCGCCGCCGAGACCTGGTCCGGCGTTCCCGGGAGCGTGACGCTGGTGTCCTGGGAGAACCTCGCCGTGGTGGTGATCGCTCCGTGGCTCCGCGTCACATCCATCATGCGTACTCCGTGCCAAGATCGGACCCTTTAGTTCTCATGGTCCAATATTGGGTGTACCGCTGCAAGTTTCAGTGGTTCGTTCGCGGGAAATTTTGTTAGTACTCTCACCGCATGCCTCTGTCACCATTACGAGAGGTTGCGGCACACTAGACGCGGGAACTTCTCATGGTCACTTGGGAAGGGAGTCGGTCGGTGGCCGACCAAGCCAGTCCGACCGTCCGTCGACGCAGGCTCGCAGCCGAGCTGCGTCGTCTCCGCGAGCAGGCGGGCCACACCGTTCACGACGTCGCCAACGTCGCGGGACTGAATCTATCGGCTTCCAAGGTCAGCAGAATCGAAAACGCACGAACCGCCCCCAAGTTAGAGGACGTCGAAGGACTCCTTCGTCTCTACGGGGTGGGCGAAGGCGAGCGGGAGATCCTGCTGCGACTCGCCAGAGAGGCGGGGCAGCGCGGGTGGTGGGAGACCTACTCCGACGTCCTGCTGCCCGAATACGCCACTTTCATAGGTTTAGAGGTGGAGGCACGGTCGGCCCGGAACTGGGAACCCGTGGTCGTGCCGGGGCTGCTGCAGACGGAGGACTACGCCAGACACGTGATCCGTGGCTGGCAGTCGGTGATGCCCTTTCCTCCGGCGCAGGTCGAGCGGCGCATCGAACTCCGGATGAAACGTCAAGAAGTGATCAACAGGCGGGATCGGCCGCTGGTGCTGAGTGTCGTGATGGACGAGTCGACGCTGCTGAGGAGGTTCGGCGACGCGTCCATCATGCGAAAACAGCTCCACCATCTGGTCGAGTCCGCCCAGCGGCCCAACATCACGCTGCGGATCCTGCCGTTGAACGGCCAGCATCCGTTCGTGGGTCCGGCCTTCGTGCTTTTTGACTTTCCAGTGGAAAAAGATCACGACATAGCTTATATCGAACACCTGAGCAGCGCAATATATGTTGAGCAGGATTCCGAGGTATATGAATATTCGCGATCTTTCGAGCGCCTGGCGGCCGAATCGCTGTCAGAGGAGGAGTCCCTATTGGTGATCGAGCAAAGGGCTCGGTCTTTCTAGAAAGAAAAACAGGGACTGAGATCATGAATTCGGTCGACATCTCCGCCGCGACGTGGCGGCGGAGCCTGCGGAGCATGGCCAACGGCAACTGCGTCGAGGTCGCCGACCTCGGCCGGGACCACGTGGGCGTCCGCGACAGCAAGGACGTCAACGGTCCAGCCCTCGTCTTCTCGAAGAAGTCGTGGGCGGAGTTCGCCGGCTCCGTGAAGCGGGGTCAGTTCGACGTGTGACCCCTCGCCCGGCCGGACGCGTGTTCGGCCGGGCAGGTCGTTGCCCGAGTTCCCAGGTCCCCTGCGGTCTCCGTGACCGGTGCGGTCCGCGAGGCCGTGTGTCGGCTCCCCTGTGCTCCCGGCTCCCGCGCGTTCCCCGGCTCCGGGGAGGGTGGCCGGCTCCTCGTGCGTTCGGCGGGCCCCGCGCGTTCTCCGGATCCCATGGCGGCGGGCGTTCGGGGGCGTCCGGTTTGTGCGGTGTTCCGCGAGCACCGGTTCCGGCGTGGCATGCTCGGGAGACGATGAACCAGATACGTGCGCGTGTGTCAGCTCTGTCCGCCGCGGCCCTCGCCCTGGGCGTCCTCGCCGCCTGCTCGTCCGCGGAGTCCTCGACGCCCAAGGCCGCCACGAAGGCTCCGGCGGCGACGCCGAAGCCCGACAAGTCCGAGCCGCTGCCCGTCACGCGGCAGCCGTTCACGATCTCCTTCGGCGGGGACGTGCACTTCGAGGGCTTCCTGCGGGCCCGGCTGGCGAACCCCTCGACCGCGCTGGGGCCCATCGCCTCGACCTTGCGCAAGGCCGACCTGGCGATGGTCAACCTGGAGACCGCGATCACCATGGGCGGCACCCCGGCCCCGGGCAAGCAGTTCAAGTTCCGGGCGCCCGAGAGCGCGCTCACCGCGCTGAAGGCGTCGGGCGTGGACGTGGTGTCCATGGCCAACAACCACGGCATGGACTTCATGGAGAGCGGCCTGCGCGACTCCCTCAAGGCCATCAAGAAGGCGAAGTACCCCGTGGTGGGCATCGGCAAGGACGCCGACGAGGCCTACAAGCCCTGGCGCACCACGGTGAAGGGCAACCGGGTGGCGATCCTCGGCGCGACCCAGGTGCTCGACGACCACCTGATCCAGGCGTGGACCGCGACCGACGAGAAGGGCGGGCTGGCCTCGGCCAAGAACGTCGAGCGCATGGTCGAGGCCGTGAAGGAGGCCCGCGCGGAGGCCGACACGGTGATCGTCTACCTGCACTGGGGCGCCGAGCTCCAGAAGTGCCCGCTGCCCCGGCAGCCGGAGCTGGCCAAGCGGCTCATCAAGGCCGGCGCGGACGTGATCGTGGGCGGCCACGCGCACATCCCGCTCGCGGGTGGGTACATGAACGGCAAGTACGTCCACTACGGGCTGGGCAACTTCGTCTTCAGCTCGGCGAACGGGCAGACGGCCAACAGCGGGGTGCTCACGCTGACCCTCAGGGGCGGGGAGGTCCTCAAGTCCTCCTGGCGTCCGGCGCGGATCTCGGGCGGCCTGCCGAGGCTGCTCACCGGGCCCGCGGCCCAGCAGGAGCTGGCCCGCTGGAAGTCGCTGCGGAGCTGTACGACGCTGGAGGACGCGCCCTAGGATTAGACGCGCCGTCTAATAAATGAGGTGGTCGCATGCGTCGGGTATCATCCGCGGGCGTCGAGATCGCCTGGTGTGAACAGGGGGACCCGGCGCGGCCGACGGTCCTGCTCGTGCACGGCTACCCCGACTCCCACCGGGTGTGGGACGAGGTCGCGGACCTGCTGGCGGAGCGCTTCCACGTGGTGCGGTACGACGTGCGCGGGGCCGGGAGCTCCGGCGCCCCCCGTGACGTGGCGTCGTACACCCTCGACCACCTCGTCGCCGACATGGGCGCGGTGCTCGACGCGATCGGCAAGGACCGCGTGCACCTCGCCGGGCACGACTGGGGCGCGATCCAGGGCTGGGAGGCGATCACCCGGCCGGAGGTGCGCGACCGCGTGGCCTCCTTCACCGCCTTCGGCGGCCCCAGCCTGGACCACGCCGCGTGGTTCATGCGGCACGGCCCCCGCGGCGGCGCCCTCGGGCAGGCGGTCCGCTCCTGGTACATCGGCTTCTTCCAGTTCCCCGTGGTGCCCGAGCTGGCCATGAGCACCTTCGCCCCCCGCCTGATCACCGAGGCCCTGCGGCTCGGCGAGGGCGTACGGCCGCGCGAGGGGCACCCCGCCGCCACCTACCGGCGCGACGCGCTGAACGGGATCAAGCTCTACCGCGCGAACATGCCGGCCCGGCTCGCCGAGCCCCGCGAGGTCCCCCTCCCGGACACCCCGGTCCAGGTCATCGAGGCCGTCCGCGACCCGTTCGTCTCGCCCGCGCTGCTCGCCACGGCCCGCGACCGGGTGCCGCGGCTCTGGCACCGCCGCCTCCACGCCGGGCACTGGGCCCAGCGCTCCCACCCCGGGGTCGTCGCCCGCTGGATCCGCGAGTTCGCCGAGCACATCGAGTACGGCGGCCCGCCCTCCCGCTCCCTGAGCCGCGCGGAGGTGCGCCCGGAGCGCCGGGCGTACGACGACCACCTCGTGGTGGTGACGGGCGCGGGCAGCGGCATCGGGCGCGCCACGGCGCGGGCGTTCGCGGCGCACGGGGCCGAGGTGGTCTGCGCCGACATCGACGCGGAGGCGGCCGAGCGGACCGCGAAGGAGACCGGCGGTCATCCGTACGTCGTGGACGTGGCGGACACGGCGGCGATGGAGCGCTTCGCCGGGGAGGTCGAGGACGCGCACGGGGTGCCGGACATCGTGGTGAACAACGCGGGGATCGCGGTCGCCGGGCCGTTCCTCGACCACACGGCGGAGGACTGGAGCCGCGTCTTCGACGTGAACCTGGGCGGCGTGGTGAACGGCTGCCGCGTCTTCGGGCGGCGGCTCGTCGAACGCGGCGAGGGCGGGCACCTGGTCAACGTCGCGTCGCTGGGGGCGTTCGCGCCGAGCCGGGCGCTGCCCGCCTACTCCGCCTCCAAGGCGGCCGTGAAGACGCTGGGGGACTGCCTGCGCGCGGAGTTCCGCCGCCACGGGATCGGGGTGAGCACGATCTGCCCCGGCTTCACCTCCACCCCGCTCGCCGAGCACGTCGTCTACCGCGGCCGCCGTGTCGAGAGGGAACGCCGGCGGGCGATCCGGGCGCTGCGCCTGCGCCGCTTCCCGCCCGAACGCATCGCCGCCCACATCCTCCGCGCCGTCCACCGGGACCAGGCCGTGGTGCCGGTGAACACCGAGGCCAGGCTCGGCTACCTCATCTCCCGCCTGGTCCCTGCGGCCCTGCGGGCCACGGCCCGCCTGGTCCGCCTCCGCTGAACACGCCCCCTCCCTCTCCCGCCGGCCCCGCGTCGGCGGAGGTGCCGGGCGTCCGCCGTACGGGATCCGCGTGGGAACGTTCCGGTTCGCGCCGGGAATCGATGGCAGGCGCGCGGGGGTGGAGGCAAGATTGGAGGCGTGTCGAGACCATCCGAGGCTTCCAGTGAGATCGTCGCCCCGCTGCGGCGGCGCCCGGCCCAGCGGCGCAGCGCGCGGCGCGTGGAGCGCATGCTGGACGCCTGCGCCCAACTGCTCGACGAGATCGGCTACGACGCCCTCACGACCACCCGGATCGCCGAGCGCGCGGGGGTGGCGATCGGCTCGGTCTACCAGTTCTTCCCCGACAAGCGCGCGATCGCGCAGGCGCTGACCCAGCGCAACCTCGAGGTCTTCGTGTCCCGGGTGGGGCAGCGGTTCATCACCGAGGAGTACGCCGGGTGGTGGGCCGCCGTGGACGCGATCATCGACGAATACGTCCACATGCTGCGGCACGTCCCCGGGTTCCGGTCGCTGCGGTTCGGCGACGTGGTGGACGTGCACCTGCTCGACCCGGCGGCCGACAACAACGCGGTGATCTCCGGGCGGCTGCGCGGGCTGCTGCTCAGCGAGTTCGGCCTGGCCGACAGCGACGAGCTGGACCGGGCCGTGGTGGTCGCCGTGGAGGCGGCCGACGCGGTTCTCAAGCTGGCGTTCCGCCGCGACCCCGAGGGCGACGCCGAGATCGTGGCCGAGGCCAAGAAGCTCGTGCGGGGCTACCTGTCGAGTCAGCTCTCCTAGCGCCCGCCGCCCGAGACGGGGTGGCTCGCCGGGCAGGGCACGCCGGTGGTCACGCTGATCAGTTCGCGGTGGGCCTTCTCGATGGCGGCGAGGCGGGCGTCGGCGTACGCCAGGAATCCCGGTACGGCCGCGGCGAGCACGGCCGCGCAGATGAGCAGGCCGATCGTGGTCCGGGAAACGCGCATCCTCGTCACCTCCCGGTCATACGGCGCGGATATCCCCGATACCCCTTGTGTCGGATTTAATCCGTAGAGTGACGGATTTCGGATATGGGAGTTTAGGGACTCAAGCAGTCTTTGCGGGCGTGCGCCCCGCATGCCCCGGCCGATGTGGGTAGCCTCGGGGGCGTGGCTCATGTGACCTATGAGTACATTGATCGACTTCTCGGGCAGGCCCTGCTGCTGGGCGACCACGGGACGCTCGCGCGACGGCTGACCGAGTTGATCGACGACTACTCCTCGGGGGACGTGCCCCGGGCCACGGTCATGGTCATGGCCGCCGAGGAGTGGCGGCAGGCCGGGCAGCCCGCGCGGGCCCTGGAGCTGTTCCGCCGCGCCATCGACGACGGCGGCGACGCCGGGATCGACCCCCGCTGCGGCATCGCCGACACCCTCTTCGAACTCGACCGCCCCGGCGAGGCCCGCGAGATCATCGCCGCGGTGCGCGCCGAGGGCCGCGTGGACCCCCAGTCCGCGCTCTACCTGGCCGAGACCCTGGCCGCCTACGGCGACCTGGAGGCCGCCCACGAATGGGCCACCGAGGGCGTGCGCCTCGGCCCGGACGACCCCGGGCTGCGCGACGCCCTTTTGCGCACGCGCTACCGCATCCGCGTCGACCTCGGCCTCGGCGAGGACACCATCGACGCCATGCTCGACTCCTGACCGTCCCCCTCCCCGGTACGGCCCCGCCGCCGCGCGCGCCGCCGTATGTCCGGGGAGGCCCGCTCCGCCGTACGGCATGAGCGGGGGCCGGGCGTGCGATCCAGACGGCGGCGTCTGGGGCCCGCGGCGTCCGGCGGGCGGTGGCGCCGTGCCGGGGCGGAAAGGGAGAAGCCCCGCCGACGAGGGGAGCGCGGCGGCCGCCGGGCCGGTGTCGGGCTGGGGCGGGGCGGCCGCCGCGGTCTCGCGGTGCGGGGCGGGAGCGGGCGCCCGTGACCCATCGGGGTACGCCACGGGCGGGTCGTGCTCAGTTCACGGGCAGGGCCGGCAGGATCGGGGCGAGGCTGCGGAGCTGGCTGGGGACCGAGTGGCCGTCCACGACGGCGGAGGCGGTGCCCGCGTCCCTGGCCAGGTGCGCGGTGCCCCAGGTGTGGCCGACGCGGCGCAGCTTGGTCAGGTCGTTGGCGTTCACGTCGCCGCAGACCTTGGCGAGGCGGCGGGCGTCCAGGGTGGAGGCCGCCGCGAGCGGGTTCAGGCTGCCGCCCGCGACGCCGGTCAGCGGGCCCCCCAGCCCACTGAGCCGCGGCGCGGACTTGCCCAGCCCCATCTTGGCCGGGTCGATCACGTGCCCGACGCCCGCGACCGGCGCCGGCACGGCCTCCGACCCGGCGCAGAACCGGTCGGCGGCGGCCGGCTGGACGAGCAGCCAGCTTATTCCCGCGGCCATGGCGGCCACGAGCGCGGCCGAGCGTTTGCGTCCGTGTGTGCGGTTGTCCCGCTGACGATGGAACATGCGCCCCCCTGGTTGCGCGAGGTGGTCAGACGAACGCTGAAAGTAGCAGGACCGCGCGGCCCCGGCGGCCGCAATGCGGCAATCCTTTGCTTTACGCTGCGGAGGGTGAGCCCGAAGAGCAGAGGACGCCGACCGGGGGCCCGGCCCGCCGGCCGCGCCAAGCCCCGCAAGTCCCGCCCCGACGACGTGTTCGAACTCCTCCTGCGGGGCGCGCGCGGCCTGCTGCGGGAGCCGGGGCCGGTCGAGGCCGAGCTGCTCGCCGCCCGCCTGATCGCCCCGTGGTGGCGCACCCGCCTGCCCGGCGACGACGCCGAGGCCGTGCTCGCCGACGGCGCGGTCACCTACGCCTCGCGCCTGCGCCGCCCGGAGTCCGTCGCCCTGCTGCGCGCGCTCGCCGTGCTCGGGCCCCCCGGGGTCCGCGCCAAGTCGGCCGCGGCCGCCGACGCCCTCGTGGCGCTGGGCGTCGAGGACCCGGAGTGGGCCGCCGGGCTGGGGTCCGCCGTGCCGGCGCAGGCGTGGGTGCTCGCCGACGTCTTCGGCGACCAGGAGACGATCCTGATCGCCTTCGACCAGGCCGGATCCCAGCACGCCGTGGTGACGCTCATCGACCACAACCTCGGCGGCGCCGCGGTGGACGCCGTGGGCATGACCGACGCCGACGCCGCCCTCCAGGCCCTGCGCGCCGACCAGGCCGCGCGCCGCTTCGCCGCCCTCTCGCCCCTCGACGTCGCCGAGGCGGGCGTACGGCTGTCGCGCGCGCTGTCCGCCACCGCCGAGCTGGACCGCGCGGACGTGTCCGACGAACTGGCCGAGACCCGCCCCTTCCTCCTGCGCCGCCTGGAGGCGATCCCGTCCGCCCCGGCCGAGCCGTACGACGACCAGCCGGACGAGGACGCGGTCGTGGCCGGCTTCCTCGCGTCGGCCCCGGACCTGCCGGCCGAGGCGGACTCGCTGGCCCGCGTGCTGCTGCGCGGCGGCGCCGCCCTGGACCCCGAGCGTCCCCTGCGGATCAGCCCGGCGAAGCTGGAACTGGTCGCCGGAGACTGGCTCCCCGAGCACGTCCTGCTCACCGGGGCCCAGGAGGCGGCCCTCCCGGCGGTCCTCCGCGCCTGGACCGACTTCACGGCCGACCGGATGGACCTCCCCGACGAGGCGCGCCGCCAGGTGGTGACCGCCGCCCTGGAGCTCTCCGCCGACCTGTCCCTCCTCCTGGACCCCGAGGAGGACAACCCCTACCTGGCCGAGGGCGAGGAGTACGACCCCGAGACGGTCCGCCGCCGCCGCTTCGCCCTGCCGTACACCCTGGTCAGGTCCGAGTGGGGCGACCTGTCCGACGAGGAGCACCGCCGGACGCTCATCGAGCTGGAGCACGCGGGGCGGAACGAGCCCGCGCACCACATGACCGCCCACCTCATCGCCGTGAACCAGCTCTGGATCAACGACCCGCCGATCGTCTGGGGGACGGTCCAGCGGCTGATGGCCGACGGGCACACCCGGCACGACGTCCTGCACATGCTCGCGTCCGCGATCCTGTCCCAGGTCTGGCGCACCATGAAGGACAAGGCCGCCTTCGACCCCGAGTCGTACGCGCGGGCCCTGGACGCCCTGCCCGAGTCCGTCTTCAGCCTCCGCCGTCCCGACTGACCCGGCTCCGGCCGTACGGCACGGCGCGGCGGGCACGGCACGGCGGCGCGGCACGGCGGCGCGGCGGTATGGCACGGTGCGGCGCGGCCGGGGTCGGAGCCGCTTCGCGCCCGGGGGGCCGCGCCGGGGCGGAGCCCGCCGGGAGGGCGGATGTGACGGCTGCGGGGAGGCACGGCATGCTTGGTGTCCGTTTTGCTCCCGTTCCTTCCGGGTCGCGGGCTGAGCCGTGCCGGACGGAGGGGCCCGATCTTCCGGGAAGTGCCTTGAACGATGTCGTCATACGCCCGATCGGCGGACGTGATGAGCTGGACCTGTTCTGTTCGCTGCCGTACGGGCTGAACCACGAGCTGGCGGGGGACCTGGAGGCCGGGCGGCGGCTTCCGGGGTGGATGTGGGTCGCCCTCCGGGGCGATCGGGTGGTCGCGCGCCTGGCCTGGTGGGGGCGCGGGGACGGCGTGCCGTACCTGCTGGACATCCTCGACCTCGCCGAGGGGGAGGCGGACCGGGTGGAGATCGGGTCGCGGCTGTTCGAGGCCGCCTCCGCCGCCGTGCTGCCCGCCGGGGAGCCGCCGGTGGAGTGGACGCGGTACGTGCCGCCGGCGTGGCGGGACGACCCGGTCACGCGCGCGGGGGTCGAGGACCGGATGGAGATCCTCGCGCGAGCCGGGGCGCGGCCCCTCGTGGAGCGGCTGCGGCTCGAATGGCGGCCGGGGACCCCGATCGCCGAGGACGACGGGCGGCTGCGGTTCCGTGAGCCGGCCGGGCGCGACGAGCTGGTCTCGCTGATGGCGCTGGTGCTCGACGGCACGCTCGACGCGCACAGCATCGGGGACCTGGCGCGGATGTCGCCGGAGGAGGCCGCGGTCCAGCAGTACGAGGACGAACTGCTCTCCTACAAGAGCCCCCGCGAGTGGTGGCGGGTCGCGACGACGCCGGACGGCGAGCCGGTCGGCTTCGTGATCCCCGCGCGGAACAACTACAACCCGATCATCGCCTACATCGGCGTCGTGCCCGCCCACCGCGGGCGGGGCCACATCGACCGGCTCCTCGCCGAGGGCACCCGCGTCCTCGCCGCGCAGGACGTCTCCCGCGTCCGCGCCTCGACGGACCTCGGCAACGTCCCCATGGCCAGGGCCTTCGCCCGGGCCGGCTACATCGCCTTCGAGCACGAGATCAACATGACCTGGTCCTGACCCGGCCACCCCTCCCTCCCGGTGATCACGTGGTTTCGAGCACAGGGGGCGCCGGAACCGCATGATCACGGTGAAGGGGAGGTCGAGGGGGCGTGACATGGCCGAGGCCCCGGGAGCGGGATCGCTTCCGGGGCCTCATCGCGCCTTCTCCCGGCCTCGCCCGGCTCATGGGCCTGGCCTGGCTCACGGCCTTGCTCGCCTCATGGCTCCGGTTCGCCGGACGGCTCCGCCGTTCTAGGTGGTCGCGGGGGCGGGGGCTCCCGCGGTGACCGTGAGGGTGTCGCTCGCCGCGTCGAGGTCCACCCTCACCTCGTCGCCGTCGCGGATCTCGCCGGCCAGCAGGGCGCGGGCCAGCTTGTCCCCGATCGCGGCCTGGACCAGGCGGCGCAGCGGGCGCGCGCCGTACACCGGGTCGTAGCCGGTCAGGGCCAGCCAGTCGCGGGCCGCCGGGGTGACCGTGAGGGCCAGGCGGCGGTCGCGCAGGCGCTTGGCCAGGCGGGCGACCTGGAGGTCCACGATCTGGGCCAGCTCCTCCGAACCCAGCGGCTCGAAGAGGATGACGTCGTCGAGGCGGTTGAGGAACTCGGGCTTGAAGGAGTTGCGCACGACGTTCATGACCGCCTCGCGCTTGGCGCCGTTCTCCATCGTCGGGTCGGCCAGGAACTGGCTGCCCAGGTTCGAGGTCAGGATCAGGATCGTGTTGCGGAAGTCCACCGTGCGGCCCTGGCCGTCGGTGAGGCGGCCGTCGTCGAGGACCTGGAGCAGGATGTCGAAGACCTCGGCGTGGGCCTTCTCGACCTCGTCCAGCAGCACCACGGAGTACGGCCGGCGGCGGACGGCCTCGGTGAGCTGGCCGCCCTCCTCGTAGCCGACGTAACCGGGCGGGGCGCCGACCAGGCGGGCGACGCTGTGCTTCTCGGAGTACTCGCTCATGTCGATGCGGATCATCGCCCGCTCGTCGTCGAACAGGAACTCCGCCAGCGCCTTGCCCAGCTCGGTCTTGCCGACGCCGGTGGGGCCGAGGAAGAGGAACGAGCCGGTCGGCCGGTCGGGGTCGGAGACGCCCGCGCGGGCCCGCCGTACGGCGTCGGACACGGCCTGGACCGCGTCGCGCTGGCCGATCAGGCGGCGGCCGATCTCGTCCTCCATGCGCAGGAGCTTGGCCGTCTCGCCCTCCAGCAGGCGCCCGGCCGGGATGCCGGTCCAGGACGAGATCACCTCGGCGATGTCGTCGGGGCCGACCTCCTCCTTGACCATGGCGTCCGAGGCCTGCTGCTCGGCGTTGGCGGTGGCCTCCCGAAGCTGCTGCTCCAGCGCCGGCACCTCGCCGTACATCAGCTTGGACGCGCCCTCGAAGTCGCCGTCGCGCTGCCTGCGCTCGGCCTCCGAGCGCACCTCGTCGAGCTGCTTCTTCAGCTCGCCGACGCGGTTGAGACCCGCCTTCTCGCGCTCCCAGCGGGCGACCAGGGCGTTCAGCTCCTCCTGGCGGTCGGCCAGGTCCTTGCGCAGCTTCTCCAGCCGCTCGACGCTGGCCGGGTCGTCCTCGCGGGACAGGGCCAGCTCCTCCATCTTCATCCGGTCCACCGCGCGCTGCCGCTCGTCGATCTCCACCGGGCGGGAGTCGATCTCCATGCGGAGCCGTGACATGGCCTCGTCCACCAGGTCGATGGCCTTGTCCGGGAGGAACCGGGCGGTGATGTAGCGGTCGGACAGCGACGCCGCCGCGACCAGGGCGGCGTCCGCGATCTGCACCTGGTGGTGGGCCTCGTAGCGGCCCTTCAGCCCGCGCAGGATCGCGATCGTGTCCTCGACGCTCGGCTCGCCGACCAGGACCTGCTGGAAGCGGCGCTCCAGGGCGGGGTCCTTCTCGATGCGCTCGCGGTACTCGTCGAGCGTGGTCGCGCCGATCATGCGCAGCTCGCCGCGGGCCAGCATGGGCTTGAGCATGTTGCCCGCGTCCATCGCGCCCTCGGCCGCGCCCGCGCCGACCATCGTGTGCAGCTCGTCGATGAACGTGATGATCTGGCCGTTGCTCTCCTTGATCTCGTTGAGCACGGCCTTGAGGCGCTCCTCGAACTCGCCGCGGTACTTCGCGCCCGCGACCATCGCGCCCAGGTCCAGGCCCACGAGCCGCTTGTTCTTCAGGCTCTCGGGCACGTCGCCGGCCACGATGCGCTGCGCCAGGCCCTCGACCACGGCGGTCTTGCCCACGCCGGGCTCGCCGATCAGGACCGGGTTGTTCTTGGTGCGCCGGGACAGCACCTGCACGACGCGCCGGATCTCGGTGTCGCGGCCGATCACCGGGTCGAGCTTGCCGCTGCGGGCCGCCTCGGTGAGGTCGACGCCGTACTTCTCCAGCGCCTTGTAGGTGTCCTCGGGCGTCTCGCTGGTCACCCGGGCGTGCCCGCGGACCTGCTCGAACGCCTCCAGCAGCGCCGCCGGGGTCGCCCCCTGCGCCTTGAGCAGGTCCGCGACCGGCCCGCCGTCGGCGGCCAGCCCGACCAGCAGGTGCTCGGTCGAGACGTACTCGTCCTCAAGCTGCCGGGCCCGCTGCCCGGCGGTGTTCAGCACGGTCAGCAACTGGCGCGAGCTCGACGGCGCGCTCACGGTGGACCCCTGCGCCTTGGGCAGGGCGGCCAGCGCGCGCTCGTTCTCGGCCTTCAACGCCTTCCAGTCGGCGCCCACGGCCTGGAGCAGGGGTACGGCGGTGCCGCCGGTCTGGGTGAGAAGGGTGGAAAGCAGGTGAGCCGGCAGCACCTCGGGGTTGCCTTCGGCGGCGGCCCGCCGTACGGCGCCCGACAGCGCCTCCTGGCTCTTCTGCGTCAACTTGTAGTCGGTGCTCATCTATTCGCTCCCCTCGTGGGCGGCGCCGCGTGAGACCGGGGTCCCGAGCTCACGCGGGGGGCAGCTCGTGCCTGATCAGCGCCTTGATCATGGTGAGCTCGGCGCGGGTGTGCGCCAGCTCCGAACGCAGCGTCATGACCTCGTTCTCCAGCTCCAGGATCCGCTTGATGCCGGCGAGGTTGATGCCCTCCTCCTGGGAGAGGCGCTGCACCTCGCGCAGCAGCACGATGTCGCGGGCGGAGTAGAGGCGGCCTCGCCCGGCCGTGCGGCCGGGGGAGACCAGGCCGAGCCGGTCATATTGTCGAAGCGTCTGCGGGTGCAGCCCGGAGAGCTGCGCCGCGACGGATATCACGTAAACGGGCGTGTCGTCGGAGAAGAATGTGGCGTCCATGGGTCAGTCACCCCCAGCCTCATGGAGCAGCCCGGCGCGCAGGTCGGGACCTTCGGTCGCGCGCTGGAACTCCACGAGGGCCTCGCGAGCCTTGTCGTCGATCTTCTGCGGCACGGCCACCTCGACGGTGACCAGCAGGTCGCCCTTGGTGCCGTCCTTGCGCTGGACCCCGCGCCCGCGCACCCGGAAGGTGCGGCCGTTGGGCGTGCCCGCGGGGACGCGCAGCGTGACCGGCTGGCCGTGCAGGGTGGGCACCTTGATCTCGGCGCCCAGGGTGGCCTCGGGGAACGTGACGGGCACGGTCAGCGTGAGGTTGTCGCCCATGCGGCCGAAGACGCGGTGCGGCTTGACGTGGATCTGGACGTAGAGGTCGCCCGCGGGGCCGCCCTGCTCGCCCGGCGCGCCCTTGCCCTTGAGGCGGATGCGCTGGCCGTCCGCCACTCCGGCCGGGATGCGGGCCTGGAGCGTGCGGGTGCTCTTGCCCCGCCCGCTGCCCTCGCACTCGGGGCACGGGTCGTCCACCAGCAGGCCCCGGCCGCGGCACTCGCGGCACGGCTCCGAGAAGGCGAAGTTGCCCAGGTTGCGGCTCGCCTGGCCGGTGCCCTCGCAGGTCGGGCAGACCCGGGGCGTGGTGCCGGCCTTCGCGCCCGTGCCCGAGCAGTAGGGACAGGGGGCGCTGCTGGTCAGCCGCAGCGGGACGGTGGTGCCGGTGGCGGCCTCGTCGAAGGTGAGCGTCACCTCGGTCTCGATGTCGGCGCCGCGCCGCGGCCGGGTGGTCGTGCGACCGCCGCCGCGGTTGAACAGGCCGCCGAAGATGTCGCCGAGGCCGGGCCCGCCGGGGCCGGTGGTCGTGCCGCTCTGCGCGCCGCCGAACAGGTCGCCCAGGTCGAACGGGAATCCGCCGCCGCCCCCGGGCGTGGTGCGGAAGCCGCCACCGCCGCCGAAGAGGGTGCGCGCCTCGTCGTACTCCTTGCGCCGCTTGGTGTCGGAGAGCACGGAGTAGGCCTCGGAGACCTCCTTGAAGCGCTTGTCGTCGCCGCCTCCGGCGTCGGGGTGGTGCTGGCGGGCGAGTTTGCGGTAAGCCTTCTTGATCTCGTCCTGAGTGGCGTTCTTGGACACACCAAGGACGGCGTAGTAGTCCTTCTCCAGGTAATCCTTGGTGCTCATCGTCCTCTGTCTCGCTTCTCCGGTTCCGGGGGGCTCGTCGCTGTCGCCTCGCATGACCGGCGCCGGGGCCGCCGCCTGACCTGGTGATACCCCGATCGGGGCGGGTCAGGGGCCGGGCTCCGCCGTACGTCCGGGGACGTGCCGGCGCCGGCCGGTCCTCTTCTTCTGTCTGGTCCGGCCGCGGGGCCTCGGCTGAGCCCTCGGGCCGGACGGGACGTCCGCGCGGTCCGGGCGGACCGGACCGCGTCGGGCGTCAGTCCTCGCCTGCGTCCTCCGCGGACTCGGCGGCCGGCGTCTCACCGGACGGCTCGGCCACCGCCACCCGGGCCGGGCGGAGGACGCGCTCGCCCACCCGGTAGCCGGGCTGGAGGATCTCCACGCAGGCCGGCTCGGTGACGTCGGCGGAGTAGCTGTGCATCAGGGCCTCGTGGATCATCGGGTCGAAGGGCTCGCCCTTCTCGCCGAAGCGCTCCAGCCCCAGCTTGCCGACCGCGCTCTCCAGCGCCTCGGCGACCTTGGCGAACCCGCCGGTGACCTCACCGTGGTCGCGGGCCCGGCCGATGTCGTCGAGCACCGGGAGCAGGGACGTCAGCACGTTGGCCAGCGCCTGCTCGCGTACGGCGACGCGGTCGCGCTCGACGCGCTTCCGGTAGTTGGAGTATTCGGCCTGGAGACGCTGGAGGTCCGCGGTGCGCTCCGCGAGCTGGGCCTCGGCGGACCCGGCGGCGGGGGCCGCCTGCTCGGCGGAGCCCGCCTCCGGGGCCTCCGGGGCTTCCGGGGCCGGCTCGTCGGCCGGCCCCTTGGCGGTCTCGCGGACCTCGCCCGTCTCGGGGTCGATGCGCCGGTTGTCCCGGATCACCGGCCCCTCCTCGCGCTCGTGGTCCTGGTTGGTGCTGCTCACGCGGCACCGCCCTCCCGCTTCGGCGTCTCGTCGTCCACGATCTCGGCGTCGACGACCTCGTCGTCCTTGGTGTCCTGCTGGGCGCCCGCGCCGGGAGCCGCGCCCTCGGCGCCGGCCGCCGGGCCGGACTGGGCGTAGATCGCCTGGCCCATCTTCTGGCTGACCTGCGCGAGCTGCTCGGCGGCGGTGCGGATGGCGGCCGTGTCGGTGCCCTCCAGCGCCTTCTTCAGCTCGGCGAGGGAGCCCTCGACCTCGGTCTTGACCTCGGCCGGGACCTTGTCCTCGTTCTCGCGGAGGAACTTCTCCGTCTGGTAGGCCAGGGCGTCCGCGTTGTTGCGGGTCTCGGCCTCCTCGCGACGGCGCTTGTCCTCCTCGGCGTAGGACTCGGCCTCGCGCATCATGCGCTCGATGTCCTCCTTCGGCAGCGCGGAGCCGCCGGTGATGGTCATCGACTGCTGCTTGCCGGTGCCGAGGTCCTTGGCGCTGACGTTCACGATGCCGTTGGCGTCGATGTCGAACGCGACCTCGATCTGCGGCACGCCGCGCGGGGCCGGCGCGATGCCGGTGAGCTCGAACGTGGCCAGCTTCTTGTTGGCCGCGGCGATCTCACGCTCGCCCTGGAAGACCTGGATCTGCACCGACGGCTGGTTGTCCTC
Organism: Bailinhaonella thermotolerans; assembly: GCF_003594875.1. Lineage (GTDB taxonomy): Bacteria > Actinomycetota > Actinomycetes > Streptosporangiales > Streptosporangiaceae > Bailinhaonella > Bailinhaonella thermotolerans. The sequence continues at coordinate 22,272 of NZ_QZEY01000016.1, forward strand.
GGCCGTGGTGAAGACCTCCGAGCGCTTGGTCGGGATCGTGGTGTTGCGCTCGATGATCTTGGTGAAGATGCCGCCCTTGGTCTCGATGCCCAGCGACAGCGGGGTCACGTCGAGCAGGAGGACGTCCTTCACCTCGCCCTTGAGGACACCGGCCTGGAGCGCGGCGCCGATGGCCACGACCTCGTCCGGGTTCACGCCCTTGTTGGGCTCCTTGCCGCCGGTCAGCTCGCGGACGAGCTCGGCGACGGCGGGCATGCGGGTCGAGCCGCCGACGAGCACCACGTGGGCGATGTCGTTGACGCTGATCCCGGCGTCCTTGATGACCTGGTGGAACGGGCCCTTGCAGCGGTCGAGCAGGTCCGAGGTCATCTTCTGGAACTCGGCCCGGGTGAGCTTCTCGTCCAGGTGGAGCGGGCCCTCGGAGGACGCCGTGATGTAGGGGAGGTTGATCGAGGTCTCGCTGGAGGAGGACAGCTCGATCTTGGCCTTCTCGGCGGCCTCGCGGAGCCGCTGGAGCGCCATCTTGTCCTTGGACAGGTCGACGCCGTGGGCGTTCTTGAAGTTGTTGACCAGCCAGTCGACGACGCGCTGGTCCCAGTCGTCGCCGCCCAGGTGGTTGTCACCGCTGGTGGCCTTCACCTCGACGAAGCCGTGGCCGTCCTCCTGGCCGACGTCGAGCAGGGACACGTCGAAGGTGCCGCCGCCGAGGTCGAAGACCAGGATGGTCTGGTCCTTGTCCTTGTCCAGGCCGTAGGCCAGGGCCGCGGAGGTGGGCTCGTTGATGATGCGGAGGACGTTGAGGCCCGCGATCGTGCCGGCCTCCTTGGTGGCCTGGCGCTGGGCGTCGTTGAAGTAGGCCGGGACGGTGATGACCGCGTCGGTGATCTTCTCGCCCAGGTAGGCCTCGGCGTCCTGCTTGAGCTTCTGGAGCACGAAGGCGCTGATCTGCTGCGGGCTGAACTTCTTGCCGTCGATCTCGACGGACCAGTTCGTGCCCATCTCCCGCTTGACGGAGCGGATGGTCCGGTCGACGTTGGTCACGGCCTGGCGCTTGGCCACCTCGCCGACCAGCACCTCGCCGTTCTTCGCGAAGGCGACCACGGACGGGGTGGTCCGGGAGCCCTGCGCGTTGGCGATGACGGTGGGCTCACCGCCTTCGAGGATCGAGACGACGGAGTTGGTCGTCCCCAGGTCGATACCTACCGCACGTGCCATGAGTACGTCCTTGTAGTCAAAGTTGAGTCGGTTCGACGCAAGTCTGCGTCATCGGTCTCGGGCCTGTCAAATGACTTGAGCCTACCCGACTCAACCTTGCGGGCACGCGGGATATTCCGCCTGGGGACGTCCCTATCCGCTGTCTCCTCCGCCTGCCATTCCCGGTATGCCGGGCGCTATCCCAAGTTCGCCCCGCCGCTGAGGGCGGGGCGTCCTGGGCCGTCAGCCGGCGCTCGTCACTTGGCGCCGTCGACGACCTTGCGGCCTTCGAGCATGTCCTTCAGTTCGACGGTCGTCTGCTTCGTCACGGCCATCTCGACGCACGCGACGTTCTGCTGCGCCTGGTCCTGCCCCTCGAACAGGGTGACCGTGACGCTCTTGGCCGTCTCCTTCACCTCGACGCGGTCCAGCGTGTGACAGGGCTCCACGCCGGACTCCCAGACGATGCGCAGCGACTGCCCGCCCAGCATCGGCTCGGCCGACTTGAACTTCACCGGCTTGGGGTTCAACGTGTTGCCCTTGGGCAGCGTGGGCTTGGCGTCGATGACGTACTTCCCGCCGGCCGCGTCCGTCGGGATGCCGCCCACCGGCGATTCGCTCGCGGTGGCCCGCGGAATGGCGACGGTCTCCCGAGGCGTCGGCGAGGCGGTGGGAGACGCCGACGGGGACACGGCCGCCTGGTCTCCGCTCTGCCCTCCACCGCACGCGGCGAGAGTGAGGGCGAGCCCGAGGACGGCCGGGATGAACAGTGCTTTCTCAGTACGACGTCGCATGCCCCCTTTGACGCAGACGACCCCGAGGTCGTTCCCTCCGCGCCCCTGACCGGCGCGGACTCCCCCGGAACGCCTCCGGGTTCCGGCCCGCGCCCACCTTCCTCCCAGCCCCCGTTCAGCCGGGCCGCGCCCGCGCATGCCGTACGGCCGGCGCGCCCCCCGGGCCCGTGCCAAGCGTCCACCCCGCCCATGCCGTACGGGGGCCGGTACGGCGAAACGCCCGCCCGCTCATGCCGTACGGCGGAGCGGGCGGGCGCGGGGACGCGCGGTGTCCGGACTCGCGAGGCGGAGGCGCGGTGTGGGCGTCCGGACGGGCGGCCGGGATCCGCGGCTTACGCGTTGCGCGGTTGTGCGGGGGACGTGCGGAGGCTCCGGCGGTGCTGCGTGGGGGCGCGGGTCAGCGGCCGGACTCGACGGGGAGGCCGGCGCCCACCCAGTCCTCGATGCCCTCGCGGTACGCCCGGACGTTGGTGTAGCCGAGGGCGATGAGGCGGTTCTGGACGGCCTTGCTGTTGCCGCAGGCCGGGTTGGAGCAGTAAGTGGCGATCGCGGCGTCCTTGTCGGGGAGGAGGGTGGGCGCGAGCGCGTCCACGTCCGCCTCCACCAAGGCGATCGCGCCGGGGAGGTGCTGCTGCTCGTAGTAGGAGCCGCCGAGGGCGTCCACCACGGTGATCTCGCCCGCGTCGATCGCCTTCTTGAGCTCGTCGCGGCTGATGAGAGTGGTCACTGGACCTCCTGGGAGTAACCGGACTATAGTCCGTATCGCTATGGAGGAACATAACGGACCACAGTCCGCTTCGTCAACGCGGGAGCTCCGCCTGCTCGCCCACGGCGCCCCGCCGCCCGAGCGGGCCGACGCCGCCCGCAACCGCCGGCGCATCCTCGACGCCGCCGCCCGGCTGTTCGCCGAGCACGGCGTGGACGAGGTGTCGATGGACGCCGTCGCCAGGGCCGCCGAGGTCGGGAAGGGGACGCTGTTCCGCCGCTTCGGGGACCGCGCGGGCCTCGCCGCCGCCCTCCTCGACGAGCGCGAACGCGAACTCCAGGCCGCGATCCTGAGCGGCCCGCCGCCCCTGGGCCCCGGGGCCCCCGCGGACGCGCGGTTGCGCGCCTTCGTGTCCGCGTACCTGCGGTACCTGCTCGGGCACCTCGATCTGGTGCACACGTCGGAGACCGCCTCGCCGGGGGCGCGCTACCGCATCGGCGCGTACCGCTTCTGGCACCGCCACGTCCAGCTCCTGCTGGCCGAGGCCCGCTCCGCCGGCGCGCCGGGCGCGAGCCGTACGGAAGGGGACGCGAGCCGTGCGGAAGGGGAGGGCGACGGCGCGCGGGGTGCGGGGTTCGACGCGCACGCGCTGCTGGCCTCGCTGGGAGCCGAGCACGTGCGGGCGATGCTCGCCGAGACCACCCCCGAACGACTGGAGAGCGACCTGTTGTCCCTGGTGGAACGCATGATTTGACAAAGTGGCGAGGGCCACGCGGCATGCCGGTATGTTCCGTAGCTACCGCTCGGTAGTATCGGTCGCGACACGAGGAGGAACCTCGTGTACACGTGGATGACCGGCGGTCGTACGCTGGCAGCCAACGCCGCACCCGGGAGAGGACCCCCGTGACCGTTGTAATGATCATCGGGCTCGTCGCGACCGTGATCGCCCTGGCGATCGCCGGCCGTCGCGCCTTCTGGTTGTACAAACTGGCCACCAGCGGCCAGCCGGCTCCGGATCGCATCGAGTACGCCAAGAAGAACATCGGCGCCGAGATCAAGGCCCAGCTCACCGAGGTCTTCGGGCAGAAGAAGCTGCTGAAGTGGACCGGCCCGGGCGTCGCCCACTTCTTCGTCATGTGGGCGTTCTTCATCCTGCTGACCGTCTACCTCGAGGCGTACGGCATCCTGATCTCGCGGGACCCCAAGTGGCACATCCCGCTCGTCGGGACCTGGGGCGTGCTCGGGTTCCTCCAGGACTTCATCGCGGTCGCCGCGCTGCTCGGCCTCGCCGCGTTCACGGTCATCCGCATCAAGAACTCCCCCAAGACCCAGGGCCGCAAGTCCCGCTTCTCCGGCTCCCACCTGGGCGGCGCGTGGCTGATCCTGTTCATGATCTTCAACGTGCTCTGGACGATGTTCCTGTTCCGGGGCGCGGCCGTGGCCACCGGCAACTTCCCGTACGGCTGGGCCGCCTTCGGCTCCCACGCGGTCGGCGAGCTGCTCAAGCCGCTCGGCCACGGGACGAACGAGATCATCGAGCACGTCGGCCTGCTGCTGCACATCGGCGTGATGCTCGCCTTCTCGGTCATCGTCGTCTACAGCAAGCACCTGCACATCTTCCTGGCCCCCCTCAACGTGGCCTTCGGCCGCCGCCCGAACGGCCTGGGCGCCGCGCCCCAGATGATGAGCAACGGCAAGCCGCTGGACTTCGAGGAGGCCGACCCGGACGAGGACCTCTTCGGCCGCGGCAAGATCGAGGACTTCACCTGGAAGGGCTTCCTCGACTTCTCCACCTGCACCGAGTGCGGCCGCTGCCAGTCGCAGTGCCCCGCGTGGAACACCGACAAGCCGCTCTCGCCGAAGATGCTCATCCTCGACCTGCGCGACCACGCGTTCGCGAAGGCGCCGTACCTCCTGGCCAGTGAGGAGGAGCGCGAGAAGCTCCCGGAGAACGTGCTGGCCGAGGTCAACAAGCCGCTCGTCGGCGAGGACGGCGTCATCCACCCGGACGTCCTCTGGTCCTGCACCAACTGCGGCGCGTGCGTCGAGCAGTGCCCGGTGGACATCGAGCACATCGATCACATCCTGGACATGCGGCGCTACCAGGTCATGATCGAGTCGAGCTTCCCGTCCGAGGCGGGCGTGATGCTCAAGAACCTGGAGAACCGCGGCAACCCCTGGGGCCTGCCCGAGGACAAGCGCGCCGAGTGGATCGAGGAGCTCGACTTCGAGGTCCCGATCATCGACGAGAAGGCCCCCGAGGACATGGAGTACCTCTTCTGGGTCGGCTGCGCCGGCGCGCTGGAGGACCGGGCCAAGAAGACCACCAAGGCCATCGCGGAGCTGCTGCACATCGCGGGCGTGAAGTTCGGCGTGCTCGGCCCGATGGAGGCGTGCTCCGGCGATCCGGCCCGCCGCCTGGGCATGGAGTTCGTCTACAACATGCTCGCCCAGCAGAACATCGAGACGCTGAACGACGCGGGCGTCAAGAAGATCGTGGCGAGCTGCCCGCACTGCTTCAACACGCTGGCCAACGAGTACCCCGACCTGGGCGGGAAGTACGAGGTCATCCACCACAGCCAGCTCCTGGCCAAGCTCGTGGACGAGGGCAGGCTCACCCCGGTCACCCCGATCGAGGAGAACATCACCTACCACGACCCGTGCTTCCTCGGCCGCCACAACAAGGTCTACACGCCGCCCCGGGCGATCATGGACAAGGTGCCCGGCGTCAAGACCCAGGAGATGCACCGCCACAAGGAGCGGGGCTTCTGCTGCGGCGCCGGCGGCGCGCGCATGTGGATGGAGGAGCGCATCGGCAAGCGCATCAACACCGAGCGCGTGGACGAGGCGCTGACCACCAACCCCGACACCGTCTCCACCGCCTGCCCGTTCTGCCTGGTGATGCTGGGCGACGCCATCAACGAGAAGAAGAACGCCGGCGAGGCCAAGGAGACCCTGGAGGTCGTGGACGTGGCCCAGCTCCTGATCCGCTCGGTCAAGGGCGAGCAGGTCAAGGAGAGCGCCGAGGCCTGATCCCGCACGTCCCCGCCCGCCCTCGCGCGATCCGCGCGGGGGCGGGTTTCTCATGATCCGGGCCTGTCGGTGTTCTTCTCCACATAACGGGAAAATCACGATAGCCTGAACGTTGAGAGATCGCGGTACGGGGAGATGGGGGGGCCGTCCTTGCGCGCCGTCGTGACGAAAGCCGAGGTCGGACCCGCCGACGTGCTCTCGCTCGACCTGCGCGCGCCCGCCCCGGTGCCCGAGGGCAGCACGCTCGTGCTCCGCCACCGCCGGCAAGGGGACGACCGCGCGGCTCCGCTGCCCTCCGCCAGCGCCGAGGTCGAGCTCCACCCGCTCGCGCTGCGCCCCGGCCTGTGGGACGCCTACCTGCGCGCCGGCGAGGACGAGACCAAGATCCGCAGCGTGGACCCCGGGTTCTCCCTCGACGCCCTCGACGTCTACGCCCTCCGGCCGCGCGAGATCAGCTTCCTCGCCTACCGCACGCAGGGCGGCCATCTGGCCCTTCGCGTGCGCGAGGCCACCCCCGCCGTGGACGTCCGGGCCGTGTGGCTGCGCGAGGGCCGCTTCGAGGTCACCGGCCTGCTCGTCTTCACCGGCCTGACCCCCGGCGCGGTACGGCGCGACGCCGCGTTGCTGCTGGACGCCAAGGAGGTCCCGGCGACCGTGGAGGGCGTGCGGTTCCACGCGGCCGTGTCGCTCGTGGACCTGATCGAGCACGCGCTGCGGGGGGACCTCCCGCTCTCACTCCGCGTCGAGGACCTGCCCGGCGACCTGCGGCTGGGCGCGCGCCTCGACGACGTGCCGGGGAAGCGGAGGCGGCTGCGGTATCCGCCGGCCGTCGTGGACGGGGTGCCGCTGCGGTTCTTCTACGACGAACGCGAGGAACTGTGGATCGGCGCGGAACGGGGAGCCGGGTGAGGATCTCCCTGCTCATCACCACCGCGTACGGCATGGGCGGCACGATCAGGACCACGCTCACGCTGGCGTCCTACCTCGCGCGCGAGCACGAGGTCGAGGTCGTGAGCGTCAACCGGCACCGCGACAAGGAGTTCTTCCCGGTCGATCCGAAGGTCCGGATGCGCTGGCTCGTGGACACGCGGGAGGGCGCCAGGGCCGGTCCGCTCGCGCGGGCGCTGGCCGGGCGGTCCAGCCTGCTGTTCCCCCGCGGCGACCGCGGCCGCGGGGCCTACACCCTGCGCTCGGACGCGGCGCTGTGGCGGTATCTCCGCACGCTCGGGTCCGACGTCCTGATCACCACGCGGCCCGGGCTCAACCTGCTCGCCGCCCGCCACGCGCCCCGGCGGGTGACCCGGATCGGGATGGAGCACCTCCACTTCGGGGCGCACCGGCCGGCCCTGCACCAGGCGATGCTGCGCACGTATCCGCGGCTGGACGCGCTGGTCGTGCTCACCGAGGCCGACCGCGCGGACTACGCCAAGGCCCTCCCCCGGGGGCCGGCCGTCCACCGCATTCCCAACGCGCTGGTCATGGCCGACCTGCCCCGCTCCCGCATGGACAACCGGGTGATCGCCGCCGCCGGGCGCTTCGTGGCCGTCAAGTCCTATGACCGGCTGATCCGCGCGTTCGGGCAGGTCGTCGCGGCGTTCCCGGACTGGCGGCTGCGGTTGTACGGCTCGGGCCCGGAGGAGGAGGCGCTGCGGAGGCTGGTCCATGAGCTGGACCTGCACAACCACGTGCTGTTCATGGGCCGCACGGCGGACGTCGAGGGGGAGTTCGCCAAGGCCTCGCTGGTGGCGCTGACCTCGCGGTTCGAGGGGTTCGGGATGACCGTGGCCGAGGCGTTCGGCTGCGGCGTGCCGGTGATCAGCTTCGACTGCCCCCGGGGGCCGCGTGAGATCGTCCAGTCCGGGCACAACGGCGTGCTCGTGCCGTCCGACGGCGACGACGACGGGGTGCCCGCCTACGCCGCCGCGCTCCGCCGCCTCATGGAGGACGGCGAACTCCGCCGCAAGCTCGCCGCCAACGCCCTGGTCTCGGCCGCCGACTACGACATCGAGCGGATCGGCCCCCGCTGGGACGCGCTCCTCGCCGGCTCCCGCGTCCCCGCCTGAGCGCCCCCGCGCGGCGCGCCCGTCCGCCCCCGGCCGCCTTCGCGCCCGCCGTACGGCGTGAGCCCCGGGCGTCCGCCGTACGGGATGAGGGCGGGCAGGCCCGCCGTACGGCTCGCGGACGGCGGGGCGTGATGATGGGCGGTCCATACCCTGAGCGGGTAGCGTGAGGGCATGCACGGATACAGCGGGGACAAGCAGGCGTACATCGCCCGGCTGCGGCGGATCGAGGGGCAGGTCCGCGGGCTCCAGCGCATGGTCGAAGAGGACGTTTACTGCATCGACATCCTGACCCAGGTCTCCGCCGTGACCAGGGCGCTACAGTCGTGCGCGCTGGGACTGCTGGAGGACCACATCGGGCACTGCGTGGCCGACGCGGTCAACTCCGGCGGCCCGAACGCGGACGAGAAGGTCAAGGAGGCCTCCGCGGCCATCGCCAGGCTCGTCCGCTCCTGACCGCGGACCGAGACCTAGGACGAGCGAATGACCGAGCTTGTGTACGCCGTGCCCGAGATCAGTTGCGGGCACTGCGTGGCGGCGATCAGCGGGGAGGTCGGCAAGGTGCCCGGCGTCTCCTCGGTGGACGTGGACGTGGACGCCAAGCGGGTGACCGTGCGGGGCGAGGACCTGGACGACGGCCTGGTGCGCGCGGCGATCGACGAGGCGGGATACGGCGTCGCCTGAGGTCGCCGGGGCACCTGAATAACCGGGGGTTTCCCCCGGGCGCATTTCCCGGTGATTCGCCGGGCGGAGAGAATGGCGGGAACCGGGTCCGGGGCTAGCGCTGACTAGCCCCGGACTAGTCATCTGGTCATTAATGACCCGCCGACGACCGCAGACCGAGCGCCTGGTCCAGCTCCTCCAAGGTCAGCGGCCGCTCACTGATCGCGACGGCGCTGAGAACCTCGGCGTAGAGCGAGATCTCCTCCAGTGCGACACGGTCGTGGACGCGCGAGTCGAGGTCCTGGTGTCCCACCGCGTCGTCCTCTCCTTCCGCAACCCACACCCACGTTCGAGGTTACGTCGGCGAGGGCATAGCCGACATGGCCCATCGGGACCATTCGAGATGACCCTCGGAAGGGGTTTCCCCCATTTCGAGATCACAATTCAGTGAAAGCGCGAGCCTGACACAGAAAAGATCGCTAGTTGTCAAAGAGATCGTGTGGGCTTGACGTGGCGTTCAGATCTTTGTCGGGCTCTTGGGTCAATTGATGAATGAGGCCGCAGGGCGTGGGGAACCCGGTGGCCGGCACGCTCGCGCCCGTCAGCCGGCACCAGGCCAGGTCGGCGGCGTATCCCGCGCCCAGCACGCCCGCGGCCACCCCGGCGTCCGGGGGCCGCACCCACGCGGGCAGCCCGTCCTCGGACGGCCAGTACCCCCGCAGCGGATGCCGCGGCTGCCGTACGACCTCGTTGAGCACCGGGGCCAGCTCGGGGTCCAGCCACATCGCGATCTGCCCGGCCAGGTCGGGGCGGGTCGCCGCGACGTCGGCGGCGACGAGCGTGGCGGCGATCACCCGCGGCTCGACGCCCCCCGGGCGGTCCGCGTCGACGTACGCCAGGGAGCGGGCGAAGTCGTAGAGCGTGTGCCGGAAGTGCTCGCCCGGCGCGGTCTCGGCCAGCGTCGCCGGGGCCAGGTGCGGCGGGCATCGCGCCAGCCACGCGTGCGCCACCGCCGCGTCCCCGTGCGGGATCCACGCGTAGTCCAGGTCGGGCCGCGCGAGCACCGGCCCGGCCATCGCCAGCAGCGCCTCCGCCCGCGGCCCGAACCTGGGGTCGGCGCGCAGCGTCGCCGCGGTCTCGGTCACCAGGGAGACCAGCCTCAGCCCGGTCTCGGTGCGGCCGGCGCGCACCCGCTCGGCGTACAGCGCGACGAGCGTGGCCAGGGGGAACGGCGGCAGCCAGCGCACCCACTCGTCGCCGGGCAGCGGCTTGTCGAGGAACTCGCCGAACATCGACAGCAGCACCTCGTTGCCGTCGAACACCGGTGAGTACGAGCACCACATGATCGTCGCCCAGATCGCGGCGACCGAGCTGGGCGTGCCGGGGGCGAAGATCGGCCAGGAGAGCGGCCGGTCGTCGTGCTCGTCGCGGGCGTTCGCGACGAGGAGCGCGCGCACGCGGTCGGTGAGCGGGCCGGGCACGTCCGGGCCGACGAACCCGAGGTGGGAGCCCCGGTCGTAGGCGAAGTCCGGGCCGGTGGGGACGATCAGCATCGGGATCTGCGGGATCCGCCGCCGCGCCGGGCCCGCCGAGGCCCGTGTCGCGGCCGAGGCCGGGGGCGGGCAGAGGTACCAGCCGCCGTCGTACGGGTGGCAGCGGTACCACCGCGCCAGCGCGCCGAACAGCCACAGGCTCCCGTCGGGCAGGGCGAGGACGCGCTGCTCCACGGCCCGCCGCCGCATCTCCGGAGGCGCTCCGGGCCACCACGGCGCCGCGACCATCGCGTGCGTGTCGCTCTCCGCCGTGGTGAACGGGTCGAAGCCACCCCAAACCACCACGTCATCGTACGGCTACCGCCCGCCGCCCCGAACGCCCTCGCGCACCCCGTCCCGGAGGCGACGATCGGGGAGCGCGGGGACGGGTCGCGGGAGGGGATGGGCGGGGCCGGAGAGGGGGCCGGAGGAGGGCGGGGTGGGGCGTAGCGGGCGTTTGGCGGCATAGGGGATGGGGGATGATGGGGCAGGTCGGGCTTGGGGCGAGGGGGGTGCTTACGTGCCCGACTTTTCCCTCAAGCAGTGCCGCGTTCCGGTTGCGGATGAAGATGGATGGCACGAGAGTCGTCATCGACGTGTCGAACGCTCCTTCTACCCCCCAGGCAGAACCATATGAACAACCAGCCAGAGACCCTTTCCGACCTGATGCGCGAGGACTCCTTCGAGGTCGTCATGCGCGGCTACAGCCGTCGTCAGGTCGATGACTACATCATGCGAACCCGCAACCAGATCCGCGAGCTCGAAGAGCGGCTGGCGCGCACGATCGAGCAGGCCGAGCAGCGCGGGCGGGAGCTGACCGAGACCCGCAAGCGGCTCGCCGAGGCCCCGCAGGACTACGACGAGCTCGGCCAGCGGCTGAGTCAGATACTGAAGCTCGGCGAGGAGGAGGCCGCGGCCAAACGCGAGGCCGCCGAGGCCGAGGTGGCCAAGCTGCGCGACGAGGCGAACTCCCACGCCGAGCACCTGGTGGCGGCCGCCCGCGAGCAGGCCGACAAGATCCTGATGGCCGCGCAGAAGGAGGCCGAGCGCCGGGTCGCCGAGGCCACCGACGCGGCCGAGCGGATGCTCGCGCAGGCCGGGACCGAGGCCGAGGAGGCCGTGAGCGCCGCCCGCCGCGAGGCGGACGAGACGCTGGGCAACGCCCGCGCGGAGGCCGAGTCCACGCTGCGCAACGCCCGCACGAAGGCCGAGAACGCCCTGAACGCCGCCGAGCAGCGCGCCGCCGCGCTGGACGAGACCGTGGGGCGGCGGGTGACCGCGCTGACCGAGACGCACAACGACGCGATGGGGCGGCTCGCGGAGATCAGCTCGCTGCTGTCGAGCATGCTGGAGCGCGAGCGCGCCGCCGGGCCGCTGAGGCTGGACTACGAGGAGCGGCGGCCGATCGCCCCGCCGGCGCCTCCCTCGGGCGGTCCGGCGCCGCTGCCGCCGGTGTCGCAGCCGGGCGCGATCGCCGCGCCGATGGGGACTCCCCCGGCCGCCATCCCGGTGCCCCGCCCCGGAGCGGACGACCAGGACGGGCCCGGTGGCCGGCCGGAGCGTGACCCCGCGGGCGGCCGTCCCGAGGGCTCGGGAGCCGAGGGCCGCGGCGACGCCCGTACGGAGGGTCCCGGCGGTCCGGGCGGTCCGGGCGGTCCCGGTCGCCCAGGCGGTCCCGGTGGCCCCGGTGGCCCCGGTGGCCCCGGTGGCCCCGGTGGCCCCGGTGGCCCCGGTGCCCAGGGCGGTCCAGGCGGTGTCGGCGGTCCTGGCGGTGTCGGCGGCCCGGGTGCCCAGGGCGGTGCGGGCGGTCCTGGCGGCCCGGGCGCGGGCGAGCGGGCGGACGCCGAGGCGAACGGCGCGCCGAACGAGCCGCTGGACGCGGGCGACCACGACGGCTCGCCGCACGACCGTCCGCTGCACGACGTGTCCTCCACCGTGGTGGTCACCCCGATCGTGGACGAACCCCACCAGAAGTGAGTCGCCTCCCATAGGGGGAGGGGCAGGACCGAGTGTGGAGAAAAGCCGCCTCCGGCCTTCTCCGCACTCGATCGTGCCCGTTCACCACGCCCTGCGGATGATCTCCGGTGCGAACACCGGGCTCGTCGCGCCCTCGGGAACGGCGGTCAGCGGCTCGGCGATCTCCTCGACCGCCGGGCCGTGCCGTTCCGCGACCGGCCGCAGCGCCGCCAGGTCGAAGCCGTAGACCGCGGCCGCGTTCCCGGCGAACATGGCGCGGTTCTCCGCCGGGTCCACGTCCGCGTACGACCGGCGCAGGGCCTCCCGGGAGTACGGATGAGTCCCCTCGTCGTGCGGGTAGTCGCTGCCCCACATGATCTTGTCGACGCCGATCCGGTGCCGTAGCGGCGTCTCGTTGGGCTTCATGAACGTCGCCCCGACCCAGCAGTTGCGCGCGAAGTACTCCGACGGCGTGAGCGACAGCCGCTCCGCCGCCGGCCCGCCGAACTTGGCCTCCGCCGTGGACGGGTCGCCGCGATAGCGCGCGTAGAAGTAGTCGAGGGTGTCGAGCACGCCGGGGATCCAGTCCGCGCCCTGCTCGCTGAGCACGAACCGCAGCCGCGGATGCCGTTCGAACACGCCACCGAAGATCAGGTGCCACAGGGCGCGGTGGGAGTACCACGCGACCTCGACGATGAACACCGCCAGGGCCGCGGGGTCCGGCTCCAGCCCCGGCGCGCCCGACCCGCCGTGGTGGTTGACCGGCACGTCGTACTCCTCGCACGCCGCCCAGATCGGCTCGTAGACCGGGGAGTGCAGCGCCGGGACGGGAGCGCCCGGCGGGACCCCGGGCACGAGGACGCCGCCGGTCAGCCCCGCCTCGCGCACCCGCCGGATCTCGTCTGCCGCGTCCTCGGGCACGTTGAGCATGATCTGCGCGACCCCGGCCCGGCGCCCGGGCGCCCGCGCGCAGAAGTCCGCGAGCCAGCGGTTGTGCGCCCGCAACCCGGCCCACCGCAGCTCATAGTCCGCCTGGGACGGCGGCCCGGCGGTCAGCGAGCCCGAGGGGAAGAACGGCGGCACGGTGTTGGGGTAGACCACCTCCGCCACGATCCCGTCGGCCGCCAGCTCGGCGAGGCGCCGGTCGCTGTCCCAGTTCCGCGCCGCGTCCTCGGCCGCGAGATCCGCGAACGGGTTCACGTACGCCCTGGCCCAGGCGTCGAACTCGTCCAGGTACTTCTTCTCCAGGTACGGCCGGTAGTCCAGCAGGTCCGCCCCGGCGTGACAGTCCGCCGAGATCACCGTGTACCGCTCACTCATCGCGTCCCTCCTCCGTCACGGCCGCCGTTGTCCACAGGCGGGGCGTTGTCCACAGAACCCGGTTCGGCGCGGAGGGCGCGGGCCGCCCGGGGACATCGTGGAGGTCCCTCATCCCGGAGGTGTCCCATGTCCCCTCTCCTCCCGCCTCTCCGGTACGGCGTGCCGCCCCGTCTTCCGCGCGGCGCCGGGTCCGCGTCCCGCCTCTCGCGCGACGCCGGGTCCAGGCTCCGTCTTCCGCGTGATGCCGGGCCCGCGTCCCGCCTCTGGCGCGACGCGAGGTCCGGGTCCCGCATCCCGTTCGGCGCCGGGTCCCGGCCGCCGTGGATCCCCGGAGCATCACCGCCGCCGGGCCGCGCCCACGACGGCGGGCACGTCGGCGCCGGCGAGCCAGTGGCGCCCGGCCTCCCTCGCGGGTTTCCAGACGTCCGCGCCCTCCTCGGTCTGGCCGAGGTCCTCCGGCGTGGGGGCGATGCGCGCGGCGACGGGCTCCAGCTCCTCGCGCCGGAAGCCGTACACCCCGATGGCCGTCTCGCCGAGCATCAGGCGGGTCTCGGCGACGGGGATGTCCCCGAAGGCGTGCGCGAGCCAGGGCCTGGTGTGGGGCCAGGTGCCCTCGGGGTGGGGGAAGTCGTTGCCCCACATGAGGTTGCCGACGCCGATCTCGTAGCGGTGGGACAGCTCGCGGCGGCGCGGGGTGGAGGCGCCGATGAAGCAGTTGGAGTCGAAATACTCCGACGGCCGGCGCGTCAGGCCGAACGACCCGAGCTTGCGCGTGCCGTGCTCGCGGTCGTAGGCCACGTCCATCTGCCAGAGCAGGTTGCCCACCCACCAGGCGCCGCACTCGGTGACGGCGAACCTCAGCCGGGGGAACCTCTCGAAGACCCCCGACCAGATGAGGAACCACAGCGGCCGCGCCGACCACCACACCACCTCCGTCGTGTAGAGGCCGAGGTAGGTGCCCAGCTCCTGGCGCGGGGCCGCCCCCGAGTGCGTGTGCACGACGAGGTCCAGCTCCTCGCACACGCGCCACACGGGGTCGTACTCCCCGCTGTGGTACGGCGCGCGCCCCTCGCCCCACATCGACGGGATCATGATGCCGCCGCGCAGCCCGTCCTCGTGGGCCCGGCGGATCTCGGCGACCGCCGCCTCGACGTCCCCCGCGATGGGAGCCACGATCACCCCGCGACGCCGCGCGGGGGACGACCGGCACAGCTCGGCCAGCCAGCGGTTGTGGGCGCGGGCTCCGGCGAGCGCCAGTTCGGGGTCCAGGTCCGCGCCGACCATCCCCAGCCCCGCTCCGAACGGCGCCGCCGTGGTCGCCGACACCGCGTCCGCGTCCGGGAAGATCACCTCGGCGGCGACGCCGTCCTTGTCCAGCTCGTCGTCCCGCCGGGCGGCGTCCCAGCCCGCGCGCAGCTCCTCCTCGTGCTCCTCGAACCACTCCTCCGCGAACTCCTGGTTCTGGAGCCCCAGCCGCCGGCGCGCCTCGGCCGCCGCGTCGAGCCGCGCCAGGAACTCGTCGAACGCCGCGTGGTAGCGGCTCTCCAGGTAGCCGCGATACTCCGGCGTGGGCAGCCCCGCGTGGGTGTCCGCGGAGACGATGACGTAGGGGTCCATCAGTCACTCCTCACAGGGGCGGGGACAGGTAGCCCGGGTCGGACCGGGCGAGCATGCTCTCGGCCCGCGCCCGCACCGTCGCGTCGGTGCGCGGGGACTCGGGCAGGATCCAGAACCTCTCGTCCCGGATCGCGCGCACGACGTGGTCCGCGACCTCCTCCACCGGCGTGAACCGCGGCTCGATCCCGGCGGCGCGCATCGCCTCCTCGATCTCCTCGACGGAGCGCACGCGCCGGGGCGCCGCCCCGGCGAACTCCCGCGGCCGGTTCCGCTCCGCCGTCCAGATCCCGGTCCTGAGCATGTGCGGCCCGGGGAAGAGCACGGACGCGGTGACGCCGGTCCCGGCGAGCTGCCCGTACAGACACTCGGTCAGCGTGACGACGGCCGCCTTCGTCGTCGCGTAGACAGGCTGCCCAGGCAGGGGCGCGACCCCGCCGTTCCCCGAGGAGGTGTTGACGATGTGCCCCGGCTCGCCGGAGGCCAGCATGCGCGGGACGAACGCGTTGATCCCGTTGATCACCCCGCGCACGTTCACCGCCCAGGCCCACTCCCAGTCCCCGGGCTCGATCTCCCACATCGCGCCGCCGCCCGCGGGCCCGATCCCGGCGTTGTTGCAGAGCACGTGCACCGCCCCGAACCGCTCGTACGCCACGTCCGCGAGCCGCCGCACGGCCCCGGCGTCCGCCACGTCCGTCACCACGGCGGCCACGTCGCCCCCGGCCCCGACCCGTTCGAGGGGATTCCCGGAGGCGGGCGGAGCGGTGGTCCCGGCGAGCTCTCCGGCGGTCTCGGCCAGGGCCTTCTCCTCGACGTCGGCGAGCACGACCCGCATGCCCTCCGCGAGGAACCGCTCGCACATGGCCCGCCCGATCCCGCTCGCCGCGCCCGTGACCACGGCGACGCGGCCGGCGAGGTCACGCATCGAGGGCCTGCATCGGGTCGTCGTAGCGCTGGTGGACGTACGGCCTGAGCCAGTCCGCCGGCACGCGCCGCACGATCCGCCCGGACTGCGTCGTGGCGCGCTCGCCGAGGGTGATCTCGACGAGGCGGCGCACGGGCAGGTCGGCCACCGGGTCATACTCCGACTCGCGCAGGACGACCTCGCCCTCCACCCGGTGCAGCGCGCGCGTGCGCTCCTCGCGCAGGCAGTGGACGAGCGCGGGGTCGGCGTCGAAGCCGTCTCCGTCGGGGGCGGGCAGGAACTTGAAGTAGAAGTCCAGCTTGCCGCGCGGCTCCGGCACCGGCAGGTCTCCGGTGACCGTGCCCCGGATCTCCGCGAACGTGATCCCGTGCCGGGTGACGGTGCCGATCACGGCGTCGCCGTGCCGGTCGAGCCGCAGGTCGGCCAGCTTCTTGGGCTCGCCGTACACCTCCCGCCCGCCGATCAGCGCCCGTTCGGTGGACATCGGCATGACCAGCGGATAGTCGCCCTCCTCGGAGCCGTGCCGGGCGCGGACGGCGATCGAGCCCGCGCCCAGCTCGTGGCCGCCGGGCAGGTCCACGCGGCTGATCGTGGCGCGGACCAGCGGCCGGTCCGCGGGCTCCAGGGGCGGGGGGAGCACCTGAGCGACGGCGTCCGGGTCGGTCTCCCACACCGCGATCAGCCCGACCGACCAGATGCCGGGGATCTGGGCCTTGGCCTTGCGCGCGGCTTCGAGTTCCTCGGGCGTGCGGGGTCCGTAGCGGATTCGCATGGCGGCCTCCTGCGGCTAGGCTCTGTAACACCGTTACATTTCCGTCGCCGATTTCAAGGCCCAAAATGCCCCCATGGGAAGCCTGACCCGCGAGGCCGTCCTCGACGCCGCGATGGCCATCGTGGAGCGGCAGGGGCTCGAATCGCTGAGCATGCGCAAGCTCGCCGCCGACCTCGGGGTGGCCGTCACCGCCATCTACTGGCACGTGGGCAACCGCGAGGCCCTGGTGGCCCAGCTCGTGGACCGCGTCATGCGCGACCTCGGCGACATAGCCCCCGAGGGCCGCACCCCGGCCCGCCGCATCGTCTCCGTGGCCAGGTCCCTGCGCCGCCGGATCCACGAGCACCCGCACGTGATCGCCCTGGTCTACGAGCACGGCCGCACCGCCCTCATGATGCTCCCCGCCGAGCGGGCCCTGGCCCGCGAGGTCGCCGCCGCCGGGCTCACCGGCCGGCGCGCCGCCCACGTGGTCCGCGCGATCCTGCACCACGTCGTGGGTCACGTCCTCCTGGAGCGCGCCGTCCAGCAGAGCCCGCACCAGCACCCCACCGCCGCGGACCTGTGGCGCGACGCCGACGAGTTCGGCGTCGACCGCGCCCTGGCCCGGGAACTGGCCCGCCCCCCGGATCCCGACCACCTCTTCGACCTGGCCCTCCGGGCCCTGGTGGCCGGTCTCCTTCAGCCCCCGCCCCGCCGTACGGAAAGCCGATGATCGCCCACCTCCCTCTCGACGAGCAGCTCACCGCCCTCCGCCGCACCCTCCTCCGCAACGAGACCCTCACCCGCGTCCTGCGCCGCGCCGCCGAGCTGAACCTGCCCGGCTGGTACCTCACCAGCGGCTGCCTGGTGCAGACCGTCTGGAACGTCGTCACCGGCCGCCCTCCCGCCCAGGGCATCAAGGACTACGACCTGTTCTACTTCGACGCCGGGGACCCGTCCTGGGAGGCCGAGGACGCCGTGATCCGCAGGGGCCGCGACGCCTTCGCCGACCTCGGCGCCGAGGTCGAGATCCGCAACCAGGCCCGGGTCCACCTCTGGTACGAACAGCGCTTCGGCGTCCCCTGCCCGCCGCACGTCTCGACCGAGGCCGCCATCGACTCCTTCGCCGTCACCACCTGCTGCCTCGGTGTGCGCCTTTCGCCCGGTGACCACTGGCGCGTCTACGCGCCGCACGGCCTCTCGGACATCTTCAACCTGGTGGTGCGCCCGAACCCCGTCCTGGCCCCGGCCGAGGTCTACGCCGCCAAGGCCGCCCGCTGGCGCCGCGAATGGCCCTCCCTCACCATCCTCCCCTGGCCCTCCGCCCTCGACTCCGTCCCACCCCCATGACCCGCCACCGCCCGCGCTCCCGGCGGAGCCTGGGGGTGGTGTGGCTCGGGCCGTGGGTGGCTTCGGGGTGGAAGGGAGCGGGCGCGGGGGGCGCGTCGCTACGAAAGTGGCGGGGGGCTTGCGACGATCGGGGGATTCGCGCTGATGGGCCGGGTCCCTACGGTCGGTGTGTGACGGACAGGCCGTCACGTGACGGTTCGAGGAGGACGCTGTGTTCGCACGTCGATCGCTTGTGTTGAAGGCCGCCGCGGCGCTGAGCCTGGCTGGGGTCGGCGTGGCCGCGTCCGGTGGCGGGGCCTCGGCCGCGACGGAACGGCAGGAGGGGTTCCGGGTGGAGTTGCCGGCGCCCGGCGGGCCGTACCGCGTGGGGACGGTCGAGATGCACCTGGTCGATCAGGGGAGGCCCGACCCGTGGGTGGCGGGGCGGGACCGGGAGCTGATGGTCAGCGTGTGGTACCCGGCGCGGCCGGGCGGGGAGCGGGCCGCCCCCTACCTCTCGGCGGCGTCGGCGGGATATCTGGACAAGTTGACCACGGAGCGGCTGGGGGTGCCCGCGGGACGCGTGGATTACGCGGGCGTCAGGTCGCACGCCCGGGTGGGGGCCCCGGTGCTCGGCGGGGCGCGGCGCCCGGTGGTGATCTACTCGCCGGGTGGCGGGAACAGCCGCCAGTTGGGGACCATGCTGGTGGAGGACCTGGCCAGCCGGGGATACGTGGTGGTGACGGTGGACCACACCTACGAGGCGTCGGCGGTGGAGTTCCCCGGCGGGCGGGTCGCCGCGCAGTCGATCCCCCGGGGCGGGGACACCGTCGAGCGGGACCGCAAGATGATCGCGGCGCGGGTCGGGGACGTGCGGTTCGTGCTCGACCGGCTGGGTGACCTGGCCGCGGGGCGCAACCCCGACGCCGGGGGCCGCCGGCTGCCCGCGGGACTGGGACGGGCGCTCGACCTGACCAGGGTCGGGATGTTCGGGCACTCCGCGGGCGGGTTCACGGCGGGGGAGACGATGCTGGCGGACAAGCGCGTCGACGCCGGGGTCAACCTGGACGGGAGCCTGGCCTACGCCCTGTCGGACGGCGTCTACGGCGATGTCGCCCAGCGCGGGCTGGACCGGCCGTTCCTGCTCATGGGCGCCGGGACGGCCAGGCAGCAGCCGCACACGCACAAGTTCGCCCCGGACTGGAAGGCGCTCTGGGAGCGCTCGACCGGCTGGCGGCGCGACGTGTACATGGCCGCGGGAGAGCACTCCTCGTACACCGACTACCAGTCGATCCTCCCCCAGCTCCGGGATGAGTTCGGGATGCCGGACAAGGTGATCTCCGGTTTCGTCGGGACGGTGGACCCGGACCGGTCCGTGCGCACGCAGCGGGCCTACGTCGGCGGCTTCTTCGACCAGCACCTCCGGGGCCGCCCCCAGTCCCTGTTCGACCGGCCGTCCCCCCGCCACCCGGACGTCGAGCTCGTGCCCTGACCCCGCGCCGCCGTACGGCTCCGCGCCCCGCGCCCGGGGCCGTACGGCTTTCGCCCGCCTGGTCGTACGGCACGCGGGCCTACCCCGGCGGGCCGTACGGCCGCGCTCACAGGAGGCCCGCGTGGTGGACCAGGATGGCGGCCTGGACCCGGTTGGCCAGGCCCAGCTTGGCCAGGACCCGGCTGACGTGGCCCTTCACGGTCGCCTCGGACATGGCCAGGTCCCGGCCGATCTCGGCGTTGGACAGGCCCCTGCCCACGGCCACGATCACCTCATGCTCGCGCTCGGTGAGCAGGCCGAGGCGTTCGCGGGCCTGCTCCGACTGGTCGGGACGGCGTTCCACGAAGGTCCCGATCAGGCGCCGGGTGACCGAGGGGGACAGCATGGCGTCCCCGGCGGCCACGGTCCGGACGGCGGCGGCGATCTCGCGCGGCGGGGTGTCCTTGAGGAGGAACCCGACGGCCCCGGCGCGCAGCGCGCGGTGGACGTAGTCGTCGAGGTCGAAGGTCGTCAGTATGATCACCTTGGGTGGGTCCGGCAGCCGGGCGATCTCCGTGGCGGCGCGGAGACCGTCCCTGCCGGGCATGCGCACGTCGAGGAGCACGACGTGGGGGCGGAGCCGGGTGGCTGCCGACACCGCCTCGTCGCCGTCCCCGGCCTCGCCGGTCACCGCGATGTCGCCTGCCGCCTCCAGGATCGTCCGCAGGCCGGTCCGCACGAGGAGCTCGTCGTCGACGACCAGGACCCGGATCACGCGGCCACCTCGGCAGGGGCGAGCGGGATGACGGCGCGGACCAGGAACCCGCCGTCCCCGCGGGCGGACGCCTCGAACTCGCCGCCGAGCAGTTCCACGCGTTCCCGCAGCCCCACCAGGCCGGCGCCCGAGCCGGGCAGCGGCTGGGACGGCCGTCGCGCCGGGTCGTTCGCCACCGACACCTCCAGGCTCCGGGGCAGGTAGCGCAGGGTCACCCGCGTGTCGGCGTTCCCCGCGTGCTTGTGGACGTTGGTCAGCGCCTCCTGGACGACGCGGTAGGCCGTGCGCTGCACCAGGGGCGGAAGTTCGCGCGCCTCCCCCTCGTCGTGCCTGGTCACGGCCGTGCCCGCCGTACGGGACTGGCCCAGCAGGCGGTCGAGGTCCCCCAGCACCGGCTGGGGGGCCAGCTCCGCCACCGCCGCGTGGTACGGCGAGCGCAGGACGCCGAGGACCTCCCGCAGGTTCGTCAGGGCCTCACGCCCGATCGAGCCGAGCAGCGCCGCCTTGTCCGCCGTCGCCGGGTCGGGCGCGGCGACCTCCAGCGCCCCGGCGTGCAGCACCAGCAGCGAGATCTTGTGGGCGACCACGTCGTGCATCTCGCGCGCGATCCTGGCCCGCTCCTCCGCGCGCGACCGCTCGGTTCGCGCCTCCTGCTCCCGTTCCAGGCGCTCGGCCCGGTCCCTGAGCGCGGCCAGGGCGGCTCGGCGCGCGCCGAGCCACAGCCCGACGGCCAGCGGCAGGCCGACCAGGAGGAGCGCGAACGTCACGGCGTTCCCCGGGGTCGCGGTGTTGAGCGCGCGGCTCCCGCCGACCCCGAGGGCGACGCCGACGCCCGCGCCCATGGCCGCGACGGCGCCGGCCACATAGGCGGCGAGGCCGCGCCTGGTCAGGCTCGCCGCGTGGTACGACGCCAGCAGCGCGGCGGGCCACATGGCGAACCAGATCCAGCCGACGGCGGCGACGGCGAACAGCGGCCATACGCGGCGGGGGGCCATCGCGGCGGCCACGCCGGCGAGTCCCGCCACGGTGACCACGATCGCCGAGCCCGTCTCCACCGGCACCCCGATGAAGCCCTCGATCCCCGCCCAGGACAGCAGGAAGACGCCCGCCCCGACGGCCCAAGGGGTGGCCGAGCGCGCAAGACCGACCAGTTTGTCCCGTTTCACGGGATCCACCCTAGGCGCCTCGCCGTCGGCGCCTCAGCAGACCGGCGTCCTGGGTCACCCCCTGCTTTCGACGCGGGGCGCGGGGCGTAGAGCGGGCGGGGAGGGCGGCCGGGGCGGCTACTGGCGGGATTCCGCGTGCCGGCGCAGTTCGGGGAGGACCTCCTTGGCGTAGAAGTCGAAGAACGCGTCCTGGTCGGGGCCGATCTGGTTGACGTAGACCTCGTCGTACCCCGCGTCGACGTACTGCTTGAGGACCTCGAAGTGGCGCTGGGGGTCCGGGCCGCAGGCGCGCTGCTTCCTCACCTCGTCCACCGTGACGAGCTGCGAGAGCTGCTGGAACTGGCGGGGATTGGGGAGGATCTGGCCCGCCTCGCCGGGGATCAGCTCGTTCGGCCAGATGCGGCGGATCGTCTCGGCGCCCGTCTGCTCGTCCGGGGCCCAGCAGACCTTGGTGCCGCCGAGCGCCGGGCCCTTGCCGCCCGCCTCCCGGTACTTCTCGATCACGCCGGCCTCGGGGGAGATGTTGATGTAGCCGTCGGCGATGCGCGTGGCCAGCTTGAGCGACTTGGGGCCGAACGCCGACATGTAGATCGGCGGCGGGGTGTCGGGGATCGTGTAGAGCCGGGCGGTCTCCACGCGGTAGTGCGTGCCCCGGTGGGTGACCTGCTCGCCGGTGAAGAGGCGCTTGATGATCAGGACGGCCTCCTCCAGCATCTCCAGGCGCTCGCTCGCGCCGGGCCAGCGGGCGCCGGTGACGTGCTCGTTCAGGGCCTCGCCGGTGCCGACCCCGAGGCGGAAACGGCCCTCGGCGAGCACCTGGGAGGTGGCGGCCGCCTGGGCGATGATCGCGGGGTGGATGCGCACGAGGGGGCAGGTCACGGCGGTGGTGATGGGGAGGTCGACGGCCTGGGACAGCGCGCCGATGGTGGCCCAGACGAAGCCGCTCTCGCCCTGCTCCTCGGTCCACGGGTGGTAGTGGTCGGAGATCCACAGTGCCTCGAAGCCGGCCTCCTCGGCGAGCCTGGCCTGCCGTACCAGCTCACGCGGGCTGAACTCCTCGCTGGACAGGAAATATCCGAACTTGACGCTCACGATGGGCCCCTCCGGGTCTTGCCAACCAAGCAAGCGCTTGCGATAAATGGGCGGTATGCGGATGTCGCCGAGCGAGGCACTGCCCTCATGCGACCTGGTCAAACCGGGGGCCCAGCGGTGAGCGGCCTGCCTCCGGGGTTCCTCGCTGAGGGGTTCCGGGACGGGCACCCCTGGGAGGCGTACGCCCGGCTGCGCCGGGAGCGGCCGTTCGCGACCTGGGACGGGGAACCGGGGTTCACGGCCGTCAGCAGATACTCCGACGTCCACGCGATCTCGTCCGACCCCGCGACCTTCTGCTCGGCCCGGGGCATCCTGCTCGTGGACCTGGCCGCCGGGCACGCCGCGCCGCCGACGATCATGCACACGGACCCGCCCGCGCACACCCGCTACCGCGCGCTGGTCGCCCCCGCGTTCCGCCCCGCGATCACCCGGGGGCTGGAGCCCGCCGTACGGCGGCGCGTGGCGGGACTGCTCGACGCGATGCCGAGCGGGGAGCCGGTGGACGTCGTGGACGCGCTGGCGGCACCGCTCCCGATGCAGGTGATCTGCGAACTCCTCGGCCTGCCCGGGTACGAGTGGCGGCGCTACCTGGCCTGGTCGGAGGCGTTCGTACCCGGGGCGTCCGCGCTGCCCGAGGAGGAGCAGGCCGCCGCACGCGACGACGCCGTGCGCGAACTCCTCGCCGCCGCCCGCCGCCGCCGCGAGCGCCCCGGCGACGACGTGATCTCACTGCTCGCCGGTCTGGAGGTGGACGGCGACCGCCTGACCGACGTCGAACTCCTGATGTTCCTCATCCAGCTCCTGGTCGCGGGCAACGAGACCACCCGCCACAGCGTCGCGGGCGGCCTCCTGGCGCTCGCCGAGCACCCCGCCCAGTGGCGCCTCCTCAGGGACGGCGCGTCCCCGCTCCGCGCGGTCGAGGAGATCCTCCGCTGGACCACCCCCGTCGTCCACTTCCTGCGCACCGCCACCCGCGACACGTCCGTCGGCACCCGGAAGATCGCCGAGGGCGAGCGCCTGATGCTGCTGTACGGCTCCGCCAACCGCGACGAGGCCCACTTCGGCCCCACCGCCGCCACCTTCGACGTCACCCGGGCCGACCGCCCCCACCTGGCCTTCGGCCACGGCCCCCACTTCTGCCTCGGAGCCGCCCTGGCCCGCCTGGAAATCCGCGTCCTCCTGGAAGAACTCCTCACCCGCCACCGCCACCTCACCCCCGCCGGCCCCCCGGAGTGGAACGGCTCCAACGTCGTGACCGGCCTCCGCCGCGCCCCCCTGACCCTGACCTGACCCCGCCCAGCGGCCTTCTCCCGGCTTCTTGTCTTGGTGATCATGCAGTTTTGAGCACACGGTGTGTTCAAAACTGCATGATCACGGCGAGAGGTCGAGGCCGGGGGAATCGGGCGAATCGGGGGTGGAGGGGCCTCTTGCCGAGGGGGTGGAGTCGGGGGAGGGGTGGGTTCGAGGGGAGAGGCGCGCGTCCCGTCCCTGGCCGGCTCCCGCCCCGGTCCCTCGCCCCGTTTCGGTCCCTCGCCCTGCCTTGGGCTCGTGTGTCGCCTCCTCGGGCTCGCGCCCCGCAGCGGGCTCGCGCCCCGCAGTGGGCTTCCGTCCGGCCTTGGGCTCTCGCTCTGGCTCGGGCTCGTGTGTTGCCCTCTCGGGCTCGTGCCTGGCGTCGGGCCCGTGCTCTGCCCGGGGCTTGAGCTCTGCCCTTGAGCCGTGCTCCGCCATGGGGCCGTGCTCCGCCATGGGCTCGCGCTTCGCCGTGGGGGCGCGCTTCGCCATGGGGCCGCGCTTCGCCATGGGGCCGTGCTCCGCCATGGGCTCGCGCTTCGCCGTGGGGGCGCGCTTCGCCATGGGGCCGCGCTCCGCCATGGGCTCGCGCTTCGCCGTGGGGCCGGGCTCCGCTTTGGGCTTGTGCTCCGCCCTGGGCTCGCGTTCTGCCTTTGGGGTGGGGGTGGGGAGGACGCGGCGGGTGGCCAGGGCGCTCAGGGCGCCGATGGTGGCGCCGGCCAGGACGTCGAGGGGGTAGTGGACGCCGGTGTAGACGCGGGAGAAGCAGACGGCGGCGGCGGTCACGCCGATGGGGAGGGCGACCTGCCAGGGGGCGTCCATGGCCACGGCGGTGGCGAAGGCGGTCGCCGAGCTGGAGTGGCCCGAGGGGAAGGAGGGGGAGGTGGGGATGCGATGGAGGATGCGCACCGGGGGGAGGCCGTCCAGGGCGGGACGGCGGCGGCCGAACGCCCGCTTGCCCGCGATGTTGACCAGGGGGCCGGAGATCGCGATGGCCAGCAGGCCGCGGGTGGCGGCGGTGGCGAGGCGGGGCCGGCCGGTCGCCGCGAGGACGCAGGCGACGTACGCCCACAGGGCCGAGTTGTCGGCGGCCCTGGTGAGCCGGGGGAGGACGAGGTCGAAGCCGGGCAGGTGCGCGTCGGCCACCGCGTCGAACATCCGGTGGTCGAGCCGGCTGAACCGTTTCCTCAAGCTCATGGCGGTTCGGTTCCCGGCGTCGGGCGAGTCATGTGCCTATGGTGGATCATGCGGGTTCTCTTCGACTACGGATGTGTGATCTCCCACCCCCAGCCCGAGGACGAGAGGCGCAAGCTCGCCGCGGCGCTGGGCGCCGAGGGCGAGGCGGCCGAGGCGGCCTTCTGGGAGGAGTACTGGCGGCACCGGGCCGAGTACGACGCCGGGGTGATCACGTCGGAGGGCTACTGGGCGCAGGTCGCCGGGCATGTCGGAGTGCCCGCGCCCACGGGCGTGGAGATCGAGCGGCTGGTAGCGCTGGACGTCGGGAGCTGGCTGCACCCCAACGAGGAGACGCTGCGCGTCGTGCGCGAGCTGGTCGCCGCCGACGTCGCCGTGGCGCTGCTGTCCAACGCCCCGCACGTGCTCGCCGACGTGCTCGACCAGATCGAGTGGCTGTCGCCGTTCGACCCGCGCCTGTTCAGCGCCCGGCTCGGGGTCAACAAGCCCGACCCCGAGGCGTACCGCGCGGCGGCGGCCTCCCTGGGCGTACCCCCCGACCACGTCGTCTTCGTCGACGACCGCCCCGAGAACGTCGCGGGAGCGGAGGCCACGGGCATGCGCGGCCTCCGCTTCACCGAGCCGGCTCAGCTCCGCGAGGCCCTGGCCGGACTGCTGCCCTGATCTCCTTCGGTCGTACGGCCCGAGCCCGCCTCCCCGGCCCCGGTACGGCCTGAGCCGCCCTCGCCCGATCCGGTACGGCCCGCGCCCTGCCCGGCGTCAGCCGTACCAGAGGGCCTGGCGCCGGCCGTACCCGGGACGTCGGCCGGGTCCGCGGTGGCGCTGGGGTAGCGCTCCGACTTGGGCAGGGAGAAGAGCGTGATGAGGGGCTGGATCAGCCACGCCCACAGCGCCAGCGCGGCCACCGCCCCGGCGGTCACCGCCGGGAGCCAGGAGTCCAGGAAGGCCCGGACCACGAAGAACGTGGCGCTGGTGATGGCGACGGTGAGCGCGGCCGCGCCCAGGATGCCGAACTGGTTGGAGCGGCGGAGGAGCAGCTCCTTGGCGCCGCTGCGGAACAGCACCCGGTGCTGGGCGGCGGGGGCGATGAAGCACACCGACGCCACCGCCGCCGCCACCAGGGCGGTGTAGAGGGTCCAGCGTTCGAGGTCGTCCACGCCGCGGAACCCCTGGGAGAACGGCACGGTCAGCAGGAAGGCGAACAGCACCTGCACGCCGGTGGTGGCGACGCGCAGGCCCTGCAGCAACTCGCTGGTCTCGCGGTCCACCCGTTCCTTGGGGGTCTCCCGGCTGGCGGGATCGCGGGGGGTCGAGGGGGGAGTCTCGATCATCGTTACTCGACGGCCTCCTCCAGCTCGTCCTCCTCGACCTCGGGCTCGGTCTCCGGCAGGCGCGCGTCCAGCGCCCGCTGGTAGGCCCGCAGGGTCTCGACGGCGACGCGCTCCCAGGCGTACCGGGACCGGGCGCGGTCGGTGCCGGCGATGCCGAGCGCGCTGCGGGTGGTGGGCTCGGCGAGCAGGGCGCGCAGCCGCCGGGCGAGCAGGTCGGGGCGGTCCTGCGGCACGAAGACGCCGGTCACGCCGTCCACGACGATGTCGAGGTGGCCGCCGACCGGGGACACGACCACGGGCACGCCACAGGCCATGGCCTCCAGCGTCACCATGCCGAACGGTTCGTACGCCGGCATGCTGACCACCAGGTCGGCGGAGCGGATGAGCGCGGGGACGTCCTTGCGCTCGACGCGGCCGTGGAAGATCACGCGGTCGGAGACGCCGAACCGGGCGGCGACGGCGCGCAGCCGCGCCACGTCCGGGTCGAGGTCCAGCTCGTCGGCGGGCGGGCCGCCGGCGATCAGCAGCTCGGCGCCGGGCACGCGGGACATCGCCTTCACGATCTTGTCCACGCCCTTGCCCTCGGCGAGACGGCCCAGGTAGAGCAGCCGGGGGCGCTTCGGCGGGCGGCCGAGGATCTTGCCTTCGGGGGTGAACGCCGCCGTGTCCACGCCGAACGGGACGACGGACATCGCCTTGCGGCGCACGCCCATGCGGAGCAGCTCGAACGTCTCGTCGCTGCTGCTGGCGATCACGCCGTCCACGCTGCGGGCGACGGCGGTCTCCAGCTCGACGCGCGGGCCCTGGTCAGCCTTGCCGCGGTGGCGCCGCTTGACCCGGCCGAGGGCGTGGAACGTCATGACGATGGGGATGTCGAGGTCGCGGGCGGCGGCCAGCGCGGCCAGGCCGCTCAGCCAGTAGTGGGCGTGCACGACGTCGGGCCGGTCCTTGGCCCAGCGGGCGCGCAGCCACTCGCCGAACTCCGCGATGTAGTCGAGCTGGCTCTCGACCGAGATCTCCTTGGGGGGACCTGCGGGGACGTGCTCGACGGTGACGCCGCGCGCCAGCCGTACCTTGTCGGCCAGGTCCGGGTCGTCGCGGCGGGTGTAGACGACGACCTTGTTCTTGTGCGGGTTCTGGGGTCCGGTCTCCATGCGGGCCAGGGTGCGGGCCAGGCCGGCCACGGCGACGCTCTGACCGCTCGTCGCGGCGCCCGCAAGGGGGCTGGCCTGCACGGAAACCATGGCGATCTTCATCCGGGTACCTCCTCCAAGGCCCGACCCACTCCGCGCAGGGCACGGGACACCACGTATTCGCCTGTGGCGGGGGGACGGGAGGCCTCGTCCGTCAAAGAGGGAAGAAGCCGAGTGACACAGCCCCGGAACGGGTCGCGGGCTACGTCGATGAGGCCGGATGACCGCACGACACACCTCCGGGGCCAAGGCATGCGCACATGCCTAAGAAGGTGTGCCTGCGTCGTAGGCACTGGTGCTCAGGAACATTGCCGGGCGCGAGCTTCGCCAAACCCGTTCCCGGAGAAGTTTGTAAAAGCCCACCGATTCAGCGCCGATTCAGGGGGTAACCCGACATCCCCCACAACCGGCCGGTCGGTACGCCCAGGCCGGTGGTGATATGCGCTGCGCTCGCCCCGGGAGCGGGCCGGGCGCGGGGGCCTACAGACCTTCCTCGTCGGGGTCCACGACGCGGAGGGCGAGCATGGAGATGTCGTCGCGCAGGTCGTGCCGGCAGAAGTCGAGCACCGCCGACTCCACGGCCCGCACCATCTCGTCCACCGGGGCGTCGGCGTGCCGCGCGAGCTGGTCCACCAGGCGTTGCTGCCCGAACCGGTCCCCCAGCTCCACGCACGCGTCGAGCACGCCGTCGGAGTACAGGAAGAGGGTGTCCCCGGGCTCCAGCTCGATCTCCTCCACGTCCGCCTCGGCGTCGTCGAAGAGCCCCAGCGCCAGCCCGCCGCCGCGCAGCCGCCGTACGACGCCGTCCGCCCGCACGACGAGCGCCGGCGGGTGGCCGGCGGAGGCGACGCTCGCGTGCAGGACGCGGTCGCGCCAGGTCAGGCTGACCAGGATGGTGGTGACGAAACGGTCGTGCTCGGCGAGCAGGATCTCGTTGACCGTGTGGAGCACCTGGTCGGGCTTGGGCTGGCTGCGGCTCAGCACGCGTACGGCGTGGCGGGCGGTGGCGGTCACGGCCGCGGCCACCTCGCCCTTGCCGCAGACGTCGCCGAGCACCGCGCCGAACCCCTCGTCGGCGACCGGGAACATGTCGTAGAAGTCGCCGCCCACGTCCAGGCCGCGCGCGCTGGCCTGGTAGCACGCCGCGGACTCCACGCCGGGGAAGGCGCCGAGCCGGCTGGGCAGCAGGCTGGACTGCAGGGCCTGGGCCACCTCGGTGCGCCGCTGGAACATCCGCTCGGCCTTCATCAGCAGCGCGAGCTGCTCGGCGACGCGTTCCATCAGCCACAGGTCGGCGAGCTGGAACGCCGCCGACGAGCGCACCAGCGTGATCGCGCCCAGGCTGTCGCCCTCGGCCGAGATCGGCGCGCTGAGCACCGAGGTCGCGCCGAGCAGCGCCGAGACCGGGCGCCCGTCCGCGGCGGTGCCCAGGATGTCCACGTCGTCCACGTGCGGGATGAGCTGGGCCTCGTCCGAGGCGTACACCCGCAGCGGCAGCGTCCCGGCGCGCGGGTCGAGGTCCTGGACGAGCCCGGCGGCCTCTGCGTGCCGCTCGTCGAGCCGCCCGGCGACCGCGTGCCGCCGCAGCGCGCCCCGCCGCTCCACGTCGATGATCACCCAGTCCGCGAAGTCCTCGGCGAGCACGCGCGCGCATCGCAGCAGGCCGGTGGCCTCGTTGAACTCGCTGTCCACCGCGTTCTCGAACAGCAGCCGGGTCAGCGTCGAGAGCAGCTCCATGCGCCGGATCACGTCGGTGATCTCCTGCGGCTCCGCGGAGTGCCCGGTGCTCGCCGTACGGCCGGGCCGCACGCCCGCGACGGCCACGATCACCGGGTCGGTCTCGCCGGGGATCTCCACCCGGCTGAACGTGAAGGGGAGCTCGTCCGGGACGCCGAGGACGCGGAGCCGGGCGTGCTGGACCCCGTTGTTGCGCAGGGCGGCGGCCAGGTGGGTGCGTAACGCGGCCCGCGCGCCGAGGTCCAGGAAGATCGGGAACGGCTTGCCCGTGGCGTACCCCTGGGCGGTGCCGAGCAGGTCGGCGGCGTCCTTGTTGACGCGGCGGACGGTGCCGTCGGGCTCCAGCACGACGACCGGGGCCGGGACGTGCTGGAAGACCGCGCGGAGCAGGCGGCGCTCGGCGTCGCCCGAGCCGCGCTCCCCGCCGCCCCTGCCGCGCTGGCGGACCTCGACGGTCTCCTCCAGGCTGGCGGCGGCCAGCTCCAGCTCGACCAGCGCGGCCTCGAAGAGCAGGCCGGGGTTCGCGTCGGGCAGGCCGGCGGCCTGGCGAAGCGCGGCGACGCGTTCGAGGAGGGCCCGGACCTCGCGGTCCCGCTGCTGAGCGGTCACACGTTCGTCCTGGTTGTCCCTCATGCGGCCTCCTAAGCGGGTCCCAGGCAGGCTGCGAGGGGTGGTCGCTGTCCGAATGGCACCGAAGTGGCAAATAATGATATGACCTCCCGGTATCTGGGAGGTTCAGGGGAGTCTTAGCGCTCTGCCCGAGTGTGCTCCTCCACGAGCCGGCGCGCCACCTCGGTGAGCTTGATGTGATGGGTCTGCGACACCCGTTGCAGTTCGGCGAACGCCGCGGCCTCGTCGCATCCCAGGGCGTGCATGAGGATGCCCTTGGCCTGGTCCACGATCGGCCGCGTCTCCACGGCCGCCTGGAGCTGGCTGGCGGTGCGCTGCGCGCTGTCGTAACGGCCCGCGTTGACCATGGCCGCGCCGCCCTGCGCCGCGAGCAGCGCCGCGAACGGCAGCCGGTCGGGCGTGAGGACTCGGGGGCGGACGCCGTACAGGGTGATGGTCAGCAGCACGGACGCCTCGCGGTGCGCGGCGGTGGCCAGGCAGCGCAGGCCGCAGCGCAGGGCGTCCACGGTGAACGCGGGCCAGCGATCCTCACGCATGAGGTCCTCGGCCAGGACGGGGTCGCCCTGGTTCAGCGCGTCGAACTCCGGGCCCTCGCCGGTCGCGTGCTGGTTCTCGGCGATGCGGGCCAGCTCGGGGTGGCTGGTCGCGACGAGGACGGGCTCGGAACCCGCCCACAACGTCACCGCCGCCCCCCGGCACCCGGAGACGGTGCGGACGGCGAGATCGGTCATCCGGTTCAGCGCGCCCGTCTGGGAGGCCTCGTTGAGGCTGGCCAGGCGGGCTATCTCGATGGCGAGTTCATCTGTGATCATGACGCGCTCACCCCGGACCGGGGGCAATTGGACACGCAGCCAGCGTAACCCCGGGGCACGACTCGCCCCTAATCCCCAGTTCAGCGACATACCGCGGGCGTGCCCGCGCGGGGGCGGGACGGCGCCGGCGGCGCCGTACGGGGAGCCGCGGGGCCGCCGGGCGGACAGGCGCACCGACGGCCCCGGGCCCGTCAGAGACCCGGCACCCTCGCGCGCCGGATCCTGCTCCTGCCGGGTCGTCCCCGGTGCCTCTCCCGATCGGGCCACGGGGCCCTCGGGCAGGTCGAGCAACGGAGTACCCGGGGAACGGGAATCCATTCCGGCGAACCCCGGCACGGGAGGCGGTTCAGCGTCCCCGGAACCGCGCCGACCTCCGCTGCTGGTCCTCAAGCCGGGTCCGCAATTCGCCCGGGCCGTCGGCGTCGATGGTCATGGCGCAGCCCGCCTCACGCTCCGCCTGCGAGAGGGATCGGTGACGGGTCGCCCACCACCGCCCCGCGTCGCTGCGCCAGATCGTCCAGTCTGGAAATTCCCGGGCTATCTCGGCCAGATGCCGATCAACAGACATCCTGTACCTTTCCCCACGGTCCCAGGGTCTCCCGGGCGCTCCCACGGTCACGCCGGAGATCTTTTGGATCCGGCGGTCCCTCCCTCACTCACTGCGCCACAGTTCTCTAGACAAATCAACGCACGCGTTGGACAGGTCCTCGTACCGCGTCCAGATCCGCGCAGATCGGCTTTCCGGAACAGGGGGCCGGGCAGGCCGTGGCGGACGCCGGCGGGTCATGGCGGACCATGGCAGACCATGGCAGACCATGGGAGATCGTGGCAGGGCGGGGCAGGTCGTGGCAGGCCGGGACAGGCCAGGGCAGATCGTGGCAGGCCGGGGCAGGCCGTGGCGGCCCATGGCCTGCCATGCCCGGGGGCGGTTCAGGCTTCGAAGTCGTACTGGAGGATGTAGGCCGCCGCGTCCATGATCATCTGGTTGAACTCCACGGCCTCGCCCTCGGCGGTGTAGGCCAGGCGGGTGACGACGAGCACGGGGGTGCCGGCGGGCAGCTCCAGCATGCGGCTCTCGGGCGGCATCGGCATGCGCCCGCGGATCTCCTCGGTGAAGTGGGACGGGCCCTTGCCCAGCTCCCGCAGGCGGGCGTACACCCCGCCGGGACCGCTGTCGGCCTCGGCGATGCGCGTGCCCTCGGCCAGCGCGGCGGGGTAGAAGGAGGTGGCGAGCTGCACCGGCCGCTCCTCGACGGAGTAGCGGCGCTGCCGTACCCAGACCTGGCCGGAGCCGAGCACGGCCGCCACGTCCGCCGGCGCCTCGGCGCGCTCGACGTGCACCGCGTCCACGACGTACGGCCGGCCGCGGGTGTCGGCCTCCCAGATCGCCTCTCCCTCGCGCCACCGGGTGAGGCGCTGGGACCCGTGTCTTCGGATGGGGCGGAACAGCCGCACGTAGACCCCCGAACCGCGGCGTGCCACCGCGAGCCCCTCGTTGATGAGCACCGCGAGGGCCTGCCGGGCGGTGGCCCGGGCGATGCCGTACTCGCGCATGAGCGTGTTCTCGCCGGGCAGGCGGTCGCCGTCGCGTAACTCACCGGCGAGGATCGCGGCCCGGAGCTGGTCGGCGATCTGTCGGTAGATGGGGATTTCTGGTCGCTCTGGCAGTTCCGCCACTCTTGATCACCCTCTGTTGCCGGATGTCGGCTTCTTCAGAGAACTGACCTGTCTCAACAACGATCGCATAGGAACGCACGTGCGTCCCGTGGTTCTTTACGTGGATCGTCCCTTTTTGAAGATCTTCACGTTGTTTCTGGTACGGGCGGAAGCCGCTGGGACACCGGTCCGAATAGTCCGATATCGCAGGGCCTTGAGGTGATACCTCCGGGGAATGGGGAAAGGCTGCGTCATGGAGACTCTTCCCGGCGCCGAGCGGTCGTACTGGATCGAGTCCGCCGAGGCCCCGCCGTACCCGGAGCTGACCGGGGACGTGGACGCCGACGTGGCGGTCGTGGGCGGCGGGATCGCCGGGCTGAGCGCGGCGTGGGAGCTGACGCGGGCCGGGCGCAGGGTGGTCGTGCTGGAGGCCGCGCGGATCGCGGGCGGGGTCACCGGCAACACCACGGCCAAGCTGTCGGCGCTGCACACGCTGAAGTACGCCTGGCTGATCCGCAACGTGGGCGTGCGCGCGGCGGAGCTGTACGCGCGCTCTCAGCAGGAGGCCGTCGAGCACGTCGCGCGGACCGCCGCCGAGCTGGGCGTGGACTGCGACCTGGAACGGCTGCCCGCCTACACCTACGCCGAGGAGCCCGGGCGCGTCGAGCAACTGCGCGAGGAGGCGCAGGCGGCGAGCCGGGCCGGGCTGAACGCGTCGTTCGTCACCGAGACGCCGCTGCCGTTCCCGGTCGCAGGGGCCGTGCGGGTCGAGGACCAGGCCCAGTTCCATCCCCGCAAGTACCTCCTGGCGCTGGCCCGGCGCATGGTGGACGAGGGCGCGGCGATCTACGAGAACACCCGGGTGCTCCGGCTGGACGAGGGCGAGCCGTGCCGCCTGCGCACCGCCTCCGGTCACACCGTCACCGCCGCCGACGTCGTGGTCGCCACCCACTACCCGGTGTTCGACCGGGCGCTGCTCTTCGCCCGGCTTGAGCCGTCGCGCGAACTGGTCGTGGCCGCCCCCATCCCGGCCGACCGGGACCCCGGCGGCATGTTCATCACCCCCGAGGGCTCCACCCGCTCGGTCAGGACCGCCCCGTACGGCGACGGCCGGCGGCTGCTGATCGTCACGGGTGAACAGTTCCTCCCCGGTTCCGGCGGCGTGACCGGCCGCTACGAGCGCCTGGCCGCCTGGACCCGGGTGCGCTTCGGCGACGACCTGGACATCGCCTACCGCTGGGCCGCGCAGGACAACTCGGCGACGGACAACCTCCCCTTCGTCGGCCGCCTCCACCTGGGAGCCGTCCACGCGTACGTCGCGACCGGCTTCGGCGGCTGGGGCATGTCCGGCGGTGTCATGGCCGGCCGCCTGCTGGGCGACCTGATCACCGGCTCACCCCCGCCCTGGGCCAAGCTCTACGACCCCGCCAGGGTCCACCCCCTGCGCGAGGCCATGCCCATGCTCAAGCTCCAGGCCACCGTCGCCCGCCACTTCATCGGCGACCGCCTCTGCCCGCCCGGCGCCGAGACCCTGGAAGACATCGCCCCCGGCACCGCCGCCGTCCTGAGGGTGGGCAGCGAACGCTGCGCGGTGTACCGCGACGAGGCGGGAAAGGCCCACGTGGTCTCCGCCGTCTGCACCCACCTGGGCTGCGTGGTCCGCTTCAACGACGCCGAACGCACCTGGGAATGCCCCTGCCACGGCTCCCGCTTCGACCTGGACGGCAAAGTCCTCCAGGGCCCCGCCAACAAACCCCTCAAACACTTCAACACAGAAGCCGACCCACCCCCCTCCTGACCCCGCCGCCCTCCAACCCGTCGCCACGTCCCGGACACCCCCTCACCTGCCCCTCCCGGTGGAGTTGGTTGAAGCCCGGTAGGGAAGGGGAAGGAGGCGCCGTGGAGGTGGTTTGGTGTGATCCCCCCGTTTGATGGTGTTCGGCCGCCGTTCGTGGTCGAGGCGTTGTGGACCCTGGTGCGTACCGGGATGGTGGGGTTCGTGGGGCCGGGGCAGGCGGTGCGGATGCTGGCGGCGGCGGGGCGGTACCAGGCGTCGCCGGCGGCGGGGGCGGCGCTCGCGGCGATCCGGTGGCCGGACCGGGCCGCGGTGATCGACGAGGACGGGGAGATCACGTTCGCGGAGCTGGACGCCGACTCACGGGCGCTGGCCGCCGGGCTGCACCGCCGGTACGGCCTCGGGCCGGGCCGGCGGGTGGCCGTGATGTGCCGGAACCACCGGGGGTTCGTGATCGCGGCGGTGGCCGGGGCGCGGCTGGGGTGCGACGTGGTCTTCCTGAACACCGGGTTCTCCGCGCCCCAGCTCGGGGAGGTGCTGGAGCGGGAGCGGGCCGACGCGGCGCTCGTGGACGCGGAGTTCCTGCCCCTGCTGGAGAAGTCCGGGTACGCCGGGCCCGGCGCGGACGCGATGGACCCCGGGCTGCGGGTCACCGGCGGCGACGCGCCCGCCCCGGCCCGGCCGGGGAGGATGACCCTGCTCACCTCGGGGACGACCGGCACGCCGAAGGGCGCTCCCCGGGACCTGTCGCTCGCGCATCTGGCCAAGCCGTTCGTGTCGCTGCTGTCCACGACGCCGCTGCGGGTGGGCGACCCGATGCTGATCGCGCCGCCGCTGTTCCACGCGCTCGGGCTCATGTGGTTCGGGATCGCGCTGACCCTCGGCTGCCCGATGGTGCTGCTGCGGAGGTTCCGCCCGGAGGCCGTCTACGAGGCCGTCGAGCGCCACCGCGTCCGGGCGCTGATCGCCGTACCGATCATGCTGGACCGGCTGCTCCGCGGCGAGGCGCGCGGGGACACGTCGAGCCTGGCGGCCGTCGTGGTCAGCGGGTCCGCGCTCCGCCCCGACCTGGCCGCCGCGTTCATGGACGAGTTCGGCGACATCGTCTACAACATCTACGGATCCACCGAGACCGGCTGGGGCGCGATCGCCACCCCCGCCGACATGCGCGCGGCCCCCGGCACCGTCGGGCGCCCGCCGTACGGCGCGACCGTGCGGATCCTGGACGAGGACGGCGGGGAACTGCCGCCGCCCGAGGTGGGGCGCGTCTTCGTCGGCGGCGGGCTGAACTTCGCCGGCTACAGCGGCGGCGGGTCCAAGGAGGTCGTCCGCGGCCTGATGAGCACCGGCGACCTGGGCCACTTCGACGCCGAGGGGAGGTTGTTCATCGACTCCCGCGAGGACGACATGATCGTCTCCGGGGGCGAGAACGTGTACCC
Source organism: Bailinhaonella thermotolerans (assembly GCF_003594875.1). Classification (GTDB taxonomy): domain Bacteria; phylum Actinomycetota; class Actinomycetes; order Streptosporangiales; family Streptosporangiaceae; genus Bailinhaonella; species Bailinhaonella thermotolerans. The sequence continues at coordinate 57,730 of NZ_QZEY01000016.1, forward strand.
CCGCGAGGTGGAGGACCTGCTCGCCCGCCACGAGGACGTCGCCGACGTGGCCGTGCTCGGGCGCAGGGACGAGGAGTACGGCGAGCGCCTGGCCGCCTTCGTCGTACGCCGTCCCGGCAGCGCGCTCACGGCCGAGGAGCTGAAGGACTACGTGCGGGCCAACCTCGCCCGGTACAAGGTCCCGCGCGACGTGGAGTTCGTGGACGAGCTGCCGCGCACCGCGACCGGGAAGGTGGCCCAGACCCGGCTGCGGTAAAGCCCACGGCAATCGATCTCCGCGGGGGCGCGTGCGCCCCTCACCATGGGGAATGCACAACGTAAGCCATGGATCGGGGGGACGGTGCTGGGGCGTTTCGGACGGTGTGCGGCGCTGTGCGCGGCGGTGGCGGCGGCCGCCGGCGCGTGCGCGTCCGTCGGCGAGCCGGGGGAGTTCCGCGCGCAGGCGCCCGTCACCCCGGAGCCGGCGGTGCGGCCGCCGCGCTGGGCCCCCTGCGAGGAGTACCGCCCCGACGCCGACGCCCGCGTGGAGTGCGCCCACGTCGAGGCGCCGCTCGACTACAACAACCCCGCCCAGAAGATCAAGATCGCGGTGATGCGGGTCAGGGCGGCCGGGGAGCGCAAGGGCGTGCTGCTGGTCAACCCCGGCGGCCCCGGCGCCCCGGGCCGCGCCTACGCGACCACCGTCGCCGGGGAGTCCCTGGTCGAGTCGGCCCACGAGCACTACGACGTGATCGGCTTCGACCCGCGCGGCGTGGGGGCCAGCCGCCCGGCCCTGAGCTGCATGGACATCCGGCAGTACGAAAAGCACCCGATGCCGGACTTCCGCGCCCCGGACAGCCGCACCGAGGACGCCCTGCACACCCGCGCGCGGACGTACGCCCAGGCGTGCGGGCGCAGGCACGGCTCGCTGCTCACGCACATGGGCACCATCGAGATCGCGCGGGACATGGACACCATCCGCGCCGCCCTGGGCGAGGACAAGATCAGCTATCTCGGCACGTCCTGGGGCAGCTACCTGGGCGCGGTCTACGCGACGCTGTTCCCCGACCGGGTGGACCGGCTGATCTTCGACGGCGTGGTGGACCCCGGCAGGGTCTGGTACGGCGCGATGCTGGACCACGACACGGTCAGCGACGCCCGGCACGCGGACTTCCTGGCCTGGGTCGCCCGGCACCACAAGGTCTACCGCCTCGGCGACACCCCGGCCGAGCTGCGCCGCGTCTGGGAGGACGTCCGGGGCAGGCTCGCGCGCAAGCCCGCGGGAGGGCTCGTCGGGCCCAGCGAGCTGGACATGCTCTTCGACGCCGGGACCCACCTCAGCACCCTCTGGCCCGACCAGGCGCGGATCCTGTCGGCGTACGCCAGGGGGGACGCCGAGCCGCTGCTGACGTACTTCCGGGCCACCCAGCGCACCGACGACAACTTCCCCGCGGCGTACCTGTCGATCATCTGCCGGGACGCGCCCTGGCCGGAGGACGTGCCGACGTGGCGGACGAACGCGCAGAAGACGTTCCGCCGCGCGCCGTTCTTCGCCTGGGCCGGGGCCTGGGAGAACGCGCCGTGCCTGTACTGGCCGGTGGGCTCGCTGACCCCGATGCGGATCAGCTCCGACGCGCGCGTTCTGCTGGTGCAGTCGCGGCACGACCCGGCCACGCCGTACCCGGGGGCGGTGGCGATGCGGGCCACGCTGCCGAACGCGGTGCTGCTGACCGAGGCGGGCGGGGACCACGGGATCGCCACGGGCGAGAACCCGTGCGTGCGCAAGGTCGTCGCGGCGTACCTGGTCCACGGGAGGCTGCCGGAACGGGCTCCCGGCGGGACCGACGACGTGACCTGCCCGGCCCCGGCCCCGCCCAAGCCCGTGAGCGCGGCGGTCGCCGGCCCCCGCTGACCGCCCGCGAAACCGGCCTCCGAAACCGGCCTCCGAAACCGGCCTCCGAGACCGGCCTCCGCTAACAGGCCCGCGGAACCGGCCCGATCGGCTCGCGGAAGCCGGTGAGCCGCGGCGGCGACGGCACGCGGGACGAGACCGCCGCCCCGGCCGGGCCGGCGGTCTCGCACGCGGGGTTCCTCAGATGACGCCGCCCTCCGGCTTGAGCGGGTCGTGGCCGAGGCTCATCAGGCGGTGCCGGGAGACGTCGTCGGACGGGTCGCCGCCGCCGGGGCGCTCCAGCTCCTCGCGGATGCGGGAGACCACCTCGCCCATGCACTCCACGTCCTCACGCGTGAGGTCCACCTTGCGTTTGCCCAGCAGCCTCACCACGTGCCGGCTCAGCTCGGGCATGCCCAGGTCCGGGTCGGCGGTGAAGCCGTCCTCGCCCGAGGACGCGGTCATCAGCCAGCCCTGGAGCTCCTGAGAGGTCATGTTGACCAGGCCGTGGAACTCCCGCCAGAGCTCCTCCACCTCGGGGTTCCCTCGGGTCGTCGTCATGCCTGGCGTCCTTTCGTCAGATTGTCCGCAGTCACTCCGCACCGTGGCCCCTACCCCCAAAAGTCGCGGGTTGACCTGCTGGGGCAGTGGGTAACCGAGGGGTCATGGCAGCGGTGACGGGTGAGCAGCACGAGATCAGGGCCGGCGACTACCGGGCGGTGGTCACCGAGCTGGGCGCGGGCCTGCGCGCGCTGTGGCGCGGGGACCGGCTGCTGACCCTGGCCTACGAGGAGGACGAGTTCCCCGAGGGCGCCCTGGGCCAGACGCTCTGCCCGTGGCCGAACCGCGTGGACCGGGGGAAGTACGCCTGGCAGGGCGAGCAGCGCCAGCTCGACATCACCGAGCCCGAACGCGACTGCGCCATCCACGGCCTCGTCCGCTGGCACGCCTGGACGCTGGAGAGCCGCCGGGACGACGAGGTCGTGATGACCCATCGGCTGCTGGCCCAGCCCGGATACCCGCACGTCCTGGACCTGCGCCTCACCTACAGCCTCGACGCCGCCGAGGGCCTGACCGTCAAGCTCTGCGCCAAGAACGTCGGCAGCCGCCAGGCCCCCTTCGGCTACGGCGCCCACCCGTACCTCCACCTGGAGGCGGTGGTGGACGAGTGCGAGCTGACCGTGCCCGGGAGCACCCGCATGCTGACCGACGACCGCGGCATCCCGCGCAGCACGGAGAGCGTCGAGGGCACCGACTACGACCTGCGCGGCGGGAAGAGCCTCGCGGGCCTGCGGATCGACCACGCCTTCGGCGACCTGGACCGGGACGGGGACGGCCGCGCGACCGTGCGGTACACCGGCCAGGAGGGCCACAGCGTGGAGCTCTGGGTGGACGGGACGTTCCCGTTCATCGAGGTCTTCACCGGCGACACCCTCTCCCCGCGCCTGTGCCGCCAGGGCATCGGCATCGAGCCCATGACCTGCCCGCCCAACGCCTTCGTGAGCGGCGAGGAGCTGATCAGCCTCGGCTCCAGCCAGTCCACCACCCACACCTGGGGCATCCGCTAGCCGCCCCTCCACCCTCCGCCCTTCCCTCCACCCTCCGCCCTTCCCTCCGCCCTCCGCCCTCCGCCCGGTTCGTACGGCGGGCGAGCCCGGCCCGGTGTTCTCCGTGTGCGTGAAACACGCGCCTCGCCGTGCCGTACAAAGCCGGATAAGGGGGTGATTTCCCTGAAACCGGCCATACCACCAAAGGTTGGCAAGCATCCCGGCCCGGGTGATTGCGGACGCTCTTCCCCACCACAGTCCACTCTTTGTGGTCGCTGAATTACGCTGGGTGGAGTGGGTTGTCTGGGGCGTACGTCACGGACGTCGCTTACCTCCCGGACGCCCCGGGTGGGCGGGTGCCCGTGAGAAGAGCCGGCACCGGCGCGAGAACCCGCTTCACGAGGGGGGATGGCCCGATGGCGGATGAGGGCGGAGCGTGGATCAGCGCCTGCGTCTACCACTCCGGCGGCCTCGACGGCCTGATCCGGGACGTCGTCGCCCCACTGGCGGTCGAGGCGGCGCTCGACCGCTGCTTCTTCGTCCGCGCCTGGGAGGGCGGCCAGCACCTCCGGATCGGCCTGCGGTCCCGCACCGACGGCGCGCGCCTGCGGCGCCTGGTCGAGAAGCGCGCGGTCGCCTACTTCGAGGACCATCCGGCGCCCGGGAACCGCCTCCGCTTCGTCAACCACCGGGCCGAGCTGTACGGCGACGCCGCCTGTCTCCAGGCGGTCGAGCGGCACTTCACCGAGTCGAGCACGATCGCGCTGGACGTGCTCGCGCATTCCCTGGGCCCGGGCCGGCGGGCCGCCGCCGGGCTGGCCGCGCTGACGCTGACGCTCGCGGCGCTGGAGTACGACCCCGGGCGGGCGCCCGGCGGGCTCCGCCTGCCCCCGCCGCGTCCCGGCGAGCCGGCCCGCTGGCTCCGCGAGCTGTGGAAGGTCCCCGACGGCGGCGTGCTGGAGGGCTGGTACACCTCGGTCCTGGGGCTGCGGCAGCGGCTGGAGGAGCTGAACCCCGCCCCCGCCGTGCCCGAGTCGCCGCTGAGCTTCCTCGCACAGGCCCTGTCCCCCGCGGGGCACGCCGTGTCGCTGATCCTGCTGCGCTGCGCCCACCTGCTGAACAACCGGCTCGGCGTCCCCGTCGCCGCCGAGCCCCGCCTGGCGGCGTTCGCCGTACGGGCTCTCCGCGAGGTGAGGGGGGTGGCACGATGAGTCCGCGGACCGCGGCCCCGCGCTCGGGATGGCGGAGCGCGCGGGTGTTCTACTACGAGCCCGACAAGGACGACCTGCTGCTCGACGCGGTGCGGCCGGTGATGCGCCGCGTCGCCGGGGACGTCCACGCCGCGCACGTGCTGCGGCACTGGAGCGAGGGCCCGCACCTGCGCCTGAACATCCGCAGCGACCAGGAGACCTGGGACGAGCTGGTCCGTCCCGCGATCGAGGAGACGGTCGGGGGGTACCTCCGGGACCACCCCTCGCTCGAACGGCTGGAGGCCGGCGAGGACTGGCAGCCGGACAACACGATCGTCTACGAGCCCGCCGCGCGCCGCCACCCGGCGGACGAGGCCCTGCTCGCCGACTTCTACAGCGACACCACGGAGCCGCTGTTCGCCATGCTCGACCACGTCCGCCACGGCCTCGACACCAAGGACGGCCTCGCGCTCGCCCTGATCCTCGCGGTCTCCCACGGCGTCAGCGGCCCGATCACCCGCAACCTCGACTCCTTCCGCACGCTGGCCGAGGCGTACTGCGCGCGGTCGGAGGACCCCGAGACGACCCGGACGCGGTTCGAGGAGGAGTACCGCGCCCGCTGCGGCGAGCTGACCTCGCGCGTCTCCCGGGTGATCCAGTCCCTGGAGGGCGGCGACCGCCTCCCGTTCGTGCGGGAGTGGGCCGCCCTGATGACCGGGTACGGCGAACGCGCCGCCAAGCTGATGGCCAAGGGCAAGGCCGTGGCGGTCGCGGTCGCCGACGAACCCGAGTCCCCGCAGCTCAGTGAGCTGAACCGGCTGATGATGACGGCCGACCCCGATCACGACGAGGCGACCGCGAGCCCGGACTTCCTGCGCTACCGGACGCTTCTCAACTTCACCCATCTCCAGTTCGCCCGGCTCGGCCTCCTCCCGGCCGACACGTTCCGCCTGTGCCATCTCACCGCCAACGCGGTCGAGGAGCTGTACGGCCGGTAGGCCGGGCACCCCGGCCTACCGGCCGCTCTCAGGCCCCGGCTTACCGGCCGCTCTCAGGCCCCGGCCGTCGCGGGCTCCACCGGCTCCGCCGCCCCGGCCGCTCCGGCCGCTTCCGCCTGGGGCCGCGTCCGCGCGCGGGCGCTGAGGGCGACGGCGGCGAGGGCGACCAGGCCGAGGGCCACGCCGATCCACGGGGTGGCGGTGTACCCGGCCCCGGCGTCGATCGCGAGGCCGCCGAGCCAGGGACCGGCGGTGATGCCGACGTTGAAGGCCGAGAAGTTGACCGCCGCGCCGAGGGTCGGGGCCTGGGCCGAGAGCGTGAACACTCGCGTGTTGAGCGCGGGGTTGACCACGAAGGCGAACACGCCGAGCAGGAAGACCAGCGGCACCGCGACCACGGGCGTCCCCGCCGCGAACGCGAGCGCCACGGAGACGGCCAGGAGCCCGGCGACCCCGACGTAGAGCGTGGGGAAGGGGCGGGCGTCCGCCGTACGGCCGCCGGCGGTGATGCCGAGGAGGGAGCCCACGCCGTACAGCGCGAGCACGGCGGGCACCCAGGAGGCGGGCAGCCCGGTGACGTCGGTCAGCAGCGGGGTCAGGTAGCTGAAGGTGACGATGCCGGCCCCGGTGGCCACCGCGGTGGTGGCGTAGGCGAGCCAGAGGCGGCGGTCGGCCATCGCGCGCACCTCGTCCCGGACGCGCGGCGTGGACGCCGCGCCGGGGCGCCCGCCCGGCACGGTGGCGAGCACTCCGGCCATGGCCAGCGTGGACAGCGCCGCCACCGCCCAGAACGCCGCCCGCCAGCCGAGGTGCTGCCCGATGACGGTGCCCGCCGGCAGGCCGACGATGGTGGCCACGGTGAGGCCCCCGGCCACGACGCTCATGGCCTTGCCGCGCGCGTTCTCCGGCACCAGGCCCACCGCCGTGATCGCCGCGATCGCCCAGAACCCCGCGTACACGAACGCGCCCACCACCCGGGTCGCGAACAGCACGCCGTACGACGAGGTCAGCGCGGCCACGACGTGCGTCAGCACGAAGACCGCGATGAACGCCACGAGGGAGGTACGGCGGGGCAGCCGCGCGGTGACCACGGCGAGCACGGGCGCCCCCACGAGCATGCCGAGCGCGAACGCCGAGATCAGCAGCCCCGCGCCGGGGATGGACACGCCCAGGTCGCGGGCGATCTCCGGGAGCAGCCCGGCGAGCATGAGCTCGGACGTGCCCTGGGCGAAGATCGCCAGGCCCAGGACGTAGACGGCCAGGGGCATGAGAGGTCTCCTCACAGTTGTGTACAGATCAGTCCAAAAATGGGACGTGAAAAAGGGGCGGCCGGGGCCGCCCCGGTCAGAGCGCGGCGAGCGCCGTGTCCGCGATGCGGCGCAGCGTGGCCCGGTCGGCGCCCCCGCGGGCGGCGACGCGCATGCCGCCGATCACGGCCGCGATGTAGTCGGCCAGCGCGGCGACGTCGGCGTCCGGCGCCAGCTCGCCGTTGCGCCGGCCCGTGTCGAGCGCGGCGCGCAGGGCCGCCTGACGCCGGTCCTGGTCGCGCCGGAGGATCTCGGCGATCTCCGGGTCACGGGGGGCGAGCTCGACCATGCTGTTGACCACGAGGCAGCCCACGGGATCGTCCTCCGGGGGATCGGCCGGCTGGGCGAGCAGCGCGCGCACCTTCTCGCGGACGGGCAGGTCGCCCTCCAGGAGCTCCATGATCGGCGCGGTCTTCGCCTCCGTGTAACGGCGCAGGGCCCGCTCGAAGAGCTCGCGCTTGCTGTTGAAGGCGTTGTAGACGCTGCTGCGGCCGAGGCCGGTGGCCTCGCAGAGGTCCTCGGTCGAGGTCGCCTCGTAGCCCGCCGCCCAGAACGCGCGCATGGCCCCGTCGAGCGCCTTCTCCTCGTCGAACTGCCTGGGTCGTGCCATGTCGGGGACGCTAACACTTTTTGGATGGATCTGTCCAATACTGAGATCCGGGGCCCGCGCGCCGGAAAGCGTCTGTGGTCCCTCCCGCCTCTCACGTAACATCTGTGACTTGTCGCGGTTTGCCTAACGATCGGGGGGATTCTGTGCTGGATCGTCGAAACCTGCTGAAGGTCGCGCTGGCCGCGCCGGCCGGGGCCGCCGTGGCCTGGCCCGCGCACGCGTCCACGCCGGCGCCGGCGCCCACGCCCACCCGCCCCTCAGTGCCGACGGTCGTGGGGCGCGGCGACGCCCCCGCGGCGCTCGCCAAGTTCGACCACGTGATGAAGAGCTTCATGCTCCGGCGGGCCATCACCGCCGGCCAGCTCGCGATCGCCCGCAAGGGCAAGCTGGTGTTCGCCCGCGGCTACACCGGGACCACGCCCTGGTCTTCGGCGCCCCCGGTGACCCCGACCTCGGTCTTCCGCATCGCCAGCGCCGGCAAGCACATCACGGCGGCCGCCATCCTGCGGCTGGAGCAGGAGGGCAGGCTGAAGCTCTCCGACCCGATCACCAAGCACCTGGCCCTGACCCCGATGCCCGGCAAGACGGCCGACCCCCGGCTGGCCAAGGTGACGCTCTGGCGGCTCATGCAGCACCTGGCCGGATGGGACCGGGCCGTCTCGGGCGACCCGCTCTGGAACGACCACACCATCGCGCGCACGCTCGGCACGTCGCTGCCGATCGACCACGACGACATCATGCGCTTCATGACCGGGCGTCCCCTGGACTTCGACCCGGGCACCAAGATGGTCTACTGCAACTACGGGTACATGCTGCTCGGCCGCGTGATCGAGAAGGTCTCCGGCCTGAGCTACGAGGACTACGTGACCCGCACGTTCCTGCGGCCGCTCAAGATCACCCGGATGCGGCTCGGCGGGAGCCTGCGGTCGGAGGCGCTGCCCGGCGAGGTGGCCTACACCTCGAAGCTCACCAACAAGAGCGTCGTGGACAACTCCGGCGCGGTCGTGCCGTACCCCTACGGCGGCTTCAACATGCCCAACCAGGACGCCAACGGCGGCTGGGTGGCCTCGGCCGTGGACCTCGTGCGCTTCGAGCGGATCTTCGACCTGCCCACGACGACGAACCTGCTCAGCTCCACGGCGATCTCCCGCGCGTTCGCCAAGCCCGAGACCGGCGTGCCCTCCAACGGCGCGTGGTACGGCGGCGGCTGGTACGTCCGCACCAAGAACGGCGGCCTGAACACCTGGCACACCGGCAGCATGCCCGGCACCTTCACGCTGGTCGTGCGCAGGTACGACGGGGTCACCTTCGCCGCGTTCTTCAACCGCCGCCAGGAGGCGGGCGACCCCGGCTTCGACGAGATCGACCCGCTCCTCTACGACACCGTCAGCGCCGTCAAGACCTGGCCGAACATCGACCTGAGCGCGAAGTACTTCAGGTAGGAGACGGTACTTCAGGTAGGAGGCCCCCGGGCCACCCCTGGCCCGGGGGCCTCCGCGCCCGCCGTACGGCGTGAGCCCACCGCCCGCGCCGTACGGCCCGCTCGCCGGCCGCCTCGCCGTACGGTCAGCTCTGGGTGATCTTCACGTCGTCCACGCCGGCCTCGATGAGGGACGCGCCGGAGGCGTCCGCGGCCTCCACGACGATGCGGACGGTCTGACCGGCGAAGGCGGACACGTCGGCGGTGGCGGTGCTCCAGGAGGCGTCGCGGTCGGTCGCCGCGCCGAGCTGCTGGAAGACCTGTGCCGACGTGGCGCCCTCGACCCGGACGCGCAGGTGGTCGGCCGTGGAGCTGTTGCTGCCGTGGCCGAGGTACCACGAGAACGACAGGTTGAGCGTGCCGCTCGCCGGGAGCGTGATCGCCGGGGAGCGGATGCTCGTCGTGCCGCCGTCGATGTCGTGCGTGCCCGCGCTCGCGCCCGCGAGACGGCCGGTGACCAGGTCGTTCGTGCCGCTCACGGTGGTCCCGAGCTGCTTGGGGCCGCTGGAGTCGGTGGCCTCGGGGTCGCCGCGCTCCCACTGCCCGGCCGTGGCCGTGTCGGTGCCGCCGGGGTTCGCGGTCCAGCCGGTGTTCGTCTCGAACGTGTCGGAGTAGACCGTGGTCCCGCCGCCGGTCCCGCAGTACTGGGCCTCCTTGCCGATGATCCGGTACGGGCAGTCGGAGTACTCCAGCAGCCGCAGCACGGCCTCGCGGTTGCGCTGGGTCTCGCGCGGGATGACCTCGTCGGGCGGGTAGAAGCCGGGCGAGGCGCTCACCGGGTACATCTCGAACGTGAAGTTCACGATCTTGTAGGCGCCCCAGAGCCAGTCGTCGATCGTGCCGTCGGTGATGTAGAGGTCGCTCGCCTGCTGCGGGGTGTACCCGTTGGTGCTCGCCAGGTTCTGGCCGAGCCGGGCGTGCGTGTCGTACTCGTCCTGGTTCATCCCGGGCGCCGTGTTGTTGTACGTGTACCCGTACGGCCACAGCACCAGCTCGCCGTAGGTGTGGAAGTCGATCGCCGTCTTGATCTGCTGCGCGCCGCCCACGACCCGGCTCCGGACGAAGTTGGCGACGTTGCGCACCTCGGGGGCGGACTCGGCGGACGGGCCGCGGTAGGTGTCGCTGGACGGGGTGGGGGACGAGCCGCCGCAGCAGCCCCAGTTGTAGGCCCAGTTGCGGTTCAGGTCGGTGCCGACCGCGCTGCTGCCGGTGTTGGGCTGCCGGTTCTTGCGCCAGCTCCGGTACGACCCGGTGGCGATGTCGTACTCGCCGCCGTCGGGGTTCAGGTCGGGCAGGATCCAGATCTCGCGGCTGTTCACCAGGCCGGTGATCCGGCTGTCGCTGCCGTAGTTGTCGGTGAACAGGTTGAGCAGGTAGATCGCCATCTCCACGGTGAGGTGCTCACGCGCGTGCTGGTGGTGCGTGAACAGCACCTCCGGCTCGTTCTCGTCCGTGCCGACGTTGTCGCTGATCTTCACGCCCATCAGGTCGCGGCCCTGGTACGACGTCCCCACGCTGATCTTGCGGGCGATCGACGGGTGGTCCGCGACGATCTGGTTCACCGCCGCGGTCATCTCCGCGTAGTTGTGGTAGTTGCTGTCAGCAGGGGGGAAGTCCAGGGCTTTTGGGGCTTCACGCTTCGGCGGCGGGGCCAGCTCGGTGACCTTGTGGCCGAGCCGCTGGATCGCCTTCAGCTCGTCGGCGTTCGCGGTCACCACGACCGCGCCCTGCCGTACCTCGTCGATGGCCGCGCCGGTGCGGGCCACCGCCGTGCGGTCCTGCGGGGTCTTGGGGCCCTCGACCAGGTACTGCTTGGCGGCCGGTGGCTCCGGCGGGGCGGCGGAGGCGTTCGCCCCCGTGGCCGCCATGCCGATCAGCAGGATCAGGATGGACAGGATTTTCAGCAGACCGCGCACGGGGCCTCCCGCGAGATGAGGGCGGGCAGGCGTCGGAGGGTGTGACGCCTGCCCGGAGCGTAGATCCGCAGATGAGGCCCTTCAATGGGCTTTGTCGTTCTTCGTGGGGAAGAGCGTTTCAGGGGCTGTTTTTAAGTTTTGTACGTTTTAGCCGCCCGTCCCGGCGCGCTCCGTCCTCGTGTACGGCTTCGCGCCCGGCCCGGCGCCCGACGCGGCGCCCGGCGCAGAGTCCGGCGCGGTGCCCGGCGCGGGGTCGGGGCTCTCGGGGGAGTCCTCGATGACGGTGGGCAGGCCGCGCATGGTGAACAGGACGACCGCGGCGAGCGTGAGCAGGATCGCCGCGCCGCTGACCAGCGACACCCGCATGCCGTCCAGGAACGCCACCCGCGCCGCCGCCGCGACCGCCTCCCCGAGCCGCCCGGGCAGTTCGCCCGCCACGGCGAGAGCCGTGCCGAGCCCCTCGCCGATCGGGGTGGCGGCCTGGGCGGGGACGCCTTCCGGCAGGCGCAGCCCGGCGCGGTAGGCCGAGCCGAGGATCGAGCCGAGCACGGCGATGCCCAGCGCGCCGCCCAGCTCGAACGCGGTCTCCGAGATCGCCGAGGCCGCGCCCGCCCGCTCCTTGGGCACGCTCGCGAGCACCGTGTCGTTGGTGACCGCGAACGCCAGCCCGATCCCGGCGCCGCCGAAGAGCATCGGGAACAGGAAGACCAGGTACGACGAGTCCACCTCCGCCCTGACGTACAGCACGAACGAGACCGCGCTGAGCGCCAGGCCGAGCGAGACCACCCCGGCGCGGCCCAGGCGCGGGACGAGACGCGCGGCGAGCACCCCGCCGACCGCGCCCATCGCGCCGCCCGGCAGCCCGGCCAGGCCGGCGACCAGCGGCGACCAGCCCAGGACGAGCTGGAAGTACTGCGCGAAGATGAACGACATCGCGGACATCGCGAAGATCCCGACGATGTTCGCGCTGACAGCTCCGGTGAAGGCGCGGTGGCGGAACAGCCGCACGTCGATGAGCGGCTGCGCGAGCCGGGTCTGCCGCCAGGAGAACGCGGCGATCGCGGCGAGGCCGATCGCGAGCGCGGCGAGCACGTTCGGCCGGCCGAGGCCGTGCATCGCCGCCTCCTTGATCGTGTAGATGACCCCCACGACCCCGGCGATCGACAACACGACGCTGGGCGGGTCCAGCCGCCCCGGGCGGGGGTTGCGGGACTCGGGCAGCACGGCCAGCCCGGCGGCGAAGAGCACCACCATGATCGGCAGGTTGATCAGGAAGACCGAGCCCCACCAGAAGTGGTCGAGCAGCAGCCCGCCGATCACCGGGCCGAGCGCGAACCCGCCCGCGCCCATCCCGCTCCAGATCCCGATGGCGGCGGTGCGTTCGGCGGGGTCGGTGAACACGTTCCTGACCAGGGACAGCGTGGACGGCATGATCGTGGCCCCGGCGACGCCGAGCAGCGCGCGGGCGGCGATCAGCAGCTCGGGCGTCGGGGCGTACGCGGTGATCGCCGAGGCGGCGCCGAAGGCGGCCGTCCCGATCAGCAGCAGCCGCTTGCGGCCGATGCGGTCCCCGACGTTCCCCATCGTGATCAGCAGGCCGGCCAGCGCGAAGCCGTACACGTCCAGGATCCACAGGGTCTGGGTGGCGGTGGGCAGCAGCGCGGCGGTCAGCTTGGGGACCGCCAGGTGCAGCACGGTCACGTCGATCGAGAGCAGCAGCACGGCCAGGCAGCCGATGGCCAGCGTGCCCCACTTGCGGCCGGAGGAGATCGCCGGGCCGCCGGAGAGTGCGGTGTCGGTCATGTGCGGCAGCCTGCGCCCCGCCGCTGACGACCCGCGCACCACCCGCTGACCGCCCCACCGCACCCGCTTACGGCGGCGGGATTCCTCGCCGATCCTGACGGAGATTGGCAGGTATGGGTGTCACCATCGGGGGCATGGGCGACGAATCACATGGCAAGGACACCCTGAGGGGGAAGGTCGCGCTGGTGGCGGGGGCCACCCGGGGGGCGGGCCGGGGCATCGCGGTCGAGCTGGGCGCGGCCGGCGCCACCGTCTACGTGACCGGGCGCACGACGCGCGGGCAGCGGTCGGAGTACGACCGGCCCGAGACCATCGAGGAGACCGCCGAACTCGTGACGGCGGCGGGCGGCGAGGGCATCGCCGTGCAGGTGGACCACCTCGACCACGCGCGGGTGCGCGACCTGGTCGAGCGGATCGACCGCGACCACGGGCGCCTGGACGTCCTGGTCAACGACGTGTGGGGCGGCGAGAAGCTGGCCGAGTGGGACACCCCGCTGTGGGAGCACGACCTCGACGCCGGGCTGCGGCTGCTCCGGCTGGCCATCGACACCCACATCATCACCAGCCACTACGCGCTCCCGCTGCTGATCCGCAACCCCGGCGGCCTCGTCGTGGAGGTCACCGACGGCACCAAGGAGTACAACGACGACAACTACCGCGTCTCGTTCTTCTACGACCAGGCGAAGAGCGCCGTGATCCGGCTGGCGTACGCCCAGGCGCACGAGCTCCGGAAGTACGGCTGCGCGGCCGTCGCCCTGACGCCGGGCTGGCTGCGCTCGGAGATGATGCTCGACATCTACGGCGTGCGCGAGGAGAACTGGCGCGACGCGCTGGAGAAGGTCCCGCACTTCGCGATCTCCGAGACGCCGCGCTACGTCGGCCGCGCGGTCGCCGCCCTGGCCGCCGACCCCGAGGTCATGCGCTGGACCGGCAGGTCCCTGTCCAGCGGCGGCCTCGCCCAGGAGTACGGCTTCACCGACCTGGACGGCTCCCGCCCCGACGCCTGGCGCTACGTCGTCGAGGTCCAGGACGCCGGCAAGCCGGCAGACACCACCGGCTACCGCTGACCCCCGGCCCCGCCGCCGGCACCAGGCCGTCACCGACATGTGGCTGTCACTGACAGGCCGCTGTCACTGACGTGCGGCTGTCACTGATCTGCGGCTGTCACGACGCCGGCCGCCGTTGACGCCGGGCCGCCGCTGCCGTACGGGCGCCCGCCCGGCGCCGGGGGCGGCGGGCTCGGTCCCGGCGTCAGGCGGGCCTGCGGCGCTGGTAGTGGCGGGCGACGCGCGTCCTGTTCCCGCAGCGCGCGGCCGAGCACCAGCGGCGGCGGGGATGCGCGGGCAGGAAGAGCATCACGCAGTCGTCGGCCTCGCACTGGCGGACCCGCGCGACCGCCGGGTCCGCCAGCAGCCCGGCCACGGCCTCGGCGAGCCAGGCGGCCAGCCGCACGTCCCGCGGGCCGGCGCGACGGAACGTGAGCGTCACGGCCTCGCCGTCCCAGCCGAGTTCGCCGACGGAGGGCGCGGCGCGCTGGGCCAGGTTGAGGGCGTCCAGGTCGGCGGGCTCGGGGGCGGCGCCGTGCCGGACCCGGTCGAGGGCGTGCGCGGCCCGGTCCCGGACCTGTCGCGCCGCGGCCAGGTCGCGCTCCGTCAGCGGGAGGGCGGCGAACTCGCGGGCCTCGCCGTGCCGTACGGCCTGCAGGTCCAGCCACGCGCGCAGGGCGGCCGGGGACGAGAGGTGGTCCCCGGTGGCGTGGCGCGTGTTGACCAGGTCCAGGGCCAGGGGCTCTCCGGTCAGCGGCGTCTGGGCGGTCATGTCTCTAATGCTACATCGTCGATTTGACGCATTAGATCGAGCATCGCTATATCTAATGCATCATCTCGCTCGAAAGGCATTAGACATGTCCGTCCTCCCGCTCGCCCGCACCGCGCACCGGCACATCGACGTGGACGGGGTCCGCGTCTTCTACCGGGAGTCGCTCCCCGAGCGGGACGACGCGCCCGTGCTGCTGCTCCTGCACGGCTTCCCGTCCGCCTCGCACCAGTTCCGGCGGCTGATCGACGTGCTCGGCTCGCGGTACCGGCTCATCGCCCCCGACTACCCCGGGTTCGGCCACACCGAGACCCCGGACGGGTTCACGTACTCCTTCGACCGGCTCGCGGACGTCACCGAGGGCTTCGTGGACGCGCTCGGGCTGACCCGGTTCGTGATGTACGTCTTCGACTTCGGCGCCCCGGTAGGCTTCCGCCTCGCCGAGCGCCACCCGGAACGGATCGCCGGGCTCGTGGTCCAGAACGGCAACGCGTACGCCGAGGGCCTGTCCGACGGGGCGCGCGAGTTCGTCTCCCTGCGGCCGGAGACCCCCGGGGCGGAGGAGACGATCCGGGGGCTGCTCACGCTCGCCGGGACCCGGAGCCAGTACGACACCGGCGTCCCCGACCCCGACCTGGTCGCGCCGGAGGGCTGGACGCTGGACCAGCACTTTTTGGACCTGCCGGGGCGGAAGGAGGCGCAGGTCGCGCTCGCCTTCGACTACCACTCCAACGTGCTCCGCTACGACCGCTGGCAGGCGTGGCTGCGCGAGCACACCCCGCCCACGCTGATCACCTGGGGCGTCGGCGACCCCTTCTTCCCCGAGCCCGGGGCGCGCGCCTACCTGCGCGATGTGCCCGGGGCCGAGCTGCACCTGTTCGACACCGGCCACTTCGCCCTGGAGACCCACCTGCCCGAGATCGCCCCGCTGATCGCCGGCTTCCTGGACCGCGCCTGGACCTGACCGCCGGCCTGCCCGGCCCCGCCTGTCCGGCCCCGCCTGTCCGGCCCCGCCCCGTCCGCCCCCCGCGCCGTCCGCCCCGCCCCGTCCGCCCCGCGCCGGAGCCGTCCGTACGGCGGGGCGTCCCGCTCCCGGGCGGTCAGGTGAGCGGGGCGCGGAGGAGGGCCAGGGCGTCGGACCGGGGGAGGGACGCGCCCTCGGCGTGGAGGCGGGCGTGGGCGGCGTCGCCGAGCGCGGCCCGGACGGCGGCGGTCACGCGGGTGAGGTCGGGGTCGTTGGCGGGGACGGCCCCGCGCAGGGTGCCGGCCGCGCCGAGGAGCAGGGCCGCGCGTTCGGCGTGGCCGAGGGTCAGGGCCAGCTCGGCGGCCCCCGTCGCCGCCTCGGCGGCCAGGGTCTGGTCCTGTTCCACGTACGCGGCGGCGACGACGCGGTCGAGGCGGGCGGCGGCCTCGCCGGGGTCGCCCTCCGCGAGGGCGACCCGGGCCAGGGCCACCAGGACCGGCAGCCTCGTCATCTGGGCCTCGAACCCCTCGTGGGCGCACTCTCGCAGCGCGGTCTCGTACCTGTCGCGCGCCCCGGCCAGGTCGCCGCGCGCGCGGGCGATCTCGCCGAGCCCCCGGTAGGCTTCGGCCAGCGCGCGGCGCGAGCCCAGCCGCCGGGCCTGCCCGACCGCGATCTCCAGCTCCTCCCGCGCCCCGTCGAGGTCCCCCGCGCGCAGCCGGCCGCGGCCCCGCTGGCAGCGCAGCTCCACCAGCTCGTCCGTGGGCCCCAGCTCGGCGGACAGGCGCAGCGCCTCGGCGGTCAGCGCGAGCGTGCGCTCCTGGTCGCCGCGCCACTCGCTCACCTGGGCGAGCGCGGACAGGACCGTCAGCGTGCCCCACCGGTCGCCCAGCTCGCGGAACCGTTCGAGCGCCCGGGAGAACTCCTCCTCGGCGCGCGCCGTCTTCCCGTTGAACAGCAGCACGAACGCGATTCCCATGTGGGACAGCGCCATCGTCCACGGGTCCAGGCCGTCGAGCCGCGAGAACGTGTCCCACTCGGCCATCACGTCCTCGGGCGGCCCGGCCGCCATCGCCCACAGCAGCCCGATCACCGGATGGCGCATGCTGCGGTGCCCGGATTCGAGCAGCGCCTCGACCCGGCCGAGGTGGGCGCCGAGCCGTACCGGGTCGGCGATGTCCCAGGAGGCGACCAGCAGGCACAGGATGTGCTCGTCGCGCAGGCCGGGCGGGGAGCCCTCGGGGATCAGGTCGAGCACGCGCCGGGCCTGCGCGGCGCTGTCGGCGCGGGGTCCGCGCAGCCGCCAGGGGTACGCCTGCGCCGCGACGAGGCGGAGCCCGATCTCGGCGTTCCCGGAGTCGATCGCCCAGCGCAGGGCGGCGGCGAGGTTGTCGTGCTCGGCCTCCAGCCGCCGGAGCCAGTCGAGCTGTTCGCGCCGCCGCAGGTGGGGGTCGGCGCGCTGGGCGAGGTCGAGGAAGTACTCGGCGTGGGCCCGGTGCAGGCGCTCCTCCTCGCCGGACTCCGCGAGGCGTTCCGCGCCGTACGCCCGGATCGTCTCCAGCATCCGGTACCTGCCGCCGGCGACGTCCACGAGGGACTTGTCCACCAGGCCGGCGAGGAGCTCCACCGTGTCCTCGCCGGGCAGCCCGCACACCAGCTCGGCCGCCTCCAGTGTCGCGCCGCCCGCGAACACCGTCAGCCGCCGCGCCAGCACCCGTTCGTCCTCCTCCAGCAGGTCCCAGCTCCACGCCACCACCGCGCGCAGCGTCTGGTGCCGGGGCTGCGCCGTACGGCTGCCGCGTGAGAGCAGGGCGAAGCGGTCGTCGAGGCGCGCGGCGATCTCCTCCAGCGGCAGCGCCCGCAACCGCGCCGCGGCCAGCTCGATCGCCAGCGGGAGCCCGTCCAGCGCCCGGCACAGCCGCGCCACGAGCTCCGCGTCGCCCTCGCCCAGGGCGAAGTCCGGCCGTACGGCTGCCGCCCGCTCCGCGAACAGCCGCACGGCCGGGGACGAGAGCGGGTCGTCGTCCTCGCCGGGCAGCGGCAGCGGCGGGACCGGGCACAGGGCCTCCCCGGTGATCCCCAGGGGCTCCCGGCTGGTCGCGAGGACCCGCAGCCCCGGGCACGCCGCGAGCACCCGCTGCGCGAGCGCCGCGACGTCGCCGACCAGGTGCTCGCAGTTGTCCAGCACCAGCAGCGCCGGGCGCTCGGACAGGACCGCGATCAGCCGTTCCAGCGAGTCGACCGGCACCCCGCGGGCCGTCAGCGACGCGCTCTCCCGCACCCCCAGCGCCTCCAGGGCCGCCCGGGCCAGATCGTCCCCGGCGGTGAGCGGCGCCAGCTCCACGAAGCAGACCTCGCCGTCCCAGCGCCCCGACGCCTCGACGGCCAGCCGCGTCTTCCCCGCCCCGCCCGCGCCCACGAGCGTCACCAGCCGTCCCCGCTCCAGCCTCTCCCCGACCCGCGCGAGCTCCTCCTCCCGCCCCACGAAGCTGCTGACCTGCGCGGGAACCCCCCACCGCGCCGTCGCCCGGACCGCGGCCCCGGCCCCGGCGGCCCTGGGGCGGCCGCCGGCCTCCACGCCCGCGCCGTACGGCGGCGCGGCGTCCGGGCGGACGGCGCCGGGCGTGGCGTCCGGGTGAACGGCGTCCGGCTGGACGGCGTCCGGCGGGGTGGCCTCCGGCTGGACGGCGCGGGGCGAGGTCACCGGCGCGCCCGGGCGGATGCCGTACGGCGGGGCGGGGCTCGGGGTCCGGCCGGAGTCCGCGGGAGCACGGCCCCGCGCGGCGGGGAGCGGGGCGGGGGCCGCGCCTGGCGCGGCGGGGCCGGGCGTCGAGACGGTTCCTGGCGCGGTGGTTCCGGGCGCGGCGGGGCCGGGCATGGCGGCGGCGCCGGGGACGGTGTCGGTGAGCAGGGACAGGTGGAGGGCGGTGAGCTCGCGGGAGGGATCGGTGCCCAGGTGGTGGGCGAGGGTCTGGCGCAGGTCCTCGTAGGCGGCCAGCGCCTCGGCGCGGCGCCCCTGGGCGTACAGGGCGCGCATGAGCTGGGCCCTCGGACGCTCGCGGAGCGGGTGGGCGGCGATCAGGTCCCGCAGGTCGGCGATCGGGGACTGGGGGAGGCCGAGCAGGAGTTCGGCCTCGACCCGGTCCTCCAGCGCGGACACGCGGAGCTCTTCCAGCCGGGCGGCCTGCGGCGCGGCGAACGGCGCGGCGCGGACGTCGGCCAGCGCGGGCCCGCGCCACAGCGCCAGGGCCTCCCGCAGCGGTGGCAGCGCCCCTTCCGGATCGTCCCCGGCGAGCGCCCGGCGCCCCTCGGCGGCGAGGCGTTCGAACAGCCGCACGTCCACCTCGGCCGGGTCGGCCGCTAGCCGGTACCCGGCGGGCCCGTACTCGACGAGCCCGTCCTCCCCCAGCGCCCGCCGCAGCCGCGACACCCCCGACTGGAGGGCGTTCGCCGCCCCGGCCGGCGCCCGCTCGCCGTACAGCCCGTCGATCAGCCGCCCGGCGGACACCGTGTCCCCGGCGTTCAGCGCGAGCAGCGCGAACAACGCGCGCACCCGCCCGCCGCCCAGCGCCACGGGGACCCCGTCCCCGCGCCGGGCCACCGTGGCCCCCAGCACACCGAACCGCACCCCCCGATTCTGTCCGACCTCCCCCTCCCGCAGCACCATCACGAGACCCCGCTCCTGCGTCCCTCGCCCGCCGCGCGGAGTCCGGGCCGGACCGGTACGGTGGCGCGCGAGCCGGGGGCGTGCGAGCCGGGGGCGTGCGAACGGGGCGGGCGAACCGGATGGGAGGAAGCCGCGGGCCTTTTCCGGATCGAGTGAAAGATCCGGCCTCGTGCAGACATAAAGAGACATGCTGTCTGAGGCCGGCGAGCGGGGTGAGCGCCCTGAGAGCGCGCGCGACCGGTTCGTCGAGTTGTACCGGAGGCACTGGCCGAGGAACTGGAGCTGACCCGCACCGCGGGCGCCCTCGACGTGCCGATCCCGGCCGTGATCTCGTACACCCTCTACCTCCGCTCCGCCTACACCGACGCCCTCGAACCCCCGAAGTGATCCCGCCGGGGGCCCGCGCGGCCCCCGCGCCGGGAGCCCCCGACGCCGAACCGGGCGGCACCGGAACCCTGGGTCCGGTGCCGCCCGGCGTGCGCGCACGACCGGCTGATCGCCGGCCCGCCGATCGGCCCGCCGGCCGAGCGGCGCCCCACGCATTACATCCGCCCGCGCCCGACCCCGCGCCCGGCGCGTGATGGCGAGATCACGGCGAGGAACGGTCGCGGGCTCCTGTCTAGGCGGGGGTGTCCGCGGGGGAGGGGGCGGTGGTGGCCAGGGCCTCGCCCAGGGTCGTGACGTCGGGGTGGGCGGGCCAGTGGCGGTGGAGGCGGGCGTGGAGGGCGCGGAGGGCGCGGGTGAGACGGAGGGAGCCGGGGCCGTGGAGGAGGGAGAGGGCTTCCAGCGCCAGGGCGGAGGAGCGCGCGGGGGCGGCGGCGTCGTGGTGGGCGAGGGCCAGGTGGAGCAGGTACTCGGCGGCCCACTCCGCCTGGCGGGCGGGCCCCAGTGCTTCCAGGCCGCCGGTGAGGAGGGTGATCGCCGGATCCAGGTACTCCGGATGGGTTCGCGCCAGGTAGCGGTAGGCGATGCCGCGCTGCATGAGCCAGAAGTCGGGGGTGTGGTAGTACATCCAGGGCGGGGCGGGTTCGGAGGCTTCGGCGGCCAGCGCGGCCTGCCGGGCGGACTCCTCCAGCCTCCGCTCCGTCTCGGCGGCGTCGCCGGTCATGGCGTGTCCGCGGGCCTCCTGGAGCGCGTCGTAGGCGCGCAGGCCGGGATAGACGCCGGGCTGGCGCCGCGCGGCGGCGGCCAGGCCGATCAGGGGGCCGATCTCGCCGCGCGACCACGCTATGTGCGCCCGGAAGGACAGCACGGTCGCGGTCATCGTGGGGTTGTCCGCCTCCAGCGCCCATTCGGCGGCCCGGTCGAACCATCCCCGCGCTCCCGCCCAGTCCCCCAGGCTCGTGTGCAGCCAGCCGGCGAACTGGGCCCACTGCGCGGCCATGTCCACCATCGGCGTCCTGGCCGGTCCGCGCGCCTCGGTCACGAGCGCCTCCACCGCCCGGAGCTGCCCGCGCACCGCCCCGACCACCGCGCCCGCCCCGACCAGGTCCTCCGTACGGCGCTGCCCCGCGAGCACCACGCCCAGCGACTCGGCGACCGCCGCGTCCACCCGCCGCCCCGCGCCCGCCGTACGCGCCACCCGCTCGTCCGCGTCCCCGTCGGTCCACCCGGTCAGCACCCCGGGTTCACCGGCGAGGTTGGCCCGCCGTACCCGCGCCAGCTCCGCCGCCTCGCGCAACTCCTCCACCGGGAGGCGCAGCGCGGTGGCCAGGGCGGGGAGCCAGGTTCTGGGGAGGCGGTCGCCGCGTTCCCAGCGGGAGATCTCGTGCCGGGTGAGGGTCGGCGGATCCAGCGCGGCGATCTCGTTGAGCAGCTCGGCCAGCCGGGCCTGCGAGTGCCCGAGTTCCTGGCGTCGCAGGGCGATCAGGCGTCCGATCGGCTCGCTGCGCATGCGCTCTCCCCTGCGACGTCGAGGCGGCCCCGGCCTGGCGGCCGGGCGGCCCGGCTCCCCGCGGGTACCTCCCATCATGCCTCCCGGGCTGTCGGCCGAGCCGGCCGTCATCCCTCCCGGCGCCTCCGTCCACCGAGTTTCCCCTCGCTCGCGTTGCCTCCCGCACGCTCCTCCTCGTGGTGATCATGCACTTCGCGCACACGGTGTGATCGAAAGTGCATGATCACGGCGAGGGAGGGCTCTGGGTGCTTGGGGATGCACGGCGAGGAACGGTCGCGGGCTCCTGTCTAGGCGGGGGTGTCCGTGGGGGAGGGGGTGGTGGTGGCCAGGGCCTCGCCGAGGGTTTTGACGTCGGGGTGGGCGGGCCAGTGGCGGTGGAGGCGGGCGTGGAGGGCGCGGAGGCCGTTGAGGAGTTCGGGGGAGGCGGTCGCGGTGCCCACGCGGGCGGAGTCGAGGGCGTAGGCGCAGGCGGCGTCGCGTTCGCCGAGGCGGGCGTAGGAGTCGGCGAGGCGGCAGGTGTAGAAGGCGATCCACTCCGAGGCGCGGACCTCCGGCGGCATCTGGGCGAGGCCGACGGACAGGGACGCGGCGGCCCGGTCGTGACGGCCGAGGAGGCGGTAGGCGAGGCCGCGCTGCATCACGAGGTAGTCGGGGTTGAAGAAGTAGATCCAGGCGGGTTCTTCCTCGGGGTCGGCGGCCGCCCGGGCGACCAGGTCGGCCGCTTCGTCGAGCTTGCGTTCGACGGCTTCGGCGTCGCCCGCCATGGCGTGCCCGCGCGCCTCCTGCTGCGCGGCGAGAGCGAGCACTCCGGGCGTGATCCCGCGTCCTCGCTGGGCGGCCTCTGCCAGTCCCGCCGCCGCGCCGGCCTCGCCCGCGATCCACGCGAGGTGGGCCTTCATGTTCAGCGCGGTCGAGATCATGTTCCTGTCGCCGACCTCGGTCGCCCAGGTCAGCGCCCTGTCGTAGAGCCGTGACGCCTCCCGGGGCCGCCCCGAGTTCGCGTGCAGCCACCCCGAGAACTGCGCCCATTGCGCCGCCACCGAGAGCACGCGGTGCCGTACGGCCCCACGGGCCTCGCGCGCGAGCAGCTCGACCACCGAGAGCTGCGCCAGCACCGGCCGGACCAGCGGCCCCGACCCCACGATGTCCTCGGTGAGCCGCTGTCCCCGCAGGACGACTTCGAGCGCCTCCACGCTCCGCCCATCGGCTCGCGAGGGCCGCCGCGCGACGGCCACGAGCCGCTCCTCGTCGTCGGGCGTGAACCGTTCCCCTCCCACGCTCTCCCCGGACCCGGGTTCCCACGGCGACTCCTGCGGGCCCGCCCGCTTCACCGCGCGGCTCACCTCGACCGCCGCTTTCAGCTCCTCCACCGGGAGGCGCAGCGCGGTGGCCAGGGCGGGGAGCCAGGTTCTGGGGAGGCGGTCGCCGCGTTCCCAGCGGGAGATCTCGTGCCGGGTGAGGGTCGGCGGATCCAGGGCGGCGATCTCGTTGAGCAGCTCGGCCAGCCGGGCCTGCGAGTGCCCGAGTTCCTGGCGTCGCAGGGCGATCAGGCGTCCGATCGGCTCGCTGCGCATGCGTCCTCCCTGGGGTCGGAGGCGGCGGGGCCCCGGGTGCCCGTCGCCGGGCACCCCCTCGCGGGCACCTCCCATCATGCCTCCGCGGGCGTTGACTGAGCGGGCGGTCAGCGAGAGAACACGGGAGGTAACCGGTGGAGAAGAGCGGGCAGGACGCGCGGTGGCTGGAGCGGCTGGGCCGGGAGCTGGACGCGATGGGGTTCGCGGCGCACGTGGTACGGCGTGAGCGCGGCGCCTTCCTGCGGGTCGTCAGCGTCGAGGTGCCGTCGCTCGCGGAGAACGTCCGGGCGCGGGCGGGGTCGTACTGGTGGAGCTGGTCGGAGCCGATCGGGCCGGTGGCGGAGGTGCGGGCGGCGGCCGAGCGGATCGCCTACGTGCTCACGCCCAGCGCGGAGGCGTTCCGGGGCGCCGGGGCGTTCCGGGCCTCCGGGGGGCCCGCGAGCCGCGCGGAGTTCAGAAGTAGCGCGGAGTTCAGAAGTAGCGCGGGGTGAGGTCGGTGCCGGGCCAGGTCCTGATCGCTCCGGCGGTGTCGCGGAGGGCGAGGCCGATGTCGTAGTCGGCCTCGCCCTCCGCCTCGGAGCGGTTGAAGAAGGCGGCGTAGGCGACCCCGTCGTGCCGGCGGTAGAGGTGGGTGTACGCGCCGGCGAGGCCGCCCTCGTGCCAGGCGTCGAGGCCGCCTTCCGCCTCGCGGACGAACCAGCCCTTGCCGTACCACCAGCCGTCCTCCTGCGGGCCGGGCTCGGGCTTGGCGAACGCGCTCCGGATGGACCCGCGGGTCAGGAGCCCCGCCTCGGGGTCGAAGACGCGCTGGAACCTGAGCAGGTCCACGGCCGAGGCGACCCATCCGGCGGCGGAGTCGCCCAGTTCCAGGTTGACGCCGCCGTAGGGGGCGGGCACCCGTTCGCCGGAATCGTCCAGCACCGTCGTGACCATCTCCTCCGACTCGTACGCGACCTCGCCGGGGGTGTGCTCGCGGCGCGACCGGCCGAGGCGCATGCGGGTGATCCCCAGGGGCGCGAGCAGTTCCTCCGTGACGTAGGCGGCGTACGGCCGGCCTGACGCCTTCTCGACGACACGGCCGAGGAGGAGGTAGCCGTAGTTGCCGTAGGCCGTGCGCAGCCCGGGGGTGAAGTCGAGGCGGCGTCCCGTGACGTACCGGATGACGTCCTCGCGCCCGATCGGGAGACGCCCGCCCAGGCCCAGCGCGTCGCCCAGGCGCAGGGCGTCCTCCCTGCCGAGGAAGACCGGATCGCCGGAGACGCGCATGTCCCAGCCGCCCGAGTGCTCCAGCAGCCGGCGCACCGTCACGTCCTTCAGCCGGTGGTCCATCTCGCCGCCGGGGGCGGGCCGCAGGCCGAGCAGGTCCTTGACGGGGTCGTCGAGGCGGACCTTCCCTCGCTGGGCCAGCCGCAGCACGGCGGCCGCGGTGATGTGCTTGCTCAGGCTCGCGATCCGGAACAGCGTGGTCGGCTCCACCGCCGGTCCGGCCGCCGCGCCGTACCCGCGCGCCAGCAGCAAGTGCCCCTTCCTCGCGACCGCGAGCTGACCGGCGGTGATCCCGCGCTTCGCCATGAACGTCTTCATCGCGTCGTCGAACCGCGCCAGCTCCCGGGGCGCCTCCCCGCGCGTCACGATCTCCGCCGCGGTCCGCGGCCGCGCCACCCTCGGGGTGCCGGCGTCTCCGCGCCCGGAGTCCAGGAGCTCCGGCAGCGTCTCGCAGCCCGTGGCCGCCGCCGCCCCCGCCAGCAGCAGCGCCCCCCGGATCACGTCCCTGCGCTCCAACCCGCGACCCCCCGACGCCACCCGTCAAATGCCACAGATCGTACGCCCGAACCTCTTCGCATCCCACGCGAATCCGCTCACTTCCCTCACTCGGCTCACTCGCCCTCAGCCGCTCCCGCGAGCCGCCCTTTCCCGTTCCTCCGCGGACCCGGCCCGTCCCGCACGCGCCCGGGCCGCTCCTCCGCGCGAGCCCCGCTCGGCCATCGATGAGTCGGCGGGGAAGGGTGTGGTAGTTTGTAAATGTCGATTCGTTTACTAATGGGGAGGAGCTCCCGTGGAGCAGGGGTTCGCGGTTTCGGTGTTCGTCGGCACGAGTCTGGACGGGTTCATCGCGCGGGAGGCCGGGGACCTGGGCTGGCTGGTGTCGCGGGGGGACGCGGCGGGCGGGGACATGGGATACGGGGCCTTCCTCGCCGGGGTGGACACGGTGGTCATGGGGCGGGCGACGTACGAGAAGGTCCGCTCGTTCGGGGAGGCGGGGTGGCCGTATGACGGGAAGCGGGTCGCGGTGCTGAGCTCGCGGCTCGCGCCCGGTGAGGATCCTCGGGTGACCGTGTACGCGGACTTCGACTCGATGGTGGCGGGGCTCGCCGCGGCGGGGGCCGAGAGTGTGTACGCCGACGGGGGCCAGGTGGTGCGGGCCTTCCTGCGCGCCGGGATGGTGCAGGACATGGTCATCACCACCGTGCCGGTGCTGATCGGGCAGGGGATCCCGCTGTTCGGGCCGGTCGGCCGGGACGTGCCGCTGATCCACCGGTCCACCGAGGTCATGGGCGGGGGGCTGGTGCAGTCGCGGTACTCCGTCGAGCGGTGAGCAGGGCCGTCGCGGACAGGGCGGCGAGGATGCCGCCCGTCCACAGCACGGCGGGCACGGACACGGCGTCGGCGACCCGCCCCCCGACCAGGGCGCCGAGCGCGATGGCCGCGTTGAAGACCGCGACGAGCAGGGCCGACGCCGCCTCGGGGCGGTCGGGGGCGGACTGGAGCAGCAGGGTCTGACCGCTCACCGAGACGCCGCCGTAGGCCAGGCCCCACACGACGACCAGGGCGATCGCGACGGCCGGGGACCCGCCCAGCGCGGGGAGCAGCAGGGTCGCGGCCGTGACCAGGGTGATGACGGCCAGCAGGGACCGGCGTACGTCGCGGACGGCGACCGCGCCCGCCACGAAGTTCCCGGCGACGCCCGCGACGCCGTACAGCAGCAGGGTCGTGCCGATGAGGGCGGGGGCCAGCCCGGAGATCTGCTCCAGGATGGGGCGGACGTAGGTGTAGGCCGTGAAGTGGCCGGTGACCAGCAGGGCGACGAGGGAGACGCCGGCGCGCACCCCGGGGACGCGCAGGAGGGAGGCCATGTCGCGCGGGCGGAGCGGGGCCGACGGCGGGAGGGGCGGGAGCAGCAGGGCCAGGGCGGCCAGCAGCGCGAGGGCCGCGAAGCCCATCGCCGCGAACGCCGCGCGCCAGCCGGCCGCCTCGGCCAGGAAGGTGCTCGCGGGCACGCCGAGCACCGACGCGATCGCCACCCCGCTGAAGATCACCGAGGTCGCGGTCCCCGCGGAACTCGGCCGCGCCAGCCGTACGGCGAGGCCCGCGGCCAGGGCCCAGAACCCGCCGATGACCACGCCGAGGACGACGCGGGCGGCGAGCAGCGCCGCGAACGAGGACGAGGCGGCGGAGACCAGGTTGGCGGCGGCGAGCAGGCCGGCCAGCGCGCACAGCACGAACCGGCGGTCGAGGCGGCCCGCGGCCAGCGGCACGGCGGGCGCGGCGACGGCGGCGACCAGCCCGGGCACCGTCACCAGCAGCCCGGCGGCCCCGGCGGAGATCCCCAGCTCGGCGCGGATGGGCGTGAGCAGGCCGACCGGAAGCAGCTCGGTCGTGACGACCGAGAACGTGCCGGCCGCCACCGCCACCACGGCGGCCCAACGGGTGTTCTGCACTGTCATGAGTCAAGACTGAGATCACTCATGACAGACGAACAATGACGGAACGCCCATACTGTCATTAGCGGGACTAATCACAGGGGGTCGGGGTGGACCTGCGCGAGCTGGAATGCTTCCTCGTGCTGAGCGAGGAGCTGCACTTCGGGCGGACGGCGGAGCGGATGTACCTGTCGCAGGGGCGGGTCAGCCAGCTCCTCCGCTCCCTCGAACAACGGATCGGCGCACGGCTGCTGGAGCGGTCGAGCCGGCGTGTACGGCTGACGCCGCTGGGCGAGCGGTTCCTCGCGGGGCTGCGGCCCGCGTACGACGGGTTGCGCGAGGCCGTGCGGTCGGCGCGGGACGAGGCGCGCGGCGTGGAGGGCGTGCTGCGCGTCGGCTTCCTGTCCGGGGCCTCCAACGAGGAGGTCATCGGGGCGGTGGCGGCCTACGAGGCGGAGAACCCCGGCGGCCGGGTGGAGCTGTCCGAGCTGCCGCTGTGCGACCCGTTCGGGGCGCTGCGCCGGGGCGAGGTGGACGTCGCGGTGACGCTGCTGCCGGTGGTCGAGCCCGATCTCGTCGTCGGGACGGTGTTCGCCGCGCAGCCGCAGGTCGTGGCGCTGTCCACGCGCCATCCCCTGGCGGGGCGGGAGCTCCTGAGCGCGGAGGAACTGGCCGGGTGCGCGGTGCTCGACGTGCGCGGGCCCGCCCCGGCGTACTGGCGGGAACTGCTCGCGCCCACGGTGACCCCCGCCGGGCGGCCGATACCGCGCGGCGCGGCCGTGCAGACCCTCCAGGAGGCGCTGGCGATGGTCGCGGCCGGGCGCGGCGGGCTGATCGTCTGCTCGCCCACCACGCGCTACCACGGGCGGGACGATGTGGCGTTCGTCCCGGTCAGCGGCCTGCCCGACTCCCGGCTCGGGCTCGTCTGGCAGCGCGACGGCGAGACCGAGCGGGTCCGCGCCTTCGCCCGCGCCGCGGCGTCCACGGCGGCGACTCCGGCGCGGTCCGCGTCCGCGAATCCGGCGGCGGCCACGACCACGACCCCGGCGGCCACGGTCACGACTCCGGCGGCGTCCGCGGCGTGACCCCGGCGCGGTCCTGGCGGGGTCCCGGCGGGGTCACGGCGAGGTCCCGGCGAGGTCCGCCGCGACCGCCTCCGCGGCGGCCGAGGCTCAGGCCCCTTCCAGGTAGCGCCGCCAGGTGATCTCCCCCCGGTGCTCGCCGCCGGGTCCCCCGTCGCCGGCCAGGCCCTGGCGGAAGGCCCGCCCGAGCCGGCCGGGGACGCGCACCCGGAGCAGCGGGAGGCGGCGTCCCCGCGCCCGCGTCCACTGCCGGGCCAGCTCGTCGAGGCTCAGCTTCTCCGGCCCGCCGAAGTCCTCGACCCGGCCCGTGGGTCCCGTGCCGAGGCGCCGTTCCAGGAGAGCGGCGACGTCCCGGACGTCCACCGGCCGCCCGCTGATCCCCGGATCGACCACGAGGACCCGCGCCCGGGCCATCGCCGCGATCGCCCGCTCCACGAACTCGTGGAACTGGGCCGCCCGCACGATCGACCAGGGCACCCCGCTCCGCCGCACGATCTCCTCGGCGCGCAGCTTGGACCGGAAGTACCCCCACGGGATCCGGTCCACCCCGATGATCGAAACGTAGACGAGGTGCCCGGCCCCCGCCTCGCGGGCCGCCGCCGCCAGCCGCCGCGTCCCGTCCAGCTCGACCCGGTCGGTGTACCCCCTCCGGTACGGCGCGGACGCCAGGTGCAGCACCGCGTCCACCCCGGACACCGCCTCCGCGACCCCCTCGCCCGTCGCCAGGTCGGCCGCCACCCATTCCACGCCGTCCGCGGACGCCCGGGCGCGCCGGCTCATCGCCCGCACCTCGTGCCCGGCCGCCGCCAGCCGCGGCGTCACCGCGCTCCCGAGCCGCCCGGTGGCCCCCGTCACCAGCACCTTCATCGTCACGCCCTCCTCGTGTCCACCTGTTCCGCCCTCACGACAGGACACCCGCCCCGGACGTGACATCCCGCCCGCCGCCCCGCCCGCGCCGTACGGCCTGAGCGGCCTGAGCAGCCTGGCCGCCCCGCCCGCCGTACGGCCCGGGCGAGGTGGCGCGAGCCGTACGGCGGGCGGGGAAGACGGCGTCAGCGCCACGGGAGGCGGCGTCAGCGGGCGGCGGGCTCCACCACGAGGCCGCGGGTGACGGCGATCATGTCGCCGTCCTCGCGGGTGGCGGCGACCAGGGCGGGCGGCCGGGGGACGAAGCCCGGCACCCCGGACAGCCCGTCGGTCTCGCCGATCGCGACCAGGCGGACCCGCTCCCCGTCCGGCACGCGCACGCTGATCGCCGCGCCCTCGGCCGGGATGCCGCGGAACCGGACCTCCGCGGGCCAGGTGCCGGTCCTCGTGCCGGTGACGGGGACGCTCACCGAGCCGAACCGCCCGGCGGAGACCGCCGCCCCGCCGACCGGCCGGTCGAGCCGCAGCGTCACCGACCGCGCGCCCTCTCCCGCCCAGACCCGCAGCCTGAGCACGCCCCCGCCGCGCCCGAGCACCGCGACACGCGGCCCGGCGGCGTCGATCGCGGGCGCGGGGCCCGTCCACAGCGTGCCCCTGGCGTACCCGGCGGGCAGCGCCGAGGTGTTGCGCCCGGAGACGTACCGGCCGGTCCACTCCCCGGGCTCGGGGTCGGCGCTGACCCAGTGGGCGGCGCCCCGGTCGGCGTCCATGACGTACGCCAGGTGGCTCCGCTCCGGCCGGTCGGCGCCCGGCCGGTCGGCGGCGAGCCCCCCGCCCACCAGGCCCGCCACGAGGAGGAGGGCCGTCAGCGCCCCGGCGAGCGGGGTACGGCGGCGCCGGGGCCGGCCGGCGGGGGCCGACTGGAACAGCTCAGCGACCGGGAGCGCCGACAGGGCGAGCAGCGCCAGGACCAGCGCGGCCACCCCGCCGAGCGCCAGCCCCATCCCGTCGAAGACGTTGGCGGCCAGGGTGGGCAGCACCATCGCGGCGGTGACCGGGCCCAGCAGCGCCGCGACCGGCCGCGCGGGCGAGGCGGCGGGGAGCAGCAGGGCGGCGAGCCAGCCCAGCGCGCCCGCCAGCGCCGGCAGCGTGAACAGGTAGGACGCCCCGGGAGCGGCCCAGGCGCACAGGACGCCGAGCCCGGCGGTCCAGGCCATGGCCCCGGTCACCAGCGCCGCCGGGCCGAGCGCGCGGCGCAGCGCCAGGTACCACCCGAGGACCGCGGCCCCCGACAGCACGGCGATGGCCGCCTGGAACGGGCGGGGACCGTGCAGGAGCCCGCCCATGGTGTCGTAACCGGGACGCAAGGCCACCAGCAGCGCCCACAGGCCCTGCGCGAGCGCGGCCGACGCGATCAGCGGCAGGGCCGCCGAGGCCGTCGCCCAGAGCAGCCGGGGAAGGCTGAGCAGCCGCCGGACGCGGGCGAGCGCCACCAGCCCGGCGAGCGCGAGCACGGCGAGCACCGCCAGCGGCCGGACGAACCCGTCGGAGTACGTGATCAGGGTGCCGAGCGCCCGGAAGTACGTCACGTCGTGGTCGGCCTTCAGCGACCCCAGGTCCGTGCCGCCGAGGGCGCGGGCCAGCGCGAGCATGTTGGAGCCGTGGTGCTGGAGGCTGCCCGGGTTGAGGTTCCCGATCGAGTCGCCCGCGGTGTGGTAGTGCGACGACCCCTGGATGTAGGCGAAGTTCATGCCGCTGAACCCGGCCTGGGTCAGCGGGGTGAAGTCGGTGTTGTTGGGCAGCAGCCGGTACAGCTCGACCATCGAGGAGTCGCCGCGCGGGGCCGGGACGGCGCGGGCGAACGTCTCGACCAGGCGGGCGTTGTCCCGCGAGGTCTCGAACATCAGCGAGGGGCCGCTCACGCCCCGGGCCTCCCAGTTCAGGAGGACGCCCCCGGCGCGGCCCAGCGGGTGCTCCCGGACGAACGCCTCGGCGCCGAGCACGCCGTCCTCCTCGCCGTCCGACATCAGCAGCACGATGTCGTTGCGCGGGGCCGGGCCCGTGCGCAGCGCGCGCACCGTCTCGATCATCGCCGCCACGGCCGCGCCGTCGTCGGACGCGCCCGGGCCCATGGCGGCCGAGTCGTAGTGGGCGGCGATCAGCACGGTGCCTGTGGAGTCCGTGCCGCGCAGCCGCGCCACGATGTTGTCCACCTGGCCGAAGGTCGCCAGCCCCGGCGCGGAGCGGGCGCCCACCGACCGCTGGACCTCGACGTCGAGGCCCGCGTCGCGCAACCGCCCGGCCAGGTGATCCCGGGCCCGGTCGCCGGCCGGGCCGCCGATCGGCCGGGGCTCGGCGGCGATCTCGCGCAGGTGGGCCAGCGCCCGCCCGGCGCTGAACTCCCCGGCCGGCGCGGAGGCGGGCAGCGGCTGCGCCGTGCTCTCTGACATGGCGGAGAACGCGATCACCGCGGCGAGTGTGAGCAGGGCCGCCAGTCCGGCGAGCACCCGCCGGCGGACGTCGAACAACTTTCCGATCATGGGGCGCAACGCTAGGTTTCGGATGGTTTCCGCCGTAATGAGGTGGCTCTCCGACTCCTCCTGGGGTTTTCCGCAGGTCCGGACCGGGCGCGGCCCGCATTCCGGGGCGTCCCGATGGTTTGTAGCCTCGGCTCATGACGGAACGAGCCGGGACTGATCCGGACATGGCCGGGCGATCGCGGCACACCGGCGCGGTGGCCCGGGCGCTGCGCGTGCTCTCGGCGGTCGCGCTCGGGACCGCCACCGCCGTGATCGACCTCGTCTTCGTCCTGGCGACGCTGCCCTTCGCCCGCCGTCCCGGCGTACGGCGGGCGGCGCGCGGCCTGGCCGTACTCGAAGCCCGGCGCCTCGGCCTCGACCCGGCGGCCCTGGGGCTCGGCGCGGACCCGGCCGACGGGCGGCACGCGCGGTACCTGGCCGCGCGGGCGCCGGTCGGGGTGCTCGGCGGGCTGGTGCTGCTCCTGCTCGTCTGGGGCGCGGGGGCGGCCCTCATCCTGCTCGCGGGCTGGGGGCGGGGGCTGCCGGTGGACGGGATGCTCCCGTCGGCGCCGCTCATCGCGTACGCCGTCGTGGGCGGGCTCGTGCTGCTCTTCCTGGACCTGTCCGGCCTGGCGGGGGTGTACGCCGTGGAACGGGGGCTGGCCGCGCGGATGCTGGGGCCCGACCCGACCGAGGCGCTGCGGCGGCGGATCGAGGAGCTGGCCGAGAGCCGGGCCGGGGTGCTGGCGGCGGTGGACGCGGAGCGGCGCAGGATCGAGCGGGACCTGCACGACGGGCTCCAGCAGCGGCTGGTGGCGCTGTCCATGCTGATCGGGCGGGCGCGCCGGGGGCGGCCCGAGCTGTTCGAGCAGGCGCACGAGCAGGCGCAGCAGGCGCTGGCCGAGCTGCGCGAGGTGGCCTGGCGGGTCTACCCGTCGGGGCTGGACTCCCTCGGGCTCGCGGACGCGCTCGCGGGGGTGGCCGAGCGGTCCGAGGTGCCCGTCAAGGTCGTGTGCGAGCTGTCGCGGCGGCCCCCGATGGCCGTGGAGACCGCGTCGTACTTCGTGGTCAGTGAGGCGGTGACCAACGCGGCCAAGCACGCGGGGGCGACCGCGGTGACCGTCGAGGTGGGCGAGCGCGACACAATGATCGTCGTGCGCATCGAGGACGACGGTACGGGCGGGGCGGATCCCGGAGGCGGCGGGCTGTCCGGGCTGGCGCGGCGGGTGGCCGCGCTGGACGGGACCTTCACGGTGACGAGCCCCGCGGGCGGGCCCACCACGATCGTGGCGGAGCTGCCGTGCGCGTGATCCTGGCCGAGGACTCCACGCTGCTGCGCGAGGGGCTGGTACGGCTGCTCGCGGAGGAGGGCCACGAGGTGGTGGCCGCCGTCGGCGACGCGGAGGCGCTGATCGCGGCCGTCGCCGCGGACGAGCCCGAGATCGTGGTCGTGGACGTGCGGATGCCGCCCACGCACACCGACGAGGGGCTCCGCGCCGCGCTGGAGATCCGGCGGCGGTGGCCGGGCGTGAAGGTGCTGGTGCTGTCGCAGTACGTCGAGAAGAGGTACGCCACCGAGCTCATGAGCGCCGACGTCGAGGGCGTCGGCTACCTCCTGAAGGACCGGGTGGCCCAGGTCGGCGACTTCCTGGACGCCCTGGACCGGGTGGGCGCGGGAGGCGCGGCGTTCGACCCGGAGGTGGTGCGGCAGCTCCTCGCCCGCACCACCCACGCCGACCCGCTGACGAGGCTGACCGCCCGCGAGCGCGACGTCCTGGAACTGATGGCGCAGGGCATGACCAACGCCTCCATCGCCCAGTCCCTCCACGTCTCCCAGAGCGCCGTGGAGAAGCACGTCAACGCCCTGTTCGACAAACTCGACCTCTCCCACGCCACCGGCTACAGCCGCCGCGTCCTCGCCGTCCTCCGCTACCTCGGCTCCTGACCCGCCCGGCCCCAGGCGGTGATCCCGCGATCCCGCGCGCCCTTCGCGTGAGAGGGGGGCGTGCGGGGGTAGGGCGGCGGCATGGAGCGGGGGGAGACGGCGGTCCGGGCGGAGATCGCCCTGCGGGTGAACGGGGAGGAACGGCGGGTCGTCGCCGACACGCGGACCTCCCTGCTCGACCTGCTGCGGGAACGGCTGGGGCTGACGGGGAGCAAGAAGGGCTGCGACCACGGGCAGTGCGGGGCGTGCACGGTGCTCGTGGACGGACGGCGGGTGAACGCCTGCCTCGCGCTGGCCGTGGCGCACCAGGGCGCGGACGTGGTGACCGTCGAGGGGCTGGCGGACGGCGACGAGCCGCACCCGCTCCAGCGGGCCTTCGTGGAGAACGACGCCTTCCAGTGCGGGTACTGCACGCCGGGCCAGCTCTGCTCGGCGGTGGGCGTGCTCGCCGAGGCGGCGCGCGGCTGGCCCAGCCACGTCACCGCCGACCTGGCCGCCGACGGCGTGGAACTCGACGAGGCGGAGATCCGTGAGCGCATGAGCGGCAACATCTGCCGCTGCGGCGCGTACCCCGGCATCGTGGCCGCGATACGCGAGGCCGCGGGCGGGGGGACCGCGCGATGAGGCCGTTCGCCTACCGGCGGCCCGCCGACGCCCGCGCCGCGGTGGAGGCCGCGCTCGACGCGCCCCGCGCCATGTACCTCGGCGGCGGCACGAACCTCGTGGACCTGATGCGGCTGGGCGTGGCCGAGCCGGACCTCCTGGTGGACGTGGCGGGCCTGCCGTACGACACGATTCGGGAGACCGGGGACGGCGGGCTGGAGATCGGCGGGGCGGTGCGCAACAGCGACCTCGCCGCCCACCCGGCCGTACGGCGAGATCGCCCGATGCTCGCGCAGGCGCTGCTGTCGGCGGCGTCGGGGCAGATCAGGAACGCCGCGACCGTCGCGGGGAACCTCCTGCAGCGGACCCGCTGCGCGTACTTCCAGGACGTGTCCAAGCCCTGCAACAAGCGGATCCCCGGCTCGGGCTGCCCGGCGATCGAGGGGGACCACTACAAC
Source organism: Bailinhaonella thermotolerans (assembly GCF_003594875.1). Lineage (GTDB taxonomy): Bacteria > Actinomycetota > Actinomycetes > Streptosporangiales > Streptosporangiaceae > Bailinhaonella > Bailinhaonella thermotolerans. Next base: position 91,537 of record NZ_QZEY01000016.1, read on the forward strand.
CTGGCGATACTCGGGCATTCCGCGCACTGCGTGGCCACACATCCGTCCGACATGGCGGTGGCGCTGACCGCGTTCGGGGCGGCGGTGCACGTGGAGGGTCCGGGCGGGCGGCGCGAGATCGGCATGCCGGGGCTGCACCGCCTGCCGGGGGACCGCCCGGAGGTGGACACCGTGCTCGACCCCGGAGACCTGATCACCGGGCTCACCGTGCGGCCGCTCCCGTTCGCCGCGCGGTCGCGGTACCGCAAGGTGCGGGAGCGGGCCTCGTTCGCGTTCGCGCTGGTCTCGGTGGCCGCCGCGCTCGACGTCGAGGACGGGACGGTGCGGGACTGCCGGGTCGCGCTGGGCGGGGTGGCCCACGCACCGTGGCGGGCCGAGCGGCTGGAGGAGGCCCTGCGCGGCAGGCCCGCCACCGAGGGGAGCTACGCCGAGGCCGCCGACGCCGAACTGGACCTGGCCGAGCCGCTGCGGGACAACGCCTACAAGATCCCCCTCGCCCGCAAGGTGATCGTCCGCACGCTGGCCGAGCTGGGGGGATAGGCGATGGAACTCGGGGCCCCGCTGGACCGGGTCGAGGGCTGGGACAAGGTCGCCGGCCGCGCCCGGTACTCCGGCGAGCAGCGCGTGGCGGGCGTCTGCCACGCGGTCGCCGTCCAGGCGGAGATCGCGCACGGCGAGGTCCTGGCCGTGGACGCCACGGCGGCGCGCGCCGTGCCCGGCGTGATCGACGTGCTGGCGTACGGCGACGCGCCCGCCCTCGCCGACACGAGCGACTTCGAGCTGGCCGTGCTCCAGTCTCCACGCGTCGCCTACCGGGGCCAGATCGTGGCGGCCGTGGTCGCGGAGACGCTGGAGATCGCCCGGCACGCGCAGCGCCTGGTCCGCGTGACGTACGACGAGCTGGGCCACGACGTGGAGCTGACGCCGGACCATCCCGGGCTCTACCGGCCCGAGAAGATCAGCCCGGACGACCCGCCGGACACCGGCGAGGGGGAGGAGACGCCCGCCGAGGTGTCGGTCGACGTGACGTACGAGACGCCGGCCTTCCACAACAACCCGATGGAGCCGCACGCGACGCTCGCCGTGTGGGAGGGGGACCATCTCACGCTCTACGACTCCACCCAGGGCGCGGCGGCGCAGCGCGACGCCCTGGCGGCGCTGCTGGGGATGCCGGCCGAGCGCGTGCGCGTGGTGGCGCACCACGTCGGCGGCGGGTTCGGCAGCAAGGGCGTCCCGCCCCGGCCGAACTCGGTGCTCGCCGCCCTGTGCGCCCGGCGGGTCGGGCGGCCGGTGAAGCTGGCGGTGACGCGGCAGCAGATGTTCTCGATCACCGGGTACCGCACGCCCACCTTCCAGCGGATGCGGATCGGCGCGTCGAAGGACGGGCGGATCGCGGACATCGAGCACCACGTGATCGAGCAGACGTCCACCGCGCGCGAGTTCGCCGAGCAGTCCGGGGTGGTCACGCGCATGATGTACGCCGCGCGGGCCCGCCGTACGACCCACCGGCTGGCGCGGCTGGACGTGCCGGTGAACTCCTGGATGCGCGCGCCGGGGGAGTGCCCCGGGATGTACGCCCTGGAGTCGGCGATGGACGAACTGGCCGAGGCGTGCGGGATCGACCCGGTCGAGCTGCGGATCCGCAACGAGCCCGAGCGCGACCCCGACAGCGGGAACCCGTTCAGCTCCCGGCGGCTGGTCGAGTGCCTGCGGCTGGGGGCCGAGCGGTTCGGCTGGTCCTCCCGCCCGGAACCCGGGACCCGCCGGGAGGGGCGGCACCTGGTCGGGATGGGCGTCGCCGCCGCGACGTACCCCGCGGCGGCCCGGCCCGCGCAGGCCCTCGCGCGTGTCGCCGACGACGGGTCCTTCACGGTCTCGATCGCCGCCGCCGACATCGGGACGGGCGCCCGCACCGCGCTCACGCAGATCGCCGCCGACGCGCTCGGCGTCCCCGTCGCGAGGGTGCGCGTGGAGATCGGCGACAGCGCCCTGCCGTACGGCCCCCTGGCGGGCGGCTCCATGGGGAACGCCTCGTGGGGGTGGGCCGTGCTGCGCGCCTGCGAGGGCCTGCGCGACGGGATCGCGCGGTACGGCGGCGCGGAGCCGGGCCTGGAATGCCGCGCGGACACCAGCGGGGAGATCAAGAACCAGGAGGCGTACGCGAGGCACTCCTTCGGGGCGCAGTTCGCCGAGGTCCGGGTGGACGTGGACAGCGGGGAGATCCGGGTGCCGCGGATGCTGGGCGTGTTCGCGGCCGGGCGGGTGATGAACGCCAGGCTCGCGCGCTCCCAGTTCGTCGGCGGCATGGTGATGGGGCTGGGCATGGCGCTGACCGAGGAGAGCCGGATGGACCGGGAGTTCGGCGACTACCTCAACCACGACCTGGCGCAGTACCACGTGCCGGTGAACGCCGACGTGCTCGGGATCGACGCGATCTGGCTGGACGACCCCGACCCGCACGCGAACCCGCTCGGCGGCAAGGGCATCGGCGAGATCGGCATCGTGGGCGCGGCGGCGGCGATCGGGAACGCGGTGCACAACGCGACGGGCCACCGCTTCCGGCGCCTGCCGATCAGCCCGCCGTCGGTGATCCCCCACCTCCCCTGAGCCGTCCTCCGCCTCCGTTCGGGCCGTCCCCGTCTCCTCCCGCTCCGCCCTCCGTCGCCCCTGAGCCGTCCTCCGTCTCCCCGGAACCGTTGCCCGTCCTCCCCGGAACCTCCTCCGTCTCCGCCCGCGCCTCCCCGTCGCAGAGTCGCGGGGGCCGGGGAATGTCGGTGCCCCCGAGTAGGCTCGGCGTGTTGCTCCGAGGTCAGAGATCGCCCGGGGCAGGCGTCCGGACTGTTGGTTTGCCCTCAAGTTTGGTTGAGGTTGCATGCTGGGGGCCGGGTTTCGCAGACGTTCTTGGGAGCGATGGTGAGTGAGGGCATTTTCGGGGCGCGGCACCGCGCGCTGACGATCGGCATCATCACGTTGTGTTCACTCGTGGCCTTCGAGTACATCGCCGTCGCCACCGCCATGCCGGCCGTGGCCAAGGCGCTCGACGGGCTTGAGCTCTACGCGTTGTCCTTCGGCGGGTCGCTCGCCGCGGGGGTCGTGGGCATGGTCGTGGCCGGGCAGTGGAGCGACCGGAAGGGCCCGGCCGGCCCGATCTGGTGGGGTGTGGGGGCGTTCGTCGCCGGGCTCGCGGTGGCCGGGCTCGCACCCGAGATGTGGGTGGTCGTCGTGGGCCGCGTCGTGCAGGGCTTCGGCGGCGGGCTCATCGGCGTCGCGCTGTACGTCGTGGTCGCCGGGGCCTACCCCGCCGAGCTGCATCCGCGCGTGTTCGCCGCCTTCGCCGGGGCGTGGACCATCCCCTCGATGGTGGGCCCCGCGCTCGCCGGGCTCATCGTGCAGGTCGCCCACTGGCGCTGGGTCTTCCTGGCCGTCGCGATCGTCGCCGTGCCCGCCGCCCTGCTCATGCGCTCCGGCCTGCGCGGCCTGCCCCCCGCGGCCGACGGCGCCGCCAAGCGCAGCCGTACGGCCCTGGCGCTGGGCGCGGCCGTGAGCGTGTGCGTGCTGTACATCGGCGGGCAGCAGCGCGGGGCGCTCGCGCTCGGGCTGATCGCGCTCGCGCTGGCCGGGCTGGCGGTGTTCGCGCCGCGCCTGCTGCCGCGCCGCACCCTCCGGGCCGGGCGAGGCCTGCCGAGCGTGGTCCTGCTGCGGGGCTTCGTCGGCGCGGCGTACCTCCAGGCGGACGTGTTCCTGCCGCTGCTCCTCCAGCAGCAGCGCGGCCTGTCCGCCCTCCAGTCCGGCTTCGCGCTGACGGCGGGCGCGCTGGCCTGGGTCACCGGCTCCTGGTGGCAGGGCCGCCACGGCAAGGGCCTGACCAACACCCAGCGCCTGGCCGGCGGCTCCATCATGATCGCCCTGGGCGTCGGCGCCACCCTGTTCTGCGTCGTCCCGGTCCTGCCCGTCGGGGCGACGGTCGCGGTCGCCGTGGGCGGCATGCTGGTCGGCGGCCTCGGCATGGGCGTGGCCTACCCGGTCATGTCCACGGTCACCCTGGAGCTCTCGCCGCCCGAGGACCGGGGCGTCAACAGCTCGGCCCTCCAGCTCAGCGAGTCCCTCTTCACCACCACGGTCCTCGCCCTGGGCGGCTCGCTCTTCGCCCTCCTGTCGGCCACCTCGATGCCGCTGGCGTTCCTCGCGGTCTTCGCGATCGGCGAGCTCCTGGCCGTCCTCGCCATCGCCGTCGCCTTCCGCACCCGCCCCGCCGCGCCGTCCCCCTCCCGCGCGGCCGAGCCCCCGGTCCCCGTGGCCGCGTGACCCGGAGCCGTCCCTGAGGGCCGCCCGCGATCCCGCGAGCGGCCCTCCGCCTTTCCCCGGCCCGGCCGTACGGCGTCCCGCCCGCGCCCTGCCCCGCCGTACGACCCGCGCGCCCGGACGGGCGCGGAGGGCGTACGGCGGGCGACGACCGAGAGGTGGGATGGGAGTTTTGGGGAATATGTGAACTGGAAGGGGCTTCTGGGGCTCATGTCCGGATGGAAACCGGGTATCGCAGTCATGATATGTCCTGATCTGTGATCACGGGGGTGGACTCCATGTCGCGAACGCCGTACGACCGGGCGCCGGGCCGCCACGCCACCACACCACGTCCCAGCCCCAGTCCGATGCCCTCACCCGAGCCCCTGCCCCAGCCCGTGCCCATCCCGAACCCGGTGCCGCGCCCCGGCCCGCCCAACCCCGGCCCGGGCCCCCTTCCCGGCCCCAACCCCAGTCCCCTCCCGACACCCACCCCGACCCCGACCCCGCAACCCGAGCCCGTCCACTCCCCACGTCCCCTCTGACCACGCGCGGGGCCGGCGGGCGCCGTACGGCGGGCGCGAGGGATGACCCCGGAGCGCGCGCTCGCCGTACCCGGCGGCCGGCTCCTCGGCCGGGTCAGGGGCGGAGGGGGAGGGCGAGGGCGGCGGCCGCGAGGGCGGGGACGGCGGCCGTGACGAGGGACGGAGACGGGCCGAGGTGCTCGGCGGCGACGCCCGCGAGGGCCCCGCCCGCGCCCGCGCCGAGGCCGAGGGCCGTGGAGATCCAGCCGAAGGCCTCGGCCTGGGAACGGGGGACGATCTCGTCCACCAGGAGGGACGCGGTGGTCAGGGCCGGGTTGAGGGCCACCCCGCAGGCGAACAGCAGGACGCAGAGCGCGGGCAGGGGAGCGGCCGGCAGCGGCACGAGCACCAGCCCCATCGCGAGGAGCAGCACCGGCAGGCGGTGCCCGGGACGGCCGGGCCAGGCCCGCGAGCCGTACGCCAGGGCTCCCGCGACGCCGCCGACCGAGAGGACCGCGATGAGCAGCGCGGCCAGCACGGGGGAGCCGCGTTCGACCGCCAGCGCGGGCAGGCCCACCTCCAGCGCCCCGAACGCGCCGCCGAGCAGGGACGTCACCGCGATGAGCAGCCGCATCCGGCCGACGCGGAGCACCGAGCCCCGCGCGCCGTCGCCGCCCCGCGGATCGGCCCCGCGCAGCGCCCGCGCGAACCCGAGCGTGCCCGCCCCGGCGAGCAGCGCGACGGCCGCGAGCGCGGAGGACGCCGGGACCGCCGCGATCATCAGCCCGAACAGCAGCGGCCCGGTGAGGATCGCCAGCTCCTGCACCAGGTAGACCAGGCTGTACGCGCTCGTGCGGTCCCCCTCGGGGACGCGCCGCCCCAGTTCGACGCGCATCGCCACCGAGATCGGCGGCAGCCCCGCCCCGGCCAGGCACGCGGGCACCACGAGCGCCCAGCCGGGCCATCCCAGCGAGGCCCCCGCGACCAGCGCGAGCAGCGCTCCGGTATGCATGACCACGCTGACCGCCAGCACCGGCCGCGTGCCCCTCCGGTCGATCAGCCGCCCCTGGACGGGCCGGGCGATCCCCGTCGCGACGGAATACCCGGCGGCGGCCGCCCCGGCGACCGCGAGCGACCCGGTGGCCGCCTGCGCGACCAGGACGATGCCCACCGTGGCGACCTGCTGGCTGAACTGCGCCAGGTACCCCAGTCCGGCCTGGGCGCCCACCCCGGGCAGCCTCAGCAGCTCCCGGTAGGCACCCCACTCTCCGCCCACGCCACCTGCCAACGCCGCGAACCACGTGAACGCGATCATTCCACCCGTCCCGCGCCCGCTGCCAGCGCTCGCGGTCCGCCGGGACCGGCCGCCGCCTCGGCGGACGTCCCCCGGAGATCAGGGGGCGCGATCGGAGGGGCCGCCGGGATCAGGGGGCCGGGGATGAGAGGGCCGGGGATGAGAGGGCCGGGGATGAGAGGGCCGGGGATGAGAGGGCCGGGGGTCAGAGGGCCGGGGCGGGGTCGTCGGTGGAGAGGAGGGCCCAGATCTCGGTGTCGTGGAGGACGCCGTTGAGGGGGTAGGAGCGGCGCAGGACGCCTTCGCGGGTCATCCCGAGGCGGCGGGCGGCGGCGATGCTGCGCTCGTTGCTCGGGATGGTGCGCCATTCCACGCGATGGAGGCCGCGTACGGCGAACGCCCAGTCGATCATGTGGCGCACCGCGCGGGTGACGAGGCCGCGGCCGCTCGCGTCCGGGGCGAGCCAGACGCCGACCTCGCAGTGGCCGAGGCGGGTGTCGAAGACGCGGAAGAGCGTCCCACCGGCCAGTTCGCCGTCCACCCAGATGCCGTAGATGCGGCCTTCGTCCCGCGCCTGCTTGTCGGCGTAGGACTGGAGGAAGGCGCGGGCCTCGTCCTCGTTCGTGATCATCGTGCCCCAGGGCAGCCACGCGCCCAGGTAGGAGCGGTGCTTGTCGATGTAGTCGGCGAACTCGCGCGCCTGCCAGGGCTCCAGCGGGCGGAGTTCGGCGTCCTCGGTGAGCTTCAGGGCGAACATCGACCTGCCAATCGTGCGTACCGAACGTTTGTTACGTACTATAGGCCACGACCGACACACGAAGGAGGGACGCATGCCGGCACCCGTGGACCACGACGCGCGCCGGCGGGACGTGTCCGAGGCCGTCTGGCGGGTGCTCGCCGCCCACGGGTTCGGGGGGCTGACCCTGCGGGCCGTCGCCGCCGAGATGGGCTGCTCGACCGGCCTGCTCACCCACTACTTCCCCAGCAAGCGGGCGCTGGTCAGGCACGCGCTGGAGATCGCCGACGAGCGCACGCGCACGCGCGCCCGCCGCACTCCGCCGGAGGAGGGGCTGCCCGCCCTCCGCGCCGCCCTCCTGGACGTGCTCTGCCTGAGCCCGAAGGACGTGGCGATGAACCGCGTGTGGGTCAGCTCGTGGGACCGCGCCCTCGGCGACCCCGAGCTGGGCGCGGCGCAGACCGAGCGCTACGCCCGCTGGAGGGCGGCCCTCCGCCCGCACGCCGAGGCCGCGATCCGCCTGGGGCGGCTCCCCGCGGTCGACCCCGACGATGTGGTCGCCACCGTCGCGGCCTTCGCCCACGGGCTGGTCGTGCAGGCCCTCTTCGATCCGGCCCGCTTCCCGCCCGAGCGTCAGACCGCCCTTCTCGACGCCTTCCTGTCCACCCTCGCGAATCCCCCGGAGTCCTGACATGTCCGTGCTCGACCGTCTCACCGACGTCCCCGGCGTCGCCCCCGGCCCCGGCTACTCCCACGCCGTCGTCACCACCGGCCGCCTGGCCTTCGTCTCCGGGCAGGTGTCCAAGGACGAGCACGGCGAGTTGGTGGGCCCGGGCGACCTCGCCGCCCAGACGGAGCGGTCCCTCCTCAACCTCCACGCCGTGCTCCGCGAACTCGGCGCGGACTGGCCGGACGTGGCCCGCTTCACCTGGTACGTCACCGACGCCTCCCAGGTCCAGGTGATCCGCGACGTCCGCGACCGCCTCATCCGCCCGGCCCTCGGCGACCGCCCCAACCCCGCGAGCTCCCTCGTCCAGGTCGCGGCCCTCTTCGACCCCGCCTTCCTGATCGAGGTCGAAGCCGTCGTGGCCCTCCCCTGACCCCCCTTTTCCCCGGCTGGCCCGAGTGCGGGCGGCTCATGCCGTACGGCTGACGCCGGGCGCGACGGCTGAATCGGTGGTGTCCGCGTGGACCCCTGCCGGGCTGTCCGCCTCGCGGTGAAGCGGCCCCGGCTCGCCTGGCTCCCCGTTCCCGGCGCGGACCGGCATGCCTCGGGACCGGTCCGGCCCGCCGCGCCCCGCCCTCACGACGGCCCCGTGCCCGCCCCCTCCCCCGTCACGGAGGCGGAGGGCTCCGGAGGGATCAGGGGCCGGGGGTGAGGGTGACCGCCACGGGGCGGTGGTCGGAGTGGGGGACGTCGGGGTTGGCGGGGGCCGAGGGGGTGAGGCCGGGGGTCACGAGGACGTGGTCGATCTGCTCCCGCGAGCCGCCGGGGATGGTGACGAAGGGGCGGGAGGCGGCGAAGGCGTCGGTGAGGCCGGCGTCGAGCACGGCCTGCCAGGCGGGGGTGCCCGGCTCGATGTTGAGGTCGCCGGCGACGATCACCGGGCGGGGGCCGGAGCCGGGACCGCCCGCGGCGGCCGCCTTCGCGACGCGGGCGAGCTCCCGCGCCTGGGTGAGGTCGTTCCAGCCGGGCGGGGGCTGGAGATGGGTGGAGATGACGGTCACGTCGCGGCCCCGCCAGCGCACGCCGACCTCCAGGGCCTGCGCCCCGGTCGGCCCGCCCTGGGGGAGGACGTGGTTGCGGACGCTCGTCACCGGCAGGTCGGTCAGCAGCGCGTCGCCCCAGGAGGGGTCGGCGGCGGGAGCCCAGAGGGCGCGCATGCCGAGGCGGTCGGCGAGCAGCGCCAGCCCGTCGTGGCCCCCGTTGAGGAACCAGGAGCGGTCCACCTCGCTCAGCACGATCACGTGGGCCCTGAGGGCGCGGAGGGCGTCGGCCTGGCGTTCCACGCTCAGCGTGCCGGCGAGGTCGTAGCCCATCCGGACGTTGTACGCGGCCACCCGCAGGCCGTCCGCGACCGGTTCGCCCCGGTCCGCCGGCCCGCGCCACAGGGGGGCCGCCGCCACCAGCAGCACGGACAGCGCCGCTGCGGCGGGCAGGCGGTAGCCGTACCCCGGGCTGGAGTCGCCGACGGGGCGGGCGGCGACCACCGCGATCGCCCCGACCACGACGGCGGCCGCGATCGGGACGTAGCCGTTGGGGAGGTGGAGGTCGTACGCGGAGAAGTACGCGAACACCAGGACCACGAACAGGAGCAGCCCGCCGGCCGCCGCGAGCCCCCGGCGGGCCCGGGCGCCGGGGCCGGTGAGCGCCGCCGCCCAGCCGAGGCACCCGGCCAGCGCGAACTGGCCGAGGACCTGCCCGGCGACGGCCCACCACGGGGCCACGCCGTGCACGCCGTCCCGCGCCACCCGGCCGAACACGAACACGACCGCCGACGCCAGCAGGCCCAGCGCCGGATAGAGGGGGTGCCGGGTCCAGGGCCCGGGGCGTACGGCGAGGGCGACGGACAGGACGGCCCCGGCGGTCACGATGAGCGCGCCCGGCGGCCCGGCGGCGGTGTGGGCGTACGCGGTGTTGCCCGTGTACAGGCCCCAGAGGAGGATCGCGGGACCGGCCGTGACCCACGCGCGCGGGGCGGTGGCGGGCTCGGGGCCGTGTTCCGCGAACCGGCGCGGGGGCGGGGAGGCGGCCGGGCCGTACCCCGCGGCCTTGGACAGCAGGAAGACGAACAGGCCGAGCTCGATCGCCAGCGGCAGCCACGGGATCGGCCCCGAGCGCCAGACCAGGTCGATCGTGTCGAGGGCGGCGTGCAGGACGGTCGAGGCGGCCAGCCCGGCGGTCAGGCCCGCGAGGGAGGGCGCGGCGTCGCGCGAGGCCATCGCGGTGGCGACCAGCCAGGCCAGGCCCGCGAGGAGACCGATGCCGGCGACGTGGAGCTGCGGGCCGTGGCCGCCGGTGAACTGGAGCGCGATCCGGGCGGCGACCAGCAGGAGCCCCGAGCCGAGGACCAGCCGCGCCGGGGGCGCCAGCCGTACGAGCGGGACGACGAGGAACGCGGCGAGGAACCAGGCGATCGCGTACACGCCCATGAGCTCGGCGGGGGTGGAGCCCGCCTGGCCGAACAGGGTGATCAGCGAGGGGAGGAACACGCGCACCAGGTCGAGCAGGACCACGACGCCCGCGGCCACGTCCAGCCGGATACGGCTCACGGTCCCACCCCCATGTCACGCCAAGAGAACGCGAGACATCCTCATCTAAGTGGTCTGGTCAGCACAAGGCCCTACAGTTGGCAACGAGGTTGCCCATCTAGCCGAACGGTCCCGCCGTGCCCGCTGACCCGCCCGGATTCGAGCTGCCGCTGCGGCTCCTCCTCGGCTTCCGCGTGATCATCGACGAGCTCCACGCCGAGCTCGCCCGCCTCGGCCACCCCGGCCTGCGGCCGATGCACGGCTTCGTCTTCCAGGCCATCGGCCCCCGCGGCACCACCGCGGCCGAGCTCGGCCGCCGCCTCGGGGTGTCCAAGCAGGCCGCGGGCAAGACCGTGGACTCCCTGGAACGCCTCGGCTACGTCGAGCGCGCCACCGACCCCGAGGACGCCCGCCGCAAGATCGTCCGCCTCACCCCCCGCGGCCGCGAGTCCCTCGCCCTCTCCGCCCGCGTCTTCGACGAGATCCGCGCCCGCTGGTCCCGCGAACTCGGCGAGGACCGCCTCCGGGCCCTGGAGGCCGACCTGCGCAAGGTCACCCCGCCCGACCTCTTCCGCCTGGACATCCCCGCCTGGTTCGGCGGCATCTGACCGCCCGGGCCGCCCCAGGGTGGGAAAGCACCGGGCCCGCCCCCTGTGCGCCGGAGGGCGGGCCCGGTGGGCGACAGCGCGAGTCGCCTGCGGGAGGTCTTCTAGACGCGGACCTTGCGCTTGGCCGGGCCGTACACGTCCCAGAGCTCGCCGACGAAGAACCGGGCGAACCTCTCCAGGGCGGACAGGCCCTTCGGTCCCTCGGTGCGGAACGTGGTGAGCTGCTGGATGAAGTCCACCAGCTCGATGCGGAGGGTGCCGGCGCCGACGATCAGGGCCTCCTCGTCCTTGCCCTCGGCGACGTGGCCCTCCAGCAGCCGGAAGAACAGCGTGGACGTGTCCGCCCAGATGTCCGTGGGCGGGCCGTGGAAGACGTTCTTCCAGCCGGACAGCGTGCGGAGGCGGCCGTCGGCGTCGGTGAAGTGCAGGCGGTACCGCATCAGGCGGCGGTCCGGTGCGCCCCCCGGCGCGAACAGGTTGAACCAGCCCGCCTCGACCCGGCGGCGGCCCCCGCAGACCGCCGACTCGATCCAGCCCTCGGCGCGGGCCAGGTGATCCGGCTCGGCCAGGAAGCGGTCCACGTCGTCGGCCGTGATGGTCAGGCGGAACGAGAACGGCTCGCCGCTGCCGGGGGAGGGGTTGCCCGCCCCCGCCCGGTAGTGGCCCTTCATCTCCTCGGTGAACGACAGCGACGTGCGACCGGCCTGGCCGGCATGGCCTTCCGGTTCGGCGCGGTCGCACGCCGCGTCGTCCCCCACCCCACCCGCCGGACGGGCGGCAGCAGCCTGTCCGGTTCCCCCGGGCTCGAGGATTCGTGAGGCCAGGCGGTTCGCCATGGCCGCGATCGTCAGCGACGGGTTGACGCCGACGGGACCGGGCATGGCCGCGGCGTCCGCGACGTACAGCCCGGGATGTCCGTAGACCTCGCCGAAGGGGTCGGCCACGCCCTCGCCGGGGTGCCGCCCGATCGGCGCGCCGCCCACCGGGTGGACGGTGATGATGCGCTTGAGGAACCACATGGGGTTGTCCTTGTACTCGGCTCCGAGCACGTCGGCGATCCGCCGCATCGTCTCGCGGACCCGCTCGAAGTACTGCTCGCTGGTCTGCGTCGTCCAGGCGACGTCGAGGCGGCCGTCGCGCAGGGCGAGCACCCCGTCGGGGGTGTCGCGGCCCATGCCCAGCAGCGGCAGCGAGGACACCGACAGCGCGCCCTGGCCGATCAGCTCGGAGAGCTCCTGAGAGAGGTTCGTGTCGGGGGCCCCGGAGATGAACTCGCGGAACCGGTCCAGCAGGAACCGTGCCATCCGGGCGACGTTGCCGCCGACGTCGGCCTGGGCCGTGATCCAGTCGGCGAAGGCCGGGTAGCCCCCGTCCTGGATGTACGCGCCGCGCCCGGCGCCGGGGAAGCCGTCGGCCTCGTCCGGGAGCCGGATCGCGCTGGTGATGACCGGTCCGCGGCTGGCGTCCAGCGGGCGCAGGCGGTCGCGTTCCCTGGTGTTCAGCAGGAAGGTGAGCAGGTCCCCGTTCCCGGAGAACCGGGTGCCGAGCGCGTCGCTCAGCCCGGGCAGCGCCTTCCGGTTGCGCAGCAGCAGGTACGTCGTGCCGAGCGTGCCCGCGGCCAGCACCAGCCGGTCGCAGGTGATCGTCCGGGGATCGGGCGCCCCCCCGGTCTTGTCGTGCCGGACGTACTCGACCTCGTACCCGCCGCCGTGGCGCGGCCTGATGGCCCGTACCTCCGACAGTTCCCGCAGGTCCGCCCCGTGGTGCTGGGCGGCCGACAGGTAGGTGTGGTCCAGGCTGTTCTTGGCCCCGTCGTTGCAGCCGATGTCGCACTCGCCGCACAGCCGGCACGTGAACCGCCGGATGTGGTCCCCGTGCAGGTTGCCGTACGGCGCGGGCGCGATCTCCAGCCCGAGCGCGGGCTCGGCGTCCGGGGAGGGCGCGAAGCTGACCGCGAGCTTGGGCAGGTGCCAGGACAGGCCCAGCTCGGCCGCGGCGTCCTGGAGCACGTGCGTCTTGCCCGCCCGGGCGTACGCCGGCCGGTCCAGCGGGTACGGCGTGCCGCCGAGCATGCGCTCGACCTCGTCGTAGTGCGGGTCCAGCTCCGCCCGGGAGACCGGCCAGTTCTCGTACCCGCCGCCCGGCAGCGGCTGCTCGTGGACGAACCAGCGCTCGTCCTTGCGCATCAGCACGTTGGCGTAGATCAGCGAGCCGCCCCCCAGCCCGCTGGAGACCACCGAGTCCAGCCCGTCGAAACTCCAGACGTCGAACATCCCGTACAAGGACGCCTTGGGGTCCCAGAAGGCCCGGCTCATGTCCGTGCGGCTGCGCGGGAAGTCCCCGGGCGCGAACTTGTCCCCGCGCTCGAGCACCACGACGGACTTCCCGCCCTCGGCCAGGCGGTACGCCGTCACGGCTCCCCCGAAACCGGAGCCGACGACCACCGCGTCGACATGTTCCCGCACGTCAGGCCGCCTTTCGCTTGAGCCAGTCGACGATCAGCGGGAACACGTCCAGGTGGGCGTTCTTGCCGATGATCGTGTCGATGTGCCCGTAACCGGGGATGATCGCCAGCTCGTGGCGCCCCGGGGCGACCTTGCTGAGCAGCTTGTGGCAGACGATGTTGGAGTCGGTGAAGACCCGGTTGTCGTCGCCGGTGATGAACAGGATCGGCGTGTCCACCCGGCCGGGGTCGGCCAGGTAGTCGTCGGGCAGTGACGCCAGCGCCGGGTCGCCGGTGTCGTACTTCACGGCGCGGCCGGCCCGCACCATCTTCCCCACGTGCCGGTAGTAGTGCACGTCCGAGGCCCCGTTCAGGTCGGCGAGGCGCTCGTGGGTGTGCGTCTCCGGCGCGAGGTTGCGGTGCAGGTACATCGCCGGGCGCCCGCTGCCCCACATGAAGCTCTGCATGTGGCACGCGGACTCCCGGCACTCCGGGTGGAAGAACGACACCGCGCGGGCCATGAGCCACCGCCGGGTCAGCGGCGGCGCGGCCTTGAAGCGCGGGTCGATGTAGGACAGGCCGAGGACGTACTCCAGGAGCGTCGGCGCGACGGCGAGCTTGAGCCGCGACCAGGAGGGGACCCTCGGGGTGAGCGCGACGCTGTTCGCGACCACGCTCGTGATGCCGTCGATCGCCCCGCCGAACAGGCTCATGCAGAACGACACCGACCCCAGGCAGTGCGCGATGACGTGGATCCGCCGTGCCCCAACGTGACGGCGGAGTTCGGTCAGCGCGGCCGGGTAGTCGTAGCGGGCGATCGCGTCCAGGGTGTGCTTCCGGGTCTCCATGTTGTAGGGGAACCGGCTGCTCATCCGGAAGTCGAGCGCCCACACGTCGCCGAAACCGCTGTCCAGCAGGTGACTCACCATGTTCCGCGTCTCGGGAACGATGAAGATGTCACTGGCCGACGTCAGGCCGTGGACGAGGAGCACCACGTCGTCCGGGTGAGCGGAGCCGGCGCGGTGGAACCTGGTCAGGGTCAGGCCCAGCTCGTCCTCCGTCGCGAAGGGGTGCGTGGACACCTCCGCGTCGCGCACACCGCTGAGGGTGTAGCGGGCGATCTGGTGCTCCATGTCTCTGACCTCCGGTCGTTCGTCCGATCACACTGTGCCAACGCGCGGCGCGACACCACATCGTGGGAAACCCGTACATTCTTCGGATGCGTAGCCAGGCGTACGTGTACGGGGGCGGGGTCCCGGTCAGAGGCCCTGGTTGAGCGTCGTCGCCACGCCCACGCGGGACGAGACCCCGAGCTTGGCGAACACCCGGGACAGGTGCGTCTCGACCGTGCGCACGCTGAGGAAGAGCCGGTCCGCGATCTGCTGGTTGGTGCAGCCCTCGGCGACCAGCAGCGCCACCTCGTACTCCCGCGGCGAGAGCCCGTACGGCCCGGCCGCCGGCGCGCCGGTCACGCGCACGCCGAACCGCCGCTGCTCCTTGAGCGCGAACTGGTGCAGGGCCCGCGCCTCGCACGCGGAGAAGATGTCGCCCGCCTCGCGCAGCCGTTCCCGCGCCGGTCCGCGCTCGCCCGCGTGGCCGTGGGACGCTCCCGCGACGAGCAGCGCCCGGCCGGCGTCGATCAGGCGCCGCCCGTCGCGCAGCCGGTCGGCCGCCTCCGCCGCCAGCTTGGCCGCGTTCGCCGGGTCGGAGGCGCGCAGCGAGTGGGCGCGCGCCAGCCGTACGAGGGCGGGCTCGATCGGCAGGCCGGGGTCGGCCAGGTGCTCGGCGCGGTCCGCCCAGAGCGCGGCCTCCTCGGGCCTGCCCCGGGCGGCCTCGATCTCGGCCAGCAGTTCGCAGCAGGCCAGCAGGGTCGCCACCGGCAGCCGGGGGTTCTCCAGCCGGTCGCAGGCCACGAGCAGCGCCTCGGCGGCCTCGTCGAGCCGCCCGGCGTTGACCAGCGCCACCCCGAGGGCCTGCCGCGCCATCGCGCCCCAGACCTCGCCGCCGCCGACCCCGGTGTCCACGGCCTCGAACCCGACCCGCAGCGCCGCCTCCGACTCGCCCATCCAGGACAGCGCCAGGCACTGCTGGGTGAGCGCGAACACGAGCTGCTGCCCGGAGTCGAGCAGCCGCGCGCCCTCCACCGACTCCTCCGCCGAGGCCAGCGCCTCCGGCAGCCGCCCCATCATCACCAGCGTGCGCGCCTGGCCGGCGAGCAGGTTCGTGAGGATGTAGCTCTGCCCGGTGGCCCGCGCGACGGCCGCCGCGCGCTTGAACGAGCGCAGCGCCGTCTCGTAGTGGCCCATCTTGGTCCCGGCCCAGCACATCCACGCGATGGCGTCCAGCCACTCGGCCAGGTGCTCGTCCGGGGCCGCCGCGATCAGCTCGTCGGCCTTCTTGATGTAGCGGATGGCGTCCTCGATGCGCCCGCCCACGTACGCCGGCATCGGCCGCAGCGCCGCCACCGCCACGACCAGGCTGGGCTCCCAGTCCTCGCCCTCGTCCGGCATGAAGTCCAGCACGGCCTGGGCGGCGCGGAAGTCCACGCGCATCAGGCTCTCGGCGACCAGCCGCATGCGCAGCGGGATCGCGGCCGCGGCCTGCGGGTCGGGCATGCGCCGCAGTTCCTCAAGGAGGAGCTGCCGGGCCTCGTGGGGGCGGTCGAGCTGGCGTTCCATCAGCGCGCACAGCCGGGCGGCGCGGGCCCGCCGGGCGTGGTCGTCCGGGGGCAGCAGCCGCATCAGCTCGCGCGCCGAGTCGCGGCCCTCGGCCAGGCTCCCGCTCACGCTCTGCGCCTGCGCCAGCTCCAGCAGCAGTTCCAGCCGGAGCGGCAGGTCCTCGGGCCCCTCGGGGAGCAGGGACAGCGCCGAGCGCAGCCAGTGCGCGGCGGTCGCCGGGGCCTGCGGGGCGACGGCGCGGGCGGCGTCCACGAGCGTGGCCACGGCGTCCCGGTCACCGAACCGCCCGGACCGCTCCACGTGGTGGGCCCGGGAGGTCGCGGGCACGCCGAGGCGGCGCAGGTGCTCGGCCAGCCGGGCGTGCGCGGCCAGCCGCCAGCCGGGCGCCGCCGAGGCGTACGCGGCGTTGCGGACCAGCGGGTGCCGGAACCGGAACCGGCCCGCGGCGGCCGGCCGTACGACGTCGCGGGCGACCATCTCGTTGAGCGCGGCCAGCACCGCCTCCTCGGGGAGCTCGGCCGCGACCGCCACGGCGGCGGGCTCGAACTCGTCGGCGGTGACCGCCGCGGCCCAGGCCACCGGGCGGGCCTCGGCGGACAGGCCGCTCAGCTCGACCTGGAGCGCGGCGCGCACGGACTGCGGCAGCTCGCCCTCGCCGGTGTCGGAGTTGACGTGCTCCCCGCCCATGCGGGTCAGCGCCTCCAGGTAGAACGGGTTGCCTCCGCTGGCCTGGTACAGCGCGCGGACCCGGGTCCTGCCCATCTCCGGGCCGAGCAGCTCCTCCACCTCCTCGCACGTCAGCGGGAGCACGGCGAGCTGGCGGCTCGACCCGGCGACGGCGGCCAGGCGCGGGCTCGCCTGCGCCGGGCGGTAGGCGATCACGAGCAGCACGGGGCCGCGCGGCGGGTGCCTGAGCAGGTGTTCGAGCAGTTCGACGCTCGTCACGTCGGCCCAGTGCAGGTCGTCGAGGATCAGCACCAGCCCGGTGCCCGCGGCCAGATCGCCGAGCAACTGCCGTACGGCCCGATAGACCCGGTATCGGGCCAGGCCGGTGACGTCGCGCTCGGAGTCCTCGGGAGAGTCCGGCATGAGAGAGGGGAAGACCGAGGCGAGCAGTCTCCGCTGCGGCTCGGCGGGCGGGTGCCTCTCCAGGTGGTCGTCGAGCGCGTCCACGACGACGCCGAACGGCATCTCCTGCTCGAACTCCGACGCCTGGCCCCGCAGGACCGTGAGCCCGCGCGCCCGCGCCCGGCGCTCCAGCTCCTGGAGCAGCCGCGTCTTGCCGACCCCGGGGTCCCCGACCAGGGAGAGGAACTGGAAGGCGTCCTCAGGATCTTCGGGCCCGGTGATCGCGTCGAGTGCGTGATCGTGTGCGCGCAGCACGTCATGCCGCCCGACCAGGGCGGATTCGACGTGTCCGTTCATCGTGTGTCCCTCGCTGCGGCCGTCGGCCGATGCATCATGATTGCGTGTCCGGCGGGCATACGTAAGTCACCATTTGTCTTCCCCCCGCCGGTTGGGCCCCCCGGCCCCCGAATACGCTGGGCGGATGGACACGACGGAGACGCTTCCGGTCGCGGTGATCGGGCTGGGGGACATCGCGGAGAAGGCCTACCTTCCGGTGCTCACCGCCCTTCCAGGGCTGGACCTGCGCCTCTGCACGCGCAACCGCGCCACCTTGGACCGGCTGGGCGACCGGTACCGGATCGCGGCCCGCCACACCTCCGTCGGCTCCGTCGTGGACACCGGGATCCGGGCCGCGTTCGTGCACGCGGCGACCTCCGCGCACGTGGCGATGGCCGAGGAGCTGATCGCGGCGGGCGTGCACGTCTACGTGGACAAGCCCATCGCCGACAACCTGTCCGACGCCGAGCGCCTCGTACGGCTGGCGCGCGAGGCCGGCGTGAGCCTGATGACCGGGTTCAACCGCAGGCACGCCCCGGGGTACACCGGCCTGCTCGACCTGCCCAGGGACCTCGTCGTGCTCCAGAAGAACCGGATGAACCACCCGGCCGCGCCGCGCGCCGTCGTGTTCGACGACTTCATCCACGTGGTGGACACGCTGCGGTTCCTGTTCCCCGGCACGCCGGCGGAGACGCGGATCCGCACCCGGATGCGGGACGGCCTGCTCGAACACGTGGTCCTGGAGCTCTCGGCCGACGGGACCACCGCGATCGGGATCATGAACCGGGTGAGCGGGGCCGCCGAGGAGACCTGCGAGGTCATGGGCGCGGGCCGCAAGCGCCGGGTGGTCAACCTGGGCGACGTGATCGACTACGCCGGAGGGGAGACGCTGGCGCGCCGCCCCGACTGGACGCCTGTGGCGCGGCAGCGCGGCATCGAGCAGGTCTGCCTGGAGTTCCTGGACTCCGTACGCCGGGGGACCGTGATCGACGGCGCGGACTCGCTGGTCACGCACGCGCTCTGCGAGGAGATCGTGGCGTCCTGCGCGGGCTGAGACACCCGGGCGGATGCCGTTGGCCCCCGGCGTCCGCGTCAATAGTCTGGCGGTATGCCGAGCAGCGTTGACGCGGTCGTGGTGGGGGCGGGGATCATCGGCCTGACCACCGGGATCCGGCTGGCCGAGGCGGGGATGCGGGTGCTGATCAGGACCGGCGCCCCGCCCGCGGAGACCACGTCGGCGCTGGCGGGGGCCATGGTCGGCCCGGCCTTCGCGCTCCCGGACGACCGGGCCCGCGCCTGGGAGGCGGTCACGCGCGAGGAGGTCACGGGCGCCCCCGGCGTGCACGTGTGCCGGGGGATGCTGGCGGCGCGCGAGCCCGGCCTGGTGCCCCCGGGATACGAGCCGGTCGAGGGCCCCGACGGATTCCTGACCGCGTTCTGGGCCGAGCTGCCGATGGTCGACATGCCCGTCTACCTGGAACACCTGGCGGCCCGGTTCACGGCGGCGGGCGGGGTGATCGAGATCGCCCCGGTGACCTCCCTTGAGGAGGCCGCCGCGCTGGCCCCGCGCGTCGCCAACTGCAGCGGGCTGGGGGCCCGGCGGCTGGCGGACGACCCGACGGTCGTGCCCGTCCGCGGCCCCCGGATCGTCGTGGAGAACCCGGGCATCGACACCTTCTTCATGGAGGCGCCCTTCGGCACGACCACGACGAGCTTCATCCCCCACGGCGAGACGATGGTCCTGGGCAGCATCCGCGCCGAGGGCTCCTACGACACCACGCCCGACGCGGAGGAGGCCGAGGAACTCGTCCGCCGCGCGGCGCTGGTGGAACCCCGGATCGAGGGCGTCAAGATCCTCGCGCACCACGTGGGCCTCCGTCCCGGCCGCCCGGAGATCCGCCTGGAGGCGACGGAGATCGGCTCCGCCACCTGCGTCCACAACTACGGCCACTCCGGCATCGGCGTGACCGTCTCCTGGGGCTGCGCCACCGAGGCGGCCGCCCTCCTCACCTAACCCCCCGCCCCTCGCGCCGATCACGCACTTTTACGCACAGGGCGTGCGTAAAAGTGCATGCCCACCGCGAGCGAGGCGTCCGAAAAGGCCGGCCCGAGGGGGCCGGCCCGAGGGGTCAGGTGGTGGCGGGGATGGCGGCGGGGGCGGTGCTGTTGCGCATGACGAGCTCGGGGCGGTAGAGGAGTTCGGTGCGCGGTCCCTTGGCGCCGCTGATCTCCTCCAGGAGGGTGTTGACGGCCGCGAGGCTCATCTCGCGGACCGGCTGGCGGATCGTGGTCAGCGGCGGGTCGAGGTACGGCGTGAGCGGGCTGTCGTCGAAGCCCACGATCGAGACGTCCTCGGGGACGCGCAGGCCGAGCTGGCGGGCGGCGCGGATCGCGCCGATCGCCATGATGTCGCTGCCGCAGCAGATCGCGGTGCAGCCCCGGCCGAGCAGGACGCGGGCCGCCGCCTGGCCGCCCTCCACGGTGAACAGGGTGTTGACGATCAGCTCGTCCGGGGCGTCCATCCCCAGGTGGCGGGCCAGGCCGCGGCGGAAGCCCTCCGTCTTGCGGATGGAGGGGACGAACCGGTCCTGGCCGACGGCGAGGCCGATGCGGCGGTGACCGAGGGCGGCCAGGTGGTCCACGGCCATCTCCAGGGACGCCACGTCGTCGTTGGAGATGTGCGGGGCGGAGATCTCCGCGCGGAAACCGTTGATCATGACGATGGGCAGCCCGCTCTCGATGAGGCGGACGTAGCGCGCGTGGTCGGCCCGGGCGTCGGCGTGCATGCCGGACACGAAGATGATCCCGGCGACGCCGCGTTCGAGCAGCAGCTCGATGTAGTCGTCCTCGCGCATGCCGCCGGGCATGAGGGTGCACAGCACGGCGGCGTACCCGTGGGGCACGAGCGCCCCCTCGATGATCTCCGCGAAGGCCGGGAAGATCGGGTTGGACAGTTCGGGCACGATCAGCCCGATCAGCCCGGCCCGCTGCTGGCGGAGCCGGGCGGGGCGCTCGTATCCGAGCACGTCGAGCGCCGTGAGCACGGCCTGCCGGGTCGCGGCCGAGACGCCGGGCCTGGCGTTCAGGACCCGGCTCACGGTGGCCTCGCTGACCCCGGCGTGCGCGGCGATATCGGCGAGACGCGTCGTCATGGCCGTCAACTTACCGCTCCCTTCCACGGGTCGGGCGAGCCGTTCCACCACACAGCGGTGTCCGGCGGGAGCAGGATGTGATGGCCGTCCCGCTCGATCGGCCCGCTGGCCAGGATCGGCTCGCCGTACGCCAGGATCCGCCGGGCCGAGGAGCCGAAGTTGACCGCGCAGCCGAAGCGGGGGTCACGGGCGAAGACCAGGGTGTCCTCGGGCCCGACCAGCCAGCGCAGCGTGCCGTCGCCCAGCGCCGGGTGCTCCCGGCGGACGCGCAGCGCCTCCCGGTACAGCGACAGCACCGATCCGGGGTCGCCCTCCTGCGCCTCGACCGTCAGCGCCCGCCACTCCGCCGGGATCGGCAGCCAGGTCGAGGCCGACGAGCTGAACCCGAACGGCGGCTCCGACCCGCTCCACGGCAGCGGCACCCGGCACCCGTCGCGCCCGTCCTCGGCGCCCCGCCCCCGCTGCGGGTCCTGCAGGAACTCCTCCGGCAGGTCCAGCACCTCCGGCAGCCCCAGCTCCTCGCCCTGGTAGACGTACGCCGACCCGGGCAGGGCCAGCGTGAGCAGCGCCGCCGCGCGGGCCCGCCGTACGCCGACCTCGCCGCCGCCGAACCGGGTGACGTGCCGCTTCACGTCGTGGTTGGACAGCACCCAGGTTGTGGGCGCGCCCACCGAGGCCGCGACCCGCACGGACTCGTCGATCACCTCGCGCTGCACGGCGGCGTCCCACCCGGCGCTCAGGTAGTGGAAGTTGAACGCCTGGTGCAGCTCGTCCGGCCGCACGTAGTTGGCCAGCCGCTCCTGGTCCGGCGCCCACGCCTCGGCCACCGCGATCCGCTCGCCGTCGTAGGAGTCCAGCAGCCGCCGCCAGCGCCGGTGGATCTCGTGCACGCCGTCCTGGTCGAAGTACGGCAGGGCGGCCGTGCCCAGCATGCGCACCTGGCCCGTGCGGCCGATGTCGGGCAGCCCCGGGGCCTTGACCATGCCGTGCGCCACGTCGATCCGGAACCCGTCCACGCCCAGGTCCAGCCAGAACCGCAGCACGTCGTCGAACTCCGCGTGGACCTCGGGGTTCTCCCAGTTCAGGTCGGGCTGCTCGGGCGCGAACAGGTGGAGGTACCACTGCCCGTCAGGCACCCGCGTCCACGCCGGCCCGCCGAACACCGACTCCCAGTCGTTCGGCGGCAGGTCCCCGCGCCCCTCGCGGAAGATGTAGCGCTCGCGTTCCGGGCTCCCCGGCCCGGCCGAAAGGGCCTGCTCGAACCAGGCGTGCCGGTCCGAGGTGTGGTTCGGCACCACGTCCACGATGATCTTCAGTCCCAGCTCGTGCGCGTCGTGCACGAGCTGCTTGAAGTCCGTCAGGTCCCCGAAGACCGGGTCCACGTCGCGGTAGTCCGCCACGTCGTACCCGAAGTCGGCCATCGGGGAGGTGAAGAACGGCGTGAGCCACAGCGCGTCCACCCCCAGCTCCGCCAGGTACGGCAGCCGCGAGCGGATCCCGGGCAGGTCACCGATGCCGTCGCCGTCGCTGTCGGCGAAACTGCGCACGTACACCTGGTAGATCACCGCGTCCCGCCACCACTTCGTCCCGGCGGGCGAGCGGCGGTCGTCCACGAGGTTCTGCGTCATCGATGTCCCCTACATCTCGAAGGTGCGCCGGCGCGCCGTACGGCGTGGCCGGATGGGCGTCGCGCCGTACGGCACGGGCGGGCGCCCGCGCCGGCCGTACGGCCGCGGCCGGAGGTCAGCCGGCGGGAGGCCGCCGGGTCACTTGACGCCGCCCGCCGTGAGGCCGGCGACGATGCGGCGCTGGAAGATCAGCACCACGATCACCAGCGGGACGGTGACGATGACGCCCGCGGCCATCTGCGTCCCGAAGGGCTGGTCGAACCCGGAGATCCCGGTGAACTTGGAGATGGCCACGGTCGCGGTCTGCATGTCCTTCTCGTTGACCATGGACAGCGCGATCAGGTACTCGTTCCACGCGGCGATGAACGTGATGATCGCGGTGGTGAACACCCCGGGCGCGGCCAGCGGCACGATGATCCGGCGGAACGCCTGCCCCCGGGTGCAGCCGTCCACCATCGCGGCCTGCTCCAGCTCGAACGGGAGCTGCCGGAAGAACGTGGTCAGCAGCCACACCGACAGCGGCAGCGCGAAGCCCAGGCTGGGCACGACCATGGCCTGGTAGGTGTTGATCCAGCCGATGCCGGTGAACAGCTTGAGCAGCGGCACGAGCTGGGAGACGCCGGGGAACATCGTGGTCGCGATGATGATCCCGAGCACGGCGTTCTTGAACGGGAAGCTCAGCCGCGCCAGCGCGTACGCCGTCACCACGCCGACCAGCAGCGTCAGCAGCGTGGTGGTCCCGGCCACGACCAGGCTGTTCAGCAGCGCCCGGCCGAAGGCGTTGCCGCCGGAGAAGACCGCGGTGAAGTTCTCCAGCGACCAGCGCACCGGCACGACCGTGTTGTCGAACTGGTCCTGCGGGCGCCGGAATGCCGAGATCACCATCCAGTAGAACGGCGCCAGGCACCACAGCGCGCAGGCCGCGATGCCGAGGTACGGCAGGAGCCCGCGGGCACGCTTGGACAGGGAGGGCCCGGTCGCGGGGATCGCGGTCATGCGGCCACCTTCCTCACGGTCTTCGCCCCGGCCTTCGTCGCGGGCTTCTTCCGGACCTCGCGCGCCTGCCCGATGATGTCGGCGCCGAGCAGCTTCACGAACAGGTACGAGATCACCGCGATGTAGACGAACAGGACGGTGGCGTACGCGGCCGCCGAGCCGTACCGCAGGTTGGACGCCTCGAACCAGGAGATCGTGGTGAGCGTCTGCACGGACTTCTGGTTCACGCCCACGAGCACGGCGGGCAGGTCGAACATGCGCAGCACGTCCAGCATCCGGAACAGCACGGCGACCAGCAGCGCGGGCTTGACCAGCGGCAGCGTGATCCGCCAGAACCGCTGGAGCGCGCCGGCCCCGTCCACCTGCGCCGCCTCGTACACCTCACGGGGGATCATCTGGAGTCCCGCGAGGACCAGCAGCGCGATGAAGGGCGAGGTCTTCCACACCTCCGCGATGATCACCGCGGTCTTGGCGGCGGGCCCGTCGGCGGTCCACAGGATGTCGGTCCCGAGCACCGCGTTCGCCGCGCCGTCCGCCTGGAAGATCCACCGCCACAGCAGGCCGGAGATCGCCGTGGGGATCGCCCACGGGACCAGGATCGAGGCCCGCACGAAGGCGCGGCCCCGGAACGCCCGCTGCATGATCAGCGCCATGGCCACGCCGATCACCGTCTCCAGGAAGACCGTGGTGACGGTGAAGAAGGTGGTGTTCCCGAAGGCGTTCCAGAACGCCGTGGCCCGGTCGCCGGAGAAGATCGCGGCGTAGTTGTCCAGGCCGACGAACCGCTCGCCCTCGACCACGAACCCGTCGGCGTCCAGCCCCTCGCCGCGCGTGAAGAGCGACTCGCGGAAGCCGGCCAGCACCGGATACCCGATGACCAGGGCCAGCACCAGCATCGTCGGTGAGAGCAGCAGCGCGGCCAGCCGCCCGCCGCTGTCCGCGACCTTCGCCCGCCGGCTCCGCCCGGTCGGGATGACCGGCGTCCCCTCGTTGATCGTCGTCGCCATGTGGCTGTCCTTCCTCGTCCGATCGGCGCCGGGGCGGCGGCTGCCGTACGGCCTCCGCCCCGGCGCCCGGCCCGGCTACGGCGTGGTCAGCTCGCCGAGCTTGGCCTGAAGGTCGGCCAGCGCCTGGTCGGCGGTGGTCTTTCCGGTGATCGCGTCGTAGACCGCGTTCTGGATGGCGGTGGTGACGTCGCCGTACTTGACCGCCGAGGGGCGCGACTTGGCGTTCTCGATCGCGGCCTTGAGCGTGGGCAGGTACGGGTACTTGGCGACCATCTCCGCGTCGGAGTAGAGCGAGGTCAGCGTGGGGGCCTGGGAGGTGGCGAGGGCGTTGGCCTTCTGCTGCGGCTCCGCGGCCGAGAACTTGATGAAGTCCAGCGCCGAGGCCTTGTTCTTGGCGAAGGCCGAGATCGCGTAGTTGTGCCCGCCGAGGTTGGCCGCGCCCGGTCCGGCAGGGCCGGGGATCGGCGCGACGGCGAACTTGCCGGCGACCTTGCTGGAGCCGTCCTCGGCGTTGGCCAGGCCGTACTGGTACGGCCACTGGCGGTGGAACAGCAGCTTGCCGGACTGGAAGTGGCGGCGGCCGCCCTCGCCGTCGAGCGTGACGGCGGCCTTCGGCATGCGCCCGTCCTTGATCGCGTTGATCAGGAACTCCAGGCCCTTCTTGGCCTCGGGCGTGTTCACGTTGGGCTTGCCGGACGCGTCCACGAACGCCCCGCCGGTGGAGTTGATCGCCTCGGCGGCGCTCACCGTCAGGCCCTCGCCCTTGGCCACCTCGGTGAGGTAGCAGTCCACGCCCTTGCCCTCGGGCAGCTTGGCGACCTTGTCACAGGCCGCCCACATCTCGTCCCAGGTCTTCGGGGGCTCGGCGATCCCGGCCTTCTCCAGCAGGTCCTTGCGGTAGTACAGCAGGCCGGAGTCGGAGGTGGTGGGCAGCGCGAACAGCCGGCCGCGGTACTCCCCGGTGGTGACCGTGGCGGGCAGGAAGGCGTCCAGGCCCAGCTTGTCCTTGGGCAGCTCGGCCAGCCAGCGGTTGGCCGCGAACTCGGCCGTCCACACCACGTCCAGGTTGAGGATCGTGTAGGTGTCCGACTTGGTCGTGGCGTTCTGGATCATCTGCTGGCGCTGCTCGTTGGGCTCGTCCGGCAGCTCGATGATGCGGGCCTGCTCGTTCGGGTGCGCCTTGTTCCAGGCGTCGACCATCTTCTGCATGTTGCCGGACCGGTCCTTGCCGGTCGCCAGGGTGATCGGGCCGCGCCCGGTCAGCTCGCCGGCGGCCGCCTTCTGGCCCCCGGTCCCGCCGCCGCCGGTTCCGCCGTCGCCGCCGCCACACGCGGCCAGCGCGAGCGCAAGGCCGGCGACCACGCCGGCCAGGGGGATGCGCCGCATTGCTCCTCCTCGATCCAGGGGCCGACCTCCGGCCCGGGAGCCGTCCCTTCCGTCCGGTAACGGGGGACTTGGCGGGGAACGTTAGCAACTCATTGCAAGCTCGTAAATATCTTGCAGAAAGTTCCAGGGCGATCGTGGCCGGAAAGCAACTCTTGACCTCCCCGAGATCCTGACCGGGGGCGGAAAGCGGACATGTAGCCACAAAGACTCCCCGAAGTGCGCCCGCGACCGCGCAAGACGCCCCCGTGTTGCTGAAAGTCTTGCCGTCCTTTGCAGGCCCTGTCGTACCCCTGCGGGCCCCCGTCCACCCGCGTTCCGGGTTCCGGGCTTCCGGTTCCGGGTTTCCGGCTCACACCGCGCCGCGAGACCGCGCGGGTCACGGCGTCACGAAGTCACGGGGGATCACGGGGTCACGGGGTCACGGCAGGGGGTGGGTCAGGTGCCCGCGCGGAGGCGGACCGGGAGGGCCTCGACGCCGCGGACCACGCCGAAGCCGCCCGAGTGCCAGCGCAGTTCGGACGGGTCGCAGGCCAGGGAGATGTCCGGGAAGCGGGCCAGGAGGGAGCCGATCGCGACCTGGCCCTCCACCCGGGCCAGCGGGGCGCCCAGGCAGAAGTGCGCGCCGTGGCCGAAGGCGAGGTGACCGGTGTCCTCGCGGGTGATGTCGAGGACGTCGGCGTCGGCGTACCTCGCCGGGTCGCGGTCCGCCGAGCCCAGCAGCCCGACCACCGCGCTGCCCTTGGGGATCCGCTGACCCCCGATCTCGACGTCCTCGGTCGTGTAGCGGAACATGCCCCGGTCCACCGGCCCGTCGTACCGCAGCAGCTCCTCGATCGCGCCGGGCAGCAGCTCCGGCCGCTCGCGCAGCAGCCGAAGCTGATCGGGGTGGCGGAACAGCGAGACCATGCCGTTGCCGATCAGGTTGACCGTGGTCTCGTGGCCGGCGATGAGCAGCAGCCGGATCATGGCCTTCAGCTCGCTCTCCGACAGCGTGTCCCGGTCCTCGCTCGCCAGGATCAGGCCGCTGATCAGGTCGGGCTGCTCCCCGGGCGGCACCGCGGGGTCCACCTCGGGCCGGCGCCGCGCGATCAGCCCCGCGACGTACCGCGCCATGGACCGCCCGGCCCCGGCCCGCTCGGCCATCCCCTCGGGCGTGAACGCGGCCGTGAGGATCGTCCTGCTCCATCCCCGGAAGTCGTCCTGGTCCTCGCCGGGGACGCCGAGCAGCTCGCAGATCACCGTGATCGGCAGCGGGAACGCGAAGCTCTCGATCAGGTCCGCCTCCTCCCCGGCCGCCATCGCGTCCAGCAGCTCATCGGTGATCCGCTGGACGCGGGGCCGCAGCGCCTCCATGCGCCCGCGCGTGAACGCCTTGCTGACCAGGCGCCGTAGCCGCGTGTGCTCGGGCGGGTCCACGGTGAGCAGGTGCCGGCCGAGGGACGCGTCGCCCTCGCCGACCAGGCCGAGGCTGCGCAGCCACTCGGGGGCGTGCTCCGTCGCGTTGGCCAGGCGCGGATCGGTCAGCGCCTGGCGCACGTCCTCGTACCTGGTGATCATCCAGATCTCGAAGCCCTCCGGGGTGACGACGCGGCAGACCGGGGCCTCCTTCCGCATCATCGAGTAGACGGGGAACGGGTCGGCCTTGGTCTCTGCGGTCCACAGGGCGGACGTGTCCACGTGACGCTCCTCGCTTGACTTCGATGGGTTCGCAGTCATCCGCCCTCATTCGAGCGCTTCCCGGAGGTACGGGCTAGGTCCCCGCGGCACAATCTCGCCGCCCGGAGATCACCGTCAGAGGTGGCCCACGTCATACCTGACGGGATCTGTCAGGTACCCCCGCGAGGATGGCCACCGGCCCGTACGGACACCTGTCGTACGGGCGTCACCGATGACGTCATGAGGAGGAACGGCATGCCGAGGGCGACGGGAACGTTCGAGGTGACCCGGTGGGACGCGACGCCGTACGACGACCGGGACGGGCTGGCGCTGGCCCGGGTGGAAGTGGGCAAGACCTTCCACGGCGACGTCGAGGGCACCGCGGAGGCGGCGCTGACCACGGCGAGCACACCGGTAGAGGGCTCCATGGCGTACGTCGCGATCGAGCGGATGACGGTGTCGGTGCACGGGCGGAGCGGGGTGTTCCTGCTCCAGCACGGCGCGGCGATGGAGCGCGGGCGGGCCGAGGGGCTGTGGGTGACCGTGGTGCCGGACTCGGGGAGCGGGGAACTGGCCGGGATCAGCGGGCGGATGTGGATCAGCGTGAACGAGGACGGCGGGCACGACTACGCCCTGGAGTACGAGCTCCCGTAGCGTCAGCGCCGGCGGTCGCGGCGCTCGCGGCGCTCGCGGCGGCTCTGCACGCCCATCAGGACGCCGGCGACCGCGACGGCGGCGACCGCGCCCGCGATCATCCCGATCTTGAAGTTGGAGCCCTGGCCGGCCAGGTCCGTCAGGACGACGCCGCCGACCGCGAGGGCCAGGACGCAGGCGAGGAGGACCCAGTACGCACGGCTCATGAAGAAGGTGCGGCGCGGGGCCTCGGGCGGGTCGGACAGCTCCGCCTCCGGGCCCACGCTCGCGGCCTTCGGGCGCTTGAAGTACTCGACGAAGATCCACCGGCCGCACGGCTCCCAGCCGTCGGGGGCGAGCTCGGCGTGCACCCGGGCGCGGTTGAGGGAGGTGACGTTCTCCCGGCGGTACTCCCACTGCTGGGGCCGCTCGGGGTCGCGGGTGCTGACGAACTTGCCCCGGGAGATGCCCTCGACCTCCCAGCCCTGCGCGCCGTACCGGTTGAGCATCTCGACGTCGTGGAGCATGTCGGCGGTCCAGCGCCAGGTCCGGGCGCCCTCGGCGGGCTCGCCGGCCTTCTCGGGCGCGGCCTCGGGGACCAGCTCGCGGACCAGCTCGGCCACCGGGCCGAACTCCTCCTCCGGCGTTCCGCCGCTCTCGGTCAGGTAGCCGGACAGCTCGTCGACGGTCGCGCGGATCCGGTCCCCGGGCATGCCCGCCTCGGCCAGGCCGGCCGCCAGCTCCTGGAAGTACCGCTCGCTCATCGCGCGCCCTCCTCGTTCCCTCTCGACAACACGGTCCGGACGGCCTCGTCGAACTCCAGCCACAGCCCGCTCTGCTCGGTGAGCGTGCGGCGGCCCTCCTCGGTGAGCCGGTAGTAGCGCCGGCCGGGCCCGCGCTCGGTGACCCGGAACTCCGCGGCGACCAGGCCCGCCTCCTCCAGCCGGTTCAGCACGGGGTAGAGGGTGCCGCCCTTGATCTGGCCGAGACCGGCCCCGGCCAGATCCTTGGCGATCTCGTATCCGTAGTTCTCGCCGTCGGTCAGGCTGGCGAGCACCAGCAGGTCGAGTACGCCCTTGAGCCAACTGGCGCGTCGGTCGCTCGTCATGGTTAGCGATCCTACCTATGCTGCGGTGGTGACGGGCTGCGGGCGCTTGGCGAGCGGGGTGAAGACCAGCCCGCGCAGGTCGATCAGCGCGTGCACCAGGATCGGCAGGAGGATGTCGCCGGTGCGCAGGTAGAGCATGGTCAGCGCGAATCCGATCAGGGTGACCATCAGCATGCCGTGCCAGCCCTGGTAGAGGTGGCCGGCCGTGAACACCGCCAGCGCCAGCCCCGCCGCGACGGGCAGGCTCAGGCCCAGGACCTGCGTGCCCAGGGCGATCAGCAGGCCGCGGAAGACGATCTCCTCGGTGATGCCGGCGGTCACCGACAGCGCCGCGGCGTGCCAGCGCTCGGCCCCGGTGCGCGGGAGCAGCTCGTGGTGGGCCGCCTGGCCGGGGATCTTCCTGCCCCGGGCGGCGAGCTTCCGGAAGAGCACCGTCGTGATCACGGTCATGAACGAGAAGCCCACCAGAAGGCCGGCCAGGTAACCCGTGTCGGACGGGAGCCGCAGCCCGATCGCCGCCAGGTCCAGGCCGGGCTCCGCGGCCACGATGAGCAGCGCGATCGCGGCCATGGCCCACAGCTCGCCGCACCAGATCCGGACCATCCGCCGGTAGGCCCCGGGGTCGCGGTCCCGCGTCCGCCCCAGCTTCTCGTAGGCGCGCTTGCCGAGGATCGGGCTCACGAAGGCCGCGTGGGCGACCAGGCCGATGGCGAGGGCGGCGGCGAGGGGGGAGACGGACATTGCGGGGACCTCCTGATGCGGTGTCTTGCTACCTAAACTGTAGAGCGAGCTAGTTAGGAATGCAACATAGCTAGCGCCCGCACCTGAGTAGCCCCCCTGCCGTGGGTACGGCGCAGCGAGCCCGCCGCCCCGCCGTACGGCAGGCGCGGGACGCGGGACGCGGGGCCCGGAGGTCCGCGGGAACGCGGGAGGACGGGAGGGCGGGAACGCGGGAGGGCGGGAGGGCGGGAACGCGGGAGGGCGGGAACGCGAACGGCGCGGCGCCCGGGGGAGGGCGCCGCGCCGCGGTGAGGTGGCGGGCCGGGGAGTGTGAGGGGTGCTCCCCGGCCCGGTCCGGCCGGTCAGAGCTCCTTGAGCAGACCGCCGTCGATGGCGAACTCCGCGCCGGTGGTGCTGGCCGAACGCGGGGAGGCGAGCAGGACGACCGCGTCGGCGATCTCCTGCGGGTCCACGAGACGGCCGGTGGCCAGGCCCATCATCTCCGGGGCGGCCTTGCCGATCACGGTGTCGCGGTCGGTGCCGGTCATACCTGCGAGGATGTCGGCCGCGCCGCCCTCCTCGGTCCACCACGCCGTGAGCACCGGCCCGGGGGAGACGGTGTTCACGCGGACGCCCTGGGGCGCGAACTCGGCGGACAGCGCCTTGGTCAGGTTGTTCATGGCGGCCTTGGCGGCGGAGTAGTCCACGTTCATCGGGCCGGGCTGGCGGGCGTTGCCCGAGGAGACGTTGACGATGGAGCCGCCGGTCTCCAGCAGGTGCGGGATCGCCGCGCGGATCGCCCGGACCGTCGAGAACAGGTTGAACTCGAACATCTGGCGCCAGTCGTCGTCGTCCGGGGTGAGGAAGCCCGGCCGGGGGAGGCTGACGCCGGGCGGCGGGCCGCCGGCGTTGTTGACCAGGACGTCCAGCCGGCCGAAGCGCTCCACCGCCGCCGCGACGACGCGGGCCGGGGCCTCGGGGTCCATCAGGTCGGCGGGGACGTGCAGCAGGTCCGCCCCGGCGAGCGCGTCGAGCCCGGGCGAGGCGGACCGCGACGCGGCGACCACCTTCGCGCCCTCCTCCAGCAGGGTCCGCGCCACGGCGAGCCCGATGCCCTTGGAAGCCCCGGTGACGACGGCGACCTTGCCCGACAGCTTGAGATCCACGATGACTCCTAGTTCCGGTGGACACGGCCCGTTCTCGGCCCGCGTCCACAAGAACCCCTCCCACTGTGAGCGGTTGCACTTGCGGCGAGGAAATTCCGCGCGGAAACTTGTCGTTTCCCGTCCAGAGGCCGGCACGAGCCCGTTTCCGCAGGTGGTGGCCATCGCGCCGCCGTACGCACGACCGCAGCCTGAAGCGGGTCGGGGCTCGGTGAGCCGGACTCGTAACACCGTAGAACCCGGCACTATCCACCAAAAGTGCATGGAATTACCCAAACGACCCACGCGTTACACATCGCACCACGTCATGTGATGGTCATGGCCCGTCCCGCCTGGGCGACCACCGGTCAAACCGGGGCAAACCTCATGGAATGCCCTAGATAGCCGGTTGGTTATACATGCTGGACATCCGGTCAGGACGACCGCGTGACCCGGCCGATCCGCGTGTCAACGCCCGCGAGATCCGGCCCTGTTCTCTGGCTCCGCCACACCCCCGCCCGTCCCGGGCTCACGCGCGCATGCGCGTGCGGGTGTCCGACGCCAGGTTCCCTACCCGGCGGCTCAGCGTCCCGGCCGTGAGAGCGGCATGGCCGAACCCAGTGACCCTGAGTGGCGCCCCCTTCACCATGACTCAGACTTACCAGCCTCAGACCATGCTCAAGCTGCTGGAGACCCAGCTCGGCTACCAGGAGAAGGCCGACGGCGGCTCCAAGTTCGGCGAGTGGTTCTCCGTGAACGTGAAGCAGGACCCGGCCTACGAGACCGGCGCCTGGTGCGACATGTTCCTGTCCTGGGCCGCGAACCAGACCGGCCAGAAGGACGTCGTGGGCCAGTTCGCCTACACCGTCGAGCACGCCCAGTGGTTCCAGGACCACGACGCCTTCACCACCAAGGCCAAGCCCGGTGACCTGGTGTTCTTCGACTGGGCCGGCGGCAAGTCCATCGCCGGGATCGACCACGTCGGCATCGTGCAGTCCGTCGACGGCGGCGAGATCCACACCATCGAGGGCAACATCGACGGCGGCGTGGCGACCAAGAAGGTCCGCACCATGGACGACATCGTCGGCTTCGGCGACCCGGCCAAGGTCGCGGAGAAGAAGAAGGCCGCCAAGCCCCTGGCCGGGAAGGCCGCGCCCGCCAAGGCGCTCGACGCCGGCGCGCTCGACGCCAAGGTCGAGGTCAAGCAGGCCGCGATGGTGCCGGACCCGGCCGCGCTCGCGAGCAGCGCGCCCGAGGCCATGGGCACCGTCCTGATCGGCGGGCTGGTCGTCGCGACCACCGCCAAGAAGGTCCGCGACCTGTTCAAGCGCTCCTGACCCGCGGCCCCTGAACCGCTCACAGGAGCGACAGGCCGGCGGAGCCCGAGAACCCCGTCTCTCCCCCCGGAGAGGCGGGGTTCTCGCATGCCCGGAGCGCGACGTTCTCGCATGCCCGGAGCGCGACGCCCGGAGTGCAGGGTCCGGAGCGCGACGCCCGGAGTGCGAGCAGGGTGCGATGTCCGGATCGCGGTCGATGGCGACGGACCACAACCGGACCGAGAGCGGACCGAGAGAGAACCCGCAACGCCCTGATCGACATTGGGGTTCCCACGATCATTCCGCCGGATCCGGACAGCAGGCCGGGCATGCGGCGGCGAGCAGAGGGAGTCCCAGATGTCCGCCATCACCGTGTCCCGGCCCGTCGCCGTCCGCGGTCCGGCGTCCGCGCGGCCGGGAAGCTGGGCGGCGCTGCCGGTGCTGCTCGTGCCGGTGTTCATGACCACGCTCGACTTCTTCATCGCGAACGTGGCCATGCCCTCGCTGCGCCGCGACCTCGGCGCCGGTCCGGCCGCCGCCCAGTTCGTGATCGCCGCGTACGGCCTGGCGTACGCCACCGGGCTGATCACCGCGGGCCGCCTGGGCGACCTGTTCGGCAGGCGCCGGGTGTTCACCGCGGGCCTGGCGCTGTTCACCGCCGCGTCGGTCTGGTGCGGCCTCGCCCCGACCCCCGGGCTGCTCATCGCCGGCCGCGTCGCCCAGGGCCTGGCCGCCGCGCTGCTCGCCCCCCAGGTGCTCGCCCTGATCGGCGCGCTGTACCCGGGCGAGCGCCGCGCCCGCGCCTTCGGCTGGTACGGCACCGCCGTCGGCTTCGCCGGGGTCAGCGGCCAGGCGATCGGCGGGTTCCTCGTGGCCGCCGACCCGGCCGGGCTCGGCTGGCGCACGTGCTTCCTGGTCAACCTGCCCGCCGGCCTGATCGCGCTGGCGCTCACCCGCCGCCTCGTCCCCGACGTCCCCGCGCCGGGCGCCGAGCCCGGGTCTCCGGCGGAGGACCCCCGTGGCGTACGGGCCGGGGCGGCCGCGGGCGGGCACGCGGGAAAGCTCGCGCGGCTCGACCCCTTCGGGGCGGCGCTGCTGGCGGCCGGGTTGCTGGCGGTCGTGTTCCCGCTGGTCCACGGTGGTGAGCACGGGTTCAGCGCGTGGACCTGGGCGACGCTGGGCGCGGCGGCCCCGATCCTGGGCGGCTTCGCGGCCTGGCAGCGGCGGCGGATGGCCGCGGGGCGGGAGCCGCTGCTGGACCCGGCGGTGTTCCGGGAGCGGGGCTTCGCGCTCGGGCTGCTCGCGGTGATGTTCCTGTTCGGCACCTCGGCGGGGGTGTCGTTCGTGGTCGCGATCTACCTGCAGGAGGGGCTCGGGATGGGGCCGCTGGCGGCGGGCACGGTGTTCACCGCGCTCAACGCCGGGTTCTTCCTGACCTCGACGCAGACGAGCAGGCTCGGCAGGCGGCTCGGGCCGCGCCTCCCCGTCGCGGGCGCGCTGGGGCTGGCCGCCGGGCTGGGCCTGATCGCGCACGCGGTGTCCGGCGGCGCCACGCCGGCCGGGCTGGTCCCCGGACTTTTCCTGGCCGGATCGGGAATGGGCCTGGTCATGGCGCCGCTGATCTCAATGGTGCTGGAGGGTGTCCGGCAGCGCCACGCGGGTGTCGCCTCCGGTGTGCTGGGGACGGCGCAGGAGACCGCTGGGGCGCTGGGTGTCACCATCGTCGGCGCGGTGTTCTTCGGCGCGCTGCACTCCACCGGCGCGAGCTGGGAGGCCGCCCTGCGCACGGGGCTCCTCGCACCCGCCGGGGCCGCGCTGGGCATCGCGGTCCTGGTGCTGATCCGCACCTCTGCCCGCCGTAGCACCTCTGTTGACGACACATGAAGACGCATAAGGAGCTTGGGATGGATCTCGCGGACATCGGCGTCACCGGCCTGGCGGTCATGGGACGCAACCTGGCGCGCAACCTCGCGCGGCACGGGTACGGCGTGGCGGTCCACAACCGGTCGGCCGGCAAGACGCGGGCGCTGGTGGAGGAGTTCGGGCACGAGGGGACGTTCCACCCGGCCGAGGACCTGGAGAGCTTCGTCGCGTCGCTCAAGCGGCCCCGGCGGGCGATCATCATGGTGAAGGCGGGCGCGGGCACGGACGCCGTGATCGAGCGGCTCGCGGCGCTGATGGAGCCCGGCGACATGATCGTGGACGGCGGGAACGCCCACTTCGAGGACACCCGCCGCAGGGAGGCCGCGCTGCGCGAGCGGGGCATCCACTTCGTCGGCGCCGGGATCTCCGGCGGCGAGGAGGGCGCGCTGAACGGCCCGAGCATCATGCCCGGCGGTTCCCGCGAGTCGTACGAGGCGCTGGGCCCCATCCTGGAGGACATCGCGGCCAAGGTGGACGGCGTGCCGTGCGCGACGTACGTCGGGCCGGACGGCGCCGGGCACTTCGTGAAGATGGTGCACAACGGCATCGAGTACGCCGACATGCAGCTCATCGCGGAGTCCTACGACCTGCTCCGGCAGGCGTCGGGCCTGTCCCCGGCGGAGCTGGCCGGGGTCTTCCGCGAGTGGAACGCCGGCGAGCTGGAGTCGTACCTCATCGAGATCACCGCCGAGGTGCTCGACCAGGTGGACGCCGGGACCGGCCGGCCGCTGGTGGACGTCATCGTGGACCGCGCCGAGCAGAAGGGCACCGGCCGCTGGACCGTGCAGAGCGCCCTTGAGCTGGGCGTGCCCGTGACCGGCATCGCCGAGGCGGTCTTCGCCCGCGCCCTGTCCGGCCACCCCGAGCAGCGCGCCGCCGCCCGCTCCCTCGCCGGTCCCGACGAGGGCCCGGTGG
Organism: Bailinhaonella thermotolerans; assembly: GCF_003594875.1. Classification (GTDB taxonomy): domain Bacteria; phylum Actinomycetota; class Actinomycetes; order Streptosporangiales; family Streptosporangiaceae; genus Bailinhaonella; species Bailinhaonella thermotolerans. The sequence continues at coordinate 126,339 of NZ_QZEY01000016.1, forward strand.
CGGGCCGCGAGCTGGTCGAGGACGTGCGGCGGGCGCTGTACGCCTCCAAGATCGTCGCGTACGCCCAGGGCTTCGACCAGATGGCGGCGGCGTCCCGCGAGTACGGCTGGGACCTCGACCTGGGCGCGATGGCCACGATCTGGCGCGGCGGCTGCATCATCCGCGCCCGGTTCCTCGACCGCATCCGCGAGGCGTACGACGAGAACCGCGAGCTGCCCACCCTGCTCACCGCACCGGCCTTCGCCGGGGCGCTGGCCGAGGCGCAGGACTCCTGGCGCAAGGTGGTGGCGACCGCCGCCCGCATCGGCGTCCCCACCCCCGGCTTCTCCTCGGCCCTGGCCTACTACGACGGCCTGCGCCGCGACCGCCTCCCGGCGTCCCTCATCCAGGGCCTGCGCGACTACTTCGGCGCCCACACCTACCAGCGGGTGGACAAGGAGGGCGTCTTCCACACCGACTGGTCCGGCGACCGCGCCGAGCACCAGGCCTGACCGACCCTCACCCCGGCCCGCCGTACGTCCACGGGAACCCTCGTCACCTTGTGGGCGTACGGCTTCGCCGTGCCGGGCGGCCGAGGGTGATACCGGTGGTAGTAGGAACAGCGGGTGTCTGGGTGATCCCGCGCGGCGGCGGCAGGCTCTCCTGTGAGCCCCGGCGGGAAGGCCGGGGGCGACCGATCACGATCTGAGGGGAGATCCCGATGAGCGCCGCCACCGCGTCCTTCGTCACCGAGCGAGACGGCCGTTCCGCGGACGTCGCGGACCTGACGCCGCTGGCCTTCGCCGGTTACGCCCACTTCACCGCCATGCAGGTGCGGGACGGCCGGGTCCGGGGCCTGGACCTGCACCTGGCGCGGCTGCGCGCCGCGTCGATGACGATGTTCGGCCGGGCGCTGCTCGACGACCGGGTGCGGTCGCTCCTGCGCGGGGCGCTGGAGGCCGGGCCCGCCGACCTGTCACTGACGGCCACGGTGTTCTCCCCGGCGGGCGAGTTCGTCGCGGCCGACGCCGAGCCGGAGCTGCTGGTCCGCACCGGGCCGCCCGCCTCCGGCCCGAGCGGGCCGCTCTCCCTCGCGGTGGTCGAGCACGAGCGCGACCTGCCGGCCGTCAAGCACGTCGGCGAGGTCGGCAAGACCTATTACCTGCGCGAGGCCGTCGCACGGGGCTTCGACGACGCCGCCTTCGTGGATCGGCGCGGCCGGTTCAGCGAGGCGTCCATCTGGAACCTGGCCTTCTGGGACGGCGAGGCGGTGGTGTGGCCGGTGGCGGAGATGCTGACCGGGACGACCATGTCCATCGTCCGCCGGCAGCTCGCCCGCCTCGGCGTCCCGCAGCGCGAGCGCGAGGTCACCCCGGCCGACCTCCCCGGCCTGTCCGGCGCCGTGGTCATGAACTCCTGGACGCCGGGCGTGCCCGTCCATCGGATCGGCGACGTGGCGCTGCCGGACGCGCCGGCCTTCACCGGGCTGCTGCACCAGGCGTACCGGGCCGAGCCGCCCGTCGCCCCGTGACGCGCCCGTCTCCCCGCGCCGCGCCGCCCGGCCCAGCGCCCCGCCGTACGCCCACGAGTCGTGCGTCCGCGAGTCGTGCGTCCGCGAGTCGTGCGTCCGCGAGTCGTACGTCCACGAGTCGTACGTCCACGGGTTCCGCCACGCCCGCGGGTTCCGCCGCGCGTCCACGGGTCCCCGGCGGGTCCCGTGGACGCGCGGGGGTCAGCGGTCTTCGAGCAGGGGGCGGTCCGGCCGCCAGGTGATGCCGCGGCGGCGGGCGGCCAGGCCGGACAGGGCCTCCAGCACGACGCGGTTCCCGAGCATGGCGGTGATCTCGGCGTGGTCGTACGGCGGGCTCACCTCGACGATGTCCACCCCGGCCACCGGCAGCTCCGTGCACACGCGCCGCACCGCGTCCAGCAGTTGCCGCGCGGTGAACCCGCCGGGCTCCGGCGTGCCCGTGCCCGGGGCCATGCCCGGGTCCACCACGTCCACGTCCACCGACAGGAACACCGCGTCGCAGTCGTCCAGGGCGATCTCGAACGCCTCGTCCAGGCACGCGTCCAGCCCGCGCGAGACGATCTCGCTCATCTCGTAGGACCGCATGCGCTGCTCGGCCATCCACGCCAGCGTGTCCGGCCCCGGCCAGTACCCCCGCAGCCCGATCTGGAGGAACCGGTCGCCGCGCGCCGCCCCCGACTCGATCAGCCGCCGCATCGGCTGCCCGTGCCCGAGCAGCGAGCCGAACTCGATGTCCCCGGTGTCCGCGTGCGCGTCGAAGTGGATCACCGACACCCGCCCGAACCCGTGGTGCCGGGCCACCCCCGTGACGTCGGGCAGCGCGATCGTGTGGTCTCCGCCGAGGACGACCGGCACGGCCCCGGCCCGCGCGACGGTGGCCACGGCCTCCTCGATGTTCCTGACGCTGGTCTCGATGTCCCCGGAGAAGCACTCCACGTCCCCGGCGTCCACCACCCGCAGATCCCGCAGCGCGTCCACCCGCAGCGCCATGTGCGGCCGCGACCCGTCCGCCGGCAGGTAGTCCGTCGCCCGGATCGCCATCGGCCCGAACCGCGTCCCCGGCCGGTGCGAGGTCCCCCCGTCGAAGGGCGCCCCCACGATCACCACGTCGGCGTCCCGGAACGTCTCCGGGTCGGTGAGGTCGCACCGATCGACCCCGAGAAACGTGATGTCCGGCCCGTACATCGCCCCATACCGGCTCAAGCCGTACCTCCAGCCAAGCTGCCCGGACGTAGCCGGGCCTCGCGAATCGGACTGCCATTCAATCCACCCGGCCCCCTCTCCGGAAGTCCCGCGCGTAACCGGGGCTCGCGAGGGCCGAAACCGCGCGCGAGAGCCGTACGCCGGGGAGAATCGGCGGGGTGATCCCGGGAACCATGGGGTACGGCCAGGCCGCCGACGACCTCGCGAAGCAGTACGAAAGCGTGTCCTTCCGCCAGGTCCACGCCGAGACGCTCCACCTGTACCCGGCCCCGCCCGCCCGCGTCCTGGACGTCGGCGCGGGCACGGGCCGCGACGCCGCCGCCCTGGCCGCGCTCGGCCACGAGGTCGTCGCCGTCGAGCCCACCCCGGAGCTCCGCGCCCACGGCACGCGCCTCCACGGCGATCTCCCCGTCGAGTGGCTCGACGACCACCTGCCCGACCTGGCGGAGGTGCGGCGGCGCGGCGGCCGGTACGACCTGATCCTCCTGACGGCCGTCTGGATGCACCTCGACGCGACCGAGCGCGGGCGCGCCATGGTCACCCTCGCCGACCTGCTGGCCCCCGGCGGCGTGCTCGCCATGGTCGTCCGGCGCGGCCCGGTCCCGCCCGGCCGCCGCATGTTCGACGTGCCGGTGGAGGAGACCGCCGCCCTCGCCGCCGGCCGCCGCCTGCGCCTGATCCACCTGGCCGACCGTCCCGACCTGCACGGCCGGGAGGGCGTCCACATGACCACCCTCGCCTTCACGCCCGTCCCCCGCTGATCCCGGGCGCGGGCCGGCGCGGGGGTCGCGCCGGCGAGATTCCTATTAATCAGGTAGGGAATGTTGACTTAACGCTCCGGGCCTCTTAGCGTGGAGCCATGATCCAGGGACTGCGTCTGACCGGGCGCCCGCACGTGGACTTCGGCCACGTCGCCAGCGCGCAGTGTTGCTGATCGCGAATTCCGCTCCCTGACCCGCCGCCCGCGGCCCTCCGCCGCCGCGCGCCCCGGGCCTGTCTCCCCACGTGGCCGACGGAGCCCACGTGTCCCCTGCCAGGTGTCCCTCCCATGTGCCTGTCCACGTGCCGGGCACGCCGCGTCGGCGCGAGCGTGCCCGCTACCCGTGAGGACGATTCGTGATCAAGATCAGACGTGCCCTGCCCGCCGTACTGCTGGCCGCGCTGCTGCCCGCGGCCGCGGCCTGCGGCTCGGCGGCCAAGGCCGGGGCCGGCGGTCCCGGCACCGTGACCGAGCTGCGCTACCAGGGCCAGGCCGGCGCCGTCGGCTTCGCCGAGCTGGCCCAGGACCTCGGTTACCTCGACGGCGTCCGGCTCAAGTGGGTCGGCAACACCACCTCCGGCCCCCAGGACATCCAGTCGGTCGCCACCGGCCAGACCGACTTCGGCGCCGCCTTCAACGGCGCGATCATCAAGCTCCGCGCCGCCCGCGCCCCTATCAGGGCCGTGGCCGGGTGGTACGGCGCGGACGACAAGACCCATGTCGGGTTCTTCGTCAAGGAGGACAGCCCGATCAGGAACGCGCGCGACCTGATCGGCAAGAAGGTCGGCGTGAACACGCTCGGCGCGCACTTCGAGGCCGCCACCAAGGAGTACCTGCGGCGCGGCGGGCTGACCCCCGAGGAGGCCGAGCAGGTGCAGCTCGTCGTCGTCCCGCCGGTCAGCACCGAGCAGGCGCTGCGGCAGGGCCAGATCGACGTGGCGGCGCTGAGCGGCGTGCTGCGCGACAAGGCCCTCGAACGCGGCGGCGTCCGCGCGCTCTACACCGACTTCGCCCTGTTCGGGCCGTTCACGGGCGGCGCGGTCGTCTTCCGGGAGGACTTCGTCGCGCGCAACCGGGACGTGGTCGAGAAGTTCGTCGCGGGGTACGCCAAGGCCGTCCGCTGGACCCAGACGCACACGCCCGCCGAGGTCATCGAGCGTTCCACGAAGATCATTCAGAAGCGCGGGCGCAACGAGGACGCCTCGAACGTGCGGTACTGGAAGAGCAGCGGCCTGGCCGCCCCCGGCGGGGTCCTGTCCGACCAGGACTTCCAGCGCTGGATCGACTGGCTGGTGCGCGAGGGCGAGATCAGGCCCGGCCAGGTGAAGCCCGGCGACGTCTACACCAACGAGTTCAACCCCTTCGCGAGCGGGACGGGGGTGGCCTCGTGAGCCCCGTGAAGATCGCCATCCGTGACGTGGGCAAGGTCTTCCGGGTCCGCGGGGCCGACCGGCCGTTCACCGCGCTGGAGCACATCGACCTCGACGTCCGCGAGGGGGAGTTCCTCACCCTCGTCGGCCCGAGCGGCTGCGGCAAGTCCACCCTGCTCGACCTGGTCGCCGGCCTCACCGAACCCAGCACCGGCGAGATCCTCATCGACGGCCGGGCGATCAGCGGGCCCGGCCTCGACCGGGGGATCGTCTTCCAGCAGTACGCCCTGCTCCCCTGGCGTACGGCCCTGGGCAACGTGGAGTTCGGGCTGGAGGCCAAGGGGGTGCCGCGGCGGGAGCGCGCCGAGCGGGCGCGGCACTTCCTCGGCCTGGTGGGGCTCACCGGGTTCGAGCGCCGCTACCCGCACGAGCTGTCCGGCGGCATGCGGCAGCGGGTGGCGATCGCGCGCAGCCTCGCCTTCGACCCGGACGTGCTGCTCATGGACGAGCCGTTCGCCGCCCTGGACGCGCAGACGCGCGAGTCGCTCCAGGAGGAGCTGCTGCGGATCTGGGGCAAGACCGGCAAGACGGTCGTCTTCATCACCCACGGCATCGACGAGGCCGTCTACCTCGGGCAGCGGGTGGCGGTGATGTCCTCGCGGCCGGGGCGGATCACCGAGGTCATCGAGGTCGCGTTCGACTCGCGCGAGGGCGACCTGCGCGCGGATCCCGCGTTCGGCGAGTACCGCCACCACATCTGGACCCGCCTGCGCGACGAGGCCGCGACGGCGCACCACGAGGAGGCGACCCCCGTTGGCTGACACCCTGACGACCCCGGCGACCCCCGCGACCCCCGCGACCCCCGCGACCTCTGCGACCCCCGCCGGTCCGACCGCTTCGGCCGCTTCGGCCGCCTCGGCCTCCTCAAGCCCCTCCGCCGGCTTGACCGCTCCGGGCGCGCCGGACCGCGCGGCCCCGCCGTACGGGGTCCGGGAGACCTCCGCGCCGGGCCGTGCGCCGGGGCGGGGCGGGGTCCTGCTCGCGCGCGCCCGCCTGGTCGCGCAGCGTGTGACGGCCGTGCTCCTGCTGCTCGCCGTGTGGGAGGCGGCGCCCCGGGCCGGGCTCGTGGACCGCGTCTTCGTGCCGCCGGTCAGCGAGGTCGCCGCGGCCTGGTGGGACCTCGCGCTCGGCGGCGCGCTGGGCGAGCACCTGGCGGCGTCGCTGGCGCGGTCCCTCTCCGGGTTCGGCCTGGCGATCGTCGTGGCGATCCCGCTGGGCCTGCTCATCGGCTGGTACAAGCCGGTCGCCGACTTCCTCGGGCCGGTCCTGGAGCTGTTCCGCAACACCTCGGCCGTGGCGCTGCTGCCGGTGTTCGTGCTGATCTTCGGGCTCGACGAGACCTCGAAGATCACGTTCGTCCTCTACGCCTGCACCTGGCCGATCCTGCTCAACACGATCAGCGGCGTGAAGACCGTCGAGCCACTGCTGATCAAGTCCGCGCGGTCGCTGGGCCTCGGTCCCGTCGCGCTGTTCCAGAAGGTGGTCCTGCCCGCCGCCGTGCCCACGATCTTCACGGGCGTCCGGCTGGCCGGGGCCTACGCGATCCTCGTCCTGCTCTTCGCGGAGATGGTGGGCGCGAAGGCGGGGCTGGGCTTCCTGATCAACGACGCGCAGGCCAACTTCCGCATCCACGACATGTACGCCGGGATCATCACGATCTCCGTGCTCGGCCTGCTGTTCAACCTGCTGCTCGTCACCGTCGAACGCCGCTTCTCGACCTGGAGGACCACCTGATGGCCCGCACGCTGCACCTGAACGCCTTCCTGTACGGCGTCGGCCACCACGAGGCGGCCTGGCGCCACCCGCGCACCGAGCCCGCCCGGCTGACCGACGTACGCCATTACCAGCGGCTCGCCCAGATCGCCGAGCGCGGCAAGCTCGACTCGGTCTTCCTCGCCGACGGCCTCGCCCTGTGGGGCGACGTGCGGCACAACGCGCTGGGCGGCCTCGAACCGCTCACGCTGCTGTCCGCGCTCGCCGCCGTCACCGAGCGCATCGGGCTGATCGCCACGGTGTCCACGACGTACAACGAGCCCTTCCACGTGGCCCGCAAGTTCGCCTCGCTCGACCACATCAGCGGCGGGCGCGCGGGCTGGAACATCGTCACCTCGGCGGGCGAGGCCGAGGCGCGCAACTTCGGCGTCGAACGGCCCGCGCACGCCGACCGGTACGCCAGGGCCGCGGAGTTCCTGGAGGTCGCGGGCAAGCTCTGGGACAGCTGGGAGGACGACGCGATCGTCGGCGACCGGCTGGGCGGCGTCTACGCGGACACCGGGAAGATCCACCCGATCGGGCACGAGGGGGAGCACTTCCGCGTGGCCGGCGCGCTCAACACCTCACGCCCGCCGCAGGGACGGCCGCTGCTGGTCCAGGCCGGGTCCTCCGAGGACGGCAAGGAGTTCGCCGCGCGGTACGCCGAGGCGGTCTTCACCGCGCAGCAGACGTTCGCCGAGGCGCGGGAGTTCTACCTCGACCTCAAGTCGCGGCTCGCGCGGTACGGCCGGGGGCCCGGGCGGCTGCTGGTGCTCCCCGGGATCTCGCCGGTCATCGGCTCGACCGAGCGCGAGGCGCTGCTGCTGGAGAAGGAACTGGAGGAACTGATCATCCCGGCCTACGGGCTGTCCCAGCTCTCCACGCTCGTCGGGATCGAGCTGACCGAGGACGACCTGGACCGGCCGCTGCCCGAGGTGGGCGCCGAGACCGAGGGCGCGCAGAGCCGCCGCGCGCTGGTGGTGGGGCTCGCCCGGCGCGAGAACCTGACCGTGCGGCGGCTCCTCGCCCGCCTCGCCGGCGGGCGCGGGCACCGGGTGGTCGCGGGCACCCCGGAGCAGATCGCCGACGAGCTGCAGGCCTGGTTCGAGAACGGCGCGGCGGACGGCTTCAACGTCATGCCGCCGCTCCTGCCCGACGGCCTCGCCGACTTCGTGGACCACGTGGTGCCCGTGCTCAGGGCCCGGGGCCTGTTCCGTAGCGAGTACGAGGGCCGCACCCTCCGCGAGCACTACGGCCTGCCCCGCCCGGCGTCCCAGTTCGCCGGCCCACCGTCCCGGGTCCCCGTCGCGCCCGCCGTACGGCAGGGCGGCGGGGCCGCGCGTGAGACGGCGGTGGCGCGGTGAGCGGGGAGCTGGTGGTGCTGGTCGGGAACCCCAGGTCGGGGTCCCGGACCCGGGCCGCCGGGGTGGCGGCGGCCGAGGCGGTGCGCGAGCGCGCCGGGCTGGGCGGCGGGGCCGAGGTGGTGGACCTGGCCGGGCTCGGGCCGCGCCTGCTCGCGCCCGGAGCGCACGCCGACGTCGAGGTGGCGCTGGAGCTGGTGGCCGGGGCGTCGGTGCTGGTCGTCGCCAGCCCCACCTACAAGGGCACGTACACCGGGCTGCTCAAGTCCTTCCTCGACCGGCTGCCGCCGGGGGCGCTGTCGGCCGCGGTGGCGCTGCCGCTGCTGGTCATGGGCGACCCCCGGCACGCCCTCGCCGTCGAGGCCCACCTGCGCCCGCTCCTGGTGGAGCTGGGCGCGGTGGTGCCCACCCCCGGCCTGGCGCTGCTGGAGTCCGACCTGCCCCGCCTCCCGGAGATCCTGGCGGTCTGGGCGGCGCGGGTCGCCCCCCAGGCCGCCGCCTTCCTCCGCCAGTCCGCGCTCCAGGCCGCCCTCGGGGAGCCGGTCCCGCAGGCCGCCGGGCTCGCCGGCGCGGACGTCGTGGACGCCGTGAGCGTGATCGAGGGGAGCGCCCGATGACCGAGACACTGCCGGCGCGGCCGGTGAGCGGCGAGAGCTTCAAGCGCGCCCTCGCCGTCCACGCCTCGGGCGTCGTCGTGATCACCGGCCAGACCGAGGGGATCCCGGCGGGCCTGACCGCCACCTCGTTCTCCTCGGTCAGCCTGGACCCGCCCCTGGTCTCCTTCTGCGTGGACCGCGCCTCGACGACGTGGCCGGCGCTGCGGCGGGCCGACCACTTCGCGGTGAACGTCCTGGCCAGCCACCAGGCCGAGCTGGCCACGCGCTTCGCCGCCAAGGGCGAGGACCGCTTCGCCGAGCCCACCCGCTGGCGTCCGGGCCGCTTCGGCGTCCCCCTCCTCCAGGACGTCTCGGCCCACCTCATCTGCCTGCCGTACGACACCGTCGACCTCGGCGACCACACCCTCGTCGCCGGCCTGGTCCTGGAGGCCCAGGCCCACACCCCCGGCCGGCCGCTCCTCTACCACCGGGGCCGCTTCGGCCGCTTCCTGGCGCACTGACCGGACGCGGGCCCGGCCGGATCGGGGTTCCGGCCGGACCCGGAGGACTCCCGCCCCGGGCGGGTGCGGGAACGCGGGGATCGTCCTCCATGGGCGGCAGGACGATCCCCGCACCCATGCGCCGTGATCTCGCGACCCCGCCCCACGCCGCCGCCCCCGGGCCCCGGCGTCAAGAGGGAGGGCGCGGGATCGCGAGATCACGGCACCGCTCCATCCCCTCCCCCCAGGCGGCGACGGAGCCTCCGCCGGGCGCGGCCTCCGCGCGGGTGGCCGCGAGGGGCCCCTCCCCGGCGGCATCGCTTCACCCCCTCCCCATCGGTGGCGAGGGGGCTTCGCCGGGGGGCGCCTTCGCGCGGGTGGGGGAGGCGCCCCCCTTCCTGGGGGCTTTGCTTCACGCCGCTCTTCCCATGGGTGACGCCGGGGCCTCCGTCCGGAGGCTGCGAGGCGTCCCCCTCCCTGGCCGTGATCTCGCGATCCCGCCCCACGCCACCCGAGGCTTTCGGTGGAGAGGGGAACGGGCGGGGATCGCGAGATCCCGGCGGGGTTCGGTGGTGAACGGCTTCGGGCGGCGAGTCCGGGCTGGTCAGTCGTAGCTCTCGGCGGCGGAGCGGAGGGCCGACAGCACTTCGGCGGGGTCGTAGGGGGCCGGACGGCCGGGGCGGTAGGTGGCCGAGATGAGGTCGCCGGTGTACGGGAAGGGACCGTGACGCTCGTAGACCGGCCAGGAGACGGGGGAGCGGCGGTCCACGCCGACGTCTATGCCTTCCATGGGGGCCAGCCCGATCAGCATGCGGACCTTCTCCAGGCGCGCGCCGGCCACGCCGTCCACGGTCAGGGTGAAGGTCCAGCGGTATTCGGGGAGGGCCTCGGCGCGCAGAACGACCTCGTGGGGGCCGGGACGGAGGAAGTCGCCCACCGCGACCTTGAGGTCGCCGTACTCGTTGTACGCCAGGTGGACCCGGCCGTCCTCGACGTACACGGAGTACCCGCCGCCCTGGTCGCCGTGGGCCACGAGGACGCCCTGGTCGCCCGGGCCCTGCGTCAGCCGTACGGCGATCTCGAAGTCCCGGAAGGCGATGAGGCGCGCGGCGCGGTAGCGCTCCAGGGTGGGGGTGCCCGGGAGCAGGGTGACCGGCTCGTGGAAGGCGGCCTCGGACGGGGGCCGGGCGGTCCAGAGGTAGCCGGTGCCGTCGTCGAGGGGGAAGACCCGGTTCTCGGCGGCGGCGCGCTCCCAGGCCCCGGCCAGCTCCTTGACCAGGCCGGGGTGGTCCGCCGCCAGGTCGCGGGTCTCGGTCGGGTCGGCGCGCAGGTCGTAGAGCTCCCAGGGGTCCTCGTCGTGGGGACGGCCGGGCCGGTGGAGGGTGACGAGCTTCCAGCCGTCGCGGTAGAAGGCGCGGTTGCCGGTCATCTCGGCGTACTGCTCGTGATGGGTGCTGGGCGCGGCGGGGTCGGCGAGCGCGTCGGCGAACGAGTGCCCGTCGATCGCGGCGACCGGCCGTCCCCCGCGCTCCTGCGGGAGAGGCACCCCGGCGAGGTCGAGGAGGGTCGGCAGCAGGTCGGTGACGTACTGGTACCGGTCGCGGACCCCGGGGACGACCCCGCCGCGCGGCCAGGAGAGGACGAGCGGGACGCGGACGCCGCCGGCGTGCGTGGTGCCCTTGTAGAGGCGGAACGGGGTGTTGGACGCCATGCCCCAGCCGCGCGGGTAGTGGACCATCGCGCGCGGCCCGCCGATCAGCTCGGGCTCGCGCGGCACGTCGGGGTTCCAGTCGCCGGGCAGGTTCGCGTGCCGGAGGAACTGGGCGAAATACGACCGGGTGCCGCGGACGCCGCCCTCGCCGGTGCCGCCGTTGTCCGAGGTGAAGACCACGATCGTGTCGTCCAGCTCGCCGAGGGCCTCGATCACGGCGAGCAGCCGCCCCAGGTTGCGGTCCACGTTGTCCACCATGGCCGCGTAGACCTCCTGGTACCGCTGGAAGAGCTCCCGCTCGCCCGGCGGCAGCGAGTCCCACTCCGGCACGTCGTGGAACGCCTCGGAGTTCCGCGGCGGCAGCTCCGTGCCCGGCGGGAACAGGCCCTTGTCGAGCTGCCGGGCGAACCGCTCCTCGCGCAGCCGGTCCCAGCCCCCGGCGTACCGCCCCCGGTAGCGCGCGACGTCCCGTTCGGGGGCCATCAGCGGGCCGTGCACCGCCGGATGGGCCAGGTAGAGGAAGTACGGCTTGCGCGCGTCGTGCGCCCGGAGCGACTTGATCATCCCGATGGCCTCGTCGGTGAGGTCGTCGGTCAGGTAGTAGCCCTCGGGGTACGCCTCGGTGTGCACGGGTGAGTTGTCGCGCACGAGCCGGTGCGGGTGGTGCAGGTTCGTCAGCCCTTCGAGGATCCCGTAGAACCTGTCGAACCCCTTCTGGACCGGCCACGAGGACCTCGGCGCGCCGTCGTTCATCGTGGCGTCCTTGGTCAGGTGCCACTTGCCCACCGCGAACGTCGCGTATCCGGCGTCCCGCAGGATCTCCGGCAGGGTCGGCACGTCGTCGGCGATCTCGAAGGTGTACCCGGGGAACCCGGGGTCGGCGTTGGCCACGAACGCGTATCCGGCGCGGTGGTGGTTGAGCCCGGTCAGCAGCGAGGCCCGCGAGGGGGAGCAGAGCGGCGTCGTGTGGTAGTTCGTGAACCGGAGCCCGCCGGCCGCCAGGCGGTCCAGCGTCGGGGTGTCGATCTCGGCCCCGAACGGCCCGATGTCGCTGAACCCCATGTCGTCCAGCAGCACCACGACGATGTTCGGGGCACCCTCCGGCGCCCTGACCTGCGGCGGCCACCAGGGGGTGGAGTCGGCGACGGTACGGCCGACGCGTCCTTCGAAGCGGGGACTCATGCGGGGAACCTCCCGGGGGGACGGGTGACTTCGCGGCGGGCGGCGCGGCACGGGAAGGGCCCCGGCCGCGAGGCGCGGCCGGGGCGGGGAGAGGGGGACATCAGGCGGCGGCGTACGCCGTGGCGTCGCCGGCGAGCGACTCGCTGGGGCGGCCGTCCACGCCGACGGGGACGTCGCCCGCGACGGTGACGCGGTGGAGGCGGCGGGGCCGGTCGCCGAAGTCGTGCACCACCCGGTGCTGGGTGGCCCGGTTGTCCCAGACGGCCACGTCGCCCGGGGCCCACCGCCAGCGGACCGTGTTCTCGACCTGGGTGACCTGGTCCTGGACCAGCCTGATGAGCGAGGCCGACACGTCGGCGGGGACGCCGGCGATCCGCCGGGCGAAGTCCCCGAGCAGGATCGCCCGCTCCCCGGTCTCGGGATGCACCCGGACGACCGGGTGCGCGGTCTCGTAGACCGTGGACGCGAACACCTCGGCGTACTCCCGCGCCTTGCCCGGGTCCTCGGCGAAGGCGAGACGGGCGTAGTCGAACTGGTTGGTGTGCACGGCGCGCAGCCCGTCGAGGAGGTCGCGCAGTTCGGCGGGCAGGTTCTCGTAGGCCGCGACCGTGTTGGCCCACAGCGTGTCCCCGCCCGCCGCGGGGACGGTGACGGCGCGCAGCACGGACGCCAGCGGGGGCCGGTCGACGAACGTGACGTCGGTGTGCCAGCGGTCCACCTTCTGGCCCCGGCTGTAGTCCAGGTCCAGGATGTGCCCGTTGCCGCCGAGCGCGGGCACGGTGGGGTGCGCGGTGGTCAGCTCGCCGAGCAGCCTCGCGAACTCCACCTGGGAGTCCTCGTCGAGGTGGTCCTGCCCGCGAAAGAAGATCACCTTGTGCGTGAGCAGCGCCAGGCGGATCTCCGCGACGACGTCCCCGGCGAGGTCGCCGCCGAGCCGTACGCCGGAGACCTCGGCGCCGATGCGGCCCGCTACGGGGGTGATGGTGAGAGATGACATGGGTTCCGTCCTTCCGATGGTGAATGGGTCGCCTGCCGGAGGACGGGACACAGGGCACTGGCCACGCGGCAGAAGTCCACGTGGCCCCGGACGGTCAGGGCTGCGTTCGGCACGTTCCCGAACGTAGATCGGCCTCGTCCATATTGTCAACTAAATTGGTAGGGAATAGGGGGTTACTGGCCGAAGGCACCCCGCGCGTGCCGTACGGCCGGGGGTGCGCCCCCTCTCGGGGAAGGTCCGGGAGGGGGTGGGGGCGGGGGCTGTTGGAGGCGGGGACTCAGGTGTCGGTGAGGCGGCGGAAGACCTCCTTGAAGTGGGCGAAGGTCTCCTCGCCCACCTTCTCCGCCTGGCGGCGCTCGATCTCGGCGGCGATGGCGTCGGAGCGGCGCATCTCGTCGAGCCCGCGCTCGGTGGGGACGACCAGCTTGGCCCGGCGGTCGGCCGGGTCGGGGCGGCGCTCGACGTAGCCGAGGGCGGTGAGCTCGTCCACGAGGGTGCCGATGACCTGCTTGTGCTGGCCGGAGCGGGCGGACAGGTCGGTGGCGCGGGTGCCCTCCTCGTCGAGGTAGGCCAGGACGGCGCCGTGACGGGGGCGCAGGTCGGGGTGGCCCTGCTCGGCGAGGGCGGAGAACATCTCGCGCTGGAAGGCGAACAGCATCCGGCCGGAGAGGATGCCCAGGTCGGGGGACATCTTCTTGCGTTCACTGCGGCGCATCGGCGACCTCTCTGCGGGCAATTTAGTCACAATCTTTGACTATCACTGATTCTTACTTTAGTGTAGCCGTCACAGCGGCCGGGCGGGGACACCCCCGGCTCCCACCCCCCGAACGTGAGGAACGACCATGTCCATCCTGATCACCGGCGCCACCGGCAACGTCTCCTCCGCCCTGCTCGCCGCCCTCCCGGACCACGACGGCGTGCGCGTCCTGGTCCGCGACGCCGCCCGCGCCCCGGAGATCCCCGGGGTCGAGGTCGCCGTCGGGGACCTGGAGCGCCCGGAGACCCTGGAGAAGGCGTTCGACGGCATCGACACGCTCTGGCTGCTGACCGCGATGGGCCCGCTCGCCCCCCATGCCAGCTCCAACGCCGTCTGGGCCGCGAGGCGGGCGGGCGTCAAGCACGTCGTCCGGCTCTCCGCGATCGGCGCCGCCCACGACGCGCCCACCCGCAACGGCCGCCTGCACGCGCTCTCCGACGCCGAACTGGCCGCCTCCGGCCTCGGCTGGACCGTCATCAAGCCGCACTTCTTCATGCAGAACCTGCTCGGCGCGGTCAGCGGCGGCACCCTGTACGGCATGACCGGCGAGGGCCGGCTCGGCTTCGTGGACGTCCGCGACATCGCCGACTTCGCCGCCGCCGTGCTCGCCGCGCCCGACCGGCACCACGGGAAGACCTACACGCTGACCGGCCCGGAGAGCATCTCCCTCCGCGAGGCCGCCGCCCGGCTGGAGCCCGTCCTCGGCACGCCGGTCGCCTACCAGCCCGTCACGCCCGAGCAGGCGTACCGGTCCTTCCTCGGCTTCGGCGCCCCCGACTGGGTCGCCGCCGTCAGCGCCAAGGAGTACGGCCCCGCGTACGCCGCCGGCTGGGGCGACTACACCACCACCGACTTCACCGACGTCACCGGCAGGCCCGGCCGCGCCTGGACGGACTTCGCCCGCGACCACGCCGACCTGCTCCGCGGCGCGTGAGACGCCCGGCGGTGGAAGCGGTCAGCCGCCGAGGGCCCGGTGGAGGACATCGGCGAACGGCCCCGGGCGGGAGGTGAAACCGCCGTGACCGCCGGGGAAGGCGACCGGGGCCAGGCCGAGGCGGGCGGCCAGGGCGGCCCCGGCGCGGTGGGGGAGCTGACCCTCGGACTCCGCGCCGACGCCGATGACCAGGCGCGGGGCCAGGGCCTTCAGGGCGTCGAGGTCCGGGAGGTGGCGGGTGAACGGCACGGCCTCGTGGGCCAGCATGAACGCGGCGTTCCGCCCCATCCGGGCGAACATCTCCAGCGTCGCGGGGTCGGGCTCGCCCAGCGGACCGGCGGCGTCCCCGCTCTCCCCGCCGTCCCCGCTCTCCCCGCTCTCCGCGCCGGCTCCGCCGTCCTCCTCGTCCAGGTCCAGCAGCGCGGCGAACTTCTCCATGGCCGGGCCGACGCCCCGATCGCGGGCGGTCCGGCGCACGTCGTCGAAGCCCTCGCGCAGCAGCGCCGCCTCGGGCAGCAGCTCGAAGGCGACCGGTTCGTGCGCGACGACCGAGCGGACCGCCCCGGGGTGGCGGGCGGCCAGCTCCAGCGCGATGAGCCCGCCCGAGCTGACGCCGAGGACGTGCGCGGGGGCGTCCGTCACCCCGGCCAGCAGCCGCCGCGCGTCGCCGGCGTGCGTCGCGACGTCCTGGTCGGCGTCGGGGCCGTCCAGCGGGCTCCGCGAGTTGCCCCGCCGGTCGTACGTCACCACGGTGTACCGCCCGGCCAGGGACTCGGCGAACCCCGTGAGGACCGCCGAGTCCATGACTCCGCCGCTGATCACCAGCAGCACCGGCCCGTGTCCCCGGACCTCGTGGTACAGCGTCGCCCCGGGGACCTTCAGCGTGCCGGTCGTCGCGTCCATCGCCGTGCTCTCCTCCGTGTCACGGCCCCGCTCCGGGGCCTTCCACGGACAGGTCGGAGCCGTCCGGACGCCTTCGACATCCCGCGCCGCCCTTTTCCCGGAATCCTCCGGCCGCGGGCCGTACGGCCTGGCGCGGGCCGTACGGCGGGGCACCGGCCGTACGGGCGGGGCGCGGCGTCGCGTCCGGCGCGGGGGGCCGGCTCAGCCGTACGGCGCGGGCGGCGGCGCGGGGAGGGGTCAGCGCTTGGCGGTGTAGGACAGGATCACGGTGCCGCTCTTGAGGGTCTTGACGTCGGCGAGGTCGAACTCGCCCTTCATGCCCTCGCGGAAGATCGTGACGCCGCTGCCGTGGAAGACCGGGATCATCCACAGGCGGACCTCGTCCAGCAGGCCGTGCTCCATGAGCGTCGCGGCGACCGGGCCGTGGCCGTACATCAGGATGTCCTGGCCGGGCTGCTCCTTGAGCTCGCGGACCCGCTCGACCACGTTGTCACTGATGATCGTGGTGTTGGTCCAGTCGGCCTTCTCCAGCGTGGTGGACACGACGTACTTCGGCATCGTGTTCATCCGGTCGGCGAACCCGCCCGGGTCGGACATCGACGGCCAGGTCGAGGAGAACCCGTCGTAGGTCCGGCGGCCCATCAGGAGCGCGTCGCTGGCGAAGAGCTGCTCCTGCGCGAACTGGCCCGCCTCCTCGTTGAAGTAGGGCGTCGACCAGATGTGGGGGCTCTCGATCTCCCCGTCCAGCGTGATGTAGGTGGAAGTGATGATCTTCCGCATTTAGGTCTCCGATGGGGGTTCGGGCTGTGATGGGGAACACGTTAGGCACTGTCCCCGACATTTCGCAGCGATCGGAGAAAAGATCGGCCGTAAGGATGAGGGCGTATGTGCGGATCGTCCTCGCGGTCGCCTTACGATCGCTGCATGACCCGAGCTCTCGTCCTCATCGACCTCCAGCCGCGCATCGTCGCCCTCTCGCTGGCCCCCCACACCGGTGACGACGTCGTACGGCGGGCGTTCCGGCTGGCCGAGGCGCACCGCGCGGCAGGCCTGCCCGTGGTGCTGGTGCGGACGGACCGGCCCGGCGTGCCCGAGCAGCCGCCCGGCAGCGAGCTCGTGGAGGGCCTGGCCCAGCCCGGGGACGTGATCGTGGTCAAGCACACCATCGGCGGCTTCCACGAGACCGACCTGCACGAACGCCTCCAGGAGGCGGGCGCGGCCACGCTGGCCTTCGCCGGGATCGTCACCAACATGGGCGTGGAGTCCACCGCCCGCGCGGCCTCCGACCACGACTACGAGCTGGAGTTCGTCTCCGACGCCATGTCCGGCTTCACCGCCGAGGAGCACGACCTGGCCGTCAACCGCGTCTTCCCCCGCTTCGGCACCGTCCTCACCACCGACGAGCTGATCGCCAAGCTCTGACGAGGCGGGCCGGGCGCTCGGCCCGGGCCGGTCCCAGGACGCCAGGCCAGGACCCCGGTGCTCACGCCGGGGCCGTCGGCGAGGAGATCACTCGCCGCATCATCCGGCCGCTCGGCCTCACCGGCACGGTCATGCCCGGCAACGACCCGTCCCTCCCGCAGCCGCACGGCCTCTACCACAGCGGCGTGCTCCAGCCCGGCCACCCGCTGGGCATCTGGGACGCCACCCTCATCAACCCCAGCATGGGCCCCGGCACGGGTGACGCCATCTCCACCAACGCCGACCTGATCATCTTCCTGCGCGCCCTGCTGGGCGGCCGCCTCCTGCCGCCGGCCCTGCTGACCCAGATGCGCACCCTCCACCCGGTCTGGCAGGAGACCGACGAGGACCTGGCCTACCACTACACACCCGAGCAGACCGGCGGCGAGCCGGAGGTCGAGTACGCCGTGAGGGGCGTCACCGGCCAGTACGGCCTGGGCATCACCAAGCGCACCTTCACCTGCCCGAACGGCTCCCCGGTCGCGGTCTGGGGCCACAACGGCGCGATCCCCGGCAGCTTGTCCTACGCGTACGTCACCGAGGACGGCTCCCGCGCGCTCGCCTTCAACGTCAACGGCGACTGGCCCGCCCGCGTCCACAAGTACGACCCCAACGCCTTCCAGCCCAGCGAGCTCATCATGTTCTACGACGTGATGCGCGCGGAGTTCTGCACTCCCGCGTGACCCGGCCGTCACCCGCGTGATCCCGTACGGCGGACGCCGACCGCGGCGTCCGCCGTACGGGCGGCGAACCGGAGAGGCGATGGCCGGCCGTCACGGCGCGCCGCCCGGGTCTCCCCGCGGGGCCACGGTCAGATCTGCCGCAGGGCGCCGCCGTCCACCGCCCACTCCGCCCCGGTGACCTGGCCGGCCAGCGGGGAGAGCAGGTAGGCGACGACCCGGGCGACGTCCCCGGGGGTGCCGATGCGTCCGGCCGGCAGGCGCCGCTCGTCCCGGACGAAGCGCGTGACGGCCTCCTCCCGGCCGGTGCCGTACCGCTCGGCGAGCTGGTCGGCGAACCCGCCGGGGGCGTCCCAGAGCGCGGTGCGGGTGGGGCCGGGGGCGACGACGTTCGACCGCACCCCGGCGGGGCCGAACTCCGCCGCGAGCGTCTTGGAGACCGACAGCAGCGCGGTCTTGGCCGCCGCGTAGTCCACCAGCGCCGGGTCGGGGAACCTGGCGGCCTCGCTGGTCACGTGGACGACGGAGCCGTCGCCGCCCGCGAGCATCGCGGGCAGCGCCGCCCTGGTCATCCGGACCGCCGAATGCAGGTTGAGCTCGAACGCCGCCCGCCACTCCTCGTCGCCGACGTCCAGGAACCCGGTCCTGGAGGTCACCCCGCCCGCGTTGTTCACGAGCCCGTCGATCCGCCCGTGCCGGTCGAGGGCGGCGGCGACGACGCGGGCGGCGCTGCCGGGGTCCGTGAGGTCCGCCGGGACGCCGGACACGCGAGGCCCCATGCGGTCGAGGGGCCGGGCGTCCCTGGCGGCCCCGACGACGTGCGCCCCCTCCCCGGCCAGGAGGGCGGCGGTCGCCGCGCCGATCCCGGCCGAGGCGCCGGTGACGATGAAGGTCTTGCCGCTGAGCTGGAGATCCATGGTCTTCCACTCCCTGTGGACGATCGGAGAAGGGTCCCGCGCCCGCCGTACGGCTCGCGCCGGGCGGGCCCGGCGGAGCCGTACGGCGGTCAGCGGGAGCGGCGGAGGAAGGCGGCGGCCAGCGCGGCGCCGGCCAGGACCAGGGCGCTGTTGACGAGGATCGCCACGGAGACGCCGGACAGGACCGTCTCGGGGGTGGGGCCGCCGAGGGAGGTGACGCGGGCGGTGGCGATCGCGCTCATGATCGGGATGCCCATGGTGATGCCGACCTGCTGGGTCATCGTGGCCAGGCCGGTGGCCAGGCCCTGCTCGGCGTCGGGGAGGCCGGAGGTGGCGGTGACCATGAAGGCGACGATCATGAGCATGTTGCCGACGCCGCCGACGAACGTCGCGGCCAGCAGGAGCCAGATCCAGGCGCCCGAGGTGCCGAGGGCGACCAGCGAGACGGTCGCGGCGGCCTGGACGACGCCGCCGGTCAGGATGGTGGCGCGGGAGCCGAGGCGGCCGACGACCTTGCCGCCCAGGGTGCCGCCGAGGACCGTGCCCAGGCCGAGGACGCCGAAGGCGAGGCCGGTGGCCAGCGGGGAGTACCCCAGGACCTCCTGGAGGTAGAGGGTCAGCAGGAAGACGAGCGAGGTCTCGGTGACGAAGGCGATCAGGCCGGTCAGGTTGCCCCAGACCACGCTGCGGCGCTTGAGGATGCCGAGCGGGACCAGCGGCGCGGCCGACCTCTTCTCGGCGAACCAGAAGGCGACGAGCAGGGCCGCGCCGGCGGCGAGTGCGGCGACGGTGAGCGGCTGCCCCCAGCCGTGCTCACCGGCCTGGGTGAGGCCGTAGACCAGGGCGAGCAGGCCGCCGGTCACCGTGATCGCGCCGGGGACGTCCAGGCGGGTGCGGCCCGCGGGACGCGAGTCCTCGATGACGCGCGGGGCGAGGAAGACCACGAGCGCGGCCACCGGCACGTTGATCAGGAAGGCCCACCTCCAGGACAGCAGGTCCGTGAGGAGCCCGCCGAGCACGGCCCCGGCGGTGAACCCGGCGGACATGAGCGCCCCGTTCAGCCCGAGCGCCCTCTCCCGCAGCGGCCCCTCCTTGAAGGCCGTCGTGAGCAGGGACAGCCCCGCCGGGACCACCGCCGCGGTCGCCAGGCCCTGGAGCACCCGGGCGACCAGCAGTACGGCGGGGCCGGTGGCGAGCCCGCCGAGCAGGGACGACAGGCCCAGCAGCGCCATGCCGTACAGGAACAGGCGCTTGCGGCCGAACAGGTCGGCGACACGGCCGAACAGCAGCGTGAACCCGGCGGCGGCCAGCGCGAACGAGGTGGCGATCCACTGGAGCGAGGCCAGCGAGAACCCGAGCCCGGCGCCGACGACGGGCAGCGCCACGTTCAGGATCGAGAAGTCCACGGCGACGGTGAACTGCGCGCCCAGCAGCAGGGCGAGCACCAGCTTCTGCCGGCCCGTCATGCGCGGGGCCCTGGCAGGGGCGGGTTCTGTGGGGGTGGGTTCTGAGGGGGCCGGTACGGCGGGGGCGGTGTCCAGCATCGCGAACTCCTAGAGACAGCTAACGGGTCTGTGGTTCCGTTAGGATGATTAGGACAGTAGCAGAAGACCTCGCCTAAATGGAACTGGAGACCCGTTATGACTGAGCCGGGCACCGTTCGGCCGGGCGGGCGCACCGCCCGCGTCCGCGCCGCCGTACTCCGCGCGGCCGAGGACGCGCTGGTCGAGAAGGGGTTCGACGGCCTGGACCTGGCCGACGTGGCCCGGCGCGCGGAGGTCGGCAAGACGACGGTCTACCGGCGCTGGGGGACGGTGGCGGCGCTCCTGGCGGACCTGCTCACCGACATGGCCGAGCAGTCCTCGCCCCGGGCCGAGACCGGGAGCCTGCTCGGCGACCTGCGCGCCAACGCCGGGCTCGTCCGCCGCACGCTGGCGGACCCCCGGCAGGGCGCGCTGTTCAAGGCCGTGATCATCGCGGCGGCGTGTGACGAGCGCGCGGCGGCGGCGCTGCGCCGCTTCTACCGGACCCGGATCGCGGAGTGGGCGCCCTGCGTGGAGCGGGCGGTCGCGCAGGGCGAGCTGCCCGCGGGGACCGACCCGCACGAGGTGATCAAGGCGGTGTCCGCGCCGCTCTACTACCGCTTCCTCGCCTCGGGCGACCCCCTCGACGAGGCCGCCGCCGACCTCGCCGCCCGCGCCGCCGTGGCCGCCGCCCGCGCCGGCGCCTACGTCCGCCCCTGACCCCCGCCGCCGATCCCCGCGCGGCCGGCGGCGGCCGTGGCGGGTGGGTGGATTAGACCTGTGTGCCTGGGCAGGGAAGGGGGCATGTGTGAGCGCGGGGAGGGGCGATGAGCTGGGCGGACGCGCTGGCCGCAGGGCCGGCGAGCCCGGCCGACCTCGCGGGCGCGCGCATGCAGATGGCGTTGTCGCTGGGGTGGCACATCGTCATCGCCTGCTTCGGCGTGGGCATGCCGGGCCTGCTGCTGTTCGCCGAGTGGCGCGGGCACCGGACCGGCGACGGTGAGTACGTCCGGCTGGCCAGGCGCTGGGCCAAGGCCGTGGGCGTGCTGTTCGCGGTCGGGGCCGTGTCCGGCACGATCCTCAGCTTCGAGATGGGCCTGCTGTGGCCCGGCCTCATGGGGACGTACGGCGAGGTCATCGGCGTGCCGTTCGCGATGGAGGGCATCGCCTTCTTCATCGAGGCGATCTTCCTCGGCGTCTACCTGTACGCCTGGGACCGGCTGCCGCCGCGCGCGCACCTGCTGAGCGGGATCCCGGTGCTGCTGGCCGGGGTGGCGTCGGCCTTCTTCGTGGTGTGCGCGAACGCGTGGATGAACCAGCCCTACGGGTTCGACCTGGTGAACGGCGAGGTCGCGAACGTGGACCCGTGGGCGGCCATGTTCAACCCGGCCACGCCCCCGCAGACCCTGCACATGATCATCGCCGCGTTCATGGTCGCCGGGTACGGCACCGCCGGGGTCTACGCGGTCGCCCTGCTGCGCGGGCGGAGAGAGCGGTACCACCGCCTCGGCTTCCAGATCCCGTTCACGCTCGCCGCGATCCTCACACCGGTCCAGATCCTCGTCGGGGACTACGCCGCGCGGTTCCTCGCCGAGTACCAGCCGGCCAAGCTCGCCGCCGCCGAGGCCCTGTACCGCACCGGGCCGCGCGCGCCGCTCAGCCTGGGCGGGATCGTCGTGGACGGCGAGCTGCGGTACGCGCTGGAGATCCCGAGCGGCCTGTCCCTGCTCGTCGGCAGCAGCCCGGACACCGTCGTACAGGGCCTGGACCTGGTGCCGCGCGCCGACCACCCGCCGGTGTCCGTCGTGCACCTGGCCTTCGACACGATGGTGGGGCTGGGCTTCGCGCTGCTGCTGCTCGCGCTGTGGTACGGCTACGCCTGGTGGCGGCGGCGGGACCTGCCCCGGTCCCGCTGGTTCCTGCGGTTCGCGGCCCTGTCCGGGGTCGCCGCGGTGATCGCGCTGGAGGCCGGCTGGATCGTGACCGAGGTGGGCCGGCAGCCCTGGGTGGTGTACGGCAGGCTGCGCACGCACGACGCGGTGAACCCCGCGCCCGGCCTGTGGGTGGGGTTCGTGCTGGTCACGGCGGTGTACCTGGTGCTGACCCTCGCCACCGTCCACGTCATGCGGCGGATATCGCGCCCCGCGCCGCTGGCGCCCCAGGAACGCGGGGAGGCCGCCTGATGGAGGCCGCGCAGATCATGCTCGTCGTGACCTGGATCGGGGTCACGCTGTACGCCCTGCTCGGCGGGGCCGACTTCGGCGCGGGCGTCTGGGACCTGCTCGCCGGGCGCCGCCACGCCGGGATGCCGCAGCGGCGGCTCATCGAGCACTCGATCGGGCCCGTGTGGGAGGCGAACCACGTCTGGCTGATCTTCGTGATCGTGCTGCTGTGGACGGGGTTCCCGCCGGTCTTCGCGGCGATCATGTCCACGCTGTACATCCCGCTGACGCTGGCCGCGCTGGGGATCATCGCACGGGGGTCGGCGTTCGCGTTCCGGAAGGCGAGCACCGAACTGGGGCAGCAGCGGCTGTTCGGGGCGGCGTTCGCGATCTCGTCGGTGGTCACGCCGTTCTTCCTGGGGGCGGTCGCGGGCGGGATCGCGTCGGGGCGGGTGCCGCCGGGGCTGGCCCGGGGGGACGTGCTGGGGAGCTGGCTCAACCCGACCTCCGTCCTCGGGGGCGTGCTGGCGGTGGTCGTCTGCGCCTACCTGGCGGCGGCCTACCTCTGCGACGACTGCGTGCGCGCGGGCCTACCGGACCTGGCCGAGGGATTCCGGCGGCGGGCCCTGCTCACCGGCGTGCTGGCCGGGGCGGTCGCGCTCGGCGGCATCCTGGTGCTCCGCGCCGACGCCCCCGCCCTCTACGACGGCCTCACCCACCGCGGTCTCCCGCTGATCGTCGCCAGCGCCGTCCTGGGGGTGGTCGCCCTGGTCCTGCTGGCGCTCCGCCGCTACCTGCTGGTCCGCGCCGCGTCCGCCCTCGCGGTGACGGCGGTGATCTGGGGCTGGCCGCTGGCGCAGTACCCCCTGCTCCTCCCGCCCGCCACCGACTACCGGCAGGCGGCGGCGAGCCCCGTGGTCCTCTCGACCACCCTGATCGTCCTCGCCGTGGGCGCGGTCCTCGTCCTGCCCTCCATGGGATGGCTCCTGTGGATCCAGCACCGCTCCCCCTACCTCCCTCCCACCTCCCCTTCCTCCTCCACTCCCTCCTCCGCACCTCCCGATGCCCGCCGCTGACCAGCGAGGGGAGGCGTAATACGGGCGGGATGGGTAGTGCTAGCCAGGGAACGGATCGTGTCGACGGGGGAGTGGCGATGCGGGGGCGGTTGCGGGGCGTGGCCGGGCTGACCTGCCTGGCGGTGATCGGCGCGGGGTCGGCGGGCTGCGCGACGGACGAGCAGAACCTGGGGCAGAGCCAGCCGCGGAACGAGGGGGCGAACGCGACGGCCGGCGGGATGCGGGTCGTGGACGCGTTCATCCTCGCCGGGCCGCCCGACCAGCGGGTCCAGGCGGGGGCCTCCCTGCCGCTGTACCTCAACCTGCTCAGCGACCGGGGACCGGACCGGCTGGTGTCGGTGTCGGCCCCGGGGTTCGCGCGCGGGGCGCAGGTGAACCGGCGGTTCGCGGAGGTGGCCCCGGGCAGGCCGCAGACCGACAAGGTGCCCGCCGCGACGCTTGAGGGGCTGACCCGGGCCGTGCCCGCGTACGGCCACGTGCCCGTCACCGTCACCTTCGAGCGGGCCGGGCAGGTGAAGCTGAACGTGCCGATCAAGGCCCGCTCGGGGGAGTGGGCCAGCTATCCGCCGGTCCAGCTCAGCCCCACGCCGACGGCCCAGCCGCGTCCCGAGCCGTCCCGCGTCAGGCCCGGCTCCTCCCCGGGACCCGGCTCCACGGCGACGCCGGCCCCGGGCTCCACGGGGAGGCCGCGGACCACCCCGACCGCGCAGCGCCGCGAGCGGGACCGCCAGACCCCGGCCGCGCCCGCCGTACCGCGCGTGCCCGCCAACGCCCGGCAGTGACGGTCCTCGGCGGGGTGGCGGCGGGTGGCGGCGGACCCCCGGCGGCGACGAGGCCGGTGCGGACGAGGCCGGTGCGGGCGGGCCGGTGGGGGCGGGACCGGTGAGGGCAGCGCCGGTGGGGACCGATTCCCTTGGCGCGGCCTGAGCGTTCGGGCAAGGCGGGTTCGCCGCGGCGCGACCGGGGTTAACGTGCGGGTATGGGCTCGCTCGACGACGCGGGTGACGAGCTCCGGCTTGATCACCCGGCATGGACGATCTGGAGGAGTGACGCCGGCCGGTGGTGGGCCACCCTGCGCCGCCCCCTGACGGCCGAGGAATGGGAGCAGCGCTGCTCCCGCACCGTGGACGGCGACGATCCGGCGAAACTCGCCGCCGCCCTCCGCGCCGAGACCGACCGCCAGCGCCGCGCCGCGGCCGTACGGCTGTCGCGTGAGCGCGCGGTCCGCCTCGGCCCGGGGTGGGCGAGCGCCTGACGCTCCGGGAGTGATGCGATCCGGCAGAATGGCGGGGTTCCGCGACCGGATGGAGGGGGCGTCCCGTGCGTGCGGCAGAGGAGAACCGGCTGGCCCGGGCCGTGACCGATCTCTTCGCGCCCCCCAACCTCGTGATGGCCATGCCACCGGTCGCCGGGATCGCGGCGGGCGGCTGGCCGGGCGTGGCCTGGGGCCTCCTCGCCGCGGCGCTGTGCGGCGGCGTCCCGGCCCTGGTGATCTGGGCGGGGGTGCGCTCCGGCCGCCTGGGCGACCGCCACATCACCGACCGGGCCCAGCGCCCCCGGCTGCTGGTGCTGATCACCGCCGCGGTCGCCGTGGCCCTCGCCGTGCTGGTGACGCTCGGCGCCCCGGCGTTCATCGTCTGGTCGGTGATCAGCATGCTCGCGGGCCTGGCGGTGACGGCCCCCCTCACCCTGCTCTGGAAGGTCAGCTTCCACGCGGCCGTCGCCGCCGGCACCGTGGTCACGCTGGCGCAGGCGATCCCGCCGCACATCGCCTACCCGATCGGGGCGCCGCTGGTGGCCCTGGTCGCCTGGGCCCGGGTCGAGCTGACCGACCACACCTTCGCGCAGACCGCCGTGGGCGCCCTCCTCGGCGCGGCCACCTGCTGGACCGTCTTCGCCCTCGCCCCCTGAGCGCACATCCCCTGGGCGGAGCGTCCAGGCTCGGCCCTCCGGCGCCAGCCCGCGCGAGCGTCCCGGCTAAGTCCTCCGCCGCCAGCCCGCACGAGCGTCCCGGCTCAGTCCTCCGGCGCCAGCCCGCGCGAGCGTCCCGGCTCAGTCCTCCGCCGCCAGCTCGCGCTGCAGCAGCACGGTGTCCACCCAGCGGCCGTGCTTGCGGCCCACGGCCTTGAGCCGGCCCACCTCGGTGAAGCCGTGGCGCAGATGCAGGAGGGTGGAGGCGGGGTCTCCGGTGTCGGCCACCACCGCGATCATCTGCCGGGCCCCGGCCCGGGTCGCGTCCTCGATCAGCGCGGTCAGGAGGGCCTTGCCGAGACCCCGCCCGGTCCGCTCGGGGGCGAGGTAGATGGTGTCCTCGACGGTGTGGCGGTAGGCCGGCTTGGGGCGGTACTGCGCCGCGTAGGCGTACCCCGCGACCTCCCCGTCCACCTCGGCCACCAGGAACGGAAGCCCCCGCGCGGCCAGGTCGGCGTGCTTGGCCTCCCACGCCTCCGGCCCCGGCGGCTCCTCGTCGAAGGTGGCCACGCCCTCTCTGACGTAATGGGCGTAGATGGCGCCGACCGTCTTCAGGTCGGCCAGGGTGGCAGGACGGATACGCATGTGTTCTCCCCTCGGGCCGGGATCTTCCCCCCGGACGTTACCGGGCCCGGCGTCCCCGCGGTCCCCCCGCCCGCCGTACGGCGTGAGCCGCGCGGACGGGTCAGGGGTGGAAGACGGCCTGGAGGACGTGGCGCTTGCGGGCGGCGACGTCGAGCATGAGGCGGGGGGCCTCGGACAGGGGGAGGACGTCGGTGATCAGGTGCTCCCGGATCAGGTCGCCGTGGGAGCGGAGCAGGGCGATGGTCTCGGCGGACAGGCGTTCGCGGTCCCACAGGTGGGCCAGGCCCCGGGGGACGCGGCCGATCTGGGCGCACCGGATCGCCAGGTTGTTGTGGTGGAACTCCTCGCCGAGCCGTACCTCGGCCGCGCCGTCGGTGTAGAAGGCCAGGTCGATCACGGTCCCCTGCGGGCGGAGCGCGCGCAGCGCCGTGACCAGGCCGGACGGGCGGCCCCTGCACTGGAAGACCACGTCGGCCCCGTGGTCGGACGGGCCGTGGCGCCAGCGCCGCTTCAGCGTGGGCCCCGCGTCGTCGCCGGACAGGACGCCGAGGCCCAGCGCCTCGGCGACCGCGAGCCGCGCCGGGGTCTCGTCCACGACGACCACCTCGGCCGCGCCGTGCGAGGCCGCGAACAGCGCCGTGAGCAGGCCCACCACGCCCGCCCCGACCACCGCGACCCGCCGCCCGGCCACCCCGTCGGACAGCGCCCGCACGTCGCCTCCGCACACGTCGGCGGCGGCGTGCAGCAGTCCGTTCGCGCAGATCGGCCCCATGTGCGCGACGTACACGCCGAGCACCGGGTCCAGCTCGGGCGGCAGCGGCACGAACCTGTCCGTGAGCGGGTCCGCCACGTACGAGGTGCGGTGGCCGTACGCCATGGCGACGCGCTCCCCGGCCTCGACGCCCGGGGTGCGGCTCTCGGTGACCTCGCCGACCTCCATGTACCCGAGGCGGCGGACCGGGTACGCCTCGGCCGGCTCCTCGGGCCGGAACAGCCCGAGCACGGGGTCCCAGCTCGACGTGAGGTAGGGGTTGGTGCCCCGGACGAAGGTGATCTCCGTCCCCGCCGACAGGCCCGTGTACAGGGTGCGCACCCGGAAGCGCCCTTCGGGGAGCGGCTCGTCCGGCTCCTCCGCGAACGCGAGCTCGCCCGGTCCCAGGGCGTACAGGACGCGGCTCACGCGGCCACCTCCCGGGCCGAGGCGGCGATCTCGCAGGCCACCCGGTGCGTGCGGAGGGCGTCCTCGTAGTCGGTGCGCACGTCGTTCCCGATCCCGAGCACCGCGTCCACGAACGCCCGGTCCACCCGGCGCTTGGCCGCGCCCTCGTCCTCCACCAGCTCCGGCTCGCCGTCGCCGTCGAACACGCGCAGGCTCGTCTCCGAGATCTCCAGCGCGAGCCCGTCGGCGTACACCTCAAGGCCGGCCCGGTGCTTCCAGCCCAGCAGGCACGTCGCGGCCAGCGAGCCCACCGCGCCGTTCTCGAACCGCAGCGCCGCGACGGTCGCCGCCGCGACGTCCCCGCCCGGCGCCACCGCCTCGGACTCGACCGCGCGCACCGCCGCGACCTCCCCGACCAGCAGCCGAGCCAGGTCGATGACGTGCGCCGCCTGCTCGACGACCTGCCCGCCGGACCCGTCGCGCCGCCCCCACCAGTCCACCGGCGGCACCTTGTCCAGCCAGTGCCCGAGCGCCAGCCGTACGGCACGGCCGTCGAGCAGCTCGCGCGCCCGCTGCACCACGTCCAGGTACCGCCACTGGTGGCCGACCGCCGACAGCACGCCGCGCGAGCGGGCCAGGGCGGCGATCGACTCGGCGGTGCCCAGGTCGATCGCGATCGGTTTCTCGACGAAGAACGGCAGGCCCGCCTCGATCACCGCGCGTTCGACCGGCCCGTGGGCGAACGGCGGCAGGCAGATGTAGACCGCGTCCAGCCGCTCCCGCTCCAGCATGTCGCCGTGGTGCGGGTACACGGCCGCGCCGTGGCGTTCGGCCAGGCCGGCGGCGCGTTCGAGAGAGAGGTCGGTCACCGCGGCGAGCCGCACGTCGGGGAACTCCGCGAGCACGTCGGCGTGGCGCGCCGCCACGTTCCCGGCGCCGACGAGCCCCACATTGCACCTACTTGGCATGCGACACCCATGCCTCAAGGAATGCAAACAAAACAACTAATTGGCAGTAATAGGTGCAATCCCCGCGACAACGGGCAATCAGTGCGATGGTCAAGAGGGGATGTGCCTGCCTGTGCTGTTGCCCGAGGTTCGAGAGTGGTTGTCACGCCGCAGCAGCTCCGCCGCGCGCTGGCCGGCCGAGCTGCTGATGAGACACAAAGGCGGCACGCGCGTGAGCGTCGTGCTGCCCGCCAGGAACGAGGAGGCCACGATCGGCGAGATCGTCGGCCGCATCCACCGGGACCTGGTCGTGGACGTCCCGCTCATCGACGAGCTGGTCGTCCTCGACTCCCGGTCGAGCGACCGCACCGCCGAGCTGGCGGTCGCGGCCGGCGCGGTGACCATCGCCCAGGACTCCGTGCTGCCCGGCCTGACCCCGCTGTGGGGCAAGGGTGAGGCGCTGTGGAAGTCGCTGGCCGTCACCACCGGGGACGTGATCGTCTTCGTGGACTCCGACATCCGGGGGTTCACCACCGACTTCATCACCGGCCTGCTGGGGCCGCTGCTCACCGACCCCACCGTCATGTACGTCAAGGGGCACTACGACCGGCCGCTGCACGACCGCGACTCGGTCGAGCCCGCCGGGGGCGGGCGGGTGACCGAGCTGGTCGCCCGGCCGCTGCTGAACATGTTCTGGCCGCAGCTCGCGGGCATCGTGCAGCCGCTCGCCGGGGAGTACGCCGGGCGGCGCGAGGTGCTGGAGGCCGTGCCGTTCGTCTGCGGGTACGGCGTGGAGTTCGGGCTGCTCGTGGACCTGGTGGACCTGGTGGGGCTGGAGGCGTTCGCGCAGGTGGACCTGGGCGAACGCGTGCACGCCAACCAGTCCACGCAGGCGCTGGGGCGGATGGCCGGGCAGATCATCAGCACCGCCTGGACCCGCCTTCACCGGCAGGGGCTGGTGATCCTCAGCGACCCGCCGACGACGCTGCTGACCCAGTTCGTGCGCATGGGCGGGGAACTGGTGACCGACGACCACGACGTCCGCGTGCTCGAACGACCACCCATGGCCCACATCCGCGCGCTGCGGGAGGGCCGATGACCACCGGGGAACCGTCGGCGAGGGAGGGCCGATGACGCTGACCGTGCTCATGAACGCGGGCCCGTGGCTGCCCGTGCCGCCCGGCGGGTACGGCGGGATCGAGAACGTGATCGCCACGCTCGTGCCCGAGCTGCGCGCCCGGGGCGTCCGGGTGATCCTGGCCGGGGTGGGCTCGTCCACCCTGGAGGCCGACGAGCTGGTCTCGGTGTACGCCGAGGGCCGGTTCGCGCACATCCAGGACCCGTACAACCGGGTGATGGGCATCGCCCACGCCCACATGCGCGGCGTGCTGGACGCCCTGCGGGAGCGGGACGACGTGGACCTCGTGCACGACCACCTGGAGGTCGTCGGGCCCGCCGTGCTGTCGGCCGCCGGGCGGTCGGTCCCGCCCGTGCTCCACACGCTCCACTGGGACCTGGCCAAGCACCCGGAGTTCTACGGCCGCTTCGACGGGGCGGGCCGCCTGTTCGTCAACGGGGTCTCCGCCGACCAGCTCACCCACGCGCCCCCCGCCCTGCGCGCCCACGCCCTCGGGCACGTCCACCTGGCCACCCCCCTCGCCTACGACCCTCCGTACGGCGGCGCGCCCGGCGCGAGCCGTACGGCCGGGGAGGCGGTAGGGGGTGCGGCGGGGGGATGGCGCGCTCCGGCGAAGGGGGAGTACGTGGTCGCGATGGGGCGGATCACGGCGCTGAAGGGGACCCACATCGCGGCGCGGATGTGCCGGGCGGCGAACGTGCCGCTGGTGCTGGCGGGGCCGGTGAACGGGATCGGCACGCCGGAGGAGCTGGCCGAGGCGGTCGCCGACCCGGCGCATCCCGCCCACGCGTCCCCTGACGTGCGGTACTACGCCGAGGAGGTCGCCCCGCACGTGGACGGGGACCTGGTGCGCTGGGTGGGCGCCGTGGGCGGGGCCGACCGGGACGAGCTGGTGGCGCGGGCGCGCGCGGCGGTGTTCCCGCTCTGCTGGGCCGAGCCGGGCGGGACCGCGATCGTGGAGGCGCTGGCACTCGGCACGGCGGTGGCGGGGTTCCGGCGTGGCTGCCTGCCCGAGCTGGTGGCCCACGGCCGCACGGGCTTCGTGGCCGACGACGAGCAGTCGCTGGCGCGGTTCCTGGACAAGGCGGAGGAGATCGATCCGGCCGAGTGCCGGGCCGAGGCGGTGCGCCGGTTCGGCCCGGGGGCGATGGCGGAGCGTTACCTGCGGTTATACGAGCGTGTCCTCGGCGAGGCAGCGGTGTGAGTCCTTCCGGTCGTAGCGATGACTGGGGCGGACCCGATTTGCTGTGCGATGCTTCGGATACTCGGACCTGGGGACGGACATGGTCGATACGGCGAACGCCCTTAAGCGCGGCAAGGCCTCCCGGGGCGGAGACGACTCCGAACTTGATCTCCGGCAACTGCTGGCGGGGCTCACGGCCGTACGCGACGGCGACTTCGGGACGCGGCTGCCCGAGGAGGGGGACGGACTCCTCCAGGAGATCGCGACGGTCTTCAACGGCATGGTGGACCAGCTCTCGCTGTTCACCTCGGAGGTGACCCGCGTCGCCCGCGAGGTGGGCACGGAGGGCCAGCTCGGCGGCCAGGCCGAGGTGCCGGGGGTGTCCGGCACCTGGAAGGACCTCACCGACTCGGTGAACGCGATGGCCGGGAACCTGACCAACCAGGTCCGCGACATCGCGCAGGTGGCGACGGCGGTGGCGCGGGGCGACCTGTCGCAGAAGATCACCGTGTCGGCGCGCGGGGAGATCCTGGAGCTGAAGACCACCGTGAACACGATGGTGGACCAGCTCTCCTCGTTCGCCGACGAGGTGACCCGGGTGGCCCGCGAGGTGGGCACCGACGGGCGGCTCGGCGGTCAGGCGCAGGTCATGGGCGTGGCCGGGACCTGGCGAGACCTGACCGACTCGGTGAACTTCATGGCCGGCAACCTCACCGACCAGGTCCGCAACATCTCCCAGGTGGCGACGGCGGTGGCGCGGGGCGACCTGTCGCAGAAGATCACCGTGTCGGCGCGCGGCGAGATCCTGGAGCTGAAGAACACCATCAACACGATGGTGGACCAGCTCTCGTCCTTCGCCGACGAGGTGACCCGGGTGGCCCGCGAGGTCGGCACCGAGGGGCGGCTCGGCGGCCAGGCCGACGTGAAGGGCGTGTCCGGGACCTGGAAGGACCTCACCGAGTCGGTCAACGTCATGGCCGACAACCTGACGGCGCAGGTGCGCAGCATCGCCCAGGTCACGACCGCGGTCGCGGAGGGCGACCTCTCCCAGAAGATCACCGTGGACGCGCGCGGCGAGATCCAGGAGCTGAAGAACACCATCAACACGATGGTGGACCAGCTCTCCGCCTTCGCCGACGAGGTGACCCGCGTCGCCCGCGAGGTCGGCACCGAGGGCAACCTGGGCGGCCAGGCGACCGTGCGCGGCGTCTCGGGGACCTGGAAGGACCTCACCGACAACGTCAACGTGATGGCCTCCAACCTGACCAGCCAGGTGCGCAGCATCGCGCAGGTGGCGACGGCGGTGGCGCGCGGCGACCTGTCGCAGAAGATCACGGTCGAGGCCAAGGGCGAGGTGGCCGCGCTCGCCCAGACGATCAACACGATGGTGGACACGCTGTCCGCGTTCGCCGACGAGGTGACCCGGGTGGCCCGCGAGGTGGGCACCGAGGGCGAGCTGGGCGGCCAGGCGCGCGTGCCCAACGTGGCCGGGACCTGGAAGGACCTCACCGACAACGTCAACTCGATGGCGAACAACCTGACCAGCCAGGTCCGGAACATCGCCCAGGTCACGACGGCGGTGGCGCGCGGCGACCTGACCAAGAAGATCGACGTGGACGCCCGGGGCGAGATCCTGGAGCTGAAGACCACGATCAACACGATGGTGGACCAGCTCTCCTCGTTCGCCGCCGAGGTCACCCGGGTCGCCCGCGAGGTCGGCAGCGAGGGGCGGCTCGGCGGGCAGGCCGAGGTCGAGGGCGTCTCCGGCACCTGGAAGCGGCTCACCGAGAACGTCAACGAGCTGGCCGGCAACCTCACCCGCCAGGTCCGCAGCATCGCCGAGGTCACCAGCGCCGTGACCTCCGGCGACCTGACCCGCTCCATCACCGTGGACGCCGAGGGCGAGCTGGCCGACCTCAAGGACAACATCAACTCCATGGTGGAGTCGCTGCGCGAGACCACCCGGGCCAACCAGGAGCAGGACTGGCTCAAGACCAACCTCGCGCGCATCTCCGGGCTCATGCAGGGCCACCGCGACCTGGCGGTGGTCGCCGAGCGTGTCATGAACGAGCTGACCCCGCTGGTCAGCGCCCAGTCCGGCACCTTCCTGCTGGCCGAGGACGGCGAGCTGCGCGTCGTCGGGACGTACGGCCACCGGCCCGCGTCCGACCGGTACCGGTTCGGGGAGTCGCTGGTCGGGCAGGCCGCCGCGGCCAAGCAGGTGATCCTGGTCGAGGACATCCCCGCCGGGTACCTCACGATCTCCTCGACGCTCGGGGCGGCGGCCCCGGTCAACCTGATCGTGCTGCCGCTGGTGGTCGAGGAGCAGGTGCTCGGCGTGATCGAGCTGGCCAGCGTGAACCGGTTCACGCCGGTGCACCGCGCGTTCCTGGAGCAGCTCGCCGACACGATCGGCGTCAACGCGGCCACCATCGTCGCCAACGCCCGCACCGACGCCCTCCTGGAGGAGTCGCAGCGGCTCGCGACCGAACTCCAGATGGGCCAGGAGGAGCTGCAGCGGTCCAACGCCGAGCTGGAGGAGAAGGCCGAGCTGCTGGCCCGGCAGAACCGCGACATCGAGACCAAGAACCGCGAGATCGAGCAGGCCCGGCAGGAGCTGGAGGACCGGGCGCAGCAGCTCGCGCTCGCCTCCAAGTACAAGAGCGAGTTCCTGGCCAACATGAGCCACGAGCTGCGCACCCCGCTGAACTCGCTGCTCATCCTGGCCCAGCTCCTGGCCCAGAACCCGACCCGCAACCTCACCTCCAAGCAGGTGGAGTACGCCAACGTCATCCACTCGGCCGGGACGGACCTGCTCCAGCTCATCGACGACATCCTCGACCTGTCCAAGATCGAGGCCGGGCGCATGGACATCACGCCGGAGCCGGTGAGCCTGCGCCACCTGCTGGACTACGTGGAGGCCAACTTCCGGCCGCTCACGACGGAGAAGGGGCTGGCGTTCAACGTCAACGTCGCCCCCGGCGTGCCGGACCGGCTGATGACGGACGAGCAGCGGCTCCGCCAGGTGCTGCGGAACCTGCTGTCCAACGCGGTCAAGTTCACCGAGAAGGGGTCGGTGGACCTGAGCATCGAGCCCGCGGAGACGCCCGGGGTGCTGGCCTTCCACGTGGTGGACACCGGGATCGGCATCCCGCGCGAGAACCTCGCCCACATCTTCGACGCCTTCCACCAGGGCGACGGCACCACCAGCCGCAAGTACGGCGGGACCGGGCTCGGCCTGTCGATCAGCCGTGAGCTGGCCACCCTGCTCGGCGGGCGGCTCCAGGCCGGCAGCGTGCCGGGCCAGGGCAGCCGCTTCACGCTGTACCTGCCCGTGGGCCAGCCCCCGGCCGACGACGAGGAGGCCGCCACGCCGGAGGGGACCGCCCGGCGGGCGGAGGAGCACGACGGGCCCGGCGGGACGGACGGGACGCGGGGCCGCCGCCTGCTGGTGGTCGAGGCGCGCGAGGGCGGGCTGCTCTCGGTGCTGGCCCGCAGCGTGGCCAACGACCTGGCGATGACGTACGGCCCGGTGCGGGTGGTGACCGCGCGCGGGCCCGAGGCGGCGTTCGCGGCGCTGCGCCGCGACGGCTACCACTGCGTCGTGCTCGACCTGGAGCTGCCGCACGACGGGGCCGCGAAGTTCCTGCGCGCCCTGGAGGAGGACCCGGAGCGCCGGGGGCTGCCCGTGCTCGCCCACCACGCGCGCGCGTTGTCCCGCGCCCAGGAGGGACTGCTGCGCGGGCGTTCCCTGGAGCGGCTGACCGGCCTGGACGAGCTGCGCGAGCGGATCATCCTGCACCTGTCGGCCGAGGTCCCCGGCGCGGTGCCGCCGCTCCTGCCGCATCCGCCCGTGGAGGAGCGCCCCGACCCCGCGGACGGCGGGCCGGTGGACAGCGGGCTGGCCGGCCGTACGGTCCTGATCGTGGACGACGACGTGCGCAACGTCTTCGCGCTCACGACGATCCTCGAACTGCACGGCATGCGGGTGCTGTTCGCCGAGAACGGCCGCGAGGGCGTCGAGATCCTCCAGCGCGGCGACGACGTGGACCTGGTCCTGATGGACATCATGATGCCCGAGATGGACGGCTACGCCGCCACGGCCGCGATCCGCCGGATGCCGGGCCACGCCGACCTGCCCATCATCGCGGTGACCGCCAAGGCCATGCACGGCGACCGCGAGAAGACCCTGTCCTCAGGCGCCAGCGACCACGTGACCAAGCCCGTCAACCCCGAGGAGCTGATCACCTGCATGCGCCGCTGGATCGGCGCGCGCGCCCAGTAGCGGACGTGATCGGGGGCGTCCCGGGCGGCCGATCCGCCCGGGACGCCCCCGGTGACCGGTCCGTCAGGTGCCGGGCACGCGGACCAGGCGGAAGCGCTGGTTCCAGTCCCCGTGGCAGGGGAAGTGCTGAACGATCTTGAACTTGCGCCGGGACTTGCCGTACACGTCCATGCAGTCCCCGTTGTAGTACGAGCGGAAGTGCTGGTACCGGCCCGCCCACAGGGCGCGCGGGCTCTCCACGCGCCAGGTGGCGCGCTCCCGGATCAGCACGCCCGTGTCGCAGCGCTCCTGCCGGACGCGCCGGTCGTCCCCCAGCGGGACGGTGGCG
The DNA here is from genome assembly GCF_003594875.1 of Bailinhaonella thermotolerans. GTDB lineage: Bacteria > Actinomycetota > Actinomycetes > Streptosporangiales > Streptosporangiaceae > Bailinhaonella > Bailinhaonella thermotolerans. Next base: position 161,350 of record NZ_QZEY01000016.1, read on the forward strand.
CACAGCCCGGTGTGCCGGTTCACCAGCACGACCGCGTGGCCCCAGTTCAGGACGCGCCAGTGGTGGGACGCGTCGTTCCCGCCCGCCTGCAGGACGCCGGGCCCGTCCGGCGTCCACCGCGTCTCGGCCATCAGGCTGCGCCCGCTGTGGCCTGCGATGATGTAGTAGTACGGCCCGTGCCCGGCCTTGGCCGGAGCCGCCGAGGACGGCGTGGTCACGACGGTCGTGGCCAGGACGCCGAGTCCGGCCGCGGCCACGAGCACCGATGTCCGGCGCCGGGCGCGGCGGGATTTTTCGTGCATGACGATCCCCCGAGAACGTGAGTGGGCGCGGTCGTCTCCCGCGGGTCGCGAGAGCCGCCGCGATCACACGCTCGCACCCCGTGTCCTATTCGGCGCCCAACCGGCGGTATCGGGTGATCAAAATTCCCGGTTGGCGTGGGGTGACCCCGGTGCCGGACATGGCACCGGAAGGCGCCGGTGCCGCTCCTGGCCGGGCTCGTGGCCCCTGCACCGAACCATTGCGCTCTGTTGGGGTTAGCCGGAATTCGGCGAGGAGAGATCGCTTCTGTCCGTCCGGACGCCGTCCGCCCTTCTCGCGCGGAGCCCGGACTTCACCAGGCCGCGCCGCCCGCTGATCCACGCGCCCGGCCCGACCATGAGGGGATAGATGCGGGGACTCGTCGTCGTCCTCCCGGCCTACCGGGAGGAAGCCAATCTGGAGACCACGGTGACGGACTTCCTGCGCGTCCTGGACGAGGTCGGCGAGCCGCACCGGATCGTCGTGGTGGACGACGGCAGCGAGGACGGCACGGGCGCGGTGGCCGCCGAGCTGGCCGCCCGCCACCCCGGCCGGGTCGAGGTGGTCCGCCACGACACCAACCAGGGGTACGGCGCCGCCGTGCGCTCCGGCATCGCCGCGGCGCTGGAGCACACCGACTGCGAGGCGGTGTTCCTCACCGACGCCGACGGCCAGTTCCGCGCCCGGCAGCTCCCGGAGTTCCTGGAGGAGGCGCGGCGTGAGCGGGCGGACGTGGTGGTCGGCTACCGGGCCGGCCGCGCCGACCCGCTCGTCCGCCGGGTCAACGGCTACCTGTGGAACCGGATCTGCCGGCTGCTGCTCGGCGTGGCCGTACGCGACGTGGACTGCGCCTACAAGCTGATCGACCGGCGCCTGCTGGAGCGCGTCCGGCTGCGCGGCGACGCGGCGGCGATCTCGCCGGAGCTGCTGGCCCGGTTGCGCGACCTGGACGCGCGCATCGTGCAGCGCCCCGTCGAGCACTTCCCCCGGCGGTACGGCCAGCAGACCGGCGGGTGGCCGTCCGTCATCGCGCGCTCGCTGGTCGCGCTGCTCGGGATCTGGCTGGAGCTGCTCGGGCGGCGACCGGCCGGCCGGGCCGCGCTGCGGCTGGCGCGCCCGCGCGACCCGCTGCTCGCCGGCTTCACGGCGGCGGCCATCGCCGTCTCGATCGTGGCCTGCCTGTACTTCTCGCCCCACGCGCTGGCCTACCTGGACGCCGAGGCGCACATGCTCATCGCCCGCCGGGTGATCAGCGCCTCGACGCCCGGCGTCGCCCAGCTCGGGGCCGTGTGGCTGCCGCTGCCCCACCTGCTCACGCTGCCCACGATCTGGATGGACGCGTGGTACCACTCCGGGCTGGCCGGGACCGTGATCTCGATGGCGGGCTTCGTCATCGCCGCCCGCTGTCTCTACCGGATCGCGCACGTCCTGACCGGGCACCGGCTCGCCGGGCTCGTGGCCGGGCTGATGTTCGTCTCCTGCCCGAACGTGCTCTACCTGCAGAGCACGCCGATGACGGAGCTGCCGCTGATCGCCTGCGTCGCGATGGGCGCGCTCCAGCTCCTGCTGTGGACCCGCACCGGCGACCAGCGCCGCCTCGCGCTCACCGCGGGCGCGGTGCTGCTCGGCACGCTGACCAGGTACGAGGCGTGGGTGTTCGGCATGGCCGTGGCGCTGGTCGTGGCCGGCGTGGCCTGGCGGCGCTCGCCGCGGGGGGAACGGCTGCGCCGCACGGTCGCCGAGGTCGTGTTCTTCACGGTCCTGGCCTGGGCCGGGATCGCCGGATGGGTCGCCTGGAACGCCGTCATCTTCGGCGACCCGCTGTACTTCCTGCGGGGGGAGTTCGCCGAGCCGTCCCTGTGGGTCTCCGGCGACGAGGCCACGCGCGGCGACTGGGCCACCTCCGCGGCGGCGTACTTCTACGCGATGCGCGGGGACATCGGCACCGCCGGGCTCGTGCTCGCGGCCCTGGGGCTCGTGTGCCTCCTCGCGCGGCACCGCCTGCGGGCGGACGCGCTCGTCCCGCTGACCCTGCTGGTGTTCGTGCCGTTCTTCGTCTACGCGCTCTACACCGGGGAGCGCCCGCTCCAGGTCCCCGAGATCAGCGGCAGGCTCTACAACGTCCGGTTCGCGCTGATCATGATCCTGCCGGTGGCCGTCCTCTCCGCCTACCTGGTCGCGGAGGTACGGCGGAGCCTGCGCGCGCCCGTGCGGTTCACCGGGTACGCCGCCGTCGGCGGGGCGCTGGCCGCCACCGGCCTGTCGGCGACCCTGTCCGGCGTGGACACCCTGGAGGAGGCCCAGGGCTTCCGCGCCCGGGCGGAGAACCAGGCGCAGTCCCGCGCGGCGTCCTGGCTGCGCGCCAACTACGACGGCGGGACCGTGCTGATGCAGTCGTTCGGCAACGAGATCATGATGTTCGAGTCCCGCATCCCGCTGCGCCGGGTCGTCTACGAGGGCAGCTTCCGGCAGTGGCGGCCCGCGCTCGCCGATCCCGGGCCGCGCGGCATCCGGTGGATCCACATCGGGCTCGCGCCCACCACCGACGACGACGTCTGGGAGTCCCTGCGCGGCGACCCCGACCTCGACGGCTACACGCTGGTCTACCGCGCTTCCGACCGGCTGGTCTACCGGAGAAAGGACTCATGAGCGCCATCGCCCCGCTTCCCGAGGAGCTGAGCGCCCGGCGGGTGCTCGGCCGCGGCCAGCGCGACGCCGCGCTGCTCGCCCTGGCCGCGCTCGCCGCCGCCGCGGTCGTCCTGGGGGTCCCCGCCGTGGCCACCGCCGGGGTCGCCGTCGTGACCGCCGCCTACACCCTCGTCGTCACGTTCAAGCTGCTGCTGGTCTGCGTGTCCGGCCGGGCTCCGGTGCTGCGGTTCGGCGAGGCGGACCTCGCCGCCGTGCCCGAGGCCGAGCTGCCGCCGTACACGCTGCTCGTGCCGCTCTACCGCGAGCACAAGATGGTCCCGGGGCTCGTCGCCCGGCTGGCGGCGCTGGACTACCCCGCCGACCGCCTCCAGGTGCTGTTCCTGGTCGAGGAGGACGACCAGGAGACCTGGATCGCGCTGGACGACGTCCCCAAGCCGCCGGGGTTCGAGGTGGTCCTGGTCCCGCCGGAGGGCCCGCGCACCAAGCCGAAGGCCTGCAACGTGGGCCTGGCCCGAGCCCGCGGCGACTTCTGCGTGATCTACGACGCCGAGGACCGGCCCGACCCCGACCAGCTCCGCAAGGCGGTGGCGGCCTTCCGCTCGCTGCCCCGCTGGGTCGTCTGCGTGCAGGCCGAGCTGCGGTACTGGAACCCCTGGACCAACTGGCTGACCCGCTGCTTCGCCGCCGAGTACGCCTACAACTTCGGGCTGTTCCTGCGCGGGCTCGACCGCTTCCGGCTGCCGATCCCGCTCGGCGGCACCTCCAACCACTTCCGCGCCGACGCGCTGCGCGACCTCGGCGGCTGGGACCCGCACAACGTGACCGAGGACGCCGACCTGGGGATCCGCATCGCCCGCCGGGGCTGGGGCGTGCGCATGATGGAGTCGGTGACCGAGGAGGAGGCCAACAGCCGCGTCTACAACTGGCTCCGCCAGCGCAGCCGCTGGATCAAGGGCTACTACCAGACCTGGCTGGTCCACATGCGCTCGCCGTGGCGGCTCTGGCGGGAGCTCGGGCCCCGGGGGTTCCTGGCCTTCCACCTCACCTTCGGGTTCCCGACGCTGACGACGCTGGTCAACCCGGTCTTCTGGGCGCTCACCGCGGCGTACCTGGTCGTCGGCCCGGACCCGATCTCGCCGCTCTTCCCCGCCCCCGTCTTCTACGTGGGCGTGCTGGCGATGCTGCTGGGCAACCTGCTGGTGATCTACTCGCTCATGCTCGGCTGCCTGGAGCGGAACCTCCACGGCGCGGTCCCGGCCATGCTGCTGGCCCCGGCGTACTGGGCGCTGATGAGCCTGGCGGCGATCAAGGCGCTGTGCCAGCTCGCCCGGCCGGTCAAGCGCCACTACTGGGAGCTGACCGAGCACGGCCTGGTCACGGAGGCGGACGCCCGTCCCGAGCCCTGGTGGCGGCGGCCCATCCTGCGCCGCCGTGAGGACACCGGCGCGGCCTGACCGTGCCCGCGCCTCAGGCGATGGGCTCGTCGAGGAGGCAGTACGGCGCGTCGCGGCCGGAGTCGTGGAGCACCCGGCCGCGGACGCCGAAGACCTCCGCCAGCAGCGCGGGGGTGATCACCTGGGCGGGCGGGCCGTCTGCGTGGACGCGGCCGGCCGCCAGGGCGACCACGCGGTCGGCGAAGCGGGCGGCGTGGTCCAGCTCGTGCAGCACCGTCACCACCGTCAGGCCGCGCCGATCGCGCAGCTCGCGGACCAGGGCCAGGACCTCCAGTTGGTGGCGCACGTCCAGGTGCGCGGTCGGCTCGTCGAGCAGCAGGACGGGCGCGTCCTGGGCGACCGCCAGCGCCAGCCGTACCCGCTGGCGCTCCCCTCCCGACAGCGTGTCCAGCGCCCGGTCCGCGAGGTGGGCCACGCCCGCCGCCGCCATCGCCGCGTCCGCCGTGCCGTCGTCGGGCTCCCACAGCATCCCCAGCGCCCCCCGGTGCGGGAACCGCCCCTGGCGCACGAGCTGGCGCGCCGTCAGCCCGGGCACCGGCGGCAGGGTCTGGTGGAGCACCGCGACCCGGCGGGAGATCTCGCGGCGCGAGGTCGCGGCCACGTCGCGCCCGGCCAGCCGCACCGAGCCCGCCGCCGGGGCCAGCAGCCCGGAGACCAGCCGCAGCAGGGTGGACTTGCCGCATCCGTTCGTGCCCACCAGCGCCACGAACTCCCCGGCGGCCACGTCGAGGTCCACCCCGCGCAGCACCTCGCGATCGCCGTACGAGAACCGCAGTCCCCGCACGGAGATCGCCGGTCCGGGCGGGTCCTGCGCGCTCACCGGGTCCTGCCGCGCCGCGGCGCGGGTCTCGCCGATCATGAGGTCATCCCTTCGGAGCATGGACGGGGGTACGGACTGACGTCGCCGTCGCGGGGCGGGGAACGCCGGGTCATCCGGGGAGGTGGCGGGAGCGGCGGGCGACCGTGACGAGGACGGCCGCGCCGGCGAGGGCGGTGACGACGCCGGTGGGCACGCCCAGCCGGTGGGCGGCCCCGCCGTCGGCCAGCAGGCGGGTGGCGACCTGGGCGACGGCGTCCGCCAGCGTCACCGCGCCCGCCCCGAGGAGCGCGGCCAGCGGCACGCCCCGGCGCGGGTCGCCCCCGCTCGCCCACCGGGCGGCGTGCGGGACGACCAGGCCGACGAACGAGACGGCCCCGGCCAGGCTCGCGGCCCCGGCGGAGAGCGCGATGGCCGCGCCGAGCAGGAGCGCCCGCGCGACGCGCGGGTTCAGGCCGAGCGACGCGGCGTGCTCGTCACCTCCGGACAGCACCCCGAGCGCGGCCGCGCCGGCCCACGCCAGGAGAGTCCAGCCGCAGACCCACCACCAGCCGTGCGCCAGGTGCTCCCAGACCCGGCCTTCCACCGAGCCGATGAGCCAGCGCAGCGCGTTCCCGAACCTGCTGGGCTGATAGGCGAGCAGCAGCGTGGTGAACCCCGCCAGCAGCGCCCCGCCCAGCAGCCCCGCGACGACCAGCCCCCCGGCGTCGGAGCGGCCCGCGATCACCCAGGTGACCAGCCCGCCCGCCGCCCCGCCCGCGAGCGCCGCCGCGAGCGCGCCCCCGGCCGAGTCCGCCGGGACCAGCCCGGACTGCAGCCCGGCGAGGATGCCCAGCACCGCCCCCGGGTTCACGCCCGTGAACTCCGGGGCCGCCAGCGGATTGCGCAGCGCGGTCTGGAGCACCAGCCCGGCCACGCCCAGCGCGGCCCCGGTGAGCAGCGCGGTCACCAGCCGGGGCGCCCCGAGCTCCGCCACGATCCGGTGGTCCAGCCCGCTCCGGTCCCCCAGCAGCGCCTCGGCCGCCGTCGCGGGGTCCGCGCCCCCGCGCGCCAGCAGGTGCGCCGCCGCCACGGCCAGGAGGCCCGTGACCACCCCGGCCCATCGGAGTACGGCTCGCGCCGGGCTCACGCCGTCCTCCGGGCCAGGACGAGGGCGGCGACGGGGACGCCGGCCAGGGCCGTCCACGCGCCGAGCGGGGTCTCCACCGGGTCGAGGGCGGTCCGGGCGGCCAGGTCGGCGACGACCGTCACCGCCGCGCCCAGGGCCGCCGACCAGGGCAGCCAGGCGCGGGCCTCGCCGTGCGGGCGCAGCCGCCGGGCCAGGAGCGGGGCGAGGAACCCCACCCAGGCCAGCGGGCCGCAGGGCCCGGCCACGCAGCCGACGAGCAGCGCGGACACGGCCAGCACGCCGAGCCGGGCGCGGGCGGCGCGACCCCCGAGCGCGGCGGCGGCCTCGTCGCCCAGCCGGAGCAGCCCGAGCGCGGGCACGCACAGCGCCACCAGCGGGACCGCCACCGCGATCCACGGGGCGACATAGCCGACCTGGTCCCACATCACGCCGGTGAGGCTGCCGACGAGGTAGCGGAAGAGCAGGTCGTACTGGAGGCGGTCGGCGACGGAGAGGACGGCCAGCAGCGACGCCTGGAGGGCGGCGGACACCGCGGCCCCGATGAGCAGGACGGCGGCCGGTGAGCGGCCCAGCCGGGCGGCGGCCAGGCACAGGGCCCCGCCCGCCGCCGCCCCCGCCAGCCCGGCCACCGGGTGCAGCGCGAGCGGCACGGGCAGCGCCCACACGACGCAGACGGCGACGGCCAGCGCCGCTCCCGAGGAGACGCCGATCAGCTCGGGCGCGGCCAGCCGGTTGCGCAGCGCCTCCTGGAGCAGCAGCCCGGCGGCGCCCACGGCGGCCCCGCCGAGCAGGGCCGTGACCAGCCGGGGCAGGCGCAGCTCCCAGACCACCACCGACTCGACCGAGACCGGCGCGCCCTGCCCGGCGGATCCCTCGAAGATCAGCGCCGGCAGGGCGTGCGGCGCGACGAGCGGCGTGCCGAGGCCGAGCGCGGCCACCGCCGCGCCCGCCAGCACGGCCACCGTGACGAGCGCGGGGGCCGCCTGGCGCACGGAGGTCATCCGGCCGCCCTGGCGAACGCCTCGCCGATGATGAGCCCGAACGCGCGCGTGCCCCGCCCGGACGCCCACAGCTCCGGGGCCACCTCGAACACCTTGCCGTTCGCGACCGCGGGCACCCGCTTCCACACCGGGTTGTCCCGGTACAGGTCGGTCACCTTCCTGGCGTCCGGCCCGAACGCGAACGACTGAACGAAGATCATGTCCGGCGCCTTGGCGAGGATCTCCTCAAGGCTGTACGCCTGCGCGGTCTCGAAGCCGCCGCCCTTGCCCGGCCACGGATACCGGAAGAACCCCGACAGGAAGTTCCCGAGCACGTCGTCGGTGGTGTTGACCCCGACCGCGCTCCCGCCGTACATCGCGAGCACGGTCTTGCGGTCCAGCCCGCGCGCCCGCGCCTCGGCGCGGGCGGCGGCGAGCCGGGCGCGGAACCGGTCCTCCGCCACGGCCTGTGCCTCGCCCCGGCCGGTGAGGGCGGCGACGGCGCGCAGGTACCCGACCGAGTCCTCGTGGTCGTCCACCTTCACCACCCACAGCGGCGCGAACCTCTCCACCGCCGCGCGGAGCTGGTCGTGCACCCCGGCCAGCCCGATCACCAGGTCGGGCTCCAGCTCGGCGATCCTCGCGACGTCCTCGTTGCCGAAGCTCCCCGGCACCACGGGCACCTTCGCGCCCGCCGCCCCCAGGTAGTCGGGCCGCGTCAGCAGCTTGGGCGTGGTCGTCGCCGCCGGGACCAGCCCCAGCTCGACGAGGATGTCATCGCAGATCCCGGTCAGGCACACGATCCGGCGCGGCCTGTCCCGCAGGGTGATCCGCTTCCCGTCCGGCCCGGTCACCGAGAGCGAGTGCGCCACGGCCGTCGCGCGGGGCACGGGCGACGGGCTCGCCGCGCCCACGGCGGGACTCGCCGGGCTCGCCGGGCTCGTGGGGCTCGTGGGGCTCGCGGCGCTCGCGGAGGCGGCGGACCGCGCCCCGGCGTCCGGCCCGGTCCCGCCGCACGCGGCGAGGAGCCCGGCCATCGCGATCATCCCGGCCAGCGCCCGCGTCCTGCCGTACGGCGTGCCGCCCGCCCGCCCCCGGCCGTACGGCGTGGCCGGCGCGGCGCGGCGGAGGCGGGCGGAGGGCGGCCGGAGGCGGGCTCCGCCGGGCTCGGGGGAACGGGGGGTCGGACTGGACATCGGGCTCCTCGTACGGCGGGTCAGGGAGGGCGAAAGCGGCAATAATGAAAATCGTTGCCAGATCTGGACAATGAAAATCATTACCACTTACTCTGACGTTTCGCCAAGACCGGAGAGCTCGTGGCCGCGCCCGGCGCGGACGTCGGAGGGGTAAGTGATCGTTCATCGGAGGCTGGTACGGCTCGCCGGGCAGGTGACCGGGCAGGTCGCGGCGTGCGCGGGACTCGGGCTGGCGGTGTCGGCGGCCTACGTCGGGCAGGCGGTGCTGCTGGCCGCGGCGCTCGCCGAGGTGGCGCGGGGCCGGCCGGACGCCGCGGTGACGCCGCTGGCCTGGGCGTTCGCCGTGATCGCGGGGCGGGCCGCGCTGCTGTGGGCGCGGGAGACGGTCACCGTGTGGGCCGGGGCGCTGATCCGGGCGCGGCTGCGGGACCGGCTGGTCGCCCGGCTGGGGGAGCTCGGGCCCGCGTACCTCACCGGCACCCGCACCGGGCGGGCCCAGACCACGCTGGTGGACGGGGTCGAGGGGCTGGACGCCTACTTCAGCCGGTACCTGCCGCAGGTCGTCGTCACGTTCTGCGTGCCCGTGGCCCTGGTGGCCTGGCTGGCCACGATCGACGCGACCGCGGGCGCCGTGCTCGGGGCGGCGGTCGCGGGCGTGCTGGTGATCCCGCGCCTCTGGGACGTCACGCTGCTGCGGCGGGGGCGCGAGCGCTGGGCCGCCTTCGCCGAGCTGGCCTCCGACCACCTGGAGGCGATGCAGGGGATGGCCACGCTCCGCGCGTTCGGGGCCGCCGGGCGGCTGGGCGCGCGGCTGGCCGGCCGGGCGCACGACCTCTACCTGACCACGATGCGGCAGCTCCGGGTGTCGCTGGTGGAGACCGGGGTGAGCGCCTTCCTCGTGCAGGCGGGCACGGCCGGGGCGGCGCTGGTGGCGGCCGGAGGACGGCTGGACGCCCGCGAGGCGTTCACCGTGCTCCTGGTCGCGGTCGAGTGCTTCCGGCCGGTGCGGAACCTGTCGGAGTACTGGCACGCCGGCTACCTGGGCGTCTCCGCCGTGGACGGCCTCGGGGAACTGCTCACCGCCGAGCCCGCCGTACGCGACACGGGTCGCCGCGCCGACATCCCGCGCCACGCCCCCCGTGTCCGCTTCGAGCACGTCACCTTCACCTACCCGGGGCGCGACCGCCCCGCCGTGCACGACCTGAGCCTCACGATCGAGCCCGGCGAGACCGTGGCGCTCGTCGGGCCGTCGGGCGCGGGCAAGTCCACCTGCGCCGCGCTGCTCCAGCGGCACGTGGACCCCGGCGCGGGACGGATCACGCTCGACGGCACCGACCTGCGCGAATGGCGGCTGGACGCCCTCCGCGCGGGCATCGCCGTGGTCGCCCAGGACACCTACCTCTTCCACGGCACCGTGGCCGACAACCTCCGGCTCGCCCGCCCCGGCGCGACCGACGAGGAACTGGTGGCCGCCTGCGCCGCCGCCGGGGCGCACGAGTTCGTCGCCGCGCTGCCCGCCGGCTACGAGACGCGGCTCGGCGAGCGGGGCGGCACGCTCTCGGGCGGGCAGCGGCAGCGGCTCGCGCTGGCCCGGGCGCTGCTGGCCGACGCGCCCGTGCTCGTGCTGGACGAGGCCACCTCGCACGTGGACCCCCGCGCCGAGGCCGCGATCGCCCAGGCCCTGGCCCGGGCCCGGCGCGGCCGCACCTGCCTGGTGATCGCGCACCGGCTGTCCGCCGTGCGCGACGCCGACCGGATCGTGGTGCTCGCGGACGGGGCGGTCGCCGAGTCCGGCGGCCACGACGACCTGCTCGCCGCCGCCGGGCCGTACACCCGTCTCGTCGCCGCCCAGGAGCTCCCCGCATGACCGCGAACCCCGGCCCCACCCCGCCCTCCCGCGCCACCGGGTCCCCGATGCGGTGGCTCGCCGGGCACGTCTCCGCGCACCGCCGCGCGTTCCTCTCGACGCTCGTGTCCAACCTGGCCGGGCAGCTCGGCGCGTTCGCGGCGGGGGTGCTCGGGGCCTGGCTGGTCGGGCGGGCCATCGCGGGCGAGGCGGCCCCGCTCGACGTCGCCGGGGCCGCGCTCGGCGCGCTCGTCGTCGTGGTCACGCTGGCCACCTGGTGGGAGATGTACGTCGCGCACGACCTGGCCTACCTCGTCCTGGCGCGGCTGCGCGGCGTCGTCTACGACGCGGTCGCGCGGACGGCCCCCGCCCGATTGCTCGGGCGGCGCAGCGGGGACCTGTCCGCCGCCGCGCTGTCCGACGTGGAGACCCTGGAGTGGCTGTTCGCGCACACGCTCGCCCAGCTCATCACCGCCGCGGTCGTGCTGGCCTGCGGCGTGGCCGGGGCGGCGCTGCTCGACCCGTGGCTGCCGGCGGTCTCGCTGCCGGTGTCCTGCCTCGTGCTCGCCGTGCCGCTGTGGCTGCGGCGGCTGTCCGCGCGGCACGGCGACGAGCTGCGCGCCGCCACCGCCGAGCTGACCTCGGACGTGGTGGACACCGTGCAGGGGCTGCGGGAGCTGACGGCGTTCGGCGCGCTCGGCCGGCGGCGCGAGCTGCTGGCCTCGCGCACCCGCCGGCTCGCGCGGGCGCAGGCGGCGAACGCGGCGCGGGGCGGGCTGGAGGCCGCCGTCACGGACCTGCTGCCCGCGGTCGCGGCGGCCGCCACCCTGCTCATGGTCGCGGCGCTGCTGCGCGCCGGGTCGCTGGAGCCCGCCCACGGCCCGGTCGCGATGGTGCTCGCCGCCGCCTCGCTCGGTCCCGCCTCCCAGGTCGCGCTGCTGCTCAAGGAGTACGGCACGCTGCGCGCCGCGGCGGGCCGCGTCCACGCGCTGGCCACCGCCCCGGCCAACGTCGCCGAGCCCCCCGCGCCCGTGCCCGTGCCCCGGCCCGCGGGCGGGGTGGTGTTCGAGGACGTGCGGTTCAGGTACACCCCGGACGGGCCCGAGGTCCTGCGCGGCGTCTCCTTCGAGGTGCGGCCCGGCCAGACCGTCGCGCTGGTCGGCCCCTCGGGCGCGGGCAAGTCCACGTGCGTCTCCCTGCTGCTGCGCTACTGGGACCCCGACGAGGGCCGGATCCTGCTCGGCGGCGTCCCCCTCGACGCGGTCGCGGACGACGAGCTGCGGCGGCTGGTCACGGTGGTCCCGCAGGACGTCCACCTGTTCGCCGGGACCATCGAGGACAACGTCAGGCTCGGCGTGCCCGGCCTGGATCCCGTACGGCTCGCGCGGGCCGCCGCCGACGCCCAGCTCGGGGAGCGCGAACTGCCTGACGGCCTGCGCACGGCGGCGGGCGAGCGCGGCGTGGCGCTGTCGGGCGGGCAGCGGGCCCGGGTCGCGGTGGCGCGGGCGCTGGCCGTGGACGCGCCCGTGCTCGTGCTGGACGAGGCGGTCGCCAACCTCGACGCCGAGAACGAGGCCCGCCTCGCCGCGGCCCTGGACGCCGCCCGCGAGGGGCGCGCGACCCTCGTCGTCGCGCACCGGCCGTCCACGATCCGCCGCGCCGACCACATCGTGGTGCTGGAGGACGGCCGGGTCGCCGAGCAGGGGACCTTCCAGGAGCTGACCTCCCGCCCGGCCGGCCGCCTGTCCCGGCTCCTCGCCCACGATCCCCGCCCGGCGGCCTGACGGGCGGGGGTCGTGGCCGCGGCGCCCCCGCCGGGGACCGGGGCAGGCTCCGGCGGGGGCGTCCGCACGCCCGGCAGGAGGTGTCCGCGCCCTCGGCGGCGTCCGCGCACCCCGGAGGGGGCGTCCGCGCGCCGCGGCCCCGCCGTACGGCGAAAGCGGTGGCCGGGCGGAGTAGAGGACAGGTCCTGGCCTACTCACACCGTAGCTTTTCGGATGTCGGCACCACCGAGGACGAAGAAACGGGGAAACAGATGTCCGTCGAGATTCGCCCCTTCCGCATCGAGATCGCCCAGGAGGACCTGGACCACCTGCGCGACAGGCTCGCCCGCACGCGGTGGGCGGGCGCGCTGCCCGGGGCGGCGTGGAGCCGCGGCGTCCCCGTGGCGTACCTGAGGGAGCTGGCGGAGTACTGGGGCACGGAGTACGACTGGCGGGCGGCGGAGGCGGCGCTGAACGCGTTCCCGCAGTTCGTGACGGAGATCGACGGGCAGGACGTGCACTTCCTGCACGTGCGCTCGCCGGAGCCGGGCGCGACGCCGCTGATCATGACCCATAGCTGGCCGAACTCGATCGCCGAGTTCATGAAGGTCATCGGCCCGCTGACGGACCCGCGGGCGCACGGGCTCGACCCGTCCCGGGCCTTCCACGTCGTGGCCCCCTCGCTGCCGGGGTTCGGGTTCTCCCGCTTCCCCGAGCCGGCGGACGAGCGGCCGTGGAGCATCGAGCGGGTGGCCCGCGCCTGGGCCGAGCTGATGAGCCGCCTCGGGTACGACCGCTACGGCGCCCACGGCAACGACGCGGGCGCGGTGGTCACGCCGCGGCTCGCCGCCATCGCCCCCGAGCACGTGATCGGCGCGCACATCACCGCCGGCCTCGGCATCCCCACCGGAGACCCGGCCCAGCTCGACGTGCTGACCGAGGAGGAGCGCGCCGGGCTCGCGGCGCAGGCCGAGTGGTGGGCGGGGGGCAGCGGGTACGGCCCCTACCTGTCCAGCAGGCCGCAGACCCTGGCGTACGGCTTCGCCGACTCGCCGGTCACGCTGCTGGCCTACCTGGTCGAGCGGTACAAGGAGTTCGACGGCTGGCCCGCGGAGGACGTCCCGGCCGAGCCGTTCGACCGGGACCAGTTCCTCACCACCGTGTCGCTGTACTGGCTCACGGACACCGCCGGCAGCGCCATGTGGCCGTACTACGAGGGCGCGGCGGGCCTGCCCATCGACCAGGACCTCGTCCCGACCGGCGTCTCCCACGGCGGGCCGGAGACCTTCCGCAAGATCGCCGCGCGCGGTAACCGGATCGTCCACTGGGGCGGCCGCGAGGCCGGCAGCCACATGGTCTCCATGGCCGACCCCGAGGGCGTCGTCGCCGACCTCCGCGAGTTCTTCGCCGCCCTGGACTGACCCACGGCGTACGGCTCCCGCCAGGTGATCCGGGTTCTCCGGGGGCGCGCGCCCCCGGAGACGTGACTAACGGCGCGGACGGGGCAGACCGGTACGCATGAGTGAATCCTCCGACGCCCTCAAGGATCTGTACCGGCGCTGGCTGTCCGACGTGTGGACCGGGGACTTCGACGCGATGAGGGACATCGTCACCTCGGACGCCGTCGGGCACTGGCCCACCCAGGACGTGCACGGGCCCGACGGGTTCGCCGCGCAGATCCGGCAGTCCCACGAGTACTTCCACGGCATCCGCACGAACCTCGACGTCGGCCCCTTCGTCGAGGGGGACCTGGTCGCCGCCCGCTGGACCTTCTACGGCTCCTACCGGGGCGGGATCCCCGGCGCCACCGCGCCCGAGGGCACCGAGGTCGCCTTCACCGGCCACGACATCTTCCGGGCCGAAGGCGACCGCTTCGCCGAGTACTGGGTCGTCTCCGACGTCCTCGGCATGATGACCCGCCTCGGTGCCATCCCCTCCTGACGCCGGGGCGGGGTCATACGGTCAGCCGGACAGCCGGACAGCCGGACAGCCGGACAGCCGGTCAGGCGGTCAGGCGGTCAGGCGGAGGCCGTGGCCGATCGGGAAGAGGGGGTTCTCGGTGTCGCCGGGGACGTCCTCGCGGCTGCGGCGGACCTCGTCCATCGAGCTGGGGAGCTCGAAGGGGAGGCGGCCCTCGGGCGTGGCGCGGCCGAAGACGACGTCGAGGAAGGCCCGGTCGCCCGCGCCGTACTCCCCGAGCACGGCCGCGGCGCGGGCGGCGATCTCGGGGATCACCGCGGGGCGCTCCAGGCGGATGGACACGACCGTGGGGACCTTGTCCAGGAGGGCCAGGATCTCCGCCAGGCGGTCCTCGGCGAAGGCCAGCGAGCCGCAGTGGAAGAACGTCTCGAAGAAGCCGCCGGTCCGGGGCTCGTACGGGGACTCCAGGCGGAGCAGGGCGAAGTCCGCCCCCTCCGGCCCGGCCGCCACCTCGGCGTACTCGGCCAGGATCGCCGGGTCCACTCCCTCGGCGTACACCCGGGGACGCCCGCGCAGCGGGAGCACGCGGTCGCCGGTGAGCACGGTGAAGGAGCGGCGCTGCGCCTCCTCGCCCAGCTCGCGGAACCCGGCCGCGCCCACGATCTCCTCGGCGCGGTCCGGGTCCACGTAGCGGTTCTCGAACAGGCCCAGGCGGAACTTCTCGCGCAGCAGCCGCCGCACGGACACGTCGATCCGCTCCTCGGCGATCCGGCCCGACCGCACCAGCTCGACGACCAGCTCGGGGCACTTCTCGCCGCCGAACTGGTCCACCCCGGCGTCGAGGGCCTTGGCGGCGCGCTCGATCGGGGTCAGGTGCTCCACGCCCCACGCCTTGGCGGGCTCCAGGAACGGGCCGATCCTGGCCTCGTCGAGAAGCTGCCAGTCGGTGCAGACGATGCCGTCGAAGCCCAGCTCCTCGCGGAGCAGCCCGGTGATGATCCCCTTGTTGAAGCCGAAGCCGACCTCCTCGTGCTCGGTGCCGACCGGCTTGCCGTAGTACGGCATCATCTGGG
Source organism: Bailinhaonella thermotolerans (assembly GCF_003594875.1). Classification (GTDB taxonomy): domain Bacteria; phylum Actinomycetota; class Actinomycetes; order Streptosporangiales; family Streptosporangiaceae; genus Bailinhaonella; species Bailinhaonella thermotolerans. The sequence continues at coordinate 176,477 of NZ_QZEY01000016.1, forward strand.
TGGCCCCGGCCGCGATCGCCGCCTTGAACGGCTTGAGATGGTAGTCGAAGTTCCCGCCCGGATAGACCTGCTCCTGCCCGTACGGGAAGTGCGGGTCCTCGCCGTCGAGCTGCGGGCCGCCGCCGGGGAAGTGCTTGACCATCCCGGCCACGCTCTCGGGCCCGAACTCCGGCCCGCGCAGCCCCTCCAGGTACGCCGCGACCAGCTCCGACGTCAGGTCCGCGTCCGCCCCGAAGGTGCCGGAGATGCGCGGCCAGCGCGGCTCGGTGGCCAGGTCGATCTGCGGGTGCAGCGCGACGCGGATGCCCACGGCGAGGTATTCGCGGCGGACCACGTCGGCGTGCCGCCGTACCAGGTCCGCGTCGCCGATCGCGGCCAGGCCGGTCGTCTCGGGCCACTGGGAGAAGGCCCCGGCGAGCGCGCCCGTGCCCGGGTTGTCGGTGAACGCGTGGCGCGGGTCGGTCGAGATCGTGACCGGGATGCCCAGCCGCGTCTCGGCGGCCATGGCCTGGAGGTGGTTGTGCCACTCGGCGAGCTGCCGCGCGCCGCCCCCGCCGAGCAGGTTGAAGTGGCTCATCAGCCTGCCGCGCACCATCTCGGTGGTGGTCACGTCGCCGGGCTGCGCGGCCGGGTCCTCGACGGGAGTGCCGTCGGGGTTCATGGCCAGCATCGTGTGGAACATGAGGCCGGCCTTCTCCTCCAGCGTCATGCGCCCGAGGAGGTCCTCGACCCGCTCCTCCACGGGGAGCGACGGGTCCTGGTACGGCAACATCTGCGGATTCCCTTCCGGGTCGGCGGGGTCAGCGGACTCCGCGGACGAACTGGACGGCGACCGCGCCCAGCACGCCGGCGACGGCGCCGAAGACGAACAGCGCGGAGTAGTTCCCGGTGCCGCCGCCGATGGCCAGCAGGGCCGGGGCGATGATCGGCACGAGCGACTGCGGCAGGGCGTTGCCGATGTTGAGCACGCCCATGTCCTTGGCGGACTCCGCCGGGTTCGGCAGGACGGCGGCGGCGAGCGCGACGTCCACGGCCAGGTACAGGCCCTGCCCGAAGCCGAACAGGAACACCGCGACCAGGAACATCGGCAGCGAGTTCACCAGCGCGACGATCAGCAGCGCGAAGCCGGTCAGCGCCGCCGAGAAGATGACGTACGGCTTGCGCCGCCCCGACCGGTCCGACAGCACGCCGCCGAGGATCGAGCCCGCGACGGTGCCGACGGTCATCACCAGGGTGGTCAGGAAGATCTTGTCCGCGACCTGGTCGGGCCGGAAGCCCAGCCGGTCGATCAGGTAGTAGGCCTGGTAGCTCGTGAGCGAGGCCATGCCGAGGAAGACCATGAACCGGCCGAGCCAGTTCCAGCCGAAGTCCCGGTGCCTGACGGGGTTCACCCAGAAGCTGCGCAGGAACTCCTTGATCCCGTACGGCTTGAGCGCGGCGCGGTCGGCGGGCGCGTCCTTGAGCACGGCGACCAGCCAGACGACGCCGGCGAGGCCGAGGAGGCCGGGGATCACCATCATGAGCAGCGCGTTCCCGCCGGCGGCCTGCGCGACGAACGTGCCCGCGACCATGGCGACCGGGGTCATCATGCCGACCAGGCCGGACACGCGGGCGCGCTGGTGGTCGGGGACGCGGTCGGGGATGATCGAGGTCAGCGCGGCCAGGGCGGCGTTGACGCCGAGCTGCGCGAGCGCCCAGCCGAGGGTCAGCACGGGGATCGAACCGCCGAGGGCCACGATCGCCAGGCCGATGAGACCGACGGTCATGCCGCCCAGCAGCCACGGGCGGCGGCGGCCGAACCGGCTGGTGGTGCGGTCGGAGAGGGCGCCGAAGAGCGGGTTGGCCACCAGCGCGAGCACCGCGCCGACGGACAGCACCGCGCCGAGGCTCTGCGCGCGGGTGTCGGGGGCGACCTGGGCGACCCGGATCGCCAGCGTGACGATCACCGGGGTGAGGATCGCGGTGTACGCGCCGAAGGTGGCCGCCACGAGACCGGCGACCAGCCGTACGGGGGCGTTGGCGGCGGGGGCGCCGGGGGCGAGAGCGCCGGGGGCGGCGAGGGCCGCGTCAGCGGCGAGGGCGGCTTCCGGGGCGGCGGTCGCGTTCCCGGCGGGGGAGACGTGCCGGACGGCGAGACCGTCCGCTCCCCCCGCGCTGTCCCCATGAACCTGTGTCATGGGTACCTCCTCAGCGAGGCTTGATGCACTGTTTGGGGTTATACGCGCCAAATGTCCAGCTATCTGGCGGGTGCGTACACGGTATGTAAAAACCGAGTGATTAGTAAGTTTCCGTGGTGTGATTCCGGTCACTCTTGCCGCCTGCCGGGGTCGCCGTCCCGTGGCCCCGGCCGGGGCGGGCGCTCGCCGTACCTAGGCTGAGCGCGTGAGCACCCGCACCCCCCGCCGCGCGCCCGAGCCCGCCGCCCGACGTTCCGGCCCGGGCAGCCGGGGCGGGTACGCCGTGGGCGACGCGCGCCGCCGGCGCATCATCGAGGTGGCGATCGGGCACTTCGCCGACCGGGGATACCACGCGTCCTCGCTGGCGAGGATCGCCGAGGAGGCGGGCATCACCCAGGCCGGGGTGCTGCACCACTTCCGCAGCAAGGAGGGGCTGATGCTGGCGGTGCTCGGGCACCGCGACGAGCTGGCCGGGGAGCGGGAGTTCCGCGGCGAGCCCCCGGCCGGGGTGGAGACTCTGCGCCGGCTGCTGCGGCTGGTCGAGTTCAACACCACCCAGCCCGGGCTGCTGCGCATGTTCACCACGCTCGCCGGGGAGGCCGCCGACCCCGACCACCCGGCGCACGCCTACTTCGCCGAGCGGTACGCCTGGACCGCCGGGCAGACCGAGTCCTCGCTGCGCGCGGGCGTCGCGCGGGGTGAGCTGCGCGAGGGCATCGCGTGCCGGGAACTGGCGCGCGAGATCATCGCCGTGATGGACGGGCTCCAGATCCAGTGGTGCCTGCGGCCGGGGTCGGTGGACATGGTCGCGCAGTTCGCGGCGTACGCCGACCGGCTGGCCAGGTCGATCACCGTGGACGGGAGCGGGCTGGACGCGCCCGCCGCCCCCGGTGAGGAGCCGCCCGCCGCGGCGCCGGCCGGGGCGGCCCGGCCGCAGGGGCGCGCGGCCGGCGGGCGGGGCGTCCCGGCCGACGAGCGGGCGGCCGACGAGCGGTCGCGCGGGCGGCGGGAGGAGATCCTGCTCGCGGCGCTGGACGTGTTCGCCGAGCGCGGGTTCCGGGGCGCGTCGCTGGCGGCCGTGGCCGAGCGGGCCGGGCTGTCCCAGCAGGGCCTGCTGCACTACTTCCCGAGCAAGGAACGGCTGCTCATCGGCATGCTCGACCTGCGGGAGCGCATCGACGCGCTGCGCCTGCTGGCCGACGGGACCGCGCCGCCGCGGCTGGAGCAGATCACGCAGCTCGCCGAGTACAACGCGGGGCGCCCTGGCGTGGTCCAGGCGTTCACCGTGCTGTCGGCCGAGAGCGTGACCGAGGATCACCCGGCGCGGGAGTACTTCGTGGAGCGGTACGCCCGGATGCGCGAGCGGGTCGAGGAGTCGCTGCGGGCCGAGCTGGGGGACCGGCTGCCCGGCGGGCTGTCCCCCCGCGACGCGGCGGCGCTGCTGCTCGCCGTACAGGACGGGGCGCAGCTCCAGTGGCTCCTGGACCCGGACGAGGTGGACCTGCCGGGACTGGTCGCGGCGTTCGCCCGGCTCCTGCGCGAGGACGACGCGCGCTCGCGGGCACCCCGAAACCCGTGTGCATAACGAACAGGTAACTACATCTACCGGATGGTCGGTCGGATGCCTGGGGCCGCCCGCCGCCGGAGCCCAGGGGAGTTCCAGGGTCGCGGCGTACGGCGGTGCGGGGGCGGGCGGCCGCCGTACGGGCGCCGGGGGCGGCGGGCGCCGGTGGGGGTCTCTTGGGGAAGACGCGGCGTCCCCTTTCCGAACTGGGCGAACTCCTGGGCCCGGTCGCGCGTTGCGGCATTCAGGGGAGGTGAGAAGGCTCACCTCGGCTTTCCCGGCGCGGCGCGGACGCGAGCGATAGATTCCGTGGCGCGCGGACACGAGCAGAGGAGAACGAACGTGGTCTTCAAGCGAATGCTGAGCGCCTTCGGCGTCGGAGGCCCGACGGTGGACACCGTCCTGGCCACGACCCGGATCGTGCCCGGCGAGGCGATCACCGGTGAGGTTCGCATCCAGGGCGGCGACGTGGACGCCGAGATCGAGAACGTCACGCTGGCCCTGGTCACCCGCGTCGAGGCCGAGCACGGCGGCGGCGAGTCGGTGGGCAACCTGGAGTTCCTGCGCGCGGAGGTCTCCGGGCCCTTCCGCATCGCCTCCGGTGAGCGCCGCGACATCCCCTTCCAGATCACCACGCCCTGGGAGATCCCGGTCACCGAGATCATGGGCCGTCCGCTGCACGGCATGGCCCTCGGCGTCCGCACCGAGCTGGCCATCGCCAAGGCCGTGGACAAGGGCGACCTCGACATGTTCGCCGTGGCCCCCCTCCCCTCCCAGGAAGCGGTCCTGCGCGCGTTCGGCGCCCTCGGCTTCAAGTTCCGCAGCGCCGACCTGGAGATGGGCCGCATCTCCGGCTCCGGCCAGCGCCTCCCCTTCTACCAGGAGATCGAGTTCTACCCGCCGGCCCAGCACGCGGGCCGGATCAACGAGGTCGAGCTCACCTTCGTGACCGACCCCGGCGGCATCGACGTGATCCTGGAGGCCGACAAGCGCGGCGGGTTCTTCAGCGACGGCCAGGACGTGTACGGCCGCTTCAAGGTCACCCACGCCCAGGCCGAGCAGATGGACTGGCCCGCCGAGATCGGCCGCTGGCTCGACAAGGTCGCCTCCCGCCGCGGCGCCCACCACACCTCCTACGACCACCGCCACCACGACCACGGTCACCACGGCCACCACGGCGGCCCCGGCATGGGCACCATGGCCGCGGCGGGGGCCGCGGGCATCGTCGGCGGCTTCGTCGCGGCCGAGGCGATCGACGAGATCGGCGACTTCTTCGAGGGCGACGAGTAACCACCTGCGGAGGGCCGCCCTACCACCTCCGGCGGCCCTCCCCGCCGTCCCGGCCTGCTTCACCGGCCGCCCCTCGCCCGGGGGGCGCGGCCTCCTCATGCCCGTCCGCGGCTTTCGTCCCCGCGCCGCGGGCAAAGAATGCGCGATCGGGGCCAGGTCGCGGCGCCGCCCGTGAGAGGGTCTCCGCGTCACCTCCCGGCGGCCGCCGCGCTCCCGCGTCCTCGCGGCGTGCCCCGCGCCCCTGCCGTGATCTCGCGATCGGGTCCGGCGGCCCCGGGACCATCAGCGCCTCGACCAGGTGGGGAACGTGGACTCCGCAGACCCGATCGCCCTCAGGAAAGCGTTCCGGCGCGCGGGGGCGGGGACGCCCGTGGCGCTCGTGCTCGTCGTCCTCGCCGCCGGGGCCGGCCTCGCGGGCGGGGCGGGAGTCGTACGCCCTCGGGCCGACCTGGACGTGCTGTTCGTGGGGGCGCATCCGGACGACGAGTTCCAGTCGCTGGCGGCGTTCGGGCAGTGGGGGGAGCGGGACGGGGCGCGCGTCGGGGTGGCGACCGTGACCCGGGGCGAGGGTGGCGGGAACGCCGCGGGACCGCAGGAGGGGGCGGCCCTGGGGCTGATCCGGGAGCGTGAGGAGCGCGCCGCCGTCGCCCACGCTGGGATCGAGGACGTCTACTACCTCGACAAACCGGACTTCTGGTACACCCTGTCGGCTCCGCTGACGCGGCGCGTGTGGGACGGCAGCACGGGCCGGGACACGCTGGAGCGGCTCGTGCGGCTGATCCGGGCCACGACCCCGGAGACCGTGGTGACCATGGACCCCCGTCCGTTCGTACGGCACGGCGGGCACCAGCACGGCGCGCACCAGCTCTCGGCCCGCCTCGCGATCGAGGCGTTCCGGCTGGCGGGCGACCCCGCGGCCTTCCCCGGCCAGCTCGGCCGCGAGGGCTACCGGCCGTGGCGGGCCTCCCGGCTGCTGGCGCAGAACTGGGGACTGCCCGGGCCTACGGGCCCCGGCTGCGCGACGGCCGCGCCGCGCGACCCCGCGAGCGGGCTGCCGCAGCTCGGCGTGTGGGAAGGGGCCTGGTCGCGGCGGCACGGCACCACCTGGGCCCAGGTGGAGCGGAACGCCGAACGCGAATACGTTACCCAGGGCTTCGCCGCCCGCCCCGCCCGGATCACCACCCCCCGCCCGCGCCTGGCCTGCGACTGGTTCACCCTGCTCGCGGACCACGCCCGCCCCGTCCGCCCGGCGCCGGCCGTACGGCCATCGGGGCCGGCGGAAGCGGACGCTGAGCGGACGGACGCGGCGACGACGGAGACGGCGGAGGCGGACGCCGCGCCGACGGAGACGGACGCGGGCGCGGAGACGGACGCGGGCGCGGAGACGCCGGGGACGGACGTTGGCGCGACGGCGGCGGATGCGGGGGCGGCGCGCGCGGCCGGGGGGCGGCCGGGGGCGCCGGGGGCCGGAGTCGGGGATCGGCCGGTGGGTGAGCGGCCGCTGTACGCGGGGTTCCGGGAGTGGGCGCGGCGGGTGGGGATGCCGTGGCTGGCGGAGCGCGCCACGCCGGAGTATCCCCGGCTCCCGGCGCTCGCGGTCCCGGCCGCGAGGCGGCGCCCGGTGGTGGACGGGAAGGGCTCGGCCGGGGAGTACCCGGGGCGGCGCGCGCGGCTCTCTCACTGGGAGGGGACGCGGTGCGCGTCCGGCGCGGACTGCTCGGCCACGGTACGGCTGGCGCGCCACCGGCACGATCTCTACGCGCTGTTCGAGGTCGCCGACGACGTCCGGGGCGCGGCCCTGGCGGCGGGGGACTGCAAACGCCACTGGCGCACGGACTCCGTCGAACTCGCCCTCGACCCCCGCGGCGACTCCGACGACACCTCCACCACGTTCAAGCTGGCGGTCCTCCCCTTCTCCGCGGAGGGCCCGCCCTGCGCCGCCCGTGACGCCGACTTCCACCAGGGCCCCGCCCGCCGTACGGCCCCCGGCACGCGCGTCGCCGCCACCGTGCGCGGGCCGTACCGGGGGTACACGGTCGAGATCAAGATCCCCCTGACCGCCCTCCCCGCCCGGATCGACCCGGAGCGCCTGACCGCCAACGCCCTCGTCTACGACTCCGACACCGAAGACAAGACCTCCCAGTCCCGCCTGGCCCTGTCCCCCCACGGGAGCGCCCAGGCCGACCCCTACCTCTGGCGCCCCCTCCACCTGCGCCACCCCGCCCCCTGGACCCCGCAAGGCCCACCAAAGATCCCCATGGAAGCGGCCCGGAGCACCCAATCCCCACCCTCGATGGCCCAATCCCGCCGCACCGGCGTCCCCCCAGGAGCGGCCCCCCGCCGCCTCCACCCCGAATAACCCATCCTCCAGAGGCGCGGCCAACCCCGAAGCGCCCCGCGACCCGTGCCCGAAACGTGCCGTGATCTGCAATCGCGGCAGTTCCGCCGGGGGTCTCGGCGATTGCCGGCGGGGGTGGATGGGGCCTCCGCGGGGTGGGCGGCAAGGGGACGGTTCCGGAGTAACCCCTGGCACCGTGAGGGTCAGGCCCCCGAAGTGCTGGGGCGGCCCCTGCCGGAAGCACGCGGTGACGCGGCCCGACGCGCGCGTGGTCCCGAACCGTGCCCTGATCTTGCGATTCCGCGCTGCGTGGACACCGCCCGAGGCCCCGGCGGTCGGCGGTGGAGGTGCGGAATCGCAAGATCACGGCGAGGGCATGGCTCCGGCGGGGCGGGGGCGGAGCCAGGCGGTCAGCCAGGCGGTTTCGGTGGCGGCGTCCAGGAGGTAGACGGGGCTGATGCGGCCTCGGGGGACGTAGGTGAGGTCTATGGCCAGGAGGGTGGTGGCGGTGGCCAGGCCGAGGCGGCGGGCCGTGGCGACGCCTTCGGGGGTGTCGGGCGCGCGGAGCTGGGCGTAGCCGATGCCGATCAGGAGGCCGGCGACCACGCGGACCAGCCAGTCGTCCTCCTTGGGGCCGAAGACGCGCTCGAAGCCGCGCATCCCGAGCAGGGGCCACACGCCCGAGACGATGTTGAACAGGCCGTGGGCGCGCGCCGTGGCCAGTCCGGGTCTGCCGGTTCCCATGAGTGGGGGGTGCCCTCAGAGGTGCGGGAGAAACCGGGTGAGCTGCGGATATGTACGGCGAAAGCGCTAGTCGCCGGACGGAGCGGGTAGGGGGCGGACGAGCCTTGAGGAGGTGGTCCGGTGACGATTCCCGAGGAGACGTCCGCTCACCCACGGCCCGACGAGGGCGCGCGGCACGGCAGGCTGACCGCGCGGCCCGTCTACGGGGTGGGGGCCTCGGAGCCCGGGACGTACCGGCTGGACGGGCAGGCGCTCCTGCGCGTGCCGGAGGGGGCCGGGGAGGAGCGCGCGCGGCTGGCCGTGGTGCTCCACGGGGCGGGCGGTACGGCGGAGCAGGCGCTGGAGTGGCTGGCCCCGGCGGCCGACCTGAGCGGGGCGCTGCTGCTGGCGCCGCAGGCGCTCGCCTCCACCTGGGACATGATCGTGGGCGGGTACGGCGCCGACGTGGCCCGGCTCGACGCGGCGCTGAAGGAGGTCTTCGCCCGCGAATGGGTGGACGTGGACGGCGTGGCGGTGGCCGGGTTCTCGGACGGCGCGTCGTACGCGCTCTCGCTCGGCGTGGCCAACGGCGACCTGTTCAGGAACGTGCTCGCGTTCTCGCCGGGCTTCATGGCCCCGATGGTCCGGCACGGGTCGGCGCGCTTCTTCGTGGCGCACGGGACGCGTGACGCCGTACTGCCGGTGGACGCGTGCAGCCGCCGGATCGTGCCCGCGCTGAGCGCCGCCGGGTACGAGGTCTCCTACACCGAGTTCGACGGCGGCCACGAGGTCCCCGCCGGAATCGCCGCGCAGGCCGTGGCGTGGTGGTTCGATGCCCCTGACCAGGATTAACGCCCGACTCATAAGGAATATGAGTCCCTTGTGCGCCACCTGGCCACACCGAGCACGACCCTTAAGGAGCAACGGGATGACCGTCCCGGAAGAGAATCGCCCCAAGACCACCGAGACCGACCAGGAGCTGACCCGCCAGGCCCGGCGGACGGCCAAACGCGAGTCCCGCGACCGCGGCCGTCCGGAGGAGTCCACCGAGATGGCCTACCAACTCCGCAAGGCCATGTCCGAAGCCGACCTCGACCGCGAGGACCTGACCCGCGGCAACCAGTAGACCCCGGCCGAAGCACCTACGGCCCCTCACTCCGGAGGGGCCTCACATCCCGCCCAGCTCCCGGCCGAGCGCCGCCCCACGGGCCGGTTCGGCCGCCGCGCCCGGCCGCATCCGGCCTCGTCGCCCCGGTTCAGCGCGCCGCCCGGCCGCATCCGGCTCGCCGCTGACCACGCGTTCGTCGCGGGCCCCGCGGACCGATCCCGCTCATGCCGTACGGCCGCGCGAGCCCGTCCAGCCCACGCCGCCCACGCCGCTCACGCCGTCAGACCGCCCACGCCGCACGGCCGCACGGGCCGGACGAGCCGCCTGATCCGATCCGCCCAAGGCCCGGATCGGCCTGCCGCCGGGTCCGCCCGGTCCGGCCGGTCCGCTCGTGCCACCGCCCGGTCCGCTCCTGTCGCTGCCGCGCTCGCTCGTGCCGCCGTACGGCCCCCTGCCGCGCTCCGCTGGTGCCGTACGGCCACCTGGCCGGTATTTCGGGTGATTCATTATGAAGATCCGGATAAGCCGGAAACACCGCTGGAAACGCGCCGGAAAAAGGCATGGGCGGATTGTCGGTGGAGGCGGCTAGGGTCGGCGGTGTCATGGGCATGGGCGGGCCCGGGAGCGGGCTGATCGGCAGGGAGCACCCCGCGGCGTTGCTGCGGGGTGAGGTGGAGCGGGCGGTGGCCAGCCACGGGGGGCTGGTGCTCGTCGCGGGAGAGGCCGGGATCGGCAAGACCACGCTCGTCGGGAGCGCCTGCGAGGAGGCGCGGCGGCTCGGGGCGCTGGTCCTGGGCGGGGCGTGCTGGCACTCGGACAACGCGCCCGGCTACTGGCCGTGGACGCAGGTCCTGCGCGGGCTGCGGCGGGGCGCGACCGGCGAGGAGTGGACGGCGGCGGAGGAGGCCGGCGGCGACGGCCTCGCGCGCGTGCTGGGTGAGCCCGGCGGCGAGCTCGACGCGGACGCGGACGCCTTCCGGCTGTCCGACGGGGTGACCAACGCCCTGGTCGCCGTGTCGCAGCGCCGCCCGGTGGTGGTGGTCCTGGAGGACCTGCACTGGGCGGACGCCGCCTCGCTGCGGCTGCTGGAGTTCGCGGCGCAGCACACGTGGTTCGAGCGGGTGCTGCTGGTGGGGACCTACCGCGACGCTGAGGTGGAGACCGACGGGCATCCGCTGGGTCCCGCGCTGCTGCCGCTCACCTCCCGGGCGACCACGATCACGCTGACCGGGCTCGGCCCCGCCGAGGTCGGCGCCCTGATGGCGCGCACGGCGGGGCAGGAGCCGACGGACGCGCAGGTGGCCGAGGTGCACCGCCGCACCGGCGGCAACCCGTTCTTCGTCGAGCAGACGGTGCGGCTGTGGCGCAGCGGCGGGTCGTTCGCCGCGCTCGCGCCCGGGGTGCGCGACACGCTCGCGCGGCGGCTGGCGCTGCTGCCGTCGCGGGTCGTGGAGCTGCTGACCGCCGCCGCCGTGATCGGGCGGGAGTTCCACCGGCAGGTGCTCGCCGCCGCCGCCTCGGTGCCCGTGGCCCACGCCGACCGGCTGCTCCAGCAGGCGGTGGCCGCCCGGCTCGTGATGGCCGGCGAGGGCGGCACGTTCGCGTTCGCCCACGACCTGGTGCGCGAGACCCTCTACGACCGCCTCGACGAGGAGGGCCGGGCGGAGCGCCACGCCGCCGTCGCCCGAGCCCTCGCGGAGGCACCCGGCACGGCCGAGCCCGCCGAACTGGCCCGGCACGCGTACCTCGCGGTGGACCGCCTCGGCCGGGAGCACGCCGTCGAGGCCCTGCTCGCGGCGGCCCGGACCGCGCGCCGGCGGGCGGCGGACGAAGAGGCCATCGGCCACTACCGCCGGGCGCTGGAGCTGACCGACGACCCCCAGCGGCGGCTGCCGATCGAGCTGGATCTGGGACGGCAGCTCCTCCACGCCGGCGACGCGGCCGGGGCCGTGCGTTCCTTCGACGCGGCGGCCGAGCTGGCCAGGGAGCTCGGCGACCCCGGGCTGCTGGCCCGCGTGGCGCTCGCCCGCTACCAGGGGACCGCCTACTCCGGCCTGGCCCCGCGCCCGGACCTGCTCCGCGAGGCGCTGGCCGCGCTCGGCCGCCCTGCCGAGGGCGCCGACGAGCAACTCGCCCGCGACCTGGCGTTCCAGGTGACGCTGCTGGCGCGGCGCACCGGCGACGACGAGACCCTGACCTACGGCCTGTGGGCCCACCACGACACCATCTGGGGCCCGGGCACGGCGGGACAGCGGGTCGCGCTGACCGAGGAGATCCTGGAGGTGGCCGGGCGCACCGGCGACACGGGGGCCGAGCACTTCGCCGGGGCGCTGGTCTGGGTGGCGATGGTGGAGAACGACGACCCCCGCTACCTCCGCCGGTTCCGCGACTACGCCGCCCGTGACACCGAGCCCCAGATGGGCCCGGCCGTGCTCGTGGACCGCAGCATCATCGCGGCCTTCACCGGCCGCCTCGACGAGGCCGAGCGCCTGCTCGACGAGAGCTACGAGGCGTGCGACGCCGAGGAGCACCAGCACCTGGCGGGCATGCTCGACCAGCACCGCTGGGCCGTCCTCATGCTCCAGGGCCGGTTCGACGAGGCCGCCGAGGTGCACCCGGGCCTGCTCTCCGGGCGTCACTACTGCCCCAGCGTGCTCATCGCCCTGACCGAGCTGCGCCGCGGCGACACCGGCCCCGCCCTGCGCCGGCTGTCCGAGGGCGCCCCCCGCGGCCGCATCGCCCACGGCCTGTGGCTCCGCCTGCTCGCCGAGACGGCCGCCGCCACCGCCGACCCCGCCCTGTGCGCGGAGGCCCGCGCCGAGCTCCGGCCGTACCTCGGGCAGTGGGCCGTCTCCCTCTACGGCTGGGACCTGAGCGGCCCCATGACCCTGTACGACGGCATCGTCGCCGCGGCCCAGGGGCAGTGGGACGACGCCGTCGCCTCGCTCACGGCCGCGACCGCCTCGGCCGACCGCATGGGCGCGCGCCCCTGGGCCGCCGAGGCCCGCCTCCACCTCGTCCAGGCGCTCCTGGCCCGCGCCGCCCCCGGGGACGCCGCCGAGGCCGCCCGCCTCCTCGCCGCCCTCGAACCCGAGGCCGCCGCCCTGGGCATGCGCCACGTCCTGGCCCGCCTCCCGAGCGTCCGCCTCGCCCTCGACCACCAGCGGGCCCTGGTCGCCACCGCGCCCCAGGACGCGCCGGGCTCCGATGGCCGGGGTGAGGCCGGGCCGGAAGACGGGGACCCGGATCCCGCGCGGGCGGCGGCGCACCCCGCGCTCTCCCGGGCGGGAGCCGCACTCTCCGGAGGCGAGGTGCGTCCGGCCGAGCGGGCCGCGCCTGCCGTGCCTGACGGGGACGGGCGTCCTGCGGCGGGCGAGGCCGCCACGGCCGTACGCCACGGGGACGCCGGGGCGCCGGCCGGGGCGCGGATGGAGGCCCGGACGGAGGCCCGGACGGAGGTCGGGAAGGGGGAGGCGGGCCCGGGGGCCGGGCCGGATTCCGCGGAAGCGGGCGAAACCGCGTCCGCCGTGAGCCGTGGAGAGACCCGGGGCGGGACGGAGCCCGGGGGCGGGGAGTTCCGGCGGGACGGGCCGGTGTGGGCGTTGCGGTACGCCGGGCGGACCGTGCACATGCCCGACGCCAAGGGCCTGCGTGACCTGCACTACCTCCTCGGCCGTCCGGGCGCGGACGTGCCCGCCGCGCGCCTGGCCGACCCCGAGGGCGGCGAGACGGTCGCGGCGGCGCGGTCCATGGGCGGCGACCCGATGCTGGACGACGAGGCCAAGGCGAGATACCGCCGCCGCCTGGAGCATCTCGACGAGGAGATCGACCGCGCCGTCGAACTCGGCGACGACCGCCGGGCCGCCGAGTTCGACCGGGAGCGCGAAGCCCTCCTGGCCGAGCTGCGCACCGCCGCCGGCCTCGGCGGGCGCACCCGCAGGCTGGGCGACGAGGCCGAACGCGCCCGCAAGACCGTCACCGCCCGGATCCGCGACACCCTCCGCAAGCTGGACCGCCTCCACCCCGACCTGGCCGCCCACCTGCGCGGGGCCGTCTCCACCGGCGCCACCTGCCGCTACCAGCCCTCCCGCCCCACCACCTGGCGCCTCTGACCCCCTGGCCCGGTACGGCCCGCCGCCGCGCCCGAGGGAGCCGTACGCCCGCCGGAGCCGTACGCGCGCGGGAGCCGTACGCCGGGGGAAACGCGGAAGGCTCCCCGGGCCCTGGGCGGGCGGGGGAGCCTTGCGGGGGTGACGGTCACTTGCGGTTGTACAGGCGCATCGTGAGGGTGCCGAAGACGGCGATCAGGACCAGGGCCGCGACGAGGACCAGGGTGAGGGCCCCGGTGTCGGGCTTGCCGGCCATGAGCGACCGGATGGCGCTGACCAGGTGCGAGACGGGGTTGGCGTTCACGAAGTACTGGAGCCAGGTGGGCATCGTCTTCGGGTTGACGAAGATGTTGCTCAGGAAGGTCAGCGGGAACAGCACCATCATCGACACGCCCATGACGCTCTTCTCGCTGCGCAGGAGCAGGCCGAACATCGTCCAGATCCACGAGAAGGCGAACGAGTAGCCGATCAGCACGGCGATGCCGAGGACGACGCCGACGACGCCGCCGCTGGGGCGGAAGCCGAGGATGAGGCCCACCGTGAGCATGACCAGCGAGGCGATGGTGTAGCGGAGCATGTCGCCGAGCAGGTAGCCGACCATGGGCGCGGGCCGCCAGATCGGGAGCGTGCGGAACCGGTCGAACACGCCCTTCTCGATGTCGGTGTTGACCGCGACGCCGGTGTACATCGTGATCATGATGATGCTCTGCGCCATCAGGCCGGGCAGGACGTACTGCAGGTAGTTCGTCGTGGAGCCGGCCAGCGCCCCGCCGAAGAGGTAGGTGAACAGCAGCGTCATCATGATCGGGAACGCCGTCACGTCGAAGAGCTGCTCGGGCACGTGCTTGATCTTGAGCATCGCGCGCCAGCCGAAGGTGACGGACGCGGACCAGGCGCTCGGCCGCGGCGGGCGCTCACCCCGCGTGAGCACCGCGGCCAGGGTCTCCGGCGCGGGGACGTAGCTCGTGGTGGTCTCGGTGGCGGTGGTGCTCATGCCGCGTTCTCCTCGATGGTGGCGGGGCGGTCGGTCAGGGCCAGGAAGACCTCGTCCAGGCTGGGCTGGCCGAGGGCGAAGTCGTCGACGGTGATGCCGTCGGCGGCGAGTTCGGCCAGGGCGCGGGCGGCGCGCTCGGCGGCGGCCTGGTCGTCGCCGGCCTCGGCGATCCGGGCGGTCAGCGCCACCGGGTCCGCCTCCAGGTGCACGGGCGCGTTCAGCTCGCGCGACAGCACCCGCTGGGCCTGCTCGCGCTGCGCCGCGTCGCGCAGCCGCACGTGCACCGAGCCGGCGCCGATGGACGCCTTGAGCTGGCCCGGCGTGCCCTCGGCGATCAGCCTGCCGTGGTCGATCACCGCGATGCGGCTCGCCAGCCGGTCGGCCTCGTCGAGGTACTGCGTGGTCAGCAGCACGGTCGTGCCCTGGGCGACGACGATGCGCACGATGTCCCACACCTGGTTGCGGCTGCGGGGGTCCAGCCCGGTCGTGGGCTCGTCGAGGAACAGCAGGTCGGGGGTGTTCAGGATGCTCGCGGCGATGTCGATCCGCCGCCGCATGCCGCCGGAGTAGTTCTTCACCTGCCGGTCGGCCGCGTCGGTCAGCCCGAACGCCTCCAGCAACTGCGCGCCCCGGTCCCGCGCCGCCGGCTTCTTGTAGCCCTGGAGCCGGGCGAGCAGGATCAGGTTCTCCATACCGGTGAGGTCCTCGTCCACCGAGGCGTACTGACCGGTGAGGCTCACGCGCCGCCGTACCTCGTCGGCGTCCTTCACCACGTCGCGCCCGAACACGCGGGCCTCGCCGCCGTCCGGCCGGAGCAGCGTGGCCAGCATGCGCACGGCCGTGGTCTTGCCCGCGCCGTTCGGCCCGAGCACGCCGTACACCGTGCCCGCGGGCACTCTCAGGTCCAGGCCGTCCACCGCCCGGTTCTCCCCGAACACCTTCACCAGGCCGGACGTCTCCACCGCCAGCTCAGTCATGGTCCTTCCCTTCCGTTCCCTGTCCATCGATGTGGTACGGCGCCCCGCCGCCGCTCTCGTCGCGCGTGTGGTGCGGCGGGTCCGCCGCGGGATGGGTCATGAGACGTACGGCCGGCGGTCGCGGGCGGCGCGCAGCGCCAGGCCCCACCAGGTGAGCTGGTCGAGCATGGCCTCGCCCGCCCGGACCTGGGCGTCCGTGCCCCGGGGGCGGCCGGACCCGTCCACCCCGTCCCCCAGCAGGTCCAGCGCGATCCCGTCCCGCATCGTCACCATGTGCAACTCGGTGAAGACCACCCGCAGGTGCTCCATGACGTACATGCCCACCGAACCGCACCCATACGTCACCAGCCCGGCCGGCTTGGCCCGCCACTCGTCGTAGGCGAAGTCGATCGCCTGCTTGAGCGAGGCGGGAAGGCTGCGGTTGTACTCGGGGCTGACGACGACGAAGGCCTCGGCCTCCGCGACGCGCCGCGCGAACGCCCGCATGGCCTCGGTGGCCTCCTCCGGATATCGCCCGGGGAAGTCGAACTCCGCCAGGTCCAGCACGGAGACCTCCAGCCCCGGCCGCTCCCGGGCGCGCTCGGCGACCCAGCCCCCGACCGAGGGGCAGACCCGCCCCTCGCGGGTGCTCCCGAGAAGCACCGCCACCTTCAACGGCGTCTCTCCCACGACGCTCACCTCCTCCCGGCCTCTCACCCCGAAGGCGCGAGAAGAGATCCGGCCCCCGCTAGATCCGGTCTAGCGGGGGCCGCGAGTTCCGCGAGGTCCGCCATGGCGGCCCCGGCCCCGGCCCCGGAGCCCGTGGCGGCGGGCCGGGCCGGTGGGCCGGGTCAGGTGGCGAACCAGGAGGTGGCCAGGGCGTCCAGGGTGCGGGGCCCGGGGACGGGGAGCAGGCCGAGGTACCAGTCGAGGCTGCTGTACCGGTGCAGGAGGGTGTGCGCGAGGAAGCGGCGGCGCAGGTCGTCGTCCAGGTCCGCCGGGCGGTGGCCGTACGCCAGCAGGAGCGTGCGCAGGAACCCGGCGTCACCGGCGGCGACGAAGATCCCGACGGCGGCGAACTCGTACTCGCGGTCGCCGCGCATCGCCGGCTCGAAGTCGAACAGGCCGGTGAGCCGCCACCCTCCGGGCCCGTCCGCGACGAGGAGGTGCTCGCGCATGATCTCGGTGTGGAGCAGGACCGGCGGGGTGTCGCACAGCGGCACGGCGTCGAGGAAGCCGGGGACCTGCCGCACCCACTCCTCGGCGAGCCCGTCCGCGCGATGGTGCGCCTCGGCGTTCTCGCGCCGCCCCTCGATCCAGGCGGTCCAGTCCGGCGGCCCCAGTTCGGGCGCGGGGATCTCGTGCAGCGCCGCCAGGGTCTCGCCGAGGGCGCCCGCGAGCCGGAGGCGGTCGCCGCGCGGGATCTCGTCCCACACGTCCGCGAGCCCGAGCCCGGTGAGCCGGTCCATGAGCACGTACGCCCACCCGTCGAACTCCCCGGCCTCCCGGACGGCGGGCACCGGCACCGGCAGCCGCCCGCCCACGGCCGACAGCGCCGCCGTCTCGGTCGCGGCGTCCTCGCGGTGGATCGGCGGGAACAGCTTCAGCACCAGGTCGCCGCCCACGCCGTACACGGGCTGCGTCCCGGTCGCGAACCGCTCGACCTCCCGCCCGCGCACCCCCAGCCGCCGCAGCAGCGCGTCCACCCCGGGCCGCAACGCCTTCTCATCCCGCCGCACGGCATCGAACGCGGCCCCGTCCGCCACCCGGGGCAGCGACCCCTCACCAGTCATGACCGCCCAACCTAGACACCCCCGCCCCCACTCCTCAACGGATTAACCCGTGACCTCCCGGCGGGCGTACGGCGATCGCGGGCGCGGGGGCCGGGTCTTCCCGTCGTGATCTCGCGAACCCGCACCGCCGCCAGGCCTCCCCGCCGGGCCCCGCGTGGCGCCGGCGTGGGGGCGGGATCGCGAGATCACGACCGGGGGACGCGGGGGTTTGGGCTGGTGGGGGTGTTCGAAGGGCGAATCGAACGCGGTGGGGGTGATCACCCTGATACGGTCTGTCCGGTTCTGAGGATTCCGCGGGATATCGGTCAGGGGGTACGGCCCGGATGAAGCTGCGGGAGCGGGTTCGGTACTGGTTCGATCGCACGATGGACCGGGGGACTCCGGCGCTCATCGGGTGGCTGGGGCTGCTCTCCGCCGGGATGATCATTCTGGTCGCCGGGCTGACCTGGCTCTTCGCCCGGGACGACGCGTACGCCGGGATGGCCGAGCAGGACCACTCGTGGTGGCGGCTGCTGTGGATCAACCTGATGCGGGCCATGGACCCCGGGGCCGTCGCCGGGGACTCCGGCGGCGTGGTGTTCCTCGGGCTGATGCTGCTGATCAGCCTGGGCGGGATCTTCATCATGAGCTCGCTGATCGGCGTCCTCACGACCGGCCTGGAGAACCGGATCTTCGAGCTGCGCAAGGGCCGCTCCCGCCTGGTCGAGCACGGCCACACCGTGCTCCTCGGCTGGTCGGATCAGGTCTTCACGATGGCGGCCGAGCTGGTCAAGGCCAACCAGAGCGCCGGCCGGTCGTGCGTGGTCATCCTCGCGGACCGGGACAAGGTGCAGATGGAGGACGAGATCCGGGGCCGCCTCGGCGACACCGGCCGCACCCGGGTGATCTGCCGGTCCGGGAGCCCGCTCAACCGCTCCGACCTCGACCTCGTCAGCCTGGACACGGCCAAGTCGGTGATCGTGGTCTCGCCGCAGGGCGACACCCCGGACATCGACGTGATCAAGGCGCTGCTGCTGCTGAACAACCGCGAGTGGCCGCACGGCCGCCCGCACGTGGTCGCCGCCGTGCAGGACTCGGAGAACCTGGCCGCCGCCCGCCTCGCCGGCGGCCCCGACGCGCTGATCGTGGACGCCGACGACATCGCGGTGCGCCTGGTCGTCCAGTCGCACCGCCAGTCCGGCCTCTCCACGGTCTGCACCGACCTGCTGGACTTCGCCGGGAACGAGATCTACATGCGCCCCGAGCCCGCCCTGGTCGGTTCGACGTACGGCGAGGCGCTGGCGGCGTTCGAGCTCGGCAGCCTGATCGGGCTGCTCGGGCCGGGCGGCAAGGTGCGGCTGAACCCGCCGATGGACACGCGGGTCGAGGAGGGCGACGAGCTGATCCTGATCGCCGAGGACGACCTGCTGATCCGCCGCGCGGAGACGCCCGTGCCCCCGGTGCGCGAGGCGATGGTGGCCGGCAGGGACGTGCCCGACGCGCCGGACCGCACGCTGCTGCTCGGCTGGAACTCCCGCGCCCCGCGCATCATCGACCTGCTGGACCGGCTGGTCGAGCCGGGCTCGGTCGTGGACGTGGCGACGCCGCACCCGCCGGAGGGCGGCCTGGGCGACGGGCTCGCCACCCTGCGCATCGGGTACAAGCGCTGCGACCCGACCAGCCGCCGGGCCCTGGAGACCCTGGACCTGGGGTCGTACAACAACGTCGTGGTCATGGCCGACGACACGCTCGACCCGCGCCGGGCCGACGACCGCACCCTGGTCACGCTGCTGCACCTGCGCGACCTGGGCGAGCGGCTGGGCAACCCGTACGCGATCGTCAGCGAGATGAACGACGAGACCAACCGCGACGTCGCCCAGGTCACCCGCGCCGACGACTTCATCGTCAGCTCCAAGCTGATCAGCCTGCTGCTCACCCAGCTCGCCGAGAACCGGCACCTCAACGCGGTCTTCACGCGCCTGTTCGACCCGGCCGGCTCGGAGATCCACCTCAAGCCCGCCCGCCACTACGTGCTGCCCGGGGCCGAGGCCAACTTCGCCACGGTGATCGCGTCGGCGAGCGGGCGGGGCGAGACCGCGATCGGCTACCGCGTGCGCCGCCGCAGCGACGAGGCCCCCCACTACGGCGTCGTGCTCAACCCGCGCAAGGACGAGCCGCTGGTCTTCGCCGAGGACGACAGCGTGATCGTCCTCGCCGAGAACTGAGCCGCCCGCCGCCTCCCGCCGCCCGCTCCCGGCCGGGGTACGGCGGGGCGGCGGCGAACGCTCAGGACGCCTCGTCGTACGCCTCGGCCGTCAGGTCCAGGAGTTCGCCGTCCACGTCCTCGGGCCGGGTGAGCTTGAAGAAGTGCCAGGTGCGCCCCGCGGAGAACCGCAGGCTGCGCGACAGCAGCGGATGCGCGATCGGGCGCTCCAGCACCAGCGCCAGCGACAGGGAGCGCGCCTTCGGCCGTACCTCCGCGAACTTGCGGGCGGACTTGAGGAACACGCCGACGCCCACCGCGTCCTCGTGCACCGGCCCGAGCCCGTCGAGGAGCCGGTCGTAGATCTCGCGGTACGCCGGGGGCCAGGGCTCGAACACCTCGTCCACCGTGCATCCGGGCACGCACACGTGCGCCTGGCGCGCCCGCTCGAACTCCCGGTCGCAGCCGGGGCAGACCCACCGCTCCACGACGTCCATCCTCAGTCCCGCTGTGGGCGTGGGCCGTCGCCGTTCAGCCGCTGCTCGTCCTGGGCGCGCGCCTCACCCAGGGTGTCCCGGTGCGTGAACATCTCGATCAGGCCGTCGATCCGCATGTCGGCCTCGCTCGGATGCCGGAACCGCCGCGTCCTGTCGATGTTGTAGTGGTTGCGCCGCCCCACCCGGATCCGCGTCAGGTAGCCCGCCTCTTCGAGGTCGGACACGATGGACTGCGCGGCGCGCTCGGTGATCCCGATGGACGCCGCGATGTCGCGCAGGCGTACATTCGGATCCCGGGCGATCTCCAGCAGGACCCTGGCATGGTTGGTCAGGAAGGTCCATCGGGAGGCGGGGCGTCCGTCGAGGCTGTCCATGATCTCACCCTAGGAGTTTCCGGCCGGTAGTTCAGTGTCCACCGATCCGACCGAATACGTAAACCACTTCACGAAAGTCTTCCTGCGAAATATAATTCATGTATCCTAGGTGAGGCAATGTTGTTCGCGCCTTGGTTCCGACGCGTTGAGCCATGAGGGGAATGCATGATGATGCGGATCGCGGTCCTCGTCGGCACGACAGCCCTCGCAGCCGCCCAACCGGGCGTCTGAGGCTTCCCGGAGCCCACCGTGAGCGGCGACAAGTCGCTCGGTGACGGTCACCGTCCCGAGCGGATCGCGGATGCCTTCACCCGGCCCCTCTACGACGACGGCAGGTTGCGCGTCGTCCCGGTGAACGGCATGAGCCCTCCCCGGGTCCGCGTCATCGGCGAGATCGACATCACCAACAGCGTCGCCCTGGCCAAGGTGCTCCGCCAGGCCCGCGGCGACCGCGCGGTCGTGATCGCCGATGTCAGCGAGATCAGCTTCTCCGACGTGTCGGGCCTGCGCGTCCTCGCCCTGCCCGCGCTGCCGCCGTCGCGGCGCTGGATCCGCCTGGCCGCGGTCCCGCCCCATCTCGTCCGGCTGCTGCACATGATCGGCTGGCCCACCGACCCCGGCGCCTCCCCCGCCCCGCCGTACGGCTGACGCCCCGACCGCCGGGGCGGCACGGCCGGCGCGCCGGCGGTCAGTCGGCGGCGGGGGCGCCGTTCTCCCAGCGGAGGATGTCGCCGGGCTGGCAGTCGAGGGCCTCGCAGAGCGCGGCCAGGGTCGTGAAGCGCACGGCCTTGGCGCGGCCGTTCTTGAGGACCGCCAGGTTGGCGGGGGTGATGCCGACGCGCTCCGCGAGCTCGCCCACCGACATCTTCCGCTTGGCCAGCATCACGTCGATGTCGACGATGATCGGCATCAGATCACCTCGTCCAGCTCCGCCCGCATCCGCGCCGCCTCGGCGTCGGTCGCGACCGCCTGGGCCAGCAGCATGCGCAGCACGAGCACGACGAGCGCGACCGCCAGGACCGCCAGGCTGACCCCGCAGATCAGCAGGACGATACCGGGGGCGACGGCCTCCCCGGGCGCCAGGAGCACCGCCAGCGCGAACACCACGAGCGCCGCCGCCACGAAGGCGCCGATCACGACGTTGACGTAGCGGAAGGCGGCGTGCGAGAAGACGGTCCCCCGCCGCACCATGGTCACGAGCCGCCACACGCAGACCAGCACGACCTGCCCCGTGACGATCCCCAGCAGGAAGATCACGATCAGCGGCACGCGCAGGTAGGCGTACTCGCCCGCCAGGTCCTCCAGATCGGCCGCCAGCAGCGGCACCATCACCGCCTGCACGAACACCGACCCCCCGAGCAGCGCCGCGAGCACCACCCGCAGCGCCAGCACCGTCACCTTCCCCATCGCCCCTCCCTCGATCGATTCACGATTGAAATCTATCGATTTTCGATAGGTGGAGCAAGAGGGGCGGGGACGAGATGGTTGAGGGCCTGGTCATGATCTTGTGATTCCGCGCCCTGGCGGACACCGCCCGAGACCTCGGCGTCAATGGGGGCGGCGCGGAACCGCGAAATCACGACGGGGTGACGTCAGGGGTGCCGTCAGGGGCGGGGGCGAGGTGGGCGAGGAAGGCCTGGGCGGCGGGGTTGCGGGGGACGGGGGCCCGGCCGGCCAGGGAGACCCGGCGGGGCGGGGTGGGCTGGCGGATGGTGACGCAGGGGAGGCCGTGGCGTTCGCCGATGCGGCGGGGGACGATGGCGATGCCCAGACCGGACCGGACCAGCTCGACCAGGAGGTCGGTCTGGGTGACCTCGCAGGTGATGCGTCGGTGGAGCCCGCAGTCGGCCGCGCGCCGCCGTACGGCCAGCTCCACGCCGGTGCCCTCACGGAAGTCCACGAAGGACTCCTCGCCCAGCTCGGACAGGTAGGCGTGGCCGGCGGTGGCCAGCGGGTGGTCCGGCGAGGTGATCAGGACCAGCTCGTCCTCCCAGGTGGCGTACACGGCCAGGCCCTCGGGCGGCTCGATCCCGTCCAGGTCGACGAAGGCCAGGTCCAGTTCGCGCGCCAGCAGGCCGTCCAGCAGCTCGCCGACCGTCGCGTCGCGCACGGAGATCTGCACGCCGGGCTGCTCGCGCTGGAACGCCGCCAGCTCCGCGGCCAGATCTACGCTGGTCAGCGTCTGGATGGTGCCGATCACCAGCCGTCCGGCGGCGAGGCCGGTGACGGCGGCGACCGCGTCCTTGGCGGCCTCGGCGTCGGCCAGCAGCGCGCGGGCGGCCGGCAGCAGCGACAGCCCCGCCGGGGTGAGCACCGGCCGCCGCCCGGTCCGCTCGAACAGCTCGGCCCCGAGCTCGCGCTCCAGCTTCCGGATGGACGTGCTCAGCGCCGACTGCACGATCAGCTCGGCGCGGGCGGCGGCGGTGAAGCTGCCGTGCGTCGCGACGGCCACGAAATGCCTGAGTTGCCGGATCTCCACGTATCTACACTAGAGATAGGCGCCAGCACTTCTATGCGTTGGATCGATGGCGGCCCTCAGGTCCATCCTGAACCCATGAACCACGTGCCACCGTTCTGGAGCGCGGCGTACGCCCCCCGCAGAGGCCCCCTCACCCGCGTCCTCGCCCGCGCCGCGATCCGCCTGTCCGCCTTCGTCCGCGCGCTGGCCCAGGCGGACCACCACACCTTCGCCTCCTTCTGACCGGCCCCGAGGCAGGCCCTCGCTCCCCTCCGTCCGGGCGGCTTGTGGTGGTCCGCGGTAGCCGTACCGGATGGGGTGGAAGGGGTGTTCGATGGTGATCGGTCGTGGAGTGTCCGGGGGCTCTGGTAGGACTGGGGCACTTGTCGGCCCGTCCTGAGGAATCCCCCGATGCCCCACGAGCGTTTGGACACCTATTTCGGCCTGCCCGTCCAGCAGTTCTACCGAGAGCACCTGGAGGAGGACGAGCCGCCGGCCGGGAGCGACGAGCCCGGGGCGTACGCCTGGCGGCTCGGCGACGCCTACGAGGACGAGCTCGACGAGGACGAGGACGGCTACGACTTCGGGAAGCTGCTCGAGGGGTTCGCCGGGGCCGTCGACGTGGGCTCGGTGCGGGCGCTCGTCATCGGGTGGTGGGGGCCGGGCTGGGAGGAGAACACCTCGGAGGCCGCGGTGAAGGCGCTGGCCGCGATGGCCGGCCGGATGCCCGAGCTCCGCGCCGTCTTCCTCGGCGAGATGACCTCGGGGGACTCGGAGATCTCCTGGATCGAGCACGGGGACGTCACGCCGCTGCTGGAGGCGTTCCCGAGACTGGAACGGCTGGACGTCCGGGGGAGCAGCGGGTTGCGGCTTCGGCCCGTGCGGCATGAGGCCCTGCGCACCCTGCGGTTCGAGTCCGGTGGGCTGCCCGGGCACGTCGTGCGCGCGGTGGGCGAGTGCGAGCTGCCGGCGCTGGAGCACCTGGAGCTGTGGCTCGGCGTGGCGAACTACGGCGGCGACTGCTCCGACGAGGACCTGCGCGGCGTGCTCGCGGGCGAGGGGCTGCCCGCGTTGCGGCACCTGGGCCTGCAGGACAGCGAACGGCAGGACGAGATCGCCGCGCTCGCCGCGGCCGCCCCGGTGGTGGCCCGGCTGGAATCCCTCAGCCTGTCCATGGGCACCCTGGGCGACGAGGGCGCCGAGGCGCTGCTCTCCGGCCAGCCCCTCACCCACCTCGCCCGCCTGGACCTGTCGAACCACTACTTCAGCGAGGGCATGGCCGAGCGCCTGCGCGCCGCCCTCCCCGGGGTCGAGCTGACCATGACCCCCGGCACGACCTACGACTGGAACGTGGGCGGCCGCTACGTGGAGGTCTCCGAGTGACCGCCCACGACCCCGTGACCCACGCCCTCGGCCGGTACCCGGAGGGCGTGGAGGGCGTCTACGACACCTACGCCGGCCTGCCGGTCACGGGCATCTCCGACCTCGGCCCTGACGGCGAGCCGCCCAGCGCCGCGGACCACGCCTGGAGGCTGTGGGACTACCTGGAGTACGGCGCGAAGGACGGCGTCGCCGAGTCCGTGCGGCGCTTCTTCGGCGAGGTGGACACGCGGAGGGTCCGCGCCGTCGTCGTCCCGGAGTACACCGGCAGGGGCGGGAGCCTGGGCGACGCAGTACGGCTGCTCGCCGAGCACGCGGACGATCTCCCCGAGCTGCGCGCGGTGTTCCTGGGAGCCGTGCGGGGCGACATGTACCAGATCTCCTGGATCGAGCACGGGGACGTGACACCACTGCTGGAGGCGTTCCCGAAGCTGGAACGGCTGGAGGTGTGCGGCAACAGCCAGGAGGGGCTGCGGCTGCGGCCCGTACGGCATGACGCCCTGCGGATGCTCCGCTTCGAGTCGGGCGG
>NZ_QZEY01000017.1 GCF_003594875.1 Bailinhaonella thermotolerans
GGAGCACCCATGTCGATACTGCGTTCACGGGTACCACCTCCTCGTTCTCCTGCACGGCCTCCAGAAAGGTAGCAGCGGCCGCCATGGTCCGCCAACGGGTTTTCGCGCGATGTACCGGTCAGTTCGCGGTGCGGTGAGCGAAGTCGCGGATGATCCGCCAGACATCGGCGGGTTGTTCCTCCTGCGCGAAGTGGCCGGCGTCGGTCACCGTCGCGGTGACCAGTGTCCTCACCCCGGCGTCGCGGAAGCCCCGTGCGTAAGCGTCGATGTCGCCGCTCTCACGGTCGCCTCGCACGTACAGCAGCGGCGTGTCGACGGCACCAGCTTCGGCGAACGCGGCGTTGTCCACGGCGTCCTGCGGGAAGGCCCGGTAAAGGTCGAATCCGGCGGTGAGTGCGGCATCATCGCCGTACGCGGCGGCGTGGGCCGCCCGCGTGTCGGCGGAGATCCGGCTGGGGTCGGCCGACAGCACGTCGTAGAAATAGCCGAAGTACTCCGCCTGGTGTCCCTGGACGAGGGTCTCCGGCAGGTGGGGGACGGCGTGCAGGCCGAAATGCCAGATGTGGGGGTTGCGCAGCACCTCGTTCCACGGGTCGACGCCGGGGATGACCGTGTTCATGATGACGACCCGTTCGACATCGCCGAACCGCCGCAGGTAGGCATAGGCGGCCATCCCGCCGGCGTCGTGGCCGACCAGGGTCATGCTGGTGAGGCCAAGGTGCCGTACGAGCGCGTGTACCGTCTCGGCCACCCGGAGTTTCGAGCCGCCGCCGCCTGTGCCGGTGGACTCGCCGATGCCGGGCAGGTCGATGGCGATGATCCGCACGCCGGTCTGCGCGGCGTCTGCGGCCTCCATCACGCCCAGCCACGTCCGCCACGACTCCGGCCAGCCGTGCAAGAACAGGAAAGGGCGCCCCTCGGCCGGCCCGGACTCGACGACGTGCAGCGAGAGATCGCTGATCGACACCGTGGAGTGTCGCAACTTGATAGACATGTCGCATGTCTACCAAAGGACATGTGTCATGTCTAACTGGTAGTCTTGGTTCCATGAAGGACGGCAGCACACGGCCCGTCTACGAACGCGGCACCGGCTTCTTGCTGGCGCGCCTGGGCTCGCTCACGACACGCTCCTGGACGGCGTTCCTGAACGAGCATCAGCTGACCCAGGGCCAGTACACCCTCCTGGTCGCGCTCAAACAGCACGGATCGGCCTCCCAGCGGCGCCTGGCCGAGCTGGTCGCGATGGACGCACGCAACGTTGTGCTCGTCCTGGACTCGCTGGCAGCCGCGAACCTCATCGAACGGCGCCCCGACGGCACCGACCGCCGCCGCCGCATCATCACCCTCACCGAAGAGGGGAACAACCTCCTGGCCATCGTCGCCGACGCGGCGGCCGCCGAGCAGGACCGTTTCCTCCATGCTCTCAGCGACACCGAACGCAAGCGGCTCAACCATCTGCTCCAGCGGCTCTACGACTCCCACGTCCCCGCCGCCGACCCACAACCTGGCTGACCCCCCCTCGCGGCACAGCGCGGCGCGCGTTGGTGTGTGCGTGACAGCCACTGGACCGCCACCGGGCACCTCCGCTGATCCGCGCGTAGGGCCGGCCCGCGATTAAGGACGCGTCGTGGCCAGGTGCTGGTGAGAGGCGCGGGCTTTGGCGCGGTTCCCGCAGATGTCCGCCGCGCCAGCCCCGATCACGTGTGACGGACCGCGCGCGTGGAGATCTCGCGCCTGCTGGCCCGAGCACAGGGCCGAGCACGTTGCGCTGGAACGCGCCGAGCAGCCGCCGGAGCGGTCGGCCGGCGGCGAGTTCCGCAGGATCATCCCCTGGCCCGCTGGTCCCCCGGCCCGCTGACTGCGGCGCGGGCGGCGGCCTGCGCCGCGCCGCGCGCGAGCTTCACACCCGAACCGCATCCACCGTAGCGGCGACCTGACGCACCTGCCCGTAAGTCACCAAACCGCAACCCATGGCCCTTCAAGATCACGATTGTGGGTTTGGGCTTACCTGCCAGTACAGCACCCCAAGATTGATCCCTACTTTGGGGCTGGGGTCAGCTTCGGGAGCGGGAGGGCCTGATCGGTGGCTGAGGTCCGGAATCCATTCAGTCCGAAGGTCAGGAGCCGTTCTCCCTGGGGTGGGGAGCTCTGCTCGCCTGCCCATGCCGCCGCGTTGATCAGCGCGTAAAGGTCCGGGGCGGTGACATCCGGCCGCACTTCACCGGCCGTTCGCGCCCGGGCCAGCAACTTCTCTCCGGCAGCGAGCACCGCTTTGCACGCCGCGTGCAGTTCGGAGGATTCATCCTCGACGGCCTGCATAAGCGTGGCGCCGAGCCCTCGATAGATCGTCGTGTGCGCCATTGCCGCCCGCGCCCAGGTGACCAGGCCATCGAAGGGTGAGCGCGCGGTGAGCAGCTCGGCGCCGGTCGCAGCCAGGGCCCGCATCCGATCACCCATCAGCGCCTCCAGTAGGGCCCGGCGGGTGGGGAAGTGGCCGTAGAGCGTGCCGTTGGCCACCCCGGCCCGGCGCGCGATCGCCTCCAGGGAGAAGTCCGCGCCGTGCTCGGCGAACGCGGCCGCCGCCTCGGTCAGCAGCCGTTGGTAGTTGCGGTGTGCGTCGGCCCGCATGCGGCGGGGTGGCGGTGTGCCGGCGTTCATAAGCAGAACCCTCGCTTGAAAAGTTGAGACTGTCTCGATATTTTCTCGGGACAGTCTCAACTTTATCGTTTCCGGAGGTCCCTCACATGACCACACCCGTGGAGCATTCGCTCTCCTCCACCGCCGCCGCGAGCAGGGCCGGCAAGCCTGTCCTGGTCACCGGCGCCACAGGCCGACAGGGCGGAGCCACCGCCGCGCGCCTGCTGGCCGACGGCTGGCCGGTCCGCGTTCTGGTCCGGGATCCCGTCACCGCGGCCGCCCGCGGACTGGCCGCAATGGGCGCCGAGCTGCTGATAGGTGACCTGGACGATCCCAGCAGTCTCAAGGCGGCCATGGCCGGCGCCTACGGCGTCTTCGCCGTCACCCCCGACGACCCGGACAGCGAACGCGAGATCCGGCGCGGCCGTCACCTGACGGAGGCTGCGGGCGCGGCCGGCGCTGCCCACCTGGTCTTTGCCTCCGTGGGCGGTGCCGAGCGAGGCACCGGCATCTCCTACTGGGAGAGCAAGTGGGCCATCGAGCAGCACATCGCCGCCCTCGGACTGCCGGCCACCATCCTGCGACCCGTGCGCTTCATGGAGAACCACGCCATCCCCGGGCTCGAGCTGGGCGGCATCTCCACCGACGGAGTGCTGCGCCACCTGTTCGCCCCCGATGTGCCCGTGCAACTCGTCGCCGTCAGCGACATCGGCGCCTTTGCCGCCCTCGCCTTCGCCGACCCCACCGCCTATCTCGGCCAGGCCCTGGAGCTGGCAGGCGACGAACTGACCCCCGAGGCCACCGTGCACCTGATCAGTCGGCATCTCGGGCGCCAGATCACCTACCAGCAGGTCGCCGGCGAGCAGCTGAACCTGAGCAAGGACGCCACTCGGGCCTTCACCGCCCAACGCGGACCATGGCGCGCCGACATCCCCGCCCTCCGCCACCGCCACCCGGACCTGCTGGACTTCCCAAGCTGGCTGGACCAAGGCGGCGCCAAAGCCATCGCCACACTCCTCGAAGGCTGACCCACCCGACCCGCCAGAAACCGGTGCGGCCGCTCGCCCGCGCGCCGAACGACACAATCGCGATCACTCACGATGCGGCATGACCACAGTGAAGCGGTTACGGTCGGTGGTCCAGGGTCGGAGGAGCAAGTGAGTGGTCAGCCTGCGTCCTGGCATCCGGCCCTCCCCTGTCGATCCAGTCGTCTCGAAATCAGTATGCGAGCCAGTCGTCAACCCTTGCGACGGGCGGCCCCGGCGTGCATGAGCCGGCAACGTCGTTGATTCCGCGATACGGCGATGCCAAGCTCGCCGCGCATGACCACGATCAAGAGACCGCGCCCGTACGAGTGGTGCCAGAACTCGTGAACATCCACCCGCACCTGATCCGGGCGGTGCTCGGACTCCCGAGCCCGGCGCCGAGACTCGCGGGCGAAGCCCAGAGCCATCCTCGCCGCGGTTCAGGTGAGAGTTCGGCGACTGGATGGCAGCCGGCGTGCCGGGCCAGGGTGGTGGCGACCGGTCCAAGTGTGCCGGCGAGACCGACATCCACAGAAGGGCCTGAACGGCGACGCCGAGCACCGCCGCGTCGAGTTCGATGTCAAAGAAGAGCACGCCGCTGGCCCAGGCCACCGGCTGGGCGGTGCGCGACGGTGGCCGCCGGCCGGCCGGTGGCCTGGGCCAGGTCGGCGTGGCTGGCTCGGCCATCGTGGCGGAGCGCGGCTATAGGCGGTAGGCGCTGACTGCGCCATCTCCTGACCTTGCTTGCTCGCTGTCAGGCTCGGCGGGCGCAGGAGGCGAGGCGATCGGCGAACGCGATGACGAGGTCGCGCAGTTCATCGGGGCGCTCGATGAGGAACGGACGGTCGAGCGAGGCGAGCACCGCAGGCAACCAGTCGAGCCGCTCCGCCCGCAGCTCGACCCGTAGCCAGCGCTCGGCCGCCGGGTCCTGTCCGCTCGCGGGCGCGTACTCCTCCAGGCTCGCGACGCTGGCGGGAAGGCGGCCGCGGATCTGCTCAACCGTCCCGTGGACCCGCAAGGTCACCTCGTGCCGGTACTCGGCCGTGGCGAACCCCGACAACACCCGCTGCGCCGGATCGAACCCCTCGGGCGCTTCGAAGGAGCCGGACAGGGCCCTGGCCTCTGCGATGCGATCGAGCCGGAAGGTCCGCTCCTCGCCGAGCCGGGGGTCCGTGCCCGTGACGTACCATCGGCCGGAATGGGCGACGATCCCGTAAGCGTGCAGCGTGCGCTCGCTGCGGCGGCCGTCGCGGTCGGTGTAGCGGATCGAGACCGGCCGGCGGTGGCGCACCGCATCGGCGATGGTGAGCAAGAGCCCGGCGTCCGGGGTGTCGAACTCGCCGAGCTGATCGGTGAAGGCGAGAGCCTCCAGGAGGGTATCGAGCCGGCGGGCGAGGTGCTGGGGCAGCACCCGCCGGATCTTCGCCGAGGCCGTCTCGTTTGCCGTGCGCTGCGTCGTCGTCAACCCTGTCCGGCGGCCGGCGATCAGGCCGAGCAGCACGGCCAGCGCCTCGTCGTCGCTGAGCATGAGCGGAGGCAAGCGGTAGCCGGGGGCGAGCCGGTACCCGCCGTAGCGGCCGCGCACCGATTCCACGGGCACGTCCAGGTCGATCAGATGCTCCACATACCGTCGCACGGTGCGCCCGTCGACGCCGAGCCGGTCGGCGAGTTCGGCCACCGTCCGGGTGCCGCCCGACTGCAGCAGCTCCAGGAGTGTCAGCACGCGGCCGGTGGGTCGGGGCATGTTCGTAGCGTAACGGAATACAGGACCGATTCTGTCCCCTATTTCTCCTAGTCTGCGGCGTACACGCCTGCAGCACGGCCAAGGAGAATCGCCATGGACTTCGTCTCGATCCGCATCATCACCAGCGACGTCGCACGCCTCGTGGAGTTCTACGAGCGAGCCACCGGGGCGCGGGCCACATGGGCCACCGAGGACTTCGCCGAACTCAGGACCGCGGGCGCCACCCTCGCGATCGCCGGCACGCGCACCGTCCCGCTGTTCGCCCCGGGCTCTGCCCGCCCGGCGGACAACCAGAGCGTGATCACCGAGTTCCTCGTCGACGACGTGGACCGCGTTCACCAGGCCCTGACCGGCTTCGTCACCGACTTCGTCACCGAGCCCACCACGATGCCCTGGGGCAACCGGTCGCTGCTGTTTCGCGACCCCGACGGCAACCTCGTCAACTTCTTCACCCCGGTCACCCCGGCAGCCATCGAAAAGTTCGCACGCTGACGCCACGCACAGCCGCTCACGCGAGAGCCCTGGATCCCTGGGCTCTCGATGAACTCGTCCTCTCCAGGCCCTCGATGTCGAGCGTGAGGAGTTGGCCACGGTGCCGGGGAAGGCGCCGGCCGCGGCGCGGACCGTCAGCCCCTGCCCCGTCGGCAGCGGCGTCACGACGGACACGGCGTCCTCCTCGCCGCAGATAACAGGGCCGCTTCGCGTACGGCCGGCGGCAGGTCGCCGCAGGTCGTGATCGGCCGTGTTACAGAAAATGGAGCGTTATCTGTAACACGCTCCATCTTCTTGTGCGGCACATCGCCCAAAGGCTCAGGTCGAGGTTCGCGGCATCCCCGGCTGGCGCGCATGCTCCACGCCGAGCCCAAGGGATCTGATCAGGTCGAGCAGCTCGGCGTGGTAGAGCTTGGCGGGGTCACCGGTCTGGGTGCCGAGGTGGCCGTAGACCTCCAGGGAGATCAGGCCGTGCATGCGGCCCCACATGCGCAGGGCGAGGGCGACGGCGGCCGGGGGCAGATCGGGGAAGTGCTCGCGGATGGTGTCGGCCAGGCCGGGCGAGAAGTCCGACCACTGGTGGTCGGTGGATGCCTGGGTGGCTTTCGCGTACGGCCAGGCGGCGGCGGCCAGTTCGGTGAGTCCTAGGCAGGCACGTTTGGCGGCCTCGGGGGCCGGTCCGCCGGCCGGCGCGTGGTAGCCGGCGACCGGATCGCCGTAGATCAGCCGGAAGCCCTCGGGGTTGGCTAGCGCCCAGAGGCGTACGGCCTGCCCCCAGGCCAGGATGCGGCCGGCGATGTCGTCGGGGGCGACGGCGTCACGGGCGGTCTCCACCTGGTCCAGCAGCGAAGTGTAGATGTCGTTGATCAACGTGGTGATCAACGCGTCCCGGGTCTCGAAGTAGCTGTAGATGGCGCTGCCGCTCATGCCCATCTCGCGGCCGATCGCCCGCAGCGAGAGGGCGTCAGGACCGCCCTCGCTCAGGTGCTTGAGCGCAATGGCTTTGATCTCCGCTGTGGTCTGCGCCCGCAACCGGGCCCGTCGGCCCACTGTCTGCTCTTGCACGCTTGACAGCTTACACCGCTACGTTAGAGTACGGCGCACTAAGTTTGAACGGCGTTCTGATTTAGGACGGCGATAGGACTTATGTGAGAGAGGAGAGTTCGTGACGAAAGCCAGGACAGTACTGTTCGACGAGCTCGGCGGTCCCGAGGTGCTCTACCTCGCCGACATGGAAATCGGCGAACCCGGCCCCGGCCAGGTGCGGGTGCGCATCGACGCGTTCGGCCTCAACCGGGGCGAGGTGTTCCTGCGCACCGGCCGCTACTACTACGACGCGGTGCTGCCCGGCTCGCGCCTGGGAACCGAGGCCGCCGGCGTGGTGGAGGCCGTCGGACCCGGCGTGACCGGCTACGCCGCCGGAGACGCGGTCAGCATCGTGGCCAAGCCGAACGACGAGGGGATGTCCGTCCACGGCATCTACGCCGACCGCGCCATCGTGGCGGCAGAGCGGCTGATCCGCCGTCCGGAACACATGGACGCCGTGACCGGCGCGGCCATCTGGGTGCCCGCGTTCACCTCCTACGGCGCACTGGTCGAGGTCGGCGGACTGCAGGCCGGCGATGAGGTGGTCGTCACGGCCGCCTCTAGCAGCGTCGGCCTGGCCGCCGTCCAGATCGCCGCCCACCTGGGCGCCACGCCCATCGCGGTGACCAGGACCGGCGCCAAGGCCAACCGGCTGCTGGCCGCGGGCGCCAAGCACGTGATCGCCGCCGACGACGGCGACGTGGCGGGGCAGGTGCACGCCCTCACCGGCGAGCACGGCGCGCGGCTGATCTTCGACGGCGTCGCCGGGCCCGGCCTGCCCGACCTGGCGCGGGCCGTGGCCCCGGACGGCATGCTGATCGTCTACGGCTCCCTGGACGGACGGCCCACCCCGCTGCCGATGTGGTGGCCGATCAACGTCTACGGCTACGCCATCTTCCACCTGTTCGCCGATGAGGAGCGGGTTCGCCGGGCCGAGACCTTCATCGCCGACGGCCTGCGCGCCGGAGCGCTCGCGCCGATCATCGACCGCACCTTCGACCTGGCCGACATCGTCGAGGCCCATCGCTACATGGAGTCCAACGCCCAGGTCGGCAAGATCGTCGTCACCGTTCAGCACTGACCAGGAGAAACCCATGAGCTACGCCGATCTCATCCACCGGTTCATCGACGCCATCAACGACACCGACGCAGTCCGGCGACGCGCCACCATCGAGGAGATCCTCACCCCCGACTGCACCTACACCGACCCGGAGATCGCCGTCGAAGGACACGACGCGCTGGATAGGGCGTTCGCCGCCCTGCAGCAGCGGATTCCGCCCGGTTTCCGCTTCGGCCTGACCGCTCCGGTCGACGCGCACCACCATCAGGCCCGCTTCTTCTGGCGCTTCGGCGATCCCGAAGCCGGCACCCCCGCTGCAACCGGCTCCGACGTCGCCGTCTTCGCCGACGGGCGCATCCGCCACCTGTACGCCTTCTTCGACGCCGCCAACAGCTGACCAACCACCCGGGAAGAACCATGTCCTCCGCTACACGACGGCTGTTGACCGTCACGGCTATCACCGTCTGCGCCCTGATAACCGGCACCGTTGCCGCATTTCCGGACACCGCTCGGCAGCCCGCCACCGCCACCGCCACCGGACCCGGACCCGGCTGGAGCGCCACCTGGACCGCCGCGCCACAGCGCCCCAGCGCCAGCTTCGCTCCCAACTGGTCACAGCAGGGCTTCACCCGCCAGACCGTGCGCCAGATCGTCCGGATCAGCGCGGGCGGGAAAGCCGCTCGGATCCGGCTGTCCAACCGCTACGGCACCAGCCCGCTTACCATCGACCACGCCACCCTCGCCCGCACCGACCGCGGGGCCGCCATCGAGCCGGGATCGCTGCGCCACCTGACCGTCCGCGGCAAGCACACCTTCACCGTCCCGGCCGGGGCCGATCTCGCCACCGACCCGGTGCCGCTGAATCTGGCCGCCTTGGACTCGGTCACCATCACGTTCTTCGCGAACCGGCCGACCGGCCCGGCCACGTATCACGCCCAAGCCCTTGCCACCACCTACCGGGCCGCCGGCGATCACACCGCCGACGCCGACGCCGCCGCCTTCACCGACACCTCACAGTCCTGGTACTACCTCACCGGCGTGGACGTGATCCCCACGGGGCGTCGTGGCGGCGTGGTCACCTTCGGCGACTCCCTCACCGACGGAGCCGGCAGCAGCACCGACGCCAACAACCGCTACCCCGATGAACTCGCCGAACGCCTGGCCGGCGCCGGCACGCCCCGTGCCGTGTTGAACCAAGGCATCGCCGGCAACCGCGTCACCGTCGACTCGGCATGGTTCGGCGACAAGGCCACCGCCCGCTTTCGCCGAGACGTCCTCGGCCAGCCAGGCGTACGCACCGTCATCATCCTGGCCGGCATCAACGACATCGGCATCGGCGAACTGGCGGCGGCGCCTCCCTCCCCGATCTTCGCCCCCTATCCCGACGTCTCCGCCGGCCAGGTCATCGCAGGACTTCGCGAACTGATCCAGATGGCCCACGCCAAGGGAGTGCGCGTGATCGGCGCGACGCTCATGCCGGTCAAGGGATCGGCCTACTACACCGCCCGCAGTGAGGCCAAGCGCGAGGCCATCAACGCCTGGATACGCGCCTCTGCTCCGTTCGACGCGGTGGTGGATCTCGACCGCATCACCGCCTCACCCGCCGACCGCGACCGGCTCAACCCCGCCTACGACTCAGGCGATCACCTCCACCTCAACGACGCCGGGTACCGAGCCATCGCGGGCGCCATCCACCCGGCCGACCTCGGCTGAACCGGGGTTGAGGACCCCAGGAACAGCCATGGTCACCCAGTACGCCGCCGCGGTGGAGGCGTTCGCGGCGAGCAACACCGTCATCCTGGCGCTGGCCGACGAGTTGCCCGCTGGCACGATCGACCACGGACGACAAGACGCTGGCCAAGTCGGATGTGGAACTGGGCGTGGACGTACTGGAACGGAATCCGGCGTTAACGCGGCTGCTACTGGTGGTCAGCGAACTGCGGCTGGCTCAGTCTGGCGAACGTGGCTCGCGCCTGATTCCGTTCGGTTCCACACTGCGTTGCCCCCTCGACGGCGCCACCCTTGAACCGAACAGGGGCACGCCGGGGCTCTAGGTCGAGGTCCTCGACGTTCAGCGCGAGGATCTCGGCGGCTCGGGCCGCCGTTTCGTAGAGCATCCGCCACAGCGCCCGCTCGCGCAGGTCGCGGCGCGACAGCAGCCGGTGGATCGTGGTCTTGGCCACAGCGCGGGTCTCGTCGGCGTTCTCCTTGCGACGTCCGGCGTCGGCCGGGACCGATGGCGCGGCCCAGTGCTTCTTGGTGTGGCACCAGGTGAGCCAGGAGGTGATGGCGGCGCGGTTGCGGTTCCAGGTCGCCGGCGCGCTCGCACCCCACAGTTGGGCGAGCGCGGTGCCGATCCCGGCGTCGGCGACGTCGGCGAGCGGCCGGTCGCGGCCGAGCCGGGCGATGGTGCGGTCGATGCTCACGTACATGAGCAATCAGTGCGGCGCGGCGACCAGGAGACCGGCTCGCCAGGGTGGTGCGCGACTCCAGCACGTTATCCGGTACATCGCGACGGGTGCCGGGCGTACGTCCTGGGTCGCGGCTTGGTTCGGATAGGGCACGATGCCTGGGTCTTACCCTCTTCCCTCCCCCGGCGATATGCCGATCGCGCTGCGGACCCAGGCGGTGGCATCGAGGGTCAACCCGAAGGCCGCCCCTGTCGCCAGGCCCGTCACGATGGCGCTGCGTGGATCGGCCGTGGCCCAGCCGATCGCCAGCTGTCGGCGCACGGCTTAACGTGCATAGGCGCGTACACGTGAACGTGCCGAGCTACGTGCATGGAGTGCAGGCTCTCGATGGGGCGGGCGCCACCCGCTCATGAAGCGGTGTCGGGGCAGGGGCCGTCGTCAAGGGCGCTTTCGGCGTCGCTGGCGCGATGGGCTTCGCCCACCCTTGACAGCGGCCCCTGCTCGGTGGGTTGCGGCTATCGGGTAGCCCCGGCGCTGCGGCGTACGCCGGGCTCGGCACGTCTGGGCGTACCGCCCTCTGCACAACTACCTGTACGCCGACACCAGGGTCGCGGACGTGCCACGCGTCAGGTCCGGCACTATCGGCGCTGGGACGCCGTTCCGGATGTGAGGTCGTCAAGGGCGCCGCGGAGTGTGGTGGCGAAGCTCGCGGCCTCGAAGATGAAGCCCAGATGGTTTCCGGGGAATTCGAGGATCGGGCAGCTCAGGCGTTCGGCTTGGATACGGGCGGTGCGGGCGTAGTAGGCGCTGTCGCTTTCGCGTCCGGCGGCGGTGACCATGGGGACCTTGTTGCGGCGGATGGTGTCGAGATCGGGACTGAACGTGGCGAGCGGGAGGTATTCGCGGGCCATGAAGAACTCGGCGTTGGTCGTCATTTCACCCGCGGCCACACGGGCCTGTTGGGGGTTGGCGCCGTCGAAGCCGACGAGTGCGGAGGCGAAGATCTTGAATGCAGCCTCGGCGCCTTCGGTGGTGAAGGTGCTGTGCACGCGCTCGGCGAAGGCGAGCCAGGTGTCGGCATCGGGCAGCAGCGGTGAGGTAGGGCCCTCGTGGGCGACGAGCGCGCGGATGACATCCGGGTGGTCAGTGGCGAGTTGGAGAGCGATGTTGGCGCCGCCGCTGCTGCCGAAGACATAAGCCTGTTCACCGCTCATGGCCCGGATCACGGCGACTGCGTCGCGTGCCTGCTGGGCCATGTCCAGGTCGATGGTGGTGTCGCCGGTGCTGCGAGAGTTGCCTCGGCGGTCGTAGCGGACGACCGTGTAGTGCTCGGCGAGGAAGCCGGAGATCCGTGCGTAGTGCTCGGCTGCCCCACCGCCACCGGAGATCATCAGCAGCAGCGGACCGTTGCCCTCATAGTCGTAGACGATGTCCGCGCCTTCGGTGCGAATGCTTTGGGTCATGGTCATGTGGTTGTCTCCCTCTTGGCGGCGGTTGCCGGCTTCTGGGTGTGGTGCCGGCCGGGTTCGCGGCCCGGCATGGCGAGTGCGATGAAGATGGCTGTGACGGCGAAGGCGAGGATCCACCAGAAGGTGGTGGCGTAGGCGTCGGCCAGTCCCGCCGGGTCCGGCTTCAGCGGATCGGGCAGCCGGTTGAGCCGGTCTTGCAGGACGATGAGGATCACCGCGCTGCCGATGGAAGCGCCGAGTTGCATGATGACCCTGTTGGCGGCGCTGGCGCGGGGAAGGGCGGCCGGGGCGACGTCACCGATGGCGGCGGCCATGGCCGGAGTCATGACGGCCCCGACTCCAGCGCCGCCGGGACGCCCATGACACTCATCACCGGCCCCAGGCGGCTCGGTCCGGCCGCTTGAGCCAGTACGGCCATGCCCAGCGGCAGGACCATGCCGCCGCCCAGTCCCTGGATCACTCGGAACATGATCAGGCTCTGCGCCGACCACGCCACCCCGCACAGTACCGAGCCGGCCAGGAAGACGACGATGCACGCCGTCCACATCGTTCGGCCGCCATAGCGTTCCAGCGCCCAGCCTGACAACGCCATCACCGCCGTCATCGCCAGCAGGTATCCGGTGCCGACCCACTGCATCGTCAGCAGTGACGACGGGAACTCCGGCAGCAGCGTGTCGTAGGCGATGTTGGTCATGGTCGCGTCCAGCTGCATCATGATCGCTCCCAGCACCACCGCGATCATCAACCAGACCAGATCGTTCGCCGGGCGCGTTCGTTCCCGGATCGTCATAGGGGATCTTTCCTCTGCTCCGGCACGGCCGATCGAAGGCATGCCGGATGGAGCGGCCTCGAAGGGGCCGCTCGGGCCGGCTGGTGGTGGACGGGTGCGGCGCGCTATCGCGGCGAGTCGGCCGACGGGGCCGGAAGCCCCGCGGCGAACTGCCGTAGCGCCTGCCGCAGCAGCGGGATCAGCGGAACGGGCGGATCCGCGCGTAGCCACTGATCGGTAGCGACGTGGATGGCGGTCGCCACCGAGCCTGCGACCAGACGCGGAAACATGTCGCGATCGGGGTCGGTGCCGGTCCGCTCAGCGACCGCCGCGGCGAACTCCCCGTCGGCCGCCAGAGTGGCCTTGAGCGCCTCGGCCTGGAGCGCGGGCTCACCGGCGATCAATCGGATGCCGTCGAGCACTTCCGGGGCCGGGCTCTCATGGGCCCGTCCGGCCTCGGTCAGCGGCGAGAGCACCGCATGGTCGATCGCCTCCCACAGCGGCTCGTCGGCCGGGCGCGCCCGCAGCGCCTCGGCTGCCTGCCGCGTCCGGTCGACATGGCGCGCCACCAGGGCCTCGTACTTGGTGGAGAAGTAGTTGTTGAACGTCCGCGTCGTCACCTGCACCTCGGCGGCGATGTCCTCGACACGCACGTTGTCCAGTCCCCGTTCCAGCGCCAGCCGCAGGGCCGCGAGGGTCAACGCCTCGCGGGTCGCGCGTTTCTTCTGCTCCCGGAGCCCAGGGCGCCGGCCGCCGGCAGGGGTGCGTTCGGTGGTCACACTGCCACCATAGCAAAGTTTTCTGATTGAGAAAGTTTTCTCGTCAAGAAGATTTGATTGCACTGGCCGCACAGGCTTGGGAGAGCAGAAGAAGCGGGAGACCCGGATCGCGCTCAGCCGGCGGCGATCAGGCTCACGATCGACCGCGGCTTCGACGACGTCAAAGTGGATGACGACGTCAAAGTGGAAGACATCGCCGCGGAGGCTGGCCTCTCGCACCGTACGTTCAACAGCTGCTCTTCCAGCAAGGCCGAGGCGATCGCCGACCGTCACCTCGAACACGCGGCGCGGATCGCGGACGAGCTACGCGTTCACCCATCCAGTGAGCCTGTCTGGGAGGCGATCAGGAACGCCACGCTCATCGGGGCGCCCCTCGGCAGCGAGGGCGAGGATGCCCAGCCCGACGCTGGCTGGGCGGAGGGTCTCCGGCTGATGACCGGACATCCAGCGCTGCGAGGTGAGTTCCCCAAAGCCGGCATGGCCGCCCACCAGGAGTTGGCCGCCGCCGTGGCCGAGCGCACCGGCGCCGATCTCGAGCGCGACCTCTTTCCACGGCTCGTGGCGGGGACGAGCGGCGTCGCCGTCTCCGCCACGACCGATCTGTGGCTGCGCGTCAGCCCTCCGACGGCGTACGGCGAGCTGCTCCAGGACGCGCTCGACCAAGTGACGAGGGGCCTTCCCCTTCCACCGGCCCCGGGAACGACGAAAACAGTAGCCCGTATCCCTCGTGACTGCTCGAGGCCGTCGAGGATGCGGTGCGGGCCGAACTTGGAACTCCTAACAGCATGATCAGCGGGTGAGGCGGCACCAGGTCCTCAACTCGCTGGTGGACCAGGGCCTGCCCTCGGCCGAGGCGTTCCTCGCCCACGAGACGGTCATTCCGGTCGGCAGCCGGGGGTGGGCGTGAGGCCGACGAGCTTGGCGAGGAAACGATCGACCTGCTCCTCCAGCGGCGGCCATGGCAGGCCGGGCTGGTTGACCCGCATCGACACAGCTCCATGCACGGCCGCCCGCAGATCCAGTGAGATCACTGCCGCGTCGTCGGCCGGGGTGAGCCCGGCGTCGATGCATCGCTGCACCGCGGCGGTGGTGCGCTCCGCCAGTTCCTGCTTGAACGACATGGCCGCCCGCTGGTTGAGCGTGCTCTCGTGCAGCACCTTGTACAGGCCGGGGTGCTGCTGGACCCACCTGCCCAGCAGCAGGACGCGGGCACGCAGCTTCCCCGCCGGATCGGCGGCACCGGTCTCGGCCTGATCGACGGCCTCCACGAGTTCGCGATGGAATCTCTCCAGGGCGGCCAGTACGAGCGTGTCCCGGTCAGCGAAGTGGATGTACACCGAGGTCGCCGCGACGCCGACCTCCCGTGCCACCGCGCGCATGGACAGGGCTTGATCGTCGCCGAGTTCGTCCAGCAGGCGCAGGGCGGCGCTGATGATGTCCTCCCGCAGCCGCTCGCCCTGGCCCCGCGGATTGCGGCCCTGCCTGCCATCGCGAGGGCCGGCCGGGGCGGAGGTGGTCTTGTCCATGGACGCCTATTGTAAGCGAACGAGCGTTGCACTACAGTCGTAGCGCTACAGCCGTTCACATACGGAGGATTTCCATGGACAACCAGGTGAAGGCACTGGACTCGCTGTTCGCCGAGATGAGCGCCGCCACCGACCACCTGCTCTGGGATGAGATCCCGGAGCTCACCAGGCGCGAGAAGGTCCTGCTGTGCCTCACCGCCGACGTCTGCCAGCAGACTCTCGGCCTGCCCTTCGAACAGCACGTGACGATGGCGGCCGACTCCGGGTTGTCGGCCGACGCCCTGCGCGAAATGCTCCGCTTCGTCCCCTACGACAGCGGCTACCCCGCCGCCCTTGCGGCGCTCGCCCGCCTGACCGAACTGGAACGGGAGCACGCCCTGCCCGCCCCCACCGGCCAGGGCCACGAGGTGAACGCCAACGGTACGGGTAGCCCGCTCCCCGCGCCGATGCGGCAGGCCGTGGCCGCCCTCGACGCACCGTTCAGCACCTACATGGACCTGCAGTCGCGAATGCGCGCCGGCATGCGGCTGCTGTCGGTCCGTGAGCGCGCGTTCATCACGATGACCGTCGACGTGCTCTTCCAGACCCTGCAGGAAAGCTTCCGCGCCCACCTGACGCGCGCCCTCGGCGCCGGCGCCACACCGGAGGAGGCCCGTGCCGTCGTACGGTTCTCCGCGCAGTTCGGCATGACCAAGGCATGGCGCGCCATGCATGTGCTCGACACTCTGCTCATCGAACTCGGCGCCGCCCGGGACTGAGACGCGAGGGAGTCGCTCCCGGGCCTGACCTGGAGAAACGATGTGAGTCCAAGCGGCGGAGCAAGCAGCTTCGCCGCTTGGCCGCGTGTAACGCCGTTCACGGCGGCGCGGTCGAGCTCGATGCCGTTGGCGAAGCCGTGCAGGTGAGGCAGGTCGGCGACGCGGATGGTGGTGATCTGGGCGGTGAGCTTGTCATCGTTGCCTTCAGCCGGGGTGAGGAGCGCGGCGAAGTCGCGGACATGGCGGGCGAGTTCGGTCACCTCGGGACAGGTGGCGGTGAGTTCCCGCACCAGGCCGGTGTCGCTTTCACGGAGTCGGTCGGGGTGAGTGAGCAGCAGACGTGCCAGGCGGCGCGGGTGGTGACAGGCCGTTCCCTTTCATGTTGGAAACGGGCGACGTGGTCAAATCCACCGGCCACCAACAGCGTAGGCGGTTATGGCCACCGATGACTTCGCCAAGGACTGGGCCGGCGGAGCCCGCAACGCTCGCCCACACAGCCGACTTTTCAAGATTGCGAAGATGGCCGGAGTCGAGCTCGGATCGCGGCCTGAGTTAAAGATGGGTTAAGCAGATCTGGTTAGCTTCTTTTAAACCCTTGTCCAGCATGCTGCGGGGCATGGCGAACATAAAGATTGCCCTGAAGGGAGCAGCCTTCCTCGCTGCCTCAGCGGTCCTCGTGTCATGCGGCGGTGGCCCCGGGGCTCAGGGGGACTCCGGTGATCAGGCGAAGTACGCGGCGTGCTTGCGGGATCAGGGTCTCACTGTCACGGAGCGGAGCGACGGGCTGGACATCAAGGCGGACTCCCCGGAGAAGAGCAACGCGGCCAAGTCGGCCTGTAAGCAGTACGCCCCGGCCGGTGAGGAGATGTCGCCCGAGGACAAGAAGCAGGCCATGGACACCGCGCTCAAGTACGTCGCGTGCATGCGCAGGGCGGGAGTCGACATGCCGGACCCGAAGCAGGATCCCGACGGCGGTGTCGCTGTGAAGCTGCCGGACGGGATGACCGAGGACACGCCGGTGGTTCAGCAGGCGCAGCAGGCGTGCAAGGAGCA
This sequence comes from Bailinhaonella thermotolerans, assembly GCF_003594875.1. Classification (GTDB taxonomy): domain Bacteria; phylum Actinomycetota; class Actinomycetes; order Streptosporangiales; family Streptosporangiaceae; genus Bailinhaonella; species Bailinhaonella thermotolerans. The sequence goes on from NZ_QZEY01000017.1 coordinate 16,810, forward strand.
GGCGCCTGGGAACTCCAAGTGAGGCGCACGGCGGTGCTGCTGGGCGGCGTGGCGGTGATCGGAAGCGGGGCTGTGGTGGGGTTCATAAACCTCCCCGGTCGTACGGCAGCGCCGGCGACGAGCCCCAACGGTGCACAGCCGTCGTCCGTGCCGATCATCCGTTCCGACATGGTGGACACCAAACAGGTCAGCGGCACCCTTGGGTACGCGGGCCGCCGCATCCAGCCGAACCGCGCCAGCGGGGTGGTCACGGCCACCCGCGCCGAGGGAACGGTGGTGCGTCGGGGCGGCTGGCTGTACAAGGTGGAGGGAAAACCGGTGTTCCTGATGTACGGCGCCGTCCCGATGTACCGGCGCCTTGGTATCGGCGCCACCGGCCCGGATGTCCAGCAGCTGGAGCTGAACCTGGTCAAGCTGGGATACAAGCCCGGCACGGTCGACAAGACCTTTACCGCTGTGACCGCCCAGGCGGTGTGGGCCTGGCAGCGCGATAAGGGGCTGGTGGCGACGGGCAGGGCGGAGGTGAACCAAGTGATCTTCTCGAGGGGCGCGCTTCGGATCGCGGAGAACACCAAGCAGGCGGGGGACGCCGCTGAAGGTTCGGTGGTGACGACAACCAGGACCGAACGGGCTATCACCATCAAACTCGAGACCTCCAACCAGCGATTCGCTCGAAAGGGCGCCAGGGTGAGGGTGCAACTGCCGGACGGCAAGAAGGTCGCTGGAACGATCTCCTCTGTCGGGACCGTCGCACGGCCCGGGAAGGATGCGGACAGTCCGGCAACGATCGATGTCAGTGTCAAGGTGGGCGGCGAACTGGGCAGGCTGGATCAGGCGCCGGTCACGGTCGAGCTACGAACCGGGCGCCGCGAGGACGTGCTGTCGGTGCCGGTCGAGGCACTGATCGCGCGAGAGGGCGGCCAGTACGGTGTGCGGGTGGTGCGGGGCGGAACCCGGCAGGTGGTGCCGGTCGAGACGGGCCTGTTCACCGGGAGCCGCGTCGAGATCTCCGGTGCCGGCCTGTCGGAGGGCGTGAGAGTCGAGGTTCCCCAGCTATGACCGCCGTCGTCGAGCTGGCCAAGGTGACCAAGGAGTTTCCCGGTGGCGTTCTGGCGTTGCGAGGAGTGGATTTGCGCGTGGATACCGGAGAGCTGGTCGCCATGGTCGGCCCGTCCGGGTCGGGCAAATCGACCCTGCTCAACATGATCGGCACCTTGGACCGGCCGTCGCAGGGCCAGGTGCGCATCGCCGGCTACGACGTGGCGCAGCTGAGCGATCACGAGCTGTCGGCGCTGCGCGCCCAGCACATCGGGTTCATCTTCCAGCAGTTCCACCTCGCGGACGGAGTTTCCGCTCTCGACAACGTCGCCGACGGATTGCTGTATGCCGGGGTGGCGCGGCGTGAACGCCGGCGGCGGGCGGGTGAGGCATTGGAGCGTGTCGGCCTGGCGGATCGGCTCGAGCACCGATCGAATCAGATGTCGGGCGGGGAGCGGCAGCGGGTCGCCGTGGCCCGCGCCGTGGTCGGGGAGCCGTCGCTGGTGTTGGCCGATGAGCCGACCGGCAACCTTGACACCGCATCAGGGGCAGAGGTTCTTGCGACGTTGCGGAATCTGAACGCCGCCGGAGCCACCGTGGTGATCATCACGCACGACCTGGAGGTCGCGGCCGCCGCGCCACGCCGGATCCACATCCGTGACGGCCTGGTCGTCGCGGATGAGACCTCCGAGGCCGCCGGGATGGGAGCTCTCCGATGACGGATCGGATCGGCAGAGCACGGCTGACCCCGGCCCGGATGACCCTGGAGGATGTGGCGCGGGTGGGTGTGGCGGGGCTGCGGGCCCGGCCCACGCGGGCCGTGCTGTCCGCGTTGGGGATCGCCATCGGCATCGCGACCATGGTGGCGGTGCTGGGCATCTCCTCCTCCAGCCAGGCTCGCGTCATGGAGACTCTGGATGAGCTGGGGACGAACATGTTGACCGTCGCTCCCGGCAAGCAGTTCTCCGAGAAGAAGGCCAGGCTGCCGAAGAACGCGGCCCGGATGATCCGGGGCGTGGAGCATGTCGCCATGGCCGGTCAGACCGGCGATACCGGCAAGGCCGTCTACCGCAACGATCGCATCCCTTCGACGCGCACCGCTGGCCTTCAGGTCCGCGCCACATCCCTGGATCTGCTGGCGGTCCTGCGGACCCCTGTCCGCAGCGGAAGGTGGCACGATACGGCCACCGCGGCGCAACGCACCGTGGTGCTGGGATCCACGGCCGCCACACGGCTCGCCGCCACCGCCGGAGACTCGGTGTGGATCAACGGTCAGTGGTGGACGGTGATCGGGGTCCTGGCCGAATCGCCACTGGCGGAGGACGTCGACGTGGCCGCGCTGGTCGGCTTCGCCGCGGCGGATGCCTTCCTCGGTTTCGATGGACACCCCACCTTGGTCTACACGAAGATCGCTGAGGGGAAAGTCACGGAGGTCAGGGCGTTGCTGAACCACGCGGCCAACCCGGAGCATCCGGAAGAGGTCACGGTCAGCCGCCCCTCCGACGCTCTGGAGGCGAGGGCCGCGGTGGCGGGGGCGTTCACCAGCCTGTTGCTTGGTGTCGGCGGCGTGGCCCTGCTGGTGGGCGGGGTCGGCATCGCCAACACGATGATCATCTCGGTGCTAGAGCGGCGTCGTGAGATCGGCCTGCGTCGCGCGCTCGGGGCCACCACCGCCCAGGTCCGCATCCAGTTTCTCGCCGAATCCCTGATTTGGCCGGGGCGGGCGGGCTCACCGGCTCGCTGCTGGGAGTGGCCGGCACCTTCGGGTTCGCGCTGACACAAGGGTTGCCGCCGGTCGTGCCCACGTGGGTGATCGGCGGCGGACTCGGCGCCACGCTCGCCGTCGGCGCCATCGCCGGACTCTACCCGGCGATGCGGGCCGCTCGGATGTCGCCGACACTGGCCCTGTCCGCCTGAGACGTACCATGACGACCGACATCCGGGAGCGTCGAACATGCGCGTGCTGGTCGCCGAAGATGAGAAAGGCCTGGCCGACATCATCGGCACCGGGTTGCGCAAGGCCCGGATGGCCGTGGACGTCGTCTATGACGGGGACGCGGCCCTGGAACGGGCGATGACCAACGACTACGACGTGATCGTGCTCGATCGGGACTTACCCGAGATCCACGGTGACGATGTCTGCCGGAGGCTGATGGAGGCGCAGGTCCCCGCACGGATCATCATGCTCACCGCCGCGGGCGACCTGTGGTCGAAGGTGGAAGGGCTGAGCCTGGGTTCTGACGATTACCTGGCCAAGCCCTTCGACTTTCCCGAGCTCGTCGCCCGGATCCGAGCCCTGGCACGGCGGGTGCCGGCCCGGCTCCAGCCGGTTCTGCAGATGGCGGGCATCACCCTGGACCCCGCCTACCACCAAGTGCATCGCAACGGGCGCTATGTGGCTCTGAGCCCCAAGGAGTTCACGGTGCTGGAGGTCTTCATGCGCTCGGGCGGAAGCGTCGTCAGTGTCGAGGATCTGCTGGAGAAGGCATGGGACGAGAACGTCGATTACTTCACCAACTCCGTGCGGGTCACGGTGGCGACGCTGCGCAAGAAGCTGGGACCGCCACCGGTGATTCACACCGTGATCGGAGCGGGCTACCGTCTCGTCGACCCCGGGCACGGAGCACCGTCAGGGTCCGGCTGACCGCGCTCTATGCCAGCCCCTTCCTCATCATGGCCGTGGTCATGCTGCTCGCGGTGAATCTGCTGCTCAGCAGCGCGCTTGGGGTGAGCGTCTCCGTCTCGGGGCGGGCACCTCAGCCCTCGGACGCCGGGACACCGGCCTTTGGCGAAGTCGACCAGGAAGTGGTGTTCCAAGGCGACCTTCAGCTGCAGTATGAACTCCTGAGGTACCAATGGGCCGCCACCGCGATCATCATCGCTGTCCTGACGGTGGTCTCCGTGATCCTGGGCTGGTGGCTGGCCGGACGCGTCCTGCGCCCGATTCGCAGCGTCACCTCCACGGCCCGCCGGCTGTCCCTGTCCAACCTCCACCAGCGGATCGCGATGCAGGGCCCCGACGATGAGCTCAAGGAGCTCGCCGACACCTTCGATGACATGCTCGACCGGCTCGAGCGCTCGGCCGATGCTCAGCGCCGGTTCGCCGCCAACGCCTCCCATGAGCTCAAGACACCCCTGGCGCTGGACCGGGCGCTGCTGCAGGTGGCGTTCAGCGAACTTCCCGAGGAGCTGCTGGAGGCCCGGGATGAACTCCTCGCCTCCAACAGCCGCCAGCATCGGCTCATCGACGGACTCCTGATGCTGGCCGCGGCAGAACACACGCTGACCAACGCAGAGCCCGTCGATCTGGCCGACCTGGCCCGGCGTGTCCTCTGCGAGCACCCCGGCGCGACGGTGGACCTGTCACCGGCCCTCACCTCCGGCGATCCCGTTCTGGTGGAGCGGTTGATCGCGAATCTCGTGGAGAACGCCGAGAAGTACAACGACCAGCGTGGGTTCATCGCCGTCCGGACCGGAACGGGCAACGAAGGCGCGGTCCTCACCGTGGAGAACACCGGGCAGGAGATCGCCCACGAGGTGGTGTCATCGCTGTTCGAGCCGTTCCGGCGCCTCACCAGCGACCGTACCGATTCGGTGTCCGGCGCGGGCCTCGGCCTGTCGATCGTGGCAGCCATCACACGCGTCCACGGAGGCACGATCGATGCCGTCCCCCGCACCGGCGGCGGCCTCGCCGTGACGGTATGCCTCCCGGACATGGGGTCAGTGCTGGAAGCGCAGACAAGGGATGCCGGTTGCGCCGGATCTCCCTGCTGATGGTCGAGGGCGCACGGCCCAGCTCGCGGGCGATCTCCCGGATCGAAGCCTTGGCCCACGCCCGGTCCGCGATGTAGACCCGCTCGTCTTCCCGTAGGGGGCGGGACACGCCAGAAGGGAGCTCCTCCGGTCGCCTGATCGGAGGAGCTCCCTTCGTTCGGATCTTGCGGATCTCGAACTCTCCCATCGCAATCCCCAGACCGGGGTGTTGCGACGACCGCTAGAAGGCAGGTCACGGAAGGGGGCTTTGCCAACGGGCTTGCCAAAGGCAGGCTGGACGCCAGCATGACCTTATCCAACAAACCGTGGGACACCGCCGCCGGCCAGCGTCGCAGCTCGCCACAAGGCGGCGGATGCAAGAGGCGACGCCACCGATCACGCCAGCGCGCCGTTTTCGGCTGTCTGGTGTCCCGCGTCCGGTTCGGAGGCGGTCTCGCGTTCGAATGTGCGGCTGGTGAATCCGTGTCGACGTGCGCCGATGACGATGGCGAGCGCCGGGAGCAGGAGCGCGAGCGTGATCCAGCTCAAGGAGGGGGGTCCCAGCACGTTGAGGGTGACACCGCCGATGATCCCGCCTACGGCGATCGCGATGTTCCAGCATGTGGTGAGGAGTGCTTGTGCGACGTCGCCCGCTGCGCCCGCGGCGTCAGCGATCGCGGTTTGCAGCAGGGTTGAAGCACCGCCGAACGCGAGTCCCCACAGGGCCGCACTGGCGTACACGGGGGCGGGGTTGCCAGAGAAGACGCTCAGGATGAGAGCGGCTGTGGCCAGGAGCGCGCAGGCCAGGATCATGAGCTTGCGCAGGTGCCGGTCGATGAGTGCGCCGGTGAGCCAGATGCTCACGAGCGAGACCAGGCCGAAGGTGAGCAGCACCGAATCGACCTGACCCGCCATGCCGAGCGGAGTCAGGAACGGGGCGATGTAGGTGAAGAGGATGTTGTGCGCGAACACGAACATCAACGTCACGACGAGGATCGGGGCGACTCCGGGCAGACGGAACGTGTGGGCCAGCGGCAGTCGTGCGCCCTTGGATTGGCCGGGGAAGTTCGGAACGGTGGCGATCACCCATACGATCAGTGCGAGAGTGACCAGCGTGATGATCCCGAACGCGAATCGCCATTCGACGGCCTTGGCCAGGAACGCGGCTGCGGGGACCCCGACGGACAGTGCCACGGTCCCGCCCGCCATCGCGATGGCCATGGCCTTGCCGCGCTGGTGCGCGGGAACCATCCTCCGGGCGTAACCGGCAAGGAGCGCCCAGAGCATGCCGCCGACGATGCCGCCGAGGAACCGCGCGGCCAGGGTGAGCGCGAAACTGTCGGAAAAGGCCGTGACCGTGTTGGCGACCGCGAACCCGGAGATCGCGAACAGCAGCAGGTGCTTGCGTCGCCAGCCGATCGTGGCTCTCGTGAGAGGGACCGCCGCGAGAATCGCCCCGATCGCGAAGACCGTGACGCTCTGCCCCGTGGCCGCCTCGCTCACTCCCAGGTCGCGGCTCATCTGCGACAGCATCCCAGCGGGCATCGTCTCCGTCAGGAGCGTGATGAACCCCGTGGCGGCCAGAGCCAGCAGACCCGCGAGCGGGAACCGTGCGTCAGCGGCGGAAGGGGATGGTGATGTATCCGTTCGTGATGTATGCGTTCGTGTCATACCCTGATCGTCAATGTATGACATTGGTGTGAGGGTCAAGTCCGGCTGCGTCGGAGCCCGGACACGAAGGGGGTGGGGATGAGGATCGGTGAGCTCTCCCGGCGCACGGACACGCCGGTGCGGATGCTCCGCTACTACGAGGAACAGGGGCTGATCCACTCCGAACGGCTCCCCAACGGGTACCGGAGCTACGAGGACTACGTTGTCGACCGGGTGCGGCAAGTGCGGGGCCTCCTCGAAGTCGGCCTCCCCACCCGGATCATCAAGCAGATCCTTCCCTGCCTGGACGGCTCGAGGGCGATATACCTGCCGTACGTCACCCCAGACATGATTGCGACACTCGAACGCGAACGCGACCGCATGGCAGAGAAGATCGAATGCCTCACGAAAAACCACCGGGCCATCAGCGACTACCTCGAGGCCGTGAGCCACGAGATCCGAGCTTCCTGATGAGACGCTCCAGTACGTCCTGAGCGGCCCCGGGCTCGTAGGGGATTCTGATCGCGCGTTGCGACGGTGCCTCGCCGATGTCCATCCTCACCAAGGGCAGCGCCCGCTGGCAGGCCGCCGCAGAGCATGCCGTCGTCATGGTCAGGTCCGATGGGCGTCAGCCCGCCGAGCAGGCGCTGGAGTTCGCCGGGCGGCTTGACCGCGAACGAGCTGTTGAACACCGCGCTGACGAACGTGATCGCCCGTGCGTGGATGGCCGGTTACCGGCAAGGGCGCAGCGACGCCGCCGACCGCTGCTGGTGAGGACTTTCTACCGCGCGGCGGCGCGACGGGGCCGAGGTCTACGCTGTGGCGGTGGTCGTCTGCTGCGCGGCCAGGCGAGGTCCAGGTGCCTGTTCATGTCCAGTTCCGGCCGTCCGTACAGGGTGAGAGGGGTCCAGAAGGCGCTGGCCCGTAATCGGTGGTGGCGGTAGGTGACTGTCACGGCAGCGGGATGCGGTGGCGTAGCAGATCGAACCCGGCGCGTCCGCGTATCTGGCGCATGATCCTTTTCGTGCGTGTGTGGACGCCTTCGGTGCGGCCGCGCGGGAGGGTGAGGGCGGCGTTTACGGCGGTAGAGCAGAGTGAGACTGCCGGTGTGGCCGAGCTCCTTGGTCTCCCGGAACAGCTGCTCTGATCCCGACACCCCTGCGAAGGCGTGGCAGCGCGATCGTGGTACGTCGGCGTCTCGACGTCTTCATTAGGTTGTGGGGATGCGGAGATTCGCCGAGATCGAAGACCTGTCCGGACTTGTGCGTGAGGCGTTGGGTTCGGGGTGCCGGGTTGCCGCGGTGGACCGGTTGCGCGGGGGTAGCAAGAAGGGCGTGTACCGGGTCCGCGTTGATGGAGCTGGCGTGGCGAGCGTGGTCGTGTACAGCTGGGCCGAGACGGAGAACTTCTGGCCTGCCGCGCAAGAGGTCGGCACCGCCGACCCACTTGCGCCGGCGTCCGGCCTGCTAGCTTTCCTGGCCGCGCAGCGGAGCCTGAACAGACTTGGGGTGCGGGTTCCACGACTATTCCTGACCGATGACCGCCGGCACCGCTACCGGGCGGACGTCGCCGTAGTCGAGGACGTCGGTGGCGGCCCGCTCGAGGGGCTCTTCGACACCGATCCCGCGCGTGCGGCGGCCGCCCTGGGCGACCTCGCCGGGACGCTCAAGGTGATGCACCGCCACCACTCCCCCCGGTATGGCCGGGTGGACCTGCTGGAGCAGGGCGTCACAGCGGGTGGCGCCTCGTGTGAGGCTCTGGTGCTCGAACGTGCGTTGCGGGACCTGGAGGAGGCGGCGGACGGGACGGCAGGATCGCGGCAGCGGCCGGCGCGTTGGGCGACCGGCTGCGGGAACTGGCTGTCCGGGTGACCCCGCGCGAGGAGTACGGGCTGATCCACGGAGAGCTGGGTCCTGACCACGTCCTGGTCGACGGTGACGGGCACGCCGTATTGATCGACATCGAGGGGCTGATGTACTTCGACGTGGAGTGGGAGCACGTCTTCCTCCGGCTCCGCTTCGGCGAGCGATACGCGGCCCTGTCCCAGCCCGGTCTCGATCCGCAACGCCTCGATCTGTTCATGCTCGCGATGCGCCTGTCACTGGTGGCCGGTCCGCTGCGCCTCCTCGACGGAGACTTCCCCGACCGGTCGTTCATGCAGTCGATCGCCGAGCACAACACCGAGCAGGCCCTGGCGCTCCTACCGTGAGACCGCTATGAGGTCTTGATGGCACCACGGTGCCATCAAGACCTACCTTGGGGCTGGGGCCGGCTTCGGCGGCGGAGGGCCAGCTTCGGCATGGGCGCCTCGATTTGCGACTGGAGCGACCCGGTCGGCCGGCTGTTCCTGCAGGCCCTGGCCATGGTCGCCGAGTTCGAGGCCAACATCGGGCACCAGCGCACCCGCGCGGGCATGGCCCGGGCCAAGAAGAACGGCAAGCTCAAGGGCGAGCAGTCCAAACTCCCCGCGCCCGCCCGGCGTTCCATCCGCCGCCGCTACGCCGAAGGCGAGGTCTCCCTGGCCGACCTGGCCACCGAATGCAGCGTCGGCCGCTCCACCATCCACCGCATCATCCAAGGCCCCGAAGAACCGAGGTAGACCGACGCCAACCCTACCTGGCGGCCCGCCGCAGCCATCGAAGATCATCGAGCGGACGGTGTGGCGGTGCTCGTCGTGCCCGGCCAGGCCCACGCGCCGCTACAACCGCTGCTCAGGCGAATGTGGTAGATCTTCGGAAGATGCCATGGGACCCCCTGACCGGGCGGGCGGCTCCCCGGGAGGGGTGCGAGTCGTGACCGCCGCGGTGATCCGCACGGTCAAGCGCGTTGGCGTACTGCTGCCCTGAGCGTCAGCCAGCCTTCGCCGCTTGCAGGATCTGGTGCAGTTGGACGGCGTAGGCGCGGGGGTGGGTGGTGTTCCCGTTGTGGCCGCCGGGGAACTCGGTGACCTCGGCGCCGAGCAGCGCGGCCAGTTCCTGTGCGCAGCGGTAGTCGAAGACGGTGCGCGGGGTGGTACGGCCGGCGGCGGGAACGATGCGGGTAGGGGTGTGCGCCAGTGCGTTGACCGGCAGGGTGTCGTTGATCAGGGCGGTGAGGTCATGCTCGATGAAGAAGCCGAAGTTGGCGATCCGCCCCGAGGTCATGGGTTGCGGCGTCAGGTCGGGCTCGGCGTCGGGGCTGGCCGGGTCGATGCCCAGGACTTCGGCGACCGCCTTGAGTGCCGGCGCGAGCCCTTCCTCCCGGTAGAGCTGCTGGATCTCGGCCAGCTCGGCCTCATGCCGGGCCCGGTCCGGAACGGGCAGCAGGCGGGGTGCGACCGGCTCGTGCGCGATGAGGGTACTGAGCTGCCCGGTGTGCCGGACGGCCAGATGGAGGCCAATGACCGCGCCCAGGCTGCAGCCCAGCATGGCGGCCGGCTCGTCGGTGACCGCGGCCAGCAGCCGGTGGACGTCGTCGGCGTGTTCGGTCATCGTCACACCGCTGCTGGGGTCGTCCAGGGTGCTGCGGGACAGGCCGCGCCGGTCGTAGGTGATCACGGTGCAGGCGCCGGCGAGCTGATCGACCAGATCGGCGCTGCGTCCGGCGTCGCCCTCGCCGCTCTGGGAGATCAGCAGCGTGGGGCCGTCGCCGCGCATCTCGTAGTAGAGGCTGGCGCCCGGGACAGCCAGGGAGCCGGTTGTCGTGGTCATGGGAGGGTCCTTTCGCCTTGGTTCGCGATCACCGTATTCCATCATTGTTGATACATCAATCCTGATGCATCTCTTTTGATGTAATCTCGATCACGTGAACGGAGTGGACCTGTTCCTTCTGGGGCGCACCCTGATGAAGATCGGCGAAGAGGCCCTGCCCACCGAGGGGCTGGGCGACCAGCCGGGGAGCGCCCGGACCGTGCTGATCGTGGTCAGCGACATCCGCACGCATCCCGGCAGCGCGATCAGCGAGATCGTCACCCGCACCGGCCTGCCTCAGAGCGCCGTGTCGGCGGCGGTTGCCCGGTTGCGGGAGGCGGGTGCCGTCGTCACGGAACCCGATGCCCGCGACCGCCGACGACTCTGCATCCAACCCGCCCCGGAGATCTCCAGCCGCGTGGAGCAGGTCCGCTCGACCTCCATCGACGCGGCCCTGGCCAAAGCGCTGGCCATCGACGACCCGCACAGGATCGCCGAGATCATCGCCCTCCTGGAGGAACTCGCCCGGAACCTGTCTCCCCAGGCGCTCAGCCGCCTGCGCGACTGAGCGCCACGCGGCCGAGCTGCTGAACCACAGGGGGGAGCGCGCCGGCCAAGCCGTGCGGATCGCGGCCGCCGCCGACCGTGAAGGGCCGGCGCCTTCTCACCAAGCGCTCCCGAAGCTGACCCCAGCCCCAAAGTAGGCGCAGCAGCTGAGTGGCGTTGGAGGCGCCCATACGGAGGCCGCCGTGCACCTGATCAGCGGCATCTCGGGCGCCAGATCACCTACCAGCAGGTCGCCGGCGAGCGGCTGAACCTGAGCAAGGACGCCACTCGGGCCTTCACCGCCCAACGCGGACCATGGCGCGCCGACATCCCCGCCCTCCGCCACCGCCACCCGGACATTGGTTGAGTAGCTGAGTGAGCGGGGCATGCCGGGGTCTTGGTTGCGCTGGACTGCTGCCCTATCCGGGGGTGTTGATCAACTGGTCGATTCGTGCCTGGTCGAGGAGTGAGTAGATCTGGATGATCTGGTGGTGAGAGATCACGAAGGCCATGATCGAGACGGGATGCTGGTCGGTGTAGACGATGACGGCGGCGCTGCCGTTCATCGTGATCGGCTGGAACGTGGCGTCTGGGATGGCGAACGTCGCCGCCCGTTCCGCCACGTTCTGCGGTCCGCGGATCGTGGCGGTCGCCGCAGGCCTGGTGGCACCGCCGTCGGCGTGGAATGTGATCTCGGGATGCAGCAGAGTGAGAAGGGTGTCGAGATCGCCGTCGCGGGTCGCTGCGAAGAAGGCGTTGACCACGCTGCGCTGATTGGCGGGGTTGGTCTCAATCTCGGCCGGATCGACGGCATGCACTCGTCGCCGGGCGCGGCTGGCGAGCTTGCGGGTCGCCTCAGTTGACTTCCCGAGCACGGTGGCGATCTCGCTGAACGGCATCCCGAAGGAGTCGTGGAGCACGAACGCAAGGCGCTCGGGTGGCGCCAAGCTTTCCAGGACGATGTGGAGCGCCAGACCGACCTGTTCGGCGAGGAGAGCTTGATCCTCTGGGCCCAGGGCTTGATCCGGCCGGAGCCGGAGTCGCGGCCCGGTCGCGTCTGTCGGACTTTCAGGACGCGCGGCTCGGGCCCTGAGCTTGTTGAGACAAGTCCGTGAGACGACTGTGGTCATCCACCCGTCGAGGTTGGCGATGGCGGCGACGTCTGTCGCGCCGGGGCGGCTGAGACGGACCCAGGCATCTTGGACGGCGTCTTCCGCATCGGCGCTGTTGCCGAGGATCTGGCAGGCCAGCGCGGTCAGCCGTTGACGGTTGCCCTCGAAGTGTCGGCTGAGTTGTTCAGGGGAGTCCATCGGTCACGTCCTCGTGTTGCGGGGTGTCAGTGCCTGTGACACGCCTATCAGCGAGAACGTGACAGGAGCACGATGTGATGTCCCCGACCCATTCAGGGCCAACCATAGATGCCCGACAGCGACGACGTATCGCGCTGCTGGCGTTGTGCCTGGCCGGCTTTGTGATCCAACTCGATGTCACCATCGTCAATGTCGCTCTTCCGACGATCCAGCATGAGCTGCGGGCGGCTCCCGGCGCGTTGGAATGGATCATCAGCGGTTACGCTCTTGGGCTGGCTGCGCTGATCCCCTTGATGGGCGCACTCGGTGATCGGCTGGGCCACCGGCCGGTCCTGTTGGGCGGGCTCGTCGTCTTCGGCCTCTGCTCTGCGGCGGCCGCGCTGGCACCCCACCCGGCCGCGCTCGTGGGCGCGCGCGTCGGTCAAGGTGTTGGGGGTGCGGCCATCTTGGCGCTCACCCTTGCCGTCCTCGCGGACACCTACCCGCCGCAACAGCGCGGTCACGCGATCGGCTGGTGGGCGGCGATCGGCGGGATCGGCTTCGGCGCGGGCCCGATCGTGGGCGGCCTACTGCTGTCATTCTCCGGCTGGTCAACCATCTTCTGGGTCAACCTTCCGATCATCGTCGTCACGGTCGCCCTGATCGCCCTGACGGTCCCGCGCGTCGCCGCGACGACCCAACCGCGGCCGCTCGACGTGCCGGGTGTCCTGCTGGCGTCGGCGGGGCTGGCGTCAGTCACCTTCGGACTGATCACCGCGACCGACACCCCCTGGGACCCAGCCCGAACCCTGGTGCCGCTCATCGTCGGCGGACTCGTCCTCACAGCGTTCGCGCAATGGCAACGCCACACCAGCGAGCCCTTGGTGCCGAGAGCCGTACGCGGCAACTCAGCGTTCATCGGTGCTTGCGCCATCTACTTCACCAGTTACGTGGCCTTCAGCGGCACGCTCTACTACGTCACCTTGATGTTCCAGAACCTTCTGGGCTGGTCCGCACTTCACACCGGCTTGTCGTGGCTGCTGATGAACGCCCCGTTCCTGGTCGCCGCGCAGATGGCCGGCAAAGTCAGCCAACGCTTCACGCCACGGGCCATCGTCACCACGGGCTGCGCGGCCGGGGCTCTCGGTGTGGCGGCACTGAGCATCCTCACGCCGACAACCCCATTCGTCGCTGCGGGCATGGGATACCTGGTCACCGGAGCCGGTTTCGGACTGCTGGTTCCCGGGATCACGCACGTGGCGATGCGCGACATTCCCGGACCTGTCGCGGGTGCCGCCTCTGCCGTGCTCAACTCCTCCCGCCAGCTCGGGACCGCCGCAGGACTCGCGCTTGTCGGCGCCATCGGCGCGGCGGCAACCCACCACACCTGGGCTGGATCTCGATTCGGGCGCATGCACCCCGCCTCTGGCTCCATCGCCACCGGGAACCTCCGCGGAGTCCCCTCCTACATGGAGACCACCGCGCGCAGTGCGTTCGAAGTGGGCTACCACGTCGCTCTCGGCGTCTGCGTCGCGAGCTTCTTGGTCGCCGTGTGGATATCACTACAGGCGTTCAAAAGACCGACAGCAGCCACTGGAGCGGCCGAGGCGGCGGAGCCGAGGCTGTGAGTCACCTCAACGCAGCGCCGGCTCCACGAGCCCGACTCAAGGTCGCCCAACTGGTCGTCGTCATCGGCGAGGTCGGCGTGTGCCACGAGAAACATCTCCGCAGGACTGTCCGATGAGAGCCTGATCCACAGACTTGCCTCGGGCCCTGGGGGGCGTAATCGGCTGATTACGCCCCCCAGGGGATCCCATCAGAACCCGTGTCCGTCCTGACGAAACAGGCCGTCGAGCCCAGTGAATCCGATCCCACCTTCCGCCTCCCCTTTTCGCCCCCCAAGATGGCCGCCAGCGCCACGCCCTGGCCCTGCCCGCCGCCCTGGGGTCAGCGGCCGCAGCGGCCCGCCTGGGACGGCGGGCAGGTCCAGAAGCTCTGGGCGGGGCCCCCGCCGCGCGAGTAGTTGATGTACGCCTCCGCGCCGGGCGTGTTGACGATCCCCAGCAGGTGCGACATCAGCGGCACCGTCGGCGCCCACAGAACCTCGCTGTCGACCGTTCCGGCCCCGCGGCTCCCGATGTCGAGACTGGTCGACCGGTTGTCCCCCGGCTGCATGTCCACCGTTCTGATCCCGAACGGGCTTGTCCAGGTGGAGTCGACCGCCCGGGTGAGGTGCAACCGGATCCACTTGTAGTTCTTGCAGATGCCGGACGTGCCGACCCGCCATTCGGCCCAGCCGTAGTAGACGCCGTTCGCGTAGAGCGAGATGGTGTCGTCGTACGCCTCCTGGTTGGTGGTCGTCGCCCGCACGTTGCTGCCGCAGCCCGGTACCGCGGACGGGAGCCGCCCGTCGTAGTCGGCGGCGTGGGCGGGCCCCGCGGCCATCACCCCCGTCGCGGCCAGCGCCACGGCCGCGACCACTGCCGCCATCCCCCGCCGCCGGCGCGCTCCCGTTCCTGCTGTCGATGTGCGCATCGCTTGCCCCTCCTGCGTCGTGGCTTCCAGGCAAGTGCAGCGCAGACCATGCTGCTTCGCCCAGGGCCTTTCGGCGTCCCACGAAAAGCCCTGGCCGGCGCGAGGAACGACCCCGCATCGGGTCTCGCGTTGCTGAAGATTTGCTCGTTTGGTCGTTCCGAGTGAATACCTCATGATCATTTTCGAATCGAGGACCCGCCTTTACAAAGTAGATTCGAAACGGTCCCGAATGAGGCGCGCTTCCCGGGCGTCGCGACGCCACGACGGTGCCCGGCACGCGCGCTCACGACCTGTGAGTCCGTCCGCAAACCATCCGCGCAGGCGGCCGCCGGACTCCGGCCCGCCTGCCGCGCCCGCCTCTCCGAGCAGCGGGCGCCGGCACCGGACGCAGGACGGGACGACCGCCGCCGCGGTGCGGTCGGTCCCCCTCTGCGCAACCGCGGCCTTCTTCACGACGACCCCGCCCCCGGAAACCGGGCGGCGCGGGTTGGCTGACGAAGGAGGAACACGTGACGAGCTCCCCCGCCGGGACCGTCTCCCCCCGTACGGCGGCACCGCGGCCGATCCCCGCCCCGGCCCGCCGCGCCCACCCCGCGCAAGGCGGCCCGCTCCAGGGCGGTCACATCGCCTGCCGCAACGGCCGTACCACCGAGAAGGACGCGGCGAGCTACCTACGCTCCCTCGGGCTGACACCCATCGCCCACCCCCCGCTGGAGTACTGGCGCATCTCCGGGCGCGCCCAGGAGGTGGACCTGGGCGTCCACATCAAGGGCCTGCCCGTCCCGGGGATCCAGACCAGCAAGGGACGCGTCAACGTGGCCTTCGAGGTCAAGACGCAGTCCGCCAAGGGATCGGTGGAGGACAAGCTGTTCTCGGCCATCGTCGACCTCGGCAAGCTGGCCGACGAGTCCGGCCTGGTGACCGGGCTGCTGCACCAGTTCGACCCGGACGCGCTGAGCCCGGGCCTGCAGATGGTCCTGGCCGAGGAGGCCGCCGACCACGGCGTGCTGTTCCTGGCGATCGGCGCCTGGGACCGGGCGACGCTGAACCGGCAGGCGTACCGCATGCTGGTCCGCACCCTCACCTCCAGCCAGGGCGCCGAGGACCTGTACGAGGAACTCGGCCCGGAGGTGGTCGCCGCGCTCGAACGCGTCCGCAGACGCCAGATCACCGACATGTGCCAGTTCTACGGCGGCAGCCCTCCCGCCCTGGAGGACCAGCGGCCCGACGCGTGACCAGAAGGCCCGGCCCGCCGGGCCTTCTGCGGTCCCACCCCACCTCCTCCCCCGGGCAGATGTTGCCGCGGCCGCCATGGCGGTGACGGTCGGCCCTGCTACAACCGATGCCAAGGAACGGACGGCTCATGCCTGCTGACGACGACAAGGACACCCAAGGCGCGCGTCCGGGCCCTGGCCCGGACACGGAGGTCCTGGCCGCGCTCGACGCCGAGCTGGGGCCTGCGCCGCCCATGCCGGAGTTCGACCCCGACGGGTTCCCGGCGGGGCCGCGGGGCGACCGGTTCTGGCGCGTGCTGCTGGCGCACCTGGCCCGGCGGCTCGGCACGGACCACCCTCCGCACCTGTTCACCCTGTCCTCCCCCGCCGCCCTGGCCGAGCACCTGCCGCCCGGCGCCGGCCCGCGCTACGCGATCGCCATCGGCCACCATGGCCCGCTCCCGGACCCCTGGGACGAGGCGCTGATCGGGACCGACGTGGACGACCCGCGCGTCCAGGCGCTCATCCTGGTCGTCCAGGGCACCCCCGACACCAGGGACGTCGTGGACACCTACGCCGCGGGCGCCGCGGCGGTGCAGATCGCGGTGGCGGTCACGCGCTCCGGCCGGTTTCACACCGTGCTCACCCCCAGCGGCGGCGCGCTCCCGCTCCTCATCGGCGCGGACGACGGCGGCGACTCGGACACGGCGGGCAGGCACGGCGCCCTGCACCTGCTCGGCCCCCGCCTGAACGCCAGCCTCGCGCGCGCGATGGGCGCCCGCGCGGAACCGGAGATCGACCTGGCGCACCTGGTGCGGCGGCTGTCGCTGGCCTCCGCGCTGCGCCGGATCTCCCGGATCTCGGTGCCCCTGCCCGACCTGCGGGAGCGGCAGCGGACACTGGCCGAGCAGGCCTGCGCCGAGGTGTGGGAGGCCTTCGTGCACTTCGCGCCCGCGTTCCTGCCCGGCCACGATCGCGTGCGCGCCGACCTGAGCGACTTCGGCCACGCCCTGCGGGAGATGGCCCCGGACCAGATCGCCGCCGCGGTCACCGGCCCCCGCCCACCCGCCCCGCTCGCCGCCGCCGCGCGCGCCCTGCGCGGGCACGACTGGCGCCGGGTGAGCGCGCAGGCGGTCGCCGGCGTCCTGGACGAAAGCGCCGAGGCCGCGGCCTGGTGGGGAACCGGGTGGATGATCACCATCCTGGACAACACGATCCCCCGCGAGGAGCACCTGCGCGCCTGGTGCGCGGACCTGTGCGGCCCCCACGCCACGCAGGTGGCGCGTGCCGCCGACGCGCTCACCGGCAGCTGAGCCGGGAGAAGCCCCTCCTTCGCCCGCGAGCCGTGCTCGGCTCCCGGGCGCGCCAGTGAGCCCTCGCCGAGATCGGCGAGGGCTCACTCGTGCCCGCCGGGCCGATGGGGTACGGCGTGCGCCGTACCCCATCGGTGCTGCCCGGCTCGGGATGTTCAGTGCTTGCGCGCAACGCCGCCGGCGATGCCGTGGTGCGTGGGCGGGAAGAGCCTCACTTCGTTCCCCTCGGGGCGCCAGTCGTTGACGGGCACCACGCCGGGGTCGAGCAGCTCGAAGTCGCCGAAGAACTCGGTGATCTGGGCGCGGGTACGCCAGCGGCCGGTGCCGAGGGTGGCGTTGAAGAGCCGCTCGCCTTCCTGGATCTCGGGCACCAGCTCGGGGGCCGTCTCGACGGGCAGGTGGAAGTGGGAGATGGCCAGGTGGCTGCCGGGGGCCAGCGAGTCGCGCAGGCGGGCGACGATGCCGCCCGGGTCCTCGTCGTCGTCCAGGTGGTGCAGGATGGCGAACATCAGCAGCCCGACCGGCCGCCGCAGGTCCAGGAGCGAGGTGATCCCGGGGTGGCCGAGCAGGTCCGGATCGCGCACGTCGGCCGTCACGATGGTCGTGTGGTCATTGCTCAGCAGGGCGCGGCCGTGCGCCAGGACCACGGGGTCGAAGTCCACGTAGACGACGCGGGCGTGCGGGTTGACCGCCTGGGCGACCTCGTGCACGTTGCCCACGGTCGGCAGGCCCGAGCCGATGTCGAGGAACTGCTCGACCCCGCGCGCGGCCAGCTCGCGGACGACCCGGCGCAGGAACTGGCGGTTGGCGCGGGCGGTGTCCGGGGCATCGGGGGCGACCTGCCGTCCGAGCTCGACCATCTGGCGATCCACCGCGAAGTTGTCCTTGCCCCCGAGGGCCGCGTCGTAGACGCGGGCGATGTTCGGAGTGGTCGGGTCGATCCCGGCGGGTGCGTCCTGATCCATAAAGGGATATCCGCTCATGAGGGATGTGTCGGGGAAGCTGACGGGGTGATCATACGGCCGGTGTCGCCCCCCGTCAGGGAGTCGGCCGGAAAACGCGTTCAACGCCCGGCGCTGCCGGGCGTTGAACCGGGCACGGGCCGCGAAACGGCGTATCCCGGTCGGTCTGGCTCGACCGACCGGGAACTCATCGCCGTACGGCGGCGCGTGCGCCTGCCCTGATCAGGGGGCGGCGGTGCTCGGGTTCACGATGGCGTGCACCGCGGCCAGCAGGCGGGCCAGGCCGTCCGGGTGGCTGCCCGAGGGGGTGTGGGCGGCCAGCGCGAGCTGCCAGGTCTGCTCCGACCGCCATATCCGGGGATCCAGGTCGGCCAGGGAGGTGACTCCCGGGTACGCCGGGGTGTCGGCCCACCGGTCCTGCCGCCGGTCGTAGGACCTGGTCAGGGCGTTCTCGTTCAGGTAGGCGGCCAGGTCCTGAGGTTCGACCATCATGACGGCGGCCGCGGTCGCGGCGTCGACGGAGACGTGCACGGCCAGTGGCCGGGTTCGGCGGGGCCGGTCCAGCTTGAGCAGGCCCAGCCCGTCCCACTCCACGGCCACCGGGACCGCCTGCGGCCCGGGGGTGTAGGCGGTGGCGGCGTCCAGGCGCGTGAGCGCCTGCCGGCGAAGTCCGGCGGTCCAGCGGGCGGCCGCCGCGTCGAACTCCTCGGCCACGCCCGGTCCCAGCTCGCGCAGCGCGCCGGTCAGGGACCGGGCCTCCTCCTGCAGGCCGAGCAGATAGTTCCGCTCGCGCTCGGACTCCGGGAGCAGGCGGTGCCAGTCGGGGACCCAGTGCACGATCCCGGAACTGGGAGCCCACTCCAGCTCATCCAGGTGCTCGGGGGCGGTCAGCCGCCAGAGGGTGACGGTCGTCTCCAGCCGCCGCAGGGCGGCGGCCGAGGCGCAGACGCAGCAGCCGGCCAGCAGCGCCCCGTCGGGCAGGTCCGCCACCCGGGTCCCGGGCCGCCCGGCGCAGCCGTCGCGGTGGACGGTCCAGGCGCGACCGGTCAGGGGCGTGACCGGCAGGGGCCCCAGCCAGCGCAGCGGAAGGGTGAATTCATCGGGATCGCTCTCCCACACCAACGCCATGGTGGTCGCCCTCCCTGCTCACGCGAACGCGCGGTAGACGCCGGCGAACCGGTCGATCAGCTCGGCCGTGGGCCGGCTCAGGTCCAGCGCGCTCATCTGCTCCGGCGGGCAGAACGAGGAGGGGCCCATGCGGGCGGTGACCGCGTCGACGTAGGCCGAGAACCGGCCCTCCTCGGTCTGGAACATCCACGACGGGATCTCGGCCGCCGTCAGCTGCTCGCGCGACTGCGCGGCGAGCACGGTGTCGATGCCGACACAGGTGAGGCCCGCCGCCTGGACCGTGTCGATCCACCAGCCGGGGCGTCGCCCGCGGGAGGACGGATGGTCCCGGCCGCGACCGGTGGCCTTGTAGCCGAGCAAGGTGACGCGGAACCGTCCCTTGGCCTGGCTCAGGATGTGGCGCAGGGTCTGCGGCCCGGCCACCTCGGGGATCGTCTGGACGGTGATCTCGCCCAGCCGCTGCCCGCGGGCGGTGACCTCGTCCTTGACATTGCGCTGGTAGTCCTGCAGGCAGGAGACGAACCGCTGCGCCTCCGCGATGCTGTTGACGCTGAACGCGACCGCGCCGGCCTGCCCGAGCCACTGCTCGACCTTGTCCGGCCGGCGAAGCCACCCGTAGTTCTTCGTGGTGAAGTTCGGCGTGATGCCGCGGGAGCGGGTGGCGGCCAGGATCTGCCCGAACCGCGGCATCGCCGTCGGCTCGCCGCCGCCGAAGGCCACCTCGAACACGCCCATGCCGGCCAGGACGTCCAGGATCTTGGCGATGTCGTGCGGCCGCCCCTCCTGGCCGGCCACGGTCGAGGCCATGTAGCAGAAGCCGCAGTCGGCCTCGTACGGGCACCGGTCGGTGAGCTTGACGTCCACCAGCTCCGGGAAGGGTGACCTGCTCGGCACGTACCCGCCGAACGTGTGCCGGTACCCGTCCGGGACGCTGCCGGCGCGGATGGCGTCCAGATCGAGGCTGAACCGCACCCGCGTCCCGTCGGCCGAGTCGTACATCACCCACCAGGACTCCCCCGTGACGGGGTCGACGTCCTTGCGGGTGATGACCTCGCGGCGGGGCCGCAGCACGCCGTACAGGGCGATCTGGGCCGGGTCGTGGTGCGGGTCGTGGCCGTCGCCGGAGCCGACGATGGCCACGCCGGGCTGGTCCAGGAACACGGCCAGCTCGCGCAGGAACTCCTGGTCGAGCCGTCCGGTCCAGCGCTCACGCGGCCTCGGCAGAATGTCGTCGTACAGGCCCGAGCAGTCCGCGGCGCGATCCAGTCCGGCCCGCTCGAGCACGTGGTCGGCCACGCGCCGGGCCTCGGGCTCGTTCAGGCCGGCCAGGACGGCGCTGTAGTAGCGGAGCTTGGCCTCCCCGCCGGCGGCCAGGAAGGGGTGGTCGCCGAAGTACTCCTCGCCCGGCTCCAGGCCCTGGTCGGCCGAGTGCTCCTGTCCGGGGGGCAGGAGCACGATCGAGTGGGTGCTGGAGGAGTTGCAGGCGTGGCCGGCGCGCACGGAGTGGATCCGGGCCACGCCCAGCCGGGCGAGCGCCGCCAGCATCTGGTGTTCGATCATCGGGTATCGCTCTCTGGGTTGGGGCTGGTACCCCTCTGCCCGTGAACGCCCCGCGCTTGCAGGCAAGGTCCGCCACGACCTCGAACACGTTCCGTTACTCCGTCGGGATGATCGAAGGCGGCGGCGATGGGGTCGGGGTGGTACGTGAGCCGGACGCCGAACGCCCGGTAGACGCGGTGCCCCGCCCGGCGCCGGCCAGGCCGACCAGGGCTGACCTCCTCGATCAGCAGCTTCGCTTCGGCGAGGTCGTGGGGGGTATGCCGGGGAGATGGAGCATCGGGAGCGTGCGTGGCGGCTGGCGGCTGCGGCGGCGCGGGGCGGACCGGTGTCGTTGGAGGTGGTGTGCTCGGTGGCGGCGGCCCGGGTGGGGGCGGAGGGGTATGGGCTGACGCTGGTGTGCGGGCCGGGGCTGCGTGAGCTGGCGTGCGCGTCGGATGAGGTGGCCGTGCTGGTGGAGGAGGCGCAGTTGACGGTCGGGCAGGGGCCGTGCGCGGACGCCTATGCGGGGCTGGAGCCGGTGCTGGTGCCGGATCTGCGGGCTGAGGGGGAGCGGTGGCCGGGGTTCGTGCCGCTGGTCGCGTCCGCTAGGGCGCGGGCGTTGCTGGCATTGCCGGTGCAGGCGAGCGGGGTCCGGCTCGGGGCGCTGGATCTGTATTGGTGTGTCCCGGGGCCGCCGCTGGGGGAGCTGGTGGGCGAGGTGGCGGCGTTCGCCGAGCTGGCGGCGGACTTGGTCTTCCGTGCTCATCCCGATCCGAGTGTGCTGGCGGGGTTGAGTCTGGATGAGCCGCCGTACGGGTTTCCGGCGGTGGTGCACCAGGCGTCGGGCATGCTGGCCGCCCGGTTCGACCTGGAGGTGGCCGAGGCGCGCGTACGGCTGCGCGCTTACGCCTACCTGCACGGCCGATCGGTGAGCGAACTGGCACGCGAGATCGTCTCCCGCCGCAGGATGCCGCGTGCCCCGGAGATGACCGATGAGAGCTGAGGGGCGGGTCAGGCGTGTGGCGAGGGGTCGGGGGTGAAACGCAGGCGCCGCTCCACCACCTGCCGCGCCACCTGGGACAGTGACTCCCCATGGAGGAAGGCGTGGGCGCGCAGTCGTAGATGGGCGTGTTCGACGGTGGCGTTCAGCTGTACCGAGACCATGCCGGCGGCCTGGTGGATCTCGGCGCCCAGGAACGGCTCCTGGAGCGGGTCCGCCCACTCGTTGATCTGCACCTGGTCGTTGAGCACGAGCAGCAGGGCGATGTCGGCGAGAATCAGCGCGTGGCCGTACTCGGCGGCGGCCAGGGCTCCGGGACGGTGGCGGACCAGCACCAGGACACCGACCCGCACGGCCTGGGTCATCAACGGGAACGCGAACGCGGCCCTGATGCCCGCGGCCGCCGCGAGCTGGCAGAACAGCGGCCAGCGCCGCTCCGCTGCGCTGCTGGCCAGGTCCTCGGAGAGCACAGGGCCGTCGCCGGTGGCGGCTTCCACGCAAGGCCCGTCCCCGGTGGTCAGCTCCGCCTCCACGACCTCGCGGCCCAGCCTGCCCACCACGTGCAGCGGCTCGAGTCGCCGCCCGGCCAGCAGCGACAGGCCAACGCCGTCGACCGCGATCGCTTCAGCACCTGCGGTGCACACGTCCTGGACGGAGATCGGGCCACCGCGCTTGACGGCATGATCGGAGATCAACGCCCAGATTCTGGCCTGCGCCTCGTTGACCACCAGACCTAACCGCCTGCCGAATCGGTGCCCTCGAGTCCACCGTACGCCCTCGCCATGCGCGCTTCTTCCGGCGGCGCAGGCGGCGCCGGTCTCACCGCAGGCCGTGCCCCCGGGAACGGGGGCGGCGATGTCGCCGACCGAAGACCCTGCACGAGTTGTCTCCGATATGCTACGCGTAGCATTCGCTTCTTGTGCTTCACCTGAAGATCCTGCTGCTCCAGACCCCGGCGGCATCCGCTGACGATGCGTCACCGAGGCTCGGGCCCGGTCCCGCATGAGGCCCGTGGACACGTTCGCTGCCGTACGGGACGGGCCGTGCGACAAGGTGGCGCGAGAGGCCGCCATGGACGAGCACTTCGCAATGACCCTCGTCGTCCAGGACGATGCGGGCCGCCCTTGGCGAGAGTGGCCGGGGAGATCGACATCTTCACCGCACCCGATCTGCGCCGCTGCCTGATGAAGCTCCTCGACCGGGACGGCTCGGCACCCCGGGAGATCGTCGTGGACCTGGCCGGGGTCACCTTCATCGACAACCATGGCCTGCAGGCACTGCTCGACGCGGACTTGCGCGCTCGCCCGCTGAGTGCCCGCCTGCTCCTCGCCGCGCCCTCGGACCGGGTGTCCTGGCTGCTACGCCTGACAGCCCTGGACGGGCACTTCGCCTCCGCGGCCTCAGGCTGACCGCCGGGCGGGGCCAAGCCACGAGTGTGCGGCGTGCGAGCAACCTGGGCGGGCGGGCACCTTTCACGACCGGTCGGGGATCCTGTACGTGAACCAGACCGCCTTGCCCCCGGGAACGACATGCCAGCCGTGAGAGGAGGCGATGGCGGCCAGGATCATCAGACCCCGCCCATGCGGTTCCCCGGAGTCCGCGGGGTGCTGCCGGGGTTCCTCCGGGCTGGCGTCGCTGACCTGGCATTGGAGCATCCGCGGGTTGCCGTCGCAGCTCAGGTGCAGGTGGATCGGCGCACGCCCGTGGACCAGGGCGTTCGTGACGAGTTCGCTGATCAGCAGTACGGCCTCGGGCGTGGCCGGTTCCAGCCCCCACCGCGCCAGCGTCGCGCGGGCGAGTTCCCGTGCCCGGGTCACAGCCTCGGCTCCGGCGGGCAGCCGCCATCCGGCGGCCTGACACGAAAACGTGGCCTCTTCGGCGCTACTCATGGCCGAGTTCCCAGTCCACCGGTACCGCCAGGCGACCGGTGCCGATCGCAGGCGGCCTGAGAAGGCGGCGCGGGGTCGCCGCCGCGGGGCGGATGGGACAGGCCACAGGCGGCAGGGAACGCCCGGGCGGCGGGGGCGCACCCAAGCGTGCGCCGATCTGGGTTTCGGGATGCACCGCGGACATCGTGTTCTTCCTCGCGACTCGATCACCTCAGGCCGAGCCGCCGGGGTCCAGAGCGGCACACTCACCGCCCGCTCTCGCGGGCGCCGTAGCACGATACCCGCAAGCGGTACATCGCTAACGGCAGGAACCACACTGTAACCGGGCCGCATGGTGCCGCCCAGACCCGCAGGCGCACCGAACCGGGGGTTGCTCAGACTGAGCCGGGAAGCTGAACTTCTCCGGCCACCACGGCGCGGGCCACGTCCGTCAGCTTCAGGTTATGGCTGCGGGCATGGGCGCGCAGCGCGGCGAAGGCCTGCTCCATCGACAAGTCGTGCCGTTGCGCCAGCACGCCCTTGGCCTGCTCGATCACGATCCGGCTGTTGAGCGCCGTCTGCAGTTGCTCGATCAGCACATTCGCATGCTGCAGGGCGCGCGCCTGCAACAGCCCCACCGTGGCCACGTCCGCCAGCGCCTGCCCGAGGCCGACCATTTCCGGAGTGAGCGGGCCCGGCACAGCGCGGAACAGGTTCAGCGCGCCGATCACCTGCTCGCGCAGCCGCATCGGCAACGCGCTCACAGCCACGAAACCGTACTCATGCGCCTGCTCGGCGAACCGCGGCCACCGCCGCCCCTCCGGGCCGCCCAGATCGGCGCAGTGCACCGGCCGGCCCGTCTTGAAGGCGTCCAGGCAGGGCCCCTGCTCGTTCTGCAACTGGAACAGCTCCAGCAGCCGCGACTGCTCGCTCGACGCCGCCATCACCCGCAAATGCCCCCGCCGGTCAGTCAGCAGCAACCCGGCGGCCTCGACACCGAGCAATTCCACCGACCGCTCGGACAACATCTGCATCAGGTCGATCACGTCGAAATCGGTCACCAATGTGTCCGCCAGCGCCACGAAGGTCCTGGCCAGCAACTGATCCCACCCGGGGGCCAGAGGTCCGCCCATGGCGACACACTACCCCTACACCTCAAAGAAGGAACAAAGAACGGTCCCCACCTGGAACGAGGCACCGGCTTCTCCGAAAGACGGGCCGTGGGACATCACCCACCGGAGTCACTGCGTCTTCCACCACGGTGAGACAGGCCGCGCTCCTCGCTCTCCACCGCAGCGAGGCATTATCCCGGTGCTCTATTCGCCCGATTAGGCGAATGCGCGGTAGTTCGGCGCACCGCCGAGCCGCCCGCGGCCGCTGCCGGATACGGGCCACGGCCGCGGGTGCCTCCGTACGGCCACGCAGCGCTCGTCACGGCGGTGACGTGGCCGCGGCCAGGGCGGTGCGTCGGTCCTGGGCCGCCTGGCGGGCCTTGTCATCGACGTGGCGGTTGAGCGGGTCGCCGTCGGCGCGGTGGGCGCGCACCCACACGAAGTGGACGTCGCGTCCGGCCAGGAGCCGGTCGATGCGCTGGATGAGGTCCAGGTTGAGCACCGGTCTGCCCGCGGCGGTGCGCCAGCCGTTGCGTTTCCAGGCGTGGATCCAGACCGACGCCGCGTTGATGGCGTACTGGGAGTCCATGCGGATCTCCAGTGGCGTGCGCGGGTCGGTGGACTCCAGCAGTTCGGCGAGCGCGGTCAGCTCGGCGGCGTTGTTGGTGGCGCGGTCGAAGGCTCCGCAGGCCTCGCGGACCGGGGAGCCGTCCGGGCCGGCGATGACCCAGGCCCAGCCGGCGGGCCCGGGGTTGGCGAGCGAGGAGCCGTCGCAGGCGGCCACGGTCCGCCGCCCGGTGGTCGTCGATGTCATGGGTGCCGGGGCGCCCCGGGGCGTCCCGCTCCTTTCTGCGCGGTGGACGGGTCTGCTCCGCAACAGTGCGGGCGCGGCCCGCCGCCGCAGGGGGCGGCGCTGTCGTTGGCGACGCCGGGCGCGCTGTCAGGGGTAAGGGCAAGCCGCAGAGCCGGCCACGACGGCCTGGGACAAAGGGAGGACATCATTTACCGACGTTTGCGCCGTCGCCTCGCGCTCGGCCGGCGGCGCCGCCGCGACGGGGGGCTGTCCGCGATGCTCCGCCAGATCGAGGAGTTCCTCGGCGGGCTCGAGGGCGTCGAGCGGCGCCGCGCCGCACGGACCCTGAGCGTCCAGCGCGGCCACGTGATCGGCTGGCAGCCCCGGGCGGAGCCGGATCGGCCGGGCGACACCCGGGGTGGGCCACACGCCTGACCGTCGACCCGTCGTGACGCCGCGGGGCGGTGGCACGACGGGTCCCTGAGCGTCGGCCCCACTTTAAGGTGGGGCCGATTCGGTGTGAGCTGTCTCTCGGTGACGCCGCCTCGCTCCCCCGTCGTCCCAAGCCAGCGGCCGGTGCCCCCGGGCGGCCGTCCGCCGCCGGCGCCGATCCGCGGCACAAGATCGCGATCGCGGTCGTGGTCCCTGTTACGGTTGTCGCCGATCATCTGTTACCGGCGAGTACGGTCCGCGAATGGCATGCGACACTATGGAGCCCGGTTGATCACCAGAACCATCCCCGTGCTTTCCAAGCGGCAGGCCAGGGCTTTCACCAAGCTCACGCTCGTCATGGCGGCCGCGTTCGTGGCCCTGTGCGGCGCGCTCGCCGCCACCAGCGGGGCTCCCTGGGAGGCCGATCCGCTCATGGCCGGGATCGCCGGTCTCGGGCTCGCCTTCCAGGCCGTCGCGCTCATGCTCAAGCGCGAGGCCGGGACCGGCCTGGAGCTGTCCTTCGTGATCGCGTTGTACAACTGCGTCGGCGTCCTGGCCGTCCCCGGGTCGACGTTCGTGGCGCTGAGCGTCATCGTCATGGCCGTCGTCCGCGCCCGGCGCCCCTTCGAATGGCGCCAGTACCTGTGCAATCTCAGCGTCAACGGGATCGCCGTCGGCGTGTTCGCGCTCGCCGCCACCGCGGCCGGCCTCCCGCACGCCTCCCTCGGCCCGCTCCAGGTCGCGGTCGTGGCCTGCACGGGCCTGGGGTTCCCCATCGTGCACGGGCTGCTGGCCGAGCCGGCGGTCCGCATCCTGCAGGACACCCCCGCCAGGCCGCTCAAGAGCCACCTGCTGCCCCTGAGGCTGCCCGAGGTCGGCCTCAACAGCGCCGGCATGGCGATCCTGATCGCGCTGGGGTCGCGGCTGCAGCAGCCCGCCTGGGTGGTCCTGGCCGTCCTGCCCGCGGTCATCGTGGGGCTGCGCACCCGGGCCGCGTACGTGCACAGCGACATGATCCAGCGGGCGGAGCAGCTGCTCGGCGTCCCGGACAAGCTGGCGGCCAAGGTGCGCACTCCGGACGACCTGGCGGCGATCTGCGCCGAGCTGCGCCGCATCATGGGGGCCAAGGAGCTGTGGTTCCACACGGCGCTGCCGCACGGCCAGGTGTGGGTCCACACCTCCGAGCAGGCGGGGAACGCCGCCTACATCTCCAGCCCGCGCCATTACCCCGGGTGGATGCGCAGTTCCTCGCCAGAGCCCCAGCGCATCCCCGCGGCGCTGCTGCCCGGCGGGTGGGGGCACGGGATTCAGGCCGAGGTGGTCTCGCCCGACGGGCGGATGGCCGGTCATCTGATCTGCGGCTGGGACACGACCGAGCAGGGCTGGATCACGCGGGCGCTGGCCATCGGACCGATCTCGATGTCCTCGTTCAAGGCGATGTCCGGCGCGCTGGGGCATCTGATAGCCGAGATTCGCAGCGGCTACCTGCAGCGGGAGGAGATCTCCCGGCTGAACTCGGTCGTGCAGCACGCCTCGGTGGCGATCGCCGCGGCGGACGCCGCGGGCCGCGTGGTGGTGTGGAACCAGGCGATGGCGGCGATGTCGGGCGTCCCGGCCGGGCACGCGCTGGGCCGGCGGGAGGATGAGGTGCTGCGGCTGGAGACGGCGGACGGGTCACCGGTGTCGCTGCGCCAGGGCGCCCAGGGCAGCCTGCGGCTCCGGTCCACGGCCACGGGCCAGCCTCGGTGGGTTCAGGCGGCGGCGACCACGCCGCAGGAGGCCGCGCTCACCGGTGTCCACGGCATGGTGCTGGTCGACGAGGACGACGCGCGCAAGATCGAGATGATGCGCGCCACGCTGCTGCAGGCGGTGCAGCACGAGCTGCGCACCCCGCTGACTCCCATCCGGGGTTACGCGCAGCTGCTGATGGCCGACGGGCCGATGCCGGATGCGCAGCGGCGCGAGTGGGGCCGTCACATCTACGACGCCACCCTCACCCTCGACCGCACGCTCAGCGACCTGGCGACGGTCACCTCGCTCACCGACCCCGACGGGCCGCTGCTCCACGCCCGTCTGGAGCCGCTGGTGGTGGATGAGATCGTGGCCTCGGCCGTGGCCGCGGTGCCGCAGGCGCGCGTGACCGTCCAGCAGCTCACGCCGGGCATCAAGGCCGTCGGGGACCCGGTGCGGTTCCGCCAGTGCCTGATCGCCCTGCTGGTGAACGCCACCCGGTACGCGCCCGGCGCGCCGGTCGACATCGTGGTGGCGCAGAGCGGCGCCTGGGCCAGTGTGATGGTCGTCGATCAGGGCCCGGGGATCGATCCGCGGGACCGGCCGCACATCTTCGAGCGCCGCTACCGGGGGCGCACGGCCTCGGCGCCGGGCAGCGGCATGGGGCTGTACATCACCCGCACGCTCATGACGGCGATGAACGGCTCCATCGAGCTGCTCGCGGGGTATCCGGGCGGGGCGTGCTTCGAGCTCAAACTGCCCCTGATGCAACGGTGACCGGCCCGCGGGCCGCGCGCAGGGCGGGCCGGTTCGCCCGGTCCCCGCTCAGGGGAACACCCCGGACAGGCTCGTCCGGGGTGTCGCTCGGGTACGGCCCGTGGCCGGCATGTCCTTGCCGGTCTCACGCCCGGCGGGCCAGGGCTGAGGTCACGCGGTGCAGTTTCTGCGGGGACAGGACCAGCACGTCCCGGCCGGCGATGGAGGCGCCGACGCCCTGCAGGCCCCGGTCGAAGGTGACCAGGACCACGCCGGGCCCGCCCGTGTCCCGCCGGACGGCCAGCGCCGTGGCGATGACGCCCAGGTCCTCGTGGTCGATCTGGCCGTAGGCGTCCCCCACCAGTTCCGGGAAGATCCCGCGGGCCGGGTCGTTCACGCTGCGGGGGTCGACGTTCCACCGCCCGCCGGACACCTCGCACACCATCGCCACGACCGCGCAGTAGCGGGCGGCCAGGGCGGGAGGCATCGGGTCGCTGATCACGCGCGACAGCACGTGCCGCAAGGTGGTGATCATCTCCTGGGAGGCGAAGAGGCGGGCCCCGTCGCCGCGTCCCCGGCACGCCTGTTCGACCAGGCGCGCCGCCGCGTGCAGTCCTTCCTCGGCCCGCGTCGCGGGGGAGGTGTCCAGCAGGGCCGACAGGGCGCGGCCCAGTTCGGCCGGCCGGTCCACCCGGCGCAGGTCGATCCGCTGGGCGAGATCCACCCACACGTTCAGGTCCAGCACATAGCACGCCGTCGTGGTCGCGTAGCGCATGTCGTTGCTCCTTTTGGTCACGGCCCTCGGGCCTGGCGGGCCCGACCGTGGCGGCGCGGCGCGCGACGCCTCCCCTGCTCGCCGGATCCGCTGCCGCCGAGCCCCTGGCGGCGTGCGAAGGCCCCCGTCCGGGTGGACGGGGGCCTTGCCGGAGGGTTCAGCGAGCGCGCGCGGCGGCCTGCCGTTCCACCTCCACGAAGAGGTCGATGAAGTACCGCTGGCGATCGCCCTTGTTGCCCGAGATCAGGCTGAACTTGAACTGCTGGGGCAGGTGCCGGACCAGCGCGAGGATCCCCTCGCGGGCCTTCTGCAGCTGCGACAGCTCACACTGCTTGATCGCGCTGAGCACCTCCTCGTGCGCGCCGCCGTGCACGGGGCCGCCGTGCTCGTCGCGTTGCGCCAGCAGCTCCACGTACCGGTCCAGGTCGCGCAGGATGCGGCTGATCTGCGGGACGGTCCGCTTGGACAGCATGGCGTACAGGTCGTGCAGGGGCACCGGGGCGCGCTCGCGCAGCAGCGGCACGCACTCCTCCAGCACCTCCTGGTCGGCCTTGTAGCCGGGCCTGCTGTCCTGCTTGTCCAGCTCCCGCCGCCAGGCGATGATCATGCCCTCCAGCACGCGGGGGTTGGCGAACACCCGGGCCGTGTCGTCCAGGCACTCCTTGTGCCAGTCGATGACGACCTCGGCGACCTCGCCGTAGGCGTCGATCAGCCACTCGTACGCCAGGGACAGGTCGGAGGTCACGTCGATGGACATGTCGAACCTGTCGGCGTGCGCGCGGTCGGGCTTGCCCACGTGCATGGGCACGCCGTGCACCTCGCGGGGGTTGGTCATGGCGATGATCGCGTGGATGTTGACGTCGACCCCGCAGAAGGTGCGCTCCTGCAGCACCTCCAGGAACATGTTCATCACCGCGGTGCGGGCCCGCCAGATCTCGTCCAGGATCACGATGATGCCGCGCGGGTCGTCGGGGTCGCGCAGGTCTCGGGTCAGCCACATGGCGAACCCGCCCTCGCCGTCCGGCATCGGGGCCACGCGGTTGTCGGGCGAGTCGTTGGGCCCGTTGAGGTAGACGACGCGGTAGCGGTCGGCGTACTCGGCGGCCACGGAGGTGACGTAGGCGGTTTTGCCCACGCCGGGCGCTCCCTGGATGAGCAGGGTCCGGCCCTCCGTGATGGCGCGCCGTACGGCCGTGCGGGTCTTGTCGGCCATGTCCGCGTCGCGCAGGTAGGGCCGGTTCAGCGCCGCGGCGAGCATGGGCAGCGCCTCGTGGGTGACGACGCGTCCTTCGGAGTCGCGCAGGTGGTCGCGGGGGCCGGCCAGCAGCGGCAGTCCCCACTCGGCGGGCTGGCCGCGCAGGATGTTGTACAGCACGTGTTCCAGGGTCCGCGGCTGCAGCTTGTCCAGCGCTCCCGGCCACCGGGTCTCGATCCGCTCGTAGGCCTCGAACGCCGGCGCCAGGTCGACGTCGGGGAACCTGTCGGCCAGGGCCGCTTTGAACGGCGTGTCGGCGCGGGTGACCGCGACGGTGCGCCAGCGGCTGCCCTGCGCCAGGTCCATCACGCTGACGCCCGCGTGGGAGGCGTCGTTGTCGCAGGCGATGATGGCGGCCAGGTTCGGGATGGGCACGCCGGCGATGCTGCCGTTGTACAGCTCCATGAGCTGGGAGGCCACGACCTGGGACGGGGCCCGGCTGGGTTCCTCCACGATCAGCACCAGCGGGCGCTCGCGCCGGAGGAGGTCGTTGGTGAGCACGGTCTCCAGGACGCGCGTCCCCTTGTGCTGCACCGGCATCGGGATCGCCAGCCGCTCGGGGTAGAGCGAGGGGACGTTGATCACGAAGGTGTCGTATCCGGCGGCCTCGCAGACCGAGCGGACGGTCGCGGACTTGCCGACGCCCGGGCCGCTGAGGAAGCGCACCATGGTCTGGGTCTCGATCGCGTCCAGGATGCGCTCGACGACCTTCTTGCCGATGACCGAGTCGGGGTCGGGTCCTTCGGGGAAGGTCGCGTTGGCGCCGAATCGGCACACGCGCGACAGGTCCACCGGCGAGGTGGCGGGCTGCCCGGCGGCGGCGCCGGCACGGTGGGACATCAGGGATTTCCCCCTTCGCTTTGGGTTGTGCGGACGTCCCCGGACCGTCGTCGCCCCCGCCGCGCCGGCAACCAGGACCGCCCGCGCCCGTTCGCCGGTGAGCGGGACGCGGGCGCGGCGCGGGCAGGACGTGGACGGCCGCGCGGGCATCGGCTGATGCGCGCGCGGCCGTGGAAAGGGCGGGAAAGGGGTGTCCTGTGCGCTATGACTCGGGCATGTCCACCTCGAGCACGGTGTGGAAGTGGTCCTGGTGGCGCGAGGTGGTCCCGCCGGGCGTGATCAGCAGGATCCACCGGTCGGGGTCGCGCGGCCAGGCGCCGCCGTCCGGGGAGGCGAAGTAGCCGTCGGTCACGACGAGGATGGCGTCGTAGCCCTCGTCCCCGGTCTTGTCGTCGACGTAGTCGGAGACGGCCTTGACGTCGGTGCCGCCGCCGCCGCGCAGCGGCTCGCCCGGCCGGAACGGGTACGCCTCGGTGTCGAAGGCGAGCCATTCCAGGATCAGGTCGTCGCGGCCCTCCCCGATGTGCTCGGCGATCCAGTTCAGGACCCGCGTCTCCATCGACCCGGAGGCGTCCACCGCGATGAGGACCTTGCGCTTGAGCTCGTCGCCGCGCCAGGACATCTGCAGGTCCCAGGGGCGTTTCTGGTTCCACACCAGGCGCGCGCCCGGCACGCAGCGGGCGTGCAGCGCGGTCGCCAGGTAGGTCTTCCACATCTGGGTGTCGCCGCCGGCGGCGGTGTCCCCCCGGAGCCGGCCGGCCCCGGTCAGGCCCCACAGGCGGCCGGCGGCCTCCTGCCCGGCGGTCACCCCCATGACCTCCTCCAGCTCCTCGCGCGCCCGCTGGTCGTCGCGGTGCACGGCGTCGTGCACCGCGCCGCGCACGGCGGCCTCCACCGCGTCGCGCAGGTGGTCCCGGTCCAGCACGTGGCCCGGGAAGCCGTCGCCGGAGCCGTCCTGGGCGTGGTGCGCGCACACCTGCGGGGCGCTGCCGGGCGGGTTGGGCATGCGTGCCAGTTCGGCGCGGCAGGTCAGCTCGTCCCGGACGAACGTCTCGTACGGCACCGGCGTCATGCCCGCGTCGCGGAGCTGGGCCGCGTACCGCATGTACTGCTCGTTCGGGTCGATGCCGACGGTCTCGACCCGGCCCCCGGGCAGGGTGCGGATCGGCATCAGCCCGGGCCGGATGGAGCCCGTGTGCGGGTCGGGCTGGGCGGAGCGGCGCAGGCACAGGTGGTTGATGACGATCTCCTGCGCCAGGGTGCGCAGTTCGTCCCCGGCGGTGTCCATCGACAGGTGGGCGAACAGCAGGTGGTAGCCCTCGTGGGTGAGCCCGAACGACAGCCCGTAGGCGTCGAGCGACTCGGCGAACCACGGGTTGACCAGCAGCAGGCGGTGGTAGTCACCCGTCATGCACACGGCCAGGGTCGGCACCGCCGAGGTGTAGACCATGGTGGTGACGTTGGCCAGTTCGCGGGCCAGGATCGCCCGGCCGGCGCCGAAGTGGCGCCTGGCCTCCTCCACGCGCGGCCGGACCTTGTCGACCAGCGCGCGCGGCGGGACCGGCTCGTGCGCGAGCAGCTGCGCCCGCAGCCGCGCGAAATCGGGGTTTCCTGCCATGGGCGATGTTCTCCTTCGGGTCTGGCTTGACAGGTCCCGGCCGACCGTGAGGGCCGGGCGCGGCGGGGCCAGCAGGGGCGGGCGGCCCGATCCCTGTCCCGGGGCCGCGGCGCCCGATGCGGGAGGCGGGATCACGCCGGGGTGCGCGGGCACAGGTGGGGCAGCAGCGCGGCGAAGGCACGGCGGTTGACCACCGGCCGGGCCTGGGCGAGCCAGTCGCCCACCGCGTCACGGACCGCGGCGGCGTCGGCGGCGTACCGCTCCACCAGGTCGCCGTTGTCGTAGGTGCGGATCCCCCGGCCCTGGGGGTGCACCGCCACGAAGCCCCGCACGTCCGTCCCCGGCGGCAGCAGCCGCTTCAGGCCCGCCACGGCCGCGTCCAGGCCGGCCCCGCCGTCGGCGAACATCTCCCCGTCCACGCGCAGCGGCTCCTTGCCGGACCAGGTGTAGCGGCCGGACGGGCCGGGCCAGTTCACCACGGCGGCCGCCAGCGAGTCGCGGATGATCACGTGGTCGACGTACTCGGCCGTGTCCGCGGCGGACGGCACCGCGACCGCGTGCACGATCCGGGTTCCCGGCAGCATGGCCAGCTGCTCGGCCACGGCGGCCCCTGCGGCGGCCAGTCGCCGGTCGGCGGGGGCCTTCAGTCCCGCGCCGGCCTCGTTGAACACCTGGAATCGCAGCGAGTCGCGCGGGACGGCCGCGTCCAGCAGCCGGGCGTGCCGCAGCTCGGCGGCCGCCAGGCCCAGTCCGCCCGCCCCGGCCACGGCGATGATCGCCGCCGCCGGGGTCCAGATGGTGGCCGAGGCGGCGCACATGGCGGCGATCAGGGGCCCGGCCGCGCAGACCGCCAGAACCGCCAGGACCCAGCGGCGGCGCCGGCGGAACACGACGGCCACGGCGAAGGCGGGCAGCGCGATCAGGCCGGTGACCAGCAGCGCGGCCGGCAACTGCCGCGGCCAGGCCGCCGCCAGCGCGGCGGCGCACGCCAGGTCGGTGATGAGGCTGCCGGCCAGGAGCCGCCACTGGTATCCGAAGGCGGGCCGTACCTGGGGACCGCCGGCGGCCGGGGTGTGCGCCCGCATCCAGGCCGGGTGGGAGGCGGCGCGGGTACCGCCCCGTGGGGAGCGTTCCCCGGCGCCGGCGCGGGTCCCCCGCCCGCCGGCGCGCGGTCCGGCTGGGCCGGGTCCGCCGGGGCGCTGCCCCGGTTCCCCGCGAGGCGCGCCGGCGCGGTCCTGGCCGGCCCGCCGCTCACCGCCCGCGGCGCCGCCTCCCGGCGGCGCGCTCGCGCCCGCCGGGTCCTCGCGGTGGCCGGCGCCGCTGAGCCGCCGCCGGTCGTAGGCCGCTCGCGCGGCGGGATCCTTCAGCGTCTCGTAGGCCACCTGGACGATGCGGAACATGCCCGCGTTGCCGCCCTTGTCCGGATGCACGAGGGCCGCGGTGCGACGGTAGGCCTTGGCGATGTCGCCGGGGGGCGCGTCAGAGGGCACGCCGAGGATCTCGTAGTAATCAGGTAGCCCGGACATGCCCGCGACCGTCCGCTCCCCCATCCGGCCCGCATGCCGGACGCGCGGCCGCCCGGCATCGGCCGCGCGCTCCTGTCCGGCCAGGCCGGGGCCAGCGACTTGTCCGCCCCCTCCGTTACGCTGCCAGGCCCCCGCCCCACCGCTGGAGGAGACCATGGACGACGACACGTACCTGCACGCCCTGCTCGACCGGTACGGGCTGACCCCCCAGTTCAGCGCCGTGTGGTCCAAGGGCGTCAGTCCGCAGGCGGCTGCCCACGCCCTCGGCGCGGGCACCCACGTGGGCGTTGCGGAGGGCGTGATGTCCGCGTGGAGCCACCTCGAAGAGCCGCACACGCTCCTGTTCGCGGGGCCGTTCACCGCGGACTGGTCGCTCGTTCTGCGGCTCAATGGGGTGATCGCCGTCACCGAGAGCGCCGTCGCGCTCTCAGGAACGGGGGGCCGGGAAGCGGTCGCCGTCGGCTGGCACATCGGCGGAGGCGAGCGGCTCAGCTACGCCCGCGACGGGGTGCTCGCCGAGGACTGGCAGTTCATGATGGACGGCGTGCCCGACCGGTTCGGTGACCTCGCCGGCGGGCTGCCGTTCTTGGGCCGCGACATCGAGGCGAACCCGGACGCCGAGCCCGAGGAGATGGACGACTGGGCCGGGATCGGGCAGAGCTATACCTCCGCGCTCATCGTCGCGGGCCGGATCGTGGGCCGGGAACTCGGCCCCGGCTGGCTCGACGCCCCGCAGGCCTGCTACCTGATCCCCGGGACCTGGTACCGCGGATAGCTCGGGAGGCGGGAGACCGCCGAACCGTCCCCTCGCGCCGCCGTTCGGCCGGGGGCTTCCTGTCAATGAAAGGGCGACGACCCGCATGACAACGTTTCCAGCGGAGAACCAGCAGCGCCTGCTGTTGGAGGCCGGGCTCGATGCCTATTTCAACGCCCAGTGGATCGACATCGGAGATATCGGCGAGGTGGCCCGGCGGCTGCACGTCGTCTCGGACACCATGGTGACCTGTGGTCTCCAGACCGCCACAACCTCA
Source organism: Bailinhaonella thermotolerans (assembly GCF_003594875.1). Lineage (GTDB taxonomy): Bacteria > Actinomycetota > Actinomycetes > Streptosporangiales > Streptosporangiaceae > Bailinhaonella > Bailinhaonella thermotolerans. Next base: position 52,182 of record NZ_QZEY01000017.1, read on the forward strand.
TACGACCCCACCTCGTGGCCGCACAAGGTTTGGATCACCTCGCTCACCCCCGCCTGGTCCCTCGTTCTGGCTGTCGCGGGGATCATTCCCGACACCATGGAGAGGCTCAGCGCTGGTGGCCATCGCGTCTTCGAAATCTTCGGCGATGACGAGGAGATGGAGCAGATCCAGTATGCGTTCGACGGGGACATCCTCGGGGAGTTCTTCGCCTATGAGGAGTTCAATGCGTATTGGCAGGACCTGAGCTACGACTCGCTGGAAGAGGAATTGGAGATGTACCTGTGCATCATGGGGCGGATTACGGGCCGCTTCTTCGACCGTGACTGGCTCGCTTCTCAAGGACTGCTCGGCGAGGTTCCCTGGACCACACGGCCGTGATCGCAGCGACGTGGCGATCCGCCGGGTCTGCTGACGGTGCGGTGAGACGAGACTCCCCGGCCCCGGCCTCCGGCCACCAGGGCCAGTCGACGGGGTAGTGCCGGGGTCAAGAAGCGCAAGAGCCGGCCAGGCGGCGGACGTCGGCACGGATCGACCGGCGCAGCAACCACCTCAGCGGGTGCCGCCGGAGAAGACGGCAGAAACGGGCCGCGTGCTGAGGAAGTTGCTGGTTAGCGGACGTTTCTCGACGGCGGCTATGATGGGCGAAAATTCCAACAAAGAATGACCTCTGCTGTCGGGCCTCGTGGTGCGCAAGGGCTGGGCGCTGATGGGTCCACGACGGCGATCAGGCCGAGCTTGGCTACAAGCGGCGGCAACTCATCAAGACCTCGCGGAAGAGCGCTGCCGGAGGTCTGCCGGTGCCAGGGGGCGACCGCAACTGCATCAGACCCGCGTCCTCACTCACCGACCGGCTCGTCGTGGCGCCCCGGCCGCAGGGCACCCGCGCGCACGGCAGCGAGCGTGACGCGCACCGCCTGGTCGGCGGTCGTCTCGTCTACCGGTTCGGCGGTGATGAGCAGACGCAGGTAGATCGGCGCGGCCAGGGTCTTCAGCACCTCGGCGGGATCGATGTCCGCGGGAAGCTGGCCGCGCTCGATGGCACGCCTCAGCACCGGCTCAGCTCTGGCGAGCCGGTCGTCGAACACCTGTCGGCGGGCTGCGGCGATCTGAGGAAGATGGGCCGCCCCCGTGAACATGGCGGCCAGGATGGCCTGCCCGGCCGGGCTGGTGAGCGCTTGGACGATCGAGCGCGCCAGCGCCCGCAGGTCAGTCTCGATCGAGCCGGTGTCGGGCACGGGGATGTCCGTCGCCATGTGTTCGGCCAGGGCGTCGGTGAGCAGGCTCTCGCGATCTTTCCATCGGCGGTACACCGTCGTCTTGTGGACCCCGGCGCGCTGGGCGACGTTCTCGACGGTCATCGAGGCGTAGCCCTTGTCCACGAGTTCGGCGAGGGTGGCGGCGTGGACGGCGGCGCGTACTTTGGCGCCGCGGCCGACCGGCCGGGCAGGGGGTTGACCAGACCACATTGCAACTCCATGTTGCGATATTCGAGAGCGAATGACAGGATCAATCTATCGCAACTCGAAGTTGCGATGCGTTGGTCCCCATTCCTCTGAGGTGGCACATCATGCACAGCCCTCCCGCCTGGACCTTCCACACCATCCCCGACCAGACCGGCCGTGTCGCGGTGGTGACCGGAGCCAACAGCGGCATCGGCTACATCACCGCCCGCGAACTGGCCCGCCGCGGCGCGCAGGTCGTCCTGGCCTGCCGCGACCCCGAACGGGGCCGGCTCGCGCTGATCCGCATGCAAGGCGAGGTGCCTGGCGCCCACCTGGAACTGCGCCAGGTGGACCTGGGCAGCCTGGCCTCCGTCCGCGAGTTCGCCGCCGGATGGGACCGTGGCCAGCTCGATCTGCTGGTGAACAACGCGGGGGTAGCGATGGTGCCGTACGCCCGGACCGCCGACGGGTTCGAGTCGCAGTTCGGCATCAACCACCTGGGCACCTTCGCCCTGACCGGCCTGCTGCTGCCGCACCTGCTCGCCGCGCCCGACCCACGGGTGATAACCGTCAGCAGCGAAGGCCAGCGCTTCGCCCGCTTCGACCTGCGCAACCTCAACGCCGAGCGCAGATATCGCTCGGCGTTCGCCTATGTGCAGTCCAAGCGAGCCAACCTCTACTTCGCCATGGAGTTGCAGCGCCGGGCCGACGCTGCCGGGCTGCGGCTGCGCAGCATGGCCGTCGCCCCCGGGCTCACCCGCACCAACGTGCTCACCGGCGGTGCCAACAGCGACAGAGGTCGACTGTACGCGACTCTTACGCGCCTGCTGGTGCGCGCAGCCTTCCGCCCGACGCCGGAAGGAGCGAAGACCTCGCTGTTCGCGGCGACGGTACCGGACCTGCCCGGCGGCAGCTACATCGTTCCCGACGGGCCGCTGCAACTGCGCGGCGAGCCCATACGCCGCACCCGCGAACGCGCCATCCGCGACATCGATACGGCCGCTCACCTGTGGCAACTGTCCGAACGCCTGACCGGAGTCACCTACGCCTTGCCAGCGTGTTGCGGTTGGTGACCTGAGTGATCTGCTCGAGAAGGTCTGGATCTGACAGGTACCGCAGGAGCGTAATCGTTCTGACGGCGCGGCCGAGCTCGCGGAAGGCGCGGTAGAGCCGGTTCCTGCGGGGGTGGTTGCCCAGGCGGCGCAGCAGGGTGACCGAGGACAGCCGGTTCTCCCGGATGGAGATCGCGGTGCGGAGCAGGTCCGTCCAGTGCGTCTCGATCAGGGTCCGGTGGTCGTGCCCACCTGGACGATGCCTTCGGGGTGCGGCGCCATCGTCTCGACGCCCTTGCGCCAGCGCGGGTCCTGGCCGTAGTCGGCGACCACCGCCCACACACGCGCGGCCGGGCAGGCGATCTCCCCGTCCTCCTGAAGCTCGATCATCCGGCGATGCTATGGAATGGCCCAGATGCCGATGAACACGGTGCACGTTCGTGGTCACCGCGCCAGCGAGAAGGAAAACCTTGACCGCCGGCTCGACGCGCTCCAGGCCGCCGGCCGCGAACCGATCTTCTCCGACGAACCCTCCGGCAGGAACGCCGATCGGCCCGAGTTCGCCCGGGCGCTCGACGTGTGCCGTCAAGGCGACGTCCTGGTCGTGGCCGGGACCTACCGGATCCTGGCCCGGTCCCTGGCCGATCTGCTCACCATCGTCAACGACCTCGGGCGGAGAGGAGCCCGGTCACGTCGTCGGCGGAGCCGGCGCGGTGGGCGGAGCCGGCGCGGATGAGCTGGTGGCATCCGGTGGATGTCGCCGAGGTGATGGGCCGGGGACGGCGCCGACCGGTCCGCCCGGGCGGGACGGCCTCCTCCGCCGTGCCCAGGATCGCCCGAGTTCAGCCCGGGCGATCGGTGGTTGTCGTCGGGGCTGAGCGGAGGCTGCGGGCTACTTGGTGGTGGGCCTCGGGCTTGGCGTGGGGAAGTTCCTGCCGGGGCGCGGCGAGCAGGTCGGCGATCCCGCCGTGCGGCAACGTCCTGTTTCTCACGGCTCCTCTCCGAGGACTGGGGCCGGGGTGGTGACGGCGGTGGCGATGCAGTCCAGGACGCGGTCCAGGCCGTGGCGGAACTGGTCCTCGCGGCTCAGGCGGGGGCGACGGGCCTGCATCACGATCTTGGTGAAGATCGGGTAGTCCCCGCTCTCCACCACCTGCCGAATACGCGGGTAGCTCCGCGCGATGCGCTCGGGCTCGCTGAGCCCGCTGCGGCGGACTTCCTCGGTCGAGCTGATCTCCTCGCGGACGGCGCCCTCGACATAGCTGTTCAGCAGGGCGATGAGCTGGAGATTCTCGTCGATGGAGACGTGACCGTCCAAGACCCCCATCACGTGCTCGATCAAGCGCAACTGGTTGGGGCCGTAGCTGTGCAGCGACCGGTGCACGGTGGCGACCCATGGGTGGCGCAGCCACATGGCCCGCACTTCGTGGGCGTAGTGGGCCAGGTCCGCGCGCCAGTCGCCGGAGGGCAGGCCCGACACGTCGATCTCGCCCTGCAGCCGGTCGGCCACGAGTTCGACGAGGTCGTCGCGGCTGGGCACGTACCGGTAGAGCGACATCGCGCCCGCGCCGATCTCGGCGGCGACGCGCCGCATGGTGGCCGCCTCCAGCCCCTCGGCGTCGGCGATCCGGATCGCGGCCTCTGCGATCTGGGCTCGGCTGTAGGTCGGCTTCGGCCCGCGCGCGGGCCGCTCGGGCCGCATCCAGATGTTCACGTACTCGGCGTCGGTCACCGGGCTCCACCTCCCTAGTTGCGTACATAGTACCCAGTAACCTAATCTGACCGCGAAACCGCGTACAGCGTACCCAGTGGAGGGATCGTGACTGATCCGATCGTGGTCGCCGAGGGGCTGCGCAAGTCCTTCGGCGACACTCATGCGCTGCAGGGACTCGACCTGAGTGTTCCCCAGGGAACGGTCTGCGGCGTCCTGGGGCCGAACGGCGCCGGGAAGACGACCGCGGTGCGCATCCTGGCCACCCTGTCCGTGCCCGACACCGGGCACGCGCGCATCGCCGGGTACGACGTCGTCCGCGAGGCCGGCCAGGTGCGCGCGAACATCGGGCTCGCGGGCCAGTACGCCGCCGTGGACGAGAAGCTCAGCGGCCGCGCCAACCTGCGCATGTTCGGCCGGCTCTACCACCTGCCGAGGCGCCAGGCGTACCGGCGGGCCGACGAGCTGCTGGAGCGCTTCGGCCTGATGGACGCCGCGGACCGGCCGGTTCTCGGCTACTCCGGCGGCATGCGGCGCCGGCTCGACCTGATCACCTGCCTCATCCTGCGCCCCCAGGTGCTCTTCCTGGACGAGCCCACCACCGGACTGGACCCGCGCAGCCGCGGCGAGATCTGGGACAGCGTCCGCGAGCTGGTGGCCGACGGCACCACCGTGCTGCTCACCACGCAGTACCTGGACGAGGCCGACCAGCTGGCCGACGACATCGCGGTCATCGACCACGGGCGGGTGATCGCCACCGGCACGCCCGACGAGCTGAAGGCCGTGATCGGCGACCGCCTCGACGTCACCCTCGAAGACCCGGCCGCGCTGCCCGCCGCGATGGGCGTCCTGAACGCCCTCACCGGCGCCGACCCCGCCGCGACCGGCGCCGGCCGACTCAGCGTCGCCCTGCCCGGCGGCCGTCTGCGGCTCGCCGACGTCGTGCGCGAGCTCGACCACGCCGGAGTGGCCGCCGCCGACGTGACCCTGCGCCGCCCCACCCTCGACGAGGTGTTCCTGCGCCTCACCGACCGCAAGGAGACCGTCCGATGACCACCCACACCCCACCCCTGGGCCGCCTGCGCTGGACGGTCGCCGACGGCCTGACCCTGGTCGGCCGCGAGCTGGGCCGGTTACGGCAGGAGCCCGGGCAGGTCGTCGCCGCGCTCATCTTCCCGATCGTCATGGTGGTGCTGTTCGGGTACGTCTTCGGCAGCGCCATCCAGGTGCCGGGCGGCGGCGACTACCGCGAGTACCTCATGCCCGGGCTGTTCGCGATGGTGACCTTCACCGCCATGCAGGGGGTCATGGGGCGGATGGCCGCCGACGCCTCCCACGGGGTGATGGACCGTTTCCGCTCCATGCCGATGGCGCGGCTGGCGGTGCCATTCGGGCAGACCGGCGCCGACTCCGTGATCGGCGTGCCGCTGCTGGCCGCCATGGTGGCCACGGGCCTGCTGGTGGGCTGGCGGCCGCACCTCGGCCCGCTCGCCACCGCCGAGGCATTCGCGCTGATCGCGCTGCTGCGCTACGCGCTCGGCTGGGTGGGCGCCTACCTGGGGCTGGCGGTGAAGGACGAGCAGACCGCCACCCAGCTCGCGCCGCTGTTCCTGCCGATCACGATGCTGTCCAACGCGTTCGTCCCGACCGAGGGCATGCCCGCCTGGCTGCGCCTGATCGCCGAATGGAACCCGATCAGCGCGCTCACCGCCGCCACCCGCCGGCTGTTCGGCAATGCGGGCGCCCCGGCCGAGGGCACGGCCTGGCCGCTCGCGCATCCGAGCGCCGCCGTCCTGCTCTGGTCGGCCGTCCTGCTGGCCGTGTTCGTCCCGCTGTCGCTGCGCGCCTACGCGCGCCGAGGACGCTGACCGCCCGGACGCCGCGCCCCGCCCGTTCCCCCGATCCGTTCACCTGCGAACGGCTCCCTTTCGAAAGGCACGTACGTGACGCACGACATCTACCAAGAGGTACAGCGGGCCCTGGACCGCGCCGTGGCCGAGGACGGCGTTCCCGGCATCGTCGCCGAGATTCACGACGCCGGCGAGACCTGGTTGGGCACCGCGGGAGTGGCCGACCTCGCGAGCGGCCGACGGCGCCGGCCCGGGGAGTACCTGCACATCGGCAGCTCCGGCAAGGCCTTCACCGCCGCCACCGTGCTGGCCCTGGCGGCCGAGGGCAGGCTGAGCCTCGATGACCCGGTCAGCGCGTGGCTGCCCGGAGTCATGGAGGCGGGCGGCTACGACGGCGACAAGATCACCGTCCGGCATCTGCTCAACCACACCGGCGGCCTGTTCCTCACCGGCCTGGCGCCGGAACTGCTGATGAGCATGATCAGCTGGCCGCCTCCCGTCTGGACCCCCTCCGAGCTCATCCGGCTCGCGGTGTCCCAGCCGCCGGTCGCCGGGCCGGGCGAGCGCTTCGTCTACTCCAACGGCGGCTACTACCTGGCCGGCGCGATCATCGAGAAGGTCACCGGCGACTCCTACGCCGCCGCAGTCGAGCGCGCGGTCATCCGCCCGCTCGGCCTTGCCCAGACCTACGTACGGCCGGCCGACGCCACCGGCTATCCCGGCCCGCATCCCACGGGCTACGTCACCACCGCCCTCAAGGACGGCGTCGACCCGGCGGCGCTCACCGCGGAGAACTGGGCGTCGATGATCGACTACGAAAGGCCGCCCACCGACGTCACCGCGCTCAACACCTCCTGGGGCTGGGCCGCCGGCGGCGTCGTCTCCACCACCGAAGACCTGGCCCGTTTCCTGAAGGCGATCGCGACCGGCACCCTGCTGCCCCCGCCCCAGCACCACGAGATGTGGACCATGGTCGACGCCGACGGCGCCGGGTGGCTGCCGCACGCCCGGTACGGCCTCGGCGTGATCGAGTTCGACAGCGCGGCCCTGGACGGCCTCACCGTGCGCGGCGTCAGCGGCACCCTCCCCGGCTCCTTCACCCTCGCGCTCACCACCGACGACGGCCACCGAAGCGTCGTCATCCACGCCAACATCGAACCCAAGACCCTGAACGTCGCCACCGACATCATCAAGGCGGTATATGGCGTATCCCTCGCCTGACCGCCCCGCCCGAACCCGGGCCGCGCCGGAGACGCCACCCCGGCGCGGCCCGCACCTCACCCCCAGGAGGATGCCGAGTCCGGGGCCAGCCCGACGAGGTAGGTGGACCGCTCCAGCAGCTCTGGGGTGAGGCGGACGCCGGTGAGGTGCTCGGCGAGCGCGAACGTCGCCCCCTGGCACAGGGTGACGCCGCAGACGTCCCCATCCAGGTCCTCGTCGAGCTCGTCCTCCAGGTCCTCGTCGTCCTCGTCGTCGGGCTCGGTGAGGTCGAAGCCCACCTGCCGCATGACGCCTGCGAGAGCGTCGGGGTCGCTGCCCCAGCGCTGGTAGGCGAGCAGGGGGTCGAACTCCAGCCGCAGGTCGCCGTCGTCGGCCCAGAAGAAGCGGCCCGCGAGCTCGACGTTGCGGGAATGCGAGACGACCCGTCCGCCCGCGGACAGGGCCGTGATGACCTCGCTCGAGGCGCCCAGGCCGCTCGTGTGCTCGACCAGCAGCGCCCACCCCTCGACGGTGAGGGCGCCGACGAGCGCGCCGTCCCAGTACCCGCCGGACCGCGGCCCCGACATGGCGGTCTCCAGCAGCGTGCCGAGCCGCGCCGGGCCGAACCCCTCGGTCGTGGCCCGGAGCCGCGCGAGGAGCGTCTCCGCGGTCATGCCCTGGACGAGCGTGAGGCAGTACCCCTGGGACAGGGCGTTGAAGTGCTCGTCGAACCAGGTGTAGTCGTGCGCGGTCGCGATCACCCGGTCATGGTGCCAGGAACCTCCGACAACGATCACCACCCCTCCCGGCCCGCCTGGCCGGGGCCGCGCTCGCCCGCCGTGTGACCCGTCGTACGGCGGGCGGGGGCCGTGCGGCGATCGGGGGCCGTGCGGCGATCGGGGAAGACGATCGCCTCGCTGATCCGGTGGGGTGTGACCCGCCGTACGGCGGGCGGGGCCGTGCGGCGGGTCACGGACGGGCCGGTGGTCAGTACGGGGGCTGGAGGAACCGGCCGAGCGCCGGGTCGTAGAGGCGGTCGCCGGCCAGGACCGTGCCGTCCGGCGTGGTGGGCCGGAACGCGCCGCCGAGCCAGCCGTAGCGCCGGGCGTGGGAGGCCACGCCGAACTCGTCGTAGCCGACCACCGTGGCGAGGCCGTCGCCGAGGTTGAGGTCGGTGCCCACATGCCCGTCGAGGGTGAGCAACTGGAGACGGGCCGGACCGGTCGCGCCGGTGAGCGCCGCCAGTTCGCCGCCGATCCCGGCGACGGTGCGGACGATCGCGCCGTTCGCGGCGGTCCAGGAGGGGCGGTCGCCGTCCGAGCCGTAGTGGTGGATCGTGGCGGCGCCCGTTTCGGTGGTCTCCTCCCGGACGCGGCCGGCCGGGTCGCGCTTCCAGGTCAGGGTGCGCCCGCCGACGGCCTGCCGGGACGGCAGGCCGTCGGCCGAGTAGGCGAAGGTGCGCCCGCCGGGCAGCGCCGTGACGCGGCCCGCGGCGTCGTGGTCGTAGCCGTCGCCGGTGAGCCGGCCGTCGGCGGCGTGGGCGTACGTGGTGATCGTCGCGGCGGAGTCGTCGGCCGCCGGGCAGTCCTCCTGCGACGACTGCACCGCCAGCCGGGTCCGGTTACCCGTCCCGTCGTGGTCGTAGCGGCGCAGGGTGCACACCGGGAACGCGATCTCCAGCGCCGAGACGAGCTGCCCGGCCCTGTCATAGGCGAGCTGCCGCTCGGCCATGGTGTCGGTGCGCAGGCGCAGCACCTCCTGCCCGTGGACGCTCCGGCCGATCTGGTCGATCATCACCGGGCCCTCCAGGCCGTCCCGGGTGTAGACGCGGGCGTAGGCCTGGCCCCGCTCGTCGTAGCCGGTCTGCAGGCGCAGGCCGCCCGGCAGGCCGCCTTCGGTCTGGCGCCCCTCGGCGTCGTAGCGCGCGGTGAACGTGCCCGCCACCGAGTCGGTCACCGAGGTGGGCAGGCCGCGCGGCTCGACGCGGGCGTCGTAGGCGTAGGTCCTGGTGGAGGGGGCGGAGTCGGTGACCTTGACCGGGCGGTCGAGGTCGTCGTACTCGGTGCGGGTCAGGCCGCCGTCGGCGTCGGTGTGGGCGATCACCCGGCCGAGCCTGTCGTAGGCCGTGACGACCTTCTCCTCGCCGCGCCGGCGCTGGGTGAGCCGGCCGGTCGCGGCGTCGTACCCGAGGCCGATCTCGGCCTCCCCGCCGGCCTTGGTGGCGGTGAGGCGGCCGGCGGCGTCGCGCGTGAGGGTGGTGACGGTGCCGCCCTCGGTCACGGTGGCGGCCAGGCCGGTGGCGTCGTAGGTGTAGGTGCGGCCGCCGTCCTGGCACACCAGGCCCGCCCAGTCGGGCCGCCCGCCGCACGGCGCGCCGCCGGTCGCGGTGTAGCGCACGGGAGCCGCGGCCTTGGTGGTGACCGCCGTGCCGCCGGGGTCGCGGACCGTCGTGACCTGCTGTCCGGTGGCCCAGTCGTAGGCGATGGCCGTGGTGCGGACGTCCGCGTCCGGCAGGGACTCGCGCCCGACGATCACCGCGCCGGTCGTGGCGGTGGTGGGCAGGTCGCGGGCCGCCGCGCCGGCCGGGCGGCCCTCGTCGTAGGTGTAGACCGTGCGGGACCTGGCGCCGATGGCGTACCCGGCGGGCAGGTCGTCCACGTCGGACTCCAGGTTGACGATGTGGACCGGGCTCAGCTCCTCCAGCTTGCGCCGCCCGGACGCGTCGAAGACGGACCGGGTGGACAGCAGCTCGGCGCGCTCGGCGGCGTCGTAGCCGGTGATGGCGAGTTCGGCGAGCCGGAAGTCGGTGGTGTCGCGCTGGGACAGCTCCCGGTTCGCGGCGGTGAGCGTCCGTACGGCGTGCCCGGACCGGTCGTAGTCGGTGGCGGACAGGTGCCCGCCGGGCGTCAGGACGTTGACCGCCCTGCCCGAGGCGTCCAGGTACGTCACCGTGGGGGCGAGTCCCGGCGGCTGCACCGACGTCGCGGTCGCGGGCGTCGAGGTCTGGCCCCAGGACGCCACCCGCGTGGCGGTCATGTCGGCCGGGCCGCCCGCCGCCTTGGTCAGCGGCACCCCGTAGGCGACGGTGGTCTTCGCCTCCCCGGCGACCTGGTCGGCGGTGCCGGGCTTGAGCGTGGCGCGGGTGACCGTGCGCAGCCGGCCGTCGCTCTCGTAGGCGAAGGTCCACGGCAGTTCGCCGGGCGGGGTGAGCGTGGTGACGCGGCCGGCGGAGTCGTACCCGTAGACGGTCTTCAGGGCGGGGCCGAGGCGCGGGTCCCACGCCTCGGTGAGCCGTCCCGCGCCGTCGTAGGCGTACTCAGTGATCACCGTGCCCTTGAGGGAGACGGTGGTGAGGCGTCCCGCGCCGTCGTAGCCGAGGTCCAGGGTGCGCCCCGACGTGGTGATCGAGGCCGGCCGGCCCTGGTCGTAGGCGTGGCCCTCGGGGACGTACAGGTCGCCCTGCCTGGTGAAGGCGGTGACCTCGCCGCGGGAGTCGGTGAGCGTGTAGGCGCCGGTGAGGGTGAGGTGCTCGGCGCCGGGCTCGGGCTTCCAGCCGTCCGCGGTCTTGGTGAACTGCACCGGCGAGCCGTCGGAGCGGGTGAGCTCGACCGAGGTGGGCGAGGTCTCCTTGAGCGTGGGCAGCGGGAGCGACCAGCCGGGGTGGCGGGAGGAGGCGGTGCGGGTGAGGGTGAGGCCGAAGGGTCGGCCGGCCGTGGTCTGGAGGCGGTAGTCGCCGGTCAGCAGGTTGAGCACGCCGGGGCCGACCTCGCGCGTCGCCGCCCGGGTGGCGCGGCGGTCGACCACGACCCGCACCGGGTCCGACTCGGCGGGCGGGGCGGACGTGCCGGAGACCACCGCCCGCACCTGGACTGCGGCGTCGCCCAGGTGCGCCGCGGCGTCCCAGGTCAGCCCCGAGGCCCTGCCGGACGCGGCGGCTACCGGCCAGGCGGTCAGCGGGGCGCCGTCCGCGCCCGTCACGTACGCCACGGGCAGGTCCGCCCAGGCGTCGGCGTCGGAGCGCCGGAACTGGAACCGGGCCTGCGTGAACCCCGTGCCCGTCACCGCCAGCGGCACCCGGCCGGTGGCGCGCAGACCGTCGGACGGGGCGGTGAGCGCGGCCACCGAGGTCCCCGAGCCCACGTTGAAGACGTGGGACGTCGTCGGGGAGGTGTTGCCCGCCTTGTCGATGGTGTACGCGCGGAGCGTGTGCGCGCCGGTCGTGGCCGGCGTCACCGTGACGCTGACCGCCGCCCCGGTGGTGGCCAGCTTCGTGGTCGCGCCGCCGTCCAGCTGGTAGGCGATCCACGCGGCGTCGCCGCTCGCCGGGGTCAGGGTGAACGTGCCCGCCCGGCCGGCGTCGCCGTGCCAGCCGCCGTCGGCGGGGTAGTCCGCGGAGGCGATCTTGGGCGCGGCCGGCTTGACCGTGTCCACGGTGAACGACCAGGTCTGGTACGCCTTGGAGGTCAGGGAGCCGTCGTTGGACCAGGACCTGACCGTGTAGGTCCTGCCGTTGACCAGCTTGCCGGCGGGCACGTTGCCGGTGGAGGAGAAGCCGCCGCCGGCCACGTAGGCGCCGTACAGGTTGTCGATGACCAGCGTGCCGCCGTCGTAGACGTCGAACAGGCCGCGCACGGTGCCGCCGTCGGGGTCGCCGACGTGGTTGCGCAGTTGCGGGGTGGTGGTGTTGGTCCACTTCTTGCCGGCGTGGTCGGTGTGCGGCGAGACCCAGGTGGAGACCGGCGTGGTCGGGTAGGAGTTGTAGGTCACCGAGATGTGGGGCAGGTTGGCCGCGGCGTCGCCGGAGTTGAACCGCTTCCAGCCGTACTTGTCGGTCTCGTCCTTGGCCCTGATGCCCATGCCCGACCTGGTCCATCCCTTGTCGGCCCAGTGCTGCGCCAGCGAGGTGACGTTGGCCTTGACCCAGCCATCGTCACAGCCCGCGTCCCCGTTGCCCTTGGTCTCGGTCGAGGTGGCGTGGATGGTGGCGATGTCGGGGCCGGGCCAGCGGGAGGCCGTGGTGGCCTGGTTGGCGGCGCCGACCTGCCAGGAGCGGGCCAGGCAGGACCACGAGTGCCGGTTCCACAGGTTCAGCGTCGCCGAGATGATCTTCTTGCCCGCGAGGCCGGCGGTGTTCCAGGTGATGAACGACCGCGCCACCTGCCCCGCCCCGTTGTTGCCGATCTTCAGCTCGTCGGCGGCGGACTGGTCGGTGCCGTACCCCTGCTGCACGAACGTGTCGAACGTGCCCCGCACGGTCAGCGGCGGGTCCACGGTGACCGGGTAGCGGGTCGCGGGATCGTTCAGGAACGCCGGGTCGGGCGTGAACACCAGCTCATCGCCCCGCAGCCGGACGGCGACCGGCGCCCGGCGGGTGTGCTCGCCGGAGCCGGGCGCGACGGTGGCGTCCCACATCACCGGGGCCGGCAGGGTCATCGCGACCTTGCCCGCGGCGTCGGCCAGCTCGATCCCGCCGCCGGCGGCGGCGCGCGGCTTCAGCCCCGCCGACCTGAGCCGCAGCGTGTACTCCAGCGGCGCGGACGGGCGCTGCCTGACCAGCAGGAACTGCTCGGCGCCCGTCCGGGTGGCCTCGACGATCAGGTCGGCGCCCGGCAGCACGCCGGGGTAGGTCGCCTTCTCGCGCTCCAGGCGCGGGGCCGGCAGCGCGCCCTTCCACTGCAACGTGACCCGCTGGGCGCCCTCGCCCACCGTGATCAGGTCGGTGTGGCCGCCGGCCGCGCGCGACCGGGAGGCGCCGCCCAGCCGCAGCCGGCCGTGGTGCCCCCTGGGGACCACCTGGCCGTCGGGGGCGGTGGTGAGGGTGATGTCGACCGGCTTCCAGGCGCCGTTCTCGCGGTAACGGATCGGCCCGGCGAAGGCGTCGACGGTGAGCGTGCCGTCGGGGTTGGCGTAGGTGGTGGTGGTCTCGGTGCGGGCCGCCGCCACCTCCACGCGCGTGCCGGTCAGGCGGGCCGACAGCCGCGCGGACGCCTCGTCCGGCGCGCTCGGCGCGGCCGCGGCCTGGGCGGGGCCGCTGGGATCCGCGGTGGCGGGCGCGGGGACCGGCGCGGTGGCCGCCGGGGTGGCCGCCGGGGTGGCCGGCGGGGTGGCCGGCGGGGTGGTCCCCGCGGTGACTCGCGCGGTGGCGGCGGCCGGAGGAGCGGCGAGGGGGAGGAGCAGCAGGGCGAGGCCGGCGGCGAGGACCCGCGGCGGGGAGGCAGGCATGGAGGGCTCCGGGAGATGGGCAGGCAGGGCGACGCCCCCGCCGGGCCGCGGCGGGGGCGTCGAGTGACGCGGGGGTTACTTGCTCTGGCAGCTCTTCTTGCGGACCTCGCCCCAGACGATCGGCCCCGGGTACTGGATCCGCAGCGCGAAGCACTGCTTCTTGTTGGCGGCTTCGCGGATCTTGTAGATGTACTGGGCGATGCCCGCCGCGAACATCACCTTGCAGGCCAGCTTGATCCTGCTGTTCTTGGCCTTGTCACAGGCGGCGTCGGCCACCTTGACCGCGCCGGCCGCCCCGGCGTACAGCCAGGAGCCGTAGATCTGGTTCGTGAGCTTCTTGGAGAAGATCACCCGGCACATGGCCTTCCACCACTCGCACTGCAGCTTGAGCGCCGGGTCGGCGACCACGGGGTAGGCGGCGCCCGCGTGGTTGACGGTCTGGATGAGCGTCATGCCCTCCACCCGGTACGAGGTCGGCACCGGGTTGCCGTTGGCGTCCTTGGCCCAGGGCAGGTCGATCTCGGCGAGGTAGAAGTCGTTGTTGTAGATCAGGACCGTGCCGTCGTCCTCCTCGACCTCCAGCATGCTGCCCTCGGGCGCGGAGATCGGGAAGCGGTACTCCGTGGGCGCCGAGGCGTCGTGGATGACGGTCAGCGCCCGGGCGATCTGACCGGTGCGCTGGTGGGCGAAGGAGACGCTGGGCTGCCGGGCGGCGTAGGTGACCAGGCCGGGCAGCGCCTGGTTGCCGGCGCCGGCGGCGTCCGGCACCCCGATGCCGACCTCGTTCTCGCTGACCGACACCGAGAGCGTGTGCCCGGGGTCGGTCGCGGCGGCGAAGGGCCGCTGGACGTCGCCCTCGGGGATCACGGTCGGCGGGACGGCCTTGGCCTCCTCGACGATCTGGGGGACGACCTTCGTGAGGGCGGCCAGGGTGGGATCGTCGCTGTGCGCGGAGGCCGGGACGGCGGCCAGGTTCGCGCTGACGACGGCCACGGCCGTCGCCATCGCGACGAGGAACGCCCGAGCGGAGATGCGCATGGATGTCCTTCCACGTGCGGTGGGGGAATGCACAAACGCCGCAAACGTAAGGATCTTCGGCGGCCACCCGGGTGATCTTGGATTGATGATCAGTAAACGTTTGCCGTCGTACCGATGCCCGCACGGGCCACGCGCCGGCCCAGCCCAGGGCGTCCAGCCGGGACTGGAGTTCCTGGGTGAGGGAGGAGCAGCGGGCGTAGCCGATGCGGCTGCCGGCCGCGGGCCGGTCGGCGCCACGGGGGATTGTGGTACGTTCTTGATCGTAAGGTGCAGCGCTTCTTGGTGAGCGTGTCGGGACATCCGGCCAGCACGACAGCCTCAGTAAGGCTGTCTGGTCTCTCAGCGGAGAGCGTGCTTCGCCATGTCCAAAAACTTCTCCCCGCGCGCATGGGCAGTCTTCTTGCTCGTGGTCGCAGCCGATGTGCTCGACCTGCTCAGCACCACGGTGACCAACGTGGCCGCCCCCACCATCGTGAGGGAACTCGGCGCCTCATCGTCCCTGGTCCCCTGGCTCGGCGCGAGCTACACGCTCGCGATGGGCTCCCTGATGATTGTCGGCGGCCGGCTGGGAGACCGGTTCGGTTGCCGTCGGCTGTTCCTCATCGGGCTGGCCGGATTCACCCTGTGCTCACTCACCGCCGCCACGGCCACCACGTCGTTCGTCCTCGTGGCTTCCCGGGCCGGCCAGGGCGTGTTCGGCGGCCTGCTGATCCCGCAGGGATTCATTCTGCTGATGCGGGTGATCCCCCGTGAGTCGATGGGCACGGTGTCCGGCCTGTTCGGCCCCCTGATCGCGGTGTCTTCGATCAGCGGGCCCGTGGTCGCCGGACTGTTGATCGAGGCCGATCCGTTCGGCCTGTCCTGGCGATCGGTGTTCCTCCTCAACGTCCTGTTCGGCGTCCTGATACTCGCGGTGGGCCGGAAGGCGATCCCTCGCTTCGGCGGTGACGCCTCGGTCCGTGTCCGCCCTGGTGCGGCCTTGACCCTGATGGCGGGCCTCGGACTGCTCCTCGCCGGACTGGTCGATGGCGGCGCGAGCGAGTGGACGAACCGCGCCGTCACCGCGACCACGGCCGGCGCCGTCGTGCTGGCCGCGTTCGGATGGCAGCAGGCGCGCACCCGGCGCCCCCTGCTGGAACGATCACTGTTCACCAACCGCGGCTTCGTGGCCGGTCTGGTCTTCGGCGCGCTGTTCTTCGGCACCGTCACCGGCACCATGTACGTGACGACGCTCTACCTGCAGCAGCGCCTTGGCCTGAGCCCGTTCCACGCCGCCCTGGTCACCGCACCGGTATCCGTCGGGATCATCGCCGCCTCCTTCACGGCCAGAAGCCGCATCGTCTCCCACGGCCGCGGTGTGGTCTCGATCGGCGTGCTGCTGTTCGCCTCGGGCATCATCGGCATGACCGTCGTGATCGGCGCAGAGCGCCCTCCGGTACCGCTGATCTCCGTTCCCCTGTTCGTGGCCGGGCTCGGCATGGGCTGTTGCTTTGGCGCGGTCTTCGCGGTCGCGCTCGGCGATGTGAACCCCGCCCAGGCCGGCAGCGCCAGCGGAGTCCTCAACGCGGTGCAGCAGATCGTCAACGCGGCCGGCTCCGCCGTCGTGTCGACCGTCTACCTGGCCACCGCCACGCCGAGCGGTCCCTCCAGCGGCGTTCTGCCGTGCCTCCTGCTCACCTTGGCCATCACCGCCGCCTGCGCGATGAGCATCCCGCTTCTTCCCCGCCGCGGAGCCCGCGTCCACTGAGCCTTGCACGGCGCTGAACGGCCAACGCCGGGCCGAGGGCCATTCCCCGTGCCTCCCTCTGCCGATCCGAGCCCATCCATACCATCCCAAGGAGTATTTCCATGATTCTCATCACCGGAGGCCGCGGCGCGGTCGCCACCCATCTGCTCACCCTGCTGCGGCGGGCCGGTCACCCCGTGCGCGTCGCCTCCAGCAACCCCGGCGAACTCCACGTCCCCGAGGGCGTCGCAGCCGTCACCTGCAACCTCAGGAACCCGGCCACCTTCCCGGCCGCTCTCCGCGGGGTCAGCGAGGTCTTCTTGTACGCCGAGGCGTCGCACATCGCCGAGTTCATCGACGCCGCCGCTACAGCGGGCGTCGAGCACGTGGTCCTGCTGTCTTCCGCCGGCGTCCTGGAACCGCACGCGGCCGACGACCCGCTGGCCAAATCCCACCTCGACGTCGAGACCGCCCTGCTGAGCTCGCCGCTCACCAGCACGTTCCTGCGCCCCGGCTCCTTCGCCGCCAACGCGGGCGCCTGGGCCTGGCCGATCAAGGCCGGCCGCCCGGTGAGCCTGCCCTACCCGGGCTCCTACACCGACCCCATCCACGAACGGGACATCGCCGAGGCCGCCTTCACCGTGCTCACCGACCCACGTCACCAAGGGAGGCACCTCCACCTGACCGGCCCGCAAACCCTGACCTTCAGCGAACAGATCGACCAGCTCTCCGCGACCATCGGCCGGCCGATCACCGTCAACCACGTCACCCGCGAGGAATGGAAGCGGGAAATGGCCCATTACATCCCTGGGCCCTACGCGGACGCCCTGCTCGAC
Source organism: Bailinhaonella thermotolerans (assembly GCF_003594875.1). Lineage (GTDB taxonomy): Bacteria > Actinomycetota > Actinomycetes > Streptosporangiales > Streptosporangiaceae > Bailinhaonella > Bailinhaonella thermotolerans. Next base: position 69,259 of record NZ_QZEY01000017.1, read on the forward strand.
TACTGGCACGCCTACGACGGCCGCCCCGTGCCTGTCACCGATACCGTCGAACGGGTCACCGGCCACCCTGCCCGCACGTTCGCCACCTGGGCCCGGGACCACGCCGGCGACTTCGCCGAGTAGACCTCCAGCAGCACGCCTCGGCCGGCGAGCCGATCATCGACCGCGGGCGGCGTCACCCCAGCCGGCAGGTACTTGCGAGAGATGCACAGTGGCCTGCCCTGGCGGGGCGCCGGCCGCGCCGGTCACGCTCCCGCCCCGCGGTTCCAGGATGTGGGCGAGGAGGTCGAGGCCGGGTGGGGGTTGAGTGAGCGTCGCGCTTGTTTGGTACTCCCGCGGTCAGGGGGCTCACGGATCGAGCAGGACGGGCAGCGGCCCCTTTCCGCCGTAGTCCGGCCGCCCCCTAGAAAGCGCCGCCGGAGACGTCGTCGCGCTGCCCGGCTCGCCCCGGTGGACGCGTGGCCGACGGGCCGGTCGCTGGCGGCCCCGGCCGGTGCCGTGACGGTGAGGGCCGCTATGAGGAATCCACATCACTCACGAACCAAGGCCCCCACGCGGGGCCGGCGGCGGGCCGGCGCCTCACGGCAGCCGCCCACGCCCGTCATCGGCACCTTCCGCCCGCACCCGCGCGGCGCCGGCGTCGTGGAGTTCGCCGACACCGGCGCCCGCGGCTACGTGCTGCCGGGTGCGCCCAACCTCCTGGACGGCGACACCGTGCTCGCCGAGATCAGCCCCGATCGCGGGGACCGGATCCCGGGCGGCCGCATCACCCTGGTACGGCGGAGCACCCGCATGCTGGCCGGGCAGGCCGAGGAGCAGGACGGCCGGCTCGTCCTGCGGGTGGATCCGCACCTGGGGCACGGCGTGTGGCCGCTGCTCGGCCCGGCGTCCCCGGGCGACAGCGTGATCGCCGAGCTGACCGAGGACGACGCCGCCGCGCGCGTCCTGCGCGCCTGGCCCGACCCGGCCGAGCCCGAGGCGCTGCGCGCCCGCGTCCTGGTCCGCAACCGCATCCCCGCCTCCCCTCCGCGGCTGCCGCCCGAACCGGCCCGCCCGCCGTACGGCGGCGCGGCGCCCGCATCCGGGCCGCCGCAGGGCCGCCGCGACCTGCGGCACCTGACCGTCTTCACGATCGACGCCGACCACTCGCGCGACCTGGACGACGCCCTGTCGGTGGCTCCGGCCGCCGAGGACGGCGCCATCCGGGTCCTGGTGCACATCGCCGACGTCACGGCGCACGTCCCCGCCGGATCCGTGCTCGACGAGCAGGCCCGGGACGTCGCCACCAGCGTCTACCTGCCCGGGTGGACGCGGCCGATGCTGCCGGCGGAGCTGAGCGAGGACCGGCTGTCGCTGCTGCCCGGTCAGGACCGGGACGTGCTGACGGTGGAGATGCGCGTCGACCAGACCGGGGACATCACCGCGACCGACATCTACCCGGCGGTGATCCGCTCGCGGCGCCGCCTCAACTACGGGGTGGCCGCGCGGATCCTCACCGAGGCCGACCCGGAGGCGGCCGACCCCGAGATCGTGGAGGCGCTGCGGTGGCTGCGCACCGCCGGGGCGCGGCTCGGGCTGCGCCGCTCCCGCAGGGGCGGGCTGGAGGCCTGGCGGATCGACCATGACGCCGACGGTGGCAGGTCCCGGCACGAGGCGTCCCACCTGCTGATCGAGCGGCTGATGGTGGCCACCAACGAGGCGGTGGCCGCCTGGCTGATCGCCCGCGGCATGCCGGGGGTGTTCCGCACCCACCCCGCCCCGGGACCGGAGGCCACCGCCGAACTGGAGGCGTTCTGCCGCGCCGCCGGATATCTGCCGGCGTTCGGTGGCCAGATCACCCCGCTGGGCCTGGCCGGCCTGGCCGCGCAACTGGACGCCAGCCCCGGCGACAAGGCCGCGGCGGGCATCTGGGACGTGCTGCTGTCACGCCTGGGCCGCGCCCGCTACCGGCCGGCGCCCGAGCCGCACTTCGGCCTCGCCTCGCAGGCCTACCTGCACTTCACCTCCCCGCTGCGGCGCTACGCCGACATGGCGGTGCATCGCATCGTGCACGCCTTCCTGGCCGGCGAACGCGACCCGGCCCGCTTTCCCTCGGGCACAGAGCTGGAGGCCCTATGCCATCACCTGACCGGAGCCTCCGCCCGCGCCGCGGCGGCCGAGGCGCAGATGCGCCGCGCGCTCAAGCTCGTGGAGCTGGGCGCGGCCGGGGACGGGACGTTCAGCGGCCGCGTCAGCAAGGTCAGCGGCAACGGCCTGCTCGTCCGGCTGGACGGCCACGGCCTGACCGGGCTCATCTCCTCGCGGGACGCGGCCCGGCACGGCGTGCGGCACAGCCTGGGCCAGCGGATCTGGGTCCGGGTCAAGAACGCCGATCCGATGGCGGGCGAGCTGGACCTGCTGCCCGCCCCCGACCCCGGCGGCGTCCGCCCGCCCGGCACGGGCGACACCGGGCCGCGGCACAGCGGAAGCTGATCCGGCGGCCCCCTTCAGCCCCAGGCGCGCGCCTGGGGCTTTCGCCCGCACGGACGTCCCCTGGGACGGACGCGGCCTCGCGCGGCGGGCCACGGCCTGCCGATCGGCGGCCCGTGCTCACGGTAGCCGCCATGAGCAAACCTCGTCTGCTGGCGGGCGCCGCGGCCACGCTCCTGGCCGCCGGATGCCTCGCCGATCCCGCCCCGGCCGCCCGCCGGGCCGGCCCGCCCCCCGGCCCTCCCCGCATTCAGGTGCTGGGCGCCGATGGTCGGGCCCTGACCCCGGGCGCCGTCATCGAACCCGGGACGTCCCTGACGGTGCGGACCACGCGCGGCACCCTCCTGCGGGTCCTGGTCGCCGACCACACCACCGGAGGGGCCGCCAGCCGGGTCCCCCGCGCGAGCACGACGCCGGTGACCCGGCTCGTCCCCGGGCACCGGTACACGATCACCGCGACCGCGCTGGCCCCCGCCGGTGACGCGGTCACCGGCGCGCTCCCGCTGTCGGTGGCAGCCGCCCGGCGGGTCCTGAAGTTCGCCATCACGCCGCGGCAGGGCGCCACCGTCGCGCCGGGCACCCCGATCCAGGTGCGCTTCTCCCATCCGGTGCGAGAGCGCGCCGCTGTCGAGGCGGGCATGAGCGTCATCTCCAGCTGGCCCCTGCCCGGCGGGCGCTGGCACTGGCCCTCCCCCACCCGTGCCGTCTACCGCTACGACCCGGCCGGGGAACCCCGCAACAAGATCGCGGTCACTGTCGACCTGGCCGGGATCCGCGCCGGGGACGGCCTGTTCGGCGTGTCCGCTGAGCGTGTCCAGTTCACGTCCGCGGCGAGGTGAGCGGGCCGGCCGCGTGTGGGGCCCGGGACCAATCCCGGGCCCCACGCTCCGCGCCGGCCCGGGTACGGCGGAGCGCGCGGGGCGGGTCAGAGCTTGGCGGTGGCCAGCCCGGCCACCGCCGAGCGCTCGCAGCGGGTCAACCGGATCTGTGGCGCGGTGCAGGGTGGCGACGAAACCGGGCGACAGGCCGTCCACGGTGTGCCAGCCGGGTGGGGCGGCGCTGGTGGCCGGCCGCCGGTCGCGGGTGGCCAGGCCGAGGGCGTCCGCCGTGATCCGCATGCCCACATCGCAGGTGATCAGTTCCACGTCGCGGCCGGTGCGGGCCAGCGCCAGGGCGGTGCCGAGGACGCGGTGGCCGGGCAGGTCGGCGGACAGGCCGTACCGGGCCCAGGAGGTGGCGTGCCGGGCGGGGGGTTCCAGCCGCAGGACGCCGCCGCCGGGGAGGGCGAACCCCTGCCTGGCGGGGCGGCGGCCCGGCTGTTCGGCTCGGTAGTGGTCGATGGCGCGCAGCACGCTGCGGGCGCGGGCGCCCAGGGCGTCCTCGCGGTGCTTGTGCGTGCGGTCCAGCTCGTCGATCACCGTCAGCGGGATGACCACCTCGGCGTCGCCCATGCGCGTGAACGCGTGCGGGTCGGCGAGCAGGGCGCTGGTGTCCAGGACGAGGCAGCGCCGGGCGGGATGGGGAGCGCCGCGATGATCGGCGGCCACAGGGCCTGGGGTGCGCTGATCGGGGGCGCGGTCATCGGGGTCGGCGTCGAGCGTCACCGAGGCGATCGGGGCGATCGGGGCCATCGGGGCGATCGGGGCAGAGGCTGCGGCCACGTGGGCGACTCCTGTGCGGACGAGGCGCACCCGCGGGTGCGCGTGCGGGCGCCTCCCCCACGGCCGGCACCGTCCGCCGCCGTTCCCGTGCGCCAACAGGTGCACGCGGCGGCGGCGCGCCCACGGTCGGCGGCTGACGCAGTCCAAATCAAGTGGAGGCGAGGCACGTGTTCTACTGGACCGACGACGACGTGGAGTACGAGGTCAACGGCCCGGCGGGCCAGGTGCCGCCCGCGGCGGAGCAGTTCGTCCTGGGCGACCTGACCGCCATCATCGGGCGTCTCCTCCCGGAGTACCCCTTCCCGGTGCCCGTCATCAAGGACGAGGTGCCGTGGCCGGAGCTGCGGTTGGACAAGCAGGGCCAGCCAATGCTGGCGGTGGACCTCACGATGCCGATCGACACGGCGGAGCTGGAGTGGGCACTGCTGCCCCTCCAGGGCCGCGCCGCCAAGATCGCGCGGCGAGACACGCCGCTGACCCCCGGCCCCTGCCAGTGAGGTGAGACGGGCCCGCAAGCGGCTCAACACAGACCCCCGCATGATCGTGGTGATCGTGCGGGGGTTCTCCGTTCAGTGGGCGGTCGTGACGAGGCCGCGAGTCAGGAAGGTGGGAGGGGTGGCACAGCAGACCGCGTAGGCGATGGGCATGTTCAGTGCTCGGCGGAGGTCTGCTCCGGGGTTGTCTTGTACATCACCCCGTTGGCGCCTCTCTCGTAGACGCGGGCGGCGTTCTTGGAGATCTTCTGTTCCATCTGCTCGGCGAGGTCGATGTTCAAGATGCCGGCGAGCCCGAGGACGTACAGGGCCACGTCGGCCAGTTCCTCGGCTGCGTCGCCCTCGCTCGTGCGCCAGGCGGTGAAGAACTCGGCGATCTCGCCTTGGAGAAGACAGACCTCCAAGGGTACGTCGGTGACGTTGAAGCCCTTGGCGTGTTTGTTCTCCATGACGAGCTTTTGAGCCGTGCGAACGTCCACGGGTCAGGAGCGTAGCGAGGCCGCGGGGACGGCGTGGGAGGACGCGGGGCTTTGACGTGGGGTCCTGGTCATGGCCGGCCGGAAATTCCCGCCAGGCCATCGGCAGCGTGATCGCGTACGAGCACGGCGGATGCATCGGTCTCGAGTTGCGCGTGCCAGCGGGTAGTGACATCGGGCGCACGCTGTCGGGCTCCGGGATGAAGCAGGCGGTGGATCGCGCCTCGTGCATGCTGGGGCCGGGCTCCGGGGGCGGTGGGCTGCACCGCAATGACCGGGGGTGAAGCTGGCCGGGCTGACCCGCGCCGGGATGATGGCCAATGCGTTCCGGATTGACCAGATGGAGAAGGACCACCCGCAGGCCATGGGGGCGGCGGGGCGAGCGAAGCGGTTCCGCCAGGCCGCCGAGGAACCGGCGGACACGACCGAAGCGCACATGCCCACTTCGAGGCTCATGCGAAGGCCCCGGGGCAGTCCGATGTGGGCTGCGCTGTCTACCGGATCAGACCCCAGGCGTGCGCCTGGGGTCTGTGTGCTGCGGGGGCTCGGGCGGCGGGGACCGCGCCGGGTCAGCGGATCATCGCGGCGGCCACGTCCGGGAGTTCGGCTAGGCCGCCTTCGAAGGTCGGCGCCAGGAGCAGGATCGCCCGCCACAGCTGGTCCTCGGCATCCGCCGGCTGCCCCGGCAGGGCCGCCGCCAGTTCGGTGGCCAGCCGTTCGACGCGGGCGGTGAAGGCCTGCGCCCGCTCGGGGTCGGCCAGCTCCCAGGTGAGCGTGCTGAACGGAGCCCACGGGCGGGCACCAGAGTTCGGCGGCCGCGGCTCGTCCGCCTCCAGGCGGCGGTGCGCCGCCTCGGCGTCGTCCGCGCTGACCGTGCCCAGGGCGACGGCCCGGCTCAGGCGGCCGGCGGCGTACCCCCAGCGGGTGAAGCCGCAGGACCAGCGGACCAGTTCGCTGATCGTGCCGGGCAGCCACGTCTCGTTCATGTCCTTTTCCACCTGGGGGCTGAGGGGGTTGGCCATCAGCTCCAGCAGGTCGGTCCAGGAGTCGCCCTCATCGGCCCGGCGCAGGGCCTTGCCCAGGCACTTGCGCAGCAGCGGCGGCTCGTCCAGTTCGCTCAACGGCACCTGGACGTGGTAGCCGGGGTCGCCGGCGCGGGCCGCGACGGCCTCGTGGACGCTGTGGTGGTGCAGGTCCGTGTCCGGCCTGAACTGCAGCATGCCGGCGGGGCTGGCCGCGTCGGCGGCGGCCGCCGCCGAGATCGTCCGGGCGGCCTGTGTGGTGAGTGCGCGGTTCCACGCCGCCGAGACCGCCATCCATCCGGGGATGGGCGCGGTGAAGCGTTCGCCGTCCACGTCCAGGCGCAGCACCCGCGGCAGCAGGTCGTCGGTCAGCCAGTGGGTGCCCACGACCGCCTGCGCCACCGCGAGCGGGATCTGCGGGCGGGCGAGGACGGCCCGGACGGCCTGGGGCCGTTCGTGCATCAGGCGGGCGACCGGTTTGCGGCCGGCCGAGTCCGGGATCTGGGCGAGCGCGTCGATCACCACCGCGTCCGGGAGGATCTGCGCGGGCCAGCGTGCCGCCAGGTGGACGACGGCCTCGGGACCGGCCAGCAGCGCCAGCGGCCGCTTCAGGTCGGCGGGGATCGCGCCGGGGGTGCGCAGGCACAGCAGTTTGGCGATGGCCTTGCCGGCGCCGCCGGCGGGGTTCTTCTTCGCCGACTGCCGTTCGTACCAGGCCCGGATGGCCTCGGGCGGTACGGCGTTCGCGGCCACCATCTGCTGGACGACCTGGGCCCGCGTCTCACCCAGCAGCACCTGGCGGATCCGCCCGTCGTCCAGCGGCCGGTCCACCAGGGCCTTGGCCAGGGCCGCGTCCGGCTTGAGCGGCCCGCTCATGAGGTGCTCCCACGCGCCGCGGTCCAGGTTGGGGGCCAGCGCCAGGGCGGTGGCGTACCGCGGGTGGTCGCGCAGGATCGCCTCGTGCAGGCGCGGCGGCAGCGTACCGGCCCGGATGAAGGCGTCGGCTGCGGTGATGGCGTCCTCGAAGCGGCGCAATCTGGGGGCCACGTCCGATCAGTCCTTTCGTTGGGTTGACGACGCGCCCGACCGTCAACGCCGCGGCTCACCCGCCCAGCCGCGCGGCCGATCGCGGGCCCCCGCAATGCCCGCGCCGACGGTCGGCCCCATCACCGGCGCTGGGCGCGGCACGCGTCCCACGGCATCGAATGAGGGATGAAGGAGCGGCCGATGCGTGCGCAGGACGATCACCCCCATCGCCCGGATGGGGGTGATGCGCGTGGGGTCTTCCCGGGGCGCCGGTTGCACGCGTGCCACAGCTGCGCGCCCAGGGGCTCGGTGAGCCCGCGCCGCTGGAGCGACCGCCACCGGTGAGTCCTGCCGGTGGGCAGCAGCAGTTGCGCGTGCCGGGGGTCGGTCTCCGGGCCGGTGAGCAGGCGCACCCGTTCCGCCGCCAGATTCGGGTGCAAGGTGGCGGCGGTGCCGCTGCGGCTCGACTTCCGCAGGTTCCAGACGCCGGACAACACCCCCCTCTTGCCATGACATGGCGATATCGGGCTATCATCGCCATGTGGCGATTGATAGTGAGGCTGGCTCGTGCGTCAGCGCCGACATCGCCGCCGGTGTCCCTCCGGCGGCCGCGCTCTTCCGCTCCCTGGCCGATGAGAACCGGCTGCGCATCGTGCGACGGCTGGCCCGCGGCGAGGCCCGCGTGGTGGACCTGGTCGCCGAACTCGGCCTGGCCCAGTCCACCGTCTCCAAGCACCTGGCCTGCCTGCGCGACTGCGACCTGGTCGACTACCGCGCCGAAGGCCGCCAGTCCTTCTACAGCCTGACCCGGCCCGAGCTGATGGACCTGCTCGCCTCCGCCGAGCAGCTGCTGGCCGCCACCGGCCACGCCGTGGTGCTCCGCCCCACCCCCAGAGCCGCCCCCAGTGCCGCCGCCAGTGCCGTCCCTGGCGCCGTCCGCCCGGACGTCGAGCAACCCACCGGCGATGCGGTGGCATGAGCGCGATCGACCTGCCCGTCCCCGACGATCTGGCCGCCCCCTTTCAGGCCGCCTGACCCGCAACCCTTACCAGCACAAGGAGCATGCCGGTGGAGCAAGCGATTCCGTGGATGGCGTTGGCCGGGTGGGGGCTGGTCTACGGGCTGGCGGTCAGCGCCCTGTTCACCGCCGTCCTGTTCGGCGGCGCGCTGGCCGCCCGCGACTTCTTGGCGCAGGACTATCCGCCGGCCATCCGCGACCGCTACGGCGCGAAAAGCCCGCGCGGGCAACGCGTGGCCCGCGCGGCGACCATCATCGTCGCCCTCGGCGTGGTGGCCATCCTGGCCCTCGCGCTGACCCACCTGGCCAGGCTCGCCCCCGGCGCCGGGGTGCTCGCCGTATTCGTCTACGCCTGGATCATCCTGCAGACCTTCAACCTGTTCGACCTGGTCGTCCTGGACTGGCTCATCGTGGTCACCTGGCGGCCCGCCCTGGTCGTGCTGCCCGGCACCGAGGACATGCCCGAGTACCGTGACCTCGGCTTCCACGTGCGCGCCTTCGCCAAGGGCATCGTCATCTGCTCGATCGGCGCGGCCCTGACCGCCGGCCTGTATGCCGCGGTGAGCGCTCTGGGCTGACCGCTCAACCGAGGGCGGCCGCCGCCCGCGCAGCCGGGGGAAACCGCGTCCGGAGCGCGGCGTCGGCGCCCACAGCCCCGCCCATGCGCGCCAGGCTGCGCCCTGGCCAGCCCCGATCAGTACTCCGGCACCTCTGGAAGGGCGGAGCGCACCCCACCGGTTCCCAGCGCCGGGCCCGACGGCGAGCGGGAGGCCACCTGCTCGGCGTCGCCCAGCGCGCCGGCACCACCGCACCCGGCACCACCACCCCACGTCAGCGGCGCACGCCGCCAGGAAGGACACCCCGAGCGATGAAGGCCCCACCGTTGCGGCTGCCGGCCGGGGAGGCCGAGGCCGGACGGCCGAGCGGGCGTCCAGCAGCGTGACCGCCGCGAAGCGTCCGGCCCGGTGATCGGCAACAGCGTGCCGTCTGCGGTACGGCGCCGGGCCGCGTCCCCCCAGGACGCACAGTCTGCGAACCCGCCGGCGGCGCCCCACGCCGTGCCGGCCAGCCGCCCGCCAGCGCCGGCGACCGATCCTGCGCACCCGGCGGCCCGCTGGCAGGGCTGGGCGGCGATCACGCCGGGCCGGCTCTACTACGGCGGCCAGATCGGCGCCGCCGACCTGCACGCCCACCATGCCGCCCAGCTCCTGATCGGCGACGGACTCGTCTTGCGGGACGCCGACGGCGCCGAGCATGCCATGACGGCCGCGTTCATCCCGGCGAACACGCCCCATGCCATCGTGCGCGGCGCGTCCGGCGGACTGCTGGCCCTCATCGACCCGGCCCAGGCCGGGCCCGTGCGTGCTCACCCCCGTCTCCGGTCGGCGGCCGGCTGGGCCGTTGAGTTGGACGTTCCCGCCGTCTGGGACCTGCCCACGCTGCATGCTCTGGCCGACCGGCTGACCGGGGCGGCCCCGGCGTGTCCCCGCCATCCCGCGCTGATCCACGCCACCCAGGTCATCGACTCCCTGCTGCCCGCCCGCGTCCGGCTCGCCGAGGTGGCCCGCGCCGTGCACCTGTCCGACAGCAGGCTCTCCCACCTGTTCACCAGCCAGCTCGGGCTGCCGTTCCGGCCCTATGTGCTGTGGATGCGGCTCCGGATGGCGCTGTCGCCGCTGGCCGATGGGGCCACGCTGACCGAGGCCGCGCACGCGGCCGGGTTCGCCGACGCCGCTCACCTGACCCGGGTGGTCCGCCGGATGATGGGCCAGGCCCCCTCCACCCTGGCCGCCGGCGTCCAGTGGCTGACGGTGGCTCACGGTGGCTGACATAGCAGGTTCGTTCAAGCCCGCCGCCATGGGCTCGGCCAGGCTGGGTTCTCATGATTCTCGTGATCGGCGCCGGGCAGGCCGGGCTCGCGGCAGGCCGCGAGCTGCGCCTGGCCGGCCATGACGTGCTGCTGCTGGAAGCCCATCCGCGGCTGGGCGAGTCCTGGCGGCGCCGCTGGGACTCCCTGCGCCTGTTCACCCCCGCCCGGTTGAGCGGGCTGCCCGGCATGCCCCTGCCCGGCGGCGACCGTTACCCGGGCAAGGATGAGGTGGCCGACTACCTGCAGGCGTACGCGGCCCGCTTCGATCTGCCGGTCCAGCTCGGCACCACCGTGACCGAGCTGCGCCGTACCGGCGACGCCGGCTTCGAGGCGGTCACCGGCACCGGCATCCACACCGGTGACGGCGTCGTGGTCGCCACCGGGCCCTTCCAGCAGCCCCGTATCCCCGACCTGCCGCTCCCGTCCGGGATCGCCGCCCTGCACAGCGCCGACTACCGCAACCCCGACCAGCTGCCCGACGGCCCCGTCCTGGTGGTCGGCGGCGGGAACTCCGGCGTGCAGATCGCCGCCGAACTCGCCGCGACCCGGCCCGTCACCCTCGCCCTCGGCGCGCGGCAACCGGTCCTGCCGCAGCGCATCGCCGGCACCGACATCTTCACCTGGCTGCAGGCGCTCGGCCTGGTCCGCGCGCCGGTCACCAGCCGGCTCGGCCGCCGTATCCGCGACCGCGACCCCCTCATCGGCCTGGGCCCGCGTGGCCTGCGCCGGATAGGCGTGCGCATCGTCGACCGCATCACCGCGACCGATACCACGGCCGACGGCCCGCTGCTGCGCACCGCCTCCGGCCAGGCCCTCGCCCCGCGAAGCGTGATCTGGGCGACCGGCTACCGCCCCGACTACCGCTGGCTGCGCATCCCCGGCGCCCTGACCGACGACGGGCGGCCCCGCCACACCGGCGGGATCAGCCCGATGCCCGGCCTCACCTATATCGGCCTGCCCTTCCAGCGCTGCCGCGGCTCGGCCCTGCTCGGCTGGGTAGGCGAAGACGCCGCGCTGATCGCCCGGGCGTACACCGCTCAACGCGCCAGGTCACGACCCCGCTGAGCACGCCGCCCGCGCCGAACGGGGCCGGCCCGCCGGAGTCGGTCGTCCCATCGGTCGTCCCAGCCGGGCTCGTCCGGGCCGCGCAATAGCCCCGGGCCGATGTGGCCCGGGGCTGTCCTCACGGGGAGGTCATTCAGAGGTGGATGCGTCCTCGTCGTACGGGTCCGGCGGGGCGGACTCCTGGGCGTAGGCGCGCGCCAGGCCGCCCAGCAGGTCGGCGTCGGCGTAGATGCGGCGGATCTGGCGCTCCATGACCCAGAACGTCACCGCGGCGGCCAGCAGCGGCACGGCGGCCGCCACCGCCACGGCGGACTTGGGGCGCTCGCCGATGAGGCGCAGGGCGCGCGCCCCGCCGGTGCGGGCCAGGCCCGCGGCGGTCACCGCGCGCGAGCGGGCGGCGGCGCCGGCGCGCGCGGCCACGGGGGCCGCCTGCGCCAGCAGGGAACCAGCAGGCAGGTTCACGCTGAACTTCCTCTCCGTCGGTTGGCCAGGTTCACAGTGGCGGCGCGCCACCGGCCGCAAGACCGCCGGGCACGCGATCACCCCCGGTTCGGGCCGCGGAGGGTGCTCGTCCGGTGGGCTCAGGCGTCCAGCTCCAGGGCCTTCAGGGCGAGGCGGTGGCACTCGTCCCAGGAGCGGGCGCGCGGCCCGGGCAGGCCGGCGTTGTACGGGGCGTCCATGCAGACGGCCCGGCGCCCGGCCGCGCGCAGCGCGGCGATGTTGTGCGGCGCGTCGTCGAAGAACAGGTCCAGGTTCAGGCGGGACTTGTCGTCCAGGAAGCAGATCTGGTCGAACGCCAGATCGTGCTCCTCCAGCCAGGCCGCCGTGTCGGCCAGGACCTGGCCCGGGCTCAGCCGGTCGGCGCAGAGCCGGTGGGTGACGATGACGATCTGGACGCCGCGCTCGCGCAGGTCCCGCAGGGCCTCGCGGGCGCCGGGAAGCGGCGGCAGGTCCCGCAGCAGCCCGTCCTCCACCGCCTGGCAGTGGGCGTCGAAGTACTCGCCGTCGTGCGCGAATCCCCAGCCCGACTCCGCCAGCGACCAGCGGGCCGGGGCGGGCATCTGCTCCAGCGGAACGTTGTGGACCCGGTGCCGCCACGCGCGGAACGCCGTCCAGTACGCGCCGAGGGTGTCGTCGACGTCCACGCCGATGGCCTTCACAGGAGCGGTCATGCGCTGCCCTTCCTTTCGTTTCGGTGGTGCGGCGCCACCGTCGACGGCGCCCGCCGCGCGGCAACCGGCTGCGCCGCCGGCGCCTCCTGCGCGCCGGCCCGAGCCGTGCGGGAACGGCCGCGGCCCGCACGGTCGGCGGTGAAACCCGGCCCGAGGACGAGGAGGCGGTATCGCCATCGACGAGTACGACGGGCTGTGGCGCGAGGACATGCCCAACGTGATCGACCCGGTCAAGCGCGCCCGGCGGATCGTGCAGGAGTACATGGACCTGGTCCCGGCCGCCGCCGAGGGCTGGTTCGACCAGTCGCCCGAGGAGACGCCCGCGCTGTATCTGATGCGGGACCTGCTGCAGCTGCTGGCCACCATGGGCGTACGGCCCGGCCAGGCCGTCGGCCGGGCGGTCGCGCTGCTGTTCCCCGGCGAGTCGGCGGCCGCCACCGACCCGGCTCCCGCGGATGACCCATTCTGACGCCGATCCCCCGGCCGCCAGACCGCCACGCCCGGACATGCCTCGCGCGTGGTACGGCGAACGCTGAAGCCCCAGGCACGACGCCTGGGGCTTCACTACGGTGAGCGCGGGTCAGCGGCGATGACGCGTCGCCCGCCGGCCCCGCTGGTCGGTCGCGATGCTCATCGTGCCCTCCCCGGCGTCCCGGGCCGGGTGGGCTCCCTCTCCCGGAGTCAGCCGGCCCAGGTCACGTCGAAGATCCGCAGCACCTGCGCCGTCTCATCCAGGTAGAACGACACCAGGCCGCGCCCGTCGCCGAAGGTCGTGCGGCGGAAGCGCCGGTCGTCGGCGATCACCCGCGCGTCCCACGGCCGCTCCAGCAGGTCGGCGACCCGGGACACCAGCGCGTCCAGCGCGGCGTCGGGCAGCCCGCCCATCTGCGCCAGCGCGGCCGTGTGGAACTCGACGCGGTAGCTCACCGGGAGGTCGGCCAGCGCGTCACGCGCGCGGCCTCGGCCTCGTCCACGAACCCCTCACCGGTGATCGCCGCCTGGGCGCGTGCGGCGTAGTCCGGCTGAGCCGCGGCGATCGCGTACAGCCGCCACTCGGCCAGCATGGCGCGCAGCTTCCGGTACCCCCACGGCTCATGGGCGGCGTCGACGGCCCGGTGATACTCGGCCCAGAAGCGGGCACGGTCGTCACCGGAGAGCATGGCCCCGATGTCGTCAGGGTCGGGGTCCGCGGAGTGCACGGGCTGCGCCGTCATGCTTCCCAGCCTACTGCCTGCCGGGTCGGGGGCCGGTCTCTGATCCTGGTGCGCGGACGGCCGAAGCCCCAGGCGTTCTGCCCGGGGCTTCGCTTCGAGGGCGGGGGTCAGCGGCGGCGGCGTAGTTGTCGCTCGACCTCGGTCACCAGGTCGCCGACCGTGCGGGCGCGTTCGACGTCGCCCTGGCGCATCCGCACCTCCAGGCTCCTCTCGATCTCCCGCGAGACCTTGTCGGCGATCTGGCCCTGGACGCCCAGCTCCTCCAGGTCCAGATTGTTGTAGATCGCCGAGGCGGGGCGGCGCGTCTCGCGGGCGATGATGGAATGCAGGGTGCGCTCGATGTCCCGTCTGGTTACCTCGCTCATGGGGTTCCCTTCTCGTGCAGACGGCTGTCTCCGGGCCACGCGCGTTCCGTTCGCGGGCCTGCTGTTCCCGACGCTGACGGCGCCGCTGCGGCGCACAAGGCTTCCGCGCGCGATTCGTCGCCGTGCGGTCTCGTCGCGGCTCCAGCCCTTCGTGCGGCCGGGGCATGACGAGGGAGGGTGGGTCCGTGGACCCACCCTCCGGTGACGGGCGCCGCTTCGGCCGGGGTCAGCCCAGCCAGGTCAGGGCCGCGTAGTTGATGACGAGGTGCATCGTGTTGTCCACCACGATGACCAGCCACTCGGGCGTCGGCGGCGGTTCCGGGGCGCCGGCCTGCTCCCTCCGGTAGGAGGGGGGAGCCAGCAAGTTGTTCTTCACCCGGATCACGTGCTTGGCCACGCGGTAGTGGTCCAGTACGGCGTGGGTGCCGCCGATCACCAGCAGCGCCCACGGCGACTGGGTGATCAGCAGGAACGGCAGCGAGTACATCAGGCCGTGCACGATGGCCGGCCACCACCGCCTGAACTTCTGGGTGGCCATCCACTCGGACTGCAGGACGTAGTCGCCCACCAGGTGGGCGAGGAAGGACTCGGCCACCATCACGCCGCCACCTCCTGCGGGGCGTAGGGGCGGAGCTCGTCCAGCAGGCGCTGGGCGATGCCGGGCCGGTTCGAGGTGGTGAGGAGCTCGGGCCGGCACGACAGGTGCACCTTGCCGTCCCGCTCGGTGACGGTGAAGCCGTCCTGGTCGGTCTTGGTGTAGACGATCGTGTCCGGGTCCAGTCCGGCGCCGCGCGCCCAGATCCGGACGACCATCGCGGCGTTGTCGGGGTGGAGCGGTTCCACGGGGTCGGTGGTCTCGCGGACGTGGACGCCGTCGACGATGGTGGGCACAGTTCCTCCCTGTTTGGTGTGTACGTTGCATTCGCACACCGTTGGGGGGTCGGGATGCCGACCAAGGACACGTGCCCTTCATCACCCGGCGGGGTTCCCCGCAGGGCCGGACGTCACGCCGGGGGCCCGCGGGGTCTGCCCGTCACATCTTCGGCCTGCTCGTCCCGGTCACGAACCGCCGGTCAGGCGCGAGGCCAGGTCGCCCATGGCCGCCTCGGGGGTGTCCCCCACGCCGACGCGGGACCCGTTCTCCGCCCACCACGCCGACGCCACCACGTCGGAGCCGAACGCCTCGCCCGGCACCTCCCCGGCGGGGCAGGGGAAGCACGCCCACTCCCCGCCCTCGTACACGCCCGCGTACCGGGTCTCCCGCACGGTCGCCCGTCCCGCCCGGACCATCTCCTCCACATCCACGATGCGATCCCTTCTCCCGTGGCCACGCTCATCATGCCGGTCCGCCCGGATGCCGCAGCACCGTCCCCGCCCGCCCCGGCCCGCCCCCGCCCGGCCCGGCGTCCGCCTTCCGGTCGCCCGCGACCGGACCGCGCCCCCGTTCACGGGCCAGACCGCCCAGACCGTCCCCCCACACCTCCCTGACCGCCCAGCCGCGCTTCTCCGCCCGCCCCACGGCTCGGCCGGCGCCCCGGCCCCCTCCGGTCAGCGGCGCCTGCCCTTCTCACGCCCACGCCAGACGAGCACGTGCGCGTACGCCGCCGGCCGGCGCCGTCCCGGACGATGCCGTCATCGTTTCCCCCCGCCGCCACCCCGCGCGGCCGCCTGCGTGACCGCCGCCTTCCGTCCGGCGTCGTCTTCCTCGCGCATGCCCGGCATGACCGCTTCACACATTTGCACCCGGCCTGAGCCGGCCACCGCCACCGCGGGCCAGGACCGCGGTGGCCTCGCCAGGGCCCATCGGCGCGACGGAACGGCGCGCGTTCATGGTGCTCTGGGGAGGGCGCGCGGGAGGGGCTCTGTCATCACCAGGCCCGGCCACCCCGCCGGGGCCCGGCCCCGGCGGGGAGAGCGGGAAGTGCTCCTCCGCGGCCTGGCCGGGGAACCGGTCGGCGCCTCGCTCCATCCGCGGCGGGCGGCGGGCGCCACGACGCCTGGCTGACCGGGCGGTCCGGTGTTCCGCGCCGCGCCCGGTCGGCCACTCCCGGCACCCTCGCGTCCGCTGAGGCGGCCCCGCGCTGGACGGGGCCGGTCTCCCCCGCCCAGCGCCGAACCGCAAACCCGCCGCCCGCCCGCCCGTGCGCGGGCGGCGCTGCCCTCGGCGCGGTCCGGCCGCCCGTGCCCCGTGGGCCCGCCTGTTGCCTGAGGCCTGCCGTACGGACGGTTCCCCTCAGGCCGGACAACAGGAGAGGACATGGTCAACAGCACGGGCCTGTCAGCGCGGGAGCAGCAGGCCGCGGCCGAGGTGTACCGGCTGCTTCCGCCCGCCGCGCAGGCCGAGATCATCCGCACGACCGACGTGGACATGTGCGCGCGGCTCATCGGTTCCCAGGCCGAGGGGGCGCTGCCGCCTGAGGTGCTGGCGGCGGCCCTGTCCCGGGACGAGGAGGCGGTGCTGTGGCAGCTCGCCCAGCGCGCCGATCTGCCGGCCGACGCCGTGCGCGCCCTGGCCGCGGACGGCAGCCCGGCCCGGCGACGGTCCCTGGCCGAGAACCGCAGCCTGCCGCCGGACGTCGCCGAACGTCTGTTCATCGTGGGAGACGACGCCGTCCGGTGCCGCCTGTTCGCCAACCCGGTCGTCCCGGGCGCGGTCAAGCGCCGCATCATCGAGGGCGCCTCGCCCCTGATCCGGGGCGTTCCCGCGGCGCTGCACCGGGACCTCGACAAGCCCGAGTTCGCGCTGTGGTGCGCCAGGTCCCGCGACTCCCGGCTGGTGCCGCGGGCCCTGAACCACGTGGCCGAGCTCAGCCAGGCCCGCCAGATCGCGCTCCTGCGGGCCGTCATCCACCCGCCCCGGCTGCCGGTCGAACAGGTCATGGCCCGCGGGGGATGGCGCGACCCCTGCCACACGCTGCTCACCGGGGCCGTGGCGCTGGCCCGCTCGGCGGGCGAGGACGCGGCCCTGAGCCATCTGCGCCGGGAGCTGTCCGCGCTCGGCCCGCTCGCCGAGCACCCGCTGGACGAGGCGCGGCTGCTGCCGTTCCCCGACGAGCTGTGGGCCCTGCGGCAGCGGGAACTGCCCTGGCGGGACCTGACGGCCGCGGCGGCGCGCCGGCGGCTGTCGCCGGCGGGCTGCGCCGTGCTGCTCGCCCGCCCCGACCGGACCCCGCTGTTCACCGCCATGGCCCTCCTGGCCTACCTGGACGAGCCGCTGAGCCGGGATCTGGTGGTGACGCCGGACGAGCTCGCCGAGCTGTTCTCCGCGGCGCGGCACGACCCGGACCGCCGGGCGGCCGTGGCGGCCAAGCTGCTGGCCGAGACACCGCGCGTGGGCGCCTACGACCTGGTCTGCCATCTGCCCGCGCGGGAGGCGTTGACGGCCGTGCGGGACTGCAGGGGTGAGCTGCGGGAGTCGCGGCTGGCCGAGCTGGCCGGCGGGCTCCGCCGGGCGCTGGGAGAGACCGCACGGCCGTGGGCGGTGCTGGACGGGCTGATCCGCCAGGGCACGGGCACGCTGGGCGAATGCGTCGCCCGGGCCGCCCGCGAGGAGTGAGTCCACTCGGACACCGCGGGGCCGGCCTGGCCGGCCCCGCGGTTCACCGTCCCCGGCCGTGCGCGGACCTGGGGGTCCGGGCCTGGACGAGTTTCAGCCGGTCGCCGTCCACCTGGTAGCTGGTGACGGAGGTCGCCCTGTGCGCTCCCTGGGTCATCCGGCCGGCGATCACGTCGACCTTCTGCCCGTCCGCCACCGGGATGAGGGTGACCGACCGCTGGTGCTCCTTGCCTTTGTCGGGGAGCTTGCGCACCTCGTCCAGCAGCACGTCGGGATGCTCCCAGCACCAGTGGTCGTCCACGTGGGCGAACACGCAGTCGTGCGAGGTGGCCGAGCGCCGGCGGATGGAGCCCGGGCAGACCAGGATGCCGCCGGCGAGGTACGGCTGCCCCGCGATCCCGCGATGGGTGAAGGCGTCGGCGAACGCGGCCTCGCACAGCGCCTCGGGGTCGGCGCTGAGGACGGCCCGGCGGACCTGCTCGGCGCGGACGAGCTCGGCGACCTCCCGCAGCTGGGCGTCGGACCAGGCGCGCACCTGCTCATCACCAAGGGGTACGGCGGGGCCGCCCGGTGCGGGCCCGGGATCGGGGCGGTCTGGCGGCTGCGGGCGGGAACCGAGCACGGCCCGCTGCCCCGGAGTGAGGGGCGCGGCGGATGGCGGAGTCATGAGCAGGACGGTGCGGGTGCCCCCGGATCCGGCAGCGCGAGGGCGGACCCGGCGGCGCGAGGTCCGTGCCGTGCCGGGGCCGCCGCGAACGGTAGGCGGCGTCATTTCCTCATCGGCGCGCACCGGTGCGCGTCACTGGAGGCGCTTGGAGCGACATGTCACTACCTCCGCAACTGCAAAACATTCAGGACCAGTGGGCCCGGCTCGAGGCGCAGGTGCGGGCCGGCGAGCTGGACTACGCCGCGGCGCTGCAGCGGATCTGGGAGGTCCACGCCACCGACGCCGACGGCTACGTGTGGCTGTACGACCCCTCCTCCGATCCGGGCCGGCAATGGGGGCGCGGGCGCCCCGGGGAGACGCCGGTGGCCACCGATCCGGCGGCGTTCCGTGGCACGGCGGCCCCGATGTGGCCGGCCACGATCGAACAGCCCCCCGCCGAGGAGCCGGACGCCGCGCCGCAGGACGCCGCCGCGCCGGCCGCGTCGCCGTCCTCGCGGCTCAGCCTGCCCGACGTCCCCAAGAAGACCATGGCGATGCTCGGCGGCGGCCTCGCCCTGGCCGCCGTCCTCGGCGTGGCCGCGCTGAACTCCGGCGGCGAGGAGCCCCCGGCGCCGCCCAAGCCGCCGGCCACGTCCGCGCCGGCGCCGCCCGCCGCCTCGCAGCCGCCGGTGGAGCCCGCCGCGCCCCTGACGCCCGGCTACCCCATCCCCAGCTGGGCCGACATCGAGCGGATCCTGGCCGAGCTGCGGTCCGGGGACGTGGCCCGCGTCTCACAGGTGGTCGCCGACCCCGGCTCGGACCAGGTCCGCCAGCAGTGGGCGGCCGTGCTCAAGCAGTGGCACGACAGCGGCCGGCAGATCCAGGCCAGCGGGCTGGTGGGCCGCCCGGACGGGACGGCGCTGCAGATCTGGGCGCTGACCGCGCCGGACAAGAAGGCGGGCCCGGCCGCCCAGGCCGAGGTGGTGTGGGTTCAGGCCGATGGCGTCTGGAAGCTCAAGAAGCTGCCGGTCTTCCGCGCCGTGGCCTGACCGGCCGCCCCCGCGGCCCCTCCCCCGCCGACACACGCCAGATCCCAGGCCCCGCGCAGGAGCCTGGGATCTTCCGCTGCCCGGAGCCCCGCACCGGGTGGCGGCAGGCGAGGCCGGGGGGCCGTCACGGCGCGAGGCGGCCCTCGTGGAATGCGGCGGCCCGGACGGCCAGTTCGGCGGCCGCGGCCGCCTTGGCCGCCAGGTCCGACCCCGCCGGCAGGCGCGCGAACGCGAGGGTGAAGCGGCCATCGCCCGCGCCGCGGCGGGTGATGGCCACGGTGGCGTCGATCGAGGCGTCGGTGTGCACGACGACCCCCTGGGCCGCGTCGGCCACCCCCTTGGGGGTGTTCCCGGAGTCGTACAGGGTCTGGCCGAGGACGGCCATGACCACGCTCGGCCGCTCGATCACCTTGGCGTCCGCGTCGCCCAGCTCCCAGCCCTCGGGCAGCGCCTGGCGCAGCCGGGCCCGCACGACGAGCTCGAACGCCTGGTGATCGCGCCAGTTCCGCCCCGACCTCTGCCGGCGGTAGTTGCTCTTGGACGTCAGCGACAGCGGGACCTCGACGGCGAACGCCTGGTCCCAGCACGGGTGTTCAGCCAGTTCCATCGGCTCGACCGTGCGCGCCGCCGCCGCGGCCGCACCCTCGCGGACCTGCCCCTCTCCCCCGTGCCGCCCGGGATCGTCCGTGCCGCCCAGGAGCCGGTCGCGGAGGACCGGCGCGCTGACACCGCCGGGCCCGCCCGCGGACCGGCGTGTGGGCGGGCATGGTCAGGCCGGGCGGGGTCAGGCCGGGCGGGTGATCACCAGGTCGTCGAGGATGAGGGTCACCGGGGCGTTGACGGTCTTGCGAGACAGGTAGGTGCCCACGCCGGGGATGCCCGTCGCCTGGAGGCCGGCGGTGGTGTCGGTCGTGGCGGCCTGCCAGTCGGGTTCGGGGGTGCCGGCCTGCCAGACCTTGGCGCGCAGAGTGGTGGGGCCGGTGCCGGTCACCTGGACGCGGACTCGGATGGGGCTGCGGGAGGTGAGACCGGGGATCTTCCGCCAGGGGGTGATGCGGGTCTCGGTGTTCTTGAGGTCGGTCCGCATGAGCTGGAGCCCCACGTCGCCCTCCGGATTGAGGGTCAGGTGGGCGCTGTACGCTCCGGCGCCGGCGACCTTCCGCCCCACCGCCGTGACGAACAGCCAGCCGTTCACCGTCTTGTCGGTGCTGAAGGTGAAGGCCAGATCCGTCCGCTGTTCCCGCACCGCGGGGAGGTGGGCGCTCCCGCCTGTTCCGGGGGCGGGCAGGGTGATGCGGGCCGATCCGCCCTTCACCGCGTAGGTGCCTTGCGGGCTGCCGACCGCCCACGCGCCGCCGCTGCCGGC
Organism: Bailinhaonella thermotolerans; assembly: GCF_003594875.1. Lineage (GTDB taxonomy): Bacteria > Actinomycetota > Actinomycetes > Streptosporangiales > Streptosporangiaceae > Bailinhaonella > Bailinhaonella thermotolerans. The sequence continues at coordinate 89,728 of NZ_QZEY01000017.1, forward strand.
CTCGCCGAACCCCTCCGGGACCGCGCGCTCGAAGTCGTCGGTGACCAGCGGTTCGCCCGTCTGGCCCGTACCCGCGCCGGCCGTCGCGCCCGGGCTCGCCGGGACCTGCCGGGCGGGCGGGGAGGTCGCACCCGGGGCGGCCTGGCCTCCCGCGTCGTCGGAGCCGAGCGGGTTCAGCCACACCACCAGGCCCGAGGCCGCCACCAGCGCCCCGGCCACCGCCGCCCCGATCAGCCACCCCCGCGACCTCGATCCCGTACGGCTCCCGCCCGCCGGGCCCGCGGCACCGATCCCGCCCGCCGGGTTCCCGGCCTCCCCGGTACGGCTCACGCCGGCCACGCCCGCGGCCTCTCCGGCGCGGTGTGCGCCGGTCGTGCCCGTGACGTCCCCGGTACGGCTCGCGCCCGGCACGTCCCCCGGCTCCGGGGTGAGGGCGGCGCGGGCCGCGTCCAGGATCGGGGACGGGGTGGCGGCGGTGGACTCGATCAGGCTCAGCAGGATCTGGCGCGCGCTGGGGCGGGACCCGGGGTCCTTGGCGAGCGCGCCGGCGACGACGTCACGCAGACGGGGAGGGAGCGGGGTGAGGTCGGGGTCGTGGTTGAGGATGCGGCCGACCACCACGGGGACGGTCTCGGCGTCGAAGGGCGAGTGGCCGGTCGCCGCGAACAGCATCGTGGCGCCCCAGGCGAACACGTCCGAGGCAGGGGACGCCTCGTGGCCCTGGACCTGCTCGGGCGCCAGGTACGCCGGGGTGCCGGTGGCGTCCCCGGTCAGGGTGCCGGCCGCCGGCTGCCAGACGATGCCGAAGCCGACCACGCGCGGGCCGTCCGGCGCGAGCAGGACGTTACCGGGCCTGAAATCGCGGTGCGCCACTCCGGCGGCGTGGATCGCGGCCAGGGCCGTCGCCGTGCCGACGAACACCCGCTCCAGGTCGCCGCCGTGCAGCGGCCCCCCGCCGCGGACCCGTTCCGCGAGCGACTGCCCGTCCACGTACTCGCTGACGACGTACGGCCGGGGGCCGTCCAGGGACGCGCCCAGCACGCGGGCCGTGCAGAAGGAGGCGACCTCGCGCACGGCCGGGAGCTCACGAGACAGGCGTTCGCGGGCCTCCTCGTCACCGCGCGGCAGGACCTTGACGGCCACGGGACGACCGGCGGGGTCGTGCGCGAGGTAGACCGCCGCCCGCTCGCCCTCGCCGAGCCGGCCCGCCACAACGTACTCACCGAAATGCCCGGGATCATCGGGCTTCAAGGGGTGCGTCATGCCCCATAACCTACTGATCCACTTTTGCGCGGCCGCGTCCGGTGGCGATCAAGAGGGACGCGAGCGCGATCGCCGCTGATCACGCCCGGCACGATCGGTGATGAGCCATCGGGCCGGGCCGGACGCGTCGGCGCGTCCATGCCGCCGGCCCTGGACGGCGGGGCTCGGATTCGGGAATGGCGGCGCCCTCCCACCGACCCGGCCGGACCGATTCCAGTGAGCCGTTTCGGCGCGCCGACAGCCCGCGGAACATGAGCGTCGCTGGCGCCCGTGCGCTTTTCCCCGCCTTTTACCGCCCTGCTCAGCGGCCCGTCACGGACCGGTCACGCGCCCCCTGCGCGCCGTTCGAATGGCGGCCCCGGGGCGTTCACGAACCGGCGGGCGAGTCACCCGGGCAAGTCGGGCACACAAAGGGCTTATTGCCCCAGTAAGCGTTCACTCTGCTTTATGCGTTAGTATCCGGCGCCTGGCGCAAGATCGATTTCTCTGCGTTCGAGGGAGCAGTGGTGCTCAACACTTTGACGTCACCCCCTGCCCGGGTGCTGATAGCCGATGATGACGTCAACCTGGTCCACATGGTGCGCACGTTGCTGCGCGCCGAAGGCCACACGACACTCGGCGTGCTCGACGGCGAAACGGCGCTGAAGACGGTGCGGAGCAGCCCCGTCGACCTGCTGATCTTGGACATCAACATGCCGGGGCTGGACGGGCTCAACCTGCTGCTCAACATCCGCTCGTCCGGGAACATGACCCCGGTGATCTTCTTGACCGCCAAGACGGAGCCCTCGCACCAGCGCCTGGGCCTGGACCTCGGCGGAGACGACTACGTGACCAAACCCTTCGACCCCGCCCTGCTGGCGGCCCGGGTGCGCAGCCTGCTGAGGCGTTCCCGGCTGACCCCGCGCCCGTCGGTGCTGACGGTCGAGGACCTGGTCATCGACGTGGACGCGCGCACCGTGACCGCCGCCGGGTCCCCGGTCACGCTCTCCCCGCTGGAGTTCGAGCTGCTGGTGGCGCTGGCGAACAACGCCGGCAAGGCGGTGCGCCGCCAGGACCTGCTGCGCAGCGTGTGGGGGACCCAGGGGTCGGCCAAGTCGCTGACCGAGCACGTGCGGCGCCTGCGCGGCAAACTCGACGCCGCCGGGTCCACCGGGCTGATCTCGACCATCAACGGCGTGGGCTACAAGCTCGGCTGAGCCCCGCCGCCCCTCCCCCGGCCCTCCGCCCCGGCCCTCCCCCGGCCTCGGCGGCGGGCCGGGGCGGCGGCCGTCCCGCGGCGCCGCCACTCACGGCGCCGATCCCCGCGGCACCGATCCCCGCGGCACCGTGACCCGCGCGGCGACGGGCGCACAGTCCCGGGAAAGGCACAGTCCCGGCAGAGACGGTGCCGGAAGGGACATGATGATCGGATATCTCGAAGGCCGCGTGATCGACGAGGACCTGGTGCTCACCGCCGGCGGCGTCGGCTACCGGGTCCGCACCGCCGAGCCGCTGGAACCCGGTCAGCGGGTGCGCCTGTTCGTCCTCACCACCGTCAGCGACACGGCGATCACCCTGTACGGCTTCGCCCGCCGCCAGGACGAGGCGATGTTCCAGGCGCTGCGGCAGGTGGACGGCGTGGGCCCCGCCGCGGCGCTGGCCCTGCTGGCCGAGCTGACCGCCGAGGGCGTGGCGGCCGCCGTACAGTCCGGCGACGCCGACGCGCTCACCCGGGCCAAGGGAATCGGCAGGCGGACCGCGCAGCGCCTCATCGACAACACCCCCGTGCCCGCCGGCCTCGCCCAGGCTGGGGCCGCGCGCGTCCCGCAGGCGCTGCCGCCCGACGCCGAGCCGCTGATCGGGGCGCTGCGGCGGATGAGCTTCCCCGAGCAGGAGGCCCGCCGGGCCGTCACCGGGGCGGTGGCCGCGCACGGGCCCGAGGCGGGCCAGACCACGCTCCTGCGGGCCGCGCTGGCCGTCCTGCGCGAGGGGGCCGCGTGAGCCGCCAGACGAACGATCCGCTCCGCCCCGGCACCCTGCGCGAGTTCACCGGCCAGCCCGTCCTGACGGGCCGGCTGCGGGTCCTGCTGACCGCGGCCCGCTCGCGCGGCGGCATGCTCGACCACGTCCTGCTCGCGGGCCCTCCCGGGCTGGGCAAGACCACGCTGGCGCACGTGATCGCCCACGAGCTGGACGTCCCGCTGGTGCCGGCCCTCGGCCCCGGCCTGGAGACCATGGCGCACGCGGTGACGCTGCTCACCGGCGTGACCGGCCCGGCGGTGGTGTTCATCGATGAGATCCACCGGATGGGCCGCGCCGCCGAGGAGACCCTGTACGCCGCGATGGAGGACGGCCGGGTCGCCATCACCGTCGGCGACGGCCCGGCGGCGGAGATCGTCCGCCTGGACCTGCCCCCGATGACGGTGGTGGGCGCCACCACCCAGATGGGGCTGCTGTCGGCGCCGCTGCGCGACCGGTTCGGCTTCGCCGGCCACCTCGCCCCCTACGACGAGGCCGCCCTGGCCGGCATCGCCGCGGCCAACGCCCGGCGCCTCGGCTTCGACCTGACCGATCAGGGGGCGCTGACCCTGGCCCGCCGCTCGCGCGGCACCCCCCGTGTGCTGAACCAGCGGCTGCGGCTGGTGCGGGACGTGCTGCACGTCGAGGGCCGCCCAGCGGCCGACGACGCCCTGGTGCGTGACGCGCTCGACCGGTTCGGCATCGACGAGCTGGGGCTGGACGACCTGGGCCGCGGCCTGCTGCACGCCCTGTGCGTGCAGTTCGGCGGCGGCCCCGTCGGCGGTGCCGCGTGGGCGGCCTCGGTGAACGAGACCGAGCGCACGCTGGAGGCCCACGAGCCCTACTTGATGCGCGCCGGGCTCACCCAGCGCACCGCGCGCGGCCGCGTCGCCACCCCCAAGGCGTTCGGCCACCTCGGACTGCCCGCCCCCGCGACCTGACGGCCCCGCCCCGCCCCGCCCCGCCCCGCGATCACGAGCCTCCCGGTCCCCACGGCACCGGGAGGCTCTGTCGTACCACCTGTCCCGCTGGTATTGCGCCACGAGCGCCGGCCGTGACGGTCCGTGCGCGAACGGGGTCCGGAACGCGAGGACCGCGTTCCGGACCCTCCGATCCTCCGAGGAGGGACAAAAGAAGTGACCGTCACGAACGCCGGACCCCACCTGCTCCTGGTGGGCCTGGGCAACCGCTCCACCAGGCTGCTGCGCGCGCTGCGCACCGCCCGCACACCGCTGCGGGTCAGCGCCGTGGTCGACCCCGCCCCCACCACCGGCGACCGCGTCGCCGAACTGGTCGGGGAGGGACTGCTGCCCGGGCCGGTCCCGGTCCACCAGAGCGTGGAGGAGGCACTGGCCGCCGGCCGCCCCGAGGTGGCCCTGGTGGCCGGGCCGCACGACACGCACCAGGCCGCGGTGCTGGCCCTGGCCCGCGCCGGAGTCGCGGTGTGGAAGGAGAAGCCGTACGCGCTGACCCTCGCCGACGCCGCCGAGCTGGCCGCGCTGCCCCACCCGGGGGTGCGCGTGATGGCCCACCGGCCGCACGGGCCGCTCCTGCGCCAGGCCATGGCCCAGTTGCCGGAGTGGGGGCGTCTGCTGTCCTACCGGATCCGCATCACGCGCCCGACCGGCGACTACTCCGGCACCTGGCGCGCCGACCGGGCCCGCTCGGGCGGCGGAGCGATCTGCGACCTGGGCTATCACGCGTTCGACCTGATCGCCCGGATCGCGCCCGATCCAGTCTCGGTGTACGCCGTGACCCCCGAGCCGCCCGCCCACCGTCCCCCCGTGGACGTGGAGGAGCGCGCCTGGATCACGGTGAACCACCGCGGCGGCTGCCGCGGCCTGGTCGAGCTGTCCCGGTGCGACGAGCAGGCCGACGACGTCGAGCTCGTCGCCGAGCACGGCCGGTTCGACCTGACCGGCGACCGGGCCCGCTTCGAGATGCCCGAGCACGTCGGCCTGGCGCAGACGGTGGAGTCCACCTCCGTCGCCGACCCGTGGTCGGCGATGCTGCGCCACCACGCCGCCACCCTGACCGACCGGCGGATCACCGCCGAGCACGCCCGGCTGGGACTGATCGCGGTCGCCCTCACGGAGGCCGCCTACACCAGCCTCGACAACCAGAGCCCCGCCTTCGTGGCGGACACCTCTCACCTGGAGGTCTCATGAACGGCCTGACCTGGTCCGCGAACGACCCCGAGATCGAGGCCGCGCTGATCGCGCAGTCGCGGGAGGCCATCTCGATCTACGACCGCAGCGGCATCATCGCCCGCTTCGAGGACGCCTTCGCCGCCCGTCACAACGCCGACCTGGCGCTGCTGACCAGTTCCGGGACGGCGGCCCTGCACTCGGCCTACTACGCCCTGGACATCGGCCCGGGCGACGAGGTGATCGTGCAGGACTACACCTTCTTCGCCACCGCCACCCCGCTGACGCTGCTCGGCGCGCTGCCCGTGCCGGCCGACGTCACCGACGACGGCGCGCTCGACCTGGCCGCGGCCACCGAGCTGATCACCCGGCGCACCAAGGCGCTGGTGATCACGCACATGTGGGGGCAGCCGCAGGACACCCGCGCCGCGCGCGCGTGGTGCGACAAGCACGACCTGGCGCTGGTCGAGGACTGCTCGCACGCCCACGGCGCCGGCCGCGACGGCGTCTCGGTCGGGGAACTGGCCGACGCCGCCTGCTGGAGCCTGCAGGGCAACAAGACCATCACCGCCGGCGAGGGCGGCATCATGACCACCCCCCGCCGCGAGGTCTACGAGAAGGCGACCCTGCTGGGCCACTTCAACAAGCGGGCCAAGGCCGAGATCCGGCCCGACAACCCGCTGTACAGGTACGCCGAGACGGGGCTGGGCATGAAGTACCGCATCAACCCCCTGGGCCTGCCCCTCGCCGAGTCCTGCCTGCGGCGCCTGGACGACTGGCTGGCCACCCGCGCCCGCCACGCCGCCCGCCTGGAGCGGGTCCTGGCCGACCGGCCGGGCATCGGGGTGCTCACCCCGGTCTCGGGGTCGCAGGTCGCCACCTTCTACGCCTTCGTGTTCACCGTCGACCCGGAGGCGGCGGGGTTCACCCGCGACGACCTGCTCACCACCCTGCGCGCGAGCGGATGCGACGCGTTCGATCACTGCGACGCGATGCGGCCCCTGCACACCCACCCGCTCTTCTGCGAGCCGATCTCCCCGGTGACCACCTACCAGGACACCGGCATCCGCGGCGACTTCCCGGTCAGCGACCGGCTCGCCGCCCAGACCGTGCGGGTCCAGGTGCCCGCGGTCGACGACGAGGCGGGCCGCGCCTACGGTGACTCCATCATCGGGGCCCTGGAGCGGGCTCTGGAGACGATCACCCGGGAGTAGCCTGATCTCATGAACGACCTGCAGCAGATGATCGACGAAGCCCGCCGCGACGGCATCGGCAAGCTCGTGGTCGGCGCGGTCGTCCACAGTGGCGGCCGGGTCCTCATCCTGCGGCGGGCCGGCGACGATGAGTTCCTGCCCGGCATCGAGGAGCTGCCCTCCGGCGGCCTGGAGGACCAGGAGGACCCGCTCACCGGCCTGGCCCGGGAGCTGGCCGAGGAGATCGGCTGGACCGGCCCGGTGACCGTCGACCCCGGCTTCGTGGCCGCGTTCGACTACACCACCGGCTCAGGCCGTACGGCCCGCCAGCTCACCTTCGCGGTCCCCGCCCCGGACCAGCCGGTACGGCTGTCCGCCGAGCACACGGCCCACCGCTGGATCCACCCGGCCGACGTCGGCACCACCGACGTCACTCCGGAGACCGCCCAGACCATCCACGCCTGGGCCCAGCACTCCACGCCCCAGGCCTGAACCCATCCCCAACCCACGTGTCCCCGGCACCCCCGCCGGGGACACGTCCCATTCCCCCCAAAACCCCCGCCCGCCCACAACCACTGCGTGGGAGAACACACAGCGACCTGCGCCTACGCCACTATGGCCCGCCTAGTCCGGGAGTCCCCTGGGATCGGTGACGACGCGTTGATCTATCTCGACGAAGACACACGACACAGCGCTCGCTGATAATCACCATGATCAGACGGGTCGTATCGCCGACACTGAGCATCCTCACCTCGCACCGATGAGAGCCTTCGCGATCATCCAGAAGAGGACTGCACAATGGAACACCCCGCAGCCCCACCAGCGGGAAACTTGCCACCGAACGACGACTATCAACCGGAACGCGAAGTAGTAACCCCAATGCCCAGATCGCTAAAAGTGCTCGAAAACGCCGCCAGCCCCTGACAAACCCGCAGGTCGCCGAGCCTGCTCCCCGCGCACGCGGGGATGGCCCCGACCAAGAGGCAGCGATCCGCGCGGGCACGTACTGCTCCCCGTGCACGCGGGGATGGCCCCCATCCGGAGGACGCACATGATCGACGAGAGGCTGCTCCCCGTGCACGCGGGGATGGCCCCAACACGATGTTGCCGCTGTTGATGAGGTTGAGCTGCTCCCCGTGCACGCGGGGATGGCCCCATGCGGCCGGTGACGGTCGTGAAGGGCGCGAACTGCTCCCCGTGCACGCGGGGATGGCCCCATGCGGCCGGTGACGGTCGTGAAGGGCGCGAACTGCTCCCCGTGCACGCGGGGATGGCCCCTTGGCCACCTCGTTCAGGTCGTCCCACGCCATCTGCTCCCCACGCACGCGGGGATGGCCCGCTCGCCCTCTACGAAGAGGGAGCCCCCGACCCTGCTCCCCGCGCACGCGGGGATGGTCCCGTCAGGCTCACGACGCGGCCTCCTCGTCTCGGGTGCTCCCCGCACTCGCGGGGATGGTTCCGCGATGACGGGCCCATGTTGGACGCCATCGTCTGCTCGCTGGGCACGCGGGGAAGGCGTGCGTCGTCGTGCTGGGTGGTCGTTAGGGGGCGTGGTCGGCGATGGTGGTGAGGTGGTTGTTGTGGGGGAAGGTCCATAGGCCCAGGTTGTGGTGTTGGAGGTGGGTGAACCAGGCGGCGGGGCCGAGGGTGGGGCCGACGCGGTCGGGGGCGGCGGACGGCCAGGGCAGGGCGAGGCGGCGGGCGCAGTCCTGGCGGGCCTGCGGGTCGAGGTCCGGGGGGAAGGGGGTGCGGACCTGTAACGCCAGGCCGTCGGGGGGCGGGGTCTGGAGGGGGGTGGCGCGGGGGCCGAGCAGGTGGCGGTGGGCCTGGGTCACGGACTCGGCCACGGCCCGGGTGACGGCGTCGAGGGGGTCGGGCGTGTGCGCGGCGATGCGGGCCAGGTCCTCGGTCGCGGTCATCGCGGCGGTGAGGGCGTTCTGCGCCAGGTCCCGGATCTCCCGCTCGTCCGCGTGGAGCATGCCGGCGGTGAGCAGGGCGTGCGGGGTGGTGAGGTCTCCGAGGATCCGGTGGGCGGCGCCGCGGGCCAGGAGAGCCGCCCAGGCTTCCTGGGGGGCCGGGCGCGCCGCCGACGGTGTCACCACGATCAGGTCGGGTGCCACGGGGTGGAAGAGATGGCCACGCCAGGCCGAGGTACGGGCGAACGCCAGGGCCTGTCCGGCGGCCCAGGCCCAGCCGGGCGCGTGGCCCGGCGGGGGCGGCGGGCTGGTGGCGTCGAGCTGGAAGGACGGCACGTGGTCCGCCTGAGCGCGGATGGGGCCGTCGGGTGCGGGGCGCAGGGCCCACAGGTGCATGTTCGCTCTTCCTTCTGCCGGGTGGCGGATGCGGCGCGGGTGGACGCGGATCGCGGCGGTCCGGGAGGGCCGCCTGTGATCACCACCGCCGCCTGGGGAGTGTACGCACGTGTGCGCCGCCTGCCCGTGGCGTTCGGTGGCGGGTACGTCCGTACGGTGTGCACGAACCCCCGGCGTGGCCGGGGGTTCGTCGTCGTCACCGGTGTGCGGCGGGATGGCGCGGGCGAAGGTCCGCCCGCGGTCCGGCGCCGGCCGGGACACCTTCGCGGCGGGACGGTGCCGCGTCGGGAGCCGGGAACGGATGTCAGCCGGTCACCGTGGTCAGTAGGCCCAGGGGTCCTGCTGACCCTCGGGTTCGGCGGGCTCGTTCCGGCCCCGGCCCTTCCTGCCGGCGTTGCCGTTGCCGCGGGACCGGCCGGCCGCGCCGTCGCCGGCCTTCCTCAGGTCGGCCACGTGGCCGAGGAGGCTGACGAAGACCTCGGCGTTGGCCAGTTCGTAGCGGGTCCGCTTCTCACCTTCCCTCGTCTCGTAGGTGTCCGTCGTCATCTCGCCGCGGGCCATGACGCGCATGCCGCGCGTCAGCGACTCGGCGAGGCACTCGGCGTGTAGTCCCCACGCCACCACGTCGATGAAGCCCTTCTTGCCGTCGACCCAGTCGGCCTTCTTCTTGTCGTAGCGGCGCGACGACGAGGCGATGCGCAGCGTGCACACGGCCGTGCCGCCCGGAGTGATCCGCAGCTGCGGGTCTTCGACAAGGTTGCCTACGACGTCGATCGTGTTATCAGCCACAGGTGGGGCTCCCCCTTTTCTGGCCGCCGCCAGAAACTGGCGGCCCGCTGCCCTGACCGGCCTGACCATGACCGCGACGGGGAGCCGGCCAACCCCGGGTACGCCCCCGCCCCGCGCCGCCGCTCCCGTTCGGCGGCGCGGGGCGCCCCCTCAGGGCGTACGCCCCAGCCCGTCGCCCGCGCGTGAGGCGGAATGTGAGAGGAGCGTGCCCGGCTAAGCGGGGGCCCGGAGTGGAGTGGCCGGGGACGCCGGCGGGGCCAGGTGCGCGGCGCAGCGGCGGCACAGCCCGGCCTCGTCCTCGGTGCCGTCCCAGGTCAGGTTGCGCAGGCAGATCGGGCAGGGCGGAGCCGCGGCCTGCGGCGGCAGCGTGAGGGTGAGGTTCATCGTGTACGCCTTCGGCGAGCGGAGCCGGACGGATGAGGGGGCGGCGGAGGGCCGGGCGGGCCGGTCAGAGCGCATCCGCGCGGTCCTCCAGCTCGCTGAGCAGGGAGCGGATGCGGGCCAGGTCGGCCCGCAGCGCCTGGATGCGCAGCTCGAGCGTCCGCAGGCGTTCCCGCGCCGCCTTCTCCTCGCCGGGCGTGCATGCGACGGCCGGGCGACGCTGCGCGTCGGGCAGGAGCACGCACCGGGGCGGGCGGGCAGTGGTCCCGGAGCCGGGGGCCGGGTGGACCGCGGGCACCTTGTGGTCGTGGAGCATCCTGTGCGCCTCCTGACGTGGCCCGCCGCCGGGGCGGGCGGCGTAAGACGAATGGTGCGAAAGGAACAAGGCTGTGGATGCGGGAGAGCGTGGGTGCGTGTGAACGTCTCCCGCGACACAGGACTGTAGGGGTCAGATTCTGCGTTTCAGGGCGTCATTGTCCGGTTGTTGTTATTTCCGTGGGCGGCCGTTGCCGCCGCTCACGCCGCGCGGGCGTACCGGCTCCCGCGGCACCGGGACGGCGCGGCCGGGAGCGGCCCGGCGTTGCCGTACGGGAGCGGCCCGGCGTTGCCGTACGGGGGTGGGCCGGGACGGTGCCCGGCATGACCGACAACCGACACACCAGCGGCCGGCAGCCCGATGAGCTGCCCAACTTCGGCGGATACTTCGCCAAGCAGTGCCCCAACGAGGTCCGCCTGGACGCCGACCCCGACTACGACCCGGCCATGAAGCTGCCGCCGGCTCCGGGGCTGCAGGCGTTGTTCGACGCGGGCAACGCCTTCGAGGCCGAGGTCGAACGGCACCTGAGGGACGCGCACTCCGGGCGGCCGGGCGTGGTCTTCCTCCGTTCCCCGGCCGACCGGTCCGACCCGGCGGCCAAGCGGGACTGGGAGGCGCGATCCATGGCCGCCTTCGCCGACCCGGCCGTGCGCATGCTGTGGAACGCCCGGCTCGCGCCGGTGCCCAGCGAGCACCTCACCGGTGAGCCCGACATGGCCGTGCGCGCCGACGGTGGCGGCTGGTACCCCATCGACGTCAAGTGGCACCGCGAGCTGGACGGGGAGGCCAGGCCGAAGCCGTGGCCGGTGAGCTCTCTGGGCGCGCCGTACCTGGAGCGGGCCGCCCCGACCGAGCTGACGGGCAGCGCCCGGCTGCAGGACTGCCTGCAGCTCGCGCACTACCACCGCATGTTCCAGGCCCACGGCCTGGCGGTGCCCGAGGGGGCGGCGGTGTGGGGCGGCGTCATCGGGCGCGGCCTGCGGGTGGTGTGGTTCCGGCTCGACGAGCCGCTGTTCCTGCACCCTGACCGGGACGGGGCCCGCCGGCGGATGAGCGCCCTGGAGATCTACGACCAGGAGCGCGCTCTCCGCCTGGGGATCGTCCGCCGCGAGCATGAGCGCCGCGCCGCGCCGGGCCTGCCCTCGCTGGCGCTCCCCCAGTACGACGCCTCACGCTGCCCCGGCTGCGGCTGGCGCCGGGTGTGCATGGACGCCATGACGCGTGCCGGGGACATCACCCTGGTGCCGGGAATCACGCCCGCCAAGGCGTCCGCCTTCCGCGGCCGGGGTGTGCACGCGATCACGGACCTGGCCGGTCTGCACCACCCCACGGCCGTCGCCGTCCAGCTGGGACTGGACGTGCCCGCGGTGATCGAGGCGGCGGCGGGATGGCCGCGCCCGGGCGCCCCCGCGCGGGAGGTGCTGCGCGCGTTCAGGCCCAAGCGCACCCGGACGCGGGAGCTGACGCTGCCGCTGGCCGAGGCCGGGGTGGTCACCGTGGCCGATCTGGCCGGGCTGGATCCGGTCACCGCCGGATTCGCCCGGCCCCGCGTGGCGAACCTGCCCGAGCTCATCGACCGGGCGCGGGTACGCCTGGCGGGCACGGTGCACCGGGCCCGCGGCAGCGACTTCGCCGGGTTCCCCCGCGCCTCCATCGAGGTCGACATCGACTTCGAGGACGTGCCCGGGCACACGTACCTGTTCGGCGCGCTGGTGACGCGCCGCAAGCGCCGCCCGGACGGGCAGGTGCACGTGCGCAGCGACTACCGGCCGTTCACGTGCTGGGACGGCACCGCCGACGGTGAGGCGCGGGCGCTGGCGGAGTTCTGGGCCGAGCTGCGGGACCTGATCGGGCACGCCGACGCCCACCGGCTCGGCATCCGCATCTACCACTACAGCCACCACGAGGACGCCGCGCTGCGGGAGCTGGCCCGGCGCCACGCCGGTGCTCCGGGAGTGCCCACCGCCGGGCAGGTCGAGGAGCTGCTGGCCGACCCGCGCTGGGTGGACCTGCGGCCCATCCTGGCCGAGGACCTCATCTGGCCCACCCTGGACTACAGCATCAAGTCGCTGGCCAAGCTGGCCGGGCACCAGTGGAGCGGTGAGGACGACAACGGGGCGACCTCACAGGCGTGGTACCGGGACGCGGTCGAGCATCCCGACGCCGCGGTCCGCGAGGCGATGCGCGAGCGCCTGACGGTGTACAACCACCAGGACAACCTCGCCACGCTGCGGATCCGCGAGTACCTCGTCCGGTTCGCCGAGTCCCAGCGCCGCCCCGGCGAGAATCTGCCCAGCGTCGCCGACCTCGGCGAGAACGCTCCCGCCCCGGCGCGGCAGACCGCGGTATAGCCGGGCGAGCCACCCCGCACCCGGGGGCGCCGATCGCACGAGCGACCGGCGCCCCCTCCCGCGTCCCGGGACGGAGCTGCGGGGTCACGCGTGCGCGCCCGCCAGGCCGTGCGCGAGGCCGCGCCGCCACCGCCCCTGAGCCCTCGGCCCCACCCACGTGATCCTCGGCGAGACCTCGATGGCCACGGCGTCCTCATCCCCTCACCGGCGGCCTCAGCCCCGCCCGGCTCACGGTCGACGAGGCCGCCAGCGGACCGCTATCCGCCCTGCCGCCGGCGGACGCGGCGGCTAACGTTGCGCTGGTGAGCGCTGACGCCGACGTGTCCTACCTCTGGTACCCCGCTCCCACTCCCGCCGGGTTGGAGATCACCCAGGTTTACGGGTATCTCCTCTGCCCCCACACCGGCCGGGTGCTGATCATCGACGATGACGGGGTGTTCAACCTTCCTGGCGGGAGGCCCGAGCCGTACGACGAGGACATGGTCGCCACGCTGAAGCGGGAGGCGATGGAGGAGGCGCAGGTTCGCGTCGCCCAGACCGCGTACCTCGGCTATCAGGAGGTGCGCCGCGCCGGCCGCGCCCCGTACGCCCAGGTCCGCATGGTCGGAGTGATCAGTGCCTTCGGGCCGCGCCGTCCGGATGTGGACAACGGCCGGACCTACCGGCGACTCCTGGCGCCGCTGATGCACGCCCCCGGCGTACTCGGATGGGGCCGACCTGCCGTGGCGCAGGCGACGCTGGCCGGCGAGATCGCCCGAACGATCTGGAAGCTGCCGGTGGGAACACCGGCACCCCCGGGTTACGTGGACTGAACGGCCGCGTTGCCCGTGCCGCCCCTAGGTTCCCCGGGCGTTGGGTCAGGTGAGGGTTGCTTCCCACCGCCCGCGGCGTAGTCGGATGGTGCCGTCCTTGGCGATGTCCGCCTTGGCTCCGTAGACCGGCAGGGAGCCCTCGCGCAGCCACATCTCTCTGAGGCCGTCGAGCAGGTCCCACAGCCGCCGCGGGCCGCCCTGGTGGACGACCGGGTTGGTGCCCCCGCGTGAGGTGGCCCGCGCCCATGAGCCGTCCTGGTGGACCATGTACGCGGTCCGCGTGTTCGTGCGTTCGTCCTCCTCGTAGTGGTGCTCGATGCCGGGGTGGAGCACGCCGAGGGTGGACCACAGGTCCCAGCTTTCGGGCACGTTGACGAGGGGGTAGCGGCCGGAGGTGATGTCCTCGCCCTTGTCCTCGCGAGCCCGCGCCCACATGTCGGGACTGACCCCTTTGTAGGCGGGGCCGGAGCGGGTGTGCATGAAGCCGGCGCGGTCCCACTCGATCCGGCCGGAGGCCGTCCCGTCGTCGTTCATGTCGGCGGTGAGGATCAAGGCGGTCTCGGCGATGGTCGTGACCAGGCGGCCTCCCGGCCGGAGCACCTCCAGCCACGTTCGGGGAACGGGGCGGACGGACACGGTTGCGATGATCCGGTCATAGGTGCCCAGGACGGTGCCGGTGGCGTCGGCGGTGATCAGGTGGGGATGCAGCCCGAGTTCGGCCAGCCGGTCCCGCGCCGCCTGGGTCAGGTAGGGATCTACGTCGATGCTGGTGACCCGTCCATCCCCCAGGCAGGTGGCCAGCAGGGCCGTCCCGTATCCCGACCCGGTTCCCACGTCCAGCACGTTCATCCCATCGGAGATGAACGCGTGGCGGAACATCTGCACGAGCAGGCTCGGCAGCGTCGCGGAGGAGGTGGGGTGACCGACGCGCACCTCTCCCGGCGAGGCGTGGTCGGCGTGATGAGGGCCGACCTGCGTGATCAGGCTCCGGTCGTCGTAGACGTTCGTCAGCCACGCCTGCCGGTCTTGGGGCGTGGCCAGCTCGAATTCGGGTTCGATGTTCTGCCGGTAGCGCCAGGCCCACCAGTGGGGCACGAACCTGTGCCGTGGCACGGCCGCGATGATGGGGCGCCATCGCGAGACCGGATGCGCCACCTGGTCGGCCAACTGGCGGGCGTAGGGCTCCCACTCCATGTCGCTCACGGGATCACACGCGGCTTTCAAGAGGGCCGACCTCCTGTTTCACTGAGCGCGGGTCACTGGACGCGCGTTGCAGGGTCACAACAAGGGCAACTGCTCTGGGCCGCTCTGGGCGGTCAAGTCTTCTTCGATGGGGATCACGGCAGAGCGGTAGAGGGTCCGAAGCGGCAAGCTCTCAGGGGCGCTATGGATCAGCTCGAACAGGAGTAGGGCCGCGCCGAAGGCATCCCATAGGGCGCGGTGAGGCTGGCTGTCGGATGCCAGCTCGTCCACGCGTTGCACGAGGCCGTAGTGCTCTAGTAACGGTTGAAGCCCCTTGCGCTGTCCGTCAGGAAGGCAGATCCGGGCGAGCCGTAGCGTGTCGAGTAGGGCGGCGGGTTGGACGTTGGGGCAGCGGCGGCGCAGGAGTCTCCAGTCCACCGTCACGTTGTGTCCAACGATGGTGGAGTCGGCCAACCGGGTCGTCAGCTCGGGCTCGATCTGCTCCAAGGGCGGGGCGTCCTTCAGCGCCTCGTTCGTGAGGCCAGGCGATGTCCAGGGGCGTCGAGGCAGTGGCCGGCCGGGGTTGATCAGGGTGTGGTAGCTGTCGGCCGGTGACGGGTGGCCGTGGACCAGGGGAACGAGGGCGATCTCCAAGATGGCTTCGTGCTCGCCATCCTGTGCACCGCTGCCTTCGAGGTCGACGGCGATCAAGGAGGCGTCCTCCCAGGGGTCAAGGTCCATTGCCACCCGTCTCTTGTGCCGGTTGCTCAGTCGTCATCAAAGCGCGCGGCGGTCTCGAACTGCTGGCGAATCAGGTTGAACTGCTGGAGTTCCTCGTCGCTGGGTTGGTGGCCGGTGAGGGATCGGCCGTGGGCGTGGAGCATGTGGGGCTGGTCCAGTTCCCAGATCTGGTGGCGCAGGGTGTGCTGGATGGCGTAGCGGCGCTGCTCGCCCAGGCCGTGCGTCCAGATGCGCCCCTCGTCGAGAAGGTATTCGCTGGTGTAGCCGAGGTCGGCGAGGACGGCCTCGAACTCGGTCCGGTCGGGGTCGTGGTAGTCGGCGGCGCAGAGGTCGCGCTGCTTGACGGGGCAGATGTCGCACAGCTCGCGCACGCCCCAGTGGCCGTTGTAGTCGGGGACCTGATGGGCGTAGGAGACGCCGCAGGACGTCTTGCGGAACAGGGGGGTGGTGATGCCGGACTCCAGCCAGGCGGTGACGACGCGCTTGTCCAGCTCGGCGGGCATGATCTTGCGCCGGTGGTAGTCGGCCTCGCTGTACGGCAAGGGGACCCCGAGATCGCGTAGGTAGGCGTCGTTCTCCTGCTTGTGGTAGTAGCCCGTGAACACGATGGCGTCGGCCTGCCGGCCGACCGTGAGGACGTGGCCCAGAGTCTCGGGCTGGTCGTTCCAGCCGGGAACGATCGGGCGCCAGTAGAGCACCACCTTGGTGCGGCTCTTGTGCGCGCAGGCGGTCGTAATCGATGTGGTGGTGATGGTGCTCTTGGCGATCGGCTCGATGCGGGGGTCGGTGATCCCGGAGTAGGTGAACAACAGCGTCAACCTCAGGTGGCGCAGCCGCTCCAGCATGGCCATGTCCTCGGCCGTCACGGTGAACCGGGTGATGATCAGGACGAGGTTGTCCAGCCCCTCGGCGTCGAGCGCCTGGAGCACCTGGAACAGGTGCGGCTTCACGCCGGGCAGGAACGGGTCGGTCGCCTTGTTGAAGAGCTGGATCGGTGTGGTGGACGGCCGGAACGCCGGGTGCGTGAGCAGCGAGTCGATGGCATCGGACGTCGAGCACAGGAGTTGGGGCGTCTTGTGCTCGAAGTCTCCCCAGAAGTGGCGGACGCAGTATCCGCAGTCCAGGGGGCAGCCGATGATGTGGTTCAGTGACAGGCCGGACTTTCGGTAGGTGATGATCTGGGCCATGTAGGGGTCCAGCCTCGCCTGCTGCTCGACCGGCATGAGGTCGAGGCGTTGCCTGCGGACGCCGAGGTGGTCGATGGTCATGGGCAGACTCCGTTTCGGGGGGCGATCAGGAGGTCGGTGCGGTCGATGCCGAACCAGATCAGGAAGTCCCGGCATGCGGCTGCGGCGTCGTCTGAGGTGTGGATGACGTTGTCGATCAGCCGCCCTTCGCTTCGGGCCTTGGCGAGGTTGTCGATGCCGAAGTGACCGCGGATCGAGGTTGGGCGGGCGCGAGCGGGGTCGTAGTGGCCAAGCAGGGCTCGCAGCCGGGCGGGGGTGTCAGGCTCTCCTGGTCTGGCGAGTGGTCCGTGGCCGAGGGCGATGACGACGTGCTTACCGACGTAGCAGCGGCGTAGGTCGGCCGGGACGTCGATCGGGGCCAGCCGCTCAGGCGCGCGGAGCAGGTCGTCGTAGTGGGCGAAGATCTGGGCCTGGGTGACGACCACGGTCTCCTGGGCGATGATCTGGACGTGTTCGGCGCAGCGGGCCAGGACGGGTTCGACCAGGCCGCGTTGGAGGCAGTCCGGCTTGAGCAGGATGATGCTCCAGCGGTGCCAGTCGATTTGTTGAAGTCGGGCCAGCGCGGGATTCGGCGCCTCGTAGCGCCGATCGTTCGACGACGCGTTCACTTGTCGGCTCCGTCCGGGGGCTCGTCGAGGGGCAGGGCCTTCGGCCAACGGTTGGAGATCAGGCGCTGGTACGGCTCGGCCAGGCGGCTCAGGGTCGCCCGCGATACGGGCTGCCCGCCCTGGTGGCGGATCTGACGATGGATCTCGAACAGCAGCACCACCTGCTGCCAGTAAGGGGCCAGGCGCGACCAGCCCTGGTCGTTCAGGTCGAGGGGTGCCTCGTTGTGCCGCAAGGCCTCCTCGTAGCAGGCGACGACTGCCAGCTCCGCCCAGCCGGTCGCCGGCATCGTCATGACGGGGGGAGGCTCGGGCGGGTCCAGTGCCGCATCGGCCAGCACGGTGGCCACACGGTTGATGTCGATGTCGTTGATATGCATGGAACCGACGTGATGGGCGTACGTGCCGAGTCCAACCCCGAGTCGGCGGGCGGTGAACTCCTGGAGCACGGTGAAGCTGAACACGTCGCAGAGCAGGCCGGTAACCGCGTCGTTGCCGCGCATGTACGTGATGGCGTGCAGGCGGCCGTCGCGGAGCATGAATTGCAGAGCCAGGGTGCAGGAGACGTCCGGGTTGGCAGGGTCAGCCAGCTCTTCTGGGTGGAAGAAGGTCACCACGGCGCGCTTGGTCCCCTCCTCCAAGCGGAGTCGCTCCACCACGGTGTCCCACTGGGAACGGCCCCCGGCGGCCAGGCCGAACAGCTTGGGCCCGTAGGCCGTTCCGGAGAGGACCTTTCCGTCCGCCGAGTAGCGCGTCAGCCTGGGCGCGTAGTACGAGATCATCTCCAAGTCGTCGCGGCCGAGGAGGTACCACAGGGCCTCGGCGTAGCAGAACACGATGTTGGTGCGGCGGCCCCTCAGGTGCACGATCCGGTCGCGAGGATCAGCCAGGGCGAAGCTGATGTTCAGGCATTCGCGAGCGGCGTTCCCGCGGGCCGCGGTCCTGTGCTCGTGATCACGGCTGACGTGGGCGAGGACGGCGAGGTAGGCGTCCTCGAACCGATGGAAGGTCTCAGCATGCATGCTTCTTGTCTTCCTGCCTCGGTAGGGAGTGCCGGCTGACAGATGAGTGGTGAACCGCAGCCCCCGGGGACTCTTGGACCGGGAGCGAGGTGGAACCCGGTGTCAGCCCGGGGGCTGCGGTCGTCTTCGCGGCGTGCACTTGGTCATTGGGGATGACGAACCAGACGCTCTTGCCAGAAGATCCCGTGCTGAACAGGCGAGTGGTGCGAACGCCGCAAAGCCCGTTCGTAAGCTCCGCCACAATGGCCAATCCACGCCCCCCAGCGGCGATCTCGGCCAATCCGCCGACAGCCGGGTGTTCCGCGGGATGCTGTAGGTACGTCGCCACGGCCTCAAGACCAGGTCCCGCGTCAGCGATTTCGCAGGCGACCGGAACACCGCCGTGCCGTACGATCCTCATCTCGCATGGCCCGGCTCCGTGCTGATAGGCGTTCGCGGCCAGTTCGCCAACGATGAGCGACAGGTCATCCAGGGTCTCGGGATCGGTGACGTAGTCGGTCAGTTCAGCGCGCAGCAGGTGGCGGGCACGCCGGGCACCGCGGTCAGGGGGCAGGCACCACACGGTCACGTGAACTTGGCAGTGAGGGACGGTGATCTGTCCGAGCTGGCCCAGGTGGATCTCGGCGAGGGCGAGGTCACCGCGGGTGAGCATCGCACGCTCCCGGCTCGTGTCCGTCTTCACGAGAGAGTCGGCCCAGGCCCGCTGACTGCCACGGATGACGTCCCCGCACCAGGATCAACCGCCGGCCCGTGGACGCGATCCAGGCCCACCGCCGTCGCGCCGTCCACCTGCCGCCCAGGTGCGCCAGCGAGGGCAGTACAACGCCATAGCTGTGGCTGCTGTTGACGGCGTCCATCAGCCCGACGAAGCCCGGGGTCATGATGCGGTCGTCCCGATGGTCGGTGAACACAGACCCCAACATCAGCTCGTGCTGGTCGCAGTACGCGGACAAGGCCGCCGTCAGCGCCGCCCGGCGCGAGGTGCTCGGCGCGGAGCGTGTCGGCGAGGCCGATGGCCAGGTGCCGGCGCAGGGCGTCCAGGGGTTCGCTCGCATCGTTCATGGGGTCCTCCCGGGGTGGACGCCGGGCCCGGCGATCAGCCAGAGCCGGTCGCCGGCGGCCTTGCGTTCCTGTGCGGCGATCAGCCCGCCGAGTTCGGCCAGGCTCTCGGCGTCCAGCCGCGCGACGAGCCCGTCGCTCTCCTGCCGCCGGGTGGGGCGGCAGCACCGCTCGGCCCTCCAGGTCTTGTTCTCGCGCCGGGTGATGTCCCAGCCGGGGTGGAGCGCCGCCATCGCCTCCAGCCGGCGCACATCCTCAGGCGCGATGGTGAGCTCGGGGTCGTTCCACCAGCGGGTCACGACGCAGCCCTGACTCGCGGCTTGGGAAGCTTGTCCCGCGCCGCGACCGCCTGCCGCCGCTCCTGCTCACGCAGCTTCTCCGCGAGCCCGGCCAGGTCGTCGGCGTCCACCACCCGGTCACAGGACTCCATCTCGTGCCGGGTCAACTCCCGTCTCAGCGACGCCCACCACCGGCCAGCGTTACTGCGGAAGACCGTCCAGGAGGGGAACTCCTCTGCCACCTGGGAGAGGGTGCTGTTGGGGGAAGTCATGCCAGCCATCGGCGCGGTCTCGGTACGTCCGCTCACTGTGGTCATCGCCTACGCCTCGGTCCGCCAGTGAAGAACTTTGTGTCACTCGACATTGGCGCGGTGGCATGAGCGGTAGCCAGAGAATTGGCAGAGATTGGCACCTATTCTGACTGGGAGATATGTAGGTGCCAACGTTCGCCAACTTCCCGCCGTCGTGATCGCATCCTGCGGAAACATGAGCCGATGCCGACTTCACCCTCATCGAGTGCACAGGTCGCTAGGCAGCAGCTCGGCGACCAGCTCCGTAACATGCGCAGGGACGCCCGCCTCACCGGCCGTGAGTTCGCTCGTCAGGCCGGGTGGGCGGATGCCACCAATGTCACCAAGGTCGAGAAGGCACAGCGCACGATCACTCCGGATCATGTTCGGCTGTGGTGCCGCATATGCGGTCAGCCGCCCGAGCGTGAGGCCGAGCTGCTCGCGGAGCAAGAATCGGTCTCCCAGATGTGGCAGACCTACGCCCAGCTCGCCAAGTCCGCCGGCGGCGGGCTTAAGGCACGGCAGGAGCGGTTGCGCGACCGGTACTGGCGGGTGAAACGCCAGCGGACCTACCAAACCAAGGTGATCCCAGGCCTGTTGCAGACCGAGGCGATGATGACCTTCTACTTGACGCAGGCCCGGGTTGAGCAGCACCTAGAACGCGACGACGTGGCCGAGGCTGTGATTGCCCGCATGGACAGGCAAGGGGCCTTGAATCGGCTGGACGCCCTATGGGGATTCATCCTGGAGGAAGATGTTTTGTGGTACCGGCCCGGCCCTGCCGACGTTCACCGTGAGCAGCTCCGGTACCTCATCAACATGATCGACTCCGGTAGGCAGAACATCTTCCTCGGGGTCATCCCGCGTGACATCGACAGACACGGAGTCATCCCTGGCGAGGCATTCATCATGGACGACGACACCCTGGTCACGGTCGAGCTGATCAGCGGGTACCTGCGCCTAACTCGGCCAGACGAGATCCGCATGTACGGCGAAGCATGGGACAGGCTGTTGTCGATCGCCGTGCACGGCCGTCAGGCGAGATACCTGATGGAAAGAGCGCTGGGAGCGCTCGGGTGAGCCCGAGAACGGGCTACACCTCGAACTTCTCGTGCGGCGTTGCACGCTCCCATACCTGCTCGAAGGCGGCAACAACCTGTGCGGCAACCCGGGGGTCTGAAGAGTACTCGTACCCCTCCACGTGTTCGCCGTTTCCACTATTGAAGTTCCAGAGCACCACACGCTGATCGAACATCCAGAAATCAGCGCCGGGCAGCAAGAGGTCGAAAGCCTGCCGCCGTGGTAGCCACCGCACCTCTTCCCCGGCTTTCAGGTTGACGTCGGTGACCATGTACAGCCACCTGGTGTAGTCCGACACCGGCTCGGACACGACACGAGCACGGCGGACCCGTACCCCCCGGCTGACGGCGCCCTCTACTGCGGCGACCCACCCGCTTCGGTCCGTACGCCCATCGCCCCCGGCCATCCAGTCCTCGAAACCGGGGCACGGGGCATAGAAGTCTCGCATCTCTAGGTGGACCGCTGAGCGGGTCGCCCTCGCCAGCAAGCTCCTGACGGTCGGTTCGCCGTGCCCCTGGCGGGCGTCGTCGAATCCCCTGAGCGCGTCCTCGATAACCTGCCGCATCCGGGCAGGGAGCCACACCACCGCCTCGTCAGCAGCGATCGCACCGTGCTGCCGTACCAAGGCGAGCACGGCGGGGTCGGTGATGATCCGCCCCTGGAACAGGAAGTCACCGGTAGTCGGGTCGACGAACACCGCGGGGCAGTGATCGTCCTCGGAACCCTCGTCGCCTCCGACGAAACGTACGTGAGCGACCATTGGGGCCTCCTGCAGGGTGAGGAAGAACGTTGCCGAGATTGACCCTCACTCGTCAAAAGCCCTTGGTCAATTGGTGTAGATATCGACTTGCAGGCTCTGCACATCCCCTTGACCAGGACGCCGTCAAGTGACCCCGCACCGAGCGGCGAGACCCCGTAACTCGGGCGTGACCCGCCCCGAAGTCAGCAAGCCACCCACCAGGGCTCGGATGGCCGGGCGTGCATGGGTCTCCTCTGGTGCGATGTGCTCTGCCTTGAGGAGTGCTTCAAGACATTCGGTTCGGTTCCCGCGCATCGCGTGAGCGGTGGCTACATCGCCGAGGAAGCGGCTCCGACGTTCCACAGTCGGGAGTGCTCGCAGGTCGATGCGGCGCGCCACGGCAAGTGCGGCGGCGGGATCACCGCAAGCGTTGTGAGCGGAGACCAGGTGAGAGTCCACCATCCAGGTGCCGAAGCCGGTGCCGTGGCTGAGGTCAACGCCCGTGTCCCCGAGCGTGATGGCGATTGACATCGCCTCTCCGGTCAGTTCCCGCATCCCGCTACGATTCTGTCCCTTGGCCGCTGTGTACGCCGCAGACATGATCAGCAACCCGCGCTGCGCCTTCAGCCGGGGACCCTCACCGCGCAAGCGTGGGTCGACGGCGGCCGACAACGCGATCTCGGCGGCCCTGTCGTGCCATCCAGCCTTCCGGGTCAGCACCGACAGATTACGGGCGGCTTCCGCCGGCAAGATGGGGTCGGCTGCTCCTGCCGCAACATTGCGGGCCCGATCCGCAGCGACCAGCCCCAGCTCCGTCCGGTCCAGCTTGACCAGCATCCGGGTCGCCAGCGTGTAGATCTCCGCAAGCAGGGCGCAGTCGGCAGACTCACCGGACGCCGACAGGCTCGTTCCGCGCGTGATGAGGCGAGGCAACTCGACAGCGAGCCGCTCGTAGCGACACGCCTGAAACGCCCGCTTGGCGAGAGCTAGAGCCGCCGCAACATCCGATCGGGGAGCCGGGATGTGCGATGGCGAGGCCAAGAGCGCATCGCGAAGGTTCGCCACCAGCAGATCACCTGACGCGTTGGGTTGAACCCCCGCGCCGGCCAGTCCGCCGGGAGCCGCTGTGGCGGCGGCTGTCATCGCCAAATTCCGTAGAAGCTGCCGTCGCCGCACTGGATCATCATCCTTCGCTGTCGAGTCGCCGGACAACGTAACGGCCAGTCCGAGGTCTTCGTACGGTATTCGCAGGACATCGGCGACGACCCGCAACTCATCGATGTCGGTGAGGCGCTGCTTGCCGCTTTCCCATCGAGACACCGTGGAAGGCGAGCGGTGCAACGCGTCCGCGAGGTCAACTTGCGTCCACCCCCGCGCCAGTCGCGCGGCTTTGATCACTGCACCGAGGTTGACACTGCGGGCAGCCATGACTCCCTCCAGCGCCGGAGGTCCTGAGAGTTCCACTCCCCTACGAGAACGTAGCGCTACCAGACCGCAGGTGAGGGAGCATGCCGCAAGAAACGTGTCGAAGCCCAGCCGGGAGCCACGACCGCAGGTCCACCCGCCGCGCTGTTCCCGCGAACGGGGCCACTCAAATCGTCTCCTAGATCCCCTCCGGAGCCGAGAGAAAATGGGAGACGATCTTGGTGTTTGGACATGGCGAGAAGCGGTGAACCCCGCGTGAGAGCGGCGCCCCTGCCTGTCCCGAACTCGGGGGAGGCGTCACGCGACCTGTTCCCCCGCACCGGTATCTCGGACGACGACGCGCTTCGCCGAACGCCGAGTGAGACGCATGCATGTCGATCCCCCGGCGGGGAAATTCCCGGCTGTTCCCCACAATGACCTAAGCCCCTCTCCAACTAGATCGTTTGTGTGTCCACGTGGACACACCACCTCCACCAATCAGCGAAAAGCCGCCGACCCTCCCGGGTTGCGGCTTTCCAGTTTCCGGGTCCCGTTCTCGCGATCGCGGGGTTCAGGCCGACGAGCAGCAGCGGCTCCTCGAGCTCACCGAGGAGCAGGCCGAGAACGTCCGCCGCGCCCCCGTCGGCGAAACCGAGGCCAGCCTTCGCGCCGAAGGACGGTCCGGCTCCTCTCCTTCGTCGCCGGTGTCATGCTCTGCGTCCCCATCGGCATCATCGGCAACCTGATTGCGGGGTGGCCGTTGGGGGCGGATCCGGCGGGGCGCTCGGGTTGGAGGGTTGGCGGTGGGCTCTGGTGGCCGG
Source organism: Bailinhaonella thermotolerans (assembly GCF_003594875.1). GTDB lineage: Bacteria > Actinomycetota > Actinomycetes > Streptosporangiales > Streptosporangiaceae > Bailinhaonella > Bailinhaonella thermotolerans. The sequence goes on from NZ_QZEY01000017.1 coordinate 113,758, forward strand.
ACGGTGGTGGTATGAGCTCTGTTGTTCTTGTCGATGGCGACGGCGCGCCGTGGGCTTCCGCTTCACGTGTGCTGCTGGTCTTTTCCGCTGCCTGGTGCCCGGTCGGCTCTCTGCTGCGCGCGGCGGCGGAGGAGGCGGCGGCCTCCCCTGGTGCGGTTCCGGTCTGCCTGGTGGATGTGGATCGGCACGCGGACCTCGCCGAGCGGCTGCGGGTGGTGACCGTGCCCACCGCGATCCTCCTGGTGGACGGCCGGGAGCGGCGCAGGCGGGTGGGGGCCATGGGGGCCGCGGATCTGGCCGCGCTGTCCCGGGCTGCGGGAGCGGGGCCTGCCGCCTGCCGCGATCGCCGACCCGAAGGTGCGGCGCGGTGCCCCTGACGCACCGGCGTGCCGACGGGGTGGGGTAGCCCGGGAACCCTCGCCCGGATCGGGCGAGGGTTCGTACGGTCAGGCGGCACACCGGGGGCCGTCAGGCCGCGCCGGGTTCGTAGGAGGACAGCCACTCCTGGCAGGCCGGGCAGCGGCAGCCGAGGCGGGCGTGGCGGCCGACCAGGACGTCGGTGGCGTCCATCGGGGCCGCCGAGGGGGCGGGCTCGGCGCGGACGCCGTGCTCGCGCAGGGTGGCCACGACCTGGTCGATCGCGTCCTGGCCGGCTTCGTCACCGTCCAGGGCGACCAGGAGGCGGTGGGGGCGCAGCACGTCGGCCACGCGGTCGCTGATGACGGCGTTGGTGCCGGGCAGGCCGAAGGCCTCCTTGCCCATGGTGCGGGCGGCCAGGACGTCCTTGAATCCCTCCACGACGATCACGGTGGAGTCGGGCGGCAGGCGGCTGATGCGGGGCAGGCCGCAGCCGATCAGGGACTCGGCGGGGTTGATCCCGGCCAGTGACAGGAACTTCGGCTGGTAGCGGGGGATGTCGGCCGGTGGCCGTTCGCCGCGTTCGCGGGCCTGCCGGGCCTGTTTGCTGGCGCGCTCGTGCGCGCGGACCCGCTGAAGCTGGGCGCCGGCGGGGCGGAACTGCATGCCGGCGGTCCGGCCCGCGGGGGTCAGGTGCGGCTCGATGACGGGGTACTTGCCGCTCAGCAGCCACAGGTCGCGCCCGCTGCCGGTCTCCACCACCAGGCCGCACCGCTTGAGGCGGGCCATGCCGAACCGGCTCACCAGTAGCTGCTGCAGCGCGGCGGCGTTGACGGCGACCGTCGCCCCCGCCTCGCGTACGGCGTGCGGGGCGATGTGCCAGGCGCCGTAGTAGCGGACGGCGGCCTGGATGCCGGTCTGGCCGCAGGCCCGGCGGACCGCGTCGTACACCTCGGGGTCGATCGCGCAGGTGAAGTTCTGGACCGGGGGCAGGTCCGGGACCGGCGTGGCGGGACGTGCCCGGGTGCGCGGCCCGGCCGGGCGGCCCAGCAGGACGTTGACGGCCTCGACGAAGGTGAGGCCGCAGCCGCGCATGAGCAGGTCGACCGCGTTTCCCCCTTCACCGGAGGAGTAGCACCGCCAGGTGCCGGCGGCCGGGTCCACCTTGAGCGTCTTGCCCCGGTGGACCTTGCCGTGCACCGGGCAGGTGAGCGCGCCTCCGGCCGACAGGCCCGCCTCTGCGAACGCTTCGGCGATCTTGCCGCGGGCCTGGCTCAGCTCCTCCTGCGTGAAGTGGTGGGCCTGCTCGGGGGTGTCCCGGCGGCGTGTGCTGCCTGATTTGTGAAGGTCGGTGGCGGGCAACGATCAACTCCCTTCGCCACAGATGACCGGACCCTGCGCACCGTCCGTGCGCGCACCGATCGGTCAACGCGTGCCCGCCGTACGGCCGGAGCGCCCGGAGCGGCCGGAGCGGCCGGAGCGCCCGGGAGCGCGAGGGGTGCGCCCGGCGCGGCCAGGGGTGTCGGGCAGGCGGAGCTGCCGGAAGCGCGCCGATCGGCCGCACCCGGGGGGACGGGTGCGGCCGATGCCGGGGCTCAGGCGGCCAGGGCCGGCCGGTAGCGGCCGGTGACGTCGTCGTGCTTGTCGTCCAGCGACGTCAGGATCGCCACGTCGGCCACGATGGGCACGTCGGGGCAGTAGTGCCGCAGGCACGCCTCCATCACCTGCCGCATGCGGGGCAGCAGCTCGGCGGCGTCGGCCGCGTCGCATTCCAGCGCGATCGAGTCGTGGATGGAGATCACCGGGAACGCGGTGGGGTACTCCTCCAGCAGCTCGGTGAGCTTGGCGAACGCCAGCAGGACGCCGTCGGCCACGCTGCCCTGGATGGGGGCGTTGCGGTAGGCGTTGGCCATCCGGTCCACGCAGGACGCGGCCGCGGCGCGCATCAGCCGCTCGGGCACGCTCATGCGGCCGGGGCGGGGCTGCTCGCGCAGCGCGTTGAGCATCCAGCGCACGAACGCGTCGCGCCGCTCGGGCTTTTCGAACCGCTTCTCCAGTTCGGCGCGGCGCAGGTTGCGCCGGCGGCCGTTCGGCTCGCGCCGGGACAGTTCCACGCCGTTGGCGGCCGCCCAGTCGTCGACCAGTTCCTGCCCGCGGGGGCGGGTCGGGCTGGCCAGTTCGAGCGCCAGGGCGGTGAGCCAGCTCCCGGTGGGGACCTGGAACAGGCGGCGCCGCCCGGCGATGGTGCGGGACTCGAACTCCCACGGTTCGCCGTCGGCGCACAGCAGGACGGGCGCGTCCAGTCTCAAGGCCCGGCGCAGGTCCGCGGCCAGCGCCCGCTGCCGTTCCCCGGCCCCGGCCCGGTCCGCCTCCGTCGCCGGCGTGCCCGCCAGGCCGACCGCGGCGCCGAGCTCGCCGGTCAGGTGGGCGATGACCGCCTCGTCGGAGGGTTTGCGGCCGGCGTTCTTCAGGGCCTTGCGCGCCTCGCCGATGGACTGCCACAGGTGGTGCAGCCGCCAGCTCGCCCGCAGGTCCAGGGGCCGCTCCTCGCGGCCGGCCCGGATGGCGGCGGCCAGGCCCTGCACGTAGCCGTCCCGGCCGCGCAGCCACGCGGCCTCCTGCGGCACCGCGGCGAAGAACTTGTCGATGAGCTCCTGGGCCTCCTCCTTCGTCGTGGGAGTGCCGCCCAAGGTGAGGTTGTCGGCCATGAGCTGGGCCTTCATGCCGTAGCCGAGGCCGAAGTTCAGCGGCTTGGCCCGGCCGCGGAAGGAGCTGTAGGCCGCGCGGGCCTCCTCGTCGCCGTTCTTGAGCGCGTCCATGTCCACGTGGAACATCTCCGCCGCGATGGCGGCGTGCTGGTCGACCCCGTCCTCGAAGGCCTGGCGCCGTACCCGTTCCCCGGTGAGCTGGGCGCTGACCCGCAGCTCGGCCTGGGAGTAGTCGCCGTACAGCAGCACCCGCTCGACGGGGGCGCCGTCGGGGCCGCTGCGGGGCCGGGGCCGGAAGTGGCGCTTCATGGCCGGGGCGAAGTTCTGCGCGTTGGGGCCGCGGGAGGAGGTGCGGCCGGTGTCGGCCAGGCACTGGGTGTAGCGGCTGTGGAAGCGGCCGTCCTCGCCGAGTTCGGCCATCATCTTGTCGCCGTAGGTCGACAGCAGCTTGGCGACCTTGCCGTACTCGATGAGGGCGCGCGGGAGCCGTACGTCGAGCCCGAGCTCCTCGCCCAGGCGCGCCATCAGCTCCAGCTCCTCCTTGGTGAGGCTGTCGGAGTCGGTCAGCAGCCGCCCCCGGCCGCCGCTGGAGGGGTGGCGCTGGGCCAGGTAGGCCTTCACCAGCTTGGCGCAGCGGGTGTTGAGGACCTTGCGCACGTCGTTGGGCGATTCGGGTTTCCAGCTCAGGGCGGTGTGGTCGCTGAACAGCGACATCTGCCCGCCGCCGGTGAGAGCGGCCATCTGGTGCCGCAGCTCCTCGGCGCGGCGCCGGTAGCCGGCCAGCTCTTTGCGCCAGGTCCGCTCCGAGAAGGCGATGCCGTGCACACGCATGCTCTGCAGGAACGGCCGCGCCTGGCTCTCCAGCGACGCCACGCCGGCCAGGCCCTGCCGGTCCAGCTCGCCGGCGAGCGCGTCCCCGAGCCACAACGTGGCCACGGCGTCCGCGGCCGCGTAGGCGATCTGCTCGTCGGTCAGGTCGGTCTCGGCGTCGTAGGACAGCTGGACGGTGCCCTTGCCCTCGATGTCGATGCCCAGCTTGCGCCGGACGGCGGTGGCCAGCGAGACGTACCGGCGGTGGCCGGCGGCGCCCAGCCCCTGTACGGCCAGCGCGAGCGACAGGTCCATCCAGTGGAACAGCGAGGGGAAGGCCTGGCCGGAGGCGACGTCCCACGGCGTCAGGTTGAGGGTGGTGACGAGGTCGTCGAAGTCGGCGTTGAACCCCAGGAAGCGCAGCTTGCGCCGGCCGAGGTCGGCGGCGCGGCGGCGGAACGCCTGTCCCAGGGCGCGGGTGTCCATGTCGCGCACGTCCAGCACGTAGGCCGCGTCGTCGCCGCCGGGCGCTTCGGTCGCGATGGAGATGACACGCAGCCGGGCGGTCATCGGGTCGGCGCGCTCCCCGTCGTAGACGGTCTCGGTGTCCATCGCCGCCACGGTCGTGCCGAGCCGGTCGATGAGGTCCAGCGCCTGCCCGGTGGTGGTGATCACGGTGACGGGCACGCGGTGCGGATCGCGCCGGCCGTGATCGGCCGGCGTCCATCGGCCGGGTCGGCCCGCCGGCCATGTCTCGATTCGCATGGGGACTCTTTTCTTGGCGGGCGTTGCTTATGCCTGCCGTCGGCACGGCCGTGACCGTGACCGCCGGGCCCGCCGCGGCAACGCGTGCCCTCGTCCGCCCCGCAGGTGAGGCCCGGGGACGGCGGCGTGCGCGGATTCATCCCCGGCACGTTCGTACGGCGTCACGCCCCGGCCTCGTGGCGCCCGGCGACGTCGGCGGGCGGGGACGCCAGGGGCCGGGGACGCCAGGGGGCCGGGGACGGCGGCGGGCGGGCGGGGCGGGTTCAAGGGCGGGTGCGCGCGGTGGCGCCGCGTTCTCCCGGTGGCGGGCGCAGCGACGGTCCGAGCCTGAGACAGGAAGGTCCGAGCACTCTCGGATTCGCTTGCCTGGCAGAATGAGGAGCAACGAAAATGATCGACACGATGACGGGCGCCGGCCTCGACGACTCACTCGCCCGGCAGGTGGTGACCGCGCGGATCGTCGACGTCGTCCGCGGTCAGGGCTTCGCCCTGTGCGAGCTGGTCCACAACGACAAGGGCGGCCGGGCCCGGGAGGGCTCCGGCGTCAAGGCGGTCCTGCCGCTGGACGAGGTTCCCGACGACGAGATCATGCCGGGCGTGCCGCGGGTCCGCCCGGGGGCGCGGATGCAGCTCCTGGTCATCGAACCGGGCAGCCCCGCCGCCGGCAAGCGCGCCGCCGGCCTGCCGGTCCTGTCGGCGTCATCGGAACTGCTCGTGCAGCGGATCCTGGAGGGCCTGGTGCCCGAGCTGCTGCCGACGCAGACCGGGCCGGAGGAGTTCGACCCGCCCCGCGTGACCGTCAAGGGCATCGCCCGCCGGGCCGGGGTCACCGGACGGACCAAGATCGCCGTCGCCCCGTCCGTCGAGGGCGTGGACGCGATCGAGGCGTGCCTGGGACTGCGGGCCACGCGCAAGGACAAGCTCGTCGAGCTGCTCTTCGGGGAGAAGGTCGAGTTCGTCCCCTGGGCGTCGTCGCCGGAGAAGTACCTGCGCAACGCCCTGGCCCCGGGCACCGTCATGGACGTGCTGATCTCCGGCCGCTACGCCGTCGTGTCCGCCGAGCCCCACATGATGAGCGTCGTGGTCGGCAAGGGCGGCCTGAACACCGAACTCGCCGGCCGCCTGACCGGCCTGTGGGTCCAGGCGGTCGCCTACGACCCGCACCTGTCCCCGGAGGAGAACCGGGCGGCCCTGGAGAAGATCCTGGCGGCCAAGGTGGCCGAGCACGCCGCCGCGCGCGCCGACCGACCCGCGCCGAACCAGCCCGCATCGAACCAGCCCGCGGAAACGACCGAACCCCCCGCCCCGGCAGAGACGGCCACGGAACCCGCGGCCTGAGCCGCACCGCCGTCCCGATCCCGGCGCCCCACGGATCGCGCACCCCTCCCCCGCCCGCGCGAGGAGGGGTGCTTCGCCACGCCCGCGTATAGCGGGCGAGGCGCCCAAGGGCACGGGCCGTGCAGCAGCCCGGAAACGGGACCCCGCTGTTCCATGGTCTCCCGTGACATGCCCCGGCGGGCCGGGGGTGGTGGATGTGGCCGGTGGTCAGCGCTGGATGACGAGCTTGATGATGTCGCGGTAAGGCACAACGACCGCGATATCGCGCCCGCCCAGGCCGACGTATGACAAAGTCACTCATCCCACTCGTGTGGGAAGCAGACTGCCCAAGGGATATGCACTCTCGATGGCGGAGGACATCCCCACGTGCGTGGGGAGCACTCCATACCCGCGTACCGGAGATAGCCCTCGTGGGGATCATCCCCACGTGTGTGGGGGAGGACCCTCCGTGACCTGGTGGTCTACCCGCCAAATGATCAATTGGCGGAGGATGTGGGTGGCCCCGCTGGACGGGGAGGAGAGGTGTTGGAGGTGGTTCATCGCACCGGCCAACGGGTCAGCCCAGAGGATGCTGCACAATGAGATACCCCGCAAGCCCGCGCGGCGGGGAACAACCAGCCCACGCCAGTTATCGTCCAGAGCGCGAGGTAATTACCTCAATGCCCAAATCATCAAAGGTGCTCAAGAACACCATCGGCCGCTGACAAACCCGCAGGTCGCCGAGTCTGCTCCCCGCGCACGCGGGGATGGCCCCTCCAGGGCCCGCCTTGGAATCGAGTACGTGTACTGCTCCCCGCGCACGCGGGGATGGTCCCCACGGCAGCAGCATGCGGGACGCCATCGACCGCTGCTCCCCGCGCACGCGGGGATGGTCCCTCGTACCATGCCCTGTCACGGGACCACGAGGATCTGTGGTCCCGTGACAGGTCTCGGAGGGTGGGGATGTGGGCGGTGGTCAGGGCTGGATGATGGGCTTGGTGATGTCGCGGTGGGACAGTGTGGCCGCGACGCCGCGATCGCGGAGGCCGGCGGAGATCGCCTCGGCCAGGGCGACCGAGCGGTGGCGGCCGCCGGCGCAGCCGGTCGCGATGCGCACGGGCCTGGCGCCGGGGGGCAGGTCGGTCACCAGTTCGGCGCCGAGCGTCACCGTGGCGGCGACGACCGCGCCGATGCCCGGGGTGGCCAAGACGTGCCGGCGCACGGCGTCGTCCAGCCCGGTCAGCTCCCGCATCCGGGGGTCGGCGTGGGGGTTGCGGAACAGCCGCCGGGCGTCGATGAGGACGTCCGCGGTGGGCGGGTCCGCGTGGCCGTAGCCGAAGGAGATCACCTCGACGGCGGGGTGGGTCATGGCGGAGGGTCCTTCCCTGGGAGGAACAGTTCCTGAGCCGGCGGGTGAGGCTCCGCGGGCTCGTGCGGTCCGGCCTCTCCTCGGCCGGGATCCCTGAGTCCGGTACAGAAGACTGCTCGGCTTGACCGGGGTTCTGCGCTCGAACCTGGCGGCCCGCCGCCCCGGGACCAGGATGATGCCGCGGCCCGGGGGCCGGTCGGTGGCGTGCGCTGCCCCTGCGCGAAGGACCGGCACCGTAGGGGGCATGCGATCCAGCCAGCCCGCGCCCTGCCCGCTCCCGTCGACCCTGCCGGTCGCCGGCGTCTCCCGCACCCAGCACATCGTCCGCGGCCTGTCCCCGGGCCAGGAGCTGTACGCGGTGCGCGACGACGGCAACGCCTACGATCCGAACGCGGTGATGTTCGTCCTGCCGGACGGGAGCCTGGTCGGGTACGTCCCGCGCGTCCTGAACCGGCGGCTGCGCGCCCGCGCCGAGGCCGCCTGGCGGTGCCGCGTGAGCGAGGTCCTGCCCGGCGAGACCTGGGGCCTGCGGGTGACCGTCCTGCCCGGCCAGCCGGAGGAGACTCCCGAGCCCCGCTCTCCGCTGTTCGCCGACACCGCCCCGCCCGCGCCGCCGCACGACCCTCCGGCGGTCACCACGCGGGGCGGCCGCCCGCTGGGGGTGCTGGACTCCCGCCAGGGCGGGCTCGTGCACGTCCGCAGGCCGGACGGCACCACCGCCGCCTACCCCGAATCCTCCGTCCGCGTCTCGGCCGATCAGCCGCGACCGCAGCGGCCGGATGCCGCCGTCTCCTCCCCGCTCCCCCGATGACACCGCCCCGGGCGGCAACGCGTCCGGCGACGACAGCACCGGCGGAACCAGGATGCCACCCAGTCGCCCGGTCCGGGATAGGCGAACCCGAACCTGGAGGTGCGGGCCCCGGTCCGGGGGTCACGGCTGACCGCGCGGATGCCCCAGCGGGTGCAGCCCTCAGGCAGCCGGTGACCGCCCCGGGTGACGATCGTGAACAGCAGGTTGGCGTACGCGCGGGGAGGGTCGCCGGCGGTGACGGTGGCGAGCAGGGCCATGGCGGGTCTCTCTCGTGGCTGCCTGGATTCGGGACCCTGCCGACTGTCGGAGCGGGCGCGCCACGCCAACCGGCGGGGCCCCGGCTCATGCCGTCGGCGCCGTGCCCGGCGGCGGGTCCTGCTGGGCCGTACGGCGCAGCGCGGTCAGGTGGGCGCGGACGCGGCGGATCCGGGAGGTGGGGAACATGTCCAGGGCCAGCCATCGGCCCTGGCGGGGGTCGGCGCCGGGGATGTGCCAGACCGGGACGCCGGACAGCAGGCCGCGCAGGCACATGTCGGAGGTGCCGCCGGCGGCGGGGTCGAGGCGGTCGTGGAAGGCCAGGATCAGGTGGGGGTCCTCGCCCAGCATGCGGGTGTTGCGTTCGGGCCCGGCGGCCTTCCAGCCCCGCGGGCGGGCGCGCTTCTCCGCCGCCCAGTTCACCGGATGGCAGCGGTGCCGGTCGTCGCCCAGGCCGTGCCGCAGGCACCAGCGGTGGGCGGCGTCGTCGGCGCCGCGGGCCGCGCCCTCGATGACGACGAGCCCGTCCCCGTAGCGGCGGGCCAGCCCGTCCAGTGCCGCGGCCACCGCATCCGGCCACGGCCACCAGCGGCTGCCGCAGACCAGGACGCGCGGTTCCGCGAGGCGTCCCGCGGCGGGCGCCCGCGGTCCGGGCGGCCCGGCGGGATCTGCTGATGTCGGCTCCATGCCGATGACGGTGCGGCGGTGGGCCCGCGCCGCCGCCAGTCGCGCTCCCCCGCCTCACGGCGGCCTGCCCGCGCCGCCTGACGGTCCCGGGCATGGCGCTGTATCTCCTGATCGGAACCGACACATCCGCCCGCGACCGGGCGCTGGCCCGCCTGAAGGCCGGCCTGGCCGCCCCCGTGCGCGTGTCCGCCGCGGACGGCGGCGCGGCGCTGCTGCGGGCCCTGGCCTCCCGCCCCCTGTTCGGCGAGCGGCGCCTGGTGATCGCGGCGTCCGGCGAGCGCATCACGCCCGCCGCCGCGCGTGAGCTGGCCCGGCTGCATCAGGACGACGTCGTGGCCCTGGTGGCCGACAAGCGGCTGCCCGCCGCCGTACGGCGGGAGCTGGGCGAGGCCGACACGGTGGACTGCGCGCTGCCGGCGCGCAAGGACGCTGCGGCCTGGGTCCGGCGGACGGCCCGCGAGCACGGCGTACGGCTGAGCGGCGGCGCGGTCGCCGCGCTGGCGGACCTGGCGCCCGACCCCGTGGGGGCCGCCCGCGTCAGGGACGCGTGCGCGATGCTGGCCCTGGTCGGGCTGACCTCCCCCTCCGACGCCCAGGTCGCCGCCCTGATCCCCGGGACGGCGGCCGTGCCGCTGTGGAAGATCACCGACGCGATCGAGCAGGGCCGGGCGGGCCAGGCGGTGGAGCTGGCGGCCGGATGCGAGCCGGCCGCCGTGCTGGCGGCGCTGGCCGCCCGCCTGATGAAGATCGGCCTGTGCCAGGAGACGCCCGGCCCCGGCGGGGGCGGGCCGGGGCGGGCCGCCCAGGCGCTGGCCGGGGCCTCCCGGCGGCTGCCGCCCGAGCTGGTGGCCGAGGCGACGCGGCGGGTGCTGGACCTGCACGCGCAGTGCCGGGGAGAGCTGCCGGCCTGGGCCGCGCCCCTGCGCGTGGCCGGGCTGGTCGCCTGGCTCGCCGACAGCGCGCGCACGGCCGGCGCGGCGCCCGCGCCGGGCGCGCGGGAGGCGATGTCCTCCCGTTGACGAATCGGGGTGCGGCGGGACGGTCCGGGCCCATGAGTGACGAGCCGCGCAACACCGCGCCGCGGGCATCGGTCCCGCCGGCCGCCCCCGCGAACACCCCGGTGATCGACTCCGCGCCCGCCGACCGTCCCACGCCGGGCGCGGAGCTCGCGGCCGCCCTGGCCGTGCTGGACCGGCTGCGCCGGACCTGGGGCGTGCCGGCCGAGCAGGCGGCCGAGGTCATCTGCGCGGCCCTGCTGTCGGTCGATTCCGGCACCCACCGCGACCGGGTCTGCTCCGCGGTGATCGCCGCGTTCGGGGCGCCTGTGTCCCAGCTTCGGAACGGCGCGGACGGGGACGGCGCCGCGGGGAGCCTCTGGGAGGTCTACGACGCGGCCCGGGAGGGCTCGTGGTCGCTGCCGGCCGCCGCCGTCCGTGACCGGGCGGCCGGGCGGGCGACCGAGGACGTCCTGGACCGGCTGCTGCACGCGGTCCTGCGGTTCGAGTCGTGCCGCCACGTCGGCCTCGTCCTGACGTTCAGCAACCGGCTCGCCAAGGCGTACGGGCTGGACGCCGACGACCTGCTCGCCGACGGCTGGCACGGGCTGATGCTGGCCCTGCGCAAGTACGACCCGAGCCGGTACGAGTTCTCCACCTACGCCGCCTACCGCATCTCCGGGACGATCCGGGACGGGATCCGCGCCCAGTCCCCCATCCCCAAACGGCTGACCACCTTCGTGCGGAAGGTGGCGCAGGTGGAGGAGGCGCTGCTGGCCGAGCTGCAGCGGCTGCCGACCTCCGGCGAGGTGGCCGCGCGCATGGGCGAGCAGGCCCGCTACCTGCCGCTGCGGCCCCGGCTGGCCCCGCAGACCTCCCTGGACGAGTTGCTGAACGGCGCCGCCGAGGACCGGCGCGGCCTCGAACCGGCCGCGCTGGTCGACGAGGAGTCGGCCGAGGCGGGCGCCGAACGGCGCATGTGCGCGGACCTGGTGCGGGCCGCGCTGGCGCGCCTGCCGCAGGAGCAGAGCACGGCGGTGCGGCTGCTGCACCTGGACGGGCTGTCGCTCGCCGAGGCCCGCCAGGTCACCGGCCTGCCGGCCCGGCAGCTGCGCGCGCACGCCGCCAGCGGCCTGGCGAGCCTGCGCCGCCAGACCCACCTTGCGGCATGGGCCCAGCGCGGGTGAGCCGCCGGCTCACCCGGTGTCCTGGTGGATCGGGTCGGCGAAGTCGAGCACGGCCTCGGCGGCGACGTCGAAGCGCAGTTCGTCGGCCGCCAGCAGGTCCAGCGCCGCCAGCCGCAGCGCCCGGCGGAGCTGCTCTCGCGGCAGCGCGGCGCCGATCACGCCGATGATCTCCCCCAGGCTCGCCCAGTGGTCCTCGCGCAGCCGCCCGGCCCGCCCGTGCGGGGCTCGCGCGCTGATCCGCTGGTGGGCGATCCGCAGGAGCCGGCGTTCGCCGTACAGGTCCGGGGCGCCGTGCCCGGCGGCGCGGGCCAGGATCGCCGACAGCGCGGCGTGCTCGGCCGGGCTGCGGCGGGCCCGCGCCGACCAGGGGCCGGGCGTCAGCCGCCCCCACAGGTCGGCGGCGATGATCGCGGCGGCCAGGTGGTGCGGCGGCGCCGGGGCCAGCGGGCTGCCGTGGCGGCAGGCCAGGGCCCGCAGCAGCGCGGCCCCCCGCTGAACGGGCAGGGGCGGCGCGCCGTAGCTGGTGATGAACGCGGCGGGGGCATCGACTTTCACTCCCCCAGCCTCGGCCCGCACCCGCGGCGCCCTGCCTGCGGCGGCGGGCCGGGACGGCACGGTCACCGGCGTGAGGACCCCTCGCAGCGCAGGAGGATTGCCGTGCCGCGGCCCGTGACCGCCACCCGCCCCGTCGGGCTGAGCCGCGAAGGCCAGCTGTTCCGGCTGGTGTTCGCCTACCGGCCCGACCTGGTCGAGCGTGCCCAGCGGCTGCCGTACGCGAGGTTCGACGCCGGCGCGGGCCGCTCCTGGACCTGCCTGGTGTGCGCCCAGTCGGTGGAGCAGCTGCGGCGCTGGCACTACGAGGGCCTGACCGACGTGTCCGCCGACGAGCTGCTGGCGCCCGGGGAGGATCCGCCCGAGTGCGCCGACGCGCTGCTGCGGCCGCACACCCGGGCCCGGCCGTTCGCGCTGCTGCTGGCCTGGCGTGATGAGGCGCTGACCGCGCGGCTGCGCGCGGTGCCGGGCGCGGCGCGCGCGGGCACGGGCACGCTGACGTTCCCGCCCGGCGCGGCGGCGGCGCTGGCCGAGCTGGTCCAGCGCGGGATCGTCGAGGACCCCGACCAGATCCTGCGCCCGGCCGAGGTCACGATCGCCTTCGACATCCGCACCGGCGGTTTCGCCTGCATCGGCGACCCGCGCGCGCAAAAGCACTTCGACGCGCACTTCCCGGCCCGCGACGTGGTGGCCGCCTGGCGGGACAAGGGGCTGGAGGTGGACTTCGCCGACGCGTTCTCGCGCGAGGTGTACCGCGGCGAGCTGGCCCGCGTCGGGCCGGGCGTGCAGCCGTACGGCATGGCGCTGGAGCTGCGCGACTACCAGAAGCGGGCGGTGGCGGTGGGCCTGGAGCGGTCCGGGCTGGCGGTGTTCGACGAACCCGGCGTCGGCAAGACGCCGGCGGCGATCGGCCTGGGCCACGAGCTGCTCCACCGCGGCGTCGTCGAGCGGGTCGTGGTCAGCCCGCCCGGGGGCATCCGCTCGCAGTGGCGGCAGGAGATCGTCAAGTTCACCGGATGCGACCCCGAGGAGATCGTGGTGGTCGCCGGAGGTCCGGGCAAGCGCGCCAAGGCCTACGCCGAGGCGGCCGACCGGCGCTGGCTGATCGTGCACCACGACGTGCTGCACCGCGACCTGGAGCAGATCGCGCCGCTGGTGCGGGGCGTGCTCCTGGTCGTCGACGAGGCCCACCGGTTCACCAATCCCCGGGCCCAGCGCACCCAGGCGCTCCGCCGGCTGATCCGGCGCTGCGCCCGCCAGCTCGTGCTGACCGGGACACCGGCCGAGAACAATCCCGCCGAGTGGTACGCGGTCCTGGGCACGTTGGCCGTCCCGGGCTGCCTGGGCGGCCCGGCCGACTTCCTCAACCGCTACCGCTACCCGCGGATGATCGGCGGCAGGCAGGCCGGCTACGAGGGCGAGCGCAACCTGCCGGAGCTGCGGGCCCGTTCGGCGCCGCACTTCCTGCGGCGGACCAAGGCCGAGGTGGTCGCGCACCTGCCGCCGCTGCGGTTCCACCACCTGCGGCTGGACCCCGGGCCGCGGTTCGCCGCGGCGCTGCGCCGCGCCCACCAGGCGGCGCGCGATGAGATCGTGGCCGCCGTCACCGGCGGGCGTCTGCCGGAGGACGCCGAAGACCTGGCCCAGGGCGCCGAGATGACGGCGACGGCGATGCTGCGGCTGCTGTGCTCCTCGCCCCGGCTGGTGCTGGGCTCGCAGGCGGCCTCCGCTCAGGCGCTGCGCGACAGCGGGCTGATCCCCGACGCCGACGGGCCCAAGCTGGACGAGCTGCGCGTCATGGCCGCCAAGATGCAGGCCGCCGGGGAGCGCATGGTGGTGTTCACCTTCTCCCGGCAGATGGCCGCGCTGATCGGGGAACGGCTGGGCGCCGACGGCATCCGCCACGTCCTGTACACCGGCGACACCTCCGCCGACGCCCGCGACCAGGCGGTGGCCGCCTTCACCACCCCCGGGGAGCCGATCGCGGGCACCGGCGCCGAGCGCACCGGGCCCACGGTGTTCGTGGCGACCGACGCCGGGGCCGAAGGGCTGAACCTGGGGCGGTGCTGCTCGACCCTGGTGAACTTCGACCTGCCCTGGACGCCCGGCCGGCTCGAGCAGCGGTCCAACCGCATCCACCGCGCCGACGGCGCCCACTCCAGCTACCTGGTGGTCAACCTGACCATCGCCGGCACCCTGGAGGAGGGGATCATGCGGCTGATCGAGCGGAAGGCGGCCGTCTCCGGCGCGCTGTTCGCCGAGCGGCGCCGCACCGCCGCCATCACCGGCCGCCGCAACCGGTCCCTGGTCGAACAGGCCCTGCACGACTGGGCGCGGGACGAGACCGCCGCGCCCCCGCGCGGCGACGAGACGGGCCGGGCGCGCGAGACAGATCAGGCGGGTGAGCCAGATCAGCTCGGCGTGATCTCCTCGGCCCCGCCGGCTCCCCCCGAGGCGTTACGGGAGGGCCCGCCCCGTGACCGCCGCCGCGGCGGCGGGCCTCGCGCCGGTTAGCGCAGCCATCGCAGCGCGGCGTCGGCGCAGTCCTCGGGGCTGCTGTTGAAGGCGATGGCCGCCCCTGGCGCGTGCCGCCGGACGAGGTTGACCACCTTCTCGAAGAGTTCGAGCAACGGCTCGTGCGTCCGGATGCCGCCCCCGATCACCACACAGGCGTAGTCGGCGCTGATCAGCGCCTGAATGATCGCCTTCTCGGGGTCCTCGTCGAGCGCCACCAGGCACCAGTCGGCCGTGATCGAGAGCTCGGTGAAACGGTCCCTGCCGCGTGCTATCGCCCGGTGGACCGGCTCTGGATCCCAGCCTTGGATCTTGGCCGGATCGAGGCCGATCACCAGTACTCGCGCCCCGGCCACGCGTCCTCCTCCATGGGTGCCTGCCCGCATCGGCGGCGCCGCGCCGATGCCCGGCCCCATCGGCATCATCGATCTTCTTCGCCAGCACGCCAAGACCCACGCCGCCGCCGGGGTCCTCGGGCGCTGGGTGACCGGCCCGGCCCGTGACACCGGAGGGCCGCCGGGACCCGGCCTTGACTCCGCGCGGCCTCCGGCATGACAACATCGAGACAACATCCTGCCGCGGCCGATCCACCGCAATCCGCCGCCCGGGCACCGCGGGGGCTGCGTGGAGGCCCGGGGCCGGCACGGTGGGGGTGGGGATCGCACGATCCTCGCCACCGGCGGGAACGGCACTGCCGATTCCCGTCCGCCGGCCCCGGAAAATCCGAGGTCAGCCGGGGGTCCGCTCCGCGTCGACCCTGTTGCGCAGATGCCGCACGGCATCACCCGACGACCGTGTCCGTGCCGCCGTCCCAGAGGTTGCGGCCCCGCCCGCCGCCCGGGACGTTCGGCTGCCAGATCCGCGTGATGCCCACGCGCGAGCCACGGCACGGGCCGCAGGGCCCGGCTGGGCGCTTGTTTCGGCCGGTCCGCACCGACATGGTCATCGGGGATGTTCGAGGCGGACATGAGGGATTGAGGGGCAGCAGGTGCAGGAGTTCGTCAACGAGGGCCGGTTCGCCGACGGGGGTGTGCTGGCGGGCGAGGGGCTTGCTTCCGGTGACGACCGCGGCGTCGACACGGTCGACCCGCAGATGAAGGACTACCGCGGCCAGAACGTGGAGCTGTTCGGCCGGCGCAAGCGGCTGTCCCGCCGCCTGGCGCAGCTGCGGGCCCGGGCCGACGCCGGAGACCTGGACTATGAGGAGGAGGTCGAGCTGGCCCGCCTGGGCCGCGAGTTCGAGGACCTGACCTACGAGATCATGGTGAGCAACTACGGGCTGGTGAAGTCGTATGTGGCCCGGTTCACCTCCAAGTCCACCGCCAACGCCGACGACTACGAGTCGGCCGGCCGGGTGGGGCTGCTGAGGGCCATCGACACCTACGATCCCTCCAAGGGGCCGTTCGGCCAGTGGGCGTTCAAGCCGATCCAGCGCGAGGTGCTCAAGGCCGTACGCGACGCCGAGCACCCGAACGTGAACATGACGGACTTCGAGAAGCGGCCGAAGATCCTGCGGGCCGCGGCGGACTTCCTCCGGGATCACGGGGACGGTGTGCCGCTGGACTACGACGACATCGCCGCCCGCGCCGAGGTGCCCGTCGGGCAGGTGCGGCGCGTGCTGGAGGCTCCCCGGCTGGACAGCCTGTCGGCCCCGCTGGCCGCGGCCGAGGGCGACATGTCGCTGGCCGACCGCATCGCCGACGCCGGTCCCGGTGTGGAGGACCAGGTGCTGCGCGCGTTCGACATGCGCGCGGTGACCGTGCGCGGCCTGCCGCATCTGGAGCCCCGGGAGCTGTTCGTGCTGGCCCGCCGGTTCTCCCTGGACGGTGAGCCCGCCCAGCCCCTGCGCGTGATCGGGGAGATGCTCGGCCTGTCCCGCGAGGGCGTCCGCCAGATCCAGGCCAAGGCGCTGGCCAAGCTGAACCACCCGGTGATCTTGGGTCTTCTGGTGTCGGAGGAGACGCCGCGGCCCGCCGCGGCGGAGGAGTCGCGCGACCGGCCCGCGGCCTGACCCCCCGCCACCGGCCCCTCCCAGCGTTTCATCAGGGTCCGCCCGGTGGTGGCCGCGCGCACGGTTCTGGCGAGCCCCGCGCCATCGCCGGGGCCGTACCCATCCCGGTCACCTCCGGCGACGTCCCCGATGCACCCGAAGGGGTGACGTGCTGGCCGCGCGGGCGTCGTCCGCCTCCCGCGGAGCGGCGATTTGCGTGGGGGTCGGGGCGGTGACGGTCGGGGGGATGAGCGAGGAAAGCAATGACGTTCGTGAGGCGAACCACCGTCTGCGGCGCGAGTACCTCGCCCTGCAGGCCGAGCTCGGCACGGGGCCCGGCGAGCGGCGCGCCCGCGCGCTGCGGTCGCGGATGTCCGCCATCGCCGAGGAGATCATGCGGACGAACAAGGGGCTGGCGGGGGAGGCGATCCGCCGGTTCGCCCGGCCGGGCGACACCGAGGACCTGCACGCCACCGCCATGCTGAAGCTGTGGGAGTGCTTCCTGGCCTGGGATCCGGACCAGGGGGCGAGCTTGGCCACGGTCGCCCGCAAGCCGCTCATGGGGGCGGTGAACCGGCAGGTCGCGGCCGACAACGGCATCAAGTACCACGACTGGACCGAGCGGCCGGGGATCCTGCGCACGATCGAGGAACTGGCCGTGCGCCTCGGCCGCTCCCCCACCGACCGGGAGGTGGCTCAGGCGACGGGACTGTCGGCCGACGCGGTCGCCCAGGCCCGGCGGCCCGCGCCGGCGAGCCTGGACGCGCCGGTGGGCCAGGAGGGTGAGGCGACGCTGGCGGATCTGCTGGATCCGCCCGGCGAGCCCGCCGTCCCGGAGGACCCCTGGCCCGCGGGTGTGCTCGACGTGGCCGCGGCCGAGCTCCCGCTGGACCAGCTGCTGGTCCTGGCCTACTGCGACGGGCTGGCCGGGTCCGCCCCGCTGCCCAACGTGATGGCCGCCCAGCAGCTCGGCGTCGGCCGGGGCGTCGTCACCGCCGCCCGCGCCTCGGCGGTGGCGAACCTCAGCCGGGCCCTGGCCGCCCGCGCCGGGCGCGAGGTGGACGTGGCCGCGCTCAGCGAGGTCACCGGCATCGCCGAGCGCACCCTGCGCAAGCTCCTGCGCACCTGACCGGTCCCGGCCCCGCGCCCGCCCGGATTCGCCGCGCCCGCCGCCGGGCATCACGTCCTGGCGGCGGGCGCGGTCGCCTTTCTGCCGCCACGCCTCCCCTCTCCGGCCGCCGGGCCCCTCTCCGGACGCTGGGCCCCCTCTCCGGACGACGCCGGGCCGCCTCGCCGGGGGCCGGGCGTCGCCGCCGCGCCCCCTGCGCCTGCCGGGCGCCGCGGACGCTCCTTGGTGACGCTCGCCGTCCGCGGCCGAGCGCGTTCCCATCGATGGAGGTCCCGTGGCGCGCACCAGCACAGCACCCTCGTTCGAACCGGTCGACGTCGACGCCGAAGAGAGCGTCCTGGCCGCCGTCCTCACCGACCCGCAGTGCCTGGACGACGTGGCCGGCAAGATCGGGCCCGAGGACTTCTCCGTGGCCGGGTACGGCACGATCTTCGCCGCGGTGCGGGCGTGCGCCGAGGCGGGCCTGCCGTGCGACCCGATCACGGTGACGGCCCAGCTGAAGAAGGCGCGGGCGCTGACGCGGGCCGGCGGCCGTGAGGCGCTGGAGGCCCTGCTCGCCAAGGGCGCCCACGTGCGCAACGTGGCCGCGCACGCCGACATCGTCGCCGATCGCGCCCTGGCCCGCCGGGTGATCGCCGCGGCGCGGCAGATCGCCACCACCGCCATGGCCCCCGAATGCTCCGGCGGCGACGCGCTGCTCGAGGCCGAGAAGACGGTCTTCGCCCTGGCGGCCAAGGGGCCGGCCGCCGACCTGGTGGACATGCCCGAATCGGTCAAGCAGACCCTGGAGCTGATCCGGCGGTCGCGGACCCAGCGGCTGATCGGCCACTCCACCGGTTTCGCCGAGCTGGACCGGCTGACCGCCGGCCTGCAGCCCGGGCAGCTCGTGATCCTGGCGGGCCGGCCCGCCATGGGCAAGACCAGCCTGGCCCTGCAACTGGCGCTGAACATGGCCGCCGACTCCGGCAAGACCGTCCCGTTCTTCAGCCACGAGATGACGCACCAGGAGCTGACCATGCGCGCCCTGGCCATGCACATGGGCTACGACCTGCACCGCCTGCGGCAGGGCATCGTCCCGCAGGACATGCAGGGCGCGCTGACGCGGGCCGCCGAGGCGGTCGCCGCCGCCCAGGTGAAGATCAGCGACAACCCGCCCGCCACCGTCTCCCAGCTGGGGTCGGTGCTGCGGCGGCTGTCCCGCAAGGAGCCGCTGGCCGCCGCGGTGATCGACTACGCCCAGCTGATGAGCGGCGAGCGCCGGGGCCGGGAGGAGAGCCGCACCAACGAGATCGGCGAGATCTCCCGCGGCGCCAAGCGGCTGGCCGCCGAGCTGGGCATCCCGATCGTGCTGCTGTCGCAGTTGAACCGGTCCCTGGAGGCGCGGGTGAACAAGCGGCCCGTCCCGTCCGACCTGCGCGAGTCGGGGTCGCTGGAGCAGGACGCGAGCCTGATCATGTTCGTGTACCGCGACGCGGTCTACCACCCCGACAGCGACCCGGAACAGGGCGAGCTGATCATCGCCAAGCAGCGCAACGGCCCCGCCCCGGTCACGATCCCCCTGCGCTGGTACGGCCCGGCCTCCCGCTGGGACGACGCCGGCCAGGCGTTCACCGAGCCGGCGGCGCCCCAGGCCGTACGCCAGGGAGCAGGCGCGGCGGACGCGTGGTGAGCGCGCGCCGGTGCCGGATCCGTCATCGATGTCAGCGCCGCCCGATCCCGCCCACGCGCGCCGAGCCGCCCCGGCGAGGCTCGCCGGGGCGGGATGGCGCGGTCCCCGCGCGAGCGGGCGGGGACCTGCCGGTCAGGGCGTGGCCCCGGACGGCGCCGGCAGTGAGGTGTACAGGGTGGCCAGGGCGGGCGCGATGGGGGCGTGGCGGTGCAGGGCGAGCCGGGCCCGGGCGGCCTGCCGCAGGGCGCGCTCGGCGGCGTCCAGGTCGTCCGCCGTCGCGGCCTGGACCAGCCGGCGCACCTGCGCGGCTTCGACGGCCGACAGGTGCGCGGCCACCAGCTCACGCAGCGCGGCCTTGGTGTCCGGGTGCCGCTCCCCCTTCCCGGTCAGGGCCGCGGCCGCCGCGGACGCGGCGGCGGCCACCGCCTCGGCGGCGGTGAACGACGGGCCGGCGGCGGGGGCGGCCAGCTCCGCCAGCCGGTCACACAGCGGCCGCGCCTGGTCGGCGGGCAGGCCGAGCACGTGCGGGACGAAGGGGGTGCGGGCCAGGAACGCCGCCGCGGCCGGGCCGGCGGGCACGCCCCGGCCGCCGAGCACAGCGGCGAGCCGCTCCGGGTCCAGTTCCGGCACGCGCAGGTGCCGCATCGCCCGGGAGCGGATCGTGTCCGCGAGGCCATCGGCGTCACGGCACGCCAGCACGAACACGGTGCCGTGCCCGGGCTCTTCCAATGGTTTGAGGAGCCGGTCGGCGGTGCCGGCGCTCATCTGGTCGGCGTCAGCGACCAGGATCACCTGCCGTTCCCCGGCCGGCCGCAGCCCGGCGGGCCGGGCGATCCGTTCCTCGACGTCGGCGACGGTCCACCTGCCCGTCTCCGGCACGGCCTGGTGCAGGTCGTGGGCGCGCATCCGGGCGGGGACCAGCGCCTGCGCCAGGCGCCGGGCCACCAGCAGGGCCAGGTACGGCTGCGCGCAGCTGACCAGGACCACGCCGTCGGGCAGGCCGTCCGTCTCCGGCAGGAGGCCGTCGACGGCGGCGAGGGCCAGGAGCTCTTCGTCGGTGACACTCATGGCCCGTACCGTCCGCCGGGCCCGCTCGCCCGCCAGACCCGCGCGTCGCAGGCGCCGCGCCGCCGGATGCTCCGGTCATGGGTTCAGGTGGAGGAGGCGCATGAGCAGCATGACGGTCAGTGCGCAGAGCACCGCCAGGCACAGCGTGAAGACGACCATCTCCAGATTGACACGGCGCCGCCGCGACCGGCGGTGCCGCCCAGGACGGCCGGTCACCGCCGCTTCCGCTTCTTGCGGCGCTTGGCGAACCCGAGGAGCTCCACACCGGCCATGGCCACCACCACGACACCGAGGCCGGCCAGGCCCGCGAGCACGAACCGCAGGGGATCGGTGGGGCCGATCCTCCTGCCGCGCGTCTCATGGACGCCCCGCCCGGGAAGGGAGGGTCGCGGTGGCCGGGCGGCGGCCGCGGGCCGCAGCCGGGTGACGGCCGCGCCGCCGCCGCACAGCGCGGCCGGGCCGGCGCCCGCCGCCCGGGCCGGGCACACGGCCCGCCGGTGGGTGCCGGGCGCGGCCGCGGGGGCCGCCGTCGCGGGCGAGAGGGCGGGGAAGGCGGCGAAGGACGATGCCGCGGTGGTCCCGGCCGTGACCGGGCCCGGCCGCGGGGGCGCGGGCTGGGCCAGCAGGCCGGCCACGGTCAGCGCCGCGGCCGCGGCGTGCGCGAGAGCCGGCGTGAACGTCACGGGTCCCCCTTCGGGGAGTGGGCGGGCAGGGGTGGTGCACGGACAGGGCGCTGGCCCCGGACCGGGGCCGGCGCCCTGGATCGTCGCCGTGCCCGGCGCGGGGGCAACGTCTGCGACCGGCGAGCCCCGGGTCGAACCCCCTGGCCCGCTCGCCCCAGCGGGAAGGCCGCACCCCCTCGCACGTCGCGTCCGTGGAAGGGGGTGCTCGTCAGGGGCGGGAGGCCAGCTCCATGACCCTCTCGTGCGGGATCTTCCAGATGACCACCAGCTCGGCGTACTTGTGCAGGTCCAGGCCGGCGCCGAAGGCCTCGAGCACCTCGTCGCGCGAGGCCCGGGCCCGTGCCGTGGCCCAGGCGGCGATGACGTCGGCGTCGTCGGTCAGGTCCAGCAGATCCATCAGCTCGCCCAGGGTGATCCGCGGCAGGGCGATGCGGAAGAGCGCCGGCGTGGCGCCCTTGTCGAGTGCTGCCATCAGCTCCGCGTGCGACATCGACCGCCGGAGACGGACGTAGTCGTCGGGCCAGATGTCCCGCTCGCAGGCGGCGACGATCTGGGCGTGCTCGGCGATGTCCCGGGCGGGAACGTACTGCTGCTCGGCGATGCCGCGGGCCAGCGCGTCCTCCAGCTCGGCGCGGGTGCAGTAGGTGGCCGAGCGGAGGAGGCCCGCCTCCTCCCACTCGACCGCGCGCCGCCCGGCGGCCGCCGCGGCCAGGATCGCCTCGTGGCCGGCCCGGTGCCGGTCCCGCGTGTACTCGTGCGGCGCGATGCCGGCCGCCAGCACCTCGGCGGTCTGCTCCCGGCCGGCGATCGAACGCAGCCGGGCGTAGGCGTTCAGGGGAATCTCCCGCGCCAGGACCTCCTCGACCTCCTCGCGCGGCAGGCGCCGGCGCGCCTGCGCGTACTCGCGCAGATCGATTCCGGCGGCGACCGCTTCCTCGGCCTCCTGGCGGGGCACGAACCGGCGCACGATCATGTAGTCCAGCGGGTTGACCCCGGCCCGGACGGCGTACAGCGCCTCCTCGGCGGAGAGCTCGCCGCGGGCCTGGCAGTAGTGCAGCTCGCTGACGCCGTGCTCGGCGAGAAGCCGCTGGATGGTCGGCTGTTGCGTCGATGACACCACGCGCTCCTTCGGTTGATGTCCGCTCATCGACCGCCACCGTGACCGCGTCCGCCCCGGCGCAAGCAGGCGCCGCCCGCCCCAGGACCGCGAGCCGCGCCCCCGGCCGGGGCGGCGCTTGGGCGAGGTGATCACGCGGGCACGGTCCCCCGCCGACCCCGAGGACACGGGCACAAAGGAAGAGGCGATTCATGAACTGGGCGATCCGCGGCGCGGTCGAGGACATGCGGAAGGCGTCGGATGCCGCCGAGGCGCTGATGTGGCCGCGCCGGGCCGCCGCCGCCGCGGCGCGGTGTCACCTGCGCGAGTTCGTCATCGGCGGGCGCGTCTACTGGCGCCCGGTCTTCTGCGACGAGCGGGCCTTCGAGAACCACGTCGGGGGGCTGTTCGGAACCTGCTACCCCGACCACGTCGAGTGGCGCTCCTGGGAGGGCGGTCTCGCGCGGACTCCCGGCTGGGAGCTGCGGATGCGCCAGGAGCAGGGGTCCGGCCGGGTCCTGCTGTACGTCGTGGACCGCGACGGCCGGCGCGTCCCGCTGGGAACGCATGCCGACGCCGACGTGGTGGGCGACATGCTCAACGACCTGGGGCAGGTGAGGGACGCCCTCCACCTGCTGCCGCATCTGACGTACTGACACACCACATCCCGGGGCCCGCCACGAGCGGGCCCCTGTCGTCGTTCACGCCCCACCGCATGCCGCGCGCAAGGCCGGTCGGGCGGGCCGTACCGACACTGGCGTCATGGCCACAACCAAGCCGGGCTGGTTGCCCGATCCCTACACGGCCGACACCGAGGAGCAACTGCTGCGCTTCTTCGACGGCCTCCGGTTCACCGAACACGTCTACGATCCGGCCCGCCAGGATCCTCCCGACGTGGCCGCGGCCGCGCTGGCCGGGTTCGGGGCGGCGCCGCCCGCGCCCCCGGCGCCACCACCCGCCGCGAGGACGGACACCCGTCCGTCTCCCGCGCCGCCACCTGCGGCGGGCGGTTCGGCGGCGGCCATGGGGACCTGGGGCGCTGCCGCTCCGGCCGCGCAGGCCGGGCAGGCCGCGCAGGCCAAGGGCAAGGACACCGGCCGCACGCCCCCGGCGGCTGCCGCCCCGGCGAGTGGGTGGAAGACGCCCGAGCCGCGCGCCGCCGACGCCGAGACCACGGCGTCCAGGTCCACCGGCGCCACCCCCTCCGCCACCGCCCCAAGCGCGACCGTGCCAAGCGCCACCGTGCCAGGCACCACCGTGCCAAGCTCCATCGTGCCCACCGGCGGCGCCACGTCCGCCGGCGCGGCGGCGGGCGGGCGGTGGACCAGCCTCCCGGACGCCGAGCCCCCGCCACCCCAGGCGGCGGCCGAACCCGCCCCGGCCGCGCACGACTGGCCTCCGGCCGAGCCTCCGCCGGAGCGCTCCCCCTGGAGCCGCGCCATCCCCGAACCGGACCGGGCCGCCGGGCACGATCCCGGCGAGGGGGCGGCCGAGACGGGCGAGATCATCCCGCTCCGGGACGCGCCCGACATCTCCACCCCCATCCTGGTACGGGCCCGGGCCGCGCTGGACCGGCCCCCGGTCAAGACGTCGCTCGTGAGCCTGGCCGCCGTCGTGTTCGTCGGCGCCTCCGCCGTCTGGCCGGCCGCGCCCGTCGAGCAGCGGACCCCGCCGGGTTGCGCCGCGCTGGGAACCGCGCTGGACGGGTACGCCTCGGCCGCCGACCCTCAGCAGCGCGAGGGGTACCGCCAGGCCCTCATCCCCCTGGTGGAACGCGCCGCCCGCGACCCCGCCGCGGCCACCGAGGTACGCCAGGCCGCGCAGAACGCTCTGCCGCTCCTGCGCGGAGACCACGGCGCACCCTCCTCCGGGGCGGCGGCGCCGCTGGCCGAGGCCTGCGGGCGCAGCTGACAGGGGAGCGCTTCACGTGCGCTCCCCTGTGCTCCTTCGTACTCCCTCGCGTGGGCGGAGGGCCGATCCGGATGGTCTCGGCGTGCGAGCCGTCGCCCCGGACGCCGGCCCCGCCTCGCGTACCGCGGGCAGGCGCAGGGGCGCACGTCCGGTCAGGTCCGCGAGGACTGGCGTGCCCACAGGCGGTCAAAGGCGCGCTCCGCCTCCCGCACCGTGGCGAACTGGCCCGGAACGCGGTGCAGGACGCCGGGCAGGTCCGCGGCGGAGCAGACGTAGACGCCGCGGGTGACGAACGGGGCGTTGGTCATTCCCGGCAAGCACACCACGGCCGTCGCCTCGACCGGCCGCCCGAGCTCGGCGGTCAGCGCCTGCGACAGCAGGCGGGCCTGGGACCTGGCCTGGCCGACCGGGTCGCGCGGCAGGGCCTTGCGCCCGGCCCACAGCGTCTCGTTCCGCGCCCGGACCTGGCCGTACCCGGTCTTGACCTCGATGACCACCGCGCCCAGGCCGCGCGTGGCCAGCGCCACGTCGCAGTCGCCGGACCCGCGGCCCAGCACGAGCCCGTAGCACACCACCGGCGGCTGGGCGCGGCGCAGGACCTGGCGCACCTGCTGTTCGGACCGCACGCCGACGGCGGCCTGGGAGGCGCGCGTCCACAGGGAAGCGGCCCGGCTCCCCGTGACGGCCGCCACGGCGACCAGCGCGAGCGCCGCCGCCACGGCCAGCCAGCGGGCCGGGGGCTGCGCCGCCAGGCCTGCCAGCATGGCCACGGCGGCGCCGATGGCGGCGCCCACCGTTTGGGCCGCATGGCCGGCGCTGCCGCCCCGCCGCTTCCATTTCTGCTCGTTGGCCCATTGGGCCGGTTTGCCGTGTTCCTTCATGCCGGGTGACCGTCCGGCGGCGCGGTGCGGCGACATCCAGCGCCGCTCCACGCGTGGCGGCCGCCCCCGGTGACGCGCCGGTCATCGGGGGCGGTGGCAGGGCTCGTACGCGGTCGTACGCGGTCGTGCGTGGTCGTGCGTGGTCAGCGGCGGAACCTGGCCGTGTGGCGGGCCCAGATGCGGCCGAAGGCGCGTTCGGCCTCGGCGGCGTCGGTGAACTGGGCGGGCAGGGTGTTCAGCAGCTCGGGCAGCTGCCGGTCCGAGCACACGTGCACACCGCCCTCGGTGGTGAACGCGGCGTGGCGCATGCGGGGAACGCACACCACGGCGGCGGCCCGGGCGGGCCGCCCCAGTTCCCTGGTCAGGGCCTTGGACAGCAGGCCGGCCTGGAACGCGGCGTGTTCGGCGGGGTCGCCGCCGGGGCGCAGCACCCTGCCGCGCCGCGCTCCGGCGCGCGGGCGCACTCGCCTGCGCGCGGGCGCGATCTCGACGGCCGCCGCCCCGAGGGAGCGTGTGGCCAGCGCGATGTCGCAGTCGCCGGTGTAGTACGCCAGCTCCGCGCCGTGGCACACGACGGGGAACCCGCCCGCTGCCAGCGCCGGTCGCAGCCTCTCCTCGGCCTTCACCGCGCGGGCCGCCCGCCTCCATCTCCGATAGCCGCTGATCTCCTCCGGCGGCAGGCAGACGACGCAGGCGGTCATGAAGGCGGCGGCGACGGTGGCGGCCCAGAACGGGCTCTTGCTCACCAGCAGGGTTACGCCGGACACGAGCAGTGCCGCCGCGGCGTACGCCGTCAGGTGCGCCCGGAGCATCTGGCGGTGCCCGGCGCGTCTGTCCCGCTGCTGTCTGGCCAGACTGGCCGGTTCTCCGAATGTCCTCATGCCGGAGAGCGTCCGGCGCCTCGCCCACGGCACCACGGTCCCGCGGCGGGCCTGGGGGCAGTCCTCGCGGCGCAGCGTGTCCACGGCCTGCTGGACGACGGTGCCGAAGTCCGCCTCGTCGATGACGACGCGGTCCGATCCAGAGCCGAATGCGTGACCGGGGCCCGGCCCCGCGTCCACGGACGTGCACAGAAGTACAGCCGCGTGCGTGGCGATGGCCGTACTTCCCGGCTGTACAGCTGACCGTACCTGCCCGGGGTGGACGTCTCCGCTCACCCGGGCGGTGTCACGGTCCTGGAGCGACATCATGGCCGACTTCCTTCGTTCTCACCCTGAGTCACTCATCAGCGAGAGTGGGCCAGAGCCCGAGAACGTCAGTGGTTTGCGCCACGTGAAGTCAGTGGCGGCGACCCGTCGCTCATGCGCGGCGCCCGGATCGGCATGCGGGCCCGGCCGGCAGGGGCCGGGAACAGCGGCCCTGGGTGGGACGAGTGGCCCTGGATCGGATCTGTGCGAGGGAGCCGCGGGTCGGCGTGCCGATCAGGTGGCCCTTTTGCGGGGGGCGGCAGGCCGTACGCGGGGACGCAGCCGGGTGCGCACGTCGTCCATGATGTCGGCGAGCTGGGCGATCTGCTCGTCGGTCAGGAGGTCGATCAGGCCGTCGCGGACCGCCTCCACATGTCCGGGCGCGGTCTTCTCCAGGAGCCGCCGGCCGTCGTCGGTGATGACGACCATGGCCCTGCGTTCGTCGCTGGCGTCGGTTTCGCGGCGGAGCAGGCCGGCCTTCTCCAGCTGGGCCACCTGGTAGCTCAGGCCGCTGCGCGAGGTGATCATCAGGTCGGCGAGTTCGGTGATGCACCGGTGCTGGGGGGCGCACTCGTTGGCCCAGTGCAGGATCTCGTACTGGATCATGGTGAGCCCGGCATCCTGTCGAAGCTGCCGCTCCACGTGGCGCTGGATCAGGCCGGAGGCTTCCAGGAAGCCGGTCCAGGCGCGCATCTGCGTCTCGGTCAACCACCGCGGTCCGCTCATGGGGAGAGCCTACCCGAGTTGCGTCGAATTCGACGCAACCGTACGATCAACCCCGTTGCATCGATGCGTCGAATTCGACGCATTTCGGGTCGTGTCATCGACGCGCCTCACCCCTCGGAAAGGGCCTCTCATGAAGATCAGCATCATCGGCAAGGGCAACGTCGGCTCCGCGTTGGAGCGTCGTCTTGCCACGGTCGGGCACACGGTCGCCACGGCGGACTCTTCCACCGCTGCGGACCAGGTCGCGGCGCAGGTCGCCGAGGCCGACGTCACCGTGCTGGCCGTGCCGTTCCCCGCCATCGCCCGGCTCGACCCGCAGATCAAGAGCGCCCTGCGGGACAGGGTCGTGATCGATGTCACCAACCCGCTGGCGGCCGACTTCATGTCGCTGACCATCGGGCACACCACCTCGGCGGGTGAGCAGGTCGCCGCCGCACTGCCCGGCGCCCGGGTGGTCAAGGCCTTCAACACCGTCTTCGCCGCCACCCTGGACACCCCCGGCCTGTTCCTGCCGGTGGCCTCCGACGATGAGGCCGCCAAGAAGACCGTGCTGGAGCTCGGCACGCAGCTCGGCTTCGACGCCGTGGACGCCGGCCCGCTGGCCAACGCCCGCTACCTGGAGCCGGCCGTGGAACTGCTGATCCAGCTCGCGTACGGGCAGGGCATGGGAGCAGGCATCGGCTTCACCCTGGCACGGGGATGACGATCCCGACGTGGACGGCGAGATTCCTCCAGACGAAGCCTTCAGATGGCTCCAGACGGCCGAGGAGACATGCCCTGACGCCTGGACATGAGGAGGGTGTCCTTGCTGGAGGCCCCCTCAGCTCCTCGGCTCGCTTCGGGGGCACACCGACGCCGGCGTCCCCCACCTGTCCCCACCTGAGGAAGGCGTTTCCCCAGGTCACAACAGGCTGAGGGCCTGGGGGCGGGGGCCGTCCGGAGAGCGGGTCCGGCCCGCCGCCCGACCGTCGCGGCGGGGCGGCGGGCCGCGACACCCGCCGGGCGGGGCGGGCGGTCCCGGCCAGGTCATGGAACGGCTTGCGCGTGCCTGGCCGGGCCGTGCGGGTGATGGTGGTCGGGTCAGGGGGAGGTGCTGAGCCAGTCGCCGGCCTCGGCGAACTTGTCCCGGACCTGGCGAGGGACGGCGGCCAGGGCGGTGCGGGGCTCGTCCGCGCGGGCCGCGGCGCGGCGGATGCCGGCGGCCGCCGCCGGGCGCCGGTCCTCCTCCCGCCGCTGCTCGATCAGCCGGGTCACCCAGTCGCGGACGCTCACCCGTCCGGTGATCACCTCGCGCGGGATGACCAGGGGGCGGCCCGCGCGGGGTAGCTCGACGCGGTCGACGTACACCTTCAGGGTGGTCGCGGGGCCGGGGCGGTGGGCGCTCAGCAGCACGCTCACCTCCAGGCAGCCGGTGCCGGGCGTGTCCGGGCGGGAGGACGCCTCGGCGCGCGCCGCCTCGATGAGCCGGCCGACGCGGCGGCGCAGGCAGTCCAGGTCGGCGGCGCCGGAGGCGAGCCGGTCCAGGGTGTCGTTCCAGTCGGTTCCGGTCATGGGTCTCCGTTGCGGTCAGGTGGTGGCGAGTCCCCTGCCAGCGTCCGGGCGTGACCGGCGGGCGCAGGCAGCCGAAGGGCCGCGCCTCAGCCGCCTTGCCCTGCCAGCAGGACCCCGGGCGGTGGTTCAGGCCGCGGCCTCCTCCGCTCCGGTGTCCTCCCGCGCGCCGCCGTGCTCCGCCCCGCGGGCGTCCGCTGTCCCGGTGTCCTCCGCTCCGGAGTCCTCTGTTCCGGTGTCCTCCGCTCCGGTGTCCTCTGTTCCGGTGTCCTCTGTTCCGGTGTCCTCCATGTCCGCTTCCTCGAGCATGACCTCCAGGTCCAGGTCTTCCCACTGCTCGCGGGTCAGGGCGGTCGCGCCGTCATCCGCCACTAGGGAGGGGTCCTGCCGGTTGCGGGCCGTACGGGCGTGCAGGGTGCGCCGGGCGTGCTCGCGCGCGGCGCGTTCGCGTTCCCCGGCCTGGCGGTGGTCGGCCTCGGCGGCGGCGAGCCTGGCGTCCCGGTCGCCGGTGAGCACGTACACCAGGTCGGACAGGCTCAGGTGGACGCGGGTGGCGTCCTGGCGCGCGCGCCGGTCGACGACCTTGGCGAACAGGTCCTTCTTGGCCTCCAGGATCTCCACGACGCGGTCGTCGATGCTCCCGCCCGGGGCGCTGGCGTGGACGTAGACGATCTCGATGTCGGGGCCGTCCAGGTCGCTGTTGAGGCGGTAGACGCGCGCCTCGGCCTGCTCCAGCGTGGCGGGGGCGTAGACGTAGGACAGGCCGATGAAGTAGGTGGCGGTGGGGCTGGCGGACCAGGACTCGGCCGCGGCGGCGTAGGTGCCGATGACGACGTCGATCTCGTGGGCGTGCAGGCGCCGCTCCACCTCGATGCGCTCCAGCGGTGGGGTGGATCCCCAGATGCCGCCCCAGGGGATGTTCTCGCGGTCCAGCAGGTCGCCGAGTTCGCGGTAGGTGGCGCGGTCGGCGCAGAACACCACGCCGCGCCGGCCCTGGGCGCGGAATCCGGTGATCAGGCGCAGCCCCGCGGCGATCTTGGGGTTGGGGCCGCCGACACCGGCCGAGGCCGGATTGGCGACGATCTTGCGCATGCGGGTGAGCCGTACCAGGGCGTTGAACTTGCCGTCCGGGCCGTCGAAGGCGCCGCCGGCCTTGGCCTGTTCGGCCTCTTCGCGCAGCTCGGCCAGGGCGCGGCGCTGCTCGGCGGTGAGCTGCACGTGCACGCGGCGGTCGTGGCGCGCGGGCATCGGCCTGCCGACCTGGTCCATGCGGCGGCGGACCATCATCGCGCCCAGGTGCTCGGCGACGGCCTCCTGCGGGTCGCCGGGGTACAGGTCCTGCAGGTGGCGGGTCGTGGCGCGCGGCGGCCACTCGCCCGGCACCAGGAACGCGCCCTGGGCCAGCAGGTCGCCCACGACGTTGACCAGCGGAGTGCCGGACAGGCCCAGCCGGTAGGGGACCGTGGACGCCATCGCGCGCAGTGCCCGGGACCGGCGGGAGCCGGGGTTGCGGACGCGCTG
Source organism: Bailinhaonella thermotolerans (assembly GCF_003594875.1). Taxonomy (GTDB): domain Bacteria; phylum Actinomycetota; class Actinomycetes; order Streptosporangiales; family Streptosporangiaceae; genus Bailinhaonella; species Bailinhaonella thermotolerans. The sequence goes on from NZ_QZEY01000017.1 coordinate 143,494, forward strand.
GATCTCATCGGCGACGATGGCGACCGGGTGCTTGGATCGCAGGATCTCGGCCAGGGCGTGCAGCCGGTCGTAGGAGACGACGTAGGCGTCGTGCTCGGCCTCGGCCACCGCCTGCCAGGCGGCCTTGGGGCTGCCGGTGGCCAGCAGGTGGGAGCGGCCCATCTGGCCGAGCTGGCGGGCCCAGGTGCTGAAGGCGCTGACCGGGCAGACCACGAGCAACGGCCACAGGTCCAGGTCCTGGCACAGGGCCAGGGCGACGGTGGTCTTGCCCGAGCCCATGTCGCCGGCCAGCAGCACGCCGCCGAGGGTGTGCAGGATGCGTTTGGCGCGGCGGGCGTCCCGCTCCTGAAAGTCCCACAGGCGCCAGGGGAAGTCCTCGCCCAGGTTCAGCGGCGGGGCGGGGGCGGCGGCGCGCTCGATGGCGTCGCGCACCTGGCCGGGCACGTGGACGACGCCCTGGTCGAGCAGGGCCCCGGCCAGCAGCAGCGGCATCCGGTAGTGCCCGTCGCCCGGCTCGCCGGCGTGGCGCAGGGCGGGCAGGCCGAGGGCTTCCAGCAGGTCGGGGCGGGTGGTGCGCAGGGCGACGGAGGTGCCGGCGGCCGAGGCGGTGGCGATCGCGGCGCCCGCCTGGGCCAGGCGCCGGTTGAGCAGGGCGCGGGCGCCCGGGTGCACGGCCAGCGGGGCGCCGAGCGTGGCCAGCGCGGCCAGGGCGGGCCAGGCGATGTCGGCCTGGCGCAGCGGCGCCGGCCAGCCGCGCGGGGTGTGGGCGCGCAGCCGTGCCCCCTCGCGCACGACCGTGATGGGCCGCAGGCCGAGGCGGGCGGCGTGCAGGGCGTAGGCGACCGCGGCGGCGTTGGCGTCCAGGGTGACGCGGGCCGGTGGCCGTACCCACGCCAGCCGGTCCAGCGCGGCGGCGGGGAACACCGCCCGGCGGGCCTTCTCCGCGCGCGCGTTGGGCACCAGGGCCGCCAGCCACCGGTGGGCCCGCTCCGGCTCCGGGCCGGAGATCGCGGCCACCGCCTCGGCCGGTGAGCGCAGGTGCACGTCCAGGTCGGCGGACCAGGTGGCGAACATCGGCAGTTGCCCGGCCTGGCGCCGGGCCCGCTTGGCCCGCTCACCGGCCGAGTCCGTGAAATCCAGGCTGAGCTGTTCGGCCATGCGCACCTCCAGTGATCAGTGGGGACGCGCCTGACCGTGCCGCGATCGGCCCCGCTGTCGCACCATCGGGCGGGCGCACAGCCCGGCCCGGGCGGGCAGCGCGCTCACGGCCGGCCGGATGCGACAGCGGAAGAAGTCCGCCGCACCTCGCCAGGCGAACGGCTGAACGGCCGAACAGCCGAACGGCTGAACGGCTGAACGGCTGAACGGCTGAACGGCTGAACGGCGAGTGTCGGATCGCATGGCGAATCCCAGGCTCTCGGGCCTGGGATTCGGGTCGCGTCGTTCACGCGGTCCAGGCCGCGCCGATCGGGGTATCCGGCCGGCGCTGCCCGCCGGGTTCAGCGGTCGCGCTCCTTGGGTCCCTCCGTGCCCGGGCGGGTGCCCCCGGCGCGGCGGGGGCGCCTGGCCCGCCGTACGGCCCGGACGGCGCGGCGGACGCGGGCGGCCAGGCGCCTGCGGGCGGCGCCGGCCAGGATCCCGGTCTGGGCGTAGCCGTCGGCGGCCACGCCGCGGACCCAGCGCAGGATCACCAGCACCAGCCAGACGGTGACGAAGTTGAGCGCGCTGACCAGGCCGGTGACCACTCCCCAGGTGGAGGCCTCGTCCACACTGCACCGGCCCGAGTACGCGCCGGGGCAGGTGGCGGGGATGAAGACCAGCCCCATCGCGGCGAGCGCGGTCACGGCGGTCAGCAGCGCGGCGGCGGTGACCTTGCCCAGGCGGCGGGCCAGCCAGCCGTGCGCGCGGACCGTCAGGCGCACGAGCACGGCGGTGGCCATGCCTCCGGCGAGCAGGACCGCCAGGTCGTCGGCGCCGTAGACCACCCAGCCGCCCTGGGCGTGGAAGATGGCCAGCGCGGCGGCGGTGACGGCCAGGCCCAGCAGGGCGACCCGGCCGGCCTCTCGCACCAGGACGCGCGGCCACCGCCGCGGGCCAGGGCTCTGCTCAGTGCTCCCGGGGGCCGAACCCGGCGTTCGCGTGCGCGCGGCGGACGTGCGGGCGGGGGACGTGCGGGTGCGCGTGGTTGATGGCATGTCAGGCGGGCGGATCCGTGCCGCCCTGCCTCCTCTCCTTGGTCGCTTTCCCGCCACCGTCGCCGCGCGGCCGTACGCGGCAGCACATGCGCGGCGCCCGGCTCGGAGCGGACCGGCCGGCCGGCCGGCCCGCCGGGCGCATCGGGCCAGGGCACCGGGGCGGGGCCGCGCCGCTGCCCGGGGCCAGGGGACGCGACGGGATGGCGCTGGCCGGGCGGGGTCGGGCGCGGACGGTGCGACGCGGACGGGCCGCACGGCCCATCACGGCCCATCACAACCCATCACCTCCGGAGGTCCATTCATGCCTGCTCACACCGCGCCGCCGCCCGGGAACCGCCGGCGGGGGCTGCGGATCGCGCGCCACTTCACCGCCGAGGCCCAGGACCCGTTCGACCTGTTCGAGTGGGTCACGCGGGAGGCGAAGATCGTCCAGCCCGACGGGAAGGTGGTCTTCCACGCCCCCGCCGTCGAGGTGCCCTCGGGGTGGAGTCAGCTCGCCACCGACGTCCTGGCCTCCAAGTACCTGCGCAAGGCCGGGGTGCCGCAGACCGGCCCCGACGGCGAGCCCCTCGGTGACGAGAACGGCCCCGTGCCGGGCGGGGAGACCTCCGCCCGCCAGTGGGCGCACCGCCTGGCCACCGCCTGGCGCGTGTGGGGCGAGCGCGGCCGCTACTTCGCCACCGCCCGCGACGCCGAGGCCTTCTACGCCGAGTGCGTCTACATGCTGCTGGCGCAGATGGCCTCCCCCAACTCGCCGCAGCACTTCAACACCGGCCTGCACGAGGTGTACGGCCTGACCGGGGAGCCGGAGGGCAACTGGTACCTCGACCCCTCCGACGGGCAGGTCAAGCAGTCGCCGTTCAAGCACTTCCGCTCGGCGGCCTCGGCCTGCTACATCAACGCGGTCGCCGACGACCTGGTCGGGGACGGCGGGATCATGGACCTGGCCACGCGCGAGGCGCGCCTGTTCAAGGCCGGGGCGGGGTCGGGGGCGAACTTCTCGGCCATCCGGGCGGCGGGCGAGCCGCTGTCCGGCGGAGGCACCAGCTCGGGGGTCATGAGCTTCCTGAAGGTGCTCGACACCGCCGCGGGCGCGATCAAGTCCGGCGGGACCACGCGCCGCGCGGCCAAGATGGTCATCCTGGACGCCGACCACCCCGACATCGAGGAGTTCGTCTCCTGCAAGGTCACCGAGGAGGACAAGGCCGCCGCGCTGGTGGCGGCCGGCTACGACGCCGCCTACGACGGCCCCGCCTACGCGACCGTGGCCTTCCAGAACGCCAACCACTCGGTCCGGGTGACCGGGGAGTTCATGCGGGCCGTACGGGACGACGCCGACTGGCCGCTGCGGCGCCGCGTGGACGGCCAGGTCGTGCGGACCGTCAAGGCGCGGGAGCTGTGGCGGAAGATCGCCGAGGCGTCCTGGCGGGTGGCCGACCCCGGGCTCCAGTTCGACGACGTCATCAACTCCTGGCACACGGCCGCGGCCGACGGCCCCATCCGCGGGTCGAACCCGTGCTCGGAGTTCATGTACCTCGACGACACCGCCTGCAACCTGGCCTCCCTGAACCTGGTGCCGTTCTACGACGGGCAGGAGCGCCGCTTCGACGCCGAGGCGTTCCGGCACGCGATCCGGCTGTGGACGATCGTCCTGGAGATCTCGGTGGCCATGGCGCACTACCCGTCGGCGGAACTGGCGCGCAACTCCTACGAGCACCGCCCGCTGGGCCTCGGCTTCGCCAACGTCGGCGCGCTGCTGATGCGCGCCGGCCTGCCGTACGACTCCGGCCGGGCCCGCGCGGTCATGGCCGCCATGGCCGGCATGATCACCCTGTGGGGATACGCCGCCTCGGCCGAGATGGCCGCCGCCGTCGGCCCGTGCGAGGCGTTCGCCCGCAACCGTGACAGCGCGCTGCGGGTGCTGCGCAACCACCGCCGCGTGGCGTACGGCACGCTGCCCGAGCGCGAGCAGCTCGGCGCGTACGAGCGGCTGCCGGTCGAGCCCGTGCCGCTGGACCACGGCGCCCTGTCCGCCACGCCGTTCGCGGACCTGTCGGCGGCCGTGACCGGCGCCGCCGACGCGGCGGTCGAGGGCGCGCGGCGGCACGGCCTGCGCAACATACAGGCCAGCGTCATCGCCCCCACCGGCACCATCTCGTTCGTGATGGACGCCGACACCACCGGGATCGAGCCGGACTTCGCCCTGGTGAAGTTCAAGAAGCTGGCCGGCGGCGGCACCATCAAGATCGTGAACCAGGCGGTGGAGCCCGCCCTGCGCGCACTGGGGTACGGCGAGCGCGAGGCGGCCGCCATCATCCGGTACGCCCTGGGCGCCGGGCAGCTGGTGCCGCAGGCGCCGATCGACCGGGACGCCCTCATCCGGGCCGGCCTGTCCCAGGACGACCTGGACCGGGTGGACGACGCCCTGGCGACCGCCTTCCGCCTGCGCGACGCCGTCTCGCCCCAGGTGCTCGGCGAGCGCGCGATGACCCTGCTGGGCATCCCCGCAGGCGAATACGAACGGCCCGGCTTCGACCTGCTGACCCGGCTGGGCTTCAGCGAGGAGGACATCCGGGCCGGCGACGCGATCGTGTGCGGGCACCAGACCGTCGAGGGCGCGCCCGGCCTCAGGCCCGAGCACCTGGCCGTCTTCGACACCGCCACCGTGTGCGGCGACGGCACCCGCTCCATCCACTGGTCCGGCCACGTCAAGGCGCTCGGCGCGGTCGCCGGCCTGATCAGCGGCTCGGTGAGCAAGACCGTCAACCTGCCGGCCGTCGCGACCGTGGAGGACTTCATCGCCGTGCACGAGCTCGCCTACCAGGTGGGCAGCAAGTGCGTGGCGCTGTACCGCGACGGGTCCAAGCTGTCCCAGCCGCTGTCCGGTGGCGGCGCGTCCGCGCGGGACCCGGAGCCGGAGACCGGCAAGGAACCCGACTCCGGGCAGGAAGTGGCCGAGCCCGCCCCCCGGGCGGCGGCGACGGCCGAACCGATCCCGGCCGGTGTCAGCCCCACCGAGTTCTACCGGGGCCAGAACCCGCCCCGGTTCCGCCTGCCGAACCTGCGCTACGGCCCCACCTGGCGGTTCGAGGTCGGCGGGCAGGAGATCTACCTGCACGCCGGGGAGTACCCCGACGGCACGCCCGGCGAGATCTTCATCGAGCTGGGACGCGAAGGGTCCGTCCTGCGCGGCCTGCTGTCGGCCTTCTCCATCGCCGTCAGCCAGGGGCTGCAGCACGGCGTTCCGCTGGCCAAGCTGGTGGACTCCCTGGTCGGGCAGACCTTCGAGCCGCGCGGCATGGTCGGCGGTCACGACAACCTGAAGATGGCCTCCAGCGTCATCGACGCGGTCTGCCGCATCCTGGGCCACCACTACCTGGGCATGGACGAGCTGGTCCAGATCGCCACGCCCCCGGCCGGCCCCGCCACCGCGCGCCCGGCGCCCGCCACCCCCGCGCCCGCCGCCGCCCCGGCGGCCGCCTCGCCCTCGCACCCCGGACAGGCTCCGCGCGGCCCTCAGGCTCCGCGCGGCCCTCAGGCGCCCGCCGCCCGAAGCGGGGCCAAGGCCGACGGGGTGTGCGCGGCCTGCGGCGGGCTCACCCAGCGCACCGGCACCTGCGCGGTCTGCACGAGCTGCGGCACCACGACCGGCTGCAGCTGACCCCGCCCGATCCCCCGCCCCGCGCCCGCCTCGCCCACGCGAGGCGGGCGCCTCGCCCCCGGGCCCCCCGGGCCCCGGGCCTGCGGAGCCCCGGGGCACCGGTCGTCACGGCCTCACCCCGTCCTCCTCGTAACGACCCCGGCCGCCTCCGCGATGCTCTTGACGGTCTCCCCGCACGAATCCTCACGCTCGAAGTCACGCGACCCATCCCCCTCCAGAAAGGGATCCCCCTCATGCGCCGTCCCCTCCTCGGCCTGGCCGCCGCGCTGGCCCTGGCGATCCCGCTGACCGGCTGCTCGGCCGATGACGCCCAGGCCAAGTGGATCGAGGAGGTGAAAGCCGCGGGCTTCATCGCGACGAACGGCTACGAGGACATGTTCGAGAAGGCGAAGAACCTGTGCGCCTCGCCCAGCCCCGAGGGCATCACCGCCATGGCCCAGCTGGCCCTGCTGAGCGCGGAGTCCAGCAAGAACATGGAGAAGCTCGGCATCAAGCCCGAGGACGCGGCCAAGCGATACGGCGAGGCCACATGGAAGTACGCGTGCGGGAAGTGACCGCCGCCTCGCGATCTGGGGCAGGTTTACGGAACGAGCAGATCGATCATCGCGCCGACCGGATGGATACGGCGACGCCAAGCGCGAAGAAGATCCACTGCAGGCGGTGATTCCTACTCCGTGGTCGGCCGTCAGGTGAACGCCTATCCCCCGGCGCGCCGGTGATGGGGTGTTCACGAGTGCGGTTGAGCTTGAAGAACGCAGGGCTTTGAAGATCGCTTCCCGGCACGCAGATGATCGTTTCCCGCAGGGCTAGGGCTGACGGCTGGCGGTGAGGGGAAAATTGTCGGCTGCTCATGACAGCCTGGGCCGATGCCCTCAACGATCTCAGGCTTCGATGAACACACTGTCCGGGTGGACGGTCTTGATCTCCATGTGGCTTCCGGTGGAGAGGGACCGCCACTGCTGTTGCTTCACGGCTTCCCACAAACCCATCTGACCTGGCGGCATGTCGCCCCGGCGCTGGCAGATCGCTTCCGCGTCATATGCCCCGACCTGCCCGGCTACGGGGCCAGCGCCAAGCCAGAGGGTGGCCACGAGCAATACGCCAAGCGTGTGACCGCGGCAGCCATGGTCGCGCTGATGCGACAGCTCGGTCACGAACGTTTCAGCCTGGTCGGCCATGACCGTGGAGCGCTGGTCGCCTTCCGCGCCGCGTTGGATCACCCCGACGCCATCGATCACCTCGGCGTGATCGACGTCATCCCCACCGTTGACATGTGGGAGTCGCTGGCGGGCGTGGGTGGCGTCTTCGGCTTCCACCTGTATTTCCTCGCGCAGCTCAACGACCTGCCCGAACGGATGATCGGCGCCGACCCCGACACGTTCTTCGGCCACTTCCTCGACGCCTGGGCCGAGGCCGGCACGTTCGACGACGAGGTCCGTGAGGCATACCTGGCCGCGACGCGCGATCCGGAAACGATCCACGCCATTTGCCAGGACTACCGGGCCAGCGCCTTCGCCGATGCGGCCCACGACAGCGAGGACCGGCAGGCCGGCCGGCGCATCAAGGCCCCTACCCTGGCGATCTGGCAGGACCCCGGCGACATGGTGCCGCCGTTTGACCCCTCGGCAGTCTGGCACGACTGGGCGCCGGATGTCCGCACCCTGATGCTGCCGGGTGGACACTTTCTGCCGGAGACCCAACCTGCCGCCGTCGCCGCGGCGATCAGAAACCTGATCAGTTGACCCCTCGGAACGACCGAACGGCGGCAGGAGCGTTGACCAGAGCCGAAATCGGCGGGGTCATGGTGCGTGGTGGAGCATGCTGCTCACTCCGCCGTCCGAGGGAGTGTAGGAGATTCCCCGCAGGACGGCGACGGGCGCGCCCCGGCCGCGCTGTCCCGGGATGATCCCGGCTGCGGCCGCGATCATGTCGGCGAAGGTCTCCTCCTGGAGTTTGCCCTGATGTTCGGTGACGCGCGGAGGGGCGATCCCGGCGGCGCCGATGGAGATGACGGTTGCGCCGCGCCGGTCGGCGCGTCCGTCGGAGTCGGCGATCACGACGGCGCCCGCCGTGCGGCATTGTCGCTCAGGCAATGAAAGAGGCCCCTTCCGATGATCGGAAAGGGCCTCTGACCTGGGTCGGGGTGGCGGGATCTGAACCCACGACCTCTTCGTCTCGACCGCGGTGATCACGTCCCGTGCCTGGGCTCATGGACGGAGGGGCGGCGTTCCGCGCAGGGGAGTGCCGACGACTCGAGGCTCGCGCGGATCGTCGCCGAGTTCGCGGGTTGGCGCTGTGGGTTTGCTTCTCCAGGGTGGTAGGGCGGGGGGCTTACTGTGTCGCTATGGGCGAGGTTTCGGTTCCTGGGCCGGATCAGGTGCTGGCCAGGACGTTCGTCGCGCTGGCGGACACATTGGTGACCGATTTCGATGTGATCGCTTTCCTGCAGATGTTGTGCGAGCGGTCGGTGGAGCTGCTTGGCGTGGACGCCGCCGGGTTGCTGGTGACCGACCAGCGGGGGAATCTGCGGTTGATGGCGGCCTCCAGTGAGCAGTCGCGGCTACTTGAGTTGTTCCAGTTGCAGAACGAGCAGGGGCCGTGCCTGGAGTCGTTCAACAGTGGGCATGTGGTGCATTGTGCGGACCTTGCCGGGCCCGAGGGGCGGCGGTGGCCGCAGTTCGCCGAGCAGGCGCGTGAGTGCGGGTTCGCCGCGGTGAGCGCGTTGCCGATGCGGCTGCGCGCCGATGTGATCAGGGCGTTGAATCTGTTCCGTGCCGTGCCCGGCCCGCTCACTCCGGAGAAGGTCGCTCTCGGGCAGGCGCTGGCGGAGGTGGCCACGATCGGGCTGCTGCAGGAGCGCGCGGTCAGTCAGGCGCAGACGCTGGTCGAGCAGTTGCAGACGGCGCTCAACAGCCGGGTCGTGATCGAGCAGGCCAAGGGTGTGCTGGCGCAGTGGCACGGCTGGTCGATGGAGCAGGCCTTCACCGCGCTGCGCGCCTATGCTCGCGATCACAATCCGAAGCTGACCGGCCTGGCCGGTGCGGTGGTGGCGAAGTCCGCGACACGAGTTCGCGAGGACCCGAGGCCCGCCGACCGGCGTGCGAGGAACAACACGGCCCCTCCGACCGTCCCCACGCCAGATCCGCATCCACGGATTCTGACTACTTCAGCGGCGCATGAAGCCGGTTCGCCGCTGGAGCGGTCAGTTACTGCTGCCTCGGCCTGCATCGAGAACCCGCGACAGTTAAATACGCGACCCCACCAGTACAGGACCCCGCTCCGAAACGATCACGAACCGCAATCGTGATCCCTCACTCCGCTACCTGGCGGCTGGGGACATGTTCGGGAGCGGAGGGCCTTCAAGGTGAAGTTGCGCCGAACGGCATGTGCCCTTCTACGGCCGCGCCGTCCGCCGTGCCGCAGTCGGATAGTCGCGCAACTGGATGCCGTTGGCCGCTTCCCGGATCGGCTTCATCATGGCCTCCATCATCCGCGCCTTGCCCGGCATGTGCGGCGCCATCCGCATCATGAGGCCCTGCATGCGCGCGCGGGTACGGGACGCGGGCACCATGCCCTTGGCGGCAGTGCGGCCCAGCCGCTGGTTCAGCTCCACGAACTTGCGCATCTCCTGCTCGTACTGTGCGAACGCGACCCGGTGGTCACCCTGGCTGGCGGCCAGCTCTCCGGCGAGTACGTAGGCGCCGACGAGGGCCATGCCGGTGCCCTGCCCAGACGCGGGCGAGGGGCAGTACGCGGCGTCGCCCAGCAGCACTGTGCGCCCACGTGACCAGGAGTCCATGCGTACCTGCGCCAGGGTGTCGTAGTAGAAGTCGCTCGCCGTCGGCATCGCGGCCAGCAACCGCGGCACCTCCCACCCGTGCCCGGCGAACGCCTCCGCAACGACCCGCTGCTGCGCCGCCACATCATGCCGGTGGATGGGCTGGCTCGGCGCGGGGAAGAAGAACTGAGCCTTGGCCTCGGCCGCCGCCCGCACGCTGTAGACGTTCACCACGTGCCCGGCAGCCGACAGGACCATCTCCCAGCGGTCGAGATCCAGGTGGTTGGGGACGCCGAAGACCGCCACGCCCAGGCCGAGGCTCTGGGTGAACTGCGGCTCGGGGCCGAAGGCCAGCGCGCGGGTGCCCGAGTGCAGGCCGTCAGCTCCCACCACCAGGTCGAAAGTACGCGACGCCGCGTTCTGGAACGTCACGCGCGCCCCGCCGCCCACATCGGTGATCGAGGTGATCACGTCGCCGAAGACGTACTCGGCCTCGTTCCGGGTGAGGGCATAAAGGATCTCCGCCAGATCCCCGCGCATGATCTCCAGATCACCGGGATCGCGGAACCCGATCATGTCGGGACCGAGGGTCGCGATGGTCTTGCCCGCCCCGTTCAACCACGTCCCGCCCCGGATGTCAGTCGACCGTCGCCGCACTTCGTCGAGGATCCCCATGCGCCGCGCCACGTCCACCGCCCCCCCGCGCAGATCCACCTTGTAGCCGCCGGGGCGCGGCGCGGCGGCCCGCTCCACCACGGTCACTTCAAACCCTTGGCGGTGCAGCCAGTACGCCAGGGCGGGACCGGCGACGCTCGCGCCGGAGATGAGCACCTTCATGAATCCTCCATCTGTGTATGACATACACGCTACTGCGTATGACATATGCGTATCTGCGTATGATATACACAGATCTATGGAGGTGGTCAACATCGAGGAACCCAACATCCCCGCTAGCATCGCGGTGGCCTGGGGGCTGCGGGATCGTCCGGGCAAGGGACCCAGACCGGGGCTGAGCCTGCCGCAGATCGTCCAGGCAGGCCTGGACGTCGCCCGCGCCGAGGGGCTGGCAGCGGTGTCCATGGCACGCGTGGCCAAGGAGGTCGGCGTGTCGACCATGGCTCTCTACCGCTATGTCGCGGCCAAGGACGACCTGCTGGACCTCATGCAGGACGCCGCCTACGGGCAGCCGCCCGAGGCACCTGCGGACAAGGACTGGCGCGGTGGGCTGACCGAGTGGGCCTGGGCCATCCTGCACGCGCTCAGGAAGCACCCGTGGGTGCTGCAGATCCCCGTCAGCGGGCCTCCGCTCCTGCCGAACCAGATCGCCTGGCTGGAACGTGGCCTCACCTGTTTGGGCAGTACAGGCCTGGCCGAATCCCAGAAACTATCGGTCGTCATGCTGCTGTCCGGCTACGTCCGGCAATGGGCCAGCCTGTCGATCGCTGTGGGTGCGGCCGGCCCTGACCAGGCCGCGCGTTACGCCACGACACTCGCCCGCGTGATCGACCCGGTCCGTTTTCCCGCGGTCTCCGCCGCCATGGCCGCCGGTGCCGTCGACGACGAGTGGGACGGCGGCGATGCCGAGTTCGTCTTCGGCCTCGACCGGGTCCTGGACGGCATAGCCGCCCTCACCCACGCCCGCCCCTAATGCGCGGTGGACGACAACGGCAGGGGCATCAAAGGGCGACGTCAGGGGGACAAGCCCCCGTCAGCGGACCCGGTCGCCCGGCGCGAGCAGACCCGTAACCTCAGCGATCGCCTCTGCCGAGGGGTGAAAATAGCGGCGCAGGTTCTTCGGTCTTCTTGTGCCCGGGACTTGGCCATCAGCAGCAGCAGCAGGCTCGCGCCGGTCAGCGCGATGACGCTTGTGGTCATCGCTGGTGGTCGGGGTGGCCGGTGGCGCGGGCGGGCGAGTTCGGAGGCGGGGCTCGACGCCGTCGGCGAAGAGCCCCGGCCCCGCTTGGCCGACTGGTGTCCTAAGACCCGCCGCCGCGGCCGGGCACGCGAGGACTTCATGCTGGAGACTGTCTACTGGGACGCCGGCGCCGCCCGGCTCCCGCTCCCCGAGCGCCGCCCTCAGCCGAGGGTGAAAGCAGCGCTGTGATCGGTCGCCCAGGTAAGGAATGTCCGGGGAGCACGCCCCAGCACCCGCTCGACATCAGGAGTGAGCCGGGCGTTGCCGTCCTGCGCGACCATCCGGGAGCCGTTGACCGCGACGTCGGCGAACTCGGGATCCACCCCAGCGGCGATCATCTGCGTGCGATAGACCTCCAGCGGCACGTCCACCGTCTCGACAACCCGCCCGAGCGTCTCACCCAGCGCCTTGGCCATGTCCGGCACGCTGAGCAGTTCGGGCCCAGTCAGCGTGAGCACGGTCCGTACATGCTCATCGGACGTCAGCGCCGTGACCGCCACCTCGGCCACGTCACGCGGATCGATGACCCCTTGCCTGCCCTGGCCCGTGGTGTTCGGCACCGGCTGCCCCGCCCGGACCTGGGGGACCCACCTCAAGACGTTGGAAGCGAAGCTGGACGGCCGCAAGATCGTCCATTCCAGCCCGCTGGAGCGCAACTCCTGCTCTCCGGCCAGATGCCAGCCCCCGACCTTGGCGCCCTCGTGCTCCTCTCCCGTGCCGATGGCCGACACCTTCACCACCTTGCGCACGCCCGCGGCCCGCGCCGCCGCGATCATCGCCTCGTCATGCCGGGGAACCCACGGGCCCGGAGCACTGAGCAGGAACACGGCCTCGGCCCCCCGCGCCACCCCGGCCAGCGACCCCGGATCGTCGAAATCCCCCCGAACGACTTCCACCGCCGGCAACGCCGCGACCTTCGACGGTTCCCGCGTCATCACCCGAACGGGCTCGCCCCGGCCCGCCAGCAACCGGGTCACTTCACTGCCGACCGTGCCCGTGGCGCCTGTCACAACAATCATGTGCCTCACCCTGCCACCCCGCCCATCAGCCCCTATAGGAACTTTCGGCACACGCGGGCACCTCAGCGCCCGGCTACCGTGTGGTCATGAGCATCGAGGTCCCGATGACCGTGCCGGACGGTTTGCGCCCGCTGGTCAAGGCGGTGAGCGTGCTGCGGGCGAGTGAGGGGGAGCCGCTCGTGCACGTCCCCGACACCGACACGTCCTTGGTCTTCCGTACGACCTCCGCCGGGGCCGGCGACCTGCTCGTGGTCGGGCCGCGCACACGCGCCTCGTACCATGCCGGCAAGGACATCCCGTTCTGCCTGCGGTTGCGGCTGCGTCCCGGCGCCGCCCGGCCGTTGCTCGGCGTCTCGGTGAGTGAGGTCGTCGACCGCGTGGTCCGACTCGGGGACCTGTGGGGTGCTCCCGCCGACCGGCTGACGGCCACCCTGCGGCGCGCCGACGGTGACGACGCGCTGGTGCTCAAGCACCTTGAGACCGTGCTGCCGACCAGAACGTCAACGGACGGAGCGAAGGGCGAGCTGGTCCAGGCCGCCGTCCAGGCGCTGAGCGGCCGTCCGGGCAGGCGCCGCGCGCCCGTGCCCGCCGTCGCCCGCCATCTGGCCGTCAGCGAGCGCCACCTGCGCACCGTCTTCGCCGACGCCATCGGCCTGTCGCCCAAACACTTCGAACGCATCGAACGTGTCCGACAGGCGCTGCTCCTCGCTCATGACCAGGGCCCTCGCTGGGCCGACCTGGCCGCGGCCACCGGTTACTACGACCAGTCGCACATGACGGCCGAGTTCCGTACGCTGATGGGCGTCACCCCGGGAGCCTTCCTCGAGGGGCGCACGCCGGCTCTGCGGCCCTGCTGACACCGCCGCCGATGATCACCGCCGGAAGCCGGGCCGGGCCACCGGCGAGTGCGTCCGGCCTCTGGCTGTCACTCCGACCGGCACCGGCTCGCCTTCTATCTAAGCTCGAAGCCAGGGGGTGGTGTGGGCCCCTCCTGAGTGCAGGTGATCGATGATCCGGAGACGTGCCCGCCCGGGCTTGGTGGGCACCGACGACGGCCGGTTGCCTCCATTCCTGGGCTCGGCGTGCGGACGCGGTGGCGTGCGGACGCGGTCGCGGCGCGGGCCGGCGGCAACGCCCGGCCGTACTGCCGCGCATCGTGGGCAGGCTCATCAAGGATCGGGGGAGGCCGGGTGAGACGGTCGCGGGTTGGTCATGGGCAGCACACTCCCGAGCAGGGACTTTCCCATCCAGGGTGATGGTTGTCGCTGGGGCGACATTGCCTGCAGGCTCTGCGCGTGCGTGCCGATGGCCGCCTCGACGAGGTCGTCCTTGGCCTTGAAGTGGTAGACGTTGCCCACGGGGATGTCGACCGCCCGTGCGATATCGGCGAGCGTTGTCTTCTCCACGCCCTGCTCATGCAGCATCCGCACTGCGGCGGCGATCAGCCGCTCCCCGTTCGCCCCGCTTTGTGGCGGCCGGGGCCCGATCGCTCATCTTCAAGTCAGTCACCTAACTAACCATGGACAGCAACGGGTTCGGCTGGCTATGGTTGCGCTTCAGTTAGTCCACTAACTCAGTTAGGAGAAAGCTCCCGGCATGACTGACGACAACCGATGGGAAAGGTCATGATCGTAGTAACGGGAGCCACCGGCAACGTTGGCCGACCGCTCGTGCAGGCACTCGCGGCGGCCGACGAGCAGGTGACGGCGGTGTCCCGAGGAGTCTCGGGCGTGGCGGTGCCGGAGGGAGTCCAGTACCGCCAGGTGGACCTGGCTGCCCCCGAGAGCCTTCGGCCCGTTTTCGACGGCGCTGACGCGGTGTTCCTCCAAGACGGCGGTGCCGGCGAGCACCTGCTGAGCCCCCAGGGCATCCTCGACGTCGCGAAAGCCGGTGGCGTTCGACGGGTCGTCCTGCTGTCCTCTCAGGGAGTCGCAACCCGGCCGCAGTCGTCCTCCCATGGGCAAATAGGACGGTCCATCGAGGACGCCATCCGGCAGTCGGGCATGGACTGGACGATCCTGCGGCCCGGCGGCTTCGCCTCCAACGCCTTCGCGTGGGCCGAAACGATCCGCACGGAGCGCACGGCCGCCGCACCCTTCGGCGATACCGGGCTGCCGTGGATCGACCCGGCCGACATCGGCGAGGTTGCCGCAGCAGCCCTGCGCGAGGACGGTCACACCGGGCAGGTCTACGAGTTGACCGGGCCCGCCCTCAGCACGCCCCGGCAACGAGCAGAGGTGATCGGCGACGCGATCGGCGAGCCGATCCGGTTCATCGAGCAGACCCGCGACGAGGCCCGCGCGCAGATGCTGCAGTTCATGCCCGAGCCCGTGGTCGAGACCACCCTCGACATCATCGGCAACCCCACCCCCGCCGAGCAGCGGATCAGTCCCGACGTCGAACAGGTCCTCGGCCGCGCGCCCCGCACGTTCGCCGAATGGGCGATCCGCAACATCGCCGCCTTCAGATAACCCACCCGGGGTGACGTTCCGCCGTTTCCGCGCCCGTACCCGGCACCAGTGCAGGCGCGAAACGGTCATCGCGTCCGCGGATGACTGAACCGGTCCGGGTTTCTTGAAGGCCCTGGTGCGCCCCGAGTCTGGCGGAGTCGCGTTCCTGGATTGTCATGCCACGGTGGGTGTGCCCTCGAACTGCATCGAGGTGAGCATGCCAGGCTGCTGTGCCGTCATTGCCGGTTGCGCCAGATCTCCAGGTACTCGAAGATCGCGTCCGCGAGCTCGATGCGGGTGTTCCAGCGTCGGCGGTCGAGGAGTTCGACCTGCATCCGGGACCAGAACGACTCCATCATGGCGTTGTCGAAGCGGTCGCCGACGCTGCCCATCGAGGGCAGAAGGCCGGAGTCCTTGGCCCGCTGGGTGAAGGCCCAGGATCCGAACTGGACCCCCTGGTCGGAGTGGACGATTGTCCCTGCGGGTGGCGTGCGGTTGTCGATGGCCATGCCTAGCGATCATGTAATCGCCCTGGATCGGCTTCCGGAAGCACGAGCCGGTCGCGGGCCGTGTGCCGCTCTTCGCCCCTCACGCCGCCGTCCTGGCCGACTACAAGCTGCGACTCAGGGGGCGCTGCCGCATTGAGGCACCGCAGGCACCTGGGGGCGGGGGTGGGGGGTCTTCGGATGGTCTGCGGTGAACGGACGCAATCGACAAGGAGGTGACGTGGCCGCATTCCGCCGCAGTCCGCTGCGCAACGCCACAGGTCAACCGCAAGCCCTCGCGTTCTCCGAGGGCACCGTGCACATCCCGCAGGACGTGCCGGCCGGGTTCACGCGCGAGGAGCGCGTCCCGATCGGGCGGCTCGTCTTCCCCGGCGGCGCCCGCGCGGGCGTCGACGCGGTCGAGCTCGGCCCGGCGCTCGGCCTGCCCCGGCCCCAGGCGGGCGGTCTCACCCTGGTGTCCCGCTTCGTCGCCGAGGCCTCGCCGCGCCGCGACCTGGTGTACCGAGACCGGCTCGTCCGCGACGAGTCAGGGCACGCCACCGCGGCGCGGGCGCTGGCCCGTCCCGGCGAGCGGGTCCGGCGGCCGGCTCCGATCCCGGCCGGGGAGGTGGAGATCCACCTGGACCAGCTGGTCAACCTCACCCCGCACGACGTGGTCGTCCACTCCCCCGATGGCGCCCGGCACGTGCTGCCGCCCGGGGGCACGCCCCCGCGCTGCCGCGAGCGGCGGCGCGTGATCAGCGCGCTGCCGGTGCCCGGAGGCTGGACGATGCCGGTGTACGAGGTGGACTTCGGCGAGGCCGAGAACCTGCCGGAGCGGCGCCCCGGCGTGTGGTACATCGTGAACCGGTTCGTGGCCGAGGCCTCCGGCCGCCCGGACCTGGTCTACCCCGACGGCCTGATCCAGGACGGCACCGGAATGATCACCGGGTGTCACACCCTGGCCCTGGCCGCCTGACAACGGCCATCGAGGTCTTCCGGATCCGCTCCTGGCCCGCGACCGGTATCGGCTCCCAGGCCGAACCCCCGCACGCCATCGTGCGGGGGCATCGGTCGTTGGCGGCGGGAACGCGCCGCGCCCGCCGTACGTCAGGCTCAGGCGGCGGCGGGTTCCTCCGTTTCTCCCGTCTCCTGCGTGGCCGCCTGGTGGGGGGCGGGCTGCCGCGGGGCCAGCACGTGGAGCACGCGCTCGGGGCCGGAGCCGGTGACCTTCAGGGGATTCCTGGCTCCCTCGAAGTGCAGCGTGACCGTCTGCCCGGGGGTGGCGAGCACCGCCTGTTTGAGGAGCGCGGCGTTGACACCGACGACGAGCTTGCGCCCGCGCACGCCGGCCGGGACGCCGTCCTCGAGCCTGCCGGTCCCGCCGTCGGCGGCGGTCATGCCGATCCGGTCCCGGCCGATGTCGAGCACGACGGGGTTGTTGTGCGGGTCGTGCACGAAGGCGGCGCGCTCCAGCATGGCGAGCAGCTCCCGCCGGTCGGTCTCGGCGCGCGTCGTGGCCTGCTCCGGGACGTACTGGCCGACCTGCAGATAGCCGCCGGCCAGCAGGCGCGCGGCGCAGGCGCGGTGCGATGAGGTCACGGTGAGCATGCGCCCGTCGGTATGGATCCGGGCGAGTTCGCCGGGCAGCCCGGCGGCGAGGGCCGCCATCCAGCGGGCCGGCGCGACCGCGTCCAAGCCGCTGTCTCCGGCCGCCTCGCACGCGATGGTCTCGATGGCCAGCCGGTAGCGGTTGGTCGCCTGCAGTCTCAGCTCGTCGTCCCGCGCCGCCAGGTGCACCCCGCCGAGCACGGCCAGGTCACCGTCTCTCTCCCCGGTGGCCGCCGCGGGCGCGACCCGCGAGACCGCCCCGGCGAACGCTGCCGTGCCCACCGTGACCACGCACGCTCCCGGCGCGTCCGCGCCCGGCGTGTACGGCTCGCGCGACGGCAGCGCGGGCAGTGCGTACCGGACCGCTCCGGCCGTCAGCACCACGGTCGCGGCGTGGACGGTGAGCGTGAGCGGCGCGGCGGGCAGGGCCGCGGCGATCTCCCGCAGCAGGTCCGCCTCGACCGTCACGCCCCCGGGCCGGAACACCCGGGCGGCGGCCGTATGGCGCCACCACGTGGCGTCATCGGCGTGGGCGGTGAACGCCACCTCTGCCCGGGGCCCGCTCTGGGGAGCGGCGATCAGGACCTGGCCCGCCATCGGGCCGCGCCCGCCGGCCGGCGCCCGTCCCGTCCATCGCAGCGCCGCCAGGAACTCCTGGCGGGTGAAGGTGATGCGCACAGGTGACCTCCTCCTTCTGGCTTGCGGTCCCCGCGCACCATGACCGCCCCGCCGCACCGCGGAACCACCCCGGCGCGCGACCCGTGAGCGCCGCCGGCGGCAGCGCCGGCACGGGCCGCCCGGGCGGCTCGGGCGAGGGGTGGGCGGTGACCCGCCACAGGCGATCCGGGCCTGTCCGGCTACGGACGGGCCTCCAGCAGGCCGCCCGGCCGGTTCCGGTGAGGGGCGCCGGCTTGGGCCCTTTGCGGACACCCTCAAAAAGGTATTGGAACTTGCGTTCTATCCCTCATGGTGGCGCGTGGGAGTGAAGGACTCCCGCGGCGATTCGCCGACGTAAACGATGTGAGGAGAAACATGGAGAACGTCCGCCCGGCCCAGCAGGTTCCCGCCTCCGAGGTCGACAGGTACGTCCCGCCCGCCGTGGAGAAGGTCGGCGACTTCGCGACCGACACGATGGGCAGCTACTCCGTGGGCAGCTCCGACGACTCCGACGCGGGGCAGTACTACAGCAACTGACCCCCGATGACGCAGTCTGACATGACTGCCGCCCGCCGCCCCGACGGCCCTGTTCACGGGTTGTCCTGGATGTGCGTCCTGGCCGACGGCCAGGACGCCGCCCTGGGGCGGCGGGTGGCCCGCACCGTACGCGACGTCGCCGGCCGGCTCTGGCTGGCCGGCGACCCCGGGCCGCAGCAATGGCGGCTCATCGAGGCCGGGCCGGTCCAGGTCGTGCTGATCGGGTTCTGCCCGCTGGACGACGCGGCGCTGCGGCGCCGGGTCGAGCAGGCGGTCGCCCGTGACGATCTGGAGACGCTGGCGCGGCTGCCCGGCGACTACCTGTTGCTGACCCGCGGCCCGCGCTTCACGCGGGCCTATACCGATCCGGCCGGATTGCGGCGCCTGTTCCAGGCCCGCCATGACGGCCGGGTGTGGCTCAGTGACCGGGCCGGCGTCCTGGCGTCGGTGACCGGGGCAGGCGTGGACGAGCAGTGGCTCGCGGCCCGGCTGGGCAGCCCTGAGCTGCCCTATCCCGTGGCCGCGCGCATCGGCCCGTACCACGGAGTCACGCCCATCCCGCCAGGGCACCGCCTCACTCTCACACTGGACGGACGGACGGCCGAGTGCACCCGCTACTGGGAGCCGCCCGAGGCCGTCCTGAGTCTTGAGGAGGGCGCGCCGCTGCTGGGGCAGGCCCTCGCCGACGCCGTCTCCACCCGGGTCGGCGGGTTGTCCGCGGCCAGCTGCCAGCTGTCCGGGGGCCTGGACTCGGCCGCCCTGAGCGCACTCGCCGCCCGAGCGCGGCATGCCGAAGACCGGGACACGCTGCTGGTCACCGTCGCCTCGCGGACCGCGGGCAACGACGACCTGCCGTGGGCCCGCGAGGTGGCCGATCGCCTCACCGGAGTGCGGCACCAGGTCCTGGACCCGGCCGAGCATCCGGCGATGTACGCCGGCCTGCCCGGCCTGACGCTGCCGGTCCTGGACGAGCCTGTGCCGTCGGCCGCGTCCGCGGCCCGGATCCGGCATCTGACCCAGGTGCTCACCGCCGAGGGCGTAGGCGTCCACCTCAACGGTCAGGGCGGCGACGAGGTCCTCGGGGCGCCCGTGGCGTACCTGCGCGAGGAGCTGCGGCGTCGTCCACGCGACGCCTGGCGCCGCATCCGCGGCCACGCCGCCCTGTCCGGGGTCTCGCCCTGGCGGCTGCTGGCGGCCCTGGCCGACGCCCCGTCCTACCGGGACTGGCTCGCCCAGGCCGCCGGCGAGGATCTGATCCACGCCGAGCGCGACCGGATCAGTGAGGTGGCCGCGTGGGAGGCCCGCATCCGCTTGCCGGTCTGGGCCACCGGGCAGACGGTCGCGATCCTGCGCGATCAGCTGCGGAAGGCCGCGACCGGCGCCGAGCCGCTCGCGCCCACCCCCGCCCGGCACCACGAACTGGTGCGCCTGCACGCGGTGGCGCGCCGATCGGCCCTGTACCGGGACGCGCTGGAAACGCTCGGCGTCCAGGCCCACTTCCCGTTCTATGACCGGGACGTGGTCGCCGCCTGCCTGGCCGTCCACCCCGCGCAGCGGACCGACCCCTGGCAGGTCAAGCCGCTGCTGCACGCGGCGCTCGGCCCCATCGTGGGCCCGGTTCTGCCCGAACGGCGGACCAAGGGCCACTACAACCACGACATCATGCACGGCCTGCTCGCCAACCGAAAGGCCCTGCTGGAGATGTTCGACGGGTCGGCGCTGGCCGGCCTGGGACTGATCGACGACGCGTGTGTCCGCCGCTTGATCGGCGCCGCCGAGGCGGCCCGGACACCCCCGTCGTTCCTCAACGAAACCCTGGCGTGCGAGATCTGGCTCCGTCAGCTCGCCGCCCAGACCCCGAAGGGAACCACGTGACCACCATCCGGCTCCACTCCGATGTCCTGCACGTCGGCAACGCCGAGCACCAGGTGCTGCTCTCCAAGCGCACCGGCACGTTCTACGCGCCCAACCCCACGGCCGCCCCGCTGGTGAACCGGCTGGCGGCCGGGACGACCGTCGCGGAACTGGCGCGGGATCTGGACGAGCGTCACGCGATCGGGCTGCCCCGCGCCACGGCGGACGTCACCGAACTGGTGACCCGGCTGGAGGCCCAGCACCTGATCGTGCGAGAGGACGGCTGATGAGCTCGATCATGGCGCTCCCGCCACCGATCCGGCTCACCGTCGCCGAGCGCGTCCGCGGTCTGGCCGCGCTCGGCGCGGCCCGGCTGGTCCTGGCCCGCACCCGATCCCGACCCGACTCGCTGGAGCGGGCGCTGCGCGGCTACGCCGCCGGCGCCCGCCCGGCGGGCCTGCCGGAGGCCGAGCGGGCCTGGAAGGTGATCATCACGATCAGCCCGCGCTGCGGCGGCGACACCCAGTGCCTGATCCGATCCGTCGCCGTCGCCCTGTACTGCCGAGCCGGCGGCACCTGGCCGACGTGGCGGACCGGGATGCGCTACCCGCCGATGCAGTCGCACGCCTGGGTGGAGGCCGGAGGCCGGCCCGTGGGCGAAGACGCGCGCAACATCGCGACCTATACTCCGGCGTTCAGCGTCGCCGCCGAGTCCACCTCGAACACGAACGGGGCATGACCATGCACCTCACCGAATCCATCGCCGACCGGCTCACGGCATACACCGCTGACCTGCGCGACAAGGGCGCGGTCCGAACCGACGCGGTCGCGCGCGCCTTCTCGGCCGTACCGCGGCACCTGTTCATCCCCGCCGTCAACGACCGTGGCGAGCGCATCCCGGTGGGCGACAACCCGCCGGGCGAGCTGCTCGACCTGATCTACTCCGACCGATCGATCATGACCCACGTCCCCGGCGACGAGGCCGGCGGCTTCAGCTCGGCCTCCCAGCCCGCGCTGGTCGCCAAGATGCTGGAGGCGCTGCGGCTGGAGCCGGGGCAGCGGGTGCTCGAGATCGGCGCCGGGACCGGCTACAACGCCGCCCTGATCGCCACGATCACCGGCGCGCCGGTCGTCACCGTCGACGTCAGCCGCGCGGTGGCCGACGAGGCCGCCCGGGCGCTGCGGCGTGTCGGCATCACCGAGGCCACCGCGCTGCACGCCGACGGCTACTACGGCCACCGCGACGGCGGCCCCTATGATCGAATCGTCGTGACCTGCGGAGTCACCGGGATCTCCCCGCACTGGCTCGACCAGCTCGCCCCCGGAGGGTTCGCGCTGGTCCCGCTCGCGCACGGCGGCCTGCATCCGCTGGTCGCCGTCCCGGCCGCCACGCCGCACACCGGCGGGCGGGTCGGCGGGCGAGCCGTCTCGCACGCCGATTTCATGACCGCCTCCGGGCCGCTCTACCACTGGCCCGAGGGCCGCACCCGGCTGCCCGACGCGCCGGTGCCCGCCCGGGCGCTGGACTCCGTCCCCGGGACGGGACCGGCCCTGGAGTGGGAGGACTACCAGGCCCTGTGGTTCCACCTGGCGGCCCGCGACCCGCGCACCACGCGCGCGTGGACCGAGGGGCTGGACCCGGCCGCAGGCATGTGCGCCCTGCACGAGCCGGGCGCCGGCACCGCCTGGATCCACCTCGACGGCACCGCCCGCCACACCGGCGCGGGGTCGCCGCTCGATCGGCTCCGCGCGCTGGTCGGCGAGTGGGACAGGGCCGGCCGTCCCGCCATCGGCGACTGGGCCTGCGCCTTCACCCTCGACGGCGCGCCCGGCCAGCCGGTCCTGCTCCCCACCGAGTGGCACACGCTCTCCGGAGAGTCCCCCCGCGGGGACGCCCACCCGGCGAGCGCCTGACACCGGCGCGGCCGCTCACCCGAGCAGCCCGCCCGATCGCAACCCCGAGGGTGCGGCCTTCCCGGCCGCACCCTCCCCATGTGCGACACCCCCGCCTCGCGCGTGAAGGGTGGGCCGCCGTTCGGAGCGGCCTGCGCGTGCCGGGCCTCTCTCACATGTCGGGCCCTGGACCGGTCTCACTCGCCGAAGATCCATAGGCGGCGCAGCTCCTCGGTGGCGTAGCCCTGGCCGAGGTACATGCTCAGGGCCTTGCCGGTGCGGAACTCCGCGTGCACCGGATCTTCGGGGACGCGGAAGCCGAGAGCGCCGTAGAGCTTGAACCGGTTGAGAGCGAACGCCGCTTCCATGAGGGTGCCGTAGGTCTCGGCGGCGCTGATCGCGCTCAGCCAGTACGAGCTGCTCATGACCAGCAGGGCGACCGGCGCGGCCCACCAGGCCCACGGTGTCCAGGCGAGGAAGAGGAAGCCCCACAGCCACGATTGCGCGGCCCTGTCGATCTTGTCGCGCGCCTCGGTGATCTGGGCGCGGGTATCGGTGTCGATCAGGAGCCACAGGTAGGGCCAGCACACGTCGCTCGCCAGGCCGAACATCAGCCTGGGGCGGTCCTCGACCATGCGCAGGGTGTTGCCCAGGCGGGTGGGCATGAGCCGGTGCGGGAGCGGCAGCTTGCGCAGCTCCTCGCCGAGCTTTTCGATCTCTTCGTCGTCGGCGCCCAGCCCCGGCCCGTCGTCTGAGCCGGACTGGGCGAACCTGCGCTCCGCCAGCCCCTGATACTTGATCTCCAGGGCGTAGTGGCGGCGTCGATGGCGCGAGGCCAGCCGCCACCGCAGGAAGTCCGGCCAGTAGCCCTGCAGAAGCCGCAGCAGGGTGGGGGTGAGCCGCTCCACGATGATCGTCGAGCCGGCCAGGACGAGCAGTGCCCCGAGCAGTGCCGCGATCTGTGTCGCGGCGGGCAGCCTCGTCACCACGGCGCCGAACTCGGTGATGGTCTGCGCCCACGTGCTCGGCTTGCTGTAGATCCACGCCAGGAAGCCGCCGGCCCAGAAGGCGAGGGCGGGCGAGAAGAGGCGGGCGGTCCACTGCTCGGCCAGCTTCCCGGCGAAGGTCTCCCAGAACTTGGTAAGCACGCGACGCCCTCTCAGACCACGCCCCGCCGACCCATCCGCGGCCATTGTCGCAGTATGGGCCAGGGACGAACAGGGCGTCGCGAGGCTTGCACCAGCGTCCCTGGCCGGCCGGGGCCCGCCGCATGCGGCGGTGCGCGCCACCCCGGCGCAGGCTCCGGCCCGTCCCGGGACGCACGCGTGCCGCCGCAGGCGCGGGGGCTGGAGCGCGAGGCTAGAGCGCGGGTAACTCGCGGTGGGCCTCGATCATGACGGCCAGGCGCTGCAGGACACGGTGGCGGTCGCTGAACACGCGCTCGGCGACGACGTCCAGGGCCGCGCCGGCGTACACCACGACCTGGGGGATGAGGCGGGGGGCGCACTCGTGCAGGGACGGCGAGACGCTCTTGAGGTCCTCGCGGAGCTGGACGACGTCGCCCGCCAGGCCCGAGCGCATCAGCGCGCACGCCAGGCCCGAGCGCAGCTCGGCGTGTCCCGCCACCTCTGTCAGGGTGACCGGCTCGACCTGGAGCAGCCGCGCGGCCAGATAGGGCAGTGAGGTGAGCGTGGCCAGCAGGCCCGCCAGCGAGCCGGTGTCGCGCCGGTGGGCGTAGGCGGCGACGATCTCGGTGAACACGCCCTCCAGGCCCGGGTCCCCGGACGCCGTCAGCAGCGCGACGGCGTCGGCGACCGCGGCTCGCGCTTCCGTTCTCTCAGCAGCCATCTGGCTCAGCCTTCCCGGTCGTGGGTCTGTCTGCCGGTGACGGTGCGCGAGCCCCGCCCCGACGCAGCCACCCGGGCACCCGCGGCCCGCCGCGCCGGGCAGTCGGCGCCCGCGGCGGGCGAGCGGGCGGCCTCGCGCTGGGTCTGGCGGACGGGCCTCCACGGTGCGGCGGCACAGGCAACCGAGGAACGGAGACGGACATGGAACCGCTCGCACGCGCGCTGTGCGCGTCCCTGCTGGAGTCGCGGGAGCTGAACGCCGACGAGGTGCGGCACCTGCACGACTTCCTGTCCCGGCACGGCGAGCTGGACCTGCTCGCCAGGCTGGCGCACCACCCGGCGCTGCCGCCGGAGGTGGATCAGGCGCTGGGGGCGATGCCGGAGGTGCGGGTCCGGGTGGCCTGGATCAGCCGGCCGGGCCGCAGCCCCGAGGACGCCGACCGGCTCGTGGACAGCGAGCGCCGGGTGACGGTGCTCAAAGCGGTCGCGCGCGTGTCGGCCAACCCGCACATCCTGCGGGCCCTGACCCGCCGCGACAACGTCGGCATCGCCGCGGAACTGGCCCGGCGCGACGACGTGCCGCAGGACGTGCGGCTGTGCGCGTTCAGGACGCTGGCCGCCGCCCGGTCGCGGACGCAGGAGCCGTCCACGCTGTTGCACCAGGCGCTGCGGTCCGACCCGGAGGTGATCGCGGCGGTCGCGGACGTGGTGACGGACCCGCACATCGCCGAGGGCGTCGTCCAGAACGCCTGGCACCACCAGGTCGGCCTGCCGGCGCCCGCCCAGGAGTACCTGGCCGGGCTCCTGCTCGGCGACGGCGACCCCGCGGAGCTGGTGCGCGCGGCGCTGCGCGGAGACCACCGCCACACCTATCCGTGCGCGGTGTGGTTCCGCCGCGCGGGGCTCCTGGCGCGGCTGCCCGGGCTGCGCGAACCGCTGATCGCGCGGCTGCGCGCCGCCCACCAGCAGGCGACCTCGCTCCTGCGCGGGTGTGACGAGGCGGCCCTCCGGCGCCTGGGCATCCGCCGGGACCTGGACATCATCGGCGAGGCGCTGAACCCCACCCGGGCCGGCGCGGCGGGCCGCGTCCGGGCGGAGACCTCCCCGGAGGTCCTGCTGGAGCTGGCCGGGCGGGCGGCGGCCGAGGACGACGTCCAGCTGGCCTACCTGCTCGGGCTCAACCCGGCGACCCCGCCGCGGGCCGTACGGCGCCTGCTGCGGTCGCCCGTGATCGTCATGGGTCTGGGCTCGTACCAGCACGCGCTCATCCGGGTGCACAAGGACAGCCCGGCGCACCTGGCCGAGCTGCTCGCCGGCCGGGCCGTGCCCTACTGGCCGGCCGCGCTGCGGGAGGCCGCCGACCCGCGGGCGGTGCTGCGCGCCGTCATCGAGGTGTGCGGCCAGACCGGGCAGTGGCCGCCCCAGCTGGCCCACCAGGTGACCCTGCCCTGGGAACTGGTGTGCCTGCTGCCGCCCCAGCAGGCCCTGGAGCACCTGGCCGCGAACGGCCGGCGCCTGCTGGCGGACCGGCACGCGGCGCTGCTGGGCCCGGCGACGCTGCACGAGATCGACGCGGCGCTGCGGGAGGGGGACGATCGCCGGCTGGGCGACCTGCTCGCGGGGTCCTGACCGCCGCGGCCCGGCCGCCGCGGGCGCGCGGCCTGTCCCGGGGGCTCCGTGCTGCCCGGGCGCACCCGTGCTGCCCGGGGCACCCCGCGTCCGCCTGGCACGCATCGGCGACCCCTCTCCCATCAGGGTGAGGGGTCGCCGTCGTCTCCGCGGCCCACGCCGGTCTGCGGCCCGGACGGGCGGCTATTCCGCGCGGCGCTGCGCGGCGGGCCCGGGCGGCCGGGCCGGCCAGGAGGACACCCGCGCTCCGGGCCTTTCGCGGTCCGGTTCGGCCAGCGACTCGACCATGTCCTCGGTGACCCGCAGGAACGCGGCCTCGAGGACCTGGTGCCCGCCGTCGTCCAGCGCCTCCTCGCGCAGGTTCTCCTCGCGGAGCAGATCCCGCACCGCCACCTGGAGCGCGTCGCCGTTGGGCGGGGCGGCGTCCACGAGCAGCTCGGCGAAGGCGTTCACGCCGCCGTCGAGGTTGGCGGCCTGGTGCCGGGCGGTGACGTTGAGCGCGTCCGCCAGCGCCAGCACCATGGCACGGCCCGCCGGCGTGCGGGGGACGGCCAGCTCCAGGCGGGCGCACAGCGCGCCGGTCACGTCCGCCACCGGGCTGTACGGCGGGAGCCCGAAGTGCGCGGCGAACGCGGGCTCCAGACGCACGTCGCCGCCCAGGATCGCCTCCAGTTCGGGCGCCACCGCGCCCGCGCCGGAGGTGTGCTCGGCCTTGAGCGCGGCCAGGCCCGCGGCGATGCGGGCGGTGCGCAGCGTCCCGGCGGGGGTGGCCGCCAGCCAGCCGATGGCGGCCGTCACCGCGGCGGGCCGGTCGGCGGGGTCGATGTGGTTGCCGACGACCTCCGGCAGGTGCAGCGCGCAGCAGGCGATGCTGCCCGACAGCTCCACCATGTCGGCGGCCGTGAACAGGCCGCCGCACCAGTCGCAGGTGTGGGCGTCCTGGGCGAGTTTCACAAAGCGCTCCAGCGCGGCCATCCGCCGTTCCAGCGCGTCGAATTTGTCGATGCCGGCGCCGAGCACCGTGCCCAGGGCCGAGGCGGCCACGCGGGCCAGGTCGCCCGTCTCGCCGTCGGCCAGGTTCCACTGCTCGCCGCAGTCGGTGCAGACGAGCCCGAGCAGGCCGTCCTCATCTCCCAGGCGGCTGAGCGCGTCCCAGGGGTGATCGCAGCTCATCTGCGGTGTCTGGTCTTCCACGCCACCACCATTCCTTCTTCTCGCGTCCTCACGCGCTACCGGTTCTCCGTGTCGTGCACGAAGGACTGTGCGTGCCCGGCAGGCGGCCGCACCGGGCGGAGGCGAGAACTCTCACGCCGCCGGCGCGTGGACGGGCCCGTCCGCCGTCAGTCGACGCGCAGCCGTACCCCGGAGCCCCGGCGTAGCCGGGTGACGATCGGGTCGAGCTCCGGCAGCCGGTGGCGGGGGAGCCGGATGAGCAGTTCCCACTCCCCCGCCACCCGGCGGGGGCCGTGGATGACGCCCGGCCAGCCCTTCGTGCTCGGCGGCGTGGCGCGGGCCAGCCGCAGGGTGACCAGGGCGCCGAACGGGGGCAGGCCCAGGGCCTGGGCGTCGTGGTAGGCGCGTTTGGCGACCGCCACCTGGTCGCGGCGGGTGAACAGGTCGGCCAGCAGGTCCTGGCGGGGGTGGGAGGTGACCGCGAGCACGGTGCCGCCGGGCCCGGCGGCCTGGGCGGCGGTCATGATGAGCCGGGCGGCCGCCTGGGCCGGGTCCAGGCCGGGGGCGCGGATCACCGCGTCGACGTCGGGCAGCACGACCAGGCCCCGCCCGGCGGCCTCGGCGAGCTCGGCCAGGGACACCGCGTGGCCGTACGGCGCGGCCCAGGAGGTGAGCGCCTCGGCGGAGTAGCCGATGGTCCGGGTGCCGGGGCGCCCGCAGGCGGGGCAGGGGGTCCGGATCAGGTGGGTGCAGGGGTCGCCGGCCGCGCAGCGAGGGCAGCAGCGGCGGTCGCCGCAGCCGGCGCAGACCTGGAACGCGGTGCGCGAGGCGAGCAGGGCCGGGGTGTGGCCGGCGGCCGCGGCCTGCTTGAGGGCGGCGCGGACGCCGGGCGGCAGCAGGCCGCCGGGGTGCGGCCCTGCCGTGCGGGAGATCAGGCGCATCCGCGGCCAGTGCGCGGTCCCGCCGACGGGCACGACCTTGACGCCGGCGCCCAGAGCGGCGGTGGTGGGGGCCGCGGAGATGAGGACGAGCGCCAGATCGCGGGCGGCGGCGCGGGCGGCGGCCACGTCACGGGCGTGCGTCTTGGGCATGGCCTGCTCGTAATGGCCGCTGTGGTCCTCCTCCACCACGATGAGGCAGGCGAGCCGCTCGGCCCCGTACAGGGCGGCGGCGCGGGTGCCCACCCCGACGGGGGCGGCCCCTTCGCAGAAGGCCTTCCAGTCGCGGCCGGGGGCGGCGGCGCTGAGCGTGACCACGCCGGAGGCGAAGCAGGCGCGGACCCGGTCGACCAGGGCGAGGGTGGGGCACAGGATCAGCACCTGTCCCCCGCCGGAGGCGGCCGCGGCGGCCTCCCGGGCGGCCAGCACGGCCGGGTCGAGCAGCGGGGCGCGCAGCAGCAGGACCCGGCGGCGGCCGGGCGGGTTGGCCGGCCGCCGGTAGCGTACGGCCTCGGCCTGGGCGGTCAGGCGCAGCGGGCCGGGGTCGCGCGGGGTGGCGCCGCGGCCCTTGCGGGGGGAGAGCCGCCCGGCGATGGCGGCGAAGGTGGCGAACTGGCGGGCGGCCAGCGCCCGCGCGACCTCGATGTCGGCCGGGTCGCAGCGTTTGCCCCAGACGGCGGTGATGGGCCGGGTGGCCTTGGCGGGGTCGCCCGGGCCGACCACGACGCCGTGGGCGGCGCGCCTGCCGTACGGCACGTGCACCGCGTCGCCCGGGCGCACGGTGAGGTCGTCGGGGACGAGGTAGCTCAGCGGGCCGAGGCGTCCGGAGCCGTCGACGAGCACGTCGGCGGCTCCGGACAGTGCGGCGGCTCCGGACAGTGCGGCGGCTCCGGGCGGGGCGGGGGCCCCGGACGGTCCGGGTCCGGCCGGGGCGCCGGGGCGGGGCTCGGTGGGGTGCGGCATGCCCCGGACGGTCCCGCCGCGGACCGGCCCGTCAGCACTCCGTGGCATCGGCCCGGCGAAGGTCGTACGGGCCCGAATTGTCGGTGCCGGATGTCATCATGCCTCCCTCGGATCGACGGGTTCGATGAAGGGAGTTCGGCATGCGTGTGGTGTCGGCCGAGGGGACGACGGTGTCATACCGGCGAGCCGGAGAGGGTCCGGGCTTGGTGCTCCTGCACGGGACCAACAGCGACGGGCAGTCCGGGTTCGGCCATCTGGTCGATCGGTTCACGGACCGGCGTACGGTGATCACTCCGGACTACGCCGGCGCCGGCCAGTCGACGATCCCGGACGGTCCGCTCTCGCTTGACGTCCTCGTGTCCCAGGTCGCGGCCGTCATCGATGACGCGGGAGGCGGGCCGGTGGATCTGCTGGGCACCTCTTTGGGCGCGGTCGTCAGCGCCGCGACCGCGGCGGCCCACCCGGAGATGATCCGCCGCCTGATCCTGGTGGCGGGCTGGGTGAGCAGCGATGACGCCCGCCACCGGCTGGTCTTTGAGACATGGAAGCGATTGCAGGCTCTCGATCCCGAATTGAGCACCCGTTTCGGCCTTTCCCTGGCCCTCAGCCCGGACTTCCTCGCGGGGCTGGGTCCCGGGCAGGTCGGGCAACTGACCGCGCGCCGGTTTCCCGCCGCGACGGATCGGCGCATCGATCTCGGGCTGCGCATCGACATCTCCGGCCTGCTGCCCAAGATCACCGCACCCACCCTGGTCATCGGGCTCAGCCGGGACCAGCTGGTGCCTCCCTATCACGCGCGTGCGCTCCACGCCGCGATCAGCGGAAGCCGGTACGAGGAGATCGACAGTGGGCATGCCGTCCAGGTGGAGAGACCCGATGAGCTGATCCGGCTGGCGCGCGCGTTCTTCCACGAGCAGGGGTGATCGCCGCTTCCGCCCGGCGAGCCCCGCTCGGCCGCACGGCCGGTCCGGGGCGGCCGAGCGCTCCGGCGCCCGGCGCCAAGCCGGGTCGCCATGCGCGGCGACGCCGACTGGGGCCTTTCCCGTGACCTGGCGGCATCATCCGAGCCCTCTGCCGCGCGGTCCCGCAGGCCCCGCGCGGTCCCGCAGGCCCCACCCGGGACATGAGCCGGCTCTGGAGCCCCGGGGACGATGAGATCCCGGCGATCAGATGATCGGCCGGGATCTCCGCAGCCGGCAGCGGGCCGTCGCGGCGACGGTCCCGATCGCCGCCTCGGGGCTCGGTGCTGCCCGGAAGGCGTGGCGTCGGTGCGCGGGGGTGGGGTTACGGCCGGACGGGCATCACGAGGGTGGTCAGCGGGAACGGCTCGGCCGAGGTCAGGCGCAGCGGCCGGGTGTCGGCGTCGTACCCCAGCGTGAGCGTCTCGGCGCGGTGGGCGGCGACCGCCTGGGCCAGGAACGGCAGCCGGAAGGCGCAGGTGAACGGCGTGCCGGCGGCGTGTTCCAGCTCGACCGTCTCGGCGCCGTCGCCGGTGGTGTCCGCGGCGGCGGCCAGGGTGCACACGGCCGACTCCAGGCGGAGTGTGACGGTGGCGTCCTCGCCGAGGGCGGCGAGCCGGGCCAGCGCCTGGGCGGCGGCGCGGCGGGGCACGTCCACCTGGTGCGGGGGCGGGGCGTCCAGCACGTTGCCCACGGCCGGGAACCACTCGGGCGCGGCCAGCCGGGTGGTGACCGCGACCTGCGCGGAGGCGGCCTTGAGCAGCGACGCGTCGGCCGCGGCCCGGGTCGCGCCGATCTTGGCCATCAGGTCCAGCGCGGTGAGCGGCACCAGGCAGGTGCGTTCGCCGAGGCCGGCCCCGGGCAGTTCGGCGCGGGTCAGCCGGAAGGTGTCGGTGGAGTGCAGCACCAGCGACCGCGCGGTGGACACCAGTTGCACGGTCCCCTCGGGGGAGACCGACGTGCGGCAGGCGGACAGCGCGAGGTGCAGCCGCTCCAGGTCGGCGTCGACGAGCGGGCCGCGGGGCGAGGGCGGATCGGGGTAGGCGGCGTCGATGGTCTCGAAGGTGTAGGGGTGGCCGTGCTCGGCGGCCACCCGCAGCCTGCCCCCGGTGACCTGGACGTCCAGGGGCGTGCCGGCGGGCAGGCCGGCCAGGTAGGCGGCCAGGGGCCGGGGCGGCACGATCGCCGTCCCCGCCGCCCGCACACTGGCGCCGGCGACGACCGCGGTCACCGAGGTCGTGCGGTCGTACCCGGTGACCTTCACCTGCCGGGTCCCGGCGTGCAGGCGTGCGCCGCCCAGGGCGGCGATCTCGGGGTTGAGGGGGACGACGGCGCGCGCCGCGTTGAGGGCGTCTTTGAGGTGTTCGGCCTGGACGAGGAATCTCATGCTGTCAGCATCGGCGCGCCCGGCGGCCCTTCGCCGGGGTGAGGCCCGGCCGGCTCAGCAGGTCACGGCCGCGCCGGGGATGATCAGCGGTTCCCAGGCGGGCGCGGGCCTGCGGCCGTGGCCGGGGTCGATCGCGTACAGGCTCTTGCCGCCGATCAGGGCGCGCACGCGGCGGCGGCGCTCGTCCGCGCTCACATAGTGGCGGATGTCGCCGGGCAGGCGCCAGCGGCCGGTGTGCCAGTCGTACGGGCAGCTGTGGCCGAAGACCTGGTGGAAGGGCGGGGCCACGTCCTCCTCCTCCAGCAGGACGGTCCACGGCAGGATGACCTCGTGCCCCGCCTCGGCCCAGATCGGGCCGGCGTCGGGGGTCAGGGGCCGGCCCATCATCAGGCCGTACCGCCACAGCGCCGGCTCGCCGCGCCGCGCCATGGCGTTCAGGCGGCGCGCGGCGGTGGCGGCCGAGGCCGTGCCCCGCAGGTGGTTCCACCAGAACATCTGGGTCAGGCCGGCGTGGGTGATCAGCGCGTCCTGCCCGTCCCGGCCGTGCACGGCGGCGGCGGCGTGCAGGAGCCCGCGGTCCCACCAGCGGCGCAGCAGGGCGGCGTCCTCCCCGTCGAGGGTGTCCTGGCCGGGCCAGGTGAAGGCGGGGGCGCCGTCGAGGTAGAGCGATTCGTGGTTGCCGAGCAGCTGGATCCATCGCCCCGGCTGGCGGCGCAGGAACGCGTCCACGGCCCGCAGGACCCGCCGCGAGTGCGGGCCCTTGTGGACCAGGTCGCCGACCTGGACGACGATCAGGTCGTCCGGCAGGGCCAGGTGGCCGCCGGACGTTCGCGCGCCCAGGCGGGCCAGGAGGTCGTCGAGCTGGTCGGCGTGGCCTCCTACGTCTCCGATGACTGCTACTCGGCTCATGGCGGGTGGGGGTCAGCCGGGAGGTTCCCGGGGGTCGGTGGGATGCGGGGGCGCCTGGCCGTCCGGCGCGGCCGGGGCGGGCGGCGGGGCGAAGGCGGGGCAGATGGGCTTGAAGGCGCACCAGCCGCACAACGGGCCGGGCTCGGCGGGCCAGTCGCGGCGCGCCGCCGACGACTGGATGCGGCGCCAGATGCCGACCAGGTCCGCCCGGGTGCGCGAGAGCATCGCGGGCGTGACGTCCGCGCGCAGGATCTGACCCGGGCCCCGGCCGCTGAGGTACAGCAGGCGCAGCTGGTGCGGCATGATCCCGGTCATCTCCCGCAGCAGGAGCGCGTAGACCTTCATGGCGAAGAACGCCTCGTCCTGGTAGCGCGGCCGGGGCATGCGGCCGGTCTTGTAATCGGTCACCCACAGCTTGCCGTGGATGTGGTCCAGGCGGTCGATGAAGCCGTGCACCGTCAGGGCGCCGATGTCGGCGCTGACGTGCTTCTCGACGGCGTCGGCGTCCCAGCGCGTGGGGTCCTCGATGGTGAAGTAGTTGCGGACGAACTGTTCGGCGTCCCGCAGCAGCCGCTCCTCCTGCGGCGACCCCGCCTCGACCAGGCCCTGGTAGGCCGGTCTGGCCGAGGCGGCGTCCTTGGCCAGCAGCTCGGCCCAGGCCGGCCGCACGTAGGAGACGGCGGCCTCTGCGACGCGGGCCGAGCGCGGCTCCTGGTACAGCCGTTCCAGCGCGGCGTGCGCGAGGGTGCCGCGCGTGGTCTCCACGGTGGCGGGCGAGGGCAGCTTGACGATGGTGGTGAAGTAGAACTTGCGCGGGCAGGTGCTGTAGTCCTTGGCCCGCGAGGGCGACAGCCTGGCGGGCAGGAGCGCGACGTGGTCCTCGGGGTCGGCGGGCGGCACAGGTGCGGACATGCCGGTGACCGTGCGCGCCCGAACGAGTCCGGCATCCCTCTGCCCGCTCCGGGGCGGTGCCGGCGCCGGGGGAAGTGGGGGCGTGCGGATCGGGTGCGGCGCGGGGAGGCGGGCCGCCGGTGGCGGCGGCCGCTCCGCTCCCCGCGGGCCCGCGGGCCCGCCCTGGCGCGGCGGACGGCCGGGCGGCGGGGTGCCGGTCAGGCGGCGGCGTGGGCCGCGGCGGAGTGCCGCAGCATGGCGTCGATGAACGGGTCGATGGCGCCGTCCAGGACGGCGGCCACGTCGTGGGTCTGCACGCCCGTGCGGACGTCCTTGACGAGCTGGTAGGGCATCAGGATGTAGTTGCGGATCTGCGCACCCCAGGCGGCGGGGGCGGCCTGGCCGCGGCGGCGGGCGCGTTCGGCCTCGCGCTCCTGCAGGTCGGCGTGCAGCAGCTTGCCGTACAGCACTTTGAGAGCCGTCGCCTTGTTCTGCGCCTGGGAGCGGGTCTTGCGGCAGGTGGCGGAGATCCCGGTGGGCAGGTGGGTGACGCGCACCGCCGAGTCGGTGGTGTTGACGCCCTGCCCGCCGGGCCCGGAGGCGCGGAAGACGTCGACGCGCAGGTCGCGCTCGCGCAGCTCGGGAAGCGCGGCGGGCCCGGCCAGCGGGGCGACCTCGACGGCGGCGAAGCCGGTCTGGCGCCGCCGCTGGGTGTCGAATTCGCTGATGTGGACGCGGCGGTGCACCCCGTGCTCGCCGCGCAGCAGCCCGTAGGCGTACTCGCCGTGGACGGCCAGGGTGGCGTGGCGGATGCCGACCCCGGCCTGGCAGGCGATGTCGTAGACCTCGGTGCGGTCTCCGCGGCGGTGGGCCCAGGCGGTGTACATGTCCAGCAGGGCCGCCGCCCACTGCTGGGCGTCCTCGCCGCCGCTGCGGGGGGTGATGGTGAGCAGGGCGGGCAGGTGGTCGTGCTCGCCGGTCAGCGACGCCTGGCGGGCCAGGGCGGCGATCTGCCCGGTCAGCGCGTCCAGTTCGGCGCCGGCCTCGCCGTGTGCGGCCGCGTCGCCTTCCTCCTGGGCGAGCTGGAAGAGGGTGCGCGTGTCCTCCAGCCGGGCCGCCAGGTCCGTCACGGCTCCGAGCTGACGCTCCAGCCCGGCGAGGCGGCCGGACAGGCGGACTGCGTGGTCCGGGTCGGACCAGGTGCCGGGTTCGGCGGCCGCCGTCCGCAGCCGGGCCAGCTCGCGCCGTTTGCCGGGGATGTCCAGGGCGGCCGCGGCCCGGTCCAGGTCGCGCGCGGCCTCCTGGAGCCGCTGCTCGGGTACGGCGAGCCGGCCGGCCTCGGCGTGCCCGCGATGGCCGCCCGCCGCGGGGACGGCTGCGCCTGAGGCGATCATGTGAGTGCTCCTGTCGATGCGCGCGCGGCCGGTGCGGCCGCGCTGACAGCGCCGGACCGTTCTCGTCCCGGCCGGGAGGGCAATGGTCCGGCCGTTCGGCTCCCGCGCTGTTCCGGCCACACGCCGGCCCGGCCCTGCGCTCACCTGGCCCTGCGCTCACCTTGGCGCGGTGCTGTTCCGGACCTGCGCTGTCGTGTCCCCGCGCTGTCGTGTCCCCGCGCTGCTGCGTCCCTGAGCAGGCCGCACCCCCGGGGGCTCTTGTGTCCTCCGGGGGTGCGGATGGGGGCCGAGGTGGCCTGGCGGGCGCGTCAGGCGGCCCGGCCGTGGTGCCGCGCGTACCAGTCCAGCTCTTCCAGGCGCTGGGGGATGCGCACGTACTCCACGCGGGTCTTGGGCTTGTTGACGCGCAGGATCGCCTCGCCCACCTCCAGCGAGCGCAGTTCGGCGCTGGTGACGATGAGGTCGTCGCGCACCGAGACGGTGCCGATGTCGATGACCTCGCCATCGACGACCTTGTGGGACAGCTGGGCGGCCTTCTCCTCGCCGAGGAACTCGGCGCACTTCTCCGCCGACTCCGGGGCGCCCTGGGCCATGATGATCGCGACATTGATGTTCTGGGACAGCCGCGCCCAGTCGTCGCCGTCGCTGTCGATCCAGTCGTTGGGACCCTGCGTGCACAGGAACATGCACACGCCGGCGGAGCGGGCACGCGACAGCAGGTTCATCACGATCTCGCGGTTCACCCAGTTGGCCTCGTCCACGATGATGAACTTCGGCTTGCCCTTGGCGGCGCGGCCGGTGGTGCGCTGTGCGGCGTCGACGGACACGCGCTGCAGCACCGCCGAGGACACGATCCGTGACATGTCGGGCTGGCCCAGCGAGTTCAGCCCGATGTAGGTCAGGCCGCCGGCGGTCACGTCGATCTGCGTACGGCCGCCGCCGCCGGTCAGCACGTACTTGCCCGCGTCGGAGTCGTACAGGTTGGTGAGCTTCATCCCGAACCCGGCGGCCGACTTGGCGGCGTCGGGGATCGGCTGGGCGATCATGCCGTACTCGGCCTTGCTGGTGCCGGGCGCGTGAGCGTCGATGACCGCCCGCATCTCCTTGGTGGCCTGGCCGATCTTCTCCCCGCGCTCCAGCAGGCGGCCGATGGTCAGCACGTCGGGGAAGGGGAAGCGGTCGGGGGCCAGTTCGTGCGCCTGGTAGGACATGCGCAGGACCTGGGCGAGCATCTTGCGGTTCAGGTTCTGCCAGTAGGCGTCGTCGAACTGCACCAGCGACATCAGGGTGTCGAAGGCCTCGTCCGGGCCCATGCCCGCCAGCGTGTTGAACCAGAACCTGCCGCGGTGGTCCGACAGCGCCATCTCCTGGTACGGCAGGCCGTGCATGGCGGTGGCGGCGCGGCACTGGTCGCGCAGCCCGCCGGGCGCGGTGTCCTCCTTCAGGTCGATGATCATGCCGTCCCAGCCCATGTCCAGCAGTGCGCCCATGAGCCACTTGATGGTCTCGGTCTTGCCCGAGCCGGTCGAGCCGAGGATGACGCCGTGCATGCCGATCTCGTGCTCGCCGAGCATGACGGGGCGGGCCCGGGCGCCGATGCCGAGCGGGAACTTCCGCTTGCCCGGCGGGTCGCTCTTGGCCGTCGGGGGCTGGGCCCGGGGCCCGCGGACGGCGGGGATGTACCCCAGGGGCGGGTCGGTCTGCAGCTTGCGCAGGAGCCGGGCCCGGCGCCGCTCGCTGGGCACGAGCGGGTCGCGCTGCAGGCGCCGCCCGGCGAGGAGCCGCCGGGCCAGCGGCGCGTCGAGGGTCATGATCTGGGAGTCGCGGGCCAGCCCCGCCAATCCGGCGAAGATCAGGGCCAGCGCCAGGATCGGGACGAGGGGGATGTGGCCGCGCCGCCCGTCGCCGAGCCCGGCGAGGCTCGCCAGCCACTGCCCGTAGGCCGCCAGGTTGGGCGCCGGCGCGAAGCACAGCCCGACCGCTCCGGCGGCCGCGATGATCACCCAGTGCGTCTTGCTGCACCAGTTGCGCAGGGCCAGGAAGAGGGCGGCCGCGATGAGCGCCGGGATGATGATCAGGGCGGCGGCCAGGACCGTGCAACAGCCCACGAGGGCGGCCAGCGTGGCATCGCCTCCCCCGCCCTCCTCGCGCCGAGCCCTGGACGGTTCAAGGTCGATAGCCACCTTGTGTCCTTCCACATGCTGATTGGGATTGGCGAGGGGAACCGTCCGCCCGGCGAGGGCGCCCGCAAGGCGCGGGGCACGGGCCGCGCCCCGCCCGGAGCCGGAAAGCCGATATCCCAGGCGGGCCGCCTGGGATATCGGGGTGGTGCGTTCTCGACCCATCGGTGAGCGTCCGGATCGCTCACGGCGCCGGCGGGCGCGGCCCCGCGGGGGCCGCCCGCCCCTGCGTGCCCGGTGAGCTGCCCGGACCCGGGGTCAGCCTCCGGCCTTCCCTCCGGTCAGGTCACCCAGGCTGTCGATCATGGCGCCGAGGATCTTGCCGAACTGCTGGATCAGCTCGATGGTGAGCTGCAGGTTGAACAGGATCGCGGCGACGAACAGGCAGCCCACGACGACCTTGGCCGACTCGGCGGGGCGCCCGCGCATCACTCCCTGGACGGCCTTGAACACGGCCACGATGACCAGGATGAGGGCGACGGCGCCGCACACGGCCTTGATCATGGTTCCGGCGCTGCTGTTCAGGAAGGTGGTGGCGCCTCCCGAGCCGTCACTCGGCGGCGGCGCGGCGAGGATCATCTCCGCCGCCGCCGCGCGGAACACGTCTGAGCTGAGGTTCATGGGTTTTCCTTCAGGGGCGATGGGTCACGAGGTGATGGCGTTTGAATAGTCCGCGAGCCCTCCCGCGTCGCCAGCCGCGCCCCACGCCGTGATGTGGGGGCGGGCCGCGGTCGGGCTGGCCACCAGCACGTCGTAGTCGTTGTACGTCTGGAACTGCGGTTCGGCCGGAGCGGGCTGCCCGTCGGCGGGCTCCGGGGCCTCCGGCTGGGGGCTCTGCTGGGGGCTCTGCTGGGGAGCCGCCTGGCGGGCCAGCAGGACGCGTACGCGCACGATCAGGCGGCCCTCGGAGGCTCGCGACGCGAACAGCGTCTGGACGCTGCCCGGCCCGTCCGGCACCGTGTAGCCGCCCAGGCCCGCGTAGCGGCGCGCCGGGTTCTGGTCGCCGGTCAGGGTGCGCAGTTCCTCGCCGTTGTCGGCGGCGAACGCCTTGGCCCACTTGACGATCTGCTCGGTCACCTGCGGCGGCACGTCCGCGCGCAGGCCCCGCAGGGCGCTGTAGTCGCTGCTCCCGGCCTGGGGCGCGTCCTTGTCACGCCAGACGTCGAGGCTGGGCATGCCCGACAGCCGCGGGCCCTGGTCGGTCAGGGCGATGGGCACCTTCACCATCAGCGGCTTGGGGCCGCCCTGCGGCGGGTGCTGCGGCTGCGGCTGCTCGCCGGGGGCACCGCCCGAGGGAGCGGGGCTCGCCTGAGGCGTGGCGGCGGCCTGCGGGGCGCCGCTGGGGCGGGGCGAGGCGGACGGCTTGCCGCCGCGCCGCGGGGACTTGGGCGGGCGGCCGCCCGGTGTCGCCGACGGAGCCGGGGACGGGGTGGCCGAGGGCGCCGGAGCCGGCGCGGCTTCGGGCTGGCGGGGCGTCACCATGAAGTGGTGGACCTCGAACTTCAGCCAGCCGAGCTCCTCGGAGCCGAAGCTCTGGACGTCGAAGCCCGTCCAGGCCATCGCCTCGTAGTCCAGCGGCTTGATCCGCACGACGTTCTCGTTGAGCTTGGCCGACTCGGGCCTGAAGTCCTTGGTGTGCGGGATCTCCTGCAGTCTGCCGGCCAGGAAGTGCTGGGCCGCGATCTGGGCCATGTCACGCCCTTGCGGCGCGACGCGGGACAGGTCCGGCGGCGGAGCCGCCCGGGTGGTCAGCGCCACCAGGAGCGCCACGGCGCCCAGCGGGCCCATGCACCACAGCGTGATCATGATCCGGCGGGCGCGCTTGGCCGCGGTCGGCGCGTCCGAGCGCCGGGCGGGGATCATGGTGAACCTGTGTTGGCTGCTTTCGTATGGCAATGGTCGACCTTTCCTACGCGGGGGCCCCGCGTTCGCCAGGGCCGCCGCCCCCAGCGTCGGAACATCGCCCACACCCCCGAGCCCGGCCGCACGAGACGGGCACGGAGCTCGGCTACAACAAGATGAACGAGCAGGCCAAGAAGTTCGGTGTGAGCGCCGGGTCGAGCGGCGGCTCTACGATTTCCACCGTGAAGCCGCCCGGTACGCCACCGCCGCTCCCATCGCGGACCTGCGGGCCGAGCTGACCGAGCGCTTCCGCGCCAAGCCTCCCGCCTCCTTGAAGGAGACCGCGTGACCCGGATCGGCATCACCGGCCACTCGAACCTCACCGACGAGACGAACCACCTGGTGTACGGCGCGCTGCGCGAGGCGGTGGCGCCGTACGCGGAGGGCGGGCTCGTCGGAATCTCCTGTCTGGCCCGCGGCGCCGACCAGGTCTTCGCCCGCGTCGTCCTCGACTTGGGCGGGCGGCTCGAAGTCATCCTGCCCGCGCCGGATTACCGCGAGGAGAAGGTCAAGCCGGGCAACCGGAAGGCGTTCGACGAACTGCTGATCCGCGCCGCA
Source organism: Bailinhaonella thermotolerans (assembly GCF_003594875.1). Lineage (GTDB taxonomy): Bacteria > Actinomycetota > Actinomycetes > Streptosporangiales > Streptosporangiaceae > Bailinhaonella > Bailinhaonella thermotolerans. The sequence continues at coordinate 182,279 of NZ_QZEY01000017.1, forward strand.
TCGGTGCGGTACATGCCGTTCCTGACCTCCGGCCGCGAGGCGTACATGGCGGCGAGCGAGGCCCTGCTGGGAAGCGTGGACAGGCTTCTCGCCGTCTGGGACGGCGGCCCGTCGGGCGGCTTCGGCGGCACGGCCGACGTCGTGGAGCAAGCCCGCCGGCTCGGCCTCCCCGTCGAGGTCATCTGGCCCCAGGGCGCCGAACGCCGCTGACCGATGCCACGTTCCGTTGCCGGACATCGGCGTCTGAGGCGCGGGACACGCGGTCGAATCGGCAGTGGCGCGACAGCGACCGCCAGGCGACCGAGCGTCCCGCGGCGGCCGGTGTCGGCCAGATGCGCGAACCCAGCGCGTTCCCTGAGCTGATCGGGAACGCGCTGGTCAGCGGTATCGCTTTCGCCGGAACTCGAACCCGGGCCTGCGGGTGGGAAGTCAGCGGCGGCGGCGGTGGCGGGCTTTGCCGTGGTCGGTGGGGGACGCGGCGGAGGGGCGTGCCGGTGGGGTGGGCTTGCGGGAGCGCTGCTTCGGCGGCTTGCGTCCCTGGGTGGACAGCTCGGTCGAGGGGCGCAGCCGGTCGCGGCCCTTCTTCAGGGGGGAGCCGGCGAGCTTGTCCGCGCCGGGGATGGGCACCGGAAGCGGCACTCCCCGCTCGTCCCACTGCGCCGCTTGCACCGGCACGGCTCCGGGCAGCATCCGCACCGTCCCGGCCGCCGTGCGGTGCAGCGGCGCGATGCCGATGTAGAGCCGCACGGGCTTGCCGTCCACGCTCACCTTGCGCGCGGTCGTGGCCCTGACGGTCAGACCGAGCCAGGTCAGCATGGATTCGCCGCTCAGCGGCGAGTAGTTGACCACCAGCCATCCCGCGGCGGCGCCCAGGACGGAGCCGTACATCAGCTGCTGGAATCCCGCTCCGGCCACGGCCGTGGCCACCAGCAGCCCCAGGCACGCGCCGACGCCGCCGAACAGGATCGTGGTCAGCTTCACGGTCCTGGGCAGGGTGAGCCGCTGGTTGATGCTGCCGATCACCGCGGGCGGCGGCCGCAGGATGTTCGTGGCCGCGATCATGGTGGGGCCTTGGGCCCGTTCGGTGTCCTCGCTCATAGGCTTCAGGATCGGAACGGCCGCCGCCGCGCCGGGCGGAGGCGAGCGTTGCCGCACCGGCCCTGCGGCGAACGGTCCCTGCTCATGGGAAATCTCACCGATGCGGCGCGCAAGGGCTTCAACAAGCGCAAGAAGCCCTGGCACGACTTCGCCATGCCCAACTCCTGGCCGCTGTGGACGGTGGCGGCGGTGGTGTTGTTCGGCGGCTGGATGGTGTACCAGGTCGCCTTCGCCGGGCACCCTCAGGCCCCGGCGCAGGAGATCGCCGTTCCGCCCCCTCCGCCCGTGACCGCGCCCGCCACGGCCCCGCCTGCCACGGTCCCCCCGTCGGCGGCGCCGACCCCGGACGGGTCCGGGCAGGGCGCGGCCGGCGAGCGGGACTTCACGGCCTCGTCCCCCGTGCAGGTCCCGGTGACCGGCACCGACCGGCGCGCCCCGGTCCCCCAGGGGGCGCTCAACGTGGCCAAGGCCGCCGCCCTGGCCACCGCGAACGGCCGCTGGGAGGGGATCCCGACCGCGGGCACGCCCGCGCCGCCGGCGGATCCGGCGCCGCAGGCCGCGCTCGCCGGTGACGTGTCCGTCATGGACCCCGCGATCACCGGTGACGGCACCTACGTCTTCACCCTGACCCTCGACCCCGACGCGGCCGGCGGACGCATGCCGTACCAGACCAAGGTGACGGTCCAGCGGGGCCGGCAGGGACAGCAGGGCTACCTCGCCCTGGTGTCCTGAGCCCGGCCGCCGCGCCCGCGGCCCCGGCCGCGCCCACCTCAGCCCGGCCTGCCCCCGCGGACGATGACGCGCCCGCGGGGGCAGGCCGGGTCTCATGTCCCGGCCCCTGTCCTCCCGGGCCCCGGTTCCCCGCCCGTCCCCGCGACCCGCCCGTCCCCGCGACCCGCCCGGCCCCGTGACCCGCCGGAGCGCGGCCGCCCGCGATCGGCGTGAATCCGTCCGCTGATCTCCCGGTCCCCGCCGATCCCGTCGCCTCCGGGCGGCGGTGGGCCGTCCTGGCGTGCTTGCCCTGCCCGGCCCTCCCCGGACGGTCCCCTTCCGCGCGCTCACGCGTTCGTCGTGACCGCGCGGCAAATGTCTGATCGCTGACGAGGTGAACACATGAGCGAGGAACCACGGCGCAGCCCGCCTGGGGACTCCGGGGAGGGGGAGGCGTCCTCTCCCCTGGACGGGTTCGCCACCGCGCCGGACGCGGAGGCGACGCCGCCGGCGGCGAGCTCCGCGCGACCGGGCGAGGGCGGGCAGGACGCGGGCAAGCAGGCCGCGTCCTTCGGTAAGGACATGGCGATCGAGGCCGCCACCCACGGAGCCGGCCTGCCCACCGGGCCCGGAATGGAGATGGTCGGCGCCGCCATGGGCACCGACCCCGAAGGCGGGGCCCCGCCCGGCGCACCGCAGGAACAGTCCGACCCGCGCTCCGCCGCGCGGCGGCTCGCCACCGCCAAAGAGGCGTTCGCCGGCCAGCTCCGCGGCGGCGACACCGCGCCGGCGGCCGCGCGGGGCGACCGGGACGAGCCGGGCACCAGCCTGTCGGACCGGCTCAAGGACAAGCTCGGCGACCTCGGCGCGGGCTCCGGCAAGGACACGCCCGGCGACGCGGCCGCCGACGGCCAGGAGGGCAAGCTCGCCCGGCTCAAGCACGACGCCGGGGTCATGGCCGGGCAGGCCGCGGGAAAGGCCGCCGACGAGTACGCCAAGAAGGCGGCGGCCGCGGCCTGGGGCGTCCCGCCACAGGTCACCCAGAAGGCCCTGGACGCCACCCGCAAGGTCCTCAACACCAAGACTGGGCAGAAGTTCCTCAACCGGTCGGTCGGCGGCAAGATCCTCAACTCCTCCAAGTTCGGGCGCTCCGTCAAGGAGGGCCTGGGCATCGGGGGGAAGAAGAGCCAGGAGCAGGGCCCGGGCGACGCCGCGGGCCAGGGTGACGCGGCCGGCAAGGTCCTGCGGTCCAAGTGGACCCTCGGCGTCGTCTTCGTCGTGCTGGTCAGCATGCTGCTGGTCGCCCTGCTCGACGGGAACGCCACCGACCGGCGCAACCAGGTCCAGCCCGACCAGAAGGCCGAGAAGATCGCCGCCGAGTACATCCCGCCCGGCTGGCTGACCCTGCTGAAGAAGGCGGCCGACTCCACCCTCGACGAGGAGGACTGGGCCGTCGTCCCGTGGACGATCCTGGCCGGCATCGCCAAGGCGCAGACCGACTTCGGCCGGTTCAGCCCCTACGACGACGCCGACCGCGACCCCGACCGGCGCACCAAGGACGTCGGAGGCGGCGGCGGGGGCGGCGGCGGCGCGGACGTGCCCATCGGCCCGACCACCGGCGCCGGGCCCGGCCCCATCGAGGGCGTCACCGGGCCGGGGAACAACACCTCCCTGTCGCCCGACCACCCGGCGCCCCCGGCGGGGAACCTGTCCCAGCAGCTCGGCTGGTACGTCTGGGCGCTGCGCATGCACGAGTCCGAGACCTGCATCAACAAGCCGGGCGGGCAGTACAAGTGCCGTAACGCCCAGACCGGGGCCTGCGGCGCCTACCAGTACCTCAAGTCCACCTGGAACAACTACAAGGGGTACGCGACCGCGTGCGACGCCCCGGCCGCGGTGCAGGATCGGCGCAAGATCGAGGACGTGCTCAAGGCCTGGAACCGGTACCACCAGTGGCAGAAGATCACGATGGCGCACTACTACCCGGCGTGGGCGAACTCGCCGGAGAAGTGGAACCAGAAGCCCGGCCCGTCCTACGTCGACAACCCGACCGCGTGGGGGTTCGTCGACGACGTCATGAACCGCATGCGCAAGGCGGCGCAGATCCATCCCCCCGGCAGCGGCCCGGACTCCGACTCGCCCGCCCCCTCCGGCTCACCGCGGGCGGCCGGCCTGACCGGCGGCGCCGCCGTACGGCAGGGCGTGTTCGCCGGTGACTGCGAGGTCAAGAACCCCGATCCGGAGATCGGGGGCAAGGACGGCCAGGGTGTGGGCCCGTTCCTGCTGACCCCGGCCGCGGCGGACCTGATGGAGGACGATGACCTGGATCCGCACAACCCGTGCGACGCGGCCGACTGGGTCGCCGACCGGCTCGCCGAGACCGCGCTGGCCGTGCACCGCGACGCCAACGCCCCGGAGTGGAAGCCCAACGGCGACGCCAAGGACATGGAGAACGCCCGCAAGTACTGGCGCCTGGTCATCGAACGGTCCGGCATCTTCATGGACCGGTCGGCCAGCACCGGGCAGGCGTGCGTGCTCCCGCCCGACGACGCGCAGGACGAGCGGTACCGCCAGTCGGTGTCCTACAAGATCGTGTATCTGTGGAGCTGCACCATCGCGCGGGCCAGCGATCTGTACCTGGTCACCGGCGGCGCGTACGGCAACGGCGGCGCCTTCGACTACAAGGTCGAACAGGACCGCCGCGCACTCACCCGGATCCTGGTCGATGAGGCGCTCGGCGTCAGCTACGCCGCCAGCAAGTGGAAGACCGAGGGCTGCGACAACGGCTCCGACGACCGGCAGGGCATCTTCCCGATGACCAAGCAGGAGGCCAAGGCCGCCGGTGTGCAGGACCGCTGCGACGCGGCGGCCAACATCGTCGGCGCCGCCCGGCTCGTCGTCAGCGGCGAGCAGGTCAAGGTCGCCGCCAGGCCCAAGGACAAGGGCGTCTACCAGCCCATGCTGGGCGGCTGGGCCAAGCTCGGCATCGCCCTGGGCCGCGACGCCGACCTGTTCGCCACGGTCGGCCCCGGCACGGACTTCGAGCCCACCGACTCCTGCACCCGGGTGATGACCGGTTTCCTGACCAAGGTCGCCCCCCAGGCGGGCGCGTTCGCCGCGCTGACCGACCCGCCCCAGGCGTCCGAGCTGGGCTCCTGGCAGCAGAAGCTGCAGCAGGCCGCCGCGGCGGCCGGCGCCAAGGACCCCTCCACGGACCCGGCCTGCGTGATCGGCTCGTGGGCGCCGGGGTACAACGGCGCGCTGGCGCAGCTGGCCGCCGACCTGGCCGCCCCGACCAGCACCGGCCTGGACGCGGCCGCCCGCAAGAACCTGGACGGCCTGGGCAACTACTACCTGGCCGAGGAACGGGCGCTCAAGCCCAAGGACCCGGTTCCCGGCGAGGACTCCCTGGTGATCCCGCGCCTGGCGCCCAAGCCGCTCAAGGAGATCAACGCGCCGATCGATCCCGACGCGCTGGACGCCTACAGCGACCTGGGCGGGTCCAACGGGCCGCTCGGTCAGAAGGCCGTCGAGTACGCCTGGTTCTTCGGCGGGGTGATCGCCCCGTTCGACAGCGCCGGCAAGCGGATCGGCTCGCTGGCCGACGGCTCCGGCCCGGGCGGGCCCGGGGGCGGGGACGGCGGCGCGGGTGACGGCAGCGGGCCGCCGCAGGTCGAGGTCGGCCCCGACGGGTGCCCCGTCGAAGCGCCGCGCAACACCCTGCGCGAAGGCTCGGCCAAGATCGGCGTGCAGAAGCTGTGCGTGGACTCGGTCGACCGCGCGGCCACCCCCGAGGCGGCCAAGGCGATCAAGTGGGCGCTGACACACCTGGGCTGGCCGTACTCGCAGCCCAAGCGCATGGTGTGGGGGTGGGCGGACTGCTCCAGCTTCACCGCCCGCGCCTACAAGAACGGCGCCGGCCTGCCGGTCTACCGCGGCTGGGCGCCCACCACCTACACCTGGATCAAGCTGTCCGGCGCCAAGCACATCACCTACGGCACCGCCAAGCCGGGCGATCTGGTCCTGCCGCGCAAGAGCCACATCGCGATGCAGCTCACGCACGGCTACAAGGTCCACACCAACATCCCCGGGGACGTCAGCAAGGTCGAGCGCGCCTACTCTTCGGTGAACTACACCCTGCGCATCGTTCCGGACCAGGTCAAACCCTGGGACTGACGGCACAGTGGCCCGCCGGGGGACATCCCCCGGCGGGCTCTCGTGTGCGGGACCGGCCGGTTCCTCCGGCGCGGGAGCGACGCCCCGGCGCGGCCTCAGGCGACCGCCGTGGCGGCCGGGCGGCCACCGTGTCGGGCCGGGCGGCCACCGTGTCGGGCTGGGCGGCCACCGTGTCGGGCCGGGCGGCCGCCGTACGGCTGTGGCCGGATGCTCACTGGTGCCACGCGAGGGCGGCGGAGGCCATGCTCTGGTGCCGCGACGTGGTCACCGAGTACCGGACCGGCGGTATGACGATGCGGTCGCGGACCACCCAGGCGATGGGGGTCCGGTACGACAGCACGGTGTACTCGATGTCGCCGGCGTAGGCCCGGTAGTCCTCGGCCAGGTCCCGGGGCAGCCGGCCGGTCGTGGCGGCGGGCCCGCGGATGCCGGTGATCGTGTCGCCGCGGCTGCGGAACTCCTCACGCGCCTGGATCAGGGCCGGGACTTGCCGTCGAATGGACTGGACGCGCATTCCATCCTCTTTTCGCAGGTTCGGCCCGGCACCGTCACGGGCGCCCGCCCGGCCCCAAGCGGGGCCCGCTGGGAAAAGAAGAACTGGCCAACCACGTATATCCGTGCCTGGCCAGTGGAGTGTTCCGCATCCGGGATCCAGCGCGAGGCCGGCTCCGGATGGAGGTTATGAACACTTCTCCACGGGTCCGCTCCACTGGAGCCCGCGGAGAAGCTTGCCGCGGAAATCCCCTGCGATCCGCGCGTTCCCTGTCCAAGGACAGGACGCGCCGGAACCCTTCATCGCAGACACCTCCCCTTGGAGGCCGGCGAGCGGAAGGCCCGGGTTTCCTTGGCTGTTCCAGATCCACAGCCGATCGAGACGCGCCTGAAGGCGGGACCGAAGCCCATCCCCAACACGCCTACGCGTGATGAGGACCTCTCGACGAAGTGGATCCGGCCGCACGAGTACACCGCCTCGTACGACTCTTCGGCTTTGCCTCAGTGACCCGCACCGTCCGGGCCGCGCCCGCGGGCGCAAGCGTGGGCTCGGCTCCCCGTACGGCAAAGCACCCCCGCCACGATGGGCGGGGGTGCCGCGCTCTGGGCTCGTGCGCGCGGCTGGGGCCGCGTGCGCCCGCTTGGCCGGGTCAGGAGTCGGTGTCGGCCTTGAGGTCCCTCAGCACGTCCTTCGCGGAGCGGGGGCGGGAGCCGCCCCCGGCGCGCCGGGGGTTGGTCCGGGCACGGGCGGCTCGCGCCTCCTGCTGCGCCCGGAACTCCTCCAGCCGCCGCAGCAGGTCCCGGTTCCCCTTGTCCTGCTCGGAGTAGATGTTCTCGATCAGCTCCTCCAGCTTCGCCACGTTCGCCTTGAGGGCCTCGGCCTCGGCCTCGGTGCGGGGCGAGACGGAGATCGATCCCAGAAGCCGCTCCAGTTCCTTATGCCGCCGGGTGACCTCAGTGGTGAACGCCCGCTCGGCCTGCTTGACGACCCTGGCGATCTCGTCGCCGGCCGCCGAGGTGTCCATGGACGCCACATCAATAGTGATCTTGGCCTCGCCTCGGCTGAACGCCGCGCGGTCGGCCTGGTCGCGGATGGCGGCCGCCGCCTCGTCCAGGCGGCTCAGGATCCCGCGGAACTGCTCCTCGTAGGCGCGCTGCAGCCGTTCGACCTCCGCCTGCGGGACGCTCAGCGTCCCGGCGCTCTGGGCCTGCTGGAACGAGGCCATCTTCGCCGACAGGCTCACGATCTCGTTCGCCTTGGCCTGGATGCTGTCACGCACCTGGGCGGTCGTGGCCTCCCAGCCCTTGGCGGTCACCAGCGGCGCCGCGCCGAAGTCGTTCAGCTCCGGCACGCTGGTGGCCCGGGTGACGATGTCGCGGGCCACGTCGGCCATGCCGAGGTCGATCCGCATCGCGGCCGGGGCGTAGCGGGCCGCGCGAGCGTGCGCCGCCTGCACGGCGTAGGTCTCGTCGTGCAGCCGGTGGATCACGGCGGGCTTGCGGTCCGCGGTCCCGGCGAGGATGGCCTCGATCTGCAGCGCGTCCGCGGGCACCCGGCGATCCAGGCCCATGGAGGCGAAGTAGTCCACGACGCGCCCGTCCTTGTCGACGAAGCCGCGCTCGGCCAGCGTCGCGTAGAGGCGGGCGACGTAGGCGTCCGTGCTCTCCTCCTGGCCGTCCGGCATGATGAGCCGGCGCTTGGTCTGCTCGTCCAGGTAGTGGATCGGGTTGGACTTCTGCTCCAGCGTCCAGTGCGCGGGGAACTGCGGGATGCCCCCCTTGGTCTTCATCACCGGGCTGACCGCCATCAGGCCTGACGCGCCGTTGAGCACGTCGTCGACCGCGACACCGCTCTTGGCGGCGTACTCCTGCACTGCGGCGTACGCCTCCATCGCGGTGGAGTACCCGGTGAAGGAGTTGTTCACCCCGTTGTCGGCCAGCGCCCCGTGCTGCCGGGCGCGGATGTTGTCCAGCAGGCTGTCGGTGCGCTCCTCCTGGCGGCGCAGCCGTTCGACTCCGGTGGCGCCCCCGGCCACGTACTTGTACCCCTGCTGCGCGGCCAGCATGGCCGTACCGCTGTGGTTGGTGTACGGGAACGGCTGGAGCGAGCCGGGCTGGTACTCCTGCGGGTCACCGCTGGGATCGTAGGCGTCGCCGAGGTAGCCGAGCTTGGAGCGGAGGGCGTCGTTGACCCTCTCCACGCCGCGCCGGCCGAGACCCTTGGCGCCCGAGGCGCCCAGGGCGCCGGCTCCGGCCGCGCCGGCCAGCAGGATCCCTCCGCCCAGCGCGCCGCCGGTGGCGGTCGCCAGGACCGCCGCGCCCGCGGCCACGCCGGCCATGCTGGTGAAGGCCTGGGCGCGCTGTTCGGGAGTGCCGTTGGCGGCCCGGTCCTTGAGGTGATGCAGGTAGCCCAGGGTCTTGGCGCGCGCGTCGGCGGCGACGTCCTTGGCGGTGTTGACCAGCGGCTGGGCCAGTTCCTTGCCCTTCTGGGAGGCCTTGCGGCCCAGGGCCCGCGTCGCGCGGTTGTTCACCGGGGCGAACATCAGGTTCTTGCGGTCCAGGTTGCTCAGCCGCTTGTTGCCGTAGCCGATCCTGCCGAACATGTTCGACATCCGCGTGTCGGCGTTGTTGGACAGCGTCTTGTCACCCGTCGCCTTCAGGGCCGCGGCGCCCATGAAGCCGAGCGCGCCGGTGAGCTTGGAGATGTCGCCCATGCCCGCCATGGAGAACAGCTTGCGCAGCACGATCAGCGCCACGATGGGCGCCGCCGCCAGCAGCAGCTGCTCGAACAGGCTGGGTGCGACGGGCGCTCCCAGGGCGCTGTTGATGGCGTCGTAGGTGACGTAGATGAACGCGCCGATGACCGACAGCAGGAGCGTGAACAGCAGCTTGGCCGCCATCGACGCCGCCGTCAGCTTGGCCATCCGCTTGCCGAAGTCGCTGCCCATGGCCAGCGCCCCGAGTGTGATCGGGACCAGCATGACCAGGAACGCCAGGGCGATCGAGATCACCATGAGCCCGACCGCGATGGGCCCCATGACGAAGGCGAAGATCAGCGCCGTGATCAGGGCGATGACGCCCTGCAGCAGGCGGTCGACGCTGTTGTCGCCGAGGAAGCTGGAGACGAACCGTTCGGTCGCGTCGCAGGCCTCCTCGCCGCGGCAGTCCTTGAAGGCGTCGTCGAGTTCGTCGTCGCCGTTGTACCACCACATGCCGTCGTCGTCGTTGCCGCCGGCGATGTCGCCCTTCTTGCGGTCGCCCTCCATGTCGTCTTCACACGGGTCTTCGTCCTTGAGCTCGTCGTCGTTGTCACCGCCCTTGCTCTTCTCCCACTGCGGGATCACCTTCCAGTCCCCGCCGAAGCGGGAGCAGGCCGACCACATCATGGTGGCCTTGCGGTGCTGGTTGCCGCCGAAGCCGCCCTCGATGGCGTTCCAGCGGCTGGAGCCGGGCTCGGTGGTGACGCCGGTGGCCAGGTCGAAGACCTTCTGCTTGTTGCCCTTGAGTTCCTTGGGCAGCTGCAGTTCCATCTCCAGCTCCCGGCAGGTGACGTGCGAGGGCGCGGGGTACTCGGCGCTGCCGTTGCCGTACTGGGCGGCGATGTAGCTGCGCAGGAAGGTCAGCTCCCAGATGCGGCTCATCTGCATCATCGCCGCCGCGGCGTTCTTGCCCGCCCCCTGCGCGTTCTCCGTGTCATACAGCTCGTACAGCTTTTGGCTGGTCGCGATGCAGTTGACCTGGCCCGCGTGCTCGGCCTTGTCGTAGAACGCCCAGCTGTCCATCTGGGGCGAGTAGGAGATCGCGTTGAGCGAGGTGCCCATGCCGGTGAAGAACTTCTGCGCCTGCACCGCCATGTAGGGCGCCGTGTACGGGGCCGTCGGGTTGTTCTCGTGCGCGGCCGACTGCTCGGTCACGAAGAAGACGCCTCCGGCCGCGACGACGAAGCCGGCGAGCATGCGCAGGGCCGCCGCGGGCCCCTGCCCGCCCTGGTTGTACCGCCGGACCGCGGCCAGCAGCACGACCAGGAACATCGGGATGATGAAGAACATCACGTAGTTGCCGATGATCCCGGCGGCCGAGTTGATGGGCGCCGCCGCGCTGCAGACCATGTCGAATTCCACGGAGAAACCGAGGAATGAGCCCAGAGCGTTCCAGATGAGCGAGGCGATGGCGAAGAAGAAGGACGCGATCATGGAGACCCAGAGCTTGGTCTTGAGAATCCACGAGTTGTCGACCGCGAACAGGTCGAACGACGTCCAGCGGTGCAACGGCAGGTAAGTCCGCTTCTCCTCCACCTTCTCGCACAGGTTCGCGTTCACCTTCGGCAGTTCCTTGCGCTCGGGTTCGGCGGCCAGCACCGAACCGGAGGCAAGTGTCGTGGTGGGCGTCGCGCTCTGGATGGTGCTCGTCACCGCCGCCGGGCTTGCCGCCCGGCCGCCTCCCCCGACCGGATCCCCGGTGGTGGTGAGGAAGGCCAGTGCACCGAACACCGCGAGCACGAACACCCACGTGACCAACGCCGCGCTATGGCGGGGTCGGACTGCGGGTGGTCTCATCAGGGATTCCCCCAAAGGTATGGACTGCGGCACGTTTTGGCCTCCCTGACCGTCCGGGACGCCTGGACCGGGGCAGGGGGCGGTGCCTGCAAGCCCACCTAGGTGATCTTTGGTATGAAAGGTGGTGCTTGTCGATCTAGGGAGAGAAGTTGCGTATTCGTACTCGCGGAGCACATCTGCTGGTGGTATTCGCGCTGGCGGCCGGCCTGTCCGGCTGCTCGAACGACGACCCTGCCCCAGCACGCTCACAGCCGACGCCTACGTCAACTTCCACCAGCGAGGCCCGCCTTGAGGCTGAACGCCACAAAGCACTGCGTTATCTGCAGGAGTTGCTGGTGTACTCGACACGAGAGCAGCAGTTGGGCAAGGAGTTGTTTCCGATCGCGGTGCCGAAATGGCCGAACGAGCCGTGGTTCGTCGAGGCCCAATCGTTTGTCCAGGGCGCCAGCAAGATCACCCTCCCTGCGGACCTGGCTGAGCGACTGCGACGAGGGCCGGACGCGAGCGTTCCTGGGCTGACAGACGTGGCGGCCATCGAAATGGCGGCGCCCGTGAAGGACGCGATCACCGAGCAGGAGATCAAGAACGTCCTCTCGATCCAGGACGCCAAGGTCCAAGCGGAAACCGCGATAGCGCTGCTGGAGCGCAGCGTGGCGGCGGCGGTGGAAACACTGCGCAAGTTGTCGGCTACGCAGAAAGGGGACTATTTGCTGGCATACGAGGTCGCCGACGGACGATACCGTGGCGCGCTGGTAGAGGGCGGGGACCTACTGTCGAAGCTGCGCCGCTTCCGCACCACCGGCAAGATCTCGTAGGTCAGTTGCGGGCCGGGGCGCAGGCGTCCGTTGCGGGCCGGGCGCTCAGGCAGAGGACTGCGGCAATGATCAACAACGACACCCCTCGTCCGGGCCGGAGCAGCGGGACCGCGCCGCCCTCCGGCACGTGATCATTACTCTGCCGGGGCCGGTGACCGCCAGGCGGCGTGCGCGGGCGCGTACGCCGTCAGCGAGCGGGCCGGGTGGCCGGTCACCCGTGCGACGGCGTCGGTCACCAGGGCGTTGCGGCCGTCTCGGATGAGCTGGAACAGTCCCCGCCGCCAGGCGATCGAACGTTCGTCGAGGCCCGCCGCGCGCAGTCCCTCGACATGCTGCTCGGGGTGAGGGCCGTGTATCGCAGCTCCCGGCCGGCGGCCTCGCCCAGCGCCCGTACGGCCTGCGCATGAGTGAGGGCCTCCGGACCGGTGATGAGATGGACCCAGCCGACTGCTCGCCCGACTGGCCCCGGGAGCGTTCCGGGAGCACCACTCCCCCCACCGGACCTGCGTCACGACCTTCCGGGCGGCCGGGAACCCGTGAGCCCCATGTCGAGGGGTACCGGATATACCGGATGTACCGAGCGTCTCTGTTTCTGCTGGTCAGAGCCCCCAATGACGTCCGGTATCGCATACCGGACACATACCGGATGTCGTTCTGACATACCGGATGTCTCTGTACTCAGCGTGATGTCAGAAATCGATCCGGCGCTCCAGCTCGCCCGAAGAGCCGGTGGCCAGTTCCTCGAAGGCGTCGCTCGCCTCGCCGCCCGACGGACCGGCCGAGGCGGGGCCGGTGGACCTGGTCGCGGAGGCGTCCCGGCTGGCCCGGCTCGCCGGCCGCGACCTCGGCCCGGCCGTCACCACCGTGGCCGGAGTGTCACGGCGGGCCGCCACCGCCGCGCTCGGCACGGACACCGTGCGGGATGACCGGCCGGTGACGGTGGTGCCTGTCCGCGGCCGGTTCGGCAGCCCCGGAGGCGGGCTGGTGGTCCCCCACGCGCCAGGCCGCCCGGCACCGTCGGGGTCGGTACTGACGCTGGTGATGGACGCCCGGACGGGAGATCCGCTGGACGTGTACCTGACGGACCGGCCGCCCGCCCTGACCGGGCTGGGCCAGGCTGAGAGCCCCGCACTGTCCTGACCGGGGTGGCGTAGCGCCGCCGGGGCCCGGCTTGTCGCGCCGCTGGGGTGCGGGCCGGGCCCGGGCGGCGGGCCGTTTCGCGGCGGTGCCGCATGGGTGTCCGCGAGCGCTGCGAGCCGGACCCTGGTTGTCGTGACTGGCGTCCGGGACGTTGCCGTCTAGCCACACGGTCAGCGGATCCGGCGGTATCGCCGCGTCGTTGAGAGGGTGTCAGCGGGTTGGGGGAAGCTCGCCGAGCAGCCCAGGGGAAGCGAGCCAATCACGGTCGAGGAAGCGGCCGGTGAGCCGCCCCATGATCACCAAGTACTGATCCAGTTCCTCGTCCAGCGGCTTGTCGAATTCCATACCTTCCCAGTACGGGCTGTACTCCTCGTAAGGGAAGATTTCCCCGGCGTTTACCCCGTCGATTGCGTAAGTGAGCGGTTCTATCTCTTCGACCAGCTTGACGATCTGGAAAACGCGATGGCCTCCGACGCTGAGTTCCTCCGCGGACAACATGAGCCCGCCCGTGAGAGTCAGAATGTGAGTCCAGGTGGG
>NZ_QZEY01000018.1 GCF_003594875.1 Bailinhaonella thermotolerans
GATGCGCGACACCGACGAGGACGTCTTCCGCGCGGCGGAGGAGCTCGGCATCGACCTGTCCCGGCGCCCCCACGAGGGCGCGATGAGTGTCGACGAGGTCTGATTCAAAGGGGAAATGTAAGTGCTCGACGTCAATTTCTTCGACGAGCTGCGGATCGGCCTCGCCACGGCGGACGACATCCGGCAGTGGTCGCACGGTGAAGTGAAGAAGCCGGAGACGATCAACTACCGCACCCTGAAGCCGGAGAAGGACGGGCTCTTCTGCGAGAAGATCTTCGGCCCCACCCGGGACTGGGAGTGCTACTGCGGCAAGTACAAGCGCGTCCGCTTCAAGGGCATCATCTGTGAGCGGTGCGGTGTCGAGGTGACCCGCGCCAAGGTGCGCCGTGAGCGGATGGGCCACATCGAGCTGGCCGCCCCCGTCACCCACATCTGGTACTTCAAGGGCGTGCCCTCGCGCCTGGGGTACCTGCTCGACCTGGCCCCGAAGGACCTGGAGAAGGTCATCTACTTCGCGGCCTACATGATCACGCATGTCGACACCGAGATGCGTGAGCGCGACCTGCCGTCCCTGGAGGCCAAGATCTCCGTGGAGCGGCAGCACATCGAGCAGCGCCGCGACGCCGACATCGAGGCCCGGCAGAAGAAGCTGGAGTCCGACCTCGCCGAGCTGGAGGCCGCCGGCGCCAAGGGCGACCAGCGCCGCAAGGTGCGCGAGGGCGCGGAGCGCGAGATGCGCCAGCTCCGCGACCGCGCGCAGCGCGAGATCGACCGCCTCGACGAGGTGTGGAGCCGCTTCCGCAGCCTCAAGGTCCAGGACCTCGAGGGTGACGAGCTGCTCTACCGCGAGATGCGCGACCGCTTCGGCCGCTACTTCCGCGGCGGCATGGGCGCGCAGGCCATCCAGGAGCGCCTGGCCAACTTCGACCTCGACGCCGAGGCCGAGAACCTGCGCGAGACCATCCGCAGCGGCAAGGGCCAGAAGAAGGCCCGCGCCCTCAAGCGGCTCAAGGTCGTCAGCGCGTTCCTCAACACGAGGAACTCGCCGATGGGCATGGTCCTCGACTGCATCCCGGTGATCCCGCCGGACCTGCGGCCGATGGTCCAGCTCGACGGTGGCCGCTTCGCCACCTCGGACCTGAACGACCTCTACCGCCGGGTGATCAACCGCAACAACCGGCTCAAGAGGCTGCTCGACCTGGGCGCGCCCGAGATCATCGTCAACAACGAGAAGCGCATGCTCCAGGAGGCCGTCGACGCGCTGTTCGACAACGGCCGCCGGGGGCGCCCCGTCACGGGGCCGGGCAACCGCCCGCTGAAGTCGCTCTCCGACATGCTCAAGGGCAAGCAGGGCCGCTTCCGCCAGAACCTGCTGGGCAAGCGAGTCGACTACTCCGGCCGTTCGGTCATCGTCGTCGGCCCGCAGCTCAAGCTGCACCAGTGCGGCCTGCCCAAGCAGATGGCGCTGGAGCTGTTCAAGCCGTTCGTGATGAAGCGGCTCGTGGACCTCAACCACGCGCAGAACATCAAGAGCGCCAAGCGCATGGTCGAGCGCGCCCGCCCGGTGGTGTGGGACGTCCTCGAAGAGGTCATCACCGAGCACCCGGTGCTGCTCAACCGGGCGCCGACCCTGCACCGCCTGGGCATCCAGGCGTTCGAGCCGCAGCTCGTCGAGGGCAAGGCCATCCAGATCCACCCGCTCGTCTGCACCGCGTTCAACGCGGACTTCGACGGCGACCAGATGGCCGTGCACCTGCCGCTGTCCGCGGAGGCCCAGGCCGAGGCGCGCATCCTGATGTTGTCCACCAACAACATCCTCAAGCCCGCCGACGGCAAGCCCGTGACGATGCCCACCCAGGACATGGTCATCGGCCTCTACTGGCTCACCTCCGAGAAGGAGGGCGCGCCGGGCGAGGGCCGCGTGTTCACCTCGACCTCCGAGGCGATCATGGCGTACGACCGCCGTGAGCTCGACCCGCAGGCCAAGATCCAGGTCCGGATCCAGGGCCAGCCGGCCCCGCTCGGCTGGACCCCGCCGGAGGGCTGGGAGCCGGGCGACCCCTACCGCCTGGAGACCACGCTCGGGCGCCTGCTGTTCAACGAGACGCTGCCGGCCGACTTCCCCTTCGTGAACCACGAGGTGGGCAAGAAGCAGCTTTCGGCGATCGTGAACGAGCTGGCCGAGAGCTACACCAAGATCGAGGTCGCCGCGGCGCTGGACGCCCTCAAGGACGCCGGTTTCCACTGGGCGACCCGGGCGGGCGTCACGATCTCCATCGACGACGTCATCGCGCCGCCGAACAAGGGCGAGATCCTGGCGTCCTACGAGCGCCGCGCCGACAAGGTGCAGCGTGAGTACGAGCGCGGTCTGATCACCGACGAGGAGCGCCGTCAGGAGCTCATCGAGATCTGGACCCAGGCGACCGCGGACGTGGCCTCCGACATGGAGCAGGCGTTCCCGCGGACCAACCCGGTGTGGATGATGGTCCACTCCGGCGCCCGCGGTAACCAGATGCAGGTCCGTCAGATCGCCGGTATGCGAGGCCTGGTCGCCAACACCAAGGGTGAGACCATCCCGCGCCCGATCAAGTCCTCCTTCCGCGAGGGCCTGTCGGTGCTGGAGTACTTCGTCTCCACCCACGGTCAGCGGAAGGGTCTGGCCGACACCGCGCTGCGCACCGCCGACTCGGGTTACCTGACCCGTCGTCTGGTGGACGTCGCGCAGGACGTCATCGTCCGGGAGATCGACTGCGGCACCGACCGCGCCGTGTCCCTGTTCGTCGGCGAGCGCAACAGCGAGGGCGTCCTCGTCAAGGCGCAGAACGCCGAGAGCAACGTCCACGGCCGCATCGTGGCCGAGGACGTCGAGGTGGACGGCAAGGTCCTGGTCGCCAAGGGCACCGACATCACCGACGCGGTGGTGACGACGCTGGTCGAGGCGGGCATCGAGTCCGTCCGCACCCGCAGCGCCCTCGTCTGCGAGGCCAAGATCGGTCTGTGCGCCACCTGCTACGGCCGTTCGCTCGCGACCGGCAAGCTCGTGGACGTCGGCGAGGCGGTCGGCATCATCGCCGCCCAGTCGATCGGTGAGCCGGGCACCCAGCTGACCATGCGTACCTTCCACACCGGTGGTGTGGCGGGTCAGGACATCACCCACGGTCTGCCGCGTGTCACCGAGCTCTTCGAGGCCCGCGTGCCCAAGGGCGTCGCCCCGATCTCCGAGGTCGAGGGCCGCGTCCGGATCGACGAGACGGACAAGACCCGCAAGGTCGTGATCATCCCGGACGACGGTTCCGAGGAGATCGCCTACCCGGTTCCCATGCGGTCCCGGCTCCAGGTGTCCGAGGGGCAGCGCGTCACGGTGGGCCAGCAGCTCATCGCGGGTGCGGTCAACCCCAACGAGGTGCTGCGCATCCTCGGCCCCCGCGCGGTGCAGCTTCACCTGGTCGCGGAGGTCCAGGAGGTCTACCGTTCGCAGGGTGTGT
The DNA here is from genome assembly GCF_003594875.1 of Bailinhaonella thermotolerans. GTDB lineage: Bacteria > Actinomycetota > Actinomycetes > Streptosporangiales > Streptosporangiaceae > Bailinhaonella > Bailinhaonella thermotolerans. The sequence goes on from NZ_QZEY01000018.1 coordinate 3,486, forward strand.
CGATCCACGACAAGCACATCGAGGTCATCGTCCGGCAGATGCTCAAGCGCGTGAACGTGCTGGAGTCCGGCGACACCGATCTGCTGCCCGGCGAGCTGGTCGAGCGTCCGCGCTTCGAGGAGGTCAACCGCGGCGTGGTGGCCGAGGGCGGCACGCCCGCGGCCGGCCGCCCGGTCCTCATGGGCATCACCAAGGCGTCCCTGGCGACCGAGTCCTGGCTGTCGGCCGCCTCGTTCCAGGAGACGACCCGGGTGCTCACCGACGCGGCGATCCACGCCAAGAGCGACCCGCTGCTCGGCCTCAAGGAGAACGTCATCATCGGTAAGCTCATCCCGGCCGGCACGGGCATGTCCCAGTACCGCAACATCCGGGTCGAGCCGACCGAGGAGGCCAAGACGGCGATGTACACCGTCGGCGGCTACGACGGCTCCGCGGCCGAGTACACCTTCGGGCAGGGCTCCGGCGAGGCCGTCCCGCTGGAGGAGTACGACTTCGGTCAGTACAACCGCTAGTCACACGCGCCGAGGAGGCCCGGTCCCCGTTGCGGGGGCCGGGCCTTCCGGCGTTTGCCCACCGTTGACCGCCGCCTGACCGCCTTTGTCCCGGTGTCCCCGGCCGCGTCCCCAAGTTCCCGCGGCCCGCCCGCGTAAAGTGGATCACCGCGTGACCGGCCCGCGACGGCGCAGGAGGGGGAGACGGAGATGAGGGGACCCGCGGACGGCGTCCGCACGGCCGATCCGGAGACGACGGTGCGCCTCACATCGCCGCAGAGCGTCCCCCAGGCCCCGGGGGAGGTCACGGTACGGCTCGCGCCCGGCGGCCGCTGGGACGCGGCTCAGGCGGCCGGAGAGGCCACGCCACGCCGGCCGTACGAAATGGGATATTTCGGGCATTTGGGGTATGACGACATAGACAGCCGGGGATTCCCGCTGGGCCCGGAACGGGACGCGCGGCGGGCGCTCGGCTGGGCTGTGGCGGGACTGATCCTGCTGCCGACCGTGGTACCGGCGTCGGCCTGCGCCGCCAGGGCGCTCGTCAAGGCGCGGCGGGCGCGGGCCGGGCTCGTGATGGTGCCGGGCGCGACCGGACCGGCCATGGTCCGCCTGGCGACCGGACTGGCGTCGGCGGCCCTGGGACTGTCCGCCGCGGTCGCCGCCGTCGCCGTGGCCGCGGTGGTGGTGGCCGGCGGGATCATCCGCCTGCCGTGAACGCGCGCCGTACGGCGTGAGCACGACGGCGGGCGGCTACACTAGGCGCTGAGATCTGCTCATGGGAATCCGGCACAGGGACCTGGCGTTCTACACAGCGACGCAAGGCGGCTCGCCCGTTCGTTTTGACCTCATGCGATGGGCTGGGTAGTCTTTCCCTTCGTGCCCATGAGTTCATGGGCTCACATGCATGCGCTTGGTGGCTGGCCGTTCCGTGTCGGCCCCGAGTGCGGTGAGACCTCTCCCTCTCGCTCCGGCCAATGGCGCCGGGCGTGGCCGCGATTAGGCGCGACACGCCCGACAGCGTGGGTCGGAGGACGAGGGGAAACCGACAGGTCAGACACCGGCAGCACCTGTCAAAAGCAACAAGAATCGATTACCGGTCAGGTACGAACGGAGACGCGGTGCCCACGATCCAGCAGCTGGTCCGCAAGGGCCGCCAGGACAAGGTCAGTAAGACCAAGACTCCGGCGCTCAAGGGAAGCCCTCAGCGCCGCGGCGTCTGCACGCGCGTCTACACGACCACGCCCAAGAAGCCGAACTCCGCGCTTCGCAAGGTGGCGCGTGTCCGGCTCACCAACGGCATGGAGGTGACGGCGTACATCCCCGGCGTCGGTCACAACCTCCAGGAGCACTCCATGGTGCTCGTGCGTGGCGGCCGTGTTAAGGACCTCCCCGGTGTTCGCTACAAGATCATTCGGGGTTCGCTCGACACGCAGGGTGTGCGCAACCGCAAGCAGGCGCGCAGCCGCTACGGCGCGAAGAAGGAGAAGAGCTGACATGCCGCGCAAGGGCCCCGCAGGCAGGCGCACTCTGGTCAGTGACCCGGTCTACAGCTCCCCGCTGGTGACCGCGCTGATCAACAAGGTCCTGCTCAACGGCAAGCGTTCGCTCGCCCAGAAGATCGTGTATGACGCTCTCGAGGGCTGCCGCGAGAAGACCGGCAACGACCCGGTGGTCACGCTCAAGCGTGCGCTGGACAACGTGAAGCCGACCCTGGAGGTCCGCAGCCGCCGCGTCGGTGGCGCGACCTACCAGGTCCCGGTCGAGGTGCGCGCCTCGCGCAGCACCACGCTGGCACTGCGCTGGCTGGTGCAGTACTCCCGCGCCCGCCGCGAGAAGACCATGACCGAGCGGCTCATGAACGAGCTGCTCGACGCCAGCAACGGCCTCGGCGCCAGCGTCAAGCGGCGCGAGGACACGCACAAGATGGCCGAGTCCAACAAGGCCTTCGCTCACTACCGCTGGTAGAGCTCATCGGCCGCCCGGCTCACCCCGGGCGGCCGGCAACGACGACGTAGAGGACGCAAAGAAGTGGCCACCACGACCGCTCTCGACCTGGCCAGGGTCCGCAACATCGGGATCATGGCCCACATTGACGCGGGCAAGACCACGACTACTGAGCGCATCCTGTTCTACACCGGCATCAACTACAAGATCGGTGAGGTCCACGAGGGCGCTGCCACGATGGACTGGATGGAGCAGGAGCAGGAGCGCGGCATCACCATCACGTCCGCCGCGACCACCTGCGAGTGGCGTGATCACGTGATCAACATCATCGACACGCCCGGCCACGTCGACTTCACCGTCGAGGTCGAGCGGTCGCTGCGCGTGCTCGACGGTGCCGTCGCCGTGTTCGACGGGGTCGCCGGCGTGGAGCCGCAGTCGGAGACCGTCTGGCGCCAGGCCGACCGGTACGGCGTCCCCCGCATCTGCTTCGTGAACAAGATGGACCGCGTCGGCGCGGAGTTCCACCGCTGCGTGGACATGATCACGTCCCGCCTGGGCGCGACCCCGCTGGTGGTCCAGCTCCCCTGGGGCGTCGAGGCCGACTTCAAGGGCGTCATCGACCTGGTCCGCATGAAGGGCCTGCTCTGGAGCGCCGAGGCCGCCAAGGGCGAGATGTACGAGACCGTCGACATCCCGGCCGACCACGCCGAGGCCGCCCGTGAGTGGCGCGACAAGCTCGTCGAGACCATCTCGGAGAACGACGAGCAGATGATGGAGCTCTACCTGGAGGGCGAGGAGCCCACCGAGGAGCAGCTCGTCGCGGCGATCCGCCGGGCCACCCTGGCCAGCGCGGTCACCCCGGTCCTGTGCGGCACCGCGTTCAAGAACAAGGGCATCCAGCCCATGCTCGACGCGATCGTGGACTACCTCCCCGCCCCCACCGACATCGAGTCCATCAAGGGCCACGCGGTGGGCGACGAGGAAGCGGTCATCGAGCGTCACGCGGACGTGAACGAGCCCCTGTCGGCGCTGGCGTTCAAGATCATGAGCGACAAGCACCTCGGCAAGCTCACCTACATCCGCATCTACTCCGGCACCCTGGAGGCGGGGACCCAGGTCCTCAACACCACCAAGGGCCGGAAGGAGCGCATCGGCAAGATCTACCAGATGCACGCCAACAAGCGCGATGAGCGCCCGAGCGCGCACGCCGGTCAGATCGTCGCGGTCATGGGCCTCAAGGACACCACGACCGGTGACACGCTGAGCGACCCGCAGAACCAGGTCATCCTGGAGTCGATGAACTTCCCGGCCCCGGTCATCCAGGTGGCCATCGAGCCGAAGACGAAGGCCGACCAGGAGAAGCTGGGTGTCGCGATCCAGCGGCTCGCCGAGGAGGACCCGTCCTTCCAGGTGCGCCGTGACGAGGAGACCGGCCAGACCGTGATCTCCGGTATGGGCGAGCTCCACCTGGAGATCCTCGTCGACCGCATGCGCCGCGAGTTCAACGTCGAGGCGAACGTCGGCCGGCCGCAGGTCGCCTACCGCGAGACCATCCGCCGCAAGGTGGAGAAGGTCGAGTACACCCACAAGAAGCAGACGGGTGGTTCGGGCCAGTTCGGCCGCGTGATCATCTCTCTCGAGCCCACCGGCGGCGACGGCGGTGGCTACGAGTTCGAGAACAAGGTCACCGGTGGCCGTATCCCGCGCGAGTACATCCCGTCGGTCGACGCGGGCTGCCAGGAGGCCGCCGAGTTCGGCGTCCTCGCCGGCTACCCGATGGTCGACGTGAAGGTCACCCTGCTGGACGGCGCCTACCACGAGGTGGACTCGTCCGAGATGGCCTTCAAGATCGCTGGCTCGATGGCCTTCAAGGAGGCCGCGCGCAAGGCGGACCCGGTGATCCTCGAGCCCATCATGGCCGTCGAGGTCACCACGCCCGAGGACTACATGGGCGACGTCATCGGCGACCTGAACGCTCGCCGCGGTCAGATCCAGCAGATGGAGGACCGCACCGGCGCCAAGGTCATCAGCGCCCTCGTCCCCCTGTCCGAGATGTTCGGCTACGTAGGCGACCTGCGCAGCCGCACTCAGGGCCGGGCGGTGTACACCATGATTTTCGACTCCTACGCGGAGGTGCCTCCGGGCGTCGCCAAGGAGATCGTCGCGAAGGCGCGGGGCGAGTAACACCATCACGGGCGCCCGCGAGGGCGCCCACCCCGACCAGAGCGAAGACGTAAGTCTGTAAGCGTCAGATTCTCAAGGAGAGACCAGTGGCCAAGGCGAAGTTCGAGCGGACTAAGCCGCACGTGAACATCGGCACCATTGGGCACATCGACCACGGCAAGACCACTCTGACCGCGGCGATCACCAAGGTGCTCCACGACCGTTACCCCGAGCTGAACGAGTCCACGCCGTTCGACAAGATCGACAAGGCGCCGGAGGAGAAGGCTCGCGGCATCACCATCTCGATCGCGCACGTCGAGTACCAGACCGAGAAGCGCCACTACGCCCACGTGGACTGCCCCGGTCACGCCGACTACGTGAAGAACATGATCACCGGTGCCGCCCAGATGGACGGCGCGATCCTGGTGGTCGCCGCCACCGACGGCCCCATGCCGCAGACGAAGGAGCACGTCCTCCTGGCCCGCCAGGTCGGCGTCCCCTACATCGTCGTGGCCCTGAACAAGGCCGACATGGTGGACGACGAGGAGATCCTGGAGCTCGTCGAGCTCGAGGTCCGCGAGCTCCTCTCCGCCCAGGAGTTCCCCGGTGACGACCTGCCCGTCGTCCGCGTCTCCGCGCTCAAGGCGCTGGAGGGCGACGACAAGTGGGCCGACTCGATCATCGAGCTCATGAACGCGGTCGACGAGAACATCCCCGAGCCGACCCGTGACATCGACAAGCCGTTCCTCATGCCGATCGAGGACGTCTTCTCGATCACCGGTCGCGGCACCGTCGTCACCGGTCGTATCGAGCGCGGCATCGTCAAGGTCAACGAGACCGTCGACATCGTCGGCATCCGGGAGAAGGCGACCACCACCACGGTCACCGGCGTCGAGATGTTCCGCAAGCTGCTCGACGAGGGCCAGGCCGGCGACAACGTGGGTCTGCTCCTCCGCGGCATCAAGCGCGAGGACGTCGAGCGCGGCCAGTGTGTCATCAAGCCGGGCACCACGACCCCGCACACCGAGTTCGAGGCCCAGGTCTACATCCTGGCCAAGGACGAGGGCGGCCGCCACACGCCGTTCTTCAACAACTACCGTCCCCAGTTCTACTTCCGTACGACTGACGTGACGGGCGTTGTGAACCTGCCGGAGGGCACCGAGATGGTCATGCCCGGTGACAACACCGAGATGACCGTCCAGCTCATCCAGCCGATCGCGATGGAGGAGGGCCTCAAGTTCGCGATCCGCGAGGGTGGCCGCACCGTCGGCGCCGGCAAGGTCACGAAGATCATCAAGTAACACCCCGCGGAGCGGCGGTCGGGCCGACATCACGGCCCGACCGCCGACCCACGACAAGACGACGAAGCAACTGGGACGACAGCGAAGGACACCGAGGCCACCATGGCGGGACAGAAAATCCGCATCCGGCTCAAGGCCTATGACCACGAGGTCATCGACAGCTCGGCACGGAAGATCGTCGAGACGGTGACGCGTACCGGCGCGCAGGTCGCAGGCCCGGTGCCGCTGCCGACCGAGAAGAACGTGTACTGCGTCATCCGCTCGCCGCACAAGTACAAGGACAGCCGCGAGCACTTCGAGATGCGCACGCACAAGCGGCTGATCGACATCATCGATCCGACGCCGAAGACGGTCGACTCGCTCATGCGCCTCGACCTGCCGGCCGGCGTCGACATCGAGATCAAGCTTTAAGGGAACGCACTGACATGGCTGCGATTACTGGGCGGAAGACCGCCGGGGTGCTCGGCGAGAAGCTCGGCATGACCCAGGTCTTCGACGAGGACAACCGGATGGTCCCGGTCACCGTCGTCAAGGCCGGTCCGTGCGTGGTGACCCGCGTTCGCACCCCCGAGGCCGACGGCTACTCCGCGGTTCAGATCGGGTACGGACAGGTCGACCCGCGCAAGGTCAACAAGCCGCTCGGCGACTACCTCCGCAAGCACGGCATCACGCCGCGGCGGTTCTTCGTCGAGCTGCGCACGGACGACGCCTCCGAGTACACCATCGGCCAGGAGATCTCCGCGGACATCTTCGAGGCCGGCTCCTACGTCGACGTGACCGGCAAGAGCAAGGGCAAGGGCACCGCGGGTGTCATGAAGCGCCACGGCTTCCGTGGTCTCGGCGCTTCGCACGGCACCCAGCGCAAGCACCGTTCGCCCGGCTCCATCGGTGGCTGCGCCACCCCCGGCCGCGTGTTCAAGGGCCTTCGCATGGCCGGGCGGATGGGTAACGTCCGCAAGACCGTGCAGAGCCTCAAGGTCCACTCGGTCGACCTCGAGAAGGGCCTCATCCTGATCAAGGGTGCGGTACCGGGCGCCAACGGCTCCCTGCTCCTCATCCGCACCGCCGTTAAGAAGGGGGCGAAGTAAAGATGGCAAGCATCGACGTCCTCGACGCGGCCGGTGCGAAGACCGAGACGATCGAGCTCCCCGCCGACGTCTTCGAGGCCAAGGTCAATGTGCCGCTGATCCACCAGGTGGTCGTGGCGCAGCAGGCCGCGGCCCGGCAGGGCACCCACAAGACCAAGACCCGCGGCGAGGTCAGCGGTGGCGGCAAGAAGCCGTACCGCCAGAAGGGCACCGGTCGCGCCCGCCAGGGCTCGACCCGCGCGCCGCAGTTCGCCGGCGGTGGCACCGTGCACGGTCCCGTGCCGCGTGACTACACCCAGCGGACGCCCAAGAAGATGAAGGCCGCCGCGCTGCGCGGGGCCCTCAGCGACCGGGCCGGCCTCGGCCGGGTCCACGTGGTGACCGGGCTGGTCGAGGGCGAGACGCCCAAGACCAAGGCCGCCCTCACCGCGCTCCGCAAGATCACCCAGGCGCGCACCGTGCTCGTGGTGGTCGACGCGGACGACGAGCTGACCTGGGTGAGCCTGCGCAACGCGCCCGAGGTCCACCTGCTGGACGCCGGTCAGCTGAACACCTACGACGTGCTGTGCCACGAGGATGTCGTCTTCACCCGTGAGGCCTACGACCAGGTCGTCGCACGGCTGAGCAAGGAGGAGACGAGCGCGTGAGCAGGATCGCCGACCCGCGTGACGTCATCATCAAGCCGGTGGTCTCCGAGAAGAGCTACGGCCTGATCGACGAGCACAACAAGTACACCTTCCTGGTCCACAAGGACGCCAACAAGACCCAGATCAAGATCGCGATCGAGCAGATCTTCGGGGTCAAGGTCACCGGCGTCAACACGGTGAACCGGCAGGGCAAGCGCAAGCGCACGCGCGTTGGCTACGGCCAGCGCCCCTCCACCCGCCGCGCGATCGTGAGCCTGGCGGAGGGCGACCGGATCGACATCTTCGGCCCGGTCGGCTGATCAAGTAGAGGATGAACGAAAAAGATGGGCATCCGTAAGTACAAGCCGACGACCCCCGGTCGCCGCGGGTCCAGCGTCTCGGACTTCGCCGAGATCACCCGCAGCACGCCGGAGAAGTCGTTGCTCGCTCCCTTGCACAGCAAGGGCGGGCGCAACGTGCACGGTCGTGTCACGGCTCGCCACCAGGGTGGTGGCCACAAGCGCGCCTACCGGATCATCGACTTCCGGCGGCACGACAAGGACGGCATCCCGGCCAAGGTCGCTCACATCGAGTACGACCCGAACCGCACCGCCAACATCGCGCTGCTGCACTACGCCGATGGCGAGAAGCGTTACATCATCGCTCCGACCGGCCTCAAGCAGGGCGACCGGATCGAGAACGGACCGGGCGCGGACATCAAGCCGGGCAACTGCCTGCCGCTTCGCAACATCCCGACCGGTACCTTCATCCACGCGGTGGAGCTCCGTCCGGGCGGCGGCGCCAAGCTGGGCCGTTCGGCCGGCGCGCAGATCCAGCTCCTCGCCAAGGAGGGCCAGTACGCCACGCTGCGCATGCCCTCCGGCGAGATGCGAATGGTCGACGTGCGCTGCCGCGCCACCGTCGGCCAGGTCGGCAACGCCGAGCAGAGCAACATCAACTGGGGTAAGGCCGGCCGTATGCGGTGGAAGGGCAAGCGCCCGACCGTCCGCGGTGTCGCGATGAACCCGGTTGACCACCCGCACGGTGGTGGTGAGGGCAAGACCTCCGGCGGCCGGCACCCGGTCAACCCGAAGGGTAAGAAGGAGGGTCGCACGCGTCAGGCCAACAAGGCCAGCGACCGTCTGATCGTCCGTCGTCGGAGCAAGAGGAAGAAGCGGTAGGAGCAGTCCCGATGCCACGTAGCCTTAAGAAGGGCCCGTTCGTGGACGACCACCTGATGAAGAAGGTGGACGCTCAGAACGAAAAGGGCACCAAGAACGTCATCAAGACGTGGTCACGGCGCTCCATGATCGTGCCCGACATGCTCGGTCACACGATCGCCGTCCACGATGGCCGCAAGCACGTCCCGGTGTTCATCACCGAGTCGATGATCGGCCACAAGCTCGGGGAGTTCGCGCCGACGCGGACGTTCCGCAGCCACGTCAAGGAAGACCGCCGCAGCCGGCGATAAGCAAGCCGAAGAAGTCAGAGGAGAAAGCGATGGAAGCCAGGGCCCAGGCGCGGTATGCCCGCGTCACGCCCCGGAAGGCCCGCCGAGTGGTGGACCTCATTCGCGGGCTGCCCGCTTCGGAGGCGCAGGCCGTGCTGCAGTTCGCTCCCCAGGCGGCGAGCGACACCGTGGGCAAGGTGCTGGCGAGTGCCATCGCCAACGCCGAGCACAACAACAAGCTCGACCGCGACACGCTCGTTGTGAGCCGTGCCTGGGTCGACGAGGGGCCGACGCTCAAGCGGTTCCGGCCGCGCGCGCAGGGTCGTGCGTACCGGATCAACAAGCGGACCAGCCACATCACCGTGGTCGTGGAGCCCCGGTCTGAGCAGTCCCAGCCGAAGGGGAGGACCCGATAGTGGGGCAGAAGGTTAACCCGCACGGGTTCCGGCTCGGCATCACCACCGATCACAAGAGCGTGTGGTACGCCGACAAGCTGTACAAGGACTACGTCGCGGAAGACGTCAAGATCCGCCGGATGCTGCAGCGCGGCATGGAGCGGGCCGGCATCTCCAACGTGGTGATCGAGCGGACGCGTGACCGCGTGCGCGTCGACATCCACACCGCCCGGCCGGGCATCGTCATCGGCCGCCGCGGCGCGGAGGCCGACCGGATCCGCGGCGACCTGGAGAAGCTGACCGGCAAGCAGGTTCAGCTCAACATCCTTGAGGTCAAGAACCCCGAGGTCGACGCCCAGCTCGTCGCCCAGGGCGTGGCCGAGCAGCTGTCGAGCCGGGTCTCGTTCCGCCGTGCGATGCGCAAGGCGATGCAGTCCGCCATGAAGAGCGGCGCCAAGGGCATCCGTGTCCAGTGCTCCGGTCGTCTCGGCGGCGCCGAGATGTCCCGCTCGGAGTTCTACCGCGAGGGCCGCGTGCCCCTGCACACGCTCCGCGCCGACATCGACTACGGCTTCTACGAGGCCCGCACGACCTTCGGCCGCATCGGCGTGAAGGTCTGGATCTACAAGGGCGAGGCCGCCGCGACCCGCGCCGAGCGCGAGGCCGCGGGTGCCGCCGCCCGTGCGGGGCAGCGCCGTGACCGCACCGACCGCCCGCAGCGCCGTTCCGGCGGCCGCCGCGGCGAGGGCCGGGGCGCGGGGCGCGGTCCCAAGTCCGAGGCAACCGCGCAGGCATCTGCGCCCGAGTCCAGCCCGGCGGAGCAGCCGGGTGCTGAAGGGAGCTGACCATGCTTATCCCGCGCAGGGTCAAGCACCGTAAGCAGCACCGGCCCGACCGTTCCGGTGCTGCCAAGGGCGGCACGAGAGTCGTCTTCGGCGAGTTCGGCATCCAGGCGCTTGAGCACGCCTACGTGACGAACCGCCAGATCGAGGCCGCTCGTATCGCGATGACCCGCCACATCCGCCGTGGCGGAAAGGTCTGGATCAACATCTACCCGGACCGCCCGCTCACCAAGAAGCCGGCCGAGACCCGCATGGGTTCCGGTAAGGGTTCCCCGGAGTGGTGGATCGCCAACGTGAAGCCCGGCCGCGTGATGTTCGAGCTCTCGGGCGTCGCGGAGCCGGTCGCCCGTGAGGCGTTGCGGCGTGCGATGCACAAGCTGCCGATGAAGTGCCGGTTCGTCAAGCGTGAAGTGGAGGCGTGATGGCTAAGGGCCTGACCGCCGGTGAGCTGCGGGTCCAGACCGAGGACGAGCTGGTCGCCAAGCTGAAGGAAGCCAAGGAGGAGCTGTTCAACCTCCGCTTCCAGGCCGCGACCGGTCAGCTCGAGAACCACGGGCGGCTTCGCGCCGTCCGTCGGGAGATCGCCCGCATCTACACCGTGATGCGTGAGCGCGAGCTCGGAATCGTGACCGTGGAGACGGAGTCCAGCGATGGCTGACGAGAAGAACGAGAGCGCGCGGAACTACCGCAAGACCCGCGAGGGCTACGTGGTCAGCGACAAGATGGACAAGACCGTGGTCGTCCTGGTCGAGGACCGCGTGAAGCACGCGAAGTACCACAAGGTCATCCGCCGCACCAAGAAGTACAAGGCTCATGACGAGGCCAACGCCGCCGGCATCGGCGACCGTGTTCTCCTGATGGAGACCCGGCCGATGTCCGCGACCAAGCGCTGGCGCGTCGTCGAGATCCTCGAGAAGGCCAAGTAACCGCGTCCCGCCCCACGAGGGGCGGGCCAGGTTGCGAAGCTCCACCCGCCGGGGGACGCGTCCCCCGGCGGTGAGACCAAAAGACAGTTCCGCCAGGCTCAGACACTGAGAACCGGCGTGACACACGGGAGTTGACGTGATCCAGCAGGAGTCGCGACTCAAGGTCGCCGACAACACGGGTGCCAAGGAGATTCTGTGCATCCGCGTGCTCGGCGGCTCGGGTCGGCGCTACGCGGGTATCGGCGACGTCATCGTCGCGACGGTGAAGGACGCCCTTCCCGGCGCAGGCGTCAAGAAGGGTGACGTTGTCAAGGCTGTCGTGGTGCGCACCAGCAAGGAGCGCCGCCGCCCCGACGGCTCCTACATCCGCTTCGACGAGAACGCCGCCGTACTGATCAAGGACAGCGGTGACCCTCGGGGCACGCGTATCTTCGGTCCGGTCGGCCGCGAGCTGCGCGAGAAGAAGTTCATGCGCATCATCTCGCTCGCTCCGGAGGTGCTCTAAATGCCGAAGCTGCATGTGAAGAAGGGTGACCTGGTTCAGGTCATCGCCGGCAAGGACAAGGGCGCCAAGGGCCGGGTCATCCGGGCGATCCCGCGCGAGGAGCGCGTGGTGGTCGAGGGCGTCAACATGATCACCAAGCACAGCAAGGTGACGGCCACCGGCCCCCGCGGCGCCCAGCAGGGTGGCCCGCAGAGGATGGAGGCCCCCATCCACGTGAGCAACGTCAAGAAGCTCAAGGATGAGGAGCCGAAGGACGACAAGCCCGCGAAGAAGGCCGACGAGGCTTCGGGTGAGGACAGCTAATGAGCACCCAGACTGAAGAGCGCACGATTCCGCGCCTCAAGCAGCGCTACCGCGAGGAGATCGCCGCGAAGCTGCGCGAGGAGTTCGGCATCCAGAACGTCATGCAGATCCCGACCGTGACCAAGGTCAAGGTCAACATGGGGGTCGGCGAGGCCGCCAGGGACGCCAAGCTCATCGAGGGCGCCATCCGCGACCTGACCCTGATCACCGGCCAGAAGCCGGCCGTCGCCCGGGCGAAGAAGTCCATCGCGCAGTTCAAGCTGCGTGAGGGCATGCCGATCGGCGCGCACGTCACGCTCCGTGGCGACCGGATGTGGGAGTTCCTCGACCGCCTCCTGGCGCTCGCCCTCCCGCGCATCCGCGACTTCCGGGGTCTGTCGCCCAAGCAGTTCGACGGCCAGGGCAACTACACCTTCGGACTGACCGAGCAGGTCATGTTCCACGAGGTCGACCCCGACACCGTCGACAGGCAGCGCGGCATGGACATCACCGTGGTGACCACCGCGACCAACGACGACGAGGGTCGGGCGCTCCTCAAGCTGCTCGGCTTCCCCTTCAAGGACGCCTGAGCGGCTGAGAGAGAACGAGGAGACCTGACGTGGCGAAGAAGTCGCTGATCGCCAAGGCGGCCCGCAAGCCGAAGTTCGCGGTGCGTGCATATACTCGATGCTCGCGCTGTGGTCGGCCCCGCGCCGTTTACCGCAAGTTCGGCCTGTGCCGCGTGTGCTTCCGTGAGATGGCGCACCGGGGCGAGCTGCCCGGCATCACGAAGTCGAGCTGGTAAGCCCAGGCTTCAGCCGTACGTAATCAACCAACCCGGGCGCCGGGCAACCGGCGCCCACGACCACGCCGAAGGTCCCGTACTCCGGGAAACCGCGGCGAGGAGGGCCACCGGCCATGACGATGACCGACCCGATCGCAGACATGCTGACTCGTCTGCGTAACGCGAACTCGGCCTATCACGACTCCGTGTCGATGCCGTACTCCAAGATCAAGGCGCACATCGCCGAGATCCTCCAGCAGGAGGGTTACATCCAGGCCTGGAGCGTCGAGGACGCCAAGGTCGGCAAGAACCTCGTGGTGGAGCTGAAGTTCGGGCCGAGCCGTGAGCGGGCCATCGCGGGCCTGCGCCGGGTTTCCAAGCCCGGTCTGCGGGTTTACGCGAAGAAGGACAATCTGCCGAAGGTCCTGGGGGGGCTGGGCGTCGCGATCATCTCGACGTCCGCCGGTCTCATGACCGACAAGCAGGCCGGCAAGCGCGGTGTGGGCGGGGAAGTCCTCGCCTACGTCTGGTAGAGGGGAGGAACCCAGCATGTCGCGAATCGGACGGCTGCCCATCCCCGTGCCGAGCGGCGTCGATGTAGCCATCGACGGCCGGAACGTCACCGTCAAGGGACCCAAGGGCACGCTTTCGCACACTGTCGCGGAGCCGATCACCGTGAGCGCCGAGGACGGCACCATCACGGTCGCCCGGCCGAACGACGAGAACAAGAACCGTGCGCTGCACGGTCTGTCCCGCACGCTGATCGCCAACATGGTGACCGGTGTGACCGCGGGCTACAGCAAGACGCTCGAGATCGTGGGTGTCGGTTACCGCGTCCAGGCCAAGGGCCCGGCGCAGCTCGAGTTCTCGCTCGGGTTCAGCCACCCCGTGATCGTCGACGCTCCTGAAGGCGTCACCTTCCGTGTCGAGAAGCCGACCCTGTTCCACGTGGACGGCATCGACAAGCAGAAGGTCGGCGAGGTCGCCGCGAACATCCGCAAGTTGCGCAAGCCCGACCCGTACAAGGGCAAGGGCGTGCGTTACCAGGGCGAGGTTGTCCGCCGCAAGGTCGGAAAGGCTGGTAAGTAGGCATGGCTGGCAAGGTTGCGTACGGCAAGCAGACTTCGCCGCGCGCCGTCTCGCGCGGCCGGCGTCACCGGCGAGTCCGCAAGAAGGTGTTCGGCTCCTCCGCCCGTCCGCGTCTGGTCGTCACGCGCTCCACGCGTCACCTGTTCGTCCAGATCGTGGACGACACCCAGGGCCACACGCTGGTGAGCGCGTCCACCATGGACGCCGCGCTGCGCACCGCGGAAGGCGACAAGACGGCCAAGGCGAAGCAGGTCGGCGAGCTCCTCGCTCAGCGGGCCAAGGACGCCGGGATCACCGCGGTCGTCTTCGACCGTGGCGGAAACCGCTACGCCGGGCGGATCGCCGCCCTGGCGGACAGCGCCCGTGAAGGTGGGCTGGAGTTCTAGATGAACAACACCCACACGAGCAATGAGATGAGGAACCACTGATGGCCGCAGCTCCGCGGCGCGGCGCCGGTGGCGGTGGAGAGCGGCGTGACCGTCGCGACGATCGCCGCGGTGGCGCCGCCGACAAGGGCGTCTCGTACATCGAGCGCGTCGTCAAGATCAACCGAGTGGCCAAGGTCGTCAAGGGCGGTCGGCGCTTCAGCTTCACCGCCCTCGTGATCGTCGGTGACGGCAACGGCACCGTCGGCGTCGGGTACGGCAAGGCCAAGGAGGTGCCCGCGGCGATCGCCAAGGGCGTCGAAGAGGCCAAGAAGCACTTCTTCAAGGTGCCGCGCATCCAGGGCACGATCCCGCACCGCGTGCAGGGTGAGGACGCCGCCGGCGTCGTCCTCCTGCGCCCGGCGTCCGCGGGTACCGGCGTCATCGCCGGTGGTCCGGTGCGCGCCGTCCTGGAGTGCGCCGGCATCCACGACGTCCTGTCGAAGTCGCTCGGCTCCGACAACCCGATCAACATCGTGCACGCCACCGTCGCGGCGCTGAAGGGCCTCAACCGCCCCGAGGAGATCGCGGCCCGGCGTGGCCTGCCGATCGAGGACGTCGCCCCGGCCGCCATGCTCAAGGCTCGCGCCGAGGGCCTGGCCGAGGCCGCGGCGGCCGCGAAGGCGGTGAGCTGACCATGGCGCGTCTGAAGATCAAGCAGGTCCGGTCGCAGATCGGCGGCAAGCAGAACCAGCGCGACTCGCTTCGTTCGCTGGGTCTCAAGCGAATCGGCGACGTCGTCGTCAAGGAGGACCGCCCGGAGATCCGCGGCATGGTCTCCGTGGTGACGCACCTCGTCGTGGTTGAAGAGGTCGAGTAGACATGGCTGAGAACACTCCGCTCCGGGTGCACCACCTGCGGCCGGCCCCGGGCGCCAACAAGGCCAAGACCCGCAAGGGCCGCGGCGAGGCGTCCAAGGGCAAGACCGCCGGTCGCGGCACCAAGGGCACGAAGGCCCGCAGCACGGTGCCGTTCGGCTTCGAGGGTGGCCAGATGCCCCTCATCCGCCGGGTGCCCAAGCTCAAGGGCTTCTCGAACGCCCTGTTCAAGACCACCTACCAGGTGGTCAACCTGGACAAGCTGTCCGAGCTGTTCCCGGGCGGCGGCGACGTGACCGTGGACGAACTGGTCGCGCGCGGCGCCGTACGGAAGAACCAGCCCGTCAAGGTGCTGGGCACCGGCGACATCACCGTCGCGCTGAACGTGACGGTGCACGCCTTCTCGGCCTCCGCGAAGGAGAAGATCGCGGCGGCCGGGGGCACGGCCAACGAGCTGTGAAATGGTGAGCGCAGGGGTTTCCGCCAGTCGGCGGTCTCCCCTGCGCTCTCATTGCGTTAGAGTGCGCTGGAACGCGGTGCCGCTCGGCGGGCCGCGTTCCGCGTCGTACCAACCCCGATCTGCCGGATGAACCGGCAGCAGACAGACTTTCGCCGACCAGGCGCGCAGGAGGAGCCGTGCTGACCGCGTTCACTCGGGCGTTTCGAACGCCCGACCTGCGCAAGAAGTTGCTCTTTACTCTGGGCATCATCGCGCTTTTCCGGCTTGGCTCGTTCTTGCCCACGCCGGGTGTCCACGTCTCGAACATCCAGCAGTGTCTGGGCCAGGTCCAGGCCGGTCCCAACGCCTCGGTCTACAGCCTGATCAACCTCTTCAGCGGTGGGGCGCTGCTCCAGCTCGCGGTCTTCGCGCTGGGCATCATGCCGTACATCACCGCGAGCATCATCCTGCAGCTGCTCACCGTGGTGATCCCGCGCCTGGAGGCACTGCGCAAGGAAGGCCAGCAGGGCACCGCGAAGATCACGCAGTACACGCGGTACCTCACGATCGGGCTGGCGGTCCTGCAGTCCACGGCGTTCATCGCGCTGGCGCGCAGCGGGCAGATGTTCCCGGGCTGCAACCTCGACATCATGGTCAACGACAGCATCTTCACGCTGGTCGTGATGGTGATCACGATGACCGCCGGCACCTCCGTGATCATGTGGCTGGGTGAGCTGGTCACCGACCGCGGCATCGGCAACGGCATGTCGATCCTGATCTTCACCCAGGTCGTCGCGGTATTCCCGGCCGAGCTGGGCCGCATCCTGCAGACCAAGGGCGGCTGGACCTTCGCGGTCGTCATGATCGTCGGTGTGCTGATGATCGCCGCGGTCGTCTTCGTCGAGCAGGCGCAGCGGCGCGTGCCCGTGCAGTACGCCAAGCGCATGGTGGGCCGCCGCATGTACGGCGGCACCTCGACCTACATCCCGCTGAAGGTGAACCAGGCCGGCATCATCCCGGTCATCTTCGCCTCCTCGCTGCTCTACCTCCCGCAGCTCGCGATCACGATGTTCGGGGACCAGAAGAACCCGAACGCGGTCGTGTCGTTCATCTCGCGGTACTACTCCAGCGCGAACACCGGGAACTGGGTCTACATGCTGACCTTCTTCCTGCTGATCGTCTTCTTCACCTACTTCTACGTGTCGATCACCTTCAACCCCCCCGAAGTCGCCGACAACATGAAGAAGTATGGTGGCTTCATCCCGGGCATCCGCCCGGGTCGGCCCACGGCCGAGTACCTCAGCTTCGTGCTCAGCAGGCTGACGGCTCCCGGGTCGCTCTATCTGGGGTTGATCTCCCTGGTGCCGCTGGTCGCCTTGACGCTGGTCGGTGCCAGCCAGAACTTCCCGTTCGGAGGCACGAGCATTCTGATCATCGTCGGTGTCGGGCTGGACACGGTCAAGCAGATCGAGAGCCAACTCCAGCAACGCAACTATGAGGGTTTCCTGCGGTAGTGCGCGTCGTCCTGGTCGGGCCCCCCGGAGCGGGCAAGGGGACGCAGGCCCAGTTCATCGCATCGCACCTGTCCATCCCGAAAATCTCGACAGGTGACATCTTCCGAGCCAACGTGTCCGGTGGCACCGAGCTCGGCAAGCTGGCCAAGCAGTACATGGATCGGGGTGACCTCGTCCCCGACGAGGTCACGATCGCCATGGTTCGCGACAGGCTCGGCGAGGAGGACGCCCGCGAGGGCTTCCTGCTCGACGGCTTCCCGCGCAACGTGCCGCAGGCCGAGATCCTCAAGAAGATGCTCGAGGAGTGGGGCACCAAGCTCGACATCGTCCTCGAGCTCATCGTGGACAACGACGAGGTCGTGCGCCGCCTCGCCGGCCGCCGCACCTGCCGCTCCTGCGGGAAGGTCTGGCACATGGTGTTCGACCCGCCGACCGTCGAGGGCGTCTGCGACGCCTGCGGCGGGGAGCTGTTCCAGCGCGACGACGACCGCGAGGAGACCGTCCGGCACCGCCTGGGCGTCTACGAGCGCGACACGGCGCCGCTGATCTCGTTCTACGCCTCCGAGGGCCTGCTGGTGGGCATCGACGCCACCGGGCCGGTCGAGGAGATCACCGAACGCGCCATGGACGCCCTGCGCCCGTTCGCGGACTGATCAGCGCCTCACACGCCACGCCGCGCCACCCCCGCTCCCCGCGGAGGGTGGCGCGGCGCGTTTGGGCCCGCCGTACGGCGACGCGCCCGCCTTCGGCCCGCGGGCCGTACGCCGGGGGAGGCGGCGCGGCGGCGGGGCCGTACGGCGTGGAGTTTGGAATCTTTGGGTGGGTATTGGGCGTTTGACTGCTGGAGGTGAATCGTGTTCCGGAAGACCAAGTCGGCGATTCAGATCAAGGACGACCAGCAGCTCCAGAAGATGCGGGCGGCCGGTCTCGTGGTGGGCCGCACGCTGGAGCTGCTGCGCGAGGCCGTGGAGCCGGGGGTGACCCCGCTGGATCTGGACGCCATCGCCGAGCGGGCCATCCGCGACGCGGGCGCGATTCCCTCGTTCAAGGGGTACCAGGGCTTCCCGGCGACGATCTGCGCGTCGGTGAACGACGAGGTGGTCCACGCCATCCCGACCGACCGCCGCAAGCTGCGCGAGGGCGACATCATCTCGATCGACTGCGGCGCGATCCTCGAGGGCTGGCACGGCGACGCCGCGATCACCGTGCCCGTCGGCGAGGTGGCCCCGGAGCTGACCGAGCTGCTGCGGGTGACCGAGGAGTCCCTGTGGCGGGGCATCGCGGCGCTCAAGGTCGGCGGCCGGCTGTCGGACATCGGGCACGCCGTCGAGACGTACGTCAGGAGCCAGGGGCGGTACGGCATCCCGCAGGAGTACGGCGGGCACGGCATCGGCACCGAGATGCACATGGACCCCTGGATCGCCAACCACGGCAAGCCGGGGCGCGGCCCGCGGATGGAGGCGGGGATGTGCTTCGCCGTCGAGCCGATGGTGAACCTGGGGACCGCCACGACCCGCGTGCTGGACGACGACTGGACGGTCGTCACCGAGGACGGAAAAGCCTCCGCGCACTTCGAGCACAGCGTCGCCGTGACACATAATGGGCCTTGGGTCCTCACCGCCATCGACGGCGGCGAGTCCCGACTTGCCGGACTTCTCTCCGCGGGAGTGGGAGGCGATGGCGAACGCTCCTGAGATGCGGGCCTCCGACCGCGACCGGGACCGGGTCGCGGAGGCCCTCCGCGAGCACTGCGCCCAGGGCCGGCTCACCGTGGACGAGTTCCACGAGCGGCTGGAGCACCTCTACCAGGCCAAGACGCTGGGCCAGCTCGCCGAGATCACGTCGGACCTGCCCGACATCGACCTGCACCAGATGCGGGCGCCCGAGCCGCAGGCCGCCAAGCCCCCCGCCGAGAAGGACTCGGGGATGCGGGCCGCCTGGGCGAGCTGGGCCTCGGTCACCGCTATCACCACGGCGATCTGGGCGATCATCTGCGTCACCGCCGGCGAGCTGATCTACTTCTGGCCGATCTGGGTCGCGGGCCCCTGGGGCGCGGTGCTGCTGGTCGCGTCGATCTTCGGCGAGGGCAGGAAGAAGACCTGAGCGGACGCCCCGCCCGGTCGCGGCGACCGGGCACGCGCCGGGCCGGACCTCACCGGGCGCTGACGCGCGTCCGTCCCCGATCGCGTCGCGCGGCCCCGTCCCCTGCGGGCGGGGCCGCGCCCATGCCGTACGGCGTGAGCCCGCCTGCCGCCGCTCCGGGCTCAGGCCGTACGGCATGGGGCGTCATGGGCGGTAATGGGCGTCCAAGGGCGGGCGCGGCCGGTGTGGGGCGGCGCCGGGGTGTGTCGGGGCGCGGCTCCGGGCGTGGGGAAGGCGTCGCGCCGCGCTGGGGGCGTACCTCATGAGAGTCGCGAAGGGCATGACGTATGCTGTATGGGGAGACACTGACAGCGGCGTTCGCGCTCGGCGCGGCCCACACGCGCGTTTCGCATTATCGCGCCGCGTGTCGTACACTCCTTTGTCGGCCCCTATGACCATGCACGCCTCCGTGCCGAACACTGTGTCGATCGCGAGGGCGAGCTGGTGCGGCTGCGTAGTGAGCCGAAGAAACAGACGATCGATCAGTGAAGCGCGGAGGACATGCCCAAAAAGGACGGCGCCATCGAGATCGAGGGCACTGTGATCGAGTCTCTCCCGAACGCCATGTTCCGGGTGCAGCTCGATAACGGGCACAAGGTCCTGGCCCACATCAGCGGACGGATGCGGATGCACTACATCCGGATTCTTCCCGACGACAGGGTTGTCGTCGAACTGAGCCCGTACGACCTGAGTCGCGGCCGGATCGTCTACCGGTACAAGTAGCCGCCCGTCACAGGGCAGCGTCTCACGACGGAATAAGGACAATGAAGGTCAAGCCGAGCGTCAAGAAGATCTGCGACAAGTGCAAGGTGATCCGCCGGCACGGTCGCGTCATGGTGATCTGCGAGAACCTGCGCCACAAGCAGCGCCAGGGCTGATTCGTGGCGGCCGCCCGCGACGGGCGGCCGGGGATCGCGCCAAGCGGTCATCACAACGTAAGCACGTACCGCAACGCCCGGGGGACACCCCCGGGAGGACCCCCGGTCGGAGGCCGGGGCCCGTCTGTGTGAGGGGCGCGGTGCGTAGGACCTCCGCCTTGTAGAAGGAGAAAGCGATGGCACGCCTCGTCGGCGTCGACCTGCCTCGCGACAAGCGACTCGAAGTCGCCCTTACGTACATCTTTGGAATCGGCCGCAGCAGCGCTCTGAGGATTCTCAAGGACACCGGCATCTCGGGTGACCTGCGCGTGCACCAGCTCACGGACGACGAGCTCGTCCCGCTGCGTGACTACATCGAGGCGAATTTCAAGATCGAGGGTGACCTCCGCCGTGAGGTCCAGGCCGACATTCGCCGCAAGATCGAGATCGGTTGCTACCAGGGCATCCGTCACCGCCGCGGGCTTCCCGTGCACGGTCAGCGCACGCAGACCAACGCGCGCACCCGCAAGGGCAAGAAGAAGACCGTGGCCGGCAAGAAGAAGCCCGGCAAGAAGTAGTCCGTAGTCGGACCGACGACCTCCAGGAGTTTGGCAACAGATGCCTCCCAAGAGCCGCCAGGGCGCCCCGAAGAAGGTGCGCCGCAAGGAAAAGAAGAACGTCGCTCACGGGCACGCCCACATCAAGAGCACGTTCAACAACACGATCGTCTCGATCACCGACCCCAACGGGAACGTGATCTCCTGGGCCAGCGCCGGCCACGTGGGTTTCAAGGGCTCCCGCAAGTCCACCCCGTTCGCCGCCCAGATGGCCGCCGAGTCGGCCGCCCGCCGCGCCATGGAGCACGGCATGCGCAAGGTCGACGTCTTCGTCAAGGGCCCCGGCTCCGGCCGTGAGACCGCGATCCGCTCGCTCCAGGCGACGGGTCTTGAGGTCGGGTCCATCCAGGACGTCACGCCCGTTCCGCACAACGGTTGCCGTCCGCCGAAGCGGCGCAGGGTCTGAGGGGTAGAACTACAACAATGGCGCGTTACACCGGCGCGGACTGCAAGCTTTGCCGCCGCGAGAAGACCAAGCTCTTCCTCAAGGGCTCCAAGTGCGATGGCCCCAAGTGCCCGATCGAGATCCGGCCTTACCCGCCGGGCGAGCACGGCCGCGGCCGCCCCAAGGAGACCGAGTACCTCCTCCAGCTTCGTGAGAAGCAGAAGGCCCGCCGCATGTACGGCGTGCTGGAGAAGCAGTTCGCCAACTACTACGAAGAGGCGAACCGCAAGGCCGGCAAGACCGGTGAGAACCTCCTCCAGATCCTGGAGAGCCGCCTCGACAACGTGGTCTACCGCGCGGGCTTCGCGAAGTCCCGTGACATGGCCCGTCAGCTCGTGCGGCACGGTCACATCACCGTCAACGGCCGCAAGGTCGACATCCCGTCGGCCCGCGTCCGCGAGCACGACATCATCGAGGTCCGGCAGAAGTCCTGGGAGATGACGCCCTTCGTCGTCGCCCGCGCCGAGGCCGGCGAGCGTCAGGTTCCGGCGTGGCTCGGCGTCGTCCCCGACAAGATGCGCATCCTCGTGCACCAGCTGCCGGTTCGCCAGCAGATCGACACCCAGGTGCAGGAGCAGCTGATCGTCGAGCTCTACTCCAAGTAGTAGAGCCCCCGATGGGGGCCGCGAGCCGCGGCCCCCATCACGCACAGTCAGACCGCGGACGTCATATAGCGGGCGCCGCGTAACCAGGGGAGAACCCACATGCTCATCGCCCAGCGACCGACGCTCCTGGAGGAGCAGGTCGACGAGCACCGGTCCCGGTTCGTCATCGAGCCGCTGGAGCCCGGCTTCGGCTACACCATCGGCAACTCGCTGCGCCGTACGCTGCTGTCGTCCATCCCGGGCGCGGCCGTCACGAGCATCCGCATCGAGGGCGTGCTGCACGAGTTCTCGACCGTCCCCGGGGTCAAGGAAGACGTCACCGACATCATCCTGAACCTCAAGGGCCTGGTCGTGTCCTCCGAGCACGACGAGCCCGTGGTCATGTACCTCCGCAAGCAGGGTCCCGGCGAGGTCACCGCGGCCGACATCGCGCCGCCCGCGGGCGTCGAGGTGCACAACCCGGACCTGCGCATCGCCACGCTGAACGGCAAGGCGAAGCTGGAGATGGAGCTGACCGTCGAGCGCGGTCGCGGCTACGTCTCCGCCGCGCAGAACAAGCAGCCGGGCCAGGAGATCGGCCGCATCCCGATCGACTCGATCTACTCGCCGGTCATGAAGGTGACCTACAAGGTCGAGGCGACCCGAGTCGAGCAGCGCACCGACTTCGACCGGCTCATCCTGGACGTCGAGACCAAGCCGGCCATGAAGCCGCGCGACGCCGTGGCCTCCGCCGGCAAGACCCTCGTCGAGCTCTTCGGCCTGGCCCGCGAGCTCAACGTCGAGGCCGAGGGCATCGACATCGGCCCGTCGCCGACGGACGCCGCTCTCGCGGCCGACCTGGCGCTGCCGATCGAGGAGCTCAACCTCACCGTCCGGTCGTACAACTGCCTCAAGCGCGAGGGCATCCACACCGTGGGCGAGCTCGTGGCGCGCAGCGAGCAGGACCTGCTGGACATCCGCAACTTCGGCGCGAAGTCCATCGAGGAGGTCAAGGCCAAGCTGCACGAGATGAGCCTGGCCCTGAAGGACTCCCCGCCCGGGTTCGACCCGAGCGCCGTCGCCGACAACTACGGCGACGAGGACGACTCGCGCTACGCCGAGACCGAGCAGTACTAGAGACATCTGTAACGGCGGGCCTCCCCATGGGCCCGCCGGCCCGACCCCGGTACCTGACACGGCCGGGGCGGGTTATCCCACAAGGAGAACGAAATGCCCAAGCCCACGAAGGGCCCGCGCCTCGGCGGCGGCCCGGCTCACGAGCGGCACATCATGGCGAACCTCGCCACGGCGCTGTTCGAGCACGGCCGGATCACCACGACCCAGGCCAAGGCGCGGCGGCTGCGTCCGCTGGCCGAGAAGCTGATCACCAAGGCCAAGAAGGGCGACATGCACAACCGTCGCCAGGTCCTGACGGTGGTCCGCGACAAGGGCGTCGTTCACACGCTCTTCACCGAGATCGCCCCGATGTTCGCGGAGCGCCCGGGCGGTTACACCCGCATCACCAAGATCGGTAACCGGAAGGGCGACAACGCCCCCATGGCCGTGATCGAGCTCGTCCGCGAGCCGATGCAGGCCAAGGTCACCACCGGTCGCGTGGCCACCCCGGCCGCCGCCGAGGCCCCCGCCGCCGCTGCCGCCGAGGCCGCGAACGAGGAGGCCAAGACGGAGACGGTCGAGGCCCCCGAGGCCGGCGACCAGCCCGCCGAGGGCGCCACCTCCGCTCAGACGGAGGAGGCCACCGAGGTCGAGCAGGCCGAGGGCGACGCCAAGCCCGAGACCAAGGCCTGATTCTCCGGGACCTGACCGTGGGCCCGGCTTCCTTCGCGGAGGCCGGGCTCGCGGCTTTTCCGACCTGACCCGACTTCTCCGGAGGGGGCTGTGGACACCGTACGGCTGCGCCTGGACCTGGCGTATGACGGCACCGAGTTCGCCGGCTGGGCGCGGCAGCCCGGGCTGCGGACCGTGCAGGGCACGCTGGAGGAGGCCCTCGGGCGCATCCTCCGCCTGCCCGCGCCGCCCCAGCTCACGGTGGCCGGCCGTACCGACGCGGGGGTGCACGCGCGCGGCCAGGTCTGTCATGTGGATCTGCCGCCCGAGACGTCGCCCGCCGACCTGCTGCGCCGCCTCGCCGGGGTGCTCCCGCCGGACGTGCGCGTCCACGCCGTACGGCTCGCGCCCGAGGGCTTCGACGCGCGGTTCGGCGCCCTATCGCGGCGGTACGCGTACCGGGTGAGCGACGCTCCGGGCGGGCCCGATCCGCTGCGCCGCCGTGAGGTGCTGTGGCACCGGCGGCCGCTGGACCTGGACCTCCTCAACCAGGCCGCCGCCGCCCTGCTCGGCGAGCACGACTTCGCGGCCTACTGCCGCCGTCGCGAGGGTGCGACCACCATCCGCGAGCTGCAGCGCCTGGACTGGCGGCGCGAGCCGTCCGGCCTGCTGGTGGCCACCGTCCAGGCCGACGCCTTCTGCCACTCCATGGTCCGCGCCCTGGTCGGCGCGCTCCTGGCCGTCGGCGAGGGGCGCCGTCCGGTCACCTGGCCCGGGGAGGTCCTCACGCGGGCCGTGCGGGACTCCGCCGTGCACGTGGCCCCCGCGCACGGGCTCTGCCTGGAGGAGGTCACCTACCCGCCGGACGAGGAACTGGCCGCCCGGGCCGCGTCCACCCGGCGCGTCCGGACCCTCACCCCCGCCCAACCGGCCGAACCGGCCGAACCGGCCGAGGCGGTCGAGGTGCCTCCCTTCGGCGCCTGAGACCGCCTCGGGCGGGCCGGGCACGACGCGGAGAACGGCGGCGGAGCTGAGTCCGCCGCCGTTCTCCTGGGTCCGGGGTCAGGCCGTGGCGCGCTTCTCGATGGGGATCACCGCGTAGTCGCGGAACGCGTCGCTGACCGGGGCCAGATCCTTCTCGTCCTTGGCCGGCGTGTGGCCGTCGGCGTACGTGGCGTACGAGAAGACGATGTAGCGGCCCCAGACCAGCCCGGCGGCGTACCCGCCCGCGACGTGGACCTTGGTGGCGGCGCTCGACTTGGGGCCGGGCAGGCCGCGGAACCACAGGTTGTTCTTGAGGTTCTTGGCCTTGTCCGCCGCCACCGCCGCCTCGCGCGTGGGCATCACGGCGACGCCGGTGGTGATCGCGTACTTCTTCTCGCTGTCCACGAACGTCGCCCGGACCACCCGCTGGCACTTCTGCTTGCGCAGGGCGTTCGCGAACGGCCCGACGGCGGCCTTGGAGCAGTCGGCGTCCAGCTTCGTCTGCACCCGGGTGAACTTCTTGCCCGAGAGCGTGATCTCGTCGCTCGGGAACGCCTCGCCGACGCCCATCAGCTTGGGATCGGTCTTCACCGAGTTGATCCGGCTGGTGTCGGTGCGCGGCTGCTGGTTGCCGGGGACCTCGGGGAGCGGCTTGTTCGACGGGATCGGCCGGCTCGCCGTGCTGGTCCGCCCGTCGTCGAGTGCGCGGTACCCGAAGAACCCGCCCGCGGCCACGAGCGCGAGACCCGCCACGGCCGCGACGCCGATGAGCACCTTCTTGCGCCCCTTCTTCGGGGTCTCCGGCTCGGCGGGGGCGGGCAGGGGCGGCGGCTCGGCCGAGGGCGGCGTGAACGCGTCTCGCTCCGCCGCGACGGGAGCGCCCTGGCCCGCACCGTTGTTGCCCGGGCCGCTCTTGCCCGGGCCGGTCTGACCCGGCGCATCCTGGCTCGGGCCGTTCTGGCCTGGGACGGCCGGGGTCTGGCCGGTCTGAGCCGGGACGGCCGGGTTCTGGCCGGTCTGGGCTGGTGTGTTCTGGAGGGGGATGCCCTGGCTGGGAGTGGTCGGTCCGGCCGCGCCCTGGTTCGGGGTGTTCTGGCCGGGCTGGTCCGCGGGGTTCTGCCCCGGGCCGCTCACCGGGAGCTGCCGGGTCTGGTCGCCGGAGGGCGGCTGCGGGACGTGGTGCTGCTGCACGCCGCCGGACTTCTCCCGCTTCGGCAGCTTGCCCGAGGCGTTCTCCTCGGGCGTGCCCTGCTCCGGGTTCTGGGCGTCCCGGGGCCGCTCGCCGCCGCCCCGCGCCGCGTCGGCCGGGGGTACGGCGTGAGCCGCCGAGGGGTGCACCTGCTGGTGCGGCCCGGAGGGCTCGCCGGAAGGACCGCCCTGGGCGCCGTCCGGGTTCTCCTGGCCGGTGCCGGGTGCGGCCTGGGCGGTGCCCGGGGCTCCCTGGCCCGGGCTTGAGGCCGCCTGGCCGGTGCCCGGGGCTCCCTGGACCGCGCCGCCTGCGGCGGGCCGGCCGGGGTTCGCGCCCTGGTCGCGGTCCGGCCCGACAGGCGTGTTCTGGCCATGGTCCGGCCCGGTCGCCTGCGCGCCGTCGCGCGTCGGGGTGCTCCCTACGAGCGCTTCGGACGCCGTCGGCCGTCCCTCCTGCGGGGCCCACGCGGAGTCGCCCTGGCCCGCGGGGTCCGGCGAGCGGTACGGGAACGCGCCCGCCCGCGCCGTCGTGCCTGCGGCAGGCTCGCCCGGAGGTTCCTGGCCGTGCGCGGCGGGTGGTGCCCAGGGGGAGCCGGGCGTGGCGTGCGCCCCCGCACCGGTGGGCGCGGGGCCGGCGAACGCGGTGTCCTGCCGCCCGGGAGCGCTCGCGCCGCCCGGGGTGTCCCCGGTACGGCCGTCGCCCGGCGCGCCGTCCGCCGCGCCCTGGGCGGCCGGCCTGGGCGGGGCCCAGGGGGAGTCGTCGCCGTGAGCGGGCGCGGCGGGTGGCGCGGCCTGCCCGGGACCGGCGGCCTGCGCGGCCTGCCCCGCGTCGCCGGGGGCGCGGTGATCCCGCGCGGGTCCGCCCTCGAAGCCGGGTCGCGCCGCGGGATCGGTGGACACGGAAGCGCCCTGGCCCGCCGTGCCCGCGAACCCGCCGGGGGCCACCGGCTGCCCGGGGCCGCCGGGCCCGGAGGTACGGCTGTCGCCGGTCGCCGGGGCGGCGTGCGGGCCGTCCTGGGAACCCTGCGCGGGGCCGGGACCCCAGGGCGAACCGGGGCCCGCGGCCGCGCCCGGGCCGCCGGGAGCGGCCGCGGGAACGGGGGCGTGACCGGGCGCGCCATGGACGCCGTAGCCGGACGGCCCGGCGAGATCGCCGCCCTCCGGGCTCTGCGGCCAAGCCTGGCCAAGTGCCGGCCGGTCAGGCGCCGCCGGGCCGGGCGCGTGACCGGGGGCGTGACCGGGCGCGGGCGGCGGGCCCGCGAACGGGTCGTGGGGCGTCCTGGCGTCGGGTCCGGCCGGGCCGCCGGGGGCTCCGGAGGTGCCCTCGCCGCCCGTGGCGTGCGGACCGCCGTGGCCCGCGTCCCCGGGGCCCCACGGGACCTCGCCGGGCCGGGCCGCCGGGACGCCCGGCGGGAAGGCGGGGTGACCGGGCGCGGCCTGGGTCGCCGCTTCACGTGCGTCCTGGCCGTACGCCGGCCGCCCCCACGGGGATTCCGCGCCGAAGCCCTGGCCCGCGGTGTCCGGAGCGGGGCTCGCGCCGCCGGGCCCCGGGTGCGCGGACGGGCCCGGGGAGGCCGGCATGCCGCCCGGCGGAGTGGCGACGCCGGTCGCCCCCTCTGCCGGCTGCGCGCCCCACGGGGATTCCGTGCCGAACCCCGGCCCGGAAGGCGTGTGTCCCGGCGCCTGGTCGCCCCGCGGCGCCCAGGCGGGCGCTCCGCCGTACTCGCCGGGCTGGGTGGGGCCGGGCGCGCCCGGCGCGGGCGCGCGGAAGGGGATCGTCTTCTCGGCGGTGACGTCGTGGGGCGCGGCGAGCGGCGGCGGGCCGTCGGCCGACTCGCGGGCCGGGGGCACCGGCGGGAGGGGCCAGACGGGGACGCCCGGGCTCTCGTCCATCCGGGGGTCGTCGCCGAACCAGTCCACCGGGGACTCGGCGGCGGGCGGCGCCCACGGTGATCCGCCGGCCTGCGGCGGGCCCCAGGCCGGCGGGGGCGCGGGCGGCCCGCCGTACGGGGCGGGCGCGGCGGGGCCCTGGCCGGGGTGCTGCCGGGCGGCGTCCCCGGCCGGGTGCGGCGGGGACGCGGGGTGGCCGTCGGGGAGGTACCAGTCGGCCCCCGCGGACGGGGCGGGCCGCGCGGCGGCGCCGTCCCGCATCTCCTCGTCGCCCACGAACCACTGGCCGGCGCCCGGTGGGTGCTGGCCGGAGTACGGCGGAACGCCCGGGGGCGGCTGAGATCGCCCCTGGTCCGCGACGTGTGAGGGCCCGGAGTGCTCCGGCTGCCCGGGTTCGGCGGGTTCGTCGGGTCGGCCGGCGGACTGCGGATGACCGAAACTGGGCGGTGGGCTCACCGGCGCCACCGCCTCGTCGGTCTCGTGCTCCTGCCGGGGCCCCGATTCCTGGCCACGCATAGCCCGAAGCGTAGCGAGATCATGGTGATCGTCTTAGCTGTATGGTCGTTTCAAGCCGGTCCGGACGCCCGCTTTCGTGGTCGATGACCGGAATGTCGCGATCGTGCTCCCGGCCCTCAGTTCCCCGGCGTCCCGAGCAGCGAACGGGTGTCCAGCGCCTTGAACACGGTGGACTCGGTGATCGTACCGGCGGCCCGGTTCAGCGTCTCCCGCTCGGCAGCCGTGGGCTTGTGACCGTCCTTGAACTGGAACCACAGCAGCACCGCGTAGTGCCCGTGCGTCTGCGCCCCGGCCAGCGCCTCCCCGGTGCCCAGGTACTTGGCCGCGCCGGACTTGCCGGGCAGCGGCTTGACGTAGTCGCGGCGCTTCTTGTCCCGCGCCGCCGCCGCGACCTTCTCGGCCGCCTGGGAGTCCTTGAGGTTGACCACGCCGATCGTGCCCAGGATCTTGCCCTTGGCGTCCTGGAAGCTGGCGCGCACGATCTGCGTGCAGCCCGCCGCCGCGACGGCCTTGCTGATCTTGTCGCCGTCCACCGCGGACTTGCACTTCTTGTCCGTGCGGTGGGCCACCAGCGTGAACCCGCCGACCTTGCTCCGGGGGAACAGTTCCTTGGGCGTCAGCGGGATCGGGTCCGTGGCCCGGCTCGCCGCGTGCCCGATCGCCCCCGAGGGCTCCGGCCGGGGGCCGCCGGAGGGCTCGGAGGGCTCGGAGGGGGATTCCGCGGGCGACTCGGGCGCGCCGCTGCCGGCCGGGGCCGGGCCGCCGTCCTGGGCCGTGCCCGCGCCCGGCGACGAGGCGGACGACGGAGCCCGGTCCGGCGAGGACGATCCGAGCAGCAGGTATCCGCCCACGACCGCGGCCCCCAGCACGGCGACCACCACGAGCACGATCGGCAGCACGCGCCGGCGCGGCGGCTCCTCGGCGTACTCCTCCCAGGTGGCCGGGCCCGAGCCCACGCGGTACCGCCGCTCCCGGTCGGCCGCGAGGGCGAGGCCGCCGGGGTCGTCATCGTCCGGGTACCCGCGCCGGAAGTCGTCCTCGCGCGCGTATCCGGGCCGGAGGTCGTCCTCGCGCGCGTGCCCGCCCCGGCGCTCCTCCGGCGACGGCGGCGGGTACACCCGCTCGCCCGGGTAGCCGGAGAGCGGAGGCGCCTCGTCCGCGTGCCGGTCTCCGCCGGCGTGTCCCGCGTCCCTCTCCCGGCCGTACGGCTCGCGCCGCCCGGGCTCGTCGTTGTACGGACGCCTGCCGTACGGGTCGTACCCCATGCGCCGAGACTAGTGGCAGATCACCGCATATGCCCCCTCACGAATAGCCGAAGTCCTGCGTCCACCAGGGGCCTCCCGGGCCGTGGTGGACGCCGACGCCGACCGCGCGCAGGCGGCAGTCGAGGATGTTGCGGCGATGGGTCCGGGCGCTCATCCAGCCCGCGACGGCCTCGGCGGCGGTGAGGTAGCCGCGCCCGATGTTCTCCGCCCCGCCGTCGTGGTATCCGGCCTTCTCCATGCGCCGCCAGGGGCTGACGCCGCCCGGCGAGGTGTGGCCGAAGTACCCGCGCGTGGCCATGTCCCGGGAGTGGGCGCGGGCGGCGGCGCCGAGGCGGGCGTCCACCCGCAGCGGGCGGCAGCCGGCGCGCACCCTGCGGGCGTTGGTGAGCCGCACGACCTCCGCGGCCTCCGCCTCCGGCGACGCGGGCCCCGAGGCCGCCCCGGAGGCGGCTCCCGTGGGTTCCTCGGCCATCGAGCCGCGCGCCTGCGCGCGCCCCCGGGAGGGGTACGGCGAGGCGGACGCGGCGGGGTCCGCCGCGGCGGCGGGCGGGGGAGGGGCGGCGTGGCCGGTCAGGCCGGTGCCGTGGATCCCCAGGCCGAGCGCGATCCCGGCAGCGAGGCATGCGAGAGCGCCGAACCGGAACCGGGGCGCCACACCCCGTGGCCTTCGCCTCATAACCTCGCCAAATATAGGCATGAGACGTGTATCTCCGATAGATATCCGCCGCTCTGCGCATACAATCGGACACGGAGGCCGTTGCGGAGCCGTACCCGGGGGTGCCCGGGGTCCACGATTTGGACGCGCGCCCGTCGCGGGGGTATCCTCCTAGTTCGTTGTGTGCGGATGGGTCCCGCGTCTCTTCCGGGACCGATGCGCGGCGCGTCCGGCGTCTTCTCCCGAGAGCGGAGACGGAAGGTCAGGGGCGACGTGTGCATTCCGCCATGACCGACCGTCCAGTCAGCAAGACGCGAGAAGAAGGCCAACTACCGTGCGCACGTTCTCACCGAAGCCCGCCGACGTTCAGCGTCAGTGGTACGTCATCGACGCAGAAGACGTCGTGCTCGGCCGGCTCGCCAGCCAGGTTGCCACGCTGCTGCGCGGTAAGCACAAGCCGATCTTCGCCCCCCACGTCGACACCGGCGACTTCGTCATCGTCATCAACGCCGACAAGGTCGCCCTGTCCGGCAACAAGCTGGAGCAGAAGAAGGCCTACCGCCACTCGGGTTACCCCGGCGGACTCCGGGCGGTGCCCTACAGCGAGCTTCTCGCCAAGCGCCCCGAGCGCGCGATCGAGAAGGCCGTGAAGGGCATGCTCCCCAAGAACTCGCTCGGCCGGAAGATGGCCAAGAAGCTCAAGGTGTACGCCGGTCCCGAGCACCCGCACCAGGCGCAGCAGCCGGTGCCGTTCGAGATCACCCAGATCGCTCAGTAATCGCGGCCGCTGTCGCATCGAGTAGGAAGCACGAGGAGAACCGTGGCCGAGCCCACCGGCGTCGAGACGCCCATCGAGGGCGAGCTGGAGAACGAGGAGTTCCCGGCTGAGTACACCACCGAGTCGTCCCCGTCCGAGGGCGTAGCCGAGCCCCGCCCGATCACCACGGGCACCGCGTACGGCACCGGCCGCCGCAAGGAGGCCATCGCCCGCGTCCGCATCGTCCCCGGCACCGGCCAGTGGACGATCAACGGCCGCTCGCTCGACGTGTACTTCCCCAACAAGGTCCACCAGCAGCTCGTCAACGAGCCGTTCGTGACGCTGGGCGCCGAGGGTCAGTTCGACGTCATCGCCCGCATCGACGGCGGCGGCGTGACCGGCCAGGCCGGCGCGCTGCGCATGGGCCTCTCCCGCGCGCTGGCGATTCTCGACGCCGAGAACAACCGCCCGCCGCTGAAGAAGGCCGGCTTCCTCACCCGTGACGCCCGGGCGAAGGAGCGGAAGAAGTACGGCCTCAAGAAGGCCCGCAAGGCTCCGCAGTACAGCAAGCGTTAATTACGTGGGCCGTCTGTTCGGCACCGACGGGGTTCGTGGGGTCGCGGGTCGCGACCTCACGGCCGAACTCGCCATGGACCTGTCGGTGGCCGCGGCGCACGTACTCGGGGACGCCGGGGCTCTGTCCGGGCGTCCCCTCGCGGTGGTCGGACGCGACCCCCGCGCCAGTGGCGAGTTCCTGGAGGCGGCGGTCGTCGCCGGCCTCGCCTCCGCCGGGGTGGACGTGCTCCGGCTGGGCGTGCTGCCGACCCCGGCGGTCGCCCACCTCACCCAGGCGCTCAACGCGGACCTGGGCGTGATGCTGTCGGCGTCGCACAACCCGGCGCCCGACAACGGCATCAAGTTCTTCGCGCGTGGCGGGCACAAGCTCCCCGACGCGGTCGAGGACCAGATCGAGGCCAGGCTCGGCGAGCAGCGCTCCCGCCCGGGCCACGGTCCCGTCGGCGACGCCGTCGGCCGCGTCCGTGACGCGCACGGCGAGGCCGAGCGCTACATCGGGCACCTGCTCTCCACGCTGCCGGGCCGCCTCGACGGCCTGCGCGTCGTCGTGGACTGCGCCCACGGGGCCGCCTTCGAGGTGGCGCCCGAGGCGCTGCGCCGCGCCGGGGCGACCGTGGAGACGATCGGCTGCGACCCCGACGGCCTCAACATCAACGACGGGCACGGGTCCACCCACCTCGACCGGCTGGCCGGGGAGGTCGTGCGCCGCGGCGCCGACGCCGGCGTGGCCTACGACGGCGACGCGGACCGCTGCCTGGCGGTGTGCGCCTCCGGGGAGATCATCGACGGCGACCAGATCATGGCCGTGCTGGCCCTGGCCATGCGCGACGCGGGCAGGCTCCAGAAGGACACCGTGGTCGCCACGGTCATGTCCAACCTGGGCTTCAAGCTCGCGATGCGCGAGGCGGGCGTCGCCGTGGTCGAGACCGCGGTCGGGGACCGTTACGTCCTTGAGGCGATGAAGGCCGACGGGTACAACCTGGGCGGCGAGCAGTCCGGCCACGTGGTGATGCTCGACCACGCGACCACCGGAGACGGGGTCCTGACCTCCCTGCACCTGCTGGCCGAGGTCGCGCGCCGCGGCGTCACCCTGGGCGAGCTGGCGTCGGTCATGACCCGGCTCCCGCAGACCCTGATCAACGTCAAGGGCGTGGACAAGTCGCGGGCGGGCAGTTCCCCGGAGCTGGCCGACGCGGTCGCCAAGGCCGAGGCCGAGCTGGGCGAGACCGGCCGCGTCCTCATCCGGCCCAGCGGCACCGAGCCGATGGTCCGCGTCATGGTCGAGGCCGAGTCCCACGACCAGGCCGAGCGGGTGGCCGGCGAACTCGCCGAGGTCGTCCGCGCCGCCCTCGGCTAGCCCGGAGCGCGGGCCGCGCGGCCGTACAGGACATGCGAGAAGGCCCTCCGTCATCGTGACGGAGGGCCTTCTCGTCGTACGGAGGGTCAGTCGTCGCCGGTGATGGACAGGGAGCGCAGGCGCTGCCCGGACCAGATCGCGGCGCCGAGGGTGACCACGATCAGGGCGACCGCGGCGAAGCCCAGGGGGACGTCGGCCTTGAAGAAGGGCGAGGAGGAGACCGAGTCGGCGATCGACTGGGTCCACTGCTGGATGGAGAACTGGCGGGCGCCCGGCACGATGCCGCCGACCAGTCCCTCCCAGATCAGGGCGTAGATGACGCCGATGGTGACGGCGTACCGGGTGAGCACGCTGATCAGCAGGAAGACCGCGGCGTAGGCGATCCCGCCGGCGGCCGTGCCCAGGAAGAACCCGGTGGCCACGCCGGACTCGGCGCCCACCATCAGGTAGCCGGCCAGGAACGTGGGGATCGCGGCGAAGACGATCATCAGCGAGACGGCGACCAGGAGCTTGGTGTAGGCCACCACCGGGCGCGGGATCGGCTTGGACAGCATGTAGATGATCACGCCGTCCTCGATCTCGCGGGCGATGACCCCGGTGCCGACGATGAGGCCCATCAGCGGGAGCAGGGCCCCCACGGCGAACCGCTGCATGAGGATGACCGCGAGCTGCTCGTCGGCCTGGTTCGTGAGCCGGAGCAGCAGGGCCAGCCCCACCATGATCA
Organism: Bailinhaonella thermotolerans; assembly: GCF_003594875.1. Lineage (GTDB taxonomy): Bacteria > Actinomycetota > Actinomycetes > Streptosporangiales > Streptosporangiaceae > Bailinhaonella > Bailinhaonella thermotolerans. The sequence goes on from NZ_QZEY01000018.1 coordinate 36,916, forward strand.
GCGGCAGCGCGACCAGCAGCCAGATCCGGCGGCTGCCGATCATGCCCCGGTAGGTGACGGCGGCGATGGTGGCGTTCACGCGGCGCCTCCGGAGCGGGGCGGGGCCGGCAGCGGACCGGCGGCGGGGGGAGCGTCGGCATGGGGTACGGCGGGCCCGCCCGGACCGGGAGGCCCTCCCGGACCCGGAGGCCCGCCCGGACGGCGGCCGGAGCCGTTGCCGGAGATCAGGTAGGAGAACACCGACTCCAGGTCCTCGTCGGCCGGGGACACCTGCCACAGGCGCACCCCGGCGTCGCGGGCGACGCGCGGGAGCAGCCAGGTGAAGCGGCGGAAGTCCAGCGCGCGCACCTCCAGCCCGCCCTCGGCCAGCGAGACCCCGCCGGCGGCCTGGTCGGCGATGAGCGCGGCCGCCAGCCTGCGGTCGTCGCTCGACCGTACGAAGAAGACGTGCGGCCGGTCGGTCATCAGCCTGCGGATCTCGCGGAAGTCGCCCGAGGCGGCGTGCCGCCCGGCCACCAGCACCTCGATGTGCTGGGCGACGCGCTCGACCTCCTCCAGGATGTGCGAGCTGAACAGGACGGTGCGGCCCGAGGCGCCCATCTCGCGGACGAGCTCCATGAGGTGGAGCCGCTGGCGCGGGTCCATGCCGTTGAAGGGCTCGTCGAGCAGGAGGACGGCCGGGTCGTGCACGAGCGCCGCGGCGACCTTGACGCGCTGCCGCATGCCCTTGGAGTAGGTGTCCACCCGGCGGTCCTTGGCCGGGCCCATCATCTCCACGAGGTTCATGGCCCGCTCGGCGGCCGCCTCGGGCGCGGGCAGCTTGTGCAGCTTCGCGCTGGCCAGCACGAACTGCCAGCCGGTGAGGAACCCGTAGACGGCCTCGCGCTCGGGCACGAGCCCGATGGACCGGTAGATCTGGTGGTTGCGCCAGATCCGCTCGGCCCCGAGCGTGACCGCTCCCGAGGACGGGGCGAGGAACCCGGCCATCATGTGCAGCAGCGTGGACTTGCCCGCGCCGTTCGGCCCCAGCAGCCCGGTCACGCCGGGCCCGATGGCCATGGTCACGTCGTTGACGGCGACCACGTTGCCGTACCAGCGGGAGACCTGCTGGAGGTAGACGGTCGTGGGGTGGGGCCCGGCCGGGGCGGCCGGGGCGGCCACGGCGGGCTGGCTCGGCAGGGTCATGAGCCGACCTTCCGGTAACGGGCGGCCAGGAGCCCGAGGGACGCGGCGATCACCAGCAGCATCGCGCCGAGGGGGATCAGCCCGCCCGCGAGGCCGTCGGGGTAGGCGAAGTCGCCGGGGGGATGTCCGAACGCCCAGGCGCGCACCGCGTCCACCAGGTGGAACGGGTTGATCAGGTTGGCCCACTGGGCCTTGTCGTCGTTGCCCGTGGCCATGAAGACGCCCAGGAGCACGCCGGACATGACGGTCAGGACGAGGTAGACGGCGATGACCGCGGCGACGCCGAGGCCGCGCCGGTGCGTGGCGGCGGCGACGGCGAGGCCGAGCGCCCCGAGCGTGATCGCCAGGAGCACGGCGCCGGCCATCGAGCTCAGGTAGGCGCCGAGGTGGACCGGCCCGGGCGGGTCGACGAGCAGCTCGCCGACGAACTCCACGGTCAGCGGGAGCGCCAGGATCAGGAACAGCGCGGCGGCCATCGCCGAGTAGCGCGCCAGCACGTAGTCCATCCGCGAGCCCGGCCGCGAGAAGTACAGCGGCAGGACGTGGAAGCGCTGGTCCAGGGCCACGAGCACGGGCGCCTGCGACGCCAGGAAGATCGCCAGGACGGGCTGCATGATGACGGAGAGCTGCTGGTAGGGGAGCGGGGCCTCCTTGAGCAGCGCCATCACCGCGATCGCGACCACCGCGGGCAGCAGCATGATCGTGACCATCAGGAACGGCATGACCTTGGCCTTGGCCGTACGGCCCAGCCCGAAGACGCCGCGCAGCCCGTGCAGGAACAGGGTCCCGAAGCCGTGCAGCCGGCCCAGGCGCGGGCCGTCGTAGCGGCGGTAGCCGATGTCGTGGATGACGCCCCGGATGTCGGGGGCGGCCTCAGGGTGCATGAACGGCCTCCTCGCCGCGGAAGACGTCCTCGATGCGGGCGCGCCGGTGCTCCATGCGGACCAGGTGCAGGCCCAGTTCGGCGACCTGGTCGCGGACGACGTCGAAGGTGCCGTCGTCGCGGACCTGCACGACCAGGGCGCGCCCGTCGAGCGCGACCTCCTGGCCGGAGCGGCGCAGCGCGTCGGCGAGCGGGCCGTGGCCCTCCTCGACCTCGACGGTCAGCGCGGCGGCCGCCCTGGTGAAGTCGGCGATCGACGACGAGCGCAGCAGCCGGCCCCCGTCGATGACGATCACGTTGTCGCAGATGCGCTCGAGCTCGCCCAGCAGGTGCGAGGTGACCAGCACGCTGATGCCGAACTCGCCGCCGATGCGGCGGATCAGGTCGAGCATCTCGTCGCGGCCGCGCGGGTCGAGGCCGTTGGTGGGCTCGTCGAGGAAGACCAGGCGGGGGTCGTGGACCAGGGCCTGCGCGAGCTTGACCCGCTGCTTCATGCCCGTGGAGTAGCCGCCCATGGGGCGGTAGCGCTCCTCGTAGAGGCCGACGTGGCGCAGGGTGTCGGCGGCGCGCTCGCGGGCGGCGGTCTTCGGAAGTCCGGACATGCCCGCCATGTGCACCACGAACTCGGTGGCGGAGACGTCGGGGGGCAGGCAGTCGTGCTCGGGCATGTAGCCGACCAGGCGGCGGATGTCCTCGGCTCGGGTGGCGACGTCCATGCCCAGGACCTGAGCGCGCCCGCCGGTGGGTTCGAGGAGGCCGAGCAGGATCTTGATGAGCGTGGACTTGCCCGCTCCGTTGGCCCCGACGAGGCCGGTCACACCGGGCGTGACCGTCACGGTGAGATCGTCGAGGGCCGTCACCCTCGGGAACCGGCGCGTCAATCCCTCGGTGGCGAGGATCGTCATGATCGCCACCGTACTATCCCGCACCGGTCACTCCGCCGAAGCGGCGCGGACCCGGCTGCGTGCGCGTTTGACGCGTTTCGCGCGCCGCCGGCGGCGTTGCGTCTCGTCGTCGTCGAGCGCCTCGGCGCGCACCACGTCGAGCATCTCGGCGAACCACGGGTGCATGACGCCTCCTCTCTGGTTATCCCTTTGCCTCCAAAGCCTCACGCTAATCCGTTCGCCGGACATCGGTCTGTGGACTTATCTACATCTATGCCGAAAGGACCAGACGGCATCTGCCGTCTGGTCCTCCAGACGGTGGGGCTACCTCCACCCCGCCGCGCCCAGGTCGCGGGTCACGGCTCCCGGCGGGGGCCCGTGACCGAGCGGCGGGTGGGGCCGGGCAGGCGGAAGCCGTACTTGCGCCAGGCGACGCGCTGGACGGCGAGGGTGGCGGTGCCGGCCAGGATCATGCCCGCCAGGTTGACGCCGAGCTGGGCCAGTGAGCCCCAGACCTCGCCGAGGTGGCTCAGGGCCAGGCCGACGGCGATGTTGCCCGCGGCGGGGACGGTGGTGACCGAGATGAAGACGCCGACCAGCGCCGAGGACCTCCCGGCGGTGATCGAGAGCACGCCGGCCGTGCCCGCGAGCAGCGCCACGATGAACGACCAGCGGTCGGGCTTGACGATGAACTCCATCTCCTTGTTCAGGTCGAGCCAGCTCGGGTCGATCCAGCCCAGCCAGCGGCTGACGATCGCGCACAGGAACGTGACGGCGATCGCGGCGGCGAACCCGATCACGAGCGTGCGCGCGGCGGCGGCGATCCGGGGCCAGTCCCGGCGCAGCAGCCCGAAGCAGATCGCCGAGACGGCGCCGAACTCCGGCCCGAGCACCATCGCGCCGACGATGAGGATCGTGGAGGGGACGAGGACGCCGATCGCGGCGATCTGGGTGGCGATCGCGAGGAAGGCCAGGTACGCCCAGGTGACGCGCGTCTCCTCGATCGTGCGCCGGTCCAGCTCCTCCCAGATCACGGCGTCGTCGCCGTACCCGGGCGCCGCCCGCTGCGCCTCCTCGGCGCCCCTGGACACCGACAGGTCCACGCGCTCGACGGCGATCGACCCGTTCTCCTCCAGGCCCAGGCCCCGGAGGGTGTCGAGCACGGCGTTCGCGCCCTCCCTGGCCACGTCGCACAGCACGAGGTCGCCGCTGGGCCGCCGCGCGGCGCCGGGGAGCACCGCGACGTTCGTCACCGCCGGGCAGTCGAGCAGCGCCTCCTCGACCTCCCCGGTCCGGTCGGCGGGAGACACAACACGCACGTGAAGCACGCCGGGAACCTTACCGCCTCGCTCCGGGCCGCCGGCGAACCCCCGCCGCGCGCCCTCGCCCGCCGGGGTTATCCACAGAACGCGGTTCGGCGAGGCTTCCCGGGGCCCAGGTGCGGTGTCATGTGCGGCGGAGGGAGATCTTGCGGATGGAGTGGTCGTGGCCCTTGTGGAGGATGAGGCTGGCGCGGGCGCGGGTCGGCTGGATGTTGGTGATGAGGTTCGCCTCGTTGATGTCGCGCCAGACCCCGCGCGCGAACTCGGTGGCCTGCTCGTCCGGCAGGCTCGCCAGGTAGTGGAAGGGCGAGCGCGGGTTGTTGAAGGCCGTGCGGCGCAGCGAGTGGAACCGGTTGAGATACCACTCGCGGATGTGCTCGGTCTTCGCGTCCACGTAGATCGAGAAGTCGAAGAAGTCGAAGACGGCGAGGGAGTTCATCGGCGCGGGCTGGAGCACGTTCAGCCCCTCCAGCAGGAGGATGTCCGGCTTGCGCACGACCTGCCGCTCGCCGGGCACGATGTCGTACTCCAGGTGGGAGTAGACCGGCGCCGAGACCTCGGGCACGCCGGCCTTGACCTGGGACACGAACCGCACGAGCGCGCGCCGGTCGTAGCTCTCGGGGAAGCCCTTGCGGTGCATGATGCCGCGCTCCTCGAGCACCGCGTTCGGGTAGAGGAAGCCGTCGGTGGTGACCAGCTCGACGTGCGGATGCTCGGGCCACCGGGCGAGCAGCGTGTGCAGCAGCCGCGCGGTGGTGGACTTGCCGACGGCGACGCTGCCCGCGATGCCGACGATGTACGGCGCGGGCCCCGTGTCGTCGCAGAGGAACGTGCCGAGGGCGGCGTTGCGGGCGCGGGAGCCGCTGAAGTGCAGGTTGAGCAGCCGCGTCAGCGGGAGGTAGACGTCGGTCACCTCCGACAGGTCGATCGGGTCGTCGATCCCGCGCAGCTCCTCCAGCTCCTCGGCGGTGAGGGTCAGCGGCGTGTTGCGCCGCAGCGCCTGCCACTGCTCGCGCGTCAGCTCGACGTACGGGTTAGGCGTCTGCCCCCAGCCGTTCTTCATGCGCCGAACTCTAGTGACCGGCCGGTAGCCGACACGCGGCGGGCGGTGCCCGGTCACGCGCGGCGGTCGCGGCGATAGGCGTTTCGCGCGGAGAAAGCCCAGGTCGCGCGAGGAGCCGGGGTTGTGCCGATACCCCGCACGGGCAGGGGGAGCACACCGCGAGCGGATACTCTGTCACCCATGTGCGGAATCGTGGGGTACGTCGGCGACCGGCAGGCACTGGACGTCGTGATCGAAGGCCTGGCCAGGCTGGAATACCGGGGCTACGACTCGGCGGGGGTCGCCCTGCTGACCGAGGAGGGCCTGAAGACCGAGAAGCGCGCCGGCAAGCTGGTGAACCTGCGCGAGGCGCTGCGGGAGCGCCCCCTCCCGGCGTCGTCGGTGGGGATCGGGCACACGCGGTGGGCCACGCACGGCCCGCCGAACGACCGCAACGCGCACCCGCACACCGACTGCAAGGACCGCGTCGCCGTCATCCACAACGGCATCATCGAGAACTTCGCGGCCCTGCGCGCCGAGCTGGAGGAGCGCGGCCACAAGCTGCTCTCGGAGACCGACACCGAGACGGTCGCGCACCTGCTGGAGGACGCGCTGCCCGAGGCCGGGAACGACCTGGCCGAGGCGATGCGGCGCGTGTGCCGCCGCCTGGAGGGCGCCTTCACGCTGCTCGCCGTGCAGATCGACGACCCCGACGTGGTCGTGGGCGCGCGCCGCAACTCCCCGCTCGTCGTGGGGCGCGGGGACGGCGAGAACTTCCTGGGCTCCGACGTCGCCGCGTTCATCGCGCACACGCGCGAGGCGATCGAGCTGGGCCAGGACCAGGTGGTCGAGCTGCGCCGCGAGTCGATCACGATCACCGACTTCGACGGAAACCCGGCCGAGACCAAGGAGTTCACGGTCGACTGGGACGCCTCGGCCGCCGAGAAGGGCGGCTTCGACTACTTCATGCTCAAGGAGATCGCCGAGCAGCCGCGCGCCGTCGCGGACACGCTGCTGGGCCGCATCGACGCCGAGGGCCGCCTGGTGCTCGACGAGATGCGCCTGTCCGACCAGGACCTCCGCGACGTGGACAAGATCATCGTGGTGGCGTGCGGCACGTCCTACCACGCGGGCCTGATCGCCAAGTACGCCATCGAGCACTGGGCGGCGATCCCCTGCGAGGTGGAGCTGGCCAGCGAGTTCCGCTACCGCGACCCGATCCTGACCCGCGACACGCTCGTCGTCGTCATCTCCCAGTCCGGCGAGACGATGGACACGCTGATGGCCGTGCGGCACGCCCGCGGCCAGCGCTCCAAGGTGCTCGCGATCTGCAACGTCAACGGTTCGACGATCCCGCGCGAGAGCGACGCCGTCGTCTACACCCACGCCGGGCCCGAGGTCGCGGTGGCCTCGACCAAGGCGTTCCTGACCCAGCTCGTGGCCTGCTACCTGGTCGGGCTCTATCTCGCCCAGGTGCGCGGGGTGAAGTTCGGCGACGAGGTGAAGGAGATCCTCGACCAGCTCGAGCAGATGCCGGGCAAGGTCGAGGAGGTGCTGTCCACGGTCGAGCCGGTGCGCGAGCTGGCGCGGTCCCTGGCGGGCGAGCGCTGCGTGCTCTTCCTCGGCCGCCACGTGGGCTTCCCGGTGGCGCTGGAGGGCGCGCTCAAGCTCAAGGAGCTGGCGTACATGCACGCCGAGGGCTTCGCGGCGGGCGAGCTCAAGCACGGGCCGATCGCGCTGATCGAGCAGGACCTGCCGGTCGTGGTCATGGTGCCGTCGCCCACGGGGCAGCGGGTCATCCACGACAAGATCGTCTCCAACATCCAGGAGATCCGGGCGCGCGGCGCCAAGACGATCGTCATCGCCGAGGAGGGTGACGAGGACGTCCGTCCGTACGCCGACACGATCATCCGGATCCCGGCGGTGCCGACCCTGCTCCAGCCGCTCGTGTCCACGGTGCCGCTCCAGGTCTTCGCCTGCGAGCTGGCCAGCGCCAAGGGCCACGACGTGGACCAGCCGCGCAACCTCGCCAAGTCCGTCACCGTCGAGTAGCGCCGCGGGCCGGCCGCAGGACCTGAGCGCGAGGCGCCGCGTCCCCCCTCGGAGGGGCGCGGCGCCTTCGTCATGATCTGGGGTGTTCTGGTGGTAGGTGTGAGGGGTTCCAGGAATGAGGCGTTGTGTGTCTGGATTTGGGGTGGATGGCGCAGTTAGGGTGCTCCGAAGCGATTTCCTGTGACCAGTTGGTTAACGACCGCTGAATCACGCTTGAACATAAGGAGTGCACGGTGGATCGACGCCGTTTCCTCGCCCGCAGCGCCACCGTCGTCGGGGCCGCCGGCCTCGCGGGCGGGCCCTTCCACGGCCTCACCGCCATGGCGGACACCGGTCAGCGCCGTCCCGGCGGGGGTTACGGGCCCCTCGTCCCCGTCCCCGACGCCCGCGACGGAGCCGTGCGGCTCCACCTCCCGGAGGGCTTCCAGTACCGCAGCTTCAACGAGGCGGGGAGCAAGTTCAGCGACGGCTCCACGGTCCCGGGCAAGCACGACGGCATGGCCGCCTTCCGCGGCCGCCACGGCACCACCGTGCTCGTGCGCAACCACGAGGTCAACGGCCCGGTCGGCGCGTTCGGCGACGTCTCCAAGGCGTACGACCCGATGGCCGGCGGCGGCACCGCGACCCTCGTCGTGGACCGCTACGGCAGGCTGATCAGCGCCAACCCCAGCCTGACCGGCACCATCATGAACTGCTCCGGCGGCCCGATGCCGTGGGGCTCCTGGGTCACCTGCGAGGAGACCGTCAACGGCCCCGACGTGGGCAACGACTTCTCCGGCGGCGACAACTCCAAGCTGACGCGGAAGCACGGCTACCTCTTCGAGGTCCCGGCGACCAACAGGCACGCGAACGGCCAGGTGGCCGCTCCCGCGCCGATCCGCTCGGCCGGCCGGTTCGCGCACGAGTCGGCGGCGTTCGAGCCCGTCGAGGGCGCGGTCTACATGACCGAGGACAACTTCGGCTTCGCCTCCGGCTTCTACCGCTACCTCCCGCCGAAGCACCCGCTGCGGGCGGGCAGGCTCCTGGACGGCGGCCGGCTGCAGATGCTGGCGGTCAAGGGCGCGCCCAACAAGGACCTGTCCGCCGGCCAGCCCAAGGGCGCCACCTACGACGTCACCTGGGTGGACATCGAGGACCCGGACCCGGAGTTCACCGGCACGCCGAGCAACGACTTCGCCATCCAGGCCGTCGGCAAGCAGGGCCGTGACAAGGGCGGCGCGCTCTTCTCCCGCCTCGAGGGCGCGATCTACCACCACGGCACGATCTACTTCGTCTCCACGCAGGGCGGCGCCACCGCCGCGGGCGACTCGGCCCCCGACGGCTTCGGCGACGGCCGCGGCCAGGTCTGGGCCTACGAGCCGCACCGGCGCCGCCTGCGGCTGGTGTTCGAGTCGCCGGGCTCGGCCGTGCTCGACCTGCCCGACAACGTCACCGCCAGCCCGCGCGGCACGCTCGTGCTCTGCGAGGACGGCGACGGCGACAACTTCCTGCGCGGCCTGACCCGGCGCGGCGAGATCTTCGACTTCGCCCGCCTGGCCCCGGTCGACGGCGACGCCGGCGCCGAGTTCGCCGGCTCCACCTTCGGCCCCGACGGCCACACCCTCTACGTCAACGTCCAGTCCAGGAAGGGCCTCACCTTCGCGATCTGGGGCCCCTGGCACCGCGGCGGCTTCTGACCCCGGCGGCGCCCGGCGGCCCCCGGCCGCGAGCCCCCTCCCGAAGTCCCCCGGCGACCCCGTCCGGGGGACTTCGCCGTTCCCGGCCGGGGACTTCGCCGTTCCCGGCCTCCCCCAGGACCTCGTCCACCGCCCCGCGCGCCCCTTCGCCCGCCGGGGGGTGGAGGTACGGGGGGCGGGGTCGGGGTATGGCATGACAACCTAGGACGGTGATCGTGGGCATCGGAGTGGACGTCGTGGACATCGAGCGGTTCCGGGCCTCGCTGGAGCGCACTCCGAGCCTGGCCGCGCGGTTGTTCACCGAGGGGGAGCGGGGGCTGCCCGCCCGATCGCTGGCGGCGCGGTTCGCCGCGAAGGAGGCCGTGGCCAAGGCCCTCGGCGCGCCCCCGGGACTGCGGCACCTCGACGCCGAGGTGCGGGTGGGCGAGCACGGGCGGCCGGAACTGGCCGTGAGCGGGGCCGTGGCCCGGGTCGCCGCCGAGCGCGGCGTGGCCCGCTGGCACCTGTCGCTCAGCCATGACGGGGGCGTCGCCGTCGCGTACGTGATCGCGGAAGGAGGAGCGGAGACTCCATGAGAACCGCCTACGACGTGGGCAAGGTGCGCGACGCGGAGCGCGTGCAGATGGCCAGGCTCCCCGAGGGCACGCTGATGGGGCGCGCCGCCGCCGGGCTCGCCGCCACCTGCGCCCGCCTGCTCGGGAGGGTGTACGGCTCCCGCGTGGTGCTCCTGGTGGGCAGCGGCGACAACGGCGGCGACGCGTTGTACGCCGGGGAACGGCTGGCGCGGCGCGGAGCCCGGGTGGAGGCCGTGCTCGCCGGATCGAGGACCCACGAGGGCGGGCTGGCGGCGCTGCGCGCGGCCGGCGGGCGGGTGAGCGACGCGAGCGCGCTGGCCCGCGCCGACCTGGTGATCGACGGCCTGGTGGGCATCGGCGGCAAGGGCGCCCTGCGGGAGCCGTACGCCGGCCTGGCCCGCGAGACCCGGCACGTGCGCGCGACGGTCGTGGCGGTGGACGTGCCGAGCGGCGTGGACGCGGGCACCGGCCAGGTCGAGGGCGAGGCCGTGCGCGCGGACGTGACGGTGACGTTCGGGGCGCACAAGACCGGGCTGCTGGTCGATCCCGGCGCCGCCCACGCCGGGGTCGTGGAGCTGGTGGACATCGGGCTCGACCTGCCCGACCCCGACGTCGTCGCGCTCCAGGACGAGGACGTGGCGGACCTGCTGCCGCGGCCCGCGCCGGAGTCGGACAAGTATCGCCGGGGGGTCGTGGGCATCGCGGCGGGGAGCCACCTGTTCACCGGGGCGGCGGTGCTGGCGGTGGGCGGCGCGGTGCGGGGCGGCGCGGGCATGGTGCGCTATCTGGGCCCGGAGGAGCCCATCGGGCTGGTCCGGGCGCGCTGGCCGGAGGCCGTGACGACGATCGACGACCCCGCCAAGGTCGGGCGGGTGCAGGCCTGGGTGGTCGGGCCCGGCCTGGGCACGGGCGAGGAGTCGCACCGGATCGCCGCGGCCCTGCTGAAGAGCGACGTGCCCGCGCTGATCGACGCCGACGGGATCACCCTGGCCTCCCGCGACCGCGCGCTGCTCCGGCGGACGGCGCCGACGCTCATCACGCCCCACGCGGGGGAGCTGTCGCGGCTGCTCGGGGTGCCCCGGGAGCGGATCGAGGCGCGGCGGCTGGAGCACGCCCGGCGCGCGGCCGAGGAACTGGGCGTGACCGTGCTGCTCAAGGGCTCGACGACGCTGATCGCCGAGGTGGACCGGCCCGTCAGGGTCAACCCCACCGGGACCCCGTGGCTGGCCACGGGCGGCACCGGCGACGTGCTGTCCGGCCTGGCGGGCGCGCTCCTGGCCGGCGGCCTGAGCTGCTACGACGCCGCGTCGGCCGCGGCCTACCTGCACGGTCTCGCCGCCCGCCGCGCCGCGACCGGCGCGCCCGCCGGCCTGCCGTACGGCGAGAGCCCCATCTCGGCGGAGGACGTCATCGCCCGCCTGCCCGAGGCCTTCCGCTCGCTGATCCCCTGACATCGCGCCCCCTCCGGCCGTGGAACGCGCCACCCGCGTCCCGCCGGGATCCACGATGCGCCCCGGCGGGCCACCTCATCCCACCCGAACCCCGTTCTGTGGATAACTCGCCCCGATGAGCGGGGGTGAGACGGTGCGGGCGGAGGCGTGGAGGGCTCGCGGGAGCCGGTGGCGGGGCGGGTGGGGGCAATGCGAGGAAAAGAGGCTTTCGGGAGGTCGGCAGGGGTGCGGATCGGGAGGCGCGGGGGTCCGGGGGACTACGTAATTCGGGGGAGCCGCGGGTGTTCCCGGACACGGCAGGCCGGTGACCCTGCGAGACTGGAAGGTATGAACCACCCGTCGCAAGCCGTCGTGGATCTGTCCGCGATCAGGCACAACGTCGCTCTGCTGCGCGACCACGCGCCGGGGGCGGAGATGATGGTGGCCGTCAAGGCGGACGCCTACGGGCACGGTCTGGTCCGCTGCGCCCACGCCGCGCTCCAGGGCGGCGCCGGGCGGCTCGGGGTGGCCTACGTCCGCGAGGCGCTGGAGCTGCGCGCCGCGTTCGTGGAGGCGCCCATCCTCGCGTGGATCATCCCCCCCGGAGAGCCGCTCGACGAGGCCGTGACCCAGGACGTCGAGCTCTCCGCCGGCGCGATCTGGCTGGTCGACGAGATCGCCGCCGCGGCCCGCCGCACCGGCAGGGTCGCCAAGGTGCACCTCAAGGCCGACACCGGCATCTCGCGCGGGGGAGCGACCGCGGCCGACTGGCCCACCCTCGTGGACCACGCGCTCAAGGCGCGCGCCGAGGGCGTCATCGACGTCGTCGGCGTCTGGTCGCACTTCGCCTGCGCCGACATCCCCGGCGACGGCTCGATCCAGAGCCAGCTCGACCTGTTCGAGGAGGCGCTGAAGATCGCCGACGACGCCGGGGTCGGCAGCCACGTCATCCGGCACTTCGCCAACTCGGCCGCCACGCTGACCGTCCCGCAGGCGCGCTACGACATGGTCAGGCCCGGCATCGCCGCGTTCGGCCTGAGCCCCATCCCGGAGCTCGGCGACTTCGGGCTGCGCCAGGCGATGACGCTGAAGGCGCAGGTCGCGATGGCCAAGCGGGTCCCCGCGGGCAGCGGCGTCTCCTACGGCCACCAGTACGTCACCGACCGCGAGACCACCCTGGCCCTCATCCCCCTCGGATACGCCGACGGGATCATGCGCCACGCCACCAACACGTGCGAGGTGCTGGCCGCGGGCGTACGGCGGCGCGTGGCCGGGCGGGTGTGCATGGACCAGTTCGTGATCGACGTGGGCGACGACCCGGTGCGCGCCGGGGACGTCGTGACCCTGTTCGGACCGGGTGACGCGGGGGAGCCGACCCTGCAAGAGTGGGCCGACGCGCTCGGCACCATCACTCATGAGATCGTGACGAGGATCGGTGCGCGTGTTCCGCGCGTGTACGTGTGAAGGTGGGAGCAGCGATGACGAGACGGCGGAAGGTCGGTATAGCGGGGGCGATCGTCGGAGCCGCCTCGGCCGGTGTCGCGGCGGGAGTCGCCGTCAAGAGGTACGCCGTGGGCCGGATACGCCTGCGCCCGGACCTGGAGGCCAACGAGCCGTTCGGCGAGCTGCGCGGGCGCGCGCAGACCGTGACGACCTCCGACGGGGTCGGCCTGCACGTGGAGGTCGACGGGCCGGAGGACGCCCCGGTGACCGTCGTCTTCTGCCACGGCTACACCCTGAACCTGGACTCCTGGCACTACCAGCGGCGTGAGCTGCGCAAGGAGCACCGCCTGGTGTTCTGGGACCAGCGCTGTCACGGGCACTCGGACCGGTGCTCCCGCGAGGACTGCACGGTGGACCGCCTCGGCGATGACCTGTACGAGGTGATCCAGGCCGTGGCGCCCGGGCCGGTGGTGCTCGTGGGCCACTCCATGGGCGGCATGACGATCATGGCGCTGGCCGACCGGCACCCGGAGGTGTTCGAGGAGCGGGTCCGCGGCGTCGCGCTGATCGCCACGTCCGCGGGCAAGCTCGCCGAGATCACCCTGGGCCTGCCCGCGATGTTCGCCAAGCTCGTGCACAAGGCCCTGCCGCCCACCGTCCGCGCGCTGGGCCGCCGCCCCGACCTGGTCGAGCCGAGCCGCCGCCTGGGCAACGACGTGGCCTTCCTGGCGCTGCGCCACCTGGCGTTCGGCGACTCCAAGAACATCAGCCCGACCGTGGTGGACTTCGCCGAGACGATGATCAGGTCCACCCCGATCGACGTGATCGCCGACTTCTACCCGGCGCTGATGTCGCACGACAAGCTGAGCGCGCTGCCCGTGCTCGAACGCATCCCGGTCACCGTGCTCGTCGGCGGCGAGGACTGGCTGACGCCGCCGGACCACAGCAAGGCCATCGCCGACAGCCTGCCCCGCAGCCAGCTCATCGAGGTCGCGGGCGCCTCCCACCTGGTCCAGCTCGAACAGCCGGGCGTGGTCAACGACGCCCTGCGCGACCTGGTGTCCCGCGCGTGGCGGCTCGCCCCCGAGAGGCGTACGGCATGAGCCCGGGGCACGGAGAGGCGCGCGTGTTCCGCGTGCCGACGGTGGCGGACATGCAGGACCTCGGCCGGCGGGTCGGCGAGGCCGCGCGCGCCGGGGACCTGCTGGTGCTGTCCGGGTCGCTGGGCGCGGGCAAGACCACGTTCACGCAGGGCCTGGCGGAGGGCCTGAAGGTGCGCGGGCCGATCACGTCCCCGACGTTCGTGATCGCCCGCGTCCACCCGTCGCTGCGCGGCGGGCCCGCGCTGGTGCACGTGGACGCCTACCGGCTCGGCGGCGACGTCGAGGTGGACGACCTGGACCTGGACGCCTCGCTGGAGGAGTCCGTCACGGTCGTCGAGTGGGGCTCCGGCCTGGTGGAGGGCCTGTCCGAGGAGCGGCTGGAGATCGAGATCTCCCGCGCCGGCGGCGGCGAGGGCGGCGACGGCGCTGAGGGCGGCGACGGCCCCGGGGGAGACGACGTCCGGGAGGTCCGCATGACCCCGGTCGGCCCCCGCTGGACGCCTCTCCCCTTCTGAGATCCGCGTCCCCCGCGTTTCCCGCGTCCCCCCGCGCTCGCCGCCCCGGCAGGTCCGGGAATCGGCGGGCGTGGGCGGACCTTTCGCGACACGGCGGACATTCTCTCGTTATAGATCCGTCGTTCAGGTAAAGATCTCCTAAGATGAGGTCACGCGTTCCTTGCGCGTGTCTGCCGTGCGGCGAAGTGGGGTGCGGGCGGTGCACAGGTTCAAGCAGGCGATTGCCGCGGGGCTCGGGGCGGGGGCCCTGGTCCTCGGCGGCGGGGGCGCGGCCTACGCGTCGGCCGGGCAGGAGATCGAGGTCACGCTCAATCCCGCGCGCACGGTGACGGGCCCGGGCAAGACCGTGGAGATCGTGGCCCAGTGCCCGCGCGAGGTGGGCAAGCCGCTGCGCGGCATCGCCACCTCACCCGCGTTCGGCACCGTCACGCTCCAGCCCATCACCGAGGGGCAGGCGGGCGTGCGCGGCGTGGCCAAGCTGGAGACCTCGCTGGAGGCCAAGACCTACGAGGTCAAGGTGCGCTGCGAGTCCAACCACACCGGCCAGGCCAACCTGGAGATCGTCGGCCCGCTGCCCACCAAGGGCCCGAAGGCCGGCGGCGGAGGCACCGCGCTCGGCGCGGCGGGCGAGGACGACGGCATGTCCTTCGGCCCGCTGGGCATCGGCGCCCTGATCGTCGTCGCGGGCGGCGTCGGCGTCGCGTTCGCGCGCCGCAGGGCGGCGAACGGCTGAGATGGTCGCGCTGCTTCGCGGCCCCAAGACCGCGGGCGCGCGCAACGTCTCCAAGAAGGCGGGTCCGGGCTCCCCTGGCCTGGCCAGGATCGCGGTCGCCGCGCTCGTGTCCGGCGGCCTGCTCTGGGCGGTCACCAGCGGCCCCGACACGCTCGACGCGCCGCCGGTCGCGCCCGAGCGCCTGGAGATCCCCTCGCTGAAGGTGGACGCCGAGCTGATGCTGCTCGGCTTCGACGACGAGGGCGACATCGAGCTGCCGCCGTACGAGAAGCCGGAGGTGGCCGGGTGGTTCGAGCACAGCGTCGTGCCCGGTGACAAGGGCGCCTCGGTGATCATCGGGCACGTGGACACCCGCACCGAGCCGGCGGTGTTCTACGACCTCAAGCGGGTGAAGAAGGGCGCGTCCCTGCGGATCACCCGCAGCGACGGCAAGGTCGCCTCCTACCGGGTCGAGTCGGTCGAGAGCGTGGACAAGGACCGCTTCCCGGTCGAGAAGGTCTACAGCGCGCCGGGATTGCGCCTGGTCACGTGCGGGGGCGGGTTCGACCGCGCCCGGCATGAGTACAAGGAGAACGTGATCGTCTACGCCAAGCTGACCGGGCTCACCCCGGCGGCCGGATAGGCTTCTCATCCGTGCTGGTCTTGGCCTTTGACACCGCGACGCCCGCGGTCACCGTCGCCGTGCACGACGGGGACCGGGTGCTCGCCGACGCGACGACGATCGACGCCCGCCGACACGGGGAGCTCCTGGTCCCCGCCATCGGGCACGTGCTCTCCGAAGCCGGGGCCGACCGCTCCGACCTCACGGCGATAGCCGTGGGCACGGGCCCCGGGCCGTACACCGGGCTGCGCGTCGGCCTGATGACCGCGCAGGCCCTGTCCACCGCGCTCGGCGTCCCGGCGTACGGCGTGTGCACGCTCGACGTCCTGGCCCACGAGACGGGGCTGGAGACGCAGTTCACCGTGGCCACCGACGCCCGCCGCAAGGAGGTCTTCTGGGCCCGGTACGGCGACGCGCGCACGCGTTTCCTCGGCCCCTCGGTGGACAAGCCCGCCGACGTGGCGACCGACGAGCCGGTGGCCGGGGCGGGCGCGGTGCTGTACCCCGAGGCGTTCCCCAACGCCACAGGGCCCGAGCACCCCTCGGCGGGGGCGCTGGCGGCCCTGGTGGTCGAACGGCTCCGCGCGGGCGGGGAGCTGGACGCGCCCTGGCCGATCTACCTGCGCAGGCCCGACGCGAAGGTGCCCGCGGCGCCAAAGAAGGTGTCGCAGTGATCAGCCTGCGCCCGATGACCGGGGACGACGTGCCCGCGGTGCTGGCGATCGAGCGGGCGCTGTTCCCCGCCGACGCCTGGAGCGAGCGGATGTTCCGCGAGGAACTGGCCGCCCCCACCCGGCACTACGTCGTCGCGGTCACTCCGGAGGGCGAGATAGTGGGATACGCCGGGCTGTTCGCGGCGGCCGACCAGGGCGACGTCCAGACCATCGCCGTCGCCGCGCCGTACCAGCGCCGGGGCGCGGGCCGCCTCCTGCTCACCGAGCTCCTCGGCGAGGCCGCCCGCCGCGGCGCGCGCGAGGTGTTCCTCGAAGTGCGGGCCGACAACCCGCGGGCGCGCGAGCTGTACGAACGGTTCGGCTTCAGGGAGATCGGGCTGCGCCGGGCCTACTACGACGACGGAACCGACGCGATCGTGATGATGCGGGGGGAGAACCGGGATGCGTGACGAACCACTCGTGCTCGGCATCGAGACGTCCTGCGACGAGACCGGGGTCGGCATCGTGCGCGGGCACACGCTGCTGGCCGACGCCATCGCCTCCAGCATGGAGGAGCACGCGCGGTTCGGCGGCGTCGTGCCCGAGGTGGCCTCCCGCGCCCACCTGGAGGCGATGACCCCGGTGGTCGAGCGCGCGCTCGCCGAGGCCGGGGTGAAGTTCGCAGACGTCGACGCCATCGCCGTCACCGCCGGTCCCGGGCTCGCCGGGGCGCTGCTGGTCGGGGTCGCCGCCGCCAAGGCGTACTCCCTCGGCCTGGGCAAGCCGCTCTACGGCGTCAACCACCTGGCCGCCCACGTCGCCGTGGACCAGCTCGAACACGGCGCGCTGCCCAAGCCCTGCGTCGCCATGCTCGTCTCCGGCGGGCACTCCTCGCTGCTGCTCGTGCCCGACGTGGCCACCTCGGTGATCTCGCTCGGCTCGACCGTGGACGACGCGGCGGGGGAGGCGTTCGACAAGGTGGCGCGGGTGCTCGGCCTGCCGTTCCCGGGCGGCCCCCACATCGACCGCGCCGCCCGCGAGGGCTCTCCCGAGGCGATCTTCTTCCCGCGCGGGAAGTACGACGACGGCACCTTCGACTTCAGCTTCTCCGGGCTGAAGACCGCCGTGGCTCGCTGGGTCGAGGCCCGGGAGCGCTCGGGCGAGCCGGTGCCGGTGGCCGACGTGGCCGCGTCCTTCCAGGAGTCGGTCGTGGACGTGCTCACGCGCAAGGCGATCGCCGCCTGCCGCGAGCACGGCGTGAAGGACCTGCTCATCGGCGGCGGCGTCGCGGCCAACTCCCGGCTGCGCGCCCTGGCGCAGGAGCGGTGCGACGCCGCCGGAATCCGGCTGCGCGTGCCCCGCCCCAAGCTGTGCACCGACAACGGCGCGATGGTCGCCGCGCTGGGCTCCGAGCTGGTCGCGGCCGGGGTCGCCCCGTCCCACCTCGACATCCCCGCCGACTCCTCGCTGCCCATCACCGCCGTCACCCTGTGACGGGGCTCCACGCCCCCTGAGGGCCACGCCGGGCCGCCGCCGCTGATACCCCGGAGGTATGTTCGGGATGGCCCCACTGTGTGACGCTGTGGTGGCGATGGCTCGCATAGTCTGCGCAGCGTGGGCGAACTCATGGAGACGCGCGGATATCTGAAGGTCCTGGCCGACGACGTGACCGGGGCGCTGTGGCGGCGGCCGAACGTGCTGCCGCGCAGCGTCCTGCCGGCCTGGCTCACCCGGTCCGCGGTGGTGTACATCGCGCTGGCGATCATCTTGGCCGGGGTCACGTTCGGCATGTTCGCCGCGGCGTACTTCCCGGTGATCGACGAGCACTCGCGCGGTCCGGAGAACTCCTTCGTCGTGCTGCTCGTGTCGCTGGCGCAGACCCTGCCGCTGCTGCTGGTCTGGCGGGCGCCGCTGCTCGCCTGGCGGATCACGGCGGCGGGCATGTTCGTCCAGAACTTCGTCGCCCTCATGCACGACGCCTGGCCCTGGTCGCCGGGCGCCTGCATCGTCTACGTGGTCGTGCTGACGGTCGTCGCGCTGGCGTGCGACCGTCGCACCGTGATCGCGATCGGGATCGTGAGCGTCGGCGGGATCGTGTTCCCCGGCGCCGCCTCCGTCGGCATGGATCCGATCATCGCGCTGCTCGCGGTGGCCCTCGTGACCGTGCCGCTGGTCGTCGGCGACGCCGTCCGCGCCCGCCGTACGGCGGAGCGCAGCCTGGCCGTGAGCGAGGAGGAGCGCAAGTCCGAGGCCACGCTGCGGGCCGTGCTGGAGGAGCGGGCCCGGATCGCGCGCGAACTGCACGACATCGTCGCGCACCACATGTCGGTGATCGCGGTCCAGGCCGAGGCCGCGCCGTACCGGATCAAGGAGCTGCCCGAGCCGGCGCTGGAGACGTTCACCACGATCCGGGGCGCGGCGCGGGAGGCGCTGACCGAGACACGGCGGCTGGTGGGGCTGCTGCGCGAGGGCGGCGAGCGGGCCGAGCGCGCGCCGCAGCCGGACGTGGACCGCATCGAGGACCTGGTCAGCGAGGTGCGCGGCACGGGCATGGACGTCGAACTCAAGATCATCGGAACGCCGTCGCCGCTGCCCACGGGCATGGGCCTGTCCGTCTACCGGATCGTGCAGGAGTCGCTGAGCAACGTGCGCCGCCACGCCCCGGGCGCTCCGGCGGTGGTCGAGATCGAGTACGGCTCGTCGGAGCTGGACCTGCGCGTGGTGAACGGGCCGGGGAACGGGCAGGGCGGCCTGTCCGACGGGCGGCCGGGACACGGGCTCCTCGGCATGCGCGAGCGCGTCGCCGTCTACAACGGCACGCTGGAGGCCGGCACGGCCGACGACGGCGGCTTCGTGGTGAAAGCGTGGATTCCGCTATAAGGTCTTGGCGTGACGATCCGGGTCGTATTGGTGGATGATCAGGCGCTTATCCGCGACGGGATCGCGGCCCTTCTCCAAGCGGGTGGTGAGATCGAGGTCGTCGGCCAGGCGGAGAACGGCCGGGAGGCGGTTCAGCTCGCCGAGTCCCTGCGGCCGGACGTCGTGGTCATGGACATCCGCATGCCCATCATGGACGGCCTCACCGCGACGGCCGAGATCATGATGGGCCTTGAGCCGCCGAAGGTGCTGGTGCTGACCACCTTCGACGAGGACGAATACGTCTACGAGGCGCTGGCCGCGGGCGCGAGCGGGTTCATGCTCAAGGACGCCTCCGCCGGGGAGCTGATCCACGCGGTGAAGGTGGTGGCCGCGGGCGACGCGCTGCTGGCGCCGTCGATCACGCGGCGGCTGATCAGCGACTTCGCGCGGCGGCGGCCGGTGCGGTCGATGGTGGGCGGGCGGCTGGACTCGCTCACCGCGCGCGAGCAGGAGGTGCTCTCGCTGATCGCCAGGGGCCTGTCGAACACCGAGATCGCCGAGGAACTGGTGGTCGCCGAGCAGACGGTCAAGACCCACATCGGCCGCATCTTCACCAAGCTGGGCCTGCGCGACCGCGCCCAGGCCGTCGTCGTCGCCTACGAGTCCGGCCTGGTCCGCACCGAGTCCGCCTGACCCTCCCGGGTCCGCCCGGCCCTCCCGGGTCCGCCCGGCCCTCCCGGGTCCGCCCGGCCCTTCCGCCGTACGGCACGCGCGGTGCGCGGCCGGCCTGCGCCGCCCCGTGCCTTCCGCGGTCGCCGTACGGCCGGCCCCGGGCCGCACACGCCGTACGGCTGACGCGTGCGCCTGCCGTACGGCGTGCGGCCGAAGGCTCCGGGGGCGGGGTCTTCGGGGGGCGGGGTCAGTCCTTGCCGCGCGTGGGGCGGAGGAGGGCTTCGGCGAGGGCGAGCATGGTCTCCTCCAGGGCGCCGAGACGGCGGGTGACGTCGGCGTGGACGGACTCGTTGCTCTTGGCCAGGAGGTCGGCGAGCTGGTCGCGGTCGGGACGGGCGCGGACCTCGTCGAGGACGGGCTGGAGGGCGGTGACGGCCTCGCCCAGCCGCCGGTCGAGGGCGTCGAAGCGCTCGCTCTGGGAGCCGCCCTGGTTCTCGGCCAGCTCGCGCAGGACCTTCTGCACCTCGCCGACCTGGGTGTCGGTCAGCTCCCGCAGCCGGGTCTCGATGTCGCCGACGCGGCCCTCGGCCAGCTCCCGGAGGGTCTCCCGGATGCCGCCGACCTGCGTGCCCGCGAGCTCGTCCAGGGCCTCCCGCAGCCCGGCGATCCCCGCGCCGGACAGCTCGGCCAGCGTCCGCTGGATGTCGGCGATCCGCGCGTCGGGCAGCTCGGCCAGCGCCGCGTGGATCTCCGTGAGCCGGTCGCCGGTCAGGTCCGCCAGGGTCTTCTGGATCTCGGCGACGCGGGTGTCCGACAGCTCGGCGAGGGTCTTCTGGATCCCGGCGATGCGGATGGAGGTCAGCTCGGCCAGCGTCCGCTGGACGTCGGCGACCTGGGTCTCGGACAGCTCGCGCAGCCGCTCGCGGATGTCGCCGACGTCGCCCTCGGCCAGCTCGTTCAGCGCCGCGTGGATGGCGGTGAGCTGGGTGCCGGACAGCGCGTCCAGCTTGTCCTGGACATCGGCGAGCCGGCCCTCCGCGAGTTCGCGCAGGGTCTCGTGCAGGTCGCCGAGGCGGCTCTCGGACAGCTCGCGCAGGCGGCGGTGCAGCTCGGCGATCTCCAGGGTGGCGGGGAGCTGGCTGACCCGCTGGCTCACGGTCTCGACGCGGTCGTCGATGTTCTCCAGGTGGTCGTCCATGCCCTCGAACCGGATGTCGAGCCCGCTGAACCGGCCGTCGAGCCCGTCGAGCCGCCGGTCCTGCGCGTCGAACCGGGTCTCGGCCCGCTCGAACCGTTCCTCGGTCTCGTGCCGCAGGCCGTCCACCGCGCCCTCGACCCCGCCCAGGCGGCTCTCCACGCCGTCGAGGCGGCCGCTGATCGCGTCGAGGCGGCTCGTCACGCCGTCCAGGCGGCCGGCGTTGCGCCCGATGTCCTCGCGCAGCTCCGCGGCGGCCCCGGCGACCGTCCGGTCCACCCGCTCGCCCAGCTCGCGCTGGCCGGTGCCGAGGTCCTGCACGGACGCCTCGAGCTGCTCGGTGCGGCGGGCCAGCTCCGCGAGCGACCGGTCCAGGCGGGTGAAGCGGCCCGCGGCGGCCTCCATGTTGCCGCCGAGCCGGTCCAGCCGCTTGGTCACCTCGGCGAGCTGCGCGGCGGTGGCGGTGCTGCTGTCGATGAGCGCCTGGAGCCGGCCGAGCGCCTCGTCCACGCTCTCGGACACCGACCCGACGTCCGCCCACAGGCTCGGCAGCTCAGAGACGGGCTTGACGCGCTCGCTGACGTTCTCGACCCGGTCGCCGACACTGTCCACGCGGTCGCCCACGGCCTCGACGTGCTGGGCCAGCCCCTCGGCCCACTCCGGCGGCCTGCTGGACAGGTCGTCGATCCGGCCCGCCACCGCCTCGACGCTGCCGCTGAGCCCGCCGAGCTCGCGTTCGCGCACCTCGCGGAGCAGCCACTCCATGCCCTCCAGGCGCTGCCGGATCTCGTCGAGAACGGCGCCCTGGGTTCGCTGCTCGTACACGTGGTCCTGCGCGGCGCGCGCGAGGAGTTCGCGCATCCGGTCGGAGACCTGGGTCTGACTGCCCGCGTTGAGGAGGGTGTGATTGGAGTGATCCACCGATGCGATCCTCACCGACTCAGGGTGGGCCGGTGCTGGCCCAACGAAGCACTAACTGTAATGACTCGGTGACTCCGCGTCTCGGGTTGCGGCGAATCAGGAGTGTGAACGGGCCGGGTGCGGGGTAGCGGCGCAGATCAGCGCGTACGGCCGCGCTCCGATCCGGGTGAGCACGACCGTGGCGGGGTGCTCGCCGGTCAGCCGGAGGTCCTTGCGCAGCCGTTCCACGTCCACCGCGGACCCGCGCTTCTTGATCGTCACGGGGCCGGTGCCGCGCTCGCGCAGCGCCGCGCGCAGCCGCTTCAGCGAGAACGGCAGGACGTCCAGCACCTCGTACGCGCTCGCCCAGGGGGTGTCCGCGAGCGTGTCGGAGGAGATGTAGGCGACGCGCGGGTCGAGCAGCCGTCCCCCGACCTCGGCGGCGACCTCGGCGACCAGGTGCGCGCGGATCACGGCCCCGTCGGGCTCGTAGAGGTACCGCCCCGGGTCCCCGGTGGGCGGGGGCGCGTCCGCCGAGGGGGTCAGCGTGTGGCCGCCGGGGAGGAGGGTCGCGCGCCGCCGTACGCCGTCGGCCAGCTCCCCGAACCAGAGCGCGGCCTCCTTGACCTCGCCCCGGTCGGAGACCCATTCGGCGCCGGCGCCCTCGGGGACCAGCTCGTGGGGGATGCCGGGGGCGACCTTCACGCACGCGGCGGGCGCGGCCGAGGCCATCTCCACGATCCGGTCGAACGGGGGTGAGTACGAGGCCGGGTCGAATATTCGCCGGCCGGTGCCCGCGCGCCGCGCCGGGTCGGCGAAGAACGCGTCGTAGGCGGCGGGGTCGAGCGAGGCGGCGTCTCCGACGTTCACCGTGACCCGGCCGGCGAGGCCGAGCGCGTGCGCGTTCGCCCGCGCCACCTCCACGGTGAGCGGGTCGAGATCCACGGCGTCCACCTCGAACCCGGCCCGCGCCAGCGCGATCAGGTCCCCGCCGATGCCGCACCCGCCCTCGGCGACCCGCAGCCCGTTCCCGGGTACGGCACCGGCGGCGTCCTCCGCGCCGGAGCGGGCCGCGGGCTCCACGCCCGCCGCTCGGCCGGGGCCGGCCGGGCCGGCCGGGCCGGCGGGCCGGGGGGCGGCGGCGAGGCGGGCGAACCTGCGGGCGCGGTGCTCGGCCACGCTCCGCCGCGTGGACTGCTCCAGCCCGTGCGGCGTGAAGAACATCCGCTCCGCGTCATCCCCGAACTTGGCCCGCCCCCGCTCCCGCAGCCGCGCCATCGTGAGCGCCGCCCCCGTCAGCTCCGGGCCGTACGACCTGCGCAGCGCCGTCGCGGCCGCCACCGGGTCCGCGTTCGCGGCGAGCACCTCGGCGGCCTCCGCCAGCGCCCGCGCCCCCTCCTCGGAGAGCAACCCCCTGAACCCGTCCACGTCCACCCCGGAACGTTACCCCCGTGTCTCCCCGCTTCCGCCGACGGCTCCCGTACGGCGCCGCGCGACCTGCCGTCTCACGGCCCCGCGCGGCCGCCGTCTCACGGTCCTTCGGCCACGCGCCGGCTCTCCCGCTCAGTATGAGCGGCTCGCGCCGCGGCCTCCGTCTAGGGACCGGGCCGCGAGCTTCGCTTACGCCGGACTTGGGCTGTTTCTAAAGGCTATTTCGGTCCGTCGAAAAATATGACGGACCCCTTACGAGGCGGCGCTCGCCCGTGACGGCGGCGGGGTGGGTGCGCTGCACTTGCTCACGTAGCTGAAATGCGTGAAGGGGATGACAGATGCTGAATGGGATGCTGGGGACTTGGCGGCGGCGGGCGGCGGCGGTTCCGCTGGCGATGCTCGCTCTGGGGGCGGGAGGTCTCGCGGTGCCCGCGGCGGCCCAGGCCGCCGAGGAGGCGCCGGTGACGCTCAAGCCCTACAGGACCACCACCTATGTCCAGAACCGGGCCGGAGCGCTCTTCGACGTCCCGGGCGGGCTGACCGCGGGGATGCGCGACCCCGCCGGGACCGCCCGGCTGACCAGGTCCTACATGATCTACAGCCTCAGCGGGCTGCGTGACCGGAAGGTGCTCGGAGCCACCCTGCGGCTCAGGCAGAACTCCGCCGCCGACTGCGTCCCCCGGCCCGTCGAACTGGGCATGACACAGGACACCGTGGGTTACTCCTGGAACACCCAGCCGACCTGGATCCGGTCGTTCGGCACCCAGTCCTCGGGGGCGGGCGGCGGCGCGGCGTGCCCGGCGGGCGACCTGTCGTTCGACGTCACCGGCGCGGTCCAGGACGTCCTGGGGAAGACGTACGGCTCCGACTACACCCTTCCGCTGGGGATCCGCGTGCCGGCCGAGTCGGAGACCGACCCGAAGTCCGGCAAGCTGTTCGGCCCCGCCCCTGAGCTCGTCCTGACGCTGGACCCGGCGTCGGCCCCGGTACCGCAGATCCCCGGCGTGCCCAAGGCGCTGCGCGTCTCCAGCGGCCCGTACGCGGGCTTCCAGTTCTGCTTCAACAAGAACGGCTCCTCGGCCGGGCCCGTCACGACGACCGCTGCCTCCAGCACCACGCTCGGCGCGACGCCCGACAGCACCGGCTCCGTCTCCTCCGCGACCTTCCGCATCAGGAACGTGGCCGGGGTGGAGGTCTACAGCCAGCACGGGAGGCTGCAGAACGGGCAGTTCCTGAGCTGGGTCTCTCCCGGCCAGCTCCCCGCGGGCCGTTACTCCCTGCAGGTCGGCTCGTCCGCGGGCTGGACCCCGTCGTGTGAGCTCGTCGTCACCCAGTAGCGCCTGAACCGTCCGGCTCCCGGCCCCACCGGGAGCCGGACGTGGTCGTCCTCCCGCCCCCCGGGTTCCCGCACGGCCGGCACCACGGCCGGGTTCCCGGGGTTTCCGGGGTTCACGGCGGACCGACGCCGGCCGTACGGCGGGAAGCGGGAGAGGACGTGCGTCCGCTCCCGCCGGCGGAGGGCGTCAGAGGAGGGCGTGGCGCTCGGCGAAGGACTCCAGCTCCGCGCGCTGTTCGGCGGGGTCGGTGGCGGCGGTGTTGACGACGAGGCGGGTCACGCCCTCGGCGGCCAGTTCCTCGACCCGCTCGGGGGTCATGTCGAGGGAGCCGAAGCGGGTGTACTCCAGGGCGTCCGGGTCGCGGCCGGACTCGGCGGCGGCGGCGCGGGCCAGCTCCCACTGGCGGGCGCGCTCGGCGGGGGTGAGGGAGCCGCCGGGGAAGTAGCCGTCGCCGCGCTCGCCCGCCCGGCGGGCCGCCGCCGCGCTGGACCCGCCGACGTGGATGGGCAGGGAGGTGGCCCGGTACGGCTTGGGGAAGCTGACCAGGTTCTCGAAGGAGAAGAACTCCCCGTCGTGGCCGACGCCGTCCTCGTCCCCGGCCCAGAGCAGGCGCAGCACGTCGATCGCCTCGTCCGTACGGCGCCCGCGCGTGGCGAAGTCGACGCCCACCGCCGCCGCCTCGCCGGGCAGCGCGCCGATCCCGACGGTCAGCAGCCGCATCCGCCCCTTGGACAGCAGGTCGACGGTGGCCAGGCGCTTGGCGAGGGTCACGGGGTGGTGGTACGGCAGCAGCAGCACCCCGGTGCCGAGCAGGAGCCGCTCCGTGGCCGCCGCGACGAACGCCAGGCAGTCGAGCGGGTCGGCGTACGGCAGGGCGGGCGGCATCTCGTACGCCCCGAGCTTCGCGCCGGGATACAGCGCGACGTGCTCGGGCATGTACAGCGACTCGAACCCGCACTCCTCCGCCAGCCGCGCGAACGCCGCCATCCGGTCCGGATCGACCCCGAAATACGGCGTCCCGTAACTGATCCCGAACTTCATCGCCAATCCCCGATCCCCGGCCCACGCCGGAATCCGCCGTCCGTCAGCAGGCCGTGATGCTAGGACCCTGACACCGGCGTCAAGGCAAACCGCCCGCCCGCGCCGCCTCCTCGTTCGTACGGCTGGCGCCCCGCCGACCTTGCCGCACCCGGCGGGGGCGGCCTCCCCGTCCCCCGCAACCCCGCCCGGCTCCGCCTCGGGGGCGCTCCGCCCACCTCGGAGTGGCCGCCGGCGCCGGCCGCACCGGAGCCCGCCGTACGCGAGCCCGCCGTACGCGAGCCCGCCGTACGGAAGGGGCGGCGGGAAACGGCGGCACGCGGGAAGCCGGAGGCCCGGCCCGGAGATCACGGAGACCCCGGAGATCACAGAGACCCCGGAGAGGCCTGCGGAGGTCTACAGGTCCGTGTCGCCGAGGGAGTGGAGCAGCTTGCGGAGGAGGCCGGCGAGGAGGTCGCGCTCCTCGGGGGTCAGGGCGGAGATGAGCTCGTCCTCGCGGCCGAGGTGGCCCCGGATGAGGTCGTGGGTCAGCGCGGCGCCCTCCTCGGTCAGCGTGATCTGGACCTGCCTGCGGTTGTCGGGGCAGGTCCAGCGCTTGACGAGGCCGCGTTCGACCAGGCGGTCCACGCGGTGGGTGAGGGCGGCGGAGCTGACCATGGCGGAGCCGAGGAGATCCTTGGCGCAGAGGGTGTGGCTCGGGCCCGAGCGCAGCAGCGTGGCCATGACGTCGAACTCCCAGGGCTCGACGCCGCGGGAGTTGAAGTACTCCTTGACGCCGCGTTCGAGCAGGCGGGACGCCCTGGAGACGCGACCGACGACGCCCATCGGGGAGGGGTCGAGGTCGGGGCGGACGTTCTTCCACTGCTCGGTGATGAGATCCACGGCGTCCTTCATGGGGCCGACTCTACCTCAAACATTTAAGCATCGAACTGTTTGACATCGCGATCTGGGCGGGTTTAACGTCTTACCATCGCACAGTTCGACATTGAAATGTTCGACATGGAGGGTGAGATGAAGGTTCTGCTGCTGGGCGCCACCGGCTACATCGGCTCCGCGGTCTCCGAGCGGCTGACCGGCGCGGGCCACGAGGTCGTGGCGCTGCTGCGGGCCGGTCGCGAGTGGCCCGGCGGGGAATCCCGCGTGGGCGACATCTCCGACCCGGCCTCGCTCACCGCCGCCGTCACCGACGACATCGACGTGGTGATCCACGCGGGAGCCCCCGCCGGGGAGGCCGAGCCCGGGGTCGTCGAGGCGCTGCTCGCCCCGCTGCGCGGCACCGGCCGCGCCTTCGTCTACACCAGCGGCGTCTGGGCCCTCGGCGACACCGACGGCCTCGCCGACGAGGACGCGCCGGTCAGCCCGCCGCCCATCGTCGCCTCCCGTCCCGCCGCCGAGGCCCTGGTCCTCGCCGCCGCCGGGCAGAACGTCCGCTCCGTCGTGATCCGCCCCGGCATCGTGTACGGCCGCGCCGCCGGCATCCCGGCCATCTTCGCCGGGCAGGCCGGGCGGCAGGGCGTCGCGCGGTACGTCGTGACCGAGGCCGGCGCGGACGCCCCGCACTGGAGCACCGTCCACGTGGACGACCTCGCCGCCCTCTTCGCCCTCGCCGTCGAGCGCGCCGAGCCCGGCGCCCTGCTCCACGGCGTGGCCGAGGAGGGCGTGTCCACGAAGGACTTCGCCGAGGCCGTCGCCAAGGCCGCCGGGGCCGACCGCGTCGAGCCCTGGCCCGTCGCCGAGGCCGCCCAGGTCCTCGGCGAGCCGTTCGCCCGCGCCCTCGCCCTCGACCAGCGCGTCTCCGGCGCCCGCGCCCGCGGGCTCCTCTCCTGGACCCCCGAGCGCCCCGGCCTCCTCGACGAGGTCCTCACCTCCTACGCCCCCGCCTGACCGGCCCCCGGAGAGGGCGCGCCCGGGTGGACGTACGCTCGGAGGGGACGGTGAAGCCGATAGCGAAACGTGGCTGAACGTGGGCGGGCGGGGTACGTGTCCGTGTTGACTGTCCGGGCAGGTCCGCATACTGTTTCGTGTTGGCACTCTCACCTTGAGAGTGCCAGAATGACGACGACGAGGCAGGTCTGGCACCCGCGACGGCAGGCCGCCGGTCGACTCTTCTACTTTTGCGGCCAGCCTCTCCGGCCGGCCCGAAATCGAAATCGAAGGGGAGGTCAGATCGTGACGACCGCCACCAAGGTTCCCGTGAAGCCGCTCGGCGACCGCATCGTTGTTCAGCCGCTTGAGGCCGAGCAGACGACGGCCTCCGGCCTGGTCATCCCGGACACCGCCAAGGAGAAGCCCCAGGAGGGCAAGGTCCTCGCGGTGGGCCCGGGCAACTGGGACGAGGACGGCGAGAAGCGGATCCCGCTGGACGTCAAGGAGGGCGACGTCGTCCTCTACAGCAAGTACGGCGGCACCGAGGTGAAGTACGGCGGCGAGGAGTACCTCGTGCTCTCCGCCCGCGACGTGCTCGCGATCATCGAGAAGTAGTCGCCAGACAGTGACAAAGCCCGGGCGGTCCCATCGTCCCGGGCTTTGCCACGTTCTTCACTGAGAAGAGGACGTAGATGCCGAAGATCCTGGAGTTCGAGGAGGACGCGCGGCGCGCCCTTGAGCGCGGCGTGAACGCGCTGGCGAACGCGGTCAAGGTCACCCTCGGCCCCCGCGGGCGCAACGTCGTGATCGACAAGAAGTTCGGCGCCCCGACCATCACCAACGACGGCGTGACCATCGCCCGTGAGGTCGAGCTGGACCAGCCGTACGAGAACCTCGGCGCGCAGCTCGCCAAGGAGGTCGCGACCAAGACCAACGACGTCGCGGGTGACGGCACCACCACCGCGACCGTCCTCGCGCAGGCGATGGTCCGCGAGGGCCTGCGCAACGTCGCCGCCGGCGCCTCGCCGCTGTCGCTCAAGCGCGGCATCGACCTGGCCGCCGCCGCGGTCGGCGAGAAGCTGCTGGCCTCGGCCCGCCACGTCGAGGACAAGAAGGAGATCGCGAACGTAGCCACGATCTCCGCCCAGGACGCCAAGATCGGTGAGCTCATCGCCGAGGCGTTCGACAAGGTCGGCAAGGACGGTGTCATCACCGTCGAGGAGTCGCCGACCATGGGCATGGAGCTCGAGTTCACCGAGGGCATGCAGTTCGACAAGGGCTACGTGTCCGCCTACATGGTGACCGACCCCGACCGCATGGAGGCCGTCCTCGAGGACGCCTACGTGCTGCTCCACCAGGGCAAGATCTCCTCGGTGGCGGACTTCCTGCCGCTGCTGGAGAAGGTCGCCCAGACCAAGAAGCCGCTGTTCGTGGTGGCCGAGGACGTCGAGGGCGAGGCCCTGGCCGTCCTGGTGACCAACAAGATCCGCGGCACCTTCACCTCGGTCGCGGTCAAGGCCCCCGGCTTCGGCGACCGCCGCAAGGCGATGCTGGCCGACATGGCCATCCTCACCGGCGGCCAGGTCGTGTCCGAGGAGGTCGGCCTCAAGCTGGAGCACGTCGGCCTCGACGTCCTCGGCCAGGCCCGCCGCGTCGTGGTCACCAAGGACACCGCCACCATCGTGGACGGCGCCGGCGACGCGCAGGCCATCGAGGACCGCGTCCGCGAGATCCGCCTGTCGATCGAGCAGAGCGACTCCGACTGGGACCGCGAGAAGCTGCAGGAGCGGCTGGCCAAGCTGTCCGGCGGCGTCTGCGTGCTCCGCGTGGGCGCGGCCACCGAGGTCGAGCTCAAGGAGAAGAAGCACCGCCTCGAGGACGCGATCTCCGCGACGCGCGCCGCGATCGAGGAGGGCATCGTCTCCGGCGGCGGCTCCGCGCTGATCCACGTGTCCAAGGACCTGGACGACCTCGGCCTGTCCGGCGACGAGGCCACCGGCGTGGCGATCGTCCGCAAGGCCCTCGTCGAGCCGGCCCGCTGGATCGCCGAGAACGCCGGCCTGGAGGGCTACGTCGCGGTCAGCAAGGTCGCCGAGCTGTCCGCGGGCCAGGGCCTCAACGCCGCCACCGGCGAGTACGGCGACCTGCTCGCGCAGGGCGTCATCGACCCGGTCAAGGTCACCCGCTCGGCCGTCCAGAACGCCGCCTCCATCGCCGGCATGCTGCTGACGACCGAGGCCCTCGTGGTGGACAAGCCCGAGGAGGAGGAGCCCGCCGCGGCCGGCCACGGCCACGGTCACGGCCACGGCCACTGATCCACCGGATCGGGTGAGCGCCCCTCGCCCGCCGTACGGCACAGCCCCCCGAGGCCGCCGCCGTACGGCCGGGCCGGGGCCGCGCCGCGAACGAGAACGGCGTCCGCCGGGGAGGTGCCCCCGGACGGGCGCCGTTCTCGTCTTCTCCCGGCCCGCCGGCAGGGCGATCAGTCGAGGTCGAGCGTGAGCCCGCCGGACGCGATCCGGATCTCCCCGGCGTACGGCCCGGCCGCGGCCTCGGCGGAGGCGCCGGGGTCCACGCCCGGCATGAGGTGGGTGAGCCAGAGGCGGGCCGCGTCCGCCCGCGCCGCCTGCTCACCGCGCTGCCGCGCGCTGGACAGGTGCCCCGCCAGGCCGGCCGGGACCTCCTCGGCGTACGACGCCTCCGCGACCAGCAGTCCGGCGTCCCGGGCCAGCGCCGCGACGTCTGGGCTGGGCCCGCTGTCGCCGGTGTAGGCCAGCGTCCGGCCCCCGGCGGAGATCCGCATCCCCGCGTTCGGCGGCATGTGCGGCAGCGCCCGCGTCTCCACCCGGAACGGCCCCGCCTCGAACACCGCCCCCGGCTCGAACTCCCGCAACCGGTAGGCGTCGTCCAGCATCCCGGGCCGGTCCAGCGCCAGCACCGCGTCCAGCGCCCTCGGCGGCGCGTACACCGGCAGCGCCGCCGCCGGGTCGTCCCGCAGCGCCCGCGCCCGCAGCAACGGGTTCAGGTCCGCGCAGTGGTCGGGGTGCCCGTGGCTGACCAGCACCGCGTCCACGTCCTCCACCGGCATCGCGTCCATGATCCGCTGTGCCGTGCCGTACCCCAGGTCGACGAGGAGCCGGAACCCCTCGTGCTCCACCAGGAACCCGCTGCACGCCTCGCGCGCCGTCGGGAAGGCCCCGCTCGCTCCCATGACAGTGACTCGCATCGGCCCACGATGCCCGCCCCGTCCCGCCCCGCGCCACAGGCGTGATCATCCACCCGCTCGCCCCCCCCCGTTCGGAGGCGGCCCGGACGGAAAGGTTGTGCCAGGTCAGAGCCAGGCAGTCTTTGATCGGGAAGGCGTTTTCCGCCCCGGCGCGGAAGCAAGACACAGGGCATGAGAAGAACCACGATCATGCTGCTCGCCACCGCGCTCACGTCGGCGGCCGCCTTCACGGCCTCCGCGCCCGGCACGGCGGCGCAGGTGTCCGGCGGGGGAGCCGCGGCCGAGCGGACCGGCCCCGGCGGCGAGCACCCGCACTGGCTGCACCGGCTGCGCGGGGAACTGGCGAAGTTCAAGAACCCGAAGGTCGCGGAGCGGCACGGGTACAAGCGGACCGACGTCTGCGCCCAGTACCCCTACCGCGGCGCGGACGGCCGCCTCCTGGGCGGGATGGGCTACCACTACGTCAACCATCGCCTCGTCGCCGATCCCCGGCTGGAGCCCCTGCGCCCCGAGGTCCTGGTGTACGTGCCCGACGGCCGCGGCGGCCGCGTCCTGGGCGCGGCCGAGTACTTCAAGGTGGACCGGGACCAGCGCCTGGCCACCGCCGACGACCGGCCCCGCCTGTTCGGCCAGGACTTCCAGGGCCCGATGGAGCCGCACGAGCACGGCATGCCGATCCACTACGAGCTGCACGTCTGGCTCTTCAAGCACAACCCCAAGGGCCTCTTCGAACCCTGGAACCCCAAAGTCACCTGTCCCCGAGCCTGACCCCACCCCGGCCCCCAAGAGACAGATCACACCCCACCCGCCGGCCCCGCCCCCGGGGGTCGGCGCGCCCGCCCGCGGCCGCCTCCTCTGAAATCGTCATCCCGGGCGGGATCGGCTGACTTCTCGGCCGGATTCCGGAGTTTCGGTCATCCCCTTGAGGCCGGGCGGCTACATCCCGTTTCGGCTTCAACGCGTTGCGTGCCTCGACGAGGAGGGGATGACGGAACCATGGCCACGGACAGCAGCAGGCTCGACGATCACGTGGTGAAGCCGCGGGAGTGCGCGAAGGCCGGCGCGCCGCTCTTCATGGTCGTCGATCCGTTCACGAAGACGGTACGGCTGCTGAGCAACCCGTCGGAGGAGGGCTATCAGACGGAGACCAAGGTCAAGTTCGGGGATCGGCTCGAACTGCCCGCGCCCTGGAACCTGACTTTGGACACTTCCCGGTTCCCGGCGGCGTAGGGCTTCGCCTCGCACTGAGAATCGGTCCGCGCGTGTCGTTTGGGCGCGGACGGGTGGGCGGTGTATGTGGACGGCGCACGCCGGCCGCGGGGGTGGTCAGGACGGGCGAGGTCTCCGAATGTTCTCCGCGGGCGGCGGGCGCCGGGTCGCCTTGAGCCTCGCGGGCCGCGCCGGTCCCGGTCAATGAACCGGGCGCAAGTTCGTGTGATCACCCGACCGGGGCCGCTCCGGCCGCGCCCCCGATTGGCGAGAAGCACAAGACCTCGCGGCGGTCAGGGGAGGCGGAGGGCGAGGAAGAAGTCCACGCGGTCCTGGAGCCTCGTCAGGTCCCGCCCGGTCAGCTCCTCGATCCGGTGGATCCGGTAGCGGAGGGTGTTCACGTGGAGGTGGAGAGCCTCGGCGCACCTGGTCCAGGAGCCGGAGCCGTCGAGGAACGCCGTCAGCGTGCGCACCAGGTCGGCGCGGTGGACCCGGTCGTACTCCAGCAGGGGCCCCAGCAGCCGGGCCCGGAACATCTGGCGCACCTCGTCCGGCACGCTGGCCAGCAGCATCATGTGCGTGCCCAGCTCGTCGTGGCCCACGACGGCCGCCGCGCCGGGGCGCCCCGCCGCCACCAGACGCGCGTGCCGCGCCTCCTCGACCGCGCCCCGCAGCCCGGCCGCGTCCACGGCCCCGCTCACCCCCGCCGTCACCCGGCTCGCCCCCAGCCCCGGCGTCAGCGCCTCCAGCGCCCGCCGGACCCGCCCCGCGACCCCCTCCCCGCCGTCCGCGCCACCCCTGGCCCCGATCCCGCCGCCCGCCCCGCCCCCGGCTTCGGTCCCGTCCTCGCGCGCCGGGGCCGCGCCCGGCTCAGGCCGTACGGCGGCGCCGACCAGGGCCACGACCTCGTCGCCGTGGAAGGCGAGCACGGGGCGCTGGGGGTGGAGGGCCTCCCGGAGGATCGCGCGCACGTCGGCGGGGCGCAGCGGCGGCGTGGCGGCGGCGGCCACCGCGGTGTACGGCGCGCGGCCCGACAGGCCGGTGAGGTCGAGGTGGAGGGCGATCTCGGCGGGGCGGGCGTCCGTGGCGACCAGGCGGACCAGGTCGGCCGCCAGGCGGTCCTCCGGGGTCGGGCGGGTCCGTTCGAGGTCGATGACGGCGGCCAGTTCGGCGGCCAGGGCGCGGCGCTCCTCGGGCCAGTCGCCGGCGGGGCCCTGGAAGGCGAGGAACCAGTCGGCGACCCGGGCCGTGCCGTGCTCGTCCACCGCGAACAGGGAGTGACCGGCGTGGTCGCGGGGCAGGCGCGGCGCGGTGAGGAACGCGGCGGCCAGGCCGGCGGGGTCGGGCGGCCCGGGGCGCGGCCCGGCCACCACGCGGCCCGCCGGGGTGAGGACCCAGCAGGGCATCCCCAGGTCGAGCGCGACCAGGTCGAGGACGGCGTCCAGGCCGGGGCCGGAGACCAGGCGCCGGTGCCGGTCGAGGACGGCGGTGAGGTCGGCGGCCCGCGCCGTGGACAGCCGCCGCATGATCTGCTCGGTGATCGTGGCGAAGGCGAGGTCCTCGGGGACCTGGAAGAGCGGGACGCCGTGCCGTTCGCACGCCTCGACCAGGTCGCCGGGCATCTCCCCGGCCATCGCGTCCCAGGCCGCCAGCCCGGCCACGCGTGAGCGCGCCAGCGCCGCGACGAAGACCTCCGAGTCCGCGGGGGAGTGCCGCCACACGAGCCCGGTCAGCACCAGCTCCCCACCCGAGAGGTACCGGCTGGGGTCGCGCATGTCGGTGGTCACGACCCACCGGATGACCCGGTCCAGCCGGTCCTCACCGCAGACCGGCGTCAGCCGGAGCCCCGGGATCGACAGGAGCGAGCGCAGCCTCATCCCGGGGAGGCTAACCCAGCGGGACGGGCGGCGGACTTGTCGGAAAGCACAAACACCCGCCCCGGACGGGTATCCGTCTTCGGACTTCTTGTTCCTAGACCGCCCCCGCGATGGCTGTGTCTACTTGCGGCAACGAACGGAAGGAGCCGTGGTGCTCGACTGGTTCAACGCCCTCGCGCCCGAGAAGGCCGAGGCGGAGCTCCTCGCCTGCTGCGCCTCCCGAGCCTGGGCCAAGGCCGTCGCCGGGCGCAGGCCGTACGGCGACCTCGCGGCGCTGACCGCGGCGGCACGCGCCGAGATCGCCGGGCTGAGCTGGGCGGACGTGGAGGAGGCCCTGAACGCGCACCCCCGCATCGGCGACCGCGCCGCGGGCGAGAGCCGGGAGGCCGGCTGGTCGCGCCGCGAGCAGGCGGGCATGGCGGACGCCGCCGAGGAGACCGCGCGGGCCATGGCCGAGGGCAACCTCGCCTACGAGGAGCGGTTCGGGCACGTCTTCCTGATCCGGGCGGCCGGCCGCGGCGCGGAGGAGATGCTCGCCGAGCTGCGCAGGCGGCTGGGCAACGACCCGGAGACCGAGCGCGCCGAGGTCCGCGGGCAACTCGCCGGGATCACGGAACTGCGGCTGGCCAAGCTGCTCGGCGAGGAGGCGCGATGAGCCTGTCCACCCACGTCCTCGACGCGACGCGGGGCCGTCCCGCCGAAGGCGTCGCCGTGCGCCTGGAGACGGCGGACGGCGTGAACCTGGCCGAGGGCCGTACCGACCACGACGGGAGGCTGCGCGACTGGGCCCCGCCGCTCACGCCCGGCGAGGTCTACCGGCTGGTCTTCGACACCGGCTCCTACTTCGGCGGGCAGACCTTCTACCCCGAGGTGACCGTGACCTTCCGACTCGGCGAGGGGCACCACCACGTGCCGCTCCTGCTCAGCCCGTTCGCGTACTCCACGTATCGAGGGAGCTAGCCATGTCAGTCGTTCTCGGGACGAACCGGTACGGCAAGGCGGAGACCCGCGTGGTCCGCGTCGTGAAGAACGGCGGGACCCACGAGATCAGGGACCTGAACGTCAGCGTCGCCCTGTCCGGCGACATGGCCGAGACGCACCTGACCGGGGGGAACTCCAAGGTGCTTCCGACGGACACCCAGAAGAACACCGTCTACGCCTTCGCCAAGGAGCACGGCGTCGGCGAGATCGAGGAGTTCGCGCTGCTGCTGGCCAGGCACTTCGTGGACTCCCAGCCCTCGATCCACCTGGCCCGCGTGGCGGTCGAGGAGTACTTCTGGGACCGGGTCGAGCCCGCCGGCGGCCCGGGCGAGCGCCGGCACTCCTTCGTGCGCTCCGGCCGCGAGACCCGCACCGCCGTGGCCCACTACGACGGCGAGCGCGCCACGCTGGTCTCCGGCCTGAAGGACCTGGTCGTCCTGAACACCACGGGCTCGGAGTTCTGGGGCTACCTCAAGGACCGCTACACGACGCTCGCCGAGACGCGCGACCGCGTGCTGGCCACGCAGGTCACCGCCACCTGGCGGCACGTCGGCCACACCGTGGGCAGGTCGGACTACGCCAAGTCGTACGCGCGGGCCCGGCGGCACCTGCTGGAGGCGTTCGCCGAGACGCACAGCCTCTCGCTCCAGCAGACGCTGTACGCCATGGGCGCGCGAGTGATCGAGAACGGGCCGGAGATATGTGAGGTACGGCTGGCGCTGCCCAACAAGCATCACTTCCTCGTGGACCTCGCGCCCTTCGGGCTGGAGAACGACGGGGAGGTGTTCTACGCGGCCGACCGGCCGTACGGACTGATCGAGGGGACCGTGCTCCGCGAGGGCACGCCCGACGACACGCTGGCGTGGAGGTGAACCGATGGAATTCCTGCGCCCCACGTCATGGGGGGAAGCGCTGGCGGCCAAGGCCGACGCTCCGGGCGCCGTCCCGATCGCGGGCGGCACGGACGTGATGGTCGAGCTGAACTTCGACAAGCACCGGCCGGAGGCGCTGCTGGATCTGAACCGGGTCGGCGAGCTCGCGACCTGGAGCGAGGAGGAGGACGGCCGGCTGCGCGTCGGCGCGGCCGTGCCGTACGCCCGGATCATCGGCGAGCTGGGGGGCCGGCTGCCGGGGCTGGCGATGGCCGCCCGCACGGTGGGCTCGCCGCAGATCCGCAACCGGGGCACGGTGGGCGGGAACCTGGGCGCGGCCTCGCCCGCCGGGGACTCGCACCCGCCGCTGCTGGCCGCCGACGCCGAGATCGAGGTGGAGTCGGCGGCGCGCGGCACGCGGATGATCCCGGCCGGGGAGTTCTACACGGGCGTGAAGCGCAGCGCGCTCGCGCCGGACGAGCTGATCCGCGCGTTCCACGTGCGGCCGGCCGAGGGGCCGCAGCAGTTCTCCAAGATCGGCACCCGGAACGCGATGGTGATCGCGGTCTGCTCGTTCGGCCTGGCGCTGCACCCGTCCGACCAGCGGATCGGGACCGGGATCGGCTCGGCCGCCCCGACGCCGCGCCGCGCGTTCGAGGCCGAGGAGTACGCCGCGGGCGAGCTGGACTGGGCCGGCCGCTCGCCGCTGGACGAGCGGGTGGCGCGGCGCTTCGGCGAACTGGCCGCCCGGGCCGCCGCGCCGATCGACGACGTGCGCGGCACCGCGGAGTACCGGCTGCACGCGCTGTCGGTGATGGCGCGGCGCACGCTGACCTGGGCCTGGAAGGACTACCTGAACGGGGGCGCGACGGCATGCGCGTGAACTTCACGGTCAACGGGGTCGAGCAGACCGCCGACGACGTCTGGGAGGGCGAGAGCCTGCTGTACGTGCTGCGCGAGCGCGTCGGCCTGCCGGGCTCCAAGAACGCCTGCGAGCAGGGCGAGTGCGGCTCCTGCACGGTCTACCTCGACGGCACTCCGGTGTGCGCCTGCCTGGTCGCGGCCGGGCAGGCCGAGGGCCGCGAGGTCCGCACGGTCGAGGGCCTGGCCGACGGCGAGAGGCTGGACCCGATCCAGGAGGCGTTCGTCGAGTGCGGCGCGGTCCAGTGCGGCTTCTGCACGCCCGGCCTGCTCGTCCAGGCGCACGACCTGATCGAGCGGGTGCCCGAGCCGAGCGACCCGGAGATCCGCGAGGCCCTGGCCGGGAACCTGTGCCGCTGCACCGGCTACGAGAAGATCCTGGACGCCGTACGGCTGGCCGCCGCGCGCAAGGCGGAGGCCGGCCGATGAGGACGGTCGTCGAGGGCGCGTACATCGCCCCGGTCGTGGGCGAGGAGATCCCCGACGGCCATCTGGTGATCGACGACGGCGTGATCACCGCCGTCGGCGCGGGCCCCGGCCCCGAGGGCGGCGAGCGGATCGACGGGCGCGGCTGCCTGGCCACGCCCGGCCTGGTCAACACCCACCACCACCTCTACCAGTGGGCGACGCAGGGGCTGGCCCCCGACGGCACGCTGTTCGAGTGGCTGGTGGCGTCCTACCGGATCTGGGGCCGGATGGACGCCGAGGTCGTCTCCGGGGCCGCGAGCGCGGGCCTGGCCTGGATGGCCAGGACCGGGTGCACGACCAGCAGCGACCATCACTACCTGTTCCCCAAGGGGCGCGGGGACCTGTTCGCGGCGGAGATCGAGGCGGCCCGGCGGATCGGGCTGCGCTTCCACCCGGCGCGGGGCTCGATGGACCGGGGCGAGTCGCAGGGCGGGCTGCCGCCGGACGAGGTCGTGGAGACGCTCGACGACATCCTGCGCGAGACCGCCGACGCGATCGAGCGGTTCCACGACCCCTCGCCCGGCTCCATGGTGCGGGTCGCGATCGCGCCCTGCTCGCCGTTCTCGGTGAGCGGCGACCTGCTGACCGAGGCCGCCAAGCTGGCGCGCGCCCACGGCGTGCGGTTGCACACCCACCTCACCGAGACGCTCGACGAGGAGGAGCACTGCCTGGAGCAACTGGGCTGCACCCCCGTGGAGTACATGGACAAGCTCGGCTGGCTCGGTCCCGACGTGTGGCTCGCGCACTGCGTGCACCTGCGCGACGGCGAGATCCGGCGGTTCGCCGAGACGGGGACCGGCGTCGCCCACTGCCCCAGCTCCAACGCCCGGCTGGGCGCCGGCATCGCGCGCGCCGCCGACCTGCTGGCCGCGGGGGCGCCGGTCGGCCTGGGCGTGGACGGCGCGGGGTCGTCGGAGATGACGCCGCTGGTCGGCGAGGTGCGCATGGCCATGATGATGGCCCGCGCCCGGGGCGGCCCCACGGCGATGACCGCGCGGCAGGCGCTGGAGATGGGCACCCTCGGCGGGGCCCGCTGCCTGGGCCGCGAGGACGAGATCGGCTCGCTGGAGCCGGGCAAGCTCGCCGACGTCGCGCTGTGGCGGGTGGACGGCTTCTACGCGGCCGTGGACGACCCGGTCACCGCGCTGGCCTTCGGCCGTACCCCGCCGCTGGCCCGCCTGCTCGTCGGCGGGAGGACGGTGGTCGAGGACGACGAGCTGCGCACGGTCCCGCAGGACGAGGTGGCCGCCGCCGGCGCCGCCGCGCACCGCCGCCTGCTGGAGGCCGCCCGATGAGCACCCGCTTGGAGGCACGATGACGATGACACCCGCGAAGGTCCCCCGGGAGCTGGACTCGCCGCTCGACGGCGGCGTCGGCGAGAGCCGGCGGCGGCCCGACGGCACGCTCAAAGTGACCGGCGAGTTCGCCTACTCCTCGGACCTGTGGCTCGAGGGCATGCTCTGGGGCGTCACGCTGCGCAGCCCGCACCCGCGCGCCCGCATCCGCTCGATCGACGTGTCCGAGGCGCTGGCGCACCCGGGCGTCGAGGCGGTGCTGACCCACGAGGACGTGCCGGGCTTCAAGTTCTACGGCCTGGAGCACAAGGACCAGCCGGTGCTGGCCATCGACCAGGTGCGGTACCAGGGCGAGCCGGTGGCGCTGGTCGCGGCCGACCACCCGGAGGTGGCCCGCCGCGCCGCCGCCAAGATCAAGGTGGACTACGAGGTCCTGACGCCGATCACCGACGCCCGCCGCGCCGCGTTCGACCCGGACTGCGAGAAGGTCCACGAGGACGGCAACGTCGTACGGCACCAGCCGGTGATCTTCGGCGGGGACGTCGCCGAGGCCCGGGCCGGGGCCGACGTGATCGTGAGCGAGACCTTCGAGGTCGGCATCCAGGACCAGGCGTTCCTCGGCCCCGAGTCGGGGCTGGCCGTGCCGGGCGAGGACGGCGGCGTGGACCTGTACGTCGCCACCCAGTGGATGCACTCGGACCTGTGGCAGATCGCGCCGTGCCTCGGGCTGCCCGAGGAGAAGGTGCGGATGACGATGGCCGGCGTCGGCGGCGCGTTCGGCGGGCGCGAGGACCTGTCGATGCAGATCCACGCGGCGATGCTGGCGATGCGCACCGGGAAGCCGGTCAAGATCGTCTACAACCGCGAGGAGTCGTTCTTCGGGCACGTCCACCGCCACCCGGCGCGGATGCGCTACGAGTACGGCGCGACGCGCGACGGGAAGCTGGTGTTCGCCGAGGCCGAGATCATCCTCGACGGCGGCGCGTACGCCTCCTCCACGCCCAACGTCGTCGGCAACGCCGCCTCCCTGGGCGTCGGGCCGTACAAGATCCCCAGCATCCGCGTGGACGCGTACGGCGTCTACACCAACAACCCGCCGTGCGGGGCGATGCGCGGCTTCGGCGCGGTCCAGGCGTGCTTCGCCTACGAGTCGATGATGGACAGGATGGCCGCCGCGCTGGGCCTGGACCCGGTGACGTTCCGCCAGATCAACGCCGCCCACCCGGGCGACGCGCTGGCCACGGGCCAGGTGCTGGAGCACATGGCGCCGCTGGCGGAGATGCTGGGACGGCTGAAGGCCATGCCGATGCCGCCCGAGCGCGACGCGGCCGGCCACGACCTGCGCGAGCTGCCCGGCGGCGTCTCCAACACCACCCACGGCGAAGGCGTGCGGCGGGGCGTCGGGTACGGCGTCGGCATCAAGAACATCTGCTTCTCCGAGGGCTTCGACGACTACTCCACGGCCCGGGTCCGGCTGTCGATCATCGGCGGCGAGCCCACGGTCCTCGTGCACACCTCGGCCGCTGAGGTCGGGCAGGGCCTGGTCACCCTCAAGGCCCAGATCGCCCGGTCCGAGCTGGGCGTGCGGAGGGTCACGATCGCGCCCGCCGACAACCAGGTGGGCAGCGCCGGCTCCAGCTCGGCCTCACGCCAGTCGTACATGACGGGCGGGGCCGTGAAGGTCGCCTGCGAGGCCGTGCGGGAGCGGATGTTCAAGCTGTTCGAGGAACGGCTCGGCCGGCCGCCCGCGAGCCTGGCGGAGGCCGTCGAGCACCTGCCGGAGGTCCTGGGCGACGAGGTCATCGACGAGACCCGGGAGTTCCACCACCACCGGACCGAGCGCATGGACCCGGTGACCGGCCAGGCGAACTCGCACACCCAGCTCGCGATCTGCGTCCACCGCGCCGTCGTGGACGTGGACGTGGAGCTCGGCCTGGTCAAGGTGGTCGAGCTGGCGGCCGTCCAGGACGTCGGCAAGATCATGAATCCGCTCTCGCTGGAGGGCCAGATCCACGGCGGAACCGCCCAGGGCCTCGGACTGGCCCTGATGGAGGAGATCGTCGTGGCCGACGGAAAGGTGCGCAACCCCTCCTTCACCGACTACCTGATCCCGACCATCCTCGACATGCCCCCCATGCGGCTCGACATCCTCGAGTACGCCGACCCGCGAGCCCCATACGGGCTGCGCGGGGCCGGAGAGCCCCCCACGCTCTCCTCCACCCCCGCCATCGTCGCCGCGATCCGCGACGCGTCGGGGCTAGCGCTCACCCGAGTGCCGGTTCGTCCGGAGCACATCGCCGGAAGCAGTTGACCAACGGGGTCGCCCGGTCCGTCCCCTTCATCCCATGACCTGGGGGTGCGCGCTCGCGTGAGCCGTACCCCCTGGTAAAAGGGCTGGGCAGACCCACAACCGCCCCCTCGAACCGAGCGGACGGCCGTCAGCGGGCCAGTCCGCTGGTCGACTACGCCCTTTGGAGGGCTCGACCATGACCGAGCTGAAGACACAGCCATCCCCCGCGGCGTCCCCCAGGCCTTCCTCGCCGCTCGACCGGTTCTTCGAACTCACGGCCCGGGGCACCACCGTCACCCGGGAGATCCGCGGCGGCGTGACCACGTTCGTCGCCATGGCGTACCTGGTGGTGCTCATCCCGATCATCCTGTCGGGAGCCAAGGACGTGACCGGCGCGTCCATGACCGTGCCGCAGCTCACGACCGCGACCGCCCTGTCGGCCGCGATCACCACGATCCTCATGGGCCTGGTCGGCAACGCGCCGCTGGCCATGGCCGCGGGGCTCGGCGTCGCCCCGATCGTCGCCTTCCAGGCCGGCCCGGTGATGACCTGGCCGGAGGCGATGGGCCTGGTCGTCCTCGAAGGCGCGGTCATCATCGTCTTCGCGCTGACCGGGCTGCGCGAGGCGATCATGAACGCGATCCCGACCGCGCTCAAGCACGCGATCGGCGTCGGCATCGGCGCGTTCATCGCGCTGATCGGGCTGGTGGACGCCGGGTTCGTCAGCAAGGGCGCGGGCACCCCGCTCACGCTCGGCACCGGCGGCGCGCTCGCCACGTGGCCGGTCGCGGTGTTCTGCGTGACGCTCGTGCTGATGATCGCCCTCTACGTGCGGCGGGTGCCCGGGTCCATCCTGATCAGCATCGTGCTCGGCACCGTCGTCGCGATCGTCGTGAACGCGGTGGCGACCGTGAGGGACTGGGGCGTCGTGACGCCGAAGCTGCCCTCCTCGATCGTGGGCGCGCCCGACTTCGGCCTGCTGTTCGACGTGGACCTGTTCGGCGGGTTCGCGCGGGCGGGCGTGCTGACCGCCACGATCGTGCTGTTCACGCTGGTGCTCTCCGGCTTCTTCGACGCGATGGGCACGATCCTCGGCGTCACCCAGGAGGCCGGGCTGACCGGCGCCGACGGCAAGGTGCGCAACCTGTCCAGGATCCTGTTCGTGGACGGCCTGGGCGCGATCGCCGGCGGCGGCGCGGGCACGGCCCCCAACACGGCGGTCGTCGAGTCGGCGGCGGGCGTGGGCGAGGGCGCGAAGACCGGCCTGGCCAGCGTGGTCACCGGGGCGCTGTTCCTGGTGGTGCTCTTCCTGACCCCGCTCGCGGCGGTCGTGCCGATCCAGGCCGCCGCCCCCGCGCTGGTGCTGGTCGGCGCGCTGATGATGGCGCAGTGCCGGCACATCCCGTGGGACGACCTGTCGATCTCGATCCCGGCCTTCCTCACCATCGTGATCATGCCGTTCACCTACTCGATCACCAACGGCATCGGCGCCGGCGTCATCGCGTACGCCGTCGTCAAGATCGCCCAGGGCCGCGCGCGGGAGCCGCACTGGATGGTGTGGGCCATCTCGGTGGCGTTCGCGGCCTACTTCGCCATCACCCCGATCAAGGCCCTGTTCGGGCTGGGATAGGAGCTGAGATGCCGGACATCCTGGCGGACCTGGCCCGCTGGCACGCCGAGGGCACCCCCTTCGCGATCGCCACGGTCGTCTCGACCTCGGGCAGCGCGCCCCGCCCGCCCGGCGCCGCGATGGCGGTCGCCGCGGACGGCACGGTCGTGGGCAGCGTCT
This sequence comes from Bailinhaonella thermotolerans, assembly GCF_003594875.1. GTDB lineage: Bacteria > Actinomycetota > Actinomycetes > Streptosporangiales > Streptosporangiaceae > Bailinhaonella > Bailinhaonella thermotolerans. The sequence goes on from NZ_QZEY01000018.1 coordinate 79,239, forward strand.
CCGGCGGATGCGTCGAGGGCGCGGTGTACGAGCTGTGCCGGGAGGCGCTGCGCACGGGGGAGACGGTCCGCCAGGTGTTCGGCTACAGCGACTCCGACGCCTTCGCCGTGGGCCTGACCTGCGGCGGGGCCATCGAAGTCCTGGTCACCCCCGATCCGGGGCCCGCGCTGGCCGCAGGGCTCGACGCGGCCGCCAGGGGCGAGGCCGTCGCCCTCGTCCACGCCATGGAACCCGGCGGCGGGATCTCCGCCGTCTGGCCCGCCGCGGGCCCGCACGGCGAGCGGGGGCGCGTGCTCGGGGACGCCGATCCCCGGGTGGTCGCTGAGGCGCGGGCGATGCTCGACCAGGGCGTGACCGGGATCCGCGAGATCTGCGCCGACACCACCGGCGTGACCCGCGCGTTCTTCGTCGAGTCGCACCTGCCCGCGCCGCGCATGCTGGTCTTCGGCGCGATCGACTTCGCCGCGGCCGTGGCCGGGATCGGGAGGTTCCTCGGCTACCACGTGACCGTGTGCGACGCGCGTCCGGTGTTCGCGACCGCACGGCGGTTCCCCGACGCCGGCGAGGTGGTCGTGGACTGGCCGCACCGCTACCTCGCGGCCGAGGCGGCCGGGAACCGGGTGGACCACCGGACCGTCATCTGCGTGCTCACCCACGACGCCAAGTTCGACGTGCCGCTGCTGGAGGTCGCGCTGCGGCTGCCGGTGGCGTACGTCGGGGCGATGGGCTCACGCCGTACCCACGAGGACCGGCTGGCGCGGTTGCGCGAGGCCGGCCTCACCGAGGGCGAACTCGCCCGCCTGCGCTCGCCGATCGGGCTCGACCTCGGCGGGCGGACACCGGAAGAGACGGCCGTGGCCGTCGCGGCGGAGATCGTCGCGACGCGCCGCGGGGGTACCGCGCTGCCGCTCAGGCAGACCTACGGGCCGATCCATCACGACCGCTCCCTCGGGAGGGTCTGACAGAGGGGAGAAGCTCCCGTGGCCTTGATGTTCCTGAACGGCGGGGCGATGCGCGGAGGACCGCTGCATCACCTGCTGGACGGGGCGCCGCTCGTCGAGGAGACGACCACCGCGCCCGTGTACCGCTTCTACTCGGTCGGCGACCAGTGCCCGGCCCTCTACCCCGTGTCCCACGGCGGGGCCGCCATCGCCGGGGAGGTCTACGAGGTGTCCCTGGAGGTGCTCCGCGACAAGGTGCTCCCGGCGGAGCCGCACGAGCTGGAGCTCGGCGTGATCGAGCTGGCCGACGGGCGCGCGTCCCTGGCGATGCTGCTGCGCCGGCCGTACACCTCGCACGTCCAGCTCACCGACATCACCGGGTTCGGCGACTGGCGGGCCTACAAGGACGCCAGGGCGGAGGCGAGGGCCTCGTGAGGTTCGACGTCAACTGCTCGATCCTGTTCACCGATCTGCCGCTGCTGGAGCGGCCCCGCGCGGCCAGGAAGGCCGGGTTCGAGGCCGTGGAGTTCTGGTGGCCGTTCGCGGAGGCCGTCCCCTCCGACAAGGACGTGGACGCCTTCGTGGCGGCCCTCGACGACGCCGGGGTCCGGCTCGTCGGGCTCAACTTCGACGCCGGCGACATGGCGGCGGGCTCGCGCGGGCTGCTGTCCGGCCGGGCCACCTCCCAGCGGTTCCGCGACAACGTCGACGTGGCCGTGGGCATCGCCGAGCGCACCGGCTGCACGGCCCTCAACGCGCTGTACGGCAACGCCGCGGCCGACTCCGACGACGAGCTGGCGGCCGAGAACCTGCGCCTGGCGGCCCGCGCGGCGGCCCGGATCGGCGCGGTCGTCCTCGTCGAGGCGCTGAACGCGCACGAGTCCCCGAAGTACCCGCTGGTGTCCGCCGAGGACGCCATCGGCGTGATCGACAAGGTCGGGGAGCCGAACGTCCGGTTCCTGTGCGACCTGTACCACCTGGCCCGGATGGGCGCCGACCTCCCGGCGGTCATCCGGGCGCACGCCGCGCGGATCGGGCACGTGCAGATCGCCGACGTGCCCGGCCGGGGCCGTCCCGGCAGCGGGGAGCTGGCCTTCGGGCCGCTGTTCGCCCTGCTCGCCGAGCACGGCTACGACGGCTGGATCGGGCTGGAGTACAAGGCCACCGGGGGCGACGAGTTCGCCTGGATCGCGGAGTTCAAGGAGTCCACCTCATGAGCACCATCGGTTTCATCGGCCTCGGCATCATGGGCGCCCCCATGGCGGGCCACCTCGTCGCGGCAGGGCACCACGTCACCGGGTACGACGTCTCGTCCGCGGCCGTCGGGAAGCTCGCGGCGGAGGGCGGCCAGGGCGCCGCGAACGTGGCCGAGGCGGTGCGGGACGCGGAGATCGTGATCACCATGCTCCCGGCCGACCCGCAGGTGGAGGAGGTCTTCTTCGGTGAGGACGGCGTCCTCGCGACGGCGAAGCCGGGGACGCTGTACATCGACTTCTCCACGATCACCCCGGGAACCTCAGCGCGCGTGGCCGAGGCGGGGAGGGAGAGGGGCCTGCGCGTGCTGGACGCCCCGGTCAGCGGCGGCCAGAAGGGCGCGGAGGACGCCATCTTGTCGATCATGGTCGGCGGCGCGGAGGAGGACTTCGCGGCGGCCGCGCCCATCTTCGAGGCGGTCGGCAGGACCTACCGGCTCGTCGGGCCCAACGGCGCCGGGCAGGTGGTCAAGGCCGCCAACCAGCTCGTCGTGGGCGGGACGTACGCCCTGGTCGCGGAGGCGATCGTGCTCATGGAGGCGTCCGGCGTGGACGCGGCCGCCGGGCTCGACGTGCTCGCCGGGGGACTGGCGGGCAGCCGGATCCTGGAGCTCAAGCGGGATTCCATGCTCGCCCGGGAGTTCACGCCGGGCTTCCGGATCGACCTGCACCACAAGGACATGGGCATCGTCGTGTCCGCCGCGCGCGACGCCGAGGTCGCGCTCCCGCTGGGCGCCCAGGTCGCCCAGCTCGTCGCCGCCGCGCGCGCCCAGGGGCACGGTTCCCTGGACCACTCGGCGCTGCTGAAGGTCGTCGAAGCCCTCTCCGGAAGGAACGCGTAGCCATGGCCCTGATCCCCGTCATGCAGGCGGTCGTGGACGTCATCCGCACCGAGGGCGTGGACATCGTCTACGGCTGCCCCGGCGCGGCCATCCTGCCGCTGTACCACGCGATGGAGGCCGACGGCCGCGTCCGGCACCTGATCGTGCGCCACGAGGAGGGCGCGACCCACATGGCCGACGGCTGGGCCCGCACCACCGGCAACGTGGGCGTCGCCATCGGCACCTCGGGGCCGGCCGGCACCAACATGATCACCGGCCTCTACACCGCGCACGCCGACTCGATCCCGATCATCTGCGTCACCGGCCAGGCCGCCACGGACAAGCTCCACCAGGAGGCCTTCCAGGCGGTGGACATCGTGGAGATCGCCAAGCCCGTCACCAAGTGGGCCGTGCAGGTCAAGGAGGCCGCGCAGGCCCCGTGGATCTTCCGCGAGGCGTTCCGGCTCGCCCGCAGCGGCCGGCCCGGCCCGGTGCTGATCGACCTGCCGATCGACGTGCAGAGGCAGCTCATCGAGTGGGACTCCTCCATCGACGCGCCGCTGCCGGTCACCAGGGTCGAGCCGCACCCGCCCCGGGTCGAGAAGGCCCTGGACATGCTGCTGTCCGCCGAGCGCCCGCTGATCCTGGCCGGCGGCGGCGTGATCCTCGGCGAGGCGTGGGACGAGCTGCGCCAGGTGGCCGAGTACCTCAACATCCCCGTGCAGGTCACGCTCATGGGCAAGGGCTCTTTCCCCGAGCGGCACCCGCTGTACGCCGGGATGACCGGCATCCAGACCAGCCAGCGCTGGGGGAACGCCGTCTTCCTGGAGTCGGACCTGGTGCTCGCGCTGGGCTCCCGGTTCGGCGACCGGCACACCGGCGCGCTCGACGTCTACCGGGAGGGGCGGCGGTTCATCCACGTGGACGTCGAGCCCACCCAGCTCGGCAAGGTCTTCGGGCCGGACCTGGGCGTCGTCTCCGACACCGGGCTCTTCCTGAAGGCGCTGCTGGCGGCCGCCCGCTCCCGCGAGGCGGGCCCGCGCCCGGCCGCCTGGCCCGAGCGGGTCTCGTCGCTGCGGCGGGAGCTGCCCCGGCGGGACGACTTCGCCGACGTCCCGATCAAGGCGCCCCGCGTCTTCCGGGAGATCAACGAGTTCTACGGCCCGGAGACGTACTTCGTCACGGCGATCGGGCTCTACCAGATCTGGTCCGGGCAGTTCCAGGAGACGCACCTGCCGCGCCACTACCAGGTGTGCGGCCAGGCGGGCCCGCTGGGCTGGGAGATCCCGGCCGCGATCGGAGTCAAGACCGCCCGGCCCGACGCCGAGGTGGTCGGGGTCGTGGGCGACTACTCGTTCCAGTTCCTCGTGGAGGAGCTGGCGGTGGCCGCGCAGTACGACATCCCGTTCGTGCTGGTCATGCTGAACAACGAGTACCTCGGGCTGATCCGCCAGGCCGAGCTGCCGTACGACATGAAGTACGAGGTGGACATCCACTACGACGAGTACGGCACCGACAACGTCAAGATCATGGAGGCGTACGGTTGCACCGGACGGCGGGTCCGGGACCCCGAGGAGATCCGCGATGCGCTGGAATGGGCACGCAAGGAGGCGAACCGGACCTCCCGGCCCGTACTCGTCGAGGTCATGATCGAGCGTGAGGGCAATGCGGCCATGGGCGCGGCGATCGACGCCGTCAAGGAGTTCGAGCCGGTCTCGTAGACCCGCCCCGAGGGGGAGTTTCGTGCAGCACGTTCTGATCGCGCCCGACAAGTTCAAGGGATCTCTCACGGCGTCCGAGGTCGCCGCCCACCTGGCGGAGGGCCTGCGCCGGGTCCGCCCGGAGGTCCCGGTGGAGACCATGCCCGTCGCCGACGGCGGCGACGGCACGGTCGAGGCCGCGGTGGCCTGCGGCTTCACCCGCGTCGAGGCGACGGTCACCGGTCCCACCGGCCGCCCGGTCACCGCCGCGTACGCCCTGCGGGGCGACACGGCGGTGATCGAGATGGCCGAGGCGTCCGGGCTGCGCAGGCTCCCCGGGGGGCGCCTCGAACCCCTCACCGCCACGAGCCGCGGCACCGGGGAGCTGATCGCCGCGGCCCTCGACGCGGGGGCCGCCCGCGTCGTCCTGGGCCTCGGGGGCAGCGCCTGCACCGACGGCGGGGCCGGGCTCGTCGAGGCGCTCGGAGCCCGGCTCCTGGACTCCCGGGGCCGCCCCCTCCCAGCCGGCGGCGCGGCCCTCCGCGACCTTCACACGCTGGACCTCGGCGGCCTCCGGAAGGTCCCGCTGATCATCGCCAGCGACGTGGACAACCCGCTCCTCGGCCCGAACGGCGCCGCCGAGGTCTACGGCCCCCAGAAGGGCGCGCTCCCCGCCGACCTCCGCGTCCTGGAGGCCGGCCTCGCCCGGTGGGCCGAGGCCGTCGCCCGCGCGCTCGCCGGCCAGGCGGGCGGGGCGGCGCCGGGCCGTGCCGGAGCCCTCTCGCCCGGCCGCGCCCCGGCGGCGGTGGCGGCGACCGGCCGCGCGTCCTCGCCCCCGGGCCGTACGGCGGGCGGCGGCGGCCGCTCGGCGGAGGAGCTGGCCGCGCTGCCGGGGGCGGGTGCGGCGGGCGGCGTCGGGTTCGCCGCGCTGACCCTGCTCGGCGGGACCTTCCAGCCCGGCATCGCCTACCTGCTCGACCTGCTGGGCTTCGCGGACCGGGCCGCGGGGGCCCGCCTGGTGATCACCGGCGAGGGCTCCCTCGACCGCCAGTCCCTCAGCGGCAAGGCCCCGGTCGGCGTCGCCAGGGCCGCCGTGCGCGCCGGGGCCCGCGTCGTCGCCGTCGCCGGGCGCAAGACCCTCACCGGCGAGCAGCTCCGCCGCGCCCGCATCGACGCCGCCTACGCCCTCACCGACCTGGAGCCCGACGTGGACACCTGCATCGCCGAGGCCGGCCCCCTCCTGGAGCGCCTCGCCGAGCGGATCGCCCAGGACTGGCTCACCCCCGACCCCGCCACCCCGTCCCCCTGACCCCGTTCGCCCGGCCCCACAGGCCACCTCCGACCCCGTCCGCCCCGACCACATGTGACCACCTCCGACCCCACCCGCCCGGCCCACGGGCTACCCCCGACCCCGCTAGCCCCGACCCCACGCGGCCACCTCAGACCCCGCTCGCCCCGACCCCACGCGGCCACCTCCGACCCCGCTCGGCCCGGCCGCATGTGACCACCTCCGACCCCGCTCGGCCCGGCCGCATGTGACCACCTCCGATCCCATCCAGCCCGACGACCCCTGCCGCCCGGCCCCCCATCCCCGCCCGTGACCCCGATCCCGCCCCCCGGGGTGCCCCTCCTCCCGAGGCGCCTCACCCGGGGCCCCGTCCCTCGCCGTGATCATGCAGTTTTGAGCACACGGTGTCAGAAAAAGGGGCGGGCGCGGCGGGAGGGGAGGCGGGACGACCCCGAGGAGGTTCCCGTTTCCAGCGAATACGACCTGGTGATCCGCTCCCGCCGCGCGGTGCTCCCCGAGGGGGAGACGGCCGCGGCGGTCGCCGTACAGGAGGGGAGGATCGCCGCCGTCGGGCCGTACGGCGGCGCGGTGTCCGGCCGCGAGGAGATCGACCTCGGGGACACGGCGCTGCTGCCGGGGCTCGTGGACACGCACGTGCACGTCAACGAGCCCGGGCGGACCGAGTGGGAGGGATTCGCCACCGCCACCCGGGCCGCCGCGGCCGGCGGCGTGACGACGATCATCGACATGCCGCTGAACTCGATCCCGCCGACCGTGGACGTCGCCGCGCTGGAGACGAAGCGCGCGGTCGCGGCGCCGCAGGTCTTCGTGGACGTGGGGTTCTGGGGCGGCGCGATCCCCGGGAACCTGCCGAACCTGCGCCCGCTCCACGCCGCCGGGGTCTACGGGTTCAAGTGCTTCATGTCGCCCTCGGGAGTGGACGAGTTCCCGCCGCTCTCCCACATGGGGCTGCACGAGGCCATGACCGAGATCGCCTCCTTCGGCGGGCTGCTGATCGTGCACGCCGAGGACGCGGCGTACCTCGAGGAGCCGGCCTCCGGGGCGTACCGGGACTTCCTCCTCTCGCGTCCCCCGGTGGGCGAGTTCGCCGCGGTGAGGCGGGCGGTCAAGTACGCCGCCGAGACCGGGGTCCGCCTGCACATCCTGCACGTGTCGGCCGCGGACGCGCTCGCCGCGGTCGCCCGGGCCCAGGCCCAGGGGCTGCCAGTGACCGCCGAGACCTGCCCGCACTACCTCACCCTGACGGACTCCGAGGCGTCCTCCACGGCGTACAAGTGCTGCCCGCCCATCCGGGACGAGGCCAACCGCGACGAGCTGTGGAAGGCCCTGGCCTCCGGCGTCATCGGCTGCGTCGTCTCCGACCACTCGCCGTGCGAGCCGGCGCTGAAGGAGGGCGACTTCGCCACCGCGTGGGGCGGCGTCTCCTCGCTCCAGCTCGGCCTGCCCGTCGTCTGGACCGCCGCCCGCGAGCGCGGTCACTCCCTCGCCGACGTCGTGTCCTGGATGGCGTACGGCCCCGCGGAGCTGGCCGGGCTGACCCGCAAGGGCCGCATCGAGGCCGGGCGCGACGCCGACCTCGTGGCCTTCGACCCCGACGCGGGGTTCGTGGTGGACCCCTCCGCGCTGAACCACCGCCACCCCGTCACCCCCTACGCCGGCCGGGCCCTCACCGGCGTCGTCCGCACCACCTGGCTCCGCGGCGAGCCCGTGGGGGACCGGCCCGCCGGCCGCCTGCTCACCCGAGGAGAGGTATGAGGTTCACCGATCTGCCCGACCTGGCGCTGCGCTCGTACGGCGGCAGCGTGATCGCCGCCAACGACGAGTCCTTCGCCGAGAAGGAGAGCCTGATCAAGCCGGGACCCTCCCGGTTCCAGCCGCACACGTTCGGCAACAAGGGCCAGGTGTACGACGGCTGGGAGACCCGGCGGCGGCGCGAGCCCGGCCATGACTGGGCGATCGTGCGGCTGGGCATGCCCGGCGTCATCCGCGGCGTGGTGATCGACACGGCCTGGTTCAAGGGGAACTACCCGCCGTACGCCTCGGTGGAGGCGTGCCGCGCGGACGGGTACCCCTCGGCCGCGGAGCTGGCGGGCGCGGAGTGGACGGAGATCGTGCCGAAGAGCCCGCTCAAGGGGGACAGCGAGCACGAGTTCGACGTCGCGGCCGAGCGCTGTTTCACGCACGTGCGGCTGAACATGTTCCCCGACGGGGGCATCGCCCGGCTGCGCGTCCACGGCGAGGTGGTCCCCGACCCCGGACTGCTCACCGGGCTCCCGCTGGACCTGGCCGCGCTGGAGAACGGCGCGCGTGTCACCGGCTGCTCGGACATGTTCTACTCGGCCCCGTCCAACATGCTCGCGCCGGGCCTGGCCCGCCACCAGGCCGAGGGCTGGGAGACCGGCCGCCGCCGCGACGAGGGCAACGACTGGGTCACCGTACGGCTGGCCGGGCGGGGCGTGGTCCACGTGGTCGAGCTGGACACGGCGAACCTGCTGTTCAACGCGCCCGGCTGGGCCTCGGTCAGCGGCTTCGACGGGGAGGGCGAGCCCGGCGACGGCGACTGGTTCGAGGTCCTGCCCAGGACGCGGCTCCAGCCCGACACGCGGCACCGGTTCCGGCTCGACGGCGACTCCCGCCCGGTGCGGCAGGCCCGGCTGGACGTGTACCCGGACGGGGGCATGGCCCGCCTGCGGCTGTACGGATCGCTCACGCCCGACGGGGAGGCGGCCGTCGCGGAACGGTGGAACCGGCTGCGCTGAGCCACTCCGCCGGCCAGGTGCAATTTTGCCGGGTTAGCCGGTCATCGGATGAATGCCGTCCGGGAGGTTCGCCTCCCGGACGGCATTCGGCTGTTCGGGCACTCAAATTCAGGAGTTTGAAATTTCCATCTGAAAACGCTCTGTGTCCCCGCAAGGCGGAATCTTTACGCGGGACATCGCTAAGTTGTCAAAACCGGACAGCGCTCGCCACGGAATGTATTCGACCAGATGCGAACCGCTATAAGTGGTCCCCTGTCTCTTCAATGTGACCATTCCGTTGCCGTTCGCGATGACGACACGTCCGACCGGGAAGGGCATCATGCACTACGTGACCGAGGGATGCGTCGTCGGCGCCACGACTGGGGTAGGGCTTTCGACGAGAGCAGAAGATGATTCCGACCTCAGGGAACTGACAAGTCTTGCCGTCCAGGGCGACAGAATGGCGATCGAATCGCTGATCGGGCAGGTGCGCCCGATGGTCGTCCGCTACTGCCGGGCCCGGCTGGGAAGGGTGTCGGGGCACTACCACATCGCCGACGATGTGGCGCAGGAAGTGTGCATTGCGGTGCTTTCGGCCTTACCGCGCTACCGCGACATGGGGCGGCCTTTCGCCTCGTTCGTTTTCGGGATCGCGTCCCACAAAGTCGCGGACGCCCTGCGGAGCGCCATCCGCGCCGCCGTACCCACCCAGGACCTTCCCGACGGGCCCGACGAGGGGCCCGGGCCCGAGGAGACCGTGGTCCGGCACACCGAGGCCGAACGCGCCCGGGACCTGCTGGCGCGGCTGCCCGACCACCAGCGCGAGTTGCTCATCCTGCGGGTGGTCGCCGGGCTGTCGGCCGAGGAGACCGGTAATGTGCTGGGCATGTCTCCAGGTGCCGTCCGCGTCGCCCAGCATCGGGCCCTGGCCAGGCTCCGGGCGATGGCCGGTCCGGAGCCGATTGCGTGACGTCCGGGCGCGCCGAGCCCGGCGGGCCGGCTTCAGCGGAGCCGAGGGACCTGTACGACCTCGGCCAGATCCGCCGTACCGACGAACAACTCGACGCGATCGCCCTGCACCGCGACCCGCACGGCCCCTGTGACCATGTGGAGGACGACCCGGCCCTGCTCGCCCTGGCCGCCCTGGCCCGCGACGTGGACCAGGCCGCGGGGGAGCGGGAGGCGCCCGGACGCCCCTGCCCCAACCGCCGCTCTCGCCTGAGCTCGCTGGTCCCGCTCGGCGTGGTGGCCCTCCTCCTCGGCGGCACCGGGGTCGCCGCCGCCCGCGAAGGCCACCTCCCGGTCATCTCCGGGGACGCCGACCGCCCTCCCGCCCACGCGGTCGCCACCGCCCGGCAGACCCCCCGCGCCGGCGCGCCGCACCCGCAGGCGCCCCAGATCACGCCGTCCGCGTTCCCCGCGCCGCCTTCCGTGCTCGGCCCCGCCGCCGCCAGGCCGGGCGAGCGCCCCGCCCCTTCGGACGACCTCGACCGCCGTACGGCGGGGCCGGCCGAGGACCGGCCCACCTCGCCCCCCGGCGGCGCTCCCGAGGGCGGCGGGCCGGGGGATCGGAGCCCCGCGCCCAAAGACGGTGAGAACGCCCCCAGGGGCGAGGAGGACAGGCCGCAGGGCGACACCCCCGGGGACGACGACGGCCGGCCCGGTGGAGACGATGACCGGCCCAAGGGCGGGGATGACCGGCGCAAGGGCGACGGCGGCAAGCCCAAGGGCGACGGCGGCAGGCCCAAGGGCGACAGTGGCAGGCCCAAGGGCGGCGGCGCGCCCGGAGGCGGCGGCGAGCCCCAGGGCCGGGAGACGAAGCCGAAGGACCACGGGAACGATCCCGGGGGCCAGGAGACGCGGCCCGGGGGCCGTGGCGCCGAGCGCAGGGGCGGCGACGGGCGCGAGGACGGCGCCCACGGTCCCGAGGGAGACCGCGGTCCCGGAGCCCGCGGGAGCGGGAACGGAGACGGGCGCGACCGCGGGGCCGGCGCGGACGGCGCCTAGCGGTTCTCCTCGGTATCGATCACGCCGTCCACGTAGCCGCGGGCGTACTCCCAGGTGACGTAATCGGCGGGGTCCGGCTGGTAGGCGGGCTCGTGGACCTGGGGGCGGCCGTTGTCGATCATCTGCCGGAGGTTGCCGCGCAGGAGGTCCCAGTCGAAGTAGTGCGCTTCGCTGCACTCGCCGCATTCGAGGACGAGGCCGAGGATGCCCTGGGGTTCGAGGAGCGTGCGGAAGACTTCGACGTCGGCCAGGTCGGTCAGGGCCTCGTCCCGCTCGGCAGGGGTGAGCGGCTCGGCGTCGTCCGTCTCTCCTAGAACGGCCGCCGGATCGTCGGGGTCGTCCGCGAACGGGTCGCGGGGGACATCGTCCAGCACATGTCCACGCTATCGCCGCCGGCGGACTTGTGAGACGAAGGGGCTCACATCAGCCAGCCGCGTCTCGCCGCCTCCACCCCGGCCTGGAACCGGGTCTGCGCTCCCAGCTCGGCCATGGCGTCGGCGAACCGCGACCGCACGGTGCGGACGGACACCCGCAGGTGGCGGGCGATCATCTCGTCGGAGATGCCCTGCGCGGCCAGCCTGAGCACCATCCGCGCCCCGTTGTCCTCGCCGCCGCCGGGGATCGGCGTCGCGCGGTTCCACAGCTCCTCGAACAGGTCCCGGCAGGCGCCGACGACGACCGGGGAGCGCACGAGGTAGCAGGAGTACCCCTGCTCGGCGAAGGTCGTCCCCCATTCGACCGGGAGGGTGGCCGCCCCCGGGCCGTACACGCCGAACCAGCCGGGCAGCCGGGGCAGGGTGCGGATCTGGGCGCCCGCCTCGATGACGCGGCCGAGCATGCGCACGATGTCGGGCACGCGCAGCGACTCCACGGCGACGAGCGCGCGCAGCCGCAGCCCCCCTTCGCGCACGGCGTCGAGCCAGCGGCCGAGCAGCGCCTCGTCCTCGACGTAGTCGATCAGGGTGCGCTGGTCGGGGACGGCGAAGTCCACGCCGAGGGGCCCGTGGCAGGCGATCTCCCCGACGCGGTCGAACAGCTCCTGCGACCCCTGGACCACCTCGACCGGGAACTCGCGCGTGCGGTATTGCCGGCCGGCGTCGTAGCTGCGGGTCAGGTCCTCGATGGAGCCGAGGATCCGGTCGATCTCCCGGCTCTCGTGGACGATCCGGTCGAACTTGTCGGCCACGAGGCGGCTGAACGCCCCGGCGGGGTGGCGCGCGACGTAGGTGCCGGACTTCTCGTCCACCATGCCCAGCGACAGCAGCTCGGACAGGGCCCGCGAGGCGCGGTCTATCGACACGTCGAGGGAGTCGGCCAGTTCCTCGGTGGTGGCGTTGTGCAGGCGCAGGCTCGCGACATAGGCCGCCATCTGGTCGGGGCTGAGCGCCCCGGATGCCGGTGCGGCCGGATCCTGTCGGCGTTCGTGGCGCATGGAGTGATCGTCTCCTCACCGTTCGGAGCCGTGCACCTGGGGGAATGCGCTGGGCTGAGGATAAACCGCGCACCCCCGGCCTGTCCCGGCGAGCGCGAGAGCGGTATGCGCGGGACCGGGATTCGGCTGTGAAACGAGCATCGTGCGTGCAGCTTCGTGCAGTTGCACGAACTTTCGTTGCGCACCGTGTTCCGTCCGGAGCAATCTGGATACACGTCGGCGCATCCCCCGGATCGCCCGCCACGTGCACTTGGAGGGGGGCGTGGAACGCGCGCCTGGGGTCGCGCGCATCGGAGTGATCCGGTGCGCCGGCGCCCGCGGGGACCGCCTGGGCGGCTCCCGCCGGAGCGATGAGGGGATGGGCGCGTCACCGTCCATCCCCTCATCGCTTGATCCGCAGGCCCCCTCCCTCATCTCGTACGGCGTCCCGCCCGCCTCCCCCCGGACGCGCCCGACGCGCCGGGCGACCCGGGCGACCCGGGCGACCCGGGACGAATCGACGCGCCGGGCGACCTGGGCGGCCGTCAGGCCGGGGCGAGCAGGCGGCGGCCGTACCGGAACGGGGGCGTCGCGAATTTCGGCGGGCGGGAGCGAGGCAACGGGGCCCGGCGTCTACCATGGAAGGCACCGCGCGGGCGACCTGGGAAGACATCGCGGCTGTCTGGGGTTGCCACATGGAACGGCGCGAATCTCGCGGGTAACCCTCAAGCCTTGTGGAGTGTCATGGGGAAGTTCACCGAAACGGGTCTGACGTTCGACGACGTGCTGCTGGTGCCCGCCTACTCGGACCTGGTTCCCGGTGAGGTGGACACCACGAGCCGGCTCTCGCGCAACATCACCCTGCGCGTCCCGCTGGTCTCCGCCGCCATGGACACCGTCACCGAGGCCCGCATGGCGGTCGCGATGGCGCGGCAGGGCGGCATCGGCATCCTCCACCGCAACCTGTCCATCGAGGAGCAGGCGCAGCAGGTGGACCTGGTCAAGCGGTCCGAGGCGGGCATGGTGACGAACCCCGTCACGTGTTCCCCCGACGACACGCTCGCCGACGTCGAGAGGCTGTGCGGCCACTACCGCATCTCCGGGGTCCCGGTCACCGACGCCGACGGCATCCTCGTCGGCATCGTGACCAACCGCGACATGCGCTTCGAGACCGACCAGAGCCGGCCCGTCCGCGAGGTCATGACCCCGATGCCGCTGGTCACCGCGCCCGTGGGCGTCTCCCGCGACGAGGCGTTCCGGCTGCTGCGGGCCAACAAGGTCGAGAAGCTGCCGCTGGTGGACGACGGCGGGCGGCTGCGCGGCCTGATCACCGTCAAGGACTTCACCAAGAGCGAGCAGCACCCCGACGCCACCAAGGACACCGACGGCCGCCTCATGGTCGGCGCGGCGGTCGGCGTGGGCGACGAGGCCGAGCAGCGCGCCAAGGCCCTGCTCGACGCGGGCGTGGACGTGCTGGTCGTGGACGTCGCGCACGGCCACTCGCGCGGCCTCGCCGACATGATCGCCAAGCTCAAGGCCAACGGCCGCGCCGACGTGATCGGCGGCAACGTCGCCACCCGGGCCGGCGCGCAGATGCTCGTCGAGGCCGGGGCCGACGCGGTCAAGGTCGGCGTCGGGCCGGGCTCCATCTGCACGACCCGCGTGGTCGCGGGCGTGGGAGCGCCGCAGGTCACCGCGATCTACGAGGCCGCCCAGGCCGCGCACCCGGCGGGCGTCCCGGTGATCGGCGACGGCGGCCTGCAGTACTCCGGCGACATCGCCAAGGCCATCGCGGCCGGCGCCGACACCGTCATGCTGGGCTCGCTGCTCGCCGGCTGCGAGGAGAGCCCGGGCGAGCTGATCTTCATCAACGGCAAGCAGTTCAAGTCCTACCGGGGCATGGGCTCGCTCGGCGCGATGCGCAACCGCGAGCGCGGCGGCAAGTCCTTCAGCAAGGACCGCTACCAGCAGGCGGGCGTCACCCAGGAGGACAAGCTCATCCCCGAGGGCATCGAGGGCCAGGTGCCCTACCGCGGCCCGGTGGCGGCGGTCGCCCACCAGCTCATCGGCGGCGTACGGCAGGCCATGTGGTACACCGGCTCGCGCGTGATCGCCGACCTGCACGAGAACGCCCAGCTCATGCCGATCACCTCGGCCGGGCTCAAGGAGAGCCACCCCCACGACATCCAGATGACGGTCGAGGCGCCGAACTACCACCGCCGCTGACCGGACCGGCCGATGGCGCCCCTCATGCCCGGGCATGAGTAGGGTGTCATCGGCCTGCCGTCGACAAGACGCATGAAGGCGGCGAACCGGGAGAGGAAGACCACGTGACACAGCAGGTTGAGATCGGGCGCGGGAAGAGCGGGCGCCGGGCCTACGGGCTGGACGAGATCGGCATCGTCCCGTCGCGGCGCACCCGGGACCCCGAGGAGGTCTCGATCGCCTGGCAGATCGACGCGTACCGGTTCGAGCTGCCCATGGTCGTCAGCCCGATGGACTCCGTGGTCTCCCCGAAGACCGCCATCGAGATCGGCCGGCTGGGCGGCCTGGCCGTACTCGACCTGGAAGGGCTCTGGACCCGCTACGAGGACCCCGAGCCGCTGCTGGAGGAGGTCGCCGAGCTGGACGCCGAGGCCGCGACCCGCCGCCTCCAGGAGATCTACGCCGCCCCGATCAAGGACGAGCTGATCGGCCGCCGCATCGAGGAGGTCCGCGAGTCCGGCGTGACCACCGCGGCCCGCCTGTCGCCGCAGCGCACGGCGCAGCACCACAAGGCCGTGATCGACGCGGGCGCGGACATCTTCGTCATCCGCGGCACCACCGTCTCGGCCGAGCACGTCAGCGGCCGGGCCGAGCCGCTGAACCTCAAGCAGTTCATCTACGAGCTGGACGTACCGGTGATCGTCGGCGGCTGCGCGACGTACACCGCCGCCCTGCACCTCATGCGCACCGGCGCGGCCGGCGTCCTGGTCGGCTTCGGCGGCGGCTCCGGCCACACCACCCGCACCGTCCTGGGCGTCGCCGTGCCCATGGCCACCGCGATCGCCGACGTGGCCGCGGCCCGCCGCGACTACCTCGACGAGTCCGGCGGCCGCTACGTCCACGTCATCGCGGACGGCGGCATGACCCGCTCCGGCGACATCGCCAAGGCCCTGGCCTGCGGCTCCGACGCGGTCATGGTGGGCTCGCCGCTCGCCCGCGCCGCCGAGGCCCCCGGCCGCGGCTTCCACTGGGGCTCGGAGGCCCACCACGGCGAGCTCCCGCGCGGCGCCCGCGTCGAGGTCGGCACCATCGGGACCCTGGAGCAGATCCTGCACGGGCCGGCCTCCCTGCCCGACGGCACGATGAACCTCATGGGCGCCCTCAAGCGCACCATGGCCACCGCCGGCTACTCCGACCTCAAGGAGTTCCAGCGCGTCGAGGTCGTCGTCGCCCCGAACTGACCCCTCGCACGCTCCGGCACAACCCCGGCACATCCCGCGAGCCCGGCCCCGCCCAGCGAGGCCGGGCTTTCGCGTCCGCCGGGCGCGGGCGGTTCCGCTCGCCTGGCGGTCACAGCCGGGGTACCACCGCACATCAATGTGCCTTCTTCCCTGATCAGGGGCGGGCGCGGAGCATGGGGCAGGGGGGATCTTTCGGGAAAGTCCGCTCTGAAGGGGTGATCTCCTATGCCCGCGAGCCGTATCACGCCGGACGACAGCGCGATCCTCATGATCGATCACGCGCTGGGGTTCGGGAGCCTGTTCCGTTCGCACGAGCTGACCGACCACGTCAGCGCGGCCGTCGCCGTGGCCAGGACGGCCCGGCTCTACGGCGTGCCGCTGATCGTCACGCACGGGAAGGACACCGACCCGCCGGGGCCGATCTTCCCGGCGCTGCGGGCGGAGCTGCGCGACGACGAGATCGTGGTCCGCGACGGCGCCTTCGACGCGCTGTCGCATCCGGGGGTGCGCGCCCGGGTCGAGGCCGCCGCCCGGCCCCGGCTCATCCTCACCGGGCTCATGACCGAGGGCTGCGTGCTCCAGACCGCGCTGTCCGCCGTCCGCTCGGGATACACCGTGTACGTCGTGGAGGACGCGGTGGCGGGGGAGACCCCGCTCGCCCACCGCGCCGCCATGACCCGCCTGACCGCGGCCGGCGTGATCCCGCTCACGTGGTTGTCCCTGGCCACCGAGTACCAGGTCACCTGGGACGACGGCCGCACCGCCCCCGGATACGCCGCCCTGATCCGTGACCACTCGCCGCTCCTCGGCAACCCGCTCCGCGCCGCCTCCTGAGCCCCGCCGGGCTCGTGCCGTACGGCCGGAGCCCGGGCCGGGGAGGCCGGCCCGGGCTCCGGGATCCCGGTACGGCGGGGCCGGGTCAGGACGCCGCGGGCCGGGTCAGGACGCCGCGGGGACGGCCTTGATGGCGTCGTGGACGTACCGCGCCAGGCCCGGGGCCGTCTGGTCGTACGTCGCGGTGAAGCGGGGGTCGCTGACGTACGTGTCGGCCAGGCACCGGTGGAACTCGGGGGAGCACTCGTAGAACCAGCGGGAGATGTGCTCCCGGTGGCGCTCGGCCAGGGCCGTGGCCTCCGCCGAGTCGGCCGGGACCCCGGCGCGGAGCAGGGCGGCCAGGCCCTCGGTGATCTCGGTGGCCTCCTCCTGGATCCGCCGCCAGTCCTGCTTGGTGTAGGAGGCCGCGCGGCGCTGGGACTCCCGGTAGGCGTCGGTGTCACCCCAGCGCTCCCGGGCCTCGTCGGCGTACTGCTCGGGGTCGTGGTCGCCGAAGATCTCGGCGCGCTCCTCCGGGGTGAGGTTCATGGTCTTCTCCAAAACGGTCGATGACGTGCGGCGATGCCCGCCGTACGACAACCGACCGTAGAGTCTCCAGTCACTGGAAGGTCAAATCGTTTCCGGATCCGAGGGTTCCCGGGCCGGTCGCGGGCACCACCCGGATCCCGGGGGACGGCCGGGGCGGTCGCGGGGCGCTCAGAACCCGAGGGCGCCCGGGGCGGTCGCGGGGGCCGCTCAGAACCTGAGGGCGGCCGGGGCGGTGGCGGGGACCACCGGGGCCTTGGGGAGCACGGGCGCGAGCCGCGCGTAGTCCTCGCCCAGGGCGGGGCGGGGGTCGGGCTCGCCCAGGTTGGGCCAGAAGGACATCGCGCGCTCGGCCTGGGCGGTGATCGTCAGGGACGGGTTGACGCCGAGGTTCGCCGAGATCGCCGAGCCGTCCACGATGTGCAGGCCGGGGTGGCCGTAGACGCGGTGGTAGGGGTCGATCACGCCGGTCTCGGGGGAGTCGCCGATGGCGCAGCCGCCGATGAAGTGGGCGGTCATCGGGATGTCGAACAGGTCGAGCCAGGAGCCTCCGGGCATGCCGCCGACCTCCTCGGCGAGCAGGCGGGTGGCCTCGTGCCCGGCGGGGATCCAGCTCGGGTTGGGCTCGCCGTGGCCGGGCGAGGTGCGCAGCGTCCAGCCGAACAGGCCGCGCTCGCCGCGCACGTTGATCGAGTTGTCGCGGGCCTGCATCACCAGGGCGATCACCGTGCGCTCGGACCAGCGCCGCAGCTTGAGCAGGCGGGCCAGCTCCCAGGGCCGGCGCGCGGCCTCGCCGAGGAACCTCGCCCAGCGCGGCGTCCGCCCGCCGCCGTCCACGAGCAGCGTGCGCAGCGCGCCCATGACGTTGGAGCCCTTGCCGTACCGCACCGGCTCGATGTGGGTGCGCTCGTCCGGGTGGAAGGAGGACGTGATCGCGACGCCGCGCGTGTAGTCCTCACCCTTGCTGCGGAACCGCTCCGCGCCCAGGATCGCCTCGGAGTTGGTGCGGGTGAGCACGCCGAGGCGGTCGGACAGGCGCGGCAGGACCCCGTCGGCCTTGAGCCGGTGCAGGAGCTTCTGCGTGCCGTACGTCCCGGCCGCGAAGACCACCTGCCCGGCGGTGAGCGTACGGCGGGCCCGCCGCGACCGGGAGCCGGTGCGCCGGAAGTCCACGGCGTACCCGCCGCCGGCCAGCGGGCGCACCGAGGTCACCGTGCACTCGGCCAGGACCCGCGCACCGGCCTTCTCGGCGAGGTAGAGGTAGTTCTTGATCAGCATGTTCTTCGCGCCGAGGCGGCAGCCGGTCATGCAGCCGCCGCACTCCACGCACCCGGTGCGGCGGGGCCCGGCGCCGCCGAAGTAGGGGTCGTCCACCTCCTTGCCCGGCTCGCCGAAGAACACGCCGACCGGGGTGAGGCGGAACGTGTGCCCCACGCCCATGCGCTCGGCGACCCGCCGCATCGCCAGGTCCGCCGGCGTCGTGGTCGGGTTCACCGTCACGCCCAGCATGCGCTTGGCCTGGTCGTAGTACGGCGCGAGCTCGCCGCGCCAGTCGGTGATGCCGGCCCACTGCGGGTCGTCGAAGAACGGCTGGAGCGGCTCGTACAGCGTGTTCGCGTACACCAGCGAGCCGCCGCCCACGCCCGCCCCGGCCAGCACCATGACCCCGGCCTTCCCGCCGAGGACGTGGATGCGCTGGATGCCCTTCATGCCGAGCGCCGGGGCCCACAGGAAGTCGCGCGTGCGCCAGGAGGTCTTGGGCAGCGTCTCGTCGGTGAAGCGGCGCCCGGCCTCCAGCACGCCGACCTTGTAGCCCTTCTCCGTCAGCCGCAGCGCCGAGACGCTGCCGCCGAACCCCGAGCCGATCACCAGCACGTCGTAGTCGAACATCTCGCGCCTTTCCCGGGAGGGCCCGCCCCCGCCGAGCCTGACCGCCTGTCCGCCTGTCCGCCTGTCCGCCTGTCCGCCTGGGACCCCTACTTCAGCCGGAGCCGCTTCATCGTCTTGAGGAGCCCGGCCAGCGTGTCGGCGTACTTCTCGTACGGCATGCCGAACATCGGGTCGAACCCGACCAGGCGCTGGCTGGCCACGGTCTGCGCCTCGGTGTACCTCAGCAGGCCCTCCGCGCCGTGCCGCCGCCCGAGGCCGGACTCCTTCATGCCGCCCATCGGGGCGTCGTAGGACGCGAACGCCGAGCCGTACCCCTCGTTGACGTTGACCGTGCCCGCCTTGATCCGCGATCCGAGGCGGCGGCCCCGGGCGAGGTCGCGCGTCCAGACCGAGGCGTTCAGGCCGTACGGGGTGTCGTTGGCCAGCCGGATCGCCTCGTCCTCGTCCTTGAACCGGTAGACGCTGACCACCGGGCCGAACGTCTCGTCGCGGCACAGCGCCATGTCCTCGGTCACGCCGGTGAGGACCGTGGGCTCGAAGAAGTACGGGCCCAGGTCGGGGCGCGCCTTGCCGCCCGCCAGGACCGTCGCGCCCTTGGCCACCGCGTCCTCCACGTGCGCGGTCACCGCGTCGAGCTGGCGCTGCGAGGTGAGCGAGCCCATGTCGGCGGTCCAGTCCAGGCCGGCGCCGAGCCGCATGTTCGACACGAGGCGGGTGAACTTCTCCAGGAACCGGTCGGCGATCTCCTCGGCGACGTACAGCCGCTCCATGGAGATGCAGAGCTGGCCGGCGTTGGCGAAGCAGGCGCGCAGCGCGCCGGTGGCGGCCTTGTCGATGTCGGCGTCGGCCAGCACCAGCATGGGGTTCTTGCCGCCGAGCTCCAGCGAGCAGCCGATGAGCCGCTTGGCCGCCTCCTCGGCGATCCTGCGCCCGCCGCGCGTCGAGCCGGTGAAGGCGATGTAGTCGGCCCCGTCGAGCAGCGGGCCGCCCACCTCGTCCGGGTCGCCGGCCACGACCTGCCAGACGTCCTCGGGCAGGCCCAGCTCGACCAGCAGGTCGATGGTCCACAGGACGGACAGCGTGGTCTGGGTGTCGGGCTTGTGCACGACCGCGTTCCCGGCGATCAGCGCGGGCACCACGTCGGTCACGCCCAGCGAGAGCGGGTAGTTCCACGGCGAGATCACCGAGACGACGCCCTTGGGCTGCCGCAGTTCGTACGCCTGGGTCGCGATCGGCAGGATGCCCTGGCGGCGGCGGGCGCGCAGCAGGCCCGGGCCCCGGCGCGCGTAGTAGAGCGAGCAGCCGGCGACGTCGAGCACCTCCTCGAACGCGTGCCGCCGGGCCTTGCCGGTTTCGAGCTGCACGATGTCGAGGATCTCGGCGCGCCGGTCCAGGAGCGCGTCGTGCAGCCGCTCGAACGGTCTGACCCGCTCGGCCACCGGGGTCGCCGCCCACCGGGCCGCCGCCGCGCGCGCCCTGGCGTGAGCCGTACGGACGTCGCCGGCGGCGGAGATCGGCAGCTCGGCGATCGGGTCGCCGGTCAGCGGGGTCCGGATCTCCCGGGTCGCGCCGGAGCCGTTCACCCGGGCCGTGATCGCGGTGATCCGCTCGGCGAGGCCGGGCCTCAGTGCGCTCTGTGCCGTCTTCGCAGCCATGCCCGAAGCGTATGGCCGCCGGGCACCACTTCGCTACTACCGAGTAACGAAGGGCCGCCGGGTGGCGAGGGCGGGCTACCGGGTGACGAAGGCGGTCCAGCCCCGGTCCGAGAGGTCGGCCAGGCCCGAGGCCTTCAGCCCCTGCTCCGACATCGTCCACAGCGTGTCGCCGATGACGAGCGAGCGCCTGATCCCCGGCTGCTCGGGCGCGAAGCCCGGGCTCCCGGCCCGCGGGTGCCTGATCCGGCCCAGCTCGCGCACCTCGCCGTCGCGCACCGACAGCACGAGCGCGCCGCTCTCACTCCGGCCCTCCTCGTAGCGGTTGTACGGCACCGCCGTCAGCCCGGTCGCCGGCCAGTACAGGAAGGCGTGCGGGTCGTACTCGGCCTCCGAGCCGGAGTTCTTCAGGAAGTACTGGGACAGGCGGCGCGGGTTCGCCGGGTCGCTCACGTCGAACAGGGAGAGCTGGCTGCCGCGCACGCGGCCCTTCTCGTCGGCCTCCTGGCCCAGGCCGATCAGGCGGCCCTCCCCGGCGGGGTGGAGGTAGGCGGAGTACCCGGTGATCTTCAGCTCGCCGGTGACGCGGGGCCTGGCGGGGTCGCGCAGGTCGATCGTGTAGAGGGGGTCGGTCTGCCGGAAGGTGACCACGTAGCCGACCGGGCCGATGAAGCGCACCGAGTAGATGCGCTCGCCCTTGCCCAGGCCGTCCACCTGGCCCGTCCTGGCGAGGGTGCCGGCGTCGAGGACGTACACCGCGCTCCGCGAGGCCGGGGCCCGGTCCGGGACGTCGGGCTCGAAGCCGGACTCGGTGGTGGCGACGCGCAGGTGGCCCTCGTGCTCGGACAGGGAGTACTGGTTGAGGAGGCGGCCGGGCACGGCTCCGGAGGTCACGTAGCGGGGCGCGCCCCCGCCGGAGACGTCGAAGCGGTGGATCTCGGTGCGCTCCTCGGGCCCCGTGGGCGAGGGCGACGGCGTGATCGGGCTCCCCGTGGGACCGGGGGTGCCGGGAGTGCCGGGAGTGCCGGGCGTCGCGGTGGCCGTGGCGGTGCTGGTGGCCGTGGCGGTGGGCTCCGGCGGGGCGATCGTGGTCAGGCTCGGGTCCTCGCCGGGCTGGACCGGCCGGTCCGGATCGGTCGCGCGGGGAGTCCCCGGGGTCGCCTCGGGCGTCGCGGGCTTCTCCGGGATCTCGGGCCGGGGCTCGGGCTCGACCGGGCTCGGCCGCCGCCACAGCCCCGCGTTGCTCGTCACGTAGAGGCTGCGCGCGGTGCCGTACACCGTGTCGCCGTCGGCGGCCACGGTGATCGGGCCGGTGTCGCCGAGCCCGCGCGAGAGGTCGATCGTGTGCACGGTCAGCAGGGACGTGCCGGTGAACTCCTTCGGGTGGCTGATCCGGTCGCACGGCACCGTCGCCGAGCGCTTGGACCCGCCCTCCTCGACGGAGTACTTCGGCAGCCACGCCGACAGCGGCGCCTTCCGCACGGCCGCGCGGTTGCGCTCGGTCAGCTTCGCCTCGTCCGAGGCCGGCCCCGGCGGCGGGAACTCGATGCGCGGCCCGGACTTGACCACGACCCGCGCCACCGAGCCGATCTGCCGCGCGTCCAGGTAGGACGAGTCGTCGGCGGTCAGCGTGCCCAGCCTGCGCGGCTCCCCGGCCAGGTCCACCAGGATCAGCCGCGTCCCCGTGCCGTACGGCCCCGCGGGCCTCATCCGGTCCGCGGCGTACGGCACCATGCCGAGGTTGTTCACCAGCGCCAGCAGCCGGTCGCCGTACAGGAGCAGCTCGATCGAGTTGTAGCCATCCTCCTTCGGCACGAGCCGCAGCGTCCCGGTGACCTTGCGCGACGCCGCGTCCACCACCTGGAGCACCCCGGCCGACACCGACACGATGCGCTTCCCGTCGGTCTTGACGACGTCGGGCTCGTCCACCCCCGCCTCGTGCACGTTCGTCGAGGAGTGCTCCTGCGCCTTGGCCCTGCCCTCCCCGGGTACGGCGGAGCGCATGGCCACCGCGTCCTCGACGGCGAGCGGCGTCACCGGGCCCAGGCCGTACGGCCCGGCCTGCGCCTCCGTGGCACGCCGCAGGCTCCCGAGCACGTCGTCGCAGCTCGTGAACGACACCAGCCGCACCTCGCCGAGCCTGGTCTTCGGGGGCGCGCCCCCTTGGGACGGGCCCCCGCTGCAGGCGGCGAGGGCGAGGAGCCCGAGGGCGGTCACGGCGGCGGTTCGCGGAGCGGACATGCCACTTGGACGCATGAGCCGCCGATTGCGTTCAAGATTCCCGGCACCGCCCGCCCGGCCGGCGCTCAAGGCCGCTCAGAGCGCCAGGGGCGTACGAGAGCCGGGAGCCCCAGGGCGCTCAGAGGGTCAGGGGTGGGGAGCGACGCGCCGCCGGATCCGCGGGGATCGGCAGCGAGTCCTCAGGGCGTCAGGGGTGGGGCGCGACGGGGACGATCTCGGGGGCGCCCAGGCGGATGGCGTCGGCCTCAAGGTCGTTGTCCTGCTCCTGGGAGGCGCGCTCGGCCTCAACGCGCTTGGTGTAGTGATCCACCTCGCGGCTCACCTGGGCCTCGTCCCAGCCCAGCGGCCCGGCCATCAGCTCGGCCGCCTGCCTGGCGGTGGCCACGCCCCGGTGGAACGTCTCGATCGAGATGTGGGTGCGGCGGGCCAGGACGTCGTCCAGGTGCCGCGCGCCCTCGCAGGTGGCGGCGTAGACGACCTCGGCGCGCAGGTAGTCGTCGGCCCCGGTCAGCGGCCGGCCCAGCTCCGGGTTCTCCGCGATCAGCGCCAGCACCTCGTCCACGAGCGAGCCGTACCGCTGGAGCAGGTGCTCGATGCGGGCCACGTGCAGCCCCGACCGGTCCGCGAGCCGCTGCCGGGAGTTCCACAGCGCCTGGTACCCCTCCGCGCCCACCAGCGGCACCCGGTCCGTGCAGGACGGCGGGACCCGCTGGTCGAGCCCGTGCGCCACCGCGTCCACGGCGTCCTTGGCCATCACCCGGTAGGTGGTGTACTTCCCGCCCGCGACCATGACCAGGCCGGGCACGGGGTGGGTGACGACGTGCTCGCGCGACAGCTTCGAGGTCTCGTCCGACTCCCCGGCCAGCAGCGGCCGCAGCCCGGCGTACACCCCCTCCACGTCGTCGCGGGTCAGCGGCACCCCGAGCACCGCGTTCACGTGCGCCAGCAGGTAGTCGATGTCCAGCCGGGACGCCGCGGGGTGCGCCAGGTCCAGCCGCCAGTCGGTGTCCGTGGTGCCGATGATCCAGTGCCGCCCCCACGGGATCACGAAGAGCACCGACTTCTCCGTGCGCAGGATCAGCCCGGTGCTGGAGTGGATGCGGTCGCGCGGCACGACCAGGTGGATCCCCTTGGACGCCCGCACGTGGATCTGCCCGCGCCCGCCCACGAGCGCCTGGATGTCGTCGGTCCACACCCCCGTGGCGTTCACCACCTGCCGGGCCCGCACGTCGAACTCGGCGCCGCCCTCCAGGTCGCGCACGCGCACCCCGGTCACGCGCTCGCCCTCGCGCAGGAACCCCACCACCTGCGTCCGCGACGCCACGCGCGCGCCGTACGCGGCCGCCGTGCGCAGCAGGGTCATGACGTAGCGGGCGTCGTCCACCTGCGCGTCCCAGTACTGCACCGCGCCGACGAACGCCGACCGCTTCAGCGCCGGGGCCAGCCGCAGCGCCCGCGCCCGCGAGAGCTGCCGGTGGCGCGGCACCCCGCGCGTCATCCCCAGCGAGGCGCCGAGGGTGTCGTAGAGGGTCACGCCGGCTCCCACATAGCCCCGCTCCCACACCCGGTGGGTCAGCGGGAACAGGAACGGCACCGGCCGCACCAGATGCGGCGCGATCCGCTGGAGCAGCAGCGCCCGCTCCTGGAGCGCCTCCCTGACCAGCTCGAAGTTGAGCTGTTCGAGGTACCGCAGCCCGCCGTGGATCAGCTTGGAGGACCGTGACGACGTCCCCGAGGCGAAGTCCCGCGCCTCCGCCAGCCCCACGGTCAGCCCGCGCGTGGCCGCGTCCAGCGCCACCCCGGCGCCCACGACCCCGCCGCCGACCACGAAGACGTCCACCTCGCGCTCGCCCAGCCCCCGGAGCGCGGCCTCCCGCTCCGCGGGTCCCAGCCGCGAGCCCCCCAGCGCCCCCGTCATCCACCCTCCCACCGGCAGTCGTACGGCGTCACGCGAGCGATATTTACCCACCCGAAGCCCCGCAATCCCCGCCCGCCCCGGCCGGGGGACGGGGGCAACCGACATCGTACGGGCGGAGCCGCCGGGCGCCAGAGGGCGGCCCCGGAACGCGGTTCAGGAGCGGATGGCCGTGCCGGCCGCGACGACCACGGCGCCGAAGGCGGCGAGGATCAGGTTCGCGTACAGCTCGTAGCCGGTGAGGAAGTCGAGCCGGGGGATGACGACGCGGTTGAAGAAGTTGAGGACCACGCCCATGAACGGCTGGACCGCCACGTGGTCGATCGCGCCGCTGACGCCCTGGAGGACCAGCACGAGGCCGAGGAACTGGATGGCTTTTCGCATGGGCCAGACGCTAGGGACGCGGCGTCCCGCGCCGGATCGGGCGGCGGTATGGCGTTCGCCCACCTTCGTCCATCCTTCGGCCCGGCCGGCGCGACCGAGGTATCCCCTTCGGCGACTTCGGTATCGACCGCCCCCGCGACCGGGGACTGCGGTGGGCGCGCCGCCGTACGCTCGCGGAGATGGAGGAACTGATCCCGGGGTGGGCGAGATGACCGGTGAGAGGCCCGTGAGGCGGCGGCGCACGGCGCGCGACTGGGTCGTGGACCTCGCGCTGTTCTGCGGCGCGGCGTGGGTCGGGCTGGTGGTCGTCGGGCTGCGGGTGGAGTCCGGGGCGATGCCGCCGGAGTGGCTGTTCGGGCTCGACCAGCTCAGCGGCGCGCTGGGCTGCCTGGCGCTGTGGCTGCGGCGGCGGTGGCCGTTCGGGCTGGCGGTGGCGCTGGCCCTGATGTCCTCCTACTCGGAGTTCGTGGCGGGCGCCCTGTTCGTGGCGTTGTTCTCGGTCGCCGTGCACCGGCCGCCGCGCGTGGCCATGACGGCGCTCGGGCTGAGCCTGGTGTCCGGGGTCGTCTTCGCGCTGATCCGGCCGGAGCCGCACGAGTCCGACGCCGCGCTGTGGGTGCTCGGCTCGACGCTGAGCGCGGCCGCTGTCGGGTGGGGGCTGTTCGTGCAGCACCGGCG
Source organism: Bailinhaonella thermotolerans (assembly GCF_003594875.1). GTDB lineage: Bacteria > Actinomycetota > Actinomycetes > Streptosporangiales > Streptosporangiaceae > Bailinhaonella > Bailinhaonella thermotolerans. The sequence continues at coordinate 104,984 of NZ_QZEY01000018.1, forward strand.
GCGGCTGGCCGAGTCGCTGCGGGAGCGCGCCGCCCGCGCCGAGGAGGAGGCCCGGCTGCGCGCCGAGCAGGCCCAGCACCAGGCGCGCGAGGCGATCGCCCGCGAGATCCACGACGTCCTCGGTCACCGGTTGTCGCTGCTCAGCGTGCACGCGGGCGCCCTGCAGTACCGCCCGGACGCCCCGCCGGAGGACCTCTCCCACGCCGCGAAGGTCATCCGCGAGAGCGCGCACGCCGCCCTCCAGGACCTGCGCGAGGTGATCGGCGTCCTCCGCGCCCCCGTCGGCGAGCTGCCCCAGCCCACCCTCGCCGACGTCCACCAGCTCACCGCCGAGTCCGCCCGCGCCGGCATGAGCGTCTCGCTGAGCGAGTCCCTGCCCGCCCCGGTCCCCGACGGCCCCGGCCGTACGGCGTACCGCGTGGTGCAGGAGGCCCTCACCAACGCGCGCAAGCACGCCCCGGGGGCGCGGGTCGCCGTACGCCTGTCGGGGGCGCCGGGGGAGGGGCTGTCGGTGGAGGTCACGAACACCGCCGCGAGGGGCCCCGCGCCGCCGGCCGCCGGCGCCGGTCAGGGGCTCATCGGGCTGGCCGAACGCGTCTCGCTCGCGCGGGGCCGGCTGGAGCACGGCCCGGCGGGCGAAGGTGGCTGGCGGGTCGCGGCCTGGCTACCCTGGCCCTCGTGACCTCCCCGGACGCGGCGGCCGTCGCCGTACTGATCGCCGACGACGATCCCCTGGTGCGCTCCGGCCTCACCATGATGCTCGGCGGGGATCCCGCCATCCGCGTGGTGGCCCAGGCCGGCGACGGGGCCCAGGTCCTCGCCGAGGTCGAACGCCACGCCCCCGACGTGGTCCTGATGGACATCCGCATGCCCGGCATGGACGGCCTCACCGCCACCGAGGCCCTCCGCTCCCGCCCCGGCGCCCCCGAGGTGATCGTCCTCACCACCTTCGACGCCGACGAGCACGTCCTCCGCGCCCTGCGCGCCGGAGCGGCGGGCTTCCTCCTCAAGGACACCCCGCCCGACGAGATAGTCCAGGCCGTCCGCCAGGTCGCCCGCGGCCTCCCCGTGCTCTCCCCGTCGGTGACCCGCCGCCTGATGGCCCGGGTGGCCGAGTCCGCCGCCGACCGCCGCCAGGCCGAGGCCCGCGCCGGCCTCGCCCTCCTCAACGACCGGGAACGCGAGGTGGCCCTGGCGGTGGGCCAGGGCCACAGCAACGCCCAGATAGCCGCCGCCCTCCACCTGAGCGTCCCCACCGTGAAGACCCACGTGAGCAACATCCTCACGAAACTGAACCTCAACAACCGAGTCCAGATAGCCCTCCTCACCCACGACGCCGACCTCCCCACCCCCTGACCACCTCCCAGGCCGCGCCCCTCGTCTTCACCACCGCCGAATGGTCCAGGTTTCTCGGGACGCTCAAGGGGCTCTGACGCCCGATCGTGATTCCGCCACGCGGAGATCACCGTTTCCCCGGGGGTGAAGGCCCCGGCGCCGGGGATTCCGGGGGGCGCCGGCGGGGGTGGGTCAGAGCCAGTCGTCGATGGACTTCATGAAGGGGGTGAAGAGGTGGCGGTGGATGGTGTGTTCGGCGCCGGGGACGACGCGGACCTCGAAGCCCTTGGCCTGGAGCTCGCCGGCGTAGGCGGGCGGGACCAGGAAGCTGGGGTCGGCTAGCTGGACCAGGGAGGGGACCACCAGGGGCGGGGTGTGGTCCACACCGGCGTAGGGGGCCAGGGCGTGGCCGGTGGCCTCGTCCCAGTCGGCCAGGCCGGCGAGTTCGATGGGGATCTCGTCCTCCGGCCAGCCGGGGTGCGCGGCGCGGACCTGGGCGGCGTCGGAGTTCTTGAGCCGGGTGAACACCTCGGTCATGGGGGTGCCGTCGGGCAGGCTCGGCATGCGGAACGCGGGGTCGGAGTAGATGGCACGGGCGGGCCGCAGGCGCTCCACCGCCAGGCCCAGCGTGAGGCCGCCCAGGGAATGGCCGATGGCCAGGTCGGGGGCGTGCGGGACCGACTCCAGCAGCGCGGACGCGAACACCTCCGGGTCGTAGGACTCGGCGCGGGGCGAGGCGCCGTGCCCCGGCAGGTCCACGGCCAGCACCCGGTACCCGCGCTCGGCCAGCGCGGGCCCCACCCGCCACCAGGCCCGTGAGTCGGACATGATCCCGTGGACCAGCACGGCGATCCTGTCCCCCGAACCCCACTCGCGGACGTACGACTTCATCAGGGACTACCTCACAGACTCGACGGGCAGCACCGCGAGCGCGCCCAGGAGGGCGATGACGATGCCGGAGACGAACAGGGCGGTGTAACCGCCCAGGCTGATGATCGCGGCGGCGATGAACGGCGAGGCGATCTGGGGGCCGGCGGCGGCGATGTTGAGGATGCCCATGTCCCGCGCCGCGTCCTTCTCGCTGGGCAGGACGAGCGTGACGAGCGCGGTGTCCACGGCCATGAACAGGCCGAAGGCCGAGCTGTGGATCGCCGAGTAGAGCAGGAACACCGGCCAGCTCGGCGCGGCGAGCAGCAGCGTGATCGAGACGCCGGTGAGCACGGCGGCCAGGAAGACGAAGGTCTTGCGCCGGTCGAACCGGTCCGACAGCGGGCCGCCGACCAGGGTGAAGACGATCGAGCAGACGGTGCCGACCAGCGTCGCCGTGGCGACCGCCTCCGGCGCCGTCATGCCCGAGGGCACCCCGATCCGGTCCTTCACGATGAAGAACATGAAGCCCAGCAGCATGAAGTAGCTGAGCACCATCAGCGCGCGGCTGATGAACAGCCACCGGAAGTCGTGGTGGCCCAGCGCCGAGACGAAACCGGCCAGGGACCCGCCGAGCCCGGTCTTCTCCCTCCTGACGACCTCGTACTCGCCGGGCCTGGGGTCGCGGGTGAGCGTCACCACGAGCACGGCGGCCGCCACGACGAGCGAGCCGAGGACGACGTGACCGAGCGAGCCGCCGACGAACCGCGCGGCGAGCTGGGTGCCCGCGATCGCGCCGAGCGAGGTGGCGATGCCGAACACGGCCGAGGCCGTGCCGCGCCGCTCGCGCGGGACCCGGTCCGGGATGATCGCGGTGAGGGCGGCCTGGAACAGGTTCATCATGGCCTGGGCCAGGGACCAGCCGATGAGGATCATGAGCAGGCCGGCGGCGTTCCCGAGCAGGGCGAGCGTCGCCAGCGCGGCGACCGAGCCGCCGATGAGCCAGGGGGCGCGGCGGCCCCACCGCGAGTGCGTGCGGTCGGACAGCATCCCGCCGATGGGGTTGAACAGGGTCGCGAAGATCGCGCTGATCCCGGAGACCATGCCCAGGTTGGCGACCTTGGCGGCGGGGTCCAGGGCCTCCACCTGCGCGGGGAGCAGGATGCCGCCGACGCCCATGTAGACCGAGAACATGGCGGTGTTCGCCACGAGCAGCAGGGACAGCAGCCGGGCCTGCCCGCCGCCGCGGGCGGGGGCGGTGGTCGCGGGGGTGGCCGTGGCGCTCATGCGGCGGCCGCCGGGGGGAGGGGGCGGAGGTCCGTCATGGAGGGCTCCTTCGTGGTCGTGGAATCCGCCGCGATGGGGGCCTTCGCGGCGCGGGGGAGCGGGGGACCGCCGAGGTGGGTCCGCACCTCGGAAGCGCGGCGGGGCAGGGCTTCGTGGACCGCTCCCACCGCGCTCAACCACGTGGTTATACGTATAAGCATGTGTAGCATCGTTCCGATCGGCTGGACAAGACACGGATCGGACACGGGAGCAGATGACCGACACCCCCACCCGCCCCGCGACCAGCGTCGACGTGGCGAGGCTCGCCGGGGTGTCCCAGGCGACCGTGTCGTATGTCCTCAACGACCGCCCCGGCGCGCGCGTCGGCGAGGAGACCCGCAGGCGCGTGCGCGAGGCCGCCGAAACCCTCGGCTACGTCCCCCACGCCAGCGCCCGCTCCCTGCGCACCGGCCGCAGCGGGCTGGTCCTGCTGGCCCTGTCGGTCGCGCCCACCGGCCGCCTGGTCGCCGGCATCCTCGACGACCTGGAGGCCGCCTTCCGCGAGCGCGGCTACACCCTGGTCCAGTACGGCGAACGCCGCCTGCGGGGCGTGACCGCCGCCCGCGCGTGGGCCGAGCTGCGCCCGGTCGCGGTGATCGCCGAGACGTACCGGCTGACCGAGGCCGCGGTGCGGCTGCTCAGGTCCTCCGGCGTCCGGGCCGTGGTCGGCTTCGGCGAGGGCCCCTCACCGCTGGTCGCCACCAGCGTGATCGACCACGCCGAGATCGGGTCCCTGGCCGCCGGGCACCTGCACGACCGGGGCCGGCGCAGGCTGGCCGCGATCGTGCCGAAGGAGGAGGGCCTGCGCAAGATGGGCCTTGGCCGCCTGCGCGGGGCCGAACGCGCGGCGGAGGCCCGCGGCCTCACCGTGGAACGGGTGGACCTGGCCTTCGACGAGGACGAGGCCGCCGCCGCGGTGGCCGCGTGGCGGTCCCGCGACCCGGGGGAGCGCCCCGACGGGGTGTTCGCCTACAACGACGACTACGCCATGCTCCTGATGAGCGCCCTGCTCGACGCCGGCGTCGCCGTGCCCGGGGACGTGGCCCTCGCCGGCTGCGACGACCTGCCGCAGGCCCGGTTCACGCGGCCCCGCCTGACCAGCGTCCGCGTCGAGTCCCCGCCGCCGGACGCCGGCCTGGTCGCCGCCGTGGACGCCGCGATCCGCCAGGAGCGCCCGCTGAACCCCGGCGAGGTCCTGAGCCGCGTCCAGTGCGCCCTGATCGCGCGCGACTCGTCCTGACCCCTCCGGCCGCCCGGTCCCTCAGCGGTCCACGGCGGTCGCGCCGCCGTCCACGACCAGGTGCGTCCCGGTCACGAACGACGCCTCGTCGCTCAGCAGGAACCGCACGGCCGCCGCGATCTCCTCGGGCCGGCCCAGCCGCCCGAACGGCGACTTCTTCTCGAACGCGGCGAGGTACCCCGCGTCCCCGCCGGTCGCGTTCGTCAGCAGCGGCGTGTCGATGTACCCCGGGCACACCGCGTTGACCCGGATCCCGTCCGGGGCCAGCTCGTGCGCCGCCGACCGGGTCAGTCCCAGCATCCCGGCCTTCGACGAGCAGTACGCCGGGATGAACGCCTGCCCGACCAGCCCCTCCACCGAGGAGATCCCCACCACCGCCGACCCCGGCCCGGCCTCCCGCAGGTACGGCAGCAGCGCCCGGATCAGCATCGCGTGCGCCCGGAGGTTGACGTCGAGCACGGCGTCCCAGGCCTCGTCGGTGACGTCCGCGACCGCCCTGGGCCCGGCGATCCCGGCCGCGTGGACCAGCCCGCCGACGGGTCCCAGGGCCTCGCGGGACCGGGCGGCCGCCGTGCCGAGGGACGCGGTGTCGCGCACGTCCACGGCCAGGCCGATCGCGGGGACGCCCAGCCCGGCGGCGGTCTTCTCCGCGCCGGCCCCGTCCAGGTCCCACACCGCGACCGGGCGGCCGGCCTCGGCGAGGGCGCGGGCGCAGGCCCGGCCGATCCCGGAGGCGCCGCCGGTGACCACCACCCCGGTCGCCGGAGAGAGTCGGGGCACGGACATCGCGCGACCTCCTTCGGGCGATCTAGGCTAAGCATCGGGACAAGCGAGCGCTCGGTCAAGGTGGTGGCTCATGAAGGAGCTCGGCGGCGGGGTCGCGGTGGTCACCGGGGGCGGCAGCGGGATCGGCCGGGCGCTGGCCCTGCGGTTCGCGCGGGAGGGCATGTCGCTCGTGCTGGCGGACGTGGAGGAGGGGCCGCTCGCCGAGACCTCCGCCCTGGCCGCCCGGGCGGGTGCGGCCACCGTCCTCACGCAGGTCACCGACGTGAGCGACGCGGCGGCCGTCCGGCACCTGGCGGACCGGGCGTTCGGGGAGCTGCGCGCGGTGCACGTGCTGTGCAACAACGCGGGCGTCTTCACCGGCGGCCACATGTGGACGCGCGGCGAGGAGGACTTCGCCTGGGCGCTCGGCGTGAACCTGTGGGGCGTGCTGCACGGGATCCGCTCGTTCGTGCCGCGCATGATCGAGCAGGACACCGAGGGGCACATCGTCAACACGATCTCGATCGCCGGGCTGTTCGCGACGCCGTACGCCGGGCCGTACTGCGTCTCGAAGTTCGCGGCGCTGGCCGCCACCCAGAGCCTCGCGCACGACCTGGCCTTCGTCGGGTCCAAGCTCAAGGTCAGCGCGCTGTGCCCGGCCGGGGTGCGCACGCGCATCCACGAGGCCGGGCGCAACCGGCCCGAGGACCTCGCGGGCGCGGGCCCCACCGAGGACTCCGCCGTCGCGGGGGAGCTGATCGACCGGATCGTCGAGAAGGGCGTGGATCCGGCGCACGTGGCGGACCTGGTGGTGGAGGGCATCCGGGAGGAGCGCTTCCTCATCCTCACCCACCCCGAGACACGGGCCCTGCTGGCCGAGCAGGCCCGCGCCCTGGCCGACGGCGGACTCCCGCCCCTGCCCCCGTTCTGAGCCGGGCCCCGCCCCGGCGTCCTGGGCACGGCCTCAGGCGATCCTCGCCAGGTGGTACGTCGTCCGCGACCTCGGCTGCGGGTCACCGGCGCGGTCGGCCACGCCCCACAGCAGGTGGCCGCCCGCCGCGAGCACGAACGACGTGGCCTTCGGCAGGCGGGTGAGCACGCGGGTGCGGGTGTCCAGCACCGCCCCGCCGGTCTCGGCCTGCCAGGCGACCAGCGGCCCGTCGGCGGACATCGTCAGCGCGGGCTCCTCCGGCAGCTCCAGCCGGGACCCGTCGCCCAGCCGCACGATCACGCCCTCGCCCGGGCACCAGGCCAGCACGTCCCCGGCGGCCGCGAACGCCGTGACGTACTCCGCGAGCACCTCGCGCCGGCGCCCCTCCGCCGAGAACCGCACCAGCCGGTCGCCCGCCACCGCCACCACGTCCCGGCCGTACGGCTGCGCGGCCCCCGTCTTCGCCCGCCACACCTTCGGAGCGGAGTCGCCGGGCCGCATGACCATCGCCGACCGGGAGCCGCCCCGGGACGCCGACCAGCGGAGCCGCCCGTCCGCGAGGCTCAGGTCCCCGGCCTCGGCGACCGGCGTCCCGCTCCGCGCCGCGACGCGGGTACGGCCCGAGGCCCGGTCGTGCACCATGAGCCGCCAGCCCGCGGCCTCGCCCTGCGCCGCCGAGTCCAGCCAGGCCACGTGGCGCGCGTCGGCCACGCCGGAGTACGACTGCCGGGTCTTCAGCGCGCCGCCCGACCCGTCCTGGAACCTGGAGAGCACGGTGGCCGCGCCGGTCCCGGGGTCCACCAGGGCGACCGCCGAGCCGACACCGCGCGCGTCCAGCAGCGAGGCGAGGACCTTCCCGTCCGGCGTGAGCCCGATCGGCGCGATGGCCGGGCCGGGCCCGATCGAGCTGTGGAACCTTAGCGGCCTCATTCCGGGCAGGCCCTCCCGGACCGACGTGACGGTCCTGATCCGCCCCGGCGCGGCGGGCGAGGTCCCCGGCCGGGGTGCGGCCGGTCCGGACCTCCCGGGGCTCGCGCCGCCTCCCGGGGCGGAGGGCTTCCCGGCGGAGCCCGGCCCGGTCGCGCCCTGCGACGCGCCGCAGCCGGCGGCCGCCCCGAGGAGGAGGGCGAGAGCCGTACGCCTGCCGACGGCGCGGGCGGTCACGGCCGGGTCCCCGGCAGCGCGCGGAGCCGCCGCCCGCCGTACGGCGGCGCGAGGGGCGGAAGCGGCGTAAGGGGCAGAAGGGATGGAAGGGGCGGAGGCGTCACCGGGGGAATGGGAGGAGCGGCCGGACGGAGGTGAGAGGGCAGGCCATAGACTGGGGAAACTCCGTTCACACCCGGTGCGTGGCACCTTGTTTGGGGGTCTGGATACCGTTGTCCGAGTTCGACACCGTCCTCGTCGTAGATTTCGGTGCGCAGTACGCTCAGCTCATTGCCCGCCGGGTGCGTGAATGCCATGTCTACTCCGAGATCGTGCCCTCCACGATGCCGGTCGAGGAGATGCTGGCCAAGAAGCCGAAGGCGATCATTCTCTCGGGCGGGCCGTCCTCGGTCTACGCCGAGGGGGCGCCGAAGGTGCCGGACGGCCTGTTCGAGACCGGGGTGCCGACCTTCGGGATCTGCTACGGCTTCCAGGCGATGGCCCAGACGCTCGGCGGCACCGTCGCGCGCACGGGGCTGGCGGAGTTCGGCGGCACGCCGCTGGCCGTGGTCTCCGAGGGCGTCCTGTTCGACGGGCTGCCCGAGCGACAGTCGGTCTGGATGTCCCACGGCGACTCCGTGACGGCCGCGCCCGACGGCTTCCGCGTCACCGCCTCGACCGAGGCCACCCCGGTCGCCGCGTTCGAGAACCCCGACCGGGGGCTGTACGGCGTCCAGTTCCACCCCGAGGTGCTCCACAGCGAGCACGGCCAGGCGGTGCTGCGCCACTTCCTGTACGAGGGCGCGGGCTGCCGGCCGTCGTGGACCATGCTCAACATCGTCGAGGACGCCGTCGAGGCCGTGCGCCGGCAGGTCGGCCCGAACGGCCGCGCGATCTGCGGGCTGTCGGGCGGCGTGGACTCGGCGGTGGCCGCCGCGATGGTGCAGCGGGCCATCGGCGACCGGCTGACGTGCGTGTTCGTGGACCACGGGCTGCTGCGCAAGGGCGAGGCCGAGCAGGTCGAGAAGGACTTCGTGGCCGCCACCGGCGTGGACCTGCACGTCGTGGACGCCGCGGAGCGCTTCCTGTCCGCGCTGGCCGGGGTGACCGACCCCGAGGAGAAGCGCAAGATCATCGGTCGCGAGTTCATCCGGGTCTTCGAGGAGGCCCAGCGCGAGATCATGGCCGAGGGCCCGGTGGAGTTCCTCGTCCAGGGCACGTTGTACCCCGACGTGGTGGAGTCCGGGGGCGGCACCGGCACCGCCAACATCAAGTCGCACCACAACGTGGGCGGCCTGCCCGAGGACATGAAGTTCGAGCTGGTCGAGCCGCTGCGCACGCTGTTCAAGGACGAGGTGCGCCAGGCCGGCGAGGAGCTCGGCCTGCCCCCCGCGATGGTGTGGCGGCAGCCGTTCCCGGGTCCCGGCCTGGGCATCCGCATCGTCGGCGAGGTGACCAAGGAGCGGCTGGACATCCTGCGCGAGGCCGACGCGATCGCCCGTGAGGAGCTGTCGCGCGCCGGGCTCGACCGCGAGATCTGGCAGTGCCCGGTGGTGCTGCTGGCCGACGTGCGGTCGGTGGGCGTGCAGGGCGACGAGCGCACCTACGGCCACCCGGTCGTGCTGCGCCCGGTCTCCTCCGAGGACGCCATGACCGCCGACTGGTCCCGGGTGCCCTACGACGTGCTCGCCCGCATCTCCACGCGCATCACCAACGAGGTGCGCGAGGTCAACCGGGTCGTCCTCGACCTGACGAGCAAGCCGCCGGCCACCATCGAGTGGGAGTGACCCCGTGAGGGTGAGCCCGGGCGGCGCGCGGGAGTAATCACGCAAATCCAGGCATAGAGGGGCGAATGGCACATGAGGTGCTATTCGCCCCTCTTCTTTGTCTTTTATTGGTTGATTGCTTGATTTCGCTTGACGCTGTCCTACTTGATAGCAAGCATCGGGAGATATGGGGAGTCGCACGGGCCGCAGGCGGAGCACCAGTGGGCGCGATCTGGTCGCCTACTGGGAGAACGCCGCCGACCTGGGCATCGTGCCGGAGAACACCGCCGTCTCCCTGCGGTCGGCCTGCCTGCGGGTGCTCGCCGTCTACCCCGACTGGGAGACGATCGACGTCACCCGGCTCGACGTCGAGGGCGCGCTGCGGGCCTTCACCCGCGCCAAGGAGCGCACGCTGAGCCAGAGCACCCTCCAGGCGTACCGCTCCCGGTTCCGGCGGGCGGTCGAGGGGTTCCTCTGGGAGGCCCGCGGCCTGAGCGAGTGGGGCCGCACCCCGCCCGAGGCCGGCGGGCCCGCGGACCCGGACGACGCGGACGACCCGGACGACGCGGGCGGCCCGGAGGACCTGGACGACCAGGACGGCCAGGACGCTCATGACGAGGCGGGCGACCCGGACTCCGGGGACGCCGGCGGCGACCGGGACGGCCGCGAGGGCGACGAGTCCGCCGAGAGCGTGGTCGAGTACGTCGCGCCGCCCCGCGCGAGCCGCGCGGCCGCCTACGCCGGGGGCGGCGCCCGCGCCCGCGCGCAACTGGACGTCGTGAAGTACGACCTGCCCCTGGCCGGCGGCCGTCTTGCCCGCCTCGTGCTCCCGGTGGACCTGACCGCCGCCGACGTCGAGCGGCTCTACGCCTTCCTGCGCACGCTCCCGCTCCCGGACCCCGCGCCGCCCGTCCCCGTCCCCGCCCCGGCCGTCCCGGCCGTCAGCCCACCGTCCGCCCCGTCCCCGGGCCCGTCCCCGGGCCACGTGGCCCACGGAGCCCACGCCGGTACGGCGGGCCGGGGGCGCGACGCCGTTCCCCGGGAGGACGCGCCGCGTGCGCGCGGGCGTGACGCCGTACCGGATGAGGAGGAGAGTCCGCTCCGGGAGACGGGCACGTGACTCGGGTCGCCTACGTCGATGAGTCGATCCACGACCGGCACGGGCTCTACGTGGTCGCGGGCGTGGTCGCGGAGCCACGGCTGAGCGCGGTCGTGCAGCGGGAGCTGTCGGCGGCGGCGCCCTTCCCCGGCGGTCCGCACTGGCACGCCGAGCGGGCCCAGGTGCGCTGGCGGCTGGTGCGGGCGATCGCCGAGCTGCCGGTGCGGGCCTCGGTCCACGCCGCCCGGTTCCCCGAGCCCAAGGCCAAGGAGGCGGCGCGCGCCCGCGCGATGGAACGGCTGGTGCGCGGGCTGGAGCCGGAGGTGGGCGGGCTGGTGCTGCACACGCGCGAGGCGGCGCAGAACAAGCTCGACCGGCGGCTGCTGCGCGCGCTGGCCGGCCGGGCCCCGCGGTTCAGGTACGACCACCAGACCTCGGACAAGGAGCCGCTGATCTGGCTGCCGGACATCGTGGCCGGGGCCGCCGCCGCGCACCTGATCGACCCGGTCCCCGCGTACCTGCGGGTGCTCGCGCCCGTGCTCGCCGTACTGGAGGTAGAAGAAACCCCCACCGAGGCGGAGAACTTCACCCGATGGGGGAGAGATTTGGGCGCGTAGGCCGGGCGCCCGTCGTCCGGCGGGAAACCCGGCCCCGCTTCCCGGGCCGAAAAGGCCCGGGCGATCCGGATTATCTCACGACGAGCGGCTGCGACTCCGTCCGCCGATCCTCGGCGTCCTCCACGGGCCGGTCGACCGGCCGGTCCACGGGCCCGTCCGCCGGGCTCTCCTCGCGGCGCCGCTCGGGGATCTCCTCGCGCGGGAGGTCGGACACCTGCTCGCCCAGATCCTGCTGGAGCGGCGGCGGCAGGACGATCCCGGGGTCGTCGGCGCGCTTACACGCGCCCGCGCCCGAGCAGTAGCGCTCGCCGGGGATGAGCGTGCGCCCGCGCAGGAGCGTGCCGACCGGGACGATGTGGAAGCCGCGCTGGCGAAGCTCCCGGATGATGTGCGGCATCGCGGTGGTCGTCGAGGGGATGGGGTCGTGCATGAGCACGATCCGGTCCCGCTTCGCGTGCAGGATGGTGCGTTCCACGGTGGACCTGGCGCTCTTGAACCGCCAGTCCCGCGAGGTCGCCGACCACAGGATCTGGGACACCCCCAGCTCGGCCGTCACCCGGTCCACGGCGTCGCTGGTCGCGCCGTACGGCGGGCGCATGAACCTCGGCGTGCGCCCGGTGGCCCGGCGGATCACCCGCTGCGTGTCCGCGATCTGCTTGCGGATGCCCTCGTCGGAGAGCGTGGTGAGCCGCGCGTGCGTGTAGGTGTGGTTGCCGATCTCGTGGCCCTCGCGGACCATGCGGCGCAGCAGGTCGGGACGGACCTTCGCCCGCTCGCCCATGACGAAGAAGGTGGCCTTGACGCCGTGCCTCTTGAGCACGTCGAGGAGCTTGCCGGTCACGGCGACCGGGCCGTCGTCGAAGGTGAGCGAGACGCACTTGACGCGGCGGCAGTCCACGCGGCGGGACGTCCCGGCGGCGGCGTCCGGCCCGCCGGGGGTGGCGGTGGGCGTGCCCGGGCCGGGGGTGAACGAGACGTTCGCGGAGATCGGGACCGGCAGAACGCCGTTCCCGGCGGTGGGGTCGGCCGCGGCGGCCGGGGCGAGCCCGAACGCGGCGACGGTGATACCGGCCGAGACGATGGCCAGGCGGCCCCTGCGGCGAAGAGTCATGCGTACGGCTCCTCGTGACGAGCGGCTTGCGCCGTAACCCGATACAAAAGCTGTGCCGCCGGGCACCGCTGTCGTGGAGCGTAGCGGATGATGCCACTGGTTCGGGTAACGCTTCAGGGAAAGCCGGGCCTACCAGCAACTCCCGGCACAGGGGATGAATTCGCCCGCGCACCCGTCAAGAACTGGTCATGACGTGGTTTGCGCCTGGCCACTCGCGCGCCTGACGCGCCCCGTCCTGGTGATCCTGCTGGCATGACGACGTTCTCGCCGGCCGACGTTCGCGCGGTGTGCAAGCCCAGGGACTCGTGGTGGACCGTGATGGTGGTCGATCCGCTCGCGCTCCCGATCGTGCGGCTCCTGGCCAACCGCACGTCCGTCACCCCGAACCAGGTCACGCTGGGCGCGTTCGCGCTGGGCCTGGTCGCCGCCGCGTGCTTCACGCAGGCGTCCTGGCCCTGGCTGGCGCTCGGCGCGCTCGTCTTCCACCTCGGCTTCGTGCTGGACTGCGTGGACGGCAAGCTGGCCCGGCTCAAGGGCAACGGGAACGTCTTCGGCCAGTGGCTCGACTTCGTCCTCGACCGCGTCCGCGCCGCGGCCTGCGCGTTCGCCCTGGCGTACGGGCAGTTCCAGGCGAGCGGCGACCTGAAGTTCGTCTACCTGGGCGTGCTCATCGTGGTGCTGGACCTGTTCCGGTACATGCACGGGCCGCAGCTCGCCAAGGTGCGGCGGGCCATGTGCAACCGGATCGAGGAGCGGCTGGAGGAGTACGGCCGCCCGGCCGCGCCGGCCGGGAGCGCGGGGGCGGCCCGGCCCGCGCAGGCCGCGCCCGCCGCGCCGGCCGGGTCGCGGCCCGACGCGCGGGTGGTGTTCCTGGAGGACCTGCTGCGGCAGTACCCCGAGACCGACCCGGACGAGGCGGGCGCGGGCGGCGGGGTGATCGACCTGCACAAGGGGTTCCGGTCCCGCTTCCCGTGGTACGACCGGTTCCGGCTGTGGGGCGTGCGGCACCGCGTCCGGCCGCACCTGGTCAGCGGGATCGAGTTCCACATGAGCGCGTTCGTGGTCGGCCCGCTGCTCGGGCCCGCGGCCCTGATCCCGGTGACGGTGGCCGCGGCGGCGCTGCTGGTCCTGTTCGAGCTGGCGCTGATCTACAAGATGTGGCTGTCCACCAAGGACTTCGAGCGCGTGATCGCCGAGGTCGGCGCGATGGAGCCGGCCCCGGCCCCGGCCCCGGCCCCGGCCCGGGGCGCGGCCCGCGACCAGGAGCGCACGCACGCCTTCCCGGCGGCCGCCCAGGCCCAGTCCGCCGCCCAGGCCCAGTCCGCCGCCCAGGCCCAGTCCGCCGCCCAGGCCCAGTCCGCCGTGCCCGCGCAGGGCCCGGCCCCGGAACAGGCCCCGGCTCCCGCGGCGCCCTCCGCACCGGCCGCACCGCAGGTGTCCGCCCAGCCCGGCACCCCTGCCGGGACCGCTGCCGGGGCCGCGACCGGTGCGGCGGCCGGGGCCGCGGCCGGTGGCGGGGCTCCGGCCGACGCGCAGCCCGGCGCCCGGTCCGGCGGCCAGGTCAGCGCCCAGGCCGACACCCAGATCATGGCGCCGATCAAGCTCGGGCCGTCCGGGCCCGCCCCCTCCGCGGCGGAGATGACCCGGCGCTGACCGGTCCGGAGCGGGCGCGGACGTCCCCCCGAACACGAGGAGTGGTTTCCCCATGACGCCCAGGCTGAGCGTCGTCGTCCCCTTCTACAACGTCGAGGCGTACCTGGACGAGTGCCTGGAGTCCCTCGCCGCGCAGACCCTGCGCGACGTCGAGTTCGTCCTGGTGGACGACGGCTCCTCCGACGGCGGCGAGGTCATCGCCAAGGCCTGGGCGGAGCGCGATCCTCGCTTCCGGCTGGTCTCGCAGGAGAACCGGGGCCTCGGCCCGGCCAGGAACGCCGGGGCGGCCGAGGCGCGGGGCCGGTACCTGGCGTTCGCCGACAGCGACGACGTGCTCCCGCGCTACGCGTACGAGCAGCTCGTCGGCTCGCTGGAGGAGACCGGCTCCGACCTGGCCTGCGGGAACGTCCGCCGCTTCACCTCGACGGCAGTGCGCCCCTCGCCCCTGCACGCGCGCCCGTTCCGGCGCACGGCCCGCCGTACCCACGTCAGCCGCGACCCCGACCTGCTGCTGGACCGGACGGCGTGGAACAAGGTCTTCCGGCGCGACTTCTGGGACGAGCACGGGCTGGAGTTCCCGGCCGGGCTGTACGAGGACGCGCCGGTGACGATCCCCGCGCACGTGCTCGCCCGCTCGGTGGACGTGTTCAGCGCGCCGGTGTACTTCTGGCGCGAGCGCGAGTCCGGCGAGCCCTCGATCACCCAGCTCCGGACGCAGGCCGAGAACCTCGCGGCCCGGCTCGCCTCGATCCGCCGGGTGCGCGACTTCATGCGCTCCCACGCGACGCCGTACCTCCGCGACCGGTACGAGGAGCTGGTGCTCCGCAGCGACCTGCCGCTGTACGTCAAGGAGTTCGACGCCGCCGACGACGAGTACCGCGAGCGGCTGCTGACGCTGGTGGGGGAGTACCTGGCGACGGTCCCGCCGGAGGTGCTGTCGGCGCTGCCGTTCGCCGAGCGGCTGATGTACCACCTGGTCGCCCACGGCATGGCCGACGAGCTGCGGGCCGAGCAGCGGGCGGCGCGCGAGGGGCGGGGCCAGGCCCCGGTGGCGCGGCGGCTGCGCCGCTGGCACGCCGAGCACCCGTTGCGGGAGGACCGGCGGTTCCCGCGCGAGCTGTTCCGGGTGGCCGAGGACGAGCTGGAGCTGGTCTGCCGGGCCGACCGGGTGCGGTGGCGCGACGACGGGCGGCTGAGCGTCTCCGGGCACGCCTACGTGCCCGGGCTGGACCTGTCGGGGGAGCGCGACGCGAAGCTGAAGGCGTGGCTGCGCAACACCCGCAGCGGGCGCAGGCTCGCGCTGCCGGTGCGGCGGGTCTGCCGCCCGGACGTGACCGCCGGGTCGGACCAGGCGGTGGTCTGCTACAACTGGTCCGGGTTCGAGGCGGACGTGGACCCGGCGGCGTTCGGCCCCGGCTCGGCGTCGTCCTGGGAGCTCCAGGTCGAGGTGACGACGCGGGGGCTCACCCGGCGCGGCGGCCTCGCGGTCCCCTCGGGGAGCCCGGCGCGGCGCTCGCCCGGCCGGGAGATCGCGCCCGGGGTGTGGCTGCGGGCGATGGCGTCCGAGGACGACGTGCTCACGGTGAAGGTGCAGCCGGTCTCGGCGGCGGTCGGCGTGTGCGCGCTCGCCGGGGACGTGCTGGAGCTGCGCGGCTGGGGCCCGGCGCTGGAGGACCGCGAGCTGCTGCTGCGGCTGCGGCGGGGCACCCGGGAGCTGCGCGTCCCGGTCGAGGCGGACAAGAGCGTGCGCGGCGGGTTCCGGGCCCGGGTGCCGCTGGTCGAGCTGGCCGTGACCACGCCGCCCGAGCACGCGGTGCGCACGTCCACCGACGTGCTGGACGCGGGCGTGCACTGGGACCTGTACCTGGACACGCACGGTCGGCGGCCGGTGCGGGTCGCGGCCGACCGGGCGCTGGCCGAGACGCGGTTCGGCGTCGGCAGCCGGGAGATCGCGCTCGTGCGCACCCGCGCGGGCAACCTCAGCTTCGTCGAGCGCTCGGTGCGCGCCGTGCTGACCGAGGTCGCCTGGACCGCCGGGGGCCGCCTGACGATCGCCGGCGACTACACCGACCCGGAGGACCGCCCGGACCGCCTGATCCTGCGGCGGCGCGGCACCGGCGAGGAGCACGGCGTGCCGCTGCGCTGGTCGGGCGGCCACTTCACCGGCGAGTTCGCCCCGGCCGCGATGCCGCTGTACGGCGAGCTCACGCCGCTGCGGTCGGGCTCGTGGGACCTGCTCACCCGGGGCGCGGCGGGCGACCGCGCCGTACACCTGTCCCAGGGGCTGCTGGAGGACCTGCCGGACCCGCGCGAGCTGGGCATGCACCGGTTCCAGCCGCACTTCTACCGGGGCGACCGGGCGTGCCTGGTGGTGCAGCGCGCGCTGGGCGGGGCCGAGGGCAGGTACGCGCAGCGCGTGCTGGCCGAGCGGGACTACCCGGTGCACCGGGCCAGGGTCGTACGCGATCTGGTGGTCTTCGAGTCCTGGCGCGGGCGGCAGTACTCCGACAGCCCCCGGGAGATCCACCGCGAGCTGGTCGCGCGGGGGTACTCCGGCGAGTGCGTCTGGGTGAGCGCGGACGGGCAGGTCGTCCCGCCCGAGGGCACGCGCGTGGTGGCGCGCGGCAGCCGGGAGCACTACGAGGCCCTGGGGACCGCCTCGCACGTGATCTCCAACGACAACCAGCCGGACTGGTACGTCAAGCGCCCCGGCCAGACGTACGTCCAGACCTGGCACGGCACGCCGCTCAAGCGCGTGGGCCACGACATCGGGACCGTCAGGTTCGCCACCGGGTCCGACTACCTGCGCCGCTTCTCCCTGGAGGTGGCCAAGTGGGACCTGCTCGTCTCGCCGAACGCCTTCAGCACCCCGATCTTCCAGCGGGCCTTCCGGTACGGCGGCGCCGTGCTGGAGTCGGGGTACCCGCGCAACGACCCGCTCCACCGGGAGGAGGGGCGCGAGGAGACGGCGGACCGGGTGCTGGCGCGGCTGGGCCTGCCCGAGGGCAAGCGCGTCGTGCTGTACGCGCCGACCTGGCGCGACGACCGGGGAGCCGGCGGCGGGCGGTACCGGCTGGACGTGCACCTGGACCTGGACCGGGCCCGCCGCACGCTCGGCGAGGACCACGTGCTGCTGGTCCGGGGCCACCTGCACACGGCGAACGCGCTGCCGGAGGACGCGACCGGGTTCGTGCGGGACGTCACGCGCTACCCGGACGTCACCGAGCTCCTGCTGATCACCGACGTCCTGGTCACGGACTACTCGTCGCTGATGTTCGACTTCGCCGGGACCGGCCGCCCGATGGTCTTCTACACCTACGACCTGGAGCACTACCGGGACGACCTGCGCGGCTTCTACTTCGATCTGGAGTCCGAGGCCCCCGGCCCGCTCGTGCGCACGGGAGACGAGCTGATCGACGCGCTGCGGGAGCCCGACGCCGGGCCGTACCGGACGCGGTACGAGGCGTTCCGGGAGAGGTTCTGCCACCTGGACGACGGGAACGCCGCCGGGCGGGTGGTGGACCGGCTCTTCCCCGGCCTCTGAGCGCACCGCCTCCGAGCGCACCGCCTCCGAGCGGGCCGCCGGGACGGGCGGCCGGGGGACGGGCGGTCAGGTCAGCGCTCGATCTCCTCGAACAGTTCCTCCCACCGGTCGAGGACGCGTTCGAGGCGCAGGTGGGAGACGTGCTCGCGGGCCCGCGAGCCCATCCGCAGGCGCAGGGCGCGGTCGCGCATGAGGCGGGTCAGGGCGCCGGCGAAGGCGTCCTCGTCGCTTGGGGGGACGAGGACGCCGGTCCGGTCGTGCGCGACCAGGGACCGGATCCCTCCCGGCCCGTCGAAGGACACCGCGGGCACGCCGTACGCCGCGGCCTCCGGCAGGGCGGGCGGTGGTCCGCCGAACTCGCCGGTCACGGCGACGATGGAGGCCTCGGCGCACTCCCTGGCCAGGTCGCGGGCCCGGCCCCGGAACGCGACCCGGTCGGCGACGCCGAGGTGGAGCGCGAGCGCGCGCAGCCGTTCCTCCCACGGGCCCTCGCCGATCAGGTGCAGCTCCCAGACCTCGTCCACGCGCCCGGCCGCCGCCGCGAAGGCGCCGATCAGCAGGTCGAACCGGGCCCGCCAGGTCAGCGGCCCGACGCCGAGCACGCGCGGCCGGGCCAGCGCGGCGGGCTCGGCCGGGTAGAAGGCCAGCGGGTCCGGGATCGCGGCCGTGTTGGGCAGGCGCTCGGCGGCGAAGGCGCGTGCGTCCTCCTCGGTGAGGAAGACCGACCTGGCCATGCCCGGGTAGTCGCGGCGGATGATCCGCAGGTGCGCGGGGTCGAGCCGGGCCTGCCGGTACGACCGGGCGCACCGCCCGATCCTGCTCAGGCCCGGCGCGGGCACGTGCCGCAGCCAGTCGCTCGCCCCCGGGGACGCGATCACCACGTGGCCGCCGCGCGCGGCCTCGAACCGCCGCGCCATCTCGGCCCGCGCCCGCCGCAGCCGCCCCCGCCCGTCGCGAAGGAGCCGCCCCGGACGCCGGTCGTACAGCGTGACCAGGTCGTACGCCGGGTCCGCGACGTGGCGGACGGGCTCGGCGGCCGGCAGCACGCCCGCGAGCGTGACCCGGTGCCCCCGGACCGCCAGGCCCTGCGCCAGCAGGTGCAGCGCGCGCGGCTCCTCGCCGGCCGCGTCGTTCTCCAGGCCGAACAGGATCACCTCGCGCGGCATCGGTCAGCCCCTCCGGGGCACGTCCGCGAAGAACGCGTCCACCACGGCCTTGGCTGCGTACCCGGTCTCCCGCTCGCACCAGGCGCGCTGGAACGCGGCGTACCGTTCGGCGTACTCGGCGCGCACCCGGTCCAGGTCGCCGAGCGCCGCGACCACCTCGTCCGCGGTCTCCAGCACCGGGCCGGGCACGAGGTCCCCGTCGTCCGGCCGGCGCTCGCGGCCGGCCGCGTGGAGCAGGATCGGCCGGCCGGTCACCGCGTAGTCCCGCGTCAGCGGGGAGCGGTCGGTCAGCAGGGCGTCCGAGGCCAGGATCAGGTCGTTGAGCCGCAGGCCCATGCCGTCCCGGACGAACCCCCGCAGCCGGGGCGGGATCGCGTGCCGCCCGGACGGGTGCGGCCGCAGGACCACGATCCACTCGCCGCCCAGCGCCGCCGCCAGCCGGTCCAGGTCCAGGTCCGGCCGCGCGCGCCGGCCGCGCGCGTCGTCGCGGCCCGCCGGGGCGTACAGCAGCACCCGGCGCCCGGCCGGGATCTCCAGCGCGCGCAGGGCCGCCGCCGCGGTCTCCTGCCGCCCGGGCTCGTCCCAGCGCACCAGTTCGTCGTTGCGGGGGGAGCCGGTCCGGAGGATCTCCCCCGTGTGCTCGTGCAGGGGCGCGAACGCGCGCTCCAAGCCGGCGCTCGGGGCGAGGAGGGCGTCCCAGCGCGCCGCGGGCTTCTCACCCGCCCGCGGCTCCAGAAGGGCCGGCTCCAGGTCCTGCCCGTATCCCGTCCGCAGGTACCGGTTGCCGCGCCGCTTGGCGAACAGCGGCGGCAGGCCGTGGTCGGCCACCCAGTACCGCGCCCGCGCCATCGCGACCAGATGGCGGCGGCTCCGGCGGCGGACCACCTCGGCGTCGCCGGGGAAGCCGCGCGCCGAGCCGTCGTGCACCCAGACCGCCTTCAGCGGCAGCCCGTGCCGCCGCGCCTCCTCGTAGATCGCGCGCGGGTCCCCGTCGTACCGCCCGGCGGCGTCGAACACCGCCAGGTCCCGCCGCATCGGCAGCCTCGCCGCCAGGGCGTACACCAGCCGGTCCGGCACGTGGAGGGAGATCGCCGCGCCCGCCCGCCGCGCCCGGCCCGCCGCGGCCTCCGGCATCCGCGCGAGCCCCGCGCGCCGCCAGCCCACCTTCAGCGTGGACCCCGCGATCACCCGCACGGTGCGCCGCCGTCCCGGCCCGCCCACCTCCGCGGTCAATCGCGCGGGCAGGGCGGGCCGCAGCGGGGCCGCGTTCTCCCGGCCTCCCCGGGCGATCACGATCCGCGGCTCGTCGGTCCGGTCCGGGCCCCGCCCGCCGTACGGCACGAGCCCGAGGTCCACCTCGACGCGCGCGGTGAAGCGGCCCTCGCCCGCGGGCTCCAGCTCGAACCGGTGGCGGAGCGGATCGCCCGGGCGCGCGGCCACCCGCAGCTCCGCCGTGACGGGGCCGGCGGGCAGCACGCGCGCCGGGTCGTAGGTCCGGACGCGCAGCGCCAGCGTCGTGCCGCCGAGCCCGAGCACCTCGCAGTCGTGACGCAGCGGCGCCTGGGCGAACGGGCGGTCCAGCAGCCCCAGCTCCGTCAGGTCCAGCTCCGGGTCCCCCGGCTCGCCGCCCCAGTACGGCCGGCCCCCGGCGTACGAGACGTGGCGCGGGGGCAGCTCCCCGTCGAAGCAGCGGGCGGCCTCCACGGCCTCCTCAAGCCGGTGGGACCGCAGCAGCCGGACGCAGACGCGTTCCATCCGGGGCAGCCGCGCGATCGCCGCCGGGCGGATCCTGTCCAGGTACGGCACGGCCACGCGGGCGAGGCCGAGCACCCACTCGGCGGGGCGCCCGGGCAGGTCGCCCAGGTACGGGCGCAGGTCCTGGCGGAGGAAGCGGAAGTCCGCGGCCGCGCGCAGGCCGGCGCGGCCCGACGCGGCCAGGAACCCGTCGGCGAGCCGGGCCGCCGCGATCCGCCGCTCCAGGCCGGACAGGTGGTCCCGGCCGCCGGAGCCCGGCCCGCCCTCCCGGCTCACCCGCCGGTGGTAGACCACCCACGGCACCACGCCGTAGCGGCGGGCCAGGCAGTACGCCTGGATCGCCCAGAGCGGGTCCTCGTGGCGGGCGCCGTCGCGGAACCGCATCCGGCTCCGCTCCAGGAAGTCGCGGCTGTAGATCTTGTTGGTGGCCAGGCAGTCGAACAGCGCCTCCGGCTCGTCGCGCACGTCGGCGACCACGCGCTGCGGGGTGAACAGGCGCGGGTGCCACAGCGGGCCCCGCCTCTCGCCCTCGGCCACCCGCCGCACCGCGCCGGTCACGAAGTCCGCCCCGGTGCGCTCGATCTCCAGGAGCAGGCTCTTGCAGGCGTGCGGGGACAGTTCGTCGCCGGACTCCAGGAACATCACGTACGGCGCGCGCGCCACGTCCAGCCCGTCGTCGCGCTGGGCGCGGGGGTCGCCGTCGCCTGGGGGGCGGTGGTGGCGCACGCGCGGGTCTTCCTCGGCCAGTTCCGCGACGGTCGCGCGCGCGTCGCCGGCGGGGTCCACCACGATGACCTCGAGGTTGCGGAGCGACTGCCCGAGGACCGACTCCACCGCCCGCCGCAGCCGCTCCGCGCAGCCGCGTGAGATGACGAGCACGCTGCAATCGGGCCGTGTCATCCGTCCCCCCGAACGATCGGTGACGAGCCTTTCCGAACCCGGGGCTACCCGACCGGCAGAGACGGCAAACTGGCCTGGTCAGGGCCTTGATCACCGTTGTCCGGCGGATTACCGGCGACGTGCGAGGCGGCGCGCGATCCACACGATCGCGAAGATCGCGGCCAGCGCGGCGAGCACGGGCGCGGCCCGCTTCAGCACCGGCGCGCCCGCCACCTCCAGCAGGTCCAGCGCCTCGTTTTCGGCGGGCCGCCCGGGCTCGGGAACCGCGCTCAGCCGCCTCCCCTCGCCCGCCGTACGGCTCCCGCCCGCCTCGGCGGCCGGCGTGCTTTCGGAGGGCGCGCCCGCTGAGGGGGTCGATCCGGGGGACACGGTCTCGGGGGACGCGGTCTCGGAGGGGGTGGCCTCGGAGGGGGTGGCCTCGGAGGGGGTGGCCTCGCGCGCGGTCTGGTGCGCGGTCTCGGAGGGCACGGTCTCGGAGGCCGCGGTCTCGGAGGGCACGGGGGCGGGCTGGTCCGCCGGGGCGGGCGCGGCGGGCGGGGTCTCGGGCCCGGCCGCGACGGCGGCGGCCGCGACCGCCGTGGGGTCGGCCGTCTCCCGGCCGGCGACGGAGGCGGCCCCCGTGGCGGCGGGTGCCGGCGCGGCCTCGGCGGCGGGGGACGGGGCCCCGGACGCGGGGGCGTCACCGGGGGCCGGGGCCTGGAGGCGGGCGGCGAGATTGGCCGCGAACTTGTCGATGAGCTTGGCGCCGACCTCGGCCATCACGCCCCGGCCGAACTGGGCGGGCCGCCCGGTCACCGAGAACGTGGTGCGCACCGCGACCCGGGTCCGCTCGCCGTCCGCGTGGAGCTGGGCCCGGACCGTGGCGTCGGCGGTCCCCGGACCCCGCGCCTCCTTGCCCGCCGCCTTGATCGTCACCGTATAGGCGTCCTTGTCCACCTCGGTGAACTCGGCCCGGCCCCGGTACGTCACGGTGATCGGGCCGACCTTCACCTTGATGCGCCCGGTGAGGACGTCGCCCTCGCGGGAGTCCAGCGTGGCCCCCGGCATGCACGGCGCGACCTCCTCGACGTCGAGCAACGTCACCCAGGCCCGCTCCACCGGCACCGGAACCGTGAACTCGTGCTCGAACCGCATCGCCATACCCGCCTCCTCAACGCTACGCAGACCCTACCGACACCCCCCGATCCCGTGAATCCACCCTCTCGCCCCGATCATGCACGTTCGGTCACCCTCTGTACGCCGAACCCCCCGACTCCCCCCATCCCCTCACCCGCCAAGCCCCTCACCCTCGCCGTGCGGCGGACCTTCCCTCTCGCCGTGATCATGCAGTTTTGATCACACCGTGTGCGCAAAACTGCATGATCACGACGAAGGAAGGACCCCTGGAGGACCACCTCATAGGGAAACCACCTCATGGGGAAACCACCTCATGGGGAAACCACCTCGCGGGGAAACCACCTCGCGGGGGAACCGGCTCGCGGGGGAACCGCCTGGCGGGGAAACTGCCTGGCGGGAACGGGCTGGTGCCCGTCGCGGCGGTGGCGTCCGCGGCGGTCCTTCCCTCTCGCCGTGATCATGCAGTTTTGATCACACCGTGTGCGCAAAACTGCATGATCACGACGAAGGAGGGACCCCCTGGAGGACCACCTCATGGGGAAACCACCTCATGGGGAAACCACCTCATGGGGAAGCCACCTCGCGGGGAAGCCACCTCGCGGGGGAGCCGGCTCGTGGGGAAACCGGCTCGCGGGGGAACCGCCTGGCGGGGAACTGCCTGGCGGGGAAACTGCCTGGCGGGAACGGGCTGGTGCCCGTCGTGGTGGTGGCGTTTGCGGCGGTCCTTTCCTCTTGCCGTGATCATGCAGTTTTCGTCACAACCTGTGCGTAAAACCGCATGATCACGGCGAGGGGGGCTCGCCTGGGGTGGTTGCGTCCGAGGGGTGGGTGGGGTCAGGCTCGGGCGGCGGTGGCGAGGGCTCGGCGGGTGAGGACCCGGGCCAGGTGGCGGCGGTACTCCGGGGTGGCGTGCAGGTCCGACGCGGGGGAGGTGCCCTCGTCGGCCGTGGCGCACGCGCGGCGGAGCACGTCGTCGTCGATCGCGGCGCCCGCGACCGCCGCCTCCACCGACGAGGCGCGGACGGGCACGGGGGCCATGTTGGTCAGGCCGATCCGCGCCTCGGCGATGTGCCCGTCGGCCCGGCGCACGGCGACCGCGGCCCCGACGATCGCCCAGGCCTGCGCCGTGCGGTGGAACTTCTCGTAGTGGTAGGTCCACCCCGGGCCGAGCTTGGGGATCTCCAGGCCGACCAGGATCTCGTCGGTCTCGAGCGCCGACTCCAGGTAGTCCAGGAAGAAGTCGGCCGCGGCGATCCGGCGTTCCTCCCTGGGCGAGCGGGTGACGAAGACCATGTCCAGGGCGACCGCGACCGACGGGAGGTCGCCCGCCGGGTCCGCGTGCGCCAGGGAGCCGCCGATGGTCCCCCGATGGCGTACGGCCGGGTCGGCCACGGTCGCGGCGGTGAGCGAGACCAGCGGGCAGTGCTCCCGGATCAGGGGGTCGCGCACCAGGTCGTGCTGGGTGGTCATCGCCCCGACGAACAGGTGGTCGCCCTCGTCGCGCACACCGCGCAGCTCGGAGACGCACCCGACGTCCACGAGCACGGACGGATACGCCAGCCGCATCCGCAGCAGGGGCAGCAGCGACTGCCCGCCCGCCAGCACCTTGGCGTCCTCGCCCGCGTCGGAGAGGACGCTCACGGCCTGGGGCAGCGAGGTCGGCTGCGCGTAGTCGAACCGGGCGGGAATCACGAGGCCCCTCCGATCGCGCGCCACACGCGCTCCGGCGTGCACGGCATCTGGACGTCGCGGACGCCGAGGTGGCGCAGGGCATCCACGATCCCGTTGACGACGGCGGGGGTGGAGGCGATCGTGCCCGCCTCGCCCACGCCCTTCACCCCGAGCGGGTTCGAGGTCGCCGGCGTCTCCGTCCTCCCGGTCACGAACGCCGGCAGGTCCGCCGCCGACGGCACCAGGTAGTCGGCGAGCGTGGTGGTCAGCAGGTTGCCCTCGGCGTCGTGCACCGCCTCCTCGTAGAGCGCCTGCCCGATGCCCTGGGCGATGCCGCCGTGCACCTGCCCGTCGACGATCAGCGGGTTCACCACGGTCCCGACGTCGTCCACCGCGACGTACGACCTGATCTTCGTGAACCCGGTCTCGGTGTCCACCTCGACCGCGCACAGGTGCGTCCCGTGCGGGAACGAGAAGTTCGCCGGGTCGAAGGTCGCGCTGGAGTCCAGCCGGGGCTCGATCCCCTCGGGCATGTCGTGCGCGTTGAACACGGCCGCCGCCAGCTCCTGGATCGAGCGTCCCTGCTCCGCGGGCGCGCCCCGGACCCGGAACGCCCCCTCGGCGTACTCCAGGTCGCCCGGGTCGATCTCCATCAGGTGCGCGGCCACCCTGCGCGCCTTCTCCTTGACCTTCTCGCAGGCCAGGTGTACGGCGACGCCGCCGATGGCCAGCGAGCGCGAGCCGTACGTGTCCCAGCCGCGCGGCACCACGGCGGTGTCGCCGTACACGACCGAGACGTCCTCGAACGGCACGCCCAGCGCGTCGGCGGCGATCTGGCTCCAGGCGGTAACGTGCCCCTGGCCGTGCGGCGTCGCGCCGGTCGCGACCTCGACCTTGCCGGTGGGCAGCACGCGCACGTCCGCCTGCTCCCAGCCGCCGGAGGCGTTGCCGAGCTGCCCGAGCACCCTGGAGGGGGCCAGCCCGCACATCTCGGTGTAGGTCGAGATCCCGATCCCGAGCTGCACCGTGTCCCCGCGGTCGCGGCGGTCCTTCTGCTCGGCGCGCAGCTTGTCGTAGCCGAAGAGCTGCAGCGCCTTCTCCGTCGCCGCCTCGTAGTCGCCCGAGTCGTAGGTGAGCCCGGCGACCGTGTCGTACGGGAACTCCCCATGGGTGATCCAGTTGCGGCGCCGCACCTCGACCGGGTCCACGCCGATCTCGGCCGCCAGCTCGTCCATGAGCCGCTCGATCGCGAACGTGGCCTCGGGCCGGCCCGCGCCCCGGTAGGCGTCGGTGGGCATCTTGGTCGTGAACACGCCGGTGCAGCGGAAGTCGTAGGCGGCCATCTTGTAGACGCCGTTGTACATGAACGCGCCGAGCAGCGGGATGCCGGGCGTGACCAGCATGAGGTACGCCCCCATGTCGGCCAGCAGGTCGATCTTCATCCCGCGCAGCCGCCCGTCGGCCTCGGCGGCGATCTGGACCCGCTGGAGCTGGTCGCGGCCGTGGTGCACGGTCAGGTTGCCCTCCGACCGCGACTCGGTCCACTTCACGGGCCTGCCCAGGCGCTTGGCGGCCAGCAGGCAGAGCACCTCCTCGGCGGTGCACTGGAGCTTGGACCCGAAGCCGCCGCCGACGTCCGGCGCGATCACGCGCAGCCGGTGCTCGGGCACCCCGGTGACCGAGGCGAGCAGGAACCGCAGGATGTGGGGGATCTGCGTGGAGGTGTGGACGGTGTACTCGTCGCCGAGGGGGGTCACGACGACCGCGCGCGGCTCCATGGCCGCGGGGATGAGGCGCTGCTGCCGGAACGTCCGGGAGATCACCACCGGCGCGTCGCGGAAGGCAGCCTCCACGTCGCCGTTGCTCAGCGTCCAGGTGTACGCCCGGTTGCCCGCGTCGTGCACGAGCGGGCTGTCGGCGTCCAGCGCCTTCTCCAGGTCCAGCACGGGCGGCAGCGGCTCGTAGTCGATCTCGATGGCCTCCAGCGCGTCCGCCGCGCGGTACCGGTCGGTGGCGACGACGCAGGCCACGGCCTCCCCGACGTACCGGACGGTCTCGGTGGCCATCGGCGGGTGGTCGGGGATCACGATGTCCTCGGTGACCGGCCAGGCGCACGGCAGGCTGCCCTGCTCGGCCCCGAAGTCGGCCCCGGAGAACGCCGCCACGACGCCGGGCATCTCGCGCGCGGCGGAGACGTCCACGCGGGTGATGCGCGCGTGCGCCATCGGGCTGCGCAGGAAGGCGATGTGCAGCAGGCCGGGCGCCTGGATGTTGTCGGTCCACCGGGTCTGCCCGGTGACCAGCCGCGCGTCCTCCTTGCGGCGGCGCGCCCGGCCGACCTCGGACTGGCGGACCTCGGCGGGTGTCGGGGTGACGGTCACGGCCGCTCACCCGCCATCTCCCGGGCCGCGCGCTGCACCGCCCGGACGATGTTGACGTAGCCGGTGCACCGGCACAGGTTGCCCTCCAGGCCGGCGCGGATGTCCTCCTCGGCCGGGTCGGGGTTCTCCTTGAGGAGGTCGAGCGCGGCCATGAGCATGCCGGGCGTGCAGTAGCCGCACTGGAGCCCGTGCTCCTCGTGGAAGGCCTTCTGGAGCGGGTGCCGGTCGCCGTTCGACGCCAGCCCCTCCACGGTCACCAGGTGCGCGCCGTCCGCCTGCACGGCCAGGACCGAGCAGCTCTTGACGCTCTTGCCGTTCATGGAGATCGTGCAGGCGCCGCAGTTCCCGGTGTCGCAGCCGACCGGGGTGCCCACCTTGCCCAGCCGGTCGCGGAGGAAGTGCACGAGGAGCAGGCGCGGCTCCACCTCTTCCTCGTGCCCGACCCCGTCGACGTTGACATTGATCTTGGCCATTCGCCCTCCCACAGCACAGGGGGCCGATCAGGGGATGAATGCCAACGTATGCCGGTACGGAGGGCCCGCCTAGACCCTTCACGGGGTTCGCGGCCCCGGCGCGGCCCCGGCGCGGCCTCAGCGTTTGCGCACGAGCTTGGCGATGATCGCCAGGAGTCCCGCGAACCCCAGGCCGACCAGGAGCACCGGCAGGATCACCAGCGGGTCGGGCTCGGGCCCGGCGGCGTAGCGCCACCCGATCCCGATGAACATCACGCCGCAGAGCAGCGCGAACCAGTCCGTCGGGTGGAGGCGCTTACCCACGGCGCACCTCCACGTCCCCCAGGCTCGCCCGCACGCGCAGCTCGATCACCGGTGGGTTGGGCCCGGCGTCCGGCTCGGCCTCGATCACCCGCTCGTGCCGCACGTTGGCGCCGCCGCGCATGCGCCCGTCGATCCGCACGTCCCCCAGCATCGACGTCGCGGTCACCTCGACCCGGGCGTTCGCCGGCACGATGACCTCCATCTCGCCCAGCCCCACGGCCGCCTCGACGCGGGTGCGCGACCCCGGGGCCAGCGTCAGCAGCGTCAGGTCCAGCCGGCCGCTGCCCACGGCCAGGTTGTGCTCCTGCCGGGCCTCGGGAACCCCGGCGGGCTCCCACCGTTGATCCCCGAACCGCTTGGGCGTCCCGCTCACGGCCGACCCCCCGATGAGCACCAGCGACATGACCGTCCCCACGGCGACCAGCGACGTCGCCCGTCCGTACCAGGCCGAGACCACGAGCCCGGCTCCCACCGTCATCAGCACCGCCCCGCCCAGCACGGGGGAGGCGATGTCCTGCCTGCCCGGCAGGTGTCCCGCCACCGCCGCCCCGACCGCCACCGCCGCGAGCAGCGTCAGCAGCGCGAGGAACGTCCGGGGCCGGCGTTCCTTCCCGGCCTTGCCGCGCTTCGCCGGTGGCGCCGCGGCGCCCGCGCCGCCGTACGGCATCGCCTCGCCGTACGGCACGGCCCCGCCGCGCGGGGGCGGCGCGCCCGTCCCGGCCCGGGCCGGTCCCGGCGGCACGGGCGCCCCGCCCGCGTGGGGCGCGCCCCCGGCGGCCGCGGACGGCGGCCAGGAGTACGGCGCGCCCGCCGCGGAGGCGCCGCGCGCGGGCGGGGCGCCGGGCGGAACGGAGGCTCCGGGCGAGGGGGGAGCGCCCGCCGGGGGCGCGGCGGCCGCCGCCGCGTGGTGTCGCGACCAGCGGTAGGCCCCGTCGGCGGCGCGGCCGGCGTACGGCCCGTGCGGCGCGAACGGCTCGTCCGCGGGCCCCGGCACCGGCGGCGGCGCGGAGGGGCGGTTGGCCTCCTCGGGCGTCACCCGGCTCCGCGAGACCCGCTCGGGCAGCGTCCGCATCAGGGTCCGCAGGTCCGCCCCCCGCGCGTGCGCGGCGAGCAGCACGATCACGAACACCGTCGCGACCACGATCGTGGGGCGGCCGACGCCCCCGGCCCCGAGGTTGACGACCACCCCGAGCGCGAACACCGCGCCCATCAGCGCCAGCACCGTCTCCGGCTCGAACCGGCGCGAGGTCCACTGCTCCAGGTACGAGGGCCGCCCCTGCGGGTCCCCCATGAGCAGCCACCCCGCGGCGTACAGCATGACGCCGACGCCCGAGGCCAGCACCAGCAGGCCCAACCCCACCCGGAACAGGACGGGGTCGATGCCGGTGGCGCGCCCCAGCCCGGCGCAGACCCCCAGCACCATCCGGCCCTCGGCGGCCCGGTGCAGCCGGCGGGGCTCCGCGGCCCCCTCGCCGGGTCCGGCCGCCGCCGGCGCGTTCTCGTCCATGACACCCATCGTCCCGCCACCCCGGGGCCCGCCGCCATCCGGGACGACCCTGACCCGACCCCGATCCGGGTCACGGGCCGACTCCGCCGCCCGGGGCCCCGACCTGGGGCGGCGCGGGCCGGGGCGCGCGGATCACGAGTGCCCGCGGAGGTCAGGGTGTTGTCAGGGGACGGCCCGGATGTGGGCGGGCGCGCGGCCGTGTTTGTATGGCGGCATCATGCGTGAGGTGCGGGAACAAGAGGGCGGCCGGATGGTGCGGGCCGCCGAGGGCCGGTTGCTCGTCGGGGTGTGCCAGGGCATGGCCCGGCAACTGCGGCTCGACCCCGTCGTGCTGCGGCTGGCGTTCCTGCTGCTGACGGTGCTGGACGGGGTGGGCGTGCTCGCGTACGCGGCACTGTGGATCTTCACCCCCAGCGAGCCGTACGAGGGCGAGGAGCCCCGGCGCGACTGGTCGCAGTTCGCGGCGTACATCGCGCTGGGGGTGGCGCTCGGGGCGATCTCGACGCTGACCGGCGCGGGGGCCGGCGGGGTGGCGTTCTGGCCGCTCGCGGTGGGCGGCATCGGCGCGCTGATCCTCTTCCAGCAGGCGGACCCGGCGCAGCGGCAGCGGTGGATGAGCTCCACCATGGGCCAGACGCGGCAGGCCTGGCTGCGGATCCTCGCCGGGGTCCTGCTGATCGCCGGCGGGCTCGTCGGGTTCCTGGCCGCCAAGGGGGAGCTGGTCCGGGCCTCGTCCGGGCTGCTGTTCACGGTCGTCGTGGTCGCCGGGATCGCGCTGGTGGCCGCGCCCTGGCTGATGCGGCTGATGGCCGAGCTGCGGCGGGAGCGGCGCGAGCGCATCCGGCAGGAGGAGCGCGCCGAGATGGCCGCCCACCTGCACGACTCGGTGCTGCACACGCTCACGCTGATCCAGCGCAACGCGAACGACCCCCGCGAGGTGGCCAGGCTCGCCCGGTCCCAGGAGCGGGAGCTGCGCAACTGGCTCTACCAGCCGAGGCAGGACGCCGACGCCACGCTCGCGGCGGCCGTACGGCGGATCGCGGCCGAGGTGGAGGACGACCACGGCATCCCGGTCGAGGTGGTGTGCGTGGGCGACTGCCCGCTGGACGAACGGCTCGGCGCGGCGCTCCAGTCCACCAGGGAGGCGCTGGTCAACGCGGCCAAGCACGCCGAGACCCCGGTCATCTCGGTGTACGCCGAGGCGGAGCCCGAGGAGGTCACCATCTTCGTGCGCGACCGCGGCAAGGGCTTCGACCTCGCCGACGTGCCCGAGGACCGCATGGGCGTGCGCCAGTCGATCATTGGCAGGATGGAACGCAACGGCGGATCCGCCCGGCTGCGCACGTCCCCGGGCGAGGGCACCGAATGGCAGCTGACGGTCAAGAGGGAGCAGGCATGAGCGTTCGAGTGGTGATCGTGGATGACCACCGGCTGTTCCGGTCGGGGGTGCGGGCCGAGCTCGGGGCGGTGGTCGAGGTGGTGGGGGAGGCCCACGACGTGGACTCCGCCGTCGCCGCGATCGGGGAGCTGAAGCCCGACGTGGTCCTGCTCGACGTGCACATGCCCGGCGGCGGCGGGATCGAGGTGCTGCGCCGCGCGCTCTCCACGGGCTCGCGGTTCCTCGCGCTGTCGGTGTCGGACGCGGCCGAGGACGTCATCGGCGTGATCCGGGCCGGGGCGCGCGGATACGTCACCAAGAACATCTCCGGGAGCGAGCTGACCGACGCGATCGTGCGCGTGGCCGAGGGCGACGCGGTCTTCTCGCCGCGGCTGGCCGGGTTCGTGCTGGACGCGTTCGCCTCCACCGAGGCCCCGCCCATCGACCCCGAGCTGGACTCCCTGACCCAGCGCGAGCGCGAGGTCCTGCGCCTGATCGCCCGCGGCTACGCGTACAAGGAGATCGCCAAGGAGCTGTTCATCTCGGTCAAGACCGTCGAGACCCACGTCTCCTCGGTCCTGCGCAAGCTCCAGCTCTCCAACCGCCACGAGCTGTCCCGCTGGGCCACCGCCCGCCGCCTCGTCTGACCCGCCCCGGCCCCGCCCACGCCGTACGGCCGGCGGGGCGCGCTCATGCCGTACGGCCGGGGCTCATGCCGTACGGCGGGGCGCGTGCGCCGGCAGGGGAGGGCGGCGCGGGTCAGCCCTCGGAGAAGTGCAGCGCGAGCTGGGTGCGGTCGCGGAGGGCGAGCTTGCGGAGCGTGCTGCTCACGTGGTTCTTGACCGTGCCCTCCGTGATGCGGAGCGCGGCGGCGATCTCCCGGTTGGACGCGCCCCGGGCGACGAGCGCGGCCACCTCCAGCTCCCGCGCCGAGAGCCGCCGGTCCCCGGGCGCGGGGGCGCGCCGCGGCGGCGTCAGGGCCAGCTCCGACACCAGCCGCGCCGCGACCGGCCCGTCCAGGACCGTCTCGCCCTCGTGCGCCTTGCGGACGGCGGCGACCAGCTCCTCGGGCGAGCAGTCCTTGAGCAGGTAGCCGCGGGCGCCCGCGCGCAGCGCCCCGAAGACGTACTCGTCCTCGTCGAACGTGCTCAGGACCAGCGCCGCCACCGAGGGGTGCTCCGCCGTCAGCCGGGAGATCAGCGCGACTCCGTTCATGCGCGGCATGCGGGCGTCCACCAGCGCCACGTGCGGCCGGCACCCGGCCACCAGCGCCAGCGCCTCCTCCCCGTCCGCCGCCTCGCCCACGATCTCGACGCCGTCCTCGATCTCCAGCAGCTTGCGCAGCCCCTCGCGGATCAGCACCTGGTCGTCCACCAGGAGCACGCGGATCACGACCGCGCCGCCGGGAGACTCGCGCGCACCTCGAACCCGCCGCCGTCCGCGTCGCCCGCCCGCAGCGTGCCGCCCGCCGCGCGCACCCGCTCGGCCAGCGACGACAGGCCGAAGCCGTACGCCGCGGACCCGCGCTGCCGGTCGTCCCCGGCCCCGTCGTCACCCACGACCAGCGTCACCTCCCGCGTCCCGAAACTGAGCCGGGCCGTGACCCGCCGGGCCCGGGCGTGCCGCAGCGCGTTCGTCAGCCCCTCCTGGAGCACCCGGTAGAGCACCAGCTCCGCGTCCGGGTCCAGGCGGCGTTCGTCCCCGTCCACCTCGAACGTCACGCGCACCCCCGTCCCGTCGAACGACCGCGCCAGCCGTTCCAGCGCCGCGCGGCCCACGTGCCCGTCCAGGGCCAGCGGCCGCAGCGCCCGGACCCAGCGCCGCGCGTCGGCCAGGGCCTCGGCGGTCATCGCCTTGGCCTGCCGCACCTCCGCCCAGGCGTCGTCCGGGCGGCGGTCGCGGAACCGCTCGGCGTTCTCCAGCCCCATCTTGATCACGGTGAGCTGGTGCCCGATCGAGTCGTGCATGTCCCGCGCCATCCGCGCCCGCTCCTCGGCGACGGTCAGCTCCCGGACGCGTTCGAGCAGCCGCTCGGCGTCCTCGCGCCGCCGCCGCGCCTCCCGCATCGCCGCCGCCATGCCCAGCACGAACGCCGACATCAGCGACATCCACACCGTGTCGGTCGCCGCGATCTCCCAGGTCTGGCCCAGGAGGAGGGGCATCGTGAGGAAGGACGCCGTGAAGTAGGCCACGAGCACCCCGGCCGCCACGCGCGTGCCGTACACCAGGGCGATGTTCGCCATCGCGAGCAGCACCAGCGCGGCGTGCGTGCGGCTCCAGACGTGCCCGATCAGGGTGGCCGCGACCAGGAAGGCGAACGCGACGGCCTTGCGCCGCGGGCTCGCCGCCGGGGACCACGCCAGCGCCGTCCACAGCCCGGCGACCACCGCCATCAGCGCGCCGAAGGCGGCCAGGACCTCCGGCGGGGCGGGGACCATCAGGCGCAGCACGACCGTCGTCAGGAACACCAGCCAGAACACCGCGTGCAGCAGCGGGGGGCGATCCGGATCGCGAAACAGCGCCACGCCCCGCACCCTAGTCAACGCCCGTCCGCGCCCACATCCGCCGCGGGTCCCATGACGAAGGTCATGCCTGATTCGTCCGCGGGCCCGATGTCCCCGGCGGGGACGCGCGCCTAGCGTCGCCGGCATGCGCAGACTCACCCATCCGCTGTGGGCGTCCCTGATCACGGTCGCCGCCATGTTCGTCTCCGTGCTCGGCAGCGGCCTGCTGACCATGGCGCTGCTCGGCCGCTCGACGGCGTTCCAGATCGTGTACCCGATCGCCACGACGGTCGTCGCGCTCACGCTGGTCGCCCTCTACCGCAAGTACGCGACCAGGGAGCCGTGGGCCGAGGTGGGCCTGCGGTGGAACCGCCGGGCGTTCCCCCAGGCCGTGGCCGGCGTCCTGGTCGGCATGGGCGCCGTCGTGGCCTCCTCGGCCGCGGCCGTCGCCCTGGGCGCCGCCGAGTGGACGCCCTTCCTGGGCGGCGAGGACCTGGCCCTGCTGCCGCTGATCCTGGCGATCCCGGTGCTGGGGCAGGCGTTCCCCGAGGAAGTGCTGTTCCGCGGGCACCTGTTCGGCACCCTGTCCCGCTCGCTGTCGCCGGCGGCCGTCCTGCTGGTCACGTCGGTCGTGTTCGGCGCGTTGCACATCATCTCCAACAGCGCGGCGGAGGGGACCGGCGAGAAGCTGCTGTACGTGCTCCAGGCGGTCGCGCTCGGCCTGGCGTGCGGCGCGTCACGGGCCCGGACCGGCGCGGTCTGGATGTCCGCGGGCGTCCACGCCGGCCTCCACTTCGCGGTGCGGCTCTTCCCCACCCGGGAGATCCACTACGACGTGCAGCTCCTCCTCCTGATCGCCGCGATGACCCTGGGCGCCGCCCTCGTCCTCCACTGGCCCCGCCGCCGCGCCCCCGCCCCCGCCCCGTCCGCCTGACCTCCCGTCCCGCCTGACC
This sequence comes from Bailinhaonella thermotolerans, assembly GCF_003594875.1. Taxonomy (GTDB): domain Bacteria; phylum Actinomycetota; class Actinomycetes; order Streptosporangiales; family Streptosporangiaceae; genus Bailinhaonella; species Bailinhaonella thermotolerans. The sequence continues at coordinate 138,488 of NZ_QZEY01000018.1, forward strand.
TCCCGTCCCGCCTGCCCCCCGTTCCGCCTGTCCGCCTGCCCGCCCGTCCGCCTGCCCGCCGTACGGCCCGCGCCCGCCGTACGGGCCGCGGCGGGCGTGAGCCGTACCAGGTCAGACGGGGCCGGACGCGGGGCCGGGACGCCAAGACGGCGGCAAGTCGGCGACTGGGGGAGCGCCGGAGACTACCTCGCGAGGGGGAGTCCGAGGGCGTGGCCGTACGCCGCGGGAAGGTGGTGCGAAGCCTTCCCGCGGCGGATGCCCGGCATGACCGTTCCTCCTAGCGTGATCGGTATTCGATGGAGGAGGGGCGATGGCCGTCGGGAACGAATGGTCGAAGCGGGCGGCGTGCCAGGGAGCGGACCCGGAGATCTTCTTTCCGCTCAACGTGCTCGCGGCCGAGCAGGTCGGGCGGGCCAAGGAGATCTGCGCGAGGTGCCCGGTGGTGCGGGAGTGCCACGCGTTCGCGCAGCGCACGGGCCAGGCCGAGGGCATCTGGGGCGGGATGACGCCGCAGGAGAGGCGCATGTCCCGCTTTCCGGTCGGATGGCGGCAATCGCGGCGCAAGTCGGTCACAAGCGCCGCGTGACACCGTCCCCGGGTGGGAATCTTCGGAGACGGCCGGCTGAGGTCGGTGCGCAAGGGCCCGAGCGTGCTCCTGCCGTACGTCGTGGACGCGCCCGGCCTGCTCGAATACGTGCGGCTGATGGACCCGGACGCCTACCTCGACGGGGACGTGATCCGCGCGGCGGGCGTGCTGACCGTGCGGGGGCCCGTGGACATCCCGCCGGGGACGGACGGCGTCCCGCCCGGCTGGCCGGTCGGGTTCCACGTCGCAGGGCCCCCGGCGACCGGGAACCAGCTCCGGCGGGGCCTGGCGGCGCGGCTGGCGGGCCTCTGCCACCCGCCCGCGCCGCCCGAGCACGACGTGGACCTGCTGGAGATCGGCGGGGCGTCGCGGGCGCTCCCGGCCCGGGACCTGATCGCGCTGCTGGAGCCCTGGTTCCCGGGGCTGCGCTGGGACACGGCGGGGGACCCGGCCGAGAGCTACTGGCTGACCGGGGACTCCTCGCCCGTCGAGGTGTACTTCGAGCGCGACGGGACCGCCGACGGGAGCCACGTCTACGCGTTCGCGATGCGCGACGAGGACGAGCGGCCCACGCGCGAGCTGATGGCCGAGGTGGGCGCGGCGGCGGCCCGGATCGTCGCCGTGGCCGGGGGCGTGCCGCGCGACGTGAACGACTTCGTCATCCGCGGGCCGGAGGACCTTAACCTGGTCGAGTGGCTACCCGCAGCGCCCTCTGGCAGTCCCTCGCCGTCCTGACCGCCGCCAACGTCCTCAACAACCGCCTGGCCCCGCGCCTGTACGTTCCCACCTCCGTGGCCGCCTCCGCCGCCCTCGTGGCGATCGCCCGCCGCGACGGCTGCACCTGGGAGGACCTGGGGCTGGGCGCCGCGAACGCCCGCCGGGGCCTGGCCGTGGGCGGAGCCCTCTTCGGCCTCGTCGGCGCGGCCTACGCCGCGGGCGCCGCGCTGCCGGCCACCCGCCGCTTCTTCCGCGACGAGCGCGCCGCGAAGCTCACCCCGCGCGCCCTGCTCACCGAGGCCCTGGTCAACGTCCCCTTCGGCACCGTCCTGCTGGAGGAGACCGCGTTCCGCGGCGTGCTGTACGGCATGCTCCGCCGCACCCACGGCCACACGGCGGCCAGCGCCGCCTCCTCCGCGCTGTTCGGCCTCTGGCACGTCCTCCCCGCCCAGGGCCTGGTGGAGCAGAACCCCGCGTACAGCGAGATGGTCGGCGGCCTCGACCGCGCCAAGGTCGTGACCGGCTCGGTGGCCCTGACGGCGCTGGCGGGGGCCTTCTTCTGCGAACTCCGCTCCCGCACCGGCAGCCTCCTCACCCCCGCCGCCCTCCACCTGGCCACCAACACCCTCGGCTACGCCTTCGCCTGGACCCTGAACCGCCCCCCGGCCCCCAGCCGAAAGCCCCTCCCCTAACCTTCTCCCCACCGCCCGCCCCGCGCAGCCAGGCACCATGAGCCGCGCCGTGTGGCCCCCCGCGATTCCCGCCTCACGGCTCCGCCTCGTGGTTCGCGTGACGTGCTCCGCGCCGTGCGGCCCCGCCTCGTGGCTCCGCCGCGCAGCCCGGTCCCGCGCCTCCGCCCGCCTGGATCGCGTGCGACCGTGCCTGTCCCCGGACCCCCGGCGGTCCCCGCTCCGGAGCGCGTCGGGCGGCCCTCCATTCCCCGGCCCGCCGGGCGGTTCGACCTCCGGGTCCGCCGGGCGGCCCCATCCCCGTGATCTCGCGATTCCGTGCCGGGGCTTGCGCCACGGGAGGTGTCGGGGACGACGGGGGTGGGCGCGGAATCGCGAGATCACGGGAAGGTTCTTGGTGGGGTTTGCTGGTTTTCGGGGGAGAGGCCCGACCTTGCCGATCTTCTTCGGGGGTGGGGGTGAACTGGCTATTATGGGCGGCTCCGACGACGGGAGGAGTCCGGGTGCGAGTTCGGATCGGGGCCGTGGCGGGCCTGGTCGCCCTGACGGGGACGGTTGCGGCCTGTGGCACAGAGCAGGGACCGGGTGCGGTGGCGGCGTCGCCCACCACGTCGGCGTCGCCCACTCCCACCGCGGTGGCCACCGCCGCGCCGGCGGAGACGCCGGGTCCCGAGTCGTCACTGCCATCCGTGCCGCCGGCCTCCGCGGACGACGCCTCCACCTGGCACGGGATCTCGATGCGCCTGCCCGAGGGGTGGAAGCTGCGCGGCGTCAACGCGACGAACGCCGAGGTGCTCCCGCCCGGGCGCGACAAGTCCGGCGGCCCGGCGCTCAACATCAAGCAGTTGCTGGAGCCGTACGAGCGGACCGACTGGCCCGCCAAGCGCCTGAACGAGAAGGACGGCTGGGTGCCGGGCGACCCGGCGCACTGCATGGCCCCCGGCTCGACGGACTCCGACCTCGCCGACGTGGCGGGGTCCAAGCTCGTGAGCAAGTCGAGCACCCGCCGCATCGGCGGGCCGCGCCTCGACTACCGCGAGTGGGAGGTGCCGTGCAAGAACGGCAAGAGGTTCACGGTCAAGGTGTGGCTGGCCGCGCCGGAGAAGGTCGTCTTCTACACCCTCGCCGCCGACCCGAAGCACTCCACCGCGTACGACGAGATCGTCGGGTCCGCCGACCTGTCCCGCCAGCGCCAGCCCCGCTGACCCGGCCCTGGGCGTACGGCGGGCCGCCCGCCGCGACCCGCCGTGCCACCGCCGCCCGTCGCGGGAGGGGCGGGGCGTGAGCCGTACGCCGGGGGATCAGGCGGTGTCCACGACCTGGAACGCCTCGGCGAGGCGGCCCGCGGGGAGGCCGGCCCGCTCGGCGTTGGCCGACAGCCAGGGGCGGAGGAAGCCGGCCACGTCCTCGATGTGGCCGGTCTGGCTCTCGTGGGCGCGGAGCGCGGCGACCTTCTGCTCGAAGGTGTCGGTGATGTCCACGAAGTGGTCGGCCGTGGGCCCGCCCGACAGCCACACCTCGCGGACCGTCCACGCCGCGAGGCCCTCCTCCAGGAGGAGTTCGGGGAAGGCGTACGGGTTCCGGGCGTCGGGGTAGACCGCGTCGAGCGCCGCCGAGCCGACCGCGCGGTGGTCGGGGTGGCTGGGCGCGATCCGCGCGTAGTCGCGGTCCGGGCTCTGGGTCAGCACCAGGTCCGGGCGCACCTGGCGGATGACGCGGGTGATGTCGCGGCGCAGCCCGAGCGTGGCCTCGACCACGCCGTCGGGATAGCCCAGGGAGCGCACGTCGGTGACGCCCACGGCCTTGGCGGCGTTCTCCTGCTCGGCCCGGCGCAGGGCCGCCATGCCGCCGTGGTCCACGAGCCGGTCGAAGCCGCCCGCGTCGCCGTCGGTGACGACGCAGTAGACGACCTCCACCCCGCGGCGCGTCCACGCGGCGACCGTGCCGGCGGCGGCGAAGTCCACGTCATCAGGGTGGGCGGTAACGACCAGGACCTTCTTGACCTCCGCGTCGTCCAGCATGTTCTCCATCCTAGGGAGGACGATCCGTACACCGGCGGGAGTGATCGGGGAGAGGATGCCGGCGGACGGCCATACCCTTGGAGGGTGCCCACCCGAACCCATCACAACCCGCTGCTCGACGGTCTCAACACCCAGCAGCGCGAGGCCGTGCTCCACGAAGGAAACCCGCTGCTCATCATCGCCGGGGCAGGTTCGGGGAAGACCAAGGTGCTCACACACCGCATCGCCCACCTGATCTCCGAGCGCGGCGCCCACCCCGGCGAGATCCTGGCGATCACCTTCACGAACAAGGCCGCCAAGGAGATGAAGGAGCGGGTCGACAAGCTGATCGGCCCCCGCTCCCGGGCCATGTGGGTGATGACGTTCCACTCGGCGTGCGTGCGCATCCTGCGGTCGGAGGCCAAGCGGCTGGGCTACCCGGGCAGCTTCACGATCTACGACCAGGCCGACTCGCAGCGGCTCATGGCGATGGTCTGCCGCGAGCTCGACCTGGACCCCAAGCGCTACCCGCCCCGGTCGTTCTCGGCCCAGGTGTCGAACCTGAAGAACGAGCTGATCGACTACGAGTCGGCCGCCGACCAGGCGAGCACGCACCTTGAGCGCACGCTCGCCCAGGCCTACCGGGAGTACCAGCAGCGGCTGCTCCAGGCCGGCGCGATGGACTTCGACGACCTGATCATGCTCACGGTCACGGTCATGCAGCTCTTCCCCGAGGTGGCCGAGCACTACCGGCGGCGGTTCCGGCACGTCCTCGTGGACGAGTACCAGGACACCAACCACGCGCAGTACGTCCTGATCCGCGAGCTGGTGGGCCGCCCGGAGCTGCGCACGGCCGACGGCGACGTGGTGCGCGAGGGCGCGGTGGCCCCGGCCGAGCTGTGCGTGGTGGGCGACGCCGACCAGTCGATCTACGCCTTCCGGGGCGCGACGATCCGCAACATCCTGGAGTTCGAGCGCGACTACCCCGACGCGCGCACGATCCTGCTGGAGCAGAACTACCGCTCCACCCAGAACATCCTGACCGCCGCGAACGCCGTCATCTCCCGCAACACCTCGCGCAAGCCCAAGAACCTCTGGTCCGACCAGGGCGCCGGGCCCAAGCTCATCGGATACGTCGCGGACAATGAGCACGACGAGGCCATGTTCGTCGCCCAGGAGATCGACAAGCTCTCCGACGACGAGGGCGTGCGGCCGCGTGACGTCGCCGTGTTCTACCGGACGAACGCCGCCTCCCGCGTGTTCGAGGAGATCTTCATCCGCTGCGGCCTGCCGTACAAGGTCGTCGGCGGGGTGCGGTTCTACGAGCGCAAGGAGGTCCGCGACCTGCTGGCCTACCTGCGCGTGCTGTCCAACCCGGCCGACACGGTGTCGCTGCGGCGCGTCCTCAACGTCCCCAAGCGCGGCATCGGCGACCGGGCCGAGGCGATGCTGGAGGCGTTCGCCTCGCGGGAGCGCGTCGCGTTCCGGGACGCGATCGCGCGCGTGGACGAGGTGCCGGGGCTGGCCACCCGCTCGCTCAACGCCGTGAAGGACTTCGCCGCGCTGCTCGACGAGCTGGGCGCGGCCGCCGCCGAGACCCCGCCGGCCGAGCTGGCCGAGATGGTGCTGACCAAGACCGGCTACCTCGCCGAGCTGGAGGCCTCCGACGACCCGCAGGACGAGAGCCGGATCGAGAACCTCCAGGAGCTCGTGGCCGTGGCCCGCGAGTTCGAGGAGGCCAACCCCGAGGGCACGCTCGTGGACTTCCTGGAGCAGGTGTCGCTGGTGGCCGACGCCGACCAGATTCCCGAGGGCGGGCAGGAGAGCGACGGCGTGGTCACGCTGATGACGCTCCACACCGCCAAGGGCCTGGAGTTCCCCGTCGTGTTCCTGTCCGGTATGGAGGACGGCGTCTTCCCCCACATGCGCTCCCTGGGCGACCCCAAGGAGCTGGAGGAGGAGCGCCGGCTGGCCTACGTCGGGATCACCCGCGCCCGGGAGCGCCTCTACATCACCCGCGCGACCATGCGCAGCACCTGGGGCGCGCCCGCCGCCAACCCGCCGTCCCGGTTCATCTCCGAGGTCCCGGCGGACCTGCTCGAATGGCGCAACGACCCCCGCCGCACCCCCAAGACCGCGGCGGTGAGCCGCGGCGGCGCCACGGCCGCCTCCCGCGCCGCGCGCGTCGTCCCCTCCCTGCAGGTCGGCGACCGCGTCACCCACGACTCGTTCGGCCTCGGCACGGTCACCGCCGTCGAGGGCGCGGCCGAGAAGACCCGCGCCAAGATCGACTTCGGTGGCGACGTGGGAGAGAAGACCCTCCTCCTCGCCTACGCCCCGGTGGAGAAGCTCTGACCCGCGCGCCCGCACGGCCGGCGGCGCCCCGCCGCCCGCCGTGCGGGCACGGGCCCCACTAGTCGGCCGAAAACGATCGGCAAGTGGGGGCCGCCAGGCTGGGCGCATGACGACGGTACGGCGGCGCATCGCCGCCCTCACAGCCCTCCTCGCGGCGCTCACGCTGATCCACGCGGCGCCGGCGCGCGCCCAGGCCCCGGGCGACCTGCTGGTCCGCCTCATCAGCGTCTACGCCCAGGACATCTCCGAGTCCGGGCACGACGAGCTGTACCTGCTCCGGCGCGGCAACGGCCTGGTCTGGCCCGGCGAGTACCCCGGCATCAGCACCGCGCAGAACGACTGCATCGTCTTCGACTCCTCCCGCGCCGACTGCCCGGAGGGCAGCAACGTGCGGGCGGCCGGAGACCACAACATCAACTGGGCCAACCTCGTCGTCGCCCCCAACACCCAGCTCACGCTGGAGCTGTGGGACGAGGACCTCGTCGGCGACGACAAGCTCGGCTCGCTCGGCCTCACCGCCGTCGAGGGCCGCCGCTGGGACCTCACCTGGGCCAAGAGCGGCGAGTACAGCTACCGCTTCTCCGTCGCCGTGATCAGGAGCCCCTACCCCTGACCCCGGACGCGCCCGTGCGGGCGTGCGGGCTCAGGCCGTACGGCGGGCGCGGGCCCGGGCCGTGCGGGCTCAGGCCGTACGGGCTCAGGCCGTACGGCCCGGGGCGCGGGCGAACGGGCACGGGTGAACGGGCACGGAAAGGGAAAGGGCGCGCCCCGGGGTGGGGGGCGCGCCCTTTCTCGGCGAACGAGGCGGTCAGAGACGCTCGACCGTGGTGACCAGGCGCGGCATGCCGGGCAGGTTGGGGATGTTCCCCGGCCCGCGGTCCTTGAGGTCGTCCTTGTCGGCGACCTCGGACTCCGGCGGGGCGGCGATGGAGACGGGCTTGCCCCAGGCGTAGTAGGTGGACTCGAAGGTCATGGTGCCCTTGACCCGCTTGTACGTGTAGTCGTAGCTCGCGGTCATGCGGGTGGGGAGCTGGTCCGCGCCGACCCAGAGCTTCCAGCGCACCGGGGTGCGGCGCTGCTGGGCGGTCATGGTGATGCCGGCCGACTTCTCGCGGAAGCTCTTGGAGAACTTCTGCAGCTCACCGACGGTGATGCTGCCCGCGTAGCTGTACTTGCCGACCTTGCGGCCGCCGCGCGCGAGCACGGTCTTGAAGGTGCCGGGCTCCAGCACGTCGATCAGGTCGGCGGTGTTGATGTCGCCGTAGCTGCCGGGGTTGCGGTGGACCCGCAGCCACTTCTTGTCCGGGGGCAGGACCTTCTCCAGGCCCCCGCCGGTGATGTAGCTGGCGCCGTTGATCGTGATCACGCGGCTGGCCGGGGCGAGCTGCCCGAGCGCCGCGACCGTCATCTTGGTCGTGCGGTCGGACGCCACCGGGCCGTACCTGCCGACGCGCACCTTGCCGCTCTGGTGCGTGCGGGCGAGGACCTGGCCCGAGCTCCGGAAGGTCATCCAGTGGGACGACCGGAGCGAGGTGCCCTTGGAATACTGCTTGGCCAGGGCCTCGACCGGGCCGCTCGGCTTCTTCGGCGCGACCGCGGCCTCGGCGGCGTACGCCTGTGAGGCCCCGAGCGTGATCAGCAGGGCGGCGGACCCCACCGTGAGCCAGCGTTTCATGACACGTACTCCTCGTTCGGGAGGACGCCCGTACGGCCGCCGCCGGGCCGTACGGGCGTCATCTGAAGGTGGTGAACGGGTTTCTCAGGAGCAGTGGACCGCTATGAGCCGGCGGCGGCTCGGGTCACTTCTTGTCGATGAAGAGCTTGGGCAGGAAGCGCGGGTTGCCGAAGCTCTCCTGGCTCTCCTCGTCCTTGCCGTCGCGCAGCTCGTCGAGGGTGGCGACCAGCTCGGCCGGCGGGGCGACGATGCTGACCGGCGCGCCCCACTTCTTGAACTGCTCGATGCCCTTGATCAGCGGGGCCTTGTCGCCCTTGAGGCCCATGCTCGTGGTCAGGCGGACCGGGAGCTGGTTGGCGTCGGCCCACAGACCCCACTTGACGATGGTCTGCTTGGCCTCCTTGCCCTTGGCGTCCCGGCCGAGCGCGTCGCGCAGGGTCTTGGACACCTTGGCGAGCTCGGCCACGGTGGCCGAACCCGAGTACAGCGTGGTCTTCTTGACGCCGTCGACCGCGCCGCCGGGCTTGACCGCCGACTTGGTCACGAGGTACTTGGCCACGCCGGGCTCGAAGACGTCCACGAGCCCGAAGGCCGACCCGCCGGAGATCTGCGTGCCGTGCAGGTCCTTGCCGGTGACCTTCAGCCAGGTCTTGCCCGCGGGCAGCCGGTCCTTGAAGATCGGGCTCTGCAGGTAGGCGGTGCCGTTCAGCAGGATCGTGCGGGACGCGCCGAGGAGCGGGAGGACCTCGGTCCCCTTGTCCGCGCGGGAGGCGGCGGCCTTGGAGGTGGTGTCGGCGGCGAAGACGCCCTTGGAGTTGAGCTTGAGGACGCCCGACTCGGAGACCGTCAGCTTGACGCCGTCGCCGAAGTCCATGGTGGCGTTCGCGTTGCGGGTCAGGGTCGTGCCCTTGGCGAGCGCCTTGGCCAGGGCCTCCACCGGGTTCTTGGGGGCGGGCGCCGGCTTGGGGGCGGCCGACGCGGCCGGGGCGGCGGCGAGCCCGAGGGCGGGAACGATGACCGCGGAGGCGGCCAGGGTGGTGAAACGCTTCATCAGAGAGTTACCTCTCCCCGTCAGAGGGGTGCTCGACTGCTAGGGACGGCCGAAATCATGCCGCGCTTTCGTCTCAGGGGCATCACGATTTGACCCATGTAACTTGGAAAAGTTATGAGATCGCGGTTTTCGGCCACTGGAGAGCGGGAAGCCCGGTGCCGTCGGGGCTCACGCCGTACCGATGAATTGGAGATAAATGCTTCTCTGAGGTATTTGTCCGGTTCCTTGAGTGACCATTCGGCGAGGTCCCGGAGCGGCCCGGGCGGGTGTGGAGCGGGGGATAGGCGGCGGTTAGGCTGCCGTCCATGAGTGCCCTGGCAAGGATTCGCGTGGTCATAGCCAAGCCCGGTTTGGACGGGCACGATCGCGGCGCCAAGGTCGTCGCCCGAGCCCTGCGCGACGCGGGCATGGAGGTGATCTACACCGGCCTCCACCAGACGCCGGAGCAGATCGTGGACGCCGCGATCCAGGAGGACGCCGACGCGATCGGCCTGTCCATCCTGTCCGGCGCGCACATGACCCTCTTCGCCCGCGTGATGGAACTGCTCGCCGAGCGCGACGCGGAGGACATCGTCGTCTTCGGCGGCGGCATCATCCCCGAGGCGGACATCCCCGAGCTGGAACGGCTCGGCGTGGCCCGCGTCTTCACGCCCGGCGCGACCACCACGGAGATCGTCGACTGGGTCCGCGGCGCCCTGACGGCGGCGGCATAGCCTGGTTCGTGGGGGTTCGCCCAGTCCTGCGCCACCTGGCCGCCGGTGAACATGGACCCTCCGGCATATTCACACCCGCCCGACGGCTAGGCTTCACCAGCGGAAAAGAGCCACGCACACCAGTAGGCGCAAGGCAAGCAACAAGACCTATAAAGGCAAGGACGGACCCTCGTGGACCTGTTCGAACACCAGGCGAAGGAGCTCTTCGCGGAGTACGGCATCGCGGTGCCGCGCGGTAAGGTCGCCCACACCCCGGAGCAGGCTCGCGCGCTGGCGGAGGAGTTCGCCGCCGCCGGCTCCTCCCGGGTCGTCGTTAAGGCGCAGGTGAAGACCGGAGGCCGCGGCAAGGCCGGCGGCGTCAAGGTGGCCGACGACGCGAGCGACGCGTACGGCAAGGCCACCGACATCCTCGGCATGGACATCAAGGGCCACACGGTCCACAAGGTCCTGATCGAGGAGGCCAGCTCCATCGCCCAGGAGTACTACTTCTCGTTCCTGCTCGACCGTGCCAACCGCACCTTCCTGGCCATCTGCTCGGCCGAGGGCGGCATGGACATCGAGGAGGTCGCGGCGACCACCCCCGACAAGGTCGCCAAGATCCCGGTGTCCGCGCTGACCGGCGTGGACCGGGCGCGCGCCCGGGAGATCGCCGAGGCGGGCGGGCTGCCGGCCGAGGCGCTGGACGGCGCCGCCGAGCTGATCGAGAAGCTGTGGATGGTGTTCGTCGACGAGGACGCCACCCTGGTCGAGGTCAACCCGATGATCCTGACCTCCGACGGCCGCGTGATGGCGCTCGACGGCAAGGTGACCCTCGACGACAATGCCGCGTTCCGGCAGGCCGACCACGAGGAGCGGTTCGCCGACAAGGCCGCCGAGGACCCGCTGGAGGCCAAGGCCAAGGCCAAGGACCTCAACTACGTCAAGCTCGACGGCACGGTCGGCATCATCGGCAACGGCGCGGGCCTGGTCATGTCCACCCTCGACGTCGTCGCGTACGCCGGTGAGGAGTTCGGCGGGCAGAAGCCGGCCAACTTCCTCGACATCGGCGGCGGCGCCTCGGCCGAGGTGATGGCCGACGGTCTGGACATCGTGCTGTCCGACCCCGACGTCAAGAGCGTCTTCGTCAACGTCTTCGGCGGCATCACCGCCTGCGACGCGGTGGCCAACGGCATCGTGTCGGCGGTCAAGCTGCTCGGCGAGCGCGGCGAGACGGTGGACCGGCCCCTGGTCGTGCGCCTCGACGGCAACAACGCCGCGCTGGGCCGGCAGATCCTCACCGACGCGAACATCGCGGTGGTGGAGCAGGTGGACACGATGGACGAGGCGGCCCGCAGGGCGGCCGAGCTTGCCGCGGGGAGCGTGCGGTAATGGCGATCTGGCTCAACGACAGCAGCAAGGTCATCGTGCAGGGCATGACCGGCTCGGAGGGGACCAAGCACACCCGCCGCATGCTGGCCGCTGGCACGAACATCGTGGGCGGCGTGAACGCCCGCAAGGCCGGCACGACCCACGAGGGCCTGCCGGTGTTCGGCACCGTCGCCGAGGCGATGGAGCGGACCGGCGCGGACGTGTCGGTCGTCTTCGTGCCGCCGAAGTTCACCAAGGACGCGGTGATCGAGGCCATCGACGCGGGCATCGGCCTGTGCGTGGTCATCACCGAGGGCGTCCCGGTGCACGACACCACCGCCTTCTGGGCGCACGCGGTCGCCACCGGCAACCGCACCCGGATCATCGGCCCGAACTGCCCCGGCATCGCCTCCCCCGGCAAGTCCAACGCGGGCATCATCCCGGCCGACATCACCACCGAGGGCCGCATCGGCCTGGTGTCCAAGTCCGGCACCCTGACCTACCAGCTCATGTACGAGCTGCGTGACATCGGCTTCTCCACGGCCGTGGGCATCGGCGGCGACCCGGTCATCGGGACCACGCACATCGACTGCCTCCAGGCGTTCCAGGAGGACCCCGAGACCGACGCCATCGTCATGATCGGTGAGATCGGCGGCGACGCCGAGGAGCGCGCGGCGGCCTACATCGACCAGCACGTCACCAAGCCGGTCGTGGCCTACGTCGCGGGCTTCACCGCCCCCGAGGGCAAGACGATGGGCCACGCCGGCGCCATCGTCTCCGGTTCCTCCGGCACCGCCCAGGCGAAGAAGGAAGCGCTGGAGAAGGTCGGCGTCCGCGTCGGCAAGACCCCCAGCGAGACCGCGCGCCTCATGCGCGAGATCATGAAGTCCCGCTAGGCGACAGCCGTACGGCCGCGCCCCGGCTCCCCTCGCGGGGGCCGGGGCGTCTCCGTCTCCGCGCGCGGGCCACGCGGGCGCGAAAGCGCGGGATCGGCGCGGGGGAGGGCCGGGCGGGGACGCGGGGGAGGGCCGGGCGGGGACGCGGGGGAGGGATACGCGCGACACGCGTGGTTCGTACCGGGTTCCTGGGACCCGGGGCTGCGACCATTGGGTAGCGTGACCGCCCTTATCGAGCAGATCCGGAGCGCGGCGGGGCTGCCCGGCGAGTCCGGGGACGACGAGCCGCGCCGCCCGTTGCCGGTGTCCGGGTTCCTGGCGGCGGTCTGGACGCTGGGCGTCGGCCTGGCCGTCCTGACCACGATCACGCTGCTCGGCTGGATCGCCTCGCCGAGCGGCGGCCTCGGCCCCGGGCTGCCGGGGGTCTTCAGCACGTCCGCGCAGTTGTGGCTGGTCGCCCACCACGCCGGGTTCGCCATCAAGGGCGGGACGGTCGGCCTGCTCCCGCTCGGGCTCGCCGCGCTGCCCTGCTGGCTGCTCTACCGCGCCGGGGTGTGGATGGCGCGCGACGCCGAGTTCCGCCGCCCCGCGCCGCAGGACCGCCGCGCGCAGTGGAGGCTGGTGCTCCAGGGCGGGGTCTCGCTCGGCGCGCCGTACGCGCTGCTGGCCGGGCTGCTCGCGCTGATCGCGCGGAACCCGCTCACCACGCCGTCCGTCGGGCAGGCCCTGCTGGGCCACTTCGTCATCGCGTTCGCCGGCGGGGCGATCGCCACCGGCCGCACGCTCGGCCCCTGGCGCTCGATCATGCGGCTGCTGACCGAGCGCGCCCGGTCCCTGGCCGCCGGCGCCGCGTGCGCGGTCGCCGTACTGCTGGGCGGGGGGTTCCTGCTGGTCGTGGTCGCGCTGGCGGCCAACCTGGGGCAGGCCGCGGACCTGTCGTCCGTGCTCGCGCCCGGTTTCGTGGGCGGCGTGCTGCTGATCCTGATCCAGCTCCTCTTCCTGCCCAACGCCGCGATCTGGGGCATGTCGTACGTCCTCGGACCGGGGTTCGCCGTCGGCGCGGGCACGCTGGTCGCGCCGACCGGGGTCAGCCTCGGCGGGGTGCCCGCGCTGCCGCTGCTGGCGGCGCTGCCCGAGCCGGGACCGGCGTCGCCGTGGGCGCTCGCCGTGCTGGCCGTGCCGTTCGCGGCGGGGATCGCGGGGGGCGTCACGACGATCCGCATGCTGCCGACCCCGGCGCTGGAGGCGGCGCCGCTGTGGGGGTTCGTGGTGGGCGTGTGCGCGGCGGCGGCGGCCGCGGCGCTGGCCGCGCTGTCCGGCGGGCCGCTGGGCGGGGGGCGGCTGGCCGAGGTGGGCCCGTCGCCCTGGCAGGTGGCGTTCAGCGCCGCGCTGGAGGTGGGCATGGGCGCGGCCGTCGGCGCGGGCCTGTGGAACTGGTACCTGATCCGGCGCTCGGCCGGCGCGTCACCGGGGAAGGCGGCCAGGGCCGCGACGGCCGTACGGCGGATCGCCAGGGCGGGGCAGCGGGGCGGCGGCGCGCACTGGATGGACGCGACGGAGGCGGACACGCAGCCCATCCCCGTGGTGCGGGTGGATCCGCCGCAGACGCGCCCCAGGTCCGACATCGTGGACGAGTCGGACGACCGGGGCGGGCACCGCATCTACCTCGACCCGTACGCCTGGGACCGGGACTGACGCGGTCCCGGCCACGAGACGCCTGGTTGCGGGGGGTTACGGGCGGAACGGGAGGTTCAGGCTGCCCTCGGGGAGGCTGAACTTCTTCTCGAACGCCTTCTCCAGGCCGTCCACGCAGGCGTTCTCCGCGGCGATCGTGTTAGCGCCGGTGACGCAGTCGTTGTAGGCGACGACCTCGTTCCACATGTACGCCTGCGTCGCGAGGGCCGGGATGCCGATGACCAGGCCGATCACCGCCAGCACGATCGCCCAGCGGGCGGTGGCCAGCCGGTGGCCGTCGCGGCGGGCCCGGCGGCGCGCGCGGAGGCCGATGAGGAGCGCGAGCACGTCGAGCGCGAGCCCGACGGGGAGCATCACCACCGTGAGGACCAGGCCCGCGACTCCGAGCAGCAGAGACCTGCGCCCCTCGGTCTCGACGGGCTGCTGGGTGGGCGTCTGCCCGAGTGTCGCCAACCTGACCTCCTCCTTCGCGCGGGGGACCGATATGGTGACCGCGACGGATCGGAAGCACGCAGCACGCGTGCGCCCGCACTCCAGTGTGCCCGCTGACGCCGTGTGCACCGTCCACGCGCGTCCACAGCCCGCCTCAGCCCCGAGGAGTAGCCCTGTCCGCCCGGCTCGTCGTGCTGGTCTCCGGCACGGGAAGCAATCTGCAAGCACTGCTCGACGCCTGCCGTGACCAGGAGTACGGCGCGAGCGTGGTGGCCGTCGGCGCGGACCGCGCCGGCATCGAGGGGCTGTCCCGCGCGGAACGCGCCGGGGTGCCCGCCTTCACGGTCAGTCTGTCCGATCATCCTACGCGCCCGGACTGGGACCGCGCGCTGGCCGGCGCGATCGCCGAGCACGAGCCCGATCTGGTGGTCTCGGCCGGGTTCATGAAGATCCTGGGCCCCGCGGTGCTGAGCCGCTGGCCGGTGGTGAACACGCACCCCGCGCTGCTGCCGTCGTTCCCCGGGGCCACCGCGGTCCGCGACGCCCTGGCGTACGGCGTGACCGTGACCGGGTGCACGGTCCACCTGGTGGACGAGGGCGTGGACACCGGCCCGGTCATCGCGCAGGAGGTCGTGCCGGTGCTCGCCGGCGACGACGAGGCGGCCCTGCACGAACGCATCAAGCACGTCGAGCGCGCGCTGCTCGTCGAGGTCGTGGGCCGCATGGCGCGCGAGGGCTGGACCGTCTCCGGCCGCAAGGTCCGCATCGGCGCCCCCTGACCGCCCACCGGCGGCCTCCCACCCGCCGGCCCCGGCAGCGGTCCGCCGCGTCCCGGGGCCGGCGCCAACCGAACACCGCAGCGTCACCGAACACCGCAGCGTCACCGAACACCGCAGCGTCACCGAACACCGCAGCGTCACCGAACACCGCAGCGTCACCGAACACCGGAGAGGATCTTTCACGTGACCCGCATCGCCATCCGGCGCGCACTGATCGCGGTCTACGACAAGACCGGGCTGGAGGAGCTCGCCCGGGGCCTGCACCAGGCGGGGGTCGAGATCGTCTCCACCGGCGGCACGGCGGCCCGCATCGCCGGGCTGGGCGTGCCGGTCACGCCCGTCGAGCAGGTGACCGGCTTCCCCGAGTGCCTGGACGGCCGGGTCAAGACGCTGCACCCCGCCGTGCACGCGGGCCTGCTCGCCGACAGCGGCAACCCGGCGCACGTCGCGCAGCTCGACGAGCTGGGCATCGCGCCGTTCCAGCTCGTGGTCGTGAACCTGTACCCGTTCCGCGAGACCGTCGCCTCGGGCGCGTCCCCGGCCGAGTGCGTCGAGCAGATCGACATCGGCGGCCCGGCGATGCTCCGCGCCTCCGCCAAGAACCACGGCACGGTCGCGGTCGTCGTGGACCCCGGGTCGTACGGCGAGGTGCTCAAGGCGGTCGAGGCGGGCGGGTTCACGCGGGAGGAGCGGGCCCGGCTCGCGGCCGGGGCCTACGCCCACACCGCCGCCTACGACGTGGCCGTGGCCTCCTGGTTCGCCTCGGCGTACGCCCCCGACACCGAGGCGGCCGAGTCGGGCTGGCCGGACGTGGCCGGCGCGGTGTGGACGCGGCGGGGCACGCTGCGGTACGGCGAGAACCCGCACCAGAAGGCCGCGCTCTACGCCGACGCGGGCGCGGCCCCGGGACTGGCGCAGGCCACGCTGCTGCACGGCAAGCCGATGTCCTACAACAACTACGTGGACGCCGACGCGGCGCGGCGCGCGGCCTACGACTTCACCGAGCCCTGCGTGGCGATCATCAAGCACGCGAACCCGTGCGGCATCGCGGTCGGCGCGGACGTCGCCGAGGCCCACCGCAAGGCGCACGAGACGGACCCGGTGTCGGCGTACGGCGGCGTGATCGCGGTCAACGGCGAGGTGTCCCTCCAGCTCGCCGAGCAGATCTCCGGGATCTTCACCGAGGTCGTGGTGGCGCCGTCGTTCGCGCCCGAGGCCCTGGACCTGCTCACCCAGAAGAAGAACCTGCGCCTGCTGGAGTGCGCCGCGCCGTCCGCCCTGCCCCGTGCCGAGTGGCGGCCGATCTCCGGCGGCGTGCTCATGCAGTCCGCCGACCTGATCGACGCCGCGGGCGACGACCCGGCCGGCTGGGAGCTGCGGGCGGGCGAGCCGGTCTCGGAGGAGGTGCTGGCCGACCTGGCCTTCGCCTGGCGCGCCTGCCGCTCGGTCAAGTCCAACGCGATCCTGCTCGCCTCGGGCGGCGCCACCGTCGGCGTCGGGATGGGCCAGGTCAACCGGGTGGACTCCGCCCGCCTCGCGGTCGCCCGCGCGGGTGACCGGGCCGCCGGGTCGGTCGGGGCCAGCGACGCGTTCTTCCCCTTCGCCGACGGCCTCCAGGTCCTCGCCGAGGCGGGCGTGCGCGCGATCGTCGAGCCCGGCGGCTCCATCCGCGACGACGAGGTCATCGCCGCCGCCGAGGCCGCGGGCATCTCGCTCTACTTCACCGGCGCCCGCCACTTCTTCCACTGACGGTCCCGGCCCCCGGCCGCCTGTCAGGTCCGGTACGGCTCCCGCCCGGCGTGAGCCGTACCGGACGCGCCCCTGGCCCGCCCATGGGCCAGGGGATGTGTTGTACGTCACATGAGCAGTCGCGTGCCGCTTTGTATGAGGGGCGTGAATAGCCCGTGATGTCGCTTTCGCGGAGCATCTGCGGGCATGAGACGACGTTGGGCGCGATTCTTCGCAGCGTTTCTCCCGGCGGTCTGCGTGGCCGCCGCCCTGGTGCCGCCCGCGCACGCGGCGCCCCCCCAGACCCATCCCTTCTACCAGCCGCCGTCGCCGCTGCCGCCGGGGAACCCCGGTGACCTGATCCGGCACGAGGAGATCACGGCGTACGCGGACCCCGCCAAGACGCTCAGGCTCGACGCGCACTCCTGGCGGATCATGTACCACTCGACCAGCGCGACCGGCGAGCGCATCGCCGTCACCGGGTCGTACTTCGTCCCCAAGGGCATCTACCTGGGCAAGCGCCCGCTGGTCGCCTTCGCGGTGGGCACCAAGGGCCTCGGCGACCTGTGCGCGCCGTCCTGGGGCCTGACGCTCGGGCAGGACTACGAGGGCCTGGCGATCAAGTCCTACCTGGAGAAGGGCTGGGCCGTGGTCGTCACCGACTACGAGAAGCTCGGCACCCCCGGCGACCACACCTACATGGTCGGCCAGTCCCAGGGCCGCGTGGTGCTCGACGCCCTGCGCGCCGCCGTCCGCTTCCCCAGGTACGGCGCGCGCCCGGACGCCCCGATGGCCGTCGTCGGCTACTCGCAGGGCGGGGCGTCGGCGGGCTGGGCGGCCCAGCTCCACCCGTCGTACGCGCCCGAGCTGCCGGTGAAGGGCGTGGCGGCCGGAGGCACCCCCGCGGACCTGGACGCGGTGGCGAAGTCGCTCGACGGGAGCCCGTTCTTCATGTTCCTGGCGGCGGCGGCCGTGGGGCTGACCAGCGCCTACCCCGAGCTGCCGTTCGAGGAGCACCTGAACGAGAAGGGCCGGGAACTGCTGGAGGACGGCCGTGACGACTGCCTGGCCGAGGCCATCCCCAAGGGCATCGGCAAGCGGATGTCGGACTTCGTGGACGTGGACCTGCTCAACACCCCCGCCTGGCAGGCCCGGCTGAAGGAGAACCGCCTCGGCGGCGTCGCCCCGGCGATGCCCGTGCTGATGTACCACTCGCTGATCGACGAGATCATCCCGTTCGCCCAGGCGAAGACGCTGCGCGCGGAGTGGTGCGGCAAGGGCGCGAACCTGGAGTGGCGGCAGTACCTCCGGGGCGAGCACGCCGCCCTGATGTACACCGCGCTCGGCCCGACACAGCAGTGGATCGAGGACCGGCTCAAGGGCCGCTCCACCGACGGCAACTGCTGACCCGGCGCCCCACGCCCTGACACCCCCGGAGAAACAGGTGGCCGCCCCCCGAGTGCCGGGAGGCGGCCACCTCGCCGCGTGCGCCCCGCCCCGCCGGGACCGCCGATCCCCAGGTCCGCGGCGGGCCCGCCGTACGGCGGGGCGGGGCGCACGGGCGGTCAGGCGACCAGGCGCTTGCGGAAGACCCAGTAGGTCCACGCCTGGTAGGCGAGCACGAACGGCACCAGCACCAGCGCCGCCCAGCTCATGATCGTGAGCGTGTACGGCCCGGCGGCGGCGGCCTCGGCGGTCAGGTCGTACGCCGGGGAGATCGAGGACGGGAGCACGTTCGGCCACAGGGACAGGAACACCGTCACGCTGGTCAGGACGATCCCTCCGGCCGTCGCGGCGAACGCCCATCCGTCCCGCTGGAACCAGGTGAGAAAGGTGGCGGCCCCGAGTGCGACGATCGCGCCCAGGCCGAGCGTGGCGGTCAGGTCGTCGCCCTGCTCCCGCTGGATGACCAGCAGCAGCGCGGCGACGACGGGCACGGCCCCGGCCGCGGCGGCCAGCGCGGCGCGGCGGGCGCGGCGCCGCAGCGGGCCCTCGATCTTCAGCGCCAGGAAGACCGCGCCGTGCAGGGTGAACAGGGCCAGCGTGGCCGCGCCGCCGAGGAGCGCGGCGGCGTCGGGGGCGCCGAGCCGGACGACCCCCTCGGCGTCGATCGGCACGCCGCGGACCATGGTCGTGAACACCGAGCCCCAGACGAACGCGGGCACGAGGCTGCCGGCGAAGATGCCCCGGTCGCACCAGGCGCGCCAGCGGTCGGAGTCCACCTTGGACCGGTACTCCAGGGCGACGCCGCGCAGGATCAGCGCCACGATCACGGCGAGCATGGGCAGGTAGAAGCCGCTGAGCATGCCGGCGTACCAGGCGGGGAAGGCCGCGAAGCTGGCCCCGACCGCGACGATCAGCCAGACCTCGTTGCCGTCCCAGACCGGCCCGATGGTGCCGAGTACGGCGCGGCGCTCGTGCTCACGCCGCCCCAGCAGCGGCAGCAGCACGCCGACGCCGAAGTCGAAGCCCTCCAGCACGAAGTATCCGGTCCACAGGAAGGCGATGGCGACGAACCAGATGGTGGTGAGTTCCATGGTCGGCCCTTGTCAGAAGTCTCAGAGGGGATCAGCGGAGGTCAGAGGGGGTCAGAGGGGGTCAGGGGAGGTCAGCGGGGCGGGGGCGGGGGGTCAGTACATGAGCGCGGGCTCGGGGGCGGGCTCGCCGGCGCCCTCGCGGGGCTCCGGCTCGACCGGCGGCGGCCCCGCCTTCACGTGCCGGACGATCAGGTAGCCCTCGACGGCGGCGAGCGCGCCGTACAGCAGGGTGAAGATCGTCAGTGAGGTGGCGACCTGCGCCAGGCTCACGCCGGGGGAGACGCTGGCGGCCGTCTGGAGCTCGCCGAACACGGTCCACGGCTGCCGGCCCATCTCGGTGAGGATCCAGCCGGTGATGATCGCGGCGAACGGCGCGGGCAGCGCCAGCAGCGCGGCCCGCAGCAGCCAGCGCGGTGCCGTACGGCGGCGCCGGGTGAACCAGAGCCCGAGCAGGCCGAGCCCGAAGGACGCCATCCCGAAGGCGATCATGAAGCGGAAGGACCAGTAGACGACGGTCAGGTTGGGCCGGTAGTCGCCGGGCCCGAAGATCTTCTCGTACCTCTTCTGGATGTCCTCGACGCCCTCGACCCGCCCGTCGAGGGTGCCGGTGGCCAGGAAGCTCTGGACGTACGGCACGCGCAGGTCGAAGTCGCCGACCTTCACCACGGAGAACCCGGCGGCCTCGGCGTCGTGCGCCTGCCCCTCGGCGGCGGCCATCTTCATCGGCATGTCGTGGACGGTCATCCGGCCCTGCAGGTCGCCGGTCACCGCGGACACCAGCCCGGCGGCGGCGACCACGGCCAGGCCCAGCCGCAGGGAGGTGCGGAAGACCCCGGTCTCGCGGCGGCGCAGCAGGTGCCAGGCGCTGATCGCGGCGATGAACCCGCCGGCGGCCAGGAACGCGCCCGCGACGACGTGCGGGATGGTGATGAGCGCGGTCGGGTTGGTGAACACGGCGACCACGTCGTTCATCTCGGCGCGGCCGGTGACCGGGTCGATCTCGTAGCCGACCGGGTGCCGCATCCAGGCGTTGGCGACCAGGATGAAGAACGCCGACAGGTTGCTGCCGATCGCGGCGCACCAGATCGTGGCCAGGTGGATCCGCTTGGGCAGCCGGTCCCAGCCGAAGATCCAAAGGCCCAGGAACGTGGACTCCAGGAAGAAGGCGAGCAGGCCCTCCAGGGCGAGCGGGGCGCCGAACACGTCCCCGACGAACTTGGAGTACTCACTCCAGTTCATGCCGAACTGGAACTCCTGCACGATGCCGGTGACCACGCCCATCGCGAAGTTGATCAGGAAGAGCTTGCCCCAGAACTTCGTGAGGCGGAGGTACTTCTCGTCGCCGGTGCGGTGCCAGGCGGTCTGGAGACCCGCGACGAGCACCGAGAGCCCGATCGTCAGCGGGACGAACAGGAAGTGGTAGACGGTCGTCACACCGAACTGCCATCGGGCCAGGTCAAGCGCGTCCATTCATCGCCCCCGGAGGCTCTACACGTTGTCGTACCACTAACTGTAGTACTACAAGCTGTAGAGCAAAGCCGGATGTGTCCGAACTCACTCGCGCACCGCGGCCGTTCATGATCGATTCGGGCGAAGGGGGAGAAAGCACGCCGCCCCGCCACGTAGGCTCTGCCGAAGCCGCTCCCTCCTCTCCCCAAGGAGTCCCCTCGTGATCGAGATCTGGCTCAACGCCTTCGCCCTGATGAACGCCGCGCTCCACAGCGAGTTCGCGGTTCTCGGCGCGGGCGCCGCGGGAGTGCTCATGGGCGGCGTCGCGATGGACTACCTGCCGGTGCGCCGCAAGCCCGCCCCCGACCCGGGCGAGTGACCCGCGCCGCCGCGGCCCCCGCTCGGGGCCGCAGGCGGACCTGGGTGGCGGCTCCGCCGGGCCGCCTGCCAGGATTACTCACGTGAGCGCGCAGATTCTCGACGGCAAGGCGACCGCGGCCAAGATCAAGGCCGATCTCGCGGGACGTGTGGCGGCCCTGGCGGAGAAGGGCGTGGTCCCCGGGCTGGGGACGGTCCTGGTCGGGGACGACCCCGGCAGCCAGGCCTACGTGGCCGGCAAGCACCGCGACTGCGCCCAGGTCGGCATCGCCTCGATCCGCCGCGACCTGCCGGCCGACGCCACGCAGGCCGAGGTCGAGCGGGCGGTGGAGGAGCTCAACGCCGACCCCGCCTGCACCGGCTACATCGTCCAGCTCCCGCTCCCGCCCCAGATCGACACCCAGGCGGTGCTGGAGCGCATGGACCCGGCCAAGGACGCCGACGGGCTCCACCCGGTCAACCTCGGCCGCCTCGTCCTCATGCACGAGGCCCCGCTGCCCTGCACCCCGCGCGGCATCGTCACCCTCCTGCGGGAGTACGGCGTGGAGCTCAAGGGCGCGGAGGTCACCGTGGTCGGCCGCGGCGTCACCGTCGGCCGCCCCCTCGGGCTCCTGCTCACCCGGCGCAGCGAGAACGCCACGGTCACCCTGTGCCACACCGGCACCCGGGACCTGGCCGCCCACGTCCGCAACGCCGACGTGGTCGTCGCCGCCGCCGGGGTGGCCGGCCTGATCACCGCCGACATGGTCAAGCCCGGCGCCGCCGTGCTCGACGTCGGCATCACCCGCACCGACGCCGGCCTCGTCGGCGACGTCGCCCCCGAGGTCCGCGACGTCGCGGGATACGTCGCCCCCATGCCGGGCGGCGTCGGCCCGATGACCCGCGCCATGCTCCTGGCCAACGTCGTCGAGTCCGCCGAACGCTCCCTCCGCTAGGCGCGCCGCCGTGCCGGCCGCTCCCCGGGCACGCGTACGCCCAAGGCCCGCGACTCCCCCGGGGCCTCGCCTCCCCGGGGGCCTGGAGCGGTCCAGCCCGGCTTAGCTGGCCCTGCGGTCCCGCTGGGACGGGACCACCGGCATCGGCCTGACCAGGCCCAGCGCGACCACCTCGTTGGCGAGGCGGGTGCGCCGGTTGGTGCCCTCAGGGATGCGGAACTTCTGGTAGAGCCGCAGCAGGTGCTGCTTGACCGCGGCCTCCGTGACGACGAGGTCCTCGGCGATCTCCCGCGCGGTGGCGGGGGCGACGAAGGCCTCGTCGGACAGGGCCGGCCGGCACAGCGAGGTCAGCACGTCGACCTCGCGCCGGGTGAGCTCGGGCGCCGCGGCGCGGCGCAGCTCGAGGTCGGGCGACACGTCCTCCCGGGGGAGGCCGCCGACCCTGCATCGGGCGGCTCCGAAGGACACCACGTCGCCGTCCTCAAGCACTCTTCGCGCTATCGGACGGCCGTTGACCCTGGTGCCGTTGCGAGAAAGGCCGAGATCCACCACGTAGACGTACGGACCCCGCCGAACGAACTCGGCGTGCAACCTGGACACGCTGGGATCGCTCAGACGTACGTCGACGCCGCGGCCTCGTCCGACCGTTGTGACCTCGGGGCGCAGCGCTGACACCTCGCCGGTGTCCTCGATGCGGATAAACGGCCCCTCCACGGCAGTACCTCCTGAAGGCCAGCCCGCCGTCACTGTCGCTACACACCCGGCTTACCCCGCAGTGGGGATGCGGAATCGCCTTGTACGTAAGGAGAATCGAGCCCATCCAGTGGTCTGGACCAAAGCGGTCGGCTGGTGTATCTCGCGGGTAGACTTCGTCCGATTTCCTCAGGAGGATTCACCTATGGCGGAGAAGCCCACCAAAGGCCTCGCCGATGTCGTCGCCGCGTCGACCGCGCTGAGCGACATCGACGGCCGCGCCGGTCGTCTGTTCTACCGCGGCTACGACATCCACGAACTCGCCGGGAACGCGACGTTCGAGGAGGTGGCCCACCTCCTGCAGCGGGGCGCGCCGCCCACGCGGGCCGAGCTGGAGGCCTACTCCGCGGAGCTGGTCGCGGGCCGCGAGCTGGGCGCGCTGGCCGAGGCCAACATCGACGAGGTGGCCGCGAGCCAGTCCCCGATGGAGGCGCTGCGCACGCTCATCTCGCTCGGCAGCGCCGACGACCCGGACAAGAACTCCAACGAGCCCGACGCCAACCTGCGCAAGGCCGCCCGGCTGACCGCCCAGCAGGCCGTCCTCGTCGGCCGCTACCACGCCGCGCGCACCGGCGCCGAGGCCCCCACCCCCGACCCGGCCCAGGGCACCGCCGCCAACCTGCTGCTCCAGATCACCGGCAGGCAGCCGTCCCCGCGCGAGGTGGAGATCTTCGACACCTGCCTCGTCCTGCACGCCGACCACACCATGAACGCCTCGACGTTCGCGGCGCGGGTCTGCGCCGCGACGCTGTCCGACATGCACTCGGCCGTGGTCGCCGCGATCGGCACCCTCAAGGGCCCGCTGCACGGCGGCGCGAACGAGCAGGTCATGCGTACCCTGGAGGGGCTGGACCCGGCGCACGTGGCGCAGTCCACGCGCGACAGGCTCGCGCGCGGCGAGAAGATCATGGGCTTCGGGCACCGCGTCTACAAGACCGAGGACCCCCGGGCGACGCACCTGCGGCGGATGTCGAGGGAGCTGGCCGAGGCCTCGGGCGACGACCGCTACTACCGGATGTCGCACGAGATGGAGGAGGTCGTGCTGGCGGAGAAGGGGCTGCGGCCGAACGTCGACTTCTACGCCGCGACCGTGTACCACTACCTGGGCATCCCGACTGACCTGTTCACGCCGGTGTTCTCGGTGAGCCGCATGGCGGGCTGGACGGCGCACGTGATCGAGCAGCACGCCGACAACCGGTTGATCCGCCCCGACAGCGAGTACATCGGCGAACGCGACCAGAAGTGGGTGCCGATTGCCGAGCGGGGGTAGGCAGATACATGAGTTCACGCGCTGAGCGCCCGCCGAGGTTCGCCGCCGTGCCGTACACACTGGTGTTCCTCGGGGTGCTGGCCGGCCTCGGGGTCGTCGCGCTGTACGGCCACCAGCGGGGCCTGCCGGTGATCGCGGGCTCGCTGCTGGCCGGGGCGGTGCTCCGGGCCGTGCTGCCCGGGGCGCGCGCCGGGCTGCTGGCGGTCCGCGGCCGGGTGCTCGACGTGCTGACCCTCACCGGGCTGGCCGCCCTCATCCTCGGGGCGCCCTATTTGATGTCGCTCATATCGGACTGACTCGCACAAGCGCCGACTCGGTACGGCCTGAGCCTCGTCCCCGGGAAGCCCGCACGGGGCGGACCGGGGGAAGCGCCGGGGGGAGACGTCCACCGTGACGGCGGCACGCCCACCATCCGGAGCGTGTCCGGCCGTCCGATAACCTCACGGCCAGTGAGCCTCCCAAAAAGAACAAGCTGGCCGGTTTCGCAGAAGGAGAACCACAACACATGTCCAAGATCAAGGTAGTCAATCCCGTCGTCGAACTCGACGGCGACGAGATGACGCGGATCATCTGGAAGTTCATCAAGGACCAGCTGATCCTGCCCTACCTGGACGTCGACCTCAAGTACTACGACCTCGGGATCGAGCACCGCGACGCGACCGACGACCAGGTCACGATCGACGCGGCCAACGCGATCAAGCAGTACGGCGTCGGCGTGAAGTGCGCCACCATCACCCCGGACGAGGCCCGCGTCGAGGAGTTCGGTCTCAAGAAGATGTGGCGGTCGCCCAACGGCACCATCCGCAACATCCTCGGCGGCGTGGTCTTCCGCGAGCCGATCGTCGTGTCCAACATCCCGCGGCTCGTGCCCGGCTGGACCAAGCCGATCATCATCGGCCGTCACGCCCACGGCGACCAGTACCGCGCCACCGACTTCGTGGTCCCCGGCCCCGGCACCGTGACGATCACGTACAAGCCGGAGGACGGCTCCGAGCCCATGGAGTTCGAGGTCGCGAACTTCCCCGGCGGCGGCGTCGCCATGGGCATGTACAACTTCGACGAGTCGATCCGCGACTTCGCGCGCGCCACCATGCGCTACGCGCTCGACCGCAAGTACCCGCTGTACATGTCCACGAAGAACACGATCCTCAAGGCGTACGACGGGCGCTTCAAGGACATCTTCGCCGAGACCTACGAGACCGAGTTCAAGGCCGAGTTCGAGTCCGCCGGCATCACCTACGAGCACCGCCTCATCGACGACATGGTCGCCGCGGCGCTCAAGTGGGACGGCGGCTTCGTCTGGGCCTGCAAGAACTACGACGGCGACGTGCAGTCCGACGTGGTGGCGCAGGGCTTCGGCTCGCTGGGCCTGATGACCTCGGTGCTCATGAGTCCCGACGGCCGCACGGTCGAGGCGGAGGCCGCCCACGGCACGGTCACCCGCCACTACCGCCAGCACCAGCAGGGCAAGCCCACCTCCACCAACCCCATCGCGTCCATCTTCGCCTGGACGCGCGGCCTGGCCCACCGCGGCAAGCTCGACGGCACCCCCGAGGTCACCGAGTTCGCCGAGAAGCTGGAGCAGGTCTGCGTCGAGACCGTCGAGGCCGGTCAGATGACCAAGGACCTCGCGCTCCTGGTCGGCGGCGACACGCCGTACCTCACCACCCAGGACTTCCTCGCCGCCCTGGACGAGAACCTGCGGAAGAAGATGTCCGCCTGAGGACGTTGAGATGAGGGCCACCCGGTATCCGGGTGGCCCTTTTCCTTGATTCTGTTGCGACTGGAAATCGAGCTCGCATCCATCCGGAGACGGGGATCCCGTCCGCCGGGTGGCATCTCTACGGAACCGCCTATCATCAGCGGTAACCGGTGGCGTGTCGGAGGAAATACATGGCGAGTGCAGGGGGCGGCCCAGGAGGCGGCCAAGGCGGCGCCACGCGCCGCTTCCGGGCGGCGGCGGGCAGGCTGGCGCGGCCCAGGCCGGACGCCGACAAGCTGCGCCCCGCCGAGGGCCTGCTGCGCAACCACCGCCTCCAGCACCCCAAGGCCGACCTGAGCGTGGTGCGCCGGGCCTACCTCGTCGCCGAGCGCCTGCACGACGGCCAGCTCCGCAAGTCCGGCGAGCCGTACGTCACCCACCCGCTCGCGGTCGCCGAGATCCTGGCCGACCTGGGCATGGACACCCCGACCATCGCCGCCGCCCTGCTCCACGACACGGTCGAGGACACCGACTACACCATCGCGGAGCTGCGGGCCGAGTTCGGCGAGGAGGTCGCGGTCCTCGTGGACGGCGTGACCAAGCTCGACGGCTCCAAATGGGGGGTCACGGCCGAGGCCGAGACGTTCCGCAAGATGATCCTCACCTCGGCCGCCGACCTGCGGGTCCTGGTCATCAAGCTCGCCGACCGGCTGCACAACCTGCGCACCCTGGGCTTCCAGCCCCGCCACAAGCAGGAGCGCATCGCCCGCGCCAGCCTCGAACTCCTCGTGCCGTTCGCCGAGCGCCTGGGGATGTACTCCCTCAAACGCGAGATGGACGACCTGTGCTTCGCCTCGCTCTTCCCCGAGGAGCACGCCGCCTGCGCCGCCGCCGTGGCCGCCGGCGAGGAGGAGGCCCGCCGCCAGCTCGAACCCGCCCTCCAGCGCTTCCGCGAGGCCCTGGCCGACAGCAACGTCAGCGGCCAGGTCGTCCTGCACCGCCGCCACCTGTACGCCATCCACACCGACACCAAGGGCAACCTCGACGGCCTCCTGCCCGCCGAGATGTTCCGCATCCTGGTCCTGGTGGACGGCCTGGACCAGGAGTGTTACGTGGCCCTGGGCGCGGTCCACGCGGCGCTGCACCCGATCCCGGGCCACCTCAAGGACTTCATCGCCCTGCCGCGCTTCAACATGTACCGCTCGCTGCACACCCGGGTGATCGACCAGGGCGGCAGCGTCCTCGACGTGATGATCCGCAGCACCCGGATGCACCGGATGGCCGAGTACGGCATCGCCGCCTCGATCGCCGACGCCGCCTCGGCGAGCGCCGCCGAGACCGTCACCGGCCGCATCGACCTCGAATGGCTGCGCCGCCTGCTGGCCTGGCAGAACGACGCCACCTCCGCCGACTTCCTGGAGAGCCTGCGCGGCGACCTGCGCCCCGGCTCCATCGCGACCTTCACCCCGCGCGGGCACGTGATCCCGCTGCCGGCCCACGCCACCCCGATCGACTTCGCCTACGCCCTCGACCCCGAGATCGGCAACCACGCCATCGGCGTCCTGGTCAACGGCCGGCTGGCCGCCCTCAACTCCCGCCTCTACAACGGCGCGGTCGTCGAGATCCTCACCGCCCCCGACGCCAACCCCTCGCCCGAGTGGCTGCGCGACGTCAAGACCCCCGCGGCCCGCCTCCTCATCCACCGCGCCCTCACCGAGCAGCGCGCCGACGACGTCTCCACCGTGGGCCGCCGCATGCTCGCCAAGGCCATCGAGGCCCGCGGCCTGGAGCTGCTCGACCTGGAGGCCAGCGGCGCCTCCCGTCTCGTGGCCCGCCACCTCGGCTTCCTGGAGTCCGACCAGATGTACGCCGCCGTGGCCGCCAACACCGTCCGCATCGACGACCTGGTCGCCAAGCTCACCGACCCCGACCTGTGAGGCGGGGCCCGGCCCGCGCGGCCGGGGCGCCCCCGCCGCGTCGCCCGGGACCCGTCCGCGCCCCTCGCGGGGCTCACGCCGTACGGCGGGCGGGAGCCGCACCGGTAAGGGGCTCCGGGGTCTCGCGTGGGTAACGGACGCTGAACGATGGGGCGGCGCGGGGATCGGCGGCCTGCCCGCTCAAGTACCCTTTGGCCGGGGATGTACTTCCACAGGGGGCGTGATGCCGGACATCGTGCCGCTTCACCCGGGGGATCCGAGCAGGCTCGGTGACTACGAGCTGGCGGGGCGGCTTGGCCAGGGCGGTCAGGGAATCGTCTACCTCGGCAAGAGCGACACCGGTGAGCTGGCGGCCGTGAAGCTGATGCACGTGCGGCTGGCCGGTGACGAGGCGTCGCGCGCCCGGTTCCGCCGGGAACTCGCCGCCGCCAAGCGCGTCGCGCCGTTCTGCACCGCCCGCGTGCTCGACTTCGACATCGAGGGCGACGCGCCGTACATCGCCAGCGAATACATCGACGCCAGTTCCCTGCGCGAGGTCGTCGAGACGAGCGGCCCGCTGAGCGGGACCCCGCTGGACCGCCTCGCGATCGGCACGGCCACCGCGCTCACCGCGATCCACCACGCCGGCATCGTCCACCGCGACTTCAAGCCCGACAACGTGCTGCTCGCCCCCGACGGGCCCCGGGTCGTGGACTTCGGCATCGCCCGCATGCTCGACGGCACGGGCACGCTGACCAGCCAGGCCATCGGCACCCCCGCGTACATGGCCCCCGAGCAGATCTCCAACCTCCCGGTCAGCACCGCCACCGACGTGTTCGCCTGGGCGTCCACGATCGTCTTCGCCGCCACCGGGGCGCCGCCGTTCGGGGCGAACTCGATCGCGGCCGTGCTCAACGGGATCCTCAACCTGGAGCCCGACCTGGGCGCGCTGTCCGGGCCGCTGCGCGAGGTCATCGCCGACTGCCTGAGCAAGCGGCCGGAGGACCGCCCCAAGACCGACGAGATCCTGCTGCGCCTCCTGCACCGGCCCCCCGCCCCCGCCGTGTCCGAGGAGGTGCTGAGCGAGGGCGCCGAGGCGGCCACGCCCACGCTGATGAAGCCCGTTCCCGCGGCCACCCGGCCCTCCGGCGAGCCCCCGGCCCCGGCCGCCCCGGTTCCTGCGACCCCGGCCCCCGCGAAGACCCCGCCGGACGGACGGCGGCGGCGCTCCCGGGCCCGGTGGTACGCCGCGGCCGCCGCGGCGCTCGTGCTCGCGGGCGGCGGCGGCCTGTGGGCGAGCCAGAACATCGGCGGCGGCCCGCCCGCCACCTCCGGTCCCACGGCCAAGCCCCAGCCCCCGCGCGCGGAGACGCTGGCGGAGAAGATCGCGGGCGGGGACACGATCACGGTCGGCGTGCGGGAGGACCTGCCGGGCCTGTCCCTGCTCGGCGGCGGGCCCATGGGGTACGCCGGCCTGGAGGTGGACGTCGCCCTCGAACTCCTCAAGCGGATGGGCGTGCCCGCGGACAGGGTGCGGTTCGAGAGCGTCGGCATCGCGCGGGAGAGCGCGCTGGAGAGCGGTGCGGTGGACCTGGTCCTGGCCACCTACTCGATCAACCAGGCGCGCCGGAACAAGGTCACCTTCGCCGGGCCGTACCTCGTCGCCCACCAGGACGTCATGGTGCGCGCCGACGACCGGGTCAAGCGGCTGGCCGACCTGAACGGCAAGCGGCTGTGCGCGCCGGCCGGGTCGCTGGGCGTGGCCCGCGCCCGGCAGAGGTCCCCGAAGCTGGTGCCGGTGGACGCGGCGAACCTGTCCGACTGCACCCGCATGCTCCGGGACGGCCGGGTGGACGCCATCGTCAACGACGACATGATCCTGGCCGGGTTCGGCGTCCAGGCGGGCGGCGGATTCCGGATCCTGGGCGAGCGCCTCAGCGACGAGCGGTACGGCGTCGGCCTGCGCCTCGGCGACAAGCGCTCCTGCCTCCTCGTGAACAAGGCCGTGCAGGGCATCTACCGCGAGGGCACGATGCGCGTGCTCTTCAAGCGCCACCTCGGCGGGATGGGCTTCACTCCCGGCCTGGGCCTGCCCAAGCCCGAGTCCTGCGGCTGAGCGGTCAGTCCCCGGCGCGGCGCTCCGCCGCGTCCTCTCCCGTCGCCGTCTCGTTCTCCTCCTCGGCGGCACGGCGCTCCAGGTCGGCGGCGCTGTCCAGGGCCCAGTCGCGCAGCAGGCGGTTCTGGCTGATGCCCAGTTCCAGGGCGTACCTGCCGAACCCGGCCCGCTTCATCGGGTACTCCTCGCCGTCGGCGTGGCGCAGCTCCTCCAGCGAGCGCAGCCGCTCGGCGTAGTACTCCGCCTCCCGGCGCAGCCACGCGGCGGCCTCGCGGGCGTCCAGGAGCGGCAGCAGGAACGCCCGCAGCGCGGCCTCGCTGCGCCAGTGCCGCTCCGGCTCGCGCCCGACGAGCCAGTGGCGCAGCGCCTCCCAGCCCGCGTCGGTGAGGGTGTAGGTCTTGCGGCCGCGCGGGCCGTCGGCCTCGACCGTGACGAGCCCGTCCTCGGTCATCCTCGCCAGCTCCGGATAGATCTGGCTGTGCCCCGCCTTCCAGGCGTTGTTGATCGAGCTGTCGAAGAGCTTGGCCAGGTCATAGCCGCTGGCCGGGCCGGTGGCCTTCAGGAGGCCGAGGAGCGCCATTCGCAGGGACATGACTCCCAGTCTACATATCCGACTTGACATATCGAGGACGACATATCAATCTCCACATGTGGTTACCGATACGACGGCTCCCCCCGTCACCCCCGAGAAGTCCTCGACGAACTGGCTGCTGATCATCGCGGTGCTCGGCGGCATGTTCCTGGCGATGCTCGACCAGACGATCGTCGGCACCGCGCTGCCCCGCATCACCGCGGAACTCGGCGGGGGCGGCCTCTACACCTGGGTCGTCACCGCGTACCTGCTCACGTCCACCGTGACCGTGCCGCTGTACGGCAGGCTGTCCGACACCTACGGCCGCAAGCCGCTGCTGCTGACCGGCATCGCGATCTTCCTGCTCGGGTCGGCGCTGTGCGGGCTCGCGCAGGACATGGTCCAGCTCATCCTGTTCCGGGGGCTCCAGGGCCTCGGGGCGGGCGCGCTGCTGCCGCTGTCGCTGGCCCTGATGATGGACACGTTCACCGGCAAGGCCGGCGCGAAGGTCCAGGGCGCGGTCGGCGGTGTGATGGGCCTGAGCTACCTCGCCGGGCCGTACCTCGGCGGCGTCCTCACCGACCACGCGGACTGGCGCTGGGTGTTCTACGTGAACCTGCCGATCGGCCTCGTGCTCGTGCCGATCATGGTCTTCACCCTGCCCAGGACGGCCGTCGCGGCCCGCCGCGGGCGCCCCGACTATCTCGGCATCGCGATCTTCTCGGCCGCCGTCACCGCCCTGCTCCTCGGGCTCACCGAGAAGGGCCTGGCCGCCGAGGACGGGCGGCCGCACGCCTGGACCAGCCTGCCGGTGGCCGGGCCGATCGCGGGGGCCGCCGCGCTGCTCGCGCTCTTCGTGCTCGTCGAGCGGCGGGCCGCCGAGCCGATCGTGCCGCTGCACCTGTTTCGGAACCGGACGTACACGGTCGTCAACGTCGTCTCGTTCTTCATGGCCTTCGGGATGTACGCCGGGGTGGTGTTCCTGCCGAGGTACTTCCAGGAGGCGCGCGGGCTCACCGCGTCGGAGTCGGGCCTGCGGATCTACCCGCTGATGCTCGCGATGCTGGCCGGGAGCGCGGTCACCGGCGTCCTGATGAGCCGGACCGGGCGGTACAAGCCCGCGCTCGTGGCCGCGCCCCTGCTGCTGATCGCCGGGACCGTGCTCTGCGCCGGGCTGGCCCTGGACACCGGCGACGCGGCGATGATCGCCTGGATGGCGCTCATCGGCCTCGGCATCGGGCCGACCATGTCCGGGCTCACCGTGGCGGTGCAGACCGCCGTCCCGCCGCGATACATCGGCACGGCCAGCGCCAACCTCACGTTCTTCCGGCAGGTCGGCGGCTCGGTGGCGCTCGCGGTGGCCGGCACGGCGTACAGCACGACCGTGGCGGGCCACGCACCGGCGCACGGGTTGCCCGCCGCCCACGCGGAGGCGGCGGCGACGGTGATCCCCTGGCTGGGCGTGGCGGGCGGGCTGGTCGCCCTGGCGGCGATCGTCCTGCTGCCCGGGGGACGGATTCGGATCCCGGAAGTCGATCAAGGCCAAGGCGCGATAGCCTGAAGTGTCTTGACAACGAGAAACATGGGAGACCAGCCGAGATGGCTCGCAAGGGCAAGGTAACGGTCGTCGGAGCCGGGTTCTACGGCTCGACCACGGCGCAGCGGCTCGCGGAGTACGACATCTTCGAGGAGGTCGTGCTCACCGACATCGTCGAGGGCAAGCCTGAGGGCCTCGCGCTCGACATGAACCAGTCGCGGCCCATCGAGGGCTTCGAGACGAAGGTCACCGGCCAGACGACCGGCCCGAACGGCGAGGGCTACGAGGCCACGGCGGGCTCCGACATCGTGGTGATCACGGCGGGTCTGCCGCGTAAGCCGGGCATGAGCCGGATGGACCTCATCGAGACCAACGCGAAGATCGTCCGGAACGTCACGGAGAACGTCGCGAAGCACTCGCCGAACGCGGTGATCATCGTGGTCTCCAACCCGCTCGACGAGATGACCGCGCTGGCCGCCAAGGTCTCCGGCTTCCCGTCCGGCCGCGTCATGGGCCAGGCGGGCATGCTCGACACCGCCCGCTTCACCAACTTCGTCGCCGAGAAGCTCGGCGTCGAGGTCGGCCGCGTGACCACGCTGACGCTCGGTTCGCACGGCGACACCATGGTCCCGGTCCCCTCGGCGTGCAAGGTGGACGGCAAGCCGCTGTCCGAGCTGCTCCCGGCCGACGAGATCGAGGAGCTCGTGACCCGCACCCGCAACGGCGGCGCCGAGGTCGTGGCCCTGCTCAAGACCGGCTCGGCCTACTACGCCCCCTCCGCCGCCGCGGCCCGCATGGCCAAGGCGGTCCGCGAGGACTCCGGCGCGGTCATGCCGGTCTGCGCCTGGGTCGACGGTGAGTACGGCATCAGCGGCGTCTACCTCGGCGTCGAGGCCGAGCTGGGCGCCGGCGGCGTCAAGAAGGTCGTCGAGCGCGAGCTGACCGACCCCGAGCTGGCCGCCCTCAAGGAGGCCGCCGAGGCCGTCCGCTCCAAGCAGGCCGACGTCGACAACCTCTGAGCACTCCGAGCACGTCCGCACCACCCGAGGGGCCCGCGCCGCCAGGCGCCGGGCCCCTCGCCCGTTTCCCTCGCCCGTTTCCCTCGCCCGTTTCCCTCGCCCGTTTCCCTCGCCCGTTTCCCTCGCCCACGCTCTCCCGGGCGCGGGGGATCGCGAGCGCGTGATCGGCGCGGCTGGGGGAGGGGCGGCGTGTCGGCTGGGTCGGGGTTTGACCTGCGCGTTTAATACGTGAAGGGCAGG
Source organism: Bailinhaonella thermotolerans (assembly GCF_003594875.1). GTDB lineage: Bacteria > Actinomycetota > Actinomycetes > Streptosporangiales > Streptosporangiaceae > Bailinhaonella > Bailinhaonella thermotolerans. The sequence goes on from NZ_QZEY01000018.1 coordinate 171,574, forward strand.
GGCCTCTCGGGGGTCGGGGAGTCTGGGGCGGCCGAGGGGCCGCGAGTGGGTGTTCAATGCGTAGTTTCGCGGTGCGCGCCGTCGCCACCGTCAGCGGCCTGATCGCCGCCCTGTCGCCGGACGTGACGTCCGGAGCCGCCCACGGCACCCCCCTGGAGCCGCCGCCCGCCCGGCGGACGGGCGCCCTCCTGTGGAACGCCCGCCTCCCCTCGGCCCCCATCGCCGGCCCGGCCCGGCAGGCGCTCACGCGGTCTCCCGCGCCGAGTGCGCTTTCGGCGGCGACCCGGGTCTCACCCCGCGAGGGGCCGGTCCCCGCCGGGTCCCCGGAAACCGGGAGCGCCGGGAGCGATTCGTCCCGCTCTCCCGCGCCGTCCGAGCCGTCCGCGGGGCTGCCGGCCGGGATCGCGGCGACGCCCTCGCCCGGGGCCGGCGCGACGCCGTACACCTCCCCCCGGCCGAAGCCCGCGCCGCCGCCGGCCGCGGACGTGAGCGTGAGCATGACGGGCAGCCCGGCGGTGGCGCAGCCGGGCCGGCCCGTGTCCTACGTGGTGCGCGTGCGCAACCGGGGCCCCGGCCCCGCCGTGCGGCCGACCGTGCGGGTGCGGGTGTCGGAGACCGCCGACATCGTCGCGGTGGACGTCGCCGAGTGCCGGGCCAGGGGCCGCGTCGAGGTCGTGTGCGCGTCGCCGTACGACGTCAAGCCCGGCGGGACCGGGCAGGTGACCGTGACGACGGTGCCGCGCGAGGGGGCCCGCGGGCGGCTGCGCGCCGAGGCCACGATCACCGCGCGCAACCCCGACCCCGCGCCGGGGGACACGCGCGCGGTGGTGGACACCCCGCTCGGCCCGGGCGCGGACCTGGGGGTGCGCATGGCGGCGGCGGGCGTGCGGCGGGTGCGCCCGGGACAGCGGTTCGGGGCCGTGGCGACCGTGGTCAACCGGGGGCCGCAGCGGGTGCGCGACGCGACCGTGGTGCTCCAGCCGACGCGGCTCGCGTTCCGGTACGCCAGGGGAGCGCGCTGCCGCGAGCAGGGGCGCACGGTGCTGTGCCGCGTCGGGCGGCTGGACAGCGGGGCGCGCCGGGCGATCCGCCTCGGCTTCCGGGTGCCCGCGCTGCCCAGGAAGGCCGTCACGGTGATCGGCGACGCGATCGTCTTCTCGGTGCGCCTCGGCGACGCCCACCCGGCCAACAACACCTCGGTGATGCGGCTGCGGGTGGCCAGGCCCGCGAGGGCTCAGGCGGCGGCCGGGACCGGCTCGGCGGGACGGGTCCGCTCCGCCCAGCGCGCCGCGACCGGGACCGCGAGCCCGGCCAGCAGGAACGCGGCGCCGAACACGATCCAGCCCGGCCACCCCCAGCCGCTCAGCAGCAGCGTGGACATGACCGGGGTGACGACCTGGGCGAGCTGGTACCCGGTGCCGTACATGCCCTGGTACTGGCCCTGGGCGTGCTGCGGCGCCAGCTCGAACGACAGCCCCCACGACCCGGCGGCCTGGAGGAGCTCCCCGCCGACGTGGACCATCGTGCCCGCGACCAGGAAGGCGATCGCGATCCACGGCGTGAGCCCCTGACCCGCGGAGAACGCGAACAGCACGCAGCAGGCCAGCAGCAGCACGCCGGAGTTCCGCTGGGCCCGCGCGGCCCCCGCGACCGTCGCCGACCCGCGGCTGGCCACGACCTGGAACAGCAGCACGGCCACCGTGTTGATCAGCGTGAGGATCGCGTAGACGGCGGGGGGCGCGGAGGTCTGGTCCCTGATCCAGATCGGCAGCGCCAGCGTGAGCAGCGTGTAGCACATGCACAGGACCGCGTTCAGCAGCGTCAGCACGATGTACGGCCGGTCGCGCAGCACGATCCACACCGGCCCCGAGGACACCTTGGGCGCGGGCGGCACGGACGGGACCCGCAGGTTCAGCAGCGCGCCCACGGCGTAACAGGCGGCGGCCCCGAAGATCAGCGCGAGGTACGCCTCCCGCGTGCCGTACGCCAGGGCGACGCCGCACAGGACCGCCCCGAGCGACCAGCCCAGGTTCGTGACCGACCGCAGGTAGGCGCGGGTGCGGACCCGCCGCTCCGGCTCGACGCTCCCGGCGATCAGCGCCTGGTTGGAGGCGTTGGAGCCCGACTCGAAGAACGAGTAGGCGCACGCGACCAGGACGAACACCGTGAAGTCGCGCACGAGGGTGTACCCGCACAACGCCACCGCGTCCACCAGCAGGAACACGATGGTCACCCCGCGCGGCCCGATCACGTCGGCCAGCCGCCCCGAGGGCACCCCCGCGAACAGCCCGACGAGCGCCGCGATCGTCAGCCCGAGCCCCACCTGCGGCCCCGACAGCCCGACGGACGGGCTGGTGAAGTACAGCGCGCTCCCGGTGAAGAACAGGCCGCGCCCGGTCGTGCGCACCAGCGTGCTCAACGTCAGGGCCCGCGTGGGGCCGGGGTCGGGCAGCAGCGAGCGCAGGGCGGACCGTGTTCGGGACATGGGGGGAGAGTACCGGTATGCCCGAAATAGGGTTATCGGCCCCCGGCCTCCTCGGGCTCGGGGGTGACCTCGTCGGCCATCGGAACCGGCGTGGGCTCGGGCGCCGGGCCCTTGGTGCTCGTGGCCGTCCACGCCGCCGCCAGCAGGATGAACCGCACGGTGATGTCGATCCACACGAGCAGCCCGACCATGACCGCGAACGTGCCGTAGATCGGGTTCCCGGTGGTGTGGCCGAGCAGGAACGTCCCGAGCAGCTTGAGCAGGGCCAGCCCGACGGCGCCGAACACCGCGCCCCGCAGCAGTACGGTGATCGGCTCGCGCGCCCCCGAGATGCGCCCGAACAGCACCAGGAAGACGATCATGTCGGCGGAGACGCTGACCCCCAGCGCCGTCATCCGCAGCACGAACTCCGCGACGGCGGAGTCCTGCAGGTTCAGCCAGTCCAGCACGAGGTGGGTCGCCGCCGCCGCCGTGCCGTTCAGCAGCGTGGACATGATCAGCGCCCCGCCCAGCAGGACCAGGGTGAGCAGGTCGGACGCCTTGGCCAGCAGGAAGTTGGGCCGCGGCGAGCCGTGCAGCCAGACCTGCCGCAGCGCGTCCCGGAGCGCGTCGATCCAGCCCAGCCCGGCGTACAGCAGGCCGAGCAGGCCGATGATCCCCGCCCCCTTCTTGGCCGCGGCGATCTGGTCGATCGGCAGCCGGGTGGCCAGCCCCGGCACGTACTCGTTCAGCGCCTGCCGCACGAGGTCGCCGGCGTGCGGGCTGACCGTCACGGCGTACCCGACGATCGCGAACGCCAGCGCGATCAGCGGGAAGAACGACAGGAAGGCGAAGTAGGTGACCGCGCCGGCGAGCTGGTCCGCCCGGCACTCCTGGTACCGCTGCCAGGTCCGGATCGCGTGGTCCACCCAGGGCCGGCGCTGCCGCACCCCGCCCACCACGGCCCCGCCGCGTTCCTTCCCGGCCCGCAGCAGGCCGCTGATCCACTCGACGGGGTTCGCCACCTCTGCGACGTACCCGATCCGCGCCGCTCGTCCCGTCGATCTTGCGTCCGGGCAGCTCATCCCACTGATCACCAAGTGCCAAGATCGAAAATCCGGGTACGGCGGCGCCCGCGCCGGGCCGTCCCGCGCGGATTGACAAGCGGGCGAGAGATCTCAAACATTGCTCGGATGACTGACGATCCCCCCTTCCTGATCCGCCCGGCCACGGCCGCGGACGACGCCGCGCTGCTGGCCCTGGACACCACCGCGTGGACGCCGGGCTCGGGCTTCCCCTCGGTCCAGACCGAGGAGCGGACGGCCTTCTTCACCGGCCAGAAGGACCCCGGCACCCACCTGGTCGCCGAGATGGACGGAGAGATCGTCGGCGTCGTGAGCGTGCGCGCCCGGTCCTGGTTCCCCGAGACCGCGCACGTCTTCGACATCGCCGGGCTGGTCGTGGCCGTATCCGCCCGCCGTCTCGGCGTCGCGTCGGCGCTGCTCTCCGCGGCGGAGCGGAAGGCCGCCGAGGCCGGCGCCGTGAAGCTCAGCCTGAAGGTCCTGTCCACCAACACCGCCGCCCAGCGCCTGTACGAACGCCACGGTTACACGGTCGAGGGCCGCCATCCCGCCGAGCTCCTGATCGGCGGGGAGTACGTCGGCGACCTCACCCTCGGCAAGCTCCTGGCCCCGGTCACCGCCTGACGGCCTCCCGTCCTGCGTCCGCGCCGGTGGCCGCGGACGCCGTACGGCGGGGCGGCGGAGAACGCGGAACGCCGTACGGCGGCGGGGTGGTCCCCGGCGGCGTACGGCGTCCGGAAGCGGGTCGGGAGGTGGTGCCGCGGCCCGGTCGGGCGGCGAGGTTCAGGAGGCGAGGCTCAGGAGGCGAGGGTCAGGAGGCGGGGCGGAGGAACCCGGCGCGGTCGCGGACCAGGTCCATCGTCTCGCGGGCGACCTTGCCGGCGCGGGACGAGCCCACCGCCAGCATCCGGTCCAGCTCGGCCTCGTTGGCGAGGAGCTTCTGGGTGCGCTCGCGGATCGGCGCGAACGCGTCGGTGACCAGCTCGGCGACGTCCTTCTTGAACGTGCCGTAGCCCTGCCCGGCGTAGCGCGCCTCGATCTCCGGCAGGGAGAGGCCCGACAGCGCCGAGTGGATGCGCATGAGGTTGGTGACGCCCGGCTTGTTCTCCTCGTCGGCGATCACGTCCGAGCCGGTGTCGGTGACCGCGCGCATGATCTTCTTGCGCAGCGCGGACGGCTCCTCCAGCACGTCCAGGATGCCCTGCGGCGAGGAGGACGACTTGGACATCTTGGCCGTCGGGTCCTGCAGGTCCGTGATCTTCTCGACGGCCTTGAGGATGTACGCCGAGGGCAGCGTGAACGTCTCGCCGAAGCGGTGGTTGAACCGCTGCGCGAGGTCGCGCGTGAGCTCCAGGTGCTGCCGCTGGTCGGCTCCGACCGGGACCTGGTCGGCCTGGTAGAGCAGGATGTCGGCGGCCTGGAGGATCGGGTAGGTGAACAGGCCCACGGACGCGACGGCCTGCTTGGCGGCCTTGTCCTTGAACTGGGTCATGCGCGAGGCCTCGCCGAACCCGGTCAGGCAGGCCATCACCCACTGCAGCTCGGTGTGCTCGGGCACCTGGCTCTGCACGAAGACCGTCGCCCGGTCCGGGTCGAGACCGCAGGCGAAGAGCTGCGCGGCGGCCAGCCGCGTGCGCTCCCGGAGCTGCGCGGGCTCGTATTCGACGGTGATCGCGTGCAGGTCCACGACCATGTAGAACGCGTCGTGATCGTCCTGCATCGAGACCCACTGGCGCACCGCGCCGAGGTAGTTGCCCAGGTGGAAGGAACCGGCGGTCGGCTGAATGCCGGACAAGACGCGAGCGCGAGCCATAGCCCCCGATTATGTCAGCACTCGGCACCTCCCCCCTCCCACCCCGCGCCGGTCCCGTCCTCCCGCCCGTCCCTCCCACGCGGTGATCACGCGGTCTCAAGCACCCCGGGCGCGCGACCGCGCGATCACCGCGAGGGGTCAGGCGCGGCCGGAGTCGCGGGGAGTCCCGCGGTCACCGGGTTCCGCGGCCCCGGGTTCCGCGGCCCCGGATTCGGATCCGCGCGGCTCCGGGCCGCCGGATTCCGGGACGTGGGATTCCGGGACGTGGGATTCCGGGCCGCCGGATTCCGGGACGTGGGATTCCGGGCCGCCGGATTCCGGGCCGCCGCGTTCCCGGGCCCCGGCGTCGGGGACGCCCGCGTCCTGGGCGTCCGGTTCCGGCGAGCCGGGGGGCCGGTCGGCGGGGGAGGGCGGGAGGGCGGGGGCCGCGGGGCGGCTGACGCGGACGCGGGCGACGCGGCGCCCGTCCATCTCGGTGATCTCCAGGCGGTACGGCCCGACCGCGACCACCTCGCCCGCGGCCGGGAGATGCCCCAGGACGGACATGAGATAGCCGCCCAGCGTCTCGTACGGCCCCTCCGGCAGCCGCACCCCGGTCTCGGTCGCGAACGCGTCCAGGTTCAGCAGGCCCTCGACCTCGATGTCGCCGCCGCGCAGGCGCACGGCGGCGTCCTCCTCCACGTCGTACTCGTCGCGGATGTCGCCGACCAGCTCCTCGACCAGGTCCTCCAGCGTCACGATGCCCGCGGTGCCGCCGTACTCGTCCACCACGATCGCCACGTGGTGGTTCTCCTGCCGCATCTCCGAGAGCGTGGCCAGCACCCGCTTGGACGCGGGCAGCAGCTTCACCGGCCGCACGATCGACCCCACCGGAGCCGCCCGCCCCGCCGACGCCGGGTCCAGCAGGTCCCGGACGTGGACGAAGCCGATCACGTCGTCGTACGAGCCGCGATAGACCGGGAAGCGGGAGTACGGCGAGGCCGCCGCGTGCACCGCCGCCTCCGACAGGGGCGTGTCGGCGGCCATGAACTCCACCTCGGTGCGCGGCACCAGCACCTCCCGGAGCTGGCGCTTCCCGGCCGTGAACACCTCGCCGATCAGCGCGCGCTCGTCCGCCGTGAGGTCGTGGTGGCCCGCGACCAGGTCGCGCAGCTCCTCGGTGGTCATGGTCTCCCGCCCCGCCGACGGGTCGCCGCCCAGCAGCCGCACCACGCCGTCGGTGGACTTGGACAGCAGCCAGATCACCGGCCGCGACAGCATCGCCAGCCGGTCCAGCAGCGGCGCGACCAGCAGCGACAGCCCCTCGGCCCGCTGGAGCGCCAGCCGCTTGGGCGCCAGCTCCCCGAGCACGAGCGAGAAGTACGAGATCACCAGCGTGATCGCCACCAGCGCGACCGTCCCGGCGATGGCGTGGGGCAGCCCCCAGCCCTCCAGCACCGGCGCGAGCTCCCCGGAGAGCTCGGCGCCGCCGTACGCCGCGGAGAAGAACCCGGCGAGCGTGACGCCGATCTGCACGGCGGACAGGAACCGGTTGGGATCGCGGGCCAGCTTGGCCACGCGGGCGCCGCGCCGTCCCCGCTCGGCGAGGCGGCGCACCTGCCCCTCGCGCAGCGAGACGAGCGCGATCTCGGCGGCGGCGAAGAAGCCGCCGATCAGCACGAAGAGCAGGACCAGCGCGATATTGCCTGCGACGCTGTTCACCGACGCTTCCTTAGGTCAGCGGGCGCGGGCGACGCGGCCGGTTCGACAAGCCGTCGCCGGATCTGCCAGCGTACCGGTAGGGAAACCGAACGAAAGGAGTCCGGGGCCGTGAAGTTGCTCGTCACCGGCGGCGCGGGATACATCGGCAGCGTCGTGGCGGCGCAGCTCGTGGAGGGGGGCCACGACGTGGACGTCCTCGACGACCTGTCCACGGGCCACGAGGACGCGGTGCCCCAGGGGGCCCGGTTCATCCGCGGGACGCTGCGCGAGGACGCCCTGCGGGTGCTCCGGGGCGGCGGGTACGACGGCGTGCTGCACTTCGCGGCCCGGTCGCTCGTCGGCGAGTCGGTCGAGAAGCCCGCCGAGTACTGGGAGAACAACCTCGGCGGCACCCTCGCCCTGCTGGAGGCCATGCGCCAGACGGGCGTCCGCCGCCTCGTCTTCTCCTCGACCGCCGCCACGTACGGCGAGCCCGAGCGCTCCCCGATCCTGGAGACCGACCCCACCCGGCCGACCAACCCCTACGGCGCCTCCAAGCTCGCCGTGGACACCACCCTGGCGGCGTACGCCGACCTGCACGGCCTGGGCGCGGTGAGCCTGCGCTACTTCAACGTCGCCGGGGCCTACGAGGGCCTCGGGGAGCGCCACACGGTCGAAACCCACCTGATCCCCAATGTGCTCGCGGTCGCGCTGGGCCGGCGCGAATCCGTCAACGTGTTCGGGACGGATTACCCCACCCCCGACGGCACATGCGTCCGCGACTACATCCACGTCGCCGACCTGGCCCGGGCGCACCTGCTCGCGCTGGACGCGTGCGCCCCCGGCTCGCACACGATCTACAACCTCGGCAACGGCGCCGGCTTCTCGGTCCGCGAGGTGATCGAGGTCTGCCGCGCGGTCACCGGGCACGAGATCCCCGCCGTGGTCGCCCCGCGCCGCGCCGGCGACCCGGCCGTGCTGGTCGCCTCCAGTGAGAAGATCCAGCGGGAGCTGGGCTGGAGCCCGGCCAAGCCGTCCCTCAAGGAGATCGTCGCCGACGCCTGGGAGTTCGCCCGCTCCCGCTGACCCGGCACGCGGAAGGGCCCTCTCCCCGGCCGGGAGAGGGCCCTTCCGCGTACGGCTCGCGCGTGGCCGGTCAGATGACGGTGTCGTCGGCGCGCCGGCGCCGCCGCACGAGGTAGACCGCCGCGGCCGACAGGCCGATCGCGCCCGCGCCGCCCGCCGCGAGCAGCGCCGGGGACGGGCCGCCCGGCGGCTTGGGGCCGGGCTGGGCGGCGGCGGCCGGGGACGCGGGCGGGGCCTGCTCGGCCGCCTCGTTCCTGGGCGGGATCGGATCGACCAGGCGGCCGATCGGCGTCACCTTGCCCTTGGCCTCGAAGCCCCAGGTCAGCATGGCCTTCACGTCGTCCCAGAACGGTGGTTCGGAGTGCATGAGCGCCGCGATCACCGTGCGGCCGTTCCGCGTGGCCGCGCCGACGAAGCTCGCCCGCGCCTTGTTCGTCCAGCCGTTCTTGACCCCGATGCCGCCCTTGTACTGCCAGAGCAGCTTGTTGTGGTTCTGGATCTGGTAGCTCTTGCCCTTGGGCGCCGGGAACTTCGTCACCTTCGTCCCGACGTACGTCCGGAAGCGCGGGTTCTTCAGCCCCTCCCTGGCCATCAGCGCCAGGTCGTAGGGGGAGGTGCGCTGCCCCTTGGCGTCCAGCCCGTGCGGCGTCCGCGCCACCGTGTCGTTGGCCTGGATGCGCCGCGCCTCGGCGTTCATCGCGTCGAGCGTCGGCTTCATCCCGCCGTACGCCTCGGCCAGCGCCATCGCCGCGTCGTTGCCCGAGGACATCATCAGGCCCTTGAGCAGGTCGTCCACCGTGTAGGTGACCTTGGGCGTGAGACCCACGGCGCTGCCCTCGGTGTTGCAGGCGTGCTGGCTGGGCTTGATCTTCTTCTTCGGGTCGAGCCGGCTGACGAGGGTGAGCGCGGTCAGCGTCTTGATCGTGCTGGCCGGCATGAAGTGCCCGTGCGGGTTCTTGGCCGCGAGCACCTCGCCGCTGGTCGCGTCGGCGATCACCCAGCCCGAGGCCTTGAACTTGCCCAGCTTCGGCGCCCCCGGCCCGGGCTGGACGATCAGCCCCCTGCCCGCGAGCAGCGGGCCGCCCACCGGCTCGGCCGGCGCCGTGGACACGCGCACGGCGCCCCAGCCCTGGTGCGTCACCCGGGCGGTCCCGGCGTCCGCCGGGGCGAGGCGCGCGGTGTCCGCCCCGGCGGGCGACAGCCGCGCGGCGTCGGTGTCGGACGGCGTCAGCCGTACGGCGTCCGCGGTGGCGTGTGGCGCCGTGAGCAGGACGAAGGCGCAGGCGGCCGCGGTGCCCCGGATCACGGGGCGAGCTTCACTCCCCATGACATCAAAGAGTAACTGTCGCATCACAGACAGCGAGCATCAGGCCACCTGTTCGGTGTGGCTCCGCCGGAAAACCCCTCAACCGTCGCACCCAGGCCATCTCGCGCCCCCTTGCCGCCCGCCGCCCGCGCGGCGTCCGTGTCGGTCCCTGCCCTGTCCCTGTCCGTCTCCACCGGCCGCCGCCGGGCCCCGTCAGGTCCCCGGCCGCGCCCGGCGGGCCGCCCATCCGGGGCCGGCCGGGATACTGTCCACGTGAGAATGACACGTGGCATCGCGGCCTTTCTCCTTGTTGTGGCCGCTTTCATGATTTTCGAGTGGATCAACCTCGGGTTCAACCTGGCCCCCGGCCACAAGCGCTCCTTCTACGTGGTCCACGGCATCCTGATCGGGGTGAACCTGCTGGTCGCGCTGGCCCTGGGCGTCGTCGGGCTGCGAGGCTGGCGCGCGGCGGGGCGCCGCGAGGAGGCCGGGCCGCGCGGCTGACCTAGATCGCGAGTTCGGCGTCGAGGATCGTGACGGCCCGGCCGGCGAGCTCCACCCGGCCGCCCCGCGCGGTCACGCGCACGACGCCGCCCCGGGCCGAGGCCTGGAACCCCACGAGCGTGTCGCGCCCGAGCCGGTCCGCCCAGTACGGCGCCAGCGCGCAGTGCGCCGACCCCGTCACCGGGTCCTCGTCCACCCCGACCCGCGGCGCGAAGAAGCGCGACACGAAGTCGTACTCGCCCGAGCCGCGCGCCGTCACGGTCACGCCGCGCACCTCCACCTCGGCGAGCCGCGCGATGTCGGGCTCCAGCTTGCGCACCGCCTCCTCGTCGGCCAGCTCCACCAGCAGGTCGTCCTCGTCGCGCCCGGTCCAGCGGGGCTCGGCCCCCAGCGCCGCGTCCAGCCCGGCGGGCGCCGGCACCTCGGTGATCGTGCGCGCCGGGAAGTCCAGCAGGATCATGCCGCTCTCCCGCTCGCGCCGCGCGGTCAGCACCCCGCTGCGGGTGTGGAACCGGATCTCGTCCCCGGCCTCCCCGCCGGAGAACAGCGCGTGCGCGCTCGCGAGCGTGGCGTGCCCGCACAGGTCGACCTCGACGGCCGGGGTGAACCAGCGCAGGCCGTACCCGTCCTCGCGGGGCGTCAGGTAGGCGGTCTCGGAGTGCTTCATCTCGGCGGCGAGCGACTGCATCCACGCCTCGTCCACGGGGCGGTCCAGCAGTACGACGGCGGCGGGGTTCCCGCCGAAGGGCCGGTCGGTGAAGGCGTCGACGACGTGAAGTCTCATGGCTGGAGGGTAATCCCTCCCTATGATCACGCTTTCCCCCGTCTCGGGCGGGCCTGGGCCGGCTCCGGCGTCCGGGAGGCCGGCGCGCGCCGCACAACGGGCGTGCGCCGTAGCGCGAGCGCGGGCCGTAGCACGGGCGCGTGCCGTACGGCGGGCGGGGGCGGTCGCCGCGCGGGAGGGGCGGGTGGCAACCGTACCGATCTACGGACTATTGCCTAAAATGGGGGGATTGCCGAGTTTTGGGTATTCCACTGACGCTCGGCCTTGACGAGGTATTTGAGTGATATTTCATGGGTTCCTGGCTCCGGCGAGGGCTGGGGGATTTGGACTGACAAGTTGGGGATCGCGTCCTGACCGATTCCGCCGCGCGGGAACGCGTCGAGCTGGAAAGATTGTGCACGGAGGTTCTTCGTGGCCATCGAGTTCAACCCGTCACGTGGTGCGACCCTGGGGGTCGAGTGGGAGCTCCAGCTCGTCGACGTGAAGACCAGGCATCTTCGGCAGGACGCGCGGGAGGTTCTGTCCGCTCTGCCCGAGATGTCGGAGACTGCGCGTCCCAAGCTCATGCACGAGCTGATGCAGTCCCAGTTGGAGATCATCACTGACATCAGTCACACGGTCTCCGAGGCGGTCGCCGACCTGGCCGGGAGCATCGCCCGGATCCAGCCCGTCGTCGACCTGCGCGGAATGGCCCTGGCCTGCACGGGAACCCACCCCATCAGCGACTGGCGAAACGCCGTGATGGCCCCGGTACAGCGCTATACCGAACTCGTCGAGGAGATGCAGTGGCTGGCATGGCGTATCCAAACTTTCGGTGTACACGTCCACGTGGGCGTGTCCGATCGGGATAAGGTCATACCTATCGTCAACGCGCTCGCGGCCTACCTGCCGCATTTTCTGGCGTTGACTGCCTCCAGCCCTTACTGGGGCGGCCAGGACACCGGGCTCGCCTCCAGCCGGGCGATCGTTTTCGGGGCGCTGCCCACCGCGGGACCACCTCATCTCATGGCGGACTGGGCGGAGTTCGAGGAGTACATGGACACCCTTATGCGTGCCGGCACCATCAAGAGCATCAAGGAGGTGTGGTGGGACATCCGACCGCACCCCGACTTCGGCACGATCGAGATACGCATGTTCGACGGGATACCGACCCTGAAGGAGGTCGGCATGGTGACCGCGTTGTCGCAGTGCCTCGTGCAGCAGTTCGAGCACCAGCTCGACCGCGGCTACACGCTGCCGCGGCCCGCGCCCTGGGTCGTACGCGACAACAAGTGGCGGGCCACCCGGTACGGCCTCGACGCCATGATCGTCACTGACGACACCGGCGCGACCGCGCCCGTGCGCGACGAGCTGTACGAGCTCGTGCGCCTGCTGGAGCCCATGGGCGACCGGCTGGGCTGCGCCGAGGAGTTGTCCGTGGTGAACGAGGTGCTCGAACGCGGTGCGCCGTACGAACGCCAGCGAGCCATCATCGCCGACGGGGGAACCTTGGAAGACGTGGTCGACGCCGCACTGACGGAGTTCCGGGAGGACCGTTTCGTCACCTCGAGGGAGGTGACGAAGAATGGAGGGGCATGATCTGCGGGGGCAACTCGCCGAGTTCCTCGCGGGGCACGAGGCCGAGCTGATCGCCTTCCGCCGTGACCTCCACATGCATCCGGAGCTCGGGTTCGCCGAGGAGCGCACGACCGGCCTGGTCCGCGACCGGCTGGCCGCCGCGGGCCTCAACCCGGTCGTGCTGCCGCAGGGCACCGGCCTGCTCTGCGACGTGGGGCAGGCCGACGGGCCCACGATCGCGCTGCGCGCCGACCTGGACGCGCTCGCCGTGCCCGACGAGAAGGACGTGCCGTACCGGTCGGTCATCCCCGGCCGCTGCCACGCCTGCGGCCACGACGTGCACACCGCGATCCTGCTGGGCGCGGGGCTGTTCCTGGCGCGCCAGGCCGAGGCGGGGCTGCTGCCCGGGCGGGTGAGGCTGATCTTCCAGCCCGCCGAGGAGACCGTGAAGGGCGCCCTCGCGGTCATGGCCGCGGGCGGCATCAGCGGCGTGGACCGCATCTTCGGCCTGCACTGCGACCCGAAGATCGAGGTCGGCCGGCTGGGGCTGCGCGCGGGCCCCATCACCGCCGCCTGCGACCGCGTGAGCGTGCGCGTCAGCGGCCCCGGGGGCCACACCGCGCGCCCCCACCTGACCGCCGACCTGGTCTTCGCCCTCGCCAAGATCGTGACCGAGCTGCCCGCGGCGCTGTCCCGCCGCATCGACCCGCGCTCGTCGCTGTCCCTGGTGTGGGGCCGGGTCAGCGCCGGGTCGGTGGGCAACGTCATCCCGGACGACGGCGTGGCGGAGGGCACCGTGCGCTGCCTGGAGGACGAGGCGTGGCACGCCGCGCCCGACCTGTTCAAGGCGCTGCTCGACTCGGTGGCCCAGGCGTACGGCGTGGAGGCCGAGCTCGACTACATGCGCGGCGTCCCGCCCACGGTCAACGAGGTCACCAGCGTCCAGATGCTGCGTGACGCGGTCGGCGAGGTCCTGGGGCCCGACGCGGCCGTCCCGACGCCCCAGTCGCTGGGCGGCGAGGACTTCGCGTGGTACCTGGAGTCCATCCCCGGGGCCTTCGCCCGCCTCGGCGTGCGCACCCCGGGCGACATCCACGACGTCGACATCCACCAGGGCACCTTCGACGTGGACGAACGCTGCATCGGGGTGGGCGTCCGCGTCCTGGCCGCCACGGCCCTCACCGCGCTCTGGGAGGGCCAGCGCCTGGAGCCGGACCCGCAGACCCTGACGGGCCCGGTCCTGGCGCCCTGACCGGACGACCTCCGAAGCCCCGGCCGCCGATCGAGCGTGCCGGGGCTTCGCCGTTCGCGGCGGGCTTCGCCGGTCCTGCGCACCGCCGGAGCCCTGACTCGCCGGGGGCACGGCGGGAGCCTTGCCGCTGCCGGGGTACGGCGGGGCGGGCCCGCCGTACCGCCGGCGGGGTCGTCAGGTCAGGGCGTCGCGGCCGAACACCACGGGCAGCCAGAGGGAGCTGGCGCCGGGCTGCACGGAGACCTGGGTGCCCGGCGGGTAGCGGAGGGTGTAGTCGTAGTCGGTGGAGAGCAGGACGACGCCGATGCGGTGACCGGCCTTGAAGATGTGGTCCTGCGGCTGGAAGTCCCAGCGGAAGAGGTACGGCCTGCCCGGGGTGACCGGCTCGGTGCGGGACTCGGAGTGCCGGTTGCGCACGTCGAGCCAGCCGCGCGAGACGATCTTGAAGGGGGTCGTGGCGGTGACGTGCGTGCGCAGGGTGGTGCAGCCGTCATCGCCGGGGACGCCCTGCCCGTAGCAGACGCGCTGCCCGGTGGACCGGGTGCCGCCGGTGGCGCGCTCGTCCTCGCCGTAGTCCACCAGCAGGGCCGTCAGGTACGGCGAGCGCCCGTCCTTGAGCGAGGCGCGCACGGTGATCTCGGGCTTGCCGGAGATCCTGACGTCCTTCTTGAGGGGCTCGGTGACGTACGCGAGCCGGTTCGGGTCGGGGGTCTGCGGGTTCGCGGCCAGCGTCTCGGCGGTGCGGGTGCGCTGGTCGGTGAACGACTCGAACGGGCCGGCGCCGCCGGGGAGCAGCCCGAGCCTCGCCCCCGCGCCCAGCCGGAGCGGCACGGTCGCGGTGCCGGGCAGCGGCCAGCGCTTGTGCTGGGCCCACTGGTTCGGGGCGTACTCCACGTCGGCCTGCGGCTCGTTCATGATCCCGTTCTGCAGGCCGTGCAGCCAGTGGTCCATCCAGCGGTGCAGCGTGCGCATCCACTCGGTGTGGCGCAGGTTGAACGGGCTGGTGTGCCCGGCCTGGTGCAGCCAGATCTTGCGCGGCACGCCCCGCTTGGCGAGCGCGTCCCACCACTGGCCGAAGTGCATGGTCTTGACGTTCCAGTCGTTGAGGCCGTGGACCAGCAGGACGCTCGCCCTGACCTTGTTCACGTCGTGCAGGTAGTCGCGCTCGGCCCAGAACCTGCTGTAGTCCCCGGTGATCCGGTCCTGGTCCCGGGTGAGCGCGTCCATCACCGGCGCGCAGATCTGCGGGTTCTCGCGTGTCAGCACCGCCTTGGCGAGCACGTCGGTGTCCTCGCCCTGGAAACCGCCCGGCGCGAGCACGCCGCCGTTGGCGCGGTAGTAGTCGTACCAGGAGGAGATGGCGGCGATCGGCACGATGGTCTTCAGGCCCTCGACGCCGGTGGTGGCGACCGCGTTGGGCAGGGTGCCGTTGTAGGAGACGCCGATCATGCCGACGTTGCCGGTGGTCCAGCCCGCCGTGACGGGGTTCCCGTCGGCGTCGAAGCCGCGCGCCCGGCCGTTCAGCCAGTCGACCGCGGCCTTGACCCCGAGGGTCTCGTTGCGGCCGCCGCTCGTGGGGCAGCCGGTGGCGCGGGCGCTGCCGAGGCTCTCGACGAGCGCGACCGCGTAGCCGCGCGGCACGAAGAAGTTGTCGTAGTACCCGTCGAACGGCCCGGCGCTGACGGCGCCCGCGGCCTGCAGTTCGGCCAGCCGGTTGTGGGCGGCGCGGGTCTTGGCCTGGCCCGGGTCGTCCCCGTCGATGTCCACGTCGTGCATGGGCACGTCGTTCAGCGGGGCGTAGTACGGGCTGGCCTCCATGATCACGGGCACCTTCAGGCCCGCGTCGGTCTCCTTCGGCCGCATGATGTCGGCGGCGACTCGGTCCGGCTTGCCGTCGTTGTCGCTGTCCACGCCTGCGACCTCGACGAACACGGTCTCGATGATGGCGTCGGCGCGGGAGAAGACGGGTTGCGTCTCCCCGTTCTCGACCTTGATCTGGGGTGGGGGAGCGGGGGCCGGGTCCGCTAGCGCGGGTGCCGCGGCGGCGGTGGCCAGCGCGACGGCCAGCGGAACGACGAGGGTCTTCCAACGGCGCATTCTCGGGACTCCCAAGAGGTGGGGGGCCGGGATCTGCCCAGGGGGCAAAACGCACTGTGCGCCTCGGGCAAACCGCCCGCAAGGCCCAATCTCCGGCTGCGGCCGAACCAGGCTTTACTGTGATTCGGGTCACAGGTGTCGTTGGTGTCCGAACGGGGACGTGCAGAACGCCGGTCACAGACGCGCTTGTAGTCGGTAACGGACGAGTTGCGGACCTCTGCCACCATTTGGTTCCCGCAGGTCGAACAACTATCTTCCGTGCAGGGTTACCGTGCGTTCGTGCGCGCGTGTGACGTCAGGTGAGAACGGGCGGGGAACGAAAAAGGAGTCACCGTGCGCCGTGACAAAGTAGCCAAGCTGGGCCTGGCCTTGATGACCAGTGCCCTGCTGACCATTAGCGCCGCCGCGTGCGGCGGTGGAAGCAACGACGCCAAGACCGGCGCTTCCGAGGGCGCCGCGAAGGGCGGGGGCGGGGCCAAGGTCGGCCTGGCCTACGACATCGGCGGTCGCGGCGACCAGTCCTTCAACGACGCCGCCGCGCGCGGCCTCGACAAGGCCAAGTCCGAGCTCAAGGTCGAGGGCAAGGAGCTCGAGGCGAGCCCCGGCGAGACCGACGCCCAGAAGGAGGAGCGCCTCCGGCTGCTCGCCCAGGGCGGTTACAACCCGATCATCGGCATCGGCTTCGCGTACTCCGCGCCGATGACGAAGGTCGCCAAGGAGTTCCCGAACGTCAAGTTCGCCATCGTGGACGACGCGGGCGCCCAGGCTCCGAACATCAGCAACCTGACCTTCGCCGAGCACGAGGGCTCCTTCCTCGTCGGCGCGGCGGCCGCGCTCAAGTCCAAGAAGAACAGCGTGGGCTTCGTCGGCGGCGTGAAGGTCCCCCTGATCGCCAAGTTCGAGGCGGGCTTCCTGGCGGGCGCCAAGCACGTCAAGAAGGACATCAAGACCTCGGTGCAGTACCTCACCAACCCGCCGGACATGACGGGCTTCAACGACCCGGCCAAGGGTCAGGTCGCCGCCAAGGGCATGATCGACGGTGGCGCCGACGTGGTCTACCACGCGGCCGGCGGCTCCGGCGGCGGTGTGTTCAAGGCCGCCAAGGAGGGTAACGCCATGGCTATCGGCGTGGACTCCGACCAGGCGCTCACCGCCGATGCCGCGGTGAAGGACGTCATCATCACCTCCATGGTGAAGCGCGTGGACGTGGCGGTGTTCGACTTCCTCAAGAGCTTCACGGACAACACCGTCCAGGCGGGCGAGAAGGTCTACGACCTGAAGGCCGGCGGCGTCGACTACTCCACCACCGGTGGCAAGGTCGACGAGATCAAGGCCCAGCTCGACGAGCTCAAGCAGAAGATCATCAGCGGCGAGATCAAGGTTTCGGCCAAGACCGGGGCCTGACCCGACGCGGGTGGGCCCGGGCGCTAGGTCGCCCGGGCCTTTCTCGTACCGGGCCACTGCTGAGAGGAGTCCATCATCACTATCCAAGATTCGGTGGAGCCGGAACCGCCCGCGTCCGAGGCGATGGCCGTCGAGCTCGACGGGATCACCAAGCGCTTCCCGGGCGTGGTCGCCAACCGCGACATCCACCTGCACGTCCGGCGCGGGTCCGTCCACGCGATCTGCGGTGAGAACGGCGCCGGCAAGTCCACGCTCATGAAGATCCTGTACGGCATGCAGCGGCCCGACGAGGGCACCATCGCCGTGAACGGGACCAAGGTTTCCTTCGGCTCGCCCTCCGACGCGATCGCCGTCGGCATCGGCATGGTGCACCAGCACTTCATGCTGGCCGACAACCTGACCGTGCTGGAGAACGTGGTCCTGGGCAGCGAGCCCCGCAAGGGCCTGTCCATCGACTTCGCCGGCGCCCGCAGGAAGATCAAGGAGATCTCCGACGCGTACGGCCTGGGCGTCGACCCCGACGCGCTGATCGAGGACCTGGGCGTCGGCGACCGGCAGCGCGTCGAGATCCTCAAGGTGCTCTACCGGGGCGCCCGGATCATCATCCTGGACGAGCCCACCGCGGTCCTCGTCCCGCAGGAGGTCGACGAGCTGTTCGACAACCTGCGCGGGCTGGTGCGCGAGGGCCTGACGGTCATCTTCATCTCGCACAAGCTCGACGAGGTGCTCTCCGTCGCCGACGAGATCACGGTGATCCGCCGGGGCACGACGGTCCAGGCCGGCATCGACTCCAAGACGGTCAACGCCCGGCAGCTCGCCGAGCTGATGGTCGGCTCGGAACTGCCCAGCCCCGAGACCCGCGAGTCCACCGTCACGGACCAGCAGGCGCTCGCCGTACGCGACCTGACCGTGCGCTCGTCCGACGGCCGCCCCGTGGTGGACAACGTCTCGTTCACCATCCACAAGGGCGAGGTGCTGGGCATCGCCGGCGTCGAGGGCAACGGCCAGGCCGAGCTCGTCGAGGCCATCATGGGCATGCGGCCCTCCACCGGCACCATCGCCCTCGCCGGGACCGACGTCACCTCGCTGGACACCCGCCGCCGCCGCGAGGCCGGCATCGGGTACGTCCCCGAGGACCGCCACCGCCACGGGCTGCTGCTGGAGGCGCCGCTCTGGGAGAACCGCATCCTCGGTCACCAGACGCGCCGGCCGAACTCCAAGGGCCCGTGGATCGACCGCGCCGGCGCCCGCAGGGACACCGAGCGCATCGTGCGGGAGTACGACGTCCGGACTCCGGGCATCGATGTCGCGGCGGACGCCCTGTCCGGCGGCAACCAGCAGAAACTGATCGTCGGCCGCGAGATGAGCGGCGAACCGGTCGTGCTCATCGCGTCCCACCCCACGCGGGGCGTGGACGTGGGCGCGCAGGCCGCGATCTGGGACCACCTGCGCGCCGCGCGGGCCCAGGGCCTCGCCGTACTCCTCATCTCCGCCGACCTCGACGAATTGATTGGCATGTCCGACACACTCAAGGTGATTCTGCGGGGCCGGCTCGTCGCCGACGTCGACCCCGCCACGGTCACGCCCGAGTCGCTCGGCTCGGCCATGACCGGAGCGGGGGAAGGGGCGTGAGCGCACGCCTGAGGAGCCTTCTCCTCACCCTCGCCGCGCCGGTGCTCGCGGTCGTGTTCGCCGCCATCATCACCTCGATCGTGCTCTCCGTCTCCGGCCACGGCCCGATCGAGACCCTGTCCCTGATGGTCGACTACGGCTTCCAGCCGCGCACCATCTCGCTCACGATCAACAGTGCGACGACGTACTTCTTCGCCGCGCTCGCGGTCGCGGTCGCCTTCCGCATGAACCTGTTCAACATCGGCGTGGACGGTCAGTACCGCCTCGCGGCGATGCTGGCGGCCGCGGTCGGCGGCGCGGTGGCGCTGCCCGGCCCGCTGCACGTCCTGCTGATCGTGGTCGTGGCGATGCTGGTCGGCGCCGCCTGGGCGGCGATCGCCGGCATCCTCAAGGCGACCCGCGGGGTCAGCGAGGTCATCTCGACCATCATGCTGAACTTCATCGCCACCGGCATCGTCGCCTACCTGCTCAACACCGACCGCCTCGCGGTGCAGGTCGCGGGCAGCAACAACATCGGGACCAAGCACATCCCCGAGTCCGGCCACATGCCGGGCCTGTCGCTGATCCCCGGCTCGGGGACCCAGCAGGTGTTCGGCTTCGTGATCATCGCGATCCTGGCCGGCATCGCCTTCCAGGTGCTGCTCAACCGCACCCGGTTCGGCTTCGACCTGCGGGCCACCGGTCAGTCGGAGTCCGCGGCGATCGCCAGCGGCGTGAACGTCAAGCGCATGGTGGTCATCTCCATGGTGATCTCCGGCGCGGTCGCCGGCCTCGTCGGCATGCCGCAGCTCCTCGGCGCGTCCTACTCCTACGGGCTGGACTTCCCGACCGGGCTCGGCTTCACCGGCATCGCGATCGCGCTGCTCGGGCGGAACCACCCGGTCGGCATCGCCATCGGCGCGCTGCTGTTCGGCTTCCTGGACAACTCGTCCAACATTCTTCAGATCAACGAGATCCCGAACGAGATCGTGGTCATCATGCAGGGCGTCATCGTGCTCTCCGTGGTCGTGGCGTACGAGCTCGTGCGCAGGTACAAGCTGGTCGCCGAGCAACGCCGGGTCAGCAGGGAACTCTCCGCCGGCGGCACCGGCGGACCGGCGCCGGAAGGAGCGGCGGCGTGATGGCCACCGGTATCAAGGTCGGCGCGGAGCTGGAGGCTCCCCGCAAGGCGATCTTCCGGCTCACCTGGAAGACCCTGCTCCTCGCCATCGCGGCCCTGGTGGTGCTGCTGTCGGTGATCCGCGTGATCACCGGGGCGAACGACATCACCTCCGGTGGCACGATGAACGCCGCCATCGGCCTGGCCGTGCCCATCGCCATGGCGGGCCTCGGCGGCCTGTGGGCCGAGCGCGCGGGCGTGGTCAACATCGGCCTCGAAGGCATGATGATGCTGGGCACGTGGTTCGGCGCGTGGGCGGGCGTGCAGTTCGCCAACCCGTGGGCCGGCGTCGTCGCCGGCCTCGTCGGCGGCGCGGTGGGCGGTCTTCTGCACGCCCTCGCCACGGTGACGTTCGGCGTCGACCACATCATCTCCGGTGTGGCGATCAACATCCTGGGCCTGGGCGTCACGCAGTACCTGTCCAAGCAGATTTTCACCGGGATGCAGGGCGGCGGCGAGACGCAGTCCCCGCCGATCCCCGGCATCACCAAGGTGAGCCTGCCGGGCATCGACGGCCCGCTGTCCTCGCTGGAGAAGCAGCACATCTTCCTGCTCTCGGACCTGGCCGGCATCCTTCGCGGCCTGTTCGTGGACGTGTCGCTGCTGACGATCGTCGCGATCCTGCTGATCCCGCTGTCGTTCTTCGTCCTGTGGCGTACGGCCTTCGGCCTGCGCCTCCGGTCGTGCGGCGAGCGGCCGGTGGCGGCGGAGTCCCTCGGCGTCAACGTGTACAAGTACAAGTACATCGCCGTGGTGGTCTCCGGCGCGATGGCCGGGCTCGGCGGCGCGTTCCTGTCGATCGTGGCCTCGGGCATCTACCGCGAGGGCCAGACCGCGGGACGCGGCTTCATCGGCCTCGCGGCGATGATCTTCGGCAACTGGCGGCCGGGCGGCCTGGCCGCGGGCGCGGCGCTGTTCGGGTACACCGACGCGCTCCAGCTCCGCGGCGGCGGCCTCTCCGTGCACGCCCTGCTGCTGGTGGTCGTCGTGCTGCTCGTCGCCGTCACGGTCTGGCAGGCGACCCGCGCCCGCGTCAGGCCCGCGGCCATCGCCGGCGTGATGGCCGCCCTCGTGCTGGTGTACTACCTGGTCACCGACACGATTCCGCAGGAGTTCACCCAGTTCACCCCGCACCTGGTGACCCTGCTCGTCCTGTCGCTCGCGGCGCAGCGCCTGCGCATGCCCGCCGCGGACGGCGTCATCTACCGGAAGGGTCAGACAGGCTGATGCGTATCGACTGGGAAGCCCTGCGAGCCGAGGCGACCAGGGTGATGAAGCGGGCGTACGCGCCGTACTCCCGCTTCCCGGTCGGCGTCGCCGGGCTCGTCGACGACGGGCGCGTGGTGTCGGGCTGCAACGTCGAGAACGCGTCGTACGGACTCGGCCTCTGCGCCGAGTGCGGCATGGTCTCGGCGTTGCACGCCTCCGGCGGCGGCCGGCTCGTGGCGGTGAGTTGCGTGGACGGCAACGGCAATCAGCTCATGCCGTGCGGGCGCTGCCGCCAGCTCCTGTGGGAGCACGGCGGGCCCGACCTGCTGCTCGATCTGGGGCAGGAGGAACCGATCCGGATGGACTCGCTGCTGCCTTACGCCTTTGGCGCGGAAGAGCTGGATAGGGTGGGTCCGTCCGACCTATAGGGGGATCTACGGGGGGACTGGCATGCGGGGGTCCGCACGCTTCATGGCATTGGCCGGGGGAGTCACCCTGGCCTACAGCGCGTTCCTGCCGTGGCTGGCAGGGGCCGACACGACGGCGTTCCAACTGCACGACCTGTTCAAGGGCATGTCCGGGTCACCGGGCGGCGCCTTCGGGTCGTCGATGGCGGTGCTGATCCTGCTGGCTGCGGCGGTCGCGCTCGTCGCCGGGCTGTACGGCGGCGCGCCGTACGCCTGGCTCGGCGGTCTGGTGGCGCTGGCCACCGTGGTGCTCTGGGGGATCCGCACCGCCGCCGCCAAGTCGGGCGTCGGCAAGGGAGCCGTCTCGGGCGAAATCCAGGTGGGGGTCTGGGTGGCGCTCGCCGGGATGGTGGTCGTGCTCGTGGCCGGATACCTGGCCCGAGAAGGTTCGGAAGAGGGTTGAGGGTTTGCACGCGATCGACGTCATCGTCACCAAGCGCGACGGCCACGAGCTGTCCGCGGAGCAGATCGAGTGGGTGATCGACGCCTACACCAAGGGCGAGGTCGCCGACGAGCAGATGTCGTCGCTGGCGATGGCCATCCTGCTGAACGGGATGTCGCGCCGGGAGGTGTCGCAGTGGACCGACGCGATGCTGCGCTCCGGCGACCGCATGGACTGGTCCGCGCTGGACCGGCCCACGGCGGACAAGCACTCCACGGGCGGGGTGGGTGACAAGATCACCCTCCCGCTCGCCCCGCTCGTCGCGGCCTGCGGCGCGGCGGTGCCGCAGCTCTCCGGGCGCGGCCTCGGCCACACCGGGGGCACGCTCGACAAGCTGGAGTCGATCCCCGGCTGGCGGGCGTCGCTCTCGCCCGAGGAGATGCTCGGCGTGCTGAGCTCGACGGGCGCGGTGATCTGCGCGGCGGGCACCGGCCTCGCCCCGGCCGACCGCAAGCTCTACGCGCTGCGCGACGTCACCGGGACCGTCGAGTCGATCCCGCTGATCGCGTCGTCGATCATGTCGAAGAAGATCGCGGAGGGCACCGGCTCGCTGGTGCTCGACGTGAAGGTCGGCTCCGGCGCGTTCATGAAGACCGTGCCGCGGGCCAGGGAACTCGCCGAGACGATGGTCGCGATCGGCACCGACCACGGAGTGCGTACGATCGCGCTGCTCACGGCCATGGACCGGCCGCTCGGGCGCAAGGTCGGCAACGCCCTGGAGGTCGAGGAGTCGGTCGAGGTGCTGGCCGGCGGAGGCCCGTCCGACGTCGTCGAGCTGACCGTGCGCCTCGCGCGGGAGATGCTCGCCGCGGCGGGGATGTCCGGCGCGAAGGACCCGGCGGACGCGCTCGCCGACGGTTCGGCGATGGACGTGTGGCGGGCGATGATCCGCGCCCAGGGCGGGGACCCGGACGCCGCGCTGCCGCGCGCCGCCGAGACCCTGGACATCCCCGCGCCCGCCTCGGGCGTGCTGACCAGGCTCGACGCGTACGGCGTGGGCGTGGCCGCCTGGCGGCTCGGCGCGGGACGCGCGCGCAAGGAGGACCCCGTCTCGTTCGGGGCCGGGATCACCCTGCACGCCAAGCCCGGGGACACCGTCCGCGAGGGGCAGCCGCTCATGACGCTGCACGCCGACGACACCTCGCGCTTCGACTCGGCGCTCGCGTCGCTGGAAGGCGCGTACGAGGTGGCGGGGGAACTCGTCGTGGAGCCGCTTCCGCTCGTCATCGAGCGCATCAGCTAGGCCACGGCTCCCCGGGCGGTCCGTCCGGGGAGCCCCGGCCCGCCGCGGCCGCCGCCCGGGATGACCCGGGTGGCGGCCGTTTCGGCTTCCCGGGGCGGATCTCCTCCCGTGTACGGCCGGCTCGCATCGGCTCCCGGCCCCCCGGAGCCGGGCGCCGGCGGGGGCGGAATCCGGGAGCGGGAACCGGAGACCGTTCGCGGATGACCGGAAGTGAGGGAATTGACGGAGATGTCCACCCGGCGAATGCGGTGAGGAGTGGGCGAGTTGTGCTCGGCGGGTCCTGAGGGGTGCTAATGTTTTCCCCGCGGACAGCGCGGTTACCCCGGTTCCGGGGAGGCCAAACGCGAGAGTCTCAAGTGGATTCGGAAGCGTGTTAAGCTGATCGCACCCCACCGACTGATCGTCTTCGATCTCGCTGGTTTGACCAGCGAGGCGAGGCTGGTAA
>NZ_QZEY01000019.1:0-169528 GCF_003594875.1 Bailinhaonella thermotolerans
GGCCGGATTTTGGCGCCACGCCGGAGGCCCGCCGGGCGGGTCGGTGTTCCGTTAGGGGATCCCTCACCGGAACACCCGCCAGCCGGGGCAGGGCCCCAGGTCGAGGTGTTCCGTAAAGGTGTTCCGGACTTCGTCCCGGTGACGGGGGGTCATACGGAACACTGGCGGGCGTGACCGAGACCCGCCGCGTCGGCTACGCCCGCTGTTCCACCGATGAGCAGGACGTCCAGATCCAGACCGAGCAGCTGCGCGCGCTCGGCGTTCCCGAGGACCGGATCTACATCGACCGCGGCTTCTCCGGTACCACCCGCCGCAACCGCGGCGGCCTCGACCAGGCCCTGGCCGCCGTCTGGCCCGGCAGCGTCTTCACCGTGACCAAGTTCGACCGGTTCGCCCGCAACGTCGAAGAGGCCTGCCAGATCCTGCGGGACCTGTCCGGCCGCGGCGTCCTGTTCGGCATGGGTGCCTCGATCTACGACTGGAACGACCCGTTCGGCCGGCTGTTCCTGCAGACCCTGGCCATGGTCGCCGAGTTCGAGGCCAACATCGGGCACCAGCGCACGCGCGAGGGCATGGCCCTGGCCAAGAAGAACGGCAAGCTCAAGGGCAAGCAGCCCAAACTCCCCGAACCCGCGCGCCGCTCCATCCGCCGCCGCTACGCCGAAGGCGAGGTCTCCCTGGCCGACCTGGCCACCGAATACAGCGTCGGCCGCTCCACCATCCACCGCATCATCCACGGCCCAGAAGAACCCCGGTAGATCGCGCGGGCCGATCTCCGTTATGCCGGATTCGGGGGGCGGAGTCGCCGCGCGCCCGGTTACGGTGCGGGCATGGTGATGCGGTTGCTGCTGAAGCCCTTGCCCGCATCGTGGCCGGCGCCTGCGCGGCCGCCCGGGCTGCGCGGCCTGCTCGCCCGGCTACGGGACCTGGCCGCGGCCGTACGGCGGCACGAGGACGTACACGAGCGCCTGCGGCGGGCGGCGACGCAGGCGCTCGTCTGGCAGGCCTACCAGCAGACGCTCGCCGAGCAAGAACGCCAGCGGCGCCGGCCCGCCGCCTTCGCCCAGGCGTGGAAGAACCACCTGACCGCCCTGCTGGCCGCCGACACCGTCGAGATCACGGGCCGACCGGCGATCACCGCCGCCGACCGCGATCCCGACCTGGCCTGGAGCCTGTACGCCGCCGTCAGCCGGGCCCGAGCCGAGGCGATCGCGCGAGCCGCTGCCACACCCAGCCGCCCGCGACACGTCGCCGACTCGCCCGCCTCGTGGTACGAGTTCACGATCGCCGCCGAGGACCATCCGCTCGGGCGCGTCCAGTACACGGTCTGCCAGCCCTGCGGCGTCGGCCTCCTGCGAGGCATCAGCTTCCCGCTGGAGTGGCAGTTCTGCGGGCTCGGCACCCTGGCCCTGCGCGAACTGGAGACGCGCCATCCGAGCCTGACCTGGTACACCACCGACCAATACGAGCACGCCAGGAGCTTCTACGAGCGGTACCGGAACCGCAGCACCAGTCCCTGGACGGATGAGCCGCAGCCCTGCCCGCACGTGTAAGTGCCCGGCCGGGGCCGCGCCGGGCCGGCGCGCATCGAGCGGCCACCGCCTGGGCTGGATTCCTGCACTTCCCCCAAGTTCCTCAACTGTCCGTAATTCTCCTGCTACATTCCGGTTGGTTCACCCGATGTGCGGGGTGAGCTGCGGTGCGTCCGGGCTTTCCGTGGGAGTCCGGTCCCCCTTTGTGCCGGAGGTCTGGGGATGGCGTGGGTCAGCGCCGAGCAGCGGCAGGCCGCGATCACGCGGTTACGGCAACTTCGCCAGACGGGCGATCTGGCGGCGGCGCACGTACGGCTGGCCGCCGACGGGCTCGGGATCACCGAGCGGACGGTGTGGCGGTGGCTCGCCACCCCCGGCCAGGACCGCGCGCCGCAGGGGCGCCAGCCGTACCGGCTGAGCGAGACCGACCGGGAGGCCTACGCCTACTTCCGGGGCAACGTGACGGCGGTCCACCGCGCCCGGGCCGCCGCGGTGGGCGGGCGGGCCACGGCGGCCGGTGTCCCGGTGCCCGACTTCCTGCGGCAGGGCTGGGCGCAGGCGCCGCCGCTCGCCCGGCGGACGCTGGCCGAGGCCTTCGCCCGGGAGCTGACCACCGCCGAGCGGGCGGCCTGGCGCACCGGGGAACAGGGCCGGCGGGCCGCTTCGGTGTATCTGAGTCGGCCGGCGGCCGGGCGCAACCAGGTCTGGGAGCTTGATCACAAGAAGCTGCCGATCCTGGTGCTGCCGCCGCGGGGCCCGGCGGTGTGCCCGTGGCTGACCTCGGTGGTGGACGACGGCACCCGGAGCCTGGTGGGGTGGGCGATCGCGCTGAGCCCGCACGCCGGCACCGTGCTGACCGCGGTGCGGATGGCGCTGGTGTACGACCCGCAGCGTGGCCCGTTCGGCGCCGTACCGGCGGCGGTGCGCATCGATCGCGGGCTGGAGTTCGCCGCGGTCGCGGTCCGCGACGCGCTGGCGGCGCTGTGCGTGGACACCTGCCGGCTTCCGGCGTTCCAGCCGCACCGCAAGGGCAAGATCGAGCGTCTGCACGCCACGATCGACAGCACGTTGCTGGCCGGTCTGCCCGGCTACACCGGCGGGCCGCGGGATGCGTCGGGGCGGCTGTACGGGCCGGTGGATGACCGGGCCGCCGCCCGCGCCCGCGTCGGGGCGGTCGTCGCGGGCGGCGGGGCGGGGCCGATGCGGATCGAGCGCTTCGCCGCCCTGTTCGCCGACTGGGTGCGCTGGTACAACCACGACAAGCCGCACGCGGGCCTGGGCGGGCGGACCCCGGTGCAGGCGTGGTGCGAGGATGTCGGCCCGCTCGCGCGCATCGGCGCCAACCGGCTGCGGCACCTGCTGCTGGCCGCCGAGGAACGCACCGTCGGCAAGGACGGCATCCGCAAGGGCGGCCTGACCTACATCGCCCCCGAGCTGGTCGGGATGGGCAGGGAGAAGGTGCTGATCCGGTTCATGCCGCACGATGACCGGTTCATCGAGGTCTACCGGGGCGGGGTGCACCTGTGCACCGCCCACCCGGCCGACCGGCTCACCGCCGAGCAGAGCGAGGCGATCCGCGCGCACGCCCGCGCCGAGGCCCGGCGGCTGGGCGCCGCCCGCCGCAAGGCCGCCGCCCGGGCCCGCGTCGAGCTGGCCCCGCTCACCGGCGACGGTCCCGCCGAAGACAGCCGGGTCCACCCGGCGGCGGCCGGCGACGAACTCGCCACGCGCCGCGGCCCGCGCGGTGGCCAGCGGGACGCCCTGCTGCGCAGCAAGGCCCGCACCGACCTGCTCCTGAACCCCGAGACCGGCGCCGAGCCGGGGTGAGACGATGCCACGCCACTTCGCGAACCTGACCGGGGCGGCCACGCTGCCCACCAGCGGCCTGCGGCTGACGGCCCGGGTCGTGGCCGACCTGATCGCCAACCAGGCGACCGGGGTCATCCACGGCGTGGCCGGTACCGGCAAGACCTACGCTGTCGAGGCCGCGCTCGAACACCTGGCCAGCGCCGCCCCGGCGCCCGGGCCGGCTCCCGAGCCGTACCGGCGGCCGGTGCCGGTGGCGACCTTCACCCTGGCCTTCCCCAGCCGGCCCACCATGCGCCTGGTCGCCGACGAGCTGCTCACCACGCTCACCGGCACCGCCGCCCCGACCAGCCGCAACCGCTTCTACCTGACCAACGCCCTGATCGAACTGCTGGCGGGGCTGCCCCGCCTGCTGGTCATCGACGAGGCCCAGCGCCTGACGGGCGACTGCATCGAGCTGCTGCGCCACCTGCACGACCACCCCGACACCCGCTTCGCCCTGCTGTACGTCGGCGGCGACGGCTGCTGGGAGGTGCTCTCGCGCGAGCCCATGCTGCGCTCGCGCGTCTTTCGGCGGCTGCCGTTCCACCCCTTGCGACGCGGCCAGATCCCGGCGCTGATCCGCGACTACCACCCCATCTACGCGAGCGCCAGCGACGCCCTGCTGCTGGAGATCGACGACGCCTACGCCCACGGCACGCTGCGGGACTGGGCGGTGTTCACCCGCACCGCCGTCGATCTGTGCCGCGAGGACGCCACCGGCCATATCACCGAGCGGGTCGCGCACAACGCCTACGCCCTGCTCGGCGGAGCCGACACATGAGCGACGTCGCCGCGGCCCGCGCCGCATCCCGCCCCCTCCCGGCCGCGCACCCCGACCTCGGCGGCGACGCGGCCGGGTGGCTCCCGCCGCGGCGCCGCCTCGCCGCCCCGACCGCGGTGATCGTGGTGGACAACCCCGCCGACGACGCGGCCGCCGCCGCGCACCTGGCCGCGCTGACCACCCCCTACGCCGCCCACGGCGGGCGCGTCATCATCCGGCCCACCCCCGGCGCCGCCGACGCCGCAACCCTCGGCCTGGACGTCCTGGCCGCGGCCGCCAAGAACCCCACCGCCGCCAAGACCGAACGCCTGACCCACGCCAGCTGGGACCTCGCCGCCGCCTGGCTGCGCGGCATGACGATCAGCGATGTCGTGGTCGACCGCGCCCACCGGCTCACCGCCGACCAACTGCGCGCCGTCACCGCGCTGGCCGGCACCGCCCACGCCGTGCTGTGGCTGATCTGCGGCAACCCCCGCCCCCATCCGGGCGACCTGGCCTCCCGGGTGCGGGCGGCCGCCGCCCAGGCCCGGTTCACGGTGGGCGTCGAACAGATCAGCTTGGGCGAGTTCGTCGCCAGGCTCCCCGCCCCGTCGCCCCCGCCCGGTCCCAGCCTGCAGGAGGAGATCGCCGCCGCCTCCGCCCGGTGGCCGCCCCTGCCGGCCGAGGACTTCCTCACCTTCTTGGCCCAGGCCCGCCGCCTGCTGCCCCGGGCGGCCTTCACCGACGTCGCCGACCTGTACTTCGCCGTCGCCGAGCGCGCCGACGCCTGGCTGCAGGCCCGCGAGCAGCTGAGCACACCCGGCCAGGAGTTCGCCTGCGGCCTGCAGGGCGCGCTCGCCGGCTGGCTCCGTGACCACATCCTGGGGCCGGCGCCCACCCCGCCGGTCGCGCTGGTGTCGCTGCGGGCCGTCCAGGCCGCCCTGTTCACCGAGGGCTACCTGCTGGCCTGGGACCAAGACGGCCTCGGCCCCGACCCTGCCCGCTGCCTGGCCGGCACCCTCACCCCCCAGCTGGGCCGGGCGCTGGCCACGATGTGCCGCACCGACGCCGCAGCCGCCACCGCCCTGTCCCTGCACCTCAACCACGGGCCCGCCCACTTCGACTTGATCCGCTGCGCCGACGTCGCCCCCGACGGATCCCTCATCCGCCCCCAGGCCGCGCACATCTGCAGCCCGCCGCCCTACACCTCGATCCGCTGGAACAGCTCCTGGGGGCCGCACCGCACCCCCGACGCCGCCTATGAGGAGATGACCAGAGAACCGATCGTCATCCCGCCCGCCGTCCAGCCCGTCCTGGCCGCGCACCTGGCCTGGCGGCTGCGGGAGGCCGAACACGACTACGATCCGCTGTTCGGCCACCCCAGCGAACCCGCCGTCCGCCCACCCACCCAGCTCCTGCGCCGCGCCATCGTCCGCACCTGCCGCCGCCTGGGCGTGCGCGCCCCCTGGATCCACGGCACCGACTGCGCCCACGGCACCGACATCGGCTACACCCCGCGGCCCCGCACCTGGATGAGCGAACGCGGCCTGATGCTGCACTCCCTCCCGCTGTGAGCACCCCGGCCGGCCCGCGATGAACTACGACACCCCCACACGGATGCACCTGCACGGGTTCACCACCCGGCTCCTGGCCAGCGGCCTGTCCCGGTGGGAGCTGGCCGACCTGCTCGGCGTCCACCCGCACGAGCTGTCCGAGGACGAACTCGCGGGCCTTGCCGACCGGCCCGTGCGCGTCCTCATCGAACTGGCCCGCCGCCTCGACATGCACCCCGCCGACCTGGTCTACGAACTCGATCAGGTCCTGGCCAACCCGCGCATCCCTCCGCCCGCCGACCCGTTTACCCCACCCGACCCGGCACCGCAGCCGCCGGCCGACCCGCTCGCCGACGCCCGCACCCTGATGGCGGCGCTCGCCCACGCGCCCTATGCGCTCACCCCCGACCACTGCGCCCAGATCCTGCGCTGGCCCGGCCCCCGCGTCCACGCCGCCCTGGACACCCTGCGCGCCCACCCCGACCTCGCCGGGCCCCTGGCGCTACGCCACGAACCCCCCGGCGCCTACACCCTGACCCCCCGCCTCGGCCCGCTCACCCCCAGCCAGATCGAGGAACTGGCCACCACCCGGCCCCGCTACGACATCCTCGGCCGCGACCAGGCCACCGCCCTCTACACCGTGATCACCACCGGCTATCGCGAGGACTACGTCACCGGCCCCGCCCGTGACCGCATCCAGGAAGATCGCCTGCGCCAGGCCGGGCTCATCCACGGCGACCCCGACCACGGCCAGCCCCTGTACGCCAGCGACGACATCCTGTTCAGCCTCCGCCGCACCGGCCCCCGCCACAGCCCACGCTGGGACAGCGCCCACCGCCGCCGCCTGGACGCCGCCCAAGCCCGGGCCGCCGAACGCGCCCGCCACCAGCCACGGCAACCTGCTGCCCCCGACCTCGCCGAGTTGCACGCGCCGGGCGAGGAGGCGGTCGACCTCACCCCGTACGACACGCCCCCCACCGGCTGACCGCGCCGGCGCGACGCGGGGGGACGGCGACGGGGTCGGCCCGGCAACAGCGGCGATCCTGATCAACATGTCCGCGTTCAGCGACTGACAGATGACCCGCCACACCGCTGACAAATGGTCCGCCAACCCACTGACAAATACTCCGCCGTCGACAACCGGCCCCGGGAACGTGGACACCACCCTCGCCTCGCGAGGGTGGTGTGGCCTCTACGGAGCTGTCAGCCCCACGTCCAGCCCATGATCGCCTCCTCGGTCCAGGGGGTAAAGGGGATCACCCGCGTGGTCACCGACCGTCCGCGCGCGGCCCGCCGGAGCAACCCTCAGGATGCGCGGGCGCCCCGCGACAGGGGCCAGCGGTCGCGGCCGGCGGGCGGGGACGGGGACCCCGGGGGCCGTTCAGGCGGGCAGGCGGGAGAAGTCCAGGGCGAACCGTGCGGCCAGGCGGCGCGGAAGGTGCCGCAGGGCCAGCCCGAGGACCTTGTAGGTCGCGCCGGGGGTGCTCACCGTACGGCCGCGCCGCAGGTCGCGCAGCGCCTGGGCGACGGCCTTCTCCGCCGGCAGCCATCGCCAGCCGGGGGTGGTGGAGTCGGGGATGCCGGCGCGGGCGTTGAACTCGGTGCGCATGTCGCCGGGGCACAGCGCCATCACCCGCACCCCGGACTCGCGCACCCGGGCGCTGTGCGCCATCGCCTCGCTGAAGGCGAGCACGCAGGCCTTGCTCGCGCCGTAGGTGGAGTCGAGCCAGGCGGGGCCGTAGGCGGCCACCGAGGCGACGTTGATGATGGCGCCGCGGCCCCGGCCGATCATGGCCTGCACGGCCGCCACCGCCAGGGACACCTTGGCCACGGCGTTGACCGTCAGCAGGTACTCCTCCATCTCCACGGTGTTGCCGCTCGTCGGGGTGGAGTAGCCCAGGCCGGCGTTGTTCACCAGCAGGTCGATCGGCCGCTCCGGCCGGCGCAGCCGGTCGATGACCAGGGTGCGTCCCTCGGCGGTGGCCAGGTCGGCGCGCAGCGTCTCGACGCGGTGCCCGGGCCCGGTCCGCAGCGCGGCGGCGACCTGGGACAGCCGCTGCCCGTCGCGGGCGACCAGGACCAGGTCGTGGCCGGCCGCGGCCAGCTGCCGCGCGAACTCGCGGCCGAGCCCGGCCGAGGCCCCGGTGACCAGCGCGGTGCCCGGCGCGGCCGCGGGGACGGCCCGGCTCACCGCGTCACCCCCAGGCCCTCGCCGGCCAGTACGGCGAAGGCGTCGATGACCTGCTGGATCTGCTCGTCGGTGTGGGTGGCCATGAAGGAGGTGCGCAGCCGGTACGAGGCGGCCGGCGGCGGGACGGGGTTGACGTAGACGCCCAGGTCGAGCAGCCGCCGCTGGGCGGCGAAGACCTCCACCAGGTTCGTCAGGTCGTCGGCGCCGGGGCGGCCCAGCAGCACCGGGACCACCGGGGTGCTGCTGGCCCCGGCGTTGAAGCCCAGCTCGCGCAGCGCGCCGTGCACCCGCCGGGCGATGGCCAGCACGCGTTCGCACCGCCAGGGCTCGGCGCGCAGCACCCGCAGCGCGGTGAGGGCGGCGGCGGTGCTGGCGGGGGAGGCGCCGGCCGAGAACAGCATGGGGCGGCTGGCGTGCTTGAGGTAGTTGATGACCCGCTCGGGGCCCAGGACCGCGCCGCCGATGGAGGCGAACGCCTTGGAGAAGGTGAGGCTGATCAGGTCCACCTGATCGGTCATGCGAAAGTGCGCGGCCGTGCCGCGGCCCTGGGCGAGCACGCCCGCGCCGTGCGCGTCGTCGACGAGCAGGCCTGCGCCGTACCGGCGGCAGACCTCGGCCAGCGCGGGCAGGTCGGCGATGTCGCCCTCCATGGAGTAGACGCCGTCGACGACCACGAGGATTCCGGCGCCGGCGGGGATGGCGCGCAGCTGCTCCTCCAGCGAGGCGGGGTCGTTGTGGCGGAAGCGCCGCAGGTTGGCGCGGGAGATGCGGGCCCCGTCGATGAGGGAGGCGTGGTCGTCGGAGTCCAGGACGACGTAGTCGCCGCGGCCGAGCAGCGCGTACAGGACGCCGAGGTTGGCCTGGTAGCCGGTGGGGAAGACGGCGGCGGCCTCGGTGCCGAAGAACTGGGCGAGCTCGTGCTCCAGTTCCTCGTGCAGGTCGAGGTTGCCGTTGAGCAGGCGCGAGCCGGTGCAGCTGGTGCCGTACCGGTCCACGGCCGTCTTGGCGGCGTCGCGGACGCGCGGGTCGCAGGTCAGCCCTAGGTAGTTGTTGGAGCCGCACATGATCACCGGGCGGCCGCCCACCACGGCGACGCCGCTGTCGTGCCCCTCGATCTGCGGATAGTAGGGGTACAGGCCGGTGGCCTTGGCGTCGTCGGCGCGGGTGTACTCGTGGCACTTGTCGAAGATGTTCACGCGGTCTTCCTGGGGTCGGTCGTCGATTTCGGTCGCCCAGATCCGTCCGGGGCCGCGGGATTCGGCAGGAGGGACCCGGGCGCTGCGCGGAGGCCCGGCGGCGGCGAGGGAGCCGGGCGCCAGCGGGCCGGGGACGCGAGGGGCCGGGCGGGCCGGGGACGCGAGGGGCCGGGCGTGCGGGGGCCGGAGCGGGGCCCGGCGGGCGCGTGACCGCCGGGCCCCGGCGGGTTCACGGCTTGCGCCCGGCCTTGAGCAGGCGGTGGCCCCGCCACACCCGCCAGGTGAGGAATCCGGTCAGCCACAGGGGGAAGGCCGATCCGGCGGCCAGGCCCCACCAGGTGGACCCGGTCACCGCCTTGGCCGCGATGGCGGGCACCACGGTGACGGCGGCCAGCCCGCCGATCAGCCTGGCGTCCGCACGGAGCTGCTGCGTCTTGTCATAGGGCTGCATGCCGGGCGACCGTGCCCCGGCCGCGCGCCCCGGCCACCATTGCCCCGCCGCCGCGTCCGGCGCGGGATCGGCGCCCGGGGGAGCCGCGCCCGCGCGCATGGCCTGACAGGCGCGCACGCGGGCGAACGATCCCTCGCCGTGCTCACATCCAAGGAAACACCGCATGGCACCCGTCCATCCGCGCAGCGGCCCGAGCGGCTCCTGGCCGCGCACGGCCGCTTCGCCGTCGTGTCCACCGGAGCCTGGTTCGCCGTCTTCGGCGTCACCTTCGGCGCCTGGATGACGCAGATCCCGCGGGTGCAGGCCGAACGCCAGTTGTCCCCCGGCACGCTGGGGCTGCTGCTGGCGTCCATGCCCATGGGGATGCTCCTGGCCTCGGTGCTGCTCGGCCGCGCCGTGGACCGGTTCGGCAGCGGGCCGGTCGCCCGCTACTCCGGCTGGGCCTCGGCCGTGACCATCGCCCTGCTGGCGCTGGCGTGGACGCCGTGGGCGCTGGCCGGCGCGCTGTTCCTGTGCGGCGCCGCCCGCTCGACGTTCAACGTGGCGTCCTACGCCCACGCGGCGCTGCTGGAGCAGGCGCGCGGGCGCAGCCTGTCCTCCCGGTTCGGCGCCGCCTTCAGCGGCGGCACACTGGTCGGCGCGGCGACGAGCATGGTCTGCGCCCAGCTGCGGATCCCCACCGCCGCGGTGCTGCTCGGCGCCGCCGCGCTGCAGGCGGCCGTCATGATCGCCACCGCCCCCGCCACGCGGATCCGCGGCCCCCGCCGGCAGAAGACCCGCACGCGGCAGAAGGGGCCGCGGGCCCGGTCGATGCCCATGCTCATCCTCGGGGCGCAGGGCATGCTCTACATCGCCTGCGAGGCGATGCCCACCGACTGGGGCGGCGTGCTGGTGCAGACCGAAAAGCACCTGCCCGCGCACCTGTCGGCCCTGCCCTTCGTGGCGTTGTGCCTGGCCATCACCCTGGTACGGCTGTGCGGCGACCGGCTGATCGACCGCTTCGGGCCCGATCGGGTCGTCCGCTGGGGGTCGGTGGTCGCCGCCGCCGCGATGCTCATCGCGCTGGCCTCGCCGAACCCGTTCGTGACCGTCGCCGCTCTGGCGCTGTTCGGCCTGGGCATCGCCCCTCTGCGGCCGCTGCTGTTCGCCTCGGCGGCCCGCGTCGGCGGGGACAACGCCGGCGCCATGATCGGGTACGCGAACGCGGCCGGCCTGGTCGGCGTCATGCTCTCCCAGATGCTGGTCGGGGGCATCGCCGAGCTGACCAACCTCACCACCGCGCTGCTGCTGGCCGTCGCCGCCGTGATGATCACCGCGGTGGCCGTGGCCCCGCTGCGCGCCACCGCGCCCGCGAGCGAGCCCGCCCCCGGCCCGGCCCCCAGCCCGGCCCACGGCGCGGCCTCCGGCCCGGGCCCGGACGAGGGCCGCCCCGGCGGCGCGGCACTCCGGTACGGCGGCGCCGCGCACGCCGTACCGGAGCCCGGCCACCCGCCCGCGGCGGCCGCTCACCCGTGGGGCACACCGCCGGGACGTCGGGCCGCGCACGCCGATCCGTGCCCCCCGCAGGGCCCGCGCACGGTCGCCGGCATGACCGCCGCACCGACGCCCATGGACTCCTCCGTCGCAGCGATCCTGTCCGGGTTCGGCCTGGCCGCCCCGGCCACCCGCGACCGCGTCGAGCACCTGATCGGCGAGCTGCTGGCCGCGCGCGGTTACCAGGCCCGCCTGGCCGGCCTGCGCCACCGGGTCGCCGTCCTGGAGGCGCCGCCGCACGTCGCCGCGCTGCTGCGCTACGACGCCGACGAGCTGCTGCGCCGCATCCAGGACGAGATCGGCGCAGAGGAGATCACCCGCATCGCGATCCGCTCACACACCGGCTCGCCCTGACCGCACGCCACCCCGGCGACGGGCCGCCCCGGCCCGGCCACCGACGCCGCGACCGCCCCAGCGGCGGTCGCGGCATCGCCGACCCACCTTCACGAACTTGGAGAACACCGCGTATGAAGTCCCTTGCGACCGTCAGCCTGGGCGGGACCGTCGAGCAGAAGCTGGCCGCCATCGCCGCGGCCGGGTTCGACGGACTGGAGCTGGGCCCCGACGACGTGGCCGCCTGGCCGGGCACGCCCGAGTCCCTGCGCGACCACGCCGCCGAGCTCGGCCTGAGGCCGTACCTGTTCCAGCCCCTGCGCGACTTCGAGGCGGTCCCGCCCCGGCTGCTGGCGGCCAACCTGCGGCGCGCGGAGGAGCACCTGGAGCTGATGCGCCGCCTGGGCGTCGACCTGCTGCTGGTGTGCTCGAACGTGTCCACGGGCGCCCAGGACGACGACGCCCTGGCCGCCGCGCAGCTGCACGCCCTGGCCGACCTGGCCGCGGC
Source organism: Bailinhaonella thermotolerans (assembly GCF_003594875.1). Lineage (GTDB taxonomy): Bacteria > Actinomycetota > Actinomycetes > Streptosporangiales > Streptosporangiaceae > Bailinhaonella > Bailinhaonella thermotolerans. Next base: position 11,906 of record NZ_QZEY01000019.1, read on the forward strand.
GTACGGCGTCCGCGTCGCCTACGAGGCGCTGGCCTGGGGCCGGCACGTCAACCGCTACCGGCACGCCTGGCGGATCGTCCAGGCCGCCGACCACCCCGGCCTGGGCCTGTGCCTGGACAGCTTCCACATCCTGGCCACCGGCGACGACCCCGCGGCGATCGCCGGCATCCCCGCCGGCAAGCTCTTCTTCCTGCAGCTCGCCGACGCCCCCCGGCTCGATCTGGACCTGCTGCGGTGGAGCCGCAACCACCGCTGCCTGCCCGGCCAGGGCGACCTGGACGTGACCGGCCTGACCCGCCGGACGCTGGCGGCGGGCTACCGCGGCCCGCTGTCGCTGGAGATCTTCAACCCCTCCTACCGCGCCGCCGACCCGCACGTCATCGCCGCCCGCGCCGCCGCGTCCCTGGACCGGCTCGCCGCCGCCGCGGCCCCGGCCGCCACGGCGGGCGGGGCGGCGGCCATGCCGCCCGGCACGGCCACCCCGCCGGCCCCCTGACCGGCCGGGACCCGCTGAATCGAGGGTGCGGCGCCTGGGTTGCCAGGCGCCGCACCCGTGCCGTCAGGGGTGGCGGGCGGCTGGGGGAGCGGTGGTCAGGTGGGCGGCGCCGACGGCGCCGGCGTGGTCGCCGAGGGCGGCCGGGACGACGGTGGCCGGGGTGGCGAAGCGGGCCTGTGCCAGGCGGGTGGTGATCTGGGCGGCGAACAGGGGCAGGTGGGCGGCGACGCTGCCGCCGATGATGACGCGTTCGGGCCGGTAGAGGGTGGCCAGGGTGGCCAGGCCGGTGCCGACCGCCGCGCCGTACCATTCGAAGGCCTGGCGCGGGCCGCGCTCGCCGGCCTCGGCCGCCGCGGCCGCGGCCGCGATGTCGGCCGCCTGGTCGCCGGTGGACGGCAGGCCTGCGGCGGTGAGCAGGGCGTGCAGGGCCGGGCGGGAGGCGGCCTGTTCCCAGCAGGAGCGCAGCCCGCAGTAGCAGGGGCTGCCGCCGGGGACGGTGATGTGCCCGCCCTCGGGATGGGAGCCGTCGCACGCGCGCAGGGGCCGGCCCCCGGCCACGACGGCGGTGCCGACGCCCGTGCCCAGGGTGATCAGCAGCAGGCTGGCGGCGCCGCGGCCGGCTCCGTGGTGGTATTCGCCCAGGGCGGCGGCGGCGCAGTCGTTGTCGAGGGCGACCGGGACGCCCAGCGCGGCGGCCAGGTGCTCGCGCAGGGGCAGCCCGGTGAAGCCGGGCAGTGTGTCGGGGTTGCGGATCACGCCGCCGGCGTCGATGGGGCCGCTGGCGCCGATGCCGACGGCGGCCAGCCGGTGGCCTGGGGGGACGGCGGCGGCGATGAAGGTGGCCAGGGCCTGGACGCGGGCGGCGGGCGGGCCCTGGCTGAGGGCCGCGGTGGTGGTGTCGTGGTGGGCGGCGATCTGGCCGGTGGCGGTCAGGGCGACGGCGCGCGTGCCGGTGCCGCCCAGGTCGACGCCGACGGTGACGGGGGATGTGGTCATAGCGTCTGGGTGACTTTCTGGCCGATGTGGAAGTGGCCGGGTTCGACGCCGGTGGCGCGGGCCAGGGCGACGGCCAGGCGCTGGATGGCCAGCATCGGCAGGATGAGGTCGGCAGGGCGCCCGGCTTGCGGGGTGGGGATGTGGTGGAAGACGCCCGGCAGCGTGTGCGGGCCGATGGTGACCAGGGTGGTCCCGGTGGGAGCCAGGTCGGCGGCCAGGTGGGCCAGGGAGTCGCGGCCGCTGCCGGGGCCGGTGAGCATCACGGCGGTCAGCCCGGGGCCGGCCAGTTCGATGGGGCCGTGCCGGAACGCGCCGCCGACGAAGGCCTCGGCGGGGACCTTGGCGGCCTCCTTCAGGATGAGCGCGCCGGTCAGCGCGGTGGCGGCCTGGTCGCCGCCGCCGAGCAGGGCCAGGCGCGGGCTGCCGGCGCCGGTGGCCGCGGCCGCGATGACCGCGGACGGGTGCCGGGCGCGCAGCGCTCGCGCCAGTTCGGCGGCGGCCAGGCGGATCTCGCTGATCACCGGGCCCAGGGGGTCGCCGGTGAGCTCGCCGGCCAGGAGCGCGTGCGCGGCCAGCGTGTTGAGGTAGCTCTTGGTGGAGACGGTGGCCTCGGGGCCGCTGTGCAGCGGCCGCACCAGGTGGCTGCGCCGGGCCAGGGGGCTGTCCGGGTCGTCGGTGACGCCGATCACGTGCCGGGGGCCGGCCTTGTCCCACTGGTCGAGCAGGGCGAGCACCTCCCCGCTGCGGCCGGACTGGGAGGTGACGATCGCCAGGTGGGCCCGCTGGGCGAGGGTGGGGTTGTCCAGCAGTTCGGAGGCGCTGATCCACCAGGCGTCGGCGCCGGCGGCCAGCAGGCGCCGCCAGGTGGGGTAGCCGGCGTACAGGGACGAGCCCATGCCGGTGACGACGATCTTCTCTCCGCCGTGCAGGAGCGGCAGCGGCGGGTGGGCGCGCTCGGCGGCCAGCAGCCGCTCCAGGGCGGCCGGCTGATCGGTGATGTCGCGTTCGAACGGTGTCATCGCAGTCAGGGGGTTTCCTTCGATCGGCGGGAGCAGAGGCGCATCGGGGACGGCCGGGGACGGATCGGGGACCGGACGGGGGCGGGCCGGGACGGATCTGGGTGAGTGCGGGGTGGGTGCGGGGTCAGGCCAGGTGCAGGTCCAGGCGGTGGCCGCGCAGGGCGGCCTGGTGGTCGGGGCTGAGCCCGTCGTCGGTGACCAGGACGTCCAGGTCGTCCAGGCCGCAGATGCGGGCGAAGGCCACCTGCCCGGCTTTGGAGGAGTCACAGGCCGCGATGACGGTGGAGGACACCTCCAGGCCGGTGCGCTTGGTGGCGGCGTCGTCGGTGTTCCATTCGGTGCAGCCGGCGCTCAGGTCCAGGCCGGAGGCGGTCATGACGTAGGCGTCGAAGCGGTGGTCGGCCAGGGTGCGCAGCGTGGCCGGGCCGTACAGGGCGCGTTCGCCGGGCCGGATGACGCCTCCGGTGACCATGACGCGGGTGGGGCGGCTGTCGGCCAGCACCTCGGCGACGTGCAGGCTGGGGGTGCAGATGGTCAGGTCGCGGCCGACCAGCGCGTCGGCCACGGCGACGGCGGTGGAGCCGCCGTCCAGCAGGACGGTCTGCCCGTCGACCAGCAGGCCGGCCACCGCCCGGCCGATGCGGCGCTTGGCCTCGGCGTTGAGATGGGCGCGCACCGCGAAGGGGGGTTCGACGCCGCCGCTGCTCACGCGCGCCGCGCCGCCGTGGGTGCGGCGCAGCGCGCCCTTGGCGGCCAGCTGGTCCAGGTCGCGCCGCACCGTCATCTCCGATACCGCGAACCGGACGCTCAGGTCGGCGATGGTGACCTGGCCGTGGCTGTTGAGCAGGTGCAAGATGACGTTGTGCCGTTCTTCGGCGCGCATGCGGGTGCTCCCAGAGGGCGTTGAGCAGCGGGTGGGACAGATCAGGTTATGTCGGGCAGTTCTCCGGCGCTGGCCATCCAGCCGCGGCGCCGCGGCCGCAGGTTCCAGGCCAGCAGGGCCAGCCCGGCGGCCAGGTACAGCGCGGCGATCAGCGGGCCGGCGCGCACCGGCCAGTCCGGCATCGGGTCGAAGCTCTTCCAGCCGATGACCGCCAGCGCCACGGTGGCGATGAGCGGCAGCACCGCGTGCGACCAGGGGCTGAACTCCGCGCGCGCCTGGGTGCGGAAGTAGCGCCAGGCCGCCGCGTTGGCCAGGGTGAAGATGACGATGTAGGCGTAGGTGCCGGTGACGCCCAGGGTGTTGAACAGGTTGAACGGCCCGAGCGGGAGCCCGGCGGCCAGCAGCACCGCCAGGGCCAGGCCGGTCTGGGCGGCGATGGCCACGTGGGGCGTGCGCCGGGCCGGGTGCACCCGGGCCAGGACGCCCGGCAGGGCGCCGCTGCGGGCCATGCCGTACAGGGTGCGGGTGGCGCTGGTGGTGCAGGCGATGCACACGCCGATGCCGGAGTTGACCAGCGCGATAAGGATGATCAGCCAGCCGGCGCCCCAGACGCGGTCGGCCAGCACGAACGCCGGCGCGGTGGAGGAGGAGGCCAGCGCCGGCAGGTTGTCGGTGCCCCAGCCGATCTGCAGCCCCCAGGCGCACACCACGTAGAAGGCGCCGATGAGCGCCAGGGAGCCGACGATGGCGCGCGGGACCATCCGGGCGGGGTTGGACGACTCCTCGGCCAGGGTGGCGGCGGACTCGAAGCCGGTGAAGGCGAAGATCGACAGCACGATCGCCAGGAAGAACCCGCCGGAGGAGGGGATGGTGGCGGGGTTGAACCCGGCCAGGTTGACTCCGCCGGGGCCGGGGGAGAGCACCCCGGTCAGGGCCAGGCCCAGCCCGACGGCGATCTCGAACAGGCCCAGGGCGACCACCAGGCGCATGGACAGGGCGATGCCGCGGAAGGCGACGAACCAGCACAGCGCCATGATGGCCAGGGCGTAGACGTACCAGGGCAGGCCGATGCCGAACCGGGGGGCCAGCGCGTCGTGCAGCACGCCGCCGGTGAAGGCGGCCAGCGACGCCGGCACGATCGCGACCATGACCGCGTACAGCCAGCCGGTGATGAACCCGGCGCGGGGGCCCAGGCCGCGGGAGACGTAGGTGTAGAAGCCGCCGGCCGAGGGCAGGTGGCGGGCCAGGCCGGACAGGGGGACGGCCAGCGCCAGGCAGACCGCGAAGGCCACCAGGTAGGTCAGGGGGGCGGCGCCGGCGGCCTGCCCGGTGGTGAAGGCGATGGTGTAGAAGATGCCGAGCGTGGGCGAGATCTGGGTGATGGCCTGCATCAGGATCGCGCCCAGGCCGACGGATCCGGCCTGCAGGCCGGGCGCGCCGGTGCGCGCGGCGGGGGGCTTGTTGACATCGACCATGGTGTGCTCCGAGAACGGCGGGGGATGCCTGGCGGCGACGCCGCCAGGGGCGGGAGCAGGACGGGGCGGCCCCCGGGCGGACCGCCCGGGCAGGGAGAGGGCCTGAGCGGCACGGGCGGGGACGGCGCCGGGGCGCGATGGCCGGGGGGCCTTGGGGCGGCGCGCGCCCGGCGGGCCGGCGTGCGATGAGGGGGACGTCACGGGTGCCGGGAGTCCGCGGCGGCGCGGACCGGCGCGGGCTGGGGGGCTGGGGGCTGGGGGCTGGGCGGACTGGGCGAGGGCTGTGTGGTGGCTGTGTGGTGGCCGGGGGAGGGGCCGGAGAGGTCAGCCGCCGATCCAGGCCTGGACCTCGTCCAGGTAGGCCTCGGTGATCGGCAGGTGGGTGGCGGCGGTGTACCACAGGTTGCCCGCCATCTTGTGGTACTCGGGCATGTGCCGCAGCCCCGCCCGGACCTCTTCCCAGGTCAGCCCCATGTCCTGCGGCTGGTAGGCGACGCCGATCCGGTCCAGGGCGCCCTTGATGAAGTCCGGGTCGTTGCCCTGCAGGAAGCTCATCAGCAGCACGCCGAGGGAGACGATCTGCCCGTGCAGGAAGGGCTTCTTGGTCAGGTGCTCGGTGGCGTAGAAGAAGGTGTGCTCGCTGCCCTCGATGGGGCGGGGGTTCCAGCCGGTGTTGGAGAAGGCGGCGCCGCCCCAGCGCAGCGCCCCCATGAGCGCGCGGATGCCGGCGTCGTTGACGGCGCGGATGTCCTCGGCCGCGTCCAGCACGCCGTCCAGGACCGCGCGCGCCTGGTCGACCCAGTACTGCTCGTAGGGCCATTTGGCCTCGCAGTTGCCGGTGTCGCGGGCCATCCGCCAGTCCCAGTGGGCGGTGTAGTAGCAGACGATGTCGCCGACGCTGGAGCGGTTGATGTGCTCGGGCGCCGAGCGGATCACGTCGTAGTCGACGTAGACCATCTCCGGGACGTGCCAGCCGACGTACTTCAGCACCCCCTGATCGCGTACGGCGGCGCGGTGGGCGAAGGGGGCGTTGACGGACATGGAGGTGGGCACCTGGAACAGCGGCCGGTTCAGCCGCCAGGCCAGGTACTTGGCGACGTCGATGGCCATGCCGCCGCCCAGTCCGACGATGGTCTCGAAGCGGGGCAGCGTGCCGGGCAGCCGCTCCAGGTCCTCGATCTCCAGTGAGTCGACCAGATGGACGGCGGCCAGCCCGTCCGACAGCTGCGGCGCGAACCGGGGCCACAGGTCGGCCATGGTGACCACGAGGTAGGGGCGGTTGAGGATGGCGGGCAGCTCGGCGACGAGGTTGCGGCCATAGGCCACCGGAAACAGCTGAGAAGTCACGACATGCTCCAGGGGGAGGACGGGGCCAGGGACTCCGATGACAGCGATGATCGTGAAGTATTACAGTGGCGATGATCTGTTTCAAGAGTTCATGTGAGTTTTCATGTGAGATTGGGGGGATGGCAGGCGGAACCCACCCTCCCTCGCTCCGCGGTGACATCCAGGCGCGAGGCGCCCGCGGGGGCCGGGAACGCGAACGCCCCGCCGGTCACGGACCGGCGGGGCGGGTTGAGCGCGGGCGGGAAACCTCAGGCGGCCACAGGCGCGGGCACGGGCGCCCATTCGCGCAGCCGGCGGGCGATCAGGGCGCTCACGGCGTGCATGCCGGCGAACACCAGCAGGCAGCCGGCCGCTCCGGTGAGCGGCAGCAGCAGGCCGACGGTGACCGGGCCGAACACGGTCGCCGCCCCGGCGCTGATGTTGGTGACGGCCAGCGCGTCGGGGCCGCGCTCGGGCGGGCACAGCCGCGGGACCAGGGCCGAGATCGGCACATAGGCCGCCAGCATGGCCCCGTACGCCGCGGCCGCCGCCGCGCTGACCACGACACCGGGCTGCAGCGTCGGCAGCACGTACAGGCCGGCCGCCGCCACCGCGCACCCCAGGCCGCCGAAGTAGGCGATCGTGGTGCGCCAGCCGATGCGGTCCGACACCGCCCCGAACACCGGGTTCATCACCAGGTTCGCGGCGAACATGGCGGCCAGCGTGATCAGCCACTCGCGCGCCGACAGGCCGATCTCGTCCATGAAGAACACCGGCAGCAGCACGGTGAACCCGTACTGCGGGCTGGTGTCGGCCAGCCGTACGGCGCAGCCCCAGCTCACCGCCGGGTGGTCGCGGACCACCCGCAGGGACCGCCAGGGACGGGGACGGCCCGCCCCGCGCCCCCGGCCCGGCGGCGCGGCGGGCAGCCCCGCGCGCAGGACGAGGGCGCCGCAGGCGACCACCGCGATCATCCACCACAAGGCGGCGACCGCGCCCAGGCGCGGGATGAGCCAGGCGCCCAAGGCCGCGCCCAGGACCGGGAATCCGCCGGTGAAGCCGACCCAGTACCAGCCCAGGCGCCGGCCCAGGCCCTGACGCGACCCGGCCAGGGTCAGGTGCGCCAGATAGCCGTAGGCGACCAGGGGATAGGCGAAGGCCCGGGCGATGTAGGCCGCGCAGATCAGCGCGTCCTGGCCGCTGGGCAGTGCCGCCAGGAAGACGACGTCGAGGGCGATCCACAGCACCGCCCCGGTCAGCACCATCGCGCGGACGCCGTAACGGGTGACGAGCACCGCGGCCAGAGCGGCCGCGATGCTCGCCGTCAATCCGTACGACGCCAGCAGGAGGGACACGGACCGGTAGGCGAAGCCGTGGTCGTGCAGCACGCGCGTCAGGTAGCCCGCCTCCAGCCCTTCGCCGGCCATGAACAGAGCCAGGCCGATGACGGGCAGGAGCATCCCGCGAGGGGGGCGTGCCGCGACCGCTGCTTGCCGTAGCGATCCGGTTCTCACCTGGGCGAAGTCACCCCCGCGGCGTCCCAGTCGATGCCGGCCATGATCGCCCGGTGCAGTTCGGGCGTGGCGGCGGCGACGCAGGAGCGCTGGTTGAGGGGCGACAGGTCGGTGAGCCGGGTGGAGGTCAGCGACCGGCCGTAGGCGTCGGTGATGATCACACCCGCCGCCTCGGCGATCTTGACCGCGGCGGCGATGTCGTACGGGAACAGGTGCAGGATGTTCCCGCCGCCGACCCGGCGGAAGTCCGCCTCGGTGGCGGGGTGGTCCCGCAGGATCCTGTTGCCGATGTCGACGTAGGCGTCCAGCTGGCCGGTGACGATCCGGGAGATGGAGAAGCAGGCGCTGTTGACCGTGAACAGGCCGCCGGTGCTGGCCGAGGCGTCGATCAGGTCCCCCAGCGCCGCCGTCATCCGGCGGGCCGGGTGGCCGTTGAACTCCATCGTCCAGAACATCGTCTCCACCGAGGTGACCCCGCTGAGCGCGGGGACCCGATGGTCATAGCCCCGCGCCTGCAGGACACCGTCGGGCCCGACGTACAGGCTGTGGCCGGTGCCGAGTTCCAGCAGCAGCGCGTGCCGGACGTCGGCGATGACGGCCGACTCGCTCATCGGCGCCGCCACGATGCTCACGCACGACAGCGGCAGCCCGGCCGCGGCCGGCCGTGTCCCGTCGATCGGGTCCACCACCAGCAGCGTCTCCGGCCGGGGACCGAACTCGATCAGCCCCTCGTCCTCGGAGTACAGGGCCACCCGCAGGCCGTGCTCGCGGATGTAGGCGGACACCGCCTCCTCCGCGACCCGGTCGACCGGGTACTGCGGGTCGCCGCCGACGCTGCGGCCGGCGCGGAAGGTCCGCTCGATCCCGGCGCCCCAGACCGCCTCGCGCACCGCGTGGGCGATGCCGTACAGGTGCTGCTTCACACGGTCTCCTCGAACAGCTCGTCCAGCCGGTCGCACATCTCGGTGGCCTCGCCCAACGTCATGACCAGCGGCGGCCGGACCTTGAGCACGTTGCCGTACCCGTAGCGGGAGGTCCGCAGGAACAGCCCGTGGCCGAGACCGTCGTGGGCCAGGGTATTGGTCAGGTCCACCGCGTCCTGCGGCGAGTCGGCCGTCAGCTCCAGGCCCCACATCAGGCCGGCGCCGCGCACCTCGGCCACGTTGCGCGAGTGCCGCTCGGCCAGCGCGCGCAGCCGCTGCTCGACGTAGTCGCCGACCCTGCGGACGCGCGGCAGGAACTCCGGCCGCGAGATCACCTCGAGGATGACGTTGGCGACCGACGCCGCCAGGACGTTGGCGCCGAAGGTGAAGCTGTGGTCGTTGGGGCCGAGGCCGAGCAGCCGCTCCTCGCACAGGATGGCCGCGATCGGCAGCCCGCCGCCCAGGCCCTTGGCGACCGTGATCATGTCGGGGTACACCCCGGCGTGGTCGGCGCCGAACATGTGCCCGGTACGGCCGAGGCCGGTCTGGATCTCGTCGTACACCAGCACGATGCCGCGCTCGTCACACAGCTTGCGCAGCCCCCGCAAGAACCCGCGCGGCTGGACGACGTTGCCGCCGTTGCCGGTGATCGGCTCGATCAGGATCGCCGCGATCCGGTCGGAGGTGGCGTACTCGATGTGCTCCTCCAGCAGCGCCAGGGCGTACTGGCCGAGTTCCTCGTCGGACTTGCCCGGGAACACGCGCCGCAGCGAGTACGGGTCGGGAGCCTTGTAGTACCCGTGCGGCTGGCCGCCGCGGAACGGCTTGCGCCGGAACGCGTTGCCGCTGGCCTCGATCATGTTCAGCGTCTGCCCGTGGTGGGACCGGTAGAAGCTGATCACCTCGTCCCGCCCGGTGGCCTGCTGGGCGATCTTGACCGCGCCCTCGACGGCCTCCGAGCCGCCGGAGGACTTCAGATGCACCCGGGTCAGGTTCTCCGGGGACACCCGCACCAGGTTCTCCACCAGGTCGTTGACCGGCCCGGACTGGAAGCTGCTGGTGACGTGGAGCACGCGCTCGGCCTGCTCCCTGATGGCCCGGGTGATCTCCGGGTGGCTGTAGCCGAGGTGCAGGTTGAACGTCCCCGACGCGCAGTCGATGTACCGGTTGCCGTCGGAGTCCCAGAAGTGGACGCCCTTGCCGTGGTCGACCAGCAGGTTCGACGGCTGGTGGTAGTACCCCTGAGGCGGTTCGTTGTGCACGCGTAACCCTTCCATGAGGCGCGTTGGATGTTTTCCGCACAAGTGCGGCTGACTTTGAAAGTCGGAAACATCCGAAAACCGCAAGGAAAACAATCCGCGAGCACGCCCGGCGAATTCCGAATATTCGCGGTCCCGCCTCCAGCTCACGCGATTACGAGCACGCCCTATTCATCGTTCAGCCGTTTCGATCGGCCAGGCCGGCGAAAAAGGACGCGTTTCCCGCCAGCGCCGGCCGGGCGGGCACCCACCTCATCGCCGCAGGCCGGGCCGTCTGGGCGTGCGCCGCCGAGCCCTCACGGTGTCCCGCCAGGACCGACCAACCCAGAACCACCAAGGAGCAGGAATGCGCACCACTCTCACCGTGTCCGGCCTGGATTCCAGGTTCCTGTACGGCGACGTCCGCGCGGGCGACGTCGAAATCACCACGGCCGATGCGGCGGAAGACAGGATCGAGGTGCGCATCACGGCCACCGGCGACTTCGTCCCGGCCGCCGCCGCGGCCGTTCTGGAACGCTGCGACGGCGCGGCGAGCCTGATCATTCCCCGCGCGCAGGAGAACGCCCGCGGCCGCATGACGACCACGATCACGATCCCGGCAGACGTGCGGACCGACCTCACCTGCGCGGGCGACATCACGGCCGGGCGGCTGCGCGACACCCGCCTGCGCACGACCGCCGGGAACATCCAGATCTCCCGGCTCGCCGGCACCAGCGACCTGGTGACCGAGGACGGGCAGGTCCGCCTCGGCCGGACGGCGGGAACGACCCGCGTGTACACCGAGACCGGCGCCATCGACGTCAGGAGAACCTCCGGGCGCACCGAGCTGAACACGGCCAGCGGGAACGTCCGCGTGCGGCGCGGCGAAGGAGAGCTGACCGTTCGCACGGCCACCGGCCCCATCCAGGCCGGCAAGGTCTCCGGCTACGTCGAGCTGTCCTCGGGCAGCGGCCGCATCGACGTCCACGCCAGCCTCCCGCGCACCCTCGACACCCGCACCACCTCCGGCGACGTCACCTTCCGCGGCCGCTACGGCGCGACGCTGATCCACGCCCGGACCGACTCCGGCCACCTCACCTTCCACGGCGTCTACAAGGCCGCGCTGATCCGAGCCGACAACGCCTCGGGCAGCACCGCCTTCCGCGGCCGCTACCTGCGCCGGCTCACCTTCCTCACCTCCGGCGCCGCCCCCGTCCACCACGACTGACCAAGCCCCACCAGCCCCGAGCCCGGCTCTGAGCCCCCAGACCCCGAAACGAAAGAGCGCACCCGGGTTGGGTGCGCTCTAACCATCACCACCCCGCCCCGCCATCGACGACCACGATCAGGACAAGCACAGCCGAAAAGTCCCGTTGACACGGCCAAGCAAGCCCGAGGATGCCTGCACAATGAGAAAAAGCCCCAACAGGGCAGCAGCGGGAGACCCACCACCCTCGACCGCTATCGACGAGAAAGCGAAGTAGCGGACCATATGTCTAAATTCTCAAAAGTGCTCGAAAACGCCGTCGACCGCTGACAAACCTGCAGGCCGCGAAGCCTACTCCCCGCGCACGCGGGGATGGTCCCCGCCCGGGTGGTGTCGCGCACCCTGTCTCACACTACTCCCCGCGCACGCGGGGATGGTCCGGGAGCCTGCCATGGACTCCGAACGAGCCCAGACTGCTCCCCGCGTACGCGGGGATGGTCCCTCCATGCCGTCTTCGAGGATCGGCGTCCCGCCCTGCTCCCCGCGCACGCGGGGATGGTTCCGGATTCCCAGCAAGACCGACCAGGACGCCCACCGCAGGGCCAAGGGGTCGAAGGGAGGCCGGCCTCCCGCCTTCGACCCCATGTTCTACCGGCTGCGCCATGCTGTGGAGCGAGGCATCAACCTGCGCAAAGGCAACCCCGGCATGGCAACCCGCTACGACAAACTCGCCGTACGCTCGAAGCCGTCGTCATCATCGCCGCAATCAACCACTGGCTCAACGCCTTATGAAACACCACCTAGAGGGTCACCGCACGAGCGTGGGCGGCGGGTCGCCCAGGAGCATGAGGAAGTCCTTCAGGATGAGGTCCGCCTGATGCTGACCGTCCTCCAGCGACAGCGCCTCCACGGTCGGTCGCGAGCCCTTTTCTCCCGGCAGGTGGACCCACATCTTCCAGCGTCCCCGCGTGAACTCCTGGAACAGGAAGAAGGCGCGCGCCCCGCCCAGATACCCCGAGTACGAGGGCGAGGCGTCCCCGTCCCGCCGGACCCGCCACTCGATACGGGACAGCGCGGCCACCATCTGCGCGTCCCCCAGAACCTCCCGCGCCTTCGGTGCCTTCCTCACCACCTATGCCACCTCCCCAGCCTGCGCCGCCATCGCCTGGACCATCTGGACCACCCCGTCCGCCACGCCGATCGGGTCCGTGACCGGCCCCTGCACTCGCGGAAACCGCTCATCGGCCGGGTGTGCGACGAAGAAGGGCCCGTCGGGGGTGTCCAGGACGCCGACCCAGGCCGCGTGATTGGCCACGCTGTCCCTCCCGGCCACGATCAGCTCGGGACGGCCGTACCGCGCCCACCCCCACGCCTGCTCGACCCGCATGTTCAGACACACCCGGCGCACCAGCAGCGTCCTCAGCCCATGTCCCCGCAGAACCTCGCCCAGAGCATCCAGCCGCTCCGCGTGCTCCTGGGCGACCTCCTCGGAGACCTCGCAGAAGCCGGCCTCCGGCTCATCCTGCTGTCTGCTGATCTCTCGCATCGTGTCCGTGGCCATGCAACGACGGTAGGAGTCCGGGTTTCGCCAGCTCAACGAGTGTGCCCGAATGTGGCATGCGAATTCAGCCGAGATCCTCCAAGGCGCTGGTGATCAGCTCACGCGCGGCCTGGCCGGCGAGCGCCATGCGCGCCATGACCGCGAACTCGGTCTGGTACATCGCGATCTCGGCGGGCGCGGTGACGCTGACCGCGGCCGACAACAGCTCGACGCGGACCTCGGACTGGTCGTACATGGAGAAGTTGGCGAGCGTGAAGGCATCCCTGGAGACGGTGAAGGGGATCACGGACAGGGAGACGGTGGGTAGGTGCATCACAGCCAGCAGGTGTTCGAGCTGGCCGGCCAGCACCTCCGGTCCCCCGAGGCGGTAGCGGAGTACGGCCTCCTCCAGGACGAAGGCGAAGCGTCGGCCGGGCTCATGCAGGAGGCGGGCTCGCCTCGTCCGAGCGGCCACGGCCTCGTCCAGATCGTCGCGGGTGCTCTGGTTCTGTCGGTTCACCACCGCCAGAACGGCCCTGGCGTACTGCCGGGTTTGGAGGAGTCCGGGGACGAGCTGGGAGGAGTAAATCCTGAACTCGTGTACCTGCTCGATAACGCGGGTGCGCTGTTCCTGGAGGCGTCGCAGTCCGCCGCGCTGGAGTCGCTTCCACTCCACGTACTTGCCGGTCACATCGCGGAGCGCAGCGAGCAGGTCTTCGGTCTGGTCTTCGGCGCCGCAGACGCGGCACCAGGTGCGGATGTCGGCCACGGACGGCGGCCGGGCCGCATGCTCGATCTTGGATACTTTGGTCCGTTCCCACCCCGCCGCCTTGGCGAGGGCGAGCGCCGTCAGTTCGGCGTCCTGGCGGATCTCTCGCAGCCGATTGGCGAGCGCGCGGCGAGCTTCCTGGATCGAGGAGCTGGGCTGGGTGGGCACGGTGATGCGTCTTGCTGTAGGGCTAGAGCGGCTTGTATTCCGAGTGGTCGATTGCCCGTTCCCAGACGGCCTCGAACGCCGTGGCACAGAGCTGGATAACGTGCGGCTCGTCGCGCAGTTCGTGCTCGGTGAAGGTTCCGTCGCCGGCGAAGTGGCCGAACCTGACCAGCTTGTCGTCGAACACCCAGAAGTCGTTCCCGGGCAGGGCCAGATCGGACGCCTGGCGCCGGGGCAGCCACCGCACCTGCTCCCCAGCCGCCACGTTGAGTGGCCCGGTCATCTCGTACTCCAGCCGGATGAAGTCGGTGATGGGTTCGGAGACGATGCGGGCCCGGCGTATGGTGACGCCTCGCGTGACGGTGGCGCGGACGAGTGCTTTCCAGTCCGACCAGAACTCCTCGACGGCGACCTCGCCTGTCTCCTTCCATCGAAGGAAGCTGGGCTCGTTGGGCGTGTAGGTGTCGCGCATCTCCAGGTGAATCGCGCTACGCGTGGTGGATGCGATCAGCTCATGGAATGGTGGGATCGTCTTCGAGTTCACGTAGTGCCTCCAGGATGAGCTTCCGCATGCGGGCTGGGATGAGGATCGCGGTCTCCGACTCCTTGATCCCGCTGCTGGCGGACAACTGCGTGAGTGCGTCGGGGTCCGTGATCGTCTCGCCTACGAACGCGAGGTCTCCGGTCTCCTCGTTCACCTGCATGGCTGGGCAGTCGTCGCCTTGCGTGTTCGGGTCGACTACCAGGAAGCGTAGCCGCATGATCTCCTCCGATGCCTTGGGTGTGCCGCATTGTGGCCTCATCGCGAGCGTGAACGGATTCGGATATGCGGTCAAGGGTCACGAGTGGCGTCCGGGCAGAGAGAAGAAAGAAGCCCCGCCGTGAGACACGGCGGGGCGGTGTTCGCAGGTGGATGTAGTGGGGGACCGGGCGAGACGACCAGCCGGATGCAGGATGCCTGGATGAGCTTCATGCACGAGCTGCACGGCGCGCGGCTCGTGTAGAGGGTGGCGTCCCTGGTGTCGTCGCGGCCCGCGTACAGCAGCACGTTCGCCTCGGCATGGATGGAGCGGCAGTCCGAGTATCCAGATCGGCTCGCTGGCCTCGGCCAGGCCCACGCGCTCGCACGGCCGCTCCATGCAGCCGGGCAGGCCGGAGCGGACCTCGGTCGAGCTGCTCGCCGCCGGCGGCGCGGGCGGCGGCGATGACGTTGCGCAGGGGTCCGGCGCGGTCATCGGCGGGCGGAGGCTGGTGATCAAGACGCTGTGGTCGATCAGACCGTGCAGGATGTCGTGGAGCGCGGCCGGGTCGGCGCCGGGGAAGCGGGCGACCATCTGCGCGGCCAGGACCTCGAAGACGATGGGGGTTGCGGCGGCGTCCAGCGCGTACCGCACCGGCGGCGACAGCCGCACGTGGACCTCGGAGAGCGGGCCTGCGGTGCGCGAACCGAGCGGCGCGCACCGCGCCACGATGAGGCGGCCGCCGCGGACGACGCCGGTGTTGTCGGCGACAACGGCCAGCCGCTCGCGAAGGTGCCGGTCCTGCTCGATCTGGTCGATCAGCCTTGTGAGCCATTCGGCATCGGGGCGGACGCGGGGCTCGTGGCTGGTCCCGATGGTCGCGGTGGCGGGACCGATGGCGGCGGCCGCCAGGCCGGCGAAGAGGCCGAAGGGGGTGGGCCGCCGCTGCCAGCGCAGCAGGTAGGCGGCGCTGCTCATGATGGCGCGGCGTACGTCGGTGATCGTGGCCGGCCCGGCGTCGGGGTCGACGAGCCGCCCGGCCCGGGCCGCGAGGGCGGGGCTGGCCAGGGTCAGCGCGCGCCGTACATCGCTGCGGGACCACAGCTTGGTCAGCCAGGCGAGCCCTTCCTGTGCGATGGCGGCCGGGTCGGACAGGTCGAAGCGCGGGGGGTGCAGGTCCCCGGGGTCGGTGGTGGCGCGCACCAGCACCAGGCCGGCGTGCTGGTAGAGGGGGGTGAGGGGCACGGTCTGTCTCCTGGTCGGCCGGGCCGCCGGCACCGGTCGGCTGGTGCCGGCGGCGGGTCCGGTGTGGTTAGACCGGGTCGTTGGCGCTGGTGGAGCACGCCGAGGTGGAGCAGGTGCTGCCGCACCCGTTGCTGGTGTCGCACATCAGCATCGGGAGCGGGGTCGTGGCCTCCACGATGGCCAGGTCCAGCGCGTACGGGTCCTCCGTGGCCGGCGGCTCCTGTGCCGGAACGTCGAGGGTCAGGGGCGACATCGGATCAGTCTCCTTTCGGGGTGGGGGGTGGTGGTCCTGGCCTCGGTCAGGGCGGGGTGCATCGGGTCACTCCGTCCGGGGCCAGGAGATCGTGAGGAGGCCGTGCTTCTTCCTCAGCACGGCCACGTCCTGGGGCATCTGGGAGAGGTCAGCGTCGTTGGGCCAGTACGCGAACGTCGGCTCGGTGTGGCGCGGCCCCCGGTCCCACGCCTGGATCTGCTCGGCCAAGCAGGCGGCGACTTGCTCGGCGTGCTCGCCGAAGCCGCGGGCGCCGAACTCGACGCCTTCGCCGTCCAGCGCGGGGCGAGCGGCCAGACAGGCGAAGGAATCGCCCTGGCAGGAACCGAACGGAAACCACGTCTTGTACCGCTTGCCGAGTCGGCTCTCCTCCACGTCGGTGGCGACTTTGCAGAACCCGGGCAGGTACCAGGCGAGCCACAGGTACAGATCCGCGAAGGAGACGCCGTGCTTCACCGTCGCGCCGGTCCACACCTCGGTGGCGCCCTTGGAGAAGACGCTGTCTAGCAGGGCCGCGCTCTGCTCGGGCAGGCCGTCTTCGAACTCGAGCGTGATGTCCCCGTGGATGTCCGGCAAATGGATGGCCTGCCCAGGGTGCGCGCCGGCACCCTGAACGGGCACGAAACCGGCGACCTCCGTCGAGGTGCTCGCCAGGTGGCCGCCTCCGCGGCGGAACGCGATAGTGCGGGTGACCCCGCGCATCCTCATCGGCAAGACGATGCGCCCGCCCGGGGCCAACTGCGCCAGCAAGGCGGGCGGGATGTCCCAGAGGCCGGCCGTCACGATGATGCGGTGGAAGGGGGCGCGTTCGGGGTCCCCCTCTTCACCGTCGCCGACCACGACCTCGACACGGCGGCCGTACCCGGTCGCCTCCAGCCGGGCGCTGGCCCGGTTCGCCACCTCCGGGTCGATGTCCAACGAGATGACCCGCCCGGTCGGGCCGACCACCTCCGCGATCAGGGCCGCGTTATAGCCACCTGACCCGATCTCCAGTACCCGCATGCCGGGCTCGGGTTCGACCTGGTCGATCATCCGCGCCTGAATGTACACGGCGGAGATCGAGGAGATCGCGGCACCGTTCGCGTCCCGCTTCGTGATGAGCACCTTGTCCGGGGCGTAGACCTCGTCCAAGGGCGTCCCCTCGGGGGCGAACTGCTCGCGCGGAACGGTCCGTACGGCGTGCTCCACCGAAGGCGAGGTGATCATGCCTCGTTTCATGAGTTCGTCGGCGAGGGCGTCACGGAGCTCGACGGGATCCTGGGAGTTGCGGAGCGGGTTGGACATGAAGTTCCTGTCAAAGTGGTGTGCTGTCGGACGATGGAACTGTTCGATTGTGGTTAGGGCGGCCCGGTGTAGAGCCTGCGGAGCTCGCCCGAGAGGCGGCGAGGAGTTCGGGATCGTCCTGCCGGAGGATCGGGCCCATGCCCGAACCGGGGGTCGGTATGAGGCCCCTCTGCTCCAGGACAGGCTCTGGTGCCGGCGCTCCGACAGCGCCCCAGTCAGGCTGCCGAGGGCCGGAGAACTGCATCACAGCATCCATGGAGTGGCCTGCATGATGTGGGCGGATTCAGCCTCGCGCATCAGCGTCACCAGTTCGTCAGGGTCGTAGCTGTGGACGCGGACGGGTGTGTGAGTCGGCCAGAGGGCGAAGGCGTAGTAGCAGCGTTGCCCGAGGCTGTAGATCACATGCCACTCTTGGGGCGGGCCGAGTTCTTCGCGAAAGCGGCCAGGACACCGATGTTGATCTTGCGGCGTGGGGCGGGAACCCGCCCGGCCGCCGCCCCTATCGTTCTGCCGTCATCACGGCTTGCTGTACGATCTTGGTATGGCCGTTGGCAGCTTGTTTCTTTGATGCGCTTCTGAGGGAGTGACTGACCACCCGGTGAAGGTCCGAGCGACCACACCGGTGCTGACGCTGTCCAGCCCATCAAGGGCCTCCGGACTTGCGTTCCGCTCCCGTATCGGTGCCCCTGTCTCATGCATCGTGTCATCCGAGAGACGAGCGAATCATCATGCCTTCGAACATCAATGGCCGAAACGCGTCCACCGACTGGCTCGCCGGCCATGCGGTGCCCCTCACCACGCTGGACCCTGACGCCCCGCTGGACGACCTAGAGCCGCTGCGCGACATCATCGGTGAGGCCCGAGTCGTCGCTGTCGGCGAGAACGCCCACTTCATCCACGAGTTCACCCTGGCCCGGCAGCGCATCCTGCGTTTCCTCGCCGAACGCTGCGGATTCACGGTCTTCGCCCACGAATCCGGCTTCAGCGAAGGCTTGACCCTGGACCCGTGGGTTCAGGGCGCTGGCGACGAAACAGACCTCGCCCAGATCAACGAGGCCGCCGACTCCTGGGGCCACGGCGATCTCCTGCGCTACATACGCCGGCACAACACCACGTCGGGCCGTCCGGTGCGCTTCGCCGGCATCGATGTCCCTCAGGCCGGCGGATCGTTGCTGCCCGCGCTGATCCCGGTGGCCGCCTACCTGCGCGACATCGACCCTGACATCTTGCCCGTAGCGGAGTCCGCGATCGCCATGGCCGAGCGAATCGCCGGCGGATCCGTCGCTTCGGCCGCTCCCGCTTGGGCCAAACTCGGCACCGCCGAGCAGGACGCGCTGACCGCGGCGCTGACGCGCCTGAAGCTGCGCTTCCGAGCGCTGGAACCGCTATATGTCTCCCGCAGCGATCGAGACCACTACGATGCGGCATTCTGGCGGCTAGAGGCCGCACTTCACACCGACGACACCTTGCGCGGCATGGCCGCCCTGTTCGACGGATCGGCTCTGCTCGCCGACCTGTCGGTGCGAGACCGGTACATGGCCGAATCGGTGCTGTGGCACCTGTCTCGCTCCGCCCCAGGCACCCGCATGGTGCTGGCGGCTCACAACAACCACATCCAAAAACACCCGGTGGCGTACGACGGCCACCTCACTACCCTGCCGATGGGACAGCACCTGGACCGCGCGCTTGGTGAGGACTACGTCGCGCTGGCGCTCACCAGCACCGCTGATCACACCATCGAGATGTATCCCGATCCCGACGCCGCCCTCGGCTTCACCATCGCCGACACCGCCCTCGCACCGCCGGAGCCCAACAGCGTCGAAGCCGCCGCTTTGGATGCCGGAATCGGCCTGGCCCTGGTGGACCTGCGCCACGCCCGCCACTCCGAGCGACTCCTCAACCTCACCCATATCCGCACGCAGAGCAGCACCATGACCATGCCGATCGCCGACGCCTTCGATGGCGTCCTGATCAGCCCCACCGTCACGATGCAAGCAGGCATCGGCGTCTGACTCGTCACGCCCGAGCGCCCCGCCATCGGACATGGCGGGGCGCGAGGGTCGCCGAATACCTGTTCAAGATCGCCATCCGCGCCCTCGACCCGCACGGCAGACGAACCCGGCGCGGTGTAGAGCCTGCGAAGGCCGTCCAGGACCCGTGTGAGGAGCTGCGGGTCACTCTGCAGTGGATCGGGATCAAGGGCCCGTTCTAGGAGCCTTGCCTGAGCACCCGGGGAAGGGACGGTGCCCGCAGGGGCTGTACGCTGCGGCGTGACCGCCGTCCTGGTGTAGGGCAACCACGCCGCCGCGGTCTAGAGGGGCACCGCACGAGCGTGGGCGGCGGGTCGCCCAGGAGCATGAGGAAGTCCTTCAGGATGAGGTCCGCCTGAACTGGCCGTCCTCCAGCGACAGCGCCTCCACGGTCGGTCGCGACCCCTTCTCTCCCGGCAGGTGGACCCACATCTTCCAGCGTCCCCGCGTGAACTCCTGGAACAGGAAGAAGGCGCGTGCCCCGCCCAGATACGGCTTCCTCATTTACCTTCGCCCAGAGCGGGCACCAACTTTGCAAGCGCTGAGCTGGCCGATCATGGCGCCGGCAGCGGGGTCGCGCTGGCAGCTCCAGCCGCACAGCGGCCACAGAAGACCTGCACGGTGAACCTTTAGGGCGGCTGCATAATGAGATACCTCGCCCAGACCGAGCAGCGGGAAACTTCCACCTACGACGACTATCGGCTAAGACGTGAAGTAGTGCCCTCGATGTCCAAATCTTCAAAAGTGCTCGAAAACGCCCCCAGCCGCTGACAAACCTGCAGGTCGCGGAGTCTGCTCCCCGCGCACGCGGGGATGGTCCCCTGACCCTGCGCGTGTCGAGCACGTCGATCGTCTGCTCCCCGCGCACGCGGGGATGGTCCCTGGCCGACGACACCGTCGCCCGCTGCCAGGAGCTGCTCCCCGCGCACGCGGGGATGGTCCCGCCACGAGGCCCGTGAGGATGGTCTGCACGGCCTGCTCCCCGCGCACGCGGGGATGGTCCCGAGACGACGGTGCTCGGCACGAGCGCCATCGCATGCTCCCCGCGCACGCCGTGTCATTTGCGCGGTTGCTTCGCGTCGGCCAGCACTGGCCGCGTCGGGCCACAGACCGCTCAGGTGCGCGATGTAGTAGCTGCGGATGGCCTGCTTGAGGATGTCGTGCCTCTCGTCGCCCTCGGCGGGAGCGCAACTCCGGAGCGGCTCATGCTTCTGTTCCTTTCCGGGTCAGGGCTCGTCGCCCTCGGTCAGTGCCCGCAGCACCTTGGCCTGCTCGACGTCGGTGCCCTCGGCCCGCATCCGAGCCGCTTCCTGGGCGGTGAAGCCCGCCGCGCACCAGGCCGCCACCTCGTCGATCGGCACCCCGGCCCGCCAGAACGCCGTCATCAGGGAGATAGCGTCCTGCCCCGAAGCGAGCACCCGTTCGGCCTCGCGGGCGGATAGACCGAGTGCTTCGAAGACCCGTGCCTGTCCCGCCTCGATGCCGCGTTTCGCCCACTCCACCGCGTCGGCGCCCGTCCAGCCCGCCTCCACGTAGGAGCGCGCCCGGCCCGCCGGGATGCCGGCGCGCAGCAGCTGGCGCATGCTGCCGGAGCGCTCCTCGTCGGCGAGCGCCTCACCCGGTTCCTCGCCCCGGTGCAGCAGCCGCCACAGCCGGCCGCGCGGGTGCGGGCGCTCCCCGGCGAGGTGCCGATCGGCCGCCTCCTCGGGCGAATAGCCCAGCTCGCGCCACTTCACCGCGTCCCGCGGGGTCATGCCGGCCCGCAGCCACAGATCCACCGTGTACGGAGTGGCTCCGGCGGTGCGCCACAGTCGCGCGTCGGCGCCGGTGTAGACGCCGGATCTGCGCCACCGCTCCGCGTTGTTGATGGAGAAGCCGTGCTCGAGCCACTGCCGGGCCTCGGCGATGGTGAAACCGCGTTGCCGCCATTCGTGCAGCGGCTCGGGGCTGGGCTCGTCGGCGTAGCCCGTTGTCATGACTCTCCTTTCGCAGGCACTCGCGGTGGCACGTCCGCCGGGATGCGGGCCACGGACGCCCAGTCGGGCGCGTGCCCGCCGTCGCCGATCAAGCAGACCACCACATGCGCCGCGGGGCGCTGCTCGGGCCACGGCGTCTCGCCGTCGGTCAGCACGATGACCAGGTCGGGCCGGGGCCGCAGGGCCATCGCCGCGGCGATGCCGGCCCGCATGTCGGTGCCGCCGCCACCGGCGAGCTCGATGTCGCTCGCCCGGCGCACCACCTGGACGGGGTACGGGCGGACGTCGCAGCAGAACGCCCGCAGCCGACGGTGGGGACCGGCCACGCTCTCGATGATCCCGCTCACCTCGGCCAGCAGCCGGCTCAGCACGTCGCGGGTAACACTGCCGGAGGTGTCGATCACCAGCACCGTGTCCGGGACCGCGCGCACCATCGACGGCGGCACGATGTCGGTGTACGCGCCGACGCGGCGCGATGGGCGGCGATAGCTGAAATCGACCTGCCCGGCCACCGTGCTCAGCCCGCGCCGGACCGTCGCGCCCAGGCGGGCCCGCCAGTTCACCGAGGGGCGCACGCGCTCCTCGGCCCAGCGGCGCCACCCTGACGGCACCTCGCTGCGCGCGCTGATCCGATCCTGGATGCCGGCCGCGATGGAGCGTTCGAGGAGTTCCCGGTCGAGCTGGGTGAGCCCTTCGCCGCAGCCGCCGCCCTCGTACGTGCGCTCCTGCCCGTCCACGGCGCTGCCGCAGTCGATCGCCTCGGCCAGCGCCCGCCCGCCGCGGTCCATCGCCTGGGCCAGCACGTCGATCATCGGCACGTACTCCTCAGCGGTGCGATTGGCCGGAAGACCCAGCTCGGCGGGCGACACCACGCCAGCTGGGCCGCGCAGGTCCTCGGCTTCCAGGTCGTCGTTGATCTCGGCGTCGGCGGCCTGGTTCCAGCGGTGCGCCTCCTCGTCGCGGACCACGCCGGCGGCGGGCCCCACCTCCTGTCCCGGCGCCGGCCGTACCGGCGAGCGGGCCGCGTGGCCGCGCACCAGGTGACCCACCTGGTGCAGCATCCACCAGCCGGCCTCCTCGACGGGGGTGGCCAGCGCGGTGCCCGGTTCCACGTACAGGTTCCACCGGGTGTCGGCGGGAAAGGCGCGGAACTGGGGGTCGGCGACGGGCGCGCCGGTGTCCTCGTCCAGGGCCGGTTCCAGGATGACCGGGTTGAGGGCGAAGACGGCCGAGGCCAGGTACGGCGCCCGGTGCGCCGCCCACAGCCGCGCGGCGGCGATCCTGGCGCGCACCGCCTCCTCGTAGGCGGGAGCGCGGGGGCCGTCGGCGGTCATCGCATGAGCCCGGCGGCGCGCAGCACCGGCGCGAGTTCGAGCATCGTCTTGGGCAGGGCCGCGCCCTCGGGCCGGGAGCGGGCCAGCGATCGGGCCGCGCTCGCCGCCACGTCCGGCGCGGTGCGCGCGACCCGGGCCACCACCGCCCACGCCCGCTCCCACGTGTCGGCCGTGCCGTCCGCCTGGACGTACGCCACCACCGCGCCGAGCAGGGCATGCAGCCGGTCGAGGCGTTCGGGCAGGCGGGCCTGGAGGTCGTTCAGCAGGGTCTGCGGGTCGGGCAGGTCGAGGTTGCGGCGCCAGGAGAGCAGCTCGAACCCGGCCGCCTCACCGACCGCGCCGAGCACCAGTTCGGCCAGGACCGCCTCGCCGGCGCCCAGGTGCTCGCACGCGGCGACCGCCCGTGCGGCCATCTCCCAGCTGCGCGGGCTGGGCCAGCCGCGACCCGCCCGGTCGGGACTGTCGGGCACTGTCAGCACGAGTTCCGGCCGCACCCGCAGGAACGCCCCGACCAGGGCCCGCGCGCCGGCCACCTCGGCGGGCCCGGCCGTGTCCTTCACCCTGAACTCGGGTGCGGGGAACCCGCCGGCGAAGCCCTCGGCGATGTCCTCGGCCGAGACCGTCCAGTTCAGGTGGATGAGCCGGTTGGCCAGCGGCGCGGACAGGTCCCAGCCGTCGGCGGCCTGTTCCGGCGGGTTGGCGGCGGCCACGATCCGCACCTCGTCCGGCAGCACCAGGTCGCCGACTGTGCGCTCCAGCACCACCCGCAGCATGGCTGCCTGCACGGCCGGCGGCGCGGTGGTCAGCTCGTCGAGGAACAGCAAGCCGCCGCCCTCGGCGGCCAGCCGCTCGGCCCATCGTGGCGGCGCGAACCAGGTGCTGCCGTCACGCAGCGCCGGCAGCCCGGAAAAGTCGCTGGGCTCGCGGATCGAGCCGACCACCACCTCGACCGGCAGGCCGGCGGCCGCGCCGAGGGAGGTCACCGCGGACGTCTTCCCGGTCCCCGGCGCACCCCACAAGATGACCGGCAGATTGGCCGTCACGGCGACCGTGAGAGCGTCTCGTGTCACTGATGGCGCCGCCATTTTCGTCCTCCTCGCCGGCTGCCCGGACCCGCTTCCGGGCAGCGCGTATCGGAACGTCGAGCCGTGAACGCTGACGTCCGTTGTGGTCTCTGTCGGCTATTCCTGGGTGCGGAACAGGCCCCGGCCGCCGTACTTCTCGTGTGTCGCCTGCTCGCTGATGACCAGAGCAGCGGCGATCTGTGTCCAGACGTCGCCGCGGGTCCGTCCCCGGCCCACCGCCACCGTCTCCAAGCGCGCCGTCTCACGGCGGAGCTCGGCGATGGCGGTGAGCGACCTGATCGGGTCGGCGGCGTCTGCCGCCCGAGCGCCCCTTGTGATGCGGTCGGCCTCCATGCGGTCATCCTAGGTTGACGACCAGCCGTTCGTCAACCAAAGTTGACTCGCGCGGGCGCCACGGCGGACCAGATCCAGCATCCGATCAATCTCGGCATCATGCTGGGTGCTACGACAGCCCCAGCCCGAAGGAGACGCCGACCGGTGCCATCGCCCCTGTGGCGTGACCTGCCCACGCGGGCGCGCCGTACGGTCGAGGACCAGATCGGGCCCGTCCTGGGATCCGACCCGATCGTCGGCGGCCTGATGCCGGGCCTGGCCGCCCGCCTGCACTTGGCGGGCGGCCGCACCATGTTCGCCAAGGCCTGCCCGCCCGGGCAGCCGGGCGCGGCGCGGCTGCTGGCGCGAGAAGCGTGGGCCGCCGGGTCGCTGCCTCCGCAGGTGCCCGCCCCCGCGCTGCGCGCCGCCGCCGACGCGGAGGGGTGGGCGGTGCTGGTGTTCGACCACGTGCCGGGCCGGGACGCGGACCTGGCACCCGAATCCCCCGACCTGCCCCGGGTGCTCGCCGCCGTCGCCCGGCTCGGCGAGGTCGCCGCGCCCGCCGGGGCGCCCCCCGTAGCCGGCCATGCGCAGGTGCTGCTTGGAGCGGCCCGGCGGGTCCTGGCCGAATGCCCCCTGCCGGAGCCGCAGCGGGACGTGTGCGAGACGGCGCTGGCCAGGTTCGACGGGTCGGTGCTGGCCGGGTCGGCGCTGCTGCACTACGACCTGCACCCGGGAAACCTGCGGAGAGGCGAGGACGGCTCCCTGTGGCTGCTGGACTGGGCCTTCGCCTGTGCCGGAGCGCCATGGGTGGAACTCGCTCTGCTCGGGCCGAGGCTCATCGAGGCGGGGCATGCTCCCGCGCGGGCGCAGGCCTTGCTCGCCGGACTCCCCGCCTGGAATGGCGCGCCGTTTGGGGCGGCGGACGGGCTGGTGGCGGCGTGGACCTTGTTCCGGTGGGGGAGGGCGCTGCGAGGCCCGGATGCCGGGCGAGCAGGGCGGCTCAGAGCCGCCGAGGCGGGCCTGGCCTGGCTCGGCGCGGACCAGGCGGCAGGCGAGTCCGCCCATCCCGGCCGCTGACCTGGGCCCCTTCGCATTACCGGGCCATACCGTGGGGCGGCCAGTGCCGCCACGGAGCAGAGCGGACACCAACGTTGAAGGCCCTGATCTCATGGCGCCGGCAGCGGGGCGAGCTGGAAGCTCCGGCAGTGCAGTGGGCACTGAAGACCTGTGGACTAGAAGGCGCCTGCATAATGAGATACCTCGCCCAGACCGAGCAGCGGAAACTGCCAACCACGACGACTATCGACCAAGACGCGAAGTAGTGTCCTCGATGTCCGAACCTTCAAAAGTGCTCGAAAACGCCCCCGGCCGCTGACAAACCTGCAGGTCGCGGAGTCTGCTCCCCGCGCACGCGGGGATGGTCCCAGGCCCCGGGTTGGGTCACTCAGGAAAAGGGCCTGCTCCCCGCGCACGCGGGGATGGTCCCATGTGTGCGACAAGCTCGTCTCGTGTCGATCGCTGCTCCCCGCGCACGCGGGGATGGTCCCGCCGACGGCGACTACTACGCCGCCGACCCCGACTGCTCCCCGCGCACGCGGGGATGGTCCCGACGGCCGATTCCCGGACGAGTCGCCGGTACTCTGCTCCCCGCGCACGCGGGGATGGTCCCAGGGGACCGTAGGTGCCCTCTCCCTCGAACGGCTGCTCCCGGCGCACGCGGGGATGGGTCCCCAGGACGTCACGGCACGTCGACCCCATTGACCTGCTCCCCGCGTCCGCCGGGGCGTTCCCTGGATGGTCGCGGAGGTGCGGTGCCTGCGGCCGCCTCCCCCAGTGGAGTGGTGATGGCTCAGCAGGAGGAGCGTCGCGCCCGTCCCGTCCCGCGTCGCCTGAAGCAGCTCCCGTCCCCGCGAGACGCCCGATCGGATCACGTCCCGGCAGGGCGGGCGTCGCGGCCAGGAATCGGTTGGCGGGCGGGTCTGCTGCGGCTCGGCCGGGCCGCTACGCTGAGCGGCGCCATGCCCGATATCCCCCCACCGTCCGGGCCGGATCGGCGCGACTTCCTTGGCGCGCCCCTGCCGTACAGCCCGCCGCACCCGATCACCGCCCACCCCCTGCCCCGGGACGGCCGCCGCCACGTCGGCCAGCTGGAGCCGCTGCTGGTACGGCAGTGGCCGCCGGGCACCCGGCCGTCCCAGCCGCTGGTGGACGCCGTCGACCGGCTCGCCGAACTGCCCGCCCACCTCACCCATCTGCTCGCCGGGCACCTGCGCGCCATCTACGTCGGCCCCGGGGGGGTGCCCGAGCTGGACGGACGCCAATATCTGCGCGGCGTCCCCCTCGACCCGGCCCGGCCGGAGATCACCTGGGACCTGGTGGCCGGCTGTTACGGGGACGGCGTCATCGTCGTCGGCGACATGCCCTCGCATTCGTGCGACGTCATGCTGCACGAGATCGGGCACGCCCTCGATCACGCTGACGGCGGCGGCGGGATGCGGTCGGAGTCCGACCCGGACTGGCGGGCGCTGCACCGGATGCTGCGGCCCGCGCTGCCGCCCCGCTACCACCACCCGCGCGAGTTGTTCGCGGAGGCGTTCGCCGCGTGCGCGGCAGGGGAGGCCGAGGAGCTGATGCGGCTGTGCGACCGGGACGCCCGCCGTGCCGAGATGCTGTGGGTATGGTTCTATAGCCAGTACGGTGTGGGAACAGCGGTCGGGAGGTAGGGATGCCGTACATCAGACGCGCCGACGGCACGATCCTGGTGCCGCTGTCCGTGGAACGCGACGGCCTCATCGGCGACGCCGTCGAGACGCTGCGCCCCGGTGACCCGGAGTACGCCGAGGCGGAGCGGTGGGCCGTGGACGAGGCCGACCTGCGCGACCCGGACCGCGAACGCCGCAACGCCGAACTGATCGCCACCTGGATGGGCCGCCACCTGCGCCGCAGCGCCTGACCACGCCCGGGGGTCTCTGGCCGGCTCATGCGCTTACTGTGGGACGTGAGCCCAGCGGACTCGGGAGGTCGCGGACCCGGTGAAGCGTCGCAACGTGCTGTCCAGCGCGGCCGGTCTGGCGGGTGCAGCCGCGCTCGGGTCGCTGCCGGCCGCGCCCGCGCGCGCGGGTACGGCGCCCTTGCTTGCCCTGGGCGAGCTGGAGAACCTGGTGTACGGCTTCCCTCGCGAGGCGGCACCGGTCCCACTCACCTTGGTGCGAAGGAACGTGGCCTCGGCGCGCGCCGATTTCGCCGCCGCCCGCTACGACCGTCTCGCTGCGGCCCTGCCTTCGCTTCTGTCCACCGCGGCGGCGACGCGCGCGCACGCGGACGTGGACCACGCCGCGGCGGCGGCCGCGGTTCTCGCTGACGCCTATGGTGTGGCGTCGGCGCTCGCGGTGAAACGGAACGACGACCAGCTCGCATGGAGCACGGCCGATCGGGCGTTCCAGGCGGCCGAGCAGTCAGGTGATCCGCTCACGATCGCGGACGCCCGCCGCGCGCTCGCGACCGTGCTACGCCGCCGCGGCCGCCGTGAGGCTGCCCGTGACCTGCTCGTGCGTGCGGCCGGCGAGATCGAGCCGGGGCCGCACGCCTCCCGGGAGCAGCTTCAGATGTACGCCATGCTCATGCAGGTCGCCGCCTTCACCGCGGCCGTGGACCAGAATCGTTCGGACGCGAACTCTTTTCTCGTCGAGGCGACCGAGGCCGCGCGCCGTCTCGGACGTGATGACGCGTACGGCCACCTGATGACAGGCCCCAGCTCGGTGCGTCTCTACCAGGTGTCCGTTGCTCAGGTGCTCGGGGACAACGGGGAGGCGATCCGGCATGCGCGCACGCTGCGCCTTGCTGACGTCCCCACAGCCGAACGGAAGGGTCGGCTACTGATCGACGTGGCCCGTGCCTACCACCAGTGGGGCCACCCGGAGCCGTGTTTCCGGGCGTTGCGGCGGGCGGAGCAGGTCGCCCCGGCCGAGGTGCGGTGGCGTCCTCCGGTACACCGGATGACGGTGTGGCTGCTGGGCGCCGATCGACGTGGCGCGCTTCCCGGGCTGCGGGCCTTCGCACAACGCGTAGGCGTCCCCGCGTAACGAGACGAGGGGAGCCGTCGCTGGGCAGAGGCTCGGCGGTACGGCCTCCTATGGCCGTGCAGCTCGCTGCTTACCAGCGCCTCTACACGTAGTTCCCGGGGGCATCCAGCCAGAGGAGTTGTCCAGCTTCCGTGACAGTCATGCCAAGCCGATCGGGACCGGGCCTGCCCCTGCGAATCCAGTCCATATAGGCCGTCTGAAGCTCATCCCACAGGTGCCGTGGGCCGCCCTGAGTGATTTCGGCGTCGCCGGCACTGGCGGCAGCGATCGCCCATGAGGTGGCGTCCAGAGTGCGGAGCCGGAGGAGCCATCCCCACTCGGTGTCGCTGAACTGCTCCCAGCCTGCTCCCGTCAAGATCAGGTCGGGGACGCACCCGGACAGGTAGAGGCCGAAGCCGCGTCGGTAGTCGCTAGGGATGGTGCGCGGGTTGAGGCGGCCAGTCGTAGTGTGGCCGTCGCTGGTCGTTGATGTGGGGCGGGCGGGCCGCTGGTTCCGCATCATCATGAACGTCGCCCCGCCGTTGAACCGGCCGATTGCTGTTCCGTCGTCTAGGACGTACAGGGCGAGTTGCTCGCCGTACCGGCCCACCATGTACGGGGCGGCGATCAGGCCACCGGGCCGGGTCTGCTCAACCCACGCGTAGGGGATTTCTCTCACGCCGCAGGTGACGTGTACTCGGTCGTACGGTCCCTGCTCGGGGTGTCCGAGGGTGCCATCCGCGGTGATGACCGTGGGGGAGAAGCCGGCGGCGGCAAGGTTGTGCTGGGCTTGGGCGGCGATGGCGGAGTCGATCTCGACGGTGACAACCTGGTCGTCGCTGGTGTGCCAGGCGAGCATCGCGGCGGTCCACCCGGTGCCGGTGCCGATCTCCAGGATGCGGTGGTGCTCTTCGACGTCGAGCAGCCGGAGGAACTCGGCCGCGACGTACGGGCACGACAGGCTGGAGGTGGGTGCAGCGTGAGTGTCGGCGACGTCCGC
The DNA here is from genome assembly GCF_003594875.1 of Bailinhaonella thermotolerans. Lineage (GTDB taxonomy): Bacteria > Actinomycetota > Actinomycetes > Streptosporangiales > Streptosporangiaceae > Bailinhaonella > Bailinhaonella thermotolerans. The sequence goes on from NZ_QZEY01000019.1 coordinate 40,798, forward strand.
GGTCCCGTCGCCGCGCTGGGTGATGATCGCGGTGTTGGTGTAGATCGCCTCCAACCATCCGGCGGGGTCACGGTCGCGGTCGATCTCGTGTTCGGGCCGGTCGTCCATCGGTTCAGCCCACGCTCGTGTGGGCACGAACAGGTGCCGGGGCACGTGGTGGAGTCCCGTGCGCCAGATCCGGGTTGCTGCCTCGTCGGCGGGGAGCACACCGACGCGGGTGAGATAGTCGCCCAGCGCGTCGATCTTGGCGGTGACGTGCCCGGTGTCGATGCTCGTCGTCACGTTCGTGCTCCTACCGGCGTTTGACGTCGGGTTTGCAGGTGCCGAGCTGGGGTTTGCACGGCTCGTTCGGGTTGCACTTGCCGCGGGGGTTGCAGCCGTCCGGGTCGGCGACGCCCGGGTCGCAGCCGGGCTTGCAGCTCGGATCACATGGGGGGCGGCAGGCGTTCGGAAGCGCGGGAACGATCTCGTTCTCGGCGATGCGCGAGGCTTCGGCGGCGAGGTCAGCAAGTTGCTGCTCGTGAACGGAGCCGGCGACCAGCCAAGGGGAGAGCGGGCACGGGGTCACGGTCCCATCTGGGAGGATGGCGATCCTGCCGTCGCCGCAGCGCCCGCAGAGCTGCGACGCGTCGGCGGGTTTGGTGGGGACGGAAGCGCGGCCGAGGAGCCGGACCTGGTCCACGTCCATGTTCGAGACGCCGAGGCGCGCGAGGCGGTCGCGGGCATCCTCGACATGCTGCCCGTCCAGGACGTCGATGAGGCCGACGCGGAGCGGGATACCGCGCCGTACGGCTTCGCTGATGTTGGCCTCGATGCGGGGCAGGGTACCCCGGCGAGTGATGGCGGCGTGCTGAGCGGGATCGAGGCTGTAGTACGACGTGGCGAGCTGTACGCCGGGCTGGTCGAACGTGCGCCAGAGCGCCGGGGTGACACGGACGAAGTTCGAGTACACCTCGACCCGGAGGCCGGCATTGAGCGCGTATCGGATCAGGTGGGGCAGGTCTGGGTAGAGGGTGGGTTCGCCGCCGATGAACTGCACCATCGTGGCGCCGAGGGCGGCGCCTTCGCCGAGGACGCGTTCCCAGTCGTGCCGGGTCATGGTGCCGTGGGTGCCGTCCGGGCCGCTGGAGTTGTAGCAGTGGGTGCATTGCTGCTGGCAGAGGCGGGTGAGGTCCACCCAGAAGAAGCCGAGCTTCGCTACCGGCTGCATACTCTGAGTGTCTATCGGTTCGAGGGCCGCGTCGAGGAGTTCACGGGTCATGGCCTTCGTCCCTTTCTAAGTCAGTTGCGGCGGGGTCCGGCGGAAGCGTCGCAGGAGGGTGTGGCTGCTGGGCGTCGATCGCCGGGGCGCGCTCCCCGAGCTGCGGGCCTTCGCGCAGCGGGTCGACGTCGCCGCGTAAGACGGGGCAGGCGCCGAGGGCGGGGCCAGCGTCCATGGGAGGGCCCCGGCTCGGGGACGCCTCGTCCACGCCCGCCGCCGCGGCGGCGGCACCAGGGGCACCACAGCGACAGGCGGGTGTGCACGGAGTGCAGCAGCAGGAGCAGCGCTGACGGGAGCACAAAGGCGGCGTCGAACGCCAGGATCCGAAGGTACGAGTTGAGCGCGTCTGCTCCGGAGATGATGTTGATGACGGTGACGGGGATGTAGGCGATGAGGACTATCGCCATCACCAGGCGGAGCCAGCGGGAATGAAACGCCTTGAGGGCTAGGCGGTACCGCTGCACGAGAGGGTCTGGGTCCAGCGGGAACCGCCTCACGCATGCGGCGCACAGAGGGCCTTCGTGGAAGAAGATCATGCACGCGATGGCGACCATTGTGGCGAACGTCAGCGGCCAGGCGGCCAGGTCCCAGCCGGGAAGGCGCGTCAGGTCGATCCGGGCGACGTCCCCTGCCACGATGCTCAGGAGGGCGTACGGTATGGCGCGGTCGGTCATATGCCCGATGCGGGTCAGATGCTCTTTCATCGGGTGGCGGTCCTACCTGCGGGTGAGATGACGGTCCGGGCCCGTCGTTCCTGCTTCTCCACCTCAGTGCAGAGGCCCGCTGGCGGCGCGGCGGGCGCGGTGTTCGAGATCGGCGGCGCGGGTGGCGAGCGCGTCGAGGTCGGGGGCGTGGACGATGCTGAGGCAGTCCGCCATTTCCTGGCTGGGGTCGAACAGGTGGACGCGGTCGCTGAAGTAGCGGCCTCCGGGGGTTCGGCGGGGCCTGGTCCAGCCGGGCGGCATTGCGGTGGTCACGCGCCCTCCGTTTCTCTCCTGGCAGGGTGAATGCGTCTGCGGGGAGTGTCCGGTGAAGGGGTTGCCGGGCGGAGGGAGGCCACTCTCAGCAGCGGTGACGTCCCTCCGCCTGCGTCCCGTTGTCTCACTGGCGCGGAGGCGAAGGAAGGGACGTCTGTCCTTGTAGGGGTGGCTTTTCCCCGGAGCTCTAGGACAGTCGTCCTGGTTGCGGGGGTGGTCAGACGGCACTGGTGGTGGCTCGGACGCGCCGGGCGTCGGCGAGCAGGTGGGTGAGCCCCGCCCCGCCGGTGACGTTCTCCCGCACGGTGGTCAGGTCCCATGTGGTGATCGGGTAGTCAGTGATGGCAGGGAGGGCCACCTGAACCTTCATCCCGGCGCGGCCAGCGGAGCGCAGCTGTGGCGCCGCGGCGATCGCGCTGAGGACCTTTGGGAGCTTCGCGTGGTCGATGGCAAGGCCGTGAAGGTCGAGCCGATCTGGCCGGACATGCCGCGCGTGATTACAGACCGCGAACAACCGCCCAAACCCGCGCATGGCAAAGGCCCCACGCCGTAACCTGAAGGTGATTCGGGACTTCAAGGAAGGGCGTGGAGCCTTATGGGGGAGGTTAGCACGATAGGCCAGAGGATCCGGCGGCTCCGGGAAGAGCAGAAGCTTTCCCAGCAGGAACTTGCCGACCGGGCCGGCCTGGACATTTCAACCATCGTCAAGCTGGAGAACGGCCTGCGCCGCAACCCCCGCGGCACCACCGTTCTGCAGATCGCCAATGCCCTCGACGCCGAACCGGCCACTCTCCTCGGCAAGACCGAGCGGATGGGCGCCGACCGCGACGGCGCACGCATCCAAGCCGTCCGGGATGTCCTCCTCGACCCCGACCAGCTCCCAGGGTTCGAGAACGACGACACCGGCGAACCGGCGACGACCGCCGACGTGAAGCAGATGCTCAAGTTCATCGGCGACCGATACTGGCGGGGGGAGTGGGGACCCGTCATCGCCCAGCTTCCGGCCGCGATCGGCGAAGCCCGCCACGCCGAAGCCCACGCCGAGCTCGCCCAGCTGTACGAGATCGCCACCTACCTGATGGGGCACATGGGACGCCTCGACCTGGCGTGGACGGCCGTCGAGCGGGCGATGATGGCTGCGGTCCGCAGCAATGACCAGGTGCTGTGGGCCACGATGCATTCGGCGGCGTCATGGGTGCTGCTGCATCAGGCTCGGGTGGAGCAGGCGGAGAAGATCGCAGGCAAGGGGGCGGACGTGATCCGGCCTCAGTACGGCGGGTCGAAGAACCAGATCGCCGCCTACGGCAACCTGCTCCTGGCCGCCGTCGCGCCGGCGTTGTCCACCGGAACGGACGTGTCGGAGTACCTGCGGCCCGCCAAGGCCGCCGCGACCGAACTCGGGAGCCGTACCCCGATCTACCTGACGGTGTTCGGCCCCACGAGCGTCGCCTTGCAAGCGCTGTACGCCAACACGACCCTGCACGAGCCCGCCAAGGCGCTCGCCGCGTCCCGCGAGGTCAACCCCGACGACCTGTGGGCGATCTCGCGCGGCTGGATGGACATGAACGTGGCCCAGGCCCACATGGAGCGAGGTCACGTGAAGGCCGCGGCGAGCGTCCTGCTGTCCGCAGCTCGGCGTGCCCCGGTGTTCGTCCGCCACCAGGTGCAGGCGCGGGCCTTGTTCGAGGAGGTCCGGCGGAAGGAACGCAGCCACACCGACACCCTGGACAAGCTCGCCACGTACTGGCCGGAGTAGCAAGCGCCCCCTGGGACGATCGTCCTAGGGAGGCGTTGAAATTGTCCGTCAGCCGGGACAAGGGTCCCTTCTCCGAGCGGACGGCTGGGTCCATCATCACGTGCCATGGCAACCACGGAACGTGGTCAACGCCGCACCCCTTCAGGACCCGACCAAGGACCGTCGTGAACACCACATCCTGCTCCTCATCCGTAGCGCACTCCGACCACTGGCTCGGCCTCCAGCACACCGCGCCGGACCCCGCGGCCGAAATCCGCTACGAACATGCCCACCGCGCGGTCACCGACGTCCTGCCCACCGCCAGCGCGATCGCCGCCCACGTCCGCAGGATGATCCTGCGGGCCGTCCAGCACGCCGCCGAGGCCGGCATCCTGCAATACCTGATCGTGACGCCCGGCAACCTCGTGTTCTCCCGGGACACTCCTTCGGGGGAGTCCATCTACCAGTTGGCCGCGTCCTTCCTCGGCGCCGACCACGAGCACGTGCGGGTGCTGACGATCAGCAGCGACCCGGCCTACCCGGCGATCGGCCACGTGCGGTCGAGCACCAAAGGGGTGCTCACCGCCGGAGGCCGTGACGTCACCGACGCCGCCGCGGTGCTGCCCGCGGCCCGCGCCGAGTTCAAGCCCTCGCTGCCCACCTGCGTCATCCTGCCGAACACCATGCAGTACATGGGCGACGAACAGGACCCCGCGGCCTACGTGGCCACCCTGATGGCCCCGATGCCGCCCAAGTCCCGGCTGGTCCTCACGCACGGCACCAGCGACTCCGCCAGCCGGGGCATCGTGGGCTCGCTCACCGGCATCTACGCCGACGCCGGCCTGCCCATGCACTTCCGGACCGCCCTCGACGTGGCCAACATCGCCATGGCTGGGGGCCTGACGCTGATGACGCCAGGCGTCGTGTCCGTACAGCAGTGGCACGCCTCGCAGTACGACCACAGGCGAACCCCCGTCACGGTGCTCGGGTGCGTGGCCGAGCAGCCCACCTGATCGCCGAAGTCTCGGACGGTGCCGCCCCCAGGGGTGGGGAGCAGCGGCCCGTCCGCGCGGGGTGGGAATCGGCGGTGGCGCAGCCGCCGACCCACCCCCCTTTCAAGGGCCTGCGGCCGGTTCTCCGATCTCGCCGGCCGCAGGCCCTCCCTCGAGGCCGGAGGGAGGGAACGCGTCCTTGTCCGCAGCGAGTGGCGTTGTCTCCCGCCCCCGGCCTCCCTGCCTTCCCCTATCCCGCTTCTACCGGCCCATTGGGCCCCGTCGACGAGGTGACCATGACGAGCGAGACCACCCCCGACTTCTCGCCCACGACGGCCAGCGCCGCCCGCATGTATGACTACTACCTGGACGGCAAGGACAACTGGGCGGCCGACCGCGACGCCGCGGAGAAGGTCGCCGCGGTGTTCCCCGACATCGGCGTGCTCGCGCGCGCCAACCGGGGGTTCCTGCTGCGGACGGTGCGGCATCTCGCCGAAGTTGAGGGGCTCACCCAGTTCATCGACGTGGGCGCGGGTATCCCGACCGATCCGCGACCGGACGTGACCGCCCGCGAGGTACGGTCGCAGGTGTCATAGGCGACCTCACCCAGCTTCCGGACGATCCTGAAATGGGTGAAACCGGTTTCCTCCCGTGCCTCGCGGAGGACGGCGTCCTCTGGCGCCTCCCCGGGCCATGCTGCCGGCAGGAACCTGAATCCCGACCTCCTCATAGCTGGAGTCGCTGTGCCGGAAGACCAGCAGCCGTCCGTCACGAACGACGCAGCACAGCACCTTGTGCTTGACGATCTTGCCTGTCATCGGTCCCCTCGACGTGGGCTGAGCCTCGTTGCGGTGAGCACGCGCCGGCCGTATCAGCGCGGGTCATGCTCCTGGATCTCGCCATGACGTGCCCCCGGCCGGGCGCGGAGGAGGATGGCACCGCCGGACGCGCCGCCCAGGGGATCACGGCCGGCCGGAGGCGGCATCGCCGGGCCCGCCCCGCAGAGGCACCGGCTTCGGCGGGGGCACCTGGGCGACGGCTTCGCGGAGCCGCCGCTCGCCGCGGTGGTCGTAGCGGGAGGTGGTCTCGGGTTTGGCGTGGCGGGCCAGGCGTTGCGCGGTGGCCAGGTCCACGCCGGCGTCGAGGAGTTCGCCGACGAAGGTGCGGCGCATGTCGTGGGCGCGGATGCGTTCCTCGCCGAAGGCGGGCGTGTCGCGCAGCAGCCCGGCCTGGCGGGCGCGCCGGTCGATGACGACCTGGATCGACTGGCCGGTGAGGTGCGGGGCGTCCAGGGTGAAGCGGCCGCCTTTGCGGAAGCGGGGGAACAGCGGCCCGGGGGCGTGGCCGCGGATCGCCAGCCACGCCTCCAGCCGGGCGACGGCCCAGCTGGGCAGGGGGACGTCTTGTTCTTTGTCGCCTTTGCCGAGGACGCGCAGGGCGCGGTCGCGGCGGCGGTAGGCGGCCAGGTCGAGGGCGGCGGTCTCGGCGCGGCGGAGCCCGGCGGCGGCCAGGACGGCGATCATGGCGGCGTCGCGGGCGGCGAGGGGCTGGTTGTCGTCGGCGTCGCAGGCGGCCAGGAGGGCGCCGATGTTCTCGCGGGGGACGTGCTGGCCGTGGGCGACGCGGCTGCCCGGCGCGGGCCGCAGGTCGCGGGCGCGGTGGTAGTCGTCGGTGGTCATCAGGCCGAGCCGCCAGGCGGCGGCCAGGACGCCGCGCAGCGCCGCGATGTGCTGGTTGATGTCGGCGGGGGAGGGGGGCCGGCCGCGCCCGGTGGTACGGCCGGCGACCAGGGTGCGGATGCGGGCGGTGTGCTCATAGCGCAGGCGGTGCCAGTCCAGGTCGGCGCCGGTGAGCTGCTCGGGGGCCGGGTGGCCGGTGTCGGCGGCGAGCAGGCGGGCGATCCGGTCGAGGTGGCTGCGCATGACGGTGCGGGAGGTGGCGGCCAGGGTGTCCAGGTAGACGTGGTAGGGGTTGCGGCCCGGCGGCAGGGGGGCCGGCTCGGCGGGCACGGCGAGGGCGGGCGGATCGTGTCGCGGGTCGTCGTGGCTCATCGGGCGCCGTCCCGTGCGGATGCGTGGCTGGTGGTGCCGGACTCGATCACCCTACCACGATAGGTTGCTTAAATGGCGATTTAAAATACTGACGTGGAGAGAACCCCAGGCAGGGGGAGTAACGAGGAAGCCGAGGCGCAGGCCGCCAGTCAGGCGTTCTGAGGCTCGGCGCGCTGTGAGCGATTCTGCGGGCCGCGCCGCGCGGTGGTACCCGGGGTATAGGGAAGGTCGCGTTCGGCCGTCTCCGGCGATTTCAGCGGCCCGAAAATTTCTGGACAGACAGGCCGGAACGGTCATAACCGTGCCGCTCAGTCCCTGCGCTCCGGGCAACGGCGCATCTCTTGATCTCCTCAAGAGTTGACGCTATAAAGAGATGGTGCGTGAAGAGACGCCTGAGGACACGTTCTTCCGTGAGCTCGGAGCCGCCTGCGCCGAGCTTCGGCTGACATTTGCCCGGCACGTGGGCATGAGCCCCCACCGAGTGCAACTGCTCATCCGGCTACGACGCGACGGCGAGACCAGCCACAGCGACCTGCGCCGGATGCTGGGCATCGACGGTGCGAGCATTACCCGACTGGTCAAGGAATTCGAGGCCGAAGGGTTGATCAGCCGTCGCCTGGACCCGGAGGACAACCGCTACACCCTGGCCGCGCTCACCCCCGCCGGCGAGCGGGCCGCGGCCGAGCTGGAACGATCGCACCAGGCATACCAGGAGCGGCTCCTTGACGGCATCACCCCACACCAGCAGGAGATCGTGCTGGGCGTTCTCGCCCGCATCCGCGCGAACATGATCGAACAGGAGAGCCGATGACCGACGACGTGCGGGCCGCAGCCCGGCGCATGTACGCCGCGTTCAACAACCGCGACCACACCTCCACAGCGGAGATCTTCACAGCAGACTTCTATAGCCACCCCCTGGGCACGACCGGCCCCGGAAGCATCACGCAGGCGTGGCAGCGGTTCCACGAGGCGTTCCCGGATGTCCAGGTCGTCATCGAGGACATGATCGTCGAAGGGGACACGGCCGCCGTCCGCACGAGCGTGCACGGCATTCCCGGGCAGCACTCACCGACCATGCTGGAGATCTTCCGGGTGCGCGACGGGCGCATCGCCGAGTTGTGGGGTCTATCGTCACTGCGACGCGACTCCTGAGGCCGGCAGCGTGGCGGGTAGCCGCCGCGCCTTCCGCGCGGCCCGTGTTCCGACCTGAGAACCAACCCAGAAAAATGATCATCACACCACGCATGAGGTCATTTCAACGAGCGAGTGCGTGGCTGGCCGCGTTCGTCATCGGCCTGCCCGCGATGGGCTTGGTCGCGGTGATCGTCGCGCTGTGGGGGCGGTCGTGGGTGCTGTTCTCGGCGCCGTACCTGGTGCTGTTCGTACTGGCCTACCTCACAGGCCTGATCCTGCTCGCCCTGCTGCGCATCCGGCCGGACTGGCTGCGCGCGCTGGTGGCGGCCGGGGCCGTGTACGCGATCGCGTCGGTCACGCCGTTCGTCGACACGATGACCCATTATCCGTACCACGTGATCAGGTGCGGCGGCCTGCCCGTCGTCGCTACCGGCTTCGCGGCCGCCATGAGCTACAACGTCCCTGGCGACGAGGACTACGCGGTGACGCCGTTCGACGAAACGTTCTTCTGCACAGAGAAGGAGGCCAAGACCGCCGGCTACGACCATGACGACTTCTGACCGTCGCACACGCTGTCAACCAGGCGTTGACCGGCGTGAGGGCGGCGTTGCATCGCCCGGCCTGCCGGTCCGCGGCCTGGCTGGTGATGACCCGCACGCGCTCGACCACCTCATGGAGGGGCTGCGCTTCACGATCGACGATGAGGTGGACGAGAATATCGGTTCGGTTTTGGCGCTGATCGGCCGCGTCACACGCACCGACATCGCCACCGACTGGATCGAGGCGACGCACTCTCGTCTCGGACGGCCTGTGTAGGCACCAGCATATCCCGCGGTCGTATCCGCGAGAAAGCAACAAACTTCTCAGACGTACCTATACCGGACAGTAATTCCATTCTGTCTGGTTTCGGTTTTCCGGGATCGGGCAGATGGGGGCGCCCGGCACCCCGCGCGACAAGCCTGTACATTCTCGACACCCTGCTAAAAACCAGGTCCGCGCCTATGACCTGCTGCGCATGTTCGCCGCCCCACGCCGCTCGGGCAGGCCTTTGAGGAGTACGGCCGCATCGCCAAGACTCTTCATCTGCTCGCCGTGATCGACCCGGTCGATGGCACCTACCAGCGCCGGGTCAACCGGCAGCCTCACTATCCAAGAAGCCCGCCACACGCCGGCCGGGGAGATCTGCCACGGTCGGCGCGGCCGTGTCCACCAGGCGTACCGTGCGGGCCAGGAGGACCTGTTGACCGAACTACCGGGGCGTGAGCCGACGAGCCCCCGGAGATCGACGCGCGGTAACGGAACCAAGCACCAGGCCGGTCAGCTCGCCTCGGAAGCCGCGCAACACCACCGTCCTGATGTGCTGTCATCACGAGCTATTGGAGACCACAGCAGCTCGTGGAGGCTCAGGTGCAAGAAGGCAAGCAGTTACGAGACGTCACGGCGCTCACGGTGCCGAGGGTCGGCCGGGTCGAGGAGACCGGCGATCCGTCGCTGCCGTACCGGCTGCTCGACCAGGACGGGATTGAGGTGGCGGCAGTCAGCGAGTTCCTGCTCGACATGCTCGCCGACGACGACAGCCCGGCCTCGCTCCGCTCGTACGCGTACGAGCTGCTGGCCTGGTTCCGGTTCTTGTGGGCTGTCGACGTGCCGTGGGACCGGGCTGGCCGGGCGGAGGCCCGAGACTTCGCACTGTGGCTGAAGGTGGTCAAGAAGCCGCCGCGGCCCCGGCGGCCAGACGCCCCGGCGCCCGGGTCGGTCAATCCGGTGACCGGCAAGCGGTACGCGGGCGAGAACTACGCGGCACGCACCCGGAGGCACGCGCGGGCAGTCGTCCGCAGCTTCTACGAGTACCACCGCGACATGCACGGACGGCCACTGCTCAACCCGTTCCCGAAGACCAAGCGCGCCGATGACGAGCACCTTAACGCCCACCACAACCCAATGCATGCCTTCAAGCCCCCTGCCCGCCGGGCCCCCTACCAGCCGAAGGGGCCCCGGCGAACCCCGCGCGGCATCCCCGACCAGGCGTTCAACGAGCTGTTCGCGGCCCTGCCCTCGCACCGCGACCGCGCGCTGGTCGCCTTCTACATCTCGGCTGGCCCCCGCGCCTCGGAACTCCTCGGCGTCAGCCGGGACCGGGTCAGCCCCGGTGACCAGACGATCGGTGTCATCCGCAAGGGCTCCCGGGCCCTGCAATGGATCCCCGCCTCCAGCGATGCGTTCGTCTGGCTGCGGCTCTACCAGCAGCAGATTCGCCCGCAGGCCATTGACGGGCCGGAGGAGCCGCTGTGGTGGACCCTGCGGCGCCCGATCAGGCCGTTGAGCTACGACGCGGCCCGCATGGTGTTCACCCGGGCCAACGAGACGCTGGGAGCGAACTGGACCCTGCATGACCTGCGGCACAGCGCGGCCAAACGTATGGTGCGCGACCCCAAGCTCTCACTCACCGACGTCCAATGGGTCCTTGGCCATCTCCACATCAGCACCACAGAGCAGTACCTCGAACCCGCCGAGGACGAGGTCGTCGCGCACGTGCTGGCCCACCACGCCCGGCAGGCTGCGGAGCCCGTCAAACCGGTGATGCCCGCTCCGGGCTACCGTTCCGAGGTCCTCCAGACACTACTCGGGACGGCCGCCCTCGGTGGAGGCCCGGTATGAGTACCGCGACCGTGACTGCCCGGCCCTCCGCCACCGCCCGTCACGCCCCCTTGCCTCCCGGCCAGGAGAAACGCGAAGCGCCGGCCACCTGGTGGCAGACGGAGGAACCGCGCGAACGGGTGCTGGAGCGCACACTCGCGCTGCCATTCACTGCGGACAGCGACGCCAACCTGCGCACACGGCACCGCGGTCTGATCAAGCTGCTGGACTGGCTGGAGGACCAGCCCGGCCGCACCTGGCAGGAGCGCTGGATGGCCAGCGGAGCCGAGGACGCCGGCCGGGAGTGGACGCGGCTGCCGATGCAGTGGCTCGCCGAGCACCAGCGGGCACGCAAGTACGACCGCGCCGATCTGTGCTGCGGCATGATCCCGCTGCTGGGCGGCCAAGTCGTACGCCCCGCCTACCGGTGGCTACTGCGGCAGCGCCCTTCGCAACTGCTGGCACACATCCGCAGCGTCACCGATCCCGACGGTTTCACGGCGCTCAAGGACCAGTACACGGCCACCGGCCACTCGGGAGCCAACGACTGCAACAACGCACTCAACCGCGCCACCTGGATCGTGGCCTCCAAGGGCGGGACCGTCCACGACATCACCATCGGCGACTGCGTCGAGTTGCAGCACGCCATCGGCGAGCACCAGACCAACGGCCACCACGGCAAGCACCTCTTCTACGCGCTCCTCGCGGCCCTCGGCGTTTTCGGCCCCGACGCCCCGGCGCGGCTGAAGGCGGTGATGCTGCCAGGGCAGCTGACACCGGCAGCCCTGGTCGACAGGCAGGGCATCACCTGCACCGCGATACGCGACCTCCTGGTCGACTACCTCGCCGAACGCGCGGTGGACGTCGACTACACCACGCTGGAGGACATGGCCCGCACCCTGGCCGGACTCTTCTGGCGCGACCTGGAGAAACACCACCCGGGCATCGACTCGCTGAGGCTGGACGCCGACACCGTCACCGCCTGGCGGGAGCGCGTCCGCATGGTCCGTGACCGGCACGGCACCCCCATCCGGCCGCGGGTCAACGCACACACCGTGTTCAGCTGGGTCCGCACGTTCTACCAAGATCTCGCCCGCTGGGCCGCCGACGAACCGACGCGCTGGGGCCCGTGGGTGGCCCCCTGCCCGGTGCGTGACAGCGACACCGACCACGGCAAGAACCGCGCCCGCCGCAAGGCGGCCATGGACCAGCGCACCCGCACCCTGCTGCCCGCACTCCCGGCCCTGGTCAAAGCCGTCGAGCGCCAGCTCAAGGACGCCCAGACCTGTCTCGCCACCGGGCGGGAGACCCCGGCCGGAGCTCCGTTCACCACTCCGGCGGGCGAGAACCTCCTCCGCCGCTCCGGGGCGTCCTCCCGCGTCTACGCCGACGACCCCGCCACCGGCCGGCGCCGGGACCTGACCGTGGAGGAGGAACACGCCTTCTGGGCCTGGGCCATCGTCGAAGTCCTTCGCCACACCGGCATGCGCATCGAGGAAGCACTCGAACTCACCCACCACAGCTTCGTCGCCTACCAGCTGCCCACCACCGGCGAGATCGTGCCCATGCTCCAGGTCGCCCCGTCCAAGCTTGGCCAGGAGCGGCTGCTGCTGGTCTCACCAGAGCTCGGCGAGGTGCTCACTGCGATCATCCATCGCGTCCGGCGCGGGCAGCAGGCCATGCCCCTGGTCTCCGCCTACGACAGTTTGGAACGGCTCTGGAGTGCACCGATGCCGTTCCTCTTCCAGCGCCGATGCGGCCCAGAAGACCGGGCGATCCCGCGCAACTACATCTACACCTGCCTCAACGACGCCCTCGCCGCGAGCGGGCTGACCGGGCCCGGCGATGAACAGCTGCGATACACACCGCACGACTTCCGGAGGATCTTCGTGACCGACGCCCTCCGCTCCGGCCTGCCCCCGCACATCGCCGCCCGCATCTGCGGCCACCGGACGGTCGACACGACTCTCGGCTATGCCGCGATCTATCCCGAAGACGTCATCAACCACCACCGGTCCTTCATCGCCCGCCGCCGATCGTTGCGGCCCGGCGAGGAGTACCGCGAACCCACCGCGCAGGAGTGGCAGGACTTCCTCGCCCACTTCGAGCTGCGGAAGGTAGCCCTCGGCGTCTGCGCACGCGACTTCGGCACCCCCTGCGTCCACGAACACGCCTGCATCCGCTGCCCCGTCCTGAGGCCCGATCCCGAGCAGATGCCCCGATTGGAGGAGATCCACGCGAACCTGCTTGACCGGCTCCAGGAGGCCAAGGACCAGGGATGGCTCGGCGAGGTCGCCGCGATCGAGGCCAGCCTTACCGCCGCCGAGCAGAAGCTCGCCGCCATGCGCGACCTCGCGGCCCGGCACACCACCGTCAACCTGGGCATGCCCGATCTCCGTCGCTTCGTCGCGCGCATCGACTCCGAACAGCGAAACGAGGATGCGAAGCAGTAGCCCTGAGCACTACAACGAGGGCGGGCTGGCTTCGCTCTCCTGAGGAAAAGGGTTCTTCTGGCCAGCCGACCACAGCCACCCATAGGGTGACGGGGGCGAGAGAAGAGCACGATGGATCCCCGCATACCCCGCCTGCGTCGCAAGCTGGCCGCGATCCCGTTCCAACCCCTGCGCAGCCACTCCTTCGGAGAAGAGCAACACAAGTTCCGCCTCGGTCCGAAGCTGGCGGAAGCACGCGTCGCTGCGTTCGAGGCCGAGCACGACATCGTCCTGCCCAACGCCTTTCGGCAGTTCGTCACGCACATCGGCGGCTCAGGCGCAGCGCCGTTCTACGGCCTCATGCCGCTGGAGCGGTGTTCCTTGCTGGTCATGAACCCGCGCGGAGAACCGGGGGCACCCCGCGGCTTCGACGACGCAGAGCCCGGGGGCCACGGACGCGACCTCTTCCTCCACGTCATCGAAATGGGCTGCACCGACGTATGTGTCATCGCGGTGACCGGTCCCCTCACCGGCCGCGTCCTCATCGGCAACAGCGACGGGTTCTGGGGCCCCAACGTCTCCTCAGCCACCGACTTCCTCGACTGGTACGAACGCTGGCTCAACCACATAAGCGCCGGACGCGACAACCGGGCCCTGGAACTCACCTCACCCCAGCTTCGTGCCCATCCCGACAGGCATCGCATGGCACCGAAGATTTGACTCTCCGTGACCACTCCACGGAAAGTGATCCAGAACCCGGTTCTCGTGGACAAGGCCAACGCGATCGACACGCCCGACGGAGCGCGTCCACCCAACTTCTTCACGACTACTTTCCGTCGTGAACTTCAGGTCGCAGGCGGACCCGCCACCGAGCTGGGCTAGTTCGGATAAGATCAGCTCGGCTGCCTCGGCCTGGTCCTGAACGCGATTGTCCTGTGGAACAGCCGCTACCTGGATGCCGCCGTGGGACAGCTGCGTGCCCATCCGCCCAAGGACCGAGAAGTGCTCGACGAGGACGTGGCCCGGCTCTCACCCCTCGGCCATAAGCACATCAACACGCTGGGCCGCTGCAACTTCACCGCCTCCCAGCCCGGCGAAGGCCTCCGGCCGCTACGCGACCCCTCCGAGCGCGAAGAAGACGGGGGCTGAGAGGCGGCCAGACGCGGGTGCCGCCCTCGATCCGTGGGGTCGAGTCATCTGCCGGTGCCGGCTGATGCGCGCCACCCTGCGGTGACGTCGTGGGTGTAGAGCCAGGAGGTGCCGCGCTCGTAGAAGTGCCGTAGGGCCAATGGCATGAAGAGGTTGCGCAGTCGGCGGGCGATGGGGCCGGCGGTCTTGGCGTCACGGTTGGCGCTGGCGGACTTGACCATTTTGGCGATGCGAGCCCGGCGCTGCCACGCGTAGTCGCCCAGTGCGATGGGGAGGTCGGAGTACTCGAGCGCGCGGGCCAGGACGACGGCGTCCTCGATGGCCATGGACGCGCCCTGCCCGGCACCGACCGGATGGCCGGCGTCGCCGACCAGCACGATGCGGTCGCTGTGCCAGGTCGGGACCTCGGCCAGGACGTGCATCAGGGTGGGTCGATGCCACTCGGTCACGGTGGCGAGGATGGCGGAGGGCATCTGCTCGTGCCGATAGAGCCGCTGGAGGAGGCCCAGGTCGATCGCGTCCAGGTCGGGCTGCCGGGGGCTGGCCACCTGCGCCGACCACCAGATGGAGCCGTCCGGTGCGGCGAGGTAGATGAAGGCGCCGTTGCGGCCGAAGACCATGTTGAACGTCCCGGGCGTGATGGTGAGGCCGCTGGCGGTACCGGAGGCCGAATACAGTCCCGCGTACGTCGGCTCGGGGGCGCCAGGGTCGAGGATCCGCCGGGTGGTTGACCAAATCCCGTCGGCCCCCACGAGCAGGTCCGCTTCGGCGGTCAGGCCGGTGTCGAACTCGGCGCGGACCGTCTGTCCCTGGGTGACCGCACCGACCAGGCGCTGGCCGGTGACGATCCGCACTCCGGCGTGGACGGCGTGGGCGCGCAGCGCTTTCACCAGTTGGCCGCGCATCAGCGTGACGCTCATCAACGGGTCGCCGGCGAGCCGTCCGCGTGGCGTGTCGCCCAGCAGCTTGCCGGTTTCGGCCCACAACCGCTGGCGTTCCACCGGCCAGCCCGCCTTCTGAACGGTCGCCAGGCAGCCGAGCGCGTCCAGGGCTCGCAGCCCGTTGCTCGCCAGGCTCAGGAACGAACCCACCGGACCCGCGGGATCGGCATACGCCTCATATATGGTCACCTCCACCCCGACTCGCCGCAGCGCAATCGCGCTGGCCGCCCCGCCGACACCGCCACCGATCACTATCGCTCGCACCCGAACTCCGAATCCCAGTTCACCGAATCTCTATTCGGCGAATATGGATTCATTCTTGTGGGATACTGCTCCCGCTGTCAACCACGTCTTCAGGGAGGGCCCGTGAGTGGGGTACGCAAGGCGAAGGCAGCCGAGACCCAGAGCGCCCTCAAGGACGCCGCACGTCAGCTGTTCATGGAGCGCGGCTACCTGAACACCAAGATCACAGACATCACGGCCGCAGCCGGCCGTGCCACCGGATCCTTCTACGACCACTTCGCCAGCAAGGAGGAACTGCTCCAGGCTCTGATGGCCGACCTGGAGCAGCAGGCGGACGCCGAGGTGGCGGCCTGGGAACATCCGCGCGACCATGACCTGTCCGATCGCGATCAACTGCGGTGGCACCTGGCCGTCGCCTGGCGCGCCTACCGCGAACATCTCCCGGTGATCGTGGCCCGTCTCCAGGCGGTCATGGCCGAGGGTCCCGCCGCCGGCCGGGCTTGGACCACCCTGACCACCGAGACCGACACCTTCCGCGACCACCTCGAGTGGCTAGGCGAACAGGGACACCCACTCCCCGGCGACCCCACCCTCGTGGCCGCCGCGATAGGTGCCATGCTCTCGATGTTCGGCTACGCCGCCCTCACCGCCAGGCAGGACGGACCGAACGCCTCCGACGAGGAAATCATCGACACCCTGACCAACCTGCTCCTGCACGGCCTTACCGGCCCCGGAAGATCTCGCTCCACGAACCCCGTCGTCTGAAGCGTGTCCGCGCGATCGGTCCCGGCCCACCTCGGTGAGCGTTTCATAGGCGAGCTTGGGCTCAAGGGTCAATGCAATGGCTGTACCGCTGTTCCTCAACCCCCTCCCTGCTCCCCCAGCCACAGCGCCACGTCATGCAGGACGGTGACGTCGAGGGGGCGAGCAGGCGGCGCGCATGCGCGTAGGCACCGTGCTTGTTGGCCGGAACGCCCCCTCCGTTTCAGGGGATGGGCTCGTGGAGATCCCATGAGGCCAGGTCGATGCGCTCGGCGCGCCGGGCCAGGAGGAACAGACGGTGGGCTCCCCGGGGCTGCTCGCGGACGAGTGTGAATCCCTGACCGGCGTAGTAGCGCATCAACGACGGTGCCAGGCAGCCGCGCCGTACCCAGCCGGCGCCCGTGCGAGCGGCGCGACCGGCCCGGGCGGGTCGAATCCTCAGCACGTGCCGTCCCACCTCGTGATGGTCGCACCCCAGGTGGGCGTGGTTCAGGCGAACACCGCGGTACGGACGGCGTCCCGCAGGCGCGTCATCGGCTCCCGGTCCCGGCTGTAGTAGATCCGGTTGGTCAGCAGGACGGCCCAGCGGCCCCGGCCGGGGGCGATCCACAGCGCCGTCCCGGTGAAGCCGTAGTGGGCCCAGATGCCCTCATCCGGCGCGGTGCCCGGGGCGGGATGCCAGAACAGGCCGCGTGCCGGGGTGAGTTCGCCGGTCTATACCCGCAGGGACTCGGCCGCCCAGCTGCCCGGCGATGCGGCGGCGGCCAGGAGGTGCTGGGCGGCGGCCGCCAGGTCGTCCAGGACGGAGAACACTCCGGCGATGCCGCACACCCCGCCCAGCAGGCGGGCGGAGAAGTCGTGCGCCACCCCTTGGAGGTGACGCCCCGTCTCGGGATCGAGCTCGGTCGGTGCGCACCGTACGGCGTCCGCGGGCGGCAGGGGGCCAAAACGGGTGCGGTGCAGACCCAGGGGCCGCCAGATCCGCTCGGCCGCCCGGTCCAGCGAGGCCCCCGTGAGGTGTTCGGCCAGGTAGCCCAGGACCAGGGCGGCGCGGTCGGTGTACTGCACCGCCTGCCCCGGCGGCCGATGCAGGTCCTCGGCGAGCACCCCGCGCCGGACCTGCCCGGCGTCGGTTCCGTAGCAGGCGCGCAGGTTGGCGCGCGGCGGCAGCCCTGCCGTATGCGTCAGCAGATGGCGTGCCGTGACCTTCCCCAGGGGCCGGCCCTCCACCTCGGGCCAGTACTCCCCGAGGGGCGCGTCCAGGTCGATGCGCTGCTCCCGCCACAACTCCCCCACCACCATCCACGGCGCGAGGATCTTCGTGAGGCTGGCGACATCGAAGACGGTGTCCAGGCGCATGCGGACGCCCGCCGCCGGGTCGGCGAGACCGCACGCCCCGGCCGAGGTGATTTCCGCCGCGTCCCCGACACCCCACACCGCGCCCGGGACCACCCGTGCGGACACCGCTCGTTGTACCAGGGCGACGACGCCACCTCTCTCGGCCACCGCGCCACCTCGCTCACCCGCTCGGGCAGGACGAAGACGCAGCCTTCCACACCAGGGGCGGCCACGGACCGGAATCCGCTGGCCAGTGGTGACGAGTTGGCGATCCCAGGAGCGACAAATGGCGTTCCTGCCGATCCTCGGCCCCGGGATCGCGAGGACCCCGATTCCGCGGGAATGACGACGCCGCCGCGAACGGCCGCCGCCGGCCGGCCCGTGGGATCGCCCTCGGCGTCGGCTTCGCCCTCATCGGCCTCCTGGTGCCACCCGCGGCCCGGCTCGCCGAACGACGGGCCACCCCGGTCAGCGCCCGGGTGGCGGATCAGCGGCCGTGATAGTGCGGTAGATCGAGCGGCGGCACCGGGAAGCCGCCTGCGGTCGGCTCTTCGCCGAGCTCCTCGAACTCGGCGTCGGCCTGTGCCTTCCTGGCTTCCCTTCGCCGCAGGCCGGCGGTGTCGAACCGCATCCAGATGGCCAGTACGCCGACGGCGATGACGACCCCGAGTGCGATGGAGACGACTCCCGGGCTCTGCGTGATCGTCCGGACGGCGGCGACGAGGAGGATCCAGCCTAGGTTGACCGGGATGAGGACCTTCCAGCCCAAGGACATGAGCTGGTCGTAGCGCACGCGGGGCAGCGAGGCGCGGACCCAGATGATGAAGCAGAACGTCAGCACGAACTTGATGAAGAACCAGAGCATCGGCCACCAGCCCTCGTTCGCGCCCGCCCACAGCGAGATCGGGAACGGCGCCCGCCAGCCACCCATGAACAGGGTGACCGCGATGCCGGAGGCGGTGAACGTGTGCAGGTACTCGCCCATCATGATCAGAGCGAACTTCAGCGACGAGGAGTACTCCGTCTGGAACCCGCCGACCAGCTCACCCTCGCCCTCGGGCAGGTCGAACGGAATCCGCGCCGCCTCACCGAACATGCAGACCACATACACCAGGAAGGACGGCAGCAGCATGATGCCGTACCACAGCGGCGTCTGCGCGTTCACGATCTCCGAGGTGGACAGCGTCCCGGCGAAGATGCAGACGGCCACGAACGACAGGCCCATCGCGATCTCGTAGGAGACCACCTGCGCCGCCGAACGCAAACCACCGAGCAGCGCGTACGGCGAGCGCGACGACCACCCGGCCAGCACCACCCCGTACACCGAGATGGCCCCCATCGCCAGCATGAACAACACCGCCACCGGCAGATCGACCAGCTGCAACGGCGTCTGGTGCCCGAACATCCACACCTTCGGCCCGAACGGCACGATCGAGAACGCCACGAACGCCGGAACCACCATGATGACCGGCGCCAGCAGATACAGCACCTTGTCCACGGTGTTGGGGAAGAGGTCCTCCTTCAACCCCATCTTGATCGCGTCCGCCACCGACTGCAGGATCCCGAAGGGTCCCGCCCGGTTGGGTCCGATGCGGTTCTGCATCCTGGAGATGAGCTTGCGCTCGAACCAGACTCCGAACACGACCCCCAGCGACAGGAAGAGGAACAGGAACACCGCCTTGACGAGGGTGATCCCCAGTGGATCCCTGCCGAAGTCGGCGAGCGTGGCTCCCATGACGTGCTGCTCCTTCCCGTCCCGGGCACGCCGTTCGGCCGGGAGCGGAAGGTCACGCTATTCGGCGAGCCGCCCGGTGTCTTGAACGAATGCGAACAGCTGCGCGGGCGTCAGCCGCGACATCGCCCTGATCTCTCGGCTGAGATGCGGCTGGTCGGCGAAACCGCAGCTCAGGGCCGCGTCCAGGGTGGCTGACGGGCGGCGCCAACTGTCCACGGCCCGCTGGAAGCGGGCGATCCGGGCGACGGTCTTGGGTGACAAGCCCACCACTCTGCGGAACCCGAGCTCGACGTACCGCCTGCTGACACCGAGCTCGGCGGCGAGGCCCGCGATCGTGCGCGGACAGTCCGGGGCCTGCAGCCGCCACCAGGCGCGCATGATCAGGTAGTCGCGTCCCGGGCCGGGGCGCAGCCACGCCGTCAGACGCTCCCACAGCAGGGCGAAGCGCTCATCCCAGCTCGCTGACTCGCCCAGCCGCCCCGCCAGCTCCTCGGCCCGGACGCCGAGGAGGTCAGCGAGCGGCACGGTCGCCCCGGCCACCTCCCGGACCGGCGCGCCCGTCAGCGCGGACATCCCGGCGGGGGTAAGCCCGACCGCCATCCCGTGACGCCACGGCGTGCGGACCGCGAACGTCGCGGTGGCGCGCGGGCCGGTGACGATCGGGCTCATGCCGGTGAAGTCGACGATCAAGGTGGCCGCGTTGAGCGGCAGCATCCGCGCGTCCTCCGCCGTCCGCGTCCGGAACCCCGCCGCCCCCAGCGCGTACGGGCGCAGGTGCGGCGGCGACCGCCGCACGATCATCTCGTACGGCTCAGCCTGCCCCAGCGCGGGCACCGAGTGGATCATGCCGTGGCCAGCAGGAGCATGGTGCGTGCCTGAGCCAGACCAGCCATAGATAACGCGTCAGACACGTGCTGAATCCTCCATGTGCCTACCATGCCTGACACTCCAACAACACCGAAGATAACGGCAAGCGGTGCACAACTGATCCAGCAGCACACCGGTGCGCTCGAAACGGCCCCTGAGCGGCAACCAATCGGTCGGTGGCGGCAGCGGGCTGACGCCAGCGGACCTACCGCCGTCCAGCGGTCCAGTACAGGTGAGCCGCTCTCTGCAGATAGAGAGCAACTCTCGTGAGACGGGGCACCAAGGACGGCGGGGGGCGAGTGAAGTAACACGCTAAACAGCGGCATACCGGACAGAAAGTCAGTTATGTAGGGTTTCAGGCGCCGGACCGGATGCCCTCCCCCATCCACAGCCGAGCCCGTGAAGCAGCTCATGCCCAGACCGGCGCGAGCAGAGCCCGCGCCAGGTCGAGTCCGGCGAGCGCGCGGAAGGAGGCCGTACGGCCCGCCGCGCCGGGGGCGAGCACACCGAGCAGGACGTACGGCAGCGACTCGGCGACCGCGGCCAGCCCCATCGTGACCGCGCCGGACCGCTCCCACGCCAGTCACATGACCGCCAGGGCGTGCAGGCGATCCCCGAGCAGGCTCAGCGTCTGCGCCGCCCACAGCGCCGCGACCCGCCGATCGGCGAGCAATCGGATGTACCCCACGCCCCGGTCCCTGGTGTTCTTCGCGGCTCCTCGTGCTGTCCGTGCCCAGCCAACCGCAGGGGAAGATCGGCCGCCGGGAATCGGGACACGCGGGGGACATTCCAGCGGAATACCGGGTCAGGGGCACGCCGCCTGGCGGGCCAGGCGATCCGCCAGGCGTGCGGCCGCTTGGCGCGAGCGGACGATGTGGACCTCGGCGTGGCCGGCGTGCTCGGCGAGCAGGGCCCGCACGCGCGGGGCCATGTCCCGCCGGTATCGCCACACGTACGCCAGGAACTCCCACGTGATCCGCTCGTACACGCCCGCCTGGTGGTGCTGCCCGCCGCGGTAGCGCCGGCGTCGCTGGACGATCCCCCGCAGGCAGGTGAGGGCCGGAAGGTCGAGGAAGATCACGTGGGTGGCGCGGCGCAGCCGGATCGGCATGCTGCTCGCGTAGTTCCCGTCCATCACCCAGGCGTCCGCGGCGGCCAGGGTCTCCTGCGCCGCGGCGAACTCCTCCGGGCTGCTGGGGCGCCACCGGTCGTCGTAGTAGAGGGTGTCGAGATGCGTGATGGGGACGCCGAGCGCGCCGGCGATCCGGCGTGCGATCGTCGTCTTCCCGCTCCCCCCGCAGCCGATGATCGCCACCCGCCACATCCGCTTCACGCCACCGCTGGCGGCGGCTGGCGGGCAGGGCGCGGCACCGGGTTCGACCTCCGCCCCGGCGCGATGACATGCGTCCCCGGCCCGTGGCTCCGCCGGGTCTGGGCTGCTCACTGCGGCGGTGGGGTCGCTCACGCGGTCAGCGTAGTGGGCTCCACTTGATGACGCCCATGAACTCCGCCCGCGTCTCCTCGGGGAAGGTCAGCGGGGCGGCATCGGGGTTCTTGCTGTCCCGCACGTACTGGGCCGTCAGGCGGTTCGCTGCGTGGCGGGCTCCTCAGATCGGGGTCACGACGGGGACGCTCCGGCCGCCGCCAGTCGCTCCCGCAGCTCCGCGACCGGTGCTTGCGCCTGGTACGGGCGGCTCTCCCGTTCCAGGTCACGCAGACGTCCGGCAACCCGCGCCGAGTCCAGCCCGCCGGCCAGCCGCAGCGCCTGATCCGCCGCAGCACAGGCGCCATCGAGGTCCCCGGCCGCGAACCACCCGCGGGCCAGGCCGATCCAGTCGAACACGCGCGAGCGGATCCGTTCCTCCGCCCGCAGCTCGGCCGCGGTGCGCAGCAGTTCCACGGCCGGCCCGAGATGGGCGCGGTCTCCCGTGGAGCGGGCCAGGAAGAGCCGGACCTCGCCGACCGTGCTGGACAGCTCCGCCTGATCCAGGTACGCCGCGTACGGCGGCACCGTCCCCGCGCCGGGGTCGAATTCGCCGAGCGCGCGGGCCAGGGCCTCCAGCGTGTCGCGTTCCTGCCCCAGCATTGCCGCGAACCTGCCGGCCAGGGCGTGCAAGCCCGCGCGGACGACGGGGACGCGCTCCCGGCGCACCCCGTACAGGGCGAGGTCGATGCATTCGCGGGCCGTGTCCGGGTCGCCCCGGTACCCGTAGACGCGGGCCAGGCACTGCAGGAGGTGCGCGCCCAGGGGCCGGTCGCCGCCCAGCCGGGCGGCGTGCACGGCCAGCCCGAGATACTCCACCGCGCGGGGGTAGCAGCCTGCGTCGTGGGCCATCCACCCGGCGACCCCGGCCAGGTCGCCGAGCGCCCGGAACAGCTCGGCGCCGACCCGGTCGGTGTAGATGCCGTCGCGGGCCACGGCGACGACATCGGCGAGCTGCCCGGCGACCGCCAGCCGCGACGCCCCGCCGCCCTGCCGGTTGTCCAGCGCCCGGAACACGTCGGTGACCTGCTCGATCCGGCGGACGTCGCTGGAGCCGATCCGCCGCCCGCCCTCGCGGCGCGTGGGGAGCGGGGCGGGCGCGTCGATCGCCCACGTCTGCAGGTGGGCCAGCAGCTCGCCGGCGGCCACCTCCGTCTCCCCGGAAGTGGCACCGCGCAGGTCGGCGTCGATGAGCCGTCCCAGGGCGGCCGCCGTCGGCTCGGCCCCCCACCCGGCGGCGGTGAGCGGCGTCACCACCCCGTCCTCCCAGCCGAGGTCGGCCGGTGACAGGCGGCGGCCCACCCGGTCCGAGAGCAGGTCGGCGACCAGCTCCGGGACGGGAGGGCGGGGCCGTTCCCCGTCGCGGAGCCAGTGCCCCACCCGGCTCCCGTCCGGGCGCACCTGCGGGTGGCCGCGCTGTCCGGCCAGGTCGGCGACCTCCGCCGCGAGGGCGTAGGCCGTGTAGCCTGCGGCGTCCATCCAGTGCCGTAACAGATCGTTGGGGCCACGGCTGTCGCCCATGATCGTCTCCTCGGCTGGTGACGGTCCACGCCTTGACCGTAACCCCGGAGGGGTGCGGGCGTCTGCCCGGCGCGGCCGCGCGCCTGGGAATCGCCCGCCCGCGCGCCCGGATCCCGCCGGGCAAGCGCCGCTACCGCGCCGTCTTGGCCGCGCCCGGGGGCCGGGGTGTGCTGGGGGGACCAACCCCGGATCAAGGGAGACCCTGATGCTGACCACTCTGCCGCGAACCGTCCCGGCCAGCGACCCGTACGCCCTCGACGTGCACATCGTGCCCGGCCCGGTGGCGGGCACGCCCGGGCGGGCCTGCGACACCAGCGACAACTGCCCGCCGACGTGCGCGTCGTCCTGCGCCAGCGCGTCGAGCTGACTCCAGGCCGCAGAGCTGCGGCGTCCCCCCGGGTGGAGGGTGCTGTGCACCCCGGCCCCCGGGGGGCCCGCCGTGGGAGAAGGGACGGATCGGCTGTGCGTGTGTTCGAACCCGCCACGTGGGGCCTGGTGCGCGCCGCCGTCGCGCCACGCGACCGGGCGCCCCTGCCGTGGCCCGACCCCGGCGACGTGGACGCCTGCCGGGCCTGGCTCGACCGGGTGTGGACCGGCTGGCCCGGCCTGGCCGACGCGATCGCCGTCGCCTCACCGGCATTGACCGCCCGCGTCGCCGCGGTGCTCGCCGGGCCGCAACCCGGCCGGGACGTCACGCGGGCCACGGCGGCGGTCGGCGGGTACGTCCTGCGCGCGCTCGCCCGGCCGACCCCGTTCGGGTTGTTCGCCGGCGTCGCCCCGGCCCGCCTCGGCGGGCCCGGTGCCGAGGTGCGCTGGGGCGGCGCGCACCAGGCCCTCGCCCAGCCCGACACCCTGTGGTTGGACGAGCTCATCACCGGGTTGGAAGCCTGCCCCGCCCTCCTCGATCGTCTCGACGTCGTCGTCACGTCCCTGGCCCTACGGCGCGGCGACCGGGTGGAGATTCCCCGGGGGGTGGACCGGCTGTCCCTGCGCTGCGGCCCGGCGGTCGAGGCGGTGCTGGCGGCCGCGGCCGCCCCCATCGCGGTGCCGGTGCTGGCCGGGCACGTCGCCGCCGCCTGCGGGGGCGATCGGGGTCGGGCCCGGGAGCTGGTCGCCCGGCTCGTCGGGCACCGTCTCCTGGTGACGAGCCTGCGCGCCCCCGGGACCGTGACCGACCCGCTGTCGTACCTCCTGGACCGCCTGGCCCTGGCCGGCGCGGACGCGCTGCCCGAGACCGGCCCGGCCCTGGCGCAGCTCCGGCGGATCCACGATGCCCTGGCTCGCCAGCACGAGCAGCCCGCGCGGTCCGGCGCGCGGTGGCGGGCCGATCTGACCGAGGTCATGCGGGGCCTGGTCCCGGACCGGCGCATCACCCTCGCGGTGAACCTGCGCCTGGACGCCGAGGTGACCCTGCCCGGCAGCGTGGGGGGCGACCTCGCGCAGGCGGCCGAGGTCCTGCTGCGACTGACCCGTCTGCCCGGCGGCCTGCCCGCCTGGCGCGACTACCACGCGGCCTTCGCCGAGCGGTACGGCGTGCACACCCTCGTGCCGCTGCTCGACCTCGTGGATCCAGCCACGGGGCTGGGCTGGCCGCACGGCTACCCGGGCAGCCGGTTCGCCGAGCCCGCCCCGGCCGGCGTCACCGGCCTCGACCAGGCGCTGCTCGCGCTGGCCTGGGAAACCCTCACCGGCCAGACCGGGGAGATCACGCTGACGCCTGCGCTGCTCGACCGGATCGCCGCCGCGCCCGCGCCGCTGAGGGCGCCGCCGCACGTGGAAATGTCGGCCACCATCCTGGCCGCCACCCCGCAGGCGCTCGCGGCCGGTGACTACCGGGTCCTGGTCCGGCCCGCCCGCGCCGCCGGCACGCTCACCGGCCGGTTCACCGAGGTGGCCGGTGAGCGTGCCGGGGCCTGCCTGGGCCCGCTCTACCGGTCGCTGCCCACGGCCTCGGCCGGGGCGCTCGCCGCGCAGCTCACGTTCCCCCCGCTGTTCCCCCACAGCGAGAACGTGAGCCGCGTCCCGGCGTACCTGCCGCATCTCATCCCCCTGGGTGAGCATCGGGCCCCGGAAGACAAGGGCGTCATTGCGGTCGAGGACCTGGCGGTGTTCGCCGCCGCCGACCGGCTCCATCTGGTCAGCCTCTCCCGCCGGCGAATCGTCGAACCGCAGGTGTTCCACGCGCTCGCGCTCGACAAGCAGCCCCCGCCTCTGGCCCGGTTCCTCGCGCATCTCCCCCGCGCCTTCCTGCCCGGCTGGCACGAGTTCGACTGGGGGCCGGCGGCGGAAGCGCTGCCGCGGCTTCCCCGCGTACGCCACGGCCGGGCGGTGCTGTCCCCGGCCCGCTGGACCCTCACGGCCGCCGACCTCCCCCCGGACGGCGACGCGTGGGAGACGCGACTCGCCGGCTGGCGCGCCCGCTGGGACTGCCCGCCCCTCGTGGAACTCCGCGCCCCGGGCCGGAACCTGCTCCTCGACCTGGACCAGCCCCTCCACACCCGCATCCTCCGCCGCCACCTGGCCGGGCATGACCGCGCGGTGCTCACCGAAACCGCCGCCCCGGCCGAGTACGGCTGGCTCGGCCGCCATGCCCACGTGGTCGCCGTCCCCCTGACCGCCGCCACTCCCCCGGCCGAGGCGGCCGACCCGGCGACGATGCCGACCTGGCCGGGCCGCGCCGGGCACCTGCCCGGGGCGGGCCAGTGGCTCTACGCGAAGATCTTCGCCCCGCCCGAGCAGCACACCCACCTGCTCACCGCGCACCTGCCGTGGCTCCTCGCCCGGCTCGACCCCGGCACCGCCTGGTGGTGGGTCCGCTACCGGTCCCGCCACGAGGACGACCACCTGCGGCTGCGCCTGTCCACCCCCACCCCCGCCCAGCACGCCGCCTACCTCCGCGCCGTGGGCGCCTGGGCCGCCCGGCTCCGGGATCAGGGCCTGGCGAGCCGCCTGACCCTGGACACCTACTATCCCGAGCTCGGCCGCTACCACGCGCTCGCGCAGGCCGAGGCGCTGTTCGCGGCCGACTCCGCGCTCCTGCTGCCCGTGCTCTCCCATCTCGGCGCGGCCGGCGTGGACGCGGCGGCCTGGACCGCGTGCAGCATGCTCGACCTCGCCGCGGGCCTGTGCGGCGGGCTGGAGGAGGCCGCGCGGTGGATGGCCACCCGGCCCGCCCCCGCCGGCCCCACCCCCGGCCGGGACGTCGCCGCCCAGGCGCACGGCCTGCTGGGCCCGGGCACCGCCCTCGACCTCACCGGCTGGCCCCCGCCCATCCCCCGCGACCTGGCCGCGCGGGCGGATGCCGCCGCCGCCTACCGGGCCGCCCTGCCCCCCGGCCAGGCCCTCGGCCCCATCCTGGACTCGATCCTGCACATGCACCACAACCGGGCGCTGGGCATCAACCCCGACTCCGAGCGCGGCTGCCGCCGCCTGGCCCGGCAACTCGCCCTGTCCGTCCTCGCGCGCGCGGCCGCCCCATGACCGCCCCCGCCTACGCTTTCGCCGGCGCCGCCGGGGACGCGCTGCTGGCCATCGAACAGGCCCGCCGCGGCCTGGCCGGATGGGACGACGCCCACCAGAGGATCACCGCCGCCACCCGGGACGGGCTGCCCGGCGACCCGTGCGGCCTGTTCCGCGGCCCACCCGCCATCGCCTACCTCCTGCGGCTCGCCGCCCGCCCCGGCTACGCGGCCGCGCTCGCCCGGCTCGATGCGCACATTACCCAGATCACCCAGGCCCGTCTCGCCCAGGCACACGCGCGTCTGGCCGCCGGCCGAGCCCCCACGCTGCGCGAGTACGACCTGATCAGCGGCCTGACCGGGCTCGGCGCCTACCTCCGCGTCCACGGCGGCCAGCCCGCCCTGCTGGCGCAGATCCTGGACTACCTCGTCCGCCTCACCCGCCCCCTCCCCGGGACCGCCGGGGCACGGCCCGGCTGGTGGACCAGGAACGGGCCCGCCGACCGGCCCGACCCCGCCTACCCCGACGGCCATGCCAATCTCGGCATGGCGCACGGCATCGCCGGCCCCCTCGCACTACTGTCACTGACCGTGACAGACCAGGGCCCCGTCCCCGGGCAGCGTGCGGCGATCCAGCGCATCTGCGCCTGGCTCGACAAGCAGCAGCACGGCCCCGCGGAACGGCCCTGGTGGCCCGGCATCGTCACCCCCGGCCCCCGCCCTGGCCCGGCCGGGCCGCAGCGGCCGAGCTGGTGCTACGGCACCCCCGGCATCGCCCGCGCCCTCCAGCTCGCCGGCACGGCCCTCGCCGACCAGGTACGGCAAGCCCGGGCCGAGCACGCCCTCGCCGCCTGCCTGGCCGACGCCGGGCAGCGTGCCCAGCTCGCCGACGCCTCGCTGTGCCACGGCTGGGCCGGAACCGTGCTCACCGCGTGGCGGGCCGCCACGAACGCCCGCACCCCGGCGCTGGCCCGCCACCTGCCCCGCCTCCACGCCCGCCTCCACCGCGGCGCGGTCCCCGCCGGCGAGGGCCTGCTGGAAGGCGCGGCCGGGGTCCGCCTCGCCGCGCTGACCGTCATCACCGGCGATCCCGTCCCGGCCCCGCCGTGGGACGCCTGCCTGCTCCTGACCTGACCAACGACCCAGGGATGCCCGTATGAACACCGCCACCAGCCCCGCCCCCACCCCCGAGGCGCTGCGCGCCGCCATGGTCGATCAGATCACCGCGGCCCGCCACCTCGCCCCGGCCGTCGAGCAGGCGATGCGCCATGTGCCCCGCCACGCCTTCGTCCCCGGCGCACCGCTGAGCCAGGCGTACGGTGAGCAGGCGGTGATCACCAAGCGGGCCGCGACCGGGGAGCCGCTGAGCTGCGCCAGCCTGCCGGCGCTGGTGGCCACGATGCTCGACCAGCTCGACGTGCGGCCTGGCATGCGCGTCCTGGAGATCGGCGCCGGCACCGGCTACAACGCCGCCCTCCTCGCCCACATCGCCGGCCCCACCGGGGAGGTCACCACGGTGGACATCGACCCGGAGGTGACGGCGGGTGCTCGCCACGCCCTGGACCTGACCGGCTACGGGCGGGTGCGGGTGGCGACCCGGGACGGGGTACTCGGCGACCCCGGGCACGCCCCCTACGACCGGCTCATCGTCACCGTCGGCGCCTGGGACCTGCCGCCCGCCTGGTGGGAGCAGCTCTCCCCCGGCGGCCGCGCCGTGGTGCCGCTGCGCTGGCGCGGCCAGACCCGCAGCATCGCCTTCGACGCCCAGCCCGGCTCCTGGGAGGCCGACACGATCGAGCTGTGCGGCTTCGTCCCCATGATCGGGCAGGAGGGGGAGCACGCCGCCTCGATCGACGCGCACGACCGAGTCCTCCTGCACTGGGACATCGACCAGCGCATCGACCCCGCCGCCCTGACCGGCGTCCTCGACCAGCCCCGGACCGAGGTCGCCTCCGGGGTGCGCGTCGCCGGCGAGGAGTCGTTCGACGGCGTGTGGCTGCGGATGACCGCTACCGAGCCGGGCACCTGCCGCATCGAGGCGCTCCCCGCCGCCGTCGACTCCGGCCTCGCACGGCCCGCCATCCCCTCCCGCAGCCCCGCCCTCGCCGAGGGCGCGTCCCTGGCGTACATGACCCTGACCCGCCACGACCACGACTGGGAACTCGGCGCGGCCGGGCACGGCCCCGCCGGGCCCGACCTCGCCGACCGCCTGTGCCACCAGATCCGGGAATGGGGACGTGCCCGGAACGCTCGCCCGCAGGTCCGCGCCCACCCCGCCGGCGCCCCCCTCGGCGAGTTCCCCACCGGGATGGTGATCCCGAAGCAGCACTCCCGGCTGCACCTGAGCATCTGACCCGCACCAGCCCGAACTCCTCGGAGGAGACAGGAGCCCGATGATCCTGGCCCGATCCGGCTGAGGGCGGCGCTGTGACCACGGACAGCCAGGCGGGGGCGGGGCGGGTGCGGGTCCTGCTGGCCGCGCATGCCGGGCGTGCCGGTGCGCCGCTGCGCACGCCCGCGTTCGCCCGGTACGTCGCCGCCGGGTTGCTGAGCTCCGCCGGGACGGCGATGGCGACCGGCGCGGTCGCCTACGCCGTTCTGGAGGCTGGCGGCGGGGCTGCGGGTGTCGCGGTCGTCTACCTGGGGCAGATGCTGGCCACGCTGGTCATGCTGCCGCTCGGCGGGGTGTGGGCGGACCGTCTGCCGCGGGTGCGCCTCATCGTGGTCGTGGAGCTGTGCATCGGGCTGCTCGTCGCCGGGCAGGCCGGGCTGGTCGCGGCGGGTCATGCCCGGCCGGGACAGCTCGCGCTCATCGCCGCGGCGGTGAGCATCGCCAGTGCGCTCGGCGACCCGGCCCGGTTCGGGCTCGTGGCCGGCATCGTCGCTCCCGAGCACCTCCCGCAGGCGAACGCGCTACTGAAGACCGGGCACTATGGGGTGCTGATGGCGGGCCCGGCACTGGGCGGGTGGCTCGTGGCCGCCGCCGGCCCGGCCTGGGGAATCGGCGCGAACGCCGCCAGCTTCATCCTGTCCGCGCTCCTCCTGTCCGGGGTCACCGCCCCGGCGCGCACTCCCGCGGTTCGCCGTTTCGCCGCGGATCTGGCCCAGGGGTGGCGGTTGGTCACCGGAGCCCCGTGGATCTGGGCCAGCGTCGCCGGCAGCGGGGTGATGGTCGCCTGCTGGCACCTGGCGTACGGCATCGTCGGGCTCACCTACGTGCAGACGCACCTGGGCGGCCCGGCCGCCTGGGGAGTGGTCGCCGCAAGCCTTGGCATCGGGATGGTCGCCGGGTCACTGGTGTCGCTGGTGTGGACGCCGCGCCGGGCCGGCTACGCGCACTGCTTCGCCATCGTCCCAATGGCGCTCCCGGGCCTCAGCATGGCCGCCGGCGCGCCCCTTGCGGTGATCGCCGCCGCGGTCGTGGCCGCCGCCGCCGGCCTGGCCATCGCCGCCGTCACCTGGCGCAGCCTCGTGCAGCAGCGCGTCCCGGCGGACCAGCAGGGCCGCGTCTCGGCCTGGGTGACCCTCGGGGAACTCGTCCTGGCCCCGCCCGCGTACCTGCTCGTCGGCCCGGCCGTGGCCGCCCTGGGGCTCCGGGGGACACTGCTGGTGTGCGGGGTGGGCATCCTCGCCGCCGCGATCGCGCCGCTGGCGCACCGCGACGTCCGCGCCCTCACACTGCTCCCGCCGGCGCCGTACGGCGGGGAGGAGGACCCCGGATGACGCCCGCCGATGGGGGCGGTTCATGGCACACGCCAGAATTCCGGCGGAATGTGGCCCGGCGGGTGAGAGGGAGGCGGGGGCAGCCGTGCGGCCGCCCCCGGCGAAAGGCTACGCCTCGTCGGCGAGCTGGATGGCCGACGCGCGCGCCCCCGGCTGGCTCCGCCGGGATGCGACTCCCCGGGTCACGCGCTCCAGCCGGGCGAGGATGACCTGAACGAGCGTCTCCCGGCTCAGCGATGGTCACGCCAGCGGTTGTGCCATATGCCGCCGTGTCCCCCGGGGCCTCGTCACCAGGCGATGGTGAAGCGGCCAGCGGGCCGATCGACGCGGTAGCCGGCCGGGAGTTGATCGTCGGGGGTGAGGGCCGGGTGGATGGTGATGACGGGCGTGGTAGGGCGAACGGTGTCCCATTCGCCGAGCAAGGCAGCGGTGTGCTCGGCGAGGACGTCGGCACCGGGACCGTGGGCGATCAGGCCCAGTTCCTGGCCTCCACTGGGGTGGGGGCGCAGTGCCAGGTAGGCGAGGGCGCCGCCGTCGTACAGGGCCGCGCCGGACCAGCGCAGCGCCGTGGCGGCCAGGCCCTGCTCGCGCGCGGCGGGGCTCACGGACAGGCGGGCGAACGGGACGGGGGCGGTGGTGACGAGCCACAGGTCGAGATGCTGGACGGGGTCGCGGTCGCCGATGACGATCCCGGTCCAGCGCTCGCGGGCCGGGGAGGTGAGCGCCCGGGTCAGGGCCGTCTCGTTTGGGGCGTCGGCGGTGTCGAGGGTGAGGGTCACACCGTGGGCGAGGTCCACGGTGCGGCTGGCGGCTGCGGCGAGGCCGCGCATGGGGACGAACCCGCAGACTTCGGCGGAGACGGAGATCATGTGCCCGGGGCCGGGCCGCTCGAAGGCCAGGCTGCGGGTCAGGCCGGAGCCGTGCAGCCGCAGCGGGACGACGAGGCGGCCGCCGATGGCGAGCTGATCCCACCACGCGGCGGGGATGTCCCAGGCCCCGGCGGTGACGAGGATCCGGTCGAACGGGGCGCGCTGCGGAGCGCCGAGGGCGCCGTCCCCGCACACCACCTCCACCTGGGGGTAGCCCGCCGCGGCCAGGTGCGTCCGGGCGCCGTCGGCCAGGTCATGGTCGATCTCGATACTGGTGACCTGCCCGGACGCGCCGGCCAGCTCGGCCAGCAGCGCGGCGTTGAACCCGGTCGCCGTCCCGATCTCCAGCACCCGGGCCCCGGGCTGGACGTCGCTCTGCTCCAGCATCGCGGCGACGATGTCGGGCGAGGACGCCGAGGAGAGGGCGGTCCCGTCGGGGGCGCGTTTGGTGATGACGGGACGGCGCGCGTAGGCGACCTCCAGCTCCACGTCCGGGACGAACACATGCCGTGGAACGGCGCGGAGCGCCTCCTCGACGCGGCGGCTGCGGAGGCGGCCGAGGGCGCGAATCCGCTCGATCAAGGCGTCGGCGAGCTGGCCGCGAACTCGGGCGCTCGCGGGAGTGCGGTCGCTCACCGTGGTCAGCGTAGTGGGCGGCTGCTCACCGCGAGGTGCGCTCCAGCCACACGAGGGTCCCCTGCGTGAGCGCCTCCAGGGCGACGCGTTGGGCGGACGCGGTGACCAGCCCGGCGAGGGACGTCTCGATCCACGGCTGCACGTTGCGACGTCCCTGCTCCTCGTACTCGCGGGCCTGCAGCAGGCAGTCCAGCCGATCGGCGTCGCGCGCGCACCGCGCCTCCGGGGTCTCCCCCGCCTCGTACTCCGCCACCGCCCTGGTGATCATTTCGCGGACGGGTGGGGGCAGCCGCCGTGTCTGGTCCGCGCTGACCGTCTCGGCGGGGACGGGTGTCACGGGCGCGGCCGTGTACGCCCCGCTGGCGCCCGAGACCCCCCTGCGGCCAGCAGGTGGGCGGGAATCGGAACGGTCTCGTTCGCCATGATGAACTCCCAGGTCGTGGTGCTGCGACCACGGTAGAATCGAACACGCGAACGATTCACGGCAGCCCCGAGGGTCTCCGCGCGGCCGCCACCGGGGCACCAGGAAAGCATTACAAAACGGCGGAACTTCGCCCTACCCTTGATCACCATGACGACCAGCACCGGCCCCGCGCGATCTGGCAGTGGGAGCGACCCCGTCTTCGCCGACGATGACGCCACCCGCGAGCGGGCCAGGCGCCAGGCTGCCCGCCTCCTGAACGCCGCCGACGAGATCGGCGCCCCAGGGGAGGTGACCGTCAGTGCCGAGCACGATGTCTTCCCCCTGCTGTACTGCTGGTGGCGGTTCGTCAACCAGAGCACCCGCCTGGTCCTGCAGGCGGACGCGGCCGGCTACGACGCCGAGATCGTGCCCCTCGTCCGCGCGATCATCGAGCACACCTTCCGCATCCTGTGGCTGGCCGACGTCAGGGCCGAGGGCCTGCCCCCTCTGCAGGCACACGACCATGATCAGCGGAGCAAGCTCCTGGCCGACCTGCACAGCGCCAACTGGCCGCAGGCCCGGTCTGTCGTCCTGGACCCTCCACCGGCCGAATCGTCCGACCCCAACGAGCGGGCCCGGTACCTGCGCTTGAAGGGGGAGATCGGCAACGTCCGCAACCTGATGCGGGCATGGGACATGGACGATATGTACATCGTCTACCGTCACCTGTCCGCGGTCACGCACGCGGGCGTGCCCTCTGCCGACCGGTATGCCGCCCCCGGCCCGAACGGCACATTCATGCTGCGCAACACCTCCCGCGGCACCGGCCATGCGGACGTGATCTGGAGCACGATCTGCCTTATCCAAGCCGGCCACGTCATCAGCCCTCTGATCAGCGGCGATCCGCTACGTGCGGTCCTGGAGGAGGCGGCGCGCGATCTGGGAGTGGGCTCTCCCGAGGCCGTGACGCCGCTGACGCCCCTGCCGCATTCCGCCGGAATCCGCCACGCCCCCGCCATCGTGCCCACCGGCCCCGCCGGCATGCATGCCGGGGCGGCACGCCCCGGTCGCGGGGTTCGGCTACTCGTCCAGCTCGGCCACTTCGACCACGATCAAGGTGCGGCCGCCGACGGTGCGCACGGCGTCGCGCCACAGCGTGGCGGAGGTGGTCAGGATCGGCCGCCGCTGGATGAGGGCCAGTTCCAGGGCCTGCACGTCCCACCAGGTGTCCAGCGCGTCCCCGACGGCGGACTTGGCCGCAGCCAGCTCGGCCGCGTCGTCGAACGCCAGAATCCCGCCCAGCCAGGCCGTGTCCAGACGGCACACGCCCCGGACGACCGCCATCATCTCCGGGTGACCGTCCACGTCCACGGCTGCGGCGGTGACCGCCAGCAGGGGCACGGTCATCGGCACCTGGGCCGCGTCCAGCGCCTGCACCAGGGCGATGATGTCGGCGTCTCCGCGGGCGATCTCGCACAGCAGCGCGGCGTCCAGGACATACCCGGGCTCGGCGGCGGCGGGATCAGCCGGCACCGAGCAGCCGCTTGGCCTTGGCGGCGCGGCGCGCGGCCCGCTCGGCCACGCCCGGGGTGGCGGCGGCGCGCGCGGCGGCCGCGGCGAAGGCCGCGTCCCCCTGCCGGTCGAGCTCCATCTGCCGTGTGGCCGCGGCGTTGAACCAGGCCGAGACCGAGCGGGCCTGCCCGGCCTGCACCTGCTGCCGGGCGTACTCGGCGACCGCCGGATCCACCGTGATCGTGATCGGCTGCACGTTGCTCATATATCCATCGTAGGAGCAGGAGAGACACTCTGCCATCCTGTGCGACCGCTGCCTGTCAAATCCGCACCCTCGACGGTGGAAACACGGAGCTGACGCAGCGCGCGCTCGCGGCGTTGTCCGGGCTCGCGCAGAAAACGGTCGGCCGCGTCATGGCTGGCGAGGTGTACTGCGACCTAGCCACGCTCGCCCGCCTGGAGACGGCACTCCAGGCCGAGCTGTACCCCGCAGGGTGGTTTCGCCGAGAACGGTTGCCGGTCGCGGAGTAGCGCCCGATACTGGGTGCGCTTCCCAGACTCGCGTCGGGATGGCCCGTTGGCAGGGGCGAGGAACCATCTGCGCAATGTGTACTCCCCACCCGCGTGGGGGTTCACCGTGACCGCCGCACTCCCGACGATCAACCGGAACGATTCGATCGATCTCCTACCGCCACCAGCCTGCCACTTTCACCTGGGCCAGGGCTGAGCGATCGAGAGCGTCCTCGACGCCGACGGCCAACGCGAGCAACGTTGCGACGTCGCCCTTGTCCAGCGCCTGATGGGCCGCTCGCCGTTCGCTCACATCCGGGTAGACGGCCAGCGAGATCGCATCGCCCTGACGCTGCTTCTGCTCGAGATAGGCCACAGCGCGCCAGGAGTCGGCGACGCCTGGCGCGAAGCGGAACGCCGCGCGATGTTCCGGCACCGAGCGCCATCGGCACTCCAGGTAGGCGGCCGGCTCGGTTGGCGCCACGCGCCATCCCGCATCCAACGCGCCTGGCGTGGAACGGTTCGGCCGCGCCTCACCATCCGCGACCAGCAGCATGAGCACCAAGCCCGGAAGAGCAACGACATCGAAGTCCGGAGCCAAGTCCAGAGCAGACGTCACAGCCCGGACGCTACGCCACTGGGTCGGCGAACTCCGCGAATGGATCGACGCGGCCAAGCTGGCCCCCGGACGTGGCTGCGCACCAACGCCGGCTTCCACGTCCAGGTCGTCGCCGTCAAGAAGTGGACTGCGACCCAGCGCGTCCACAACCCGACCGTCGAGGACCTGCACACGTACTATGTGCTGGCGGGGGCCACTCCGGTCCTCGTGCACAATTCCACTCCGTGTGGTCCCGATCTGGATGCTCTTTCGCAGAGTGAGATGCGTCCGGCTAAGGGAAATACGACTCATGCGGGACGCGAATATCAGAAGCATATGAACCGTGGGGATCTTCCCGTGGTTCCAGGGAAGCAGTTGAAGTCTGCGAGTCAGGACCTGTTGGACGACATTCTGACCAACCCGAAAACTGTTACATCTCCTGTAAATTCCGGAAACTTCGCTAGCGGGACGCGGTATATCATGCCGGACCCGGCTGGTGGGCGCGGGATCGAGGCAACCTTCGATGCCAATGGCCAGTTCCAGTACTTTGGGCGGTATTAGAAATGTTGGTAATCAACCCGTGGGATGCTCTGGCCCGTAGCGGTGCTGGGCTCGCTGAACTCCGGGAGGCTGTCTCGGGCGAGGCTGTGAGAACGGTTCGCTACGTGGCGCCGCGGGGGGAGGGCTGGCCCGAAGGGCATAGGGAAGATCGTGCTCACGAAGTCGACATGGCTGTTGAGCTGGGCATGGAGAGCGGGGCCGTGCTGGTTCTGTCCTGGGCAATGGACGGCTTCAACGAAGGCATGGCGATTGAATTCAGGAGTCCCGGAGAAGCGGGCGCCAGTCTGCCTGGGGATCCAATCGACGTGAGTGACCACGTCGATTGGGGGAGGTTCTTGGGTGCGCCGATCGTGAGTATCGGAATCGCCTGGCATATCCCTAACGAGGGATGCCCAGAGATGCCTTGGGCGTACAACTTTGGGTTCCCTGATGGGTCGAACCTAGTCATTGCACTAGGTGAGGCTGAGGGTGCGGGATTCACGTATATGCCCGATGCTCTGCTCGTGATCTTCGATAAGAGTCTTGCGGCCGCCTACAAGATCCCGGCGAGCGCCACTTCTTCGTGCGGGTAGATTGCATCGGGGCGCATGGTTTGATGCGCCCGGGTTCAAGTTTCGACTCTTCTAATTCCTGGGCGATGTAATTCCCGGGGAAAAAAGGCAGAGAAAGGGGCCCCACCGGAGTGATCTCCGGTGGGGCCCCTTTCTGCCGTTTGACGGCAACGGTGACGGCAACGTCAGCGGACGACGCCTGCGGTGGGCGGGTCGTCCGGGGCGCCGGTCGGGCCGAGGATGCTGCCGAGGGTGTCGATGGCCTGACGCTGGAGGCGGAGTCGTACGTGGGCGTAGACGCCGGCGGTGACGCCGATGTGGGCGTGGCCGAGTAGTTCCTTGATGACGACGAGATCGACGCCCTGTTCCAGGAGCAGGGTGGCGGTCGAGTGCCGGAGATCGTGGAATCGGATCGTCCGAGTTCTGCGCGGTGGAGGAGGCGCCGAAAGCGGCGCGGTCCGGCTGCCTTGCGCTCTTCCTCCTGCCGTTCCTGGTGGATCTTGAGGGAGTTGATGCATTCGGTGGGGAGGACGATGCGGCGCTTGGATGCCAGGGTCTTGGTGTTCAGGACTGTCAGACCCTGGCTGCGGGTGCGTTGGGGGGAACGGTGGATGGTGGCGGTGCCGCCGTCGAGGTCGAGGTCTTCCCTACCACCGCACCACCCGCGCCACCCTCCGGGCCGAACCCGGCGCCTGGCAGTAAACGCCCCCACCATGGGCACCGTTGACGGCAGTAGCGACGGCAACAACCACGGATCTCCCCACACAACCACAGACGCCAGCGGAAGGCATAACCCGCTCTGACCAGCGAAGAAGCAGGTAGAGGGGTACCGCGTAGCACACGTACTATGTGCTGGCGGGCAGACTTCGGCCCTGGTTCACAACAGCGATAGCGACTGTGGAATTGGTGGGGAGCTGATTGGCGACGAAAGGTCCGATCACATCCTTGCTGCTCACAGGTGTCCAGGGGCTGCGGATAAGGATGCTTTCCCAAAGAAGTGGCTTGCTGACCAGATTCTGGATGCTGTTGCTGACGCGGTGACGAGTCCAAATCGTCAAGAAACCCGGTACAAGAGGTGTGCTGCGCATGCCGAGAACCCTGAAGACCAGGAGAAGCGAGCCTGCGGTTCAGAATGTGGCCGGGACCGCGGGAGGGGTGAGAATTCTGGTGCGGTACGCACCTCTCATTGGAGAGGCGCTCATCGGGTTCCCGAATTGAGGAGATAGTTCAACAGTTCTGGGCGCGGAATCTTTGATGATTGGAGGATCATGGAGAGAGACGCGAGACTGATGGAGATGTTGCATCGTCTGGATGATCCCGAGTGGCCAGAGGCGCCGGCCGACTATAGTGCAGCCGATACTGCAGCTTTATTCAGCCGTCTGGCCGTACAGGTCGGTTCTCGCTTCTCAACACCTTGTGAGATCGATCGAGACATCCAGGACTCCGCTCAGTACGGGCAAATCGAAGTGCCGGGGGAAGCCACAGTTTGCGGGACGAGGATCGTTGTCCTGGTGAGCAAGTTCAAGCCATTGGCCATGGTGGCGGCCGATAACCCTGGCGCCTTCTTGGGTACGAATGAAGCGCGCGATGAAGGCGCACTCGACGCGAGCGACCTTGAGAAGGTAGAGCAAGCTCTTGCGGGATCGGGGTACGTCACGATTCCGGAAGAACTCCTCGCAGATCGCTATGACGGCCCCACTCTCCTGCGTTTCCACGGTTCTGGGGAGCCGAGTTGGTGGGATCGGTTTTTCGGTTCTTTCTGACGGGATCCTAGGTATCAGGTCCCATAACGTTGACGCCTATGGTCGCAGGGGATTCGATATCCGATTCGGCCCGGCCGCGCCATAATAAGGGACCGTGCAGTGGCAAAGATCAGCCCCTCCGTGCGGGCCGCGGCCGCCATGCGTTGCGTCCATGGGCGTTCAGGCTCGGCGATGCCCTCCCACATGCGTGCCTGGGCTCGGGCGAACTCGGCGATGAAGCGGGGTGGAGCTGCCTGCCATGGGGACCTCCTGCACGGCCGCGCCGCCGACCTCGGGTCCAGTCAGCGCCGCAGCGCGCTGCGGCACACCGCCTGGCTCGCCCTGGCCCATGCCCGCGCCGGCGACCCGGACGCTTCGGCGGAGGCAGCCCGCGCCGCGCTGACCCGGCTCCCCCAGATCGCCTCCCGCGAGTGCCGGGACCTGCTGTGCGCCGTGGCGGCGGAGCTGGAAACCAACGCCCCTCGACCCGGCTCTGCAGCGCACGCGGTGCTCGCCGATCTACGGCGCACCCTGCGCTGACTCCGTCGACCGGGGCAACATTCTGGTGGAATGATGCACCAGGACTCGGCTCATCGAGCTCCGGATTCGAATCACCGTCACAGACGGTGCCTCCGAAGCCGCGCGAGGCGCCATCGCCCGAGACGCGGCGGCAGCACGGCGAACGCCCTGAACCAGGCCCTGGCCGCATTGCACACGGCTACGCTCCCAGCGTGACCACGATCGAGGGCAGCGACCTTCAGGACTTGCTCGCCGGCGCTGCCCGCGACGCCATCACCAGGCTCGTGGTCGATACCGGCGGTCGGGTGCTCATCG
This sequence comes from Bailinhaonella thermotolerans, assembly GCF_003594875.1. GTDB lineage: Bacteria > Actinomycetota > Actinomycetes > Streptosporangiales > Streptosporangiaceae > Bailinhaonella > Bailinhaonella thermotolerans. Next base: position 79,453 of record NZ_QZEY01000019.1, read on the forward strand.
TGCGCCGTGCGGCCGATGACGTGTTCCTGGCCGGTGTTGAGGAACCGCCCTCCGGCGGCGTCGAGCCCGGCGAGATCCTGCTGAGCGCTACAGCGCGAGCTCACCGAAGAGATCGGCTGGGCCGGCCCGCTCGCTCTCGCCCCCCGTGGTTTCGTCACCTATTTCGACGCCATCGGCCAGCGGGCCACGCCCGATGACCGGCTGCCCCGGCCCCGCACCGCACGTGGTCTCGGGCGATCTGCAGCGCGCCCTCCATGACATCCAGCCCGCCCACGACCGCCGAGTGATCTCAAAGGGAGTCAACCCAGATGCCCCCGCCTGGCCACGAGGCCCCGCCTGGACTCGCCGAGGTGCTCGCGACCGCGTACGGCCTGCCCGGCGCCGCCGTATGTCGTCTGCCCGCCGGCACGGCGACGGCGAACTACCTCGGCACCGCCGGCGGCCGCCCCGTCTTCGTCAAGCACTATTCGCCCGGAACCGATTTGGACGCGGAACAGGCCGCCGTCGAACTCTCCGAGTACGTTGCCACTTGGCTCGTCCCCACGGCCCGCATCATCCCTACCCGGGCCGGCGCCCTCCTGCACCGCCAGGGGCCGTACGCGTGCTCGGTGTGGGAGCGCGTGGACGCCAGCCCACCCGGGCGCGCGGGGATGACCCGGGAGCAGATGGCGTCGACCGGTCGCATCGTGGGGCGGCTGCACCGCGTTCTCGCCGCCCATCCGGCCGCGCCGTCCGCGCTCGTCTCATCGGCCACGTTGTGCGATCCCGCCGACGCGCACCGGCGGTTCACCCGGCTCCTCGCCGCCCTGCCCTCGCCGCCGCTCCGGGACGCCTGGCAGGAGTGGGCCGCCGACGCCCTCACCCGCCGCCTGGCGCTCCTTCCCCGCATCGCCGCCCTCCTCGACGGCCTCGCCCCGCTGCGACGGCAGGTCGTCCACGGCGACCTCGCCGCCCCGAACGTACTCCTGCGCGGCACCGAGGTCGCCGCGCTCATCGACTTCCGCCCCCCGCGCGCCCGCCCCCTCGCCTGGGAGATCTCCCGCATCGCCTGCGACCCCGGCACCGTCCTCCACAGCGGGAACGGCCCGCTGGGCTCACCGGCTTCGCCACCGGCTACCTCAGCGAGAACCCCTGCGGACACCCGTCGCTCGCCGCCGCTGTCCGTGCCTGGGCCTGCTACACCGCGTGCTCGGCCTACCCCTTCGAGGACCTCATCGGCGGCCGCCCCGCCCTGCCCCAGGCTCTGCGCGAGTACGCACAGGACCGCGACCGGGCACTATCGATCGTCCTCGGCTCGCTGGCGGACATCGAGTACCGCCTCGGCGCTGCGCCGCCCCCACAGCAGCGAGATCGAGGTCCCGGCTGAACCGCATGATCTCCCGCCCCCGCGGCCGGCGGACAGGCCCGCTTCCCCGCCGCACCCAGGGGCGGGCGCCTACGGCGCCGGGCGCGGAGCGCGCAGGACCCGGGCGCGGCCCGCCAGGGCCACCTGCCGCCGCACGCGTCCAGGAGCCGATCCCGCCACAGCTCCCGGACCTCGATCGGGAGCGCTGTCTCCCCGCCCGTCTCCGGCAGGGTTCCCGGGGGATGAGCCCGAGCACGACGGTGCCGTCGTCGGCCACGCGCTGCCACAGCCGGGCCGGGCGAGCGAGTATCCCCGAGCGGGTTCCCGTCGTGACGGGCAAAGGCTCACGCCTCTGCCCCGCCGCGCCAGGACGGGGCGGAACGCCTGCGCGAGGCAGCGGAGGGGCTTCACCTGTGGGAATGTCAGATGGCGGCGGGTGGACCAGCCTTACCGACAGGGCGCGGATCTGCCCGATCAGCGCATCGACGAGCTGGCCGCGGGTGTCTCGCCGCGCGCGGTGCCGTCGCTCACTGTCGTCGGTGGCCAGCTCACCGCGTGGTTCGCTCCAGCCACGCGAGGGTCCCCTGCGCCAGCGCCTCCTGAGCGACACGCTTAGCGGATGCGGTGACCAGCCCGGCGAGGGACGTCTCGATCCACGGCTGCACGTTGCGGTGCCCCTGCTCCTCGTACTCGCGGGCCTGCAGCAGGCAGTCCAGCCGATCGGCGTCGCGCGCGCACCGCGCCTCCGGGGTCTCCCCCGCCTCGTACTCCGCCACCGCCCCGGTGATCATCTCGCGGACGGGCGCGGGCACCCGCCGTGCCTGGGCCGCGGTCACCGTCTCGGCGGGGACGGGCGTCACGTACCGCTTGGCGAGGTGCGGCAGGTCCGTGGTGCGGGTCTCCTGCGAGTCGTGCCAGACCGCCAGCAGCGCGGCCCGCTGCGGGTCGGCTCCCTCCATCGCGGCCAGGACGGCGGCGATGACACTGACCCGCCAGGAGTGGTCGGCGACGGACTCGGGTGTGGGGACGCCGGCGGTGTGCCAGCCGGTCCGGGGGAAGCGTTTGAGCAGCCCGAGCTCGTAGAGGAGTGCGGTCACGTCCGGTATCTGGTCGTCCAACATCGCGCCTTCCGTCAGCGGCGGGACATCACCATCCCGTGCCGCAGGACTTCGAATTCTCGCAGGGCCTGAATCCGGCACCCGTCCGTCGCCCACCGAAGAGCGCTCGCCGTCGCGGCAGGGGCTTCGGCGGGCCCTCCGAGGCGGCCGTCGTTCCCCGTGGGCTTGTCGGTCCGGGGCTGGGGCCGCTGCGGATGACACGCGGGCCTGCAGGGCATCCGGCCAGGTCGCAAGAGGGCGGGGCCCGGCGCTGGTGGCCGGGCCCCGCTGGGGTGGGTGAGTGGTGCCGCACGCTGGTGGCGCGGCCGAGTCAGCGGTAGCGGACGTTGCCGGCGGAGCTGCGGGCGTGAACGCACTCGCGCTGGTAGCGGCCGCTGATCTTGACGTTCCCCGCCGAGGTGACCGCGGTGAGTCGGGCGGGCTCGTCGGCGACGACGGCGATGTTGCCCGCGGAGGTGCTCAGCGACGCGTGTCCCGAGACGGCGTTGGCGCGGATGTTGCCGGCCGAGGAGACGGCCGTCAGGTGGCCGCTGCTGGACTCGATGGACACGTTGCCCGCGGAGGTCGTCATGTCCGCGTCACCGACCAGGTGCTCGGCCCAGATGTCGCCGGCGCTGGTCCGCATCCGCACGCCGGCCAGCCGGCCGACGCCGCGCACGTCGCCGGCCTCCGTGGACAGGTCCAGCGTGATCTCCGGCGGCACCGTCACGGTGATGGTGAGGTCGCCGGGGTTGTACGCCTGGACACCCTGGCCGCCCCCGACCTGGATGTTGCCGAAGACGGCGCCGGAGACGGAGATGGCGCCGTGGAAGCTCTGGCGGACGCTGCCGCCATTGGAGGAGATGACGACGCTGCCGGGGTGAGCCTGGGTGCGGACGTGCGGGACGCGCACGACCGCGTCCTTGCCGTCGCGGACCAGCTCGGCCCGCTCGGCGGCCTCGACGTACTCGCCGGTGGCGTCGACGTCCATGGTGATGCCCGTGGCCGCGGGGGACACGATGATCGTGAGGTTGCCCTGCGGCAGGTGGGCGAGCAGGTTCGTGACGCCGCGGTGGTCCAGGGTCAGGGTGCGGTGCATGGGTGCTCCCGATGAGGTGTTGATTGGTTCTGCCGGGGAGCACCGTGGGCGTGGCTCCGGCGCCGCCAATCCGGGACCCGTGAACCCCGGCCATGGCCTCGATCACATGCCGGGGGCCACCAGGGAGCGGGGCCGGGGGGCATGCGGGGTGCGCGGGCGGGTCAGGCCGCGGGGGTGGCGGTCAGGCGGTGGGGTTCCAGTTCGGCGGTCAGGCGGATGCCGCCCAGGGTCGTGGAGGCGTCGGTGTCGGCGTTGGCCCTGCCCCACTCGGCGGCCTGCCGCCGCAGGCCGGGGCGGGTGGTGAAGATCTCCACGGCCATCGCCTGGAACAGGGTGGTGCAGTAGCGGGTGCCCGGCCCCAGGTGGCACTCGGCGCTGACGCGGCGCACGTGGGTCTGGTCGTCGTACTCGATGTCGACGCCGACGTCGTACTTGGAACCGTCCCGGGCCGTGCAGTACAGGCGGCTCCGAGCGCCGCTGATGGCCTTGGTGTCGGTCCACGGCCGGCAGCCCCACCCGTTGGCGCCCTTGAGCCAGCGGTCGGCCAGGTGGGAGACGGTGACGCCGGGCAGGTGACGCTGGCCGCCGTGGGGAAAGGCCGCCGGGAGCGGGCCGGGCGCGGCGGGACCGCTCTTGCCCGTGCCCGCGAAGCCGGCGGCCGCCCCCGCCACTCCCCCGGCCAGCAGTCCGCCGGCGATCAGCAGTACGGCCAGCATCCCGGCGCGGCGGGCCGGCGGCCGGGGCGGGGCGGCGGGCCGCGGCCACGGGGGCGGGACGGGGCCGGCCGAGCCCGCCCGGAGCGGACGGCCCGCCCCGGGCGGGGACGACGGGTACGGGCCGGATCCGTGCGGCCGGTCCGGGGGCGATCCCCACGGTCCGGCGGGCGGCGGTTCGGGGTGGCTCATGCGCGGCTCCAGGGCGGGTCAGGTGGTGAACGGGTCGATGGACAAGGTGACGTGGCCGGCGCGGCGGCCGGAGTCGAGCGTGTAGCGGTAGCCGGAGATGCGGCCCGTGCGGCCCTTCTGGGCGGTGACGCCCACGAGAACCCACCGGTGCACCTCGGCGACGACGGCGCGGTCGCCCGCGAACGGCAGCTCGGCCAGCCAGGACAGGTAGGCCATCGCGGCAGGTGAGCCGTCGACGGGGCCGGGAGTCCGCACGGAGGCGAACACGCTGGACAGCCGCCCGCCGGGGACGCGCAGCGTCACCTCGAAGGCGGACTCGCCGATCTCCAGGGCGCACCGGACCGCCTCGGCTTCCTGCGGGACGCACTGGTGGCCCTTGCCCCGCAGTGCGGCCACGACGTCGGGGCCGCGCAGGCGGGGGACGCACAAGCCACCGCCCGGGCAGCGCTCCGGGCCGTATCCCCCGGCCGCGGAGGAGGCCGCCGCGTACGCGCCCGCCCCGGCCCCGGTGAACGCGATCGCCGCGGCGGCGCAGACCGCCGCCCATGCGCGCCGGCCCATCTCAGGCCCCCGCCCGGACATGGGCGGCCCAGCGCGCGAGGAACGCCTCGCCGTCCATGTCCATCACTCGCCGGCAGATGGCGTTGAAGATGGGCGCCTCCACCAGCGGCGTGCCGGTGGAGTCGCTGTAGCGGATGACCGCGGCGTACAGTTCCACGGCCGCCTCCTGGCCCTTGAGCCGCTCGGCGAAGGAGAAGACGGTGCTGCCCAGGGCGTAGTTGAAGGTGATGTCCGGGCCGTAGAAGGTCTTCGACAGCGGCGGCCTGCCGGTGAACGTCCCGGCGCGCACGCCGCGGGCGACGATGGCGCGCTGGACGTCGGCGCGGGCGGGGTCCTCCAGGTTCTCCACCCAGCGGGCGAACCCCTCCACCGCCCAGCGGGGCGTGTCCAGCCAGCCCACGCCGGGGATCACGGCGCTGGCCCGCGCCGTGACCGCGTGGGCCAGTTCGTGCCGCATCACGTGCCGGGGGTCGTCCTTCCATTTCTCGATGGCGGCCAGGTCGACGAGGATGCGCGAGCCGGCGTACTGCTCGCCGTACACCTCGCCGCCGCCGCGCACGCCGCGCAGCGGGATCTCCAGTCCCTCGAACCGGTCCACGTCGCCGACCTCGTACCAGGCGCGGAAGCGCTTCCGGTCCCGGGTGAAGAACAGCACGTGGCCGGGGAACCTGACGCGCGACCCCCACAGCGCCTCGATCTTGGCGGCCTCGCCGCGGGCGGCGTCGGCGTACCGCGCCAGGTCCGGCACGCTGGCGTCGCCCGCCAGCCACACGTTGCCGCTCTGGATGACGGTCAGCGGCGTGGAGTGCCAGGGGGCGTTGGCGAAGGCGCCGTCCACGGCCCCGGCGACCTCGGCGGCGTTGCCGCGGGTGATCGGCACGATGTCGGCGATCATGGGGCGGCCCCGGCCGCGGGCCAGCTTGTACTGGAAGGCCTCGCCGGGGGCGACCCCGCCGGGCCCGGCGTCGGCGGTGAGCCGCATGACCGCGATCACCGGCGCGACGTGCCAGAACCCGCCGTGCTCGACGGTGTTCGCCTTGGCGGTGATGTAGTGCAGGTCGCGGAACTGGAACTGGGTCACGTTGGCGAACAGCCGGCGTTCGCGGGCGATCAAGTCGGCGTTGGAGGTGTCCAGGTCGGCCAGGAAGGCCCGCTCGTCCTTGCTCTTGAGCGCCGCGGCGCGCCGGGCGAGCATCGCCTCCAGCTCCGGGACGCCTCCCGTCGCGGGCTCGTCCCGGGTGTCGAAGGCCGGCGGGGCGCTCTGGCACCCCGCCACGCCCAGCAGCCCCGCCAGACCTGCGGCGCCGGCGAGCATCGCGCGGCGGCGGGGCAGCCCTGCGCCGCCAGGCGGCCGGTGATCGGATGTGGGTCCCAACGGTCGTCCTTCCAAGGTCCGGGCCGGATGTCGCGGCCCTCGGTTGCTGGACCTTCCTGACCCGGTCCCGGGGCGCAACCGCCGCTACGCCCCGCCGTACGGCCGCCGTTTCGGCCTCAGCGCGCGCCTTGCCCGGTGCCGCCCGGGCCGGGAACGGCGGACGCCCCGCCGGGGAGGGCGGGGCGTCCTGCCGGGCGCGGCGGGGCGGCGGCGTCAGGGGGTGGTGCGGTAGTACCAGCGCTGCTGCCAGATCGACCGGGGCTCCTTGGTCTTGACCGGCGAGCCGTGCCGCAGGGCGCCGTCGGCCAGGGCCAGGCGGCGCTTGGTGTTCATCGGGATGAGCTTGTAGAACTTGCGGCCGTTGATCGTCTGCGGGATGGACGCCCAGCGCTGGCCGGCGGCCGACGCGTTGCACGTGGCCGTGCGGGCGTCGTAGCCGGAGCCCGAGGCCGACAGGCACTTCTTCGTGGACTCGTTGCGGAAGACGTAGACGCTGTAGAAGGCGCGCTTGCCGTTGAAGTTGAGCCACTCGGTGCCCACCTTGCGGAAACGCCACTTCTGGTGCGTGGCCTTGCTGTTGGTCTTCTGCGCCACGACGCGCGCGCCCGAGGCCTTGCCGGCCGGCGCCAGACCGTAGGAGCTGCCCTTCTGGCCCGGCCCGGCGCTCTTGATGTAGACCGGGGCCGACCAAGCCGACGAGGCCGACGAGGCCGACGAGGCCGACCGGGCCGACGAGGCCGACGCGCTGGCCGCCGGGGCCAGGGCCAGGGAGCCCGCCAGCGTGGCGGTCGCGGCGAGGCCCACGCCGAGCGCACGGTTGAACATGTGTCCTCCAAGGATCACGAGTGAACTGGTGTCGGATACACAGGTGGGAGCCGGAACCAGGGCCACAAGAGGCGCACGCCCACCAATTTCGTCACCGGCCCCACCGGCCCCACCGGCCCCACCGGCCCCACCGGGTCTGGGTGCCCGACCGCGCCGCCGCCCGGAGCCCGGAGGCCCGGCGAGGTGTCGCAGACGTTGCCGGAGGGCCGGGCGGATCGACCGTCGGGCAGCAAAGGCGGCCGCGACCGCGGCCGCCGCTCCCCGACGACAGGAGGAACATCGTGATCAGAAGGCTCGCCGCGGCCGGCGTCGTGAGCCTGGCCCTGCCCCTGGCCATCCTGGCCGCCGCCCCCGCCAACGCCGCCTCGAACTGGAGCTCCGACGGGAAGGCGGGCGCCCAGGCGTGGGGCACCGTCTCCTACAAGGGCGGCAGGATCTACATCAAGGGCACCCTCAAGGACGTCAAGGCCGACAAGCACTCGGCCCGCCTGCGGATCCGCTTCCAGGACAGCCCCGGCATCCCCCGCTACGAGCAGGTGAGCGTCGGCGGCTACGGAAAGAGCCGGTCCTTCGCCTACAACTCCGGCAAGGACTACGTCGCCGTGCAGGAGTGCGTCTACAACGGCTGGGGCGAGACCTGCGGCCGCTGGAAGTGGCTGTGAGCCTCCCGGCTCAGCTCGCATCCCCGCCCGCACACCCCGGCGCGCGCGGCTGAGGAAGCCGCCCCGCCGTACGGCCGATGGCGCCGTGCCCCCGCTCCCCCGGGGGTACGGCGCCATCGGCCGTCGCACCCGCGGCGGGAGGGCCGGCGGGGCTGGCGCGCGCGGCGGGGCGCCGACGGTGACGCCCCGGTAGAGCACGCATCAACCAGAGGAGCACCCATGGCCCACTCCCCCGTCATCGGGGACCTGCACGCCAGCCTGAACCAGCGGTGGCGGCCCGAGGACGTCACCGCCCTGGCGCTGCCGCGGCTGCGCGACCTGCTGAGCCCGCAGGCGTACCAGCGGTTCCAGGAACTCGCCGTGCCCGCCGGCGCGGCGGCCGGCCACAGCCTGATGCCCGCCGACTTCGAACGCCCCCAGCCCATCCCCCGGCTGCTGAACACCACCTTCGAGCTGTTCACCCGCTACGGGTTGCAGGCCGAGCCGCCGCCGCTGGACCGGGCGGCCGACGCCGACGCCATCGAGCGGTGGGCGCGCCACCTGTCCGGCCTGCCGGCCCAGACCTCGGCGGCCGGGCCGCGGCCGGCCCTGTCGCGCCGCCGCACCGCCCGGCTGCAGCGCTGCCTGCAGCGCATCGCCCGCCAGAACACGCGCATCCGGCGCATGCAGACGGTGCGCGACCTGGCGATGGCCGGGCGGACCTCGTTCGCGCCGCGGCTCGGCCTGGCCGACTTCGCCGCCGACGAGCTGACCGCCATCACGATCGCCTACGTGGCGGCGCGGCGAAACCTGCGCGCGGTCTTTACCAACGCCGGCCAGCAGGGCACCACCGACCAGGCCGCCGAGCTGCTGCTGGGCGAGCTGGCCGCGCGCCCGGGCACCCACTGGTGGGCGCTGGCCCACGTCCGGCCCGCCCCGTCCGTGCTGCGCCGGCTCACCGACGCCCAGCGCGGCCGGCTGCTCGGCTGGTCCACCGCCGGCATGCGCCAGGCCGCCACCCTGCTGCGGCGCGTGGCCGACGCCTCCGTGAGCGCCCACATCGAACTCGCGGAACGGCACGGCATCGAGCACTACGCGCCGCTGGGCCGCACCCGCGTCATCGTCCGCCGCGGGGACGACTCCACCACGTGGAACATCGCCGCCCGGGCGTTCAACACGATGCGGGACAACTACCTGGCCTGCGTGCAGGCCAGCGACCTGCACCCGCTGGCCGAGGTGTTCTGCCCGCCCAAGGCGATGCGGCTGATGGCCGCCGACGTCGCCCGCTGGCACAGCCTGGACGGCGGCGCCGAGCACCCCGACGTCCGCGTCGCCGGACTCCTGCCCGCCCCGTGGGAGGCGATGAGCGTCTCGCCGTGCGGGGCCGCCGACATCGCGCGGGCGTGCGAGCAGGCGGGGGTCGATCCGGCCGAGTCCGGCTGGGCGCGGCTGCGCGGCCCCCGCGAGACCGCGCCCACCCTGCCCACCGCCGAGCTCGTGCACGGCATCGCCGTCGCCGACCCGGCCCTGGCGCTGCTGCTGCGGCGGGCCGGGGCGTTCGCGGGCCCCTCCCACGGCCGGACCGGCACGAACGCCTTCGGCGCGGAGCTGGCCGCGCTGCTCGCCGCCGGCAACGGCGACTGAGACGGCGCCAGGGGCCGCCCCGCGGCCGGAGGAAAAACGTCACCCGCGGCTCTTGTCCCCCGGCGGCCGGCGCGCACTGTCCTCAGCGTCGCAGGTAGCCCAAGACGGGCAGCCTGGCTCTTGAGCCGACAATCCGGGCCACTGCTGGTGCGAATCCAGCCCTGTGACAGGGGCGGGTCACATGACCCGTCCCTTTTTGTCCTATTCGCCCCCTTTACAACGTAGATCCGGAGTTGGGGTGGCGCGCGGAGGTTGCGGGCGGGTGCTCGCCCCTGACGATCGCACGGCGACCTGTGCACACCCTCCTCACAAGGAAGCGCCCTCCCGTGGATGAGACGACGTGGTCCTGGCTGCTGCCCGCGGCCTCGCTGGCGGCCGCCATGATGGCCGGAGCCGCCCTGGTGTTCCCCTATGTCCGGTGGCTGCAGGGCTTTCGCGGCCCCCACCTGGCCTACCGCGCGGCCGGGCAGATCATCTTCGCCGCCGGATGCGCCGCCCTGGCCGTCCTGGGCGTCACCGGCCACCGCGAGCCCGCCTGGTACGGCGCCGCCGCCGCACTGGCGCTCGCCGGGACGATCGTGGCCCACGTGCTGACACTCCCCCGCCTCGGCCTGGTCCCGGAACCGTCCCGCGCCACCGCCACATCTGCCAGGCGGCCGCACCCGCGCCGGCTGGTGCGCGGCCAGCGCTTCGCCCAGCGGCAGAATGTCCGAGGCGCTGCCCACGACGTAGTCCTGGTCGAACCCTGCCGACGCCAACCCTGACCGCGGCACCCTCGCCGATCGCATCCCCTGCAGACCCCCGCCACCGCCCGCGACTCCTCCGATGGGCGGAGGCCACGTGTCCTGGGAAAAGGTTCCTAGCTTCCACGGGCGGGCCCCGGGTAGGCGTGAACACGCGCCGGGCCCTGGTCGGCGCGCGGCCCGCCAGAACAGCCCGGCGAGATGGCACCGTTCCGGTGGGCCGTCGCCGTAATCGAGCGGCGGCTGTCACCGAGGCCGGGAACAGCGGTTCGAGGAGGAGAACGTGAGCGTCACCCAGTACGCCGGGCTCGTGGACACCGACCCGCGGCACTTCCTGCCCAAGAACAAGTTCTACGCCAAGGCCACCCGTGGGGAGCTGACCGAGGAGCACCTCCGCCGGTTGGTGGCCGCCAAGTTCCAGGCGCTCGAGGCCGAGGTGGCAGGCCACGGGATGCTCGTGGTGCGCCATCGCGACCCCGCGCCCGCCAAGCTGTTCGCCTTCACGGTCTACTGGCTCGCGAGGTCGGGCGAACGGCTGCTCGAGGCCGCGCGAGCGCTCGGACTGACTGAGGAGGAGCTGGCCCAGACCGCCCCTGATCCCTCCATTCAGCCCTGGTACGACTTCCTGGCCTCGGTGGGCCTCCACGCGGGACCGGCCGAGGCCGCCCTCATGATCCGCACGGACTTCCTCACCTGGTCGGCGTTGTGCGGCGCGCTCAGCGACGCGCTGCGTGAGTCCAAGATCCCGGACGAGGTGCGCGACTATCTGGACGCCGAGCGGGACGTTCCCGGGGAGATCCTCGACGAGGCCCTGCGGGTCGTCGAGTACGGCGTGAGCCACGGCGAGGACAAGGAACGCATCGCCCGCAGCGCACGCCGCGTGCTCTCGGCGCAGGAGGCGGCCTGGGAGCACGCCAGTGAGACATGACCGGCACGCGTGGCTGGCCGGGCGCATGGGGAGCCACGGCCTGCCGGGCGGGCGGGACGCCGTCCTCTATCACCGGGCGATCACGCATCTGGACGGGCCCGCCGCGCGCTACGACGACGGCGGGCCACGCCAGCTGATGATGACGACCTACGACTACCTCGGCCTGCTCGGTCATCCGCTCCTCGCGGAACGGGCGAAGGAGGCCATCGACCGGTTCGGCACGGGCGCGCACGGCACCTGCGCCGGAGCCTCCACGCTCGGGCTCCAGCGACTGCTGGAGCGGAGGCTCGCCGAGTGGGCCGGCAGGGAGGACGCGCTGGTGTTCCCCTCGGGGTTCCAGGCGAACCAGTCGGCCATCCCCGCCATCGCGGGCAAGAGCGACTGGATCTTCTCCGACGAGTTCAACCATGCCAGCATCGTCCAGGGATGCCAGATCGCCCGGGCACGCGGAGCCGTGCTCCGGGTCTTCCGCCACAACGACGCGGCCGATCTGGCGCGGGCACTGCGGGAGGCCCCGGCCGAGTCGGTCAAGCTGGTCGTGAGCGACTCGGTGTTCAGCGTGGACGGCGACCTCCTGGATCTGCCGGCCTTCGCGCGGTCGTGCCGCGAGCACGACGCCTTCCTCTACCTCGACGAGGCCCACGGGCTGGGAGTCCTGGGGCCCCGAGGCCGCGGACTCCATGATCACTTCGCTCTCCCGTCCGGTGGCGCCGACTTCCTCATGGCCACCCTGAGCAAGACCCTGGCCTCCGTCGGCGGATTCGTCGCGGCCTCCGCGCCCCTGATCGACGCGCTGCGCCGAAGCGCCCGCGGCTATGTCTTCAGCGGTGCGCCTCCGGCCCCGGTCTGCGCCGCCGTACTCGCGGCCCTGGACGTCCTCGACGCGGAGGGGGCCGCGCGGCGGGACCTGCTCCGGCGCAATGTCGCCCACCTCAAGCGATGTCTGCGGAGCGAGGGCGTCGAGTTCCCCCCCGGTTGCGAGGCGGCCATCGTGCCCGTGCCGGTCGGCGACGAACGCCGGACCCTGGACATCGCGGAGTACTGCCGGGGGAGGGGCGTCATGGTGGTGCCCATGGTCTGGCCGATCTGTCCCCGGGGACAGGCTCGCCTTCGCCTCAACGTCACGGCGCATCACATCGAGCAGGACATCTCCACCGCGGTGGCCTGTGTCGCGGCGGCCCTCCGGGCCACGGCCCGCTGAGCCGGTCGCGTTCCGCCGTTGCCCGTCACCGTTCGTCCGCACGAGGCTCCGGCAGGGCCGCCGGCCGCTGCGGACGAGCGGTGACGTGCCGGGAACCGCCGGCCGAGGTCTCCATCCGGCCCAGGTAACGCAGGTCCCCGGCCTCGTCCCGCACCGCCAGGTCGCCGGTCAGATACCACCCATCGCCGACCGCCTCGGCGTGGGCGTCCGGCCGGTTCAGGTACCCGGCGAAGGCCTCGGGGCTCTCCATGGACACCGCGAGCTGGCCCGGTTCCCCGTCCGGGACGAGGTCGCCGGGCCCGGCGAAGGGCTCGGGCGTGATCAGGCGCACCCGGGAGAAGATCCCCGCCCGGCCCACGCCGCCCCGCTTCGTGAGGACGTCGGGCTCGACGGTGTGCGTGGAGATCTCCGTGCTGCCGAGATGGTCGAAGAAAACCTCGGGCTGAAGGGCGTCCGCGAGTTCCCGCGCCAGCTCCGGCGCCAGGACCGAGCCGGTGGACCCGAGCGTCCGCACGCTCGCCACTTCGCTCAGCCGCCCGGTGCCCAGCAGGGCCCGGTACGCCGGGGGCTCGAGGTAGAGCGTGCTCACCCGTTCCCTGGTGACCAATTCCAGCGACTCCCCGGCGTCGAACTCGGGCTGCGGCACCCAGGTGCCGCCGGTCAGCACGGACGCGAGCAGGGCGCGCAGGCCCACGTCGCGGTACAGCGGCACGGCCCCCAGCGTCGTCTCGCCGAACCCGTGCCGGGACTGGAGGAGGTGCGCGACGGTGGCCGCGTGCTCCGCCGCGTGAGTGCGCACCACTCCCTTCGGCCGCCCGGTGGTCCCGGCGGTGTAGAGGATGACACTCTCGTCCTGATCGCTCACTCGCGTGGCCAGCGCGCCGTCGGGCTGGCCCGCCGCGATCCGGTCGAGCGGTACGGCGCCGCGGGGCGTGTCCCCGTCCGGGCCGGCGTGCGCCCACCCGGGGCGTCCCGGCGGGAATTCCTCCAGTCCTCCGCCGGCCTCCCCGGAGGCCGGGCCGTCGGTCACCAGGAGCCGGGGGGCGCTGTCCCGGAGGCAGGCCGCGATCCCGGCCGCCCCGAGCCGGGGCGAGACCGGCACCGAGGTCGCTCCGATCTTCTGCAGGGCCAGGTGCAGGCCGGCCATGGGCACACCGCAGGCCATCATCAGGACCACCCGGTCGCCGGGGCGGACCCCCAGCAGGATCAGCGCCCGGGCGAGCCGGTTCGTGCGGGCGTCCCACTGCCCATAGCGCATCGGCTCCCGGCCGCCGGCCGCCCGCCGCCGGGGATCGCGTTCGGCGGTCACGGTCAGGACGCGGGAGAGGTTCGCCATCGCCGTTCCGAGGGGGTGCGCACGTGTTCCGCCGGTCAGAGGCCGGCATCGCGCCGGCGGGAGACCAGCGCCAGGGGACAGTGGACCCGGCTGATCAGATCGCGGTGTGTCCAGCGCGGGCCGGGGACGGCCTGCTCCTGGGGCGGAGTCAGGCCGACCACCAGGAGGTCGGCTCCGAGCGAGGCGCCGAGCAGAGCGGGCACGACGATGCCCTGCACGACGTCGGCGCGCAACCTCACGGCCGGGTACCGGCCCCTCCAGGGGGCCAGAACGCGCCGGATCGCGTGCCAGGCGTCCGCGAGCGGGGGCGCCGGCGCTTCGGAGCCGCTCCGCAGGAGGTGCGAGAGGGCCACGACGTGCAGGACGCGCAGCAGGGCGCCGTGGGCGGACGCCTCGCGGAACCCGTAGGCGAGCTCAGCGGAGCAGTCGCGGGCCGGATCGACCGCGACGACGATCTCGCGACAGGGATGAGCGGCCCGGCCGCGCACGATCACGACCGGGCAGTGCCCGCTCGCGCCCAGGCCCACCGAGCCGAGCACGAGGTCGGTCACCTTGCCGTGCCCTTCGTGTCCCACGACCACCTCGAAGGCGCGGACCGCCTCCTCCGCGAGCGTGGCCGCCGCCATGTCCGCCGAGAGGGCGCGGGACACCTCCAGGCCGGGAAAGGCGTCCCGGAGGCGGTCGAGCGTGCCGGCCAGGATCCGCTCGCCCGCCTGGTGGAGGAGGTCGTGCGGAGGGGGCATCACCCGCAGCCCGTGTTCGTAGCGCGCCACGTGCAGGGCGTGCACCACGCGCAACGGCCGGCCGTGGAGGCGGGCCTCCGCTGCCGCCCATTCCACCGCCGCCCACGCCGCCGCGGATCCGTCGGTGCCGGTGACGACCGGCCCGTCCACCCGCTCACCCCGCGAGAAGGATCTTGCCGAAGCGGCCGGGCCGCTCGGCGTGGGCGAGCGCCTGCCGGTGGTCGCCGAGCTCGTAGACGGCCTCCACCGGAGCCGGAGCGCCATCCGATTCCAGGCGCCGGAGCACGACGGCGGTCAGCTCGGAGCGCTCCCGAAGGGACAGGCGGCCGAGCCGCTCGGGGAGCCAGAACCCCTCGGCGCTGACCCCGCGGAAGATCAGGTCTGCGGGCTCGACCGGGACGGGATCGCCCGAGAGCAGGCCGTACACGATGAGCCTGCCGCCGGGCCTGAGGCATGTCATCAGTTCCTGGCCGAGTCGGCCGCCCACGGCGTCGAGTGCGACCGCGGCGCCCTCTCCGCGCGTCACCTCGCGTACGCGCTCCGCGAGGTCGCCCTCCGAGCGGTCCGCCACCTCCGCGCCGTGCTTCCGGAGTTCCTCCGCGTGGCGGCCGTCACGGACCACGCTGACACAGCGCACGCCGCGATCCCGCGCCTCCCGAAGGACCATGCGGGCCACGGCGGAGGCGCCCGCGGACTGGAGCAGCCAGTCCCCGGCCACGACGGCCGAGGCGCGCAGGAGCAGCAGCGCGGTGAACGGATTGATCATCATCTGGCAGGCCGCCTCATCGCTGACACCGGCCGGCAGCGGGACGACGTCGCGGGCCGGGACCACCGCGAACTCCTGCCAGGTCCCGAGCGCGTCCACCGCCACCCTCGTGCCGGCGGCCGCGTCGGCTCCCGGTCCGCAGCGATCGATGACGCCCGACGCCTCGAACCCCACCGGGGAGGGGAATGCGGCGCGCCGGCCGTACCGCCCCCGGACGAACAGCAGGTCCGCCGGGTTGATCGGGCGTAGCGTGATGCGCACGCGCACCTCTCCCGGACCGGGTTCGGGGTCGTCGAGGCGGTCGAGGCGCAGGACGTCGGCGGGTTCGCCGTATCGGTGAAAACGGAGTGCCCTCATGACCCTTCCTCGAGTGGCGGGCGCGCCGGCGGCATGACACGCGGCCGCCCGCGCGATTCGATCGAGCCGCCCCGATAATCAGGGACCAGTGTTTGATTCCCCTGGAAATCGCGTTCACCCCGAGACGAAAGTCCTAGGAATAAACGCCCTGGAATATCGCGCTCGCCGCCGAATAAAATTGATTCTCGCACCTCGCGAGCCTGAAGGAGCGGTCATGCGTGTCGGGATAGTGGGCGGCGGAATAGCCGGCCTGACGGTCGCCTGGCTGCTCGGGGAAGCCCACGAACCGGTGGTTTTCGAGGCCCGCTCCCGGATCGGGGGGAACATCCGCTCGATACACGTTCAGCTCGACGGGCACGAGGTCTCCCTCGAATTGGGGACCCAGGACATCTCCCCCGGCCTGTTCCCGGCGCACCGCCGCCTGCTCCGGGAGCTCGGATTCACCGCCCGGCAGTTCCGGCCCATCCCCTCCTCGCTCTCGATCTCCCGCGCCGACCGCCGCGCCTTCCTCGCCACCGCGCACGAGACGGACGGCGTCTGGGGGCGCCGGCCCGTCCTCGGCCCCGCCGCGCGGGCCCTGGATCTCTTCCTGGAGCAGGCCTCGAAATGGGAGGAGGAGGACGTCGACTGGACCGTCCCGCTGGCCGAGCTGGTCGAGCCCCTCCCCGTCCCCGCCCGCCTCAAGCGCAACGTGCTGTACGCGCGGACGGCCGCCCTGTTCTGCTGCTCCATCGACCAGGCCCGCGAGCTGTCGGCACGAGGAGCCGCCGCGTTCTATGTCGGCGGTTCGGGCGACCCCGGCTGGGACCAGCTCGCGCCGGGCCTGGAGGCCGCCGCCTGGGCGCTGGCCGCCGCCACCCCCCGGCTCACCCTGCGCGTGGGGACCGAGATCCGGCGGGTACGGCGAGAGCACGGGCTGTACGAGCTGACGGACTCGGGCGGGAGAACGCATCTGGTGGACCGGGTGGTGCTCGCCGTGCCGGCGTACGCCGCGCTGGCGATGCTGGAGTCGCTCGCCGGGAGCGGGCGCGTGCGGGACGTGCTGGCGGCGTTCCCGTACGTCGACACCTCGTACGCGCTCCACCTCGACCCGGTTTACATGCCCCGGGACCGCCGCCACTGGTCGACGTCGAACCTCATCGTCGACGGGGAGTGGTGCGAGAGCTGCGAGTGGTACCGGCCGGTCCACGGCCCGGACGTGTTCAAGAGTCTGGTCGCCCACCGCGCCGAGCCTCCCGGCGTATGCCTGTACCGGGCCGGCTTCAGGCATCTGTTCCTCTCCCCGGGCGCGGTGCGGGCGCAGCGCCGCCTGACGGCGTTCCAGGGCCGGGGCGGTCTCTATTTCGCGGGGAACCACTTCGACTGGGTGGCCAGCCAGGAGTCGGCGGTGACCACGGCACTGGGCGTCGTCCGCGACCTCGCCCCGGAGAGTCCCCGGCTCTCCCTGCTCGCTGCGGCGGCCGGTGGGCCGGGCTCCGGTGGTTCCCCTGTCCCATGACGCGCGTCCGGGGCCTCGCGGGGCCCGGGGTGGGCGGACGTCAGCGGCCGGTCATCGCCGTGTCAGGACGGGAGGGAATCGTCATTGGACACCCGCCCTCGACCAAGTGCGGAGGACGACGATGGCCAGGAGAGACGTGTCGGGATCGCCCGTCATCCCCGCGATCGATGTGGCGCGCGGCCGGACCACGAAGCCCGCCGGGATCGGCGGCCTCTCCGACCCGTCGGACCCCGTCGAGGTCGCCCTGCACCACCGCGGGCAGGGCGCGGAGCGGGTCTTGATGCGCATTCTCGACCCGTGGGAGGACCGGGATTCCTTCCTGCCTCTCCTACGCCGGATGGCCAACCTCGGCGTCCCGTTGTGGGTCACCGTCGACAACGGCGTGCCCGGATCGGCCGGGGACCTGGCCGAGCTGCTCGATCTCGGGGCCGAGGCCGTGGGAGTCTTCACGGCCTCGGCCGAGCGGCCCTCCATGCTCCATCACACGAGCGGACGCTTCGGCCGAGACCGGGTTCTCGGGGTGATGAAGGTCCGGCGCGCCGGCCAGGGGGGATGGAACGTCGCCACGAGGGGGGGCGGCACGCCGGTGGACGCCCGCGTGTGGGCGGCCATGCTGGCCGACCTCGGTGCCGGGCTGATCCTGCCCCACAGCCTCGACCGGGAGGGTACCGGCCGGGGCTTCGACCTGGAGCTGATCCAGGCGATGACGGAGGCGGTGGACGCGCGGGTGGCGGCCTCGGGCGGGTGCGGCACGCCACGGCACCTGGAAGCCGCCCTCGCCAGGGGCGCGGCGAACGTCCTCGTCAACAGGATGCTCCACGAGGGCGCCTGCTCCCTTGGGGAGGTCACGCGCCACGTCCGCGCCGGACACACCATCGCCGACTTTCCCGCGGGCCGCTGAACCGGGGGAGGGTCACGACATGAACGGTGGCGCCCGGGAGGCGGACCGGCCTGCTCCTGGATCCGCCCCCGCCCTGACCGACACCGTCTGCTGGAGCCGTCGTGACCTTCGATGACGCGTGGGATTTCGTGGCCGTCCCCCGGGTGTCCGACTTCGTCGTCTCACGGGAGTCGGACCGCCTGGTGGCATGCGTGGCCTCCCTGAGCCCGGAGCGTGACGCCTACCTCCCGGCGCTATGGGAGCACGTGCCCGAGTCGCGGACGTGGCGCCGCCTCACGCCGCCGCGGTTCCTTGCCCACTCGCCCGCGTTCCTGCCCGACGGCTCGCTGGTCTGCCTGGGCACCCGATACGAACTGGAACACGACTCGGTCACCACGGCCGGGCCGTACGCGCTGTGGCTGCTGCCCGCCGACGGTTCGCCGCCCCGGCAGGTCATGGCGTGGCCGACGGGGATCAGCCGGGTCTACGCCGCCGAGCGCTCGGGGGACGTCCGGGTCGCGGTACGGCTGATGCCGGGTGCGTCCGGCTACGAGGACGAGGAGCGCCTGCGGGCCGAGCGCAAGCGGGCCGGGCTGGTCGGCGCGCTGCTGTACGACCGGTTCCCGGTCCGCGTCTGGGGGCGGGAATTCAGCCCGGCGAGACTGCGGATCATGGCCGCCGGCCGGATGACGCGAGAGGGCACCTGGATTCCCGATCAGCGCGATCTGCTGCCCCGGGTTGACGGGCACGTGGGAGAGGACGTCGTGCCGGCGCCCGGAGGCGGCCGGCTCGTCGTCCCGACGCGCGTGGACGAGCCCCGCGGCGCGCAGCGGTGGGCGCTGATGGTCGCCGATGACCGGACGGGCGAGGCCGAGACCATCGCGGACGAGGCCGGCTCGGACTTCCACTCGCCCGCGATCAGTGACGACGGCGGGATGGTCGTCTGTGTCCGCCGCACGGTGGAGACCCGGCACACCCTCCCCGAGGTGCGGCTCTGGCTCATTGACCTGGAGACGGGGAAGACCCAGGATCTGACACCCGGCTTCCCCCTGTGGCCCCGGAACCCGGTGTTCTCCCCCGACGCCGAGTCGGTGTACTTCGTGGCCGACGAGCGCGGCCGCGCGCCGGTCTTCCGGGTCCGCGTCGCCACGGGGGAGATCACCCGGATCATGGACTCGGGAGCCGGCGGCACGCTCCGGCCGGGCCGGGGCGGGCTGTACGCTCTCCACTCGGCCCTCGACAGTCCGCCGGCGCCCGTCCGGCTGGACCTGGCCGAGGTGGATCAGGAACCGGAGTTCCTCCGGGTACCCGGCACGACGCCCCGGTTGCCGGGCACTCTGACCGAGATCGAGGCGGCCGGCCGGGACGAGGCCCGGCTGCGGGCCTGGCTCGTCCTCCCGGGAGGCGCGCCATCCGCCGCCCCCCTGGTGGTCTGGCTCCACG
Source organism: Bailinhaonella thermotolerans (assembly GCF_003594875.1). Taxonomy (GTDB): domain Bacteria; phylum Actinomycetota; class Actinomycetes; order Streptosporangiales; family Streptosporangiaceae; genus Bailinhaonella; species Bailinhaonella thermotolerans. The sequence continues at coordinate 98,840 of NZ_QZEY01000019.1, forward strand.
GCGGCCCGTTGGCCTCCTGGAACGAGTGGTCCTGGGTGGCCAATCCCTGGCTGCTGGCGGCCGAGGGATACGCCGTGTTGCTCCCCGACCCCGCGCTCTCGACCGGTTACGGCCCCGCCTTCATACAGCGGGGCTGGGCGTCATGGGGCGAGGCGCCGTACGACGACGTCATGGCGCTGGCCGACGCGGCGTGCCGCCGCCCGGACATCGACGGGGACCGGTGCGCGGTGATCGGCAACTCCTTCGGCGGCTACCTCGCGAACGTGATCGCCACCCGCACCCGCCGGTTCAGGGCCATCGTCAGCGGGGCGAGCGTCTGGCACCTGGAGTCCTTCCTCGCGACGACCGATGAGCCGTGGGCGTGGTCGCGGCAGTGGGGCGATGTGAACCGGTCCCCGGCCGACCGGCGGAACGTGTGTGCGCACTCGCCGCACCGGCGGGCGGATCGTCTGCGCACCCCCATGCTGGTCGTCCACGGCGACGAGGACTACCGCGTGCCGATCAGCCAGAGCCTGCACCTGTGGTGGGACCTCATGCGCAACGACGTCGACGCCAAGCTGCTCTATTTCCCGCAGGAGGACCACAGCGTGCTGACCCCGGCGCTGGCCCGGCTCTGGCATGAGGTGGTCCACGCCTTCCTGGAGCATCACGTCAGGGGAAACCGATGGAACCGCCCGAGACTGTTGTGAAGGCGAACGGGCGCCCCCGCACGCCGGCGCCCGGGAGAGACGGACCGAGCGAACCGGCGGCCATGATCATGGAAGGGCTGGCGGCCTCGTCGCCGGCCCTTCCCGAGGCCGCCGCGCCGCCCGGCCGGGAAACCCGTCCCGCGATCTGCTGTGGCCGTCACGCCGAGGTGCTGACCCAGGCGCACGACGCCATCAGGGTGGTGGGCGACAGCCTCCGGGTCCAGCAACGGCTGCTCGCCCTGCTGAACGCCGCCTGCGAGGAGATCAGGGCGGAGTGCTCGCCCGACCCGCTCCCGGGCGGCCGCCGGGAGGACGCCGGTCACCCGGCGGCGAGGTATGGGCTGACCGGTCGGGAGCGGCGCGTGCTGGAGCTCGTCGCCGCCGGCCTGACCAACCGGAAGATAGCCAGGCTGCTGCGGATCTCGGAGAAGACCGTGCGCAACCACCTGCACGCCGTGTTCGCCAAGCTCGGCGTCCGCAGCCGTACCGAGGCCGCCCTGGTCGCGGTGCGGGAGAACCTGCTGAACGGATGAGGGGCGGTCCCGCCCGGGTCAGGACCGGGGCTCGCGCGCGGGGGCGAGGAATCCGGATTCGATGAGGTACTCCAGGTACAGGTCGAGCAGGGCCGCGTCGACGGGCGGGCAGGCAGGCCCGGCCGCGCCGAGTGCCCGGGCGATGTTGTCCCGGTCGAGGATTGGCATGTTCCCCGGCAGGTGCGCCTCGAACACCGAGATCTGCGTGTGCTCCGGCCGTTCGGTGAACATGGGGAGATACCCGGCCAGCGGCAGGTCCGGATTCCGTCGGGCCGCCTCCGCCATCGCGCGCGTCCACTCGTCGTACGGCAGCTCGCGCACCGCGTAACCGAGCGCCCGCAGCCGCGCCAGGAGCAGTGAGAGCGGCGCGGGAGCGGGGTTGGAGAGGTGGTAGGCGTGGCCGCGCGGAGGCTCGCGGAGGACCAGATGCGCCAGGGCCTCGGCGGCGCAGTCCACGGGCACGAGGTCCAGGGTCATCGGCACGGCGGGCGCCAGGCCCGTCTCGGCGATCGTCTTGAACAGGGCGGTCATCATCGTCGCGGTGTTCTGCACCCCGCGGTCGCGGGTACCGGTGATCTCGGCGGGCCGGTAGACGCTGACCGGCAGCCCGCGGGCCGCCGCCTGCCGGAGCAGGCTCTCGGCCACCCACTTGGTCTCCGCGTATCCCTGTGCCAGGATCGCCGGGTCGCCCAGCGGGTCGTCCTCCCTCGCGCGCCGCACCCCGGTCGTGCCCAGCCCGGCCAGCACGTCCACGGACGAGACGTAGTGGACGGGCATGGGGTCCCCCAGGGCGGCCAGACGGATCAGTTCGCGCACGCTGCCGACGTTGACCGGGGCGAGCCTGCGATAGGGGTACAGGAAGTTGACATGGGCGCCGTTGTGCAAGACGGCGTCCGCACGGGAGGTCAGTTCCGCGAACCGTTCCTCGCCGAGCCCCAGCGCCGGCTCGCGCAGGTCGGCCGCCACGGCGGTGACCCGCTCCCCGAGGCCGCCCGCCGGCAGGTCGTAGCGGCGCAGCGCCTCCGCGATCCGCTCCAGGGCGGCGTCCGCGTCGCGCGCCCTGACGGGGCAGATCAGCCGGACGTCCGCGGCGTCCAGGAAGCGGCGGACCAGGAAGGCGCCGAGGAAGCCGGTCGCGCCGGTGAGCAGGACGGTCCGCGGACGCTCCGGGAGTTCGGCGGAGGGCGCGCCGAACCGCAGGTCCGGGGCGAGCTCGGCCTCCTTCCGGAAGTCCACCGGTTCGTCGTCGCCCCCCGAGCGCCCCTGGCGCGCCTCGTCGACCAGGGCCGCGAAGTCCGACAGGACGGGCCGGTCGAGCAGCATGCGGACGAGCGTCCTGTCCGGCACGCCCTCCAGGTCGCCGAACGCGGCGCGCAGGCCGGCGACCACCCGCATGACCTGAAGTGACTGCCCGCCCAGTTCGAAGAAGTCATCGTCACGGCCGATCCGGTCCAAGCCCAGCAGGCCGGTCCAGAGGCGGGCCACCACCCGCTCGGTTCCGTCGCGGGGAGGTTCGGCGTCCTGCCCCCCGTCCTCCAGGGCGTCGGCGGTGACCGCCCGGGTGTCGACCTTCCCGGTACGGCCGAGGGGCAGCCGTTCGAGGATCGCGAACCGGGACGGGATCATGAACCCCGGGAGGCGGTCCTGGAGGAAGCGGCGCAGGCGCCAGGCGAACGGGCGGCGGTCCTCCTTCGCGACCTGCCCCTCAGGGGCGGCCATGAGCACGAGGGACCTGTCGCCGTCCTCCCCCTCGTCCACGGCCACTTTGGCGTCGTCCACGTCGGGGTGGGCGACGGCCGCGGCCTCCACCTCCGCCGGCTCCACCCGGTAACCGCGGATCTGGACCTGGCGGTCCTCCCGCCCCAGGAACTCAAGGACCCCGTCCGGCCGCCACAGTCCCAGATCACCGGTCTTGTACATGCGCGCACCGGCCGCCCCGGCGAACGGGTCCGGCATGAACCGCTCCGCCGTGCGCTCGTCGTCGCCGAGGTAGCCCAGGGCGACGCCGTCGCCGCCGACGTAGAGTTCGCCCTCCTCCCCGGGGTCGCACGGGGTGCGGTCCTCGCGCAGGACGTAGCACGTGGAGTTGGCGATGGGCCTGCCGATGGGCACGGTGCGCGCGTCCTGGGGCAGCTCGGTCAGGCGGTGGGTGGTGGAGAAGGTGGAGTTCTCGCTCGGCCCGTAGCCGCTCATGAGGTGTTCAGGGGGCTCGGCGGCGAGGACGGCGCGCATGCACTCAGGGTTGATGGTGTCCCCGCCCGCGATGAGGTATCGCAGCCTCCGGAACATGCCGGGCCGATCGAACCCCATCTGGTGGAACAGGCCGGTGGTGAGCCACATGATCGTCGCACCGCTCCGGTCGATCTCCCGGGCGAGCTCCGCGGGGGCCAGCAGCGCCTCGGGCGGTGGGAGCACGAGATGGGCTCCGCGCAGGTGCGCGCCGAAGATCTCGAAGCAGGAGACGTCGAAGGACGGGCTGGTGGTCGCCAGGAACACGTCGCCGGGACGGATGTCGATGTAGTCGGCGTTGATGATGAGGCGGACCGGGCCGCGGTGCGGCACCGCCACGGCCTTCGGCGTCCCCGTCGATCCCGAGGTGAAGATGACGTAGGCCTTGTCGGTGGCGCGGGCGAGCGGCGTGTCCACCGCGGGCCCGGGCGGGGGCTCGTCCTCCACGGTCAGGACCTCTCGTCCCGCCACACGATCACGCCATCGGTCCCGGGTGATGAGGCAGCGCACCTCCACGCGGTCGGCCATCTCCTGGAGCCGGCCGTCCGGCAGATCGGGGTCGAGGGGCACGTACGAGCCGCCCGCCTTGAGCACCGCCCAGATACCGATCATGACTTCGGGGGAACGCTCCAGGAGCAGCCCTACGGGCGCCCCTTCGCGCAGGTCGAAGTCCCGCCGCAGGACGCGGGCGAAGGCGTCCGCGCGACCGGACAGCTCGCGGTAGGTCAGCGTCGCCCCGCCGCCGGACACCGCGGGGGCCTCCGGGGTCCGCCGGACCTGGGCTTCGAACAGCTCAGGCAGCAACGCGTCCCGGGGGTAGGGCCTCGCGGTGTCGTTCCACTTCCTCAGGTGCTCGGGGATGTCCGGGTCCATGGGTCACCGCCTCTGCCGCCGGATGGGGATGAACGCCGGGGGCGCGACTCAGTCGGTCCCGGCGGCGGCTCGCCAGAACAGGCCGATGTGCTCGTGCAGGAGGCGTGCGCGCGCCACCGCGACCGCCGGATCGTCCCCGTGGCCGACCCCGTGATCGACCACGCCGAGAGCGCTGCGCAGCATCTCCTCGGACTCACCGCCTCCGTAGTAGTCGAGGAACTCCTCCGGGACCTTGAGATCGGACCCGCGCAGGTGCTCGACCAGCACGCGGCAGTCGGGGAAGTAGGTCGACAGGTCGGTGTGCAGGCAGAGGGCGTTGTCCGCCTGAGTGCCGTGGAGCGCCAGCCAGGAGATGTAGCCGGCGAAGGCCTGTGTCGCGGGCCCCTGGGGCCACCGGTAGAAGCGCTCCTCGGGTATCCCGAGAGCCGCCCCGCACTCGCGCAGCTTGGGGTGCGCGTCGTAGACGAGACGCGCGACCTCGATGTAGAAGCCCGCGGTCGGGCTGTGCGGGAAGCGCGACATGATCAGGCCGTAGCTCGACAGCTCGGCCACATGGCACTGGAGCTCGACCGCCACGAGCCGGCGCAGGTGCTCCAATTCGAGCCTGCCCTCGCGTGCCAGAGAAAGCAGTTCGTTCCCGATCGGCGATTCGGCGTCAAGCCCGGCCAGTTCCTCGACCATGGCCCTGGCACGCCCGTGCCGCACGTCACCGGCCTTCGTCATCGTCCCGCCCTTCTCTCATCGCCGTTGGTGTCCGTCGCCCAGTTGGACGGATCCGGGACGGCGGCACGCCAGTACTGCTCGACGCACTCCTCCATGATCCGGCCGGTGTTGAGAGCCCGGCCCGGATCGTCACCCGCGTCGAGTCCCTTCTGCGCGAAGGCCAGCGCCCGCCCGCACAGCTCTGTGGGTATCCCCGCCTCGAAGTACTCGACGAATTCCTGCGGTACACCGGGCTCGGCCGCCCTTAGCCGCTCGGCTACCTCCAGACTGCCCAGCTGGTATCGGTTCAGGTCCGCGTAGATCGTCATGCCGATCTCGGCCCGGTTGTGGTGCAGGGCGACCCAACACATCATCGAGGGGTAGGCGAAGGCCGCGGTGCTCCACGGTGCCTGCAGGAGCTGTTCCTCGGACAGTCCGACCGCCCGCGCCATCGCGGCCTGGCGTGTGCGCGCCCCCATTGCCATGTCGCCCAGGTCGAGGAAGACGTCATCCGGGTGCCGGAGCCGCGCCAGCGGATAGGCCGTGAGCTCGGCCTGCGCCGCCCACGCCTCCAGGCGCAGCACCCGCCGCAGATCGTCCCGGGTCACGCGGCCCGCCTTGAGGTGATCGGCGAATGGATTGCCGAGAGGACGCCTTGCGCGCAGAGCGTCGAGTGCCTCGGCGACCTGCCTCGCCGTGGAGCCCGCTGTGATCGTGGGACCGTGTTCAGCCATCGCTGGTCTCCGCGCCTGCTCCCCGGGTGTCCGGATCCTGTTTTTCTTGATCGGCTTCTACCCTTGCCGCCCTGGCGGAACCTGGTATCAATGGCCTAGGTGTTCTGCCCGGACCGCGCACCGGTGCGACCCGCCGTCAATCGGCCTGCATGCGCCTCAGGATCGATCGCATGCACCGTTCCAGGGCGGGCGAGGGGGATAGCCCCGCCTCCACGGCGAGGCGGAGGCGCGCCGACTGGTAGACCTCGAGCGCGTCGGCCGTGCGTCCCGCCCGGTCAAGCGCGACCATGAGCTGTGCGTAGAGGCGTTCCTCGAGAGGGTGTTCGTGGACGAGCTCCTCAAGTTCGGGAATGATCTCCTGGTGCCGGCTCAGGTTGAGATCGATCTCGACCAGGCGCGTCAAGGTCAGGGTACGCTCGCGGGTCAGACGGGAGGACTCGCCGTCGCGGATGGGCCCGGGAGGGACGTCCTGCAGTGCTGGGCCACGCCAGATCTTGAGGGATTCGCGGTAGCAGTCTGCGGCCGTCTTCGGATCGCCGGCCTTGAGCCGCTCGGCGCGATCCCGGAGTTCACGGAATCGATCGACGTCGACCGCCCCCCTCGGGACGTCCAGCCGGTATCCCGGATATCGAGTGTGCAGGCGCACCCGCCCGTCGGCGCAGAAGATCCGGCGCAGCCGCGAGACCTGGGCATGCAGGGCATTCTCGACCCGTGCGGGCGGGCTGTCGTGCCACAGCTCGGTCACCAGGTCCTCTGTCGAGACGATGCGGCCACGCCTGATCAGCAAGGCCGCCAGCAGGCTCCGCTTCATCCGTCCGGATACCGGCGAAAAATCATCTCCGCACACCCGGACCTCGAGCGGTCCCAGGATGCGGAACACGAACTCAGCCTCCTCTTTTATCAATAGATCACCCTCACCGTAAATCTTACCGTATTGACGTAGAGCGAATTGTAAGGCATTTCAAACAGATCGTCATCTTCTCTAGTCAAATATCCTTTTGGAGCTCCTGCCTGCCGCCTCCCGGGCACCTTGGGGAACCAGCCTCTCCTGCGACGCTTGCGCACTTCGAGTTCGAGGCGGGTTCGGCGGCGGCAGGCAAGCTAATTTCCCGCCGACAGACGGAAACGCATAATCCCTGCAAATAGAGGTCGGATATCTTTCCGTCCGATTCTCGCCGGACCCGGCTACGGAGCAGTGGCACGTGAGCGGGGGAGGCCGGCGACCACGCCTCCGGCCTCCCCCGCCAACGCGGGCCCGCGGAGTCTCGCTCCGCGGCACCACCTCACTCTTCGACTGTGGTCACCGCCTAGCCCTTGTCCTTGGCCTCGGTCGCCTCGAAGGTGTCCTTGGCCTTGCCCTTGCCCTTGTCCTTGGCCTCGGCCTCGGCCTTGTCGGTGGTACCGGTCGTCTCGAAGGTGTCCTTGGCCTCGGTCGTCTTGAAGGCGTCCTTGTCCTTGGCCTCGGTCGCCTCGAAGGTCTCCTTGGCCTTGTCCTTGGCCTCGGCCTTGTCGGTGGCCTCTGTGGTCTTGAACGTGTCCTTGTCCTTCTTGGGGTCGGTCATCGTGTCCTCCTTTCGTCGGGTGTCACAGGACGTCTCGGTCGTCCACGCCGGCGAGGGCCTCGCGCAGATGGCGGGTCGCCTCGGCCACGGAATGGCTGCCGTTGTGGAGCATCTTGTTCGTGAGCACGTACGTCGCCCCCGCCGCGAGCCCTTCGACGAGGTGGTCCAGGGTTCCGCAGCCGCCGGACGCGACGACCGGGACCGAGACCGCCCCGGTCATCGCGCGGACCAGGTCCAGGTCGTAACCCCGCCCCGTGCCCTCCTGGTCCAGGCTGTTGGGCAGGATGCAGCCGGCTCCCAGGTCGGCGAGCATCGCCGCCCACGTGCACGCGTCCAGGGGGGTCTCGGTCTCGCCGCCTTCGACCACCACGTTCCACCGGTCCCCGGCCCGCCGCACGTTCATCACGCCGACGACCCGGCCCGCCCCGAAGCGGCGGCTCGTGTCGTGTAGCACCGACGGGCGTTCGACCGACGTGGTGCTGATGCCCACCGCGGCGGCCCCGAGGTCCAGCAGCAGCGCCAGATCGTCCACCGACCTCGCCACCCCGTTGTGCACGGTGACCCACAAGGGAGCACCGAGTTCGGCCGCCCGGCGAACGATGGGCAGGAACGTGGCGGCGTCCTCCCAGGGGTCGAGGATGTCCAGGAAGATGCCCTCGGCGCCCTGTTCCCGGTACCGGGCGGCGACCTCGACCGGGTCGGACGGATCGTCGAGCCCGCTGATCCCGGACGGTTCGGTGGTCCGGCCCCCGGCGACGTCTATCGTCGGAATGACGGGCGACAGCCCGCTGTTCCCGCTGGTCATTCGGCCCTCCACGCTGCCTCGCCGTACCATGTCCCCTCTTACTCCCCAGGCCCGCTGACGCGGTGATGACGGCGCGCTGACTTTCCTCCACCCCGACGGGGCATCGCCCTCATCGTCTGGCTGGGCGGGGCGGGGCGGGACGGAGGAGCGGGATGGCGTGCGTTCGCCAGGCGAGCCTGACCTTGGCGCGGTAGGTGGTCCGGCGCCCAGGCCAGGGCGACGCGCACCCTCAGAGCGGTTCCCGTCCCGGTGACCGTGACGGTCCTTGCGGTGACCGCGGCGGTTGATGTCGCGCCAGGAACCGGCGCCTGGCTCGCGCAGCGCCCGGACGCGCGCCCCCGCAGGGGAAGACGTAGCCGCCGAAGCCCTTGATATGCGCCGAGCGGGCCCCGTCGAGGTCGCGGACCAGCCCAGGCCGTCCGGCATGGCGGTACCGTCCACGGTGAACGCGGGCGTTCCGGTGGCGCTGAGGTTACGGAGATCCACGGCGGTCTCGACCGTGGTCCCATCGGAGCAGGGATGTCCGCGCCGAGGCAGACGACCGCGTCGTCCAGGCAGAACCAGGACTTTGCGGGCCCCGGTGCATGCTGGCCTAGCCGGCGAGATGCTGGCCGAGGACGCTGTGCCGTCCGTCGGTGGCGCCGCCTGCCCAGGTCGTGGCCGGGCGTGGCTTCCCGAGCTCGCCGCCCTGCCCGTCAGCGAGGATCTTGCGAGACCGTGACAACGGGAAGCCGGTAAGGGTCGGCGGTGGGCCAGCACCCGTCGGAGTACTGGCCATTGCCGAACGTCGAGCCCCACCAGTAGGTCATGCCGTCGTTGGCGTGCCAGCCGCGCGGGTTCTCGCCGTTGCCGTACTCGTAGTAGCTGGTCCGGGCCGCGCACATGCTCCCGGCGGGCGGGCGATCACCCCGGACGGCGGGCACCCCCGCCCCGGCCGGTGTTCTTGAGCAGCAGGGCGGCGAGGTGGAGGCCCGCCCCCGCGGCGGCGATGACGACGTAGGGCGCGGTGATCGCGTCGAAGTAGCGGGCCAGGGTGACCGGGTAGCTGGCGGTGACCATGTTGCCGTACTCGTCAAACGTCTCCAGGTACTGCGCGGGCCGGATCCGGTCGTTCCAGTGGTCCAGGAGGAGCCGCGACCCCTGGTGGGTGATGAGCGCGATGCTTTCCCCGTCCAGGCCGTGGTGGCCGAGCAGGCCGGTGACGAGTGCGGGCAGCCCGTCCTTCAGGACGCCGCCCAGGACCTCGGGACCGGTCTCGGGGTCCATGGCGTAGGTGGGGATCGGCACGCCTGAGGGGTCACGGGGCAGCCCGGACCAGCCCGGCGCGGTGCGGTCCCGGATCGTCAGCGTCATGGACTCGAAGTACCGCGCGTCGGTGTGGCAGGCGTAGTCGACGACGGCCAGGCCCGCCCCGGGCCCGACGACCGCCGCGCCCGCGCCGTCCCCGATCGCGACGGCGTGGGGCCGGGTGTAGTCGACGTGGCGGCTCCAGTTCGAGCCGGTGACCACCAGGGCGTGCCCGCAGGTCCCGGCCCTGACCGCCTCCGCCGCCAGGAACACGCCGAGCGGGAAGTTGCTGTACTCGCTGTTGATGGGGACGACCACGGCCTCCGGGCGCAGCCCGAGCGCCGAGTGCAGCAGGTAGAGGCCGTTCGGCGCCATGTAGTCGGACACGGAGACGTAGCCGTAGAGCCGGTCGATCCGGTTCGGGGTCACCTTCGCCGCGGCCATGGCCGTACGGCAGGCGTCGAGCATGAACGACTCGATCGACTCGTGATCGGCGAGGACGCGCCGCCTACCGGCCCCGGTGATCATCTCCTGCTCGCCGCCCGCCGGGCCCTCCGGATCGACCTGGCGGTACATCGGGTCATCGGTGTCCTTCTCCTGGTCCGGGACCGCGTGGCCGCAGCCCAGGACAGCGGGGGTCACGAGCCTGCCCGGCTCACCCATCCTTCAGCACCTCCGATCGCCGGCGCAGGGCCCACGGGACCTCGCTCCCGTCGACGCGTGCGTCTATCAGCCAGGGCTCCCGCCGTTCCAGCGCCGTCGTGAGCGCGTCGTCGAACTCCGCCGCGGTGGAGACGGTGACGGCCCGGGCCCCGAGTCCTCGCGCGATGGCGGCCGCGTCCAGGGCCCGGCTGTACATCGATCCGGGTGTGTTCCCGAAGAGCATCTCCTGGATGTTGGCGACCATGGCGTTGCCCTGGTTGTTCAGCACGATCCAGATGACGGGTACCCCGCGCTCGGCGGCGGTGTGGATCTCCATCCCGCCCATCGCGAACGCGGCGTCGCCGGCCAGTGCCACCACCGGACGGTCGGGCCTGGCCAGCTTGGCGCCGATGGAGGCGGGGATCGAGTACCCCATGCACCCGACGTTCATGGAGCAGTAGACCTCCGCGCGCGGGCCGCAGCGGTAGTGCTCGCCGGCCCAGCACAGCGCGTTTCCCGCGTCGAGGAACAGCAGCGCGTCCCCGGGGAGCAGCGCGTCCAGGCGCGCGGCCACAGTGGACCCGAGCAGGGCGGAGGCGTCCCCGTCCGGATCGCCGTTTCGCGCCGCGCGTCCAGCCGGGCGTACGGCCGGGCGGCCGGCGGTGGTGGGAGCCCGCGCGGGCAGCGCGTCGAGCAGATCCCTGAGCGCGGAGCGCACGTCGGCGGCGATCGGGTGGTCGACGGGATAGGTGCGGCCCAGTTGCAGGGGGTCGGCGTCGATCTGGGCGACCACCCGGTCCTCCGTCAGCCCCGGATCCCACCCGGCCGTCGAGACCTCGCCCAGGCTGCTGCCGAGGACGAGGATGAGGTCCACCTCGGCGGCCAGGACCGCCTCGTGGGTCTCCGGGGTGCCGCCGTAGTTGCCGAACACGCCGAGCGACAGCGGGTGGTCTTCCGGGAAGACGCCCTTGGCCTTGATCGTCGTGGTCACCGGGATCGCGCGGAGCTCGGCGAGCGCGAGGATCTCGGGGCCTGCCCGAGCGATCTTGGCGCCCTGCCCGGCGAAGATGATCGGCCGCCGCGCCTGTTCGATCGCTTCTGCCAGCGCGCGGATCTCGGACCGTGCCGCAGCCCGCGGAGCGGGAGCCGGGACGAGACGTCCCGGCCCGTCCGGCTCGGGCCCGTCCAGCACGTCGGCGGGCAGTCCGAGGTAGACCGCGCCGGGCAGCCCGGCGGTCGCGGTCCGGATGGCCCGGGGCAGGAGCGCCGGAAGCTGATCGGGCGAGGTGATGAGCGCCGCGAGCCGGCACGCCGACCCGAAGATCTGGACGGCGTCGATGCTCCAGTTCCCGCCGCTCGCGTCCTGGAGCCCGCCCTGCCCGAACCGGCCGGTCGGGACCTGGCCGCCGAGGACGAGCACCGGGGCCCAGTCGCTCGTGGCGGATGCGGCCGCGGTCAGCGCGTGCGTCGTCCCTGGCCCCGCCGTGACGCACGCCACACCCAGTTCGCCGGTGGCCTGCGCGTGCCCCTCGGCCATGAACACCGCGCCCTCTTCGTGCTTCGCCAGCACGAAGTCGAGGTCGGCGCGCCGGTCAAGAACGTTGAGCAGTGTCAGCATCGGGCCGCCGGGCACGCCGAATATCCGGCTCACACCGGCCGCGACGAGCCGGTCCAGCAGGAAGTGCGCCGCCGTTCTCGTCCCGGTCATCCCTCACCCCCGGCCAGGTGGGCCTTCGATGCCAAGCTATGACGGCCGCCTGATCCACGTCGGCCATATTCCCGTGCGGCGGGCGAGCGGCGACGAATCCGGGGCTCGGCGATCCCGTCCGGCGCGAGGCCGAGATCGCGTACGCCCCAGGCCGGGGTCACCCGAGCGCCCGCCTATCCGAGGACCGCGGCGCTCCAGTACCGGCCCACGCTCTCCTCCATGAGACGGCCGACCTTGAACGCGCGGACCGGGTCGTCACCGCGGTCGATCCCCTGCTGGGCGAAGGCCAGCACGCTCTCGCACAGCCCCGGGGGCGCCGCCTCGGAGTAGTAGCCGGTGATCTCCGCGGGGACGTCGAGATCGTTCTGGCGCAGGGCGCGGGAGATCTCGTTGGCACCCGTGTAGTACCTGTCGATGTCCGCGTAGATCGCGATGGCGAACTCGGCCTGGCTGAAGTGGAGCGCCGACCAGCACAGGAAGGCCGGGTAGGAGAACCAGTCGGGGGTCGAGGGCATGCGCGAGAGCTGTCCCGCGTCCAGTCCCACGGTGGCGCCCATCCCGGGCAGCCGGGATCGGGCGCTGTGGGCCATCTTGTTCAGTGCGATGAACACCGGGTGCCGATGGCGGAACCCGCCGAGGGTGTAGGACGTGATCTCCGCCGTGACCGCGTCCATCTCCAGTTGCAGCAGCCGCCGTACGTGGTCGAGCGTCAGCGTCCCGGACTCGCACGTGTCCAGGAAGGCATTGGAGATGGGTCGCTTCTCCCGCAGTTCGACCAAGGCCTTCACGATGTCCGGCGCGCTGCCGACAGCGATCTCCGAGTTGGTCATGGTCCCTCCTCCGGGAGCGTGTGTGCGCGGTCCCGCGCCCCGGCCCGCCGCGCTGGAGGGCGGTGCGAACGACCCCTGGTCTCGCGTTCCGGCGTGCCCGCCGACTATCTGCGGAAACTGGTACGAAAATCCTGGTACATCCCTCTCCGCCGGGACGCCGGAGGCGTGCGCAAGGCGGATGTCAGGCCACCGTCAGCGGCGCGTCAGAGACGGGGGGACAGTACCGCCATCGCCATCGGAACCCGGCGTGATCCGCAGCGGCGGCGAGGAGGACGACGTGCGCGTGGGAATCATTGGAGCCGGCATCAGCGGCCTGGTGACGGCCTGGCTGCTCGACGGGCACCACGAGGTGCTCGTCCTGGAGGAGCGGGAGCGCGTCGGCGGGAACCTCCGCTCGGTCTCGGTACGGCTGCCCGCCGGTGAGCTGAACGTCGATCTGGGGGTGCACAGCTTCTCCCGGGGCCTCTTCCCCGCCCACACGCGGCTGCTGGAGCTCCTCGGCCTGGTCGGGGACCACGTCGCCGAAGTCCCCATGTCCCTGACTCTCCGCCGCGCGGGGACATCGGACCCCCTGCTGGTCACGCCGCACAGCCGTGACGCCGACGCCCCCGGCCGCCAGGTGCTCGGGCCCGCGTGGGAGGCCGTCGGCGCGATGCTCGAGCGGGGCGCGAAGTGGCGGGAGGAGGGCTTGAGCTGGGGCGAGCCGTACGCGTCACTGGTCGAGCCGCTGCCCGTCCCAGAGACGATCAAGCGGGATGTCCTCTACGCCTGGCCCGCGGCGTTGTTCTCCTGCTCCCTGGACCAGATGCGTGAGATGTCGGCCCGTGCGGTGCTGGAGTTCTACTTGGAGCCCGCGGAGCCGCCCCCCGGCGAGGCCGTCCGATGGCAGAACCTGCGCGGCGGCGCCGAGTCACTGGCCTGGGCGCTGGCGGCGGGCGCGAAGACCACCGACGTCCGCACGAACGCGGGACCGGAGCGGCTCCGCAGAGCGGGCGAGGGCTTCGAACTGGATGACCGCGCGGGTGGCCGGCACCGGGTGGACCACCTGGTGTTCGCCACTCCTCCCGACATCACGCGGGAACTGCTGGCCCAGCTTGCCGGGACCGAGTCGCTCCGCGAGGCCCTGAGCGCGTTCACGTACGCCCCGATCGTCGTCGGAGCCCACACCGACGCCTCCTGGATGCCGCCCAGGCGGGAGCAGTGGTCGACGGACAACGTGCTCGTGACGGAGGACGCGGCGGTCAGCACGAGGTGGTGCGGCCCCGCCCACGGCCTGCGCGTCTTCACCACGCGGCTGCCGGCCGGCCCCCTCCCCATGCGGGGGGTGCTCGCGCAGTCGTCCTTCCGGCAGATGCGTCCCACGCCCGCCGCGATGCTGGCCCGGGACCGCCTGACGCGCTTCCAGGGGGCCGGGAACGTGCACCTCGCGGGTGCCTACACACAGGGAGTGGACAGCCAGGAGAACGCCGTCCGCTCGGGGATCCGCGCCGCCGCGGACCTCGTGCCCGCGGACTCACCCCGCCTGACTGGGTTGACCGCGTGAACGTCCCGGCGGATGAGCGCGCGCCGGGCGCGCCCGGCGGTGGAGGAGCCATGGATCAGGAGGCCCGGACGGGGCGGGCGCCGATCGTGCCCTGCCTGGAAGTGCGCGGGGGGAGGACGATCGAGCCGTCGGGCATCCCGGGGCTGAGCGATCCCCGCGACCCGGTCGAAATCACCGAGACGTACCGCCGTCAGGGCGCGGCGGCCGTCATCCTCGACATCGCCTACGACGGAGACGAGCACGGGCGGCTCTTGCGCATCCTCCCGCGCCTGGCCGCGGCCGCCCCGCGGCTCTGGGTCACGTTCGCCGACGGGCGCGCCCCTTCCGCCGCCGCGGCGGAGGCGATCCTCGCGGCCGGTGCCGAGGCCATCGGCTTCGGCACGACGGCCGTGGAGGATCCGCCCTTCGTCCGCGAGCTGGCCGCGCGGCACGGCTCCGAGCGGATCCTCGGGACACTGGACGTGCGCCGGGCCGGTCCGGGGCGGTGGGACGTGGTCACTCACGGAGGGGCGCGAAGCAGTGGCCTGGACGCCGTCTCCTGGGCCGGGGTCCTCGCCGGGCTGGGCGCCGGCACGCTCCTGCCCAACAGTCTCGACGGCGAGGAGGCCGGCGCGGGTTACGACCTGCCCCTCTACCGCGCCATCGCCGGTGTCGTGGACCTCCCGCTGATCGCCTCAGGCGGCGGTGCGAGACCGGAGCATCTGTGCGAGGGCCTGAAGCAGCCCAACGTCCGGTTCGCGGTGGTCAACAAGGCCACCCACACCGGCGCGATGTCCATCGCCCAGGCCCACGCCTACCTCCGCGACCGGGGTCTCGGCTAACCGGGGAGGCCGGCACCGGGACCCGTACGGGCCACTCAACCTAAGGTGCCATCTGCAATAATGGACGAGTCCTATAGGAGAAGAATCGCTCGCACGGATCGTGATGAAGTTCGACCACATCCTCCTCGCCCTGCTGGCGATGCGCCCGTGGACCGGCTATGACCTGCACAAGTGGATGAGGCAGGAAGGCAGGTACCTCCGGCCTGAATCCGACCAGAGCCAGATCT
The DNA here is from genome assembly GCF_003594875.1 of Bailinhaonella thermotolerans. GTDB lineage: Bacteria > Actinomycetota > Actinomycetes > Streptosporangiales > Streptosporangiaceae > Bailinhaonella > Bailinhaonella thermotolerans. Next base: position 114,025 of record NZ_QZEY01000019.1, read on the forward strand.
ACCGGCTGCTGGCCCGGCTGGAGGAGCAGGGCTGGGCCACCCATGAGCTCGACGAGCGAGACGGCCGCCCTCACGCCAAGGTCTACAGGCTGACCGGCGAAGGGCGGGAGGAGGTGCTGCGGTGGGCGCGCTCGCCTTACGTGCCGTCCCCGCGGTTGCGGGATCCGGAGTTCACGGCCCGCTTCGTCTTCGCCGGCATGCTCGACCCCGCGGTCCTGCGCGACCTGCTGGTCACCGAGTTGGAGGCGCGCAAGGAGCAGGTGCGCCTCAACCGGGGCCGTGACCGGGCCCTCACCTTCGACGAGCCGCTCCCCGAGGTCGATCCGGACCGCGCTCGGCTGCTGTGGGACCTCGTGCACCAGCGCGGGATGGACCTGATCGACTCCTGGATCGAATGGCTCGAACAGACCCTGGCCCGACTCGACGACGAAGGGGTCACCCCGTGACCATCCACGTGATCGCCCCCGGGGACCGGCCGGCGCGGGCCGCGATACTCCTCTTCCACGGCGGCGGCTGGGTGCAGGGCTCGCCCGAGCAGTTCTTCCCCCAGTGCCGGGCCATGGCCCAGCGGGGGATCCTGGCCGCGAGCGGCGTTTACCGCCTGGTCGGCGGAGGGGCCGATTCACCGGCCGACTGCCTGGCGGACGCTCGTGCGGCGATCAGCGAGTTCCAGGGGATCGCCGCCTCCCACGGGCTCGGCGAGGTGGCCGTCGGCGGGGGTTCGGCGGGCGGCCAGCTCGCGCTGGCCGCCACGCTGATCGACCCCGTGGGTCCGGCGCCGTCACGGCTCGTCCTGTTCAACCCCGTCGTCGATCTGTGCTGCGGCTTCGACGCCGGGCTGCTCGCCCTGGTCGGGCTCACCCCGCGGCAGGCCGCCGCGCTGTCGCCCGCCCACCACGCCCAGTCCGGTCTGCCTCCAACCCTGATCTTCCACGGGACGGCCGACCGCCTCGCGCCGATCTCCGCGGTACGGGATCTTTGTACGGCTACCGGGGCGCGGCTGGTCGAGTTCGAAGGCGCCGAACACGGATTCTTCAACGTCAGTCCGTACTACGAGCAGACTCTGGACCGGATGGCGGCCTTCCTGCTCGGCCCCGGCGAGTAGCCGCCGCTCGGGCCTCCGCCGAAGGCCGCCGCGCGGCCCGCCCGGTCTCCGCCATCCCCGGCGGGGAATCGGGTCCGGACGAGGCGGTCAGCGGATCATGCGTCGTGCAGGGCCCGCTCCCGCCTGGCGTCGAGCTCGCTCTGCATCCGCGCGGCGTCCCTGGCGTACGTCCGATAGAGGAGGGTCAGGAACAGGCCGTTGACCACCATCAGGACGACCAGCGCGAGGAGGAACACGGTCTTGAGGCCAAGCGCCGCGCTCAGGAATCCGGCGCCCAGGCTGTAGACCGCCCACGCGATCGCCTCGAAGATCGAGACGTAGAGGACGAAGGCCGCGCCGCGCATCTCCGGGGGGGGTCACCGCCATGACCATCGGCCGGTTGATCCCCGGATTGAGGCCCTGCACGAGCGCCATCAGCCCGAAGAAGGCGCCGAACAACCAGATCGAGCCCCAGTCGAACTGCGTGCCCACGAGCGCGGCGCCGGCGAAGGCGAACTGCGCCGCCTGCAGCACGGCGACCAGGCCGTTGCGGGGGCTGTGCCGTTGCGCCCATGCGCTGAGCGGCCCGCTGAGCAGGTTCCCGACGAAGACACCGATGCCGGCGGGTAGCAGCACGATCGAGGCGACCTCGGTGCTGAAGCCGTACACATCGACCAGGAAGACCACGCCGAAGGCGAGGACGAGCAGGTGCCCGGAGAGCAGGCGGGAGCCCAGCAGGATCAGGAAGGTGGGGATGCGCAGCAGCGCGACCGTCTTGGCCCAGGTGAGCTGGGAGTGCTTGGCCCTGGTGGCCCGATCGATGTCGGCGAGCTGCCGTTCCGAGGCGCCGACGCCCGGGTCGTCGAACCAGATCCAGATGGCCGCGCCGAGCAGCATGTTGAAGGCGCCGATGCCCCACATGCCCCAGCGCCAGCCGTCGTCGACCCCGGCCAGCTGCCCCTTGAGCGGCCCGATCACCGAGGTGAACAGCGCGATCCCGCCGTAGAGCAGGCCGACCGCCTTGCCGCGGGTGTTGTCGGCGAACAGGTCGCCGATGATCTCGGTGATGATCGGCGCGGCGGCGGCGTTGCCGGCGGCGAGGATGGTGTAGAAGATCAGCAGCTGAACGAAGTCCTGGGAGAATCCGGCGGCGATGCCCCAGATTCCCCACAGGCCCGTGGCGAAGGCGAGCACCCCCTTGCGCGACCACCGGTTGGCCGCCCACACCCAGGCGGGTGCGGTGAACACACCGACGATCTTGCTGGCGGCGGTGAGGATGCCCAGGGCGTCCAGCGACAGGCCGAGTGACTGCCTGATCACCGGGAACAGGCCGGTGACCATGCCGGCCTCGGTGTTGTCGACCACCATGCCGCCGCCGAGCAGCGCCAGCTTCCGCCACCGGCCGGGGACCGGGCCCGCGGTCATGCGGGCAGCTCGGCGAGCTCGGCCGCGATCGCGCGCAGCGCCGCGGTCGGAACCAGCGCGCCCGCCATGGCCGCGAGGTCGATCAGTGGAGTGCCAGCGACGAGCTGCAGCATCTCGGAGTCGAGCAGGCCGGGCAGGTGGGCGCGGAGCACCTCAGCCGCGCGTGGGTCGGCGACCAGGGCCTTGATCGGCGTTCGCAGCAGCGGGAAGTCGCTCAGGTCGGGCAGCGGCTCCGCGGCCCTCCGGGCCTGCTCGCGCTGGGCTCGGACGAGGAGGTGCTCCTCGGTGACCTTCCCCGTGGACGGCAGGCCGAGCCGTTCGAACTGGCTCGGCGGAGCCTCGTTGTCCCTCATCAGCTCCACCAGCAGCGCGGCCATGCGCAGTTCGACGTCGTCGTCGGCGATCGGGTCGAGCTGTTCGGGATCGGCTTTCAGGTCGAACAGCAGCGTGCCGTGGTGGAAGGGGTTGAGGAGGGTGCGGCCCTTGATCAGGAGCGTCCGCACGCCCTTGGTGAAGGAGAACGGTTCGGCCAGTTCCAGGTCGGCCAGTTCGGCGGGCGAGAAGCGGTTCTTCATGTGGGTGGGCATCAGCGTGTGCTCCAGCAACGGCGCGTTGGCGGCGGTCGCGGGGGCGCGCATGTAGACGTGGCGGCCGTCGGTGACGTTGACGTGCCCGCCGTGGATGCCGAAGAGGGCCGCCTCCCTGCGCCGGTCACCGTTCAGCGGAAGCCCCTGCATGTCGGCGGGGATGGCCACGCCGAAGTACTCCAGCAATGTCGGGGCCAGGTCGATCGTCTGCACCAGCGCGTCATCGCGGTCGCCGGCCCGTCCGTCGCGCGGATCCCACACGAACAGCGGCAGGTGGACCAGTTCGTTGTACCAGGGCTGCACGCTCTTCCCCCACCAGCCCTTCTCGCCGAGCAGCAGGCCGTGGTCGGTGTTGACGATCAGCAGCGTGTCCTCCCACAGGCCGTGCTCGTCCATGGCGTCCAGGACCCGGCCTAGGGAGTGGTCGCACATCGACAGCAGCGCGGCGTACTCGTAGCGCGCGTGCCGTACCTGCTCGTCGGTCTCGACGACGCGCTTGTAGTCGGGCCAGTCGAAGTGCGGGCCGTCGTAGTCGTGGGGGTAGAGGTCCTTGTAGCGCTTGTGGCTGAAGAACGGCTCGTGCGGGTCGAACGTCTCGATCTGGACGAACCAGTTGTCCTGGGCGTGGTTGGTCCGGATGAATTCCAGGCCGGCGTCGAACGTGCGGGTCTGGGAGTGCAGGTCCTCCGTCGGCATGTGCTGCCGGTTGGCCCAGTCCTGCCGGTAGGAGGGCATCCGCACCCGCTTGAGGTTCTCGGGCATCTCCGGGTCGGCGACCTGGCCCTTCCACGGATCGCCCTCCTGCCCGCGGATGAACTCCCAGGTGCTGTAACGGCCGTGGTAGGTCGCGCCCCCGTCCTCCCAGTAGTGCGGATGGTCGCTGGCCAGGTGGGTGTGCACGCCGTTCCGCTTGAGCAGCTCCGGCATGGAGTCGTCGAACGGCTCGAGCGGCCCCCAGCTGCGATGCAGGAAGTTGTAGCGGCCGGTGTGGAGCTCGCGGCGCGCCGGCATGCAGGGCATCGACCCCGCGTAGGCGTTGTCGAAGGTCACGGCCCGCGCCGCGAGACGGGCGAAGTTGGGCGCGTGGATCCAGTCGCCTCCGTACGGCGGCAGCATGTGCCGGTTGAGACTGTCGAACATGACCATGATCGCTTTCATCGCGATCCTCCAGCAGAGCTTTGTTCGGCGTGATATGAGATACTTCATATGTTCTTAGGAAACTATGGGTCAAGTCCTATAGGGAGCCGATATGCGTGAGCCGAGGCCCTGCTGCGCGCCGCCGGGACCCGGCGGCCTCCCCGTGGCGCCGGATCCGCCCCCGTCCGCCGCCGAAAGCGATCTCGACGGCATGATCGCGCTCCCGGGCGGCGAGTTCCTCATGGGCTCCGACGACGCCGAGGGCTTCCCCGAGGACGGCGAGGGACCGGTGCGGCCGGTGCGGGTCGAGCCGTTCCTCATCGACGCCTGCGCCGTCAGCAACGCCAGGTTCGCGGCGTTCGTCGAGGCCACCGGCTATGTCACCGAGGCCGAGCGCATCGGCTGGTCGTACGTGTTCGCCGGGTTCCTGCCATCCTCGCTGCGCCGGGCCTCGCCGCGGCCGGAGAGCACCCCCTGGTGGTGCGGGGTCACGGGGGCGCGCTGGGACCGGCCGGAAGGCCCGGGCAGCGACCTGGACGGCCGCGGCGACCACCCCGTCGTGCACGTCTCGTGGAACGACGCCCAGGCCTACTGCCGCTGGGCCGGCAAGCGACTGCCCACGGAGGCCGAGTGGGAGTACGCCGCACGCGGGGGCCTGGAGCAGCGGCGATACCCATGGGGGGACGAGCTCGACCCGGACGGGGAATACCGCTGCAACATCTGGCGCGGCCGGTTCCCCGTGAAGAACACCGCGGCCGACGGCTACCGGGGCACCGCGCCCGTCGACGCCTTCCCGCCCAACGGGTTCGGGCTGTACAACACCTCCGGCAACGTCTGGGAGTGGTGCGCCGACGCCTGGGGCTCATCCCGGGTCATCAGGGGCGGCTCGTACCTGTGCCACGAGTCGTACTGCAACCGCTACCGGGTGGCCGCGCGCAGCGCCAACACGGCGGACGCCGCCAGCGGACACGCGGGCTTCCGTTGTGCGCTAAGTTCCTAGGTACATAGGTGAGATCATGCATATCGACTACGTCATCCTCGGGATGCTCGCCCTGCGCCGCTTCGCCGGCTACGACCTGCGCCGGTGGATGGAGGGGCCGGGCCGTTACATCGGCTTCCGCGTCCAGCTCCCGCACATCTACCGGCGCCTGGCCGCCCTGGTGGAGAAGGGCTGGGTCGAGTTCGACGTCGACCCGCGTGACGGCCGCCCCGACGCCAAGATCTACCGGCTGACGGAAGCCGGAAAGCAGGCGTTGCTGGACTGGGCCCGCTCGCCGTACGAGCCGTCCTCACGGCCCATGGACCCCGACTTCAAGATCCGCTTCGTCTTCGGCGGCCAGCTCGATCCGGAGATCGCCATCTCCGTCGTGCGGACCGAGCTGGAGTACCGCCAGAAACACGACCTGAACCCCACCTTCGCCCTGTTCGAGTCGCAGGAGGCGGAGATCCCCGAGCTCGATCCCGCCTGGGCGAGGCAGATCCACACCCTGGCGCACGAGCACGGCTACGCCTCCACCGCCTCCTACGTTGCCTGGCTCCAGCTCACCCTCAACCGTCTCGAAGCGAGCAGAAGGTCCTGAATGCGCATCATCTATGTCGACGTCGACACTCTCCGCGCCGATCACACCACCCCCTACGGCTATCACCGCCCCACCACTCCCAACCTGCAGAAGCTGGCGGACAAGGGCGTCACCTTCGATCGCTACTACTGCTCGGACTCGCCCTGCATGCCCTCGCGCACCGCGCTGACCAGCGGGCAGTTCGGCATCACCAACGGAGTGATCGGCCACTTCGGCCCGGCGGCCCAGTTCCGGCTCGACGCCGGGCACGGCCCCGAGCCCGACCGGCCGCTGCTGGGACAGCTCCTGCAACTGGCCGGCTATTACACGGCCGCCATCTCGGTCTTCGCCGAGCGTCACCGCGCGTACTACTTCCACGGCAACTTCCGGGAGAGCGTGCGGGCCTCGGGCAATTGGGGCGACGAGGACGCGGCCGACATCAACCGCGCCGCCATCGACTGGATCAAGCGCCACGCCGACCAGGACGACTGGTACCTCCACCTGACCTACTGGGAACCCCACACCAACTACACCCAGCCGGTGGAGTGGACGGAGCGGATGGCCGCCAGTGGCCCCGTGCAAGCCTGGCCGGACGAGGAGACCATCGCCGCGCATCGCGAGGTGTACGGCCCGCGCAGCGCCCTGGACCTGCACTACGCGTCGGAGCCCGGCACGTCGCCCGTCCCGCACAACATGCCGGACGCGATCACCTCGCGAGCCGACTTCGAGCACCTGATCAACGGCTTCGACGGCGCCATCGCCTACTGGGACCACCACCTCGGCCTGCTCATGCGCACCCTGGAAGAGCTCGGCCTGGCGGAGGACACGGCGGTGATCGTCAGCGCCGACCACGGCGAGTCCTTCGGTGAGAACGGGTCCTACGCCGAGCACGGGCTGGCCAACGAGCCCACCCACCGGCTGCCGCTGGTCGTCTACTGGCCCGGGCTCACCGACGACCTCCCCGAGGAACGCCGGCGCAACGACAGCCTGCTCTACAACATCGACCTCGCCCCGACCCTGTGCGACCTGCTCGGGCTGCCGACACCCCCCGGCTGGCAGGGCGACACCTTCGCCCCCGCGGTGCGCGGACAGGAGCTCGGCTCGCGCGACTACCTGGTCTTCGGCCACGGCGCGCACACCTACCAGCGCGCCGTCCGCACCCGCGACCACCTCTACATCCGCACCTACCACCCCGGGTGCTTCCGGGCGGAGTGGGAGCAGTTGTTCAACGTGACAGAGGATCCCCACCTCACCCGTGACCTGCTCCCGGAAGAGCCCGAGCTCGCCGACCGGATGCGGGCCCACCTCGCCGAGTGGTGGCACACCTACGCGGGGAGGCCCGGCGCGCTGCCCGACCCCATGCAGGCCACTTTGCAGACCGGCCCGACCTACTACAACGACCCCGTCCGCTACGCGCGGCACCTGCGCGACACCGGGCGCGCCCACCTGGCCGACGACCTGGAGGAGCGGCTGGCCGCGCTGACGGTGCCGGTGTCCTGGCACGCGCCGGACCAGCCCCGCACCGCCTACCTGCGCAGGCGCTGGACCGAGATCATGCAAGGGCCGCGGTGAACACGGCGCGGACGCACGGATCATCCCAGCAGGGCGGCACGCACGCCTTCACCGACATCGACCTCCCCGCTTCCGTCGGCGCTGAGACCCAGGAGTCACCCCCTTTGGAACAGCACATCGTCGAGCGCGCGCTCGCCCGCCTCGACCTGGACGCCAAGACGCGCCTGCTGGCGGGCCAGGACCTGTGGTCGCTGCCGGCCCTGCCCGAGATAGGCCTGCGTTCCCTGGTCATGTCCGACGGCCCGATCGGCGTCCGGGGCACCGCCTATACGGCGGCCGACCCCGCGCTCGCCCTGCCCAGCCCGACCGCGCTGGCCGCCGCCTGGGACCCCGGGCTCGCCAGACGGGCCGGCCTGCTCCTCGCCCAGGAGGCGCGCAGGAAGGGCGTGCACCTCCTGCTCGCCCCGACCGTCAACCTCCACCGCTCGCCCCTGGCAGGACGGCACTTCGAGGCGTACTCCGAGGATCCGTACCTGACCGGCGAGATCGGCGCCGCCTATGTGATGGGTGTCCAGGACGGCGGGGTGGGCGCCACGGTCAAGCACTTCGTCGCCAACGACGCGGAGACCGACCGCTTCACGGTCGACAACCGCCTGTCGGAGCGCGCGCTGCGCGAGCTGTATCTCGCCCCGTTCGAGCACATCGTCGCCACAGCCCGGCCGTGGGCGGTGATGTCCGCGTACAACCAGGTCAACGGCACCACCATGACAGAGCATCACCGGCTCCAGGTCGAGGTGCTGCGAGGAGAGTGGGGCTTCGACGGCGTCGTGGTGTCGGACTGGCTGGCGGCCCGCGACACGGTACGGGCCATAACCGGCGGCCTGGACATCGCCATGCCCGGCCCGCTGACCGTCTTCGGACCCGCCCTCGCCGCTGCCGTACGCGCCGGCCACGTCGCCGAAGCCACGGTGGACGAGGCCGTCCGGCGCGTCCTGCGGCTCGCGGCCCGCGCCGGGCTCCTCGACGGCGCCGAACCCGCAGTGGCCGCGGACGCGCTTCCCGCCGACATCGACGGCAGGCGGCTGGCCAAGGAGATCGCCTGCCGCTCATTCGTCCTGCTCCGCAACGAGGGCGGCGCCCTGCCGCTCACCCCGGCACCCGGTGACGGGGTCGCGCTCATCGGCGGCGCGGCCCGCGAGGCGCGCATCCAGGGCGGTGGCTCCGCCACCGTCTTCCCCGGCCGGGTCGTCAGCCCCCTGGACGCGCTCGGCGCCGCGCTCCCCCGGCTCGTCTACTCGGCCGGCGCCGATCCGCACGACGGACTGACGCTGGCCGGGCAGGGCTTCGAACTGCGTGGCGTCCTGCGTGACGCGCACGGCGCCGTGCTCGCCGACCAGGCGCTCGGCGATGGGCGGATCCGGTGGATGGCCTCGTCCCTGCCCGGCGGCGTCGGCTTCCAGGCACTCGACTCGGTGGAGATCACCGGTGTGTACACGCCCGAGGAGAGCGGCACGCACCACTTCGGCACCAAAGGTATCGGAGCCTTCCGCCTGGTGGTCGACGGCACGGTCCTGTTCGACGGCGTCCACCGTCCGGAGAACGGCGACCCGCTGGAGGCGCTCACCGGCCGCCCGGTCGAGCGCGGCTCGATCAGCCTGGAGAAGGGCCGGCCGGTCACCGTGAGCCTGCTGGCGGCGGAGCCCAAGATGTCCTACGGCCCTGTCGAAGGGGTGGCCTTCGCCCTGGCCCATCGGCCCCCTGGCGGGCACGGTGAGGCGCTGATCGAGGAGGCCGTCGCCGCCGCGCGGACGGCGGACGCCGCGATCGTGGTCGTCGCGACCACGGAGGCCGAGGAGAGCGAGGGCTTCGACCGCGCCGGCCTGAGGCTGCCCGGCCGCCAGGACGAACTCGTCCACCGCGTCGCGGCGGTCAACCCGCGGACGATCGTGGTGGTCAACTCCGGCGCCCCGGTCGAGATGCCCTGGCGCGACGAGGTCGCGGCGATCCTGCTGTCCTGGTTCCCCGGGCAGGAGGGCGGGGACGCGCTCGCCGACGTGCTCCTGGGAGTCCAGGAGCCGGGTGGCCGCCTGCCCACCACCTGGCCCGCCGCGCTCGCCGACGCGCCCGTCAGCACGGTGACGCCCGAGGGCGGGATCCTGCGGTACGACGAGGAGCTCTTCATCGGCTATCCGGCCTGGGATCGCCACCCGGTCGCCCCCGCCTACCCGTTCGGCCACGGCCTCGGCTACACCACCTGGGAGTATGAGGACATGGACGCCACGGCCGAGCGGGTTCGGGTACGGCTGCGCAACGCAGGGTCCCGGCCCGGGCGCGAGACCGTGCAGATCTACGCCGCGCCCGTCGGCGCCGCCGAGGACCGGCCCGCCCGCCGCCTCGTCGGCTTCGCGACCGTCACCGCCGATCCCGGTGAGGGCGTCGAGGCGGAGATCGCGCTCGCCCCGCGGGCCTTCCAGGTCTGGGACGCGGAGGAGAACAGGTGGAGCAAGGCCGCGGGACCGTACCTGGTCCACGCCTCCCGCAGCGCGGCCCATGACCTCCTGGCCGCGTCTGTCCTCATAGACCCGGAATCGGGCGCGTAGGACGGGTGTTTCGCGGGGCGGGCGAGGGCGGCCCGCGCCCCGCCCCGCCCGGCCCCGGCGCCCACGCCGGGGCCCGCTCCGCCGGTCAGGACCGCCGAGGCCGGCGGACGAGCCCGGGGCCCGCGGCCGGACAGGCCGCGGCAGGTTGCGCGAATGCCGCGCACGCGCGCCGGGTCTGCTCGGCCAGATCGATGCTGCGATCGGCGAGCCACTGGAGCTGGAGGCCTTCGAGCGCGGCGACGATCATCATCGCGGTGGCCTCCACGTCCAGGTCCGCCGGGGCCCGCCCGTCGGCCTGCAGCTCGCGGATGCCGTCGGCGATGCGCCCGCGGACGGTGACGAACCGCGCGGCCATGTAGCCGTGGGCCGGGTGGGCGGGGTCGGCGGCCGCGGCGGCGAGCGTCGCGTGGAGCTCGATCTGGCCAGGCACCGAGGCGTTGTGTTCCATCACGGCGACGAGCCGCTCGACGGGGTCGAGCTCCGCCTGATCCCAGTAGGCGGCATTGACCTCGTCACGCTTGCGCAGGACCTCGGTGAGCAGGTGTTCCTTGGAGTCGAAGTAGTGCATGACACCTGTCAGGCTGATGCCGGTCTTCCGCGCGATCTCGCGCAGGGAGGTGCCCCGATAGCCCTCCTGGGCGAAGACGTCCAACGCCGCGCGGAGGATTTCCTCCCGCTTGGCGACGCCCTTGGCGTAGGAGCCCTGCGCGCTCATCGATCCCCATTCCTGACCGCGCCGCCCGGCGGATTCGCTTCGTCGCTGATGCGCCAGCAAGCCTAATACCCGCCGGTGATCGCCCGGCGCACGCCGAAGCAGAGCCGTTCAGAGGCTTGTCCCCAAGAAACCGTGCACTGTACGGTTTTGCTCTCGACCTGCCGACCCAAGGAAGCCGTCATGACGACGTCATCGCCGCCCCCCGCCGAGCCCGGCGCCTCTGTCATCGACGGCACGATGGAGGGCAAGACCCCGATCCGGGGGCCGTTGCGGCGGCTGCTGGCTTGGGTGCTCCCGGCGAACATGTCGATCTACCTCGTCTGGGGCGCGGTGCCGTCAGTCCTCATGGCGCTGCAGGTGCAGCGGTCGCTGGGAGAGGAGGACAAGGCGGCGAATCTCGCGATCATCACCACGGTCGGGGCCATCGCCTCCGTGCTCACCCAGCCCATCGCCGGCGCGATCTCCGATCGGACGCGCAGCCGGTTCGGCAGGCGCGCGCCGTGGCTGATCTTCGGCGGGCTCGTCGGCGGCCTGTCCCTGATCGGCATGTCACTGGCGCACACCCTGGCGCACTTCGTGATCGCCTGGGTGTGCGTCCAGATCGGCTTCAACTTCGCGCAGGGCCCGCTCAGCGCGGTGCTGCCGGACCGGGTGCCGCGTTCGGTGCGCGGGACGTTCGCCGCGGCGCTGGGCCTCGGGGCGATGTTCGGGTCCTTGGGTGGGCAGATCTATGGCGCATCCCTTTCCGACCACATCCCGCTGGCCTACACCCTGCTGGCCGGCATCGGCGTCCTCGGCCTGGTCCTCTTCGTCGTGTTCAATCCCGACCGGTCCGGCGCGGACGAGCAGGTGAAGTCGCTCACGCCGCGCGAGTTCCTCCGCGCGTTCTGGGTCAGCCCGCGGAAGTATCCCGACTTCGCCTGGGCCTTCGGCAGCCGGCTGTCGCTGTACCTCGGCTACCACATCGTCGTCGGCTACAAGCTGTACATCCTGCAGGACTACATCGGGCTCGGCGCTGACGCCATCACGGTTCTCCCCGCCATGGGGGCCGCCGCGCTGGGCGGGCTGCTGGTGACCACCGTGATCGGCGGCCGGTTGTCCGATCACCTCGGCCGCAGGAAGATCTTCGTGCTCGTCTCCGCCGCGGTCGTCGGCGGGGCGATGCTCATCCCGCTCGCCCTGCCCTCGACCACGGGGATTCTGTTGATGGCCGGCGTCGCGGGCTTGGGCTTCGGCTGTTTCCAGGCGGTGGACACCGCGCTGATCTCCGAAGTGCTCCCGTCGAAGGCCTCGTTCGCCAAGGACCTCGGCATCGTCAACATGGCGCAGTCGCTGCCGCAGGTGCTCGCCCCCGCCATGGCCGGGGCCATCGTCATCGCCTCGGGCGGCTACGCGGCGCTCTTCCCCGTCGGGGCGGTGTTCGGGGTCCTGGGCGGACTCGCCGTTCTGCCGGTCAAGGCCGTACGGTGACCCCGGCTCTCCGCGACCACGTGACTTCCTGGAGGAGCGCATGAACCTGTGGAACAGCCCGGAGTCCACCTCCGTGGGACGCGAGCCTATGCACGCGGTGCGGCGGGGTGAGCGTGTCCGCCTCAACGGGGAGTGGGGGTTCGAGCTCCTGGACGATCCGTGCCGGCGTCCCTCCGGCCGGTGGCGGCCGATCGAGGTGCCAGGCGCGTGGACCATGCAGCGGATCGGGGACTCACCGCACTACACGAACGTCACGATGCCGTTCCCGGAGTATCCGCCTTCGACGCCGACGCGCAACCCGACCGGTGTCTACCGCCGGGTGTTCCAGGCCGACCCGCGATGGACGGGCCGCCGGGTCGTGCTGCACGTGGGCGCCGCGGAAAGCGTCCTGCTGGTGCGGCTCAACGGCCGCGAAGTCGGTGCGAGCAAGGACAGCCGGCTGGCCGCGGAGTTCGACCTCACCGATCACCTGCGCCCCGGCGGCAACGAGCTCCTTCTCACCGTGGTGAAGTGGTCCGACGCGAGTTTCCTCGAGGATCAGGATCAGTGGTGGCACGCGGGCCTCACGGGCGAGGTGTATCTGTACACCACCCCCGCGACGTACTTGGCCGACGTGCACGCGGTGGCCGACTACGACCCTGGGACCGGAGACGGGACGCTCACCGTCACGGCCGAACTCGGCAGCCGCGATGCCACCTCCGCGGCGACCTGGCGGGTGCGGGTCCACGCACTCGGCGCGGCCGTGGAGGAGCCCGTCCCCATGCGGCGTCCGCGCGCGGTGCCCTCCGAGCAGCTGGAGATCCCCGCCGAGCTCGCCGAGGTCGACCTCTTCGGCCTCTACAGCGGGCGCGCCGCGGGGATCGCGGTCCCCGCCCCGCTGGCGGCGGCCGGTGAGATGATCTCCGCGGCGATGTTCCCCGCACCTGCCAGACGGGTTGCGGTGACCATCCCCGCCCCCGGTGTGACGCCGTGGAACGCCGAGCAGCCGACCCTGCACGACATCGCGATCGAGCTGGTGGACGAGGACGGCACCGTGGTGGACGCGACCACGCTGCGCGTGGGGTTCCGCCGGGTCGAGATCGTCGGGCGTGACCTCCTCGTCAACGGCAGGCGCGTCTGGATCCAGGGGGTCAACCGGCATGATTTCCACCCGCGTACCGGCCGGACGCTGGTCCCGGAGCAGATCGCCGCGGAGCTCGAGCTGCTCAAGCGCCACAACATCAACGCGATCCGCGCCTCCCACTACCCCGCCCACCCGGCGCTGCTCGATCTCGCCGACGAGTACGGTTTCTACGTCATCGACGAGGCGAACATCGAGGGGCACGCGTACGCCTCGGCGTTGTGCCGGGATCCCCGCTACCTGGGCGCCTTCGTCGATCGCGTCTCTCGCATGGTCCTGCGGGACCGCAACCACGCCAGCGTGATCGCCTGGTCGCTCGGCAACGAGACCGGCAGCGGGCCCAACCACGACGCCGTCGCGGCCTGGGTGCGCGCGTTCGACCCGACCAGACCGCTGCACTACGAGGGCGCGATCTCGGCGGACTGGTACGGCGGGCACGGTCAGACCGACATCGTGTGCCCGATGTACCCGACGATCGAGGCCCTGCGCGCGTACGGAGCCGACCCGCGCTCGGACCGGCCGCTGATCATGTCCGAGTACCAGCACGCGATGGGCAACTCCAACGGATCCCTCGACGAGTACTGGGAGGTGATCCGCTCGACACCGGGTCTGCAGGGCGGGTTCGTGTGGGAACTGTGGGACCACGGCCTCGACCCCGACGGCGACGGGAGGTATCGGTACGGCGGGGATTTCGGCGACGAACCGAATGACGGGAACTTCTGTCTCGACGGTCTGCTGTTCCCCGACGGCACGCCGCATCCGGCGATGTTCGAACTCCGACACGTCTTCGCCCCCCTGCGGGTCGCCGGAACCGCTGCGGATGTGCGCGACGGCGCTGTCGAGGTGCGCAACGAGCGATCCTTCGCCGCGCTCGACGATCTACGGCTCACAGCGCGCGTCGTGACCGCCACCGGGACCGGGCAGGCGGTGGAGATTCCCCTTCCGCCGCTGGCCGCGGGCGCGAGCGCGCGTGTCGCGCTGCCCCGGGCGCTGGTCGAGACGATCGCCGGGCACGACGGCGTGCTCGCGGTGCGCTTCGAGGTCAGCACCGCGAAGGACGAGCGGTGGGCACCGGCCGGCGCCGAGTTGAGCGTGCAGCAGGTGGTGGTCGCCGAACCACGAGCGGATCTGCCGGGAATCGTGCCCATGGGCGCTCGCCCAGCGGGGCTCGAACTGGACGGCGAAGGCCTTCTGGTGCACCCCCTGTTGTCCCAAGGACCGCGCCTGGCCTTCTGGCGCGCCCTCACCGACAACGACCGATCCCGGTTCGTGCGTGGACGCCTGGCGGCCACCGGTCTGGCCGACGTACGTCGTGAGCTCGTGGCCGTCGGCGAAAGCCGCGGCCGAACCTTCGTCCGGGCACGGTATGTCACGGCGACCGGTCATGTCATTGAGCACGAACAGGCGATCGCCGTCGAACGCGACGGACGATTGCGTGTGGACGAACATGTGGAAATCCCGGCCACGCTGACCGACATTCCGCGGGTCGGTGTGGAGATGACGACTGCCGCCGGGTTCGACCGGGTGACGTGGGTGGGCGACGGGCCGCACGAGTGCTATCCCGACCGGCGTGCGTCCGCGCTGACCGGCCGATGGTCGGCGAGGGTGGCGGAGATGGCCGTGCCGTACATCCGGCCGCAGGAGAACGGAGGGCGCACCGGCGTCGTGCACGCCGAGCTGACCCGCGACGACGGCGCGACCCTGACACTGGACGCGGACCGGCCGATGCAGCTCAACGTGGCCCACGTGACCACGGCGGATCTCGCCTCGGCCACGCACGTATGGCGGCTCAGGCCCCGGGCGGAGACGGTCGTGCATCTCGACGTCGCGCATCGCGGCGTCGGTACCGCCTCGGTCGGGCCCGATCTGCCCACCCGGTATCGCGTCGGCGCGGGGTCGTATTCCTGGACGTGGTGGCTGGGTGCGGCAGCGAGCTGACGTGGACGACATGGACGACATGGCCGACGCGGTCGGTGCCAAGCAGGAGAAGGAGACACACGTGGACGCTGATGTCGTTGTCGTCGGCGGCGGGCTCGCCGGCCTCGTCGCGGCCGACGAGCTGATCCGGGCCGGTCGGCGCGTGGTGCTCGTCGACCAGGAGAACGCGGCGAACCTCGGCGGCCAGGCCTACTGGTCCTTCGGCGGCCTCTTCCTGGTGAACACCCCCGAGCAGCGGCGCCTCGGCGTGAAGGACTCGTTCGACCTCGCCTGGCAGGACTGGCAGGGCAGCGCCGGGTGGGACCGTCTGGACGGCGAACTTCCCGAGGACGAGTGGGCGGCACGCTGGGGCCGGGCGTACGTGGAGTTCGCCGCCGGGCAGAAGCGATCCTGGCTCATCGAGCGGGGCCTGCGCTTCACGCCGATCGTCGGCTGGGCCGAGCGCGGCGCGGGCACCGCGGGTGGGCACGGCAACTCGGTGCCGCGGTTCCACGTGGCCTGGGGCACCGGCACCGGGGTCAGCGAGCCGTTCGCCGATCGGGTGCGCGCCGCCGCGGCCGACGGCCGGATGACCCTGCTGTACCGCCATCGCGTCGACGAGCTGGTGATCACCTCGGGCCGGGTCACCGGAGTGGCGGGCACCGTCCTCGCGGACGACGACAGCCCGCGCGGCGTGGCGTCGAACCGGACCCCGGTGGGATCGTTCACCCTGTCCGCGCAGGCCGTCGTGCTGGCCACCGGCGGGATCGGCGGGAACCACGACCTGGTACGCCGGTACTGGCCGCCCCGGCTGGGCAGGCCGCCACGGGCGATGGTCACCGGGGTGCCCGCCTACGTCGACGGCCGGATGCTGGACATCGCCGAGGCGGCGGGCGTGCGGCTGGTCAACAAGGACCGGATGTGGCACTACACCGAGGGCGTCCAGAACCACACGCCGATCTGGCCGGGCCATGCCATCCGTATCCTGCCCGGCCCGTCGTCGATGTGGTTCGACGCGCTGGGCCGCCGCCTGCCGGTCCCCGCGCTGCCCGGCTACGACACCCTCGGCACGCTCAAGCACCTGCGTACCGACCCGGCGATCGCCGGATATGACCATTCCTGGTTCGTGCTCACCCAGAAGATCGTCGAGAAGGAGTTCGCGCTGTCCGGCTCAGAGCAGAACCCGGACATCACGAACCGGGACCGCAGACAGCTCCTCCGCAACCGGCTCGGCAAGGGCGCGCCACCTCCGGTCGAGGCGTTCCTGCGGCGCGGGGCGGACTTCGTCGTCGCCCCCACGATCGGCGAGCTGGTCGCGAAGATGAACGCGCTCACCGGCGAGCCGTTGCTCGACCCCGGCTCGATCGAGCGGCAGATCCGGGAGCGCGACGCGGAGATGGCGAACCCGTTCACCAAGGACACGCAGGTGATGGGGATCCACAACGCCCGCCGGTACCGGGGAGACCGGCTGGTGCGCGTAGCCGCACCGCACCGGATCCTCGACCCGGCGGCGGGCCCGCTGATCGGGGTACGGCTGCACGTGCTGACCCGCAAGACGCTGGGCGGGATCCAGACCGACCTGGAGGGGCGGGCGCTCGACACACGAGGCCAGCCGATCGAAGGGCTGTACGCGGCCGGCGAGGCGGCCGGGTTCGGCGGCGGTGGCGTGCACGGTTACAACGCGCTCGAGGGATCGTTCCTCGGCGGCTGCCTGTTCACCGGCCGCACCGTGGGCCGCTCGCTCGCCCGGGCGCTGTAGCCGCGACACGATACGGCCCCTTGGCCCCGCTGACTGGTGAGCTCGCCCTGTTCGCCACCGTCAGTGCATGGGCCCGGCCGCGGAGGTGATGGTCGCCGGTGGCTCTTCGGCGCGCTCGCGGCCCGGCTCGACGGCTACCTGACCCAGCGCGGCTCCGCCGTACGTCCTCGTGAGCGCCCGGCGGTATGTACGCGGCGCATAGCCCGGCCTCAACCGGGAGGCCGGGGGCGGCCGGCCGGTTCGGCGAGTACGCAGTGGGTGCCGGTGTAGATGGTGGGCATGCATTTGTTGCAGTGGACGCACAGGGATCGGGTGGAGGGATCGGTCTGGAATCGGTTGATCAGGTCGGGCTCGCGTAGCAGGGCGCGGGCCATCGCGACGAACTCGAAGCCCTCGGCCATGGCCAGGTCAATGGTGGCGCGCTGGCTGATGCCGCCGAGCAGGATCAGCGGCAGCTTCAGCGCGGCGCGGAACCGCCGCGCGCTGTCCAGGAGGTAGGCCTCCCGGTAGGGGTAGCTGCGCATGAAGCGGTCGCCGGTGAGGTGGATGCCCAGGCGTACCGGCTGGGGGAAGGCGGCCGCGAGCTCCCGGATGGGTGCGTCCCCGCGGAACAGATACATCGGGTTGAGCAGGGAGCTGCCGGCGGTCAGTTCGAGGGCGTCGACGCTGCCGTCGCGTTCCAGCCACCGGGCGACCTGGAGGCTCTCGTCCAGCCCCAGCCCGCCGGGCACACCGTCGTCCATGTTGAGCTTGGCCAGGATGGCGATCTGGTCGCCGACCTCCTCGCGTACGGCTCGGGCGGTGTCGAGGGCGACCTTCGCGCGGTTGGCCAGCGGCCCGCCGTACTCGTCCCGGCGCTTGTTGATTCTGGGGCTGAGGAAGGAACTCGCGAAGTAGTTGTGCCCGAGGTGGATCTCGACGGCGTCGAACCCGGCCTCGATCGCCAGCCGGGCGGCGTGGGCGTGGGCGTGAGTGATGCGCTCGATGTCGCCGCCGGTGGCGCGGCGCACGACCTGGCCTGACTGGAGCCTGAACGAGCGGGAGGGGCCGAGCGCGGGCACGCGGTTGGACCTGCCGCTGGCGACCGGCCCGGCGTGCCCGATCTGCGCGGAGACGGCCGCTGCTTCGGCGTGCACGGCCTCGGTGAGGCGGCGCAGGCCGGGTAGCGTTTCGGGCCGCATCCAGAGCTGGTGGCGTCCGGTCCTGCCCTCGGGCGCCACCGCGCAGTAGGCCACCGTCGTCATCCCCACGCCGCCGGCGGCGTGCCGCCGGTGAAACTCGATCAGCTCGTCGCTCACCTGGGCGCCCCTGGTCATGCCTTCGAACGTGGCGGCCTTGATGACCCGGTTGCGCAAGGTGATCGGGCCGAGCCTGGCCTGGCCGAACACGTCCAGCGCGGCGGGACCTTCGCTCATCGGCGTCCTCCTCGCGACTGAGGCAGCTTTCAATCACTGATTGAAACACGATTTGAAGTTGGTGCACAATGACGGCATGGCCGAGGAGGAGAGTTCGACGAGGGCGCGGCTGCTGGCCGCCGCGGCACAGCTGTTCCTGGACAAGGGCGCGGACCAGGTCTCCGTCCGCGCCATCAACGCCGAGGCGGGCCTGAACCCCGGAGCTGTCCATTACCACTTCGGCTCACGGGAGGGGCTGATCGCGGCGCTGCTGGAGCGGGAGCTGGCGCCGCTGTGGAGCGACCGCATGGAGGCCGTCGCCCGCCGCTCTCAGGATGAGGGGGAGAAGTTCGAGGTCAGAGATCTGGTCGCGGCCATCGTGGAACCCTTCGAGGAACTCTCGCGCAGCGAGAAGGGACGCATGCTGTGCCATCTCCTGGCTCGCTCCGTGCTGCGCGGCGGCCGGCTGCCGAATGTCGCGGCGTGGTTCCGCATCGCCCCCTTCGAGATCATGCTCGGCAGGGCGCTGCCGCATCTGTCCGTACGCGAGGTGGCCGACCGCTGGCGACTGACCTTCACCCTGCTCCTGCAGGTCTACGGGCGGCCGATGATCGCCTCCCCGGCCGCGCCTGCGCGGTTGCCGGAGTCCACCACCGTGATCGCTTTCATCACCGCGGGTCTCACCGCGCCCACCGCCGCGGAGCGGCTCACCTGACCGTGCCCGCGGGGACCGCGACCGTCCCCTTCCCGACTTGAAGGTGGACCGCCTTGGACGGCATCGAGACTCTGATGATCGTGGCACCGCCTGTGGCCATCGCCGTCGTGATGCTCGGTATCGGCCTCGCGCTCTCGGCGGAGGACTTCCGCCGGGTGATGGTCTATCCCAAAGCGGTCGTCATAGCGCTCGGCTGCCAGCTGATTCTTCTGCCGGTCGTCTGTTTCGGGCTGATCATCCTGTTCGAGGCGTCGCCGGGCGCGGCGGTGGGCATGGTGCTGCTCGCCGCGTCACCCGGCGGGCCCAGCGCGGCCGTCTTCAGCCACGTCTTCAAGGGGAACGTAGCTCTCAACATCACTCTCACCGCGATGAACTCCGTGGTCAGCGTGGTCACCCTCCCCCTCTGGGTCGGGCTCGCCCTGCGGGTGTTCTACGCGCGGCAGGGCGTGGATCTCCACCCCGCGGAGACCCTGCAGGTTCTGGTGATCGTCCTGCTGCCGGTCGCCATCGGCATGCTCACCCGCTGGCGCAGGCCGCACCTCGCCGACAGGGCCGCCCGGCCGGTGAAGGCGCTCTCCATCGTCGTCATGGTCAGCCTCATCCCCATCGCCCTTGTCCTGAACCTGGACACCCTCAAGAGCGCCCTGGCTGCTGTGAGCCTGATAACCCTCCTCTTCAGCGTCATCGGCCTCACCGCCGGCTACTGGATCCCCCGCCTGGCGAAGGTGGAGCGGCCCCAGGCGATCGCCTGCGCCATGGAGATCGGCATTCACAACACCCCGCTGGCCCTGGGCATCGCGCTCAGCCCCGAGCTGCTCGGCGTCCCGGAAATGGCCATGCCGGTCGGGGTCTACGCCATCTGCAGCATGTTCACATCCACGGCGTTCGGCCTGCTGCTGGTCCGGCGCCGTCCTTCCGCCCCCGGCCCCGCCGGAGAACCGCAGAGGAGAACAGCGTGACTGACACCAAGGCCGACATCGAATCCGCAGGCGGGACGGCGTTCGGCAACTACGGAGTCGAGCAGGCGACCCACCTGTTCTCGCGGACGGTCACCGGCCCCCGGGAAACCACGGTGCGCGAGGTGGCGCCACGAACCTTCCTCATCCAGCCGGGGCTGGTCAACGTCGGGCTGTTCGAGACCGATGAGGGCCTCGTCATGGTCGACTGCGGCTGCGCGGGAGACGGCCCCCGGCTGCTGGAGGCCGTACGGCGTTGCAGCGACAAGCCGTTGCACACCGTCGTCATCACGCACGGTCATGTGGACCATGCCTTCGGCCTCTGGGCGCTCCTGGACGCGGGGGAGCGTCCCCGCGTCATCGCGCACGAGAACATCATCGGCCACTACGAGCGCTACATGAAGTCGGCCGGGCTCAACGCGCGGATCAACTTCCAGCGGCCCAGAGAGGACGGCAAGGCCTGGCCGGCGGAACCCGCGGACTTCCTCTGGCCCGACATCACCTTCCGCGACACCCTCGAGCTCCGCGTCGGCGGCGAACGCTTCGTCCTGCGCCACGGCAAGGGCGAGACGGACGACGCGACCTGGCTGTGGGCGCCCGAGCGGGCCGTCATCGCCGCCGGCGACCTCGTCACGGGTTACCTGCCGAACTGCGGGAATCCACGCAAGGTCCAACGGTACGCCGAGGAGTGGGCGGACGCGGCGGAGGAGATGGCCGCCCTCGGCGCCGCGCATGTCATCCCGGGCCACGGCGACGCGGTCGACGGCGTGGAGGCCATCCGCGACGAGCTCCTCACCCTCGCGGAGTACCTCCGGCACATCGTCCGGCACGCCCTCGACGGTCTCAACGCCGGGCACGCGCCCGACCACATCGTCGAGACCCTCGTCATCCCGCCGCGCCTGGCGGCGCACCCCCGCCTGCAACCGGTCTACGACCAGCCGGAATTCATCTGCCGCAACGTGATCCGCCGGTACGGTGGCTGGTGGGACGGCCACCCCGCCAACATCCTGCCCGCCCCCGCCGCCGACCGGGCCCGCGAGATCGCCCGGCTGGCCGGCGGCGTCGGCGCCCTCGTCGCCCGCGCCCGCGCCCTCGCCGAGTCCGACCTCCGGCTGGCCTGCCACCTCGCCGAATGGGCCTTCCTCGCCGACCAGGCCGACCTCGCCGCCCAGGACTGCTACGCCGACCTCTTCGACCGGCGCGCCCGCACCGAGACCTCGATCATGGCCAAGATGGCACTCGGACAGCCCAGGATGCTCGTGGAGGCCCTGCGCGCGAGCTCCTCATGAGGGTGGCGGCCTGTCAAGGGCAGGCGACCCGCCCCTTGACGCTCGCCGTACCCGCAACCCACATCGCCCTGATCATGTGATGACGCCGCGTCACGGCACGGCCCCGCCGGCCGCGCCGTGACGTACATCGGCGTCCGCGCCCCAGGGCCGGGAGTTCATGCCGAGCGGCTCAGCGCGGCCCGGCTCACCGCGTGGGCGAAGGGCAGCCCGGCGGTGTAACGTTCCAGCTCGCCGAGGGCGGAGCGGGTCAGACGGCGCAGTTCCCCACCCAGGGAGCCGGCGATGTGCGGAGTCAGCAGCACGTTCGGCAACTCGTAGAGTGGGGAGTCGGCCGGCAGCGGCTCGGGTTCGGTGACGTCGATGACCGCGTGCAGGCGCCCGGAGACGAGTTCGGCCGTGAGCGCGTCGAGGTCCACCAGGGAGCCTCTCGCCGTGTTGATCAGGGTGGCGCCGTCCCGCATGCGCGCGAGGCGCGCCCGGTCGAGCAGGTGCCGCGTCTGCGGCAGTTCCGGCGCGTGGATGGAGACGACGTCGCTGGCGGCCAGCAGTTCGTCCAGCGGGAGCAGCCGGGCTCCCGCCGTACCGGAGTCCAGGTAGGGATCGGCGACCAGCAGATCGAGGTCGAAGGGTCGCAAGAGGTCCAGCACGCGCCGGCCGATCGTGGAGGCGCCGACGATCCCGACCGTCTGGCGGTAGTTGCCGAAGCCGGGGAAGAGCTGCGCCCAGTCCAGGGCCCGGCGATGCCTGCGGTAGAGGTCGCGGATCTCAAGGACCCGCTTCCCCGCGAAGAGGATCGCGGCGACGGTGTACTCCGCCACGGGTACCGCGTTGGCGGCCCCGGCGGACGAGACCCGGATGCCCCGTTCCCAGCAGGCGTCGGTGATGTGGTGCTTGACCGAGCCCGCGACATGGACGACGGCCCGCAGCCGCGGGGCGCGGCTCAGCACGGCGCGGTCGATCGGCGGGCACCCCCAGGAGGTGATGAGAACCTCCACCTCCCGAAGGTCCGCGGCGGCGAGGTCCTGGACCGCACGGGTGGGATCGACCTCGACGAGAGAGGTGAGCCGGTCGATCTCTTCCAGCCCGAACAGCGGCCGCAGGTGGGCGGGGTTCATGGCCAGCATCGCGCGGATCATTTCAGCGCCCCCGCGGTCATGCCCGCCTTCCAGTGGCGCTGGAGCACGACGAAGGTGATCACGAGGGGCACGACGGCGATCAGCGAGCCAGTGATCGCCAGCAGGTAGTCCTCGGGGTGGCCCTGCGAGAACGCCGTGGAGTTCCAGGTGTAGAGGCCGAGGTTGACGGGGAACAGGCGCTGGTCGGAGAGCATGACCAGAGGCAGGAAGAAGCTGTTCCAGATGTGCGTGAGCTGGAACAGGAAGATCGTCACGAAGCCGGGCCGCAGCATGGGGAACGCCACGCTCCAGAACGCGCGCCATTCCCCCGCGCCGTCCACCCGGACCGCTTCCAGGACCTCTCCGGGGACGGACGCGGCGCTGAACACCCGCCCCAGGTAGACCCCGAAGGGGAAGACGAGACCGGGCAGGAAGGCCCCCCAGAAGGTGTTGACCAGTCCGATCTCGGCCGCCACCAGGTAGAGCGGGAGCGCCGTGGCGGTGGCCGGGACCAGAACGCCGAGCAGGACGAACCCGAAGAGCTTCTCCTTGTACGGCACCGCGAGCTTGTCGAAGGCGTATCCGGCCAGCACGCAGAGGAAGGCGGCCACGGCGGCGCCGACGACCGCGTACACGACCGTGTTGACCAGCCAGCGCAGGTAGATGCCGTCGGAGGCGGCGAACAGGCGTTTCAGGTTGGCGGCGAGCTCGAAGCGCCGGCCGGGAGCGAATCCGTTGGTGCCGAACAGGTCGTCGATGTCCTTGGTCGCCGACATCACCAGCCACAGCAGCGGCATGAGGGTGTAGACGGCGGCGAGCGCGAGGGCGGCGTTCACCCCGATCCGGGACAGGAGCACGGAAGGCAGGGCCAGGCGGCGCGTCCGCGTGCGGTCGAGGGCCAGGGTCATCGCGAGCTCCTCCGTGCTGTGGCGCGGGTGACCGCGAACGACAGGACCGCGCCCAGGAGCGCGATGAGCATCGAGGCGGCGGCGGCCAGGCCGTAGTCGTGCCGCTCGAAGGCCGCCGTGAGGGCGTACATGTTCGGCGTCCAGGAACTGCTGACCGTGGAGGCGGCCCGGTTGATGATCTTCGGTTCGGTGAAGAGCTGGATCGCCCCGATCACCGTGAACAGCCCGGCCATGACCACCGCTGCGCGGATCATGGGGACCTTGATGGCGAAGGCCAGGCGCAGACCGCGCGCGCCGTCCACGGTCGCGGCCTCCAAGATCTCGCGCGGAACGGCCTGCAGGGCCGCGTAGAAGATGATCACGTTGTAGCCGATCCACTCCCAGGTGGCGATGTTGACCACCGAGAGCAGCACGTGGTCGGATGCCAGGAAATCCCACTCCAGCAGTGCGACGATCGGGCTCAGGCCGGGCGTGTAGAGGTAGACCCAGATGATCGCCGCGATCAGGCCGGGTACGGCGTGCGGCAGGAACAAGGCGAGTTGGAGCAGGCGCTTCATCTTGGCCGCGGCCGAATCCAGCAGCAGGGCCAGGACGAGGGCCCCGCCGACCATCAGGGGCAGGTAGACCAGGCAGTAGGCCGCGATGATCAGGAACCCGCCGCGAAAGGCCGGGTCGGACAGGGCTCTGACGTAGTTGTCCACTCCGGCGAACACCGTCTCGGCCGGTCCGAAGCCCAGCCCGGACGCCTTCTCGGTGAACAGGCTCAGCGCCGCCGCGTACGCCAGGGGCACGATCGTGACGGCGACGAAGCACAGCAGGAAGGGAGCGACGAACAGGATCGCCGCCCCGCGTCGGCGATCGATCACGATTGGGCGCTCAGGCCGCGGGACTTCATGTCGGACACGGTGGCCGTCTCCGCTCCGGTCAGCGCGCCGGAGAGCGGGGAACCGTTCTGCATCTTCCCGAGGGAGTCGATGATCGAGGTGAACGTGGTGCCCATCGCCGGGCCCCAGGTCCAGCCGGGCAGCACCGAGTCGTAGGAGGTCGCTCCCGTGGCGTAGATGTCCTGGCCGCCGAAGTAGTCGGTCTTGAAGGACTGCTTCACCACGCTCACCAGCGCCGGGTCGGCGGGGAACATGCTGCTGGTGCCGCTGGACACCCAGGCCTTCATGCCCTCGGGGTCGGTCGTGATCCACTTGATGAACTCCATGGCCTGGGCCGCGTGCTTGGCGCCCTTGGGCACGCCGAAGGCGGAACCGCCGTACATGCCGCTCGCGGGCTTGCCGTCCCAGGTCGGCAGCGGCGCGAGGGCCCACTTGCCCTTCTGGTCCGGCACCGTGGCCTGCAGGCCGCCGGCGCACCAGCTCGCGCACACGTAGGCGACGGTCTCGCCCGCCTTCACGCTCTGCCAGAAGGCGTCCATCAGCGCCGGGAGCGGGCGGACGAGGTCGTCCTTGACCAGGGACTCCCAGTAGGCGGCGACCTTCCGGGAGGGCTCGCCGTCGAGGTCGACCCGCCACGCGCCGCCTTCGGCGCGGAACCACTTCGCGCCCGCCTGCCAGGCCAGTCCGGTGAGCACCGAGGCGTCGTTGTTCCAGAAGACGCCGGCGCGTGCCCGCGGATCGGCCTTCTTCGCCTTCCCGGCCGCCTCGCGGTACTCCTCCCAGGTCGCGGGGACGTCGATCTTGTGCTTGGCGAAGAAGTCCTTGCGGTAGTAAAGCATCATCGGCCCCACGTCCCTGGGGACCGCCCAGGTCTTCTGGCCGAGTTCGACGAGGTTCCGCACCTGGGCGGGGAACCGTTGCGCGACGAGCGGGCCGGCGCTCGCGGTCAAGTCCTCCAACTGCCCCGTGCTGACCACCTCGGGCAGCCGCATGAACTCCACCAGGGCCACGTCGGGGACGGTCCCGGCCTTCACGGCGTTGGACAGTTTGCTGTAGTACTCCGGCCCCGAGGGCACGGTCTCCAGCTTCACCCGGAAGCCCTTGCGGCTCTCGTTGAACGTCTTGACGACGGTGTCCGAGGCCTTCACGAACGACCAGAGGGTGATCTCGGCCGCCTGCTCGGACTTCGCGGGCGGCGTGGCTCCGCACGCCGTGAGGAGGGGCAGCGCGGTGGCCGCGATCACTGCCATCGACGTTCTGATCTTCATCATGTCCGCTCCTGCCAGTTTGGCGAATGCGGTCATCATTCGATTGCGATCGATTTCGTGTCAATGGCTAGCGTGATCACGAAGACGTCACGGGCGGGGCATCGGCTCTGATCACGAGCCGGAATCGGCGCCACAGGACGCGCGTACGCGCAGCTCGGGGCGGAGCAGGACCTGCCTGCGCGGGCCCGCGGGCTCGCCCATGCGACGCATGAGCAGTTCCACGGCCTCGGCGCCGACCGCCTGCTTCGGCGGCGCGACCGCGGTCAGCGGTACGTCTCCCATGGTGGCGACCTCGTCGTCGTAGGTGACGAGCGCGATGTCCCGGGGTACGTCGAGCCCGCGGGCGCGCAGGCGCCGTACCAGCTCGATGGCGTCGTAATCGTTGTGCACCAGCACCGCGCGGACATCCTCGGCCTTGGCCAGTCCGGCGAACTCCTCCAACTGCGCGTCGACGCCGGCGGGATCGTCGTCGCGCGAGCCGAGCAACAGCCGGGGCTCCGCCCGCCGCAGGCCGAAGCTCCGCAGCGCCCGCTCGTACCCCTCGCACAGCCAGGGCGTGGTCAGGCTCTCCTCCCTCGCCAGCATCGCCACGTGCTCGTGACCGAGACGGGCGAGGTGCCGGACCGCGAGATACGCGCCGAACACGTGGTCGGAGGCCACCTGCTCCACATCGCCGGACTCGAAACCGGCGCGTCGCTCCACCAGGATGACCGGGACGTCCAGGCTCTCCAGCCATCTGCCGGTCTCCGCCGAACTCGCGGGGTTCCACCTCGGAGTGAGCAGCAGGCCGTCCACCCCCGCGGCCAGCAGCTCCCCGACCCGGGCCCGGTCCTCCTCCAGGTCGTAGCGCGAGACGCTCAGCACCACCCGTGCCCCGCGGGCGCCGGCCGCCGCCTGCGCCCCCTTGATCACCTCGGGATAGTAGTAGGACGCGTGCGGTACCACCATGCCGAACACCGGGCCCTGGCCGGCCCGCGTGCCGGCCGGGGGCGCGTCCGCCTCCGGGGCCTGGGCGGGGTCCGCGGCGCGCGGTCCCTGGAGCAGGGTGGCGCCACCGTGGATGCGCTTGAGCAGCCCGCGCCCGGCCAGCTCGCGCACGTCGTGCCTGACGGTCACCGCCGAGACGCCCAGCCGTTCCGCGACCTCGCTGACCTTGATCGAGCCTTCCAGTCGCAGCAGTCGAAGGATCGCCTCATGCCGCTCGTCGGTTACCATGCCGTCGCCCCTCCACCCAACCGCCAGACGAAATCATTCGAAATCAAGTCATTGTAGGAAACGATGTGAACCGCTACGTTACCGGGGACATCGGGGAGCACCACTCACCTCCCAGGAGCCGGTTCATGGAACGACGTCGTTTTCTTCAGCTTGCCGCCGTGACGACCGCCGGAGCGGCGATCATCCCCGTCCCCGCACACGCCGGCGGCGATCCCTTCGCGGCGCTCCGGCAACGCTGGGCCGGCCTCCTCGTCGGTTCCGGCTACGATCCGGCCGCGCAGCCGTACGCGACGAGGCTCGCCGAGCTGGGAGACACGGCGCGCAGGCGCAGGGACACGATGACCCCCGCCGGGACCTCCCTCTGGCCCGACCTCCCGCTCGGCACCGCGTCCAGCTCGATCACCGGCAGCTATCTGCGGCTGCGGACCATGGCGCTGGCCCACACCATGCCGGGCACCGGCCTGACGGGCACACTGGCGGCCGAGGTTCAGGCCGGACTCGACTTCCTGTACGGCCGCGCCTACAACGAACGGGCCACCTCATACGACAACTGGTGGGACTGGCAGATCGGGACCCCGCTGGCGCTGCTGGACTGCTGCGCGCTGATCGGCGAGAGCCGGCCCGGCTATCTGGCGGCGGTGGACCGCTTCGTGCCCGACTCGGCCGTTGCGACCTATACCGGCAACAGCACCGGGGCCAACCGAGTGGATCTGTGCAAGGTGATCGCGCTGCGGGGCGCGCTGGGCGCCTCGCCCACCAAACTCGCCCTGGCCCGCGACGCCCTGTCGCCTGTCTTCCCCTACGTGACCAGTGGCGATGGCATCTATGCCGACGGCTCGCTGATCCAGCACACGCGAATCCCGTACACGGGAACCTACGGCGCGGTGCTCCTGGACGGGCTCGCCCGGATGCTCACCTGGCTCGACGGTTCCCCCTGGGCGGTCACCGATCCCGCGCGGCAGAACATCTTCGACTCGGTGGAGAACGCCTTCGCGCCGTTCCTCTTCAACGGGCTGATGATGGACGGCCAGTCGGGCCGCGGAGTCAGCAGGGGGATCTCCGCCGATCCGCTGGCCGCCCCGCAGAACGACCACACCCGCGGCCACGAGGTCATCGCCTCGGTCCTGCTGCTCGCCGGCTCGGCCTCCGCGCGGGAGGAGGCGCGCTGGCGCGGGCTGGCCAAGGGCTGGCTGGTCCGCGACTACTGGTCGGAGGTAGCCGAAGACCGGCGGCTCGACGTCCCCGCTCTGGCGCGGTGCGTCGGCGCCCTGAACGACCCTGGCCTCACCCCCACCCCCGAACCCATCCAGAGCCGGATTTTCCCCAACATGGACAGGGCCGTGCACCGCCGTGCCGGGTGGGCGTTCGCGGTGAGCATGTGCTCGTCTCGTACCAGCTACTACGAGTACGGCAACGGCGAGAACCCACGGGGCTGGCACGCCAACAACGGCATGACCTACTACTGGGGCGCCACCTCCGGCAACGGTCAGTACTCCGACGGGTTCTGGCCCACCGTGGACCCCTACCGCCTGCCCGGCACCACCGTCTCCCGCAAGCCGCTCGCCGACGGGCAGGGCGGCAACTTCGGAAAGCCGCGGCCCGCCACCACCTGGGCCGGCGGTGCCACCGACGGTCTGCACTCCGTGCTGGGGCAGCACCTCAGCGGTTACTCCAGCACGCTGAAAGCGCGCAAGTCCTGGTTCTGCCTGCGGGACTCGATCGTCTGCCTCGGGGCCGGGATCACCGCCACGGACCGGGTCGCCATCGAGTCGACCGTGGACAACCGCAACCTGAGCGCCACGGGGAACACTCCGTTCACGGTGGACGGCATCGCCAAGCCGACCGAGCCGGACTGGTCGGAGACGCTGACCGGAGCCGGCTGGGCCCACCTGAAGGGCGTGGCCGGCTACATCTTCCCCGGCGGCGCGACCCTCCAGGCGAAGCGCGAGGAGCGCACCGCGTCCTGGCGGGACATCCACCCCACCGGCTCGCCCGAGCCGTTCACCCGTCGCTACCTGACGCTCTGGTTCGACCACGGCGTCGACCCCTCGAACGCCACGTACGCCTACGTCCTCATGCCCGGCGCCTCCGCGGCCCGGACCGCGGCCCGCGCCGCGGACTCCGGCTGGCTGACGATCCTCGCCAACACCGAGGCCCAGCAGGGTGTCTCCGCCGACGGAGTCACCGCGGTGAACTTCTGGGCCCCGGGCACGGTCGGGCCGATCACCGTCGACCGCCCGGCCAGCGTGCTCATCCGGCAGACCGGCTCGGTCGCCACCATCTGCGTGAGCGACCCCAGCCGCACGACCACGTCGGTAACCCTCACCTGGGATCGCCCCGTCGTCTCGGTCCTCGCCAAGGACCCCTCGGTGACCGCGGCGAAGGCCGGCGCGGCACTCCGCCTCCAGATCGCCGTGGGCGGCACGGCAGGCGCCACCCACCGCGTGAAGGTCCGCCTCGGGTAGCCGCCCCTTTGAACGGTCTCACCTCAGGCGCCTGCTCAACCACGCACGTGGATCTCCCGCCCGCCGCACCGCCCCTGCCCGCTCGCGACCCCGCCCGGTCCGCGCATCCTCTGCGCCGGATACGGCTCAAGCCCAGCCGGGGGCATCGGAGCGAACGCTTGAGGTGAAGGTCCTCCCCCGGCTCCGGGGAGGCCGGTCAGAGGGTGGGGTGGGTGGTGATCTCGTCGGCGGTGCGGTGGAGGGTGACGGCGTCCCATGCGGCGGCCCGGGAGTGCCGCCACGATTCCGCGGCCGGAACCTCCAGCTGAGCCCGTGGAGCTCCCGGCGCAGCGCCATGACCTCGGGGGGCAGCTCGCCGAGTCGTTCCCGTCGTGGTCGATGACGGTACGGCCCAGCTCCGGCGAGGGATAGGTCTCCAGCCCGAACCGCTCGACCAGTTCCAGGACGCGGTGCTGGTTCGGGCCGGCCCGCTGCCCGCCAGGCCGAGCTGAGGGCCGTCGGGCAGGTGGCGGGTGAGCGCGCGGCCGCCCACCCGCTCCCGGGCCCCCAGCACCGGGGCCCGGCAGCCCCCGCCCGGCCGGGTCAGCGCCGCCGTGAGCCCGGCGAACCCGGCGCCCACCCACGACCACGTCGTACACGTCCACGAATCCCCCGCCGTCCCCCGGCCCCCCCGGCACCTGGAATGCCCCACCCCTGTCGCGGCCGCGTTCTGCGTACAGCGGGAGCCGTACGGGATCAGGGGTCGCGGCGACAGCCGTACGCGATCGGGTGTGGCGAGGGCCCTATGCCAGGGGGTGGAGGCCGGCCGGTTCACTGGGGCGCGGCCGGGGGCTCGCCTTCGAAGCCGTTGGCCCAGTACCGGCCGCGCAGCGACAGGTCCAGGAGCATGCGGGTGACCTCCTCGGCGGACAGCCGGGGCGGGTCGGACTCCAGCCACCAGGCCAGCACGGCGATCTGCTCGCCGACCCAGGCCCGGGCGAGGACCTCGACGTCGATGCGCGGGGTCACGCCCAGGGCCTCGGCCCGGGCCCGGAACACCGTGGCGGCGGCGGCCGTGCGGGCGTCCACGAGCCGGCGCAGGGCCCGCCCGTCGCCCTCGCCGCGCAGGATGACGCGGTAGGCGTCGCGTTCCTCGGCGGCGTGGCGGAACATCTCCAGGACCGGCTTGCCGCTGAACCCGACCGAGGGAGGGTTCAGCAGGGGCCGCAGCCGCTCGTCGAGCTCGGCCTGCAGGTCGGCGGCGATCTGGGTGAACAGCGCGCCCTTGTCGGTGTAGTGGCTGTAGAAGGTCGCCCGTCCCAGGTCGGCGCGCTCGGTGATGTCCTCGACCGTGATGTCGGCGTATCCCCGCTCCAGCACCAGTGCCACCAGCGCGTCGCGCAGCAGCCGGCGACTGCGCCGGCTGCGCCGGTCCTCCTGCGCCATGTGGCTCCCCTCGGTGTCCGGCAGCAGTCTAGCGACCCATTGACGCCGCGCACGTTTCTGAACATGCTGTCCACTAACATTCGTGATGCCTAAGAACTGGAGTGCCGGTGAACCTGGGCAGTTACCTCACCCGCAGCACCCTCTACTGGCCCGAACGTGAGGCGCTGGTCTGCGGGGACCGGCGGTGGACGTACCGGGAACTGGAGGCCGCCGCCAACCGCCTGGCCTCGGCGCTGCTCGCCCGCGGGGTGTCCCCCGGCGAGGCGGTGGCGACCTTCGCCGCCAACCGCGGCGAGGCGGTGGAGACCGAGATGGCCCTCTACAAGGGCGGCTTCCTCCGGGTCCCGATCAACGCCCGCCTCGCTCCCGAGGAGGTGCGCCACATCCTCGCCGAGGCCCGGGTCCGGGTCCTGTTCACCGACCCGGAGCGCGCCGGCCAGGCCCGCGACGCCGTACGGCGGGCAGGGGTGGACTGCGCGGTCGTGGACTACGCCGAGGACTACCCGGCCCTGCTGGCCGAGGGGGACGAGCGGCCGGTGGCCGTCGAGGTGCGCGAGGACGACCCGGCGGTGCTCAACTTCACCTCCGGCTCCACGGGGCGGCTGAAGGCGGCGGTGCAAACCCAGGGCAACCGCCTGGCGAACATGCGCAAGCTGCTCATGAACCCCGACGGGGCCTTCACCGACCAGGAGCGCTACCTCGCCGCCGGGCCCGTCACCCACGCCGCCGGCATGGTCCTGCTCGCCGCCCTGTCGCGCGGGGCCGCGGTGGTGGTGCTGCCGCGCTGGGACGCCGGGCTCTTCCTGCGCACCGTCGAGGCCGAACGCGTCACCGGGACCCTGCTGGTGCCGCTCATGCTGAGCACCGTCCTGGCCCACCCCGCGGTCGCCACCACGGACCTGTCCAGCCTGACCCGGCTGACCGTCGGCGGCGCCCCCGTCTCGCCCAACCGGCTGCGCCAGGCGGTGGAGGTGTTCGGCCCCATCGTCGCGCAGGGATACGGCCTGGGCGAGACCACCAGCGCCGTGACCGTGCTCACCCGGCAGGACGTCCTGACCGGGGTCACCTCCGACCCGGAGCTGCTCCTGTCCTGCGGCCGCGCGGTGTTCGACACCGAGGTCCGCGTCGTCGGCCAGGACGGCGAGCCGGTGCCCCCCGGGACCCACGGCGAGGTGGTCGTGCGCGGCCCCGACTGCGTCCGGGAGTACTGGAACGAGCCGGAGCTGTCCGCCGAGACCTTCCGCGACGGCTGGGTGCACACCGGCGACATCGGCTACCTGCGCCGGGACGGCTACCTGTTCATCGTGGACCGCAAGAAGGACATGATCATCTCGGGCGGGTTCAACGTCTACAGCAGCGAGGTCGAGGCTGTCCTGTACGACCACCCCGCCGTGGCCGAGGCCTGCGTCGTCGGCGTCCCCGACGACACCTGGGGCGAGGCCGTCAAGGCGGTGGTGGTGCCCCGGCCGGGAGCGGAGGTCACGGCCCGGGACCTCATCGACTTCTGCGGCGGCCGCCTGTCCGGCGTCAAGAAGCCCAAGTCCGTCGATTTCGTCGCGTTCCTGCCGGTCAACCGCAACGGGAAGATCGACCGCCGCGCCGTGCGAGAGCCCTATTGGAGCGGCAGCGTCCGCAACGTCCACTGAGGATGGCCATGCCTTTCACGCTCACCCCCACCTACGACGACAACCCCCGGCTGCGGGACCTGGTCGGCCGGCTCCGGGACTACCTCGACGGGGAGCTCGCGGAGTACGAGGCCAGGCTCGGCCTCACCCACGAGTCCCGGTACGGCAGGGACGTGCTGGAACCGGTCTGGAAGCGCAGCCGTGAACTGGGGTTCTACGGCGTCCACCTGCCACCGGAGCACGGCGGGCAGGGCCTGACCTTCACCGAACTGGCCGCGCTGAAGGAGGAGATCGGCGCCTCCGGCCGCGTCCTGCAGCTCAGCGTGCTCGGGGACATGGGCGGTCCGCTGCGCGTGGGCTCCGTCCTGCGGTACGCGACCCCGGACCAGCTCGACCGGTACCTCCTGCCGGTCATCCGAGGGGAGCGCGCCTGCTGCTTCTCGCTGACCGAGACCGGCGCCGGGTCCGACGTACGGGCCATGACGACGACGGCGACCCCCGACGGCGACGGCTGGCGCATCACCGGGCACAAGGTGTTCTCCACCGCCGGGCCGTTCGCCGACTTCTCGATCCTGATCGCCCGGGTGGCGGGCACCGTCGGCAAGGACGGCAAAGAGGCGTACGCCGCCTTCCTGGTCGACCTCGACTCCCCCGGCTGCACCGTCCGCGACGCCCAGACCCCGATGTCCGGGCAGCACATCGAGAGCGACATCATCCTCGACGACTGCTACGTCGGCCCCGGCCAGCTCCTCGGCGAGGTGGGCGAGGGGCTGCGGATCGGACTCGGGAGGGTCACCGCCAACCGGCTCCTGCACTGCCCGACCGTCCTCGGCATGGCCCGCCGCGCGCTCGGCCTGACCATCGAGTACGCCCGGACCCGGGAGGTCTTCGGCGGCCCCCTCGCCACCCTCCAGTCCATCCAGCACAAGATCGCCGACATGGCCACCGGCTACTACGCCGCGCGGAGCATGACCTACGACGGACTGGCCGAGCTCGACGCCGGGGGCAGGCCGCGCGCCGAGGCGTTCATGTGCAAGCTCTTCGTGGCCGAGACCGCCTTCCGCATCGCCGACGAGGCGGTGCAGATCCACGGCAAGGCCGGCCTGGTCCGCGGCTCAGAGGTGGAGTTCCTGTTCCGCGGCCTCCGCATGTTCCGCGTGCTGACCGGATCCTCCGAGATCCAGAAGAACGCCATCGCCTACCAGCTCTTCCTCGGCGACCAGGGCTGAGGGCTCGGATGGACACCACGGCCGCCCCCCAGGCGCTGGGAGACCGCCTCGACCGGCTCCCGCTCACGTCCTTCCACCGCAAACTGGTCATCGCGCTCGCCGGGATGATCCTCTTCGAGTGGGTCGAAACCCACTCCTTCGCCTACGTCCTGCCCGCGCTGCGCGCCCAGTGGGACGCGCCCCTGTCGACCTTCGCGGCCATCGCCGCCGTCGGCTCGCTCGGCGCGTTCACCGGGGGCGTGCTGGGCGGATACCTGGCCGACCGGATCGGCCGCCGCCGCGCGATGCTGACCTTCAGCGCCACCTACTGCACCGCCGCCGTCCTGTGCGCCCTGGTGCAGTCGCCGGGCCAGCTCATGGCGGCCCGCGCCCTGGCGTTCTTCGGCGCCCAGGGTACGGCGGTCATCGCCATCGTCACGCTGTCGGAATTCGTCCCCGCGTCAGCGCGCGGACGCCTGCAGACCCACAAGGTCCTCGTGGGCTCCCTGGGCATCCCAATCGCCGCCTGGCTGGGCTACTTCCTGATCCCGAACTGGCCCTCCGGGTGGCGCGTGCTGTTCGGCATCGGCACGCTCGGCGCCGTCTTCGCCGTGCTCGTCTGGCGCTGGGTGCCGGAGAGCCCACGGTGGCTGATGGCCCGCGGGCAGGTGGACCGCGCGCACGAGATCGTGTGCCGAATCGAGCGCGAGTGCGGCGTCACCCCCGGCGCGTCCGCCGTACTGCACGACACCGGGCCTCCCGCGCCGCGCGCCCGCGTGACCGAACTGCTCTCGCGCGACCTCCGCGGCAGGTTCCTGCTCGCGTCGCTCATGTGGGTCACAGGCCTGCTCGCCTACTACGCCTTCACCACCTGGACGCCGACGCTGCTGTCGGAAAACGGCCTGCACCTGTCCGACACCCTGCTCCTGTCGGCCGTGCTGGCCTCCTGCGCGCCGCTGGGGGCGCTGGCCGCCGTCCCCCTCATCGACCGGTGGGACCGCCGCAAGACCCAGCTCGCCATCGGCGTGGTGCTGGCCGCCGTGCTCCTGCTGTTCAGCGTCGCCGAGTCGCACGCCGCCATCCTCGCCTTCGGCTGCCTGGTCAGCCTGCTCTTCCAGGTGGCCGTCCCCTTCCTGCAGGTCTACACCGCCGAGGTCTTCCCGACCCGGGTACGGGCCCTCGGCGCCGGCACCGCCAACGCCGTATCCCGAATAGTCAACTTCGGCGGCCCCGCCCTGGTGACCGGCGTCTACACCACCCTCGGCTACACCCCCGTCTTCGTACTCCTGGCGACCCTCAGCGTCCTGGGCGGCTGCCTGGCCATCCTCTTCGGCCCCAGAACGACCGGCCTGCCCCTGGAATCCGTCGAATCCGCGAGCCCGACCCCACCCCGCTGACCACCGCCGTGACCCCGAGCCGCCCCGACCTTCCCGCTCTCCCAGTGACCCCGCCTCCGGGTACGGCTCGCCCCGCCCGCCGTACCCGGAGCCGGTGACCGCTTGCGCCCCGCCTAGCCATCAAGAGACAACGTGCGGGCCCGAGAAGGTCTCCTCGGCCCTGACCCCACCTGATCGCCGAGCTCGGCCCTGAACGCGGACACTCTTGTCGAGCTGCTCCGTCGTACGCGGTTGCGGCGCCGGTCAACTTTTCGCGCTTGCAGTCCCGCTCACCAGCGAATCACCGGCCGCGACTCCGCCTCACCCACAGCTTGCAAAGTCAGCGCGCCTTTCCGCGCGGCGACGGGACGCTTCGGAATCCGGGGCCCGCAACGGCTTCGCCGCCCGCTCGCCCCCTCGCGGGGCGGGAAGCGGCCGACGCACCCCGAGCGTCGGCTGCCGTCCCCTGTAGCCGAGATCGGGGGACTGAGCTTGCTGGTCGCGGCTGCCCGGATCAGGTTCCCCTTCTGGTGGGTGCATCGCAAGGGGCACCGTGCCCACCATCGGATTGACCCCTCGGGCACCTGGATGAAGGGCTGACACCACCACAAGGGGTCCCGCGCACCGCGCGGGACCCCTTTCCCGTCCCCAGGCCGGGCCCCCGTCACGCGGATCTCCGGGGCCCCTGCCCGCTGGCGGGCGTGTCAGACCGCCGGGGCCGGCGCGGCCACCCGGTCGTAGCGGGCCACCGTCATCGTCCCGATGTCGCGCTCGTGGACCAGGCGGAAGCCCTGGGCCAGGGCGGCCCGGACGGCGGCGGCGCGGGGGTCGGGGTCGCGGCTCGCGCGCACGACCCAGATGCTGCGGCGGGCCCCCAGGCGGGCGGCGATCTGCGCCGGGGCGGCCTCGGCCACGTCGTAGAAACCGGCGGGGGTCCGCGTCAGCGGGACCGCCAGGGGGTCGGCGGCCGGCCGCAGCGACGCCGGCAGGTAGTAGTACAGGGCGGGCCGATGCCAGGCCGGCTGGACCACCACCCCGCCGCCGGCGCGCAGATCCGGCGTCACCAGGCCGGCCACCGCGCGAAGATCGCTGTCGTGCCCGTCCGGGCCGCGCACCTGCAGCTGCGCCGGCAGGACGGCGGCGGCCAGCACCGCCATCACCACCCGCGCGTGCGTGAGCCGCGCCAGCGCGCAGGCGGCCAGCAGGACGCAGGCCGGCAGGCAGAACAGGACGTAGCGAGGTGTCCACAGGTCGGTGAACTGGGCGGCGAACGCCAGCAGCAGCACCGGGGCCACCGCCCACACCAGCAGGAACGGCGGCGCGCCGGCGGGCCGGCCGGCCGCGGCGACGACGGCCAGCCCCGCCGCCAGGGCGGCCGAGCCGATCAGCTCCACCGGCAGCTCGGCGAGCTCGGCCAGGCCGGGGGCCGGCCAGGACAGCTGGTTCTCGCGCTGGCCCGACGCCCACCCCAGCAGCCCGGCGGCCAGCAGCGCCGGAGCGGCCACCGCGCACGCCCACCGCCGCAGCAGCATCCCGCGGCCGTCCCTGCCCATCAGGTACGCCGCGTGGGCGGGCACGATCAGCAGGGTCAGCACGTGCAGGAGCGCCGCGGCCCCCAGCGCGGCGGCGTACCCGGCCCACACCCGGCGGCCCGGGCCGCGGCCCGGATCGGCGGCGGCCACCAGGAGCAGCGTGGCGCCCAGGACGGCCGCCAGGGCCAGGCCGTAGGGGCGGGCCTCCTGGCCGTAGCGGGTCAGCGCGGGGGTGAGGGCCATGAGCGTCCCGGCGGCCAGGCCGGCGCGGGGGGACCACAGGCGGCGCCCCAGCGCGGCGGTCATGGCGGCGGACGCGGCGGCGGCCAGCAGCGAGGGGAGCCGCAGCCACTGCTCGCTGTCCGACACCGCCGCCCAGGCCCGCATGAACACGTAGTACGGGGCCAGGATCCGGTCCTTGGCGGCCAGGAGCCCGGCGAACCGGTCGCCCGGCATGGTGGCGGCGGCCCAGGTGGCGCCCTCGTCGGCCCACAGCGCGGGCCCGGCGATCCCCCAGGTCCCGAGCGCCAGCGTCAGCAGTGCGGCCGTCAGGGCCGGGTGGGCCAGGGCCGGCCGGAGCGGGCCTCCTGTCTCGGGCGGTTCGGGGCGCACGCGCCCTCCCTTCTTGAGTTGCGTCGGCCGGCCGCGCCACCTCTCTCCCCCGGCGGGCGCCCGCGGGGGCTGCCCGGGGCAGGCGGAGCGGGCGTGGCCGGTCACATCGAGGGGTGACCGTGGCCCGCCCCCGCCCGCTGTCAAGACATGAGCGACCACCCGCGTGAGCCGGCGCCCGGCACGTCGCGCGCCGCACCCCTCGGACGCCTCCCACCGGCGTGGCCCGGCACGCCGCGGCCCCGCCCCAACCGCCCAGGGCGCACCGGGGTGGGGCGGCGGGTGCGCGTGTGTTGACGGAGGGCGGGCCCCTCGGACGGTCGCCGGCGCGGACCAGCGCACTTCGCGCTGCCGCCGGATCAAAGAGGTGGCTCACATGCAAGAACGCGTGAAGGCGGTGCCGTGACCAGCGTGACAGCACCGCGAAGAACCTCAGGTCGGCCGAGCGCCGGGGACGAGCCCGCCGCGGCCGGCCACCGCTTTTCTGACGGCCCCGCCACCCCGGGACGCGGCCGCCGGCGGATCGGACGGCCGGCCCGCCGGCCCCGGCGGCGCCAGCTGCCGCGGCGCGACCGCAAGAACCTGGCGACCGTCCGCGAATACCTGGCGTGCTCGCAGCTCACCGGCCCGCTGCGGGCACCGGACGCCGAGACGGCGACGGTGGCCTTCCGCAAGGCCGGGGGCCGCTGGACCCGCCGCGTGCTGACGATCCTGGTGCTGCTCAACGCCGCCACCGGGATCGGCTTCGTGAGCTGGCTGATGCTCCCCCAGCACGTGCCCGGCGCGGGCATCGTGGGCGCCGCCGACTGGCGGATCACCGCGGCCCGGATCGGGTTCATGCTGATCGTGGGGGTGGAGCTGATCCGCCTGGCGCAGAACGCGGCGATCTGGACGTTCGCCCGCTGGGCCAAGGACCCCGTCCCCATGACCGTGCCCGCCGGGCTGCGCGTGGCGGTCCTGACCACCATCGTGCCCGCCAAGGAGCCGATCGAGCTGGTCGAGCGGACCCTGCGCGCGATGACGCGGATCCGCCACGACGGGCCCGTGGACGTGTGGATCCTGGACGAGGGCGACGACCCCGGCGTCAAGGCGATGGCCGGCCGGCTGGGCGTGCGGCACTTCAGCCGCAAGGGCCGCTACGGCTACAACCCCCCGTTCGGCCGCTTCCGCGCCCGGACCAAGGCCGGCAACCACAACGCCTGGCGCGCCTTCCACGAGAAGGCCTACGACGTGGTCGCCCAGATGGACCCCGACCACGTCCCGGTGCCAGAGTTCCTGGAGCGCACCCTGGGCTACTTCCGCGACCCCGACGTGGCGTTCGTGGTGGCCCCCCAGGTGTACGGGAACATGTTCGACAACTGGGTCGCGCACGGCGCCGGCGCGCAGCAGTACCTGTTCAGCGGTGTCGTCGAGCGCGGCGGCAACGGCCTGTCGGCCCCGCTGCTGATCGGCACCAACCACGTCTACCGGACGGCGGCCTGGCGGCAGATCGGCGGCTACCAGGACTCGATCATCGAGGACCACCTCACCAGCATGCGGGTGCAGGGCAGCCGCAACCCGGCCACCGGCAACCGGTGGAAGGGCGTCTACACCCCCGACGTCATCGCGGTCGGCGAGGGCCCGTCCTCCTGGACGGACTACTTCAACCAGCAGAAGCGGTGGGCGTACGGGATCTGGGAGATCCTGCTGGACCGCGGCAAGCTGGACGGCGTCCGGCTGGCCTTCCGCCAGCGGCTGCTGTACGGCCTGGTGCAGAGCTACTACCCGGGCGTGGCCGCGACCTTCCTGCTGGGCAACCTCGCCACGGCGTTGTACCTGGCGCTCGGGTCGCACACGCTGGCCGTGGACGGACGCGCCTGGCTGCTGCTGTGGAGCGCCAACATGGCCACGTGGGCGCTGCTGTGGGTGTGGCTGCGCCGGTTCAACCTGGCCGCCCACGAGCGCCGGGAGTGGGGCCTGGCGGGCATGGTCCTGGCGCTCAGCGCCGGCCCCGTCTACCTGGCGGCCGCCGTCGCGGCCCTGCTCCGGCGGCCGCTCACCTACGCCGTCACCGCCAAGGGCAGCAAGCGCAGCCGTGAGAGCCTGGCGACGTTCCGCCTGCACCTGCTGTGGGCGGTCGCCGCCGCGGCGACGCTGGGAGCCAGCTTCTGGCTGGACATCCGGCAGGAGGTGGCGTTGCGGCTGTGGTCGGCGGTCACGCTGGCCGCCTGCCTGCTGCCGCCGCTGAGCGCCCTGGGCGCGGCCGCGGCCGCCCCGTTCCGGCGGGGCCGCGCGGCCCGGCGGGGCGGGCGGGTCCCGGCCCGTGGCCGCCGCGGCGCCGCGCCGGGCCGGCGCGCGGGGAGGGCGGCATGAGACTGACCCTGCCCCGGCTGCTGATCGTGGCCGTGATCGGGCTGCTGGGCGCGTACGCCTTCGTGTGGGCGCCCATGCGCACCCTGCCGGCCGACCCCGACCTGCGCCTGAACCGGGAGCCGTCGTTCACCTGGACTCCCCCGGCCGCCGCGCCCGCCGCCCGCCCGGCGTTCCCGCCGTACGGCACCGCGTTCCTCGGGGTGATGACCAAGACCGGCCCGTACGATCTGCGGCCGCTGCGGGACTTCACCCGGGCGGTCGGGCGCCGGCCCGCCGCGCTGCAGTTCTCCCAGGGCTGGGAGACGCAGCGGTTCGTGCGGGGCGCGTTCGACCGGATCGCGCGCCGCGGCATGATGCCGATCGTGGCGTGGGAGCCGTGGGACTACGCGGCCGAGTCCATGATCGAGCTGGAGCACGGCGGGCAGCCCAAGTACGCGCTCAAGCGCATCATCGCGGGCGAGTTCGACGACTACGTGACCGCGTGGGCGCGGGGGATCAAGCGGCTGCGCTACCCGGTGGCGATCCGTTTCGCGCACGAGATGAACGGCTTCTGGTACCCCTGGTGCGAGGGCGTCAACGGCAACGCGCCGGGCAGCTACGTCGCGGCCTGGCGGCACGTCCACGACATCTTCACCCGTCTGGGCGTGGACAACGTCACCTGGATCTGGAGCCCGAACGTGCACTACCAGGGGTCCACCCCGCTGAAGGGGCTGTACCCGGGTGACGACTACGTGGACTGGGTCGGCCTGTCGGGCTACTACGGCACCGAGGGCATGGAGGGCTACCGGTCCTTCTCCGAGGTGTTCTCCCCCACGCTGAAGACGATCCGCCAGCTCACCCGCAAGCCCGTGGTGATCACCGAGGTGGCGGCGACCGACGTGTCGGGGCTGAAGGCCCGCTGGGTGGAGCAGATGTTCCGCCAGCTCCCCAAGCATCCCGACATCATCGGCGTCATCTGGTACGAGGCCGTCAAGGAGACCGACTGGCGCATCGCCGCCTCGCCGCGCGCCGCCCAGGCGTACGCCGAGGGCGCGGCGGGGACGGGCGTCACGACGACGTGGTCCCCCGACATGGTCCCCCGGACCTCGCTGACCAGACCGCCGGCGACCAGGCGGCCGGCGACCACACCGTCGGCGGCCAGGCCGTCGGCGGCCAAGGCGCGGAACGCGCCGCCCGCACCGGGCCGGGCCTCCCCCGGCCCGGGGTGAGGGTGCCCCGCGTGGGCCGTCCCGCTTCGGCGGGGCGGCCCACGTCCGCGTCCGGCGACCGCCACCTGGACGTCGCCCTCTGAACACCGCCTCTCTCAACACCGCCCCTCTGAACACCGCCCCTCTGAACACCGCCCCCTCTGAACACCGCCCCCTCTGAACACCGCCCCCTCTGAACACCGGTCTCCCGGGGCCGTCTCCGGCCCGGCCCGCGGTGCGGGCGGACCCGCCGGCGGTGATGCGGGCGTCGCGCGCCTGCGCGCGCACGGTCTGTCCCGCCAAGCCAACCAAGATCCAGCGCGCGGCGCTGGCATCCGCATCGCACGAAAGGACCCCGATGCCCACCCGCACCACCTCACGCCCCGCCCGAGCCGGCCGCGGCCGCACGGCCCCCGCCCCGGACGCGGCGCCCACGCACGCCGGGATCGACCTCGACCAGCGGGCCGCCGACGTGCCCCAGGCGCGCGACTTCGCCGACCTGGGCGTCCCCGAACCCCTGCGCGCCGCCCTGGCCGGCATGGGGATCCACACTCCGTTCCCCATCCAGGCCGCCTCCATCGGAGACGCGCTGGCGGGCAGGGACGTACTGGGCCGCGGCCGCACCGGCTCCGGCAAGACCGTGGCCTTCACCGTCCCGCTGACGGCCGTCCTGGCCCGCGGCGACCGGGCGGCGCCGAACCACCCCCGCGGGCTCATCCTGGTGCCCACCCGGGAGCTGGCCACCCAGGTCCACGCCACGCTGCGGCCGCTGGCCGAGGCCGTGGGACTGACCTGCGCGACCGTCTTCGGCGGCGTCTCCCAGCAGCCGCAGGCCGCCGCCCTAAACCGGGGCGTCGACGTGCTCGTGGCCTGCCCCGGCCGACTGGAGGACCTCATCGGCCAGGGCCTGTGCGACCTGGACGCGGTGCGGGTCACCGTGCTGGACGAGGCCGACCACATGGCCGACCTGGGATTCCTGCCCGCGGTGCGGCGCCTGCTGGACCGCACCCCGCGGGGGTCGCAGCGGCTGCTGTTCTCCGCCACCCTGGACAACGGGATCGGCGTGCTCGTGCGCCGCTACATGCACGACCCCGCCGTGCACAGCGTCGACTCGGCCGACTCCCCCGTCGCCGCGATGACGCACCACGTGTTCGTGATCGGCGGCCGCGACAAGGACGCGATCGTGCGGGAGCTGGCCGCGGGGCGAGACCGGCGGATCCTGTTCACCCGCACCAAGCACGGCGCCAAGAAGCTCGCCCGGGCGCTGCGGCGCGACGGCCTGCCGGCGGTGGAACTGCACGGCAACCTCTCCCAGCCGCAGCGCAAGAAGAACCTGGACGCGTTCGGCGAGGGGACGGCCACCATCTTGGTGGCCACCGACATCGCCGCCCGCGGCAT
This sequence comes from Bailinhaonella thermotolerans, assembly GCF_003594875.1. Taxonomy (GTDB): domain Bacteria; phylum Actinomycetota; class Actinomycetes; order Streptosporangiales; family Streptosporangiaceae; genus Bailinhaonella; species Bailinhaonella thermotolerans. The sequence goes on from NZ_QZEY01000019.1 coordinate 155,831, forward strand.
CCACGTCGACGACGTGGGTCTCGTGGTGCACGTCGACCCGCCCGCCGAGCACAAGGCGTACCTGCACCGCTCCGGCCGTACGGCACGCGCCGGCGCCGAGGGCGTCGTGGTCACCCTGGCCACCGGCGACCAGCACGGCGAGGTCAAGACCCTCATGCGCAAGGCGGGCATCAAGCCGCTGACCGCGGCGGTACGGCCCGGCGAGGAGATCGTCGCCACGATCCGCGGCGAGGCGGCCGTACGCCTCACGCCGCCCCCGGCCGCCCCCGCGCGGCCGGCCCCCCAGCGCTCGGCCCCCCAGCGCTCGGCCCCGCAGCAGGCGGCCTCCGAGCGCGCCCGCGCGGGCGCCCCGCCCCGCCGCCGCGGCCGCCGCGGCGGCCCGCGCAAGCCCGCCGGCCAGTCCTGACCGGCGCTCACGCGCGACATGCACGCCCCGGGCGGGGCGTGCATGTTCATGTACGCACGACATCGGCTGCCGAGGGCGTCACCCCCAGGCCACGTGCCGTTCGTACGGCACCGCGTTCCCTGTTCTGTCCGTCCCCGGGACCTTCGCGGCTCCGGCCCGGGGGCGGGCCGGCGTGCGCCGGGCCTTGCCGGCGATGCCGCCACCGGCACGGTCGCCTCGCGTTCCCGACGAAACGAGGTGGCAGATGCCCAAGCTCGACGAGCTGTGCGGCGGCGACCTGGTGGAGGCCATGGTCCGCGAGGGCATGATCGCCCGCAGGGCGCATCCGTCCCTGCCGCTGGACATCTACTGCTACACCCCGCGCTGCCAGGCCGAGGGGGTCTGGAACGCCGCCACCCGGGCCTGCCGCGGCCTGGTGGTGGACCGGGACAGCGGGCAGGTCGTGGCGCGGCCGTTCCCGAAGTTCTTCACCTGGGGGCAGCCGCAGGTCCCCACCGGCCTGACCGGGCCGGTCACCGTCGCCGACAAGGTGGACGGGTCGCTGGGCATCCTGGTGCTCGCGGACGGGCACGACCCGTTCCTCGCCACGAAGGCGTCGTTCACCAGCGCCCAGGCGGCCCACGCCACCGCCGTCTACCGGGCGCGCTACCACGGCGCGTGGACGCCGCGGCCGGGACTGACCTACCTGTTCGAGATCGTCTACCCCGGCAACCGGATCGTCGTCGACTACGGCGCCCGCGACGACCTCATCCTGCTGGGCGCGGTGGACATCGCCACCGGCCGGTCGGTGCCGCTGCCGGACCTGATCGGCGACTGGCCCGGCCCGGCGGCCGAGCTGTTCGGCCACGCCTCGCTGCAGGAGGCGCTGGCGGCGCCGCCGCGTCCCAACCGGGAAGGCCTGGTCGTGCACTTCACCGACTCCGACGAGCGCATCAAGATCAAGCAGGAGGACTACGTCCGGCTGCACCGGCTGCGCGCGCTCGCCGGCCCCCGCACCGTCTGGGCGCACGTCGCCGTCCAGGAGTGCCGGGCCATCGCCGAGCGCGACGGCGCCCCGGCCCTGGCGGCCCGGCTCAAGAAGATCCCCCCGGACACCGTGCGCCAGATCGTGAACGAGCCGGGGATGCTGACGCGGCTGCTGCGCGACCTGGCGGACCCCGGGCTCACCGCGCAGGTCGAGACCCTGGCGCGGAACCTGAGAGAGCAGGCCGCGCACTGGCAGAGCACGCACCGGCACGCGTTCGCACGGCTGAACCTGAAGGACGTCGCCGAGCGGCACGGCCGCGCCGCCGCCGCGCGCATCGTCCTGGCCGAGGCCGACGCCGCCCTGGACCGGCAGGCGCTGTTCGATCTGCTGGCCGGCCGCGACATCACCGCGCACGCCTGGCGCGCCGTCTATCCCTCCCCCGGTGAGGACGACACCTGACCGGCGCCCCCTCACGCCGCGCCATGCCGGCGCGGCGGGCGGCCCGGGACCGGCTGGTCCCGGGCTGTTGCCGCAGGCCGGCAGGCCGCCGACGGTCCGGGCCGTCGCATCCGCAAAGGGAGAAAACATGGCGTGTCGCAATGTCCTGCACCGCTCGGTACTGATGACCGTCGGCGAGGGCGTCCTCATCGGCGTGATCAGCGCGATCGTCGCCCGGGAGTACGGCTTGGGCCTGGTGGCCGCCGCCGTGGGCCTGACCGTGCTGGTGCTCGCCGTCATGCTGAGCCTGGGCCTGACGGGCGCGGTGACGGTGACCACCCGGTTCACCTGGGTCGTAGCCACCGCGATGCTGGTGGTGGTGGCGCTGTACTTCGCGGCCCTCGCGTTGTACGTGTTCGGTGCCGCCATGCCGGTTCTGGGCGATCCGAGTCCCGCCGGGATCGCCCTCCACATCGTCATCGCGGGCGTGGCCGCCCTCTGGCTGCTGACCGACCTCGACCGGGCCGAACAGGGTGCGCGCCGCGGATGGTCACGCGAGGAGGAGAGGCGGGTGGCCACCTATCTGCTCATGGACCTGGTCTGGCTCTATCTCCTGCTGCTCCACCTGCTCACCCTGGTCTGGGGCTGACCGCATCTCGTCACACGGCCGTGGCCGCCTGTATGGCCGTACGGCCCGGCGGGCTGGGCCCCGGCGAAAACGTGCTGCCCCACCTCCTGCCCTGATGGGCGGGAGGTGGGGCAGTGGCCGGTCAGGGCTGGGTGCGCCGCGCGGTCGAGGACAGCGCCTGCGCGTGGGTGGCGCCCTCCAGGCGGGCGGCGGCGTAGGCGTTCAGGTCGGCGCCGGCCTTGTGGGCCTCCAGTGTCTCGGCCGAGGTGGCGTCGAGCTGGCGGGCGAGGCCGCAGCCGTGCAGGTCGGCGCCGGCCTCGTGGAGCTCCAGCGCCTCGGTGTGGGAGATGCCGGACCGCCGGGCGGCGAAGTAGCCCAACGGCGCGACTTGGGCCCGGAGAGCCTGCAGCGCCTCGGAGTGGGTGGCGCCGGCCCGGCGGACGTCGGCGTAGCCGATGCCCACCTCGGCCCGGAGAGCCCGCAGCGTCTCGGAGTGGGTGGCGCCGGCCTGGCGGCAGAGGAGGTACCCGTAGGGGTCGATCCCCAGCCAGGTGATGTGCGCCACCTCGGCGTCGGTGGCGCCGGCCTTGCGGGCCTCGGTGCGGAAGTACGGGTCGGCACCCGTGTCGTGGGTTCCCGGCGCCTGGATGTGGGCGGCGCTCTCGACGGTGTCCGGCCCAGTCGTGTTCTCGGGCATGGCCGTGCTCCTTCACGCGTTCTTTGATCTCAGGCGCAGATGACCATGGACGGCGGGGGGCAGCCGGGCAAGAACGGCACGGCCCACACGGCGGCCCGCAAGAGCGCCCGCCCCGGTGGCCGGTCGGCGGCATCGGTCAGCGCCGCCGGCGATGACGGCGCGTTCCCGCCCCGTGGCCTGGTCAGCTGATCGGGCCGGCGGAGCCCCAGCCGGAGTAGCGGGCCTGGAAGGTGTTGACGATCCCGCCGGCGTCGGGGCCGGACGGGCCGACGGTGATCGTGGTGGTCAGCCGGATGGGCAGGCCCTCGGCGTCCGTGGCGAGTTCGAACGCCAGGCGGACGTCGGCCCCGCCGCCGCCGGCCCACGGGGCGTACAGCTGGGCGACCGGGGTTCCGGACGCCAGCGCTTCCACGGGGGCCTGCCCGGTGTAGACCCGCGTGCCGTTTCCGCCCGGCGCCGCCTTGAAGCCGCGGGCGTGGGCGGTCAGCAGGCGCAGGTTGTGCGGGGAGGCGACCCAGCGGGCCATCATGGCCAGGCGGACGTGCCCGTCGGTGCTGCCGAGGTCCTGCGGGGCGGCGGGCCGGGACCCTCCGGACGCCAGCCGTGCCCGGTTGCCGATGAGCACGACGCGGGCCGGGCTCGTCGTCCCGTCCTCGCCGACGGGGTTGCGCACGGTGACGTCCAGCCGGGTGGCCTGCTCCAGGTACTGCAGGCGCCCGGTCGCCTCGAACTGGTCGGTGCTCTGGTCGATCTTGCCGGTCACCTCCACGCGGGCCGTGCGCTGGCCGGCGATGGCGGTCTCCACGGCGGCCGACAGGCGGGCGGGATCGGTGATCACGGGGGCGGGGGTGCGCGACGGCGCGGGGGCCGCGGCGGTGGCGGTGGCGCGGGGCGCCGGTGCGGGCGGGTCCTGGCCCTGGATGAGGACCGCCGCGCCGATGACGCCGGCGGTGCCGACCGCCGCCGTCCCCAGGACGATCGGCATCTTGGCCCAGGCGATCACCGACCCTCCCCCGCCGAGGGCGCCGAGCACGCCGGAGGTGACGGCGGCCCCGGTGATCACGGCGGCGGCGGCGCGGCCGACGGCGGACACACCGCGCCGCTCCCAGTGCGGTCCGTAGGCCCGGCGGGCGTGCTCGTCGAGCAACTCCAGGAACGCCGTCGCGGAGGCGGGCCGGTCGGCCGGGTGCTTGGCCAGCCCGGCGGTGATCAGCGGGCGCAGGCCGGGCTCGACGGCGTCGGCGGGGATGGGGGCGCTGGTGTGCTGGGCCATCAGCTCGGGCCAGGTGCGGCCGGGGTACGGGCGGCGCCCGGTGACGCATTCGAAGAACACCGCGGCGGCGCTGTAGATGTCGCCGCGCGGCGAGGCGGGGGTGGTGGTGAACTGCTCGGGCGCCATGTACGGCAGGGTGCCGGCGGGCGCGGCGTGCTCCCCGGTGCGGGCGGCGATGCCGAAGTCGGTCAGCTTGCTGGTGCCGTCGGAGGTGATGAGGATGTTGGCGGGCTTGTAGTCGCGGTGGACGACGCCGCGCGCGTGCGCGTGGGCCAGGCCCAGGAGCGAGCCCTTCAGCAGCCACAGCGCGCCTTCGGGAGTCAGCGGCGCCCGCGCCGCGAGGACGTCCTTCAGGCTCGCCCCCGCCACCAGCTCCATCACGATGGCGGCGACGTGGTCGTCCTCGTAGTAGTCCAGCACCTGCACGATGTGCCGGTCGCGCAGGGCGCGCAGGATCTGGGCCTCCAGGCGGAACTCCCGCCGGAACCGGTCCTCCCCCAGCAGCCCGGCCGCCAGGTACTTGATGGCGACCTTGTCGGAGGTGGCCACCTGAACGGCCTCCACGACCTGCCCGGACTCGCCGGACCCCAGCTCTCGCACGTGGACGTACCCAGGCAGTCGCTGCGGCTGCATCCCGGGCTGGCTCCTCTCCGGCGGCCCGTTGATCACCATGTCCCTATATATCAGGCGATCTCCGCCCATTCAGGCGGCGCCTATTGCGCCCAGCGGCTCCGGGACGGATGGGCCGGCGGCATCCTGATCTTCATCGTGGACGTTCCCGCAGCGCAGTGAGGGGGTGATCGGGAACGTCCGTAGCAGGTTCCCCATCGGGTGACTAGGCATCGGGCACGCAGGCCCATTTTTGCGAATGTGGTTTGCCAGAGTTCACCCGATTTGTCAGCCTCCCTATCGTTCGGAGCGTTGTGCCCTCGGACTCCGATGAGGAGGCCCCCATGAGAGTCCTGCGTTCCGCGATCGTGGCCCTGGCGGCGGCCGGCGCCTGCGTGCTGGCGGCCGAACTGCCGGCCTCGGCCTGCCCCGGCGGCGGCTGCAGTTCCGGCCGGTTCTGCCTGTACGAGAACAACGACTACAACCAGGGCAACACCGACCACTGGCTCGACTTCGTCAACGACGACTTCGACCTGCGCAACAACTACTGGAGCGGCTCCAACGACAGCATCGACAACGAGGCCAGCTCGATGCGCAACCGGCGCGGCTGCTCCGTGCGGCTGTGGCAGCATGTCGGCGGCACCGGGGCCCAGAGCACCTGGGCCAACGGCGCCAACGACGGCTTCCTGGCCAACAACGCCATCGGCGACAACCGGGCGAGCGCCGTAGACGTCTGCGTATGACCCGCCCGGCACTGGGCCGGCGCCGCGGCCACGCCGTACGCCTGGCGGCCGCCGCGCTCGTCCTGGCCGCCTGCTCCGCGCCCGAGGGCGGGGAGCAGGCGGCACCGGCCCCCTCGACCGGCTCCGCCACCCTCGCGGCCGGGGCCGCCGACGCCGCCGCCCCGGGCGCGCTCACGCTCCCGTTCGACGCGTACCGCCTTACCGGGGACGACCATGACCTGCTCGACCGAGCCCATCGCGAGCTCCTGCGGCGCTGCATGGCCCGCCTCGGCCTCGGCCGTCCCCTGCGCACGATGCCCCCGGCGGTGTCCGGCGCCCGCCTCGCCGAGCACGCCCGCCGCTACGGCGTGATCGAGGCCGCCGTCGCGCGCGAGCACGGCTACCACTATCCGGCGACGGCCGCCGACCGGGCGGGCCCCGCGCGGTGGGAGGCGTGGGAGGCATCCCTGACCCCCCGTGAGCGCGCCGCCCTGGACGGCACGGGCGGCGAGCCCGGCTGCCACGACCGGGCCGTGGGAGACCTGGCGGCGGCCGTCCCCCGGGACGACCTGCGATGGCTGGAGGGCCAGAACTTCCGCACGGTCGAGGAGTCCGCCAAGGCCGCCCCGGTACGGCGAGCCCGCGAACTCTGGCGCGCCTGCATGTCCCGCGCCGGCTTCCGTTACCCGACTCCCCAGGACGCGATCTCCGACCCCCGCTGGAACCTGGACGCCCCGGTGATCACCTCTCAGGAGCGCGCCACCGCCCAGGCCGACGTCGCCTGCAAACGCGAGTCGGGCCTGGTCCAGGCCTGGTACCACGCCGAGGCCGAACTCCAGCGCACCCTCGTCCGCGCCGAAGCCGCCCGCCTCACCCGCCTCCTGAAGGCCAAGCAAACCCGCCTGAACAAGGCCTGCCGTGTACTCACCGGCGGCACCCCCTGAACCGAGAGCACGCCGCGGCGCCGTACGACTCAGATCAGTGCCGACGCTGACCGCACGCCTGCCCAGGGGACACAGAGCACGCCCCGGCATGCCCAGCTTCTCGGCCCATCGAGGACCAATCGCCCTTATAGCGATCTGCGGTGCCAGGTCATAGAATTGACCCTTTCTTTACAGAAACCTTACTGATAGCTTGCCGTTCAAGATCGCGTGAGGCCCGCCTTCCCACGTCGGGACAGGCGGGCCTTCGCATGCCCGAACGGAGACACGTGTCACCACTCCCGGGAAGACCGGCCCTGCCGCCCCTCCCACCACCACGACGCCGAGGGCGGCCCCTCCGCTCCGCATCCGCCGTGGTCCTCACCACCGCCCTGCTCGTCGGCCTCGCCGGCGCGCCCACCTGGGCCCAGACACCCACCACGCCTGACCCCACCCCCGCCCCCACCGCGCCGACGGAGCCGAAGGAGCGGCCCAAGCACCCCAAGGCGTACGTGGACGCCTGGGCACAGGCCACTAAGACCGGCGCGAAGGTCGAGGTGCCGTCGGAGAACACCGAGACGGCCACCGTGTGGGCCAAGCCGGACGGCAAGACCTTCGAGATGATCATGCACTCGGAGCCGGTCCGGATGAAGAACCCCAAGGGCGGGTTCATCCCGATCGACACTACGCTCGTGAATCAGGGCGGGGCCATCAAGCCCAAGGCGGCCAAGGGCGGTCTCACCCTGTCCGCAGGCAAGAACACCACCCTGCTCACCAGCACGAGCGACAAGGGCACGATCCGCCTCGACGCCCCCGCCACGCTGCCCGCACCGCAGCTCAGCGGGAACCGCGCCACCTATCCCTCCGCCTACGGCGAGGGCATCGACCTGGTCGTGCACGCCACCGCCACCGGGTTCCGCCAGCAGGTCGTCATCCGCACCCGCCCGGGCGGCCCCGTCACCGTCCGCGTCCCTGCCGCCTCCCCCAAGGGCATGGCCCTGGTGAAGGACGGCACCGGTGCACCCGCTGTGCGCGCGAGCAAGGACGCCAAGCCCGCCAAGCTTCCCCCGCCCCGGCTCATCGATGCCAAGGCCGCCACCCCCGGCGCGGGAACAACCGGCACGGCCGGCTTCACCCTGGACGGGAACACGCTGGTGTACACGCCGGACGCGGCGTACCTCGCCAACCCGGCCACCACCTACCCGGTGACCCTGGACGCGGCCACCGAGGAGTGGTGGATCCCCGAGGTCGTCACCGACACCTACGTCGCCGACGGCCTCATCAACGGGGCCGGCCGGTACGCGCGCGACCAGGCCAACCTGCCCTACATCAACGTCGGGCAGCACGACGGGGAGATGTACCTCGCCTACATCCGCTTCCCCGACATCCCCGCGGACTCCTCCCTGCGCGGCGGGAAGGTCTTCAACGCGGACCTGATCCTGTCGAACTTCCGGTCCAGCGCGTGTGGCATGCAGGTCGGCTCCGGCATCACCGCGCACCGGATCACCGAGGACTGGGACGTCGCCACCCTCGCCTACGACATCACCACGCGGCCGAGCTTCACCGAGGCCGGCGCCAACACCGAACTCGGCGCCTACAGCAGCGACATCAACTGCCCCGCCGGTGACCCCTTCAAAAAGGAAGAGGATCTCTACCACTACGTCAACGACATCGCCCAGGCGTGGGCCGACGGCGAGCCGAACTACGGCTTCTTCCTCGCACCCGGCAAGGGCGGCGAGGACCATGCGCGGAACTGGCGGATGTACCGGTCGTCCGAGAGCACTGTGGGAGCGCATGGACCCCAGCTCAAGGTCGGGTACGAACCCGCGCCTCCGCCACGGCAGGAAACGGTCGTCCTCACCTCGCGGGATCCGCTCGTTGAGATCCCTGAATACGAGGAGGCGCTCACCCGATCGGTGTACCGGCCCGAGACACCCGACACGATCGAGTCGCTGGCGATGAGCGAGGAGTTGGTGGACGCCAACGAGCAGCTTCGGGACGGCGCGGGCACCATGATCGGCAGCGAGGAGATCCCGCACCCAGCCCCCGATGAAGGGGGAGAAGACACCGGCGGCGACGAAGACGGGGAATTCCGCGCGCCTCGCGTGCTATCGACCGAGCCCGCACCCGAGGCCGTCAACATCCCACTGAATTCTCGTATTCGTGTGACGTTCAGTGAGCCGGTCGGCGGAACGAGGATGACGGTTAAGAACGCCCAGGGCGCCGAACTCCAGGGCACCCTCGAGTCCGATAGCATCGGAAAGACCGTCACCTTCACCCCCGCGCAACACCTCCTCCTGGGCACGAAGTACACCGTGGAGGTGTCGGAAGCGATCGACGGCTGGGACAACGTGATGGACCCCTACACGTGGTCCTTCACGACGCTCCAGCAGGCGGCGGGGCATTGGACGTTCGACGAGGGCAAGGATGGGACTGCCGCCGACTCCTCCGGGAACGGCCTTACCGCGAAACTGAACCGCACCGCCTCCTGGATCCCCGGCAAGGCCGGAAGCGCGATCTCCAACACGCCCTCGCAGGTGGAGACCGCCGCTCTGCAGAGGGCACGAACGCTGGGCAAGCCGGTCGAGGTTCCCGATCTGACGACGGAGACGTCGCAGACGTTCGCCAACCCGGACGGGAAGACCTTCACCACGCAGATCTCCTCCGGCCCGGTCCGGGTCCGGCAAGGCAACACCTGGGTTCCCGTTGACCCGACGCTGGTCGAGCAGGGCGGGGTGCTGCGGCCGAAGGCGGCCAAAGCCACCATGGCGTTCTCCCCGGGTGGGCAGACCCCGATGGCGACGATGGACCGCGACGGCAAGACGTTCACGCTGCGGTGGCCGTCCGCGCTGCCCAGGCCGGAGGTGAAGGACAACGTCGCCACCTACAAGGACGCCGCCGGTCCCGGCGCGGACCTGGTGGTGACCGCGCTGGGTACCGGTTTCCGGCACGATGTGGTGCTGCGCTCCAAGCCGGCCAAGCCGCTGGAGATCCGGCTGCCAGTGGAGACCCGGGGGTTGACGTTCGGTATGAGCAAGCAGGGCGGCCTGCAGCTCACCGGCGCCAAGGGCAAGGTGGAGGCGTCCGCGCCGAAGCCGGTCATGTGGGACGCGGACTCGGCCCAGCCGAAGCCCGGTACGGCGGAGGACAGCGCGAAGCTGTCCACGAAGGTGGTGACCGAGGGCGGCCAGCAGGTGCTGGTGCTCACCCCGGACGCGGAGTTCCTGGCCGATCCGGCGACGAAGTACCCGGTCACGATCGACCCCACCACGACGCTGGCTCTTGAGGGCGACATCGACGTGGCCAAGAGCCAGGATGGGTACCCCGGTTCCGTCTATCTGTCGGCGGGCGGAGGGTGGGGAACGACCACTCGTGCCTACATACGTTTCGGCACCGAGGCCCTGGCTGGGGCGAGCGTCAGCGACGCGAAGCTCGAGCTGTGGAATTTCGAATCGTCTAACTGTCCTGAGAACGCGCCTGGGATCCAGGTCCGCCGCGTCACCTCCCCCTGGAGCGGCTCGGAGCCGCTGAACTGGGATAAGCAGCCGACGAGCACGACTGAGGACGCGGTAACCAACACCAAGGCCTTCAGCCAGACCAAATGCGCCTCTACCGGGGCGGGCACGATGGCCTGGACCGTCACCGGCATCGCCCAGGACTGGGCCCGCGGTGCGGCCAGTCACGGCCTGGTGCTGAGCGCCGCAATCGAAGGAGGCGTTTCCGGAAACTGGCGGTACTTCAACTCGGGTGAAGGCGGTACGGCCAACAACGGGCATCCGCCCAGGCTCACCGTCACCTACACCGCACCGGTCACCAACCCGGTGATCGATCGGCTGCGAATCACCCCGGCGACGGTCACCGACGGCATCACCGTGGCCTCGTCGCTGACCCCGGCCCTGGCCGCCACGCTCACCAGCCCGTCCGGCGGCATCGTGCGGGGTGAGTTCGAGGTTGAGCACGACCCCGCCGCCACCGGCCAGGGCACCGGGCAGATCTGGGCGGGTGCCGTGGACAACGTCACCTCCGGCGGTGACGCGTCGATGACGGTTCCGGGTGGGAAGCTGCAGGACGGGTGGAAGGTGCGCTGGCGCGCCCGCGCTGTCCAGGGCACCGCAGCGTCGGCCTGGTCCGCCTGGCAGGCGGCCACGATCGACCCGCCCAACCCCACCATTGGGCAGCTCCAGGTCATCCCCTCCGAGCCCAAGGACGGGAAGACGGTCACGACGAGTCTGACGCCGAGCCTGCGGGCCACGGTCACCGACCCGGCCGGCCAGCCGCTGCGCGCCGAGTTCGAGATCGAGCACGACCCCGCGGCGACCGGGCAGGGCACGGGCCGGATCTGGGCCGGCGCCGCAGACAACGTCGGCTCCGCCACCCAGGCCGCCGTCACCGTCCCCGAGGGGCTGCTGAAGGATACCTGGGCGGTGCGCTGGCGCGCCCGCGCCGTCAACTCTGCCACCACCCTCGGCTCACCGTGGACCGAGTGGCAGAGCCTGGCCGTGGACCTGCCCGACCCCGAACCCAACCCCGGGATCGGGGCCTTGCAGATCACCCCGTCCAGCCAGGCCGAGGGCAAGACACTCGTCACGAGCCTCACCCCGAATCTGCTCGCCCAGGTCACCAACCCGGCCGGCCAGCCGCTGCGGGCCGAGTTCGAAATCGAGCACGACCCCGCAGCGCCGGAGGGACAGGGAACCGGGCAGGTGTGGACCTGGGGCGTGGACAACGTCCCCGCCGGCACCCAAGCGAGTGTCGCGGTCCCGGCGGGAACGCTGAAGGACGGCTGGCAGCTGCGCTGGCGCGCCCGCGCAGTCGCCGGGCAAGCGGCCTCGGCATGGGCGGACTGGCAACCGGTCACGATCGCGCTGCCCAAGCCTGCGGTCGGCGCGCTGACGATGACACCCTCCGCCGTCACCGACGGCGTGACCACCACGCATGTGCTCACCCCCGCGCTGGCGGCGACCGTCACCCATCCGCAGGGGCAGCCTGTGCGGGCCGAGTTCGAGATCGAGCACGACCCGGCCGCACCCGACGGCCAGGGCACCGGCCAGATCTGGACCGGAGCCGTGGACAACGTGCCCTCCGGAAGCCCAGCGAAGGCGACCATCCCCGCCGGGAAACTCACCGACGGCTGGAAGATCCGATGGCGCGCCCGCGCCGTCGCCGGCGAGACCGCCTCGCCATGGGCGGACTGGCAGAACGTCACCATCCACGTCATCGCACCCGGGTCGGAGCCGCTCGCGGTCACCGACAAGCCGGTGATCCGCACCGACCAGAGCTTCACCGCCGCCGCCTGGCTACGCTGGGCCGACAAGGACGGCACCTACACCGTCCTGGAGCAGAAGGGCACCCACCAGGCCCCCTTCCGGCTCGGCAACGACCCCGAACACGGCCTCGTCTTCACCCTCACCAACGGCGACACCCCCGCAGCCACATCGGAAGGCGTGCTGTCAGGGGTCGAGCCACCGGTCGGCGAGTGGTTCCACCTGGCCGGCGTGTACGACGCGGAAGCCAAGACCGCCTCGCTGTACCTCAACGGCACCCTCGTCAAAACCGCGCCCGTCGGCTTCACGGCCTGGAACGCGGCCACCCCACTCTGGCTCGGCAGCACGATGAAGGGTGACCTGGACGAGGCGCAGGTCTACCAGCGGCCACTGGACAGCGGGCAGATCCCTGCACTACTGCTGGCGAGCCCGGGCGGCGCCTCGGCATCGAGCATCCGAGCGGACACTCCTGCGAGTCGAATCGCGAGCACCCGCGCCGCGGCCGCTGATGACTTCGATTACAAACATCCCAGCCTGGAAAAATGCGCGGTCAGCCCGAGCGAGACGGGGCTAGCGGAGTACGATGCGCGGATCAGCGAGAAGCCCTTCAGTTCGTGCTGGTCCGCCTACCTATACTTGCAGGACTACGAAGAAGACGACTTGACCAAAAAAATGAAAAAGTCGACCTGCAAGAACCCCAAGAAGGGATCGCAACAGTATCTCTGCAAGCAGCCGTTGCCGCAATCCGAGGACGTCTCCTACGCCTTACGCTTCCGCGCCACCTGGTCTATTCAAGGCTATATGGGCGACCAGACCGGAAACGCCGCACTAGGCGACGGCAGCCTCAAGCCGACCGACATGAAATTTTACATTAAGCTGGATGATCTCGCAGTGGTCGACGGGAAGGGGGACAAGGTTCTCGCAGGGTCGCAACTGAGCGGCGTGCCCGTAGAGATCGAGCTGTTCGCGGGAACGACGCCCTTCAGCGACGGCGATTGCGAGCCGGGCGTGAGAACCAAGACTAAGGACATCTCAGTCTGGGGCGGAGGTAAGCACTTTGAACTCTTCTACGTTCATGCGACGCCAGACGCAGGCAGATCATTTATCTGCACCATTGCTCCGCGCGTCCGGTTCTACTTCGATAAGCTAACCCTTGACTCGATCGTTGATATCCGCCTCTGGAGCGATAAGGCATTGGACGACAACGGTCGGACGGTTGGCATTCGCCGCCACGGCAAGGGGGAGCCGCACTTGCGGAGCTGGGTGCCAAACTTCCGCTGCGACCGCACGACGTTCGGCGGCGGAGAATTTGCCCGCATCGGCGGCTGTATCAACAAAAGGGCAAAGCGTGTTTTCGTAATGTCCAAAAAGAGGCATTCGGCGTTCATTGAGGTTATCCAGCATATCGAGGATGCACTGAAGCCGAATAACTCGCAGTCTTTCCCGCCACTCCGGCCTGGCCATGACTGGAGTAAGCCGGGCTATCCGCCCACCCGAAATGTGCTGGGCAACGAGCAGAACAAGCTTATCTACGGCGACTGGGGTGCCATCCAGAACGGCAGCCCTGGCGACGATGAGCGCGGCAAGCCTCTGAAGCGTGGCACGCCCGGCGTCACTAATCCACTCAATCGCAGCCATTTTTCCGGCATCGAGCTGCATATGGATATGGGAACTCCGCAGCAAATGGAGTGGCTGTTCGCAGGAAACCCTCCGAGACACAAGTGGTCCATTAACCTCTGCAAATACTACATGCCGGAGGCGTACCCCCCCCCCC
>NZ_QZEY01000019.1:169538-178480 GCF_003594875.1 Bailinhaonella thermotolerans
CCCCGCGTGGAGGCCGGACAAGCTGCCTATGAACAGAAACGTCCACTGCGACGAATATCCGTTTGCCTCGACCCTTCAGGGAGCTAGTTTCGCCAAGGGACACTACTCCCTCAAGGCGGTGAATGGCAATCAAAACGTTACTCATGGAAATAGACTCGGAGCGTTCTACAGAGATTACCGCGTCGGGACAGGCAATGCCTTCTGGGTGTTCATCGAAGACTAAATGCGGCCAAAAAAAGATCGGTACAACAAGATGGATCGTGTTGCGAATTCCCGCCTCCGGGCATACCAGGCGGCCAATCAAGTAGAAGAGGGACAACCTGAATGAACGTGTTTCCTGCGGACAACCAGCAACGTCTTCTGGCGGAGGCCGGGCTCGTTGCCTACTTCACCGCCCTGTGGGTCGACATCGGGGATCTCGGCGAGGTGGCCCGGCGGCTGCACATCGCCGAGGACACCCGGGTGGTCTGTGGGTTCAAGACCGCTCTGAAGTCCCATGACCCCGGGTCGCTGTCGCGTACGGTCTGGATCAGCTCGCTCACCCCTGACTGGTCCCTCATCCTGCACCTCACCGGCGGGCACATGCCCGATGCGACGGAGCTCAGCGTCGGCGGTCACCGCGTCTTCGACATCACCCACCTGGAGGAGGAGATCATCCCCATCGGCTATTCCATCGACGGGAACAACCTCGGGGAGATCTTCTCCCACGAGGAGTACAGCCAGTACTGGGCGGACCTGGAAGATGACCCGGGGTTGTCCCTGGACGAGGAACTGGAGCAGCAGTTGTGCGTCATGGGGCGGATCACTGGCCGCTTCCTCGACCGTGAATGGCTCGCTTCGCCGGGCGTACTCGGCGAGCTCTCCCCCAGCCACTGACGTGCTCACCCGATGTGGCGGCGCGACCCCAACCCGCTGAGGTGCGGGTGAGACAGCGGGCCCCGGCCCCGGGTCGCGTGTCGTTAACCGGCTCCAGCAGTCCCGGAGAACGTCACGCTCACCGAAGATACGCCCCGCCGCCCGACTCCGGCCCGCGTCTCGACCCGAGGCGCGGGCCAGCGACGACAGACAGCCGGTCAAGACAGGGCGCGGCTCTCCACCCAGCCTAGCCCTGCCAGGGCGGGCGGCCGCTCTGGCAGGTACGCGTCCAGCGGATCACCCGTGGCCGCGTCCATCACCAGCGTCAGCACCCGCCCCGTCGGGACGAACGCCTCGCGCGGCCGCAGGAACATCCCGCCGTCAGCGCCGCCGAACCGCCGCAGGTCTCACCACCGTCACCAGCCGGCCATCCGGCACCGCGTCGCCGCCGAGCGTGGCGGTGCGGCCCGCCGCGACACCCCGGCCGCGGTGGTGATGGCCGGGCCGAGGTCGCGCCCAGCGAGCCGGGCCAGCCGGGACGCCTCCGTGGTCCACCGGCCCCCACCACGGCCGCTCCGCCTGGGCGTCTCGGTGGTTGCGGCGGCGGTGGGCGCTTTGACCAGGACGCTGCGCGGCTGCGTGATCCACGACGCCGAATACGGGCGCCCTCCACCAAGCCGCCGACGTGCCGGCCGATCACCCCCGCCGCCGTCCGGTACCCCAGGGAGCCCGCGGCCATGTTCACCTGGGTCTGCATGTGGGTGATCTCTGACCCGGCGTGCGCCTCCGGCCTGGCGGTGAGGCTGTTGATCTGGATGGTGTCGGTCCACGCCCTGCCGAAGTAGGTGTTCCACTTGCCTACGCCCACAGCAGTGCCGCTTGGGGGTGCATAGCTCAGTGCCGGAGGCAGAGCTGGCCGGTGGCTCCCCCTTCGGGTACGGGCAGGCACCCTCCTCCGAGGCGAGAGTCGGCTGTTACCGCTCCCCGCTCTCCGCATGTTGAAAGATGCGCGGGAAATGGCCTCCCAGCTTCGTCAGATCGGGGCAGGGCCGGCTTGTCGCATGTGGGTGCAAGGGGCGCTCGTTCTTCGTAGTGTCGTAGGGCGCAGGGAAGGGAGCTGGGCATGACCATGCGACCGCAGGACTTCACCTCCGCTGACGCGCCGCTGCCCGAGAAAGACCTGCGAGCCATCCGTGCGGCGCTGGTCGTCCCTGAAGATCGAGAGGCTTTCGACGCGGGGCTGAAGGCCGTGCTCGACGAGGTGCGGGTGAGTCTGGATCTGGCGGGGTTGGACAGTTTCGTCCACCGCTGGTGGATCTCCGCGTGCGACAGTCTCGAGGATCCCGGAGGGCGTCGGCAGATGCACGTCCGCGTCCAGCAGGCGCAGACCGGCGAGCCGATCGCGCGGGGCAGGGTGTGGCGGGAGATCCTCGCTGCTCGTGGAGTCGATGCCTAGACGTGGCGCGCTCCGTCGTACGGCGGGGGCACCAGGGTGCGGGGGATCTTGCGCGGCGGAGTCCCCGGGCGCGGACATGCCGGGGGCCTGCGCGCGGAGGGTGGAGGGCATGGGTGGGGCCGGCACGTGATGGCGTGCCGGCCCCGGGTTGTGGTGACTACCGCCGCAGGCGGTTGGCGATCTCCTGCTGGAGTCTGCGCTGCAGTTCCAGCAGTTCCTCGTCCTTGAGGTTGCGGATGTCGGCCGGGATCTTCCCGTCGCCGGGGGTGGTCGGCGCCGGCTCGGTGGCCGACTCCACCCGGCCGCATCCCCGCTTGGCCGCGGCCTCGTACAGGCAGTGCGGCTCGGCGCCGGCGAGGGATCCGCTGCCGCGGACGACGTACTTGGTGACCTGGCCGTGGCCGATGGTCGCCAGGAACGTCTCGCCCGAGGTGGGGGTCACCTCGAACACCTCGAACCCGCGGGTGGCCCACTGCTGCAGGTCACCGTAGGAGCTGCGGATGTTCTGCGCGATGGCGTCGGGCGACTTCCACGGCTTGGCCAGCCGGTGGACCGTCAGCGGGGCGAGCTTCCCGCCCGAGCCGTGCGCGGGGATGACCGAGATGGCCGTGATGGCCGTGGCCGAGCCACGCGGCGTCAGCGAGGTGCTGTAGAGCCCCTTGCCTCCGGACGCGAGCCCGAACTCGGTGTTGTTCTCGGCGTTGACGCGGCTGTCGTCGGTCTCCCAGCCGCCGCGCTGCCACAGCCAGTCCCAGTAGCCGGACATGGCGTGGGTGGACTCGCGCTGCGAGGCCGCCAGGCTCATCGGGTAGGCCGGGCCGGGCAGGCCCGCGCCGTCGCTGAAGGTGATCTCGCCGGTCTTGCCGTCGTAGATCGCCACCCCGGCGGGCCGCTCGGTGACGACGAAGAAGCCCTGCAGCTTCTTGAGCGGGACCACGACCTTGGGGACGTTGCCGCTGTCGCAGTAGGCGTAGACGTCCTTGTCGTCGAAGGACACCCACCTGCGCTCCTGGGCGATCTTGCGGCCCAGGTTGTGGCCGAGCCACCCGCCGACGCGCGCGTCGGCGGTGCGGGAGAAGGCGCACCGGGACGAGCCGTTGGCGGCCCCGATGACGGGCACCTTCAGCGTGGCGACCGACTCGTAGCCGGTGAAGGCTCCGCGTCGCTCCAGCAGCGTGGTGTACCGGTCGCTGACCGGGTCGTAGCTGGTGTCGGCCACGTTGCCGGTGGCGTCGCCGAGGTTGGCGCGCACCTGTGCCCGCGCGACGGTGTACGGCGCTCGCTCGCCGAACTGCGGCGCGGGTGCCGTGGTCACCGTGACCGAGGACAGGTAGTCCCGGTCCTGCAGGTAGCCGTAGGCGAACCACCAGGCGATGGTCGCCAGGCCGCCGGCGAGCCCGGTGAGGGCGAGCCAGCCCACGGCGCGCGAGCCGGTCCTGGAGTCGTGCCTGTCGCGCCCGGACTTCTTGGCGCTCCCGGAGGGGCCGAGCAGGAGGGCCACGACGAACAGCGCCGCGAGGATGAGCAGGACGGGGATCCAGATGACCCCGGCCTTGCGCACCACCCACACGATGTTGGTCAGGTAGTAGGCCTCCCAGAAGCCGGCCGCGAGCAGGGCCGCCGTGATGAGCCCGCCCACGAGCAGTGGCTTTCTCACCTTGTCTCCTTTGGACGATGGGGCGCTTACGCGCTTCCGTTCTCGGCCGACCGTGCTCGCGCCCGGCCGCCGGACAAGCGCCGGAGCCGCCTCGCCCCACGCAAAGATCCGGGCGCGACCGTTTCGCCGCGCACGCGTGCCCGCTCAGGGGGCGGCCTGGGAAGACGAGCGACCCCAGGCGCGCCAGGCCTGGGGTCGGGGTGACAAGCCACGCCGGCGACGCGGCGCGGAGGGGTGTCTAGGCGGCCGCTCCGTTCGGCGGCGCCGGGTCGAGGATGGCCTCCAGCTCGGCCGGCTGGATCGGCCGGTTCTCCTGCCGGGCGCGCCGGATCAGGAGCCGGATGCGGCCCACGGCGGTCACGATCTCGTGCAGGCCGGCGGTGACTGCGTCGTACCTGTCGGTCATCTCCTCCAGGCGGCCGAGCACCTTCGGGGTCATGGTCGCGATCCGGACGGCGTCGGCCACGCTGAACCGTTCCTCCCGCTCGAGTGTCTCCAGCAGGTCTCGCAGCGAGGTGATCTCCGCGTCGGTCGCGCGCGGGCGGTGCGCGGTCGTGGCGGGGTTCGATGTGGTGGCCACAGGGATTCCTTCCTGGTCGCGGTCGTTTCGGCCCGGTGCCGGCGAGCCGGCCTCGGGGGTGAGGATCGTCCTGGCGCCGGCCTCCCCCGCAACGCCCGCACGCCGGCCGGGCCCGCGGACTCCCAGCGGCCGGGCCCGCCGACTCCCGCCGTACGGGCGGCCGGGCCGGGGTTCCTGGGCTTGCGTGCCGGGTCGCCCGCGCATGGGTCGCGGACCCCGGGGCGCGGTGCCCGGGGTCCGCGGGTGGGTTGGTGGGTTCGGGTCAGCCGGTGATGGCCGCGCAGCGCGAGCTGACGCGTCCCAGCGCGTCCTGCAGGCTCGCGGCCTGCGTCACCACGGTCACCGGCTCGGCGCCGGCCGGCTTGAGGGCGCCGATGGCCGCCGCGGCGTCGTTGAGGGCCTTCTTCAGCTCGGCGTCGCTGGTCTGGCCGGCCGCCTCGGCGAACTCGGCCTTGATGGCGGGCAGCCGGTCCGCGCTCAGCCCGGGGTCCATCAGCTCCTTGCGCAGCCGCAGGACCGTGGCGCAGGCCGTGCCCCGGCCGGCGTTGACGCCCTGGTCGACGCCGCGGGCCACCTCCTTGACCTGCTCCTGGCCGCACCCGGTCAGAGACAGGGCCGCGCAGGCGGTCACCGCTGAGATCACCAGCCCGAACGTCATCTTCCGCATGTGTGTTCACCCGGCTCGGCATGTGCCGGTCTCCTTCGGCCGCCTACCGTCCCGGCCGGCGCAGCAGAAGGAACGGCGCCGCGTCTCCTCGGCCTGTGATCACCGGCAGCCCGGCAAGCGGCGTTCGAGCACGTGACGGCGCGCCGACGGTACCCGGGCGGCAGGCCTGGCCACGCGGCCAGCGCATCAAACCAGAACACGAGTCCGAGGTGATGTCCGTGTCGATCCCGCCCGGAGCGACCGTCACGATCCGTCTCGGCAGCCCCACCGGCCGGCTGAGGCTCACCGAGCTGCGCCTGCGGCCGCCCGAGGTCGATGAGCACGCGGTGGAGCTGTTCACCAGGCACAGCTGCCGCCTGCTCGCCTGCGCCCTGCAGGAGCGGACCGGGTGGCCGCTGACCATTCTCTACCCGCACCACGCTCCGCCGGGGTGCACGTGGCGGTACCACGTCGGCGTCCGCACTCCTGACGGCCGCTTCCTCGACATCAACGGGGCGGCGGATCTGGCCGACGTCGAGCGTGCCTGGTCCGCGATGTACGGCGTCCGCGTGGCCACCCACACGGTGAGCGTGATCGAAGGCCTCATGGCGTTCCTCGGCGGACAGACCGGGGACCCGGCCGCGTGGTGGCGGGACGACTGCGGCGGCCACACCCTCGACATGCTCGACATGTACGCCGACGCGCTGCTGGCCCGGCGCCTCACGCTGGCGCCGGCGTGACCAGATCACACCCGCGGTAGCGATGCCGCGCGCCCACCCCTGCTCCATCAACAGTGACGCCCCGCCGGTCTTCGGCGGGGCGTCGCCCGTTCCGGTTCAGCCGCCGGCGATGGGGGTGGGCAGGGGCAGGTCGAGGCAGTCCTGGAGGGGGAAGCGGAAGGCCTCGCGCCGCTCCACGTAGGCGTCCACGTGGAGACCGGCCGGGGCCTTCCAGGCGTAGCGGGCCTCGTAGGTGAGGAAGGACAGCCAGCCGCCGAACTCCTCGGCGAGGTCCTCGCCGACGTCCACGGCCGCGCCGGACTCGTCGTAGGCGGTGGACCAGGTCAGATAGGCGGTCTCCTGGACGCTGTCCTGCTCGGCCCAGACAGCCTCGAACGCCGCCGCCTTCGGGTGGTGGCCGCGCAGGGTGAGGGCGATCCACTTGAGGGCGAGTACGGCCAGGCGGTCGCGGGCCTGCTGGTAGATGCGGGTCTCCCGTCCGGCCAGGCGTTCCAGGGCGGTGAGGTCCTGTTCGGTCATGGGCTTCCTTTCCGCTGGGGCCGCGCCCGGGGCGGGGCGCGGGCGCCGCTCACCGTGCGCGGAGACGGACCAGGCCCAACCAGGCCAGGCGACCGAAAGGGCTAAAGGGCGGCCCTGCGCGCTGCGGGGCCGCCCCTGGGGTCCGGCGGGGGGCGGCGGGTGCCGCTCAGGGGTGGTCCTCCTCGTGGGCGGGGAGCCAGCCGGCCACGACCACGCCCGCGATCACCGCGATCACCGCCGCCAGGAAGCCGGTGGTCTGCAGGGCCTGGACGAACGCGTGCCAGGCCTGCTCGGACAGGTGCCGCCCCGCAGGTCCGCCGAGCGCGCGGGCGGCCGCTTCCGCGCCGATCACCGTGTCCTGCGCCGCCCGCGCTGCCTCCACACTGAGGACGGGCAGGTGGTCGCCCGCCTGGACCCCCTGTACCCGGGGTGGGACGACAGCACCGACCCGGACGCTCTGCGGCGGGACCTCGCCGACCTCGGCCTGATCGGTGAGGACGACCAGGACGACGATGGCGAGGACGGCGCGGACCGCTACGACCACGCGGTCAACGCCGCGTTCGCACTGGCGGAGCGGCGCACCGGGGTGCGGCTCGAACCCGGCCACGTCAACGGCGAGTTGCCCTACCGGGCCCCCATCGCCCGCTACTACGGCAGCCCCGGCAGCGCCCGCCCTGCCTGGGCGTGACGGCGCAGGCCCAAGCGAAGCCGACCGCGCCCCAATTGCGCCCCGCCCCGGGGGGAGATTCAGACCGCACCCTGGCCTCCGGGGCGCCCGCAGCCAGCACGGGCAGACCCGGCCGGCCGGCACACCAGATCGAGGAGACCATGGACGACGACATGTACCTGCACGCCCTGCTCGACCGGTACGGGCTGACCCCCCAGTTCAGCGCCGTGTGGGGCAAGGTACCTGAATCAGACCCCTGCACCAGGCGGAGCCAGTCGCCTCCGCCTGTGGTGCCCGGCGCGTCGAGGGCGGGGATACCCGGATGGGCCGACCGGCGGCGGGCTGCCGCCGGTGGGGGCACGGTCTGACCGCAGGGCCCCGGGGGAGCCGGGAAAGGTACGGCGGCCCCCGTAGCGCGCGAGGAAGCGGCAACGAGATTCTTCCTGATGCTCACAATGCCTGCGATAGAGACAGAAACACGCCCGAGGGCCTATATAACGCTCTTGCTCGCCACGTGATCGAATTGACGCTTTCTTTACAGAAACCTTACTGATAGCTTGCCGTTCAAGATCGCGTGAGGCCCGCCTTCCCACCCCGGGACAGGTGGGCTTTCGCATGCCCGAACGGAGACATGTGTCCCCACAACCCGGGGAGAGACGGACCCTGCCGCCTCCCCCATCGCCACGACGCCGCGGACGGCCGATCCGGTCTGCTGCCGTCGTGACCCTCACCGCGGCCCTGCTTGCGGGCATCGCCGCCGTACCCACTCAGGCCGTGGCCGACCCGTCGGCACCGGTCAAGCCGATGCAGCCCGCGACCCCCGCGAAGCCGACGTCGCCGCCCTCGCAGGACAAGGCGACCCTCGACGCGTGGGCTCAGGCCAGGAAAACGGGCAAACGCGTCGAGGTCCCGTCCCGGCACACCGAAACCTCCACGGTGTGGGCCGAACCCGACGGCAAGACCCTCACCGCCGACATCGGCACCACCCCCGTCCGGGTCCGGACCGGTAAGAACAGGGACTCCTGGACGCCTATCGACACCACGCTGGCGGAGAAGGACGGCGTCCTCGTCCCGAAGCAGGCGAAGATCCCGCTGGAGATCTCACCCGGGCGGTCCCGGGACCTCGTCACGGCCAAGAACGAGTCCGGCTCGGCGGGCTTCGGCTGGACCAAGGACCTGCCCAAGCCGACACTTCACAAGAGCACCGCCATCTACACCGACGCGGTCGCGCCCGGCGTGGACCTGGTCGTGCAGGCCCTGCCCGACGGCTTCCTGCAGAAGGTCGTCTTCCGCCGCAAGCCCGGCACCGTGCCGACCGTGCGGCTGCCGCTCACCCTGCCCAAGGGCGTCACCACCGGCCGCGCCAAGGACGGCACACCGCAACTGATGGCCGGCGGCAAACCCGCAGGCGCGCCCCTGCGCATCGACATGCTCGACGCCAAGGCCGCCCAAGGCTCCGGCCGTGTCGGCACTACCACGACCATCATCGAAGACGGCACCGCCGGCCGTACCCTGGTGATCCAGCCGGACGAGAAATTCTTCGCCGACCCGTCGGTCACCTACCCAGTCACCATGACGGCGAGCGAGCCGGTGACCGGCGACGCGACGCGGGTCGCGGACACGTTCGTCTGCTCCGACCAGTTCAAGGACGGGCAGATCCACTCGGAGTGGCTACGCACCGGCTCCAACAGCATCGCCGACTGCCGCACCTCAAGGAGTCGCTGTGACACAACTTCTTGCCCCCGGCGCTCTTGACGACAACAAGCTAGGAGGTCGAGCAACGCGCATGAACACTTTTCCTGAAGAGAACCAGCTGCGCCTT
>NZ_QZEY01000002.1 GCF_003594875.1 Bailinhaonella thermotolerans
CATGCACTGGCTTTTAACACACTGTTGAGTTCTCAAGAAACGCACGCTCCTCCACTCACCGCACCCGGCCACCCGGACCGGCCCGCAGAGGGCGCCTCCCAATCTTACCGGTTCGTCCGCTTCCTGTCAACCTGGCCGGTTCGGACTCACCAGCAACCCCTTTCGGGGCAACCCCTCAAACTTACCTCTTCCTCCGCTTCGCACCAAATCAGGTGATTTGCGGCGTGAAGAGATGCCACCCTTCGGGTGACCGCAAGGTCATCCTCGGGGGGTGAGTCATCGGGGTTCCCCGGAGCTCGGCTGCCTTTCGGCCTCCCGCTCGCTCCCGGGGCGAAGAGAACATTAGGCGGCCTCCGCGCTCCCGTCAAACCACGGGATCGATCCACGTTTTCGCACGTCAAGCCCTAGATATCGGCCCATGTCCCGCACCGGTCGCCGCTGATGTTTCCGGAATGTGATCCAACAGGACGCGGCCCCCGGCGTACGAGACGCCGGGGGCCGGTCGGGGAACGCGTGAGGCGGTCAGGCCACCTCGACGCCGCCCACGGAACGCTTGCCGCGCCGGAGCACGAGGTAGCGCCCGTGCAGCAGGTCATCGGCCGACGGGACGAACGCCTCGTCGGTGATCTTCATGTTGTTGAGGTACGCCCCGCCCTCCTTGACGGCGCGGCGGGCCGCGGACTTGCTCTCGACCAGGCCGGAGGCGGCGAGGAGGTCCACGAACGCCGGCAGCTCGCCGGCCGGGACGGTCGCCCTGGGCACCTCGGCCAGCGCCGAGCCCAGCGTGCGCTCGTCCAGCTCCTCCAGGGAGCCCTGCCCGAACAGCGCCGCCGAGGCGGCCACCACCCGGTCGAGCTCCTCCTGCCCGTGCACGAGCGCGGTCAGCTCGGCCGCGAGCGCCCGCTGCGCGGCGCGGGCCGCCGGGCGCTCCGCCGTGAGCTTCTCCAGCTCGGCGATCTCCTCCTGCGACTTGAACGTGAACACCTTGAGGAAGCGCACCACGTCACGGTCGTCGGCGTTGAGCCAGTACTGGTAGAAGGCGTACGGCGAGGTGAGCGCCGGGTCGAGCCAGATCGCGCCGCCGGCGGTCTTGCCGAACTTGGTCCCGTCGGCCTTGGTGATCAGCGGGACGGTCATCGCGTGCGCGGAGGCGCCGGTCACCCGGCGGATGAGGTCCACGCCCGCGGTGATGTTGCCCCACTGGTCGCTGCCGCCGAGCTGGAGCACGCACCCGTGCCGCCGGTGCAGCTCCAGGTAGTCGTTGGCCTGGAGGATCTGGTAGCTGAACTCGGTGTAGCTGAGGCCCTCCCCCGACAGGCGGGCCGACACGGCCTCGCGCGCCAGCATGCGGTTGACCGGGAAGTGCTTGCCCACGTCGCGCAGGAAGCCGATCGCGGTCATCTCCGCCGTCCAGTCCAGGTTGGACACGAGCCGCGCCGACAGGTCGCCGGCGTCGAAGTCCAGGAACTTCTCGACCTGGACGCGGATCCGGCTCACCCACTCCTCGACCACCTCGGCGGCGTTCAGCGACCGCTCGGTGGAGCGTCCGCTCGGGTCGCCGATGAGCCCGGTGGCGCCGCCGACCAGCCCGATCGGCCGATGCCCCGCCCGCTGGAACCGCGTCAGGGTCAGCAGCGGCACCAGGTTGCCGACGTGGAGCGAGGGCGCGGTCGGGTCGAAGCCGCAATAGAGCGTGATCGGACCCTCGGCCAGCGCCGACCGCAGGGCGTCGACGTCGGTGGACTGCGCGATCAGGCCGCGCCAGGCAAGCTCATCGAGGATCTCGGTCACAGTTCTGTGCTCTCCGTCGTGATCGGACATGAACGATTGCACCCTATCGGCACCGGCGGCCCGGACCCCGGCCGCTCGGCCGCGGGCTCACCCGCCGGCCGGGCCGCGGCCACGGCCGGGACGCGGGCTCCCGCCAGCCGGGGCCGGCCCGAGGGCGCTCTGACCAGGAAACCGCACCCTCCCGGCGCCGTCCAAGCGCTTTTCCGGCCGTACGGCGGGCCGGCGCGGCCGGAACCCCGGCCGCGCCGCAGCCGTACGCCCCGCGAGATCGGGAACCGGGCGCGGGTCAGGAGCCGGCGGGCGAGGCGGGCGCACGCCTGCGGCGGGGCGCGTGGGACCGGTACGGGGACACCGTGGGGTCCCCGTCGATCCAGAACCGCCAGGGCGTGTCGGCCCCGGCGGACACGCCCGTGCGGGGGCCGCTGAGGATGGCGGAGGGGTCCGCCGGGTCCCCTTCCAGGACCTGGATCGGGGCCCCGGGGGCGCAGCAGTCGAGGCCGTCGTGCTCGCGGGACAGGCCCAGGGCCTTGCAGAGGCGGGCCGGGCCGCGGGCGAGGTCGCGGAAGGGGGCGATCTCGCCGCGGCGGGAGCGGGCCGCGGCCTCGCCCTCCACCACCTCGCCCGCTCTCAGCAGGACGGCCGAGGCCGTGCCGGGGCCGAGGCAGACGAGGTTGGCGCAGAAGTGCATGCCGTACGTGAAGTACACGTAGACGTGGCCGGGCGGGCCGAACATGACCGCGTTGCGGGCCGTCCTGCCCCGGTAGGCGTGCGAGGCCGGGTCGAGGGCGCCGTTGTAGGCCTCGACCTCGGTGAGGCGGATCGCCACGCCGCCGTGGGAGACGACGCGCCCGAGCAGGTCCGGCGCCACCTCGGGCGCCGGACGGTCGAAGAACGCCCGGTCTAGGAGCCGGTCGCCCACGCGGCGTGCCCGTCGACGAGGTCGCGGAGGGCGGCGAGCTGCTCGCGCACCCGGGAGGGCGCGGTGCCGCCGGGCGCGGACCGGGAGGCCAGCGCGCCGGGGACGGACAGGACGTCCCGCACGTCGGGGGTGAAGTGCGGGGAGACCTTGGCCAGCTCGTCGTCGGTGAGGTCCTCGAACTCCTTGTCGTTCACCTGGCACCACACCACCAGGTGGCCGACGGCCTCGTGGGCGTCCCGGAACGCCACGCCCTTGCGGACGAGCAGCTCGGCCAGGTCGGTGGCCAGCGCGAACCCGTCGGGGGCGGACGCCTCCAGGCGCGTGGTGTTGACCCGCATGGTGGCGACCAGCCCGGCCATCGCGGGCAGGACGAGCAGGAGGGTGTCCACCGCGTCGAAGACGGGCTCCTTGTCCTCCTGCAGGTCGCGGTTGTAGGTCAGGGGCAGGCCCTTGAGCGTGGTCAGCAGCGTCATCAGGTTGCCGATGAGGCGGCCGGACTTGCCGCGCGCGAGCTCGGCGACGTCGGGGTTCTTCTTCTGCGGCATGATCGACGAGCCGGTGGAGTAGGCGTCGTCCATCTCGATCCAGCGGAACTCCTGGGACGCCCAGAGCACGATCTCCTCGCCCAGGCGCGACAGGTGCACGCCGATCATGGCGGCGTCGAAGAGGAACTCGGCGGCGAAGTCGCGGTCGGCGACGGCGTCCATCGAGTTGGGCGCGGCCGAGTCGAAGCCCAGCTCGCGGGCCACGGTCTCGGGGTCCAGCGGCAGCGAGGACCCGGCCAGCGCGCCCGAGCCCAGGGGCGACACGGCGGCGCGGCGGTCCCAGTCGCGCAGGCGGTCCACGTCGCGGGCGAAGGCGTGCACGTGGGCCAGGAGCTGGTGCCCGAAGGACACCGGCTGGGCGTGCTGGAGGTGGGTCATGCCCGGCGCGGCCGTGTCGACGTGCTGCTCGGCCTGCGACATCAGCGCGGTCTCCAGCTCGGCGAGCCGGGACACGATGTGCCGCACGTGGTCGCGGAGGTACAGCCGCAGGTCGGTGGCGACCTGGTCGTTGCGGCTGCGCCCGGCGCGGAGCTTGCCGCCGAGCGAGCCGAGCCGCTCCAGCAGGCCGCGCTCCAGGGCGGTGTGCACGTCCTCGTCGGCGACCGTGGGCCGGAACTCGCCGGCCTTGCAGGCGTCCTCCAGGTCGTCGAGGGCGCCGAGCATGCGGGCCAGCTCGTCGTCGGTCAGCAGCCCGGCCCGCCCCAGCACGCGGGCGTGGGCGCGGGAGGCGAGCAGGTCGTAGGGCGCCAGGCGCCAGTCGAACTGCACGCTCACCGAGAGCCTGGTCAGCGCGTCGGCGGGGCCTCCCTCGAACCGGCCTCCCCACAGACGCAGCGACCGGCTCCCGCCGTCCGACGGTGTGTTGTCCGGCACCGTGTGCTCCTCCCCCTTCGTTCCGCTCATGTCGTCATGTTCCCTGTTCGGTGTGGCCCGCGTCCGCGTCGCGCCGTACGGCCGCGCGGGGCGGGCGTGACGCCGTACGCGCCGGCCCCGCCGCGCGCGGGGCGGGGACGGGGCCCGCGGGGACGTCGGGGTCCCCGCGGGCGGTGCTCGCGCCGCAAACGCTACCCGAGGCGGGCGTCCCGGGCAGCGGTGATCTTGGATGGAGGCTCGGCCGGGGTCAGGACCCGGCGCTTCGTCTCTCGGTGAGCTTGAGCAGCGCCGCGGCGACGTCCGCGCCCCCGGCGGGGTCGCGGCTGATCACCAGGATCGTGTCGTCGCCGGCGACCGTGCCCAGGATGGAGTGCCAGTCGGCGTGGTCGATGGCCGAGGCCAGGAACTGCGCCGCCCCGGGGGGCGTGCGCACGATCACCAGGTTGGCCGAGGCCTCGGCCGAGACCAGCAGTTCCTCGGCGACGCGCCGCAGCCGCGCGCCGGGGGTCTCGCCGGTGCCGGTGCGGGCGAGCGGGATGCGCCCCCCGCCCTCACCGGGCATCGCGTAGATGAGGCTGCCGTCGTCGGCGCGCAGCTTCATCGCGCCGAGCTCGTCCAGGTCGCGCGACAGGGTGGCCTGGGTGACCTCGACGCCGCTCTCGGACAGCAACCGCGCCAGGTCGGGCTGCGACCGCACGGCGTGCCGGCTCAGCAGCTCCTTGATCTTGGCGTGCCTGGCGGCCTTCGTCAGCGGAATCGTCATCGATCGTCCCCAGTGCCTTCCCGTGGTGCTACCCGGCCGCGCCCAGCAGGTGCGCGAGCAGCGCCTTCTGCGCGTGCAAGCGGTTCTCCGCCTGGTCCCAGGCCGCGCTGCGCGGCCCGTCGATCACCTCGGCGGTGATCTCCAGGCCACGATAGGCGGGCAGGCAGTGCAGCACGAACGCGGTGCCCGCCGCGCGGGCGAGCAGGTCGGCGTTCACCTGGTACGGCATGAGCGCCGCGACCCGGGCGTCCTTCTCCGCCGGGTCCTGGCCCATGGATACCCACGTGTCGGTGGCCAGCACGTCGGCGCCCTCGGCGGCCTTCTCCGCGCTGGTGGTGACCTGGACGGACCCGCCGGTCCCGGCGGCGGCGCGCTCGGCGGCGGCCACGATCGCCGGGTCGGGCAGGTATCCCTCGGGCGCGGCGACCCGCACGTGCAGGCCGGCGACCGCCCCGCCGAGCAGGTAGGAGTGCGCCATGTTGTTGGCGCCGTCCCCGACGTACGCCAGGGTCAGGCCCGCCAGGCGGCCCGTGCGCTCGCGGATCGTCTGCAGGTCGGCCAGGATCTGGCAGGGGTGGTACTCGTCGGTGAGGGCGTTGACCACCGGCACGCGGCTGGCCGCGGCCATCGCCTCGACCCGCTCCTGGCCGTGCGTGCGCCACACGATCGCGGCCACCTGGCGCGAGAGCACCCGCGCGGTGTCCTCGATCGGCTCGCCGCGGCCCATCTGGCTGCCGGCCGCGTCGATCACCAGCGGCTGGCCGCCCAGCTCGGCGACGCCGACGGCGAAGGAGATCCGGGTGCGGGTGGAGGGCTTGTCGAACAGCACGGCCACGGTCCTGGGCCCGGCCAGCGGGCGGTGGGCGAACCGGTCGGCCTTCATCTCGGCGGCCAGGTCCAGCACCGCGAGCTGGGCCTCGGGCGTCAGGTCGTCGTCCTTCAGGAAGTGCATGCCTTCTCCAGGATCGCGGGCAGGGCGCCGGTGAACGACGCGATCTGGGCGGGGGTGATGACCAGCGGCGGCGCGAGCCGTACCGCGTCGGGCTGGACCGCGTTGACCAGGAACCCGGCCTCGCGGGCGGCGGCCTCCACAGCGGCGGCGACGGGGCGGGTGAGCACGATCGCCCGCCACAGGCCGCGGCCGCGCAGGCCCTCGACCAGGTCGTGGCCGATCGCCGCGATCCCGGCTTCGAGCTGGTCGCCGACGGACCGGACGTGGGCGAGCAGGCCGTCGTTCTCGATGGTGCCGAGCACGGCCAGCGCGGCGGCGGCCGCGACCGGGTTGCCGCCGAAGGTGCTGCCGTGGTCGCCCCGGGCGAAGGCGTCGCCCAGGCCGCCCAGGCCGACGCACGCGCCGATCGGGATGCCGCCGCCCAGGCCCTTGGCCAGGGTGAGCACGTCGGGCAGGATCCCCTCGTGCTGGTGGGCGAACCAGGCCCCGGTACGGCCGATGGCCGACTGGATCTCGTCGAGCACCAGCAGCGCGCCGGTGGCGTCGCAGATCTCGCGGGCCTGCCGGAGGTACCCCGGCGGGGGCGGGACCACGCCGGCCTCGCCCTGCGTGGGCTCGAGGAACACCGCGCGGCAGTCCCCGGTCACCGCCTCGCGCAGCGCCGCGGCGTCGCCGTACGGGACGAACCGGACGTCCAGCGGGAACGGGCCGTACTGGTCGCGGATGGACCGCTTGCCGGTGAGGGACAGGGCGCCCAGGGTGCGGCCGTGGAAGCCGTTCTCGGTCGCCACGACGTGGCCCGCGGGCCGGGCGCGCATGACGAGCTTGAGGGCGCACTCGTTGGCCTCGGCGCCGCTGTTGGCCAGGAACACCTTGCCGGGGGCGCCGAGCAGGCCCAGCAGGCGCTCGGCGAGCAGGATCTCCGGCTCGTTCAGCAGCGTGTTGCTGGAGTGGGCGAGCGTGGCCACCTGGTCGGAGACGGCCTTGACCAGGGCCGGGTGGCCGTGGCCGAGGGAGCTGACCGCGATGCCGCCGAACATGTCGAGGTATTCGCGGCCGTCCACGTCCCAGACCGTCGCGCCCTCGCCGCGGGCCAGCACCACGGGCGGCACCCCGTAGTTGGGCATGAACGCCTTCTCGAAGCGTTCGCGCAGCTCCTGGTTGCGGCTCACGCGTCCTCGCTCTCCGGCAGCACCATCGTGCCGATCCCCTCGTCGGTGAACACCTCCAGCAGGACCGCGTGCGGGACGCGGCCGTCCAGCACGTGGGCCTGCGCCACTCCCCCGCGCACGGCGGTCAGGCAGGCGCCCATCTTGGGCACCATGCCCGCCGACAGGCCGGGCAGCAGCTCCTCCAGTTCCCCGGCGGTGAGCCGGGAGATCAGCCCGTCGCGGGCCGGGTAGTCGGCGTACAGGCCCTCGACGTCGGTGAGCACGATCAGCTTCGCCGCGTCCAGCGCCACCGCCAGCGCGGCGGCGGCGGTGTCGGCGTTGACGTTGTAGACCGTGCCGTCCTCGCCGCGGGCGATGCTCGACACGACCGGCACGCGCCCGTCGGCCAGCAGGGCCTCGACCGCGCCCGGCTCCACCTTCACGATCTCGCCGACCTGGCCGATGTCCACCGGCTCGCCGTCCACCTCGACGATCTTGCGCTCGGCGGTGAACAGGTGCGCGTCCTCGCCCGACAGGCCCACGGCGTACGGCCCGTGCCGGTTGATCAGGCCGACCACCTCGCGGTTGACCTGGCCGACCAGGACCATGCGGACGATCTCCATGGTCTCGGGCGTGGTCACCCGCAGCCCGTTGGTGAAGGTGCTCTCCACCCCGAGCCGGTCCAGGTGGGCGTTGATCTGCGGCCCGCCGCCGTGCACCACGACCGGCCTGATGCCCGCGTAGCGCAGGAACATGACGTCGTCGGCGAAGCTCCGGCGCAGGGCCTCGTCGGTCATCGCGTGCCCGCCGTACTTGATCACGACGGTCCTGCCGTGGAACCGCTCCAGGTACGGCAGCGCCTCGATCAGCGTGGCGGCCTTGGCGGCGGGGGCGGTGTCCGCGGTCATGAGGAGTACGCCGAGTTCTCGTGGACGTAGTCCGCGGTCAGGTCGGTGGTGTGGATGGTGGCGGCGTGGGTGCCCGCCGACAGGTCCACGGTGATCGTGACGTCGCGGGGGCGCAGGTCCACCTTGGACCGGTCGTCGCCCGCGGCCCCGGCGCGGCAGACCCACACGCCGTTGACGGCGACGTTGAGCCGGTCGGGCTCGAAGGCGGCGTCGGTGGTGCCGACGGCCGACAGCACCCGGCCCCAGTTGGGGTCCTCGCCGTGGATGGCGCACTTGAGCAGGTTGCTGCGGGCGACCGCGCGGCCGACCGTCAGCGCGTCGGCCTCGCTGGCCGCGCCGACGACCTCGACGGCGATGGCCTTGGTCGCGCCCTCGGCGTCCACGAGGAGCTGGCGCGCCAGGTCGGCGCAGACCTCGGTGACCAGGCGCTGGAACTCGGCCTCGTCCGGCGTGACCCCGGCGGCGCCGCTGGACAGCAGCAGGACGGTGTCGTTGGTGGACATGCAGCCGTCGGTGTCGAGCCGGTCGAAGGTCAGCCGGGTCGCCTCGCGGAGCACCGCGTCCAGCCGTTCGGCGGGCACGTCCGCGTCGGTGGTGATCACGCAGAGCATGGTGGCCAGGCCCGGCGCGAGCATGCCCGCGCCCTTGGCCATGCCGCCGACCATGTACCCGCCGGAGCCGCGCCGGAAGGCGATCTTGGAGACGGTGTCGGTGGTGCGGATGGCGTCGGCCGCGGCCAGCCCGCCGTCGCGCGACAGTTCCCCGGCGGCGGTGGTGACGCCGCCGAGCAGGGCGTCCATGGGCAGCCGCTCGCCGATCAGCCCGGTGGAGCAGACCGCGATCTCGGCGGCGGAGTCGCCCAGCGCCTCGGCGACGGCCTCGGCGGTGGCGTGGGTGTCCTGGAAGCCGGCCGGGCCGGTGCAGGCGTTGGCCCCGCCGGAGTTGAGCACGACGGCCCGGACCCGCCCGCCGGCCAGGACCTGCTGGGACCACAGCACCGGGGCGGCCTTGACGCGGTTTCCGGTGAACACCCCGGCGGCGGCGCGGGAGGGCCCGTCGTTGACGACGAGCGCCAGGTCGCGCGCTCCTCCCTGCTTGATGCCGGCGGCGACTCCGGCCGCGCGGAAGCCGAGTGGGGCGGTCACGCTCATGGGGCTACTCCTGTCAGGGGAAGGCCGAGGGTTTCTGGGAGGCCGAGGGCGAGGTTGGCGCTCTGGACCGCGCCGCCCGCGGTGCCCTTGGTGAGGTTGTCGATGGCGGCGACCACGACGACGCGGCCGGCGCGCTCGTCGAGGGCGACCTGGACGACCGCGGTGTTGGCGCCCAGGGTCATGGCGGTCGCGGGCCACACTCCCTCGGGCAGCAGGCGCACGAAGGGTTCCTCGGCGTAGGCCGCCGTGTAGGCCTCGCGCAGGGCGGCGGCGGTGACGCCGGGCCGCGGGGTGAGGACGGAGGTGGCCAGGATGCCCCGGCTCATCGGCGCCAGGGTGGGGGTGAAGGAGACGTTCACCCGCTCCCCGGCGACCGCCGACAGGCCCTGGGCCATCTCGGGGGTGTGCCGGTGGACGCCGCCCGCGCCGTACGCGCTCATCGAGCCCATGACCTCGCTGCCGAGGAGGTTCACCTTGGCGGCCCGGCCGGCGCCGGAGGTGCCGGAGGCG
This sequence comes from Bailinhaonella thermotolerans, assembly GCF_003594875.1. GTDB lineage: Bacteria > Actinomycetota > Actinomycetes > Streptosporangiales > Streptosporangiaceae > Bailinhaonella > Bailinhaonella thermotolerans. The sequence continues at coordinate 9,564 of NZ_QZEY01000002.1, forward strand.
GCGACCACGGTCACGTCGGGCTCGGCCAGCCCGGCCTGGAACACCGGGAACAGCGACAGCAGCACGGTGGTCGGGTAGCAGCCGGGCACCGCGATCTTGCGCGCGCCGCGCAGCGCCTCCCGCCCGCCGGGCAGTTCCGGGAGCCCGTACGGCCAGGTGCCGGCGTGCTCCCCGCCGTAGTAGTGCGCCCAGTCGGCCGGGTCGGCGAGCCGGTGGTCGGCCCCGCAGTCCACGACGAGGGTGTCCTCGCCGAGCTGGGCGGCGATCGCGGCGGACATGCCGTGGGGCAGCGCCAGGAACACCACGTCGTGGCCGCGGAGCGCCTCGGCGGTGGTGTCCCGCAGCACGCGGTCGGCCAGCGCCGGAAGGTGCGGCTGCAACGGCCCCAGGGGCGCTCCGGCGTTCCCCCCGGCCGTCACGGCCCCGATCTCCATGCCCGGATGCCCGAGCAGCAGCCGGAGGATCTCGCCCCCGGCGTACCCGCTCGCGCCCGCGACCGCGGCCCGCATTCCCATGCACCCCTCCTCAAGTCCTTGCAAGCCACAATTATGCAGTCCACTGCATGGTCATGCAAGCGGGGGATCGATCATGCATCCCGGCGGCCTGCGGCTCAGCCGGCGGACCCAGGAGGCGGGCTCAGACGCGGGGCCGGGCGGCGGGCCCCGGCCGCCCGGGGTCAGGGGGCGAGGGCCTTGCGCAGGGTGCGTCGGCACAGTCCGAGGGCGTCGTGCTTGGAGGCGCCGTGCTCGCGGATGTGCTGCCAGGCGGAGTACAGCAGGCTCCACAGGACCGCCTGGGCCCAGCGCGGGTCGACCTCGGGGTCGAGCGTGCCCTCGGCCTGCCCGCGGCGGACGAGCGCGAGCAGCGCCCGGTCGGCGTCGGTCTCGGCCTCCCACTCCTGCCCGGACGCGACCTGCGGCTCGTCGAAGACGAGCTGGAGGCCGTCGCCGAGCTCGAAGTACTCCTGGCAGAGCCGGTCCAGCACCTCGTCGGCGGGCCCCTCCCCCGGACGGGCCCGCTCCGTGGCCGCCCCGATCTTGTCCAGCATGTCGGCCGCGATGGCGCTCAGCAGGTCCGAGCGCTCCGGGAAGTACCGGTGCACGGTGGTGCGGCCCATGCCCGCCGCCGCGGCCACGTCCCCCAGCGACGCGGCCGGGTTCCTGGAGAGGACCGAGATGGCGGCGTCGAGGATGGCCCGCCGGGTGCGCGCCCGCGCCCCGGTCTCCGCAGCAGTCTTGCCCATGCCGATACGGTAGCGGGTCCCCCTTCATGGAACTCAGTTGACCTGAATGGAACATCGCTGTTCTACTATGGACATGACTGTTCCGAATCCTCGTTTCCCCCGGCTCGCCGTGCTGTGGTCGTTCGCGCGACCGCACCGGGGCACGCTCGCCCTCGGCCTGGTCCTCGCGCTGTTCGGGTCGGCGATGGGCCTGGCCACGCCGATGGTGACCAAGTGGATCCTGGACGCGCTCGGCTCGGGCGGCTCCATGACCGGGCCCGTCGGGGCCCTGCTCGCGCTGCTCGTCCTGGGCGTCGCGGTCGCCTACTGGCAGTGGACCCTGCTCGGGTCGCTGGGCGAGCGCGTCGTGCTGGAGGCGCGCGAGTCGATGGTGCGGCGCTTCCTGCGGGCGACGGTGCCCGCGATCACCGGCCGGCCCGCGGGCGAGCTCGTCACCCGCGTCACCTCCGACACCGTCCTCCTGCGCGAGGCCGCCACCTCCAGCGTGGTCGGGCTGGTCAACGGCGCCGTCATGCTGGTGGGCACGCTGGCCCTGATGGCCGTGCTGGACCTGGCGCTCCTCGGGACCACGGTGGCCGCGGTGATCGTCGTCATCGTCCTGTTCGCCACGCTCATGCCCTCGATCGCCAAGGCCCAGGAGCGGGCGCAGGAGCACGTCGGCCGGCTCGGCGGCGTGCTGGAGGGCGCGCTGCGCGCGATCCGGACCGTGAAGGTCAGCCGCGCCGAGGACCGCCAGGCCGAGCGGATCCTCGCCGAGGCCCGCTCCTCCGCCGCGCACAGCGTCCGCGCCGTCCGCCGCGAGGCCATGGCCTGGAGCGTCGCCTGGACCGGCATCCAGCTCGCGATCATCGCGATCCTGGCGCTCGGGGCCTGGCGCGTGAGCACGGGATCGATGCAGGTCTCCACCCTGATCGCGTTCCTGCTGTACGCCTTCGGCCTGATGGAGCCCATCAACGAGCTCAGCCAGAACTTCACCGCGATGCAGGCGGGCGTCGCCGCCGCCGAGCGCATCCGCGAGGTGGGCGCCCTGGAGACCGAGCCCCCCGCCGCCCCCGGCCGGTCCGGCCCGCCCGCGCCCGGGGCGTACGACGGGCCGGTGCTGGAGCTGCGGAACGTCACCGCCGCCTACGGGCCCGGCGCCGAGCCCGCTGTGCGCGGGATCGACCTGGCCGTCCCCCGCACCGGCCACCTCGCGATCGTCGGCCCGTCCGGCGCGGGCAAGACCTCGCTGTTCTCGCTCATCCTGCGGTTCCTGGAGCCGCGCGAGGGCGAGCTGCTGCTCAACGGGCGGCCGTACCGGGAGTACGGCCACGCCGAGACGCGGGCACATCTGGCATACGTGGAGCAGGACACCCCGGTCGTGCCCGGGACGATCCGCGACAACCTGCTCTTCTCCCACCCGGAGGCGACCGAGGAGGAGGTGCGGCGGGTGCTCGCCGAGGTGCGCCTGGACAGCAAGATCGACGCGCTGGAGGACGGGCTGGACACCCCGCTGTCGTCGGCGTCGGTCTCCGGCGGCGAACGCCAGCGGATCGCGCTCGCCCGCGCCCTGCTGCGCACCCCGGACGTGCTGCTCCTGGACGAGGCCACCGCCCAGCTCGACGGGCTGACCGAGGCCGCGGTCCACGACTGCGTCCGGACCCGCTCGGCCGCCGGCGCGGTGGTCACGATCGCCCACCGCCTGTCCACGGTGATCGACGCCGACCTGATCCTGGTCATGGAGGACGGCCGGATCCGCGCCCGGGGCACGCACGAGGACCTGCTGTCCCGCGACGCCCTCTACCGCGAGCTCGTCGAGGCCCTCCGCATCGCCGAGGCCGCCCCGGCGCCGGCCGCCCGCTGACCCGCCGGCCGTACGGCGGACGCCCCCGGGCGCACGCCGTACGCCTGAGGGGGCGCGGGTGATCGGTCCGGGGCGGGGGCGGTCCGGCCGGGGGCGGGGGCGGTCAGCCCCCGGCGGGCGGCCGGTCGCGCAGCCAGCGCTCGAAGCCGGCGGGGGTGCGCACGCCGTGGTCGAGGACCGCGGTGTAGACGTCCACGCTCCGCACGGCCTGGCCGTACTCGGGCCGCCGCGCCCACTCGTCCTTGATCAGCAGGATGGCCGCGCGAGCCTCCGGGGTGAGCCTCGGGGGCAGCTCGCGCACGTGGGCGAGGTCGGGCTGGCGCTCCGGCTCGTCCACGAACCAGATGTCGAGCCGCCACTCCTCCCCCGCCGGCCCCCGGCAGCCCACGCCGAGATAGATCCCGTCGGGGTAGGCGGGGTCGGTGTTCCACTCCCCGGTGTCGTTGCGGAAGTCCACGCGCCGGGTCCACGGGTGCGCCGCGATCGCCGCCCCGGCCCGGGCGACGGCGGCGACGTCCAGCTCCGGGCAGACCACGGTCAGGTCCAGGTCGCGCCACACCATCAGGCCCAGCGCCGCGCTGCCGACCCGCACCACCTCGCCGAACGGCGCCAGCCGCTCCGCCAGCCCCAGCCCCTCGAAGACGGCCTCCGCCTCGGCCCGCAGCTCCTCCTGCCGTCGCAGCAGCTCCTCGATCCCCATGATCCGATCCTCCCGCATCCCGCCACCGCGCACGCCCGCGCGCCCGCCGTGGGGCGCGGCACGCCGGATCCCCGGGACCGCGCCGCCGCGCGGAGGAGCGGTCAGGCGAAGCCGAGGCGGGACAGCTCCTCGGCGAGGGCGGCCAGGAAGGCGTCCACCTCGGGCCCGGCGTAGGCCACCTCGAACGTGCCGCGCGGCAGGGCGGCGGCGGCCAGCCCGTCGCCGTTCACCGGGGCCGGGGACACGCCGCGCAGCGTCTCGATGACCCGGCGGCGCAGGTCGTCCACGGCGTCGGCGCGGTACCCCCGCCCGCCGTACACGACCGGGAACTGGGCGATCTCGACGCGGCGGATGAGCACGCGGACCAGCCGCGAGACGCCGGGGCTCTCGCGCGGGGCCGGCTCGGGGCGGGGCGGGCGGCCGCCCGCGCGCAGCAGCGCGTCGCGGAACCCGGCGGCGTCGCGCGGCCGGTCCTCCACGTCGCTCGCCAGGGCCCCGCGCAGCACCCGCATCAGCGGCTCGGGCACTCCGGGCAGATCGGGCACCGGCAGCCGGAACAGCCGCGTCATCTCGGTCACCCAGCCGTACGGCCCCTGGCCCCGGTCCCTGGGGACGCGCGGGGGCTCCCCCGACAGCAGCGCGTACAGCGAGGCGGCCAGCGAGTAGACGTCGCTGGCGGCGGTCGGCTCGCGGCCGAAGAACACCTCCGGCGCGGCGAACTCCGGGGTCATGACGTTGAGCGTCGCGGTGATCTCACGCCCCGGGCCGTACGGCGTGGCGATGCCGAAGTCGGCCAGGGCGACCCCGCCGTACTCGGTGCGCAGCAGGTTGTCGGGCTTGACGTCACGGTGCAGCACCCCGCGCTCGTGCGCGGCGGTCAGCGCCCCGGCGATCTGCACGCCGACGTCGCGCACCTCCCCGGCGCGCAGCGGACCGGCCGCGCGCAGCCGCTCCCCCAGCGACCCGCCCGGGCAGAGCTGCATCACGAGGTACGGCCGGCCGCCCTCGATCCAGCCCGCGTCGTAGACCCCGACCACGGCCGGGTGCCCGGCGAGCAGCCCGGCGGCGGCCACCTCGCGCTCGAACCGCCGCCGGTCGCGCTCGTCGCGCATGGGGAAATGCCCGACCTTGACCGCGACCTCGCGCCCCACCGACTGCTGCCAGGCCCGGTATACGACCGCGTTTCCGCCGCGCCCCAGCACTTCGAGGACGTCATATCCGGCCAGGGAGAAATCCGCCATCCCACCCCCGCCCCCAGGACTCCTGACGTGCAGTGATTTTTTGTACCACAGCGACCCGCCGCCTCGACCAAGGAAAGGGACATCTCCCGTTTCCGGCCCCGCCGCGGCCACCCGAAATCCCCGCCCGCGAAATCCGAAATCCCCGCCTTCCCAATTCCCCCACCGAAATACCCCCGCTCCCCCTCCACCCCGCCTCTCCCCCTCATCCTGATCATGCGGTTTCACTCACACCCGTGCGCAAAACCGCAAGATCACCCCGAGACCCGGACGCCCCCGCCCCCGCGCCACGGCCCACCACTCTCTCGCCCGGGGCCGCCTCCCTCGCCGTGATCATGCAGTTTCAAGCACACCCTGTGCGCGAAACCGCAAGATCACCGCGAGGTCCGGACCCGAGGGAGACTCGCGCCCGCCAGAGTGCGCCCGCCAGAGTGCGCCCGCCAGAGTGCGCCCGGCGGGGAGTGCACGCGCCGGGGGACGGCGACGGGCGGGAGTGCGCATGCCGAGGGACGGGCGCGAGGGCGATTCGGTCACTGATGCACGCCGCACGACCGCCGCTCACGTTCCAACCCGCCCCCGTCCCCGCACCCCACCACTCTCGCCCGGGCCCCCGCCCTCGCGGTGATCATGCAGTTTTAAGCACACCCTGTGCGCAAAACTGCAAGATCACGGCGGGGGTGGCGCCGTGCCGGGATCGCGCCCGCGAGGAATGCGCCCTGGGGACGCCCTCCCAGTAGGTGTCCTGGGGCTGTCCGAGGGGGATGTGCGCTGCCGGCCGTGTCCTGCGTGTGTGCCTTGCCGACGTTTCCTGCGTGTGTGCCTTGCCGACGTTTCCTGCGCGTGTGCCTTGCCGGCGTGTCCTGGACGTGTGCGCTGCTGGTGGTGTCCTGCTCGTGGGTACCACTGGTCGTCTTCTGGACGTGTGCGCTGGGGTTCGCTCACTCGGGTGCGCTGCGGGGGTGTGCGCGGGGTGTGTTCCGGCGTGAGGTGTTGGCGTGGGGTTGGCGATTGGATGCCGGGGTGGCGAGGTGTTGGCGGGTTATGTGGGGCGGTGCGGGCGGGAGGTCTGGGGAATGGGACGGCCCCTTCCCTGGGCCTGGTGGCTGGGGAAGGGGCCGGGTTGTGGGTGGGCCGGGGTCAGGTGCGCAGGTGGGCGCCTACGCGGCGGGTGGCCTCGGCCACGGCGGCGTCGCGGGATGCGGAGGCCTCCTCGGCGGTCAGGGTGCGGTCCGGGGCGCGGAAGCGCAGCGTGTAGGCCAGGGACTTGTTGCCCTCGCCGACCTGGGCGCCGGTGTAGACGTCGAACAGGCGGATGTCCTCCAGCAGGTCGCCCGCCCCCTCGCGCAGCGCGGCCTCGACCTCGGCGACCGGGGTGCCGGCCGGGACGATCAGGGCCACGTCCTGGGTGGCGATCGGGTACGGCGAGACCGCGGGGGTCTGCGCCGGGCCCGCCAGCAGGGCCTCCAGCCGCGTCAGCTCCAGCTCCAGCGCGCAGGTGCGCGGCGGCAGGCCGTACGCCTCGACGACGCGCGGGTGCAGCTCGCCGGCGTGGCCGAGCAGCACGTCGCCGGCGTACAGCGCGGCGCAGCGGCCCGGGTGCCAGGGGGCGTGCTCGTCGGCGCGCACCTCGGGCGTGACCCCGGCCTCGAACGCCACCAGGCGCGCGGCCTCGATCGCGTCGGCCCAGCCGGCCCGGCGGCCCTGGCCCCACCAGCCGGGGCGCTCGGCGTCCCCGGCGAGCACGGCGGCCACGCGCAGCGGCTGGTCGGGCAGGGCGGCCTCGATCGAGGCGACCTCCTCGGGCGTGGGCCCGCGGTCCACCCGCAGCACCGGCGCGGTGGCCGGGGCGTCCGGGCGGGGCCGGTAGACGGCGCCGGTCTCGAAGAGGGCGACGTCGGTGAAGCCGCGGCCGGTGTTGCGGACCAGGATCTTCAGCAGGCCCGGCAGCAGCGTGGTGCGCATCAGCGGCTCGTCCTCGCTGAGCGGGTTGGCCAGGCGTACGGCGCGGCGCCGGGCGTCGCCCTCGGGGAGCTGCAGGTCGTCCCAGTCGCGCGGGGACACGAACGGGTAGGCCAGCACCTCGGTGAACCCGGCGGAGGCGAGCGCGCGGCCGACGCGGCGGCGGTAGCGCTGGGCCTCGGTCAGCCCGGCCCCGGCGGGGGCGGCGGGCAGCACCGACTCGATCCGGTCGTAGCCTTCGAGGCGGATGACCTCCTCGGCCAGATCGTTCGGGTCGGTCAGGTCCGGCCGCCACGACGGCGCGGTGACCTTGAGCCACTCGCCCTCGGCGCCCTCGCCCGGCTCGACCACGCAGCCGACCTCGCGCAGGCGGCGCACGACGACCTCGGGCCCGTAGGTCAGGCCGGCCACCCGGTCGGGGTGTCCGGTGCGCATGGCGATGACCGTGGGCGCGGTCTCGACCGTCACGAAGGTCAGGCCCGGGTGGATCCGGCCGCCGCCCAGCTCGGCGAGCAGCGCCACGGCCCGCGCGGAGGCCTGGAGCTGGATCTCGGTGTCCACGCCGCGCTCGAACTTGCGCGAGGCGTCGCTGACGAGCTGGTGGCGGCGCGACATGCGCGCGACCCCGGAGGGGGTGAAGTGCGCGGCCTCGATCACCAGGTCGGTGGTGGTGCCGGAGACCTCGGTGCGCAGCCCGCCCATGGTGCCGGCCAGGCCGATGGGGCCCGAGTCGTCGGTGATGAGCACGTCCTCGGGGTGCAGGGCGCGCTCGACGTGGTCGAGCGTCTCCAGCTTCTCGCCCGGGCGCGCCCGCCGCACGACGATCTCGCCGGTGAGGGTGGCGCGGTCGAAGGCGTGCAGCGGCTGGCCCATCTCGTGCATGACGTAGTTGGTCACGTCCACCGCGAGCGAGACCGACCGGATGCCGACGCGCGCCAGCCGTACGCGCATCCACATCGGGGTGGGCGCGGCCGGGTCGAAGCCCTCGACCATGCGCAGCGCGAACCGGTCGCACGCGGTCGGGTCGCCGATCGAGGCCGGGTAGCCCGGGCCCTCGGCCGCGGGCAGCGGCACGTCGGCGGGGTCCCTGAACGGCACGCCGTACGCCAGGGCGGCCTCGCGGGCGACGCCGCGGATGGACAGGGCGTAGCCGCGGTCGGTGGTGACCTCCAGGTCGAGGACGTCGTCGCGGAGCCCGAGCAGCTCGACGACGTCGGCGCCGATCGGGGTGTCCCGCGGCAGGATGAGGATGCCGTCGTGGTCGTCGCCGACGCCCAGCTCGCGGGCCGAGCAGATCATGCCGTCGGAGATCTTGCCGTAGGTCTTGCGGCTGCCGACCTCGAAGCCGCCGGGCAGCACCGCCCCCGGCAGCGCGACCGGGACCACGTCGCCCGCGGCGAAGTTGGTCGCGCCGCAGATGATGCCGCGCGGCTCGGCCTCGCCGACCTCGACGGTGCACCAGCGGATGGGCTTCTTGAAGCCCTCCAGGGTCTCGAAGTCCAGCACCCGGCCGACGACGACGTTCTTGACGTCGTGGCCGACCGACTCGACGGCCTCCAGCTTCAGCCCGGCGGCGGTGAGCCGGTCGGCGACCTCCTGGGCCGTGACCGGCGGCAGCTCGGCGTACTCCCGCAGCCAGGAAAGGGGGACCTTCATCAGACCTCCATTCCGAAGGGCCGCGTGAAGCGCACGTCGCCCTCGATCATGTCGCGCATGTCCTCGGCGTTGTGGCGGAACATCAGCGTCCGCTCGATGCCCATCCCGAACGCGAAGCCGCTGTAGCGCTCGGGGTCGACGCCGCACGCCACCAGCACGCGCGGGTTGACCATGCCGCAGCCGCCCCACTCGATCCAGCCCTCGGACTTGCAGGTGCGGCAGGCCGGCGAGCCGGGGTTCGCCGAGGCGCCCCGGCACACGAAGCACAGGAGGTCCACCTCGGCGCTGGGCTCGGTGAACGGGAAGTAGTGCGGCCGGAACCGGGTGGTGATGCCCTCGCCGAACATGACCTCGGCGAACCGGTCGAGCGTGCCCTTCAGGTGGGCCATCGTCAGGCCCTCGTCCACCGCGAGCCCCTCGACCTGGTGGAACACCGGGGTGTGGGTGGCGTCCAGCTCGTCGGTGCGGAAGGTCTTGCCCGGGCCCACGACGTAGACGGGCAGGGGCCGCGACAGCAGCGCGCGGATCTGCACCGGCGAGGTCTGGGTGCGCAGCACCATCCCGGAGTCGGGGGACTCGACGTAGAAGGTGTCGTGCTCGCCGCGGGCCGGGTGGTCCGGGCCCATGTTGAGGGCGTCGAAGTTGAACCACTCGCCCTCCAGCTCCGGGCCCTCGGCGATCTCGTAGCCCATGGCCACGAAGGTGTCGCCGATGCGCTCCTGGAGGGTGGTCAGCGGGTGGCGGGCGCCGCGGGGGCGGCGGTCCCACGGCAGCGTGACGTCGACGGCCTCCTCGACGAGCACCCGCTCGTCGCGCTCGCGCTCCAGCTCGGCCTGGCGGGCGGCGAGCGCCTTGGAGATCTCGCCGCGGGCGCCGCCGACGCGCTTGCCGGCCTCGGCGCGGGCGGCCGGGGGCAGCGCGCCGATCTCGCGGTTGGCCAGCGCGAGCGGGGACCTGTCGCCCGCGTGCGCGAGCCGTACCTGCTTCAACGCGTCGAGGTCGGGCGCGGCGGCGATGGCCGCGAGCGCCTCGTCCCGCATTTTCGCCACCTCGTCGGCGTGCAGCGGGGTCACCTCGACCGGATCGTAATCATTGGACATGAGTGTGAAAGCTCCTGGGCAGCGTGATGTCGGCGAGTCTAGTGCTCTTGAGCGGAGTCGAATGCTGAGCGCCCGCCGGTCCCGGCGCCCCTCAGGCGTAGTCGGGAGCCCCGGCGGGCAGGCTAAATCGGAACTCCGCGCCGCCCTCGGGGCCGCGCTGCACCGCGATCGTGCCGCCGTGCGCCTCCACCAGGCCCTTGACGATGAACAGGCCCAGGCCGGTGCCGCCGCGCCGCTTGCCCCGCCAGAACCGGCTGAACACGCGCGGGGCCAGCTCGGGCGCGATGCCCTCGCCCTGGTCGCGCACGGTCACGACGGCTCCCCACGGTGTCGCTGCTGATTCGGCCACGTCGGCCGGGAGCCCGTCACGATAGGCGGGCTCCACGCCTATTGTCACGGTACCTCCCCCGTGGCGCACCGCGTTTTCCACGAGGTTCCCGAGCACCTGGTCGATCTTGTCGGGGTCGAGCCACATCTCCGGCAGGCCCGGGCGGACCTCCAGCCGGAACCGGTCCTCCGGCTCGCCCGCGGCGACCCGCCCCGCGATGATCTTACGGGCGCGCTCGGCCAGGTCCACCACCTGGCGGCGCATCTCCAGCCGCCCGGCCTCGATGCGCGACACGTCCAGCAGCTCGGTGATGAGCCGCGTCACGCGGTCGGCGTCGGCGTTGACGGTCTCCAGCATCACGCGCTTCTGGTCGTCGGTGAAGCGCTCCCACTTGGCCAGCAGCGTGGCGGTGAACCCTTTGACACTGGTCAGCGGGGACCGCAGCTCGTGGGCGACGGTGGAGACCAGGTCGGCCCGGTCGCGCTCGCCGCGCGTGCGGGCCGAGGCGTCGCGCAGGCTCACCACGAACCGCCGCACCGGGCCGCCGGAGCGCGGCTCGCGCACGAACCGCGCCGACACCAGCAGCTCCTGCCGGCCGGGCAGGTGCAGGGCCCGCTCGGGCACGCGGGTGCGGCTGCGCAGCCCCCCGATCGGGTCCAGGCACTTCCACCAGTCACGCCCCTCGGCGTCGCGCAGCGGCAGCGCGTCGCCGAACGGGCGGCCGAGCGCGCCGGCGGCCGGGACGCCGGTCAGGCGCTCGGCGGCGGCGTTGAAGACGACCACGCGCCCGGTGTGGTCGGCGATGACGAGCCCGTCGGGCAGGTCGTCCGGGTCGACGAGCGACCGCGGGGACGAACCGGGCGAAGGGGATGGGGCGGGCGCCTGGGCGGGCACGCGCGGGTCAGGAACCGTCACGGCGGCATCCGCCCCAATGCGGGCGCCGCCGCGGGGGTGCTCGCCGCCCACGACCGCCTCCTCGAACGTCGCGGCCGGGCGCGGTTTCCCGTTCGGCCGTGACAACCGTCACCGCCGACTGTAGCGGGTATTCGGTGCGGACGGGCAGCCTCACAAACCCCTATGGGAACGGGCAGAAGCGTACAGACAGACCGCTGCGGCCGTGGCGAGATTGAGGCTCTCGGCCTGTCCGTAAATCGGCACCCGCACGACGTCGTCGGCGAGTCGCAGAAGGTCCTCCGGCAGCCCCCACGCCTCGTTCCCGAAGATCCACGCGGTGGGCTCGGCGAGCGGCGCCTCGTCCAGGCTCGTCTTGCCGGTGCCGTCGGCCGCCAGGATCCGCAGCCCGGCGTCCTTGAGGGTCCGTACGGCGTCCGCCGCGGACAGCCCGGTGACGACGGGCAGGTGGAACAGGCTCCCGGCCGAGGCGCGCACGCACTTGCCGTTGTAGGCGTCCACGGAGGCGTCGGTGAACACGACCGCGTCGGCGCCTGCGGCGTCGGCGGTGCGCAGGACGGTGCCGGCGTTCCCGGGGTCGCGCACGTGGGCGAGGACGGCCACCAGGCGCGGGTCGCGGACCTCGTCCAGGCGGGAGGTCAGGAAGCGGCAGACGGCGAGCACGCCCTGCGGGGTGACCGTCTGGGCCAGCTCGGACATGACCTCGCCGCTGGCGCGCAGGACCGGCACGCCGGAGTCGCGGGCGGCGTCGAGCAGTTCGGCGTGCCGGACCTCGGCGTCGCCGGTCACGAACAGCTCGGTGACCACGTCGCCGCGGGCCAGCGCCTCGCGGACGGCCTGGGGGCCCTCGGCCAGGAACAGCCGGTCGCGCTCGCGGAAGGCGCGCTTGGTGAGCCGCCGCGCGGCCTTGACGCGCGGCGAGCGGAGGTTGGTCAGCTCGGAACCGGCCATCGGGTTGTCTTCTCCAGTGGGACGACGGGAACGGCGGGGATGCGGCCGAGAACGGCGGGATGCGGCCGAGAACGGCGGGGAACGGCCGGGACGCGGCGGGCCGCTCCGGGGGTCCGGGCCCGGCCGGGAAAAGCGCCGAGGCGCCCGAACTGGGGTGTTCGGACGCCTCGGGCGGTGGGAACTTCGGCCGTCAGGCGGCGGAGCCGGCGGCGTTGACGTCGGCCGGCAGCGCCTTCTTGGCGGCCTCGACCAGCGCCGTGAACGCGCCGGCGTCGTTGACCGCGAGGTCCGCGAGGATCTTGCGGTCCACCTCGATGCCGGCGGCCTTCAGGCCCTGGATGAAGCGGTTGTAGGTGATGCCGTTCGCGCGCGCCGCGGCGTTGATGCGCTGGATCCACAGACGACGGAAGGCGCCCTTGCGGTCCTTGCGGTCGCGGTAGGCGTACGTCATCGAGTGGAGCATCTGCTCCTTGGCCTTGCGGTACAGCCGCGAACGCTGGCCACGGTAGCCGCTCGCCCGCTCCAGGACGGTCCTGCGCTTCTTCTGGGCGTTGACGGCCCTCTTCACGCGTGCCATTTCTCAGATCTCCCCGGGGTGGTGGTGTTACTTGGCGAGCAGCTTCTTGATCTTCTTGGTGTCGGCGGCGGAGAGCACGGCCGTTCCGTCGAGCCGCCGGGTCCGCTTGGTCGGCTTGTGCTCGAACAGGTGCTGCCGGTTGGCGCGGAGGCGAATCACCTTGCCGGATCCGGAGATCCGGAACCGCTTCTTGGCACCGCTGTGCGTCTTGTTCTTCGGCATGGTCGCCGTGTCTCCCTCGTCCTGTCGTCCCCGGCGTCAGAAGTGACGCACGGAGGCATACTCACCTGCCGAGGCCGCTCGGGCGGCCCCGGCCTCCTCGTCGCGAGCCGCGCTCGGGCCCGTAGGCGGTCGCGCCCCGCGGCGCGACTGCGCTCAGCCCTGGTCGCCGGCCTCGGGCTCGGCCGCTTCGCGGGGACCCCGCGCCGCCGCCTTCTCGGCCTTGGCCTCGCTCTTCTTCTTGTGCGGCCCGATGACCATGATCATGTTACGGCCGTCCTGCTTGGGCGCCGATTCGACGAACCCGAGCTCCTTGACGTCCTCCGCGAGGCGCTGGAGCAGCCGGAAGCCCAGCTCGGGCCGGGACTGCTCGCGTCCGCGGAACATGATGGTCACCTTGACCTTGTCCCCGGCCTTGAGGAACCGGACGACGTGACCCTTCTTGGTCTCGTAGTCGTGCGGGTCGATCTTCGGCCGGAGCTTGATCTCCTTGATGACCGTGTGCGCCTGGTTGCGGCGCGCCTCGCGTGCCTTCATGGCCGACTCGTACTTGAACTTGCCGTAGTCCATGAGCTTGCACACCGGCGGCCGCGCAGTCGCGGCGACCTCCACCAGGTCGAGGTCGGCCTCCTGGGCCAACTTCAGAGCATCGCCGATGGGGACGATGCCGACCTGCTCGCCATTCGGGCCGACGAGGCGGACCTCGGGCACGCGAATGCGATCGTTGATGCGGGGCTCGGCGCTGATGGGACCTCCTAGGGGCCAAGCATTCGTCGCTGGGCTGATCGGGTTCGGGGTCCGGAACGCGAAAAGACCCCGCATACGCATGCGGGGCCACCTGGCCGCCGTGGCGGCCTCACGTGGAACGCGGCTGCCGATGCCGCGCGACCCCGGATGTCTTCACGCACCGGCCGGGCGGCCGATGCTTCGCATCCAGATGTCAACGCCCTGGCATCACGCCGTATTCCGGGTGATCCTTGACCCGTCGACCTCGCGGCCGATCAGGTGGGAGACGGACTCCGCTTGCGTATCGGCGGCACGCGAACGCACCGAACCGATCAGGCAGCAAGCCTACCACCACTCCGCGCCACCGCCGAACCCCCGCGCCCGCCCGTGTCCCCTCACCTCCCCGGGCCGTCCCGCCCGGCCGTCTCCCGGGCCCCCGGGGTCCCGCCCGCCCCTGCCGTACGTGCTCGCGCGGGCGGCCCCGGCGCACGGGCGGGCCGGGCTGCGCGGGCGGCTCGCGCGGGCGGACCGGGCGCGCGGGGCTCAGGCCGTACGGCGGGCGGGGGCGGGTCAGGTGGCGGCGAGGCGGGCCTGGCCGGCGCGGCGCATGGCCTCGACGGGGACGTCGGCGCGGCCGGTCATGAGCTCGACCTGGCGGACGGCCTGGTGCAGCAGCATGGGGAAGCCGCCGACGACGACGCCGCCGCGCTCGGCCACGGCCATGGCCAGGGGGGTGGGCCAGGGGGCGTAGACCACGTCGAACACGGCCTTGGCGGCGGCCGCGACCGGGACCGCGTGGGCGTCGGCGGCGCCGGCCGGGACCGTGGAGACGACCAGGTCGGCGTCGAAGGCGGTCTCGTCCAGGGTCCGGACCTCGATCCGGACCCCCAGGCGGTCGGCGGCGGCGCGGGCCTCGCCGGCGCGGGCGAGGTCGCGCACGGCGACGACGGCCCGGGACAGGCCCATCTCGCGCAGCGCGGCCAGGGCCGAGCAGGCGGTGGCGCCGCCGCCCAGGACCACCGCCGAGGAGGGCGCGGTCACGCCGGCCTCCTCCAGCGCGCGCACGATGCCGTGCACGTCGGTGTTCTCCCCGCGCCGCCGGCCGCCCTCGAAGATCACGGTGTTGGCCCCGCCGACCTGGACGGCCAGGTCGGACACGCTGTCGAGCAGCGGCAGGACCGCCCGTTTGAGGGGCATGGTCAGCGAGAGCCCGGCCCAGGACCCGTCGAGGGAGTCCAGCAGCGCGGGCAGCCGCTCCTCGTCGCACTCGATCGCCTCGTAGGACCACCCGTCCAGCCCCATCCCGGCATAGGCCGCCCGGTGGAGCACGGGCGACAGGGAGTGGGCGATGGGCGACCCGAGTACGGCGGCGCGGCGGGTGACGGTCATGCCCCCATCATCCCGCCCGCCCGGAGCCCCTCGCACATCCCCGTGGCCTCACCGCCACCCGCCCGGGGAGGCGCGGGAGCCGGGCCGGCCGGCGCGGGCCGGCGCGGGCCGTTCACTCGCGGGCGGCCGCGGGCTCGGGGTGGCGGGAGGGGACGGGCGGGCCTCGTAGGCGGACAGGCGGGGGCGGCGGGTGAGGCGGCGGTAGGCCAGGGTGGTGCGGGGCCAGTTGTTGGTGACCCTGCCCGCGGCCGTCTTGTACCAGCTCGTGCAGGGGCCCTCCCGGACGGTGCGGGCCAGGGCGGCGCGGAGCATGGCGTCGTAGCGGGCGGCCTCCCCGGGCCGCACGTCGATCCACGCCAGCCGCAGCCGAGCCAGGGCGCGCAGGCAGCGCAGGATGTGCCCGGCCTGGTGCTCCAGCATCAGCACGATCGAGTTGTGGCCGAGGTTGGTGTTGGGGCCGTACATCAGGAACAGGTTCGGGTAGCCGGGCACCATCATGCCCAGGTAGGCGTGCGCGCCGCAGGCCCAGTCCTCGGCCGGCTCGCGCCCGCCGCGGCCGGTGACGCGCAGGGGGGCCAGGAACTCGGTGGCGCGGAACCCGGTGGCGAGGATGAGGGTGTCCACGGCGCGGTGCCGCCCGTCCGCCGTCCGGATGCCGGTGGGGGTGACGCGCTCGATGGGGGCGGTGACGACCTCGACGTTGTCCCGGGTGAGCGCCGGGTAG
This sequence comes from Bailinhaonella thermotolerans, assembly GCF_003594875.1. Lineage (GTDB taxonomy): Bacteria > Actinomycetota > Actinomycetes > Streptosporangiales > Streptosporangiaceae > Bailinhaonella > Bailinhaonella thermotolerans. Next base: position 25,129 of record NZ_QZEY01000002.1, read on the forward strand.
TAGTCGCCGGCCATGACCACGCGCTTGCAGCCGATCGGGTAGTCCGGCGTCAGGGCCCGCCGCAGCGCGGGGTCGGGCACCTGCCTTCGCAGCAGGCGGCCGGCCCAGGCGCGCTCGGCGATCCGGCCGGGGAGGCCGCCGCGGATGGGCGCGAACAGCAGTTCCTGGCGCCAGAACAGCCAGGCGCGGTACGCCGCCCGCAGCGGGGGGCAGGGCGCGCAGCAGGCGGCGGGCCCAGGCCGGGTAGGGGAAGTCGGTCCTGGGCACGATCCAGGACGGTGTGCGCTGGAAGGTGTGCAGCGTCGCGGCCAGCGGCGCGACGCGCGGCACGAACTGGACGGCGGTGGACCCGTTGCCGATCACGGCGACGCGCCGCCCGGTCAGGTCGTGGTCGTGCCGCCAGCGCGCCGAGTGGAACCAGGTGCCGGCGAACGTCTCAAGGCCCGGCAGGTCGGGCGTCCTGGGCCGGTTGAGCTGCCCCTGCGCGCACACGACCACGTCGGCCTCGGTCTCGGCGAGGTCCCCGGCCGCGTCCCGCAGGGTCAGCCGCCACACGCCGCGGTCCTCCGCGAAGCGGGCCCGGGTGACCTCGGTGTTCAGCCGCAGGTGCGGGCGCAGGCCGTACGCCTGGGCGCAGCGCCGCAGGTAGGCCAGGATCTCCGGCTGCCCGGGGTAGCGGCGGGTCCAGCTCGTGGTGGGCGCGAAGGAGTAGGAGTACAGGTAGGACGGGACGTCGCAGCTCAGGCCGGGGTAGGTGGTGGCGAGCCAGGTGCCGCCGACGTCGGGGGCCTTCTCGTAGACCGTGAACGATCCGAGGCCGGCGGCCTTGAGCCGGATGGCCGTGCACAGGCCGCCGAACCCCGCCCCGATGATCGCCACGCGCGGGCCGGTCACGGCCACCGCGTGTCCAGGACGTCGAAGGCGTTGGGCAGCCCGAGCCGGTAGCGGAGGCGGTCGTCGCGCTTGGCCGCCTCGAACAGCGGCGAGCGGTGGAGCCGGTGGACCGGGCACCGCCCGGCGGTGGATCCGGCCGCGTCCAGCAGCGCGTTCACCGCCTGCCGCCCGCCCTGGCAGGCGCCCTCCATCGTGGTCACGTTGATGGGCGTGCGGACCCAGTCCCCGGCCAGGAACAGGTTCGGGATCGCGGTGCGGGACTCGGGGCGGTCCTTCCAGGAGCCGGGGTTCTGGATGAACAGCGGCTCGTCGTTGGCCACGCCGGGGGTGCCCGGGCCGGTGATGGCCGGGTCCAGGAACCACGAGTGCAGCATGGCGTCGGTGAGGACGGTCCGGCCGCCGTCGTTGAGGTGGGCCTTGATCTGCTCCCAGGCCTCCTCGGCGATCTCGGCGGGGGTGCAGTCGCGGGCCCTCTTGCGGTTGAAGTCCCCCGGCGTGAACCAGTCGGAGATGATCGTGGACAGGCAGTCGGCGACCGCGCCGTCGCCGTACGACCGAAGGTCCCGGGCCCAGAACTGGGCCTGGCTGATCGAGGTGATCGCCCAGCCGGAGTCCACGAAGTTGACGTGGCCGGGGGTGAGGGGGACCTCCTCGCGCAGGTAGAACATCAGGCCGTTCATCCAGTCCTGGCGCAGGCGGGCGATGCCGGCCAGCGCCGGGTCGGCTTCCAGGACGGCCGGGGTCATCAGCCTGGCGGCGCGCTCGCAGGGCAGGGCGGCGACGTACCAGTCGGCCTCGATCCGCTGGGCCGCCCCGCGCCCGTCGCGGGCGGTGGCGCCGGTGATCCCGCCGCCGCCGACGGTGAGGCCGTCCACGGTCCAGCCGACCTGGAAGCGGACGCCCTGCCGGCCCAGGTGGGCGATCCAGGGGTCGAGCCACATCTCGCCGGTGGAGCCGGACAGGACGCGGTCCACCGAGCCGCCGGGCTCGTTGCCGATGCCCAGGATGCTCCAGGCGGTGGCCTCGCCGACCAGGGCGATGGAGTGGGTGCTGGCGTCCTTGGACTTGGTGGCGGCCAGGTTGCGGATCTGCCCGTCGGCCAGCAGCCTGTCGTACTCGGCCGAGAACCGGTCCGAGCGGATGAAGTCGGCCCAGGTGAGGTTCTCCCACTGGCCCAGCCGCCGCTCGTCGCAGCTCGTGAAGTACACCAGGACCTTCTGGGCGAAGAACGCGGCCTCGTGGAGCGGCAGCCGCAGCAGCGTCTGCACCCCGCTGGTGATGGTGTTGACCAGCGTGCCCGGGGTGTAGATCGGCGGGTCCGGCGGCAGCGGGAACGGGAAGGGCGCCGTCAGGTCCGGGCGGCCCCGGCGGGACATCAGGTACGACGTGGCGCGGGTGAGGTTGCCCCAGCAGCCCTGCTCGTTCCCGGGGTACGGCGTGCGCCGCATCGTGTCGGTGAGGTCGAAGTAGAAGCCGGGGAAGAACCGGAACCCGTGCTCGCCCGGCAGTTCCGGGCGGCCGGCCCGGCCGCTGCCCGGGACCGGGACGCTGCGCGCCTTGCCGCCCAGCGCCTTGCGCTCGTACACCGTGACGTCGAACCCGCGCTCGGCCAGCTCGTGCGCCGCCGACAGGCCCGCGACGCCGCCGCCGAGCACGGCCACCCGCCGCCCGGCGGTCCTCGCCGCCGTCTTCCGGCCGGCCAGGGCCGGCGCCGTTCCCCCGAGGACGCCCGTGGACGCGGCCGCTCCGGCCGCCGCCATGCGCAGGACGTCCCTGCGCGTCCTCTCACCCATCTCGCCTCCCAGACGTGAGTGTCTGCCGAGATTCGTAACACGTTATTGGCGGCCCGCCAATAGCCGTTGGCGTACTGTCAGCAAGGGGTGCCCAGGCGGCGACGGGAGGAGAATCATGGGTGTGGAACGGATGGATCCCGGCGACCGCCGGCGGCAGATCCTCGCGCGGGCCCGGACGTTGTTCCGCGAGCGCCCCTACAGCGAGGTGTCCACCACCGAGATCGCCGCGGCGGCCGGGGTCAGCCGGGCCCTGCTCAACCACTATTTCGGCACCAAGCGCGATCTCTACCTCGCCGCCGTCACCGAGATGCTGGCCGTGCCCCCGGTGCCCGTGCCGGAGTACGTCCCGGGGGCGAGCGTGCGCGAGCGGGCCTGCCAGAGCATCGAGGGCTGGCTCGAACTGCTCGAACGCAACCGGGAGACGTGGCTGGCGGCGGTCGGGGCCGACGGCATGGGGCGCGACCCGGAGCTGGAGGAGGTCGTGGACGCCGCCCGCGACCGCGTGGTGGACCACATCGTGCAGGTCGTCGGCCTGGGGCCGTACGCCCGCGAGCACCCGGAGGTGCGCGCGCTGCTGCGGGGGTTCGGCGGGATGGCCGAGGCGGCCTCACGCGAATGGCTGGTCCGCGGCCGGCTCACCCGCCGCCAGGTCCACGTCTTCCTGGAGGAGACCCTGCTGCGCGTGCTGGCCGACATCCTCCCGCGCGTCATCGAGGACGACCACGAGATGGCCCCCTCCCCCGGCCTCCCCTGGCCCTCGCACACCTAGCCCCGGCCGCGCCTCCGTGGCCCCGCCCCGGCCGCCGCGCCCCCGTGGCCGCGGCCGGGGCCCCCGCGCGCCCCGGTCCCGCTCACAGGGCGGGCTGGGGCAGCTCGCCGGGGAGGGCGGGGGTGGCGTCGAGGAGGGCCCGGGTGGCCGGGTGGGCGGCCGCGGACAGGTCGGTCAGGTCCTCGGCGACCAGGCCGTCCTGGAGCACCACCACCCGGTCGGCCACGCGCCGGGCCACCCGCAGGTCGTGGGTGACGAACACCAGGCTCGCGCCCTCCTCGCGCCGCAGGTCCGCCAGCAGGCGCAGGATGCGCTCCTGCACCAGCACGTCCAGCCCGCTCGTGGGCTCGTCGGCGAGCAGCGCGCGGGGGCCGCCGGCCAGGGCCCGGGCGAGCGCGACCCGCTGGCGCTCGCCGCCGGACAGGGTCGCCGGCCTGCGCCCGGCCATCGCCGGGTCCAGCCCGACCCGGGCCAGCAGCGACGGGTCCCCGCCCGCCTCCCCGATCACGCGCCGCACGTCGTAGCGGGGGTCGAAGGAGGCCAGCGCGTCCTGGAACACCAGCCCCATCGCGCGCCGCGCCGCCCGCCGGTCCCGCTCGCGGCCGGCCCACACGTCGCGCCCGTCGAAGAGCACCCGCCCGGCCTCCGGCCGGTCCAGCGCCGCGAGCGCCCCGACCAGGGTGGACTTGCCGGACCCGCTGCGGCCCACGATCGCGACGGCCTCGCCGGGGGCCACCGCCAGGTCCACGCCGTCCAGCGCCACCGTGGTCCGGCCGCGCCCGCGCAGCACCCGCCGCACCCCCTCGGCCGCCAGCGGCGCCCCGCCGGTCCCAGCGCCCGCCGCCGTACGGCCCGGCCCCGCCGTACGGCCCGGCCCCGCCGTACGGCCCGGCTCCGCAGGAGCGGCGGGGGCTCCGAGGGCGGCGGCCTCGACGAGGGCGCGGGTCAGCGGGTCGGCGGGGGCGGCGAGGACCTCGGCCGCCGGCCCGTGCTCGGCGACGCGGCCGTCGCGCAGCACCGCCAGCTCGTCGGCCCAGCGCCCGGCCACCGCCAGGTCGTGGGTGATGAGCAGGACCGCCCGGCCGGACTCGGCGGCCTGGGCGCGCACCGCGTCCAGCACCTCGGCCTGGGTGACCGGGTCCAGCGCGGTGGTGATCTCGTCGGCCACCAGGACCCGCGGGTCGAGCACCGTGGCCAGCGCGAGCGCCACGCGCTGCGCCTGCCCGCCGGACAGCTCGAAGGGGTAGGCGTCCCACAGCCGCCCCGGGTCGGGCAGCCCGGCCCGCTCCAGCGCCGCCACCCCGAGCGCGCGCGCGTCGCCGCCCCCGTGGGCGGCCACGGTCTCGGCCAGGTGCCGCCCGATCGTCACGGTCGGGTTGAGGCTGGCGGCGGCCTCCTGGAACACGAACCCGATCTGGCGGCCGGGCCCGGGCCGGATCTCCCCCGACACGCGCACCCCGTCGCGCCGCAGCCCGGCGATCGCCCGCGCGGTCAGGCTCTTGCCGCTCCCGCTCGGGCCGGCCAGCGCCAGCACCCTCCCCGGCGCCAGCTCCAGGTCCAGCCCGTCGATCACGCGCCGCCCGCCGGCCTCGATCGCCAGCCCGCGCACCGACAGGCCGCCGCCCGCGGCCTCCCCCCTGCGGCTCATCGCCCGGCTCCCCTCGCTCCGCGCCGCCCCGCCCGCCTCACCAGGCCCGCCCGTCGGCGGGCGCCACGGCGTTGGCCAGGACGTTGACGGCGATGATGACGATCACGATCGCGGCGGCCGGGTAGGCGACGGTGTACCACTCGCCGGTGAGCAGGTGCGCCTTGGTCTCGGTGAGCAGGTTGCCCCAGCTCGGCCGGTTGGGCGGGATGCCCAGGCCCAGGAAGCTCAGCGTGGACTCGGTCAGTACGGCGTGCCCGACCTCGAACGCGGCGATCGAGGCCACCGGCGGCAGCGCCCCCGGCAGCAGATGGCGCCGGAACACCTGGGCGCCGCTGAGCCCCAGGCCGTACGCGGCGCGGATGTACAGGCGCTCGCGCTGGCTGCGCAGCTCGGCCCGGGCGATCAGGGCCACCGGCATCCAGCTCGTGACCGCCACGGCCACGATCACCGTGGCGAGCGATGGCCCGGCCACGGCGGCCAGCGCCAGCGTCACGATCAGCATCGGCAGCGACAGCAGCATGTCGGCGGCCCGCGCGATCAGCGAGTCCAGCCAGCGCGGCCCGGCGGCGGCCGCCGCGCCCAGCAGCGTGCCGAGCACCACGGTCATCGCGGCGGCGGCCAGCCCCACCAGCAGCGAGGTGCGCCCGCCGTACAGCAGCCCGGCCAGCAGGTCCCGCCCGAGCAGGTCGGTGCCCAGCGGGTGCCCGGGCGAGCCGGGCGGCAGCGCCGTGGCCGCCGTGTCGGTGGCGATCGGGTCGTACGGCGTGAGCAGCGGCGCCGCCACGGCCGCCAGCCCCATCACCGCGAGCACGAGCGCCGCGGCGGCGATGGCGGGACGGCGCGGCGCCAGCCGTACGGCCAGGAGGCCGCGCGGGCGGACGGCTTCAGCCACGGGGACTCCTGCGGATCCGGGGGTCGAGGCGGGCGACGGCCAGCTCGCCCAGGAGGTTGGCCAGCACAACGACCACGCCGGTCACGAGCACGACCGCGACCAGGACGGGGTAGTCGTGGGAGCGGGCGGCCTCGATGGCCTGCCGGCCGACGCCGGGCCAGGAGAAGATCACCTCGGTGGCGTAGGCGCCCGCGATGAGCCCGCCGACGCCCACGCCCAGGCGGGCGGTGAACGGCACCAGGCCGGGCCGCAGCAGGTGGCGCGTGGTCACGGTCCAGCGGGACAGGCCGCGCACGCGGGCGTTCTCCACGTGCGGGGCGTCCCGCAGCCGGCCCACGCCGGACTGGATCAGCCGGACGTACGTGCCGAAGTGGTGCCCGAAGGTCAGCGCCAGCGCCGGCAGCGCCAGGTACGTCAGGACGACGCCGGGCGTGAGCGGCTCGCCGGGGCGGCCCAGCCCGCCGGAGGGCAGGACCCGCCACACGGCGGCGAACAGGTAGAGCAGCAGCAGGGCGCTGACGAAGCCGGGCATGCCCCCGAGGACGAACATCGCCGTCTCGATGCCCCGCCGCAGCCAGGCCCGCCGCGTGAGCGCCGCCACCAGGCCCACCGCGACCGCCCCGAGCACGCTCAGCACGGTGGCCGCCCCGGTGAGCAGCAGCGTCCACGGCACCGTGTCGGCCAGCGTCTCGCTGACCGGGCGGCCGGTGAGGTAGGAGACGCCGAAGTCGCCGCGCAGCGCGTCCCCGGCCCAGCGGGCGTACCGCGCGGGCAGGGGGTCGTCCAGGCCCATCTCGGCGCGCAGCGCGGCGACCGCGGCGGCCGGGACCGGGCGGCCGCCGTTGCGGGCCTCCAGGATCTCGGCCGCCGGGTCGCCCGGCGCCAGGCTCACCAGGCCGAAGCACAGGACCGACAGGGCGGCGACGACCAGCAGCGACGTCGCCGCCCTGACCGCGAGGAACCTCACGACGGCCTCGCGGCGCTCAGCGGGCCGGTGGTCACGAGGCGTTCCGGCGCCACTTCTCGGCGTTCCAGAAGAAGCCGTACCCGTGGTGGCCGAGCGTGCGCCGCTGCGGGCCGGTCATGTCGGCCGGGACCACGTTGAGGGTCTGCAGGTAGGCGATCCACACGAACGGCGGGTCGTCGGCCAGCGCCTTCTGGAACCGCTCGTAGGCCGCGCGCCGCTTGCCCTCGTCCATGGTGGAGCGGGCCTCCTCCAGGGCCTTGTCCACCTCGGGGTTGGCGTACTCCCCGAAGTTGGACCCGCCCTTGCTCAGCGCCTCGGAGGAGTGGAACGGCCCGTAGACCGAGGAGTCCGGGTCGTACGGCGTGCCCCAGCCGACCACGAACGACTGCTGCCCGGCCCAGTTCTTGCGGACCTGGTCGCGCGGCCTGGGCATCGGCACCACGTCGAAGCCCTGCGCCTTGAGCTGGGTGGCGGCCACGTTGAGGATGGCCACGCGCAGCGACTCCTCGGCGAAGGTGCTCAGCTCGAACCGGACCGGCTTGCCGTCCTTGGCCCAGATCCCGTTCGCGTCCTTCGCGTAGCCGGCCTCGGTCATCAGCGAGGTCACCTTGGCCGGGTCGAAGGTGTACGGCGTGGCGGCGGCGTAGGGGCTCTCGTCGAGGGGGCCCGAGGCGGGCTTGCCGTACCCCAGGACGACGCTCTTGACGATGGCGTCGCGGTCCACGGCGTGGTTGAGCGCCTGGCGCAGCTTCTTGTCGCCGAAGACGGGGAACTTGAAGTTGAGCATGAGGGCCCGGTAGTCGGCGGTCGGGTAGACCTCGGTGCGCAGGTTCGCCAGGCCCTTGACCTTGGCGGCCTGCTGCGGGGCGATGTTGGCGCCGTCCACCTCGCCGCCGGTGAGCTGCACGAGCCGGGCGGTGTCGTCCGGGACGTACTTGATGACGATCTTGCCGAGGCCGGGCCGGCCCTCGTAGTAGCCGTCGAAGGCGGCCAGCTCGGCGTACTGCCCGTGCTTCCAGGTGACCAGCTTGAACGGGCCCGCGCCCACCGGGGCCCGGCCGTAGGCCGGGTCGGTGACCTTCTTGCCTTCCAGCAGGTGCCGGGGCAGCAGGCCGACCGACAGCGAGTGCAGCATCGGCGCGAACGGGCGGTCCAGCGTGAGCTTGACCGTCGTCTCGTCCGGGGTCTCCACGCCCGTGACGGTGCGGAAGTTGCGCGACAGCGGCGCGTCGGTGCCGGCGTCACGCACGGTCTCGATCGTGAACTTGGCGTCGGCCGAGGTCAGCGGCTTGCCGTCGTGCCAGGTCAGGCCCTTGCGCAGGGTGAAGGTGTAGGACTTGCCGTCCTCGGAGACCCGCCAGGACTCGGCCAGGCCCGGCACCACCTTGTTGTCGGCGTCGTGCCGGGTCAGGCCGCGGAAGACGAGCTCGGTCACCGGGTCGGTGTGCTCGTCCTGCAGGACCGGGTTGAGCGTCTCGGGCTCGTCCCCGATGGCGTAGGTGAACGACCCGGACGCGGCGCCTGCGCCGCCCGCCTGGGCGGGCCGCCCGCCCGGGGCCGCCTGGCCGCACCCGGCGGCCAGCAGGGCGGTGGCCACGGCGCCGATCACGAGCTTGGGTATCCGCATGCTGCTCCTTGTTGCAACTCTTTCGCAATAAGAGCGTACAGGCAGGTCCCGGACACATGTGATCGCCCCCGGCCCTGCGGGGCACGGGGGCGATCGGCGCTCCGGCGGTCAGCCGCCCGGGGTGCCCCGGGTGTTGCGGTTGAGCTCCTGGATGTTGCGCTGGTGCTGGTTCCAGTCGTGGGTGAACTTGGTGATCCCGCGCTGGGGGTCCGTCGTCACGAAGTACAGCCAGTTGCCCGCCGCCGGGTTCAGCGCCGCCTTCAGCGCGTCCTCCCCCGGATTCGTGATCGCGCCCGGCGGCAGCCCCTTGTACTTGTAGGTGTTGTACGGCGAGTCCACCTGGGTGTCGCTGTGCGACGCGCGGATGCCGTACTTGCCCGTGGCGTACATGACGGTGCTGTCCATCTCCAGCTTCTGCGGCGGCGTGGTCCGCGCGAGCCGGTTGTAGATCACCCGGGCGATCTTGCCCATGTCCTCCTTGCGGCCCGCCTCGGCCTGCACGATGCTCGCCACCACGACCACCTGCTCGGGCTTCAGCTTCACCCGCTTGGCCCCCTCGACCAGGTCGAGGTTCTCCGCCGCCTGGTCGAACCGCTTGACCATGTCCCGCAGGATGTCCTTGGGGGTCTCCTTGGGCTCGATCTCGTAGGTGTCGGGGAAGGCGTACCCCTCCAGCCGCCTGGCGTACGACGGCAGCCCCAGCCCCGCCCGCGACTGGGCGGCCCGCTTGAACTCCTCCTCGGGCTTGCCGGTCTGCTCGGCCAGGATCTTCACGACCTGGGCCAGGCGCTTGCCCTCGGGGATGGTCACCATGATGCGCTGGCGCAGCTTGGGATCGAGCGCCTTGACCGCCTCGGCCGCCGCCATGCGCTTGCGCAGCTTGTACTCACCCGGCTGCAGCGCCGAGCCCATGCTGGCCTGGTCCACCGCGCGCGTGAACGCCCGCACACTCGCCACCACGTCCTGCTTGACCAGGTTCTGCCCGATCTGGGTGGCGTTCTCCTTGGGCTTGATCGTGAACGCGACCTCACCCGTGCCCGCGCCCTCGTAGTCCGGCGGCACCACGTAGGTCGTCAGGAACTTGTACCCGCCGTACCCGGCGCCGCCGAGGATGGCCAGCAGCACCACGATCGCGATGAACGGCGCGATCCCGCCGCGTTTGCGCCGCCGCCGCCGGCCCCGCCGCCCGTTCCGGCCGCCGTTGCCGCCACCGCGGCCGTTCCCGCCGTTGCGGGGCGGGTCGTACGGCTCGCGCGCGTCGCCGCGCGGGCCGCGGCCGCGGGACCGGCCCGACCGCCCCCGCGATCTGCGCGCGGGCGGCTCGTCGTCCTCATCCCGCAGGAACCCGAGACCCATGTCGCTCATCGGGTCACCTGGACGATCTCCCCAAGCGGACGGCCGGTCGACCGTTCCGCGTCGAGTGCGGTCTGCAGCAGCACGACCGCCGCCGCTTGATCGACGACCTTACGCCGGTCCCTGCCCTTGACGCCACTGGCACGCAGTGACGCCTCGGCACTGACCGTGCTCAGGCGTTCGTCCACCAGCCGCACGGGCAGCGGGTCGAGCCGCGCCGCCACGGCGGCGGCGAACTCGCGCGCGGCCGCGGCGGCCGGGCCTTCCCTGCCCGACAGCGAGGCGGGCAAACCCACCAGCGCCTCGACCGCGTCGTACTCGGCCGCGATGGCCGCGATCCGGTCCACGTCGCCGCGCCCGCGCGGGACGGTCTCGACGGGCACCGCGAGCAACCCCGAAGGGTCGCTGCGGGCCACGCCGATCCGCACGCTGCCTACGTCGACGCCGAGCCTCGTGCCGTGTCTCACTCGCTCCTCGAGTCCTCGAACCGGTCCGGTCAGGCGCCCACGCGCTGACCGATGACCTCCTCGACGGCACGAAGCGCGTCTCCGATGGCCTCCGGGCGAGCGCCGCCGCCCTGGGCGACGTCGTCCTTGCCGCCGCCGCCGCCGCCGAGAGCCTTGGCCGCGACACCGACCAGCTCACCGGCCTTGAGCATACGGGACCTTCCGGACTCGTTCACCGCCGCGACGACCACCGGGCGGTCCTTGGGGACGCCCGCCACGACCACCACGGCCGGGCGGTCCGCCGGGAAGCGCCCACGCACGTCCAGCGCGAGCTTGCGCAGGTCGTCGGCGCCGATCCCGTCGCCGACCCGGTGCGTCACCACGGCCACGCCGTTCACGTCGGCGGCCTTGTCCGCCAGCTCGCCGGCCATCGCCAGCACCTGCGCCGAGCGCAGCCGCTCCAGCTCCTTCTCGGCCGCGCGCAGCCGGGAGACGATCCCCTCGACCCGCTCGGGCAGCTCCTCGCGCCGGACCTTCAGCGCGTCGCTGATCTGCGAGACCAGCACGCTCTCCCGCGCCAGGAAGCGGAACGCGTCCCCGCCGACCAGCGCCTCGACCCGCCGCACGCCCGCGCCGATCGAGGACTCGCCCAGCACCTTGACCAGGCCGAGCTGGCCCGACCGCGCCACGTGCGTGCCACCGCACAGCTCACGGGAGTAGTCGCCGATCTCGACGACCCGGACCTCCTCGCCGTACTTCTCGCCGAACATGGCCAGCGCGCCCATCGCCCGCGCCTCGGACTGGGACATCACCGACGCCCGCACCTCGTAGTCGCGGATCAGGACCTCGTTGACCTCCTGCTCCACGTCCCGCAGCACCGAGGCGGGCACCGCGCCCGGGGAGGTGAAGTCGAAGCGGAACCGGCCCGGGGAGTTCTCCGAGCCCGCCTGCGCGGCCGACTCGCCCAGCGCCCGCCGGAACCCCGCGTGGACCAGGTGGGTCGCCGAGTGCGAACGGGAGATCGCCCGCCGACGCTCCACGTCGATCTCGGCCAGGACCTGGTCGCCCACGTGGACCACGCCGTCGCGCACCTTGCCCCTGTGCACCACCAGCCCGGTGATCGGCGACTGGACGTCCACGACTTCGATCACCGCGCCCGAGTGCGTGCGGATCACGCCCTGGTCGGCGAGCTGGCCACCGCCCTCGGCGTAGAACGGGGTGCGGTCGAGCACGACCTCCACGTCGCCCTCGCCCACCGCCGGCTGCCCGAGACCGCCGGCCAGCAGGCCCACGATCGACGCCTCGGCCGAGACCATGTCATAGCCGAGGAACAGCGAGTTGCCGTGCGAGCCGAGGATGTCGGCGTAGGCGGTGATGTCGGCGTTGCCGCTCTTCTTCGCCGCCGCGTCGGCCTTGGCGCGCTGCCGCTGCTCGGCCATCAGCCGGCGGAAGCCCTCCTCGTCCACCGACAGGCCCTGCTCGGCCGCCATCTCCAGCGTGAGGTCGATGGGGAAGCCGTAGGTGTCGTGGAGCTGGAACGCCTGGTCGCCGCCCAGCGTCTTCGCGCCCTTGCGCTTGGTCTCCTCCGCCGCCGCGTCGAAGATCGCCGTGCCGGTGCGCAGCGTGGACAGGAACGACGCCTCCTCGGCGTCGATCACCGTGTGGATGCGGCCCGCGTCGGTCCGCAGCTCGGAGTACTGCTCGCCCAGCGCCGCGATCGCCGTGTCGGTCAGCTCGTGCATGTACCGGTCGTCGCCCGCGCCCAGCAGGCGCAGGTTGCGGATCGCCCGGCGCAGGATGCGGCGCAGCACGTAGCCGCGGCCCTCGTTGCCCGGCATCACGCCGTCGTTGACCAGCATCACGCCCGAGCGGACGTGGTCGGCCACCACCCGCAGCGACACGTCGGCGCGCGCGTCCCGGCCGTACCGGGTGTGGGTCAGCTCCGCCGCCCGGTCCAGGATCTTGTACGTCGTGTCGATCTCGTAGATGTTGTCGACGCCCTGCAGGACCGCCGCCAGGCGCTCCAGGCCCATGCCGGTGTCGATGTTCTTGGCCGGCAGCTCCCCGAGGATCGGGTAACCCTCCTTGCCCGGGCCCGGGCCCCGCTCGTACTGCATGAACACCAGGTTCCACAGCTCGATGTAGCGGTTCTCGTCGGCGTTGGGCCCGCCCTCGCGGCCGTACTCCGGACCGCGGTCGAAGTAGATCTCCGAGCACGGCCCGCACGGCCCCGGCACACCCATCGACCAGAAGTTGTCGACCATGCCGCGGCGCTGGATGCGGTCCAGCGGCACGCCCACCTTCTTGTGCCAGATGTCCCGCGCCTCGGTGTCGATGACCTTCTCGTCGTCGCCGTAGACGGTCACCCACAGCTTGCTCTCGGGGATGCCGAACCCGCCCTCGGACTCGGGCCTGGTGAGCAGCTCCCAGCCGTAGGGGATCGCCTGCTCCTTGAAGTAGTCCCCGAAGGAGAAGTTCCCCAGCATCTGGAAGAACGTCGCGTGCCGCGTGGTCTTGCCGACCTCGTCGATGTCGGGCGTGCGCACGCACTTCTGCGCGCTGGCGGCCTTGGTGTAGGGCGGCTTCTGCTGGCCGAGGAAGTAGGGCTTGAACGGCACCATGCCCGCCGGCACCAGAAGCAGGGTCGGGTCCTCGGCGATCAGGTTGGCCGAGGGCACGACCGTGTGCCCGCGCTCCTCGAAGAAGCGCAGGAAGCGGCGTACGATCTCTGCCGACTCCATCTCAGCGGCCATCCTTTACGTCAGTCTCGGTGTTTTCGGGATATCCGGAGGTTCCGGTGGGAGGCGAGGGTAGCGCCTCCCGGAGTTCGAGTTCGTGCTCGCGCATCGCGGCCCGCACGTCCCCGGCGAGCAGGCGGAGGTCTCTCGCCCGGCCCACCGCCTGGTCCGCGGCCCGCTGGGCCAGGCTCCCCGGCGTCAGGGCCTGCAGCTTGCGCATCGTCCACACGGCGATCGCCGCGCCCAGGGACATGTAGAACAGGCGCCGGATCATCGCCGGCCCCCCGATCCGCGGACCTCGCCCCGGGGGGCGCCGGTAGCTCGCCCGCCCCTGGGCCCGGCGGCGATGGCGCGCCGGCCGGCCGGGATCCTCGGCTCGGGCACCGCCCGCACGCGCACCCGCCGCACCTCCGGCACGCGGCGGCCGGCCAGGGCCTCCCGCACTCCGTGCACGAACGCGGCGAGCTTGACCAGCGGGCCGGTGGCCACCGCCGAGACCAGCCCGGTCAGCCCGGCCATCGTGGCCGTCACACCCTTGACGTTGTGCGCGATGGCGTCGACCTGCACGAGCTGCCGGTTGGTCTCGGCCACCGTCATCGTCATGTCGTCGAGCAGCGGGGCGGCGCGCTCGCCCAGGTCCGACACCATCTTGGTGGTCTCGGTCAGCAGCCGCGCGAGCTTGACCAGCACGTAGGCAAGGAAGCTGACCAGAATCGCCCAGAACACGGCGACGATCAGGCCGACTACCTCTCCAGCGGTAAGCATGCTCGGATCCGTCCCCTCATAGGTGATCCCGGATCGGGTGGGTGGATCCACCGACCCTATCGTGTCTCGCCACATTCGATCGCGGCATATAACCCGCCCCGGCCCACACCGCCGCTCCCCCGCCCGCCCTTTGCCCGCTCTTGGCCCCCGCCAGACCCGCCCCCCGGCCGCGCCGCACCGCGCCCGCCGGCTCCCGGCCCGCCCTTCCCGCCGTACGGCTCACGCGGTCACGCGCCGTACGGCTCACGCGGCCTGCCGCCCTCGCGGCGTACGGCCCTCGGGGTACGGCCTCCGCCCGGCGGCCCGCCCGCGCCCTGGACGACGCCCGCCGCCCCCGCTCACGCCGTACGGCGGGCCCGGCCACGACCGGCGCGGACGGGCGGCGGGGACAGGCGGCGCGGGCGGCGGCGGGGTCAGGAGGCCAGGGGCAGGGACGGGGCCGCGGCCTCGCGCATGAGGCGGCGCGCCTCGCGGATCTCCGGGGACGCCAGCCGGGCCGGGATGCGCAGCGTGGCCCGCCGCAGGGCGCGCAGCGCGGCGGTGGCGCCCACGTCGGTCGCGGCGCTGCCCGGCGTGCCGTACATGGCCCGCGCCCACGGCGGGAGCGTGGCGAACGCGAGCGCGCCCAGCGCCGGCAGCGGGCCCAGCTTGAGCGGCAGCAGGACGCGCGGCAGCGGCGGGTTGAACGAGCGGCGCAGCCCCTCCCTGGCCTCGGCGCAGGCGTGCAGCCGCGGCCGCATCCCGTCGAAGAACGCGGCCAGCTCGGCCACGCTCCCGGGCGCCAGCGCCGGGTCCAGGCCGACCACCTCCGCCGAGCGGCGCTGCTCGTCGACGTACGCGTCCGCCTCGGCGTCGGTCAGCGGCACCCCGGCGCGGCGGGCGACGTCCAGATAGGAGTCGATCTCACCGCAGTGCACCCACAGCAGGTTCTCCGGGTCGTCCAGGCGGTAGATCTCGCCCGTGTCCGGGTCGAGCCCCCGCAGCCGCGCGTGGATCATCCGCACGCGCCGGGCGGCCCGCTCGACCTGCGCCCGCGTGCCGAACGTCCGCACGCCCACGAACGCGACCGTGCGCTGGAACCGCGACCAGGCGTGCTCGGGATCCATGAGCAGGGAGTTCTGGGCCGTGCCGCGCATCGTGCGCGGATGCAGCGCCTGGAGGTAGAGCGCCCGCACGCCCGCCACCCACAGGATCGGCTCGGTGTGCACCCGCCAGGTGACGGAGGAGGGCCCGTAGAGCCCGTCGCGCGGCGTCACGGTCAGTTCCATCGTCGCCTCCCGCCCATAGACGTTCCCTCACCCCCCGCTCCCCACACGAACCAGAGCGATCACGGCGATCTCCTCCTCCTATGACATTTCAGACGTACGGCCGGGCGGAGCCATGACCGGATCGTGATACCTGTGGGGAATGCGCACGATCGACCTCCTCAACGGCCGCCTCAAACTCCGGCACCTGGTCCTGGTGGCCGCCATCGCCGACCACGGCAGCGTGGTCCGCGCCGCCGAACACCTCCACCTCGCCCAGCCCGCCGCCACCCGCAGCCTGCGCGAGGTCGAGCGCATCCTGGGCGTCGAACTGTTCACCCGCGGCCCCCGCGGCATGGCCCCCACGGTCTTCGGCGAGGCCTTCTCCGCCCACGCCCGCTCCGTGCTCGCCGAACTCCGCCGCGCCGGCGAACGCATCGAGGGCCTGGCCGACGCCCGCGTCGGCACCGTCACCGTCGGCACCCTGCTCGCCGGCTCGAACGTGCTCCTCCCCCGCGCCATCGCCGCCCTCAAACGCGACCGCCCCGGCGTCCGCGTGGTGATCCGCGAAGCCACCTTCGACGTCCAGGTCCCCCGCCTGCTCGAAGGCGAGATCGACCTGATCCTGGGCCGCCTCAACCCCATCGAGGACCTCCCCGGGCTGCGCCAGATCACCCTGTACGGCGAGCCCGTGCGCCTGGTCGCCCGGCGCGGTCACCCGGCGGAGACCGCGAGCACCCTCGCCGACCTCCTCGCCCACCCCTGGGTCCTCCCCCTGGAGCAGACCTCCCTGCGCCGCGAACTGGAACAGGTCTTCCACGCCGCCGGCCTGCCGCTGCCCGCCGACGTGGTCGAGTGCACCTCGATCCTCACCGTCCGCACCCTGCTCCGCGACACCGACATGATCGCCGCCCTGCCCGAGCTCGTCGCCCGCACCGACGAGAACCTGGCCCCGCTCCCCGTCCCCCTCGAACACGTGCGCCGCCAGGTCGGCGTCACACTCCCGGCCCAGCGCCCCCTCACCCCCTCCGCCCACCTCATGCTCGACCACCTCCGCCGCGCAGCCGCCGAGATCATCCCCCCGCCGGCAGCGACCGCACCAGCCCCAGCAACGCCCGCGTGATCGCCGCCTCCCCGTCCGCCAGGTCGAGCACCACGTCATAGTGATCACGCCCCGCGCACACCAGCGGCTCCGCCCCCGCCCAGCGGCGCGCGAACCACCGCGACTGCTCCAGGAACCCCGGCCCGTCGTGCTCGGCCACCGCGACCACGGCCGGGCACTCCCGCCGCGGCAGCAACCCCGGGCTGAGCGCCGCCGCCCGCTCCAGGTCCAGCCCGAGCCACTCGTTGACGTACACCCGGGTGAGCGGGCGCAGATCGAACAGGCCACTGACCGGCATCCCCGCCTTGACCACGTCCGACGGCACGCCGAACCCCGCCTGCCAGCCGTCCGCCATCGCCATGCCCGCCAGATGCCCGCCCGCGGAACTGCCGCCCACCACGATCCGCTCCGGATCCAGCCCGAACCGGCTTCCGCGCCGGTACACCCAGGCCACCGCCGCCCGCACCTGCCGCACGATCTCCTCCAGCGTCACCGCCGGCGCCAGCGTGTAGTCGGGGACGACCGTCGCCACCCCCTCCCGGTCCAGCGCCCGCGCCATGAACGCCGAGTCCTCGCGGGACAGCGCCCGCCAGTACCCCCCGTGCAGGAAGACGAACACCGGGCGCGCCTCGCCGCCCCGCGCCCCCCACACGTCCAGCCGCTCCCCGCTCACCTCGTCGTACACCACCCCGGGGAACCCGGGCAGCCCGGCCACCGCCGCCTCCGACTCCGACCGGTACCGGCGCATGTGACGCGCGAACGACTCGGCACCGGCGCGGCGCCGCACGTTGTAGGCGTCGTCCAGTTCCTCGTCCGTGCCCCCGGCGAACACCCCGTCCCACGAGGACACCCCGTCCCCGGCGAACACGCCGCCCCCGGCCACCGCGCTCACCGCTCGCCCGCCGCCACGAACGCCGTGACGCGCTCGGCCACGGCCTCCGGCGACTCCAGCGTCGGGAAGTGCGTCCGGCCGCCCAGCCGATGCGGCTCGAACCACGGATCGCGCGCGGCGAACTCCTCCTGCGCCCGCAGGTAGGACTCCTCCCCCGGCTGGGAGAACAGGTGCGCGATCGGCCGCGGCCCGATCTCCCGCATGCGCTCGAGCGGAGACCCGTGCGTGGCGTACGCGTCCGCGATCACCCGGCAGGACAGCCGCCACAACTCCGGGTCGAACCCGGCCATCTCCTCGTCCAGATGACGCTTCACCGGCGGGCAGTCGGCCATCGCGAGCCAGGTGTCGAACAGCCCCTGCCGCCCCTCCCGCCACCGCTCCGGATCGGCGCCCAGCCGCAGCCCCTCCGCGAACTCCGGGGCGGGCCGCGTCAGCAGCCAGTCGATCACCACCGCGCGCGGCACGCGGCCGGTCCCGAGCCGGCCGCAGATCTCCAGGTTGGCCCAGCCCCCGTGCGAGGTCGAGACCGGCACCACCCGCTCCACGCCCAGCTCGTCCAGCAGCGCGATGACGTCCGACGCCTGCTCGGCCACGCCGAAGTCCCCCTCCAGCGTCCGGTCCGACCCGTGCGAACGCCAGTCGGCCCGGATCACCCGGTGGTCCCGCGCCAGGAGCGGCAGCACCAGGTCGAACAGCCGGTGGTCCTGGCACCAGCCGCTGAGCAGGAGCAGGGCCGGCCCCTCGGGGGCGCCCGCGGCCGGCTCGGTGATGTCGTAGTCGATCGGGCGGCCGTCGATGACCGTGGTCTTCATGTCCACTCCTCCAGGATTCCGGCCCCCAGCCTCCCGCCACCCGGCGGCGCGCATCCAATACCGCTTGCCGCCGCCGCTATCACCGGGCCGCTATAGCCGCCCGCCCGGGCCCCGCCCTTGCCGCCTGAGGTGCCGATATACCCGCCCGGGTATCCACCGGCCGCGAAACGGTATTACCGCGCCCCCGGGCGGGGGGAGAGCATGTGCCCTACTCACCCCCTGGAGGCAACATGGGCGCCGCCCGCACCGTCGTGACCGGCGGACACGTCATCAGCATGGACAACGACCTCGGCGACCTGCCCGGCGGGGCCGTCCTGATCGAGGACGACCGCATCGCGGCCGTGGCGCGCGACGCCGCCGAGTTCGCCGGCGTGGACGCCGAGGTCGTCGACGCCACCGGCGCGTTCGTGCTCCCCGGCATGGTCGACAGCCACCGGCACACCTGGATGTCGCTCATGCGCGCGATCTCCGCCGACATGTCCCTGCCGGAGTTCCTGGCCTCAACCTTCTACGGCACCGGCTCCATCCTCCAGGCCGGCGACCTCGGCACGGCCGCCCTGGTCGGCGCCGTCGAGGCGCTCGACGCCGGGGTGACCACGATCATGGACTGCTGCGACTGCGTGAACACGCCCGACCACGCCGAGGCCGCCGTGGACGGCCTGACCGAGGCCGGGATCCGCGCCGTCTACGCGTACGGCATGCAGGCGTACGACTTCCAGCCTCCCGGCTTCGCCGGCCACGCCGACCGGCTCAAGGACGCCGAGCGGCTGCGCTCCGCCCGCCTGGCCTCCGACGACGCCCTGATCCGGATGGGCATGCTGCTCAGCGACTTCGGCACGGTGCCGTTCGCGCACACCGCCGCCGAGATCCGGCTGGCCGGCGACCTCGGCCTGGTCGTCTCCTCCCACACCGCCGCCGCCACGACGTCGATCCTGCTCAAGGGCCTGCGCGAGCTGAACGACCACGGCCTGCTGCGGCCCGGCCACGTCCACATCCACTGCCCCGCCCTCAACGACCAGGAGTGGCGTCTGCTGGCCGGCACCGGCGCGAAGGTCACCATCGCGCCCGAGACGGAGATGCAGATGGGCATGGGCTTCCCGCCGTTCCGCGCCGCCGCCGAGGCCGGGATCGCGCCCGCCGTCAGCACCGACATCGTCTGCGTGGGCTCCGGGGACCTGTTCTCGCAGATGCGGCTCGGGCTCCAGTTCCAGCGCGCCCTGGACAACGCCGAGGTGCACCGCACCGGCACCATGCCCTTCTCGATCGGCCTGACCACGCGCGACGCCCTGGCCTGGGGCACCGTCAACGGCGCCGACACCCTGGGGATGGGGTCCCTGGTCGGCTCTCTCACACCGGGCAAGAAGGCCGACCTCATCGTGGTCCGGCCGCGGCTCGGGCTGGTGCCCTCCAGCCACCCGGTCGGGTCCGTCGTGCTCCAGTCCACCGCCGCCGACGTGGACACCGTCCTGGTGGACGGCCGGTTCCGCAAGCGCGACGGGCGGCTCGTCGGCGTGGACCTGACCGCGCTGCGCGGCCGCGCCGAGGCGTCCCTGTCGCGCGTCAGGGAGGCCACCGCCCGCCTCCCGAGGCACGGCACGGCCGAGATCGCCGGCTGGTTCGCCCAGGCCGAGCGCGCCGCGACCGCCCACTTCGGGGCGGCCTACAAGGACGGCGTGCCCGCCTGACGCTGATGGGTCTCCGGGCCCGTGATTCGGGCCTGGAGAGATGTCACAACCCAGCGCCTTTACAAAGTAGATCAGGCGCGCTTCCCGCGGTTCAGGCGCGCTTCTCGCCGCGGAGGTAGGGGCGGATCTTGGACCAGCGCTCGCCGAAGTGGGACTCCGCGCCGTGGGTCGTGGGCTCGTAGTACGTGCGGGACTGGATCTCGTCCGGGGCGTACTGCTGGCGCACCAGGCCGTTCGGGGAGTCGTGGGGGTACTGGTAGCCCTCGCCGTGGCCCAGCTTCCGCGCCCCCGGGTAGTGGGCGTCGCGGAGGTGGTTCGGGACCTGCCCGATCAGGCCCCGCCGTACGTCGGAGACGGCCGCGCCGATCGCCTTCACGACCGCGTTGGACTTGGGGGCCAGCGCGCAGTGGATCACGGCCTGGGTCAGGTTGATCTGGCCCTCGGGCAGGCCGATGAACTCCACCGCCTGCGCCGCCGCGACCGCGACCTGCAGGCAGGTGGGGTCGGCCATGCCCACGTCCTCGCTCGCGAAGATCACGATGCGGCGGGCGATGAACCGGGGGTCCTCCCCCGCCTCGATCATGCGCGCCAGGTAGTGCACGGCGGCGTCCGCGTCCGAGCCGCGCATGCTCTTGATGAACGCGCTGATCACGTCGTAGTGCTGGTCGCCCTGCCGGTCGTAGCGCACGGCCGCCTTGTCCACGGCCTTCTCCAGCACCTCGACCGTGATGTCGGCGCTGAGCAGCGAGGCCGCCTCCAGGTACGTCAGGGAGCGCCGGGCGTCGCCCCCGGCCAGCCGTACGAGGTGGTCCAGGGCGTCCGGCGCGAGCCGCGCCCGCCCGGCCAGGCCGCGCTCGTCGGCCACGGCGCGCTCGACGACGGCGCGGACGTCGTCCTCGGTGAGGGAGTGGAGGGTCAGCAGCAGCGAGCGGGACAGCAGCGGCGAGATGACCGAGAAGAAGGGGTTCTCGGTGGTCGCGCCGATGAACGTGACCCAGCGGTTCTCCACGGCGGGCAGCAGGGCGTCCTGCTGGGCCTTGTTGAAACGGTGCACCTCGTCCACGAACAGCACCGTCTGGCGGCCGGTCATGCCCAGTTCGCGGCGGGCCTGGTCGATCGCCGCGCGCACGTCCTTCACGCCCGCGCTGACGGCCGAGATCTCGGTGAACCGGCGGCTGGTCTGCCGCGCGACGACGTAGGCGATCGTGGTCTTGCCGGTGCCCGGCGGCCCCCACAGGAACAGCGACATGGGCGCCTCGCCCTCGACCAGCTTGCGCAGCGGCGTCCCCGGCCCGAGCAGGTGCCCCTGCCCCACGATCTCGTCCAGGTTCCGCGGGCGCATCCGCACCGCGAGCGGCGCCTGGGCCTGCTCCGCCTCCTCGGCCGCCGTGTCGAACAGGCTGTCGGACTGTTCCGGTACTCCCTTTGCCACGCGCCGACCCTACCTCCCGCCACGAGGAGGACGATCAGGCCGCGTCCGCCCCGCGCCCGGGGCCGCCGGGTTCACCCTGGCCGCCGCGCCCGCCCTTGCCCCCGCGGTCGTCCTGGCCGCCGCGTCCGCCCCGGTCGCCGCCGTCACCGGGGCCGGAGTCCCCGTGACCGGCGTCGCCGCCGCGCCCGTCCTCGCGCCCGTCGCGGTCGTCCCAGCTCCGGCCCTTGCCGTCCTTCCAGTCCCGCGCACCCTTGTCGCCCTTGTCTCCCTTGTCCTTCCCGCCGGGCTGCCTGGGGAGGTCGGGCCCGCCGCGCCGGTCGCCGCCCGGCGGGCGGGGCTCGGCCCGGTCGCCGCGGTGGCCGCCGGAGCCGTGTTCCTTCCGGCTCTCCGTCGCCGGCCGCCCGGCGCCGCCGCGCCTGTCCGACTTCACCGGTACGGCCGCGGGCGGGGTGGCGGCGTCCGGCGGCGGGGTCCGCACGACCATCGGCAGCGGCGCGGGTCCCGGCCCCGCCACGGGTTCGGGCGCGGAGAGGAACCCCAGCGCCCCCGCCACCAGCGCGGTCGTCACCGAGGCGGCCAGCAGCCGCACCGCCCGGTCCACGGGGCTGCTCCCGCCGCGCACGACCGGCCGGTGCTCCTCCGCCGGATCCCCGCCGGTCCCCCAGGCCCCCGCGTACGCCGGGGGCTCCCCCGCCCGCCCGCGCCGGAACCACGCGCGCCGCCGGGGCTCCCCCGCCCCGCGCCGCCGTACGGCCGGGCGCCGGCCGCCCGCGCCCGCCGTTCCGCCGGAGACGGGGACCTCTCCCGCCGGGGGAACGGGCCCCGGACCGGGGACGCTCGGGTGGGCGGCGGTCGCGGCGACCGAGCCGGTGGACGGAAGGCCGCCGCCGGGTGCGGCGGAGCCGGTGACGCTCGCGTCCCGGACGGCCGCGGCGCCGGCGGTCCCGGCTCCGTCCGGGGACACGGGGTACCCCGAGAGCGGCCCGCCCTCGCGCGGCATCGCGGGACCGGACGGCCGCGGGCCCGGCGGGGCGGAGTCCGCGGCCGGGATCGGGGCCGCGGAGCCGGTGGACGGCGCATCCGGGCGGTGCCCGTCATCCGGCGGGAGGTCCACCGCGGACGTGGCGGGGCCGGTGGGCGGGAGGGCGTCCGCCGGCGCCGCGGAGCCGGTGGACGGCGGGCCCGCGGACGGGAGGGCGGGGCCGGGCGTGCGGGGCGACGGGACCGGGCCGGGGCGGCTCAGGAGGCCGGGGGCCGAGGCACGGCGGGGGCCCGCCGCCGTGGACGGGAGGACGGCGAGGAGGGCGCGGGCCCAGGCGGCGACCGTGTGCGCGTCGCCGGGACGGGCCCCCGGATGCTTGGCGGTGAGCGCGGCGACGAACCCGCGCACGGGCTCCGGGACGTCCGCGGGCAGCGGCGGCAGCGGCTGGTCGCGGTGGGCCAGGGCGACCGCCGCCGGGTTGCCGACGAAGGGCGGGGAGCCGCTGAGGCACTGGAAGGCGATGACGCCGAGGCTGTAGATGTCGCTGAGGGTGGTGGCCGCGCGCCCGGCGGCCTGTTCCGGCGACAGGTAGAGCGGCGTGCCGACGAGGGTCCCGGTGCGGGTGAGCGGGGTGGCGTCGGAGGCCCAGGCGATGCCGAAGTCGGTCACCTTGACCGTGCCGGAGCCGGTGATCAGCAGGTTCCCCGGCTTGACGTCGCGGTGCACGAGCCCGGCGGCGTGCGCGGCGGCCAGCGCCTCGGCGGTCTGCGCCACGATGTCCAGCGTGCGGTCCACCGCGAGGCGCCCCTCCCGCGCCAGGATCGCGGCCAGGGACTCCCCCCGGACGTACTCCATCACGAGCCACGGCCGGGGCGGCCCCTCCCCGTAGTCGTACACCTGGGCCACGCCGGGATGGGACAGCGCGGCCGCGTGCCGGGCCTCGCGCTGGAACCGTAAGCGGAACTCCACGTCGTCCGCGTGCTCGGGCCGGGGCACCTTCACGGCCACGGGGCGTTCCAGCAGCCCGTCCTCGGCCCGCCAGACCTCTCCCATGCCCCCGGCCGCGAGGCGCTCGACCAGCCTGTATCGGTCCTTGATCGTCGCTGCGGCACCCACGTCCCCCCGCTTACCCCGCAGAGCCCGAAGAATCCCCCCAAACCGCCACAGCTCCCGAATGTCCGGCCCGCGCGACGTGAACGCCGCAGGCCAGCGCCACCACGACGGCCCCCACGAGCACGATCCGCCGCGTCCCCGGCACCACCGATCCGGCCACCGCCACCGCCCCGCCGAGCGCCGCCACGGCGGGCCCGCCCCCGGCCCACCATCCCGTCGCCGCCACCGCGGCCGCCGCGAGCCCGGCCCCCGCGGCTCCCACCAGAACCCGCGCCACCAGCCCCCGCCGCCCGCCTCCCCGGCCCGCCCGCGGTGTTTCCGGGGCGGCCCGGGTCACCCGCTCACCTCCGGCCGCCGCCACGCTCGCCCGGCCGCCCGGCCCGGCCCCGGTCCCGGCGCTCCCGCCCGCCTCGCGCGGCGCCGCGCCGGCCCCCGCACCGGCCCCCGCACCGGCCCCCGCGCTGGCCCCCGGGCGTACCGGATCCGCGGCCGGGACGCCGGCACCGGCGAGGCGGGGGACGCCCGCGCCGCGCCCACGGCGTACGGCGGGGCGGGGCGGGGCCAGGAGCGCGAGGGACAGGAGGGCCAGGGCGAGGGCGGACCAGGCGGTGAGGGTGCCGTGGAGCTGGTGGGCGGCGATCTGGGCGGCCAGCGGCGGGGGCGCGGTGGCGAAGTCCGCCTTGAACTCCTCGCCGGTGAGCCTGGCGGCCCAGGCGGCGGCGGGGGCGGCCAGGGCCAGCGCGGCCAGCGGCCGGGCGAGGTGGGGGCGGAGGCGGGGCAGGACGGCGTACGCCAGGGCGGCCGCGGCCAGCAGGGGGACCAGGACGACGGCGGCGTGGACCACGAGGGGGTGGGCCGGCAGGCCCAGGATCTCGTCGGGCATCGGGGCTCCGTTTCCGCGGGTCTCGCCCTCCAGGGGGCTCGTCCCTCATCACGGGCCGCAGGCCCGACCGGTTCGGGGCTTGTCAGGCTAACGCTGTTAGCCTAGAGTCTGGCTAACAACGTTAGCCAACTCGCCGGGAGCCCCCGATGAAGATCACGATCAGCGTCCTCGCCGTCCTCGTCCTCGTGGTCGGCGGCCTGTACCTGTGGACCCGGCTCCGGCCGCACACGATCAGGACCGCCGTCGAGATCGACGCCTCCGCCGCCCGGGTCTGGGAGATCCTCACGGACCTTCCGGCCTATCCGGAGTGGAACCCGTTCATCGTCCGCTCCGAGGGCACCCCCGCCGAGGGCGAGCGGCTGCGCAACCGGCTGGTCAACCGCACCGGCTCGATGGACTTCAGCCCCGTCGTCCTCACCGCCGAGCCGGGCCGCGAGCTGCGCTGGATCGGCCGGTTCGGGATCCCGGGCATCGTGGACGGCGAGCACTACTTCCTCATCGAGCCCCTCGGCCCCGGCCGCGTGCGCCTGACGCAGGGCGAGACCTTCACCGGCGTCCTCGTCCCCTTCGCCGGGTCGCAGCTCGACGTCCGCGACGGCTTCACGGCGATGAACGAGGCGCTCAAGGCCCGTGCCGAGGCCCGCTGACCCGCCGCCGCCCGCCACAATTGAGCCCATGAGCCAAGGCCGGCACGCCCCCACCGCGCTCACGCCCCAGCCCGCCCGCACCCAGCTCACCCCCCGGGCCGCCGAGATCGTCCAGGCGGCCCGGGAGCTGCTGGAGGAGCAGGGCCCCGAGGCGCTGACCATGCGCGCCCTGGGCGAGCGCCTGGGCATGCGCGCCCCCTCGATCTACAAGCACCTGAAGGGCAAGGAGGCCGTGGAGGCCGCCCTGATCGAGCAGGGGCTGGCCGAGATGGGCGCCGCCCTGTACGCCGCGCTCGACGGGGCCGGCGATCCGGTCGAGGCGGTCCTGCGGGCGTACCGGCGGATGGCGCTCGCCCACCCGAACCTCTACCGCCTGTCCACCGGCGGCCCGCTGAACCGCGCGGCCCTGCCCGAGGGCCTGGAGGAGTGGGCCGGGACCCCCTTCTTCCTCGCCTGCGGGGAGCCCCAGCTCGCGCAGGCCCTCTGGTCGTTCGCCCACGGCATGGTCATCCTGGAGCTGGACGGCCGCTTCCCCGACTCCTCCGCCCTGGACCTCACCTGGCGCGAGGGGGCCCGCGCCTTCCTCGCCGCCCGCACGGCCCCCTGAGCCCCCCGAGCCCCCCCGAGCCCACCAAGCCCACCGAGCTCCCTGAGTCCCGCCGTACGCACAACGGACAGAGCGCTGCGAAGGGGTCAGGGCTGGCGAGATGGGTGGATAATCTCTATCCATGCCTCCCGTCTCGATCACCCCGGAAGAACTGCTGCGCATCACCGGCGACGACCCGTTCGTACGGCTCGGCGCCCGCCTCGGGCTGGACGGCGCCTGGCGCGGCGAGGACGCGGTGGCCTTCCTCAGCGTGGGCGGGGAGGAGTACACCGGGCGGCTGGCCGTGCTCGGTCCGCCGGAGGCGGCGGCCGCGCTGCTCGCGGCGATCGAGTTGCCGGACGGGACCGAGACGACGGTGCCGCGCGGGACGCCGCTCCCGGCCCCGCTGCGGTTCGAGCGCGCCGGTCACTGGGACTTCCGCTCCACGCTCACCCCTCCCCCGCTCCAGCCGCACGAGGAGCGCGGCGAGTGGCTGGGCGAGGAGAGTCACCCCGAGCTGATCGAGCTGCTCAAGGAGGCCAACCCCGGCACCTCGGTCTGGCCGGGCGAGGCGGCCGCGGCGCGCTGGGCGGGCGTCCGCGACGAGCACGGCCGGATCGTGGCCTGCCTGGCCGACACCAGCGGCCCCGCCGGGTCGCCCGCGCACCTGTCGGCCATCGGCGCGCACCCGGACGTGCGCGGCCTGGGATACGGCCCGTCCGTCACGGCGTGGGCGACGCGCGCGCTCCTCGCCGAGGGGCGGCCCGCCGTGACGCTCGGCCTGTGGGCGAGCAACGACGTCGCCCGCCGGATGTACGACCGGCTCGGCTTCGCCGACGACCGCCCCTTCACCAGCGGCCCCCTGGTGCGCGACGCCCGCTGACCGGGGTTTACCCGGGGGCGGCCCGGGGAGGCGGTGGAGATGGACGTTCGCGACGCGTACCGGCGGGCCATGGACGGCTTCGAGATCCGGGTGGGCCGGATCCGCGACGGCGACTGGTCCCGGCCCACGCCGGACACCGAGTGGGATGTGCGCGCCCTGGTCAACCACATGACCGCCGAGACCCTGTGGGTGCCGGAGATGTTCGCCGGGCGGACGATCTCCGAGGTCGGCGACAGGTACGACGGCGACGTGCTGGGCGACGACCCGGTCCGCCGGTTCCGGGAGGCCGCGCCCCGCGCGGTCGAGGCGGTGCGCGCTGAGGGGGCGCTCGGCCGCACGGTGCACCTGTCGGCCGGGGACACCCCCGGCACGGAGTACGCCTGGCAGCTCTTCGCCGACGCGCTCATCCACACATGGGACCTGGCGCGCGGAATCGGAGCCGACGACCGCCTGGACCCCGAGCTGGTCGAGGCGTGCGCCGAGTGGTTCGAGGGCGAGGAGGACTCCTACCGCCGCGCGGGGATCATCGCCGCCCGCGTCCCCGTCCCCGACGCCGCCGATCCCCAGACCCGCCTCCTGGCCGCCTTCGGCCGCCGCGCCTGACCCCTGACCCCGTACGGCGAGCCCCGCGCCCGTCCAGGCCGTACGGGAGGGGACGGTCCCCGGACATGGAAGAAGGGCGGCAGTGCCTGTCTCCTGCCGCCCTTCGGCTTCCGTGCGCCTCCGCTCGCCCGCGGGGCCGCCGGGTGCGCCCCGGCGTCCCGTCAGCAGACGACGAAGACGGCGTCCACCCGGTTGTTCACGCTCGCCGGGAGCGTGACGCGGGTGTTCGCGGCGACCTTGCCGACCTGGACGTACTTGGCGTCGCCGACGTAGTCGAACAGGTAGACCGGGGCCTTGGTCCGGTTGCGGACCGAGCCCAGCCGGTCGTTGCGGGCCGGCGTCATGCGGCCCAGCTCGAACAGGCCGCACGACGGCGCGACGTAGAAGCGGTTCTGCCCCTGCCGCCCGTCGTAGAAGCAGGAGTACCCGGACGCGCACGCCCAGGCGGCGGCCGCGCTCCCCGTGGTCGCGGGCACGGATCCGGGCACGGGCGCCGCCGAGGCGGGCGCCGCCGCGAGCACCCCGGCGGACAGCACCCCGGCGGCGATCAGCGCCGCGGAACGATGGATCTTCATGAATCCCCCTGTGGTCGATGGCTCATGAGGCAGCCACCAAACCACGCGGAAGGGGCATCCCACCGCGTTCCCGCCCCGTCCGGCATACCGCCCCCACGAGGAAGGTCAAGTACGGCATAATGCCTGGTCAGAGCCGTGTCAGCAGAGGCATGTGGGACGTGCCGGGTCCGTGGTTCCCCACCCGCCCCACCCCCGTGGCGTACGGCCCGGCGCGGGCCCCCGCCGCCGCCCGGCGCGCGGCCGCCCCGGACGGAGGAACGGCGGGACGCGGAGGAACGGCGAACATCGATCGCGCGAAACGCGTGAGGCCCGCGAGTCCGGGAGGGACTCGCGGGCCTCGCGGCTCCGGCCTGGCGGATCAGCCCTCGGCGGGCTTGGCCTGCTGCTTGGGGCGGGCGTCGACGCCGGCGTCCCTGCGCTGCTCGGCCGTGATCGGGGTCGGCGCGCCCGTGAGCGGGTCGAAGCCGGACGCCGTCTTCGGGAAGGCGATGACGTCGCGGATCGACTCGCCGCCGGCCAGGAGCATGCAGATGCGGTCCCAGCCGAAGGCGATGCCGCCGTGCGGCGGCGGGCCGTACTTGAACGCCTCCAGCAGGAAGCCGAACTTGTTCTCCGCGTCGTCCTTGGACAGGCCCAGCACGTCGAAGACGCGCTGCTGCATCTCGGCCTTGTGGATACGGATCGAGCCGCCGCCCAGCTCCATGCCGTTGCACACCAGGTCGTAGGCGTGCGCGAGCGCGTTCTCCGGGTCGTCCTGGAAGTTGTCGGCCCACTCGGGGGTGGGGCCGGTGAACGGGTGGTGGATCGCGGTCCAGCCGACCTCGTTCCCCTTCTCGTCCACGACCGGCTCGAACATCGGGAAGTCCACGACCCAGACGAACGCCCACGCCGACTCGTCGATCAGCCCGCAGCGCCTGCCGATCTCCAGCCGCGCCGCGCCGAGCAGGCCGCGCGCGTCCTCGGTGCGGCCGGCGGCGAAGAACACGCAGTCGCCGGGGCGGGCGCCGACCTTGGCGGCCAGCCCGGACACCTCGGCCTCGGACAGGTTCTTGGCCACCGGGCCGCCGAGCGTGCCGTCCTCCTGGACGAGCACGTAGGCCAGGCCCCGGGCGCCGCGCGCCTTGGCCCAGTCCTGCCAGCCGTCCAGCTCCTTGCGGGTCTGGGACGCGCCGCCCGGCATGACGACCGCGCCGACGTGCTCGGCCTGGAACACCCGGAAGGCGGTGTCCTTGAAGTACTCGGTCATGTCGGTCAGCTCGACGCCGAACCGCAGGTCGGGCCGATCAGTGCCGAAGCGCCGCATGGCCTCGTGGTAGCTCATGCGCGGGATGGGCCGCGGGATCTCGTAGCCGAGGATCTCGCGCCACAGCCGTACGACGGTGTCCTCGCCGACCGCCATGACGTCGTCCTGGTCGACGAACGACATCTCCAGGTCGATCTGGGTGAACTCCGGCTGCCGGTCGGCGCGCAGGTCCTCGTCGCGGAAACAGCGGGCGAGCTGGTAGTACCGCTCCATGCCGCCGACCATGAGGAGCTGCTTGAAGAGCTGCGGCGACTGCGGCAGGGCGTACCAGTTGCCGGGCTGCAGGCGCACCGGCACCAGGAAGTCCCGGGCGCCCTCGGGGGTGGACCTGGTCAGGTCCGGCGTCTCGACGTACACGAAGCCGTGCTCGCGCATGACGTCGTTGAGCAGGTAGGTCGCCTGCGAGCGCACCCGCATGGCGCGGCCCACCTCGGCCCGGCGCATGTCGAGGTAGCGGTACTTGAGGCGGACCTCCTCGCTGACCTCGACCGTGCCCTCCACGGGGAACGGCAGCGGCGCGGACTCCGAGAGCACCTCGATCTCGGAGGCGACGACCTCGATCGCGCCGGTGGGGATCTCGGGGTTCTCGTTGCCGGCGGGCCGCACCCGCACCTCGCCGGTCACCCGCACGCAGAACTCCGCGCGCAGCTCGTGGGCGTGCTCGTCCTCGCGGAACACCACCTGCGCCACGCCGGAGGCGTCCCGCAGATCGATGAACACCACCCCGCCGTGGTCGCGCCTGCGCGCCACCCAGCCGGCCAGGACCACGGTGGTCCCGGCGTGCTCGGCGCGGAGCGTACCCGCCTCATGGGTGCGCATCATCGGGACAGCCTTCCTTTCAACGTTTCCACGATCTCTTCCAGCGGCACCGCGGCCTGCTCGCCGCCCGCCATGTCCTTCACCTGGGCCGTACCCGCCTCCAGGTCCCGCTCCCCCAGGATCACCGCGTAGGCCGCCCCGGAGCGGTCCGCGCCCTTCATCGCGCCCTTGAGGCCCTTGCCGCCGTAAGCCATGTCGGCCGCGACCCCGGCCCGGCGCAGCTCGCCGACCAGCGAGAACATCCGCCGCGCGGCCACCTCGCCCAGCGGCACGCCGTACACCTCGCAGCGGGGAGGGACGGCGACCTCGGCGCCCTCGGCCTCGATGGCCAGCATGATGCGGTCCACGCCGACGGCGAAGCCGATGCCGGGCAGCGGCGGGCCGCCGATGTCCTCGCTCAGCCCGTCGTAGCGGCCGCCGCCGCCGATGCCGGACTGCGCGCCCAGCAGCGGGTGGTCGAACTCGTAGGTCGTGCGGGAGTAGTAGTCCAGGCCGCGGACCAGGCGCGGGGTGTCCTCCCACGGGATGCCCAGGTCGGCCAGCAGCTCGCGGACCCGGTCGTGGTGGGCCTTGCAGGAGGCGCACAGGTGGTCGGTGATCAGCGGGGCGTTCGCGACCCGCTCGCGGACCTCGGGGCGCTTGTCGTCGAGCACCCGCAGCGGGTTGATCTCGATGCGCTCGCGCGTGGCCTCGTCCAGGTCCAGGCCGCGCAGGAACTCCTGGAGCGCGGTGCGGTAGGCCGGGCGGCACTGGCGGCAGCCGAGGGTGTTGAGCAGCAGGCGCACCCGGGTCAGCCCGAGCGCCTGGTAGCCCTCCCACGCGATGGCGATGGTCTCGGCGTCCACCGCCGGGTCCTCGGTGCCGATCGCCTCGACGTCGAACTGCTGGAGCTGGCGGTAGCGGCCGGCCTGCGGGCGCTCGTAGCGGAACGCGGGCCCGGTGGTCCACAGCTTCACCGGGAGCTGCCCGGTGTGCAGGTTGTGCTCCAGGACCGAGCGCAGGACGCCCGCGGTGAACTCCGGCCGCAGCGTGACCGAGCGGCCGCCGCGGTCGGCGAAGGTGTACATCTCCTTGGTCACGACGTCGGTGGACTCCCCGACGCCGCGCGCGAACAGCTCGGTCTCCTCGAAGACCGGCGTCTCGATGTAGGCGTAGCCGGCCCGGCGGGCTGCCTCGGCGAAGGCCGCGCGGACGGCCAGGAAGGTGGCCGAGCGCGGCGGGTAGTACTCGGGAACCCCCTTGGGGGCCTGAAAGCTCATGTGTCTAGATTCCCCTGGTCGGCCCGCTGTCGCGGGTCGGCGCGCCCGCCGCCTTCGCGAGATACGGGTTGGCGGCGCGCTCGCGGCCGATCGTGGTCGAAGGTCCGTGGCCGGGCAGGACGGTCGTGTCGTCCGGCAGCGGCAGGCACACGCGGGCCAGGCTGCGCAGGATGGTGGCGTAGTCGCCGCCCGGGAGGTCTGTGCGGCCGATGGAGCCGGCGAAGAGCAGGTCCCCGGAGAACATCACGTTCGCGTCGGGGGCCGTGAACGTCACCGACCCCCTGGTATGGCCGGGGGCGTGGTCCACGCGCAGCCGCAGCCCGGCCAGGTCCAGCACGGCCCCGTCCGACAGCTCGCGCACGTCGTCGGGCTCGGTGAACGTCAGCCCGCCGAAGAGCTGCTGCCCGGCCTGCATCGACAGGCCCTTGGCGGGGTCGGCCAGCATCTCCCGGTCGTCCGGGTGGATCCAGGCCGGGATGTCCCGCGCCCCGCAGACCGGGGCCACCGACCAGGTGTGGTCGACGTGCCCGTGCGTCAGCAGCACGGCCACCGGCTTCAGGCGGTGCTCGCGCAGCACCTCGTCGAGCTCGGCGACGGCGTTCTGGCCGGGGTCGACGACCACGCACTCCTCGCCTGCGGCGGGAGCGACGACGTAGCAGTTGGTGGCGAAGGCGCCAGCGGGAAACCCGGCGACGAGCACGAAAGTCCTCTGCTGTGGGGCTGGAGACGAATGACGGTGTGACACCGAAGGCTACCGGTGACGGTCCCCACCTCGCGAACCGTTACATGCTCCTTATACGGCTGCCGCTACGGTTGCCCACCGTTCTGCGGATAAGCCGATATCTTTTGCGATCGGCAGAAATATCGTTTCAGGAGGGCTCAACGTGACGGACAACGACCGCCGGGACGAGCTGGCGCGCGAGCATCGCGAGAGGCAGGAGGCCAAGCGCTCGACCGCCGAGTCCGGGTCCAAGCGCGGAGTCATCGTGGCCGTGATCGTGGCCATCGCGGTGGTCGTCGGCGGTGTCGCCTGGGCCGCCACCCAGATGGGCGGCTCCGGCAAGCAGGAGACCGCGGCCCAGCCGACGAAGTCGGCCGCCGCGCCCGCGATCTCCACCCCGCCGACGGAGCCGCCGGCCCCGACGCCGACGCCGGTCGAGACGGACCCGGCCAAGATCCGCTGTGAGTACGTCGAGGACACGGCCGGCCAGGTCAAGAAGGCCGAGTTCCCCCCGGCCAAGCCGAACCTCAAGGCCAGGACGATGCGGCTGGAGACCACCCTCGGCCTGGTCGAGGTGGAGCTCTACACCAAGAAGGCGCCCTGCACCGTCAACTCGTTCGTCTCCCTGGCCAAGCAGAAGTTCTTCGACGGCAGCAAGTGCCACCGCCTGACCGAGGCCGCCGTGGTGGGCCTGGGCATCCTGCAGTGCGGCGACCCGCTGGCCAAGGCCGACGGCAGCAAGACCGACGGCGAGGGCGGCCCGGGCTACAAGTTCAAGGACGAGAACCTGGCGGGCGCGACGTACCCGGTCGGCACCCTGGCGATGGCCACGGTGGAACCGGACACCAACGGGAGCCAGTTCTTCATCGTCCACGCCGAGACGCCGCTGGACCCGCTCTTCACGCCCTTCGGAAAGATCGTCAAGGGCATGGAGATCATCCAGGAGGTGGCCGAGGCCGGGGCGGACACCAGTGTGAACAGCCCCACCGAGGCCACCCCGCCCAAGAAGCCCATCGGCATCAAGAAGGTGACCATCACGTACGAGGCCGGGGCGGACCGGGGCACGAAGTGACATCGGCACGGGCCGCGGACTGCGTGATCGGGGCCCGGTGCCGATACGATTCGCGCACCTCATGTGTATCGGCCGACGCCAGCGCCGCTGAGCGGGGCCGACCCCAGCAGTGACGCCAAGAGTGACGTACCAGCGCCGCCGCGAACGGCGGCGGCGCGATCCGAACGGCCCGGGAGGACGACCGTGAGCGGCAAGGACCGCCAAAAGAAGCTGGCACGCGAGCACTACGAGCGGCAGAAGGAGCGGCGGCTCGAGCGGGAGCGCCGGCAGAAGCGCAACACCGTCATCGGCTCCTTCGTCGCCGTCGCCGTCGTGGTCGGCGGGGTCGTCGCCGCGACCGTCGCCCTCCGCGACGACGGCAAGCCCTCGGCGCAGGCCACCGCCAGCGGCCGGCCGACCCCGGAGGCCCAGCCGACGACGTCGGCCCCGGCCGCCCCCGTGGACCCCACCAAGGTCACCTGCGACTACATCGCCGACAAGAACGGCGAGGTCAAGGACGTGGGCAAGCCCCCGGCCAAGCCCGACCTGTCGCCGAAGACGATGACGCTGAAGACCACCCAGGGCGACGTGGTGATCGAGCTGGCGACCGAGAAGGCGCCGTGCACGGTCAACTCCATGGCGTTCCTGGCGAAGAAGGACTACTTCGACGACACCAAGTGCCACCGGCTGGTCAACCAGCCCGGCCAGCTCGAGGTCCTGCAGTGCGGCGACCCGCTGGCCAAGGGCGACGGCTCGGACAAGGACGGCACCGGCGGCCCGGGCTACCGGTACGCCGAGGAGAACCTCCAGGGCGCGACGTACGGCAAGGGCACGGTCGCCATGGCCAAGACCCAGATGCCCAGCACCACCGGCAGCCAGTTCTTCATCGTCTACGCCGACTCCCAGCTCCCGCCGGAGTACACCCCCTTCGGCAAGGTCGTGAAGGGCCTGGACATCGTGGAGAAGGTCGGCAAGGCCGGCATCGCCCCGGGCAAGGAGAACAACCCCGCCACGCCCCCCAAGGTGCCGGTCGGCATCAAGGACGTGACAATCTCTGGCAAGAGCTGAAGTAATAGCATCTGAGGCGCGTTGAGCGGTCCGGGCCCGGCAGGCGGGTCCGGACCCAGTTGAGCAGGAGGGCGCGGTGACCACCGACCCGTGGGGCCGGGTAGACGACGACGGCACCGTCTACGTGCGAACGGCTGAGGGCGAAAGGGCCGTGGGGTCCTGGCAGGCGGGAGAGCCGGAGGAGGCGCTCGCCTACTTCCGGCGCAAGTACGACGTGCTGGTCACCGAGGTGGACCTCCTCGACCAGCGCATCCGTGCCACCGACCTGGCGCCCGGACAGGCCGAGGCGGCCATCGCCAAGCTGCGCGAGGCCGTGGCCGAGGCCCACGCCGTGGGCGACCTGGACGCGCTGACGGCGCGCCTGGGCAGCCTGAGCGAGTTCGTGGCCAAGCGCCGCGAGGAGGTCCGGGCGCAGCGTGAGCAGGCCCGCTCCGAGGCCCGCTCGGTCAAGGAGCGCATCGTCGCCGAGGCCGAGCGCATCGCCGAGAGCGCCACGCACTGGAAGACCGGCGGCGAGCGGCTGCGCCAGCTCGTCGAGGAGTGGCGCGCGGCCGAGCGCGTGGACCGCACGACCGAGGCGGCGCTGTGGAAGCGCCTGTCCGCGGCCCGTACGGCCTTCGCCAAGCGCCGCAAGGCCTACTTCGCCGGGCTGGACACCCAGCGCGAGGAGTCCCGCTCCCGCAAGGAGCAGATCGTGGCCGAGGCCGAGGCCCTGGCCGACTCCACCGACTGGGGCGGCACCGCCAGCGCCTACCGGGAGCTGATGCGCCAGTGGAAGGCCGCGGGGCGCGCGTCCCGCGAGGCCGAGGACGAGCTGTGGGGCCGCTTCAAGGCCGCCCAGGACCGCTTCTTCCAGGCCCGCTCGGCGGTCTTCGCCGAGCGCGACGCCGAGCTGCGCCACAACGAGGAGGCCAAGGAGCAGATCCTCGCCGAGGCCGAGCGCATCCTGCCGGTCACCGACGCCCGCGCGGCCCGCAACGCCCTGCGCGCGATCCACGAGCGCTGGGAGGCGGTGGGCCCGGTGCCCCGCGACTCCCGCGACCGCCTGGAGGGCGGCCTCCGCCGCGTCGACGAGGCGGTCCGCAAGGCCGAGGAGGCGGAGTGGAAGCGCTCCAACCCCGAGGCCCGCGCCCGCGCCGAGGCGACCGTCGCCCAGCTCCGCACCTCCATCACCCAGCTCGAGGCGCGCCTGGAGAAGGCCCGCGCCGCGGGCAAGGCCAAGGACGTCAGGGACACCGAGGAGGCCCTGACCGCCCGCCGCTCCTGGCTGGAGGAGGCCGAGCGCACCCTGGCCGAGTTCTCGTAACGAGCCCCACCCCGAGAGCGGCGCGCCCGGCGGGCACGCCGCTCTCGGCGTTTCCGGTACGGCCCCGCGCCCCCGGCCGCCCCGCGCCCCCGCCGTACGGCACGAGCGGGAAGGGCGGGCGGTCAGGCGGTGAGAAGGCGGTGGAGGGCCCGGGCGGCCTCGGCGGCCCGGGAGGATCCCCGGCGCGAGGCGAACGCGGCCAAGGCCGGAACCTCTCCGCGGGCGCCGGACAGGGCGGCCGCCGACGAGGCCAGCGCGAGGAGGTCGGCCAGCCCGGCGCGGGCCTTCTCCCCCTGGGCGGGGAGCAGGCCTGGCAGGGCGGCGGCGAGCATCGCCCACACCTGCGCGTGCGCGCCCGCGTGCACCGCGCCGCCGAGCGCGGCCGTCACCCGGTTGAGCTTGACCACGTCGGCGCGGACCAGTTCGGCGAGCGCCCACCCGGGGTCCTCTCCTGGCGCCTGGCCCCGGGCGGCCAGCGTCAGCAGGGCGTCCACGGCGTGCGCGCGCTGGGCCGGGATCCGGTGCCCGAGCCCGATGACGAGCGCGGCGCCGGTGGCGCGCCCCACGGGACCGTCACCGTGGGCGAGCGCGTGCAGCGCGGCGGTCTGGCCGTCGGTGTCCTCCATGCACGAGGGCAGGCATTCCAGCAGGTGGGCGGCGGCGACCTCCCGGTGCGAGGGCATGACGCCGGGCCACCAGGCCAGGTCGGGTGAGAAGCCAGGGTAGGGAGTCCCCTCCGGGGCCAGGGTGAAGAGGGCGGCCGGCGTCCCCGCGACCCCGCCGGGCGGGACCACGGTCGCGTGCATCTCCCGCACCTTGTGTCTCAGCAGGTGGTGGTAGCGGTCCGTCCGCTCCATCGTCTCGACGCGGCAGGTCACGACCGGGTCGGCCGGGCCGTGGCCCAGCCGGGCGGCCAGGGCCCGGCCGGCGGCCGAGGTCAGCGCCGCGGCTCGCCCGGCGGTCTCCGGGGCGACCTCGCGCGGCAGCCGCAGCAGGGCCTGCTCCAGGTCGGCGGGCAGGGGTTCGGCGTCCCCCAGGCGCTCCAGCCGGTCCACCAGCGTCTCCGCGTCCACATGGCCGGTGGGCTCGGTCGGCGCGGCCAGCAGGACGGGCCGGCTCCCGCCCTGTTCCAGCATCCGGATCACCTCGCGGTACCGCTCCTGGACGAACGCCTGGGGCCCCTCCTCTCGCCGCCGCCACGCGCCGGGCCGCTCGCCGAACCCGGCGCTGAGATCCCGGCTGTCCTCCGGCGACACGACGGCCAGCGCGCACCGCGCCAGCAGCGAGCGGATCTCCCTGTCATAGCCGCTGATGGAGTTGACGTACGTGCCCGCGTCGAACGGGTCGTTCCAGTTGCGCCGCCACCACGGCCGCAGGGCTTCCGCGAGGGCCGGCCGGTCCCGGTGCGCCAGTTCGACGAGCCCGGCGAGGATCCGCTCGAACCGCGCGGGCGGGTCGTCCCACCCCAGCGCGGTCAGCTCGGCGGCAAGCTCGG
Organism: Bailinhaonella thermotolerans; assembly: GCF_003594875.1. Lineage (GTDB taxonomy): Bacteria > Actinomycetota > Actinomycetes > Streptosporangiales > Streptosporangiaceae > Bailinhaonella > Bailinhaonella thermotolerans. The sequence continues at coordinate 61,482 of NZ_QZEY01000002.1, forward strand.
CGGGCGACGCGATGGGGGCGGGCAGGGCGGGCAGCGGCCTGACCGCGATCCCCGCCGCCGGGGCCGCGTCCTCACGCGCCCGTGCCCCGCCGTCCTCACGCGCCCGTGGCCCGCCGTCCTCACGCGCCCGTGGCCCGGCGTCCGAGCGCTGCCCGTCACCGGCGTCCTCGCGCGGCCCGCCCGTGCCGTACGCCGCCGCCAGGCGTTCCCTGGGCTCGCCGGTCAGCTCCTCCGCAGCCGCGCGGACGGCCTCCCTCGCCCGCTCGCCCGCGTGCGGCGCCAGCCTCAGCGCGAGCCGTACGGCGCGGTCGAGGTGCGCCGGGTCCGCCTGGGCGAGGACGGCGGCCACGGCGTCGAGGGCGGCGTCCACGCGGCCCCGGGCCGGGAGCGCGGCCTTGCGCGGCATCGTGTCCGAGATCCAGGTGAGAGCGGCCGCGACGAGCCTCTTCTCCAGCCTGAACACCAGGGCCCCGACCGCCTCGCCGAACAGGTCGTCGCCGAGCGCGCCGCCCGCGTCGGCCCGCCGCAACGTCTCCACGGCGAGCTGGGCGACGAAGCCGTCCGCGCGGGGCAGCAGGCGGACGAAGTCCGCCACGGGGATCTCCCCTGCCTCCGGCTCCGTCTCCCGCCAGAACCGCACGAACGGAACGAGCGACGCCTCGTCGCCCCCGGCCAGGAGCCGCCCGGCACAGTGGCCGATCAGCACCCGCCGCGCCTCCCCCGTCTCCCCGGCCTCCCGGAGCGACGCGGCCAACCGGCCCCGCTCGGCGTCCCCGACCGCCGAGAGCAGCGCGGCCAGGCCCCGCACCTCACTTCCCGTGAAGCGCGCCGCCACGTCCTCCCCATGTGTCACCCGGACCACCCGGACCACCCCTCCGACCGCAAGACCGATCACCACCGACCCCGGCGACCCTAGCCCCCGATCCCGACATCCACTCCCCGCCCGCCCCAGTACGGCTCCCGCCCCGGGCCCGGCCGGCGATGCCGGACCGTCGTGTGACGTACGCGGAGTCCGGTGCCCGGCCGCCGACGCCGAACCGCCCCGGAGCTCGGGGACCCCCACGTCCGGTACGGCGGGCGGGCCCGGCGGGCCTCGGTCTCGGGACTCCCCGATGCGCGGCGGCCTCCGCCCGGCGGCCCGCAGCGACCCCTGCCCCCGCTCGCGCGGCCCCCGTGGACCGTGCCTGACAAGATCTTCCGCGAACCCCGGCGAACATCGCCGGCACCCGTGACCTCGTCCTTCCTCCGGGGCCCGTCCTCCAACGCCCCACAGGTCGTTAGGGGGCGGATGAGGCGGGGAAGGGTCGGCGGGCTGGAGGTGCTCATGGGACTGGAATGGGAGCCCTTCCGGGTCGAGGTGGCCCAGGAGGAGCTGGACGGGCTGCGGGAACGGCTGGCGCGGACGCGGTGGCCGGAGGGCGCGACCGCGGAGGGCTGGGCGCAGGGGGCCCCGCTGGAGTGGGTGCGGGACCTGTGCCGGTACTGGGAACGCGAGTACAACTGGCGGAGGTGCGAGGCGGCGCTCAACGCGCTCCCGCAGTTCCGGGCGGTCGTCGACGGCCTGCCGATCCACGTCGTGCACGCGCGCTCGCCGTACGACGGGGCCATGCCGCTGGTGCTGACGAACGGGTGGCCGGGGTCGATCACGGAGTACCTGAAGGTGATCGGGCCGCTCACCGATCCCGTGGCGTACGGCGGGGACTTCCGCGACGCCTTCCACGTGATCTGCCCCGCGCTGCCGGGGTACGGCTTCAGCGGCAAGCCGGACCGCCCGGGCTGGGGGATCGAGCGGATCGCGGCCGCCTGGATCACGCTGGCGAGGGGGCTCGGGTACGAGCGGTTCGGGGCGGCGGGCAGCGACTGGGGCACCAGCGTGTCCACCCTGATGGCACGCCGGCGGCCCGACCTGGTCGCCGGGATCCACCTGATGCCGCCGATCGCCGCGCCCGGCCCGGACGGCCCCGGCGGCTTCACGCCCGCCGAGCGGAAGGCGCTGGAGGACCTGGCCGAACGGCAGGCCACGGGCGACGGGTACTCCGCGGTGCACGCGACGCGGCCGCAGACGGTGGGATACGCGCTGACCGACTCCCCCGCCGGGCTGTGCGCGTGGATCGCCGAGAAGTGGTGGACGTGGTCGGATCGCCGCGACGGGATCCCGTTCACGCCCGACGAGCTGCTCGACAACGTGATGATGTACTGGCTCCCCCGTGCCGCGGCCTCCTCGGCCCGCCTGTACTGGGAGAGCATCGGCCAGGTGAAGCGCTGGTTCACCGAGCCCGACGACGAGCCGGTCACCGTCCCGGCAGGCTGCACCGTCTTCCCGGCCGAGCTGCCCAGGCCCTCGCGCCGCTGGGCCGCGCGCCGCTTCGCCGACATCCGCCACTGGGGCGAACCGGAGCGCGGCGGTCACTTCCCCGCCGTGGAGCGGCCCGGGACGTTCGTGGCCGAGCTGCGCGCCTTCTTCCGCCACGTCCGCTGACCGCCCCACCGGCCCGGTCCTCGCCCGCGCCGGGGCACGGACCGCGCCCGCCCCGGCCGCGGGTACGCCTCCGCGCGGAGGGGGACGTACGCGCCGCCTCGTATCGGGGTTCCGCGCCGCGCCCGATGTGGAGACGGGGCGCGGGCCGGTTCACTGGGGTCCGTACGCGAGGTTCGGACGAGGTCAGGAGACATCCGATGAGACGAACCACCCTGGGCGCGGTCGTGGCCGCCCCGATCGCGCTGGCGCTCGCGGCCCCCGCGCAGGCCGCCCCCCTCCCCGCCAAGCCCGCCGCGGCGAGCGCCGTTCCCGTGGCCGCCGTTCCCGCGGCCGCCGCGCCCGCGGTCTCCGCGGCCTCGGCGGTGGCCGCGCGGAAGACCAACGGGTGGGACCTGTCGATCAACCCGACGGAGAACACCACCAAGAAGTACTACAAGGCCAACAGCAGCTTCATCTCCATCAGGTGGCAGAGCAGGCGCGGCCGGCCCTCGATGAAGTTCAAGATCGTGAAGTGCGGCGGCGGCAACCTCGGGCCCTGGGTCGACATCAAGCGGCGGGGCGTCAACTACGTGATGACGAACAACGTCGTCAGGAAGGGGACGTGCTTCAGGATCAAGTCGTCCCGGTCCTTCTACCTCGGCCACGTGTGGGGCCTGGTCAACCACTGACCCCGTGACGGCGCCCGTCCGCGGGGGCGCGCCGTCCCCCGGGCCCGGCCGCACCCGGGCCCCGGCCCGCGCGGGCCGTGAAGAGCGCGACAGGGCGTCCCCGGCAGGGCCGGGGGCGCCCTGTCGCCGTCCGCGCCTCCCCCGCCGCCGTGCGGTACGTCAGGACGGGCCGGGGCCGTACGGCCGTACGGCGGAACCGGCGGAGGGCAGGACCGGCAGGCCGCGCGCCGGGGACGCCAGGACGGCGGGCCGGGCGGGAGCCGTACGGTCAGGAGGCCGGCCCGCTGGTGACGCGGTAGACGTCGTAGACGCCCTGGACGTTGCGGACGGCGCGCAGGACGTGGCCCAGGTGCTTGGGGTCGCCCATCTCGAACGTGAACCGGCTGACGGCCACGCGGTCGCGGGTGGTGCTGACCGTGGCCGACAGGATGTTGACGTGCTGGTCGGACAGGGTGCGGGTGATGTCCGACAGCAGCCTCGGGCGGTCGAGGGCCTCGACCTGGATGGCCACGAGGAAGACGGACTCCTCGCTGGGGCTCCAGGTGACGTCGACCAGGCGGTCGGGCTGGGCGCGGAGCTGCTCGACGTTGGGGCAGTCCACGCGGTGCACCGAGACGCCGTGGCCGCGGGTGACGAAGCCCACGATCTCGTCGCCGGGGACCGGCGTGCAGCACTTGGACAGGCGGACCCAGACGTCCGGGTCGCCCGCGACGATCACGCCGGCGTTGGAGGGGCGGGACCGGCGGCGCATCTTGGTGGGGACCGCGGTCTCGGCGATGTCCTCCTCGGCGCTCTCGACGCCGCCCAGGGACTGCACGAGCTTCTGCACGACCGTCTGGGCGCTGACGTGCCCCTCCCCCACGGCCGCGTAGAGCGCGGACACGTCGGGGTAGCGCAGGTCGCGCGCCAGGGCGATCAGCGACTCGCCGGACATCAGCCGCTGGAGCGGGAGGTTCTGCTTGCGCATGGCGCGGCCGATGGCGTCCTTGCCCGCCTCGATCGCGGTCTCGCGGCGCTCCTTGGAGAACCACTGCCGGATCTTGTTGCGGGCCCGGCCGGACTTGACGAAGTTCAGCCAGTCGCGCGAGGGCCCGGCGTCGGCGGACTTGGAGGTGAAGATCTCCACGGTGTCGCCGTTGGACAGGGCGGACTCCAGCGGGACCAGCCGCCCGTTGACGCGCGCCCCGATGCACCGGTGCCCGACCTCGGTGTGCACGGCGTAGGCGAAGTCGACCGGGGTCGCCCCCTCGGGCAGGGCGATGACCTGTCCCTTCGGGGTGAAGACGAACACCTCGGAGACCGCCAGGTCGAACCTGAGCGACTCCAGGAACTCCCCGGGGTCGGAGGTCTCCTTCTGCCAGTCGAGGAGCTGCCGCAGCCAGGCGACCTCGCTGCCCGGCTTGCCCTTGAGGCCGCCGATGGTCTCCTCTTTGTACTTCCAGTGCGCCGCCACGCCGTACTCCGCCCGGTGGTGCATGGAGCGGGTGCGGATCTGCAGCTCGACCGGCTTGCCCTCGGGCCCGATGACCGTCGTGTGCAGCGACTGGTACATGTTGAACTTGGGCATCGCGATGTAGTCCTTGAACCGGCCCGGCACCGGCGACCACCGCGCGTGGATCGTGCCGAGCGCGGCGTAGCAGTCGCGGACCGTCTCCACGAGGACCCGGATGCCCACCAGGTCGAAGATGTCGTCGAAGCCCACGTCGCGGGCGATCATCTTCTGGTAGATCGAGTAGTAGTGCTTCGGGCGGCCCTTCACCGTCGCCTGGATCTTGGCGTCGCGCAGGTCGGCCGAGACGTTCTCGATGACCTCCTGCAGGAACAGCTCGCGGCGCGGCGTGCGCTCGGACACCATGCGGGCGATCTCGTTGTAGCGCCCGGGGTAGAGCGTCTGGAAGGCCAGGTCCTCCAGCTCCCACTTGATGGTGTTCATGCCGAGCCGGTGGGCCAGCGGCGCGAAGATCTCCAGCGTCTCGCGGGCCTTCTGCTCCTGCTTCATCCGCGGCAGGTAGCGCAGGGTGCGCATGTTGTGCAGCCGGTCGGCCAGCTTGATCACGAGCACGCGGATGTCGCGGGACATGGCCACGACCATCTTGCGCACGCTCTCGGCCTGCGCCGCCTCGCCGAACTTGACCTTGTCGAGCTTGGTCACGCCGTCCACGAGCTGGGCGATGTTGTCGCCGAAGTCGGCGCGCAGCTCCTCCAGGCTGTAGGCGGTGTCCTCGACCGTGTCGTGCAGCAGCGCCGCGCACAGGGTCTCGTCGTCGGTGCCCAGCTCGGCCAGGATCGTCGCCACGGCCAGGGGGTGCGTGATGTAGGGGTCGCCGCTCTTCCGCTTCTGGTCGCGGTGGTGGTAGGCCGCCACGTCGTAGGCGCGCTCGATGAGCCGCACGTCGGGCTTGGGATGCGTGACGCGGACCGTCTTGATCAGTTGTTCCAGGACCGGATTCATGTTGGTGCCCCACTGCCCCCCGAGCCGGCCGAGCCGGCGGCGCCGGACCGGCGTGTACGACGACGTCGCGCGCGCGGCGTCCGCGGAAGGCTCGGATCGAGTTTCGGTCGGGTTCCCTCTCGGTGCGTCCGCTCCGCGGGCGGGCGCCGGGCGGGCCCCGGCGCTCTTGTCCACGCCGTCCGGCGAGGTCACGTCGGGCGGCACCACCTCAGGGGGCACTCAGACTCCTATCGTCAACGCCTGAACCCCCAGTGTATCCGGGTGCCGGGTGCCCGGACGGCCGCCGAGGGCTCCCCGGCGGCGCGCCGCCGGTCAGACCGTCACGAGCGCCCGCGGCTCGACTCCGTCGAGCCGGTCGCGCCCGGACAGGAAGGACAGCTCCATCAGGACCGAGATCCCGGCGACCTCGGCGCCCGCCCGCCGGACGAGCTCCACGGCCGCCCGCGCCGTGCCGCCGGTGGCGAGCACGTCGTCCACGATCAGCACCCGGTCGCCCGGGGACAGGGCGTCACGGTGCATCTCGATCGTCGCGGAACCGTATTCCAGATCGTAGGTCTCCTCCAGCGTCTCCGCAGGGAGTTTGCCCTTCTTGCGCATCGGCACGAAGCCCGCGCCCGCCCGGTACGCCACGGGGGCCGCCAGGATGAAGCCGCGTGCCTCGATGCCGACGATCTTGTCAGCCCCGGCGGCGTGCACGAGCGCCAGCTCGTCCACCACCGCCTTGAACGCCTCGGCGTCCGCGAGCAGCGGCGTGATGTCCTTGAACAGGATCCCCGGCTGGGGGTAGTCGGGAATGTCACGGATCCTGCCCAGGATCAGCTCGCTCAGCTCACTCACGGTCAAACCCTCTCACCCTCGCCACTATTCCCTGAGAACTCTCACCGGAGCGGACCTCTCGCGCGAGGACCCCGCGGGCCGGTGTCGGCCGCGGGGTCCCCGGCGGAGTGGTCCGCCCGTCGCCGGCGCTCGTCGCGTCAGCGCTTCTTCTTGCCCGCGGAGCCGGGCTTCTTGCGCCCGGCGGGGCCGGGCGTGCCCTTGCGCCCCTGGCCCGGCAGGGGGCCGCCGGGACGCGTCCCGGCCGGGCCCGCGCCGACGCCCTCGGGGGTGTCCTGGATCTCCCCGGCCGGCTCGTCGGGCGTGTCCCGCGGCTCGCCCTTCCCGGTGGCACGGCCCGTGGCCCGCGTCCCGGCGCCGGGCTTGCCGGCGGCGGCGCGGCGGGCGGCGACCCGCTTGGCCAGGGCGACGTACTGCGGCTCCCGGTCCTTCATGACCACCAGCAGCGGGGTCGCGATGAAGATCGAGGAGACCGTGCCGGCGACCATGCCGACGAACAGCGCCAGCGACAGGTCCTTCAGCGTGCCGGCGCCCAGGAAGGTGGTGCCGATGAAGAGGATCGCCGCCACCGGCAGCAGCGCGATCACCGAGGTGTTGATCGAGCGCACCAGCGTCTGGTTCACCGCCAGGTTCGCGGCCTCGCTGTAGGTCATGCGGGCGCCGCCGAGCAGCGGGCGCGTGTTCTCGCGGACCTTGTCGAAGACGACGACCGTGTCGTACAGCGAGTAGCCCAGGATCGTCAGGAAGCCGATGACGCTCGCGGGCGTGACCTCGAACCCGACCCAGGCGTAGACGCCGACGGTGATGATCATGTCGTGGAGCAGCGCCACCAGGGCGGCCACCGCCATCTTCCACTCGAACGCGATCGAGAGGTAGATCACCACGAGCACGAGGAAGATGATCAGGCCCTGGAGCGCCTTGCCGGACACCTCGCCGCCCCAGCTCGGGCCGATGACCTGGGCGTCCACGTCGTTCTGGGCGAGCCCGAAGCGACTGGCGACCGACTTCTGCACGGCCGTGACCTGGTCCGGCGCGAGGCTCTGGGTCGTCACGCGCCACCGGTCGCCCGCGCGCTGCGCGATGGGCACCTGCAGGCCCGTGCCCTGGGCCTCGGCGACGGCGTCGCGGGCCTGGGTCTCGGTCACCGAGGCCGGGGCCCGGAAGGTGAACACCGACCCGCCCTGGAACTCCACGCCCAGGTGCAGCTTGGGCCCGATCAGGCCCGCGATGGACAGCAGCAGGATGATCGCGGCGATGACGAACCAGGTGCGGCGGCGGCCGACGAAGTCGTAGGACTTCTCACCGCGGTACAGGGCGCCGCCGAGTTCTCCGAGGCGGGACATCTCAGGCCTCCCTGGTGATCGCGCGGCCCAGGACCTGCTTCGGCGACTTCTGGATGCCGAGGCGGTCGGGATCGAGACCGGACAGCGGATGCCCGCCGTTGAAGAACTTCATCCTGGCCAGCAGCGTGACCACCGGCTTGGTGAACAGGAAGACCACCACCACGTCGATCAGGGTCGTCAGGCCGAGGGTGAAGGCGAAGCCCTTCACGCCGCCGACCGCGAGGAAGTACAGCACCGCGGCCGCGAGGAAGTTCACCGCGCCGGCGACGAGGATCGTGCGCTTGGCGCGTGTCCAGCCCCGCTCGACGGCGGCGCGCAGCGTCTTGCCCTCGCGCGCCTCGTCCCGCAGGCGTTCGAAGAACACCACGAAGGAGTCGGCGGTGATGCCGATCGCCACGATGAGCCCGGCGATGCCGGCGAGGGAGAGGCGGAAGTCCAGGAGCTTGCCGAGCAGCACGACCAGTTCCCAGGTCAGCACGGCGGCGACGGTCAGGGACAGGATCGAGACGATGCCCAGGCCGCGGTAGTAGAACATCGAGTAGAGGACGACCAGGCCGAGGCCGATCAGGCCGGCGATCAGGCCGCCGTGGAGCTGGTCCTGGCCGAGCGTCGCCGAGACCGTGGAGATCTCGCTCTTCTCGAACTTCAGCGGCAGCGCGCCGTACTTGAGCTGGTTGGCCAGCTCGTTGGCCGACTCGGGCGTGAACTGGCCGGAGATGCGCGCCTGGCCGCCGGGGATGGCCTCCTGGATGCGCGGCGCGGAGATGACGACACCGTCGAGCACCATGGCGACCTGGTTGCGCGGCTCGGGCAGGCTGACGACGCGGCCGGTCAGCTTGCCGAACTTGATGCCGCCCTCGCTCTTGAAGTCGACCGTCGTGACCCACTCGTTGGTCTGCTGGTCCACCCCGGCCTCGGCGCCGGACACGTCCGTGCCGAGCACCTCGGCCTTGTCCAGGACGTACTTGAACGCGCCGCCCTTGTCGCAGGCCGCGAGCTGCTTGTTCGGGTCGTCCACGGTGCCCTGGCCGCGGTCCTTCTTGGTGCAGTCGAGCTTGCGGAAGTCGGCGAGCACGGCCGGGTCGATGCCGCTGAGGTCCTGCCCGGCGAGCGGGTCCTGCGGCTGCGCCGGGGGCGGCGGGGTCGCCGCCCCGGTCGGGGTCGCCGCCGGCGTGGGGGTGGCCCCGGTGGCCCGCCCGCTGGGGGTGGGCGTGGGGGCCGCGAGCGCGGAGGAGACCGCGCGGCCGGCGGGCCTGGTGGCCGAGGGGGTGGCGGACGGCGTGGCGGAGCCGGGCCCGGCCGTCGCCGTCGGCGCGGGCACCGCGGTGGGCGTCGCGCCGGGCGTCGGGGCCGTGGTCGGCACCACCGGCGTCTGCTCGGCCGGGCCCATCGCGAGCACCTGGCGGAACCGGAGCTCCGCCGTGGTGCCCACGAGGTTCACGACCTCCGCCTGGCCCTTGCCCGGCACCGAGATGATGATGTTGTCACCGCTCCGGGCCACCTCGGCCTCGGAGATGCCGCTCCCGTTGACCCGGTCGCGGATGATCTCGACCGCGCGGTCGAGGCTCTCGTCCGGCGCTTTTCCACCCTGTGCGAGCACCGGGGACAGCGTCACCGTCGTGCCGCCCGCCAGGTCCAGCGCGTACTGAGGGCTGTACGCCTTCTGCCAGATCATGATGCCGCCGAACGCGAGCAGGATGACCAGGAGCGCGAAGAGCGATCGCCCCGGCCTGCTCGGGGTGCTGCTGGGTGGAGCCACGTGTCGTCTTTTCTCTCGTCAGGTCAACGGGTGGGGGGACGTCAGGAGGAGGACTTGCTCCCCTCGTCCTGCGGCGAGGCCGGCTTGGCCGCGGTGTCCGGCTCGGCGGCGGGCGCGTCGTCAGCCTTGGCCGGGGCGGTGTCCGAGACCTCGGGGGTCGTGTCGCCGCCGACCTCGGCGTCCTCCGGCTGGCCGGGGACCGGGGTCACGACGCGGGCGATGGCCCCCTTGACGTACCGGGACTCGACCCCGGGGGCGACCTCCAGGATGACGTCGTCGTCGTCCACCGCCACGACCGTGGCGTAGAGCCCGGCGGTCGTCATGACGCGCGTGCCCGGCGCGAGCGAGCTCTGCATGCGGAGCTGCTCCTGCTGCCGCTTGCGCTGCGGGCGGATCAGCAGGAAGTAGAACACGACGATGATGAGGATGAAGGGAAGAAGCTGTGCGAGGCCCTCCACGGGCTTTTCCTTCCGGTGAGATGAGACCGGCACAGGGACCGGCGTTATCGAGGCGCGGACGGCGGAACCCGCGTGTCACCCGGCGGTGAACACCGGATCACACAGGCAGCCAAGCCACGGAGTGTAGGCGAGCCGGTCTGAGACCGGCAACGAGCCGGCGCGCGAGCACGCCGGGAAGTTCCCGTTTCGCAACCCTACTCTTACTCAGACCGCCGATCATCCCGGCGCGGCGCGCCGGTCACTCCGGGTCGTCGAAGAGGGTGGGCGGGGACCCCGGCCTGCCCAGCGCGTCGAGCGGCACCTGCATGCCCATGTGGGCCCAGGCGGCGGCGGTGGCCACGCGGCCCCGGGGCGTGCGGGCGAGCAGCCCCTGGCGCACGAGGAACGGCTCGGCCACCACCTCGACGGTCTCGGGCTCCTCCCCCACCGCGATGGCCAGCGTGGACAGGCCCACCGGGCCGCCGCCGAACTTGCGCAGCAGCGCGTCGAGCACGGCGCGGTCGAGGCGGTCCAGGCCCTCGCCGTCCACCTCGTACAGCGACAGGGCGTCGGCGGCGGTCTCCCGGGTGATCACGCCGCCGGAGCGCACCTCGGCGTAGTCGCGGACGCGGCGCAGCAGCCGGTTGGCGATGCGGGGCGTGCCCCGGGAGCGGCGCGCGATCTCGTGCGCGCCCTCGTCCGGCAGCTCCACGCCGAGCAGCCGGGCCGAACGGCGCAGCACCTGCTCCAGCTCGGAGACGTCGTAGAACTCCATGTGGGCGACGAACCCGAAGCGGTCGCGCAGCGGCGCGGGCAGCAGGCCGGCCCGCGTGGTCGCCCCGACCAGGGTGAACGGCGCGATGTCGAGCGGGATCGCGGTCGCGCCCGGGCCCTTGCCCACGACGATGTCGACCCGGAAGTCCTCCATCGCCATGTAGAGCATCTCCTCGGCGGGGCGGGACATCCGGTGGATCTCGTCGATGAACAGCACCTCCCCCTCCGAGAGCGTGGACAGGATCGCGGCCAGGTCTCCCGCGCGCTCGATCGCGGGCCCGGCGGTGAGCCGCAGCGGCGCGCCCAGCTCCGCCGCGATGATCATGGCCAGGGTGGTCTTGCCGAGGCCCGGCGAACCGCTCATGAGCACGTGGTCGGGCGGGCGGTTGCGGCGCAGGGCGCTCTGGAGCACCAGCGAGAGCTGCTCGCGCACGCGCGCCTGCCCCACGAACTCGTCCAGGCGCTTGGGCCGCAGCGCCGCCTCGACGGCGCGCTCGTCCCCCTCGGCGTCGGGCGAGACGATCTCGTCGCGGCCGCTCATCGGACGCTGAGCTTCCGCAGGGCGGCCTTGAGCAGGCCGGACACGTCGGGAATGTCGCCCCCGGACTCCTTGAGGTCGGCGGCCACGGCGGCGATCGCCTCCTCGGCGTCCTTCGCGGACCAGCCGAGACCCACCAGGCCCGCGTGGACCTGCTCGCGCCAGGCGGGCGCGGCCGAGCCGGCGTCGAGCATGCCGGCCACGGCCGCGTCGGGAGCGCCGAGCCGGTCCTTGAGCTCCAGCACGATCTTCTGCGCGCCCTTCTTGCCGATGCCCGGCACCTGGGTCAGCGCGTTGACGTCGGCGCTCGCGACCGCCACGCGCAGCTCGTTGGGCGAGTGCACCGCCAGCATCGCCAGCGCCAGCCGCGGCCCGACCCCGTTCGCCGTCTGGAGCAGCTCGAAGACGGTGCGCTCGTCGTCCTCGGCGAAGCCGTACAGCGTCAGCGACTCCTCGCGCACGACCAGCGACGTCGCCAGCTTCGCGGGCTCGCCGACGCGCAGGCGCGCGAGCGTCGCGGGGGTGCAGATCACCGAGACGCCGACCCCGCCCATCTCGATCACGGCCGTGTCGGGGCCCACCGCGGCCACCGTCCCGGATACGAAGGCGATCACCGGCTCCTCCTGTCCCTCTGTCCGCCCGGGCGCGCTCTCCCGCGCCGTCTCGCCGCCCGCGGTCTCCCGGCGCCCGGGTCTCCGCTCCGGCGGAGTATCACCGTACGGCTCCCGCCGCCGTCCTCCGGCCGTTTCGGGGTGCGGCCCGCGGCGGCGCTCACCGGGGGCCCCCGCCCTGGCGGGGCACGCGGGCCGCGGCCCGGGCGGCGGCCTCGGCCCGGGCCCGCTCGATGCGGCCCAGCGTCTCGGCCTGCGCGCGCCGGGTGCGCTCCAGCGCCTCGGCCTGCGCCTTCTCCAGACGGGCCCGCGCCTCGCCGACGCGGCGCCCGGCCCCGCCCCGCCAGACGTGGCAGATCGCCAGCGCCAGCGCGTCGGTGGCGTCGGCGGGGCGCGGCCGCTCGTCCAGGCGGAGCACCCGCATCACCATCATGGCGATCTGGTCCTTGTCGGCGTTGCCGTGCCCGGTGATCGCGGCCTTGACCTCGCTGGGCGTGTGCAGGGCGACCGGCAGGCCGCGCCGGGCCGCGCAGGTGATCGCCACGGCCGAGGCCTGCGCGGTCCCCATGACGGTCCGCACGTTGTGCTGGCTGAACACCCGCTCCACGGCGACGGCGTCGGGGCGCACCTCGTCGAGCAGCCGCTCGATCCCCGCCTCGATCGCCACCAGCCGGGCCCCGATCTCGTCGTCGGCGGGCGTGCGCACCACCTCGACGGCGATCAGCGAGAGCGGCTTGCCGGGCACGCCGTCCACCGCCCCCACGCCGCAGCGGGTCAGTCCCGGATCGACGCCCAGCACGCGCACGCACAACTCCCAGGCCGCTAGAACACTTGTTCGCGTCAACCCTAGCGCCCCGGGCCGCCCGCGTCCCCCGACCCGCCCGGCGTTGCGCGCCGGCCGGCGCTCCCCCGCGTGGGAGGCGACCTCGCGATCGGGATCCGGGGTCCGGCGGCATCCCTGCGCGCCGGGGCGCCGGGGCGGGCTAGAAGTAGTCGATCATGTACGGCTTGGCGGCGAAGGCCGCGTCCAGGGCGTCGTCGGCGTCCCGGGGCCCGGCCAGGAGCCCGGAGCGGCGGAGCGTCGAGGTGGGCACCCCGGCGTACAGGGCGGACAGGCCGTTGACCGTCAGGGCCGGGGCCGAGGCGTCGCCGGGCAGCGGGGTGGCCAGGCCGGAGCCCCCGGCGATCTCCAGGCGCCACGTGCCGGCGTTGGCCGGGCGCTGGGGGTCGGTGACCGTGACGACGGCGTCCGCGGTCACGGCGGCGGGGAAGCCGCGGGCGGCGACGGCCGCGGGGAGGTCGATGACGCGGAGCATCCAGCTCTGCACCTTGCGGGTCTCCTCGGAGTCGCGCTCCCGCGTCAGCCACAGGGCCGGGTCGTCGGGCTCGACGCAGGCGTGCACGTGCTCGGCGACCGAGCTGGCGGAGCCGACGAGGGACCACAGGGCGCGGGCGGTGGCCTCCGAGCCCGCGACCAGGTTGTCCACGTCGATGTCCGAGCCCTTCCAGCGGTAGAGCACGAAGCCGTCCTCGGCCAGGTAGGCGTAGTCGTCCTCCTCGCCGAGCCAGACCCGCCACAGGTCCTCGCCCCAGGAGATCGGGCCGCTGGGACGGGTGGCGCGGTAGACGCGGGCGACGGTGGCGGCCACCTCGGCGGCGTCCCCGACGCCGGCGCGGCGCAGCTTGACCGGCTCGGCGGGCGCGATGGTCCGCAGGGTCTCGGCGCGCAGCCGGGCGGTGGTCAGCGTGCCTGCGTGCTCCCAGCCCAGGCTCCGGTAGATCCGGGTGGTCGCGGGGTACAGCGTGGAGAGCGCGTGCCCGAGCTCGGCGCAGCGCTCGATCGCGGCGGTCATGATCTGCCGCCCGGCGCCGCGCCCGCGGTCCTCGGGGGCGACGGTGACGCTGGCGACGCCGCCCATGGAGACCTCGCGGCCGTGCCACCACTGGTCGTACCCGTTGATCCGCGCGGTGGCCACCAGCCGGGACCCGTCGAACCCGCCCAGGTAGCGGCCCTCGTCCAGGGTGGTCTTGACCATGGCCCGCCACGTCTCGGCGTCGGACCCGGAGATCGGGCCGAACGCCCGCTTGCGGTTGTCGAGGGCGGCGTCGAGGTCGGCCTCGGTCAGTGCGCGGATTTCCACGATGGACAAACCTACGCGACCCCCCTCGGGCCCGGCGAACCATTTACCGCCCGGCGCGGCGACGCCCCCGGCCGCGCGGGGCGGGCGGAGGCGCCGGGCGGCCGGGCCGCCGGGGAGGCCGGCTAGCCGATCTTCTCCATGATCTCGTCGCTGACCTCGAAGTTGGCGTAGACGTTCTGGACGTCGTCGCTGTCCTCCAGGGCGTCGATGAGGCGGAACACCTTCTTGGCGCCCTCCTCGTCGAGCGGGACGCTCAGCGTCGGCAGGAAGCTGGCCTCGGCCGACTCGTAGTCGATCCCGGCCTCCTGGAGCGCGGTGCGGACGGCGACCAGGTCGCCGGCCTCGCAGACGACCTCGAAGTTCTCGCCCAGGTCGTTGACCTCCTCGGCGCCCGCCTCCAGGACGGCCGTGAGCACGTCGTCCTCGGTCAGCGAGCCCTTGGGCACGATCACGACGCCCTTGCGGTTGAACATGTACGACACCGAGCCCGCGTCGGCCATGGAGCCGCCGTTGCGGGTCATGGCGGTGCGGACCTCGGAGGCCGCCCGGTTGCGGTTGTCGGTGAGGCACTCGATGAGCACCGCGACGCCGCCGGGGGCGTACCCCTCGTACATGATCGTCTGCCAGTCGGCGCCGCCCGCCTCGAGACCGCCGCCCCGCTTGCGGGCGCGCTCGATGTTGTCGTTGGGGACGGAGTTCTTCTTCGCCTTCTGGATGGCGTCGAACAGCGTGGGGTTGCCCTCGGGGTCGGGACCACCGGTACGGGCGGCCACCTCGACGTTCTTGATCAGCTTGGCAAAGAGCTTGCCGCGCTTGGCGTCGATGACGGCCTTCTTGTGCTTGGTGGTAGCCCACTTGGAGTGGCCCGACATCTTTAGTGCTCCCTCACCATGTCGACGAAGTACTCATGTATGCGCGGATCCCCGGTCAGCTCGGGGTGGAAGGACGTCGCGAGCAGGTGCCCCTGCCGGACCGCCACGATCCTATCCGTGGATCCGGCCGTCTCCACCGCTCCGAGCACCTGGACGCCCTCGCCGACCGACTCGACCCAGGGCGCGCGGATGAAGACCGCCCGCATCGGGCCCCCCTCGACGCCGCGCAGCGTCACGTCGGCCTCGAAGGAGTCCACCTGCCGCCCGAAGGCGTTGCGGCGGACCAGCATGTCGATGCCGCCGATGGTCTCCTGGCCCGCGATCCCGTCGGTGATGCGGTCGGCCAGCATGATCATCCCGGCGCACGAGCCGTACGCCGGCAGGCCCTCCTTGATCCGCAGCCGCAGGGGTTCGAGCAGCTCGAACGCCGTGGCCAGCTTCCACATCGTGGTGGACTCGCCGCCGGGCACGACGATGCCGTCCACCCGCTCCAGTTCCTGGGGGCGGCGCACGGCCACGACCGACGCGCCGGCGTCGGCCAGCGCGCGCATGTGCTCGCGCACGTCGCCCTGGAGGGCGAAGACTCCGATCGTGGGGGCTGTGGTCACCTGTGGTCCTTCGTTCTCGTGCCGTCCCGGCCGGGTCCCACGCGGATCCGGGCGCCGGTCTGTCCCGGTCCCGCGCCGGGTCCGCCGCGCCGGTCCGGCGTGCGGTCCCGTGCTCGTCCCGGGCCGGGGCCCGTGCGGGCGCCCGGCGCGGAGGCCCCGGGCATGAGAACCCTAGGACCACTAGGGACAACGACTCAAACCGGCCTCCGCTTCCCGCCCGGGCCGATCCCGCCCGCGCGGGACGGGCGGGCGGCCGGGCCGGCGATCGGGCGGAGGCGGCCGCCCGGGCGCGCGCGGCGCCCGCCCGGGGCGTACGACGGGGTCAGGGGCGTCACGACGGGGTCAGGGGCGCACGGCCGGGTCAGGGGCGGTCCGTCTCGCGCGCGATGGTGTCGCGGATGACCGCGGCGTCCGAGCGCAGGGCCGGCCCGGTGTACGGGCGCAGGTACTCCAGGTGCAGGCGCGGATCGCGGTCGGCGATGACGAACCTGGCCTTGGTGTGCGCCGGGGCGCCCGGGCGGGTGACCGCCGGCACCACGCGGAACTCCGCCGAGATCGCCTCCTTGGTGATCCGGGTCAGGACGTAGCCGCGCTGGTTGTTGTGGAACCGCAGGTGCGGGTTGATCCACAGCATCGGCTGCTCCGCCGGGTCGGAGTCCGCGCCGTCGCCGCCGGAGGTGATCGAGGTCGTGACCAGCTCGGTCCCGATCGAGGGCGCGGACGGGTCGTCGTAGTCCAGCTTCAGCTCCCCGGCCCAGTGCGCGTGCACGTCGCCGGTGAGCACGACGGCGTTGCGCACCCCGCCCCGCATCCAGGAGCGGGCGACGCGGTCGCGGCACGCGGCGTACCCGTCCCAGGCGTCCATGTTCGTCACCTTGCGCACGGACTCGTCGGCGTCGCGCTGCCCGAAGAACGCCTGCTGCCCCAGCAGGTCCCAGCGCGCCTCCGAGCGGCGGAACCCCTCGGCCAGCCAGCGCTCCTGCTCCGGCCCGAGGATGGTCCGCCCGGGCAGGTACGCCTCCGGGCACTCCTTGAACCCGTCGCCGCAGGCCTGGTCGTGGCGGTACTGCCGGGTGTCGAGCATGTGGAAGGCCGCCAGCCGTCCCCACCTCACCCGCCGGTGGAGCCGCATGGCGGGGCCGCGCGGGATCGCCGAGCGGCGCAGCGGCATGTTCTCGTAGTACGCCCGGAAGGCCGCCGCGCGCCGGGCCCGCATGTCCGGCTGCGGCGCGGGCGGGTCGGGGATCTCCGGGACGTACCCGGCCCAGTTGTTGTCCAGCTCGTGGTCGTCCCACACCACGAGCCAGGGCGCGGCGGCGTGCGCGGCCCGCAGGTCCGGGTCGGTCTTGTACTGCGCGTGCCGCTGCCGGTAGTTCGCCAGCGTCACGGTCTCCGGCCCGGCGTGGTGGCGCACGTTCATGTCGCCGGCGACGTACACGTTCGGCGCGTACTCGTACAGGTAGTCGCCCAGGTGCAGCACCAGGTCCGGGTCGTCCTCGGCGAGCCTGCGGTAGGCGGTGAAGTAGCCGTGCTCGTACTGCGAGCACGACGCGAACGCCATGCGCAGCGGCCCGCCGTACGCCCCGGGGGACGGCGCGGTCCTCGTGCGCCCGGCCGGGGACACGTGCCCCTGCGCGCGGAACCGGTACCAGTACTCCCGGCCCGGGTCCAGCCCGCCCAGCTCGACGTGGACGCTGTGCGCGCTCGCCGCCCGCGCCACCACCGTGCCGCGCCGCTCGACCCGCCGGAACCGCTCGTCGCGCGCCAGCACCCACTCGACGGTGACGTCCCGGCGCGGCATGCCGCCCAGGCCGTCGTCGTTCAGCGGCCGGGGCGCCAGCCGGGTCCACAGCACGAAGCCGCGGTGCCCCGGGTCGCCCGACGCCACCCCCAGTGTGAACGGGTCGGCGGGCCGCGCGCCCGCCCCCGCGCGCGGCGCCGCCCCCAGCGCCGCCGCGCCGATCCCCGCGACGAGGAAGGACCTCCTCGTGACCTCGCGCCCCACGCCCAATCGAGCACACCCCCAGGCGGGCACGTGGCCGCCCGCTCAGCCCGGGGGGAGCCTGTCACCAGCATCACCCATGAACGCCCGCGCGTCGCGGATCTCGCCGCCCGCGACGCGCCGCGCCGCGCGGGAGCGCCGGCGCCGCCGGCCGGAAGGCCGCCGCGTCACCTGAGTGCGTGCCGTGGCCCGCGCGGCGGAGGCGTCACGCGCGCAGGCCGTACGGCGGGCACGGCGGGCACGGCGGGCACGGCGGGCACAGCGGGCGTACCGCGGGCACGGCGGGCACCGCCAGGGCGCGGCCGGGCACGCCGCGGAGGCCCCGGATCGCGGTGATCCGGGGCCGTGCGCGACGGAGCCGCGCCGGGCGCCCGGCCGGGGCGGACCCGGCGGGCGCGCGGCGGAGAGCCGTTACCAGCCGCGGGTGGCCAGGCGGTCGGCCTCGGGGAGGGTGGAGACGTTGATGCCGACCATGGCCTCGCCCAGGCCGCGGGAGACCTTGGCGATCACGTCGGGGTCGTCGTAGAAGGTGGTGGCCTTCACGATCGCCGCCGCGCGCTTGGCCGGGTCGCCGGACTTGAAGATGCCGGAGCCGACGAAGACGCCCTCGGCGCCGAGCTGCATCATCATGGCGGCGTCGGCCGGGGTGGCGATGCCGCCGGCGGTGAACAGCACGACGGGGAGCTTGCCGGTCTCGGCGATCTCCTTGACCAGTTCGTACGGCGCGCGCAGCTCCTTGGCGGCGGCGTACAGCTCGGCCTCGTCGAGCGTGCCCAGGCGCTTGACGTCGGAGCGGATCTGGCGCATGTGGCGGGTGGCCTCGACGACGTTGCCGGTGCCGGCCTCGCCCTTGGAGCGGATCATGGCCGCGCCCTCGGCGATGCGGCGCAGGGCCTCGCCCAGGTTGGTCGCGCCGCAGACGAAGGGGACGGTGAACGCCCACTTGTCGATGTGGTTCGCCTCGTCGGCCGGGGTGAGGACCTCGGACTCGTCGATGTAGTCCACGCCGATGGCCTGGAGGACCTGGGCCTCGACGAAGTGGCCGATGCGGGCCTTGGCCATCACCGGGATCGACACGGCGTCGATGATCCCGTCGATCATGTCCGGGTCGCTCATCCGGGACACGCCGCCCTCGGCGCGGATGTCGGCGGGCACACGCTCCAGCGCCATGACGGCGACGGCGCCCGCGTCCTCGGCGATCTTGGCCTGCTCGGGCGTGACGACGTCCATGATGACGCCGCCCTTGAGCATCTCCGCCATGCCGCGCTTGACGCGCGCGGTGCCGGTGCCGGTGGTCTCTTCGGGACTGCTGGACACGGGTATTACCTCACCAAGAAGGAAATGAAACGATCTTGCGAACGTCTTTTCTGACGGGTCCCTTCAATGGTATGGGCTGCCACCCGCCTCCCCGCCCGCGCCAATTGGTCCGCGCTTCCCCGCGCTTCCCCGCGCTTCCCCGCGCTTCCCCGCGCGGCCCGGCCGGCCCGTACGGCTCGCGCGGCTTCCCGCGCGGCCGGGGCGGGCGTCAGGGCTGGACGGGCTTGGGGCTGGCGAGCACGACCCAGACCTGGCCGGGGGCGAAGGGCAGAGGCCGCCCGTCGGGGGTGGTGAAGGTGGTGCCCTCGTTCTCCTTCAGGCGCTCCCACTTCGCCTGGTAGGCCATGCCGTCGCGGAGGACGGTCGCCTTGCCGGTCCCGGTCGTCTTGATCAGCGGCGTGTAGCTGCCGTTGACGTCGTGGAACTGCGAGCGGGTGGTCTTGGCCCACTGGATCACGACGGTCTGCCCGCCGAGCTGCCCGCCCTCGGCCGCCATGTCCTTCTTGCCGTCCTGGGTGACCAGCCAGCGCTTCTCCGAGTCCGACCAGGTGAAGGTGAAGCGCGCGGCGGGATACCGCACCTTGAACGACGTGGTGGGCTTGCCGCCCTCGGGCGCCTGCTCGGAGAAGGTCCAGCCGATGTCCTTGGCCACGGTGGCCTTCCTGGCCTTGGACAGCAGGACCTTGGGCCGCGCGAAGAGGTTGTACGGCGCGTGGCGGCCGGGCTGGCGGAAGTACGCCCCGGGGGCCGCGCTGTCGGAGACGTCGAACAGCGGGGCCTTGGCGACGAACGGCTTCATCCGGGTCTGGACGCCCGAGTAGGCGAACGCCGGCTTGCCGAACTGGCGCAGGATGTGCAGGTCGGAGATGCGGGCGCTGCGGACAGGGCCCACCTTCGCCGGGATCTTGGAGGAGAACATCGCCATGAGCCGGGTGAGGCCGCCCTCGACCTGCTCGATGTAGACGATGTCGGCGCTGCGCAGGCCGAGCTGCGGCTTGCCGGACGCGGTGTTCTCGATCTTCACCGCGAGGACCGGCTTGCTCTGGCCGCCCGGCTTACCCGTGAACGGGTGCGCCGCGGGCGGCGTGGGCGTGGGGGCCGGCGCGGAGCTCGCCGGCGACGGCGGGGACGCCGTGGCGGGCTTGGGCGGGTCGTCCGAGCACGCGGCGAGCGGCGCGGCGACCGCGGCCCCGGCCAGGAGAACGATGAACTTTCGCCGAGCGCGCAAGAGGGGCCCCCTCCGATACCAGTACCAAATGGGAGGAAGACTACCGCCCGTGCGGGCGCGCGACATCCCGTGAATTCTCATCCCCCGGTCGGGGGGATCTCCGGGGGGTCGTCGTCGATGTCGAAGAACGCCGGCAGCTCCGCGCTTCCGGCGAGACGCAGGGCCCGCACCAGCGGGCGGCGCCGGGCCGCGCGCGTCGTGGCCACGGCGTTGTTGTAGAAGCGGCGGGAGTAGACGACCTTGGCCAGGGACTCGTCCAGCTCGTTCAGCGTGTCGGCGCCGCCCGCGGTCTCCGCCAGCGACTCCCGGAACCTGGGCTGCTCCACGGCCGCCCGCATCGCCTTGGACAGGTCGCTCTCGGCCATCTCGCGCTCGTCCGGCCCGGCCGTGCGCGCCTCGTGGGCGGCCGCGGCCAGCAGCAGCGACGTGGCCGGGTCGAGGCGGCGCGAGGCCGCGAGCTCCAGGGCGATGGCGCTGCGCCGTACCAGCGCGGCGTCGAGGGCGGCGCGCGCGGTCTCCACGCGGGTGTGCAGCCGGTCGAGCCGCGAGGCCCGCCAGGACAGGTAGAAGGCGGCCAGGATGAGGAACGCGATCGCGACGAGGATCTCGGTCATCGGGTCCGGTCGTCCTCCACCACTCCGCCGGCCGTCACGGCGACGGTCTCGTACACGCGGACCACGTCCCGGGCGACCGTGGACCAGTCGTACCGGCGCACGGCCGTGCGCGCGGCGTCGGACAGCTTGGCGCGCCGCCTCGGGTCGTCGAGCAGGGCCCCGGCCTCGCGGGCCAGCGCGGCGGCGTCGCCCACGGGGAACAGCACCCCGGCCTCGCCCTCGCCCAGCACCCGGCTGAACGCCGGGATGTCGCTGGCGATGATCGGGGCGCCCGCCGACATCGCCTCGGTGAGCACGATGCCGAAGCTCTCGCCGCCCAGGTTGGGCGCGCAGAAGACGTCCACCGAGTGGTAGGCGCGGATCTTGTCCTCCTCGCTGACCATGCCCAGCACCACGACCCGGTCGCGGAACTCCGGCCGCACCCGGGCGTACACGTCGTCCTCGTCGCCGGGCCCGGCGATCAGCAGCCGCAGCCCGGGCCGCTCGGGGGCCAGCAGGTTGAACGCGTCCAGCAGCACCGGCAGGCCCTTGCGGGGCTCGTCCATGCGGCCGAGGAACCCGATCGAGCCGCCCTCGCCGGGCCAGCCGGGCAGCGGCTCGGCCTCGACGTAGCGGTCCACCGTCACGCCGTTGGGGATCAGCACCGCGTCGCCGCCCAGGTGCTCGACCAGGCTCTTGCGCGCGGCGTCCGACACCGCGATGCGGCCGGTGATCTTCTCCAGCGCGCTCTGCATGATCGGCGCGCCGACGGACAGCGCCCGGGAGCGTTCGTACTGGGCGTGGAAGGTGGCCACGATCGGCCCGCGCGCCGCCCAGCAGGCCAGCAGGCCCAGCGAGGGCGCCTCGGGGCAGTGCACGTGGAGCACGTCGAACCGGCCCTCGCGCACCCAGCGGCGCACGCGGGCCGCCGACAGGAACCCGAAGGACACGCGCGCGATCGACCCGTTCGCCGGCACCGGTATCGCCCGGCCCGAGGACACGACGTACGGCGGCAGCGGCGAGTCGTCGTTCGCCGGGGCGATCACCGAGACGTGGTGGCCCTGGGCGATCAGCGCCTCGGCCAGGTCGCGCACGTGCTGCTGCACTCCGCCGGGCACGTCCCAGTCGTAGGGACAGACGATCCCGATCCTCATGCCGTCCCTCACGCCGTCCGCTCGCGGGGCTCCAGGTCCGCCAGCCACAGCCGCTGGAGCATGTGCCAGTCCTCCGGGTGCTCGGCCACGCCCTTCTCGAAGACGCGCGCCAGCGCCTGCGTCATCGCGGCGGTCTTCTCCTGCCGCGTGCCCGCGCCGGGCACCGCGATCTCCTCGTGGACGTGCCCGCGCCAGCCGTTCCCCTCGAACCACAGCGTCGCGGGCAGCAGCGCGGCCCCCGTGTGCACGGCGAGCGCGGCGGGTCCCGCGGGCATGCGCGTGGTCTCCCCGAAGAACTCCACCTCGACGCCGGCGGCGGTCAGGTCCCGGTCGGCGGGCAGGCAGACCACGCCGCCGCGGCGCAGCCGCTGCGCGAGCGTGCCGAACACGTGGCCCTCCCCGCCGGTCAGCGGCAGGACCTCCATGCCCAGCGACTCGCGGAAGGACTTGTACCGCTCGTACAGGGACTCCGGGCGCAGCCGCTCGGCCACGGTCGTGAACGGCACGCCCCTGCGCACCAGCCAGGCCCCGGCGTGGTCCCAGTTGCCCATGTGGGGCAGCGCGAGCACGACCCCGCGCCCGCGCTCCAGGTTGGACGTGATCAGGTCCTCGCCGCCCAGGACCATGCCGGACATGATCCGCTCGCCGCTCATCGCGGGCAGCCGGAACATCTCGTGGAAGTACCGCATGTAGGACCGCAGGCCGCGGCGGCTCAGGGACCGGACGGCGGGGGACGCGGCGTCCGCGCCGACGACGCGGGCCAGGTTGGCCTCGAGCTGCCGCACGCTCTTGCCGCGGCGCAGCCACAGCTCGTCGGCCACCCGGTCGAACAGGGCCGCGCCGAGCCGTTCGGGCACCCGGGGAAGCACGGCCCAGCCGGCCGCGAAGCCGAGGGACACGGCGCGCTCTCGGACGCTCATCGCTCTTCCGCTCGATCGGAGATCTTGGGGGGCACGGCTTGACGGTACACAGCCGCGAACCGCTGGGCCACCGTGACGGCGCTGGCCGCCGACAGCAGCCACAGCCCCGCGGCCAGGATGTACGGCACGCCCAGCCCGGAGAAGCCGGCCGCCACCAGGATGACGACCAGCCGCTCGGCCCGCTCGGCCAGCCCCACGGTGCAGGTCATGCCCAGTCCCTCGGCCCTCGCACGCGCGTACGACACCAGCGCGCCGCCGACGAGGCAGAACAGCGACAGCCCCGCGAGCAGGTCCTCCTCGCGGGAGACGAAGTACAGCAGCAGCCCGGAGAAGATCGCGGCGTCGGCGAGCCGGTCCATCGTCGAGTCGAGGAACGCCCCGAACGGGCCGGTGCGGCCGGTCTGCCGGGCGAGCACCCCGTCGAGCAGGTCGAACAGCACGAACACGGTGATCAGCACCGAGCCCCACCAGAGCTGCCCGGCCGGGTAGAGGGCCAGCGCGGACGCGACCACGCCGAGCGTGCCCACGACGGTGATCATGTTCGGGGTGACCCCGGCACGGGCGAGCACCCGCCCCAGCGGGGTCAGGGCGCGGGTCATTGCGGGGCGCAGGACTTTGAGCATGGCGGTCCGATCGTAGGCCACCAGGCCCGTTTCTCCCGCACCCGGCACCGCGCGCCCCGGCGCGGCGGCCTCGCCGGCGGCCCCGGCAGGGCCCCGGGAGTGCCCGGCGAGGGCTCCGCGAGCGCTTCCCCGCGTCTTTCCCCGGGCCTGACGCAAAGCCGGGCGCGGTCCCCCCTTGTGATTTCGGCCACAGCGGTGAAGGGTGAAACGACCGGGGCGTCGTCCCCACGGCCGCCCCGGCGCACGCGGCGCCAGGCGGGCGCATGCGGGGCCTGCCTGAGCCGCCCGACACGGCGATTGGGAGGCGATGCTAGTGGCGGACAGGTCAGCGGGAGGCGGCTCGGGAGCCGCCGGCAGGGCACCGGCGGCCGACCGGCCCGACTCGGTGCGCAACGTGGTGCTGGTCGGCCACTCGGGCGCGGGAAAGACCACGCTGGTCGAGGCGCTCCTCGCGGAGACGGGAGTGATCCAGCGCACCGGCCGCGTGGAGGACGGCACGACCGTCAGCGACTACGACGAGGTGGAGGTGCGGCAGCAGCGGTCGGTGAACCTGACCGTCGCGCCGGTCGTCCACAACGGAATCAAGATCAACCTCCTCGACACCCCCGGCTACGCCGACTTCGTGGGCGACCTGCGCGCCGGGCTGCGCGCCGCGGACGCGGCGCTGTTCGTCGTCTCGGCGGCCGAGGGGATCGACGGCCTCACCCGGATGCTCTGGGAGGAGTGCGCGGCCGTGAGCATGCCGCGGGCCGTCGTGATCACCAAGATCGACCATCAGCGGGCCGACTTCGAGGAGGCCCTCACCGCCTGCCAGGACGCGTTCGGCGACGCGGTCGCGCCGCTGTACCTGCCGGTGGGCCGGTGCGAGGGGCTGCTGGGCCTGCTCTCCCAGCGGCTCTACGACTACTCCTCGGGCACGCGCCAGGAGCGCGAGCCCGGCCCCGACCTGCTGGCCTCGATGGAGGAGCAGCGCGGGGTGCTGATCGAGGGCATCATCCAGGAGAGCGAGGACGAGTCCCTCATGGACCGCTACCTCGCCGGGGAGGCGATCGACACCAAGGTCCTCATCGACGACCTGGAGAAGGCCGTGGCCCGCGGCGGGTTCCACCCCGTGCTCGCCGCATGCGCCGCGCCCGGCTCCGGCCCGGTCATGGGCATGGCCGAGCTGCTGGAGATCATGACCCAGGGCTTCCCCTCCCCGCTCGAGCACCCGATGCCCGAGATCACCACCCTGGACGGCAAGCCCGTCCCCGGGCTCGGGTGCGACCCCGCCGGGCCGCTGGTCGCCGAGGTGATCAAGACCACCAGCGACCCCTACGTGGGCCGGATCAGCCTCGTCCGCGTCTTCTCCGGCACGCTGCGCCCCGACATGGTCGTGCACGTGTCCGGGCACGGCCTGGCCGACCGGGGCCACGAGGACCACGACGTGGACGAGCGGGTCGGCGCCCTGTCCTCGCCGCTCGGCAAGCAGCAGCGCCCGATGGCCAAGTGCGCGGCGGGCGACATCTGCGCCATCGGCAAGCTCGCCCGCGCCGAGACCGGCGACACCCTCTCGGACAAGGACTCCCCGCTGCTCGTGACGGCCTGGACCATGCCCGAGCCGCTGCTGCCCGTGGCCGTCCGGGCCAGGTCCAAGGCCGACGAGGACAAGCTGTCGCAGGCGCTCAGCCGTACGGTCGCCGAGGACCCCACGCTCCGGCTGGACATGAACGCCGAGACCCGCCAGCTCGTGCTGTGGTGCATGGGCGAGGCGCACGCCGACGTCGTGCTGGACCGGCTGGCCAAGCGCCAGGGCGTCGAGGTCGAGAAGGTGCCGCTGCGGGTCGCCCTGCGCGAGACGTTCGGCGGCAAGGCGCGGGCCATGGGCCGCAACGTCAAGCAGACCGGCGGGCACGGCCAGTACGCCATCTGCCACATCGAGGTCGAGCCGCTGCCCTCAGGCTCCGGATTCGAGTTCGTGGACAAGATCGTCGGCGGCGTGGTGCCGCGCCAGTTCATCCCCTCGGTCGAGAAGGGCGTGCGCGCCCAGATGGAGCGGGGGGTGCTCGCCGGGTACCCCGTCGTGGACATCCGCGTCACCCTCTACGACGGCAAGGCCCACTCGGTGGACTCCTCCGACATGGCCTTCCAGATCGCCGGGCAGCTCGCGCTCAAGGAGGCCGCCGCCAAGGTGCCGCCGCTGCTGCTGGAGCCGGTGGACGAGGTGTCGGTGCTGGTGGACGACTCCTACGTCGGCGCGGTGATGTCCGACCTGTCCTCGCGCCGGGGCCGCGTGCTCGGCACCGAGCCGGTGGCCGGCGGCCGCACGCTGGTCAAGGCCGAGGTCCCCGAGCTGGAGATCACCCGCTACGCCATCGACCTGCGCTCGATGTCCCACGGCACGGGCACGTTCAGCCGGGCCTTCCTGCGCTACGAGCCCCTGCCCGCCCACCTGGCCGACAAGGTCAGGGAGAACGCCGAGGCCGAATAGCCCACGCCCCGCGCCGGTCCCCGCGCCCGGGACCGGCGTGGGCCCCCGGCGCGGCTCCCCGGCGTCCGGCCGCGGCGTGCCTCCGCGGCGGGACGCCCCGGCACGGTCCCGGGGGCCGCCCGCCGTGCCGTACGACCGGAGCGTCCCGCCGCGGGCCCGGGACACGGCCTCCGCCCGGCTCGCCCGGAGCCGGAGGCGGCCGGGCGGCGATACCCTGGGCGGGCCATGACTCCAGACGCCCCCGCGCCCGCCTCCCCCGCGCGCGCCCTGCCGGGCCGCGCGAAGGCCGTACGGCTCGCGCTGACCGCCGTGTGCGCCGGCGGGCTGGTCGCCGGCACCTTCTGGTGGGACGACCACATGTTCCCCTTCGGGCCGTTCCGGATGTACTCCACGAGCACGCCCGCCACCGGCAACATCCACATGGTCCAGCTCGACGCGCTCATGCCCGACGGCACGTGGCGGCGGGTCCCGCTGGACGCGCCGCTCGTCGGGGTGAACCGGGCCGAGGTCGAGGGCCAGATCCCCCGGTTCAAGGCGAACCCCGGGCTGGTGTCCCACCTGGTCCTGGCGCACGACCGGCTCCGGCCGCACGAGCCGCGCTGGGCCGGCGCGCGGCTGCGCATGCAGTACCTCAAGCTGCGCGACCGCCGCTTCGTCGGCACCGAGGAGCACCCGATCGCGGAGTGGAGGCGCCCGTGAGCGCGTCGAACCCGGCGAGCGCCGCCGCCCCCGGGGGGCGCGGCAACCCGGTGGTCCGCTGGTTCTTCTCCCCCGTGCCCGCCGCGCGCGTGGCGGTGTTCCGGATCGCCGCCTACCTGTTCATCCCGATCGACGTGCTGCTGCTGCACGCCCTCGGCTCCGACCACGCCAGCGCCACCGCGCTGTACAAGCCCCTGGTCGTCGCCGAGCTGCTGCACCTGCCGCGCCCGACGCCCGTGCTCATCGAGGCCGTCAAGTGGTCGCTGCTCGCGCTGGCCGTCGCGGCCGCCGCGCTGGCCGCCTCGGGCCGCTGGCAGCGCGTCCTCGGGACGGCGATCTTCGTCCTGTACTTCGAGTGGACGGTCATCGCCTTCTCGTTCGGCAAGGTGGACCACGACCGGATCGCCTTCCTCGTGGCCCTGGCCGTCCTGCCCACCGTCGCCGCGGCCCGCCTGCGCGACCGCACGCCGCTGGAGGCGGGCGGCTGGGCGCTGCGCTGCGTGCAGATCGCCGTCGTGGCGACGTATTTCCTCGCCGCCTTCGCCAAGATCAGGTTCGGCGGGATCGAGTGGGTCAACAGCGCCACCCTGGTCCGCGCCGTCATGCGCCGCCACACGATCTTCTCCGAGTGGACGCTGTCGGTCCCCTGGGTCCTCCACCTCTCGCAGTGGGGGATCATGATCATGGAGCTGGCGTCCCCGGTCGTGCTGTTCCTGCGCGGCCGCCGGCGGATCCAGGCCGTGCTGCTGCTCGCCGGCTTCCACGTCATGGTGTTCGCGACCATCACGATCATGTTCTGGCCGCACGTGCTGTGCCTGCTGCTGGCCTTCCTGCCCACCGAGCGCCTCGTCCGCCCGCGCCCCGGCGAGGACGCCGCGGACGCCGTACGGCTAGCGCCCGCGGGCCCCGGGGCGCTGGTCGGCGGGCAGGGCGCAGGCGGGGGTCCCGCCGGGTAGGCGGTGCCGGTTGTCGGCGACCAGCCGGTAGAGGCCGTGCGCGATCCACCGGAACGGCGGGATCCGCGCCACCCAGCCCAGCGGCGCCCACGGCAGGCCCGCGTCGATCAGCAGCCGCGCGACCGCCTGCGCGCCGCCGTGCACCCGGCCGCCGGGCTCGGCCCACAGCACCTCGTGCTCGGCGCGCTCGGCCGTCGTGCCCAGCGCCGCCAGGTCTGCGAACTGCCACGCCGTGATCTCGGCGCGCGTGCGCATCCGGCGCTCCACGAAGGCCACGCAGCGCGTGCAGATGCCGCAGTCGCCGTCATAGATCAGCACCGGCCTCGCGTGATCGCTCATATCCCCATCATGCCCGTTCGGCGGAGTGGAACGGGCAGGTGATCGGGTTGTGACGTCGCTCGCACTTTGCCGCCCCCTGGCATTTCGGGATGAATGGAATACCTTCCTTTGTTCCTCCTAAATCACAAGCGTGGAACCTTTTCGTTTCGGCTTGGTCACTCCTTGATTCCTGCCACACTGGGGAGCAATGCGTACTCACACACGGGTGGCCGTCCAGATCGCGATCGCCACCCTCATCGCGGTCCTGATCACCACGGTCGCGCTGTTCATCACGCGCGACGGCGACGGCGCGGGCCTGACGGCCGCGCGGATGGCCCCGCAGGGCGACACCGCCGGCCGGGCGGCCGCCCCGGAGGAGGGGTCCGAGGCGGTGCCCGAGCGCTGCAAGGCCGACCCGCGCCACGCCAAGCGGCAGTTGCGCGGCGTCTGGATCGCCAGTTACCAGAACATCGACTGGCCGTCCCGCGCGGGCCTGCCGGCCGAGCGGCAGCGCGCCGAATACGTCAAGATCCTGGACACCGCCCGCAAGCGCGGCCTCAACGCCGCCTTCGTGCACGTCCGCCCGACCGGCGACGCGCTCTACGACTCCCCCTACGAGCCGTGGTCGCAGTGGCTGACCGGCACCGCGGGCAAGAACCCCGGGTGGGACCCGCTGCCCTTCCTCATCGAGGAGGCGCACAAGCGGGGCATGGAGTTCCACGCCTGGTTCAACCCCTACCGCATCTCCGCGAAGCTGACCGACCCGGGCAAGCTGCCCGCCGGGCACCCCGCGCGCGAGCACCCGTCCTGGACGGTCAAGTACGCCGGGGGCCTGTACTACAACCCGGGCCTGCCCGAGGTCCGGGCCCACGTGACCAAGGTCATCAAGGACGTCGTGTCCCGCTACGACGTGGACGCGGTGCACTTCGACGACTACTTCTACCCCTACCCCGCCGAGGGCGTGAAGTTCGACGACGACGCCGCCTTCAAGAGGTACGGCAAGGGCATGAAGCTGGCCGACTGGCGGCGTGACAACGTCAACCGGCTGGTCGCCCAGGTGCACCGGACGATCCACGACACCAAGGAGCACGTGCGGTTCGGCATCAGCCCGTTCGGCATCTGGCGCAACAAGGGCGAGGACCGCAGCGGCTCCGACACCAAGGGTCTGTCCGGCTACGACGCCATCTACGGCGACGCCCGCACCTGGATCAAGAAGGGCACGGTCGACTACATCGTGCCGCAGCTCTACTGGCCGATCGGGCACAAGGCCGCCGACTACCGCACGCTGGTGAAGTGGTGGTCGAACGAGGTCAAGGGCTCCGGCGTGGACCTGTACATCGGGCAGGGCCTCTACCGGGTCGGCACCACCGACGACCCGAAGTGGCGCAACCCGGGTGAGCTGCCCGCCCACCTGGCGTACAACCGGAGGTTCCCGGCGGTGAAGGGCGACGTCTACTTCAGCGCCAAGCAGGTCATGAGCAACCCGTCCAAGGTCTTCGACCGGATCGGCGCGGCGCACTACGACCGTCCCGCGCTCGTCCCCGCCACCGCGGACGGCCGGGGCCCCGAGGCCGTGGGCGAGCTGTCCGCGACCGCCTCCGGCAAGGGCGCCAAGCTGACCTGGCAGGCCGCGGAGGAGGCCCGCGCCTACGCCGTCTACCGGCTGCCCGGCTCGGTCTCCGAGCCCGGTTGCAAGCTCGCGAGCGCCCGCGACCTGGTCGCGGTGGTGCCCGCGAACGGCGAGGGACGGCAGTCGTACACCGACGCGGGGCGCGACGGCAAGGCGGTGACCTACTTCGTCACCCCGGTGGACCGCCAGCACCGCGAGGGCAAGGCCCAGGCCGCCCGGGTCTCCTGACGGCCGGCGAACGCCTGAGCGCGAGGGCCGGGGTCCCGATCGGGACCCCGGCCCTCGCGTTCTCCCGTCTCCGGGTCCGCCCCCTCGCGGGGCGGCGGGTCAGCTCGCGGGCCAGGCTTCGGCGAGCATGTCCCGGGTGTCGCGCAGCAACTGCGGGAGCACGCGCGTCTGGCCCACCACCGGCATGAAGTTCGTGTCGCCGCCCCACCTCGGCACCACGTGCTGATGCAGGTGGGCGGCGATGCCCGCGCCGGCGACCGAGCCCAGGTTCATCCCCACGTTGAAGCCCTGCGCCCCGCTGGCCTTGCGCAGCGCCGTGAGCGCCCGTTTGGTGAACTCCGCCAGCCCCGCCGTCTCCGGCCCGTCCAGGTCGGCGTAGTCGGCGACGTGGCGGTAGGGCACGACCATGAGGTGCCCGGAGGTGTACGGGTAGAGGTTGAGCACCGCGTATACGGCCTCGCCCCGGGCCACGATCAGCCCGTCCTCGTCCTTCATCTTCGGGATCTGGCAGAACGGACACCCGTCGCCGGGCCCGGATCCCGAGGGCTTGTTCTCGCCCTTGATGTAGGCCATGCGGTGGGGCGTCCACAGCCGCCGGAAGTTGTCCGGCACGCCGGCGCCCGCCTGCTCCTCCAGGTCACCCGGTTCGGTCATGCCCAGCAGCATATTGTTTCCGGCCCCGCCGCCCGCGCACGGGCTCGCCCATCCCGCGCGCCCGCGCCGCGCCGCCCCCGCGCGCCTCATCCCGGACGACGGCGCCCCTCATCCCGTACAGCGGCGCGCCTCAACCCGGACGGCGGCGCGCCGTACGGCGATCTTCGCGAGGGAACGGGCAGCGCGGATGATCACGGATGAAAGCAGCAATCGCGGCTTTCGGGATAAATATCAATGTTCCCGGCGACACTTTCCCGAATTACCGGCAGAATGCGGAAGGCGGCCTTGATCCTGAACCTCAGGAAGGCGGTTCGCGCCGACAGTCCCGGCTCCAGGAGCTTCGAAGGAGGCCCAGTGACCGATGTCGCGGGCGTGTCCCTGCACCAGAACGACAACGGCGGCTCCTACTCCCCGCCCGCCGTGCCGGCACCCGCCCACGAACCCGGTCCCCCGCCCGACGGCCCGCGCCCCCACGGAGCGCACCGGGCGCCCGAGCCCGGCTCCGGCGGCCACCCCCTCGCCGCCCCCTGGATGCCCTCAGCGGCCCCCAAGACCGAGGCCCCCGGCGACCAGGACAGGTCGGCCGCGCAGTCCGCCACCGGGCCCTCCCCCGCCATGGCCCCCGACGCCGCCCGCCCCGTCACCGACGCCGACACCGCCCCGCGCTACCGTACGGCTCGCGCGGACCGCGCGTTCGACGGGCGCGAGCCGTACCCGGCCTATCCGGTGGAGGAGCCGACGCTGGTGGCGGCGGCCGACCCGCTGTCCCCGGCGGCCGAGCCCACGCCGTACATCGCCCCCTCGACCGCCGTCGTGAAGGGGAGGATCGAGGTGAAGGACGAGGTGGTCGAGAAGATCGCGGCCCTCGCGGCCCTGGAGGTCGAGGGCGTCGCGGGGCTCGGCGGCGAGCCCGAACGCCTCCCCGGACCGCCGCAGGACAAGATCGCCCCGCGCCGGGGCCTGCCCGGCGCCCGCGCCCGCATCGCCGACCGGCAGGTCTCGGTGAACGTCGTCATCGCCATCGAGTACGGCCACGTGGTCATGGACGTCGCCAAGGAGGTCAAGGCCAACGTCGCCCGCGCGGTCAACCGCATGCTCGCGCTCCGCGTGGTCGAGGTCAACGTCACGGTGGACGACGTGCGCATGCCCAAGTCGCGCGGCAGGCGCGCCGAGCCCTCCCCCGCCCCCGCCCGTTCCTGACGGACGCCGCCATCGCGCCGGGGCGGGTGTCCCGGCGCGATGGCGGCGTCCGTGGCGGGCGACGGCTCCTGCCGGGCCCGGATCGGGGCGGGCGGGCGCAGGGCCCGCCCGCACCGGCGGTTCAGGCTCCGGCCGGCACCTTGTCGAGGAAGCCGAGCACCTGGCCGATCCGCCCGTCCGCGCCGAGCACCGCGACGTCGAAGCCGATCACGACCGGCTCGCCGCCCTCGGGCCCCAGATGCCAGGTGAACCGGGCGATGTCGTGGTGGGCGTCGACCGCGCCGCCCAGGCTGAACACCAGGCCGCCGAACTGCCCCTGGACCGCCGCGATGGTGGCGTCGAGCGCGTCCAGGCCCTGGACGGAGGCCAGCGGGTCGGTGTACACCACGTCCTCGGCGAAGACCTCCGCCATGACGGCCCGCCGCGCGGTGGCGTCGGTCTCGTTCCACGCGGCCAGGTAGCGCTGGACCAGCTCGTTCATGTCGCTCATGTCGTTCTCCTCAAGGTCGTGCTCTCTTGTGACCACAACGCTACGGAGCCGGGGACGACGGGGAATCAGTCGCGCTTAGGTACTTTCCGCCCGGTCCGCAGGAGGCCGCCCGTCCCTCCGGGCGGGTCAGGCGGCGGGTCGCGGCGCGGGCGGGGAATCGGCGCGGCGGGCGTCGGCACAATGGTCGGCATGGACGAGAACGCCCGGAGCGAAGAGTGGTGGGAGCGGCAGGCCGCCCGGCAGGTGGAGTGGTGGACGAAACGGATGGAGGGGCAGGAGGAGGAGAATCTCCGGCAGTACAACCTGATGTACGGCGGGCTGATCGGCATCGGGGTCATCCTGGTCCAGCCGTTCCTGACGGTGGACGCCTCCACCCTCAGCCTGCCCGCCAAGATCTGCGTGATCGCGTTCTCACTGGCCATCCCGCTGCTGGCCGCTCTCATGGTGCTGAACCGGCAGGAAACCTACCGGCGGCGCCCCACGAGGTCGATCTTCGCGCGCGTGGCGAGGGAGTCCGGGCTCGGGCTCGGCTTCGTCGGGATGGTCGCCGGTTTCTGGCACATCATGCCGCTCGCCGGAGTGGCCGTCCTGGTCGGCGGGATCCTGGGCCTGACCGTCTACGTGGTGGGCTTCCAGCGCGTGGAGGAGGAGGACGCCCAGGCCGCCGCCGGTCCCGCCGGTCCCGCGGGCCCGCCCTCACCCTGACCCCGCCGGGCGAGGACGCCCGTACGGCCGCGCCCCGCCCTCGCCTCCCGGAGCCGGGAGAGAGGGACGGGGCGCGGCCGTACGCGGGTCAGATCTGGACGCGCTCCTCGACGGCCTTGACGATCTCGGCGACGGCCTCGTCGATCGGGACGCCGTTCTTCTGCTCGCCGCTGCGGTAGCGGAAGGAGACGGCGCCCTTGGAGACGTCCTCGTCGCCGGCGAGCAGCATGAACGGGACCTTGGCCTTCTGGGCGTTGCGGATCTTCTTCTGCATGCGGTCGTCCGCCGTGTCGATCTCGACCCGGACGCCGTGCCCGCGGAGCCTGGCCGCGACCTCCTCCAGGTGCGGGATGTGGGCGTCGCTGATCGGGATGCCCACGACCTGGACCGGGGCCAGCCACGGCGGCAGCGCGCCGGCGTAGTGCTCCAGCAGGATCGCGAAGAACCGCTCCACCGACCCGAACAGCGCCCGGTGGATCATGTACGGCCGGCGGCGGGAGCCGTCCGCGGCCTGGTACTCGATGTCGAAGCGCTGCGGGAGCTGGAGGTCCACCTGCAGCGTGGAGAGCTGCCAGCGGCGGCCGATGGCGTCCCGGATGTGCACGTCGATCTTGGGGGCGTAGAACGCGCCCTCGCCCTCGGCGACGACGTACGGGATGCCGACCTCGTCCAGCGCGTGCTTGAGCGCGGCCGTGGCCTCGTCCCACTGATCCGGCTCGCCGACGTACTTCTCCGGCCGGGTCGCCAGCTCGGCCTCGAACTCCGTCAGGCCGTAGTCGCGCAGCAGGCCGAGCACGAACGACAGGAGCGAGGTCAGCTCACCGGCGAGCTGCTCGGGCGCCACGAAGATGTGGGCGTCGTCCTGGGTGAAGCCGCGCGCCCGGGTCAGGCCGTGCAGCACGCCCGACTTCTCGAACCGGTAGACCGTGCCCAGCTCGAACATCCGCAGCGGCAGCTCGCGGTAGGACTTGCCGCGCGCCTTGAAGATCGTGATGTGGAACGGGCAGTTCATGGGCTTGGGGTAGTACGTCGCCCCCTCCATCTCCATGGGGGGGTACATGCCGTCGGCGTACCACTGCAGGTGCCCGGAGGTCTCGAACAGCGTGGACTTGGCCAGGTGCGGCGTGACCACGAACTCGTAGCCGGCCTGCTCGTGGCGCTGCCGGGAGTACTCCTCCATGACGCGGCGCACGAGCCCGCCCTTGGGGTGCCAGACCGCGAGGCCGCCGCCGATCTCGCTCGGGAAGCTGAACAGGTCCAGCTCCGCGCCGAGCTTGCGGTGGTCGCGCTTCTCGGCCTCCTCCAGCAGCTTGAGGTATTCGTCCTGCTTCTCGCGGGACTCCCACGCGGTGCCGTAGATGCGCTGGAGCTGCGGGTTCTTCTCGCTGCCGCGCCAGTAGGCGCCGCCGGAGCGCATCAGCTTGAACGCCGGGATGTCGCGGGTGGTCGGCAGGTGCGGGCCGCGGCACAGGTCCTTCCACCGCAGGTCGCCGCTCTTGGCGTCGACGTTGTCGTAGATCGTGAGCTGCCCCCCGCCGACCTCGACGCCGGCCTCGTCGTCCGCGCCGCCCTTGAGCGTGATCAGCTCCAGTTTGTACGGCTCGGCGGCCAGTTCCTCGCGCGCCTGCTCGTCGGTGACGGGGCGGCGCTCGAAGAGCTGCCCCTGCTTGACGATCTCGCGCATGCGCTTCTCGATGCGCTTGAGGTCCTCGGGCGTGAAGGGCGCGGGGACGTCGAAGTCGTAGTAGAAGCCGTTCTCCACGGGCGGGCCGATGCCCAGCTTGGCCTCGGGGAACAGCTCCTGCACGGCCTGGGCCATGACGTGGGCGGTCGAGTGGCGCAGGATGGCCCGGCCGTCGTCGCTGCCGATCTCGACCGGCTCGACGGCGTCGCCCTCGCTCAGCGGGGCGGCCAGGTCGCGCAGCTCGCCGTTGACGCGGGCGGCGATGACGGTCTTGCCGTCGGCGTCCAGCGCCTGGCCGGCCGTCGTGCCCGCCGCCACCACACGCTCGGCTCCGGCGAGGGTGATGCGCATTTCGGCAACGGCAGACACGAGCACTCCTTGGCGTAAAGGGTCGCGGGCGCGGCCGTACCACCGCGCGCGGGGGAACCGTCGGCGTTCCCCGCACGATGGTATCGAGCGTCGGCCGCGCCCGTCGCCACGTGCCTATCCGCCGGGCCCGGCGAGCTTCTCCAGATCCACCTCGACGCCGGTCTCGTCGCGGGCGAGGGCGGTGCTCAGGGCCACCTCGGCGGCGTCCGCCGCGGCCCTGGCCATGATCGTGTGCGTATGCGCGCGGTCGAACTCGCCCAGCCCGATGCAGTCGAACGCCACGCGGGCGTCGTGGACGGCGGACTGGAGCTGGCGCGCGGCTTCGTCAAGGCTCATGGGGGCCGGCCTCCTCGGGTATGGGGGACTTGTCACCGGGTCTGTACCCACCGGGAACACCCTTCTCACCGCCCCCACCCATCACTCCTGGCCGGGCGGGGGGATTTGGAGCGCTCCATACCCCTTCGCGGCGTGAACACGCGCGCGGGTCAGGTCGCCAGGCGGAACTGGCTCTCGGTGACGGTGACGGGGTAGTCGTTGGCGTTGGAGACGCGGAAGCGCACGCGGTGCCGGTCGTCGAGGTGGTCGAAGCAGTAGAGGGCGACGCTGATCGTGCCGCCGTCGCCGATCCGGTCCTCCCGGTGCACCTCGGTGCCGGCCTCGCCGGTCTCGCGGTGGTAGCGGGAGAAGTGGAGCGTGACGCGGTCCCCCTCCTTCAGCCCCTCGATCGTGGCCCGGGCCCACAGGTGGTAGTCGCGGGTGACCTTGGGGCTGATCGACGACCCTCCGTCGGCGTGGAGGTTGTCCAGGTCGATGAACTCCACGTTGTACTCGATGGCCTCGGCGCTCCCTCCGGCGACCGTCTGGCGTTCGCCGATGGACATGCCGAGGACGCACAGTCTCTTCATGATCTCCTCTTCCGCGGGGCCCCCGAGGCCGAGGCTGCGCAGCCGTACGGCGGGGCCCTTGAAGACGTTGTGGTCGACCGGGCTCGCCGCGTGCTGGTGCACCGCCCAGTCGTCCCAGGGCTGGGGTACGGCGGGCCGCCCGGGGGCGTCGCCGTGCGCGGCGAGCCAGAGCGGGTAGCCGCCCAGGCCGGCGCAGTGGCCCGCGCGGGCGAAGGCG
This sequence comes from Bailinhaonella thermotolerans, assembly GCF_003594875.1. Taxonomy (GTDB): domain Bacteria; phylum Actinomycetota; class Actinomycetes; order Streptosporangiales; family Streptosporangiaceae; genus Bailinhaonella; species Bailinhaonella thermotolerans. Next base: position 97,360 of record NZ_QZEY01000002.1, read on the forward strand.
ACGTGGGTGAGCACGAGGGGGCGGACGCCGGCGTCGCCGGTGACGTGGGAGCACCACGCCCGGGCGTAGGCCGCCACCGCCTCGGGATCGCGGCCCCCGGCGTCCTGGAGTTGCAGGGCGAGCAGGTCGCCGGTCAGGAATCCCCGCGCGCGGACGGCGGCGAGGAAGTGCCCGGCCTCGGCGAGCGGGTCGCGCCCGGGCCGGGCGCGGTGGCAGGCGCCGCGCAGGAGCCCGTGGGAGCGGGTCTGCTCCCAGTTGCGGGCGAACTGGCGGTCGTGGCCGTCGTCGCCCTCGGTGGCGCGCACGAACGCGAACGAGACCCCGGCCTGGCGGTGGGCGGCCCAGTCGACCGCCCCCAGCCAGTCCGAGACGTCGATGCCGTGCAGCATGTGGGGGGCTCTCCGCGGCTGTCGGGGCGTCGCGGACAGCGGGCTCCGGCGGGTGCCGGCACGCCGGGGGCACCTCACGCCCGCCGGCGCGGCCGCCCGCGCACGGGCGGATCCGCGACGGCGACGATTTTACTCAGCCCGGCCCGCCCCCCGGGTCCGGACCGCGATAAAGCGGGCGATCAGCGCTTGAAGAGGGCGACCTTGGCGAGCGTGATCTTCTCCACGACCACGGCGTAGTCGTTGCCGTTGATGACCCGCAGCCGGCCCCGGACCTTCTCGTCGAGGTTGAACTGCCCGCCGATGCTCGCCTCGACGCGGCCGTTGGGCCCGGCGACCACGCTGAGCCGCCAGGGCTCGTCCACGACCTTGTCGGCGTCGCGCTGGAGGCGGGTCCAGGCGATGTCCACGCGGTCGCCCGGCTTGACGTCGCGGATCTTCACCAGGGCGTCGCAGATGGCCCAGCGCGACTCCCCCACGCTGATGGAGGAGCCGTCCTTGCCGTGGTCCTCGCCGGTGTCGTCGTATTCCACGTGCCACTCGACGGACTCGGTGGCCTTGGCCGCCACGGACTGGTCGCGGCCCGCGGTCAGGGACAGGATGTGCGGCATGTCGTCCTCCTCGCCGTCACCGTCGGCGGGCATCCCGGCCCGCACCCACTTGTAGAGAGCGCCGCCCGGGCACGACGTGGAGATGTGGTCCCGGTGCCCGTTGACCCGGTCCCGGGCCCCCTTGGACCAGAGGTACTCGACGGTGGACCTGATGCCCGCCAGCATCTCGGGCGTCACCTTGTCGCCGTCGCCCATGAGCGCGCACACGGCGTACCAGTCGTCGTTCCCGGCCGTCGTCCCGTTGGCGGCCGTGCGCCGTCCCAGCCACCGCCCCTCGAACGTGTAGCCGTGCCTGCACACCATCGCGGTGTTGCCGGTGAAGTAGACGGTGCCGCGCCGGCGGGCCAGCCACGTCTGGTTGGGGGTGCGGGGGCACCAGACCTCGCCGCGGTGGGCGACGCGCCGGACCGTGAACCCGGGCGCGGGGCGAGGAGCGAGGCGGCTCCGGTTCCGGACGCGGACCGTCCACTGCCCGTCCGCGTGCGCGCCGGTGGGGGCGCGCCTGGTCAGGCTCGCGTTCATGCCCGCCAGGATGGCCGCGAACTGGAAGGCCTCGGCGGCGGCCCTGCTCTCCCGCGCCAGGCGGCCGTGCCCGGCGTCGCAGGCGCGCAGCGAGGTGTCGATGAACAGCCGGAGCTGGGCGGGGGTGAGCCGCCGCAGGAAGTCGTGCCGGGGCACCAGGTCCGGGGCCTGCTCGGCGAGGACCGCGCCCGCGTCGGCGGAGAGGCGGAACACGAACTCGCGGCCGTCGATCGCCTCGCGCCAGGGGGGCTCGCCACCCGTGCCTTCGCCGCCCGCGCCCTCGCCGCCGGTCTCCTCGCGGGGCGAGCCGGGCGTCGGCGGGCCGAAGACGCCGTGCAGCGCCGCGCGGATCCGGTCGGCGTCCCCGGGGCGCCCGGCCGCCCGGCGGACGGTCACGTCCGCGCCCCGCCCGCCGCCGGGGACGAGCCGGCCCCGGGTCCAGAACCAGGCCACGAGCTCGACGAAGGAGTCCGACCACTTGGGCTCGGCGGGCAGGTCGGCGCACGGCGCGGCGATGGGGATCCGGTCCCGGTGACCGAGCGTCTCGGTCGTGGCCCACCGCCGGTCGAGCCCGCACGCCGCCTCCGGGGGCCCGCCGGCGGCGCCCGTCCCGCCCGCCGCGCGGCGCCCGGGGCGCTCGACCGGCCAGCGGTGGTCGGGGGTCGTGAGCGAGGAGTGGCCGGCGCCCTCCATCGAGATCATCTCGCGGTCGCGGGCCCCGAACACGCACACCTCAAGGACCGGCTGCCACTCCGCGAGGCCCGTCTCGTGGTTCAGGGTGAGGACCAGGTCGCCCTCGCGCAGGGCGGAGTGGGCGCGCCAGCCGTTCTCCGTGAGGATCTCGGTCTCGGCGTCGGCGCAGTAGGCGATGTCGGCCCAGCCCCGGCCCTTGATGTGGAACCGCTGGATGTTGCGGACGATCTCCGGGCAGCGGTCGTGCGAGTAGTCTCCGAGCTTCGATCCCTCGTAGTGGATGGTGACCCCGCCCTTGCCCGGGGATATGTTCCGGGAGGCGGGCGAGGTGACCGGGCGGGCTCCCCATTCCTTGCGGGTGACGAGCTTCAAGACCCCTCCTTGGCTACGCAACACGCTACGCCCGACTACTTAAAGTAGTCACCAAGCCGGCTCTGAGGCAACGGAAACGGAGACGTCTCCTTCCCCGATTCCCCCGCGGGCCCCGCCCGCTCACGCCGTACGGCGGGCGAACCGGACATCACTCGCCTCCCGGGCGGGGCGGCGCGCGGACGATCACGATCGGGCGGGGCGGGGCGGCCGGGGCCGGCCCGCACCGGGCGGGCCCGCGGGCAGGAGCGGCCCGCGGGCGGGGGCGGGGCGCGGCGGGTCAGTCCTCCTCGGCGAACCAGCTCTCGTAGGTGCGGTCCGGGCCCAGGTCGGGTTCGGAGCGGATCTCGACGGCCGGGCCGGCCGGGCCGGCGGGGTCGGCGTCGAGCTCCAGGACGACGATCTCGTTGGCGCCCTCGCGCAGCAGGGGGCCGGGGAGGTAGAGGGTGACCTGCGGGCCCTTGTCCCAGTAGCGGCCCAGGTGGAACCCGTTGACCCACACGTGCCCCTTGGTCCAGCCGGGGAGGGCGAGGAACGCGTCCAGCGGGCCCTCGGCGTGCAGGACGCCCCGGTGGAAGGCCGGTCCGGCCGCGCGGGTGGCGCGACCCCAGGGCAGCGCGGACACGTCCGAGAGAGGGAGGGGGTCGATCTCCCAGCCGAACAGGTACTGCCGCTCGTGGAGCACCCCGTCCAGGATGCCCTTGCGCTCGCCGACCAGCGGCCCGTAGTTGACTCGGCCCATCGCCTCGACGACGAGGGTCAGCCCGGCCCCGCCGGCGGGCACCTTCAGCGGGGCCTCGCAGCGGCCGTCCCGCTCCAGGATCGCCGCGGGCTCGCCGTCCACCAGCAGGTGGGCGCGGTCGTGCAGGCCCTTGACCCGCAGCGGCAGCGCCTCGTCGCGCGGCCCGGGCACGCGGGTGCGGTAGACCGCCAGGCCGTACGGCAGGCCGAGTTCCTCGAAGGTCATCGTCGCGGCGGAGCGCACGGTGCCGGTGGACAGCGCGTCCAGGCAGTCGAGCAGGGCCAGGCGCTCGGTGAGCTCGACCCGCCCGGCCGGCAGCCGGGGGGCGTCAGGCTCGGCGGGGGGCGGCGGTAGCTCGGCGCGGCGGCCGAGGACCTCCCGGTAGGCCCAGAACTTGGGGGTGAGCGCGCCGCTCTCGGAGATGGGCGCGTCGTAGTCGTAGCTGGTGACGGTGGGCTCGTAGGCGCCGTCGGCGTGCGGCCCGCCGGCGTTGGCCCCGGCCGTGAAGCCGAAGTTGGTGCCGCCGACGGCCATGTAGACGTTGACCGACCCGCCGAGGCCGAGGATCCGCTCCAGCTCCGCGGCGGCGTCGTCCGCGTCGCGGGTGGTGTGCAGGTCGCCCCAGTGGTCGAACCAGCCGTTCCAGAACTCCATGCAGAACGGCTCGTCGCCGGGCCGGTGGCGGGCCAGTTCGGCGAACTGCTCGTCGGCCCGGCGGCCGAAGTTCACCGTGGCGCGGACGCCGGGCAGGGTGCCGCCGGTGAGCATCAGGTCGCTCGCACCGTCCGAGGTGAACAGCGGCACGTCGATCCCCCGGGCGCGCAGCCCGTCCGCCAGGTGGGCGAGGTAGGCCGGGTCGTGCCCGTAGGAGCCGTACTCGTTCTCGACCTGGACCATGATCACGTTTCCGCCCCGGGTGACCTGGTGCCGGGCCAGGCGCGGGATCAGCTCGTCGAAGAACCGGTCCACGGGCTCCAGGAACCGCGGGTCGTGGCAGCGCAGGGGTCCGGGGAGCCACCAGGGCAGCCCCCCGTTCTCCCACTCCGCGCAGATGTACGGCCCGGGGCGGACGATCGCGCGGAGACCGGCGTCGGCGGCGGCGCGCAGGAACGCCTCCACGTCGGCGATGCCGTCGAAGACGAACTCGCCGGGGCGCGGCTCGTGCAGGTTCCACGGCACGTACGTCTCCACCGTGTCCAGGCCCATGGCCCGGAGCTTGGCGAGGCGGTCCGGCCACTGGGCCGGCAGCGTCCTGAAGTAGTGCATGCCGCCGCTGAGCACGGTCATCGGTGTGTGTTCCCCCGATCTGTCAGGTGGTGACGATCTCGTACAGAGCGAAGTTGCCCCATCGCAGGTGGGCGCCGCGCACCACGAGCCGCACCTTGCGGGTGGTCACGGGGCGCGGCAGCGTGATGGTGCGCTTCTCCACGGTCGCGGTGTTGCCCGACCAGGCCGGCTTCTGGCCGGCGGCCTGGGTCACCCAGGCGGAGCCGTCCCAGGTCTGCACGTCCAGCTCGGAGATCCCCTGGCCGGTCGCGAAGGCCGTGTGCAGAGTGATCGCGCCGACGCTCCGGTCCTGACCGTAGTCCACGTCGATCGTCCCGGGGAAGGTGATCCCGCTGTCGGCGCTGCTCCAGGAGGTGGCGGTGTCGCCGTCCACGAGGCGGAACGGGTGATGGCCGCCGAGCTGGGCGTAGGAGGTGGTGGCCGTGGTCACCGGCGGCGCGCCGGTGTACTGGTGGAAGCCCCGGTCGGGGGCGGTGGCCGGGACGGTCCCGCCGAAGTAGTCGGCGGCGCCGGGGGCGAGGCTGACGCCGCGGCCGCGCGCCGGGGAGTCGGCCTGGAGGCGGTGGCCCTCGGGGGTGGTGCCGGGGGCGGCGAGCCGGGGGTCCTTCTTCACGGCGTTCATGTCGCCCGCGGGCGCGACGGGGGTGGCGGTGCCCCAGTAGAGGTTGGCGTCGTAGACGGTGCCGTTGGCGGTGTCGTAGCCGGCGGTGGTCTTGTTGTAGAAGACGTTGTTGCGGACCTTGATGCCGGTCGCGTTGTTGTAGACGCGGACGATCCGGCCGAGCGGGTAGGTGCCGGCGCCGCTGAACGGGGGTTCCACCACGACGACGCGGCCCCCGGCGTACACGGTGTTGTTGTGGATGTCGGTGCCGACGGTGGCGGTGGACAGGCCGAAGACCTCGTAGCCGTCGTCCACGCTGAGGTTGTACCGGACGGTGGTGTCGCGGGTGGGGGCGGCGGCGAAGGAGACGGCGATGAAGAAGCCGCCGTCGTTGTGGTGGCTGTAGTTGTACTGGACGAGGCTGCGGTTGTTGTCGGCGTCGGCGTCGAACCCGTGGCCGTCGCTGCCGGGGCCGTTGAAGCCGGTGTGGGAGACCTCGTTGCGCTGGACCACGATGTCGTCGTTGCCCTGCCACCAGATGCCCACGTTGCCGCCGGTGGTCTTGGTACGGCCGCGCACGGCGCGCTCGACGCGGTTCCCCTCGACGACCGCGCCCGCGGTGTGCATCGGGGTGATCCCGCCGCCGGTCACGTCGTGGACGTGATTGCCGCGGATCCGCACGCCGGTGCTCGGCGTCCAGGTGACGACCTCGCTGTCGGGGACGCCGGTCTCCACGGGGTAGAGGCTGGTCATGCCGTTGCGGCGGGACCAGGTGGACCACATGATGATCCCGTACGACCCGATCTTGGAGATCTCGTTCTTCTCGATGAGGAGGTTGTGGAAGTACGTCGGGGTCGTGTTGCCCCGGATGGAGATGAGGAGCCCGGCCGCGCCGACGCTGTGGCCGCCCTGGCCGCTGACGTCGTGGATGTCGAGGTTGCGCAGGGTGACGTTCTCCAGCTTGCCCGCGTCCTTGGCGTACAGGTTGACGCCGCTGCGGTAGACCGAGGTGTCGGCGCCGAGGTTGGTCACCTCCAGGCCGTCCACCGTCAGGTCGTGGACGTTGCTGACGCGCACGGCGGCGTCCACCTGGCCCTGGCCGTCGATGACGGGCTTGGCGCCGGAGCCGTACGAGCCGACCAGGGCGGGGCTGCCCGGGGCTCCGGCGCCGGTGACCGTGAGCTGCCCGGTCCAGCGCTGCCCGGCCCGGAACAGCAGCTTGTCGCCGGGGCCCAGGGCCGTACGGCTCGCGCGGGCCAGGCTCTTCCAGGCCGCCGCCTCGCTCGTGCCGGCGGCGGCGTCGTCACCGGAGGCCGCGTCGACGTAGTAGGTGGTGCCCGCCGCGGCCGCCGTGCCCGCGTGGGCGGGTGTGGCGAGCGGGGCCGTGGCCGCGAGCAGCGCGAGGGCCGCCATCGTGATCCGTGTTCGCACCCTGCCGTCCTTTCGGGGGATCCCCCGGGGGTCTTCCGGGGGTGGGGAGAGGGGTGGGATGGGGAGAAGGATGGGATCGGGAGAGGGAAGGGGAAGGGGAAGGGGAAGGGGAAGGGTCACTTGCCGATGCCGGCGGTCATGCCCTCGACGATCCGGCGGCCGAGCCAGAGGTACAGCACGACCATGGGGTAGACGAGGATGACGATGCCGGCGAACAGCCCGCCCCAGTCGGAGCTGTACTGCATGGAGCTGTAGAGGCCGAGCAGCGCGGCGGGCAGGGTGCGCTGGTCCGGGGTGGGGGCGATCAGCAGCACCAGCAGCGTGGAGTTCCACAGGCCGATGACGTTGAGGACGAGCACGGTCACCAGGCCGGGCCGGGCCAGCGGGAGCACGACCCGCAGGAAGGTCCGCAGCGGGCCGCAGCCGTCGATCTCGGCGGCCTCCTCGACCTCGTGGGGCAGGGAGCGCATGTAGCCGGTGAGCACGAACACCGAGAACGGCAGGGAGAGCGCGACCTCGAAGATCAGCAGGGTGATCCGGTCGTCCCACCAGCCGGTGACCCAGTCCTCCATGAAGGTGTAGAGGGAGAGCTTGGCCACCACGATGGGCACGGCCAGGGTCTGCACCGGGATGCTCAGTCCCATGGCGAAGTAGCCGGTGAGCGGCCCGGCCAGGCGCCGCTCGGACCGGGACAGCGCGTAGGCGGCGGGCGCGGAGAACGCCACGATGAGGAACGCCCCGAGTCCGGTGATCACCAGGCTGTTGAGGGCGGCGCTGGAGAACTGGGCGGCCTGCCAGGCGGAGGAGTAGTTGTGCCAGGCGGGGTCGGCGGGCAGGCCGAACGGGTCGGTCCAGACCTGGCCCGAGTCCTTGAGGGACTGGAGCCCGACCCAGGCGACCAGCAGGAGGTTGAAGACGACCCAGGCCCACAGCGCGATCGCGGTCAGCCGGGGCACCAGGACGTCGCCCAGCAGCCGCGCGAGGGGCCGGGACGGGGCGGTCCCGCGGGGGCGGGCGGTGACGGCGGTCATGACAGCTCCACTCGATCGCGCCGGGTGACGCGGCGCACCAGGACGATGAGCACGGCGGTGACCAGGAGCACGACCATGCCCATGGCCGCGCCGGCCCCCAGCTCGGGCACGCCGTTCATCGAGACCGAGACGTACTGCTGCACGGCCGCGGTGCGCGCCTGGAGCGGCGGGGTGCCCGGGGTGCCGCCGGTGGTGAACGCGATCACGATCTCGAAGACCTTGAGGCTGTTGACCACCCACAGCACCGCGGCCACCGCGAACACGTCCCAGGTCAGCGGGAGCGTGATGTGGCGGAACTGCTCCCAGCGGGTGGCGCCGGCCAGCGTGGCGTCCTCGTACACGTGGGCGGGGATGGAGTCCACCGCCGACATCATCAGGGCGATGTAGAAGCCGGTGGTGGACCAGACCAGGCCGCCGATCACGCACTTGAACACCAGGTCGGGGCCGAGCCAGGGCTGGGCGTCGACGCCGAGCCAGCCGAGCGCGTCGTTGACGACGCCCTTGGGGTTGAGCAGGAACCCGACGGCGGCGCCGACCGCGATCGCCGAGACGATCATCGGCAGGAACACCACCGAGCGGATGAAGGCCCGCCCCTTGAGGTGGCGCAGCACGACCATCGACAGGAAGGTGGCGCCGAACACCAGCCCGCCGCCCGCGACGGCCAGCACGAAGGTGTTCACGAACGACCGCAGGAAGGCCTCGCTGCGCAGCAGGGCCAGGTAGTTGTCCAGCCCCCGCCAGGTCATCTCCGAGCCGGGGCCGGCCCAGGAGTGCAGGCTGACCCACAGCCCGTAGAACGAGGGCAGGACGAACAGCAGGGTGTAGACCAGGAGCGCGGGGAGCAGGAACGGCCAGAAGGCGCGTTCGCGTGCCGGCCGCAGCCGGGTGCCCCGGGCCTCGCGAGGCGGCGCCACCGGGGGCGCCTCCAGAAGGGTTCCCGCTCCCATCGGTCAGCTCTTCCTGGACGCGATGTGGTCGGCGGCCTTCTTCTTGCCCTGCGCGACGAACGCCGCGGCGTCGATCTTCCCGGAGATGAGCTGGTCGTGCAGCGGGAGGAAGACGTCGTTCCACCAGGACTTGTCGGCCGCCGCCTCGTCGTAGGTGCGGTGGGTGGCCGTGGCCGAGGCGACGTCCTTCTGCACGCCGGCCAGGTGGGCGGGCGCCGGCACGTCGGCGCGGGAGGGGATGTTGTCGGCCGCGGTGGCGATCTGGGAGACGTACTTGCTCTGCAGGAAGAAGGCCAGGAACTTCTTGGCCGTCTCCTTGTTCTTGCCCTTGGCGTTGACGCCCCAGCCGAGGGTGCCGACCTCGACCGAGTCCTTGCCGCCCACGGGGAGCTGGAAGGAGGCGACCTTGGCGCCGGAGCCGAGCTTGGGCTTGGTCTCGGAGGCGAGCCAGGTGCCGTTGAGGTTCAGGTCGTACTCGCCGGCCGCCCACGCGTCCTGGGCCGCGGGGAACTTGGTGGCCATGAAGTCCTTCTGGAAGTACCCGCCCTTGGCGAGCTGGGCGACCTTGCGGGCCGCCTCCAGCACCTCGGGCCGGTCCCAGGCGGCCGGGTCGGCGGACAGCGCCTTGAGGCTGCCGGCGCCGTTCGCGCGGACCAGGGCGCTGTAGAACCAGTAGACGTTGTAGAAGTTGACGGTGCCGTCCTGGCCGATCGGGACGCGCCCGGCCTTCTTGGCCTTGTCGAGGTAGGCGATGAACTCCTCCCAGGTCTTGGGCGGGGCGCTCGCGAGCTCGGGGTGGCGGGCGGCGTCGAACCACACGGCCGTCGAGATGATCGTGTGCGGGACCAGGCCGAGCCCCTTGTCGGTGGAGGACGCGGTCTTGACCGCCGCGGGCAGCACGTCGGCCACGGTCTTGCCCTCGCCCGGCACCTGCGCCGCGAGCACGTCGTCGAGCGGAGTGAGCAGGTTCTGCGCCTGCCAGGTGGCCAGGTTGTCCGTCGCGGCGTCGAACAGGTCGGGCCCGCGCCCCGCCGCCATCTCGGTGGGCATGCTCTCGCCGCCCTTGCGCCCGACGAAGGTGACCTCGACCTTGGCGCCCGTCCGGGCGGCGAAGTCGTCCAGCGCCGCCTTGAAGATCTTGGCCTGCGGTTCGGCCTCGCCCCACGTGGAGCGGTAGACCAGTGACTCCCGGGCCTTCTCGCCGGTCGCGGAGTCGCTGTTCTTCTTGCCGCAGCCGGTGACGCCGAGGGCGAGCGCGCCGATCGTCAGAACGGCGGCGGCCCGGGACTGCCACGTTCGCATGGTTTCGCCTTTCTCAAAGGATGCGTTGCGGGGGATGCGCAGCGGGATGTCGGGAGGTCAGGGGGCCAGGGACACCACGGAGCCGGTACGGCGGGCGTGCTCGGCGGCCCAGACCACGCGGTGGGTGGCCAGGCTCCCGGCGGCATCGGTCAGCACGTGCGCGGGGTCGCCGTACGCGACGGCCGAGACGAACGCGTCCATCAGGGACCGGTCGCCGCCGCCGTGGCCGGTGGCGGCCGAGGCGTCGGCCCCCGCCCCGGTGTCGATGACCTCGACCGTGTCGGTGACGAAGTCGTGCACGCGCAGCACCACCCCGTCGCCCTCGATGGAGCCGTGGGTGCCGAACACCCGCGTCTTGCGGTGCTCCAAAGCGGCGAACGCGGTGACGGTGCAGGTGGCCGAGGTCCCGTCGGCGAACTCCAGGGTGACCACCTGGGTGTCCACCACGTCGTTGTCGCAGGCGTAGACGCACCTGCCGTACGGCCCCTCGCGCAGCGCCGTCAGCACGCCGGCCTCGGTGTGGTCGGCGGTGACGGCCGACAGCGGCCAGAACTCCTTCTCGGGATCGCCGAGGCAGCCCAGGTACAGGCGGGTGGCCGAGTACGGGCAGGAGGGCTCGACCGGGCAGTCCAGGCACCGGTCGGCCGCGCCGGGCGGGCGGTGCTCGGGGCGGAAGTGCACCAGGTTCCCGAACGAGGAGACCCGCGCGGGCAGGCTCCCCTTGACGTGGACGATCCAGTCCAGGTCGTGGCACGCCTTCGCCAGTAGCATCGGTGCCGAATCGGCCTCGCTGCGCCAGTTGCCGCGGACGAAGGAGTGTGCCTGGTGCCACCAGCCGACCTGTTCGAGGTGCTGGATGTTCATGATCTCGCCGACGCGGCCCTTGCTCACCAGGTCCTTCAGGACCCGGGTGTACGGCGAGTAGCGCATGACGTGGCAGACCGCGAGGATCACGCCGTGGCGCTCGGCGGCCTCGGTGATCAGGGCCGCCTCCTCCTCCGCCGGCGCCATCGGCTTCTCCAGGAGGATGTGGTAGCCGAGCTCGGCCGCGCGCACGGCGGGGCCGACGTGCATGCGGTCCTGGGTGGCGATGATCACCGCGTCGGCGCGGCGTCCCCCCGCCAGGAGCTCGGTCCAGTCCGCGAAGACGTTCTCCGGCGCGACGCCGTGCTCGGCCGCCATGGCCTCCCGCCGCCCCGGGTCGGGCTCGGCGACGGCGACGACGCGAGCGCGCCCGCTCTCCAGCGCGTGCCTCGCGTACCCCTGGCCGCGCAGCCCCGCCCCCACCACGGCGAGTGTGATCATCGACGTCCTCTCGGGTTTGGTACTTTATTAATGAAAGCTGTTTTTATTTGTCGGACCGGATGCGTGTCAAGGGGGCCCAGGTGAGGATTCGCGGCGGAGACAGCTCGCGGCTGCGGCGGATCAACCTCGCCGAGACGCTCCGCGCCGTGCGCGGGCACGGGCCCATCGGGCTCACCGACCTGGCCCGGCGCGCCAGCCTGTCCCGCCCCACGGTCGAGAGCCTGGTCGAGGAACTGCTCCAGACGGGCTGGCTGCGTGAGCTGCCCCCGGAGTCGGGCCAGCTCGGCCGGCCCGCCCGGCTCGTCCGGTTCCGCGCCGACGCGGGCCACGTCCTGGGCGTGGACATCGGCTCCTACACCGTCCGGGCGACCGTGGCCGACCTGGACGGCGAGGTCGTCGCGACCCACGCCGAGCCCGCGGGCCCCTCCGCCGGGCGGGCGGAACGGCTCGCGGCGGTGCGCACGGCGGCCGGCGCGGCGCTGGCGGCGGCCGGGGTGGACCCGGGCCGCGTCAGCGCGGTGTGCCTGGGCACGACCGGGGTCGTCACGCCCGCCGGCGTGGTCAAGCTGTCCGTCGGCCTGCCCGAGTGGACGGGCCTGGACCTGGCCGGGGAGTTCGCCGCCGACTTCGGCTGCCCGGTCCTGGTGGAGAACGACTGCAACCTGGCCGCCCTGGCCGAGCGCTGGAACGGGGTGGCCAGGGGCGTGGACGACGTGGTGTTCGTGCTGTCGGGCGTCCGCACCGGGGCCGGCATCCTGATCCGCGGCGAGCTGCTGCGCGGCGGGCGCGGCGGGGCCGGCGAGATCGGCGCGCTTCCTCTCGTCGGGTGGCACCGCGCCCCCTCCCACCTGGCCGGATACCCCGGGCTGCCGGAGGAGGCCCCGCCGGAGGGGGTCGCCGCCTACGTCCTGGCCCAGGCGCGCCGGGGCGACCCGGCCGCCCGCTGGGCCGTCGAGCAGTACGCCCACGACCTGGCCGAGGGCATCGCCGCGCTGGTCCTGACCGTGGACCCCGACCTCGTCGTGCTGGGCGGCGGCGTCTCGCGCTCGGCCGACGTCCTGCTCGACCCCCTGCGCCGCCACCTCGACCCGCTCTGCCTGGAGCCGCCGGCCGTGGCCATCTCCACCCTCGGCGACCAGGCCGTCGTCCTGGGCGCGGTCCGCCACGCCCTCGACCACGTGGACGCCCGCCTCTACGACATCGACTCCCCCCTCCCCCAGCCCGCCCTCTCCCCCGCCACGACTAATCCTTAGACCTTGGATAAAGCCCCCGCCCGAGCCGGAGAGCGCGGAGCCGGCCGGTCAAGGCCGTACGGCAGCGGCGGGAGCCGGCGAAGGCCGTACGGCGAGGCGGGGGCGGCGGAGGCCGTACGGCATGGCCCGGCCACCCGGCCGGGGTCATGAGCCCGGAGACGCGGCGGAGCGCGGGCGCCGGCGGCCGGCGTGGGCCCGGGCGTCGGTGAAGACGCGGGCGGGCCGCCCTGTCGAGGCCGCCCTTGTCGCTCCTCCGGGAGCGCGCCGCGCCTCGTCCCGCCAGACGGCGCGCGCGATCCGGCGGCCAGGTCACCCGGGGGTGACCACCGGGGATCCGTAGCTGTGCGCAAGCGAAAGGGGCCAGTTCCGTGATTGGGACTGGCCCCTGACGTGGGGTGGGCGATACTGGGATCGAACCAGTGACCTCTTCGGTGTGAACGAAGCGCTCTCCCGCTGAGCTAATCGCCCCGGTGCGGTTTGTTCCGCAGGAAGAACAATACAGCACCGCCGGGGTTCTTGGCGCATCGACGAGATCGGGATGCCCGACTCCAGGGCGATCGGGGCCGCCGGGGCAGGCCGGCGGGCGGCGGGGCCCGGACCGGGGGTACACACGTGATGATCAATCCTGCGGCCGGGGCCGGTGGCGGTCCCGGGGTCCTTCGCGGCCCCGGGGACGCCCGCGGCCCGTGGCGCCGTCGCGTGGCGGGCAAGGCGGCCCCATTTTGTGCCCAGCCGCCGCGGGGCCGCGCCAAGCGGGGGCAACGGGTCACCAGGCCGGCCCGTGCTGATGCCGATGGCATGGCCAAAAACTCTGGGGGTACGCCCAAGTTAGGCCGATTTTGGCAGGTCATGCCCCGAATGTCGGGCTGTGATGTGTGTTACAGATGGGCCTCGCGGCGGAATTCTTCCTACAGGTTTTCTTGTTCCGCGTCATAGCTCACAGCGATGTCCGTTGGAGCAGCGACAGCCCCGTTGAGGGGACCCGACGACGAAAAGGTTTGGCTGACGATGAACAGCACCACCATCTCCGCCGAGCTGGGCCTTCGCCTTGTGGTCCCCGACCGAACCACCGTCCCCCTCCTGGCCGGGCTCACCTACTCCGCGGACGACCCCTACGCGATCCGCATGGCCTTCCACGTGGGCAACGATGAGCCGGTCGAGTGGATCTTCGCCCGCGAGCTGCTGACCGTCGGCATCGTCCGGCGCGTGGGCGACGGCGACGTCCAGGTCTGGCCCTCCCAGTCCGACGGCGAGCGCACGCTGCACATCTGCCTGACCTCCCCGTTCGGGCAGGCCCTGTTCGAGGTGCCGCTGCCGCCGCTGACCGAGTTCCTGCACCGCACCTACGACCTGGTGCCCGCGGGCCGCGAGTCGGAGTACATCAACCTGGACTCCGAGCTGGAGAACATGCTCTGGAGCTCCTGACCGCCCGCGGCGCCCGCGCGGCCGTACGGCCCGCGCGCCGCCGCCCCGGTCCCGCGCGCCCGCTCAGCGCAGCAGCGCCCGCATCCGGGAGATCTCGGCGGTCTGCCCCGAGAGCACGTCGCGCGCCAGCGCGCGGATCCGCCGGTCCCGCCCGTCCCTGAGCACCTCGCGCGCCATCGTGAGCGCGCCCTCGTGATGGGCGATCATCAGCCGCAGGAACGACCGGTCGAACTCCTCCCCCGACGCCCCGGCCAGCGCGTCGAGCTGCCCGGGCGTCGCCATGCCCGGCATCGGCTCCGCGCCGTGGCCGTGGCCGTCCGGCGGCCTGCGCCCCTGGTCCGCCAGCCAGGACCGCATGACGACGATCTCCGGCCCCTGCGCCGCCTCGATCCGCGCCGCCAGCGCCTTGACCGTACGGCTCGCGCCCCGGCTCGCCGCGAGCGCGGTCATGCGCAGCGCCTGGGCGTGGTGGGGGATCATGCGCTCGGCGAACAGGACGTCGGCCGCGTTGGCGGCGGGCCCGCCGAGCGGCACGCGCTCCCCCGGCGCCGCCGTGCGGGCGGCCTCTCCGGGGCCGGCGGGGGCGACGACGGGCGGGCCCGACGAGGGCACGACGCCGCCCTGGGGCGGGGCCGCCGAGCACGCGGCGGCGGACGCCAGGGCGACCCCCGCGAGAGCCCGTCTCGTTGCCAGTCGCCTCACAAAACTTCCATACTTGGGCAAATACGATCACGTCCAGCCTAAGTGAGAGGCCGTGTTGTGGCGAAAACCAGGCGCAGCGCCGTACTCGGCCTGATCGCCCTCCTCACCGCGGGCCTGACCGCCTGCACGAGCGTCCCCGCGGCGGCCCCGGAGAGCCCCTCGCCCTCCCCGCCGGCGTCCGCGCCGGCCGCGGGAGCCGCCACCCCGCCGCCGCAGCAGGCGAGCAACATCCGGCACGTCGCGCTCGGGGCGAAGCGGGCGCCGTTCGACCAGCGGGGCGCGTGGAACTCCGACCTGGCCTTCCAGGGCAACCACGCCTTCGTCGGCAACTACGGCGGCTTCACGGTCTACGACATCGCCGACCCCGCCCGCCCCCGCGTCGTGAGCCAGGTGGTCTGCCCGGCCTCGCAGAACGACATCTCCGTCAGCGGGAAACTGCTGTTCCTGTCGGTCGACGAGCCGCGCACCGGGGAGAGCTGCGAGAGCGCCGACGGCGGCCCCGGCCCGGGCGGCGCGTGGGAGGGCATCCGGATCTTCGACATCAGCGACGTCCGGCAGCCGCGCTTCGTGGCCGCCGTCCGGACCGACTGCGGCTCGCACACGCACACCCTGCTGCCCGACGGCGACGACGTCTACGTCTACGTCTCCTCGTACGGCCCGCAGGAGGGCTTCACCGGCTGCGAGCCGCCGCACGACAAGATCTCGATCATCCGGGTCCCGCGCGACGACCCGGCCGCCGCCAAGGTGGTGGCCACCCCCGTGCTGTTCAAGGACGGCGGCCAGAAGGGGAACCTGGGCCCCTTCGACGAGACCAGCGGCTGCCACGACATCACGGTCTACCCCGAGAAGCGGCTGGCCGCCGGGGCGTGCATGGGCGACGGGATCCTGCTGGACATCTCCAAGCCCGCCGCGCCGCGCGTCCTGGACCGGGTGCAGGACACCGAGAACTTCGCCTTCTGGCACTCGGCCACGTTCAACAACGAGGCGGACCGGGTCGTGTTCACCGACGAGCTCGGCGGCGGCACCTCGGCCGTGTGCACCCAGGCCATCGGCCCCAAGCGGGGCGCGGACGGGGTGTACGACATCGTCGGCGAGGGCGACGGGCGCAGGCTCAGGTTCCGCGGCTACTTCAAGATCCCGCGTCACCAGGAGCCCGGGGAGAACTGCGTCGCGCACAACGGCAACCTGGTGCCGGCCAAGGGCCGCGACATCATGGTCCAGGCGTGGTACCAGGGCGGCGTCTCGGTCTTCGACTTCACCGACCCGGAGAACGTCCAGGAGATCGGGTACTTCGACCGCGCCGCGTTCCGCGGGGACAGCCTCGCCGGGTCCTGGTCCGCGTACTACTACAACGGCCACGTCTACTCCAGCGACATCCAGCACGGCCTGGACGTCCTGAAGATCACCCACCCGTCGGCGGCCTCCGCCGAGTCGGTCCGGACGACCGAGCTCAACGCCCAGACCCAGACCTCCTACAAGGAGTGACCCGCTCCCCCCGAGCCGGTACGGCGCCGCGCCCGCCCCTCCGTGACGTACGGCGGGCGCGGCGTCTCCGGGGGCCTCAGGGGGTCACGGGTCGAGGTCGGCGGCCGAGCGCTCGGCGAAGACCTTCATGGCCTCGGCGGTGACCGGGCCGGGCGCGGCCGGGAGGAGGCGGCCGTCCACGGCGCGGATCGGCTGGACGTCCCGCGTGGTGGAGGTGAGGAAGGCCTCCTCGGCCTCGTACAACGCGGAGAGCGGGACGTCCTCCTCCACGCCGCCGGACCACTCCAGGACCAGGGCGCGGGTGACGCCGGCGAGGCAGCCGGACGACAGCGGCGGGGTGACCAGGCGGCCGTCGCGGACGAGGAAGACGTTGCTGCCCGTGCCCTCGCACAGGTTCCCGGCGAGGTTCTGGAAGATCGCCTCGCCGCCGCCGCGCTTCTTGGCGTAGGCCAGGGCGACGGCGTTGTCGCCGTACGACGTGCTCTTGACGCCCGACAGCGCGCCGCGCTCGTTGCGCGGCCACGGCACCACGACCACGTCGCCGGTGGCGGGGAACGGCTTCTGCTCGCCGGCGATGACGATCGCGTTCGCGCCCACGTCGCCGCGGTCGGAGCCGAGGGGGCCGGGGCCGCTGGTGTAGGTGACGCGGACGCGGGCGAGCGGCCAGGCCGGCGACTCGGCCAGGACCGCGTTCACGCCGTCGGCGATGGCGGCCAGGTCCGGCTCGGGCAGGCCCATGGCCTCGGCGGACCGGCGCAGGCGCTCCAGGTGGCGGGTCAGCGCGAAGGACCGCCCGGCGACGGCCTTGATCGTCTCGAACACGCCGTCGCCCACCATGAGCCCGTGGTCGAACACCGAGACCACGGCCTTCCCGGGTTCCAGCAGGATCCCGTTGACCCAGATGGGGGACTCCCTGCGGGGTTCGGCCGCGTCCGCTGTCATGTCGTCGTCTCCTCGATGGATGGTCCGCCGGTCCGGCTGGCCCGGGTGGTCTGCGTGCTCTGCGTGCTCTGCGTGGTGTGCGTGGTGTGCGTGGTGTGCGTGGTCTGCGTGGTCTGGATGGTCTGCGTGGTCTGGACGGTCAGGTTGACCGGGGTGGCCGGGAAGGCCGCGCCGGTGTCACCGTGGCCGCGCGGGCGGGGTCCCGCCGTCCGCCGCGCCCGGCCCGGAGGCCAGGGCGATCAGCCGGGACGCCTTGAGCTCGGTCTCCCGCCACTCCGCCCGCGGGTCGGAGGCCCAGGTGATCCCGGCCCCCGTGCCGAAGCGCAGCACGCCCTCCTCGATCCAGAACGTGCGGATGCCGACGGCGAGCGCGGCGCGGCGCCGGTCGGCGTCGACCCATCCCACAGCCCCACAGTATGGCCCCCTCGGGTGCCGTTCGAGGCGTTCGAGGACGCGCAGGGCGGACGATTTCGGCGCGCCGGTGACCGACCCTGGGGGAAACGTGGCCTCGAACAGCTCGGGCCAGCCCGCCCCGGCGCGCAGCCGCGCCCGGACGGTGGAGACCAGGTGCACCAGCCCGGGGTGCTCCTCCAGGGCGCACAGCGCGGGGACGCTCACCGAGCCGGTCTCGGCGACCCGCCCCAGGTCGTTGCGGACCAGATCGACGATCATGACGTTCTCGGCGTGGTCCTTCTCCAGCATCTCCCCGGCGGTGGGCGCGGTGCCCTTGATCGGCCGCGACTCGATCACGTCGCCGTCGCGCGAGAGGTACAGCTCCGGCGAGGCCGACACCACGGTCAGGCCGGGGACGTGCACGGTGGCGGCGTACGGCGCGGGGTTGCCGCGCGCCAGCCGTACGGCCAGGGCGGCGGGGTCGGCGCGGGAGGGGTCGGGCAGCGGCGCGGACAGGATCCGGCACAGGTTGGCCTGGTAGACCTCGCCGCGCTCGATGTGGCCGCGGATGCGCCCGACCCCCTCGGTGTACGCCTCGCGGTCCAGGGAGGACGTCCAGTCGCCGGGGGCGGGCCCGGCCCACTCGCCCGCGGCGGTCAGGGGCGCGCGCCTGACGTCGTCGAAGCGGGCGCAGGCGACCTTGCCCTCGTACGTCACGACGACGGCCCACCAGCCGCGTGATTCGAGCGCGCCGAGGTCCGTCGTGACGTCGCGGAGCCGGGTGGCGAGACGTCCGCCGATGTGGGCGAAAGCGGTCACGCGTCTATTCTCGGGCCATCCGCCCGGTGAAGTGCTCCTCCAGGCCCCTGCGCCCCTCGGGCGTGACGCGGAGGGCGCGCGGCTCGCGCGTGCGCTCGAACCAGCCGCGCTCGATCAGCGCGGCCGTCACCGCCGCGCCGAGCGCGCCGCCCAGGTGCGGGGTGCGCTCGGTCCAGTCGAGGCAGGGCGGCGCGAACCGGCGGCGCGCGCGCCGGGCCGCGGGCACGTCCACGCCCAGCGCCTCCAGGGTCTCCTCCCCCGCCGGGGTCAGCTCGTAGGCGTCCGCCCGCTCGTCCAGGTGGTCCCCGTCCAGGAGCGCGCCGAGCAGCCGCACCCCGGCCCGCCCGGCCAGGTGGTCGTAGCAGGTCCGCGCCTCCTCCAGCCGCCGCGCCTGCCGGGACTGCGTCAGGCCGCGCACGGCGGGGCGCGGGCTGATCCGGGCGAGCACCTCCAGCACCTCGGCGATGTCCGGCCCGGACAGCCGGTAGTACCGGTGGCGGCCCTGCCGGACGACGGTCACCAGGCCGCCGTCGAGCAGCCGGGACAGGTGCGCGCTGGCGGTCGCGGCCGAGACCCCGGCGAGCCTGGCCAGTTCCCCGGCGGCGAGCGCCCGCCCGTCCAGGAGCGCGGTCAGCATGGCGGCCCGGGTCGGGTCGGCGATCAGCGCGGCCACCGGGGCGATCTCGGCGTCGTTCGCGACGTGCTGCGGTGCGGGCATGTTTCGACGGTAGCCCAAACATCCTTCGGCCAGCATCGAAGCGTGAACGGAACGCCTGCTCAGCCCCCTGCTCAGCCCCCTGCTCAGCCCCCTGCTCAGCCCGCCGCCCCGGTCCCGGCCTGCGCCCCGGACCCCGCCGCCCGGGACCGGGCCGCCGGCCGCAACCCGGGCCTGCTCGTCGCCGCCGCCGTCGGCGAGTGCCTGTCGATCGCCGCCACCTGGCTCGCCTGGGACGGCCGGCCCGTCGTGACCGGCAGCGGGAACCTGTGGACCCCCGCGAAGGCCGCGCGCCGGATCCAGGACCACCTCATCGACCATCTGGCGGAGGCCGAGGCGCTGCTCGCGGGGGAGCCGACGATCCCCGACGAGTGGCACGGGCGCGCGGTCACCCTGGACGCGGACTGGGCGCGCTTCACCGAGCTCGACCTCGCCCGGGCGCGTTCCCGCTGGTCGCGCCTCGGACAGGCGTACGTCTGGCGCTACGCGGCGGCCGGGCCGGAGGCGTGGGACGCGCCGCGCGACCCCAACTGGACGCTGCGTGAGATCGCCGCTCACGTCGCCGGGATCACCTGGTACGCCGAGCAGGTCGGCAGGCTCGCCTGAGTTCCGGTTTTGGGCATCCCCCGGTATCCGCTAGAGTTCTTTACGCGACGCCGGAGCGGGAACGCCCCGGAGGTCACGCGGACGTGGCTCAGCTGGTAGAGCATCACCTTGCCAAGGTGAGGGTCGCGGGTTCGAATCCCGTCGTCCGCTCGGAGAGGTCTTGCGAGGCCTTCCTGGTGGAGTGGCCGAGAGGCGAGGCAACGGCCTGCAAAGCCGTGTACACGGGTTCAAATCCCGTCTCCACCTCGGAAACAAGCCCGGGCGATTAGCTCAGTGGGAGAGCGCTACCTTGACACGGTAGAGGTCACTGGTTCAATCCCAGTATCGCCCACGTGACGGGCCCCTGGAGTGACGATCGACGGTCGTCGCCCCAGGGGCCCGCTGTGTTTCCCGGCCCGCGATCCCCCGGCCCCCCTTCCCGGCCCGCGATCCCCCGGCCCCCCTTCCCGGCCCGCGTTCCCCGGCCCGCCTTTCCCGCTCGTGTTCCCAGGGGCGTCGCGCGGTGGTCACGCCCGCTTCCACTCCTCGTGCCGACCCACGCCCCCGATGCCCTTTTTGTGGTTTTCGGAGTGGAATTCGCCCTCCTGCGCCGTGAAGGATCTCCCAGGTACGTGATCTACGTCTGGCAACCCCACGACAGGAAGGATCACCGATGAGGAGACTGATCACGGGGGCGCTCGCCGCCGCCGCGACCGGGGCGGCACTGTTCACGGCCTCGGCCCCCGCCCTCGCCGCCACGGCCCCCGCCTCCGCCGCCGGGACCGTCGCGGGCGCCGCCGCCCCGTGGCGCCTGTACGCCGTCTACTCCACCGAGGCCGAGTGCGGCCGCATCGGCCACTACCTGGTCAACAGCGACCGCTACGACAACTACGAGTGCAGCCGCACCCTGCGCGGCTGGGAACTCTGGGTCCAGTGACCCCCTTGGCCCGCCCCCGCGGGAGGGCGGGCCGCGAGAGCGCGGCCTGAGGCCGTACGCGGGGCCGGAGAGGCCGCGCCGCCGTGCGCGGGCGGCCTCCCCGGCCCCGTCTCACCCGTCAGGCCCCGTCACCCCGTCAGGCCCCGTCACCCCGTCACGCCGCGGCGGCGAGGCGCGACCGCAGCACGGCCCGCTCGGCGGTCGTCCAGGCGGTGTTCAGCAGCAGGTAGAACGCCGCGGCCAGCGGCACGACGGCCGCGACCAGGAGCATGCCGTACGGCAGCAGCGGGGCCAGGCGGGCGGCGTACGCCTGCGGGGACCCCTCGGGCGCGGGGGCCGGGACGGCCGCGTGGGCGCGGGCCTGGCGGGAGCTCCACCAGGCCACCGCCGCGAGCAGGGCGAACAGGGCGGCGAACACCAGGATCGGGCCCGCGGACCCGGCGGCGACGACGGTGGTCACGTGCTGGCCCAGTGGGACGCCGAGGAACTGGTGGGCGAGCAGAGCGTTGGGGTGGCCGCCGATCACCGGGGCGATGAACAGCCGGTAGACGACCATGAACACGGGCGCCTGGACCAGGGCGGGCAGGCAGCCCGCGAACGGGGTGGCGTTCTCCTTCGCGTACAGCGCGGCCAGTTCGCGCCGCAGGCGGTCCTGGTCGGCGCGATGGCGGCGGCGGAGCCGTTCCGTCTCGGGCATGAGGCGGCGGCGCGCGGCCTCGCCCCGGGCCTGGGCGAAGCCGAGCGGCAGCAGGAGCAGCCGCAGGGCCGCGACGAACAGCACGATCGCGAGGGCCGCGGCGTGCTCCCCCGCGACGGGCGCGACGGCGCCGGTGAGCGCGGCGACGAGGTCGTGGACGAGGGTGACGGGCGCGTCGAGCAGGGCGGGGCCGGGCATGGCGAACACGAGGTACGGGCCTTCCGTGCGTCGGGGACGGCCCGGGCGCGTGCCGGGCCGGGTGACAGGACGGAGGCGGCCGCCGTACGGCCGGAAGGCGGCGTCAGGCGGCCGCGCGGCCCGCTCCCGGGGCACGGGGACGGGGGCGTCCCGGGGCGCCGGGGCGGCGCAGCCGCACGGAGACGGGCAGGTCGGCGTGGCCGGGGAGGGCGATGGGGCCGGGGGCGGGGGGCGCGGGGCGCACCAGCCCGGCGGCGCGGGCCCAGAACGCGAGCGCGACGGCCGCCACCAGGGCGAGGGCGAGCAGCGGCCCCGGCCCGGCGAGCAACTCCAGCGGCGTCACGCCCCGATCCTATGTCCCGGTCCGCCGGGGGCCGCGCAGCCCGTCGAAGAGGATGGCGGTCAGGGCGGCGGAGACGGCCGAGGCGGGCAGGGCGCCGCTGGGCCGGTACCACTCGGCCAGGGAGTTGACCGTGCCGAACAGGAGCCGGCTGATCAGGCCGGGGTCGATGTCGTCGCGGACGCCGCCCTCGGCCGCGGCCTCGGCCACCAGCGCGGCGACCCGGTGGTCGAAGTCGCGGCGGCGGTCCAGCGCGCGCTGCTCCACGTCGCTGTTGCCGCGCACGCGCAGGAGGAGCGTGACGTAGGGCAGTTCGGCGGCCAGGACGTCCACGCTCCGCCGTACGGTCCGCTCCAGGCGGGAGGTGGCGTCGCCGGGGCGGGCGCGCTCCTCGTCGAGCACGGCGAACAGGGCGTCCAGAGCGCGGTTGACGGCGAGTTCGAGGAGTTCGTCCTTGCCGGAGACGTGGTGGTAGATGGCGGACTTGCTGATGCCCAGCCGCCGGGCGAGCTCCTCCATGCCCGTGCCGTCGTAGCCGCGCTCGTTGAAGACCCCGACCGCGACCTCGAGCAGGGAGTCGCGGTCGTAGCCGGGCCTGCCGCGGCGGGCGCCGGGGCCCGGCGGGGACTTCGGCTCCGGCGCGCTCTTCGCCGGGGACGGGGACGCAGTGCTCATGGGGGCATTGTGGCAAAGCTGCGCATCGGTCCGGTTCACCGCCCGCGCAGGTCGTGGACCCGGCGCAGCTTGCCCTCGGACCGTTCGAGCGTCCCGGGGTCCGCGACCGCCGCCTCGGCGGTCAGGCCGAGCCGTTCCCTGATCTCGCGGGCGAGCATCGCGGCGGCCTCGTCGCGGGCGATCAGGCCGGGGCGGGCCTCGGCGCGGACGGTGAGGTGGTCCAGGCGGCCGCGGCGGGTGAGCTCGATCCGGAAGTGCGGGGACAGGCCGGGGACGCGGAGCACGATCTCCTCGATCTGGCCGGGGAACAGGTTCACCCCGCGCACGATGATCATGTCGTCGCTCCGGCCGGTGATCCTCTCGATGCGGCGGAACGCCGGGCGCGCGGTGCCGGGGAGGAGGCGGGTCAGGTCGCGGGTGCGGTAGCGCACGACCGGCATGGCCTCCTTGGTGAGGGAGGTGAGGACCAGCTCGCCGCGCTCCCCCTCGGGCAGGACGGCGCCGGTGAGCGGGTCCACGATCTCGGGGTAGAAGTGATCCTCCCAGACGTGCGGGCCGTCCTTGGTCTCCGCGCACTCCTGCGCGACCCCGGGCCCGATCACCTCGGTCAGGCCGTAGACGTCCACGGCGTCCAGCCCGGCGCGCTCCTCGATCTCGCGCCGCATCTCCTCGGTCCACGGCTCCGCGCCGAAGATCCCGATGCGCGGCGAGGACTCGCGCGGGTCCTCGCCCTGCCGCTCGAACTCGTCGAGCAGGGCCAGCATGTACGACGGGGTCATCATGACGACCTCGGGCCGCAGGTCGCGGATGAGCTGAACCTGCCGGGCGGTCATGCCCCCGGAGACGGGGATGACCGTGCAGCCGAGCCGCTCGGCCCCGTAGTGCGCGCCGAGGCCGCCGGTGAACAGGCCGTACCCGTAGGCGACGTGGACCTTGTGCCCGGGCCGGACGCCGGCCGCGCGCAGGGAGCGGGCCATGACGTCCGCCCACGTGGACAGGTCGCGCTCGGTGTACCCGGCGATGATCGGCGTGCCGGTGGTGCCGCTGGAGGCGTGGATCCGGCGCACCCGCTCCGGGGGGACGGCCAGCATCCCGAAGGGGTGGGCCTCGCGCAGGTCGTCCTTGGTCGTGAAGGGGAACCTGGCCAGGTCCGCCAGGTCGCGCAGGTCGCCGGGGCGGACTCCAGCCGCGTCGAACGCGCGCCGGCAGCGCTCCACGTTGCCGTAGGCGTGGGCGAGGGTGGCGCGCAGGCGGCGGAGCTGGAGGTCGCGCAGCTCGCCGGGGGTCAGGCGCTCGCCCTCGTCGAGCGCGGCGGCCCCGCCGGCGGTCCCGGTGGCGGTCATGCGGGCCCCTCCCCCTCCTCTCGCAGGGTGCGGCTGCGGCCGCGGAACTCGGCCACGGTCTCGCCGCCGCGCGTGACGGTCACGTCGTACAGCCCGCCGCGGCCGCGCCGGGCGCGCTCGCGGGCGTGGGCCAGCAGCTCGTCCCCGGCGCGCACGGGGGCCAGGAAGTCGATGGCGGCCCCGGCGGCGACGGTGACGGGGCCGCGGCTGTTGCAGGCGCAGGCGAAGGCGGTGTCGGCGAAGAGGAAGACGTAGCCGCCGTGGGCGATGCCGTGCCCGTTGACCATGGCGGGGGTGACGGTCATGCGCAGCAGGGCCTGCCCGTCGGCGGCGTCGAGCAGTTCGATGCCCAGCGCGCGGGAGGCCTCGTCGGCGGCGAACATGCGATGGGCGGGTCCCGCGTCGGCGGCCATGAGCACCTCGCGATCCTTGTTAACCGACCGAACATTCGGTTAGCTTGACGCGGGACCCAGTAATCCAGCCCGCGGAACCTTCTGTCAAGGGGTGGCAGCTCATGTCCGAACGACCCGACTTCTTCGCCCGGCACCGCGACCTCCTGGAGAGGGCCATCGAGGCGACCCGCAGCCGCGACTACTGGTCGCCGTACCCCGAGTCGCCCAGCACCTCGGTGTACGGCGAGGCCGCGCCCGCCCAGGGCGAGCAGGCGTTCCGCGCGCACCTCGGCCGGCCGTTCGACCTGCCCGGGCACCCCGGCCAGGGCCGCACCCCCGCGACCGAGGTGTCTCCGTACGGCTTCGCGCTGGAGGTCACCTATCCCAGGGTGGAGCCGGACGAGGCGGTCGCGGCGGCGCGGAAGGGCGTGCCGGCCTGGCGCGACGCGGGACCGGACACCCGGGCCGGGGTCGCGGCCGAGATCCTCGCCCGGATCAACGCGGCCTCCTTCGAGATCGCGCAAGCGGTGCAGCACACGACCGGGCAGGCGTTCGTGATGGCGTTCCAGGCGGGCGGGCCGCACGCGCAGGACCGCGGCCTGGAGGCCGTGGCCTACGCCTGGGACGCGCAGCGGCGGCACCCGGAGTCGGCGCGCTGGAGCAAGCCGCAGCGCAAGGGCGGGCCGCTGGAGCTGGACAAGAGCTTCACCCCGGTCGGGCGCGGGGTCGCCCTGGTGATCGCCTGCAACACGTTCCCGACCTGGAACGGCTACCCGGGGATCTTCGCGAGCCTGGTGACCGGCAACCCGGTGATCGTCAAGCCGCACCCGCGCGCCGTGCTGCCGCTGGCGATCACCGTGCGGATCGCGCGCGAGGCGCTGGCCGAGGCCGGGTTCGACCCGGACCTGGTGATCCTCGCGGCCGAGGGCCCGGAGGACCGGACGGCGGCGGCGCTGGCGACGCACCCGGACGTGCGGATCATCGACTTCACCGGCTCGACGGAGTTCGGCGACTGGCTGGAGCGCAACGCGCCGCAGGCCGTGGTGCACACCGAGAAGGCCGGGCTGAACACGGTCGTGCTGGACTCGACCGCCGACTACAAGGGGCTGCTGGGGAACCTGGCGTTCTCGCTGGCCCTCTACAGCGGGCAGATGTGCACGACCCCGCAGAACCTCCTGATCCCGCGCGACGGCCTGACCACGGACCAGGGGGTGCGCTCGCCCGAGGAGTTCGCCTCGGACCTGGGCGCGGCGCTGGACCGGATGCTGGGCGATCCGGCGCGGGCGGCCGGCACGCTGGGGGCGATCGTGAACGACGGCGTGCGGGCGCGGATCGCCGAGGCGGCGGGGGCCGGCCGGACGATCCGCCCGTCGGCCCGGGTCGAGCACCCCGAGCACCCGGACGCGGACGTGCGGACGCCACTGGTCGCGCTGCTGGACGCGGCCGACCGGGAGGTCTACACCCGCGAGTGGTTCGGGCCGGTGTCATTCGTGATCGCGACGGACTCCACCGACGAGAGCCTGCGGATCTTCCGGGAGACCGTGCGCCGGCACGGGGCGCTCACGGCCGCGGTGCACTCCACGCGTGAGGAGGTGCTGCGGGCGGCGGAGGAGGCCGCGCTGGACGCGGGGGTGCACCTGTCGGAGAACCTCACGGGCGGCGTCTTCGTGAACCAGTCGGCGGCGTTCAGCGACTTCCACGGCAGCGCCGCCAACCCGGCCGCCAGCGCGACGCTGTCCGATCCGGCGTTCGTGACCGGCCGCTTCACGGTGATCCAGGCGCGCCGCCCGGTCCCCGCCCCGGACAAGGACGCGGACGCGGAGCCCGCCCGTGCCTGACCCCGCCCGGCCGTACGGCGCGGGCGCGCGGCGCCGCACCGCCGCGCGGGCGCCGTACGGCGTGAGCGGGCGGGGCGCGGCGTGAGCTTCCGGACGCTGCTGGTGGAGGAGCGCGCCGACCGGGTGGCGGTGACGCTGCACCGGCCGGAGGCGCGCAACGCGATCAGCGGCGAGATGGTCGAGGAACTGCACGCCGTCTGCGCCCTGCTGGAGCGGGAGCCGAGGTTCCTGCTGCTCATGGGGCACGGCGGGGCGTTCGCGGGCGGCGCGGACATCGGCGAGCTGCTGCGGCGCGGCCGGGAGGAGGCGCTGCGGGGGATCAACAGCCGGCTGTTCGAGCGGGTGCACCGGCTGCCGATGCCGACGGTGGCGGCGGTGGACGGCTGGGCGCTCGGCGGCGGCGCGGAGCTGGCGTACGCCTGCGACCTGCGGATCGCCTCGCCGTCGGCGGTGTTCGGCAACCCCGAGCCGGGGCTGGGGATCATCGCCGGGGCGGGGGCGTGCTGGCGGCTGGCCGAACTGGTCGGGGCGTCGGTCGCCAAGCAGGTGCTGCTGGCCGGGCGCACCCTCGACGCCGCCGCGGCGCTCGCGGCCGGGCTGGTCCTGGACGTGGTCCCGGCGGAGTCGCTGGAGGCCGAGGCGCACGCGCTGATCGACCGCATGGCCCGCTCGTCGGCGGCGGCGCTGCGGCTGACCAAGCTCGTCGTGGACTCCCCCGGCGGGCATCCGGTGGCCGACGACCTGGCGCAGGCGGTGCTGTTCGAGGGGCCGGACAAGCGGGACCGGATGAGCCGGTTCCTGGAGAAGAGGAGGGCCGGGCCGTGACCGGGGTGCCCGATCAGGTCGGCGTGATCGGCGGGGGGCGCATGGGCTCCGGCATCGCGCAGAGCTTCGCCGCCGCCGGGTCGCGCGTGGTGGTCGTGGAGGCGGACGAGGAGCGGGCCGCGGGCGTGCGCGCCCGGGTCGGGGACGGGCTGCGCAAGGCCGCCGAGCGGAACGCGGCGGCCGAGCCGGCCGAGCGCGTCCTGGCGCGGCTCGTCACGACCTCGCGGGTGGAGGACCTGCCGCCGGGGGCCGCGCTGGTCGTGGAGGCGGTCCCCGAGGACGCCGCGCTCAAGGCGCGGGTGCTCGCCGCCGCCGAGCGCGCCGTGGGCGAGGACGCCGTGCTCGCCACCAACACCAGCTCGCTGCCGGTCACCGAGCTGGCGGCGGCGCTGGCCCGGCCCGGCCGGTTCCTCGGCATGCACTTCTTCAACCCGGTGCCGGCCTCGGAGCTGGTGGAGCTGGTCGTCCACCCGGGCACGTCCCGCGAGACCCTGGACGCCGCCCTCGGCTGGACCCACGCCCTGGGCAAGAAGGACGTGGTGGTCAAGGACTCCCCCGGCTTCGCCAGCAGCCGCCTGGGGCTCGCCCTGGGGCTGGAGGCGATCCGCATGGTGGAGGAGGGTGTGGCGGAGCCCGCCGCGATCGACGACGCGATGCGCCTGGGCTACCGCCACCCGATGGGCCCGCTGCGCCTGACCGACCTGGTGGGCCTGGACGTCCGGCTGGCCATCGCCGAGCACCTGCACGCCACGCTGGGCGAGCGCTTCGCCCCGCCGCGCCTGCTGCGCGACATGGTGGCCCGGGGCGACCTGGGCCGCAAGACCGGGCGGGGCTTCTACACCTGGCCCTGACCCCGGCGCCCGCCCGCTCCCTCCCCGGTACGGCGGGGCGCGGCGGGCGGGACGCCGTAGGGGGCGCGGGTGAGGCCGCGGAGAGGGACGGGCGGGACGCCGTACCGGGCCCGCGAGATCACCCGGGGGACGGGCGGGACGCCGTACGGCATATCGGGCACTTGCGGGCGGGGCGCGGCATGGGTGAGACTAATTACCGAATGAACGGTCGGTAGGGAAAGCGGCGGGGAGCGAACGGGGACGGGCGGGAGACGGAGTGCCATGACCGAGCGGGAGTTGCTGGAGCGCTTCGAGGAGACGGTCGGCAAGGACCGGCGGATCGAGCCGCGCGACTGGATGCCGGAGGGGTACCGCGCCACGCTGATCCGGCAGATCGCGCAGCACGCGCACTCGGAGATCATCGGCATGCAGCCGGAGGGCGAGTGGATCACCCGGGCGCCCTCGCTGCGGCGCAAGGCGATCCTGTTCGCCAAGGTGCAGGACGAGGCGGGCCACGGGCTGTACCTCTACTCGGCGGCCGAGACCCTGGGGGCCGACCGCGACGACCTGACCGAGCGGCTGATCAGCGGCCGGCAGAAGTACTCCTCGATCTTCAACTACCCGACGCTGAGCTTCGCCGACGTGGGCGTGATCGGGTGGCTCGTGGACGGGGCGGCCATCTGCAACCAGGTGCCGCTGTGCCGCACCTCCTACGGGCCGTACGGCCGGGCGATGGTGCGGATCTGCAAGGAGGAGTCGTTCCACCAGCGGCAGGGGTACGAACTGCTGATGACCATGATGGGCGGCACCCCCGCGCAGCGCGAGATGGTGCAGGACGCCGTGAACCGGTGGTGGTGGCCGTCGCTGATGATGTTCGGCCCGCCGGACGCCGACTCGCCGAACACCGCGCGCTCGATGGCCTGGAAGATCAAGCGGCACACCAACGACGAGCTGCGGCAGCGCTTCGTGGACATGACCGTGCCGCAGGCCGAGCGGCTGGGGGTGACCCTCCCGGACCCCGGGCTGCGGTGGAACGCCGGGCGCGGGCACTACGACTTCGGCGAGCCCGACTGGGCCGAGCTCAAGCGGGTGATCTCGGGGGACGGGCCGTGCAACGCCGAGCGGATCGCGCGGCGGCGGGCCGCCCACGAGGAGGGGGCCTGGGTGCGCGAGGCCGCCGCGGCGTACGCCGCCAAGCGCGCGGCCGGGGGGAGGGCGGCGTGAAGGCCGAGTGGCCGCTGTTCGAGATCTTCGTGCGCGGGCGGCGCGGGCTCAACCACGTGCACGTGGGCTCGCTGCGCGCCCCCGACGAGCGCATGGCGCTGCTGCACGCCCGCGACCTGTACACCCGGCGCAACGAGGGCGTGAGCATCTGGGCGGTGCGGTCGGACGCGATCGCCGCGTCGTCCCCGGACGAGAAGGACCCCTTCTTCGCGCCGAGCGGCGACAAGGTGTACCGCCACCCGACGTTCTACGACATCCCCGGCGACGTCCCCCACATCTAGCCGGCGGAGGGGAGACCGGGATGGACGACGAGAACGCCTACCAGTCGCTGGCGGCGGCCGGCGGGGACGCGAGGTGGGCCTTCGGCACCGGGTTCGAGGACCCGCTGCACGGGGTGGACGACGCGTTCCCGGCCGGGCTGGACGAGGCGGCCCGGGCGGACCTGGCGACGCGGTGCGTGACGCTGGGCGACGACGCGCTGGTCTCGGCGCAGCGCCTGGCCGAGTGGTGCACGCGCGCGCCGGAGCTGGAGGTGGAGACGGCGCTGGCCAACATCGGCCTGGACCTGCTCGGGCAGGCGCGGCTGCTGTACTCCCGCGCCGGGCGGGCCGACGGGACCGGGCGCGGCGAGGACGACTTCGCCTACCTGCGCGGGCCGGAGGAGTTCCGCAACGTCCGCCTCGCCGAGCTGCCGAACGGCGACTTCGCCTTCAGCGTCGCGCGGCTGCTGGTCCTGTCGTCGTGGCGGCTGGGCGAGCTGGCCGGGCTGACCTCCTCCCCCGACCCGGTGCTGGCCGCCGTCGCCGCCAAGGCCGTGCCGGAGCTGGCGTACCACCGGGAGTACGCCGCCGGCTGGGCCGTACGCCTCGGGGACGGCACCGAGGAGTCGCGCGCCCGCATGGGGCGGGCCCTGGGCGAGGTCGCGCCCTGGCTGCCCGAGCTGTACGCCGCCGCGCCCGCCGGGCGGGAGCCGGTGGAGGAGGCGCTGGCGCTGGTCGCGTCCGAGACCGGCCTCGCCGTGCCGGGCGCCGCCCCGGTCCCGGGGTCCGGCCGCGACGGCGACCACACCGGGCATCTGGCCCCGCTCCTCGCCGAGCTCCAGAGCGTGGCGCGCGCCCACCCGGGAGCGGTCTGGTGAGCGGGGCGGACGGGACGGCGGGCCGCACGGCCGCGGACGGGACGGCCGGGCGAACGCGCGCCGCGGAGGAGACGGCGGGCCTGGCGGGTGCGGCGGGCGCGGCCGGCGACGCCGCGGAGCGGGCCGCCGAGCGGGCGCGGGAGGTGGTCTCGCGCGTGGTGGACCCGGAGCTGCCGATGCTCACGCTGGCCGACCTCGGGGTGGTGCGGGGCGTCGAGGCGGACGCGGCCGGGGCGGTGACGGTGAGCCTCACGCCGACGTACTCCGGGTGCCCGGCCCTGGCCGAGATGCGGGCGACCGTGGACGCGCGGCTGCGCGAGGCGGGGTTCGCGGACGTGCGGGTGCGGACGGTGCTGGACCCGCCCTGGACGACGGACTGGATCACCCCGGCGGGCCGCCGCGCGCTGGCCGAGCACGGGATCGCCCCGCCGGGGCCGCGTCCCCCGGGCCGGGGCCCGGTGCCGCTGACCCTGGGACCGGTACGGCGGGCCGTGCCCTGTCCCCGGTGCGGGTCGCGGGCCACGGAGGAGGTGGCGCGGTTCTCCGGGACCGCCTGCCGGGCGCTGCGGCGGTGCGCGGAGTGCCGGGAGCCGTTCGAGCACCTCAAGGAGATCTGATGCGCGGCGGAGGGGACGGGGGTCCGATGGAGGCTGACGGGGCCGCGGTTCCGCGGGCGCGGCGCACCCGGCCCCGCTTCCACCCGCTGCGGGTGGCGGGGGTGGAGCGGCTGTGCGAGGACGCGGTGGCCGTCACCTTCGACGTGCCCGCCGAGCTCGCCCCGGCGTACTCCTTCGCGCCCGGCCAGACGCTCACGCTGCGCCGGGAGCTGGACGGGCGGGACGAGCGCCGCTCCTACTCGATCTGCGCGCCCGCCGGGGCCGCGCCGCGCATCGGCGTGCGCGAGGTGCCGGGCGGGCTGTTCTCGTCGTGGCTGGTCCGGCAGGTGCGCCCGGGCGACGAGGTGGAGGTGATGACGCCGGCCGGGTCGTTCACGCCGGAGCTGGGGACGCCGGAGCACCACGTGCTGGTCGCGGCCGGGTCCGGGGTCACGCCGATGATCTCCATCGCCGCGTCGGTCCTCGCCGCGCACGAGGCGGCGCGGGTGACGCTGTTCTACGGCAACCGCCGCACGGACACGGTCATGTTCGCCGACGAGCTGGCGGACCTGAAGGACCGGCACCCGGGGCGGTTCCAGCTCGCGCACGTGCTCTCGCGCGAGCCCCGCGACGCGGCGGTGCTGTCGGGGCGGCTGGACGGGGAGCGGTTCGCGCTGCTGGCGGGGGCCCTGCTCGACGTGGGCGGCGTGGATCACTGGTGGCTGTGCGGCCCGGAGGGCATGGTGCGCGGCGTCCGGGAGGTCCTGGACGGGCTGGGCGTCCCGCCGGAGCGGATCCACCGCGAGCTCTTCCACGCCGGCGAGGAGCCCCCCGCGCCGGTGCGCGGGCCCGAGCCGGGCGCGGAGGGCGCGTCCGCGCGGGCGACCGTCGTGCTGGACGGCCGCGCCACCGTCTGCGCCCTGCCGTACGACCGGAGCGTCCTGGAGGGGGCACAGGCCAGCCGTCCCGACCTGCCGTTCGCGTGCAAGGGCGGCGTGTGCGGCACCTGCCGGGCCCGCGTGACCTCCGGCGCCGTGGACCTGCGCCGCAACTTCGCCCTGGAGCAGCCGGAACTCGCCGCCGGCTACGTCCTCACCTGCCAGTCCTATCCCACCACCCCGGAACTCACCCTGGACTACGACGCCTGAGGGGCCTGCATGCCGGTCGCCGTGCCGCCCCCGGGATTCGAACCCGGATCCTCCGCGTCCTGAACGCGGCGCCTCTGCCTGTTGGGCCAGGGCGGCTCTGTGGTCGTGCGCCCGGCGGGATTCGAACCCGCAGCCTCCGGCTCCTCAAGCCGGCGCCTCTGCCGGTTGGGCCACGGACGCGCGGACGTCCGGCGAGGGCGGGCCGGGACGTGCCGGTATGGGGGTATTGCCGTGGGCCGGGGCGGCGTCGTCCCGTCCCACGGCGCGGTGAGCCCGGACGGCCGCGCGGGGGACGCCACCCCCGTCCGCGCAGCCACGGACTCGCGATCCGGTCGCCCTCTCCCCCGAGCGGCCTCCCGCGGGAGAGCCCGCGAGGCCTTCGCGAGAGCTCCTGCCGGTCCAACGAAAAGACCGCCCGGCGGGTTTCACCCGGGGCGGCCTCCGCGAACGGGCGGCCGCTATCCGGCGGGACCGAGCAGCGCCAGGCCGCCCGGGAGCGCCGCCCCCAGAATGCTCGCCTCGCACGTGCCCATGGTGTCCCTCCGATTCGCCGGTACGCCTCACACGCTAACCGCGCATGATCGGCGGGCGCCACCCATTTATCGGCCGCCCCTCCCGGGCCCGGGCTCGCCCGCCGACCCGCCTGGACGCGTCCCGGCCCCGCCCGCCGCGCCGCCGGCCGTCCGGCCCGTCCGCGTCGTGGTCGCGCCGCACCGCCATCCCCGGCCTGGCCCGCCCGCGCGGCGCTGCGCAGGGGCGGCTATCGTGTCGGTCCCGGGCCCCGGGGGCCCGGCTGAGGAACGGGGTGACGTGGGCGCGTTCGACGAGACGGTGATCACGACGGAGAGGCTGCTGCTGACGCCGCTCCGCGAGGAGGACGCCGCCGAGATGACGGCGGTGCTGGGCGCTGAGGAGCTGCACGAGTTCATCGGCGGCCGCCCGGCCACCGAGGAGGAACTGGTGTGGCGATACCGGCGGCTGGCGGCCGGATCGCCGGACCCGGACGTGCTGTGGCGCAACTGGATCGTGCGGCTGCGCGGGGACTCCCGCCCGGTGGGCACCGTCCAGGCGACCATCCACCGGCGCGGCGAGGGCTGGACCGCCGAGGCCGCCTGGGTGATCGGGCTCCCGCACCAGGGCCGGGGATACGCAGGAGAGGCCGCCACCGCCCTGGTCCGCTGGCTGTACGGCGAGGGCGCGGCCGAGGTCTCGGCGAACGTCCACCCGGGGAACACCGCCTCGGAGAGGGTGGCCGCGCGGGCGGGCCTCACCCTCACCGGGGAGGAGGTCGACGGGGAGCGCGTCTGGCGGGGCCGGCCGATTCCGTCGGTGGGGTGACGTAACGTCGGGGGCATGTGCCGCAGCATCAAGACCCTGCGTGAGCCGTACGCCACCGACGTCACCGACGACGACGTGCACGCGGCCGCGCTGCAGTACGTCCGCAAGATCTCGGGCTTCCGCGCCCCCGCCGCCCACAACGCCGAGGTGTTCGACCGGGCGGTCCGGGAGGTCGCCGAGGCCACCCGCCACCTGCTCGACCATCTCCAGGTGGGCGCCCCGCGCCGCACCGGCTGACCCGGCCGGCCCGGCCGGCCCGGTCACTCCACGGGCACCTCGACGTGGCCCGCCGCGCCGCGCCGGATCTCCGCGTGCCCCGCGGTGACCTCGGCCGCCCACGTCTCGAACCCGGCCAGGTCCGCCTCGGGCACGCGCACGTCGGTCTCGACCGCCCGGCCGTACCTCACCTCGCCCGGGACGTACGGCGAGGCGTGCAGGTCGTTGTGGAACCGGCCGGCCCGCGCGTGCTCCAGCGTCACGGTGACCGTCACGACGCGCCGCCGCTCGGCCACCCCGACCCGGTCGATCGCCGCCGACACGGCCTGGCCGTACGCCCGGACCAGGCCGCCCGCGCCGAGCTTGACGCCCCCGAAGTAGCGCGTGACCACGGCCGCCGTCCCGGTCAGCCCGCGCCGGGTGAGCACCTCCAGCATGGGGATCCCCGCCGTCCCCGCGGGCTCCCCGTCGTCGTTGCTCTTGGTGATCTCCCCGAACTCCCCCACGACGTACGCGGTGCAGTTGTGCGTGGCGTCCCGGTGCGCCCGCCGGTGCGCGGCGAGGAACTCCACCGCCTCCGCCTCGTCCCCGACCCGGGCGAGCGTGCAGACGAACCGGGACTTCCTGATCTCCAGCTCGGCGGAGCCGCCGCCCCTGATCACCCGCACCCCGCGCCCCTTCCCCGTTCCACGGCCCCCCAAGGTATCCCGGCCCTCGCCGCCCCGCGCGCCGGGGCTCGGCCGATTCCCGGGTGCGGGGCGGGGGGCGGTGGTTGAGTGGGCGGGGAAGGGGTCCGTTCTCCGGGAGGTGCCATGCGCTCTCTGCCTCGTGTCCTCGCCGCCCTGGCCGCCGCCGGGGCCCTGCTCGCCGGGCCCTGGGCGCCGGTCTCCGGGGAGCGGGCCGGGCCCGCGTCCCTGCGGCAGGACCTCGACCGGATCCTGGCCGACCCGCGCCTCGCGACCGCCCGGGCCGGGGTGGTCGTGCGGGCCGCGGGGAGCGGGGAGGTGCTCTACGAGCGCGACGCCTCGGCGCTGATGACGCCCGCGTCCAACGAGAAGCTGCTCACCGCGGCGGCGGCCTTCGCGATCCTGGGGCCCGGTCACCGGTTCCGCACGGCGGTGCTGGCCGCCGGGGAGCGCGACGGGAGCGCGCTGCGCGGCGACCTGGTCCTCAAGGGCACGGGCGACCCGACCGCGACCGCGCGGGCCTATGACGAGCTGGCGGCGAAGACGGCCGCGAGCGGGGTGCGCACGGTCCGGGGACGGCTCGTGGCCGACGACACCTGGTTCGACGACGTGCGCCTGGGACCGTTCTGGGCCTGGGACGACGAGCCGTACGCCTACTCGGCCCCGATCTCGGCGCTGACGGTGTCCCCCGACGAGGACTACGACGCCGGGGCGGTCATCGTGACCGTACGGCCGGGGGCGGCGGGGCGGCCGGCGCGGGTGACGCTGACGCCGGAGACGGGCGCCGTGCGGATCGTGAACCGGGCCACGACCGGCGGGACCGGCTCCTCGATCACGGTGGACCGGGCGCACGGGTCGGCCGCGATCACGGTGAGCGGGTCGATCGCGCCCGGGTCGCCCGAGGTCAAAAGGTACATGAGCGTCTGGGACCCGACGGCGTACGCCGCCGACGTGTTCCGGCGCGCGCTGGCCCGCCACGGGGTGCGGATCACCGGTCCCACGGTGCGGCGGGCCGCCCCCGCCGGCGCCTCCGAGCTGGCCGCGCGCGAGTCGGCCCCGCTGTCGGCGGTCGCCGTGCCGTACCTCAAGCTCTCCAACAACATGATCGCCGAGATCCTGGTGAAGAGCATGGGCCGGAAGGCGGAGGGCGCCGGGACCTGGGCCGCGGGGCTGCGCGCGATGGAGGGGTACCTGCGCGGGCGCGGCCTGACCGGGCTGCGCGCCACCGACGGCTCCGGCCTCTCCCGCGCCGACCTGGTCTCGCCCGCGCACCTGGCCCGGCTGCTGGAGGCGGCGCGGTCGGAGCCGTGGTTCCCCGCGTTCCTGGCCGCGCTGCCCGTGGCGGGGGACGAGGACCGGCTCACCGGCGGCACGCTGCGCTCGCGGATGCGGGGCACCCCGGCGGCGGGGAACGCGCGCGCCAAGACCGGCACGCTCACCTCGGTCAGCTCCCTGTCCGGGTACGTCCGCTCCGCCGGCGGCGAGGACCTGATCTTCTCGATCATGCTGAACCACCACCTCACCGCCGCGCCCAGGGACGTGGAGGACGCGATCGCCGTACGGCTGGCGCGCTTCCGCCGCGACGAGCCCGCCGGCGGCGCGCTCACGCCCCGCGCCCCGCTGCGG
Organism: Bailinhaonella thermotolerans; assembly: GCF_003594875.1. GTDB lineage: Bacteria > Actinomycetota > Actinomycetes > Streptosporangiales > Streptosporangiaceae > Bailinhaonella > Bailinhaonella thermotolerans. Next base: position 132,953 of record NZ_QZEY01000002.1, read on the forward strand.
ACGGCGCCCGGCACGGCCCACGTGGAGTGCGCCTGGGTGAAGTCCTGCTGACCTCGGGTGTACACCGGACTACACGCCCGGGCGCAGCCGCGGCCCTCACCGCGGCGTCCCGTCCCCCGCGCGGCGGACCCGCCGCCGCGCGCCCCGCGCCGGGGCCGGCCCCGGCGACCCGGGGCCCGCGCGCCCGCCGGGGAGATCGGAACCCCAGGTCACCGGCCCCGCCTGCGGGACGGCCCCGAGAAGGGGCCGCGGCGCCCCCCTCCACCCCCTAGGGGACGTCCCCTCCGCTGCCGGGCGTAGGGGGAGGCCGCGCCTTACCCCCGGGGAGGCAACGCGAGAGACCTCCGGCGGCGGACGACCGGGCGGGGGTCCGGCGGCGACGATCTGTGTGTCGCCGAGAGAGAGGGAAGCCCGATGACGATCACGATGAACCGCCCCGAGGCCCCGGCCGGTCCGGTCAAGCTCGACCGCCACGACCTCCGCGCCGCGCAGATCGAGACCCTGGAGACGCCGCGCATGAAGTACGGCCTGCTCTCCAGGATGATGTTCGCCCCCGTGGACCTGCTGTACGGCAAGCGCGGCTCGTTCACCAAGTTCGCGATGCTGGAGACGATCGCGCGGGTGCCGTACCAGGCGTGGGAGCGGGTGGGGTACTGGGCGGTGCACCGGTACCGCGGCCGGTCCGCCCTGGCCCGGCGGGTGTTCGAGCGCATCGTCGAGGCGCGCTCGGACCAGGACAACGAGCAGTGGCACCTGCTGATCATGCAGGACCTCGTCCAGCGGGACGGGCACCGCCAGAGCTGGCTGCTGCACCGGGCCGCGCCGTGGGCGATCTCGTTCTTCTACTACCACGTCTCGTGGATCCTGTTCCTGGTCAAGCCGGAGTGGAGCTACCGCCTCAACGCCGAGTTCGAGGACCACGCCGAGCACTCCTACATGGAGTTCGTGGCCGAGAACCCCGAGCTGGAGCACCGGCCCGACCCGGGCGCCTACGCCGCCGAGTACGGGCGCTACGACTCCGTGGCGGACCTGATGCGCCAGATCGGCCACGACGAGCGGGTGCACAAGCTCGACAGCATGGCCCACATGGCGGCGCCCCGCCTGACCGACTAGGCCCCCGGTGCAGCGGGCCCCGGCCGCCGTCCCCCTCGGGACGGCGGCCTGCCCGTGCCGCCACACTCGCGCGGGGGTAGCGCCGGAAGCCCGGATTCGTCAGACTATTTCGCGACAATGCACTCTGGCGTGTGCGTCCGCGCCAGACGTGGGCGATCCGGCGTGCCGCCGGGCGCGCACGGTCAGACGCGCCACAGCGGCCGGGGGGCACGTTCAGCACGGGGGTCACTGGTGAGCCACGCGGGTCCGCCCATGAGCCGGGAGGGAGTGGAACACGCGCTGGCCCGGCTGCGGACCGACCGGGAGCGCATCTCCACCCGGCTCCTGGAGCTCAACGACCACCTCGCCCACCGCCTGCTCAAGGGCGGCGCGCTCACCGGCGTCACCGAGCGCCGCTGGCGCGAGGCCGACGCCGCGATCACCACGCTGTGGCGGCTGTTCGACGCCTACCAGACCGTGCTCGACCGCGCCGAGGAGCTGTGCGCCGGCCGGCCCGGCCCGGAGGAGCTGGAGGAGCTGACCTTCCTGATCACCGGGCCCTCCGTGAAGACGCCCCGCGAGGACCTGCCGCTGGAGCGCGCCGGGCTGCTCGGCGACGCCGGCGAGCACGTGACGCTCGCCGGGGCGCTGACCCGCATGAGCGCCGCCTTCGACACCGCCACCGCCGTCGTCGCCGCGGCCGACGCCGCCTGGTCCGGGCTGCTCCCCCGGCTGGAGGCCGCCGAGAAGGCCTGGCAGGAGGCCCGCGCGCACCTCGCCGCCCTCGTCCCGCCCGGGGCGGGCGCCCCGCCGTACGGCGAGACGCCCGAGATCGGCCGGGCGCGGCGGCTGGAGCGCGAGCTGGACGCGGCGCGGGCGCTGGTGCGCGGGGACCCGCTGTCGCTGGTGCGGGACGGCCACGCCGACACCTCCGGCCTGGACCGGCTGACCGGCGAGATCGGCGCGCTGCGCGCGGTGCTGGCCGAGGCCGTACGGCTGCGCGAGGGCTACGGCGAGCGGCGGCGCGAGCTCGGCGGGCGCGTGGACGAGGTGGCCGTGGCCGAGGAGGAGGCGGCCGCGCTGCGCGCGCGGGTGGTCGGCCGCATCGCGAACGTGTCCCCGCCGGAGGTCCCCCGCCTGTCCGCCGCGCTGCGGGAACGGCTCGCGGCGCTCGACTCGTTGCGGGAGCGGGGGCGGTGGGCCGAGCTGGCGCGGCGCGCGGGCGAGCTCGAACGGTCCGCCGACGACGCGCTGCGGAGGGTGCGGGCCGTGCGGGACTCGGCGGGGGGACTGCTCGACCGGAGGGACGAGCTGCGCGGGCGGCTCGGGGCCTACCGGGCCAAGGCGGCGCGGCTGGGGTACGCCGAGGACCTGCGGGTCTCCGAGCTGCACCGGCGCGCCCACGACCTGCTGTGGACCGCGCCCTGCGACCTGCGGGCGGCCACGGCCGCGCTCGCGGAGTACCGGCGGGCGCTCGGCGGAGAGGGGGCCGCGCGATGACCAGGTGCACGCAACCCGGCTGCGGCGGCGCGGTCGAGGACGGATACTGCACCGTCTGCGGCCTGGCCCCCGCGCCCGCCGCCCCTTCCGCCCCCGCCGGGCAGGGCGCGCCCTCCGGGTCCGCCGGGGCTTCCGGGCCCGCCGGGGCTTCGGTCCCCTCCCCCGCGTCGGCCGGGCTCGTCGCCCAGGGCGCCGCGCGGCCCGGCACCCCGCCCGGCCCCGCCGCCGCCGGGTCCTCCGGCCCGGCGTTCTCCGGGGCCTCGTTCTCCGGGGCCTCGTTCTCGGGGGGCTCGTTCTCGGGGGGCTCGTTCTCCGGCGCCGCGGCGCCGGGCGCGAGCCGTACGGGCTCCACCGGGGGGACCCGCGGGACCGGGGCGGTGCGGCGCGGCACGCTCGGAGCCGGGCTCGTGGAGGTGCCGCCGGTCCCGTGGCGGGACCCGTCGCAGGCGGTGATGAAGGACGCCCGGGTCGCCGAGGACAAGCGCTTCTGCGGCAAGTGCGGCGGGCCGGTCGGGCGGAGCCACGGCGGGCGGCGGGGGCGGCCCGAGGGGTTCTGCCCCGCGTGCGGGGACCGGTTCTCGTTCACGCCGAAGCTGGGGCCCGGCGACCTGGTGGCGGGGCAGTACGAGGTGCTCGGCTGCCTGGCGCACGGCGGGCTGGGCTGGATCTACCTGGCCCGCGACCGCAACGTGAGCGACCGCTGGGTGGTGCTCAAGGGCCTGCTGGACAGCGGCGACGCCGACGCGCACGCCGCGGCGGCGGCCGAGCGCGCCACGCTGGCGGAGATCGAGCACCCCAACATCGTCAAGATCTACAACTTCGTGCGGCACCCGGACCCCGGCGGGGCCACCACCAGCGGGTACATCGTGATGGAGTACGTCGGCGGGCAGTCGCTCAAGGACGTGCTCAAGCGGCGGCGCGAGCAGGAGGGCCCGGACGCGGCGCTGCCGCTCGGCCAGGCCATCGCGTACGCCCTGGAGGTGCTGCGCGCCTTCGGCCACCTGCACGCTCGCGGCCTCGTGTACTGCGACCTCAAGCCGGACAACGTGATCCAGTCCGAGGAGCAGCTCAAGCTCATCGACATGGGCGCGGTGCTGCGGCTCAAGGACGTCACCCACGAGACCCCGATCTTCGGCACGGTCGGCTACCAGGCCCCGGAGATCGCCGCCGACGGCCCCTCGGTCTGCTCCGACCTCTACACCGTCGGCCGCACGCTCGCCGTGCTCAGCTTCCCGTTCAAGGGCTACAGCGGCACGTACGCCCACGACCTGCCGCCCCGCCACCAGGTGCCCGTGCTGTCGGCCCACGAGTCGTACGACCGGCTGCTGCGGCGCGCCACGCACCGGGACCCGCGGCGCCGGTTCCAGAGCGCGGGAGAGATGGCCGACCAGCTCACCGGGGTGCTGCGCGAGGTGCTGGCCGCCGAGGACGGGGCGCCCCGGCCGGCGCCGTCCACGCTGTTCGGGCCCGAGCAGCACGCGGGCGTGGCCGACGTCACCGCCGTCCTGACGCCGGTCGCGGCGGCCACCGCGCTGCCGGTCCCGCTGGTGGACCCCGGGGACCCGGTGGCGGGGTTCCTGGCCGGGGTGGCGAGCCTGCGGCACGGGGAGCTGGCGACCGCGCTCGCCGCCGCGCCCCTGCGGGCCCCGGAGATCTTCCTGTCGCTGGCGCGGGTCCGGGCCGAGCAGGGCGACGACAACCACGCGCTGGCCAACCTGCGCGAGATCACCGGCACGACGCGGGGCGACTGGCGCGACGACTGGTACCGCGCGGTGCTGGACCTGGCCGAGGGCCGCTTCGGCGACGCCCGCGCCGGGTTCGACCGGCTGTACGGCGAGCTGCCCGGCGAGGCCGCGCCCAAGCTCGCGCTCGGCTTCGCCGGGGAGTGCGAGGGGCTGAACGCGGAGGCGGCGCGGTTCTACGAGACGGTGTGGCGCACCGACCGGTCGTACGTCAGCGCGGCGTTCGGGCTGGCCCGGGTACGGCTTGGCCAGGGCGACCGCGCCGGGGCGATCGACGTGCTGGACTCGGTGCCGGCCATCTCCAGCCACCACGTGGCGGCGCAGGTCGCGGCGGTGACGGCCACCGTGCGCGAGCGGGACCCGGCGGACCTGACCGAGCGGGACCTGGGGCTGGCCGGGGACCGGGTGCAGGCGCTGAAACTCGAGCGGTCGCGGCTGGCGGCCGAGGTGCTGGAGAGCGCGCTGGCCTGGCTGCTCGCCGGAGGGACCCCCGCCCAGCCGGTGCGCCTGCTCGGCGCGCGGCTGGCCGAGCGGGACGTGCGCGCCCGCCTCGACGGGCTGTACCGCGAGCTGGCGCGCCACACCGTGGACCGCGCCGCGCGGCGGGCCCTGGTGGACCGCGCGAACGCCGTGCGCCCGAGGACCCTGCTGTGAGCCGCGCCGCGAACCACCCCGTGAGCCGCGCCGAGCACCGTGCCGCGGTCCGTGTCGCGGTCCGTGTCGCGGTCCGTGCCGCGGGCCGTGTCGCGGGCCGTGTGAACCGCGCCGCCCGAACCGTTGTCGGAACGAATGTGAGAGTTCCCGCCCGAATCCCCGCCAGAGCCGCATCCCCGAGAGCCGTTGTGACGCCGTTGTGACGAAGGAGACGATGAACACCTGCACCGACTGCGGCGGGGCCGTCGAGGACGGCTACTGCGCGGCCTGCGGCCTGCGCGCCCCCGCCGAGTCCGACCACGTCGAGATCGAGACCGACGCCGCGGCCGCCGTGAGCGACCGGGGCCACCGTCACAGCCGCAACGAGGACGCGATGGCCCTTTCGGTCCTGGATCCGGGGGTGGTGGCCGTGGTCTGCGACGGCGTGTCCTCCTCCCCGCGCCCCGAGGTCGCCTCCGGCACGGCGGCGCGCACGGGCGCCCGCGTCCTGGCCGGGGAGCTGCGGGCGGGCCGTACGCCCGAGGAGGCGACGCGGCTGGCGGCGCTGACGGCGGCCGAGGCGGTGAAGGAGCTGGCGCCGTCCGCGTCCAACGCCCCGGCCTGCACCTACGTGTCCGCCTTCGTCTCCCCCGCCGCCGTCACCGTGGGCTGGGTCGGCGACAGCCGCGCCTACTGGCTCGCGGTGCGCCAGGGGGCGGAGACCGCCGGCGAGAGCACGCTCCCCTTCCCCCCTGCCGTCAACGGCTCCGCGCCGCCGGGCTCCGATGGCCCGGCGGAGGCCGGCGATCCGCGCCCGGCGGGCTCCGCCACGGCCGAGATCCGCGTGCCGGCCCCCGAGCCGGCGGCCGGCGGCCCGGCGGACCCGGAACCGGTAGGCACGGAACCGGTGGGCACGGAACCGGTGGACACGGAACCGGTGGACAGCGGGCCCGCGGACGCCGGGGCTGACGTCCCCCTTCCGCGCCCTGCGCCCGGGGTGACCGTGCCGAGCCCCCGCTCCCCCGGCGACGACCCGGCCCGTCCCGCGGCCGCGCCTCCCGTCGGCGGCGGCCGTACGGGCGGCGACCCCGCGGAGTCCCAGCCCGCGACGCTGGAGACGGGACTGCCGGCGACGCTGGAGACGGGGCTCCCGTCGGCGCTGCTCACGGTGGACGACTCGTGGGGGACGCAGATGGCGGCGCTGGGGGTGCGGACGCGCAGCGCCAGCCGGAACGCGCACGTGCTGACCGCGTGGCTGGGCGCGGACGCCGGGGAGGTCCGGCCGCACGTCGAGACGTTCACGCCCGCCGGGCCCGGCGTGGTGCTGGTGTGCAGCGACGGGCTGTGGAACTACCTGCCCGAGCCGCACCGGCTGGCCGCCGCCGTGGCGGAGGCGCTGGGCGGGCGGGTGCCGCACGAGCGCGGCGCCGCGCTGGAGGTGGCGCGCGCGCTGGTGCGGTTCGCGCTCGACTCGGGCGGGCGGGACAACGTGACCGTGGCGGTCGTCCCGTTCCCGCCGCCGGGAGGCGGCCCGGACGCCGGGACGCGGACCGGGGACCAGGACGGACAGGACATCTCAGAGGGCGGCCCACAATGAGCGATCTCCCCGAGTTCCAGGTGCACGTGGACCAGAACCGATACCTGCCCGAGGGCGGGCAGGAGGTCCACGCGATCGTGACGGTGGAGTCCGCGGGCGTCGCCGGCGCGGCGCCCCGGGCGGCCGAAGTGATCATCATCGACACGTCCGGCTCGATGGCGATGCCGGACGTCAAGATCGTCGAGGCGCGGCGGGCGGCGATGGCGGCCGTGGACACGCTGCGCGACGGCGTGGACTTCGCGGTCGTCGCCGGGTCCCACGAGGCCCGGATGGTGTTCCCGCCCCAGCCGGGCATGGTCGCGGCCTCGGAGCGGTCCCGCGAGGACGCCAAGGCGCTGATCCGGCGGCTGACCCCGGACGGCGGCACCGCGATCGGGAGCTGGCTGTGGCTGGCCAACCACCTGTTCGAGCGGAACGGCGCCGCGCTGCGCCACGCGATCCTGCTCACCGACGGCAAGAACCAGCACGAGTCCCCCCAGCAGCTCGACACCATCCTCGGGGTGTGCGCGGGCCGCTTCGTCTGCGACTGCCGGGGCGTCGGCACCGACTGGGAGGTGGCCGAGCTGCGCAAGATCGCGACCGCGCTGCTCGGCGGCGTGGACATCGTGGCCGACCCGGCCGGGCTGGAGGCCGACTTCCGGGAGATGACCGAGGCGGCGATGGGCAAGGCCGTGGCCGACGTGATGCTGCGCGTGTGGATCCCGCAGGGGGCGCGGCTGCGGTTCGTCAAGCAGGTCGCGCCCACCGTGGTGGACCTGACGGGCAAGCGCGTGGACAGCGGCCCGCAGTCCGGGGACTATCCGACCGGGTCGTGGGGCCGGGAGAGCCGCGACTACCACATCTGCGTCGAGGTGCCCCCGGGCGAGATCGGCCGGGAGATGCGGGCCGCGTGGGTGAAGCTGGTCGTGCCCGGCGCCGAGGAGCGGGTGCTCGGCACCGGCAACGTGCTGGCCGAGTGGACCGCCGACGAGGCCAAGTCCACGCAGCTCAACCAGCGGGTGGCCCACTACACCGGGCAGGCCGAGCTGGCCTCGGCCATCCAGGAGGGGCTGCGGGCGCGGCGCGACGGCGACGAGGCGACCGCCACGGCCCGGCTGGGGCGCGCGGTGGCGCTGGCGCACGAGTCCGGCAACGAGGCGACCGCGCGGCTGCTGCGCAAGGTCGTGGACGTCATGGACCCGGCCACCGGCACCGTGCGGCTGCGCAAGGACGTCGACAAGGCCGACGAGATGTCGCTGGACACCCGGTCCACGAAGACCGTGCGGACCCGCAAGGAGGGCGCGTGACCCCGCGACCCGTCCCGCCGTCGGCCGGGCCGCGCTCCGGGCCGTCCGCCGCGCCGTCCGCCGGGCCGCGCTCCGGGCCGTCCGCCGGGCCGTCCGCCGCGCCGTCCGCCGGGCCGCCAGCCGGGTCCTCCGGCGGGGAGGGAGCGTGAGCCGTGGCGACCTGTCCTGACGGCCACGCCTCGGCCGACCCCGAGTACTGCGACGTCTGCGGCGCCCGGATCGCCCCGTCCCCAGCGCCGTCCTCCGCGCCGTCCCCCGCCGCCGGGTCCCCGGCGTTCCCGGCTCCCCCGGCGGCGGCCGGCTCCGGGGAGCCGTGCCCGGACTGCGGCGTCCCCCGCACGGGCCGGTTCTGCGAGGACTGCGGATACGACTTCGACCTGCGCACCCCGCCCGCGTCCCCCGCGCCCGCACCGCCGGGACCCGCGGGCGCGGGCGGGCCCGCCGGAGCGCCGCCCGCGCCCGGACCGGCCTCCGGTACGGCGGGCGGCCCCGCACCGGCCGCGCCCCCAGGCGCCGGGACCACCGGGACCACGGGCACCGGAACCACGGGCACCGGAACCACCGGCACCGGGACCACGGGCGGGCCCGCCGGGAGCGCCGGGAGCGCCGTCGCCCCGGGCGCGGGCGGCCCGGGCGCGGCGGGCGCCAGCCGTACGGCCGGGGGCGCGGCGGGCGGCGGGACCGGCCGGTGGGAGGCGGTGATCACGGCGGACCGGGAGTACTACGAGACGGTGATCGAGGAGGGGGAGATCGACCGGGCGGCGTTCCCCTTTCCGCCCTACTGCCCGGAGCGGCGGGTGACGCTGGCGGGGCCGTACGTCCGGATCGGGCGGCGCGGCTCGGGCCCGGGGGACGCGCCGGAGATCGACCTCGGGACGCCGCCCGCGGATCCGGGGGTCTCGCACGTGCACGCGGTCCTGATCGAGCAGCCGGACGGGTCGTGGCGGCTGGTCGACCCGGGGTCCACGAACGGGACGAAGGTGAACGGCGGCCCCGGGGTGATCGCGGTGAACACCGAGGTGCCGCTGGCCGACGGCGACCGGGTGCACCTGGGCGTGTGGACGACGATCACCCTCCGGCGGGGGTAGCGGCGTGACGACGACCGCCCCTCCCCCGGCTCACTCGCCGGCGTCCGCCCCGCCCTCACCCCCGGCCTCCGCGCCCCCGTCCTCCGCGCCCCCGGCGGCCCCGCCGGCCGGGGCGCTGCGGCGGTGGGCGCGCACGCGGGCGGGCGGCGTGAGCGTGCTCACGCTCGCGGCGCTGGCGGCGCTGCTGGCCTTCGGGGTCTCCGCGTCCGTCGGCGCGGGGGACGCGCGCGAGGCGCTGCGGGTGATCGGGCGGGACGCGGGGCCGCAGGCGGTGGCCACGGCGGACCTGTACTTCACGCTCGGCGACATGGACGCCCAGGTCGCGAACGTGCTGCTGATCGGCGGCGAGGAGGGCCTGTCACGCGAGCGGGAGGCGGCGCTGCGGACGTACGAGCGGCGGCGCGACGCGGCGAGCGCGGCGCTGCTCCAGGCGGCCGACCTGACCGGCGACGACCCGGCCGAGCAGCGCACGGTGCGCGACGTGCTGAGCGGGCTGAGCCGCTACGAACGGCTGGCGGCCGAGGCGCTCGTGCTCGACCGGCGGTCGGGGCATCGGGCCGGGCCGCCGCCGGCGGAGGTGACGGAGCTGTACCGGCGGGCGACCGACCTGATGCGGCTGGAGCTGCTGCCCAAGGCGTACAACCTGACGCTGGAGAGCGGGGCGCTGGTCCGGCGGACGTACGAGGACCGGCGGCGCGACGTGCTGGTGGCGCGGGCGGTGAGCCTGGTGGCCGGGCTCCTGCTGGCCGGCGCGCTCGTGGCGCTCCAGGTCTACCTGGCGGCGCGGTTCCGGCGGCTGCTCAACCCGGCGCTGGCGCTGGCGCTCGCGGGCGCGGCGGTGCTCACGGCGGCGGCGTCCGGGCTGCTGGGCGGGCAGGCCGAGCAGCTCCGGCGGGCCAGGGACGAAGGGTTCGACCACGTGCTGGCGCTGTCGCGGGCGCGGGCGAAGGGGATCGGCGTGCAGGCCGACCAGAGCCGGTTCCTGCTGGACCCGGCGCGGCGGGACACCTACGAGCAGGCGTACCTGGACCAGTCGCAGAGCATCGTGTACGTGCCCGCCGACAGCCTCGGCGACTACCACCGGGCGGTGGCGGGGGCGGACGGCTCGCGGCTGCTCGGGCTGGTCGGCGAGCGGGTGCGCGGCCGAACGGGCGAGCCGGCGGTGCGCGACGTCCTGACCGGCTTCCAGGGGTTCCAGCGGCGGGACCGGGAGCTGCGCCACCTGGTCCGCTCCGGCAGGACGCGCGAGGCGGTGGCGCTGCGGCTGGGCGCCTCCGGGCGCGCCTTCGACCGGTACGACGGGGCGCTGGTCTCCCTGGTCACGGCGCACCGGAACGCGTTCGAGGGGGCCGTGCGGACCGGCGAGGCGCGGATGGGCCCATGGCCGTACGCGCTGCCGGTGGGGGCCGTGCTGATCGGCCTGCTCGTGCTGGCCGGCGTGCGGCCCCGGCTCGCGGAGTACCGATGAGAGGATCGCCGATGCGGCGCGTGCTGATCGTCCCCCCGCCGGCGGCCGCCCTGGCCGTCCTGGCCGCCCTGGCCCTCCTGGCCGGGTGCGGCGGGGACCGGGAGTCCGCCGCCGGCCGGGACACCCTGGTGATCGGGGTGAACGCCGACGGGCCGGGCCTGGGCCTGCGGACCGGGAACCGGTTCGAGGGCTTCGACGTCGACGTCGCGCGGGAGATCGCCAGGCGGCTGGGCGCGCGCGACGTGCGGTTCCGGGCGCTGCGGTCGGCCGACCGCGAGAAGTTCCTCGAACGCGGCACGGTGGACCTGGTCGTGGCGACGTACTCGATCACCGCCGAGCGCAAGACCCGCGTCACCTTCGCGGGGCCGTACTACGTGGCCCACCAGGACACGCTGGTGCGGCGCGGGGAGGGCCGGATCCGGGACGTGCGCGACCTGGCCGGGCGGCGGCTGTGCCGGGTCGACGGCTCCAACTCCTGGCGGCGGGTGATCCAGCAGCGCGGGGTGCCCGCCGAGCCGGTGCCCGCCGGGAACTACGCCGAGTGCGTGCGGATGCTGAAGGCGGGACTGGTGGACGCCGTCTCCACCGACGACCTGATCCTGGCCGGGCTCGTCCGGGGCGACTCCTCGGCGCGCGTGGTCAACGCCCCCTTCAGCGACGAGCGGTACGGCGTGGGCCTGCGCAAGGGGGACGTGGCCGGATGCGAGGCGGTGAACAAGGCGATCACCGGGATGTACCAGGACGGGACGGCGGCCGGGCTGCTGCGCAGGTGGTTCGGGCCTTCGGGGCTGCGCCTGACGACGACGGTGCCCGAGTTCGAGGGCTGCGACTAGCCGCGGATGAATAGGTCGGCCGAAATCGGCTATTAGGCCAGGGCCATGACCAATGTCTTCCGGAGCGGGCCCGCCCGGCGTGTCTCGTCGGCCATCCGCGACGCGACACGCCCCATCCACAAGCCCCTGCAGCTCGTGACTAACAACGCGCAGCCCACCGCGCTGTACGTCATCCGTCTCACGCTGACCGCGATGGCGGCGTACACGATCGCGACCCTGCTGCCCGGGCAGGTCGCCAAGCCGCTGCTGGCCCCCCTGACCGCGCTGCTGGTCCTGCAGTTCTCGATGATCGAGACGATCCGGGCGGCCGGGCGGCGCATCGCCAGCGTCGTCGCCGGCGTGCTGATCGCGGTGCTGCTGTCGATGACGCTCGGCTTCAACGTCTGGACGCTGGGCGCCGCGATCGCCGCCGCCCTGGTCTTCGGGCACCTCATCCGGCTCGGCGACGCGATCCTGGAGGTGCCCATCAGCGCGATGCTGATCTTCGCGCTGGGCGCGCAGACCGAGGCCGGCGCCATCGACCGGGTCTTCGAGACGATCATCGGCGCCGCGACCGGGCTGATCTCCGGCCTGATCGCCTCCCCCATCCACGTGCGGCCGGCCGCAGCCGAGGTCGACGACCTGGCCCGGCGGATGGGCGGGCTGCTGGAACGGATGGCCAAGGGCCTGGAGGAGGGCGAGGAGGGCCGGCGCGCCGAGGCGTGGGTGAAGGAGAGCCGCGTGCTGAGCCGGGAGATCCAGGACGTGGACCAGTCGCTGGACCGGGCCGAGGAGAGCGTGCGGCTCAACCCGCGCGCGCAGGGCCAGGTGCAGAAGGCCGTGTCGCTGCGCAACGGGCTGGAGACGCTGGAGCACATCGTGCTCACCATGCGCGGACTGACGCGCTCCCTGGCCGACCGCGCGGTCCAGCCCCACCTGCAGGGCGCGGCGTACGAGCACGAGGAGCGGCAGCGGCTCGCCGCGACGCTGTGCGAGCTGAGCCAGGGCATCCAGTGCTACGGGCGGCTGGTCAGCGCCGACGTGTCCGGCGACGCCGACGAGTACGACGACTCCCTGGAGCGCCACCTGCGCCAGGGCCGGGCCCAGCGCGACCGCTTCGCCGAGGTGCTGCGGCCCGAGGTGGGGGTGCAGACCGCCGAGTGGCGGCTGCACGCGGAGATGCTCGTCCACCTGGACCGGATCATGGACCTGCTGCAGTCCGAGAGCCGCGTCCGGGCGCGGGAGCGGAACCAGCGCCGCCGCCGGACCCGCCGCCAGTTCGTCCCCACGCCGTCGCTGCGCACCCGCGCGTTCCGCCGCCGGGGCCGCGTCTCCTGACCCGTCCCGTCCCGCCCTGCCCCGTGGCGGCCGTACGGCCCCGGGCCCGCCGTACGGCCGCCACGGGGCCAGGCAGGGGGCAGGCGGGGTCAGGCGGGGGCAAGGCCGGTGACGGGGAGGCTGATCCAGCCTCGGGCGAAGGCCGAGCGCAGGCGCACGCCGTTCGCGGTGTCCACGCCGGCGTGCGGGTGGCGGCGCAGCAGTTCCTCGAAGGCGACGCGGGCCTGGAGGCGGGCCAGGTGGCTTCCGACGCAGAAGTGGGGCCCGGTGGCGAAGCCGAGGTGGCGCTTGATGTCGCGGGTGACGTCGAGTCGTTCCGCGTCCGGGCCGAACTCGCGCTCGTCGCGGTTGGCGGAGCCGTACAGCATCATGACCTTGGAGCCCGGGGGGATGGTGACGCCGTGCGCGGTGACCTCGCGGGTGGTGGTGCGGGCGAGGGCCTGCACCGGGCCCTCCAGGCGCAGGAACTCCAGGACGGCGTTCGGGATGAGGGCGGGGTCGCGGGCCAGGCGCTCGCGCTGGGCGTGGTCGCCGTCCAGCAGCATGACGCCGTTGGAGACGAGGTTGCCGGTGGTGTCGTTGCCCCCGGCGACCATGACGAAGCAGAAGCCGAGCACGTCCCAGTCGGTGAGCCGGTCGCCGTCGATCTCGGCCTGGGTCAGCGCGCTGATCAGGTCGTCGCCGGGGTCGGCGCGGCGGGCCCGGACCAGGTCGCCGAAGTAGGCGAACATCTCGGCCACCGCGTCCTTGGCGCTCGCCGCGGCGCCGAGCGCGAAGCCGTCGTTCCCGATCTCCACCAGCGCCCGCACCCAGGGGTCGAACCGGCCCCGGTCGGCCTCGGGCACGCCGAGCAGGTCGGCGAGGACGAACGTGGGCAGCGGCGAGGAGAAGTCCCGGTGCAGGTCGGGGGCCGCCCCGTCGGCGGCGGCGCGCTCCATGTCCCGGATCCGGGCGGCGGCGAACCCCCGGATCCGGTCCTCCAGCTCGCGGGTGCGGCGCGGGGTGAAGCCGTGGCCGACCAGGGCGCGCAGCCGGGTGTGCCGCGGCGGGTCCAGCATGACGATCGTGGGCGCCAGCCCCAGGCCGCCGATCTCGTCGGGGTGGAACGTCAGGCCGCTCGCCGAGGAGAAGGCGGCGGTGTCGCGCACCGCGTCCCACACGTCCTCGAACCGGGAGAACGCCCAGCAGTCCAGCCGCTCGTTCCGGGAGACGGGCGCGTGGTCCCGCATCCGGCGGTACGCGGGGAAGGGGTCGTCCAGGAACGCGTGATCCAGGGGGTCGTACACCCGGGCCTCCTTCATCACCAAGCGCTTGCTCCCATCTCACCACGGGCCCGGCCCCCGCGACATCCCGCCGGGCGGCCCGCGTGACCCCGCCGGGCGGCCCGCGGGCGCGGCGGGGCCCGCGCGGCCCCGCCGCGTCACCGGCTCAGGCCGCAGGGGTGCGGCGCAGGACGGCCGCGACCAGCAGGGCGACCCCGGCCATGAGGACGGCGCTGACCGCCGCGGTCACCTGGAAGCCCCGGACGTACGCCTCGCGGGCCACGGCGAGCAGGGCGGACGCGGCGTCCGGGGGCAGCGCCTCGGCGGCGGACACGGCCGCGGCCAGGGTGTCCCTGGCCGCCGGCGCGACGCCGGCGGGCATGCTCGCGCGGTAGACGGCGGTGATCACGCTGCCGAGGACGGCGACGCCGAGCGCTCCGCCGAGCTGGGGCGCGGTGGTGGAGACCGCCGAGGCGGCCCCGGCGCGGTCCGGCGGGGCGGCGCCGATCACGATGTCGGTGGCAAGCGTCATCATCGGGCCGAGCCCGGCGGAGACCACGACCGCGCCGGCGACCAGCGGGGCGAGGCCGCCGCCGGAGAACGCCAGCAGCGCGTACCCGGCCGCGGACACCGCCAGCCCCGCGGCGATCACCACGGCGGGGCGGATCCGGCGGGCCAGGCGCGGCGCGAGCGTGGACCCGGCGATGACCCCGGCGGCGCTCGGCGCGGTCCACAGCCCCGCCTCCAGCGGCGACAGGCCGTGGACGAGCTGGAGGCACTGCGCGATCGCGTAGTTCGACCCCCAGAGCACGAAGATCCCCAGGCCGAGCGTGACCACGCCCGCCGAGAACGCCCGGTCCCGGAACAACCCGAGGTCGAGGAAGGGGTCGGCCAGGCGCCGCTGCCGCCGCGCGAACAGCGCCCCCAGCGCCACGCTCGCGGCGACCGCGGCCAGCGGCACGGGGCCGGGGCCCTCGGCGGCGATCCGCTTGAGCCCGTACACGGCGGGCAGCACCGCGCCCAGCGACAGCAGCGCGCTGAGCGGGTCCAGCCGGGCGGTCCCGCCGCCCCGGTGCTCGGGGAGCAGCGGCGGGGCGGCGGCCAGCAGCAGCGCCATGACGGGGACGGCGATCAGGAACCCCGACCCCCACCAGAACCGGTCCAGCAGCCACCCGCCGGCCAGGGGCCCGATCGCGGTGCCCGCCGACACGCTGGCGACGAGCGCCCCGATCGCGACCGCGCGCTGGCGCGGCACGGGGAACATGGCCGCCGCCAGGGCCAGCGCGGACGGCATGAGCGTGGACCCGGCCACGCCCATCAGGGCCCGGGCCGCGATCAGCGTGCCGGGGTCGGGCGCGTACGCGGCCAGCGCGGACGCCGCGCCGTACCCGGCCGCGCCGATCAGCAGGAGCCGCCGGCGGCCGATCCGGTCGCCCCAGGCCCCCATCGTGATCAGCGATCCGGCCAGCAGGAACGCGTAGACGTCCACGATCCACAGCAGCTCGGTGCTGCTCGCGCCCAGGTCGCGCCCGATGGCGGGCAGCGCCAGGTGGGTCACGGTCAGCTCCAGCGACGCGAGCAGCGCGGGAAGCGCCAGCGCTGCCAGCCCCGCCCACTCCCGCCGGCCGGCGGGGCGCGGGGTCTCGGTGATGACGTGCGGAGATGTCGTCATGCCCCCGAGTATCAAACCTCAACAATCATTGAGGTCAATGCCTGGCGCGAACGGCTCCCGCGCCCGGCGGTGCCGGATGGGCCGGCTCCGGCGCGTGGGGGCGCGGGCGCGCGCGGCCCGGGCCGCCCGTGCCGCGCGGCCCGAGGAGGCCGGGGTCAGCGGGCGACGCCGACGGCGCCGAGGAAGCCGGGCGTGGCGGGGTCCACCTCGACGGGGGTGTCCGGGCGCCAGGCCTGGACGTGGACGAGGCCGGGCTCCTCCAGCGCCAGGTCCCCGAAGTAGCCGGCGATGGCCTGCCGGGAACGGGGCGTGAGCTGGCCCGCGGTCTGGGAGTAGGCCCGCTGGGCCTCCCCCATCTTGTCGTCGGCGAAGTCGCCCTTGAAGCCGTGGGAGATCACCAGGGCGCCGCCCGGCACGAGGCGGGAGCGGATGGCGGCGACGACGCGCTCGGCCTCGGCGTCGTCGGGCAGGAAGTGGAGGATGGCGCACAGGATCACCGCGACGGGCCGGTCGAGGTCCAGGTGATCGGCGGCGGCCTCGAAGACGGCCCCGGGGTCGCGCAGGTCGCCCTGGACGACGTGGGTGCCGGCGTTGTTCGCGAGCAGCGCGCGGGCGTGCACGAGGACGACGGGGTCGTGGTCGGCGTAGACGACGCGGGCGCCGGGGGCGTGCCGCTGGGCGACCTGGTGGACGTTCTCCTGGGTGGGCAGCCCGGCGCCGATGTCGAGGAACTGGCGGACGCCCAGGCCGGTGAGGTGCCGGACGGCGCGGCCCAGGAAGGCGCGGTTGGCGCGGGCGATCCCGGTGATCTGCGGCAGGAGGGCGATGACCTTCTCGGCGGCCTCGCGGTCGGCCGCGTAGTTGTCCTTGCCGCCCAGGTAGTAGTCGTACATACGGGCCACGTTGGGCGTCCGGGGATCGATCCCGACCGGTGCCCGCTCCGACTCCGACACGCCGCCTCCTTGATCGTCTGCCGGTGATCATAGGTGATGCGGGGAGCGCGGCCGCCCCGATTCGCGCCGGTGCCCGCGATCCCGGACAATTAGGTGCACTGTTACAACGACGTGACGGGGGAGACCATGGGCGTCCCTGGCCGTATTTCCGTGAGCGGCGAGCCGCTCGCGTTCGACGAGATCGTGGCGGTGGCGCGGGGCGGCGCCGGGGTGGAGCTCTCCCCCGCCGCGCTGGAGGCGGTCGCGGAGGGCCGTGCCCACGTGGACGCCCTCGCCGCCAGCCCCGTCCCCGCCTACGGGATCTCCACCGGGTTCGGCGCGCTCGCGACGAGGCACATCGCGCCCGCCCTGCGCGCCCAGCTCCAGCGCTCGCTGATCCGCTCGCACGCCGCGGGCTCCGGGCCGGAGGTCGAGCGCGAGGTCGTGCGCGCGATGATGCTGCTGCGGCTGCGCACCCTGGCCACCGGCCGCACCGGCGTGCGCCCGGAGACCACGCGGGCCTACGCCGCGATGCTCGACGCGGGCCTGACGCCGGTCGTGCACGAGTACGGCAGCCTGGGCTGCTCGGGCGACCTGGCGCCGCTGTCCCACGTCGCGCTGGCCCTCATGGGCGAGGGGTACGTCAGGGACGCCTCCGGGGAGCGCCTGGAGAGCGCGCACGCGCTCAAGCTCGCGGGCCTCGCGCCGGTGGAACTGGCCGAGAAGGAGGGCCTGGCGCTGATCAACGGCACCGACGGCATGCTCGGCATGCTGGTGCTGGCGATCCACGACCTGACCCGGCTGCTCCGCACCGCCGACCTGTCCGCCGCGATGAGCGTGGAGGCGCTGCTCGGCACCGACCGGGTGTTCGCCGACGACCTCCAGGCGCTGCGCCCGCACCCGGGCCAGGCCGCCGCCGCCGCGAACATGCGCGCCCTCCTGGCCGGCTCCCCGATCATGGAGTCGCACCGGGACGAGTCCTGCACCCGCGTCCAGGACGCCTACTCGCTGCGCTGCGCCCCGCAGGTCGCCGGCGCGGCCCGCGACACCGTCGCCCACGCCGCCCTCGTCGCCTCGCGCGAGCTGGCCAGCGCGGTGGACAACCCGGTGGTGCTGCCCGACGGCCGCGTGGAGTCCAACGGCAACTTCCACGGCGCCCCCGTGGCGTACGTCCTGGACTTCCTGGCGATCGCGGCCGCCGACGTGGCCTCGATCGCGGAGCGGCGCACCGACCGCATGCTCGACGTGGCCCGCTCGCACGGCCTGCCGGCGTTCCTGGCGCACGACCCGGGCGTGGACTCCGGGCACATGATCGCCCAGTACACCCAGGCCGGGATCGTCTCGGAGATGAAGCGCCTGGCCGTCCCGGCGAGCGCCGACTCCATCCCGAGCTCGGCGATGCAGGAGGACCACGTCTCCATGGGCTGGAGCGCCGCGCGCAAGCTGCGCCGCTCGGTCGAGGGCCTGCGCCAGGTCCTGGCCGTGGAGATCCTCACCGCCGCCCGCGCCCTGGACCTGCGCGCCCCCCACGCCCCGGCCCCCGCCACCGGCGCGGTCCTGGCCGAGGTGCGGCGGGCCGTCCCCGGGCCGGGCCCGGACCGCCACCTCGCCCCCGAGATCGAGGCCGTCGGCCGCCTCATCGCCGACGGCACCCTCCTGGCCGCCGCCGAGTCCGTCACCGGCCCCCTGGCCTGACCGCCCGGCGGGTACGGCCGCGCCGGCCGTACCCGCGCCCGGGACGTCTCCCGCTCCCGGCGGGACGCGAACCCCGCTCCGTCCCGCGCCGGTCACGCGCTTCGAGCACCCGGTGTGCCCGGAGCCGCGTGACCGGCGGGAGGGGGGCGGGTCCGCGCTCGGCGGGTCAGGCGAGGCCGACGTCTCCGGAGGGCGTGCGGCCGGGCCCGGGGTGATCCGGGCCGGGCGCGCGCGGGGCCGTACGGCGGCGCAGCCACGCGACGGCGGCGAGCAGCAGGGCCCAGGCCAGCGGCGGGATCACGAAGAGGATCAGCACGGCGAGCGGCAGGGGCGGCGGCCCGGCGTAGCCGAGCGGCCACGGCCACGTGGGCGGGAGGTAGCCGGGCACCACGTGGTACAGGGTCCACAGGATCGGCGCCGGCAGGGCCAGGGCGACCGCGAGGCGCAGGCCGCGCGGGGCCAGCGCGACCGCGGCGGCGGCCAGCCCCAGCAGGACCGCCGCCTCCGGCTCTTTGCGCACGGCGAGCTCGTCGCCCAGCACGAGACCGCCGTAGACGGGGAACGCGTGCGCCGCCGCGAAGAGGCAGAGCACCGTGAACCGGGCGGGCCCGAGCAGGCCGAAGGCTCGCGCCGGGCCGCCGGACACGGTGAGCGCCGCGGCGGCGGCGAACCCGTTCAGGCACATGACCGGGTCCAGTTCCGGGCCGCCCGGGAAGGGGATCCCCAGCGTCACGGGCAGCCCGGCGAGCACGGTGAGCCCCAGCGTCCCCCAGGCCACGGCGGCGGCGTGCCGCCAGCGCGCCACCACGGCGGCGACCACCGCCAGCCACACGAGCGACAGGCCGTCCCGCGCGATCACCTCGCGCAGCAGCGCCCCGGACCCCTCGGCGAGCAGGACGTCCGGGAGGAGCGCGAGCAGCCCCACCGCGTCCCCGGCCGTCATCAGCGCGGCGACCAGCCCGGCCACGGCCAGCGCGTCCCGCCACCGGGGCCCGGCGACCGCCTCGGCGCAGACCCGCCCGCGCACGGCCAGCCCGCCGCGCAGCAGGTCCGCGACGTCGCCCGGGCTCGGGCGGTCGCGCCGTACGGCTCCCGCGAGCAGGACGCCGAGCATCTCCTCCTCGTACTCCCGCCGGTGGGAGCGGGGGTAGACGCGCATGAGGCGGCGGTAACGGCGCTCCAGGTCCGGGTTCTCGCGGCCCTCCCGGCCCCGGCCCTCGCGGCCCCGGTTCGCGTGGTCCGGCCCGCCCTCGTGGCCCGGCCGGTTCGCGTGGTCCGGCCCGCCCTCGCGGCCCGGCCGGTTCACGTGGCGCCCCCGGCGAGCCCGAGGCGCGCGGCGGCCACCTCGACGTTGCGGCGCAGCCGTACGGTCTCGCCCTTGAGGCGGTCCTCGCCCTCGGGCGTGAGGCGGTAGTAGCGCCGCAGGCGGGTCTCCACGACCTCCTCGCGCTCCACCTCCACCAGGCCCTCGGTGCGGAGCCGGTCCAGGGCGGCGTACAGGGTGCCGGCGCGCAGCCGCACCGCCCCTCCGGAGATGCGCTCGACGTCCGCCATGATCCCGTAACCGTGCTGGGGGGCGGCGGCGAGCGCGGTCAGGATCAGGAACGTCGGCTCCTGCATGGTCCTCACGCTCATGCGATCAATATATATCGATCATCTGACTATCGCCAGCCCGGATTCGCGCCCCGAACCCAGCCGGAGCCGACCGACGCGGTCCGCCTGCTGCGCAGCACCTTCCACGGCTTCGCCGAACCGGAGGCCCGCCGGGGCGTTCCAGCACCCCCGCGACCTCCAGGCGTCCTGGGGCAAGATCATGGACGCCCTCGACGTCGCCCTGGGCAACCGGCCCGCAGCCGCCCCCGGAAAGAGACGGCGATGACTGACGTCCTGGACCGGGACCGGTCCGCTCCCCCGCTCCCCGCGGACGGCCGATGCTGCGGGCCGCGCTCGTGCTCTCCCTTGGCGGCTTCGCGGGCTGTTCCGCGACCGCGCCTTCGCCGCGTCCTGGGCGCCGGCCTTCCCGGCCACCGCCGTCCCGTTCGCCGCGGCGCTGCTCGTGCCGCTGTTCTTCCAGGTCACGGGCGGATCGGGAACACTCGGGGCCGGCCTGGTGTTGATGCCGAAGGACCCGGAACGCTCGCCGCGGTCCTCCTGGCCGGGCGCCTGGTCGGCACCGGCCGGAATCCGCGGCTCCTGGTCCTGGCCGGGCCGGCGCTCGCCGTCGCGGGGAGCCTCCCGTTCGGCCCGGCCGCCCGGGCGCGTCCACCCCGCTGCCGGCCGCCGCGCTGTTCGCGCGGGGCGCGGGACCCGCGTCCACCGGCGCGCCGCGCATGCTGACGCTCCACCACTCGCTGCCCGCGTCCGAGATGTCCGCCGCGACCACGGCGAACGCCCTCGGCCGGCAGACCGGCGGCGCCGCCGGGACCGCCTGCGCCGCCGCGCTCCTCCAGGTGCACGGCGGGACCGCCGGCGGCGTCATGGGCGACCACCGCGGCGCCCCGCGCGATCCCCGCGCCGCTGCTGCCCGGCGCCCGCCGTACCGAGAAACCAGACGATTGCCAGGTGCATGATGAGACCCCTCACCGAATCCGAGATCCGCTCGTCCTTCGTGAACTGTTCCAAGGGCGAGGCGCGGCGCCTGTTCGTGCCGCGTGACCTCCCCGGCCTGCCCTGGGCCGACCTGGACTTCCTGGGCTGGCGCGACCCGGGCGCCCCCGACCGCGCCTACCTCGTCGCCGAGCGCGGCGGCGAGCTCACCGGCGTGGTGCTGCGCGCGGTCCACGAGGTGCGCCGCAGCGCGGCCAAGAGCACGATGTGCTCGGTCTGCCTCACCCCCCACGCGGGGAGCGGCTCCACCCTGTTCACCGCGGCCCGCGTGGGCGCGGCGGGCCGTCAGGGCAACACCGTGGGCGTCCACATGTGCGCCGACCTGGCCTGCCCGCTCTACCTGCGCGGCCTGCGCAAGAGCGAGACGGGGCTGCGCTTCACCGAGTCCCTCTCCCTGGAGGAGCGCGTCGCCCGCGCCGGCGCCAACCTGGACGCCTTCCTCGCGAAGATCCTCCACGGCGAGGCCGCCGCCTCCTGACCACGGGAGCCTCCTCCCTGGCCGCGGGAGCCTGCCTGACCGCCGGGGCCGCGAGGGGTACCCCCTCGCGGCCCTCACGCGTCCCGTGGCCCGGCCTCGACGCCGGTCCCGACGCGACCACCCCCGGGCCACGTACCCGTCCCGCGCGCCACCGCCCGGCCGTCACCTCACGATCCCGGTTCCCTCCCCCCGCCGCGCCGCCGGGCCGTCCCGCCCTTCCCGGCGCTCGCCGTGCCGGCGCCCTCGCCGGCGGCGCGGGACTCAGCCGCGGCCTTCGGCGCGCGCTTGGCGGCCGTCCGGCGGGAGCGCCCGGACCCGCCGGTCTCCGCGCCCCCTTCTCCGGAGGCGGCGTCCTCCGCTCCGGTCTCGACGTCATCCGCGCCGACTCCGGCACCGGCCGCTCCGGCCTTGGCCCTCGCCGCGCCGGCCTTGCCCTTCGCCGCTCCGGCCTTGCCCTTCGCCGGACCTGCGCCGGGCTCCGCCGCGGCCTTCTCCGCCGTGGCCTTCTCCGCCGTGGCCTTCTCCGCCGTGGCCTTCTCCGCCGTGGCCTTCTCCGGCGCGGCCTTCTCCGGCGCGCGCTTGGTGGTCGCCCGGCGGGGGCGCGCGGCCTCGCCGGTCTCCCCGCCGGCTCCGCCTGACGGGGCCGCCTCCGGCTCACCCGCCGCGCCGCCGGCGGCCCGGGGACGGGCACCCGCCGCCTTCCTCGCGGGCTGGCCGCCTGCGTCCGCTCTCCCGGTCCCGGCCGCGTCGGACCCGCCGTCCTCCGCTCCGGTCGCGGCGTCCCGCGCGCCGGTCTCCTCGCCGCCCGCAGCGGCCTTGGCCTCCGCCCCGCCGGGCCGGGCGGTCGGCGCACCGGCCCTGGCGTCCGGCTCGCCGGGCTCGGCGCCGGGCGGTTCCGGCTCTGGGCCGGCCGGTTCCGGCCCGGCGTCCGCCGTGGCGGGGTCCTCGCCGGCGGCGCCCCCGGCCGGGTCCCTGCGGGCCCGCTCGGCGGTCGCCCGGCGGGGGCCCGCGGCCTCCTCGGACTCGGCGCCGGAGGCGGACGGCTCCGGGTCCCGCGGCCCGGTCTTCTCGGGGGAGTTCCCGGAGGGGTCGGAGGCTCGCGGGGCCGCCGGTTCGTCCCGGGGGCCTGTGGGGGGCTTCTCGGGGGTCGGCGTGCCCGTGTCCTCCTCCTGCTTCTTCTTCCCGCGGGTGGCCGTGGAGGCGGCCGTCCTCCTCGCGGAGGGCTTGCGTCCCTTCTCCCCGGCCTCGGCCGTGCGCCGGGTCGCGGGCTTCTTCGCGGCCGCCCGCTCCGGGGCCGGCGCGCGGGTCTTCGGGGTGGGCGGCTCCGGCGCCGGGGCCTGGGGCTCCCGGCCGGCCGCCCCGGCCGCGTCGCCTCCCCTCGGCTCGGGGATCTGGGGCTCCGGCGGGTCGGGCGCGGCGTCGCCGCCCTTCCGCGAAGGCTTGGCCGGTTTGGCCGGTTTGGATGGCTTGGCTGGCTCGGGCGCGGCCTGGGCGGTGGCCCTGGTGCGCGCGGCCGGGGACCTGGTGGCGGCCGCCTTGGCCCGGGAACGCCGGGGTTCCGCGTCCTCGGCGGGCTCCGCCTCCGGGGGGCCGGCGTGGTCCTTCTCGGCGGCCGCCCGGCCGCCGGACCGGGGCCCGGCGGGGGCGGACCCGCTCTTCGCGGACCGGCGGGGGGCGGGCGGGGTCGCCTTGACCTGGCGAGGCACGTTCTGCTCCTCCTTCGTCGAGGGCTTGCGGGGGGACGGTACGGCGGGGCCGGCCTCACCCGGGAGGCCGCCCAGGGCGCGCAGGGAGACCCGGTAGACGGGGTCCTCGAAATAGGACGAGTGGCCGTGGCACGGGGGCCGCCCGCCGCCGGGAAGGGGCTCGCGGGCCGGGTCCCACAGGTAGCGGTCCACGGGGTCCGTCACGGGAGTGGGGGCGAACGGGTCGCGGTCGTGCAGGACGGGGCCGCCGATCGGGTCGCTGAGCCGGTAGAGGTTGTGCCAGCGCCCGTCGACGGCGTCGCGGACGGCGGCCAGGGCGGACGGGCCGAAGTACGCCGGGAAGAACGCGGCGTACAGCCGCCGCAGCGGCGACCCGTGCGTGATCAGCGACACGCGCGAGCGCAGGGGCCGGTCGAGCTGGAGCACCAGCGAGGCCGTGATCACGCTGCCCTGGCTGTGCCCGGACAGGACCGTGCGCTCCAGCGTCTGCACCCGGTCGATCAGGCACGGGACCAGCCGCTCGTTGTAGCACGGCGGCGCCAGCGGGTGGGTCGCCCGCGGCCAGAACGTCGCCACGTCCCACAGGATGCCGACGGTGCGGCGCAGGCTCCGGTTGCGGTAGGCGAACCAGCCCAGCGCGAGCAGCCCCGCCGCGAACGCCGCCGTGATCGTCGCCCCGGTCATCGCGAGCCGGCCGAACCACCCGTCAGGCGGCGCGGACGGGTCGGAGTGGAACAGCGCCGTCACCGTCACCAGCGAGCCCACGCCCGCCAGCGCCGCGGTGAACAGCACCGGCCCGATGTGCTCGGTCAGCCCGGCCGCCGACCACACCCGCGCCACGCGCCCGGCCTGCCCGCCGTACGACGAGGTCAGGGCGGGGCGCAGGCGCCGGGCGTCCAGCCGCCAGCGCACCGCGAGCCACCCCGCGAGCAGCGCCACCAGCCCGGCCACCGCGGTCATGGCCACCACCGACCACCACTCGGGCCCGGACACCTCCAGGCCGTCCGGCCGCCGCTGCCCGGGGAAGACCGGCGTGCCCAGCGCGTCGGCGGTCCAGAAGGCCAGCCCGGTGGAGAACGCCGCGGCCAGCCCCCAGGCCAGGAACAGCGTGACCCACGTGCCCATGCCCAGCATCGCGCGCGGCCCGGACCCCCGGGAGCCCGCGGCCAGCGCCGCCGTCGTCAGCGCGATCACCCCGAGCAGCCCGGCGGCCGCCCAGAAGTCCACCCCGGCCAGCGCGGGCAGCCCCGGCAGCCGCGCCGGGCGCTCCGCCCCGGAGGCCGGCAGCCCCCATGCCGCCGCCCCGATCGCGGTCGCGCACGCGGCCACCCCGGCCCAGCGCAGCGCCCGGCAGGACGCCGTGAGCCGGCGCTCCCACCACCGCTCGTCCCCCGGCTCGGTGCGGCGGGCCGTGGCCGGCGCCAGCACCAGCGCGGCGGCGAGCGCCTGCACGGCCAGCGCCGAGATCACGGCCGCCCGGGCGGCGAGGACCGCCGGGGGCCGCGTGGCCATCTCCTCGGCCGAGAACGGCGCGGTCCCCGGCGGGACCACCGCGAACGGCGCCGCGACGGCCAGCGCGATCATCGCGAAGCCGTACGCCAGGTGCAGCGAGCGCAGGCGCCCCACCGGGGCCAGGCCGTTCCACAGCCTGCGGCGGGCGAGCAGCGGGCCGGGCTCGGGCGCGCGGTCGGCGGCCTCGGGTGTGTGCGCGGGGATCTCCGTGCCCTCCCCGGTGCGCCAGGTCCGCGCGGCCAGCGCCCACAGGGCCGCGATCACGGCGACCGGGACGAGCGCGGTGACGGCCACGCGCCGCGAGTCGGGGAGCTCGGAGAGCCAGCCGAGGAACTGGTTCGCGGCGCAGGGCCCGCCGGGGCGCGCGCACTGCCAGCCGACGAGGTCGACCGCGGCGGTGACCGCCGACGAGATCAGCATGCCCGTGACGATCAGCGCGAACAGCCGCTGCGCCGCCTCCCCCGCGCGGCGCACCCCGCGCAGCCGGCCGTCCGGGGGCCGCGGCGCCATGAAGTAGGCGAGGTTCACGAGCGTGAACGGCAGGAGCAGCAGCCACAGGGCGCGGCTCGCGCGGGCGGAGGTCAGCGCCCCCCAGGCGTACGCCTCGCGGTGCCACCGGCCGGGCCGGTCGGGGTCGTCGTCCCCGGCGGGCGGGTCCGACGGCCACCGCCTCCGGTAGAAGCCCGCGTGCCGGTCGCCGCTGACCCGGGCCGGCCGGGGGTGGCGCAGGATGTCCGCGGGGCCGGCGCCCGCCACGCCGTGGACGCGAAGCTCGGTCACCCCGTCGGGACTCGTGTCGACGAAACCGTCCATGAGTTCGGCCGGACCCCTTCCCCGTGATCCGCCGCCGCCGCGGCGGATGGAGGGCTCCCCGACCGACGACGATCCCTGGGGTCCCACGCGCCGTCGACGACGCTTTACGCCTCTTGGTATTCCCTTGACTACTCAGCGTAAACACTTGGTGCGCACCAGACCCCGCGTTTCCCCCCTCCTCAGCGGATATCCACGCCCGCGAAAGCCACACGGGTCACGAAATCCCCGGGAAACGCAGAAAGCCGCCATCCCCGGTGATCTCCGGAAATGACGGCTATCTCGCCATCAGCCCTGATGGGCCGTGGTGGGCGATACTGGGATTGAACCAGTGACCTCTACCGTGTCAAGGTAGCGCTCTCCCACTGAGCTAATCGCCCCTGCTTTCGCGAGGTGGAGACGGGATTTGAACCCGTGTACACGGCTTTGCAGGCCGTTGCCTCGCCTCTCGGCCACTCCACCAGCAAGGCCTCGCAGGACCTCTCCGAGCGGACGACGGGATTCGAACCCGCGACCCTCACCTTGGCAAGGTGATGCTCTACCAGCTGAGCCACGTCCGCGTGCTTTCCTCGGGGGCTTTCGCGTCCCTCGGTGCGACATGAACTCTAGCGGAAACTCGGAGCGGATCGTGAATCGGAGCGCTGACGCGCCGCCGCCGATCCCCCGGGCTCACGCCATACGGCCCCGGGCTCACGCCATACGGCTGCGGGGGCGCCCCCCGGACCGGCGCGGGACGCGCGCCGGTCCGGGGGCGGATCGGGGGCGGGCCGATCTCAGTGGCGGCGGGCCAGGAGATCGCGGACCTCCTTGAGCCGCGGCCAGGACTTCGGCTCGGCCATGCGCTCGGCGGTCGCCGCCACGGGGGCCGGGGCCGGCGGGGTCGCCGGGCGGCCGGCGGTGAACAGCCAGGTGGTGAACAGCGAGTCGAGCTGCTCGCCGGAGATCTTCTCCGCCAGCGAGACGAACTCGTCGGTGTCGGCGTTGCCGTGCCGCTTCGTCTGCGCCCACGTGCGCAGGATCTCGAAGAAGTCCTCGTCGCCGACCTCGCTGCGCAGCGCCTGCACCGTCATCCCGCCCCGGTCGTAGACGGCGGGGTGGAAGATGTTCGACGGACCCGGGTCACCGGGCTTGACCTGCCAGAAGGCGTCGCCCTCGGGGTAGGACGCGTAGACGAAGGCGGCCACCTCGGCGGCCGTGCCCTCGCCGATGCGCTCCGACCACATCCACTCGGCGTACGTCGCGAGGGCCTCGTTCAGCCAGATGTCCTGCCACTTCTTGAGCGCGACGCTGTCGCCGAACCACTGGTGGGCGTTCTCGTGCACCACCACGTAGGTGTTGGGGGCGTTCCTGAAGAACCTCGGGTCGTACACCGGCTGCGTCTGCGTCTCCAGCGCGAAGCCGGGGAAGACGCTGGTCACCGAGCCGCCCATGGACCTGAAGGGGTACTTCCCGACGATCCCCTCCAGCCACTCGACGATCTCCGCGGTGCGCTCCACGCTCGCCTTGGCGTTGGCCTCGTACTGGCCGAGGTCCTTGTTGTACGCCGTGATCACCGGGCGGCCCCTGGACGTGCCCTGGCGCATCTCCAGGTCCCCGACGAACAGCGTGGCCAGGTACGTCGCCATCGGCTTGTCCATGACCCAGTGGTAGCTGGTCCAGCCCCTGGACGTGCGCTGGGAGGCCAGCACGCCGTTGCTGACCGCCTCCATGCCCTCGGGGACGGAGACCTGGATGTCGTAGGTGGCCTTGTCGCGGGGGTGGTCGTTGCTCGGGAACCACCACCAGGCGATCTCCGGCTGGCCGAGCGCGAGCGCCCCGTCGGCCGTCTTCAGCCACGGCGTCGTGATCCCGGGCACGCTGACCGACGACGGCACGCCCGCGTAGGTCACCTCGATGACCATCGGCGTCCCCTTGCGGATCCCGTGCCGCGGGGTGATCTCCAGCTCGTGCGTCCCGGTGCGGGCGAACGACGCGTTCTGCAGGTTCACCCTGACCTTGCTGACGTCCAGCAGGAAGTCCAGGTTGAAGCGGCGAAGGTCCTGGGTGGCGGTGGCCAGGATGCGGGTGGTGCCCTCCAGCCTGTCGGCGCCCGGCTGGTACTTCAGGCGGAGGCTGTAGTGCCGGGTGTCGTAGCCGCCGTTGCCGTAGTCAGGGAAGTAGGCGTCCCCGATCCCCGGTGCTCCCGGACCCGTGTCGGCGGCCAGCGCCGGGCTTACGAGCAGCAGGCTCGCGATCCCCGCGCCCGCGACGGCCAGCCGCGCTCGGAATGCCCTCATAGGTGGTCCCTTCCGCTCGGATGCCCGCAACGTAAACCAAGATCTGACGAAAGGTCCACGCCCTGACGGGATCCGCTTGCGCCCGGCGCCCGTCCCGCACGCGCCCGTCGCCCGCCCCGCGCCACTCCGGTCCCCGCCCGCCGTACGGCCTGAGCCCGGCGGGCGAGGACGTGAGTGGTGGGCGAACCGGCCCCTTTACAAAGTAGATTCGCCGACGGGGGCGCGGGCCGGGACCGGGGCGGGCGGCGTGGTGTCGGCCACGGCCCCGGGGACGGCGAGCACGGCCAGGCTCGCGGCGGCGACCGCGACCGCCGAGATCGCCAGCGGCGCCGTGGCGCCCGCCCAGCCGGCGAGCGGGGCCGCGACCGCGAACCCCAGCGGGCGCGCCGCGAACGAGATCAGCGAGTCGAACGAGCGCACCCGGCCCAGCGCGGCCTCGGGGACGCGGGCCGCGATCAGCGTCTCCCACAGCGGCGTGAGCAGGCCCAGCCCGAACATGGCCGCGAAGTACGCCGCGGCCAGCGCCGGGGCGGGCACCGGGACCGCCAGCGCGGCCAGCGGCAGGCAGAACGCCGCCGCGCCGGCCGCGATCGGGACGAGCGGCCGCCGGACCGGCAGCCGCGGGGCCACGAGCACCCCGGCGAGCAGCCCCGCCGAGCCGCACTGCACGATCAGGACCCACGCCCCCTCGCCGCCGAGCCGCCGCACGGCGATGAGCGGCCCGAGGGTGAGGAACAGCCCGGCCGTGAAGTGCCACACCCCGTGGCCC
Source organism: Bailinhaonella thermotolerans (assembly GCF_003594875.1). Taxonomy (GTDB): domain Bacteria; phylum Actinomycetota; class Actinomycetes; order Streptosporangiales; family Streptosporangiaceae; genus Bailinhaonella; species Bailinhaonella thermotolerans. The sequence goes on from NZ_QZEY01000002.1 coordinate 161,228, forward strand.
AGCACGCTCGCCAGGAACCAGGGGCGCCGCCGCACCTCGCCCCACCCCTCCGCCAGCCCCCGGCCGAGCCCGGTACGGCCCGCGCCCGCCCTGGGCGCGGTGCGCACGCCGCCGAGGGTGGCGGCGGAGCAGGCGAAGACGGCCGCGGTGAGCAGGCACGCCCATCCGGGCCCGGCGGCGAGCACGACGCCGCCGGCGATCGCGGGGGCCATCACGGCGGACAGTCCCGTCGCGACGCCGATGCGGGCGTTGACGCGCAGCCGCCGCGGTCCCTCGACGGCGGCGGCGACCAGCGGGGCCACCGCCGGGGTGCCGAACGCCACCGCCAGCCCGGTGAGCGCGGCCAGCGCCGCGATCACGGGCAGGCGGGCGCCGCCGAGCAGCAGCTCCGCGCCCAGGGCGGCCTGGGCCGCGGCCCGTCCCAGGTCCGCGGCGAGGACGACGCGGGCGGGCCGGAACCGGTCGGCGACCACCCCGCCCACCGGCAGGAACACGAGCATGGGGACGAGCTCGCAGGCGAGCACCAGGCCCAGCTCGGCGTCACCGCCGGAGGAGCGCAGGACCGCCAGGGTCAGCGTGGTGGGGATGATCGCGGTGGCGAGCGCGGACAGGGAGCGCCCGGCCACCAGACGGGTGACGGGAGAGACCATGCCAGGGAAGGTACTTCGCTAGCGAATCTTTCGTCAACTAAATACTCGCTGGCGTATGATTCGCGGCATGGAGGACTCGGTGGACCGCCACCTCGCCCGCTGGCGCGGCAAGGGCCCCTACGACGAACGGGTCGAGGGCGTCGTGACGCGCATGCAACTGCTGGTCAAGCACCTGCGCCAGGCCAAGGAGGCGTCGATGGCCGAGGTGGGGCTGCAGGAGTTCGAGTTCCAGACGCTCCACCTGCTCGCCGCGCGCGACGACCGCCGCGCGACCCCGACCGAGCTGGCCTCGCAACTGCTGCTCTCCCCCGCCGGGATGACCGGCCGCCTCGACACGCTGGAGCGCGCGGGCCTGGTCCGCCGCATCCGGGGCTCGGGGGACCGCCGCCGGGTGGACGTCGAGATGACGGAGAGGGGGCACGACCTCTGGATGGAGGCCATGGTCATCCAGGCGCGCGTCGAGACGGGGCTCGTCGGGGTCCTGTCCCCCGCCGAGCGGGAGACCCTCGACGCCCTGCTCAAGCGCCTCCTCCTCAAGGCCGAGGCCGAGGCCGAAGCCGGCCGCTGACCCCCGCCGCGCACCCGGCCCCCGCCCCGGGCCGCCCCGCCGTACGGCACGCGCGGCCCCGCCACCGGCCCCGGGCCGCCCCGCCGTACGGCACGCGCGGCCTCGCGACTGGCCGCTTCGCCGTACGGCACGCGCCGCAGGCCCCGCGTCGGCGGCGGGGCCGGGTTCCGGTCGGGCCAGGGGATTCGGGGTGGTTGCGGGACTTCGGGGTGTCGGTCGCGCTTCCGCCGCTTCGGCCCGCTTACGATCCTGGTGACCCCCCGACGGCGTTCCGGCGATCTGGGGGGTTCGCGGTGCGGCACGCGAGGAGGGCGCGACGGCGGCGGCGGGCGCGGCTGCTCGCCTGCGGGATGCTGGCCGTCGCGGCCGCGGCCGGCAGTTGCCTCGGGCCCGGGCCCGGGCCGGAGACGCGCCCCGTGGCGCGGCAGGCCCTCCCAGAGCCCCCGCCCGAACCCCCGCCGGTCACGGGACCCGCCCCGGGGGACGGGTCGTTCTTCGCCCACGGCAGATGGCAGCCGCGCCCGGTGCGGGTGGCCGACGCGGCCGGCGGGCGGTACGTCACCGCGCGCGGGCGGGCCGCTCCCCCGCCGGGCGCCGGCGGGCCCCTGGTGCGGTACCTCGTGCAGGTCGAGGAGGGGCTGCCGATCACGCCCCGGCGGTTCGCGGCGGAGGTGCATCGCGTCCTCGGCGACCCGCGCGGCTGGGCGGCGCGGTTCCAGCGGGTCGACCGCCCGCCGTACGCCTTCCGGGTGGCGCTGTCCAGCCCGGACCTGACCGACCGGATGTGCCTGCCCTGGCGCACGGGGGGCCGCGCGTCCTGCTACAACCGCTTCCGGAGGCTGGCCGCGATCAACGCGCGGCTGTGGGGCCGGGGCTCCCCGACGTACCGGGGGGACATCGCGTCCTACCGGGAGTACGTGATCAACCACGAGGTCGGGCACGCGCTGGGGCACCACGGGCACGCGGCCTGCCCGCGGCCGGGGGAGCCCGCGCCGGTGATGGTCCAGCAGACCCTCACCCTCCAGGGCTGCCGCCCGAACCCGTGGCCGGCTCTCACCGGCGGTTGATCGTCCCGCTCCGGGAGGATATTTCGGGAATGCCGGTGGATCTCCGGCGTTGTCCAGGATGTGAACGAGACACTGCGGGCGACGAGGTTCTCGATCCTGGACCGCGCCCTGATCCCGCGCGGCGGCGACGCGGCCGGCACGCTGCGCGACACCGTGCGGTTCGCGCGGGAGGCCGAGGCCCTGGGCTACCACCGGTTCTGGGTGGCCGAGCACCACAGCGTGCCGGGCATCGCGGGCTCGGCCCCGACCGTGCTGGCGGCGGCCGTGGCCGGGGCGACGTCCCGGATCCGGGTGGGCACCGGCGGCGTGATGCTGCCCAACCACCGGCCGCTGGTCGTGGCCGAGCAGTTCGGCGTGCTGGAGTCGCTGCACCCGGGCCGGATCGACATGGGCCTGGGCCGCTCGGTGGGCTTCACCGGCGGCGTGCGGCGGGCCCTGGGGCACGACCGGCGCGACGCCGAGGAGTTCGGCGAGCGGATCCGGGAGCTGCTGGGGTACTTCTCCGGCGAGCAGGCGGTCCACCCCGGCGTGCACGCCGTGCCCGGCGAGGGCCTGCGCGTCCCGGCGTTCGTGCTGGCCACGGGGTCGGGCGCCGACATCGCCGCCGAGCACGGGCTGGCGCTGGTGATCGCCCTGTTCGGCGGCGAGGAGCGCACCCGCGCGGCGATCGCGCGTTACCGGGAGAACTTCCGCCCCTCCGCCCTGTGGCCCCGGCCGTACGTCGCCGTGGCGGCCAACGTGGCGGTGGCGGAGACCGCGGAGGAGGCCGAGCGGCTGCACCTGTCCGAGGCGTACTCGACGGCGTACTCCCGCACCCACGGCGACTTCCCGCCCCTGCTCCCGCCCGGGGACGTCCTCGCCCTCGACCTGTCCGAGCGCGAGCGCGCCCTCCTGGAGGAGAGCATGGCCGGCCGGATCGCCGGGACCGAGCGCGACGTGGAGAAGATCCTGACCGGGCTGGTCGAGCGCACCGCCGCCGACGAGGTGCTCGTCAACCTCAGCACCCACTCCCGCGCGGACCAGCTCGACTCCTATCGCCGCCTCGCCCGGGTCGCCGGGCTCGCGTCCTCCTGACGAATGCGAATCCCGCGATCGCCTCTCCGGCGATCGCGCCCTCCCACATTCAGCCGACTTTCAGGTAAGTGGCGGGATTCAGATATTCGGACCGCCCCAACGGACATCGGCCGCGCCCTCCCGCGCCCGCGCCGCCCGCCCCCGAAGGGGTGAGCAACCGGGCCAAATCCGTTGTCACCAGCATTTCCTACTAAGCCTGCATGTAATACATAATTTGCATTCCATCATTTACAGCAGGTCACAAATTCCATCACATTGCTATTTACACGCTTCAGTTCTCATTCTGGATACCATGCGCAAATCCGGGGTATCGACAGTTCGCTCACGCGCCGGAGAGGCGCGGCCCGGGAGTACGTATCGGCGAATGCCGCTCAGGGAGGCGAATCTTGAGATGGCCCGCACTTCGCGATGCCCCGAGTCCCGCTGAACCGCACATCGAGCGCCCCCGATTACGGGCGGTCTTCGATGAGGCCGTGACGAGGCGGATCTGCCTCGTGACCGCCGGTCCCGGCTGGGGCAAGACCACGGCGCTGGCCGCGTGGGCGCGCGCCCGTGAGCACTCCGGCAACCCCGTGATCTGGCTCGGCCGCCCGGCGGACACCCGCGAGCTGCTCGGCCCGCTGGCCGCGCGCCTGCCCGCGCCGCCGCGCCCGGGCCCCGACGCCGCCGCCGTGTGCGCGGCGCTGGACGCGGCCCTGCGCGAGGACCTGGTGGTCGTCCTGGACGACGCCGACGAGGTCCCCGGCCCCGTGGCCGACGTCCTCGCCGCGGTGTGCCGGCTGGCCCCGCCGCGCCTGCGCCTCGTGCTCGCCTGCCGCCGCGAGCCGCCGCTCCCCCTCGGCCGGCTGCGCGGGCAGGGCCGCGTCGCCGACGTGGACGCGCGGGAGCTGGCCTTCCGCCGCGGCGAGGAGACGGGCCTGATCGAGGCCCTGCTCGGGCCGGACGGGCTGGAGCTCGCCCCCGCCGTGCACTACGCCACCGGCGGGTGGCCCGCCGCCGTCCGCCTCATGGTGGACGGCCTGCGCCGGGTGCCGCGCGACCGGCTCCCGGCCGAGCTGGAGCGCCAGATCCTGCCCGGCGGGCGGCTGGCGGCGTACGTCGCGGACGAGGTGCTGGCCGCCGAGCCGCCGGGGAACGTGGAGCTGCTGCGCCACCTGACCGCGTTCCGGCAGGCCGACGACCACCTCTGCCGGGCCCTGGGGTTCTCCTCCGCCGCCGGCGCGCTGGCCGACCTGGCCCGGCGGGGCCTGGTGCGGCGGGCCGACGGCGGCGAGACGTGGGCCCCGGCCGCGCCGATCCGGGCCGTGCTGGAGCACCACGACCCGCTGCCGCCCGCCCAGCGCGTGATCCAGCACCGCCGCGCCGCCGCCTACTTCGGCTCCCGCGCCCAGCACGCCCGCGCCCTGGCCCACCTGCTGGCGGCCGACGACCACGCCGGGGTGGCCGCGCTGCTCATCGAGCACGGCACGCGCCTGGTGGACGCCGGGGAGATCGACGCCGTGCTGGCGACGGCGGCGCTGCCCCCGAGGTTCCTGGACGACCCCCGCATCCAGCAGGTGCTCGGCCACGCCCGGCAGATCCGGGGGCAGTGGGCGGACGCGCTCGACTGCTTCGCGCGGGCGGCGGGCGACCACGACGAGCTGGAGCCGGCGCTGGCCTGGCGGACGGCCCTGGTGCCGCAGTCGCGCGGGTACCTCGGCGAGGCGCTGAAGATCTACCAGCGCGCCCGCGTCCAGGAGGGCGAGCAGGACGCGGAGACGGCGCTGCTGTGGGCGTGGCGGGCGGCCGCCCACCGCGCCACCGGGGACCGGGCCGCCTGCCGGGAGCACGTCACGCAGGCCCTGGCCCTGGCCGACCGGTGCGGCGACGCGAGCGCCCGCTGCGCGGCCTACACCGCCCTGGCCTCCCTCGCCGCGGCGGAGGGCGACCGGGCCGCCGCCGACGCCTACGGGCTGGCGGCGCTGGAGGCGGGCGCGGCGGGCGGATCCGTGCTGCACCGGGCCTGGGCGCACACCGAGCGCGCCCTGAACCTGCTGGCGTACGGCATGACGCGCGCCGCCGCCGAGGAGGCCGACGTCGCGCTGGACCTGTGCGTGATGTCGGGCCACCGCGCCCTGCGGGCGTTCGCGCTGACCGTGCGCGGGTGCGCCCGCCGGGCGAGCGGCCGCCCGGACGAGGGGGTGACGGACCTGCGGGCGGCGTGCGCGATGTTCGAGGAGCTGGGGTCGCGGTACGTCGCCTGGCCGCTGTGCGGGCTCGCCGACGTGCACCGCGTCCGCGGGGAGCTGCTCGCCGCCCGGACGGCGTACGAGCACGCGCTCGCGCTGACCGAGGCGAGCGGGGAGGTGATCGGCCTGACCTGGGCCCTGGCCGGGCTGGCCCGGGTGCGGGCGGCCGACGACCACGTCGCGGCGCGCGGGCTGGCCGACCGGGCCGTGGCCGTCGGCGACGGGCTGCTGGCGGTGCAGGCGCTGCTGGCCCGCGGCTGGGTGTCGCTGGGGGGCGGGGACGTGCCGGAGGCCGTGGCGGACGCCGAGCGGGCCGCGGCCCTGGCCCGCGAGCGGCGGGATCTGCCGGGGCACGCCGAGGCGCTGCTGCTGCGGGCCATGTGCGAGCCCGCCGCCGGGACCGCCGAGCAGGCCGCCCTGCTGTGGGAGGGGATCGACGACCCGGTCGGCGCCGCCCACGCCGCGCTGGCCGCCGCGCGCGCCGCCGGGCCCCGGGGCCGCGGCCGGGCCAGGCTGGCCGAGGAGGCGCTGCGCCGGTACGGCGTCCGCCTCGACAACCGGGCCGCCGGGCCGCTGGCGTCGTCGGCCGCCCCCGTTCCCGAGCTGGCCGTCCAGGTGCTCGGCGCGTTCGCGGTGACCCTGCGCGGCCGGCCGGTGCCCACCTCCGCGTGGCGGTCGCGCAAGGCCCGCGACCTGCTCAAGATCCTCGTGGCGCGGCGGGGCCGCCCGGTGACGCGGGAGCGGCTGATGGAGCTGCTGTGGCCGTGCGAGGAGCCGGGGCGGGCCGCCCGCCGACTGTCGGTCCTGCTGTCCACGCTGCGGTCGGTGCTGGAGAGCGAGTCCGGCGCGGAGCCGGTCGCCGGGGACGGCTCGGCGGTCTGGCTCGACCTGACGCTGGCCCGCGTCGACCTGGAGGACTTCCTGTCGGCGGCGGCCGAGGCCGTGGCCGCCGACGACGCGGGGCGCGACGACGCGCTCGACGCGCTGCTGGCCGCCGCCGAGGCGTGCACCGGGCCCTTCCTGGAGGGGGACCCGGGGCAGGAGTGGGCCGACGCGATCGCCGAGGAGGTCCGCGCCGCCCACATGACCGTGCTGCGCCGGCTGGCCGTACGGCTGCGCGACCGGGGCGACGTGGACGGGTCGGTGCGGTACGCCCTGCGGCTGCTGGAGCACGACCCCTACGACGAGGAGACGCACCTGTGGCTGGTGGGCACGCTGCGTGAGGCGCTGCGCCGGGGCGAGGCCCGCCGCCGCTACGAGATCTACGCGCGCCTGATGGGCGAGATCGGGGTGGACCCGGCGCCCTGGCCGGGCCGCCGCCCGTAGGCGCGGGCCCGCCCGCCGGCGGCGGGCGGGCCTCCGGGGGCGGGGGCGGCGCCCTCAGCCGTAGGCGCGGGACTGGAGGCCGAACAGGTCGGCGTAGGCCCCGGCGGCGGAGACGAGCCGCTCGTGCGGGCCGCACTCGATGACCCGGCCCCGGTCCAGCACGACGATCAGGTCGGCGGCGCGGACGGTGGACAGGCGGTGGGAGGCGATCACCGTGATCGCGCCGGTCGCGGCGACCTCCCGCGCGCCGCGCACGACCTCGCCGAGCAGTTCCCGCTCGGCCTCGGGGTCCAGGCCCGACCCGGGCTCGTCCAGCAGGTACAGCGCGGGCCGCTCCCGCATCCGGGACCGGGCCAGGGCGATCCGCTGCCACTGGCCGTACGACGGCTCGATCCCGCCGAACGCCGGCCCGAGCCGCGTGCCGAACCCCTCGGGCAGCGCGTCGATCATCGGCTCCGCGCCGGCCGCGCGCGCGGCGCGCCGGACCCGCTCCGCGTCGTCCCCGGCGGCCGGGTCGCCGATCCCGACGGCCTCGCGCACGACGAGCTCCCAGCGGCAGAAGTCCTGGAACACCCCGGACGAGGCGGCCAGGCGGCGTTCCGCGGGGAGGTCCGCCAGGTCCCGCCCGTCCACCGTGATCCGCCCCCGGGTGGGGGCGTAGAAGCCGCACAGCAGCTTGATGAGCGTGCTCTTGCCCGCCCCGTTCTCCCCGACCAGCGCCACCACCGCGCCGGGCGGCAGCCACAGGTCCACCGGCCCCAGCACGTCGCGCGCCGTGCCCGGATACCGGAACACGACCCCCTCCAGCCGGATCCCCCGCTCCCCCTCCCCCGCGGCGTACGGCGGGGCCGGGGCGGGCGGCGGGGCCGGGGCGGGCGGCGGGGCCGGGGCGGGCGGCGGGCCGGCCGGGTACGGCGCGGGGCGGGAGCGGTCCGCCAGCCACAGGTAGTGGCCGGCGATCAGCAGGACGCCGCGCAGGGTGCGGGCGGTGCCCGCGGCCTTGACCACCTCTCCGCCGATCTGGGCGGCGAGCCGCAGGGTGAGGACCACGTCGCCGGGCGTGGCGGTCCCGGCGCGCGCCTGGGCCAGGACGAACGCGGCGGCCGTCACGTAGGCGGCGACGAACACCAGCGCCCCGGCGGACTCCCAGCCGGCCGCCGCGAGCCGGCCGCGCACCCGTCGCCGGGCCAGTTCCTCGCCCAGGTCCCGCGCGCGGCGGCGGATCTCGCCCGCCAGGCCGTACAGGCGGATCTCCTTGGCGGTGCCGGGGGCGGTGGCGAGCGCCGAGTAGTGCGCGAGCAGCCGGGCGTGGCGGGCGGTGGCGTGCTCCGCGCGGTCCGCGACGGCGGCGGAGCGGGCGCCGGCCAGCATGCGGGGCAGGCCCAGCAGCACCAGCAGGGACAGCACCGGGTGCACGGTCACGAGCAGGGCGAGCGTGACGGCGATCTGGACGGCGCCGGAGACCGCGAGCACCGCCGTGCCGATGCCCTGGCCGAGCAGGGGGCGCCCGGTCCGCAGGTGCTGGAGCCGGTCCAGGTAGTCGGGGCGCTCCAGGTGCTCGATGCCCGCCGGGGCGGTGGCCAGCTCCACCAGGCGCCGTTCCAGGAGCAGGCCCGTGCGCTCCTGGAGCCGGAACCGCAGCCGCGCCAGCGCCAGGGCGGCGGAGTTGAGCAGGGCGACGCTCGCGCCCAGGGCCCCGGCCGCCGCGGCGGCGGCCCCGGCCCTGCCGTCGGCCGCCGCGTCCACCAGGATCTTCAGCCACCAGCCCGACCCGGCGGCGGCCAGCCCGAGCAGCGGGGTCAGCGCGCAGGCGGCCAGCGCCCGGCGCGGGTCCGCCCGGAACGCGGCCCCGGCGATCAGCCCCAGCTCCCTACGCACGCCCGGCCTCCCTGAAGGGCGCGGCCTGGGCCTCGAACATCTCGGCGTAGCGGCCCCCGGCGGCGACCAGCTCGGCGTGCGAGCCCTGCTCGGACACCCGCCCGCCGGCCAGCACCACGATGTGGTCGGCGCGCCGCACGGTGGCGAAGCGGTGGGAGACGACGACGGTCGTCAGGCCCCGGGTCAGCTCCAGGAAGCGGTCGTAGAAGGCGGCCTCGGCGCGGACGTCCAGGCCGGAGGTCGGCTCGTCCAGCAGGAGCAGCCTCGCCCCGCCGTGCACGGCCAGCAGCGCCCGGGCGAGCGCGATGCGCTGCCACTGCCCGCCGGAGGGCTCGACGCCGCCCTCGAACTCCCGGGACAGCACGGCGTCCCACCCGCCGGGCAGGCCGTCCAGGACGTCCCGCAGCCCGGCCCGCTCGGCGGCGCGCGCGAGCGCCGCCTCGTCGGCGCGGTGGGCAGGCGAGCCGAAGGCGACGTTGTCGCGCAGCGGCAGCGCGTAGCGGCCGAAGTCCTGGAAGACGGCGCCGATGCCGCGCTGCCACGCCGCGGGGTCGAGGTCCCGCAGGTCCGTCCCGTCGGCGAGCACCGCGCCCTCGCCCGGGTCGTAGAAGCGGCACAGCAGCTTCAGCAGCGTGGTCTTGCCGCAGCCGTTCTCGCCGACCACGGCGAGCGAGCGCCCGGCGGGCACCCGCAGGTCCAGCCCCCGCAGGACGGGCCGGTCCGCGCCGGGGTAGCCGAAGGTCACCGCGCGCAGCTCCAGGCCGTGCCGGAGCCCGGGCGGCGGCCGGTCCGCGCCGGGCAGGGCGAACCTTCGGCCGCGCGCCGCCTCGGCCACGCGCAGGGTGTGCGGCACGGGCGCCACGCCGAGCCGTACGAGGTAGTGGGCGTCGGGGTCCCAGCCGAAGCCGGCCATGCCCATGACGGCCTGGAGGTACACCGTGACCTCGCCCAGGCCGATGTCGCCGCGCGCGGCGGCGAGCGCCACCAGCGCGCAGACGCCGACGTGCGCGGCGGCGAGGGCGGCGGCGGACACCGCGAACAGGGCCTGCTGGGCGGGGTTCCGCCGCCACGCCTGCTCGGTCCCGGCCCGCCAGTGGGCCGCGAGGCGCTCCGCGAGCCAGGGGCCCAGCCCGAACAGCCGCACCTCCTTGGCCGCCGCCCCGTCCAGCGCCATCTCGCCCAGGTAGCGGGCGCGGCGGAAGCCCGGGGTGGCGGCCTCCATCGAGGTGATCAGCCGCTCGACGCCCTGCCGGTAGGAGACGTTGGACAGCGTCCAGGCGGCGATCAGCGGCAGCGGCGCCCACCAGGCGAACACGGCCAGGGTGACGGCCGCGCCCACCGCGAGCAGCCGGGCGGCCGCGACCCCGGCCAGGGCGGCCAGCGCCCGCGGGGTCTGCACCTTCTCGGTGCCCACCGTGCCCGCCATGGCGAGTTCGTCGGCCAGCCCCGGGTCCTCCAGATGGGCGATCGTCGGCGGGGTCAGCACCGCGGTCAGCAGGCGGTCGCGCAGCAGCACGTCCACGCGGTGGGCGAGCCGCTCGACCCCCGCGTCCAGCAGCGGCACCGCCACCTGGAGGGCCAGCAGCAGGGCCCCGAGCGCGAGCAGGGCGCCGCCCGCCGCGCCGAGGAGTCCGGGGAGTCCGGGGAGGCCGCCCGGTCCGCCCGGTCCGCCCGTCCCGCCGTGGGCCGGGCCGGTCAGGTCGCGGATCACGCCGTCCACGAGCGCGCCGGTGGCCAGCATCACCCCGACGGGGAGCAGGCCGCCGGCCAGGCTCCGCGCCGCCAGCGCCGCCGTGCCCGCCGGGTCCGCGGCGGGGAGGAGCCGCGCGAAGGCGGCGACGGGCGGCAGGGCGGGCACGCTCACCTCCGGGCCACGGTTCCCCGGCGGGGGTTCCGGGAATGGTTCCGGTGTTCCGGCCGCACGGCCGGGCCGCCGCCCCCCGGTCTGGAGCGGGAGGCGGCGGCGGGGGCTGGACGCCGGGGCCGCCGCCGGAGGCCATCACGGCTCTCCGGTACGGCGCGGCCCCGGCGCACTGGGTGTGCCGGGGGCCTAGTAGGTCCCGACGCACACGGTGTTGGCGCAGCAGATCACGCTCAGGACGTGGCAGGTCGCACCACCCAGAGCGGCGTGGTCGTCACCCAGCGACGGGCCCGGGAGGGCCTGCAGCGCGAGGACGTCCACCTCGAAGTGCCGGTCGGACATGCGGTTCATGTGTTTCACCTCCTTCCCTCAAGGCGTGAGGCCGTCGTGACGGGTTCCGGCGGCGGCGCGCTCGCGGCGGCGAGCGTCCCGGCCAGGAACTCCGCGATCTCGGCGTAGAGCAGGCGGGCCGCCGCGCGGGTGCGCACGCGGTGCCCCTCCCCGGGCAGGAGGACCAGCCGGGGCGGGCGGCCCCGCGCGGCGAGCCGGCGGGCCAGTTCCTCCGACTGCGCCACGGGGATCACCGCGTCCGCCGTGCCGTGGGCGATCAGCACCGGGCAGCGGGGGCCGTCGCGGGTCTCCAGGGGGGACGGCGGGTCGCCGAGCAGGCGCAGGAGCCGCCGTACGGCGTCCGCGCCCTCCCTGCGCAGGTCGCGGGGTGAGGTGAAGGGGGCGACCGCCACCACGGCCCGGCACAGGTCGGGGCGGGCCGCCGCGGCGAGCAGCGCCAGGTACGCCCCGTAGCTGTGGCCGTAGAGGACGGCGGGCTCGCCGGCGTCGCCCAGCAGGCCGATCACCTCGGCCAGGTCCAGGGCCCCGGCGCGCCCTTCGAGGGCCCGCACGAAGGCCGCGCCGTACCCGAACGAGCCGTGCCCGTTGGGGGCGAGGACGCGCAGGCCGAGCCGGGCCAGGAGCTGGAGCTCGGGGGTGAACGCCAGGGACCACTGGCCCACGGGCCCGCCGTGCAGGGCGACCGCGACGCCGGTTTGCGGGCCCTGCGGCTCGTGCACGAGCACCTCGATCCCGCGCCGCCGCCCGGTCACCGGCGCGGCCATCCCCGGCAGGGCACGGGGCAGCTCGGGGGCGCCGCCGTCCAGCGGGTACGCCGCGGGGCCGGGGGGCGTGGCCGGGCCGCTGAACGGGAAGAGGAGGCGGTCCCGGCCGGTGACCACGGGCCCGCCGGGCACGCCCGGGGGCAGGTCCAGGGGCGGGGACACAGCGAGCGTGACGGGGTCGGCGAGCCGCAGCTCGCCGGTCGCCCCGGTCTGCCGCCGCAGCACGATCCGGCCGTCGGGGGCCAGCCCGCACACGTCCACCGGCAGGTCGCCGCCGTCCAGCGGGATGAACCGGACCCGCCCCTCCCGGCCCCGGGCCACGGCGGCCCGGCGGTAGCCGTGCGCGTCGGTCGTGAGCACCATCAGGTCGCGGGCGGGGTCGCAGGCGGCGACGCGCTCCTCGCTGGCCGGGCCGATGTGGAAGACGCGGCGGTACTCGTTCCTCGTCAGGTCCGCGATCCAGCCGCTGGGCCGTTCGCCCGCCTCGGCGAGGTCCACGGCCAGCACGCGGCCGGGGGTGACCCAGACCGCGCCGGACACCCGTCCGGGCAGCCGGGCGAGTTCCCTGAGCCCGCGCGGGCCGGGCGCCCACAGCCGGGACTCCTCGCCCCGCACGCCGACGACGAGGCCGGGCAGCAGCCGCACGAGGTCGTCCTCGCACTCGGCGTAGGTCCGCGCGCCCCTCCCGGGGGCGGCCTCGGTGATCCGGAACGCCCCGGGCTCGCCCGCGCACATGAGGACCCGCCCGTCCCCGGTCACGGCGAGCTGCGCCTCCTCGGCCGCGCCGGCGCGCAGTCCCGTGGGCGTCCCGTCGAGCTCCACGCCGAGCCCCGCGCCCCGGTCCGCGAGGCAGGCGGCCCGGCCGGCCCGGGAGAAGGCGAACGCCTCGGCGACGGGGATCTCCGCGAGCTCCGCCGCGGCCCGCGCGGCGGCCGCGGGCGTGAGGGGGCTCATCGGGACGCTCCCGCCGGGCCCCGGGCGTCCGCCGCCCGTGCCGCGACGTCCTCGCGCCCGGCCGCCGCGCCGTCCTCGTAACGGCCCTCGTGACGGCCCTCGGGCCGGCTCCCGTGACGGTCCTCGTGACGGTGCTCGCGCCCGTCCGGCGCGCCGTTCCCCGGCGCGTCGTTCCCCGGGGCGTCGTTCCTCTGGGCGCCCGCCGCCCGCGTCCCGTGCCCGGCGGGGCGGGCGGCGAGCAGGTCGTCGGCCATCAGGAGGGCCGGTCCTCCGCGCAGGGCGCGCAGGACGAACGCGGCGACCCCGGCCAGGCCCGTGTTGAGCCCCGCGGTCACCTCCAGCAGGCTCTCGTCAGGCACCACGCTCCGGCCGCCGTCGGGCACCCGCTGCTCGCAGGCGATGGCCGCCGACTCCAGCGCCCGGTCCCGGAACCGCCGCTCGCCCGTCGTCTCGAACAGGTCCAGCAGCAGGTCTCCTCCCCCGGCCAGCCCGTGGCAGCGCACCAGGCCCGATCGCCGGCGCAGGCTCACCACGGCCTCGGCCGCGCCGCGCGCCGCCCGCAGGTACCGGGGGTCGCCGGTCACGCGGTACCCCCGGTCCATGGCGATGCCCACCCCGGCCGACCCGTTGCACCAGTGGGGCATCCCGTACGGCCGCTCGGGCCCTGAGTCCCAGCTCAGCCCGGTCTCCCGGGGTACGGCGACGCGCAGCAGCGTCTCCAGTCCCTCACGCGCGGCGTGTTCGTACGCGGGCTCGCCCAGCGCGGCGGCGGCGCACAGCAGGAAGTAGGCGATGCCGGCGTTCCCGTGCGCGAAGCCGTAGAAGGCGCGGCCGGCGAACTGGGAGGGCGCGCCCCCGGCCGTCCGCCACAGCACCCCGCCGGGGCCGGGCTCGGCCGCGGCGGCCAGGGCGCGGGCGGCGAGGCCGGCGCGCTCGGCGAACCGCTGGTCCCCGGTGCGCCGCCACAGGCGGAGCTGGGTGAGGCCGATGCCCGCCGTCCCGTGCGTCAGGTCGGGGTTGAACGACACCGGCGGGACCGCGAGCGCCGTCTCCGCCGCGCGGGCGAGCAGCGCCGGGTCGCCGAGCAGGGCCGACGCCTCGGCGAGGAACCACGCCGCCCCGCAGGCGCCGAAGTACAGCCCGGGCGGCCGGGCCGTGATCGCCTCCGGCGGGCCGAGCACGGCCGAGACCCAGGACGCGGCGGCCGCGGCGGTCTCCCGCAGCCGGCTCTCCAGCGGCTCGGGCACCAGGTCCGGGCCCGCCTGGGCGAGCGCGCACACCGCGAGGCCGGTCCCGCTCGCGCCGGACTGGGCGTTGCACGGGTCCATGCTCAGGCCGTCACAGCTCACGGGCCACATCCGCGGGCGGTCCGGGCGAGCGTTCTCCACCAGCCACCACGCGGCGTCCCGGACGAGCGCGGCCGCCTCCCGCTCGCCGGCGGCGGGCGCCTCATGGGCGCAGCGGGGGCGCGGGACCGCGGCGGCGGCCTCCCGGACGCGGCGCGGCGACCAGCGCCGCGCGGGCCGGGGGTCCATGCAGCCGAGCACGATGTCGCAGACCGCGCCGCCGACCAGCCCGTCACGCTCGGCCCCCTCGATCCAGTCGCGCACCCGCGCGCCCAGGTCGCCGGACAGGATCGCGGGCGGGGACATGCCGGTGGCGGTGTAGGCGATCGTCGCCCCGAGGCCGTAGTAGTCGTCCGCGAGGACGGCGCTCCGCCCCGCCATCTGGCCGGGCGAGCCGAACCCGGGCGTCCCGTGCGGCAGGGGCCGCGCCCGCCCGGACGACCGCCGGTGCGCCAGCTCCAGGTCCACCAGCCGCAGGGAGAGGTCCGGCAGCACCATGACGTTGTTCGGGCTGAAGTCGCGCAGCAGCAGGCCCGCCCGGTGCATGGCGTCCATCAGGTCCGCCAGGCCCAGCACCAGCGCGCGCAGGTCCTCCCCGGCGGGGGCGCGGCCGGTGCGCTCGGCCACCCCGGCGACGTGCTCGCGCAGCACCTCCCCGGGGATGTGCTCGACCGTGAGGAAGAGGTGTCCCTGCTGCTCGAACAGCCCGAGCGGACGCGGGGTGAGCCCCAGGCCCGCCACCGCCTCCAGCAGGCGCGCCTCGTGCCGCAGGGTGTCGCGGACGTCGCCGCCACCCGGCCCCTCCACGTGCGGCCGGGCCTCCTTGATCACCACGGTGCGGCCGTCCGCGCGGTCCTCGGCGGCGTACACCCCGCCCTTGTTGGCGTGCTTGAGCACCCGCCGGACGAGGTACCGGCCGTCCAGCAGCACCTCCCGCGCCGCGCCCTCTCCCGTGCCCTCTCCCGCGCCCTCGCCCCGCCGTACGGCACGAGCGGCGGGGCGAGCGGCGGGAGCGGGGCGGAAGGGGTCGGGCGCCCAGGGGACGGGGGTGAACCAGGCGTTGCGGCGGTCGGGGACGGGCGCGCCCGACGGGTCGCGGACGACGGCGAGCAGTTCCCCGTCGGGGGTGAAGACGCTGTCGTCGCGGAACGCGCCGTAGCGGTAGTGCACGAGACCGCCGGGCCGCAGGGCGCGGTCGGAGAGGATGGCCGGTCCGGCGATCCCGGCGGTGGCGCGGTCGCAGGCCTCCCCCAGGCGGCGGGCCTGCTCGTCGTCCCGGGGGTAGATCGTGAGGAACTTGCCGGCGGAGCCGCGCGGGGTTCCGGGATTGTTCAGCCAGGACACCCAGTCCAGGGTGGCCGCGATCTTGAATCTGGCGCCCTCGCGGACGGCCAGGGGCAGGACCGCCGAGAGCACCGCGGGCGCGGACCGGCGGGTCGCGGAGACGTGGAGCTTCCAGCCCTGCGGCGGGCCGTCGCCGGGGTCCGGCGGGGCCAGGTGCAGCCACATGCCCGAGCGCCGTTCGGTCCAGCCGGGGGCGTGCCGGCGCAGCAGGTCGCGCGCGAGCCGGGTGAGGTCGTCCTCGGCGTCGTCGCCCCAGGTGGCGCTGGCGGCCCAGTGGCTCCCGCGCGGCGCGAAGCTCATCGTCGGCGTCCCTCCGTCCTTCCGCCCGGTGGGTGTCGCCGCAGCCTAGGAGGGACGGATTCGAAGAGGGTCAGCGTCGTGTTAGCCCCGTGTTCGGACGGTACGCCCGCACGGCTCCCGACCTGCCCGTCCGTGAGCACGCGGACGCCTCGCGATCGGCGGCGGGCGGCGGATCGCGGGGGTTCCCGGCGGCGCGGGTCAGGCGGCGGGCGGGGCGGGCGGGAGCCGTACGGCGATCTCGCCGCCCAGGGCGTAGCCCCCGGTCAGCTCCAGGTCGTCGCCGCTCCAGAACCGGCCCGGGTCGTAGGAGTGCGGGCGGCCCGGCGGCAGCAGGCCCATGTCCTGGTACGTCGCGGCGACCACCTCGGCGCAGTACGCCGTCTCCAGGGCGCGCGCCTCGGCCGACTCGCGCTCACCCCCGGCTCCGTCCCCACCCCCGGCCCCGTCCCCGGCGCTGGCCCCGGCCCCGGCGCTGGCGCGGCGGCGGCGGAGGGCGGGCAGGAGGCCGCGCGGCGCGGGCAGCCGGCCGCGCAGCCAGCGCCCGGCCAGGCGCGCGGTGGACGGGAAGGGGGTCCCGTCCAGGCGGGCGATCGCCCGCAGCAGCCGGTCCTCCATCTCCCGGGTGACGGGCCGGTCGAGCTGCCGCAGCCAGGCCCGCTGGCCGTAGCGGTTCCCCCAGACGAGCACGGCGTCGCGCATGTCGTGGAGCTGCACGCCGCGCTGGTGGGTCCCGGTCCACATGTCGGGCAGCGAGCGCCCCAGTTCCGCGTGCCACATGAGCGGGGGCAGGTCCTCGATCACCACGGCCATGCCCACGTGGTTCACCGGGCTGTTGGTGGTGACCTGGATCGCCCGGTCGGGGACGCTGCGCCCGCGGAACAGCCACAGGTCCCCGGTGCGGGTCAGGTCGAGGGCCTCGCCGAGGTCGATCGTCTTCTGCGCCACGCCTTGTAGCCTAGGCACATGCGACGACGGTGGTGGAAGATCCTCGGCCTCGCGGCCTTCGCCGGGGTCGCGGCGTCCGGCGCGCTGATCGCCCGCGCCGAGCGGCGCCGCCGCGCCTACACCCCGGAGGAGATCCGGTCCCGCCTGCACGAACGCCTCGCCGAGGCCTCGCGGGACCAGCCGGAATCTTGACCCGCGGCGCGATCGTCCGCCCCCGATGAGGGCATCACACCGAGATCATGTCCCGGCTTGATTGCCGGACGCGGTGCGTTCAGACTGAGGACGCGCCAAGATCGGGTGCTTTGTCCGCTTTGGAGGCGTCATGACCGACCGTCGTCCAGTCTCCGTCCTCCGGCTCCTCGCGCGGCGCGCGCTGACCGCCGCCGGGGCCGCCACCGCACTCTCCGTCGTCCTGGCCGGCGCGGCCTGGGCCTGCCCGCCCCACGAGGAGGGCGAGGGCGGGGAGCACGTCCACACGCAGACCGCGCGCACCGCCGCCGTGCCGGCCACCGAGGCCATCAAGGGGGTCGAGCGGGTGGGCGGCGCGCCGGACGCCAAGGGCGCGATCTCCCTGATGTTCATCGACTACGGCCACGGCCGGCACAAGCGCACGATCGTGTACGCCTCCGGGCAGTTCGGCCTGAAGGCGTACGACATCACCAAGGACCCCCGCAACCCCAAGCTGGTCGGGCAGTTCGACCTGCCGGGCATGTGGGAGACCGAGGACAGCGAGGCCGACCCCAAGCGCAAGATCGTCTACCTGGCCCGCGACCCGCGCGCGTTCGGCGGGAACACCGCCACCGGCGAGTCCGGGATCTACGTGATCGACGTGTCGGTGCCGGAGCGGCCCCGCCAGCTCGCGTACAAGAAGGTGCCGGCCGGGCACACGACGAGCTGCATCAACGACTGCCAGTACCTGTGGACGGGCGGACCGGCCAAGGCCGCGTCGATGCCCGCCGAGTGGGGCGGCCGCCCGGTCTGGGTGACCGACGTCCGCGACCCGCGCAACCCCGAGGTCTTCGAGCAGCCCATCGACCTGGGCCGCAACGACGGCAAGACCGACTACACCCACGACGTGCAGGTGGACGCGCACGGCATCGCCTGGGCGTCCGGCCGCGGCGGCGTCCGCGGCTACCACACGAGCGGCCTGCACTACGACCCGGTGCAGAAGAGGATCCGCAAGGCCACCGCCTGGGACCCCGTGCCGTACGCCGGGGGCGGGATCGCCGAGGAGGCCACCAACTCCAGCTTCATGCACAACAGCTTCCGCCCGGTCGGCCGCACCCACCGCGAGGCCGCGGACCCGCGCCGCTGGGGCAACGGGCGGCTGATCTACGTCACCGAGGAGACGTTCCACCAGACCAACTGCGAGGGCGACGGGCACCTGGTGATCGCCTCGCTCGACGGGTCGCACGGCGGGCAGGGCTGGCGGTCCACCCCGGAGCGGCCGTTCCGGCTGAAGACCGTCGGCAAGTGGCACGTCCACGGGCAGGAGGGGAGCTCGGACTCCACGGACTGCTCGGCGCACTACTTCGACGTGCGCGACGGCGTGCTCGTCCAGTCCTTCTACTCCCAGGGCACGCGCTTCCTCGACGTGCGCGACCCGTCCAGGATCAGGCAGCTCGCCTACTACCGCCCGGCCGACGCCGCGTCCTGGCAGCCGTACTGGCACGGGGACTACGTGTACGTCGCGGACAACACGCGCGGCATCGACGTGCTCAAGCCGACGTTCCGCTGACATCACCGGGCCCCGGCCGCGGTGACGCCGCCGGGCCCCGGCCGCGGTGACGCCGCCGGGGCCCGGCCGCCGCGCGCCCGGCTCCTCCGGTCCGGCGGGACCGCACGGGCCCGCCGGGTGCCCGGCCATCCCGGTCCGGTGGGTCCGGCGGGTCCGGCGGGCCCGGCGGGTCCGGCGGATTGTCGGTGGGGGTCGGCACAATGGGGCGGTGAGCGACTGGCGAGAGATCCGCGAGCGGGTGCGCGCGTTCGCCCTGGGCCTGCCCGAGGCCGGCGAGGAGTTCCCGTGGGAAGAAAGCGTGATCAAGGTCAACAAGAAGGTCTTCGTCTTCCTCGGCGTCGAGGAGCCCACGGAGAGGTGGCGGCCCGGCTTCACCGTCAAGCTCCCCGAGTCCGCCGGGCACGCGCTGGCGGTGCCCGGCGCCGAGAGGGCGGGCTACAACCTGGGCCGGGCCGGGTGGGTGTGGCTGCCGTTCACGGGCGACCTCCCCGACCCCGAGGTGCTCTTCGACTGGGTCGAGGAGAGCTACCGGGCCGTGGCCCCCAAACGCCTGGTCAAGGAGCTCGACGCCCGCGTGGGCGGGCCCGCGGCGGACTGACCGGCCGGGCCCGGCAGGCGGGTCAGGAGCCGTGCGCGGCGTGGTCGGCGAGGATCTCGTCGGCCTGGTCGAGGCGGTCGCGCCCGATGAACGCGACCCAGGGGCAGTCGCGGCAGCCGGCGATCCACTCCCCCGCCTCGAAGTCCAGGAACGCACGGTGACGGTGTACGGCGGTGCGGCGCATACCCGGACATTACGCTGGGACACCGGGCCGATCCCGTACCGCCGGAGGCAGCTCTCCGGAACGTCCGGACAGGTCCGGGCCCGCCCGGCCGGCGGGCGGCGGTGAGCGGAAGGGGTCCCCGATGATCGTCATGGCGCACTTCAGCGACGTCCACATCGACGGCGGCGAGCGCAGCGCCGAGCGTGCCCGGCGGGTGGTGGACCACATCGCCGCGCTCCCCCGCCCGGTGGACGCGGTCCTGCTGACCGGGGACATCGCCGACCACGGCACGCCGGAGGAGTACGCCGCCGCCGCCGAGATCCTGAGCGCGGTCCCCGCGCTGATGTGCCCCGGCAACCACGACGCGCGCGAGCCGTACCGCCGGGTGCTGCTGGGCGAGGAGGCGGCTCCCGGGCCGGTGAACCGGGCGCACGAGATCGGCGGCGCGACGTTCGCGATGTGCGACTCCTCGATCCCGGGCCGGGACGACGGATATCTGGACGACGAGACGCTGGCCTGGCTGGACGGCGTGCTCGCCGGCGGCGACGGGCCCGCGTTCGTGTGCTTCCACCACCCGCCCGCGTCCCTGCACGTCCCGTTCATCGACGAGATCATGCTCGGCGGGGCGGACCGGCTGGCCGCCGTGCTCGCCCGCCACCCCCGCGTCGCCGCCGTCCTGACCGGCCACGCCCACACCCCCGCCGCGACCACCTTCGCGGGCCTGCCGCTGCTCGTGGCCCCGGGCGTGGTCAGCACGCTGAAGACCCCCTGGGAGAGCGGCCCGTTCCTGAACCCGGACCTGCCCCCGATGCTCGCCTTCCACGTCCTCGACGACGACGGCCGCCTCACCACCCACTTCCGCGTCGTCCCCTGACGCGCCCCGCCCCGCCGTACGGCGTGAGCGCGGCCGGCCGCGTTCCGGGGCCCGGCGGCGGGCGGCCCGGTCAGGAGAGGGGGAAACGGGCGAGGTAGGCGCGGGCCAGGAGCTTGGTCTCGGCGATGACGCCGGGGTCGCCGTCCGGGTGCTCGCGGAAGGCGTGCCGCAGCACGGCGTCGCACGCCTCCACGGCGATCCGCAGCGCGCGCCGGAACTCCGGCCCCGCGAGGAGGGCGTCCGCGCCGAGCCGGTCGGCGAGCAGGGCGGCCAGGTGCTCGCTGAGCGCCCGGTTGCTCCCGAAGTCCACGACGGCGAACCCGGCGGAGGAGCGGCGCATCGCGACGTACTCGTCCACGACCACGTCGATGACCGGCCCCCACGCGGGCTCGGCGGCGGCCAGGCGGGCGGTGAGCCGCCCGACGTAGCGGTCCAGGTTGCGCTCGGCGAGGGCGGCGACCAGATCGCGCTTGTCCCGGAAGTACCGGTAGATCGACCCGATGGGCACCCCGGCCCGCAGCGCCACCGCGCGCGTGGTCAGGCCGTCGTACCCGACCTCCTCCAGCAGCCCCGCGCACGCGTCCACGATGCGGTCGAGCCGTTCGGCGCTGCGCCGCTGCACCGGGGCGCGCCGCAGCGGCGTCCCGGTCCCCCCGCCGCCGTGCCCGGCCGGCCCTCCCGTCATCCCGCCCCCTTCGCGCGAGCCGTACGGCGGGGCCGCCCGCCGGCGCCCGCCCAGGTCACGAGCCTATGCGGCGAGCAGCAGGGTCAGTCCTCCGAGTGTGTAGCAGACCATGAGCACGAACAGCGGGATCTGCCCGGCGACGGCCTTGGCCGCGGGGAACAGCCGCACGGACCGGTCGTGGGCGGCGACCACGCCCAGGACGTGCCCGGCCACGATCGCCACCACCTGCACGGTGGCGATCACACCGGGGCTCACCGCCGCCTCGTCCACGGTCAGGCCCGCCGTGCCGAACAGATCCAGCCCGGTGCCGAACGGGTCCGAGGCCAGGATGAACGCCCGCTGCCCCTCGATGACCAGCAGCGAGAAGTAGTGCGCGACGAGGTACCCGACCGCGATCGGCACCAGCGAGTGCGCGAACCCGGCCAGGTTGCCGCCGCGCCCGCCGATCAGCCCGGCGGCGCCGATGCACAGGCCGTACAGCAGGCTCACCCCGGCGACGGCGGCCAGCAGCCCCAGGGTGCCGGTGGCCACGGGCCCGATCGCGGCGGTCTGGAGCGTGTTCACCCAGGCGGGCGCGTCGGAGAACCCGTCGTAGGCGGTGGTGGCGAGCATCACGCAGACGGTCGCGACCAGCCCCGGCGCGGGCGCGACCGAGTCCAGCCCGTCGAAGGGGTTGCGCACCACGAGCCGCCCGTCCGACCGCCGCCCGAGCGGGGACAGCCGCCCGATCAGCGCGGAGTACACCTCGAAGGCGTCGCAGCGGTCGAACCAGCGCGGCCCGTACGCCAGGGCGCCCGCCAGGTGGAGCACGGCGTACCCGCCGAACCAGATCAGGATGGACGCCGACGCGGCGGGCTCCGGCGCGACCAGCTCCAGCCAGGTGAAGGCGAGCAGCCCGAGCGCGGCCGGCCAGTACCCCAGCCACCGGGGCGGCTCCCGGTCCGCCCGCCGCCCGGTGACACGCGCCAGGGCCAGGTGGATCGGCCGCAGCGGGTTCACCTGCCGCCACACCGGCCCGAACAGCAGCGACGCGGGCACCAGGCCGACCCAGAACAGCACGTACACGAACGTGGCGGCCGGGTTCCGGTCCGGGTCGTCGGGCCCGAACAGGGCGGCGGCCAGCGTGAACCCCCCGGCCAGGAGGCCGAGCGCGCGCAGCGTCAGCCGCGTCCCGCGCGCGTCGGCGGCCCGCTGCACGCCGTACGGCAGAGCCCGCCCGGCCTCGCGGCCGCGGAACCGGGACTCGGCCCACAGGACCGCGAGGCCCAGGAACGACACGAACAGCGCGGCGAAGGCGCCCGCGAACGCGTAGAAGGCGGGGATGGGCAGGTCGTGCCGCGCCCCGACGCCGTGCGCCAGCACCTCGCCGCCCGGGCCGTACGGCATGGCGATCACCTCACGACGAGCTGGGTCAGCACGAGGCGGGAGTCGTGGGTCTCCACCTCGAACAGGCCGGTGCGGTCGGCGGTGAACTCGACGACCGCCGGGGTCCCCGGGGTGAGGGCCCGCTCGATGTCGAAGCCGTGGACGTGCACCGTGTCCGGCTTGTCCCCGGTGACCTCGATGCGGACCCGCCGCCCCTTGGCGATCTCGACCCGGCCGGGCGGCGGGCTCACCCGGCCGCCCGCGATCCGCACGGTGATCGTCTCGTCCGCCTTCGCGGCGGCGGTGGCGCCGCCCCCGCCCTCGCCCTCGATCGGCGCGGACGCCTCCACGGGCTTGCCGCCGACCGACCAGATCGTGTGGTCGTCGGCGCTCAGCCGCACGGTCAGGGTGTGCGGGCCCGGCGGGACCGCCGCGGGGGCCAGGTGGTGCCACGGGGCGTACATCCGGGCGATCTTCTCGCCGTCCAGGTAGAGGTGGGCGTGGCCGGTGCCGGGCAGCGCCGCGCCGCCCACGCTCTCCGGCGTGAACGTGAACCGCTCGGCGATCACGTGCACGTTCCACCCGGACTCGCTGTCCCTGCGCACCTCCAGCCGCACGGCCGGGGCGCCGGCCGCGGGCACGTCGCGCGTGCGGTGGCCGCCGTGCTCGTGGGCGGGGCCCGGCGTGGAGACCGTGCCGCTGACCGGCCGGTGGTCGCTGCCGGGCCGGTGGTGCGTGGTGGGGCGCTCCCCGCAGCCGGCGACGGCCGCCAGCGCCGCGAGCGCGGCCGCGGCCACGGCTCCCCGCCGTGGGCGCGGGGTCATGCGGAGGCTCCGGCGGGGGCGGGGGACGCCGGCGCGCCGGCGGACGGGCGCGGGCGCGGCGCGAGCCGCACGACCGCCCACAGGACCCAGACGACGGCGAGCAGGCCGCGCGCCCAGGCGGGGCCGACCGGGATCCACGGGATCATGATCAGCGACTTGTCCACGGCGTCGGCCAGCGTGAGCACGCCCATGAGCACGGTCGCGCCGCCGAAGAAGCGGTACTCCCGGCGCAGGACCAGGCCCATGCCGGTCAGGCCCGCGCCGAGCAGGAGCAGGCCGATCGCCGGCAGGAGCGTGTGGTCGGCGGCGGCCCCGAACACGTCCACCACGAGCCCGGCGAGCGCGAGCAGGGCGGAGACGGCGCCCGCGCGGGAGCCGCGCAGCCGCCGCGCCCACAGCAGCAGGACCACGAGGCCCAGGAAGACCGACGTGCCCAGGGCGACCTGCACCTCGACGCGGGCCAGGCCGGTCGCGCCGAACCAGTCGCAGCCCGCGGGGATGCGGCGGTCGGCGATGCTGTACTCCGCGCAGACCAGGGAGTGCACCATCTTCGAGGGCTCCCCGATCAGCCGGTTCGTGGCCGGGCCGGCCAGGTCACCGGGCTTGGCGCCGCACTTGGGCACGACGTACGGGCTGGTCGGGCCGGCGCCGTCGAAGCAGTTGCGGCTGCCCTGGCCGTCCCAGAACACCTCGGTCGCGTTGGGCCGCGCGGAGCCGTCGGGGGCGACGCCGAGCTTGTTGCCGCCGTAGAAGTTGTCGTGGGAGGTGTCGGCCTGCTTGCCCAGGGCCTCCTCGCCGCGCAGGAACGCCGGGGCCCACAGCAGCATGAACGCGGCCCGTTCGTGCCCGTAGATCCAGTTGTCCCGGAAGATGTTGTGGTTGCCGCCGGCCGTCAGGATGCCCACGCCGCGCGCCGCGCCGATCTGCGGGCAGACCACGCCGCTCTCGTAGCCCCGCTGGCCCGGCGGCTTGGCGCAGGTGCCGTCGCGGACGTACTTGTAGTAGTCCTTGTTGTTGTCGTAGATCCGGTTGCGCTCGAACTTGGCGTGGTTCTGCGGCAGGCCGGGGTGCCCGGGGAACAGGCTGTCCATGGAGGCGCCGGCGATGTTGTCGAAGAAGTCGTTGTCGTGCGCCCAGACCGAGTCGCCCGCGGTGCCGGAGTAGCCGACCATGTTCTGGTAGCTCTTGCAGCGCCGGATCTCGATGGAGTACCGGGGCACGTCGTGGCCGCGGCCGTCGTTGATGTCGGAGGCGCTGCCCGGGTAGATGCCGCTGTCGCCGTTGCCGTGCGACTCGCAGTCGGTGTAGAGCCCGTGGTCGGAGGCGAACGTCAGGAAGCCGTACTCGTCGTTCCAGCGCGTCAGCATCCGGTCGATGACGAACCCGTCGGTGGCCAGGATGTACAGCGAGTTGAACGTGGTGCGCTGCGCGGTGAAGTTGCGGAAGTAGATCCCGTTGGCCATGTCGGCGCGGACGGCGTTCAGCTTCTTGTACTGCGCGTCGATGATCACGTCGCGGGGCGTGGCGCCGGTGCCCTCGACCTGGAGGTCCCTGATCCCGAGGATGGCGACCAGGTTCTGGTTGTGGGGGCACTGCCTCTGCTGCTCGAACGAGAGGATCTGGTAACCCCAGGAGGACCAGCGGGCGTTGAGCGAGGCGCAGGCCCCGGTGGGCGCGGGCAGGCTCGGCTCCTCCAGGTAGACCCCGGGCAGGATCTTGATCCGGTACCCCGGCCCCTTGACGGCGTTCACCGCCTCCTGGAGGTGGCGGAAGCCCTCCTTGCGGCACCGGTCGAACAGCCGCCGGTTCTCGGACCGGAGGTCCGGGGCGAACCCGGCGATCCGCCGTTCGAAGTCCGCCCGGTCGGTCTTGCAGACCAGCAGTTCGGGTCCCGTGGTCCGGTACACCGGCACGCTCCCCGACCCGTCGGGGAAATCGACCGGTCTCTCCTCATGGGCGAGCGCCGGGGCCGCCTGCGCCACGCACGCGAGCACGAGCGCGGCGGCGACGGTGAGCTTCCGCAGCAACGACATACCGCGAAAAGTAGAGCCTTGCTCACGTTCAAGTCCAGACGCGGACCGCCGCAGTCACCCAACCGTGACACCGCCCCCGCGGGCCTTACGCACGGCCCGCCCGCCTCGCGTACGGCGTCGCCTCGCGTACCGCCCTTCTCTACGGCCGCTCCTCCCGTACGGCGGCGCGCCCCATGCCGCGGGCGCCCCGCCGTACCGGGGTGGAGGGGCGGGGTTTCGCGGCGGCGCCGGGATTCAGCATGATGGGGCGATGCCCGGGGACACCGCCTACCACGACGCGCTCGGCGACCGGTTCGCGGCGCACGCCGAGACGAGCCCGTACAACGCCTTCACCGACCGGCCCGCGATGCTGGCGCTCGCCGGGGACGTCGCCGGGGCGCGGGTGCTCGACGTGGGCTGCGGGGCCGGGCACTACGCGGCCGAGCTGCTGGCACGCGGGGCGGAGGTGACCGGCGTGGACGGCAGCGCCGCGCTGCTGAGGCACGCGCGGGCCAGGGTGGGCGGCCGGGCCGCGCTGCGGCTGCACGACCTGGAGGAGCCGCTGGACTTCGCGGAGGACGCCGCGTTCGACGGCGCGGTGTGCGCGCTGGTGTACCACCACGTCACGCGGCGGGCGCGGTTGCTGGCGGAGCTGCGGCGGGTGCTGCGGCCCGGGGGCTGGCTGCTCGTCTCCACCAGCCACCCGGCCGCGGACTGGCGGCACTTCGGCGGCTCGTACTACTCCGAGGACTGGGTGGAGCTTCCGCTCGGCGGCGGGCCGCACGCGATCAGGCTGCGGCGCATGCCGCTGGAGACGTTCCTCGGCGAGTTGCTGGACGCCGGGTTCGTCCTGGAACGCCTCGTCGAGCCGCGCCCGGTGGCGGCCCTCCGCGAGGTCGACCCGGCCGCCTACGACAAGCTCACCCGCTTCCCCGCCTTCCTCGCCGTCCGCCTGCGCCGCCCGTGACCCCGGCGGCCGGGAGCGCGGCGGCCGGGAGCGCGGCCGTACGCCGGAGGTCAGGCGGGCCGGGCGGTGACGGGTCCCGGGAGCGCGGAGCGGAGGAGCGCGGCGTAGTCGCGGGCGCCCGCGCCGACGGCCGCGTGGACGGCGCGGGCGATCCGGGCGCCCCAGAGCGACCGGGGGCCGGCGAACGGCTCGGCGGGGCCGTACGGCATCGCGGCGACGCAGACGCAGTCGGTGGCGGTGCCGGTCCCCGCGAACCCGGTCTCCAGCAGCGCCTGGGTCTTGGCCTCGGTCGCGGTGGCGACGGCGTTGACCAGCGCGGCGTCACCCAGCGCCACGGGGACCGACACGAGGATGTTCACCGTCCCCGGGACGTAGGGGGGCGGGACGCGCGGCACCAGGGCCTCGTCGACCTGCGCGCCGCGGGCGAGTTCGGGGTCCGGGCGCCCCGGCGGGGCGGCGGCCCACGTCATGACCCGCAGCCCCACGGTCGCGAACACCTCCGCGCCCTCGTCCTCCGCGCGCGTGACACGGGCCACCGAGGCGGCGGTGAGCATCCCGACGCCGGGGCCGCGCAGCCCGTGCGCCCCGGCCAGCTCCCTCACGTGCCCGGCCGGGTCCATCCGGGAGTAGGCCGCCGCCACCTGCGCGTTGAGCACCCACCGGGCGTTCCCGATCCCCCCGCCCACCAGCGCCGAGGAGATGAAGCGCCGCTCCCCCGTCCGCCACACCAGCGCGCCGAGCCGCTCGCCGTCCTCCTCCCGCCACGCCAGCTCCGCCCGCACGCCGCCCCCTCCCGCCGAAAGACCGCCCGGCACCCTACCAGCCCCCACCCCCACCCAACCCCCCTCCCCCCGCCATGATCATGCGGTTTCAATCACAGAGTGTCCGCAAAACCGCATGATCACGACGAGGGGCCGGCCAGGGCACACACGCCGCTCCCCTCCCGCGCCGCTCTCCCCCGTGGGCCTCCTGCCTCGCGCCGCTTCCCTCGCGCCACCCAATCCCTCGCGGCCCCCTCGCCGTGATCATGCAGTTTTAATCACAGGGTGTGCGCGAAACTGCATGATCACGACGAGGGGCCGGCGGGGGCACACACGCCGCTTCCCCTCTCGCGCCGCTCTCCCCCTCACGCGGCGTTCTCTCCTTCGCGCCGTTTCATCCTTCGCGCCGATCCCCCTCGCGCTGCTCCCCCTCGCGACGTTCGCCTCGCGCCGCTCCCTCCCACACGCTGCTCCCTCCCGCAGCCGCTCCCCCGTGGGCCTCCTGCCTCGCGCCGCTTCCCTCGCGCCACCCAATCCCTCGCGGCCCCCCTCGCCGTGATCATGCAGTTTTAATCACAGGGTGTGCGCAAAACTGCATGATCACCGCGACGGGGTGAGCGCGGAGGGAATCCGCGCGGAGGATCGAGTGCCGGGGGGTGAGCGCTCGCGGGGGGGTGGCGGCCGGTGGGGGTGGTGCTGGTGGGGGTGGTGCTGGTGGGGCGCGGGGTGGGGTGGGATGGGGTTTGGGGTGAGTGTTGGGGCGGGGGAGGTGTGACGGGGGGTTGGCGTGGCATGAGAGGGGGGACGCGGTACGGCGGGCGGGGGGCCGGCGGCCGCGGCGGGGAGGGGGAACGATGCCGGTCACGATCGCGCTGGCGGGGAGCACGATCCTGGGACGGGGGGTGGCGGCGTACGTCGAGCGGGCGGCGGATCCGACGGGGCTGGTGGCCGGGGAACTGCTGGCGCGGCTGCTGGCGGCCGACTTCTTCGTGCTCAGCCTGGAGGGGTCCGTCGCGGACCGCGGGGAGCCGCACGGCGGGGAGTCCTCGGGGTTCCGGGCCGCGCCCCGGGCCGCCGAGCTGCTGGCCCGCATGGGCGTGGGCTGCGTCACGATGGCCAACGGCCACACGCTCGACTACGGGCCCGACGCCCTCGCCGACACGATCACCCACCTGACCGACGTGGGGATCGGCGTCGCCGGGGCCGGGCACGACGAGGCGTCGGCGCGGCAGCCCGCCCTGGCCAGCGTCGGCGGGCTGCGGGTGGGGGTGCTCGGCCTCGGCGACGACCCGCCGGAGTACGCCGCAGGGCCGGACCGGCCCGGCATCGCCTACGCCGACCTGCGCTCGGGCGCGGACGGCTGGGCCGTGGAGGCGATCCGGACCTACCGGGCGCACGTGGACACGCTCCTGGTCATGCCGCACTGGGGACCGCCGATGACGGAGAACCCCCCGGCGTACGTGCGGGCGGCGGCGCGGGACTTCGCCGGGGCCGGGGCGACGCTGGTGGCCGGGGACGGGGCGGGCGTGGTCCACGGCGTGGAGCCGCCGGTGCTGTACGACCTGGGCGGCTTCCTCAACGACACCACCGCGGAGGCGGGCACGTGCGGCGATCTGGGGCTGGTGTGGTTCGTGGACGTGTCCGAGGGCCGACCGGTACGGCTGCGCGCGCTGCCGATCGCGCTGGAGGCCGCGCACACGCGGCCGGCGGTCGGCGACGAGTGGACGGCGGTGCACCGCCGCTTCACCCAGGCCTGCCTGCGCATGGGCACCGACGTGAAGGCGGACGGCCACGAGCTCGTCG
The DNA here is from genome assembly GCF_003594875.1 of Bailinhaonella thermotolerans. GTDB lineage: Bacteria > Actinomycetota > Actinomycetes > Streptosporangiales > Streptosporangiaceae > Bailinhaonella > Bailinhaonella thermotolerans. The sequence continues at coordinate 189,674 of NZ_QZEY01000002.1, forward strand.
TGGACCTGGCCGCCCACCCCGCCGCCGGCTGCTGAGGAGCGCCGCGCCGGCGGCGGGCGCCGGGCCCGGCGGAGGGCGGCCGCGCGTCAGCGGAGGGCGGCCAGGGCCTCGCGGGCGAGCTGGAGCTCCTCGCGGGCCTGGACCACCAGGACGGGGACGGCCGCGCCGGGCTCGCTCACCGGGCCGTCGTCCTCGCGGTTCGCGCCGCGCGCCGGGGCCACCCCGAGGAGGCCCAGCCGCGCCGTGACCGCCTCGCGCACCTCGGGCTGGTCCCAGCCGATCTCCCCGGTGAACACGAGCGCGTCCAGCCGGTCCAGGGAGGTCGCCTCCGCGGCGATCTCCCGCGCCACCCGGTGGCAGAACACCTCCAGCGCGAGCGCGGCCCGCCGGTCGCCCCCGCGCTCGGCCTTCACCAGGTCCCGCGTGTCCAGCGACAGCCCGCCGGACAGGCCGAGCAGCCCGGAGCGGCGTTCGAGCCCGTCCTCCACCTCGTCCCGCGACAGGCGCCCGTCCAGCAGCCACAGCAGCATCCCCGGGTCCACGCTGCCGGACCGCTTGCTCATCGGCACGCCCTCCAGCGGCGTGAACCCCATCGAGGTGTCCACGCTCCGCCCGCCCCGCACGGCGCACACCGACCCGCCGCCGCCCAGGTGGGCCAGGACCAGCCGCAGGTCCTCCACCGGGCGGCCCAGCAGCGCGGCGGCCCGCCGTACGGCCCAGGCGTAGGAGATGCCGTGGAAGCCGTAGCGGCGCAGGCCGTACCGCTCCCGCCACTCGGCGGGCACGGGGTAGGTGGTCGCGTGCTCGGGCAGGCCCGCGTGGAATCCGGTGTCCGGGCAGACCACGTGCGGCACGTCCGGCAGGAGCCGCCGCGCGCTCTCGATCAGCGCGAGGGTCGGCGGGACGTGCAGCGGGGCGAGGTCGGCAACCCGCCGCACGGCCGCGAGCACCGCGTCGTCCACCACCGCGGGCCGCCGTACGGCGTCGCCACCGTGGACGAGCCGGTGCGCGGCGGCTGCGGGCGGCTCGGGCGACCCCGCCAGGAAGTCCCGGATGACCTGGTCGGAGCGGGCGGGCTCGGGCGGCCGCTCGGTGTGCACGGTGGCGATCACCCGGCCGCCGCCCGCGTCCTCCCCGGAGCGGCCGCCGGCGTCCCCGGGATCCGGGCCCGCGGGGTCCGGGTCCACGGGGTCCGGGTCCACGAGGTCCAGGCGCAGGCTCGACGAGCCGGCGTTGACGGTCAGCACGACTGCCACGGGTCATCCCTCCTCGTCGGCGACGCCGCCGGAGGTCTCGGCGGGCCAGTTCCAGCCGACGATGTCGGGGGCGTCCTCGCCGTGCTCACGGGTGTAGAGGCGTTTGCGGAGCCGTTCGTCGGCCATGCGCTGCCGCAGCGGGGCCGCGCGCACGCCCAGCGAGGGCACCCGGTCGATGACGTCCATGACCAGGTGGTAGCGGTCGATGTCGTTGAGCATGGCCATGTCGAAGGGCGTGGTGGTGGTGCCCTCCTCCTTGTAGCCCCGCACGTGGATGTTGGGGTGGCCGTGCCGCCGGTAGGTCAGCCGGTGGATCAGCCAGGGGTAGCCGTGGAAGTCGAAGATGATCGGCCGGTCGGTGGTGAAGAGCGCGTCGAACTCGGCGTCGGGCAGGCCGTGCGGGTGCTCCGAGGGCGGGCTGAGCCGCATGAGGTCCACCACGTTGACCACGCGCACGGACAGGTCCGGCAGGTGCCGGCGGAGCAGGTCGGCGGCGGCCAGGGTCTCCAGGGTGGGGACGTCCCCGGCGCAGGCGAGCACGACGTCGGGGCCGTCCGGGCCCTCGTTCCCGGCCCACGGCAGGATGCCCAGGCCACGGGCGCAGTGCGCGGCGGCCTCGTCCATCGGCATCAGGTCCAGCACCGGCTGCTTGCCCGCGACGATCACGTTGACGTAGTCGCGGGAGCGCAGGCAGTGGTCGGCCACCGACAGCAGCGTGTTCGCGTCCGGCGGCAGGTAGACCCGGACGATCTCCGGCTTCTTGTTGAGCACCACGTCCAGGAAGCCCGGGTCCTGGTGGGAGAACCCGTTGTGGTCCTGCCGCCAGACGTGCGAGGACAGCAGGTAGTTGAGCGAGGCGATCGGCCGCCGCCAGGGGATCCTCCGCGCGGACTCCAGCCACTTGGCGTGCTGGTTGAACATGCTGTCCACGATGTGGATGAACGCCTCGTAGCAGTTGAACAGCCCGTGCCGCCCGGTCAGCAGGTAGCCCTCCAGCCAGCCCTGGCACAGGTGCTCGCTCAGCACCTCCATCACCCGGCCGCCGCGCCCCATGTTCTCGTCGCCGGGCAGCAGCGCGGCGTTCCACTCCCGGTCGGTCGCCTCGAACACCGCCGACAGCCGGTTGGACGCGGTCTCGTCCGGGCCCATCAGGCGGAAGGTGGCGGGGTTGCGGGCGATCACGTCCCGCAGGTACTCCCCGAGCACCCCCGTCGGCGAGGTGGCGCCCGTGGCGGGCGACTTCACCTCCACCGCGTAATCGCGGAAGTCGGGCAGCACCAGCGGCGCGAGCAGGACGCCGCCGTTGGCGTGCGGGTTGGCGCTCATCCGGCGCGGCCCCTCGGGCACGTTCGCACGCACCGGCTCCGCCGGGCGGCCGTCCTCGAACAGCTCCTCGGGCCGGTAGGAGCGCATCCACTCCTCCAGCCGCGCCAGGTGCGCGGGGTCCTCGCGCACCCGGGACAGCGGCACCTGGTGCGAGCGCCACGTGCCCTCGACCGGCTCGCCGTCCACCTCCTCCGGGCCCGTCCAGCCCTTGGGGGTCCGCAGGATGATCATCGGCGGGCGGTCCGCGGAGTCCAGGCCGTCGAAGATCTCGTCGAGGGTCTCCGCCATCCGCTCGTGCGCCTCGGCCGGGTCGTCGCCCGCCACGACGTACGGCCGGTGGCCGTACCCCTCCATCAGCGAGATCAGCTCGCGCTCGGGGATCCGCGCGAGGACGGTCGGGTTGGCGATCTTGTAGCCGTTGAGGTGCAGGATCGGCAGGACGTGCCCGTCGCGCCCCGGCTCGCGGAACTTGTTGGCGTGCCAGCTCGCCGCCAGCGCGCCCGTCTCCGCCTCGCCGTCCCCGATCACGCAGGCCACGACCAGGCCCGGGTTGTCGAAGGCCGCGCCGTACGCGTGGGCCAGGGAGTACCCCAGCTCGCCGCCCTCGTGGATGGAGCCCGGCGTCTCCGGCGCGGCGTGGCTCGGGACGCCCCCGGGGAACGAGAACCGCCGGAACAGCCGCGCCATGCCCTCCGTGTCCTGGGAGACCTCCGGGTACAGCTCGCTGTAGGTGCCCTCCAGCCACGCGTGCGCCACGACCGCCGGCCCGCCGTGCCCCGGGCCCGCGATGTAGATCATGTCCTGGTCGCGCTCGCGGATCACCCGGTTGAGGTGCGCGAGGACGAAGTTCAGGCCGGGCGTGGTGCCCCAGTGCCCGAGCAGCCGCGGCTTGACGTGCTCGGGCCGCAGCGGCTCGCCCGGCAGCGGGTTCGCCAGGAGGTAGATCTGCCCGGCCGACAGGTAGTTGGCCGCGCGCCAGTACGCGTCCACGGCCGCGAGGTCCTTGCCCGACATGGCCACCCTTCCGGGGATCGCGGGGATTCCGGCGGATCCGTCGCCTCCGCCGCTCGTCCGGCTCTCCTCCTGCCCCGCCGCGCCCGGTGCTAACGGGCGGGACCGCCGCGGGGAGGAGGGGCGGACGGGCCCGGCGGGCCGGCGAGGCCCGTTCGAGGCCCGTTCCGGCCGGGACGGAGGGGGCCCGTCCCGGCCGGGACACGTAGGGGCGCCCGCATCTGGGTATCGGGGTGGGCATGCGGGACTGGTCGCTGACGTTCGAGGGGTTCGACCCGGGCGGCGAGCGCCTGCGCGAGGCGCTGTGCACCCTGGGCAACGGCTTCTTCGCCACGCGCGGCGCGGCCCCGGAGGCGGTGGCCGGGGAGTGCCACTATCCGGGCACGTACGTCGCCGGCGTGTACGACCGCCTCGCCTCGGAGGTGGCCGGGCACCGCGTGGTCAACGAGGACATCGTGAACGTGCCCAACTGGCTCCCGCTGACCTTCCGCGCCGCGGGCGGCCCCTGGTTCGACGCGGCCGAGCTGCCCGGGGAGGGCGTGACGGGCTACCGCCAGGAGCTGGACCTGCGCCACGGCGTGCTGGTCCGCGAGTTCACCCGGCGCGACGGCCAGGGCCGCGCGACCTCGGTGCGGCAGCGCCGCCTGGTCTCGATGGACGACCCCCACCTGGCCGCCCTGGAGACCGTGCTCACCCCCGTGAACTGGTCGGGCGTCCTGGAGGTCCGCTCCCTCCTGGACGCCTCGGTCCGCAACGAGGGCGTCGCCCGCTACCGGGACCTGCGCGGCGACCACCTCGCCCCGCTCGGCTCCGGCGTGGACGGGCCGGTCGCCTGGGTCCGGGTGGCCACCGCCGCCTCCGGCGTCCACGTCGCCGAGGCGGCCCGCACCGGCGTCCGCCTCCCAGGCTCCGGGGACGCGCCGCCCCCGGCGTACACCCCGATCGAGGACGCCGTCCGGCCGGGGGTGGCGGTCGCGGTCCCGGTGGAGCGGGGGACGGCGTGCGCGGTGGAGAAGGTGGTGGCGCTGGCGACCTCGCGGGACCACGGGATCGGGGAGTGCGCGGAACACACCAGGGAGGCGGTGCGGGCGGCGCCGGGGTTCGGGGACCTGCTGGCGCGGCACGCGGCGGCGTGGCGGCGCCTGTGGCGGCGGGCGCGGCTGGAGACCGGGACGCCGGACGACGAGACGATCCTGCGGCTGCACGCGTTCCACCTGCTCCAGACGCTCAGCCCGCACACGGCGGACCTGGACGCGGGGGTGCCCGCGCGGGGGCTGCACGGGGAGGCGTACCGCGGGCACGTGTTCTGGGACGAGCTGTTCGTGCTGCCGTGGCTGAACCTGCGGTTCCCGGAGATCGCGCGGGCGCTGATCCGGTACCGCCACCGGCGGCTGCCGAAGGCGCGGGCGGCGGCGCGCGAGGAGGGGCTGCCGGGGGCGATGTTCCCCTGGCAGAGCGGGAGCGACGGGCGCGAGGAGACCCAGCGGCTGCACCTGAACCCGCGCTCGGGGCGGTGGCTGCCGGACCACTCGCGGCTCCAGCGGCACGTCGGGCTGGCCGTGGCGTACAACGTCTGGCAGCACTACCAGGCGACGGGCGACGTGGACATGCTCGGCGAGACCGGGGCCGAGCTGATGGTGGAGGTGGCGCGGTTCTTCGCCGGGCTGGCCCGGTTCGACGAGGGCCTGGGGCGGTACGTCATCCGCGGGGTGATGGGGCCGGACGAGTACCACGACGCCTATCCCGGCGCCGACCGGCCGGGGCTGGACGAGAACGCGTACACCAACGTGATGACGGTGTGGGCGCTGGCGCGCGCGCTCGACGCGCTGGAGGCGCTGCCGCCGCCCCGCCGCGACGAGCTGGCCGAGCGGCTGGAGCTGGGCGCGGAGGAGCCCGAGCGGTGGGCGGACCTGACCCGGCGCATGCGGGTGGTGTGGCACGCCGACGGCGTGATCAGCCAGTTCGACGGCTACGAGTCGCTGGCCGAGCTGGACTGGGAGGGGTACCGGCGCAGGTACGGCGACATCCGCCGGCTGGACCGGATCCTGGAGGCCGAGGGGGACACCCCGAACCGGTACAAGCTGTCCAAGCAGGCCGACGTCCTCATGCTCTTCTACCTGCTCTCCGCCGAGGAGCTGGCCGAGATCTTCCACCGCCTGGGCTACCCGTTCGAGGGCGCCACGATCCCCCGGACGATCCGGTACTACCTGGCCCGGACCTCGCACGGCTCCACGCTCAGCGCGGTGGTGCACGCGTGGGTGCTGGCCCGCGGCGACCGCCGGGCGTCCTGGCGCTTCTTCACCGAGGCGCTGGCGGGCGACGTGCACGACGTCCAGGGCGGCACGGCCGCCGAGGGCGTCCACCTGGGCGCGATGGGCGGCACGCTGGACCTGGCCCAGCGCTGCTACCTGGGCCTGGAGACCCGGGGGAACGCGCTGCGGCTCAACCCCGCCCTGCCCGACGCCCTGCCGCGGCTGAGCCTGGACCTGCGGTACCGGGGGTGCGACCTGTCGATCGACGCCGACCACGCCGAGCTGCGCCTGCGGGTGTCGTACGGCAGGCAGCCGATCCGGGTGGTCGCCGGGGACCGGGAGGCCGCGCTCGTGCCGGGGAAGACCTATGTGTTCCCCCTGGACGGCCGCCCCTGAGAGGAGCACAATTGCCCTCTCCACCGGGAGCTGATGGTTCTTCCCTCCATGTCGTCATAAGTTGAACTATGTGGGCGTGCGGGCCCATCCGGGGCCCCCGGACCCCTCCGAGGAGACAGGCGTGGACTTCTCCGCGACGGTCGAGCATCGGGGCGGCAACATCGTCGTCGTGTCCGTGCGCGGCGAGCTGGACTTCCTGTCCAGTCCCGCGCTCAAGGACGCCTTCGCGGCCTTCGGCGAGAGCCCGGCGCGGTATCTCGTCGTGGACCTCACCGGCACGACGTTCTGCGACGTCAGCGGCGCGCACACGATCGTCGCCGCGCACGGCGCCGCCGTGCGCGGCGGGGGCCTGCTGGCCGTGTCCGGGGCGCTGCCGCTGACCCGGCGGCTGCTGGACCTGATCGGCGGCGGCCGCGTGCCGGTGTACCCGTCGCTGACGGCGGCGCTGCGGGCGCGCAGGACCCGGTCCGGGACGTCCTGCGAGGTGCTCGCCACCCGGACCCGGCATCCGGGTCCCGCGGTCTCGCGCGCCCGCCCGCCGGGCCCCCCGCGCGCCGACGTCCCGCCGCGGGCCCGCCCCCCGCTGGACGACACGATCAAGCAGTCCAAGCTGCTCCAGAACCAGACCTCGGCGAACCTGTCCCTCCTGCAGAACCGCACGCGCAAGACGTTCGAGATGCTGGCCCGCCTGCACGACAACCTCGCCGCCGCCCACCGCCAGGGCTTCACCTGCGCGCGCTACCCCTGCGACGGCACCGTCCGCTACCACCAGGACAAGGCCCTGGCCTACCGCCGCCGCTCCCTCGGCGACGGCCGCCCCGCGGCCTGACCCTCCCCCGCGCCGGCCGGCGCGCCCCGCCACGCCGTACGGCCATCGCCCCGCCGTACGGCGAGCGGGCGGGGACGGCCCGGCGGGACGCGCAGTGACGGGCCCGGCGGGACGCGCAGTGACGGGCGCGGTGGGACGCGGAGTGACGGGCGCGGCGCGGCGGCGGCGCGGCCTGGGGGGCATGCCGGGCGAACGGTGACCGAACGTCAAGAGATCGCGGCTCACCTGCCGAAAACGGTGGTGGCTCTCGTCACTCTGCGTAAGGCTTGGGTGGTGGACGAGTACATTCAGCGTGACCGGCTGCGCATGCGCCATATCGGCGTCGTGTGCGCGCTGGCGCTCGTCGGCTCGATCGCGATGACCACCACCGTCTTGGTCCTGACGCTGTGGGTGGCCGGCTTCCCCCACGTCGCCCTCCCGGGGAAGGAGGGGCTGCCGCTGGAACGCCTGATCGACATCATCAAGCTGTCCTTCGCCGCCGTGGCGGGCATCGGCGGCGTGATCGCCCTGGTCCTGGGGTACCGGCGGCAGAAGGTGTTCGAGGCGGCCGAGCGGCGGGCCGAGGGGGCGGAGCAGCGCGAGGCCACCAAGCTCTTCAACGAGCGCTTCACGATCGCCAGCGACAAGCTCGGGCACGAGTCCCCGGCCGTGGTGCTCGCGGGGGTGCACGCGCTCGCGCGGCTGGCCGACGACGCCCCTACCGGCGGGCTGCGGCAGACCGTGATCGACGTGCTCTGCGCCTACCTGCGCATGCCGTACACCCCGCCGCCCGGCAACGACGCGACCACCTACCAGCGCCTGGCCTACGCCGGGTACCGCGAGGTCAGGCACACGATCATCCGCCTGATCAGCGCGCGGCTCCGGGAGGGCGTGCCGATCTCCTGGCAGGGGCACGACTTCGACCTCACCGGGGTCGTGTTCGACGGCGGCGACTTCAGCGACGCGATCTTCTCCGGCGGCGAGGTCAGCTTCCGCGACGCGGTCTTCCGGTCCGGCCGGATCCACTTCGAGCGGTCGGCGTTCCTCGGCTGCACGGCCGACTTCAAGGGCGCCTCGTTCGAGGGGGCGCAGGTGGACTTCCGGGGGAGCCAGTTCCGCGACTGCCTGCTCGACCTGCACGGCGCGCGGTTCTCGGCCGGGGAGGTCTGCTTCGACCAGTGCGTGTTCCTGGGCGGCGAGATGCACGCCAACGAGTGCGTCTTCAGCGGCGCGGAGGTGGGCTTCAACCAGGCGATCTTCTCGGCCGACGCGATCAGCTTCTACGGCGCGGAGTTCTCCGCGGGCAAGGTCGGCTTCTGGGGCACGCTGTTCGCCGGGCGATCCGGGTTCCGCTACGCCCGCTTCACCGGGGCGCACGTGACCTTCTACAACGCGCAGTTCTCCAGCGGCGAGGTGGACTTCGAGGCGGCGCGGTTCCTGTCGGGGCTCGTCGGCTTCCGGGGGGCGGAGTTCACCGGGTCCAAGGTGGACTTCCGGTTCTCCCGGTTCCTCGGCGGGGCGCTCGACCTGGGCCAGGTCAGCGGCCACGTGCCGCCGCTGCTGCCGTCCGACACGCTCCCCGGCGTCACCATGCCCACCTCCCCCCGCGAGACGTCCGGCTGACCGGCCGACCGGCCCCCGCGCGCCGGGCGGCCCGTCCCGGGAGGGGGCGGCGCCGGGAGGGGGGTCAGCCCGCCGTACGGCGCTGCCAGGCCACGGCCAGGACGGTGCGGCTCGGGCACTCGGTCTTGGCCAGGATGTGCGTGAGGTGCTTCTTGACCGTCTCCAGCGTGATGCCGAGGCGGCGCGCGATCTGGCGGTTGGTGAGGCCGGCGGCGACGAGCTCGGCCACCTCGCGCTCCCGGGCGGTCAGCGGCCAGCGCGGCGGGGACTCCGCCTCCCCGCGCCGCAACTGCTCGCGGATCACCGGGGCGAGCACGCGCCGCAGCCGCGCCAGGATCGCGCGCTCGCGCGGGCCGACCTCGCTCTCGTCGGCGAACGCGACCCCGACGTACACCAGCCCGGCCTCGCAGGTGACCGCCAGGCCCGCCACCTCGGCCACCTGGTGGCGCCGCAGGAACCCCTCGGCGAACCCGCGCTCCCTGGGCGAGGCGCCGCACAGCAGGTCGGTCAGCACGACCTGGCCCGTGCCCGCGAGCGCGGCCAGCGCGGCCGGGGTGACGAGGGGCTCGTCGGGGAACCAGCGGTGGAGGTACTCGTCCACGAAGAGGCGGCCGAAGCTGTGCACGTCGCCGGGGCGGGCGGAGGCCGCCGCCTGCCAGTTCTCACCGTCGAGCACCATGGCGCGGCCCCAGCCCAGGTGCCGGCCGAGCGCCACGAGCAGGTCCTCGCGGAACCGGGTCAGGTCGGGGGCGTCGGCGACGTCCTCCACCACCCGGAACATGCGCCGGTAGTCGGCGGGCGCCAGCTCGGGGACGTGCGGCGCCGGCGGCCTGACGGCCGCGACCGCGAGCCCGGACGGCCCAGGACCGGGACGGGGACCGGAGCCGGGGCCGGATGGACCGGGACCGGACGAACCGGGGCCCGGCGCCGCCCGGCCGGCCGCGATGAGGCGGGCCGGCGCGGGGGCGGACGGGCCGGGGGCGGGCGTGCGGGGTCTCAGACCGCGGGGCGGGTACGCGTCCACATCGGCCAGCTTGAGCGCCGAACCCGGCTCAGGCAACGCGATATCCGCTTTAGTGCGCCCGCACTAACCGGCATTTCCCGCTATGTCGAAACCCCCGCGCCAGCGCGCCGCGCGACGCCGGCGCGGGCCGTCGGCGCGGGCCGCGCGGGCCGTCAGTGCAGGCGCTTGCGGTGCAGCCGTACGGCGAGGCCGACGTTGCCGCCGAGGGTGGCGCCCGCCAGCAGGAGCCCGGCGACCACGAGCAGGGACTCCGGGTCCGGGCCGAGGGGCCGGGGCGCGTCGGCCGAGGAGTTCGCCACCGGGCGCACCGGCACGGCCTTCTGGGCGGCCGGCAGGTTGACCTCGGGCTCGGGGGCGACCTGCGGGGCCTCCACCGAGGGGGCCGGGGCGGTGTTCTCGATCACGGGGAGCGAGACGTCGCCGGGCCGGGCCACGGTGCGGGTGTTGATCGAGGCCGGGGAGACGCCGTTGCCCGCGTATCCGCCGTAGCCGCCGTTCGAGCGCGCTGAAGAGCCGCCGGAGCCGTTCCTCGTCCCGCTCTTGGCGCCGCTCTTCGAGCCGGGCTTGGAACCGCTCTTCGAGCCGCTCTTGGGGGTGGTCTTCTTGCCGCTGATCTTCTGCTGGAGATCCTTGACGCCCTTCTCGACGTTCTTGCGCGTCTTCTCCAGGTCCTTGCAGATCTTGGTGGTCGCGTCGCCGAGGGGGGTTCCGTCGCTCTTGCAGTCGGCCGCCGCGCCCGCGCCCGCCGGGGCCGCGCCCGCGAGCAGCAGGACCAGCGCTCCGGAGGTGATGGCCGCGCCCGACAGCCCTACGTGCCGCATCGTCTTGCTTCGCGTCATGCCCGCTCCCAGGACCGGTGCAGAGATCTGTACTGTACGCCTAATCCAATAGGGGGGCGCAAGAGCCCGTCCGTGATACGCATGGGGAATTCCTCGTCAATCCAGTCGCCGGCCGTCCCATTCGTCTTCGAGCACGGAATGCACGATGGAGTCGCGCCAGCCGTCCGGCGTGCGGACGTGGTGGCGGATGCGCCCCTCCTCGACCATTCCCGCGGTGAGCATCACGAGCTGCGAGGCGATGTTGTCCGGGGACCGCGCGCCCCAGATCCGGTGCAGCCCGACCTCCTTGAACCCGAACCGCAGCAGCAGCCGCACCAGGTCCACCCCGAGCCCGCGCCCCCAGTGGTCCGGCCGCAGCCCGAAGCCGATCTCCGCGCTGTGCGGGTGATCGTGCTCGACGTGCAGCCGGGCGACGCCGATCACGTCCCCGTCCTCCGGGTCGATCACCGAGAGGACGTAGAGCCGGCGCGGGTCGGCCGCCGCCGAGGCCCGCGCCTCCTCGATGATCCGCACGACCTCCTCACGGGTCCGCGGCTCGAACGGGAGGTGGCGGGTGGCACGCGAGTCCCCGTAGAGGGCGTGGAGCGCGTCCGCGTGCGCGCACTCGACCTCCCGGAGCACCAGCCTCTCCCCGGCGTACTCCACTGGACCCATGCGGAGACGGTAGCCTGCCGCCTCCCCCGGAGACCAGTGATCAGCACCACGAGAAACAGCGCCACCTCATCCCTTTCCTTGAGCTTCCCGGACAAATCCACCCCTCTTTCCGCATCCGGAACGTCACCGCCCGCGATTCCCACCGCCCGGCCCGCCCCGCCCGGCGGGCGTTCCCGGCCCCCGGCGCCGCCCCGGCCGCGCCCCGCCGTACGGCTTTCGCGCCCCGCCGTACGGCTTTCGCGCGCCTCCCCGCCCGGCTCCGGGCGGGAGGGAAAGCGCAGGTCAGGACGGGCACGGAAGGTCAGGTGAGTACAGCGCGGAGGTTAGGTGCGAGGGCCGGGAAATGTCGGTCTTCGAACGTATGATCGAACCATGGCAAACGTCGAAACCCCACCGCTGACGGCCGCCACCATCCAGACCACCGCCTCCCGGCCCGCGCCCGAGCCGGCCGCCCTGACCGCCGCCGAGATCGCCGCGCTGGCGCTCTCCCTGGCCCACCTGGGCGCGGGGCCGCAGTCCGCCACCGCGCGGCGCGCGCTGCGGCACGCCTTCGACCACCTCGACCCCGGGGACGAGGTGGTCGCGACCACCCTGTCCACCCTGACCGCCCCGCTCGACCCCGACACCGCGCGGCGCGCCCGGACCGCCGCGATCGCGATCACCGGGCGGCTCGTGCTGCGGCTGCGCTACCGCGACGCGGCCGGCCGGCTCACCGTGCGCGAGGTCGAGCCCGTCACCTGCCTCGTCCACCGCGACCACTGGTATCTCGTGAGCTGGTGCCGGTCCGCCCGGGCCATCCGCGCGTTCCGGTTCGACCGGATGATCGCCCTGGAGCCCACCGACACCCCCGCGCGCGCCCACCTGGCCACCCGATACCTCCCCTTCCAGCGCCGCCGCCGCGTCGCGGCGTAGCGCCGCGGGCCGCCCCGCCGCGGCCCCCGCCTTCCCGGGGGCGGCGGCGGGGCCCTCCCGGCGCCGGTCCCCGCGGCGGGATTGCCCCGCCGTCACGCGGGGTAGACCCGCCCGCGGGGAGGACCACGATCTTTGGGGGGACCATGGCCGCCTGCGAGACCTGCGGCAACGACTACGACATGAGCTTCGAGGTGCACGCCCAGGGCGCGGTGCACACCTTCGACTCCTTCGAGTGCGCCATCCAGCGCATGGCGCCCATCTGCGAGCACTGCTCCTGCCGCATCATCGGGCACGGCGTCCAGGACGGCGGCCACTGGTACTGCTGCGCCCACTGCGCCCGCGAGAAGGGCGCGATGGCCCTGGTCGACCGCGCCTGACCGCCGCCCTGCCGCGCCGGGACTCCCGGCACGGCGTGACGCCCGCGTTCCCGCGGGCGTCACGCGCGGCGGCGGTCGGCGGGACGGCCCCAGACCGGCGGAGGGCCCTTCCGCGTCCGCGCCGTCAGCGGGGGGCCGGCGCGGACCGGCCCGCGGTCCCCGCGGTCGCCCCGCCCGACGAGGGGCCGGAGCCCTCCCCCGGCTTGGGCTTGGCGCTGTCCTCCGGCTTGGGTTCGGGCTTGGGCTTGGGCTTGTCCTCCGGCTTGGGGCTGTCCCCGGGCTTGGGCTTGGGGCCGTCGTCCGGCTTGGGCTTGGGACTGTCGTCGGGCTTGGGCTTGGGACTGTCGTCGGGCTTGGGCTTGTCGTCGGGCTTCGGCGCGCACTTGGGCAGCCTGACCTCGCGGGTGACCTCGCCCGTCGCGGCGGCCGGGGCCGTCGAGGCGGTCATCCGGAGCACGCCGCCGCACGGCCTGGGGAGCTGGACCGCCAGGCTCCCGCCGTACGCCGTGGAGCCCTTGAGCGGGACCGTCCGCGTCCGCCGGGCCACGACCTCGCCCGTGGGCCCGATCGCGGTGAAGCGGGCGTGCAGGGTCACCGGGCCGGGGCCGTCGGCGCTCACGCGGTAGGTCGCGCCCGCGCCGTTCCAGTGCCCGACGGCGAGCCCCAGCACCTTCGGCGGGCACGGCACGGCCTCGCGGACCACCGAGCGCGAGGGGCTGGTGCCCCCGGTCGGGGACGGGACCGTGGCCGCCATCACCGTCAGCCGGCGCGCCTGGCCGCACTCGCCCCGCCCGAAGTCGTACGACACGGTCCTGGTGTACTCCGTGCTCCCCTTCAGCGTGAGCGTGCGGCGGTGCGCCACGACGGGCCGCTCGCCCTCGGCGAAGGTGAGCGTCAGCGCGACCGGGCCCGGCGAGGACGTCCCGATCAGGACGCGGGCGTTCTCGCCGTCCCAGCGGGTGATCTTCAGCAGGTCCACCGACGGCGGGCACTCGGGGCCCTTCACCTCGGTCTCGCGGCGGGCGGTGCCGCCGTTCGACGTGGCCAGCTCGACGGTGCGGGTGACCACCTGCCCGCACGGCACGGGCGGGAACGCCTGGCGGAACGTGTGCGTGTAGGCGGTGGCCCCGCGCAGCCAGGTGGACTGCCGGACGGGCTCGGTGACCTGGCCCTCCCCGCCGCGTGCGGTGAAGGCCGCGCTGAGCCGCACCGGCGCGGCGTCGGCGGCGGTGACGCGCGCGGTGACCGCCGAGCCGTCCCAGGAGGCGATCTCCAGGCGGGCGCAGCCGGGGGCGGCCGGGGCCGGGACCTCCTTGAAGGCCGTGTCGCGGTCGTCCCCGTGGGTCACGGTGGCCTGGACGCCCAGCAGCACCCGCGCGCCGCACTTCTCGGGCGGGAACGCGTGCGTGTGCGAGCGGGTGTACCGGGTGGCGCCGGACAGCCGCTCGGTGGCGCTCTTGACCACGACCGGCTGCCCGCCCTCCTCGCGGCGGGTGAACTCCACCGACAGGCCCGCCTCGCCCTTGTCGGGGGCGGTGACGCCGATGCCCGCCGTACGGCCGTCCCAGGAGGCGACGGCGACGGAGGCGGGGTCGCCGGGGGCGGGGCGGCCGCAGCGGGGGTCCTTCTTGGCGGCGAAGACCGCGCCGCCGGGGGACGCGGGCTCGGTCCAGGCCCGGACGCCGACGTGGGTGGCGGTGCGGCAGTCGAGGCGGCCGAGGTCGTGGGTGAAGCGGCGGTCGTAGCTCTTCGCGCCGGACAGCCGCGCGCTCTCCTCGCGGGCCGTGCGGTGGGCGGCCTCCCCGGCCCCCTTGCCCGTGGTGAAGGCGATCTTGAGGGTGACGGGGCGCCCGGAGGTCCGGCGGACGAAGACGGTGACGTCCACCGGCGTGGACTTCTCCAGCCAGCCGACGGTCCCGGCGAAGTCGAGCGTCTGGGGGCCCGGCGGGTTCACCGGGGGCTTGCCGTGCGGGGCCGGGACGCCGCCGCCACCCGTGCCGCCCTTCTCGCCCGTCTCGCCCGGGTCCACGGTGGACGGGCCGACCGGGCCGGGGCCGGGCCGGAGCGGGTCCCGCGGGGGCGCCTGGCTCGCCGGGCGGGCCTGGGACATCGCGAGCGCCGGCTCGACGGGGGCGGGCGCGGGCTCCGGAGTGCGGCCGGAGGCCAGGACCGCGCCCGCGCCCAGGACGGTCGCGGCGACCACCGTGGTCACGATGAGAGGGCTCTGCGCCCCGCCCGCCTTGCCGAGGATGGTCTTGAACAGGCCGGTGCCGCCGGTCGCCTGCTGCGCGGCGGCGGGCAGCAGGACGGCGAGCACGGCGGCCAGCTCGGCGAGCCGCCGCCTCCCCCGGTCCTCCCACTCGCGGCCGTACGCGGTGACGGCGATCTCCTCCAGCTCGCGGACGAACTCGGCGGCCGAGCCGGGCCGGTCGGGCGGGTCCTTGGCGAGCCCGCGGGTGACCAGCGCCCGCAGCGGGCGCGGCACCTCGGCGACCGGGATCTCGGCCGTCTGGTGCTGGTACCGCAGCACGTCGCGGTGGGTCGCGGTGTACGGCCGGTGGCCCGTCACGCACTCGTAGAACACCGCCGTCGCGGCGTACACGTCGGTGGCCGGGGACTGGGGGGCGCCGTCCCACTGCTCGGGCGCCATGTAGGGCGGGGTCCCGGCGGGCACCCCGGGCAGGCCGGACCAGGTGGCGATGCCGAAGTCGACGAGCTTGCTGGAGCCGTCCACGCCGACCAGCACGTTCTCGGGCTTGTAGTCCCGGTGGACCACGCCGAAGGAGTGCGCGGCGGCCAGCCCGAGCAGCGACCCCTTGAGCACGACCAGGGCGGCCTCCGGCCCGGTCCGCCCCTCGCGGGCGATCAGCCGCCGGAGGGGCGCGCCGTGCACGAGCTCCATGACGATGGCCGCGCCCTGCGCCGACTCGACGTACTCGAACAGGCGGGCCACGTTGGGCTCCCCGCCCAGCTCGAACAGCAGCGCCGCCTCCTCGCGGAACCGGCGCAGGAAGACGGCGTCCCCGGTGAGCTCACGGGAGAGGTACTTGATCGCCACCTCCGCCCCGGTGGCGTCGTGGACGGCGAGCACGACCCGCCCGCCGCCGCCCATGCCCAGTTCCCGCAGCTCGGTGTACCCAGGCACCGACCACGCGTTCATGCCCGCCTCCCGTGGCCGGCTGCTCACGGGACCCCGCGCGGCCCCGTCCGGCCTCCCCCGAAGCCTCCGTCCCCGTCCTTACAACCCGCCTGCAACCGGCTTGCAGCCCCCACCCCCCTGAGTGAAACCCACCCCGGCCCGCCGTACAACCCTCCCGTCTCACCGGATACGGGGTACGGCGGGCCGTCCGCCCGTACCGCCCCGAAACAGTCCGAGCGGGGCGGCGTCCTCGGGTACGGCGGGGCGGGGCGGCGCGAGCCGTACGGGCGGGTGGACGCTCGCGGCGGCGGAGGCGGCTGCCCGGGTGCGGCGGCGCGGGCGCGGGATCAGGTGAGGGGCGGGAGCTGGGCTATCTCGGTGACGCGGGCCAGGCCCAGGTGGAACGGGTCGGGGGAGACGCGGACGGGCCCGGCGTAGGGGGTGGCGAGGTGGTGGACCAGGAGGAGGCCGGCGGCGACGGTGGCGGCCAGGGCGGCGGGGGCGGCGACGCGGACGACCAGGCGGTCGGCGGCGAACACGACCGCGGGGACGATCACGGCGGTCGCGGCGGCGGCGAGCGCGGCCCAGAGCAGCGGGGACTCTCCCCCGGCGGCGCGGGCCGCGCGGGCGCGGCGGGCGTCGAGGAGCTCGTGCATGCGGGACATGGCCTGGCCATACCTGGCGACCTCGCCGCGGGTGCGGGGCTGGACGGACTGGAGGCCCTCGCGCAGGCGGTCGGTGAGGGTCCAGCCCTCGGCGGAGACGGCGCGCGAGCGCTCCATCATCGCCCACTCCTTGTAGAGCACGACGGCGAGGTACTCCCGCAGGTGGCGCTGCATCAGGCCGCGCTGACCCGCGGGCAGGGTGCGGGAGTACCAGAAGATGTCGACGGCGCTGTCGGCCTCGGCGGCGACCTCCTCGCCGGCCCGGTCCAGGCGTTCCCAGGCGGAGACGACGGCGAGGCCGACGGTGATCGCGAACAGGGCGCCCGCCAGGCACGTGACCACGATGCCGGTCTCGCGGAAGCGCGCGCGGACGCCGGCGGGGACGTGGCGGTGGAGGAGCACGGCCGAGACCCCGGCCACCGCCGCGGCGGCGGCCACGATCAGGAGTGCCGGCATGCCACCCTCCCCGGCTCGTGACGTGACGAAAGGATTACCAAGGGTAGCGGCCGGACGGGCGCGGGGCGGTCGAATCGCGAGGCCGTCCGGATCCGGGGCGGGACGGCGACCGTCACACGGCCCGGGTCACCGTCCACCGGCCCGCCGCGACACCGGTCCCGCCGCCCCGGGCGGCGGTCACCGCATCGCCTCCAGCATCCCCGGCAGCGCCGCGCGCAGCTCGCGCTCCCAGTACCGGTGCGTGTGCCTGCCCGGGTAGAAGTGGGTCTTCACCGGGATGTCCAGCTCGTAGAGGCGTTTCACGAACTCCTGGGCGACGCCGTACGCCAGTTCCTCGACGGCGTCGCCGATGGGCAGCCCGCCGCGCTCGGGGCGGCCGGTCCCGGCGGCGACGTACAGCCTCACGTCGCGCAGCCCGGCCGCGACGTCGTAGGGGTTGTGCTCGGCCCAGATCCGGCGCTGCTCCGGGTCGCGCGGGTCGCCCCAGATCCGCTTCCAGTCGGTCCCGGGGCAGGCCAGCGAGGTGCCCCCGGCGATCACGACGGACGGGTCGAGGCCGCGCGGGTTGTCGTAGAGGATGTGCACCGCGCCGCTGAAGGAGGCCGCCGCGCGGAACATGCCGGGGCGGCGGGCGGCGTACAGCATGGCGCCCTGCCCGCCCATGGAGTACCCGGCGATGGCCCGGCCGGTGCCCGCCCGGTATCCGCGTTCGAGGATCTGGCGCACCTCGTCCAGGTGGAAGGTCTCCCAGCGGGGCGCGCCGCCCCGGCCGTGGTTCCACCAGTTCGAGTAGCTGCCGCAGCGGCCCCCGTCGGGCATGACGACGATCACGCCGGCCTTGGCCGTGATCGACTCGACGCTCGTCTTGGCGGTCCAGGAGGTGTGGTCGTCGAAGCCGCCGTGCAGCAGCCACAGCACCGGCCAGGTGCGCCGCGCGTCCTTGGCCCAGCCCCGGGGCAGCAGGAGCCGCACCTTCCCCGGGCCGCCGAGGGCCGGGGAGTCGATGGTGAGGTCCAGCGTGCGCCCGTCCACCCGGCGTTCGGCGGTGACGGCCGCCCCGTCGTCGGCGCCGGTCCGCGCCGGCGTGGGCTCCGGCTCCGGCAGGGCGCTCGCGGTGGGGGTGGCAGCCGGCTCGGGGGGCGGCGGGCGCTCCCCGGCGCACGCGGCGGCGAGCAGGGCGAGGACGACCAGGACGGCGGGCGCGGCGAGCGCCGGGACCGCGGTTCCGGCGCGGCCGGGGCCTCGGCCCCTCACGCGCCGTCGCGGGCGTCGGCGGCGGCGGCCTGAGCCTCGGTGGCGGCGGCCTGAGCCTGGGCGGCGACGGCCCGCGCCTCGGCCGGGACCTGCTCCTGAGACCGGGACCGGGACCGGGACCGCCGGGCCGGGGCCGTCCCGGCGTCGGCGAGGAACCGCTCGATGAGGCCGGTGACGGTCTCGGGGGCCTCCAGCATGGGGAGGTGCCCGGCGTCCCTGAGGTTGACGGCGGCCCGGGGCCTGAGCCGGGCGACGAGGCGTGCGCCCGCCCTGGCCGGCAGGATCCGGTTCCTCCCGCCCCAGATGACGTAGAGCGGGGGCAGGTCCTCCCCCGGGCCGATCCGGTCCAGCGCGCCGTAGCTGGACATGTCCTGGAGCGTGCCGGTGAGCGTCCGGATCTGGTGGGGGTTGGCCCAGCAGGCCAGCAGCTCGGGGTCGCGCGTGAGCTCGCCGTCCCCGCGCCCGAGCTGGAGCCGCAGCATCCGCCGCGCCGCCTTCTCGGGCACCCGCCACCGCGCCGCCGCGCGGGCGACCGGCCGCGCGATCCCGGGGGCGTACCGGCCGGCCAGGTGCAGGCCGCCGAGCACGCCGCGGGTGAACGTGGCCTCGGTCAGGGGGTTGACCAGCACGAGCGCGCTCACCGCCGCCGGCCGCCGCCTGGCGTACGTCAGGGAGATGGCGGCGCCCATGCAGTTGCCGGCCAGGGCGACCGGCCCGCGCGCCACGTGCCCGGCGAACGCGCCGAGCAGGTCCGCGTATCCGTGGAGCGTGAGCCCGCCGGGCGGGCCCGGGGAGCGGCCGTAGCCGGGCAGGTCGAGCGCGAACACCTCGCGGGAGCGCGCGAGCGCCTCGATCTGGTGCCGCCAGATGGCGTGGGACATGCCGCCGTTGTGGAGGAGGATCACGGGGTCGCCCGCGCCCCGCCGTACGTAGGCGACCGGATGACCGCCGTAGCCGAAGGTCTCCACGGATCCCTCCCGGGCAGGGGACAATCCCTCAATCGATTGCTATCGCAACCACTCCCCCGGCCACAACCCCCCGCGACGAGATCACACGGTGGGCGGGAACGCGCCGAACGGGAGATCGGGGTGCCCCTCGCCCACGAACGAGTAGTCGCGCGACTCGGTGACCAGGCCGTCCTCCCCGAAGACGACCACCGTGCAGCCGGAGATCGTCCGCGGGCCCTGCCCGTAGTCCGCCCGCGCCCAGTACTCCACGGCGGCGGTGTCCCCCGCGACGAGCGGCTCGCCGAACACGGCGCGGGTCGGGGCCTTCTCCTCGCCGAACGTCCAGGTCAGGTAGGCGCGCATCCCGTCCCGCCCGCGGTGCGGCGGGCCGAACGGGGAGGACCAGTGGACCCCGTCCTCGGCCTGGAGCGCGACCAGCGCCTCCACGTCCCGCGTCTCCCACGCCCGGCTCCAGGTCCGCGCCCAGCGGCGGGCTGCGTCGTGCACGTCCATCGCGACCTCCTCGGCTGTGCTGAACGCACCCTAAACGATCACATGAGCGAATATCGGGAATTCCGCAAATATGCCGATCTGGGGTATCGCGGCGGGGGATCTGGACCCGGCGGGGGCGGCTGTTGAACAATCGGTCGCCGGAAGGCCGTCACCCGCTGGAGGGGCCGATGTCCGTCTTCGTGCTCGCCGACCGTGTCCGCGACGTCGCCAGGGAGGCCCCCGGGCGGACCGCGGTGGTGGAGGCCGACGGCTCCCGCCGCACCTACGCCGAGCTGTCCCGCGCCGCCGAACGGCTCGCGCCGGGGCTGCGCGAGGCGGGGATCTCCGAGGGCACGCTGACGGTGTTCATGGTGCCGCCGGGCTTCGAGGGCTGCGTGATCGGGGTGGCGCTGTCGCGGGTCGGGGCGCCGGCCGTGGGCATCGAGCCGTCGCTCGGGCCGCGCGTGGTGGCCGGGTGCCTGCGCCGGGTGGAGCCCGAGGCGTTCGTCGGCATCCCGCTCGCCCACCTGGGCCGCGTGGCGTACGGCTGGGGCCGGGGCAGCGTGCGCGTCAAGCTCGTGACCGGGGGGACGTTCCCCGGGGCGCGGCGCGTGGGCACGCTCTTCCGCGGCGCCGGGCCGGCGGAGGACGAGGCGGGCGAGGCCCCGCCGCCGCCCGCCGTACGGCCGGACGACCCGGCGCTGATCGCGTTCACCACCGGCAGCACCGGGATGCCCAAGCCCGCGGTGTTCACGCACGCGGAGGCCGGCGCGATGCTGGAGGTGATGCGCGGCACCTGGGGCTGGGACGACGGCGACGTGCCCGTGGACATGCCCACGTTCCCGGCGTTCTGGCTGATCGGGCTGAGCGCGGGCGGCACGGTCGTGGTCCCGCCGATGGACTTCGCGCGCGGCGGCCCCGCCAAGGCCGACCCCGCCAGGCTGCTGGAGACGATCGACCGGCACGGCGTGAGGTCGATGTTCGCCTCCCCCGCGCTGCTGGAGAACCTGTCCCGGCACGCCGCCGCCCACGGCCGCACGGCGCCCAGCCTGGAGCGGGTGGTCTGCGGCGGCGCCCCGGTGCACGGCCCGCTCATGCGGCGGGTCCGCCGGATGCTCGGCCCGGGCGGGGAGGTGTACTCGGCGTACGGCACCACCGAGGCGCTGCCCTCCGCGCAGATCGCGGGCCGCGAGGTGCTGGAGACGACCTGGGAGCTGACCGAGCAGGGCGCGGGCGTGTGCCTGGGGCGTCCCCTGGCCGGCGTCTCGGCCGAGGTCGTGGGCTTCGTGGACGGCCCCATCGAGTCCTGGGCCGACGCCGTGCGGCTGCCGCCGGACGAGATCGGCGAGATCGTGGTGCGCGGGCCCAACATCAGCCAGACCTACTACCGGTCGGAGGAGCAGACGCGCGCCAACAAGATCCCCGACCCGGAGGGCCGCTCCTGGCACCGGACCGGCGACGCCGGCTACCGCGACGCGGAGGGCCGCCTCTGGCTGGTGGGCCGGGTGTCCCACCGCGTGGACACCAAGGACGGCACGATCTTCCCGCTGCAGGTCGAGCCCATCGTCAACACCCACCCGGCGGTGCGCCGCAGCGCCCTCGTCGGGGTGGACGGCGTCCCGATCGTCGTCATCGAGCCCGAACCGGACCTCCCCCGGCCCGACCCCGCCACGATCATGGCCGAGCTCCCCGTCCCCCTCGCCGGCATCACCACCGTCCTGGTCCACCCCGGCTTCCCGGTCGACACCCGCCACAACGCCAAGGTCGACCGGCCGGCCCTGGCCCGGTGGGCCGAGTCCCGCCTCCCCCGCTGAGCCCGCGCCTCACAGGGTGAGGAACAGGACGTGCGCCGCCGCGGCGGAGCCCGCCAGGGCGGCGCCGTAGCACAGGGGGGCGATCAGGCGGTCGAGGCGGCCCAGGCCGAGGCCGTGCTCGACGGCGAAGCGGAAGCGGTGCGCCCAGTGGAAGAACGCGAGCACGGCCAGCCCGAGCAGCGCCACCCGCGTGAGCGGGTGGGCGGCCACCGCCCGCAGATGGTCGTACGGCGGGCCGCCCGCGAGCGGGAAGACCACCCCGAACAGCAGCACCAGGACCGGGACCAGGACGGCCGCGGCCATCCCGCCCCCGCTGAACAGCAGCCACAGGAACGGCTCGACCGGCCGCCGCCGCGGCCCCGCCCGGCCCTCACGCGCCATGATCACCTCACCAGGAGCCAGACCACGAACGCCGACACCGCGATCCAGGCCGTGTAGAGCGGCCCCGCGACCATGAACGCGGGCAGCCGCACCCCGAGGACGCGGACCGCCACGGCCTTCGGGGTGACCACGAACCAGGTGATCGTGTGGAAGAGCGTGAGCGCGAGCGCGGCGACGTTGAGCGCCAGCATCCACCACGACGCGCTCAGCTCCATGAAGCCGCGGTACGCCGCCGGCCCCGCGGCCACGGCGCGCACGAGGAGCAGCAGGTAGACCACCGACCAGGCGACGAACACGCTGCTGAACTCGCGGATCATGAACAGCAGGTACGGCCGCCGCCCGGTCCACCACAGCACCGGGACGGGCCGCCGGTAGCGGGCGGCGGTGTCGTCGGGAGCGGTCACCGGGCCCCCTTCGGCAGCAGGAACCGCCTGACCGTCTCCATCGCGGCGGTCAGCTTGTACTGCTGGATCGCGCCCGCCGGGTCCACGCCCTTGGGGCACGCCGCCGAGCACTCCCCGACGTACGTGCAGTCCCAGACGCCGCCGGCCGCCGCCAGCACGTCGAACCGGGCCGCCGCGCCCATGTCGCGCGAGTCCAGGTTGTAGCGCTGGGCGAGCGCGATCGCCGCGGGCCCGAGGAAGTCCTCGTCCAGGGCGTACACCGGGCAGGCGGAGTAGCAGAGCATGCAGTTGATGCACATCGAGAACTGCTTGTAGGCGCCGAGCTGCTCGGGCGTCTGCGCGAACTCGGCGTCCGGCGGCGGCTCCGCGCCGTTCCTGACCAGCCAGGGCGTGACCGAGGCGAGCTTGCCGAGGAACGGCTCGATGTCCACCACGAGGTCGCGGATCACGGCGAACCCGCGCAGCGGCTCCACCACCACCGGCCCCGGCGCGAACTCCGACAGGAAGGTGCCGCAGGTCAGCCGGGGCTCCCCGTTGACGGTCATGCCGCAGCTCCCGCAGATCCCCATGCGGCAGGACCAGCGGTAGGCCAGGGAGCCGTCCAGGACGTCCTTGACGTGGTTCAGCCCGTCGAGCACGGACCACTCCTCGCGCAGCGGCACCTCGTAGTCGCGGGGGACCGGCTCGGCGTCGCGGCCGGGAAGGTACCGGGACACGCGCAGGACGATCGACTCGCCGGCGGTCTCCGCCGCCCTCATCGCGGGCTCGGCGCTCATGGGCTCACCTCCCGTAGACGCGTTCGGCCGGCGGCCAGCGGGTGATCCGCACCGGGAGGTACTCCACCCGGCCGGGCCCGTCGTCCTGCCGGTAGACCAGCGAGTTGGCCAGGAAGCGCCGGTCGTCCCGGCGCGGGAAGTCGGTCCGCTGGTGGGCGCCGCGCGACTCCTCGCGCAGCAGCGCGCACCGCACGATCGTCTCGGCCACGTCGAGCATGTTGCCCAGCTCCAGCAGCGCGATGAGCTCGGTGTTGAACGTGGTGCTGTGGTCCCGCACGCCGAGCCGGGCGTACCGCTCCTGGAGCTCGCGGAGCGTCTCCCCCGCCTTGAGCAGGGAGTCGGCGGAGCGGTAGATGCCCGCGCCGTCCTCCAGCGCCCGCTGCATCCCGGTGCGGACGGCCGCCAGGGAGTCGCGCCCGTTCTCGCGGCGGCGCAGGGTCTCGATCCGGCGGCGCTCGTCGGCGGCCAGCGCGGCGGGCTCGCCGGCGGGGGCCGCGCGCGCGCAGTGCTCGACGGCGGCCACGCCCGCGCGGGCGCCGAAGACCAGCAGCTCGGGCAGGGAGTTGGAGCCGAGGCGGTTGGCGCCGTTGATGCTGACGCAGGCCGTCTCCCCGGCGGCGAACAGGCCCTGGACCGGGGTCGCGCCGTCGATGTCGGTGTGGACGCCGCCCATCATGTAGTGCACGACGGGCCGCACGGGCACGAGGTCGGTGACCGGGTCGATGTTCTCGTAGTCGCGGCACAGCTCCCGCACGAACGGGATCTTCGCGTCGATCTTGCGCGCGCCCAGGTGGCGCAGGTCGAGGTGGACGACGGGCCCGTACGGCGAGTCGACCGCCCGGCCCTTCTCCACCTCGTGCACGAACGCCTGGGAGAGGCGGTCGCGCGGGCCCAGCTCCATGCTGCGCAGCACCGGCGTCGGGGACGGCGTGCCGAGGTCGTAGTCCTGCAGGTAGCGGTACCCGTCCTTGTTGAGCAGCCAGCCGCCCTCGGCGCGCGCCGCCTCGGTGATCAGGATCCCGGTGAACGGCAGGCCCGTCGGGTGGTACTGCACGAACTCCATGTCCTTCAGCGGCGCCCCCGCGCGGTACGCCAGGGCCATGCCGTCGCCGGTCTTGATCCCGGCGTTCGTGGTGAACGGGAAGACCTTGCCGCAGCCGCCGGTGGTGAGGATGACGGCGCGGGCGGTGATCGTCTCGACGCGGCCGGTCGTGATGTCGATCGCCACGACCCCGCGCACGCGCCCGTCGTCCACGAGCAGCCGCGTGACGAACCACTCGTCGTACCGCTCGACGCCCGGGTGGCTCAGCGAGGTCTGGAAGAGCGTGTGCAGCAGGTGGAACCCGGTCTTGTCGGCGGCGAACCAGGTGCGCAGCCTCTTCATGCCGCCGAACGGCCGTACGGCGACGCGCCCGTCCCCCTCCCGGCTCCACGGGCAGCCCCAGTGCTCCAGGCGCAGCAGCTCGCGCGGGGCCTCGCGGACGAACAGCTCCACGGCCTCCTGGTCGCACAGCCAGTCGCCGCCGGACACCGTGTCGTACGCGTGCTCGTCGAGGGTGTCGCCGATGCCGATCACCCCGGCCGCGCCGCCCTCGGCGGAGACGGTGTGGCTGCGCATGGGGTACACCTTCGAGACGATCGCCACCCGGAGCCGGGGGTCCGTCTCGGCGACCGCGATGGCGGCCCGCAGCCCCGCTCCGCCCCCGCCCACGATCAGCACGTCCGTGCTCGCGCTCAACACCGCCTCCTCGGGGCGACGCCCGTGTCCGTGGGTCGTGTGGGGCTCAGCAGCCGTGGTCGGGACCGTACTGGTCCTTGACGACCCTGCCGTCGTGCCGCACCGCCCTCTCGTGGCAGCTCCCGTCGTGGAACTCGTGCCGGATCACCCGGCAGCCGCACTCGAAGAAGCTGTCCCTGATGCGCAGGCCGTGCTCGTCGCCGTCGCGGTAATACTCGCCGGCGACCACCTTGCCGCACGGCGCGCGCTCGGCGCTGAAGGGGGTCTTGGTGCCGACCATCGTGCACTCCCAGGCGGGATGCGACCAACTGAACGCAGCGGATCCGCTGCCCCGGACGATGTTCGCCCGCCCACCAGCCAACCACCCCCCACCACCCCCGCAAAGCCACCCTTGCCTACCTCCCCCGCCACCCCGGTCCCCGGCACGGTCCCGGCCCGCACGCCGCGGCGCCCCCGGCACGACGGCTTGGCCGTACGGGCGCGGAGGCGCGGGGGGGTGGGTCAGAAGTCGGTGGGGAGGAGTTTGGCGATGTTGCGTTCGGCGAGGGCGGTGATGGTGACCAGGGGGTTGACGGTGGTGTTGCCGGGGATGAGGGAGCCGTCGATGACGTAGAGGCCGGGGTGGCCGGGGAGGCGGCCGAGGTTGTCGGTGGCGCGGTCGAGGACGGCGCCGCCGAGGGGGTGGTAGGTCAGGTGGTCGCCCCAGATCTTGTAGGCGCCGAAGAGGTCGGTGCGGTAGATCGTCCCCTCCGTCGAGTTGATCTTGTCGAAGATGCTCCTGGCCATGGTGATGGACGGCTGCTTCCAGGCGGTCTGCCAGTCGAGGTCGACGCGGCCGGCGGCGGCGTTCCAGGTGAAGCGCGCCCGGTGCGGGTTGGCCGTGATCGACAGGTAGAAGGAGGCGTACGTCTCGATCCCGGTGGGCAGGGGCGCGACCTCGGCGAACGCCCCCCCGGCCGCCCAGTTGTCGATGCCGGCGCACGGGATCGTGGACTGCCGGGTGCCCGTGGGGTCCCACATGTGGTTGGCGCGGCCGCACATGACGTTGCCGTTGTCGCCCCAGCCGCGCCCGACCTCGTCGTTCAGGCGGGGCAGCGCGCCGGTGGCCTTCAGCTTGACCAGGAGCTTGCTGGTGCCGACGCTGCCCGCGGCGAAGAAGACGCGGTCGGCCGTCAGGGCCTTGGTGGCCACGACGGCCCCGGTGGTGTCGAGCTGCTCCATGAGGACCGTGTAACCGCCGCCGGAGGCCGGGGCGACCGAGGTGACCTTGTGCAGCGGCGTGACGGCGACCCGGCCGGTGGCGGCGGCCCGGGCGAGGTAGGTGCGCTGCAGCGACCTCTTCCCGTGGTTGTTGCCGTAGAGGATCTCGCCCGCCAGCGCCGACTTCGGGACGGTGCCCGCCGCCTCGGCCTCCATGTAGTCCCAGTCGTACACGTCGGACACGAAGACGAACGGGAACCCCGAGCGCTGGGCGTGCTTGCGGCCCACCCGGGCGTACTGGTACCAGGGGGTGGACTCGAACCAGGCCGGGTCCACCGCGCCGACGCCCAGCCCGGCGTTGGCGCGCGGATAGTAGACGGAGTACATCTCCTCGGCGTTCACCGTCGGCAGGACCGAGGCGAAGTTCTCCCGGCGGGGCGTGACCGCCATGCCGCCGTTGACCAGCGAGCCGCCGCCGACCCCGCGCCCCTGGTAGACCGTGATGCCGGCGAACTCCTCGGCGTCCAGGACGCCGGTGTACCGGGGGATGTCGCGGTCGATCGGGAAGCCGATGAAGTAGTTGAGCGGCGCCTTGGTCCTGGTCCGCAGCCAGTAGGAGCGGTGGTCCGGCTGGAGCGTGCCGCAGAAGACCTTCCCGTCCGGCCCGGGGGTGTCCCAGGCCATGCCCATCTCCACCATGTGCACCGGGATCCCGGCCTCGGCCAGGCGCAGCGCCGCGACCGCGCCGCCGTACCCGGTGCCGATGACGAGGACGGGGACGCGGGCGCCGGAGGCGATGGGCGCGATCGCGGGGGCGACGCCGGAGCGCGCGGCGGGCGCGTCCGCCGCCGCGCGATCGCCCAGCGCCGCGACGCCGAGGACGGTTCCGGCCCCGGCGATGAAGCCGCGCCGGGTGAGGTCAGGGGTGGCTGCCGAGCGGTGGTCGCGCATGTGATCTCCTCACTCGCCCCGAAACGGTTGACCGGGTGATGCGTCGTGGCGGCCGGAACGGGGTCCCGCTGATCACACGCGGCCGGGATCAGGGGCCCGCCGTACGGCCCGGGGCGGGCGCGGGCCCGGCGGGCAGGCGGCACGCGGTGTCCAGGCCCAGGACCCGGTTGAGGCGGCCGAAGGCCAGCCAGGAGCCGACGCACATGCTCAGCTCGGCGATCTCCGCCTGGCTGTAGTGCGCGGTCATCCGGGCCCAGAACTCGTCGTCGATCCCGTGGTGGTCCAGGACGTAGCGCTCGGCGTACTCGGCGGCGAGCCGGGTGCGGTCGTCGAAGGCGGGGGTGGTGCGCCAGTTCGCGACGGCGTCGGCGAACTCCTCCTCGACCTTCTCGCCGTCCCGCTCGGTGCGCCAGTCGAGGCAGAAGACGCAGCCGTTGATCTGCGCGACGCGCAGCCGGGCGGCCTCGAACTCACGGAGGCCCAGGGTGGTGTGGGCGTAGACCGCCAGCGAGAAGTTCGCGGCGGCGGGGCCGATCCCGGGGACCAGCTCGCCCCAGGCGTACCCGATGGGGTCCTTGCCCTCGGGGATGTCGATCCGCAAGGCCGTCTCCTTCTCTCAGGCGGTCCCGAGCCGTCCGGTCGCGGGGCGCAGCGGCACGTCGAGGGCGTCGTAGAGCCCCGCGGGCCGCTCGGTGAGCCATTCGATCGCGTTGACCAGCCGGCCCGCCGCGGTCGCGTTCCCGCCCGCGGACCGGTTGCCGCCCTCGTCGGTGGCCTCGACGGTGACCTCGATGCGCGGCCGTCCCTCGATGATCACCCGGTGGGCCCCGGCCCCGCCGGGCGCGGCCGGCCAGTCGGGGGCGCAGGACGGGTGGATGCGGGTGACGTGCTCGATCACGATGCGGGGCTCGCCGCCGACGACGCCCTGCACCTCGAACCGCAGCGCGCCCTGGGTCCCGGCCGCGAACTCGCCCATCGTCTCGGTGCTGACGGTCCCGGCGAGGGGCCGCCGGTCCACGGTCTCGCGGATCTCGTCGAGTTCGGCGCCGAGCGCGCGGGCGATCAGCCGTACCTGCCCGCCCCACACCATGGTCGGCACGGTCGGGGCGATCATCGGGGGCTCGTAGTCCATCGGCTGCCCCATGCCGACGAGGTGACGGACGGAGTCGGGCTGGTCGTAGGTGGAGTAGTCGAAGATCTCCTGGCAGCGGATCCGCTCGACGGCCGAGGCGAGCCCGCTGACCAGCAGCGGCAGCACGTCGTTGCCCCAGCCGGGGTCGATGCCCGACACGAACAGCGACCCGCCGCCCTCGGCGATGGCCGCAAGGACCGGCTCGCGCACCTCGGGCGGGGCGCCGCGCGGGTCGTAGAGGGCGTAGATCGACGGGGTGACCACCACGGCCCCGGCCCGGATCGCCCGGGTGACGTCGGCCAGGGCCTCCCCGGGGCGGATGTCGCCGGAGGCGGCGTACACCACCGCGCGCGGGCGGGCGGCGAGGGCCGCGCCGACGTCGGTGGACGCCGCGACGCCCAGCTCGCGGCCGAGCCCGGCGAGGTCGCCGGCGTCGCGGCCCGCCTTGGCGGGGTCGTGGACGAGCACGCCCGTGAGCTTCAGCCCCGGATGCGCCTCCACGGCGCGGATCGCCGCGCGGCCGACGTTCCCGGTACCCCAGACGATCGTGGACACCATGCGCGGAGCGTAGCAAGCGCTTGGTTCGCTGCCTAGGGCCTGGCGCCGCCCGTCCCGCGCCCGGCCGCACGCCGTACGGCGGGACGCCCGGCACGGGCGGCGCGCACGTCCGGGACGGGGAGCCGTACGGCGCGGGCGGCGCGGCGAAGGGGCGCGCCCGGCCGTACGGCGTGCGGGGGCGCGGGGGCGCGGGCGGGGCGGCGGCTCGGGGGTGGGCGGGGTCAGGCGTGGGGGCGCTCGTCGATGACCTGGATCAGCTTGCCGGTGCGGGGGTGGGTGGCCAGTCCGGCGGGGCGGACCCACTCGATCGCGAGGGGGTGGACGAAGCCCTGCTCCACGCAGTCCGGGTACAGCGGCCGGGCCGCGTACACCGCCTCGACGAGGCGGTCGCCGAGGCCGGCCGGGGGCTCCCCGGCGCACGCGAGGCGGAGGATGAGGCCGTCCTTGCCGTCCCAGCGGCGCTCCACCATCTGCATGCCGGACATGACCCCGTCGCGGTCGGCGGCGGTGAGCGCCGCGTGGACCTCCTCGTAGGACATCGCGACGTTGGCCACCCGGGCGCCCTCGATCGTCCGGCCGACCAGGCGGAACCTCCGGCACTCGGCGTCCGTCCACTCGGCCAGGTCGCCGACGGGGTAGCGGATGATCGGCATGAGCGTCCGGAACAGGTTGGTGACGACCACCCGGCCGCGCACGCCGGGCTCGGTGATCGGCTCGCCGGTCACGTCGTCGATCAGCTCGACGACCGTGCGGTCGGGGAACGCCTCGTGGACGCGCACGTCGCCGCCCGGGACCGGCCCGCCGACCAGGCCGGCGTCCACGGTGGCGTACCCGAGGGAGGCGATCGCCGCCCCGGGGAACGCCTTGGCCAGGCGCGGGCGCAGGTCGTCGAAGAGCAGGTCGCCGGCGAACAGCAGCAGCTCGACCGAGCCGGTCTCCGTCCCCTTCGCGAGCGCCGCCTCCGCCACCCCGCCGAGCTTCATCGGGGTGCCGGCCAGCACGTTGACGCCGAAGTTCTCGATCAGGACGGCCACGTCCTCGTCCGGCGTGTGGCCGGCGACCGGCAGCCGCACGTTCTCCACCGGGGCGTTGTGCAGCGCCCCCTCGATGTAGAGGAAGCCGCCGTACAGGTGGCCGGCGAAGAACAGGTTGGCCACCCGGTGACCCGGGCGCAGCCCGGCCCGGACCATGCCGGCGCCGAACGCGCTCACCGAGTCGGCGTGCTCGCTCCGGGTCCACGGGGACACCTTCGGCGCGCCCGTGGTGCCGCCGGAGGTGTAGACGCCGGCGTCGGTCAGCGGGCCGGTCAGCAGCCGGTTGTCCGGCCAGACGTTCGCGGCCCAGAACTCCGCCTGGTCGATGATCGGGAGCTCGGTGAGGTCCCGGACGGTCTGGGGGACGTCCCGGTACAGCTCGGCGTAGAACGGCGAGTTCCGCCGGGCGAAGTCGACCAGGACCTGCAGCGGTTTGGCGGGCATCCGCCTCTCCTTCCGTTTCGTTCCGTCAGTGGTGCCGGACACGTCGGTGTCCGGGGTCAGGGGCCGCCCGGGATACGGGACGCGGGCGGGTCAGACGTGGGCTGGTCAGACGTGGGCCGGCCGGGCGCGGGCTGGTCAGACGCGGCTTCCCGCCAGGCTGGGGATGCGCCCGGCCAGCACCCGGCGGCGGTAGAACCACCAGTTCACGGCCAGGAACACGCCGTAGGCCGCGAGGAAGGCGTACAGCGCCGGCTCGGCCGAGCCGGTCGCCCCGAGGGAGACGGCGAAGCCGCGCGGGACGAGGAACCCGCCGGCCGCGCCGACCGCCGAGGCGATCCCGATCGCCGCCGCGGCCTCCCGCCGGGCGGCGAGCCGCGAGCCGCCCTCCGCCCGCGCCGTGAAGATCGCCGGGATCATCCGGTACGTCGAGCCGTTGCCCGCCCCCGAGGCGGCGAACAGGACCAGGAACGCGCCGAGGAACAGCGGGAAGTGGTGCGCCCGCAGCCCGGCGACCGCGCCCAGCACGCCCGCCGCCATGGCCGTCAGCGACCAGGCGGTGACGCGCGCCCCGCCGTACCGGTCGGCCAGCCAGCCGCCGGCGGGCCGGGCGAGCGACCCCACCAGCGCGCCCAGGAAGGCGAAGTGCGGCGCGGCGGCCCCGGCGAAGGCCGCGTCGATCACCAGGGGCAGCGCCGAGGAGTAGCCGATGAAGGAGCCGAACGTGCCGATGTAGAGGAAGGACATGACCCAGGTGTGGGTACGGCGGAACGCCCCGCGCTGCGCCGCGAAGCCCGCCCGGGCCACCGCCAGGTTGTCCATGAACAGGTACGCGCAGACCGCGGCGGCCACGATCGGGACGGCCCACAGCAGCCCGGCCACCGCGAGCCCGGCGGACACCGTCAGCGGCACCACGAGCTGGACCGACGCGACCCCGAGGTTCCCCCCGGCGGCGTTCACGCCCAGCGCGAACCCCTTGCGGCGCTCGGGGTAGAAGTAGGACACGTTGGCCATCGAGGAGGCGAAGTTCCCGCCGCCGAGCCCCGCCGTGGCCGCCGCCACCAGGAACATCCAGTACGGCGTGCCCGGGTGCGCGACCGCCCAGGACAGCAGCCCCACGGGCACGAGGAGCAGCAGCCCGCTGACCACCGTCCAGTTCCGCCCGCCGAAGGCCGACACCGCGAAGGTGTACGGCAGGCGCAGCGCGGCCCCGGCCAGGTTCGGCGCCGCCACCAGCCAGAAGAGCTGGTCCACGGTGAACGGGTGCCCGGCGCGGGGCAGGAACACCACGATCGCGCTCCACAGCAGCCACACGGAGAACCCGAGATGCTCCACCAGGATCGAGAAGACCAGGTTGCGGGCGGCCACCCGCCGCCCGGTCGCCGCCCAGAACACCGGGTCCTCCGGATCCCAGTGCGTGATCCAGCGCCCTCTCATCGCGTCCGCCCTTCCCATCCGATCCGCCCGCCCGGCCCGGTCCGCCCGGTCCACTCCGTCCGTCCGGTGCGCTCGTCGCGCCCGATCCGCCCGGTCCATCCGATGCGCCCGGTCCATCCGATGCGCCCGGTCCGTCCGGGCAGCCCGGGCCGTCGTCCGCTCATGCCGGCGTCCCTTCCGTCTCGTGCCGCCGCGCGGCGAGCCGCCGCACGGCCGGCAGGCAGTCCCCGCATCCGGTCGTGGCCCGGGTGGCCCTGGCCAGCGCCGCCACGTCCCCGCCGGTCTCGCGGACGGCGCGCAGGAGCGCCGCCTTGGTCACCGAGTTGCAGCGGCAGACCAGCGCCGTGCCCGGGAGCGAGTCGGGGCCGGGCCCGGCGGCCGGCGGGAGCGCCCGGCCGAGCAGCAGCCCGGGCCGGTCGGCGGGGGTGGGCGCGCCGTCGTCGTGGAGCTGGACGAGCGCGGCCGCCGCGTCGGGCAGCCCCAGCGCGATCGCCCCGATCACCCGGTCGCCGTCCAGCGCGACCTTGGCGTACATCCCCCTGGCCGGGTCGGCGTAGGAGATCACCTCGGCGTCGGCGCTGTCCGTCTCCAGGCGCGTCTCGCCGAACGCGGTCAGGTCCACGCCGCCCGCGCGGAGCCGGGTCACCGGGGCCCCGGCGTGGTAGCGGGCGTCCGGGGCGGTCCCGGTGAGCAGCCCGGCGAGCACGGCGGCCTGCTCCCAGGCCGGCCGGAGCAGCCCCTGCGGCGGCGTCCCGGCCCGGGCGCAGTCGCCGAGTGCGCGCACGCGCGGGTCCGCCGTGCGCAGCCGGTCGTCCACCGCGATCCCCCCGTCCGCGGCCAGCCCGGCGCGGGCGGCGAGCGCCGTCTCGGGGCGGGTCCCGGCGGTCACCACGGTCAGCGCCGCCGGGACGACGCTGCCGTCGTCGAGCTTGACCCCCTCGCCGGGGTCGTGCCGCACGGCGGCGGCGCCGATCGCCGTGCGCACCCCGGCGGCCCGGCACAGGCGGGCCAGGATCATCCCGGCCGTCCGGTCCAGGTGGCGTTCCATGAGATGGGCGGCCGGGTGGATCAGCGTGACCCGCGCGCCCGCGGCGGCCAGGCCGAGCGCGGTCTCCACGCCGAGCACTCCGCCGCCGAGCACGGCCACGGGCGCGCCCGGCCGGGCGAGCTCGCGGATCCGCAGGCAGTCCGCCAGGTCCCGCAGCGTGGCCACGCCCTCGGCCGGGCCTCCCCGCCCGTCGGACAGGCCCTCGACCGGCGGCAGCCACGGCCGCCCGCCGGTGGCCAGGACCAGGTCGTCGTAGCCGAGCGACGTGCCGTCGGCCAGGCGCACGCGGCGCCCCCGCCGGTCCAGCCCGGTCACCGGGACGCCCAGGCGCACGCCGACCCGGTTCCGCTCCGCCCAGCCCCGGTCGTGCAGGGCGATGTCGGCCGGGGTCAGCGTCCCGGCCAGCACGCCGGACAGCAGCACCCGGTTGTAGGCGGGCCGGGGCTCGGCTCCGACGACGGTCAGCGCGACCCGCTCGCCCGCCGGGTCGGCCGCCCTGACCAGTTCGGCCAGGCGGGCGGCGGCCATGCCGTATCCCGCGACGACCACGCGGCGCGGGCTCACGCCGGCTCCAGCCGTACGGCGCACGCCTTGAACTCCGGCATGCGGCTGACCGGGTCCAGCGCCGGGTTGGTGACCAGGTTGGCCCGCTCGGCGCCGGGGAAGTGGAACGGCAGGAACACGGTGTCCCGGCGGATGCCGGGCGTGCACCGCACCACGGCCTCGGCCGTCCCGCGCCGCGAGACGACGCGGGCGCGGTCGCCGTCGGCCAGCCCGGCCCGGCGCGCGGTGTCCGGGTGGACCTCGACGCGCGCGCCGGGCTCGGCGGCGGCCAGTTCCGGCACGCGGCGGGTCTGGGCGCCCGACTGGTAGTGCGCGAGGACCCGCCCGGTCGTGGCGATCAGCGGGAAGTCGCCGCCGGGCCGCTCGGCGGGGCCCCGGTGGTCGACGGGGACGAACCTCGCCCGCCCGTCCGGGTGCGCGAAGCGGTCCAGGAACGCCCGGGGCGTGCCCGGGTGGCCGGGGCCGGGGCACGGCCAGTGGATCTCCTCGCCCGCGCGCAGCCGGTCGTACCCGATCCCCGAGTAGTCGGCGAGCCCGCCGGCCGACGCCCTGGCCAGTTCGGCGAACACCTCCTCCGGATCGTCGGGGAACTCCGCGGCCGGGCGGCCGAGCCGTACGGCCAGGCCGCGCAGGACGGACAGGTCGCCGCGCGCGCCCGGCGGCGGGGCGACCGCGCGCCGCCGCAGCAGCACGCGCCCCTCCAGGTTGGTCAGCGTGCCCTCCTCCTCGGCCCACTGGGTCACCGGGAGCACGACGTCGGCCATGAGGGCGGTCTCCGACGGCACGATGTCGGCGACCACCAGCAGGTCGAGGGCGGCCAGCCGCCGGGACACGCGCCCGGCGCGCGGGGCCGACACCGCCGGGTTGCTGCCGAAGACCAGGAGCGCGCGCGGCCCCGTCTCCGTCCCGAGCGAGTCCAGCAGCTCGTACGCCGAGGGGCCCGGCGCGGGCAGGTCCTCCGGCGCGACGCCCCACACGGCGGCCACGTGCCGGCGCGCGGCCGGGTCGTCCAGCCGCCGGTACCCCGGGAGCTGGTCGGCCTTCTGCCCGTGCTCGCGGCCGCCCTGCCCGTTGCCCTGGCCGGTCAGGGACCCGTAGCCGGACCCCTCCCGGCCCGGCAGCCCGAGGGCCAGGGCCAGGTTGATCCAGGCGGACACGGTGTCGGAGCCGGTCGCGTGCTGCTCGGCGCCCCGGCCGGTGAGCAGGTACGCCCGCCGGGCCCCCGCCAGCAGCCCGACGGCCGCGCGCTGGTCGGCGGCGGCCACCCCGGTGACGCGCTCGGCCTCCTCCGGGCGCCAGCGGGCCGCGATCCGCCACGCGGCGGCGAACCCCTCGGTGCGCCGCTCCAGGTCGTCGCGGCGGACCAGGCCGCCGGCGACCGCCGCGTGCAGCATGCCCAGCGCGAGGGCCAGGTCGGTGCCCGGCCGGGGCGCCAGGTGGAGCGAGGCCAGCCCGGCCGTCGCCGTTCGGCGGGGGTCGGCGACGACCAGGCCGCCGCGGTCGCGCGCCCGGCGCAGGCGGCGGACCAGCGGGGGCATGGTCTCTGCGACGTTGGCCCCCACCAGCATGATCGCGTCCGCCTCGTCCAGGTCGGCCAGCGGGAACGGCAGGCCGCGGTCCAGGCCGAAGGCCCGCTGCGCGGCCGCGGCCGCCGAGGACATGCAGAACCGCCCGTTGTAGTCGATGTTCGGGGTGCCCAGCGCGACGCGGGCGAACTTGCCGAGCAGATAGGCCTTCTCGTTGGTCAGCCCGCCGCCGCCGAACACCGCCACGCCGCCGGGCCCGTGCCCGGCCAGGACGCGCCGCAGCCGCGCCGCCACCAGGTCCAGGGCCTCGTCCCAGGAGGCCGGCCGCAGCGGCCCCCCGCGCCGGTCGCGGACCAGCGGCTCGCGGAGCCGGTCGGGGGCGCCGAGCAGCGCCCCCGCCGTCCAGCCCTTCTGGCAGAGCTCGCCCGCGCTCACCCGAGGCCCGTCCATCGTCATCCGGCACTGGAGCGCGCAGTACGGGCAGTGGGTGGCGGTCACGTCGGCCTCCCCCCGGCCAGGGAGCCGGCGGAGACGGAGACGCTCTGGCCCCGGAACTCGGCCACGACCTCGCCGCCCCGGCCCCGCACGGTCACGTCGTAGACGCCGTGCCGGCCGTGCCGTACGCGCTCGACGGCCTCGGCGACCAGCTCGTCGCCCGCCTCGGCCGGGCGCACGAACGTCACCTGCGCGCTCTGCGCCAGCGCGGCCCGCCCGCGGGAGTTGCAGGCGTAGGCGAACGCGGCGTCGGCCAGCAGGAACAGGTAGCCGCCGTGGGCGATGCCGTGCCCGTTCAGCATCTCCCCGGTGACCCGCATGCGCAGGCGCGCCCGCCCGGCGGCCACCTCCTCCAGGGCGATCCCGAGCGACCGGCACGCGGGGTCCCCGGCGTACGCGCTCACTCGGGCCCCCCGATCCAGGTCCGCGCCATGGCCTGGACGACCGAGCCGTCGGGGTCGGCGAGCTTGCGCGCGAGGTATCCGGCCACCCAGTCGCTGGTCGGGATGCGGAACGGCGGCGACTCGTCGGTCAGCGCCCGCACCACGACCTCGGCCACCTCCCACCTGGACTGCCCGGCCTTCTCCCAGCCAGGGCCGCGCACCCAGTCGATGTAGTCGGCGAAGGCGCCTGCGTACGGCCCCGAGGCGGCCTGGATGGTCGCGCGGTTGATCGTGGGGAACCGGCCGAACCCGGTGTCGGTGACGAAGCCGGGCACGACCACGGACACCGTGACGCCGTGCGCGGCGGCGACCGGGGCCAGGCTCTCCAGGAAGCCCTCGACGGCGAACTTGGCCGCCGAGTACGCCTCGTTGAACGGCTGGCCGACGACGCCGTGCACGCTCCCGACGGTGACCAGGCGCCCCCGGGCGGCACGCAGCAGCGGCATCGCCAGCCGGCTCACCGCGATCACCCCGAAGAAGTTCACCTCCAGGTTGGCCCGCAGGTTCTCCAGGGTGGACATCTCCATCGTCGGGTCGAAGTTGGAGATCCCCGCGTTGTTCACGACCGCGTCCAGCCGGCCGTAGGCCCGCCGTACGGCCTCGACGCACTCGGCGGCTGAGGCGGGGTCGGTCACGTCGAGGCGGCGGACGTCCACGGTGACCCCGGCGCGGGCGGCCTCGTCGAGCAGGGGGCCCGCCCGGCCGGGGTCGCGCATGGTGGCGACCACGGTGAGCCCGGCCCTGGCGGCGGTGACGGCGGTCGCCAGGCCGATGCCCGACGACGTGCCGGTGATGAGCGCGATCACGGTGTCCTCCCCGCGAGAGCGGGCTCGGCGGCCCGGTCCATCAGCGGCTGGATCCGCAGCGCCGGCAGGAACGACAGCGCGGCCAGCAGGGTGCCGCCCGCCATGACCACGCGGGCCGCGTTCAGCACGCCGAGGTCGTCGGTGAGCAGGGTGACGGCCCACCCGCCGGCCAGCGCGGCCAGCGGGATGACCCCCCAGGTGGCGGTGCGGAACGCCGCGTGCATCACGCCCTGGTTCTCGGCCGTCATCCGGGACTGCCGGATGGGCGCGCTGCACACGTTGATGCACGACATGAAGAAGCCGTAGCAGCCGATGGTCACGCCGATCACGAGCGCGGGCGGCAGCGCCGGGGCGGCGAGGACGCCCAGCCCGGCGAGGTTGTGCAGGAGGAGCGCCCAGGCCATGGTCCGGCCCAGGCCGAGCCGGGCGCCGATCCGCGGGGCGGCGAGCGCGCCGAGGACCGCCCCGGCCGCCGCCGCCGACATCGCCGCGCCGAAGACCCCCACCTGCACGCCGAGCCCCTCGTACGCCAGGACGGGCAGGACGGTCACGAAGATCGGGCCGCCGGAGTTCAGGGTCACCGCGGCGGCGACCACCCGGCGCAGGACCGGGTCGGCCCAGTTGA
This sequence comes from Bailinhaonella thermotolerans, assembly GCF_003594875.1. Taxonomy (GTDB): domain Bacteria; phylum Actinomycetota; class Actinomycetes; order Streptosporangiales; family Streptosporangiaceae; genus Bailinhaonella; species Bailinhaonella thermotolerans. Next base: position 226,478 of record NZ_QZEY01000002.1, read on the forward strand.
GCCGGAACCCCAGCAGCAGCCGGGACCTGATCGACCCCTCCTGCGCCGTGCGCGCCCCCCACGGCCGCATGCGGCGGAAGCACGCGGCCGAGACGAGGTAGCTGGCCGCGTCCACGAGCAGCGACGCCGCCCCGAGCAGGTGGTACAGGCCGGCGGCGATCGACGGCCCGGTCACCTCGGCGACGGTCCGGCTGCCCTCCAGCCGGGAGTACGCCCGGACGAGCCGGTCCTCGGGGACGGTGGCGGGCACCGCGACGAGGTAGCCGACGTTGAAGAAGATCGTCGCCCCGCTGATCAGCGCCACGCAGGCGAACAGCAGCGGCGTCGAGAGCACGCCCAGCCAGTACGCCACGGGGATCGCCGCCACCGCCGCGAAGCGGACCAGGTCGCAGGCGAGCATGGTCCGCCGCTTGTCCCACCGGTCCACCAGCACGCCGGCGACCGGGCCGAGCAGGGGGATGCCGAGGTACTGGGCCATCGCCACGACGCCCACCTCGAACGCCGACGCGTCCAGGACGAAGATCATCAGGGTGGGCACGACGAAGACCGTGAGGCGGTCGCCGAGCAGGCTCACGCTCTGCCCGGTCCAGAACAGCCCGAACTCCCGCCCCAGCGACCAGCCCCGGCCGCCGCCGCTCCCGCCGTCCCCGCCGCTCCCGCCGTCCACGGGCTCCCCCTCGGCGGATTCCGCGCCCGGGGGCCCGGCGGGCCGGGAGCGCGCGCCGGGGGCCGTCACGGGGCTTCCCGCACGACGAAGGAGGACGTCTTCCCGGTGCGCTCGTTGGCGATGAGCGCGTCCACGACGCGGACCCGGAACGACTCGGGGTCGTGCTGGAACGCGGTGCTGATCGTGAACGTCGAGGCCATCAGGTCCCGGCGCAGCCGTTCGGCCAGCCCGGGCGGGGCGTCCCGCCCGGCCAGCAGCAGCACGTCCACCCCGGCGACGCGGCCCCGCCGCTCGGTGATCAGGATCTGCGCGCGGGCCACCCCCGGCTCCCGCTCGGCCCGCGCCACGACGTCGTCCACGTGCAGGCCCAGCCCGCGCACCTGCACCACCGAGTCGCGCCGGCCCAGGATCCGCAGCGCCCGCCCCTCCCGGCCGCAGCCGCACTCCACGAACCGGCCGGCGTCGCCGGTCCGGTAGCGCAGGACCGGGTTGAGCATGTCCGGGTCGAGCGTGGTGAAGTCCAGCAGTTCCTCCTCGCCCACGTGCACGAGCTGCTCCGGGAGCGGGTGGAACACGTCCGCCGGGCAGTCCGGCGTGTTGGTGCCGGCCACCCAGGTCTCCGTGCTGCCGAACATGCCCCAGCGGCGGGCGTGCGGGGCGACCTCGGCCATGTCCTCGTCGAGCTGCGGGTGCCAGGCCTCGCCCAGCCACAGCACCTTGCGCAGCGCCGGCAGGCGCACGCCCTCGGCCCGGGCGTGCGCGAACCACAGCCGCAGCACGCTGGGGGTCCCGCCGAACGCGGTCACGCCGCGCGCGGCGAAGAACCCCAGCCAGTCGCCGTACTCCTCGCGGGAGACTGAGCCGAGCGCGATGACCTGGCAGCCCGACAGGTCGGCGAAGGCCCCGGCCAGGAAGTGCGCGCCCCACATGCGGCCCGCGCCCCAGCCGTTGACGAAGACGTCGTCCCGCTCCAGCGGGCGCCACCGGGCGTGCACGCCCGCCATGTAGAAGCCGGTGGGCGCGTAGCCGACCTTGGGCGCGCCGGTGCTGCCGCCGCTCTGGAAGAGCCAGGTGGCCCCGTGCTCGGCGCGCGGCTCCAGGGCCGCGAGCGCGACGTTCAGGTCGTCCTTGACCAGCGGCGGGACCGCGGCGACGTCCTCCAGCGTGAGCAGCTTCTCGTGCCCGGCGTAGCGCGGCGCCAGCGCGGGCACGGTCCTGAGCCGCCGCAGCGAGCGGTCGGCCACGGCGAGGCGCGGCTCCGCCTCGGCGGGGGTCAGCGAGAACGCGTCGGACATCTCGTCACCGTCCTTCCTGGTTCAGCCATCGGGTGTGGGCGTCGCGGTAGGCGGTCCAGCGCGCCCGGGTGATGTCGCGCTGGAGCGTGCGGGCGGGGTCGCCGTGGTCGGGGGCGATCACGCCGTCGGGTTCGAGCTCGGAGAACCAGTACCGCTCCCCGTCGAACAGGAAGTCCGCGCAGAAGAACGGGATCGGCAGCCTGCGCGCGAAGTACTCGGTCGCCGCCGCCAGCTCCGGCGGCACGGGCGGGAACTCCATCGACCCGCCCCGGCTGGCGTTGGCCACCGGCGAGCCGGGCTCGGGGATCCGCTTCATCACGGCGTACGGCCGGCCGTCCACGACGTACACCCGGTAGTCGATCGTGCCCTCGCCCAGGTAGGGCTGGATCACGAGCGTGGTGTCGCCGCCCTGGGCCAGGCTGGCCAGGCCCCGGATCTCCTCGGCGTCGCGGGCCAGGTTCACGCCGCCCCCGCCGCACCAGCCGGCGGGCTTGACGATCGCCGGGTAGGTGAGGTTCTCCAGGGCCACCTCGTACAGGTGCTTGCCGACGTCGCGTCCCGTGCCGATGCGCAGCGTGGGGATCGGCGGGATCGGCGAGTCGCGCAGGTGCAGGACGGTCGCCAGCTTGTCGTTGGCGATCGGCGACAGGCCCGGCGGGAACGGCAGGTAGAACCCCGCCTGCTCCAGCACGGCGTACAGCGCGTACTGGTTGAACACGTCCATGGACTGGTACGGCAGCGAGTACAGCGCCGTGATGAAGAGCGTGTCCTCGGGGGTGACGAGCTCGTCGTCCACGTACACCCGCGGCTTGCCGGCGTCCAGGCCGTCCACCGTCACCGAGTCCGGGGCGTTCCTGGTCCACCGCAGGCCCAGCTCCCCGGCCACCTCGGCGTACAGGTCCCAGAAGAAGGGGTGCCACATGGCGGTCCCCCGGGTGGACTCCCGGTCGGGGAAGATCCAGCACATCCGTCTGAGCGTGCTCACAGTCGTCCCTCTCCTCCGTCCCCGCCCGCGGCCCAGAAGCGGCGCCCGGGCCCGGGCAGGGTGTCGATGGGGTCGTAGAAGGGGAAGCGCCGGCCCAGGTCGCGCGGCTCGGCGGCCCCGATGCCGTGGTTCCTGGTCCAGTACGAGATCCCGCGTTCCCGGTCGTACTCGGCGAACTGGTGCACCCAGCGCTTGCCGACGTACGGCACGTCGCACACGATCCGCGGGGTCGCGTAGCCGGGCAGGTAGCCCATGATCGCTTCCTGGAGCCGTATCGCCTGGTGGAGCGGGGTCCGCCAGTGCTCGGCGTTGGGGATCATGTCGCAGAGGTAGAAGTAGTACGGCAGGACGCCGGCCTCGTCCTGCAGGGCGAAGCAGAGGTCGAGCAGGTCCGCCGCGGTGTCGTTCACGCCGCGCATCAGCACGCCCTGGTTGCGCACGTCCCGCACGCCCGCGTCCAGCAGGGCCCGGGCCGCCTCGGCGACCAGCGGCGTCACCGAGCGGGCGTGGTTGGCGTGGGTGTGCACGGCGAGGTTCACGCCGCGCCCGCGGGCGGCGGCGGCCACCCGGGCGACCCCCTCCACCACCTGGGGCTGGAGCCAGTGCTGGGGCAGGCCGACCAGGGCCTTGGTGGCCAGCCGCACGTCCCGGACCGACTCCAGCTCCAGCAGCCGCAGCAGGAAGGACTCCAGCCGGGGCCAGGGCACGTTGGCCACGTCGCCGCCCGAGACCACCACGTCCCGCACGCCCGGCGTGCGCTTGAGGTAGTCCAGGATCAGCTCCTGCCGGTCCACCGGCCTGAGCGCGAGCCGGGCCTTGACCACCTGCGGGGTCGAGGTGCCGACCAGGTCCATCCGGGTGCAGTGCCCGCAGTACTGCGGGCACGTGGACAGCAGCTCGGCCAGCACCTTCGTCGGGTAGCGGTGGGTCAGCCCCTCGACGGCCCACATCTCGGCCTCGTGCAGGGAGTCGCGCTGGGCCCGGGGGTGGCTGGGCCAGACCGGGTGCCGGTCGGAGGCGACCGGCAGCATGTACCGCCGCACCGGGTCCGCCAGGAACGCCTCGGTGAAGGACGCCGGGTCCGTGGCGTGCGGCGCCATCGTGTTGAGCATCTGCGGCGGGATCAGCATGGGCATGGTCGCGAACCGCTCGGCGTCCGCGGCCAGGTCGGCGTGGAAGGACTCGGCGAGCAGCCCGCCCGTCACCGCGCGGAGCTGCGCGGGGTTCTTGACGCAGTGGGCGCGCTGCCAGCGGGCGTCGCGCCACTGCGCCTCCCCGACGTCGCGCCAGCCCGGCAGCCGCCGCCAGTCCGGCTCGGCCAGGGGCCGGCGCGCGTAGGAGTACGGCGGGGCGGCGGCCTCCGGGCCGGTCTGGGCGTTCACCTGGACGCTCATCCGGTCAGCAGGGCGGCGTGCCGGGTGCGCAGCTCGCGCTTGAGCACCTTGCCGGTCGGGCCGAGGGGGAGGTCGTCGTCCGCGCGGGCGATGACCACGGCGGCGAGCGGGGCCAGGCCGGCGGCGGCCAGGGCCTTGCCGGCCTTCTCCCGGACCTCCTCGGCGGTCGCCCCGGCGGCCTCGGCCTGGAGCCGGACGACCGCGATGGGCCGCTGCCCGCCGTCGGGGGCGGGCACGCCGACGACCGAGCAGTCCAGGACCAGGTCGGCGCAGTCGGCGATGAGGACCTCCTCGATGGGCAGGCTGTAGACGGGCCCGTCGAGGGTGTCGATCACGTCCACGGTGCGGTCGAGGTGGTAGAACCGGCCCTCGGAGTCGCGGCGGGCCACGTCGCCCGTGAGCCAGTAGCCGTTCAGCTCGAAGCTGCGGGTCAGCCGGTCGTCGTTCCAGTAGCCGGGCGTCCGCGACGGCGTGATGACGCCCAGCAGGCCCGCGGTGCCGTCGGGCACCTCCTCGCCGTTCTCGTCCAGGACGGCCGCCTTGATCACGGCCTCCTGCGCCCTGCCCACGCACCGGTCGTCGCGCGGGGTCTCGGGCGTGAACACCTGGCCGAACAGGGCCATCCCCATCTCGGAGGAGCCGAGCCCGTCGACGAACTGGGAGCCGGGGAGCGGCTGGTCCGCGGCCGCGCCGGCCGGCAGCAGCCACGGCTTGATCAGGCCCGCGGGCCGCTCGCCGAGCTGGACCAGCCGCCTGATGTGCCCGTAGTGGGCGCTGTCGCCGGTGTTGAACCAGGAGTGGACCTTCGCGGCCCCCTTGACCGGCAGCTCCCCGGTGGCCAGCTCGACGAAGGTGCGCGGGAAGGAGGCGACCATGGTGGGCTGGAACGCCTCCATGACCGGCTCCACGACGGCTCGCCGCCAGTCCGACATGATCACCGTGGGCAGGCCGAGGAGCACCGCCGTGAGGAAGTAGCTGAGCCCGCCGGCGTGCGTGTGCGGCATGAGCGACATGAGGCGGTCGTACGGCTCGGCCGGGAACCGCACCATGCGCGGCTGCTTGCCGTCCCAGAAGGAGCGGTGGCCGAGCGTGGTGGACTTGGGCACGCCGGTGGTGCCGGAGGAGTGGATCAGCGCCACGATGTCGTCCGGCGCGTGCCGGTGGGGGTACGCCCCGGGGAGCGCGGACCGCCCGGCGTCGTGGGCGCGGACCTCCGAGGCCAGGGCGATGAACCGGGGCCGGTTGCGCGGGTCGCCCCGGTAGGCGAGCTGGAGCCGGGTGGTGTCGTCGGCGACGATGCCGGCGACGCCGACGTGGTTCAGGTAGCGGACCATGATGTCGGGCCGCATCGCGTCGTTGACCATCGCCGGGATGGCCCCGAGCGCGGTGAGCGCCAGGAAGTGGATCAGCGGCTCCAGGCCCTCGGCCACCACGATCCCGACGGGCTCGCCGGGCCGTACGCCGTTGGCGTGGTACCAGGCGGCGTACCGGTCGCGCATCGCGGCCAGGTCCTCCAGGCTGTGGCCGCGCAGGACCACGCGGCCGCGGTGGTCGGCGCGGTGGTCGTAGACGAAGGGCACCGACCGATGCGGGTTGCTCTCCAGCGCGTGCTGGAGGAAGTTGCCGGCGCCGAGGTCCGGCTCGGTCATCAGCCGCCGGCGCACCGCCGGCGGGGCGATCGACGTGCCCGCCGGGGCCGGGGCCTCGGCGGCGGGCCCGCTCGCGGCCGCGGCCGCCGGGATCGGGGCCGGGGTCGGGGTCGGGGGGGTGTCAGACATGGGTGTCCCTCCACGTTGCGATGACTTCCGCGGCCGCCCGGTGTCCCGAGCGCACCGCGCCCTCCATCAGGCCGAAGAACTCGGTGCTGGTCTCCGTTCCGGCCCAGTGCACGCGCCCGTGCGGGGCGGTCAGGCGCGGCCCGAGCCGCGTCCAGTCGCCCGGCCCGAAGAGGGCCGCGTAACAGCCCCGGCTGTAGGTCTCGTGGACCCAGTCGGTGGCGTGGAACCCGATCGGCTCGGGAAGCCCGGGGAACAGCCGGGCGGCCTGGGCGACCGCCCTCTCCCGCTGCTCGCGCGGGTCCAGAGCCGCGAACCGGTGCGCCTCGCGCCCGGTGACGAAGCCCGTGAGCACGCCCGGCCCGCCGTCCTCCGGGGAGTCGTCCACGGTGGACAGGAGCGGGCCCTCGGCGCTGACCGACCAGCCGCTCAGGCCCTGCTCGCGCCAGGCCGGCGCCGGGTAGACCAGGTGCGTCTTGACCGCGCAGCCCGGGCCGCCGGCCGCGCGCGGCGCCAGGAGGCCCGGCCGGAGGTCGATGGCGGCGGTGAGCGCCGGGGGCACCGCGACCACGGCCGCGCGGCCCCGCACGGACCCGGCGGCGGTGGTGACCGTGACGCCGCCGGCGTCCTGGTGGATCGCGCGCACCGGCTCGCCGAGCCGTACCCGGTCGCCGAGGGCGGCGGCCAGCCGTACGCAGATCTGGTGGGCGCCGCCGGCGACCCGGTACTCCTGGGCGCCGCCCTCGAAGGCGTTCAGGTAGCTGACGCCGCCGCCCGAGCGCAGGTAGAAGGCCATGTGCAGGACCGACACGTCCGCCGGGTCGGCGGCCATCATCTCGCCGAGGAACAGCGGGAAGAACAGCCGCGCGTCGGGGTGGCGCAGGCGCTCGCGCGCCCAGTCGGCCGCCGTGCGGGCGTCCAGGGCGGCCGCGCCGGCCGACAGCCAGGGGGCGTCGGGGCGGACGGCGCGGGTCAGCTCGTCGAGCGCGTCGAACAGGTCGCCGAGCGCGACGGCCGACAGCGGCGGGAAGCGGCCCTCGCGGGTCCGGTCACCGCCGCCCAGGGCGAAGCGGCTGGCCCCGGTCATCGCCGTGGGCGTGGTCTTCAGGTCCAGCGCGGCCAGCAGCGAGGTCAGCTCGGTGTGCCGGTCGCCCAGGTAGGCGGCGCCCGCGTCGACCCAGCTCCCCGGCGCGACCTCCAGGCCGCGCGTGCGCCCGCCGACCCTGTCGCGGGCCTCCAGGACCGTGACCTCGACGCCGCGGGCCGCGAGTTCGGTGGCGGCGGTCAGCCCGGCCAGGCCCGCGCCCACCACGACGACGCTCATGCCAGGCTCGCGATCTTCTTGGCGAGCGCGCCGGGCGTCGGCGCGTCCAGGAAATCGTCGAATTCCAGTTCCACGCCCCACGTCCGGGCGATCGCGCTCAGCACGCGCGTCGCGAGCAGCGAGTCGCCGCCGATCACGAAGAAATCGGAATCCGCGCTGACTTCGGCGTTCTCCAGGACGCGCCGGAAAATGTCGGACACCGCGTCTACATTCATCGAATCGCCTCCTTTGACAGCCGACGCGTGACGCCGGTGCGTGCCGGCGCGGTCGACCTTTCCGCTGGACGTGTGCACGAGGTCGGGGACGACCGCGATCCGGCCGGGCACCAGGTGGGCCGGCACGCGGTCGCGCAGATACGCCAGGACGCCGGCGGCCGGCGCCGAGCCGGGGGCGCGCGGCACGACGTAGGCCACGAGGGTGGTGTGGTCGCCGCTGCTCACGCCGGTCACCGCCGCGGCGGCGACCCCGGGGTGGCCGCAGAGGTGCGCCTCGACCTCGCCGGGGTCGACCCGGATCCCGCGCACCTTGAGCTCGTGGTCGAGCCGTCCCTCGTGGACGAGCCCGCCGTCCGGGGCCCGGCTCACCCGGTCCCCGGTGCGGAACCACCGCTCGGGGCCGGCCCCCGCGTCCAGGACGGCGAACCGCGCGGCGGTCGCCTCCGGCAGGCCCGGGTAGCCCAGCGCCAGCGCCGGGCCGCCCACGAGCAGCTCGCCCTCGGCGGTGACGTGCTCGCGGACGTGCGGGAGGGCGTGCCCGATCGGCACCCGGTCCCCGGCCCGCCAGGGCGTCTCCCGGCGCGGGGCTCGTGGCCCGTGCAGGTCGGCGGCGTGGGTGATCAGCGTGGTCTCGGTGCAGCCGTAGGTGTTGAGGAGCCGGACCCCGCCGGTGCCGAGCTCGCGCCAGTCCGCCAGCCGGGCGGCGCTGACCGCCTCGCCGCCGATGACGACGAGCCGCACGCACGCCGGCAGGGCCGCCCGCTCCTCGGCCAGGTGCCGGACCAGCTCGTGCCAGTACGCCGAGGGCAGGTCGAGGACGGTGATCCCCTCGTCCTCGATCATCCGCAGCACGCGCCGGAACGAACCTGAGTGGGCGTGCCCGTGGAAGACCAGCGTGGCGCCCGCCGTGAGCGTGGGAATGATCTCTTCGAAGGAGGTGTCCCAGTTCAGCGACGCGAACTGCAGCACGCGGTCCGCGGGCGTCAGGCCGAACAGGTCCCGCAGGGCGGCGGCCACGGTGGCGATCGCCCTCCGGGGGGTCGCCACGGGCTTGGGCTCCCCCGTCGAGCCGGAGGTGAACAGGATGTACGCCGGTTCGCCGGGCTCGGGCGCGGCGAGCTCGGCCCACGCCGGGATCCCGCCTCCGTCCCCGGGCTCCGGGGGGAGCTCCACCGCGCGCACGCCCGCGGGCAGGGGGAGGCCGGCCTCGGGGACGAGGACCTGTCGGCATCCGCTCGCCCGGAGCAGCGCCCGCCGCCGCGGCTCCGGCCAGGCCGGGTCGATCGGGCAGTACGTCCCGCCGGCCGCCAGCACGCCGAGCAGGCCGGCGACGGTCGCCGCCGATCGGGAGGTGACCACGCCGACCACACCCGGCTCCGGGCCCAGCCGGTGAGCCGTCGCCCGCGCCCAGGCGTCCAGTAGGGCGTAACTGAGCGGCCGGCCGTCGTGCGCGATCGCCGGGTGGTCCGGCGATCGCCCGGCCACCTCCGCGAATGCGCTCACCACGTCGTGAGGAGAGGACACGTTTGCCCCTTTCCAGGACTCACAAATGGCCTGATCTAGGCCAAATGCGCGGCAATTCCGCTTCATGCTGGCGAGGGGCGCTGGACGAGCACTGGAACTGACCAGGAATCCGACTGGACTACGGCACGCACTTCTGACACGACGGCCTGTGGCCGCGACTCGGCATGACGGAGAGCGAAATGCGGGAAAGTTCCCCGGCGCACGCCCTGAAAATCAGGCTGCTTGGGGTGGTTCAGGCGTGGCAGGGAGGCCAGGAGGTGCCTCTCGGCCCGCCACGGCAGCGGGCCGTGCTCGCGTTGCTGGCGCTGGAGACCGGCCGGACGGTGCCGGTCGAACGGCTCATCCAGGCGCTGTGGGGAGAACGGGCTCCGGAGGGGGCGCGGGGCCTGGTCCAGGGCTACGTCTCACGGCTCCGGCGGCTCCTGTCCGGGACCGGCGCCAAGATCTCGTACAGCCCGCAGGGCTACCTGCTCGACCTGCCGGCGGAGCAGGTGGACGTGCACGAGTTCCGGGCGCTCGTCACCCGCGCGCGGGACATGGAGCCGGACGAGGCCAGGGCCGCCGGGCTCCGCCGCGCCGTGGCGCTGTGGCGGGGCGAGCCGCTGGCCGGGATCACCGGCGGGGAACTGCTGGACCGGCTGCGGGACACCCTCGGCGAGGAGCGCCTGGCCGTCACCGAGGAGTGCCTGAACGTCGAGACCCGGGCCGGGCGGGACGCCGTGCTGATCCCCGAGCTGATCGCGCTCGTCACCGAGCACCCCTTCCGGGAGGGGCTGGTGGGCCTGCTCATGACGGCGCTGTGGCGGGCCGGCCGCCGGGTGGACGCGCTGGACCGGTACGAGCGCACCCGCCGCCGCCTCGTCGACGAGCTGGGCCTGGACCCCGGGCCCGAGCTGCGGCAGCTCCACCAGCGGATCCTCACCGGGGCGGCGGGCGCGTCAGGCCCGCCCGCGTGGATCATGGCGGGCGCGGCCGCCTCGGCCCGTTCCGCCGCCGCGCGCGGCACGGCCGCCCCGGCCGGCCCGGCGGTGCCGGACGTCCCCTCGGCCGCCGTGCGGGCGGCGCCGGCGGCCGTGCCGGCGCAGCTCCCGTCGGAGCCCGGCCACTTCACCGGGCGCGAGGGCGAGCTGCGCGCCCTGGACGCGGTCGCGGCCGGGGAGACCGTGGCGATCGCCGTGGTGACCGGGCCGGGCGGCGCCGGGAAGACGGCGCTGGCGGTGCACTGGGGGCACCGGGCGCGCCCCCGCTTCCCGGACGGGCAGCTCTACGTCGACCTGCACGGCCACTCGCCGAGGCGGCCGCTGCGGCCGATCGAGGCGCTGGGCCGGTTCCTGCGCGCGCTCGGGGTCCCCGCCGACCGCGTCCCGGACTCGGTGGACGAGGCCGGCGCGGCGTACCGCAGCCTGCTCGCCGACCGCAGGCTCCTCGTGGTGCTGGACAACGCCGGCAGCGTGGAGCAGGTCCGCCCCCTCCTGCCCGGGGGCCGGCAGTGCGTGACGGTGATCACGAGCCGGCAGCAGCTCGCCGGGCTCGTCGCCAGGGACGGGGCGGTCCCGATCCCCCTCGGGATGCTGTCGCCGGACGAGGCGGTCGCCCTCGTCGGCGGCATACTGGGCGCCGAGCGGCTGGCCGCCGAGCCCGAGGCCGCCCGGGAGCTGGCCCGGACCTGCGGTTACCTGCCGCTGGCGCTGCGCATCGCGGCCGCCGACATCCTCGGCCGCCCCGGGCGCGACATCGCCGGGCAGGTGCACCGGCTGACCGTCGCCCGGCTGTCGATGCTGGCGGTCCACGGCGACCCGGAGGCGACGGTCCGCGGCGCGTTCGACCTGTCGTACCACCGGCTGGACCCGCCGTCGCGGCGGCTGTTCCGCCTGCTCGGCCTGATCCCCGGCCCCGTCTTCACGCCCGAGGCCGCCGCCTCCCTGGCCGGTACCTCCCCCGCCGAGACCGACCGGCTGCTGCGGAGGCTGGCCGCCGCGCACCTGGTGGAGGAGTGCGAGTCCGGGCGCTTCGCCTTCCACGACCTGCTCCGGGAGTACGCCCTGGAGTGCGCGGCCGAGGAGGAGAGCGAGGCGGAGCGGGCCCGCGCGCTGGACGCGCTCCTCACCTGGTACATGCGCGTCCTGCGCAGCGGCCCGGAGATCCCGCCCGCGTGCGGCCCGCTGGAACGCCCCGCGGCCCTCGTGGACGACGAGACCGCCCGGACGGCGTCGTGACATCCCCGGGCCCGCCCGGACGTCACTCGCCGATCTTCTTGGCCCAGAGGGTGACCGGCGTCTCCGGGGGGACCTCCTCCCCGGCGGGCGGCTCCTGCCGCGTCACGACCCAGTTGCGGTCGTTGACCTGGAACCGGTTCTTGCCCGTGGCGTCCTTGTCGTTCAGCACGAAGAACCCCGCCGCCTGCATGGTGTCCTGCGCCTCCTGCAGGTTCATGCCCACGACGTCGGGCAGCGCCTTCCTCCCGGCGGCGGGCGGCGCCCCGGTCGGGGTGGGGGCGGGCGGCGGGCTCTCCGGCGGCGGGCTCTCCCGCGCCGTCACGGTGACCGTGGCATCCGGCGCCGGCGCCCCTCCCCCGCACCCCGCGACGGCGGCGGCGACCAGCACGATCCCGAGCGCGATCCCCTTCATACGGCGACTCCCGGTACGGCGACCCCGACGTTCCGTAGACGCCCCGCCCCCGTCCCAGGTTGACAACCCCCCGTAAACCACCCCGCCACACTCCTGACACCTCCTCCCGGGAACGGCGTCGCGAGGCCTCTCACCGGGTCGTGCCGCCGCCGGCCGGCCACGCGGGCGCGCGAACCGCCCGGGCCCGTCGCGGCCGGGAGGCCGTACCGGCTGCCCGGGGCGTCCGGCGGCCCGGGGCGTGGGGCGGCTCGGGGCGTGGGGAAGGCGGGCCCCGGGGAGGGGCCCGCCTTCCAGGGTGGGGTCGGCGGGGCGCCGGGGCTAGGTGATCGGCTGCCCGTGGTGGATGCCGCCGGTGCATTTGAGGACCCAGCCCCACAGGCGGGGCTCACCGCCTCCGTCCCGGCATTCCTTGGCGGTGACGCCCGGGACCGCGAGGGCGTCCGCCGACGCGGCGGGGGCGGCGGCGAAGGCGGCCGTCGCGGCCAGGAGGCCGCCGGCCAGTGCTGCGGTGAGGCGCATCGAGATCTCCTATCGGAGCGAGGGGAACCCCCTTGACTACACTTTGTAGTCGCCGCTTACCTACCGCGACCACAAGGGCGTCAAACCTGGGCTTGACCAGCGCTTCCCGGAGTCTTGACGCCACGCCCCGCGGCCCGCCCCCCCCGCGGTGCCGGAGGCCCGGCGGAGCCCGCGGCGCCCCGCGCGGCCGCACGGCGGGCCGGGGGCACGGCCCGCCCGGCGGGTCAGCGGCTCAGGACGGCGAGGATCCGGTCGGCGGTGGCCCGCATGCCGGCGGCGTTGGGGTGGACGGGGTAGCCCTTGGCCTTGAAGACGCCCTCGACCCAGCGGACGGAGGCCGGGGCGCAGACGTCGTGGCCGGGGTCGTAGACGTCGACGAAGGTGACCCGGTTGGCGGCGGCCCTGGCCGCGAGCATCGCGTTCAGGCGACGCTCTATGCCGTCGAGGTAGGGCACGTCGCCGGCCGCGACGGGGACGTCGGGGTAGCAGCCGCGCGCCGGCGGGAGCACCCGCAGGTAGCCGACGAGCAGGATCCGGGCGTGCGGCGAGCGCACGCGGATCCCGTGGAGCACGCGGTCGATTCGGCGCGAGGTCACGGCGATGCGCCGGGCCAGCCGGTCCCCTCCTCCGGCGGGGGCGTAGTGGCGGCGGCACGGGTCGCCCTTGGGATCGGTGGGGCTGAGCAGGCCGCAGGTGAGCACGATCTCGGTGAAGCCGATGTCGTTGCCGCCGATGCCCACGGTCACGAGCGTGGTGTCGCGGGTGAGCGAGTCGAACTGCGGCTTGTTGGGGCCGGGGAAGATCTGCGCCTCGGTCATGTGCCGGGTCTGCGCGCCCGAGCAACTCGCGTCGGTGTACGGCATGCGCAGGGCGTGCGCGACCAGCACCGGGTAGCTGAGGCTGGACCGCAGGCAGCCGGGGTTCTCCCCGGGCGGCAGCGTGATGAGCGGACCGGCGGTGAACGAGTCCCCGAGCGCCACGTAACGGCCCGCGCGGACCCCCGCGACCGGCCGCGGGCCCGCCCCCGGCGCGCCCGCCGCGGCCCCCGCGCCTCCGGCGGGCGGCACGGGCGCGGTGCGCGCCGCTCCGGCGGTGACGGGGGGCGCGGCCGCGAGCAGCACGCAACCGGACAGGAGCGCCGCGATACGGGCGAGCGAGCGCACGGGACACCTCCGTGATTCTGGCCGGTGGGAGTCGTTGGACCTGTTGCGGACGCTATCAACGGGTTCGCCGACGACCTCGGGATTTGCCGGGAGCACGATGAATCACGACCGAAGCTTTCGGCTGCGCGCCCCGGCTCCGGAGCCCGCCCGGGACCTTTTCCGGACCGGCGCGGGGCGCGTCGCGGGGACGCCCGGGAAACATCGCGGGGACCTCCCGGGACCGCTTCCGAACCGCCCCCGGCGGATGCTGGCCGGGCCCGGCCCGGCCGTGTCACGATCGAACGGTGAAGAAGGTCATCAACGCGCCGGAGGACGTGGTCCCCGACGCCCTGCGCGGGCTGGCCGCCGCCCACCCCGGACTACGGGTGGACGCCGAGGGGCGCTTCGCCGTACGCGGGGACGCGCCCGTGCGGGGCAAGGTGGCGCTCGTGTCCGGGGGCGGGTCGGGGCACGAGCCGCTGCACACCGGGTTCGTCGGGCCGGGGATGCTCGACGCGGCCTGCCCCGGGGAGGTCTTCACCTCGCCGGTGCCCGACCAGATCCTGGCGGCCACGCTCGCCGTGAACGGCGGGACGGGCGTGCTCCACCTGGTCAAGAACTACACCGGCGACGTGCTCAACTTCCAGCTCGCCGCGGAGCTGGCGGCCGACGAGGGCGTGGCCGTCGAGTCCGTGCTGATCGACGACGACGTGGCGGTCGAGGACAGCACCCACACGGCCGGGCGGCGCGGCACGGGCGCCACGGTGTTCGCCGAGAAGATCGCCGGGGCGCTGGCCGAGGAGCGGGCGGGCCTTCCGGCGGTGGCGGCGGTCGCGCGGGAGGTGAACGAGCGGTCGCGCTCGTTCGGCGTGGCCCTGTCCGCCGCGACCGTGCCCGCGACCGGCCGCCCCGGCTTCGACCTGCCTGACGACCAGGTCGAGCTGGGCGTGGGCATCCACGGCGAGCCCGGCCGCGAACGCGCCCCGCTCGCCCCGGCGGCGGAGCTGGTCGACCGGGCGCTCACGGCGATCGAGGCCGACCTGCCGCTGTCCGGCGACCTGCTCGTCATGGTCAACGGCATGGGCGGGACCCCGCTGGCCGAGCTGTACGTCGCCTTCGGCGAGGTGGCCCGCCGCCTGCGGGGCCGCGCCACGATCGCCCGCTCCCTGGTGGGGAACTACGTGACCAGCCTGGACATGACCGGCTTCTCGATCACCGTCTGCCGCCTCACCCCCGAGCTGCTGCGCCTGTGGGACGCCCCCGTCGAGACCCCCGCCCTGCGCTGGGGCCGCTGACCGCGGGCCCCGCCCGGGCTCTGGCCGTACGGCGTGCGCCGCCGCGGGCCCTGGCCGTACGGCCGGGGGCGGGTGGGAGGGGCGGCGTGGCGGGTAGGGGGAGATCGCCCCGGTTGACGGGGCGGGCCGGAGGACCGGGGTTCGAGGGAGCGTGAGGGCGACGTGAGGGAATCGGTGCGGCCGGACGCGGAGGTGTGCCGGGCCTGGGTGCGGGAGGCGGCGGCGCGGGTGGCGGCCGACCGGGATCGGCTGACCCAGCTCGACTCGGCCATCGGCGACGGCGACCACGGGCACAACCTGGACCGGGGGATGCGGGCGGCGCTCCAGGCCGTGGAGGACCTCGGGGAGACGGCGACCGCGGGCGAGGTGCTGGCCGCCGCGGGCAAGGCGCTGATCGCCAAGACCGGCGGGGCGTCCGGGCCGCTGTACGGCGGGGCGCTGCGGGCCATGGGCAGGTCCCTGGACGAGTCCGGCGACCTGGCGGCGGCGCTGCGGGCCGGGTGCGACGCGGTGCGCAAGCTCGGCGGGGCGGCCGTGGGCGACAAGACGATGGTGGACGCGCTGGAGCCGGCGGTGAAGGCGTACGAGGAGACGTGCGACCTGGAGGTGACGGCGGACGCCGCGACGACCGGCGCGGAGAGCACGATGACCCTGCGCGCCCGCAAGGGGCGGGCCAGCTACCTGGGCGAGCGCAGCGTGGGCCACCTGGACCCGGGCGCGGCCTCGACGGCGCTGCTGATCCGCGCGCTGGTCACGGCGGCCAGGGACGTCCGCGCGTGACGGTCGGCGTGGTGATCGTCTCGCACAGCCGGGCGCTGGCGGAGGGGACCGCCGAGCTGGCCCGCACGCTGGGCCTGGACCGGGTGAGGGTGGAACCCGCGGGCGGCGACTCCGGGGGCGGGCTCGGCACGAGCGCGGAACTGGTCGCCGGGGCCGTGTCGCGCGCGGACTCCGGCGACGGGGTGGTCCTGCTCGCCGACCTGGGCAGCGCGGTCCTGACCGTGAAGACGTACCTCCTCGACGCCCCGGGCACGGCGCTGTTCGCCGACGCCCCGCTGGTGGAGGGGGCGGTCGCCGCCGCCTCGGCGGCCGCGTCCGGGGCGGGGGCGGAGGAGGTCGCGGCGGCGGCGCGCGAGGCGTACGCCCACCGCAAGGGGTAGGACCCCCGCGCACGCGGCATCCGGCGCGCCCCTAGAGTCGATCTCATGCGATATCGAGCACTGGGCGACTCCGGCCTCATGGTCTCCGTGGTGGGGCTGGGTTGCAACAACTTCGGCGGGCGGATCGGGATGGACGCCACGCGCGAGGTCGTCGACGCCGCGATCGACGCGGGGATCACCCTCTTCGACACGGCCGACATCTACGGCGACAACGGCGGCTCGGAGGAGGCCCTCGGCGAGGTCCTCGGCAAGCGCCGCGACCAGATAGTCCTGGCGAGCAAGTTCGGCTACCAGGCGGTGGACATGGGGTACGGCCCGGCCGCCGGGGCCAAGGGCGGCCGGATGTACGTCCGCCGCGCGGTGGAGGCCTCCCTGCGCCGCCTCCGCACGGACCACATCGACCTGTACCAGATCCACTCGCCGGACCCGGTGACGCCGATCGAGGAGACCCTGGCCGCGCTGGACGAGCTGGTCCGCGAGGGCAAGGTGCGCTACATCGGCCACTCCAACTTCGCCGGCTGGCAGATCGCCGAGGCCGCGCACGTGGCCGAGCGGCTCGGCACGACCCCGTTCATCTCCGCGCAGAACCACTGGTCGCTGCTGGAGCGCGGCGCCGAGGCCGAGGTCGTGCCCGCCGCGCGCCACTACGGCCTGGGCGTCCTGCCGTACTTCCCGCTGGCCAACGGCCTGCTCACGGGCAAGGTACGGCGGGGCCAGGAGCCTCCGGCGGGCAGCCGGCTGGCCACGCGCGAGGGGTACATCACCCCCGAGAAGATCGACAAGGTCGAGGCCCTGATCGGCTGGGCGGAGAAGCACGACCGCACGATCCTGGAGGTCGCGATCGGCGGCCTGGCGGCGATCCCCGGCTGCGCCTCGGTGATCGCCGGCGCCACCTCGGCGGAGCAGGTCAGGGCCAACGCCGCCGCCGGCGCGTGGGAGCCCACCGAGGACGACCTCGCCGAGATCTCCGAGATCGTCCCCCCGCCGGCCGCCTGACCTTCCCCCCGGCCCGAAAACGCCGGCCGCGACGCGAGCGACCGGGCGCCCGGCGCCCGGGCCCGCCGGACGCCCGGACATCGCGGGCATAACAGGCATAACGAGCATCACGAGCATCACGAACGCCCGGCCGTCCCCCGCGGACGCGCCGGGCGTTCGCCGTCTCACCGGCCCCGCCGGAGCGGCCTGGATTCGGGACCGCGGTCGCCCGGGCGCGGCCGGGGGCGCGAGTGAGGAGAAATACGCGTTCGCCGCGCGTTCCCGGACTGGAGGCGTCGGCGCAGGTCCGGCGGGAGTTCCCGGATTTCGGCCGCTCCTATGTGGCGGGAGGTGCGCATTTTGTTGCCCTCTGTACGTGGCGCGGCGGGGGCGGATGCCGATATGCAGAGGGATGGACCATCACGCTCTGATCATCACTGATCGCAGATCCGGAGGAGTGGTGACATGTCCTCGTTCATCATCCTGGTGGTCGCCGTCATCGTCGGGATAACGATCGGCCGCCTGTTCGAGCGCGCGAGCGAGGCGCGCTCGATGTTCACGTCCTACCGCGCCCGCGCCGCCTCCAACTTCCGCGACTGGATCAAGCAGAGCCTGCTGACCCTGCTGGTCGTGGTCGGATTCATCGTGTTCGCCTACGTCATCCTGCAGGGGTAGCCGCCGCGGCGAGCCCCTCGTCCGGCCCGCCGGCGAGCCCGTCCGCCACCCCGTCCGTGAGCCCCTCCGCCATCCGAGCCCGTCCACCACTCCCGCTCGTCCACCACCCCCGCCCGTCCACCACCCGAGGCCGTCAGCCGGCCCCGCCCGTCCACCACCCGAGGCCGTCAGCCGGCCCCGCCCGCGAGCGTGACCACGGTCCCCGCGGCGGCCGACTCGCGGGCCGCGTCCAGCACCTCCATCACGCGCACGGCGTCAGCCGCCGGGACCGGGCCGGGCCCGCCCTCGCGGAGCGCCCGGGCCACCCCGCGGTAGAACGCCGGGTAGTCGCCGGGCAGCGTCTCCACGGGCTTGACGTCGTCGCCCGCCCCGAGCAGCCCCCACCGATCCCGCGGCTCCGCGCCCCACCCGGGCCCGCCCGGCCGCCCGCCGGCCCGCAGCTCCGCCTCCTGCGGGTCCATCCTGTGCTTCACGTAGGCCGACTCCGAGCCCAGCACCCGGAACCGGGGCCCGAGCTGCCCGGCCACCGCGCTCGCCCACAAATGGGAGCGGGCGCCGTTCTCGTGGTGGAGCGCGATGAACACGTCGTCGTCGGTCTTGACCCCGGGCCGCCGGTGGTCCCGCTCGGCGTACACCGCCGCGGCCGGGCCCAGCAGCACCAGGGCCTGGTCCACCAGGTGGCTGCCCAGGTCGTACAGCACGCCGCCGGCCTGCGCGGGGTCGCCCTGCTCGCGCCAGCCGGGCTTCGGCGCGGGCCGCCAGCGCTCGAAGCGCGACTCGAACCGCCGCACCTCGCCCAGCTCCCCGGACCCGGCCAGGTCCCGCAGCGTGCGGAAGTCGCCGTCCCAGCGCCGGTTCTGGAACACGTTCAGGAGCAGCCCCCGCTCGCGGGCGAGGGCGTCCAGCTCCGCGGCCTCGGCGGCGGTCGGAGCGATCGGCTTGTCCACGACGACGGGCCGCCCGGCCTCCAGCGCGGCGCGGGCCAGCGGCACGTGCGCCCGGTTCGGCGCGGCCACCACCACCAGGTCCACGGGGCCGTCCGAATCCCACAGCCGCTCCGCCTCCGGCACCACCCTCGCCCCGGGATGGGCCGCGAGGATCCGCCGCCGCCGCTCCTCGTTCCCGGTCACGACCGTGTCCAGCACCATCCCGGGCGTGGTCGCGATCAGCGGCGCGTGGAAGAACTCGCCCGCCGTGCCGTACCCGATCAGTCCGACGCGCAGTGGTTCGCTCATGGGTCCACTCTCCCCCCTCGGCCCCGGCCCGCGCGCGTCACCACGCGGGGCACGGGCCGCGATGCCGTACGGCGGGCGCCCTCGGCCTCAGGAGACGCCGCGCCCGGCGTCCTTCCAGTACGGCTCGCGCAGCTCCCTCTTGAGGATCTTGCCGCTGGGGTTGCGCGGGATCGCCGCCGCGAAGTCCGCCGAGCGCGGGCGCTTGAAGCCGGCCAGCCGCGCCCTGGCGTACTCCAGCACGTCCGCCTCGGTCAGGGCGGAGCCGGGGACCGGCACGACGATCGCCTTGACCGCCTCCCCCCAGACCGGATCGGGCACGCCGATCACCGCGACGTCCGCGATCCCGGGGTGGCCGGCGAGCACCTCCTCGACCTCGATCGGGTACACGTTCTCGCCGCCGGTGACGATCATGTCCTTGATCCGGTCGGTGAGGAACAGGTAGCCCTCCTCGTCGAGGTACCCCGCGTCGCCGGTGCGCAGCCAGCCCTCCCCCGGCAGCGTCCGCGCGGTCTCCTCCGGGCGCCGCCAGTAGCCCGGCGTGTTCTGGATCGAGCGCGTCCAGACCTCGCCCACGCGGCCGGGCGGCAGCTCCTCCTCCCCCGCCGGGTCCACGATCCTCAGCTCCACCCAGTCGTACGGCCGGCCCGCCGCGCGCAGCAGGTGCGGCCGCCCGTGGTCCTCCGGGTCGAGCTGGACGATCGCGCCGGTCGTCTCGGTCATGCCGTAGAGCTGGAACAGCGGCGCGCGGAAGACCTCCATCACCTGGCGGAGCACGTCGGTGGTGATGGGCGAGGCGCCGTACAGGATCGCCCGCAGCGCCGAGTGGTCGCGCCGCGCGGCCCCGGGCACCGCGCACAGGAGCCGGAGCACCGCCGGGACCAGGAAGGCGTTGGTGACCCTCGCCGACTCCATCAGCTCCACGATCGCGGGCGGGTCCACGTCGCGGGCGAGCACGAGGTGGGCGCCCGCCCACAGGCCGACCAGGGCCCACCCGCTGCCGCCGATGTGGAACAGCGGCATCGCCACCAGGCTCACCGCGGTCCCGTCGAGCCGCCACCGCGCCGCGACCAGCTCGGCCATGGAGAGGTTGCGCTCGGTGAGCTGGACGCCCTTGGGCACCCCCGTGGTCCCGCTCGTGTAGAACTGCACGACGACGTCGTCCGGGCCGCCCGCGTGCCCGGGGTCCTCCGCCGGGTGCGCCGCCACCCAGGACTCGTACGGCCCGCCCAGCGTGATCGCGGAAGTGTCGGCCCCGGCCGCCCCGGCGAACTCCGGGTCCACGACGGTCAGGGCGGCCCCGGCGTCGGCGGTGATCGCGGCGATCTCGCCGGGGGTGAGGCGCCAGTTCAGCGGTACGGTCACCGCGCCGATCCTGGCGGCGCCGTACAGCAGCTCGAAGAACTCCGGGGCGTTGCGGCCCAGGTAGGCGACGCGGGAGCCGGGGCCGAGGCCGCGGGCGAGCAGGGCCCGGGCGACCCGGCCGGAACGGCGGTCCAGGTCCGCGTAGGTGAGCGTGCGCCCGCCGCCGGTGATCGCGGGGGCGTCCCCCCGGGTCCGGGCGTGGCGGCGGAGAGCGGAGACGACACGGAAGTCCATGGGCGGCCCCCTAGAACCGAACGCGGTTCTGGTCAATGTAACGATCTAGGGGGCGGTTGTGAACCGCGCGATGTCGGCGATCTCCGCGCTCGCGTCCGGGCCCGGCGGGTCGAAGGGGTCGATCTCCACGCGCCCCCCTGGCCGCCGCCAGGTGCCCGTGACCAGGCCGTCCTCGGTGACCGTGGCGCGCAGGATGCCGCCGCCGGGGTGCACCCGGGCCGCGTGCCGCGCGGGCAGGACCGGGCCGCGGTCGCGCCAGCCGAGCAGGTACTCGTCGAACGCCGGCAGCAGCCGCACCCCGGGCCGCCCCTCCGCGCCGCCCTCCGAACCGTCCGAGCCCTCCGGACCGTTCGAACCGTCCGAACCATCCGAACCATCCGCGCCGCCGGCCGCGCCGGTCGGGCCGGGGTCCCCGAGGTCCGCGAGCCGCCACGCGCGGCGGCACTCGCCGAGGGGCAGCCCGGACCAGGCGGCCAGGTCCTCCGGCCCGGCCGGGGCGTGCGAGCGCAGGTAGCGCCGGGCCAGCTCCGCGAGGGCGCGGTCCCGGTCGGGCTCGAAGGCGATCTCCCGCCCCAGCCAGTCGGCCGCGTGGACGTACGTCGGCCCGCCGCCGCGGTCGGGCCCGAGCAGCACCGCGCCCCGGCACGCGGCCAGCGTCGCCAGGTGCACGATCCCCTGCCCCGCGGCCACGACGCCGAGGACCCGCAGCCGCTCCCCCAGCTCCTCCCTGGTCAGCGGCCCCCGGCCCGCCAGCGCGGGCACGACCGCGTCGTACGGGCCGGTCACGCCCTCCTGCCGCAGGCGGCGCAGCGACCGGTTCTCGTACGGCGGGCCCACGAGCGGCAGCAGCCACGGAAGATCGTCGGCGGCGACGTAGTGGATCGTCCCGCGCGGGCCCCACGCGCGTACGATGGATCTGTCGTCCCGGGCGGCGTCCACCATCGCGGTGGTGATCCCCCGCGCCCGGGCCCGGAGGGCGAGCGCCGCCGCCGCGGTGTCCTGCGCCTGCACGGCCGGCATCCGCCGCACGAGATCGGCGATCTCCGGGCGGTCGTCCGGGCGGTGGAGGAGCTGGGCGCGCGCCCGCGAAAGCCGTACGACGTCATCCGCTCGCCCGACCATGGTCCCCTCCGCATGACAAGGTACTCATTCGTGAACTCCCCCGGCCCCGGCGGCAACCTCGGTGACGACCTCGGCGACGTCTGGGAGCGGGTGCTCGGCACCCAGCCGGACCCGCCCTGGCAGGTCGTGCTCGCGACCGCCGCCGCCGCGCTGGCGATCGTGGCCTACCGCCCCGCGTGGCGGGTGGCGCGCAACGTCGTCACCATCGCGCACGAGGGCGGGCACGCGCTGGTCGCCGTGCTCACCGGGCGCACGCTGACGGGCATCCGCCTGCACTCCGACACCTCCGGGGTCACCGTCTCCAAGGGGCGGCCCACGGGCCCGGGGATGGTGGCGACCGCGTTCTCCGGATACGTCACGCCCTCGGCGCTGGGGTTCCTCGGGGCGTGGCTGCTGGCGGCCGGGCACGTCACCGCGCTGCTCTGGATCATGATGGCGCTGCTGCTCGCCATGCTCGTCATGATCCGGAACGTCTTCGGCATCGTATCGCTGCTGGTCACCGGCGGAGCCGTGTTCCTCGTCTCGTGGTACGCCCCCGCGCAGGTGCAGGGGGCCTTCGCCTACCTGGGGGTGTGGTTCCTGCTGTTCGGCGGGGTGCGGCCGGTGTTCGAGCTGCGGTCCAAGCGGCGGCGCGGGCGGGCGCGCGACTCCGACGCCGACCAGCTCGCCCGCCTGACCCCGGTGCCCGCGGTCCTCTGGGTGGGGTCGTTCGCGATCCTCGCGCTCGCCGCGCTCATCGCGGGCGGGCGGTGGCTCGTGGCGGGATAGGCTCACCGGGACGCTTGTGACACAAGGGGGCATGACGCCCGCCGCGGGGGCTCGCGCGCGGGTGTTCCAGGGAGGTGCCGATGACGGCTGAGCAGCGGGAGGAGGCCCCGGGCTACCGCGTGCTCGACCAGGTCGGGCAGGGCGGTTTCGCCGTCGTGTACCGGGCCCACCAGGAACGCCTCGACCGGATCGTGGCGCTGAAGATCCTGTCGGTGGACCGGGTGGACCAGCGGGTCATGCGCAGGTTCCAGCGCGAGCTGAAGCTGACCAGCCGCCTGACCGGCCACCCGAACGTGGTCACCGTGCTCGACACGGGCATGACCAAGTCGGGCCGGCCGTACATCGCGATGGAGTACTTCGAGGGCGGCTCCCTGCGCGAGCGGATCACGCGGGAGGGCGCGCTGCCGGTCGCCGACGTGCTCCGGATCGGGGTCAAGGTCGCCGGGGCGCTGGCGGCGGTGCACGAGGCCGGGGTCTACCACGGCGACGTCAAACCGCAGAACATCCTGATCTCGCGGTACGGCGAGCCCGCGCTGGCCGACTTCGGCGTCGCGCGGATGGTGGACTCGGCCGAGGTGTCGCTGCACTCGCACGCGCTGACGCCGCTGCACGCCGCGCCGGAGGTCCTCAACGGCAAGAGCCACGACCCGTCCTCGGACCTGTACTCCCTCGGCTCCACGCTGTACCAGCTCCTCGCCGGCCGCCCCGCCTTCTACCGGGAGAACGACACCGGGATCGCGCCGCTCATGCTGCGCGTGATCGGCCAGGAGCCGCCGCCGATCACCCGCCCCGACGCTCCCCCGGCCCTGTGCGCCGCCATCCTGCGGGCGATGGCCAAGCACCCCGAGGCCCGCTTCCCCGACACCCGCGCCTTCGCCGCGCACCTCCAGCGCATCCAGGCCGAGCTGGGCCTGCCGGTCACCGACCTGGCCGGCGCCTCCTCCGTCCCCCTCCCGGCGTACGGCGGGGCCGACCCGGCCTTCCCGGCCACGCCGCCCGAGGGCGAGCCCTCGCCCGCGTCCCCGCCGGGCCCCGCCGCGCCGTACGGCTCGCGCCCGGAGGCCCCGCCCGGCGCGCCCCGGCCGGAGACGCCCGCCCCGCCGTACACGCCGGAGTTCCCGGCGCCCGGGCCCGCGCGGGGGTTCCCACCCGGCGGGGGCGCCCGGCCGGCCGCGGGGCCGGGGCACGCGCCGCGCCCGGGCGAGGCCGCGCCGCCCGCGTTCCCGGGCTCCGGGGGCCACGCCGCGCCCCGTCCCGGGCAGCACGGCGGGGCCGGACAGCACGGCGGGGCCGGGGGGCACACAGGGGGGCACGGCGGGCCGCACGCGGCCCCGGCGAACGCGGGCCGTCCCGCCTTCCCCGTCCCCGGCCCGGCGGTCCCGCCCGTCATCTCCCACCAGGAGGCGGCGGGCGCGGCGCCGTACGGCCCGGTGGCGGCCGAGACGCGCGGGGCGTACGACGGCGGGCGCCCGGGGGCCGTGACCGAGCCGGGTCACGGCGCGCGGCGGCGGGACGGCGGCCGGGGGGTGCGCCGCCAGATCGCCGGGGCGGTCCTGGTGGCGGCCCTCGCGGGGACCGCCGTCGGCGTCGTGGCGCTGGTGAACGCGCGCGGGGGCGAGCAGCCGCCGGCGCGGCCCGTCGGCAACGCCGCCGCGACGGTCTCCCCCACGCCCACGCCCTCCCCGTCCCGCCAGCCGGGCGTGCCCAAGGCCGTCGCCGACGCCGTGCGCCCGAGGTCGCTCCGCGCCGCCACCGACACCGGCACGTCCCTGGCCCTGTCCTGGCGGCTGCCCCCGAACGCCAAGGACCTGCCCGTGGTGCTCCAGCAGCGCCCCGGCGGGAAGCAGCTCACCGCCCTCGGCAACGGCACCCGCACCACCACCGTCAGCGGCCTCGACCCCGACCTCGGGTACTGCTTCCTCGTGGGCGTCGTCGTCGAGATCGGCAAGCGCCCGGTGTGGTCCAAGCCCTACTGCGTGCGCGGCGCCGTGGCCGAGTGACCCCGCCGCCCGCGCAGGACGGGCTTGAGGCGTCCCGCGCGCCGGGCCCTCCTCCGCCCACGGCGGGAGCGGGCGCGGGCCGCCCGGGACGGCCGGGACGCGCGATCCGGCCCGGCGCGCTCCCGGCCGGTGAGCGCGCGGGAGCGGATCAGGACGGCGGCGGCCCGGGGCCGGCGAGGTCGCCGGGGCTGGCGGGATCGCGGGGGTCACCGGGATCGCCGGGGTCGCCGGGGGGCGGGACGCGGCGGAGGGCGGCGGCGGTGAGGAGCGTGGCCAGGAGGCCCGCGGCCCCGGCGACGACCAGGGCCGCGCGGGGCCCCGTGGCGTCGAGGAGGAGGCCGCCGCCCACGTACGCCAGGGCCGCGGCGACCCCGATCGCGCCGTAGAGCGTGCCGAAGACGCGGGAGAGGTAGGCGGCCGGGACGGTGCGCTGCACGAGCGTGTTCGCGGCGACGTCCATCGCGGCGATGCCCAGCCCGCGGACCGCCTGGACCGTGAAGGCGGCGGCGACCGCCCAGGCCAGGCCGGTCAGCAGGTTCCCCGCGCTGCTCACGGCGAAGCCGGCGACGAGCAGGGGCGGCATGGGGAGAGGGCGCCGGGCGCGGCCCAGCAGGGCGTACCCCGCGAGCAGGCCCGCGCCCACCGCCGCGAGCAGGAGGCCCGCCGCCGAGCCGCCGCCGCGCAGGGTGTCGGTGGCGAGGAAGACCAGCGCGACGTCGTCGATGCCGTTGAACGCCACGATCGCGAAGTAGCCCAGGCCGACGGCGCGCAGCAGCGGGGCCCCGGCGATGTGGCGCAGCCCGTCCGCGGTGTCGCGCAGCAGGGACCCCCGCCCCGGGGCGGGCTCTCTCGGGGCGCGCGGCAGCCGGGCGATCAGGACCGCCGACAGCAGGAAGGTCGCGGCGTCCGTCAGGAGCACGCCGCGCACGCCCGCGAGCGGGAGCAGGAGCGCGGCGAGCAGGGGCCCGAGCGTCTCCCCGGCGTTGGTCCCGAAGCCGATGGCGGCGTTCGCGGGCTCCAGGTCCCGGTCCCGCACCAGGGCGGGCACGATCGCGCGCGAGACGGGCTGGAAGACCTGCCCGGCGACGGCCCGCAGCGCCACGAGGACGAGCAGCGCCGGCAGCGCGGGGGTCCACAGCGCCATCGCCGCGACCAGCGCCGCCTGGGCCAGCTCGCACGCGACCATCACGCGGCGCGGCTCGAACCGGTCCCCGACCGCGCCCGCCAGGGGCCCGAGCAGCGCGGGCGCGAAGTCCCCCACGAGGAGCAGCAGGGCGACCGCGAGCGCCTGGCCGGTGGTCTCCGCGACGTGCAGCATGAGGGCGACCAGGCTGAGCGAGTCCCCGAGGAACGACACGCTCCGCGCGGTCCACAGCAGCCGGAAGGCCCCGTGCGACCGGACCAGCCCGAGGGCCCCTCCCGCCTTCACGCCCGAGATCATCCAGGAGCCGCCCGCGCCCGTCCACCCGTTTTCCCGGCGACCGCGCGCCGCCGTCCCCGGCGGGGGTCAGAGCCGCAGGGACCGGGGCGACAGGCGGTGCCGGAGGCGGCGCAGCGGGCCCGCCGCGCGCCGGGAGAGCCGCCCGAGGGCGTCCGCGTGGGTCCAGGCGGTGGCGGCGGCCGCCGGGGTGGGCGGGGCGGGGGCGAAGCGGGCGTCGTTGACCAGGTCGGCGAGCGGCCGCAGGTGGGAGCCGGCCTCGGGCCCCAGCGCCTCGGACGCGAGCGCGGCCACCTCGGCCGCCGACAGCGCGGGCGAGGCCGCCACGTCCAGCCTGCGCAGTTCCTCCCGCGTCTGGGCCCAGGCCCCGGCGACGCGCCCGGCCGGGTCCGCGGCCCCCCGGCGGCGGCGCCGGCGGAGGTACGGCAGGAGCAGCGCGGCGCCGCCGTACGCCGCGAGCAGGGCCGCGACCGCGCCGGCGGCGACCTGCCACCAGGGGAAGGAGTCCTCCCGCGCGGACTCGGCGGACTCCTCCTCCGCGGACTTCTCCCGGGGCGGGGGCGCGTCGGAGGAGGCCGAGTCCTCGACCTTCTTCTCCAGGTCCTGCCGCTCCTTGGTGGCCCCCTGCGGGACCTCGTGGTCCTCCTTGGCGTTCGCCCGGCCCGGCGTGGGATAGAACGGCACCCAGCCGAGGCGCTCGAACTTGATCTCCGGCCAGACCAGCACGTCGCCCGCCCGGACCCGGTGCGCGCCGCCTTCGGCCGCCCCGGGCCGGAAGCCCACCGCGACCCGGCTGGGCAGCCCCAGCGTGCGCGCCATCAGGGCGAACGCGGTCGAGAACTGCTCGGCCGTGCCTCGCCGGGAGAACTCCAGGAAGTCCTCGACGATCCGGTAGGAGTGGCCGGGGGGCGCGGTGACGTCGTTCTTGGCGTGCTTGCGCAGGAAGTTCTGCAGCCGGATGGCCTGCTGCGTCGGGAACCGCGCCCCGTCCGTCGCCTTCTGGGCGAGCCTGCGGAACTTGTCCACCTGGGGCGCGGGCCGCCCGGCCAGGTCGCCGGGCAGCGCGAGCGCGGCGCGGGCCTCCTCGTCGCTCGCGGGCACGGCGGCGCGCAGCTCGGCGGCGCTGGGCCGGGGAACCGACGAGGTGACCCGGTAGGACGTCCCCTCGCGGGGGCGCTCGGCGGCCACGAGCATGCCGCTGCCCGCGTCGGCGGACACCGTGACGCCGCTCACCGCCACCGGCCGGTCGGCGGCGGGCAGCCAGCTCCCCGGCAGCCGCCGGATCGTGACCTCCTGCTCCACCGTGTCGTGCCGGGCGATCGTCTCCTCGCCCGGCGCGGCCGGGGGGACGCGCCCGCCGGTCACCTGGAACCTCGCCGAGGAGGACCACCCGAGCCCGTCGTACCGGTCGAGCACGGCGAGCCGCCAGTTCGCGGGCGCGCTCGCGCGGACGGTGAACAGCTCCTGCTCGGGGTTGAGCAGCCACGCCGACACCCGGTCCAGCGGGCTCACGCTGTCGAACTTGACCGGCGGCGGCGCCTCCACGTGCTCACGCGGGTCGTACGGCTCGGCGGCCACCGGCAGCCGCGGCCCGGCCAGGGAGGCGACCAGCCCCAGCGCCGCCGCCGCGGGCACGGCGGGGGCCAGCCACCACAGCGGCCGCCCCGCGCGCGCGAGCAGCAGCGGCACGGCGGCCGCGGCCAGGCCCGCCGCCGGGAGGACGTTGGACCCCGGCCCGCCCACGCCGTAGACCAGGGCGGCCGCGAACACCCCGAGCGCCGGGAGCACCGGCAGCGCGGCGGCCCGGCTCCGCAGGACCGCCTCGGCCCCGATCGCCGCCGCGATCCACACGAGCACGTGCACGAAGACCAGCAGCCGGGGTTCCGGCGGGGCCGGTAGGATCGTGGTCAGCAGCCCCTTCCAGGAGTCCCGGAGCCCCGCGCCCACCGCACCGAGGGTGGCGGGCGCGGGCGCGGCCCGGAACACCCCGAGGCAGGCGGCCAGGAGCCACGCCAGCGCGCTGACCGGCAGCGACGCCCACAGCGGCAGCCGCGCGCACGCGGCCGCCACGATCACCGGCGACACCGCGGCGATCCCCGCGACGGGGGCCAGCTCGCCGATCGCGAACACCCGGTGGAAGGCGAGCCCGGCGACCCCGGCCACCGCCGCCACCAGGGTGAGCTCGACGCCGCGCCGCGCGATCCCCGCCACGTCCGCGCCGGGCCCCCGGCCGCTCCTCCGCGCCCCCCTGCCGCGGCCGGGCACCGGGACGTGGCCGGCGTCGTGGGCGGCCGGGTCGTGGGCGGCCGGGTCGTGGGCGGCCGGGTCGTGGCCGGCGGGGTCGTGGGCGGCGGGGTCGTGGGCGGCGGCGTGGCGGGCCGCGGGCGCGCCGTGGCGGCCGGGGGCGGCGGGCTCGTCGAGGGCGGGGCGCGTCATCGGGTCTCGCGGGTCCAGGCGGCGGAGAGGGTCTCCAGGTCGGGGACGTCCAGGACGGTCACCCCGGGCAGGGCCGGGGAACGGTGGGCCGACCCGGCGCGGACGCAGACGACGCGGTCGAAGCGGCGGCGCGCCGGGAGCAGGTCGGCCGGGTCGGCGGCGGGCCCGCTCACCACGACGAGCGCGCCCCCGGCGGCCACCCGGCGGGCGACGTCCATCGCCGAGACGCCGGGGGCGGGGGCGACCAGGGCGAGCCGGTCGAGGATGGCCTCGGCGTCGGCCGGGCCGCCCTTGGTCTCCAGGAGCGTGTCGGCGGCGGCGAGCAGGCGGACCGGGAAGTTCTGGCGGGCGGCGGCGACCGCGACCGAGGCGGCCGCGTCCACCGCCAGCTCGAACGCCTCGTCCCCGTCGTACGCCACCGGCCGCAGGTCGAGCACGACGGCCGTGGTGGGCAGGGTGGCGTCCACGAGCTGGCGCACCATGAGCGTCCCGGTGCGGGCGCTGGACTTCCAGTGGACGTGCCGCAGGTCGTCGCCCAGGACGTACTCCCGCAGCGTGTGGAAGGTGACCGTGCCCGCCGGGGCGTTGTCGGCGGAGGTCCCGTCGAGGTGGTGGGCCCGCCCCGACGGCAGCAGCGGCAGCGGCACCGTGCGCGGCCGCACCACGAGCGTCTCCGCCGCGCCGTACGACGTGGTCCGGCGCGACAGGCCCAGCGGGTCCGACCGCTCCAGCGTGAGCGGGCCGACCGGGATCTCGCCGCGCCGGTCGGTGGGCAGCCGGTACGTCACGGACCGGGCGGCGCGGCGCGGCAGGCGGGGCACCTCCACGTCGATCACCCGGCTCCCGAAGCGGTCCCCGGCGCGCAGGCCCGAGCGGGCGCGGCCCTCGTTCGTGACGTGGAGCACGGCGACGGCCGCCTCGCCCCGGGCGACCCGGAGCGGGGCGACCTCGCGGCGGACCTCCAGTCTCGGCCTCGGCAGGGTCCAGAGCGCGGCGGCGGCGACCGCGAGCAGCCCGGCGACGGCGAGGACGCCCGGCTCGGGGTACCCCAGCGCCGCGCCCCCGGCGTACAGGACGGCGGAGGCGGCCAGGACGCCCCAGCCGAGCCGGGTGATCACGCCTGCGGCACCGGGGTCGCCGCCAGCACCTCGCCCACCACCTGGGCGGCGGTCTGCCCGCGCAGCTCCGCCTCGGAGGTGAGGAGCAGCCGGTGCGCCAGCACGGGCGCGGCGAGCGCCTTGACGTCCTCGGGCACGACGTAGTGCCGCCCGGCCGCGACCGCGCGGACCCGCGCCGCGCGCAGCAGCGCCACGCTGGCCCGGGGGCTGGCGCCCAGCCGCACGTCCGGGGAGCGGCGGGTGCCGGCGACGACGGCCACGACGTAGTCGTACATCGGGTCGGCGACGTGCACCCGGGTGGCGAACTCGATCATCCAGGAGACGTCCTGGGAACGTGCCACCACCGGGAGCGTCTCGATCCGGGGCCCGGTCGGCATGCCGCGCAGCACCGCGACCTCGGCGGCGTGGTCGGGGTAGCCCATGGAGATCCGCATGAGGAACCGGTCGAGCTGGGCCTCGGGCAGCGGGTAGGTCCCGTCCATGTCCACCGGGTTCTGGGTGGCCACGACCATGAACGGCCGGGGCACGAGGTGCGGCACCGCGTCCACGGTGACCTGCCGCTCCTCCATGACCTCCAGCAGCGCCGCCTGCGTCTTGGGGGACGCCCGGTTGATCTCGTCGGCGAGCACGATGTTGGCGAACACCGGCCCAGGGTGGAACTCGAACGAGTTCGCCCCCTGGTTGAAGATCGAGACGCCGGTGATGTCGGAGGGCAGCAGGTCGGGCGTGAACTGCACGCGCCGCCAGCTCGCCTCCACGCTCGCGGCCAGGCTGCGCGCGAGCGTGGTCTTGCCGGTGCCCGGGACGTCTTCCAGCAGCAGGTGGCCTTCGCTGAACAGGCAGATCAGCGCCAGCTCGACGCTGTCCCGCTTGCCCTGGATGACGCGCTCGACGTTGCCGGCGAGCGCGTGGAACCGCTGCGCGAAGTGCCCGGCCATCGCCGCCGGGTCGTTCGCGACGTAGGTGTCGGCCGTCATCAGTCGGTGCACTCGTAGAGCGGGCCGCCCGGGAACGACCCCTTGGGCGTGGTCATGAGCGTGTCGCTGAGGTAGCCGACGCGGCCGCCCCAGGCGACGCGGTTCCACACGTCGCTGGTCTGCTTGCTCTCCGGCTCGGTGTACGACTCGCCCTTGACCTGGCAGATCACGGTGAGCGAGAGGTACTTGCCCTTCTCGATCTTGCCGATCTCGCCGGAGGCGGAGGGGCCGGGCCGGATGAGCGTGTTGGTCTGGTTGTTGTTGGCGTTCTTGTACGCCCTGCGGGGATAGGCCAGGCTCACGGTGACCGACAGGCCGCCGACCTCGCCCGCGCCGTTCTTCATCGACAGGGAGAACGAGTACGACCGGTTGTTGGCCAGCTCCTTGACCTCGGCGCTGGTCCCCCTGACCGTGCGGACCGCGTGGTCGGGCAGCCCCAGGACGTACTCGGTGTCCGGCCCGGCCCCGGGCGGGGCGTCCCAGCTCAGCGCGATCGCGCGGTTCATCGGCCGGCCCCGGAAGTTGGTCGGGGCCTGCGGCGCGGCGCACGGGCGCACGGACGCGGTCGGCTCGGACTCGGCGGTGCCCGCCTTGGACCTGGCCACGACGCGGAAGGTGTACTCCTTCTGGCAGTCGCCGCCGGTCACCGTGAACTGGAACGGCCCCTCGGCGTCCACCTGGCGGGGCGAGACGCGCACGCCGGGCGGGGTGGAACGCAGCTCGTACGCCTGGACGGTGCCGGTCGAGGGGGTGAACGTCACGGTGACGCCGCTCGCCGAGGTGGAGGCGGTGACGTTGCCCGGCGGGGTCGGCTTGCCGTCCCCGGGCTCCTCCCGGGGGTCGGGGGTCGGCGAGGGGCCGCCCGGGTCGGGGTCCTGCGCGGTCGGCGACGGGTCCGGCTCCGGCTCCTCGCCCCGCTGGGACGGGCTCGGGTCCGGCCGGCCGCGGTCGTCGTCGCGGCGGTCATCGTCGTCGTCCCTGCCCTGGCCGCGGCGGTCGCCGTCGTCCTGGCGGGCGGTCGCCTGCGGGTCGGGCGCGGCGGTGGTCGGAGGGGCGGTCCGGGTGGGGCCGGGCGCGTCCTCGTCGTCCTTCTCCACGCCGCGCGAGCGGCCCTCGGAGTCCACGACGACGGCCTTCTCGCCCTTGGGGTCGTTGGCCCACAGCAGCCCGTCCTTGACGAACACGTCCATCGTGCCGCCCCGGCCGGACACCGGCAGCTCCTCGACCATCTTGCGGGCGGCGGTGTCGTACACGAGCAGCCGGCCGCTGGACTGGTCGGGGATGTAGACGCGGCGGCCGAGGGCCTGCGGCGCGCCCACCTTGCGCCCGGTCACGTCCACGTTGGCGTGCATGGAGGCGCCGGTGGCGGTGTCCACCATGACGAGCTTGCCGGCGGCGGGCGCGAGCACCGGCACGACCGGGCCCTCGGTGGTCACCGGGACCAGGACGCCCGCGCCGGGGGCCTCGCGGACCTCCGCCGGGAGGTTGATCTTGACCTGGCGGCCGTCCTTGGCGATCAGCGTGGAGAAGCTCTGGCTCGTGTTGGTCACGACCGGCTGGCCGGCCGCCATCGTGAGCGACAGCCGGTCGCGCGGCTCGCCCACGGTCACCGGCTGGGCCGGCCGCCCGGCCTGGATCGGGACGAGCTGGCCGGTCGCGGGGGCGGGCACCCACAGCCGCCCGGCGTCGTCCACGCCGCCCAGCCCCAGCGGGCCGGGCAGCGCTACGGGCGCGCCGACCTTCTCCAGGGACGCCGCGTCGATCTGCTGCACGCTGCCCTTGAGGTCGATCGCGTACGCCGCGCCGGAGCCGATGACCACCTGGATCTTCTCGGCCGGGAACCTGCGGGTCTGCACGACGCTGAGCTGCGTCGGGTCGATGCGGCTCACGGTCCCGGTGGACTCGTCCACGAGCAGGACGCTGGCGCCCTCCTGCACGACCTTCATCCCGGCGGAGCTCTTGGCCGAGACCAGCTCGATCCGCCCGTCCACCGCGCCGGACAGGCCGTTGACGTGGGACACGCCCTTGCCGTGGCTGAGCAGCCACGCGCCGATGTCCGACAGCCGCGGCGTGGCGTTGGAGATGCCCACGCCGAACGCCACGGCCGCCGCGGCCAGCGCGCAGGCGACCGCGGCGGCGATGATCCCCGTCCGCCGGTCCGTCCCGCGACCGTTCACGCTTCTCGCCACCGTTCTCACAACCCCGTAGAAGACCCGATGCACAAATATCGCGTTTTATCGCAGGAGGCACTCTAGTGGGGGAGATCTTCCTCTCGCAGCCCTACCGACCGGTACGGCCTCGCCCGGCCTGTCACGAGGAGGGCGGCGCCCGCCGTACGGAAGCGGCGATTGTTCCGCTACAGGGGGATTTGAGGGGCATTTCGATGGATGCCCGAGACATCCAGTATTAACGATCTTTACGATGTCCCGAGAGCGAGAGGTCCTCGACCTGTCACCCTTCCCCCGGGAGATCCGCATGATCGAGTTCGACGGCCTCGTCGTGGGCGGCGGCCATAACGGCCTGACCTGCGCCGCGTACCTCGCCAAGGCCGGGCTCAAGGTCGCCGTCGTCGAGCGCAACGCCGTCGCCGGCGGCGGGTGCTCCACGGAGGAGCTGACGCTGCCGGGCTTCCGGCACAACACGCACAGCAACTACCATTTCCTGGAGGAGGGGCCGGTCCCCGCGGACCTGGAGCTGGCGCGGCACGGGCTGCGGTACGTCTACCCGGAGGTGCAGCACGCGACGCTGTTCCGCGACGGGACGGCGATCACCGTGCACCGCGACGCCGAGCGCACCGCCGACTCGATCGCCCGCTTCTCCCCCGCCGACGCCCGGACCTGGCTGGAGATGTACGCCGAGTACGGCGAGCGGGCGCGGGACCTGATGACGAGCTTCCTGTACTCCCCGCCGCTGACGCCGGCCGAGCTGGCCCCCCGGCTGCGCGGGGAGCTGGGGCGCGACCTGCTGAGCTACGCGCCGCTGACCATCCACGAGGCCGTGGAGCGCGCCTTCGGGCACGAGCGCGTCCAGGTCATGTTCAAGGCGTTCCTGCACATCATGTCGCTGGAGAACGTGCCCGGCACCGGCGGCTTCCTCCCCCGCCTGCTCTCGCGCGCCGCCCGCCTGGGCCTCCCCGTCGGCGGCGCGGTCAGCGTCGCCCGCGCGCTGGAGAGCGTGATCGCCGAGAACGGCGGGACCGTGATCACCGGGCGCGCCGTCGAGCGCGTCCTGGTGGACGACGGGCGCGCCACCGGCGTCCTCCTCGACAACGGCGAGCGGATCGCGGCCCGCCGGTTCGTCGCCAGCGCCGTGGACGCCCCGCAGACCGTGCGGCTGGCCGGGCCGGAGAACTTCGGGGCGGACCTGGCCGCCAAGGTCGAGGCGTACGCGTGGGCGCGGCACAGCCTGGTCACGCTCCACCTGGCGCTGGGCGAGCCGCCCCGCTACTCCGCGGCCGAGTACGATCCGGACGTGGACCGCGCCTTCCTCGTCGTGCTCGGCGCCGACGACTCCGGGGAGATGGAACGCGGCTTCGACGCCATCCACCGGGGCGAGCTGCCCGAACGCCTCGCGGGAAACGGCGCGACGCCGACCCTGTTCGACCCGTCGTACGCCCCGCCCGGCAAGCACGTCTCCTTCTGGTGGCCCTGGGCGCCGTACGACCTGGGCGGGGATCCGGCCAACTGGGACGCCATGGGCGAGGAGATCGGCCGCCGGATGCTGGCCGAATGGGCTGAGTTCGCGCCCAATCTCCGGCAGGATGGCACCGTGCTCGGCTCGCGTCTCTTCAGTCCCCTCGACATCGAACGCCATTGCGTCAACATGGTCCGCGGCAGCCACCACGTCGGCGCCTACGAGCCGTCGCAGCTCGGCGCCAACCGGCCGGTCCCGGAGCTGGGCCGCTACGCCACCCCGGTCACGGGTCTGTTCCTGTGCGGCGCCAGCAGCCACCCGGGCGGGTCGGTCTCGGCGGCGCCCGGCTACAACGCCGCCGGGGTCATCGCCGAGGCCGTCGGCGTCGAGCCCTGGTGGACCCCGGTCCCCGCGCCCTCCTGGGACGCCGCTCTGTGAACCACCGTTTCGTTCTCAAGCAGTGGAACAGCGACGAGACGGACCGGGAGACCGTCGCCCTCACCCAGGAACGTCTCGCGCTGCTCAGCGACGCCGGCCGCAAGATCGGCAGCACCCTCGACATCGGTGAGACCGGCCGGGAGCTGATCGACGTCGTCGTGCCCCGGTTCGCCGACGCCGCCGGGATCCTCGTGCAGGACCGGCTCCTGGCCGAGGGCGAGTTCCCCGTGCGCCCGACCGACGGGTCCGCCGAGGTCCGCCGCGTCGCCGTCGGCGTGGCCGACGACAACCCCGAGGAGTGGCAGGAGGCCTTCCCGGTGGACGAGCTCGTCGTCTACCCGGCCTGGACCCCCTACGCCCGGTGCATGGCCACCGGCGCGCCCGTGCTGTTCACCACCATGGACACCGAGACCGCCGAGGACATCGCCCGCTCGTGGCGGCGCGAGGTGATCACCGGGCTGCTCGACCACGCCTCGATGCTGCTGGTGCCGCTCAAGGCGCGCGGCAACGTGCTCGGCTTCATCGTCTTCACCCGCAAGAAGGGCAGCCTGCCGTTCGACGAGCACGACGTGACGCTGGCCGAGGAGCTGGCGCTGCGCACCGCCGTCTGCATCGACAACGCCCGGCTCTACAACCGCGAGCGCCGTACGGCCCTCGCCCTGCAGCGCGGGCTGCTCCCGGCGGGGCTGCCGACGCCGCTCGGGCTCGACGTCGCCTCCCGGTACCTCCCGGCCAGCGACCTGACCGGGGTGGGCGGCGACTGGTTCGACGTGATCACCCTGCCCGGCTACCGCGTGGCGCTGGTCGTGGGCGACGTCATGGGCCACGGCACCCGCGCCGCCGCCACCATGGGCCAGCTCCGCACGGCGGTGCGCACGCTGGCCAGCCTCGACCTGACCCCGGCCGAGGTGCTGTACCGCCTCGACCTGCTGGCCCAGGACCTGGGCCCGGCGCAGATCGCCACCTGCGTCTACGCCGTGTACGACCCGGTGACGCAGGTCTGCTCGATCGCCCGCGCCGGGCACGTGCCGCCGATCCTGCTGCACGCCGACGGGGAGAGCGAGATCGTCGAGATGCCGTCGGGCGTGCCGCTCGGCATCGGCGGCGAGCCGTTCGAGATGATCGAGATCACCCTGCCGGACGCCGCCACGCTGGTGCTGTGCACCGACGGGCTGGTCGAGAGCCGCGAGAGCGACATCGACGCGGGCCTTGAGGCCTTGTGCGAGAGCCTGACCGGGCCGCCCCGCGACCTGGAGCGGCTGTGCGACATGACCCTGGGCGGGCTGCGCCGGGGCTACGGCCGCGACGACATCGCGCTGCTGGTCGCCCGGGTCCGGCCGCTGGGCGGCGACGAGTTCGCCTCCTGGACGCTGCCCGCCGACCCCCGCTCGGTCCGCGAGGCCCGCGCCCACGCCCGCGCCACCCTGGCCGCCTGGGACCTGTCCGCGCTGTCGGAGACCACGGAGCTGCTGGTCAGCGAGCTCGTCACGAACGCCGTCCAGCACGGCCGCGGCGAGGTCACCCTGCGCCTCCTGCGCGGCCGCACCCTCATGTGCGAGATCGCCGACCGGTCCGCCGCCGTCCCGTCCATGCGCAAGGCGGCCCCCGACGACGAGACGGGCCGCGGCCTCCAGCTCATCAACCTCCTCGCCCACCGCTGGGGCACCCGCCAGACCCCCGAAGGCAAGATCGTCTGGTGCGAGCAACGCCTCCCCGGCTGATCCCCTCCCGCCCGGGCGCGCGGGGACGGCGTGGATGTGTGAGGGTGTCGGCGGCTGGCCGTACGCTATTCCCTCGTGTCTGAAAGTCTCGGCTCGGGGGCTCCCGGGGAAGCGGAGGCGCTGAGCCTGGACTCCGCGCTCGCCGACGAGTCCGTGCTGGCCACCTATCGGCGGATGTTCGCGGCGCTGGCGCGGGACAGCGGGGCGGTGGTCGAGGACCCGATGCTGGTGGACATCGCCGAGACGCTGTTCGCGGCGTTCGCCGAGGCCGGGGAGGACTGGCTGACGCACGAGCGCATGCGGCACGTCTGCCGGCGGTTCCCGGCGGAGGCGTTCGAGAACCGGCTGCGCGTGCTCAAGGCGCTCGGCGCGATCCGCGAGGTGTTCCCCAAGCCCAACCAGCTCCGCTACCGCGCCTCGTTCACGAGCGTGGTCGGGCTGATGTTCGTGCGGCGCATGATGGCCGACGGCGGGCAGAGCGAGATGCACCGGCTGCTGGCGCTGGAGGACCTCAACGTCGCCGACCCCCGCACCACCGAGGAGGAGGCGCGCGCCAGCGCGGACGGGCTGGCGCTGGCGTTCCGGCTGTGGGCGCTGGAGCTGGTGACCCTCGCCGCCGGGACGATCGAGGAGCTGCGCGAGCAGGCGCCCAAGCTGTGGGGCACCGAGGAGATCACCGCGCGCGCCGAGAGCGTCCACGCCACGATCCTGAGCCGGTGGCCCTCGCTCGACCGGGTGTGCACCGAGCTGCGCGCCGCCGTGTACGCCTACAGCGACGCCTCCCGCCGCGCGGCGCGCCGGCTGGCCGACTCCGCGGGCACCACCCGGAACCTGACGCTGCTGCCGCCGGAGACCTGGCGGACGTTCGCCCAGACCGCCTCGCGGGAACGCCTGGCCGCCGTGCTCGACGGGTTCGTGTTCGACGCGCCCGCGCCCTGGCACGACCCGTCCGACATCGTGCGGGCCGTGGACGAGGCTCCCCGCCCGGCCCCCGCGCGGCCCTCCCCGCCGCGGTCCGACCTGCCCGACCCGGGCGCCGCCGCGGCCGACGCCCGCTCCGACACGAGCGTGCTGGACCGGCTGACCGCGATCGCCGAGGGCGCGCTGGGCGGGGCGGACTCGGTCCCGGTCGCCGACGCGCTGCGCGCCGCCGGGGACTGGCCCGCCGCCCGCCGCCTGCTGGCCGACCTGGCCACCGCCGACCTGCGCCCGGAGCTGCCGTACCGGCTGCGCTGGGCCGACGGCCTGGCCGCCGATCCCGGCTCCCCGCTGTCCTGGGCCTCCCACGGCGTCTTCGAAAGGTCCGCGGCGCATGGATGACACCGCTCTGGCCTGGGCCCGCGCCCGCGCGCTCGGCCCCCTGCCCCTCACCCCCGGCGTCCCGGGCGCCCCGGACGGGATGGTCCGGCTGGAGCGCGACGGGCGCGCGTGGGCGCTGCCGCTGCCCCCGGACGGCGCGACGCCGGGCCTGCTGGAGGAGTACCAGATCGCGGGCGTGCCCGTGGAACGTTCCGGCGAGACCCGCAGGGTCCTGGCCGCCTGCCTCAAGTGCTGCTGGCGCGACCTGCAGGCGGACCCGTGGCCCGGGGAGCCCGCGCCCGTCGAGGACGTCCTGTCGGTCTACCAGCACATGATCGGCCGGTCCGACGACATGCACCGGAACTGGGCCCTGGGCGCCCTGCGCCGCCTGTGCGACTCCGCCTGGCTGGAGCAGGCCGACGGGATGGTCCGCCTCGGCCCCCGCGTCGCGGCCTGGACCCCGGAGTCCCATCACCAGCTCCGCGACCTCTGCCGCCGCCTCCCCTCCCCCGCCCCGCCCGCCGCGGCCCCCCTGCCGGAGGGCGCGGGCCCCGCCGGCGAGGACGGCGACGCCGTACGGCCGGCGGGCGCGAGCGCCGGCCCCGGCGTGGACGCGATCGCCGGCCCCGGAGTGGGCGGCGCGCTGATGGACGCGGAGACCGGCGGCGGGGAGGCGCGGGCGTGAGCGGGCCGTTCGAGTCGTCCCTGAAGGCGTACGACGAGCGGCGGCGAGCCGAGCTGGTGGCGGCGTTCGCGGCCGTGGAGTCCGCGGCCGAGCCGGTGCCCGAGGTCCGGTTCGCGGCGCTGCGGGACCCGGCGCTGCGCCGTACGCTCGGCGAGATGCTGCACCGGGTGGGGCGGCAGCTCATCCGGGCGCGCTCCGGCTGGACCTCGGGGTACCGCGACGACGTGGCCGAGGCGCTGGCCGGGGAGGCCCGGCTGGGCGTGTCCGAGCGCGCGGTGCTGACGCTCGTGCTGATCCACTCGGTGGCGATCCCCCGGGCGGAGGGGCGGCTGGCCGAGGACACGTGGACGTCGCCGCATCCGACGCCGGTGGACGAGCTGCGCCGCCACACGCAGATGCCCGTGGGCGAGCTGGACGGCGCCCTGCGCGCGCTGCGCCACGCGGGGCTGGTCAGCCAGGTCAAGTCCACCGAGGACACGCTCGGCGGCTACGTGCCGGGCCCGCAGTTCCACCGCCTGTCCCCGGCCGCGCGCCGCCGCCTGCAGGAGGAGCTGATCCTCGCGGCGGGCCCGCGCACCCCGCTGGCGGCGGCCGTGCGGGCACGGAGAAGGGCGTCCCCCGCCCCCTGACACCCTCGCGCCGATCACGCGGGCACACCGGGTGCGGGAAGCGCGGGATCGGCGCGGGAGGGGGCGAGCGGAGCGCGAGGGATTCGAGGAAGGGGGACGTGTGCTGATCGACGTCGGGCGGACCGAGAACGTGGTGGGCGACCGGGTGCTGGTCGCCGTGCAGGCCGTGAACATCTCGCGGCTGTCCACGCACCCGGTGCCGACCGTGCCGGGGACGCTGATCGTGGTGGCGGGGGCCGGGCCGAAGGACTCCAACGGGGCCGGGAAGTCGTCGTTCATCGCGGCGATCACGGCGCTGCTCGGCGACGAGCAGTGGCGGTTCGCCTCCGGGGCCAAGGCGGTCGGCGAGCTGCTGTTCAACGCCGAGCTGGCCGCGCACGGGGCGACCCAGTGGGCCAGCGCCGCGCACGGGTACATCGCGGGCGTCTTCGCCTCCCCCGGGTCGATGGACGACGCGATGACCGTGTGGCTGCGGGTCAACCAGGACGCGCCCCACCTGGAGATCCGCTGGACCGACGGCGTGCGGCTGGCCGCCGCGCCCTCCGAGGCCGAGCGCGTCTCCCGCGCCGACGACGTGTGGGCCTCGCTGCCCCGGTCGGCGGGCCGGCGGGACGTGGTGGCCCGGGACCTGTCCCGGGTGCTGTACGGCGAGCGCGTGCGCTGCGTGTCGTTCCTGTCCACCTCGGTCCGCAGCAAGGTCGCCACGAACCTGCTCTCCCAGCCCCTCAACGAGATCGCGCCCGAGCGCATCTTCGAGGCGATCGCCGCGCTGACCGGCCTGGACGCCGAGCTGGAGCAGGAGCGGGAGGCGCGCCGCGACGAGCACGCCCGCAGGGTCGCCGCCGAGCAGGCGGCCGAGCGGCTGGCCGAGTTCGAGACCGAGGCGGGCAGCCTGCTCGCGTCCTTCGAGCGGCGAGACCGGGCCAGGGACCGGCTGGAGCAGGCGCGCCGGTGCTGGCGCAGCCGCCAGGCCAGGCTGCTGCTCGCCGCCGCCGAGCGCGACGAGGCCCTGGCCGCCGAGCTGGTACGGCTGCGCGAGGCGGCGGCCGAGGCGGCCGGCGCGATCGAGGCGGTGCGGGCGGAGATCGCCACGCTCCGCGACGACACGATGGACCGCGAGGTCGCCGCGGCCCGGCAGGCCCTCGCGGCTGCGCAGGCGCGGAGCAACCGGCTCGACGCCGAGCGGGCGGTCGCCGAGAACACCGCCGACGAGCTGCGCGGCCGGATCGCCGCCCTGGAGGACGCCGTCCGGTACGCCGACGGACGCGACCTCGACGCGGCCACGCGCGAGGTGGCCGCGGCCAAGGCGGCGCTGGGCGAGGCGCTGAAGGCGCAGGGCGTGGCCGACAAGGAGGCCGCCGACGCCGCGCGGGAGCGCGAGGCCGCCGAGAACGGCCCGCGCGCCGCGGCCCCGCAGCTCGACGCGCTCACCGCCGCCGGGGTGCCGGCCGCCGCCCTGCTGGACGCGCTGGACCTCGCCGAGGAGGCCCGCGAGCGGTTCGCCGCGCCGGACTGGCCCGCCGGGTCCGCCGTGGTCGTGTCCGCCGGTGACATGGCGCGGGCGTCCGCCGCGCTGGACGGGCTGCCGGGGTCGGTCCTGATCTCGCCCGCCGGGGTCACGGTGGTGGGCGAGTTCGAGGCCGCCGTCACCGGGCGCGAGGCCCGGGTCAAGGCCGCCGAGCAGCGGCTCAACCGGGCGCGCGACGCCGTGCAGCGGGCGGCCGAGGACGTGGCCGCCGCCGAGGAGGCCGTCGCCCTGGCCGAGCGGCGGCTGGAGGGCGCCCGGGCGGCGCGGGAGCTGGTCACCGTGCGCGAGCGGGTGGCCGAGGTGCGGGAACGGCTGACCGAGCTGGCCGAGACCGCCGAGACGCTGGCGCCCGCCGTGCTGGCGGCCGAGGAGCGGGTGGCCGCCCTGGACTTCCGGGCGCGCACCCGCAACGTGGAGATCGAGAAGCTGGAGGCGCGGCGCGCCCGGCACGAGCGCGACCGGGACGAGGCCCGCACCCGCGCGGGGGAGGTCGCGGCGGCCCGCGCCGACCTGGGCCTGGACCGGCTCGCCGAGGACTTCGGCGCGCCCGTGGAGGCGGCGCGCGAATGGGTCCTGGCGCTGACCGAGGCCGAGCGGCCGCTGACCGCCGACGAATGGTGGCGTACGGCGGAGCGCCACCTGGACGACGCGCTGCGCGGGGTGTTCCCGGCCGGGCCGGACGACGAGGACATGCCCGAGGAGCTGGCGTTCCTCGTGCGCGAGCGGAACACGCCCGGCGCGGGCCGCACGGCGCGCGAGCTGGCCTCCTTCGAGCGGGTCACGGCGGCGCTGGGCGCGTACCTGCGGCAGCAGGAGGAGTACGAGGCGCACCAGCGGCGGCAGATCGAGACCCAGCTCGCCTCGCGACGCGCCGACCTGAACGCCGCCTCGACGGGCGCTGCCGAGGCGGCCCGGTCCACGGCGGTGCACCGGGCCCAGCTCACCGACGCGATCCGGGCCCGGCTGACCCGGGTGGCCGAGGAGTTCGGCAAGCTGGACCTGGCCTACGGCGGGTACGGCGCGACGCTGGAGTTCCCCACGCCGCCCCCGCCCGCCGACCCCGAGCACCGCTGGTCCTGGAAGGTCGTGCCGAAGTGGCGGCGCTCGGAGGGCCAGGGCTTCGTGCCGTACAACCGGCGGGCCAACACGGCGCTGATGGACGAGAAGGCCGTCAAGCTGGTGTGCGCGGCGGCGATCGCGTCCTCCGGCGGCGGGCACCTGTGCCTGGTCCTCGACGAACTGGGCCGCAACCTGGGCAAGGAGCACCGGCGCGAGGCGGTCGCGCTGTTCCGCCGCATCGGCGAGACGTACGGGATCACGGTCATCGGGGCGCTCCAGGACGACATGGAGCCGTACGCGATCGACGCCTGCGGGCAGTACGTCAAGCTGCGCCGGTCGTCGGACGCCATGCCGTACAACGAGCCGCCGATCGTGGTCGGCTACGACGAGCACGCGGAGCGGGTGCGGGCGCTGTCCGCGTTCGTCACGGAGGGCCGTGAATAGTCCTCTCACCTTTATCGCTATTTGACGTCCTTTAGTACGGCGAAGCGCCCGTCACCTCGGCATTCCCGGTGGCGGGCGCTTCGCCGTGCGCGGCCGCCCATATCAGATGGCGCGAAAGTGTGGCACGGGACACTTGGGGCGGTTACCGTCGTGCGACAGATCCCTAAAGATTCGGATACTTCCGCACATTTATGAAAGGAGCGTGCGACCGGCTGGGTCAGCGATCGCCTTTCGGAGGACCACGTGAGGAAGAAGAACCTCGTTTGGATCGCGGGTGCGGCCGTCTGCGCCGGGCTCATCGCCTACCCGGTCAGCGGCTGGGCGGGGCTGGGGGCGGGCCGGGCCGGGCCGGGGGAGGCCAGGCACTTCACGATGAACCTCGGCAGCGCCGAGGAGCGCGCCCGGGCCGCCGAGCTCGGGTTCAACGTGTTCGACATGGACGCCGACGTGGCGGCCATCAACGCGCTGCCCGAGGGGCAGCAGGCCATGATCTGGGCCGGCAACACGATGTGCGGGGAGTTCGTCTCCGACGTCGGCTCCTTCCGCGCCGTGGTGGACCGGCTCGCGGGCAACCCGAAGGTCTTCGGCTACTACCTCGCCGACGAGCCGCCGCTGCGCGAGTGCCCGAGCGTGCTCGACGAGATCCGCGAGCGCGCCGAGTACGTCAGGTCCCGGGCGCCGGGCCAGAAGACGTACGCCGCCGCCAGCGACGTCGCCTACCGTGAGATCGCCCCGTCCAGCTCGCGCGTCGACCTCATCGGCATCGACCCGTATCCCTGCCGCACCGGCGCCGCCTGCGACTTCTCGATCATCTCCCGCGAGGTCGCCAAGGCCGAGGCGGCGGGCATCCCCAAGAGCGCCATGGTGCCGGTGTTCCAGACGTTCGGGCAGGAGTGCTCCGGCGGCGGCGAGCAGGCCTGGCGCCTGCCGCGCGAGGCCGAGTTCCGCACCCTGCTGTCCACCTGGGACAAGGTGCTGCCGGACCCGCCGATGACCGCGTCGTACTCCTGGGGGAACCAGGAGGGCACCTCCTGCCCGACGCTGGGCGACGCCGACGGCTCGTCGGGCCTGCCCGACCTGCAGGGGATCCTCAAGGACCACCTGGCCAGGTCCGGGGGTTCACGCCCCGCGCCGGCCCCCACCACGACCTGCGTCCCGGCCCCCGCCCCGACGGCGGAGCCGACCACGGAGCCGACCGGAGAGCCGACCGGAGAGCCGACGGGAGGCCCGGCGGGCACCTCCGCGCCGCGCCGGGACCCGGACGCGCCGGACGAGTCGCCGCCCCAGCCGTACGGCCGGGCCACGTTCGCGCCGCCACAGCCGGAGCCCACGATCGACGACCCGAGCGCCCCGCCGGGCGACGAGCCCCCCGCGCCCGCGCCGCGCCCCACCTCGACGGCGGGCGACCCGGACTGCGTCCCGCCGCCCCCGCCCCCGAGGTGTCTCCCGTCCCCCGTCCCGACGGGCGGCCCGACGGCCCGTCCCACCTCACCCCCGCGTGACCCCCGCCCGGTCCCCACGGTCACGGTGACGGTCACGGTCTCCCCGCCCCGTCCCCAGAACTGACCCGGCACCGTCCGGCCCCGCCGTCCTGGAGTACGGCGGGGCCGGACGCCTGCCGTACGGCGGAGCCCCCGGCCCGGCCGGGCGGCGCGGGCCGCGCCGAGGCGCGCTGAGGCCGTGTCGAGGCTGGCGCTGAACGGGGCGGGGCGTCTGGGGTGTTTGGGGGCGGTGGGATCGGTGAGGGGGACGGGGGCGGGGCGAGCCTCGCCGCTTGCCGCCGTGTACGCAGGTCAGAGAGCCGGATCAGCCATGTCGTTGACGTACCACTCGCTGGTGACACTGCCGCCGCGCGCCGTTCTGGGGGACGGGCGGCGGATCCGGCCCATCCCCGCCTGGTCGCCCGTGACGGCGACGCTGATCGCCGGGGAGCGGGACGCGGTGCTGGTGGACGCGCCGCCGTTCTCCGCGCGTGCGCAGGAGGTCGCGGACTGGATCGTGTGGACCGGGAAGAACCTGGTGGCCATGTACGCCACGCACGGGGGCGGCGACCGCTGGTTCGGGTTCACGGAGATCGCCCGGCGATTCCCCGGCGCCCGGCCGCTCGGGACGCCCGGAACGGTCCGGGTGGCCGAGCACGAGGCCGCCGCCG
Organism: Bailinhaonella thermotolerans; assembly: GCF_003594875.1. GTDB lineage: Bacteria > Actinomycetota > Actinomycetes > Streptosporangiales > Streptosporangiaceae > Bailinhaonella > Bailinhaonella thermotolerans. Next base: position 270,329 of record NZ_QZEY01000002.1, read on the forward strand.
GCCGCCGTGACTTCTGGGATCCGCAGTTCCCCGGGCAGATCCCGCCCGGGCTGAGGCCCCTGGAACCGCTCGGCTCGCACGGGCTCGAACTCGAGGGCCACCGGATCGACGTCGTCGAGGCCGGGACCACCGGCGCCCGCGACACGACGTACGTCCACGTCCCCGACCTGCGCCTGGTCGTCGGCGGCGACGTCGTCTACAACGGCGTCCACCCGTCCCTGGCCGGGACCGACCGGGCCTCGCGCCGGAACTGGGCCGAGGCCCTGGACGCCATCGCCGCCCTCGGCCCGTCCGCCGTCGTGGCCGGCCACAAGAACCCCCGTGCCGCCGACCACCCGGGGGCGGTCGAGGAGACCAGGGCCTACCTGCGCGACGTGGAGGAGATCCTCGCCACCGCCCGCACCCCCGAGGACTTCGCCGACCAGATGACCCTCCGCCACCTGGACCGCGTCAACCCCGACACCCTCTGGCAGACCGCCCAGGCCCTCGTCCCCCGCCGCTGACCCCGTACGGCGCGGCGCGGCGTCCCCCGGCGGGGTGAGCCGCCTCTCAGGCGCCGATGACCCTGAGGGTGGATCCGGTCGGGGTCTTGCGGACGTGGAGCTGGGCGGGGATCCGGGTGCGGAGCTCGGTGACGTGGCTGACTATGCCGACGGCTCGGCCGCCGTCACGGAGGTTGTCGAGGATGTCGAGGACGGCGTCGAGGGTGTCCTCGTCGAGGGTGCCGAAGCCCTCGTCCACGAAGAGGGTGCCGATCTCGGCGCCGCCGGCCTCGGCGGTCACCACGTCGGCCAGGCCCAGGGCGAGGGCGAGGCTGGTGATGAAGCTCTCGCCGCCGGACAGGGTGGCCGGGTCGCGCTCGTTGCCGGTCCAGGCGTCGATCACGCGCAGGCCGAGACCCCCACGCCGGTCGGCGGCGCCCTTCTCGGCGGTGTGGCGCAGGAGGTAGCGCGAGCCGGACATGTGGCCGAGGCGGTCGTTCGCCGCCGCCACGACCTGCTCCAGCCGGGCCGCCAGGACGTACGCCGACAGGCGCATGCGCCAGCGGTTGTCGGTGGACGTGCCGACCGCGAGGGCGGCGACGCGCTCGGCGACGGCGTGCCGGTCGGCCGCCGGGCGCCACGCGGCCACCCGGTCGGCCAGGTCGCCGCGCAGGGCGCCGAGGCGTTCGCGCCGGCGCGCGGCGCGGTCGCGGGCGGCGGCGGCCTCGCCCGCGGCGTGCTCGGCCGCGCGCAGGGCCGACTCCAGGGCGGGCAGGTCGGGGTCGGGCACCGCCGACGCGGCGGCCAGGTCCGGGTCGGCGAGGAGCTCGCGCACGGCCGCCTCCTCGTCGTCGAGGTCGCGGGCGCGGTCGGCCAGGGCGCGGCGCTCCCCGTCGGGGAGGGCGGCCCGGCGCACGGCCGCCAGGTCGGCGTCGCCGCCGTCGGTGAACTCGTGCTGGACGGCGGCGTCCTCGGCGGCCCGGGTCGCGCCGTCGCGCTCCTCGGCGGCGGCGCGGGCGCGGCGGGTGGCCTCGGCGGCGTCGGCCAGGAGGGCGGCGGCGGCCGTCAGCCGGTCGATGCGGGCCTCCAGTGTCGGGTCGTCGCCGCGCGCCTCGTCGAGGCGGGCCGCCAGGCGCGCGGCCTCGGCGGTCAGCTCCGACCGGCGGCTCGCGCACGCGGCGACGGCCTCGCCCAGTTCCCGGGCGCGGTCGCGGGCCTCGGCGAGCTGGGCGTCCACGGCCAGGAGGCGTTCGGCCAGGGCGGCCTCGGCCTCGGCCGCGCCCAGCGCCGCGGCCAGGGCGGCCTCGGCGAGGCCCACCTCCGCCTCGGCCGCCTCCGCGGACAGCCCCTCGGAGGCGTCCTCGGCCGCCTCGTGCTGGGCGGTCAGCTCGGCCAGGCGCGCCTCGGCCTCGGTGCGCACGTCGTTGGCCTGGTCGTATCCCGACTGGGCCAGGTCCTCCTCGTCGGCCCCGGGCACGCCGCCGTCGCCGGGCAGCAGGTGGACCCCGGCGGGGGCCGGATGCTCCTCCGCGCCGCAGACCGGGCAGGGGCGGCCGTCCTCCAGGGTCCCGGCGAGCACGGCGGCCATCCCCGCGATGCGGGCGTCACGGATCTCCTGGAGCCGGTCGCGGGCGTCCTGCGCGGCCTCGACCGCGGCGATCCGCGCCTCGGCCGCCGCCGCCACCCGCTCCGCGAGCGCGTCGCGCCGCACTGCCGCGGCCAGCCGCGCCCGGGCCCTGTCGAGTGCGGCGCGGGCGCCGCCCTCGTGGGCCGCCTGGTCGCGGGCGGCCGACAGCTCCTCCTCCAGCTCCGCGCGGCGGCCGGGCAGCTCCTCCAGCACCGCCGCCGTGTCGCGCTCGCGGGCGGTGAGGCGGTCCAGCTCCAGGGCGGCCTCGCGCAGGTCCCGCTGGACCGCGCGCAGGCGCGCGGCGTCCTCGCGCAGCCGCTCCAGACCGGCGATCTCGTCGCGGTGGACCCGCTCGCGCGCGGCCAGCGTCTCGGGGCCCGGCTCGCCGTCCGGCACGGGCCCGATCAGCGGCAGCGCGCGGGCGACCGCCTTGGCGGCGCGCTGCTCGGCCTCGTCGGCGGCGGCGGCCCGCTGCTCCGCGGCGCGGACCAGCGGCATCACCCGGTCGGCGCGCGCGGCGGCGGCCAGCGCGGCGGCGATGTGCTCGCGCTCGGCGGAGTGCGCGGCCAGCGCGTCGCGCCGCCGCAGCGCCTCGGCGTGCCGCCGTTTGCGGTCGGCGAGCGCGCGCCCGGCCTCGGCGGCCTCCCGCGCCCGGTCCAGCCCCTCGCGCAGCCGTACGGCGTCCGCGAGCGCGTCGTCCAGCTCCGCCCCGGCGGCGGCGGCCAGCTCCCCCGCCCACACGATCAGCTCGTCCGGCTCGGCCGGGGCGGCGCGGCCCCACGCCTCCCAGACGCCGAGGACGCCGCGCGCCGCCTCCGCGGCCTTCTCGATCTCCGCGATCTCCGCGATCTCCGCGGCCTCCCCCGCCGCCGCGCCCGCCGTCCGGCCGGCCGGCTCGCCGGTGCGGGGCCGTACGGCGTCGGCGGGAGGGGCGGCGGCGGGCAGCCCCGCGGCCTCGACGACGCGATGGGTGACGGCGTCCACCTCGTCGCGCAGGGCGCGGGAGAGGCGGCCCGTCTCGCGGCGGTGGTCTTCGAGCCAGCGTTCGACGTCGTCGAAGATCTCGATGGAGAACAGCCGCTGGAGCAGCTTGCGGCGCTCCTCGGCGTCGGCGCGCAGGAAGCGGGCGAACTCGCCCTGGGGCAGCAGCGCGACCTGGAAGAACTGGTCGCTGGACATGCCGAGGAGGTCGCCGATGAAGTGCCCGGCCTCGTCGTGGCGGGTGCTGCGGGCGACCCACTCGCCGGCCACCAGTTCCTCGACCAGGACGCGGGCCTTGACCTCGGTCACGCCCTCGCCGCGCAGCTTGGGCCGGGTCCAGGCCGGGGAGCGGGTGATCCGCAGGCGGCGGCCCCGGATGGTGGTCTCCAGCGCCACCTCGGGGGCGCGGTCGCGGGGCGCGTGGTCGCTGTGCAGGCTGCGGGCGCGGTTGCGCAGCCCCGGCACGGCGCCGTAGAGCGCGAAGCAGACGGCGTCGAGCACGCTGGTCTTGCCCGCGCCGGTCGGGCCGTGGACGAGGAAGAGGCCGGCGCCCGAGAGCGCGTCGAAGTCGACCTCCTCGGTGCCGGCGAACGAGCCGAACGCGGTGACCCGCAGGGCGTGCAGGCGCATCAGCGCACCGCCTCCTTGACGCGGCAGGCCTCGAAGGCCGCGCGCAGAAGGTCTTCCTCAGCCTCGTCGGCGGGCTCGCCGCGCACCTCGCGCACGAAGTCCAGCGCCACGTCGGGGTCGGACCGGTCGCGCAGCCGCCGGGTCCAGGACCGGCCGGGGTCCCCGCCCGCGGGCTCGAAGGAGAGCGCGACCGTGCGCGGGAACCGCTCGCGCAGGCGGTCCATCGCGGCCTTGGGGCGCACCGGGTCGGTCAGGGTCACCTGGAGCCAGTGGTCCTCCACGGCCGCGTGGCGCTCGTCGGCGAGCAGGTCGGCCAGCTCGCCGCGCAGCCGGGCCAGCGGCCGGGGCACCGGGGCCTCGACGAACTCGGCCGAGGTCATGCCGCCCGGGCCGACCTCCACCAGCCAGGAACCCTTGACGTGGTCGGTCTCGGAGAAGGAGTAGGCCAGGGGGGAGCCGGAGTAGCGGACGGTCTCGGTCATGCGCTGCCGGCCGTGCAGGTGGCCGAGCGCGGTGTAGGAGACGCCGTCGAACACCGAGGCGGGCACGTGCGCGACGCCGCCCACGGTGATGTCGCGCTCGCTGTCGCTGGCCTCGCCCCCGGTGACGAAGGCGTGCGCGAGCACCACGGAGGGCCGCCCGGCCGCCGCCGCCCGCACCCGGTCCATGGCCCCGGTGAGCGCGGCCGTGTGGCTGCGCTCGGGCAGCTCCCAGGCGTGGCGCACGACCTCGGGTTCGAGGTACGGGATGCCGAAGACGGCCACCCCGCCGATCTCCACCGGCTCGCCGACGCGCGCGGGGTCGCTGCGCAGGTGCACCCCGGCCGCGTCGATCAGGTCGGCGCCGAAGCCGAGCCGGGCCGCCGAGTCGTGGTTGCCGCTGATGACCACCACGCGCACGCCCAGGGCGGCCAGCCGGCGCAGGGCCTCGTTGCACAGCTCCACGGCGTCGACCGGCGGCAGCGCGCGGTCGTAGACGTCGCCGCTGACCAGCACCGCGTCGACCCGCTCGGCGCGCGCGGTCCCGACCAGGTGGTCCACGAAGGCCGCCTGGGCGCCCAGCATGCTCTCCCGATGGAAGGAGCGGCCGAGGTGCCAGTCGGAGGTGTGCAGGAACCGCATGGCGCAGGAAGCTAACAGGCCCCGCCGACATTTTCCGGGAACACGCGGCGCGGAGGCCCCATCGTTATCGAACGCCTTCCGGCCGCCCCTCCGTGACCCGCGGATCCGCCCTCCCGCCGCGCCGCGCCCCGCCGTACGCCCGGGGGCGTGCCCCCGCCGTGCGGCCGGGCCGGGCGGGGCCGTACGGCGGGGCGGGCGGCGGCGGCGCGTCAAGGGGTGACGCTGTGAGCGGACGGCGGCAACGCCGGGAGGGCCCGGGGCGATAGTGGAAGCATGACGACACCGGCGATCTCGGTACGGGGCCTCGCGAAACGCTACGGCGCGGTGGAGGCCGTCAAGGGCGTCGACTTCGAGGTGCGGCAGGGCGAGGTGTTCGGCTTCCTCGGTCCCAACGGAGCGGGGAAGACCACCACGATCAGCATGCTGTGCACGCTCGCGAACCCCACGGGCGGCTCCGCGACGGTCGCGGGGTTCGACGTCGTGACGCGCCGCGACGACGTCCGCCGCAACATCGGGCTCGTGTTCCAGGACCCCACCGTGGACGGGTACCTCACCGCGGCCCAGAACCTGCGCTTCCACGCCGAGCTGTACAGCGTGCCCAAGGACGTCGTGGAGCCGCGCATGCGGCAGGTCCTGGAGATGGTCGGGCTCCAGGACCGGCGCGACGACCGCGTGGACACCTACTCCGGCGGCATGAAGCGGCGACTGGAGATCGCGCGCGGCCTGCTGCACTCGCCCCGGGTGCTGTTCCTGGACGAGCCCACCGTGGGCCTGGACCCGCAGACCCGCTCGGCGATCTGGGGCTACATCAACGAGCTGCGCCGCACCGAGGACATCACGATCTTCCTGACGACGCACTACATGGAGGAGGCCGAGCACGCCGACCGCATCGCCATCATCGACCACGGGGAGATCGTGGTGATCGACACCCCGCAGGCGCTCAAGGCCAGCGTCGGCGAGGACCGGGTGCGGATCCAGTCCGACGACGATGCCGCGGCGATCGCGGCGCTGAAGGAGCGGTTCGGGATCGAGGCGGCGGTGAGCGAGGGGCAGGTCAGCTTCTCGGTCCCGGCCGGGGAGGAGTTCGTGCCGCGGCTGTTCGCGGAGCTGGGGGTGCCGATCCGGGCGGTCCACGTGGCCAGGCCCAGCCTGGACGACGTCTTCATGTCCTACACCGGCTCGACGATCAGGGACGCGGAGGCGTCCTCGGGGATGGCCGAGTTCATGCGCGCGATGGCGAGGAGATGACGATGACGGCCGAGGTGGTCCGGGTCCGGGTGCCCGAGCGCACGATCAGGCACGACGTGCGCGCCGTCAAGATCGTGCTCCACCGGGAGCTGCTGCGGTTCGTCAGCGACCGCACGCGCATCCTGTCCTCCCTGGTGCAGCCGGTGCTCTGGCTGCTCGTGCTCGGGACGGGCCTGTCCGCGCTGGTCCCCTCGGGGCCCGGCGGCGTGGACCTGCGGACGTTCATGTTCCCCGGCATCCTGGCGATGACCGTGATGTTCACCGCGATGTTCTCGGCCGCCTCGATCGTGTGGGACCGCGAGTTCGGGTTCCTGCGCGAGATGCTGGTCGCGCCGGTCAGCCGGGCCTCCATCGTGGTCGGCAAGTGCCTGGGCGGGGCGCTCGTGGCCACCGCGCAGGGCGTGGTCATCCTGGCGATGGCCGGGCTCGTCGGCGTGCCGTACTCCCCCTCGCTCCTGCTCTCCCTGGTCGCGATGATGCTGCTCGGCTCCTTCGCGATCACCGCGTTCGGGGTGGCGCTGGCGGCGGGGATCAAGAACATGCAGTCGTTCTTCGGCCTCATGCAGATGGCCATGATGCCGATGCTGTTCCTGTCCGGGGCGCTGTTCCCGCTGTCGAGCCTGCCCGCCTGGCTGGGCCTGCTGACCCGGATCAACCCGCTGACGTACGCCGTGGACCCGATGCGCCAGCTCGTCTTCGCCCACCTGCGCGTGGACCCCAGGGTGGAGGCGGCGTTCAACCCGGGCGTGACCTGGGGCGACTGGCGGGTCCCGGTCGGGGTGGAGGTGGTCATGGTCGTGGTCATGGCGTTCGCGCTCCTCGGCCTGGCGATCCTCCGCTTCCGCCGCACCGAGTAGTCCCGCCCCTCCCGCCCGGCGCCGTACGGCGGGCGCGGGCGGTGCGGCCGGGGCGGGCCGTGCGGCGGGCGCGGGGCGCGGTCGTCAGACGACGAAGGTGAAGCGGGCCTCGTATCCGGCGGGGCCCCGCCTCAGGTCGCGCAGCACCAGGTCGGGGCGGAAGAGGGCGTCGCGCCCGTTGCGCTCCTCCTCGGGGAAGAAGAGCTGCGTGGTCAGCTCGTCCTTGCCGGGCGCGGTCACCTTGACGTGGATGTGGCGGGTGCGGTTGCCGTACTCCGCCGGCATGATCGTCTCCAGCCGGAACGCGCCGGCCGCGTCGGTCTTCTGACGGCCGCGCAGCCGGAAGCCGGAGTTGTCGTACTCTCCCTGGTCGTCGGCGTGCCAGAAGTCCAGGAGCGCGCCCGGCACGGGCCGGCAGGCCGGCGTCCACACGACGCCGGAGAGCACCAGCCGCTCTCCCTCCAGCCCGGACTCCAGCAGGCTCGTCCTCATCGGCGCGCCGGGCGTGTAGTACGGGCCGGTCTCGGCGGCCGCCGTCGCCGCCGCGTCCTTCCCGTTCCCGCAGGAGGGCGTGGGCGGCAGCCGTACCGGCGCGGCGGGGGTCCTCTCCCGGGGCCACAGCGCGATCGCCGCGGGCACCAGCGCCGCCACGGGGATCCCGACGAGCGCGGCGAGCACGGCCCTGCGCCTGAATCGAGAGCTCATCCCCACATCCTCCGGCGCTCCCGGCGCCCCCGCCATAACGCCCCCTTCACGGAACCGTCACGTTCCGCGGGAAGCCCCGGGATGACCCCGCGGCGACCGGCGGGGCTCAGACCGTACGGCGGAGCGGGCCGTGCGGCGGGAGCGGGCCACGGGCGGGGTGGGGGCGTCAGAGGAGGGCGCGGCTGGCCTGGCGGAGGGTGGTGACGGCGGCGGCGACCTCGGGGCGGGGGTCGGAGCGGCGGGTGAGGAGTTCCAGGGTGACGGTGGCGCCGGGGGCGCGGGGCGGGAGGAAGACGACGCCGGGGACGGCCAGGTGGGCGGCGCCGCCGGGCAGGAGGGCGAACGCGGTGCCGGAGGCCAGGACGTACGCCCGGGTGAGGGCGCGGCGGGGCCCGGTGCGCAGGGCGGGGTCGAGGCCGGCGGCCCGGCAGATCTCCAGCAGCCGGTCGAAGTAGGCGGGGGCGACCTCGCGCGGCCAGATGAGCAGGTCCAGGCCGGACAGCTCGCGCAGGTCCACCGCGTCCTCGCGGGCGAGGGGGTGGGCCGCGCCGAGGGCGACCACCAGGGGGACGTCGGCCAGGACGTGCCGGGACAGCCGCGGGCTGGGGTCGGGGCAGTGGGCGAGGCCGAGGTCGAACCGGCCGGACTCCACGGCGGGGCCGACCTCGCCGGTGTCGAGCTCGCGCTCCTCCACGCGCAGGCCGGGGCGGGCGCGTTCGAGCTCGGGCAGGAGCAGCGGCATCAGGCGGTTGCCGATGCTGGGGGTGTACGCCAGGGTCAGCGTGGGCGGCTCGGCCCGGGCGGCGGCGACCGCGCGGTCGAGGATCTCCAGCGCCCTCCGCACCTCGGCCGCGAACTCCTCCCCCGCCGGGGTCGGCGTCATGCCCGCGCGGCTCCGGGTGAACAGCGTGACGCCCAGCTCGCGTTCCAGGCGGCGGACGTCCTGGGACAGCGCGGGCTGGGAGATGAACAGCCGCTGCGCGGCGCGCCCGACGTGCCTCTCCTCGGCCACCGCGAGGAAGGCGCGCAACAGCCGCAGCGAGACATCCATAACCGCAAGCTTATGATGCCGGGTGAATCCGGACTTGGACGGGTACGAGCCCGTCGGCCTACCGTGAATCATCCATCGATCGGAACCGGAGTGAGAAACCGCTGATGAGTGCCACCGCCGTACGCCTGTCCGCCGAGGTCGCCGACGCCCTCGCCCACCGCAAGCCCGTGGTGGCCCTGGAGTCGACGATCATCTCCCACGGCCTGCCGCAGCCCCGCAACCTGGAGGTCGCGGCCGAGCTGGAGGACCTGGTGCGCGAGGCGGGCGGGGTGCCCGCGACGATCGCGGTCCTGGACGGCGTGCCGTACGCCGGTCTGGACGCCGGGCAGCTCAAGCGCATCGCGAGCGAGTCCGGCCTGCGCAAGCTGGGCGCCCGCGACCTGCCGCTGGCGGTGGCCACCGGGGCGAGCGGCGCGACCACCGTCTCGGCGACGTCGTTCATCGCGGCGCGGGCCGGCATCCGGGTCTTCGCCACCGGCGGGCTCGGGGGCGTCCACCGGGGCTGGGTCGAGAGCTGGGACGAGTCCGCCGACCTGAACACCCTCAGCCGGACCCGGATCACCGTGGTGTGCGCGGGCGTGAAGTCCATCCTCGACGTGCCCGCGACGCTCCAGCGGCTGGAGACCCTCAACATCACCGTGGCCGGGTACCGCACCGAGACCTTCCCCGGCTTCTACCTGCACAGCTCCGGCCAGCCGGTGGACTGGACGGTCCAGGAGGCCGCGGAGATCGCCGGCGCGATGCGGGCGCAGGACGCCCTCGGCGGGCCGGAGACCGCGCTGATCGTCGCCAACCCGGTGCCGGAGTCCGAGCAGCTCGACCCGGCCCTGCACGACCGCGTGCTCGCCGAGGCGCTGGCCGCGGCCGACCGCGACGGCGTCACCGGCCAGGCGATCACGCCGTACCTGCTGGACTACCTCGTCCGGCACACCGACGGCGCCTCCCTGGAGGCCAACCTGGCGGCGGTCCGCGGCAACGTGCGCCTCGCCTCCGAGATCGCGGCGAGCTGGGCGGCATGAGCGGACCGGGGGCGGCTCGGCCGTACGGCGAGAACGGCGAGAACGGCGGGGGCCGGCTGCTGGTGATCGGGGACGTGGTCACCGACGTGCTCGCGCTGCACGGCACGCCGCTGGCCCCCGGCACCGACACCGCCGCGGACATCGTCGTGCGGCCGGGCGGCTCGGCGGCGAACACGGCGGCGTGGGCGTCCTCCCTCGGGGCGGACGTCCGGCTGCTGGCCAGGGTCGGCGCGGACACCGCCGAGTGGCACCGGGACGCGCTGGCCCGCGCCGGGGTCGCGCCGGTGTTCCACGTGGACGAGGAGCGGCCGAACGCCGTCGTGATCGCGATGGTGGACGGCACGGGCGAGCGCACCATGCTCACCAACCGGGGCGCCGGGGGGCGCCTCGGCCCCGGCGACTGGGACGACGCCCTGCTCGACGGCGTGACGCACCTGCACGTGTCCGGGTACCTCCTGTTCACCGAGCTCGGCCGCGAGCTGGGGACGCTCGCCTTCGGCCGGGCGCGGGAGCGGGGCGTGCGGGTGAGCCTGGACCCGGCCTCGACCGGGCCGCTGGCCGAGTTCGGGGTGGCGCGGTTCCTGGAGCTGACGGGCGGGGCCGACCTGGTCATCCCCAACCGCGACGAGGCCGCGCTGCTCACCGGCGTGGCCGACCCGGTGGAGGCCGCGCGCGCCCTGAGCGGGACGTACGGCACGGCCGTGGTCAAGCTGGGCTCCGAGGGAGCGGTCGTGGCGCGCGGCGGGAGCCTCCTGGGGCGGGCTCCGGCGGCGCCCGCCGAACTCGTGGACACCACCGGGGCGGGCGACGCCTTCGCGGGCGGCTTCCTGGCCGCCCTGCTGCACGGCGTCCCCGCCGAGACCGCGATCGAGTACGGCTGCCGCGCGGGCGCCACCGCGGTGTCCCACGTGGGCGGCCGTCCTCCGGCGGCCGACCTGGCCGACCTCCGCTGGGACACCCTCGCCGGCCTCGCCTGACCCCTCCGCGAAGCACGCGGTCCCGGGACCGGGACCGCGTGCTTCGCGTGCTGCCGGGCGCGGGTTCGGCCCGGGGCAGGGCCCGGCGCGGCGGCCCGCCGCATGGGCGGGTGCTCGGTGGGTACGGCGGGCGCATGAGGGTTGAGGAAGGACATGAGCCGGAGAACGATCCGCGCGACGAGGACTTCGCGCCGGTGCTGCGACCGCCGGACGAGTCGCGGGGGCGCGCGGAGAGCCGGACCGGGGTCGTGAGCGACACGGGCGTGCCGGACGTGGCGCCGGAGGATCCCGACGCGCCGATCGAGGACCGGGACCACCCCGAGGAGTTCCCGCACGCGCACGTCCACCCCCCGAAGGACCGCTGACCGGCGCTGCTCACGCCGGGACGGCTCCCCGCCGGACACGCCGCGGCGTTTCCGGCGGCGAGCCGTCCCGGCGTCAGCGGGCCCCGGCCGAGGACGCGCCGCCGCACGGGCGGGACGCCGCACGGGCGGGACGCCGCACGGGCCCCGGCGTGACGGCGGTCAGCGGCCGTGGAGGTAGGCCAGGAGACGGTCGGCCGGCCAGGTGTTGACCACGTCGTCGGGGGTGAGCCAGCCGCGCTGGGCGGTGCCGACGCCGTAGCGGAGGTTGGCCAGGTGCGGGACGGCGTGCGAGTCGCTGTCGATGGAGAACTTCACGCCCAGGCCGCGGGCTCGGCGCACGAGGTCGGCGGGCAGGTCGTTGCGGTCGGGGTAGGCGTCGATCTCCAGGACGGTGCCGGTGCGGGCGCAGACCCGGAAGATCTCGTCCCAGTCGGCGTCCACCGGCTGCCGCTTGCCGATCTTGCGGGTGGTCGGGTGGCCGATGACGTGCACGTGGGGGTTCTCGCAGGCGGCGATGAACCTCCTGGTCATCTCCTCGCGTGACTGCGTGAAGTGCGAGTGCACCGAGGCCACCGTGACGTCGAAGCCCGCCAGGACCTCGGCCGGCCAGTCCACGGAGCCGTCAGGGGCGATGTTCAGCTCGGTGCCGTGGAGGAGCCGCAGGCCGTGGCGCTTCTCCAGGCCCGGCAGCAGCTCGCGCTGGGCGAGGGCCTTCTCCAGGGTCATGCGCTGCATGGCCAGGTCGGGCGCGTGGTCGGTGATCGCGTAGTACTCGTAGCCGCGCGCCGCGGCCGCCGCGACCATCTCCTCGATGGAGGCGACGCCGTCGGTGAGGTCGGTGTGGGTGTGCAGGTCGCCGCGGATGTCGGCCTCGGTCACCAGGACCGGCAGCTCCCCGCGCAGCGCCGCCTCGATCTCGCCGGTGTCCTCCCGCAGCGGCGGCGGGACCCACGGCAGGCCGAGCGCCTCGTAGACGTCCTCCTCGGTCCGCGACGCGATCACCGCCGAGCCCTCGAACAGGCCGTATTCGGACAGCTTGCGGCCCTGCTTGACCGCGATCTCCCGGAGCCGGATGTTGTGCGCCTGGGAGCCGGTGAAGTACTGCATCGCGGCGCCGAACGACTCCTCCGGCACGACCCGCAGGTCGATCTGGAGCCCGGCGTCCGTCCGGACCGAGGTCTTGGCGGCGCCCGAGGCGATCACCTCCGTGACGTACGGCAGGGCGGTGAACGCCCCCATCAGCGTCGCGGAGTCGCCGGTGGCCAGGATGTCGATGTCGCCGATGGTCTCCTTCATGCGGCGGAGCGAGCCGGCGTAGGCGATGCGGCCGGCGGCGGGCAGGTCGGCCATGACGCGCTCGGCGAGGGCCATCGCGACGCCGATGTGCACCCGGCCCCCGGCGGTGGCGAGCTGCTCGATGCCGCGCAGGAGGTTCGCCTCGGTCTTGGCGCCGAAGCCGCGCAGACCCTTGAGCCGCCCGGCCCTGATCGCCTCGGCGAGCGCCTCCGGGGAGTCGATGCCCAGGTCCTCGAAGAGCGCCATCGCCTTCTTCGGCCCCAGCGAGGGGATGCGCGTCATGGCCCGCACGCCCTCGGGGACCTGGGCGCGCAGCCGTTCGAGCTGGTGGAACGTGCCGACGCGGAGGAACTCCTCGACCTTGCCGGTGATCGCCGACCCCACGTTGGGGATCTTGCGGATGTCGGTCTCGCGCAGGTCGTCGGGGTGCCCGGCGATCGACCGCGCCGCCTTCTGGTAGCTCCTCACCCGGAACGCGTCGCCGCCGGTCATCGCGAACAGCGCCGCGTATTCCTCAAGCAGCGCCGCCATCTCGTCGTTCGCCCTCGCCATGAGGCCAGCTTAGGCCCCGCCGCCGACACTTCCCGGGCTCGTCCCGGACCACTGGAATAAGGTTCGGTCCATGGACTTCACGGAGATCGAGTACGGCGTGGCCGACCGGGTCGCCACGATCACGCTGAACCGGCCGCACAAGCTCAACGCGTTCACCTACCGCATGCGCGCGGAGCTGATCGCCGCGTTCGACCTGGCCGACGCCGACGACGACGTGCGCGCGGTGGTCGTCACCGGGAAGGGCCGGGCGTTCTGCGCGGGCGCCGACCTGGGCGGGGGCGGCGACACGTTCAACCACAAGCGCTCGGCGGAGATGTTCGGCGGCGAGGACCTGGTGGACGGCAGGCCCCGCGACGGCGGCGGGACCGTCGTGCTCCGGATCGCCCGCTCCCTCAAACCGGTGATCGCCGCGATCAACGGCCCGGCCGTGGGAGTCGGGATCACCATGACCCTGCCCATGGACGTGCGGCTGGCCTCCGACACCGCGCGCATGGGGTTCGTGTTCGCCCGCCGCGGCATTGTGACCGAGGCCGCGTCGAGCTGGTTCCTCCCCCGGATCGTCGGCATCTCGCAGGCCATGGAGTGGGCCGCGACCGGCCGCGTCTTCGACGCCGCCGAGGCCCTGTCCGGCCGCCTCGTCTCCCGCGTCGTCCCCGCGGGCGAGCTGCTGCCCGCGGCGTACGGCATCGCCCGCGAGATCGCCGGGAACACCTCCCCGGTCGCGGTCGCCGCCATCCGCCGCCTCATGTGGTCGGGCCTGTCCGCGGCGTCCCCCTGGGAGGCCCACCGCCACGACTCGCATCTGATGTACGACCTGGGCCGCGCCGCCGACGCCGCCGAGGGCGTGACCGCCTTCCTGGAGAAGCGCCCGGCCGACTTCCCCCTCAAGGTCACCACCGATCTCCCGGAGGCCGTCCCCGCCTGGCCCGACAACCCCTACGCCTGACCCCGGTCCCCGAGGGCGGCGTCCGCCGCCCCGGGTCCCGCGAGCCGGCCTCGGGTCAGCGGGGGGTGGCCACCCGGGTCAGGAGGGACTCCTCGGCTATGGCGGGGTGGGCGGCGTGCCAGGTGGCGGCGGGGACCAGGGCCTGGGGGCGGTGGCCGGCGGCGATGTCGGGGCCGAGGACCACGGTCTCCGGGGCGTCGGCGGGACCCTCGGCGCGGCCGCCGAGGAGGAGCGCGACCGGGGCGCCCCGGTGCCACAGCCACAGTTCCTCGGCGGGGGAACGCCGCCAGGCGGCCTCCTCGCCCGGTTCGAGCAGGAAGTACGACGCGGCGGCGGCCGGGCGGCCCGCCGGGGCGTCGGCGGGCGCGGTCCAGGTCTCCCGGTGCCAGCCGCCGTCCGGGTGCGGCAGCAGGTCCAGCGCCTCGGCGGTCGCGCCCCGCTCGTGGAGCGCGAGCACCCGTCCCGCGCCGTCGCGCCGGACGTACCGCACGCGGGTGACGGCCTCGCTCAGCGGCAGCCGTACCTCCTCGTCCACGGTCAGCACCACGACCGGCCCGTCGGCCCCGGCGGCGAGCACCATCGCAGCGTCGTCGTCGTCGGCGCGCACGGCCTCCGCGTGCGGGTCGCGGTCGAGCCAGCTCTGGAGCGGCATGAGCAGCAGCACGTCTCCGAGCCTACGACCTGCCCCTTTCCCGTTCACGCACCAGGTCCGCCCCGGGGATCCCGTAAGGCGTGGGCCCCACGCCCCGGGGCGATCTCGCCGTACGCCCCGGGCCCCGCCACGCCGTACGCCCCGGGCGCCGTCTCGCCGTACGCCACAGGCGCCGCCGCGCCGTACGCCACAGGCGCCGCCGCGCCGTAGGGCGCGAAGACCCCCGCCCGCTCCCAAGGCCGCGCCACGCGCCGATCCGCCCTGCGACCCCGGTCCCTCGATCCGCGGCCCGGTCCCCTCGCCTTGGGGCCGGGCGGCCTGGCGGTACCGCAGGGGCCACGCCGGCCCCGGTCGCCGCGCGACACCCCGGCCGCCGCGACACCCGGGCAGCCGGCGCCGCCGCCGGGGGCGGTTCGCGCTTCGGCGTGGGGGCGTTGACACGTTCCGTCCCGTGGAACCCGGGAGCGAGCACGTTCCCCGCGAATGGCATCATGCGTACGAAATCACGCGGATGAAGGGGGACACCGGTCGTGGCCATGTCTCGTGAGGAGTGCGCGGAGCTCGACGCGGCGGATCCGCTGGCGGCGCTGCGGGCGGAGTTCGAGCTGCCGGGCGGCGTCGTCTACCTGGCCGGGAACTCGCTCGGGGCGCTGCCGAAGGCGGCGGCCGAGCGGGTCGGGGAGATGGTGCGCGAGGAGTGGGGCCGCGGGCTGGTCGGGAGCTGGAACGCGGCCGGGTGGTTCGACCTGCCGCGCGCCGCGGGCGACCGGATCGCGCCGCTGATCGGGGCCGCGCCGGGCGAGGTCGTCGTCGGCGACTCCACCTCGGTCAACGTGTTCAAGGTCGTCGCGGCGGCGCTCGGGTTGCGGCCGGGGCGGCGGGTGATCCTGTCGGACCTGGACAACTTCCCGACCGACCGGTACATGATCGAGGGCGCGGCCGGGGCCCTGGGGCCGTACGAGATCCGCGACGTGACGGCGGCGACGCTGGCCGGGGCGCTGGACGCGGACGTGGCGGCGGTCGTGCTGTCGGAGGTGGACTACCGGACCGGGGCGCGTTACGACATGGCCGAGACCACCCGGCTGGTCCAGGACGCGGGCGCGATCATGATCTGGGACCTGTGCCACAGCGCGGGGGCGCTCCCGGTCGAGCTGAACGCGTGCGGCGTGGACTTCGCGGTGGGCTGCACGTACAAGTACCTGAACGGCGGGCCGGGCTCGCCCGCGTTCGTCTTCGCGGCCTCGCGGCACCTGGCCGAGGCGCGGCAGCCGCTCTCCGGCTGGCACGGGCACGCGGCCCCGTTCGCGTTCGAGCCGTCGTACCGGCCCGCCGAGGGCGCGACGCGGTTCCTCGTCGGCACGCCGCCGGTGCTGTCGTACGGCGGGCTGATGGCGAGCCTGGACCTGTGGGAGAAGGCGGACATCGCGGACGTGCGCGCGAAGAGCGTGTCGCTGACCTCGCTGTTCATCAGGCTGGTGGAGGAGCGCTGCCCGGAGCTGGAGCTGGTCTCCCCGCGTGATCCGGAGCGGCGCGGGAGCCAGGTCGCGTTCCGGCACGCCGAGGGGTACGCGATCGTGCGCGCGGCGATCGACCGGGGCGTCGTGGGCGACTTCCGCGCGCCCGACATCCTGCGCTTCGGCTTCGCCCCCCTCTACGTGAGCCACACCGACGTGTGGGACGCCGCCGACGTCCTCGCGGACGTCTTCGAGACCGGCGCCTGGCGCGACCCGGCCTACGCCCGCCGCCTCGCCGTCACCTGATCCCCGCCGCGGCGCCGCCCGGCCCCCGCCTCGCGCCGCCCGGCCCCGCCGCGGCGCCGTACGGCTGCGCGGGCCGCGCGGCGGGGCAGGGCGCGGCGCGGGGCGGGGCGGGGCGCGTGCGGCCGGTGCCGGGTCAGACCGGGAGGCGGAGGGTCTGACGGGACATGCGGCGGATGACGTCCTCGTCCACGCGGTGGCCGATGCCGGGCTGGGTGAGCGGCACGGCGACGACGCCGCCGAACATGCCCAGCTCGGGGGCCAGGCTCTGGTTGCCGCGGCCGGGCTTGGGCGGCGGGTCGGTCACGTCGCTGGGCAGCGTGACGCCGGGCAGGCTGGCCAGGGCCACGGCCGCCGCGCGCGCCACGCCGACGCCGCGCTCGCCCGCGCAGCCGATCTCCCAGCCCGCGTCGAACGCCCGGGCGTGCGCCTCGCGCGCGGCGTCCAGCCCGCCCGCGCGGGACACGCGCAGGATCACCGCGCGCCCGGCCTTGGTCTCGATCGCGGCGTCCAGCCCGGCCAGCCCGGTCACGTCGGGCGCCACGGGCGCGTCCATCCGGATCTGGAGGTCGGCGGTGGCGGGCAGGTCGTCGCGGAACGGGCGCTCCAGCACCGAGATCCCGTAGGCGTCCAGCGCCTCGAGCGCCGCCATCCCCGACTCGTCGTACGCCGCGCCTGCGTCCACGCTGATCGCCAGGGCCGGGTAGGCCTGCCGTACGGCGCGGACGGGCTCGACGTCCCAGCCGGGCACCACGCGCAGGGTCACGCCGCTGTACCCCGCGCAGACGAACCGGTTGACGCGGGTGAGCAGGCTGCCGGTCTCGCGTTCGGCGGCCAGGCGCGCGCCGGCCACGACGGAGGTGCGGCTGCCGCCCATCGCGTGGGCCAGCGGCACGCCGTTGAGCCGACACCACAGGTCCCAGCACGCCATGTCGCCCGCGGACCCGCCGGGCCCGGCGTTGATCAGGCCGGAGACGTCCTCCGGCCGGTCCCAGTCCAGCCCCAGCAGCGCCGGGGCGACCCGCTCCTCGACGTCGGCCCAGACCAGGTCGCCCCAGTCCCCGGTCCCGGCGGCCGCGCCCTCGGGCAGATCGGCCCCCTCGGGCTCGGCGACCTCTCCCCAGGCGACCATGCCGCCGTGGTCGGTCAGCCGCAGGAGCACGCTCTCCGGCCGCCGCCCCTTGGACAAAACGACCCGGAACGCCTCGACTTCCCTGACGCGCGGCACGCTTCCCCCTCCATCCGCTCCTCTCCCATAGTCGCAGCCCCCGGCGGATGCCCACGCCACCCGCCCGGCCCGCCCGGACCCTCCCGGCCGCCCGGCCCCCTCCCCCACCTGCCGGAACGCGGCCGGGCCTCCGTCCACGACCGGTCCCGCCCCCGGACCGGGTGTACGGCGAGCGGGGCGGGACGCGCCCGCGCGGGCGGAGGCCGGTCACCTGGAACGGCGTGGCCAGGGGCGCACGAGGTGAGGCCGGGCGGCGGGACGGGGTCAGGCGGGGTGGGTCCAGGGGGTCAGGTCGCGGCCCTCCAGGGCGGCGGCCATGAGGTCGGGGAAGGCGCCGGGGGTGCAGGCGAACGCGGGGACGCCGAGGGCGGCCAGGGCGGCGGCATGGTCGCGGTCGTAGGAGGGGGCGCCGTCGTCGGACAGGGCGAGCAGGACGATCACCTGGACGCCCGCGGCGGTCAGGGCGGCCACGTGGCGCGGCGTCTCGTCGCGGGGGCCGCCGTCGTGGAGGTCGCTGATCAGGATGAGCACGGTCCCGGACGGGCGGGTGATCAGGCGGCGGCAGTAGGCGAGGGCGCGGCCGATGTCGGTGCCGCCGCCGAGCTGCGTGCCGAACAGCGTCTCCACCGGGTCGCCCAGGCGGCCGGTGAGGTCGGCCACCGCGGTGTCGAACACCACCAGCGAGGTCCGCAGCGCCCGCATCGTCGCCAGGACCGACGCGAACAGCCCGGCGTAGACGACGGACGTCGCCATCGACCCGCTCTGGTCCACGCACAGCACGACGTCGCGCTCGACGGCCCGCCGCCGCCTGCCGTACCCCACCAGGCGCGCGGGCACGACGGTCCCCCGCTCCGGCACGTAGTTGCGGAGGTTCGCCCGGATCGTCCGGTCCCAGTCGATGTCCGCGGCGCGCCGGGGCCGCCGGCCCCGGGCCGCCCGGTCCAGTGCTCCGCCGACCACCGACCGCGTGCGCCGCCCGAGCCGCCGCTCCAGGTCCTCCACGACCCGGCGCACGACGGCCCGGGCCGACTCCCGCGCGCGCTCCGGCATAACCCTGGCGAGTTCCAGCAGCGTCGCGGCCAGCCGTACGTCCGGCTCGACCGCCTCCAGCGTCTCGGGCTCCAGCAGCATCCGGGCCAGGCCCAGCCGCTCGATCGCGTCCCGCTGCATCACCCGCACGACCTCGGCGGGGAAGCACTCCCGGATGTCCCCCAGCCACCGCGCCACCCGCGGCGCCGACGCCCCCAGCCCCGCCGTGTGCCCTTCCTCCCGCTCGTAGAGCGCCGCCAGCGCCGCGTCCACCCGCGCGTCCCCCTCCCCCAGGCCCGCCCCGATCCCCGCGCCGCCGGCGTCCCCGAGCACCAGCCGCCACCGCCGCGCCCGTTCCTCGCCCCGGCCCGCGTCTCCCACCTCGCCCACCTCGCCCACCTCGCCCATGTCCCCCGTGCCGTCCGTGCCGCCCGTGCCGGCCATCGGCCCGCCCGTCCCGCCGCGCGTCCGAACCACCTCTGACTCCACCTCTGACTCCACCTCCGGTTGCACCTCCCGCCGTCGCCCTCCGACGCCGGCCGGGTCCCCGTGCCGCCGGCGTCGCGGCGGAACATCCGTGAATCCCCTACGTCCCGCGTTCGCCGTCACGCCGTCACGCCGTCCGCGAGGCGGCCTGATCCGGTGTCCCTCACCACCGCGCGCCCTCCGATCCCGGCCCCGCCCGCGCGGGCCCGTCCCGGCCGCACCGGGCGGCGGCCGGGTTCGCGCGCCGCCGGGCGCCGCGAGAACGGCGCCGCGCCGGGTGACGCGGAGGTCCCGGTACGGCGGGGGCGGGCTCAGCCATCGCGCGCTCCGAGGATGAGGGCGACGGTGCGTTCGGCGGGCGCCGCGCGGGCGCGGTCGTACGGGTCGGGGGCGGGCGGGGCGGACGGCCCGGCCAGGGCGGCCAGGCGGGTGGCCAGCGCCCGGCGCTCGGGGACGGGGAAGGTCGCGAACGTACGGCGGAGCAGGGGCAGGACCGCCGTGAACCGGTCGGCGGGCAGGGCGGTGAGCCAGGAGTCCACGAGGCGGAGGAGGGCCGGGTCGTGGACGAGCAGGAGGGCGCCGCCGGACAGGAAGCCCTCGATCCAGGAGGCCGCGTGGCCGGCGGGGGCGCCGGGCGACACGGCGCGGGACATGCGGGCGCCGGCCTCGGCGGGGCCGAGCGCGGCGGCGTCCAGGAGGAGGCGGGTGACCCTGCCCTCGATCAGGCCGTGCGGGGCCGGGCGCGCGGCGAGGGAGGCCAGGGCGGCGTGCCAGCGGCGGAGGTGGGCGGGGTCGTCCAGCAGGCCCAGCGCGGCGTGGACGGCATCGATCCGGCCGAGCAGCTCGCGGGCGGCGTCGTCGCCCAGGCCCGACGCGGCCGGGGGCAGGCCCACGCAGACGCGGACCGCCAGCTCGTCCACGACCGTGCGCAGGGCCGCGGTGTCCGTGGCCCGCACGTCGCCGTAGCGCAGCGCCCCCACGAGGGCGGGCAGCGCCGCCATCAGGTGCGACACGTCGTCGTCGAGCGCGGCCCGCTCCCCCACCGCGCGCATGACGGCGGGCAGGGCGCCGGGCAGGTCCGCGGGCAGGCACCGCTCGGCCAGCGCGGTCAGCTCGGCCAGGGACCGCGCGCGCCCGGCCAGGTCCACGGCGCGGGCGGTCGCCGCCGCCGCCACGGTCGTGCCGAAGGCCCCCGCCTCGATCAGGTCCACGTCGAACTCCGGCCGCCAGGCCAGCGCCCACCGCTCCCTGAACGTGCCCCGCCCGCGCGACGCGAGCGGCGTGCCCCAGTCCACACCCAGCAGCCGCAGCCGGTGCAGGAGCCCGCTGCGCTCCAGGTCGTACGGCTTGCGCAGGTCGAGGTCGTACTCCCGCGCGGACGCCTCGCGCGGCAGCCGCAGCCGCCGCGCGAGGGCCCGCAGGTCCCGCTGGAGCGGCACCATCGGGGTCGCCTCGGGCACGCCGCCCAGCGTCTCCCCGACGACGAGCCGCCCGCGCACCAGCTCCACGGCCGCCTCGGACCCGTCGCACAGCACCGCCCGCGCCGCCTCGGTCACCTCGTCCAGCCCCGCCAGGGGCCGTTCGCGCAGGGCGGCGAGCGCGTGCGCGAGCCGTACGGACTCGATCACCTGCGCGGGCGAGACGGGCAGACCCTCCTCGCGCAGCACCCCGGCCACCCGCGTCATCCAGCGCTCCACCGGCCGGTCGGCGCTGGTGAACAGGTGGTGATACCACCCCGGCGAGGCGACGCCCGCGCCGTAGCCGCTCCACGCCCCCAGCCGCCCGTGCGTCCACGGCACCCATGTCACGGCGGTCCTGACCCTGGGCGCCCCGGCCAGCGCCCGGTCGTCCGCGGCCGCCGGGGTCCGCGCGCGCAGCGCGGGCACGTGCCAGGCCCCGCAGACCACCGCGATCCGCTCGAACCCCTCGCGCACGGCGGCCCGCAGCGTTTTGCGCATGGCCGCCTCGCGCCGCGCCTCCCGCCCGGAGGGAGGCGGCGCCCCCTCGCGCAACACGGTCATGGCCTCCTCGACGGCCAGGAACACCTCGACCGCGGCCTCCCCGGGGTCGCGGGGCTCGCCGCCGGGGGACGGGCCGGGGACGCCGCGATGCTCGATCACGTCGTCCCACCAGCGCTCGGGGTCGGCGTAGCCCGCCGTGCGCGCCAGCACCGCGATGGGGTCCACGCGGACCTCCGCCCGCCCGGGCCCCGGGCCCGCCCCTCCCCGATCCGGCGAGACGTCCGGCGAGACGTCCGGCAAGGCGTCCGCGCCCGGCCCCGCGGGATCCGTGCCCGGCCCGTCCGGGCCCGCCTCCCCGGCCGCCGCCGCGAGGGTGACCGCCGCGGGCAGGTCGCAGAAGCGGGCGGGGATCCCCGCCCCCACGGCGTACCGCAGGGCCTGCCACTCGGGCGAGAACGCCGCGAAGGGCCAGAACGACGCGCGGGACGGCTCGCCCTCGACGTAGGCCAGGAGGGCGACCGGCGGCTCCATCCCGGGGGCCGCGACCAGCGGGATCAGCGGGCCGGCCTCGGGCGGGCCCTCGACGAGGACGACGCCGGGGCGGAGGTGCTCCAGCGCGGCGCGGACGGCGCGGGCGCTCCCGGGGCCGTGGTGGCGCACGCCGAGCAGGTGGATCTCCGGCTTCTCAGGCATCACGGCACGCCCGGTAGAAGTCCCGCCACCCGTCGCGGTCGCGCACCACGGTCTCCAGGTACTCCTGCCAGACCACCCGGTCCGACACCGGGTCGCGCACGACCGCGCCCACGATCCCGGCGGCCACGTCGGCGGCCCGCAGCGCGCCGTCGCCGAAGTGGGCCGCCAGCGCGAGGCCGCCGGTCAGGACCGAGATCGCCTCGGCGGTGCTCAGGGTGCCGCTGGGGGACTTCACGCGGGTGCGGCCGTCGGCGGTGACCCCCTCGCGCAGCTCGCGGAACACGGTCACGACGCGGCGGATCTCGTCGATCGCGGCGGGCGGGGCGGGCAGTTCCAGGGACGCGCCGATCTCCGCGACGCGGCGGGAGACGATCTCGACCTCCTCCTCGGCGGTGGCGGGCAGCGGCAGGACCACGGTGTTGAAGCGCCGCCGCAGGGCGCTGGACGGCTCGTTGACGCCGCGATCGCGGTCGTTCGCGGTCGCGATCACGTTGAAGCCGCGCACCGCCTGGACCTCCTCGCCCAGCTCGGGGACGGGCAGCGTCTTCTCGGACAGCACCGTGATCAGCGCGTCCTGCACGTCCGGCGGGATGCGCGTCAGCTCCTCCACGCGCGCCAGCCGGCCCTCGGCCATCGCCCGCATGACCGGGCTCGGGACCAGCGCGGCCCGCGAGGGGCCCTCCGTGAGCAGGCGGGCGTAGTTCCAGCCGTACCGGATCGCCTCCTCGGCCGTGCCCGCCGTGCCCTGCACCAGCAGCGTCGAGTCGCCGCAGATCGCGGCGGCCAGGTGCTCGGAGAGCCAGGTCTTGGCCGTGCCCGGCACCCCGAGCAGGAGCAGGGCGCGGTCGGTGGCGAGCGTGGCCACGGCGACCTCGACGACGCGGCGCGGCCCGACGTACTTCGGGGAGATCACGGCGCCGCCGGGCAGCGTCCCGCCCAGCACGTAGGTCGCCACCGCCCGGGGGGACAGCCGCCAGCCGGGCGGCCGGGGGCGGTCGTCCGCCGCCGCGATCGCGGCCAGCTCGTCGGCGTGGCGCCGCTCGGCGTGGGGCCGCAGCACGTCGGGGGAGGTCATGCGAGCTCCTTCAGCATCTCGTGGCGGAAGCGCAGCGTCTCCGCGAGCGCGCGCAGATCGTCGATGGGCCGCCCGGCGTGCTCGCCCAGGCCGGTCGCCGGGTCGAACCGCTCGGCGGCCAGGCCGCACAGCTCGGACAGGTTCCACGGCTGGTGCCGGGACGTCGTGACGATCTTGTCGAGCACGGCCGCGGGCAGCGGCCCCGTCCAAGGGCCGGGGAGGGCGCCGAGCAGCATGATGAGTTCGCCGTCGAGGGGCCGGCCGCCGACGAGCCGGGCGGCGCGTTCCATGGCCTCGCCGTGCGGGAGCAGCGCGAGGAGGTCGCCCGAGGGTTCCCGGCCGAGCAGCGCGCGGGCCCAGGCGGCGTCGCGCCGCAGGATCGCCGCGCGCACCCAGCCCGCGCGGACGAACCCGCCCCAAACGTCCGCGGGCAGCCCGGCGATCTCCTCCGGCGTCGCGCCCAGGCGGCCGGCCCACACGTCCAGCGGCGTGCGCGCGATCGTCTGCTCCAGCCACCAGCCGCGCTCTCCCACTCCGGGCGGCGGCCTGCGGCGGACCCCGTCGCGTTCCATCGCCTGGTCGCACTCGCGGGGCGGCTCGGCCACCAGCCGCCCGTCCTCGACCCGCAGGCAGCGCAGGGCGCGCTCCGCCATCCGGCGGCCGAGATCCGCCCCGGGCAGCCGCGTCAGCAGGTCGGCCGCCGCCTGCCGCACCTCCCTGCGCCGATCGTCCAGCGCGTGTTCGAGCAGCGCCTCGTCGCCGGGGCCGGGTGATTCCGCCAGCACCGCCAGGAACGCCGCCCGGTCCTCGGCCGTCTCCCGGTCCCAGGTCGAGGCCAGCGTCTCCCGCGCCCTGGCCGGGTCGCTCGCGCGCAGCCGGCGCAGCAGGGCCCGCCGGTCGCCGCGGCCGCCCGTCTCCCAGCTCCCGGTCCCCTCCCCCTCCTCGTCCAGCAGCCAGGCCCACGCGGGGTTCAGCCCGGCCAGCCATCGCCCGCGGCGTCCCGCCACCACGGCGACGTGCCGGCGCAGGGACCGGTCGGCCGCCCCGAGGTCCAGCATCTCCGGCAGCGCCCACCCGGGCACGACCAGCTCCCGCGACGCCGCCGCGCGCACCCACTCCTCCAGGATCCGCCGGCCGCCCAGCGGCGCGCCGTCCAGCAGCGCCCGGAGCCGGCGGGCCGCCGCAGCGCCGGCGGGCCGTCCCCGCTCGGCCGGAGCGGCCTCGCCCGGCGCGCGCACCCGCCGGGCGAGACGCCCCGCGCGCCGCCGCACCGCCAGCACGGCCGCCCGCTCCAGCACCTCCCGGGCGCCGGCCGCACCCCGCCGGTCCGCGCCGACCAGCGCCGCCGCCACCAGCTCGTCCCATTCGTCCCCGTGGCCCACGCCGCCCCTCCGCTCCTCCGCCGGCACGTCCCGCCCGCCCTCCGGACGGGGCCGCTCGCGCGGGCCGGCCTCGCCCCGCCGTACGGCCGCGGGGGCGCTCACAGGGGCACCGCCTCTCCGGGAGTCCAGGCGGACAGGGGATGGAACCCGTCGGGGGTCCACTCCCCGGCGACGGTCAGCGGGTGACCGCCGGACACCGCGACCAGCCGCCAGGGCGGCGGGCCGTGGACGGGGAGGGCGTCGCCGCGCGGGTCCGCCAGGTGCCAGCCGCCGTCGTCCACCGGGGTCACCCCGGACAGGACCGCGGGCCAGGCCTCCAGCCACGGATCGCCGGCCATCGCCCGCGCGTGCTCGTCCAGCAGCTCGGCCACCCAGGTCCCCGCCGGCGCCCCGCCCGCCGCCCCCTCGTCCAGCCCGCCGTCCCCGTCCCGCGCGGCCCCGTCGCCGGCGGGACCGGTGTCGGCGGGACCGGTGTCGGCGGGACCGGTGTCGGCGGGACCGCGGGCCGCGCCGTCCGGCCCCCGGCCGGGCCCCGTGGCGACCAGGGCGCGCAGGGGCGGGGCGGCGGGGTGGAAGACCAGGGCGGCGTGGACGTCCTCGCACGTGCGGAGGGAGTCGTCGAGGGGGTGGCCGGGCGGGGCGTGGGAGAGGACGAGCGCCTTGCGCCCGGTCGCGCGGCCGAGGAGCCAGGCCCGGCGGGTGACCAGGCCGGCGGACTCGACGTCGCGGAGGCCGAGGACGGTCCAGACGTCGCGGACCGGCTCGCCCGCCAGCACCTCCCCCCGGGGAACCGGGACGCCGAGGTGGGCGTCCAGGGTGCGCGGCAGGGCGCCGGGCAGGTGGGCGCGGCGCTCGCAGGCGACGCTCATGAGGTGGAGCAGGGCGTATTCCTCCAGCAGTCGCGACGGCCAGTCCTCGCGGTGGACCACGGAGGCCAGCCCGGACAGCCTGCGGGCCACGGCCGGCGCCTGCGCGTCCACCATGCGGCGGGCGATGGCCTCCCAGTGGGAGCGGGGCTCTCGGGGCGCGCCCGCGATCCCCTGCCGGATCTGGTCGCGCAGCCAGCGCCCCAGCTCGGCCAGGCCCTCGCCGACGCGCTCCTCGCGCCGCCCCGCCCGCGCTCCCCGCCCGGGCTCGCGATCACGGCTCCGTTCGATCACCCCGGCAATCTATCGCCCGCCCCCGACAGAATCCGCACACTCGTTCGATCGTCCCGAGCTCCCGGAACCGGGGCCGCCCGGCGTAGGGTCGTCGTGTGAGCAGAGTCCACGACATGGGCGGGCAGACCGGGTTCGGGCCGGTCCCCGCGGGCGACGAGCGGGCGTTCCACGCCGACTGGGAGGCGCGGGTCGTGGCGGTCGACGCCGTGCTCCGCAGGCGCGGCGTCTACGTCGCCGACGAGTTCCGCGACGCGATCGAGCGGATCCCGCCGGGCGAGTACCTGTCGGCCGGCTACTACGAACGCCGGCTGATCGCGATCGAGACGCTGCTCGACGAGAAGGGGATCGCGTGAGCTTCGCGCCGGGCGCCCGCGTCCGCGTCCGCGCGGTGGACCCCGATCACCACACCCGCGTCCCCCGCTACGCCCGGGGGCACGTCGGCGAGGTGGTCGAGCGCGAGGGCGAGTTCCCGCTGGCCGACGACCGGGCGCGCGGCCTGCCCGAGCCGCGGGTCCAGGCCGCCTACGCCGTGCGGTTCCCCGCCGCGGAGCTGTGGGGCGAGGGCGATCACACGGTGACCCTCACGATGTGGGAGTCCTACCTGGAGGAGGCGGAGTGAGCGGCGACCACGCCGAGCCGCCGATCGCCGCGCGCGTGCGCCGCCTGGAGGAGCGGGTGATCGCCGCGGGGCTGGCCTCCGACGACGAGCTCGACGGGGTCCTGGATCGGCTCTACGCCACGGCCTCGCCGGTCAACGGCGCGCGCATGGTGGCCCGGGCCTGGACCGACCCCGCCTACCGCGAGCTCCTCCTGGCCGACGGCAACGCCGCGGCGGCGGAGCTGGGCCTGGCCGCCCCGGCCTACCGCCTGCGCGTCGCCGCCAACACCGCCGAGGTCCACAACCTGGTGGTCTGCACGCTCTGCTCCTGCTACCCGATCTCCCTCCTCGGCCCCTCCCCCGGCTGGTACAAGAGCTTCGCCTACCGGTCACGGGCCGTCCGCGAGCCGCGCGCCGTGCTCGCGGAGTTCGGCCTCACCCTCCCGCCCGGGACCCGGATCGACGTCTGGGACGCCAACGCCGAGACCCGGTACCTGGTGCTCCCGCGCCGCCCCGAGGGCACCGGTCACCTCTCCGAGGACGAGCTGGCCGCCCTCGTCACCCGCCGCGGCCTCATCGGCACCGCCGCCGTCTGACCCGCTGACCCCCCCGGGCCCGGTCCCGCACCGCTCCCGTACGGCTCCCGCCCCGCCCGCCCGATCCGTACGGCTCCCGTACGGCTCCCGCCCGCGCCCTCCCCCGGCGTACGGCGGCGCCGGGCACGGGACGCCCCCGCGCCCTGTGACCGGGGGCGCGGGGGCGGTTCCCCGAGAACTACGGTGTGGTGATCTTGACGTCGTCCACGCCGGCCTCGACGAGGCTGGCGGTGCCGGCGTCCGCGGCCTCGATCACGACGCGGACGGTCTGGCCCGCGAACGAGGAGAGGTTCGCGGTGGCGGTCGCCCAGGAGGCGTCCCTGTCGGTGGCCGAGCCGAGCTGCTGGAACACCTGCGTCGTGGTGGAACCGACCACGCGCACCCGCAGGTAGTCGGTGGACGAGGAGTTCGAGCCGTGCGCGAGATACCACGAGAAGGAGAGCGTCAGCGGTCCCGACGCCGGCAGGGTGATCGCCGGGGACTGGATGCTGGTGGAGCCGCCGTCGATGTCGTGGTCACCGGCCGCGGCGCCCGCGAGGCGGCCGGTCACCAGGTCGTTCGCGCCGCTGACGGTGGTGCCGAGCTGCTTGGGCCCGCTGGAGTCGGTCGCCTCGGGGTCGCCGCGCTCCCAGCGGCCGGTGGTGGCCGTGTCCGCGCCGCCGGCGTTGACCGTCCAGCCCTTGTTCGTCTCGAAGTCGTCCGACCAGACGGGGGTCCCGGGCGACGGCGGGGAGACCGCGATGTCCCACACCGCGTCCGCGATCGCGTCGGCGTTGCGGTCGAGCGCGGTGTCGTTGATGTTCGTGGTCGTGTCGCAGGAGCGGTGGTAGCAGCGGTCGAAGGCCACGCCCGCCGAGCCGCCCCACTTGGCGGCCTGCGCGCTGGACTTGATGCCCTCGGCGCCGGTGAACGTGCCGCCCGCCGGGATGCCGACCGCGATGAACGGCCCGTAGTCGGACCGGCCGTCGAAGTCCGTGCCCTCGGTGGGCACGCCGATCGAGGAGAAGTACCCCTGGAGCACCCTCTCCAGCTCGGCCGACCCGGCCGGGCCGGGGCCGGAGCCCGTGCCGTCGGAGTTGTCGCCGTCGTAGATGAAGTAGCCCGCGTTGGGCGACCCGACCATGTCGAAGTTCAGGTAGCCCTTGATCTTGGACCGCTCGGTGACGGGGAGGTTGTTCACGTAGTAGCGGGAGCCGATCAGGCCCAGCTCCTCGGCCCCCCACCAGGCGAACCGCAGGTGCTTGGCCGGGTTCACGCCCTGCCGCGCCACCTCCAGCGCGGTCTCCAGCACCGCGGCCGAGCCCGAGCCGTTGTCGTTGATCCCGGGACCCGCGGTGACGCTGTCGAGGTGCGCGCCCACCATGAGCACCTGGTTGGGGTCGCCGCCCGGCCAGTCGGCGATCAGGTTGTACCCGGTCGCGCCGTTGTAGGTGAAGGACTGGAGCGTCGTGGTGTACCCGGCCGCGTCCAGCCTGCCCTTGACATAGTTGGCCGACGCCAGATAGCCGGGCCGCCCGTGGGCCCTGTTCCCCCCGTTGGCGCTGGCGATGGACTGGAACTGGCTCAGGTGCGCCTTGACGTTGGCCAGCGGGATGTCGGGACTGGCCGCGCTGGCGGCGGGAGCCGTACCGACGAGGAAACCGGCGGCGAGCAGGACAGCTCCCACCGCCGACACGAGCCGTGACGTTCTCAACCGGGCCTCCTTGTAGCGGCGATCTCCCCGGAGAGTGACGTCAGCCACCTCAGCCGTCAATAGTGCGGAATATCGTGAAATTTCAAGGCCGGAATTCTGTGAACGCCTCCCGCGGCGCCCCCGTCGCCCCGCATCCCGCGCCCCGCGCATGCCGCACCCGCCGCCCCGCGCCCGCGCGCCCGGGACCCCACGGCCCCGCGCCCGGAAGCGGGATCGGGGCCGCGTGAGCCGTACGGCTATCGCCCGCCGGGCTCGCCCGGTCCCCCGCCGCCCTCGCCGTTCCCGGCGGCCGGGGGCAGGTCCGGGGAAGCGACCGCCTCCAGCACCGGGCGCGACCCCGGGAGCGGCGGCAGGATCATCTCGGCGCCCGCCTCGCCCCGGTGCACCGCGACGGCCGCGTGGTGGTAGGCCTCGAGCAGGGCGGCGAAGGCCGGGTAGGAGTACGCCGTCCCGTCCACCAGCGGGCCGCGCCGTCCCTCGATCACCGCCGCCACGTCGTCGCCGGTCAGCGTCTTGTGGGTCTCCAGGGCGTGCGCCAGCGCCAGCACCTCGCGGCGGTTCTCCCGCAGGATCTGCTCGGCCCGCTCCAGCAGCCGCCCGAGGTTGGACTCGATGCGCTCGCCGAGGTGGCCGGCCGCCGTCTCGGGGCGCGCCGGGGGCGTCGGCGCGGTGAAGCCGATCCCGCCAGGCCGCCGCGGCTCGGGCACCCCGGCCGCGATCCCGAGCCGCTGGAGCGCGCGCAGCGAGGACACCCCGCCGCCCATGCCCCAGTGCGACTCCATGAGCCCGGCCACGGTCGTCGCCGAGTCCAGGTCCCCCGAGACGCCGGAGGAGTTGTCCTCGGCGAAGAACAGCCGCTCCCCCGCGAGCGAGGCCAGCGACACCAGGATGTCCGCCTCGTACTCCGACCGCCACCGGGTGAACTGGTCCTCCACCGGGATGCTCGACACCATGCCCAGGTAGTCGGCGCCCTTCTCGATCGTGGCGATGTCGATCTCCAGGTGCCGGCGCACCCGGAACGCCATCACCGCGTGGCAGGCCTCGTGCACCGCCGTCGCGTGCCGCTCGCGCTCGACGTACTCCACGCCCTCGGGCGGGCCCAGGCTCTTGAGGTGCTTGGCCCGGACGACGTCCTCCCAGCCGATCACCTCGCGGCCGTCCCGGATGGCGATGATCAGCGCCTCGTTCACCAGGTCCTTGATGGTCGCCCCCGTGGCGTACGGGGTGATCGTGGCGAGCTTGTCGATCTGCGCCGGCGTGAGCTCGTGCCGCACCTTGCCGAAGTAGCCCTCGTACGTGCGCACGCGGCCGGCCTTGGACGGGTAGCCGACCTTGTAGATGCGGTCGATGCGGCCCGGCCGCAGCAGCGCCTCGTCGAGCGCCTGCGGCATGTTGGTCGCCATCATCACCAGGATCCGGTACTTGGGCGGCGGCTTGGGGCGCATGCCCAGGATCCGCCGCACGTGCCGGTTGATGATCCCGCGCGGCTTCTTCAGGCCCGACAGCTCGGTCAGCAGCGCCTGGAGCGTTCCCATGTCGCCGCCGCCGTTCATGCCGCCGCCCATGAAGAAGCGGTTCCGCCGCGCCCCGGCCTCGCCGGGCACGGCCGTCGCCAGCGCCTGGCGCGCCATGAGCCACCGGGCGTCCTCCGACAGGTACGAGAAGCCGTGGCACCCGGCCGCGGAGAAGGCGGCCATCCCGCCCCCGGCGCCCGGGGGCTGCTGCGCGAGCGCGCCGCGGCGGCCCAGCGAGTCGGCCTCGTCGAAGAAGACGATCACGCCGCCGTACCGCAGGGCGAGCTTGCGCAGCTTGCGGAACAGCGACTTGACCTTCAGGATGCCGACGCCCATGAACATGTTGATGAACGCGCCGGGGTCCACGAAGACGTACGGCTTGCCCGTCTCGCCCGCCACGGCCTCGGCCATGAGCGTCTTGCCGGTGCCGGGCGGCCCCCACAGCAGCAGGCCGCCGGGCACGTAGCCGCCCCTGGCCTCGATCTCGCCCGGCCGCTCCAGGAAGACGATGTTCTCCTTGACCCGCTCGACCACGTGGTCCTGGCCCCACACGTCGGTGAAGCGGGTCCTGATGTCGTCGGGGAAGTAGGTGTCCACCCCGCCCCGCGACAGGAACCAGAACAGCCCGACGAACTGGATGATGATCACGAAGAACAGGAAGACGATCTGGAGCACGAACGGCAGCGCCTGCCACAGCAGCGCCGGGAGCGCGAACAGCGCCAGCACCGGCGACTCGCCGCGGATCTCGCCGACCACCACGGCGACCAGCGCCACGAACAGCGCCCACTTGATCGCCCGGCTGATCCGGAACCGGTTCCAGTCGCTGAGCCGCCGGTGGGTCACCCGGTCGAAGCGCCCGAACACGTGGTGCGTCCAGAACCGGTGGTACCCCGGCCAGTGCTCGCTGACCAGGAAGTGGATCTGCCGGAGGAGCTCCAGGCCCATCAGGTGGAGCAGCCAGCGCGACTCGCCGAGCTGGACGCGCAGGGCCTCGGGGAAGGTGATGACGCCCTCGAAGGACGCCATGGTGTTCCAGACCAGCACGCCCCAGGCCGCGCCGAGGACCAGCAGGATCTTGACCCGGTCCCACAGCGCCAGCCTCTTGCGGGTCGGGCGGTCGCCGTCGCGCGGTCCCTCGCCGGGCGGGCGCAGGCCCTCGGGCGCCAGGGGGTCGTTCATCGGGGACTCCTCACCCCGACGCCTGCTTCACCCGGAAGGACCGGGCGATGGCGTCGAACTCGTCCGCCCGGGCCCGGTAGCACCCGGCCGAGCAGCGGATCAGCATGACGTGGACCCGCGAGAGGTCGGCCGACATGTAGGCGGTCTGATCGAAGGTGTGCAGGGGCCCGCCGGCGAGGCGGTAGTTGAAGACCACGCGGACGCCGCGCAGCCCCTCGCCCGGGTGGAGCACCTCGTCCCGGAGCGGTTCGTAGCCGGACAGCGGGAACCCGGCCCGGGCCGCCTTCTCGCGCGTGCCCTCGGTCACCGGGAGGATGAAGTCGCGCATCGCGTCCAGCGACAGCGCGTCGCGCTGCTCCTCGGTGAGCCTGTGCACGCTCGCGTAGACGAACGGCTCGTCGCCCAGGCCCATGAACAGGTGCGCCGGGCTCGGGTCGCGGTGCGCGTCGAAGGCGACGTCCCACACGAGCCGCTTCCGGGCCTCGGCCGAGGCCGAGGCGGGGTCCTCGCCCGACATCAGCAGGTCGAGCTGGTCCCCGTCCACCTGGTGCCAGGAGGCCGGGACCTTGAAGTAGGTGTCGGCGTTGCGGACGTAGGTGTACTCGGGTGAGCCGCATCCGGTCAGGGCCAGCGCCGCGGCGGCCGGGCCGAGCAGGAGGAGCTTCACGACGACCGCGCGGCGTCGGGGCAGGGTTATCGCCACGGGCGACCTCCACCGAATCGTTACACGTTCTTTGTGCCCGCTTTACACCTGTCTCTCCCGCTCCGAGCCGAACGCAGGGGAATCCTCATCGGAGCGCGTCGATGCGCTCGCCCACGGCGCGGAACGCGCGCCCGATCGCCTCCAGGTCCTCCGGCGCGACCACGTCCACGAACAGCTCGCGCACGGTCTCCACGTGGCCCGGGGCCGCCTCGCGCAGCAGCCCGAACCCCCGCTCGGTGAGCACGCACTCCACTCCGCGCCGGTCGGTCCCGCACGCCTCCCGGGCGACCAGCCCCGCCGCCTCCAGCCGCCGGACGGTGTGGGACAGGCGGCTGCGCGACTGGCTGACCGAGGCCGCCAGGGACGCCATCCGCAACCGCCGCCCCGGCGCCTCCGCCAGGCGCACGAGGATCTCGTACTCGGCCATGGACAGCCCGTGCCGCGCCTTGAGGTCCCGTTCCAGCATCTCCGCCAGCCGCATGCTGCCGTCGATGTAGGACCGCCAGGCCCGCTGCTGCACCGCGTCAAGCCAGCGCGTCTCACCCATGCCCCCATCCTAGGCCGATGGTTTATTTTTCAACCACCGACCTGTCCGGCACCGCCGCCTCCCCCACGCACGCGCCCTGCCACGCGCCGGCTCACCCCCGTACGGCCGCGGGCCCGGAACCCGCGGCCGGAGGCGCGAGCCGTACCAGCGGCGGCCGCAGGAGGGGCGGCAGCCGTACGGGAGGGGGCGCGGGCCGCACGGGAGGGGGCGCGGGCCGCGCGGGAGGGGACGGGAGCCGCGCGGGGAGCGGGGCCGTGTAGATCGCTGGGCGGGGGTAGATCAGGCGTATGGGCGCACATCGGGATCTCGACCAGCTCACCACCCGGCAGCTTCACGACAAGGCGGTCGGGCGGGCCGTGGCGTCGCTGGACGTGGCCTTCCTGTGGCGGCTGCTGAAGGCGATCCCCCCGGCGCAGGCGGCGACCGGCCACCCGGACGAGGCGGCCAACGACGTGACCCGGCTGGCCGCGATGCTCAGCGACGCCATGGCCGCGGGAGACGGCGCGGCCGGCGAGGCGCTGCGGCCGCTGTACCTGGACTATCTGAGCCGGCACCCGGACGCCTGAACCGCCCCCGGGCGGCCAGCTCGATCGTCACCAGCACGGCGGCGGCCTCGGCGGCGAGCAGCGCGATCAGCACGAGGAGCTGCACGGCCCCGGCCTGCACCGGGTCCGCGCCGCCGAGCAGCATGCCGACGAACGCGCCGGGCAGCGTGACGAGCCCGACGGTGCGGGTCTGGTCGAGCGCGGGGACCAGGGCGCGGGCGGCGGCGGGGCGGCAGATCTCCAGCGCCGCCTCCCGGTCGGTGAACCCGATCGACAGCGCGGCCTCCACCTCGCCGCGCCGCTGCTCCAGCTCGTCCAGGGCCCGCCGCCCGGCCAGCGCCGTCGCGGTCATGCAGCCGCCGAGCAGGATGCCCGCGACCGGGATCACGGTGATCCCCCCGGCCGGCACCACGCCCGTGCCCACCAGGAGTCCCAGCACCGGCCCGGCCCCCGCGGCGAGCGGCAGCGCCGCCCACGCCGCGCCGCGGCCGGCCGTCACGCGCCGCCCCGCGGTGCCGGCCGCCACGCCGTACATCACCAGCAGGAACAGCGCGACCCAGGACCAGGAGCGGACGACCCAGACGATGACCAGCGAGACGGCCGCGAGCTGCACGGCGGCGCGGGCGCAGGCCACCAGCACGTCGCGGCCGAAGCCGAGCCGCCCGGTCCAGGCGACGGCGGCCCCGGCGAGGGCCAGCACGACCATGATCGCGCCGAGCGCGGGGGTGAGCGGGAGGTTCACGAGCGGGCCGTGACGCCCGCGATGACGGTCTCGATCGCGGCGGGGAGCGCCGTCAGCCGCGCCTCGCCCACGATGCTCCCCTGCACGACGAACCCCTGGACCACGGCGAGCAGGGTCTCGGCGGCCGCCTCGCAGTCGACGCCCTCGGGCAGCGTCCCGGCGGCGACGTCGTGGGCGATCAGCCCGGCCAGGGCGGCGGCGATCCTGGCGTACGCCTCGCGGGCGAACTCGCGCAGGTCCTGGTCGCGGACGGCCTCGGCCCACACCTGGAGCATCATCGGGCGCAGCCCGCCCAGGTCGCCGCCGGCGAACCTGCGGCGCACGGCCTCGCCCAGCACCTCGGCCGCGCGCCGGTCGCCCCGGTCCGCGGCGGCCCGGTCCAGCTCGGCCGTGAGCTCGTCGAGCACCTCGCCGGCGATCGTCCGGACGAGCGCGGTCTTGCTCGGGAAGTAGCGGTAGACGGCCCCGGCCGACAGCCCCGACTCGCGGAAGACGTCCTGCATGGAGGTGGCGTGGAAGCCCTGGGCGGCGAAGCAGCGCTGGGCCGCCGTGATGATCTGGCGGCGGCGGGCGTCGAGGTGGTCCTGGCTCACGCGGGGCACGCCACACCCTAACAGAACGAACGTTCGCCTTGCTTATTTCAACGCATGATGAGATTCTTCGGGCGAGAAGAAGAACGAACATTCCTTTTCGCTTGAGGAGACCTCCCATGGCAATCGACGCGACGCGGGGCGAGAGCCGTACCGCGTCCGGCGCGGCCCCGCCGCGTGACGCCCTCCGCGCCCCGCTCGCCGTCCTCGGGATCGTGGCGGCCGGGCTGGTCGCCGTGCTCTGCTTCGCCTACCCGCCGCTGAAGTCCGAGCCGCGGGACCTGCCGATAGGGCTGGCCGGGCCGGCGGCCGCCACCGCCCCGATCGCCCAGCGCCTCGGCCAGGGCGGCGCCTTCGAGGTCCGCCCCTACCCCGACGCCGCGGCCGCGCGGGCCGCCGTCCTGGACCGGGAGGTGTACGGCGCGATCGCCGCCGGGCCCGGCGGCCCCCGGCTGCTGGTCGCGAGCGCCGCGAGCCCGGCGGTCGCGCAGGCGCTCCAGGCGGCCGCCGCGCGGCAGGGCGGCGCGCCGATGCCGGTGGAGGACGTGGTCCCCGGCGCGCCGGGCGACCCTCGCGGCGCCGGTCTCGCGGCGGCGATGCTGCCGCTGGTGCTGCTGGGCGTGGGGTCCGCGGCGGCGCTGGGCCGGCTGGAGCGCGGGCGGGCGATGCGCGCGGTGTGGATCTCGGTGCTCGCGGCGCTCGCCGGGCTCGGCGTGGTCGCGGTCATGCAGGGGTGGCTGGACGCGCTCGCCGGGGACGCGATGACGAACGCGGCGGCCCTCGCCCTGGTCGTGGGGGCGGTCGGGCTGACGGGGGCGGGGCTGGCGCGGTGGCTGGGCCTGCCCGGCCTGGGGCTGGTGGCCCTGACGCTCGTCCTCGTCGGCAACCCGGGGTCCGGGGCCCAGGCCGCCCCCGAGACGCTGCCCGAGCCGTGGCGGGCCCTCGGGCCGTTCCTCCCGCCGGGCGCGGGGACGGACCTGCTGCGCGGGGTCGCGTACTTCGACGGGGCGGGCGTCGCGGGGTCTCTCGCGGTGCTGGCCGCCTGGGTCGCGGCGGGCGCGCTGCTCCTGCTGGTCCCCGGCCCGGACCGCGGCGGCCCCGCCCCGGCCGGTCGCCCCTGACGTCCCGTCCCGACGGGCGGACCTGACGGGCCGTACGGCGGGGCCGGACCGGCGCGGCCCGCCGTACGGCGGACGCAAGAAGGCCCCGCACCACGTGGTGCGGGGCCGCCGGGGGTTCGCGGCTCAGGCCGGGAGGACTCCGGCCTGCTCGGCCAGATCGTCGAACTCGCCGTCCTTGACGCCGAGGACGAAGGCCTCCCACTCCGCGGGAGTGAAGGTCAGTACGGGACTGTCGGGGTTCTTCGAGTCACGCATGAGATAGAGGGTCTCGTGGCCCGCCTTGAGGCCGGCGGCCACGGACTCCCCGTCCACCGCCGTCACCTCGACGCAGTTCCCACCGTTGCCCCCACTCCTGCGACCTTTGCGCCATACGACGCGGGACACTTCCGACATTGGACACCCCGCTTTTCTTCTCGTGGGCCTATTCTGACAACTCCTTCAGCACGTCCGTAATGAAGGAGCGTGACTCATCCGGCGTTAACGCGCGCGAGCCGAGATGGTCGAACATCAGCGTATAGGTGTCGAGGTCGCTCTGCTTCTCTAAATAAAGACTTCCTGTTCGGTACTCTACGTAGACAATGTCCGGATCGGCCGCGTCGGGGAACAGCAATATGTGAAATCCCCCGTGAACCGCGGACGGCGCGCCCGC
Source organism: Bailinhaonella thermotolerans (assembly GCF_003594875.1). GTDB lineage: Bacteria > Actinomycetota > Actinomycetes > Streptosporangiales > Streptosporangiaceae > Bailinhaonella > Bailinhaonella thermotolerans. Next base: position 306,086 of record NZ_QZEY01000002.1, read on the forward strand.
CGCGAAGGGCAGCACCGAAAGCGACACGTTTTCGCGATACGACAGATCGATGAGCCGCCGCAGTTGTTCGCGCATCGTGGCCGGGCCCCCGGCGGGGCGGCGCAGCGCGGCCTCGCCGAGCACGACGCGCAGGCGCAGGGCGTCCTCGCGGTCGAGCAGGGCCTGGCGGCCGAGGCGCACCGCGACCCGCCGCTCGATCTCCCCCTCGGTCGCGCCGGCCGGGTCGGCCCGCATGAGCGCGCGGGCGTAGTCCTCAGTCTGGAGCAGGCCCGGCACCACCTCGGGTTCGTACGACGAGATGGCCCAGGCCTCCGCCTCCAGGCCCACGTAGACCTGGAACCAGTCGGGCACCGCGCGGCCGTACTGGTGCCACCAGCCGCGCTTGCGGGCGTCGCGCGCCATCGACAGCAGCGCCTCGCGCTGGTCGGCGGGCACGCCGTACAGGTCCAGCATCAGCGCGACCTCGCCGGGGCGGGCCCCGCTCTGCGCGCTCTCGATGCGGCTGATGGTGACGGGGGCGCAGCCCACGTGGCGCGCCACCTGTTCCCGGGTGTATCCAGCGCCCTTGCGCAACCGCCGGAGCTCGGCGGCCAGGCGGCGGCGGCGCGCGGTCGGGCTGGTGCGAGCACTCACCACGCCTCCCTGGTCTGCGAACGATCTGCGCTAGTTCACTCTGAACCGCTTGCAGCGGGCATCCGTGCGAGTCACACTCACAGCGTAGCGAGTTGCTGACGGCCCGTGTTCCCTTTCGTACGGTCGCACGCATGCGCGGGCGCCGTCGCGGACGGGGGACGGGAGACGAACGCGGGGAGCGTGGCGCCACCATGACACAGTCCCGGGGTGAAGGCCCACAGGACGACCAGCACAGGCAGCCCGCGGGGGGGCCGCCGTCGCCCGTCGTGCTCGTCGTGGCGCTCCCCGGCGAGGTGCGCACCGCGCGGCGGCACGTGCGGCGCGTCCTGGGCCAGGGGCACCCGGCGGTGCGCGACGTGGAGCTGCTGGTCAGCGAGCTCGTCACCAACTCCGTGCAGCACTCGGACTCCGCCGGCGACGGGCTCGTGCGCGTCGAGGTGACGAACGCCGACGGGGTCGTGCGCGTCGAGGTGGAGGACGACGGCTCCCCCGACAGCGTGCCGTGCATGTCGGCCGACCACTACTCCGCCGACAACGGCCGCGGGATGCTGCTCGTGGACGCCCTGGCCACCACGTGGGGCGTGCTCCGCGAGAAGGGCCGCACCACGACCTGGTTCACGCTCAAATACTGACGCGGCCCGCGGGCCACCGCGCCCGGTGATCTTCTGGCCGGGTTAATTCCTTTTCCACCGCATCGCATTAGGCGCCGCCCGGGACGGATTAACCGTCACCGTGACGGCGCCTAATACGTGAATACGGGGCGTGCGCGGGGGGCGTGGATTCGGGGGTCGCCCGGAATTGTTTCGGGGAGCGCGGGAAAACGGGGCCCGAACGGCCGGGCGGCATCTTACCGCCGACGTCCGGCCGCCATTGCGCGGGCCCGCGCGCACGCGAGAAGGGGGTTCACCGCGGGTGGAAGGGATTACCCCGGCGATGAAACCCGGCAGCCCCGGGGGACCCACCGGGTCAGGACCCGGGGAGGACCGGGAGCGCGTGTCCCCGCCCCCGCGGCGTCGCCGCCCGGCAGCGGCGGGCCCGCTGGCGTCGGCGGGCCGCGACGGGCCCCGGCGGGTCAGCGGGCGTCAGCGCGCCGCGACGGTCCTCGGCGGGTCAGCGGGCCCCGGCGGGTCAGCGGGCGTCAGCGCGCCGCGACGGTCCTCGGCGGGTCAGCGGGCCTCAGCGGGTCAGCGCCTCAGCGGGCCTCCAGCCGGTAGACGGGGCCGCCCAGGCTGAGCACGTAGACGTTGCCCTCCGCGTCGGTGCCGAACGAGGACAGCTCCTCGACCTTCCCGATCTCCCGCGACGGCCCCACGCCGTCCGCCGTGACCGGGGCGGCCTTGATCCAGCCCGCGCAGAAGTCGCCGTAGAGGAAGTGCCCGTCCAGCCCGGGCACGCTCGGCCCCCGGTACACCGGCCCGGCGATCACCGAGCAGGCGCCGTCCTCGCGCAGGGGGTACTCGATCACGGGGTCCACCGCGCCCTCCGGCTTCTCTCCCCCGTTGAAGGGGTGCCGGCCCTCGCGCAGGTTCCAGCCGTAGTTCTGCCCGCCCTGCGACCTGCCCGGCTGCCGGTTGACCTCCTCCCACGCGTTCTGCCCGACGTCGCCGATCCACAGGTCGCCGGTCTGGGAGTCGAAGGTGAACCGCCACGGGTTGCGCAGGCCGTACGCCCAGATCTCGGGCCTGGCCCCGGCGCGGCCGACGAAGGGGTTGTCGCGCGGCACGCCGTACGGCTTCGAGCCGTCGGGGCGCGGCGAGATGCGCAGGATCTTGCCCAGCCAGGTGCCGAGCTTCTGCCCGTTGCCCTGCGGGTCGCCGCCCGAGCCGCCGTCGCCGAGCCCGATGTAGAGGTGCCCGTCGGGGCCGAAGGCGAGCTGCCCGCCGTTGTGGTTCTCGAACGGCTGGCGCTGGGTGAGCACCTCGCGCCAGGTCCCCGCGCGGCCGTCCTCGGACATGGCGTACTCGCGGATGTGCGTGTGGCCGCCCTGGTCGGTGAAGTTCAGGTACAGGTAGCGGCCGTCCGGGGAGAACGCGATGCCCAGCAGCCCCTGCTCGGAGCCGGTGCTGACGTCGCCGCTCAGGTCCACCAGGGGCTCGTCCGCGACCTTCCCGTCGCGGATCACCCGCACCCGGCCGGTCTGCTCGGTGACGTACAGCGCGGGGTCGTCCTTGCGGACCGTCAGCGAGGTGGGGTTCTGCACCTCGGCGATCTGCCGGAGCTCGACGCGCCCGGGCCGCGGCGCGGGGTTCTCCCCGGTGGCCGGGGCGCCCCCGGTGGCGGGCGGCGGGTCCCCCGTGCCCGTCCCGGGGTCCTGCCGGGAGCAGGCTCCCAGCGCGAGCACCAGCACCACGACACCCAGCAGGGGCTTCAGTGATCGCTCCACACGGTCAATCCTGACACCTCCGCCCTTTCCGCGCGCCCCACTCGGCCCACCGATTCCGATCACGTCCCCTTTCCCGCCGGCGTACGGCTCCCGCCTCCGGCGCGGCCCCGCCCGCGCGCCGCCGTGTCCCGCCCGGTGCCACGGGCGTTCGCGCGCGGGGGTTCGGGAGGATCACCGGCGAACGCACCCGTTAGGGTTCGGGGCATGCCGAGCGCACTCATCACCGGAGCAACCGCGGGGATCGGGGCGGCCTACGCCCGACGCCTGGCCGCGGACGGATTCGACCTCGTCCTGGTGGCCCGGGACGAGAAACGGCTGGCCGAGGCCGCCGGGCGGCTGCGGTCCAAGCGGGTGAGCGTCGAGGTGCTGCCCGCCGACCTGGCGACGGACGAGGGCATCTCGGCGGTCGAGGCGCGGGCCGGCGCGGGGGTGGACCTCGTGGTGAACAACGCCGGGTTCGGCCACCCGGGCGCGTTCCTCCAGGTCCCCGTGGCCGACGAGCTGGCGATGCTCAAGGTGCACGTCGAGGCGGTGCTGCGGATCACGCGGGCCGCGCTGCCGCCGATGGTCGAGCACGGCCGGGGGGCGATCATCAACGTGGCGTCGGTGGCGGCGTTCTTCCCGCGCGGCACCTACAGCGCCACCAAGGCGTGGGTGGTCAACTTCAGCGAGTCGGTCGCCCAGGACGTGAACGCCGAGGGCGTGCGCGTCATGGCGCTGTGCCCCGGCTTCACCCACACCGAGTTCCACCGGCGGGCCGGCATGAACACCTCGAACATCCCCGGCTTCCTGTGGCTCTCCGCCGACCGCGTGGTCAACGAGAGCCTGCGCGACCTCGCCCGGGGCCTGCGCGTGAGCGTCCCCGGCACCCGCTACAAGGTGCTGGTGGGCGCGGGCAGGCTCATCCCCCGCAACCTCGCCGGCCGCCTCTCCTCCCGCGCCGGCCGCCGCTTCGACAAGTGACCTGACGGCCGCGCCGCGGCACGGCGGGCGCGCGGCCGTACGGGAAGAGGGACGGCCCCCGCCCGGGCGGGCGGGGGCCGGTGCGGGTGGCGGGTCAGCGGTTGGCCGGGTGGCCGATGGCCAGGCCCGACTCCTTGTCGAAGAAGTGCAGGTTGTTGGTGTCCACGGCGAGCTCGACGCTGTCGCCGGGGCGGACGTGGCTGCGGGCGTTGACGCGGGCGGTCCACATGGACTTGTCGCCGGCCAGCGGCAGGGCGGTGACGTCCTCCTCCTCGCCGGCGTCCTGCGCCAGGGCGGCGGTGTCCTTGTGCTCGACCGGCGGCGAGTCGATCATGAAGATGACGTTGATCTCGCTGCCCAGCTCCTCGGTGACCTCGGCCTTGACGCTCATGCGGGCCCAGTCGCCGTTGCCGTTGGAGGCCTCGTCGAAGTCGGACGGGCGGACGCCCAGGATGAGCGGCTTGCCGAAGTAGCCGTCCAGGCCCGGCTTGTCGGCGAAGATCTTCTCCGGGACGGGCAGCTTGTAGCCCGCGAAGGCGACCGAGGCGCCGCCGTCGCCGCGGACCAGCTCGGCGTTGGCGAAGTTCATGGCCGGGGAGCCCATGAAGCCGGCGACGAAGAGGTTGACCGGGCTGTCGAACAGGTTCTGCGGGGTGTCCACCTGCTGGAGGAGGCCGTCGCGCAGGACGCAGACGCGGTCGCCGAGGGTCATGGCCTCGATCTGGTCGTGGGTGACGTAGACCGTGGTGACGCCCAGGCGCTCGTGGAGCTGGTTGAGGGAGGCGCGCATGGAGACGCGGAGCTTGGCGTCCAGGTTGGACAGCGGCTCGTCCATGAGGAACGCCTGGGGCTCGCGGACGATGGCGCGGCCCATGGCGACACGCTGGCGCTGACCACCGGACAGGGCGGCCGGCTTGCGCTTGAGGTACTGCTCCAGGCCCAGCATGCGGGCGGCCTCGAGGACGCGCTTCTGGATCTCGGCCTTGGGCATCTTGCGCAGCTTGAGGCCGAACGCGAGGTTCTCCTCCACCGTCATGTGCGGGTAGAGGGCGTAGTTCTGGAACACCATCGCGATGTCGCGGTCCTTCGGCGGCAGGTCGTTGACCACGCGGTCGCCGATGGAGATCGTGCCGCCGCTGATGTCCTCAAGACCCGCGATCATCCGCAGCGCGGTGGACTTGCCACAGCCCGACGGGCCGACGAGCACCATGAACTCGCCGTCGCGGATGTCGAGGTTGAGCCCGTTGACCGCCTTCGTGCCACCGGCGTAGATCTTGTCAACGTTCTCAAGCTTGATGCCAGCCATGAACGATCCTTCGGGGAGCAGGTTGGATACGTTTTCACCGCAGCTCACCAGAACCGGACATCCGTGTCAAGAGCGCAGCACCAGAAGCCCGCATATCGACAATCCCGCACCTCCCATGATGGAATCGTTTCCACATCCAGAAGGGGGCCGAGGCCATGCCGCCGAGAAGGGCCACGATCAAGGACGTCGCCGCCGCGGCCGGGGTCGGTGTGGCGACGGTCTCCCGGGTGCTGTCCGGCACCGGCTCGGCCAGCCCCGAGACGCGTGAGCGGGTGCTGGCCGCCGCGGCCCGGCTGGACTACCGGCCGAGCGCGCTGGGCCGCAGCCTCAAGCTGGGGCGCAGCGGCGGCCTCGGGCTGCTCGTGCCCGGCCTGGCGAACACCTTCTACGGCCAGCTCGCCGACGGCGTGCTCGCGTGCGCCCGGTCGATGGGCGAGCACGTGGTGGTGGGCGCGACCGGGGACGACCCGGAGCGCGAGGCGAGCCTGCTCGGGAGCCTGGTCGAGCAGGGGGTCGAGCGGGTCGTCGCGGTGCCGTCCGGCGACGGCCTCGGCGAGAACTGGGAGCCGGCCCTGCGCGCCGGGCTGCGCGTGGTGTTCGCCGGGCGGCCCGGCCCCGGGAGCGCGCCCTCCGTGCTCACCGACGACCGCGCCGGGGTGCAGGCCGCCGTGGACTACCTCGGCGGCCTCGGCCACCGCTCGATCGGCTTCCTGGGCGGCCCGGCGACGGCGCGGGAGCGGCTGTTCCGCGACGCCCTGGCCGCGATCCGCATGCCGGCCGACGAGGAGCTCATCGTCGCCGCCCGCGCCACCCGCGACTCGGCGTACGCCGCGGCGGCCAGCCTCTTCCAGCGCCGCCCCGACGTGACGGCCGTCCTCGCGGCCGACAACACGCTGGGCGAGGCGGCCGTGCTCGCCGCCCGCGAGCTGGACCTGCGCATCCCCAGGGACGTCTCGGTGATCATGTTCGACGACGTCCCCTGGGCCGAGCTCTGCGGCCCGCCCCTCACCGTCGTCGCCCAGCCCGCCCACGACCTCGGCTACCGCGCCGCCGAGCTCGCTCTCCGCGACCGGCCGGGCCCCGACCGCACGCTCCTGCCGACCGAGCTCATCGTCCGCAACAGCTGCGCCCCCCGGACCCCCCGCTGACCCTCCTCATCCCGGGCCCGTGCCTCGCTATGGCCGGGGGCGGAGTTCCAGGAGGGCGATCTCCGGCGGGGCGCCCAGGCGGAGGGGCAGGTCGGAGAAGCCCGCGCCGTTGGTGACGAAGACCTGGGTGCCGCCGACCTCGGCCAGGCCGCTGAGTACCGGCTGCTGGAGGGCCTCCAGGTAGCCGAAGGGGAGGATCTGCCCCCCGTGCGTGTGGCCGGAGAGCTGGAGGTCCACGCCGTGGGCGGCGGCCTCCCGGGCCAGGACGGGCTGGTGCGACAGGAGGATGACCGGGCGGCCGGGGTCGCGGCCGCCCAGGGCCCGGCCGAGGTCGGCGCCGGGGACGCCCATCTCGCGCCCGGACACGTCGTCCACGCCCGCCAGGTCGATCGCCGCGCCGGCCCGCTCCAGCACGACGCGCTCGTTGCGGAGGGGCCGTACGCCCAGGGAGGCGACCTCCTGGGCCCACTCCTCGGGGCCGAAGTACGTCTCGTGGTTGCCGAGCACGTAGAACACGCCGTGCGGGGCCTCGAGGTCGCGCAGCGGGGCGGCGTCGGGGCCCAGCTCGCCCGGGGTCCCGGTGGCCAGGTCCCCCACGATCGCGATCATGTCGGGGCGGAGGGCGTTGATCCGGCGCACGATCCGCTCGGTGTGCCGCCGCCCCAGGAACGCTCCAACGTGGATGTCGCTGACCGCCGCGACCCGGAACCCCTCGAACGCGCCGGGCAGCCGGGCCAGCGTGATCGGCACGGAGCGGATCCTCGGCGCCCCGGTCGCGGACCGCACGCCCTGCGCCGTCGTCGCGGCGGCGGCCATCCCGGCGACCAGCACGGCCGACCGGCCCAGGAACAGCCGGCGGTCCAGTTCCGGCCCCGGCACGGCGCTCCCCGCGGCCGGCGGAGGGGGCTCGTCCGCCGCCCCGGCCGGGAGCTCCCCCAGCGGCGCCGACATCGCCGACCACACCTGGCCCCCGGCCTCCCGCCGCGCCCCGGCCGCGCCACGGGCCGCCCCGACCGTCGCGGCCTCGCCCTCCCCGGGCTCGCCGCGCCCGGCCGTGCCCCGGCGCGCGGCCGTACCCGGGCCGGGTACGGCGGGGCGCACCGCCGTACCCGGGCCGGAGGCGGCGCGCGCGGCCGTGCGGGACCGGGCGCGGCGGCGCAGGATCAGCGCGGCGAGCAGGCGGGCGGGCTCCAGCAGCAGGAGCCAGCAGGCGAAGAAGATGAGGAAGCCCTGCGCCAGCGAGACGGGCCAGACGATCGCGCGCGCCTCCAGCGGCGGGAGGGAGCGGGCGTGGGCCGTGAGGGCGATCAGGGCGGCGGCCGCGATCAGGCCCAGGACCACCAGGGTCCGGCGCTGGCGGCCGGGGCGCGTCGTGCCGCGCACCAGCCGCCACCACAGGAACACCGGCATCCCCAGGACGGCCGCGAAGACGGCGAGCAGTCCGAGGAACGCCATTCAGGGCAGGTGTTTCTCGACGGCGGCCACGACCTCGGGGGACTCGGGCTCGGTCCGCGGGCGGAACCGCGCGACGACGTTCCCCTCGGGGTCGAGGAGGAACTTCTCGAAGTTCCACTGGACGTCGCCGGCCTCACCGTCCGCGTCCGGGGTGCGGGTGAGCTCGGCGTAGAGGGGGTGCCGGGAGTCGCCGTTGACGTCGGTCTTCTCCAGGAGGGGGAAGTCCACGCCGTAGGTCGTGGAGCAGAACTCCTGGATCTCGCCGGCGCTGCCGGGCTCCTGGCCCATGAACTGGTTGCACGGCACGCCGACCACGGTCAGGCCGGGGTACCGCCGGTTCAGCGCGACGAGGCCGGAGTACTGCGGGGTGAGGCCGCAGCGGGAGGCGACGTTGACCACGAGCACGGCGTTCCCGGCGGCCAGCTCGCCCAGCGTGGTCGCCTCTCCGGACAGCGTGCGCAGGGGAATCGACTGGATGTTCATGATTGCCCAGCCTACTCACCGGCCGTTCGGAATCCCCGGCGGCGATGTGGAGATTCCGTGCAGCCGGGTACGGCGGGCGGGCGCACGGCAAGGGGTTCGCCTCCACCCCGCCAAGGACCCGTAAAAACCCCGATCCGGGAGGACTGGACGAGAGCGGCCGCGATCACAACACGTCATAGGAAAGGTCCCCGACGGAAGGATGAACGATCTTGTGTGGTAAACGCAGCCTGCTCCGGATGGGCGCGACCACGGTCGCGGCCGCGATGCTGACGGGCGCCGCCGCGACGGCCGCCACCGCCGACACCCGGCCGGTCGTGCGCAAGGGCGTCTGGACGACGTCGGCCAAGAAGCTCCGTCTTCCCGCCGCCAAGTCCGGGAACAAGCTGATCGCGCTGCGCCTGGTGCTGCGGCGCGACTGGTCGATGCGCCAGTTCCGCTGCCTGGAGAAGCTCTGGAGCCGCGAGAGCGGCTGGAACCACCGCGCGGTCAACCGCTCCTCGGGCGCGTACGGCATCCCGCAGGCGCTGCCCGCGTCCAAGATGAGCCGCGCCGGCTCCGACTGGCGCACGAACCCCGCGACGCAGATCCGCTGGGGACTGTCCTACGTGACGAAGCGGTACGGCACGCCCTGCCGCGCCTGGGCGTTCTTCACCGCCCACAACTGGTACTGAGCCGGTCACGCCGCCCGCGCCGGGCGCCCGCCGGGCCGCGCCCGCCGGTGACCCGCGCCCGCCGGAACCCGCACTCTCACGAACCCGGGCCCCGCCGCCCCGCCGTACACGAGCGCGCCGCCGTACGGCGAGGGGCCCGCGGGGCCGTACGGGAGAGGCGCCCGCGAAGCGCCGGGGTCAGACCTGGGCCGCGTCGCGGGGCAGGGCCTCGATGGCGCGGACCAGGAGCTCCAGCCCGAACTCGAACTCGGCCGCGTGGTCGCAGCGGCCGAGGACGGGCGCGAGCGCGGCGATGTGGGGGAAGCCGGCGGCCACGGCGTCCTCCAGCGCGGCGGGGTCGCGCGGGGCGGGGGCGAGGGCCGGGGTGACCCCGACCTCGCGCAGCAGCGAGCCGGTCAGGTAGGCGATCACGGCGCGGAACACGTGCACGGCGGTCTCGCCGGCGAACCCGGCCTCGCGGAGGGTGGCCAGGGCGCGCTCGACGGGGCGCAGGCCGCTGGGCGCCCGGAGCTGGCGCGTCATCACGACGAGCGTGGAGCGCGGGTAGTGCAGGGCGATCTGGCGGAAGGCCCGGCACTGGCCGCGCACCTGGTCGGTCCAGTGCTCGCCGGGCGCGGCCTCGAACTCGACGCCGCCGAGGATGCGCTCGGCCACCCCGTCGAGCAGCGCGGACTTGCTGGGGACGTGGTTGTAGAGGGACATGACGCCGACGCCCAGCTCGGCGGCGATCGCGCGCATGGAGACGGCCTCGGCCCCCCGGCGCTCGATCAGGCCGATCGCCGCGGAGACGATCCGGTCGCGGGTGAGTGCCGGGCGGGGGACGTCCATGGGCGACATTCTCACCCCTCGCGCGGACGATCTCCATGGACCATTGACCCTCCCGGGGCCGCGTGCGAGGCTTCGTACGTACGGTGTACGTCCCCCTCGGGAGGTTCCGTGTCCACCCACGAGCTGTACGCCATGCCGGTCGAGCACGCCGCCTGGGACGTGGAGATGGCCGGGTCGGCCAGGTTCACGTGGGAGTACGACGACGGGCGCGACCGGCTCCTGGCCCTGTACCAGAAGGGCAAGGACAAGCAGTGGGACGCCCAGAAGCGCATCGACTGGGACCTGGAGGTGGACCCGTACGACGTGCTCGGCGTCCCCGACCAGTCGCTGGCGATCTACGAGACGCCGATCTGGCGGCGCATGAGCGACGCGGAGCGCAAGGAGGTGCGGCGGCACCAGGCCTCCTGGCAGTTCTCCCAGTTCCTGCACGGCGAGCAGGGCGCGATGATCTGCTCGGCGCGGATCGTGGAGTCGGTGCCGGACCTGGACTCCAAGTTCTACGCGGCCACCCAGACCATGGACGAGGCGCGGCACGCCGAGCTGTACGCCCGCTTCCTCCAGGAGAAGATCGGGCTCGTCTACCCGATCAACGCCCAGCTCAAGGCCCTCCTCGACGACACGCTCTCCGACTCGCGCTGGGACATGCCCTACCTGGGCATGCAGGTGCTCATCGAGGGGCTGGCGCTGGCGGCCTTCGGCGTCATCCGCGACATCACGACCAAGCCGCTGCCCAAGCAGATCCTCGCGTACGTCATGCAGGACGAGGCGCGGCACGTGGCCTTCGGCCGGATGGCGCTGCGGGACTACTACAAGCAGCTCTCCGACGCCGAGCTGCGTGAGCGCGAGCAGTTCGTCATCGAGGGCTGCTACCTCATGCGCGACCGCATCCGGGGCCGCGACGTGTGGGAGAACCTCGGCCTGAGCAGGGCGGAGGTCGACGAGACGATGCGGGTCACGGACGAGTCGGCCTACCTGAAGACCTTCCGCCACCTGCTCTTCAGCCGGATCGTCCCCTGCGTGAAGGACATCGGCCTGTGGAGCGACCGGCTCCAGCGGGCGTACGTCGACATGGGCGTCTTCGAGATGGCCGGGCAGGACCTCGACGCCCTCATGAGGCAGGACGAGGAGATCGCCGAGAAGATCGACGAACGGCGCTTCGCCGCCGAGGAGTCCGAGCGCAAGGCCGAGGTCGCCGAGACCATCGCCCAGGCCGACTGAGGCCGCCGAGGCCATCAGCCAGGCCGACTGGGGCCGCCGGGAACGGCCGGGCCGGGCCGGGAACGGCGGACGCCCGCCCCGGCCGGGCCGGAACGGGCGTCCTGGGGCGTGGCGGGCGATCAGGTGCAGGCCTGGGCCAGCTTCTCGCCCTTCTGGCTGAACTCGCCCGCCCAGGCGGTGATCGCCTCGGGGCTGTCGGACTTCGGCGGCTTGCCCAGCTCCTCGATCGCCTTCTTGAGCTCGGCGTCGTCGGTCTTCTTGGCGATGTCGGCGAGCTTGGCCTCGGTGTCCTTGAGGATCTTCTCCAGTTCCTTGACGTCCGCGCCGGCGCTGGACATCGCGGTGCCCATGTCGTTCATGACCTTGGTCACCTCGACGCAGGCGGACGCCTTCTCGGCCGCGCCGCAGCCGGCGAGCGGGATGGCGAGCGCCGCGCCGGCGACGAGCAGGCGGGAGCGGGTCAGGAGAGCACGCATGTTGAATTCCATCCGGTGACGACAGTGGGGACAGCCTAGCGGTCCCGATCAGCCGCAGGCGGCCTCGAACTTCTCGGTCATCTTCACGAAGTCGCCGCCGAGCCAGCCGGCCATGGCCTCGGCCTCGTAGGACTTGGGCGGCGTCACCAGGTCCTCCAGCGTCTTGCGGAGCGCGGGGTCCTCCGCCTTCTTGGCCGCCTCCCCGAACGCGGCGTCCAGGTCCGTGACGAACTTCTCGAACCCGGCCGGGTCCTCGCCCAGCTTGTCCAGCCGGCCTCCGGCGTCCGAGACCACCTTGGTGGCCTGCAGGCAGGCCGCGAGATCGCCGTCGGGCTTCCCCTCACCTCCGCAGGCGGCGAGGGGGAGCATCAGGGCGGCCCCCGCGAGGAGCAGGCCGGGCCGTACCAGGATCTTGCGCATCTCTTCTTCCATCCGCTGGGCGACAGGGCCGCAGCCTACCGCTCGGCGGATGGAGAATTGACCATGTTTTATGACCTATGTCCGCTTAAGGCTCACGTGCACTGCTCGCTGAGCCGCCGGATGTGGTCCTGGGCCTTGTCCACCGCGTCCTGGACCTTCGCCGGGTCCGAGGCGCCGGCGGCGAAGTCGTTCCAGGTGGCGGCCATGTCGTCGAGGAGCTGCTTGAGGCTCTTGTCCGCCGTGCGGTCGGCCGCCGCGGCCAGGTCCGAGCTGAGGTCCTTGGCGGCCTGATCGAACTTCTCCGGGTTCTGGATGTACTCGTTGGCCTTGCCGGCGAACTCGCCGAGGGTCCTGCCCACGTCGGCGCACACCGTGACCTTGCCGCCGTTCGCCTCGACCCCGCAGGCCGTCGCGGTCATGGCCAGCGCCGCCGCGGCGAGGGCCGCCGCCAGGCGTCGGTTCATCGTTCTCACTGTTCGCCCCTCACCCCGGCCCCCGGTTCCCGGGGGCCGGATCGACGATCTCGTACCGTTCAACGAACCCCGCCCCTCCGGCGACTCCCGGCGTACGGCTCCCGCCGCGCCCTCCCCCGGCGTACGGCCCGCGTGGCGCCCGCCCCGCCGTACCGGCTCCGCGCGGGCGCGTCACGGGACCGGCCAGGTGTGGACGGGGCGGTGGGTGGCGGAGTGGGCGCGGTAGCGCGCCATGAGCTCCCGCGCGCCCTCCTCGCGGCCGAGGCCGGGTTCGAGGGCGGCCAGCGCCTGGAGCTGCCAGAGGGCGCCGGTCCGCCCGGCGGCCAGCCGGTCGCGGACGAGTTCGAGGTGGTCCAGGGCGTCGCCGGCCCCGGCCTTCTCCAGGCTCTCCAGGGCGGCGGGCAGCAGGGCGGGCACCAGCTCGCGGACGGGGAACTCGCGCGTCTCGCCCGCCGTGGGCCAGGCCAGGACGGCGTCCAGGCCGTCGCGGGCAGCGCGGTAGAAGTTGGCGTGGGCCTGCTGGAAGCCCAGGACGCGGGTCCACTCGGGGGCGGTCTCCCGCAGGTGGAGCGTGAGGCCGAGGAGGAACGCGGCGTTGGCCACCATGTCCGGCACGGTGGGGCCGGCGGGCAGGGCGCGCATCTCCACCCGCAGGTGGCCTCCGTCCGCGGGGTCGTAGACGGCGCGGTTCCAGCGCCACACGGTGCCCTGGTGCAGCCGCAGCTCCTCCAGCTCCGGCACGCCGCCCGCCCGCACCACGGCCCGCGGGTCCTCGCCTGTCACCACCGGCAGGACCGGCTCGTGCACGCGCACGGCCTCCTCGAACAGCTCGTACGCGCCCTCCCGCACCCATCCGCTGCCGAAGGCCACCCGGGCGACGCGCCGCCGCCGGGCGATCTGGTCGCGCTCGTCGGAGGACTGCTCGAACAGCGCGATCCGCGTCTCGTGCCACAGCCGCCGCCCCAGCAGCAGCGGCGAGTTCCCGGACACGGCGAGCACGGGCGCGATCGCGAGCTGCGCGGCGTTGTAGCAGTCGGCGAACTCCTCCGGCGGCACCCGCAGGTGGACCTGCCAGGAGGTGTTCGCCCCCTCGGGCGCGGAGTCGTCGGCGCGGTAGGCCAGCTCGTCCTGGCCCTCGATGCGGATCTCGAACGGCTCGGCCCGCAGCCGCCGCAGCCCGTTCGACAGCGCCCGGTAGCGGGGCGCGTCGCTGATGAAGGGGGCCGCCAGGTGGTCGGGCCGCAGCGTGGGCAGCACGCCCACCGGCACGACGTGCCCGCCGCACTGCCGCGCGGCCTGGTCCGCCAGGTGCATCGTCTCGGTCATCTCCGCGGCCAGCGCCTCGAACGGGCGGCCGGACAGCTCGCGGGGGGTGAGGTTGAGTTCGATGTTGAAGCGGCTGAGCTCGGGCACCACCCGGTCGTCGCGGGCGATGTCCAGGACGACGTCGTTGCGGGGCAGCGGCCGCTCCTCGCCGTCCACGAGGAACAGCTCGAGCTCCGCGCCCAGGCTCGCCGGCCCGGCGCCGAACCCGGGCCGGCCGAGCAGCTCGCGCAGGGCGGCCAGGCTATGGTCCAGACGTTCCCCGAACGCGGTGTACTCCGCGTCGGTGAACTCCTCCTTGTCGATCGTGAGACCCATGCCCTGGCTTTGCCCGGCAAAGCGGGGTTAAAGCCTCCTCACAGTTTGTTGAAGCAGGGTCCGTCGAGCCGGTAGGCCCTGGCGGTGGGGCCGGTGAAGAAGTCCCGGGCCACCGAGACGCCCGTCGGGGCCTTCTCGTCCACCTTGTTGATCAGCGTCTGGCGGAACACGGCGGTGTTCGGGTCGGCGGCGAAGTTCCCGGCCTCCGGGGGCAGCATGCCCTCGTAGTCCACGGTGGTCAGCGACTTGACCGCCGCCAGCAGGCCCGCCCTGCCGACGTTCCCGCCCGCGACCATCTTCTCCAGCGCGGCCTTCATGGGGTACGCCCAGGCCCAGCCGGAGGTGTAGCCGTCGTTGGGGGTCACGTTCCCGAGCGCCTGCCGCATCGCCCGGTGGCCGGGCGTGTCCGCGCCGTACGGCAGGCCGGGCGCCGACTGCTCGTACAGCGCCTTGATCGCGGGAGCGGCCGGGCTCTTGAGCAGGGCGGGGTTCCAGGTGGGGCCGGTGCCGATGAACCGTCCCCGGAATCCGCGCGCGGCGCTCTGGCCGATCACGGCGGCGGCGTCGGCGGGCCCGGTGGTGAGGATCACGACGTCGGGCTTCCCCTTGACGATCTCGTCGATCGCGCGGCCCTGCTCGGTCGCCCCGGAGGGCGTCTCGACGGCGGAGAACTCCAGCTTTCCCGCCTCGGCCGCGGCCTTGGCCCCGGCGGCGGCGTCCGCGCCGTAGTCGCCGGCGTAGTGGACGGCCATGACCTTCCTGGCCTTGTGCGCCTCGGCGGCGTAGTCCACCGAGTTCATCGCCTCGACGCAGTAGTTCGAGCCGGTCTCGATGATCACGTCCTCGAACTCCCAGGCGGAGGTCCAGGACGCGGGGGCGGAGACGATGCGCTGCGCCCGCAGGTCGGCGATGATCGCGGCGGTGGTGGGCGAGCCGAGCGTCTGGGCCAGGCCGAGCACCTTGCCCTTGATCTCCTGGTAGACCTGGTTGTGCACCTCGGGGTTGTACTTGTTGTCGCGGACGTAGGTCTGCACGTCCACCTCGTACTTCCCGCCGATGCCGCCGGCGGCGTTGACCCGCTTCCAGAAGGCCTTCTGCGCGTCGGTGATCGGCACCGCCAGCGCGGCGAACGGGCCGGAGGTCAGGTCGGAGATCGTGCCGAGGTAGATGCAGCCCTTGGCCTTGTCCACGGCCTGCGGGCAGGGCTCCTTCGTCACCCCCGGCGCGGCGGGCGCGCCGCCCTTCCCCTCGCCCTCCCCGCCCCCGCCGCGGAAGACGCCGCAGGCCGAGATCGGCAGCAGGACCAGCGCGGCGACCGTCGCCGCGAGGTGGCGTCTGTTCATTTCTCCCTCTCTTCCGGGATGCACGCGCCCCTGCGGGACCGCGTGGGAGATCAGTAGGAGAAGGGCCAGGACTTCCAGTAGTTCCGGATCCGGACCCAGATGCCGAACAACCCCCGGGGCTCGAAGACGAGGAACACGATGATCAGCAGGCCGTAGAGCACGGTCTCGACCTGGAAGACGTTGGGGGTCCGCGTGATGTCGCCGCTGATGAACGGCGCCAGCGCGGGCAGCTCCCGGGTCAGGCGCGGCAGCAGCGTGATGAACAGCGCCCCGGCGATCGCCCCGGACACCGTCGCCACGCCCCCGATCAGCACCATCGCGATGAACTGCACCGACAGCAGCAGGTTGAACGAGCCCGGGTCGAAGAACCCGGCGACCGTGTAGAGCAGCGCGCCCGCGCATCCGGCGTAGAACGAGGAGATCGCGAAGGCCAGCGCCTTGTACCGCGCCAGGTCCACCCCCATCACCGCCGCCGCGATGTCGCGGTCGCGCACCGCCGCGAACGCCCGCCCGACCCGCGACCGCGCCAGGTTCCGCGCCCCGAGCGCGAAGACCGCCAGCAGCACGAGCATGAGCAGGTAGAGCTGCTGCTCCCGGCTGCCGAGCGGCCCGGCCTGGTCGAACCGCACCCCGAACAGCTCGGGCACCGCCGCGGGCCGCCCCACCCCGGGCCCTCCGGTCAGGTGGTCCCACTCCTTGAACACGTGCTCGCCGAGGAACACCAGACCGAGCGTGACGACGGCCAGGTAGAGCCCGCGCAGCCGTACGGCCAGCGGGGCCACGAGCAGCCCGGCGAGGGCGGCCGCGAGCCCCGCGGCGGGCAGCCACACGAGCATGCTGGTCACGCCCAGGCCGATCACCCGCCCGTCCGGGTCGCCGGAGATCGCCGCCGCGGTGTACGCGCCGATGGCCAGGAAGAACGCGTGCCCGAGCGACACCTGCCCGGCGTATCCGGTCACGATGTTGAGCCCGACGGCCCCGATCGCCGCGACGTACGCGGTGGCCAGCAGCGAGAGCATCTCGTCCACCAGCACGTACGGCAGGAGCAGCGCGACGGCCAGCAGCGCCAGCGTCCACCGCCGCTTGGCGGGCGTGTCGAGCAGCGCCATGTCCTGCCCGTAGGAGGTGTGGAGCAGCGGCCGGCGCCGCACCCGCTTTCCCCGCCGCGCCGGGACGCCGGGGGCGGGCCGCGGGCCCTGGCTCCCGGTGGCGGCCTCGGCCGTCCTGGGTCCGGTCATACGCGCTCGACCTCCCGGGTGCCGAACAGGCCGTACGGCCGCACGAGAAGCACGACCAGCATCACCACGTACGGCGAGACGACCGCGAAGTTCTGCCCCAGCCAGGGCGCGAGCTGCTGCTGGTAGGCCTGCACCAGGGACTCGGCGACGCCCACCGCCAGGCCCCCGGCGACCGCGCCGCCGAGCGAGTCGAGCCCGCCCAGGATGATCGCCGGGAGGGCCTTGAGCGCGATGATCCAGGTGAGCTGGTCCACGCCCTGCCCGGTCCCCACGAAGGTCCCGGCGATCGCGGCCAGCCCCCCGGCCAGCGCCCAGGACAGCGCGAACACCATGCCCACCGAGACGCCCTGGGCCAGCGCCGCCTCCTGGTCGTAGGCGGCGGCGCGCATGGCCAGGCCGTACCGCGTGTGGCGGAAGAAGGCGAAGACGGCCAGCAGCACGACGACGGCCGCGGCCAGCATCGCCAGGTGCCGCTGCTGCACCCCGATCCCGGCCAGGTGCACCGTCCGGAACCCCCACGGGTCCCCCACCTGCCGCACGTCGCGCCCGATGAAGCCGTTGACGATCACCCGGAGCACGACGTCCACGCCGAGCGTGATGATCGCGACGACGAACACCGGCCGCCCCACCATCGGCCGGATGGCGGCGCGCTCGACGGCGAGCGCGAGCGCCGCGACGCCGGCCACGGAGATCAGCACGGCCGCGTAGAACCCGGTCACGCCCGCGAGGTGGCTGACGGCGACCGCCCCGCAGATCATGAACGCGGGCTGCGCGAAGCTGATCACCCGCGTCGCCTTGTAGATGATCACGAAGCCCAGCGCCAGCAGCGCGTACACCGATCCGTTGCCCAGCCCGCGGACCAGGCTCTCCAGCAGGCCCTTCAGCGTGTCCACGGCCGCCTCCCCGCCGCCGGGCGGGGCGGTCGCCCGCTCACCGCCCGCTCCGGTACATCTCCTCGACCTGGCCCTCGAAGAGCCTGGCGATCGCCGACCGCTTGACCTTCTGGGTGGCGGTCAGCTCGCCGTCCTCGTGGTCGAGCTCCTTGGGCAGGAAGCTGAACCGCTTGACCTGCTCGACCCGGGCGAACCGCGCGTTCACCTCGGTCACCACCCCCTGGATCAGCTCCCTGACCTCGGGCTTGCCCGACAGGTCGCGGTAGGTGGTGTACGCCAGGCCGCGCCGCCTGGCCCACTCGCCCACCGTGTCCGCCTCGATCCCGATCAGCGCCGTCAGGTAGGGCCGCCGGTCCCCGATGACCACGGCCTCCTTGACGTACGGCGAGGCCTTGAGGGCGTTCTCGATCTCGGAGGGGGCGATGTTCTTGCCGCCCGCGGTGATCAGGATGTCCTTCATCCGGTCGGTGACCTTCAGGTGCGTGCCGTCCACCCACTCGCCCACGTCGCCGGTGCGCAGCCAGCCGTCGGGGTCGAGCACGTCCGCGGTGGCGTCGGGCCGGCGCCAGTACCCCGCGAACACCCCGGGGTGGCGCGTCTGGATCTCGCCGGTCAGCGGGTCGATCCGGATCTCGACCCCGGGATGGGGCTCGCCGACCGTGCCCAGCCTCACCCGCCCCGGCCGGTTCGCCGTGGCCACGGCGGTGTTCTCGGTCATGCCGTAGACCTCGTGCATCGCGATCCCGATGCCCATGTAGAACTTGAGCACGTCCGGCGCGATCGGGGCCGCCCCGCTCGCGGCGTACCGCACCCGGCGCATCCCGAGGCGCTCCCGCAGCGCCCGGTAGCAGAAGAGCCAGCCGGCGGCGTACAGGATCCGGGTCGCCGGGGTGTGCCGGCCGCCGGTGCGCACCAGGACGTCCCCGACACGGTCGGCGACGCGCAGCCAGAAGCGGGTGGTGACGCGCTTGAGCGGGGAGGCGGACTCCAGCCGGACGTTGACGCCCGCCAGCACCTTCTCCCAGATGCGGGGCACGCCGAACAGGATCGTCGGCTGCACCTCGCGCAGGTTCGCCTGCACGGTCTCGATCGACTCGGCGAAGTTGGCCTGCACCCCGGCGGCGGCGTTGAACCAGGTCGTGAACGCCCGCTCGGCGACGTGGCACAGCGCCAGGTAGGACAGGATCAGGTCGCGCTCGGACGGCGGGGGCGAGGTGAAGCCGCCGCCGTCGATCAGCGTCCGGATCGCGAACTCGACGTTGGCCACGGTCAGCATCGCGCCCTTGGGCGGCCCGGTGGTGCCGGAGGTGTAGATGAGCGTCATCACGTCGTCCGGCCGCGCCTCCGCCATGCGCCGCTCCACCGCCCCCGGATGCGCCGCGCGGTGGGCCGCGCCGGCGGCCAGGAACTCGTCCCAGCCCATGAGCTTGGGGTGGTGGTAGCGGCCCCGGATCCCGCGCGGCTCGACGTAGACCACGCGCTCCAGGTCCGGGCACCGGTCGAGCACGGCCAGCGCCTTGTCCACCTGCTCCTGGTCCTCGGCGACGAGGATCCTCGCGCCGGACTGGGCGAGCAGGTAGGCCACCTCGGCGGCCGGGCTCGTCGGGTACATCCCGGTCGTGATCGCGCGGATCGCGACGGCGCCCAGGTCGGCGTAGAGCCATTCGCGGCGGTTCTCCGAGTGCACCGCGACCCGGTCCCCCGGCTCGACGCCGAGGGCGAGCAGGGCGTGGGCGGTGAGCAGGACGTGGTCCCAGTACTCCGCCCAGGTCACCTCCCGCCAGACGCCGAACTCCTTCTCCCGCAGCGCCACCCGGTCCGGCGTGGCCCGCGCCCGGTCCCGCACGCGGGTGACGACCGTGGTGACGGCGGTGCGGCCGGTGGTGACGGTCATGACCGGTCCTCCTCTCCGCCGAGGTACGCGCGGATCACCTCGGGGTCGCCCTGGACGCGCTCGGGCGTCCCGCAGGCCACCGGGCGGCCGAAGTCCAGGGCGAGGACCCGGTCGGCCAGATCCATCACCAGGCCCATGTCGTGGTCCACGAGCACCATCGGCACGCCCAGCTCGTCGCGCACGTCGAGCACGAACCGGGCCATGTCCTCGGTCTCCTCCAGGTTCATCCCGGCCACCGGCTCGTCGAGCAGCAGCAGCCGGGGCTCCATCGCCAGCGCGCGCCCCAGCTCCACCCGCTTCTGGATCCCGTACGGCAGCAGCCGCACCGGGTGGCGCCGCCACGCCTCCAGCTCCAGGAAGTCCACGATGTCCTCGGCGCGGGCGCGGGCGGCGAGCTCCTCGCGGCGGGCGCGGCCGAGCCAGGCCAGGGCGGCGAGCGCGCCGTACCGGAAGTGGCAGTGGCGGCCCAGCATGAGGTTGTCGAGCACGGTCAGGTTGTGGAACAGCTCGACGTTCTGGAACGTGCGCGCCAGGCCCATCGCGGCGATCCGGTGGGGGCGGCGGCCGGCGATGTCCTCGCCCAGGAAGCGCACGCGGCCGCGCTGGGGGCGGTAGACGCCGGAGATCACGTTGAACACCGAGGTCTTCCCTGCGCCGTTCGGGCCGATCACGGCGAACAGCTCGGCCGGGCCGACCTCGAAGGACACGCCGTCGATCGCGGTCACGCCGTCGAAGCGCAGGTGCACGTCCTCGACGGCGAGCACGGGCCCGGGTCCCGGGGGCTCAGGTCCTCCCGGGGGCTCAGGTCCTCCCGGGGGCTCGGGCCCTCCCGGGGGCGGGGCGTCGGGGGGCGGGGCGTCGGATTTCAGGACAACCACCTCTTCCGGCGCTTGTAGTGCTTGACGTCGCGGAAGGACCGGTCGGCGCCCTCGGCTCCCAGGCCCAGGTAGAACTCGCGGATGTCCTCGTCCCGCAGCAGTTCCCCGGCGGGCTTGTCCATGACGACCCGGCCGGTCTCCAGGACGTACCCGTGGCTCGCGATCGACAGGGCCATGCGCGCGTTCTGCTCGACGAGCAGGACGGTCACGCCCTGGCGGTTGATCTCGGCGATGAGGTCGCGGATGCGGCGGACGAGGGCGGGGGCCAGCCCGAGGCTGGGCTCGTCGAGCAGGAGGTACCGGGGGCTCGCCATCAGCGCCCGGCCGAGCGCGAGCATCTGCTGCTCCCCGCCCGACAGGTAGCCAGCGACGCCGTGCCTGCGCTCGGCCAGCACGGGGAACAGGGCGAACACCCGCTCCAGGTTCGCGGCGATCTCGCGCGGGCGCGTGTGGCCGCCCACGCGGAGGTTCTCCTCCACGGTGAGCTCGGCCAGCACGCGGCGCCCCTCCATCACCTGGCTGACGCCCCGGCGCACGATCGCGGCCGGGCGCAGCGCGTGGACGGGCTCCCCGTCGATGGTCACCTCGCCCTTGGTGACCTCCCCGTCGTGGACGCCGAGGAGCCCGGAGATCGCGCGCAGCAGCGTGGTCTTGCCCGCGCCGTTCGCGCCGAGCAGGGCCACCACGGAGCCCGCGGGGACGTCGAGGCTGACGCCGCGGAGCACCAGCATGACGTCGTCGTACACGACCTCAAGGTTCCGCACCGCCAGCATGGGCGCTCCCGGGTGGACGTCGGACCGGCGCACGCATCCCCGTTCCCAACAGAGTCCCCTCGGGGGATCAGCGCAGCAAGGCCCAGTCTCCGGAAATCTGAACGACGTTCTAGATCAAAACGGGATCAAGTCCGGAGGAAGGGCCCCGCGAAGCCCGGCAGGTCAGGGGAATGTGGCGTCGCCGCACGTCACGGGCACGCCGAAACGGCCCGGGGGGGCGGGCGCCGCCCGGGCGTGACGGCGGGACCGGTTCGCCGCGGCGGGGCCATGTCGCCGCGGCCTGCCGAGGCCGGGCCGGGTCGCCGCGGCCTGCCGAGGCCGGGCCGGGTCGCCGCGGCGGCGGGGTCAGTCGTCGCGGCGGCGGCGCCCCCGGCGGCCGGGGCGCAGGCGCTCCCCGGTGGAGTACAGGTCCGGGTCCACCTGGAAGATCGCGGTCCCCGCGGGGCCGGTGTCGTCGTCCTCCTCGTCCGGGCGGGCCGGCGCGGCGGGCTGCTGCGCGGGGGCCTGGCCCACGAGGTTGGCGACGAGCCGGTCGTGCTCGCCGAGCGCGGGCGCCACCGCCGGGGCCGGCGGCGGGGTCGGGGCGCCGGCGACCAGCTTGTCCCAGGTGCCCTCCGGCGCGGCCGCGATCTGGGGGCCCGGAGGCTGCGGCGCCGCCTCGGGAGCCGGGTCGTACCCCGGGCCGTGGCGCGGCCCGTCCCCGGCCTGCGGCGGCTCGCCGTACTGCTGCGGCTCGCCGTACTGCTGCTCGCCGTACTGCTGCGGCTCGCCGTACGGCGTCCCGCCCGCGTACTGCGGGCCGCCGTACTGCGGTGTGTCGGGGTACTGCGGGGAGTCGGGGTAGCCCGGGGTGTCTGCGTACTGCGGGCCGCCGTACTGCGGGGCCTCGGCCCGCGGGGCGTCCCCGTAGTGGGCGCCGCCGTACTGGGACGCCTCGTCGTACGGCGCGGCGGGGCCGGGCGGCGCGGGCGGGGCGCCGAAGTGGGCGGAGACGGGCGGGCCGTCGTACTGGGCCGGGCCGCCGGCGTAGGGCGCGGCGGGGACCGGCGTGTCGGGCAGGGTGGCCCCGTGCGGCGCGTCGTAGGCGGGGGCGGCCCCCGCGCCCCCGTCGTACGGCGCGGCCGGGAAGGCGGGCGCGGGAGACGGCGCGTCGTACGCGGGCTCGTAGGAGCCCGGGGACGGCGCGTCGTACTCCAGGCCCGGGATCAGCGGGTCGGGTGGAGGGGAGAGCGGAGGGGAGTACGGCGGGGCGGCGAGGCCCTGGCCGGTGACCGGCAGGACCGGGTCGTATCCCGGCTCGGGGGACTGCCGCGCCGCGAACGGGACCAGGTCCGGCTCGGACTCGCGCAGGTCGCGCTCCACGTCGAAGAACGCCGTGTCGTCCGGCGACGGCCCGGCGGCGGCCGGGGCCGCCCCTCGGGCGACCGGCAGGTCGGCGTACCGTCCCTCGCCGGTGTGCGGCGAGGCCGGGTGGGCGAGTTCGGTGGTCTCCTGGGGTTCCGGCAGGGCGCCCTCGTGCTGGGCGACCTCGGCCAGGCCCGCCTCCAGGGTGTCCAGGAGCCGGTCCACGTCGGACAGCGGCATGCGGAAACTGCCCGCGCAGACCTCCCCGCGCCAGAGGCTCAGCACGAGCGTTCCGGCGTGCCAGGTGACCCGTAGCGCACGCTCCTGACCCCGTGAATCAAAGAAGACTTCACCGAACGGCGGCAGTGGGACAACGTCTGACATGGGGAACATGGTGCTTTAACTGCCCTTTATCCGTCCAGTCGGCGCCTGAATGGCCCCCATTTCTGAGGGTCTGGTCAATGTTGGCTGACCAGAAGCTGAGTGCTGGCCAGGGTTCTGTACAGCGCGTCGAGCTCCACAAGCTCATCATGCGTCCCCGCGGCCCTCAGCCGCCCGGCTTCCAGCACAACGATCTGATCCGCGCTGGTCACGGTCGACAGCCGGTGCGCGATGACCATGACCGTCGTCTCCCCCGCGACCCCCTCCACGACGTCCCGCATCGCCAGCTCGTTGACCGCGTCGAGCTGCGAGGTCGCCTCGTCGAGCAGCAGCAGCCGCGGCCTGCGCAGCAGCGCGCGGGCGATCGCGACGCGCTGCCGCTCGCCGCCCGACAGCGCGGTGCCCCGGTGCCCGACCTGCGAGTCCAGCCCGTCCGGCAGGCGCTCGACCAGCGGCTCCAGCCGCGTCAGGCGGACGACCTCGCGCACCTCGTCCTCGGTGGCGCCGGGCGCGGCGAGCACCAGGTTGTCGCGCAGCGTCCCGGCCAGGATCGGCGTGTCCTGCTCGACGTACCCCATCGAGCCGCGCAGCTCGGCCAGGGGCCAGTCCCGCGCGTCGCGGCCGTCCACGAGGACCGCGCCCTCCTCGGGCTCGTAGAACCGCTCAAGCAGCGCGAACACCGTGCTCTTGCCCGCCCCCGACGGGCCCACCAGCGCCGTCACGCTCCCGGCGGGCACCTCGAAGGACAGCCCGTCGTGCACCCGGGGCCGGTCCTCCCGGTACCGGAACGCCACCCCCTCGAACCGGACCGACGCCGGCCCGCCCGCTGGACCGGCGGGCACCGCGGGTACGGCGGGGCGGTCCCCGGCCGTGGCTCGCGGCCCCGGGCCCTCCCCCCGCGCCCCGGCCGGGGCGGCGGGCCCGGGCCGTACCGCACCGGCGGGCGCGGAGGCGACGGAGGCGGGGGCGGCGGGAGCGGGGCCGACGGGGGCGACGGGCTCGGCGGGCAGGTCCTCGATCTCGCGCATGCGGGCGACCGCGGCAAGGCCCGCCTGGAGCTGGGTGGCGGCCTGGACGAGCTGGGCGATCGGCTCGGTCAGGTAGAACAGGTAGAGCAGGAAGGCGACGAGGGTGGAGACCTCCATCGCGCCCGAGGCCACGCGGGCGCCGCCGACGCCGAGCACGGCCAGGAACGCCACCTGGATCGCCAGCCCGCCGGCGATGCCGGTGAGGGCGGTCCATCCGGCGACCTGCACGCCGCGCCGCCAGGCCTCCTCGGCGGCCTTCCCGACGACCTCGGTCTCGGCCGCCTCGATGCCGCTCGCCTTGACCGTGCGGAACGCCCCGAGCGCGCGTTCGAGGGTGGCGCCCATCTCGCCCACGGCGGCCTGGGCGCGCTCGGTGGCCCGCGAGATCTTCGGCATGATCACCATCACGCCGCCGCCGATCACGACCAGCACGCCCAGCGACACGGCGAGCAGCACCGGGTCCATGATCCCCATGAGGATGATCGCGCCGAGGCCGATGAACAGCCCGTTGACCGTGTCCACGAGGCTGTTGGTGGTGACGGTCTGCAGGAGGGTCGTGTCCGAGCTGACGCGCGAGAGCAGGTCGCCCGGCTTGAGCCGGTCCACCTCCGGGACCGGCAGCCGCAGCATCCGCCCGATGAGCTGCCGCCGCGCGGCCAGGACGATCGACTGGCCGGTGCGCTCCAGGACGTACATGCCGGCGGCCGAGATCACGGCTCCGACGACGACCAGCACGCCCAGGGTGATCAGGGGGCCGGCGAGGCCCTGCCCGCCGCCGAACGCGTCGATCACCGTCTTGGCCACCAGGGGCTGCGCGAGCCCGGCGACGCCGCCCGCGAACCCGAGCAGGCCGCCGCCGAGCAGCCGCCACCGGTGGGGCCGGGCGTACGAGAGCAGGATCCGCCAGCGCGGACGAGTTCCTTCCACGGCCGGGCAACGCCCGGTGCGCCGCCGCTCGTTCCGATGTGGGCGGAAGATACGACTTGAGGAGGAGTCACCCCCTACCCCGGGAGTAGCGCCTGGCAGGATGGCCCCCCATGAGCCTGATCCTGGCCCCCGGCGAGGGGGAGCGGCTGCGGGCCCCCTCCGGCCACTACGTGGTCAAGCAGAGCGGGGGCGCGCTGTCCGTCGTGGAGTACCACATGCCGCCCGGCGCGCTGGGCGCGGCGCCGCACGTGCACCACGGCCACGAGGAGGGCTTCTGGGTCCTCTCCGGCGAGATCACCTTCGACCTCGCCGACGGGCCCCGCACCCTGGCCCGGGGCGGCATGGTCCACGTGCCGCGCGGGGTGGCCCACGGCTTCCGCAACGCCGGGGACACTCCCGCCTCCTGCCTGTTCCTCCTCTCCCCCGCCGGATACGAGAACTACTTCCGCGACGTCCACCGCGCGCTGGAGAACGGCGAGGACCTCACGCCCGACCGCCTGGCCGAGCTCCGCGCCCGCTACGACACCGTCTCCGCCTGACCCTCGCCGTACGGCCGGACGCCCGGCCGCCCTCGAAGGGTGGCCGGGCGGGCGGGCCGCGCCGCCGTACGGCCGGACGCGGCCCTGGACGCGGCGGTCAGGCGGGGACCGGGGTCTCGCCGGCGGGCGGGCGCGCGTCGTAGGCGCGGCGGGCCGCCAGGATCTCCTCCGCGTGCTCGGCGCCCCAGGTGGTGATCACCGCGAGCATGCCCGCCGCGCTCTCGCCCAGGTCCGTCAGGGCGTACTCCACGCGCATGGGCACCGTCGGGTAGACGGTGCGCGTGAGGAGGCCGTCGCGCTCCAGCGAGCGCAGGGTCCGGGTCAGCATCTTCGGGGTGATCCCGTCGAGCATCCGGCGCAGCTCGCCGAACCGCCGCGGGCCGAACAGGAGCGCGCCCAGCACCAGCATCGACCACTTGTCGGACAGCAGCTCGATGGCCACCCTCGGCTTGCACGCGCGCAGGAAGGCGTCCGCGCCGCCGAATTTCCGCAGGTCAGGAAAGGTACCCATGAGGTACCTAGATACCATTCCGGTGCCTTCTTCACAATGGGTACCAGCCGTCGGAAGCATGGGACCACCGAGAGAGGAGATCCCATGCGCGCGATCCTGCATGACTCGTTCGGCGGCCCCGAGGTGCTCCGGCTCGCCGAGGTGGACCGGCCGGAGCCGGCCTTCCACCAGGTGCTGATCCGGGTGCTGGCCGCCGGGGTGAACCCCGCCGACTGGAAGGCGCGGCGCGAGCCGTTCGACCTGATCGGCGGGCCGCCCCTCATCCCGGGCTGGGACGTGTCCGGCGTCGTCGAGGCCGCCGGGCGCGGCGTGACGCGGTTCCGGCCGGGCGACGAGGTGCACGGGCTGGTCGCCTTCCCCTACCGGGCCTCCGCCTATGCCGAGTACACCCTCGCCCGCCCCCGCGACCTGGCGCGCAAGCCCCGGGCCCTGTCCCACGCCGAGGCCGCCGCGCTGCCCATGGCCGCCCTCACCGCCTGGCAGGCCCTGGTGGAGTTCGCGGAGGTACGGCGGGGCGACCGCGTCCTCGTCCACGCGGCGGGCGGGGGCGTGGGCCACCTGGCCGTGCAGATCGCCAAGGCGCGCGGCGCGCACGTGATCGGCACGGCGCGGGCGGGGAAGCACGCGCTGCTGCGGGGGCTGGGCGCGGACGAGCTGATCGACTACACCGCGACGGACTTCACCACGGCCGTGGAGGGCGCGGACGTGGTGTTCGACCTCGTCGGCGGGGACTACAGCCTCCGCTCGCTGCGCGTCCTGCGCCGCGGCGGGCTGCTCGTCGCCGGCGCGCCGCCCGCGCCGGGGACCGCGGCCGAGGCGGAGGCGCGGGGCGTGCGGTACGGCGCGCTCCAGGTCGAGCCGGACCGCGCGGCGCTGGAGAGGATCGGCGCTCTGGCCGGGGAGGGGCGCCTGCGGGTCCACGTGGAGCGGGAGTTCCCCCTCGCCGAGGCCGCCGCGGCCCACGAACTCGGCGAGAAGGGCCGCGTCACGGGCAAGCTCGTCCTCACGATGTAGCCACGCCCCGATCCGTGCGGCGCCTGGCGCGCGGCGGGCCAGGCCGTACGGCGAGCCAGGCCGGACGGCGGGCCAGGCCGGACGGCGGGCCCGGTCAGGTGGCGGGCGGCGGGCCGAGGATGGCGGCGAGCCGGTCCGGGCCGAGGGGCTCGACGGGGAGGGGGCGGGCGGCGCCGGGGCGCAGGCCGTCGAGGAAGAACGCCAGGAACCGGCGCCAGGCGTCCGGGGCGGCGGACATGGACTCCCGGATCACCTGGGACACGGCCCAGACCAGGGTGATCAGGTCCGCCGTCTCGAAGTCGGGCCGGAGCCGCCCGGCCTCCCGGGCCCGCGCGATGATCTGATCCACGTGCCGGAACCCCCGGTGGCACGCGGCCGCCGCCTCGGGGCTGAACGACCCGGCCCGGGCGATCGCGTCGTTCAGCCCGTGGTTCTCGGCCTGGAGCGCGAACAGCCCCTCGACGAAGCCGGCGAAGCCGTCCCACGGGTCGGGCGCGGCCAGCGCCTCGGACCCCAGCCGGTCCAGGGACGCCAGCCGCCCCACCAGCACCGCGTCGAGGAGCGCCTCCCGCGTCGGGAAGTGGTTGTAGAGCGTGCCGATGCTCACGCCCGCCTGGCGGGCGATCTCCTCCAGCGGCGCGTCCACGCCGCGCTCGGCGACGATCCGCGACGCGGCGTCCAGCAGCCGTTCGCGGTTGCGCGCGGCGTCCGCCCGCAACCGCCTGCCTCCAGTGGTCATGGCTCCATCATCCGATATCGAGGGCAGCCTCAGGTTATGCTACGGTCGGAATCAAGTTGAGATCCCCCTCAATTTATTGCCGCCGAGCGAAAGGCACAGCCATGCCCGACTCCTCCCGCAAGACCGCCGTCGTGATCGGGGCCGGCCCCGGCCTCGGCATGTCCGTCGCCCACCGCTTCGGCCGCGAGGGGTACGACGTCGCCCTCGTGTCGCGCACCGGCGCGCGCCACGGCGCCTACCTCGCCTCCCTGGCGGAGGCCGGCGTCGGGGGCGCGTCGTTCCCGGCCGACGTGCGCGACCCCGGCGCCCTCACGGCCGCCCTGGACGCGATCCTCGACCGCCACGGCCGGATCGACCTGGTCTACTACGGCCCGGGCTCGACCGACCCCGACGCCCACCCGGTCCCGATCGCGAGCGCGGACGCGGAGAGCGCGCGGCGGGCGATGAGCTGGGTCTACCCCGCCCTGGACGTGACCGGCCGGGTGCTGCCGGGCATGCTGGAGCGCGGGGAGGGCGGGCTGCTGTTCGCCACCGGGATCAGCGCGGTCATGCCGCTGCCCGCGCTGGGCAACCTCGCGATCTCCTCGGCGGCGCTGCGCAACTACGCCCTGACGCTCCACGCCGACCTGGCCGGGAAGGGGGTGTACGCCGGGGTCCTCACCATCGGCGGCGTCATCGAGCGCGGCGACGTCCACCGGCTGGTCATGTCCGACCCCGGCAGGTTCGGCGGCGTCCCGCCCCGGACCCTCGACCCCGACGACATCGCCGACGCGGCGTGGAAGCTCTGCACGGAGCGCTCCGCGCCCGAGGCCACCTTCAGCGTCTTCTCCTGATCACCGCCCGGGCCCGCCGTACGGCGGGCCCGGCCCGGCCGTACGGCCCCGCCCGGGCGCGGTACCCGGGCGGGGTATCGTCGGGTTGTCCACAGGGGCGTGCCGGACGGCTCGGGGAGTCGGGGGGACGGGGTAGCGTTTGGTGTCGTGCCCGCCGAGAAGACGCCCCCGATGCTCGACCTGCTGGCCACCGCGGTCTCCGCCCTGGGAGGCGCGGAGCGGCCCGGTCAGGTGAAGATGGCCGAGGCCGTGGCCCGGGCCATCGAGGCGGAGGAGCATCTGGCCGTACAGGCCGGCACCGGCACCGGCAAGTCGCTGGCCTACCTGGTCCCGGCGATCCGGCACGCGGTGAGCGAGCGCAAGGCCGTCGTCGTGTCCACGGCGACGATCGCGCTGCAGCGGCAGCTCGTGGACCGGGACCTGCCCCGGCTGTCCGAGGCGCTGGCGCCGATGCTGGGGCGGGCGCCGGAGTTCGCGATCCTCAAGGGCCGCCGCAACTACCTGTGCATGCACCGGCTCCAGACCGGCGCGCCCGACGACGACCCGGACGAGCTGTTCGACCCGCGCACGCTGTCGGCGACCGGCCGGCACGTGCAGCGGCTGCACGAATGGGCCGACGAGACCGAGACCGGCGACCGCGACGAGCTGGTGCCGGGCGTCAACGAGCAGGCCTGGCGGCAGGTCTCGGTGACCGCCAAGGAGTGCCTGGGGGCCACCCGCTGCCCCTACGGCACCGAGTGCTTCGCGGAGCTGGCCCGGGCGCGCGCGGGCGAGGCCGACGTGGTGGTCACCAACCACGCCCTGCTGGCCATCGACGCGCTGGAGGAGTTCCAGGTCCTGCCCGAGCACGACGTCGTCGTCATCGACGAGGCCCACGAGCTGGTGGACCGGGTCACGTCCGTGGCCACCGACGTGCTCACCGCGCCCGGGATCGCCACCGCCGCCCGCCGCTGCGGCCGGCTGGTCGAGGACGCGATCTCCGACCGGCTCGCCGAGGCCGGGGAGAACCTCGGCGCCCTGCTCTCGGCCGCGCCGCCCGGCCGCATCGACACGCTCCCGGAGTCGCTGGGCCTGGCCCTGGCCGGGGTCCGCGACGCCGCCCACGCCTGCGTGACCGCGCTGGGCCCGCGCGGGAAGGACTCCGACGACCCCGACGGCGCGGGCGCGCGCCGGGCCGCCTTCGCCGCGCTGGACGACGTGCACGACACGTGCGTGCGCCTGCTGGAGGCCTTCGACGGCGAGCACGACGTGGTGTGGCTGGAGGGCGCGGGCGACCGCCGCCCGGCCGCCCTGCGGGTGGCGCCGCTCAGCGTGGGCGGGCTGCTGCGCGAGAAGCTCTTCGGCGACCGCACCGCGGTGCTGACCTCGGCGACCCTCGCCCTCGGCGGGGACTTCTCCAACCTCGCGCGCCAGTGGGGCCTGTCCGCCGACGGCAAGGACTGGTCCGGGCTGGACGTCGGCTCGCCGTTCGACCACCCGCGCAGCGGCATCCTCTACGTCGCCCGCCACCTGCCGACGCCGGGCCGCGACGGGCTCCCCGAGGCCTACCTCCACGAGATCGCCGGCCTGATCGAGGCCGCCGGGGGCCGCACGCTCGGGCTGTTCTCCTCGATGCGGGCGGCGCGGGCGGCCAGCGAGGCGCTGCGGGAGCGCCTCGGCGTCCCCATCCTGTGCCAGGGCGACGACGCCACCGGCCTGCTGATCAAGCAGTTCGCCGAGGACGAGGAGACCTGCCTGTTCGGCACGCTCTCGCTCTGGCAGGGCGTGGACGTCCCCGGCCCGTCGCTGCGGCTCGTGGTCATCGACCGCATCCCGTTCCCGCGTCCCGACGACCCGCTGCTGTCGGCGCGGCAGCGGGCGGTCACCGCCCACGGCGGCAACGGCTTCATGTCGGTCGCCGCCACCCACGCCGCGCTCCTGCTCGCCCAGGGCGCGGGCCGCCTCCTGCGCTCGATGGACGACAAGGGCGTGGTCGCCGTGCTCGACCCCCGCCTCGTGACCGCGCGCTACGGCTCGTTCCTGCGGGCGTCGCTGCCGCCGTTCTGGGACACCACGGACCCCGAGGTCGTCAAGGGCGCCCTCAAGCGCCTGTCCGCCGTCCCGGCCTGACCCGGGCACGGCGAAGCGCCCGCCGCGCGGGGCGGCGGGCGCTCTCCGCCGTACGCCCCGGCCGGGCGCCATGCGGACGCCGTACGGCGCGGGCCGGGCGCGGGGAGGCGGCCGGACCGGACGGAACCGGCAGGGCCGCACCCGCGAGGCGGGGTGCCGTCAGGCGAACGGGGTGAGGTCGGGGCGCTTGGGCGGCAGGCCGTCGCCGGAGGAGCGGCCCCGGATGCGGCGGCCCAGCCACGGCAGCAGGTGCTCGCGGGCCCACTGGGCGTCCTCGCGGCGCTTGACGCGCGGGTCCACGGCCTCGCGCGGCGGCCAGCCCTCGCGCCAGTCGTCCTCGCAGTCCACGCCCAGGATCTCGCACAGGCGGGCGGCCACGCGGCGGTGCCCCTCGGAGGACAGGTGCAGGCGGTCGTCGCTCCAGGCGCGCCAGTCGCGCAGGGACGCCATCGACCACTGGTCCACGACGCGGCAGCCGTAGATGTCGGCGATCGAGCGGATGTGCAGGCAGTAGATCGCCATCTTGGCCCGCGCCATCCGCAGCAGCCCCGCGTCGCGCACGTCCACGGAGGTGAACAGCACGACCTCCGCGCCGGTCGCGCGCAGCCGGCGCACGGCCTCCGCGAACTCCTTGGCCAGCGCGTCGGGGTCGGCCCCGGGGCGCAGCAGGTCGTTGCCCCCCGCGCAGAAGGTGATCAGGTCGGGCTTCATCTCGATCGCCCGGGGCACCTGCTCCTCGATCACCTGGCTCAGCAGCTTCCCGCGGATGGCCAGGTTGGCGTAGCGGAACCCGGGCTCGCGCGCCGCGAGCACCTCGGCCACCCGGTCGGCCCAGCCCCGGTAGCGGCCGTCGGGACCGAGATCCGACATGCCCTCGGTGAAACTGTCGCCGACGGCGACGAATGACGTGATGTGCATGGTGCACATATCGTACCGAACGCTCCAGAATTCCATTCGGCGCCCTCCACCCTCACCCTCGGCGGTCGCGCGATCCCCGCGCGGCCGGGGTGCGCGAGCCGTACGGCCCGCCGCGAGCCGCACCGGCCGGCCGGGTCACTTGGCGTCGGCGTAGGAGTCCACGGGGACCGCCTCGATCGGGAAGCGGACGGGGGTGTCGCCGAACAGCAGGGCGCGGGACTCCTCGGCCGCGTCGTGGACGGCGGCCGCGACCTCGGCCGACAGCCCGGCCGGGCAGTGCACGACGACCTCGTCGTGCTGGAAGAAGACCAGGCGGGCGGGGTCGGGCAGGCGGCGGCGCAGGGCGGCCAGGAGCGCCAGCGCCCACTCGGCGGCCGTCGCCTGGACGACGAAGTTGCGGGTGAAGCGGCCCCGGTCGCGCGCGGCGCGGGAGCCCTCGGGGCCGGAGACCAGTTCGCGCCAGCGGGCCGAGGGCGGCGGGCAGGTCCGGCCGAGCCGCGAGCGGACCAGGCGGCCGTCCTCCCCCGCCCGCGCGGCGTCCTCGACGTAGGCGTAGGCCGCGGGGAAGCGCTTGCGCATGACCGCGAGCAGTTGCAGCGCCTCTCCGGAGCCCCCGCCGTACATCGCCGACAGCAGGGCGATCTTGGCCCGGTCGCGGTGGCCGCCGAACGCGTCGGCCAGCGCGGCGTACAGGTCGGTGGTCCCGGCGGCGTCGGCCAGGCCGCGGTCGCCGGAGAGCGCGGCGAGCACGCGGGGTTCGAGCTGGGCCGCGTCGGCGACCACGAGCTTCCAGCCGGGGTCGGCGATCACCGCCCGCCGGATGATCTTGGGGATCTGGAGCGCGCCGCCGCCCCGTGTGGCCCAGCGGCCCGAGACGACTCCGCCCACGACGTACTCCGGCCGGAAGCGCCCGCCGCTCACCCACTGGTCGGCCCACGCCCAGCCGTGCGCGGTGTGCAGCCGGGACAGCTCCTTGTAGCGCAGCAGCAGCGGCACGACGGGGTGGTCCACCTGCTTGAGCACGTGGGACCGGGTGGACGGCACGGGATGGCCGATCGCGGCGAACGCCTTGACGATCTGGGCGGGCGAGTCGGGGTTGACGGCGCGGCCGAAGGCGGCGGCGATCCGGTCCGCGAGCTCCTGCAGCCCCTTGGGCCGCATGCCGTGCGCGGGGCGGGGGCCGATCAGGGAGGTCAGCAGCTCGTCGTGGACGTCCACCCGGAACGGCAGGCCGTCGGCGGTCATCTCCGCGGCGACCAGCCCGCCCGCGGACTCGGCGGCGGCCAGCAGCGGCAGCGGCCCCGGCAGGCGGCGGAGCTGCGCGGCGTGCACGGCGACGGCGGCCTCCAGCTCGTCGAACGCCGGCGGCTCCGGCTCGAACAGGCTGGCCTGCGGCTCGGGCGTCTCCGCCCGCTCCTCGGGGACCGGCAGGCCGTTGAGCCGCGCCCACGCGGCGCCCGGGGACGACGGCTCGCCGTACCGGCCCTCGTGGGCGAGCGCGATCGCCTCGACGAGCGCGACGTCGTGGCAGCGCGCCAGCCGTACGCCGGAGGCCAGGAGGCCGGGGTAGACGCGGGTGGTGTCGGCCCAGACCCAGCGGGGGCGCTCGGCGGCCTCGATCGCGCGGACGGTGGCGGCCAGGTCGGCGGCCTCCTCGGGCGGGCCGAGGGGCGTGCCGTCCTCGGCGAGCCGCTGGATCCGCCCAGCGCCGCCCTCCCCGGCCGATATCGCCACCCGCATGCGCCCATTCTCGCGCACTCGAACACACTTCCGAGCCGCCACTCGTTATGGTGATCATTCACTTGAATACGGGAGGAAGCGTGGCGCACCGGGAGAATGAGCCACTCGGCAGCCGCTACCTGTTACTGGACCGGATCGGGGCCGGGGGGATGGGCTCGGTCTGGCGCGTCCGCGCGCGCGACACCGGTGAGATCCTGGCCGCCAAGCTGCTGCGCGAGGATCTGACCGGCGACCCCGACATGGTGATGCGCCTCGTGCGCGAGCGCGCCGTCCTCACCCGGCTCCGGCATCCGCACATCGTCGCCGTCCGCGACTTCGTGCTGGAGGGCGACCGCGTCGCGCTGATCATGGACCTGGTCACGGGCAGCGACCTGCGGCGGCGCCTGGCCTTTCGCGGGCCCCTCCCCCCGGCCGCGGCCGCGCGCCTGATGGCCCAGATCGCCGGTGGGCTGGCGGCCGTGCACGCCGAGGGGATCGTGCACCGCGACCTCAAGCCCGCCAACGTCCTGCTCGACGAGGACGCCCGCACCGCCCGCCTCACCGACTTCGGCATCGCCCGGCTGCTGGACGGCGGACGCCTGACCGCCACCTCCGTCGTGCTCGGCACCCCCGACTACATGGCCCCCGAGGTGGTCGAGGGGGCCGACCCGACTCCCGCCGCCGACGTCTACGCCGCCGGGCTCGTCCTCTACGAGCTCCTGACGGGCCGCTCCCCGTACGCCGGCGGCCATCCCCTCGCCGTGCTGCGCCGCCACCTCACCTCCTCGCCCGAACCCCACCCCGCCATCCCCGACGCCCTCTGGCCGGTGATCACCGCCTGCTGCGGCAAGGACCCCGCCCGCCGCCCGGCCGCCGCCGCGCTCGGCGACTCGCTCCGCGCGGTCCTCGCAGCCCTCCCCGGGGACCCCTCCGCCGAGCCCCCCGGGGCCGCGGCGTCCCCGGGAGACACGCCGCCTTCCCCGGGAGACACGCCGCCCCCCGGGAACGCGCCGTCCCCCGGGGGCCCGCTCCCCCCGCCGCCCGGCACCGGCCCGATGGCGGCGCTGTACGGCGGGCGGGCGGCGGCCGGCGCCACCGGGCCCGACGACGCGGAACCGGTCCCGGCGTCCCCCGGCGCGCCTGGCCCTGCGGGGGCGCCGCCGGCCCCCTCCCCGTGGGCGCCCGTGCCGCCGGGCTCCGCCCTCTCCCCCGCCGCCCCGCGCCCGCTGCCGTACGGCGCCGCGGGGACGGACCCGGGGGCCGCCGGGCGGGGCCGCTCCGAGGGCGCGGGATGGGCCCTTCCCGGCCAGGACCCCGGGGCCCCCGGGCCCGGCGGCTTCCCGTCCGGCGGCTCCCCCTCCGGCGGCTCCCCCTCCGGCGCGCCGGGCCCGGGAACGCCCGGATCCCCGCCGCGCGGCGGCCCCCCGGAGCACGGCGGGACGGGGGGCGAGCCGCAGTACGGCGGGCCGGCGACCGCGGGCGCGCGGCGGCCGCGGCGGGTGGTGGGGGCCGCGGCCGCGCTGTCGGCCGCGGTGGCGTGCACCGCGGTGATCGCGGTGGTGGCGCTGAACGGGCCCGGCGGGAAGCCCCGCCCAAGCGCGGCTGCGCCGGTGGCGGTGACCGCGCCGACGCAGCCGGCCACGACCACGCGCTCGGATCCGGCGCCGTCGGCGGAGGGCGCGGCGACCGGGATCGGCGAGCCCGATCCGGAGTCCGGCTCCCCCACGCGGACGGCGCGGGCGACGCGCACGCCCTCCGCCGGCAAGAGCCCGTCGCCCGGGCCGTCCCCGACGCGCGGCGAGGAGCCGAAGCCGACCCCGGCGCCGACCCCGAAGCCGACGCCGAAGGCGAGCCGGTCGCCGCGGCCGGAGCCCATCGGGTGGCGGTGCCGGGACTGGGCCGCCTCGAACGGGGGCTTCTCGATGTCGCCGTGCATCGCCACGAACGGGCGGCAGGTCATGATCCAGGGCCGGACCAGATCCGCGGTCGGTTTCAAGGTCGAGGTGTTCGTGGACCTGCACGACGCGAGCACCGGGCGCGCGATCGCGTCCCGCTCGTGCTCGGCGACCCTGGAGCAGTCGAACGTCGTCCACACCTGCGGCGTCTTCGAGGTGTCCGCCCCCGGCGGCCGCTACGTCACGCGGCAGCGGTACAAGCTGCAGTTCATGGCCGAGCCGTCGGGGGCGGTGGACTCGCCCGCGATCTCGTGGTGAGCGCCGCGGTCAGAGCCTGACCGTCCGGGCGTGACCGCCCTGGCGTGACCGTCCGGGCCTGATCATCCGGGTCTGATCGTCAGAGTTCGATCTCGAACTCGTCCTCCAGCGGCGGGTCCAGTTCGTGCTCCCGGCACCCGGTCGCGGCGTAGCAGCTCACGACCACCTTCTCCGGCGTCACCGACACCCGCAGAAAGCTCTTGAAGAAGGGCGGCTCGTCCCAGTCGGACAGCTCCGAGACGTACCGCTGGAAGACGGTGCCGACCGGCAGGCGGAACGGCCACGGCCAGGCCCCGAGCAGCCGGGCCGCCCACCGCGCCTTCCGCGTGATCGTCACGCCGGGCGGGATCGGGCGCACCGGCTTGTTCCCGATCTGCCTGGCGGTGATCAGCGCGGCCTGGTCCGGGGGGATGTAGAGCCACCCCATCCGCAGCCGCCGGGCGTAGAGCTGGCTGTAGAACGACAGGGAGTCACCGCGCAGCGGGTAGCAGCGGAAGGAGTCCTCGGCGACCCCGCCCACGTCCACCCGCCGGATCGTGTGGGTGGCGTGCATGAACGCGCCGCCGCCCCCGGCGACCACGTAGTGGATCGTGCGGCCGTCCACGTTCACCGGATAGTGCTGGTAGTTGTGGATGTCGCCGCCGATGACCGCGACGTACCCGTTCGCCGGGTCGCGCACGATCTCGTCCACGGTCCCGCCGCCCTCGATCGGGCACGGCTTGTAGGCGTTCCTGTCGTAGATCGGCTTCCCGGTGATCAGCAGCTTGGGCCCGGCCACCCGCGACACGCGCCGCAGCCAGTCCCCCTGCTCGGCGTCCAGGGTGCCGGTGATGCCGGTGTCGATCCCGACGACGCGCAGCGGCCCGGTGTCCAGCACCCAGTACGGCCCGGGCTGCTCGGCCCGCTGCGACGGGTCGCCCCGCATCGCGCGCGCCGTGGCCAGCTTCGCCTCGTCGATCTTCGCGGGGTGGCGCCACAGCGGCGGCAGCCCGTCCCCCTTCGCCGGCGGCAGTCCCGGGGCGTCGCAGAACACCCGCATGAACCCGCCGAGCCCGTCGTACCAGTCGTGGTTCCCGGGCACCGCGTAGATCGGCGCGCGGTACCCGGAGAACGGCCGGAAGAACTTGTCGCAGTAGTCGTCGCCCTCCCCGGTCGGGTAGACCACGTCGCTGGCGATCACCGCGAACGCCGTCCCCTCCCCGATCTTGAGCATCCCCGGGACCACGGCGTACTGCGACGCGTCGCCTTCGCCGGGGTCGCCCAGGACCAGGAAGGAGTACGACGAGGCGTCCTCGTGCGCCCCGATGCGGAAGTCGGGGTCCGCCCCGCGCGCCCGCTGCGCCGCCACCCACCGCCGCCGCACCCGCCCCGACGGGTCGCCGAACCGGTGCGCCAGCACGTCGTTGCGCGACCGCCACAGCACCGAAGGCCGCAGCCAGGAGAACTTCGCCTTCGTCGGCCGCAGGGCCCGGAACTCCCCCGGCGTGCCGCACACCCACCCGGCGCCCGCCTTGGACCGCCGGGACGAGGGCTCGGGCCGTGCCGCGGAGGCGGGGTCCGGCCCGGGGACTCCCCGGGGATCACCCACGCCGCCGCCCGGGAGATCGCCGTCCCGCGCGGCGCCACCCGCCTCGGAACGTTCCCGGCCTGGAGTGGCTTCGCGCCGCGCCGCCTCCACGAGGTCCTCCGCATCTCCGTCGTCGAACGACACGGTCGTCGAACAACACCGTCTTCGGGCCGCCGCAGCGCCGCCGCCCGGGCCGCGCTCAGGCGTACTCCTCCGCCTCGATCGCCCGCAGCCGCCCGAACCACTCGCGGACCTCGGCCCTGCGGCCGCGGTCCATCGCCAGGTTCACCAGCTCGTGCGGGTCCTCCCACGTGTCGTACAGCTCGTGGTCGCAGTCCTCGGCCGCGGCGTCCGCGCCGAACAGCTTCGGGCCCTTGGACGGGCGGCCGAACTGATCGGTTCCGCCGCCCACGCCGTAGTACCGGGCGTACTTGTGCCGCCCGTCGAAGATCCCCCGCACGGCGTACCGCAGGGTCAGGCACGACCCGTAGTACGCCATGTCGTGCGCGAACAGGACGTGCTCGCGCACCCGCGCCGACGGGTCCCGCAGCACCGGCGTGAGGTCCACGCCGGCGCACGAGTCCTGCGCCGCCCCCGCCAGCGCGCAGATCGTCCGCGCCACGTCCACGCTCGACGACAGGGCGTCCGTACGGCTCCCGCCGGCGGTCACCCCGGGCACGCGGACGTACAGCGGGATCCGCATGATCTCGTCGTAGACGAACGGCCCCTTGGACCGCAGCCCGTGCGAGCCGCACATGTCCCCGTGGTCCGAGGTGAAGATCACCACGGTGTCGGCGGCCCGGCCGGAGGCCTCCAGCGCGTCCAGGACGAGGCCGAGGTTCACGTCCCCGTCCTGGTGCAGCCGCCAGTAGTAGTCGAGCTGCCGCAGCCAGCCCCGCTCGTCCGCCGGGTCGATGCGGCCGAACCAGAAGGAGTTCTGCTCCCTGATCCACTGCCGCTGCACGGCGGGCTTGGTCCACAGGTCGTCGTCGAAGTTCGCCGGGAGCGCGTCGAAGACCTCGTCGTACTCCCTGACGTACGGCGGGACCGGGTCGCCGCCCTCGTGCCAGACCGGCAGGATCCCGCGCACCGTGGCCAGTTCCTCGGCGTTGGCCTCCTGGTAGTCCGGCTGGTCGATGGGATACCAGTGGATGTCGTGCGGGTTCACCAGCGCCACCGCCAGGAACCAGGGCCGCGTCTCGCCCGCGCCCTCGTCGCGCAGCCAGCACGCGGCGCGCTCGGCCACGATCGGGTCGAAGTACGCCCCGGTCCCGGCGAATCCCATGTAGTGCCGGTCGTTGCCGGACCAGTCGCCGAAGCCGTACGCCTCCATGTCCGGCCGCTCGGCGTGGGACAGGTGCCACTTGCCCAGGTACGCCGTGCGGTACCCCGCGTCGCGCAGCAGGTGCCCCAGGGTCGGGACGTCCGGGGACAGCTCGCGGTGCGAGGGGAACAGCACGTTCTCGTTGACCCCGTGCTGCGGGACGTACCGCCCGGTGAACAGGCTCGCCCGCGACGGCGAGCAGGGCGAGGAGACCGTGTGGTGGCGGGTGAACTCCAGCCCCGAGTCGATCAGCCGCTGCCGGTTCGGGAGCGTCAGCCCGCCCGGGATCCAGCCGCGCTGACGCTCCTGGTCCGAGACGATCAGCAGGATGTTCGGACGGCCCATGCGCCACTCCTCGACCAAACCTTTGCTTGGCTGAGATGATGGCACACCGGGCTAGTACCTGCCGAGGTGGAAGTCGTCCAGGGAGACGCGGGTGTACGGCTCGGCGCCGCCGTTCTGCCGGATGAAGATCCCCGGGCGCGGGTAGTAGTTGTCCACGCGGCGCGGCGCGTGCGGCAGGTCGTCGCTCGCCTCGACCGCGAGCCGCCCGTTCACCCAGAGCCGGACCGTCCGGGTCTTCCCGGACAGCTCGCAGGCCACCTGGAGCCGGTTCGCCCGCTTCGGGTCGAACCCCTCGGCCCTGGTGGCCGGGGTCAGCTCGTTGTCGGCCTGATCGGCGGCCACCCGGCGGACGATCGCGTTGCCGTCGTAGCGCAGGATCACCTCGTGCCAGAGCCACTTGACCTTGGCCCGGTCGGCGGGGTCGCGCCCGATGTCCGAGGCCGGGCAGTACACCCCGACCTGGGCGTCGGGCCTGGCGGTCTCGAACTTGACGCTCACGCTGAGCAGGGTCCGGTCGGGGAGCCTGATCCCGAGCCCGGGCGAGGCCTCGCGGTACGTCTCGCTGCTGTTCGTCGCCATGGTGTACCTGCCGTCGCCGGTGAAG
This sequence comes from Bailinhaonella thermotolerans, assembly GCF_003594875.1. Taxonomy (GTDB): domain Bacteria; phylum Actinomycetota; class Actinomycetes; order Streptosporangiales; family Streptosporangiaceae; genus Bailinhaonella; species Bailinhaonella thermotolerans. Next base: position 345,318 of record NZ_QZEY01000002.1, read on the forward strand.
CCCCGGTAGGCGTCCTTGGACACGGCGTCCGACGGCCAGACGCTGCCCTCGGCCACCTTGAAGTCGTCGGTCATGAGCTCCTCGGCGACGGCCGGCGGGCCGCCGTTCAGCAGCGCCGCCAGCCCGGCCGCCGCCGCGGCCACCAGCGCCACCGCGCCCACGCCGCCGCCGATCAGCAGCCCCCACCGGTTCGCCTTCCCGCCCCGCGGCGCGCTCCCGCCGCCGGGGCCGTGCGGCTCGCGCGGGCCCTCCCCCGCCTCGCCCTCGGGCATGCGGGCGGTCCGCGGCGCGCCCGGCACCTGGGCGGTGGGCGCCGCGGGGGGCGCGACGGCGGTCGGCTCCGCGCCCGCCGCGGCCGCCCCTCCGGGCGCGACGGCGGCGGGGGCGGGGAGGGTCACGCGCACGGTCCCGGCGATGCGCTCGGCGTCCGCGTCCTGGCCGACCAGGAGGTTCAGCAGCTCGCGGGTGCCGGGCCGGGCGGCCGGGTCCTTGCTCAGCGCCGCCTCGACCACCCCGCGCAGACGCGCGTCCACCCGGCTCAGGTCGGGGGTCTCGTGCACGACGCGGTACAGCACCTCGGGGATCGTGCGCCCGCCGAACAGCGAGTGCCCGGTCGCGGCGTAGGCGACCACGCACCCCCAGGCGAAGATGTCGGAGGCCGGGGCGACGTCGCCGCCGGTCAGCAGCTCGGGCGCCATGTACTCCGGCGTGCCCAGGATCTTCCCGGTGGCGGTCTTCTCGGCCATGGTGTCCAGCGCCCGCGCGATGCCGAAGTCGATCACGCGCGGCCCCAGCGGCGACAGCACCACGTTCGCGGGCTTGAGGTCCCGGTGGATCACCCCCGCGCCGTGGATCGCGGTCAGCGCGGTCGCGATACCGACGGCCAGCGCCTCCAGGTTCGAGCCGGTCAGCGGTCCGTTCTGCCGTACGGCCGCCGCCAGGTCGGGCCCGGGGACGTACTCGGTCACGACGTACAGGCGCGGCCCGGCCAGGTCGGCGTCGAGCACCGGCGCGGTGCAGAACCGGTGCACCTTGCGCGCCGCCTCCACCTCGCGGCGGAACCTGGCGACGAAGTCGGGGTCGGCGGTCAGCTCGGCGTTGATCACCTTCACGGCGACACGGGCCCCCGCCGGGCTCTCGGCCAGGTAGACCGTCCCCATGCCGCCCCGGCCCAGGCGGGCCAGCGTCCGGTACGGCCCCAGCGAGGCGGGGTCGCCGGTCTGGAGGGTGCCACCCTGCGGCTGGTCGTATCGATTCACGCTCACGTTCCCCGTACGGCACGATGATCTCGGGCGGGCATCATCGCATGCCCCGCGCCTCCCCCGGATACGAGTTACCAAGCAAAGCGCAATACGTCACCTTTTGTCAGCGCTTCGCCGTAAATAACCGGAAACATACCGGCAACATCTCGGGCCTACGCTGCGCCGCATGGAGATCACGCTGACCGCCGAGCCCCCGGGCTCGCCCGTCATCCTCGGCCTGTGCGCGGCCCAGCAGGCCGAGCTGGCCGGCCGGTACGCCGAGGAGCACACGCCCCTCGCCGTCCACCCCGGGATCCGCTTCGTGGTGGCCTGGGCCGGCCGCGACCCGGCCGGATGCGCGGGCCTGCAGCTCCTGGAACCCGGCGTCGGCGAGCTCAAGCGCATGTACGTCGTCCCCGGGCACCGCGGCAGAGGCCTGTCCCGGCTCCTGCTGGCCGAGGTCGAGCGGCTCGCGCGCGAGGACGGCCTCCGCGAGATCCGCCTGGAGACGGGCGACCGGCAGCCCGAGGCCATCGCCCTCTACACCTCCAGCGGCTACCGCGAGATCCCCCGCTTCGGCCCCTACGAGGACTGGCCCCTCAGTCACTGCTTCGCCAAGGCCCTCTGACGCCCGCGCGCCTCGCGCCGGTCTCGCGGTCTCCGCCCCCGACGGCGCGGGCGGGGATCACGTGACCGGCGCGCGGCCTGCCCGGGCTCGCCGGGCGGCGGTCAGGGACGGGCGGTCGGGGACGGGCGGTCGGGGACGGGCGGTCAGGGGACGAGGGCGCCGGGGTTGAGGACGCCGGCCGGGTCGAGGGCGGCCTTGACCGCGCGCAGGACGTCCACGCCCAGCTCGCCGATCTCGGCGGCGTACCAGGGCCGGTGGTCGCGGCCGACGCCGTGGTGGTGGCTGATCGTGCCGCCCGCCTCGATGATCGCCTGGTTCGCCGCGTGCTTGGCGGCCGCCCACTCGCCCAGCGGGTCGCCGCCCTGCGCGGTGACCACGGTGAAGTACAGCGACGCGCCGGTGGCGTACACGTGCGAGATGTGGCACATGACCAGCGGGGTCACGCCGTGCGCCGAGAGCGCCGAGGTGATCGCCAGGCGCACGGCCTCGTACAGGCGCGGCACGCCCGACCAGAACGCCGCGGTCTCCAGGGTCTCGACCGTCGCCCCGGCGCCGAGCAGCGAGTCCCGCAGGTACGGCGCCGAGTAGCGCCCGTGCGCCCACGCCTCGCCGGGCTCGGGGCCCAGCGGCTCCCCGCCGTGGCGCCGCAGCACGCCCGAGGCCGCGGCCTGGCGGGCGGCCGCCTCCTCGGCGGCGCCCTCGTATCCGGCGACGACCAGGCAGCCCGCGGCGGTGTCCAGCGCGCCCAGGTCGCCCGGCCGGGCCAGCCCGATCATGGTCTCGGTCTCGTCGGACAGCCGCAGCACCGTCGGCAGCGGCCCCTCCTGCGCCAGCGCGCGCAGCGCCGCGGCCCCCTCGGCGAAGCCCGCGAAGCGCCACCCCTCGTACAGCCGCACGGCGGGCGCCCGCCGTACGCGGACGGTCAGGGAGGTGATCACGCCGAACGCGCCCTCGGAGCCCAGCACGAGCTGGCGCAGGTCCGGCCCGGCGGCCGACTTGGGGGCGCGGCCGGCGTCGAGCGTGCCGCGCGGGGTGGCCACGCGCAGGGCCACCACGAGGTCGTCGAAGCGGCCGTACCCGGCCGAGGCCTGGCCGCTGGAGCGCGCGGCGGCGAACCCGCCGAGGGTGGCGTACTCGAAGGACTGCGGGAAGTGCCCGATCGTGAGCCCGTGCGCGGCCAGCAGCGCCTCGGCCTGCGGCGCGCGCACGCCCGGCTCGAACGTCGCCGTCATCGACTCCGGGTCCACCGCGAGCAGGCGATTCATCCGGCCCACGTCGAGCGCGACGACGCCGGCGAACCCCTGGGGCGAGGCGGTCAGGCCGCCCACCACGGAGGTGCCGCCGCCGAACGGCACGACGGCCAGCCGGTGCGCCGTGCACACCGACAGGACCGCGAGCACCTCTTCGTGCGTGGCGGGCAGCACGACCGCGCCGGGGGCGTCGGATCCGTCCCCCGCGCGCATCCGCAGCAGGTCCGGGGTGGACTTGCCGCGCGTGTGGCGGATGCGGGCGTCGTCGTCGGTGCGCACGTGGCCGGGGCCGACGACGGCCTCCAGCGCCGTGAGCGCGGCCGGGGGCAGCGCGGCGGCGGGCAGCCGCACCTCCCCGAAGGTGGCCTCCGGCGCCGCGGGGGGCTTGACCCCCAGCATGTCCCGCAGCAGCGCGCGGACCCCTTCGGGCAGTTCGGCGGCCTTGGCCGGGTCTCCCCACCCGGACCAGAGCATCGGTTCGGCGCTCACGCTCGCGATCCCCTCCTCACTTCGGCTCCCCCGGGGACGGGCCCCCGCGTCCCGGCCGCGCGGCGGCGGCCTTCCCCGCGGAACGGGCTTACACTGTGACATATGGCGTCGATTCGTCACAAGAACCGGGCCGACGACGACGTGGTCCTGGACGCCGCCCGGGACTGCGTGCTCGCGGTGGGAGTGCGGCGGACCACGCTGACCGAGGTGGCGCGGCGCGCGGGGATGTCCCGCATGACCATCTACCGGCGCTGGCCGGACGTCCGCTCGCTCGTTGGGGACCTCATGACCCGCGAATGGGTGAACCTGGCCAGGGAGGCCGAGGACGCGGCGGCCGGGGAGAGCGCCCGCGAGCGGGGCGTGGCCGCGATCGCCGCCGCGGTCTCGGCGCTGACCGCCCACCCGCTCTGGCGCAAGATCGTGGACGTGGACCCCGAGCTGCTGCTGCCGTACCTGCTGCACCGCCTGGGCTCCAGCCAGCACACGATGATCGGGATGACCGCGCGGATCGTCCGCGAGGGCCAGGCCGACGGCAGCGTGCGCGCCGGGGACCCGGCCGTCCTGGCCCGCGCGGTGTTCCTGACCGCGCAGTCCTTCGCGCTGTCGGCCGGGGTCGCCGGGGCGCCGCCGGAGGAGCTGGCCGCCCTCCTGGACCGGTACCTCCGCCCGTGACGGCGCACGCTCCGGCCCCGCCCGCCCCGGCCCCGCGCCGCCCGGCCGCCTCCGGCCTGCCGTACGTCCCGGCGGCGTACGCCCTGGCGACGCGCGACGCGGCGGCGCGCGGCCCCGGCGGGCGCGAGCTGACGCCGCACGACCTGACGCCGCACGACCTGACGACGCACGACCTGACGACGTACGAGGGGTGACCGTGAACTCGTCGCTGAACGCCGCCCGCCGGGCCAGGGAACTGGGCCTGGTCGCCGAGGAGACCGTGGACCTGCTGGTCGTGGGCCTGGGCGCCACCGGCGCGGGCGTCGCGCTGGACGCCGCGTCGCGCGGCCTGTCCGTCGCCGCGATCGACGCGCACGACCTGGCCTTCGGGACCTCGCGGTGGAGCTCCAAGCTGATCCACGGCGGCCTGCGGTACCTCGCCTCCGGGCAGGTCGGGCTGGCCCGTGAGAGCGCCGTCGAGCGCGGGATCCTGATGCGCCGCACCGCGCCCCACCTGGTGGCCGCGCAGCCGTTCGCGATGCCGCTCACCGCCTCGGTGGGCCGAGCCCAGGAGAGCCTGGTCCGGGCCGGGCTGCGCGCCGGCGACCTGCTGCGGATCTCCGCCGGGACGCCCCGCCGCGTCCTCCCCGGGCCCAGCTCCCTCCCGGCCCGCGAGACCCTGCGCCTGGTCCCCGGCCTGCGGGCGGACGGCCTGCGCGGCGCCCTGCTCTCCTGGGACGGCCGGCTGACCGATGACGCCCGCCTCGTCGTGGCGATCGCCCGCACCGCCGCCGCGCACGGGGCCCGCGTCCTCACCCGCTGCCGCGCGCTCTCCCTCACCGGCGCGGGCGCGGTCGTCCGCGACGAGCTGACCGGCGAGGAGTTCACCGTGCGCGCCCGCGCCGTGGTCAACGCCGCCGGGGTCTGGGCCGGGGGCCTCGACGGGTCCGTACGGCTGCGCCCCTCGCGCGGCACGCACCTGGTGCTGCGCGCCGAGACCCTCGGCTCGCCGCGGGCCGGGCTGCACGTGCCGATCCCCGGCGAGCTGAACCGCTTCGTGCTCGTGCTGCCGCAGCACGACGGCCGGGTGTACGTCGGGCTGACCGACGAGCCGGTGGAGGGCCCGGTCCCGGACGTGCCGGAGGTCCCGGAGTCCGACGTGGACTTCCTGCTGGGCGTCCTCGGGAGCGTGCTGGAGCGGCCGGTGCCCCGCGAGGCCGTCGCGGGCGCGTTCGCCGGCCTGCGCCCGCTGCTGGACGCCGGGGGCCGCACCTCCGACCTCTCACGCCACCACGCGGTCCTCACCTCACCCGAGGGCGTGATCACGGTCGTCGGCGGCAAGCTCACGACGTACCGCCGCATGGCCGAGGACGCCGTGGACGCCGCCGTCGCCGCCCGCGGCCTGCGCGCCGGGCGGTCCGTCACCGCCGGGCTGCCGCTCGTGGGCGCGGCCGACCCCGCCGCCGTCCCCGCCCCGGCGCGGCTCGCCCGCCGATACGGCGCCGAGGCCCCGGCCGTCCTGTCGCTGGCCTCCCTCGACCCGTCCCTGGCCGCGCCCGTCGCGCCCGGCTCGCCGGTCACCGGGGCCGAGCTGGCGTTCGCCGTACGCCACGAGGGGGCGCTGGACGTGGCGGACCTGCTGGACCGGCGCACCCGGGTCGGGCTGATCCCCGAGGACCGGGAGGCCGCCGTCCCCGCCGCCCGCGAGGCGCTCGCCCGCTGAGCCCGCCGGGACAGATCCCGCCGGGCCCGCCGCGAGATCCTGTCCGCACATCGGCCGAAAGCGAGGGACGTCACCGAAAGTGAGAGGTGTCACTGCCCCGGAACGGGGGATTAGGTTAGTCTTACCTAATCGAACGAGTGAGAGGCGGTAGGCGAGCGTGACCGACGGGGGCCAGGGGACGCCGGGGGCGAGGGCGCGCGGCTGCGCGCACGCCTACGGATGCCACACGCCCGCCGTGCCGGCGTTCGCCAGCGCCACCGTGGGGGCCCGGGCCTGGCTGCTCGTGGAACACGAGGGACCCTGGGCCGCCTACCTCGACGAGTGCGCCTCACTGCCCCCCGAGGTCGCCGGGCTGGTCGCCCGCGCGACCGAGGCCGGGGTGCGGCCCCAGCTCATCCGCAGGCCCGGCGCCCGGCGGCGCGACGCGTCCGCCCGGCGGGTCTATGTCGGCTGGTCCGCGGGCGACTCTCCGTGGCTGGAGGAGCGGGTCGTCACCGATCTCGCCGATCTCGCCCGGCTCGATCTGGACGCCGTCGCCCGGGGCGAGCGGCCGCACTTCGGCCCTCTCGTCACCGAACCGGTGGCGCTCGTCTGCACCCACGCCAAGCGCAACGCCTGCTGCGCCCGGCTGGGCCTCCCACTCGCACGCGAGCTGCACGACAAATGGCCGCGAAACGTATGGGAAACGACACATGTCGGCGGCGATCGATACGCCGCTAACCTGGTGTGCTTGCCACACGGGCTCTACTACGGCAGCATGTCCCAGGCTGCGGCGATCGCCGCAGTCGAAGCTTACCGGCGCGGCGAGGTCATCCTCGACCGTCTCCGGGGGCGCTCAGGCATCCCAGAGCCACTGCAAGCCGCTGAGCATTTCGTGCGTGCCCATACGGGAGAGCTCGCGCTCGGCGGAGTGGCCGTGGAGTCCAGTGTGACGGACGGCGACGCCACCGAGGCCATCGTGCTCGGGGGTGGCGCCCGGTATCGGGTAGTGGTCGAACGATCGGCCTTCAGGCCGTGCCCCCCTGCGGGCGCGCCGGAGTGCACCGATACGATCGCAACCTACCGGTTGGCCCTGCTGCTCGAAATGAGCCGGCAGCCGGCCACGTCCGCCCGGGCATAGGGACCGCACAAGCGGGAACACCACGGCCGGATCCGGCGTTGGACTCAGGGATGCCTCAGAGCGTCCAATGCGGCACAAAACCCGAAATAACTCCTCTACCTACGTCACGAAGGTGGTTCACTCATGTCTCAGGTGCGTCGGCAGCTCAACCGCCCGCGTCCCAGCTGGGGATGGCAGGATGATGCCGCGTGCCGCGGAGAGGACCTGGTGCTGTTCTTCGGCCCGGACGGTGAGCGCCAGCCCGAGCGTGAGATCCGCGAGCGCAAGGCCAAGTCGATCTGCGCTCAGTGCCCGGTTCGCGCCGAGTGCCTGGACTACGCCCTGTCCCGGCCCGAGAAGTACGGCACCTGGGGCGGCCTGAACGAGGACGAGCGCGCCTCCGAGCGTCGCCGCCGCATGCGCCGCGCCGCGAGCGCCGGCATCAGCGCCGCCTGACGAAATCCTCCGAACCACGCCCTGACCGCGGCGGCATTCCCCGGTTTCACCGCCGGGAGGCCGCCGCGAACTCATGGCCGGTTCCCCCGTTCTCCGCGCACCCGGGCGCGCCGCCCGCCGCCTCCCCGTGGACCGGCGACCGCGCCCGGGCTTTTCGCTGCCCGGCCCGGGGCCGCTCACGCGCCCCTGACCCGGTCGAGGAGCGCGAGCACGTCGGCGTCGGTGAGCTGGTCGAACCGGCGGTACCACTGGCCGACGGCCCGGAACGCCCACGGGGTGGCCAGCACGATCACGTCGTCGGCCTCGCGGCGCATGGCCTCCACCGTCTCCGCCGCCCCGACCGGGACGGCCAGCACGAGGCGGCGCGGGCTCCCGGCCCGCACGGCGCGCAGGGCCGCCCGCGCGGTCACGCCGGTGGCCAGCCCGTCGTCCACCACCACGACGTCGCGCCCGGCGAACGCGGGAAGCTCCCGCCCGGGGCGGTAGGCGGCCACGCGCCGCGCCAGCTCGCGCCGCTCGGCGGCCAGCGTCCCGGCCATCTCCGCGGGCTCGATCCCCAGGCGGGCCATCAGGTCCTCGTCGTAGACGGGATCGCCGCCCTCGGCCACCGCCCCGACGCCCAGCTCCGGCTGCCGCGGATAACCGATCTTGCGGGTGACCAGGACGTCCATCTCCGCGTCCAGCCGCCGGGCGACGGCCCCGGCCACGGCGACCCCGCCGCGCGGAAGCGCCAGCACCAGCGGCCGGTCCAGCCCGAGCGCCGCGACCCGGCCGGCCAGCAGCCGCCCGGCGTCGGCCCGGTCGGACAGCGGGAGGCGCACCTCCGGCTCCGCGTGCCGCCCCGCCACGGTCGTCACCCCCTCGCGCACACCAGTGATCTACCCAGCCTCCATCAAGATCACCCATCCAAGATCGCGCGGCGGGGCGGTCCCGCCCGCCGGGCGGGCGGGACCGCGGAGACGCCTACGGCCGGTTGCGGCCGCTGCGGCGCATCTCCTTGTGGATCACCTTCCACTGCCGCGTCTTCTCCTGGCGCAGGCGGGCGTCGGTGCGGCTGGCCATCCACTGCGCCTCGCGCTGGAGCTTGCGCCAGCTCGCGAGCCGCCGGTACGGCAGTTCGCCGGACTCGACCGCGGCGAGCACCGCGCACCCCGGCTCGGCGTCGTGGCCGCAGTCGGCGAACCGGCAGTCCGCGGCGAGCCCCTCGATGTCGGAGAACACCAGGTCGACGCCCTCGCTCATCTCGTAGAGGCCGACCCGCCGGATGCCCGGGGTGTCGATGATCAGCCCGCCGCCGGCCAGCGTGATCAGCTCGCGGTGGGTGGTGGTGTGCCGCCCGCGCCCGTCGCTCGCCCGGATCTGCTGGGTGACCATGACCTCCTCCCCCGCCAGCGCGTTGGTCAGCGTGGACTTGCCCGCGCCGGACGGCCCGAGCAGCACCGCCGTACGGCTGCCGCCCAGGTGCGCGCGGACGAGGTCCACGCCCTCGCCGGTGACCGAGGAGATGGCGTGGACGTCCACGCCGGGGGCGACGGCGGCGACGTCGTCCATGAGCGAGTCGAGCGCGTCGCCGAGCAGGTCGGCCTTGCTGATCACCACGACCGGGGTGGCGCCGCTCTCCCAGGCCAGGGCGAGCAGCCGCTCGATGCGGCTCAGGTCGGCGGTGTCGGTGGCGTGCATGGCGGGCTCCACCACGAACGCCAGGTCCACGTTGGCGGCCAGCACCTGGCCCTGCGAGTCGTCGGAGAGCCCGCCGCGCGAGGTCCGCCCCACGCCCGCGCGCACGAGCGCCGTGCGGCGGGGCAGGACGGCGGCCACCTCGTGCCGCCCGTCGGGCAGCTCGCGCAGCCCGGCCCAGTCGCCCACGCAGGGCAGCGAGATCGGGTCGGCGGCTCCGGCGCGGCGCACGGCGGCGGACTGGGCCGCCCTGACGTGGCCGTCCGCGGTGAGGACCTCGGCGGTGCCGCGGTCGACGCGCGAGACCCGGCCGGGCACGAGGCCGGCGGGGAGCTCAGCGGCGAGAGCGTCGTTCCAGCCGAGAAGAGAGAGATCGAAACCCACTTCGGGGACACCCTTCGGAACGGCGGGCGCCCGAGCGGAATCGGGTCAGGCGGGCACCCGCGAGGAGATGGACTGAAGGCATGCCTGGACCACGGCCATAGTCCTCACCTCCTCGTTCCGGCGCCGCGCACCTTCCGTGCGGCGATCATCGCCAGCATACATCCGCCGCGGCCCCCTCGCACCTCGATAGGGCGGCGGCCGGGGCCGGGCCTCACGCTTCCCGGCCCGCTCCGGCCATCACCTTGGCGACCAGGCCGTACGCCTCGGCCCAGTCGGCTTCGAGCGCGTCGGACCAGCCGGGGCCGGAGAAGTGCGCGAGCGTGGCGAGCAGGCTGGCGCCGACCTCCGGGTAGTGGTCGGCGAGCACGCCGAAGCCCTGGTGCGCCCGGCCCAGCTCCCGCAGGTACGGCACGAGCTCGCCGGGCCGGTCCACGAGCCCGACGATCCGGGAGAGCGCGCCGAGCAGGACCTCGTGCTGGCGCGTCATCGAGGCCGGGAACAGGGGGCGCAGGTCGGGGCGGCGGCGGAAGAGGTCGGCGTAGAAGAACGCGGCCACCTCCGCCCCGTTCGCGGCGACGAGTGCGAAGTTGTCCTTCAGGCGCTGACCGTCCACGGAAACCTCCGGTAAACCCTCGCGTGGCTGCGACCCTAGGCGCGCCCCCGACCACGGGCAACCCCTCCCCCGGCCCGGCCCGCACCCCGCTTCCGGCCCGGCCGGCGCCCCCGGGCCAGGCCGCCGCGGGAAGGTCAACGCGGGTTGACGAACCCGGCGGAGTCAACCTAGATTGACCGCCCAGAAGGGGTCAACCAAAGTTGACCAGAGGGAGGACCGCATGACGAGTGAGACCGCCGTGGCGGTGCGCGGGCTGCGCATGCGCTACGGCACGCGCGACGTGCTCGACGGCGTGGAGTTCGAGGTCCGGCGGGGCGAGGTCGTGTGCCTGCTCGGGCCCAACGGCGCGGGCAAGACCACGACCATCGAGATCCTGGAGGGGTTCCGCGCGCGCTCGGCCGGCGAGGTCGAGGTGCTGGGGACCGACCCGGCCACCGGCGGCGAGGACTGGCGGGCCAGGACCGGCGTGGTGCTCCAGTCCTGGCGCGACCACGCCCGGTGGACCGCCCGCCACCTGCTGCGCCACCTGGGCGCCTACTACACGCCGTACTCCACGCCCGCCAGGCCCAGGCCGTACGACGTGGACGAGCTGATCGAGATGGTGGGGCTGGGCGAGCACGCCGACCAGAAGGTCAGGCTGCTGTCCGGCGGGCAGCGGCGGCGGCTGGACGTGGCGATCGGCATCGTGGGACGGCCGGAGCTGCTGTTCCTCGACGAGCCGACCGCGGGGTTCGACCCGCACGCGCGGCGCGAGTTCCACGAGCTCGTGCTGCGGCTGGCCGGAGCCGAGGAGACGACGGTCCTGCTGACCACGCACGACCTGGACGAGGCGGAGAAGCTGGCCGACCGGATCCTGATCCTCGCGGACGGGCGGATCGTGGCCGACGGCACCACCGCCGGGCTGGCGGAGCGGTTCGCGGGCGCGGCCCGGGTGAGCTGGCGGCTCGACGGCGAGCGGCGCTCGGTCACGACCCCCGACGCGACCCGGTTCCTGCGCGGCCTGCTGGCCGAGCACGGCGAGGCGGTCGCCGACCTGGAGGTGCGACGGCCCAGTCTGGAGGACACCTACCTCGCGCTGGTGCGCCGGCACGAGGCGGGCGCCTCCCGCGGCGAGTCCGCGCGGGAGTTCGGGGCGGAGACAGGCGGCCGGGCCCCCGGGCCCGGGAGGATCGAGAGCGGGGAGGCCGCGCGATGAACCGGACGGCGCACGCCGTGCGCGTGGGACTGGCCCGGGGGTGGCACGAGTTCGGGCTCAGCGTCCGCAGCCCGCAGGACCAGGGCTTCTATGTGTTCATGGCGGTCGCCACCCTGGCCTACCTGTTCTGGAACCGGGACGACAGGGTCGAGGGGACCTCGCTGCTCATGCCGTCGGTGGCGCTGCCCAGCATGCTCGGGATGGTGATGGTCTTCGGGACCGTGGCCGGGCCGGCGTTCTCGCTGGCCCTGGAGCGCGAGGACGGGACGCTGCTGCGCGCCAGGGCCGTGCCCCGGGGCGTCACCGGGTACGTCACCGGCCAGGTCCTCTTCCAGAGCCTGCAGGTCGTCCCGGTGTTCGCGCTCATCCTGCTGCCCGGCCTGCTGCTGTTCGACGGCCTGGCGCACCGGGGCGCGGCCGGGTGGCTCACGGTGGCCTGGGTGATCCCGCTCGGCCTGCTCGCGGTGATGCCGATCGGGATCGTCCTCGGCGCGCTCGCGCCGAACGCCCAGAAGGTCGGCACGTGGGGGATGCTCCCGGTGTTCGGGCTCGCGGCCATCTCGGGGATCTTCACGCCGATCACCGCGCTGTGGGGCTGGGTCCAGGTGGTCGCCCAGGTCTTCCCGATGTACTGGATCGGCCTCGGCATGCGCTCGGCGTTCCTGCCGGACGCGGCGGCGGCGCTGGAGGTGGGCGGGTCCTGGCGGACCTGGCAGACGGTGGCGGTGCTGGCCGCCTGGGCCGTCGCCGGGGCGCTCGCCGCGCCCCCCGTGCTGCGGCGCGCGGCCCGCCGCACCTCCGGGTCCCAGGTGGAGGCCGCCAGGGAGGCCGCCGCCCAGCTCGTCCGCTGAGCCCGGGAACGGCGGAACCCCCGCGACCGGTTCTCGCGGGGGCTCCTGCCGTACGGCCGGCGCCGGGGTTACAGGCCGGGGGCGGGGAACCGGGCGGTCAGCTCGCTCACCTCGCCGTGGACGCGGGCGATCGTCTCCTCGACGTCGGACTCCTTGGCCAGGGCGGTGACGACCTCGTCGATCCAGGCGCCGATCTGGCGCATCTCGGCCTCGCCCATGCCGCGGCTGGTCACCGAGGGGGTGCCGATGCGGATGCCGGAGGGGTCGAACGGCTTGCGCGTGTCGTACGGCACGGCGTTGTAGTTCGTCTCCAGGCCCGCGCGGTCCAGCGCCTGGGCGGCGGGCTTGCCGCCGACGCCCTTGGGCGTGAGGTCCATCAGGATCAGGTGGTTGTCGGTGCCGCCGGAGACCAGGTCGAAGCCGCGGCTCGCCAGCTCCTCGGCCAGCGCCTTGGCGTTGGCGACGACCTGGTGGGCGTAGGCCTTGAACTCGTCGGTGGAGGCCTCCTTGAGGGCCACCGCGATCGCGGCCGTGGTGTGGTTGTGCGGGCCGCCCTGCAGGCCGGGGAAGACGGCCTTGTTGATGGCGGCGGCGTGCTCGGCGGTGGACATGAGCATCGCGCCGCGCGGGCCGCGGAGGGTCTTGTGCGTGGTCGTGGAGATCACGTCCGCGTGGCCCACGGGCGACGGGTGCGCGCCGCCGGCGATCAGGCCGGCGATGTGCGCGATGTCGGCGGCCAGGACCGCGCCGACCTCGCGGGCGATCTCGGCGAACGCCGGGAAGTCGATGGTGCGCGGGATCGCGGTGCCGCCGCAGAAGATGACCTTGGGCCGGTGCTCGCGGGCGAGGTCGCGGACCTCGTCCATGTCCACGCGGCCGGTGTCCTTGCGGACGCCGTACCGGACCGGGGTGAACCACTTGCCGGTGGCCGAGACGGACCAGCCGTGGGTGAGGTGGCCGCCGAACGGCAGGCCCATGCCCATCACGGTGTCGCCGGGCTGGAGGAAGGCCAGGTAGATGGCGAGGTTGGCGGGCGAGCCCGAGTAGGGCTGGACGTTGGCGTGCTCGACGCCGAACAGGGCCTTGGCGCGCTCGACGGCCACGGTCTCGATCTGGTCGATGACCTGCTGGCCCTCGTAGTAGCGCTTGCCGGCGTAGCCCTCGGAGTACTTGTTGGTCAGAACCGTGCCGGTGGCCTCCAGCACCGCCTTGGAGACGTAGTTCTCCGAGGCGATCAGCTTGACGGTGTCGGCCTGGCGGCGCTCCTCGGCGGCGACGAGCTCGGCGATCTGGGGATCGGCTGCGGCGAGGGCATCGTGGGTCATGGCACACCCCATCTTCATCGACGGAGCGCAGGCCCAGGCGCGCGGCCTGCGCGAACTTCGCTTCCCGGCGGTTGTCCGCCTCATGACGCCCCGGCGGAGGACGGGGGGTCAGCGCCAGTCGCGACCCCCTAAACCCTAGCGGACCCCCGCCGTACGGCTCACGCCGCGCGCCGCGTCCGCCGTACGCCCGCCGGGCCCGGGGCCGTACGGCGGGCGTACGGCGGCGCGGCGCGGCGCGGGACGGGGGGGACGGGGCCGGGTCAGGCGTCGTGGGCGGCGCGGGCGCGGGCGGTGGTGCCCTCGGGCCAGAGCTTGTCGGCCTCGGCGTTGAGCGTGGCGCCGATGAGCACGCCGAGGGCCGTGACGTACAGCCACAGCAGGACGGCGATGGGGGCGGCCAGCGAGCCGTAGATCGAGACGGGGGTGAACGAGGCGCCGAGCACGATCCGCAGCACGAACCCGCACAGGGCCCAGATGATCAGCGCGAGGACGGCCCCGGGCAGCTCCCGCCGCCAGCGCGTGCGGACGGGCACGCTCACGTGGTACAGCGTGGTCAGCAGCCCGATCGACACGAGCACGGCCAGCGGCCAGTACAGCACCTCGACGAGCCCGTCGTAGTGCGGGATGAGGCTGGTCACGATCGTGGGCCCGGCGACGAACAGCGGGATCACCACGAGCCCCACGCCCAGCGCGGCGATGTACAGCCCGAACGACATGATCCGGGTCCGGACGATGCCGCGCACCTCGCCCAGGCCGTACGCCACGGAGATCACGTCCACGTAGACGAAGAGCGCGCGCGAGCCCGACCACAGCGACAGCAGGAAGCCCAGCGAGACCAGGTCGGCGCGGCCTCCCGCGAGCACGTCGTCCACGAGCGGCACGACCACGCCGTTCACGGTGTCGCCGGTGAACAGCAGCCCGGACTTCTCGATGACCCAGGAGCGGACGTCGGCGACGGCGGCGGGGCCGAGCGCGGGCCGGAAGTACCCCAGGGTGCCGATCAGCCCCAGCACCAGCGGCGGCAGCGACAGCAGCGCGAAGAAGGCGGCCTCGGCGGCCAGCCCGGTGACCCGGTAGTTGAACGACGTGATGGAGGTGTTCTTGACCAGCGGCCACCACAGCCCGACGCGCAGCGCCGCGTGGAGACGGTCCCGGGTGCGCGGAGGCGGCGTCCGGGTCTTGCGGGGCGCGTCGCTCACAGAGGTCACGGCAGATTTCTGGTTCAGCCCGGTTTGTCGGATCTTGGTTGGTTACAGCAGACAACGGTACGGTTCACTGTCCCGTTCCCCGGGGCGCGCCACGGTAACGGACTGGATACGAACGTACCCGTTCCCCGCCCCCGCAACGTCCCGATCCCCCTCCAGGCCCGGCGCACCCCGCCTGAACTGCCCCGACGCCGGGAAAAACCGGACGACGGCGGGCCTGGCCCGCTGTTACCTTGCTCCGTTGTGAATCCGCTGGAGGAGAAGGAGATCCGAGACTCCTTCGTCAACTGTTCCAAGGGGGAGGCCCGGCGCCTCGGCATGCCGCGCGGCCTGGCCGACCTCCCCTGGCCCGATCTGGACTTCCTGGGCTGGCGCGATCCGGGCGCCCCCGACCGCGGCTACATCGTCGCCGAGCACCGGGGCGAGCTGGTCGGCCTGACCCTGCGCACCGCCAAGGAGGTCAAGCGCGCCTTCGTGAAGTCCACGATCTGCTCCGTCTGCCTGACCCCCCACCCCGGCACGGGCGTCGCCCTCTTCACCGCGCCCCGCGTCGGCGCGGCCGGCCGCCAGGGCAACACGATCGGCACCTACATCTGCGCCGACCTCGCCTGCCCCCTCTACGCCCGGGGCAAGCGCGAGACCGGCCTCGGCGTACGGCTGCGCGACGGCGTCGAGTCGCTGACGCTGGAGGAGCGCGCGGACCGCGCCGTGCGCAACCTCGCCGCCTTCCTCGACCGGGTCCTCGACCCCGCCCTCACCTGACGCCGTACGGCGGACGCCGCGCCCCCGGGACCGTCTCCCGGCGGACGCGGCGTAAGCCGTACGGGCGCTCAGGGGAGCAGGAGGCCCCAGTAGGCGGCCCAGGGGATGAAGACGAGACCGGCGACGGCCACCAGCCCGGCGCGGACGCGCTCGCCGCGGGGGAGGGCCGCGCGGCGGCGGCGCAGGGCCAGCACGGTCAGCACGGCCGCCACGCCCACCGCCACCGCCAGGGCCTGCAGGGCTAGCCAGATCACCGGGCGGCCGGCCAGCAGGGGGCCGGGGGCCGCGAGCTTCCCGCCGGTCATGACCACGTACATGAGGTAGCCGAACCCGGCCGTGACCACGGTCAGCCCGCCCGCGCTGACCAGGCGGGCGGCCCTGGTCGCCGGGGCGCCCGCGCGGCCCCGCAGACGCCGGGCCGCGGCGGCCAGGGGGTAGCCGGCGAAGGCCGCCGCGAACAGCGCCAGCGCGGCGACCTGCATCGGCGCCGACTCCCACCAGGCGGACGGGGGCGTCGGCCTGGTGTGGGACGCCTGGACGGGAGCCGGTCCCTCGACGCGCGCCACGGGCGGGCGGCCCGCCACGACGTCGCGGACCCAGGAGCCGACCAGGTCGGCGTAGCCGGGGGCCAGCTCGGGCGCCCGGGTGACACCCCCGTCGGGGGTGACGTGCGCGGCGTGCTCGGCGTCCGGGAAGAAGTGCAGGGCGTAGTGCCGGTTCCCGCCCCGCTCCAGCGCCCGGGCGAAGATCGGCGGGCTCTCCTCGGGCGGGGTGAGCAGGTCGGCGTTCCCCCAGATGCCCAGGAGCGGCTGCCGCAGCGCGGCCAGGGTCGGCACGGGGTCGTGGTGGGGCTCGGGGAACAGGCCGCCGTCCGCGATGGCCCGGTAGAGCGCGGGCTCGGCGCGGTCCACCAGCGATCCCGAGACGCCGACGCGGCGGAGTCCCGCGGCCACGGCCCAGGCCTGCTGGCGCAGCGGCGGCAGCCCGTTCGCGCCCACCACCACGACGAACGCGATGTCCGCCGACCGCGCGGCCGCCATCGGGGCGACCCAGCCGCCCTCGCTCAGGCCCCAGATCCCGACCTTCGCCGGGTTCACGCCGGGCTGGGCGCGCAGCGCGGCCACCGCGCCCAGGGCGTCCCCGGCGAGCTGGGCGTAGGACCGCCGGAAGAGCGAGTAGCCCGCGGACCGCTTGTCGTAGACGAGGACGGCGATGCCCCGGCGGGCGAACTCCACGGCCTCGGTCATGAGCTTCTCGCGCGGGGTGCCCGTGCCCGCGCCGTGCACCAGGACCATGCCGGGGCGGCCGGGGGCGGGCGCGGCGGGCAGGACGACGGTGCCGCGCATCGGCAGCGCCCCGCTCCCCCGGAACGCGACCTCCCGCGAGGTCAGGCCGGCGGGCACGAGCGGGTGGGGATCCCCCTCGGCGGGGCGCCGGGCGGAAGGAGCCTGGGCCGCCAGGACCGGAGGGACGTGGGCGGGCCGGGCCGGAGAGGCGTGGGCCGCCCGGGCCGGGGACGCGGGAGTGGCGGCCCGCGCGGGCGGGGCCGCGGCCTGGGCGGGCGCCGCCGTCAGGGCGCACAGGACGGCGGCGGCGGCCGCCGGGAGGAGTCGTCGCATACCGCCGAACATACTCTGCAGAGAGTTCTCTGCAAAGAGTGTTCTGCAGACAGAGATCTGTATCCTCGACCCATGGAGGACGACGAGCGGCTGCTGCTTCACGACCCCGCGCGGCTGAAGGCCCTGGCCCACCCGATGCGCCGGCGCATGCTCAACCACCTCGCCGTGCACGGGGAGGCCACCTCGACCACGCTCGGCGAGCTGCTCGGCGCCAAGACCGGCACGACCAGCTACCACCTGCGCCAGCTCGAGAAGTACGGCTTCATCGAGGAGATCCCCGAGCGCTCCGGAGGCCGGGAACGCTGGTGGCGGAGGAACGAGAGGCTGCGGGACCTGCGCGTCCCCACCCACGACCAGATCGCCCCCGAGGACCACCCGGCCCTGGACGAGTTCCTGCGCCAGGGGCTGGAGGAGGACCGCCGGATCTTCGACGCCTTCCCCGCCGCCTGGCTGCGCGACCCGGACTGGGCCAAGGCGTCGCGGGGCCTGGGGCGGATGACCCGGGACGAGCTCGGCGAGTTCTTCGAGGAGTACATCGCGCTGCTCCAGCGCTACAGCCACCCCCAGTCCGAGGCGCCGCCGGGCGCGCGGCCCGTCTACATCCGGCTCTTCACGGTGCCCGCCGACGAGGTGGACCCCGCCGGGCCGCCCGACGGCGGGGCCGGGACCCAGGAGGCCGGGACCCAGGAGGCCGGGACCCAGGAGGCCGGGGCCGAGGGGGCCGGGGCTTAGGCTGCCCGGGAGAAGATCGTCGCGAGAGGGATGCCCGTGCTCCTCCAAGCCTGCCTGAACGGTGCCCGGCTCCCGGCCGAGCACCCCGCCCTCCCCGTCACGCCGGCGCAGATCGCCGCCGCCGCCGCCGAGGCCGTGGCGGCGGGCGCGCGGGAGCTGCACGTGCACCCCAAGGACCCCGGGGGCCGGGACAGCCTGCGCCCGGAGCACGTGGACCCCGTCGTCGCCGCGCTGCGCGAGGCGGTCCCCGGCGTCCCGGTCGGCGTCACGACCGGCGCGTGGGCCGCGGGCGATCCCGCCGTACGGCTGGCGCAGGTCGCCGGGTGGCGGTCGCGGCCGGACCACGCCTCGGTCAACTGGCACGAGGAGGGCGCGGCCGAGCTCGCGGCCGCCCTGACCGGCCTGGGCGTCGGAATCGAGGCGGGGATCTGGCACGCCGGGGCGGCCGCCGCCTTCGCCGCCTCCGGCGTGGAGTGCCTGCGCGTCCTGGTCGAGGTGGTGGACCAGGAGGACCCGCTGTCCACCGCCCGGGACCTGCTCGCCCGGCTGCGCGGCGTCCCCGCCCCGCTCCTGCTCCACGGCGAGGACGCGAACGCCTGGCCGGTGTTCCGGCTGGCCGCCGAGCTGGGCCTCGACTCCCGCGTCGGACTGGAGGACACCCTCGTCCTGCCCGACGGCTCCCCCGCCCCCTCCAACGCCGCCCTCGTCCGCGCCGCCCTCGCGCTGGCCGGGGACTGACTCCGCCGCCGCGCGCGGGCGCTACCGCGTTCCGGCGAGGCGGACGACGGCGGCGATCAGCTCGGGGCCGTCGAGGAGGGCGCGGTCGTTGTGCCCGGCGTCCCGCACCTCGACCAGGTCCACCGGGCCCGCGGCGGCGGACGCGACGGCGCGGCTCATCGCCGGGGGCACGATCGTGTCGCGCGAGCCGTACACCACGGCGGTGGGGACGCAGACCGAGGCCAGGTGCTCCGCCACCGGGAAGCGGTCCCGCAGCAGCGGCCCGACCGGCAGGAACGGGTAGTTGTGGCGGCCGGCGTCGGCCAGGGAGGTGAACGGCGAGCGCAGCAGCAGCGCCAGGGGCGGCCGGGACCTCGCCAGCGCGGTCACGGGCCCGGCGCCGAGGCTCTCGCCGAAGTACACCACGGGGCCGGAGAGGGACTCCCGGGCGGCCAGGACGTCGCGGGCCAGCCCCTCCTCGTCCGGGGAGCCCGGGTTCCCGCCGTACCCCCGGTAGTCCATGAGCAGGACCGCGAACCCCTCCCTGGCCAGGGCGGCCGCCAGCGGCGCCCGGTGCAGCCGGTTGCCCGCGTTGCCGCCGGCGACCAGCACCGTGATCCCCCGGCTCCCGCCGGGCAGGTGCCAGGCCCCGAGCCGGAGCCCGTCCGAGGTCACGAGCGTCACGTCCCGCGCGCCGGGCAGCACCGACGCGGCGGGCGGCACCGGCCGGGCGTCGGGCAGGTAGATCAGCCGCCGCTGCGCCGCCCACAGCAGGCCGAGCAGGACCACCACCGCGACCACCCCGATCACGAGGACCCTCAGCACACCCCGATGCTCTCACCCGGCCGCGCCGCCCGCCCCGTCCCACCGCGTCCCGCCCCGTCCCGCCGCGTCCCGCTCAGTCCCGCCGCGCCCTCGTCCGTCCCGCTCCGCCCGGGCCGTCCCGGCGGTACGGCCCGCGCGGGCGGCCCGGAGACGCGCGGCCGTACCGCCGCGAGGACCGGCAGGCGCGAGGACCGGCAGGCGGGGGGCGGCCGGGGAGAGGCCGGCCGAGGGAGGAGGGACGCCTGCCGGGCTAGCGGAGCGGGGCGCGGCCCGGGCCGGGCGGGCCCGCGAAGGCCTGCGCGATCCCCATCCAGGCGCGGGCCGTCTCCCCCGTGATCTCCAGTCCGAGATCGTCCAGGTGCCGCCGCTGGGCGACCGCCAGGCAGAAGTCCAGGACCTCGCCGCGCACCACGTCGCCCGCGTCCTCCGGGCCCCACTCCCACGGCTCGCCCCCGGGCAGGCGCAGCTCGACCCGGACCGGCGCCTCCGGGACCGGCAGGCCGTTGGCGGCGAAGCTGTACGGCAGGGCGCGGCACCCGATCAGCGCGACGTGCCGGAGCCGCGCGGTGGGGACGCGTGCCGCCCCCAGCGCGTCCGCCACGTCCTGCCCGTGGGCCCACGTCTCCATCAACCGCGCGGTCGCGAACGAGGTCGCGCTCATGTCCGGGCCGTACCAGGGCAGCCTGGCCCGCGCGTCCAGGCCCTCGAACACGCCGAGCATGCGGGCGCGGGCCGCGCGGAACCAGGCGAGCAGGTCCGCGGGCGGGCGCGCGGCGTGCTCGTGGGCGAGGTCGTCCACGAACCCCGGCCCCTTCTCCAGCAGGGCGGGCAGGCCGGCCCGGAAGGCGTCCGGATCGGCCGCGGCCCGCGTCGCCGCCTCGTCGAACCAGGCCAGGTGGCTCACCTGGTCCCGCACCGCCCACCCCTCGGCCGGCGTCGGGGTGTCCCACCCCGCGGGGTCCAGCGGCTCCACCAGCCGCAGGAGGTCCGACGTCTCGTCCCGCAGATCCGCGACCAGCCCGGCCATCGTCACGCCCATGCCCGGACCCTAACCGAACCTTGTTCTGAATCCCAGGGTGTGATCAAGCCCCTCGCGCGCACAATGACGGTGTGATCTGCCACTGGTGCAAGGAACGCCGCCACGACCGCTGCCGGGGCGGCACCTGGTGCGACTGCCAGCACCTGGCCGCGTCCCGCCGCGCGCCCGGCGACCCGCCGGAGCCGGCCGGGCCCGCGCCCGGCCCGCCCGGCACCGAGCCGCCCCCCGAGCCGCCATCCGGGCCGCCATCCACGCCGCCATCCGAGCCGCCCTCCGAGCCGCCCTCCGAACCCCCCGTGAACTGGGTCCGCCAGGGCTGATGCCCCGCGCCGGGCCGGGCCCGTGGGCGGCCGGACGCGCCGCGCGTGCCGTACCGGGACGGGCTCCGGAGAGGGGCCGCCGTGACCCGCGGCGCGTCCCAGATGGCGGACGGGGATTGGACAAGGGTGAGGGCGTGTGTCACCGTGGGTCTCATGCCAGCGGACCCGATGCTCGTCGTGCGACGCCACGTCGATCTTCAGCGTGTCCGCAGCGCCATCTGTAGCTGACGCCCGTCAACCCGCCCGTTTCCCCGGGCGCGTGGCCTCTTCAGGCGCAGCTCTCCTCTGAAGCACTCGCGACGACGCGACGGCCCCTCCCGGCCGGGCGCGCCTTCTCGCCACGCGTCCGTCCCCAAGACGACCGTCCCGGAGGACGCGCCCCATGCCGCCCAGCAGCACGAACGCACGCGCCCGTCGCCACCGCGGCGAGGGCCAGTGGGCCCTCGGCTACCGCGAACCGCTCAACAAGAACGAGGAGCTGAAGAAGAACGACGACGGGCTCAACGTCCGCCAGCGGATCATCGACATCTACTCCAAGACCGGCTTCGACTCCATCGACCCGGCCGACCTGCGGGGACGCTTCCGCTGGTTCGGGCTCTACACCCAGCGCAAGCCCGGGATCGACGGCGGCAAGACCGCCATCCTGGAGCCGGAGGAGCTCGACGACAGGTACTTCATGCTCCGCGTCCGCATCGACGGCGGGCAGCTCACCCTGGAGCAGCTCCGCACGATCGCCGACATCTCGACCAGGTACGCCCGGGGCACGGCCGACGTCACCGACCGGCAGAACATCCAGCTCCACTGGGTGGAGATCGAGTCGGTCCCGGCGATCTGGGAGGCGCTGGAGGCCGTCGGCCTGTCCACGACCGAGGCCTGCGGCGACACCCCCCGCGTGATCATCGGCTGCCCCCTGGCCGGGATCGACGAGGACGAGGTGCTCGACGCGACGCCGCAGATCCAGCAGGTGTACGACAAGTACATCGGCAGCCAGGAGTTCTCGAACCTGCCGCGCAAGTTCAAGTCCGCCTTCAGCGGATGCGCCTCCCACTGCACGGTCCACGAGATCAACGACGTGGCGTTCGTCGGCGTGGTCGGCGAGAACGGGGAGCGCGGCTACGACGTGTGGGCCGGCGGGGGCCTGTCCACGAACCCGATGCTCGGCAAGCGGCTCGGCGTCTTCGTCTCGCCGGACAGGGCCGCCGACGTCTGGGCCGGAATCATCGGGATATTTCGTGATTACGGCTATCGCAGGCTCCGCCACCGCGCCCGGATCAAGTTCCTCATGAACGACTGGGGCCCCGAGAGGTTCCGCGAGGTCCTGGAGCAGGAGTACCTCGGCTACCGCCTCCCCGACGGCCCCGCGCCCGCCGCGCCCCGGAACAACCGCCGCGACCACGTCGGCGTGCACCGCCAGCGGGACGGCCTCTACTACGTCGGCTTCGCGCCCAAGGTCGGCCGGCTCGACGGGGCCACCCTCGCGCTGATCGCCGACATCGCCGAGCGCCACGGCAGCTCCCGCGTCCGCACGACCGTCGAGCAGAAGATGGTCATCCTCGACATCGCCGAGGACCGCGTCGAGAGCCTCGTGCGCGAGCTGGAGAGCCACGACCTGCGGGTCAACCCCTCCACGTTCCGCCGCCAGACCATGGCCTGCACCGGCATCGAGTACTGCAAGCTCGCGATCGTCGAGACCAAGGGCACCGCGATGACCCTCATCGACGAGCTGGAGAAGCGGCTCCCGGACTTCGCCGACCCGCTGACGATCAACGTCAACGGCTGCCCGAACTCCTGCGCCCGCATCCAGACGGCCGACATCGGGCTCAAGGGCCAGCTCGTCACCGACGAGCGGGGCGAGCAGGTCGAGGGCTTCCAGATCCACCTGGGCGGCTCCCTCGGCGTCCGGCCCGGCTTCGGCCGCAAGGTGCGCGGGCTCAAGGCCACCGCCGCCGAGCTGCCCGACTACGTCGAGCGGGTGCTGACCCGGTTCCAGGCGCAGAAGACCGGCGGCGAGACCTTCTCCGAGTGGGTCGAGCGCGCCGCCGAGGAGGACCTGAAGTGAGTGAGAGAGCGGTCCCCTTCCACTGCCCGTACTGCGGCGAGGAGGACCTGGAGCCGTACGAGCGCGACGGCGGGTGGTACTGCCGGTCGTGCGCCCGAGCGTTCACGTTGAAGTTCTTAGGAGTGGGGACCCGGATATGACGGTGCTGGACGCCGAAGTCAAGATCAGCCTCGACCTTCAGGACATCGTCGACTCCGCCGCGGCCGCGCTGGAGGACGCGCCCGCCGTGGAGATCATCCGCTGGGCGGCCGCCACGTTCGGCGACCGCATCTGCCTGACCTCCTCCATGAGCGACGCCCTGCTCATCCACCTGGTCTCCAAGGTCAAGCCGGGCATCGACGTGCTGTTCATCGACACCGGATACCACTTCGCCGAGACCATCGGCACCCGCGACGCGGTCCAGGCGGTGTACCCGGTCAACCTGATCAACGTCACGCCCAGCCGTACCGTCGCCGAGCAGGACCGGGACCTGGGCCCGCGGCTGCACGGCCGCAACCCCGACCTGTGCTGCCACCTGCGCAAGGTGGAGCCGCTCAACCGGGCGCTCCAGGGGTACGTCGCCTGGTTCAGCGGCATCCGCCGCGACGAGGCGCTGACCCGCAAGGACACCCGCATCGTCGAGTGGGACGCCAAGCGCCAGATGGTCAAGGTGAACCCCATCGCGCGCTGGACCCAGGAGGACGTGGACAACTACATCGCCGACAACGGGGTGCTCATCAACCCGCTGCACTACGACGGCTACCCGTCGATCGGCTGCGCCCCCTGCACCCGGCGGGTCGCCCCGGGCGAGGATCCGCGCAGCGGCCGCTGGGCCGGTCTGGGGAAGATCGAATGCGGCATCCACGCCTAGTCGCCGTCGCCCACGGGTCCCGCGACCCACGGGCGGCGGCCGTCGTCTCGGAGCTGATGGCCGGGGTACGGCGGGCGCGCCCGGAGCTGGACGCGCGCACCGCCTACCTCGACCACGCCCCGCCGTCCCTGGGCCAGGTCCTCGGCGGCCTGGAGGGGTCGGCGGTGGTGCTGCCGCTGCTGCTGACCGAGGCGTACCACAGCCGGGTGGACATCCCGGCGGCCCTGCGCGCCCGCCCGCCGCACCTGGCCGTGCGGTACGGCGCGACGCTGGGCCCGCACCCCCTGCTGGCGCGCGTCCTGGAGCGGCGGCTCGCCGAGGCGGGCGTGCCGCCGGGCGACCCGGGCATGGCCGTCGTGCTGGTGTCGGCCGGCTCCAGCGACGCCCGCGCCAACCAGGTGATCGGCGAGATGGCCCGCGCCTGGTCGGCCCGGGGCTGGTGGGCGGTCCGCGCCGCCTACGCCTCGGCCGCCGCCCCCGCGCCCGAGCGGGCGGTCGCGGCGCTGCGCGCGGCCGGCGCCCCCCGCGTCGCCGTCGCCCCCTACCTGCTGGCCCCCGGGCACTTCGCCGACAAGGTGCGGCGCGACGCCCTGGCCGCGGGCGCGGACGTGGTCGCCGACGTCCTCGGCCCCGCCCCGGAGCTCGCCGAGATCCTCCTGGAGCGGTACGAGGAGGCCCGCACCGCCGCCCTCCCCCGCGAGTTCGCGACGGCCTGAGCGCCACGCCGTACGGCCCCCGCCGGGCCGTACGGCGGGCGGCGGGGGTCAGTGGTGCCAGGAGTGGCCGGAGCCCTTCCGCTCGGCGTAGGCGTGGCCGTAGACCTTGACGTCGCCGAGCAGGGCGGTCGCCCGGACGCGGACGACGGGGGCGCGGCGGCCGGCCGGCGCCTCCTCCACGCGGATCTTCTTGTCGCCCAGGACCGCGACCCCAGAGACGTCCACGTCCACGCCGTCGGGGACGATCACCTTCACGTCGCCCAGCACGGCGGTCGCCACGATGTCCACGCTGTCGGTGAGGACCTGGGCCTGGCGCAGGTCGAGGACGACGTCGCCCAGCACGGCCAGCGCGGCCAGCTCCTTGTCCACCTTCCAGTGCCCGCGTCGCCTGGTGTCGCCGAGGATCGCGACGAACCAGCGGCGGGCCCGGCCCGGGGCCCGCACGGGCTCGGCGGCGGCCCCGGGCGCGTCCGGCAGGTCGGCGGTGACGCGGACCAGGTCCGCGCGCGTCACCGCGCCGTACGCGGCCTCGGTGCGGTCGCTCAGCTCCGCGAAGGACAACCGGCCCTCGACCGAGGCGACCCGCAGCCGCTCCACCGTCTCCTCGCGCTCGGCGTCGGACACGCGAAGTTCGTCGTGTTGGCTCACGCTCCGACGCTATCGCCGACCGCACCCCGGGCCAATCCTCCGCCGGGAGGAGAGGGGGGCGACGAAGTGATTACGCGGCACCTACGGTCCCGACAGCGCCGGGGCGGCGGCGAGGACCTCCCTGGCCAGCTCCGTGTCGCCGGACAGGACCGCCTCGAAGGAGGCGGGGTCGCGCCGGCCGGACACCAGGAAGCAGAACTCGGCCACGTCCGTGACGATCACCGCGTCCGGGACGCGCCCCGGCGGGGGCGCCCCGCGCGACAGCGGCACGTCCCAGACGCCGCCCCCGGGCCCGGTGAGCTCCAGGCGGAGCAGGCGGCCGGGGCGGGGCGCGACGAGCCGCAGGCCGCGCGCGACGAGCCCGGCCATGGGGTTCAGGTGCTCGGGTACCGGCAGCGGGACCGGCAGCCCCATGACCCGGCCGATGTCGTCGGTGTGGATCCAGGTCTCGAACGCCCGCTGGGTGAGGTGGTCGCCGAGGCGCATCCGCAGCCCGCCCGCCGAGACCCGGCGGCCCGCGGCCTCCTCCCCCGCCTCGCACAGGTGGGCGCAGAGCGCGCGCGCCTGCTCCCGCCAGCGGGACCGGGTCTCGCCCGGCGGGCGGCCGCGCTCGGCGCGGATCAGCTCGACCGTGCGGGCCACCGCGTCCTCGGTGCCCGAGGGCGGGTCGGCGGCCGGGGCCCCGACGGCCCGGGCGAGCAGGCCGTCGGTCGCCAGCAGGTGCACGACCAGCTCCTGGACCGTCCAGCCCTCGACGGCCACGCGGCGGTGGTCGTCCTCGCCGAGCGCGCCCAGCAGCGCGTCGAGGGCGGAGACGCGGGCGGCGTACGGCGCGGCGTATCGGGGGACGCGGGCGGCGGCGGGGCGCCGCGCCAGCGCCGCCGCGAGCACGTCCGCGCGCCGTCTGGGCCGGGGCATCTCGCCCCCCTCCGTCATCGCGTCGAGGTACAGGTCCCAGTCGGGGTTCACGCCGTCCTCCTACGTCGGCTCCTCGGCCAGCATGGCGGCGATGCGGCGCAGTCCGAGCCGGATCCGCGACTTCGCCGTGCCCTCGGGCAAGCCCAGGTCCCGCGCCACCTGACGGTATGTCAACCCCCGGTAATAGGCCAGCTCGATCACCTCGCGCAGGCCGCCGGGCAGCGCGGCCACCGCGTTGCGCACCCGCCCCGCCTCGTCGGCGGCGAGCACCTCGTCCTCCACGCCCGGCGCCTCCTCCGGCCCCGCCCGGCGGGCCGAGCGCGCCCTGCGGCGCTCCTCCGCCCGCACCCAGTCCACCGCGCGCCGGTGGGCCAGCGTGCCCAGCCACGTGCGCAGCGTGCCCCGGTCGGGGTCGTACGCGAAGGGCCGCTCCCACAGGGAGACGAACACCTCCTGCGCGACGTCCTCGGCCGCGGCCCGGTCCCGCGTCACCCCCGACGCGAGCCCGAGCACCAGAGACGAGAACAGGTCGTAGACCTCGGCGAGCGCGGTCTCGTCACCGCCGACGAGGCGGCGGTGCAGGGACCGGTCGCGCTCGGCGTCATGCACAGGTGCCCGCACTGGCACCACACTCCCCGGTTCCGGCTCCGGCTCGGATCCCCGTGGGCCCCCCGAGCCCGCACCGAGCATCGCACTATTCGCCGCGGCCGACGAGCCGGATGAAGACCGGTCCCCGCCGTGCCGGGTGATCCGGCTCCGCTAGCGTTGGCGGGGCAGGCATGAACCCACCACACAGGGAGATCGATATGGCGACCACGCGCACGGCGACCACGCAGTGGAAGGGCGCGCTGATGGACGGCTCGGGCCAGGTCACGCTGGACAGCTCGGGCGTCGGCACCTTCGACGTGAACTGGCCGTCCCGCGCCGAGCAGGCGGGCGGCAAGACGAGCCCGGAGGAGCTCATCGCGGCCGCGCACTCCTCCTGCTTCTCGATGGCCCTCTCGCACGGCCTGGCGCAGGCGGGCACCCCGCCGCAGTCCGTCGAGACCCGCGCCGACGTGACCTTCCAGCCCGGCCAGGGCATCACCGGCATCGTGCTCACGGTCAAGGCCCAGGTCCCCGGCATCTCCGCCGAGGACTTCCAGGCCGCCGCGAACACGGCCAAGGAGAACTGCCCGGTCAGCAAGGCCCTCGCGGGCACCGAGATCAGCCTCGTCGCCGAGCTGCTCTGACCTTCCGGGGCGCGGGGCCTCTCCGGGCCCCGCGCCCCGCCCCGCCGCTCCCCCGCTCCCGCCCCGTCCTCCCCATCCGCCCCGCCCCGCCGCGCCGTACGACGTGAGACACGCCCGCGCCGCCGTACGACGTGAGGAGCGCGCGCGTGGCGCCGTACGACGTGAGGAGCGCGCGCGTGACGTCGTACGACGTGAGAGGCGCGCGCGTGGCGTCGTACGCCGGCGGGTGCCCGGGCGCGGGACGCGCCAAGGCGAAGGGGGCTGAACATTCTCCGAAAGTTCACGGGGGACTTCCGGAACGAATGGGGCGGAGGGTTCGTCTAGCGGTTCAGCGAGCCGGGTGACCCCCACGACGCCGGCCGCGGACGACGGAGAGTGATGCGGCATGGAGCACCCGGGCGCGGCGGGCGGCAGGGGACGGCGGAGACGGTCCGCGACGGTGACGGTCGGCCTGGCCGCGGCGGTGGCGATGGCCGTCGGGGCCTGCGCGGGCACCGGCTCCGCCGACGGGCCGGCGCAGCCGACCCCGCAGGTCGAGGCGGCCGAGGGCGACGTGCCCGCTGGCGTGGCCACCGCGCTCGCCGAGGACGGCGAGGACGGCGGGGACGGCGAGGACGGCGGGGACGACGCGCCCGCCGAGACGGGGGACGACACCGGGGACGACACCGGCGAGGAGGCCCCGGACGAGGACGACGTCGAGTACATCGACGAGGAGGCCGCCGGCGAGTACGACTTCGCGCGGGTGTGCGTGGACGAGGACACGCGGGAGCGCGTCGAGGACGAGGAGTGCGAGGACGGCGGCTCGGGCGGGTCCGGCGGGAGCGGCCTGGCCTGGTACTACCTGCGCGCGTCCGCGACGCCGCCCGCGATCGGGGCCCGGGCCGGCAAGGGCGGCACGTTCACGCGGCCGAAGGGCGCCACCATCGGGAGCGTGACCGACCGCGGCGGATTCGGCAACCGGACGGGCCGGAACGGCGGCTAGGATGCCCCGCTGACGGCAGCGCCGCCAGAAGCCTCAGGAACACCCAGAAAGCGCACCCATGCGTCGTTACCCCCTCGAACCCCGGGATGACTGGGAGAAGCTGGTCAAGGCCGACGGGCTGTCCTACGCCGTGCAGAAGGACGGCACGCCCTACTGGGACGAGTCCGCCTACTACGTCTTCGCCCCCGAGGAGATCGACTACCTGGAGGCGGTGACCGCCGAGCTGCACGACATGTCGGTCCAGGCCGCGCGGTACGCCCTCGACGAGGCGCCCATGTCGGCGTTCGGGCTGCCGGAGTCGGCGCGGGAGACGATGGCCGCGAGCCTGGACTCCCCGTCCCTGTACGGCCGCTTCGACCTGGTGTGGGACGGCGAGGGCGACGCCAAGCTGCTGGAGTACAACGCCGACACGCCCACCGCGCTCATCGAGGCGTCGGTGACCCAGTGGATGTGGCTGGAGGACCGCTTCCCCGCCGCCGACCAGTGGAACGCGCTGCACGAGCGGCTGGTCGCCACGTGGGCGGGCATGCCGCTGCCGGGCGGCCGGGTGCACTTCGCGCACGCGGAGGACGGCGTGGACGGCGAGGAGTGGGTCACCGTCGCCTACCTGCGCGACACCGCCGCCCAGGCGGGGCTGCTCACGGCGGGCCTGCGCGTCAGCGAGATCGGCTGGGACGGCGTGGCGCGGCGGTTCATCGACCCGGCCGGGGACCCCATCGAGGCGTGCTTCAAGCTGTACCCCTGGGAGGACATGTTCGCCGAGCCGTACGGCGAGCTCGCGGGCGTGGGCGGCACGATGTGGCTGGAGCCGCCGTGGAAGGCGCTGCTGTCGAACAAGGCGCTGCTCGCGGTGCTGTGGGGGCTGTTCCCCGGCCACCCCAACCTGCTCCCGGCGTACCTGGACGGGCCGCGCGACATGACCGAGTACGCCCGCAAGGCGCTGCACGGGCGCGAGGGCGACGGCGTGACGGTGGTGACGGCCGGGGGCACCGAGGCGCACGCGGGCGAGTACGGCGCGGAGGGGTACTGCTGGCAGCGGTACGTCGAGGTGCCCTCGCTCCTGCCCGGGCGGCGGTTCATCCTCGGCGCCTGGATGGCCGGGGACCGCCCGGCCGGGCTCGGCGTGCGGGAGTACGCCGGACTGGTCACCACCGACCGCGCCTGGTTCGTGCCGCACGTCATCGGCTGACCCGCGGGCCGGGATCACCCGCTCTTCGTTGATCGGCGGCGGTTTCGAGTCCGAGCCCTTACTCTGGGTGGACATGCGCGAACTGTGGCCGGGCGCCTCGTACCCCCTCGGCGCCACCTGGGACGGCGCGGGAACCAACTTCTCGCTCTTCTCCGAGGTGGCCGAGCGGGTCGAGCTGTGCCTGTTCGACGACGACGGCCGGGAAGAACGCGTCGAGCTCACCGAGGTCGACGGCTTCGTCTGGCACGGGTACCTCCCCGGCGTCTCCCCCGGTCAGCGGTACGGCTACCGCGTGCACGGGCCCTACCGGCCCGCGGAGGGGCACCGGTGCAACCCCGCCAAGCTCCTGCTCGACCCCTACGCCAAGGCCGTCGAGGGCGAGATCCGCTGGAACGAGGCGCTGTTCTCCTACCGGTTCGCCGAGCCCCGCCGGGCGAACACCGCCGACAGCGCCCCGTACATGCCGAAGAACGTCGTGGTGAACCCGTTCTTCGACTGGGGGAACGACCGCGCGCCGCGCACGCCGTACCACGAGACCCTGATCTACGAGGCGCACGTGCGCGGACTGACGATGCGCCACCCGAAGGTGCCGCCGGCGCAGCGCGGGACCTACGCGGGGCTGGCGCACCCGGCGATCATCGAGCACCTGCTGTCGCTCGGGGTGACGGCGGTCGAGCTGATGCCGGTGCACCAGTTCGTCCCCGAGCACGCGCTGGTGGCGCGGGGGCTGACCAACTACTGGGGCTACAACACGATCGCCTACCTGGCGCCGCACAACGCCTACGCCGCCTCCGGGCAGCGGGGCGAGCAGGTGCTGGAGTTCAAGGCGATGGTGCGGGCGCTGCACGAGGCCGGGATCGAGGTGATCCTGGACGTCGTCTACAACCACACCGCCGAGGGCGACCACATGGGGCCCACGCTGGGCTTCCGGGGCATCGACAACAGCGCCTACTACCGGCTGCTGGACGAGGACAGGCGCTACTACCTCGACTACACCGGCTGCGGGAACTCCCTCAACGTGCGCTCGCCCCACGCGCTGCAGCTCATCATGGACTCGCTGCGGTACTGGGTGCTGGAGATGCACGTGGACGGGTTCCGCTTCGACCTGGCCTCGGCGCTGGCGCGCGAGCTGCACGACGTGGACCGGCTGTCGGCCTTCTTCGACCTGGTGCAGCAGGACCCGGTGGTCTCCCAGGTCAAGCTCATCGCCGAGCCGTGGGACGTCGGGGAGGGCGGCTAC
Organism: Bailinhaonella thermotolerans; assembly: GCF_003594875.1. Classification (GTDB taxonomy): domain Bacteria; phylum Actinomycetota; class Actinomycetes; order Streptosporangiales; family Streptosporangiaceae; genus Bailinhaonella; species Bailinhaonella thermotolerans. The sequence goes on from NZ_QZEY01000002.1 coordinate 375,953, forward strand.
CAGGTGGGCAACTTCCCGCCGCTGTGGACCGAGTGGAACGGCCAGTACCGCGACAGCGTGCGCGACTTCTGGCGCGGGGCCCCCTCGACCCTGCCCGACTTCGCCTCCCGGCTGACCGGCTCCTCGGACCTGTACGCCACCTCCGGCCGCCGCCCGGTCGCCTCCATCAACTTCGCCACCTGCCATGACGGCTTCACCCTGGCCGACCTCGTGTCGTACGACCACAAGCACAACGAGGCCAACGGGGAGGACAACCGCGACGGCACCGACGACAACCGGTCCTGGAACTGCGGGGTCGAGGGCCCCACCGACGACGCGGCCGTGCTGGAGCTGCGCGCCCGGCAGCGCCGCAACTTCCTGGCCACGCTCTTCCTGTCCCAGGGGGTGCCCATGCTGCTGGCCGGGGACGAGCTCGGCCGCACCCAGCACGGCAACAACAACGCCTACTGCCAGGACAACGAGATCTCCTGGATCGACTGGCCCGGCGCCAAGACCGAGGACCTGGAGTTCGTGCGGGCCCTGGCCCGGCTGCGCCGCGAGCACCCCGTCTTCCGCCGCCGCCGGTTCTTCCTCGGCGGCGACCCGGGCGGCCCCCGCGACATCGTCTGGCTCACGCCCTCCGGGGCCGAGATGGACTCGCACGACTGGCACACGCCGTACGCCAAGTCCATCACCGTCTACGTCAACGGCGACGCGATCAGCGAGCCGGGGCCGCGCGGCGAGCGGATCAGGGACGACTCCTTCCTGATCCTGATCAACGCCCACCACGAGGACCTGGTCTTCACCCTGCCCGGGCCGGAGTACGGCCTGTCCTGGGAGACCGTCATCGACACCGCCGCCGAGCCCACCCGGCGCGGCCCCGGGGAGCCCTGCCGCCCGCGCGGCGAGACGACGCTGCGCGCCCGCTCGCTGAAGCTGCTGCGCCGCCGCACCCCCTGACCCCCGCCCCGCCGGGGTTCCGGACGCGGCCCCGGTACCGGGCGCGGGGCGGCCGGGCGGGTGTCAGGCCAGGGTGGTCGCGGTGAGGAGGGTCAGCACGAACGTGGAGACGCCCGTCAGCCCGTGGAGGACGACGGCGACCACCGGGAAGTGCTGCTCGGCCCCGCGCGCGTGCCTGCCGCCGCCCATGAGCCAGCGGGTGAGCATGGTGAAGCCGAGCATCGCGGTGACCACGAGCGCGGCGAACGCCGCCCACGCGTAGGCGCGCCCGCCCCCCGCCAGGAAGGCCACCCACAGGGCCAGCCCCGCCACCGCCAGGGCCGGGTGGGTGAAGATGAGGACCTTGGGGAAGCGGGTGACCTTGGTCTGGCGCAGGCCGCCGTTCCGCAGCCAGACGCTCAGCAGGTAGAGGCCGGCGCAGGCGGTGAGAATCCACAGGACCAGCGTCACCGTCTTCACCCAGGCCTCCCGGTCACACCCCGTCAGCGGATCTCTCCACCCCGTTATCTCGCAAAGACGCGGGGAAAGCCACACCCGGGCGGTCCCCGCGGCCGCTCTGTCGGGGGGATGTGCCAGGGTGGACGCATGACGTGCGAGCCGATCACGACCGGGCGCGGGTGAGCATGCGCCGCATCCATCCAGACCTCGCCGAGGACGTCGATCTCGCCGAGGCCTACGCCTATCCCGGGCCGGGGCCCTGGCTGCGGGCGAACATGGTGGCCAGCGCCGACGGGGCGGCGTGGGTCAAGGGGCTGTCCGGCGGCCTGTCCAGCGAGGGCGACAGGCGCGCCTTCTCGGTGCTGCGCGGGCTGGCCGACGTGATCGTGGCGGGGGCCGCGACCGTGCGCATCGAGGGGTACGGCCCGGCCCGGCCGCGGGAGTCCTGGGCGCGGCTGCGGGAGGGGCGGCCGCCCGCGCCGCCGATCGCCGTGGTCACCCGCCGCCTCGACCTGGACCTGAGCGGGCCGCTGTTCACCGAGGCCGAGCCGGAGTCCCGCACGATCGTGGTGACCACCGAGTCCGCCCCCGCCGACCGCCGCGCCGAGGCCGCCCGCACGGCCGACGTGATCGTCGCCGGCGGGGAGCGGGTGGATCTGGCGCTGGCGATGAAGGCGCTGCGCGACCGGGGCCTGGCCCACGTGCTGACCGAGGGCGGCCCGCGCCTGCTCGGGCAGATCGCCGCGGCCGGCCTGCTCGACGAGCTGTGCCTGTCCGTCAGCCCGCTGCTCGTCGGCGGGGAGGCGGCGCGCGTGCTCAACGGGCCCGCGGCGCACACGCGGCTGCGCCTCACACAGGTCCTCGAAGAGGAAGGCGTGCTCTTCTGCCGGTACGCCAGGGAGGCCGAGACATGAGCGAACCAGACAAGAGCGAACCGGGCGAGCGCGAACCCGACGGCGGCGCGCCGGAGGCGGGCGGGCCCGGCGGGACGGCGCCCGGCGACGATGCGCCGCCGCCGGTCCCCGGCCTGCCCGTGCGGCCCCCGGTGGGGCCCATGCTGGCCAAGGCCGTCAAGCAGATGCCGCGCGGCGACCTGCTCTACGAGCCCAAGTGGGACGGGTTCCGCTGCGTCGTGTTCCGCGACGGCGACGAGGTCTACCTCGGCAGCCGCAAGGAACGCCCCTTCACCCGCTACTTCCCCGAGCTGGTCGAGGCGGTGCGGGCCGAGCTGCCCGAACGCTGCGTGGTCGACGGCGAGATCGTCGTCCGCAAGGGCCAGGCCCTCGACTGGGACCAGCTCCAGCAGCGCATCCACCCCGCCAGGTCCCGGGTGAACCTGCTCGCCGAGCAGACCCCCGCCACCTTCATCGCGTTCGACCTGCTCGCGCTGGGCGACGAGGACCTCATGGGCGAGCCGTTCGCCCGCCGCCGCGAGCGCCTCGAAGCCCTCTTCACCGCGCCCGCGGCCACGCCCCGCACCGGGGGGAGCGTCCGGCTCACCCCCGTGACCAGGTCGTACGACGAGGCGACGCGGTGGTTCGAGCGGTTCGAGGGCGCCGGTCTCGACGGGGTGGTGGCCAAGCCCCTGGACGCGGTCTACGAGCCGGACAAGCGCGTCATGTTCAAGGTGAAGCACGAGCGCACCGCCGACGTGGTGGTCGCCGGCTACCGGGAGCACAAGTCCGGGCCGGTCGTCGGGTCGCTGCTGCTCGGCCTCAACGACGACCAGGGCCGGCTCCAGTTCGTCGGGGTGGCCGCGTCGTTCCCGATGAAGCGCCGCGCCGAGCTGGTCGGGGAGCTGGCGCCCTACCGCCTCGACGACGTGGACCACCACCCGTGGGCGTCCTGGGCGGCCCAGGACGAGACCACCGGCCGCATGCCCGGCGCGGTCTCCCGCTGGACCGGCAAGAAGGACCTGTCCTGGATCCCGCTCCGCCCCGAGCTGGTGATCGAGGTCGCCTACGACCACATGGAGGGCACCCGCTTCCGCCACACCGCCCAGTTCCGCCGCTGGCGGCCCGACCGCACCCCCGAGTCCTGCACCTACGAGCAGCTCGAGGTGCCCGTCGCCTACGACCTGGACAAGATCCTGTCCTGACGCCGGGCCCGTGCCGTACGGCCGCGCGGGCGGGCGCACGGCACGGGGCCGCGGAGGTCGGGCGGCCGATCAGGCCGCGGGCCGGGCAGGGGGTGCGACGGCGGGCCGCGCGGCGGGCGAGGCCGCGGGTCAGGCGGCCGCCTCCAGCGGCCGGGCGGCGGCGATGGCGCGCTTGAGGCGGATCAGCTCCCTGGGCGCGTTGACCGCGACCGCTCCGACCGGGACGCCCTCGCGGAGGAAGGCCACGGCGAAGGAGTCCTCGCCCGGGTCGCCGGCCACGGTCCGGGACTCGTCGGCCAGGTGGGGCAGGCCCGCGGTCTGGATGCGCGCGCCGTGCATGTGGGTGGCGAAGCTCGGCACCGCGGCGTACGGCGTGGCGGCGGCGGGCCCGGCCAGGAGGTTGCGCGCGGCCAGCGCGCCCTGCTCGTTGGCGTTGCCCCAGTGCTCGACGCGGACCAGCGCCCCGCCGTACAGCTCGTGCGGCCAGCGGGCCACGTCGCCCGCGGCCACGATCCCGTCCGCGCCGACGGCGTGCAGGCCGGGCGTGGTGACCACGCCGTCGTCGAGGGTCAGCCCGCTGCCCTCCAGCCACTCGGTGTTGGGCTCGACGCCCAGGCCCGCGACGACCAGCGAGGCGGGGATCTCGCGGCCGTCGTCCAGGCGCAGCGCGCGGACCTCCTCCGCGCCCTCGACGCCGGTGACGCGCACCCCGCTGAGGAGTTCCACGCCGTGGCGCTCGTGGTGGGCGGCCAGCCAGCGCGCGGCCTCCTCGCCGATCACGTCCAGCATCGGGTACGGCCCGGCGTCGATCAGCGTGACGTCCAGGCCCAGCCCGCGCGCGGTGGTGGCGACCTCGCCGCCGATGAACCCCCCGCCCACGACCACCACGCGGCCCGCGCCGGACCGGAGGGCGGCGCGCAGGGCCAGCGAGTCCTCGACGGTCCGCAGCGTGCGCACCCCGGCGGGCCGCCCGGGCAGGTGCCGGGGGCGGGCCCCGGTCGCGATCACCAGCCCGTCGTACGGCAGCTCGGTCCCGTCGTCGAGGGCGACCACCCTGCCCCCGGCGTCCAGCCGTACGGCCTGACGGCCCCGCAGCCACTCCTCGCCCAGCTCGCCCGCTCCCGGCAGGGCGATGTCCTCGTCCCCGCGCAGCATGGCCTTGGACAGCGGGGGCCGGTTGTACGGCGCGTGCGACTCGGCCCCGACCAGGCGGATCTCCCCGGTGTACCCCTCCTCGCGCAGGGTCTGCACGGCCCGGAGCCCGGCCAGCGAGGCGCCCGCGACGACGATTCTCCTCAGTTCGCTCATGACCGCGGACTATACCCACCAGGGGTATGTGCCGCACTATGACGTGGATCACAGATACCCTTAGGGGGTATGGGTTGCGAACCGGCGAGGACGCGGGTAGGTTTCGTGACGCCCGATACCTGTCGGGGGTATACACAGAGAGAGGATGGGCCGATGAGCGCCAGCACATACGTCGTGACCGGGATGACCTGCAACGGCTGCGCGGGCAAGGTCAAGCGCGAGATCAGCGGCCTGCCCGGCGTCGAGTCCGTGGAGGTCGAGCTGGCGGGCGGCCGGGTCACGGTGAACGGCGACGTCCCCGACGCGGCCGTCATCGACGCGGTCGAGGAGGTCGGCTACGAGATCGTCCGCGCCTGAGCCGTCCCCGGCCGGCCCTCCGCCCCCGCCGGGGACGGGGGGCCGGCCTCGTCACGTCCCGGGGCGCACCGCGCGCAGGGCGGGCGGGATGTCGCGGCGGCGGACCACCAGCAGCGCCACCCCGAGCACCAGGTAGAGCCAGGACAGGATCATCCGGATCCGCTCGTCGGGGAACGCGAACTGCGCGGCGAACAGCACCAGCAGCATGATCGCCTCCCGCCACCGGAACCGCAGGTCCAGCAGCACGCCCAGGGCCAGCACCGTCTGCGCCGCGGTGAGGAACACCTCCTCGACCTGCCGGTGGTCCAGCGGCAGCGCCCAGCCTCCCCCGCCCGCGGCGTACGCCACCGGCATCGTGCCGATGAGCAGCGTCCACTGGTTGACCTTGCTGGACAGCAGCGCCCCGAGCGCGTCGTCCCCGCGCAGCCGCCAGGCGTACACGCAGGCCACGATCAGCTCGGGCGCCTCCGAGGCGAGCGGGGCGAGCCACTGCACGAGCAGGAACCGGTCGATGCCCAGCTCGCCGCCGGCCTCGACGAGCCCCTCGGCGAACGGCTCGGCCGAGGCGAACACCACGATCGCCCCGCCCAGGAACAGCAGGACGGTGGTGAGGCGGCGGGGCGCGCGGCGCAGGCGGGCGAGCCGCGCGGGCACGCCCACCAGCTCCTCCGCGTGGGCCTGCCCGCGTGAGACCCGCCACAGATAGGCCAGGTAGACGGCGATCAGGACGATCGAGGCGTACCAGGCGATCTCCCGGGCGAGCGGGAGGACGAACACGAACAGCGCGGCGATCATCAGGAAGCCCAGCTCGACCCGCCGGTGCGGCGCGAGCGTCACGTCCCGCTCCGGCCCCCTGGGGCGTCCCCGCCGGCGCGCGGCCAGGGCGAACACGAGCGCCACGAGGGGCCAGCCGATGCCGATGAGCAGCCGGTTCGCGCCGGTCATGTTCGCGGCGGCGTAGGCGGCGAACTCGGGCCTGCTCCCGGCCTGATAGGCGAAGTAGAGGTCCACGGCGTACTCGGGCAGCACCGCGATCAGCGCCAGCAGCGCCAGCGCCAGCGCGCCGGAGATGTCCTCCCGCGCCACCTCCGCCGCCCACATGAGCAGGACCGCGGCGGCGACCACCCCGATCCCGAAGACCAGCATCGCGGCGACGGGCGTCAGGTGGACGCCCCCCGCGCGGAACGCCACGGCGGGCACGGCGAACAGCGCCACCAGCACGATCCGCGTGATCGCGACCCGCCTGCTCGGCTCGGCTACGGCTCCCCCGCCCATGCGCATCCCCCCGTCCGATGATGCCACAGCGTGCCCGATCGACTCCTTTGGGTCACATTCCAGGCCCGGCTTCCGCCGCAAACTGAGCAAGCGTACGCTTGGGTCGCACGACGGCAGCGCGGGAGGGACGGCGATGGGCGAGACCATCAGCGAGTACCGGAATCTGATCGGCGGCGAGCTGCTGGCCGCGGCCTCGGGCCGCACGCTCGACTCGGTGAACCCGGCGACCGGCCGGGTCTGGGCGCGGATCCCGGCGAGCGGGCCGGCCGACGCCGAGGCGGCGGTCGCGGCGGCGCGCGCGGCGTTCCCCGCCTGGTCCGCGATGCCCGCGCTGGGCCGCGCCGGCCACCTGCGCAAGGTGGCCCGGATCTTCACCGAGCACGCGGAGGAGCTGGCGCGCGTCGAGACCCGCGACAACGGCCGCATCCTGCGCGACACGCTCAAGAAGGACCTCCCGGGCATGACGTACCTCTGGGAGCTGGCCGCGGGCCAGGTCCTGGACGCGGTCAAGGGCGACAGCGTCATCCTGGGCCCGTCCAGCATGGGCTTCACCCGGCGCGAGCCGTACGGCGTGGTGGTGTGCGTGATCCCGTGGAACTCGCCGATCTCGACGTTCTCCGGCAAGGCCGCGCACGCGCTGGCGGCGGGGAACACGGTGATCCTCAAGCCGGCCGAGCAGGCCTCGGTCTCGATGCTGCGGCTGGCCGAACTGCTGGCCGACGTGCTGCCGCCGGGGGTGCTCAACATCGTCAGCGGGCTCGGCGAGGAGGTCGGCGACGCGCTCGTGCGCCACCCCGGCGTGGACAAGGTGTCCCTCACCGGCTCCACCGAGACCGCGCGGGTGATCACGCGGGCCGGCGCCGACGCGCTGAAGCCGATGACGTTCGAGCTGGGCGGCAAGTCCCCCAACATCGTCTTCGCCGACGCCGACCTGGACGCCGCGGCGCAGGGCCTGACCGTGAACTCGATCTTCACGGGGAACGCCGGGCAGGTCTGCGTGGCCGGGTCCCGCATCCTGATCCAGCGCCCGGTCTGGGACGAGACGCTGGAGCGCGTCCGGGCGATCGCCGGGCACATCCGCCTGGGCGACCCGCTGGACCTGGCGACGACCATGGGCCCGATCGTCTCGCCGGGGCAGTACGACCGGGTCACGGGCTACCTGGAGATCGCCGAGAAGGAGGGCGCCGAGCGGGTCTTCGGCGGCAGGCACGGCGCGGACGCCCTCGGCGGGGGGCCCGGCGCGGCCGAGTTCGCGGGCGGCTACTGGGTCGAGCCCACGCTCTACACGACCACCGACAACTCGCTGCGGATCTGCCAGGAGGAGATCTTCGGCCCGGTCGCGGTCGCGATCCCCTTCGACACCGACGACGAGGCCCTGGCGATCGCCAACGACTCGCGGTACGGCCTGGCCGCCGGCGTGTGGACCCGCGACCTCGCCCGCGCGCACCGCTTCGTCCGCGACCTGCACACGGGCAACGTGTGGGTCAACACCTTCCGCCAGATGCCCCCGGGCCTGCCCTTCGGCGGCGTCAAGGACAGCGGCTACGGCAACGACTCCCTCCTCTCCTACACCCGGGAGAAGACCGCGATCATCCAGCTCTGACCCGCCGGCCCCCTCCGGCCCATCCCGCGGGTCCCCCGGAACGCCCGGCGTACGGCGCGGCCGGGGGCTGGCGGGCAAACCGAATGGCGTTCTAGGGTGCGGCCATGGGCATCGGACTGACTGAGGAGCACGAGGCGCTGGCCGCCTCCGTGCGGGGGTTCGCCGAGCGGCACGGGACGGCCGGGGCGGCGCGCGCGCTCGCCGCGCGGCTGCTGGAGGATCCGGGGGCCGCCCCCGGCGCGCGGCCCGCCGGGCGGGCGGTGGAGGGCGACCGGCCGGGGTTCTGGGACGCGCTCGCCGCCCAGGGGCTGCTGGGCCTGCACCTGGGCGAGGAGCACGGCGGGCAGGGGTACGGGCTGCTGGAGGCGGCCGTCGCGCTGGAGGCGCTGGGGCTGGCGCCGGGGCCGTACCTGCCGACCCTGCTGGCTTCGGCGGTGATCGCCCGCTCCGGCGCCAGCCTGGACCTGCTGCCCGGGCTCGCGGACGGTTCGCTGACCGGGGCCGTGGCCCTGTCCGGCGGGCTCGCGGCCGGGGACGGGAGGGTCACCGGGCGGCTGGACGCGGTGCTCGGGGCGAGCGGGGCGGACGTCCTCGTGGTCCCGCTGGACACCGGCGGGTGGGCGGTGCTCGACGCCGCCGCCGTGACCGTGGAGCCGCTCCCGGCGATCGACCTGACCCGGGGCCTGGCCGCCGTGTCCGCCGACGGCGCGCCCGTGCGCGCCGCGCTCGGCGCTCCCCCGGTCCGCGAGCTGGCCGCCGTCCTGTTCGGGGCCGAGGCGTGCGGGATCGCCGCGTGGGGAGTGGACACCGCCGCGGCCTACGCCAGGACGCGCGAGCAGTTCGGCCGCCCCATCGGCCAGTTCCAGGGGGTCAAGCACAAGTGCGCCGCCGCGCTGGTGGCCCTCGAACACGCCCGGGCCGCCGTCTGGGACGCCGCCCGCGCGCTCGACGCCGCCGCCCCGCCCGCCCGGCCCCGCGACGGCGCGCCGGCCGGACCAGGGGACCCGGCCGGGGACGGGGCCCTGCCGCCGGGGACCGCGCTCGCGGCCTCGGTCGCCGGGCTGCTCGCGCCGGACGCGGCGGTGCGGTGCACGGCGGACGCGCACCAGGTGCTGGGCGGGATCGGGTACACCTTCGAGCACGACGCGCACCTGCACTACCGGCGCGCGCTGGCGCTGCGGGCGCTGCTCGGCGGGGAGCACGCCGGGGACGTCATCGGGCGGGCGCTGGAGGGCGACCTGCGGGCGCTGGAGCTGGACCTGCCCGCCGGGGCCGCGGCGCGGCGCGAGGAGATCCGGGCCGAGGTGGCGGCGATCGCGGCCCTGGACCCCCTCACGCGCGTGGCGCGGCTGGCCGACGGCGGCTGGGTGATGCCGCACCTGCCCGAGCCGTGGGGGCGCGGGGCCTCGCCGCTGGACCAGGTGCTCATCCACCAGGAGCTGCGCGCGGCCGGGGTCCGCCCGCCGTTCCTGGCGATCGGCGCGTGGGTGGTGCCGTCCCTCGTGGCGCACGGCTCGCGCGAGCAGCAGGAGCGGTTCCTGCCGAAGACGTTCCGCGGCGAGATCCTGTGGTGCCAACTCTTCAGCGAGCCCGGGGCGGGCTCGGACCTGGCCTCGCTCACGACGAAGGCGGTGCGGGCCGAGGGCGGCTGGCGGCTGACCGGCCAGAAGGTCTGGAACTCCCTCGCCCGCGAGGCGCAGTGGGCGATCTGCCTGGCCCGCACGGACCCGGACGCGCCCAAGCACGACGGGATCACGTACTTCCTCGTGGACATGTCCTCACCGGGCCTGGACGTCCGCCCGCTGCGCGAGATCACCGGCGAGGCGATCTTCAACGAGGTGTTCCTCGACGACGTCTTCGTGCCCGACGACTGCGTGGTCGGCGCGGTGAACGGCGGCTGGCGGGTCGCCCGCGACACCCTGTCCAGCGAGCGCGTCGCCCTCGGCGACTCCTGGGGCCCCGGCACCCGGTACACCGACATGCTCGACCTCCTGCGGAAGCTCGGCGGGGCCCGCCCCGCCCGGCTCGAGGAGGCCGGCCGCCTCTACGCCGAGGGCCAGGCCATCGACGCCCTCGGGCTACGCGTGACCCTCAGGCAGCTCGCCGGCACCGACCCCGGCACGTCGGCCAGCGTCCGCAAGCTCCTCGGCATGCGCCACTCCCAGGCCATCGCCGAGTTCTGCTGGTCCCTGTGCGGCGAGTCGGGCGCGTCCACGGCCGACGGCCCCGCGGCGTACTGGGCCAGGATGATCCTGGCGACCCGCGCCTTCACCATCGGCGGCGGCACCACGGAGATCCAGCTCAACATCATCGCCGAACGCCTCCTCGGCCTCCCCCGCGACCCCTGACCCCGATCCGCCCGGAGACCGGGCGGGCGGCTTCGCACCGCCTCGCCCGATCCGGCCGGACTCAGAGATCGCTATGACCATCCATCGCTTTCAGCGCCCATGCCCATGCCCAGGCCGACCTCGAGGCCCCACCAGTAGCCGCCCTTCTTGGTCTTGCCGTTCACGAAGCAGCCGCCGCCTATGAAGAAGTAGCAGACGCCGGTTGTCGCTTCGATGTCATCCTTGCTACTGACCCCAACGTGCAAGCCGGTTGTGTAGGCGGCGTAAGCGGTCGATTTGAGCTTGGCCTTGATCGACTCCGGCTTCTTCTCCTCGTAGATCTTCGGCTCGTCCCACTTCCGCCCTATGCCCCCCTCGCCATCCCCGTCGAACTCCCCGTCGTTCGTTACGTTGAAGCACAAGTAGATGCAGGCCTTTGTCCTGCTGAACAGGCGCGTGGGAGGCGGGTCCACGCACCCGCCCGGGGGACAGTAGCGCACGCCCTTGCGCGAGCAGACCTTGAAGCAGAACATCGGGTGGTCCTCGTCGTACTTCTGCTTGCGCGCCCGATCCGCCTCGCCGCGGCCGACTTCGGACTTGTTCTTCTTCTGCTGTTCCTCGCGAAGGTCCCGCGTGTACTTCTTCTTGGCCTTCTTGGCCTCGTCCCTGCCGACGTTGGACTTGTTCCTCTTCTGCTGCGCCTCGCGGCGCTCCTGATCCCTTATCCGATTCTTCTTCGCCGCCTCGGCCTTCTTCGCCCGCTCCTTCATCTTCTTGGCGGCCCTGGCGATATCGGCGTTGCTGCCCTCGCATTCACGGTGGTTGGAGCACTTCTTGGCCTTGAGGCCGTCGGGGTCAGCCTTGGTGATCGGGCTGTTCTCGGAGTACGCGTAGCCGTTCATCGTCTGCGGGTCGTTCACGTCGATGAGCGGGTCCACCGAGATGAACCGCCCGTTCTCGGGGTCGTACTCGCGGGCGCCCAGGTGGGTGAGCCCGGTCGGATCCTTCGTTCCGCCGACGAAGCCGCGCTCGCCCGGCCAGTCGGGCGGCTCCGCGCCGCGCGGCCCGCCGAACGGCAGGCTGCGCCGTACCGTGGCCTTCAGTCCCTCGGCCTCGATCGCCGCCTGCGCGGTGCCCTGGTGATCTGAGGCCAGCCAGGTCAGCGTGCTCCCGCCGGGCCGCCCGGTGCGCACGGCCACCGTCACGCCGCTGTGCCCGTAGTAGCGGGTGCCGGTGACGGCCCCGTCCTTGAGCTGGAGTTCGGTGTCGCCGAGGAACAGGGTGGTGCCGGTGGGGTTCCGCCGGATGAGGCGGTTGCCGTCGGCGTCGTAGACGTAGGACTCGGTCTGGCCCTCCTTGGTCACGCTCGACAGGTGGCCCTCGGAGTCCCACGTCATGGCCTGCTCGACGCCCTTGACCACGCGCTTGACGGTGTTGCCGTCGCTGTCGTACCCGAAGGTGTCGGTATGGCCGCCGCCGGGCCCGGTGGTGACCACCGAGCGCAGGGTGTGCGGCTGGGCCTGCCCGGCGGCGGGGTAGGCGTAGGTGCGGATGGTGTCGCCGGCGGCCGCGTGCTGGACCTCCTTGGTGCGGTTGCCGGTCTTGTCGTACTCGTAGCTGTGCCAGTACGGCGCCGGGCCGCCCAGGGTGTCCGCGGACCGCGGGTCCTCGCACTGCCCGGCGGGGGTCCAGGCCTCGGTCAGCCGCCGCAGGTGGTCGTAGGCGTAGCACTGGACGTCCGCCGCCGCGTCGTCCGCGACCCGCACCACGTTCCCGGCGGGGTCGTAGTCGAGACGCACGTCCGCGACCGTCATCGGGACACTGTCCTTCTCGGTCAGCAGCCGCGTGAGCCGCGCGGTCGCCTCGTCGTACTCGAACTGCCGCAGGACGCCGCGGCCCTGCTCGCCGAGGTACAGGCGGCCCAGCTCTCCCACGTTGGTGTACTCGGTTTCCGACACGTACCGCCCGAGCTGGGAGCCGAGCGTCATGGGCAGGCCGTTCTCCGGGTCGTACGCCGTCTGCAGCGTCTCGGCGGGCAGTCCGCCCACCGCCGGCAGCTTCCGCTTGACGACCTGGCCGATCGCGTCGTACTCGAAGGTCGTCTCGTACGTCCCCTGGAGCGCGCCCTCCGCAGCGGGAATGACCACGCGGTTGCCGGTGGGACGGCCCGCCGCGTCCACGCCCATGATCTCGGAGCGGTAGGCGTGGCCGCCGGCGTACCTCGTGGAGGAGGTGAGGCCGCCCTTGCTGACCGTGTCGTAGACGCGCTCGGTCAGCTTGGGCCCCGTCGCCGAGCCCTCGTGGGTCGCCGTCTCCCGGCCCAGGGCGTCGTAGGCGTGGAAGATGGTCTTGCCCCGGGAGTCGGTCGCGGACACCACCCGGCCGAGGTCGTCGAAGACGCTCGTGCTGGTCCCGGTGTCCGGGTCCTCGACGCGGATCCGGCGCCCGCGCAGGTCGTAGCCGTAGCGCCAGACGTTGCCCGCCGGGTCGGTGACACTCGCCAGATCGCCGGCCTTGGTGTAGGCGTACTTCGTCGCGTCGTGGTCCCCGCTCGGCGCGTTCCCGTGGAACTGCCGCCGCTCGACCGTCCGCCCGTGCGCGTCGAAGATCTCCATCTCGGGCGTGTCCCCGTCCGGCGGGTCCACGGCCGTCCAGTCGCCGCCGTACGACGTCGTGGTCCGCCACTTCTCGGTTCCGCGTGACCGCAGGATCTCGGCCGTCTCCCGGCCCTCCGCGTCGTACTCATAGACGGTCTGCGAGGGGACCATGTCGTCGTCCGCCAGCCACAGGCTCGCCGACGGCGCGGAGGACTCCTCGTAGTACCCGGCGTTCGTCCTCGCCAGGCGGCCGTGGGAGTCGTAGAAGGTGTCGGTGACGATCCGGCGGCCGTCGGGTGAGGGTGTCTGGGTCTGCCGCTGCCGCAGGAAGCCGTCCATCAGCGAGTACGACGACACGTACGAGGAGCCGGTGCCCAGCAGGGACTTGGTCCGCACGGCCGACGGCGCCGTGTTCTTGACGGCGTACTCGTATTCCAGGTTCGGGGTCGCGGGATGCGCGGCCTTCGACCGGCCGGGCAGCCAGACGCGGGTGAGCCGGCCCAGCGCGTCGTACTCCTGCTCGGTGACCAGCGAGTTGGCGTCGGTGGTCTTGACCGGGACCCCGCGCAGCGGATCCGCGACCGTGGTCGCGCTGTGCCCGAGCGCGTTGGTGACGGTCCGCGAGATCACCGGGCCGCCGGTCTCCGGGACGTACGACGTCGTCGCCTTGTGGTCCTCGGCGTCGTACGACTCGATCGCCCGGCCGTGCTCGTCGAGGACGGCGCGGCCGAGGGTGACGTACCGGGGGCCGTTCGCGTCCCAGGAGGCGACCTGCTCGGTCTTGGTGACGTCGCCGCGGGTGGGCGCCGCGCCCCACGCCTGGCCGTCGTAGTGGTAGCGCCGTCCCGACAGCAGGTCCTTCGGATACGACGGAGTGGTCCCGCAGGGCACCGAGACCTCGGTGACCTCGGACTCGGCGTCGACGATCCACCGGGCCTCGTTGCGGGTGTAGGCGATCGTGGTGCAGGTGTCGTCCTCCGGCGTGGAGGTGTCGCCCAGATCGTGCACCTGGTCGAGCAGGCCGTAGGAGTCGAATCGGTTGCGCGTCTCGGTCACGCGGACCCTGCCGTCGCCGAGCGCGGTGTACGTCGTCTCGACCTTCTCCTCGGACAGCCACGCCTGCAGTTCGGGCCCGCCGTCGGGCCGGGGGCGGCGCGCCGTCATCTTGAGCAGCACGGGCTCGGAGATGGTCTTGCTGGTCCAGTTCAGCCCGTTGTACTCGATCGTCTCCCGGGCGAAGCCGCGCAGAACCGGGCTGTCGGCCAGCTCCCGGCCCTCCGAGTCGCGGACGCGCACGGTCTTGGCGCCGCCACCGGACTTGAGGTCGCCGTCCATGCCCCGGAAGAACACCTGCTCGGTCACGGTCTGCGGGCCCTTGGCGGGATCGCCGGTCTTGACCCTGACCTTGGCGAAGCCGCGCCACTGCCCCCAGGTCTTGTACCGCTCGGGGACGAGCTCGGCATCGTCCCTGTGCCAGGCGGCGCCCGGGATGTCCTGGTCGCCGAAGTACTCGTACTGGGTGATCCGCCGGCCGTTGCCGCCCACCAGGTCGTCCTCGGTCACCTGGGTGACCACGGGCTTCTGCCACCAGCCCAGCTCGGGCGCGGGCGCGCCCTCGGGGGTCCAGTACGCCGGGTAGCACCGCTTGGTGTTGGCGTCCGGGGCGGGCCTGGGCGTCCCGGCCTCGCATTCGAGCGAGTAGGTGACGTGGGTGCGGCCTCCGGCCTCGTTGTAGATGGCGGACAGACGTCGTTTGTTCAGCGCGACGCGGTACTGGTCCCCGCCGCCGACGCGGTTGGCGATCGTCGTGCCGTCGAAGCGGACCGGCGGAAGCGACATCGGAGAGCCGCCGCTGTGGCCTGTCTTCGCGATGGAGTCGAGCCACAGCCCGGCCCCGCTGGCGTCACCGGGATCCGGGAAGGAGTGGGTGAGGGTCCAGGAGTCCACGTCGCGGTACTCGCCGCCGGAGCGCACCTGAGTGGTGATCCTCGCCAGCCGTTTCTCGGTCCAGAAGGTGGGTGAATTGATCGCACACGACGCGGACCCGCAGTGCTGGTCCCACGGCGTGTCGGGCCAGTCCTGCGGTATCGCCTGGGTGCAGGCGCTGTTCTTGACGCAACGGCCCTCGGTGGTGAAGAGGACACGGGCCGGCGCGGCGCCGCCGTACACCTGCTCGTGGCGCTGGCCGTACTCGATGCGGGCCACCTGGCCGCCCCGGATGTACGGCGTGACCGCGGTGCCGCCGCGCGCGTAGTGGTTGGTCTGCCTGTCGTAGTAGACCGACATGACGTCGCCGTGCGGGTCCAGCACGTAGTCGAGGGACCAGCGGTACGCCTGCTGGCACCATCCGGGGCTGTGGCACGGCTCGCCGGGGTTGTTGCCGTAGACGGGGACGGTCCAGGCCGAGTTCGTCTCCGGCTTGCCGGTCGTCCAGCCGGGCAGCCGGTTGAGGCCGAAGTGGTACTGGGTGCCATCGGGCGAGGTCAGCTTCCAGTGCTCGCCCTTGTCCCCCGTGCCGCCGTCGTCGCCATTGGCCGCGCCGGTCAGCAGCTCGACGCGCCAGCCGTCGTCCTCCTCCACCCGCCACTTCGACGGGTCGGCGGCGTCGCGGACCAGCTCACCGGCCATGCCGGGCAGGACGATGTGGGCGTTCCAGGTCGCCCAGCATTGGTCGCCGGAGTTCGGGACTCCGTCCTCCTTGCACGGCTTGTACGAGCGCTCGATGAACCCGGGCTGGTAGTCGAAACCCTCGCCGACCCAGGACGGCTGGTTGTTTGTCGCCGCGACCCGTCCGTCCACGGAGCCGGAGGAGTAGGAGAGGTCGATCCCGGGCCCGATCCCGGGCAGGTCGGGGGTGCCGATCGGGTAGCTCCAGGTGAAGTCGCCCGACTGGGTGCCCACCTGCCAGGTGGCGGACGGCGACAGCGAGGTCGGCTGGTAGCTCCCCGCGGAGCCGCTCGACGCCGCGGTGACCGCGAACAGGCCGCCGGTGGACACGTTCGCGGTGAGCCTGCCCGCCTTGACGTCGTTCGCGCTCAGCACGGTGGTGCGCCGCGCGCACCCCGCCGCGCCGGGGTTGGTCAGCGCGCACTCGGGGAGCTGGGTGACGGTGAGCCTGGTCGCCCAGTCACCGCCGTAGGCGTGCCGGTAGCCGGAATAGTCGATCTCGACGGGCACCTTCTGGACTGAAGGGGCGCGGCTCGGGGCGACGGAATCGGCCCCGCCGACGCGGAACAGCACCCCTCGCACGCCGGCCCGCTCGGTGGCCGCGCGGTCGAGGACGTCGACAGCGGTCGCGCGGGCGGGGTTCGCGCCGCGCACGGCCGTCTGCGCCGCGCCCGGTCCGGGCCAGTTGACCGCGGGCCGTGCCCGTACGGCCACGGCCGCCTCGGGATCGGCGGGCAGGACGGCCGGAGGCACAGCCCGGCCGGGTACCGGCCTCTCGTCGTTGCTGAGTGTGCTGAGCCGCGGGGGTTTTCGCGGATCAGCGGCCGTGGGCGGCGCCGTGAGGAGGGAGCCCGCGAGCGCCGCCGTCAGCGCCGCCGCGAGCCACGCGAGCCGTTTCATGACTGCCTCCAGAGCAGGGGAACATCGGCGTCCGGCGCGCAGTGGAGAAGGGACACCGGATTCGGGTGTGGGTGAGAGCACGCGGGTTCGTGATCGTCAGCGGGAGTCGAAGGCGAAGACCTGGCCCGGGGCGGCCGGGTCGCAGGTCGCGAGGGTGGTGTCGGCGCCGGTCGCGGTGGAGTCCCCCACCACGGCCAGGCACTGGTTCGTGTCGCGGAAGACGATTTGGTGGCCCTTCAGCGGGGCCATGACGGGCCGGAGGAGGAGGGTGGAGTTCGTGACCTCCGAGCAGAAGCCGTTCGCCGGTCGGGTCGTGCTCCAGTCGGTGTCCAGGCCCATGCAGCCGGGGCCGTGCTCGGGTGCATGGTGGTGACGCGGTAGGTGTCGCCGCTCTTCTCCAGGGACTGGGGTGGGCTGACCGAGGCGCAGTTCCCCTGGTAGAGGAAGCCGGTCGAGCCGCCCTGCTCGGTCAGGCAGAGCCCGGAGTGCACCGAGCGGATCTTGATCGGACCGGTGGGGGGCGGGTCGGGCATGCCGTACATGTCCTTCACCTGGGCGTCCGAGGCGGCGTACTCGCCCACCCGGACCTCGTCCACGTCGCCGGCCCAGTGATCCAGCCACCAGCCGTCCCACTGGCCGTGCCCGACGATGAACGAGCCGCCGGCGGTCCAGGTGCGGTAGAGGGTGGCGCTGCCCTGGAGCACGGCGTCCACGTAGAAGCGCAGGACGCCGTTGGAGGCCGTGTAGACGGCGGCCAGGTGGGTCCAGCGGTCGGGGACGGCGGCCTTCCGGGACGTCACCCGGATCATCACGCTGCCGGGCGAGTCGGCCTTGGGGGTCACGACCTCCCACCGGTCGGTGTCCGCGGCGTATCCGAGGGCGAAGCCACTGTAGTGCCGGGAGTCCTGGCTGACGGCGACGGCGCGTGTCTTCGGGGTCCTGGGCCGGTGCCTGACCCACGCGGCGACGGTGAAGCTCCCGTCCGTGCGGACCAGCGGGCCGCCGGAGTACACACGCTGGCTTCCGGATCCGTCGAACGCGATCGCCGAGCCGCGCACCCCGGGCGTCCAGGCGGCGCTCTCGGCCACCTGCAGGCGGTGGCCGTTGCCGCTGGTGTCCGTCGTGACGTCCCCCGCGCCCTCGTCGAATCCGAAGGTTCCGCCGGGCGGGGCGGGCCGGCCCTTCATGATCGCCGCGATGTCGCCGGGGGTGAGCACCCGGTCCACGGCGTGGACCGCGTCGACGGCTCCTTTCCAGTGCCACAGCCGCAGGCCCAGGGCCTTGCCGCCGCCGATCACGAACGCGCCCGTGCCCGCCCACGGGGCCTCCCTGGCGGCGGTGGCCGTCAGCTTGCCGTCCACGTACAGCCGCAGTTGCCGCATGTCCGCGTCGTACACCCCGGCCAGGTGGGTCCAGCGGCCGGTGACCGGCAGCGCGGAGGCGAAGGCGGCCTGGCCCTGACCGGAGCCGTCCCCCGCGCGCGCGGCGAACGCCCACCGCCCCCAGGTCTTGTCGAAGCCGAGGGTGAAGGCGCTGTCCTGCTCGCCGTCCTGGCTCACGGCGACGGCGGTCCCGGCCTTGGAGTCCAGGCGGACCCAGGCGGCGGCGCTGAAGCTCTGGTCGGTCGGCACGACGGGACCGGCCGAGAAGGCGAACCCGTTCTGACCGTCCAGATGCAGCGCGCCGCCGTCGCGTCCCGGGCCCCAGGAGGCACCCGGGGACGTGGTCGCGAGCGTGTGCCGGTTGCCCGTGTCGTCGGCGGCGACCCTGCCCTCGGTCTCGTCCAGCCGCCACTCCGCGGAGGCGGGGGATCTCGGCACGCCCATCACGGTTCTCAGCTCGTCGGCGGAGACGACGCGCGCGTACGCCCGGAGATCGTCCAGCTCGCCCGGCAGCAGCCAGACATGTCCGTCCGCCCTGCTCATCTTGCCGACGCGCAGCGGGCCGTCCGCGTTGACCGATCCCGTGTGGGGAGTCGTCCCTGCGTGCCTGCCGTTGACGTAGACGCGCAGCTCGCGCCGTTCGGCGTCGTGTACTCCCGCGACGTGGGTCCACACCCCCGTCTGCGCCCCCGTGTTGGACAGCGCGCAGGTCTCCCCGTCCTGCGGGCGGAAGCAGAGCGCCCAGCGGTGCATCCACCATCGGTAGTTGAGCGAGACGGCGCTGGCCCCGGACCCGTCCTGCGTGATGATCGGCCAGTCGCTGTCCTGGTTGTCGATCTTGACCCAGCCCATCACCGTGAAGCTCTTGGTCGTGTCCAGGACCGGGTGCCCGGCCGTCGCCTCCCCGGCGGCCCCGTCGAAGCGCAGGCCGCCGTCGCCCGCCCGGCCCTGGCCCCAAGCCGCGCCGGAGGTCAGGGTCAGCGGATGCCGGTTGGCCGTACCGCCGGTCGAGGCGCTGTCCACCGCCGTCTCACCCGAACCGTCGTTGAGCGTCCACCAGGCGATGGGACCGCTCACCGCGACGAGAGTGAAGTAGTGACGGCGAATGGGCCCGAGGTTGCCCGCCCTGTCGATGAACCGCGCCGAGACGTAGTTGCTGCCCGCCCGCCGAGAGGCCAGGGTGACCGACGCCCGGCCGCCCGGGGCGTCCGCCGCTATCTTCGTCTTGGGATCCTCGTTGATGCCGTGCATGAAGCCGGCGACGTCGGTGTTGCCACCCGCGTCGAAGGTGAAGACCCCGTACTGGTACTGCAGGCCCGTACGGCTGTTCGCCGGGAAGTCCGGCGAGGTGATGACGGGTGTGCCGGTCGGCGGCTGGGTGTCGACGCTGAACTGGCACCAGGGCGACCACGCCGTGGTGGCCTCGCCGTCGTCGGCGCGCACGCGCCAGCGGTACCGGCCGCCCGAAGTCAGTACGCCATCGGGGATCGTGACCGCGTGGCCGACGTCGCCCCCGCCGTACTCGGTGCTGATCGTCCCCAGCGGCGTGCCGTCCTCGGCCTGCCACTCGTACGTCGCGCGGACGCGCTGCTCGGCGTCGTACAGGACGGCGTCGAGCTCGGGGACGGTCGTCTTGATGTGGACGCTCCAGTCCTGGGCGCACGGCATGCCGGTCGCCTTCGGCCGGGGAACCTCGGGGATCGTGTTGTACTCCACCGCGAAGATCAGGTCCCTGATGCGGAACTCCTTGCCGCCGGTGCGCGCCGTCTCCGCGCCGCGCAGGCCGATGGTGAGGGTCTCGGCCCCGGCGGCGACCTGCTCGGACAGGAAGTCCTTCAGGTCGTGGCCCACCGTGCTCGGATGGCACTTGACCGGATCGCCGCCGTGGGAGTCGGTCCTGGAGCCGATCTTCCGCAGCCAGGCGGGCTGGTTCTGCCAGGTCGTCTCGACGCTGATCGTGCCGGTCTGCCAGAGCTGCCACTCGGCGGGCGTGCAGTCGTAGGCCCGCTCGATGTACGCCTGGAACTTGGCGGACTTGATCGTCTTGCCGAGGAGCGGGGCGGTGAAGAGCTGGAAGAACGACCGGTAGAAGGGGGCCGACACGCCGTTGATCAGCTCGTCGGGGTTCGCTCCCGTGCGGGCGTTGTACGTCGTATCCACCCACGATCCGGTCGGATACGCCTGGCTGACCAGCACCCAGTGCTGCCAGACCACCGAAGGCACCGCGTCCATGAAGAGCGGATAGCTGGTGTCCGCCCCGGTGAGCAGCGCCGGGTCCGGCACCAGCTCGATGGCGTCGCGGCCCGTGTCGACCCGTACGGCGCGGCGCCGGTCGCCCTCGCGCGGCCCCAGGGAGCGCCCCGCGCGGCCCCCGCCCGAGTCCCACATCCGCGGCTGCTGGCTCGTGACCAGCGCCCGCCCCCTGGAATCGACCGCCGTCAGGCTCCCCGACTTCCCGGCCCGCGGCGTCAGGCCCGCGGCCTCCAGGCCGACCCGCAGGCGGCGCAGCCCAGGGTCGCGCGCCGCCTTGGCGTTCTTGACCACCAGGACCTCGGAGAACCCGGCCTCCGTCACCCGCGCCACCAGGTCCACTCCCGGGAAGACCTCGCGGTACGTCGCGGAGGGACCGTCCAGCTCGGGGGCGGGCAGCGGCCGCGGCCAGCGGTAGGACAAGCGCCGCCCGTCGCGGCCGACCGTGGCGAGCGGCCCGGAGCCGCCACCGGACAGCGAGACCTCGCCGGCGGCGGCCTTCGGCGCGACCCGCCCGTCGGGCCGCCGCGTCAGTGTGAGGTCGATCGCGGTCCAGCGGCCGCCGGTCCGGGCCTGGACGGGACGCGGGTGGAACTCGGCGGTGAACGTGCCGTCCGCGTTGGCGAAGATCTTGGTCGAAGGCGTGCCCTGGCCCTGGACCTGGACCCGCCGGCCCAGTCTGCGCGCCTCCCGCACCTCGGGAGTCCCGCCGTCCCGTCCCGCCGCGCGGTCCGGCTCCGCCGTCCCCGCCCTGCCCGCCGCGCCGTCCCCGGCCCCTGACCCCCCTCCCGGGGACGGCGGGCGGCCCGCCGCCCCGGCCCCCGAGCCGGGTGGGAAGGTCCCGGGGGTCGACGGGGCGGCGGGACCGGCCGCGGCGCGCGCGGCCGGTGTTCCCGTGGTGATCGGAAGCAGCGCGAGCACCGCCGCGACCGCGACCAGTGGCCGGATGGTGAGCCGTCCCCCGCGCCTCCGGCGCATCACGTGCCCGAGCCGGACGGCGAACCGAGGTACACCTGCAGGCCGGTGAGCCCGCTGGGCCCGGGCACCGGGGGCCGGGACGGAGGAACGGCCTTCAGGGCGGAGACCTGCCGGTGGAAGGCGTCGGGCGAGCCCGCGCGCGCCCCGGTCAGGAACGGCGGCGCCTGGTCGTTGTTGGGGGCCGGCAGGCACGAGCTCCAGCTCCCGCAGGGCGAGGTCGACGGGGCGTCGGGCGCGTCGTAGGTGTCGAAGGCGGAACCGTCCTGGAAGTCGCCGCCGCCGGCGTCCGCCTCGCCGTACCCGCCGTACCAGTGGGCGTCGTACGAGGCGTGGTTCATGTAGTCCCCGTCCAGCACCCAGCCCTGGTCCCAGCCGGAGTAGGAGTAGGAGGGGTAGGAGTAGACGGAGCCGCCTCGGCCGGAGCCGCCGGAACCCGTGCGCGTGACCGCCCCCCACGCCGACCTCCCGGGCGGGCCGCCGTAGTCGTACCTCTGCCCGAAGCCGGGCATCGAGCGCTTGACGTTGTCCGACACCCGCTTCGACGACGACCTCGCCGATCCGGTGTACGCCGACGCCGTGGACCTCCCCGATCCGGTGGACGCCGACGCCGTGGACCTCCCCGATCCGGTGGACGCCGACGCCGTGGACCTCCCCGATTTCGGCGACCTCGACTTCACGGGGATCGAGGACTTCGGCGACTTCGCCGTCTTCTTCGCCCTCAGGCCGTCGGCGTCGATGAAGCTGACGGGGCTGTTGTTGGCGTACGCGTAGCCGTTCACCTGCTGCGGGTCGGCGTGGTCGGTGACCGGGTCCACGGAGGCGAATGCCCCCGTCACCGGGTCGTACGCGCGGGCGCCGAGCTGGGTCAGCCCCGTCGGGTCCGCGATGCCGCCGACGAATCCGCGCTGCCCGGGCCAGCTCGCCGGGGCCGGGCCGCGCAGTTCGCCGGAGGGCAGGTGGCGGCGCCTCGACACCGCGAGCGTGTCGGCGTCGACCGCCGCGACCGCGGTGCCGTTCAGGTCGGAGACCAGCCAGGACACTCCGCTGCCCGTCCGCGCCGCGATCACCTGGTCGCCGTGCCGGTAGTGGCGCGTCGCGGTGACCTTCCCGCCGGACACGGTGACCTCGGTGTCGCCCGCGTACAGCGTGGTGCCGGAGGCGTCCCGGCGGATCAGCCGGGCCCCGTCGGCGTCGTGGACGTACGACACCGTCGTCGCGCCGTCCGCCACGGAGGCGAGCAGTCCCTCACCGTCCCAGGTCAGCGTCTGGGTCTTCCCGGCGACCACGCGGCTCGTCAGGTTCCCGGCGGCGTCGTGGGCGAAGGTGTCGGTGCGGTCCACGCCCGGGCCCGAGCGGCGCACGGACGTGACGGCGTGCGGCCGGGCGGAGCCGGGGGCCGGATGGGCGGAGGTCGCGGTGAGGTCTCCCGCGCTCTCGTGCCGGACCTCCGTACGGCGGTTGCCGGTGACGTCGTAGCCGAAGCCGTGCCAGTACGGCGCGGGCCCGCCGAGCCCGGCCCGCGCGGGCTCGGCGGCGCAGTCGCCGTCCGCCGGGGTCCACGCCTCGGCCAGCCGCCGCAGGTGGTCGTTGCGCAGGCACTGCA
The DNA here is from genome assembly GCF_003594875.1 of Bailinhaonella thermotolerans. Classification (GTDB taxonomy): domain Bacteria; phylum Actinomycetota; class Actinomycetes; order Streptosporangiales; family Streptosporangiaceae; genus Bailinhaonella; species Bailinhaonella thermotolerans. The sequence continues at coordinate 398,675 of NZ_QZEY01000002.1, forward strand.
CGTCGGGCTCGCCCGTCTCGTCGGCGAGCCGGGTGACGTTGCCTGCCGGGTCGTAGGCGTACGTCAGGTTCGTCACGTCCTCCCGGGCGTGGGAGGTGGCGGCGCCGGTGAGGCGGCGGGTGGCCTCGTCGTAGGAGTAGGACGACGTCACCGCCCGCTCCGGGTCCCCGTGCGTGCGGGCCGCCAGTTCCCCCAGCTCGTTGTACTCGGCCGTGCCGTACTCGGCGGTGCCGCCGCCGGCCAGGTCCCCGGTGAGCGTGAGGGGCAGGCCCTGCTCGGTGTAGCGGTGGGTGAGCGTCTCGGCGGGCAGGCCCCCGACGGCGGGCAGCGTGACCTGGGCGGGCTTGTCGCCCTCGGTGTGGGTGAGCGCGGTGGTGAGCGAGGTGAAGCCGAACCCGTCCGAGGCGGGCACGGTCACGCGCTGCCCGGTGAGGCGGTCCCGGCCGTCGTACCCGGTGACCGCCACGGTGTACTCGCCCGTCCCGGTGTACCGGGTGGAGGAGGTGAGCAGCCCCTTGGACAGGGTGTCGTACGTCCATTCGGCCAGCTTGGCCGTGCCCTCGTGCGCGGCGGTCTTGCGGCCGAGCGCGTCGTAGGCGTAGGTGATCGTCTTGCCCCTGGCGTCCGTGCGCGAGGTGAGGTTGCCCACCGCGTCGTAGGTCTGGGTGGTGGCGCCGCGGTCGGGCTGCTCGGCCCGGATCATGCGGCCGCGCAGGTCGTAGCCGTACCGCCAGACGTTCCCGGCCGGATCGGTGACCTTGGCCGCGCGCCCGGCCTCGTCGTACTCGTATCGGGTGGCGTCGAAGGAGCCGGCGGGCGCGCCGCCGTGGAACTGGCGCAGCTCGGTGACACGGCCGCGGGCGTCGGTGAACGTCTGGGTGGCCGTCTCGCCCTCGGGCGGGTCCACCGCGGTCCAGTTCCCCCCGTACGAGGTGGTGGTGCGCCGCACCTCTGCGCCCCGGGAGAGCAGGATCTCCGCGATGCGCCGCCCGGCACGGTCGTACTGGTAGACGGTCTGGGAGGGGATGTCCGAAACGGGAGTGCCCAGTACCTTCCCTGCGGAGGTGTCGGGGTCGTAGTAGGGCGCGTTGCGCGAGGCCACGTTGCCGTGCGAGTCGTAGAGCGTGTCCGTCAGGACGCGGCCGGTGGTGCCCGAGGCCGCGCTGACCTGCGTCTGCCGCTCCCTGCCGAAGCCGTCGTACAGCGTGAACGCGGTGCTGGTGGCCCCCTCGCCGACGAGGATGCGGCTCGTCACCGAGGACGCGGCGTCCGCGCGGACGTCGTAGGCGAACTCGCGGCTCGGCGCCGTGGTGAGGGCGCGGCCGGGCAGCCAGACCTTCTCCAGCCGGCCGAGGCCGTCGTACCGCAGCTCGGTGCGCCGGTCGTCGCCCGCCGTCCCCGGGTCGTTGGCGTCCACCTCCGCGATGGGCAGGCCCCACGCGGGATGGAGTTCGCGCCGCTGGGCGTGGCCCAGCGGGTTCGTGGTCATCACCGCGGAAACCGGCCCGCCCGTCGCCGGCGTGTACGCGGTGACGGTCTTGGCGTCCCGCGCGTCCAGCTCCTCCACCACGCGCCCGTGCGCGTCGTGGGAGGCGCGGGACACCGGCGTGTAGACGGGCCCGGCGTCCCAGCCCGACAGCTCCTCGGTCCTGGTCACGTCGCCCTTGGCGGGGGCGGCGCCGTGCGTCGTCGCACCGTCGTGGAAGTAGCGGGTGTCGGAGATCGCGTCGGCCGGGTACGACGGCGTCGTCGCGCACGCCGCGCCGTACTTCTCGACCCGGGAGACGGTCGAGAGGATCCAGGCCCCGTGTTCCTGGCGTATGACACCTTGGTGCACGTGTCGTCGGCGGGCGTCGAGACGTCGCCCAGGTCGTCGCTCTGCCGGTGGAACCCGCGGTCGTCGTACCCGATCCGCAGATCGGTGTCGCGGAAGCCCCCGCCGGCCAGCGCGGTCCTGGTCTGCACGCGGCCCACCCCGGTCAGGTACGCCGCCAGCGTCCCCGATGAACGGGCGCGCCGCGCGGTCGGGGCGGACGACTCCCAGGGCTCGCTGAGCGTCATGGAGACCAGCGGCCCGCCGTCACCCTCGTAGGTGATCGTCTCCCGGGTGAAGCCGCGCCGGACCGGCAGGTCGGGCAGGCTGCCGCCGCGCGAGTCGGTGACGGTGACCTGCTTGCGGGTCTTGTCGGCGTTCAGGTCGCCGTCCATGCCCTGCAGGAACAGGTGCTCGGTCAGGGTCTGCGGCACGCCGAGGGCGCCGTTGCCCGTGCGCACCTTCACCCGCAGGAACCCGCGCCACTGCCCCCAGCTCTTGCGGGCGTCCGGCACCATCTCCAGGTCGTCGTGCGCCCAGGCGCCGCCGATGTACTGGTAGGACGTGACCTTGGGCGCGTTGCGGCCGGGCAGGTCCCGGTCGATCACCTGGCTCACGACGTACTTGTGGAAGAAGCCCAGTTCCGGAGCCGGTGCCCCTTCGGGGACCCAGTACTCGGGGAAGCACCGCTGGGTGTTGCGGTCGGGCGCCGGCAACGTCGCCGCGGTGCACTCGGGCTTGGCGTAGGTGACCTCGGTCACCCCGCCCAGCTCGTTGTGGATCTTCGTGATGCGGCGCTTCTTCAGCGTGCGCTCGTTGAGCGGGTTCGCGACGACCCGGTTGGGCAGGCTCTCGCCGTCGAACCGCACCGTCGGCAGGGACGTCGTCCCGCCGCCCGCGTGGCCGGCGTGCGTGATCGAGTTCAGCCACAACATCGGGCTGCCGGCGTCACCGGTGGCCGGGTATTCGTGGGACAGCGCCCAGGAGTCCACGTCGCGCAGCTCCGTGCCCTCCCGGACCTGCGTCGTGATCTTGGCCAGGCGACGGGAGGTCCAGAACGTCGGCGAGGCGGTCGCGCAGGACGTGCCCTCGCACGCCTGGTCCCACGGCGTGTCCGGCCAGTCCTGCGGCGTCTGCCGCGTGCACTGCGATTTCTCCACACAGCGGCCCGCGGCGGTGAAGACGACCCGGGCCCCGGGGGTGGACGAATAGACCTCGCCGTCGCGCTGGCCGTAGTCGATGCGCTCCAGGTGCCCGCCGCGCACGTACTCGGCGGGCGCGCCGCCGTTCTTCGCGTAGCGGTTGGTCTCCTTCTGGTAGAAGTACGACGCCGCGTCGCCGTGCGGGGTCACCACGTAGTCGAGGTTCCAGCGGTAGGCCTGCGCGCAGGACGACGCGGCGAAGGTCCCCGCGTGACAGGGCTCCCCCGCGTTGTTGCCGAACACCGGGACGGACCAGGCCGAGTTCGTCTCCGCCTTGCCCTCCGCCCATCCGGGCAGCCGGTTGCGTCCGAAGTGGTACTGAACGCCGTCGGGGCCCGTCAGCCGCCAGTGCTCCCCGTTGTCGTCGCCGTTGCCCGCCGCGCCGGCCAGCAGCTCCACCCGGAACCCGCCGTCGCGCTCGGCCTTCCACACGCCCGACTGCTCGTCCAGCACGAGCTCGCTGGTCAGCCCGGGCAGCACCACGGTCGCGCTCTGGACGACGCGCCCGTCGTGGGAGGCCCAGCACAGGTCGCCGGACCCCGCCTGCCCATCCTCCTTGCACGGCTTGTACGACCGCTCGATGAAACCGCCCGCCTGGAGCGTGAAGCCCTCCCCCGCCCAGGTGGGCTGGTTGTTCGTCGCGGCGGCGTGCCCGTCGATGGCACCCGAGGCGTACGACAGGGTCAGCTCCGGCTCGGCGCCGGGCATCGGCGGCACCCGCATCGGGTACGACCACTCGAAGTCCCCGGCCTGGAGTCCCACCTGCCACGTCGCGGCCGGGGCGAGCGAGGTCGGCGTGTAGGAGCCCATCGGACCGCTCGGCGCCGCCGTGACGGCGTACAGGCCACCGGAGTCTGCGACCTGCGCCGTCATCGTCTTGCGCGCCACGTCGTTCGCGGCGGGAACCGGTGTCCGCCGCCCCGCGGCGTCCAGCCGCACGACCCTCAGCCGGGTCGCCCAGTCGCCCCCGTACGCGCCCGCGAAGGCCGAATAATCGATCTTCACCCGGGAGGTGCCCGCCCCCGCGCCGGGCTCGCCGGAGTCGGCGGAGCCGCGCACCGGGCCGGACGCGGCCGGGGTGACGCGGAAGAGCAGGCCGGCGACTCCAGCCCGGGCCGCCGCCGCCCGGTCGAGCACCTCCACGCCCGCGCCGCCCCGCTCCACCTTGATCGCGCCGGCCGCCGGCCAGATCACCCTGGGTGGCTCACGCCGCACGGAACTGGCCTCGGCGTCGGCGGGTAAGGGCCGTGCCGCGACGGGCTCGACCTCGACGGGCCGGGCCTCGGAGGCGGCCCTCGACCCGCCCCGGGTTCCGCCGGGCCACACCACCACGAGGACCGAGAGCACTAACAACAGGGCGATGCCCAGGGGCAGCAGCCGATCGCACCGATGCGTCATGCCCGCGACCCTGCGACCTGGCCGGGCCCGCTGACAAGATCCGTGGCCGGTCCGCCTTGCACGGGTCTGTCCATGCAGGTCAGCGGCCTCAGCGGACCAGAACGAACCAGGGGGCGGCGGATCCCGCGGTCAGCGGATGACGCTGTCCGGATCCGCCTCGAACGCGAAGACCTGGCCGCGTGCGCCGGGGTCGCAGGGCAGCAGGGCCAGCGGCGTCCCCTCGCGGCCCGGCGGGTGCGGGAGCCCGACGCACAACGAGCTGTGGGCGACGCGGATCAAGTATCCGGACCCGCCGGTCGCGGCGGGCTCCAGCCAGAAGCGTTCCGACTCGTTCCCGCCCCGCCCGCCGCACCAGTCGTCGTGGACCTGACCGTTGCGGATCCCCATGCACCCCGACCCGAACTCCGGGTGGAGGGTGGCGATCTGGTAGGTGCCGTCGCCCACCGGACGCACGGATCTCAGCGGGAAGCGCTGCTCACAGGTGGTCTGCTTGACCTGGCTGTCCTTGCCCCGGCCCGTGGAGAGGCAACGGCCCGAGGCCACCAGGCGAATGCGGTGGAAGCCCGTGGCCGACGCGGGGAGATGGGCGGCCGGCCGGAGCGAGGGCTGCGCCGCCGTCCGCGACGGGCGGGGCGACGGCGGCGGATCCTCCGCCGAGGCCCCGGTGCCCAGGACGATCGCCCACCAGATGCCGGCCGCCATCAGCGCGGCGGCGAGCACGAGCGCGGGCAGGCGGTACGACCTGCCGCCCGGCGTGGACCGCGCGGCCGCGGCGGGATCCGCATCCGGTGAGTCGTCGTCTCGTACGGCTTCCGCCGCCGCGTCGTCCGGCGGCGGCCGATGGCCGTGGTCCATGGCCAGCCGCCTCCGTCTGTCGACCCACTGGGCGACGCCCTCCTCGGGGCACCCGCAGGCCGCCGCGAAGGCCGCGACGAGTTCCTCCCTGGGAAGGGTGTCGCGGCGCAGGGCGGCCACGAGCGTGCTGTGCGGCAGGGGCCGCCCGGCGGCGACGGCGCGCGCCTCGAGCTGCCGGAACGTGAGCCCGGACCAGGCCTTCAGCCGTCGCATCTGGAGCATGAACTCGGCGGGGGTCTCGGCGTCTCGCGGATCGGGACGGTCCGCGGCCATCGATTGATCGTGCACGGAGCTGACTCCTGTCGACCCCGGATTGGTGACCGCTCACGACCCGAACAACGCCCCCCGGCCGTGACCAAGATGCGGGATGGGAGCTTACCGGAGTCAAAATCCCGTGTCGATCTTCCCGGCTGTGCCGATAGGGAGAGCCGGCAGCCGCTCGCGAGGAACGCCGGTCCCTCCCCGCTGTGCGGCGGGGAGGGACCGGCGGCGGACGACCGGATCGGCGGGCGCGCGTGGCCGCCCGCCCACGGCCGGGGTCAGCGGGTGACGCGGGCGAGCTTGGCGGCCGACCTGGTCAGCGCCGTCTTGGTGAGGGCGGGGTTGTGCCTGCCGCCCAGCGTGAGGTTGTTGACGACGCCGAAGCCGTTCTTCACCTGCACGATGGCGAGGTCCAGCGTGAACGTGCCCTCGTCGGTGGTCTCGGTGACGCGCAGCCCGTAGGTGCCGTTGCCGGCCTTGGGCAGCGCGAGGCGGGTCACCCTCCCGGTGTCCGCCGTCACGCCGTGGCAGTGCTTCGTGAGGGCGCGCAGCGTCGCCGTCATCCGCTTGACCCTGGCCGCGTCGCCGGTCGTGGTCTGGTTCGCCACCATGGTGGCGCCCTTGCCGAGGAAGGCGGCCTGCCAGCCGGAGCGGAACAGGCTCTCGTACTGCTTGATGGCCGTGTTGCAGGCGGCCCTGTCGGTCTTCATCTTGGCCAGCACGGTGTTCTTCACCGGCTGCACCTTGCTCGCGGTGAAGCCCTTGCCGAAGTCCTTGGCCGTGAGGAGGGCGGCCTTGAGCTGGGTGGTGGTGAGGGGCTTGGCGGGGGCGGCCGCGGCGTGGGCCGCCGGCGCGGCCGTGAGGGCCAGGGCGCCCGCCGCGATCGCGGCGCCGAACAGGCGGGGGGACGGTCTCATGTGATCTCCGGAGATCTAGGGAAGCCCCTGACGGAGTCAGGACATCGGGTCAAGGGCCCCGCCACGATACGGGCTCGAAGATCGTTGATCAATGGCCGGGGCCGTCAGCGCCGGTCGCCCGCCGGTTCCGGTTCCGGGCCCGGGTCCGGGTCCGGGTCCGGGTCCGGGTCCGGCTCGGCCGCCCGGCCCTGATCGCCGGGGCCCGGGGGCCGCACCGGGGGCGCGGGCGGCGCCGGGGGCGCGGGCGGCGCCGGGGGCGGGCCCGCCGGGGGACGCGGCCGCGCCGCGCGCCTGCGCCGTACGGCCGCCAGCAGTGCCGCGCCGAGCACGCCCAGCACGACCAGGAACGGCAGCAGGGCGCCCAGGACCGTCAGCGTCACCTCGACGGTGGCCATCAGCGCGGACCAGCCCGCGGACAGGCCGGCGAGGAAGCCCTTGGGCGGCTCCCTGGGAGCAGGCGGCCTGGCGGCCGGGCCGGTCAGGTTCAGGGTGATCGTGGCCATGCCGGTCCGCGCGGCCAGGGCCTTCTGGCGGGCCTGGAGGGCCTCCAGTTCCTCCTGGCGCGAGGAGATCTCGCGTTCGACGCTGAGCACCTCGCCGATGGTCTTGGCGCGGCTCAGCATCGAGCGGAGCTGCTCGACCGAGCTCTTCGCCGACCTCAGGCGGCTGTCCACGTCGGCGACCTGCTCGGTGACGTCCTCGGTGCTCTGCTGCAGCTCCTCGCGCCTGCCCAGCTCGGCGCCGAGCCGCTGGAGCACGGGGGCGTACCGGTCGGGGGGCACCTTGAAGACGAGGTTCGCGCTGCTGTGCCCGCCCTCCCCCGCGCCGCCGGCGAAGCTCTTCTCGTCGGCGACGTACCCGCCCGCCCCGGCGACGATCTGCTTGGCCTTCTCGGCGGCGGCGGGCACGTCGCCGGCCTGGACGCGCAGGTTCGCCGTGTACACCAGCTTCTGGTCCGCGATCCTGACCTGCCGGCCCTCCTGGCCCTCCTGGCCCGGCCGGCCCGCCGGGGCCTCGCCGGGCGCGTTCCCGGCGGTCACCTCGTCCCGGGCGCCGGAGGCGGGGGGCTTCGCGGCCGATTCGGCGCCGCCCGCGCCGCTCCCGCCGGAGCCCCCGCATCCGGCCGTGAGCGCGATGAGACCTGTCGCGGCGATGACGATCGCTTGTTTGGTCCTCATACGGGTGAGACGGCGGCGGAAGGCCCGCCGTTGCGTGATCCGCAGTCACGATGGCGTCACGGATCGCGTGCGGCGCGGTCACGCCGCACCGCCGGTCACTCCCGTCCCCGCCGCCCCGGGCCGGAGGCTGCCCCGGGCCGGGCCGGAGGCCGTACGGTGACCCGGGGCCGGTACCGTCGGATGCCATGGGGCCGGGACAGGGAGAACGGGACGTGTCGGCGCCGCCGTACCACGTGGTGGTGGTCGGCGGCGGGATCGCGGGGCTGGCCGCGGCGTGGTACCTCGGACGGGACGGCGGCGGCCGGGTCCGCGTCAGCGTGCTGGACGGCGCGCCGCGCGTCGGCGGCAAGCTGAGCGTGTCCGAGGTGGCCGGGGTGCCGGTGGACGAGGGCGCGGAGTCGATGCTGGCGCGGCGGCCCGAGGGCCGGGACCTGGCGCGCGCGGCCGGGCTGGGCGACCGGCTCCGGGACCCCGGCACGCTCGCGGCGGGCGTGTGGTCCCGCGGCGAGCTGCGGCCGATGCCGGAGGGGTCGGTGATGGGCGTCCCGGCCGACCTGGCCGCGCTCGCCCGTTCGGGGGTGCTCTCCCCCGCCGGGCTCGCCCGCGTTCCGCTCGACCGCGTGCTGCCCGCGACGCCGGTCACCAGCGACGTGCCGGTGGCCGCCTACATCCGCGCCCGCCTGGGCCCGGAGGTCGTGGAACGGCTGGTCGAGCCCATGCTGGGCGGCGTCTACGCGGGCCGGGCCGAGGACCTGTCGCTGGACGCCACCATGCCGCGCCTGGCCGCCGCCGCCCGCACGCACCGGTCGCTGCTGGAGGCGGCGCAGGAGATCCGCGACGAGACCCCGCGCGACGCCGGCCCGGTGTTCACCGCGCTGGACGGCGGGATGGGCACGCTGCCGCCCGCGGTCGCCGCCCTGTCGGGGGCCGACGTCCGCACGGGCGCCATGGTCCGCGAGCTCCGCCGCACGCCCACCGGCTGGCGGCTCACGGTCGGGCCCACCCGGTCCCCCGAGGTGGTCGAGGCCGACGCGGTGATCCTGGCGGTGCCCGCCGCGCCCGCCTCCCGCCTGCTGGCTGAGGACGTCCCGGGCGCGGCGGCCGAGCTGGCGCGGATCGAGTACTCCAGCATGGCCATCGTCACCCTCGCCTACCCCCGCGCGGCCTTCCCGGGGACGCTGGACCGCAGCGGGTACCTCGTGCCGCCGGTGGAGAGGCGGACCGTCAAGGCCGTGACGTTCACCACGGCCAAGTGGCCCCACCTGCGGGAGTACGACCGGGACCTGGTGGTCGTCCGCTGCTCGATCGGCCGTCTCGGCGAGGAGCGCGCGCTCCAGCGCGACGACGCCGAGCTGGTCGCCGCCGCCATGGCCGAGCTGGCCGAGACCAGCGGCGTGCGCGGCCTGCCCCGCGGGACCCGCGTCACCCGCTGGGGCGGGGCGCTGCCGCAGTACGCCGTGGGCCACCTCGACCGGGTCGCGCGCATCAGGGCGGCGGTCGCCGCGCAGCCCGGGCTGGCCGTCTGCGGGGCGGCGTACGACGGGGTGGGCATCCCGGCCTGCGTCGCCACGGCGCGCACAGCGGCGGGCCGGGTGCTGGACCACCTGGATCCGGGGGGAGAATGGCGGCATGACGGAAGACAGCCCCAAGCTCAAGGCGCGTGAACTCAACCAGGTCATCCGCTACACCATGTGGTCGGTCTTCAAGGTCCGGGAGTGCGTCTCGGACCGATCGGAGGGCCTGGCCGAGGAGGTCGGGGACCTGTTCGCCCAGGCGGCGGAGAAGGACGTCGCCACCCGGGGCTGCTACGACGTGGCGGGTTTCCGGGCCGACGCGGACTTCATGTTCTGGTGGCACGCCCCCGCGGCGGAGGACCTCCAGGAGGTCTACCACCGGTTCCGCCGCACCGACCTGGGCCGGGCCTGCGAGCCGGTGTGGTCGGCCATGGCGCTGCACCGGCCGGCCGAGTTCAACAAGAGCCACATCCCGGCGTTCCTGGCCGACGAGGAGCCGCGCGGATTCGTGTGCGTCTACCCCTTCGTGCGCTCCCTGGAGTGGTACCTCCTGGACGACGCCGAGCGCCGGGCGATGCTCGCCGAGCACGGCATGATGGCGCGGGAGTACCCCGACGTGCGGTCGAACACCGTGGCCTCCTTCGCCCTGGGCGACTACGAGTGGATGCTGGCGTTCGAGGCCGACGAGCTGCACCGCATCGTGGACCTCATGCGGCACCTGCGCGCGGCCGAGGCGCGCCGGCACACCCGCCTGGAGGTGCCCTTCTACACCGGCGTGCGCAAGGCCCTGCCCGAGCTCGTCGGCGCGCTCCCGTAGCCGCGCGGCTTCGCCGTTTTGCCGGGCCCTGACCCGGACTTGGCGGTAACGTCGGGTTACGCGTTTCCGCCGACCCCGGTGATACCATTTCGTGACCTTGATCACGGATCAATGGCCTGACCTGCGCGTCCTCAGGACGCGGCGCCGCCCGGCAGTGCGCCTGGCGCGTGCCGCGCGGACGCCGGGCGGGCCGGGTCCACCGCGCACCAGGGGCGCCGCCGCGCGTGCGGCGCCCGGCCCGGCCGCACGGCCGGGAAGACGTCAACGGGAGGGAGCACGTCGTGCCTGGGGGAGGGCATCGGGCGGGCGGCCGCAGGGGCCGCGACCGCGACGAGCACGGCACGGGCCCGCGTACGGCCCCGGGCCCCGGCGAGGCGGCGCCCGCGACCGGGCCCGCGACCGGCTCGGCGACCGGCCCGGCCGGGCCCGCGACCGGCGCGGCCGGCGGCGAGGACGAAGCGGCCGCGCGCACCGGGCGCGGGCGCCGTCGCCGCGATGGGAAGCGCCCGGGCCCGCTGGTCAAGGCCGTCGCCGGACTGGTCGGGATCGTGGTCGCGGCGTTCGTCGTCGGGGCCGTCTACGTGCTGGTGAAGTCGCAGCGCCCCGCGCGGGCGGGCGACGCGGCGGGAGGCCGGCCCGCCGTCACCGCCACGCCCGAGATCAGGCCGCAGGCCGCCCGGAACGACGTGCCCGAGGCCGCCGCGCCGCCGCCGGGCGCGAAGGACCCGGCGGCGGACAAGTCGGACACGGCGGCCCTGCAGTACTTCTGGGACCGCTGGGGGCGGGACGACAAGGCGGTCAAGCGGGTCAAGGACATCCGCAACGTGGGCGGGTACTTCCGCGTCTACACCGACCTGCCCGAGTCGGCCGACAACTCCAAGGAGGCGATCACGCTGTGCGAGCGCGCCCGGGAGTACCTCCGGGACGAGCGCGGCGTGACCAGGCCGGTCATCTTCGTGCAGGCCCGGTTCGGCGAGAACGGCAACCCCGTGCTGGCGAACATCCTCGGCCCCAAGGACAAGACCTGCAAGGTCACCTACCCCGAGCCCAAGGGCTGACGGCTACTCCCCCGCCGGCTCCAGCGTCACGCTGATCGAGTTGATGCAGTACCGGTCGTCGGTCGGCGTGGGGTAGCCCTCCCCGTGGAAGACGTGGCCGAGGTGGGAGTCGCAGCGGGCGCAGCGCACCTCGGTCCGCGTCATCCCGAGCGAGGTGTCCTCGTGCAGCGTCACCGCGTCCGAGTCGGCGGGCGCGAAGAACGATGGCCAGCCGCAGTGGGAGTCGAACTTCGTCTCCGACCGGAACAGCTCGTTGCCGCAGGCCCGGCACCGGTACACCCCCACGGTCTTCGTGTCGACGTACTCCCCCGTCCACGGCGCCTCCGTGCCCGCCTGCCGGAGCACCCGATATTCCTCCGGAGTCAGCTCTTTGCGCCACTCCGCTTCACTCTTCACAACCTTGTCCATACTCCGACGCTACAGCCCATGCATCCTTTCGGTCCGTTTCGGCGTCTTTATAGGCGTGGGGGTGATCTCATCATCCTCGCGGTATGAGGCAGACCGCCCGTTTCCGCCGGTGGCACTTACCCGTGCTGGGCGTCACCGGGCGATCGCGCCGGCGCGCCGGGGAGGGCGCGGCAGGGCGCGGCGGGCGGTCGGAGGTCCGTCCCGCGCGGGCGCCTGGTCCCGCCGCCGGGCAGCCCCGGGACGGACCCCCTCATGCCCGCCGCGCCCGCCGCCCGCTCCCTGGCGATTCGCGGTGTTCGTACGGCCGCCGCCGCGGGTAGCGTGGGGATCATGGCATCGCCGTACATCGAGATCGAGGTCGGGGGGCGCTCGGTCCGGGTGAGCAACCCCGACAAGCCCTACTTCCCCGACTTCCCCGGCCGCGCGCTGACGAAGCTCGACGTCGTGCGGTACTTCCTGGCCGTCGGGGACGGGATCCTCGGCGCGCTGCGGGAGCGGCCGACCACGCTCGAACGGTGGCCCGGCGGGGTGTTCGAGGGGGCGAAGCTCTCCACGCGCCAGGACAACCGGGGCGACGCCTTCTACCAGAAGCGGATCCCCAAGGGCGCGCCCGAGTACGTCGAGACGGCGCGGATCGCGTTCCCCAGCGGGCGCCACGCCGACGAGGTGGCCCCGACCGAGCTGGCGGTGGTCGCGTGGGCGGCGAACCTGGGCACGCTGACCTTCCACCCGTGGCCGGTGAGCCGCCCCGACGTGGACCACCCCGACCAGCTCCGCATCGACCTGGACCCGCAGCCGGGGACCGGCTTCGCCGACGCCGTCCGGGTGGCGCACGTGCTGCGCGGGCTGCTGGACGAGCTGGGCTTCCAGGGGTACCCCAAGACCTCGGGCGGGCGCGGGCTCCACGTCTACGTGCCGATCGAGCCCCGCTGGGACTTCACCCAGGCCCGCCGCGCGCTGATCGCCCTGGGCCGGGAGATGGAGCGGCGCATGCCGGACCAGGTGACGATCAAGTGGTGGAAGGAGGAGCGCGGCGAGAAGATCTTCATCGACTACAACCAGATGGCCAGGGACCGCACCATCGCCTCCGCCTACTCCGTGCGCCCGCGCCCGAACGCCCCCGTCTCCACGCCCCTGCGCTGGGACGAGATCGACGACGTCAGCCCCGAGGACTTCACCGTGGCCACGGTCCCCGCGCGCTTCGCCGAGCTGGGCGACCTGCACGCGGGCGTGGCCGAGGGCCCCCGCCACTCGATCGAGCTCCTGCTGGAGTGGGCCGAGCGCGACGAGCGCGACGAGCGCCTGGGCGACCTCCCCTATCCCCCGGACTACCCCAAGATGCCCGGCGAGCCCAAGCGCGTCCAGCCCAGCAAGGCCCGCGACGACACCTAGAGCCCCCGCACGGCCGCCCCACCGCCCCGCATGGCCCGCGCACCGCCCGGACGGCCTCGCACCGCCCCCGCACCGTCCCGGACGGCCTCGCACCGCCCCCGGGAACGCCCCCGCCCGCCGTACGGCGTCGCGGGGAGGCCGTGCGGCGGGCGGGAGAGGCGAGCCCGGCGTCAGCGGGCGGAGTGCTCGTGGACGAACTCGGTCAGGCGGGTGAGCTGGTCCGGGTCGGTGTTGGGGAGCACGCCGTGGCCGAGGTTGAAGACGTGGCCCTCGGCGGTGCGGCCCCGGGCGAGCACGTCGCGGGCGCGGCGCTCGACGACCTCCCAGGGGGCGAACAGCACGGCCGGGTCGAGGTTGCCCTGCAGGGCCTTGCCCGGGTCCACGCGCCGGGCGGCCTCGTCGAGGGACACGCGCCAGTCCACGCCCACCACGTCGGCGCCCGCCTCGCCCATGAGGCGCAGCAGCTCGCCGGTGCCCACGCCGAAGTGGATGCGCGGCACGTCCAGGTCGGCCAGGCCCTCGAAGACGCGGCGGCTGTGCGGCAGGACGTATGTCCGGTAGTCCTCGGGCGCGACGGCGCCGACCCAGGAGTCGAAGAGCTGGATCGCCGACGCGCCCGCCCCGACCTGGATGCGCAGCCACTCCAGGGTGATGTCGGTGAGCCGGTCCATGAGCGAGTTCCACAGCTCGGGCTCGCCGTACATCATGGCCTTGGTGCGCTCGTGGTTCTTCGACGGCCCGCCCTCGATCAGGTAGGACGCGAGCGTGAACGGCCCGCCCGCGAAACCGATCAGCGGCGTCGCCCCCAGCTCCTTGACCAGCGCGCCGATGGCCTCGGTGATGTACGGCACGTCGCCGGGCTCGATCGGGCGCAGCCGGCGCACGTCGGCGGCGTCGCGGATCGGGGCGGCCACCACCGGGCCCACCCCGGGCTTGATGTCCAGGTCCACGCCGATCGCGCGCAGCGGCACCACGATGTCGCTGAAGAAGATCGCGGCGTCCACGGAGTAGCGCCGCACCGGCTGCATCGTGATCTCCACGACCATGTCCGGCCGCGTGCAGGCCGTGAGCATCGGCACGCCCTCGCGGACGGCGCGGTATTCGGGCAGCGAGCGGCCCGCCTGGCGCATGTACCAGACGGGGGTGTACGGCACGGCCTGGCGCTGGCAGGCGCGCAGGAACGGAGAGTCGGCGAGCTCAGATGTCACACCCTCGATCGTCCCACAAGGTCCCCTCGCCCCGGTCGCCGGTCCGGGGTGCCCGCGGCCGCCCGGCGTCGCGCCCGAATTGAGACAAACAACTTTCGGACACGCCGCGCGGGCTCCCCCCAAATGCCGCCCTGACGTGTCAACGTCGGATCACGAACACGACGAAAGGCAAGCCCGAGATGAACCTCTCTCCCCCGCGTCGAAGCCGGCCCCGCGCCGCCGCCGGCGAGGATCGCGTGTTCGGGCGGACTGGGCGCCCCTCCGGGCGCCACGAGCCGGCGGTCGCCTGATCGGCCTCCATGACCCCCTCTCCTGGTTCTCCCGCCATCACGGGATCCCGGCCCTCCGGCGAGCCCGAACGTCCCTCATCCGCTCCGACGACCTACCCTTCGCACATGACCCTCGGTGACACACCCCGCCCGCCCGCCGTATTCGAGCGCGCGGTCGCGAGCCTGCGCGAGGCGCGGATCCGCCCCGAGGTCGAGCTGGAGGACATCCCCGCCCCCCAGCGCCTGGCCCCCTATGCGGCGGCGCTCGCCGCCACCGTCTACCGTGATGACGTGGACTTGGCGGTGGGACGGTTGATCGTGCTCTACGACCCGGACGGGCAGCGCGGCTGGGACGGCGCGTTCCGCCTGGTCGCGTACGTCCGCGCCGACATGGAGCCGGAGATCACCGAGGACCCGCTGCTCGGCCCCGTCGTGTGGAGCTGGCTCACCGAGTCGCTCGACGGCAACGGCGCCGCGTTCAGCGCGGCCGGCGGCACGGTGACGCGTGCCGTCTCCGAGGGCTTCGGCGACAAGAGCGGCGATCCCCCCACGACCGAGCTGGAGCTGCGCGCCTCCTGGTCCCCCGCGGACGAGGAGCTGGCCGCGCACGTCTCCGCCTGGTGCGACCTGATGTGCATGGCCGCCGGCATGCCGCCGGTGCCCGACGGCGTCACCCCCCTGGGCGGGGGGCCCGACCGCGGGGGGCGTCACGGACGCTGAGCACACCGTGCGGCCCGAGGCCATCCCCCTCCTCGAACCGCGCGAAGGGATTCCGCCGGTCACCGCCACGCAGCGGGGCCTGGACGCCGTCGTGCGCGCCTTCGCGGCGGGCCACGGCCCGGTCGCCGTGGACGCCGAGCGCGCCTCCGGCTACCGCTACAGCGGGCGCGCCTACCTGGTGCAGCTCCGCCGGGCGGGCTCGGGCACGGCGCTGATCGACCCGATCGCCTGCCCGGACCTGTCCGACCTGGACGCGGCGCTGGCCGACGCGGAGGTCGTGCTGCACGCCGCCAACCAGGACCTGCCGTGCCTGGCCGAGGTCGGGTTCCGGCCGCGGCTGCTGTTCGACACCGAGCTGGCCGGCCGGCTGCTCGGCTACGAGCGCGTGGGGCTGGGCACGATGGTCGAGAACCTGCTCGGGCTGCGGCTGGAGAAGGGCCACTCGGCCGCCGACTGGTCCACGCGCCCGCTGCCCGAGGACTGGCTGCGCTACGCCGCCCTCGACGTCGAGGTGCTGATCGAGCTGCGCGACCTGCTGGCCGAGCAGCTCGCCGAGGAGGGCAAGCTGGAGTGGGCGGTCGAGGAGTTCGCCGCCGTGCTCAACGCCGTCCCCGCCCCGCCGCGCAGCGACCCGTGGCGGCGCACCTCCGGCATCCACCGGGTGCGCAACCGCCGGGCGCTGGCCGTGGTGCGGGAGCTGTGGACGCTGCGCGACCAGATCGCCCGTGAGGTGGACCTGGCCCCGGGCCGGGTGCTGCCGGACTCGGCGATCGTGACGGCCGCGATGGAGATGCCGCGCGGGGCCAAGTCGCTGACCGCGATCACGCCGTTCACCGGGCGGGTGGCCCGGCGCCACCTCCAGTCCTGGCTCTCGGCGATCAACCGGGCCCGGACGCTGCCGGAGTCGGTGCTGCCCCAGTCGGCCGGTCCGGGCGAGGGCCCGCCCCCGGCCAACCGCTGGGCCGACCGCGACCCGGCCGCCGCGCGCCGCCTGTCGGCCGCCCGCACGGCCGTCGCCGCGCTCGCCGACGAGCACCGCATGCCCACGGAGAACCTGCTCCAGCCCGACGCGGTCCGCCGCCTCACCTGGGAGCCCCCGGACCCGGTGACCGACCTGTCGGTCGCGGACCGCCTCCGCTCCCTCGGCGCCCGCGAGTGGCAGATCGCCCTGACCGCCCACCCGATCGCCAAGGCCCTGTCCAGGCTGGAGGCCAAGGGCGAGGCCTGACTCCCGCACGCCGCCCGCCCGGCGGCTCCCGGCGCCGATCGGGAACCTCCCGGGCGGGGGCGGTGTAGGCAGGGCGGGAGGTCGTCATGAACCGATTCACGCGCGTCGTGCTCGTGGCCGGGGTCCTGCTGGTCTCGGCTCTCGCGGGCGCGCCCGCCCGGGCGGGGGCGGGCAACTGGGCGGTCACGTATCTGGACCCGCTGCCCGCCCGGTTCCAGCCGGACCGGGGGTACACCATCGGGTACTGGGTGCTCCAGCACGGCGACCACCCCTACTCCGGGCCGGAGGCCGACATGCGGACCGCGTTGCGGCTGACCGGGCCGCAGGGGCGGCGGCTGGAGTTCGCGGGCCTCGCGCTGCGGGAGAAGGCGCACTACGCGGCCGCGATCGCGGTGCCCCGCGGCGTCTGGCGGGTCGAGGGGATCCAGGGCCCGTTCGAGCCGTTCGAGGTCGGCACGCTGACCGTGCCCGGCGCGATGCGGTTCAACGACCCCGGGCGGATCCCGAGGAGCGACTTCTGGCGCGACGAGTGGGACGTCATCCGCCCGCCGCTCGACCGCGAGGGCCGCTTCGTCGGGTACGGCGTGCCGCCCGCGGGCGCCCCCGCCGCCGCCCCGGGCCCGGCCAGGGCGTCCGCCGGAGGGGCGGGCCTCACGCCGTACGCCGTCGCCGGGATCGCCGCCCTGGCGCTCCTGGTCCTCGCCGGCGCGGCCGTACGCCTCCGCCCGCGCCTCGCCCGCCGTCGCTGAGGCCGGTCTGAGGGCCGGGTCCGAGGGGCCGGGCCCGAGGGCCGGGCCTGAGAGGGGCCGGGTCCGAGAGGGGCCGGCTCCGGCTCTGACACGGGCGCCGAGGCCGACGCGGGCGCCGGCCGGGAAGGGAGCGGGGCCGGTCCCGCCTGGTGGCGGGGCCGGCCCCGGGTCACGGCGCGGGCGCGCTACGGGAGGGAGGCGACGCCCTTGGGCAGGAAGCGGGCGCCGGTGGCCTGCTCGGCGACGCCGGTGCGGTCGAGGTACGGGGTGATGCCGCCCAGGTGGAACGGCCAGCCCGCGCCGAGGATCATGCACAGGTCGATGTCCTGCGCCTCGGCGACGACGCCCTCGTCGAGCATGCGGCGGATCTCGTCGGCCAGGGCCGCGAGGACCCGGCCGCGCACCTCGTCGGCCGTGGACGGGTTCGTCCCGCCGGAGAAGATCTCGCGGACCTCCGGGTCGATCTGGAAGTCCGGGCCGTAGAAGCCGGACTTGCCCGCCGCGACGAGCTTGCCGAGGTTCTCCGAGACGTAGAAGCGCTCGGGGAAGGCGGCGTGCAGGGTCTCGGCGACGTGCAGCGCGACGGCCGGGCCGACGAGCTGGAGCAGCACGAAGGGCGACATGGGCAGGCCCAGCTCGTCCATCGCGTGGTCGGCGACCTCGATCGGGGTGCCCTCGTCCACGGCCTTGGCGACCTCGCCCATGAAGCGGGTGAGGATCCGGTTGACCACGAACGCGGGGGCGTCGGCGACCAGGACGGAGGACTTCTTCAGCGACTTGCCGACGGCGAACGCCGTGGCCAGCGTCTCGTCCGAGGTCTTCTCGCCCCGGATGACCTCCAGGAGCGGCAGGACCGCGACCGGGTTGAAGAAGTGGAAGCCCACGACCCGCTCGGGGTGCCGCAGCTTGGCCGCCATCTCGGTGATGGACAGCGAGGAGGTGTTGGTGGCGAGCACGCACTCGGCCGAGACGACCTCCTCGACCTCGGCGAACACCTGCTGCTTGACCGACATCTCCTCGAAGACCGCCTCGATGACGAAGTCGGCGTCGGCGAAGGCGTCCTTGGTCAGCGAGCCGGTCACCAGGGCCTTGAGCCGGTTGGCCTCGTCGGCCGAGATCCGGCCCTTGGCCAGCAGCTTGTCCACCTCGGCGGCGACGTACGCCACGCCCTTGTCCAGCCGGGACTGGTCCAGGTCGGTCATGACGACGGGCACCTGGAGGCGGCGCGCGAAGAGCAGGGCGAGCTGGGAGGCCATCAGGCCCGCGCCCACGACGCCGACCTTGGTGACCTTGCGCGCGAGGGACTTGTCCGGCGCGCCGACCGGCCGCTTGGCCCGGCGCTGCACCAGGTCGAAGGAGTACACCCCGGCCCGGAGCGGGTCCGACATGATCAGGTCGGCGAGCGCCCGGTCCTCGGCGGCGAAGCCCTCGTCCAGCGACGCGGTCTTCGCGAGCGCGATCAGGTCCAGGGCCTTGTACGGCGCGGGCGAGGCGCCCCGCAGCTTCAGGTCCACCAGGCCGCGCGCGGCGGCCACGGCCGCGTCCCAGTCCCCGGCGTACGGCTCGCGCTCGACGGTGACGTCACCGGTGAGCACGCGGGCGGCCCAGCGCAGCGACTCCTCCAGGAAGTCGGCGGGCTCGAACATCGCGTCGGCGACGCCCAGCTCGAACGCCTGCGGGCCCTTGATCATGCGGTTCTGGTTGAGCGGGTTCTCGACGATCAGCTTGATCGCCTTCTCCGGCCCGACCAGCTTCGGCAGGAGCTGCGTGCCGCCCCAGCCCGGGACCAGGCCGAGGAAGCACTCCGGCAGCGACAGCGCGGGCACCCCGGAGGAGATCGTCCGGTAGTCGCAGTGCAGCGCGATCTCCAGGCCGCCGCCCATCGCCGCGCCGTTGACGAACGCGAACGAGGGCACGCCCAGCTCGCGGAACCGCTTGAACACCGCGTGGCCGAAGGCGGCGATCGCCTCGGCCTCCTCGCGGGAGGTCACGGTCCCGATCTGCTTGAGGTCGGCGCCCACCGCGAAGATGAACGGCTTGCCGACGAGGCCGACGGCCGCGAGGTCCGACCGGGCCGCGATCGCGTCGAGCGCCTCGTTCAGCGAGAGCAGGCCCTTGGGCCCGAAGGTGTTGGGCTTGGTGTGGTCGAAGCCGTTGTCGAGCGTGATGAGGGCCATCGTGCCCGCGCCGTGCGGCAGCTCCACGTCGCGTACGAGGGCGCTGGTCACGACCTCGTCGCTCTCCCGCTCCAGCAGCAGGGAGCGCCAGGTGTCCATGTTGCTCACTTGCCCTCCCAGTGGGGGTTCTCCCAGATGACCGTGCCGCCCATGCCCATGCCGACGCACATCGTGGTCAGGCCGTAGCGGACCTCGGGGTGCTCCTCGAAGTGGCGGGCGAGCTGGGTCATCAGGCGCACGCCGGAGGAGGCCAGCGGGTGCCCGAAGGCGATGGCGCCGCCGTACGGGTTGACCCGGGGGTCGTCGTCGGCCAGGCCGAAGTGGTCGAGGAAGGCGAGCACCTGGACGGCGAAGGCCTCGTTGATCTCGAAGAGGCCGATGTCGGAGATCGACAGCCCGGCCTGGCGCAGCGCGCGCTCGGTGGAGGGGATCGGGCCGACGCCCATCACCTCGGGGTCCACGCCCGCGAAGGCGTACGACACCAGGCGCATCCGGACCGGCAGGCCCAGCTCCCCGGCGACGTCGGCGGCGGCCACGATGCAGCCGGTCGCGCCGTCGTTGATGCCCGAGGCGTTGCCGGCGGTGACGCGGCCGTGCGGGCGGAACGGGGTCTTCAGGCCGGCCAGGCCCTCCAGCGTGGTGCCGGGGCGCGGGGCCTCGTCCACGGTGGCCAGGCCCCAGCCCTCGGCGGCCTTGCGGGCGGCCATCGGGACCAGGTCCGGCTGGATCTTGCCGTCGGCGTACGCCTTGGCGACCTTCTCCTGGGAGGCGACGGCGTAGGCGTCGGCGCGCTCCTTGGTGATCGCCGGGTACCGGTCGTGCAGGTTCTCGGCGGTCATGCCCATGACCAGGGCGCTCGTGTCCACCAGCTTCTCGGCCAGGAACCGGGGGTTGGGGTCCACGCCCTCGCCCATCGGGTGGCGGCCCATGTGCTCCACGCCCCCGGCGATCGCCACGTCGTAGGCGCCGAAGGAGATGCCGCCGGCCACCGAGGTGACGGCGGTCATCGCGCCCGCGCACATGCGGTCGATGGCGAAGCCCGGCACCGACTTGGGCAGCCCGGCCAGCACGGCGGCGCTGCGGCCGATCGTCAGGCCCTGGTCGCCGATCTGGGTGGTGGCCGCGATGGCCACCTCGTCCACCCGCTCGGGCGGCAGGTTGGGGTTCCGCCGCATCAGTTCCCTGATGACCCGGATGACCAGGTCGTCGGCGCGCGTCTCGGCGTACAGGCCCTTGGGGCCCGACTTGCCGAACGGCGTGCGCACACCGTCGACGAATACGACGTCACGTGCTTGTCGTGGCACGGTCTGCTCCTCGTTGGTGGGTAGCCTCCACCAACGAATGCTACTGGTCGGTAACTACTGGCGTGCGCACCCTCGGCGCTCGCGCGGGCCGCGCCCGGCGCCGTGCCCGCCGGACTCGGGAACGACACGAGCACCACGACCAGGCAGGCGAGCCTGTCATCACGCGTGTCAGGCCGCCCGGCCCGGGTTCCGGGGCCGGTCACAGGCGATGGAGTCCTCTCTTGCCGGGAACGCCGCGCCGGTCCCTAATGTGTCTATGGCCGCCGCGGGGCCCTATGAGCTTCCGGTCGCCGCCGCCATGGCGGTGGTGACCGTGACCAGCGCCCTCGTCACGTTCCTGTCCGTCATGGCCGCCGCGGAGGCCGTGGAGACCGACCGGCTGGCGGTCGTGCAGACCGTCCAGGTGGAGGCCGAGCGCACCAAGACCGACGCCCAGGTGCGCGGCGAGGGCCGCCGCCTGGGCCGGTACCGCTCCCTGGCGGCCGAGGCCGACGCGGAGGCCGCCGAAGACCCCGGCCGGGCCGCCGGGCTGCGCCGCCTGGCCCTGGAGTACGCCGCCGAGTCCCGCGTCGGCTATCTGGGCCCCTACGTCGCCTGGGACGGCGCGGAGTCCCGGCTCCGGTACGGCGAGCTGGCCGAGGCGCTGCGCCAGTCGGCCGACGCCTACTCCCCCGCCGCCGACCAGCCCGCGCGGACCGCCGCCCGCGCCGACGCCGAGCACGCCCGCTCCACCCGCCTGGCCATGGCCGCGGTCGCCCTGCTGGTGGTGCTGGTCGTGCTCACCGTGACCCGGATGGCCCACGTACGGCTGCGCGGGCCGCTACTGGTCGTCGCGGCGGCCTCGTACGCGCTGATCGCGGCCACCGTGGTGTGGCAGGCGTTCCTGTGGCAGGGGGCGTGACGTGCCCGGGCCGGAGCTGGCCGTGCCCGAGGTGGACGAGGTCGAGTCGCCGCACAAACGCCGGGTCGCGCTGGCCGTCAGCCTGATCGCGCTGTTCGGCGGCCTGCTGGGGTACGCCGCCGCGGCGTCCTCGGCAAACGAGGAGATCGGCGCGCGCGAGGCCCAGCGGGCGGCGATCACGGCGATGGCGCGGCAGAACGCCGCGTCGGTGACGTTCCAGGAGAACCTGGACAACCACGCCGAGGCGTTCACGGTGGGCCGCCGCCGCGACCAGGCCGCCACGCGGGAGCTGCTGCTCGGCGTGGCCGAGGACCGGGAGCGGGCCAAAGCCTGGGACCGGGCCTACCGGCGGCTGGCCGACGTGTCCCCGCTGACGCGGGCGGATCGGAACGGCCGGGCGGCCGGGCCGGCCGGGCCGGTCGAGACGCTGTCGGCCGACCTGTTCGCCGGCCCGCACGCCGGCACGCTCCGGCAGCAGGCGGCGCAGGAGACCGCCGCGGCCTGGGGCGACAAGAGCGACCTGTACATCGCCGGGATCACGCTGCTGGCCGTCGCGCTCGCGCTGCTGGGCCTGTCGCTGACCGTCGCCCCCGGGGTCCGCCGCCACCTCGTCCGGCCGGCCGCCGCGATCACCGGGCTCTGCCTGCTGGGGACCTTCGCCGTGCTCGCCATGCCCGTCCCCCGCACCCCCGAGCGCGCCATCTCGGCGCTGGCCCGCGGCGACCGGGCCTACTCGCTGCGCGACTTCGAGACGGCGCTGCGGGAGTACGACGCCGCGCTGCGGGCCCGCGCCGACTACGCGGCGGCCTACCAGCGACGGGCGCAGGCGCGCATCCTGGTGGACAGCCCCGACCGCGCCCAGTCCTCCTTCGTGTTCAGCACCGCCCGGCCCGCGAGCCGCCGCGCCGCGATCGCGGACCTGGAGCGGGCCATCGAGCTGGGCGGCGGCGACTACCTGACGCTGACCAACCAGAGCGGGAACTACTTCCACCTGGAGGACTACGCGCGGGCCGAGGACCACGCCCGGCGGGCGATCGAGCTCAACCCCGCGCCGCCGATCCCGTGGATCAACCTGCTGCTCGCGGTCGCCGGGCAGGGCCGGGAGGCCGAGGCGGCCAGGGTGTTCGACCGGCTGACCCGGCTGATCGCCGGGCGCCACCGCGCCGAGGAGCGGCTGGAGCTGTACGCCTCGGCCCGCACCACGCTCGACACGCTCGCCAGGCAGTCCCCCGAGCGGATCGCGCTGGTCCGCCGCCTGCAGGGCCGCCTGGTCCGGGCCGAGGCCGACAGCCGCGCGCCCGCCGGGACGCCGCCGGGGAACCCGTCCGTGACCGGCTTCCAGGTGACGGCGTACGGCTCCAGCGTCGAGGCGCGCATGACCGCGGCCGGGCTGCCGCGGAACGCGCGGCTGGCCTGGCTGGTCTACCACCGGGCCGACGAGGGGGCCGACTGGCTGGAGCTGCACCAGGTCAGCGCGTTCGAGGCGTGGGACGGCCGGGCCGGCAAGCACTTCTTCGACTGGAACTGCCCCGTGCGCGGCCAGTACCGGGTCGACCTGTACGCCGGGGAACGCCGCGTCGCCTCCGACACGACCACGCGGCCGGAGGGGCCCGCGCTCACGCCGTACCACGACCCGATCGGCGGGTTCCGGACCTGCCGCCCGCCCGCGTGGAAGCTCGCCGCCGCCGCGCCGGGCGAGGTCCGCATCCGCTCGGCCGACGGCCGGGAGGAGCTCGCCGTGCGCGTGACCGTGCTGGCCACGCCGCCGACGCCCGCGCGGGTCGGGTACGCGCTCCGCCGCGTCCTGGACCGCTCCGCCGAGGGTCTGTCCCCGTCGGCGGCGCTCGTCGAGGAGGGCACGGCGCGGATCGGGAACCTGCCGGCCGGCCGCTACCGCCGGGTGCGGCTGCCCGGCGGCGACGAGGGCCGGGTGTACGCCCACGTGGACACGCTGGGCGTCCTGCGGACCGTGGTCCTGCGCTTCCCCCCGGCCCGGTCGGCCGCGCTGTCCGACATGACCCTGCGCCTCCGCTTCGAGTGACCCCCGGCCCTCGCGGGCGGGGTCAGCCGGTGGGGAGCGGCGGCTCGGTCTGGGGGGTGGGGCGGTTCATGCGGCTGTGCCGGTGGCCGTACAGGAAGTAGACGGCCATGCCCAGGACCATCCAGGCCAGGAAGCGCAGCCAGGTCTCCACGGGCAGGTTCAGCATCAGGTAGAGGCAGGCCAGGATGGACAGGACCGGCACGAGCGGCACCAGCGGGGTGCGGAAGGCGCGCGGCAGGTCCGGGCGGGTGCGGCGCAGGATGAGCACCCCCGCCGAGACGACCACGAACGCGAACAGCGTGCCGATGTTGACCAGCTCGGCCAGCGCGGACAGCGGGATGAGCCCGGCCAGGAGCGCCACCACCACCCCGATGATCACCGTGGCGCGGGCCGGGGTGCCGAAGCGGGGGCTGACGCGCGCCAGGGACTCGGGCAGGAGGTTGTCGCGGCTCATCGCGAAGAACACCCGGCTCTGCCCGAGGATGAGGATCATCGTCACGGTGATCAGCCCGAAGATCGCGCCCAGGCTGATCACCGAGGCCAGCCAGGGCTGTCCCACGGCGCGGAAGGCCTCGGCCAGCGGCGCGTCCGGGTTGAGCGTGTCGTACGGCATCATGCCCACGACCACGAGGGACACCGCGACGTACAGCAGCGTGCAGACGACCAGGGAGCCGATGATGCCCACCGGCAGGTCGCGCTGGGGGTCGCGCGTCTCCTCGGCGGCGGTGGCCACGATGTCGAAGCCGATGTAGGCGAAGAAGACGATCGCGGCCGCGCTGAAGATCCCGAACACCCCGAAGGCGACGGGCGTGACGCCGAAGAGCACCTGGATCAGCGGCGCCTGCAGGCCCGAGCCCGGCGGGAGCTGCCGGGGCTCGGGGATGAACGGCGTGTAGTTCTGGGCCTTGACGAAGAACAGCCCGGCCACGATCACCAGCAGCACCACGGCGACCTTGATGATCACGATGACCAGGTTGAACCGCGACGACAGCTTGATCCCGGCCACCAGGATCGCGGTGAGCAGCAGCACGAGGACGACGGCGGGGATGTTGAACGCGGCGTCCTCCCCGGCCAGCTCGGGCGGCAGCGGCGCCCCCAGGGACGCCATCAGGGAGGCGAAGTACCCCGACCAGCCCACGGCGACCACGGCCGAGGCCAGGGCCATCTCCAGCATCAGGTCCCAGCCGATGATCCAGGCCGGGAGCTCGCCGAGCGTGGCGAAGGAGAAGGTGTAGGCCGATCCGGCCACCGGCACCGTCGAGGCGAACTCGGCGTAACAGAGGGCGGCCAGCCCGCAGACGATCGCGGCGACGACGAAGGAGACGCCGACGGCGGGCCCGGCGTAGTCGCGGGCCACCCGGCCGGTCAGCACGAAGATGCCGGTCCCGATGATGACGCCGATCCCGAACACCGTCAGGTCGAGGCCGCTCAGGTCCTTGCGGAGGCGGTGCTCGGGTTCCTCGGTGTCGCGGATCGACTGCTCGACCGGCTTCGTGCGGAACAGGCTCATGCAGTAGCCGTTACCCACCGGGGCCGGGTGATCACACCCGATCACCCGGCCTCGTCGGCGAGCGCGCGCCCGGCGGTCACTCGGCGGGCGTGGGCTCCAGGGCCGGGGTGCGCTTGGTCACGGCCTCGGTGATCGCCCGAGCGAGGTCCTGGCCGGTCAGGCCGATCTCGGCGAGGATCTTCGGCCGCTTGGCGTGGTCGAGGAACCGCTGCGGGATGCCGAACGTGCGCACCGGCACGTCCAGGTCGGCGTCGCGCAGCAGCCGGGCCACCGCGTCGCCGACGCCCCCGGCGCGGCCGTTGTCCTCGGCCACGGCCACCAGGCGGTGCTCGCCGGCGGCGGCGACCAGGGCCGGGTCCAGCGGCTTGACCCAGCGCGGGTCCACGACGGTGACGCCGATGCCGTGCGCGGTGAGCAGGTCGGCGGCCTCCAGCGCGATGTGCGCCATCGGCCCCGCGGCGACCAGCAGCACGTCCTTGTCGCCCTCGCGGCGCAGGACGTCCATCCGCCCGAGCCTGCCGGTGGCCTCGATCTCCGGCGGGAGCGCGCCCTTGGGGAACCGCACCACCGTGGGCCCGTCGTCCACCGCGACGGCCTCGCGCAGCAGCTCGCGCAGCCGTACGGCGTCGCGCGGGGCGGCCAGGCGCAGGCCGGGCACGACCTGCAGGATGGACATGTCCCACATGCCGTTGTGGCTGGCGCCGTCGTCGCCGGTGACGCCGGCGCGGTCGAGCACGACGGTCACCGGCAACTTGTGCAGCGCCACGTCCATGAGGAGCTGGTCGAAGGCGCGGTTGAGGAAGGTGGCGTAGACGGCGACCACCGGGTGCAGCCCGCCCAGTGCGAGCCCGGCGGCGGAGGTGAGCGCGTGCTGCTCGGCGATGCCGACGTCGTAGCAGCGGTCGGGGAAGGCCGCGGCGAACGGCGCGAGCCCCGTGGGGTGCAGCATCGCGGCGGTGATCGCCACGACGTCCTCGCGCTCGCGGCCCACCTTCACCAGCTCGTCGCTGAAGACGCCGGTCCAGCCGTGCGGCTTGGGCCGCTCCTCGCCCGTCAGCGGGTCGAAGGCGCCGGGGCTGTGGAAGCAGTCCTCGTCGTGGTTCTCGGCGGGGGCGTAGCCCTGGCCCTTGCGGGTGAGCACGTGCACGATCGCGGGGCCGCCGAAGTCGCGGGCCTTGCGCAGGGCCTTCTCCACGGCCTGCTCGTCGTGGCCGTCGATCGGGCCGACGTACTTCAGGCCGAGGTCCTCGAACATGGCCTGCGGCGCGAGGATGTCCTTGATGCCCTTCTTGAGCCCGTGCAGCGTCTCGTAGAGCGGCACGCCCACGACCGGGGTGTTGGACAGCTTGCGCTTGACGTACTCCAGGGCCTGCTCGTAGTTCTGCGTCATGCGCAGCGAG
Source organism: Bailinhaonella thermotolerans (assembly GCF_003594875.1). GTDB lineage: Bacteria > Actinomycetota > Actinomycetes > Streptosporangiales > Streptosporangiaceae > Bailinhaonella > Bailinhaonella thermotolerans. The sequence continues at coordinate 424,995 of NZ_QZEY01000002.1, forward strand.
GCCAGGTGGGTCGCCAGGCCGCCGATCGTCGGCGAGTAGGAGCGGCCGTTGTCGTTGACGACGATGGTGAGCCGCAGGTCCTTGTGCGCGGCGATGTTGTTCAGCGCCTCCCAGGCCATGCCGCCGGTCAGCGCGCCGTCGCCGATCACCGCGACCACGTGCCGGTCGGTGTCCCCGCGCAGGTGGTACGCCTTGGCCAGGCCGTCGGCGTAGGACAGGGCGGTGGAGGCGTGGGAGTTCTCGATGATGTCGTGCTCGGACTCGGCCTGGCTCGGGTAGCCGGACAGGCCGCCCTCCTGGCGCAGGCCGTCGAAGCGGTCGGCGCGGCCGGTCAGCATCTTGTGGACGTACGCCTGGTGGCCGGTGTCCCACAGGAGGCGGTCGCGCGGCGAGTCGAAGACGCGGTGCATGGCGATCGTCAGCTCGACGACGCCGAGGTTGGGGCCGAGGTGGCCGCCGGTGCGGGCCACGGAGGCGACCAGCAGGTCGCGGATCTCGGCGGCGAGTTGGGGAAGCTGCGCGGGGTCGAGGCGCTTGAGGTCCCCGGGGCCCCGCAAGGACGCGAGCAACGCTCCCGGACTCCGGCCGTCCCGCCCGCCCGTTCGCTCGCTGCGCTCAGTCACTGCTGATCTCCTTGCCCCGCTGACAATCGGACTGCCTGAGTTTAGTTTGCCGCGCTCTTGCTCGGCCCAACCGCCCTTCTTCCACAACGGGTGGCCACCCCACTAAAGTTGCGCAGCATTATGTCGATCTCGTGGAGAAACCGTGGTTTCCTTGCGCTTTTGTGCGCGTTAGGGCTGTCCACACCTCTTGTCATGACCTCGCCGGCCGCTGCCGGCACGACCGCCACGGTGCGCGCCAAGGCCCCCGCGAGCCAGGCGCTGTCGAGCCCCCTCTACCGCACCGGCAAGCTGCCCGCCCTCGGCTGCAAGGCCGAGCCGATCAGCGGCGCCGAGTCCGCCAAGCGCGCGCTGAAGGCCCTGGGGGGCTGCCTGGACCGCGCCTGGGCCAAGCAGTTCAAGGTCGCGGGCCTGCGCTTCAAGCCGCCGCGCCAGAAGATCATCACGAAGCCGGTCAAGACCACCTGCGGCTCGTGGGGCGAGGCGCAGGGCATCTACTGCTCGAACAGCCGGACGCTGTACGTCCTCGTGGACTCCGGGGCCCTGGACTCCTCCCGCCTCTTCCTGCCCTCGGTGCTGGCCCACGAGTACGGCCACCACGTGCAGGAGGTCGCGCGGCTGTGGGACACCTACCGCGAGAAGCCCAAGTCGGCCGAGCTGGCCTGGTCCCGCCGCTACGAGCTCCAGGCCGAGTGCCTGGCCGGGGCCTTCCTCTCCAGCGTGCGCACGTCCCTGCCGTTCTCCGCGGGCGACTGGTCCGCCCTGCTCGCCGACCAGCGGCACACCGGTGACGAGAACGGCGACGTCCGCGACCACGGCAAGGGCGCCAACATCGCGCGCTGGATGGACCGCGGCTACCGCGCCGGCTCCCCCTCGGCCTGCAACACCTTCAAGGCCCCCGCGGCCCACGTGGCGAACACCCCCGCCGCCTGACCCCTCCCGGCTCCCCTGGTCGTCGTACGGCCCGCGCCGCCCGCCCGGCGCGGGCGGTACACGTGCCGGGGGCCCGGCGCGGCGTCCAGGGGCCTGGTGAGGCGCGGCAAGGCGGGCGAGGCGCGCGGGCGCCGGGGCCGTGCGGGCGTCAGACCAGGCTGCGGACGATGAGGAAGAGCGCCGAGACGGCGGCGACGACGAGCACGGCGGCGCGGATGCGGCCGCCGTCGAGGAACCGGCGCACCGGGTCCGCGACGATGAAGCCCGCCACGACGCAGGGGATCAGGACCAGGCCCGCGAAGACGGCGCGGCCGGGCAGGCTCCCGGCGGCGGCCAGGGACGCCAGCGAGAACAGGCCGCCCGCGAGGAAGAACGCGCCCAGGGTCGCGCGGATCTGCGGTCCCCTGGCCCGCTGGTAGACCAGCGCGATGGGCGGGCCGCCGATGGCCGCGGCGGTGGCGGTGACGCCGGAGACCAGGCCCGCCAGCGTGAGGGTGACCCGGTTGCGGGGCACGGAGACCGTCCGGGCGGTGAGCGCGGTGGCCGCCAGCACCATGACGCCCACGATCGCGCCCAGGGCCCGCTGGGACACCACGGTGACGATCCAGACCCCGGCGGCCGTGCCCGGCACCCGGCCGAGCAGGGCCCAGCCGAGTCCGCGCAGGTCCACGTGACGCCACTCCCTGGCCACCGAGAACACCGGCATGGCCGCGGCGACGATCAGCATCGCGCCGGGCATGAGCCCGGGATCGAGCAGCGCCGCCACGGGCGTGCCGACCAGCCCGATCCCGAAGCCCACGGCGCCCTGCACGACCGCGCCGAGGAACACGGCGACCCCGATGACGACGAGCAGCGCGGTGGGAGACATGTCCGGAGTCGCAACCTTCCTCGGCGGCTCACCGGGATCACGGGGATCGGGCGGTCAGCTTCCGGAGGTCGAGGCGGCGGTGGTGAAGAACGCCAGGAACGCGAAGCCGTAGATCGCGAAGATCAGGGCGTAGATGCCGATCACGACGTAGGAGCAGACGAGGCCGGCGATCGCCATGCCGCGGCCCTCCTCGCCGGAGCGCTTGATCTGCGACATCGCCACGTGCCCGAGGATGACGCCGACCACGCTGGTCAGGCCGCAGGTGAAGATCCCGACGATGCCCAGCACGAGCGAGGCGATGGACATGCCGTTGGTCTTGTTCTGCTGCGGGTACCCCGGCGCCGCGTACGCCTGGCCGTACCCGGCCTGGCCGTAGCCCTGCTGCTCGTAGCCCTGCTGGCCGTACCCCTGCTGGCCGTAGGCGCCGTACGCCGGGTCGGTGCCGTAGCCCTGCTGGCCGTACCCCGCCTGTCCGGGGTCGGTGCCGTAGCCCTGGCCGTAGCCGGCCTGGCCCGGGTTCGTGCCGTAGCCCTGCTGGCCGTAGCCCCCCTGTCCGGGGTCGGTCCCGTAGCCCTGGCCGTAGCCGGCCTGGCCCGGGTTCGTGCCGTAGCCCTGCTGGCCGTACGGCTGGAGCTCCTGACCGTAGCCGGGCTGGTCCTGGGGGACGGGTTGCCCAGGCTGACCGGGTTGCCCGTACCCGTACCCGCCGGAGTGCTGCGGGCCCGGCTGAGGCTGCCAGTTCGGGTCGGTCACGGGGGTCCTCCTGGGGGAAAGTTCGATCTGTCGCGGGCCACATCGTACAGAGAACGGCCCTCCCGGGGAGATGAACCGCCCTTCCCCCCAGATATCGGACAGGCCACGAATCCCCGCCCTGGCCCCGGTGCCGCCGCGTCCTCGGCGGGGCGCCCCGGAGGCGCCGGAGCCCGGCCCCCGCGGACGGGGGCCGGGCTCGGGTCCGCGGCTCGCCTACTTGCGCAGGAGCGAGCGCAGGACGTACTGCATGATGCCGCCGTGGCGGTAGTAGTCCGCCTCGCCGGGGGTGTCGATGCGGACGACCGCGTCGAACTCGACGTCGCCGGCCTTGACCTTGACGGTGGACGGGATGCCCGTGCCGTCGTTCAGGGCCTCGATGCCGGTGATGTCGAAGGTCTCCTCGCCGGTCAGGCCGAGGGACCCGGCGCTCTGGCCCTCCGGGAACTGGAGCGGGAGCACGCCCATGCCGATGAGGTTGGAGCGGTGGATGCGCTCGTAGGACTCGGCGATGACGGCGCGCACGCCCAGGAGCGCGGTGCCCTTGGCCGCCCAGTCACGGGAGGAGCCGGAGCCGTACTCCTTGCCCGCGAGCACCACCAGCGGGGTGCCGGCCGCCGCGTAGTTCACCGACGCGTCGTAGATCGTGGTGACCGGGGCGCCGTCCTGGGTGAAGTCCCGGGTGAAGCCGCCCTCGGTGCCCGGCGCGATCTGGTTGCGCAGGCGGATGTTGGCGAAGGTGCCCCGGATCATCACCTCGTGGTTGCCGCGGCGCGAGCCGTACGAGTTGAAGTCCTTGACCTCGACGCCGTTCTCCCGGAGGTACTTGCCCGCCGGGGAGTCGGCCTTGATCGAGCCGGCCGGGGAGATGTGGTCGGTGGTGACCGAGTCGCCCAGCTTGGCCAGGACGCGCGCGCCGTGGATGTCGGTGACCGGGGAGGGCTCGGTGCCCATGCCGTCGAAGTACGGCGCCTTGCGGACGTACGTCGAGGACGGGTCCCACTCGAAGGTGTCGCCGGTCGGGATCGGCAGCGACTGCCAGCGCTCGTCGCCCTTGAAGACGTCGGCGTAGTCGCGCAGGAACATCTCCTGGCCGATCGAGCCGTTGACGACCTCCGAGACCTCCTCCGGCGACGGCCAGATGTCGCGCAGGTAGACCGGCTCGCCCTGGGCGTCGGTGCCGAGCGGCTCGTTGTTCAGGTCGACGTCCATCGAGCCCGCGAGCGCGTAGGCGACCACCAGCGGCGGCGAGGCCAGGTAGTTCATCTTCACGTCTGGGTTGATGCGGCCCTCGAAGTTGCGGTTGCCGGAGAGCACCGCGGTGACGGCCAGGTCGTTGTCGTTGATCGCCTGCGAGATCTCCGCCGGGAGCGGGCCGGAGTTGCCGATGCAGGTGGTGCAGCCGTAGCCGACCAGGTTGAAGCCCAGCTTCTCGAGGTACGGCGTGAGCCCGGCGCGGTCGTAGTAGCCGGTGACGACCTGGCTGCCCGGCGCGAGGGAGGTCTTGACCCACGGCTTGCGGGAGAGGCCGCGCTCGACGGCCTTCTTCGCGAGCAGGGCCGCGCCGATCATGACGTACGGGTTGGACGTGTTGGTGCAGGAGGTGATCGCGGCGATCACGACCGCGCCGTGGTCCAGCTCGAAGGTGGTGCCGTCCTCCAGCGTGACGGGGACGCGCTTGTGCGGGCGGCCGGACGCCGGGGCCGCGGACTTCTCGTGCGGCTCGTCGGCGCTGGTGGAGTGCGGGACCGCGGGCGAGTCCGAGGCGGGGAAGGACTCGGCGGAGGCCTCGTCGGCCATGCCCAGGTCCTCGTCGCCGGAGACGTAGTCGCGGACGGCGGTGCGCCAGCACTCCTTGGCCGAGGCCAGCTCGATGCGGTCCTGCGGGCGCTTCGGCCCGGCGATCGACGGGACGACCGTGGACAGGTCCAGCTCGATGTACTCGGAGTAGTCGGGCTCGGCGGCCGGGTCGTGCCACAGGCCCTGCGCCTTGGCGTACGCCTCGGTGAGGGCGAGCTGCTCCTCGGTGCGGCCGGTGAGGCGCAGGTAGGCGATGGTCTCCTCGTCGATCGGGAAGATCGCGCAGGTGGAGCCGAACTCGGGGCTCATGTTGCCGATGGTGGCGCGGTTGGCCAGCGGCACCGAGCTGACGCCGGAGCCGTAGAACTCCACGAACTTGCCGACGACGCCGTGCTTGCGCAGCATCTCGGTGATGACCAGCACCAGGTCGGTCGCGGTCGCGCCGGCCGGGAGCTCGCCGGTCAGCTTGAAGCCGACGACGCGCGGGATCAGCATGGAGATCGGCTGGCCGAGCATGGCGGCCTCGGCCTCGATGCCGCCGACGCCCCAGCCCAGCACGCCCAGGCCGTTCTCCATCGTGGTGTGGGAGTCGGTGCCGACGCAGGTGTCGGGGTAGGCCTTGCCGTCACGGGTCATGACGACGCGGGCCAGGTGCTCGATGTTGACCTGGTGCACGATGCCGGTGCCCGGCGGGACGACCTTGAACTCGTCGAACGCGGTCTGGCCCCAGCGCAGGAACTGGTAGCGCTCGCGGTTGCGTTCGTACTCCCGCTCGACGTTGCGCACGAACGAGTCGCGGCCGCCGAAGAAGTCGACGATGACCGAGTGGTCGATGACCAGCTCGGCCGGGGCGAGCGGGTTGATGCGGGACGGGTCGCCGCCCAGGTCTCGCACGGCCTCGCGCATGGTGGCGAGGTCGACGACGCAGGGCACGCCGGTGAAGTCCTGCATGATCACCCGCGCCGGGGTGAACTGGATCTCCACGCTCGGGGTCGCCTTGGGGTCCCAGCCGCCCAGCGCCCGGATGTGGTCGGCGGTGATGTTCGCGCCGTCCTCGGTGCGGAGCAGGTTCTCCAGGAGGATCTTCAGGCTGTAGGGAAGGCGGGCCGCGCCCTCGACGCGGTCGAGCCGGTAGATCTCATATGACGCGTCGCCGACGCGCAGCGTGTCACGGCTGCCGAAGCTGTTCGCGGACACGGGTGGTTCGCCTCCCTGCGGACGTTGTGGGCCTTTGACAAGCATCCTGCCGCACCGGCGGACAAGGCGAACCAGTAAGGCAAACCTAACCGCGCCCCCGGGGCAGGTATCTTGACGTCAAGATAACTCGGAAGTATCTCGACATCAAGTTACCCGCCGGTAGAAGCAGGACGGGACCCGGGCCCGCCACCGCCGCGCTCAGCCGGGGTGCGGGCGCAGGCAGCCGGAGGCCGTCACGCCGGGGAAGTCGCCCGGGGGCTCGCCCGGCGGGATCATCTCGCCGAGCAGGCCGGCCGGCTCCGGGGGCCCCTGGGGTTCCCGCCGGGTCGGGGGGACGGGACGCGCCGCGCCGCTGCGCGCGTCCACCGCGAACGCCCGCGCGGTGCCGCCCACCTCGCCCACGACGAGCAGCCGCCCCCCGCCCAGCCACTCGTCCCCGCTCAGCCGGAACCCGCGCGGCAGGCGCGGCCGCACGTCCCGCACGGCCCGGCCGGTGCCCTGGTCGTAGGTGACCACGCGCGGGGCCTTCGGTAGCGTCCCGCACGCCGGGACGCCGTCGCGGGTCAGCCCCACGCCGCGCCCGCCCCACAGGCGCGCGCCGTGGCGTGGGCCGCCGGGTTCCGGGCGCCGTCCCCGCCGGGCGCCGTGATCGCCGCCCCCGCCGCGAGCGCCGCCGCTCCCCCGCCCGCCAGGATCAGTGTTCTCCGCCGTGCCATCGCTCCTCCTCCGGTCCCCTCGCCCCGTTGGACCGGGCCCGGCGGGGGGCGGTTCGCGCGCGAGACGTGATCCTTTCCCCCGGTCTCACCTCATCCGTCCCGCCGGCCTCCCGCGCGGGGAACGGCCCCGCCCGCACCGGTCCGCCCCCCCGCCTGGGCCCCCGGCGTACGCCGCCCGGGCCCCCCGGCGTACGCCGCCCGCGTTGCCGGGGGGCTGCGGGGCGGGGGATGTTACTGAGCGGTAGACCCAGCGGGCGCTTGGTGGGAAAGTGATCCGCATGCGGCTTCCACGTCCGGACATTTCGCAATTGCGGGCCGTCGTCGAGCGGCTCGCCTCGCTGGAGCGGCTGCCCACCTCGGCCGGGGAGCGGGAGGCGGCGCAGTGGATCGCGCTGCGGCTGCGTGAGCTGGGCGCGCGGGCCGCGGTCGAGGAGGAGGCCGCCTACGCCTCGTACGCCCGGCCGATCGGCCTGCTCACCGCGCTGGCGGCGTTCTGCGGGACGCGCGGGCGCCTGGCCGCCGCGATCGGCGGGACGATCGCCGCCGCCGGGATCGTGGACGAGATCTCATACGGCCGGCGCTGGACGCGGCGGATCACCGCGCGGGCCCGGTCGGCGTACAACGTCGTGGGCGAGGCCGGCGACCCGGCGGCGGAGCGGACGCTGGTGGTGATGGCGCACCACGACGCCGCGCCGACCGGGGTGGTGTTCGACCACACGGCCGAGCGCTGGTTCGCGAGCCGGTACCCCGGCGTGGTGGAGCGGATCACGCAGAACCCCCCGATGTGGTGGCCGGTGGTGGCGGGCCCGGCCCTGGTCGCCGCGGGCGGCGCGCTCGGCCTGCGGCGTCCCCGGCTCGCGGGCGTGATGGTGAGCGCGCTGGCCACGGCCGCGTTCGCCGACATCGCGGCGCGGCGGGCGGTGCCGGGGGCCAACGACAACCTGTCGGCGGTGGCCGTCCTGGTGGCGCTGGCGGCGGCGCTGCGCGAGCGGCCCGTGCCGGGGCTCCGGGTGATCCTGTTCTCGGCGGGGGCGGAGGAGGCGCTCCAGGAGGGCGTGCGCGGGTTCGCGGCGCGGCACTTCCCGGAGCTGGACCGGAAGAGCACGTTCTTCCTGAACCTGGACACGGTCGGGTCGGGCCGCCTCGTGCTGCTGGAGGCCGAGGGCCCGATCCGGCTCGAGCCGTACGACCGGGACCTGAACGAGCTGGTGGCGCGCTGCGCGGCCGAGCAGGGGATCGCGGTCATGCGCGGGCTGAGCTCGCGGAACTCCACCGACGGGGTGGTGCCGAACCGGCACGGGTACCCCACGTCCACGCTCGTGTCGGTGGACGGCCTGAAGCTGCTCCCCCACTACCACCGGCACTCGGACCGGCCCGAGCACGTGGACTACGAGTGCGTCGCCGACGCGGCCGTGCTGGCCGAGGCCGTCGCCAGGGCCCTGGCCGCCGCGCCCCGCTGACCTGCCCGGGCGCGCCCGCGCGAGCCGGACCGGCGGCTACGTGAGTGGGACCGGCGGCTACGTGAGCGGGACCAGCCGGAAGACCAGCAGCCCGGCGGCGGCGACCGTGAAGAGGGGCGTGAGCAGCCGCATCTCGATCTTGCCCCCGGTGTCGATGCCCAGGCCGAACGGCAGCGCGAAGCGCGTCTTGACCGGCCAGAAGATCGGGCAGCCCTTCTCGGTGAAGCAGTCCCCCGCGATGTGCGCCAGGCAGCCGAGGGCGATGGCCGCGCCGAGCCAGTCGTAGCGGAGGTCGAACGTGGCCAGCGCCGCCATCGTGCCCAGGGTGAGCCCGGCGTTGACGAAGGCCGAGGCGATGCGCTTGCGCGGGATGCCGACCCCCAGCCCCCGCAGGGCCAGGCCGATCATGAGGAAGATCAGGATGTTCCGCCCGAGCTCGGTGCGGTCGGCGAGCGCCTGCGCCCCGATCCCGGCGGCGGCCGCGAACAGCAGCGAGTGGGTGGCCTTGCGGTGCCCGCCGCTGGCCCAGTTCACCACGCGGCTGAGCACCCAGGTGACCGGTCCGTACGTCTGCGCGATCGTGGCGCTCGGGTGGTCGAGGTCGGGCAGCATGGCCGCGCCCGCGCAGATCAGCCCGCCCGCGACCACCTCGGCCGGGCCGAGCGGGAAGCCGGCGGCGGCCAGGAGCGGGGTCGCGCCCAGCCAGGCGACGGCCCCGGTGAGGGTGTGCGTGTGCCCCATCATCGGCGGGCACCCCCGCTACTCAAGATCACAAAAGGGACTCTAAGGCATCCCGGTCTCCCGCAGGGCCTCCCGCGTGACGGACCGCAGGAAAGGCGCCACCATCAGCACCACGGCCCCCGCGAACACCGCGAACGCCGCCCGCTCCCCCGCCAGTTGCGCCACGCCGCCCGCGACGGCGGCGCCCACCGGCAGCGTCCCCCACCCGAGCAGCCGCGACGCCGCGCTGTACCGGCCGTACAGCTCCCCGGGCACGATCGAGGCGGAGATCGTCCGCGCGTTCACCGTCCACAGGGTGCCGCCCATCCCGCCCAGGAACGCCGCCGCGCCGACCGCCCACGCGTTCCCGGTCACGGCGGGCAGCGCCATCATCAGGAACGTCCCCGCGAGGTCGGCGAAGAGCGCCCAGCGGCGGCCGAGCAGCCGGTTGACCGGCCCGGCCAGCACCGCCCCGGCGAGCCCGCCCAGCCCGATGGCCCCGATCAGGAGCCCGTACCCGCTCTCGTCCAGCCGCAGGTCATGGGTGGCGTACGTGGGGAGGAGGGCGAGCCAGGCGCTCCAGCAGGCCGCGAGGACCGAGATGGTCAGCGTCATGGTGCGCAGGAGCCGGTGCGACCACAGGTGGCGCAGCCCCTCGCGGATCTCGGCGCGGACCGGCGCCCGGGGCCGGGGCTCGGGCCGGAACCGCCCGCGCAGGAACAGCAGCAGCACGACCCCGACGGCGAAGGCGGCCCCGGTCGCGCCGAGCGCCGTCAGCGCGCCCAGCCCCAGGAGGAGCCCGCCGACCGCGGGCCCGGCGAACTCCAGCGCGACCGTCTCGGCCCCGGCCACCCACGCGTTCACGCGCTCCAGCCGCCGCCGGGGCACGGCGGCCGGCACCAGCGCCGACAGCGCGGTCAGCGTGACCACCTCGCCCACCCCGATCGCCAGCCCGGCGGCGTACACCAGCGGCAGCGAGAGGACCCCGCCCGCCGCCGCGCCGAGGAGCGCCCCGACCGCGGCGAGCCGCACGACGTCCCCGGCCATCGCCAGCCGCCGCCGGTCGAGGCGGTCCACCAGGACCCCGACGTGCAGCGCGGTCAGCAGCCACGGCAGCGTCAGCGTGAGCCCCACCCCGGCCACGAGCGCCGGGGACCGGGTGAGGTCCACGGCGAGCAGCGGCAGCACCACCTTCGCCGCCCCGTCGGCGAGGTTGGCCACCGCCGTGAAGCCCACGAGCACGGCGGTGTTGTCCCGCCCGGTCCCGCTCTCCGTCCCCGTCGATGTCGTCGCCATGCACCGATCATGCCACCATCTATCCGGTTTTGATGGTTACGGTACGGCGACAGCTCGCGCGCCGGCCCCCGCCCGGCGAGAGCCGTACCGGAACCGGGGCCGCGGCGGGGACGTTCCCCCTGCAGGCGCGGCGAGACGGGGGCCCGGGACGGGTGAGGCCCCGGGGCGGGAGCCGCGAAGGATCACCGAGGAGACTGTTCCGGGGGTTGTTCTAACGACTATCGCGATATATCTTTGAAGCATCGAGAACAGTCGAAGATCGTTCGACGAGCGATCGACGGAAGGGGGAGCGGATGAGTTCGCACGCCGCTTACGGGCCGTGGGGATTCGATCCCGAGGAGATGCGGCGGTTCGCCCGGGAGATCAAGATGGCGGTCAAGGCGAGCGCGGGGGCGCGCGCGCACCACCAGCGCGCGCACCGGCCCGACGACCGCGAGGAATGGCGCGGGCGCGGCCGGGGACGCGGGCACAACCCCTGGGACATGGGGTTCGGCTTCGGCGGGCCGTTCGGCGGGGGCTTCGGCGGCCCGTTCGGGCCCAAGGGGTACGGCCGGGGGCGCAAGGCCAAGCGCGGCGACGTGCGGGCCGCGATCCTGGCGCTGCTCGCCGAGCAGCCGCGCAACGGCTACCAGATCATCCAGGAGATCGCCGAGCGCAGCGAGGGGATGTGGCGGCCCAGCCCGGGCGCGGTCTACCCGGCGCTGCAGCAGCTCGCCGACGAGGGTCTCGTGACCGCCGAGGAGAGCGAGGGACGGCGCACGTTCCAGCTCAGCGAGGCCGGCCGCCGCTACGTCGAGGAGCACCCCGACGAGGTGCGCGAGCCGTGGGAGGCCATGCGCCCGCAGGGCGACTTCGGGCCGATGCCCGAGCTGTTCCGCCTGATGGCCCAGGCCGGGTCGGCGGCGGTGCAGGTCGCGCACAGCGGCACCGAGTCCCAGGTGACGCAGGCCAAGCAGGTGCTCGACGAGACCCGGCGCAAGCTCTACCAGATCCTCGCCGAGGGCGACTCCGGCGCGGACGACGACGAGTCATGAACAGCGACCCCCGTTACTGGCACGGGCTCCGCGACCAGGCCATGGAGCTGCTCCTGGCCGGGCCGCGGGCCCGCGACGAGGCCGCGGACCGCCTCCGGATCGGGGACGCCGAACGCGACCGGACGACCGAGGCGCTGCACGAGCACTTCGCCGCCGGCCGCCTTACGCGCGAGGAGCTCGACGAGCGCCTCGACGCCGCGCTGAACGCCAAGACCGCCGGCGACCTGCGCGCGGTCACCGCCGACCTGCCCGGCACCGGTGACCCCGGGCCGGAGCACCTGCCCGGGACGTGGGGCTGGGACGCGCACGCCCGCAAGCTGGCGGCGAGCCAGGTCGCCTGGGCCCGGCACGAGGCCCACCGCCAGGCCAGGATCGCCCGCCACCAGGCCCGGATGGCCCGCCGGCGGCGCCGAGGATCTCCGCCTCCCCCGGCGGCTATCCTCGGGGTCCTGTTCTTCATCGGCCTGGTCGCGGGCGGCATCGTCACCGGCCTGAAGATCGTGATCTTCGCCGCGATCATCCTCGCCGTCGCCGGCCTGTTCCGCCACGCCCACCGCCGGCACCACGGGCACCAGGGGCACCACCACGGACATCACCACGGCTGACCCGCGCCCGGCCGCTCCGCCGGGGCCTCCCCCTGGAGACCCCGGCGGGGCGCCGGTCACTCGCTCCGCCCGCGCCCGGTGGTCAGGTTCTCCATGTCCTCCAGCTCGCGGCCCTTGGTCTCGGGCACGGCCTTGAGCACGAAGACGAACGCCAGCGCCGAGAACGCGGTGTACAGGCCGTAGGCGACGCCGAGGCCGATGTCGGCCAGCTCCGGGAAGGTGGTGCTGACCAGCCAGTTCGCGATCCACTGGGCGGCGGCCGCGACGGCCAGCGCGGAGGCGCGGATGCGGTTGGAGAACATCTCGCCGAGCAGCACCCACACGACCGGACCCCAGCTCGCGCCGAAGGCGAAGACGAAGACGTTGGCGGCGATGAGCGCGATCGGGCCCTGGACGTCCCCGAGCACCGGCTCGGGCGGATTGCCCTGGAGCGGCGCCGTCGCGAAGACGTACGCGAGCACCCCCAGCGAGATCACCATGCCCGCCGCGCCGGCCAGCAGCAGCGGCTTGCGCCCGATGCGGTCCACGAGGGCGATGGCCACGAGCGTCGTCACGATGTTGGTGACCGATGTGATCACCGTGATGACCAGCGAGTCCTTCTCGGTGAACCCGACGGCCTGCCACAGGGTGGACGAGTAGTAGAAGATGACGTTGATCCCGACGAACTGCTGGAAGACGCTCAAGAGGATGCCGACCCAGACGATCGGCCGCAGCCCGAGGCGGGGGCCGCGCAGGTCGCTCAGCCGCACCGGGCGCTCGCTGCGCAGGGAGCGGGCGATCTCGCGCACCCGCAGGTCCACGTCGCCGCCGACGAAGCGGCGCAGCACCTGGCGGGCCTTGTTCTCCTCGTGCCGGGCCACGAGGTAGCGCGGCGACTCGGGGATCTGGAGCGCGATGAACCCCCACAGCGCCGCCGGGATCGCCGCGCTGGCGAACATCCATCGCCAGGCCGTGCCTCCCCAGGGCGCGGGCTCGGCCGCGCCGCCCGAGGCCGCGGCGATCAGGTAGTCCACCAGCAGGGCCACGAAGATGCCGATCACGATGGCGAGCTGCTGGAGCGACCCCAGCCGGCCGCGCAGCTCCGCCGGGGCGATCTCGGCGATGTACGCCGGGGCGATCACCGAGGCCGCGCCCACCGCGAGACCGCCCAGCACGCGCCAGACGGTCAGGTCGATCGCGCTGAAGGCCAGCGCCGACCCGATCGCGCTGACCACGAACAGGGCCGCGGCGATGAGCATCACCCGCACGCGCCCGAACTTGTCGGCCAGCGGCCCGGCGAACCAGGCCCCGACCGCGCAGCCGAGCAGCGCCGAGGAGACCACGAAGCCCAGCGCGACCGAGCTGATGCGGAACTCCGAGCCGAGCGCGCCGACCGTCCCGTTGATGACGGCGGTGTCGTAGCCGAACATGAACCCGCCGAGCGCCGCCGCGCTCGCGACGAGGATCGCGGCCGTGTGGCCGTGCGCGGGCTGCGCGGTGTTCGCGGGTGTCGCCACAACGTCCCCCTTCTGCGTCCGTGCTGGCCCGTCTACCCGGTCACGCGCGCGTCATTCCCGATCACGGCGTGCACGCAGGCCATGCCGTACGGCGGGGCGCGGGCGGCCGCGATCAGGCGGGACGTGCCCAGGCGGGACAGGGGGCTCGGGCGGGACCGGGGCTCAGAGGGGGCGGGGCTCAGAGGGGGCGGGGCTCAGGCGGGCCGAGAGCGCGGGGCGGAACCCGGGCCCGGGCCGTGCGGCCGGTCAGGCGGAGAGGGGCGGGGCGGGGAAGAGGGCGGCGCGCATGCGGCGGATCTCGGCGGCGATGCGGCCGACGGGCCAGGAGGCGTTCAGGCCGCTGGGGTTCGGCAGGACCCAGATCAGGGAGTCGGCGACGCGCTCCTCCTGCGGGCCGATCATGGCCTTGCGGCGGTCGAACGCGGTGCGGTAGGCCGTGACGCCCACGACGGCGACGACCTTGGGCCGGTATTCGGCGGCCAGCCGGGTCAGGCGCTCGCCTCCGGCGCGCAGTTCCTCCCGGGTCAGCTCGTCGGCCCGGGCGGTGGCGCGGGGCACGAGGTTGGTGACGCCGCAGCCGTATTCGAGGAGTTCGTCCTGCTCGGCGGGGGCGAGCTGGCGCGGGGTGATGCCGGCCTGGTGCAGGGCGGGCCAGAACCGGTTGCCCGGCCGGGCGAAGTGGTGCCCGGTCAGGGCGGAGACGAGTCCGGGATTGATACCGCAGAACAGGATGTCCAGCCCCGGCCTGATCACATCCAGCAATACGCGGTCACGTGCGGCTTCGAGCTGTTCGCGCTTCACACACCGAAGAATACGAATCAATAACTACTGCTTGGAACGTACCCTGCGCCCGATATGGTCCGCGCGTCCATCTCGTGATTTGTTTTACGGATTGGAGTCATACATGCGCGTTACCCGGATTCTCGTCGCCGCCGGACTGCTGGCGGCGCCGATGCTCGCCGCCCAGCCTGCGCTGGCCGCCCCGTCGCCCGTGCAGTTCACGCGCATCCAGTACGACTCGCCGGGCAAGGACAGCTCGAAGAACACCGCCGGCGAGTACGTCACCGTCAAGAACGTCAGCAAGAAGCCGGTGACCCTCACGAACTGGACCCTGCGCGACGAGACCGGTTTCACCTACAAGTTCGGGAAGATCACCCTCAAGCCCGGCAAGTCCCTCGTCGTCTCCAGCGGCGTCGGCCGGAACTCCGCCACGAAGGTCTACTGGGGCCGCAAGCAGCACGTCTGGAACAACGACGGCGACACGGCCACGCTGCGCACGAACAAGGGCAAGACCGCCGACACCTGCGGCTGGAAGCGGCTCAAGCCGGGCTACGTCAACTGCCGGTGAGCCCGCCCAGGCGGGTCCGCACGACCAGGTCGTGCAGCGCGTCCTCGGCGCTCGCCCGCTCGGGCAGCGCCGAGGCGTCCCGCTCGCGTTCGAGCCGGGCGGTGAGCGCGGCGACGTCCCCGCTCACCGCCTCGGCCCCGACCGGCGCGGCCCCGTGCTCGGCCGCCCGCTTGGCCTCGATCAGCTCCGCGAGGTACGGCGGGCCGTACGGCAGCAGCTCGCGCAGGTCGGCCACCACCTCGCCGGTGCGCATCAGGTGGACGCCGGTCAGCAGCACCCGGAACGTGTAGAGCAGCGGCTTCAGCTCCCCGCTCCGCTCGAAGAGGCGCCACTGGGTGCGCGCGAAGCCCAGGTAGTGGTGGGCGTGGTGCCGGGTCAGGCAGGCGGGCGCGAGCGCGGCCAGCTCCGCGTGCGCCGGCGAGGTGGCCACCACCAGCGGCGAGAGAAGCTGCTCCAGGACGTATCCGTTGCGGCGCAGCAGCAGCCCGCAGAACTTCGCCAGGTCGTGGGTGACGAGGTCGACCTCGACCCCCTCCCGGTCCCACACGCGGCTCAGCGTCCCGGGCCCCTGGCGCAGCCCGGCGACCTCCTCCGGCGGCAGCACGTGCACGCCGCGCAGGTCCACGTCGGAGTCCTCCGACGGGAACCCGTACAGGTGCGCGCCGCTCACCGTGGCGAACACCAGCGGGTACGGCTGCGCGGCCGCGGCCTCGGGGAGCCAGCCGGGCAGCCCGCCGAGCGGGCCCGCGCCCCCGCCGGGGCGCGGCTCGGGGCGCTCAGAGTTCAACGTCCACCCTCCTCCTGCGCAGGGCGATCAGGAAACGCTCGACCCGGTCGCGGTCGGGCTCCTCGGGCAGCGGCGAGCCGGCCAGGCGCCGGTCGAGGCCGGCGGTCAGCTCCGCGCGCCAGGCCAGGACCTCCTCCCAGGGCGTCTCGCCGTGCCGCACGGCGTTCAGCCGGTCGCGGTGCTCCCCCACGCGCACCAGCGGCTCGCCGTGCTCCAGCAGGTGCGTGCCGCTGAGCAGCAGCCGCAGCAGGTGCATCGCGTGCTTGCGGTCGCGCGCGGAGGTGAAGCCGCGCAGCCGCCGGAACTGGGCCTCGGCGTAGGCCAGGAAGGTGCGGTGGGCGTGCCGCGAGACGAAGGCGTCCCGGATCGCCAGCAGTTCCTCGCCGTCCGGCGTGATCTTCTCCACGATCGGCGACCACAGGCACTCCAGCACCGTCGGGTTCGCGCCCAGCGCCAGCTCGCAGAACCGCTCGACCTCCCAGGAGAACTCCTCCTCCCGGGGCCCGTCCGCGTGCGTGGGCGGCTTGTCGAAGCGCCAGTACAACGCGGTCGGTGCCGCGAACACCCCCCGCCGGTCGGTGTCGCTGCCGGCCACGTCCAGCCCGTAGGCCCGCGACCCCGACACGACGGACAGGATCGTGTGCCGCCGCACCAGCGTCTCCCCGAGTCCTTCCACCCCCCAACCCTGCCCAATCCGCCCCCGGCCCCCAACCCGTTTTCCCCGCGCGAGCCGTACGCCCGGCGCCCGGCCTCCCCGTGATCACGCGTTTCCGGCGGAGGGTGTGCGTGAAATCACATGATCATGACCGGGGGGACGGTCAGGGCGCGGGGTCGCGGAAGGTGGTGGTGATCTGGCGGAGGGGGTCGGCGTGGCGGGGGGCGCGGTCGGCGAGCGTCCAGGTGATGATCTGGTGCCAGCGGGACCGGGTGGCGACGGTGGTGTGCCAGTAGGTCAGGGCGAGGCCGTTGACGGTGCCGCGGATCTCCTGGCGCACGGCGGGGTGTCCGCCGATCGTGAGCGACTCGGGCTGGAGGGCGCGGGAGCCCGCCGCCCGGGCGCGCACGGCGGCCACGGCGCGGGCCGCGACGGCCTCCACCGGTTCGGCCGGGTCGCGGCGGGGTTCGGTGATGACCGTGAGGTAGACCTGCGCCTCCGCGTCGCCGACCTGGATCCCGGCGGCGTCGTTGAGACGCATCGGGGCCCAGTGGGCGGGCACGGTGACGCGCGCCGTCCCGTCGGGCGAGGTGACGGTACGCCGGGCCGCCGCGTCCGGGGCCGCCGGCGCGCGCAGGGCGGAGGCGGCCACGGCCGCGCCGGCCAGCGTGACGATGAGCGCGGCCAGCCCTCCGGCCAGCCAGAACGCGCGGCCGCGGCGGCTCTCCACCGGCGGCGGGGCCGGGGGCGGCTCCGGGACGTCGCTCTGCGGATCGGAGGGAGGCCACATGGGGATGCTCCGGACCTTCGGGGCAGACGGGTCAGGAGATCATAGTCGCGGATCGACCGGCTCGGATTCCAGCGCCAGCACCGCGAACACCGGCTCGTGCACGCGCCAGGCCGGCTCCCCGTCCGCGAGCCGGGCCAGCGCCTCCAGCCCCAGCGCGTACTCCCGCAGCGCCAGCGAACGCTTGCGCCCCAGGAACCGCTGCCGCAGCCGGTCGAGCCGCTCCGGCTCGGTGTAGTCGGGCCCGTAGATGATCCGCAGGTACTCCCGTCCCCGCACCTTGATCCCCGGCTGCACCAGCCGCCCCGGGGACCGCCCGTCCCCGGCCCGGGCGGCGGGCACGGCCCCCTCCTCGCCCGCGCCGCCGTCCGTGCCCTCCGCGGGCCGTACGGCCTGCGCGGCGGGCGCGGGGGGCCGGAAGGTCAGGCCGGCGACCGGCTTGACCACCATGCCCTCGCCGCCCTCGGCGGTGAGCGAGGTCCACCAGTCGATCGCGGCCCGGGCCGAGGCGTCGTCGGTCAGGTCGGCGAAGACACGGCGGGTGGGCGCGACCAGGCCCTCGCCCGCGGCGACGAGGCGGTCCAGCAGGTCCAGGTGCCAGGTGTGCGGCTCGGTCGCGGCGGGGGTCCGGCCCTCGCAGGCCAGGATCTGGAACGGCGCCAGCCGTACCCCGTCCAGGCCCGACACCGGCCAGCAGTACCGGCCGTACGCCTCCCGGAACCGGGCCGCGTTGGCGGCGCGCCGCGTGGTCCTCTCCAGGAGCGCGGACACGTCCAGCCCGCGCGCGGCGGCGGCGCGCAGGGCGGCCTCGGCGGCGGGCAGCGCCGCCCCCGCCGCGGCCCCGACCGAGGCGTACTGGTCCTGGATGAGCCGGGTGGCCTTGGCGGACCAGGGCAGCAGCTCGGCGTCCAGCACCAGCCAGTCGGTGCCCAGCTCCTCCCACAGCCCCGCGGCCGTGACCGCCCGCCGCAGCCGCGCCACCAGCTCCTCGCCGAGCGCGGGGTCGGCGAAGAAGGGGCGGCCGGTGCGGGTGTGGACGAGGCCGGTCGTGCCGTCCTCCACGCCGAAGCGGCGCGCGGCGGCCTCCGGCGTGCGGCACAGCACCGCCACCGCCCGCGAGCCCATGTGCTTCTCCTCGCACACGACCTCGGTCACGCCCTCGGCGGCGTACGCCGCGAACGCCTCGGCCGGGTGCTCCAGCAGCCCGTCGAGCGCGGACGTCTCCGGCGGGGACATGGTCGGCGGCAGGTAGACCAGCCAGCGCGGGTCGGCCGCGAACCGGCTCATGATCTCCAGCGCGGCGGCCGCGTTGTCCTCGTGCACCTTGATCCGCCCGCCGAAGCGGGTGTCCACGTAGCGGGTGCCCTGGACGTCGCCGATGTCGAGCAGGCCCGGGTCGCGGCCCCCGGACACCGCCGTGCCCAGCGGGCGCGCCGGGGCGTACCACTCGCGCTCGGCCGGGACCGAGACGATCTCGCGCGACGGGTAGCGCAGCGCGGTCAGCTTCCCGCCGAAGACCACGCCGGTGTCCAGGCAGATCGTGTTGTTGACCCACTCGGCCTCGGGCACGGGCGTGTGGCCGTAGACGACCATGGCCCGGCCCCGGTACTCCCGCGCCCACGGGTAGCGCACGGGCAGGCCGTACTCGTCGGTCTCGCCGGTCGTGTCGCCGTACAGCGCGAACGAGCGCACCCGGCCGGACGCGCGGCCGTGGTAGGCCTCCTTGAGCCCGGCGTGCGCGACGACGAGCCGGCCGCCGTCGAGGCGGTAGTGGCTGATCAGCCCGTCCATGAACCGCAGCGCCTCGGCCCGGAACTCCTCGGGCTCGGCGGCGAGCTGCTCCAGCGACTCGGCCAGGCCGTGGGCCACGCGCACCTTGCGGCCCTGGAGGGCCCGGGCGAGCTTGCTCTCGTGGTTCCCGGACACGCACAGCGCGGTCCCCGCGGCGACCATGCCCATGACCAGCCGCAGCACGCCCGGGGTGTCCGGGCCCCGGTCCACCAGGTCGCCGACGAAGACCGCGGTGCGCCCCTCAGGGTGGCTCGCGCCGACGGCGCGCCCCCGGGCGTCGCGGGCGATCTCCCAGCCCAGCTCGCCGAGCAGGGTCTCCAGCTCGGCGCGGCAGCCGTGCACGTCCCCGATGACGTCGAACGGGCCGGTCAGGTCCGTCCGGTCCGACCAGGCCTTCTCGTACGCCATGACGGCGGCCTCGACCTGCTCCACGCCGCGCAGGTGGTGGACCCTGCGGAACCCCTCGCGGGTGATGCCGCGCAGCGACCTGCGCAGGTCCTTGGCCTGCCGGGGGATCACGTGCGGGCCGAAGTCGCGGTCGGTCCTGGACGCGTTGCGCTCGGCGGCGACCCGCTCCGGCACGTCGATCACGATCGCGTCGGCGAGCACGTGGTGCTCCTTGGCCAGCGCGATGAGCTGCTTGCGCGCGTGCGGCTGCACGTTGGTGGCGTCCACGACGGTGAGCAGGCCGCGCCGCAGCCGCACCCCCACGATGTGGTGGAGCAGCGCGAACGCGTCCGGCGTCGCCGCCTGGTCGTTCTCGTCGTCGGAGACGAGGGCGCGGCAGAAGTCGGAGGAGATGACCTGGCTCGGCCGGAAGTGCCGGGCGGCGAACGTGGACTTGCCCGAGCCGGACACGCCGACCAGCACGACCAGGCTCAGCTCCGGGACCGAGACCACGACCCCCTCCCCGGCGTTCCCGCGGGCGCCCTCGCGGGCGTCCTCACCCCCGGCCCGGCCCCCGGCCCGGCCTACGGCCTGGCTGACGGTCTGGCTGACGGTCTGGCTGACGGTCTGGCTGACGGGCGGGCCGGCGACCTCGCCGCCGGTCCCGCTGACGATCTCAGTCACGCCTGAACACCCCCATCTGGGTCGGCGCGCCCACCTCGGGGTCCTCGTCGCCGACCGGTCTGTACTCCAGCCGGTAGCCGTGCTCGGCCGCGACCCGCTCCGCCCAGGCGGCGAACTCGGCGCGGGTCCACTCGAAGCGGTGGTCGGGGTGGCGCATGCCCGTGAGCCACTCGTAGCGCACGTTGTACTCCGCGTTCGGCGTCGTCACGATCACCGCGCCGGGACGGGCGGTCCCGAACACGACCCGCTCCAGCGCGCCCAGGCGCGGCGGGTCCACGTGCTCCACGACCTCCATGAGCACCGCCGCGTCGTAGCCGGCGAACCGGTCGTCGGTGTAGGTCAGCGCGCCCTGGAAGAGGGTGATCCGCTCCCGCTGCCGCTCCCCCATCCGGTCGAGCCGCAGCCGCCGCGCCGCCATCGCCAGCGACCGCGCGGACACGTCCGTCCCGGCGATCCTGGTCAGCGCCGGCCGTTCCAGCAGCTCCCGGAGCAGTTGGCCCGAGCCGCACCCGAGGTCGATCACGCTGGCGGCCTCCAGCTCGTCCAGCGCGTCCAGCACCGCCGCGTGCCGCCGCGCGTTCAGCGGCCCGCCCGGCGCGGGCGCCTCCGGGCCCGCGGCGCGGTCCTCGCCGGAGGGCGCGCCCGCCGCGTCGCCCGTCTCCTCCGCGCTCCCGGCGTCCGGGCCGCCCCGCCGTACGGCGTCGGCGGCGACGTCCTCCTCGACCGGGGGCTCCAGGGTCTCCTCGGTCTCGTCGCCGAGCTCGGCCAGGCGGGCGAACGCGGCGCGGGTCAGGGAGCCGCGCCGGCCGAGGTAGCGGCGGGTGATCAGGGAGCGCTCGGGGTGGGCGGCGAGCCAGCCCTCCCCGGCGCGCACGAGCTTGTCCACCTCGTCGGCGGCCACCCAGTAGTGCTTGGCGTCGTCGAGGACGGGGAGCAGCACGTACAGGTGGTTGAGCGCGTCGGACAGGCGCCGGACGCCCGTGAGGGTGAGCCGGACGTAGCGCGACTCGCCCCAGCCGGGGAAGCGCTCGTCCAGCGGCACGGCCTCGGCCTCGACGGACCAGCCCAGCGGCTCGAACAGCCGCCGCGCCAGCTCCGGCCCGCCCCGGCAGGGCAGCGCCGGGATGCGCAGCTCCAGCGGGATCTCGGCGGCGGCCAGCTCGGGCCGGGCGGCGCACCGCCCGGCGCGGGCCGTCCGGAAGACGTCCCCCAGGGTGACCGCGAACAGCGAGGACGCGGCGTAGGGGCGGTCGTTGACGTACTGCCCCAGGGAGAAGTCCGGCGAGGACCGCCCGCGCGTGCGCGCCAGCCGTACCGGGTCCACGTCGAGGAGGAGCGCCGCCGTGCAGCGCTCGGCAGACGCCTCCGGGTAGAACACGTGCGCCGTGCCGAACGCCTGGCCGAACTCCTGCGCCTTCTCAGGATGCTTGTGCAGGAGGTAGCCCAGGTCGGTCGCCGGGACGGCCGTCGTGGTGATGGTCAGAAGCACGCCGCCCAGTGTCCCGTATGCCCGCTCTGGGCGGCGACCGCATTTCCCCGCCCGGCGTCAGCGGACCTGGGGCATGACCTCAGAGGCGATGAGCTCCAGGTGGTCCAGGTCGGACAGGTCGAGCACCTGGAGGTAGAGCCGGGTGGCGCCCAGCTCGGCGAACCGGCCGATCTTGTCCACGACCTCGGCCGGCGTGCCCGCCAGGCCGTTCTCGCGCAGCTCGGGGACCTGCCGGCCGATCGCCCCGGCGCGCCGGGCGACCTCGGCCTCGTCCTTGCCCACGCACACGACCTGCGCGGCCGAGTAGATCATGGAGTCGGCGGGGCGGCCCGCGGCCTCCACCGCCTCGCGCACCCGGCCGTACGCCTCACCGGTCTCGGCCGCCTGGTGGAACGGCACGTTGTACTCGTCGGCGAACCGCGCCGCCAGCCGGGGCGTGCGGCGGACGCCCGCTCCGCCGATGATGACGGGCGGCTTGGGCTGCGCGGGCTTGGGCAGCGCCGGGGAGTCGGCCAGCCGGTAGTGGCGGCTCTCGTAGGAGAAGCGCTCGCCCTCGGGCGTCGCCCACAGCCCCGTGATGATCTCCAGTTGCTCTTCCAGCCGCTCGAACCGCTCGCCCAGCGACGGGAACGGGATCCCGTAGGCGGTGTGCTCCGCGTCGAACCAGCCGGTGCCGAGCCCCAGCTCGACCCGCCCGCCGCTCATCCGGTCGACCTGCGCCACGCTGATCGCCAGCGGGCCGGGCAGCCGGAACGTCGCGGCGGTGACCAGGGTGCCC
The DNA here is from genome assembly GCF_003594875.1 of Bailinhaonella thermotolerans. Taxonomy (GTDB): domain Bacteria; phylum Actinomycetota; class Actinomycetes; order Streptosporangiales; family Streptosporangiaceae; genus Bailinhaonella; species Bailinhaonella thermotolerans. The sequence continues at coordinate 447,196 of NZ_QZEY01000002.1, forward strand.
AGGCGGATCGTCTCCGTCTCGCGGGCGAGCCCGGCCAGCGTGATCCACGCGTCGGTCGGGCCGGGCGCGCCGGTCACGTCCCCCATGTGCAGGTAGTGGTCGGACCGGAAGAACGCGTCGAAACCGAGTCTCTCGGCGGCCCTGGCGACGGCGAGGAGCGTGTCGTAGGTGGCGCCCTGCTGCGGCTCGGTGAAGATCCTCAGCTCCATGGGGATCATCCTAGAGCGATCCCGCGGCCCCGCCTCCCGGCAGGTGTCCCCTCCCGTGTCCCCTCCCGGCCGGCCGCGATCGCCCGGTTTCCCCCTCACGGGGGGTAGGCGCTTGGTAGCTTTGCGCGGTGGCCCGGCGCGCGCCGGGCCTTCGGGGTGCCTCCGCGCGGGGCCGGATGACGTGCCAGGGGCGAAGGAGTCGACGCCGATGCCGGAAGAGCGGCCTGACGAGACGGGCGAGGGGCCTCCCCGCCCGCTCATCCTCGCCGCCGCGGTCGCGCTCGCGGCGGCCACCGGGCTGGCCCTGTGGGTCCTGCCCGGGGCGCCGCCGTCGCTGCGCCAGGCCGCCTCCGCGCGCGCCGTGACGCCGCCGCCCGCCTCGCCGGCCGCGGGCCCCGCCGCCGGTCCGGCGGCCGGGCCGCCTCCTGAGGCGCCGCAGTTCCTGCGCAACGCCCGTCCCACCGGCTACGTCGCGTTCGTGGACTCGCGGCGCTCCCCCCGGTACGACCTGGTGGCGGCGGCCCGCCGTACCGGCGCCAGGTGGTTCGCGATCGGGTACGTCACGGCGGCGCGGGAGGCGTGCGCGCCGCGCTGGAACGGCACGGTCCAGCCGGGGCGGAACGCGGTCGCCAACCGGATCGGGGCGCTGCGGGCGATGGGCGGCGACGTCGCGCTGGTGTTCGGCGGGCCGAAGGGGCGGGAGCTGGCCGAGAGCTGCCCGGACGCCGAGTCGCTGGCCGCCGCCTACCGCCGGGTGATCTCGGGGTTCGGCGTCCGGCACGTCATGATCGAGGCGCGCGACTCCGGGCCCGCGGTGGCGCGCCGGCGCGGGCGGGCGCTGGCGCTGCTCCAGCGGGAGGGCGAGGCGGCGCGCAAGCCCCTGGGAGTCGCCTTCACGCTGCGCGCCCGGCCCGGCGGCCCGGCCGAGGGCGATCTGGCCGTGCTCCGCGAGGCCAGGAACGCGGGGGTGCGGGCGACGGCGAACCTGCTGGTGCCCTCCCCCGGCGATCTCGCGGGGACCGCCAGGACCGCCGGGCCGAGGATCGCGCCGGCGCTCGGCGAGGCCGAGCCGTGGCGCCACACGGCGCTCACGCTCGTGTCGGCCACGCCCCTCACCCCGGCCCAGGCGCGGCGGCTGACGGCCTTCGCGAGTTCGCACGGCCTGCCCTGGATCTCCCTGCGCGGGCCGCGCCCGCCCGCCCGCGCCCTCGCCGTGCTCACCGGCAAGGCCCCCTGACGCTCACAAGGCCCCCTGACCCGCGCGAGGCCCGGGAGCCCTCCGGGGGTGGTGTACGGCGGCGCGTCAGGCCCGGGTCAGGAGGGCGACGCACTCCACGTGCTGGGTCATGGGGAAGGCGTCGAAGGCGCGCAGGGCGTCCAGGCGGTACCCGTGGCCGGCGAGCCAGGCGACGTCGCGGGCCAGGGTGGCCGGGTCGCAGGAGACGTAGACGATCCGCGACGGGGTGAGCTCGGCGATCCGGGCGACCACCGCGCGGCCGAGGCCGGCCCGGGGCGGGTCCACCACCACCAGGTCGGCGTGGTCCATGGCCTGCCGCTGCTCCACCCTGCCGCGCTCGATCCGGGCCTGGGGGAGGTCGCGCAGGTTGCGGCGGGCGTCCCGGGCCGACGTGGGGTCGGACTCGATGCCGACGACCAGGCCCGAGGGGCCCACCGCCTGGGCCAGCCCCGCGGTGAACAGGCCCGCCCCGCAGTACAGGTCGAGGACGGTCTCGCCGGGCCCGGGCCGGCCCAGGGCCAGGACCGTGTCCAGGAAGACGCCCGCCGCCGAGGGGTGGACCTGCCAGAAGCCGCTGCCCGTCACCTCGAACACCCGGCCGCCGGCCCGCTCGCGCAGGGTCTCGGAGCCCTTGGCGGCCGTGACCCGGCCCCGGCCCTCGTCCACGAGGATCGAGGCGTCCGCGTCCAGCGGCGGCACCTCGACGGAGCGGCGGCCCTTCGGGGTCACCACCACGGCCAGGTCGTCGGCGGCGGCGATGGCCTCGACGCGCTCCGCGCCCGGCCAGCGCTCCCGCTCCACGCCCAGCGCCTCCACGCCCTCGTGGGCGATGAGGCAGAACTCGACGGGCTCGATCTCGTGGGAGCGGTGGCGGCGCAGCCCGAGCACGCCGTCCGGCCGTACGGCGAACTGCACGCGGGTCCGCCAGCCGAGGCCGTCCGGCGAGCCGGGCAGCTCCTCGACCGTGACCTCCGGGGTGATCCCCGCCAGGCGGGTGAACTGCTCGCGGATGACGTCGGCCTTGAGGCGGCGCTGCGCCGGGAGCGAGGCGTGCTGCCAGTCGCAGCCGCCGCACCGGCCCGGCCCGGCGTACGGGCAGGGCGGCACGACGCGGTCCGGGGAGCGTTCCAGGATCTCCACGGCGTCGGCGCGGAGGAACCGCTGCCCCTCGTCGGTGATCTCGGCCATGACGCGCTCGCCGGGCAGGGCGTGCCGCACGAAGACGACCTGGCCCTCGTGGCGGGCGACGCACACGCCTCCGTGCGCGACCGGGCCCACTGTCAGTTCGATCATTTCCTCACCTCGTCGACGCGGCTCTCGGGATAGGGACGGCGCACGGACCCGCGCTCCCACGGTCCGGGACGGCCCTTGAGGCGGTCGGAGGACTGGAGCTGCCACGGCACGCTGGTGACCATCACGCCGGGCACGAACAGCAGGCGGCCCTTGAGCCGCAGCGCGCTCTGGTTGTGCAGCAGATGCTCCCACCAGTGTCCCACCACGTACTCGGGGATGAACACGGTGACCACGTCACGGGGGGAACGGCGGCGCAGCGACTTCACGTAGTCGAGCACCGGCTTGGTGATCTCCCGGTAGGGGGAGTCGAGGATCTTCAGGGGGACGGGGATGCCCCGGCGGTCCCACTCGGCCTGCAGCTCGGCGGCCTCGTCCTTGTCCACGCCGACGGTGATGGCCTCCAGCGTGGAGGGCCGGGTCGCGCGGGCGTACGCCAGGGCGCGCAGCGTGGGCTTGTGCACCTTGGACACCAGGACGACCGTGTGGTTGCGGGCGGGCAGCATGGTCTCGTCCACCGCGCCCTCGTCGGCGGCCAGCTCGTCGGCGACGGACGAGTAGTGCCGGTGGATGGCCTTCATCATCAGGAACAGCACCGGCATCGCGATGCAGACGATCCACGCGCCCGGCAGGAACTTGGTGACCAGCACGACCACGAGCACGATGCCGGTCATCAGGCCGCCGAAGGCGTTGATGACGCGCGAGCGCTGCATCTGGAACCGGGCCGCCGGGTCGGTCTCGGTCCTCAGGTGGCGGGTCCAGTGCCGGACCATGCCGATCTGGCTGAGCGTGAACGACACGAACACGCCCACGATGTACAGGTTGAGGAGCTTGCTCACGTCCGCCTGGAAGACCCAGATCAGCACGCAGGCGAAGGTGGCCAGCAGCACGATGCCGTTGGAGAACGCCAGCCGGTCGCCGCGGGTGTGGAGCTGGCGCGGCAGGTAGCGGTCCTGCGCCAGGATCGACCCGAGCACGGGGAAGCCGTTGAAGGCGGTGTTGGCGGCCAGGAAGAGGATGAGCGCGGTCACCGCCGCGATCACGAAGAACCAGAACGAGCCGGCGCCGAAGACCGCCGTGGCGACCTGCGCGATGATCGGGTCCTGGTGGTACCCGGGCCCGATGGGCTGCCCGTCCTTCAGGATGTCCTCGGGCGCGTGGGTCGGCTCGACCACCTTCACGCCGGAGGCCAGGCCCAGGCCGATGATCCCGGAGAACATCAGGACCGCGATCAGGCCCATCATCAGCAGCGTCGTCGCGGCGTTCTTGCTCTTGGGCTTGCGGAACGCCGGCACGCCGTTGCTGATGGCCTCCACGCCGGTCAGCGCGGCGCAGCCGGAGGAGAAGGCGCGCAGCACCAGGAAGGCCACCGCGAACCCGGCCAGGTCCGTCTGCTCGGCGCGGATCTCGTAGTCGGCGGTGGGCGCGCGCAGCTCGTCGCCCAGCACGAGCAGCTTGAACACGCCCCACACGACCATCCCGATGACCGCGACCATGAAGGCGTACGTCGGGATCGCGAAGGCCGCGCCCGACTCCCGCAGGCCGCGCAGGTTCATCACGGTCAGCACGACCACGATGACGATGGCCACGAGCGGCTTGTTGGCCGCCACGAACGGCACGGCCGAGCCGACGTAGTCCACGCCGTTGGCGACCGACACCGCGACGGTGAGGACGTAGTCCACCAGCAGGGCGCTGGCGACGGTCAGCCCGGCGTTCTTGCCCAGGTTGGTGTTGGCGACCTCGTAGTCGCCGCCCCCGCTCGGGTAGGCGTGCACGTTCTGCCGGTACGACGCCACGACGGTGAGCATGATGACCACGACGCCGAGCGCGATCCACGGGCTGTAGTGGTAGAACGAGGCGCCCGCCAGGGACAGGATGACGAGGATCTCCTGCGGGGCGTAGGCGACCGAGGAGAGGGCGTCGCTGGCGAAGACCGGGAGCGCGATGCGTTTGGGCAGCAGTTGCTCATGGAGCTGCGTGCTGCGCAGCGCGCGGCCGATGAAAAGCCGCTTCACCAGATCCGGGACCTTCGACACGTCTGACGATGCTAGCCGTGCCGGTCCCCCGCCCGGGCCCCGGCACTCGCATCCCGGCGGAATACTGGGCATGTACAGGTGTAGCCTCTGGAAGGTTGCGTCCAGGCTGGTGCACCGCGGGAAGGACGACCGTGCATATCGTGATCATGGGATGCGGCCGCGTCGGCTCGACGCTGGCGCAGATCCTGGAGGACAGCGGGCACTCCGTGGCCGTCATCGACCGGGACCCCGCCGCGTTCCGGCGGCTGCGTTCCGGATTCCGGGGCCGCCGGGTGACGGGCATCGGCTTCGACCGCGACGTCCTGTCCGACGCCGGGATCGAGGGGGCATCCGCGTTCGTGGCGGTGTCCAGCGGCGACAACTCCAACATCATCTCGGCGCGTGTCGCCCGGGAGACGTTCGGGGTGGAGAACGTCGTGGCCCGCATCTACGACCAGCGCCGGGCCGAGGTCTACCAGCGCCTCGGCATCCCGACCGTGGCGACCGTGCGCTGGACCGCCGACCAGATCCTGCGCCGGGTGCTGCCCGAGGGGGCCGAGCCGCTGTGGCGCGACCCCACCGGGTCGGTCGTGCTGGCCGAGGTCCCGGTGGACCCGGGCTGGATCGGCACCAAGATCTGCAAGCTGGAGCGGGCCGCCCGCACCCGGATCGCGTTCGTGAACCGGCTCGGCGAGGCGCTGGTGCCCGAGCCCGACACCGTCGTGCAAGAGGGCGACATCGTGCACGTCATGGCCCGGGAGGCCGACATGCGGCGGGTCAACGAGGTGCTGTCCCACAAGCCCGAGGAGGAGGACTGATGCGCGTCGCGATCGCCGGCGCCGGGGCCGTGGGCCGTTCCATCGCCGCCGAGCTGCTGGAGAACGGCCACGAGGTCCTGCTGATCGACAAGGACCCGCGCGCCATCAAGATCGACACGGTGCCCCGGGCGGAGTGGCTGCTCGCCGACGCGTGCGAGATCTCCTCCCTGGACGAGGCGGGCCTGGCCAACTGCCACGTGGTCGTGGCCGCCTCCGGGGACGACAAGGTCAACCTGGTCGTGTCGCTGCTGGCCAAGACCGAGTACGGCGTGCCGCGCGTGGTCGCCCGCACGAACCACCCCAAGAACGAGTGGCTCTTCAACGAGTCCTGGGGCGTGGACGTGGCGGTCTCCACCCCGCGCCTGCTGTCGGCCCTGGTCGAGGAGGCCGTCTCGGTCGGCGACCTGGTCCGGCTGATGACGTTCCGCCAGGGCGAGGCCAACCTCGTCGAGCTGACCCTCCCCGAGGACGCCCCGGTGGTGGGCAAGCGCTCCGGCTCGGTCCCGTGGCCCGCCGACACCGCCCTGGTGGCCATCCTGCGCGAGGGCCGGGTCCTGGTCCCCTCCGCCGACGACCCGCTGGAGGCCGGCGACGAGCTCCTCTTCGTCGCCAACCAGGAGGTCGAGGACGAGCTGGCCCGCCTGCTCTCCCCCCACTAGCCGCGTCCCCGTCAGAGCGCCGGCCACGTTCCCGCGTGGCCGGCGCTCCGCGTTCCGCCCGGGTACGCCCCCCTTCGCCTCGCCCACGTACGGCGGGCCGCCCGCGCCTTCGCGTCGCCCGGTACGGCGGGGCCCGCCCGGCGCCGCCGTTCTCAGCGGGGGCGGCGGGCGGCGCCCGCGGCGAGGAGGGGCGGGCGGGACACGACGACCCCGAGCGCGGCGGCGAGCAGGCCGGGGGTGGGCCGGGCGTGCCAGATGACGCCGTGCCGGGTCAGGGCGGGCCCCTGCCGTTCGATGATCGCCAGGAGCTGGTCCACCACGGGGAGGAACGGGTGGAAGATCGCCCGGGCCTCGGGGCCGGCCCGGGCGTGGTCGGCACGGGCGGCGGCCAGGGAGGCGCGGGCCTTGCGGCAGGCGTGGGCGAGCAGGGCCCGGACGCCGGGGGTGTCGCGGCCCGACTCCAGGTCCGCCCGGGCGACGCCGTAGTGCAGGCGGTCGGACTGGGGGATGGTCATCTTGCCGTGGCGCAGATCGGCGGACAGGTCGGCGAGGTCGTCCAGGCGCTGGATCGCGTCGGTGAACGACCGGACCAGCGGCTCGTCCCGGGTCCCGGCGGAGGCCCCGAGGCCGGCCAGCCAGAGCCGGATGGTGGGCACCGCGACGCGTTCGACGTAGTCGTGGTGGTCCTGGTCGGTGACGTACTCGGCGACCCACGCCTGCCCGGCCTGCCCCGCGAGGTAGAGGTGCACGTCCAGGTGAGGAACCCGGCGGACGGCCAGGGTGTGCAGGAACGCGCGCAGCAGGGGGTCCCCGGCGCGGCCGGTGAGCAGCCCCCGGCGCACCTCGGCGGCCCAGGCGGGGAACCGCGCCCCGGGGCAGGGCCGGTCCAGGTCGTCCACCAGGCCGTCCCCGAACAGGGTGGCCGTGACGGCGGCCAGCAGGTGCGGCTGCGACGCCGGCGGCACCAGCAGGCGCCCGCACACGTGGAGCGCGGGGTAGTGGCGGGCCATCCACCAGGCCGCCGCGGCGTAGTCGGAGCGCAGCCCGGGATCGGCGATCCCGGCCAGGTCCAGCGCGCGGTTCCAGCCCGCGATCATCGGCCCTGCGCGGCGTGGCACGCGCACGGCCCCCCGGCGGACGCGCCCGGGCAGGCGGGGGCGCCGCTCGCGAGCAGCCGGGTGTGCGCGTACCGCGCCGTGTCCAGGAGGCCGCTGACGAGGCTGGCCCCCAGATGGGTCGCGATCGCCGCGGGCAGCCTGCCCAGGTCGAGCAGGGAGAGCGCGCCCACGCCGGGGGAGGCGCCGTGACCGGCGAGGAGATCCGGGTAGACGTCGTGGCCCGCTCCGGCCGCGGCCCCCGCCGCCGGCGCGCCGCCGTTCACGGCCGCCGCCGGGGCCGTGAACGCCGCCGGGGCCGTGCCCGCCGGCGTCGCCCCCTCCGCCTGGGTGGCGCCCGCCCGGGGGGCGGGACCGGGCGTGATGGCGCCGAAGCGGCGGTGGCGCCGCCGGAAGAGGTCGAGCGCGTGCCGGAAGTGCTCGGCGCGGAAGTCCGGCCACAGCACGTCGAGGAAGACGAGCTCGGCGTAGGCGCAGTGCCACAGCAGGAAGTTCGACAGGCGGTGCTCGCCGCCGGAGCGGATGAGCAGGTCGACGTCCGGCAGCCCGGGCAGCCGCATGTGGCGGGGGAACGTCTCGGCGGTGATGTCGTCGCCGATGGCCTCGCTCCCGGCCAGCGCCCGGACGCCGTGGACGATGTCGTCCCGGCCGCCGTAGTTGAACGCGACGACGAGCTGCAGCCTGTCGTTGTCGCTGGTCAGGTCCTCCGCCCTGCGGACGTTCCGGATGACCTGCTCGGGGATGCGCGGATCGTCGCCGCCCAGCACCCGGACGCGCACCCCGTCCCGGTGCAGCCGCTGGAGGTTGCTGTCGACCATCTGCTGGCTGAGGAAGCGCAGCAGGAACGACACCTCGTCGTCCGGGCGGGACCAGTTCTCGGTGGAGAAGGCGAAGAGCGTCAGCCACTCGACGCCCTCGGCGAGCGCGGTCTCCAGGGCCGCCCGGACCGCGGTCTCGCTGGCCAGGTGGCCGTGGCTCCGGGCCAGCCCCCGGTGCTCCGCCCACCGCCCGTTGCCGTCCATGATGCAGGCGACGTGCCGAGGAACTGCCTGCGATGCCATTGACACCCCCGCGTTCTGACCGACTCTCTGACTCCTGACTACCAAACCCCGGTGCGGGCCGCCCGCCGCTTTGCCCAGTCCACGTCGTCGGGGGATCACGGCATTACCGCACGTCAGGGGAACGGATGCCGCGGCGCCGGGGCCCTGGGATGAGACCGGCATCCACCGATCGGTTGACCCGGGCGGGACCGGCGGGGCGATGTGGCGGGCACGCCCCCGGCGGGATGCTCGATCCATGGCGATCATCGAGGTCACGGACCTGACCAAGAAGTACGGCGGCCGCCCGGTCGTGGACGGGGTGTCCTTCCACGTCGACGAGGGCGAGATCTTCGGCATCCTCGGCCCGAACGGCGCCGGCAAGACCACCACCGTGGAGTGCGTGGAAGGGCTGCGCCGCCCCGACGCGGGGCACGTCCGGGTGCTCGGCGCGGACCCGCACGGCCCGGGCGCCGCCGAGCTGCGGCAGGGCATCGGGGTGCAGCTCCAGCGGGCCGAGCTGCCCGACCACATCACGGTCCGCGAGGCGCTGGGCCTGTACGCCTCCTTCTACCGCGGGCCCGCCGACCCCGACGAGCTGGTGACCCGCTGGGGGCTGGCCGAGAAGCGGGACTCCCGCTACTCCACCCTGTCCGGCGGGCAGAAGCAGCGGCTGTTCATCGCGCTCGCCCTGGTCGGCAACCCGAGGGTGGCCTTCCTCGACGAGCTGACCACCGGGCTCGACCCGCAGGCCCGCCGCGCCACCTGGCGGCTCGTCAAGGACGTCCGCGACGCGGGCGTCACGGTCGTGCTCGTCAGCCACTTCATGGACGAGGTCGAGGAGCTGTGCGACCGGGTGGCCATCCTCGAACGGGGCCGGATCACCGCCCTGGACACCCCCTCGGGCCTCATCGAACGCGCCGGCGGCGCGCAGCGGCTCCGCTTCCGCCCCCTCGCCCCGCTGGACGACTCCCTGATCTCCGGCCTGCCCGGCGTGACGGGCGTCAGCCGTACCGGGGGGCAGGTGGAGGTCACCGGCAACGGCGACTTCGCCTCGGAGGTCACCACCGCGCTCGCCCGCAACCACATCCTCGTCAGCGACCTGCGCCTGGAGCGCGCCGGGCTCGACGAGGCGTACGTCACCCTGACCGGCTCGACCCTCGACACGGAGGACGCCAAGTGATCGCGCTCACGCTGATGGAGACCAGGCTCATGATCCGCGAGAAGGCGGCACTGCTGATCGTGATCCTGCTGCCGGCCGCGCTGCTCGTCGGATTCGGGCTGTCGAGTGACGGGACGGTCGATCCGAAGCTGGGCCAGACGATGGCGGGGTTCATCGCCGCGATCGGCCTCGGGATCGCCCTGGCCGTGATCGGGTTCACGATCGTGCCGGCCACGCTGGCGACCTACCGGGAGCGCGGCATGCTCCGCCGCCTCGCCGTCACCCCGGCCCGGCCGCACTGGCTGCTGGTCGCCCAGCTCGTGGTCAACACCGCGCTCGCCCTGGTCGCGACGGCGGTCCTGCTGATCCTCGGCCGGGTCGGGTTCGGGGTCCCGCTGCCGGTCAGCCCGGGCTGGTTCGCGCTGGCCTTCGTGCTCACCCTGGCCGCGCTGTTCGCGATCGGCCTGCTCATCGCGGCCGTCGCCCGTACGGGCAAGACCGGGCAGGGCATCGGGATGGCGGTGTTCTTCCCGAGCATGTTCTTCGCGGGGGTGTACGTGCCGGTGGAGTTCCTGCCGCGCCCGCTCCAGGTGGCCGGCGACTTCACCCCGCTCGGGGCCGGGCTGCACGCGCTGCGCGACTCCTGGACGGGCGAGACCCCCACCCTCCTGCACCTGCTCGTGCTGTCGGCCTGGGCGGTCGTCGCGGGTACCCTGGCGGCACGCTTCTTCAGGTGGGAGTAGGCATGACCGAGGCGAGGGCCGGCGGCGAGACCGACGTCTGGGAACGGCGCGAGACGCTCGTGACGATCCGGATCATCCCCTACGTCTCGCTCGCCGGTTCCGTCGTGTTCGCCCTGGCGGAGGGCAGGGCGGAGCGGTGGCAGATCCTGGTCTTCGCCGCGGTCTCGGCCGCCTGGATGTACGCCGGGGTGAGCTTCCGGCCCCGGTGGGAGCGGCCCCCCGCGGTGCGGGTCGCCTACCACATCGGGCTGGTGGCCCTCATCGGCGTCCAGGTGGCCGCCCTGTCGCCGGTCTACGGCTTCTTCGCCTTCGCCGGGGTGCTGCACTCGACGCTGCTCCCCGGCCACGCGCGGTTCGCCGGGGTCTTCGCCACCTCGCTGTTCACGTCGCTGTCCCAGATCGGCGGGGAGCTCTCGCCCGCCATGATCCTCCCCTACCTGGCGATCCTGGCCGTCAACACGGGCATCGCGTCCACCCTGCTGTTCATCGCCGGGCGGGCCGCCGAGCAGAGCGCCTCCCGCAAGGCGATGATCGCCAAGCTGGCCGAGGCGAACGAGCGGCTGGAGACGCTCATGGCGGAGAACACCGGCCTGCAGGCCCAGTTGCTCACCCAGGCCAGGGAGGCCGGGGTCGCCGCCGAGCGGCAGCGGATGGCGCGCGAGATCCACGACACCCTGGCCCAGGGCCTGACCGGCGTCGTCACCCAGCTCCAGGCCGCCGTGCAGGCGCGCCACGACGAGGCGGGGTGGCGGCGGCACGTGGACAACGCGACCGCGCTGGCGCGTGAGAGCCTGGCCGAGGCCCGCCGGTCCGTGCGGGCCGTACGGCCGGAGGCGCTGGAGCGGGCGCGGCTGCCCGAGGCGGTCGCCGGGGAGGCGCGCACCTGGTCGGAGCGCACGGGCGTGCCCGTCGAGGTCGTCACCACCGGCGACGCCCGCCCCCTGCATCCGGAGGTCGAGATCACCCTGCTGCGGGCCGCCCAGGAGGCCCTGGCCAACGTCGCCAAGCACGCCGCGGCCTCGCGGGTGGGGCTGACGCTCTCGTACATGGAGGACATCGTGACGCTCGACGTCCGCGACGACGGCGTCGGCTTCGACCCGCGCGAGACCCGGGAGGAGGCCGCCGGGGTCGCCGGGGGCTACGGCCTGCTCGCCATGCGGCAGCGGGTCGCCCGCCTGGCCGGGCGGCTGGAGGTCGAGTCCGAGCCGGGCGGGGGGACGGCCGTGTCGGCCAGCGTGCCCGCCATCCCGTCCACGCCCGCCGAGCCCGCGGGAATCTCCGGGCCGCCGGCCGGGGATCCCGGGCCCGCGCCCGGGGCGGGGGCGGAACCGGCGACGGAACCGGTGGCGGAGCCGGTGACGGATCCGGAGGCCGGGTCGGACTCGGCGCCCGCCGTGCGCGCCGGGGCGTCCGGGGCGGCGTCGTGATCCGCCTGCTGATCGCCGACGACCACCCCGTCGTCCGGGACGGGCTGCGCGGCATGTTCGCCGGGGAGCCGGGGTTCGAGGTGGTCGGGGAGGCCGCCGACGGGGCCCAGGCGCTCGCCCTGGCCGCGGAGCTGCGTCCCGACGTGATCCTGATGGACCTGCGCATGCCGGTGATGGACGGCGTCACCGCCATCACCCGCCTCGCGGAGTCCGGCGACCCGGCCCGGGTCCTCGTGCTGACCACCTACGACACCGACAGCGACGTGCTGCCCGCGATCGAGGCGGGCGCCACCGGCTACCTTCTCAAGGACGCCCAGCCGGCCGAGCTGTTCCACGCGGTGCGGGCCGCCGCGCGGGGCGAGTCCGTGCTCGCCCCCGCCGTCGCCACCCTGCTCATGGGCCGGCTGCGCGCCCCCGCCCCCGATCCGCGCGAACGGCTCAGCGAGCGCGAGCTGGAGGTGCTGCGCCTGATCGCGCGGGGCGCCACCAACCGGGAGGCCGCCCGCCGCCTGTTCATCAGCGAGGCCACGGTCAAGACGCACCTGCTGCACGTCTACGCCAAGCTCGGGGTCGGCGACCGGGCCGCCGCGGTGGCCGCCGCCTACGACCGCGGCCTCCTGGGCTCCTGACCGGTCGCGGCCCGGCCTGACCCGCCGGGCTCAGGCCGTACTCAGGCCGTACTCAGGCCGTGCGGTGCGGGCCGCCGGGCTCAGGCCGTACGGCGGGCGCAGGCCGCGCGGGCGGGGAGGGTCACTTGGCGGCCGCCTGGGCGGGGGTGCGGCCGCGGGCGAGGACCCAGACCATGGCGGCGAACGCGGCCACCTGGAGCGGCCAGCCGAGGGCGATCTTGGCGATGCCCAGGGCGGTGACCTCCTTGGCGAGGTACAGCGGGAGCTGGACGACCACGCGCAGGACGCAGGGCAGGACGAGCAGCCAGGTCAGCCGGCTGCACAGCTTGACCACGCCTGGATCGGACCGCCAGCCCGTCGGGTCGCCGGTGACCGAGCCGATCAGGAAGCCGACGATCGGCCAGCGCACGGCGATCGACAAGATCATGCCCGCGGCGTAGGCGCTGTTGTAGTAGATGCCCGGCAGGAACGCGTCGGCGGCGTTGCCCGAGCGCAGCGCGAAGAACGCGGCGATGCCGATGCCGATGAGGCTGTTGAAGACGAACTGGATCGTGGAGCGCTGCACGAGGCGGACGACCAGCAGCACGAGGGCCGATCCGACGCCGAGGACCAGGGAGAGCCTGAGGTTCTCCGTCGCCAGCCACGAGCCGGTGAACGCGATCGTGGGCACGGCGCCCTCCAGCGCGCCGCGCTTGCCGCCGAACGCCTTGGAGAGCTGGGCGCGGACGGCGGCCTCGACCGTGTCGTAGGCCGTCGGGGGCGGGGCCGTGGACTCGGCCGGGGTCACGCGCCACCCGCCGGGCGCAGCTCATAGCGGGGGTTGAACATCACCTTGCGGCCGTCCTGCACGCTCACGAGCCCCTCCGCGGTCAGCATGCGGCCGGGCTCGATGCCGGCGATCTTGCGGCGGCCGAGCCAGACCAGCTCGACCACGTCGGAACCGTCGTACAACTCGGCCTCCAGTGCGGGAGCGCCCCCGCGAGGGCGAAGCGTGACCGTTCGTAGCGTACCGGCTACACACGCCCGGCGGCGCCCACCGCACGCCGCGATCGGCGTGGCGCCCGCGCGGTCGGTGTCTTCCTGGAGTTCCTCGGCTTCCAGGTCGTCCTGACTGGTCGTCAGCCGCCGGAAGAAATCTCGCAAGCCGCCGCGTTTGGCGGGCTCTGCCGACTGAGCACTCATGATGCCCCCAGCCTAGGCCATCCGTGGGTAAATGCCGCCTAAGGGACATTACCCGCTGCGATCACGCCGGTGGAGCGGCGCGCCCGGCCTTTCTCGACTTCCCCGGCCCGGCCGTACGGCGTTCCGCCCCCTTACCGGAACCCTTACCCGGCCGCGTTCGTGGCATTCGGCCCGGGCGCTCCCCTGACCGCGCACCCCTGACCGCGCCGCCGACAACGCCGCACAACGCCGCGACCGCGCCGCGAGCGCGGCCGGGCGGCCCGGTCACCGGGTCCCCGGCCGCCCCGCCATCCGGCCGCCCGTTCGCCGCCCGCGCGCCGCCGGGGTCAGCGGATCTCGGTGATCTCCGGGCCGCGCTCGAAGGGGTTGAGGTCCTCGAACTTGGCCTGCTCCTGCTCGGCGGCGGCCTGGGCCTGCTCCATCGCCTTGCGCGCGTCCGGCGGCAGCCGCAGCTCGATCAGCTCCTTGGGCGGCATCGGCGTGTCCCCGCGCACCACGACCACGTCGCGGAACACGTCCTCCACGCCCTCGGCCGCCTCCGGGGAGGCCGCGCCCTGGCCGCTGATGGCCCCGCGCAGGAACCAGCGGGGCCCGTCCACGCCGATGAACCGCACCGGCTGCTCGGCCACCTGGCCCTCGCCCGCGTCCACCGGCACCCGGGCCACGACCTCGCGCCCGAACGGCCCCTCGACCTCCTCGAAGGCCGCGCCCGCCGACCGCAGCTCCTCGGACAGCTCCCGGCGCACCTCGTCCCAGATGCCGCTGCGCTTGGGCGCGGCGAACGCCTGCACCTGCAGGGCCGTCTGGTCCTGGATCACCGTCACCCCGACGACCTGGTCCTCGGCCATGTTGACCTGGACCTCATGGCCCTCCCCGATGGGCACCCGGAGCCCGCCGAGGTCCACCCGGTCGCGCTCGGGGTAGTCGTCCCCCTCGTCCCAGGGGCCGCTCCCCCGGCCGGCCCCCTCGCCGGCCGGCCCCGCGGCCGCCTCCGGGGACCGCTCGTCCGTCCGCTCCTCGGTCGCGGCGGGAACCTCCGCCGCGCTCGCCTCGTCCCGCCGGCGCCGTCGGAACACCGCGTCACGCTCCTAATATCCCGTTCATCGTCCTGCCCCGCCGTGCGGCCGGGCCTGGTCCCTCATCCCGCCCGCGGCCCGGCGTCACCGCCCGCCGCGCGCGGGTACGGCCGCGCGCCCGCCCCCGGCTCGGGGCCGGGCCGCCCGCCGTACCCCCATCATCCCCCGAGAGCGGCCCCGGCCCGGGGCACCCCGCCGCCGCCTCGCCGGGCGGGCCGCGGCGGGCCGCCGGGACGGCCGGGGCTAGGAGCCGGTGAAGCCGCCGGTGGAGCCGTGGCCGCCCGCGCCGCGCGCCGAGCCGGGGAGGCGCCCGGCCTCGTGGAAGACCGCCTTCTCCACCTTCTGGATCACGAGCTGGGCGATGCGGTCGCCGCGGCTGAGCCGCACGGTCTCCTTGGCGTCGGTGTTCAGCAGGATGACCTTGATCTCCCCACGGTATCCGGCGTCCACGGTCCCGGGCGCGTTCACCACGGTGAGGCCGAAGCGCGCGGCCAGGCCGGAGCGGGGGTGCACGAAGGCGGCGTACCCGTCGGGCAGCGCGATCGCGATCCCGGTGCCCACCAGCGCGCGCTCGCCGGGCGCCAGCTCGACGTCCTCGGCGGTGACGATGTCCGCGCCCGCGTCGCCGGGGTGGGCGTACGACGGGAGCGGCAGCTCCGGGTCGAGCCGCTGGATGAGCACGTCGACGGGGGGCATCAGGGGTTCACCTCGAACTCGTGGCCGGAGACGTCCCCGTGCTCGACGAAGTGGTCGATCGTCACCTCGATGAACAGCGCCGCGGCGCGCACGGCGACGGGGCCGTCGGGCGCGCCCATCCGCGCCTCCCCCTCAAGGTATGCCTTCCGCCCCGAGATCCCCGTGCACCACGCCTTGACGAACAGCCGCGTCCCCACGGGGACGGGCCTCAGGAAGTCGGTCTCCAGCCGTCCCGTGACGTACGGCTTGCGCAGCAGCCAGATCGAGGAGCCCAGCGCCTCGTCCATCGCGGCCGCGAGCACGCCGCCGTGGGCCAGGCCGGGCGCGCCCTGGTGGTTCTCCCCCACGGTGAACTGCGCGGTGACGGTCAGGCCGTCGGGCGAGCTGGCCTCGAAGTGCAGGCCGGTGGGGTGGTCGGGCCCGCACCCGAAGCAGCGAGAGTAGTGGGGGCCGAGCGGCTGGCCGGGGCCGGGCGCGTCGGGATGCGTCTCCGGCGGGACCGCTCCGGGGGGCGGGGTGGTAACTGTCGAACGTGTCACGACGGCAGACCTTACCCGCCGGTACACACGTGCCCGCCGGTGCCCCTTCCGGGCGGGGCGGGTCGGGGGGCCGCGGGAGGGTCCTGCGGGCGGAGGGGGCGTCGTCGGCCCCTCCGCCGGCCGTTGGCGGACCCGGGTGGACCGGGGCGGCTCAGATGAGGCCGAGGGCGAGCATGGCGTCCGCGACGCGGCGGAAGCCGTCGATGTTGGCGCCGGCGACGTAGTCACCCGGCATGCCGTACTCGTCGGCGGTCTCCAGGCAGCGGCGGTGGATGTCGCCCATGATCTCCTGGAGGCGGCGCTCGGACGCCTCGAACGTCCAGGCGTCCCTGGCGGCGTTCTGCTGCATCTCCAGGGCGCTGGTCGCGACGCCGCCCGCGTTGGCGGCCTTGCCCGGCGCGTAGGCGACGCCGGCCTCCTGGAAGACGCGGACGCCCTCGGGGGTGGTCGGCATGTTGGCGCCCTCGCCCACCGCGACGCAGCCGCCCCGCACCAGCCGGGCCGCGGTCTCGCCGTCGATCTCGTTCTGGGTCGCGGAGGGCATGGCCACCTCGCAGGGGACCTCCCACACGCCGCGGCCCGGCACGAAGACGGCGTCGCCGCCCCGCCGCTCGGCGTAGGCGGCCAGGCGCAGCCGCTCGACCTGCTTGACCCGCTTGAGCAGGTCGAGGTCGATGCCCTTCTCGTCCAGGACGTATCCGGAGGAGTCGGAGCAGGCGACGACGCGGCCGCCGAGCTGGTGGACCTTCTCGATCGTGTAGATCGCGACGTTGCCGGACCCGGACACCACCACGCGCCGGCCCTCGAAGGACGTGCCGCGCGCCCGGAGCATCTCGTCCACGAAGAAGGCGCAGCCGTACCCGGTGGCCTCGGTGCGGACCTGCGCGCCGCCGTAGATGAGCCCCTTGCCGGTGATCACGCCGGACTCGTACCGGTTGGTGATGCGCTTGTACTGCCCGAACAGGTAGCCGATCTCGCGCCCGCCGACGCCGATGTCCCCGGCGGGCACGTCGGTGTACTCGCCGATGTGACGGTAGAGCTCGGTCATGAAGCTCTGGCAGAACCGCATGACCTCGCCGTCGGAGCGGCCCTTGGGATCGAAGTCCGAGCCGCCCTTGCCGCCGCCGATCGGCAGGCCGGTCAGGCCGTTCTTGAAGATCTGCTCGAAGCCGAGGAACTTCACGATGCCGAGGTAGACGGAGGGGTGGAAGCGCAGCCCGCCCTTGTACGGCCCGAGCGCGCTGTTGAACTCGACCCGGAAACCGCGGTTGACCTGGACCTCGCCCCGGTCGTCCACCCAGGGCACCCGGAAGATGATCTGCCGCTCGGGCTCGCAGATCCGCTCGATGATCTTGTTCTCGGCGTACTCCGGGTGCCTGTCGAGCGCCGGGCCGATGCTCTCCAGGACCTCGCGCACGGCCTGGTGGAACTCGTGCTCCCCGGGGTTCCGGCTCAGCACGTTCTGGTAAACCGGCTGGAGTTTGGTGTGCAGTGTCACATTTCCCCTTGCGATCAGAGATCTGTACCGTCCCTGACCTTATGGGGTGAGAGATGGCGGCTCGTCCGCGAGGTCCCGGCCGTTCCCGCCGGTCCCCGCCCCGGCGGGCGCGCGGGGCGGGCGGGGCGGCCGGCGGGCCGTACGGCGTCAGCGGGCGGAGTCGGCCGGGGCCGCGCCGGAGGCCGGGGCCGCGCCCGCCGCCGGGGCACCGTCCGTCCCCGCGCCGCCCGATCCCGGGTCGCCCGGCCCCTGGTCGCCGGTCCCGGGGCCGCCGGGGGCGGGGCCGGAACCGGGCGGGCCGGGCTCCGGCGGGTCCGCGGCCCTCTCCCAGGGGGGCGGCTCGGGGACCGGGGGCAGCTCGGGCCGGTCGGCCTTGAGCTCGGGGATGGCGCGGTAGACGACGGCGGCGATGGGGACGGCCACGGCGGCGCCCGCGACCCCCGCGAGGATGCCGCCGACCGCCAGCACCAGGATGATCGCCAGCGGGTGGAACTTGACGGCGCGGCCGACGACCAGCGGCTGCAGGACGTGGTTCTCGAGCTGCTGCTCGACGATCAGGATGCCCAGGAACACCACCGCGAGCAGCCAGCCCTTGGCGCCGAAGGTGACGAGCGTGGCCAGGCCGCCGGCGAACAGGATGCCGACCACCGGGATGAAGCTGGCCAGGAAGATCAGCACGGCGAGCGGCGCCCACAGCGGCACGCCCATGATCGCCAGGACGAGGCCGATGATGAACCCGTGGATCGCGGCGACGATCACGGTCCCCTGGACGTACTGCGACAGGGTGTGCCAGGCGGCACGCCCGGCCCGGTCCACGCGCGGCGCGGTCCCGCCGAACGCGCCCAGGAACCAGGACCAGATCCGGTCGCCGTCCTTGAGCAGGAAGAAGGCCACGAACAGGATCAGCACGATCGCGGCCAGCACCTCGATCGCGACGGTGGCGCCGGTGACGACCGTGCCGGTGATGGCGCTGCGCTGCTGGTTGATCTGGTCGGTGAGCTCGGAGACCATCTGCGCGAGCTGGGACTCCTTGAGCCCGATCGGCCCGGTCACCAGCCAGGTCTGGATCTCCTCGGCCGTGCGCTTCACCTGGTCGGCGAGCTTGGGGAACTCCTCGTTGGCCCGCACGCCCACCATGACGCCGGTGCCCACGAGGATCGCGAACGCGGCCAGCATCGTCAGCCACGTCGCCGACATGGAGTTGAGCCCGAGCGCGGACAGCCGCGCCTTCATGGGGTACAGCAGCGCGGTGAGCAGCAGCGCGACCGCGCAGGGCAGGGCCACGAACTGCAGCCGCGCCACGATCTGGACGAGGAAGTAGAGCACGGCCCCGATCAGGATCAGCCGCCACGACCACGCGGCCACGGTCGCCAGGGCCGGGGGCACCGGGGGTGAACCTCTGCCACCTCGTGTATTACTCACCTTTCCAGCCTGTCACGCGGTTCCGCCCGGCGCGCGCCCATTTCCCGCGATCTCGCCCACACCCGGGCCCCGCCTCCTCCCCGCGCCTCCTCACCCCGCCTCCTCCCGGCGCCGGTCACGCGGCGGCGGGTCACACCCGGTGACCGTGAGCGGCGTGACCGGCGCGGGAGGCGTCACCCGGCGAGGGCGACCTCGACCATGAGCCCGGGGGCGTCCGCCCCGGCGACGACGAGGTCGGCGACGTTGCCCGCCGCGCGCAGGTCGTCCCCGGCCCGCCGTACGGCGTCGGCCCCGGAGCCCGTCACCTCGGCGCGGGCGACGGGGGCGCGCATGGAGACCTTGGCCTCGGACTTGGCCCGGCGGATCCGGCGCAGCGCCTCGGCGGTTGCGGCCAGCACCTCCGGGTCGCCGTCCCCCTCACGCCCGGGCTCCGGCCAGCGGGACAGGTGGACCGACCCGTCCCGCCACCAGGACCAGACCTCCTCGGTGACGAACGGCAGGACCGGCGCGAACAGCCTGAGCTGCACCGACAGCGCCTCGCGCAGCGCCCCGCGCGCCGACAGCGCCCCGGGGCCCTCGCCGTACGCCCGGGCCTTGACCAGTTCGAGGTAGTCGTCGCAGAACCGCCAGAAGAACCGCTCGGCGGCCTCCAGCGCCCGCGCGTAGTCGCCGCCGTCCAGGGCCTCGGTGGCCTCGCGGACCACCTCCGACAGCGCCGCCAGCATCGAGCGGTCCAGCGGCTCGGTCACCTCGCCGCCCTCCCCCAGCCCGAGCACGAACCTCGACGCGTTGAGGATCTTGATGCCGAGCCGCCGCCCGATCCGGATCTGCCCCAGGTCGAACGCGGTGTCCGCGCCCGGCCTGCCGCTCGCCGCCCAGTAGCGCACCGCGTCGGAGCCGTGCTCCTCCAGCAGCCCCATCGGGGTCACCACGTTGCCCTTGGACTTGGACATCTTCTTGCGGTCGGGGTCCAGGATCCAGCCCGACAGCGCCGCCGCGCGCCAGGGCGGCGAGCCGTTCTCCAGGTGCGCGCGCAGCAGGGTGGAGAACAGCCAGGTGCGGATGATGTCGTGCCCCTGCGGCCGCAGGTCCATCGGGAACACCCGCGCGAACAGGTCCGGGTCTCGCTCCCACCCGGCCGCGATCTGGGGCGTGAGCGAGGACGTCGCCCAGGTGTCCATGATGTCGGCCTCGCCGGCGAAGCCGCCCGGCCTGCCGCGCTGCTCCTCGGTGTACCCGGGGGGCGTGTGCGAGGTGGGGTCCACCGGCAGCATGTCCTCCGGCGGCAGGATCGGCGCGTCGTGGACCGGCTCCCCCGCCGCGTCGAGGGGATACCAGACGGGGATCGGCACGCCGAAGAACCGCTGGCGGGAGATCAGCCAGTCGGAGTTCAGCCCCTCGACCCAGTTCTCGAACCGGGCCCGCATGTACGGCGGGAGCCACGTCATCTCGCGCCCGCGCGCCAGCAGTTCCGCGCGCAGCCCCGGGTCGCGGGCGCCGTTGCGGATGTACCACTGCCGCGTGGTCACGATCTCCAGCGGCCGGTCGCCCTTCTCGTAGAACTTCACCGGCCGCGTGACCGGGCGCGGCTCCCCGTCCAGGTCGCCGGAGTCGCGCAGCATCCCGGTGATGCGCTCCCGGGCCGAGTGCACGGTCAGCCCCGCGAGCGCGGTGTACGGCTCGCGCGGGACCCCGGCCGGCGGGTCGGGCAGCAGCCGCCCGTCCCAGCCGATCACCGGCCGGGTCTCCAGGCCCAGCTCGCGCCACCAGGTGACGTCGGTCTGGTCGCCGAAGGTGCAGATCATCGCCAGGCCGGTGCCCTTGCCCGGCTCGGCCAGCCGGTGCGCCACCACCGGCACCTCCACCTCGAACAGGGGCGTGCGGGCGGTGGTTCCGACGAGGTGCCGGTAACGGTCGTCGTCGGGGTGCGCCACCAGGGCCACGCAGGCCGGCAGCAGCTCGGGCCGCGTCGTCTCGACGTGCGCCGGGTCTCCCCCGGCGGTCGTGAACCGCACCCGGTGGAAGGCGCCGGGCCAGTCGCGGTCCTCCTGCTCGGCCTGAGCGACCGCGGTGCGGAAGGACACGTCCCACATCGTCGGCGCGGACGCGAGGTAGGCCTGCCCCCTGGCGTACTCCCGCACGAAGGCCCGCTGCGACGCGGCCTGGGCGGCGGGCCCGATCGTGGTGTAGAGCAGCGACCAGTCCACCGACAGGCCGACCCGCCGCCACACCTCCTCGAACGCCTTCTCGTCGATCGCGGTGAGCCGGTGGCACAGCTCCACGAAGTTCCGCCGCGACACCGGGACCGGCCGCTTCGGGTCCGGCTCGGCCGGCGGCGCGAAGTCCGGGACGTACGGCAGCGCGGGGTCGCACCGCACGCCGAAGTGGTTCTGCACCCGGCGCTCGGTGGGCAGGCCGTTGTCGTCCCAGCCGATCGGGTAGAACACGGCGCGGCCGCGCATGCGCTGGTAGCGGGCGATCGCGTCGGTGTGGGTATAGGAGAAGACGTGGCCGATGTGCAGCTCGCCGGAGACCGTGGGCGGGGGGTGTCGATCGAGTAGACCTCGTCGCGGGTCCTCGTGCGGTCGAAGCGGTAGGTCCCCTCCTCGGACCAGCGAGCCACCCATACCGCCTCAAGGCCATCGAGAGAGGGCTTCTCGGGCATGGTTCGTCGCTGATTCGTCATGCCGCGCCATGCTAACGAAGGCCGCTCCGGAGCCGCCAGTGAGAGAGACTAGAGGCGATCAATGAGTTCAGAGGGGATACGGAGTCTCACATGGCGGACAAGCCAGAGAAGAACGAGCTGGCCTGGCGGCTCGTCGGCGGGGTGGTCGCGATGGGGGCCGGGTTCGCCGCGCGCAAGGTCATCGAGTTCGGCTGGACGAAGGCCACCGGCAAGCGGCCCCCGGCGAACGTGGACGACCCCGAGCTGCGCCTGGCCGAGGCGCTCGGCTTCGCCGTGGTCATGGGCGTGGGCATGGAGGTCGCCCGCATCCTGGCCATGCGCACCGCCCACCGCCGCCTCTACCACCGCGTGGTGCGCAAGGTCACCGCCTGAGCCCGCCCGGCCCGGGGCCCGCGCGCGGCGCGGGCCCCGGGCTTGCTCAGCGCCCTTCGCGGGAGGTCTCGTCGTGGCTCTCCAGGGCGTCCATGAAGTCGGCCGCCCACCGGTCCACGTCGTAGGTCGCCACCCGGCGGCGCATCGCCCGCATGCGCTTGGCCAGCTCCGCCGGGTTCGCCCGCATCGCCTCCAGCATGATCTTCTTCAGGCCGTCGATGTCGTAGGGGTTCACCAGGAACGCCTGCCGCAGCTCGTCGGCCGCCCCGGCGAACTCGCTCAGCACCAGCGCGCCCTGCTGGTCGCCCCGGCAGGAGACGTACTCCTTGGCCACCAGGTTCATGCCGTCCCGCAGCGGCGTCACCACCATCACGTCGGCGGCGCAGTAGAGCGCGGCCAGCTCCGCCCGGGAGTACGACGTGTGCAGGTAGTGCACCGGCGGGGCCCCGAGCCTGGCGTGCTCGCCGTTGATCCGCCCCACCTGCAGCTCGATCTCGTCGCGCAGCAGGCGGTACTGCTCCACGCGCTCGCGGCTGGGCGTGGCGATCTGCACGAACACCGCCTCGCCGGGCGCGATGTCCCCGGAGCCGAGCAGCTCCCCGAACGCGCTGAGCCGCTGCCCGATGCCCTTGGTGTAGTCGAGACGGTCCACGCCGAGCAGGATCTTCTGCGGGTTCCCCAGCTCCTCGCGGATCTGCGCCGCGCGCCGCCACGTCTGCGGGCGCCGTACGACCTCGTCCAGCTCGTTGAAGTCCACCGAGATCGGGAACGCCTGGGCGCGCACCACGCGGTCGTCCACGAAGACCTGGTTGCCCTGGTACTTCAGGTTGAGCAGGCGGCGGCAGAGCCGGATGAAGTTGGACGCCGCGCCGGGGCGCTGGAAGCCGACCAGGTCCGCGCCGAGCAGCCCCTCGACGATCTGCCTGCGCCACGGCAGCCGGTAGAACAGCTCCATCGGCGGGAACGGGATGTGCAGGAAGAACCCGATGCGCAGGTCGGGCCGGAGCTCGCGCAGCATCGCCGGGACGAGCTGGAGCTGGTAGTCCTGCACCCACACCACGGCCCCGGGCGCGGCGACCTCGGCGGCCATCTCCGCGAAGCGCCGGTTGACCCGCTGGTAGGCCTCCCAGAAGCTGCGCTCGTAGACGGGCTCCCCCACCACGTCGTGGTACAGCGGCCACAACGTCGCGTTCGAGAACCCCTCGTAGTAGTCCTGCACCTCCTCGGCCGACAACGGCACGGGGATGAGATGCATGCCGTCGTCCTCGAACGGCTTGAGATCCTCGTCCGCGGCCCCGGCCCACCCGAGCCAGGCCCCGTGCCGGCGCTGGAGCACCGGCGCGATCGCGGTCACGAGCCCTCCGGGACTCCGGCGCCAGGCCGCTTTCCCCGTCGCGTCCGTCACCCGGTCCACCGGCAGCCGATTCGCGACGATCAGGAACGTGCAGCCGCCCGCCACATAGCCTCCCTCTGTAGATCCTCTTGGGGACCACTCTAGATACCGCCGCCATCCTCCCCGCGAACCGCCTGATCAAACGGGTGAACCCGGGGGTCAACCCCCCATTCCCCACCATTCCCGCAGTTCCCGTTCATCCCAAGGTGTCGGAAAGGCGAGGTTTTCGGGGTTTTGTACGACTAAAGCCTGCGTCGGCCGTTCTGTCTGCGGGCCGTCAGCCACTCGGGCCGGGCGGCGGCAGGCCGGGCTGTCAAGGGGGCTGTCAAGCCGTCAGGCGGGCCGCTCGGCACGCTGCTTGGCGGGCTGCTTGGCGGGCTGCTTGGCGGGCGGGAACTGCGCGCGGCAGGCACAACCGCCGTGCGAGAGCCGAGCGGCGCTCTCGGAGGGGAAGTGGCCCGCCCCGGCCAGGGTCCGGACCACCACCGGATCCCCCTCCGCCGCCAGGCTCACCACGAGCGGCCCGGGGAGGCGCGGCCTGGCCGCCAGTGCCCTGCGCACCTCGGCGTCCCCATGGTCGGCGAGCCAGACGAGCACGTCGGCGGGCGCGTCCGGGTCGGCCGCCATCTCCAGGAGCGAACGCGTGACCATTCCCCCAGCGTGCCACCCTCAACTGATTGCACCGTCAATCACTTTCCCCGCCGCGTTCCCCCTCGCGGGTGAGGCGGACCGCGCTCCGGGGGGAGGCCGCGGCCACCGCGCCCGGCGAGGCTGGCGGGGTCGTCCCGGCCGAGATCCCGGAGGAATGCGCGTGCCACCTCGCCCCGAGAGCCCCCCGCCCGCCCCGCGCCCCGCGTGGCGCGGCCGATGGCCGTCCTGGGCGCCCGTCGCGGCGGCCTGGTGGAGCGCCGTGTACGCCGCGGCGCAGGCCGGCTGGGCCGCGGCGGGCGTCCCCCCGGCCCCGATCCCCACGGTGCCGCTCCCGGCGTCCGCCCGGCTCGCCCTGGCCGTGATCGCCGCCGCCGCGGGCGCGGCCGCGCTGGCGTCCCGCCGTACGGCCCCCGGCCGGGGGAACCCGTGGGCGGGCCCGCCGCTGCTCCTCGGGTTCGTCATGTGCGCGGCGGGCACGACGGGCGCCCCGATGCAGTTCGTGACGCTCGTGTCCGGCGCGGGGGCGGAGGGCGTGGCCGCCCCGCTCGACGTGGCGCTGCACGCCACCGGGGCGGCGCTGCTGCTCGGCGCCTGGCTCGCCCACCGCCGGCGCGGGCGCGGGCGCTGCCCCCGCTGCGGTGGGGCGCACCCCGGGGCCGTGACGGGACGGCTCGCCCGCCCGGCCCCCTCGCGCGCGCCCGCGCGCGTGCGCGTCGCGGCCTGGCTCCTGCTGGGCGGCCTGCTGCCCTGGGCGGGCGTCAAGACCGTGTGGACCCTGGGCGGCGGCGCCCTGGGCGTCTCCGCCCGTGACTGGCGGACGGGCGCGGGCGACGCCGCGGTGGCGGACGCGACAGCCGCGGCCGGGGTGGACTTCACGGTGCTGGTCGCCGCCGCCGGGGCGTTCCTCGCCCTCGGCCTGCTGTACCCCTGGGGCCAGGTCTTCCCCCGCTGGACCCCGTTCCTCGCGGGCCGCCGCGTCCCGCGGGCCCTCCCCCTGGTCCCCGCCTGGCTCACCGCGCTGACCCTGGCCCCGTACGGCTGCGCCCTGCTCGCCTACGCCGCGCTCGCCGCCGCGGGGGTCCTCCCCCCGCCGGCGCCCGTGCCGCCGTTCACCGGGCCCGCCGGCCTCACCTGGATGATCGCCTTCGGCGGCCTGGCCTTCGCCGGGCTCGGGCTGGCTCTTCTGGCGGGCGCGATCTCCTACACCGCGCGCACCCGTCCCGCCTGTGAGGGGGTGGAGGCACCGGCCTGATCGTCACGCCGGGCCCGGGGCCGTCGCCCAGGGGGCCCGGGCGCCGCCGTACGGCGGGAGCGAGACGCCGTACGGCGGGCGCCGGATGAGGCGGGCCGGGCAGACGACCCGGGCGGATGGCCCGGGCGGATGGCCCGGGCCGGAGGGGTGAGGGGTCAGCCGGATGGCAGGGCGCGCTGGCGGGAGAGGTCGGCCCGCACCGACTCGGCCAGCTTGCGGGTGGCGGCCCGGTTGAGGGCGCCGCCGGCCACGGCGCCGGTCAGGAACGGGCCGAGGGTGGTCAGGTGGCGGCCCAGGGTGCGCATCAGGCGCTTGCGCAGGGCGCTCCTGGCGGCGGTCCCCAGGGCCACTGTCAGGGAACCCGGGGCCAGGGGATTGACACCCCGCTGGCGGGCCCAGGCGACGGCGAAGGTCTGCGCCCGCTGGACGCCGGTGCCCGGGACCTGGACGCCGTAGACCTCGTGGAGCTCGGCGATGAGCTTCAGCTCGATCGCGGCCACCACGAGGGTCTCGGCGGCGATCTGGGCGGGGGCCGACAGCAGGAGGGGCGGGGCGGCGTATTCGGCGGCGGCCACCGCGCCGCCGACCGCGCCCACGGCCGCCGTGGCGCGGCTGGCCGTGCGCACCAGGGAGTCGGCCAGGGCGTCGCCGGCCAGGCCGTGGTGGTGACGCTGGAGGGTCTCCAGGTCGCGGATGCGGATGTGGGGGACGACCGACTCGAAGAGGTCCGTCAGCCAGCGGCCGGTGGCGGCGCCGCGCACCCCGGCGCGGCGGGCGCTGGACCCCAGGGCGGCGGTGAGGCGGCCCAGGAGCCGGCGGCGCTCGGCGCGGTCCATGTCCTCGTCGGCGGACAACCGCCCGACGAGCTCGCCCACGTCGGCGCGCTCCGGCGGTTGTGCCGCGCTCTTGCTGTTCGCAGCCATCTCGCGGGACTCCTTACCCGGATTCCGCGCGGGCACCGCCTCGGCGGGGGAACCCGCGGCGCGCCCCTCGCCCGGGGCGGCCGCCTCGCCGGGCTCGTGGCCCGGATTCCCCGTGGCGGCCGCCTCGTTCCTCTCCGTGCCGGGCCCCTGCGCGGGCCGGGGGGTGTCAGACGTCACGTGTGACTCCCCTCAGGCCGCGCACTCCCGGCAGATCATCTGGCCGTTGCGCTCGGTGGCGAGCTGGCTCCGGTGGTGCACCAGGAAGCACCGGGAGCAGGTGAACTCGTCCGCCTGCCGCGGGAGCACCCGGACCGAGAGCTCCTCGTTGGACAGGTCCGCCCCCGGGAGCTCCAGCGACTCGGCCAGGTCTGTCTCGTCGATGTCGATCGTGCCGGACGACTTGTCCGCCCGGCGCGCCTGGAGTTCCTGCAGGCTGTCTTCACCGAGGTCGTCGTCGGTCTTGCGTGGGCTGTCGTAGTCGGTGGCCATTTACTCCATCCCCCTCATCATCTATGTTCGCTCCGCCTACTGCTTCGGCCGTGCTGCTCGCTTGGGCCTCGTCGCGCGCTTGTAACGCTCGGAAGGCTCAAGTTGTGCCCGATCCGAGCGGGAAATTCTGTCATGAGTACCCCGCCCGGACACGCGCTGAACCTCGCGACACGTCCGCTGGCCCGATCCGGTCAGTACGGTGACGCAAGTGTGGCCAAAGCCGCACTAACGTGATCGGTTCACGCGTGCCGCGGGCAACCGTACCGTGACGATGAGACCGCCGCCGTCACGAGGTGCCGCGGTGACGGTACCACCATGAGCGCGTACAACCGCACGCACGATCGACAACCCGAGCCCCGCGCCCCGCGCGGACTCCACCCGATCCGCGTGCAAACGCCTGAACGGCTCGAACAGGTCATCGACATCGTATGGGGGCACATGCGGCCCGGTGTTGGCGACCTGAATGAGGATTCCGCCCTCGGACGTCCCGGTACGCACCCAGACCTCGCCGTCCGGGACGTTGTACTTGATGGCGTTCTCCACGAGGTTGGCCGCACATCGTTCGAGCAGCACCGGATCACCCTCGGTCGTCCCCGAGTAGAGCTCGGCGCTCACCCTGACTCCCTGCTCGGCGGCGAACGGCGCGAGCTGGTCCACGGCGGTCTCGGCCACCTCGCGCACCTCGACGGCCTTGCGCACGGTCAGCTCGCGTTCGCTGCGGGCGAGCAGGAGCAGCCCCTCGATGAGCTTCTCGTTGCGCGCGTTGGTGCCCAGGAGGGTACGGCCGAGGGCCTTCAGGTCGCCCGACGCCTCGGGGTCGGCCAGGGCCACCTCCAGCACCGTGCGGTTGATCGCCAGCGGCGTCCGCAGCTCGTGCGAGGCGTTGGCGACGAACCGCCGCTGGGTGTCGAACGCCACATTCAGCCGGGCGAGCATCGCGTCGAACGTGTCGGCCAGCTCCTTGATCTCGTCGTCGGGCCCCTCCAGCGCGATCCGCTCGTGCGCGAGCGTGCTCTCCGACAGCCGGCGCGCGGTCGCCGTCATCCGCTGGAGCGGCCGCAGCGCCCGGTCGGCCACGACGTACCCGAGGATCAGCGCCAGGATCCCCACGCCGACGAGCGCCAGCGCCGACCGCGTCAGGAGCGAGTTCAGCACCCCGGAGACCACCGCCGAACGCCGCGCCTCGTACAGCGACTGGGCGTTCTCGACCACCTCCGGCGGCAGGCCCTCGGACAGCCGGTACATCTGCTCGAAGGTCGGGTAGGAGCTCTCCACGACCGGCACCATGATCGCGTAGACCACGAGGATCAGCGCCGCGCCGGCGACGAAGAACAGGCCGCCGTACGTCAGGGTGAGCCGCGCCCGCACGCTCAGCCGGCCGGGCAGGCCGCCGAGCCGCCGCAGCGGGCTCTCCCCGGGAGCCGTCCCGGCCCCCGGCGCGGCCCCGCCCGGTCCCCCCGCGCCCGCTCCCGGAGGAGCCGCGAAGCCCGGCGGCGTCACCGCCTGCGGGGGCGCCGCCGCCTGGCCGGGCGGTACGGCGCGCGCCCCGTCCCCGCCGGGCGGTACGGCGTGCGCCCCGTCGCCGCCCGGCCGTACGGCCCGGGGCGGCGGCTGGGCGGGTCCCGCGGGAGTGGGCCGGGACGGGGGCTGGGGCGTCGTCACAGGCGGTACCCCACTCCGGGCACGGTCTCGATGACCGCGGGCTCGCCGAGCTTCTTGCGCAGGGTCATCATCGTCACCCGGACCACGTTGGTGAACGGGTCGATGTGCTCGTCCCACGCCTTGTCCAGCAGGTCCTCCTGGCTGACGACGGCGCCCTCGGCGCGCAGCAGCTCTTCCAGGACCGCGAACTCCTTCTTGGTCAGCGAGATCTCCCGCCCCTCCCTCGTGACCGAGCGGCGGCCGGGGTCGAGGCGGACGCCCGCGCGTTCGAGCACGGGCGGCAGGGCGGGCGCCGAACGGCGGGCCAGGGCCCGGACGCGGGCGATCAGCTCCAGGAACACGAACGGCTTGGCCATGTAGTCGTCGGCGCCCAGGTCCAGGCCCTCGACCTTGTCGTCCACGTCGCCGGCCGCGGTGAGCATGAGGATGCGGCTGGCGCTGCGCCGTTCGACCAGCGCCCGGCACACCTCGTCGCCGTGCACCTTGGGCAGGTCCCGGTCCAGCACGATCACGTCGTAGTCGATGTAGCCCGTGCGCTCCAGCGCCGCGGCCCCGTCGTAGGCCACGTCCACGGCCATCGCCTCGCGCCTCAGCCCGGTCGCGATCGCGTCCGCGAGCACCCGCTCGTCCTCCACCACAAGCACCCGCACGGCTCGCGGCACCCCCCTCATCACGGTTGTCGTCGCATTCGTTATGCCACACCCAACGTAAGGGAGCGATAAGCCGCCATCCGCGCGCGAACCGCTAACGGCGCTCTTATGGGCGCGCTCGTACAACTTCTCTCGAACGGGAGCGCCCCCGGCTCCCCGATCTGGAAGCGGCAGACATGAGAACACTTCTCAAACCGCTCTTCATCCCCCTCCTGCTGGCCGGCGTCTCGCTGTCCGGCACGGCGGCGTGCGCGAGCTCGCCGAAGGCCGACGGGGTGGCGAGCGCGGGCGGCGGCACGGCGGCGGCCTCCGCCTCCCCCAGCGCGCAGGCGTCCTCGGACCCGCGCGACGACCAGCTCAAGTTCGCGCAGTGCATGCGCGAGAACGGCGTCAACATGCCCGACCCGGACCCGGACGACGGCAAGGTCCGCATCCACGGGAATCCGGGCAACCGGGACGCGGTCCAGAAGGCCCTGAAGAAGTGCGAGAAGCACATGCAGGGCGGCGGCCGGCGGCTCGACCCGAGCGACCCCGCGGTCCGGGACCAGATGGTCAAGTTCGCCCGGTGCATGCGGCAGCACGGGATCAACATGCCCGACCCGGAGCCGGGCTCCCGCGGGCACCGCATCGAGATCAAGAAGGGCGAGGAGGCCAAGTTCGAGCAGGCGTCCAAGGCGTGCGAGAAGTACGCCCCCGGCAAGCTCGGCAAGAGCAGCGAGAAGGCGGGCGGGTCATGAGGGGCCGGGGATACCTCGCGGCCGGCGCCGCGGTCCTGGTCGTCGCGGGCGGGGGCACGGCGGCGTACCTGATGACGGGCGAGGACGGGCGGACGCCGCCGAAGAAGGCGCCCACGTCCGCCACCGCCGAGGTGACGCGCGGGGACCTGGTGGACACCGCGAGCGTGGGCGGCACGCTGACGTACGCCGACGAGCGCAAGGTCCCGGGCGGCCCGTCCGGCACCGTGACCTGGGTCCCGGAGGAGGGCCGGGTCATCAAGCGCGGCCAGGCCCTTTACAAAGTAGATCGAAAGCCGATGACCCTCATGTACGGCAGGCTGCCCATGTACCGCACGCTCCGCCAGGGCGTCTCAGACGGGCCCGACGTGGAGCAGCTCGAGAAGAACCTGCGCGCGCTCGGCTACGGCGACGACATGACCGTGGACGACCACTTCTCCTACGCCACCCACCTCGCGGTGCTGGAGTGGCAGGACGACCGCGGCCTGCCGGAGACCGGCGCCGTGGACGCGAAGCAGATCGTGTTCCTGCCCGGCGAGGTGCGGGTGGCCGACGCGAAGATCGCCGTGGGGGACCGCGCCGCACAGGGGCAGGCGCTGACCGTCACGAGCACGCGGCGCCTCGTCCACGTCGACCTGGACGCCACCAAGCAGAACCTCGCCAAGAAGGGCGCCGAGGTCGGGATCGAGCTTCCCGACGGCTCCCGCACGGCCGGCCGGATCGCCGAGGTGGGCAGGGTCGCCGAGACCACCCAGAACGCCCAGGGCGAGGAGGCCGACCCCACGATCGACGTGGAGATCACGCTCACCGACCCGAAGAAGGCCGGCCGCCTCGACCAGGCCCCGGTCACCGTCGAGATGGAGAGCGAGCGCAGGAAGAACGTCCTCAGCGTCCCCGTCGAGGCCCTGCTCGCCCTGCGCGAGGGCGGCTTCGGCCTGGAGATCGTCGAGGGCGCCTCCCGCCGCGTCGTCGCCGTCGAGACCGGCGTGTACGGCGGGGGCCGCGTCGAGGTCTCCGGCGCCGGGCTGGCCGAGGGCATGCGGGTGGGGGTGCCGGAGCAGTGACCGTCATCGAGCTGATCGGAGTCACCAAGACCTACGACGGGCACGTGACCGCGCTGCGCGGCGTCGACCTGAGGGTGGACCCGGGCGAGCAGCTCGCGATCGTCGGCCCCTCGGGGTCCGGCAAGTCCACCATGCTCCACCTCATCGGCACCCTGGACCGGCCGACCACCGGGACCGTCCGCATCGCCGGGCACGACGTGTCCGCGCTGACCGACCGGGAGCTGTCGGCGCTGCGCGCCCGGCACATCGGGTTCGTGTTCCAGCAGTTCCACCTCTCCCCCGGCGTGTCCGCGCTCGGCAACGTGGCCGACGGCCTCATCTACACCGGCCGGCCGGTCACCGAGCGCCGCGAGCGCGCCCGCGCGGCCCTGGAGCGGGTCGGCCTCGGCCACCGGGTGGACCACCGGCCCGACCAGCTCTCGGGCGGGGAGCAGCAGCGCGTCGCGATCGCCCGCGCGGTCGTCGGCGACCCGCCGCTGCTGCTGGCCGACGAGCCCACCGGCAACCTGGACACCGCCGCGGGCCGCGAGGTGCTGGACGTCCTGCGCGGCCTCAACGCCGCGGGCACCACCGTGGCGATCATCACGCACGACATGGAGGTCGCCGCCCAGTGCCGCCGCCAGGTGCGGGTCCGCGACGGGCGCATCGTGGAGGACACCCGCGCCCCGGTCCCCCCGGTCCCCCTGGAGTCCCGGTGACCCGGCGGGCGCGGGGAGGCGGCGACCGCCTGGTCCCCGCGCGGCTGAGCCCGTCCGACGTGGCCCGGCTCGGCGCCGCCGGGCTGCGGGCCCGGCCCACGCGCGTGGTGCTGTCGGCGCTGGGCATCGCGATCGGCATCGCCACGATGGTCGCGGTGATCGGCATCTCCTCCTCCAGCCGTGAGCAGCTCCTGCGCCAGCTCGACGCCCTGGGCACCAACCTGCTGCGGGTCCAGCCCGGGCAGACCATGTTCGGCGAGGACTCCCGGCTGCCGAAGGAGGCCGTGGACATGGTGTCGCGGATCGGCCCGGTCTACACCGCCTCGGCGACCGGCAAGGTGGACGCCACGATCCGCCGCACCGACCGCGTCCCCAAGGAGGTCACCGGCGGCATCGCCGTCCAGGCGGCCACGCCCGCCCTGCTGACCACCCTGGAGGGCCGGGTACGGCAGGGCACCTGGCTGAACGCCGCCACCGAGCGGCAGCCGGCGGTCGTGCTCGGCTCCGTCGCGGCGTCGCGGCTGGGCGTCAGCCGTACGGGCGTGCAGGTGTGGGTGGGGAACCGGTGGTTCACGGTGGTCGGCATCCTGGACCCGATGCCGCTCGCGCCGGAGGTCGAGCGGTCGGCCCTGATCGGCTTCCCCGCCGCCGAGCGGTACCTGGGCTTCGACGGGCACCCGACCACCGTCTACGAGCGTTCGGCGAACGAGTCGGTGACGGCGGTGGCCGACGTGCTGCCGCGCACGGTCAACCCCGAGAACCCCGACGAGGTCGAGGTCAGCCGCCCCTCGGACGCGCTGGCGGCCCGCGCGGCGGCGGCCGGGGCGTTCACCAACCTGCTGCTCGGCCTCGGCGCCGTCGCCCTGCTCGTCGGCGGGGTGGGCGTGGCCAACACGATGGTGATCTCGGTGCTGGAACGCCGCAGGGAGATCGGCCTGCGCCGCTCCCTGGGCGCCACCCGGGGCCAGGTGCGGATCCAGTTCCTCACCGAGTCGCTGCTGCTGTCGGTCCTCGGCGGCGTGGTGGGCTCGGTGCTGGGGGCCGCCGTGACGGTCGGCTACGCCGTCTCACGCGGCTGGCCCCCGGTCGTGCCGCCCTGGGCCCTGGGCGCGGCCCTCGGCGCGACCGTGGCGATCGGGGTGATCGCCGGGATCTACCCGGCGGTTCGGGCGGCACGCCTGGCGCCCACTGTGGCGCTCAACACACCCTGAATCTCCCGAATCCCAGGTTTGACAGGCCGAGCGGGATGGGTAAGGGGAGCCTTAATCACTCCCGAGAGAGAAGGTGAGATGGGCGAGTTCACGGCGACGATCCAGGAGCGCCTCGAGCAGGCGTACGCCGAACTGCGGTCGGCCAGGGCCAGCGGCGACGACTTCCTGGCGGACGCTCAGGCGGCGGAGATCGAGGACCTGCGCAGGGTCGCGGCGGAGCACGGCGTCGAGCTCACCCGCTGCGCCTAGAGCGCCCGCGCGCCCCCCGCGGGCCCGCGACCATGACACGGCGGCCGCCGCCCGGACCCGGTCCGGGCGGCGGCCCCTGTCGTGCGCGCCTGGACACCTCTCCGGCCGCCCGCTCCCGCGCCTCGCCGTCAGGCGTCGCGCTCGGGGTCCAGGGGGACCAGGAGGTCGTGCAGCTCGGCGAACAGCTCCGGGGCGGCGCAGACGGTCATGTCGGGGTTGGCGGGCCGCCCGCGCAGGCCGCCGACGCGGGCCCCGGCCTCCTCGGCGATCAGGCCGCCGGCCGCGACGTCCCAGCGCTGCGGGCCGCGCTCGAAGTAGCCGTCCACCCGGCCGGAGGCCACCGAGCACAGGTCCACGGCGGCCGAGCCCCCGCGCCGGATGTCCCGCACCCGGGGCAGCACCTCGCGCAGCACCTCGGACTGGATCTCGCGGCGGCCCGCGCCGTACCCGAAGCCGGTCGCGATCAGGGCCCGGGCCAGCGGGACGCCGGTGTTGCAGCGCAGCCGCTCGCCGCCCAGCCACGCGCCGCGCCCGCGCACGGCGGTGAACACCTCCCCGCGGGGGGCCACGTCCACCACGCCCACCACGGCCTCGCCGTCCACCTCGGCGGCGACGCTCACGGCCCATTCGGGCAGGCCGTACAGGAAGTTCACCGTGCCGTCGATCGGGTCGACCACCCAGCGCACCCCCGTGCGGCCGGGCGAGGAGCCGCCCTCCTCGCCCAGGATCGAGTCGTGCGGCCGGGCGGCGGCGATGCGCGCCCGGATCAGCTCCTCGGCCTCCCGGTCGAGCGCGGTGACCACGTCGGTCGGGCTGGACTTGGTGTCCACCACCTCGGGCCGGGGCGGGCGCTTGGCCACCAGCATCGCGCCCGCCTCCCGCGCGGCCGCGGCGGCGATGCCGAGGAGTTCGTCAAGATCGTGATCAGTGCCGGTCATGTCCCGATCCTCCCGCATCGCCGCCGCCCGGGATCCGCCGGGTCACAGCAGGTCGGGGCGGGTCCACTCCTCGCCGAGCACGTGCCGCGCGAGGAAGGCGAGCACCGTCTCGTACCACGCGACGATGTTGCCGGGCTTCTGGATCCAGTGCCCCTCGTCGGGGAAGTACAGGAACTTGGCGTCCACCTCGTGCCTGACCAGGTCCCACCAGAGCCGCAGCGCCTCGCCGATCGGCACCCGGTAGTCCTTGTCGCCGTGGATCACGAGCATCGGGGTGCGGATCCGCTCGACGTGGGCGTGCGGGGACATGAGGCGGTTCCGCTCGCTGCCGGGCGGGCCGAACTCGCGCTGCCAGTACCCCGCGACGTCCGTGGTCGCCCCGAAGCCCGCCAGCTCCCACAGCGAGGCGTGGGTGACGATCGCCCTGAACCGCTCGGTGTGCCCGGCGAGCCAGTTCGCCATGTAGCCGCCGAACGAGCCGCCCATCGCGGCCACCCGCGCGGAGTCCACGTCCGGCCGCTCCAGGCACGCGTCGGTGATCGCCTCCAGGTCGCCCTGGACGACCTCGCCCCAGCGGCCCCACCCACGCTCGATGTGGCGCGGGCCGTACCCGGTGGACAGGGCGGGGTCGGGCAGCAGGACGGCGTACCCGTGGGCGGCCATGATCCACGGGTTCCAGCGCCACTGCCAGTCGTTCCAGCTCCCCAGCGGGCCGCCGTGGATCCACAGCAGCAGCGGCGCGGGCGAGCCCGCCGAGGCCCCGGAGGGCAGCACGAGCCAGGCGCGCAGCGGCGTGCCGTCGGGGGCCTCGGCGCGCACCTCGGCGACCGTGCCGGGCGTCTCCAGCGGCGCGGCCGGGGACGGCAGGGCGACGTGCTCGCCGGTGGCGACGTCGATCCGGACCGGCGCCGGGGCCTGGCCGACCGCCCCGCGCAGCGCGTAGACGTGACGGCCGTCCGGGGAGGGGCACGGCTCGGAGTACGCCGCGTCGTCGGCCGTCAGCCGCGTGGTCTCGCCCGTGGACAGGTCGTGGCGGTACAGGGGGCGGCGGCCGTCGGCGTCGGCGCAGACGTACAGGGCGTCGGGGCCGAAGGCGAGCGCCGCCGACGGCCACAGCGCGACCGTGGTGGTCTCGCCGGTCTCCAGGTCGAGCACGCGCACCTCGCTGTCCACGGGCGACTCGGTGGTGGCGTGGCGCTCGCGGTTGTAGGCGACGCGGCGGCCGTCGGGCGAGATCGCCAGCGGGCCCCAGTGGTCGTACCCGTCCTCGGAGGCGAGCACCGTGCGCTCCCCGGTCGCGACGTCGATGGCGACCAGGTCCTCGCGCATCTCGCCGCGCGGCAGCGGCACGGTCCAGCCGGTGATCACGCGGGAGCCGTCCGGCGTCACCGCGAAAGCCTGCTCGTCCAGCGCGCGGCCGGGCTCGGGCGTCAGGTCCCGCGCCTCCTCCGCCCCGTCCGGGCGCACGGCGGAGGCGAACAGCCGCGGCTGGGCGGGCCCGAGGTCGTGGTCCCAGAACCGCACGGGGTAGGACTCGTGCAGGATGGCGGTCACCCCGGCGTCCTCGCGCGCCTTGCGGCGTTCGGCGTCCCCCTCGGCGGGGCCGGGAAGCACCGGCGAGGCGAACACGATCCGGTCGCTCGCGGCGGCGGCGCGCACGCGGCTGACCCCGTGGGGCCGGGACAGCAGGCGGCGGGCCTCGCCCCCGGCGCGCGGCAGCAGCCACAGCGCGGGCACGTCGGCGTCGTCCCCGCCCTCCTTGGCCTCAGGGTCCGGTCTGCGCGCGGTGAACAGCAGGTCCCCCGAGGACGTGAACTCCGCCCCCGCCTCGCCCTTGGCCGAGCGCGTGAGCCGTGCGGCGGGACGCTCGCCCGCGGGGTCGATCTCCCAGACGGCCGTGCCGTACGACTTGCCGTCGGGGTTCAGCGACTGGACGACGGAGACGAGCCGGGCGCCGTCCGGGGACAACCGCAGCGACGTTACGCGGCGGATGGCGACATATTCCCTGATGTCCTTAAAGACGCTCACTTGATCGACGCTATCGCGTGAGGCTCCCCGGCGCGCCCCGTTCGGCCCCGCGTCAGGGTAAACGCGCGGATCCCCGGGGCGCGCGCGACGCGCCCCGGGCCCCGCGGCTACTCGGCGGGGGCCGCGTGCGGGGCGGGCTCGGGCTCGGCCGCCAGGTCGCGGACCATCCGGACGAAGGCCGGGTGGGTCCCGGCGGTGCCGGCGCGGGCGAAGGCCATGCCCAGCTTCGCGGCCAGGGCGGCGGCCTCCTCGTCCAGGTCGTAGACGACCTCCATGTGGTCGGAGACGAACCCGATGGGGGCCACCACGACCGCGCGGGTCCCGGCGGCGTGCAGCGCCTCCAGGTGGTCGAGCACGTCGGGCTCCAGCCAGGGGATGTGCGGCGGGCCGCTGCGGCTCTGCCACACCAGGTCGTACGGCCGGTCCCCGCCCACGGCGGCGGCGACGAGCGCGGCCGTCTCGCGGAGCTGGGCCTCGTAGGGGCTCTTGCCCGCCATCGACACCGGGATGCTGTGCGCGGTGAAGACCAGGCGCGCCTCGCCGCGCGCGTCCTCCGGCAGGGAGGCGAGCGCGTCGCGCACCCGGTCGGCGTTGGCCTCGACGAAGCCGGGGTGGTCGTGGTAGTGCCGCAGCGGCACGATCTCCGGGGCGCCGGGGCCCACGGCCGCGCGGGCGGCCTCGATCGCGTCGAGGTACTGCCGGCAGCTCGACCACGAGCAGTACGCGGCGGTGATGAAGGCGGCGGCCCGCCGTACGCCGTCGGCGGCCATCTGGCGGAGGGTGTCCTCAAGGAGGGGGTGCCAGTTGCGGTTGCCCCAGTAGATCGGGAGGCCGAACCCCTCCCCGACCGCGGCGATCAGCTCGCGGTTCTGCGCGTTGATGGGGCTGACCCCGCCGAACCGGTGGTAGTGCTCGGCGACCTCCAGCAGCCGCTCGCGCGGGACGTTCCGGCCGCGGGTCACGTTCTCCAGGAAGGGCAGCACGTCGTCGGGCTTCTCCGGCCCCCCGAAGGACACGACGAGCAGGGCGTCATAGCTGGTCATAGTGCTCCCAGCCTAGACGGCCTACGGATAGCTCCGGGCGTAGGCGTC
Source organism: Bailinhaonella thermotolerans (assembly GCF_003594875.1). Classification (GTDB taxonomy): domain Bacteria; phylum Actinomycetota; class Actinomycetes; order Streptosporangiales; family Streptosporangiaceae; genus Bailinhaonella; species Bailinhaonella thermotolerans. Next base: position 484,041 of record NZ_QZEY01000002.1, read on the forward strand.
GGCCAGGGCGAGCACCTTGCGGACGTACGCGTCGGAGTGGTTGTAGTGCCACACCGCCTTGGCCAGGCCCTCCCGCCCCCGGGTCGCCCCGTGTTTGCACAGGTAGATCGCGGCCGCCGGGACCGCGTCGTAGGCGTTGTGGACGTCCTTCCTCCCGTCGCCGTCGCCGTCCACGCCGTACGACCTCCACGTCGAGGGCAGGAACTGCATGGGGCCGAGCGCCCCGGCGCTGGACGGGCCGGAGTTGCGCCCGTGGTCGCTCTCCACCTGGCCGATCGCCGCGAGCACCGACCAGTGCAGGCCGGGGCAGGTGTGCGCGGAGCTCTTGTAGAGCTCCAGGTAGGTGAGCGGCCTGGGCCGCTCGGGCTCCGGCGGCGGCGTGGGGGACGGCGCCGGGGGCGCCGGCTCCGCCGTCTCTCCGCCGAGGGCGACCACCTGGGCGTTCCGCCCCAGGACGCCGCGGACGCCCCGGCCCACCTTGGCGCTGTCGGCCTTCTGGGCGCCCACGAGCACCGCGACGCCCGGCAGGAGGCCGAGCCGGGTCCCGAGGGCGGGGTTGACGATGCCGTCCACGCCGGGCAGGCCCAGCGGGGCCGAGCCGCCGACGCGCACCCGCCGCCCGGCCACCGTGTGGTCGGCCCCGAGCCGCAGCCCCAGGTCCCGCTGCGCGGCCGAGGACACGATCAGCTCGCCGCGCTCCAGCGCCCGCCACAGCCCGTCCTCGGCGGCGGTGCCCGGCGGGGTGAGCGGCCGGAACCGGGCCGGGTCCACGGCGAGCAGGCTCAGGGGGCGCGGGCCCGCCGCGACCGCGCCGCCGTCCAGCACCACCACGCCGTCCACCCCGTCGAGCCCGGCGATGCGCCCGGCCAGCGCGCGGTCCACCGGGGTCTGGGAGATCGCGAACACCTGCGGCGGGGACTTCAGCGCCCACTCCCCGCCCGCGCCGTCCGCGCCGCCCGCACCGTCCGTACCGTCCGCGCCGCCCGCGCCGTCCGCGGAGCCGGCGCCGCCCGTGCCGTCGCCCCCGTCCGCCGGCGCCTCCGCCCCGGCCATCCGCGGGCCCGGGCCCACGGGGGCGGCGCTCCCGTCCAGGACGAGGTAGACGCCGGTCGCGCCGACGCCGGCGACCAGGAACGCGAGCGCGGAGAACGCCAGGAACGCCCGGGGAAGAGAGGGAAAGCGTTTCACGTTGGACCCCATGCGACGGTTAGATCCTTTACGCCGGGACGATACGGTCTTGGGCGCACCATTCCACGGGGGACGGGAGAGACGTGGCCAACCCATACCGCGGGCTGTTCAGCCTGCCCGGCGCACGCGGCTTCGTGATCGCTGGCTTCATCGGGCGCATGTCCATGTCGATGCTGGGAATCGGCGTGCTGCTGCTCGTTCAGGTCGCATCCGAATCGTACGCCACGGCGGGCGCCCTCTCCGCGGTCGTGGGACTGGCGTACGCCGTGGGCGCGCCGTACTTCAGCCGCCTGGTGGACCGGTTCGGCCAGTCACGCGTGCTCGCCCCGCTGGTGGCGGTGCACGGCGTCACGCTCGCCGGGTTCCTGGCCGCCGTGGAGGCGGGCGCGCCGCAGTGGACGTGGTTCCTGCTGGCGCTGGTCGCCGGGGCCACCGCGCCGTCGATCGGGTCCATGGTCCGGGCGCGCTGGGCGCACCTGCTGAACGGCTCATCCCGGCTCCAGACGGCGTTCTCCTTCGAGTCGGTCGTGGACGAGGTCATCTTCGTCACCGGGCCCGCGCTCGTGACGTTCCTGGCCACCGGGGTGCACCGCGCGGCCGGGGTCGTGCTCGCGCTGCTCGTCACCGTCGCCGGCACCGCCGGGCTGATCCTGCAGAAGGACACCGAGCCGCCGGTCAGGAAGCGTGAGGAGGGCGTCCGCTCGGGCAGCCCCATGTCGAACCCCGGCATGGTGCTCGTCTCCGTCGCGCTGCTGGCGATGGGCGGCGTCTTCGGCTCCATCGACGTGCTCGCCGTGGCGTTCGCCGACCACCAGGGCGTGAAGAACCTGGCCGGGCTGCTCATCTCCGCGTTCGCGGGCGGCAGCATGATCTCCGGCCTGTGGTTCGGGTCGCGCGAGTGGCGCGTCTCCCTGCGCGACCGGTACGTCCGCGCGCTGGCCGTCTTCGCGGTGATGCTGCTCCCGCTGGTCTTCGTGCACAACATGGTCTTCATGGCGCTCGTGCTGTTCTTCGCCGGCCTCGCGATCTCCCCCACGATCATCACCGCGTACGCGCTGACCGAGCGCCTGGTCCCGCCGCACCTCCTCACCGAGGGCATGTCCTGGCTCTCCACCGCCGTGGGCGTCGGCGTGGCCGCGGGGGCCGCCGCCGCGGGGCGCCTCGCCGAGTCCTACGGCGCCCAGAACGCGCTGGCCTTCCCCATGATCTGCGGCCTCCTGGCGGTGGCCCTCGGCCTCTCCGGCTCCCCCCTCCTGCGGGCCACCACCGACCGGCAGCCCTAGCCGGCCCCTCTCCGCGGCCGGCCGCGCCCGCGCCCGCGCCATCGCCCTGATCACGGCGGGTCCGGCGGCGGGCCGCGGAGCCCGTCCGGCACCGGCTCCACGGCGCGGCCGGGCGCCCATGGGACAGGCCCCGGGGACGGGGAAAAGGGATCTGTTGCGGCGAGCGAATCGTGAGTACTCTTCACGTTTATGACGCGGACAGGCACGGAGTGGCGGAACTGGGCCGGCAACCAGCGTGCCGTGGCGGCCGAGGTGCGGACGCCGCGGTCCACCGAGGAGGTGGCGCGGGCCGTGCTCGACGCCGCGGAGCGCGGGCTGCGCGTGCGCATGGTGGGGACCGGGCACTCGTTCACCGACATCGCGGCGACGGACGGGATGATGCTGCGGCCGCACGGGCTGACCGCGATCCGCTCGTGCGGGCCGGACCGCGTCACGGTCGAGGCGGGGCTGCCGCTCAAGGAGCTGAACCGCTACCTGGACGGGCGCGGCCTCGCGCTGGCCAACATGGGCGACATCACCGAGCAGACGGTCTCGGGGGCGATCCAGACCGGCACGCACGGGACCGGGCGCGAGATCGGCGGGCTCGCCGACCAGGTCCTGGAACTGGAGCTCGTGCTGGCCGACGGGTCTGTGGTGACGTGCGGGCCCGGTGAGGACCTGTTCGACGCCGCGCGGGTCGGGCTCGGCGCGCTCGGGGTCGTGACGGCCGTGACGTTCCGGGCCGAGCCGGCGTTCCTGCTGCGCGCCGTCGAGGAGCCGATGCGGTTCTCCGAGATGCTGGGGCGGCTCGACGAGCTGACCGAGCGGAACGAGCACCTGGACTTCTACTGGTTCCCGCACACCGACGGGTGCGCGACCAAGCGCAACAACCGCTGCGCCGGACCGGCCCGCCCGCCGAGCGCGTTCAAGACGTGGCTGGACAAGAGCTTCCTGCAGAACACGGTCTTCGGCGCCGCGTGCGCGCTGGGGGCGCGGTTCCCCGCCGTGATCAAGCCGGTGAACCGGGTGTCGGCGAGGCTGATGGCCGGCAGCGTCTACAGCGACGTGTCGCACAAGGTGTTCACGTCGCGGCGTGACGTGCGCTTCCTGGAGCAGGAGTACGCCATCCCGCGCGAACGGCTCGGCGAGGCCCTGCGAGCCGTACGCGACGTGGTGGAGAGCGGGCCCTGGCGGATCGGGTTCCCCGTCGAGGTGCGCGTGACGCCGCCGAGCGACGCCTGGCTGTCCACGGCGTACGGCCGCGCGAGCGCCTACATCGCCTGCCACGTCTACCGGGAGACCCCGAACGAGGCGTACTTCCGCGCGGTCGAGGAGATCATGGTCTCCATGGACGGCCGCCCGCACTGGGGCAAGCTGCACACGCGCGACGCGTCCTACCTCGGCAAGGTATATCCGCGTTTCACCGACTTCGTGGCCATGCGGAACCGCCTCGACCCGGAACGCCGGTTCACCAACGCCTATCTGGACCGGATTCTGGGGAGCTGAGCACGTCCTCGGCCGTCGATCACGCCCTCGGATGTACAGTCCGGTAGACGAGTTCCTCGCCGCCGCCTGGCCCGCCAGACGCAGCGAATCCCGCTAATTCGGACCTATGCCGCGAAACTCCTAACCGACTCTTGCAGTATGTTCGGACATGCCGGGCGTGAAGCTGGCGGCGCGACCGGACGCGCGAGAGACTCGATGATCCGGGGGAAGAGTGAGCACGACGACGAAGGGACTCGCATGCAGGAGCTCCGTCTCGTCGCGGTGAGCGAGGACGGCACCTACCTCGTGCTGGCGACGGCCGGCCGGGGTACGCGGTTCACGCTCCCCGTGGACGACCGGCTCCGAGCCGCGGTCCGAGGCAACTTCTCCCGTCTCGGCCAGTACGAGATCGAAGTGGAGAGTCCGTTGCGCCCCAAGGAGATCCAGGCTCGTATCCGTGCGGGTGAGACCGCCGAGGAGATCGCGGCCACCGCCGGCATCCCCGTCGAGCGGGTCCGCTGGTTCGAGGGTCCCGTGCTCCAGGAGCGGGAGTACATGGCCCAGCAGGCGCAACGCGTCCCCATCCGCTTCCCCGGCGCGTCCACGCCCGGCCCCGCGCTCGGCGAGCTCGTCGCCGAGCGGCTCGGCCGCACCGGCGTGCCCGCCGAGGAGATCGACTGGGACTCCCGCAAGCTGGACGACGGCACCTGGCGCGTGAAGCTGGGCTTCATCGCCGAGGGCCAGACCCGGCACGCCGAGTGGGTCTTCGACCCGCGCCGCCGCCACCTGGCGCCCGCCGACGACACCGCGGGCAAGCTCACGGCCGAGGAGTTCGACGGGTCGTTCCTGGAGGACGAGACCGTCACCCGGTTCGCGCCGCGCCTGGCCGCCAAGCTCCAGCCCGTGCCGCCGCTCCAGCCGGTGCCCGCGGCCCCGCTCCGCGAGGAGCCGCCCGCCACCGAGCCGCCGCGCGTCTCCGACCCGATCGCCGACGCCATGCAGGTGGTGGCCGAGCCCGCCCCCGAGCCGGTCCCCGACCCGGTGCCGCATCCCGCTCCCCCGGCGGACGAGCCCGCGCGCCCCGCGATGGTCATCGAGGACCCGGTCCCCCTGTCGCGCCCGCGTCCCCACATGCCGCCCCCGGCCCTCCACGAGGAGCCCGCCCCGGCGCCCAAGATCACCCCGGCTCCGGCTCCCGCGGCGCAGCCCAAGCCCGCCCAGCCCAAGCCCGCGGCGCCCGCGGCGAGCGCCAAGCCGGTGACCCCGGTGGCGTCCCCGCCCCCGGCCGACAAGCCCGCGCCCAAGCCGGCCGCCAAGCCCGCGAAGCCGCAGGCGGCCCCCGCCGCGTCGGCCAAGCCCGCGCCCGCCAAGCCCAAGCCGGCCCCGGAGGAGCCCGCCGAGGAGGCGCAGGCCGCGGAGACGGACCAGAAGGACCAGAAGGACCAGCCCCAGCAGCCGCAGCAGGCCCGTCCCGCCCGCAAGGCCGCCGGCGGCCGGGGCCGCCGCGCCTCCGTCCCCACCTGGGACGAGATCATGTTCGGCGCCCGCCGCCAGGACTGACCCCCCGGCCCCGCGCGGCTCCGAGCACGACCCTGCCGGGCCGTACGACCGCGGCGCGAGAAGGGCGGGTCACGTGGTGCGGAGAGCGGCAGGGCGGCACCGCCGCGCCGGCCCCGGGCGTAACCTCTCGCGCCCGGCGGGAGAACGGCCGAGCGGAGGCGGACCGTCCACCGAACCCCAAGCGGAGACCGGTATCTCCCTGGGACACCGCGCCGGCCACACGACCCCGCGTCCGCACGAGTGACCCCTCACACCGATCACTCGATCTCGATCCCGCAGTTCCCCCCATACGTTGATCGGCGCGGCGAAGGGCCGGTCACCCGGACGTACGCCAGAGGCGCCGCCGGAAGTCGCCGCCGGGAAGTCCCCCGCACCCGCGTGCCCCCTCGCGCCCAACCCGAGATGGTCGGCCCGCCCCCGAAACCCCCGATGTCGCCTCGCCCCCCGGGCCCCGGCTCCCAGCTCCCGGCCCCCGGCTCCCGGCTCCCGGCCCCAGGCTCCCGGCTCCCGGCACCGGCATCGGCACCGGCACCGGCCACTGGCGAGCGAACACAGGTCCCGGCGGCCCCGCACCGCGCTAGATCCCTCCCGCCCGGCACCACCTGAGGCTCCGGCGCGAACCACGAACCGCCGCGACGCGAGGACCGGGGACGACCGACGCGCCGACCCCAACTCTCGCCGTGATCATGCAGTTTTAATCACACAGTGTGCGCAAAACTGCATGATCACGGCGAGAGAAGGCCACGGGGCGAGGAAAAGCGGCGCACGCGAGGCGGAGCGCGGAAGAGCCGCACACACGGAGATGGAGCACCGAAGAGCCGCGCACACGAAGGCGAGACGCGGAAAGGCCGCGCACACGAAGACGAAGCGCGGAAGAACCGCGCACACGGAGACGGGACACGGGAGAGCCGCACACACGGAGACGGAGCACCGAAGAGCCGCGCACACGAAGGCGAGGCACGGAAAGGTCGCGCACACGAAGACGGGACACGGGAGAGCCGCGCACACGGAGACGGAGCACCGAAGAGCCGGGCACGCGAAGGCGAGGCGCGGAAAGGGCCGCGCGCACGGAGGCGAAGCGCGCCAGAGCCGCGTGCGGGGAGGCGGCCGTGGGAGGAGCGGGGCGTGAGGGAGAGCGGCATAGAGGGGGGAGGAGGATGTTCCCGGCTCTCCTTCGCGGTGATCATGCAGTTTTGAGCACAACGTGTGATTAAAACTGCATGATCACCGCGAAGGGGGAGGGACGGGAGGGGAGGGCCTGGCGGGCGGGTGCCGCCCTGGGCTCGCCTCCGCCGCACGGCCGCCGGCGGGGCCGGGCCGTGGCCGGAGGCGGGACGCGTCTTCGCGGCGATCGCGCGGTTCCCGGGCCTCGGAGGCCTGAACCGGAGCGGCCGGCGCCGGTGTGAGGGCTTCCGGGGCCGGGGGCGGGTCGCTCAGGGGCGGGTCGCTCAGGGGCGGGACGGGGGGTCGGGGGCGAGGAAGGGGGTGATCCAGGCGGGGGTCACGGCGGCGGCGAAGGCGACGGCCTGGTCGGTGTCCACGTCGAGGGCGGTGTAGCCGCCGGAGCCCGCACCCACGCCGGCGATGACCGAGACCACGCCCGACTGACGCTGGAACCACGTCTGGCGGAGGGTCCACCCGACGACGGCGCGGCGTTCCACCACGGCCTGGGCGCGGCGGAGGGAGCCGGAGCGGACCGAGAGGCGGGTGCCGTCGAAGCCGTGGCCGAGCTGGCGGTAGCGGTCCAGGCCCAGCGGGACGCCCAGGAGAGCGAGGACGACGCCGGCCGCCAGGAGCGGGGTGAAGCGGAGGAGGAGCCCGGCCAGGGCGGCGGCGAGCCAGGGGGCCACGGCGCGGAAGAGGCGGCGGCGCAGCGCGGCGGGCGGGTGGGGCAGGAGCTCGCCGGTGAACGGGCCGGCCACGAGCTCGGCCACCGCCAGGGCGGCGCGGCGCGGGGCCACCGGCAGGAGCTGGCCCCGGGTCTCGGAGTCGCCGAGGCCCGCCACGATGGCCCACAGGCGCACCACCTTGGCCTTGCGCTCCAGGACGCCGTCCACGATCTCGTATCCCCGGACGCGGCGGTGCTCCAGGGACACGCTGCGGCGGGTGACCAGCCCGCGCTCGGCCACCAGCGACGCCCCGCGTGAGCGGAGGGTGAAGTCCCAGTTGAAGACGGCGTACATGATCGTGCCCGCGACCGGCATGAGCAGGACCAGCAGGACCGCGGCGCAGACCAGCAGCACGGGGTTGTCCCGCACCCATTCGTACGCCCGGAACGCCTGCTCGCGGTCCACGCCCAGCTCGTCGGTGAGCTGGTACAGCACGCCGATGGCGCTGCCCAGCACGGCGAACGGCGTCAGCAGGTACGCCCCGGACAGCGGGCCGTAGCGCAGCCACGCGCGGGGGGCGCGGGCCAGGACGGGCTCCTCGCCGCCCTCCTCGGGGCGGGCCACGTGGGCGCCGGACGGCACGGGCGCGAGCCGCAGCAGCAGGCCGCGCAGCCGTTCGGCCTCGTCCGGGGTGACGCCGTTGAGCTCGCCCTCCTGAGCCTCCTCGCCGCTCGCGCCGGTGTCGATGCGCACGACGACGAGGCCGAGCAGGCGGTGCAGCGGGGTCGCGCTCACGTCCACGCCGCGCACCCGCTCCAGCGGGATCGTGCGGACCGAGCGCGAGATGAACTGGCGGGTGAGCTCCAGCCGGTCCCCGGCGACCTGGTAGGTGAACGTCGCCCAGCGGATGACCGCGTAGACGACCGTGCCGAACACGCCCAGCGCCGCGAACCCGAACGAGACCGGCGAGAACCCGCCGAAGAACAGCACGCCCACGAGCGGCAGGAAGATCGACGGCAGCATGCGCACCGGGTCGATGAGCAGCACCCGCGGGCTCAGCCGGTGGGTCGGGTAGGCGAAGACCGGGGGCGTGTCGCCGTACGGCGAGGACACCCGCTCCGGCGGCGCGTAGGGCGGCGGCTCCAAGCCGAGCAGGTACGGCGCGCCCTCCGCCCCCGGCCGCACCGGGGGCGGAACCTGCCCGGGCCGCCCCGGGCCCGGACCGGGCGGGGCCGTACCGGGCGGAACCGCCGCACCCGGCGGAACCGGGACACCGGGCGGAACCGGGACACCGGGCGGAACCGGGACACCAGCCGGAACGGACGGGACCGGCGAAGCAGACGGTCCCGGCGCGCCAGAGGGCATCGGCGCCCCCGGGGGCGCGGGCGTGACCGGGGGTTCCTCGTCTCCGGCCGCGGCGGGCGCGTCGGCGGCCTCCGCCCCCCGGCCGGCCTCCGCCCCCTGGCCGGTCCCGTTGCTCTGGGCGTCGCCGTACGGCCGCGCGCTCCCGGGGGCCTCGCCGGAGCCGGAGCCGGGCCCGGACTCGGGGCCGGGCTCGGGGCCGGGCTCGGGCGGCGCGGCGGAGGCGGAGGCGTCCGGGGGGAGGGGTTCGCGGCGGGGCGGCGGGCCCGGGGCGTCGGTCACGTGGCGTCGTCCCTGAGCTCGTGGGCGCGGACGGCGAGGTCCTCGGCCAGCCGGGCGGCGACGTCGTAGTCGAGGCCCTTGATCGAGGAGGACCCGGCGTGGGAGGCGGTGCGGATCTCCAGGGTGGACAGGCCGAGGGCGCGCTCCAGCCACCCCTGCGTCTTGTCCACCGTCTGGATGCGGCTGACCGGCACGAACACCCACTCGCGGCTGAACCAGCCGGACCGGGCGTAGACGACGTCCTCGGTCAGCTCCCAGCGGTGCACGGCGTAGCGCCACACCGGCTCGATCACGACGAACGGCAGCAGCACGGCCCCGACGGCGATCGGCACCCACCAGACGTGCTCGACCAGCCAGTCCGGCAGCCAGGAGAACCGGCTGGAGTCGATCCAGGAGGCGGCGATCGCGGTGCCGCCCACGACGAGCACGAACCCGATGACGCTCTCGACGGCCCACTGCGCGACCGCCCGTTTCGACAGGCGATGCGCGGGTTCACGGAGTCGTACGGCTGTCACGCCTCAAGCCTAGAGCTTCTCAGCCGCGTGTCAGCGGATCACGGCGCGTATCAGCCCGCTGTCAGCGTCTCCCGGCAACCTGGGCGCGTAATCCCCAAAGCGGCGAGAACGCGGAGGAATCCACTCACATGAGCTACGCGATCCAGGCCGAGGGCCTGGTCAAACGCTTCAAGGAGACGACGGCGCTGGGGGGCGTGGACCTGTCCGCGCGGCCCGGGACGGTGCTGGGCCTGCTCGGCCCGAACGGCGCGGGCAAGACCACGGCGGTGCGGATCCTGGTCACCCTGCTGCGCCCGGACGCGGGCCGCGCCGAGGTGGGCGGGTACGACGTCGTCCGGCAGGCGCACCAGGCCCGGGCGATGATCGGCCTCACCGGGCAGTACGCCGCCGTGGACGAGACCCTGACCGGGGCGGAGAACCTGGTCATGATCGGCCGGCTGCTGGGCCTGTCCCGGCCGGACGCCCGGGCTCGGGCGCGGGAGCTGCTGGCGCGCTTCGGCCTGGCGGACGCGGCGGAGCGGGCCGCCAAGACGTACTCGGGCGGCATGCGGCGGCGTCTCGACCTGGCCGCCAGCCTGGTGGGGCGGCCGCGGGTGCTGTTCCTGGACGAGCCGACGACGGGCCTGGACCCGCACAGCCGCAACGCGCTGTGGGACATCGTGCGGGAGCTGGTGGCCGAGGACGTGACGGTGCTGCTGACCACGCAGTACCTCGACGAGGCCGACCGGCTCGCCGACGACATCGCGGTGGTGGACCACGGCCGGGTGATCGCGACCGGCACGCCGGCCGAGCTGAAGACGCGCACCGGCGGGCTGGTGCTGGAGGTGCGGCCGGCCGAGCCGGAGCGCCTGGACCTGGTGCTGGACGTCATGCGCGAGGTCATCGGCGCGCGGCCCGAGCTCGACGGCGGGCTCGCCGTCGCGGGAGTGAACGACCCGGCGGTGGTGCCGGCGATCGTGCGCCGCCTGGACGACCTGGGCGTGGTCGCGGCCGAGCTGTCGCTGCGCAGGTCGAGCCTGGACGAGGTGTTCCTGGCCCTGACCGGCCGGCGGGCGGCGGGCGCGGAGACGGAGCCGGAGGAGCCGGAGGAGACGGAGCTGGAAGGGGCGGGGGTATGAGCGCGGTCACGGCCTCCCGGCGGGTCGGCCCGCTGGACACGGCGCGGCACACGATGACGCTGGCCTGGCGGGGGCTCGTGCAGATCAAGCACAACCCGATGGAGCTGCTCGACCTGAGCGTGCAGCCGATCATGTTCGTGCTGCTGTTCACGTACGTCTTCGGCGGCGCCATCGCCGGTTCCCCCGGCGAGTTCCTGCAGTGGGCGCTGCCCGGGATCATCGTGCAGAACGCGCTGTTCGCCACGCTCGCCACCGCCGTCGGGCTCAACGTGGACGTCGAGAAGGGCGTGTTCGACCGGCTGCGCAGCCTGCCGATCGCCCGGACCGCGCCGCTCACCGGCCGCGTCCTCGCCGACCTGGCCAAGCAGGTGTGGTCGCTGGCGCTGGTGCTCGCGATCGGCCTGGCCCTGGGCTTCCGGATCCAGACCGGGATCGGCGGCGTGCTCGCCTCCGCCGCGCTGCTGATCGTGGTCGCGCTCGCGATGTCGTGGATGTCGGTCCTGATCGGGCTCGCGGCGTCGAGCGTGGAGAAGGTGCAGATCTTCGCGTTCTCGCTGATGCTCCCGCTGACCTTCACCAGCAGCGCGTTCGTGGACATCCGCACCATGCCCGGCCCGCTGGCCACCTGGGCCGAGGTCAACCCGGTGACGTACCTGTCGGACGCCATCCGCGGCCTGCTCCTGGGCGGTCCCGTCGCCGCCCCGGCCACCCGCGCCCTCCTGTGGTCCGCCGCGATCGCCGTGGTCTGCGCCCCGCTGGCGGTCCGCGCCTTCCGCCGCCGCGCCTGACCCCGCCCCGCCGTACGGCCGGCGCCCCGTCCCCGTGCCGTACGGCGGCGCGGGCGCATGATGCCCCGTGCCGTACGGCGGGCACCGGGCGCATGGCCCGTGCCGTACGGCGGGCGTCAGGGGGCGCGGGCGGCGAGCTCCTCGACGGCGGCGGGGCCGAGGCGGCGGCCCCGGGCGAAAGCGGCGGCGTATTCGGCGGGACCGAGCTCCGCCTCGCAGCGGGCGGCGACGCGGAGCAGGTCGTGGTGGGAGGCGTCGTGCATGCCGCGCACGCGCTCGGCGGCGCCGAGGAGCACGGCGGCGTCGCCCGGGCGGCCCTCCAGGACGGCGGCCCCGGCCAGGCCGACGAGGGTCTGCGCGGCGATGAAGGCGTCGGCCCAGCCCTCCCTGGTCATGGCCCGGGCCTCGGTGTGCAGGGCCCGGGCGCGCGCCGCGTCGCCGCGCTGCTCGGCGAGGAAACCGGCGCAGGACACCAGCAGCGGCCGGAGCTGGGGGATCATCAGGGACGAGCGGTCCAGGACGGCCGTCGCCAGGTCCAGCTCGCGGGCGGCCTCGTCCAGGTCGCCGTCGACGCGGGCCAGTTCACTGCGCACGTGGTGGAGGAAGACCAGCGAGGACTCGTCGGGGCCGTCCCGCAGGGCCGCTTCCGCGGCGGCGAGCACGTCCCGGGCGCGTTCCCGGTGGCCGAGCAGCCCGAGCAGGTGCGCGAGGCGCAGGCGCAGGTGCACGAGGTCGCCGTCCGCCCCGACCTCGGCGGTCAGCCGGATGGCCTCCTCCAGCGCGGCGACCGCGCCCGGGCCGTCGCCGCGCATCGCCTGGATCTCGCACCGCACCGACTGGGTGAACGCGACGCCCCACCGCTCGCCCAGCGCGTGGAAGCCCTCGGCCGCCGCGTCCAGCTCCCGCGCGCCCGTCTCGCCATGACCCCGGTTGAGCAGCAGGATGCCGCGGAACATGCGCGCGGCGGCGGCCACCCAGGGGTCGGGGTCGGCCACGAGGAGGCCGAAGCGGCGCAGCGCCTCGGACTCCTCCCCCGTGAAGACCGTCGCGACGGGTTCGAGCAGGGCGTCCACCGGGTGCCGGTCCGCGCCGTCGCGGGGGTCGCGGTGGGCCATGGCGTCGGCGAGGAGCCGCCCGGGGTCGCCCGTGAGCTGGACCGCGTCGAGGTTGTTCAGCAGGCACAGGGCGTAGAGGCGGCCGGCGCGCGGCACCGGGCGGCCGTGCGCCTCGTACAGGTCGAGCACCTCCCGGGACCTGCGCGCGCCCTCTCCCCGGCTGCCGCGCAGGTACCAGTACCAGCCGAGGGCGGCGGCCAGCCGTACGGCGCGGGGGACGTCGCGGATGTCGATGAGGAAGCGCAGGGCGGCCAGGAGGTCGTCGTGGTCCGCGCCCAGGCGTTCCAGCCACCGGAGCTGGTCGCGGGTGCGCAGCAGCGGCTCGGCGCGCTCGGCCAGGTCCAGGAAGCGCAGCGCGTGGGCGAGCCGCACGCGCTCCTCCTCTCCCGACTCCGCCAGCCGCTCGGCGCAGTACGCCGCGACGGTCTGCAGCATCCGGAACCGCCCGCCCGAGGCCACGACGAACGACTTGTCCACCAGCCGACCCAGCACGTCCAGCACGTCCTCGGGGCCGGGATCCCCGCTCCCCGGGGCCGCGGGGCCGGGATCCCGGGAACCGGGACCGGGGTTCCCGGGGGCGGGGTTCCCGGGGGCGGGGCCTTGAGGGGCGGGCGGGGAGGCGCAGACGATCTCGGCGCTCTCCAGGTCGGCGCCGCCCGCGAAGACGGACAGGCGGCGGGCGACCGCGCGCTCGGCGTCGTCCAGCAGGTCCCAGCTCCACTCCACCACCGCGCGCAGCGTCCTGTGCCGGGGCAGCGCGGTGCGGCTCCCGCCCGTGAGCAGCCGGAACCGGTCGCCCAGCCGTTCGGCGAGCAGCCGCACCGGCAGGGCGCGCGCCCGCGCGGCGGCCAGCTCGATCGCCAGCGGCAGGCCGTCCAGCGCCCGGCAGATCGCCGCCACCGCCTCCTCGTCGGACAGGTCGACGTCGGGCCGTACGGCTCGCGCCCGGTCCGCGAACAGGCGCGCGGCCGGGTAGTCCAGCACCGGCCGCCCCGGCCCGGCGTGATCCGGCCCGGGGCCGCCCCGCCCCGTGCGGTCCGGCGTCGCTCCGGCGCGCTCCGGCGGCACCGGCAGCGGCTCCACCGGGTGGCAGTGCTCCCCGGCGATCCCCAGCCGCTCCCGGCTCGTCGCCAGCACCCGGACGCCGGGGCACTCGGTCAGCAGGCGCTCCGCCAGCCGCGCGACCTCCTCGACCAGGTGCTCGCAGTTGTCGAGCACCAGGAGCACGCGGCGGCCGGCCAGCGCGGCGGCCAGCCGTTCCACGGGCCCGCCCTCGCCGGCCCCGAACCGCGGCGGGCGCAGCAGCGACTTCTCCCGCAGCCCGAGCGCCCCCGCCACCGCCTCGGCCACCGGCTCGGGCGGCCCGTCGCCCCGCCGCAGCGGGGCCAGCTCCACCACCCGCACCGCCTCCGCGGCCCCCTCCAGCGCCGCCCCCTCCAGCGCGGCCACCTCCAGCGCGAGCCGCGTCTTGCCCGCCCCGCCCGGCCCGAGCAGCGTGACCAGCCGCGCCTCGCGCAGCAGCGCGGACACGCGCGCCAGGTCCTCCTCCCGCCCCACGAAGCTGCTCAGCCGCCCCGGCGCCCCCGCGCCGCCGCCCACGCCGTACGGCCCGGTGGCCCGCGCCCACGCGGCGCTCTCCGCGACTCCGTCCCGGCCCGGCCCGCCCCCACCGGGCCCCGCGTCACGGGGCCCCGCGCCGCCCGGCCCCGCGTCGGCGGGCCCTCCATCGACGGGGACGACGGGCACGGTTCCCGGGCCGGTCACGCGCGCGCCGCCGCCCGGCGCGCCCGGCCGGTCCGCGATCGGCGGCCGGTCCACGCCGTGCTCCGCCCCTGCCGCCGCGGGGCGCCCATCCGAGGTCCCGGCTCCTCCGGGGGCCGCGCTAGCAGCGGCCGCCCCCGCCGCCGGTTCCGGCCGGCGCGAGCCGTACGGCCCGGCGGCGCGGGCGGCGGGAGGCCCGGCGCGCCCGGCGGGCTCGGGGGACGCGAGGGGTTCGAGGGGTTCGAGGAGTTCGGGGGGCTCCGGGGGCTCGCGGAGGAGGCGGAGGTGGAGTCGGGTGAGGGCGGGGCCGGGGTCGGCGCCCAGGGCGTCGGCGAAGGCGCGGCGGGCCTCCTCGTAGGCGGCCAGGGCCTCCACCCGGCGGCCCTCGGCGTGCAGGGCCCGGATGAGGAGGGCGCGGGGCCGCTCGCGGAGGGGGTGCGCGGCGATGAGGGCGGCCAGCTCCCGGTGGAGGCCCTCGGTGCGGCCCAGGAGGAGTTCGGCCTCGGCGAGGTCCTCCTCGGCCTCCAGCCGGGCCGACTCCAGCCGGGCGACGGCGGCGGCCCCGGCGGAGCCGGGCACGTCGGCCAGGGCCGGGCCGCGCCACAGGGACAGGGCCTCGCGCAGGACGGCGGCGGCCTCGGCCGGGTGCCCGCCCGCCCGGCCGCCAAGGGGCCCGCCCGGCACCCCGCCCGGCCCGCCGCCCCGCCCCCGGCCCGGAGCCCCGCCCGGCCCGCCTCCCCGCCCCCGGCCCGGCAGCCCGCCCGCGACCCCATGCGCGAACCCGTGCGTGAACCCGTCCGTGAACCCGTCTGTGAACCCGTCTGTGAACCCGTCCGCGGTCCCGCCGGGCAGGAGGAGGCGGCCGCGGGCGGCGAGGACCTCGAAGCGGCGGGCGTCCACCGCCCCGGGGTCGGCGGCCAGGCGGTAGCCGTACGGGAACCCCTCGACCAGCGCGGGGTCGCCCAGGGCGGCGCGCAGGCGGGAGACCAGGGACTGGAGCGCGTTCGTCACCCCGGCGGGCGGCCCGGCGTCCCACACGCCCGCGACCAGCTCCGCCGCGGGCACGACGCGCCCGGCGCGCAGGGCCAGCAGGGACAGCAGTGCGCGCAGTCTCGGCCCCCCGATCTCCACCGGCGTGTCCCCGGCGCGGACCACGAGGGGGCCGAGGACGTGGAACGTCAGCGCCCGGTTCTCCTCCACGCCCCGATTGTCGTGGAATTCCCCACGTTCGCGCCCCGGCGCGGCCCGCATGTCACGCGAACACCCCGCGAAGCGCGTACGATCGGCAGGCGATGGTGAGGAAAGAGAGATCGGTTGTGCGCCGGGTCACTGGTGTGACCGGAGCGCTGGCGCTGCTGCTGAGCGGCTGCGGTGTGATCGGCAGCGGCTCGGGCGCCACTCCCGCGGACCTCACCGTCACCAGCCCCGCCTTCCGCGACGGCGCGCGCCTGCCCAAGCAGTTCACCTGTCACGGCGAGAAGCTCAGCCCGCCCCTGCGCTGGTCGGGCGTGCCCGCCGGCGCCAAGGCGCTCGCGCTCGTCGTGGACGAGGTCGGCACGACCTCCGGCGCCACGGTGCGCTGGGTGATCTACGACATCGACTCCAGGAAGATCGAGATCACCGAGAACGCCGTTCCGCGGGAAGCGCGGCAGGCTCGCACTTACGATGGCAAGGAGGGCTACCAGCCGCCCTGCGAGCGCGAGAACAACTACCGGTTCACGGTCTACGCGCTCCGCGAGCGGCTCAACCTGCCCGACGGGACCGACGTCGCGACGGCGCTCTCCGAGATCGCCGCCCAGACCGTCGCCCGCGGGCGGATCACCGCTGCGCACCTTGAGTGACGCGGTTCTCGTCGCTTCATGACGAAGCCCGCGGATCTTCACGTAGGGTGTGACAACGGTCATAGTGGTCGAGCACAATCGGATCCAATCCTCTGGCGCTGGTTATCAACAGGGGAAGATCGCGTCGATGGCCGCGCGGTCCCACCGGCGTCGCCGACAGGCCATGGCTTGAGGGTGGTGCAATGCTTCCGGTGATCCTGGGACTCGTCGCCGTAGTGCTGGTGGTACTCGTCGTCGTGGCACTGGGCATCCGGTCCAAGGCCCGGGCCGAGGACGCCGGGCAGCCCGCGGCCCGGCGGCGTCCCGACGCCGGCGGCGAGCCGCAGCGGCGTGGTCCGGGCGACCCCGGACGGGAGGCCCCGCGCGGCGGCCGGCAGCCGGCGCGCCCGTCGGGCAAGGCGAAGCAGGGCCCGCGCGGCCGCCGCGGCGTCGACGAGTGGGGCGACACCGACGACTACGACGCCGACTACTGGGAGCGCCTGGCCGCCGACGAGGGCGGCTTCGGCGGCGCCCTGGCGACCAAGCGCGGCGCCAGCCGCCCGGCCGCCCCCGAGGGCGAGTCCGATTCCCCCCGCGCCGATTCCCCCCGCGCCGACTCCCCCGCGCCGCGTTCCACCGGCTCCCGCTCCTCGCGGCGCCGCCGGGCCGAGAACGCCGACGCCGACGCCACCGCGACCATGGCCGCGCAGCCCGCCGCCAAGCCGGTCACCGACCCGGTGCACTCGGTGCGCTCCTCGTCGTTCGACGCCCCCTCGGCCTTCGACGCGCCCCCGGCCGGCGCGGGCGCCGGATCCCGCGGCAAGCCCGCCGACAAGAGCCCGGCCTACGACGCCGCCGACTCCAAGACCGTCAGCTTCGCGCTGCCCGGCCGCGACACCGTTCCCGCCGCCCCGGCCCCGTCCGCCGCCCCGGCCGACCCGCTCGCCTCGCCCTCCCTGGGCGCCGGCAACCGCGTCGCCGGGCGTGACGGCGCCGCCCGCGCCGACCTGCTGACCGACCCGTTCGCGGCGCAGTCGAACGACCCGCTCGCCACCCGCCCGTCCGGCGACTCGTACGGCTCGCGCACCGGCACCGACCCGTTCGCGCGGCCCTCCGCCGGCTCCACCGGCTCCACCGGCTCCACCGGCGACTCGTGGGGCCGCGGCTCGTCCGACGGCCTCTCCGGCCCGCTGCCCGGCGGCCGGTACGGCGACGACCCGCTGCTCGGCGGCTCGCGCCGCGACTACGCCGACCCGCTCGGCGCGCCGGCCGGCTCCGCCTCCACCTCGTCCTCCGCTTCGGGCGACTCCGCGTCCGGCTCCGGCTCGTGGCCCGCCTGGTCCCCGGACCCCGGTACGCCGGCGCCCGGCTCGTCCGGTTCAAGCGGCTCGTCCGGCTCGCCGGGCTCCTCCGGCTCGTCGTGGCCGGGCGAGGGCGGCGCGCCGTACACCTCCTGGCCGGACTCCTCCCCGTCGGCGTGGCCCGACAGCGGCGGCCCCTCCTACGAGATGCCGTCGTCGTACGAGACCCCCTCGCCGTTCGGCGGCTACCCCGAGTACCCCGCCTCGGGGGGCTCCTCGTCCTACGAGGTCGGGTCGGGCTGGGCCGCCATGGACGACGCCCCCTCCTCCCCCGGGTACGACCGGGGCGGCTACTCCGGCTCCTACGAGCTCCCGGTCCCCGGATCCGGCGGCTCCTCCGCGCCGGACTACGGGACGCCGTCGTACGACCCGCCGGGCTCCCCCTGGTCCGAGGGGCGCGAGAGCTCCCCGGGCACCGACCCCTGGGCGTCCTCGTCCTATCCCGAGGAGTACGACCCGGCGGCGCCCACGGGCAAGCACGGCGGGCGCGGCCGCCACGGCCAGACCGACCAGGACTATCCCGACTATTACCGCTGAGGCGCCGACAGCCCGCGAATCTCCGGACACTCCGCAGACCACTCGAACACTCCGCGTAATGCGTTCGTCACAGAATGCCATTAGAGTCGGAGTGTGAACTCTGCTGCGCCCACCGGCCTGCGGGCCGGCGCCGGCCGCGTGCTCCGGCACGACCTGTCGGCGTCCCTCGTGGTGTTCCTCGTGGCGGTGCCGCTGTCCCTGGGCATCGCCGTCGCCTCCGGCGCCCCGCTGCTCGCCGGCCTGATCGCCGCCGTGGTCGGCGGGGTGGTCGCCGGCGCGCTCGGCGGCTCCGCCGTCCAGGTCAGCGGGCCCGCCGCCGGCCTCACCCTGGTCGTCGCCGAGCTCGTCGCGACGTACGGCTGGCGCGCCACCTGCATGATCACGGTGCTGGCGGGGCTGGCGCAGTTCCTGCTGGGCATGTTCCGCGTGGCGCGGGGCGCGCTCGCGGTGTCGCCCGCGGTCGTGCACGGCATGCTCGCCGGGGTCGGCGTGGTCATCGCGCTCGCCCAGCTCCACATCGTGCTCGGCGGCAAGCCGCAGAGCTCGGCGCTGGAGAACGTCCGCGAGCTGCCCGGGCAGCTCATCGACAACCACACCCCCGCGGTCGCGGCGGGCCTGCTCACGATCGCCGTGCTGCTGGCCTGGACCCGCGTGCCCGCGCGGCTGCGGATCGTGCCCGCCCCGCTGGCGGCCCTGGTCGTGGCGACCACGGCGGCCTGGGCGGGCGGCTGGGACATCGCCCGCGTCCACCTGCCCGACTCGTTCGCCGCCTGGAACGGCCCGCTCCTGCCGGAGGGGTCCTGGCAGGGCGTCGCGGGCGGGGTCGCGGCGCTCGCGCTGCTGGCCGGGGTGGAGTCGCTGCTGTGCGCCATCGCGGCCGACCGCATGCACGACGGCCCCCGCGTGGACCTGGACCGGGAGCTGGCCGGGCAGGGCGTCGCCAACATGGTGTCCGGCTCCCTGGGCGGGCTGCCCGTCGCGGGCGTGATCGTCCGCACGACGGTCAACGCCCGGGCGGGGGCGCGCAGCCGCTGGTCCACGATCATGCACGGCTGCTGGGTGCTGCTGTTCTCGGTGGCGTTCGCGTCGGTGATCGAGCTGATCCCGATGGCGGCGCTGGCCGCGCTGCTGGTGTTCATCGGCGTCCAGATGGTCAACCTGGGCCACGTGCGGAACCTGCGCGGGCACCGGGAGCTGCCGGTCTACCTCGTCACGATGGGCGGGGTGGTCGTGCTGGGCCTGGCCGAGGGCGTGCTGATCGGCCTGGGGCTGGCCGCCGTGATCGCGCTGCGCCGCCTCACCCGCGTGTCCGTCGAGGTGGAGCGGGCCGGGGACCGCTGGCACGCGGTGGTGGCCGGGTCGCTGACGTTCCTGAGCGTGCCCCGCCTGACCGAGCGGCTGCGGGCGATCCCGTCCGGCGCCGACGTGGACCTGAGCCTGAACGTCGACTTCATGGACCACGGCGCGTTCGAGGCCATCCACGCCTGGCGGCTCGACCACGAGCGCGGCGGGGGCACGGTGGACATCGACGAGATCCACGAGAAGTGGTACACCGGCGCCGCCACGGGCACTCCCCCGCGTCCCCGCAAGGCCCTGCCCGGGATCCCGGTGCGCTGGTGGCTCCCCTGGCCCGACCGCGGTCCCCGGCCGCGCCCGGCCCGGGACCGGCACCCGGCCCCGCCGGTCACGCCGCGCCCGGCCCCGGCCGACCTGCTGGCGGGCACCCGGGAGTACCACGCGACCACCGCGCCGCTCATCCGCCCGGTGCTGACCCGCATGGTCCGCCGCCAGACCCCCAACCACCTGTTCATCACCTGCGCCGACGCCCGCGTCGTGCCCAACCTGATCACCTCCAGCGGCCCCGGGGACCTGTTCACGGTCCGCAACATCGGCAACCTCGTCCCCCGGCACGGCGCCCCCGTCCACGACGACTCGGTCGCGGCCGCCCTGGAGTACGCCACCGAGGTCCTCAAGGTCCGCACGATCACGATCTGCGGCCACTCCGGCTGCGGCGCGATGGGGGCCCTGCTCAGCGGCGGGGCCAAGACGCCCGACCTGCCCGGGCTCGACTCCTGGCTCCAGCACGGCCACCACACGCTGGCCCGCTTCCTCACCGCCGGGGACCCCGCGGGCCCGGACGCCCCCGCCGCGTCCGGCGAGCGCGGCGACCTGGACCGCCTCTGCCGCCTCAACGTCATCCAGCAGCTCGACAACGTCCTCACCCATCCCCGCGTCCGCCGCCTCGTCGAGGCCGGGGACCTCGAACTCGTCGGCCTCTACTTCGACATCGCCTCGGCCCGCGTCCACCTCCTGGACCAGGACACCTTCCGCCCCATCCGCCACACCCCCTCCCCCTGACCGCGCCGTACGCCCGGGAGGGCGCGCGCGTCGCCGTACGCCCTGGACGGGCCGGGGGGAGCCGGGAGGGCGTCAGGTGAGGTCGGCGACGACGCGGCGGGTGGCCTGGGCGATCAGGGCGTCGCGGGGCTCGGCCGCCGGGGCGGGGCGGTCGGTCATGACGGCGATCACGAGCGGGGGCGCGCCGGGGGGCCAGACCACGGCGACGTCGTTGGCCCTGCCGTACCTTCCGGTGCCGGTCTTGTCGGCGACCGTCCAGCCGCGGGGCACCCCGGCGCGGACGCGGAGGCGGCCGACCGGGGTGGCGTTGCGCTTGAGCCAGCCGGTGAGCAGGGCGCGCTCGGCCTCCGGGAGCGCGTCGCCGAGGATCAGCCGCCGGTAGGCGCCGGCGATCGCCTCCGGGGTGGTGGTGTCGCGCGGGTCGCCGGGGCGCATGGCGTTCAGCTCGGGTTCGTAGTGGTCCAGGCGGGTCACCGTGTCGCCGAGCCCGCGCAGGTAGGCGTTGAACCGCGCGGGGCCGCCGAGATCGCGCACCAGCAGGTCGGCGGCGGTGCCGTCGCTGTGGCGGACGGCGGCCTCGCACAGTTCCCGCAGGGTCAGGCCGGCCCCGACGTGGTTCCGGGTGACCGGGGAGATCGAGTCGATGTCATCGGCGGCGATCCTGATCCGCTTCCGCAGGCCGCCGGCGGAGTACCGGTCCAGGACGGCCGCGGCGGCCAGGGTCTTGAAGGTGGAGCAGAACGCGAACCGCTCCCCGGCCCGGTGGGCCACCACCGCGCCGGTCGCCGTGTTCAGCGCGTACACCCCGAGGCGGGCGCCGTGCCGCCGTTCGAGCGCCCTGTAGCGGGCCGGGTCCGGCGTCGCGGACGGGCCCGGGGTAGGGCTCGGGCTCGGGGCGGGCGGCGCGGTGCCCGGCGGGGTCCGGCGGGGCGCGGGCGGCGAGCCCTGCGCGGCGGGGCCCCCGGCGGCCGTGCATCCGGCGGCGGGCAGGAGCGCGGCGGCCAGGAGCAGGGCGCGGCGGGACGGCCAGGACCGGTCGGCGGGCATTCGGCGGCTCCCTCTGTCTCTCGGGCGGCTCGCGCGGATCGGCTCCCGCGCGGGCCCCGGCCCCTACCAGACCAGAGCGCGCCCGCCGCCGTCCAATAGGCCCGGCCCCGTCCGATCGATCGCCGAACCAATATCGTCCCAGCTCACCGGGCTCGCGTACGCCTCCGCGGCCGCCCGCGCCCGCCGTACGCCCCGGGGACGCACGCGCGTGAGGCCCGCCGTACGCCCAGGGGACGCACGCGCATGAGGCCCCGCCGTACGCCCAGGGGGCGCACGCGCGTGAGGCCCGCCGTACGCCGCCGGAGGCGCCGGGGGCTCAGGGGCGGGCGGTGACGGGGGC
Source organism: Bailinhaonella thermotolerans (assembly GCF_003594875.1). Lineage (GTDB taxonomy): Bacteria > Actinomycetota > Actinomycetes > Streptosporangiales > Streptosporangiaceae > Bailinhaonella > Bailinhaonella thermotolerans. The sequence continues at coordinate 505,769 of NZ_QZEY01000002.1, forward strand.
GTGGCCGGGCGGGGCGTGCGGGAGGCTGAGCGTGAAGGTGGCGCCCGCGCCGGGGACGCTGGTGACGGACGCGCGGCCGCCGTGCAGCTCGGCGAGGTGGCGGACGATGGCCAGGCCCAGCCCGCTGCCGCCGGTGCGGCGGCTGCGGGACTTGTCGGCGCGCCAGAAGCGGTCGAAGACGTGCGGCAGGTGCTCGGGGGCGATGCCCGTCCCGGTGTCCGCGACCTCGATGTCCACCCCGGAGGGGGTGGCGCGGGCGCGCAGGGTGACGCGGCCGCCGGGGCCGGTGTGACGCAGGGCGTTGACGACGAGGTTGCCGACGGCCTGGCGCAGGCGCACCGGGTCGGCGAGGAGCACCGGGTCGCCCGGGGCCTCGGTGAGCAGGGTGAGCCCGGCGGCGGCGGCGCGCCCCCGGTGCACGGTGGCGACCTGGTCGAGCAGGTCGGCGACCGCGACCGGCTCGGGGTGCAGGCGGAGTTTGCCGGCGTCGGCCAGGGCGAGCTCCTGGAGGTCGTCCACGATGTGCTGGAGCAGCAGCGTCTCCTCGACCAGCGACGCCACCAGCTCGCGGTCCAGCTCGGCCACGCCGTCCTGGGCCGCCTCCAGCCAGCCGCGCACGTTGCTGATCGGCGTGCGCAGCTCGTGGGAGACGTCGCTCACCATCTCCCTGCGCTGCCGCTCCATGCGGTCCAGGTGCTCGGCCATCTCGTTGAACGCCGCCGCGAGCTGCCCGATCTCGCCCCGGTCGCGCACGTCCACGCGAGCGGTGGCGTCGCCCTCGCGCATCCGCCGCACCGCCCCCGTGAGCGCGTGCACGGGCCGGGTCAGCCGGGTGGCGATCAGCGCGCTCACGCCGACCGCGAGCACGAGCACGAGGGCGGCGGCCCCGGTGATGCGGAGCGTGCCGCCCGGGCCGAGTTCGAGGCCCGCCGCCTGCTCGGGCGTGCCGATGAAGAGCACCGCCGGCGGCGCGACGTACGGCCTGAGCTGGGCGCGGCGCTCCTCCGCCAGGCACGCGGCGACCTGCCGCTCGGTGGCCGGCGTGCGGGAGGGCCGGGCGGTCCAGGTGAGGTCCGGCCGCAGGATGACCGGGGACAGGCCCGAGCGGCGCAGGCACGCCGTCACCCGCGTCTGCAGCTCGCGCAGCGCCCTGCGCTCCGTCGCCACGGGTTCGCGCAGCTCGTCCGCCCCGCAGGCCTCCTCCACGCCCAGGGGGAGCTCGCCGGGCGTCCCCGGCGGCGCGGGCATGGGGGTGGGGGCCGCCCGGGGGTCGCCGGCGGGCGCGGACGGCGTGGCCGCCGGGACCGGCGAGAGGACGGCGGAGGCGCGCCCGCCCGGGGCGACGGTGACCCGGCCGGCCACGCCGTACCGCTCGCGGGCGCAGGCCACGACCCGGCCGGCGGCCGCGCGGGAGCGGGCTCGCTCGGCGGCGGTGAGGGTGAACGGCCCGGTGGCGCGGCGGTCGATGCGGTCGGCGGCGGCCGAGGGCACGAGGGTCACGTCCACGGCGAGGGGGTCCACCACGGCCGAGGGGCGCGCGGGGAGCGGCGAGCCGGGCTCGGCGGAGTCGGCGATGACGCGGCGCGGCTCGGTGGTGAGGGCGATCCTGCGGCCGGTGCCGCGGGCCAGCTCGCGGACGAGCGGGGCCACGCCGTCCCAGGTTCGGTGGGTCGCGGCGTATCCCAGCAGCTCGTCGTTGATCCGGGCGTCGCTCGCCAGCGTCTCGCCCTGCTCCTGCCGGATCGTGCCGGACGTGCTCGTCGCGGCGAGCCAGGCCGTCGCCGTGATCGAGCAGATCGCGACCAGGACCGAGCCCGCGAGCAGGCGGACGAGCAGGCCGTGCCCGCGGTTACGCGCCATGCCCGGCCAGCTTGTAGCCGACGCCGTACACGGTCAGCAGGTGCGCGGGCCTGCGCGGGTCCGGCTCGATCTTGCGGCGCAGGTTCATGACGTGCACGTCCACGGTGCGGGCGGTGATGTACCGGTCGAACCCGTTGACGGCCTCCAGGAGCTGTTCCCTGGTGAACACGCGGTCGGGCTCGGCGGCGAGCGTCCGCAGGATCTGGAACTCGGCGGGGGTGCAGGACACCTCCGCGCCCGCCATGGTCACCGTGTGCCGGAGGGGGTCCACGGTGAGGGGGCCCGCGACGTACGTCTCGCGGCCGGAGTCCCGCGCGCGGCGGGCCCGGCGCAGCAGCGTGCGCACCCGGGCCATCAGCTCCCGGGGGCTGTAGGGCTTGGTCATGTAGTCGTCCGCGCCCAGGTCCAGGCCGAGCAGCAGGTCGTCCTCGGTGGACCTGGCGGTCAGCATCAGCACGGCGACGTCGGACTCGGCGCGCAGCACGCGGCACACGTCGAGCCCGTCCACGCGGGGCATCATCACGTCGAGCACGATCAGGTCCGGCGGGCGGCGGCGGGCCTCGTCGATCGCGGCGCGGCCGTCGTGCACCACCTGGACCGTGTGCCCCTCACGCTGGAGATAGCGGCGGACCAGCTCGGCCTGCTTCAGGTCGTCCTCCGCCACCAGCACGTGGGCGCACATCCGCTACCTCCACTTTTGCGTGTTTCGCGGCTTTTGATACGCCGCCGAGACTAAGCGCTATCACGGGCGGCTCGCGCCTCACGGGATCCTCACGGCGGCCTGACAGGTTCTTCACATTCCCCCGGCAGCATCTCCGGCATGCGCCTGTCCATGATCGACCGAAGCGCCCGGGGACCCGCCCGCGCCGTCGCGGCCGCGCTCCTGGCCGCCGCCGTCGCGGCCTGCGCGACCGCCTGCGGGGCCCCGGGGAACGCGGATCCCGTACGGCGGGGCGCCGGCCCAGCCATACCGGAGACGGGGGCCGGCGGCCCCGCCGTACGGGATCCCGGGGGCGGCGCGGCGAACGGCTCCGGGGAGGGCTCCGCGGCGGGCTCCGGGGACGGCCCGGCGGGGACGGCGGGGGCTCGCGGCGGCGACGCGCTGATCGCGACGGCGCGGGGCGCGTCGGTGCCGGTCTTCGCCGAAAAGGGGGCGGCCGCCCCGCGCCGGTCGCTGGCCAGCCCGAACGAGGCGGGCGCGCCGCGTGTCCTGCTGGTGCGGGAGACGGCGGGCGCGTGGCTGAGGGTGCTGCTGCCGGTACGGCCCAACGGCAGCACGGGCTGGGTCCGCGCGGCCGACGTCACCCTGTCCCGGACGGCGTACCGGGTCGAGATCGACGCGAAGGGGTTCCGGTTCACGGTCCGCCACGGGGGCCGGGCCGTGCGCTCGGGGAAGGTCGCGACGGGCGAGGGCGGCACCCCGACCCCGGGCGGCCTCTTCTACCTCACCGAACTGGTCAGGCCGGCCGACCGGGACGGCGTCTACGGGGCGTACGCCTTCGGCCTGAGCGGCTTCTCTCCCGTCCTGAAGTCCTTCGCGGGCGGGCCCGGCCAGCTCGCGATCCACGGGACGAACCGCTCCGGGGCGCTCGGGAGCCGCGCCAGCCACGGCTGCGTGCGGGTCTCGAACACCGACATCACCTGGATGGCGGAGCGGCTCCCCCTCGGCACCCCGGTCCTCATCACGACCTGAGCGCCACCCCGCTTCCCGGCGCCACCCCGCTTCCCGGCGTCTCCCCATGTCGGCACCTCCCCCATATCGGCACCTCCCCCTTATCGGCATCCGCCTGTTCCGAGAGAAGGAAAGTCATGCGCACTCGAACCGCGATCACCGTCCTGGCCCTGGGCTTCGGGCTGCTCGCCGGGGCCGCCGGCACCGCCGCCGCGGCCGCCTCCGCCCCGGCCCCCGCACCGGCCCCGGCCTCCACCCCCGCCCCGGCGGAGACCCCCACCTCCCGGCCGGGCGAGGGCACCCCCGCCCCGGTCCCGCCGCCGGACTCCCCCGGGTCCGCCCCCACCGAGGCCCCCCGCCCGCGCCCGATCGACGCGAACCCCCGCTACACGGGCTGACCCGCCCTCCCGGCCCCGTTCCCGCCCCGGCGGGGGCGGGGCCTTCGCCTTCCGCTCGCCCGCCCGCTCCGGCCCGAGCCCGCGGCCCGGCCGCACGGCGTCCGCACCCGGCCGTACGGCGTCCCCGCCCGGCCGTACGGCGTCCGCACCCGGTCGTACGGCGTCCCCGCCCGGCGGGCCGGACCGCGATCCCGACCGCGTGGATCATGGTGTTCCCGTCGAGGCCGGTCGGCGCGCGCAGGGCCCAGTCGGTCCGGCGCAGGCCGTTCGGCCAGGTGCGGGCGGGTGGGGGCCCGGCCGGAGGCGGGGGAACCGCGGGTCACAGGAAGGTGAGGGGGGCGAGGGCGAGGGAGCGGTGATGGGCCAGGCGGGTGGTCTCGGCTTCCAGTGCGGAGTGGTCGGCGGGGCGGAGGGGCGCTGCGGGCTCGACGGGCTCGACGGTGACGGCCAGGCGGCGGCCGGTCTTCTTCGGGCGCCAGAGGGCGCGCACCTCGCCGGCGACGAGGACCACGCCGGGATTGCCGCTCGCGCGCCAGATCCGCTTCCTGAGGCCGGCGTCGGGGACGAGCAGGGCGCGGTCGCGGACCTGGAGGTAGGGGTCGTGCGGGGCCAGCATGCGCACGCGGGGGGCGCGCGGCGGTGATTCGAGGTCCGGCAGGCACTCGCGCAGGACCCAGGCCGGGACGTCGCCGGCCCGCACCTCCGCCAGGTCGTCCCGCACGGTCTCCCACATCCGCCGGGCCTGCGCCTCGCCCACGCCGGCCCACCCGGCCAGGTCCTCCGGGGTGGACGGGCCCAGGGCCCGCAGGTACCTGCGGACCAGTTCCGCCCGCGCGCCCTCCCCGTCCCCGGCGGGCGACGCCCCCCGCAGCAGCGGGGACCTCCCCCGGGTGCCGCCGTGGCGCAGAAGCCCGCGCAGCGACAGCACCGGCAGCGCGAACCGCACCAGCGACTCCCCCAGGAACTGGCCCCCGGCGTACGGCGACCGCCCCCGCCAGCCCGCGCGCGTCCCGGCGGGCAGCCGATCGGTGATCCGCCGGGCCGCGGCGCGCCCCAGGTCGTCCTTGGTCAGCTCGGTCCCGTCGAGGGCCTCCGCCACCGCCTCGGCGCTCAGCCGTACCAGCTCCCGGGCGGGGAGGTCCAGCCCGTCCAGCGCGGGGACCGCCCCGCGCAGGAACTCACGCAGCTCCTCCTCGCCCTCGGGCAGGAGGCCGCGCGTGAACACCGCCGCGTCGCGCGCGGGGTACACGTGCGGGGCGCCGCGCGGGCCGAACGCCTGCACCAGCGTCCCGCCCTCCAGCTCCGCCGCCACGGCCGCCCCGGTCAGGTCCCGCACCCGCGCCGACAGCGCCAGCCCCGCCGCGCCCGGGGGCGAGTTCTGCGGGCAGCACCGCCCCGCGACCGTGACCAGCTCACCGGCCGCGGCGGGCTTCCCGAGCCCCTGCCGCGCCAGCCGGAACCGCAGCACCTGTTCCCGCCCGACCCTGAGCACGCCCCTCCCATACCCGCGGGGGACGCCACGGATCACCCCGGCGGCCCACCGGCACGGCGCCGGCGGGACACCCCCGGGCCGTCAGGGCGCCGGTGAGCCGGTGAGCCGGTGAGCCGGTGAGCCGGTGAGCCGGTGAGCCGCCCCGGCGCCGCCGTACGGGGTGCGTCACACGCGGGAACGCCACCACGCGACCGTCTCGGTGAGCATCTCGCCGAGGGGCGCGGGCTCCTGGCCGAAGGTGCCGGTGAAGGCGGAGGAGTCGGCCACGAACGGCCGGTCCACCTGGTAGCTCACCGCCAGGACCTCGCGGACCAGGGGCGAGGCGAGGGCGGCGAGCCGCAGGGCGGGGCGCGGGATGCGGCTCACGCGCGGCTCGGGGGCGCCGGCCTCGCGGGCGAGGAGCCGGGCCATCTCGCGGATGGAGCGGGGCGGCGGCGACGGCACGTGCCAGGCCCGCCCCCACGCCCGGGGGTCCGTCGCCAGGGTGATCATCGCCCGGGCGGCGTCCGGCAGATAGGTCCAGGTGTGCGGCGCGTCGGGGTCACCCGTGACGCGGATCGGGCGGCCGGCCAGCAGGGGCGGCATGAAGCGGGCGTTCAGCAGGGACGGGTCGGTCGCGCCCGGGCCGAAGTAGTCGGAGGAGCGCGCCTCGGTCACCCGGGCCCGGCCCGCCTCGTGCGCGGCCAGCGCCTCGGCCCAGATCCGCGCCCGGACCCGCCCCTTGGTCTCGGTCGCGGCGAGCGGCAGCGACTCGGTCATCGGCCCGTCCACCGGGCCGTAGGCGTACAGGTTCCCGGCGTTCACGAGCACGGCCCCGGTCTTCTCGGCCGCGCGCAGCGCCGCCGCGGCGAGCGGCGGCCACTCCTGGGGCCAGCGGTGGTACGGCGGGTTCGCGCAGTTGTAGAGCGCGTCGGCCCCCTCCGCGGCCCGCGTGAGCCCGTCCGCGGAGGCGGCGTCGAGGGCGACCCGCCGCGTGCCCTCCGGGCCGGTCCCTGAGCGGGTGACCACCACGACGTCGTGCCCGTCGGCGGCGAGCAGCCGCGCCACGTGGCCTCCGATCTGGCCCGTCCCGATCACGACGTGCGTGCCCATCTCGACCTCCGCTCCCCCGGCAACCGGAGGGCCCATGCTCGGCGACGAAGATCGTCCGCGTCAAGCGCGGGTGTCCGGCCGCCGCGGCCCTCAGGTCCGGAAGCTGTACGCCCTGGGGTTCGGGGCGGCCGTGAGGCGGCGGTAGAGGGTGGTGCGGGCGGGCCAGTTGTTGGTGACCCGGCCCGAGCGGGTCTTGTACCAGCTCTGGCAGCCGGACTCCCAGACCGTGCGGGCGAGCGCGGCCGACAGGGCCCCGCTCCAGGCCGCCATGGCCTCCGGGCGTACCTCCATCGACCGCGCGCCGCGGGCGGCGAGCTCGCGGACGCAGCCCAGCACGTAGCGGGTCTGGCACTCCAGCATGAAGACGATGGAGTTGTGCCCGAGGTTGGTGTTGGGGCCGTACAGGAAGAAGAGGTTGGGGAAGCCGGGGGCGGCCATGCCGAGGTACGCCTCGGCGCCCCGGCTCCACTGGGCGTGCAGGTCGCGCCCGTCGCGGCCGGTCACCTCGATCGGCATGAGGAAGCCGGTGGTGTCGAACCCGGTGGCGTACACGATGACGTCGGCCTCGTGGAGGCGTCCGTCCACCGTCTCGACGCCGGCCGGGGTGACGCGCCCGATCTTCTCGGTGATCAGGTCCACGTCGGGGCGGGAGAGCGCCGGGTAGATCGTGCTGTCGATGACGATGCGCTTGCAGCCGGGCGGGTAGCCGGGGGTGAGCCTGCGCCGCAGCTCCGGGTCGGGGACCTGCTCCTCCAGGTGCTTGAGCGCCATCCGGCGGACGAGCCGGGCGCTCCAGCCGTTCACCAGGACGGGGAAGAGCACGTTCTCCGAGCGGCGGTAGATGTAGGACCGGTAGGCCCGCTGCAGCGGCGGCAGGTAGTGGAACGCGAGCCGCAGCGGCCACCCGAACGCGGCGTCCGGCTTGGGGATCACCCAGTTGGGGGTGCGCTGGAAGACGAGCACGCGCTCGGCGACCCCGGCGATCTCCGGGATGAACTGCGCGGCCGAGGACCCGGTGCCGATCACCGCGACGCGGCGGCACGTCAGGTCCGCCCCGTGGTCCCAGCGGGCGGAGTGGAACCACGGCCCGCGGAAGGACTCCACGCCCGGGATGTCGGGCAGGCGCGGCCGGTTGAGTTGCCCCACCCCCGAGACCACCACGTCGGCGACGTGCTCCTCGCCCGAGGCGGTCGTCAGCCGCCACACGCCCCCGGCGTACCGCATGGCGGTGATCTCGGTGTTCAGCCGCAGGTGCGGGCGCAGGCCGTACTTGTCGGCGCACCTCTCCAGGTAGGCCAGGATCTCGGGCTGGCGGGGGTACCTCCGGGTCCAGCTGCTGTACTTCTCGAAGGAGAAGGAGTACAGGTGCGAGGGGATGTCGCAGCCCGCCCCGGGATAGGTGTTGTCGCGCCAGGTGCCGCCCACGCCCCCGGCCTTCTCGAAGATCGTGAAGGAGCCGATCCCGGCCCGCCTGAGCCGGATCCCCATGCACAGCCCGCCGAACCCGGCGCCCAGGATCGCCACCCTCGGATGCGTCATGCGCGGCCCTCCACGAGGTCCCGTGAGTCAGGACCCACTTACACTATGAGATTGTGCGCCCCGCGTGAACAGCCCGCGGGCCGAGCGGCGGTAGTCTTCCGTGCGTGCCCAGCCTGGCTGACGTCATCACCGTGCTCGAATCGTCCTACGACCCGTCCTGGGCCGAACCCTGGGACGCCGTCGGACTGGTCGCCGGAGACCCCGCGCAGCCCGTCCGCCGCGTGCTGCTCGCCGTGGACCCGGTGGCGGCGGTGGCCGAGGAGGCCGTCGCCTGGAACGCCGACCTGCTGATCACGCACCATCCGCTGTACCTCCGGGGCACGACCAGCGTCGCCGCCACCACCCCCAAGGGCCGCGTCGTCCACGGCCTCATCCGCGCCGGCGTCGCGCTCTACACCGCGCACACCAACGCCGACGTCGCCGACCCCGGCGTGTCCGACGCGCTGGCCCGCGCCGTCGGCCTGGCCGGGCCGCTGCGCCCGCTCCAGCCCTCTCCTGAGGACCCCCGGCGGGGCCTGGGCCGGATCGGCGAGCTGCCCGTCGCGCTGACCCTGGCCGAGTTCGTACGGCAGGCCGCCTCCGGGCTGCCCCCCACCGCCGCGGGCGTGCGCGTCGGCGGCGACCCGAACCGCGTCGTCCGCACCGTGGCGGTGTGCGGCGGGGCCGGCGACTCCCTGCTGGGCACGGCCCGCGCCGCCGGGGTGGACGTCTATCTCACCGCCGACCTGCGCCATCACCCCGCCAGCGAGTTCCTGGAGGAGGAGGGCCCGGCCCTGGTGGACGCGGCGCACTGGGCGACGGAGTGGCCGTGGCTCGCCGACGCGGCCGTGCGGCTGGAGAGCGCCCTGGGCACTACCGTGGAGACGCGCGTGTCCACCACCGTCACCGACGCCTGGACGGCGGCCCACTCCCCGATTTCCGACAACCAGATCGAGACTGGAGTCAAGGTCAACCCGTGAAAGCAGCCCCGGAAGCACAGAAGCGCCTGCTCGACCTCGCCGAGCTCGACGCCGCCCTCGCCCGCCTCGCCCACCGCCGCTCCTCCCTGCCCGAGATCGCCGAGCTCGACGAGCTGGGCGGCCGCATGGCCGGGCTGGGCTCCCAGATCGTCGCCGCCGAGACGGCCGTGAGCGACCTGGCCCGGGAGCAGACCAAGGCCGAGACCGACGTGGACCAGGTCCGCGCCCGCGCCGACCGCGACCAGAAGCGGCTCGACTCCGGCCAGGTGTCCTCGCCGCGCGACCTGGAGAACCTCCAGCACGAGATCGCCTCCCTCCAGCGCCGCCAGGGCGACCTGGAGGAGGTCGTCCTGGAGATCATGGAGCGGCGGGAGGCCGCCGAGGCCAAGGTCGCCGAGCTGACCGCGCAGCGCGCGGAGCTGGAGACCCGCCGCGACGAGCTGACCGCCGCCCGCGACGCCGCGTTCTCCGAGATCGACAAGGAGGCGTTCGCCACCGGTGAGCGCCGCAAGCTAGTCGCCGGGCAGATCCCCGACGACCTGCTCGCCCTCTACGAGAAGCTGCGCGGGCAGTACGGCGTCGGCGCGGCCCTGCTGCAGGGCGGGCGCTGCGGGGGCTGCAAGCTGTCGCTGAACGTGTCCGACCTCAACCGCATCCGGTCCGCGCCGCACGACGAGGTCGTCCGCTGCGAGGAGTGCCGCCGGATCCTGGTGCGCACGGCCGAGTCCGGGCTGTGAGGCGGCTGCTGGTCGAGGCCGACGGGGGTTCCCGGGGCAACCCGGGCCCGGCCGGCTTCGGCGCGGCCGTCCGCGACGCCGACACCGGGGAGGTGCTCGCGGAGGTCGCCGAGGCCATCGGCGTCGCGACCAACAACGTCGCCGAGTACCGCGGGCTGATCGCGGGCCTGACGGCGGCGCTCGCGCTGGGCGGCGGCTCGGTCGCCGTGCGCATGGACTCCAAGCTGGTCGTCGAGCAGATGGCGGGCCGCTGGAAGATCAAGAACGAGGGGCTGCGCCCGCTGGCGCTGGAGGCCGCCGCGCTGGCGCGCCGCTTCGACGAGATCACCTACAACTGGATCCCGCGCGCCCAGAACGCCCACGCCGACCGGCTGGCCAACGAGGCCATGGACGCAGCCGCCGAGGGCCGCGAGTGGACGGTCTCCTCCGCCCCCGCCCTGGACACGCCCCCCGAGCAGGCGAACCCGTCCGACCGGCCGCACCCGCCAGGGACCGTCCCGGCCGCCGCCCCGGGGACGCCGGCCGGGACGCGCGCCGCGGCGGAGACGGCCGCGGAGACGCGCGCCGGGACGGAGACTCAGGCCGGGACGCAGACTCGCGCCGGGACGCAGACTCAGGCCGGGACGGAGACGGAGACGCGGGCCGGGACGGAGACGCGCGCGGGCGCGGAGCCGGCCGGGGAGACCGCCACGGGATGGGCCGCCAGGACCGCCGTGACCTCGCTCTTCCTGCTCCGCCACGGCGAGACCCCGCTCTCGGTCGAGCGCCGCTTCTCCGGCCTGGGCGAGGCCGCGCTCACCCCCAAGGGCGTCGCGCAGGCCGAGGCGTCGGCCGTACGGCTCGCGCGGGCCCGGCTGGACGCGATCGTGTGCTCCCCGCTGAAGCGCGCCCGCGAGACCGCCGAGATCGTGGCGGCGGCGTGCGACCTGCCGGTGACGGTCGAGGAGGGCTTCCGCGAGACCGACTTCGGCGCGTGGGAGGGCCACACCTTCGCCGAGATCCAGCGGCGCTGGCCGGACGAGCTGGCCGCCTGGCTCGCCGACCCCGCCACCGCCCCGCCGGGGGGCGAGAGCTTCGAGGTCACGGACGAGCGGGTACGGCGGGCGCGCGACGCCGTGCTGGAACGGCACGCCGGGCGGCGCGTCCTCGTGGTCTCCCACGTCACGCCGATCAAGATGCTGCTGCGGCACGCGCTGCTGGCCCCGCCCCAGGCGCTGTACCGCATGCACCTGGACGTCGCCTGCCTGTCGCGGATCGACTTCTACGCCGACGGGCCCGAGGTGGTCAGCTCCTTCAACGACACCTCCCACCTCCGGGCCTGATCGTGGAATGCCCCGGCCGTGCCGTACGCTGTCTTCCACGGCGGACGAGCCGGCCGGGCGGCCGCGTCGGGACCCTCCGGGGTCCCGCCGAGGAAGGTCCGGGCTCCACAGGGCAGGGTGGTCGGTAACACCGACCCGGGGCGACCCGCGGGACAGTGCCACAGAAAGCAAACCGCCTTCGCGGAAGCGGAGGTAAGGGTGAAACGGTGGTGTAAGAGACCACCAGCGCCCGAGGTGACTCGGGCGGCTAGGTAAACCCCACCCGGAGCAAGGTCAAGAAGGGAACGCGCGGCGCGTGTTCCCGCGCGAGACGCTGAGGGCTGCCCGCCCGATGTCTCGCGGGTAGACCGCTAGAGGACGCGAGCAATCGCGCCCCCAGATGGATGGCCGCCGGGCCCGCGCAAGCGGACCCACAGAACCCGGCCTACAGGCCGACTCGTCCGCCCCACCCGCCCCTGACCTGCGGCGCAACCCTCACTCAAGAGGATCGAACCCCGGTGAGGGCACGCCGGGGCGCATCACGCGGCCCCGAGGACCGAGGCGAAGGCACGGTCCAGCGCCGCCCGCGCCCGCCCGGCGGTCTCGCGCCGGCGCCCGCCCGCCTGGGCGGCACTTTCCCGGATCACGGCGGGCGTTGTAAACCGATGCGCCGAGGCGGCTGTCCTCCTATGGCATGTGTTGTGCGGGGCAGACGGCCAAGGAGGACGCTCACGATGGAGTACCGCTTCAACTCGCCTCCCGGATGGCCGGTCCCGCCAGCGGGATGGAGGCCTCCTGAAGGGTGGCAGCCGGATCCGTCGTGGCCGCCCGCGCCGCCCGGCTGGCAGTTCTGGACGCCCGTACAGGCACCTCCTGCTTCTTCACAGCAGGCGCCGCCGCGTCCCGATCCCGCTCCGGCACCCGTGCTGTCGGAGCGCAGCGGAGGGGGGCTGTTCGGCAGGAAGAAGAAGCTGGAGGCGGAGAACGCCGAGCTGCGCGCGTGGATCGAGCGGCTGGGCGGGATGGACGCCATGCGCGTCTCCGCGCTGACCGAGGAACTACGGGCCGAGCAGGGGCGGTTGGAGGCGGCCGTCACGGACGCCACACGGCGGCTGCACGAGGTCGAGCAGCGGGTCGTGCAGACCGAGGAGACCGTGCTCTTGCAGGAGGCCGGGATCTACGACTACCAGCACCCGCTGAGCGACGCGGTGGCGTACAAGGAGCGGCTGGCGGAGGTCAAGACGCGGATCAAGGCGATGGCCAGGGACGGCAAGGCGGTGCTGGGTTCCACGAGCTGGCAGGTCAACGGGTCGGCGGCCGAGGGGCGCCGGATGGTGCGCGACTTCTCCAAGCTGATGCTGCGCGCCTACAACGCCGAGGCCGACAACTGCGTGCGCACGATGCGCCCGTACAAGCTGCAGTCGGCCGTCGATCGGCTGGAGAAGGCCGTGGAGATGATCGTCAAGCTCGGCAAGACGATGAACATCCACGTCAGCGGCGACTACCACCGGCTGAGGGTCTATGAGCTGGAGCTGACCGCCGACTACCTGGCCAAGCAGGAGGAGGAGAAGGAGCGTAACCGCGCCCAGCGGGAGCAGCAGCGCGAGGAGGAGGCCGCGCGCCGGGAGTTCGAACGCGAGAAGGCCCGGCTCCGCAAGGAGGAGGCCCACTACAGGTCGGCGCTGGCCAAACTGATCGCCAAGGGCGACGAGGCAGGGGCGGAGGAGCTCAAGGCGAAGCTGGAGGAGATCGGCGCGGCGGTCAGCGACGTCGAGGCGCGCGAGGCCAACGTCCGGGCCGGCTACGTGTACGTGATCTCCAACCTCGGCGCGTTCGGCGAGGACGTCGTCAAGATCGGCATGACCCGGCGCCTGGAACCCGAGGACCGGGTGCGGGAGCTGGGCGACGCCTCCGTGCCGTTCAAGTTCGACACGCACGCGCTGATCTTCAGTGAGGACGCGGTCGGCCTGGAGGGACGGCTGCACGCCGCGCTGAGCGACCGGCGGGTCAACAAGGTCAATCCGCGCCGGGAGTTCTTCCGCGCCACGCCCGCGGAGGTCAGGGACCTGCTGGAGCAGATCGCCGGCCAGCATCTGCTGGAGTACCGGGACGTTCCCGAGGCTTTGGAGTGGCGGCAGTCGGCTCGCGCGGCGGCGGCGATGGGGAAGGGAGAGGCGCCCGTCTGACGGCCTGGGGACGGGCGCGACGACGCAAAGGCGGTGGCGGCGGACAGGCGCGGTCCTCGCGGCCCCGCCAGGAGATCGCCGAGCGAGCCGCAGGCCAGGGGTGAGCAGGGCCAGAGCCCGCCTGCGGACCGGCTCGTCCGCCCCTCCACGAGCCCGCCCCGCGGCCGGTCGAGGCGCGACACTCATGGGCCTGGCCCGGCGCCTTCCTCCCGTCCGCGGCGGAGGCGGTCGGCGCGGGCGCGGGCGGTCATCGCGCGCAGGATCGCGCGCGCCTTGTCGATCGTCTCCGTCATCGGGATCGACGGCGCCGCGTACGGCGGGGGCGGGAGCGACGCACCGCGCCGCTCAGACGGGACGGGCGAGGGCGGCATCGAAATCCTCCTTCTCCAGAGCGGGCGCGAGCGGGTGGGTCCGCCGCAACCACGCGCGACGCCGCGCGATCCGCCGGGCCGCGGCCGGGACCTCACGGACATGAGCGAACGCCCACACCGGCCGGCCCCCCTGCGAAAGCCGCCCGGCCCACCAGCGGAACACCCGCCCGTCGCAGTACACGACCAGGTCGGCGTACACGCGCAGCAGCACGCACCCGCACCACTCCACGGACAGGTCGCAGCTCACGCCGTGCCGTCCGGACAGCTCACCGCGCAACGCCTCGGCCGCCTCGACGGCCGGAACCACCGAACCCCTCCGGGATCGCTCGCGCTTGCACATGGTCACGACAGTAAGGACGCTGGAGCGCCCGGCGTTCACAGGTGTGAACCCAGGTTGCCGGGAGCCTAGGAGAGGCCGAAACGGTACGCCAGCCCGCGGAGGTCGCGCCCTCCCACGGCGTTCCGGGCGCGGTTGAGAAGATGGCTCACGGTCTCCCGGACGAGCGGGCTGTTGCGTACTTGCTCGGGTGCGAGCCGCTCCGCCCGGCGGAGCTTCTCGATCGCTTCCCGGTCACGCCCCGGCAGGTGGGCGAGCGCACGCCCCCAGTCGGCGAAGAACGTCGCCTGACGCCCCCGCGAGCCGATCAGCTCGGGTACGACCGATCTGGCGACCTCGTCGGCCTTTCCGCTGTCGCCCATCTCCACGAGGAGCGCGACGCGCCACAGCGCCACGTTGGTCGGGCCGAAGTGCAGCCCGAAGGCGTTCCCCTCGCCGGTGCGCTCGGCGGTCTCGCCGGCCTCACGCAGGTGGGTGTCCGCATCGCCGGACTCGCCCATGGTCACGCATGCGAGGGCGGCCGAGAGGTTGAGCATGCCGTACAGCTCAAGGGCCGCGGGATCGTCGGTGGCGGCCTGGAGGTACTCGGCCGCCTGCCGGGCGTTGCGCAACGCGGCGAGGTAGACCCCCGCGGGTAGTAGCGCGTGAGTCCGCACGAAGGCCGCAAGCGCGCTGAGCGTCGCGTCTTCGGACTTGACGGCCGCGGCGCGCGCCTGCTGTACGGCGATCTGCGCGAGATCAAGGTAACCAAGATCCTTCAGCAGATAGAACGTGGCGTGTGCGGCCCGGACGAGAGCGCGCAACGCCGCCCGGCGCTGCCGCTCGTCGCCCGTTACGGCGCTGACGTGCAGCTCGGGGAGGAGTCCGGGCAGCATGCGGCCGAACCGTCCGTAGTCGGAGGCTTCGCAAAGCCGTTCGACCTCCGCGGTCTCGCCGAGAAGCTCCGAGAACGGCCGGGGACGCACGTCGGCCGGCTCGTCGAGGGATGAACCGAGGAGTGCCACCCTGACGCGCGGAACTGTCCCGTGCCCACCAGCGCCGTTGGGGCGCGGCGGTGGGTTGTACGGCTGGCCGGTGAGGTCCGCGACGGAGACCTCCAGAGCGTCCGCCAGCGCCGTGATGTGGCTACGCCGTTCCAGTGAGCGCTTGCCGTTCTCCACCATGGAGAGGAACCCTTTGGACAACCCCGATCGATCCGCGAGGAGCTGAAGGCTCATGCCGCGGTAGCGCCGAGCGCTCCGCAGCCGTTCACCGATCGTCTTGGTCTCGTGCATGGGGTCATGCACCTCCTGGACTCGCAACTTCAGGCTAGTCATGCAGGGCTTGCCCGTGCGGGTCTTCCTCCCTGAGACCGGAGGCCCGGTGCGGGAGCGTCCAGCCCGAGCGTGTCGGGCACCCCCCGCACACCGCGCCGCGGGGTCCCGGCGCGGGCCTCGCGGCGCGGGGTCTCACGATGCTGAGCGGGTCCCGGGTTCCTCCTCTCGTTCGCGTCGGAGGCGGTCGGCGCGGGCGCGGGCGGTCATCGCGCGCAGGATGGCGCGCGCCTTGTCGATCGTCTCCGTCATCGGGATCGACGGCGCCGCGTACGGCGGGGGCGGGTACGGCGGGCCGGCCTCGGGTGGCACGGGCGTCATCGCGCTCCTCCTCTCCGGGAACCGGGTGCGGGATCGGGCGGGAGTGGCCGCCGTTCCTCGCCGGCGATCAGCCCGCCCAGGCCGGCCAGGCTTTCGGAGGCCAGCCGCGCCCCGCCCTCCGCGTGGCCCGGCCCAGGGCGGCGCTCGGCGGTCCACGTCGCGTCGCCGTCGCGAGCGACCTCCCAGCCCGGGTGCGGCGCCGCCACCGCCTCCAGCCGCCGCAGGTCCTCCGGGGCGAGAGTGACCCCCGGATCGTTCCACCAGCGCGTCACGGCACCCTCCTCACGCGCGGTGCGGGCCGCCGGGCCCGCGCGGCGGCCGCCTGCCGCCGCTCCTGCTCCCGCAGCCGCTCGGCGAGCCCGCCGGGATCGTCGGCGTCCACCATCCGGTCGCAGCACTCCGCCATCTCGTACCCGGTCAGCCCCCGCCTGAGCGACGCCCACCACCTCCCCGCGTCACTCCGAAAGATCATCCAGTCCGGGAACTCCTCACACAGAGCCGAGGGCGCAGGGGAATCGGATTCGGGCATGGATCAGTCGCGCCTTCCTCTTCAGGGGGCCGCCGGGCATCACCGGCGACTCGATGGCAACGGGGTTCTCCGGCTCCGGCCGGGCCGGGCTTCCTGGAATTCATGAGATACCTGCGCGCGAGGTTCGCACGAGAGGACACTGGAGGGCAGGAGAGGACATCGGTCCGACTGGCGGAGAGGGTGCGCGCGATGGTGGCGGATCGCGGCCTGCCCGGGTGGGCCGTGCGCCTTCGGGCGGAGCGGCGTGAACGGATGTGGTCCCAGAAACGCATGGCCGCGGAGTTGCGGAACGCGGCGGACGCCGACCTCCAGGGCAGCCTGCCGGAGATCGCGAGCCTGGTACGCGGTATCCGCAGGTACGAGGCGGGCGAGCATCGGCCCGAGGACCCGTATCGGACGCTCTACTGCAGGGTCTTCCGGATGTCTGAGGAGGAGTTGTTCGGAGCTCGGCCGGAGGTCCCCGAGCGGGACGACGAGACCGACGCCCTCGAACTGGCCCAGCGAATCTCGGCCACCGATGTCGGGGAGGAGACGCTCTCGCGGCTGGAGGGCGCCGTGGACGACCTCGCGGTGGCCTATCCCCGCACGCCGCCCGCCGAGTTGCTCATAAGGACGCGGCGGCACCTGGCCTACGTCGCGCGCCTGCTCGACGGGAAGAAGACCCTCGCGGAGCACCGGAGGCTGCTGGTGACCGCCGGGTGGCTGTCGCTCCTGGCCTCGACGTGCCACATCGACCTGCGCCAGTTCCCGGCGGGCGCGGCCCGCCTGCGTACGGCGGCGCAGCTCGCGCGGCACACCGAGCACGCCGAGATCGCGGCGTGGTGCCTGGAGACCGAGGCGTGGCAGGCGCTCACCAGCGGCGACCACCGCCGTGCCCTCGACCTCTCCCAGGGCGCGCAGGCCGTCGCGCCCAAGGGCGGCTCTCCCTACATCCAGGCGACGGCGCAGGAGGGCCGGGTCTGGGCCCGCCTGGGCGGGCGCCGGGAGACCCGCGCCGTGCTGCGGCGCGTGGAGGGCCTCGTCTCATCCCTGCCGACGCCCGACCGTCCCGAGCATCACTACCGGTACGACCCGGCGAAGAGCATCGCCTACACGGCGACGACGCTGGCGTGGATCGGTGATCCCGCCGCGGAGCCGTACGCCAGGCAGGTGCTCGCCCGTCTGGAATCGGCGGACGGCCCCGCCCGGCCCCGGCGCGCCGTGTCGGCACGCCTCGACCTGTCGCTCGCGCTCCTCGCCGCGGACCAGCCCGAGGAGGCCGCACACGTGACCCTCTCGGCGCTGACCAGCGGCCGCCTCGTCCCGTCCAACTTCTGGAGGGCCGCCGAGATCATCGAGCGGATCGAGGCCCGGAGACTCCCCGAGGCCACGGAACTCCACGAGGCGTACGCGCACCTGCGACAAGCCTCTGCGTGAACCCACGGCCCCGATGTCTTGATCAGGAGATTTACAAGTTGTCCGAGTAGTAGTCAATGGGTGCCGCGCGGGTGAGAGGATTGTGGATTCACCGGGCCTGCAGAGAGGTGGTTTCGTCGGGGCGATGTCGTCCTACCGTCCGGGAGGCGGGCATGGCCCACGTATCGACCTGCGCGGAGGCGAGGAAGCACAAGTGCGTGTGCCAGGGCTGTGGGGGTTCTCTGCACGGGTGGCCGTCGCGGCTGGACTACGCGGGTGACACGTCGGCGCGGGAACGTCTTCGCGCGGAGGCGGAGGCTGCCTGGGAGCGGTGCCGGCGCGAAGGCACGAAACCGGTGACCTACAAGCATCAGGAGCCCGGGGTCGATCTGGCCGTGGCGGACATCGTGGACTGGCTCGCGCAGCGCCCGCAGGTCGTCAAGGACGTCCACGCGGTCGGCGACGTGATCGTCAAGGAGGTCATCGGGGCGCTCGATCCGCCGAAGGGGTCGGAGGACTGGAAGGCCCATCGGCGGAGGCTGCTCGACCACTTCTGGTGCGATCTGCTGGCCGCGCTCGCCGCCACACTCTCGAAGGTGAAGCGCTGGTACGACGACGTGCCGGATCTGGTGGCGCGCGCGATCCTGGAATGCCGTGAGAGGGAGCGCCGCGGCCCCATCTCCGAAGCCCTGGTCCGGCTCGCCGTGAAGATGGTCTGGAGATCCCTTGGCGAGATGGCGTTCGCCGGGCAGATCGACGCGTGCGTACGCGTCCTGCGCATCCTGGCCGTCCTCATCTGCCCCGAGCCCGAGCGCCACCCCGCGGTGCTGCGCGCGTGCCTGGAGCCGCTGGCGAAGGAGACGGCCTCGGAGGTGACCAAGGAGCGCCTCAAGCAGGTCTTCCCCGAATTCGCCGTGTAGCCGAGCCCGCGCCCCTGCCGTCGAACCCGTGACGGTGCCCGGACCTCAAGGCCGCCTTCGCCCGCTATCGGCGCGTCATCCCGGGCCGCGCCTCCTGACGACCGGCCCGGGACGCTCACGGGTGGCAGGTCAGTCGAGCCAGGTGACTCTCAGGATCTCCACGCGGCGCTGGTCTTCGAGGATCAGGTAGACGACGAGGCCCTGGCCTTCCTGGCCGAAAGTGCGCACCCGAATGGAGGCGTCCGGGTTCCGGCGATGGAGGGGAGGACCGCCCCAGGGGTTGAGTTCCAGGACCACCCGCACCTCCGCCAGTGACGCGAGGGCGTCCTTGGGGAGGGCTTCGATCTGGGCGATCGCGTCCTCGACCACCCCGAGTTCGTACACCTAGAAACCCAGGTCGGCGAGCACGTCACGGGCGGGGCGGGACGGGACCTCCTCGCCGCGCTTCAGGCGGGCGGCGGTGTCGAGCATGGCCCGGTGCGCTCCGGCGTCCTGGGACAGCCGCGCGATCAGCGACCAGTGGTCCAGGCACTCGAAGACGGGGGACAGGTCCAGCGTCTGGGCGGCCTCGGCCATGACGGCCCGGTAGTCCCGCTCGAACCCCTCCACGTCCTCGGGCAGGAGCGCGGCGCGGATCGACCGCGGAGTCCTGGCGATGTCCGAGACGGACGACGTGGGAACCGTCCCGCTCTCGTGCGCGTCGGCCGTCACCATCGCCTCCATTCCTCGTCCATGGCGTTCTCATGCTACTCGCGCGCCACACGTCTGGCGGCTCGTCCGGGCCGACTTGCGCCTGTCCTGGACGCCCGTCACCGGGGACGGTCGTCGCGGTCCGGCCTGGGTGAGGCCCCGCGGCGTACGGCATGAGCCCCGCCGCCCGAAGGTGGGCGGCGGGGGCGGGGGCGGGTCCAGGGGGCGGGGGCGGGGTTCAGGGGGTGGGGATGCCCGCCTCCTTGAGGTATTGGGTTCGGACGGTGGTGCGGCTGAGTTTGCCGGTGGGGGTTCTCGGGAGTTCTTCGCGGTAGACGATGTGCTTGGGGTGCTTGAAGTGGGCCAGCCGGGGTTCGCAGTGGGCCAGGAGGTCCTTGGTCAGGGACTCGCCGGGGACGACGCCGGGGGCCGGCTGGACGAGGGCGACCACGTTGTGGCCCCACTCGGGGTCGGGGACGCCGATGACGGCGATGTCGGCCACGGCGGGGTGCTCCAGGAAGGCGGCCTCGATCTCGGCGGGGTAGATGTTGACGCCGCCGGAGATGATGAGGTCGGTGCGGCGGTCGCAGATGAACAGGTAGCCGTCCTCGTCGAGGTAGCCGATGTCGCCGGGGGTGTACCACTCCCCGCGCATGGTCCCGGCGGTCTTCTCCGGGTCCTTGCGGTACTCGAACCGGCCCAGCGCCATCTTGACGTACACCAGCCCGGGCTCGCCCGGGGGCAGCTCCTCGCCGTCCTCGGACAGGACGCGGGCCTCGAAGGTGGGGGCGGGGCGGCCGACGGTCCCGGGCCGCGCCAGCCACTCGTGGGGCTTGACGGCGAAGGCGACGGCGCTCTCGGTGGAGCCGTAGTACTCGTACAGGACCGGGCCCCACCAGTCCATCATGGCCTGCTTCACCGCGACCGGGCACGCGGCGGCGGTGTGGATGACCTGCTTGAGGGACGAGACGTCGTACCGGGCCCGGATGTCGGGGGGCAGCGCCAGCAGGCGGTGGAACATGGTCGGCACCATCATGGTGTTGTCCACCTTGTAGCGGCCGATCAGGTCCAGGACCAGCGTGGGCTCGAAGCGCGGGGCGATCAGGACCGTGTGGCCGAAGTGCAGGGCGAACAGCGCGTGCGCGCTCGGCGCGGAGTGGTACATCGGCGAGGTCACCAGGTGCACCGCGTCGCCGGGCGCCAGGTCGCACACCTCGCCGAAGAACCACAGGTAGAGCGGGACGATCTCCTCGGGAGGGTTCGGCGGCAGCGGGCGCTGGACGCCCTTGGGGCGGCCGGTGGTGCCCGAGGTGTACCACATGACCGTTCCCGCGCGGCGGTCCGGCGGGGCCGAGGCGGGCATCCCGGCCTCCAGGTCGGCGAGGGGCCGGAACCCGGGGGCCGACGGCGCGGCGAAGCGGCGGTCCGCCGCTATCCCCGCCTCGTCGCACGCGTCGGAGACCGCGCTCGCGTACGCCGTGCCGGCCACGACCGCGGCGGCCTCGCAGTCCGCCACGATGTAGGCGATCTCCGAGGCGGTCAGGTGCCAGTTGACCGGCGTGTAGTACATCCCGCTCTGGCCGGTGGCGAGCATGAGCGCGAGCGCGTCCACGTCGTTGGGGAGCACCCCCGCGACGACCGACCCGGGACCGGCACCGAGCGCGGCCAGGCCGTGGGAGATCCGGTTGACACGCGCGAGCAGGTCGCCGTACGTCGTGACCGACCCGTCCGGGCCGATCACCGCGCGGCGGCCGGGGTCGGCGGCCGCGATCTCGTAGAACCCCCGAAGCGTGCTGATGTCGGTCATGTGCGGCCTTTCACGACTCAGGGCCCGGGGCGGGCCGGTGTCAGAGCACGAGGTCGGCGAGGCGGGCGCGGTGCGCCCGGGGCGGCCCGAGCAGCACCTCCAGGCTCTTGGCCCGCTTGTAGTACAGGTGGGCGTCGTGCTCCCAGGTGAACCCGATGCCGCCATACAGCAGCAGGTGGTCCTTGGCGACCTGGAAGCACGCCCGCCCGGTGTACGCCTGGGCGAGCGCGGCGGCGGCCGGCAGCTCCCCCGGGGCCTCCCCGGCGGCCCACGCGGCGTGCCGTACGACGGACTCGGCCTGCTCCAGGGCGCAGTGCATGTCGGCGAGCCGATGCTTCACACCCTGATAAGAGCCGATGTACCGGCCGAACGCCACCCTGATCCCGGCGTACTCGGTGATCGCGGCCAGGCTCGCCCGCAGCACGCCGAGCTGCTCGGCCGCGACGGCCACGGACGCCAGGTCCAGCGCACGCGCGAGCCCGTCCCCCTCGACCAGCCGCGCCGGGGCCGCCGCGAACTCCACGCGCGCCTGCCGCCGCGTCAGGTCGAGCGTCGTCAGCGGCGCGCGCTCTCCGCCGGTGGTGACGAAGAGCCGGGTCCGGCCGCCGAGCCGGGCCGGGACGACGAGCAGGTCGGCGTCCGCGCCGTTCAGGACGTACGGCGCGACGCCGTCGAGGACGTGCCCGCCGCCGGCCTCCGCGGCGGTGACCGACGGGGCGCCCCACCACGAGCCGTCGGCCGAGGAGGGGGCGAAGGAGGCGCGGACCCGGCCCTCGGCGATGCCGGGCAGGTGGTCCTTGGCGGCGCCCGCGTCGCCCGACTCCAGCAGGACGAGCGTGGCCAGGGTGGTCGCCAGGAACGGCCCCGGGAGGAGGGCCGCGCCCAGTTCCTCCAGCACCACGGCCAGCTCCGCGTGCCCCGCGCCGGCGCCGCCGTACTCCTCGGGGACGACGAGCCCGGACAGGCCGAGCTCGCCGTTCATCCGGTCGTAGGCGGCGCGGTCGTAGCCGTCGCCGGCCTCCATGACCTCGCGCACGCGCCCGGGCGGGAGCGTGGCGGACAGGAAGGACCGCACCGCCTGGCGCAGGTCGTTCTGCTCACTGGTCAGCACGAGCTTCACCGCCGAGTGCCTCCGCCCTGGGAGTTGACCTTGAGTTCGGAGAAGGGCACGTTCTTGTCCACGCGCGGCTCCGGGGGCAGCCCGAGCACCCGGTCGCCGATGATGTTGCGCATGATCTCGTTGGTGCCGCCGCCGAGCGCCATCGCCGGGGCCAGGGAGAGCGCGTGCGCGATCCGCCCGGCGTCCCCGCCGTCCCCGGCGCTGTCGCCGCCGTCGCCGGTCTCGCCGTCCTCCCGGTAGGCGACCGAGCCGGGCCCGGCCAGCGACGCCGCCAGGTCCGCCTGGAACAGCGTCAGCTCCGCGAGCAGCAGCTTGGCGGCCGAGCCCCGGGCGCCGGGGAAGATCCCCGCCTTGGTCTCCTGCGACAGCCGCGTGTTGAACAGGCTGAGCGCGCGCGAGCGGATGTACAGCTCCACGAGCTGATCGCGCACGATCGGGTCGCCGAGGTCGGCGCGGGAGCGCAGCGCCTCGAACGACACGGGGTTCTCGCTCTGGCCGCTCATGCCGACGCCGCCGGCGATCGACAGGCGCTCGTGCAGGAGCGTGGTGACGGCGACCTGCCAGCCCCCGTTCACCTCGCCCACCCGGTCCGCGTCCGGGATGCGCACGCCGTCGAAGAAGATCTCGTTGAAGTGGGCGCGCCCGGTCATGTCCCTCAGCGGCCGCACCGTGACGCCGGGGGCGCGCATGTCCACGACGAGCATGGTCAGGCCCTTGTGCTTGGGCACGCCCGGGTCGGTGCGGGTGAGCAGCAGCCCCCGGTCGGCGTGCTGGGCCACGCTCGTCCAGACCTTCTGCCCGTGCACGACCCACTCGCCGCCGTCGCGCTCGGCGCGCGTCTGCAGCCCGGCCACGTCCGACCCGGCGCCGGGTTCGGAGAAGAGCTGGCACCAGATCTCCTCGCCGCGCAGGAGCGGGCGGATCCACCTGGCCTTCTGCTCCTCGGTGCCCATGTCCAGCACGGTCGGGCCGCACATGCCGAGCCCGATCGAGAACACGTAGATCGGCAGCGTGAAGTCCCGCGCCTCGGCGGCGAACGCCCGGTCCTCGGCCTGGGTGAGCCCCTGCCCGCCGTACTCGCGCGGCCAGGTGATCCCGGAGTACCCGGCGTCGTGCATCCTGGCCATGAACGCCTTGGCGCGGGCCACCCCGTCCTCGTCGGGCGTGGCCTCGGCGCGGTGGCCCGGCGCGTTCGCGGCCAGCCACTCCCGCGCCCGCCGGCGGTACTCCTCCAGGTCGCTCATCGGCGCCTCCAACCGCGAGTCAGTAGCCACTTACGCTACTAGACCGCCCGCGCCTGATCCATGCCCCGCGGGCCGCGATCAGAATCCGATTCGGTGCCGTCCCGCACCCCGCCGTCCCGTCTCCTCCCTGTCCGTGCGGCGTCTGTCCGCACGGCGTCCCGCGGAGCCGTCCCCGGCCGGAGTCCTCCCGCCCTCTCCCCGCCGGTACGGCGTGAGCCCGCCCCGGCCCGGGGGCACCGGGCGGGACGGGCTCAGGCCGTACGGGGCCCCCGGGGGCGCGCGGCCCGGCCGGGGCGGTGCGGTCACCTGCGGAGGGCCGCCACGAAGTCGATCTCCACGAGGATGTTCATCAGGTCGCTGCCGACCGTGGTGCGGACCGGGTACGGGGCCGTGAAGTGCTCGCGGTACGCCTCGTCGTACGCCTTGAAGTCGCGGTGCAGGTCCTGCAGGTGGACCGTGGACTTCACCACGTCGTCGAAGGTCAGGCCGTGCACGGCGAGGATCGCGGCGAGGTTCTTCATGGTCTGGCGCGTCTGGGTGGCCACGTCGTCGCCGACGACCTGCCCGGTCCCGGGGTCGATCGGGCCCATGCCGGCCGTGTAGAGGAAGTCGCCGATCACCACGCCCTGGGAGTAGCCGCCCACGGGGGTGGGGGCCTGGTCCGTGCGGATCTCCTGCTTCGCCACTGTCGTTCTCCTGCTCTCGTTCGCCGACGCCGGAGGTCGGCTCATCGGATCTCGGTTCGGTCTGGTCTCGGTCGGTCTGGTCTCGGTCGGTCTGGTCTCGGCCGGTCTGGTCTCGGCCGGTCTGGTGCCGGTCGGTCTGGTGCCGGTCGGTCTGGTGCCGGTGGGCCGGGGCGGCGGACGGCTGGGCGCCGGTCCGCCGGGGCGCCGGCGGGGGTCACCGGCGGACGTCGCCGCCGGCGATGAGGTCGAGGTCGTCCCGGGTGGGCAGGCCCTCCCAGTCGCCGGGCACGGTCACCGCGAGCGCCCCGGCGAGCGCGGCCGTGCGCAGCCGCTCGGGCACGGGACGGCCGCGGACCAGCTCGGCCAGGTACGCCGCGCCGAAGGCGTCCCCCGCGCCGACCGGGTCCACCACGTCCACCGGGTACGGCGGCACCTCGTGGACCGTTCCCTGGGCGTACGCGACGGCGCCCCGGCCGCCGCGCTTGATCAGGACCTCGGCGGGGCCCAGCGCCGACAGCGCCCCGGCGAGCCCCTCGGCGCCGGGGGCGTCCACGACCAGGCGGGCCTCGTCCTCGGTCGCGAACAGCACGTCGGCGGCCTCGGCGAGGCGGCGTAGCTCCTTGGCGGCGGCGTCGGCGGGCCAGAGCCTGGCGCGGTAGTTGAAGTCCACCGACACCGCCACGCCCGCCGCCCGCGCGGCCTCCACCGCCAGCCGCACGGCGTCGCGGGCGCTCTCGCTGAGCGCGGGCGTGATGCCGGTGACGTGCAGCACCCGCGCCGAGGCGATCAGCTCGGGGTCGATGTCGGCGGGTTCCAGCCGGGAGCCCGCCGAGCCGGCGCGGTAGTAGGTCACCCGGGTCACGCCCGCGGCCCGCCGTTCCTTGAGCATGAGGCCGGTCGGCGCGGCGGGGTCGGTGACCGCGTGCGACACGTCCACGCCCTCCCCGGCGAGCGTGGACCGGACCAGCCGCCCCAGCTCGTCGTCGCCGACCCGGCCGATCCAGGCGGCGCGCACGCCGAGCCGGGCCGCGCCGATCGCGAGGTTGGACTCCGCGCCGCCGACGCGCAGGTCGAGCGAGCGGGCGTGCCGGAGCGGGCCGGGCTCGGGCGGCGACAGCAGCGCCATCGTCTCCCCGGCCGTGACCAGCTCGGGGGTGTCGCGCGTCATGGGGGTCCTCGTCGTCTCGGTGGGCGGGGTTCTCTCGGTGATCGGGGTTCTCTCGGTGATCGGATCGCTCTTTCTGGGGCGGCCGGCGCCGGTACGGCTCGTGCGGCGGCTCTCTCGGGACGTGTCCACCGGCGGGTCCTTCCGCGCTCCCTAGAAGAAGGTGCGCAGGACGTCCACCACGCGGTGGTCCTCGTCCACGA
Organism: Bailinhaonella thermotolerans; assembly: GCF_003594875.1. Taxonomy (GTDB): domain Bacteria; phylum Actinomycetota; class Actinomycetes; order Streptosporangiales; family Streptosporangiaceae; genus Bailinhaonella; species Bailinhaonella thermotolerans. The sequence continues at coordinate 531,106 of NZ_QZEY01000002.1, forward strand.
CCGGGATCGCACGGCGCTTGTCGAAGGCCGTGCACGGGTGGGAGACGCCGAAGCACACGAGGTCGCCCGGGACGAGCGCGGTGCCCGGCATCAGCGCGAGGTAGGCGTGATGGTCGTTCATCCGGGTCAGCGCGATGCCCTCGGCCGTCCACTCCACCCCGTCGCGGCGCACCCGGCGCGGCACCGGCAGGCCCTCGTCGTACGGCGCGTCGCGCTTGCCGAGCCCGGCGATGGCCAGCCCGGGCTCGGGAACGGAGAGCACCTGCGCCCAGACCTCCAGCGCCGGCTCCAGGCGGCCCTCGCCGGGGATCCGGTTGAAGGGGGTGCGGACCCGGTAGAAGCCGTCGTCGTGGCTGACGTACGCGCCGCTGCGCAGCAGGGGCAGGGCCTCGCGCCCGTCGAACCCGATCCCGCCCAGCTCCCGCGCCACGATGTCGAACCAGGCGCTCCCGCCCGCGCTCACCACGATCGGCCCGCCCCCGGCGCACACCCCCGCCGCGTGGAACTCGGCGGCGAGCCCGCGCAGGTCGCGGAGGTAGGCGGTCACCTCGTCGGCCCCCGGCAGCCCGCCCTCGTACCCGGCGACCCCGGCGACCTCGACGCCGGGCGCCGCCGCGGCGGCCCGCGCCAGCCGTACGGCCTCGGCGGCGGTCCGGCAGCCGGTGCGGCCGCCGGCGTGGCCCAGCTCCACCAGGACCCGGAACGGCCGGCCGCCCGCGGCGCGCGAGGCCGCCTCGACCCCGGCGGCCGAGTCCACGTAGAACAGGAACGCAAAGGCCGGGTCCCGGTCCAGCTCCCGGGCGAGGCCGCGCAGCGCCGTGCCGTCCAGCAGCTCGTTGGCCAGCAGCACGCGGCGCACGCCCGCCTTCCGGCAGACCAGCGCCTGGTTGGCGGTGGCGACGGTGATGCCCCACGCCCCGGCGTCGAGCTGCCGCCGCCACAGCGCGGGCGCCATCGAGGCCTTCCCGTGCGGCGCGAGCGCCAGCCCGTGCCGCCGGGCGAAGGCCGCCATCGTGGCGATGTTGTGCTCCAGCGCGTCCCGCCGGGCCACCAGCACCGGCCAGGTGAAGGGCCCGTCGAAGAGGGAGTGCTCGGCGGCGGCGAACTCCTCGTCGCCGACGCCCTCCCCCGGCTCCCAGAACCCGGTGTCCCGCCAGTCCACCACGCCGCCCGTCACGCCGCCGCTCACATCGCCCGCCACGCCGCTCGTCACGCCGCCTTCCGTCATGCCCGCCTCACTCCGCCCGCTCCGTACCGCCGCGCCCCGTCCGCCCGCCTCCGGGGCCCCCTACCCGCTCGCCCCGCGCCTGCTTCACGCCCGCACCGCCGTACGGCCGCGGAACCGGGCTGGGTCACGGGCGGGGTCACGGCCGGGACCCGGACGGGGTCAGGGCCTCGCCCGGCAGCGCGGCGGCCAGGGCCCCGCCGGTGAGCACGACCTCGCCGTTGACCAGCACGTGGTCCACGCCGATCGCGGGCTCCCTGGGGTTCTCGTAGGTCGCCGCGTCGGCGATCGCGGCGGGGTCCAGGACGACGAGGTCGGCCGCCGCGCCGCGCCGCACCCGGCCCCGGTCGCTCAGGCCGAACCGGTCGGCGGTGCGCGAGGCCAGGTGGACGGCCGCCCGCTCCCAGGTCCAGTCGCCCAGCTCGACGACGTGGCGGCGCAGGTAGCGGGCGAAGGCGCCCCAGCCGCGCGGGTGGGGGTGGCCCCCGGCGTAGATGCCGTCCGAGCCGCCGACGTGGGCCTCGTGGCGCATGAGCGCGCGCACGGACTCCTCGCTGTTGGTCGGGGGCTGGCCGAACACGCAGCCGGCCTCCAGCTCGGTGGCCACCAGCAGCTCGCAGCAGAACCGGCCCGGCGGCATGCCCGCGCGCTCGGCCGCCTCCGGGAACGCCAGTCCCTCGGCCCAGGCGTACTCCTCCGACGGCACGTGCGAGAGGGTGACGCGCGGCCACACCTCGGGGCGAGCGGCGAACCACTCGCGGTCCAGCCGGTCGCGCACCGCCGGGTCGGCCAGCGCCGCCACGGCGGCGTCCACGTCCGCGACGGGGATCCACGGCGGCAGCGTCACCATCGACAGGATGCTGCATCCGCGCAGGTAGGGATAGCTGTCGTAGGTGAGGTCCACACCCTCGCCGCGCAGCCGGTCCACGTCGGCGATCAGGTCGTCGGCGGGCCCGTGGTAGTGCGACACGTGCGCCGCGGCCCCCGACGCGAGCGCGATCTCGCGCACCTCGGCCATCGCCGCCGGCGCCGCCGTCTCGTACCCGCGCATGTGCGTGACGTACGGCAGGCCGCGCGCGGCGGCCCGGCGCGCGAGGGCGGCCAGCTCCGGGACCTGGGCGTACCGGCCGGGGGCGTACTCCAGGCCGGTGGACACCCCGGCGGCGCCCTCCTCCAGGCCCCGGTCGAGCAGGCGCTCCATCGCGGCCAGCTCGGCGGCGTCCGGGGCGCGCTCGGCGGGGCCCATGACCTCGTACCGCAGGGTGCCGTGGGGCACCAGGTAGGCCGTGTTGAGCCGGGTGCGGCGGTGGTAGGACGCGAGCAGCCCCGCGACCGTGACCGGGGCGTCGCCGGGGTGGCGGCCGTTGACGGCGGCGAAGTAGCGGTTGACGTAGCGCAGCGTCGCGGGCCCCGCCGGGGCGAAGGACAGCCCGTCCTGGCCCAGCACGAACGTGGTGACGCCCTGCCGCAGCGCGGCGAGCTGCACGGCCGGGTCGTGCACGGCGGTCTCCCCGTGCACGTGGGCGTCGACGAACCCGGGCAGGACGTGCCGCCCCGCCGCGTCGATCTCCCGCTCCGCGCGGGCCGCCGACAGGTCCCCGACCTCGGCGATCCGGCCGCCCGTGACGCCCACGTCGGCGCGCGCGGCGGGGCCGCCGGACCCGTCGTAGACGATCCCGCCCCTGATCAGCACGTCGAACACGGCGTCATCCTCCCGCCCGCGCCCGCCGGCCGGGCAGGCCGCGCCGTGCCGTCATCGCGTCCCCTCTCGCCGGCTCGGCGTTGCGATATCTGCAACGCAGGTGCACTATGTGATGACGAAATGTCTAGCAGCGGCCCGGAAACGCTGTCAACCACGGTGAACGGGCCCGTCCCCGCGCAGGGAGGTCGGCGGTGTCCCAGACGGTGGAACGCGCGGTCGCGATCATCGAGCGGATCTCCGAGCGCCCCTCGACGCTCGGCGAGGTCGCCGGCCTGCTCGGCGTCCACAAGTCCACCGCGCTGCGCCTGCTCCAGACGCTCGAGCAGTCCGGCTTCGCCCGCCGCGAGCCCGGCGGCCGCTACACCGTGGGCACCCGCCTGATCGGCATCGCCTTCCGCGCGCTGGAGTCCCTGGACGTGCGCGAGGTCGCCCGCCCGCACCTGGCCCGCCTCAACCAGGCCCACGGGCACACGGTCCACCTCGCGAGCCTCGTCGACGGCGAGATCACCTACGTGGACAAGTACGAGGGGACGGCCCCGATCCGGATGTACTCCCGGATCGGCAAGACCGCCCCGCTGCACGCCTCGGCGGTGGGCAAGACGATCCTGGCCCACCTGGCGCCCGACCACCTGGACGCCATGATCCGCCGCATCGACTGGACGCGGTACACCCGCCGCACGCTGACCGACGAGGCCGCGCTGCGCGCCTCCCTCGCCGAGATCCGCGCGCAGGGCCACGCCCTGGACCAGGGCGAGTTCGAGGAGATCATCAACTGCGTCGCGGCGCCGGTCCGCGACCCCGACGGGGCCGTCCGCTCCGCCGTCTCCATCTCCGTCCCCGCGATGGTCATGCCCCTGGACGGCCTGCGGACCCTGGTCCCCGACCTGACGGCCACCGCCGCCTCCATCTCCCGCGACCTCGGCTGGACCCCGCCCGCCTGACCCCCGCCCCCGCCCCCGCCGGGAGACAGCGTCCCGGCCAGGCGGGCCCCCGGGTATGCACCTCGGCGCCCCCGACCTCGGCCGGCCACGGCCGCGACCGCCCTCCGACCTGGCTCCCCCGCCGCCGGCCGTCCGCGCCCTCACGCCCCGCCCGCGGACCGTCCGCGCCCTCGCGCCCTCACGCCCCGCCCGCGGACCGTCCGCGCCCTCGCGCCCTCACGCCCCGCCCGCGGGCGCCTCCGCCGCCGACGGTCCGCGTCCTCGCGCCCCGCCGGGCGGACCGCGCGCCCGGCGGCGCGGCGAGGGGTTCCCGGGGGCCTGGCGCCGCTATTGGATGCGGAATACAATTGTGGTGCAGGCCACATACAAGCAGGCTTGATTGCATGTTGGTGGGGTTCTAGCGTGGCGAACGTGGCTACTACCACGGCGCCGGGGGTGGCCCGTCCCCGGCGCACGCAGGAGGAACGCCGGGCGGCGACGCAGGCGCGGCTGCTCTCGGCGACGGCCGAGTGCCTGGCCGAGCTGGGGTGGGCGGGCACGTCCACCACCGAGGTGGCCAGGCGGGCCGGGCTGTCCAGGGGCGCGCAGCAGCACCACTTCCCGACCAAGGCCGAGCTCGTCGGGGCCGCGGTCGAGCACATGCTCGACCGGCACCGGGTGGAGTTCGAGGAGGCGTTCGCGCGGCTGCCGCCCGAGCGCCGCGGGGCCGAGGGCGCGCTCGACCTGCTGTGGGACATCTTCCGCACGCCGAACGCGGCGGCGCTGCTGGAGCTGAGCGTCGCGGCTCGCACCGACGGCGAGCTCAAGGCGCTGTGCGCCGACATCCACGACCGCGTCGCGGACATCACGATCCAGACCTTCGAGCGGCTCTTCCCCCGGACCCTGCCGCCCGAGGTCGCGGGCGTGCTGCTGCGCGGCGTGCTGGCCCTGATGGCCGGCCTCGCGCTCCAGCACGGCGCCGACGGCGACCGCCACGGCCACCAGGCCGCGGTGCTGGCCCAGATCAAGGCGATCGGCGCGCAGCTGATCCCGAATCCCCCCGCGGGGCGCCCGCCCGCCGGGGACCACATGGCTCTCCCTGACTGACGCACGCGCACCGAGGAGTCCAGACCGATGACACCGCCCCCCAACGCAGTCACGGACCACGAACGCGACAAGGAGGTCGCGGAGAAGAAGGCGTACGTCTCCGTCGTCGAACGCCTGTCGAAGGCGTCGGTCGAGAAGAACTGGGACCCCTACGTCGACATCCCCTGGGACGACCCGGACTACCAGGTCCGCCAGGACGACCCGCGCTGGAAGATGCCCCCGCTGGACCGGCTGGCCGAGCACCCGTGGTTCCTGGCGCAGGACCAGGCCACGCGGTCGCGCATCGCGCTGTGGCGGGTCGCGACCGCGATGAAGATCGGCCTGCAGTTCGAGAACCTGCTCAAGCGCGGCCTGCTCAACTACGCGTACCGGCTGCCGAACGGCCGGCCGGAGTTCCGGTACGTCTACCACGAAACCATCGAAGAGGGACATCACGGGATGATGTTCCAGGAGTTCGTGAACCGTACGAAGCTCCCCATCCGCGGCATGCCCGGCCCGCTGAGCCTGATCGCGCAGGTCAGCCCGTGGATCCCGCTGATCTCCACCGAGCTGTTCTTCATCTTCGTGCTCGGCGGCGAGGACCCGATCGACCACGTCCAGCGCAAGCTGCTCAAGAGCGGCCACATCGAGCACCCGCTGGAAAAGACGATCATGCAGATCCACATCGCCGAGGAGGCGCGGCACATCTCCTTCGCCCGCCACTACCTGCGCCGCCGCGTGCCCCGCATGCCGCGCCACCGGCGCTTCCTGCTCGGCGTGATCGCCCCGATCGTGCTCGGCGTCATGGCCCGGATCATGCTGGCCCCGCCCGGCTCGATGATCCGCTACTTCAAGATCCCCAAGTCCGTCGTCGACGAGGTCTACCGGAACAACCCGCAGGCGTACCAGGAGATCCGCGACTCCGTCGGCAAGACCCGCGAGCTGTGCGTCGAGCTCGGCCTGGTCGGCGTGGTCAGCAAGCGGGTCTGGAAGGCCATGGGCATCTGGGACGAGCCCGTGAGGGCCGGGCGGGCCGCGAAGGCCGCCGCGTGAGCCGCAGCGCGATCGTCACCGGAGGGGCCTCGGGCATCGGCCTGGCCCTCGCCCACGAGCTGGTACGGCGGGGCGCCAGCGTCACCGTCGCCGACATCGACGGGGACGGCGCCGAGCGGGCGGCCAAGCGGCTGTCCGCCGAGGGCGCCGTGTCCGCCGCGCGGCTCGACGTGACCGACGCCGGCGCCGTGGCCGAGCTGTACCACCGGGTCGCGGCCGAGAACGGCGGCCTGGACCTGGTCTTCAACAACGCCGGCATCGCGGTCGGCGGGACGACCGACGAGCTGACGCTCGACCACTGGAACCGCGCGATCGACGTCAACCTGCGCGGCGTGGTCCACGGCGTGCACGCGGCGTATCCGATCATGGTCGCGCAGGGCCGCGGCCGGATCGTCAACACCGCGTCCCTGGCCGGGCTGGTGCCCGCGCCGCTGATGGCGCCCTACACGGCGACCAAGCACGCGGTGGTCGGGCTCAGCCTGGCGCTGCGGGCCGAGGCCGCGCTCAGGGGCGTGAAGGTGCACGTGGTCTGCCCGGGGTTCGTGGACACGCCGCTGCTGCGCAACGCCAACCCGGACCTGCCGAAGACCGAGATCGGCGAGCACGCGCGCGAGGCGGCGATCGAGGTCCAGCGCCGGCTGTACGACGCGGACGCCCTCGCCCGCGACGTCATGCGCGGCCTCGCCCGCGACCGGGCGCTGATCGTGGCCCCGGCGTCCGGCCGCGCGGCCTGGCGCGGGGTACGGCTGTCGCCCTCGGCCGCGGCCCGCGTCGCCTCCCTGGCCGCCCGCCGCATGCTGCGCCCCCGCTGAGGCGCCGCCGCTGAGGCGCCACCGCTGAGGCACCGCCGCGGACACGCCGCCGCCGGCGCGCCGCCGTACGACGGGAGCCGCCGCGATCGTCTCGCGGCGGCTCCCGCGCGTGCACCCGGCCCTGGTTTGCATGCGCATACAGAGGTTGATCGCGAATAGACTGGAGGGCCGGATTTCGAGGAGGCACCGTGGAGACCAACGTCTGGGACCACGTCGTCGCGCTGCACGCCAGGGTCGAGCACGACCTGGCCAAGGCGCTCCAGCGACAGCACGGCATCGGCCTGTCGGAGTTCCGCGCCCTGTGCCGGCTCTCCGCGGCCGAGGACGGCGAGCTGCGCATGCAGGAGCTGGCCGACTCCATCGGCCTCAACCAGAGCTCGGTCACCCGCCTGGTGGCGCGGCTGGAGTCCGCCGGACTCACCCGGCGCGACCTGTGCCCCCTGGACCGGCGCGGCGTCTACACCGTCCTGACCCCCGAGGGCCGCGCCCGCCAGGCCGCCGCCGCCCCCACCTACGCCGAGACCCTGGAGGCCGCCCTCGGCGATGCCGCCCGGGACCCGCGCCTGGCCCCCGTCGTCGCCGCCCTCACCGCGCTCACCCCCGTCCCCGCCTGACGGCCCCGGCCCCGCCCCGGCACCGCCGCCCCGGCCCGGCGGCCCCGGCACCGGCCCCGCCCTCATCGCGCCCCGGCCCCACCCCACCCCGACCTGACCCGTCCTCGTCCCGGCCATCCCCGACGTCCCGGCCACCCCGCCCGCCGGTCCGTTCCGGGCCGGCGGCCGGCACGGCTCCCGCGCTTTCCGGCCCGAACCCCTGGCGCGCGGGGGCCCGCCGGGCATATCTTTGACTTTGTCAACGAAATGGAGGCCGTCATGCGGGACGTGGCGACGGTGACCGCCGTGCGGGAGTTCACCCGCTTCTACACCCAGATCATCGGCGTGCTGCAGGCCGGGCTGCTGCGCACGCCGTACTCCGTCGCGGAGGCGCGGGTGCTGTTCGAGCTGGGGCAGCGGCCGGAGACCGAGGTGGTCGCGCTGCGCGCCGGGCTCGGGCTGGACGCGGGGTACCTCAGCCGGATGCTCGCGCGGTTCGAGGCCGACGGGCTGGTGGCGCGGCAGCGGTCGGAGGGCGACGCGCGGCGGCAGGTCATCCGCCTCACCCGGACCGGCCGCGAGGTCTACCGCACCCTCGACGAGCGCAGCGCCGCGGAGGTGGGACGCCTGATCGAACCGCTCCCCGAGGAGGACCGGCGGCGGCTGACCGGCGCCATGGCCACGATCAGGGACGTCCTGCGGGGCCGCCGCCCGCCCGCCCCCGACGTCAAGCTGCGCGCCCCCGGGCCCGGCGAGCTCGGCTGGGTCGTGCAGCGCCACGGGGCGCTCTACGCCGAGGAGTACGGCTGGGACGCCACGTTCGAGGCCCTGGTCGCCCGCATCGTCGCCGACTTCGCCGCGGGCGCCAGGCCCGGGCGCGACGCGGCCTGGATCGCCGAGGTGGACGGCGAGCCCGCGGGCTGCGTGTTCTGCGTCGAGAAGGACGAGAGCACCGCGCAGCTCCGGCTGCTGCTCGTGGAGCCCGCGCGCCGGGGACTCGGCCTGGGAGGCGCCCTCGTGGACGAGTGCGTCGCCTTCGCCCGGGGCGCGGGCTACGAGCGGATGGTGCTCTGGACGAACGACTGCCTCACCGACGCCCGCCGGATCTACGAGCGGGCGGGCTTCGAGCTGACCAGGGCGGAACCGCACCGCAGCTTCGGCGCGGACCTCGTCGGCCAGTACTGGACGCTCGCCCTGTGACCTCCCGCTAGGACGCCTTCCCCGCGGGCACGCCCACGCAGAAGGGGCGGCCCGTCCACCACCAGGACTTCAGCGCGTGCTTCAGCGGCTCGGGCCGCAGGCGCGCCTCGGCCAGCTCCTCCATCGGGATCCAGGCGAACTCCAGGTGCGCCTCCCGCGAGACCAGCTCCTCGTCCGCCCCGGCCAGGGTCACGTCGAACACGTGGTTGACCTCCAGGTGCGAGCCCGAGTCCGCGTCGGAGTAGGCGTACTCCACCGTCCCGATCTGCTCGGACTCGGTCACCACCGCCCCGAGCTCCTCGGCCAGCTCCCGCCGCAGGGCGCTGGCGAGGGGTTCCCCCGGGCGGGCGTGCCCGCCGGGGAGGAAGGACCATTCGTCGCCCACCTGACGTGCCACCAGCAGCCTGCCGCCCCGGACGACGACCGCCCGAGCGATGATCTCCGTGGATTCCGCGGATTCCGCGCGCGCATCAGTCACGATGGCAATCCTCCTCATCCCGGCGCAGGAATCAAGGAGCGACGGAAAAAAGGGGTAAAACTTCGTGAGACAATGCGCGGCCCCGCCGTACCGGCGCGGCGGCGGAGGGGCGAGCCCGCGGGGGCGGGCGTGGCAGACTGGCGAGGGTTTCCCGTGTTCCGCACGTGACTCCCGCCTGCCCGAGAACCTTCCGAGAACCCCTGACGCCTTCTGTAACCCCTGAGACCTTCGCAACCCCTGAGACCTTCCGCGACCCCTGAGATCCTCTGAGAGAGCCCCGTGAGCGCCCCCGTCATCGAGAACGCCGCCCCGCCCGAGACCCCCGCGCCGCCGCCGCGAGGCCGCCGACTGCTCGTCGGCGGGCTGGTGGCCGCGGCCGTGGCCGGCGCCCTGGCCGGGACCGCGCTGACCGCCCCCGCGCCGGTGCCCGGCCTGCCCGAGCCGGGACCCGTCGTACGGCACGGCCTGCCGGTCGTGCGGGTGCTGCTGGACCTGGCGGCGATGATGGTCGTGGGCCTGAGCCTGCTGTCCAAGATGCTCGGCTTCGACCGGCCCGACCGGACCGAGCCGGTCATGCGGATCGCCCGCCCCTGGGCCGTGCGGCTGTCGCTGGTGTGGGCGGCGTGCGCGCTGATCGCGGTGGTGCTCCAGAGCGCCGAGGTCTCGGGGGTCTCCCCCGCGGCGATCTGGACCTACGTCGACCAGGTGAGCGCCGGCAAGGGGCTGCTGTTCAGCGCCTTCTTCGCGCTCGTGTGCGCGGGGGTGGGCCGGCTCGCCGTGCGGTTCGGCGAGCACGTCCCGGCCGAGCTGCGGATCGTCACGGCGCTGTTCGGGCTGCTCCCGCTGCCGGTGACCGGCCACGCGGCCGACTGGTACTGGCACGACTACAGCATGATCTCGATGGAGCTGCACGTCATGACGGCCGCCGCGTGGACCGGCGGGCTCGTGGCGATCGCGGTCCTGGTCGCCCCCCGCAAGAGCCTGCTGGCCCTCGCGCTCCCCCGGTACTCCAAGGTGGCGACCGTCTGCCTGGGCGTCGCCACGGTGACCGGGCTGGTCAACGGGCTCGTCCAGATCTGGCTCACCGAGGGCGCCGAGCTGCCCGGCTCGCTGTTCACCAGCGGCTACGGGCAGCTCGTCATCGCCAAGACCCTCTGCCTGGTCGGCGTGGCCCTGCTCGGGGCGCGGATCAGGTTCCGGCTGATCCCGCTGATCGTCCAGGAGCGCACGACCGCCCTGGTCGCCTGGGCCGCGGCCGAGGCGACCGTGATGGGACTGGCCTACGGGCTCGCGGTCGTGCTGACCCGCGCGCCCATCACCGGCTGAAGCCCCGCCGACAGGCGCGAGCCGTACCAGAGGGTCAGCGCCCACGCCGCCGCGAGCAGCACGGCCGTGGCGGCGATCGACGCCACCGAGATCGGCGGGGCGTCGGCGAGCCGGTCCTGGAGCAGGATGCCGCCGTAGACGGCCCCGCTGGTCAGCAGCGAGCCCGCCACGACCCGCGCCGCCCCGGGGACGGGCAGCCGGAACGCCAGGTCCACCGCCAGGCCCGCGAGCAGCAGGTAGAACGGCACGGCCGACTCAGGGAAGTCGATCCCGAGCAGGATGGGCCAGATCAGCGCGCGGTAGGCCACGTAGACGCCCGCGACGGTGGTCGCGGCCCACGGGCGGGCGATCATCCGGCGCGCGACCACGAGCACGATGACGCCCGCGACGCCCGCCCACACCGGGTAGACCCAGGTCGGCACGGGCAGCGAGAACGCCACCAGCATGTCCCGGTCCACCGGCCGGCCGAGCTGGTCGGCGGCGAAGTCCAGGAGCTGCGGCTCGGCGTACGGCGCGCCGCGGTCCCACGAGGCGATCTCGCGCACGCCGTACTCCTGGTGCTGGTTGGGGAACAGCGTGTTCTCCAGGAAGAAGATGAACAGCGCCGTCATCACCAGGGTGCGCACGCGCCCGGGCTCGCTCGTGAGGAACCAGCCGCGGATCAGGCCCGCGATCATGAGCGCGGTGCCGAGGTAGAGCAGGATGTGCGACGGGCTCCACGAGGTGATGTCCAGGCCGTTGACCGCGTGGTTGACCAGGTCGAGCGGCACCGCGACGAGGAACACGCCGGTCCCCCACTGGATGAGCCGGATCGCGGCCTTGTCGCCGCCGTAGCCGGTGTAACCGTGGATGACCGTCAGGACCACCGCGATGACGGTCCCCACGGTGTTCAGCAGATGCGGGGGCGCGAGGTCGTCCCGGAGCCACTTGAAGTGCCACGACACGTCCCAGGACGAGCCGAGCACCTTGAACGCCAGCGCCACCAGCCACACCGTGTAGGCGAACCGGAGCATGTCGGCCGGCAGGGACCGGCCGGGCTCCCCCCGGGACCAGTGGTCCCGGAAGAATCGGAGGACTTGCGCTTTCACCGCGGTTATCACCGTCGAATGATGCCTGTCCAGGCCCTGGGCACGCAATCCGGGATCTCCCTGAGAAGGTTCTCAGGAGCGTGTCGGGTCCGCCGCGTAGGGTCACCCCTATGAAGGGGCCGCTGCTTTGGATCTTCCGCACCCGCCGCCGCGCCGTCGCCGCCGCGCTGGCGCTGGCCGTCGTGGCCGTGGCGGGGTGGGTGGCGCTCGCGCGGGAGACGCCGGTGCGCTCGGCCGCCCAGCGGATCGAGGTGCCCGCCGGGCCGCGCGGCGGCGGGCCGGTGTCGCTCGACACCACGTTCTACGCCCCGGACGCGTCCGGGCGGCGCCCCGCGGTGCTGCTCGCGCACGGGTTCGGCGGGAGCAAGGAGAGCGTGCGGGCGCAGGCCGTACGGCTGGCGCGGGCGGGATACGCCGTGCTCACGTGGTCGGCGCGCGGGTTCGGGCGGTCCACCGGGCAGATCGCGCTCAACTCGCCCGACCACGAGGTCAGGGACGTGCGGCGGCTCATCGACTGGCTGGCGGGGCGGCCCGAGGTGCGCCTGGACGGGCCCGGGGACCCGCGCGTGGGCATGGCCGGCGCGTCGTACGGCGGCGCGATCTCGCTGCTCACCGCCGCGCACGACCGGCGCGTGGACGCGCTCGTGCCCTCGATCACATGGAACGACCTGGCGGACGCGCTCTTCCCGAACGCCGCGGGGCCGGCCGACGCGGGCGTGTTCAAAAAGATGTGGGCCGGGGTGTTCTTCGGGGCCGGCGGCGTGACCCCCGACACCGCGCTGCTGACCGGCGGGCGCGCGGGCGAGGGCTCCGGCGGCGCGACCGAGTCCGACCGGATGCGGTCCGGCTCCGAGGGCTCGGGACCGGTGGCGGGCACGACCCCCTCGGCCTCGCCCGCGCCGCCCGGGCCGTCCCGGGGCCCCGGCGGCGCGAGGCCGGGCGGCGCGGCCACCGACGAGCGGGTCCGCTGCGGGCGCTTCCTGCCGGAGATCTGCGCGATCTACCAGAAGGTCGCCGAGACCGGCCGGCCCACGCCGGAGGCCGTGGCGATGCTGCGCAGGTCCAGCCCGTCCGCCTACCCGGGCCGGATCAAGGTGCCGACGCTGCTGCTCCAGGGGCTCAACGACTCGCTGTTCCCGCTGGATCACGCCGACCGCAACGCCGCGCTCGTGGACGGGCCGGCGAAGGTGGTCTGGTTCGACGGCGGCCACGACGGCGGCGACGGGGAGGCCGACCGGCTGCACGAGCTGACCGTGGGCTGGTTCGACCGCTGGCTCCTGCCGGCCCGCTCCCCGCACGGCCTGGCCGGGGGGCCCGGCGCGGGCACGCCCGGGTTCGAGGTGACGCGGCAGGGCGGGCGCGACCCCGGCACCCGCCGCCGCGTCCTGACGGTGGCCGAGGCCGCCCGCTACCCGGGCCTGTCCGGCACGGCGGCGCGGAAGGTGCGGCTGGCCGGGCCCGAGCAGGCGATCGCGAACCCGCCCGGCGGCGCGCCCGCCTCGATCACCTCACTGCCCGGCCTGGGCTCGGCGCTGTCCGGCGGCGGCGACCTGGGCCTGTCGCTGGACATGCCCGGGCAGGCCGCGGTGTTCGAGTCCGCGCCGCTGCCGGAGTCCGTCGACGTGACCGGCTCGCCCTCGGTGCGCGTGCGCGTCTCCGGGCCGCCCGGCGCCGTCCTGTTCGCGAAGGTCTACGACGTCGGGCCGATGGGCCCCCGCCTGCCGTACGGCCTGGCGGCGCCGATGCGGATCACCGGGGCGGGCGGCGAGGCCGAGGTGCGGCTGCCCGCCATCGACCACCGGTTCGAGGCGGGGCACCGGGTGCGACTGGTGGTCGCCGCCTCCGACATGGGCTACGCGACCCCGGCCGCCTCCAGCGTGCACCGCGTGGCGCTGGCCGCGCCCGACATCACGCTGCCGCTGGCGCCCGCGCTGCGCGGCCCCGGCACCGGCCCGCCCTGGTGGGTGTGGGCGCTTCCCCCGGCCGCCCTCCTGCTCGCCGCGCTCATCCTGGCCGGCGTACGGCGGCGCACCCGGCCGCCGGCCGCACCCGACCCGGCGCTGGCGGGCGTGCCGCTGGAGATCTCCGGCCTGACCAAGCGCTACTCCGGGGGCCGGCTCGCGGTGGACGACCTGTCGTTCCGGGTGGAGCGCGGGCAGGTCCTCGGCCTGCTCGGGCCCAACGGCGCGGGCAAGACGACCAGCCTGCGCATGCTGATGGGGCTGATCCACCCCGACGCCGGGCAGATCCGGATCTTCGGTCACGCGGTCGCGCCCGGGGTGCCCGTGCTGTCGCGGCTCGGCTCGTTCGTCGAGGGGCCGGGGTTCCTGCCCCACCTGTCCGGGCGCGACAACCTGGAGCTGTACTGGCGCGCGACCGGCCGCCCGGCGGAGGACGCGCACCTCGCGGAGGCGCTGGAGATCGCCGGCCTGGGCGACGCGCTCGGCCGCGCCGTGCGCACCTACTCCCAGGGCATGCGGCAGCGGCTCGCGATCGCCCAGGCCATGCTGGGCCTGCCCGACCTGCTGGTCCTCGACGAGCCCACGAACGGGCTGGACCCGCCGCAGATCCGCGGGATGCGCGACGTGCTGCTGCGGTACGCCGCCGGGGGCCGCACCGTCATCGTCTCCAGCCACCTGCTCGCCGAGGTCGAGCAGACCTGCTCCCACGTCGTGGTGATGCACCGCGGGCGGCTCGTCACCGCCGGGCCGGTCGCGGAGATCGTCGGGAGCGGCGCGGGCGTCCTCGTCGGCACGCCCGACCCCGAGCGCGCCCGCGAGGTGGCCAAGGGCGTGGACGGCGTGGACGGGGCCGAGCTCGCCGACGGCGGCGTCCTGGTGCGGCTCGGGTCGGCGCCCGCCTCGCTCCTGGTGGCCGAGCTGGTCGGCGCCGGGGTGCCGGTGGACCGGGTGACGCCGAACCGCCGCCTGGAGGACGCCTTCCTGACCCTGATCGGAGAACGCGATGAGTGAGCGGACCGCGGCCCCCGGCTACAGCGCGCGGCGGACGCTGCCGCTGCGGGTGGAGATCGTGCGGCAGTTCCGGCGGCGGCGCACGCTGGCGATGTTCGGGCTGCTGCTGGGGCTGCCGTGGGTGCTCGCGGTCGCGTTCATGGTCGGCGGCGAGCAGGAGCGGGACAACACGCCGAGCCTGGCCGACATGGCCACGCAGGGCGGGCTGAACTTCGCCGCGTTCACGCTCTTCGTGTCGGTGGGGTTCCTGCTGGTGGTGGCGGTGGCGCTGTTCTGCGGCGACACGGTGGCCAGCGAGGCGAGCTGGTCCTCGCTGCGGTACCTCCTGGCCGCGCCGGTGCCCCGCGCCCGGCTGCTGCGGCAGAAGCTGATCGTCGCGCTGGGCTACTCGGCGGTGGCCGTGCTCGTGCTGCCGCTGATGGCGCTGCTCGCGGGCACGCTGGCGTTCGGGTGGAACGACATCCGGCTGCCGGGCACCGGCCAGCTCGTGCCCGCGGCCGACGCGCTGCCCCGGCTGGCGATCGTGGTCGGCTACGCGCTGGTCAGCCAGCTCGTGGTGGCCGGTCTGGCGTTCCTGCTGTCGGTGGGCACCGACTCCCCGCTCGGCGCGGTGGGCGGCGCGGTCGGCCTGGTGATCATCTGCAACATCCTGGAGGCGGTCGAGGCGCTCGGCTCCTGGCGCGAGGTCCTGCCCACCTACTGGAACCTCGCCTGGATGGACGCCCTCGCCCCGGAGATCACCTGGGACGGCATGATCAAGGGCGTCGCCGTGTCCCTGACCTACTCCGTCGTCCTGATCGCGCTCGCCTTCCGCCGCTTCCAGCGCCGCGACATCGTGTCGTGACCCGCCGGGCCCGGAGCGCGCCGCCGAAGTGGACGCGGGCGGGCGGAATGCGGGGCGGGGATATGGTGTTGCCGTTGGTAAAGGCCTGTCCAGGGGAGGGTTTGGATCAGCGTGCGTGAACCGGGCGATCTCTACGAGTTCGAGGCGGACGTGCCGGAGCTGGACGCTCCGGTGATGCTGGTCCAGCTCGACGGCTTCGTCGACGCGGGTGCGGCCGGGCGGCTGGCGACCGAGCACCTGCTCGCGACGCTGGACCACCGCGTCGTGGCGCGCTTCGACGTCGACGGCCTGCTCGACTACCGCTCCCGCCGGCCGATGATGATCTTCGACGAGGACCACTGGTCCGAGTACTCCGCGCCCGAGCTGGTCGTACGGCTGGCGCACGACTCCGCGGGCACGCCGTTCCTCATGCTCACCGGGCCCGAGCCCGACCGCGCGTGGGAGCGGTTCGCCGCGGCCGTGCAGGACGTCGTCGAACGGCTCGGCGTCGGCCTCGTGGTGACGTTCCACGGCATCCCGATGGCCGTGCCGCACACCCGCCCGCTCGGCGTGACCGCGCACGGCACCCGCAAGGACCTGGTGTCGGAGTACCGCCCGTGGGGCGGCAAGGTGCAGGTCCCCGGGAGCGCCCCGGCGCTGCTGGAGTTCCGCCTCGCCGAGGCCGGGCACGACGCGATCGGCTTCGCCGTCCACGTGCCGCACTACCTGGCCCAGGCGGAGTACCCCCAGTCGTCGCTGACGGCGCTGGAGTCGATCAGCCTCGCCACCGGCCTGGTCCTGCCGACCGACGCGCTGCGGCAGGCGGCCGAGCGCACCCAGAGCGAGATCGAGCAGCAGATCGCGGCCTCGCCCGAGATCGCCTCCGCGGTCGAGGGGCTGGAGCAGCAGTACGACGCCTACAACCGGGCGGACGTGCGCGGCAGCCTCCTGGCCGACGAGGCCACCCCGGTCCCCACGGCCGACGAGCTGGCCGCCCAGTTCGAGCGTTTCCTCGCCGAGCAGGACGAGCGCGACCCCGAGGCCTGACCCGCGGCCCGGGACCGGCACGCGCCGGCCATGCGACGCCCCGTCACGATGTGAGGGGACGCCGCATGGCCGGCGCGTTCGTTCCCACCCCCGGGCCGCGGCACGCTCCGGGCCCGGGCACGCCCGGGTCTACCAGTGCGGCGGCCGGTCCTCGAGGAGGCGTTCGAGGTTGTCCTGGGCGTGCTCGCCCCAGCCCGCGTCGGTGTCGTCGAGGGTCTGGTCGGGCAGGACCGGGAGGCCGTCGTCGTGCAGGTCCACTACCCGGTCGTCGTCGGGGCCGTTGATGTGAATCACGTCAGATGATTGTAGTTTCGGCTCCGGACGGGGAACAACGCGGCAGGCGGACGGGTACGATGCCAATGCGCGGCGGCCGTCCCACACGGCGGGCCGGGCGGATCCGGGCCGGATGCGACCCCCTGAGGCGGTCATGGAAGCCCCTGCTGGATGGCGTAGACAGGGCAACCTGCCCGCGGAGCTGACGAGCTTCGTGGGGCGGGCCCCAGTGCTGTCCTCCCTCACCAGGCTCATCCGCGAGCACCGCATGGTCACCGTGACCGGCATCGGCGGCGTCGGCAAGACGCGCGTGGCGCTGCGGGCCGCGGCCTCGATGGGCGAGGAGTTCCCCGACGGCGTCTGGCTCGTCAACCTGTCCAGGCTCCAGGACCCCGCCCTCGTCGCCCACGCGATGATCGAGGAGCTGGGCCTGGTGGACAGCTCCCCGCGCACCGAGGCCGAGTTCCTCGTGGAGTCCCTGGCCGGCAAGCGCATGCTGCTCGTGCTCGACACCTGCGAGCACCTCGTGGCCGCCTGCGCCTCCATCGTGGACCGGCTGCTGCGGTCCGCGCCCGGCGTGAGCGTGCTGGCCACGAGCCGGCAGCACCTCAACGTCCCGGGCGAGCACGCCTTCGTCGTGTCCCCGTGGGACGTCCCCCCGCCCGGGGCCCCGCTGGAGGAGCTGATCGGCTCCGACCCCCTGCGCCTGTTCGCCGAGCGCGCCGCGTCCGTCTCCCCCGGCTTCACCGTGGACGCCTCCAACGCCGAGACCGTGGCCGACATCTGCCGCCGCGTGGACGGCATCCCGCTGGCGATCGAGCTGGCCGCCGTGCGCCTGCGCGTGCTGTCCGTCGAGCAGATCCGCACCCTGCTCGGCGACCGGTTCGCGGTCCTGTCCGGCGGCAGCCGCACCTCCCTGCCCCGGCACCAGACGCTGCGCGGCGCGGTCGGGTGGAGCCACGAGCAGTGCGAGCCGACCGAGCGGCTGCTGTGGGCGCGGCTCGCGGTGTTCGCGGGCGACTTCGACCTGGAGGCCGCCGCGCAGGTCTGCTGCGACCACCAGGTGCCCCCGGGAGAGCTCCTCGACCTGCTCACCGGCCTGGTCGAGAAGTCCGTGCTGCTGAGCGAGGAACGCGCCGGGGAGCGGCGCTACCGCCTGCTGGACACGCTGCGCGACTACGGCGCCGAATGGCTCGGGCAGCTCGGCGAGACCGACGCGATGCACCGCCGCCACCGCGACCACTACATGCGGCTGGCCAAGCAGGCCGAGGAGGCCTGGTCGGGGCCCGACCAGATCATCTGGTTCGCCCGCATGCGCCGCGAGCACGCCAACCTGCGCGCCTCCCTCGACTTCTCCCTCAACACCCCGGGCGAGGAGAAGCACGCCCTCGACATGCTGGCCGCCCTCTGGTTCCTGTGGATGGCCTGCGGGCTGCCCAAGGAGGGCCGCCACTACCTCGACCGCGCGCTCAACGCCTGCCGGCAGCCCAGCCCCGAGCGCTGCAAGGCGCTGTGGGTCAGCTCCTACCTCGCCAGCGCCCAGGGCGACTTCGAGGCCGCGATCGACGCCGCCGACGAGTGCACCGCCGACGGGGTGCAGATCGGCGACGCCTCGGCCGTGGTCTTCGCCACGAAGATGCGCGGCACCGTCGCGTTCCTCCAGAACGACCTGCCCCGCGCCAGCGCCTACCTCGGCGCGGCCATCGAGTTCCACGGCACCTCCCCCGGCACCGAGCGCAAGCTCAACCCCGGCCTGCTGCCCGCCATCGTCGAGCTCGCCCTCGTCCTCACCGCGCGGGACGAGCCGCAGGAGGCCGTCCCCCTGCTGCGCGACTGCCTGTCCCTGTGCGAGGACCGCGGCGAGCTGTGGCTGCGCTCCTACGCCCGCTACGCGCTCGCGCTGGCCCAGCGGGCCCTCGGCGACGTCGAGGGCGCCGCGCACAACGCCCGCGAGTCGCTGCGGATCAAGCGGCGGTTCCACGACGTGGTCGGCAGCGTGCTCGGCATCGAGGCGCTGGCCTGGCTGTCGCTGGAGGAGGGCGACGCCGACCGCGCCTCCCGGCTGCTGGGCGCCGCCCAGGCCAACTGGCAGACGTTCGGGCTGCCGCTGTTCGGCTCCCCCTTCTTCACCCAGGAGCACGGCACCGTCGAGAACAAGTGCCGCGACTCCCTCGGCGACCAGGGCTACGAGCACGCCTTCTCCGAGGGCTCCAAGCTCGCCCTCGACGACGCCATCACCTACGCCACCGGCGAGCCCCAGCCCGCCGGCTGACCCCTCCCCGCGCCCGGACCCGCCCGCCCGAGCCGCCTGAGCCGCCGTACGCCGTGGGCCGTCCGTACGCCGTGGGCCGCCCGTACGGCCTGAGCCCGCGCCCCTCCTGCCGCACGCCCGGGTGCCGGCGCACGCCCTCCCGGCACGGCCCGGTCCCCGCCCGCCCGCCCGCGGCCCGCCGTACCGGTGGAGCGGCGGGAGCCGTGCGGGGCGGGCCGTTAGGCCGGGGCGTTCACGGGCAGGAAGGGGCGTGTCCATGACCTGAACCACAGAGGGGGACATCATGGCGGACACGCCTCTGACCGGGAAGACGATCGCGTTCCTCGTGGCGCCCGAGGGCGCGGAGCAGGTCGAGCTCACCGAGCCCTGGAAGGCCGTCAGGGACGCCGGCGCCACGCCGCGGCTCATCTCCACCCGGAGCGGCCGCGTCCAGGCGTTCCAGCACCTGGACAAGGGCGACACGTTCGAGGTGGACGCGACCGTCGGCGACGTGGACCCGGCGTCCTTCGACGGGCTCGTGCTGCCCGGCGGCGTCGCGAACCCGGACTTCCTGCGCACCGACCCGGAGGCGGTCGCGTTCACGCGCGCGTTCGTCGACGCCGGCAAGCCGGTCGCCGTGATCTGCCACGGCCCCTGGACGCTCATCGAGGCGGACGTGGTGCGCGGGCGCACGATGACGTCCTGGCCGAGCCTGCGGACCGACCTGCGCAACGCCGGCGCGACCTGGGTGGACCAGGAGGTCGTCGTGGACGACTCCGGCCCGGCGACCCTGGTGTCCAGCCGCAAGCCCGGCGACCTCAAGGCGTTCTGCCAGGCCGCCGTGGACGCCTTCGCCAAGTGACGCGGCGCGCCCGGACGCCCGCGCCGCCTGCCGTACGGCGCGGGCGTCCGCCGTGTCCGGGGCGCGCCTGCGGGGTCAGTTCCCGGGGGACGCGGTCGGGGCGGGGGTCGGGGTGCCCGGGACGACCGTGCCGTCGGGCTTGACCACCTGCTCGTTGCCCGCCGAGATGTGGCTCGACTCCCCGACCAGCCAGCGGTTCTTCTCGCGGACCAGCTTGACCTCCAGGTACAGGTCGTCCACGCGCCGGGTGCCGGTCTTGGGGCTGGTCACCGCGTAGTCCACGGTCACGATCGCCGTCGCCCGGTTGTCGTCCACGCCGCCGATCATGACGTCGGTGACGTCGTTCCTCGCGCTGGCCTGGAGCCCGGTGACCACGGCCTCCAGGTCCGACAGCATGGTCTTGAGCGGCTTGGCGTAGTCCCGTGACGCGATGGCCAGCGCGCGGTCCCTCGTGGCCTGGAAGTTCTTGTAGTCGTACGACGTGAGCACGTCCGCCCACTGGCTCGCCACGGTCGCCACGGCGGCGCGGGCGTCCTTCTCGTCCGTCAGGCGGGTCTTCTCCCGCCACAGGATCACGGCCGTGGTGATCGTCGCGGCGAGCGCGAGCACCACCGCGACGCCGAGGACGCGCATCGCCCAGGGCCCCCGGCCCGGGGACTCGTCGGCGGTCACTCGGCCGTCCCCGCCGCCCGGCCCGCCCGGGGCGCGCGCCGCGGTCTCCTCCTCCGGCGCGGCGGCGTCGGTCTTCCCGTCCGCCTCGTCCCGTGGCGCGTCCTCGGCCGCCGCCCCGGTCTCCTCCCCCGCTCCGGTCTCCTCCCGTTCCCGGACGGGCGTGGCCCGCGCCGTGCCCTCGCCGGCGTCCCCGGCCGTTTCGCGCGCCCCCTCCGAGGGCTCGGTCACCGCCGGGGTGGCCGCCGCGGCGTCCGCCGTACCCGGGTCCGGGGCGGCGGGCCCGCGGGCGGCGGAGGACGTCTTCTTCGCGCCGGTCGCCGTCTTGGGGCCGATCGTCTTCTTCTTGGTGGTGTCTGCGGGCATCAGGTGATTCGGACCTCTCCGGCGGGGGGCGTCAGTCGGTGGGCGGGGCGGTGGGCCGGGCGGCGCGGCGGCGGCGCGGGCGGACGCCGACGACGGCGACCAGGACCCACAGCAGCACGACGAGGCCGAGCAGCGGGGGCAGCAGCGGCAGCAGGCGGGTGATCTGGGACTCCCCGGAGGCCGGGGGCGCGGCGGGCGCGGCGGCGGGCGGGGCCTGCGGGACCGGGCTCGACGTCACCTGCTGCGGCCGGGGGGCGACCGGGCGCTCGGTCTCGCTCACGGCGCGCGGGGCCGCGTCGTCCACCGGGCGCGGCACGCCGCCGCGGGCCGCCACGGCCCGGGCCGGGCCGGACCCCGGGTCCCCGCCGCGCAGGACCGGCCTGCGCTCGGCCCCGCCCGTGCGGCACTCGCCGATCTTGGGTACGGCGGGGGCCGCGCGCGGGGCGGGGCGCTCGGGGGCGGCCATCGGGCCGCCGGGGACGCTGAAGATGAACGCCGACCGGGCGTACGGCCCGTCGGGCAGTTCCTCGGTGATGTCCCTGACCAGGCCCTGGAGCGTCGGGATCGAGCGCAGCGCCCGGTTGAGGTTGCGCTGCGTCGCGGGGGTGAAGACGCTCGTGGTCTTGGTGCCGGCCGCGGCGAGCACGCAGCTCAGGCCGGGGCGGGAGCGGTCGAGGAGGTTGTTGACCTTGGCGAGCAGGCTGGGGCTGTTGTCGAGGAAGGAGCTGAGGTCCCGGCGGGAGTCCTTGACCGCGCCGGTGAAGACGGCGTTGTTGTCGAGGATCTGCCCGATGTCGACGCGGTTGCGGGCGAGGACGTCCGCGAAGCCGGTCAGCTCCACCGACAGCTCGTCCAGCAGCGGCGCCTCGCGGGCGAGCGTGTCCGTCAGGTCGTGGGCGTCGCCGATGATGTCGCGCACCGACTGCTCGCGCCCCTCCAGACCCACCGACAGCTCGTGCACGACCGTGCGCACGTCCTCCGGCTCGACGGCGGACAGGACCTTGCTGATCCCCTGGAAGAGCCGCTGGTAGTCGAGCGGCACGGTGGTGCGCTCCAGCGGGATCAGGTCGCCCGCGGCGAGCACGCCCGAGGCGGCCTCCTTCGCGGGCGGCGACAGCTCGATGTACGGCTCGCCGATGGCGGACTTGCGGCGCACCTCGGCGGTGAGGTTCCTGGGCAGGCGGACGCCGCGGTCGATGTCCAGGCCGACGACGACCTTGCCGGTGGCCAGGCGGACCTCGCCGATCTTGCCGACGCGCACGCCCAGGTAGTCCACCTCGCCGTCCTTGAACAGGCCGGGCGAGGAGACGAACTCGGCCTGCACGCGGAACGGCTGCCGCAGCGCGTCGATCTTGACGATGCTGGTGACCGCCCAGATCGCCATGACGACGCCGAGGATGGCGAAGAAGATGAGGTTGACCAGGATGCGAGGTCTCATCGCGGCGGCCCCAGCAGCATCGTGAAGTCCTTCTTCGGAGCCTCCTTGAGCACCTTCCCGCCCAGCTCGTCCAGCGGCGACTTGGGCTTGCCGCCAGGTTCGCGCCCCCCGGCGGGCGGCAGCAGCCCCTTGATCCAGGCGAAGAACATGGCCTGCCCCTCGTGCACGATCGGCGGGGCCTTGATGAAGGCCAGCAGGTCGCGGGCCGTCTTCTTCAGGTCCTCGCGGCCCCGGTACACCGCCACGGTGATCCCGTCGAACCGGTTGAGCATCGTGCGGAGCCGTTCGGCGTGCCGTACGTAGATGGTGTCGTTGGCGGTGCGGGCCAGCTTGAGCAGCTCGTTGACCGCCTTCTTGAGCCGCTTGCGCTCCGACAGGAGCCGCTCGCCCGCCCGCGCGATGCTCTCGGGCACGTCGGCCAGGTCCTCGCGGTCCTTGGACAGGGCGCGGCCGAGCCGGGCCAGGTCGTCCACGGCCCGGACCAGGTCGTGCCGGGCGGCGGCGTAGGTGTCGGTGACGAGCTTGCCGCGCTCGACGAGGCGGTGGAGCTGCTCGCCCTTGCCGTTGAAGCCGGTGTAGACCGCGTCGGCCACGGCCTCGATGTTCTGGCTGCCCAGGGCGTCGATGACCGGGGCGGCCTTCTCGGTGACCAGCTCCAGGTCGGGCTGGAGGGAGGTGTTCTCGATGCGGGCGCCGGAGGCCAGGAACGGTCCGGTGGCCAGGTCCTTGCCGGGCGGGAGGATGAGCTTGACGTAGTTCTCGCCGAGCAGGGAGGTGCGGGCGATCGCGGCGGAGGTGCCCGCGGGTATCCGCCGACCCTCCCCGATCTCCATGGTCACCTTGGCCTTGTAGCCCTCCAGGCGCACGTCGGTGACGGTGCCGACGATCACGTCGTTGACCTGGACGCTGTGCCCGGCGACCAGGGTCTGCACGTCGTCGAAGGTGCCGTGGAGCACGGGGCCGCCGGTGGGGGCTCCCGCGGTCTGGATGGAGCACGCGCCGGCCGAGAGCGCGGCGGCCAGCGCCGCCGCGATCAGGCGCGGGATCCGCGGGCGGCGCGCGCCGGCGGGCCGGTCCCGCGCGGTCGGCGGGCCGCTCATCGGCCGCCCCCCTTCTTCTTGCCGCCGGGGCAGTTGCCGAGCGGCGCCGGAGGACAGGGCACCTCGCCGAGCCCGAGCGCGTCGAACAGCGGCTGAAGCCAGATCTTCAGGGTCGGGCTCAGCGCCAGGCGGATCTTGAGCACGTGGTGCTCCTTGTCCCAGGCGTCGAGCACGACGTCGCCCAGCTTGGCCAGCTCGGCCACGGTCTGGGCGACCGAGGCGCTGTTGGCGCGGAGCGTGAGGATCAGCTCGGAGAGCGAGGCGAGCTGCTGGGGCAGCTTCTCGGAGTACTTCTCGACGATCACGTGGCCCTTGCGCACGAACGAGGCCAGGCTCGTGGCGAAGCGCTGCACCTCCCGGCGCTCCTCGACGAGCTGGCCGGTGGCGCCGGCGAAGGAGTCGAGCATGCTGCCGAGCTTCCGCTCGCGGGCGTTGGTGCGCTTGGCCAGCTTGTTGAGGCCCTCGGCCAGCTTGATCAGGCGCTGGTCCTGGCTGGCGAGGTTGTGCGTGAGCTGGGCGGTGCCCTGCAGCGCGCGGTTGAACTCGTCGCCGCGGCCGTCCACGCGCTTGGCGACGCCCTCGATGAAGCCGCTGACCTGCTTGGGGTCCAGGGAGTCCGACAGCTTGGTGAACGCCTTGAGCGCGTCGTCGATCTCGACCGGCAGCTCGGTGCGCTCCTGGGGGATCACGGCCCCCGGCCGGATGCGCTCCATGCCGGGCTTCCAGGCCGGGTGCAGGATGATGTTGCGCTCGCCCAGGGTGTTGAGCGAGACGATCGAGGCGCGCACGTCGGCGGGGACGGGCACGCCGCCGTCCACGCTCATCTCGACCCTGACCCGGTTCCCCTCGACGCGGATGCGCTCGATGGTCCCCACGTCGATGCCCATGATCTTGACCCGGGACTGCTCGTAGAGGGCCGTCGCCTTGGCGAAGTAGGCGGTCAGCCGGAACCCCCCGGTCTCGCCGCCACCGCCGCAGCCGGTCAGGACCACGGTCGCGGCCGCCAGCGCCGCGATCAGCCGTCTCATCGGCCGCCTCCCTTGCGCGAGTTGAGCAGGGTCCTCAGCACCTCGGGGCTGATCGGGCCGGCGCCGCTGACCGCCGCCTCCAGCCACGGCCCGTGGCCGCCGATGCCCGCGACCCCCTGGAACGTGGGCCCCGCCCAGGCCAGCGCCGTGTTGAGCTGGTCCCGGTGGGCGCCCAGGTCCCCCACGGTCGCGTTGACGTCGTCGATGATCTTCACCAGGTCGCGCTCGTGCCGGTCGATGATCCCGGTCAGCTCCTTGACCAGCGCGTTGCCCCGGCCGAAGAGCCGCGACAGCTCGTCGCGGCGCTGCCGCAGCGCGTCGAACACGATCTCGAACTGGTCCACGAGGCGGGTGAGCTGCTGCTCCTTGCGGGTGACCGTGTCGAGGATGCGCTCGCCGGCCTCCAGCAGGCGGCGGATCTCCGGGTCGGCCTCGTTGAGGGTGTCGGCCAGCTTGCTCACGTTGCTGAGCACGTGGGTCTCCTCGCCGCGCGCCCGCAGCCGGGTGATCTCGGTGAGCTGGCCCAGGACCTTGTCCACCGTCTTGGTGTCCAGGTTGGTCAGGGTGTCGCTGGTGTTCTTGAGCACCTCGCCCACCAGCGCCGGGGTGGCCGTCCGCTCCAGCGGCACGCGCCGCTGGGCCTCGGGCAGGTCGTCCATGTACGGCGCGCCCACGGGACCGGAGAGCTTGAGGTAGCGGCCGCCGAGCAGGGTGTTCAGGCGGACCTCGGCCCGGGTGTTGCGGCCGAGCCGGACCCCGTCGTCCACGGTCCAGGTGATGATCACGTGGCCCCGCCGGAAGTCGGGCTCGACCCCGGTCACCTGGCCCACGCGCACCCCGGCGACGCGGACGTCGTTGCCGCTGCGGATCCCGCCGGAGTCGGCGAAGACCCCGGTCATGGTGTAGTCGCTGACGAACAGCCGCAGCGACCCGACCATGAAGACGAACACGATGAGGCCGCCCGCCACCAGCAGGGAGACGATGCCGACGGCGAACCGGTTGCGGTCCTTGAACGACTTGAGAGCCATCAGTCCCCCACCATCACCGAGCGCATGGCCTTGGCCGAGGTGAGCCGCCCGGCGCCCGGCAGCTTGCCCGGCAGGTTCATGCCGTACGGGCAGGGGCTCGGGCCCAGGGTCAGGCAGCCGACGTAGGCGACGACGAAGTCGCCGCGGTTGGTGCTCGCGTAGGCCCGGCGGAGCAGCGGCCCGATCGTCTCCAGCGTGTTCTCCAGCGTCCCGGTGTTGCGCCGGATGCCGCCGGTGAGCGCGGACAGGTGGCCGAGCAGCCGCCCGAACTCGTCGGCGTTCTGCCCGAGCACCTTCTCCTGCGTGTTGATGACCGCGCTGAGCTGGACGATCGTGTCGTCGAGCACCTTGCGGTTGTCGGCGTACGCCCCGGTGACGTCGACCAGGGCGTCGACCATGCGGGAGATCTGCTGGTCCCTGCGGGCCAGGAGGGTGGTGACCTTCTCGTAGTCCCCGACGAGCTGGCGGATCGTCTGGCGGCGTTCGGCCAGCGAGCCGGTGATCTTGTCGAGGTTGCGGATCAGCAGGTCGACGTTCTCCTCGTTGCCGTCGAGGGACTGGGCCACCACCCGCAGCAGCTCGTTGACCTCCTGCGGGTCGATGCTGCGGGTGAGCGGCGCCAGGTCGTTGATGACCTCGCCGATGTCCACCACCGAGCGCGTCCTGGTGATGCGGGCGCCGTCGCGCATCATGGTCGCCGCCTTGCCGGGCAGGACGTAGATCACGCGCTGGCCGATGGCGTTCCGCCAGCGTACGGCGGCCTCGCTGTCGGAGGGGACCTTGATCGGGTCGCGCAGCGTGAACGTCACCTCGGCCCGGCCGTTCACGACCTCGATCTCGTCCACCTGGCCTGCGGGCGCCCCGGCGATCTTCACCTCGTCGCCGGCGCGCAGCCCGCTCACGTCGTCGAACACCGCCGTGACGGTCGTGCCCCCGCCCAGCTCGATGGCGGCGAGCTGGGCGGCGATGAGCGCGATCAGCCCGGCGGTCGCCGCGGTGAACAGCGCGAGGCGGACCAGCGTGCGCCGCCGCCGCACCCTGTCGCTCACTGCCACGTCGTCCTCCGCTCCCAGTGCCTGGTCATCGCGCCGCCCTCAGTGCTTCAGCCCGGTGCCCGGCCCGCAGATGCCCACGATGAGCTCGCAGGGGTCCAGCGGCAGGTAGAGGGCGGTGCCGAGCTGGTTCTTGCCGCCGGGGCCGGGGATGCGGGTCAGCGCGGTCAGCCGCAGGACGAGGTCGTCCACGCCGCGCACGCCGTCCCCGGCGATGCCGAGCTGGGAGTGGATCACCGCCGCGCCCCGCTCCCCGGAGTTGAACGCGTCCTTGATGTCGCCCCGGTGCTTGGCCAGGCCGTGCGCGGCCACATCGGCGACCTCGGCGCCCTCGTCGAGCAGCGGCCCGCCCCGGCCCCGCCCGCTGAAGATCGCCGGCACGATGGCGTTGACGTTCTCGGCGAAGACGGCGATCTCGTCGCCGCGGGTCGAGAGCACGTCGGTGACCCGCGCGGTGTCGGCCAGGAAGAGCCGGGCGTTGCGCCGGTGCTTGTGGGCGACGCCGAAGAGGACGTCGCTGTTGCCGATCGTCCGGTTGATCTCCTGGCCCTTGCCCTCCAGGCCCCGCGCGACCGTCCGCATGATCACCGACAACTCCCGGCCGTCGATGGCCGCCACGGTCTCGTAGGCGTCGCCGAGCGAGTCGTTGAGGTCCAGGGGGTCGCGCGTGCGCTCGATGCGCTCGCCCTCGGCCAGGAACGGGCCCTGCCCCTCCCGGTCGCCCAGGATCAGGTTGATGAACTTGGGGCCGAAGATGGAGGTGGGCTCGATGGCGGCGACCGCCGTGCGCGGGACCCGCATCTCCTCGTCGACGTGGATGGTGACGACGGCCTTGCCCCGCCGGTCGAGCGTGACGGAGGTGACGCCGCCCACCGTGACGCCCCGCACCTTCACCGGCGACTGCGAGCTCAGGCCCTGCCCGGAGTGGTTGAAGACCGCGGTGAACCGCCGCCCGCCGGTCATCTGCGCGCTCACCACGACGTAGACGACCACGAGGGCCAGCGCCAGCAGCACCGCCAGCGAGATCAGCAGGCGGGTCCGGGTGGAGAACTCGAAGCGCATCATGCCCCAGTCAGCCTCACTGTTCCGCCCGTGCCCCAGAAGATGTACGACAGCAGCAGGTTGAGCAGGACCACCGTGATGATCGTCTGGCGGATCGCGCGGCCGGCCGCCACCCCGACGCCGACGGGGCCGCCGGTGGCGTAGTAGCCGTTGTAGCTGTGGATCACGATCACCACGAAGGCGAAGATGGCCACCTTGATCACGCTGTAGACCAGGTCGATCAGCGGCAGGTACAGCTCGAAGTAGTAGTCGTAGACGCCGGGCGCCAGCCCGAAGAACCAGGTGCAGATGAACCTGGTGGCGAAGAAGCTGGCGAACAGCGCGATCAGGTAGAGCGGGACCAGGGCGATCAGCGCGGCCACGACCCGGGTGCAGATCAGGTACGTGAACGAGCTGATGCCCATGACCTCCAGCGCGTCGATCTCCTCGGAGATCCGCATCGCGCCGAGCTCGGCGGTGAACGCCGAGCCGACCTGGGCCGCCAGGGCGGTGGCCGCGATGATCGGGGTGATCTCGCGGACGTTGGCGAAGCTGCCGACGATGCCCATGAACGACTCGGCGCCGATGGCCTGGAGGCCGGAGTACCCCTGCAGGCCGACGGCCGCGCCGGTGAAGAACGCCATCGAGAACGTCACGAAGATCATGCCGCCGCCGACGACGGTGGCGCCGACCCCGACGACGATGTCGCTGACGTGCTTGAGCACGACCTTGAAGTACTTCCCGCGCAGGATCACGTCGCGGACCGAGTAGAAGAGCACGCGCATGATGAAGATCGGCCAGCCGGAGATGCCGGCCAGGCGCTCCGTGCCCTCCTTGGCGGCCCGGCGGGCCGCGGAGCCGATCGCGCTGGAGTTCGGGAATGCGACCATCAGATCTTCGGGGGGTAGGCGACGAAGTAGACCGTCGAGATGATGTAGTTGACGGCGAAGACGAGCATGAACGTGACCACGGTCGACTTGTTGACCGCGCGCCCCACCCCCACGGGG
Source organism: Bailinhaonella thermotolerans (assembly GCF_003594875.1). Classification (GTDB taxonomy): domain Bacteria; phylum Actinomycetota; class Actinomycetes; order Streptosporangiales; family Streptosporangiaceae; genus Bailinhaonella; species Bailinhaonella thermotolerans. The sequence continues at coordinate 559,546 of NZ_QZEY01000002.1, forward strand.
CTGGTCTCGCAGGTCATGCCCATGTAGCAGGCCACCATCGCGGCGATCATGCCGAAGATCCACGCCTTGATGAGGGTGACCACGAGGTCGCTCAGCAGCAGCAGGGACAGGGCGCCGTCGAAGTAGGCGCCGGGGGTGACGCCCTGCACGATGACGTTGAAGAAGAACCCGCCGCCGGCCCCGGCCAGGATCACCAGGGGGACCAGCAGCACGGCCAGGGTGCTCGCCGCCCAGAGCCGGGGCGTGACGAGGCGGTGGATGGGGTTGACGGCCATGACCTCCATGGCCGACAGCTCGTCGCGGATGTTGCGGGCGCCCATGTCGGACGTCATGGCCGAGCCCCCGGCCCCCGCGATGAGCAGCGCGGACGCCAGGGGCGCCACCTCGCGCACGAGGCCGACGACGACGGCGCTGCCGGTGGCGGACTGGGCGCCGAGCTGCCAGGCCAGGTCACCGACCTGGAGCGCGACGGTCGCGCCGAGCGGGATCGAGACCAGGATGACCGGGATCGCGGTGACGCGGGCCAGGAACCAGCACTGCTCGACGAACTCCCACCACCAGCTCCGGATGTCCCAGGTGCGCCGGAAGCCCTCCAGCGAGATCACGAAGAGGTCGCCGACCTGGCCCAGGACGTTCATGGCCCGCTGCTGGATCACCGGCCGCCCCGTCCCGGCACGGTCGCGGGCCCCCGGCCGCGTCGGCGCGTCCCCGCGCCGGCCACGACAATGACCACCTCGCCTCCCCAAGTACGTCTGACGACCATGGATCGCGAGGGGCGGTGGGAGGGCTTCGCCGCCGTCCGTGCCGCCCTGTTAGGTGCGTCACTGTAGTGAGGAATCCGCTGGTAAGTCGACACTTGCGCGGAGACTTTTTCCGACTGTTACCGACGGGTACACGCCGGGCGCGGGTGTCCGCTATACGGATGTGAATGAAGCGTGTGTCCGCTTTGCTCACATCAGAGTGAAATCAGCCGGATGCGAGCCGTACTGCGAAACGAACGCGCACTTTCCCACAAATTCGGACGCCCGAGAGAGCCTCCGCCGGGGCGCCCGCCCCGGCGGTCAGTCGCGCAGGCGCGCGCGCAGCGCGGCGGAGTCGGCGGCGGTCCAGCCGTGCGCCTCCAGCCAGCCCACGGGCCCGCCCCAGCCCTCGTCCAGGGCCGAAAGGAACCGCTCCATCATCCGCCCGTGCGGCAGGTGGCTGTCGTCCGGCCGGCCGTCCAGGTCCTGCGTGTACGTCGGGGACGCCCGCAGCCGGGCCAGGATCTCGGACATGCGGTCGCCGGTGCGGACGTAGTCGTCCACCACGGCCTCGCGGGTCACCCCGGCCACGGTCAGGGCCAGGGCCACGACGACGCCGGTCCGGTCCTTGCCCGCGGCGCAGTGCACCAGCGCGGCCCCCTCGCCCTCGTGCCCGCCCAGCACGCGCAGCGCCCTGACGACCGAGTCCGGCCGGTCGCGCAGGTAGGTCATGTAGAAGCCGCCCGCGTGCTCGAAGTCCTCGGGGGCGCGGTTCTGCCAGGGCAGCACGAGGTCGCCGTCCACCCCGGCGGCCCCCGCGGCCCCGGCCTCCGTGACCTCAGTCTCAGCGGCCTCCACGTCGGTGAACGTCCCCGCCTCGGCGAACAGGGTCAGATGGTGGATCGTGACCTCCGGCACCGACACCAGCGGGCCCGGCCCCTCCAGGGACACCTCAGCGCCGGACCGCAGATCGACGACGTGGCGGAGCTTGAGTTCCCCCACCAGGCGACGCACGTCGGCGGCCGTCAGCCCCTGCAGATTGTCCGAGCGCAATACGCGGCCGAACCTGGTCTCACCGCCGTCATCCGTGGGCAGGCCGCCGAGGTCACGGACGTTCACGGCACCCTCAAGATTCACCCATCGGTTCTTATTCACCTATGGAAGCCTATATGTCGCTATATGAAGTGGCGGGTCATGAAGCGAGCCGTCCGGGAACGGTCCGGCGAAGCCGTACGGGCCGATCGCGCGAGTGACGGGCGCGCCGCGCCGCGGCGTGCGAAAGTGGAAGGGGAGGGACGGGCGCGGCGGCGAGCGGCGACCGGCCCCCTACCGTACGTCACATCCGGCGGGTAGCATCGCGCGTGCGGCCCGTAACCCCCGAGTAGCTGAGGCGAGGCGGCCATGGGATCCCCCGCAACATGGCGGCGTGACGGCAACGTCCCCGACGACCACCCGCCCTTCGTCGGGCGGGCCCAACTGCTGACGACCGTCGAGGCCGCCGTCCGCGGCCACCGGCTGGTCACGCTCCACGGCATGGGCGGGATCGGCAAGACCCGGCTGGCCATCGAGGTCGCGCGCCGGATGCGCGACGGCTTCCACGACGGCACCTGGCTCGTGGACCTGAGCCACGTGCGCGACCCGGAGCTGATCGTCCCGACGATCAGCGAGGCGCTCCACCTCGACGACCGCACCGCCGCGGCCCCGCTCGACACGCTCGTGGGCTACCTCGGCGACAAGGAGCTGCTGCTCATCCTGGACACCTGCGACCGGCTGATCGTCCCCTGCCGGGCGGTCGTGGAGCGGATCATCGCCGAGACCGCCTACACCCGGCTGCTCGCCACGAGCCGCCAGGAGCTCGACGTCACCGGGGAGTACACCCTGAGCGTGCAGCCCCTCCAGGTCCCCGCGCCCTCGCCGCAGATCACCGACCTGCGGGCCAACGAGTCGGTCGCGCTGTTCACCGAGCGCGCCCGGGTCCTCAGCCCGGACTTCGAGGTCAACCTGGGCAACATGGAGCAGGTCGGCGAGTTGTGCCGCCGCCTGGAGGGCGTGCCGCTGGCGATCACGCTGGCCGCCGCCCGGCTCTCCGACCTCACGCTCGACGACCTGCTCGACCGCTCCCCGACGCCGCTGGCCGTGCTGGAGAACCCCGCCGGGTCCGGCGGCGAGCCGCGCCAGGACACCATGATGGGCAGCATCGGCTGGAGCCACGAGCTGCTGGAGCCGCACGAGAAGCACCTCTGGGCGCGGTTGTCGGTGTTCCCCGCGGACTTCGACCTCGACGCCGCCCAGGAGATCTGCGCCGCCGACGGCCCGCTCGCCCGCGACAAGATGCTCGGCGCGCTCACCTCGCTCGCCGAGAAGGCCGTGCTCATGCGGCGCGAGAGCCCGCCGATGGGCGCGCGCTACCGCCTGATCGAGACCATCCGCCAGTACGGCGAGCACTGGCTGCGCGAGCTGGGCGACGGGCTCCAGCAGCGCCTGGCCGAGCGCCACCGCGACTACTACGCGGGCCTGGCCCGGATGGGCGAGGACGCCTGGTCCGGCCCCGACCAGGTCGAGTGGTACCAGCGCATGCGCATGGAGCGGCCCAACCTGCACGCCGCGATGGACTACTGCGCCACCACGCCGGGCGAGGCCGCGCGCGGCCAGGAGCTCGCCGCGTCGCTGTGGTTCCTGTGGGTCGGGTGCGGCCTGGCCAAGGAGGGCCACCACTACCTGAGCCGGCTGCTGGAGGCGGGGGCCGAGCCCAGCCGGGCGCGCTGCCGCGCCCTGTGGGTGCACTCCTACGTCGCGACCGCCCTCGGCGACCCGACGACGGCGCTCCAACGGGCGGTGGAGTGCCGCCAGCAGGCCCTGGCGATCGGCGACGCCGAGGCGCTGGTCTTCGCCGACAAGATGTTCGGCACCGCCTGCTACCTGCAGGAGGACTACCCGGCGGCGCAGGCGTGCCTCCAGTCGATGATCGAGTTCCACGGTCAGGAGCGCGACCTCAACCCCGGGCTGCTGCCCGCGATCGTGGAGCTGGCGCTGGTCCACAACGACCAGGGCGCGCCCGACGCGGCGGCCTCGCTCCTGGCCGACTGCGTGCAGTTCTGCGAGGAGCGGGGCGAGTCCTGGCTCCGCTCCTACGCCTACTTCGCCCAGGCCCGGACGTTCCGCAACCTCAAGCGGCACTCCGAGGCGCAGCACAGCGCCCGCGAGTCGCTGCGGATCAAGCTGCGGTTCCGCGACACGCTCGGCATCCTGCTGTGCATCGAGGAGCTGGCCCAGATCAGCGCCGAGGACGGCCAGGCCGAGCGGGCGACCCGGCTGCTGGGCGCGGCGCAGGCCAACTGGGGCCAGTTCGGCTCCCCGCTGCTGCACTCCTCGCGGTTCAGGGACGAGCACGAGCAGTGCAAGGACATGTGCCGGGCGATGCTCGGCGGCCAGCCCGAGTTCGACGAGCAGTTCGTGCGCGGCGCCCGTCTCGACCTGGACATGGCGATCCGGTACGCCCTCGACACCACCCGCTGACCGCCTCCTCCGCCGCGCCCCGCCGGGCCCGGACGGAGGGCTAGCGTGGCGGCATGAGGATTTTCATCACGGGTGCGACGTCGGGGCTCGGGAGAGAGGTGGCCGCCCGGCTGGCGCGGTCCGGGGCCGAGGTGCTGGTGCACGGGCGCGACCCGGCGCGGATCAAGGAGCTGGCCGGAGAGCTGGACGCCGCGCCGTACGTCGCGGACCTGGCCTCGCTGGACGAGGTGCGCCGGCTGGCCGCGGAGGTGCGGGCCGGGGGCGGGCCGATCGACGTGCTCGTCAACAACGCCGGGGTCGGCTTCGGGGCGCCGGGCGCGGGGCGCGAGCTGAGCGCCGACGGGCACGAGTTGCGGTTCGCGGTGAACTACCTGGCACCGGTGCTGCTGACGCGGCTGCTGCTGCCGGTGGTGCGGGAGGCGGTCGTGAACGTGGGGTCGCTGGGCCAGGAGGAGCTGGACTTCGCCGACCTCGAGTCGGCGCGCGACTACACCGGCGCGCGGGCGTACCGGCGGAGCAAGCTGGCGCTGGCGATGTTCACGTTCGACCTGGCCGACGAGCGGGGCCAGGACGGGGTGGTGGCGAACTGCCTGCACCCGGCGACGTTCATGGACACCCGCATGGTCACCGAGTCGGGCACCCGCCCGATCTCGACGGTGGACCAGGGGGCGCGGGCCACGCTCCGGCTGATCGAGAAGGAGCGCCGGACCGGCCTGTTCTTCGACGGCGACCACGCCACGCGGGCCCACCCCCAGGCGTACGACCTGGCGGCGCGGGCCCGTCTCCGCGAGGCCACCCACGCCGTCCTGGGCGTCTGAGCGGCACGGCTCCCGCCCGCGTCCCGCCGTACGGCGGGCGGGGCGCGGGCGGGAGCCGTACGGCGTCGCGGGCCGGGGCGGTCAGCGGGCGGCGGGGCGCCAGGTCCACACGAGCAGGGCGACGGCCAGGCCGAACACGGTCATGCCGAGCGGGACGTGCACGGCGAGGTTGCCCATGCCGCCGGTGGCGGACTGCATGAACCCGGCCACCATGACCACCAGGCTCGCGAGCGCCGGCCAGCCGGGGCCCCCGCCCGGCCGCCACAGCAGCACGGCGGCGATGAGCTGGACCAGGGCCACGACGTGGAGCGCCGTCGCGCCGGTCTGGTGCACGCCCGCCGCGGCGCCGGTCAGGATCTGCCCGGCGGTCACGGCCTGGACCAGGACGAGGGCGGCCTGGAGCGTGATCGCGCTCCGGAGGGTGAGCTGGACCGCGCGGGAGCCTCCGCGCGCGGTGCGGACGTCACTCGTCATGACAGGAACTCTCCTGGGGTAGAGAAACTTTCGCCCCAGGATCGCGCCGCCGCCCGGTCCCGCCATCGGCCCGGAAGCGTCGTTCCGGCTACATCCCCTGGTGTAGTTCCGGCCGCCGCGGCTCCACCCCGGGGCGAGAGGATCGGCCAAGATCCCCGCCGGCGTCCGCGTGTCGCGGCCCACGTCCCGGGCGGAACGTGAATCGTCGGTTACTGTCCATTTGTGTCCGTGTAAGGCGGAGGGAGGGACCGGTGGCCAACACGATGCGCAAGATGGCGACGTATTTGGGCCTGGCCGAGGAGAGCGGCCCGGAGTACGACGACTACCACGACCCCGACGCAGACGCCTACCCGGACCACTACGACGACGACGGCGACGGGGAGGCTCCCGCCCTCACCCAGATCGTCACGATCCAGCCCCGGACCTACAACGACGCCCTGTCGGTGGGCCGGCACTTCCGCAACGGCGTCCCGGTCATCATGGACCTCACCGGCATCCCCGACGAGGACGCCAAGCGCCTCGTCGACTTCGCCGCGGGCCTCATCTTCGGCTGCCGGGGCGGCATAGAGCGCGTGGCCAGCAAGGTCTTCCTCCTCTCCCCACCCGGCGTGGAGGTCCGCAACACCTGACCTCCGGCGCGGGGCCGGCCCTCTCCGGCCGGGCCCCGCTGCCTCGGCACGGCGTCCGCCGGGCCCCCGCGCGGGTCCCGCCGTGATCCCCGCGCGGGTCCCGCCGTGATCCCCGCGCGGGTCCCGCCATGGCCGCCGCCCGTCTCGGTACGGCTCCCGCCCGGTTTCCCCGCCCGCGGGGGTGAAGGCGGGAGTCCCCGGGCCGGCGGGCCCGGGGTGGGGTCAGGGGCGGGGGCGGAGGAGGGTCAGGGAGGCGGAGGTGAAGCCCAGGGCCAGGACGAGCCAGGCCAGGGCCACCGCGAGGTTGCTGCCGATCACGAGCCAGCTCACGGGGACGAGGACCGTGCCCGCGATGAGGGCGACGCCGCCCCACAGGGGGACGGTGCGGCCGAGGATGAGGGCCGTGCCGAGCGCGATCAGGCCGGCGAGGAAGCCGAAGAAGATGAGGCCGCCGAACACCGAGACGGCGGGGATCCCCTCCACCGCGGCGACCGCGCGGTGGGCGGCGCCGGCGTCGAGGCCGGCCTTGACCGCGCCGTAGGCGACGGCGTCGGAGGACGGGGTGGGGTCGGCGCCGAACGGGAACGCCAGGACGAGGCCGACCAGCCCGAGCAGGGGCCGGCCGCGCATCGCCACGAGGCCGACCGCGATGATCCCGGCGGTCATGGTCCAGGTCACGGCGTACGCCCCCCACATCGTGGCGGCGACGGGCCCGGGGTTCTCCGCGATCGCGCGTGTGTAGGCCGCGCCCTCGGTCCCCGCGGGGTAGGGCGTGATCAGCATGAGGATCGCGATGAGCAGCGGTCCGAGCGGGGTGAGCACGGCCAGGCCGTACCTGGCGAAGGTGCTCACACCGGATGTTCTAGGACTTTCCAGCGTCGTCATGGGGCAGCGTGCGGCGCTGGCGGCGCGCCCGGCATGAGTAGGGCCTACTCAACTTCGGCGGGTGACACGAGCAGGAGTTCGGCCAGCTCGGACCGGTCGTGCACGCCGAGCCGCTCGTAGATCGCGACCAGGTGGTTGCCGACCGTCCGGGCCGAGAGCACGAGCCGGTCGGCGATCTCGCGGTTGCTCAGCCCCGAGGCGGCGAGCTGCGCGATCTCCCGCTGGCGGGCGGTCAGGTTTGGCGCGGCCAGGTCCCGCAGGGCCGGGGTGCGCGCGTCCTCGCAGCGGCGCACCAGCGCCCACGCCCGTGTCCCCGCGGCCTGGGCGAGCCGTCCCCGGCCTGCGTCGCGATGGACGACGGCGGCCTGCGCGGCGGCCTCGGCGGCGAAGAGCGTCATCCCGCCCGCCGCGAAGGCGTCGGCCGCCGCGAGCAGCCCCGGCGCGTCCGCCGCGAGCGCCGCGCGGGCGTGGGCGAGGCAGAGCCGCACCCGCCGCCCGTCGTGGATCTCGGCCAGCTCCTCCAGCCGCGCCACCACGGCGGGGGTGACCCGGCCGAGCCGTACGACGTCGTGGAGGGCGGTGTACTCGAACCCGGGCAGCCCGTCCCCCCGGCACTCCTCCGCGACCTCCCGCGCCAGGTCCGCCGCGCGCCCCGCGTCGCCGTACGCCGCGGTGATCCACACGCGCGTCAGCCGTACCCAGCGGGTGAAGCCGGTCCAGGTGGCGCGGTTGCGGTGCACCGCCTCGTCCAGCGCCGCCCGCGCCGCGGGCCCGTCGCCGCGCAGGGCCAGCGCCAGGGCGTACGCCCCCATGCACCCGCCCACGGTCAGCGCGGTCCGGTGGTGGGCGGCCGAGTGCAGCACGCGGAGCGCGGTCGCGAGCCGCCCGCGCAGGATCGCCAGGTGCCCCTTGGCCAGCGCCAGGCTCCCCTCGCCCCGCGACCAGCCGCGCTGCCCGGCCGCCGCGGACTCCATCGAGGCGATCGCGGCCTCCATCACCGAAAGGTCCCCGGCGAACATCCCGCACATCGCCCAGGTCGAGTGCAGCGGCGACACGACGACGGGAGCGGCCTCCCGCCAGCGGGCCGCGTCCCCCAGCGCCTCGGCCACCCGCTCCCCCGCCTCCCGGGTCCGCCCGGCGTAGCACAGCGCGAGCGCGTACGCGCTGGTCATCTGGGCCCGCACCCCGGGGTCCCGGGGCGGGTCGGCCAGCAGCTCCGCACCCAGGCGCAGCGCCGTGCCCGGCCGCGCCGCCGAGGCCGCGAGGCCCAGCCGCCGCACCGCCACCTCCCGCCGCGCCTCGGCGTCCGCGACCTCCCGCTCGGCCCGGTCCAGCGACTCCATCGCCTGGTCGTACCGGTCCATCCCCCAGGCCAGGTTGTTCGCCCGCGCCAGCGCCAGGTCCAGCCGGACCCGCGCGAGCTCCCCCTCCCCGCCCGCGCCGCGCGCGGCCCGGAGCGCCCGCTCCTCCAGCCCGCCGTCCTCCCCCGAGCCGGTCTCCTCCCCCGAGCCCGTCCGCCCCTCTCCGCCGGGCCGCCTTCCCGCGCCCGGCCGCTCCCCGGTTCCCGGCCGCTCCCCGGTTCCCGCGCCGCGCCCGGGGCCGTGCCGTACGGCTCCCGCCCCCGCGGGGCCCGGCTCCCCGCCGCGCCCGGTAAGGCCCGGTACGGCTGCCGCCCCGGCCTCCTCCGCGCCGTGTCCCCGGCTCTCCGCCGCGCCGCCGGGACGCGCCCCCGCGCCGGTTCCGCCCGCCCCGGCGGCCTCCGCCCCGGCCGCGCCGGAGGCGTCGGAGGCGTCGTCCCCCGGGTCGCGCTCCCCCGGTCCCCGTACGGCGGCGCCCTCGGCGTCCCCCGCCCCCAGGAGGGTGCGGGCCTCGTCGGGGAGCTGGGCGTTGTCGAGGACGGTGGCGAGCAGGGCGGTGGCCTCGGGACCCCCGCCGGAGTCCACCGCCGCGCGGCCGAGGCGGATCGCGAGCGGGTAGTCGTGGGCCGCCCAGGCGAGACGGCAGGCGGTCAGGAGGGGCGCGGGGGCCGAGGGGAGGCCGCTCTCCAGCCGCCACACGACCAGGCGGAGGGCGTCGTCGCGGCGGCGGGCGCCGGTGGCCTGGAGCGCGGCGGCGAGGGCGGCGTACCGGCGGCGTCGCCGCAGGCCGGCGCAGCGGGACCGGGCGATCTCGCCGTACAGCGGATGGCCCAGGCAGACGAGCTCGCGGTGACCGTCGCGGACGACGCGGATCAGGCCGCGGTGCTCGGCCTGCTCGACGGCGGCGGGCGGGCAGAGGGCGGTGAGCTCGGCCAGGCCCAGGGGCTCGGCGAGCGCGGTGTACTCCAGGACGGCGGCCTCCTCCGGGGGCACGCCGCCGACGCGGTCCTCGACCAGCTCGACGAGCCGGGGGGTGAGGGGCGGGTCGCGGGTCAGCCGCCACATCCCGTCCTCGTCGCCGAGGGTGCCCGCGTCGAGGGCGGCGGTGACGATCTCGTGGAGGAGCAGGGCGTTGCCCTCGGTGGCCCGCCACAGCCGGTGCGCGGTGGCGTCGTCCACGAGCCCGCCGAGCGCGGCGGTCAGCACGGCCACGGTGTCCTCGCGGGTGAGCGGGCCCAGCTCGGACCGGACGAGCGGCCCGTCCTTCCACAGCCCCCGCACGCCCGGCGGCGCGGGCTCCCCCGTGCGCAGCGTGGCCACCGCGCGCGCCCGGCCCGGGTCCAGCAGGTAGCCGACGGCGGCGGCGGACCCGGCGTCGAGCAGGTGGGCGTCGTCGATCGCGAGCAGCAGGCGGCGGCCCCCGGAGCGGGAGGCGACGGCCTCGGCGGCCCAGCGCAGCGGGTTGGCCAGCCCGCGCGGCGTCCCGGCGGGCAGCAGGTGGGCGAGCGCGCCGTACGGGATCTCGCGGGTCGCGGCGGTGGCGCGGATGTGCGCGACGTACCAGCCGGAGGGGGCGAAGGTGGCCACCAGTTCGGCGGCGAGGCGGCTCTTGCCCACCCCCGCGGGGCCGGCGACCAGCACGCCGCGGGTCGCCGGGTCGTGCGCCAGGCGGGCGAGACGCTCGACCTCGCGCCGCCGTCCCGCGAACGGCCACCGTGCCATCGGCGCCTCCCCGCTTGTCGGGCGAAATCGCACCGATTATCGTCCCGGTGTGGAACGGTGGGGCGAACGATTCGCCGTGGAGTGCCCGCGTTGTGAGCGTAATACCGTAGCGCGCGCCGCGGACGGCCCGCACCGTGATTTCCTCCCGCCGGAACTCTCGCCGTATTCCGTGGCGGCCTGCCAGGGCTGCGGCCAGATCCTGCTGCTGCGGATCGGCGGCGTTCCCGGGCGCGCGGAGGGGCCCGGGAGAGCGGAGGGGCCCGAGGGGTCCGAGGGGGGTTCCGCCGAGGTGCTGTGGCCCGACCCCGGGGGCGCCACGCCCCCGGAGATCCCCGCCAGGCTCCGCCGTGAGCTGCGGGAGGCGCGCACCTGCCTGCGGGCCGGGGCGTACGCCCCGGCGGTGGTGATGGTGCGCCGCCTGATGGAGGGCGTGTGCCACGACCAGGGCGTCTCCGGCCGGGGACTGCACGCCTCCCTCGCCGAGCTGCGCCGCCGGGGCCTGATCGAGGGGCGGCTGCTGGCCTGGGCGCAGGGCCTGCGCATCGTCGGCAACGAGGGGGCGCACATCGCCGCCCCGCCGGTGACCCGGGCGGACGCCGAGGACGCCATCGCCCTCGCCGAGGCGCTGCTGGGTTATCTCTACGTTTTCTCCGCGCGATATCAGGAGTTCCGGCGGAGGCGCGGCGGAGAGCTCGCCCGCTTCGACATTCTCGATGATCCGGTACGGCGGGGCGCCCGCGCCAGGGAAACGCCGGCGATGCGAATCCTGCGGCGTTCCCGCGCGACGTTCAGAACGCATTCCTATTCCCACGATCCGTCCCGGCCGAAATCCCGGAAGGCGATCGCCGAGGAGCTCGGCGTCCCGCCGGAGAGGATGCTCAAGGCCGTGATCGTCTACGTGGACGGGAACGTCGCGGTGGCCGTCGTGCCGGTGGCCAGCGAGGTGGACGTGGACGCCCTCGCCCGCGCCCTCGGCGGCCGCCGCGCCCGCGTGGCCGGGCTGTCGGACCTGCGCCTGCTGGGCCAGGACGCCGTCAGCCCGCTCGGCCTGCCGCTGCGCGTGCCCACGGTCGTGGACGCCGCGGGCCCGCCCGGGGCCACGGTGTACGTCGCCAGCGGCCGCTCCGGCCTGGAGCTGGAGGTCTCCTGGTCCGACCTGGTACGGCTGACGCGCGCCGTCGCCGCCCCCATCGCCCGAGCACCGAGCTGACCGGAGGTACGCGCATGCGGGTCACGATCGGCGTCCACGCCGGCGAGGACGGCCGGGGCGCCGGGGACGCCGCCTGGGAGGAGCTGGTCTCCCTCGGCGACTGGCTGCGCGACGAGCCGGAGCTGCGCGGCCGGGTGGACCTGGCGCACGTCCCGCCCCCGCCGGACCGGATGGGCGCCGGGCCGCACGCGCTGGCCGTGGTGCTGGAGGACGAGCGGCAGCGGGCTGGGCTGGCGCGGTCGCTGGAGATCTGGCTGCGGCAGCGCGGGCCGGACGTGAAGATCATGGTGCGGGTCGGCGATCGGGTGGCCGAGATCGCCGGGCACGGGGACGTGGACGTGGCCGCCCTCCTGCGGGAGGCGCTGCGGGCCGCGGGAGAGCGAAGGTAGCCGTGCGCATGTTCGATCCGCGCGCCTCCCGCGCGGTGCTCATCGGGACCAGCCGGTACACCGGGGACCCCGGGCTGCACGCGCTGCCCGCCGTGCGCAACGGCCTGGCGGCGCTGGAGGCGATCCTGCTCGACACGGAGCTGTGCGGGCTGCCCCGCGACCGCTGCGTGGTGATCACCGACCCGTCCGACCCGCGCGAGATCGGGCTGGCGCTGCACGAGGCCGGGGCGGCGGCGGAGGACCTGCTGCTGGTGTACTACGCCGGGCACGGGCTGCTCGACCACCGGGGAGACCTGTACCTGGGGCTGACCGGGACGAGCGCCCGTCCCGCGGTCCTGCCGTACACCGCGGTGCCGTACGGGCTGGTGCGGGAGTCGGTCCGGGCGAGCCGGGCGGCGGCGCGGGTGGTGGTCCTGGACTGCTGCTTCAGCGGGCGGGCGATCGAGGCCGCGGCGGGGCCGGAGGCGGTGGTCGCGGGGCAGGTGGAGATCGAGGGGGCGTACACCCTGACGTCGAGCTCCCGCACGTCCACGTCGGTGGCGCGGGAGGGCTCGCCGTACACCGCCTTCACCGGCGAGCTGGTGCGGGTGCTGGGCGAGGGGGTGCCGGGCGGGCCGGAGCTGCTGACGCTGGACGTGGTCTACGAGGAGCTGCGGCGGGGGCTGGCGCGCGCCGGGCTGCCCGAGCCGCACGCGGGCTCGGTGCGCTCGGCCCACCGCCTGGCGATCGCGCGCAACGCGGCGGTCGCGCGGCCGGAGGAGGAGCCGGAGCCGGCCGCGGACGGGCGGCGGGGGTACGTCCCGGCGCTGGCGCTGCTGGCGGTGGCGGCGGCCCTGGCGGCCGCGGTCGTGATCACGCTGCTGCGCCCCGGCGGCCCGTCGCCCGCCGGTTGGGAGGCGGGCGGCGCCCCGCCCGGGGCGTCCCCGGGGCGGGCCCTCCCCTCGGTCCCGGCCGGCGCGGAGCCCGCCGGGACGGCCGGATCGGAGCCGGGCACGGCGCCCGGCACGGCGGGCGCGGGCAGCCCGGGGCCGCGCGGCGACCCGGCGGGCGCGTCGGCCTCGCCGGGGAGCGCCCCCTCCCCCCAGGGGAACCGCCCGACGGGAGCGCTCGCCGCGCAGCGGGTCCAGGTCCCCGACATCCGCGGGCAGCGGCTCCAGCCCGCGCGCAACCTGCTCGCCCGGATGAGCCTGGCCGAGGGCGAGCGCACCGAGGAGTCGTCGCGGAAGCCGCACGGGGTGGTGCTGCGGACCACGCCCCCGGCCGGGACGCGCGTGGAGCCGGGCACCCCGGTGGACCTGGTGCTGTCCCGGCACTACGACGACGTGCGGGACCTGCGCTGCCACACGGTGGAAGAGGTCAGGGCGTACGCCGCCTACCACGGCTTCGAGGCGGACCTGCGGGGCCTCGACACCGGCAACGAGCAGACCGACGTGGCCGGGAGCCAGGACCCGCCCGCCGGTCAGCGGCTCCACTCCGGCGAGACCCTGACGGTGACCTTCGAGCCCAGCCGGCAGGTGACCTGCCAGGGGCCGCGAGAGGCCCCGGCGGGGGAGGGCTGACCGGCTGACCGGGCGCGGCCGCCCGCGCCCGCTCACTCCTCGGGCGTGTACGCCTCGCGGAGCAGGCTCTCCGCGTGGTCCAGGTAGTCCGCGAGCCGGCGCTCGGCCTCGGCGACCTCCCCCGCCTCGATCAGGTCCAGCAGCTCCTGGTTGCGCGCCACGAACGGCTCGTGGAAGGCGCGCGGGTTCTCCATGACGTGGAACACCAGCCGCAGCTCGGCGAAGAGCTGCCGCATCACATCGTCCAGCCGGGGGCTGTCGTGCATGGCCGTGAGCGCCTGGTGGAACCGGATGTTGGCGGTGCCCACCTCGCGCCAGTCCCCCGCCGCCGCCGCGCGCCGGCCGTCCTCGATGGCCGCCCGCAGCGCCGCCACCGCGCCGGGCGGGGCCGCGGCGGCCCGCCGTACGGCCGCGCCCTCCACGACGCGGCGGACGCGGTAGACGTCGGCCACGTCGGCGGCGGTGAGCTTGCGCACGAAGACGCCGCGGTTGAGCTCGTGGACGAGCAGACGCTCGTGGGAGAGCAGCCGGAACGCCTCGCGCAGCGTGTTGCGGGACACGTTGAGCGCCTTGGCGATGGGCACCTCGTCCAGGCGGTCGCCCGGCTCGAACAGCCCGGCGGTGATCCGGGCGCGCAGGAGGTCGGCGACCTGCTCGGTGATGCTGGTGCGGCCGAGGAGGGAGCGGTCCTGGCGGAGTTGTGCGACGCCGTTCTCCGGGTCCATGCTCGGATTCTTCCACAAAGGTCTTGTCGGATTGTTGAACGATCCCTACCTTGAGGCAAAGGGGACCTCCATCGCAGAGGAGACCGGGGTCATGGGCAACTCCCCCAACCAGGCGCGGCGGGTCATCGTCGCCAGCCTCATCGGCACGTCGCTGGAGTGGTACGACTTCTTCCTGTACGGCACCGCGGCGGCCCTGGTGTTCAACAAGCTCTTCTTCCCGACGTTCGAGCCGCTCACCGGGACCCTGCTGGCGTTCACGACATACGCCGTGGGGTTCGTGGCGCGGCCCCTCGGCGGCATCGTGTTCGGGCACTTCGGCGACCGGGTCGGGCGCAAGAGCGTCCTGGTCGTCACGCTCCTGCTCATGGGGATCGCCACGTTCCTCATCGGCCTGCTGCCCGGGTACGGCGCGATCGGCGTCGCCGCGCCCATCCTGCTCGTGTCGCTGCGCTTCCTGCAGGGCCTCGGCCTCGGCGGCGAGTGGGGCGGCGCGGTGCTCATGTCGATCGAGCACGGCGACCGCGCCCGGCGCGGCCTCAACGCGAGCTGGCCCCAGGTCGGCGTGCCGATGGGCAACCTGCTCGCGGCGGCCGTGCTCGGCCTGATGTCGGCGGTGCTCCCCGAGGACGCCTTCCTGTCGTACGGCTGGCGCATCCCGTTCCTGCTCTCGGGCGTGCTGGTCCTCGTCGGGCTGTGGATCCGGCTCAGGGTCGAGGAGTCGCCGCTGTTCGCGGAGGTCGCGGCCGGGGAGAGGAAGGCGCGCATGCCGCTCGTGGACGTCGTCAGGGCCCACCCGCGCTCGCTCTTCTCGGCGATCGCCGCCCGCGTCGGGGTGGACGTGGCGTTCTACACCTTCACCCTGTTCATCCTGACGTACGTCACCGACACGGTCGGGCTGAGCCGGAGCGTGGGGCTCAACGCGGTGCTGATCGGCTCGGCGCTCCAGCTCGTGCTGATCCCGCTGTTCGGGGCGCTGTCGGACCGGTACGGCCGCCGGCCCGTCTACCTCGCCGGGGTCGTGGGCGCGGGGGTCTGGGTGTTCGCGTTCTTCCCGCTGCTGGACACCGGGTCGTACCCGGTGATCGTGCTGGCCGCCGTGGTCGCGCTGGTCACGCACGCGGCGATGTACGGCCCGCAGGCGGCGTTCATCGCCGAGCTGTTCAGCACGCGCCTGCGCTACAGCGGCGCGTCGATGGGCTACCAGCTCGCCGGGGTGCTCGGCGGGGCGCTGGCCCCGATCATCGCGCTCCGGCTCCTCGACGTGTTCGGGACGACGACCGCGATCTCGCTGTACGTGGTGGCGGCGCTCGCGATCACCGCCGCCGGGCTGGCGATCGCGCCCGAGACGCGCGACGTGGACCTCGCCGAGGGGCCCGGCGAGCGCCCGGCCGCCCCGGTGACCTGAGGCCCCGTGAGGCCCGGATGACGTGAGGAGGCCGCCGTGAGCCCCCGTGAACTGTTCGCCTCGCTGGCCGTGCTGGCGCGGCTCTACTCCCTGGCCGCCGGGATCCCGGTCGAGGCCGAGGCCCTGCTGCTGGCCTTCTCCCTGCTGACCTTCGGCTCCCGCCCGGGCGCGCTCCCGCCCGCCCTGCTCGCCCGGGCGGCCCCGGCGCTCGCGCGGGCGTCCGCCGCGCTCGCGCCGGGCCCCCGCCGGCGCCCGGCGGGGGCGGGCTCACCCGCGCAGGTCGTCGAGGACCCGGTAGATGCGCTTGTCGGAGACCGGGCGCGGGGTGCCGAGGGTCTGCGCGAAGTAGCTGACGCGCAGCTCCTCGATCATCCACCGCACCTCGCGCAGCGCGTCGGGCACCGGGCGGCCGGGCCGGATCCGGTCCAGCTCCTCCTGGTATGCCTCGCGCACGTGGGCCACCTGCTCGGTCAGCTCCCGGTCGCGGGCCGGGTTCTCCGGCAGCTTCTCCAGCCGGCGCTCGATCGCCCGCAGGTAACGCAGCAGGTCGGGCAGCCGGTCGAACCCGGTCGCGGTCACGAACCCGGGGTAGACCAGCCCGGCGAGCTGCTCGCGAACGTCCGCCAGGGAACGCTCCAGCACCGGCCCGCGCAGGCCGGACAGCCGCACCTCGGCCTCGTGCGCGACCGCCAGCACCCGCTCCACCCGGGCCACGACCTCGATCACCGTGTCGGTCAGGTCGGCCCGGACCTTGTCGCGCAGCGCGGCGAAGCCCGCCTCGTCCCGGGGCGGCCCGCCGTACCGCGCCATCAGGGTGTCCACGGCGCAGGCCACGCAGTCGTCGAACAGGGCGGCGGCGTTGCGGTGGGGGCCGCGGCTGAGCGCGAGCTTGGCCGTGTTGGACAGCCGGCCGAGCACGAACTTGGCCGGTGAGGGGATCGTGAGCAGGAGCAGCCTGCGGGTGCCCGCCCAGGTCGCCCGCCGCTGCTCCTCCTCGGTCTCCAGCAGCTTGACCGCGACGCTGTCGCCCTCGTCCACCAGGGCCGGGTAGGCCTTGAGGCGCTTGCGCTCGAACCTCTCGGGAAGCGTGCCGAAGTCCCAGGTCTTGAGGCCGCGGCGCTCCAGCTCCTCGCCCGCGCCGGAGAGCGTCTCGCGCATCTTGGGCTTGAGCCGCTGCTTGAGCGCGAGCAGGTCCTTGCCCTCGGCGATCTTGCGTTTGCGCTCGTCGATCACCCGGAACGTGATGCGCAGGTGGTCGGGGACCTTCTCCCAGTCCCAGTCGTCCTCGGAGATCGCCGGGCCGCCCATGCGCCGCAGCTCCCGCGCCAGCCCGTCGGTCAGCGTGCCCTCGCCGGGCGTCAGCCGGGCCAGGGCCGCGCGGGCGAAGTCGGGGGCGGGGACGTAGCTGCGGCGGATCTGCTTGGGCAGGGCCCGGATCAGGGCGGTGGCCAGGTCCTCGCGCAGGCCCGGGATCTGCCAGTCGAACCCGTCGGGCGAGACCTGGTTGAGCACCGGCAGCGGGATGTGCACGGTGACCCCGTCGGCCTCGCCGCCCGGCTCGAACTGGTAGGTGAGCCTCAGCCGCAGCCCGCCCTGCCGCCAGGTGTCGGGGTAGTCGTCGCGGCTGACCTCCTCGCCGCGCATGAGCATGGCCTTCTCGAAGTTGAGGAGGTCGGGGTTCTCCTGCCGCTCGCGCTTCCACCAGGCGTCGAAGTGCCGCGCGGACACCACGTCGGCCGGGACGCGCTCGTCGTAGAACTCGAACAGTGTCTCGTCGTCCACGAGGATGTCGCGGCGGCGGGCCCGGTGCTCCAGCTCCTCCACCTCGTCCAGGAGCCTGCGGTTCTCGGCGAAGAACTTGTGGTGGGTCTGCCAGTCGCCCTCGACCAGTGCGTGCCGGATGAACAGCTCGCGCGAGGTCTCCGGATCGATCCGGCCGTAGTTGACCTTGCGCTGCGCCACGATGGGCACGCCGTACAGCGTGACCCGCTCGTGGGCCATGACCGCGCCCTGGGTCTTCTCCCAGTGCGGCTCGCTGTAGGTGCGCTTGACCAGGTGCTGGGCCAGCGGCTCGATCCAGTCCGGCTCGACGCGGGCGGCGATGCGGGCCCACAGCCGGGTCGTCTCGACCAGCTCGGCGGCCATCACCCAGCGCGGCGGCTTCTTGAACAGCGCCGATCCGGGGAAGACGGCGAACCTGGCGCCGCGCGCGCCGAGGTACTCCTGCTTCTCGGCGTCCTTGAGCCCGATGTGGGACAGCAGCCCCGACAGCAGCGACACGTGGATCTGGTACGGCGACGCCGGCGTGTCGTTGAAGGTCACGCCGAGGGTCCTGGCGACCTGGCGGAGCTGCCCGTGGACGTCCTGCCACTCGCGGACGCGCAGGTAGTTGAGGAACTCCTGCTTGCACAACCGGCGGAACTGGCTCGACGAGAGCGCCCTCTGGCGTTCCTGGAGGTAGTTCCAGAGGTTGAGGTACGTCAGGAAGTCAGAGGCCTCCTGATCGGACTTATCGGATTTCTCCGGCTTGTCGGGGGCGATGAAGCGGCGGTGCTTCTCGTCGGCGGCCTGCTGCTTGTCGGCGGGGCGCTCGCGCGGGTCCTGGATGGACAGGGCGGCCGCGATCACCATGACCTCGTTGACCGCGCCGTTCTTGTCCGCCTCGATCACCATGCGGGCCAGGCGCGGGTCCACAGGGAGCTGGGCGAGCTTGCGGCCGAGCGGGGTGAGCGCGTTGTCCCCGTCGAAGGCGTTCAGCTCGTGCAGCAGCGCGACGCCGTCCTTGACCTGGCGGCGGTCCGGCGGGTCCACGAACGGGAACTTCTCGATGTCGCCCAGCTTCAGCGCCGACATCTGCAGGATGACCGAGGCCAGGTTGGTGCGCAGGATCTCCGGGTCGGTGAACTCCGGCCGGCCCAGGAAGTCCTCCTCGGAGTACAGCCGGATGCAGATGCCGTCGGAGGTGCGGCCGCAGCGGCCCTTGCGCTGGTTGGCCGACGCCTGCGAGATCGGCTCGATCGGCAGCCGCTGCACCTTGAGCCGGTGGCTGTAGCGGGAGATGCGCGCGGTGCCCGGGTCGATGACGTACTTGATGCCGGGCACCGTCAGCGACGTCTCGGCGACGTTGGTGGCCAGCACGATCCGCCGCCCGGAGTGCGGCTGGAAGACGCGGTGCTGCTCCCCCGCCGACAGGCGGGCGTACAGCGGCAGGATCTCGGCGTCCTTGCGCTTGGCCAGCGCGTCGGCCGTGTCGCGGATCTCCCGCTCGCCGGACAGGAAGACCAGGATGTCGCCCGGGCCCTCGGCGCACAGCTCGTCCACGGCGTCGCTGATGGCCTGGATCTGGTCCTCCTGCTCCTCCTCGATCGGCCGGTAGCGGGTCTCGACCGGGTAGGTGCGGCCGGACACCTCGATGATCGGGGCGTCGCCGAAGTGCCGGGAGAACCGCTCGGGGTCGATCGTCGCGGAGGTGATCACGATCTTCAGGTCGGGCCGCCTGGGCAGGAGCTGCTTGACGTATCCGAGGATGAAGTCGATGTTGAGGCTGCGCTCGTGCGCCTCGTCGATGATCAGCGTGTCGTACTGCCTGAGCTGCCGGTCCGTCTGCATCTCCGCGAGCAGGATGCCGTCGGTCATCAGCTTGATCATCGTGCCGTCGCTCACCTGGTCGGTGAACCGCACCTTGTAGCCGACCTTCTCCCCCAGCGGCGTGCGCAGCTCCTCGGCGATGCGGTCGGCCACGGTGCGCGCCGCGATCCGCCGCGGCTGCGTGTGCCCGATCAGCCCGCGCACGCCCCGGCCCGCCTCCAGGCAGATCTTCGGGAGCTGCGTCGTCTTCCCCGACCCCGTCTCGCCCGCGACGATCACCACCTGGTGCTCCCTGATCGCCGCGAGGATCTCGTCCTTGCGCCGGCTGACCGGCAGTTCCTCGGGGTACGTCGGGGACGGCGCGGAGGCCCGCCGCGCCTCGACCCGCGCCTCGGCGGCCTCGACCTCGGCGGCGAGCTCTCCCAGGATGGTGTCCCTGGCCTTGGGGTTGCGCACCTTGCGTACGCCGTCCACGCGCCTGCGCAACCGGTGTTCGTCACGCAAGGTGAGACCGGGCAGGCGGGACTGGAGGTCGGAAAGCGGAGATCTCATACGGAGTCCAGGATATGCAGACCCCCCGCCCCCGCCGCCAACGGATTACCGCCCGCCCCGGCCCGCCGGGCGGTCAGGCCGGGCGGCCGAGGGAGATGTGCAGGGCCTCGCCCGTCTTCCGGTAGCCGACGCGGGCGTAGACGCGGGCGGCGGCGTCGTCGGCGGGGGTGAGGAAGGCCGTGCTCACGCCCGTCCCGCCGCCGGCGCGGGTCAGGAAGGCGGTGAGGGCGGCCGCGATGCCGCGCCGCCGGTGGGAGGCGCGCACGGCGATGCCCGCGACCTCGGCCACGCCCTCGCAGGGCGCGCCGATCTGCCCGGCGCCGACGACCTCGCCGGTGGCGGTCTCGACGGCGGCGGCGACGAGCCCGCCCCGGTCCAGGAGGCGCCGGAACCGGGCGACGTCGTGCTCGGTGGCCTCGGGCGCGTCGAAGGCCGCGTTCATCACCCGCGCCACCTCCCACAGGTCGGGGCCGGCGCTGACCAGGCCGAGCCCGATCGCCGGATCGGCGGGCACGTCCGTCACCCCGCCGGGCCGGCACACCAGCAGCGGGAACCGCCCCTCCGCCCGGAACCCGGCCGCCAGCAGCGCGCCCTCGACCAGCGGCGCCGCCTGCGGCACGTACTCCAGCCGCGGGACGCGCTCCCGCTCCCGGAACGCCTCCACGAGCGCGGCCACCTCCGCGTCCCCCGGCGCGGCCCCGTCGTCCGGGACGGCGTAGTTGAACGGCGGGGCGTCGTCGTGCTCATCGATCCGCATCACGAACGGCCCGCACCGCGCCGCCCCCTCGCCCGCCGCCGCCCGCAGATAGGCGTGCACCGCCGCGTTGAACATCCGGCTCCTTCCCCCAGACGATCGCCCCGCACAACCTAGACCGCGCCCCCGCCCCCCGCCCAACCGTTTTCCCGCCTCCCGCTCTCCCGGTCCCGCGCGCCCCGCCCTCGCGACCGGCGGCGGCCGGGCCCCGCGCTCGCCGTACGGACTGCGCTCGCCGTACGGCCCGCGCTCGCCGTACGGCCAGCGCGTGACGGGCGGCCAGCTCGTGACGTGCGGCGGGCGGGCGGCGGGTCAGAAGGTGATGGCGTTGAGGGTGCGGCCGTCGGTGGTGCGGACCCGGAGGGCGGCCAGGTCGGGGCGGGACAGGGCGGCGCCGCCGTGGACGTACAGGGGCTCGGGGCCGCCGGGGACGCCGTAGCCCTTCTCGGGGACGCGCCAGTTGGTGATGGTCTGTTCCCGGCCGGCGCGGTCCACGGCGATCAGCGAGCAGGTGAGGGGGCCGCGGACGCCGGTGAGCCGGAGTCCTATGTGGGTGCCCCAGGCCTTGTCCTCCAGGGCCACCGTCATGCCCACCCCGGCCGGTGACGCGGGCGCTGTGAAGCGGTCGCCGCGACCGAGGAGGTCGCGCGCGGGGCTCGCCGTGCCGTGGTGGGACGCCGGATCGGGGGTGCTCAGGGCGCTGCCGACGACGCCGCCGCCGACCGGGAGCAGGACGGCCATCGCGGCGGCGACCAGCCAGCGGTGGCGGGAGCGGCGGCGCTCGGCCTCGTTCCTGGCCCGCAGGAAGCCGATCACGTTCCCCGGCCCGGCGGCCCCGGGCTCGGCGGGGACCTCGCCGGGGTCGCCGCCGGCGTCGTCCCTGGCGGCGCGGAGGAGGCCGGCCATGCCGCCGAGGCCGGCGAGCTCGGCCGCGCAGGAGTCGCACCCGGCCAGGTGGGCCTCGAACGCGCGGGCGTCCTCGGCGGTCAGCAGGCCCAGCGCGTAGGCGGCCACGTCGGTGTGGGCGACGGACTCGTTCATGCCGTGACCCCCCTCTCCTCCAGGATGACGCGCAGCGCGCGCAGGGCGTAGTAGACGCGGGACTTGACCGTGCCGACCGGGATGCCGAGCGCCTCGGCCGCCTGGTTGACGGTGCGGTCCCGGAAGAACGTCTCCCGCAGGATCTCGCGGTGGCTCTCCGACAGCTCCTTCAGGGCCTCGCCCATCACGATGGACTGCAAGAGCGGCTCCCATCCGTCCCGCGCGGCGACGTTCCGCAGCGGCTCCTCGCCGACCTCCGGCGGCCGGGCCGTACGGCGGCGCCAGTCGTCGATCACCAGCCGCCGGGCGACCGTGGACAGCCAGGCCATCAGGGAGCGTTCCTCGCCGGCGAGCGCGCCGGCGCTGCGCCAGGCCCGCAGCAGGGTCTCCTGCACCACGTCCTCGGCCCACTGCCGGTCGCCGCCGTTGAGCCGGAGCACCACGCGCAGCAGCGGATCGTGGTACTCCCGGTAGAGCGCCTCGGCGAACGCCTCGTCGGCGTCCCCGGCCGCGCCCTGTGAAGCGGGCCGCCGGCGGCCGCGCCCGAAGCGCAGCAGCCTGCCCATCCCGGCCGGTCCCCCGGCCTTCGCCGGGTCCTCATCCGCCATGGTCCGGGTTCCCGTCGCCGATGAGCCGATGTCGTCACCGCACAGTTCCCCGCGGTCAGGATAGGCCCCCGCCGTCAGCGTCGTCAGCGCCATCTCCGTCACAGCCCGTCTCAGCCCGCGCTCCGTCGAGACGGTGTACGGCCCGGGGCCGCGAAAGGGTTCACCCCTCCCGCGGACTTCCCGGGAAACGGCCGGAACGGACCTTTTCGGAAGGCGAGCGGACCTCCCGTGAGGCGATCGCACGAGACCTCCCGGGCGTCCGAGCGGACTTCCTGGGAGGCGGCCGCGCCGAGCCCCCGGCAGAGGCCGCGCGGAGCCCCCAGGAGAGGCCCCCGGGAGAGGCCGCGCGGGGCCGGTCAGCGCAGCGCGGCGGACTCGGGCGCGAGCACCTCGCGCGGCAGGCGCCCCGCGAGCGTGGCCCAGTCCCGGATCGCGCCGGGCAGCTCGGACAGCTCCCGCTCGCCGAGGGCCTGCGGCCCGTCGCACAGCGCGTCCGCCGGGCTCGGGTGCACGTCGATCATCACGCCGTCGGCCCCGGCCGCGACGGCGGCGCGGGCCAGCGGCACGACCAGGTCGCGGCGGCCCGCCGCGTGCGAGGGGTCCACCACCACCGGCAGGTGGGACAGCCCCTGGGCCACGAGCACGGCCGACAGGTCCAGCGTGTTGCGGGTGGCGGGCTCGAAGGTGCGGATCCCGCGCTCGCACAGCACGATCGCCTCGTTGCCGCGCGAGGCGATGTACTCGGCGGCGAGCAGCCACTCCTCGATCGTCGCGCTCATCCCGCGCTTGAGCAGCACCGGCCGGCCGCTGTCGCCCACCGCCTCCAGCAGCCCGAAGTTCTGCATGTTGCGGGTGCCCACCTGGAGCATGTCGGCCCAGTCCGCGACCAGGTCCACGTCGCGGCTGTCGACCACCTCGGTGACCACGGGGAGCCCGGTCTCCGCGCGCACCTCGGCCAGGATGCGCAGCGCCTCGGCGCGCAGCCCGCGGAAGCCGTACGGCGAGCTGCGGGGTTTGAAGGCGCCGCCGCGCAGGAGCGAGGCGCCGGCCGCGCGGGCCAGGCGGGCGGCCGCCAGCGTCTGCTCGGGCGTCTCCACGGCGCACGGCCCGGCGATCAGGGTGAACGTGTCGGGGCCGATGCTCACCCCGCCGACCTCGACCACCGAGCGGTCGTCCCGCGCCGCCCTGCTGACCAGCGGGTACGGCGAGGCCGGCTCGCGGCGGACGCGGAACTCGACGAGGGCGGCGGCCCGGTCGAGGGTCGCGGCGAGCTCGGCGCGGGTCGGGGCGGTGGCGATCACGTGCCCGGCGCGGCCGTAGGCGTCCGTGGGCGGGGCGACGCGGTCGCCGGGCTCGACGGTGACCGTGACGCTCCGCACGCCGGGGAGCGCGGCGGCCAGGTCGGCGCCCGTCACCTCGGCGAGCACCCCCGCCTCGGCGGGCAGGAGGAACTGGATCCCGGCGTACCCGTCGAAGGACTCCGGCAGGCCGGGCTCCCGCCCGGCGGCGAACCGGACCTGCGCCTCCAGCAGGTCGGCGCCGGTGACGAGCCGGAACAGCTCGGGGATCATGCCCCCGGCCAGGCGCGGGTTGATCTCCACGATGGAGGCGCCGTCCGGGCCGAGCTTGACCTCGGTGTGGCTGGGCCCGGACTCCAGCGACACGGCCGCCAGCGCGTCCCGGACCGTCGCGGTCATCTCGGCGGCGGCCTCGGCGGGCAGGTCGGCGGGCAGGATGTGGCGGGTCTCCACGAAGTGCGGGCCGGGCGTGACGGTCTTCTCCACGATGCCCAGCAGACGCTGCTCCCCGCCCGCGCCGAACATCTCCACGCTGTACTCCGGCTGGTCGAGCAGCCGCTCGACGAGCACGGCCCTGCGGGTGGCCTGGCCCCGGACGTTCCTGGTGACGGCCAGGATCCGCTCCGCCTGCGCGGCGGCGTCCCCGGCGGACTCGCAGCGCAGCACGTTGGTCGAGCCCGAGTCGTCCACCGGCTTGACCACGCAGGGCAGGCCGACGGCCGCGGCGGCCTCGCGCGCGGCGTCCGGGCCGGTGACGACGCGGTGCTCCGGCTGGCGGACCCCGGCGGCGGCCAGCGTCTCCCGGAGCAGGCTCTTGTCCCGGCACCGCCCGACGGCCCCGGCGTCGGCGGCGGGCAGGCCCAGTTCCGCGGCGAGCCGGGCGGCGGCGATCAGGTAGAACTCGCTCGTGGTGGAGACGGCCGCGACCACGTCCCGGCCGGCCGCCGCGGTCACCGCCTCGCGCAGGGCCCGGTGGTCGTTGGTGTCGCAGGTGACGACGGCCGCCCCGGTGGCGTCGAGGCCCCGGTAGCGCTCCGGCCGCCCGGTGGCCAGCACCGCGCGGTAGCCGAGGTCGCGCGCGGCCGTGAGCGCCCGCATGCCGCTGCCGGTGGTGTTGGACTCGACGAAGACGAACAGCGGGGGCCGCCCGGACTCCTCCACGCGGTAGGACCAGCTCGACACGGCCGTCCCCGGGGTGACCCGCTTGGGCGCGCGGGCGAGGGGGAGGTCGCCGAGCCCGCGCTCCGCCCAGTACTCCTCGCTGTGCGCCGTCTCGGCGTAGCGGTCGCCCCGGTCGGGGAAGATCCCGACGATCCGGGTGCCGGGCTCTGCCCTGCCGGCGAGCCAGGTCAGCACGCGGTACACCGAGCCCGAGGTGTTGCCCGCGAACAGCTTCTCCTCGCGGGCCAGCGCGCGGGTCGCCTCGAAGGCCTCCCGGTCGTTGAGCCAGTGCACCTCGTCGATCAGCGAGTGGTCCAGGTTCGGCGGGACCAGGCTGTTGCCGAGCCCGCTCTGCAGCCGCCGCGGCCGGTCCGGCTGCCCGAACAGCACGCTGCCGACGCAGTCCACGCCGACCACGGTGACGCCGGGCAGCCGTTCCCGCAGCGCCCGCGCGGTGCCGCACAGCGATCCGCCGCTGCCCACCGAGCCGACGATCGTGTCGATGTCCTCCAGGTCCGCGGCCAGTTCCCCGGCCAGGGCCCGGTAGGCGGCCGGGTTCTCCGGGTTGGCGTACTGCCGCGGCCAGAACGCCCCGGGCAGCTCGTTCATCAGCTCGTCCAGCCTGGTCAGCCGCGCGCCCTGCCAGCCGTGCTCGTCCATGCGGGGCACGACGTGGACCTCGCAGCCCAGGCCGGTGAGCTTGGCCAGGGTGATCCGGTCGATCCTGGGGTCGGTGACGATGTGGACCGGGTGGCCGAGCAGCGTGCCCACGAGCGCGACGCCGAGCGCCATCGTGCCCGACGAGCTCTCCACGATCGGGGCACCCTCGGCGAGCGCCCCGGTCTCGCGCGCCCGGGTGATGATCTGCTTGGCGACCCGGTCCTTCATCGCGAAGGGGTTCTGCATCTCCAGCTTGGCGTAGACCTCCACCCCGCGGGCCGCGCCGGCGCGCAGCCGTACCAGCGGGGTGCCCCCGATGACCTCGATCAGGCTGTTGCTCAGCATCCGCGCCGCCCCATTCCGTCGAAGCTCAAACACTGGTGCACCGTGACGTCTCCCGCGATGGCCGAGCAGGCCGCGACCGCCGCGGCGGTCCGGTCCGCGTGGCCCGGCCGCGCGGGGTCGAGCAGTATTCCGAGGCTGGTGCCGCTGTGCGCGGCGACGACGCCGAGGCCGCCCACGTCCCGGCACACGCCGAGCACGCGGTCCAGCGTCGCCTTGGGCCGCAGCGCCTGGTTCATCAGCGCGCTGCGGGTGGCCACCTCGCCGACGCCGGCCAGGTCCCGCCGCCGGACCGCGCCCGTGATCCGTTCCAGCAGCCGGGCGTACTCCCGCTGGTCGCTGCCGGTGAACGGCTTGGGGATGCGGTTGAACTCGACGGTGTCGACCTCCCCGCCCTCGTCCACCCCGACCACCGTCATCGGCGGGAGCGTGCCCAGCACCGCGCGCAGCGCGACCCTGCGGTGGTGGTAGGCCACGATCGCCGGATAGAGCACCCCGTCGGTGGGCTCGATGCGGCGGAGGTAGGACTCGATCCGCGAGGGGGGCAGCGGGATCCCCAGCGCGCTGCCGACCGCCCGCGCGGTCGCCACCAGGTCCGCCGAGGAGCTGGCCATGCCCTTGCCCTCGGGCAGCCCGCTCTCGATGGTGATCTCGCCGCCCATCGGGTGGCCCGCGTCGGCCAGGATCATCCCGGCCAGCCTGAGCGTCTTGGTCTTGTGGCGGGGCCGCACGGTGATCCGCCCGGGGGCGGCGCCCCGGAACGTCGCCACCGACCAGCGGGCGATCGGCAGGGTCACCAGGAAGTCGCCGTCCGGCTCGGGCAGCACGCCCTGCAGCAGCTCGCCGAACACCCCGAACGCCGACCCCACGCCGGTCACGCCGGGGTGGGACGGCCGTGGCTCGGCCACGCTGCCCGTGCCACCGCTCACCGCCGCGCTCCGGCGGGCCCGGGCAGGGCGGCCAGCGCGGCGGCGAGGCCGGCGTCGGCCCGCGCGAGCCGTTCGCGGCGCGCCGCCCACGCCGCCGCCTCGGCGTCGAACTCGGCGGCCTGGGCGGCCAGCATCTCCCGCGTCGGCCCGGGGCCGGTGGACCCGGCGGTGCGTTTGGCCCGCAGCGCGGCGGTGACGTCCATCGCCTCCCGCAGCAGTTCCGCCGCGCCCGCCGCCTCGTGGCCGTCCTCCGCGAGCAGCCGCTCGAACAGCGCCCCGTCCGGCTCGGCCGGCGTCAGCCCCGTCCCGATCGCGGCGGCGATGTAGCGGCCCGCGACGACCTGCGCGGCGCGCCAGGGCACGCCCGCCCGCAGCGTCAGCAGGTTGGCCAGCGTGAACCCGCCGAAGTACTCCGCCTCGCACGCGCGGGCGAGGCGGTCCTCGTCGAACCGCAGGCGGTCCAGCACGCCGCCGAGCAGCCGGGCCACGGAGGCGAGGGCGTCGAAGGCCGCGGGCACCTGCGCGCCCGCCTCCTTGGACACCTCGACCGAGTTGCTGTACGGCGTGGCGCGCTGCGCCGTCGCGATCGCGTGGTAGGCCGCGCTCAGGTGCGCCGTGCGCCCGCGGATGCGTTCCAGCACGGGGAAGTTCTTCTTCTGCGGCATCGCCGAGGAGACGCCGGACCAGTCGTCCGGCAGGTCGAGGAAGCCGTGCCCCGCGCCGCCCCAGGTCATCAGGTCGGTCACGAACCGGCTCAGCGCCACGCCCAGCATGGAGAACTCGGCGCACGCCTCCAGCGCCCAGTCCCGCTGCGCCACGGCGCGCAGGGCGTGCCGCTGCACCCCGTCGCAGCCGAGCAGCGCGGCCATCGCGGCCCGGTCCCACTCCAGCTCCTGGCCCGCCATCGCGCCCGCGCCCAGCGGGCAGGTGTTCGCCGTCGCGTAGACCGGCCCGAGCCTGGACAGGGTGTGGAGGAGCTGCTCGCCGAGCGCGGCGAACCAGAAGGCCGGGCTGACGAGCTGCGCGGCCTGCATGTGCGTGTGGCCGGGCATCATCAGGTGGGCGGTGCGCCCGGCGGCGCGGAGGGCCGAGCGGCCGAGCGAGATCAGCAGCTCGGCCGTGTCCAGCACCCGGGACCGGCCGAACAGGAGCTGCGCGCACGCCTGGACGTCGTTGCGGCTGCGGTCGACGTGCCAGGCGGGCGGGACCTCGGGCAGCCCCTCGGCGACGTATCGCTCCAGCGCGAAGCACAGGTCGCTCATCGCCCCCTCCGCCGTCCGCGCCACGGCGCCGGGGGTGGCGCCGTCGAGCACCCGGGCGATGAGGACCGCCTGCTCGCCGGTGACCAGCCCCATCCGGGCGTACTCCACGAGCAGCGCCTTCTCCACCCGGACGTACTGGGGCAGCAGGTGGGCCAGCTCGAACTCGAGCTGCGGCCGGAGCACCTCCTCGCGCAGCGGTTCGTCCGGCCCCGCGGCGATGCGTCCGGTCAGGGCGGTGTGGTCGGTGCTCAAGCCGGGCTCCTCCGTCGCGACTGGTGGCGGCGGGCGTCGGGCGCGAGGCCGGCGCGCGCACCCCGGCCGCCGGCGCCGGGCCGGGCGGATTCGTCCGCTTCGTCCGCGTGCGGCTCCGGGCCGGTCCTCTGCCGGCGGCGGATGACCCTGACAGCGCCGGAAAACCCGATCATCCTCGCTTTCTCCGCTCAACCCTAGGCAACGCGCATCCCGCGCCGGACCGGCTTTGTTGCTCGTCAACACGGTGATTCTTGCGGGCAGGCCGCATTTGTTGCGGACCCGGCGGCCCGCCCCCGGCGTTTCGCGGGGAAACGGCGAGGGCCGCCGCGCGGTCGCGGCGGCCCCCGTCGCCGCTCTGTTAGCCTGCGTCCAGGACAACGCACCTCTCCTTTCTTCTCATCGGGATTCGGAGCTGCCGCCCGCGATGCGACCCGTGGAAACCGAACGCCTCCTGCTGCGCCCGTTCACCGAGTCCGACCTCGACGACCTGCACGACATCCAGCGCCGCCCCGACGTCGCGCGCTACCTCCTGTCGCACCCCCGCAGCCGCGAGGAGACCCAGGAGGCGCTGGCCGCCCGCGTCCGGCAGACCGACCTGCGGAACGAGGGCGACAACCTCGCCATCGCCGTCGAGCTGCGGGAGACGGGCCGGCTCATCGGGGACTTCAACCTGGAGTACCTCAGCGCCGAGCTGGGACGCGCGGAGATCGGTTTCGTGATGCACCCCGACCACTCGGGCCGGGGGTACGCCACGGAGGCCGGGCGCGAGGTGCTGCGGATGGCGTTCGGGACCTACGGGTTCCACCGGGTGATCGGCGTCTGCAACGGGCACAACCACGCCTCGCAGCGCCTCATGGAACGCCTCGGCATGCGCAGGGAGGCGTACTTCGTGCAGGGCGAGATGCTGAAGGGCCGCCGCGCCGACGTGGCGGTCTACGCGATGCTCGCCACCGAGTGGGCCGAGCGGGACTCCGCCGAGCGGGACTCCCCCGCCGGCGGCGCCTGAGCCCGGGCGTCAGGCCGGGAGGGCGTCCCGTTCCAGCAGCCGCCCGGCCCAGCGGAAGAACGCGTCGGCCAGCTCCGAGCGCGCAGGCTCGGGGAACTGCGAGAAGTTGGCCATCACCGTGCACCACTCGCCGAAGACCGGCCCGTCGTCGGTGATCAGGAAGTCCACGCACAGGTAACTCGCCCGCAGCTCGCGGACCACGCGCAGGCAGTCGTCCAGCACGGGCGAGAAGTCCGCGCCCGCGCGGGCCTCGCCGCCCTGCGCGATGTTGGACAGGTAGCGCCCGGCGCTCTGCTCGCGCACCATGCTCGTGACGACCTCGCCCTCCACCAGGGCCACGCGGATGTCGCCGGAGTTGGGCAGGAACTCCTGCACCAGGTAGCCCTTGCCGGTCTGCGCGGCGATGTCCACCCCCGCGCGGAGCTGCTCGAACGTGTCGGCCTTGAGCACGCCGAACCCGGTCCCGGACTCGCGGGCCTTGAGTATGTAGGGCCCGTCGCCGATCTCGCGCCGCACGATCTCCAGGCCCTCCCGGGCGTGCCGGCGGAACGGCAGCGCGACGGTCCTCGGCACCTTCAGGCCGAGCTGCGCCGCCCGGCCGACCATCGCGAGCTTGTCGCGCTCCAGCCACTCCGGCGCGACCATCGCGTGGTTGAGCACGATGGAGTCGCTCGCGTCGATGACCCGCGAGATGGCGTGCAGATAGGACACGGCCTGCGGGTCGTTGCCGATGTCGTCGACGATGTAGCACTGCCGCGTCTCCAGCAGGTCCACCCCGTCGCGCCACAGCCGCGGCCGGTCCGAGCAGGCCGGGGTCAGGTCCCCGGCCTCGACGAACCGGAAGCCGAACCCGTGCCGGGCGGCCTGCGCCGTCCACCGGTCGGTGATGTCGGCGATGATCTTGTCCAGGTGGGACGGGTTGAAGTCGCCGGGGTTGTAGACCCAGTTCACCATCCGCTCGTACGGCTTGGCGGACGGCGTCCCGGCCTCGCGTACCGCTGAGTACATCGTCACGGCTCCCGCAGCTCGATCGTGGTGGCGACCGCGGCGCTGTCGCGTCCCGCCAGGTACTCGTGGAGCGCGGCGTACCTGCCGCGCAGCAGGCGCTTGAGGACCTTGCCGGTCACCCCCTGCGGGATGTCGGCCGCCGAGGGGACCACCTCCAGCACGGCGATCTCCGGCAGGCCCGCCGCGCGCAGCGCCTTGTTGGCCGCGGCCAGCAGCTCCCCCGCGCCCACGCCCGGGTCCACCGCGGCGCACACGGCGACCGGCACCGTCTCGGCGTGGTGGCGGCCCGCGACGACGGCGCAGTCGGCGATCGCCGGGAGCTCGCTGAGCAGGAACTCCTCCATGCGCACCGAGTGGGCGGTGCCGGCGCTGGTCTCGATGGCGTCCACCGCCCGGTCCACCTGGTAGAAGTCGCCGTCCGCGTCCTGGTAAGCCAGGTCGCCCGACAGCCAGTAGCCGGCCAGCCGGCTTCGGTAGGTCGTGTCCGAGTCGTTCCAGTAACCGGCCGTGATGGTGGGGCCCCGGGCGGCGAACAGGCCGACCTCGCCGGGCCCGGCCCGCGTGCCGTCCTCGCGCAGCACCGCGACCTCGGCGACCCCGTCGGGCCTGCCCACGCACCGGTCGTCGCGGGGCGACGCCAGCGACCGGGGATGCACCATGATCCCCCAGCCCAGCTCGGTCGAGCCGAACCGGTCGTAGAACACCGCCGGGGGCAGCCCGGGGTCCCGCTTGGCCAGGATGGACCGCAGGTGGGCCTCGTGGATCGCGTCGCCCATGGTCACCCATCCGTCCACCGAGTCCAGCGCGCCGGGGGCGACCTCCGTCTCGGCCAGTTCGGCGTACGCGTGCGCGAAGGCCATCACCGTGGTCGGCCGGTGCTCCGCGATCGCCGCGGCCAGCTCGGCGCCCGTCGGGTCGTACAGCGGCACCAGCGGGGTCCCGGCCAGGATCGCGTAGCAGGCGTACATGACCGAGCCGAGGTGGGACTGCGGCTGCGCGGCCATCATGACGGCCTCGGGCGGGTCGATGAAGCCCGTGAGGCGGAACCTCGGGCCCGCGATGCTGGAGTGGTGGGTCTGCACGGCCGGCTTGGGGATCCCCGTGGTGCCGGAGGAGTGCAGGATCGACACCGGGTCCTCCGGCGCGTGCCGGAACCGGGCCTCCTCCGGCAGCGCGGCCTCGGGCGGCGCGGGCAGGTCCTCCGCGGTGACGGTCCACCGGGGGCCGTCCGGCCCGGACAGCTCGGGTTCGAGCGAGGCGGCCCGGGACTCGGTGGTGTACAGCCCGACCGGGCCGGTGCGGCGGCACAGCTCCAGCGCCGTCGCGGGCGGCGCCTTGCTGTTGATCAGCACCCCGATGGCGCCGATCTGGGCGAGCGCGTGGAAGTGCACGGAGTAGGCGAACGAGTCCTCGATGTAGACGGCGACCCGGTCGCGCGGGCGCACGCCGCGGCCCAGGTAGTACGCCGACCAGCTCTGGACCAGCCGGTCGAGCTCCCGCAGGCTGAACTCCGCGCGCGCCCCGCCCCCGCAGGCGGCCAGCGGCCTGCCCGACCTGATGAACGGCAGGTCGGGGTGCGCGGCGACGGACAGGGCCGACCGCAGCACGTTCCCGCCGCCGAGGCCCGGGTCCGCCGCGAGCCTGGCGCGGCCCTCGGGGGACAGCAGGGTGCGGCCCGGCGGCGTCCCCGGCGGCCCCGGCGGCGGCCCTGACGACGGCTCTGGCTGGAGCCCTGGCTGGGGCCCTGACTGCGGCATCGCATCGCCTTCCGCGTGGGGGGTGTTCCGGGTGGTGGGGTCGTCCCCGACCGATCGTGCTCGGCGGGGCGGCGCGCGGCGAGTGATTTGTTGCGGTCGTGCACGTCCCTTGTTGCGCCATGCCGCGTTTGTTGCCGGTTGTCCTCCAGCGGGGTCCCAGCGCATTTCCCGGCAGGTATATCTGGGCAGTCCCAGCCCCGTCGTCCCCCGGACAGGAGCGGCCCATGAAGGCGGTCGGCAGCTCACCTCCCCCCGCGTCGTCGAGGATCACCCTGGCCGGCGACCTGGACGCGCTCGACCGCGCGGAGCTGGAGCGGCTGCGGGAGCGCAACTTCGCCGCGATGCTCGACGCCGCGCTGCGCACCCCGGCCGTGCGCCGCCGCTGGCCGGACCTCAAGCCGGGCATGACCACCGCCGACCTGGCCGGCCTCCCCCTGCTGGGCAGCGACGACCTGGCCGACGGCAGCCCGCCGCACTCCGACGAGTTCCTGCTCGGCGGGGACGGGCCCGGGATGGTGCTCCGGTCGAGCGGGACCTCCAGCAAGCCGAAGATGATGTACCACTCCTGGGAGTTCAACCTGCAGGTGAGCACCCTGGGCGCGCGCGGGCTGCGGGCGGCGTCCCGGTCGGCCCCGCCCCGGCGGATCGCCAACTGCTTCTACCCCGCCGAGCTGAGCGGCGGCGCCTTCCTGTTCACCCAGGAGGTGATCCGGCTGGCGGGCGCCCGGGCGTACCCCCTGGCCAGCCAGACCAGCCCGGCCGACACCGCCGAGGTCATCGCGGAGCACGCGGTGGACGCCCTGGCGTCCAACCCGGGGTACGGCGTCGAGGTGCTGACCGGGGCCGAACCCGGGCGGACGGCCTCGCTGCGCCACTTCTTCTACATCGGCGAGCTGCTGGGCCGGGCCCGCATGCGGATGATCGCCGAGGCCGCGCCGCACGTGAAGGTGCGCTCCCTGGCGTACTCGACCTCCGAGACGGGCCCGATCGGCTACCAGTGCGAGCGGACCGGCGACGCGACCCACCACGTGCACGAGGACGCGGTGGTCGTCGAGGTCGTCGACGAGCGCACGGGGGAGCCGCTGCCGGACGGCGAGACCGGCGAGGTGATCGTGACCGCGCTCAGCGACACCGGGATGGCACTGTTCCGCTACCGCATCGGCGACGTCGGCGTGTTCGGCGGCACACCGTGCCCCTGCGGCAGCCCCGCGCGGCTGCTGACCCTGCACGGCCGTACGGCGACCTCGCTGAACATCGACACCGAGGTGGTGTCCTCGGACCTGCTGCTGGGCCGGCTCGGGCGGCTCGGGGTCACCGAGCCGGCCGACTGCCAGCTCCAGGTGCTGCCCGAGGAGCACGGGTACCGGCTGCGGCTGCTGCTGTCGAACCGGACCCCCGAGTGGATCACCCGGGAGGCGGTCGTCGACTGCCTCAGCGGCGCGCAGCAGTTGCGGGCCGTCCTGTCCAGCGCGCAGTGCCGCGGGTTCACCGTCGAGCGGGTCTCCCCCGAGCTGTTCGCGCGCACCGAGCGCGGCAAGGTCCCCGTCCTCTACGCCCACCCGATGCCCGGCTGACCCGGGGCCCGCGCGGAGCGGGACCCGGCCGGCGCAGGACCCGAACGAAGCAGGAGGAGAACCCGATGAGCACGCCGGAAGCCCGGCTGGAGGCGCTCCGCGCCGAACTGGACGCCATCGACCTGCGGCTGCTCGACGTGCTGCGGGAGCGCATCGAGCTGTGCGTGCGCATCGCCGAGCACAAGCGGGAGCACGGCGTGCCGATGATGCAGCCGCACCGCATCGGCGTCGTGCAGGACCGGGCCGCCCGCTACGGCGCGGAGCACAACATCGACCAGCGCTTCCTGCGCTCGCTGTACGACCTGGTCATCGCCGAGACCTGCCGGGTCGAGGACCTGGTCATCGGGTCCCCGGCGACGGCCGCGGACACCTGAAGGCCCCGGAGAGACGAACCGCTGGAGAACGAACCGCCCATGCGGACACTGCTGATCGACAACTACGACTCGTTCACCTACAACCTGTACCAGCTCCTCGGCGAGGTCACCGGGCGGGCGCCGACGGTGCTGCGCAACGACGAGGAGCTGCCCGCCCGGCCGGCCGCGGAGTTCGACGCCGTGGTGATCTCCCCGGGCCCCGGGCGGCCCGACCGCGGGCGCGACATGGGCGGCAGCGCGCGGGCCATCCGCGCCTCCGGCCTCCCGGTGCTCGGGGTGTGCCTCGGGCACCAGGGCATCGCGCACCTGCTCGGCGGCACGGTGGACCTGGCGCCGGAGCCCATGCACGGCCGCAGCTCGCTGGTCTACCACACCGGCGGCGGCCTCTTCGCCGGGCTGCCCTCGCCGTTCTCGGTGGTGCGCTACCACTCGCTCACCGTCACCCGGCTCTCCGGCGCGCTCGAACCCGTGGCCTGGACCGAGGACGGCGTGCTCATGGCGCTGCGGCACCGCACGGCGCCGCTGTGGGGCGTGCAGTTCCACCCCGAGTCGATCAGCAGCGAGTACGGCAGGCAGCTCCTGGCCAACTTCCGCGACCTCGTGCTCGGCGGCGGCCCGTCCCCCGGCGGACCGCCCGCGGCCGACGCGGGCGACGCCGGGCCGCGCCGTGGCGGCGTGTACGGCGAGCGTGGCGCTGCGGACCCGGCGGGGACGCCGTCCGCGGCGCCCTCCCCGGCGGCCGCGCGGCTCTCCCCGCCCATGCCGCCCGTGCCCTCGGCGCCCTCGGCGCGGGGTCCGGTGGGCCACGGCCCGGCGGGCCTGCGGGTGCACGTCCGCGAGATCCAGCACGAGCCGGACGCCGCCGCCGCGCACCGCGAGCTGTTCGCCGGGTCGCCGCGCAGCTTCTGGCTCGACACGAGCGAGGTCCGCGAGGGGCAGTCGCGGTTCTCCTTCCTCGGCGACGACCGGGGGCCGCTGGCCGAGTACCTCACCTACCGCGTCGCCGAGCGCGTCGTGCGGGTGCGCCGCTCCGACGGCACCGAGGAACGCGTCCCCCGGGACTTCTTCGGCTACCTGGACGACCGGCTGCGCCACCGGGCCGTCCCGGTGCCGCCCGGCCTGCCGTTCGACTTCAACCTCGGCTACGTGGGCTACCTCGGGTACGAGCTGAAGGCGGAGACCTCCGGGTCGGCCGCCCACGAGGCGGAGACCCCCGACGCCGCGCTCATCTTCGCCGACCGGATGCTCGCGATCGACCACGTGGAGCACCGCTCGTACCTGCTGGCGCTGAGCGCGGGCGGCGACGACGCGGCGGCCGTCGCGTGGCTGGACGAGACGGCGCTGCGACTCCTCGCCCTGCCCGGGCCCGGCCCGGAGCCCGGGGGCGCGGGCACGCTCACCGCCGAGGACTCCACCGACATGGACCGGCTGGGCACCGCGCGGCCCCGGCACGGCAGGGCGGAGTACCTCAAGCGGGTCGGCGCCTGCCTGGCGGAGATCCGGCTCGGCGAGTCCTACGAGATCTGCCTGACCAACATGGTCACCGTCGACGAGACGATCGACCCGGCGCACACCTACTCCCGGCTGCGGCGGATCAGCCCGGTGCCCTACGGCGCGTTCCTGGACTTCGCCGGGGTGGCGGTGCTCAGCGCCTCCCCGGAGCGGTTCCTGTCCGTCGGCGCCGACGGCGTCGTGGAGTCCAAGCCGATCAAGGGCACCCGGCCGCGCGGCCGTACCCCCGAGGAGGACGAGCTGCTCCGGCTCGACCTGTCCGTGCGGGAGAAGGACCGCGCGGAGAACCTGATGATCGTCGATCTTCTGCGCAACGACCTCAACCGGGTGTGCGAGATCGGCTCGGTGCACGTGCCGGTGCTCTTCGACGTGGAGACCTACGCGCCGGTCCACCAGCTCGTCTCCACCATCAGGGGCACGCTGCGGCCGGAGGAGTCGGCGGTGAGCTGCGTGCGGGCGGCGTTCCCCGGCGGCTCGATGACCGGGGCGCCCAAGGTCCGGACCATGGAGATCATCGACCGGCTCGAAGAGGGGCCGCGCGGCGTCTACTCGGGCTCCGTCGGCTGGTTCTCCCTCGCGGGGGCCGCCGACCTCAGCATCGTCATCCGCACCCTGGTCGCCGCCGGCGAGCGGCTGACCTTCGGCGTGGGCGGCGCGATCGTGGCGCTGTCCGACCCGGTGGAGGAGTTCGAGGAGACCGTGGTCAAGTCGCGGGCGGTGCTCACCGCGGTCGCGCGGACGGCGCTGCGGCCCGCCGTCGGGGGCGCCTCGTGACGGGGGTGCGGCTGCTCCGCAGGAGCGTGGTGATCGGCGGCGCGGGGGCGGTGGGCGGCCTGTTCGCCGAGGCCCTGAAGGCGTCCGGGGCCGCCGTGACCGTGGCCGACCCCGCCGTCCCGGCCGACCCCGCCGACCCGGGGGCGGGCGGCGACGCCACCGATCCGGGCCCGGCCCTGATCGCCGAGCTGCGCGCGGCGGACCTGGTGCTGCTGGCCGTGCCCGAGCGCACGGCGCTGGCCGCGCTGCCGGTCCTCGCCCCGCACCTGCGGCCCGGCGCGCTGCTCGCCGACACGCTGTCGGTGAAGCGGTCGGTGGTCCCGGCGCTGCGCGCCGTCTCCGGCGTGGAGGCGGTCAGCCTCAACCCGATGTTCGCCCCGTCCCTCGGGTTCCCCGGCAGGCCCGTCGCCGCCGTCGTCGTCCGGGACGGCCCGGCCGCGGCCGAGCTGCTGCGGCTGCTGGCCGAGTGGGGCGCCCGCCCGGTGCCGGTGGGCGCCGGGGACCACGACCGGCTCGCCGCCGCGTCGCAGGCGCTCACCCACGCGGCCGTGCTGGGCTTCGGGGTCGCGCTGACCCGGCTCGGCGTCGGGGCCTGCGACCTGGCGCCGATCGCGCCGCCGCCGCACCGCGCGCTGCTCGCGCTGCTCGCCCGCGTGGCGTCGGGGACGCCGGAGGTGTACTGGGACGTGCAGGCGGCCAACCCGAACGCCCCGGACGCCCGCAAGGCCCTCGCCGAGGGGATCCGGCACGTCGCCGACCTCGTCGACGACGGCGACGAGGCGGGGTTCGAGGCGGTGTTCGGCGAGCTGCGGGCCTTCTTCGGCGGCGCGCTCCCCACGCACGCGGACCTCTGCGCCCGCATGTTCGACGGTCTACCCCCAAGCGAGGAGACATGACCCAGCCGCAGAGCACCCGGTCCCCCAACTGGGTCGAATCCCGGATCAGCCGCACCTCCGACGCGCTCGACCGGGCCTTCGACGAGGGCCTGACGGGGCACACCATCACCGCCAGGAAGGGCAAGAGAGTGGTGCTCGCCGGCGGCGGCGAGGCGCTGGAGTTCGTCTCGTGCTCCTACCTGGGGCTGGAGGAGCACCCGGCGCTGATCGCCGCGGCGGAGGAGGCGCTGCGCCGCTTCGGGGTGCACTTCTCCTCCTCCCGCAACCGGATGCGCCCGCACTACCTCCACGAGCTGGAGGACCTGCTGTCCCAGATGTACGGCGGCAGCCGCGCGGTCGCCTTCACCTCGGTCGGCACCGTCCACCTCGGGCTGCTGCCGCTGCTCGGCACCGGGGCGCTGCCCGGCTACCCGATCGCGCCGGCCGGGTCGGCGTTCCTGATCGAGAAGACGGCGCATTCCTCGATGCAGATCCTGCGCGGCCTGCTCGGCCAGATCGGCCCCGCCCACCGGTTCGACCTGGCGGACCCCGGCTCGCTGGACCGGGCGCTGCGGGAGGTCGGCGAGACCGGCAGGACTCCGGTGGTGCTCGTGGACGGCGTCGGGTCGATGGGCGGCCTGATCGACGTCGCGGGCATCCTCGCGGCCCTGCGGCCGTACGGCGGGCATCTCTACGTCGACGACGCCCACGGCATCTCCATCACCGGGGCCCGCGGCGCGGGATACGCCTACGAGGCCCTCGGCGGGCGGCTGCCGGAGAACGTCGTGATCGCGGGCTCGCTGTCCAAGGCCTTCGGCGGCTCCGGCGGGTTCGCCCTGGTCCCGTCCGAGGCCGACGTCCGGGTGCTGCGGAAGTTCGCCAACCCGCTGGTGTTCGGGCACTCGATCATGCTGCCGCTGCTCGCCGCGAACGTGGCCGCCGCCGAGCTGCACGTCAACGGCGAGGTCGCCCGGCTGCAGGAGCGGCTGTGGCGCAACGCCGAGACGTTCGACGCGCTCACCGGCGGGCGGCTGGTCAACGCGGGGCTGCGCTCGCCGGTGCGCGGCGCGCTCTTCCCCACCGAGGAGGAGGCGTTCCGGGCCGCCGCCGCGCTGAAGGAGGCCGGGATCCTGATCCTGCCGGCCTTCTTCCCCACCGTGGCCAAGGGCACCGGGCTGGCCCGGTTCGCCCTGTCCGCCCTGCACGAGCGCGCCGACCTGGAGTGCGCCGCGAAGGTCCTGGAAGGAACGCGATGACAGGCCCCCGGACGCTGGGCGAGGCGCTGGACGACGCCGAGAAGACGCTGGCCGGAGCGGGGGCCTGGGACCCGCGCCGCGACGCCGAGACCCTGGCCGCCCACGTCCTCGGCCGCCCGGCCGCGGACCTCCCTCCGGGCACCGCCCTCGACCCGGACGCCCGCGACCGCTTCCAGGCGCTCGTCCGCCGCCGCGCGGCCCGGACCCCGCTGGAGTACCTCACCGGCCGCGCCTTCCTCGGCGGCATCGAGATCGAGGTCGGCCCCGGCGTCTTCGTGCCCCGCAAGCACACCGAGCCCCTGCTGGCCTGGGGCCTGGACGTGCTGGAGGGCGTACGGGACCCGGTGGTGGCCGACCTGTGCGCCGGCTCGGCCGCGATCGCGCTGGCCGTCGCCCACGCCCGCCCGGACGCCGTCGTGCACGCGGTGGAACTCGACCCGGAGGCGCTGCGGTGGGCCCGCCGGAACATGGCGCGCCGCGCGGCGGCCGGGGACACCCCGATCCGCCTCCACGAGGGCGACGTCACCGCGCCCGGGCTGCTCTCCGGGCTCGACGGCCGCCTCGACCTGCTGCTGGCGAACCCGCCCTTCGTCGTGGAGGGGCGCGTGCTCCCCCCGGAGTGGGAGGAGCACCAGCCGCGCCCGGCGCTGTTCTCCGGGCACGACGGCCTCGTGGTCATCCGCGCCATCACCGCGGCCGCCGCCCGGCTGCTGCGCCCCGGCGGCGGGGTCGCCATCGAGCACGACGACGAGCAGGCCCCGGCGGTGATGGCGCTGCTGGCCGAGCAGGAGGTCTTCACCGGCATCGCCTTCCACACCGACCACAACGACCTGCCCCGCTACACCACCGCCCGAAGGATCTAGGAACCCGATGGACATCTCACGGCGCCGGACGCTGCGGCTCGGCGGCGCGCTCACCGCCGGCACCGGGCTCACCTGGCTGGCCCAGGGAGCCGGGACCGCCTCGGCCGCGCCCTCCGCGGCCGGGACCGCCCCGCGCACCCTGACCGTGCGGGAGAGCGCGAACCTCTCGGTCGCCGCCTCCCCCGACGGCCGCACGCTGGCCATCGACGTCGCCGGCGGCATCTGGACGCTGCCCGTCTCGGGCGGCCGGGCCCGGCTGATCACCCCGCTCGACCACGACGCGTCCCGGCCGCGGTTCTCCCCCGACGGGGCGCGCGTCCTGTTCCAGAGCTTCCGCGACGGGGTGTACGACGTGTGGACGGTCGCGCCGGACGGCGGGCGGGCCGAGCGGCTCACCTCCGGCCCCTCCTACGACACCGAGCCGTGCTTCTCCCCGGACGGCAGGCGGATCGCGTTCGCCTCGGACCGGGGCAACCGCAGCCGGATCTGGCTGATGGACCTCGACGGCGGCGGGCCGGTCCCGGTCACCGAGGCCGACGGGGCGTACGCCGCCCCGGCCTGGTCGCCGGACGGGCGGCGGCTCGCCTACCTCGTGGACGACACCGCCATCGAGGTCCTGGACCTGGCGAGCGGGCGGCGCGAGCGCCCGGTCACCGGGAGCGCGACCCTGGCCGCGCCCGGGTTCGCCCCCGACGGCCGCCTCACCTACATCAGGCCGGACGGCCCGGCGGCCGACCTGGTGGTCGGCGGCCAGGCGGTGGTCACCGGGGAGGACCTGCCGCCGCTGCCGGTGGCCTGGCTCTCCGCCCAGGAGTTCCTGTACACCGCCGGCGGCCGCGTCCGCCGCCGCCGGCTCACCGGCCCGGCCCGCGAGATCGCGTTCACCGCCGCCCTGCCCCTGGCCGCCCGCCGCTACCGCCGCGCGCCCCGCGACCTGGGCGCCACCGCCGTACGGCAGGCCAAGGGCATCGCGAGCCCGGTGCTGTCCAGGGACGGCCGGCAGGTGGCCTTCCGGGCGCTCAACGCGCTGTGGGTGCTGCCGGTCGGCGGCGTCCCCCGCAAGGTCGTCGATGACGGCTACTTCGCCTCCGATCCCGACTTCACCCCGGACGGCCGCTCCCTCGTCTACGTCAGCGACCGGGCCGGGACCGCCAACCTGTGGCGGCTGGACCTGGCCACGGGCGAGTCCGAGCGGCTGACCGACGCGCCGGACGCGCAGCTCACGCCCCGGGTCTCGCCGGACGGCACGAAGATCGCCTACCAGGACGAGGCGGGGGCCGTGTGGGTCCTGGACACCGCCTCCCGCACCACCGCCCAGGTGCTGCCCGCGCTCTACCAGCCGGGCCGGCCGAGCTGGTCCCCCGACGGGCGCCGCCTCGCGCTGGCGGCCCTGCGGCCGTACTCCCGGCGGACCGGGGCCGGGCACAACCAGATCCTCACCGTGGACCTGGCCGGCGGGGAGCCGCGCTACCAGGCGGTGGCGCCCGAGCGCTCGCTGTCCACGCGCGGCGACGACGGCCCGCTGTGGACGCGGGAGGGGTTCGTGTTCGGCGCCGAGAGCCTGGCCTGGCGGGTCCCCGCGGGCCCGGACGGGGTGATCACCGGCCCGCCGGTGCGGCTCACCGGCGAGGTGACCGACTCGCTGTCCGTGGGCGGCGACCGGCTGTTGTACCTGTCCAACGGGCGGCTGCGGCTCACCGGCCTCGGCGGCGGCCCTCCGCGCACGGTGGCCGCCGCCCTGCCGTACCGGCCCGCCCGCGCGACCGAGCACGTGGTGCTCCGCGCGGGCGCGGTGTGGGACGGCCGGGCGGGCGGGCTCCGGCACGAGGTCGACATCGTGCTCAAGGGGGACCGGATCGCGGCGGTCGTGCCCACGGCCTCCCGCGCGGCCGGCGGGGCCCGCGTCGTGGACCTGTCCGGCCTCACCGTGCTGCCGGGCCTGATCGACACCCACAACCACTGGCACATGCGGGGGCGGCAGTGGGGCGACCGGCAGGGCCGCTTATGGCTGGCCTACGGCGTCACGACCAGCCGCTCCCCCGGCGACCCCGCCTACCAGATGGTCGAGAACCGCGAGGCGCTGGAGGCCGGGACCCGGGTCGGCCCCCGCTACCTCGGCTCCGGCGAGGCGATCGACGGCACCCGGGCCTCCTACAACTGCATGCGCACCACGATGTCGGCCGCGCAACTGGAGCGCGAGCTCGACCGGGCCGTCGGCCTCGACTACGACCTGGTCAAGCTGTACATGCGGCTGCCGGTGCCGCTGGAGCGCCGGGCCGTGGAGCGCGCGCACGCCGCGGGGATCCCGGTCACCTCGCACTACCTGTACCCGGCGGCGCACAGCGGGCTGGACGGGATGGAGCACCCGGGCGGCGGGCACCGGCTCGGCTACTCCCGCACGCTCAGCCACAACCGCTACCGGATGTCCGCCGACGCCGTCGAGCTGCTGGCCGCGACGGGGATGTGGGTGTCCTCGACGACGATCTTCGCGACCGGGCTGCTGGCCGAGGACCGCTCGCTGGTGGAGGACGAGCGCACGAGGGTCCTGTTCCCGGACTGGGAGTACGAGCGGCTGGTGGCCAAGGCCGACGGCGCGGGCGGCCCGCACGCGGAGCTCTACCACCGGATCACCGCCGGGATGGTGGACGCGCTGCTGCGGGTGCACCGCGCGGGCGGGCTGGTGGTCGCGGGGACCGACGCCCCGCTCGACGACGTCGGGATCAGCATCCACCAGAACCTCCGCGCGCTGGTCAAGCACGGTTTCACCCCCAGGGAGGCGCTGCTCACGGCGACCGGCGACGCCGCGCGGGCGCTGGGGTACGGCGGCGTGCTGGGCGTGGTCGCCCCCGGCGCGTTCGCGGACCTGGTCGCCGTCGAGGGCGACCCGCTGTCCGACATCCGCAGCGCCGCGGCCGTGCGGACGGTGTTCGTCCGGGGGGTGCCGCACACGGTGGCGGACCTGCTCGCCCCGTTCCGGTCACCGGCCAGGGCCGCCGCGGCGGCGGTGACGGCCGGGCCGCCGCGGGCGTCGGCGAGGGTCCGGGCGGAGCACTACTGGCACCGCCCGGGGTGGGCTCCGGAGAGCTGCTGCCACTGAACGGCGGGCGGAACGGGATTTCCGTGGAAATCACCGGAAACGCGACCGTTGTTCGCGTTTCCGGTGTCGCAGGGCGTCACACCGGGGACAGGCCACGTCCCCGGGAGCGCGCGTCGAGTTCGCGGCGCTGCGCCTCCGCCCGGTAGCCGGATGCGGACATTCCAAATCGTTTCTTGAAAGTCCGCTGGAAATGGCTGAGTTCCCGATATCCGACGGCGCGGGCGATGTCGGTGATGGAGGTGTCGGTCTCCCTGAGCAGGAACCGGGCCTCGTTCATCCGCAGCATGGTCACGAAGTCGATGAAGCGCTGCCCGGTCTGGTCGCGGAAGCTGCGGGACAGGTGGTAGCGGCTGACGTAGACCGCGTGCGCGACCTGGTTCAGGGTCAGGTCCGGGTCGGCGAAGCGGGCGCGCAGGTAGTCCACGGCGTAGCGGACGCTGGGCGAGAGGGCGGCGGTCTCCGGCCGCTCCGGCCCCCCGGCGTCCTCGCCTGCGGCCCGGGCCCCGGACGCCGCGCCCAGGTGCACCCGCTGCCCGGCGTGCCGGTAGCCCGGGAGCGCCCGGAGCATCCGGTGCGGCGGCCGGATCTCGATGTCGTCGGGG
The DNA here is from genome assembly GCF_003594875.1 of Bailinhaonella thermotolerans. Classification (GTDB taxonomy): domain Bacteria; phylum Actinomycetota; class Actinomycetes; order Streptosporangiales; family Streptosporangiaceae; genus Bailinhaonella; species Bailinhaonella thermotolerans. Next base: position 602,121 of record NZ_QZEY01000002.1, read on the forward strand.
CGCACCACGACCTCGCAGTCGCGCAGGAACGGCTGCAGCCGCAGCCAGACGAACTGCGTCTCGTTCCCGCAGAGCAGGCCGGTCAGGAGCTCGGCGGCGCGGCCCGCCACGCGCGCCCACTCCGGGGGTTCGATCACCTTCACGCCGCGGCGTCCGGGGTCGGGCCGGCCGAGCAGCGCGCGCAGTTCCCCGTACGCCTGGGGCTGCAGGCGCCGGTCCACCCGCACCATGAACAGGCTCCCGACCAGCCCCTCGGGCATCCGCCCGGCGTCGAGGACCACCAGGTCGGCGGGGTCGATGCGGGGGGTGGCGCCGAAGTAGGAGGAGAAGCCGAGCACGCCCAGGGCCTGCGCGTTGTGATAGGCCACCAGGTCGCGCAGGGGGTTCCGCGCGCCGTGGAGCCGCACCGCGCGGACCCCGGGCATCGCGTCGAATCGCGTCAGCGCCGGGTCGACCAGCTCGTCGCCGGTGACGTAGACGGTGTTGCGGCCCCGCGCCATCGCGTCCTCCGCGATCAGCGACGCCGCCACCGCCGGGTCCTGCCAGTCGGGCACCTCCAGCTCGACGTCCGTCTCGTCGATCCGCGAGAGGTACAGCTCCAGCAGTCTCTCCTCGGGCAGGCCCCTCCCGGCCCTGCGCGGCGCACGGACCTCGGCGGCCGGCCTGGCCGCGCCTTGCAGTACGAACACCAAACCCCCTGAAGCGGAGCGCCTCCCGGCCCATCACGGCCGTACCGAATCAAGCGCCCATTTCCGCCTCTGACGGATATCGCGGCATCGCGGAGGACAGATCCGCGGTCGCGAAGTCACAAACCCCGATAATCGGTATGAGTGAATCGAGGAGCCATCCGCAGGAAATGGTTTTCGGCCGGTAGGCGTTCCTCAGCGTCTCACTGTCACCTCATTTACGCACCATAGGGATACTAAGAGGCCCCCACCGAGGAGTCAAGATTACTGTCATGTAATCGCACATTTACGCTGGTGGTCCCGGGAAAATCCGCTCGAACCCGGCACGGATTAATCCGGTCGCGCCGTTTCCCGGGAAACGAGGCCGGCGAAAACGAAGGGCGCGGCCGGCGCCCGGGAAACCGGAGGGCCCGGGCCACGGCGATGCCGTGGCCCGGGCCCCCGTGGAACCGCGGCCCGCCCCGGCTCCCCGCCGGGCCGCGCCCGCCGCCGTACGGGCGCGGCCGGAGGACCCTGCGGGACGCCCTCGGGACGCTCTCGGGACGCCCGCGAGACGGCTAGAAGAACGGCACCCGCGGCACCGGGAGCGGGATGAAGCCCGGCCCCCGCCACTCCGTCTTCGCCTTCAGGTCCGACTGGCCGAGCGGGCGGCTGAGCACCAGCGGCACCAGGACCTTGCTCCCGGCCAGGTCCACGGTCACCTGCGCCCCGGTGGCCGCCTCCTGGCTGAAGTTCGCGTCGGTGCCCGCGAGCACCAGGCCGAGGCGGTGACCCTTCTTGAACACGTAGTCGTGGGGCAGGGTCTGCCACCGCACCCGGCCGTACTCCCCGGGCGGCAGCGGCTCGGACGTGGTCAGGGAGTTCCGGTTCTGCACGTCGATCCAGCCGCGGGCGACGATCTCCAGGGGCTGCTCGGCGACGTTGGTGACGGTCTTCTTGTAGCAGGCGTCGTCGGCGGCGGTGGACTCGCCGTGGCAGTCCTCCTCGGCGATCGTGGTGATGCCCTGGCCGCGCCGCCAGTCCACGCGCGTGTCCGTGCCGAAGTCCACGAGCAGCGCGGTCAGGTTCGCCGTCGGCCGGTCGAGCTTGAGCCGCAGGTCCACGACGGGGGTGCCGGACAGGCGCAGGTCGATCGGCAGCTCGCCGGTGACGAACGCGGCCCGGCCCGGCTTGGGCGTGCCCACGTCGGCGACCATGGCGTCCTCGGGCTGGCGGACGTCGGTGTACGTCGCGGACGCGCCGCCGCCCGCGGGCAGCAGGCCGAGGGAGCCGTCGGCGCGCGGGTGCAGCGGCACCTTCACGGCGAGCGGCGCCGGCCAGTCGCGCTGGGTGATCCACCGGTCCGGGGCGACCTGCACGTCGGCGCGGGGCTCGCGCATGATCCCGTTCTGGACGCCGTGCAGCCAGTGGTCGAACCAGCGGTGCAGCGTGTCCACCCACACGTCACGGCGGAAGTCGAACGGGTCCACGTGGTGGTACTGGCCCACCCACACCTTGCGCGGGACGCCCCTGGCCGCCAGGGCCTTCCACCACTCGGAGAAGTGGTCGGGCTTGACGTTGAGGTCGTTGGTGGTGTGGATCGCGAAGACGCTCGCCTTCACCTTGGACACGTCGGCCAGCGACCCGGCGATGTAGTCGCGCTCGCGCCAGAACTCGTTGTGGTTGCCGGTGTCGTCGGCGTCCTCGGCGTCCATCCTCGCCCGTACGGCGGCGCACTTGGCCTCGGGGTCGGTGTCCACGTAGTTGGCCAGCCAGGACATGTAGTCGTAGTTGTAGATCACGCCGTTGGACCGCTGGTAGCGGTACCACGTGCTGATCGCGGAGATCGGCACGATCGTGCGCAGCCCCTCGACGCCGGTCGCGGCGACCGCGTTGGCCAGCGTGCCGTCGTACGACTTGCCGATCATCGCGGCCTGGCCGGTGGTCCAGTCGGCGGCGACGGGCGTGCCGTCGGCACGGTAGGCCGGGGCGCGGCCGTTCAGCCAGTCGATCACGGCCTTGCCGCCCAGCACGTCGGCCCGCCCGCCGGTGTCCGGGCACCCGTCGGACCGCGTCGTGCCGACCATGTCCACGTTCAGCACCGCGTAGCCGCGCGGCACGAAGTAGTTGTCGTAGAACAGCGGGAACCTCGCCAGGTTCCCGGCGGCGTCGTAGACCTTGCGCTCGGCCTCGTTGCCGCGCCCGGAGTTGTCGTAGTACGGACTCTCGTCGATGATCACCGGCACCTTGAGGCGCGGCCCGGACTCCTTCGGCCGGATGACGTCCACCCGGACCCGGTCCTTCTTCCCGTCGCCGTCGCTGTCCACGTCCGCCTCGACGTACACGTGCTCGCGCACGGCGTCGGCGTACGAGAACACCGGCTGCGTCCGGCCCTGCTCGATCTTGATGCTCGGTTCCGCGGCCGCGTGCGCGGGCGGGATCCCCGCCACCACGATCGCGAGCGCCGTCGGCACCACGGCCACCAGGCCGCGCCCTGCTGTCTTAGGCACGCCGTTCCTCCCGGTCGAACCGGACGAAGTGAAGAGCGAGCGCAACATCTCGCCAAGATCGTGACCTGACAAGACGCCTTGACGCTTTCGAGACCCGCCCGCAATCCGCCCGTGACCGCCGCCGTCAGGGCAGGATCGGCCGCCACTCCCTGATCAGGGTGATCTCATAGGCGTCCGCCCCGGTGTAGGGATCTCGCGCGAGGATCTCCCGCAGCTCCTCCTCACCCGCCACCTCGTACACGTGCAGGGCCCCGCTGTCGTCGCCCCAGGGCCCCGCCGTTACCAGCTTCCCGGCGCCGAGCAGCCCCCGCAGGTGCTCGCGGTGGGCCGGCCGCGCCGCCAGCCGCCGGCCGGAGTCGCCCTTGAACGTCATCTGAAGCACGAATCTCGCCATGCCCGGCAACCTACGGCCGCCCGCGGCGGGCCCGCAGTCACGTCGGCGACGCCGCTGCTGTATCACGGGATACATGACCTCCTCGCTCGCCGGGCTGCCGATGCTGCGCGGCCTGCCCCCCGAGCGGCTGCGCGAGCTGGAGTCCGCCGCGCGCCGCCGCCGCTACCCGGCCGGGCAGATCCTGTGCACGGCCGGCGACCCCGTGGATCACCTGCTGGTCCTGCTCGGCGGCCGGGTCAAGGCGTCCAGGACCGGCCCGGACGGGCGCGAGCTGGTCTCCGCCGTCTCCGCCGCGCCGCGTGCCTTCGACAAGGCCGCCCTGATCGCGGGCCGCCCGCACCTGGCCACGCTGACCGCGCTCACGCCGGTCGAGGTCGCCTACCTCCCGCGCGCCGCCGTACTGGCCCTCGTGGAGTCCGAGCCCGCCGTGGCCGCCCGCCTGCTGCGCACGCTCGCCGAGACCGTCTGCGACCTCGGCGACCGCCTCGCCGACATCGCCCTGCTCCCCGTCCCCGCCCGCGTCGCCTCCTGGCTGGTACGGCGGGCCGCCGGCGGGCAGGTCCCGCTGCACGGGGGCCAGTCCGGCCTGGCGGCGGAGGTCGGCGCGACCCGCGTCAGCGTCAACCGGGCGCTGAAGTCCCTGGAGCGGGACGGCCTGATCACGCTCCTCCCCGGCGCGGTCCGAGTCCTGGACCGGCAGGCGCTGGACCGGCTGGCGGAGCGACCGTGAGGCCACGGCCGGCCGTGGCAGCCTCGGATGGGCCCGTGCGGCCACGGCCGGTGAGCGCGCCGGGAGCGGGGCGGGGAACGGGGAGCAGGGAGCAGCGGGAAAATCCGTTGCCGTGCGGGGGCGGCGGCCGGGACCCTGGGACCGTGATCGTCACGGCGGGTGAGAGTGCTGGGTGCTCGGCGGTTTCATAAGCCGCATCGGGCCGGTTCGATTCCGGCACCCGCCACCGTGCGCGCGCCGGGGCGCGCGAAGACGCGGGAGAGCGCGGGGCGCGCCCGGGGGCGCGGCTCGCCGCGCGGGGCGGGAGCGCCGGGGCCGTGGAGGGGGCGGGACTAGGATCATGCGGGTGGAGGAGATGGAGGTCCGCGTCGCGGCGTTCTCCGAGCTCGGCGTCGACACCCTGTACGCGCTGCTGAAGCTGCGGATGGACGTGTTCGTCGTGGAGCAGGGCTGCGCCTACCCGGAGATCGACGGGCGGGACGACGAGCCGGGGGCGCGGCACGTGTGGGTGTGCGAGGACGGCGGCGGGCCCGTGGCGTACCTGCGCATCCTGGAGGAGCCCGACGGGAGCGCGCGGATCGGGCGGGTCGCCACCGCCAAGCACGCGCGCGGGCGCGGACTGGCCGGGCGGCTCGTCCAGACGGCGCTCGACGTGATCGGCGAGCGGGTGTCCCGGCTGGACGCGCAGGCGGGCCTGCGGGGCTTCTACGAGCGGTACGGCTTCGCGGTCACCGGCCCGGCGTTCGACGAGGACGGGATCGCGCACATCCCGATGACCCGCACGCCCGCGTAGCCGCCGATCCCCGCGGTCTCAGGCCCTGACCGGGCCGCGCAGGTCGTTGCCGGACAGGTCGCCCGGGTCGCACTCGTCGATGACGTACAGGGCGTGGGTCTGGCCGCCCTTGGCGTCCCACACGCGGTTGCCGCGCAGGGTGAGGTCGGCCAGCGTGGACTTCAGGACCACGCCGCCGCGCACGGGCGGGGCCGCGGACAGGGTGTACTGCTCGCCGGCGGGCGGGGTGCCGTGGCGCCAGGCGGTGGTCGCGCCCGGGCGGTAGGGCGCGAGGGCCAGCTCGTCGGCGCTGTTCCCGGTGACGATCGCGTCCTGCGCGCCCACGGTCACGGTCTTGCCGCGATGCCCGTCGGTGCGCCAGTTCGCCGCCGGGTCGCGCAGGGACGTCTCGGTGCAGCGGCCCACGGTCCCCGAGGCGGCGGGCTCGCCGCGGCCGCCGTTGTCGCGCACCCGGTTGCCGGTGATGAAGCCGTCGTTCATCCGGGCCGCCACGTGGATGCCGTCCAGCGCGTTCCCGAAGACGTCGTTGTCCTCCACCACGATCGCCTCGGCGGGGCTCCCCCGGTGCACGAAGTCGTAGTGGCGGTACCCGTGGCCGCCGTTGTCGCTGATCCGGTTGCCGCGGATCGCGTACGGCCCCGGCGTGTCGCCGATCACGACGCCCTCGCGGACGTTCCCGTCGATCAGGCAGCCGGTCACCAGCCCGCCGCGCCCGGCCACCTGCGACGTGCCGTGCCCGGACACGTCGAACCCGGCGATGTGGTTCCCGGTCATCGTGCACCCGGTCACCACCAGCCCCTCCGCGCCCCAGTCGGAGATGCCCAGGCGGTTGTCGGAGGCGTGGCAGCCGGTGATCGTGATGCCGCGCGGGCGGACCCAGTCGGCCTGCTGGAGCTCCAGGAAGATCCCGTTCGTGCCGTTGCCCACCGCGGCGCACGCGCTGATGACCAGGCGCTCGCTCGCGCCCCAGCCGCCGATGCCGATGCCGATCCCGGCCCCGCCCATCTGCTGCCCGGTGTCCAGCCGCCCGCAGCCCTCGGCCAGGACCCCCGACACGATCGTGTCCTGCAGGAAGTCGCAGCCCAGGCCCGTCGCCGCCGTGTGGTGGACGTACAGGTCCCGGAACCGCCCGCGCAGGACGTACTGGAGCCCGAGGCCCTTGGCCAGCGGGTCGTACCGGTCCAGCTCCACGCGCGACCCGTCGATCTCGAAGCCGGCGAACGTGCAGTCGGCGACGTGGTGCTCCCGGCTCGCCCCGTGCTGGAGCGCGGTGAAGTACGCCAGCGGCACCGGCACGCCCGGGCTGCCCTCGTTGGACAGCACGAACCGTGTCAGGCCCGGCCCGTCCCCCAGCAGCGAGACCCCGCTGCGCCACACGGTCCCCGCGCCCCTGATCAGGTACACCCCGGCCGGGCACCGGATGGCGCGCCGCAGCCCGTCGCGCGCGCAGGCCCGCCCCAGCTCGTTCACCAGCGCGGCCAGCGCCGGCTGATCGTTCGTCACCCCGTCCCCGGCCAGCCCGCGCTCCCGCGCGTCGACCACCAGCCCCCCGACGTCCGGCACGGCCTCCCCCTCCTCGCCATCCCAGGCCCGCCCCTCCTACCCCGCCCGCCCCGCCTCTACCGTCCTCCTCCCCCGGTACGGCACGCGCCCGGCCGCGAGCCGTACGCGCCCCACCGCCGCGAGCCGCACGGGCCGGAGAGGGCCTTCGCGCGCGGGGGCGGCCATCGCGGCCAGGGGCGGCGGCGCGGCGGCGGGCGATAAGGTCGGGCCCATGCGGCTTCATGTGGGATGCGCGATGTGGACTCACGCGCCGTGGCGCGGGCGCTTCCTCCCCCATCCGCTCGCGCCGGCCGAGCGCCTGCGGGCGTACGCCACCTGGTGCAACGCGGTGGAGGGCAACACCACCTTCTACGCGACCCCGGCGAGGAGCACGGTGGAGACCTGGGCGGCGCAGACGGACGAGGACTTCCGCTTCGTCCTCAAGCTGCCCAGGACGATCACCCACGAACGCCGCCTCGCGGACACCGGCGAGGACCTGACCGCCTTCCTGGACGCGATCGAACCCCTCGGCCCCCGGGCGCACGCCCTGTGGATCCAGCTCCCGGCCGCGTTCGGCCCCACCGACCTGGGCTCTCTGGCGTCCTTCCTCCACCGCCTCCCCCGGGCCCACCGCTACGCCGTGGAGGTGCGGCACCCCGCGTTCTTCACCGACCCCCGCGCCGAGCGCCGCCTGGAACAGGTCCTCACCCGCGCGGGCGCCGAATGGATCCCCTTCGACACCGAGACCCTTTTCCGCGCCCCGCCCGCCACCGACGCCGAGCGCGAATCCTGGACCAAGAAACCACGCCTCCCCAGCCGCCGCGAAGCGCTCACGGCCCATCCCATAATCCGCTACATAGGCCGCGACTCCGCCGAGGAGACGGAGAACGGCTGGGCCCCCTGGACGGAGAAGGTCACCGCCTGGCTCGCCGAGGGCCGCTCCCCCACCGTCTTCATCCACACCCCCGACAACGCCGAGGCCCTCCCCCTGGCCCGCCGCTTCCACGCCCAGATCCGCACCCGTCTCCCCACCCTCCCCGCCCTCCCCACCCCCACGGAAACCGAACCCCTGACCCTTTTCTAGACGGGGCGGGAGGAGAGGGTCCGGCTCAATCGTCGTAGGGATTCCGCGCGCTGACCGCCAGGTGAACGATTCGCTTGACCTCGTCGCCACCGAAGGCCGGGTCGAGATCCAGGCCGAGCCGGGCGAAAAGCCCGGGAACCTCGTCGGGAGCCGGGGAGAGGGCCAGCGGCACGCCGGCCGCATCCTTGATCGGAAGGGTTCGCGCCTGCCTGAAGGCGACCGCGAGGGCCGTCCGGTAATCGGCGTGGAGACGGCCCTCGGCCGGAAGCCGGTAGGCGGGCCAGCCGTTGCCGCAGACGGTGGTGAGCATGCAGGTGGCGCTGACGTCGAAGCGCTGTGATGACCAGGTCGAGGACAACCCGAGCTCGACCTCCAGGGGCGAGTGCCGCCAATACCAGCAGGCGGCCAGGACGGTCGCGTAACAGTTCAGGCGCACGAGCCGGACATCCCATGGCTCGCCGCCTGGCGACGACAGCTCGTGCGCGGCATTGAATGCCGCGTAACCCGAGCACACCCCGATGTCGGACGGATCCAGTATGTCCACGCGCACCTTGATTGGCTGGTTCCTGCGCCTGGCGCGCATCGCCAGCTCAGGCAGCGTCCTGGCGCGCAGATAGGTGCCGGTGCCGCCTTTGAATTCCCAGAAATCGGTGTGCTCGCGCGCGGCCTCGAAAGCGGCCGCGATGGCCCGCTCGCCGGTCACCACTTCCAGCTCGGCCACTCCCGCCAGCGCGCCGCGCACATCGTCGAACCTGGTGACCGCCTCCTCCAGACGGCGCAGGGTCACCAGGCCCTTCCCGAGGCGATCCGCGGTCTCCCGGAGCGCCGCCCCCTCGGCTTCGCGCTCTTCGTTGCGCCGGGCGCGGTCGCGGATCATGGAGAAGGCCAGGACGGCCAGGGTGGCGAGCATGGCGTTTCCCATGACCTCGGCGTCGCTGAGGTTGAGGAGGCCGAGGACGCTGAAGACGACGGCGAGGGTGAGCGCGAGGTAGTTATCGACCTGGTCCCGAATCCTGGAAAACCATTTGCGCATGCCACCGCCCGAGGGATCCGGGACCGCCGCCATGGAACAGTCGACCTCTCCACAGAACCCATACCCGCTCCGGGATTTGGCGAGACATCAGATTTCCGCCACTCCGGACACAGCGGTCACGAAATGCGCGCGGCGATCTCAGGGCGTGGGCCGGCCTTTTTGCGGCAATGGGATAACGGGCGGTGTCACGCGCCGAAAAGGCGGGCGGCCAATTCTGACGACTCGAACTCCTCGACCATCGGGGCGGGGGCGGTGAGGCACCAGGCCTCGACGGTCAGCTCGAAGAGCTCGTCGGGGTCGATCTTGTCGAGGTGGACGACGACCCAGCCGAAGCGGCCGGCGTCGAACTGCCTCTCGAAGACATCGGGCCGCTCGGCGACCAGGGCGCGCTGCTCCTCCAGGGTGGCCTTGAGGCCGACGGTGCGGGTCTTCTCCCACAGGTAGCCGAAGCCCTTGTCGCGCACCTTGAAGGAGATCCAGTCGCCCCCCGCGCCCTGCTTCACCGCCGGCAGCCGCTCCAGCATCTCCAGGAACTCGTCAACAGTGACACCCATGCCCCATGGTCTACCAGCACCCGCCGACATTCTCCGCATCGGCGCCCGGGCCGGGGCGTACGGCCCGCCGTACGCCAGGGGGTACGGCGGGGGCGGTCAGGGGCGGGCGACGCGGGCGCCGGCCAGGAGGTGGGTGATGGCCTGGCGGTATTCGGCGCGGACCCGGGCCTTGTCGGGCTCCGGGGCCTCGGCGAGGGCCATGCCGGCGGCCCCGAGGATGTGGAAGGTGATGCGGGTCATGGGTTCCAGGGGCAGGGCGGGCAGGTGGCCGGCCGCCTGGAGGGTGAGCAGGAGCTGCTCGACCAGGCCGTAGGCGTACTTGAGCTCGAGCTCGTGCCAGCACTTCCAGCCGAGGGCGATCGGCCCCTCCTGCCACACGACGCGGCCGTAGACCGGGTCGCAGCAGCGGTCGAGGAACACGTCGAGGGCGGCCAGCGCGCCGTCCCACGGGTCGGCCTCGGTGGCGGCCGCCTCCAGGATGCGGGCCATCACGTCGGCCTCCAGGGCCTCCACCACCGCCTGGAAGAGGGCGGTCTTGCCGGCGAAGTGGTGGTAGACCGCGCCGCGGGTCGCCTGGATGTCGGACGCGACGTCCTCCAGGGCCGTGCCCGCGTAGCCGTACCGGGCGAACCGGCGCGTCGCCGCGTCGAGCAGCGCCGCCCTGGTCGCCTCCGAGTACTGCTCCCTGCGGCTCTTGACGGGTGGCATGCACGAAGAATACAACATACACAGTGTATGTAACCGACATTGAGTAGGTGTTTCACGATGGCGTGGAACGACGTACATCGCCGTCACCGCCTGGTCAGGCGGGTCCTGGACGGCGTCGCGGCGGCCGGGCGGCCCGAGGTGCCCCGTGATCTCGCGGCGGAGGTCGAGGCGGAGTTCGGGGGGCTCGGCGGGCTGCTCAGGGAGGTCCAGGCGCGGTGGTACCGGGCCTTCGACGCCCGGCTCGACGCGGTGCTGGAGGAGCGGCCGGCGGACCTGGCCCCCGCGCTGGCCCGGCTCCGGGGCGAGCTGGCCGCCGCGATGCCCGCGGCCCGGCTGCTGCTCGACGCGCACCACGACCACCCGGACCTGGCCGCCCTGCACGCGCGCCACCGCCGCACCCTCGCCGCGGCGGGCGCGGCGGGCGCGGCGGGCGCGGCGGATCCGGCGGACGCGGCGACGCTTCCCCCCGCCGACGCCCCCGCCCCGCAAGCCCCCGGGAACGCGCGGAACGCGGAATCCGCGCGGAACCTCCACCCGGTCCCGCCCCGGCGGGCCGTCCCCGCGGCCTCACCCGCCGCCTCGCCGCCCGCGCGAGCCGTACGGCTGTGCGGGCGGCTGCCGTTCCCGCGCCGTTCGTGCGCATGACCATCGGAGGACACCGATGACCGCGACCCCCGAGACGATGTTCAACCCGTTCGAGCCCGGCTTCACCGACGACCCGTACCCCGCCTACAGCCGCCTCCGCGAGGCCGACCCGGTGCAGGAGCACCCGCTCGGGTTCTGGATCCTGTCGCGCTACGAGGACGCCGCGGAGGCCCTGCGCGCCGGCCTCTCGGTGGACGAGGGGCGGATCCGGACCGGCCCCCTGGCCGAGGTCCGGGACCGGCTGCGGAGCCAGGACCAGGGCACCCTCACGCTGTCCATGCTCGACCGGGACCCGCCCGACCACACCCGGCTGCGTTCCCTGGTGTCCCGCGTGTTCACGCCGCGCCGGATCGCCGCCCTCGAACCGGAGATCGCCCGCCTCGTGGACGGCTACCTGGACGAGATCGAGGAGGCCGGCCGGGCGGACCTGGTGACCTCGCTGGCGTTCCCGCTCCCGTTCGCCGTGATCTCCCGGATGCTCGGCACGGACCCGGCGGAGCACGCGGCGATCCGGGACATGAGCGGCACCCTCGTGCGCGCCCTCGAACCCGTCTTCGAGGAGGAGGTCCTCGACGCCATCGACCGGGCCAGGGCCGGCCTCGACGCGGTCGCCCGCGAGCTCATCGCCCGCAAGCGCGCCGAGCCCGCGGACGACCTGCTGAGCGCGCTCATCGCCGCCGAGGAGGACGGGGACGTCCTCAGCGACGACGAGCTCGCCGCCCAGGTGGTCCTGCTGTACGTGGCCGGGCACGAGACGACGGTCAACCTGATCGCCGGCGGGACCGTCGCGCTGCTGCGCAACCCCGGCCAGCTCGCGCTGCTGCGCGCCCATCCGGAGCTGGGCGCCAACGCCGTCGAGGAGCTCCTCCGCTACGACAGCCCGGTCCAGCAGACCCGGCGCGTCACCGTCGAGCCGTACGCCGTGGGCGGCCGCGTCATCCCGCCGGACTCGTTCGTGTCCGTGGTGCTCGCCTCGGCCAACCGCGACGAGTCCTTCTGGGGCCCGGACGCGGACCGGCTCCGCCTGGACCGCCCCGACGCCCGCCGCCACCTCTCCTTCGGCGGCGGCCCGCACTTCTGCCTGGGGGCCCATCTGGCCCGGCTGGAGGGCCGCGTCGCCCTGACCCGGCTGACCTCCCGCTTCCCCGGCCTCGCCCTCGACGGGGAGGTCACCTGGAACGGCCGCATCAACCTCCGCGGCCCCGCCACCGTCCCCATCACGACCGGCTGAGCCCGGCCCCGGCGCAGCTCCCCCGAGCGGCTACGACAGGTCCGGCGCGCCCTCGAGGGCGTGGGCGCGGAGACGGTCGGCGAGTTCGAGCTGCTGCAGAGGGGTGAGCCGGACCGGCCAGACGGCGGGCAGCATCATGACGTCGCCGCCGGGAAGGCGCACGAGGTCCACGGGAAAGGGAGGGGATTCGACCACGCCCCCGATCATCCCAGCCGGCCCCGACAATCCCGCCACGGCCCCCGCCCCCGGCGATCACCGGGCACCCCGGCCCGCCCCGCCCCGCTCCGCCCGGCGGCCGGATCCACCGGCGCCCCGGCCGGAGAGGCGAGGGGTCATCGAACGCCGCACGTCCCCGCCGCGACGACGATGAGCCCCCTGACCTCGCGGGTCAGGGGGCCTCGGTGGGCGATACTGGGTTCGAACCAGTGACCCCTCGCTTGTAAGGCGAGTGCTCTACCGCTGAGCTAATCGCCCGCGCCGACAGGCCGCCGGATCTCGTCGCGACGGCCTGAGCACTATGGGAGTACACCTTACGGCAATCGGGACCCCTCCGAGACCAGCCCCGGTCCCGCCTCACGCCGGGGAGCGGCGCCGGGCCGCGCCTGCCGTACGCCGGGGCGGGGTCAGGTGAGAAGGGGCCAGAAGTCGCGGGAGGCGGTGGCGCTCCAGACGGGGTCGCCGTGGCCGTAGCCGGGGACGAGCTTGAAGACGGAGCGGGGGATCAGGGCGGCGCCCTCGGGGTGGTCGCCGCGGCCCAGCCCGGCGTTGACCCAGACGACCTCGGCCTCGATCGCGGCCCAGTCGATGGAGTACGACGGGTCGGCCGCCCAGACGGCGAAGAGGTCGCACAGGAGGGCGGTGACGACGATGCCGCTCCCGGCGCGGCGGAACGCCTCGTCGAACACCGTGAGCGGGGTGTGCGCCAGCGCGAAGCGGTCGCGTGCGGGGACGTCGCCGAAGGCGTACGAGCCCGCGCCGATCCCCTGCTTGTAGATCCAGTTGAACAGGCCCGGCGTCTTCGCGGTGTGGACGAGCGCGTAGTGCGCCGCCCCCGCGTTGGTCAGGGGCTCGCCGGTGGGATGGCGCACGGGGAACGCCGCGGCCGGGCCCGCCGGGTCCGTCAGGGCCGCCCGGATCAGCGCGCCCGTCGAGTTGCCCGCGCCGTGCACCCCGCGCTCGGCGAGCCCCCGGCAGGCGGCCAGGCTCGCGCGCGCCCGGTCGCGCAGGTCGCCCGGAGGGTACGGCCCCGTCGTGTCGATCACCAGGACCCGTCCCAGGCGCCCGGGCGCGGTCGCGGCGAAGTCCAGGGCCAGGGCGCCGCCCGCGGAGTGCCCGAGCACGTCGTACGGCATCCGCAGCGCCCGGTCCACGGCGGAGACCACCTTCGCCACGTCGCGGCGGTGCTCGGCCAGCCCCCATCCCGCCAGTTCGGCCCCGTTGTGCCCGGCGGGCAGCGACGCCTCCCTCGGCGTGATCCCGATGACGAGGTACCCCCGCTCCCGCATGAAGTGGGCCAGGTTCCGCTCGCGCGGCGTGAAGTAGTTCGCCTCGAAGTTCAGCCCGCCCCCGGGCAGCATGTACAGAATCCGGCGAGGGGCCCGCCGCGTGCTCACGAGCACGTCCACGACCAGCGGCCACGTCTCGTCGCGCACCTCGACCCGGGTCCGCGCCCACCCGTCGCCCCGCTCGGCGGGCGGCGCCTTCCCCGGCCCTTCCCCCAGCGCCGCGACGGCCCGGTCACCGGGCCCGGTCTCCGCCGAGGCCGCCGGCGGCGCCCCGGCCACCCCGGCGAGCGCGCCCAGGAGCGCCACGATCCACAGGACCCGCACAGCCACCTCCCGGCCGACGTCCGCCCGATGTCACCCCCACCCTGAAGAACGATCGCGGCCCGGGCAAGGCCCATCTCGGTCCTCCTGGCCGCGGAGCGGCGCCGGGGCCGCCGGTCCGGGCGGCCGGGTCCCCTACGGCCGCTGTGACACCGTCTCGACCAGGTGGCGGACGACGCCGGCCATGGCGGCGCGGGCGGGGGCGAGGTACTTGCGGGGGTCCACCAGGGAGGCGGACCCGGCCAGGGTCTCGCGGACGGCCCCGGTGAAGGCGATGTTGAGGGCCGTGCCAATGTTGATCTTGGTCATCCCCGCCGCGACGGCGGCGGCCAGGGCCTCGTCGGGCACGCCGGAGGAGCCGTGCAGGACCAGCGGGACCGGGAGGGCGTCCCGCAGGGCCGTGATCAGCGAGAGGTCCAGGGACGCCGTGCGGGACGTCATGGCGTGGGAGCTGCCGACCGCGACCGCGAGGGCGTCCACGCCGGTCTCGGCCACGAACGCCGCCGCCTCCGCCGGGTCCGTGCGCACGCCGGGCGCGTGGGCCCCGTCCTTGCCGCCGACCTCGCCCAGCTCGGCCTCCAGCCAGAGCCCGCGCGCGTGCGCCCAGTCCGCCGCCTCCCGCGTGGCCTTGACGTTCTCGTCGTACGGCAGGGCGGAGGCGTCGAACATCGCCGAGCTGAAGCCGCAGTCCGGCGCCCGGCGCAGGAGGTCCGCGTCGGTCACGTGGTCCAGGTGCAGCGAAGCCGCGACCGGGGAGTCCTCGGCCAGCGCGGCGACCCCCGCCGCCAGCGGGCGCAGCCGGCCGTCGTGGAACCGCACGGCGTTCTCGCTGATCTGCAGGATCACCGGCGCGCCCGCCCCCGCCAGGATCGCTTCGGCGTGCTCCAGGGTGATCACGTTGAACGCGCACACCCCCCGCCCCGAGCCCCGGGCCTCCGCCACGATCGAACCCGTGGAGACAAGCGGCATGACTACTCCAATCCCTAGATATCGGTAAATCGTCCTCCGGCGCCCGCGCCCCGCCCTCCCGTACGGCGGCGCGCCCCGCCCGCCGTACCGTGACGGGCCCGCGCGCTCGTGCCGTACGGCGGCGGCTCAGCCGGACGAGGGGGCCATGAGCTGGGTGACCTTCACGTGGGGGCGGAGGCGGGTGTACGCGGGCAGGTCCACCGAGCCCGCCACCGGGGTGAGGACGGCGGAGGCGGACAGGGCCACGGCGTCGGCGAGCGTCTCGGGCCACGGGGTCCCGGTGGCCAGCGCCCGGGCCAGGGCGGCGGCCGCGGCGTCCCCGGCGCCGGTGGGGTTCCCGCGCAGGGTCTCCGAGGGGACCGCGCGCCAGGCGCCCCCGGGGGTGAAGGCCACCAGGCCGCGCGGGCCGTCGGAGACGACCACGGCCTCCGGCCCCGAGGCGAGCAGGGCGGCGCCGTCCTCGGCGGCGGCCTCGGGGCGGCCGAGCATCCGGGCCAGCTCGTGCACGTTGGGCTTGACCACGTCGGGCCCGGCGGCCAGCGACTCGCGCAGCGCGGCCCCGTCGGCGTCCACGATGACCCGCGCGCCGGCGGCCCGGGCGGTGGCGCACAGCACGGCGTACGCCGACTCGGGGACCCCCGGCGGGAGGCTTCCCGACAGCACGACGACGCGGTAGTCCCCGATGAACCGCTCGAAGTGGGTGACGAACAGCGCCCACTCCGCCCGCGACACCACCGGGCCCGGCTCGTTGAACACCGTCGCGTCCCCGTCGTCAGCGGACATGATCGTCACCGAGCGCCGGGTCTCCCCGCCGATCGCGACGAAGTCCGTGCGCACGCCTCCGGCCTCCAGGTCGTTGGCCACCCGGGCCCCGACGGCGCCGCCGATGAACCCGGTGGCGGTCACCGGCTCGCCGAGCGCGGCCAGCACCCGGGCCACGTTCGCGCCCTTGCCGCCGCCGCGGCCCGAGACGACCGAGACGCGATGGGAGGACCCGGCCACGAGTGACGGCACGGAGTAGGTGACGTCGAGCGCGGCGTTGAGCGTCACGGTGAGGATCACGCGATCACCTTCCGGGGGGACGAGGGGGTTCTCTCCACGATCACGCCAGGACCTCCACCACGTCGAGCCCGTCGTCCAGGACGGCGAACTCCGCGGCGAGACCCGGCTCGATCCGGCCGCACGGCAGCCCCAGCAGCCGCGCGGGCACGTCCGAGGCGTACGCGCTCGCCTCGGTGATCGGCAGCCCGGCCCCGAGCACGGCCCGCTTGACCGCGTCGCCCATGGTCAGCGTGCTGCCCGCGAGGGAGTCCCCGTCCGCGAGCACGGCCCGGCCGCCGGTGACCCTGACCCGCTGGGGGCCGAGGGTGTACTCTCCGTCGCCCATCCCCGCCGCCGCCATCGCGTCGGTGATCAGCGCGATCCGGCCCGGGGCGAGCCGCGTCAGCGCGCGCACGACGGGGAAGTCCAGGTGGAGCCCGTCGCAGATGACCTCCAGCACGGCGTCCGGCGCGTCCGCGCCCGCGATCACCGGTCCCGGCTCGCGGTGGTGCAGCCCGCGCATGCCGTTGAAGGCGTGCGTCAGCACCCGCCCGCCGGCCGCGAACCCGGCGCTCATCGCCGCGTAGTCCGCGTCCGAGTGCCCGAGCGCCGGGATCACCCCGCGCGCCCGCAGCTCGCCGATCAGCTCGCCCGCCCCGGGCAGCTCCGGCGCGACGGTCATCATCCGGATCGTCCCGCGCCCGGCGTCGAGCAGCCGGCGCAGCACGCCGGGGTCCGGCGCGAGCAGGTAGCGCGGGTCCTGCGCCCCGCACCGGGCGGCCGCCAGGAACGGCCCCTCCAGGTAGCCGCCCACGACGTGCCCGTCCGGGGTCGCGCCCGCGGCGGTCAGGTCGGCGATCCACCCGGCCGCCTCGGCGAGCCGTTCGACGGGGCCGGTGACCAGCCCGACCAGGGTCCGCGTCGTCCCGTGCCGCCGGTGGAACGCCACCGCCGCGGCCATGTCCTCCCGCGAGTCCCCCATCGAGAACCCGCCGCCGCCGTGGGTGTGCAGATCGACGAACCCGGGGACCAGCCACGCGCCTCCCAGGTCCCGGTCGGCGGGCCGGGGCGGCCGCCCCTCCCCCACCGCCTCGATCAGCCCGCCCGACACGCTCACCCAGCCCGGCTCCAGCACCCCGCCCGGGGTCACGACCCGGGCCCCGGCGATGATCACGCAGCCCATCCCCTTCCAGCCATTCCACGGTCCCCTTCGCATCCGGTACGGCTCCCGCCCGCGGTCCCGGGACGCCCGGGCCCGCCCCGCGCCGCCGTGCCCGGCACTCCGGCACGGCACGCGCCCGGCTCACGAGGCGCGGCGGCGCGGCCGGGCCCCCCACGGGGCCCGGTGCGGCCCGCCCTCCCGGCGGCCGGGGCGGGGCGGAGGGCGGGCCGCGGGGTCATGACCAGTCCGAGCCGGCGTCGGGGTGGCCGGCGGCGCGCCAGGCGAGGATGGCGGCGCCCATCATGCCCGCGTGCGGGCCGATGGCGGTGGCCCGGACGGGCGGGGCCTCGCGGAAGGCCAGGCGGCTCGCCAGCGCCGCGCGGACCGGCGCCAGCAGGCGCTCGCCCGCCCCCGCCAGCCCGCCGCCGATGACGATCAGGGCCGGGTCCAGGAGGAGGGTGTAGGTCGCCAGGCCGATGCCCAGCGCCTCGACCGCCTCGTCCAGGACGCGCTTGGCCACCGGGTCCTCGTCCGCCGCCGCGACGACCTGCTCGGCGGTGAGTCCCCCGCCGTGCCGCCGGGCGATGGCCGAGGCGCTGGCGTAGTTCTCCAGGCAGCCTCGCTGGCCGCAGGCGCAGGGCTCGCCGTCGGGCCAGACGGGGGTGTGGCCGATCTCGCCGCCCCAGCCGCGCGAGCCCGCGTAGGCGGACCCGCCGAGCACCATCGCGGCGGCCATCCCGGTGCCGATCGGCAGGCAGAGGAAGTCGGTGACGCCGCGGCCCGCGCCGTACACGCCCTCGGCCACTCCTCCCGCCCGCACGTCGTGGGCGAGCGCCACGGGGACGCCGTCCGGCACGAAGTCGGCGGCGGGCACGTCCCGCCAGCCCAGGTTGGCGGAGTACAGGGCGACGTTCGCCACGGAGTCCACCAGGCCGGGCACGGCGATGCCGACGGCCGCGGCGTCCCCGTGCGCGATCAGGTCGCCGGCGAACCGGCGGATGTCCTCCACGACGGTCGCCGAGCGGCCCGTCGGGCGGCGTTCCAGCGCGCTCACCCGCCCGAGACGGTCCACCAGCGCGCCCTTCATCGACGTTCCGCCTACGTCGATGGCGACGACGTGTTCACCCACCGATACTCCTCTGTTCCCGGTCGATCCGGGCAAGACCCGGACGACATGTCGCTCAGGTAAGGATGACCGACCGGGTGAGGTTGCGCGGCTGGTCGGGGTCCAGCCCCTGGGCCTCGGCGAGGGCGACCGCGAGCCGCTGGGCGCGGATCAGGTCGGCCAGCGGGTCGCCGGCGGACTCGACGGCGGTGGCCCCGGTGGCGCGCACGTCGTCGAGCAGGCCCTCGGGGGCGCGGCCGAAGGACCAGATCAGGCTGCGCTCGTCGGCGACGCTGATCGGCCCGTGGCGGTACTCCATGCCGGGGTACGCCTCGGCCCAGGCGCCCGCGGCCTCGCGCAGCTTGAGCCCGGCCTCCTGGGCCAGGCCGTTGGTCCAGCCGGCGCCGAGGAAGGTGTACTGCCGGCGGTCCAGCGCGTTCTCGGGCAGGTCGGCGGCGAGCGCGTTCTCGGCCTGGGCGACCAGGTCGTCGGGGGCCTGCCCGAGGTGGGCGCGCAGCAGCACCAGGCCGGTGGTGGCGAAGCGGGTCTGCACGACGGACTTCTCGTCGGCGAAGTCGAGCACGACCACCTGGCCGGCCACGTCCATGATCGGCGTGTTCGGGTCGCCGGTGATCGCGGTCGTGGGCGAGGAGGTGGCCTCCAGCGCGGCGAGGACCTCGGTCGTCGTGCCGGAGCGCGTGATCGCCAGGACCCGGTCGTACGGCCTGCGGGGGAACTCCGACGCGGCGAAGGCGTCCGTCTCGCCCTGGCCCGCGCGCTCGCGGAGCACGGCGTAGGCCTGGGCCATGTAGAGCGAGGTGCCGCACCCGATCACGGCGACCCGCTCACCGGGCAGGGGCAGGCCGGCCGCGGAGGGGGCGATGTCGATGGCCCGGCGCCAGCAGTCCGGCTGGCTGGCGATCTCCGCTGCGACGTGGGACATGCGCGTTCCTCTCTTCGGCGTCACTCGGGGTCTGGGCAAGCCTGGGCGCACGCCCGGGCGGAGCCCCGGCCGGCCGCCGGTCGGCTGATCGGCTGATCGGCCGCTGATCGGCTACTGATCGAGGCTGCGCAGGCGTGCGCGAATCTGCTCATTTTCTATCGTTATTCATCATAAAAGCGCAAGCCCGCGCACTGCTGTACGCTGCGTGGTCAGAGGAGGAGACCATGGGACCCCGCGAACGGTGGAACGCCCTGCTGGACCTGCTGGCTCAGCGCGGGAACGTCGAGGTGGACGAGGCCGCGGCCGAGCTCGGCGTGTCGGCGGCGACCATCCGGCGCGACCTGGACCAGCTCGCCCGGCAGCAGATGCTCACCCGCACGCGGGGCGGCGCGGTGGCCGGGGCGGTCTCCTACGACCTGCCGCTGCGGTACAAGGCCGCGCGCCACGCGCCCGAGAAGGAGCGGATCGGCCGGGCCGCCGCCGCGCTGGTCGGCCCGGGGTCGATCGTGGGCATCAACGGGGGCACCACGACCAGCGAGGTCGCGCGGGCCCTGGCGCTGCGGGCCGACGTGCGCGAGGCCGGCGAGGAGCCCGCGTTCACCGTGGTCACCAACGCCGTGAACATCGCCAACGAGCTCGTCGTGCGCCGCCGGGTGAAGATCGTGGTCACGGGAGGGGTCGCGCGGCCCGCCTCCTACGAGCTGATCGGCCCGCTGGCCACCAAGCTGCTGGAGGAGATCGCGCTCGACGACGCGGTGATCGGCGTGAACGGGTTCGACCTGGAGCACGGCGCGACCGCGCACGACGAGGGCGAGGCGAGCATCAACCACGTCATGGCCGCCCGGGCCCGCCGGGTGATCGTCGTCGCGGACTCCTCCAAGCTGGGCCGCCGCGCGTTCTGCCGCATCTGCCCGGCGAGCGCCGTCGACGTCCTGATCACCGACGACGCGGCCCCCAAGGAGCTGACCGACGCGATCGCCGAGACGGGCGTCGAGGTCGTCCGCGTCTGACGGCGGCCCGGACCGGCGCGCCGCCGGAGCCACGCGCGCCACGCACCGCCGGCCCCCGCTGACGCCGTACGCCGGAACCACGCCGGCTCCGCTGACGCCGTACGGCGGAATCACGCTCACGCCGTACGGCGGGGCGGGGCCGTACGGCGGGGCGGGCGGAGGGGGGACGTCAGGGGCGCGGGGCGAGCCGGCCGAGGACGCGGCTGAGAGCGGCCTCAACCTCCTCGGCCAGGCCCGGCGCGACGCCGGCGGTCTCCTGGTCCCGGCGGACCGGGCGGACGTGCCCGCAGTCGCGGCACTCGATCTCGCCCAGCCGGCAGACCAGCGTGGCGGAGTCGCACGCCTCGCAGCGGTCGAGGTCGGCGGTCCAGTCGTGAACCCGCTGGCAGTCCGGGCAGACGAGCACCTGGCTCTCCGCGCGCACGCCCCGCTTCCAGGGGCTCGCGCCCCGGGCCGGGTCGGTCTGCCGGGCCCCGCATCGATAGCAGGGCATGGTGGCCTCCGTCGTGTTCCTCGCCATGCCGGCGGCCCGGTGCCGCCGGCCCACTACGACAGCTCCGCGAGCACCGTGAGGTACTCCCCGGCGTCGCGCGCGGACGGGATCGGGTTCACGACCGCCCAGCGCACCACGCCGTCGCAGGCGATGACGAAGGTGCCGCGCAGGGCGACCCCCTTCTCGTCATCGAACACACCGTACGATGCCGCGACCTCACCGTGTGGCCAGAAGTCCGAGAGCATCGGGAATTCGTAGCCCTCGCGATCCGCCCACGCCCGGTGGGCGAAGACGGAGTCCACGGACACGGTGAGCAGGCGCGCGCCCGCGGCGGTGAAGCGGGGCAGGGCGTCGCGGAGTTCGGACAGCTCCGCCGCGCACACCCCGGAGAACGCCAGGGGGTAGAAGACGAGCACGACCGGCGTGCCCCCGGCCAGCACCGACGACAGCCGGACCGGTGCGCCGTGCTGGTCGGGGAGCTCGAAGTCGGGGGCGACGTCGCCCGCGCCGACCGCCATGCCGCGCTCCCTTCCCCGCTCCCGCCCGCTGCCCCGGCGCCGCGGCCCCCTGCCGGGCCCGCGCGCGAGCGAGAGCCTATCGCGGGCCGCCGCCCCCCGGGCCGGCGGCCCGCCGTGTCGGGGGGAAGGGCTCACCTCGCGCGGGAGCGCGTGGCTCGCGGCGGCCTAGCGGCGGCCCGCCTTGGGCGCGACGAGACGGGTGCCCGACCAGTCGCGGGCCGCACTGATGCTCGTTGTCTGGGAAAGCCCGGCGGTGGCGGCGTCCTCTCCGATGTCGCTCGGCTCGACGTGGCCGTCGCGGCCCGCCTTCGGAGTCAGCAGCCAGATGCTCCCGCCTCCGGCGATCGAGCTGAGCGCGCCGATGAGCGCGTCCACGAGGTCGCCGTCCTCGTCGCGCCACCACAGCAGCACGACGTCGGCGACGTCGTCGTAGTCCTCATCGACGAGTTCGTTGCCGGTCAGCGTTTCGATGGACTCGCGCAGTTCGTCGTCGACGTCCTCGTCCCAGCCGATCTCCTGCACCACCTGACCCGGCTTGAGGCCGAGCCTCTCGGCCAGGCCGCGCTCGCCCTGCGCCTGACCCGCGGTCGCGCTCACGTAGATCCCTCCTGCTCGACTGCCCCGATGCGGTCGCCCCGCCATGGGGCTTTGGTCGGACAGTCCACACGCTGATACCCGTGGTCGTCAACGGTCGCCACGGACTCTGACAGTCACATCACTGTCGCGGTTTCCCGTTATTCCGACAAAAACGACAAACGCACACGACGTTCAGGGTTGTCGACATTGAGGTCGACGAGGGCCACCGACTGCCACGTGCCCAGCGCGAGACGCCCTCCGAGCACGGGGACCGTGGCGTAGGGCGGGATCAGCGCGGGCATGACGTGGGACCGCCCGTGCCCGCGCGAACCGTGCCGGTGCGCCCAGCGGTCGTCGGCCGGGAGCAGGTCGCCCAGCGCGCTGAGGAGGTCCTCGTCGCTGCCCGCCCCGAGTTCCAGGATCGCGATGCCGGCGGTGGCGTGCGGCACGAACACGTGCAGCAGGCCATCACCTCCGCACTCGGCCGCGAACCGCTCGCACTCCCCGGTGAGGTCCAGGACCCGCTCGCGCGAGCCGGTCGTCACCTCGATCTCCTTTGATCGCACACCGTCATCCTACGGACACGCGAAAGCGCCCTCGCCCGCCCCCGCCCGCCGTACGCCCGCCGCGGGGGCGTCCTCGCCCGGGGGTACGGCGGGCACGGGCATGACCGGTCCGTACGGGCCATGCCCGGCGGTCCCGCCGCACGCCCCTCCCCCGGCGAGCCGCAGGCGGGGAGGGGCGGGCGGCGGGCGCTCAACGGCGGGCGCTCAGCGGCGCTCGCGCTGGGACGGGACGACGACGGCGTCGGGGCCCGGGAACACCAGGCCGGTGTGCCCGTCCTCGAAGCGGACCACGTAGGGCGGGGCGCCCGCCGGACCTCGGACCTCGATGATCTCGCCGTGACGATCCCTCTCGCCCACGGTCGCGCCGTGGACCAGGAGCCGGTCTCCCACTGCCGCGCGCATGATCAGCCCCTTCCGCGGTCTTCTCTCGGCCTGTTCTCCGCTCTCCGCTTTGCGGATGTTTTCCACACTGATACGGCTTAGGTCCGAGGAGAAGCGGTTACCCATGAGTAGAGTCGCGGTTTCGGCGTGGACGAGCCACGATGGGAGATGACCCCATACTTAAGGACTAGACCACATAGTCAGACTCGGAAGGCGAAACCCTGTGGCTTCCGGACGCCAGCGTTTTTCGATCATCAGCGACGGGCTACCCAGCCAACTGCCTGATGTCGACCCCAGCGAGACCCAAGAGTGGCTGGAGTCGCTCGACACCGTCGTGAAGACGGAGGGCCGCACCCGCGCCCGCTACCTCATGCTCCGCCTGCTGGAGAGGGCGCGCGAGCACCAGGTCGGCGTTCCCGGCCTCCGCAGCACCGACTACATCAACACGATCCCGCCGGAGCGGGAGCCCTGGTTCCCGGGCGACGAGTACGTCGAGCGGAGGATCCGCGCCTACATCCGCTGGAACGCCGCGGTCATGGTGACCCGCGCCAACGCCCGGACCAACGTCGGCGGCCACATCGCCACCTACGCCTCCGCCGCGTCGCTCTACGAGGTGGGCTTCAACCACTTCTTCCGGGGCAAGGACCACGGCGAGTCGGGCGACCAGGTGTTCATCCAGGGGCACGCCGCCCCGGGCGTCTACGCCCGCGCCTTCCTCGAGGGCCGCCTGCCCGAGTCGGCGCTCGACGGGTTCCGCCAGGAGCTGTCGCATCCCGGCGGCGGCCTGCCCTCCTACCCGCACCCGCGGCTCATGCCCGACTTCTGGGAGTTCCCGACCGTGTCGATGGGCCTCGGCCCGATCGGCGCGATCTACCAGGCGCGGTTCAACCGCTACCTGCTCAACCGGAAGATCAAGGACACCTCGCGCTCGCACGTGTGGTGCTTCCTGGGCGACGGCGAGATGGACGAGCCCGAGTCCCTCGGCGCGATCGGCATCGCCGCGCGCGAGGAGCTCGACAACCTCACCTTCGTCATCAACTGCAACCTGCAGCGGCTCGACGGCCCGGTGCGCGGCAACGGCAAGATCATCCAGGAGCTGGAGTCGTTCTTCCGCGGCGCCGGCTGGAACGTCATCAAGGTCGTCTGGGGCCGCGACTGGGACCCGCTCCTGGCCGCCGACGTGGACGGCGTGCTCGTCAACAAGATGAACACCACGCCCGACGGGCAGTTCCAGACCTACTCGGTCGAGTCGGGCTCCTACATCCGCGAGCACTTCTTCGGCGACGACCCGCGCCTGCGCAAGATGGTCGAGCACCTGTCCGACGACGACATCCGCAAGCTGTCGCGCGGCGGTCACGACTACCGCAAGGTCTACGCCGCGTTCAAGGCGGCGCGTGAGCACGTCGGGCAGCCGACGGTCATCCTCGCCCACACCATCAAGGGCTGGACCCTGGGCAAGGACTTCGAGGCGCGCAACGCGACGCACCAGATGAAGAAGATGACCAAGGCCGAGCTGAAGGAGTTCCGCGACCGGCTCTACCTGCCGATCCCGGACTCCGCGCTCGACGCCGAGCTCCCGCCGTACTTCCACCCGGGCGAGGACCACGAGGAGATCCACTACATGAAGGAGCGCCGGGCGGCGCTCGGCGGCTACCTGCCCAAGCGGGTGGAGCGCGCCAAGCCGCTCAAGCTCCCCGGCGACAAGGTCTACGCCGAGCTGAAGAAGGGCTCGGGCAAGCAGAACGTCGCGACCACGATGGCGTTCGTGCGCCTGCTCAAGGACCTCATGAAGGACAAGGAGATCGGCGCCCGGTTCGTGCCGATCATCCCCGACGAGGCCCGCACCTTCGGCATGGACGCCATGTTCCCGACGGCGAAGATCTACTCGCCGCACGGGCAGACGTACGAGGCCGTGGACCGCAACCTGCTGCTGTCGTACAAGGAGGCCGCCGAGGGGCAGATGCTCCACGAGGGCATCAGCGAGGCCGGCTCGATGGCCTCCACGATCGCCGCGGGCTCGGCCTACGCCACGCACGGCGAGCACATGATCCCGGTCTACGTGTTCTACTCGATGTTCGGGTTCCAGCGCACGGCCGACCAGATGTGGCAGATGGGCGACCAGATGTCGCGCGGCTTCCTGCTGGGCGCCACCGCCGGCCGCACCACGCTCAACGGCGAGGGCCTGCAGCACGAGGACGGCCACACGCCGCTGATCGCCTCGACCAACCCGGCCTGCGTGTCGTACGACCCGGCGTGGGCGTTCGAGATCAGCCACATCGTGCAGGACGGCCTGCGGAGGATGTACGGCGAGCAGCCGGAGAACGTCTTCTACTACCTGACCGTCTACAACGAGCCGTATCCCCAGCCGGCCGAGCCCGAGGGCCTGGACCCGCGGGGCGTCCTCAAGGGCCTGTACAAGTTCGCCCCGGCCCCGGCCGTCGAGGGCGCGAACGAGCGGCCCAGGGCGCAGATCCTGGCCTCGGGCGTGGCCGGGCGCTGGGCGCTGGAGGCGCAGCGCCTGCTGGCCGAGGACTGGGGCGTGGACGCCGACGTGTGGTCGGCCACCTCCTGGACCGAGCTGCGCCGCGACGCGCTCGACTGCGAGGAGTGGAACCTGCTCCACCCCGAGGAGGAGCGCCGGGTGCCCTACGTCACCCAGGTCCTCGAGGGCCAGCCGGGCCCGGTCGTGGGCGTGAGCGACTACATGCGGGCCGTGCCCGACCAGATCGCGCGGTGGGTGCCGGGCGACTGGTCCTCGCTGGGCACCGACGGGTTCGGCCTGTCGGACACCCGCTCGGCGCTGCGCCGCCACTTCCACGTGGACGCCGCCTCGATCACCCTGGCCGTGCTGACCGAGCTGGCCCGCCGGGGCGAGATCAAGCACGAGGTGCTGCAGAAGGCGATCGAGCGCTACCACCTGCGCAACGGCGTCACCGAGGTGGTCACCCAGACCACCCCGGAGAGCAACGAGACCCAGTCGATGGGCTTCTGACCCGTCCCCGCGTCTGGCCCGACGGCCGGCCCCTCCCCCGGGGCCGGCCGTCCGCCGTTCCCGCCCGTGCCCGGTACGCCCCGCCTCCGGCACGGCCACCGCCCGCGCCGCGGCAGGGCGGGGCTAAGGCCGTACGGCGGGGCTCAGGCCGTACGGCGGGGGCTCAGGGGCTCGGGCCGTACTGCGGGGGCGGACCGGCGTGGGACGGTCCGCGGGGAGGGGCCGCGCGGGGTCAGGGCCTGGGGGCGTAGACGCCGAAGAGGTTGTCGGAGGGGTCGGTGAGGTAGGCGAAGTCGGGGCCGGAGGGGCCGCCGACCGCCTTCTTGAGCACCTTGCCGCCGAGCCGTTCGACCTGGGCGCAGGTCTCCTCCACGTCGCGGACGACGATGGAGAACACGCCGTGGTTGGGCAGCTGGCCGCCGGTGCCGAACACGCCGCCCCGGGGCTCGCCGCTGCCGGGGTAGGTGATGATCCGGTAGTCCATGGGCAGCTCGGGGTCCTTCTCGAACGACCAGCCGAACAGCTCGCCGAAGAACTTCTGCGCCCCGTCCGGGTCGTCGCTGGCGATCTCGAACCAGGCGACGGTGTTGAAGGCGGGCGTGGTCATGTTCCCTCCGGGGATGGTCAAAGGTGTCGGGTGCGGGCCGCCGGACGACCCGTGCCCTCACCCTCTCGCCCCCTCGCGACAACCCCCTGTCGGTGTTTTCCCGGCGATCTCAGATTCCCCGCCGGCCCCCGGGCCCCCGGCGGTACCGCGCTCCCCGGACGCTCCGGGCTCCCCGGGCGGCCGGATCTCCCCGGACGCCCGGGCCGCCGGTCACGGCGCGCTCACTCCCCCGCGAACCGCAGGCCCTTCTCCGCCAGGGCCTCCCGGAGCCGCCGCAGCGCCTTGGGCCCGACCCCGTGGATCCGCAGCAGTTCCCGGGGGTCGGCCCCCGCCAGCTCCTCGAAGCGCGTGTACCCGGCGGCGATCAGCGCGCCCCGCGCGGGCGCCCCCATCCCGTCCGGCCACGCGCCCTCCTCCGCCACGTCGTTCCCGCCCATGTCCTCCTCCTTCGAGTCGAGGCCCATCCTCCGACACATGTACGGCGCGACGCCCCCGAACTCATCGCCCCGCGCGCCGGGACGGCTCCGCGTCCCGGCCCGTTGTCACGGGGCGCGGGGCGGGCCATCATCGGGGGATCTGCCGTTCCCTGGGGCGGAGACGGGTCTCCGCCGCGTGTCCGGTGAGGAGGGGCGATGGGCGACCCGGCCGGGCTCACGGCGCTCCCGCACGCTCCCTGGTGGGCCGTGCTCGCGTCCGCCCTCCTGGCGCTGGCGGCGTTCGTCAACCACGTCCGCTTCCGGCGCTCCGGGCCGGACGGCCCCTCGTCCCGTCGCCCCTGCACAGCGGGGATCCCCGCCCCGCGTCGCGATCTGCACTCCGCGCAACTGCCCGGGGGCGTCATGTTCGCGATCTGGGCCGTCTTCCTGGCCTACACCCACGTCTCGGGGCACGTCCTGCTCGACGCGCTCATGCTGCTCGCCGCGCTCGCCTCCCTCTGGCCGGGCGCGCTCGCGGCCAAGCGCCTCCACCACCCCCCGGACCCGCCCGGGCCCGCACGCCCCGGTGAGAAGGCCCGCCACCCCACGGACGGCTGAGGACGCCGGGGCCCGCACGGGCCCCCGCCCCGACGGCGACGAACCCCACCCCGCCCACCAGGCGCGCCTCCCCTCTCAACCAGGCGGGAAACGCCCACCCGGACCGGCGGTAGGCGACGCCCGACCACCCACCCCAGGACACGAACGAGCACCAGCCGCCTGGCGTTCGAGCGTGACCTGACCGGCGGGCGGGAACGGCCCGGCCAGCAACGGACGACCGCTTGGAACGGTCCCGGCACAGGAGGCGGACGGGCACCGGACCGCCCGGGCGGGCAGCGGGCGTGGGCGGGCGGCGCGTGGCTCCCGCGCGTGAGGTCGCCGCTCATCCCCGGCTCCTCGCCGGAGCGTCCGGCTGCTCCGATCACGGGGTCCGGCGGCCCGGCGGACAGGTCGGCGGCGCACCGGCCGGGCGAGAGGCGGCGGGCGGGGCGGTCAGTCGAACGCGTTGGCGCCCACGACGCTGGGCGGGAGGTCGGAGCGGAAGCCGCGGGCCGGGTGGTCGGGGGCGGTCTCGCCCGTGGGGTGGGCGGAGATGACGCGGTCGAGCCGGAACGCGCGGCTGTCGCGGCGCAGGCGGCACCAGGCCACGAGGTACCAGCGGCCGGCGGCTCCGCCGAGGAGGACCACCGGCTCCACCACGCGGCGCGTCAGGGCGCCGGCCGCGTCGCCGTACTCGATCCGCAGGACGCGGCGGTGGATGACGGCGTCCTCGACCACGCGGAGCACCGGGTTGGGGGCCCGCTCCTCCGGGGGCTTCACGACGGCCACGCGCCCGGCCATGTCACGGGCCATGTCGCGGCCGGACCGGGGCATGGCGGCGAGCAGTTTGCGCAGCGCGCTGCGGGCCTCGGCGACGAACGGCGTGCGCTCGGCGCTCAGGGCCACGGCGACCGCCACGGCCTCCTCGGGCGTGAAGTTGACCGGCGGCAGGGCCATCGAGCGGTCGAGGGCGTATCCCCCGCGCCGGCCCGGGCTGGCGTAGATGGGCACGCCGGCCTGCTGCAGCGCGGACAGGTCGCGCTCGATCGTGCGCACGCTCACCTCGTGGCGCGCGGCGAGCTCCCGCGCCGTGCGCGCCCGCGGCGCGATGGCGCGCAGCTCCTCCACGATCGCGTAGAGCCGGTCCGTGCGGTTCACCCCGTCACGCTAACCCCCGCCACCGACATTTCCCGCGCCCCCGCCGGTGACCGTTCCGTACGGCGTGACGCCCGCGCGAGCCGTACGGCCGCGGGGCCGCACGCCGGCGCGGGCGCGGGAGGGGCGGGAGGTCCGGGGCGGGAGGTCCGGGGCGGGAGGTCCGGGGCGGGAGGTCCGGGGCGGGAGGTCCGGGGCGGGAGGTTCGGGGCGCGGTCAGTGGTGGGAGAGGTACTCATGGCGGCGGCGGAGCATCACGGCGAGCATGAGCGGGAACATCGCGACGTGGGAGATCATCATCAGGCCGTGCGGGTCGATCACGCCCAGCCACAGCAGGGGGAACAGCGGCACGGCGGGCGCGAACATCGCCGCGCACATCTCCAGCGTGCTCGCCCAGCCGTGGCGGCGGAAGCGCATCCAGGCGGCCATGCCGACCGACATGTCGAAGGCCATGACCAGGTAGGCCGGCTCGGGGTCGCGCGTGTAGGAGGGGCTCAGCCCGGCCAGGTCCAGCAGGAGGCCGAGCAGGAGCATGCCCGCGAACATCGCGATGATCATCTCGACGTAGTGGAGGGCGAAGCGGAACCAGCCGCTCTTCGTGGGGATCGCGTTCATGGGACGAGCGTGCCGTCCGGCGCGGGCCCGGGCGAGGGGCGGCGCCCGTCCTGTCCGGAACCTTGGGATGGCGGTCCTTCGCACGTACGATCGGCGCATGGGCGAGCGGCGCGTGGTTGTGGTCGGGTACGAGGCGGCGGAGCTGCTGGAGATCGCCTCCGTCACCTCGACGCTGATCGCCGCCAACTTCCACTCCCGGCGGCCGGAGTACGCCGTGAGCCTGGCCACGCCGGGCGGGCGGCCGATCACCACCGCCAGCGGGCTCGTGCTCCAGGCGCAGGAGACCCTCGAACAGGTCGTCGGCCCGCTGGACACCCTCGTCGTGGCCGGCGGGATCGGGCACCTGGACGCGGTGTCCAACCGGCTGCTGATCGCGCACGTGCGGCGGCTGGCCCGGGAGAGCCGCCGGGTCGCGTCGGTGTGCACCGGGGCGGAGATCCTGGCCACGGCCGGGCTGCTGGACGGGCGGCGGGCCACGACCCACTGGCAGTGGGCCTCCACCCTGGCCTTCAACCACCCGCGCGTGGCCGTGGACCCGGCGCCGATCTTCATCCGCGACGGGAACGTCTCCACCTCGGCCGGGGTGACGAGCGCGCTGGACCTCACGCTGGCGTTCGTCGAGGAGGACCTGGGCCCCGAGCTGGCCCGGGCGGTCGCCCGCGTGCTGGTGACCTACCTGCAGCGGCCGGGCAACCAGGCGCAGATGAGCATGTTCACCGACGCTCCGCCGCCCGCCGACACGCTGGTCCGGCGGATCGTGGACCACGTCGCGGCCAACCTGCGCGAGGACCTGTCGGCGGCCGCGCTGGCCGCCTCCGCCGGGGTGAGCGAGCGGCACCTGACCCGGCTGTTCCTCAAGCACCTCGGGGAGTCCCCGGGCCGTTACGTGCGGCGGGCGCGGGTCGAGGCGGCCGCCAACCTGCTGGCGACGACCTCGCTGCCGATGTCGGCCATCGCGGCCCGCTGCGGACTGGGCACGGCCGAGACCCTGCGCCAGGCCTTCACCGACCGGTACGGCGTCGCCCCCTCGCACTACCGCCGCACCCAGTCCGCCCAGGCCAGCGCCTGAGCCTCAGTCGCGCGGGACCGGCGGGCGCAGGGACCGCCGCCAGGCCGCCGCCTCGCCCGCCGTGCGCAGGCGCACGACGGTCAGGTGCGGGTGCCGCCGGACGCGCTCGGCGACGGAGAGGCGCTTGCGCGCATGGCCGGACCAGGCCCAGCGGATCGGGTGCTCGGGGCCGAGCCAGTCCCGCCAGCGCTCGCGGTTGCCGTTCCACAGCTCGCGCCGGGTCAGCGCGCGCCACAGCGAGCGGCGCACCACCCTGGCCATGACCGTGCGGCGGGGCAGGTCGAGCCAGATCACGGTGTCCGCGCGGGACCAGAGGAGGTCGCCGAGCGAGGAGTACTGCGCCTCGGTCACCCAGCGCGGGCCCCGGCTGAACTCCTCGACCTCGGCCTCGAACTCCGGCCGCTTCACCCAGCCGGGCCCGTGGTGCAGGGCGTCCAGCTCGTACCGGGGCAGGCCGCACCGTTCCGCCACCGCCCGCGCCATCGTCGTCTTCCCCGATCCGGAGATGCCCGCGACCAGCACCCGTTCCACCCGGGCCTCCCTCCCCTAGCCATGATCGTACGGCTCCCGCCCGCCGCGCCGCCTATTTCGTCACTTTGACGACAAATTTCCGTCACTCTGACGAAAAGCGGCTCCGGGGGCGCATGATGGAAGCATGCGGCGCACACTCCGGCGGATCGGCCGCGACATCCGCGACCGCCGCAACATCGACGCTTACGTGATCACGCTGGCCGCGCTCGTCTTCGCCGTCCTGTCGGTCGTCGGGGGCCTCCTGACCGACGAACTGCGCTGGGGGATCGCGCTCTCCGCGCTGAGCCTGCTCGTCTACCGGATCACGATCCCGGACCACGCGGTGGTCACCGGGCTGGACCACGTCCTCGCCGACCGCTCGGCGTTCGTGGACCGGCCCCTCAACGAACGCCTCGCCCGCTGCCGGGAGCTGTGGCTCTTCGCGCCGTCGGGCATCAACTTCCTCTCCCCCGAGAACTGCGAGGCGCTGCGCACGGCCGCGCTGTCGCGTCCCGACGGGGCGGTGCGCGTCGTGATCCTGGACCCGCACGCCAAGCCGGCGGTGGACATCGCCGCCCGGCAGCTCGACGACTCCCTCGACTTCCCCCTCCAGCGCCTGAGGCCGGCGATCCACGCGGTCGTCCAGCAACTGGAGCTGATGCGGGACTGGGACCTGCCGGGCTCCTTCCAGTACCGCTTCATGCAGTACAACCCGGGCTTCAGCCTCGTGGCGATCGACCCGGCGGAGAAGCACGGCGTGGTGATCGTGGAGTTCCACGGCTACCACAACGAGTCCAACTCCTCCCGCATGCACCTGGAGATCACCCGCGAGGACAGCGCCCGCTGGTACGCCTACTGGACCGACCAGTTCGACCGCATCTGGCGCGCCGCCCGCCCCCAGACCCCCGCCCGCGCCTCCTGACCCGCCGCTCCCCGGCCCGCCGGAGCCGCCGTCCGGCCGCCGGGGCGGCGGACCACGTGGCCGGTCCCCTCCCGGCCGCGATCGGCGGTGGCCCTCTCGTCAGGGCCGGGACCCCGTCCGCGCGGGGCGGGATGCGCGCGGGCGCGGGGCGTCAGGGGCGGGGCGGCGTCGCTGGGGCGCAGGGGGACGTAGCGTTGCGGGAGTGAGTGGTCCTTCCGCCGGGCGGGCGCCGCTGGGGGCGTTCGTGGTGACGCTGGCGCCGTACGACCTCGGGGCGGCGGGCGCGGGCGTGCACCGCGGGCTGCCCTCGTCCACGTTGTCGATCATGATCCCGGAGGAGGACCCGGTCCAGGTCGCGTGGGCGGGGCGGAGCGGGCCGGCCGGGCGGATGCGGGCCGTGGTGGCGGGGCTCCATCTGGGGGCGGCGGAGCTGCGGCAGGAGGGGCCGGCGCGGGGCGTGTGGGTGCGGCTGACCCCGCTCGGCGCCCGGGCGCTGCTGGGGGTCCCCGCGTCGGAGCCGGCCGGGCGGGCCGCCGAGCTCGCCGACGTCGTGCCGGAGCTCGCGGATCTGCCGGAACGGCTGGCCGCCCGCCCCCACGGGGCGCGCCGGGAGGTCCTGGAGGACGCCCTGCTCGCCGGACTGGCCAGGCACGGGGAGCGGGCCGCGCGGTCTCCGGTGGGGGCCGCGCTGGCGGCGCTGCGCCGGGCCGGGCGGGTGGAGGAGGCGGCGCGGCTCCTCGGGTGCTCCCGGCGGCACCTGGGCGCCGTCGTGCGGAGCGAGCTCGGGGTGACGCCGAAGGAGTACCAGCGGCTCGTCCGCTTCGAGGCCGCCCGGGGCCGGCTCGTGGCCGCCGCCCGCGCCGGGGAGGCCGGCCTGGCGGCGGTGGCCGCCGCGTCCGGGTTCGCCGACCAGGCGCATCTGTCGCGGGAGTGGCGGGCCATGGCGGGGTGCACGCCGACCGAGTGGCTGCGCGCCGAGGGCCCGGCGGTGCTGGGCGGCCGACCGGCAGTGCTGGGCCGCCGACCGGCAGTGCTGGGCCGCTGACCGGCAGGCGGGCGCGGGTCCCGGCCCGCCGCCGCGCACCCGTCCCCCGGCCTGGGCCGTTCCCAGATGTTCAAGACCCCGGCCCCGCGCGGCTCCCACGATGGTGCGCATGAACGAACCATCCGCACCGGCCGCGGGCGTGCCCGAGAGCCCCGGCACGCCGGTGACCGTCTCCCCTCGTCTCGTCGTGCCCGACCCCGGCCGCGCCTCGGCGTTCTACCGGGACGCCCTCGGGACCGAGGAGGCATTCCGCTCGCCTCCGGGGGACGATGGGCGGCCCAGCGTCGTCGTCCATCTGCTCGGGGGCTCGTCCTTCCGGGTCTCGCCGGCCGTCCCGTCGTGGGGGTGGCTCTCCCCGGACGACCTCGGCGGCTCCGCGGTCCTCCTCGAGATCGAGACCGGCGACCCGGACGCCGTCGGCGAGCGCATGACCGCCCACGGCGCCGAGGTGGTCGTGCCGATCGAGAACCGGCCCTACGGCCTGCGGTCGGGCCGCCTCCGCGACCCGTTCGGCCACCTGTGGATCATCACCGGCCCGCCGCGCTGACCCGGGCCCCCGCCGTACCACTGCCGCGCGCCCGCCCCGCCCGCCCCGCCCGCCGGGGCCGGGCGGGGCGGGCGGGGCGTTCAGGGGGACAGGTCGTGGCGGAGGTGGCGGGCCGTGTGGGAGGTGGGATGGGAGAGGAGGCCGGCCGGGGTGCCCTGGAAGAGGATCTCGCCTCCCTTCGCGCCGCCCTCCGGGCCGAGGTCGATGATCCAGTCGGCGTGGCGGACGACGTCGAGGTCGTGCTCGACGACGACCACCGTGTTGCCCTCGTCCACGAGGCGGTCGAGGGTGGTGAGGAGGCGGGTCACGTCGGACATGTGCAGGCCCGTCGTGGGTTCGTCCAGGAGGTAGACCCGGGCGGACCTGTGGAGCTCGGTGGCGAGCTTGACCCGCTGGCACTCGCCGCCGGACAGGGTGCTGAGCGGCTGGCCGAGGGTGATGTAGTCCAGGCCGACCTCGGTCAGGGCGCGCAGGACCGGGTGCAGCCGCTTCTCGGGGAAGAAGTCCGCCGCCTCGGCCGCGGTCATCTCCAGCACGTCGGCGATCGTGCGGCCGCGCAGGGTGTGGGCGAGGACGTCCGGCTTGAAGCGGCGGCCCGCGCACACCTCGCACACGGTCTTGAGGCCGTCCATGAACGCGAGGTCGGTGTAGATCACCCCGAGGCCCTGGCACTCCGGGCACGCCCCCGTGGAGTTGGTGCTGAACAGGGAGGGGCTGACGCCGTTGGCGCGGGCGAAGAGCCTGCGGATCTCGTCGAGCAGGCCGGTGTAGGTGGCGATGTTGGAGCGGCGGGACGTGCTCACGGCGGACTGGTCGATGACGATCGTGTCCGGGTGCCGGCCGAGGAAGACCCCGGTCAGGGTGCTCTTGCCGGCCCCCGCCACGCCGGTGATCACGGTGAGCACGCCGGTGGGGACGTCCACGGTGAGGTGCTTGAGGTTGTGCGCCGACGCGTCCTCGACGCGCAGGGCGCCCGTGGGCCGCCGCACCGCGGTCTTGAGGGGGCGGCGCAGGCGCAGGCAGCGGCCGGTGAGGGTGTCCGCCCGCCGCAGGCCCTCGACCGCGCCCTGGAAGACGACGTGCCCGCCGCCGGAGCCGGCCTGCGGGCCCAGGTCCACCACGTGGTCGGCGCAGGCGATCACGTCGGGATCGTGCTCCACCACCAGGACCGTGTTGCCCTTGTCGCGCAGCTTGACCAGCAGCTCGGTCATCCGGTGCACGTCCCGGGGGTGCAGCCCGACGCTGGGCTCGTCGAAGACGTACATCATGTCCGTCAGCGAGCTGCTGAGGTGGCGCACCATCTTGACCCGCTGCGACTCGCCGCCGGAGAGGGTGGTCGTCTCGCGGTCGAGGCTGAGATAGCCCAGCCCGATCGCCACCAGGTCCGACAGCCGGTCCCGCAGGCTCGCGACGACCGGGGCGACGGACGGCTCGGTGACCCCGCCCAGCACCGCGACCAGGCGCTCGGCCTCCATCGCGGCCATCTCGGCGATGTTGAGGCCGTTCACGCGGGACTCCAGCGCGGCCGGGTTCAGCCGGGCGCCGCCGCACGCCTCGCAGGTGACGGACTTGGTGAAGCGGCGCACGACCTCCTGGTTGCGCTCGGACATCTCGCTGACGTCGCGCTTGATGTAGAGCCGGGTGAACTTCTCCACGACCCCTTCGTACTTGGCGTTGATCGTGCCGCCCTGCCAGGTCAGGGGGACCTTGGCGTCCGCGCCGTACAGCAGCGCGCGCCACTCCTCGGGGCTGTAGTCGGCGAGCCTCTTGTCCAGGTCGAAGAACCCGGACAGGGCGTAGACGCCCCAGTGCATGCCGCCGACGGCGAAGCCGGGGTGCAGCAGGGCGCCCTCGTTGAGCGACCTGGACCGGTCGAGGAACCGGTCCAGGTCCACGGTGACCACGCGCCCGAGGCCCTCGCACTCCGGGCACATGCCCTGCGGGTCGTTGAAGGAGAACGCGTTGGAGTAGCCGGCGTGCGGCCGCCCCGCGCGGGAGAAGAGCAGCCGCAGCAGGGCGTAGAGGTCGGTGATCGTGCCCACCGTGGACCGGGAGTTGCCGCCGAGGCGCCGCTGGTCCACGATGATCGCCGCCGACAGGTTCTCGATCAGGTCCACGTCGGGCCTGCCGTATCGCGGGAGGTAGTTCCGGGCGAAGGCGGTGAACGTCTCGTTGAGCTGCCGCTGCGCCTCCGCCGCGATCGTGTCGAAGACCAGCGAGGACTTCCCGGAGCCGGAGACGCCGGTGAACACGGTGATCTGGCGCTTGGGGACGCGCAGGGAGACGTTCTTGAGGTTGTTCTCCCGCGCCCCCGCCACCTCGATCCACTCCGTCACGGCGGGCTCCCCGAGGGCGGGTTCCGCGAAGCTGGGACGCACTCCGTCTCCTCTAGCGGCTCAGGCGGCGGTAGCGCCGCACGGACAGGGGGAAGAACAGGGCGACCATCAGGACCGGCCAGACCACCGCCATGAGCAGGGAGTGCTGCGCCATCCACGAGTCGCCGCCCCAGCCCGGGTTGCCGAACAGCTCCCGGATCGCGGTGACGGTCGCCGACATGGGGTTCCACTCCACGACGGTGCCCAGCCAGCCGGGCATGGTCTCGGGCGGGGCGAACACGTTGGACAGGAAGCCCACCGGCCAGACGAGGATCTGCAGCGCCATCACCGACTCGGGGCTGCGCAGCACCAGGCCGAGGTGGATGCCCACCCACAGCATGGCCAGGCGCAGCAGCAGGAGCAGCCCGAACGCCGCGAACGCCGGCCCGATGCCGCGGTGCCAGCCCCAGCCCATGGCGAGCCCGGCCAGGACGAGCGCGGCCAGCGTGAGCGCCGCGTTGATCATGTCGGCCACGCACCGCCCGACCACGACCGCCGAGCCGGCCATCGGCATCGAGCGGAACCGGTCGGTGACCCCGCGCGAGACGTCCGTGCTGACCGCGGTGAACGTGGCCTCGATGCCGAACATCATCGACAGCGCCAGCACGCCGGGCACCAGGAACTCCCGGTAGTCGCCCCCGCCGGGCACCTTCATCGCCCCGCCGAAGAGGTATCCGAACATGAGCAGGATCATGATCGGGAACAGCAGTCCCACGATGAGCTGCACCGGGTGGTTGGCCCAGTGGACCAGATCGCGGCGGGTGATGGTCCACCCGTCCGCCACCGCCCACTTCAGCCGGGATCCCGGCAGCGCTTCAAGCCGCGTGGTCATACCCTGGCCTCCTTCTCGTCGCTTCCCCCGGGCGCGCCCCGCCCGGCCGTACGGCCGCCGCCCGCCGGCGCCGCGCCCGCCACGCCGGTCGCGCCGCCCCTGGCGGCCTTGCCGGCGGCGTGGCCGGTCAGCGCCAGGAACACCTCGTCGAGCGTCGGGCGGCGCAGCTCGACGTCCTCCACCTCGACGCCCTCGGCGTCCAGGGTCCGCAGCAGCTCCGACAGCGCCGTGATCCGGTCCCGCACCGGGGCCCCGGCCGTCCGGGTCTCCGGATCGACGTCGGGCCCGGCCCCGGCGACCCGGGCGAGCGCCGCCGCCGCGGCGGGCAGGTCGGCGGCCCGCCGCACGACCACGTCGACCCGGTCGGCGCCGACGCGGGACTTGAGCTCCGCCGGGGTGCCCCGGGCGACGACCTTCCCGTCGTCGATCACCGACACGTCGTCGGCCAGCCGGTCGGCCTCCTCGAGGTACTGAGTGGTCAGCAGCACGGTCGCGCCGCCCTGCCGCAGCTCGGTGACCGCCTCCCACACCTCGTTGCGGCTGCGCGGGTCGAGGCCGGTGGTCGGCTCGTCCAGGAACAGCACGCGCGGGGCCAGGATCAGCCCGGCGGCCAGGTCGAGGCGGCGGCGCATGCCGCCGGAGTACTGCGAGACGGGCTTGCGGCCGGTGTCGGCCAGCCGGAACCGCTCCAGCAGCTCGCCCGCCCGCGCCCGCGCCGCCCGCGCGCCCAGGTGGTAGAGCCGGCCGAACATCTCGAGGTTCTGCCGGCCGCTGAGCTGCTCGTCCACGGCCGCGTGCTGGCCGACCAGGCCGATGACGCGGCGGACCTCGGCGGCCTGCCGTACGACGTCGAGCCCGGCGACCCGGGCGGTGCCGCCGTCGGGGCGCAGCAGCGTGGACAGGACGCGGACGGCCGTGGTCTTGCCCGCGCCGTTGGGGCCGAGGACGCCGTGCACCGTGCCCGCGCGCACGGCCAGGTCGCACCCGTCCAGAGCGGTCTTGTCGCCGTAGCGCTTGCGCAGGCCCTCGGTGAGGACCGCCAAGTCGGTCGAGGCCATCACTTCCACCCCTACTCTCTACACCGTATTGTCTACACCGTATGGAGAAGACTTGAGAGAGAATAGCCTACGCTGTAGAGAGTTCAAGACCTGGAGCTGAAATCGTGACCAACGAGCAGAGGGCGAGCGGCGACCCCCGCCGCCTCATGGAGTTGCTGTGGGGGCTGGAGAGCCGGCCCCGGCGGGGCCCGAAGCCCCGTTTCACCTTGGAGGACGTGATCGGCGCGGCGATCGGGATCGCCGACGGCGAGGGGCTGGAGGCGCTGTCGATGCGGCGCGTGGCCGAGCGGCTGGGGGTGACGGCGATGTCGCTCTACGGCTACGTCCCGGGCAAGGCCGAGCTGATCGACCTCATGGTGGACCGGGCGATAGGCGAGGCCGAGATGCCCGACGACGTGCCCGGGGGCTGGCGCGCCCGCCTGGAGCAGGTCGCCCGCGCCAGCCGGGCCGTCTACGTGCGGCACCCGTGGCTGCTCCAGGCCGTCACCGCCCGGTCGGTGCTCGGGCCCAACATCATCGGCAAGTACGACCACGAGCTGCGGGCCATCGCCGACACCGGCCTCGGCCCGATCGAGATGGACCTCGTGGTCACGATGATCTCCGACTACGTGCACGGGTCGGCGCGCTCCGCGGTCGAGGCGGCGCAGGCGGCGCAGCGCACCGGCAAGACCGACGAGGAGTGGTGGGAGGAGTACGAACCCCTCCTGAAGGTCGTCTTCGACGCCGAGCGCTTCCCGCACGCCGCCGTCGTCGGGCAGGCCGCGGGTCAGGAGTACGGCTCGGGCGACCCCGACCGCTCCTTCGAGTTCGGCCTGCGGCTCATCCTCGACGGGATCGAGGCGCTCGTCGAGCGCGCGACCTGAGCCGGGCCCCGCTCACTCCCGGGTCCAGGCCAGCAGGTCGTCCCGGGAGAGGGTGTTGACGACGCGGCCCGCGGGCACCCCGCAGCGGGCGGCCCGCTCGCAGCCGTGGACCTGCCAGTCGAGCTGGCCCGGGGCGTGGGCGTCGGAGTCGATGGAGAAGAGGCAGCCCATCTCGTGGGCCAGGCGGAGCAGGCGCTTGGGCGGGTCCAGCCGGTCGGGGCGGGAGTTGATCTCGACGGCGACGCCGAACCGGCGGCACGCCTCGAACACCAGCTCGTGCTCGAAGTCGGACTCCGGGCGGATCTCGCCGCGCTTCCCGCCGCTCTTGACCACGCGGCCGGTGCAGTGCCCCAGCACGTCCGTGTGGGGGTTCGCGATCGCGGTGACCATGCGCCGGGTCATGTCCTCACGGCCCATCCGCAGCTTGGAGTGCACGCTCGCGACCACCACGTCGAGCCGTTCCAGCAGCTCGGGCTCCTGGTCGAGCGACCCGTCCTCGCGGATGTCCACCTCGATCCCGGTCAGGATCCGGAACGGCGCCAGCTCGGCGTTCAGCCCCGCGACCACGTCGAGCTGCTCGCGCAGCCGTTCCGGCGACAGGCCGCGGGCGATCTTGAGCCGGGGCGAGTGGTCGGTCAGCGCCAGGTACTCATGCCCCAGCGCGATCGCCGCCTCGGCCATCTCCCGGATCGGCGACCCCCCGTCCGACCAGTCCGAATGCGCGTGCAGGTCGCCCCGCAGCGCCGCCCGCAGCTCCGCCGTGGCCTCGTCCAGCGGCACGCCCTCGGTCGCCTCCAGCCGCCGCAGGTACACCGGCGTCTCCCCGGCCAGCGCCTCCGCCACCACGAGCGCCGTGACCTTCCCGATCCCCGGCAGCTCGGTCAGCGTCCCCTCCCGGGCCCGCCGCGCCACCTCGTCCTCACCCAGCTCGCCGACGGTCCGCGCCGCCCCCCGGAACGCCCGCACCCGGTAGGTGGGCTCCCCCGCCCGCTCCAGCAGGAACGCGATCCTCCGCAACGCCTCAACCGGCTCCATGCCCCCTGTCTACCCCCGCATCCCCGCCTGCCCCCTCCCGCACGGCCCGCGCCCCTCCCCGCACGGCCCGCGCCCCGGTGTTCCGGAGGACCTCGCCCAGATGGCGGGAGTCTCCCCCGGAGGGCCGGCCGTCCCCGCCCCGCCGTGCGGCCTCCGCGCGGCGTTCGCCGTACGGCGGGCGAGCGGGGCGTTCGCCGTACGGCGCGGGGTGCGCGCGGGACGGCGGGCCCCTATGATCACGCGGACAAACCTGGACGAAGGCTAGGGAATTCATGAAGACCAGGCGTATGGCGGGCCGGCTCCTGCTCGCCCTGGGGGTGCTCGCCGCGGGCGCGCTCGTCTCCGCCGACCTGCCGGGGGACGGCGTGAGCGGCGCGCTCCGGCCGTTCTACAGCCAGCGCCTGACCTGGACGGACTGCACGGACGTCTATCCCATGGAACAGGAGGACGTCAATCCGCGCGTCCGGTGCGCGTGGGTGAAGGTCCCCGTGGACTACGGGAACCCCGGCGGCGCGACGGCCGACATCTACGTCCAGCGGTACGCCGCCGGCACCGGGGACCGCCTCGGCTCGCTGTTCCTCAACTTCGGCGGGCCCGGCGTCTCCGGCACGGAGGTCTACCTGGACCGCGACAGCTCCCACGCCCGCCTCGCGAACCGGTACGACCTCGTCTCCTTCGACCCGCGCGGCACGGGGGCGAACAAGACCCCCGAGTGCCCGGGCGGCGAGGAACTGGACCGGTTCGTCAGCGACGACCTCGACGGGGCCGGGTGGGCGCGGCGCACCCGGTCGTTCGCCCAGAAGTGCCGGCTGGACAGCGACCTGGCCCTGCCGTACCTCGGCAGCGTCAACGCGGCCCGGGACCTGGACGTCATCCGGGCCGTGCTCGGCGAGCGGAAGACGAACTACCTCGGATACTCGTACGGCGGGGCCCTCGGGGCGGTCTACGCCTCGCTCTTCCCCCAGCGGGTGGGCCGCATGGTGCTCGACGGCGGATACGATCCGACGATCCCGGTCGCGGAGCAGGCCCGGACGCTGAACGCGGCCGTGAGGCGGGCCTACGCGCAATACATCGACGACTGCGTCAGCCGCTCCTGCCCGCTGGGCGCCACCCCCGCCGCGGTCCGGCGCAACATCGACGGGCTTCTCGCCCGGCTCGAACGCGAACCGCTGGACGTGAAGGGCCGGCGGGTGACGAGGAAGCGGGCGGAGGACGCCATCTTCGCCGCCTTCTACTCCCCGGAGGACCGGTGGCCGCTCAGCCGGGCGCTCGCCGACGCGCGCGCCGGCCGGGGCGAGGGGCTGCTGAAGCTCGCCGACGGCCTCTACGGCTACGTGGACGGGGAGTTCACCACCGAGCTCGCGAGCCGCATCGCGATCACCTGCGCGGACACGACCGCCCGCCCCACGGCGCGGGAGGTGGAGGAGGCGGTGGACCAGGCGGCGCCCCTGGAGTTCTTCCCGATCGAGGCCGACTGCCTGGACTGGCCCGAGCCCGCCACCCCTCCGCTCACCCGCGTCGGCGCGCCCGGGCTGCCGCCGATCCTGGTGGTGGCCACCACCGGGGACCCCGTGACCCCGTGGGCCTGGGGCAAGGACCTCGCCGCCAAGCTGGGGCCGGCCTCCCTCCTGACCTACCAGGGCGAGGGCCACACGGCGTACGGCGCGAACCCCTGCGTGAACCGCGCGGTGGACGGCTTCCTGCTGGAGGGCGGGCTCCCCGCGGCGGCGACCTGCGCGGCCGGCGCGCGCTCCTGACCCCCCGAACCCCGCGCGGCCCCCTCGCGGATCCGGCGGCCCGCCGCCCACGGATCCCGCCGCCCGCCGCCCCGCGCTTCCCGCCGCCCGCCGCCCCGCGGATCCGGCGGCCCGCCGCCCGGTCACGCAGGGTGACGCGTCCTCCCTGGCGGTGGCCGAATCGTGACTGGCCGGGGGTGACCTGCGGGTATAGGCTTCCGCCCAATTCGGGGATCTTTCCGGCATTCCGCACGTTTCTTCGGGCGAGCCTCAGCAGGAGATCCCGATCCGGCGATACCGGCACCGGTGCCCGGCCCGGGCGATCCTCACCGAACAGCTCGACTCACGACACGACGACCTCCGGCCACCCACCCGCCCCCGGCTCCCGGCGTCCCCGGCGGCGGCCGGGCGCGGGACCCGGAGGCGTACCAGGGGGAGGGGACGGGGATGCCGGACGCGAAGGGGACGGGCCGCTCCGCGGCGCAGGAGGGGTCCAAGCGGTCCAAGGCGGTGGCGCTGGGGGCGGTCGGGGCCGTCTCGGTGCTGGTGATCGCGTTCTTCGCGAGCCAGGACGACGACGAGACCACCGCCGACTGCGTGGACGTGGAGACCCGGCTGCCCGACGGCACGTACCAGGTCGTCGACGAGAGGTACTGCGAGGACGACGACGAGGGCGGCGGGAGCTCGGCCGGCGGCGGGGGGCACGGGTCGTACATCTGGTACTACGGCGGGAACCGCGCCGGGGTGCGGGTCGGCGGGGGGACCACGATCCGGCCCGCGGACACGACGATCGTGACGCGCGGCGGGACGACGATCCAGCGCGGCGGCTTCGGCGGCCGCGGGACCGGAGGTGGGTGAGGCATGCGGCGGGAGTTCTCCGATCCCCGGCCGGGGTGGGAGCGGATCGTCGAGGAGCAGGGGCTGGCGTTCCACCGGACGTCCCACCCCGAGCACCTGACCCGTCCGTACTGGGACGAGAGCGTGCACTACGTCTTCGAGATGGACGAGGTGCTCGCGCTGGAGGAGACCGCCGAGGAGCTGCACCGCATGTGCCTGGCGGCGGCCGAGCACATCGTCGCGGAGGGGCGGTACGCCGACCTGGCGATCCCGGACTGGTGCGCCCCGGCGATCGAGGCGTCCTGGCGGCGGCGCGACCCGCACGTGTTCGGCCGGTTCGACCTGCGCTACGACGGGACGGGCCCGGCCAAGATGCTGGAGTACAACGCCGACACCCCGACCAGCCTCGTCGAGACCTCGATCGTGCAGTGGTACTGGCTGCAGGACCGGTACCCCGGCGACGACCAGTGGAACTCCCTGCACGAACGCCTCGTGGACCGGTGGAAGGAGATCACGCCGGACCTGCCCACGGGGCCGGTGCACTTCGCCTGGACCGACATGGACGAGACCGGCGAGGAGGTCATGACGGTCGCCTACCTCCAGGAGACCGCCGCGCAGGCCGGGCTGCGGACCGAGGCGATCACGATGGAGGACGTCGGCTGGGACCCGGTGAACCGCCGCTTCGTGGACCTGTCCGGCCGGATCGTGCGCACGCTCTGCAAGCTCTACCCGTGGGAGTGGGCGGTCGCCGACGAGTTCGGGCCGCAGGCGGTCGCGCAGCAGCCCGCGATGACCTGGATCGAGCCGATGTGGAAGATGCTCCTGTCGAACAAGGCCCTGCTCGCCGTGCTCTGGGAGCTGTACCCCGGCCACCCCAACCTCCTGCCCGCCTACCTCGACGGCCCGCGCGACCTGCGCTCCCACATCCGCAAGCCGCTGCTCGGCCGCGAGGGGGCGAGCATGCGGATCGTCGCCGGCGGCGAGGTCGCCGAGACGGGCGGGTCGTACGGCGCGGAGGGCCACGTCTACCAGGAGTTCGCCGCGCTGCCGGA
This sequence comes from Bailinhaonella thermotolerans, assembly GCF_003594875.1. GTDB lineage: Bacteria > Actinomycetota > Actinomycetes > Streptosporangiales > Streptosporangiaceae > Bailinhaonella > Bailinhaonella thermotolerans. Next base: position 644,863 of record NZ_QZEY01000002.1, read on the forward strand.
GTTCGGCGGGCAGCGGCCGGTGCTCGGCGTGTGGATCGTCCACGACGAGGCGGCGGGCCTGGGCATCCGCGAGACGACCGGCCTGATCACCGACGACACCTCCTCGTTCGTCCCGCACCGCATCGCCCTGTAGACCCTCCGACCGGCGGCGGGCCCGCGAGCCGGGCGGGCCCGGAGCCGCGGACGCGCAGCGTCCGAACCACCCCTGATCCCCCCTGATCCCCCCTGATCCCTCTGATCCCCCTGATCCCCTCTGATCCCTCTGATCCCCTCTGATCCCTCTGATCCCCTCTGATTCCCTCTGATCCCTCTGATCCCTCTGATCCCCCCTGTGACTGGAGACCCCGAATGACCGAAGCGCTCGGTGAAGCCCTGGGCCGAGGCGCCCTCGCGATCATCGCCTACGCCGTGCTCGGCCTGATCCTGCTCATCGCCGGCTTCTACGCCCTCGACCTGGCCACGCCGGGCCGCCTGAGCCGGATCATCCGCACCGATCGCAACCCCAACGCCACGCTGGTCGCCGCCTCCGGCGTCGCCGCCGTCGGCCTGATCGTGACCGCCTCCATCTGGGCCTCCGGCGGCGCCCTGCTGGAGGGGCTGCTGTCCACCCTGATCTTCGGCCTGACCGGCATCGTCGCCCAGACGCTCGGCTCGCTCGCCTTCGACCGCGTCATCGGCCTGGACGTCCGCGCCCTGATCAGCGAACCCCGCCTGCACCCGGCCGCCGTCCTCATGGCCGTCACCCACCTGGCCATCGGCCTGATCATGGCCGTCTCCGTCATCTGACCCCGCCTCCCGTACGGCTCCCGCACGCGCGCCCGCCCGGGCGTACGGCGGGAGCCCGCGCGCGCCCGCCCGGGACACGGCCCACGGGCGTGTCCGCCGCCGCGACGGCTCCGGCACACGCGGTGAGCGGGCGGGAGCCGTACCTCGGCCCATGCGTGGAGAGCCAAGATCCAGGCACGCGCGGCCAAGGCCGAATCCGGTTCGCCGTGGTCACCTGGAGGTCGATCGACGGCACAGGAACGGAGGAGGAATGAGACGAGTCGTCACCAGGCTGGCCGACCGGATGCTGGCCGTGTTCGCCCCGCGCGCGGAGGTGTCCGCCGCCTGCCAGTACTGCGGGGTGGGCGAGTACAAGAACTGCGTCCGCGTCCGCGACTGCAGCACCGGCGTGTGCAAGTGGGTCACCTACTGCGACCTCTGCGGCACGTGCTGAGGTCCCGCCCCACCGGCCGCGGCCCCGGCCCGCGCTGACGGCCGCGGCGGAATCCCGGCGGGCCTGGCGGGTCCGGCGGGTCCGGCGGCGGCGACGGAACCGAGGTGAGGGATGACGCTCCAGGTGCTCCAGGTCCTCCCGGCCGCCCTGGTGGTCGCGGCCGTCCCGGCGGTCGCGGCCCTGGCATGGCTCCGCGCACGCGTGGTCGTGGCCACCGTCCACGGGATGAGCATGGAACCGGCCCTGTCCGACGGGGACCTGATCCTCGTGCGGCGCGTGCCCTTCTCACGGGTCCGGCGGGACGACGTCGTCGTGGTGGAGCAGGACGTCCCCCGCGCCGCGCGGGACGAGGAGTCCCGCCCGCCGGCCCCCGGGGCCAGGGCGTACGTCGTCAAGCGCGTCGCCGCCCTCCCCGGCGACACCGTGCCCGCGGACTTCCCGGGCGCGGGCCCCGTCCGGCCCGGCGAGATCGTCCCCGCGGGGAGGCTGCTGCTCCTCGCCGACAACCCCGCCACCAGGGCGGACTCCCGCGGGCACGGCTACTACCTCGCCGGGGACGTCACCGGCGTGATGGTCCGCCGGATCGCCGCCGGCGCGGCCCGGCGCCGCTGACCCCGCCGGCCCCCTCCCCTCCCCTCCCTCTTCCCGCGCCCCGCCGAGGGGGCGGTACGGCTCCCGCCCGCGTGGCGGGAGCCGTACCGGCGCGGAGCCGCGGGAAGATCCACGGGGACGGGCACCGAGTGCGACCTGGCAGGCTAGAGGCGTGACAACGCGCGAGGACACCGCGCGGCGGCTGGAGCGGGCCACGGGCGCGCTCGGCACGGCCGCGATGGCGAGGATGGAAGAGCGGCTGCCCTGGTTCCGCAAGATGTCGGCGGAGGACCGGTCCTGGATCGGGCTGGTGGCGCAGGCGGGCATGGCGGCCTTCGTGGACTGGTTCCACCACCCCGAGCGGGGGGCGGCGCCCAGCATCGAGATCTTCGGCACCGCGCCCCGCGAGCTGACCCGCAGCGTCTCGCTCCAGCAGACCGTGGAATTCACCCGCGTGGTGGTCGAGGTCGTCGAGGAGCGGGTGGAGGAGCTGGCCGCGCCGGGCGGGGCCGAGGAGCTCCGGCACGCCATAGCGCTCTACAGCCGCGACGTGGCGTTCGCGGCGGCGCGGGTCTACGCCGAGGTGGCCGAGGCCCGGGGCGCGTGGGACGCCCGGCTGGAGGCCCTGATCGTGGACGCGCTGGTGCGCGGCGAGGTGGACGACGGGCTGCACTCGTGGGCGGCGGCGCTGGGCTGGACGTCGAGCCCGGTCGTGGTGATCGCCGGGCACACGCCGGACGAGGACCCCAAGACGGTGATCGACGGCATCCGCGACCTGGGCCGCCGGGTCGGGCTGGACATGCTGGCCGGGATCCAGGCGGGCCGCCTCGTGGTGATCATCGGCGGGGCGGAGGACAGCGTCGCCGCCTCCCGGCACGTGGTCTCCCGGTTCGGGCCGGGCCCGGTCGTGCTCGGCCCCGAGGTGACCGAGCTGCACGCCGCCACCCGCTCGGCCGCCGCCGCGATCGCGGGCCTGCGCGCGGCCCCGGCCTGGCCGGACGCCCCCCGCCCGGTGCTGGCCGAGGACCTGCTGGCCGAGCGGGCGCTGGACGGCGACGCCGAGGCTCGGGCGCAGCTCGTGGAGCAGGTGTACCTCCCGCTGGCCGGAACGCCGCTGCTGGAGACCCTGGCCACCTACCTGGAGCAGGGCACCTCCCTGGAGGCGACGGCGCGGCTGCTGTTCGTCCACCCCAACACCGTCCGCTACCGGCTGCGCAAGGTCACCGAGCTGACCGGTTACCAGCCCGCCGACGGCCGTTCGGCGCTGACCTTGCAAGTCGGGATCATCCTCGGCAGGCTGAGCGAGGCGGCCTCGCCGGGGTGAGCCGAGCCGCCGCGCGCCCGTGAGCGCACGATCACGGACGGCGAGCGGTGACGCGCGCGGAACCCTAGCGCATCGGACCGAAACACGCGCGCAACCGGACCTGTGGGACTTCTACAAAATCGGGCCGACAAACTTCGTTGGGATCGCCATCGTTGTGGCGAAGTCCTACAGGGCATGGTGGACCTTGTGCTCGTCATCCTCGCTCCGGGCCAAGGCGCCCAGACCCCAGGCTTCCTCACTCCCTGGCTCGACGTTCCCGGCGTACGGGAGCGCCTGACCGAGTGGTCGGAGGTGGCCGGGCTCGACCTCGTCAGGTACGGCACGACCGCGGACGCCGACGAGATCCGTGACACGGCGGTGGCGCAGCCGCTGCTGGTCGCGGCCGGGCTGGTCGCCGCCGACGCGTTGTTCGGCCACGTCGAGGACACGCCGTTGGTGGTGTCGGGCGCGGCCGGGCACAGCGTGGGCGAGCTCACCGCCGCGGCCCTGGCCGGCGTGCTGACCCCCGAGGAGGCGCTGCGGCTCGTGCGCGAGCGCGGCTCGGCCATGGCCAAGGCCGCCTCCGTCACCGAGACCGGCATGACCGCGATCCTCGGCGGCGCCGAGGCGGACGTGCTCGCCGCGCTCGACCGGCACGGCCTGACGCCCGCGAACATGAACGGCGCGGGCCAGATCGTGGCCGGCGGGACCACCGAGCAGCTCGCCGCCTTCGCCGCCGACCCGCCCCCCCGCGCCCGCCTGCGCCCGCTGTCGGTCGCGGGGGCGTTCCACACCTCCCACATGGCCCCCGCCGTGGACCACCTGCGCGAGGCCGCCGCGGGCGTGCGCCCGTCGGACCCGCGCACCCGCCTGCTGTCGAACTACGACGGCGCGGTGGTCGAGAGCGGGCAGGAGTTCCTGGAGCGCCTGATCGCCCAGGTGAGCAACCCGGTGCGCTGGGACGCCTGCATGGCCACGATGTCGGAGCTGGGCGTCACCGCCGTCATCGAGCTGCCCCCGGCGGGCACGCTCGTGGGCCTGGCCAAGCGCGCCCTGCCCGGCGTCGAGACGCTCGCCGTCAAGACCCCCGCCGACCTGGCCGCCGCGCGCGCCCTGGTCGCCGCGCACCACACCGCCGTGCCCGAGCCGGAGTGGCGGCTGCTGGTCGCCCCGATGGGCGGCACGTTCGTGCGGCCCGAGGCGGCCGAGAACCTCGCCGAGGGCGAGGCGGCCGGGGCCATCCGCGTGCGCCGGGACGACAACCCGGTCACCGTGCCCTTCGCCGCCCGCGTCATCGAGTGGCTCGCCGAGGACGGCGACCCGGTGAGCCCCGGCCAGCCCCTCGTCCGTCTGGAGGTCGCGAAGTGATCAGCTCTCCCCCCGGCTCCCCGGGCGCACGCGTCCTGGCCTTCGGCGGCTACCAGCCGAGCCGGGTCGTCACCAACGACGACCTCGCCAAGACCATGGACACCAACGACGAGTGGATCCGGTCCCGGGTGGGCATCGCCTCGCGCCGCATCGCCGAGGCCGACGAGTCCCCCGTGGACATGGCCGTCCACGCCGGCGGGAAGGCGCTGGCCGCCAGCGGCCTGGCCGCCGCCGACATCGACCTGGTGATCGTGGCCACCTGCTCCATGGAGACCGCGATCCCCAACGCCGCCGGCCGCGTCGCGCACCGGCTCGGCATCCAGGCCCCCGGGGCGTACGACGTCAACGCCGCCTGCGCGGGCTTCTGCTACGCGCTCTCGGCCGCCAGCGACGCGATCCGCGCCGGGTCGGCCCGGCACGTGCTCGTCGTGGGCACCGAGAAGATGTCCCAGTGGGTGGACCCGGGCGACCGCTCCACCGCCGTGATCTTCGCGGACGGCGCGGGCGCCGCCGTCGTGGGCCCCTCCGAGACCCCGGGCATCGGCCCGGTGGCCTGGGGCAGCGCGGGCGACAAGGCCGACGTGATCAGCGTCGCCGACCGCCGCTCGCACCTGTTCCAGGAGGGCCAGGCGGTCTTCCGCTGGGCCACCACCTCGCTCCACCCGGTCGCCAGGGCGGCCTGCGAGCGCGCGGGCGTGGACCCCGCCTCCCTGGCGGCGTTCGTGCCGCACCAGGCCAACCTGCGCATCGTCGAGGCGATCGCGCGGCGGCTCGGCGCGGACGGCGCCGTGATCGCCAGGGACATCGTCGACGCGGGCAACACCTCGGCCGCGTCGATCCCGCTGGCGCTCTCCCGCATGATCGAGCGCGGCGAGGTGCGGTCCGGCGGCCTGGCGCTGCTGCTGGGCTTCGGCGCCGGCCTGACCTACGCCGGGCAGGTCATCGAGCTTCCCTGACCCGTACGGACGACGTCGTCCGCACACCGCAAGACCGCCGGAGGGCCTCCGCGAGGAGCGCTCCGGCGGAGAACACCAACCGAAGTACCGCTAAGGAGCGAACGAGTAATGACCATGACCGAGCAGGACATCCTCGCCGGCCTCGGCAAGATCGTGAACGAGATCACCGGCATCCCCGCGGGCGAGGTGACCCCGGAGAAGAGCTTCGTCGACGACCTCGACATCGACTCGCTCTCCATGGTCGAGATCGCCGTCGCGGCGCAGGACGAGTTCGGCGTCGAGATCCCCGACGACCAGCTCAAGAACCTCAAGACCGTCAAGGACGTCATCGGCTACATCCAGGGCTGACCTGGGCGAGGAGATAACCATCATGAGCACGGACCGGGTACGCGTCGTCGTCACCGGAGTCGGGGCGACCACGCCCGTGGGTGGAGACGCTGAGTCGACCTGGTCGGCGCTGCTCGCGGGGCGTTCCGGCGTGCGGGCGCTGACCGAGGAGTGGGTCGACGCGCTGCCGGTGAAGTTCGCCGGCGTGGCCGCGGTGGACCCCGCCGGGGTGCTGCCCCGGCCGGAGGCCCGGCGCCTGGACAGGAGCGAGCAGTTCGCGCTGATCGCCGCCCGCGAGGCGTGGCAGAACGCCGGCGCCCCGACGGTGGACCCCGAGCGCCTCGGGGTCTCCGTGTCGAGCGGCATCGGCGGGATCAACACGACCCTGTCGGCCTACGACACCTTCAAGGAGAAGGGCTGGCAGCGGCTCTCGCCGTTCACCGTTCCGATGCTCATGCCCAACGGCCCCGCGGCGTGGGTGGGCCTTGACCTCGGCGCCATGGCCGGCGTTCACGGCACCGTGAGCGCGTGTGCCTCCGGCGCCGAGGCGATCGGGTACGCCATCGACATGATCCGCACCGGCCGCGCCGACGTCGTCGTGGCCGGCGGCACGGAGGCGGCGATCCACCCGCTCAACCTGGCCTCCTTCGCCGCGGCGCGGGCCATGTCCATGCGCAACGACGAGCCGGAGAAGGCGTCGCGGCCGTTCGACCGGTCCCGCGACGGCTTCGTGCTCGGCGAGGGCGCTGGAGTCCTCGTGCTGGAGTCGCTGGAACACGCGACCGCGCGCGGGGCGGACATCCTGGCCGAGGCGCTGGGCGTGGGCTACTCCGCCGACTCGTACCACATCACCGGGCCGGAGCCGGACGGCCGCGGCGTCATCTTGGCGCTCACCCGCCTGCTGGAGCACTCCCAGCTCGATCCGGCCGAGATCGCGCACGTCAACGCGCACGCCACCTCGACCCCCGCGGGCGACGTGATCGAGACCCGGGCCATCGCCAAGGCGCTCGGCAGCCGCCCGATCGTCACCTCGACCAAGTCCATGACCGGCCACCTGCTGGGCGGCGCGGGCGGGATCGAGTCCGTGGCGACCGTCCTGGCCTTGCGCGATCGCGTGTCTCCGCCGACGATCAACCTCGACGACCTCGACGACGGCATCGAGGTGCCCATCGCCGCCAACGCGGCGCGGGAGCTGCCCGCCACGGGCCGGATCGCCGCGGTCAACAACTCGTTCGGGTTCGGCGGCCACAACGTCGCCGTCGCCTTCGCCACGGTCTGAGTTCGAAGGAGCTGGTAGTGACCGTTCTCGACAACATCTCGGCGCCCGCCGGGCCGGAGGAGGCGCCGCGCGATCCGCGGGACCCCCTGGGCCGCCTGGAGACCTTCTTCGACAGCGGGTCCGTGCGGCTGATCACCCCCGAGGACCGCAGCGGCGTGCTGGCCGCCATGGGCCGGGTCGAGGGCCTGCCCGTCGTGGCCTTCGCCAGCGACCCCCGCGTGCAGGGCGGCGCGATGGGCGCCGAGGGCTGCGACCACATCGTGGCCGCCTACGACGCCGCCGTGCGCGAGCGCGTGCCGGTCGTCGGCCTGTGGCACTCGGGCGGGGCGCGGCTCGCCGAGGGCGCGGAGAGCCTGCACAGCGTGGGCCGCGTCTTCGCCGCCATGACCCACGCCTCCGGCGTCGTGCCGCAGATCTCCGTCGTCCTCGGCCCCGCGGCCGGCGGCGCGGCGTACGGCCCGGCGCTGACCGACATCGTGATCCTGTCCGAGCAGGGCCGCATCTTCGTCACCGGGCCCGACGTGGTCCGCAGCGTCACCGGCGAGGACGTGGACATGGCCCGCCTGGGCGGCCCCGAGCCGCACAGCCGGCGCAGCGGCGTGGTCCACGTGGTCACGCCGACCGACGCCGAGGCCTATCTCACCGCCCGCCGGCTGACCCTCCTGCTCGGCCACCAGGGCCGGATGCGCCAGGCCGAGATCGACGACATCGACTTCTCCGAGCTGCTGCCGGAGTCGGCCCGCCGCGCCTACGACGTGCACCCGCTCATCGGCGGGCTGCTCGACGAGGAGGGCGTGGAGCTGCACCCGCGCTGGGCGCCGAACATCGTCACGACGCTGGGCCGCTTCGGCGGGCGCACCATCGGCGTGATCGCCAACAACCCGATGCGGCTCGGCGGTTGCCTCGACGCCACCTCGGCCGAGAAGGCCGCGCGGTTCGTGCGCATGTGCGACGCGTTCGGCGTGCCGCTCGTGGTCCTGGTGGACGTGCCGGGGTACCTCCCCGGCGTCGGCCAGGAGTGGGACGGCGTCGTGCGCCGCGGCGCCAAGCTGCTGCACGCGTTCGCCGAGGCCACCGTGCCCCGGGTCACGCTCGTCACCCGCAAGGCGTACGGCGGCGCGTACATCGCCATGAACTCCCGCTCGCTCGGCGCGACCCGCGTGTTCGCGTGGCCGACCGCCGAGATCGGGGTCACCGGCGCCGTCGCCGCGGTGCGCGTGCTGCACCGGCGCAGGCTCGCCGAGTGCGCCACCGACGAGGAGCGCGCGGCGCTGGAGACCGAGCTCGCGGCCGAGCACGAGCGGGTGTCGGGCGGCATCGCCAAGGCCGTCGAGATGGGCGTGGTGGACGAGGTGGTGGAGCCGGCCAAGACGCGCGGCGCGATCGCCCGGGCCATCGCCCAGCACCCCCCGACCCGCGGCGCCCACGGGAACATCCCCCTGTAGCCCCGCGCGAGAGCACGCGAACGGCGCCCCGTCCCGGTGGACGGGGCGCCGTTCGCGTGCCCGGCCCTCCCCGCCGCGGCCCCGCCCCGGGCGCACGCGCCGGCCGTACCGCGCCGGGCCGACCCGGGCGACCCCTCCCGGGGCCCGGCAGACCCGGGCGAGCCGTACCGCGGCCGGGCCGATCCGGGCGAGCCGTTCCCGGGCATAACGAAGGGCGCCCCGTCCTCGCGGACGGGGCGCCGTCTCGTCGTCTCAGGTCACGGGCCGCCCGGGCGCCGCCGGAGGGGGCGCGGGGGGCCGGGGTGGCGTCAGACGGCGGCGTGGAGCCAGCGGACCGGTGCGCCCTCCCCGGCGTACCGGAACGGTTCCAGCTCCTCGTCCCAGGCCCGGCCGAGCAACCGGTCGAGCTCCTCCTCCAGGATCGCGCGGCCCTGGGCGGCGCGCAGCATCGCCTCCCGCACCCGGTCCTCGGAGATCATGATGTCCCCGTTGGCCCCCACCGTGGCGGAGAACACGCCGAGCTCCGGGGTGTAGGCGTGGCGGACGCCGTCGTACCCCGGGGTCGCGTCCTCCGTCACCTCGAAACGCAGCCGCTGGCAGCCCACGAGTGCCGACGTGAGGGCACCCCCCGTGCCCGGCCGGCCCTCCCATTCCGCCTGCGCGCGCAGGCAGCCGGGCGCGGCCGGCTGCGGAGTCCACGCCAGGTTCACAGGCACGCCGAGGACACCCGCGACCGCCCACTCGATGTGCGGGCACAGCGCAGGCTGAGCGGAGTGGACGAACAGGACGCCACGTGCAGTCACCGAACCTCCCGAGATCTACGAGGTGCGCCTTCCCCAACGTCCTCGCGAACCGGGTGATCAATGAGTAACCGCAGGCGTTATTGTGCCGCATCGATCTTCACGGCACCACCCCGGGGCCGACCCATGTACAGCCTGTCACCGCAGATCACGTTGCGCACATAAACTTGACGGGTGCACGCTTTCAGCCGGACCTTCCTGCTCAGCGCCCTGATCGCGCTCCCCGCCTGCGGCTCGCAGACCGCGGCGCCGGCCCCCCGCGTCACCCCGTCGGCTCCGCCGGGCGACGTCACGATCACCCGCTGCGGCGTCGCGTCCGACCTCCGCACGGGCGAGGCCGAGGGCACGATCGTCAACCACGGGACCGAGCCCGCGGACTACATCGTCCGGGTCGAGTTCCTCGACGCCTCCGGCAAGGCGGTGGACGAGGGCCAGAACTCCACCGAGGACCTCGCGCCGGGGCGGCGGGTCAGGTTCACCGCCTCCGGGGTGCGGGCGGCCCCCTCGGGCGTGCGCTGCCGCGTCGCCGACGTGGGACGTTTCCCCCGTTCGGCGACCGATTGACTTTCCGTTTGACTTTCCGGCCGACTTTTCAAAGAGTCAGCACGGGGCGCTCCTGAAGTGTCACTCTAGGTGACAATCAACCCCTCTGGAGGCCTCATGACCCTCTTCCCCCGGCATCCGGACATCGTCCGGATCGAGTCCTCTCCCGGACGGCCCGCCCTCGTGCGCCGGGACCAGCTCCTGATCGCCCCCGGCGCGCCGTCCGAGGCCGCGGACCGCTGGACCGAGTCACGCCACGACCTGCCCGGGGTCACCCTCCTCCGGCTCCGGCCGGCCGCCGGGGTGGACGTCTGCGAGCTGGCGGTGTCGCTGCGGCCCGCGGTCCCCGGCGCGAGCCCCAACCACGTGATGACCGGCCAGCCCGGGTACTGGGGCGGCCCCGCGCACCCGCCCGCCCCCGCCGGCCCGGTGCCCGGCCCCGTCCCCGCCGCGGCCCGCCGGGAGGTGACCGTCGGGCTGCTGGACACGGGCCTGAGCCCCCACCCGTGGTACGGCACGGCCGCCTGGTTCACCGAGCAGCGCGAGGGCATCCGCGAGGTCCTCGACGCCGACCGGGACCACAAGCTCGACGCCCAGGCCGGGCACGGCACCTTCGCGGCGGGCCTGCTGCTGCGCCGGCACGCCGGGGCCCACCTGCGGGTGCGGCGGGTGCTGGGCAGCGACGGCGTGGGCGACGAACTGGGCGTGCTGCGCGGCATCGGCGAGCTGCGGGCCTGGTCGCGGGCCACCGGGCGGCCGGTGGACCTGGTCAACCTCTCGCTGGGCGGGCACACCTTCGACGACCAGCCCCCTCCCCTGCTCGCCCGGGCGCTCGACGGAGTCGTGGCGGTCGCCGCCGCGGGCAACGGCGGCGCCTCGCGCCCCTTCTGGCCGGCGGCGCTGCCCGGGGTGATCGGGGTCGGCGCGCTCGACGCCACCGGGCTGCGGCGCGCCGCGTTCTCCAACCACGGGCCCTGGGTGGCGGCGTGCGCCCGGGGGGAGGACCTCACCAGCAGCTTCGTCTGGTACGACGGGGGCTTCGCCGGATACGCCCGCTGGAGCGGCACCTCCTTCGCCGCCGCGACCGTCTCGGGCGTCATCGCCGCGCACGCGGCCGTGCACGGGATCGACGCCCGCGCCGCCGCGGCCGACCTGCTGTCCGGCGGGGAGAAGGTGCCCGGCCTCGGCGTGCGACTGGGACGATGAGCGAGCTCCGGACCCTGATCGCCGCCGCGCGCGAGGGGGACGCGCGGGCCTGGGGACTCCTGGTCGGCCGCTTCGACAAATGGGTGTGGGCCAACGTGCGCTCGTACGGCCTGGCGCCGTACGACGCGGCCGACGCGGTGCAGACGACGTGGTTGCGGCTGGTCGAACGGCTGGACTCGATCCGCGACCCCGACCGCCTGCCGGGCTGGCTGGCCACCACCGCCGGGAACGAGGCCGCCGCCCTGCGCCGCCGCCGCAGGGGCGAGCACCTGTGCGCCGCCCCGCCCGAGTGCGACTCCGGCGAGGACGTCGTCACCACCGTCCTCACCGCCGACACCGTGAGGAAGCTGCGCCAGGCCGTCGGGGAGCTGTCCGAGCCCTGCCGCAGCCTGCTGCGCCTGCTGCTGGACGCCCAGCAGCCCACCTACGCCGAGCTGGCCGAGCGCCTGGGCATGCCGGTCGGCAGCGTCGGCCCCACCCGCGCGCGCTGCCTGGCCCGGCTGCGCGCGATCGTCTCAGGAGCGAACCCATGACCCCCGAAGAAGGCCTCCTCGCCGCCCTGCGGATCGCCGTGGGCACCGACCCCGTGCCCGAGCACGTCCGGGAGTCGGCCGAGGCGGCGTTCGCGTTCCACATCCCCGGCGCCGTCCTCGCCGAGCCCCTCCCGCGCTGTCGTACGGCCGGGGCGTCGCGCGGCGATCCCGGCTCCCAGCTCATGCGCTTCGAGGCCGCGGGCTCGGTCATCGAGGTCGAGCTCACCCCGCACGGCGACCGCGTGGACCTGGCCGGCCGCCTCACCCCCGCCGGGCCCGCCGAGGCCGAGATCCGCACCACGGAGACCACGCTCCGCCGCACCCTCACCCCCACCGGCCAGTTCGCCGCCACCGGCCTGTCCCCCGGCTGGCTGAGCGTCGTCTGCCACCCGCCCACCGGCACCCCCATCACCACCCCCTGGATCCGGACCCGCCGCTGACCCCGCCCCCTCGCGAAGGGACCCGGCTCCGCGACGCCCCCGCGGACCTGGGGCGCGTACGGCCATGCCCCGGCGCGAGGGGCCGCGGATACGGACGGCCCGCCGGGGCGGGCGCGGATCGACGCGGTACGGCCGGGCGGCCCGCCATGAGGTGGCCGTGGGAACGGCCGCCGCGCACGGGCCGCGCATCCCGGAGCGATGAGGCGAGCCCGCCGCCCATGAACCGATCGCGCCCGGCATGGGCCGGCCCCACGTCATGAGCCGTACGGCGGCGCGTGGGCCTCCGACTACGAGAAGGCCGGCCCTGGGGCCCTCAGGGACGCTCGGGAACGGCCCGGACGGCTTGCGGACGGCTTGCGGGCGGTTTGGGACGGCTCTGGGGACCGCACGGGGCGGTGACGGCGCGCGGGCGATGAGGCGGGCCGGTGGGGGGCGGTGGAGTAGGTCGCGGTGTGGAGCGAGGTGGCGGATGAGTGGTGGCGAGCGGTGGAGCGGGGCCGGGCGCGGGGCCGGCGGGGATTCCGGGGGCGAGGCCGGGCAGGCGCTGGCCTGGGCCGAGCGGATCGTGGAGCTGGGAAGTGTGGATCCCCGCGCGGCCTGGCGGGCGGCGGAGGAGGTCGTCGCCCGCTGCCTGGCGGCCGAGCCGGGACTGGCCGCCTGGTGCGCTCCCCCGTTCGCCGACCTCCTGGAACACGGCCTCCTGCCCCACGGCCCCCTGGACCACGGGCCGACGGAACACGGGCCGACGGACCCCGAACACGGCCCGGAGCGCGGCACGGAGCACGGCGCGGGCGCGGAGCCGTACCCGGCCGGCGGCACTCCCGGGAGACCCGGGACCCGGGCCGGCGGGGGGAACGCCGGCGCCGCCGGGCCGGGCGGCGGTGTGCGGGCGGGCCGTGGGTGGGGGGAGGTGCTGGCGGTGGCCCTGCGGGCGGCGGGGGTGGCGGCGCGGGGCGCGGGGGCGGCCCGGGTGGCGGAGTCGCGGCTGCGGGAGGCGGTCCGGGTCGGCGAGGAGGGCGGCTGGCCGGTGCGGGCGGCGCAGGGGCGGCTCTCGCTGGTGCCGGTGCTGGCGGACCTGGGCGAGCTGGACGCGGCGCTGGCGGAGGCGGCGACGGCCGGGGCGCGCCTCACCGGGGTGGACTCGGCCCGGCTGGAGGTGCACCGGGCCGGGGTGCTGGTGCGGGCCGGGCGGCACCGGGAGGCGGTCGCGCGCTTCGGGGCGGCGATGGGGCCGCTGGAGGCGGCGGGCGATCACCGGTTCCTGGCGGGGGCGCTGCTGAACCGGGCCACGGCCCACGCCTACCTGGGACGGTACGCCCGGGCGGAGGACGACCTGCGGCGGTGCCTGGCGCTGGCGGAGCGGGCGGGGCTGGACTACATCGCGCTCCTGGTCCGGATGAACCTGCCGTTCGTGGTGGCGCGCGGCGGGGACGTCCCGGCGGCGCTGCGGCACCACGAGACCGCCGAGCGCGTCCTCCGCGAGCACCCGGAGCGGCTGGCGACCGCGCGGATGGACCTGGCCGAGGCGCTGCTCGCCCTCCGCATGCCCGCCGACGCCCGCACGCTGCTGCGGTCCGCCCTGGCCGGGCCGCTGACCGCCGCCGACTCCGCCGAGGCCCGCCTCCTCCTGGCCCGCGCCGAGCTCCTGTCCGGCGAGACGCTCCGGGCCCGCGCCACCGCCGAGCGCGCCGCCGGGGAGTTCCGCGCCCAGCGCCGCCTCGCCTGGGCCCCGCTGGCCGACGAGGTGGCCTGCCGCGCGCGTCACGAGTCCGGCGAGCTCACGGCCGCGCTCCTGGCCGGCGTACGGCGATGCGCCCGCGCTCTCACCGCCGCCGGGCACCCCGGCCCCGCCGCCCACGCCCGGATCATCGCCGCCCGCGTGGCCCTGGGCCTGGGCCTGCCCGCCGAGGCGCGCGCGGAGCTGGAGGCCGTCCCGCCCTCGGCGGGCCCGGCGTACTGGCACGCCCGCGCCCTCCTCCGCCTCCTCGCGGGCGACCGCCCGGCCGCGCTCGGCGCCCTCCGCGCCGGTCTGCGGGCCCTGGCCGCCCGCGCCGCCCGCCTCGGCGCCGCCGACCTCCGCGCCCACGCCCTCACCGAAGGCGCGGACCTGGCCGACCTCGGCCTCTCCCTGGCCCTGTCCACCGCCGACCCCGCCCTCGTCCTCTCCTGGTCCGAGCACTGGCGCGCCCTCACCTCCCCGCTCCCGCCCACCTCCCGCGAGGAGGACGGCCCCGCGCGCTCGGCAGGCGAGCCGGGACGCGGGACCCCGGCCCGGCCCGGAGGGACGGCTCCCGGCGTCCCGGGCGTTCCCGCCCGCCCCGGGACGGGCGGGGGCGAGCACGCGGGAGGGGACGCCGGTCATGGGGACGCCCCCGCCGGGTCGCTCGGGGAGGGGCGGGTGCGGTGGAGGTACTGGGCCCGGGCCACTGGGGGCGCGGTGGTGGACGAGGTGGGCGTGGAGGCGGTCCTGCCCGGGCTGGGCGGGGCGGTGCTGGTGGAGCTGGTGCGGGAGGGCGACCGGCTCGCGGCCGTCGTGGCGGGGCGGGAGGGGTGGGCGCTGCGGGACCTGGGGTCGTACACGGAGGCGGCGGAGGCGGGGGCGCGGCTGCGGTTCGGGTTGCGGCGGCTGGCCTACCGGGACTCCGAGGACGTCGCGGCGGCGGGGCGGGGGGTCGTGGACGAGGCGTTCGCGCTGGACGAGCGCGTCTTCGGGCCGCTCCGCGACCTGACGGCGGGGCGGGACACGGTGATCGCCCCGGTGGGCGCCCTGTACTCGGCGCCGTGGGGGATGCTGCCCTCGCTGGCCGGGACCGCCGTCACCGTGGTCGCCTCGGTCACCCGCTGGCTGGGCGGGCGCGAGCGGCCCGGACCCGGCGGCGGGGTGGTCGCCGTCGCCGGGCCGGGGCTGCGCCTGGCCGGGCCGGAGGCGGAGGCGGTGGCCGCGCTGCGCGCCGGCCGCGTGCTGGCGGGTCCCGCGGCCACCCGCGACGCGGTGCTGCGGGCCGTGGACGGCGCCGGCGTGGCGCACTTCGCGGCGCACGGGAGCTTCCGGGGCGACAGTCCCCTGTTCTCCCGTCTCGAGCTGGCGGACGGCGGCCTGATGGCGTACGAGCTGATGGGGGTACGGCGGGCGCCCCGCCTCGTGGTGCTGTCCTCCTGCGACGGAGGGCTCGCCGGGGTGCCGGCCGACGGGGCCCCGCTGGGCACGGCGGGCATGTGGCTGGGCCTGGGCACGGCGAACGTGGTCGCGAGCGTGGTGCCGGTGCGCGACGAGGACGCCATGGATCTCATGACCCTCTTCCACGGGCTCCTCGCCGACGGCCTCCCCCCGGCGGCGGCGCTCGCGCGGGCCGAGGCCAAGACCGGCGTCCACGGCTTCGTGTGCTTCGGCGGCCGGAGGACCGGCTGACCGCCCCGCGCTCCGGGCAGGCGGCCGGGAAAGCGGCCGGGAAGGCGTGCCGCGGGGCGTGGAGGTCCGGGGCCGCGGTGGATCGGGGCGGGCGTCCGGCAAGGAGGATTACCGGAATGGCGGGGAGGCGGGCGACGGGGCGGGGGCGGGATCGGTAGCGTGCGGGTATGGACAGCGAACGGACGTTCACCGTCGACGAGGCGCGCTCACTCCTCCCGGCCGTTCGCGCCCGGGTCGCCGAGCTCGTGACGATCCGCGCCGACCTCGCCCAGCTCGTCTACGACCTCCAGCAGGCGGGCACGTCGCCGCTGGGCGGCGTGGCCGAGGCCAAGGCCGCCGAGGCGCGCCTGGACGACATCGTGACCTGGTTCGCGGACGAGGGGATCGAGGTCAAGGGCATCTCTCCGGTCCTCGTCGACTTCCCCTCCACCCTGGCCGGCCAGTCGGTGCGGCTCTGCTGGGTCGAGGGCGAGCCCGACCTGGCCTGGTACCACCCGACCGTGCTCGGCTTCCCCGGCCGCCGCCCCCTCCCCGACGGCCTCTGACCCGCCGCCGCCCCGCCGCGTTCCCGCCGTGCCGCCCGCCACACCGCGCCGGCGCCGGACGCCGTACGGCTCGCGCCGCGCCGGGCCGTGCGCGAGCCGTACGACGTGAGACGGCGAAGCGGTTCTCGCCGTGCGGCGGGGTCAGGGGGTGGGGCCGGTGGCGACGGGGCGGGCGGGGTCGGCGACCCAGTTGGACCAGGAGCCGGGGTAGAGGACCGCGCCCGGGAACCCGGCGACCTCCAGCGCGAGGATCTCGTGCGCGGCGGTCACGCCCGAGCCGCAGTACGCCCCGACCGGCGCGCCGGGGCGGACGCCGGCCGCCTCGAAGCGGCCGCGCAGGCGCGCCGGGTCGAGGAAGCGGCCGTCGGGGCCGACGTTCTCGGTGGTGGGGGCGCTCACCGCGCCGGGGATGTGCCCGGCGACCGGGTCGATGGGCTCGGTCTCGCCGCGGTACCGCTCGGCGGCGCGCGCGTCCAGCAGCACGCCCGCGAAGCTCCCGGCCCCGGCCGCGTCCACGGTGGGCAGGTGGCCGGGCACGGCGGTGAAGTCGCCGGGCTCCACCTCGGGGTCGTCCGTCTCCAGCGGGCTCCCCCACGCCCGGACGCCGCCGTTCAGGACGCGGACGTCGGGATGGCCGAAGTACCGCAGGGCCCACCAGGCGCGGGCCGCCGCCATCGAGGTCTCGCCGTCGTAGACCACCACGGGCACGTCGTTCCGCACGCCGAGCCGGCGCATCGCCGCCTGGAACCGCTCGGGGGAGGGCAGCGGGTGCCGTCCCTCGGCCGAGGCCGGATCGGAGAGGTCGGCCTGCAGGTCGCAGAAGACCGCCCCGGGGATGTGCCCCTTGCGGTAGTCCTCGATCCCGGGCGGGCCGCCGAGCTGCCAGCGCACGTCCAGCAGCCGGACCGTGCCGAGCACGTCCCGAAGTTCGCCCGCCTCGATCAGCGGGCCCCGCCCGGCCGAACCCGGCACCTCACCCACGCCGTCACGCTCCTTCGCGCCGATCCGCGGCCCGCGTCGCCCGGGCCCGTCCCCCAGCACCCTAGGCCCCCGGCCCGCCGTACGGCGCGGCGGGGGCGGGCCGTGTCGCACGCGCCCCCGCCCCGTGGCACTCCGCCGGTCCCGGAGCGCGCGGCCCGTCCCGCCGGGGGCGGACGGGTCAGCGGGTGGAGTGCTCCAGGAGCGGGATGTGCTGCTCCTCGGCGGTGAGCGAGCCGTGCATGCCCACGAGCGAGGACTCCAGCGGCTCCGCGCGCGAGGCGATCACGCCGCAGTCGCCGTACGCCGCGACCACCACGTCGCCGACGCGCGGGGCCATGTCCGGGGAGAGCGGCCCGAACCAGCCCGACTCGACCGCCTCCTCCCGGGAGCGCACCCACGCGCGCCCGGCCAGGAGCTCGCTCCAGGTCTGGAGCACGGCCTCCGCCACGCCCGGCTCGCAGTACACGTGCCGCGAGCGCGGGTCGCCGCCGAGCAGGCGCACGCCGTCGCGGAGCGCGGGCGTCTCGTCCACGTCCACCCGGTCGGCGACGTCCACCATCCCGTGGTCGGCCGTGACGTAGAGGGCCGAGCCCGGCGGCAGCGTCTCCGCGATGCGCATGGCCAGCGTGTCAGCGGTGGCCAGGGCCTCCAGCCACTCGGGTGACCCGGTCCCGGTGAGGTGGCCGACGGTGTCCACGTCGCCGAAGTACACCAGCGCGAACGCCGGGCCGTCCGACAGCGCGCTCCGCGCCGCCGCGACCCGCTGGTCCACGTCGGCGGCGGGGAGGTACCTCGCGCCCCGGTAGACCGCCCGGGTCAGCCCGGAGCCAGCGAACTCGCCGGGCCCGACGTAGCTGGCGGCGATCCCGGCGGCCTCCGCGCGCTCGAACACCGTGGGCGCGGGCTGCCAGGTCAGCGGGTCCACGGCCGAGGACCAGCGCAGGCAGTTGAGCAGCCGCGCCTCCCCCGGGACCGCGACCTGGTAGCCGAGCATGCCGTGACCCCCGGGCGGCAGCCCGGTGCCGAGGGAGCCCAGGCTGGTGGCGGTCGTGGCCGGGAAGCCGGCGGTCAGGGTGCGGCCGGGCAGCGAGGAGAGGTACGGCGCGGCCTCCGGGTGCCGGCGCAGCAGCTCCGCGCCGACCCCGTCCAGCAGCAGCACGCACGCCCGCCGGACCGGGGCGAGCCCGAGCACCCCGGTCTCGCCGGGCACCCCGAGCGCGGCCAGCACGGACGGCGTCAGGTCGGGCAGGGCGCCCTCGCCGTACCGGGGCGGCGGCGGGGCGGTCATGCCCGGGCGGTGGCTTCGGACAGGGCCTTGGCGAACGTGAGGACCTGCTGGACCGCGTCGGGCCCGTCGGCCGCCTCGCTGAGCCGCAGCGACAGGTCGTCGGCGGTGACCGAGCCGGTGTAGCCGTGGTCGGCCTCGCAGGCCTCGTCGCCGCAGGTGGCGGGTTCGAGGTCGATGTGGGAGATGGCGCCCCAGCCGATCGCCAGGACCACCTCGCTCGGGGCGGTGCCGGGGACGTAGGCCGCGGGGTCGGGCACGACGCGGGTGACGGCGACCGAGGCGATGCTGCTCAGGCGGATGGCCTCGGTGGTGGTGGAGGCGTGGGCGTGCGCGGCGCCCTCACCCGGCGGGTGCTCGTCGGTGTGGCAGACGAGCAGCCGGGTCGGGGAGAGCACCAGCACGGTGACGTGCCTGCGGACCTCCATCGCCGGGTCGAAGGTGGCCTCGTGGTGGACGACGTACGCGGTCACCGGCTCTTCGCCGAGCGCCGACTCCACGGCGTCGGCGACGAGGTCGGGATAGTAGCCGCTGCGCTCGATCGCGGTCCGCAGGCCCGCGGCCGAGACTCGGGTTTCCCTCATGCGCCCCATCCTCTCACCGCGGGCGGGTGTTGTAGGTGCCGAGACGCCGGGGCCCGAGGTCCGGCGGCGGGACCGCGGGCTCGGCCAGTTCCAGCGACGCCGACCGCACGGTCACGCCCTCCCGCCCGGCGAGGACCTCCTCCAGCGCCAGCCGGTGCACGCCGGGCAGGTCGTCGGCCAGGACGGCGACCCGCACCAGCAGTTCCTCCAGCGCGGCGACGTCCACGTCGTCGCGGAACAGCAGCGGCGCGGCGCGGATCGCCCGCACCATCTCGGCGGCCTCCACCTCGGTCAGCGGGGCCAGCCGGTACACCCGGTCCCCCAGCAGCCGCGCGGTCGCGTCCGCCAGCCCGAACGAGACCACCGGCCCGAACGCCGGGTCGGCCTCCACGGTGACCGAGACCTGCGCCCCGGCCCCGCCGTCCCTCGCCAGCGCGATCCCGTAGCAGGCCAGCAGCTCCGCCGCGTCCGCGTTCCCGGCCTCGACCAGCGCCCGCGCCCGCTCCGCGTCCACCCCGGCAGGCGCGGGGACCTCGCCCCGGGACCGCCTCCGCCAGGCCGCGTACCGCTCGGCGTACGCCAGCGCCCGCACCGCCTCCTCCGGCGCGGGGTACGACGGCACCGATCCCCGGGCGGGCGCCCCGGCCCCGTCCCTGCGCAGCTCCGGCGGCATCCCCCGGCGGCCCAGGTAGGACGCCACGATCGGCTTCCCGGCCCGGGCCCGGCCCGCGGCCGGCCGCTCCGGGCCGGCCGCCCCCGGCGCGGGGTCGGGGCCCGTCAGGCGCTCCGTGGCGCCTTCCTCCGCCGAGGCCGGCGCGGACGCCGTACGGCCCGCGCCCGCCGCCGCGGCCGACTCCTCCGCGGGCTCCCCGCCGGTGACCGCGCGGTCCGCGAGGGGACCGGCGGGGTGGGACGGGGCCGGGTGGGACGAGGCCGGGCCGGACGGGGCCGAATGGGACGGGGCCGAATGGGACGGGGCCGGGCGGGAGGGATCGGCGGCGGCGTAGGCGGCGGCGCGGCGCAGGCCCTCGGCGACCTCCTCGGCCCCGCGGAAGACGGCGGGCATGTAGACGGCGACCACGGAGTCGATCCCCGGGTCGTCCACGAGGCGGACGACGGCGGCCTCGTAGTCCGCGCCGGTCGCGTCCGGTCCCAGGTCCACCGGGTCCGCCGGGTCCAGGCCCGCCGCGACGCAGGAGTCGAGGGCGAGCAGGGCCAGCGCGTCGGAGTTGCTGACGATGCCGACGCGGGGGCCGCCCGGCAGGGGCTGGTGGGCCAGGAGCTGGGCGACGTCGAAGAGCTGGGTGAGGTCGTCCACCCGGATCACCCCGGCCTGCTCGAACAGGGCGCTGACCGCCTCGTCGGGCAGCCGCAGCGCGGGGGCCGCGTGCCCGATCGGGACGCCCTGGGTGACCCCGCCGCTCTTGACGGCGACGATCGGCTTGCGGCGGGAGATGCGGCGCGCGAGCCGGGTGAACTTGCGGGAGTTCCCCAGGGACTCCAGGTAGAGCAGGATCACCTCCGTCGCCGGGTCCTCCTCCCAGTACTGCAGGAGGTCGTTGCCGGACACGTCGGCGCGGTTCCCGGCGGAGACGAACGTGGAGATGCCCAGGCCGCGCTCGCTGACGCGCTGGAGGAGGGCGGTGCCGAGCGCGCCCGACTGGCTGAAGAACCCGGCCCGGCCGCGCGGGGGCAGCTCGGGGGCGAGGGTGGCGTTCAGGCGCATGGAGGCGGCGGTGTTGGCGATGCCCAGGCAGTTGGGGCCGACCACGCGCATGCCGTGGGCGCGGGCGATGCGGACCAGTTCCTCCTGGCGCGCGCGGCCCTCACGGCCCGTCTCGCCGAACCCCGAGGAGACCACGACGAGCCCGTGCACGCCCTTGCGCGCGCACTGCCGTACGACGTCGAGCACCCCGTCGGCGGGGACCGCGAGCACGGCGAGGTCGACCTCGCCGTCGATCTCCTCGACCGAGCGGTGGGCCCGCACGCCCGCGACCGCGCGCGCCTCCCGGTGCACGGGATAGACGGGGCCGGTGAAGTCGCCGCGCAGCAGGTTGCGCAGGACGGTCTGGCCGATGCTCTCCACCTCGCGGCTCGCGCCCACGACGGCGACCGAGGACGGCGTGAGCAGCCGTTCGATCGACCGGGACTCGGCGCGGTGCTCGCGGGCGCGCATGACCGACAGCGAGGTCTCGGTCGGGGTGAGGTCGAGCGTCAGCCGTACGACGCCGTCGGCGAAGCGGCTCTCGGCGGTGTACCCGGCCTGGCGGAAGACGCCGATCATGCGGCGGTTGGCGGGCAGCACCTCGGCGGCGAAGCCCTTGACGCCGCGCTCGCGGGCGGCGGCGGCGATGTGCTCCAGGAGCACGGAGGCCAGGCCCCGGCCCTGGTGCGCGTCCTCGACCAGGAACGCGACCTCGGCCTCCTCAGGGCCGAGGCGGTCGTAGCGGACGACGGCCACCATCTCCTCCCCGATCGTGGCGATCAGGGCGACCCGGTCGGTGTAGTCCACGTTCGTGAACCGCTCCACCTCGCGGTCCGAGAGCCGGGGGCGCGGGCCGAAGAAGCGGAAATAGATGGACTCGTCCGAGAGCCGGGAGTAGAACGCCCGCAGCCGGTCGGCGTCGCCGGGCGTGATCGGACGCAGATGGGCGGTGCCGCCGTCGGCGAGGACGACGTCCGCCTCCCAGTGCGCCGGATATGGTGCCTGCACACCCGAAAGACTACGGCGTGTCTCATATGCCGAGAGCGGCAGGCGGCTCCGGCAACGCTTCCGCATCGACTGAGCTTCGGTATCCGTCTCACGGCACACGGGGACGCGGGAAGCTGTTAGGTTCTCTGCCTGTAGGTCCTCGCGCTGTAGGTCCTCCTGTCTCCTGGCCTATCGGCAGCATGCCTCAAGGTGGTGACATCATGACGCGGGTCGTCGTGGTGGGCGATCTCATGACCGACGCGGTCGCGCGCGCCCGCTATGCCCTCGCCAAGGCCAGCGACACGCCGGCCGTCGTGACCATGCACGGCGGGGGGTCGGGCGCGAACATCGCGTCCTGGCTCGCCGTCGAGGGCGCCGACGTGGCGTTCGTCGGCCGCCGCGGCGCGGACATCACCGGCCGCAACCGTGACATGGAGCTGATGGGGTACGGCGTGGACGCCCGCCTCGTCATGGACCCCGAGCGGCCCACCGGCACCTGCGTCGTGCTCGTCACGCACAAGGGCGACCGCACCATGCTCTCCGACCCCGGCGCCAACGCCGCCCTGTCGCCCGAGGACCTGCCCCGCGACCTGTTCAGCCAGGGCGGCCACCTGCACATGTCCGGCTACACCCTGATCAACGAGGGCTCGCGGGAGGCCGGCATGACCGCGCTCGACGCCGCCAAGCAGGTGGGCATGTCGATCTCCGTGGACTGCGCCTCGTCGGCGCCGTTGGAGCGTGCCGGAGCCGAGCCGTTCCTGGAGTGGACCGACGGGGCCAAGCTGCTGTTCGCCAACGCCGACCAGGCCCGGGTGCTCACCGGCCGCGACGACCCCGAGGCCGCCGCCAAGGTGCTCACCGCGTTCTTCCCGCAGGTCGTGATCAAGCTCGGGGCCGACGGCGCGCTCTGGTACACCAACAACCGCGCGGAGCCCGTCCGCGTGCCCGCCGTGCCGGTCGAGCGCATCGTGGACGGCACCGGCGCGGGCGACGCCTTCACCGCCGGCTTCCTGCCCCCGTGGCTCGACGGCAAGCCCGCCGCCGAGGCGCTGGCCGCCGGCTGCGCCCTCGCCTCCAAGGCCATCACCCACCTCGGCGCCCGCCCCCGCCTCTAGCCTCCGCGGGATTCACCCCCGGCCGCGGCACGGCTCCCGCCGCCTTCAGTCGTCCCCCGGCGAGCCGTACGCCCTCGCGGCGCCGTACGCCTTCGGGGCGCCGTACGCCTTAGCCACGCCGTACGCCTTCGGGGCGCTCCGCATCCTCGCGGTGCCGTACGGCCTGCGGGCGGGCGCGGTGCGGGCGCGGTCCGATGGCGATGGGAGGATGGGCGATCCGTCCGCCCCGGCGGCTTCGCCGCGAACCAGAGGAGTGTGCCCCATGTCCGCCGAACCGTCGTCGCCCGTCCGCCAGCTCCGTCTCGTCGTCGAGGCCGAGGACTACGAGGCGGCGGTCGCCTTCTTCCGGGACGCGCTGGGGCTCCCCGAGCAGGCCGCGTACTCCGGGGACGGCGACGCCCGGGTCGTCATCCTGGACGCCGGCCGCGCCACCCTGGAGATCGCCAACCCGGCCCAGAAGCGCATGATCGACGATGTGGAGGTGGGCCGCCAGGTGGCCCCCCGGTTCCGCGTCGCGTTCGAGGTGGACGACGCCCGCGAGGTCACCGCCCGCCTGGTGGCCGCGGGCGCGGACGAGGTCGCCCCGCCCACCCTCACCCCCTGGCGGTCCCTCAACGCCCGCCTCGACACCCCCGGCGACCTCCACATCACCGTCTTCCAGGAACTCCTCCCCCCAGAGACCCGCGCCTCCCACCCCGACTTCGGCACCGGCGTCTAGCCGGCCGGCGTGACCTCGCCGCCCCGCCGCGGCGGGTGCCGTACGGGGTCAGCGGGACTCGCGGCGGGACGCCGACCAGCGGGCGTAGCGGGCGGGGAGGCAGATGGCGCAGGGGCGGTAGCCGGCGGCGATGGCGGTCTCCTCGTCGGCGAAGAAGACCCGGTCGCGCGCGTAGCCGCCCCGGGCGAGGGCACGCAGCGCGGAGGGGCAGTCCAGGCGCCCGTAGAGGCGTCCGCGCCGGTGCCCGCCCAGGGTGCCGGGGACCGGGCTGTCGTACGGCAGGCCGCCGGGCCCGATCAGCCGGTACACCGTCAGGCGAACAGCGGGTGCAGCGCGCCCTCATGGGTGAGCAGGAGGCGCTTGCGCTCCACTCCCCCGGCGTACCCGGTCAGCGAGCCGCCCGCCCCGATCACCCGGTGGCAGGCTCGCAGGATCAGCAGCGGATTGGCGCCGATGGCCGCCCCGACAGCCCGGACCCGGTCACGCGGCGCCCCGATCCGCTCCGCGACCGCCCCGTAGGTGGCGGTCTCGCCGTACGGGATCTCGTCCAGCGCCGCCCAGACCCGCTCCTGGAACTCCGTCCCCCGGGTCAGGAAGTCCAGCTCGAACTCCCGCCGCACGCCGTCGAAGTACTCCCGCACCTGCCGCTCGGCCTCGGCGAACGCCTCCGGCTCCCGCCGCCCCCACGTGCGGCCGTCCATGTCCCCGGCCACCCCGAGGAAGGACACCGACGTCAGCGCCACGCCCCCGCGCGCCGCCGCCGACTCCTCCCCGACCAGCAGCAGCTCCCCCAGCGGGCTCCCCACGGTCGTGTACACGCTCATCCCCGTGCTCCTTTCCCCGTGAAACGATCTCACTTACTCGAACCCCGAACGATGAAGATCCGTTGCATCTTCCGGGCCGAGCCCCGTCCTCCCCCGCGAAGGCGGCGATCATGCCTCCCGCACGCCCCTCCGCCCCGGGCCGCCCCGGGCCGCCCGGGCGTCGCGGCGGCTCTCCGCGCCCCCGTACGGCGACGCGCGGGCAGCCAGGCCGTACGGCCGCGCCCGGCGGCGTGAGGGGGTCAGGTGGTGGTGGCGAGGGTCAGCGGGAGGACCTCGGGAGCGCCCGCCTTCCTGAGGAGGGCGGCGGCGACGGTGAGGGTCCAGCCGGTGTCGACGCGGTCGTCCACGAGGAGGACGGGCCCGGGGACCTGGGCGTCGAAGGGCACGGTGAGGGTGTGATGCAGGGCCCGCACGCGCTGGGCGCTGTTGTGCTGGCGGCCCGGGGGCCCGGCGGTGTACGCGAGCTCGCCCAGGTGGGTGAGGCGGCCCACCTCGGACAGCCGGGCGGCCAGGGAGCGGATGAGCTCGGGGCGGGTCGCGGAGGGCAGGGAGGCGACCGCGACGGGGCGGTCGTCCCAGTCCCAGGCGGACAGGACCTTGACGACGGCCTCGAACAGGTCGCCGGGGATCGGGCCGTCGGGGGTCCCGGGGGCGAGGAGCTGCCGCAGCCGGTTGCCCCAGCCGATGTCGGTGAGGCGGCCGAGGGCGCGGCCCGGGGCGGCGGCCTGGACGCGGCCGGACAGCCCCAGCTCCTTCAGCCCCGCCGGCCACTGCCTGCGGGGGTCGATGTCCACGCCCGGGCGGCGCAGGCGCAGCTCGGCGGCGCGCACCGAGTCGGCGGACGCCTCGGCGGCGCGGTGGTCGCCCTTGCAGTTGTCGCAGCGGCCGCAGGGGACGGCCCCGGGGTCGTCGAGGTGGCGGCGGAGGAACTCCTCGCGGCAGTCGCGGGTGGCGATGTAGTCGAGCATCGCGCGCTGCTCGGCGGAGCGCTCGGCGGCGACGCGGGCGTAGCGCTCGGCGTCGTAGTGCCAGGGGCGGCCGGTGGACTCCCAGCCGCCGCGGACCCGGCGGACCGCGCCGTCCACGTCGAGGACCTTGAGCATCATCTCCAGCCGACCCCGGCTCAGGTCCACCCGGGTCTCCAGGGCGGCGGTCGAGAGCGGCCCGGCGGCGAGGGCGTCGAGCGCCTGCCGTACGACGGGCTCGGGCGGGAACGCCAGGGAGGCGAAATAGGCCCAGATGTCGCGGTCCTCGGGGCCGGGGAGCAGGATCACCTCGGCGCGCTCGACGCCGCGGCCGGCCCGGCCGACCTGCTGGTAGTAGGCGACGGGCGACTGGGGCGCGCCGACGTGCACGACGAAGCCGAGGTCGGGCTTGTCGAAGCCCATGCCCAGCGCCGAGGTCGCCACCAGCGCCTTGATCTTGTTGTCGAGGAGGGCCTGCTCGGCGGCCAGGCGCTCGGCCGGGTCGGTCTGGCCGGAGTAGGCCGCGACCTCGTGACCCCGGTCGCGCAGGAACGCGGCGACCTCGTGGGCGGCGGCGACGGTGAGGGTGTAGACGATGCCGGAGCCGCGCAGGTCGTGGAGCGTGTCGGCGAGCCAGGCCAGCCGGCGTTCGGGCGAGTCGTGGCGGACGACCGACAGGTGCAGGCTCTCGCGTTCGAGCGGGCCGCGCAGCACCAGCGCGTCGCCGCCGAGCTGCTCGGCCACGTCGCGGGTGACGCGCGCGTTGGCCGTCGCGGTCGTGGCCAGCACGGGGACGCCCTCGGGCAGCTCGCCCAGCAGCGTGCGCAGCCGCCGGTAGTCGGGCCGGAAGTCGTGGCCCCAGTCGGAGATGCAGTGCGCCTCGTCCACCACGACCAGCCCCGCCGACCCGGCCAGCCGGGGCAGCACGTGGTCGCGGAAGTCGGGGTTGTTCAGCCGCTCCGGGCTCACGAGCAGCACGTCGATCTCGCCCCGCCCGACCGCCTCGTGGACCGAGTCCCACTCCTCGACGTTCGCGGAGTTGATCGTGGCGGCGTGCACCCCGGCGCGCGCGGCGGCGGCGATCTGGTTGCGCATCAGCGCCAGCAGCGGCGACACGATCACCGTCGGCCCGGCCCCGCGCGCCCGCAGCAGGGCCGTCGCGATGAAGTAGACCGCCGACTTGCCCCATCCCGTGCGCTGCACGACGAGGGCCCGGCGCCGCTCCACGACCAGCGCGGAGATCGCGGACCACTGGTCGTCCCGCAGCCGCGCCCCCTCCCCCGCCAGCGCTCGCAGATGCCGCTCGGCTTCCTCACGCAACTCGTGTTCGCCCATGCCGTCCTTGTTACCAGACCCCCGCCCGTCACCGGGCCGCCCGGCGCTTGACCCGCCCCGCGTCCCGTCCTACAACAGACTCAGAGACACCGACGTCTCTGACCTTCGCCGCTCCCGCCCCCGGCGAGCGGCCCACTCGGGGACCACGGGCCCGGCACGCCCCGCTCCCCGCCCCACCCGCGTCCCGTGCCCGTCACACCGGCACGCGGACACGCGGAGGACACATGAGACCCGGAAGAATCGCCTGCGCCGTCGTGGCGGTCGCGGCGGTCCTCGCGCAGGCCGCCCCGGCGGCGGCCGACGCCCCCACGACCATCAGAAGGGACGGCCCCCACGGGACCGCCTACTCCGGTAGCTGGCAGGGCCTGAACAGCGGCACCGTCAGGGTCGCGAGTGCCGGCCCGGGCATCGCGATCACCGCGCTGTGCTCGTCCTTCACCCTCGGCGGCGATGTCGGCTCGGACGGCACCGGCGGCACCCTCGACACCGTGACCGCGTCGGGCTGCCGCAACAACATGGGCGGCACCACGACGATCACCGCGGAGAACCTCCCGTACGCGAACCCCGGCCAGACCATCACCTACGTCGGGCCGAATCCCGGGGTGAACGCCCGGCTGACCATCTCCGCGCCGGGCCTCCGGCTCAAGGCCGTCATGCCGATGGCGACCTTCCCCACGCAGACCTGCCACTACGGCTTCGGAGCCACCGCCGACCGGCTCGAACTCGACGTCTACAACCGCGACAACCCCTCAAGGCCCCAGCTCATCGACGAGACACAGGCGGTGCTCCAGGACGAGCCCCTCGACCGGCTCTCCGGCAGCACGTCCCTCTGCCCGTCCAAGATCCGGCTCACCGGCGTCCTGGTCCTCAGGGGTGAGTCCTTCGCCGGATCGGGTGCGCACGACCAGCGGCTCTATGTGACGCCGTGACCACGCCTTCGGAGGAGACATGAGACTCGGCGGAATTCTGGTGGCCCTGGGCGTCCTCGCCTCGCTGGTGCTCGCCTCGGGCCCGGCGACGGCCCTGGCGGGGGCGGAGTTCGTGCGGTGGCCCGGGGGCCAGTACTACTGGGGGCCGTTCCAGGGGAAGAACGCCGGCCCGCTCACCGTGGCGGGGTCCGGCCCGTCGGGGACGATCATCACGAACTGCGCGAACGTCACGCTGTCGGCGCACGCCGACTGGGCCCCGAGCGGGACGCCGGTCACGTTCACCGGGCTCGCCGTGCCCGCCTGCCCGAACAACGTGGGAGGCACCACGACGATCACGGCGGAGAACCTGCCGTACCTCGGCTCCCTCGGATCGCCGGTGCCTGGCGGAGGGTCGCTCGTGCTCCCCGACCCCGACGTGCGGATCAAGATGGTCCTGACGATGAGCGTCGCCCCGGTGCAGACCTGCTACTACGGCTTCGGCTCCACCGTCACGCAGCTCCACCTGGACCTGTTCAACCCGGACAACCCCGCGCGGCCGGTCCCCTCGGCCGGGGACCTGCAGGCGGCGCTGAGCGGCGACGCCCTCACCCGGCTCGCCGGGAGCACCTTCCTCTGCCCCGCCACCGTGACCCTGAACGGCGTGCTGATCCTGCGCGGGGAGATCGCTCCCGGCGTCTTCGAGCAGAAGCTGGCGGTCCTCCCCTAGCCGGCGTACGGCTCGCGCGGGCGAAGTACGGCGCGCCGGGCGCGCGCGGCTCACGACGACAGGCGTACGGCTCCCGCCGGGGCGGGCGCGAGCCGTGCGCCTGCGGCCGGTCAGTCCGGGGCGTTGATGGTGACGCGGTGCATCTTGCGGCGCTGGGTGTAGTCGGCGACCGCGTAGTGCTGGGTGCTGCGGTTGTCCCAGAAGGCCAGGGTGCCGACGCGCCAGGTCAGCCGGCACTGGAACTCCGGCGAGCGGATGTGGTCGAGCAGCAGCGGCAGCAGCGCCTCGTTCTCGCGGTCGGACAGGCCGACGAGGCGGGTCGTGGAGCTGCGGTTGACGAACAGCGCCTTGCGGCCGGTCTCGGGGTGCACGCGCACGACCGGGCGCTCCAGCGGCGGCCACTTGCGCTGCATCTCGGCCAGGTCGAACTTGTGGCCCTTGGCGATCGCCTTCTTGATCGACATGGTGAGGTCGTGGACGGCGGTGAGCTCGTCGCACAGCCGCCGGATGGGCGGCGAGAGGGTCTCGTAGGCGAGGTAGGCGTTGGCCCACAGCGTGTCCCCGCCCACGTCGGGGAGCTGCACGGCGCGCAGCAGCGAGCCCATCGGCGGGTTGGGCTGGAAGGTGTTGTCACTGTGCCACTCGTCCCCGCCCTCGCCCTTCGGGTCGGTCTGGTCCAGCACGTGGACCGGCGATCCGGTGTGCTCGTTCATGGCGGGCATGTTGATCGAGCCGAACCGCAGCGCGAACTGCACGTGCTCCTCGTCCGTGATGTGCTGGTCCCGGAAGAACAGCACCAGGTGGTCCAGCAGCCCCTGCCGGATCGTCGCCACCTCGTCCTCGGACAGCGGCTTGCGCAGGTCCACCCCGGTCACCTCAGCCCCGATGTGCCGGGTCACGGGCCTGAATTCGATCATGTCCAGCCTCTCCGGATTAGGTACCCCTTACCTCGGGATGCTAGGCCAGGAAGACCATAGCAAGCAACCGCTTGGTCAAAGCACCGGGAGAATCCCCAGGTCACCCCCCTGCAAGCCGTACGGCTCCCGCCGGCGGGACGGACAGCGGGCGCGACGGACGGCAGGACGGGACGGGACGGGCAGCGGAGCGGGAGGGATAGCGGGGCGGGACGGGCGGACGGGTGGCCTGGCGGCCGGGCGAGTTCGCGGGACGGGATCCGGTGGCGGATACTTCAGGCATGACCGGGACGCTCCTTCTCCTCGTCGTCGTGCTGCTCGTCGTGCTGGGGAACCTGCCGAGACCGGGGAGGGCGACGACGCACGCGGCCGCCGACCGGACGGGGACGGTCCTCTACTGGCGGCCCGGGTGCGTCTACTGCATGCGGCTGCGGACGCGGCTGCTGTTCAGCCGGCTGGCGTACGCCGAGGTCAACATCTGGCGTGACCCCGAGGCGGCGGCGTTCGTGCGCTCGGTGGCGGACGGGAACGAGACCGTGCCCACCGTGACCGTCGACGGGCGGGCGATGGTGAACCCCTCCCTGCGGCGGCTGCGCGAGGCCGTGGCCGCCCGCGACGCGGCCTAGGTTCGGGACCGCGCCCTCGGGGTAGTCCACGAGATCGCGACCGCGGCCCGTGCGGCCGGGATCGCCGATGGGACCTTGGACGCGTTGACCGCCCTGTGGCCGTTCTCTCCCCTGGAGGTGCGATGACGAAGATCGCCAGCCTGTACTCCGTCGTGCTGGACACGCCCGAGCCGAAGGCCCTCGCCGAGTTCTACGCGGCGGTGCTGGACTGGAAGATCACGCGTGCCGAGGACGACTGGGTGACCATCACCGACGGGGGCGACCGCCGCATCGCCTTCCAGCTCGCCCCCGACCACCGGCCGCCGCGCTGGCCCGACCCCGAGCACCCCCAGCAGTTCCACCTGGACCTGCTGGTGGACGACGTGGACCGGGCCGAGGAGCAGGTGCTCGCGCTGGGGGCCACCAAGGCGGAGTACCAGCCGCCGGACGCCACCGACTTCCGGGTCTACCTGGACCCCTCCGGCCACCCCTTCTGCCTGGTCTGGGAGGACTAGCGGGTACGGCGGGCGGTGACCGCCCGCCGTACCCCGGTCAACCCCGCTGAGACGCGGTCTGGGAGATCAGTCGCCGTCCCCGGCGGGCTCCCCGGACGGCACGGGCGTGACCTTGGGGTAGTCGCCGGTGAGGGCGCCGCCGAGGGCCGCGACCGGCTGGGGCAGCGGGACGCCCGAGCCGTCGCGGCGGCCCATCTCCGCGGGCAGCGGGACCGGCTTGCCCTCGGGCGAGATGGCGCGGGCAGGGAGCGGACCGGCCCAGGCGGACAGCAGGACGTCCTCGCCCTTGAGGAACCTGTGGGCGCGCACGCCGCCGGTGGCGCGGCCCTTGGGCGGGAACTCGTCGTAGGCGGCGACCTTGACGGCGCCGGTCTGGGTGCCGGGCAGGGCCGAGGCCGCGCCGGCGATCGTGATCACCGCCGAGGGGCGGGAGGGGGAGACCGCGCCGAACCAGATCACCCGGGCCCCGGCGCCGAGGCGGATGCCGGCCATGCCCCCGGCGGGACGGCCCTGGGGCCGCACCGAGGACGCGGGGAAGCGCAGGAGCTGCGCGTCGGAGGTGATGAACACCAGGTCGTCGTCGTCGCAGGCGATCGTGGCGCTCACGACCGAGTCGCCGTCCTTGAGGCCGATCACCTCGAACTCGTCGCGGTTGGGCGGGTATTCGGGCACGACCCGCTTGACCACGCCCTGGGCGGTGCCGATGGCCAGCCCGGGGGCGGTCGGCGACAGCGAGCCGAGGCCCACCACGGTCTCGCCCTCCGCGAGCGTGGCGAACTCCCCGATCGGCGCCCCGCCCGCCACCGACGGCGCGGTGGACGAGGCGGTCAGCAGCGGCAGGTCGATCACCGAGACGCGCAGCATGCGCCCGGCCGAGGTGACCACGCCCACCTCGCCCCGCGCGGTCGCCGGCACGACCGCCACCAGCAGGTCGTGGGGGGCGCGTGCCTCGCCCGGCGCGAGCGGCTCGTCGGTCGGGGTGCGGCCCAGCAGCCCGGAGGACGACAGCAGCACCAGGCAGGGGTCGTCGCTGACCTCCAGCGGCACGGCGGCGGAGGGCTTGTCGGCGGCCTCCATCAGGACCGTGCGGCGGGGGGTGGCGTACTTCGAGGCGACCTCGGCCAGCTCCTTGGACACCACCGAGCGCAGCCGCTGGTCGGAGCCCAGGATCTCGGCCAGCTCGGCGATCTCCTTCTCGAGCTGGGCCTTCTCGCGGTCGAGCTCCAGCTTGTCGTAGCGCGTGAGGCGGCGCAGCGGCGTGTCGAGGATGTAGACCGCCTGGGTCTCGGACAGGTCGAACACCGACATCAGCCGCGAGCGCGCCTGCCCGGAGTCGTCGGAGGAGCGGATGACCGCGATGACCTCGTCGATGTTGAGCAGCGCGACGATGAGGCCGTCGACCAGGTGCAGGCGCTCCTCGCGCTTGCGCTTGCGGTAGGCCGAGCGGCGGCGCACGACGTCGAGGCGGTGCTCGACGTAGACCGACAGCAGCTCGCGCAGGCCCAGGGTGCGCGGCTGGCCGTCCACGAGCGCGACGTTGTTGATGCCGAAGGTCTCCTCCATCGGCGTGAGCCGGTAGAGCTCCTCCAGCACCGCCTCGGGGTGGAAGCCGTTCTTGACCTCGATGACCAGCCGCAGGCCCTTGTGGCGGTCGGTGAGGTCCTTCAGGTCGGAGATGCCGGCGAGCTTCTTGGCCTGCACCAGCTCCTTGATCTTGGCGACGACCCGCTCGGGACCCACGTTGAACGGCAGCTCGGTCACCACGATGCCCTTGCGGCGCGGCGTGATGTTCTCCACCGTGGCCGTGGCGCGCATGCGGAAGGTGCCGCGCCCGCTCTCGTAGGCGTCGCGGATGCCGGCCAGGCCGATGATCTGGCCGCCGGTGGGCAGGTCGGGGCCGGGCACGAAGCGCATCAGCTCGTCGAGCGTCGCGTCGGGCTTCTTGATCAGGTGGCGGGCCGCCGCGACGACCTCGCCCAGGTTGTGGGGGGCCATGTTGGTGGCCATGCCCACGGCGATGCCGGTGGCGCCGTTGACCAGGAGGTTGGGGAACGCCGAGGGCAGCACCTCGGGCTCGGTCTCCTGGCCGTCGTAGTTAGGCTTGAAGCCGACGGTGTCCTCGTCGATCGACTGCACCATCAGCATCGCGGCCGGGTCGAGCCTGGCCTCGGTGTAACGCATGGCGGCCGGGTCGTCGTCGGGCGAGCCGAAGTTGCCGTGCCCGTCCACCAGCGGCAGCCGCATGGAGAACGGCTGCGCGAGCCGTACGAGCGCGTCGTAGATCGCGGTGTCGCCGTGGGGGTGCAGCTTGCCCATGACCTCGCCGACGACGCGGGAGGACTTGACGTGCCCCCGGTCGGGCCGCAGCCCCATCTCCGACATGGAGTAGAGGATGCGCCGCTGCACCGGCTTGAGTCCGTCGCGCGCGTCGGGCAGGGCGCGCTGGTAGATCACGGAGTAGGCGTACTCCAGGAAGCTGGTGCGCATCTCCGCGGAGACGTCGATGTCGACGATGCGCTCTTCCACCGGAGGCGGCGGGGGTGTCGTGCGTCGGGCCATGTCGAACATTCTGCCGAATGAACGACCCTGCCGGGTCCAGGACACCGCGTCCTGTGGACAAGTGCCGGGACAAATGTACGGCACGAGCGGCCCCGCGCCCCCGTTCCCCGCCCCGGCCCGCCCCTCCGCACCCCCCGCGCCCCACCCGCGCCCCGCGCCCCGTGCCGCACCGCGCCCCGCGCACCGCGCCCCGCCCGCGCCCCGCGCACCGCGCACCGCCGTATTCGCGCCGCGGCCCCGCCGTACCCGCGCGGGCGGGGCGCCCGTACCCGGCGGATCTGACAAATGTCATGGTCCGCCCCCGCGAACCTCCCGGGCGTCCGCTGAGATCGCGCACTGCCGGGCGGCCGCCGTCCCCGGCAGAGTGAGGGACGTGAACGAGACGGCGATCGAGGTGCGGAACCTGCACCAGAGCTACGGAGACTTCGAGGCGGTCCGCGGGATCGGCTTCGAGGTGGCCCGCGGGGAGTTGTACGCCCTGCTCGGCACCAACGGGGCGGGCAAGACGACGACCCTGGACGTCCTGGAGGGCTACCACCCGCCCACGAAGGGCGAGGTGCGGATCCTCGGGCACGACCCGGTGGCCGAACGCGACGCGGTGCGCCACCGGATGGGGATCGTCCTGCAGGAGGCCGGCTTCTACAAGGACCTCACGGTGGGCGAGACCGTCGCGGCCTGGCGGCGCTGGACGCGCGACGCCCTGGAGACGCGCGAGGCGCTGGGCAAGGTCGGGCTGGAGCACCGCGAGAAGGTGCGCGTCGGCCAGCTCTCCGGCGGCGAGCGGCGGCGCCTGGACCTGGCGCTGGCCGTGCTGGGCCGCCCCGAGGTGCTGTTCCTGGACGAGCCCACCACGGGCCTCGACCCCGAGGCGCGGCGCAACGTCTGGGAGCTGATCCGCGGCATGCTCGCCGACGGCGTGACCGTGCTGCTGACCACGCACTACCTGGACGAGGCCGAGCAGCTCGCGCAGCGGCTGGCGATCATGCACCAGGGCCGGATCGTGACCGAGGGCGTCCTCGCCGACGTGCTGGCCTCCCGCGGCACCCGGATCACGTTCCGCCTGCCCGGATTCGCCGGCTCGGACCTGCCGTACGCCCCGGGCCTGGCCAGGCGGTCGGTCGTCGTGAACGGCGACGCGTTCACGGTCGAGACCGACGAGCCGCAGGAGGACCTGCGGCTGCTGCTGGACTGGGCGCACGGGCGCCGGCTGGAGCTCGGCGGCCTGGAGGTGCGCAGGCCGACCCTCGAGGAGGTCTTCCTCGATGTCGCGCAGACGGAAGGAGTGGCGGCGTGAGCTGGTTGTCGATGGTGTGGGCCCAGACGAGGCTCAACCAGACGGTGCTGTTGCGGATGCGCGGGATGGCCTTCAGCGTGCTGCTCCTCCCGCTGTTCCTGGCGTTCTCCTTCACCAGCGGCCCGCAGGCGGAGATCGCGATCGACGGGGTGCCCGGCTCGGTGTTCGCGGCGGTGGGGGCGATCGCGGTGGTCTTCCCCTTCTCCTACATGACGATCGCGACGAGCATCGTGGTCCGCCGCGAGGAGCGCATCTACAAGCGCCTGCGCGGCACCGCGCTGCCCACCAGCGCCATCTTCGCCGGTGACGTCCTGCACGCCACGCTCATCGGCGCGGCCCAGGCGCTCGTCATCCTGGCGTACACCATGGTCGCCGCGGACGTCCCGCTCCCGGCCAACATCCCGCTCCTGCTGGTCGCGTTCGTCCTCGGGGCGGCCGTCTTCGCCGCGCTGGCGATCGGCACCGCCGGGTTCATCCCCAACTACGAGGTCGCGCAGATCGTGGCGCTGCCGGTGCTCCTGCTGAGCATGTTCGGCTCGGGGATGGTCATCCCGCTGCACGTGCTGCCCGAGGAGCTCCAGCGTCCCGCGGAGCTGCTGCCGCTCACCCCGATCGTGTCCATGCTGCGGACCGCGTTCCTCGGCCGCGACTTCTCCCAGGACGCCGCCCCGCAGGTCGGCCTGTTCGAGGCCTTCCAGGTCTCGGCCGCGAGCCTGGGCATCGCCCTGGTCTGGATCGGGCTCAGCATGTGGTCCACGCGGAAGTACTTCCGCTGGGACCCGCGCCGGGCCTGAGCGGGTCCGGAACGCCGTAGTCTACGAGCAAATGAGCACAGCCGTCGTGAGCACCAGGGTCATCGCCGGAGTCGCGGTGGCCCTGTTCGCCGGATCCATGGTCCTGGCCCTGTCCCTGCCGCTGGTCGGCACCGCCCTGGAGCGGAGGTCCCCTCTCTTGGTGCTCGCGGGCGCCGGCGTGGGGCTCGTCCTCACGATCTGCTACTCCCGGGTGCTGTGGGCCGCCTTCATGCGCCGCCTCACCTGGCGCCACTACCTCGACGCCGCCGCGGTCGGCCTGATCTCCTACGGCGTCCCGGCCTTCGGCGGCCCCGCCTGGATGGCCATGCCCATGGCGTTCATCTCGGTCGCCCCGATCATCGTGCGCCGCCGGGCCTACGCCCTGGCCCTCACCCTGGCCTCGGTCGCCGTCACCGCGGTGGTGCTGCTGCTCATCGACCTGCCCACTGCCATGGCCCTGCTGTACGGCCTGGCGCTCCTGCCCACGATCGCCCCGATGACGTACGGCATGGCCTGGCTCTGCCGGATCGTGGACGAGCTGCGGCAGGCCCGGGCGGAGCTGGCGCGGCGGGCCGTGGACGAGGAGCGGGTGCGCTTCGCCCGCGACCTGCACGACACGCTCGGCCACACCCTCCAGGCGATCGCGCTCCGGGCCGAGCTGGGCGAACGCCTGGTGGCGGACGCGCCTGACCGGGCCTTGCGGGAGCTGGCGGAGATCCAGCGCATCGCCCGCACGGCCGTGCACGACGTGCGCGAGGTGGTGCGCGGCTACCGGGCCACCTCCCTGGCGGGCGAGCTGGACGGCCTGGCGGCGGTGCTCGGCGCCGCCGGGATCAGCTGCGAGCGGCCCGAGCCGCCGGCGGACCTGCCCGCCCACGTGCACGAGCCGCTCGGCTGGGTGGCACGCGAGGCGGTGACCAACGTGCTGCGGCACAGCGCGGCGACCTGGTGCGAGGTGACGGTGCACGTCGAGGACGGCCACGTGGTCCTGGAGATCGTCAACGACGGCGGTCCCGGGGCGACCCGGGTGGTCCGGGGCAACGGCCTGACCGGCCTGGCCGAGCGGATGAAGGCGGCCGGCGGCCGGCTGGAGACCACGAGCGGCGACGGCACCTTCCGCGTGAGCGCCGCCGTGCCCCTCGTCCCGCCCCCGGGACCGGCCGAGCCGGCCCCCGCGCGCCTCCCCGGGGAGGTGGCCCCGTGATCCGGCTGCTGCTGGCCGAGGACCACCACCTGGTCCGCGGCGCGTTCGTGGCCCTGCTCGGGGCGGAGCCCGGCATCGAGGTCGTCGGCGAGACCGGCCGGGGCGACGAGGCGGTGCGGCTCGCGCGCGAGCTGCGGCCCGACGTGGCGATCCTGGACATCGACATGCCCGGCTTGGACGGGCTGGAGGCGGCCGAGCGCATCTCCCGCGAGGCCCCCGGCTGCCGGGTCGTGATCGTGACCGGCCACGGCCGCCCCGGCTACCTGCGCCGGGCGATGGCGGCGGGGGCACGCGGCTTCGTCGGCAAGGACAACCCCGCGTCGGTCCTGGCCACCGTGATCCGGCAGGTCCACGACGGCGGCCGGTACATCGACCCGGACCTGGCCGCCGACGCCCTCACCATGCGCGAGTGCCCTCTCACGCCGCGCGAGCTGGACACCCTGCGCGCGGCCGCGGGCGGGGCGCCGGTGTCGCGCATCGCCCGCGAGCTCCACCTGTCCGAGGGCACCGTGCGCAACTACCTGTCCTCCGCGGTCACCAAGCTGGAGGCCGAGAACCGGCACGCCGCCGTCCGCCGCGCCCGTGACATGGGCTGGCTCTGACCGGGACGTACTAGGTCAGGGGTGGCTACATTCACGAAAAGGGGATCGGGCATGATCGGGGTATGAGCTATGAGGGACCGTTCGGGGATCTGCTGGACGCCAACGAGCGTTACGCCCGGGACTTCGCGGACGCGGGGCTGACCGGGCAGGCCGCCAAGGGGCTTGCCGTCGTGACGTGCATGGACTCGCGGATCGACCCGCTCCGGCTGCTGGGGCTGGAGGCCGGGGACGCCAAGATCCTGCGCAACGCGGGCGCGCGGGTCACCGACGACGTGCTGCGGACGCTGGTGCTGGCGGTCTACCTGCTGGGGGTGGACCGGGTGCTCGTGATGCCGCACACCGACTGCCGGATGTCCAAGTCCACCGACGAGGACGTGCACCGCCTGGTGGCCGAGAAGTACGGCGTGGACACGCGCAGCCTGGACTTCCACACCGTCCCGGACCAGCGAGAGGCGCTCCTCCACGACATCACCCGCATCCGCGCCTACCCCTACCTGCCGCGTGAGCTGCACGTCGGCGGCGGCGTCTACGACGTCCACTCCGGCAGGCTGATGCCCGTCGAGATGTGACCGGGCGTACGGCGAAGGCCCCGGGGAACCCGGGGCCTTCCTCGCGCCTTCCCCGCCCGGGGGCGCCGCGCCCGGTCAGGCGTCGATCTGGTCGCGGTCGATCTCGGCGGCGCTGTTGACGATGAACTCGCGGCGCGGGGCCACCTCGTTGCCCATGAGCAGGTTGAACACGCGCTCGGCCGCCTCGGCGTCCTCCACGCGGATGCGGCGCAGCAGGCGGCGCGAGGGGTCCATGGTGGTCTCCGCGAGCTGGTCGGCGTCCATCTCGCCCAGACCCTTGTAGCGCTGGATGGGCTCCTTCCAGCGCTTGCCGCGCTTCTCCAGGTCGCGCAGGGTCTTGTGCAGCTCGGCGTCGGAGTAGGTGTAGAGGTACTTCTCCTGGCCGCGGCCGGGGTTGGTCAGCTCGATGCGGTGCAGCGGCGGCACGGCGGCGAAGACGCGGCCGGCCTCCAGCAGCGGGCGCATGTAGCGGTGGACCAGCGTGAGCAGCAGGCAGCGGATGTGGGCGCCGTCCACGTCGGCGTCGGCCATGAGGATGACCTTGCCGTAGCGGGCCGCCTCCAGCTCGAACGTGCGGCCCGAGCCCGCGCCGACCACCTGGATGATCGCGGCGCACTCGGCGTTCTTGAGCATGTCGGCCACGGAGGCCTTCTGCACGTTGAGGATCTTGCCGCGGATCGGCAGCAGCGCCTGGAACTCCGAGTCGCGCGCGAGCTTGGCCGTGCCGAGCGCGGAGTCGCCCTCGACGATGAACAGCTCGCTGCGGTCGACGCCGTCGCTGCGGCAGTCCACCAGCTTGGCCGGGAGCGCGGAGTTCTCCAGGGCCGACTTGCGGCGCTGGTTCTCCCGGTGGGTGCGGGCGGCCACACGCGCCTTGGCGGCGGCGACGATCTTCTCCAGGACCGCGCGCATCTGCTGCTTCTGGGCGCGCTTCTGCGTGGTCAGCGCGGCGCGCAGCTCCTTGCGCACGACCTGGGCGACGATGCGGGACGCGGCCGAGGTGCCCAGGATCTCCTTGGTCTGGCCCTCGAACTGCGGCTCCGGCAGGCGCACGGTCACCACGGCGGTCAGCCCTTCCAGGGCGTCCTCCTTGGTCACCGGGTCGTCGCCGTTCTTGAGCAGGCGGGTCTCGCGGAGCTGCTCGTTGAGCGTCTGCACGAGGGCGCGCTCGAACCCGGCGACGTGGGTGCCGCCCTTGGGCGTGGCGATGACGTTGACGAACGAGCGCAGGGTGGTGTCGTAGCCGCGGCCCCAGCGCATCGCGATGTCCACGCTCAGCTCGCGCTGGACCTCGGCGGAGGTCATGTGGCCCTGGTCGTCGAGCACCGGCACGGTCTCGGTGAAGTGGCCGACGCCCTCGAACCGGAGCATGTCGCACACGGCCTCGTCGCGGGCGAGGAACTCGGTGAACTCGGCGATGCCGCCGTCGAACCGGAACTCCTCCTCGGCCGGCTCCTCCCCCCGCTCGTCGCGCACCGCGACCGTCAGGCCGGGCACGAGGAACGCGGTCTGGCGGGCGCGGGCGTGCAGCTCCTCGACGGAGATCTCCGCGTCGGGCAGGAAGATCTGCCGGTCCGCCCACCAGCGGACGCGGGTGCCGGTCACGCGCTTGGCGACCCGCCCGGCCTCGACCAGGCCGGACTTCTTCTTGAACTTGGCCTTGGGGCCCTCGCCGTCGAACACCCCGGGCACGCCCCGCCGGAAGCTGAGCGCGTGGGTGCGCCCGTCGCGGTCCACGGCCACGTCGAGCCGCGCCGACAGGGCGTTGACCACCGAGGCGCCCACGCCGTGCAGGCCGCCGGAGGCGGCGTAGGAGCCGCCGCCGAACTTGCCGCCCGCGTGCAGCTTGGTCATGACCAGCTCCACGCCGGACAGGCCGCTCTTGGGCTCGATGTCCACCGGGATGCCGCGGCCGTTGTCGCGCACCTCGACGGAGCCGTCGGCGAACAGGGTCACGTCGATGCGGGTGCAGTGGCCGCCGAGCGCCTCGTCGACGGCGTTGTCGACGATCTCCCAGAGGCAGTGCATGAGACCGCGGCTGTCGGTGGACCCGATGTACATGCCGGGCCGCTTGCGCACGGCCTCCAGCCCCTCGAGCACCGACAGGTGGCGCGCGGTGTATGACTGCTCCTCTTCGAGGAGGGGGGTCGTCGCAGCGGTCACACCAGCTCCCGATCACCTATCGAACACGTGTGCGTAAGCCTACCGGTGATCACACCGTAGCGCGTCCAGGCTCGCCGGGAGCGAGGTTACAGCGCTTGTGATCGCATCCGCCTCCGCGTTCCGTCCCGCGAGAGGGATCCCCCGCTCCTTCGCGTCCACTCGTCCCCCGAACCGCGTCCCCCCAACCCCACCCCCGCGTCCCCCCAACCCCGCCCCCGGGCCGCCCGCCCACCTCCCGGGCGGGTCCCGCCCCCTGCCGGCACCGGGCCCTCCGGGCGTCACCAGGGGCCTCAGAGACCTCATTCCGCTCTCGGCGTACTCAGGATGCGGTTGGGAACGTCTGCGTCCGGTTAGATGTTGTCCAAAGTGACTGACGCCAGCACAAGAAAGGCGACACGTGACTGGAGCTCTCGCCCCCACCAAGCCGCTGATGGCCGCGGACAGATGCGACCGCTGCGGCGCCCAGGCATATATTCGTGCGACCCTGCCGGTAGGCGGGGAGCTGCTGTTCTGCGCCCACCACGGGCGTCAGCACGTGGCCGCGTTGCGCGACAAGGGCGCCGAGATCCAGGACGAATCTGCACGTCTCAGCGAAACCCCCGCGACCGCCGCCAACGGCGACCGCTGACAACTCCCTATAGATGACCATCGGGCGGAGGTCCCACCCAGGGGCCTCCGCCTGAGCTTTCCCGCCCCGCCGCGCTCCGCCGCCCGACGCGGACCGCGCCGGGCCGCGGGGCTCCTGCCGTACGGCTCCCGCCAGGGCTCAGGCCGCGCGGCGGTGACGGCGCGGCTGAACCGGGCGCGGGTCAGGGCTTGACGCGGTAGTGGTAGCCGCCGCGGACGGTGAAGCCCTCGCTCTCGTACAGCGCGCGGGCGCCGGCGTTCGCCTCGGTGACCGCGAGGTACGCCTCACGCGCGCCGTCCCCGCACGCCATGAGGGCGCGCAGCACGCGCCGGGCCAGGCCCTTGCGCCGCGCCTCCGGCCGGGTCGCCATGCAGTAGACGCCGAGGCTGTCGCCCTGCCGTACGGCGCGGCCGACGGCGCCGGGGCCGTCCCCCGGGCTCTCCGGGTCCCTCGCCGACGCGTAGACGGCCGGCACCCCGGTCAGGATGCGCTCGCCCACCCGCCGCGCGTCCTCGCCGGCGTGCCGTCCCCCGTCCACCGCCCACCAGGTGCCGACCCACGCCGCGTCCGGCGCGTCCGCGAGCTCCACGCCCGGAACGCCGGATCCGCCCGGCTCGTCACGCCCTCCGCCCGTCCCGGGGCGGCTCGCGGGCAGCGGCGCGGTCATGAGGAGCGTCGGGTCCGCCACGCGATAGCCGCGCCCGGCCAGTTCCCTGTCGAGGTCCTCGTCCGTCACCGTGAACACGCAGGGCAGCCCGCGCGCGGCGTAGAAGTCCTCGGCGGCGTCCACGGCGGCGTCCACGTCGTCCGGGACGCCCGGCGCGAGCACGCTGTTCGCCCGCTTCGTCACCCCCCGGGCGTACCGGAACGTCCACGGCCCCCGGGCCGCCTCCTCCAGAGCAGGCCAGGCAGAAGCGACAAGCATGGCATAACCCGTACTCATGGGAGCAGATGCTAACCGTTCGGTTATGGCCGGAGTTTGAAGCCCTGCTCAGGGGAAGGCACGGGTCACGACCGTGGGAGGTGCCATGCCCCTGACTTCGCCGTCCCTGAATCCGCCGCGTCCCGCCCGCCGTCTCACCGCCGCGGCCGCCGCGCTCGCCCTCGCCCTCACCGGCTGCGGCGGCGTCGGCTCCAAGGGAGGCGGGGCCGGCACCCTCACCACCATGGGGTTCGGCTTCCCCGACGAGATCGCCACGACCCGGGTGGACCTGTTCAAGAAGGCCAACCCCGACGTGAACGTGCGGGTGAACCAGGGCCAGTTCGACGAGCAGGCGTTCCTGTCCGCCGTGGCCGGCGGCAACCCGCCGGACGTGGCCTACATGTCCCGCGACCGCCTGGGCACGTACGCCGCGCGCGGGGCGATCCAGCCGCTGGACGACTGCATCG
Source organism: Bailinhaonella thermotolerans (assembly GCF_003594875.1). Classification (GTDB taxonomy): domain Bacteria; phylum Actinomycetota; class Actinomycetes; order Streptosporangiales; family Streptosporangiaceae; genus Bailinhaonella; species Bailinhaonella thermotolerans. The sequence goes on from NZ_QZEY01000002.1 coordinate 686,197, forward strand.
CGCAGGAGCGGATCGCCACCGACGACTTCCGCCCGGCCGCCGCGCAGCAGGTGCTGTACGGCGGGCGGTGGTACGGCATCCCCGAGTTCTACAACTCGATCGTGCTCGTGGTGAACGACAAGGCGGCCCGGGAGGCCGGCGTCGACCCCGCGAAGATCAGCACGGCGGACTGGGAGGGGCTGCGCCGCCTGGCCAAGCGCATGCACAAGGCCTCCGGCTCCAAGATCGAGCGGTTCGGGTTCTACCCCAAGCTGCCGGAGTTCCTGCCGCTGTGGGCCAAGGCCAACGGCGCGGAGCTGCTCTCCGGGGACGGGCGCACCTCGCTGCTGGACAACCCCAAGGTCACCGAGGCCCTGGAGTTCGCCACCGGCCTGCTGGACGAGCAGGGCGGGTGGAAGGCCCTGAAGTCCATGACCGACACCTTCGACTACTTCGGCGCGGAGAACCCCTTCGTCAAGGACCGGATCGGGGCGATGCTGACCGAGCAGTTCCTCGTCACGTCCATGGCCAACACCTCCCCGGACGCGGCGATCACCGTGCTGCCGTTCACCGACCGGCGGGGCGTCCCGATCAACTACGTGGGCGGGAACGCCTGGGTGATCCCCAAGGGCGCGCGCAACCCGGACGCCGCCTGCAAGTGGATCAAGACGATGACCGCCGCCGAGAGCTGGATCACCGCGGCCCGCGCCCGCGCCGACAAGCGCGCCAAGGAGGGCAAGATCTACACCGGCACCTACACCGCCAACGCCAGGGCCGACCAGACGATCTTCACGCAGATCGTGAGGCCGAGCGGGCGCAAGCCGTACGACGACGCGGTGAAGACGATCCTGAAGGTGCAGGACGCCGGGTTCGTGGTGCCGCCGTCGGGCGCGGCGGCCGAGTTCCGCAAGGCGTGGGAGGACGCCGCGATCCGGGTGATCTTCGGGCGGCAGAAGGCGGGACCGTCGCTGAGACAGGCGCACGGGGAGGCGCAGAAGGCGCTGGACGACGTGGGCGGCTGAGGTGGGCGTCTCCACGCGGTGGGCCTATGTGTTCATGCTGCCCTGGCTGCTGGGCCTGGTGATATTCCAGGCCGGGCCCATGATCGCCAGCCTGGTCCTGTCGTTCACCGAGTACGACCTGATCGGGAGCCCGGCGTTCGTCGGGTTCGACAACTACCGGCGGATGATGGAGGACCCGCAGGTCGCGCGGAGTGTCTACAACACCGCGTACTACACCGTCCTGCACGTGCCGCTGGCGATCGGGCTGGCGCTGGTCCTGGCGCTCATGCTCAACCGGATCACCGGGCGCGCCGCCGGGGTCTTCCGGACGATCTTCTACCTGCCGTCGATGACGCCCTACGTCGCGGTGGGCGTGCTGTTCCTGTTCCTGCTGAACGGGCAGGCGGGCGTGGTCAACCAGTTCCTGGCGCTGTTCGGGATCGACGGGCCGCAGTGGACGACCGACCCGGCCTGGATCAAGCCGGGCATCGTCCTGATGAGCCTGTGGAACCTCGGCAGCACCACGATCATCCTCTTCGCCGCCCTGCGCAACGTCCCGGGCGAGCTGTACGAGGCGGCGCTGATCGACGGCGCGGGGCCCTGGCAGCGGTTCCGGGGCGTCACGCTCCCGATGATCAGCGGGGCGCTGTTCTTCGTGGTGATCATCAACACGATCGCCTCGCTCCAGCTCTTCGACCAGGTCTACACGATGTTCTTCGGCAACCAGATCGCCCAGCAGTCGTACGGCGACAGCGCGCTGTTCTTCGTGGTGTACCTGTTCCAGCAGGGCTTCCAGTTCCTGGACATGGGGTACGCCTCGGCGCTGGCCTGGCTGCTGTTCGCGGTGATCGCCGTGATCACGTTCGTGCAGGTCAAGGTGGGCAACCGGTTCGTCTACTACGAGGCCGAGGAACGCTGATGCCGCGCCGGATCTTCTTCCTGGTGATGCTCGGGGCGGCCTCGGCGCTCTTCCTGTACCCGTTCGTGTGGCTGGTGGTGGCGGCGCTCAAGCCGCGCACGCACACGTTCTCGAACGTGTTCCTGCCGTGGCCGTCGCCGTTCGCCCCGGAGAACCTGGTCGCCGTCTGGGAGGCCGCTCCCATGCTGGCGTGGCTGGGCAACACGCTCCTGATCGGCCTCATGGCGGCGGCGACCGTGACGATCTCCAGCGCCTTCGTGGCGTTCGGGTTCGCCTACTTCCGGTTCCCCGGCCGGAACCTGCTGTTCGCCTCGGTGCTGGGCACGATGATGCTCCCGGCGGTGGTGACGCTCGTCCCGACGTACCTGATCTGGAACACCCTCGGGCTGACCGGGACCCAGGTCCCGCTGTGGGCGGCGAACGTGTTCGGGTCGGCGTTCTACGTCTTCCTGCTGCGCCAGTTCTTCCTGGGCCTGCCGAGGTACGTCTTCGAGGCGGCCCGGGTGGACGGGGCGTCGTACCTGGACCTGTTCTGGCGCATCGCGGTGCCGCTGGCCCGCCCCGCGATGATCATCGCGTTCGTGTTCGAGCTCAAGGCGAGCTGGTTCGACCTGATGAAACCGCTGATCTACGTGCAGGATCCGGCCCTGTTCACGCTGCCGCGCGGGCTGAAGGCGATCGTGGACCAGTTCTACCAGGGCGGCGACCCCAAGTGGGAGATCGTGCTCGCCGCGAGCGTGATCACCACGCTGCCGCTGATCGTGGTGTTCTTCCTGGGCCAGCGGTACTTCGTCCAGGGCATCGCCACCACCGGGCGGCGCGGCTGACCCCGGGTAAGCTCGCCTTCCGTGCTTGTACTGCTGCCGCCGTCCGAGGGCAAGGCCGACGCCGGGGACGGCCCGCCCCTCGACCCGTCCGCCCTGAGCTTCCCCGCGCTCGCCGGGCCCCGCGAGCGCGTCCTCGACGCGCTCACCCGGGTCTGCTCGGGCCCGGACGCGGCCGCCGTGCTCGGCCTCTCCCCCGGCCTGGCCGGCGAGGCCGCGAAGAACCTGGCGATCCGCGAGGCCCCCACGCTGACCGCCGCCGAGCTCTACACCGGCGTCCTCTACGACAACCTGGGCCTGGCCACGCTGGGCGCCGCCGCGGACTCGGTGATCATCTTCTCCGGCCTGTGGGGCGCGCTCCGCGTGACCGACCGCGTCCCGCCGTACCGCCTGTCCATGTCCGTACGGCTCCCGCCGCTGGGCGGGCTGGCCGCGTTCTGGCGCCCGGCGCTGACCGCCGCGCTCCCGTCCGACCGGCTGATCGTGGACATGCGGTCCGCCCCCTACGCCGCGGCCTGGCGCGCCCCGGGCGCGGTGGCCGTGCGCGTCCTGCGGGAGACGATCGTGAACGGCGCGCCGAGGCGCACGGTGGTGAGCCACATGGCCAAGGCCACCCGGGGAGCGGTCGCCCGGGCCCTCCTGCTCAGCGGCGCCGGCCCGGAGACCCCCGAGGACCTGGCCAAGCTCCTCCACGACCTCGGCCACACCGCCGAGCTCGACGGCCGCCGCCTGGACATCGTGATCCCGGGCTGAGCGCCCCCGGCCGCGCGCGACGCGCTCCACGGCCGGCGAACGGCGGAAGGCGCCGCCTCCGGGAGGGAGGCGGCGCCTTCGCGCGTGTCAGGTCTCGTCCCCGGTCGCCGTCGTCCGAGGAGCCCGGTCAGTCCAGGTAGTCGCGCAGGACCTGGGAGCGGGACGGGTGGCGGAGCTTGGACATCGTCTTGGACTCGATCTGGCGGATGCGCTCACGCGTCACGCCGTAGACCTTGCCGATCTCGTCCAGGGTCTTCGGCTGGCCGTCGGTCAGGCCGAACCGCATCGAGACCACACCCGCCTCGCGCTCGGACAGGGTGTCGAGCACGGAGTGGAGCTGCTCCTGGAGCAGGGTGAACGACACGGCGTCGGCCGGGACGATCGCCTCGGAGTCCTCGATGAGGTCGCCGAACTCGCTGTCGCCCTCCTCGCCCAGCGGGGTGTGCAGGGAGATGGGCTCGCGGCCGTACTTCTGGACCTCGATGACCTTCTCGGGGGTCATGTCGAGCTCGCGGGCCAGCTCCTCCGGGGTCGGCTCGCGGCCGAGGTCCTGGAGCATCTGGCGCTGCACCCGGGCCAGCTTGTTGATCACTTCGACCATGTGGACCGGGATGCGGATGGTCCGCGCCTGGTCGGCCATGGCCCGGGTGATCGCCTGGCGGATCCACCACGTGGCGTACGTGGAGAACTTGTAGCCCTTGGTGTAGTCGAACTTCTCGACCGCGCGGATCAGGCCCAGGTTGCCCTCCTGGATCAGGTCCAGGAAGAGCATGCCGCGGCCGGTGTAGCGCTTGGCCAGCGAGACCACGAGCCGGAGGTTGGCCTCCAGCAGGTGGTTCTTGGCCCGGCGGCCGTCCTCGGCGATCCACTCCAGCTCGAAGCGCACGTCGTTCGGGAGCTGGTCGGCGTCGTTGGCGAGCTGCTCCTCGGCGAACAGCCCGGCCTCGATGCGCTTGGCCAGCTCGACCTCCTGCTCGGCGTTGAGCAGCGGGACCTTGCCGATCTGCTTGAGGTAGTCCTTGACCGGGTCGGCGGTCGCACCGGCCACCGCGACCTGCGCGGCCGGAGCGTCCTCGTCGTCGTCGACGAGGACGATGATCTCCTCTTCGGTCTCGGGGCCGCCCTCGGCGCCCGGCTTGGCCGGGACCTCGTCGTCGCCCTCGGAGTCGGCCTCGACGGCCGTCTCCTCCTCGACGACCTCGTCGGTCTCGAGGTCGTCGAAGTCGATCAGCTCTTCCTCGACGTCGGCGAGGTCGAGGTCCTCGTCCTCGACCGCGTCGGCGGCCTTGGCCTTGACGGCCGGCCCGGCGACCTTGCCGGCGGCCTTCGCGGGGGCGGCCGGATCGGCCTTGGGCTTGGCCTTGGCCGCCGGCTTCGCGGCGGGCTCGGCCTTCTTCCTGGCGGGGGCCGCCTTCTTGGCCGGAGCCTGCGGCTTGGCCTCGGCGGGGGCGCCGACCACCGCGGTGACGGTCTCCGGCTGCTGCTCCTTCGCAGCCGCGGCGGCCGTCTTGGGCTTGCGCGGGGTCTGGCGCTTGGCGGGGCGCTTGGCGGCGGAGTCGGCGGCCGACAGGCGCACCGTCACGCCTTCCCGGCTGAGACTGCGGAGGACGCTCGCAGCCCTCTCGACGGGGATGCTAGCTTCCTCGAAAGCGTTGCGGACATCCTCGGGTTCGAGGAAACCCTGCGAGCGCCCACGCTCGATCAGCCGCTGAATCACGGGCTCGTTCAGCTCGGATGGCTTGGAGCGAGTCGAACTTGCAGGCGACACGAACACCTCTCGAACGAACGTGTGGCGAGAACGGACCTGGTGCCCTGAGCGGGCGCTGCCTGTCGGGCGGTCAGGTCGCGCGGACCGCGGCGTACCTGCCCTGTGCATTCTGGCATGGCGCTGCGATCCATACGGCCCCCTCCCGGCGGGTTGGTCTCCACCCTAGGCCGCTGAAAGCAGTACTGCGTACGTTCAGAGGCCACCGAGACCCGAAAGCAACGCATATGTTCGCTCTTGTCAATCCCCCTTTGCGGGAAAAGGCACGTGCACAGCGAGAACCGTGACGTCGTCATCCTGCTCGTAACCGGACAACATGCGGTCCACGAGGAAGTCCAGAAGCATGTGCGGACTGCTCACCACCTCCGGCGGCGCGTCGGTCGCGACGGACACGAGTTCGTCCAGGCCGGCGTGGAGCCCGCGCTTGCGGTTCTCGACCAGGCCGTCGGAGTAGAGCACGGCCGTGCTGCCGGGCGGGACGCAGAACCGGAACTGCCTGCGGGTCGTCGGCCACCCCAGCGGCGTGCCGGGCTCCCCGTCGCACAGCGTGGCCTCGCCGGTCGCCGACACCAGCAGCGGCGGCGGGTGCCCGGCCAGCGCCAGCATCCCCTCGCCGGTGCCGGGCTCCACCACCATGTACGCCAGGGACGTGACCTGCTCCTCGTCCTCGGTGGCGTCGAAGACCCGATCGAGGCCGGTGAGCACGGCGGCGGGCGGCGGGTTGGTCAGCGCGAGCGCCCGCATGGCGTTGCGGATGCGGCCCATGCCCGCCGCGGCCTTCACGCCCTTGCCCATGACGTCGCCCACCACCGCGGCGACCCGCTGGTCCTGCAGGACGAACGCGTCGTACCAGTCGCCGCCGACCTGGACGTGGCGGCTGCCGGAGCGGAACCGCTGGGCCAGCACCAGGCCCGGGACCACGGGCATGCGGTCGGGCAGCAGACTGCGCTGGAGCGTCTCGGCGGTGCGGTGCTCGCGCTCGAACAGCGTGGCGCGCTCCACCGCGAGGGCGCACTGCCCGGCCAGCGCCTCCAGGAAGACGCCGTCCTCCTGGGAGATCTTGCGGGGCCGCGTGAAGGAGAACCGGAGCGCGCCCAGCGCCCGCCCGGCGGCCAGCAGCGGCAGCCCCACCCAGGCCTGCTCGTCGGTGAGCCGCAGGAAGTTGTCCACCTCCTCGGTCTCGGCGCCCGCCTCCACGAGCTGGCTGCGCAGGATCTGGGGCGTCTCCGCGAACACCGGCCTGCGGCTGTTGACCGCCATCGTCATGACGCTGGAGTGGGTGAGCGGTATCTCCTCGCGCGGCATGCCGGGCACGTCCGGCATGCCCGCGTTGTTGATCACCCGCAGGGTGCCCAGGTCGGGGTCGAGCAGGGCCACGGCGCTGCGGTCGGCGGCGAGCGCCGACCGGCCGACGTCGATGATCACCTGGACGACCTGCTCGACGGTGAGCGCCTCGGCGAGCATCGAGGTCGCCCCCTGCAACCGCGCCGTGCGCAGCGCCGCGGCGGAGAGCTGGTCGGTCAGGCGGGCCCGCATCTCCTCGGCCTCGCGCTGGGCCGTGACGTCGGTGTTGGCGCCCACCCACTCGGTGATCTCGTCGTTCTCGGTGATGGGGACGGCGCGGACGTCGAAGTGGCGGTATCCGCTGGCGCGCGTGCGCACCCGGTAGCCGGCGTCGAAGACCGTGCTGCCCTCCAGGGCGGCGCGCCAGGCCTGCTCGGTGCGCTCCCGGTCGTCGGGGTGCACGGCGTCGAGCCAGCCGCCGGAGAAGTACTCCTCCTCGCTCTGGCCGGTGATCGCCCGCCACTGCGGCGAGTCCACGATCACCCGGCCCCGCGCGTCGGTGATCCACACCACCTGGGCGTTGGACTCGACCAGCGAGCGGTAACGGCCCTCGTTGCGGCGGAGCTCCTCGGCGGCGCGCTGCCGGTCGGTGATGTCCACGCCGGTCATCGCCACGGCGGCCACCTCGCCGCCGGCGCCGCGGAGCGGGAACCAGGTCGCGGCCCACTGGCGCTCCTCGCCCGAGGACGAGCGGAACCGCAGGCAGGCGTGCGTCTCGGTGTCCCGCTCCAGCACCTCGCGGACGGGGGCGTCGAACTGGCCGGCGAGGTCGGCGCCGAGCGCCTCGGCGGGGGCGCGGCCCCGCAGCTCCTCGGCCGGCGCTCCGAGGAGACCGGCCAGCGCGGAGTTCACCCGGGCGAAGCGCCCGTCGGCGCCGAAGACGGCGAACACGTGCGGCGCCTCCGACAGCAGGCCCCGGACCAGGGCGGAGTCCGAGAGGTCCACATCCGGCTCCCTTGGACGTGGCACGGAAGTGTCGGTGCTCACCGGGGGCACCTCCGTCGCGTGCCAGGGTCTCCCACGAGGCACATCTCCATCGCAGCGGGTGAACACGAGCAGGTTAGCGGTTGGGGACCCGGCCGCGATAGCGGCGGGTCAGGTCTACATCATCCGTGATCCCCGGGGGCGGGCGGAAGCCCCGCGGCGAGGCCCGCGCCCGGAAACCGCCGCGCGGCTCCCCGTCCAGGCCCGGGACCCGGTCCCCCGGCGGAGTACGGGAATCCTGTCGGGCCGGGCCGGCCCGGTCACGCGTTCAGCTTGCCACGGAGGGTTGACACCGCGCTCCAGGGCGATGGAATTAGGCGGGAAGACCCTGGTTTGCGAGGAACCCGTTCACGTCTGCTTTGCGAGGATAGCCGTCCATGACCGCTCTCGCCCCTCGTTTCCCCGGTGACATGCCCGCCGCCCGGGCCCGGGTCCGCGCCCGGCTGGCGGCCGAGTTCCTGACCGTCCCCGTGGACACCGTGGACCGCTACGTCTGCGACGTGTGGATATGCGCCGAGCATCTGGGGGTGGAGGCCACTCCCCCGGTCGTCGAGCGGATCGCCAGGGAGCGCCTCCTCGGCCTGATCCACTCCGAGCCGCCCTCCAGCCGCCCCCACTGAGCCCACTGAGCCCACTGAGCCCACTGAGCCCACTGAGCCTCCCGCGCGAAGGCCGCCACTCCGGGCCGCCCGGCCGGACCCGCCGGGCCCGCCTCAGGCGCTCCGGGCAGCCCCCTTTCGTCCCGGTACGGCGCCGCCGCGGGCTCCCCCGGCGTACGGTGGGGGCGGGGCGCGGGTGGGGCGGGGTGACCCGGCATGGGTGGTTCTCGGAAGGACTGGGGCGGGCGTTTTGGGTAGAAGATCCGGATTTGGGGGGAGGCGGCACGCCGGAAGAAGCTCTACAGCGGGGCGTTCGGTGAACGGCGATGTTCTAATGGTGACTGTGCCTCGTCCCCCCTCTCCGCTGAGGTATTCCGCGTGAGCCGCCGACGCCGCCGTCAGGACTTCGATCCGCCGCCGCCCGACGGCGTCTTCGACGAGATGCTCAAGGCCGCCAGGGAGCTGCTGGCCGTGCGCAGCCCGCTCGACGCCGAGCTGATGGTCTCCGACATGCTCGGGGCCTGGTGGGGCAAGCGGCTGCGCCGCGGCGACGTGGAGCAGATCCTCGGCGAGGGCCTCGTCGACTACGCCGCCAAGGCCGGTTCGCCCGCGGCGCTGTCGCTGCTGGTCGCGGTCGCCTACCTGGGCACCTCCCGGCAGGCGGCCAAGGCCGAGGGCGCGGCCCTGGCGCTCATGGAGTCCGGCGTGGCCCGGCCCCGGTGGGCCGACTGGGTGGGCGCGGTCAAGCCGTCGGCCTGCTACGTCTCGCGCGACGCCTACGGCGACCAGGACCAGGTCGTGTGCACCTTCTCCTACAACCCCGAGGCCGACCCCGAGGGCGAGCAGCACGCCCTGGTCGTGCTCGTGGACTACAACAAGCACGGCACGGCGCGCGACGTGTGGGTGTCCTCGCACGTGGACAAGCTGCTGGAGCAGGCCCGCCAGGAGGCCGAGGGCAACCCGCTGCTGCGGTTCGAGGAGATCGAGCCCAAGCAGGCGCGGGCGCTGCTGGAGTCCGCCATGAAGGCCACCGCGGAGCACCGGTCCCCGCAGGTCACCGAGAGCTACAGCGCCTACCACGCCTTCGCGCGGGCGCGGATCAAGGCGCTGCCGCCCGGCCGCAAGCGCCCCGCGCCGCTGTTCACCGAAGGCCCCTACAGCCGGGACCGGCGGGCGATGCTGGCGGCGGAGTTCCTGGCCTCGCCCGAGGCGGAGAGCCTGTCGGACCCGTCGGCCGCCTCCCGGTGCGCCGACCACATCATCGACTACGGCTGCGACGAGGACTTCAACCGGCCGTTGCGGATCAGCCCGCTCAAGAGCGAGACGTTCCTGCTGGACTGGCTGCCGCGCAAGGTCATGCTGAGCCCGGCCGAGCAGGAGGCGATCCCGCACGTCCTGGCCGCCTGGGTGCGGTGGGCGCAGCGGCGGATCAAGCTGCCCGAGGAGGGCCTGAAGGCCACGCTCGACGCGGTCTGGGAGGCCACCGGCAAGTTCGCCGAGGCCTACCGCGACCCGACCACGTTCGGCCTGGAGCGCTCCCTGGTCGAGCGGCTCCTGCCCGACGGGGACCTGTCCGCGCTGGCCCGGCGGGCGTTCGCGTTCCCCCTCCTGCAGGGGCGGCACGGCACGGTGGACCTGGACGGCCTCGACCCGGCCAAGGACGCCGACCGGCGCATCCTGCTGGAGCTCGACCACGTCCACGAGCGCCACCGCGAGGACCTGGACGAGCACCTCGCCTGGCACGAGGAGATCGCGGCCCGCCTCTGGGAGGGCGACCCGCCCGAGCTCTGGGAGGCCGCCCAGCGCCTCCTGGACCTCGGCCACGACCGCCACGAGGTCCTCCACATCCTCATCGAAATCGTCGAGCGCATAGGGGACGACCCCGAGGAGCTCGCCTCCGCCCTCGACGACCTCGCCGAGCTCCCCGACGAGTGGCCCCCCGCCTTCGGCCGCTGACCCCGCCGCCCGCCCGGGGCGAACGGCCCCGGCCGCCCCTCCATCCCGATCGTCCCGTCCGGCCGCGCCCCGGGTCCTCGCCGCGTACGGCCGGGCGGCGACCGGGCCCGTGACCGCCGGCGCCCGCGCCGAGCCCTGACGCGCACCCCGGCGGGGAAGGGCCCGCCCCGCCGTTCCCGGCCCGGGGAGCGAGACCCCGGCCCGGAGCCGCGGACGGCGCGCGGGGCGGGGACGACGCGGGGGGACGGCGCGGGAACCCCGAGACGACGCCGCGGCCGCCCGCCACGCGGCGCGACCGCCCGCCACGCGGCGCGACCGCGGGACCCGGGGGCCGCCGCCGCCCGGCCACGAGGGGTGGCGTCCCGTTGAGGACCACTGGCGACGCGGGGACCCGGGGGACGCGCGGGCGGGGACGTCGGGGAGGCTGGGGACGCCGGTGTGACGGACGGAGGGTGACGATGGCGTGGTTGCTGCTGGCGGGGGCGATCGTGGCGGAGGTCCTGGCGACCTCGGCGCTGAAGCTGAGCGACGGGTTCGCGCACAAGGGGTGGACCGTCGTCGTGGCCGTGGGCTACATCGCGTCGTTCTCGATGCTGGCGCAGGCCCTGAAGCTGCAGCTCCAGGTCAGCGTGGCGTACGCGATCTGGTCCGGGGCCGGGACGGCGGCGATCGCGCTGATCGGGATGATGTTCCTCAAGGAGCCGATCACCCCGCTGAAGGCCCTGGGGCTCGTCCTGATCATCGCGGGGGCCGTGGTGCTCAACCTGGCCCAGCCGCACTGAACCCCCGGCCGCGCTGAACCCCGGCCGCGCCGAACCCCGGCCGCCCGGCGCGCCACGCCCCGGCGGGCGCTCCGCCGTACCGGCCCCGACCGAACATGATTCCAGTCGCTGGTGCATCATGTGATCAAGGATTTGGCGCGCGCGGAGGGGTCGTGATGGCAGAGGCGTTCTATGTGCCGCTCGCTGAGGGGCGGTTCCGGTCCACGGAGAGCACCCAGGGGCCGTGGCATCCGGAGCAGCAGCACATGGGGCCGGTGACGGCGCTGCTCGCCCGCGAGCTGGAGCTGACCGCGCCGCGGCCGGAGATGTCGATCGCGCAGCTCACCGTGGACGTGCTCGCGCCGGTGCCGCTGGCCGAGCTGACGGTCAGGACGGAGGTCGTGCGCGACGGCAAGCGCGTGCAGTGCCTGGCCGCCGAGGTGTCGGGCCAGGGCCGCACCCTCGTCCGGGCCCGGGCCTGGCGGATCCGGGAGAGCGGCACGGAGGAGGCGGCGACCCCGCGCCGCCCGGTCCCCGCGCCGGTGGAGGACGGGCTCCCGCCGGGGCCCTCGTCGATGTTCCGGGGGTTCGGGTACGCCGAGGCGCTCGAATGGCGGTTCCTGCACGGGGTGGACTCGCTCGGGCCCGCGGTCGCGTGGGGGCGCCTGCGCGGGGCGGTGGTCGAGGGCGAGGAGCCGTCCCCGCTGCAGCGGGTCGCGGTGTTCGCCGACAGCGGGAACGGCATCAGCCACACCATCGACTTCACGGCGTACCTCTTCGTGAACGTGGACCTGTCGATCAGCCTCTACCGGCGGCCCGAGGGCCCCTGGATCTGCCTGGACGCCGCGACCGAGATCGGCCCGCAGGGGCGCGGCCTGACCCGGACCGGCCTGTTCGACGAGTCCGGCGAGGTCGGCGTGTCCACGCAGACACTCTTCGTCGGCCTCCGCCCCTGACCCGTCCCCGCCCCCTCCACGGCGTGCCGTACGGCTTGGGCGCCTTTCCGGGGGATGATCCGGATTCGTCCCCGGCCGCACTAGAGTCGTTCGCCGTACGGTCGGGCTCGGGCGGGCGGGGGAATCGGTGGACTTCATGGTGTTCGTCCTCCTGGCGGGCGGCGTGTTCACCCTTGTGCTGGCGTTCGCGTCGGTGGCCGGGCGGCTGCTCGGGCTGCCGTTCGGGCGGGTGCGAACGCTGCTGGCCGGGCTGCTGGCGTTCCTGGTCGCCGGGCCGCTGTTCCGGGCGATGGCCGGGTCGGTGGACCCGGACGACGACAGGCTGGCCCCGCTGTGGTTCCTGCTGCTCGGCGCGGCCGTCGCCGTGCTCGCGGGCATGGTCTTCCTGGCGCTCGCCGAGGTCCTGGTGCCCACGGGCTCGGTGCCGGGGCCGCTGGAGCTCGTCCGCGGCCTGCGCTCCCGTACGGCGCGCGCCCGCCGCTACTCCCAGATCGTCCGCATCGCGATCCGCCACGGCCTCGGGCCGTACCTGCGGGGCCGGGGACGGCCGGGCGGCGCGGGCGGCGCGGGCGGGCGGGCGCGGCTGGCGCGGTCGCTGCGGGAGGCGCTGGACGACGGCGGCGTGACGTTCGTCAAGCTCGGGCAGGTGCTGTCCACCCGGCGCGACCTGCTGCCCGCCGAGTTCGCCGACGAGCTGCGCGGACTCCAGGACCGGGTCGCTCCGGCGGAGTGGGCCCAGGTGGAGGCGGTGCTGACGCGCGAGCTGGGCGCCCCGGTGGACGAGGTGTTCGCCGAGTTCGACCGGACGCCCCTGGCCGCCGCGTCGATCGCGCAGGTCCACGCGGCGCGGCTGCGGACCGGCGAGCGGGTCGTGGTCAAGGTGCGGCGGCCGGGCATCGCCTCGGTGGTCGAGCGCGACCTGGACATCGTGGCGCGGCTGGCGCGCACGCTGGAGCAGCGCACCCGCTGGGGCCGCTCGCTGGGCGCGCGGGAGCTGGCGGCCGGGTTCGCGCAGGCCGTGCGCGAGGAGCTGGACTTCCGGGTCGAGGCGGCCAACATGGCGGCGGTGCGGCAGGGCGGCTCGGGCGGGGACGCGGTGGTGTTCCCCGCGCCGCACGAGCCGCTGTGCACCTCGGCGGTGCTGGTGATGGAGCGGCTGGACGGCACGCCGCTGGCGGACGTGCCGGCGGGCGAGCGGCCGGAGCTGGCGCGGACGCTGTTCGACTGCCTGCTGCGGCAGATCCTCGTGGAGGGCGTGTTCCACGCCGACCCGCACCCGGGCAACGTGCTGGTGCTGGGCGACGGGCGGCTCGGGCTGCTGGACTTCGGCTCGGTGGGGCGCCTGGACGGGGCGCTGCGCGACTCGCTCCGGCGGCTGCTGCTGGCGCTGGACCGGGGCGACCCGCTCGGCGTCGGCGACGCGCTGCTGGAGGTGGCGCCGGGGCCGGAGGGGCCCGGGGAGCAGGCGCTCGAACGCGCCCTCGGCCGGTTCATGGCCCGGCACCTGGCCCCCGGCAGCGTTCCGGGGGTGCGCATGTTCACCGACCTGTTCCGCGTGGTGGCCGAGCACCGGCTGGCGATCCCGCCGGAGGTGGCCGCCGTGTTCCGGGCGCTGGCCACGGTCGAGGGGACGCTCGCGCGCCTGTCCCCCGGCTTCGACATCGTCGCCGAGGCGCGGCGCTTCGGGGCGGCGTACGTCACCGAGGGGCTGGACGTGCGCGACGCGGTGCAGAAGGAGCTGGGGGCGCTGCTGCCGATGCTGCGGCGGCTCCCGCGCCGGGTGGAGCGGATCGCCGGGGCGGTGGAGAGCGGGCGGCTGAGCGTGAACGTGCGGCTGTTCGCCGACGAGCGGGACCGGCGGCACGTCACCGGCCTGCTGCACCAGGTGCTGCTGACGGTCCTGGGCGCGACGGCCGGGATCATGGCGGTGCTCCTGCTCGGGACGGCGGGCGGGCCGCCGCTGACCGGCACGACCAGCCTGTACCAGTTCCTGGGGTACTGCCTGCTGGTGATCTCGTCGGTCCTCGTGCTCCGGGTCCTGGTGATCATCTTCCGGCGCGTGGAGTGAGGCTCCCGACATTTCCCGGTATTTCCGGACCTACCAGTGGCGAATACCCGGCGTAATCGGATCCCCGGCAGGGAACCCTCTGGGACATGGACGGCCTCTTCCGGTCCCAGAACCCCGCCGGACTGGTCCCCGCCGCGGCCCGGGCGCTGTTCCGCGCGGGCACGCGGCCCGGGACCACCAGCGGCTGGTGCCACGGTCACGTGCAGGCCAACATGCTGGCCGTGCCGCGCGACCTCGCCTTCGACGCGCTGCTGTTCGCCTGGCGCAACCCGCGGGCCTGCCCGCTGATCGACGTCACCGATCCCGGCGACCCGTGCCCGCGGACCGCCGCCCCGCACGCCGACCTGCGCACCGACCTGCCCGCCTACGTCGTCTACCGTGACGGGGAGCCCGTCGCCACCCTCGAGGACGCCGTCCCCGCCTGGCGCGAGGACATGGTGGGGCTGCTCACCGGGTGCAGCTTCACCGCCGAGGACGCGCTACTCGCCGCCGGGATCCCGCTGCGGCACCTGGAGCAGGACCGCAACGTGCCGATGTACGTCACCAACCGGCGCTGCGCCCCCACCCGCCGGCTGTCCGGGCCGCTCGTCGTCTCCATGCGCTTCGTCCCCCGGGACCTCGTCGGGGCGGCGGCGGAGGTGACCGGCGCGCTCCCGCTGGCGCACGGCGGGCCCGTCCACGCCGGCGACCCCGCCGCGCTCGGCATCGCGGACCTGGACAAGCCCGACTTCGGCGACGCCGTACGGCCGCGCGACGGCGACGTGCCGGTGTTCTGGGCGTGCGGGGTGACGCTGCAGGCTGTCATCATGTCCTCCCGTCCGGAGTACGCGGTGACGCACGCGCCGGGCAGGATGTTCATCACGGACCTGGCGAGCTGACCGCCGCGTGCCGATCGCGGCGGCCGGCCGGGACGAGCCGACCGAGACGAGGAGTCCTCCCTGAGCGCGACGACCGGGACCGGGGACACGCCCGGCACGCCGATCATCGACCTGAACGCCGACCTCGGCGAGAGCTTCGGGGTCTGGCGGCTCGGCGACGACGAAGCCCTGCTCGGCGTGGTGACCAGCGCCAACGTGGCGTGCGGCTTCCACGCGGGCGATCCGCTCATCATGCGGCGCACGTGCGAGGCCGCGGTGGAGCGCGGCGTGGCGATCGGGGCGCAGGTCTCCTACCGGGACCTGGCCGGGTTCGGCCGCCGCGAGATGGACGTCGCCCCCGAGGAGCTGACCGCCGACGTCCTCTACCAGCTCGCCGCGCTCGACGGCGTCGCGCGCGCGGCGGGCGGCCGGGTCTCCTACGTCAAGCCGCACGGGGCGCTCTACAACCGGGCCGCCCGCGACCCCGCGCAGGCGGCCGCGGTCCTGGCGGCCGTCGCAGCGTACGACCGGTCGCTGCCCGTCCTCACCCTGCCCGGCTCCGCGGTCGAGCGGGCCGCGCCGCCGTACGGGATCACGGTCGTGGGCGAGTGCTTCGCCGACCGGGCCTACACGCCGGAGGGCGGGCTCGTCTCGCGGCGGCTGCCCGGGGCGGTGATCGAGGACGCCGGGCAGGTCGCCGCGCGCTCGGTGCGCATGGCGGCCGAGGGCCTGGTCACCGCGGCCGACGGCTCGGAGGTGCCCGTGGCCGCCCGGTCGATCTGCGTGCACGGCGACACCCCGGGCGCCGTACGGCTGGCGCGGGCCGTGCGGGACGCGCTGGAGGCGGCCGGGGTGCGCGTGGAGGCGTTCGCGACGTGATCCGCAGGGTGGGCGAGCACGCCCTGCTCGTCGAGACCGCGGACCTGGCCGAGGCGCACCGGATCGACGCCCGGCTGCGCGCGGACCGGCCGGCGGGGGTGACCGAGATCGTCCCGGGGCCGCGCACGGTGCTCGTCGTCGCGCCCGGCGCCGACCTCGCGCGGCTGCGCGCCCGCCTCGGCGAGCTGGAGCGCGGGGGGAACGGCGACCCCGCCGCCGGGATCGGCGAGGTCGTGGAGATCCCCGTGGTGTACGACGGGGCCGACCTGGCCGAGACCGCGCGGCTGGCCGGGCTGGACGTGGACGAGGTGATCGCGCGGCACACCGGGACGGAGCTGACCGTGGGATGGCTGGGGTTCGCCCCGGGGTTCGCCTACCTCACCGGGCTCGACCCGGCGCTGCGCGTGCCCCGGCTGGACACGCCCCGCACCGCCGTGCCCGCCGGGTCGGTCGCGATCGCCGGGGAGCACTCGGCGGTGTACCCCTCGGCGTCGCCGGGCGGGTGGCGGCTGCTGGGGCGGACCGGCACGCGGGTGTGGGACCTGGCCGCCGATCCCCCGGCGCTGCTGCGGCCCGGGATGCGGGTGAGGTTCCGGCGTGCCGGCGGGTGAGGGCGGGGCCGCCCGGACGGTCGAGGTGGTGCGCCCGGGGCCGTACGCGACCGTGCAGGACCTGGGCCGGCCCGGGTACGCCCACCTCGGCGTGCCCCGGTCGGGGGCCGCGGACGCGGAGGCGCTGCGGCTGGCGAACCGGCTGCTCGGGAACGCCGAGGACGCGGCGGGGATCGAGCTGACCTTCGGCGGGGCGTGCCTGCGCTTCCCCTCCGGCGGGTGGGCGGCCGTGACCGGGGCGCCGTGCGGGCCGCCGGCAGGGACGCCGCTGTGGGTGCGCCCCGGGGAGAGCCTGGCGTTCGGCGCGCCGCGCGCGGGGGCCCGGACGTACGTCGCGGTGCGCGGCGGGATCGCGGTCGAGCCGGTGCTCGGCAGCCGGTCCACGGACTCGCTGTCCGGCCTCGGGCCGCCCCCGCTCGCGCCGGGCGACGTGCTGCCGGTGGGGCGGGCGGCGGGCGAGATCACCGTGGACGTGGCCCCGGTGCGGCCCATCCCGGAGCGGCCCGTGCTGCGGCTGGTGCCCGGGCCGCGCGAGGACTGGTTCGCGGCGGACGCGCTGGAGGTCCTGTGCGCCTCGCCGTACACCGTCCAGCCGGCGAGCAACCGGGTGGGGGTGCGGCTGTCGGGGCCGGAGGTGAAGCGGGCGCGCGGCGGGGAGCTGCCCAGCGAGGGGATGGTCCTCGGCGCGGTGCAGGTGCCGCCGAGCGGGCAGCCGATCGTCTTCCTGGCCGACCACCCGACCACCGGGGGCTACCCGGTGATCGGCGTGGTCACGGCCGCGGCCGCCGGGCTCGCCGCCCAGCTCCGCCCCGGCCAGGAGGTCCGCTTCGCCCTGGCCTGACCGGGTCGTACGGCGGGCCGCCCGCCGGCGCGCCCGCCGTCAGCGGGTGAAGCCGATGTCGGCGTAGCGCAGCGAGTAGAAGCCGCGGGCGCCGACGTTGGCCAGGGTGTTCTTGACCGCGTAGTTCTGCGGGCGCTGGTAGAGCGTGAGGACTCCCATCTCGTTCCAGAGCAGCTTGTCGGCCTCGTTGGTGAGCGTGCGGGCCTTGGCGGGGTCGAGCTCGCTGATCGCCCTGTCCATCGCGGCGTCCACCTGGGGGCTGCCGACGCGGGAGAGGTTGGCCCCCCACTGCCTGCCGGAGGCGCCGGTCACGGCGTTGGCGTAGTTGCCGCGGGCGCCGGAGGCCGGGAACGGGTTGCCGATGTACGCGAAGGCCGTCATGTCGTAGTTGCCGGGGATGATGTACTTCGTGAAGTAGTCGTCGCTCGGCACGGTCTCGATGCTCAGCTTCACCCCGATCTGCTGGAGCATCGACATGGCGATCTCCGCCTCCGAGCGGGTGAGCTGGACGCCCGAGGGCACCACGAACCGCACGGTCAGCGGCTTGCCGTTCTTCACGCGCTGGTTCCCCTGCATGCGCCACCCGGCCTGGTCGAGCAGCCGGCCCGCCTGCGCGGCGTCGTACTTGGCGGGCTGGGCGCCGTTGGCCTGGTAGCCCTCCTGGGTGTTCATGAAGAAGTGGTTGTCCAGCAGCGTGATCGGCCAGTTCAGGCCCTGCAGGTCGGACTGGGCGATGGCCTGCCGGTTGATCGCCATCGCCAGCGCCCGCCGGACGTTCACGTCCGACAGCGTGGGGCTCTCGCCGTTGAGGTGGAAGTGCCGGTAGTCGGGCCCGGCGGCCTGCCGTACGACGGCTCCCTGGGCGCCCCGGGCGCGCTGGTAGTCGGCGGCCGAGGGGCCCACGTCGAAGAGGTCCACCTCGCCGTTGGTGAACGCGCCCACCTGCGCGTCCGACTCCATGCTGCGGAAGACGATGGAGTCGAGCTTGGGCTTGTCGCCCCACCACGCGGGATCGCGCACGAGCGTGGTGGTCTTGGCGGTCTTGTCGAAGGACTGGAACTTGAAGGGGCCCGCCGTCACCGGGATCTTGCCGACGTAGCCCTTGTTGAACTGCTCGGGGGTCTCGTTCGCCGACGCCGGGTAGAGCGGGGTGATGTAGAAGAGGGACTGCCACTCACCGAACGGGCGGCTGAAGGTGACCACGGCCTGCCGGTCGTCCTTGCCCCGCTCGACGCTCTCGATGTCGCGGTAGCCGGTGGTGTCGGCGGGCTGGTAGGCGCCGTTCTTGCCGTTGAGCGCCTTCCACTGCGCCGCGAGGTCCCGCCAGGTGATCGGCTTGCCGTCGCTCCACTTGGACTTGGGGTTGAGGGTGTAGGTGACGACCTGCTTGGGCTTGGTGGCGGTGATCTTGGCGTCGGTGAGGTAGTCGGGGTTGGGCGTCACCTTGCCCTTCTCGTCCGACCGGAACAGGCTCGGCATCAGCGCGTTGATCACCAGGAGGGCGTTGGCCAGGTTGCCGTCCACGTGGTTGGCGTTCCACTGCGTGGGGAACTCGTTGATCGCCCAGCGCAGCACGCCGCCGTCCTTGACCTTGTCGCGCGGCTGCGGGTTGATGTCGAACGCCTTGGCCTTCGCCCCGCCCCTGGGCGCGGACGTCGGCGACTGGCCCGACTCCTTCTGGTTCCCGCACGCGGACAGCCCGGTCGCCGCCAGCACGAGCGCCAGGACCGCCCCGGCGGCCCTCCCCCGACGAGTCTTCACAGGTCCTCCCTGGTCTTTCGGCTAGCCGCTCGAACGGCTAGACGACTTCGAGCCTTTCGGCGTAGTGACAGGCGGCCGCCTGGTCGCCGCCGAGCGGCCGCAGCTCCGGCTCCTGGTCCACGCACAGGGCGCGCTGGGCCTCGGGGAGAGACTTGAACTTCGGGCACCGGGTGTGGAAGCGGCATCCGCGCGGGGGGTCCGCCGGGCTGGGCAGGTCTCCTTCGAGCAGGATGCGCCGCCGTTCCCGCTCCTTGCGCGGGTCGGGCAGCGGGATCGCCGACAGCAGGGACTGCGTGTAGGGGTGGGCGGGCGTGTCGTAGACGTCCCTGACGGCGCCGATCTCGGCGATCCAGCCGAGGTACATCACCGCGACCCGTTCGGCGATGTGCCGTACGACGGCCAGGTCGTGCGCCACGAACAGGTAGGACAGCCCCAGCCGGATCTTGAGCGACTCGAGCAGGTTGATGACGCCGGCCTGGATGGACACGTCGAGCGCCGACACCGGCTCGTCGAGCACGATCAGGCGGGGCTCCAGGGCGAGCGCGCGGGCGATGCCGATGCGCTGCCGCTGCCCTCCGGAGAACTCCTGGGGGTAGCGCGAGGCGAAGGAGGCGTCCAGGCCGACCAGGCCCAGCAGCTCCCGCACCCGGCTCCCCACCTCCAGGCCGTGGGTGGTCAGCGGCTCGGCGAGGATGTCCTGCACGGTCAGCCGGGGGTCCAGTGAGGCCAGCGGGTCCTGGAACACGACCTGCATGTCGCGCCGGATCGCCATGCGGTCGTTGCGGCCCAGCTTGGCGGTGTCACGCCCGAGCACCACCACCCTGCCGCTCTGCGGCGGGGCCAGCCGCAGGATCTCCATGAGCGTGGTGGTCTTGCCGCTGCCGGACTCGCCGACCAGGCCCAGCGTCTCGCCCTCGCGGATGTCGAAGCTGACGCCGTCCACCGCGTGGACGGTGCCGACCCGGCGCTTGAACACCGCGCCCTTCATCAGCGGATAGTGCTTGACCAGCCGGTCCACCATGAGCACGGTGGGCCGCCCGGCCCGGTCGCCGCGCGCCACCGCGCCCGCGGGCCCGGCCTTGAACACATCGCGCGGGGTCAGCCCGCGGTTCTCGATCGTCTGGGTGCGGATGCAGGCGGCGGAATGCCCCTCCCCCGGCACCGGGATCAGCGGCGGCTCCCCCGCCTCGCACTCGGGGATGGACAGCGGGCAGCGCGGCTCGAACGGGCAGCCGGGCGGCAGCGCCGACATCGACGGCGGGTTGCCCTCGATCGGCACCAGCGGCTCCCGGTCCCCGGTGTCCAGGCGCGGGATCGAGCCGAGCAGCCCCATGGTGTACGGCATGCGCGGGCGGTAGTAGACGTCGTCCACCAGGCCCTTCTCGACCGGCCGCCCGGCGTACATGACCAGGACACGGTCCACGAAGCCGGCGACGACGCCCAGGTCGTGGGTGATCATGACGATGCCCGCGCCGGTCTCGGTCTGGGCGGTCTTGAGCACCTCCAGCACCTGGGCCTGGATGGTCACGTCGAGCGCGGTGGTGGGCTCGTCGCAGATGATCACGTCGGGGTCGTTGGCGATCGCCATCGCGATCATGGCGCGCTGCCGCATGCCGCCGGAGAACTCGTGCGGGAACGCCCTGGCCCGCTGCTCCGGGCTGGGGATGCCGACCAGGTCGAGCAGCTCCACCGCGCGCCGGGCCGCCTTGTCCCTGGAGACGTCCTGGTGGATCCGCACCGCCTCGGCGATCTGGTCGCCCACGGTGTAGACCGGGGTGAGCGCGGACAGCGGGTCCTGGAAGACCATGGAGATCGCCTTGCCGCGCAGCCTGGTCATCTCCTTGTCGCGGCGGCCGATCAGCTCCTGCCCGTGCAGCCGGACCGAGCCGCTGACCCGCGCGTCGTCCGGCAGCAGGCCCATGACCGCCAGGGACGTCACGGACTTGCCCGAGCCGGACTCGCCGACGATGCCGAGCACCTCGCCGGGCGCGATGGAGTAGTCCACGCCGCGCACGGCCCGCACGGCGTCGGTGCCGGAGCCGAACGTGACGTTCAGGTCGCTGACCTCCAGCACCGGCGCGCGGCCGGCGGCGATGCTCATGATCGTGCCTTTCCCGGCCGTCGGGCCGTGGGGTCGAACGCGTCGCGCAGCCCGTCGCCGACGAGGTTGACCGCCAGCACCGTGATGATCAGCAGGCCGGTGGCGAAGAAGAACGTCCACGGGGCCGTGGTGGCCGACCGGGTGCCGTCGGCGATCAGGGTGCCCAGCGAGACGTCGGGCGGCTGCACGCCGAAGCCGAAGTACGACAGGCTGGTCTCGGTGAGGATCGCGGCGCTGACGTTGATCGTGGCGTCCACGATCAGCAGCGACGCGAGGTTGGGGATGACGTGCCGGAAGATGATCTTCGGCGCGGACACCCCCATGAACCGGGCGGCGGCGATGAACTCCCGCTCCTTGATCGAGATCGTCATGCTGCGCATGATCCGCGAGGTGACCATCCACATGAACGCGGCCAGCATCAGCACGAACAACGGCCAGTTCCCGCCCCGGAACAGCGGCGACATGATCGCGATGATCAGGAAGGACGGCAGCACCAGCAGCAGGTCCACGACCCACATCAGCATGCGGTCGGTCCAGCCCAGGAAGTACCCGGCGAAGGAGCCGACGATCGCCGCGACCGCCGTGGAGATGATCGCCACGAGCAGGCCGATGATCAGCGACTTCTGCATGCCGCGCAGCGTGACGGCGTAGATGTCCTGGCCGGTCTGGCTGGTGCCGAACCAGTGCCGCGCCGAGGGCGGCTGGAGGAAGGACATGAAGTCCTTGTCGGTGTAGCTCCAGTCGGTCAGCGCGGGCCCGGCGAACGCCAGGACGAACAGCAGCGCCAGCACGATGAGCCCGGTGACGCCCTGCTTGGTGCGCAGGAACCGCCTGGCGACGAGTCTCCCCCGGGAGGACGCCCGCGGCGCGGACTCCTCCTTGATCAGCTCTTCCCCGAGCTGCTCCTCGGGCATGCCCACGGCGGCCTCACCCCACCCGGACGCGAGGGTCGAGCGCGGCGTGCAGCACGTCCGACAGCAGGGCCGCGATCAGCACGGCCACCGCGGCGAAGCAGCTCACGGCCGCGACGGAGTTGACGTCGTTGCTGTAGATCGAGTTGACCAGCAGCTCGCCCATGCCGTGCCAGCCGTAGATCTTCTCGGTGAAGGTGGTGCCGACCAGCAGCGCGCCGAACGTGAACGCGAAGTAGGTCACGGCCGGGATGAGCGCGGTGCGCAGCGCGTGCCTGACCAGCGCCGCCCGCCGCGTCAGGCCCTTGGCCCTGGCCGTGCGGACGAAGTCGGCGTTCATGACGTCGAGCATCATGTTGCGCTGGTAGCGGCTGTAGACGGCGATCTGCGACAGGGCCAGCGTGAGCGTGGGCAGCACCAGGTGCTGGAGCCGGTCGCCCAGATGGGTGAGGAGGCCGCCCTGGAGACCGGGGGTGTACTCGCCGGTGTACTGGAAGAAGCGGGTGCCCGTGGCCTCGTTGAAGGCGACCGCGGCGATCTGGAGCAGCACCGCGATCACCACGGTCGGGATGGACAGGATCAGGAACGACACGAGCGTGGCGCCGTGGTCGAACCAGCCGTACTGCTTCACGGCGGCGTAGGCCCCGGCGAAGACGCCGAGGACGCTGCCGAGCAGCACGCCCAGGACCAGCAGGCGCAGCGTCACGCCCACCCGCCGGGTGATCTCCTGGTTGACGGAGTTGCCCTCCCACGTCCGCCCGAAGTCCCCGGTCACCACGTCGCCGGCCCACGTGCCGAACCGCTGGATCAGCGGCACCTTGTCGTTGAGGTTGAGCTCGCTCAGCCGGGCGTCCACCACGGCCTCGGGGGGCCGGGGGCTGCGTCCCTCGTAGTTGGCCCGCGGGTCCAGCGTGGAGGCGGCCAGCAGGTAGGCGAGGCTGGTGGCGATGACCACGAGCAGCACGTAGTTCGCCAGCCTGCGGAGCAGGAACTTGAGCACGCGCCTCCCCTACCCTGAGCGATACGGCACCCGATCATATTAGTCACACTCCGCTCTCTTGCGATTACAAGGGGTGCTCTTCGCCGGTGGCCGCGCCGGATCCCCTCCGCGCCGGGCGATCCGGCCCCGCCCGCGCGCCGCCGCGCCGGGCCTGCTCAGAGGCGCGAGCCGTACGGCATGAGCCCGCGAGGCCCGCGCCGGCCGTACGGCGTGAACGGGATCGGGCGGGGGCCGTACGGCATGGGCCGGGCGGGAGCAGTACGACATGGCGAGGCCGGGCGCGGGCCGTACCGCGCGGGCGGGGCGGGGGTCGTGCGGCGGGGGCGCGGGCGGTCAGCCGGGCGGGGCCGTCACGGCGGGGTCAGAGCTCGTCGAGGCAGCGGGCGAGGCGGTCGAGGTCGCGCATGAGGCGCTCGGTGTCCTCGGCGCCGTAGGCGGCGGCGACCAGGCGGTGGTGCTCGGCGATGCCGCCCTGGAGGCGGGCGAGCAGGTCGCGGCCGCGGTCGGAGAGGTAGGCGGCGACGCGGCGGCGGTCGGCGGGGTCGTGGCCCCGGTAGACGAGGGCGGCGTCCACGAGCCGGTCCACGGCCTTGGTGACGGTGGGGTGGGGCATCAGGACGGCGGCGGCCAGGTCGCCCATGGAATGGCCGCACCCGTCGGAGAGGGCCTGCAGGATGCGCCACTGCTCGACGGTGACGCCCTCGGCGGCGAGCACGGCGGCGAGACCGCGGTTGACCCCGCGTTCGGCCCGGCTGAGCAGATAGGCCAGGGAGTCGCCGAGTGCGATCGTCACAAAGGGAGGATACTCGTTCTCGTGCCGGGCGACACGCGCATGATCACCGACAGTCTGGAGGCCCTGCTCCTGCCGCCCGAGGGCGTGCGGATCGGCCTGGTCGCGCCGCTGTCGGGGGTGCTGGGGCTCGTCGGGCCCTCCGCGCTGAACTGCGCCGTCCTGGCCGCGGGCGAGGTGAACGCCGCCGGCGGCCTGGCCGGGCGCCCGGTGGAGCTGGTCGCCGTGGACGGCGGGCGCCCGCCGCGCGAGGTGGCCGCCGAGGTGTCCGCCCTGGTGGCGGCGGGCGCGGTGGACGCGGTGGTGGGCACGCACGCGAGCGACGTGCGGCTGGCGGTCACGCGGGCGCTGGCCGGCGCGGCGCCGTACGTCTTCACGCCGCCGTTCGAGGGCGGGCCGCGCGCGCCGGGGCAGTTCCTGCTCGGGGAGACGCCCGCGCGCCAGCTCCTTCCCGCGCTGGACTGGCTCATCGCGCACCGGCGGGCGCGGCGGTGGTACCTGCTGGGCAACGACTACGTCTGGCCGCGGCTCGTGCACGCGGCGGCGGCCCGGCACCTGCGGGCGCGGGGGGCCGTCGTCGCGGGCGAGCGGTTCGTGCCGTACGGCTTCCGCGACCACGAGCCGCTGCTGGACGCGATCTCGGCGGCGCGGGCGGACGCCGTGCTGCTGAGCCTGGTGGGGAGCGACCTCGTGGCGTTCAACCGGGCGTGCGCGGAGAGCGGGCGGACCTTCGCGCGGTTGTGCGGGGCGCTGGAGGAGCACGGGCTGCTGGGCGCGGGCGGGGACGCCAGCGGGGAGCTGTACGCCGCGATGGGGTACTTCGGCGGGGTCACGACGGACGCCGGCCTCGGCCTGGCGGAGCGGTACGCCCGCCGGTTCGGGCCGGGCGCGCCGCTGCTCAACGCCCACGCGCAGGGCTGTTACGAGGGCGTGCTGATGACCGCCGAGCTGATCCGGCGGGCGGGCTCGGCCTCGGTCGCGGCGGTGGAGGCGGTGGCGGACGGGACGGCGGTGACCGGCGGGCGGGGCCGGCTGACCCTGGCGGACGGCCGGGTGGACCGCGGCGTGCACCTGGCCCGGGCGGACGGCCTGGACTTCGACGTGATCGCCGCGCTGTGACCGGCGATCACAGGTCTCTCTTAGATGTTGAACCTTTTCATTTTCAAGCTCTGGCTCTATCCTTCGGGCTACCCTCCGCACCCAAGGAGCCCCCATGGCCTCACCTCCAGAAGCCGAGCCCACCCTGGAGCGGTTCGGCTACCGGCAGGAGCTGCGGCGTTCGCTGACGTTCCGCGACCTGCTCATCTACGGCCTCATCTTCATGGTGCCGATCGCCCCGTTCGGGATCTTCGGATCGGTGTTCCGCGCCTCCGGCGGCATGGTCGCCCTGGCGTACCTGGTCGGCATGGTGGCGATGGTCTTCACCGCCCTGTCGTACGCGCAGATGGCCAAGGCCTTCCCGATGGCCGGCTCGGTCTACACCTACGCCGGGCGCGGGATCGCGCCGCCGGTGGGGTTCCTGGCCGGCTGGGTGATCCTGCTCGACTACGTGCTCGTGCCCTCGCTGCTGTACCTGATCGCGGGGCTGGCGATGAACTCGCTGGTCCCGGCGGTGCCGGTGTGGGCGTGGCTGGTCTTCTTCGTCGTGCTCAACACCGCGGTCAACTACCTGGGCATCGAGATGACCGCCCGCGCGAACCGGATCATGCTCGTCGCCGAGCTGGCCGTGCTGGCGGTCTTCATCGTGATCGGCCTCGTCGCGCTCGCGAACGGCAAGGGCTCGGGATCGCCCACCTCGCCGATCTTCGATCCCGGCACGTTCAGCTGGCCGCTGATCTTCGGGGCCGTGTCGGTCGCGGTGCTGTCGTTCCTCGGCTTCGACGGGATCTCCACGCTCGCCGAGGAGAGCCGCGAGGAGGCCGGCCGCCTGGGCCGGTCCATGGTCGCCGCGCTCGGGCTGGCCGGCGCGCTCTTCATCGTCCAGACCTGGGTCGCGTCCATGCTGGTCACCGACCGCGCCGCGCTGCTCGCCCCGGACGCGAACGTGGACGACGCCTTCTACGACGTCGCGGCGTACGCCGGGGGCTCCTGGCTCGCCGTGCTCACCGCCGCCGCGACGGCCGTCGCGTGGGGCTTCGCCAACTCGCTGGTCGCCCAGGCCGCCACCTCGCGCCTGCTGTACGCCATGGCCAGGGACCGGCAGCTCCCGGCGTTCCTCGCCAAGGTGGACGAGCGGCGGCGGGTCCCGGTCAACGCGACGTTCCTGGTCGCGCTCGTGTCGCTCGCCGTGGGCCTCGGCGCCGCCTTCTACGGCGACGGCGTGAGCCTGCTGGGGTCGCTGGTGAACTTCGGCGCGATGACCGCGTTCCTGGCCCTGCACGTGTCGGTGTTCTGGCACCACGTCGTGCGCGGCGGCAGCCGGGACTGGCTGCGCCACCTGGTCCTGCCGGGCGCGGGCTTCCTCGTCCTGCTCTTCGTCGTGATCAACGCCAGCGTCCACGCGCAGCTCCTCGGCTTCGCCTGGCTCGGCGCGGGCGTGATCCTGCTCGCCGTCATGTACCTGCGGGGCCGCAGGCCCTCTCTCCCGTGGATGGACCGCCCATGAACGTCGTCAGCTACCGGCCGGAGCCGGCCGAACTCTCCTACACCTTCGGCGGTCGGCCGCCGGTGCGGCGGGTCGCGCCGGGGACCGTCCTCGAGCTCTACACCGAGGACTGCTTCGGCGGGCGCGTGCGCGGGGTGGACGACCTGCCCTCCGCCGTGTGCGAGTTCCCGTACCTGAACCCGGTGACCGGGCCGTTCTTCGTGGAGGGGGCCGAGCCGGGCGACACGCTCGCGCTGCACTTCGTCTCGATCGAGCCCGCCCGCGACTGGGCGGTCTCCACGACGTTCCCCCACTTCGGGGCGCTCACCTCCACGCACACCACCGCCACGCTCCAGCCGCCGCTGGAGGAGCGCGTGTGGATGTACGACGTGGACGCCGGGAAGGGCGTCGTCCGCTACCACGCCCGCCGCGGGGACTACGTCGCCGAGATGCCGCTGGACCCGATGCACGGCACGGTCGGCGTCGCCCCGGGGGCCTCCGAGGCGCGGATGACGATCACGCCGGACGCGCACGGCGGCAACATGGACAGCCCCGAGCTGCGCGCGGGCGTGACGGCGTACTTCGGCGTCAACGTCGAGGGGGCGCTGTTCGCGATCGGCGACGGGCACTGCCGCCAGGGGCACGGCGAGGTGTGCGGGACCGCCGTCGAGGCCGCCATGAACACCGTGGTCGCGGTGGACCTGATCAAGGGCGCGGGGACGCCGTGGCCCCGGTTCGAGGACGACGGGCACATCATGTCCACGGGCTCGGCGCGGCCGCTGGAGGACGCGTACCGGATCAGCCAGCACGACCTGGTCACCTGGACGTCCGCGCTGACCGGGCTGGAGCTGCTGGACGCCTACCAGCTCGTGAGCCAGGCCGGG
The DNA here is from genome assembly GCF_003594875.1 of Bailinhaonella thermotolerans. Lineage (GTDB taxonomy): Bacteria > Actinomycetota > Actinomycetes > Streptosporangiales > Streptosporangiaceae > Bailinhaonella > Bailinhaonella thermotolerans. The sequence continues at coordinate 713,325 of NZ_QZEY01000002.1, forward strand.
CAGGCCCCGGTGGGGAACGTGTGCGACACCAACTACACGATGCTCGCCAAGCTCCCCAAGGACTACCTGGGCGCGGCCGTGCCGTACGACGGGGTCCACGCCCGCCTGCGCGCCCTGGGCGAGCGCTACCTGAACGAGCGCTGAGCCGTACGGCTGCCGCCGCCCCGCCGTGACGCGCGCCGCCCCGCCGTACGGCGGCGCGGGGCCGTACGGCGGGGCGCGCGGCCGGGGGCCCGGGGGGCGGGATCCACGGGTCAGGACCTGAGCTGGACGGGGCGGTGCTCGATGCGGCTGATGTCCTTGGCCGCCGCCTCCAGGAGCTTGTGGGCGAGCCGGGTCATCGCCCGCGCGCACGCCACCTCGTCGCCGATCGAGGGCACGTCCGGGTCGCGCGGATTCCGCCGCGCCACCCCGCGCGCCCTGATCACGGTGCCCGAGTCGGTCGTGAGGAGCACGTCGGCGGCGGTCTCGCTGCCCTGCTCGACCAGGTGAACCCGCAGGTCCCAGGTCTTCGTCTCGTTCATGGCCACCTCCCGTCCGGGACTCCACCCCACCTTGCGCCCGTTTCCGCGTCTTGAAAAGCGTGTGAACCGGGGCGAACCGGTTATCCACAGGTCCGGCGTGGGGCCCGCCGCGCCCGGCCGGGGTGCGCTAAGAATGGGGACGCCGACCGGGTGGCGCGCGGCGCGACCGCAGCGGATGCGCCGGCGATCGGGTGGGTTGACAATGGGAGCAGGCGGCGTGGAAGGGCGACCCCATGCATGACTCCGACCGGGCCCGGCCCGCGGGGCGCGATGCCGCGCGGGAGATGTTCGACCGCGTGCGCGAGCGCTATTACCGCACCGCCCCGGGCCTTCGCAGGCTGGGCTACGCCGCGGTGGTCCTGGCCGCGCTGGGCGGCGTGCTGGCGTTCGGCTGGCCGCTGGTCACCACGGTGTTCTACGTGGCGCTGGGGCTGGCCTTCTTCGCGCTCACGATGCGGTTCCCGCGCGCGGCGGCCACCGTGCTCGTGCTGCTGGCCTGGGGGGCGGCCGCGGCGCTCATCGCCGGGCTCCACCCCGACCCGGCGGGGGCGCTGACCGCGCTGGCCCTGCTCGGCCTGCTCGTGGCCGGGGCCGCCCACCTCATCCGCCACGTGCCCCCGTGGCAGACCGTCGCGCTGGCGCTGGCCGCCGCCGCGTTCCTGGCCGTGGTCCTGGCCGGCCGCGCCCCCGTCTGGGTCGCCTACGCCGGCGCCGCGGCGGTGCTGGTCTGGCGTCTCGTCCAGGCCAGGTCCGTCGTGCGGCGGGCGGCGGCCGGGCCCCCCAGGGAGCGGGAGCGCGAGCGCGCCGGGGCCGCGCAGCAGCAGGCGGCGCGGGAGCCGGGGCCGCCCGAGCCGATCTCGGTGGAGGACGCGCTCGCCGAGCTGGAGGACATGATCGGCCTGGAGCCGGTCAAGGAGCAGGTGCGCTCGATCGCGGCGTCCATCGAGGCGGCGCGGCTGCGCGCCGAGGCGGGCTACTCCACGGAGCGGCCGATGCGCCACTTCGTGTTCGTCGGGCCGCCGGGCACCGGCAAGACGTCCGTGGCCCGCACCATCGCCAAGATCTTCTACGCCTTCGGCCTGCTGGAGACGCCCTACGTCGTGGAGGCCCAGCGCGCCGACCTGGTCGGGGAGTTCCTGGGCGCGACCGCGATCAAGACCAACGAGCTCATCGACCGGGCGCTGGGCGGCGTGCTGTTCGTGGACGAGGCCTACTCCCTGATCAACTCCGGCGACGGGCAGCCGGACCGGTTCGGCGCCGAGGCGGTGCAGGCCCTGCTCAAGCGCGCCGAGGACGACCGCGACCGGCTGGTCATCATCCTGGCCGGCTACGAGCAGCAGATGACCGAGTTCCTGTCCTCCAACCCCGGCCTGTCCTCGCGGTTCGCCACCCGGATCCGCTTCCCCGGCTACTCCCCCGAGGAACTGCTGCGGATCGCCCGGCGGCTGTGCGAGACGCGCGGGGAGCACCTGGCTCCCGAGGCCGCGCCGGTGCTGCGCGGGCTGTTCGACGACGTGCACCGCCGGGGCCTGGTCGACGAGCTGGGCAACGCGCGCTTCGTCCGCTCGCTGGTGGAGTCCGCCGCCCAGGCCCGGGACGTGCGGGTGGTCTCGGCTGGCGGCACCCCCTCCGCCGAGGACCTGGTCACGACCCGTCCCGAGGACGTACGGCGGGCCTTCGACGACCTGACGGCGCGGTTCCGGGGCTACGAGAGCCCGCCCACGATCGAGGAGGCGCTCGCCGACCTGGACCGGATGGTCGGCCTGGAGCCGGTCAAGCGCCAGGTCCACGGGATCGCCGCCCAGCTCAGGGTGGCCGGGATGCGGCAGGCGCAGGGGCTGGCCTCGGCCGCGCCCATGCGCCACTTCGTCTTCGTCGGGCCGCCCGGCACCGGCAAGACCACCGTGGCCCGCATCCTCGGGCGCATCTTCGCCGCGCTCGGCCTGCTCGCCCGCACCGAGGTGGTCGAGGCGAGCCGCGTGGACCTGGTGGCCCAGCACCTCGGCGCGACCGCGATCAAGACCAACCGGCTGGTGGACCAGGCGCTCGGCGGCGTGCTGTTCGTGGACGAGGCCTACTCCCTGGTCAACCCGGGCTATTCGGGCGGCGACGCCTTCGGGGCCGAGGCGGTGCAGACGCTGCTCAAGCGCGCCGAGGACGACCGCGACCGGCTCGTGATCATCCTGGCGGGATACGAACGCGAGATGGCCTCCTTCCTGGCCACCAACCCGGGCCTGGCCAGCCGGTTCAACCAGCGGGTGGCGTTCCCCTCCTACGGCCCCGCCGAGCTGCGCGAGATCGCCGAGCTGTTCGCCGCCCGCTCCGGCGACCGGTTCGACCCGCGGGCGCGGGCCGACCTCGAGGACTTCTTCGCCTGGGTCTGCGGGCAGGGCCTCATCGACGAGCTGGGCAACGGCCGCTTCGCCCGCTCCATCTTCGAGAAGTCCGCCATGCGCCGCGACATCCGGCTGGCCGCCCGGGGCACCGACGCCACGGCCGAGGAGCTCACCACGATCACCCCGGAGGACCTGCGGGAGGCGGTGGAGGAGATCTCCGGCCGCTGACCGCCCGGGGCGGCGCCCAGGGGACGGCCCGCGGCTCCGCGCTCGGGGAGCGGCGCTCGTGGGCGGCGCCGCGCTCGGGGAGCGGCGCTCAGGGGACGGCGCGGCCCTGGTGGCGGCCGGGGAGCTCGCCGGTGAAGACGCGCTTGGGGGTGATGCGCAGGACCTCGCCGCGGTCGTCGGGCAGGGCGATGCCGCGCAGCTCGATCCAGCTCCGCCGGTCGAAGGGGTCGGCGACGTACACCGCGACGCGGGGGTCGCGCCGGGCGGACTCCCACGCCTCCTCGCCCGCGATGAGGCTCAGCTCCCCGGTCTCGGCCACGGTGGTGACGGCGCTGACGGCCATGGCCCTCGGCTCGCCGGTCTCGTCGGAGACCGTCAGGACGATGCTGCGGGCGTAGGTGAAGGCGCGGCGGGCGTGCGCGCTCAGGTCCGCCGGGGGCACGGCGTCGCCGGGCAGCCGGGGACCGGGGGCCTCGCACAGGATCAGCGAGGCCTTCCAGGGGCCGGGCACGCCGCGCCACCAGGCACGCGCGGCCCGCAGGGCGAAGAAGACCGCGGCCAGCGCGGGACCGGCCGCCGCGACGAACCACACCCGGGGGAACGCCGCCGCCACCGCCATCGCGGGCGCGGTGACCGCGAGCGAGGCCAGCGCGGCGGCCAGCCAGCGGTCGCGGTGCAGCAGCCGGGTCAGGTACGGCGCGAGCCCGGTGCGGCGGCGGACCCACGCCATCAGCGCGGGCACGGCGACCGCCCCGGCGGCGAGCGTGATCCGGCCGCCGGGCAGCAGCCAGGCCGCCGCCAGGAACGCCGCGACCACGCAGAACAGCCGCTCGGCCATCAGCCACAGCGCCACGTCCAGGTTCCGGCGCGCGGCCCGGTCGCGCGCGTCGGTCCGCAGCGCGGTGGTCAGCTCCGTGAGAGCGGCGATCGCGCTCCCCCGCCACGCCTCGGTCAGCATCCGCGACACGGCCACGGCCAGCGGATTCAGCAGCACGATCCCCAGCAGCCCGGCCGCCGCCGAGGTGAAGTGCGGCGCGAGCACCACCAGGCCCGCGGCGAACGCCCCCGCCACCACGAGCGTGATCAGCACGGACAGGCCCAGCCAGGGGTCCCTGACCAGCATCGGCGCGAGGTACGGCCGGGCGTCCCGCGGCAGCCGCGCCGCGCAGACGGCCGTGATCGCCAGGGCCGCCGCGAGCGCCGCCGCGCCCGCGATCCGGCCCAGGTCCGGCCGGGCGAAGCCGTACGCCGCGATCATCACGGGGGCGAGCGCCACCGCGAGCAGCAGCCTGACCAGGCGGGACCAGCGTTCCAGGAGGCGGCGGGCGGCGCCGGTCAGCGCGGGGTCCACGGGCCAGGCGGGGTCGTGGTGGCCGCGCGGGCGCTCCCAGCGGAGCAGCCGCAGCGCGTCGTTCACGCGGGCGGCCAGGTGCCCCTCGGCGCGGCGCATCGCCACCGCGTACGCCCGGCGCGCCTGGTCGTGGTCCCCGCGCAGCATCGCCAGGTCGCCGAGCAGGACGTGCGGGTCGGGCTCCTCGGGCGCGAACCGGGCGGCGGTCAGCGCCTCGGCCCACGCCTCGGTCCACCGGCCGGGCTGCCGGCGCAGCGCCGCCGCCAGCCGCAGCCGCGCCGACCAGGAGCCGGGCGCCAGCCGTACGGCCTGGCGGGCGGAGGCGACCGCGTCCTCGTCGCGGCCCAGGCGGGCGAGGGCGAGGCTGGCCAGGCGGTGGCCCCATTCGCCGCGGGGGTCGCGCGCGACGGCCTCGCGCGCCGCGAGCAGGGCCTCCTCCGGGGCGTCGCGGGCGAGGCGGGCGACCGCGGCCACGCACCACGCCCGGGGATCGTCGCCGGGCGGGGCCACTCCCTCCACGCCGTCGCTCCCCATGATCCCGATGGTCGGGGGCCGGGGCCTTGTTGACCAGATGTCAGATACAGCCATATCTCTAGAGAGACAGGTCTCCCGTCTTGTCGGAGATCGGGCTCCCCGTCCGGCGCGTGCGCCACTAAGCTGCCACGCATGTCCGACCGGCCTGATCCCACCTGACCCACGATGCTCACGATCACCACGGGTACCGGGGTCGACCGGCGGGACGCGCGCGACGCCGGCGTCAACCGCTGGGCCGTGCTGGCCCTGCTCTGCTTCAGCCTGCTGCTCATCGCGGTCGACGCGACCGTGCTGCACGTCGCCGTTCCCGCGCTGGCCAAGGCGCTGGCGCCGACCTCGGTCGAGCAGCTCTGGATCATCGACGTGTACTCCCTCGTCGTCGCGCCGCTGCTGCTCACCTTCGGCACGCTGGGCGACCGGTACGGCAGGAAGCGCCTGATCCTGCTGGGGTACGCCGTGTTCGGGCTGGCCTCGCTGTCGGCCGCGTTCGCCGCGACCCCGCTGGCGCTGATCCTGTCGCGGGCGGCGCTCGGCGTGGGCGGGGCGATGATCATGCCGAGCACGCTGTCGCTGATCCGGCAGGTCTTCACCGACCGGCAGGAGAGGGCGCTGGCGCTGGGCGTGTGGAGCGCGGTGGCGGCGGCGGGCGCGGCGGTCGGGCCGCTGATCGGCGGGGTGCTGGTCGAGCACTTCCGGTGGGGCGTGGTCTTCCTGATCAACCTGCCGCTGCTGGTCCCGGCGTTCTTCGCGGCGCTGCGGCTGCTGCCCGAGTCCCGCGATCCCGACCCGCACCGCTGGGACTGGCAGAGCGCGGTCCTGTCCACGCTGGGCGTCCTCGGGCTCGCGTTCGGGGTCAAGGTCACCGGCTCGGGCGACCCGCGCGCCCTGCTCGCGCTCGCGGCGGGCGTGGCCCTGCTGTGGGTGTTCGTACGGCGGCAGCGGCGGCTCGCCCATCCCCTGCTCGACGTGGGCCTGTTCGCCGACCGGGGGTTCAGCGTGGGCGTGGCCTGCGTGATGCTGGCGATCTTCGCGCTGGTCGGGCTCCAGCTCATGCTGGCGCAGTACCTCCAGCTCGTCCTGGGCGACAGCCCACTTGAGGCGGGGGCCCGCATGCTGCCGCTGATGCTGGCGGCGATGGCGGGCGGCCTCGTCGGGGCGCGCCTGCTGCACCGGGTCGGCGTGCGCGCGGCGATGGGCGGCGGGCTCGCGCTGACCGCGCTGTCGCTGCTGCCCACGCTGTGGTTCGGCCAGACCCTGGACGCGATCCCGCTGGCGCTGTGCTTCACCGGCATCGGCTTCGGGGTCGAGGTCGCCCTGCTGGCCGCCTCCGACACGATCCTGGCCGCCGCCCCCGAGGAACGCGCGGGCGGCGCCGCCGGCATCGAGGAGACCGCGTACGAGCTGGGCGCGGGCCTCGGCGTCGCCGTTCTCGGCACCGTCACCACCGCGGTCTACGCTCCCGGCCTGCGCGCGCTGCCCGGAGTCCCGGCCGAGGACATGTCCGAGGCGCGCGAGTCCCTGTCCGTGGCCGCCCACGTCGCCGCCCGCCTCCCCGCCGAGCCCGGCCACCGCCTGCTCGACGCCGCCCGCGAGGCGTTCGTCTCCGCCCTCCACTCCACCGTCCTGGTCAGCCTCGCCCTCCTCTCCCTCACGGCGCTCCTGGCGGTCCTGGCCATCCCCCGCCGCACGCCCGCCCGCCCGGCGCAGGCCCCCCGCGTCCCCCGCCCCCGCCCGGCCGCCCCGCCCGCCTGGCTGGCCCGCCGCGTCCCTCGCCGCCTGCGCGACCGCCTGCCCCTCCCGCTCGGCGAGTCCCTCCGGGCCCCGTCCCGCCGCCGCGCCCCCCACCGCCCCCACACCCCGCCCCGCCACCCGCGCTGACCGCCCCGCCTCCCCCGCGCCGCCAACCCCTGCCGCGATCACCGCTCCCGCCCCCGGCGCGCCCGCTCCACCCCGGCACGCCCCGCCATGACCACGCGTCTCGCGTACGACACGCGGCCCGCCCCGGCTCCTTCCCCCGCGCCTGGCGGCCCCGCGGCGCGCGTCTCCCGGCAGTGGCCTGCGGCCCCCCTCGCCACCGCGGCCCATCCGCCGCCGCGAACGCCGGGCTCCCTCGCCGTGATCTTGCGATTCCTCGTCTCCGCAGGCCCTCCCGGCGCCTGCGGTGATGTCGGCCCTGGCGCGGAATCGCAGGATCACGGCCACGGCCGGGGCCTCGCAGGAGAGGAGCGGGCACGCCTCGCGTCGAGGGGACGCGAACGGCTCGGCGGGGTGCGGGGCACGGCGTGCGTACGGCGCGGCGCTCTCGGCGCCCCCGCACGCAGCGCGGGGGGCACGGCGCGGCGCAACAGGGCGGCGCGAACAGGGCGGACACGGCCCGGCCGCGCATGCGGCCGCATGCGAGACGGGCGGCGCGCGAGCCACGCCCCAGGCCGGGGCGCGGCCGTACGGGCGGCGGAGACCGCGCCGCGCGGAGGCGGGAACCGCGCCGTGCGGACGCGGGAACCGCGCGCGGACGGCGGAGATGCGGCCTTGGCGGCGAGACCTCGGCCGCCGGACCGGGTGGGGCGCCTGGCGGAGCGGCGTCGCGGATCAGGGGGGAGCCGAGGGCGGGCGGGCCGGGGGCGTCGCTCGCGCCGAAGGCTGTGGAGGCGGCAGGGAACGCCGGGGGGACGGCCGGGCGAGCCGTGGGCCGGGCAGGCGGCCCGGGCGCGGGGCGGAGGTGCTCCGGGAGGTGGGGCGGGTGGGCGGCACGGCCTGGGGTGGGGGGCGTGCCGCCCGATAAGGGGGCGGAAGGTCAGAGGAGCCAGTCGAGGAGGCCGTGGTCGTCATCGTGGTCGCAGTGGCACCAGTCGCGGTCCCAGTCCCACGGGTCGGCGGGGGTCGCGGGCGAGGCGGGGGCGGCGGAGGCGGCCGGGGCGGTGGCCGCGGTCAGGGTGACGGCGGCGGCGAGGGACGCGAGGAGGGCGGTCAGCCGTGCCAGGGATTTGGTGGGCATGAGAACTCCTTTCGAGGGTCGGCCGCGATCGCGGCGCACTCCCATGGTCCACGCTTGAACGCGCTTTGTAATCGCGTTCTCACAGACTGTAACCATACGGTGACAGCGAGGGGCTTCGGCAACCCGCTCGCGATGTCGTTCACAAAGACGAATAATGGGCACGTACCCGTCGTAAACCGCACGGGAAAGGGTCGGCCGTGAGACGGTGGGTCTACGACATGGCGGCGCTCGCCGCCCGGCTCGGCGTCGGCGGGATCTTCATCAGCAACGGCTGGGAGAAGCTGGAGGCCGGGCTCGCCGCGACGTCGGAGCAGTTCGGCACGCTCGGGGCCCCGGCGCCGGATCTGTGGGCGGCCGGCACGATGCTCATCGAGGTCGTGGGCGGGCTGCTGCTGTTCGCGGGCTTCATGCTCCCGCTGACCGGGATGGTGCTGTTCGCCGAGGCGCTGGCCGTGTTCTTCGTCGGCGCGGGGCGTTACGGCCTGCCGCTGACCGGAGGGGACATCAAGCTGATCGTCGCGCTGGGCGCGGCGGCGGTGCTGCTGGCCGTGGGGGGCGCGGGCCGCGTCTCCTTCGACCACCTAGTGTTGATCAGGCGACGAGAGGCCGCCGAGGCCGCCGCGGAGGAGGCCGCGGACGAGGCGATCGCACGCCTCCGCGGCGAGCAACCCGACGGCGAGCCCACCCGCGAGTCCCCGCGCGAGGCCCCGACCTCGCCGGGCCGCCGCGTGCGCGACACGGCCGGCCCCGGCGGCGACGCGGCCGGCGAAACCCCTCCGGCACGCCCGGGTGGCGCCGCCTCGGGCGACGGGGCGGCGGGGACGGGCGCGGCGGGGACGGACTCCGCCGGAGGCACGCGGGCCGCCGGCGATCCGGGGAGCGCGTCCGGCGGCCGGGTGCCGCCGCCCACGCTCCCCGAGACGCCGAAGCGCGGCGGGGCCCCGCGCCGCGACGCCGGTGACGAGCCCACCTCCACCGAACTCCGGAGCGAGTCGCACGCCTGACCCGCCCGGCGCCCGGAGCGCCCGCGTGGGGAACACCGCCGGCGCCCGGAGCGCGCGGGCGGGAGCCGTACCGGCCGGCAGTGGACCGAGCGGATCCCGAGATGCCGGAGAATATCGGGATGCGCCTCCCCCGATGGTTCGCGGAGCGTTCCGCCCCCGCCGCGCCCGAGGAGGAACTCCGCGTCTCCACGGTGGAGCTCTTCCTCGACCTCGTCTTCGTCTTCACCGTCACCCAGCTCACCGCGCTCCTGGCCAGGGATTTCAGCCCGGCCGACGCGCTGCGGGCGGTCCTGGCGTTCGTGCTCATATGGTGGATCTACGGTGGCTACTGCTGGGTGACCAACCACGTCCCGCCGGTCCGGACCACCCGCCGCGTGCTGCTGTTCACCGGCATGGGCGGCTTCCTCGTCATCGCGCTCGCGCTCCCCAAGGCGTTCGGGGACGGGCCGGACGGGGTCTGGTTCGCCGTGGGCTACCTGGTCGTGGTGCTGGTCCACACCTTCCTCTACCTCCAGGCCAGTTCGAGGGCCTTGCGGCTGCTGCCCGGCAACCTGGGCGCGACCGCGCTGGTGTTCGCCGCCGCGTACGTGGACGAGCCGTGGCGCACCGGGCTCTGGGTGCTCGCGGTGGCCGTGCTGATCGTCAGCCCGTACTTCATCAAGCAGGAGGGGTTCCCCCTGCATCCGGGACACATCGTGGAACGGCACGGCCTGCTGGTGATCATCGTCCTGGGCGAGTCGATCGTGGCGATCGGCATCGGGGCCGGGGACCTGCCGCTGACCGCCGACCTGGTCGCGGCGGCCGTGCTCGGGCTGGCGCTCGCCGCCACGTTCTGGTGGATGTACTTCAGCGACGAGGCCGAGCGCGCCGAGCACGCGCTGCTGCGGATCGCCGACCCGGTACGGCGCACGCGCCTGGTGCTGGCGGGGTACTTCTACGCGCACATCCCCATGCTGCTGGGCGTCGTCGGGGTCGCGGCGGGGCTGAAGAAGCTGGTGGCGCACCCCTTCGACCCGCTCTACCCCGGGCCCGCGATCGCGCTCGGAGCGGGGGTGTCGCTGTTCCTCGTGGGCGAGCTGCTGTTCGGGCGGGCGCTCGCGCTCGGGGGCTCCCCGCTGCGATCGGCGGCCGCGGTGCTGGCGCTCGCGTCCGCGGGGCTGGGCCTGGTCTCGGGGATGGCGCAGCTCGCCGTGCTCGTGCTGATCGCGGGCGGCGTCGCCGCGCTCCAGCGGTCACACGCCGCGCGCCTGTAGGCCTTACACCCCCTTTATCCCCTCTCCGATAGAAATCTGAGACGAGGGGATGCCAACGCCCGGCGTCGGTGAAGAGGATGCGGGAGGCCGTGGACGGCCCACCGCGGCGAAGGCGGTTCGGCTCCCGAGACCGCCCGAGGGCGGGACGTGGCGCCATGGTGCCCGCGGGGAACGGACAGGCCCCGTGGGCGCCATGGCGCCACGCCGCGTCATCCCGCCTCGATGACCATCCCGTCGTACGCGGCCTCCACCGCCCGGCCGTACGCCTCGGACGCGCGCCCGGCCGCGTCGCCCACGGTGTGCCCCACGTGGGTCACGACCAGCCGCCCCGCCCCCGCGCGCCGCGCGCTCTCCCCCGCGTCCTCCGGGGAGCAGTGGTACGGCGGGCCGCCGTCGGCCTCGCACACGAAGACGTCCGCGCCCGCCGCCAGCTCGTCCAGCGCCGGGCAGGCCCGCGTGTCGCCGGAGTAGGCCAGCACCGCTCCGCCGTGCTCCGCGCGCAGGCCGAACGCGGGGAGGCCGTGCTCGACGGCCCGGCTCGTGAGGCGCAGCCCGGCGACGTCGGCGCGGTGGCCGTCGGCCAGCTCGTGCGCCTCGAAGACCCGGCTCATCGGCTGCGGCGACCCGTTGGTCAGAAAGTGCTCCACGCGCGCGGCCCAGCCCGGCGGGCCGTACACCGGGATCGGCCGCGCCGGGGTGAGGTCGGCGTACGCCAGGGCGTAGAAGGCCGGCAGCAGGTCGGCGGTGTGGTCGGCGTGCAGGTGGGAGATCCAGATCGCCGAGAGCTCGTCCACGGCGGCGTGGCGCTGGAGGTTGGCCAGGGTGCCGGGGCCCGCGTCCACCCAGACGCGCGCCTCGCCGGCCTCCAGCAGATACCCCGAGCAGGCGTGGTCCGGCCGGGGGTACGGGGTGGCGGTGCCCAGCGCGGTCAGTCTCATCAGGGTCGTCCTGTCAGTAGCATGCCTGACATGATGCGGCATTTCGGGATCAGTGAGCGCCAGGCCCGTACGGCGGTGCGCCATCGGCTGGCGGTCCCCGGGGCGGCGACCCCCGGCGAGGTGGCGGAGAGCGTGCTCGTCCTGCACGCCACGGACCCGGCGACGGTGTTCCTGGCGGTCCAGGCCCGCTCGGGGCTCTCCCCCGCCGCCGTGGAGGACGCGCTCTACGAGGAGCGGTCCCTGCTGCGCATGCTGGCGATGCGCCGGACGATGTTCGCGGTGCCCGCCGGGTTCGCCCCCGTGGTGGAGGCGGGCGCGACGCGCGCGATCGCGGCCAAGGAGCGGGCGTCGCTGCTGAAGCTGCTCGCCGAGGCGGAGGTCGCCCCCGATCCGGAGGCGTGGCTGGCCGAGGTGGAGGACTCCGTCGTCGCGGCGCTGACCGCGCGCGGCGAGGCGACGGCGGCCGAGCTGGGCCGGGACGAGCCGAGGCTGCGGCAGGAGGTGGAGTACGCGCCGGGGAAGAGCTACGGCAGACCCCAGGCGATCACCACCCGGGTGCTCACCGTGCTCGCCGCCGCCGGGCGCATCGCGCGGGGGCGGCCGCTGGGCGGCTGGACCAGCACGCAGTACCGGTGGTACCCCACCGGGCTCGCCGGGGAGGCGGAGGCCTGGACCACGGCGGACGCGCAGGCGGAGCTGGCCCGGCGCTGGCTGGAGGTCTTCGGCCCGGCCCCGGTCGCGGACCTGAAGTGGTGGACCGGGTGGACGGCGGCCGAGGTCAAGAAGGCGCTGGCGCGGATCTCCCCGGCCGAGGTGGACCTGGGCGGGGTGACCGGGATCGCGCTGCCCGGCGACCTGGAGCCCGAGCCCGCCCCCGAGCCGTGGGCGGCGCTCCTGCCCGCCCTCGACCCGACCGTGATGGGCTGGCAGGACCGGTCGTGGTTCCTGGGCGAGCACGCGCCGGCCCTGTTCGACCGCTCGGGCAACGCGGGCCCGACCGTGTGGTGGGACGGCCGGGTCGTCGGCGGCTGGGCGCAGCGCGCGGACGGCGAGATCGTCTACCGCCTGCTGGAGGACGTCGGCGACGACGCGGCCAAGGCGATCGAGGCGCGGGCCGCCGACCTGGCCGCCTGGCTCGGGCCGATGCGCGTCACGCCCCGCTTCCGCACTCCCCTGGAACGCGAGCTGGTCGCCTGAGCCCGGGTCAGGCGAGAGCCGAGACGCCCCGGGCGGGCGCGGGGGCGCTCCGGACGGGGGCCAGGAGCGCCCTGAGCTCGCGCACGGCGGCGCGGCCGGCCCGGTTGGCGCCGATGGTGCTGGCGCTCGGGCCGTAGCCCACGAGGTGGACGCGCGGGTCGTCCACGACGCGGGTGCCCTCGACGCGGATCCCGCCGCCGGGCGCGCGCAGCCCCAGCGGTGCCAGGTGGTCCAGCGCCGGGCGGAAGCCGGTCGCCCACAGGATCGCGTCGGCCGCGATCTCGCGGCCGTCCGCCCAGGCCACGCCGTACGGCGTCACGCGGTCGAACATGGGCAGGCGGCGCAGGATCCCCGCCTCGATCCCGGCCCGGACCTCGGGGGTCAGGGCGAGGCCGGTCACGCTGACGACGCTGGCCGGGGGCAGGCCCCGCCGTACCCGGTCCTCGACGAGGGCGACCGAGGCGCGCCCGGCGGACTCGTCGAAGGGGCCCTCGCGGAAGACGGGCTCGCGGCGGGTGACCCAGGTCGTGGTGGCCACCTCGGCGATCTCCAGGAGGAGCTGCACGGCCGACGCGCCGCCCCCGACGACCACGACGTGCTCGCCGGCGAACTCCTCCTTGCTCCGGTAGCCGGCGGTGTGGAGCTGGCGGCCCCGGAACGTCTCGCGGCCCGGGTAGTAGGGCCAGAAGGGGCGGTCCCAGGTGCCGGTGGCGTTGATCAGGCCCCGGGCCTCCCAGGTCCCCGCGTCGCTCTCCACGCGGAGCCGCCCGCCGCCGCCCTCGGCGACGCGGTGGACGTGCACGGGGCGGCGCACGTCGAGGCCGAACTCGCGCTCGTACGCGCCGAAGTACTCCGCCACGACCTCCGCCGAGGGGCGGGTGGTGTCGGGCTCGCCCAGGGGCATCCCGGGCAGGTCGTGGACGCGGTGGGCGCGGCCCAGGGTGAGCGAGGGCCAGCGGTGCCGCCACGCGCCCCCGGGGCCCTCGTTGTGGTCCAGCACGACGAAGCCGAGCCCGGACCTGCGCAGGAAGTACGCGCTGGACAGCCCCGCCTGCCCGGCGCCGATCACCACCACGTCGATCACGTCCACGCCTTTGCCAACCTCCGGGCGGGCCGGCGAATTCCTTGACGGAGTGAGCGCTCACTCCGCATAGTGGAGCCCATGTCCACACCACCGCCCCGGCGGCGAGCGCCGGGCATGAGTCCCGCGGAGCGGCGGGAGATGATCGTGCGGGTCGCCCTCCCCCTGGTCACCGAGTACGGCACGGCCGTGACCACCAGCCAGATCGCGCGCGCGGCCGGGATCGGCGAGGCGACGATCTTCCGGGTCTTCGCCGACAAGGACGAGCTGATCGACGCGTGCGTGCACGAGGCGCTGCGCGGCGACCACGTGATCAACGAGGTCCGGGCGATCCCGCTGGACCAGCCGCTGGAGGCGCGGCTGCGCGAGGCCGCGGCGGCGATGGAGGCCTATCTGGCCCGCATGGGCGCGGTGCTCGGCGCGCTGCGCGCCGGCGGCCGCCGCGGCCGGCGCGGCTGGCCCGGCCCGGCGAACGAGGAGGCCGGAGCGCGCGGGAGCGGCGGGAACGGCGGGAAGGGCGGGAAGGGCGCGGACGCGCCGGCGGAGGAGGCCGGCGGGCGGCCTGGGCCGGGCCGCCCGCGGCCGGAGGATGGGCTCGGCCACCGGCCCGGCGGGCGCGAGGAGGCGCTGGCGCGGACCGTCGAGGCCGTGGCCGAGCTGTTCGAGCCCGACCGGGACCGCCTCCGCCTGCCTCCGGAGAAGCTAGCCGCGATCTTCATGCACCTGGGCTTCGACCGCGCGCGGCGCTCCGGCGAGGGGCTCGCGGCGGGCCCCTCCCTCGACGACGCCATCACCGTGTTCCTGCACGGCGCCCTCGTCCCCGGCGACGCCCCCCACGGCGCCACCGACGCCACCGGCACCACCGACGGCACCGACGGCACCGACGGCACCGAGGACTGAACCATGCCGGTCACGCTGAACCACACCATCGTCCCCGCCTACGACAACGACGAGGCCGCGGGCTTCTTCGCCGGGATCATGGGCCTGGAGCGCCTGCCCCCGGCCGGGGCCCGCCGCCACTTCGCCCCCGTGCGCGTCAACGAGACCCTCACCCTCGACTTCATGACCGTCGAGGACCCCCACGGCCTCCACCTGGCCTTCGACGTGGACCCCGCCACCTTCGACGCCGTCCTCGCCCGCCCGCGCCGCGCGGCCGTGCCGTACGGCAACAGCCCCGCGGACCGGGCCAACGCGCGGGTGGACAGCCCCTGGGGCGGCCGGGTCGCCTACTTCGAGGACCGCGCGGGCGACCTCTACGAGGTCATCTCCCCGCGGTAGCCCGACCCGGCAGACCCGGCCCGGGGAGAACGCGAAAGGGGGATCCGGACGGGTCCGGATCCCCCTTTCGTTCAGCGGGTGGGCTAGCTGCAGCCGCTGGTGCTGCCGCAGCCCTCGCAGACGTAGCAGCTCCCGGCGGGGCGCATCTTGGTGCCGCAGGTCATGCAGAGCGGGGCGTCGTCTGCGGTGCGGGCCTGGTGGCTCTCCAGGGTCGTGCCGGGACGGGACGCGGGCTCGATCGTGACCGGCTTGGGCGCGGCGGCCGGCCTGGGCTGCTCGACCGGGGCCGACTGGGCCAGGGACTCGGGGTCCACGACCTCCTGGAGCGTGGCCGGGTCCACGACCTCCTGGAGGGAGGCGGGGTCCTCGCCGCGCTGCTGGGCGGCGCGCTCGGCCGCGGACAGGATGCCGAGGGCGACGCGCTCGTCGTACGGCAGGTAGTCCAGGGCCAGGCGGCGGAAGATGTAGTCCATCACCGAGGCGGCCAGGCGGATGTCCGGGTCGTCGGTCATGCCGGCCGGGTCGAACCGCATGTTCACGAACTTGGAGACGTAGGTCTCCAGCGGGACGCCGTGCTGGAGGCCGATGGAGATGGCCACCGAGAACGCGTCCATGACGCCCGCCAGGGTCGAGCCCTGCTTGGACATCTTGAGGAAGACCTCGCCCAGCCCGTCGTCGGGGTAGCTGGAGGCCGTCATGTAGCCCTCGGCGCCGCCGACGGAGAAGGACGTGGTGATGCTCGGGCGCTGCTTGGGCAGGCGCTTGCGGGTCGGGCGCGGGGCCTCGGCGACGGCGGCCGGGGCGGGGGCCTCGGCGGCGGTCTCCTTGGCGTCCTTCTTGGCGATGGACAGCGGCTGGCCGACCTTGCAGTTGTCGCGGTAGACGGCCAGCGCCTTGAGGCCGAGCTTCCAGCCCTCCATGTAGACCTGCTCGATGTCCTCGACGGTCGCGGACTCGGGCAGGTTGACGGTCTTGCTGATCGCGCCGGACAGGAACGGCTGCACCGCGGCCATCATGCGGACGTGGCCCATGGGCGCGATCGCCCGCTCGCCCATCGCGCAGTCGAAGACCTCGTAGTGCTCCTGCTTGAGGCCCGGGGCGTCCACGACGTGGCCGTGCTCGGCGATGTAGGCGACGATCGCCTCGACCTGCTCCTCCTGGTAGCCCAGCTTGCGCAGGGCCCGGGGGACGGTCTGGTTGACGATCTGCATGGAGCCGCCGCCGACCAGCTTCTTGAACTTGACCAGCGCCAGGTCCGGCTCGATGCCGGTGGTGTCGCAGTCCATCATCAGGCCGATGGTGCCGGTCGGGGCCAGCAGCGACGCCTGCGCGTTGCGGTAGCCGTTCTTCTCACCGAGCTTGAGGCACTGCGCCCACTGCTTGGTGGCCTCGGTGTGGATCGTGCGGTCCATGATGCCGACGGTCCGCAGGTCGTCGTTGGCGGCGGCGTGCTTGCGCATGACCCGCTTGTGCGGCTCGGCGTTGCGGGCGTAGCCGTCGTACGGCCCGACGACGCCGGCCAGCTCCGCGCTGCGCCGGTAGGAGACGCCGGTCATGAGGCTGGTGATCGCCGCGGCGACGGCCTGGCCGCCCGGGGAGTCGTACGCGTGGCCGGTGGCCATCAGCAGCGCGCCGAGGTTGGCGTAGCCGATGCCGAGCTGGCGGTAGGCGCGGGTGGTCTCGGCGATCTTCTCGGTCGGGAAGTCGGCGAAGGTGATCGAGATGTCCATCGCCGTGATGATCAGCTCGGTGATCTTCACGAAGCGCCGGACGTCGAAGGAGCCGTCGTCCTGGAGGAACTTCAGCAGGTTGATCGAGGCCAGGTTGCAGGAGGAGTTGTCCAGGTGGACGTACTCGCTGCAGGGGTTGCTGGCGGTGATCCGGCCGGTCTCGGGCGTGGTGTGCCAGTCGTTGATCGTGTCGTCGTACTGGATGCCCGGGTCGGCGCACTCCCAGGCGGCCTTGGCCATCTTGTGGAAGAGGTCCTTGGCGTCCACCTCGGAGATGACCTCGCCGGTGGTACGGCTGCGCAGCCCGAACTTGCCGCCCGCCTCGACGGCGCGCATGTACTCGTCGGAGACGCGGACGGAGTTGTTGGCGTTCTGGTACTGGACGGAGGTGATGTCCTTGCCGCCCAGGTCCATGTCGTAGCCGGCGTCGCGCAGGGCCCGGATCTTGTCCTCTTCGCGGGCCTTGGTCTCGATGAACTCCTCGACGTCGGGGTGGTCCACGTCGAGGACGACCATCTTGGCCGCCCGGCGGGTCGCGCCGCCGGACTTGATGGTCCCGGCGGAGGCGTCGGCGCCGCGCATGAACGACACCGGGCCGCTGGCCGTGCCGCCGCTGGAGAGCAGCTCCTTGCTGGAGCGGATGCGGGAGAGGTTGACGCCGGAGCCGGAGCCGCCCTTGAAGATCAGGCCCTCCTCCTTGTACCACTCCAGGATCGACTCCATCGTGTCGTCCACGGCGAGGATGAAACAGGCGCTGACCTGCTGCGGGGAGGAGGTGCCGACGTTGAACCAGACCGGGGAGTTGAAGCTGAAGATCTGGTGGATCAGGGCGTACTTGAGCTCGTGGTCGAAGATCTCGGCGTCCTCGTCGGTGGCGAAGTAGCCGTTCTCGCGACCGGTCCGGGTGTACACGCCGACGACGCGGTCCACGAGCTGCTTGAGGCTCTGCTCACGCTGCGGCGTGCCCACGGCGCCGCGGAAGTACTTGGTGGTGACGATGTTGGCCGCGTTCACCGACCAGAAGTCGGGGAACTCCACGCCGCGCTGCTCGAAGTTGACCGAGCCGTCCCGCCAGTTCGTCATGACGACGTCGCGGCGTTCCCAGCGGACCTCGTCGTACGGATGCACGCCCGCGGTGGTGTGGACACGCTCCATGCGCAGTCCCTTGCGGGCGCCCTTCCCACGGGTCGCCGAGCCGCTGACCGTCTCCGTCATGACCTCCCCCTCCCCAGGGCCCGTCCTCCGGGCCCACATAGTGAAAACCTGTGCAGCGCGCCGCTCAGTCCCCCGGCGCGGGGGCGCGTTCCTTGCGCAGCCGTTCGATCTCGGCCTCGAAGTCCGCGAGCGTCTCGAAGCTCCGGTAGACCGACGCGAACCGCAGATAGGCCACCTCGTCCAGCTCCCGCAGCGGCCCCAGGATCGCCAGCCCGACCTCGTGCGCGGGGATCTCGGCGGCACCGGTCGCCCGGATGCTCTCCTCGACCCGCTGCCCGAGCTTGGCCAGCGCGTCCTCGGTCACCGGCCGGCCCTGGCAGGCGCGCCGCACCCCGGCGATGACCTTCTCCCGGGAGAACGGCTCGGTGACCCCGCTGCGCTTGCCCACCATCAGCAGCACCGTCTCCTGCGTCGTGAACCGGCGTCCGCACGCGGGACAGGTGCGACGGCGGCGGATGGCCGCGCCGTCCTCGGTGGACCTGCTGTCGATGACCCTGCTGTCCGCGTGGCGGCAGAACGGGCAGTGCATTCCGACGCCTCCCTGGAACACAAGGTCTGGTGAACTACACCGATGTAACTACTACATCTTGTGGTCCAACCGTAGAAGCGTGGCAGCCCTTACGCAAGTCGGCGCGGGCCCGCGGGTCGATACCCCCTGCTCAGCAGGCACACCCGTCACGCGTTCGGCGTGTCGCCCGCTCCGGGAGCCGTCCCGGGGGCCCGGGAGCACCGCCCGGGCGCCCTCCGGAACAAGGGCCGCGGAGGAGTCTCGCACGCCCCGGCCCCCTTGCGCATCTCGGGGTCCGGCCGCCCTCCGCGAATCCCTACGTGCCCACCCTTGTCGCCGCCCACACCCCCTCCCACCAGGTATTACGCTTCCTCCCTCCATGCCCCGAACGACCCGGAGCGCCCCCGTGGACCGCCTCCGCCCGGCCGCCCCGCGGCGCTCCTCGCCGCGCCCGGCGGCGGCCGTACGCCGGGGGCCCGGGGCCGGATCCGCACGCGCCGGCGGGTCCCCGTCCCGGGGGCCGGGGAGAGGCGGGCGGCGCGGGCGGGCGGGCGCGCCCCGCCGGGCCGTACGGCACGCGCGCGGGGCGGGAAGCCCTGTCCCGCAGGGGCGGGCGGCCGCCCTCCACCGGGAGGGCGGAGATCTCCCGGCCCGAGGTCACAACTTCATCACTGATTCACCCGCGCCGGGCCGCCCGGTCGGGAGGCGAGGGGCCGGGGCGGCGTGAGGGCGGGCACCGGAGCGGCGCGGCGGGAGGTGAGCCCCCGCGGGGTGAGGGCGATCCTCGCGCGGCGACGCCGTGGTCCTGGGGCGTTCGAACCCGCATGGTGCCGCCCCGGGGCGGCGCGGGGCCGTCCGGGGCGATCGGGGATCGGGATCGGGCGGGGCCAGGGCGGGGCCAGGGCGGGGCTAGGGCGTGGAGGGGGCCGGGATGTAGAGGCGGGCGCCGGGCTGGATCACCGAGGTGTCCAGGGCGTTGAGGCGCATGATGGCGTGGACGGTGCGGGCGGGGTCCTCGGCCGGGGCGACCTGGTGGGCGATCTCCCAGAGGGTGTCGCCGGACTGGACGGTGACCCAGGGCAGGCCCTGGTGGGACGGCGGCACGGCGGGGGCGGAGCGGGCGGGGGCGCGCGTGCCGAGCCAGACGGCGGCCAGCAGCACCGGGAGCGCGGCGGCCACGAGGACGGCGCGCCCGCGGCGGGTCAGGCGCAGGGGCGGGAGCGGGCGCAGCGGATCCCGCCCGGGGCGGGGGCCCGGCGCGGGGCGGCGGGGCCCGCGGGCCGCCGGGGAGGGACGGCGGGCGCGGGGCCTGGCGGGGGCGCTCAGCGCCGGGCGGGGGCGTGGCGGAAGCGTCGCATGCATGTGGACCTCTCTCGTTCGGGCCTCGCGCGCGGAGAAATCCCAGAACACACGCGCGAAACTTCACGAAATCGAACGCCACAGCGATCGAACTTACGTACGATGTTCTACACCACGGCGACGGCGAAATCGATGACATTCGAACCGATGTTTGATATTGATCTTCGAGGCCGATAGCGTCGTTGGTGGCGGGATCGGGTGTGTCCAGATTTCAACGCAGCAGGTGGTCAGATGAGCGAGCAGAGTGAACGCAAGACGCCCCGGAGCCCGGGGCGACCTACGACCGTTTACGAGATGCCGGCGGCCCAGTTGGACGACAGCGGCCTGACCGTGCGGCAACGCCGCGTGCTCGAAGTGATCCGCGACTCGGTCGAGCGCAGGGGCTACCCCCCCTCGATGCGCGAGATCGGCGAGGCGGTCGGCCTGACCAGCACGTCCAGCGTGTCCCACCAGCTCAGCGCGTTGCAGCGCAAGGGCTTCCTGCGCCGTGACCCGCACCGCCCGCGCGCAGTCGAGGTGCGCCTGCCCGGCGAGCCCGCGCTCGCGGGCAACGCCGAGGCCGAGGACGGCGCCGTCGGCCGTCCCGCGGCGGCCTACGTGCCGGTCGTGGGCCGCATCGCCGCCGGTGGCCCGATCCTCGCCGAGGAGGCGATCGAGGACGTGTTCGCGCTTCCCAAGCAGCTCGTCGGCGAGGGCACGCTCTTCCTGCTCAAGGTCCAGGGCGACTCGATGATCGACGCCGCGATCGCCGACGGCGACTGGGTGGTGGTCCGCCAGCAGCCGGTGGCCGACAACGGCGACATCGTGGCCGCGCTGATCGACGGCGAGGCGACGGTCAAGACGTTCAAGCGCAAGGACGACGGGCACGTGTGGCTGCTCCCCCACAACCCCGCCTACGACCCCATCCCCGGTGACGAGGCCTCCATCCTCGGCCGGGTCGTCGCCGTCCTGCGCCGCGTCTGACACGCCCCTCCGGCGCCCGCCGCGCCGGCCGCACCCGAGGGCGACGCTTCCCGCGCGCTCTCGGGTCCGGCGCCGCGCGGCCACGCCGCGACCCCGCCGTGCCGTACGGCCCCGCCGTACACCTCGGCCGGCCCCTTGCCGTACGGCCCCGCCGCACACCGCGCACGGATTCCAGGCCGTACGGCCCTGCCGGGACTCCATGCCGCACGGCCTCGCCCCCCGCACCCGGCGCGCGCCCTTGCCGGGGATCGCCCTCCAGATCGTGATCGCTTCGTGCCGTCATGGGCGGTTGGTGCGGATTCGGGCGGGTATTCAGGTGCGGGCGAGGACCACGACGACGGAGGTGGCGCGGTGAGCGTGCGCGGAGGTCCGCCCGGGGACGCGCTGAACCCGGCGGGGAGGCGGGACCCGCGGGCCTGGGACCACCGGGGCATGGGCGACTCGCCGTTCGAGGACCTCGACGTTCAGTCGCTCGCCGCGCGCGACGGCATGAAGTGGTCCAAGGCCGAGCCGGGCACGATCGCCTGCTGGGTCGCCGACATGGACTTCCCCGTCCCGCCGCCGGTCCGCGAGGCGCTGATCCGGCGCGTCGACACCGACCTCGGCTATCCCGCGTGGGCCATCGGCGAGGCCCAGAACCCCCTGGCGCCCGCGTTCGCCGAGCGGATGGAGCGGCGGTACGGCTGGCGCCCCGACCCCGCCCACGTGCGCTGCTACAACGACATCAACCAGGCGCTCCAGGTCGTCCTGGTCACGTGCACGCGCCCGGGCGACGCCGTGGCCATGCACACGCCCGCGTACACCCCGTTCCTGCAGACCCTCGGCGAGATGGAGCGGCCGCTGCTGCCGATCCCGATGGAGGAGACCTCCGAGGGCTGGGAGTTCGACCTCGACCGGCTGGACCGCGACCTGCGCGGCCGGGGATGCCGCGCGCTCGTGCTCGTCAACCCGCAGAACCCCACCGGGCGCGCGTTCCGCCGGCCCGAACTGGAGGGCCTGGCCGAGCTCGCCGAGCGCCACGACCTGCTGGTCATCGCCGACGAGATCCACGCGGACCTGACCTACGCCCCGCGCCGCCACATCCCCTTCGCGTCGGTCTCCCCGGACGCGGCGGCGCGCACGATCACCCTCACCTCGGCGACCAAGGCCTTCAACCTCGCCGGCATCCGCTGCTGCGTCGCCCACGTCGCCCCCGCCGCCGTCCGCGAGGCCCTGGCCGCCCAGCCCCAGCACCTCTTCGGCGAGGTGAGCGTCTTCGGCGTGGACGCGACCCTGGCGGCGTGGCGGGAGGGGGACGCCTGGCTCGACGGGGCCCTGCGCGTCCTGGACCGCAACCGCCGCCTCATCGCCGAGCGGCTGCCCGTCGGGGCCCGTTACCACGTCCCCGAGGCCACCTACCTCGCCTGGCTCGACCTGCGCGCCTTCGGCCTGGGCCCCGACCCGGCGGCCCACCTGCTCGCCGAGGCCCGCGTCATGACCGTCCCCGGTCCCTCGTTCGGGCCCGGCGGCGACGGCTTCGCCCGGCTCAACTTCGCCACCTCCACCGGCGTCCTGCAGGAGATCCTGGCCCGCGTGGCCAAGGCCCTCCCCGCCCGCTGAGCCCCGCCCCGAGGGCACGGCCGGCCGCACGGCGCCGCCGCGTGGCCGTACGCGCGCGGGAGGGCGGCCGGAGAACGCCGACGGCCCGGCGGAGGGGTCCGCCGGGCCGTCCGAGCCGTCCGGTGTCAGGGGACGATGTTGACCAGCTTCGGAGCGCGGACGATGACCTTGCGGGGGTCGCCGGACAGGTGGGCGCGGACCTTGTCCGAGGCCAGGGCCAGGGCGCGCAGGTCGTCCTCGGTGATGTCCGGGGACACCTCCAGGCGGTCGCGGACCTTGCCGGCGACCTGGACGACGCACGTGACCGTCTCCTGGACCAGCAGGGACGGGTCCGCCTCGGGCCAGGTCGCCCGGGCGATGCTCGGGCCGTGCCCCAGCCGCTCCCAGCCCTCCTCGGCGGCGTAGGGCGCGACCAGCGACAGCATGATCGCCAGGGTCTCGGCGGCCTCGCGGACGGCCGGGTCGGCCGCGCCGGGGCCGGAGTCGATGGCGCGGCGAGCGGCCGTGGTCAGCTCCATCATGCGGGCCACCGCGACGTTGAAGCGGTAGGACTCGATCAGGCGCGTGACCTCGTCGATCGTCCGGTGGGTGACCTTGCGCAGCTCGATGTCGCCGGCCGCGAAGTCGGCGCCGGGGGCGCCGGCCGCGCCGGCCTCGGCCATGACGCGGAAGGCCCGGGCCAGGAACTTCTGGGACGCCGCCGGGGAGACGTCGGCCCAGTCGATGTCGTCCTCGGGCGGACCGGCGAAGATCATGGTCAGCCGGACGGCGTCCACGCCGAACTCGTCGATCTGCTTGCCCAGGTCCACGCCGTTGCCCAGCGACTTGGACATGGCCTTGCCGCCGTTGATGACCTGGCCCTGGTTCAGCATGCGCACGAACGGCTCGGTGAAGTTCACCATGCCCATGTCGTGCAGCACCTTGGTGAAGAACCGGGAGTACAGCAGGTGCAGCACGGCGTGCTCGATGCCGCCGACGTACTGGTCGATCGGGCCCCACCTGCGGACCTGCTCGGGGTCGAACGGGCCCTCGCTGTAGCCGGGCGAGGTGTAGCGCAGGAAGTACCAGGAGGAGTCGACGAAGGTGTCCATCGTGTCGGTGTCGCGCTTGGCGGCGCCGCCGCACTTGGGGCACGCGACGTTGACCCAGTCCTCGGCCGCCGCCAGCGGGGACACGCCCTTGGGGGCCAGCGCCTCGCCGCGCATGTCGGGCAGCGTGACCGGCAGGTCCTCGTCGGGGACGGGCACCTCGCCGCAGTCGGGGCAGTGGATGATCGGGATCGGGGTGCCCCAGAACCGCTGGCGGGACAGCAGCCAGTCGCGCAGCCGGAAGTTGACCGTCGCCCGGCCCCGGCCCTCGGCCGCCAGGATCTCCACGATCTTGGCGATGGCCTCGGCCTTGCCCAGGCCGTCCAGCGGGCCGGAGTTGACCAGCGTGCCCTCGCCGGGGGTCGCCTGGCCCGTCTCGGCCGGGTCGGCCAGGCCGGTGTGCACGACGACCTTCACCGGCAGCCCGAACTTCAGCGCGAAGTCCAGGTCGCGCTGGTCGTGCGCGGGCACCGCCATGATCGCGCCGTGGCCGTAGTCGGACAGCACGTAGTCGGCCGCCCAGACCGGGATGCGCTCGCCGTTGACCGGGTTGATCGCGTGGCGGCCCAGGAAGACGCCCGTCTTCTCCTTGTCGGTGGCCAGCCGCTCGATGTCGCTCAGCTTGGCGACCTCGGCGCGGTAGGCCTCGAACGCCGGGCGCTGCTCGTCGGTCACGATCTCGTCGGCCAGCGCGGCGTCGGCGGCGACCACGAAGAAGGTCGCGCCGTACAGCGTGTCCGGGCGGGTCGTGTAGACCGTCACCGGCTCGTCGCGGCCCTCGATCTCGAACAGGACGTCGGCGCCCTCGGAGCGGCCGATCCAGTTGCGCTGCATGGTCAGCAGCCGCTCGGGCCAGTGGGTGAGCTGGTCCATGTCGTCCAGCAGCCGCTGCGCGTAGTCAGTGATCTTGAAGTACCACTGGGTCAGCTCCCGGCGCACCACCTCGGCGCCGCAGCGCTCGCAGCGGCCGTTCACGACCTGCTCGTTGGCCAGCACGGTCTGGTCGTTGGGGCACCAGTTGACCAGGCCGCCCTTGCGGTAGGCCAGGCCGCGCTCGAAGAACCGGGTGAACAGCCACTGGTTCCAGCGGTAGTAGTCGGGGTCGCTGGTGTGCAGGCGGCGCGACCAGTCGAAGGAGATCCCGTAGCGCCTGAAGGAGTTCGCCTGGGTCTCGATGTTGGCGTAGGTCCAGGTGGCGGGGTGCTCGTTGCGCTTGATCGCGGCGTTCTCCGCGGGCAGGCCGAAGGAGTCCCAGCCGATCGGGTGCAGCACGTTGTAGCCGCGCAGGAACCAGTAGCGGGCCACCACGTCGCCGATGGCGAACACCTCGCCGTGCCCCATGTGCAGGTCGCCGGAGGGGTAGGGGAACATGTCGAGCATGTAGCGCCGGGGACGCTCGTCGGCGGGGTCCTCGCCGGCGCGGTAGGGCTCCAGCCGCTCCCACCGCTGCTGCCACTTGGCCTGCAGCGCCTGCGGATCGTACTGCTCGTCGCTCACTTCGGTTCCCTCGTCTATCGCGATCCTCTGCGGTCCCAGAGGCCGGCCGCCGTCATAACAGCAAAGCGCCCCCCGTGGGCACGAGGGGCTGGCCGCGCCGACCGGCCGTCTTTTCCTGATCAGAGTCTCAGTACGGCGTCAGCGCGGCCGACCGAGAAGCTGCCGGACGGCTCGCATAGCCCAAGGGTAGCGCAAAGGGCAATGCGCCGAGGGGCCGAATTCGGGCGCACATCGCGCATCGGTAACCACCCCTTTATCTTCGGTCCTCTACCATCTCTCCCGGAGGAGGTCCCGGCGGGCTCTCCGCCGCGGATCCGGGGCGATCCGCCCGGCGATACCGGTCGCCACCCCAACCAGCCAGTCATCGGCGCCGCACGACGACCCGCCCCACGGCGTCATCAGGGCGAGAGCACGGGAGCGACACAGCGATGAGCGACCAGAGAGCCGGAGATCGCGTCGCGGAGGTCGAGGAGGAGCGCTTCGTCACGGCCGCGCAGATCAGCGGCCCCAAGACGCCGCCCGCCGATCGCCAGCGGGAGTTGTGGAAGACCGTCTGGGGCGAGGGCTCCGGCGACGGGTCGGAGGAGGGGTTCGAGAACCGCTTCGCCGACATCGAGGCGGGCATCGGCGACGATGACGGCCCCGGACGCGGGCGGCGCGTGTGGCCGTGGGCGGTGGCGGGATCGGCCGCGGTGGCCCTGGTCGCGGTGGTCGTCACGGCGTTCGCGACGGGCACGCTCGGCGGCTCGGAGGAGCCCCCGAAGCCCCCGCAGACGCGCCAGAGCGCCCCGGTCGGCGCGGGCAAGAGCACCCAGCCGGCCAAGGAGGCGCTGCCGCCGCTCCCCCGCTACAAGGGCACCCGGTCGCCGGTGACGGGACAGGTCAAGGACCGCCAGTCCGGGCTGCACTACGCCGCGCTGGGCGGCCGCTGGCAGCTCGACCAGCGCACCCCGACCGAGCTGCGCGCTAAATACGGCTTCTCCACCCGCCAGTACGTCCCGCTGGGCCAGGACTCCCAGGGCAGGCAGGTCTTCGCCCACGTCATGTCCGGCCCGCTGCCGACCCGCCTGGCCCCGCAGTACACCGGCGCCGCGGACATGAACAAGGTGCTGCGCGCCACGGCCTACGAGGTCAAGAAGCGCTTCTACGGCGCGGCGGCGCTGGCGACGAAGACCGCCGAGCAGCGCTTCAAGGTCGGCGGCCGCCCGGCCGAGCTGATGGCGTTCGAGATCAGGAACCGCCGCGCGGGCACCAAGATCACCAAGGACACGGTCGTCTTCGCCGCCGTGGACACCGGCCGCGCGCTGCCGGCGATCCTCTACATCGCCATCCCCGACACCCAGAAGTCCCTGCTCCCGGACATCAACACCATCATCAAGTCCATCAAGCCCTGACCCGGGCGCACGGCTCACGGGCGCACGACGCGGGCGCGTCCGCTCCCGCACGGCGGCGCCCGCTCCGCCCTGCTCGCCTCGCCCGCCCGGGCGTCCCGTGCCGTACGGCTCGCCTCGCCTGCCCGGGCGTCCCGTGCCGTACGGCTCGCCTCGCCTGCCCGGGCGTCCCGGGCCGTACGGCTCGCGCGAGCCGTACGGCCGGGGGCGTCAGAACTCGCAGGGCATGCGCTTGATGCCGTTGATGAAGCTGGAGTAGAGGCGGTCGGGCTTGCCCGCCTCCAGCCGGGGGACGCGCTTCAGGAGCTCGCGGAACATCACGGTGATCTCGCGGCGGGCGAGGTGGGCGCCGAGGCAGAAGTGCGGGCCCGGGCCGCCGAAGCCGACGTGGGGGTTGGGGTCGCGGGTGATGTCGAACCGCTGCGGGTCGGCGAAGACGCTCTCGTCGCGGTTCGCGGACCAGTAGAAGAGGACGGCCTTCTCGCCCTTGCGGTAGAGGTTGCCGTTCATCTCGAAGTCGCGGGTGACCTTGCGCCGCATGAAGTTGACGGGCGAGGCCAGCCGTACGATCTCCTCGACCGCGCGGGGGGCGTGACCGTCGATGTCGGAGAGCCAGCGGGCGCGCTGGTCCGGGTTGGTGGTCAGCAGGCGCATGCCGTACGAGATGGCGTTGCGGGTGGTCTCGTTGCCCGCGACGACGAGCAGGATGAAGAACGAGCCGAGCTCCTGGTCGGTGAGGTGCTCGCCGTCGATGTTGGCGTGGACCAGGGTCGAGATCAGGTCGTCGGTGGGCTTCTCCTTGCGGAACGCCGCCAGGTCCATGACGAGCCGCTGGAGCTCCATGCCCGCGGTGAGCAGCTTGGCGGCGGCCTGGTCGAAGTCCTCGACGTACTCGGGGTCGAAGCCGCCCAGGATCACGTTCGACCGGTCGAACACGAACTGGTAGTGCTCCTCGGAGATCCCCATCATGTCGCAGATGATCTTCAGCGGCAGCCGCGCCGCGACCTGCGTCACGAAGTCCCCCGGCCCGTCGGCCAGCAGGTCGTCCACGATCCGGCCGGCGGCGACCTCGACGTCGTCCTCGAACTTCTTGATCATGCGCGGGGTGAAGGCCCGCGAGACGATCCGCCGCAGGCGCGCGTGGCGCGGGTCGTCCATGTTGATCATCGATCCGAAGTACTCGGCCAGGTCCGGCGGCATGTCGGGGATGTTGGTCGCCCCTCCGTCGCCGGAGGAGAACACCTCGGGGTTGCGGCTCGCCTCCAGCACGTCGGCGTGCCGCACGAGCGCGTGGTATCCGGGCCCCGGCGGCGCGAACGAGACCTCGAACTCCTGATAGAAGGCGGGCCGCTCCTCCCGCCGCAGCAGCTCGAACGCGTGCTCCCGCTCCGCCATCGGGCGGGCCCAGAAGTCGAAATCGGACAGGTCGAAGTCGGCCACAGAAGTGATGGGCCGCCGTTCCGTCGGCTCTGCAGTCACGCCCCCATGCTTTACAAAGCCCCCACTTACGTCAAGGACATCGTTCAATCCCGTACGGCGGGCATCCGCCCTCCATTCCCGACGGAAACGCTCGACGAACGGTGGGACGCGCGGGACGAACGGCGTACCGGCAGGGGGAGCGCCAGTGTCCGGAACCCCGCTCCCGAGGACGTCGCGGCGGGCACGCGGAAGATCCGGCAGGCCGGTCGGCGAGGCCGCACGGGCACCCGGCCCCGTCGCCCGGCCGCTGACCGGCGGCCCGGCGATCAGCGAAATCGGGCGGGGGTGGGGGTTAGGGGAGTTTCAGGTGGACGGTGGCTATCTGCCAGGGGCGGAGGGGGAGGGTCGCGCGGCCGTCGGCGACCTTGAGGGGGGTGGTGGGGGCGCCCAGGAGGTCGCAGTGGCGGGCTTCGGTGAAGGGGCCGGTCAGGTGGGCCCGGGTCGGCTCGGGGGTCTGGGAGATCAGGCGGACCTCGGTCCATTCGTCCCGGCGGCGGAGGGCGCCCAGGACCACGCCGTCGCCGGTGACGGAGAGGCCGGCCTCCGGCCGGGGCAGGGCGGCGGTGCCGCGGGCCCAGCCGGGGAGGGGGAGCAGGTCGTGACGGAACTCCTCGGCCGCCCGGAGGATGCCCGACTCGTGCCATTCGCCGTCGTACGGCAGCAGGGCCAGATCCACGGCCTGGTCGCCCCGGCACTGGGCCTCGGGGGCGGGGATCTGGGGCCCGGCGGGCTCGTCGCGGTATCGGTGGCGGTTGCGCGACAGCAGGCCCACCGAGCGCAGGAGGGTGACGGCCAGTTCCGCGCCGTCCGCCGTCAGCTCGTACTCGGTCGGATGGGTGAGGAGCACGGCGGCGCCGCCCGCGGCCACGAAACCCGAGGCCGGGAACGTGGGGAGGGGGTGCTCCCCGCAGCCGCCCTCGGCGCTCGTCCCGCGCTCGGTGACGGCGTACTGCCCCTCGGCGTACGACGTGGTGGCGTGGCGCGGCAGGGGGACGTGGAGGCGGAGCCGGTGGTCGGCGGCGCGGTTGTCGAAGGTGATCCGCAGGCGGGCGAAGGGCTCCCCGGCGCGGAGGGACACGGCGGTGGTGACCGTGACCCGTTCCCGGGAGCGGGACCGCGCGTCGTGGGCGAAGTCGCCGGCGGCGGGCCAGTCGTACGTCCGCAGGACGGCGATCTCCCCGAGCAGGGGGCCGTCGTGGACCGCCCGGACCGTGACCGTGAGGGGATCGGTGACCAGGAGGTCGGCGGCGGGGGGCGCGTAGTTGTAGGTGTCGCCCAGGTCGCCGCCGTCGGCGAGGCGGGCCGCGCCCGTGATCCTGACTCCCCCGGCGGAGGTGAGCGTGAGGGTGCCGTCGGCCTCGACGTCCACCCGCAGCAGCCCGTTGTCCAGGGAACGGCCCGCGCGGCGCACGGGATCGGGCGGGGGCGGCGCGGAGCCGGGCGCGGCGGGGCGGACGGAGGCGTGCCCGAGCGGGGGGACCTCGACGAGGGCGGCCACGACGGTCCGGGGCGCGGCGACGACGCGGACGCGCCACGGCCCCGGCTCGTCCGGGAGGATCGCGTCGAGGGCGTGGCGGACGTCGTCCACGTCGAAGGGGCGGCCGGCGCGGCGGGCGACGTGGAAGGTGAGCTCCCGGTCGCCGATGTCCCAGTCGGTGATCTCCTGGCCGTACAGCTCCACGCCGTGAACGCGCTTGAGGACCGCCGGCAGGCCGGACGCGTCGTACACGTCGTCCGCGAGCAGGGTCGGGTGGGCGCTCAGCGGCTGCGCCGGGACGGGGACGCCGCCGGGGCCCTCCAGGGCCGTGCCCTCCACGTCCAGCGTGACCAGGGCGCGGCGGGGGAAGGGGCTGGGGTTGAAGATCAGGTACCCGTCGTGCGGGACCCACCCGCCCAGCGCGAGGCCGGCCATGTCGATCACGGCGCGGCCGAGCTGCTCGGCCTCGGCGAGGCGCGCCGCGACCTGCTGGGCGGTCTCGTCGCAGCCGCAGCCGGTCACCGAGTCGTGGCAGCTCGCGTCGATCAGCCGGTGCCAGGCCATGTCGAGGAAGCGGTCGGCGGCGGGCCCGGTCCACAGGGCGGCGAGCGGCTCGGCGTAGCGCTCCACGACGCGTTCGGCCGCGCCCATGGCCCGCTTGAGGTGGACGCGGGCGGAGAGCACGCCGGGGAGGATGTTGGCGCGGGCGTGGGAGCGCAGTTCGCCGCGCACCTCGGGCAGCCCCTCCACCGTCTCCGGCTCGCCGGCGAAGAACTCCGCCAGCGTGGCGAGCCGCAGCGGGACGCCGGTGGCCCGGGCGGCCTCCTCCAGGAGATCGGGCAGGCCGGCCGCCGGGGCGGTGTGGTCGGCGCCGTACATGCCGAGGACGGGGCCGCCGTCCGCGCGCCAGGGCTCCATGGCGTCCGCCAGGGCCTGGACGCGCTTGGCGGTCAGGGCGGGCTCCCCGGGGTCCTCGAAGACGCCCGCGGCGTTGCCGTACCCGCCCTCGGGGAGGTACCGCGTCCGGATCGAGGTGCCGTCGGGCGAGGTCCAGGCGAAGACGTCCCGGTCCACGCTCGCGGGCACGCCGCGCCACACGCACGCGTGCCGGATCCCCGCCCCGGCGAGGATCTGCGGCATCTGGGCGGCGTGCCCGAACATGTCCGGCAGGTAGCCGACGCGCATCGCCCCGCCCAGCTCCCCGGCGCGGCGCAGGCCGAGCTCCAGGTTGCGGATGATGTTCTCGCCCGAGCACAGGAACTCGTCGAGCAGGATCCGCCAGGGCCCGACGGCGAGCCGTCCCTCGCGCACGAGCGCGGCGACGGTCTCGCGGCGCTCGGGCCGCACCTCCAGGTAGTCGTCCACGGCGGCGAGCTGGCCGTCGAGGGTGAACCGGTGCCGGGGGTCGCGCTCCATGCGGTCGAGCACGTCGTCCAGCAGCCCGGCCAGCCGCAGCCGGAACCGCTGGAACGGCAGGTACCACTCCCGGTCCCAGTGCGTGTGCGGCACGATCACGATCTCCCGCCGCCCGCGTCCGTCCACGCCCGCACCGCCTCTCCGCGCCGATTCCCGCCGCCCGGCCTTCACACGCCCTCCCCGCCCGGCGACCCCTGTCCTCCCGGTGACCCCTGTCCTCCCGGTGACCCCGCGCCCCCGGTCCCCTCCCCGCCCATCGTCCCCGCGGCCCCGGTCCCCGCCCCGCCCGGCGTCCCCGCGGCGCCGGCCCCGGTGCTGCCGTCTCCGGTCCCCGGAGCCGCTCCCGTCCCGTACGGCGGCGCCTCCGCCCTCCCCCGCGGGCCGTCCGCCTTCTCGTGCGGCTCCGCCCCGGTGGACGCGCCACCGTCGCGGGGCGCCGGGACCGCGTCGTACGGCGGGAGCTCGGCCGCCTCCCCGCCGCAGGGCAGCCCGGTCAGCTCGGCGAGGCGCCGTACGGCGAGCTGGGCGGTCACGATGTCGGCGGCGCCGCCCGCGAGGCCGGTGAGCGGGGGCGTCCCCGCCGTGGCCAGCGCGTGGAAGGCGGCGAGCTGCTCCTCGAACGCCTCGGTGACGCTGCGGAACTCCGCCCGCCGCTCGGCGTCCCCGTCGCCCCCGGACACCGTGAGCGCGGTGGGCGCGTTGAGCAGGTACGGCGCGGGGAAGACCAGCTCCAGCGAGCCGCCCTCGCAGTGCACCGCGACGGTCTCGCGGTAGGCCGGGTGCCCGGGCAGGAAGTGCCAGTGGATGGAGTACCTCGCGCCGGTCGCGAGCCGTCCCGACAGCTCGACCGACCCCGGCCCGGCGCCGTCCCCCGCCCACCAGGCCGCGTGGTCCACGGTCGCCGGGGGCCCGCCCGCGAACGTCCTGATCAGCGACAGGTCGTGGCAGACGCTCGTCAGCACCACCTCGTACACCCGGCGCAGGGGCCCCTCGGCCGTCCCCACGGCGCGCCGCAGCAGGTCGTCCTCGATCTGGCGCAGCCGCCGCGCGGCCTCGGGCGGGACGTCCCCGGGGGGCGGCCCGAGGCGGGCGAACGCGAGCTGCGCGTCGGGCTCGGGGTGCAGCACGGTCACCTGGATCGCCCGCACCGCCGCCGGTCCGCCCATCTCCCCCAGCAGCCGCGCGGCCCGCCGGACCGCCGGGTCGTACTGCTTCATGTAGGCCACCATGAGCCGCGCGTCCCAGCCCCGCAGCGCCTCCGCCTCGGCCCGCGTGTAGGCGAGGGGCTTCTCGCAGAGCACCGCGTATCCCCGCTCCAGGGCCGCGCGCGCCGCCTCGCCGTGCGACCCCGAGGTGAGCAGCAGCACCCCCTCGAACCCCCCGGCGTCCAGCATGGCCGCGAGGCCGGTGTACGGCGCCGCCCCGAACCGCCGTCCCACCGCTCCGGCGGTCCCCGCCGACAGGTCGCACACGGCCACGACGTCGAACAGGTCCGCCCGCCGTTCCAGCAGCGGCAGGTGCACCGCCCTGGCCACGACGCCCAGCCCGGCCACCGCCACCCGGATCACGCGCGTCCTCCCCGCTCCGCCGGTCGTCCTCCGGCGCGGCCTCGCCGCCGGTCCGCGGTCATCGGTCCTCCCCTGTCGCGAGATCGGCCGGCGCGGGCCGTACGGCTGACGCGGCGGCCAGGGCCGCGCCGAGGCGGGCGAGGTTGTGGCGCTGGTCGGCCAGGGCGGCGGACGGGTCGGGGGCCACGGCGTCCTGTTCGACGACGAGCCAGCCGGTGTAGCCGGAGCCCCGGAGGGCGGCGGCGAAGGCGGCCAGGTCGAGGTCGCCCTCGCCGAGGCGGGGGAAGACGGGGGCGCGGATCGCGGCCCACAGGTCGCCGCCCGAGGCGCGGACGCGAGCGCAGGCGTCGCGGGAGGCGTCCTTGACGTGGATCTGGCGGACGCGGCCGGCGTACTTCCGCAGGGCGGCGACGGGGTCGCCGCCGGCCAGGAGGAGGTGGCCGGTGTCCAGGCAGAGCGAGACGTCCGTCTCCTCCAGGGCCCGGTCGATCTCGGCCTCCGTCTCGATCCCGGTGCCGAGGTGGTGGTGGAGCACCGGCTCCAGGCCCCGGGCCCGGCAGCGGGCGGCGGCCCGGCGGACGCGCTCCCGCAGGCGGGGCCAGTCCCCCGCCGGGGGCACGGCGGGAGTGCCGGGGCGGGCGAAGCGGGGCGGGTCGGGCGGCGGGCCCAGCGTGGGGCGTGGCGCGAAGCGGGGGTCGTCCGCCGGGAGGGCCGCGAAGGCGTCGAGAGCGGCGTCGAGAGCGCTCCGGCCGTGGTCGTCCCGGTCGAGGTCGGCGTCGAGGTCGATCCATCCCCCGGCCAGGAGGAGGCCGTGCCGCTTCAGGAGGGCGGGCGGGAAGAGGCCCGGGGGCCCGGCGTCCAGCCCGGCGTATCCGGCCCCGGCCAGGCCCGCGAGCAGGTCGCCCGCGTCGGCGCGGAGGTCGGCGGGCCGGTAGACGCCGAAGTTGACGGGGGCGTTCGCGATGCGGAGGGGGGTCAGGAGCACAGCGCCACAACCTCGTTCTCATAGGTCTCCAACCGGTGCATACCCACCCCGGCCGGGAAGACGACCTTGTTCCCGCGCACGAACCGGCGGCGGCCCTCGTCGTCGGCGAGGACGGTGCCGTCGGCGTCGAGGGCGAGGAGCTCGTCCCCGTGACGGAGCAGCAGCGGCCCGCGGATCCCGGCGGAGACGGCGGCTCGGCCCGCCGCCAGCGCGCCGAGCACGTCGCCGTCCTCGGCGAGGACCCAGGTGGCGGGCTCGCCGGGCGGGGCGTCCGCGCCGTGGTGGTGGAAGTCGCTGCCGCCGACCGCGACCGTGTCGGGCCGCCACGCCTGGGCCCAGGCGACCGGGGCTCCCCAGCGGCGGTCCCACCAGCCCGAGTGCCACACCTCGGCCAGCCGCGGGCGCTCGGTCAGCGGGTGCAGCCAGGCGCACTCCCCGGCGAGGGGGTGGTTGATCGAGATCAGCGCGCCGTTCTCACCGGCCTGGCGCACCCACTCGCCGGCCGGGAGGCGGAAGTCGATCCGGCCGCCGGGCCCGAGCACGTTGGCGTGGCCGAAGTCGGTGGTCAGCTCCTGGCCCGGGATGAGCGCGACGCCGTACCGCGAGGCCGCCGCGGGCAGGTGCGGGTGGTGGCTGACCGTGTTGTGGTCGGTGACCGCGAGGTAGTCCAGGCCCCGGGAGGCGGCCAGGCGGGCCAGCTCGGGCACCGTGAGCCTGCCGTCGCTGTGCACGGTGTGGGTGTGCAGGTCCCCGGCGAGCCAGCGCAGGCCGCCGGGCGCGGGCAGGTCGCGGCGCGGGGGCCGCTCGGCCGGGTCCGGCCAGGCGGTCTCCGGCGCGGCCGGGGCCCGGTCCGACACCACCGCGGTCAGCTCGTACTCCAGCCCGCCCGGCGGGACCCGGTGCAGGCTCAGCAGGACGTGCCAGACGCCCGGTTCGAGCTCGCCCGGCAGGTACCCGGGGGTGGCCCACCCCGCCGCCACCGTGAACGTCTCGCGCGCGCCGCCGGACCAGCCGCGGAAGCCGTACGGCCCCTGGCAGCCCAGGTCGAGGACGCCGGCGGCGCGCGGGTAGGCCAGCCGGACGGTGAGGGCCGCGGTCCCCGGCGGCACCTCGACGGGCAGTTCGCGCAGCATGCGCTCGGCGCGGTCGGCGAGCGTCCAGCGGCCGTGGTGCCGCCGCTCTCTGGAGGTCATATGTCAGGACAATACGTTGACATGCGGATTCCGGCGCTGTTACGAATCAGCCATGGACGTCATCCCGTGAGCGACTACGCGGAGCTGACCCGGCTGCGCGCGGAGCGGCCCGGGGCGGTCGCGGAGGCCGCGGCCCGCAGGGTGCGCCGGGAGACCCCGGCGGGCGGGCGGCCGCTGCTGATCCTGGCGGCGGACCATCCGGCGCGGGGCGCGTTCGGCGTGCGCGACCGGCCGATGGCGATGGCCAGCCGCGTGGCGCTGCTGGACCGGCTGCGCCTGGCGCTGTCGCGGCCGGGCGTGGACGGGGTGGTGGCGACGCCGGACGTGCTGGAGGACCTCCTCCTCCTGGGCGAGCTGGACGGGCGGGTCGTGCTCGGCTCGATGAACCGGGGCGGGCTGCGGGGCGCGAGCTTCGAGCTGGACGACCGGTTCACCGCCTGTGACGCGGCCACGATCGCGGCGATGCGCTACGACGGCGGCAAGATGCTCTGCCGCATCGACCTGGACGACCCGGGCACGGCGCGGACCCTGGAGGCGTGCGGGCGCGCGGTGGGCGAGCTGGCGGAGCGGCGGCTGACGGCGCTGGTCGAGCCGCTGTGGGCGTCGCGGGTGCGCGGGTGGCTGAACGTGGACCTGTCGGCCGAGGCGGTGACGCGCGCCGTGGCGGTGGCGCAGGCGCTCGGCCCCACCTCGGCGTACACCTGGCTGAAGATCCCGGCGGTGGACGAGATGGCGCGGGTGATGGAGGCGACGACGCTGCCCGCCCTGCTGCTCGGCGGCGACCCGGTGGAGGACCCCGACGTCATGTACGGCCGGTGGGCCAAGGCGCTGCGCCTGCCGGGGGTGCGCGGCCTGGTCGTGGGCCGCGCGCTGCTCTACCCGCCGGACGACGACGTGGCCGCCGCCGTGGACGTGGCGGCCTCTCTCATCGCGGACGCCGCGGCCTGACCCCGCGGCCTGACCCCGCGCCCTGGCCCGCCGGTCGCCGCCCGGTCCCCTAACCGGCGAGCCAGTCGAGGACCAGGCGGTTGACCTCGTCCGGCCGCTCCAGGTGGAGGAAGTGGCCGGCCGACTCGACGTACTCCATCCGGGAGCCGGGCGGCAGGTGGGCGCCGGCCTCCTTGACCGCGTCCGCCCCCAGGCAGCCGTCGGCGGTGCCGTGGAGGTACAGCGTCGGGCGGGCGGGCGGCAGGCCCGCCGCGCGCTGCTCGGCGGCGTAGCGGTCGCCCGGGGGGACCGCGCCGAGCATGGCGCGGTAGTAGCCGAGGGCGGCCCCGAGGTTGGCCGGGTCCCCCAGCGCCGCCTTGACCCGGGCGACGTCCCCGGCGGCGTCGTACCCCGGGGACCAGTCTCGCCACAGCCCGTCGAGGAAGGCCATGCCGCCGGCCGTCACGGCGGCCTCGGCCAGCGGCGTCTGGAACAGGAAGACGTAGAACGAGCGCTTGAGCTGGGCGTAGTCGAGGAACGCGCCGGGCATCGCGCCCACCGGGGGCACCGCCATGGCCACCGCCCGCCGCCACCGCTTCGGCGCGAAGGCGGTCGCGCCGTACGCCGGGAACGCGCCCCAGTCGTGCCCGATGATCACCGCCCGGTCGTCGCCGCCGAACGCCTCGTGCAGCGCGACCGCGTCGGCGATCAGCGCGCCCCCGCCGTACTCGCCGTCGTCGGGCACCGCCGTCGGGGCGTAGCCGCGCATGAAGGGCGCGACCGCGTGGTACCCGGCCTCCGCGAGCCGGGGCAGCAGGTGCCGAAAGGTCCAGGCGGTGTCGGGGAAGCCGTGCAGGCACAGCGCCAGCGGTCCCGATCCCGCCTCCAGATAACCGAACTCCAGGCCGCCCGCCTCGATCCGCCTGACCTCCACGAGACCTCCTCAGAACGTGTACGGCTGGCGCTTGACGCCGTTGATGAAGTTGGAGAACAGCCGGTCGGGCTCGCCGGTCGTCCGGATGCCCGGGAGCCGGGTGAACAGCTCGCGGAACATGACGGTGATCTCGCGGCGGGCGAGGTTCGCGCCCAGGCAGTAGTGCGGGCCGGGGCCGCCGAAGCCCACGTGCGGGTTGGGGCTGCGCGTGATGTCGAACTCGTCCGGGTTCTCGAACACGTCCTCGTCCCGGTTGGCCGAGTTGTAGAAGAGCACGACCTTGTCGCCCTTGCGGTAATGCCCGTGGTCCCGGGTGAGCGTGCGCCGGAAGTGGATCACCGGGGTGGAGTAGCGGACGATCTCCTCGATCGCGCCGCCGATGTGCCTGTCGTAGTCGCTCATCAGCAGCTCGCGCTGGTCCGGGTGGTCGGTGAACAGCTTGAGCCCGTGCGCGATGGCGTTGCGCGTGGTCTCGTTCCCGGCGGCCACGAGCAGGATGAAGAAGGAGCCGAGCTGCTGGTCGGTCAGCCGCTCGCCGTCCACGTTCGCGTTGACCAGCGCGGACGTCAGGTCGTCGGCGGGCTCGCGGCGGCGCCTCGCCCCCAGCCGCATCGCCAGCCGGTGCAGGTCGTTGCCCGCGAGCATGAGCTTGAGCAGGCCCCGGGCCACGTTGAGCCGGCCGAAGTCGGCACGGGTGCCGGTGTACTCGATCCCGGTGTACTCCGAGTCGGTGTTGCCCAGGATGACGTTGGTGCGGTGCAGCACCATCTCGTGGTGCCTCTCCGGGATGCCCATCATGTCGCAGATCACCTGGACGGGCAGCCGCGCGGCGACCTGGGCCACGAAGTCGCGCGGCCCCTCGCGCACGACGTCGTCCACGATCCGCGCCGCCGCCCCGGCCAGGTCCGACTCCATCTTGGCGAGCACCTTCGGGGTGAACGCCCGCGAGACCACCCGCCGGATCTTGGCGTGCTTCGGGTCGTCCATGTTGATCATCGAGCCGAAGTACACCGACAGCCAGCGGGGCATGTCCAGGATGCTGTTGGCCGCGGGCTCGCTGCTGAAGATCTCCGGGTTGCGGCTCGCCTCGACCACGTCGGCGTGCCTGACCAGCGCGTGGTACCCGGGCCCGTGCTTGATGAACGGCACCTTCAGCTCCGGCACGAAGACCGGCTTGTCGAGCCGCCGGAGCGCGGCGAAACCCGCCATCCGCTCCTCCGGGGGAAGCCGCCAGAAACCGAGGTCGGAGATGTCGGGGATGGTTCGCGTCGCCATGACCGGTGCCCTTCCTGACGCCCGTGGGTGACGGTGAAAAGTATTCACTTACCCCGATCCCACCCCACCACCGGGGTCTCGTGAAGCCCCCTCGCCCCCGCGTACCGTGTCCCCGCCGCTCCCCGTGATCGAGGTACGGCGTCCGCCCCGGCGCGCCCCCGCCGGCGGCGCGGGCGGGACGCCGTACGGCATGGGCCGCGCGCGCCGGGGCGGTCCGGGCGCCGCGAGCCGGGCAGCGGCGCGGGTCAGGAACCGGCGCGCGTCAGGGGCCGGAGGGCGTCAGGAGCCGGAGCGGATCAGGTCGGACGCCTTCTCGCCGATCATGACGGCGGGGGCGTGGGTGTGGCCCCGGTTGAGGGCCGGCATGATCGAGACGTCGGCGACGCGCAGGCCCGCGATCCCGCGCACCCGCAGGGACGGGTCCACGACCGATCCGGCGTCCACGCCCATCCGGCACGTGCCCGCCGGGTGGTAGAGGGTCTGGCCGTGCTCACGGACGTTCCCGGCCAGTTCCTCGTCGGACTCCCCGCCGTGCCACGGGGCCATCGGCTCCCCGCACAGCCCGCTCATCGCCTCGGTCGCGAGCAGCCGCCGGGCCGCCTTCAGCCCGGTCACCAGGCGGGCCAGGTCCCCCTCCGCCGTCAGGTAGGCGGGGTCGATCACCGGGGGCTCGGCCGGGTCGGGGCCCGCCGGCCGGATCCGCCCCCGGCTCTCCGGCCGCAGCAGCACGACCCCGAGCGTGAGGCCGTGCCCCGGCGAGGGCGTGAGGCCGTGGTCGATGAACGCCGCCGGCACGAACACGATCTCCAGGTCCGGGGCGAGCTCGGCGTTGGAGCTGCGGAGGAACGCCGCGGCCTCGCCCACGTTGGAGCTGAGCGGGCCGCGCCGGAACAGGGCGTACCGGGCGCGCTGCCACGGTGACTCCGCCCGGAACAGCGTGATCGGCCTGGAGCAGTGGGCGAAGAGGCAGACGACCAGGTGGTCCTGGAGGTTCGCGCCCACGGCCGGCAGTTCGCGGACCGGCTCGATCCCGGCCGCCCGCAGGTCGTCGGGGTCGCCGACGCCGGACGCCATGAGGAGCTGCGGCGAGCCGATCGCCCCGGCCGACAGGATCACCTCGCGCGCGGCGTGCTCCACCGTGCGCGTCCCGCCGGGGCCCGAGTACTCCACGCCGGTCGCGCGGCCGTCCTCGATCACCACGCGCCGGGCCAGGCCGCCGGTGACGACCGTGAGGTTGGGGCGGCGCATGGCCGGGCGGAGGTACCCGTCGGCGACGCTCCAGCGGCGGCCCCTCCGCTGGGTGACCGGCGCCGGTCCGTAGCCCTCGTTGTCGGGGTCGTTCAGCTCGCCCAGCCGGTCCATGCCGACCTCGGCGCACGCCTCCAGGAACGCCGCCGTCGCCGGGTTCGGGTCCCGCAGTTCCTGGATCCACAGCGGGCCGGCCGTGCCGTACACGTCCCCGGTGTTGGTGCCCCGGCGGCGCTCGGCGCGGCGGAAGCACGGCAGGACCTCGTCGTACGACCAGCCGGGGATCCCCCAGTCGTCGTAGTCGCGCCGGTGGCCGCGCACCCACATCTGGCCGTTCAGGGAGGAGGAGCCGCCCAGGGTCCTGCCGCGCGGCCAGTACATCTCGCGGTCGTTCATGGCCGCCTGCTTGGCCGTGGTGTAGTTCCAGTCGTACTCGGTGCGGAAGAGCCTGGAGTACGCCAGCGGGACGCGGAACTCGCGGCGGCGGTCGGGGCCGCCCGCCTCCAGCAGCAGCACCCTGACGGCGGGGTCCTCCGACAGCCTGGCGGCCAGCACGCATCCGGCCGACCCCGCCCCCACGATCACGTAGTCGTAAGCGGGCATGTCCGCCTCCCGGATCGTCCCTCGCCCCCCTGCGCTCCGCTCTACTCCGAAAAGGGGGATTCGTCCATTGCTCTCATGGTCTTCATCCGGGAGCTACCGACTGGTAGCGTCACGCCAAACAGGCCCGGCAGGGGGTGCCGGGCGCTCCGCGAAACCTTGCCCCTGACGAGGAGAACCGCATGCTCAACCTGTCGATTCTGCTGGAGGACACCGCCAGGGAGCACCCCGACCGCGATGCCCTCGTCTTCGGCGACCTGCGCGTGCCGTACAGCCTGCTGAACACCTTCGCCAACCAGGTCGCCAACCTCCTCGTCCAGCGGGGCATCAGGCCGGGCGACCGCGTCGCGATCTCCTGCCCGAACCTGCCGTACTTCCCCTTCGTCTACTACGGCATCCTCAAGGCCGGCGCGGTCGTCGTGCCGCTGAACGTGCTGCTCCAGAGCCGCGAGATCGCCTACCACCTGGAGGACTCCGACGCGAAGGCGCTGTTCTGCTTCGAGGGCACGCCGGAGCTGCCGATGGGCGAGCGCGGCTGGGAGGGCTTCCAGCGGACGGAGGCGACCGAGCACTTCTTCGTGCTCCCGGCCACGCCGCTGGCCACCGAGTCCTCGATCGAGGGCGCGGAGACGATCTGGGCGGCACTGGGCGGGCTGCCCGGCGAGTTCGAGTCGGTGCAGACCAGGCCGGACGACACGGCCGTCATCCTCTACACCAGCGGCACCACCGGCCAGCCCAAGGGCGCCGAGCTGACGCACATGAACATGCTGCTCAACGCGATCGTCTCCGACGAGATGTTCGAGCGCAGCCCGCACGACAAGACGCTGGCCGTGCTGCCGCTGTTCCACTCCTTCGGGCAGACCGCGGTCATGAACATGGCCTTCCGGCGCGGCGCGACGCTCCTCCTGCTCCCCCGGTTCGAGGCCGTGCCGGCGCTGGAGCTGATGGCCAAGGAGGGCGCCACCCTGTTCGCGGGCGTGCCCACGATGTACTGGGGCATGGTCAGCGCGATCAAGGCCGAGGGCGCGCCCGTGCCCGAGAGCCTCAAGGTGCTCGTGTCCGGCGGCGCCTCGCTGCCCATGGAGCTGCTCAAGGACGTCGAGGCGGTCTTCGGGGTCAAGGTCCTCGAGGGGTACGGCCTGTCCGAGACCTCGCCCGTCGCCTCGTTCAACCGCCCGGACCGGCCGACCAAGCAGGGCTCCATCGGCGTGCCGATCTGGGGCGTGGAGATGCGGCTGATCGACGGCGACTGGAACACCGTGCCCGACGGCGAGCTGGGCGAGATCGCGATCCGCGGCCACAACGTCATGAAGGGCTACCTGGGCCGGCCCGAGGCGACCGCCGAGGTCATGAACAACGGCTGGTTCCGCACCGGCGACCTGGGCCGCAAGGACGAGGACGGCTACTACTACATCGTCGACCGGGTCAAGGACATGATCATCCGGGGTGGGTTCAACGTCTACCCGCGCGAGATCGAGGAGGTCCTGATGACCCACCCGGAGGTCAGCCTGGCCGCGGTCGTGGGCGTGCCCCACGAGACCCACGGCGAGGAGATCAAGGCGTACGTCATCCGGCAGCCGGACGCGAAGCTCACCGAGGACGAGCTGATCGCCTGGTGCAAGGAGCAGTTCGCCGCCTACAAGTACCCGCGCGTGATCGAGTTCCGCGACCAGTTCCCCATGACCGCCAGCGGCAAGATCCTCAAGCGCGAGCTCTGACGCCGTACGGCGGGCGCGCGCCCCACCGGCCGCCGCGCCCCGGCACACGTACGGCGGCCCGCCCTGCCCGGTGAGGGAGGGCGGGCCGCCGTACGCGATCAGGAGATCACGGCCGGATCGGGGATCACGGCCAGTCGAGGGACGGGCGCAGGGGCATGCCCGCCTCGCCGCCCTGGTGCAGCTTGACGCCGAGCACCTGGTGGAGCTGGATCTTGTTGACCTCGAAGCCGAGGCGCGAGCCGGCCATGTAGAGGCGCCAGACGCGGGCGGTGCCGCGGCCGACCTCCTTGACCGCCTCGTCCCAGTGGGCGTCGAGGTTCTCGCACCAGTGCGTGAGCGTCTTGGCGTAGTGCTCGCGCAGGTTCTCCTCGTGGCGGATCTCGAACCCGGCGTCGTTCATCCGCTCGATCAGGTAGCCGGGGGACTCCAGCTCGCCGTCGGGGAAGACGTAGCGGTTGATGAAGCCGCTGGCCCGGATGTTCGGCTCGAAGCCGTTGGGCCGGGTGATGCAGTGGTTGAGCAGCCGGCCGCCGGGCTTGAGCTTGTCGTACAGGAAGCTGAAGTACGACGGCAGGTTGTCCTTGCCGATGTGCTCGGTCAGGCCGATGGAGCTGACCGCGTCGAACCGGCTCTCGGTCACGTCGCGGTAGTCCATGAACCGCACCTCGGCCAGCTCCGACAGCCCGGCCTCGGCGATCGCCTTCTGCGCCCACTCGGCCTGCTGGCGCGACAGCGTCACGCCCAGCGCCTTGACGCCGTAGTGCTTGGCGGCGTGCATGACCATGCCGCCCCAGCCGCAGCCGACGTCCAGCAGGCGCATGCCCGGCTTGAGGTCGAGCTTCCTGGCCACCAGGTCGAACTTGGTGTACTGCGCCTCCTCGAGGGTGGCGTCCTCCTTGGGGAACACCGCGCAGGTGTACGCCATGGAGGGGCCGAGGACCCACTCGTAGAAGCGGTTCGACACGTCGTAGTGGTGGTGGATGGCCTCCGCGTCGCGGCCCTTGGCGTGCCGGCGCCCGAGCTGGGACAGCCGGGAGCGCTTGACCTCCTGCGGCGGCAGCGGCACCCGCATGGTGAGCGGCTTGAGGCCGATCTGCCGCAGTATGTCGATCTTGCGCGACAGCGGCACGTCGTCGATGGCGATCGAGGCCATGCGCGACAGCAGCGTGTACATGTCGCCGTTCACGTTGATGTGACCGGAGACGTACGCGCGCGCCAGCCCGACCTCGCCCGGCGACTGGGCGACGTACGCCAGTGCGATCGGGGATCTGACCACGATCTCCACGTCGGCGTCCGGACTGCCGGCCGTGCTGCCGTCATACGCGGAGAACCTCACCCCGGCGTCGGGGCCCACGATGCGTTCGAATATCTCGGCGAGTTTCACGCCGGTTGCCTCCCGTCTTCAGCGACCCCGCACGCACTTGTCGTAGAGGTCGAGCAGCCGACCGGACGGGTCATAGGCGCGCTTGACCCGCCAGTAGGCGTCTCCGTTGTACAGGCGCCAGAAGTCGTCCTCGTTGTAGTACGAGGTCGAGTACAGCGACTTGTGCCCGTCGAGGGACGTGACCGAATCCTCGATGAGCCGGTTGTAATACCCGTCGAAGCGGCCCCGCGGCAGCGGGACCAGCCCCCAGAACCCGAAGTTGACGTACAGCCGCCCCTCCTGAAGGGGGTAGAGCGGCCACTTGGCCCCGGCCTTGAGGGGGCACATCCACACGGGGGTCATGCCGACCTCCTTGTGGAAGAACTCCAGGAACTCCGCGCCTCGTTCCACGGGCGTCTCCACGTCCTGGATGACCGACTCGTGCACGGGGTTGTCCCGCCACCGGTCCACGCGGGCGCTCAGGCCGTACCGCCGGTCCAGGCCGACGAGCTTGCGGTAGAAGTCCGAGCGCATGAGCCGGCGCGGCATGAGCGCGCGCACGAGCGGCTTCTGCACGCCGAAGGCGCGCGAGCACCAGAACCAGTCGGTGTCCCACCGCCACAGGTAGTCGCGGATGGTCAGCCAGTCCCGGTTGCGGGTGCGCATCGACTGGTAGTAGATGCGCATGCCCGTGTAGTCCGAGACGTACGGGGCCTCGTCGGCGTAGGTGGCGAGCGTGAGGTAGAGCTCGTCGGGCCCGAAGAAGGTGCCGTCCACGAAGTCCACGCGCTCACCCTCGTAGGCGCCCGCCTCGCAGATCTCGGCCATCGCCAGCATGCACTTGGCGGCGTCGGTGAACCGCACGTGCGTGAGCTTGACGTACGGCTTGACCTTCTCCAGCCGGATCCGCAGCCGGAGGGCGTAGCCGAGGGTGCCGTAGGAGTTGGGGAACGCGTGGAACAGGTCCGCGTGCTCGTTGTCCGGCCGCGCGACGACGATCTTCCCGTCGCCGGTGAGGATCTCCATCTCCTCGACCGCCTCGTGCGGCAGCCCGTTGCGGAACGAGGAGGACTCGATCCCCAGGCCGGTCACCGCGCCGCCCAGGGTGATGGTCTTGAGCTGCGGGACCACGGTCGGGATGTAGCCGTGGGGGAGCGTGGCGTCCACGAGGTGCTCGTAGGTCGTCATGCCCTGCACCTCGGCGGTGCCCGTCTCCGGGTCCACCTCGATCACGCGGTCGAGGCTGCTCGCGTCCAGCTTCGCCCCCTTGGACGGGTCGCGGAAGCGGAACAGGTTCGTCGTCGGCTTCGACAGGCGCGGCGCGGCGCCCTCGGGGAGCTCGGCCATGGTCCGCCGGATCTCCTCGACGGCCCGCTTGTGCGCCTCCATCTCGGTCGTTGCGACTGTGCTCATGGGCATGCCCACCACCCCAACCGAAGACAAAGAAATACCCCTCATGACGCTATAACCGGAAAAAACCGCAGACCAGGCGGAGCGGTTAAACCCACGAAAACTCTACGCCTGCCGAAGAACCCGACCTCGGTCAGGTCTCCGGTCCCCCCACCGCCGTGATCTGCTGCCCCGCCATCCTACGCATCGGTTCCCGCTCGCGGACGGCGGGTCCTCAGCGCGTCCCCGCCCTTTCTCGCGCGGCGCCGCCTAGGCTTCCCGGGCCGCGCCGGCGCACCCTTGCCAGCACCGGCCGAACAACGTTCTACTGACCCCGACGGGCGCGCCGAAAAGCTGTAACCAAGCGCTTGCTTGCGATAGTCGCCCGCGTCTAGAGTCGAACCGACGTTTGGAGACGGACACGATGACCGAGGTGACCCGGTCCGGCCCGCTGGCCGGAATCCGCGTGCTGGAGCTGGCGGGGCTCGCCCCCGGGCCGTTCGCCGGCATGATGCTCGCCGACCACGGGGCCGAGGTGCTCCGGATCGACCGCGTCGCGGCCGTGGACCGGGACAAGCCCAGCCGCAACGCCATGGAC
This sequence comes from Bailinhaonella thermotolerans, assembly GCF_003594875.1. Classification (GTDB taxonomy): domain Bacteria; phylum Actinomycetota; class Actinomycetes; order Streptosporangiales; family Streptosporangiaceae; genus Bailinhaonella; species Bailinhaonella thermotolerans. Next base: position 757,564 of record NZ_QZEY01000002.1, read on the forward strand.
CGGGGCAAGCGGACCATCGGCCTGGACATCAAGTCGCCCGACGGCCGGGCCGCGCTGCTCACGATGGCCGCGACGGCCGACGTGCTGATCGAGCCGTTCCGCCCCGGCGTGGCCGAGCGCCTCGGCATCGGCCCCGCCGACCTGCGCGCGGTCAACCCCGGGCTGATCTACGGGCGGATGACCGGCTGGGGTCAGGACGGGCCGCTCGCCCCCACCGCCGGGCACGACATCGACTACATCGCGATCTCCGGCGTGCTCTCCCAGCTCGGCCGGGCCGGGGAGAAGCCCACTCCCCCGATCAACATCCTCGGCGACTTCGCCGGCGGCGGCCTCATGCTGGCGTACGGCGTCACGCTCGCGCTCGTCGAGCGCGCCAGGACCGGCCGGGGCCAGGTCGTGGACGCCGCCATGGTGGACGGCGCGGCCGTGCTGTTCAGCATGTTCTTCTCCGGCGCGATCGGCGGGGGCTGGGGGCCCCGGGGCACCAACCTGCTCGACACCGGCTCCCCCGTCTACGACACCTACGAGACCGCCGACGGCAGGTACGTCGCGGTGGGGGCGCTGGAGCCGCAGTTCTGGGCCGAGCTGGTCGCCCGGCTCGGGCTGACGGACCTGCCCGACAGGAACGACCGGGAGCAGTGGCCCGCGCTGCGCAAGCGCCTGGAGGAGACGTTCCGCACGAAGACCCGCGACGAGTGGGCCGAGATCTTCGACGGCTCGGACGCGTGCGTCTCCCCCGTGCTGGAGATGGCCGAGGCCCCCGCCCACCCGCACAACGCCGCCCGCCGCACCTTCCTCACGGTCGGCGGCGACGTGCAGCCGGGCCCCGCGCCGCGGCTGAGCGACGCCCCCGAGCCGGCCCCGGAGCCCGCGACCTGGCTGGAGGACCTCTCCCCGTGGGGGCTGTCCCGTGAGGAGGCCGCGCGGCTGCGCGAGGCGGGGGTGCTGGCGTGAACGTCTGGGAGGCCCTCTACACGACCCGGGCGATGCGGCGGGTCAGGCCCGACCCGATCCCGCTGGAGGTCCAGCGGCGGATCATGGACGCCGCCGTGCGCGCGCCCAGCGGCGGCAACGCCCAGAACTGGCGGTTCCTCCTGCTCGACGACCCGGACGTCAAGGCGGAGCTGGGGCCGCTGTACCGGGACGCGCTGCGGCGACTGTGGGAGGGCCACTACAGGTCCCTGGTCGAGCGGGCCGAGCGCGAGGGGGACGAGCAGACGATCAAGGTGATGCGGTCGGCGCAGCACCTGGCGGACAACTTCGAGGGGTACCCCCTGATGCTGTTCGCGTTCGCGCGGCACGACCCGAGCGGCGGATCGATCTTCCCGGCCGTGTGGAACGCCCAGCTCGCCGCCCGCGCCCAGGGCGTCGGCAGCGCGCTGACCAGCGTGATGGGCGTCTTCCACGGCGAGGAGGTCATGCGGATCCTGGGCGTGCCCGGGGACAAGGGGTGGATCCTCGCCTGCACGGTCACCTTCGGCTACCCGACCGGCCGCTGGGGCGTGGCCCCGCGCCGCCCCCCGCACGAGGTGACCTACCGCAACCGCTGGGGCGGCGATCCCGGCTTCGAGGTCCCCGAGCCCCTCTGGCGCCCTGGCGGGGACGGCTGAGATCGTGACGACCACGACCCCGACGAACCCACAGGGAGGCCCCGGAGTGAACGCGCAGGACACCTCGATGAAGGGCTACGGAGTACTCGTCACCGGCGGCGGCAGCGGCATCGGGCTGGGCGTCGCCCGCCGCCTGGCCGCGGCCGGGGCCGTGGTCACGATCTGCGGCCGCACGGAGGACCGGCTCAAGGCGGCCGTCGCGGAGATCGGCGACGGCGCGGGGTACGCCGTCGCCGACGTCGCCGACGAGGAGGCCGTGGCGGCGGCCGTACGGCTGGCACAGGAGCGCGCCGGGCGGCTGGACGGCGTGGTGGCCTGCGCGGGCGGGTCGAGCTGGCTCGGGCCGGTCACGCGGATGCCCGCGGACCACTGGCACTCGGTGATCGAGACGAACCTCACCGGCACCATGCACACGCTCAAGCACGCGGCGGCGATCATGGCGCGGCAGGGCTCCGGCTCGTTCGTCGGCATCTCCTCCATCGCCGGCGACATCACGCACCGCTGGTTCGGCCCGTACGGCGTGGCCAAGGCGGGCATCGACCACCTGTGCCGGCTGGCCGCCGACGAACTCGGCGCCAGCAACGTGCGGGTCAACTGCATCCGGCCCGGGCTGATCCGCACCGAGGCGGTGGCGATGGTGACCGAGGAGGACAACCCGGTCCGGCGGGACTACGCGGAGTGCACCCCGCTGCCCCGCCGCGGCGAGGTCGAGGACGTGGCGAACCTGGCGGCGTTCCTGATCGGCCCCGAGTCGACCTGGATCACCGGCCAGGTCATCAACGTGGACGGCGGGCAGTCGCTGCGGCGCGGCCCCGACATGTCCCCCTGGCTGGAGCCCGCGTACGGCGCGGACGGGCTCCGCGGAGCCGCCATGTAGAACCCATCCCTGGAGGTCACCCCCCATGCACGACCTCACCATCCGCAACGCGCGCGTCGTGGACGGCACCGGCGCCGCGCCGTACACCGCCGACGTCACCGTGGACGACGGCGTGATCACCTCCGTGGCCGCGAAGGGCGGCGGGCCGGCCCGCCGCACGGTGGACGCCGGCGGCCTGGTCCTCACGCCGGGGTTCGTGGACCTGCACACGCACTACGACGGGCAGGCCACCTGGGACCCGCTGCTGTCGCCGTCCTGCTGGCACGGCGTCACCACCGTGATCATGGGCAACTGCGGGGTCGGCTTCGCGCCCGCCCGCCCCGACCGGCGCGAGTGGCTGATCGGGCTCATGGAGGGCGTCGAGGACATCCCGGGCACCGCGCTCAGCGAGGGGATCCGGTGGGAGTGGGAGACCTTCCCGGAGTTCCTGGACGCCCTCGGCCGCCGTCCCCGCGCCCTGGACGTCGGCGCGCAGGTGCCGCACGGCGCGGTCCGCGCGTACGTCATGGGGGAGCGCGGGGCGCGCAACGAGCCGGCGGCGCCCGAGGACATCGCGGCGATGAAGAGGCTGGTCAAGGAGGGGCTGAGCGCGGGGGCGCTCGGCTTCTCCACCTCGCGCACGCTCGCCCACAGGGCCATCGACGGCGAGCCGGTGCCGGGCACGTTCGCGGCCGAGGACGAGTTGTTCGGCATCGGCGAGGCGCTGGCGGAGCTGGGCCGCGGCGTCTACGAGATCGCCCCGGCGGGCGCGGCCGGCGAGGACGTGAACGCGCCGGTGGCCGAGGTCGCCTGGATGCGGCGGCTGTCGGCGGCCATCGGCCGGCCGGTCTCGTTCGCGCTGCTCCAGGTGGACGCGGCGCCCGACCTGTGGCGGGGGCTGCTGGCCGAGTCCGCGGCGGCGGCCGCCGACGGCGCGGACCTGCACCCGCAGGTGGCCGGGCGGCCGTTCGGCATGCTGATCTCGCTGGAGTCGCTGCACGCCTTCGGCGACCACCCCGCCTACGCGGCGCTGTCCCTCCTGCCCCGCGAGGAGCGGGTGCGGCGCATGCGCGACCCCGCCGTGAAGGCGCGGATCCTGGCCGAGCGGCCGGAGGAGGAGGACCCGCTGGCGGCGATGTGCCGGGGCTTCACCGACCGGCTGTACGTCCTGGACGCCGAGCGCCCCGACTACGAGCCGCCCCCGGACGCCTCGGTGGCCGCGCGGGCCGCCAGGGAGGGGCGTGAGCCGCTGGACCTGCTGTACGACCTGCTCCTGGAGGACGACGGCCGGGCCGTGCTGCTGCTGCCGATCCTCAACTACGCGGCGGGGAACCTGGACGCGGTCCGCGAGATGCTGCTGCACCCCCGGGCGGTGCTGGGCCTGGGCGACGGCGGGGCGCACTGCGGGTTCATCTGCGACGCCTCGCTGCCGACCACGATGCTCTCCCACTGGGCCCGCGACCGCTCCCGCGGCGAGAGGCTGCCGCTGGAGCACGTCGTCAGGCTCATGACCCGGGACACCGCCCGGCTGTACGGCCTGCGCGACCGGGGCGTGATCGCGCCGGGGATGAAGGCCGACCTCAACCTCATCGACTTCGACGCCGTGGGCAACCGCAGGCCGGAGATGGTCCACGACCTTCCGGCGGGAGGGAGACGACTGGTGCAACGGGCCGAAGGATACGTCTCGACGTTCGTGAACGGCCGCGAGGTCTTCGCGCGCGGCGAGCACACCGGGGAACTGCCGGGCGGGCTCGTGCGGGGCGGCCGGTGAGCCCCGCGCGGACCGTCGACCTGCTCGACGGGGAGATGTACGCCGGCGACCCCGCCCCGGTCTACGCGTGGCTGCGCTCCGAGGCCCCCGTCTACCACGACGAGGCGAACAACCTGTGGGGGATCTCGCGGCACGCGGACATCTGCGCCATCGAGAAGAAGCCGCGGCTGTGGACCTCCACCCAGGGCTACCGCCCCCAGCTCCCCTCTGACCCGTCCATGATCGGCATGGACGACCCCGAGCACACGCGCCGCCGCCGCCTCGTCTACAAGCGCTTCACGCCACGGGCCGCCGCGCAGTACGAGCGGCGCATCCGCGCGATCGTGACCGAGGAGATCGACGCGGCGCTGGAGGCGGGCACGGTGGACGCCATCCCCGCGCTCGCCGCCCAGGTCCCCGCGCGGATGATCGGCTGGCTGCTGGGCTTCCCCGACGACCTGTGGCCCGAGCTCGTGCGCTGGTCGGAGACCACGATCGCGGCCGGGGGCGGCCTGCGGTACGTCACGCACGAGGCGACCGTGGCCGCCGGGGAGTACGCGATGAGCGTGCTGGAGCTCGCCAAGGAGCGGCGGCGCTGCCCCAAGGACGACCTGCTGTCGGTCTGGACCTCGACCGGGCCGGGCGAGCCGGTCTACGACGAGGAGCACCTGGCGCACGAGGCGCTGCTGCTGCTCGACGGCGGCGCCGAGACCACGCGGACGGTCATCGCGACCACGATCGACGCGCTGATCCGCCACCCGGACCAGTGGGCGCTCCTGCGCGAGGACCCCGGCCTCATCGGCGAGGCGGTCGAGGAGTTCGTGCGGTGGACCACGCCCATCCTCAACATGTGCCGCGCCGCCACCCAGGACACCGTGCTGCACGGCGTCCCCATCCCGGCCGGGGGCCAGGTCCTGCTGATGTACGGCTCAGCCAACCGCGACGAGACCGTCATCCCCGACCCGGACCGGTTCGACGTGCGCCGGCCCGCGGGCGGGCACATCGCCTTCGGCCTCGGCACGCACTTCTGCCTGGGCGCGTCCCTGGCCCGGCTGGAGCTGAAGGTCTTCTTCGAGGAGTTCGTCGCCCGCGTCGCCTCGGCGGAGTGGGCCGACGACCTGGGCCCGCGCATCATGCCCAACGCCTTCGTCCGGGGCGTCTCCTCCTTCCCGATCACCCTCACCCCCCGCTGAACCCCGACCCCCCGCCCCTCCCCCAGCGTCCCGCCGAACCCCGGGAGCCGCCATGGCCCGCTGCTTCAACCTCGCCGACGTGTTCGAGACCGTGGCCGACGCCGTACCGGATCGCCTGGCCCTCGTGGCCGGGGACGTCCGGCTGACCTACGCGGAGCTGGACGCGCGGGCGAACCGGGTGGCGCGCCACCTGCGGGACGCCGGGGTGGGGCCGGGAGCGCACGTGGGCGTGCTCGCGTGGAACCGGGCCGAGTGGCTGGAGACGATGATCGGCTGCCTCAAGGCGCGGGCGGCGCCGGTCAACGTCAACTACCGGTACGTCGCGGACGAGCTGGCGCAACTGCTCGGGGACTCGGACTGCGCGGCGCTGGTCGGCGAGCGCTCGCTGGTCGCGCGGGTGGAGCCGGTGCGGGAGAGGCTGCCCCTGCTCCGGCACGTCGTCGTCATCGAGGACGGCGGTCCCGGCCCGGACGGCGACGCCGCCTACGAGGACGCCCTCGCCGCCGCCTCCCCGGAGCGGATCCCGGGAGAACGCTCGCCCGACGATCCGTACATCCTCTACACCGGCGGCACGACCGGGCTGCCCAAGGGGGTGCTCTGGCGGGCGGAGGACATCTTCAGGTCCACGCTGTCCATGGTGTGCGGGCCGGTGGGCTCGGTGGAGGAGCTGGCCGCGGCGCGCGACCGGGAGCCGCTGCGGTTCCAGGTGCAGGCGCCGCTCATGCACGGGAACGGCCAGTGGGTCACCTGGAACGCGATGGCCGGCGGGAACACGGTGATCCTGTGGACCGGGCGGCGGTTCGACCCCGCGGGCGTGCTGGAGCTGGCCGCGCGGGAGCGCACGCAGATCCTGTCGCTCGTCGGCGACGGGATGGCGCACCCGCTGGCCGGCCACCTGGCCGAGAACCCGGGGGCGTACGACCTGTCGTCGCTGTTCTCGATCGGGTCCGGGGGCGCGCCGCTGTCGCCGTCCGTCCGGGACAAGCTGCGCGCCGTGCTGCCGGACCTGATCTTCGCGGACACGTTCGGCGGGTCGGAGACGGGGGCCGCGGGGCCGTCGGTGGAGGGCGCGGAGGGGCCGCCGCGGTTCCGGATGGGGCCGGAGTTCGCCGTGCTCGGGGACGACCTGCGGCCGGTCGCGCCGGGGTCGGGCGAGCGCGGGGTGCTCGCCAGGACCGGGCACATCCCGCTCCGCTACTACAAGGACGAGAAGAAGACCGCCGAGACGTTCGTCACCGGGCCGGACGGCAGGCGCTGGGCGCTGCAGGGCGACTGCGCCGAGGTGGACGCCGAGGGCCTGGTCGTGCTCCTCGGGCGGGGCTCCCTGGTGATCAACACCGGCGGGGAGAAGGTCTTCCCCGAGGAGGTCGAGTCGGTGATCAGGGCCCACCCCGCGGTGTACGACGCGATCGTGGTCGGCGTCCCCGACCCCCGCTTCGGCCAGCGCGTCACGGCCGTCGCCGTCCCCGAGCCCGGCGCCACGCTCACCCTGGACGACCTGACCGCCTTCTGCCGCGGCCGCCTCGCCGGCTACAAGATCCCCCGAGCCCTCGAACTCGCCCCCGAGATCCCCCGCACCCCCGTGGGCAAACCCGACTACCCCTGGGCCCGTTCCCTCTTCCCCTCCTGACCTCCCCTCCTGACTTCGCCTTCTGCGGTCGTCGCGGGTGGGGCGCGCGGTGGGGCGGGGTGGGTGGCGGTGTCACGGGGGTGGGGCGGTTGCACGTAGGCTGGTCCAACGTGCGATTTCTCAATGACATGCGGCCCGATCACGACCTGACCTACAGCGACGTGTTCATGGTGCCGTCGCGGTCCTCCGTGGGCTCGCGGCTCGATGTGGACCTGTCCACGGTGGACGGCAGCGGGACGACGATTCCGCTGGTGGTGGCCAACATGACGGCGGTGGCCGGGCGGCGGATGGCCGAGACCATCGCGCGGCGCGGCGGGATCGCGGTGATCCCCCAGGACATCCCGATCGACGTGGTGGCCGACGTGATCGGCTGGGTGAAGCGCCGGGACCTGGTGCACGACACGCCGCTCACGCTGACCGCGCACGACACGGTCGGCGACGCGCTGGCGCTGCTGCCCAAGCGCGCCCACGGCGCCGTGATCGTGGTGGACGAGGCCCAGCGGCCGGTCGGCGTGGTGACCGAGGCGGACTGCTCGGGGGTCGACCGGTTCACCCAGCTCGGCCAGGTCATGTCGAGCGAGCTGCTGACCCTGCCCGCGGGGGTCGACCCGCAGCGGGCGTTCGAGCGGCTGCACGACGGCCGGCACCGCCTCGCCCCCGTCGTGGACGAGGCCGGGGCGCTCGTCGGCATCCTCACGCGCACCGGCGCGCTGCGCGCCACCCTCTACACCCCGGCCGTGGACGCGGCGGGCAAGCTGCGCGTCGCCGCCGCCGTGGGCGTGAACGGCGACGTCGCCGCCAAGGCCGAGGCGCTGCTCGACGCGGGCGCCGACCTGCTGGTCGTGGACACCGCCCACGGCCACCAGGAGAAGATGATCTCCGCGCTGAAGGCCGTGCGCGCCCTCGACCCGGCCGTGCCGGTCGTGGCGGGCAACGTCGTCACCGCCGGCGGCACCCGGGACCTGATCGAGGCCGGGGCCGACATCGTCAAGGTCGGCGTGGGCCCGGGCGCGATGTGCACCACCCGCATGATGACCGGCGTGGGCCGGCCGCAGTTCTCGGCCGTGCTGGAGTGCGCCGCCGAGGCCCGCCGCCTCGGCCGCCACGTCTGGGCCGACGGCGGCGTGCGCCACCCGCGCGACGTCGCCCTCGCGCTGGCCGCCGGGGCCGGCAACGTCATGATCGGATCCTGGTTCGCCGGCACCTACGAGTCCCCCGGCGACATCCACACCGCCGCCGACGGCCGCCTCTACAAGGAGAACTACGGCATGGCCTCCGCGCGGGCCGTACGGCTGCGCACGGCGGAGGACTCGCCGTTCGACCGGGCCCGCAAGGCGCTGTTCGAGGAGGGCATCTCCACCTCGCGGATGTACCTCGACCCGCAGCGGCCGAGCGTGGAGGACCAGGTGGACGCGATCGTCGCCGGTCTGCGCTCGTCGTGCACGTACGTCGGCGCGCGGTCGCTGGAGGAGTTCCACGAACGCGCCGTCGTCGGCCTCCAGAGCACCTCGGGCTACGCCGAGGGCATGCCCCTGGCCACGAGCTGGTAGTGGACCTGCGGAAGGCCCAGGAGCTCTGGGACGCCGAGCCGGGCTGGCTCAACACGGCGAGTTACGGCCTCCCCCCGCGCCCGGCGTGGGAGGCCCTGCTGCGGGCCCAGTCGCAGTGGCGCCACGGCTCCACCGACTGGGCCCCGTGGGACGAGTCCACCGGGCGGAGCCGGGCGGCGTTCGCCCGGCTCACCGGGGCCGCGCCCGGGGACGTCGCGGTCGCCTCCACCACGTCGTACTTCATGGGCCTCGTGGCGGCGTCGCTGCCGCCCGGGGCCCGGGTGGTCGCGCCGGAGGTGGAGTTCACCTCGAACCTGTTCCCGTGGATGGCGTCCGCCGAGGTCTCCTGCGTGCCCCTGGACCGGCTCGCGGACTCGGTGGACGCCCGCACGTCCCTCGTGGCGTTCAGCCTGGTCCAGTCGGCCACCGGGGAGATCGCGCCGGTGGAGGACATCCTGGCGGCGGCGCGGGCGCACGGCGCGCTCGTCGCCGTGGACGCCACCCAGGCCGTCGGCTGGCTGCCGCTGGACGCCACCCGCTTCGACGTGGTCGCCTGCTCGGCGTACAAGTGGCTGATGGCCCCGCGCGGGGCGGCGTTCGCGGCGTTCTCGCCGAGGGCGCGCGAGCTGGTCCGGCCGCTGGCCGCCAACTGGTACGCCGGGGGCGGGGCCTACTACGGGCCGCCGCTGCGGCTGAACGGCGACGCGTCCGCGTTCGACCTCTCCCCCGCGTGGTTCAGCTTCGTCGGCGCCGCCCCGGCGATGGAACTGCTGCTGGAGATCGGGGTGGAGCGGATCCGCGACCACAACGTGGCCCTGGCGAACCGGTTCCTGGCCGGGCTCGGCCTGCCGCCGGGCGGCAGCGCGATCGTCTCGGTGGACGTGCCGGGCGCGGCGGACCGGCTCCGCGCGGCCGGGGTGCGCGCCGCCGTGCGGGCGGGGCGGGTGCGCGCCTCGTTCCACGTCTACTCCACCGAGGCGGACGTGGACCTCGCCCTCGCCGCCCTGACCGGCCCGGCCTGACGGGCAAGGGCCTGACGGGCAAGGGCCTGACGGGCAACGGCCCGACGGGCACCGTCAACCGGGGGCACGCGAGACGTTCCGGGGGTCTTCGGACGGATGGGGCCGATCCCCGCGAAGACCCCCGGGAACGGCGCGAAGGTGAGGAGTGGTGACTGGCGGGTAGGGCTCTGCCACCGAAAGCGACCCTTGTGGAGGCGGAGAATGACTGATCCGCGTGCCGCCGCCGCGCCCGTTGCGGCGGACCGGCGGCTTCTCGTCAGCTACGGAGACTACATATCGGCCCAGCGCGCGGTGGACGCCCTGTCCGACGCCCGCTTCCCGGTCGAGCACGTCACCATCGTCGGCTGCGACCTGCGCCTGGAGGAGCGCGTCACCGGGCGGGTGACCACGTTGCGGGCCACGCTCGCGGGCCTGGTCGGCGGTGTGATCGTCGGCATCTTCATCGGCCTGTTCCTGGGCCTGTTCACCACCTCGACGTACGGCGTGCTCGCCCTCGTCTTCTGGGGCCTGCTGTGGGGCGCGATCATCGGCGCGCTGTTCGGCTTCAGCGGCCACGCGTTCCTCGGCGGCAGCCGCGACTTCGACTCGCGCAGCGCCCTGGTCGCGGGCCGGTACGACGTGCTGGTCGCCGCCTCCCACCTGGAGCAGGCCCGGGCGCTCCTCCAGCGCGGCGGCGGTGGCGGGGTCCCGCCCACCCCGCCGGGAGCCCCCAGCGCCGCCGAGTCCGCCGGCCGGGCCGCCGCCGCGAACCCGCCCCGGACGCCCGAGGAGGCCCCCGGCCGCCCGGCCGAGGACTCCGCGCTCGGCGCCCGGAGCGCCCAGGCCCCCTCGGCGGACCCGAGGCGCCCCGAGTCCTGACCACGTCCCGGCCGGGTCCCGCCCGCCCGGGCTCACGCCGTACGGCTCACGCGGACCGCCCGCGTGGGCCGTACGGCGCGCGGGGCCGGGGAGACGAGTCGGATATACCTCGGGGAAGGTGTGGATCTCCGCGCATCCATGCGTTGTGATGGATGCATGCGGCGTCTGTTGCTCCCCGGATGGCTCTGCGCGCTCGCCGTCGCGATCTCCGCCTGCCAGCTCGCCTCGCAGACCGAACCCGACCGCGTCCCGCGCAACGAGGGCGCCAACGCCTCGGTCGGCGCGATGGCGGTGCAGAACATGTTCGTCCTGCTGTCCGCGGAGGACTCGACGGGGGCGGCCACCACGATCCCCAGCCCCGGCCCGCCGGTGGCCACCACGCCCGGGCCGACGACCGGGCCCGAGACCACGGTGACGCCGGCGCACACCCCCGGGCCGACCCCGGCGGGCAGCCCCACGTCGGCCCCGTCCCGGGTCCCCGGGGCGACCCCGCCCCCGGCCGAGGACCCCCGGGCCACCCCGTCCCCGGACGTGAGCCCGCTCCGGTCGCCGCTCCTGGTCCACTTCGCGCTGATCAACTCCGGGGACCGGCCGGACCGGCTGGTCGAGCTGACCGCGCCCGGCGGCGAGGCCACGCTCCACCTGCCCGGCTCCGCCGTGGACGTCCCGCCCAGGTCCCACGTCGGCGGGCCGGTCCCGCTCGCCGTCCTGACGCCCAGGGGAGAGCTGGAGTCCGGCGACTCGATCCGGATGCGGCTGCGCTTCCGCGACGCGGGCGTCGTCGAGCTGAACGTCCCCGTCAAGGCGCGCGGCGGCTGGTACGCCACGCTCCCCCAGAGCCCGCCCGCCTCCCCCTCGGGCCCGGTCACCCACCCGCCCTCGGCCCCCACGCCCACCCCCTCCTGACCCCTCCCCGGCAGGCCCGGCCCGGCTTCTGCGACCCTTTCCGGCCTTTCCGGCCTTCCATCTCGATTCCCGCGTCCCGGTGCGAACGGAACCGCGCCGGGGCGCGTCTGATCATCCGTACGCGTGATTCGGTTGAGGGAGGCGATGACCGGTGGACGGGACCCGGACGAACGGCGGGACCGCCGAGGAGCGGCATCTGGACTGGGAAGGCTGCTTCAACGTCCGCGACCTGGGCGGGATCCCCGCCGCGGGCGGGCGGCGGATCCGGCGCGGCGCCCTGGTGCGGTCGGACAACCCCGACCTGCTGACGCCCGCCGGCTGGGACGCGCTGCTGGCGCACGGCGTCCGCACCATCGTGGACCTGCGCAACGACGACGAGCGCGCCCGCGACGCCTCCCCCCGGCCGCCCGGCGTGACGACGGTGCACGTTCCGCTCGACGACGTCGAGGACACCGAGCTGTGGAAGCGCTTCTGGGACGAGGAGCTCGACGGGACTCCGCTGTACTACCGGCCCTTCCTCGACCACAAGGCCGAGCGCTGCGTGTGGGCCGTCTCCGCCGTGGCCGGGGCCCGCCCCGGCGGCGTCCTCGTCCACTGCGGGATCGGCCGGGACCGCACCGGCCTGGTCACCATGCTCCTGCTGGCCCTGTGCGGCGTGGCCCCGGCGGACATCGCCGCCGACTACGAGCTCAGCGCCACCCGCCTCCCCCCGCTCTTCGCCGCCCTGGGCCGCCCCGACGACGCCCCGCTCATCCGCGACATCCTCACCCGCAAGCGGACCAGCACCGCCGAGGCCCTCCTGTCCACCCTCGCGGAGGTGGACGTCCCCGCCCGGCTGCGCGACGCCGGCCTGCCCGACGCGGACGTGGCGGCCCTCCGGGCCCGGCTGCTCACGCCCTGACGCCTCGTCCCGGCCCCGGCACGCCGCCGTACGGCGGTGGCGCTCCGGGGCCTGACGGCGCACGATGGAGACCACCGGCTGCGGAAGGAGCGCGAGATGCCCAGACGGCGCGGGCTCGGCGACGAGCTGCTCCGGGACCTCCTCGGCGTCCTGCTGCCCAAGGAGGGCGAACCCGGCCCCCTGCTCCTGGCCCGGGAGCGCGAGGACCGGGCCCCGGACTGCCTGCCGCTCGGGAGGGCCCGGCGCAGGGCCGTGCTCGACGACGCGCGGGACCGTCCCTTCGACTGCCTCGGCCGGTGGTGACCGCGGCCGTCAGGTCCGGACGCGCCGCCAGCCCCCGGCCGCGTGCGCCCCGCCGTCCACGTGGATCGTCGTGCCGGTGACGAACCTGGACAGGTCGCTCGCCAGGTACGCGATGGCGGCGGCCGCGTCCTCCGGCACGCCCAGGCGGCCCAGCGGCGGGACGCGCGCCGGGTCGTAGGCGGGGGACGCCGCGAGCATCGCCTCGCGGACGGACTCCTCCCCCTCGGTCGGGATGGCGTCGGGGGCCACCGCGTTGACGCGGACGCCGCGCGGCGCGAGTTCGAGGGCGAGGGTGCGGGTCAGGTTCTCCAGCGCGGCCTTCATCGCGGCGTAGATCGCGAAGCCGGGGGCCGCCTGGTGCGCCTCGATCGAGGTGACGTTCACGATCGAGGCGCCCTGGGGCATCCTCGGGAGCAGGAGCCTGGTCATCGCCGTGACCTGCGTGAAGTTCTCGGCGATCAGAGCGGCCTCGGCGCGCGGGGACAGGGCGGCGAAGTCCGCGGGGAAGGTCCCGCCCGCGTTGTTCACCAGGACGTCCACCCGGCCGAGGCGGGCGGCGAAGGCCCGTGCCGCGTCGTCGTCGCGCACGTCGAGGACGGCGGTGATCGCCCCCTCCGGGGCCCCGCCCAGGGGGTCCCGGTCGCAGAGCGCGAGGCGGGCCCCCAGCCGGGCGCACAGCGCGGCGGTCGCGGCGCCGATGCCCCGCGCCGCGCCGGTGACCACGACGAGCCGGTCCGCCAGCGACAGCGACCCCGGCCCCAGCGGTTCACGCTCCGCGACGGCCACGCGATCACCTCCAGGGGCGCCCCACCCGCCGGCCGGGCGCGTCCCAACGGAGGATAGATCATCCGGGGCCGTCTCCCCCCGGCCGATTCCGCGGACCGCCACGCGCCACCCCGCCGGAGGCGCGATCACCGGCCGGAACCGGTAACGGTTTCGCCGGTAGTGCTCCCCTGGCGTCATTCCGCGCCGCCGCACCCCGTAGAGTCAGGCGAGCGGCAGCATCCCGCTGCCGCCTGCGATGAGGAGTTTGCACGTGGCGCTGGAGAAGCCGGAGATCGACTTCCCGGAGGGGGCACCGCCCGCCGACCTGGAGATCGTTGACATCACCGTGGGGTCGGGCGAGGAGGCCACACCGGGGCACCCGGTCACGGTTCACTACGTCGGGGTCGCCTTCTCCACGGGCGAGGAGTTCGACGCCTCCTGGAACCGTGGCGAGCCTTTCACGTTCCCGCTGGGCGCGGGTCGCGTGATCCAGGGCTGGGACCTCGGCGTGGCGGGCATGAAGGTCGGCGGCCGCCGCCGGCTCACGATCCCGCCGCACCTGGGCTACGGCAACCGCGGTGCCGGCCGGGCCATCAAGCCGGGCGAGACGCTGATCTTCGTGGTGGACCTCCTCGGGGTCGGCTGATCCCTGGAGGCCCCGCCGCACGGCGGGCCGTCCCACTCCCGCGCGGGGCCCCGCCCCGCCAGGAGGACGATCGAGTGCTGAGAGACGCTCGCGAGAACGCCCTTTCCGGGCGTGCCCTCGCGCGCGCCTCGCAGCACTCGATCTTTTTTGCGCGGCCTGCGCCCCCTCCTCTGTGTACGGCCGTCGCCCGACGCCCGTACGGCTCCGCCGCCCGTACGGCCCGGGCGGCGGAGACGGCCCGGGCGGCGCGGACGGACCGGGCGGCGCGGACGGACCGGGCGGCGCGGACGGACCGGGCGGCGGGTACCGCCCGGCCTGCGCGCGTACGGCGGGCGTCCGGCTCGCGCCGCGTCCGGTGAGGCACCGCCCTCCGGAGACCGGCTCGGGCGGCGCCGGCGGGGCCGTCGCCGCCGGCCCGCGGACGGACCGGGCGCGTGAGCCGTACCGGGTGATCCGGCCCCGGTGGAACGCGGGGGCCGGGCCGGGGGATATGTCGGGGGCGGGGGGTACGTTGGTCGCGTGTTGCTGGTTGAGGTGGCGCGGACCTCGGAGGCGGTGGCCGGGGACTCCGGGCGGTTGAGCAAGGTCGCGCACCTGGCGGAGGCGCTGGGGCGGGCGGAGCCCGGCGAGGTGGCGGTCGCGATCGCCTACCTCTCGGGAGAGCTGCCGCAGCGGCAGATCGGCGTGGGCTGGCGCGGTCTGCGCGAGCTGCCGCCGCCCGCCGCCGTGCCGAGTCTCACGCTCGCCCACGTGGACGAGGTGTTCGACCGGATCAAGGCGCAGAGCGGCACCGGGTCCCAGGCCGCGCGCCGGGGGCTGGTGAACGGCCTGTTCGCCGCCGCGACCGAGCCCGAGCAGCGGTTCCTCGTGCGGCTGCTGACCGGGGAGCTGCGGCAGGGCGCGCTCGACGGCGTGATGACCGACGCGATCGCCAGGGCCGCCGGGGTTCCCGCGGCCGAGGTGCGCCGCGCGCTGATGCTGCGCGGGTCGCTGCCCGCCGTCGGCGCGACCGCGCTCGCCGAGGGGGCCGAGGGGCTGCGCGGGTTCCGCCTGGAGGTGGGGCGCCCGCTCCAGCCGATGCTGGCGCAGAGCGCGGACACGGTGGCCGCCGCGCTGGAGAAGACCGGCGTCCCCGCGGCCGTGGAGTGGAAGCTCGACGGGGTCCGCGTCCAGGTGCACCGCGCCGGGAGCGAGGTCACCGTCTTCACGCGCACCCTCGACGAGATCACCTCCCGGGTTCCCGAGCTGGTCGAGGCCGTGCTCGCGCTCCCCGTCACCACGGCGGTGCTCGACGGCGAGGTGATCGCGCTGCGCCCCGACGGGCGGCCCGAGCCGTTCCAGGTCACCGCGAGCCGCGTGGGCAGCCGCACCGACGTCGCCCGGCTGCGGGAGGCGACCCCGCTGAGCGTGTTCTTCTTCGACGCGCTGCACCTCGACGGCCAGGACCTCCTCGACCTGCCCTACACCGCCCGCCAGGACGCCCTGGCCAAGGCCGTGCCGTCCGGCCTGCTCACGCCGCGCGTGACCACGTCCGACGCCGGGGAGGTGGAGGAGTTCTTCGCCGCGGCGGTCGCCAGGGGCCACGAGGGCGTGCTGGTCAAGTCCCCTGACGCCGTCTACGCCGCCGGCCGCAGGGGCGCGGGCTGGGTCAAGGTGAAGCCGCGGCACACCCTCGACCTGGTCGTGCTCGCGGCCGAGTGGGGCAACGGCCGCCGCCGCGGCTGGCTGTCCAACCTCCACCTGGGCGCGCTCGACCCCGAGACCGGCGGCTACGTCATGCTCGGCAAGACCTTCAAGGGCATGACGGACAAGCTGCTGGCCTGGCAGACCGAGCGGCTGCTGGAGCTGGCCACCGGCCCCGCGGACCAGTACGTCGTCCCGGTCCGGCCCGAGCTGGTCGTGGAGATCGCCTTCGACGGGGTCCAGCGGAGCCCCCGCTACCCCGGCGGCATGGCGCTCCGCTTCGCCCGCGTCGTCCGCTACCGGCCCGACAAACGCCCCCAGGACGCCGACACCGTCCAGACCGTCCGCGACATCGCCGGCTTCTGACCCCGTCCCGGGCGCCGGCCGCCGTCCGCGCCCCGGGCGTACGGCGGGGCGGGCCGGCCACGCCGCGCGACGCCGGGGGGCCGGCCACGCCCCGCGACGCCGGGGCGGGCGCGAGGCCGTACACCCTCTGCCCCTGTGCGGCCCTGCCGCCGAGGTGTGCGGCGTGCGCGCCGCGCGGCCGTACGGGACGGGTCAGCGGGCCAGGCGGAACTGGCTCTCCCGGACGGTGACCTCGTAGGGGTTGGGGTTGACGATCTGGAAGCGGATCATGCGGTCGGCGGGGATCCGGTCGATGGTGTGCAGGCCCGTGTGGAGGGTGGCGCCGTGGCCGACGCGCTCCTCGCCGTGGAGCTCCTCGATGAAGCCGCCGGCGGTGTCGTGGCGGCTGAAGCGGAGCCGGACGCGGTCGCCGCGCCGCAGGCCGTCGAGGGTGACGCGGGCCCAGATGCTGTAGTCGCCGGGGGTCTTGGGGCGGATCGAGGAGCCGTTCGCGGAGTGCATGCCGTCGGGGTCGAGGTGCTCGACGCGGTACTCGACGGACTCGGTGGCGCCGGCGGCGACCGGCTGGAGCTCGGACGAGGGGGTGCCCAGCACGCACAGGCGCCTGACCGGGTCCGGGTCGGGCGGCGAGACCGGCGCGACCGGCATCCCGCGGCGGACCCAGGAGTACAGGGCGTCGCCGGGGCAGTCGGTGCTGAAGTGGTCGCGGTGCCCGTTGACGCGGCGGCGCGCGCCGCGCTCCCAGAAGTACTCGACGGTGGCGCGGATGCCGTGCAGCAGCTCGTCGGTCAGGGTGTCGCCGGGGCCGACGAGCGCGCAGACGGCGTACCAGGAGTCGTTCGCCGGGGTGGTGCCGTTGGCGGCGGTCCGGTGGTTCAGCCACCGGCCCTCGTAGGTGTGGCCGTGCCGGCAGACGCAGGCGCTGTAGGCGATGTCCGCCCAGCCCCGGCCGTCGATGTGGAAGCGCTGGATGCCGCGCACGAGGTCGTCGCAGCGGGAATGCGGATAGTCGCCGAGCCGGGTGCCCTCGTAGTGGACGGTCACGCCGCCGCGGGACGGGTCGATGTCGCGGGAGGCGGGGGTCTGCGTCGGGTTCGCACCCCATTGAACTCTCTTGACCAGCCGGATGTCCGCCATGCGTAACCTCCTCTCCGGTATCACAGGTGGTCGAGGCTAGAGCACTTTCCCCAAGTTTTCGGCAAATCACAAAGATCAGCGGCGTAGTCTCGGTCGGGACCGGTGATCAAATCCATCACTCAGAGTGATAAATCACACAGAACACCGCTTGGAGTTGCCTTTACCAGCGGTTGATGTCCTAGTTTCTAGGACGTTCCGCGCACTTGCCGGATTTGTCCGGTATTGATCGCGCGAGCCGGACGTTCGACAGGTCCGGCGGTCCCTGTCCCCGATCCAAAGGAAGACCCTTGGGCCGGCATGAAACGAAAACGTCCTCCACTCGTCTCCGGAAGCGCGCCCTCTCGGCACGCGCCCTGATCGCCATCGGCGCCGCCGGCGTCGTGGCCGCGGGCACCGCGACCGGAATCGCCCTCGCCTCACCCGGCGAGAACCCGCCGCCCTCCGCGCACGCGGACGCCGGCGCCACGAGTGCCCCGACTCCCGCCGCCTCCCCCTCCGCGAGCCCCGCCGCGACCCCCTCGGCGACTCCCGCCGCGACCGCGGGCCCGGCCGCCGCCCCGAGCGCCACGCCCACCGCGGCGCCCTCGCCCTCGGCCACCGCCGAGCCGAAGACCGAGCCCAAGGCCGCTCCGAAGCCCAAGGCCGTCGTCAAGCCCAAGAAGAAGAAGACCACGCGCGTGCTGTCCAGCGGCTCGTGCCAGGCGTCCTTCTACTGGGAGGGCCAGATGACGGCGAACGGCGAGCGGTTCAATCCGAGCGCGCTCACCGCCGCGCACAAGACGCTGCCGTTCAACTCCCGCGTCCGGGTCACCAACCCGAGCAACGGCAAGTCCGTCGTGGTCCGCATCAACGACCGGGGTCCCTTCATCTCCGGCCGCTGCCTCGACCTCTCCCGCGCCGCCTTCACCAAGATCGGCGACCCGGGGGCCGGCGTGATGCCCGTCAAGTACGAGGTCCTCGCCCGCTCCTGACCCGCCGAGCCCGCCCGTCGCGCCCATCCGGTACGGCGGGCCGCCCGCGGCGCGCCCGCCCCGCCGGATCCCGTTCCCAGGGACCCGGCGGGGCGGCGTCACGCGGGAGGGGGCGGGGTGTGGCGGCTGCGCGCCACCGCCGGCGGGATTCCGAGGGCGGCCCCGATCTCGGCCCAGCTCCGGGCGTCCCGGCGGGCCCGGTTCACGTAATGCGCCAGCAGCCCGCCGCCCCAGGGCCGCACGCGCGACTCGATCTCGCGGGCGACCGTCAGGCGCTCGGCCCAGTCGCGCCCGGCGCAGTGCCTCTCCACCTCGGCGATCAGGTCGTCCAGCGCGCCCATGCGATCAAGCCTCCGGCGGGGTCCCGCCCCCGTCAACCGGCACGGGCGACCCCCGGTCGCGCTCCGCCGGCATCCCCTTCACCGCACGGGTGACCGGCGGCCGCGCCTCCGCCGGCCTCCCCGGCCCCTCGTCCCGGGGCCGCCCCGCGCGGGACGTTCAGGCGGCCTGCGCGGCCCGGCGGGTCACTTCACCATGCGGAACGTGAGCGGGTAGCGGAAGTTGCCCTCGCCCAGGGCGGCCAGGCCACCCACCACCGTGAGGACGAACCAGGCGGCCCAGATCAGGGGCACGAGCAGCGCGCCGACCACGGTGAGCAGCAGCACGATCGAGCTCAGCAGGACGGTGAGCTGGAAGTTGAGGGCCTCGATCGCGTGGTGGCGGACGTAGAGGGACTGCCTGCCCATGGTCGCCAGCATGATGAGCGGGCCCACGGGGAGCAGGAACAGGCCGAGGCCGTGGGCCGCCGCCGCGCCGAGCCGGTCGGCGCCGTCGCGGGGCAGCGGGCGCGGCCCGGACGGGTGCGGCCGGAAACGCGGCTGCTGCGGCACCGCCGGGAGCAGGTCGTGCAGGAGCGGCGCGAGGTCGGCGTGCGTCTTGGCGTTCATGGCCAGGTCCACGCGCTCGTCGAACTCGTCCTTGTCCAGGCGGCCCTGGGCGAACGCCGCCTGCAGGTGATCGACCACCTGATCACGATGGGCGTGCGTCACCCGCAGGTGAGCCTGCTCCGGCGGCACCGGCCCGTGCCAGGGGCGGGGCTCGTTGCCCGAGGGCTGGTGGGGGTTCGCTGTCGTCACCATAACCACCATATTTGTCGGACGGGGGAAACGCGGCCATCCGGATTTCCCCTGAGCCGACCCTGAACTCCGGCCCGCACCCCTGATCTTCTCACTCGCGGGGAACCAACCCCGCTCAAACGGTGCGTCAAGGATGTATACAGGGAGCATGGGATGGCGGGATAGGTACGGCCTCAGGCGATGGCGCGGCCAGAAGATCGCGAAATTCGACCGCGAGGCCAACAACGCCGACATCGAGGCGCTGATCGAGTTCGCGCGCTCGCGCCGGGGCGTCGAGTTCTACGTGGAACCCGAGACATTCGCCACCGACACGACCGCGGTGGCCGTGGCGCACGACGGCGAGTGGACGCGCCGCCGCGTGGGGGCTCCCGCCGTGATCCACAAGGTGGCCCGCGACCTGGCCCTCCCCGTCTACGACGTCCAGCTCACCGGCTACCCCGCCCGCATGCGCGCCTACAACGAACGCCGCCGCGCCCAGGGCCAGGGCCAGAGCCTGTAACCCCACACTCCTCCCCGGCCCCGAAACCACCCGCGCACACCCGCGCCCCGGCCCGCCCCGCCGGCGCCGGCCTTCGCCGCGCGCCCACTCGACCAGGGCACGCGGGGCGGGACTGACGGCCGGACCGGCAGGCGTCATCCCGTGCCTCCGGAATGGACGCGCGGCCATGCCCGGATGAGCCCCCTGTTCTTCCCTCCCTTCACGATCATTCGCACGAGGAGCACGTGCCTCCCTCGCCGGCGGCACGGGGCCCGGCGGAGTCCCACAGCCAGGCCGGATCCCATCCGCGCACGGTCGCCAGGGGCCGACGCGCAGGGGCGGGGCGGAGCCGGCAGGTCAGGGCGGCGCCAGAGGGCCAGGGCCACAGGCCGCCTGACGCACGCCGGAACGCGGCCGCCTCCAGTCGCCGACGCGCACGGCACCCGAGCGCGCCTGCGACGCCCTCGCTCCGCCTCCCCGGGGAGTCCCGGGCGCGTCTCAGAGCCCTTCTGAACACCCCCGGAGGCCGCCCGCGCACGCCCTCGACTCGTGGCACCGACCGCCCAGGCCCATCGGCCCCTGCGCATGCCCATCTCACGGCACCCGCGAACACCCGAACACCCTCGGGTCGCGGCCCGGCCGCTCAGCGGCGCCCCCTGCGGATATCCACCTCCTCGCGTCCCGGGGACGTCTTGGCGGCTCTTCTGGACACCCCAGGGGCCGCCTCACGAACATCCGCGACTCGTGGCACCGACCGCCCAGGCCGTCCGCCCCTGTGAAGGTGCGTCTCCTCGCGTCCCGGCGGTGTTCCGGAAGCCCTCAGAACGCCGGGAGCCACCCCCGGACATCAGCGGGTCGCCGCCCCACCCCCAGGTTCGTCCGCGCCTGCGGATACCCCTCCCCGGCGTTCCCGGACGCGTCCCCGGGAGCTCCCTGCACGCCCGGAGGACGCCCGCGGACACCAGCGGGTCGCCGCTCTGGCCGCTCCGGGCCGTCCGGCCTTCGGGTGCGCGTCTTTCGGCGTTCGGGCGTGCGGGGTCGGGCGGCGGTGGGGGTGGGCGGCGTGGGCCGTGCCGGGGCCGGGGGCCGCCTCGCCGGGTCAGCCGGCGAGGCGGGGGGCTTCGGGGGGTGGCAGGAGGGAGAGGAGGGGGGTCAGCCACGTGGGGTGGGGAGAGCCCATGGTGGCGTTGAGGGCGGTCGTGGTCATGGGGGCGGTCACCACGGCCGGGGGAAGGCAGGCCTGGAGGCCGTGCATGAGGAGGCGGGCCAGCATGTAGCGGGGGTTGATGCTCAGGGCCCGGTCCACCGCCGTGGCGGCCAGGGTGCAGGCTCCCCGTTGCCAGGAGGCGATGGCCAGGAGGGACGCGGCCGGGGGCACGAAGGGGGCCTCCAGGCGGTGGGTGAGGTCGGACCAGAGGGTGGCGTGGGTGGCGTGCTCGGCCGCGTCGGTCAGGAGCCAGGCCTCGTCGCGGACGCGCATGACCGCCAGGTGCAGGCCCAGGCGGGCGGCCTCGTCGTCGGCGAGCCTGTCCCCGGCCTCGGCCCTGGCGATCGCGTCGCGCACGGCCGCCAGCCCCTCCGCCACGAACGCCGCCGTGAAGTCCGCCGGATCGGCCGCCTCCGCCAGCGCGGTCCGGAACGCGGCGATCTCGCGGGCGGTGGCCTCGCGCATGGACGCGCGGGTCAGCCCCTCGGCGGGGGCCACCGTGCGGGCCAGCGCCGCGCGGTCCGGGAGGGCGACCAGGCCCGCGACCGTGGCCTGCGCGGCGACGCGGCTGGACGCGACGTCGTAGGCGCTGCCCTCGGGCGGGCAGCAGGAGGCCGACCGGCACATGTAGGACCAGTAGCGGCCGTCCTGCGCGCGCAGCGCCTCCCTGACGCCGACCCCGGCCTCGCCGAGGCGGCGGATGACCGTGTGCGTCGCGGGGGTGACCAGCGCCTCCGGGCCGTATCCGGCGAGGATGACGTGCTCGACGCCCTCGCGCTCCAGCACCGGGAGCAGGCGGCGGTCCCACCCGTCCTGGAGCGGCAGGTCGGTCCGCACGGTCAGGACCAGCCGCCGCCCGGGGCCGCAGCCGTCCATCGCGACGAGCACCAGGCTCTCCTCCGGGTGGAACCCCACCAGGTAGGGGATCGCCGCCAGCACGTCGGCCGGCGACCCCAGCACCATCCGCTCCCCGAACACCGGCTCCCCGCCCTCGCCCGGATCCGCGTCCGAGACCTCGGCACCGGGAACGCCCGCGGAACCACGAACCGCCCCAGGACCACGAACCGCCCCAGGACCACGAACCGCCCCAGGACCACGAACCGCGGCAGGACCGGAACCGGCCCCCGGACCGGAATCGGCGCCAGGCGCGGGAGGCGGAGGCGGAGGCGGCTCGGGACCCCCGACCGGCCCCGGAGGCTTCGGATCCCCGGCCGCGCCGGGGCCGAGCGGGAGCGCGGGAGGCGGCGTGACTCCCGGGCCCCCGATCGGGCCGGGAGGCCGCGGATCCCCGGCCGCGCCGGGGCCGGGCGGAGGAGCGGGAGCCTCCATGGGCTCATGGACGGCGTCGCCGGGCTCCCGCGGAGCGGCGGGCGCGGACGGCGTGGCGAGGGGGTCGGGAAGGCCGGGCGCACCGGCGGTCTCGTGACTCATGCCACGAGAGCCTGCCCCACCGAGACGGTCCCCCGAGGCGGTTGCCGCCCGCCTGTGGACGGAGCGTTTCGCCCCGCTTCGTCCTGTGGAAAACCCGCCCTCAGGACCGTCTACGCCGTCGGGGCCGCAAGGTCCGTCGTCCGGGCCCGGGTCAGCATGGCCGCGCCCGCGACCGCCCCCGGCATGGCGATCACGGCCGCCAGCGGGATCAGGAACACCAGGAACACCAGCGTGCCGAAGCCGAGCGTGGCGGACAGGTTCCGGCGCAGGAGCGCGAACCGCTCACGCCGCCGCAGGCCCCGCCGTACCAGCGGGAGCGAGGTCAGCTCCACCGCCAGGAAGAACCCGGACACCAGCGCGCCCAGCACGGGCGTGACGGTCTGCCCGACGACCGGCACGAACCCCAGCACGAACAGCGGGATCGTGAACAGCACCACGTAGACCAGGGTGACCAGGCTGTCCCGCGCCGACCGCGCGATCTCCCGCCAGAGCGGCACGTCGGGAGCCCGCGGCGCTCCGCCGAGCGAGTCCTCCACCCGCTCGGACAGCTTCTCGTAGAACGGGTCCCCGATGAGCAGCGTCACGGCCGTGAACGTGAAGACCGACAGCACCAGCCCCGCCGCGAACACCAGCACCCCGACGACGGCGCGGAACCCGTCCCTGACCCCCGCGCTCCACCCGTCGGCGAACGGCGTGACCAGCTCGGCCAGGTCCCCCGCGTAGATCCCCAGGAGCACCAGCGCCGCGCCGTACAGCACGAAGGCGATCAACGCCGGGATCAGCCCGAACAGCCACTGGCGCGGCCGCGCCGCGACCCATCCGAGCCCGCGCAGGAAACAGCCCGCGCCCTCCACGAACCCGCCGAGGCCCCGCTTCCGGCCCACCGCCTTCACCATGCGCGAAAGCCTAGACGCCCGGCCCCGCCCGTGCCGTCCGGCGGCACCCCGTTTCACCCTGATCCGTCCCTGATCTTCCGCGGGTGATCGCGCTCGGGAACACGCTTGATCGCGCTCGGGAACACGCTGTGCCCGTTGACGCCCCCATGGGCTACCGTCTTCCGCGGGAGGTTCGATGCGAAGCAAGGCCGAGCTGGGCGAGGCCATCAGCAAGGACGGCAGGGCCGTCCTGATCGTCAACGCCCGGTCGCGGCGCGGCGGGCGCAACTACGAGGCCGCGCGGGCGCTGCTGCTCGACCGCGGATTCACCCTGCTCGGGGCCTTCCCCGTGACCAAGCCCAAGCATCTGCCGCGCGCGATCGGCCAGGCGCTCGACCTCGCCCCCGACCTCGTCGTGGTGGGCGGCGGCGACGGCACGCTGGCGACGGCGGTGGGCCGGCTGGCCCACCTCGACATCGCGATGGGCGTGCTGCCGCTGGGCACCACCAACAACTTCGCCCGCAGCCTGGGCGTGCCGATGTCCCTGGCCGGCGCGATCCGGGTGCTCCGCGAGGGCAAGGTCGCCGACGTGGACCTCGGCCAGGCGGAGGACGAGATCTTCGCCAACATGGCCAGCTTCGGCCTCTCGGTGGAGGTGGCGTCGCGGGTGCCGCCGCTGCTCAAGCGCGTGATCGGCCGCCCGGCCTACATGCTCACGGCGGCGCGGTCGCTGCCCGGCCACCACCCGTTCCACGTGCGGATGACCGTGGACGGCGTGCTCCACGAGTTCGACACCCACCAGCTCAACATCGCCAACGGGGCGTTCCACCACGGTCTCAAGATCGCCAGTGACGCGACCCCGGACAACCGCAGGCTGTCGATCTACCGCCTGGGCGACTCCCACCGCCTCCAGCTCACCTACGCGACCCTGCGGCATGTGATCTTCGGTCCCCGGCGCACCCTCGCCGAGCACGCCTTCCTGAGCGGCAGCGAGATCACCGTGGAGACCGACCCCCCGCTCCCCCTCAGCGTGGACGGCGAGGTGCGGCTGCGCACCCCCGTCCGCGTGTCCCTGGCACCGAACGCCCTGCGCGTCATGGTCCCGATGGAGTTCGACGACACGTGATCCCGGTAATCCTGGCCTCCGCCAGCCCCGCCCGCCTCGCCCTGCTCCAGAGCGCGGGGCTCGATCCCAAGGTCATCGTCAGCGGCGTCGACGAGGAGGCGGTCACCGCCGAGACGCCCGAGGCGCTGTGCCTGACGCTGGCCGCCGCCAAGGCCGACGTCGTGGCCGGCGCGCTGCCGTCCGGCCTGGTCATCGGGTGCGACTCGGTGCTGGAGCTCGACGGCGTCGCGTACGGCAAGCCCGGCACGCCCGAGCGCGCCGCCGAGCGGTGGCGCGCGATGCGCGGCCGCCAGGGCCGCCTGCTCACCGGCCACTGCGTGATCGACGCCGCCACCGGCTCGCGCGCCGAGGCCGTCGGCGCGACCGTGGTGCGCTTCGGCACGCCCACCGACGAGGAGATCGACGCCTACGTCGCCCGCGGCGAACCCCTCTGGGTGGCCGGCGCGTTCACGCTCGACGGCATGGGCGGCTGGTTCGTGGACGGCATCGAGGGCGACCACGGCAACGTCCTGGGCATCTCGCTCCCGCTGCTCCGCCGCCTGTTCGCCGACGTCGGCGTGAACGTCACCGACCTCTGGCGGTCCTGACCGGCCGGTACGGCGGCCCGCCCGCCTCCCCGCCCCCGCCCCCCGCGTCGCGGGCGGGACCGGCGCGCTCCTCCGGCGTACGGGGTCTCAGGCGCGGTGGAAGGCCTTGCGGTACGCCGACGGGGACGTGCGGACGGCGCGGGTGAAGTGGTGGCGGAACGTCGCGGGGCTCTCGAAGCCGACCGCCGCGCCCACCTCCTCGACCGGGGCCGTGGACGACTCCAGCAGCGGCAGGCTGGCGTTGATCCGCTGGGTGATGATCCAGCGGATCGGGCTGGTGCCGGTGCGCCGGGTGAAGTGGCGGATGTAGGTGCGCGGCGCCATGCGCGCCTCCCTCGCCAGCGCGGCGACGGTGATCGGCTCGGCCAGGTTCGCCAGCGCCCACGCCATGCTGCGCGCGATCGCGTCGTCCTCCTCGCCCATGTCGCGGACCTGGGCCTCGATGAACTGGGCCTGGCCGCCCTCGCGGTGCGGCGGGATCACCAGCCGCCGCGCCACCGCGTTCGCGATCTTCGCGCCGTGGTCCTTGCGCACGAGGTGCAGGCACAGGTCGAGCCCGGCCGCGCTCCCCGCGCTGGTCAGCACGTCGCCGTGGTCCACGTACAGCACGTCGGGGTTGACGCGCACCCGCGGGTGGAGCGTCCGCAGCAGTCCGGCGTACTTCCAGTGCGTGGTCGCCTCGCGCCCGTCCAGCAGCCCGGCCGCCGCCAGCGCGAACGCGCCCGAGCAGATCGACACCACCCGGGCCCCGCGCGCGTGGGCGGTCCGCAGCGCCGCGACCACCGCCGGGGAGACCTCCGCGCGCACGTCGGCGACGCCGGGGACGATCACGGTGTCCGCGGCGGCGAACACGTCGAGGCCGTGCCGGGCGCTCATCGTGAAGCCGCCGACGATCCGCAGCGGCTCCGTGGTCTCGGCGCAGACCCGCAGGTCGTACCAGGGGACGTCCAGCTCGGGCCGGGGCAGCCCGAACACCTCCACCACCGCGCCGAGCTCGAAGGGGGCCATCCCGTCGAACGCGAGGACGGACACGGTGGCGCCCGACAGCAGATCCCTGCGCATGGCGAGATCTTAGCGGTACGCGGCGTTCACGCCACTGTCGCGGGCGGGCGGCCGCGCGGGAACATCGACGTGCCACCGGGGAGCCGAGCCCGCGAACCCCCGGCAGAAGCACGAAGGAGCACTCACATGTCCGCCACCATGCCCACCGCCACCACCATGCCCGCCGCCACCGCCCTGCCCGTAGCCGCCGTCACGCCCGTACCCACCGTCGCCTCCGCCGTCCTGAGCGTCCCCGCCGCCGCCAACGCCGACGCGATCGCGCACTTCACCGGCCGGCTGGCGTACGAGGCGGACGTCAGCGACGTGCGGGCCGACCTGGTCTCCGGCGTCCCCGGCGTGGTCGTGGTGGACTCCCGCGCCCAGGCGGGCTGGGACCAGGGCCACCTGCCCGGCGCGATCCACCTGCCCACCGCCCAGATCGCCGAGCGCGCCCGGGACCTGATCGACCCGGACGCGACGGTCGTGACCTACTGCTGGGGCCCCGGCTGCAACGGCGCCACCCGCGCCGCGCTGGAGTTCGCCCGCCTCGGCTACCGGGTCAAGGAGATGATCGGCGGCTACGAGTACTGGGTCCGCGAGGGCTTCCCCACCGAGACCTCCTCCGGCCTCCGGACCAACCCCGTCGACCCCCTCACCGCTCCGGCCGACGGCATCTCCTGCGCCTGCTGACCGCCGGGCGTGCCCCCGTACGGCGGCGCCCGCCCGGGGACGCGCCCCGCGCGGGGGCCGGGGGCACCGGATCAGCCGGTCGCGCGCCTCGTCGCCCTCGCGTAGGAGCGGGACATCTCCAGGGTCAGCCCGATCGCGGCCAGCCCGAGCAGGCCGTGGTACCACCGCCAGCCCACGCCGAGGCCGGCGAACGCGTCCACGGCCATGACGCCCCCGCCGCCGAGCACCGCCAGCAGGACCACGCCCAGCGCGGCCAGCATCGGCCGCCGCGGCGCCCTGCGCCCGCGCGGCGTGACCGTGGCGACGGCGACGCCCGCCCCCAGCACCCCGGACGCGCTCGCGAGCCACTGCGCGACGGAGGCGTCCAGGAAGTAGGCGGCCTCCTCCCCGGCGGACACGGGCGGGCCGCCGGGGAAGCCGAGCAGCCCGCGCGCGGCGTAGACGGCCTTCCCCGCGGCGTACGCCAGGAACAGCGCCGCCACCGCGTACGCCGGCCACCGCCGGAACCCTCCCGAATCAGCCATGGCCGCGACGATAACCAGCGGCCCGCGCGCCGCACTCCCGACAGCGGGTGACGCCCCTCCCCCGCCCGGGGGTCCGCCCGAGGAAAGCGCCTCCGGCCCCCCGTACGGCTGCCGCCGACCCCGCACGGCGAGCGCCCCGCCACACCGCGCGACGGGCCCCGCCACGCCGTACGGCATGCGCCGCGAGACGCCCCCGGGACGGGCGCGGCGCGGACGCCGGGCCAGGCGGGCCAGGCGGGGTAGGCGGGGTAGGCGGGTCAGGCGGGGTAGGCGGTGGTCTCGGTGGCCTTGACGGCGGCCCAGACGTGCTGCCCGGGGGCGAGGGCCAGGTCGGCGAGGGCGGCCTGGGTGATGTCGGCGGAGACGGGGAAGGGGTCGTCGAGCCGGACGCGGACGTTGTCGCCGTGCCGTTCGACCCCGGCGATCCGGGCCCGCCACAGGTTGCGGGGGGTGCCGTCGGGGCGGGAGCGGTAGAGCGCGACCGCGGCCGGGGAGAACGCCACGAAGACCGGGCCGCGGTGGGCCGCGCCCACGTGCAGGCGGACGCCGTTCAGGCGCACCTCGTGCCCGTCCGCCTCGCCCCGGTACAGGTTCAGCCCGACCAGCCTCGCCACGTAGTCGGTCCGCGGATGCCGCGCCACCTCGGCGGGCGGGCCCTCCTGCGCCACGCGCCCGCGCTCGATGACGACGAGCCGGTCGGCCAGCGTCATGGCGTCCAGCGGGTCGTGGGTGACCAGCACGGTCGCGCCGTCGAACGCGGACAGCCGGTGCCGCAGCCCGGACCGGACCTCCAGCCGCGTGTGCGCGTCGAGCGCGGCCAGCGGCTCGTCCAGCAGCAGCAGCCGGGGCTCGACCGCGAGCGCCCGGGCCAGCGCCACCCGCTGCGCCTGCCCGCCGGACAGGGCCCGGGGCCGGGCCCCCGCGTGGCCGGCGAGCCCGACGCGCTCCAGCCACTCCATCGCCAGCGCCCGCGCCCGCGCCTTGGGGACGCCCTGGCAGCGGGGCCCGAAGGCGACGTTCTCCAGCGCCGTCAGGTGCGGGAACAGCAGGTAGTCCTGGAACACCACGCCGATCCGCCGCTTCTCAGCCGGGAGGTGGTGCACGGGGGCGCCGTCGATCCGGATGTGCCCGGCGGCGAGCGGCCCGAGCCCGGCCAGGGTGCGCAGCGTGGTGGTCTTCCCCGCGCCGTTGGGCCCGAGCAGCGCCACGACCTCGCCGGGGGCGGCCGACAGCGCCAGGTCGAGCCGGAACCCCGGCAGCTCGGCGGTGATCCGCGCGTCCAGGCTCACGACGTGCCCACCCATCGGTCGCGCAGTCCCGCGAGCACCACCACGGACACGGCGAGCAGGACCAGGCTGAGCACGATCGCCGCCTCCGGGTCGGTCTCCAGCGCCTCGTACACCGCCAGCGGCATGGTCTGCGTCGTCCCGGGGAAGTTCCCGGCGAAGGTGATCGTGGCGCCGAACTCGCCGAGCGCGCGCGCCCAGCACAGCACCGCCCCGGCGGCGATCCCCGGCGCGACCAGCGGCAGCGTGATCCGCCGGAACACCGTCCAGCGCGAGGCCCCCAGCGTGGCGGCGGCGTCCTCGAACCGCGTGTCCGCCCCGCGCAGCGCCCCCTCCACGCTGATCACCAGGAACGGCATCGCCACGAACGCCTCCGCCAGCACGACCCCGGCCGTGGTGAACGGCAGCGTGACGCCCGGCCCGCTCTCCAGCCACTGCCCGAGCAGCCCGCGCCGCCCGAACACCAGCAGCAGCGCCACCCCGCCCACGACCGGCGGCAGCACCAGCGGCACGGTGACCAGCGCGCGGGCGACGCGCTTGCCCCGGAAGTCCACGCGCGCCAGCAGCCAGGCCAGCGGCACCCCGAACACCAGGCAGATCACGGTCGCGGCGGTCGCGCTCACGAGCGAGAGCCGCAGCGCCTCCAGCACCGCGGGGCGGGCCAGCCGCTCCCCCAGCGTCGCCCACGGCGCGCGCACCAGCAGCCCGGCGAGCGGCAGCACGAGGAACGCCAGCCCGATCACCGCCGGGACCGCGAGCGCCCACGGCACGCGCCCGCGCACGACCGCCCCCCGGCCCGGCCCCGTCCGCCCGGGCCGGCCCGGGTCCCGCCGTACGGCGTCGCGGGGCGCGGACGGGGAGGTCATGGGGCGTCGAAGCCCGCGGCGGCCAGGATCTCGCGGCCCTTGGCCGAGGTGACCAGGTCCACGAAGGCGGCCGCGTCGGGGGTGCCGCGGAGAGCGCGGACGGGGTACTCGTTGATCGCGGCGGCCGCCTCGGGGAAGGCGATCCCGGTGACCGCGCCCTTGGCGGCGCGGACGTCGGTGCGGTAGACGAGCGCGGCGTCGACCTCGCCCAGGCGGACCTTGGTCAGCGCGCCCTTGACGTCCTGTTCGAGCGTCACCGGCGTGACCTCGACGCCCGCCGCGTCCAGGGCCTTGGCCGCGGCGGCCCCGCAGGGCACCTTGCGCGCGCACAGGGCGACCTTGACGTCCCGCCCGGCCAGGTCCTTCAGCGCCCGCACCCGGCCGGGGTTCCCCGGCGGCACCGCGATCTCCAGCCGGTTGCGCGCGAACACCCGGCCCCCGGCGCCGGTCCCGGCCATCGTGGCGCGGTCGGCGGTGGCGAGCACGTCGGCGGCGGCCCCCTGCTCGATCTGCCGGACGAGGGTCGAGCTGCCGGCGAAGTTGAAGCGCACCTTCACCCCCGGGTTCCGGGTCTCGAACTCCCGGCCCAGCTCGGTGAACGTCTCCGTGAGCGACGCCGCCGCGAACACCGTGAGCGTCCGCGGCCCCTGCGTCTTCCCCGCGCCCGCGGGCGTCCCGTCGCCCTTCGCCCCGCCGCACGCCGCCGTCGCCACCAGCGCCGCCAGCAGGAGACCGAGGGCGGCCGTACGGCCCGGCCGCCGCGCGGGGCCGCCGGGCCGTACGGCGTGAGCGGCCGCGTCCCGCCCGGCGGCGCGGCGGGCGGGCGGCCGCACCCGGTCCAGGAGGGCGCGGGCGCGGCGCCGTACGGACGATCGGGGAGGGTTCACCGGGCGCTCCTCGGCTAGTCGGCGAGCTCGACGACGACGTTGGTGGACTTGATCACCGCGGTGGCGACCACGCCGGGTTCGAGGCCGAGCTCGTCGGCGGACTCGCGGCTCATGAGGGACACCACGCGGAACGGCCCGGCGGCGATCTCCACGCGGGCCATGACCGCGTCGCGGCGCACGTCCGTGACG
Organism: Bailinhaonella thermotolerans; assembly: GCF_003594875.1. Lineage (GTDB taxonomy): Bacteria > Actinomycetota > Actinomycetes > Streptosporangiales > Streptosporangiaceae > Bailinhaonella > Bailinhaonella thermotolerans. Next base: position 788,034 of record NZ_QZEY01000002.1, read on the forward strand.
ATGCCGCGGAAGCGGTTCCTGGCCGAGGACGGGACCGCGCCCTCCTCCCGCGCGGCCTGGGACCGGGCGAAGGCGGCCAGGTCGGGCCCCGAGACGAGGCGGTGGCCGTGCGCGTCGCGGGAGGCGGCGAGCCGCCCGCCGTCCACCCAGCGGCGCACGGTGTCGGCGCTCACGCCGAGCAGCGCGGCGGCCTCACTGATCCGGAACGTCGTCACGGAGGACGAGCCTAGCCCTCCGATCCGCGAGCCACAAGACGCCGGATGACCGGCGGATGCGAGGTGTGATCGCCCGAAGCCCTCGCAGGAGCGGGGGTCATTTGTGGGCCGTGAGCGGTTCGGCGATGCTCTCCAGGCTCTTCTGCTCGGCCTTCACCCCGAGGAACAACTCCACGATCCCGGCCAGGACCATGAGGGTCGCCCCGATGCAGAAGGCCAGGACGGTGTCGGAGACCTTGGCGCTCTCCACGAGGTTGGCGAAGATCAGCGGACCGGCGATGCCGCCCGCCGCGGTGCCGATGGCGTAGAAGAACGCGATCGCCATCGCCCGCGTCTCCATCGGGAAGATCTCGCTGACCGTGAGGTAGGCCGAGCTCGCGCCCGCCGAGGCGAAGAACAGCACCACCGCCCAGCACGCCGTCAGCGTGACCGCCGAGAGCACGTGCTGGCTGAACAGCCACGCCGTGCCGAAGAGCAGCAGGCCGGACCCGATGTACGTCCCGGAGATCATCGGCTTGCGCCCGACCGTGTCGAACAGGTGCCCCAGGGTCAGCGGCCCGAGGAAGTTGCCGATCGCGATCACCGCGAAGTAGTACCCGGTGTCCGTGTCGATCTTGTAGAAGGTGCTCAGGATCTGCGCGAAGCCGAAGGTGATGGCGTTGTACAGGAACGCCTGCCCCACGAACAGGGAGAACCCCAGGACCGTGCGCTTGGGGTACTTCGCGAACATCGTGTGGGCGATGCGCCCGAAGCCGATGGTCTTGCGCTGGTGGATCGTGATCGTCTGCCGCGGCTGGTCGAGGCGCCGCCCGGTCTCGCGCTCGACCTCGTCCTCGATGCCCTTGACCAGGTCCTCGGCCTGCTGCCCGCGCCCGTGGATGAACATCCAGCGCGGGCTCTCCGGGACGTGCCGCCGGACCAGCAGGATGCCCAGGCCGAGCACCACGCCCAGCCCGAACGCCAGGCGCCAGCCCAGGTAAACCGAGAAGTCGTTCAGCAGCGGGACGGTGAGCAGCGCGCCGCCGGCCGCGCCCAGCCAGTAGCTGCCGTTGATGATGACGTCGATACGGCCCCGGTGCCGGGCGGGGATCAGCTCGTCGATCGCGGAGTTGATCGCGGCGTACTCCCCGCCGATGCCGAAGCCGGTGAAGAACCGGAAGAGGAAGAACCACCACGGCGCGAACGAGAAGGCGGTCAGCGCGGTCGCCAGCAGGTAGACGCCCAGCGTGATCATGAAGAGTTTCCGCCGGCCGAACCGGTCGGTCAGCCAGCCGAAGAACAGCGCTCCCGTGCACGCCCCGAGGATGTAGATCGCGCCGCCGAACCCGGCGATCTGCGCCTGGGTGATGTCCAGGCCGCTGCCCGGCTTGGCGATCTGGGGCGCGAGGTTGCCGATGATGGTGACCTCGATGCCGTCCAGGATCCAGACGGTCCCGAGCCCGATGACGATCATCCAGTGCCAGCGCGACCAGGGGAGCCGGTCGAGCCGCGCGGGCACGTTCGTCTTCACGACGCCGGTCTCGGCATACGTCACCCGGATCACCTCTCCGTCACGGCCCGCCGCGCCGCCGCGCACGACGTTGAAGTGCCGCTGCGCACGACGTTGGACTGTCCGCGACGTACCCTCGCCCGAAGTGACCATTCCCGGGCGTCCGATGCCCCGACCGTTCCTTTACCCGCAGGAGGCGGTCTCCTCGATCATCAGGTCCACGACGTCGGACAGCGCGCCGCGGCGGGTGTAGGCCATGCGCTGGCGGGCCGCGGCGCTGCCCCGGCCCAGGGCCTCCGCCGCCAGGGCGTTGACGCGCTCCCAGTCGCCGTTGGCCTCCAGCGCGGGCCGTATCTCGGCGATCAGCTTGCGGAGCATGTCGGGGGCCTTGGCGCGGGTGCCGTCCCGGGGATGGAAGAGCTCGCCCTCCATGCCCGACCGGGCCGCCCGCCAGGTGGCCGCCCGCAGCAGTTCCCCGCGCACCGGCTCGGGCCGCGGACCGCCCGCCTCGGCCTCCCAGCCCGCGGCGGTGACCAGGCCCCGGAACAGGCCGGCCACGAGCAGCACGTCCTCGACCTGGGGGCAGGCGTCGCAGACGCGCAGCTCCAGCGTGGGCACGTGCGCGGACGGGCGCACGTCGAAGTAGATCATCCCCCGGTCGCTGATCACGCCCGAGGCCACCAGGTCGTCCACCAGCCGGTCGTAGTGGGCGGCCGACTCGAAGGGACCGCTCGGCCCCGCCGTCGGCCACCGCTGCCAGACGAGGGTGCGCCAGCTCGCGTACCCGCTGTCGGCCCCCAGCCAGTACGGCGAGCTGGCGCTGATCGCGAGCAGCACCGGGAGCCAGGGGGCGACGCGCGGCACGACGGCGACGGCCAGGTCCCGGTCGGGGACGCTGACGTGGACCTGCATGCCGCAGATGAGCTGCTCGCGCACGACCTGCTGGTAGTCCTCGTGCATGCGCGCGAAGCGCTCGTCGGGGGTGAGCGCCAGCGAACCGGCGTTCGCCAGCGGGACCGTGCCGACCGCGACCGGGGCGAGATCCGCCTCGGCCGCCGCCGCGCACAGCTCGCGCCGGAGCTCACGGAGCTCGTGGCCGAGTTCGTCCAGGCCCTGCCACGGGCTGCTGTTGGTCTCCACCGTCGAGCGCTGCATCTCGCCGACGAACCTGCCGTCGCCGAGCCTGCCGAGCAGGGCCTCCGCCTCCGGCGCCAGCAGGCGCGTGCGGGGGTCCACGAGGTGGAATTCTTCCTCCACGCCAAGAGAGGGCATCTGACTACCCATGTAAGGAACGCTACGGCACAAAGCGCGGCGCGCCAGAGGTTGCATTACCAAGCAAGCGCTTGTATTTATGGGAGCATGACACTCCCCGCACAGGTCGTCAGCCATGTGAACACCGGCGAACTGCCCCTGGTCTACGCGGGCAAGGTGGGCGTCCAGGTGCTCAGGGTCTCACCCGAAACCGGGGCCTGGGTCGTCCGCAACCGGTTCAAGCCCGGCTTCGAGCTCCCCAGGCACATGCACACCGGCGCCGTGCACGCCTACACGATCTCGGGCCGCTGGCGCTACAAGGAGCAGGAGGCCGTCCACGTCGCGGGCAGCTTCGTCTTCGAGCCCGCCGGGTCCTTCCACACGCTCCAGGTGCCGGAGGACAACACGGAGGAGACCGAGATCATCTTCGTGCTCGAAGGCGCGTACATCGAGTACGGCGAGGACGGCGCGATCACCGGCGTGGTCAACGGGGAGACCGCCCTGCGCGGCTACCACGCGCTGTGCGACGCCGAGGGGATCCCCCGGCCCGACGTCCTCACCTAGCCGCGGCCGCCGCCTCCCGGTCCCGCCGCACGCGGGCGGGGAGACGGCGGCCGCCGCGCGTCACCCGAGGCGGGCGATCGACTTGTACTCCACGTACGCGTGGATCCCCTCGGGCCCGAACTCCCGCCCGATGCCGCTGGCCTTGAACCCGCCGAACGGCGCGCACAGCTCGCTGTTGTAGTAGTTCACGCCGATCGTGCCGGTGCGGATCCGCCGGGCGACCTCCACGCCGTGGTCCACGTCGGCCGTCCAGACGCTCCCGGCCAGGCCGTACTCACTGTCGTTGGCGATGCGCACGGCCTCCTCCTCGTCGTCGAAGGGGATGACGCCGACGACCGGACCGAAGATCTCCTCGCGGGCGATGCGCATGTCGTTGCTCACGTTGACGAAGACCGTCGGCTCGACGTACCAGCCCCGGTCGTACGGCCGGCCGCCGCCCGCCGCGATCTTGGCGCCCTCCTGGACGCCGAGCCGGACGTACCCCTCGACGCGGTCGCGCTGGCGGCTGCTGACCAGGGGGCCGATCCAGGTCTCGGGGTCGGACGGGTCGCCCACCTTCATCGTGCGGGCGAGCTGCACGAGCCGGTCCACCATCTCGTCGTGGCGGCGGCGGGAGACCAGGATGCGGCTCTGCAGGGTGCACGCCTGACCGCTGATCATGAACGAGGCGGGCGGGATCCAGCCCATCGCCGCGTCGAGGTCGGCGTCGTCCAGGAAGATCGCCGCGGACTTGCCGCCCAGCTCCAGGGTGCACCGCTTGAGGTGCTCGCCGCAGATGGAGGCGATGCGGCGCCCGGCGGCGGTGGAGCCGGTGAAGGCCACCTTGTCCACGTCCGGGTGGCGCACCAGGTGCTCGCCGACCTCGCGCCCGGCGGGCACGACGTTGAGGACGCCGGCGGGGATGCCCGCCTCGTGGGCCATCTCGGCGAGCAGGAAGGCGTCGAGCGGCGCCTCGGGGGCGGGCTTGAGCACGACCGAGCACCCGGCGAGCAGGGCCGGGGCCACCTTGGAGATCGTGACGACCTGCGGGGCGTTCCAGGGGACGATCGCCGCGACGACGCCGACAGGCTCGCGGCGCACGATCGCCGGGCCGTAGTCGCCCCGGCGCTCCTCCTCCCAGGGGTACTCCCGGGCGTACGCGACGGTCTTGCGCAGCAGCTCCAGCGGCACGGCGGCCTGCATCACCCGGGAGAAGCTGATGGCGCAGCCCATCTCCGCGGTGATCGTCTGGGCCATCTCCTCCTGCCGCGCCTCGTACAGCCCGGTCAGGCGCGCGAGCGCGTCGGCCCGCTCCTCCGGCGACAGGCGCGGCCAGGGGCCCTCGTCGAACGCCTTCCGCGCGGCCGCCACCGCCCTGTCGATGTCGGCGGCGCCGCCCTCGGGGACCTTGGCGATCACCTCTTCGGTGTGCGGCGAGACCACCTCGATGATCCCCGGCCCCGCCGGCGCGACCCACTCTCCTGCGATGTAGAACCCGTCGTGCTGAGCCATCGGCGTCTCCCGCAACGTTACCTAACGCTTGCTTGGTAGCATAGGAGTGGAACACCCCCCTGTCACCCCCGCCGGATGTGCGACGCGTCACCCGCGCACGCCGTACGGCGGGGAGCCGCCGCGCCCGGGCCGTACGGCCGCGCGGCGGGGGGACGCCCGCGCCCCGGAACGGGTCCGGGGACGCGGGCGGCGGAGGCGGCGGCACGGCCGCCAGCCGTGATCAGAGGGCGTCGGACGACGGCGGGCGCGTGCGCAGGCGGGCAGCCGCGGGCAGCGCGGCAGGCGGGCTCAGGCGCGGGCCCGGGGCAGGGCGAACACGGCGGCGGCCGCCGCCAGCAGGACGCCCGCGCAGACCAGGAAGGCCAGCGCGTAGCCCGCCGTGAGCGCGGCCGGGGCGGGCGTGCCCGCGGCCAGGGAGGCGGTGTGGGTGGTGGAGACGGTCGCGAGGGCGGCCAGCCCCAGCGAGCCGCCCACCTGGCGGGAGGAGTTGAGCACGCCGGAGACGAGCCCGGCCTCGTCGTGGCTCACCCCGGAGGTCGCGGCCATCGCGATCGGGGCGAAGGTCAGGCCCATGCCGCCGGTGATGAGCATGCCGGGCAGCAGCACGCCGGTCACCAGGCCGCTGCCGGGGGTGATCTGGGCCTGCCAGAGGAAGCCCGAGGCGGAGATCAGCGCGCCGACCACGAGCAGCGGGCGGAACCCGAACCGGGCCACCAGCCGGGGCGTGGACTTCGACGCGATGATGATCATCGTGGTGTGCGGGATGAACGCCAGCCCGGCCTGGATCGCGGTGTAGCCGAGGACGTTCTGCATGTAGAGCGACAGGAAGTACCACACGGCGAACCCGGCGACCCCGAGCAGGAACTGCACGAGGTTGGCCCCGGTGACCGACCGGGACCGGAAGATCCGCAGCGGCATCAGCGGCGCGGCGGCGAAGCGGGCCTGCCACAGGACGAACGCCGCGAGCGCGAGCGCGCCCACGATCATCGGCACGAGCGCCCGCGCCGACCCCCACCCGTGGTCGTGGGTGCCGACGAGTCCGTACTCCAGCGCGGTGAGCCCCAGCGTCACCAGCACCGCCCCGGTCACGTCCAGCCTGCGCGCGCGGGTGGCGTCCCGGCTCTCGGCGAGCGCCAGGAGGGCCACCGCGACGGCGACCGCGCCGATCGGCACGTTGATCAGCAGGATCCACCGCCAGGACACGAGGTCGGTGAGCACGCCGCCCACCACGGACCCGGCCGCGCCCCCGGCCGCGCCGACCGCGCCCCAGGTCGCGATGGCCCTGGCGCGCATCGGGCCGTCCGCGAACGTGGTGGTCAGGATCGTCAGGGTGGCCGGGGACAGGACGGCCGCGCCCAGGCCCTGGACGGCACGCGCCGCGATCAGCACGCCGGGGGTGTCGGCGAAGCCGCCGACCAGGCTCGACACCGAGAACAGCACGAGGCCCAGGATGAAGACCAGCTTCCGCCCGAACAGGTCCGCGGCCCGCCCGCCGAGCAGGAGGAACCCGGCGGAGGTCAGCACGTAGGCGTTCACGATCCACTGGAGCCCCTCGGCCTCCACCTTCAGATCGGCGGCGATGGCGGGCAGCGCGACGTTCACCACGGACACGTCGAGGACGACCATGAACTGCGCCATGCACACCAGGGCGAGGACGACCCAGGGAGGCACGTTCCGCTTCACGCGCTCTTCTTCGGCAGGCAGATCCGTTGTGTTGCTCATTCATCCACGATCCCACTCATCGCGGACATTCGACGCCCGTCAGCCCTCCGGCATTAGTCCTAGGACCCGCGGCCCCCCCCGGTCCCGCCTCCCGGTCCCGCTCTCGCGTGAGGGCGGCTCAGCGGGCGGGGACGCGCAGGTGGGCGCGGGCGGCGGCCAGGACCATGGCGGGCGTGGTCGCCAGGAGCTCGGGCCCGGGGCGGTCGGCGTCGGGGTCGCTCGTGGTGCCGGGCCACAGGACGGTGTGCCGCGGGCCGGGCGGCGGGCCCCAGCGGGTGGGCGGGATGGGCCCGAAGACGATGACGGACGGGGTGCCGTACGCCGTGGCGAGGTGGGCGGCCCCGGTGTCACCGGTGATCACCAGGCGGGCGCCCGCGATGAGGGCGCACAGCTCGGCGAGGGAGGTGCGGCCGGCGAGGCTGCGGCAGCCGACCGCCTCCGCCAGGGACTCCTCGGCGGCGTTCCCGGTCACCACGATCTCGTGCCCGTCCGCGGCCAGGGCGCGGGCCACCTCGGCGAAGCGGCCCGCGGGCCAGCGGCGGGCCGGGGACTTGCCGCCCGGGTGCACGACGATCGCGCCGGGGGCCGGGCTGGGCGCGTCCGGGACCGCCAGCGACAGGTCGCGGGGGTCCGGGCGCAGGCCGTACCACTCGACGAGGCGGCACCAGCGGGCCACCTCGTGCTCGTCCTCCCGCCAGCGCGGGCCGTCGGCGAAGCCCGCGACGGGGTTCGCGTAGGCCCACAGGCGGCCCGGCCCGGTGGCCTTGAGGAGGCAGTGGCTGCGGGGGCCGCAGCCGTGCATGTTCACCGCGAGGTCCTCGCCCCGCGCGCGGATCGGCTCCAGCTCTCCCGCCGGGAGCAGCTCGTCGACGGCCCCGATGAGCGGGACCAGGTCGGCGAGCCACGCGGGGGCGGCCAGCGTGATGTGGTCGCCGGGACGTCCCCGGCGGATCGCGCGGAGCGCGGGGACGGCGGTCAGGAGGTCGCCGACGCCCAGCGCGCGCAGGACGAGGACCCGGCTCACGGCCAGGAGGTCTCCCTGGACGGGCAGACCACGAGTTCGCGGACCTCGCACCCGGGGGGCTGGCGCAGCGCGAACAGGATCGTCTCGGCCACGTTGGCCGGGTCGTTGAGCGCGGCGTCGGCCGGCGGCTTGTACTTCTCGTCGCGCCCGTCGAAGAACGCCGTCTGCATGCCGCCCGGGATCAGCAGGGTCACCCCCACCTCCCCGGCCAGCTCGGCGGCCAGCGCCCGGGTGAAGCCGACGACGCCGAACTTGGAGGCGCAGTACGCGGTGGCGTCGCTCAGCGCCCGGACCCCCAGCGTGGACGCCACGGTGACGACCTTGCCGTGGCTGGCGCAGAGGTACGGCAGGGCGGCCCGCACGACCGAGACCGTGCCGAGCAGGTTCACCGACAGCACGTGCTCCCAGGTGTCGGCGGGCACGTCGCGCAGCGTCCCGCAGGCGTCGGTGCCCGCGGCGGTGACGATCGCGTCGAGCCCGTCGGCGCGCCGGGCCAGGCAGTGCACGGCGCGTTCGGCGGCGGCGCGGTCGGACAGGTCGGCCTGCACGTGCTCGAAGTCGGACCCGGGGGGCACCCGGTCGATGATCAGCGGCGTGCCGCCGTCCTTGGCCACCGCCGCCGCGACGGCGGCGCCGAGGCCCGAGGCGCCTCCGGTGATCAGCACTCTTCCGGGACGGTCCATGTGACCTTCTCCTTCCGTGGGTCGTCGAGCGCGGTCAGGGCGTCCCAGATCCGGGGCCGGGACTGCCGGCGCCCTCGCTGCGGGGTGTCCCCCTCGAACAGCGTGGTCACGCCTCCGCCCGCCACGTATTCACTCGACGCCTGTACGGCTCGCGCGGTCGCCTCGCCCGTCGGCAGCCCGTCGGCCAGCGCCCAGGCGGCGGCGACGGCGAAGCTGTCCCCCGCGCCGCAGGTGTCGGCGGCCGGCCCGGCGGGCGAGGCGGGCACGGTCAGCGGCGTGCCCGAGCCGGTGGACAGCAGGGCGCCCTTCGCGCCCAGGGTGACCGCGACGGCCTCGGCCCCCCACTGGCGGGCCAGGTGGGCGGCGTGCTCCTGGGGCGTGCGCAGGTGGCCGGGCGAGAGCGCGGCCGCCTCGGACTCGTTCGGGGTCGCCAGCGCGGCCCCGGCCACGGGCGGGGCGCCGCGCGGGTGCGGGTCCCACACGGTCGGCGCGGACGCCGCCACGCGGGCCAGGTACGACCGCAGGACCGGATGCGCGGTGACTCCCCTCCCGTAGTCGCTGACCAGCACGGCCGAGGCGGAGCGGAGGGCGTCGAGCACGGCCGAGCCGACGGGCCCGCTGCCCGCGACCCCCTCGCCGACGTCCAGCCGCAGCAGGGTCTGGGACCGCGCGCGGATACGGATCTTGCTGGGTGTGCGGCCGCGCAGCGGGAGCCGCACGACACGGACGCGGCGGGACAGCAGCCGCCACAGGGTCTGCCCGGCGTCGTCGTCCCCGAGGGCGGTGACGATCACGACCTCGCGCCCCTCCCGCGCGGCCAGCAGCGCGGCGAGTCCGGCGCCGCCGGGGCGGGCGTGCTCGCCGGTGCAGTTGACGACGGGCACGGGGGCGTCGGGCGCGACGCGGTCGCTGGTGCCGTCCAGGTCGATGTCCAGCAGCGCGTCACCGACCACGACGAGGGGTCCGGTCATGGCGTGGTCCCCCGGAGAGCGCCGCGTCCTCGCGGCGTGGCCGCCCCCGGCGCCCCGGCGCCGCGCCCGCCTGAGGTGGCCCGGCGCGGTGACGGCGGCGAGGCGGCCGGCGTCGCGGGCCCGGGCGCGGCGGAGGCCGCCGCGGCGGCGCCGGCGGAGGCGGCCGCGGTGGCGGGCGCGGTGGCGGGCGCGGTGGTGGTCCCGGCCGGGGTGGTGAGGCCGGGCACGACGCCGGCGGCGGGCGGCTGGGCGAGCACGATCTCGTCCAGCGCCTCGCACAGCATGTGCACGGCCGCGAGCTGCACCTCCTGGACGGTGCAGGCCTCCCGCGCCTCCACGGGGATCACGTCGTCGCACAGCGAGGCCAGCGGGTTCGGCACCGGCCCGGTGAAGCCCCAGACCGTGACCCCGCACTCGCGGGCGGCGACGGCCGCGGACAGCAGGTTGCGGCTCGCCCCGCTGGTGGACAGGCAGATGAGCACGTCGCCGGGGCGCCCGTGTGCCCGCACCTGCCGGGCGAACACCTCCTCGTGGCCGTAGTCGTTGCAGATCGCCGTGGTGCTGGAGGTGTCGGCGTGCAGCGCGATCGCGGGCAGCGGTTTGCGTTCGTCCCGGTAGCGGCCGACGAGCTCGGCGGTGAGGTGCTGCGCCTCGGCCGCGCTGCCGCCGTTCCCGCACGCCAGCAGTTTCCCCCCGGCCGCGAACACCCCGGCGAGGTGGCGGGCCCACGCCTCCAGGTGCCCGGCGCTGGGCCGGAAGGCCGCCAGGGCCTCCGTCAGGTCGTCCAGATGGGTGAGCGTGGTCATCTCCGTCCTCTCCTCCTGGTCTCGCGGCCGGTCTGCCGGTCGCGCGTCGCCTCCGCCGGGTCACCGGGGCGGAGCCTCGCCGCCCGGGCGCGGCCTCTTCACGAGGGCGTCCCGCCCGCCGCCGCCGCGGCCGAGCCGGCTCCCACGAGGCGCGTGTAGACGCCGAGGGTCTCGGTGGCGACCCGGTCCCAGGCGAAGCGGGCGCGGGCCCGGTCCGCCCCGGCGATGCCGTACGCGCCGCGCTTGGTCTGGTCGTCGAGCAGGTCGCGCAGGACCTTGGCGAGCGTCAGCGGGTCGCGCGGGGGCACGTGCACCCCGGTCACGCCGTCGATCACGCTGTCGATGTGGCCGCCGACGGCCGAGGCCACGACGGGCACCCCGCAGGCCATCGCCTCCAGCGGGACCATGCCGAACGGCTCGTACCAGGGCATGGTCACGACGAGGTCGGCCGAGCGGATGAGCGCGGGCACCTCGGAGCGGTCGATCCGGCCGAGCATGCGCAGCCGCTCGCCGACGCCGGCGCGGGCCGCCACGGCCCGGAGCCGGGACGCCTCGGGGTCCAGGTCCAGCTCCTCGGCGGGCGGGCCGCCGGCGACGAGCAGCTCGGCGTGCGGCACCCGGGACAGCGCCTCGATGACGGTGTCCAGGCCCTTGCGCGGGACCAGGCGGCCCAGGCAGACGATCCGGGGGCGGCCGTTCCGCTCCCACGCGGGGCCGTCGGGGGTGAAGGTCTCGACGTCCACGCCGCACGGGATGATGTGGGCGCGGCGGCGCGGGATGCCCATGCGGGCCAGCTCGAACACCTCGTCGCCGCAGGTGGCGATCACCGCGTCGGCGCGCTTGCCGATCGCGGCCTCGGCCTCGATGCGGCCGTCCGGGCTGGTGTCGGCGTCCTTCTGGTAGCGCTTCTTGACCACGCCGAGCGCGTGGAACGTCTGCACGACCGGGATCCCGGTCTCCCGCGCCCCGGCGATGGAGGCCAGGCCGCTCATCCAGAAGTGCGCGTGGACCAGGTCGGGCGGGTTCTCGGCCCAGCGCTCGCCCAGCCAGGCGCCCATGTCGGGGATGTAGGGCAGCAGGTCGTCCTTCGGCAGCTCCTTGGCCGGGCCCGCGGGGACGTGCACGACCTCCACGCCGGGCGCCATGGTGACGCTCTCGGGCAGGTCGGGGTCGTCGCGCCGGGTGTAGACGGCCACCTGGTGCCCCTGTTTCGCCACCGCCTGGGCCAGCGCCGCCACGTGGACGTTCTGTCCGCCCGCGTCGATGCCGCCGATCGTCGCCAGCGGGCTGGCGTGCTCGGAAACCATCGCGATCTTCATCGTGTTACCTCTTCCATGAAGGGCGACGCCACCGGCCGCGCGATGCGGCGGACGGCGTCGACGACGTCGGCGGGGGACACCGAGGACAGGCACGGGTGTCCGGGGACCGGGCAGGTCAGGGCCCGGGTGCCCGCGCAGGGAGCCGTCTGGTCGCCCAGCACGACGCGTGGCACGCCGTACGGGGCCCAGCGCTCGGCCGGCACGGTCGGGGCGAACAGCGACACCACGGGCGCCCCGACGGCGGCGGCCAGGTGGGCGGGGCCGGTGTTGGCCACGACCACGGCCGCCGCGCCGTCGAGGACCGCCGCGAGTTCGGGGAGGTCGAGCTTGCCGCCCAGGTCCACGGCGTCGCGGCCGGCGACGTAGGCGGTCAGCTCGCGTTCGTCGGCGCCTCCGGTGACGACCACCTCCCGGCCCTCGGCCGCGAGCAGCCGTACGGCCCGCGCGAAGTGCTCGCGGGGCCAGGCGCGGGCGGGCGCGGAGGTGCCGGGGTGGACGACGACGTACCCCGGCCCGGCCAGCCCGGACACGTCCGGCAAAGGCCGCCGCACGGCCAGGCCGCGGCCCGCGGCGGGGAACCCGGCGGCCATGGCCAGGGAGAGCATGCGCTCGGACTCGGGCGGGTCGCCGTCCACGCGGTGGCGCAGGTCCAGCAGGGATCCGGGGTAGTCCTCGGAGATCGCGCCGATCCAGGGGACCCCGGCCAGGCGCAGCAGCAGCGCCATCGGCAGCGGCGACTGGTGGAACGAGGTGAGGATGAGGGCGGCGTCGGGTTCCTCGGACCTGACCCGCTCGACGAGCCGGTCCACGTGCGCCGGGTCCACCGGGTCGGGGTCGGCGTCCACCCACGGGGCCGCCCACTCGATCACCCGGTCCGCGCCGGGCAGCAGCTCGGCGGCGGCGCGACCGCGCGGCCCGGCCAGGAGCGTCACGTCGGCCACGGTGGCGACGGCGCGCACGGCGGGCCCGGCCAGCAGCACGTCGCCCAGGCTGTCGGAGCGGGCGACGAGCACCCGCGGCCTGCGGCCGGGCGCGGGCGGGGCGAGCGCGGCCTCGACCGCGGCGGCGATGTCGCCGGCGCGTTCGGGCGCGGCGAGCACCTCGGCGATCAGCGTCACCTTCGTGGGGACGAGGATGCCGCGGGCCCCCGCCGCCTGCGCCGCGCCCATGTCACGGCCGATGTCACCGATGACGACGCAGTCGGCGGGGCGCACGCCCAGGGCGGCGGCGGCCCGCAGGATCAGGCCGGGCATGGGCTTGCGGCAGTCGCAGCCGTCGTCCTCGCCGTGCTCGCAGATCGCCCAGACGTCGAACGGGCCGAGGAGCTCCTCGACCCGGGCGTTGACCGCGCGCAGCTCGTCCCGGCCTATCAGGCCTCTGGCGACCCCCGACTGGTTGGTGACGACCCCGACGGGGACGCCGGCGGCGCGCAGCCGGTCCAGCGCCTCGCGGGCGCCGGGCATGGGCTCGACGCGGCGGGGGTCGGCGTTGTAGGGGACGTCCCGGATCAGCGTGCCGTCGCGGTCGAAGAGCACGGCGGCGGGGTAAGGGTCGGAACGGAAACGGCAGCGCACGCACACCTCCATGGGCCGGTGGGTCCGGCGGGGTGTGCCTGCGGCTTAGGCACCGAGAAGAAGCTTCTCTAGCGCTTTCCCGAGAAGTGCCTCTCAAACGTGATCGATCGCACTCAATCGGCAGAAGCAGCTTCTATCAGTCGAGGCCATCCAGCATGTCGCTGAGATACTCCGACGCCTCGCGGACCGCGCCCTGGGCGTCGCGGGCCCGGATCGCGGCGATCAGCCGGGAGTGGTCGACGTACTTGTCCTCGCACAGCCCCTCCCCCACGCTCCGGCGCAGGGTGGTGCGGATGGCGTCCCCGAGGTCGGCGTAGAGGTCGGCGAGCAGCCGGTTGTGCGCCGCCCGCACGATCAGCTCGTGCAGGCGCACGTCCGCCTCGACGAACCGCTCCACGTCGCCGCCGCTCCAGGCCTGCTCGCGCCGGGCCAGCGCCGCCTCCAGACCGGCCATGTCCGCCTCGGTGCGGCGGCTCGCCGCCCCCCGCGCGGCCTCGACCTCCAGGGCCCGCCGCACCTCCAGGGCCTCGCGCCACTCGGAGTCGGCCACCCGGCGGCGTACGGCGCCCGCCAGCTCGCTCGCGGCGCGCACGAAGGTGCCCGCGCCCTGGCGGATCTCCAGGAGGCCGGCGTGGGCGAGAGCGCGGACGCCCTCGCGGACGGTGTTGCGGCCGACGCCGAGCATGGCCGACAGCTCGGGCTCGGTGGGGATGCGCGAGCCCACGGGCCAGGAACCGGCGGCGATCTCGGCTCTGAGCTGCGCGATCACCTGATCGACCAGTGCGGACCGCTGCGCTGACTGAAGAGCCACGGCCAACCTCCCGATGGGAGCGGGGCGGGACCCGGAATAGGGCCGCCTGCGGATGCGGTTAGTGTAGTCGTTGGTCGAATCATCCCATGATTCGATGATCCCCACCTTGTCAGGAAGTGCCGATGTCTTTGCTTGCCCCCGAGAAGCCAGGTGTCGCGCTGCGCGCCTCCCGCAACGGATCGATGGCCTGGCTGCTGGTCCTGGGAATCGTGCTGGCCGCGCTGAACCTGCGGACCGGGGTGACGAGCGTGGGGCCGCTCCTGGGCGAGATCCGTGACTCACTCGGCCTGTCCGGCGCCTCCACCGGCCTGCTGACCACGCTGCCCGTGCTGATGTTCGCGTCGGTCGGCGCGCTGACGCCCACGCTCGCGCGGCGGTTCGGGGACAGCCGGCTGCTGTTCGCCGCCCTCGGCACCCTCGGCGCGGGCCTGGCGGTGCGCTCGGTCGTGGGCCACGCGGGCGTGTTCCTGCTCGCCAGCGCCGTGGCCCTGGCCGGCGGCGCGGTCGGCAACGTGCTGATCCCGACCCTGATCAAGAAGCACTTCCCGACCCGCGTCGGGCTGATGACCACGGTCTACACGACCGCGCTGGCCGTGGGCACCATGCTCGCCGCCGCCGCGACCGTGCCGATCGAGAAGGCCGCCGGGAGCTGGCACGTCGCCCTCGGCGTGTGGGCCGCGTTCGCCGCGGTCGCCGTCCTGCCCTGGCTCGCGCTGGTCCGCGGCTCCTCGGCCGGGACCGCCGGGCGCTCGCCGTACGGCCTGCGCTTCCTGGTCCGCAGCAAGCTGGCGTGGGCGGTCGCCGGGTACTTCGGCACCCAGTCCCTCGTGGCGTACGTCATGTTCGGCTGGCTCGCCCAGATCCTGCGCGACAACGGCTACTCCGCGGGCGAGGCCGGGGCGCTGCTGTCGCTGTTCACCGGGCTGAGCATCCCGATCTCGCTGGTGCTGCCCGCGCTCACCGCGCGCATGCGGGACCAGCGTCCCGTGGTCGCCGCGCTGGTCGCGCTCTACGTCATCGGCTTCGCGGGCCTGCAGTTCGCGCCCGCCTCGACCATGGCGGTCTGGGTGGTCGTGGTCGCGCTCGGCATGGGCTCGTTCCCGCTGGCGCTGATGATGTTCGCGCTGCGGACCCGCACGGCTCCCGCCACCGCCGCCCTGTCGGCGTTCGGGCAGAGCGTCGGCTACCTCATCGCCGGCGTCGGCCCGCTGCTGGTCGGCGTGCTGTACGAGTCCACCGGCGGCTGGACCGCGCCGTTCGTCCTGCTCTACGCCACGGTCGCCGCGCAGTTGCTGTTCGGGCTGTACGCGGCCCGCGGCCGCTACCTCGAAGACGCCTGACCGGCCCCGATCCCGGAGAATGGTGCTGTGAACGACCCGGACAAGCGCGTGCTCCCACTCGTCGTGCGCATCGAGCGCGCCGCCCCGCCCCAGCGCACCGACGCGCTGGAGGCGGCGGCGCGAGCCGTACTGGCCCTGCTGGACGACCCGCGGGCCCTGTCCGGCGAGTGGGCCGCCGACGTCAAGCTGTGGGAGACCACCGGCATCCGCAAGGTGGTGCGGCGGGCCCGCGGGGCCGAGTGGCGCCGCGTCCTGGACCTGCCCGGCCTCACGGTCACGGTCCGCACCGCCGAGGTCCGGGTCCACCCGCCGGTGCCGCTCGACGCCTGGCCGCGCGACCTGTCGCGCCTGCAGGTCTCCGGCACCGACCTCGCCGACACCGAGGAGCCCGGCCCCTTCGAGCCCCCGGTGATCTGGTTCAACCCCGGGCTCGGCATGACCGCGGGCAAGGCCATGGCCCAGGTCGGCCACGCCGCCCAGCTCGCCTGGTGGGCCACCCCCGAGGAGGCGCGCACGGCGTGGCGCGAGAGCGGCTTCGCGTTGGCCGTGCGCGAGGCCGACCCGGAGCACTGGGCGGCCCTGGAGGACAGCGGCCTGCCGGTGGTGCGCGACGCCGGCTTCACCGAGATCGCCCCCGGCTCCTGCACCGCCGTCGCGGACGCCCCCTGGCTCCCCCGCGGCGCCGACACCGCCTGGGGGCCGCTCCGCCGCTCCTGACGGTCACGAGGACTCCGGAAAGTCGCTAGGATTCTTCTTGCGGCACGGGGCTATGGCGCAGTTGGTAGCGCGCCTCCATGGCATGGAGGAGGTCTGGGGTTCGAATCCCCATAGCTCCACCCCTCGCGGATCCCGCCCGGTCACCGACCGGGCGGGATCTCGCGTTTCCGGGCCCTCCGCGCGTTCAGCGCAGGAGGTCCAGGGCGTGGTGCCGCACGGCCTCGGTGGGGACGTCCGTGACGAAGGAGCAGGTGTGGGAGCACTCGGTCTCCCCGTGGACGCAGTCGGTGCCGCACTCGGGGCAGGCGATGGTCCAGGAGATGAGCGGGCGGTGCCTGGCCCGGTTCTGGGGGCCGGCGAGGATGACGTTGCCGCACCAGTAGACGCCCACGGTGGGGGTGCCGATGGCCTGCGCCACGTGCCGGGGGCCGGTGTCGTTGCTGATCAGCAGGCGCGAGCGCTCGTAGAGGGCGGCCAGGCCGCCGATCGTCAGCTCGTTCACCACCAGGCGGGCCGGGTGGCTCATCTCGGCGGCGACCTTCTCGGCCGTCTCGCGCTCGGGCTCGGTCGCGGTGATGACCACCTCGTGGCCCTCCTCGGCCACCGCGTCCGCCACCGCCGCGAAGCGCTCGGGGGGCCAGCGGCGGCGGGTGTCGCCCGCCCCCGGGTGCACGGCCACCAGCCGGTCGGGGACCTCGCCGAACACCTCGGCCAGCTCCGCGCGGTCGGCGTCGGTCACCGTCAGGCGCGGCTCCACCCGGTCGTGGGGGGACGCGCCCACCAGGGAGACGACCTCCAGGCAGCGCATCGCCTCGTGCTGGTAGGTGAAGTACGGCACCCACAGGTCCAGCATCTCGGCGTCGGGCGTGCGGGCGCCGGCCGTGTGGCGGGCCCCCAGGCCGTTGACGAACGGGTTCGAGGTGCGGCCGCCGCCGTGGAGCTGGATCGCCAGGTCGAACTCCCGCTCCCGCATCGACGCCAGGAACTCGCGGCCCACGGCCGGGTCGCAGTCGTCCGGCCCGGTCAGGCCGGGGATCGGCGGGACCGCGATCACCTCGTCCACCGGGCTCGGCCGGCCCGCCAGGAACCTCGTGTGCCAGTCCAGCCCGAAGAGCGTCACGCGCGCCCGGGGGTAGGCCCGCTTCAGCGCCTCCAGCGCCGGCAGGGTAAGGATGAAGTCGCCGAGGGCGTTGGCGCGCAGGACCGCGATGCTCTCGATCCCCCGCAGCGTGGCGTCGGCCGTGGCGTCCATGTCAGCCCCCCTCGATCACGTAGTCGTAGCACTCGGCGTCGCGCACCGGCACGGTCGTCGGCAGCTCCAGGTGGTACGCCCGGCTCGGGAGCAGCCCCGCCGCGCCGTACCGCTCCATGACCCGCAGCTCGGCCACCACGTCCTCGCCGGAGTGCACGGGCGGGACCTCGGTCCAGAAGTCGAAGCCCCCGCACTCGGCGAGCTTCTCCCGGTCGTAGAACACGCATCCCCCGATCCATGCGATCTTGTACGGTTGCCACGCCCGGCCGTCCCCCACGCGTTCGGCCAGGTGGGTGAGGTTGGCGGCGTTGTGCAGCCGGTGCCGGTCCCACGCGGGGGTCCCCCGGCGCACCCGCTCCGGCCGCACCTCGCCGGTCCACTCCTCGTAGATCTGCTCGTGCGGGCGGCGGTCCCCCAGGTACGACAGGCCCTGGACGGCGAAGCCGACGAAGCCGCAGTCCAGCGTGGCGAGCGCGTCGGTCAGCACGCCCAGCGCGGACGGCTCCAGCCACACGTCGTCGTCGAGGAACAGCGCCCGCTTGCGCTCGGCCCGCGACAGCAGGAACGCTCGCTGCTGCGCCAGCCCCCGCCGGGGCAGGTTGCGCTCCAGCGACACCGGGCGGCCCGAGTGCTCCACGAGCCGGATCGCGGTCGCCACCAGCGGATCGGCGGCGACGGGCGTGTCCGACTGGTCGGCGATCACGACACGGAAGTCCGGCAGCGACTGCGCGGCCAGGCCGCTCAGGGTCATGGCGAGCGCGTGCGGCCGGTCCCTGGTGGGGACGAGGACGTCGATCACTTGGCCATCACCGGGTGCGGATCCGCTCGATGATGGAGGTCGTGGACCGGTCCTGGACGTACTCCACGATGCGCACCTCGCCGCCGAGCCGTTCGACGACCGGCGTCTCCGGCAGCATCTGCGGGGTGTAGTCGCCGCCCTTGACGTACACGTCGGGCCGGACCATCTCCAGCACCCGCACCGGGCTGTCGTCCTCGAACACCGTCACGTAGTCCACGCACCCGAGCGCGGCGAGCACGGCGGCCCGGTCCTCGACCGGGTTGATGGGCCGCTCGGGGCCCTTCAGCCGCGCCACGCTGGCGTCGCTGTTGACGGCCACGACCAGGACGTCGCCCAGCCGCCGGGCCTCCTCCAGGTAGCTGACGTGCCCGGCGTGCAGCACGTCGAAGCAGCCGTTGGTGAACACCACGCGCGCCCCGCCCGCGCGGTGGGCGTCCACGCGGCGCGCCAGCTCCTCGGGCGGCACGACCGGCCCCTCGGCGGCGCGCAGCTCGCGCAGCAGGTCCCGCCGCGAGCAGACCGCCGTCCCCGCGCGCAGCACCACCACGGCGGCGGCGCACTGGGCGATGTCGGCGGCGGCCTCCGGCGGCCCCCCGCACGCCAGCCCGAGCGCGAACGCGGCCGTGAACGTGTCCCCCGCGCCCACCGCCGACAGCTCCGGCGCGGGCGTGCAGTAGGTCCGGTGCGGGTCGGCGCCGCGCCGCAGCAGCAGCGACCCCTCGGCGTCCAGCGTGACCACGGCCATGTCGGCCCCGCAGGCGTCCAGCACGGCGTCGGCGTTCTCGCTCACGTAGGCGATCCGGTCGCGCCGCGTCCCGCCCGCCCCCCGGTGTCCCGGCCGGCCGTACGCCGGGGGCTCGGGCCTCTTGAAGGCCGAGGGGTCGGTGTTCCGGAACGGCGTGGCGTCCTCGGGGCGTACGGCGGGCCCGCCCGCGAGCAGGCGCTGCGCCTCGGCGAAGCTGGGGACGACGGCCGTGGCGCGGTGTCCCCGCCAGGCGGACACGTCGTGCGCGTCCACGATCAGCGGCACGCCGTCGACGCGGGCGACCGCGGCCGCCACCGCCTTGTCGGCCGTGCCGAGGCCGTAGTCGCAGACGACGACGGCGGCGCAGCCGTCACCGGCGGCCTCGATGCGCCCGGCCAGCGCGGCCCCGGCGCTCCCGGGCAGCGGCCCGTCCTGCTCCTGGTCGTAGCGGGCCACCACCTGGCCGCCGGTGAGCAGGCGGTTCTTGGCGGGCGTGGTGCGGCCCGGGATCTCGACGAGGTACTCGTCGGAGACGCCGCGCGCACGCAGCGCGCGGCGCAGCGCGTGGCCGACGGGATCGTCGCCGACCGCGGCGACGAGGCGCACGTCGGCGCCCAGCGCGGCCAGGTTCGCGGCCGTGTTGCCCGCGCCGCCGGGGGTCTCCTCGGCGTGGTCCACGCTGACGACGGGGACGGGGGCCTCCCGGCCCAGGCGCTTGGCGGGGCCGCTCAGCCAGCGGTCCAGCACCACGTCGCCGACCACGAGTACCGGGGATCCGGCGAACTGGGAGACCAGGTGCCTGTGAGTACTGAGATCTGGCGTAACCACGGGGCACGCTTACCCGGAGTAGGAGAAGTGAAACAGCGGGGAACGTGGCTGAAAGGAAGGGTAGATCAGGATTTTCCCGGGTAGCGGGCGACCATCCGACGCGCCGGGAAGGGCAACGCCGTGGGTCAGGATCAGCACGCCGGGAACGACGACTACCTCCGTGCCACGGAGATCGCCGAGCTCGCGGAGAAACACGTGCGGCGGGCCCGGGACAACACGCGGCGGGTGCAGGAGGTCATCGCCGAGCAGCGCGCGGAGCTGGCCGCGGCCCACGACGAGCTGGCGGCCCTGCACGAGACCCTGGCCAAGGCCCCGGGCGCCGACGCGCCCGTCCACCTGGCCCGCGTCGAGTTCCACCGCGCCCGCGCCGCCGCGCTCCGCCAGGACGCCTCCCCGTACCCGTGACCGCCGCCGGCCGGCGGGCCTGCGCTCAGCGGCGTTTGAGCTGGTCCTCCACCAGGCGGCGGGCCACGTCGGCCACCCGGACCTGGTGGCGCTGGGAGACCTTGCGCAGCTCCTCGAAGGCCGTGTCCGCGTCGCAGCCCTTGGCGCCCATGAGGATGCCCTTGGCCTGGTCGATCTCGGCCCGCGAGGTGAGCGCCTCGCGGAGCTGGAGGGTCTCCGAGCGCAGGAAGTCGTAGTCCAGGCTGTTGGCCAGCGCCACCGCCATGTGCGCGGCGACCATCTCGGCCAGGCGCTCGTCGAACTCCTGCGGCCGCGCGCCGTACACCCCGAGCGCGGCGGAGGACTCCCCCACCCGCATCGGCAGGATCAGCGCCGAGCGGACGCCGTGCCGTACGGCCGAGCGGGCGTAGGCGGGCCAGCGGTCGTCCCGCATCAGGTCGGGGGCGGTCACCCGGCGCGCGCGGCGGACGGCCTCGCGGGAGGGGCCCTCGCCGAGGGCGCGCTCGCGGGCCAGCAGGCGGGCCAGGCCGCTGTGCGAGGCCGCCGAGCGGATCACCCGCCCGTCGTCCCAGATCTGGATGGTCCCCCCGGAGCATCCGGCGATGCCGGTCACGGCCAGCGCGGTGACGCGGTGCAGGACCGTCTCGATGGACGCCGTCCCGACCCGGGTCAGGGCCGCGAGATCGTGCGCGAGTCGTTCGGTAAACATTTCCCCCGACGCATGTCCGATGGGTTCGGCCCTAAACCGGTTCGGGCGTAACTTGCCAGGAAGCGGAGAAGAAGCAGAGCGTGTGGTGTCGATGCCGATTGGGGGTGCGGTGGAGATCTCGGACCTGGAGGCGGAACTGAGCGCGCTGGGCGGACGGATGTCCGCGCTGCGGCAGACATACGGGAGCCCGGCCGACGAGATCCAGGGGGCGCTCGACGCGATCCTGCTCGAACTGGACGCGGCCGAGGAGCTGATCCGGGCCTGCATCGCCGAGATCCGCGACAAGGACCGGTCGGGCCGGCGGCGGGGCGGGACGGCCGAGCGCGAGCACCGCCTCCTGCGGCAGGCCTTCCGGGACCTGCCGATACCGCTGTTCCTGCTGGACGGCAAGGGCGCCGTGCGCCGGGTCAACAACGAGGGGGCCGCGCTGCTGGGCTTCCTCGTCGGCTACCTGACCGGCAAGTCGTTCCCGCTGTTCGTGGATCTCTCCCACCGGGCCGTCTTCCGATCGCACCTGTCGGCGGTGCTGCGCACGGGGACGCGCGCGGCGTTCGACACCCGCGTCATCCGGGGCTCCCGCACCCAGGAGGTACGGCTGGCGCTGGCCCCGCTCACCGTCTCCACCGAGCCGGAACCGCTGGTCACGGTCATCGCGATGCCTCCGGGGGGCGAGGCCGCGGCCGTGCCGGGGACCGCGCGCCCGGCCGCCGGGGAGGAGGCCGGGGAGGACGAGGCCCCGGCGGTGGCGGCGGCCCGCAGGCTCGACGTCATGACCCGGATGTCGCGGCTGCTGCTGTCCTCGCCGCGCGAGCCGCGGACGCTGGCCCCGGCCGCCGAGCTCCTCGCCGAGGACTTCGCGGACTGGGTGGTGGCCGACCTGACCGGCGAGGGCCGCGAGGTGGCCGGACCCGACTCCGACCTGCGCAAGGTCCTCGGCCAGCTCGACCCGGCCGCCGCGCCCGCGGTGCGCGAGGCGCTGGAGACCGGCACGTCCCGGCTGCACGAGCTGATCGGCGACGAGGGGCTGCTCGGCACCCTCCCGGAGGGCCGCCCGGTGCTGCCCGCCCTGGACGCCCGCAGCGTGCTGACGGTGCCCATCGCCGGCCGCGAGGCCGCCTCCCCGGCCCTCCGCGGCGGCGGCGCGGGCCCGCTGGGCGCGCTCACGCTGGTCCGGGTCGCCGGGCACGAGCCGTTCGGCCTCGCCGACCTGGGCCTGGCCGAGGACCTGGGCGAGCACCTGGCGCTCTTCCTGTCCCGACCGGCCCCCTGACCCCCGTCCCGCCCGGCCCCCTGACCCGGCCGTGCCCCGGGAAGAGGGCACGGGCACGGCGGGGCGCTCCCGTCCGCGTGGGACGGGGGCGCCCCGCCGTACGGGCGGTCAGGGCGTGCCGAGGAGCTCGGCCCGGAGCTGGTGGAGCGTGCGGGCCAGCAGGCGGCAGACGTGCATCTGGGACATCCCGATGTCGTCGGCGATCTCCTGCTGGGTCTTGTTGCCGTAGAAGCGCAGCAGCAGGATGCGGCGCTCGCGCGGCGGCAGGTGCTCCAGGGCCGGTTTGAGCGCCTCGCGGAACTCCACCAGGTCCAGCTCCCGGTCCGGCGAGCCGAGCAGGTCCAGCATGGACGGCTCGTCGTCGCCCTCGTCCACCGGCCGGTCCAGCGAATACGTGGAGTAGCCGGCGTCGGCCATGATCGTCTCGTGCACCTCCTCCTCGGTGCAGCCCATCTCCGCGCACAGCTCCGACGGCGTCGGACTGCGCCCGAGGACCTGGGTCAGCAGGTTGCGGGCGTGCCGCAGCTCCCCGCGCCGCTCCTGGAGCCGGCGCGGCGGCCGGACCGCCCAGGTCAGGTCGCGGAAGTGCTTCTTCAGCTCCCCGATGATCGTCGGGATGGCGTAGGTCTTGAACGTGTTGCCGCGGGACGGGTCGAACCTGTCCACGGCCTTGATCAGCGCGACGTTGCCGACCTGCACCAGCTCTTCGAGGCTCTCACCGCGGCCGGTGAACCGGACCGCGATCTGCCGCACCATGGGCATGTAGGACTCGATCAGCTCGGCCCGCGCGCGCTGGTACGCCGGAGTGCCCTCCGGGTGCCGGGTCAGCTCGCGGAACCGCTCGTCGCCGTCGGCCTCGCGCTGCTGCGGGCCTGTGTCCGGCGTGCCTGGGTCCGGCGTGCCTGTGTCCAGTGTTCCTGGGTCAAGCGTTTCTGTGTCCACCGGGGACTCACCTCGCCGGTGACGCCTTGGTGACGAGTTTTAGGCCACCGCTTCTCGGGCCTGTCCATGTCGTCCTGTACCCATGCTAAGCCGACAGGATCGCGAGCGATGAGGGGGGCATGCTCAGGACGCCCCCGGCCGCCCGCACGCCCTCCGCCGAGGCGAGCAGGACCTCGCCCGCGCCGGCGTCCAGCCGTACCGGATCGGCGCCCAGGTTGGCGGCCACGCGCAGGTTCCCCCGGCGCAGCACGATCCAGCGGGCGTCCTCGTCGTACTCGGCGTGGACCCGGTCGAGCCGCGCGTCGGTCAGCTCCGGCCGGGCGCGCCGCAGCGCGATCAGGGCGCGGTACCACTCCAGGACGTCGCGGTGCCCGGGCCGCTCCGGCTCGCTCCAGTCCAGCTTGGAGCGCACGAACGTCAGCTCGTCCCCGGGGTCGGGGGCCTTCTCCGCCCAGTCGTCGTAGCCGAACCCCTCGAACTCGCGCCGCCGCCGCTCGCCCTCGCCCTCGCGCAGCTCCGGCTCGACGTGGTCGGTGAAGAACAGCCACGGCGTGCGCGCCCCCCACTCCTCGCCCATGAACAGCATCGGCGTGTACGGCGAGGCCAGCAGCAGACCGGCGGCGACCTTGAGCCGGTCGGGGGTGGTGAGCACGGCCAGCCGGTCCCCGGTGGCGCGGTTGCCGATCTGGTCGTGGTTCTGCACGCAGCACACGAACCGGTGGCCCGGCGTGCCCGCCCGGTCCACCGGCCGCCCGTGGCCGCGCCGGCGGAACGTGGAGTAGCCGCCGTCGTGCACGAACGCCGAGGTCAGCGCCTTGGCCAGCACAGACATGGGGCCGAAGTCCACGTAGTAGCCGTGCCGCTCCCCGGTCACCGCCGCGTGGATCGCGTGGTGCACGTCGTCGTCCCACTGCGCCGCCAGGCCGTACCCGCCGGCCTCGCGCGGCGTGATCAGCCGGGGGTCGTTCAGGTCGGACTCGGCGATCAGCGTGAGCGGCCGCCCCAGGTGCGCGGACAGCGCGTCCACCTCGACGGCGAGCTCCTCCAGCAGGTGCACGGCCCGGGAGTCCACGAGGGCGTGGACGGCGTCCAGCCGCAGCCCGTCGAGGTGGTAGTCGCGCAGCCAGGACAGGGCGTTCTCGACGAAGTACCGGCGCACCTCGTCCGAGCCCGGCCCGTCCAGGTTGACCGCCTGGCCCCAGAAGCTCGCCGCGGCCGGGTTGAAGTACGGCCCGAAGGGCGCCAGGAAGTTCCCCGACGGCCCCAGGTGGTTGTAGACGACGTCCAGCAGCACGCCGAGCCCGGCCCGGTGGCAGGCGTCCACGAACCGCTTCAGCCCGTCGGGCCCGCCGTACGGCTCGTGCACGGCGTACAGGTCCACGCCGTCGTACCCCCAGTTGTGGTGCCCGGGGGTGGGCGCCACGGGCAGGATCTCCACGAGGTCCACGCCCAGGTCCACCAGGTGCGGCAGCCTGGCGGCGGCCGAGTCGAACGTGCCCTCCGCCGTGAACGTGCCGATGTGCAGCTCGTAGATCACCGCCCCCGGCAGGGCCCGCCCCCGCCACCCGCCGTCCGTCCAGGCGAACCGCCCGTGCTCGTAGACGCGGCTCACCCCGTGCACGCCGTACGGCTGCCGCCGGCTCCTCGGGTCGGGCAGCGGGTCTCCGCCGTCCAGCCGGAACGCGTAGTCGTCCCCGTGCCCGGCCTCCGGCACCTCCGCCGCCCACCACCCCGGCCGCCCGGCCCGCGCCATCGCGTGCCGCCGCCCGCCGGTCTCCACCTCGACCAGCCCCGCCTCAGGGGCCCACACCTCGAACCTCATCCCGCCCTCCGCTCGCCGTCCCTGGCCCGTCCCTGGCCCGTTCCTCTTCCCGCCTCCGGCCCCGCCCATCCCCGCTCCCCGGCCCGCCCGCCCGCTCCTGGGCCCGCCCGCTCCGGGGCCGGCCGTTCCGCTTCCCGGCCCCCTCCGGCGGCCGGCGGCCCGCGCGCCGGCTCCGCGCGCCGCCGCGTGCTCACGCCCGCCCGTGCCCCTCGGTCACGGTCAGCGGGGCCCGCCGCCGGCGCGGACGAGCAGGGCGACCGGGAGGGCGGACAGGAGGTCGCGGAGGAGCGGGGCGCCCTCGTGCTCGCGGCCGGTGAGGACGTCGCGCCAGCGGCCCCCGGGCAGGGGCAGCCGGGTGTCCCCCCAGCCGCCGCGGCGCTCCAGCCGCACCGGGAACCGCGTGACCACCGCGCACGCCGTGCCCCGGGAGAAGGCCAGCGCGTGGCCCGCCGCCTCGCCCTCGGCGCGCAGGGGTGTGTACGGCGCGGCGGGGGCCAGCTCACGCCGTACGCGCAGGGCCCGGGAGGTGACGAGGAGCTTGGCGGCGTCCCAGGACGGCGGCACGCCCGGCGACGGCGCGGCCAAGCCGTCGAGGAGGACGCGGCGGCGCACGAAGTCCACCGGGCGGCGGTTGTCCGGGTCCACCAGGGAGAAGTCCGTGGTCTCGGTGCCCTGGTAGACGTCGGGCACGCCGGGGATCATGAGCTGCACGAGCTTCTGGCCCAGCGAGTTGACCCGGGCGTACGGGTCGATCCGCGCGGTGAACTCCCCGACCGGCAGCAGCACGGCCCGGGCCGCGAAGTCGCGCAGCCCCTCCTCGTAGTCGGGGTCGGGCCTGATCCAGGAGATCGCGGTCTTGGCCTCCCGCGCCGCCTTGAGCAGGTAGTCGGTGAGCCGCTCGCGGCCGATGGGCCAGGCGGCGGCGAGGTTCTGCCAGGCCAGGTAGTCCAGCGCGGGGTCGAAGGAGAGCTTGTCCGACCACTCCCCCACCGCCCCGCCCCACTCCTCCGGCAGCTCGGCCAGCACGGCGAGCCGCGCGCGCACGTCCTCCGAGCGCTTGGTGTCATGGGTGGACAGCGTGGTCATCGTGTGCGGCCACGCGTCCGCCAGCCGCGCGCAGAACGCGTGGAAGTCCGCGGGGGACACGGCGAACAGGTTGGGCTCGCCGCCGACCTCGTTGAGGCAGGCCAGCGGGTACCACCGGTAGAGGGCGGTGTCCTCCACGCCCTTGGCCATGACGGGGCCGCAGGTCTGCTGGAAGCGCACCACGGTCTCGGGGTCGCCGCGCAGCACGGCGTCCGCCAGCTCCGGCGTCCCGGCGCGGTCGGCGGCCCGCCGTACGATCTCCTCGGCCTCGGGCGGGACAGGCTCGCCGGGGACGACGTAGGCGCGGTAGACGGGCATGGCGGCGAGCAGCTCCGCGGCCGCGCGCGGGTCGAGGCCCAGCCGCTCGATCTCGCGGCGGAAGAACAGGTCGATGACCTCGCGCTTGGACTCCAGGGCGACCTGCTCGTAGTCGGGGGCCGCGCCGGTCCGCCGGACGAACAGGTCGAGCAGCGGGGCCTCCCCCTCCGGGTCCACGAAGATCCGGGTGATCATGTTGAGGACGTCGTAGCCGGTGGTGCCGTCGCAGGGCCAGTCGGCGGGCAGGCGCTCGCCGCCGACCAGGATCTTCTCCACCACCGTCCACACCGGGGCGCGCTCGCGCAGCCCGCGCAGGTAGCCGCGCGGGTCGGCGAGGCCGTCGGGGTGGTCCACGCGCAGGCCGTCCACCAGCCCCTCGGAGAGCGCGTTGAAGATCACCTCGTGGGTGGCGGCGAACACCGACGGGTCCTCCACGCGCAGCCCGATCAGGCCGGAGACGTCGAAGAAGCGCCGGTAGCCGGGGCCCTCGCGCCAGTCGGCGAGGCGGTAGTGGCCGGGGCGGGGGAACACGTGGTCGTGGTAGCGCAGCAGGTCGCCGTCGGGCTCGGGCTCGTCGGCCGGGTCGCCCAGGACGGGGAGCGTGAAGCGGCCCTCCTCGTCCCAGTCGATGTCGAACCAGGGGGCGTACGGCGAGGTGCGGCCGTCCTTCAGCACCGACCACAGGGCCGGGTTGAGGGATTCGGGGACCGGCACGGCCATGTGGTTGGGCACGATGTCCACGACCACGCCGATGCCCAGCGCGCGCAGGCGGCGGGCCATGTCCCGGAACGCCTCCTCGCCGCCGAACTCCGCGCGGATCCGGCCGTGGTCCACCACGTCGTACCCGTGCCGGGACGCGGGGACGGCCTGGAGCACCGGCGACAGGTAGACGTGCGTGACGCCGAGCGCGGCCAGGTAGCCGCCCAGCGCGGCCACGTCGGCGAAGCCGAAGTCCGGGGTGAGCTGGAAGCGGTACGTGGACCGGGGCGGCGCGGGCGGGCCGCCGCCCTCGGAAGGCGTGGCGCCGCTCCCGGAAGGCGCGCTCCCGCCCGCGTGAGGCGTGCCGCGGCCGTGCGAAGGCGTGCCGCGGCCGTGCGGAGGCGTGCCGCCGTCCTCGGGAGGCGTGCCGCGGCCCTCAGACGACACGCCGCAGCACCTTGATCGAGCGGCCGGGGACGGGCAGGTCGTCGCCCGCCTTGTACGGGCGCGACTCCACGGGGATCGGGTTCGCGGTGTCGATCTCGGGCGCCCACATCTCGCCGAACACCTCCGGAATCGTGAACTCGACCACGTCGTGATAGGCGTTGAACAGCAGCAGGAACGAGTCGTCGGTGATCCGCCGGCCCCACCGGTCCGGCTCGGTGATCGCGTCGCCGTTCAGGAAGACCCCCAGCGACCGGGCGTTCCCGTCGCTCCAGTCGGCGTCGGTCATCTCCTGCCCGGACGGCGTCAGCCACGCGATGTCGCTCAGCGGCTCGGCCCCCGGGTCGCTCAGCCCCTTGGGCGGCCGCCCCTGGAAGAACCGCCGCCGCCGGAACACCGGGTGCTCGTGCCGCAGCCGGGCCAGCCTGCGCGTGAACTCCAGCAGCAGCCAGTTCTCCCGCGCGGCCTCCCAGTCGATCCAGGCGATCTCGTTGTCCTGGCAGTAGGCGTTGTTGTTGCCGTGCTGGGTGCGGCCCAGCTCGTCGCCGTGGCAGATCATCGGGACGCCCTGGGACACGAACAGCGTCGTCAGCATGTTGCGCTTCTGCTGCTCGCGCAGCGCCACGACGTCCAGGCTCTCGGTCGGGCCCTCCACCCCGCAGTTCCAGGAGCGGTTGTCGTCGCTCCCGTCGCGGTTGTTCTCCCCGTTGGCCTCGTTGTGCTTGTGGTCGTACGACACCAGGTCGTGCAGTGTGAACCCGTCGTGGCAGGTCACGAAGTTGATCGAGGCGCTGGGACGGCGGCCGTCGAGCTGGTAGAGGTCGCTGGAGCCGGTCAGCCGCGAGGCGAACTCCGGCAGCGTCCCCGGCCGCCCGCGCCACAGGTCGCGCACGTTGTCGCGGTAGCGGCCGTTCCACTCGGTCCAGCGGGGCGGGAAGTTGCCCACCTGGTACCCGCCCGGGCCGACGTCCCAGGGCTCGGCGATGAGCTTGACCTGGGAGATCACCGGGTCCTGCTGGACCAGGTCGAAGAACGCCGACAGCCGGTCCACCTCGTGGAACTGCCGGGCCAGCGTCGCGGCCAGGTCGAACCGGAACCCGTCCACGTGCATCTCGGTCACCCAGTACCGCAGCGAGTCCATGATCATCTGGAGCGTGTGCGGGTGGCGCATGAGGAGGCTGTGGCCGGTGCCCGTGGTGTCCATGTAGTACCGCTTGTCGTGGTCCACGAGCCGGTAGTACGCCGCGTTGTCGATGCCCCGGAAGCTCAGCGTCGGCCCCAGGTGGTTGCCCTCGGCGGTGTGGTTGTAGACCACGTCGAGGATGACCTCGATGCCCGCCTCGTGGAGGGCCTTGACCATGCCCTTGAACTCGGCGACCTGCTCCCCCAGCTCCCCGGAGGAGGAGTACCGGTTGTGCGGGGCGAAGAACCCGATCGTGTTGTAGCCCCAGTAGTTGCGCAGCCCCCGGTCCTCCAGCGCGTGGTCGGACACGAACTGGTGCACCGGCATCAGCTCCAGCGCCGTCACCCCCAGCGACCGCAGGTGCTCGATGACCTCCGGGTGCCCGAGCGCGGCGTACGTGCCCCGCATGTCCTCGGGCACGCGCGGATGCCGGATCGTCATCCCGCGCACGTGCGCCTCGTAGATCACCGTGTCGTTGTACGGCGTGCGCGGCGGCCTGTCGTGCCCCCAGTCGAAGTACGGGTTGATCACCACCGAGCGCATCGTGTACGGCGCGGAGTCGGCGTCGTTGCGCAGCCTCGGCTGGCCGAAGTGGTAGCCGTACAACGCCTCGTGCCAGTCGATCTCGCCCTCGATCGCCTTGGCGTACGGGTCCAGCAGCAGCTTGTTCGGGTTGCACCGGTGCCCCTCGGCCGGTTGGTACGGCCCGTGCACGCGGTAGCCGTACCGCTGGCCGGGGCCGACGCCGGGGAGGAAGCAGTGCCAGATGGACCCCTCCACCTCGGTGACGCGGACCCGCTCCTCCCTGCCCCGCTCGTCGAACAGGCACAACTCGACCCGCTCGGCCACCTCCGAGAACAACGCGAAGTTCGTCCCCGTCCCGTCATAGGTCGCACCGAGCGGATATGCGTCTCCCGGCCAGACTTCGATCACTCCACGCCCTCCCGAGTCGAGGAGGACATGCCCGGAAAACCCGTGGATTACCCGGTTCCCGGGGCGAGAAGGGTGTGGCGCCCGCCCCGCGCGACGTCAGATGGCCTTTCCGGGGTTGAGGATGCCGTTGGGGTCCAGCGCCGCCTTGATCGCGTGCTGTACGGCGAGGCGGTCGTCGCCGAGTTCGAGCCCGAGCCAGCGGCGCTTGAGCACGCCCACGCCGTGCTCGCCGGTGAGGGTGCCGCCGAGATCGAGCGCGCCCTGGAAGATCTCGTCGGCGGCGGCCCAGACGGGCGCCGGCACCTCGCTCTCGCCCCGGTCGAAGACGAACAGCGGGTGCAGGTTGCCGTCGCCGGCGTGGGCGACGGTCAGGACGGTCACGTCGTGCCCGCTCGCGGCCTTCTCGATACGGGCGATCATCTCCGGCACCTTGGAGCGGGGCACGCACACGTCCTCGACCAGGCAGTGCCCGAGGCGCTCGCTCGCGTGGTAGGCCATCCGGCGGATGCCGAGGAGCTCGTCGGACTCGGCGCGGTCCTCCGACACCGCCACCGCCGTCGCCCCCGCGGCCTCGAACAGCGCCGCCATCCGCGCGGCGGGCTCGCGCGGCTCGGCCACGTCCACCTGCCCGATCAGCATGGCCGCGGTGTCGTCCTCGACGCCGATGTTCTTCCAGTCGTCGATGGCCAGCAGCGTCGCCCGGTCCACGAGCTCCAGCAGACTGGGCTCGATCCCGGCCGCGACCACCGCCGCCACGGCCTCCCCGGCGGCGACCATGCTCGGGAACGTCCCGGCCACGGTCACCGGCTCGGCCGAGGGCGCGGGCCGCAGCCTCAGCGTCGCCCCGGTGATCACCCCGAGCGTCCCCTCGGACCCCACGAACAGGCCGGTCAGGTCGTATCCGGTCACCCCCTTGACCGTCCGCCCGCCGGTGTTGATCACCTTCCCCCCGGCGAGCACGACCTCCAGCCCGAGCACCGACTCGCGCGTCACGCCGTACTTCACGCACCGCAGCCCGCCGGCGTTCGTGGCCAGGTTCCCCCCGAGCGTGGAGATCTCATGGCTCGACGGGTCCGGGGCGTACATCAGCCCGTGCGCCCGCGCCGCCCGGTCCAGGTCGGCGTTGATCACCCCCGGCTCCACCACGGCGTACTGGTCGGCGGTGTTCAGCTCGCGGATCGCGTTCATCCGGGCCAGCGAGAGCACCACGGACCCGTCGGTGGCGGTCGCCCCGCCCGCCAGCCCCGTCCCGGCCCCGCGCGGCACCACCGGCACCCGGTTCTCATCGGCCCAGGCCAGCGTCACGGCCACGTCCTCGGTGGACCGTGCCAGCACCACCCCCAGCGCCTCCCCCGGCACCACGAACGTCTGGTCCCGGCTGTACGAGGCCACCACCCCGGGATCGCCGACGACGACCCCCTCGGCCAACCGCTCCGCCAGCCCCTCGATCCCCATCAACCCCACACCCTTCCTCCAGCCTGGCCCCGATTCTTACATCCCCGCCACCCCCTCACCGCCAGGCCGCGAGGAGGTCCGCCGGGCCGTACGCCGCCGGTGGCCCCTGGCACGAGAACCCGCCGCGGGACACCGCGACGAGCGGGAGGGTGTCATCGGTGAGGGCGGCGCGGTGGGTGATGAGTTTCTGGAGGTCGTGGTGGTCGAAGGGGCTCTCCAGCCATTTGATGGAGCCGGCGAAGCGGAGTTCGCGGGCGATCGGGGCGCGGTCCGCGCCGACGATGTCGATCTCGACCGCGTTGCCCCGGGTCCAGTAGGAGCCGATGACCTCGGCGTCGGGGAGGCCGGAGCCCGGGGTCAGCCGCGCCAGCGCCTCACGCACCAGGGGTTCGATCGCGCGGCCCCGCCAGGTGCTCCAGCGTGACGCGATCCTGCGCAGGGTCAGGTCGCCGCGCCGCCGCTCGATCTCCGGGATGTGGGGGCGCAGGAAGTACAGCCAGAACCGGAGGTAGGGGTCGGCGACGCGGTAGCGGCGGTCCTTGGACGAGCGGGTCGACAGCGGGAGTTCGGACGAGACCAAGCCCTTGGCCTCCAGGAGGGCCGTCGCCCGGGTGAGAGTCGTGTGCGCGATGCCCCCGGCCGCCCGCGCGATGTTGACGAAGGTCCGCTCGCCGCTCCCGATCGCCCCGAGGACGTCCCGCGCCATGGCCTCGGTGGGGAACTCCGCCGCCAGCGATCTCTCGCCGGAGACCAGCAGGGCGGACACGGGGTTCGAAAGCGCTTCGTGCAGGAACCGCCAGAGGTCGGCTCCCGGTTCCCACTCCGCGCAGACCAGGGGCAGGCCCCCGGTGACCAGGGCGGCGTCGAAGGCGGCGGCGTCGTCCAGGCCGAGCATGTCCTGGATCTCGGCGGGGTTGAGCGGCCCCACCACCAGCTCGGTCCCCCGCTGGTGGAACGGGCGCTCGTAGCTGTTCAGCGCCTCCATCATCGACAGGTCGGACCCGATGAGGATCAGCAGGACCGGCCGGCGGCTGAGGTAGCGGCCCCAGGCGCGCTGCAGGATGCCCTCGAACGCGTCCACCCGCTCCATCAGGTAGGGGACCTCGTCGATCACCAGCACCGACGGCGCGTCCTCGGGCACGGCCTCGGCCAGCAGTTGCAACGCGCTGTTCCAGTTCCCGGGCGTCGTCTCGGCGAACACCCCGCGCCCGGGGAGGGTCGACTCGGCCACGTCGGCGAGCAGTTGCTCCAGCTCCAGCTCCGCGCTGCCGCGGGCGGAGGTGAAGTACAAGTGCGGCACGCCGCGCCGCAGGATGAACTCCTCGGCGAGCGCGGACTTCCCGATCCGCCTGCGGCCCCGCATCAGGACGCAGCGCCCCGGCCGCGCGGTCCCGATCTCGGCGACCACCCGGTCGAGCAGGCCTCCCAGCACCCCCAGCTCCCGCTCACGCCCGATGAAGTCCACGCGCCCCCCACCCACTAGCGCCAGGAATACTAGCGCGAGGAATACTATCGCCAGCGATACTATCGCCAGCGCTAGTGGGTTGCCCTGCGGAAATCACACCCGAAGTCCGCTCACGCCACTCGGCAAGAGCCGAGCACTTCCGGATCAGAATTCGTCGGCGCCGGCGACCTGGCCTATGGGGAAGATGTGGCGGGATGCGGCGCAGATGGTCTCCAGGGTGTGGATGGGGGTGTCGTCGGCGGAGTAACTGGCCCGCAGGACCTGGACGACCCATTCGCCCGGGGCCAGGGCCAGCGTCTCGGCCTCGGCCTCGGTGGGCGGGCGAGCCGTCAGGTGCTCCTCGGCGTGCCCGAACCGGTGGCCCAGCGCCTCGATGCCCGCCTGAAGCGAGGGACGGACGAAGTCCGGGGCGGCGATCGCGGTGCCGCCGAACAGTTCGAGACGGAAGTAGCTGGTCGCGATGCGGACCGGCACGTCGTCGGCGAGCATGAGCTTGCGGCGCGCGAGCACCTCGGTGTCCGGGTCCACCCGCAGCGCGGACGCGACATGGTCCGCCGCCCGCTCGGGACCGACGTAGAGCATGCGCCGATCGGGCCGGATCCCCTGCCGCTCCGCCTCGGTGAGGAACAGCGAGGCCGACCCGCGCACGGACGGTTCCGTCGGCAGGGCACGCTGGACCACGACCGCCGGCCGGTCCCCGCCTCCCCCGCCGGTCTCGGAAGCCGCCTTCCCTGACGCCGATTTCATCTGGGAGACCCGCCCGGGCGAGACGCCGAGGCGGCGGGCGATCTCGTCCTGCCGCAATCCCGAGGCTCCCGCCTCGGCTATCGCCTCCCGGCGCAGCCGCGCGAGCTCGGTCACCAAACCTTGCTGTTCGGTCAGCATCCGGCTGATCACCCGCGCCCGTTCAACCGGGTCCCTGATCGCGACGATGTCCTGCAGCGCCCTGAGATTCACGCGCTCCACACTCCCACCGGTCGGCCTTCAGACCAACTTTAGCCCCCCTATTGCACGTCACGGAGAGTGGACTTATGCTCGCCGCACAGTGACTTTAGCCCCCATAAAGCCGATCACCGGGAGGCGTCGATGCCCATCTCTCCGCCCAAGGAACACCTCGCTAGTTTTCCCGGCGACCCAGACCAGATCAGGGCGGTACGGCGGTTCGTCGCCGACGCGCTCGGGCCCGGCCACCCCCGAGCGGCCGACGCGATTCTGCTGGTCAGCGAGATCGCCACCAACGCCGTACGCCACACGTCCTCGGCCGGAGCCGCCTTCGACGTCGCCGTCGCTCCCACCCGGGACTCGGCGCGGATCACCGTCCGGGACGCCGGCGGCTCCACCATCCCCTGCGGCTGCAGGATCCGCCGGAACGCCACAGGCGGCAGGGGGCTCGCGCTGGTGGAGACGATCGCGAACAGTTGGGGCTTCACGCGGGCCGGGACCGCCACCGCGGTCTGGTTCGAACTCGCACCGGAGGATGAACGATTCGAGGCTTACTAGCGCCGGCGATAGTAGCGCTGGGAATAGCATCTCCAGCGCTAGTGGGTTTACCTGCAGAAACAAGAGCCCTAGGAACACGCACCTCCGCCGGGCCACGTTCAGCAAGGTAAGGGGGCGAGTGAGGGTGGTGGTTGTGAGGGCTTGGTGGAGGGGGCGGTCTGCTAGCGAGGCCGCCTCGTCTCAGCGGGGTTTGAGGGCGGTGGCGTAGGCGCGGGCGAAGGCCTGCTGGGTGAGGGTGAGGAGGGGGCCGGCCGCGCGGGAGTACCAGCGGGCGGGGCGGGTGAAGGATTTGACCTCGAACCAGAGGTCGCCGCCGCGCACCGTCAGGAGGAAGGACTCCTCGCCCGTCTCCGGGTGGCCGGGGAGGGTTCCGTAGGCGAAGCCGGCGCGCGCCGGTTCCTCGATCGTCCAGACGACCCGGCAGGGGGCCCGGACGGGGCCCAGGTGGGAGATCACCAGGACGCCGGGGGCCGCCCTGGGAGCCGAGAACTCGGGGCACAGCAGGAGGCGGCGGTGCATGCCCCAGGTCAGGAGGCGGCGGGCCGCCTCGCCGAAGCGGGCCGCCGGGCCGAGGCGGGCCCGGTGGCGCAGGTGGCCGTAGCCCGCCGGCAGCGGTCCGGACGCGGTCGCCCCGACCTCGTCGTAGGTGAACGGGGCCTCGCGGTAGCGGTTCAGGACGTCCATCGCCCGGTCGCCTACCCCGTATCTCCGCTTTGTCGCGTCCGCCCCGTACGGCACGCCGCCCCGCGCCGGCCGTACCACGCCCGCGCGCCGTACGCTCGCGCGAGCCGTACACGCTCACGGGGGCCGTGGGCGATCGCGGAGGCCGTGCCGGGGAAGGGGACGGCCCCCGGGGGATGAGGCCGGGGGCCGTGTCTGAGGCGGCTGTCAGAGGCCGAGCATCTGGCAGGTCGCGGTGGAGGTCTTGGTCTTGTCGCTCTCGCTGGTCGCGGTGAGGCGGAGCTTGGCCGTACGGCTGCCGCCGTCGCCCCGGTGCGCGTGGACCGGGACGGTGACGTGCTTGCCGAAGGCCGCGGTGGCCAGCTCGTTCGGGAGCCAGACCTCCCAGCCCCGGCCCTCGATCGAGGCCGACAGGCGGTAGACGTCCTTGCCGACGTAGGCGCTCACGTCCTCGGGGTGGGAACCCCCGGGGGCGGCGGCGCGGCCGGTGTTGAGGAGCGGGAAGCGGCAGGTGGCCCAGCGCTTCGGGGTGGAGACGCCCGCCGCCGGGAGCAGCCGGACGCCGCGCGCCTGGGGACCCGCGCCGTCGAGGGAGCGGATCGCGACGGTGTAGGAGAGGACGCCCTGCTTGTCGCGCTTGAGGTCCAGGACGTAGAAGTGCAGGCGGTTGGCCTGGTCGACGTACTCGTACTCGCTGCCGGAGTTCGCGCCCGCGTGGAAGAGCGCGTCCGAGAGCTGCCGGTAGTCACCGAGGGTGATCTTGACCTCGGTGCCGTCCGGCCGGACGAAGTCGGTCATGCCGATGTCCTGCGGGTTCGCGTCGATCACCCACTCGAACGGCTCCGGCGGCGCCTCCACGTTCTTGGTCTTGGCCAGGAGCACGCCGGAGTCCGCGGTGAACGAGTCGGCGCCCATCCGGTCCACGACCTCGACCGTGTAGTTGTCGTACTTGCCGCCGTCGCAGTACGGGTCCGTCGCCGGCACGCACGCCGGGCTCTTGTCGCCGGTGGTCATCGCCACGTTGACGCCGGACAGGCCGTTCTCGCCGGGCCGCACCGCGCGCGCGGTGACGTCGGCGACCACCAGCCCGGACTCGGCCAGCGCCTCGCGGGACAGCCGCAGCACGTTCTGCTCGTCCACCATCTTGAGCTGGAGCTTGTTGCGCAGCATGTGGTGCGCGCCCATGGACGAGCCCGCGGTGGGCGGGATGAGCCAGCGGCTGTGCGGGCCGCCGGGGCCGTTGAAGGTGCCGCGGCTCAGCATCTCCCACATGCCCGTGTAGTCGCGCCGGGGCGGCACCCCGAACGGGTTGTTGTAGTTGTCGCCGATGCCCAGGATGTGGCTCAGCTCGTGCGCGTACACGCTCTGCCCGGAGCTCTCGGCCTGGATCGACGACTCGCGCGTGGCGTTCGGCCAGATCGAGGAGCCCGACGCCCACGAGGTCCACTCGACGTACCGCGTGCGCACCCAGTTCGGCAGGGCGGGGTCCGGCGGGCCCCAGGGGTCGGTCACGTCCTCCTTCTTCTCGAACTTGATCGGCCCGAACTCCTGCCAGGTGGACGACTCGTCCTGCCCGGCGCTGAGGAAGAAGATGAAGTCGAACTGCCTGGCGGTCTCCTCGCCGACCGCGGCCACCCAGGCGGCGCGGGCGTCGGCGCGGAAGTTCCTGGTGCACGTGTCGCCCGCCGGGCAGCCGGTCCCGGACTGGAACTCCATCGCGTACTCGTGGGACTTGCCGGGCATCTTGTACGGCCCGAAGCCCGTCAGGTCCACGCCGTACCGGCCGCCGGAGTCCTCCATCCACCACTCGTGGATCGTGTGGCCCCGGTTCAGCGGCTGGGGCTTGTTCAGGAAGTCCTGGTAGAACTGCGCGACCTGCTCACGCGGGATGTCGTGCGCCTCGACGCTCGGGTTGCCGAACACCGTGGACCCGGCGGGCTGCGTCACCACGAACGACTGGTTCGGGTAGTCCACCAGCACCAGCGCGCCCTTGAAGTCGCGCACCGATCCGTTCCTGGCGGGGTCGGCCCAGTTCGTGCCCGGCACCTTCTTGTAGTCGGCCCAGGTCATGTGGTCGGGGTTCTTCCAGTTCTGCGGGTCGATCGGCGGCGGGGCCTCCGGCCGGGACAGCACCCCCGCCCGCGCCTCCGCACGCGCCGCGACCTGCTCACGCCCCGGCCCGTCGGTCTGCCAGGGCTGGGTCTTGGGCCAGTGGTCCGCGCGCCAGGGCGGCGGCGGCTCGGGTTCGGCCGACGCGGGCGCCGCGGCCAGCCCGGCGGGCACCAGCGCCACCATCAGCGCGACCATCAATCTCCGGCGCAACCCGGACCTCACCTGGGACATGGCATCACCTCTCGCATCGGCCGCGGCGGCGGCCCCTGGCGCGGACGATAGGTAGCGCGGCGGCGGAGATCTTCGGTCACCTGCGGGAACCCGGACGCGGCCAATTCCTATAAATGTTGAAATCGGCAGGTCCTGGCCCCGAGCCGGGCCCGGGTGTGAAGATTGGTGACCATGGCGGCCGGGTTACAGCGCATCGTGGACGATCTGGCGGTACGGCTGGGCCGCCCGGTCCTGGTCGAGGACCACCGCCAGCGGGTCGTGGCCTACAGCGAGCAGACCGGCCCGATGGACGAGATCCGGCGGAACTCCATCCTGCGCCGCACCACCACGCCCGAGGTGCGCGAGCGGATGCGGGCGGCGGGCATCTTCGGCTCGGCCGACCCCGTGCGCGTGCCCCCCGCGCCGGAGCTGGGCCTGCTGCCGCGCGTCTGCGTGCCTGTGCACCACGGCGGGTCGCTGCTGGGCTTCCTGTGGTTCATCGACGCCGGGCCCGCCATGACCGACGAGAGCGTGGCCTGCGCGGCGGGCTCGGTGCGGCGCCTGGCGCTGGCGCTGCACCACGAGAGCCTGGCCGCCGGGCTGGCCTCCCAGCACGAGCTGGAGGCCGTGCGCGACCTGCTGCTCGCCGACGCCGGACGGGCCGCCGCCGCGTCCCGCGCCCTCATCGAGGCGGGCGGGTTCCCCCAGGCCGGGCCGGTGACGGCCGTCGTGGTCCGCCCGGTGATCCCGCCCGGCGGCGAACCCGACGAGGAGCTGCGCACCGGGGTCGAGGAGGCGCTGCTCGCCGCCCGGCGCGGCGTCGGCGGGGCCCTGCACCTGGTCCGGTACGACCACGGCGTGCTGCTGGTGTCGGACCGCGCCGACCGCGCCCGCGACCTCCTGGCCGCGGCGGGCTCAGGCCGTACCGTGATCGGGGCCGGGGAGCCCCGGGCCGCGCTGGCCTCGGCGGCCGCGTCGTACGCCGAGGCGCTCCAGGCGGCCGAGATCGCCGCGCGCGTGCCCGCGCTGGGGCCGGCCGCCGAGTGGGCCCGCCTCGGCGTCTACCGCCTGCTGGCCGCCCTTCCCGCCACGTCCCCCGGCGACGGCCGCCTCCACCCGGGCCTGGCCCGACTGCTCGCCGACGAGTCCTCCGCCCCGCTCCTGGAGACCCTGGAGGTCTACCTCGACCTGGCCGGCAACGCCCACGCGACCGCCCGCCGCCTGGCCCTGCACCGCACGTCCCTCTACTACCGGCTGCGCCGCGTCGAGGAACTCGCCGACACCGACCTGAAGAACGGCGACGAGCGCCTCGCCCTCCACCTCGGCCTCAAGCTCGCCCGTCTCTCCGGCGCGTACCCGGCCCTCCGCTGACCCGGCGGGCCGTGGGACTCGTGACCCGCCGCGCCCGCCTTCCGCCCG
The DNA here is from genome assembly GCF_003594875.1 of Bailinhaonella thermotolerans. Lineage (GTDB taxonomy): Bacteria > Actinomycetota > Actinomycetes > Streptosporangiales > Streptosporangiaceae > Bailinhaonella > Bailinhaonella thermotolerans. The sequence continues at coordinate 826,288 of NZ_QZEY01000002.1, forward strand.
GTACGGCCTGAGCCCGCCTCCGGGCAGGCGCGTACGGCACGGCGGCGCGGGCCCGCCGTGCCGGGGGAACGGGCCTGTCTCAGGCCCGCTCGTCCGGCCGGGTCTCCGTCATCTCGCGGGCGGACGGCCTCATCCGGTCCCGCGCGACCACCGGGGGCTCCGGCTCCGGCAGCCGCTGGGCGCTCCCCGGCGGCGCCGGCTTCGGCCGCCGCGGCTCCCGCACCCCGCCGGGCGGCGGCCCGTCGTCGTCCCGGGGATCCCAGTCCCGGCCCCCGGCGGGCACCGGCTCGCGCCGCCGTACCAACCGTTTCAGCCACTCGATCAGGCTCATACTCCGAGTCTGCGTCCCGCCGATGTCATCCGCGCCCCCGGAGTGGGCTAATATTCATGAGCAAGTTCGCGGGGCTATGGCGCAGTTGGTAGCGCGCCTCCATGGCATGGAGGAGGTCTGGGGTTCGAATCCCCATAGCTCCACAACCCCGAAGACGCCCCTCCGGCCGGAGGGGCGTTTCGCGTTCCCCCACTTCCCGTTCCCGTCTCAGGGCTCGTCCCGCCGCCCGGCGGTGCCGTGTTCGTGCAGGTGGAGCAGGGTGTAGGCGGCCAGGGTCCCGGCGTCGGTGATCTCGGCGGCGCGGATCATGCGCTCGAACTCGCGCCGGGGGACGAACGCCTGCCGCATGTCGCGCTCGGTGTCCTCCCGGTCCGGCTCACCGTGTTCCAGGCCCATCGCGAGGAAGACGTGGAAGCCCTGGCCGGTGACGCCGTGGGCCCCGTGCAGGTAGCCGATCCGGGTCAGCGACGCCGCGCGCAGTCCCGTCTCCTCGGCCAGCTCCGCCCGGGCCAGGTCCTCGGGCGTCCCGGTCCGCCCGGCGGGGAAGCTCCCCTGGGGGAAGCTCCAGGTCCGGCGGCCGATCGGGTACCGGTACTCCTCCACCAGGTGGAACCCGCCGTCCTCGGCCGGGATCACCAGGGCGAAGTCGGGCTTGTCCACCACCCCGTACAGGCCGCGCGACCCGTCGGGGCGTTCGAACCGGTCCTCCCGGACCGTCATCCAGGGGTTCTCGTAGACGGTCCGGGAGGACACTCTCCTGATGTTCAACGTGGCCCTCCTCTCCGTCCGGTGATCGTACGGGGCCGTACGGCGGGCGCGGGAGGCGGGCCGCGTCAGGCGGACGTGGCCGGGGAGGTGGCCGCGGTGAGGCGGTCAGGGTGGGGTGGTCAGGGTGAGGCGGTCAGGAGGTGGTCAGGGTGAGGCCGTAGCGGGAGAGGATGGAGCCGATCGGGATGTAGTAGGAGACTCCGCCGGTGGCGCAGTTCCCGGTCCAGTGGATGAGGACGCCCTGGGCCTGGCCGCCGGAGACGAGCGGGGCGCCGAGTTCGCCGGGCTCGGCGCAGATGGTCGTGCGGATCAGGTTCCGCAGGGTGGTCCCGTCGGGGAACGTGACGACCGCGCCGCGGCTCTGGATGGTGCCGCAGTGCCAGCCCGTGGTGGAGCCGGACTTGCAGGCGGACGCGCCGACCGGGGCGGGGGCGGCCCCGCGGACGGCGGCCAGGGAGCCGTCGTGCCGGTTCACGACGCCGCGCGGGACCCAGGAGGAGTTGACGGCCACGTGGGCGCCGCCGTCGCCGGGCCAGGACGACGCGCGGAAGACGCCCTGGGCGACGCGGTTGTACCCGGAGGTCGCGTCCCCCGCCCTGCCGCAGGGGCTCGCGGTGACGTATCCGCCGCTCACCGCGAACCCGACGACGCAGCGGGCGGAGGAGCCGATGTAGTAGGTGTCGCCGCCCCGGACGTCGTAGACGGCGGCGGCCCCGGGCGCGGGCGGGCCGCCGGGGGCGGAGGGCGCCGCGGCGGCGGGCGCGTGAGGGGCCGCCACGGCGGCGGGCGCGAGGAGGATGGCCGCCCCGAGCAGGGCGGCGATCGCGAGGATTCCGCGGATCATGCGCACTCCTGGTGGTCGGTACGGCTCAGCGGGAGGTGATCAGGCCGACGCCGTGGCGGGCGAGGATCTCGGGGATCGGCAGGTAGAAGGAGGTGCCCCCGGAGGAGCAGTTGCCGCTGGCGGCGATGAGGATGCCCTGGGCCTGGTCGCCGGCGATGAGCGGCGAGCCGATCTCGCCGGGCTCGGCGCAGATGTTGGTGCGGATCAGGCCGTACAGGGTGCCCTGGGGGAAGGTGACGGTGACGTTGCGGGCCTGGATGACGCCGCAGTGCCAGCCGGTGACCGGGCCGGACCGGCAGGCGGCCGAGCCGACGGGCGCGGGGGTGCCGCCGCGGACCGGCGCGGTGGTGCCGTCGTGCCGGTTGACGACGCCGCGCGGGATCCAGGAGGAGTTGACGGCGACGTACGCGCTGCCGGGGTTCGGCCAGGACGAGGAGCGGAAGACGCCCTGCGCGACGCGGTTGTGCCCCTGGGTCACGTCGCCCGCGCGGCCGCACGCCCCGGCGGTGACGTACCCGCCGGTCACCGAGAACCCGATGACGCAGCGGCCGGTGGTGTTGACGAAGAACTGGTCGCCGCCCCGGACGTCGTAGACGGCGGAGGGCGCCGCCGCGCCGGACGGGTGCGGGGCCGCCGCGCCGGAGGTGTGGAGGGTCGTCGCGCCGGCGCCGGGGGACATGAGGGTGGCCGCCCCCAGCAGGACGGCGATCACAAGGAGCCTGCGGATCATTCGCACTCCCGGAGATCAGGGGATTTCCCCCTATCTAAGCCCCGGAACGGCGGGCCGCCTATGGCCCGGGACCGGGTTCAGGGGAGGAGGCGGGACAGGTGGTGCCGCAGGATCTCCCGCTGGCGCGCCGGGGGGAAGCGGCCGGGGTCGGCGGCGGCGAGGGTGGCCACGCCGTCGGTGAGGCTGACCAGGGTCTGGGCCTCCAGGGACGCGTCCAGGGCGGGGTTCAGCTCGGCGATGAGGGACGCGATCCGGTCCTGCCAGGCCCGGTTGCGGTCCACGTGGTCGGGGGCGAGGTCCGGGTCGTGGAGGGCCGCGACCAGGAAGTTGAGCCACACGCGCGTCTCGGCCCGGCGTTCCGCGTCCAGGGGAAGACTCTCCTCCAGCACGTCCGCGAGGCCGTCGCGGGCGCGCACCCGGGCGTCCATGCGCTCGTGCATCCGGGCGCGGGCGAAGGCCAGCATCTCCCGCTTGCCGGCGAAGTAGTGGGTGACCATCCCGGTCGTGCACCCGGCCGCCTCGGCGACCGCGCGCATGGTCAGACCGGCGAAGCCCGCCCGGTCCATCACCTCCCACACCGCCTGGCTCACCCGGCGCCGCCGTTCCTCCGTGTCCACGATCCGCACGAAACACCGCCTTAACATAACAACTGTTACCGTAACGCCTGTTATGGAAATACTACTCTCCTCGGCGGTCTTCGGGATCGCGTACTGTCTTCCCCCCGGTCCGGTGAACACCGAGGCGCTGCGCCTGGGTGTCCAGCACGGTCCCCGGCACGCCTGGAACCTCCTGGTCGGCTCCCTCGCCGGCGACGCCCTGTGGGCCGCGGTGGCGCTCACCGCGGGCTCCCTGCTCGCGTCCTCGGTCCCGCTGCGGATCGTCCTGGGCGTGACCGGCGTGGCGTTCCTGGCCGTCATGGCCTTCTCCGCGGGCCGCGCCGCCCTGCGCCCGGCCCCCGCCGCCGCGCTCGGCGTCCCGCCCTCCCGGGCACTGCGCACGGGCGCGGTCCTGTCCGTTGCGACCCCGCTGGCGCTCCCGTTCTGGCTGGGCGTGTCCGCGCAGCTCCCGGCCGCCGACCCCGTCCGCTCCGCCGTCTTCTTCGCCGGCTTCCTGGCCGGCGCCGTGGCGTACAGCGCGCTCTGGACCCTGCTCACCACCGCCGGCGCGCGCCTGCGATCCCCCGGCCTGCTGCGCGCGATCAACGTGACCGCCTCCGCCGCGCTGTCCTACTTCGCCGTCCGCCTCACCCTCGACACGTGGTCCCTGGTCGCCTGACCCGCGCCCGGCGCCGCCCGCCCCGCCGTACGGCGGGGCGGGCGGCGCGGGTCGGGGGCGCACGGCGGCGGTCCCGGGGCGCGGGGGGATGGTGTGGCTCTAGGCGTGTTCGGGGGGTCCGCGTAAGAATGCGGGGGTATCGCCGGGACGGCCCGATCCTGGAGGGAGACGACCGTGACGCCGGACGGGGACGGGCGCGCGCGGATGGTGTCGGCGCCGGATCTCGTGGGAAGGGATCGCGAGCTGGCCGCGCTGCGCGCCGCCCTCGGGTCCCCGCCCGCGCTGGTGCTGGTCGAGGGCGAGGCGGGGGTGGGCAAGTCCCGGCTGCTGCGCGAGTTCCTCGGCGGGTCCCCCGCGGCCGGGACGGTCGTGGCCACCTGCCCGCCGTTCCGCGTGCCCCACACCCTCGGCCCGGTCGTGGAGGCGGTGCGGGAGGTCGCCGAGGACGTGTCGGAACTGGGGCTGAGCCGCCTGGCCGGGGCGCTGCGGCCGCTGTTCCCCGAGTGGGCCGACGCGCTGCCCGAGCCGCTCGAACCCGCCGAGGACGTCCTCGCCGCGCGCCACCGCCTGTTCCGCGCGCTGGCCGAGCTCCTCGGCCGCCTCCGCGTCACCGTGCTCGCGGTGGAGGACGTCCACTGGGCCGACGAGGCGACCCTGGAGTTCCTGCTGTTCCTCGCCTCGCGGCGGCCCCAGCCGGTCAGCCTGGTCCTGACGTACCGCGCCGAGGACGTGCCCGAAGGATCGCTCCTGCTGCGCCTGTCCTCGCGCGCCGCCGACGACGTGACCCGGCTGCGGCTGGGCCTGGGCCCGCTCGACGCCGGGGACACCGCCCGGCTGATGTCCTCCATGCTCAACCGGGAACCCGTCTCGGAGGCGTTCGCCCGGTTCGTGCACTCCCGGACCGAGGGCCTGCCGCTGGCCGTGGAGGAGTCGGTACGGCTGATGAGCGACCGCGCCGACCTCGCCCGCCGCGGCGGCGAATGGGTGCGCCGCAGGCTCGGCGACATCCACGTGCCGCCGACCGTGCGCGACGCCGTGCTGGAACGGGTGGCCCGGCTGCGGGAGGAGACCCGGGCGGTGGTGCGCGCGGCCGCGGTGCTGATGGGCCCGGCCGGCGAGGAGGTCCTGGCGGAGGTGGCGGACCTGCCCGCCGGACGGGCGCGGGCGGGCCTGGCCGAGGCGCTCGGCTCCGGGCTCCTGGAGGAGCGCGCGGGCGGGCAGGTCGCCTTCCGGCACGCGCTGGCCGGCCGGGCCGTCTACGACGCCACCGCGCTGCCCGAGCGGCAGGCGCTGCACCGGCGGGCGGGCGCGGCGCTGGAGGCCCTGCCCCGTCCCCCGGCCGCCCGGCTGGCCCGGCACTTCCGCGAGGCGGGCGACATCGCCCGCTGGCGCGCCCACGCCGAACGCGCCGCCGACGCCGCCCGCGCCGAGGGCGACCCCCTCGCCGCCGCCGGCCTCCTCTACGAGCTGCTCACCGGCCCCGGCCTGCCGCCCGCCGACGCCGTACGGCTCGCCGCCAAGATCCCCCCGGGCTCGATCACGGGCGTCGCCCAGGTCCGCGAGATCGAGGCCGCCCTCCGCGCGGTCCTGGCCTCGGGCGCCCTCGGCCCCGAGGCGACCGCCCTGGTCCGGTTCCAGCTCGCGAGCGTCCTGGACTTCATCGACGACTTCGAGGGCAGCCGCGCGGAGATGGAGCTGGCCGTCACCGGCCTGCCGCCGGGCTCGCCCGAGCTGCGGCACGCGATGGTGCTGCTCGGCTGGCCGCGCGGGACCCGGTGCCCCGGCCACGTCCACCGCGAGTGGCTGCGCCGCGCGGCCCCCGCCCCCGGCGCGGGTCCCGCCCCGAACGACCACGAGATCGCCGAGGAACGCGCGATCGCCCTGCTGCTGCTCGACGACCCGCGAGGCTGGGCCGTCGCGGCGACCGTGCCCGACGACGTCTCGACGCCCGCCCAGCGCCGCAACGTGACCCGGCGGGACTTCAACCTCGGGGACCTGGCGACGCGCTGGGGGCGGTACGGCGAGGCGCGCGCCCGGCTGGACCGCGCCCTGGAGCTGGCCGAGCGGTTCGGCTACCCCAGGTACCGGGAGATGGCCGACGTCTACCGGCTGCGCCTGGACTGGCTGACCGGCCGCTGGGACGGCCTGCGCGAGCGGGCGCGCGAGGTCGCCGAGGCCGGTGAGACGCTCCCGATGAACCGGATCGTCGCCTCGGTGGTCCATGTCCTGCTGCGGATCGCCTCCGGCGACCCCGGCGACGCCGAGGAGGCCCTGTCCCGGCTGCTGGCCGGGATGCGCGACCTGGGGGCCGTCGAGTACCTGCCCGAACCGGCGGCGGCCCTGGCCCGGCTCCACCTGGCGGCGGGGCGGGCCGGGGAGGCGCTGCGGGTGACGGAGGAGCCGGTCGCCGTCATCGAGCTCAAGGAGACCTGGCTCTGGGGCACCGAGCTGATCCCCGCCCGCGCCGACGCGCTGGTCGCGGCGGGGCGCGCGGACGACGCGGCCACGCTGGTGGCGGCGTTCGGGCGGGGCGTGCGCGGCAAGGACGCCCCCGCGCCGCGCGCCGCGCTCTCCCTGGCCCGCGGCGTGGTCGCCGAGTCCCGGGGGCGGCCCGACCGCGCGGCGGCGCTGTTCGGGCGGGCCGCCGCGGCCTGGGAGGCGCTGCCCCGGCCGTACGACGCGCTGCTGGCCGGGGAACGGCGGGCGCGGTGCCTGCTGGCCGGGGGGCGGGCGGCGGAGGGCGCCGACCTGCTGGCCGGGGTGTTCCGCGGGCTCGACGAACTCGGCGCGCGCGGGGACGCGGGCCGCGTGATGCGCGTGCTCCGCGGGCACGGCGTCGAGGTCGCGCGGCGGTGGCGCGGCGGCCGCAACGGCTACGGGGACACCCTCTCGCCGCGTGAGCTCGACGTCGCCCGCCTGCTGGTCGGGGGCCGGACCAACCGGGAGATCGCGCGGGAGCTGGTGCTGTCCCCGAAGACCGTCGCCAACCACCTCGACTCCGCGATGCGCAAGCTCGGGGTCACCTCCCGCACGGCGCTCGCCGTGAAGGTCACCGAGATGGGGGTCGTGGGCCGGGACGCCCCGCCGGCGCCCCGGCGCGCCGGCCGCCCGGGCCCCGTGCCCTAGTGCGGGACGCCGCCCGGCGCGGCCTCATTGGGTCATCCGCCCGATTGCCCGGTGATCGGCGCCGGACGGATGCTGCACCTCGTGCACGAAGCGAACGACCGCGAGGACGGACCGCGGCGCCCCGAGGAGGCGACGCCGTCCCCCCTCCCCCAGACCCCCGGACCGCACGGCTCCCCCGGCGTCCCCGACGGCGGGCCCGACGACGAGTACGACCAGTACGAGCCGCTGTAGCCCGGCGCGCTCGCGGCCCACCGCCCCCTCCATCCCCCACGAGCAGGGAGCACACGATGAGACCGAGGTCAGGCCGGCTCCGCTGGAGAGCCGTCGCGGTGGTGGCGGCGGCGTCCGCCGCCGCCGCCGTGATGCCGCCCGCCCACGCGGCGGCGCCGCCCCCTTCCCCCGCCCCGGGTCCCGCCCCGCGACCCGGCGGCACCGCGCGGCCCGCCCCGGCCCCCGAGCCCGCGAAGGCGGGGGGCGCCGGTCCGTCCGCAGAGGCGCCCCGGACCGTCACCCTGGTGACCGGCGACCGCGTGCGGCTGGGCCGTACCGAGACCGGGCAGTACACCGCGGAGGTGGAGACGGCGCCGCGCGCCGGGGGCCGCCGCCCGGTCATCGCCACCCAGGCCGGGCCGGACGGCCTGTACGTGATCCCCGACGACGCCCAGGCCGCCATCCTGGCCGGGCGGGTGGACCGGGAGCTGTTCAACGCCGCCTACCTGGCCGAGAACGGCTACGCCGACGACCGGGTCACGACCGTGCCGGTGATCGTGCAGTACCCCCGGGGCCGCGGCGCCGCCGCGCTGAAGGCCGCCGACGAGCTGCCCGCCAGCACCCCCGGCCGCCCGCTGGAGAGCATCGACGGCGCCGCCGTGAAGGTCGCCAAGGACCAGGCCGCGTCCTTCTGGTCGGCCCTGGTGGACGGCGGCCGGGCCCGGGCCCTGCGCTCGGGCGTGGACCGGCTGTGGCTCGACCGCAAGGTGCGGCCCACCCTGGAGCGCAGCGTCCCGCTGATCGGCGCGCCCGAGGCGTGGAAGGCCGGGCACGACGGGGCGGGCGTCAAGGTCGCCGTGCTCGACACCGGCGTCGACGCGACCCACCCCGACCTGGCCGGGAAGGTGACCGCGTCCAGGTCCTTCATCGACGGCGAGGAGGTCACCGACCGCCACGGGCACGGCACCCACGTGGCCTCGACGGTCGCCGGCACGGGCGCGGCCTCCGGCGGCAGGCGCAAGGGCGTCGCCCCGGGCGCGAGCCTGCTGGTCGGCAAGGTGCTCAGCGACGCGGGCGAGGGGTCGTGGTCGCAGGTCATCGACGGCATGGAATGGGCGGTCGCGTCCGGCGCCAAGGTCGTGAGCATGAGCCTGGGCGGCGGCCTCTCGGACGGCACCGACCCGGCGAGCCAGGCGGTGGACCGGCTGACCGAGTCCGGCGGGGCCCTGTTCGTGATCGCGGCGGGCAACCAGGGGCCCACCTCGGGCGGCGTGGACGCCCCCGGGGCCGCGACCTCGGCGCTGACGGTGGCCGCCACCGACAAGAGCGACGGGATGGCCGAGTTCTCCAGCGCGGGCCCCCGCGCGGTGGACGGCGCGCTCAAGCCCGACATCGCGGCCCCCGGCAAGCACATCGTCGCCGCCCGCGCGGCGGGCAGCGAGATGTGCCGGGACTCCTGCTCGCAGCCGGGCGACGGGCCGGTGGACGAGCGGCACACCTCGGCCTCCGGCACCTCCATGGCCACCCCGCACGTGGCGGGAGCGGCCGCCGTCCTGGCCCAGCACCACCCGGACTGGCCGCCCGCACGGCTCAAGGCGGCGCTGATGAGCAGCGCCAAGGACGCCGGGCACCGCGTCTACGCGCAGGGCGCGGGACGCCTGGACCTCGCCCGCGCCGACACCCAGCCCGTCCTCGCGGTCACCCCGAACGCCGACTTCGGCCGCACCGAGATCGTGCCGGAGCCGAAGCCCGCCGCGCGCGAGATCACCTACGCCAACCACGGCGACCGGCCCGTCACCCTGAGGCTCGCCGCGGAGCTGACGGACCCCGCGGGCAAGCCCGTCCAGGGCCGGCTCACCGCGGACGAGAGCGTGACGGTCCCCGCGGGCGGCACCGCCACGGCGAAGGTGACCCTGGACGTCTCCGGCCTGCCCAAGGGCGCCTACAGCGGGCGCGTCACGGCCACCGACCAGGCGGGAGCCGTACGGCTCGCGACGCCGGTCGGGCTGGTGCTGGCGCCGCCGACGGCCAGGCTGACCGTGCGCACTCTCGGCCGGGACGGCGAGCCCGCCCAGCCCGTGCTCCAGGACGTGATCGACGTCAAGGACGACCTCGGCCGGGTCACCGAGGCCGGTGTGGCGGGCGAGGGGGTCACCGTCTTCCAGGTGCCCCTGGGGGTCTACAGCGTGACCCAGTGGGCCGGCTGGTCCGACGGCGACTCCCGGTTCAACCTGGCCACGCTGATCGACCCGGAGGTGACGGTCACCGGTGACACGGAGATCACCCTGGACGCCCGCGAGGCGCGGCGGATCAGTTTCACCACCCCCCGCCCGGCGGGCCCGATCGACGTCGACGGCCACGTGCAGACGCTGCGGACCACCGCGGGCGGCGAGCGGTACGACCTGAGCAGCTGGGACTTCAACGGCTGGGTCCGCTGGTGGGCGACCCCGACGGAGACCGTGCGCACGGGCGGGTTCCACTTCGGCTCGCAGTGGACGCTCGGCCGCCCCAAGGTCACCATGAGCGTGGTGTCCCCGGCCCGGGAGCCGCTGGACGCGATCGCGCCGCCCAGCGCGGGCGGCGAGCAGGGCGGCCACCCCGGCCACGTGCCCGTGACCGGCGTCCAGGACCTCCAGGTCGCCGACGCCGGCCGGGGGCGGCCGGAGGACCTGGCCGGACGGGACCTGCGCGGCAGGCTGGTCCTGATGGAGGCCGACCACACCGGGGGCGAGTGCGGGATCTGGATCGAGCGGATCCAGGCCGTGCGCGAGGCGGGCGCCGCCGCCCTGGCCGCCTTCCCGCCCGCGGGCAGCGGCTGCCCCATCCCGCTGCCGATCCTCCAGGAGCGGCTGACCGGCCCGCCCAAGCCGATCGGCATCCGCAACGTGGCCCTGGCCGCGGGCGACGCGGCCGCCCTCCGCGAACGGCTGGCGCGGGGCGCGGTCACGGTCCGGCTCTCGGGCGAGCAGCGGACGCCGTACTTCTACTCGCTCACCCCGTTCAGCGAGGGGCGGGTCCCGGCCGACCTCCACCACACCTTCACCGAGCGCTCCCTCGCCCAGGTGGACAACGTCCTGCACACGGCGGCGAAGCCCGGCGAGTCCGTCTACGTCCACCTCGCGGGCCTGCGCGACAGCGTCTACGCCCCGGTGGTGCAGGCGCTGGGCGCGCCCGAGGACATCGGGGAGGCCACGCGGGAGTACATCGGCCCGCTCTCTCCGAAGATCCTCCACCAGCGCACGATCGCGCACCGGCCGGCCGCGCCGGGGGCCGGGACGGACCAGAGCCTGGCCCTGGAGGTGTTCGACCGGCCCGGCCGGGTCACGCGGCGCTGGCACGCAGTGCCGGCCACCCCGGGCTCGCACCGGGTCTCCGCCGCCGTCGCCGCCCAGCTCGCGGGCACCGAGAAGTGGATCCCCTTCCGGAGGTACAGCGTCGGCTGCCAGATGTGCCGGGCGGGCGACAACCTCTTCGCCCCCTTCGCCACGGTGATCAACGGGTTCCCGTACGTCGGGGCGATCGGCCATCCGGGCTACGAGGCGCGCCTGTTCAAGGACGGGAAGGAGATCCCGGGGGACGGCCAGCACGGCGGGTTCCCCAGCTTCACGCTCTCGCCGGAGCCGGGCACCTACCGCTACTCCGTCAGGAACGGCCAGAACACCACCGACTGGACCTTCACCTCGTCCCGGCCGGTCAGGGACGGCCTGCTCCCCGGCACCTACTGCCGCCCCCGGGACCTGCTGAAGAAGGGGCCGTGCGCGCCGCAGCCCCTGGTGTACGTCGGCTACGACCTGGGGGACAGCCTGGCGACCGACAACACGGTCAGGGCGCCGGGGGCGCACCGGTTCCGGGTCGAGGCCTACCACGCCCAGTCCGCCGAGGCGATGCCGCGGATCGCCGGGCTGAGGCTGTGGGCCAGCACCGACGACGGCCGGACCTGGAGGCCGCTGCCCCTCGTGCCCCGGGGGAACGGCGTCTACGACGCCCTCGCCGTCCATCCGAAGGCGTCGGCCACCAGCGGCGCCGTCAGCCTCAAGGCCGAAGCGTGGGACGCCGCGGGCAACCGGGTCGAGCAGACCACCCTGCGCGCCTTCGGCCTGCGCGACGCGGGGACCGCCACGCCGCGGGCCGCCAAGCCCTAGCCCCCGGACCGGGCCGCCTGGGACGGCCCGCTGAGACGAGAGAACCCTCGGCCGGGTGGCCGAGGGTTCTTCGTGAGGTGGGGTGGAGCTATGGGGATTCGAACCCCAGACCTCCTCCATGCCATGGAGGCGCGCTACCAACTGCGCCATAGCCCCGGGTCCCGCCTGGGCTCTCACCCGGCGGCACTCTCATAATCCTAGCCCAAATCGGAAGTCCTCGGCGCCGCCGCGGCGCCGAGGACCCGGGTGCGGCCGCGTCAGCGGCAGGGGGTGTAGGGGCGGTCCTTGAGGGCGTACGTCTCGGCCTTCTTGATGGAGCTGAAGCGGCGGGAGACGGCGTCACCGCAGAAGGACTTGGGCGCGGTCTCGTACTCCACGTGGAAGACGGGCTTGCCCGCCGCGATGAACGGCTTGAGCTCGTCGCACTCGTCCCAGGCGAAGCACTCCTCGTTGACCGCGTAGTCGAAGTGGGAGACCAGCTCGCGGACCTGGCTGAGGTCGTTCTTGAGGGCGACGGACAGGCCGTGGCGGTGGGCCATGGCGGCCAGCGCCTTGTTGAACGTGAGCTGGGTGGCGGCGCTGATGTTCCAGCCGGTGGTCTTCTTGCCGACCTCGTGGGCGTGGACGACGTCGAACTCGATCCCGTCGAACCCGGCCTGGGCGCACTTGGCGACGCGCGGCTCCATCATCTTCAGGATGAAGTCCCGCTGGCCCTTGTCGTTGTTGATGTTGGCCCAGCGCTCGTTGGGGAACTCGGGGCTGAACGGCTTGCCCAGCAGGGACTTGCCGTGGGCGTTGTGCCAGTCCACGAACTGCTTGTAGTCGGGCCGGAACTCCTCGATGGAGCCGGCGTTGACGTAGCAGATCGCCTTGGCGCCGCGGGCGTGGATGGCCTTGACCGCGGCGGTGTTGACGGTGTGGTTGTTCCCGGCGACCTCGGCGTCCACGTAGAGGTCGATGTCGAACACGTCAGGCCGGACGCAGGCCCCGCCCTTCTGCGGGGTGACGCACACGTTCACGTCGATGCCGCCGGTGGAGGCGAACTTGCGGTTGCCTTCGAGCTGGTACTGCCAGCGGGCCTGGACCGGCGGCCGCCAGAGGTCCGCCGTGGCCGGGCTCGGGGCCGGGCTCGGGGCCGCGGCGCGGGCGTCCGCCGTGGCCGAGGGGGTGGCGGCCTGCGCGGCCCCGGCCGTGACGAACACCAGGGCGGCGGCCGCGACCGCGCCCCGGAGCAGACGGCCGGGCATCGAGGGGAGGCGCAAGAAAGGTACCTTCTTCCGGAACATGATCTTTCCCGTTATGGCGGGAAAGATCATAGGCCGCCCCCTCCGCACGCCGCCGGGAAACTGAGCAGATTCCGAACGCGAGCCCAACTCCGCCCGAATCGAGCGGCCCGGAAAACGGTGCGGCCGGGCGCCGGGACGTTCCCGGCGCCCGGCCTCACGCGGACGTCACCTGCCGTACTTGGCCGCCGCCTCCGCGGCCAGCTCCGGCTTGAGGGAGCGGAGCACGGCCACGGCGATCGACTCGGGGTCGACGCCGAAGTGCCGCCGGGCGGCCTCGCGGGTGTCGGACAGCCCGAACCCGTCGGTGCCGAGCGAGGTCCACGGCCGGTCGATCCACGGGCGGATCTGGTCGGGCACCGCCCGCATCCAGTCGCTGACCGCGATCACCGGCCCGTCGCTCCCGGACAGGGCCCGGGTGACGTACGGCACGCCGTCGCCCTCGGCGGCCATCGCCTCGCGGCGCAGCTCGCTCCAGGAGGTCACCGAGTAGACGTCCACGTCGACGCCCCAGTCCCGCGCCAGCAGCCGCCGCGCCTCCAGCGCCCAGTGCATCGCCGTACCACTGGCCAGCAAGGACGCCTGCCCGCCGCCCTCGGTGTACCGGTAGATGCCGCGCACGATGCCCTCCTCGACGCCCTCGGGCATCGCCGGCTGCGGCAGCGGCTCGTTGTACACCGTGAGGTAGTAGAAGACGTCCTCGGGCGCCTCGCCGTACATCCGGCGCAGCCCCTCCTTGACGATCACGGCGATCTCGTAGGCGAACGCCGGGTCGTAGGACAGGCAGGCCGGGTTGGCCGAGGCGAGCAGGTGCGAGTGCCCGTCGGCGTGCTGGAGGCCCTCGCCGGTCATGGTGGTGCGACCCGCCGTGGCCCCCATCAGGAAGCCCCGGCCGAGCTGGTCGGCCAGCGCCCAGAGCTGGTCGCCGATCCGCTGCCAGCCGAACATCGAGTAGAAGATGTAGAACGGCACCATCGGCTCGCCGTGGGTGGCGTAGCTCGTGGCGGCGGCGGTGAAGCTGGCGATCGCCCCGGCCTCGGTGATCCCCTCGTTGAGGATCTGCCCGTCCTCGGCCTCCTTGTAGGACAGCAGCAGGTCGCGGTCCACCGCGTCGTACCGCTGGCCGAGCGGGGAGTAGATCTTGGCGGTGGGGAACAGCGACTCCATGCCGAAGGTCCGCGCCTCGTCGGGCACGATCGGCACCCAGCGGCGGCCGGTCTCCGGGTCCTTCATCAGGTCCTTGACCAGGCGCACGAACGCCATCGTCGTCGCGACCGTCGCCCCGCCCCTGGCGAGCGCCGCGAACGGCTTGTCCTGCGTGAACGCCAGCGGCGCGGCCTTCACCGTGCGGCGGGGCATCGGGCCGCCGAGGGCGGCGCGGCGCTCGGCGAGGTACTCCCGCGCCTCGGCGTCGGGCCGGAGGTACGGCGGGAGTTCGCCGGCCAGGTCCGCGTCGGGAACGCGCAGGCCCAGGCGCTCGGCCATGGCGCGGAACCCGTCCTGGCTCAGCTTCTTCATCTGGTGGTTGGCGTTGCGCGCCTCGAAGCCCTCGCCGAGGGTCCAGCCCTTCACGGTCTGCGCGAGGACCACCGTCGGCGCGCCCCGGTGCTCCACGGCCGCGCGGTAGGCGGCGTGCACCTTGCGCGGCTCGTGGCCGGCCCGCGAGCCGCCGACGATCCGCTCCAGGTCGGCGTCGGTGTACGGCTCCGCGAGCGACTCCAGGCCCGCGAACAGGCGCTCGCGGATGTACGCCCCGGGGGAGGCGGAGAAGGTCTGGAACTGCCCGTCGGGGGTCTCGCCGAGACGCGCCGCGAGGACGCCGCCGGTGTCGCGGGCGAGGAGCCCGTCCCACTCCGAGCCCCACAGCGCCTTGACGACGTTCCACCCGGCCCCGCGGAACACGCCCTCCAGCTCGCGGACCACGCGGGTGTTGCCGCGCACGGGCCCGTCGAGCCGCTGGAGATTACAGTTGATCACGAAGACCAGGTTGTCCAGCCCCTCGCGGGCGGCGAGGGTGAGCGCGGCGGTCGCCTCGGGCTCGTCCATCTCGCCGTCGCCGAGGAAGGCCCACACCCGGCTGCGGGAGGTGTCCTTGATCCCCCGGGCGTGCAGGTAGCGGTTGAACCGGGCCTGGTAGACGGCGTTCATCGGGCCGAGGCCCATCGACACCGTGGGGAACTGCCAGAAGCCGGGCATGGCGCGCGGGTGCGGGTACGACGGGAGCCCGCCCGCGGTCTCGCGGCGGAACGCGTCGAGCTGCTCCTCCGTCAGCCGGCCCTCGGCGAAAGCGCGGGCGTAGACGCCGGGCGAGGCGTGGCCCTGGAAGTACACCTGGTCGTGCTCGGCGTGGAAGAAGTGGTTGAACCCGACCTCGTACAGCCAGGCGGCCGAGGCGTAGGTCGCCATGTGGCCGCCCAGGCCGAGCTTGCTCGCGCGGGTCACCATCGCCGCGGCGTTCCACCTGTCATAGGCGGCGATCCGCTCCTCGATCGCCAGGTCGCCGGGGTACTCCGGCTCTCGGGCGGTCGGCACGCTGTTCACGTAAGGGCTCGGTAGAGCCCCGCCGACGCCGTCGAGCAGCCGGCCGAGCACCTGTCGTGCCCGCTCCGGCCCGGCCTCGCGAACGAGCGCGTCCAGCGACTCGCGCCACTCGGCCGTCTCCTCAGGATCGGCGTCCGGGATCTGGTCCCACAGAGACATCGCAACCTCCTCCGAGCAGAAAATACGCAATGATCGATCATTGAGCAAGTCTGCTAAAATTTCTCCATGGGAGCTCTAGTGCGCGCTCCGCTCCGGGAGCAGATCCGCCAGATGCTGCTCGACGGCCTGATCAGCGGCCGCTGGCAGCCGGGCGACCGCATCGTGGAGCGGCGGGTCGCGGCGGAGCTGGAGGTCAGCCAGGCGCCCGTCCGGGAGGCGCTGCGCGACCTGGAGGCGCTGCGCATCGTGGAGTCCTCCCCCAACAAGGGCGCGCGCGTGCGCGAGATCACCGAGGCCGACCTGCGCGAGGTCTACGAGGTCCGGGCGGGCCTCGAGGAGACCGCCGCCCGCCTGGCCCTGGGCCGGGTCCCGATCGACGCGCTGGAGCGCCACGTCGCCCGGCTGCACGAGGCGGCCCGCCACGGCGACGCCTTCGCCCAGGTCCCGCACCTGATCGCGTTCCACCGCGAGATCGTCAGGGCGTCGGGCAACGAGATCCTGCTGTCGGTCTGGGAGTCACTGGGCTTCGAGGTCTGGACCCACCTGTCCATCCGCCTCTTCCGCGCCACCCCCCACGAGAACGCCGACGACCACGAGCCCATCGTCGAGGCCTTCCGCCGCCAGGACCCCGGCATCGGCCTGCTGATCCGCGACCACGTGCTCTCCTACACCCGCTGACCCACGCCCGGGCGGCCGCCCGCGCGGCGGGCTCACGCCGTACGGCCCGCGAGCCGTACGGCGGTCGCCGAGGGCGCCGGGGATCAGTCGAAGAGGTCGGGGTCGGACTTGGTGATCTGGTCGTAGAGCGGCTGGAAGTTGATCCAGGCGACCACGTCGTTGCCGATCTGCTCGCGGGTGAGCAGGGCGTTCTCGTGGGTGATGGGGACGACCTCGCCCGCGGCCTGGGCCAGGAGCTGCACCTGGCAGGAACGCTCCATCGTGATGAACCACCAGGCCGCGGCGTCCACGCTCTCGCCCACGGTGAGCAGGCCGTGGTTGCGCAGGATGACGGCCTTGTTGCCGCCCAGCGCCGCCGCGATGCGCTTGCCCTCCTCCAGGTCGGTCACGACGCCCGTGTAGTCGTCGAACAGCGCGTGGTCCTGGTAGAACGCGCACACGTCCTGGGTGATCGGCTCCAGGAGCCGCCCCAGGCTGGACAGCGCCTTGCCGTACACGCTGTGGCTGTGCGCGGCGGCGACCACGTCCGGGCGGGCCTGGTGGACCTGGGAGTGGATCGCGAACGCGGCCTCGTTCACGTGGTAGCGGCCCTCGACGACCTGGCCGTCGTGGTTGACCAGGATCAGGTCGCTGACCTTGACGTGCTTGAAGCTCATCCCGAACGGGTTCACCCAGAAGTGGTCGGGGTGCTCGGGGTCGCGGGCCGTGATGTGCCCGGCGACGCCCTCCTCGAAGCCGAAGCGCCCGAACAGCCGCAGGGCCGCGACCAGCCGCTCCTGGCGGTGGCGGCGCTCTTCCGCGACGTCCTCGAACTTCCGGGGCAGCCGGAAGGTGAGCTGGTCGGCGGGGACGGGTCGCAGATCGGACAGGCTCATCGGACCTCCAGGCAGTCGGGGGCGAGCCCGGCCACCGCGCGGTGGCCGGCCAGTCCCATCGATATGTCGAGTTCGGCGAGCAGGCAGCGCAGGACGTGCCGCACGCCGTCGGCCCCGCCGCAGGCCAGCCCCCACAGGTAGGGGCGGCCGAGCAGCACGGCCCGGGCTCCGAGCGCGAGCGCCTTCAGCACGTCCGCCCCGGTCCGGACGCCCGAGTCGAAGAGCACGGTGAGGCGGTCCCCCACCGCCTCGGCGACCGGCTCCAGCGCGTCCAGGGAGGCGATCGCGCCGTCCACCTGGCGCCCGCCGTGGTTGGACACGACCACGCCGTCCATGCCGTGGTCGGCCGCGCGGCGGGCGTCGTCCGCGCTCTGGATCCCCTTGAGCACGATCGGCCCGTCCCAGTTGTCCCGGAGCAGGGCGAGCCGGTCCCAGGTGTGCGCCCGGCCGTTGAACATCGGCGCCCACCGCAGCACGGCGGCGCCCAGGTCCTCCTGCGGGGACTTCTCCAGACCCGCGAGGAACGCCGGGTCCGAGAACGGGATCGCCAGCCCCTCCCCGCGCAGGAACGGCAGGTAGGCCAGGTCCAGGTCGTGCGGCCGCCAGCCCAGCGTCCAGGTGTCCAGCGTGACCACCAGCGCGGTGAAGCCCGCCTTGCGCGCCCGCGACAGCAGGCTCACGGTCACCTCGTCGTCGTGCGGCCAGTAGAGCTGGAACCAGCGCGGCCCCTCCCCCGCCGCCGCGGCGACCTCCTCGATCGTGTGCGAGGCCATCGTGCTCAGGATCGACGGCACGCCCAGCGAGGCGGCCGCCCGCGCGGTGGCCAGCTCGCCCTCGGGGTGCACGATCGACTGCACGCCGACCGGGGCGAGCAGCACGGGGGCCGGCAGCCGCTCCCCGAACAGCTCCACGCCCAGGTCCCGCTCGGTGGCGTCCACGAGCATGCGCGGCACGATCCGCCGCCGCCCGAACGCCTCCCGGTTGGCCCGCTCGGTCGCGCCGGTGCCGGCGGACCCCGCGACGTACCAGTACGGGCCCTCGCCCAGCCGCCGCCGCGCGACCTCCTCCAGCACCGCGGGGTCCACCGAGTGCGGCGGGAGCGCCCCGGTGAGGAGGCCGTTCACGTAGATCTCTTGCTGGAAGTCCGCGAATGACACGGGACCAAGCGTGCCGTCCGGCGATCCCCCTTGTCCACGCCTGACCGCAGGTTCCCCGGCGCGTCTCTAGGCCAGCGAGGCGCGGCGGCGGACCAGGAACTCGCGCTCCACCAGGTTCCCGGCGCGGGCGATCGCCTCGTCGTACGCCCGGGCGGCCTCGGCGGGGCGGTCCAGGCGGCGCAGCAGGTCGGCGCGGATCGCGTGGTACAGGTGGTAGCGGTCCAGGTCCAGCGCCTCGACCAGGGACAGCGCCTCGGCGGGCCCGGCGACCTCGGCCACCGCGACCGCCCGGTTGAGCGCCGCCACCGGCGTCGGCGCGACCGCCATGAGCTGGTCGTACAGCACGACGATCTGGGCCCAGTCGGTGTCCTCGGCCCGCGCCGCGTAGGTGTGCACCGCGTTGATCGCCGCCTGGATCTGGTACGGCCCCGGGCGCCCGCGCCGCAGGCACCGCCGCACGAGGTCGTGACCCTCGGCGATCAGGTCGCGGTCCCAGAGAGACCTGTCCTGCTCGGCCAGCCGCAGGAACTCCCCGCCGGGGCCGGTGCGGGCGGCCCGGCGGGCGTCCACGAGCAGCATGAGCGCCAGCAGGCCCAGCGCCTCGGGCTCGTCGGGCATCAGCTCCACCAGGAGGCGGCCCAGGCGGACGGCCTCCGCGCACAGGTCCTCGCGGACGAGCCGGTCGCCCGAGCCCGCCGTGTGGCCCTCGGTGAAGATCAGGTAGACGACCGCGAGCACGGAGCGGAGCCGCTCGGGCAGGTCGGCCTCGCGCGGCACCCGGTACGGGATGCCGGCGTCGCGGATCTTGGCCTTGGCCCGGACGAGCCGCTGCGCCATCGTCGGCTCGGGCACCAGGAACGCGCGGGCGATCTCGCCGGTGGTCAGGCCGCCGAGCAGCCGCAGGGTCAGCGCCACCCGGGCGGCCGGGGCCAGCGCCGGGTGGCAGCAGGTGAAGATCAGGCGCAGCCGGTCGTCGCGCACGGGCCCCTCCTCCTCCGCCGGGTCCGGCCGGTCCGCGGGGTCGGCGAGGTCGGCCCGGGCCGCCCGCTCGACCCGGTCCTCCAGCACGGCGGCCTCGGCGTGCTTGCCCCGCCCCGCGGCCTCGCGCCGGAGCCGGTCCACCGCCCGGTTGCGGGCGGTGGTGATGATCCATCCGGCCGGGGCGGGCGGGATGCCGGACTCCGGCCAGCGCCGCACCGCCTCGGCGAACGCGTCCTGCACCGCGTCCTCGGCCGCCTCGACGTCGCCGAGGACGCGGATCAGGACGGCCACGGCCCTGCCGTACTCCCGGCGGAAGACGGCCTCGACCTCGGCCCGGCCCTCCATCAGCCGGCTGTCCGGTCCCGCGTCGCTCAGGACCGCCCCTCCGCTCCGGGGAACTCGTCCTGGAACGGCCAGACCTCGATCGGCAGGCCGGTGATCTCGGCCGTGCGCCGCCCCCACGCGAGCGCGGCGTCCAGGTCCGGCGCGCGCACGATCGTGAACCCGCCGATGTACTCCTTGCCCTCGGTGTACGGGCCGTCGGTGGTGAGGACCTCGTCGCCCTCGCGCCGCAGGACGGTGGCCGCCGAGGGCCGGTGCAGGGCGCCGGAGAACACGAAGCAGCCCGCGTCCCGGATCTCCCGCTCCAGAGCGTGGAGCTGTTCCATGATCGGGTCCAGGAACTCCTGCGGCGGCGGGGGCGCGTCGGGCTGGTGCATGGCGATCATGTACTGCTTCATGGCCGTCCTCCTCGTTCCGGGCCGCGCGGCGCGGGCCCTCTCACCCTCTACACGAACGGCCCCCGCCGGTTTCGACACGGCGCGCCGATTCCGTCCCGGAATTCCCTGCCCGCCGTACGGCGGAGCGCACGCCCGAGCCGCCGCGACGCCGTACGGCCGGCGCGACGCCGTACGGCCGGCGCGACGCCGTACGGCCAGCGCGGCCGGACGGGGCGGGCGCGGCCGGACGGGACGGTGCGGCGGTGCCCGGCGGCGGGGGCGGGGCGGTCAGGCGGGGTCGCAGATGACGACCGGGATCTCGCGGTCGGTCCGGGACTGGTAGTCGTCGTAGTCGGCGTACATCTCGACCAGGCGCGGCCACAGGGCGGCGCGCTCCTCGGGGGAGGCGGTGCGGGCGGTCATGAGGCGGATGTCGTCGCCGGTCTGGACCGTGACCCGCGGCGTCCGCCGCAGGTTTAGGTACCACTGGGGGTGCGTGGGCAGGCCGCCCTGGGACGCCACCACGACCACGCGTCCGCCGTCGCGCAGGTAGAGCAGCGGGACGGTGCGCAGGCGGCCGGTCTTGCGGCCGCGCGTGGTGAGCAGGCAGACGGGGGCGGGCCTGCGGCGCGCCGAGCCCATGCGCCACCTGCCGCCGACGCGGCCGCCCGTGGCGCGGTAGATCCAGACGTTGGCGACCGACATCGCCCGCATGATCCTGACGGCCGAGGGCGAGTCGAGCCCGTGCGGACGGGTCTCGGTCACGGGAAAACCTCCTGCGCTCGGAATCGTCCCCCGAGCGCAGGATAGATCGGCTCCCGGCCCCCGCGCGAGGGCCCGCGGTCAGGAGGCGGTGGCGGCGGGCGAGTCGTCGCTGCTCACGGGCTCGGGCAGGGTGCCGGCGTTGTGCTCCAGCAGCCGCCAGCCCGAGCGGCCCTCGTGCAGGACCGACCAGGAGCAGTTGCCCAGGCCGCCGATCGCCGACCACAGGTCCTGCGGCAGGCCCAGCAGCCGGCAGATGCCCAGGCGCAGCGCCGCGCCGTGCGAGGCGACCACGAGCGTGCCGTCCTCGTCGGTCTTGGCGGCCCAGCCCTCGATCGCGGCGGCCACCCGGTCGGCGACGTCGCTCACGGGCTCACCGAACGGCGGGCTCCAGGAGGCGTACTCCTCCGGCCAGCGCGCCTTGATCTCGGTGGAGGTCAGGCCCTCCCACTCGCCGCCGCCGCGCTCGCGCAGCGCCTCGTCCAGCTCCACGCGCAGCCCGGTCAGCGAACCGAGCGCCCGGGCGGTGTCCGCCGCGCGCCGCAGGTCCGAGGAGACGATCAGCGACGGCCGCAGCGCGGCGAGCATGGCCGCGGCCCGCGCCGCCTGCGCCACCCCGGTCTCGTTCAGCGGGATGTCGCTGTGGCCCTGGAAGCGGTGCTCCACGTTCCACCGGGTCTGGCCGTGCCGCCAGCAGACGACCCGCCTGCTCACTCGGCCGTCCCGGCGCCCCGCGCGCGCTGCGCCGCGACCGCGGTCACGCTCTCGGGCAGCTCGATGCCGGGGCAGTCCTTCCAGAGCCGCTCCAGGGCGTAGAAGGTGCGGTCCTCCTCGTGCTGGACGTGGACGACGATGTCCACGTAGTCCAGCAGCACCCAGCGGCCCTCGCGCTCGCCCTCGCGGCGCACTGGCTTGGCCCCGATGTCGCGCAGCCGGTCCTCGATCTCGTCGACGATCGCGCGGACCTGCCGGTCGTTGCTCGCCGAGCAGAGAACGAACGCGTCCGTGATGACGAGCTGGTCGCTGACGTCGTAGGCGATGATGTCGTCGGCGAGCTTGTCGGCCGCCGCCTCAGCCGCGACGGTGACCATCTCGACGGCCCTCTCAGATGCACTCACTTTGGTGCGCTGACCTCCTAGGTCGGGGACTCCACCTCTCTACCCGATCCCGGGCGAGACCCCCACATGTTCAGTGAAGTGTCTTCGAGCGTACTGTGCCCCGGCCATCTGTTTTCCCCGCCATGACATGATCTCGCTCCCCCCTTTCACCGAAGGGCCCCGTTCCCACCGAAGGACCCCCGTTGCCCGGCTCTCCCCCGCCACCGCCCGGCTCGCCGCGGCGCTTCCCGGCCGTCCGGCTCGCCGCCCTGGCCGCGGCCGCCCTCCCAACGCTCAACCAGCACTGGCTCCACTGGTGGCCGCCCGGCCTTCGATACGACTCCGGGGGGCCGGGCGCGGACGGCGCGGAGGTGGTGTACGAGGAGCGGTACTACGTGCGGGCGCCGGACGGCCGGGCGCTCACGGAGGACGAGGAAGACCTCGGCGGTCTCCTCGACGGCCGTGGCCTGCCCGGCGGTCCCGGTGAGGTCCGCGGCGGGACGCCGGGGGACGACGCGAGCGTGTCGCACTGGCTCGGGCTCGACGACCCCGGCGGGCGCGAGCCCGGGTTCCTCGACCTTCTCGTCGGCGGCGACCACGACTACTTCCGCTGGAGCCCCGGCCCGCCCGCGCCGGTCCCCACGAGGACCGGGGTGATGACGCCCCGGCCGGGCCTCGCCGAGTTCGTGGCGAATGAGGTGATCGAGATCGCGGCCGCCGCCGTCGACTGGGGGCTCCCGGCCCTCCTCGTGCTCGCCGCCTTTCTGGCCCGGTCCCGTTCCGGGAGCGCCGCGCCGGTCCGGCCCCTGGCCGTCGCGCTGCTCCTCCCCGCCGTCGTCACGCTCGCCCAGCCCTGCCTCGCCGGGGAGGACGGCGAGCTCCTGCCGCCGGGGAGCGCCGCCTGGCTCGGCGCGGCCCTCTCCTTCGCCGGGCCCACCCAGCTCGCCTACGCGGCGGCCGCGATCCTCGCCGGGCTCACCCCCTCCGCGGGCGTCGCGCCCGGCGCGGCTCCGCCGTACCGGCGCAGGCTCCTGGCGATCGGCGTGGACTGGGCGGTCGTCTGCGTGCTGTCGGAGACGCTCACGGAGGCGCTCGACGTCGCCGGGTTCGGCGGCCTCACCGGCGTCCCGTCCGTGGGCGGCGCCGGCGAGCTCGCGCCCTGGAACTCACCGCTCGTCCTGGTGCTGTTCCTCTACGGCTGGGGGTTCCGGGGCTGGACCCCCGGCAAGGTCCTCGCGGGCCTGAGCGCGCAGCGCCGGGGCGCGCCCCTCCCGGCCGGGCGGGCGGCCGTGCGCGCGCTCGTGTGCCCGGTGCTCCTGCTGACGCCCGGATACGGCGTGGCGCTCCTGCTGGTGGATCTGGGGTGGATGCTGGTGGATCCGGCGCGGCGGTGCCTGCACGACGTGGTCGCGGGCGGCGTCGTGCGCGCGTCTCAGACCATCGCCTCGTCGCGGTAGAGGTTGCGCTTGTTGATGTACTGGACGATGCCGTCGGGGACGAGGTACCAGATGGGCTCGCCCGCCGCCACGCGCTCGCGGCACTCGGAGGAGGAGATCGCCAGCGCGGGGACCTCGATGAGGCTGACCTTGCCCTCGGGGAGGCCGGGGTCGTGGAGGTGGTGGCCGGGGCGGGTGCAGCCGATGAAGTGCGCCAGCTCGAACAGCTCCTCGGCGTCCTGCCAGGTCAGTATCTGGGCGAGGGCGTCCGCGCCGGTGATGAAGTAGATGTCCACGTCGTCGCCGTACTCGGCGCGGACGTCGCGGAGGGTGTCCTTGGTGTAGGTCTCGCCGGGACGGTCCACGTCCACCCGGCTCACCGAGAACCGGGGGTTCGACGCGGTCGCTATCACCGTCATGAGGTACCGGTCCTCGGCCCGGGAGACCTCGCGGTCGTTCTTCTGGTACGGCCGGCCGGTCGGCACGAACACCACCTCGTCGAGGTCGAAGTGATGCGCCACCTCGCTGGCCGCCACCAGGTGACCGTGGTGAATCGGGTCGAACGTCCCGCCCATGACGCCCAGGCGCTTGATGCCGTTAGAGGCCCCACTCCTCATGTTCTGGGACACTAGCGCCTCGTCCGCGGAGAACGCCTACCGCCCCCCGCCGGAACCGCCTCTGCGGTCTCCGCCGCCCCTGGAGCCGCGCCCGCCCCGCCCGCGAGGCCCGGGGGGCGGACTTCACCCGTCCTTGTAAACCCCATCGCCTCGTCTTGTCAGGATCTTACGGCCAGGCGGGAGCGGGTACGGCTCGCGCCATGCCGGGTGACGGGAACTCTGGGAAGCGCCGGAGCGTCGACATAGCATGCCCGATATGACCTCCACGCCGGATCGCAACCGGGTGCGCTTCCCCGGAATCAGCTCCCGAGCATACGAACACCCCGCCGACCGCTCGGCGCTCGTGGCGATGCGCAGCCTCTCCGGGTTCGACTCGGTGCTCAAGCGCATGGCCGGGCTGTTCAGCGAGCGCCGCCTTCGCCTGATGTTCCTCGCGTCGGCCGTGCGCACCTCCGAGACCCAGTTCCGCGGCCTGCACGACATGGGCCGCGACGCCGCCTACATCCTCGACCTGCACCGCATCCCGGAGCTCTACGTCCAGCAGGACCCCAAGGCGTACGCCATGGCGATCGGCTTCGACGAGCCGTTCATCGTGGTCTCCTCCGGCATGCTCGACCTGTACGACGAGGAGGAGCTGCGGTTCATCGTCGGGCACGAGACCGGGCACATCCTGTCGGGCCACGCCGTCTACGGCACCATGCTCGCCATCCTCACCCGGCTCGCGACCCGCGTGGCGTGGATCCCGCTCGGCTACATCGGCCTGCGGATCATCGTCACCGCGCTGGAGGAGTGGCAGCGCAAGGCCGAGCTGTCCTCCGACCGCGCGGGCCTGCTCGCCGGGCAGGACCCCGACGCCGCGCTGCGCGCGCTGATGAAGATGGCCGGCGGGTCGCGGCTGCACGAGATGAACACCGAGGCGTTCATGGACCAGGCCCGCGAGTACGACACCGCGGGTGACGTGCGCGACGGCCTCCTCAAGGTCCTCAACCTGATCGGGACCACCCACCCGTTCGCGGTCTCCCGCTTCGCCGAGCTGGACCGCTGGCGCCGCGGCGGGGAGTACGACCGCATCCTCGCCGGCGACTACCCCCGCCGCGCCGACGACGCGCAGGCCAAGATCTCCGAAGAGGTCAAGAACGCCGCCAAGTCCTACCGCGAGTCCTGGGCCCAGTCGCAGGACCCCTTCGTGGGCCTGGTCCGCGACGTCGCCGAGGGCGTGGTCAGCGCGGGCGAGCGCATCTTCACCCGCATGACCGGCCGCGGCGGCTCCGGCTCCTGAGCCCCGCCCCGCCCGCTCCCGAGAAGGGCTCCCTCCCCCCGAGGCGAGCCCTTCTCCCGTCTCACCCGGCCACCTTTACGTTGTAGATCACGAATTTGCCGCCGTACCCGGACACGGCGGCGGCCCGCTCCGCCGGGGGCGGGGCGGGCCGGAGGGCGCGTCAGGCGCGGATGTGGCCGTCGCCGGTCACGACGTACTTGGTGCTGGTCAGCTCGGGGAGGCCCATGGGGCCGCGGGCGTGCAGCTTCTGGGTGCTGATGCCGATCTCCGCGCCGAAGCCGAACTCGCCGCCGTCGGTGAAACGGGTGCTGGCGTTGACGACGACCGCGGCGGAGTCCACCAGGGAGACGAAGCGGCGGGCGGCGGGCTGGGAGCGGGTGATGATCGCGTCGGTGTGGCCGGAGCCGTAGCGGCGGATGTGGGCCACCGCGTCCTCCAGGCCGTCCACCACCGCTGCCGCGATGTCGAGGGAGAGGTACTCGGTGGCCCAGTCCTCCTCCGTGGCCGGGACCACGTCGGCGCTGTACTCGGCCACGCGCTTGTCGCCGTGGACCGTCACCCCCGCCTCGGCCAGCGCGGCCAGCGCCCGGGGGAGGAAGCCGGGGGCCGCGTCCCGGTGGACGAGCAGGGTCTCGGCGGCGTTGCACACCGAGCAGCGCTGGGTCTTGGAGTTGAGCAGGATCGACAGGGCCATGTCGAGGTCGGCCTCGGCGTCCACGTAGACGTGGCAGACGCCGACGCCGGTCTCGATCACGGGCACGACCGAGTTCTCCACGACCGAGTTGATCAGGGACGCGCCGCCGCGCGGGATCAGCACGTCGACGAGACCGCGGGCCTTCATGAGGTGCTGGACGGACTCGCGCGAGGTGCCGGGGACGAGCTGGACCGCCTCGGCGGGCACGCCGGTGCCGCGCAGGGCGTCCCGCATGATCTCGACGAGCGCGGTGTTGGAGGAGTAGGCCGAGGAGGAGCCGCGCAGCAGCGCGACGTTGCCGCTCTTCAGGCAGAGGGCGGCGGCGTCCACGGTGACGTTGGGGCGGCCCTCGTAGATGATGCCGACCACGCCCAGCGGCACCCGGATCTGGCGCAGCTCCAGGCCGTTGGGCAGCACCGAGCCGCGCACCACCTCGCCCACGGGGTCGGGCAGCCCGGCCACGTGGCGCACGGCGTCGGCGATCGCGGCGATCCGGTCCTCGTCGAGACGCAGCCGGTCGATCATCGCGGCGCTCGTGCCGTTCTCGCGGGCGCGGGCGACGTCCTCGGCGTTCGCGGCCACGATCTCGGCGGAGCGCTCCACCAGCGCGTCGGCCAGGACGCGCAGCGCGGCGTCCTTGACCGAGCGCGGCAGCGGCGCCAGCTCGGCGGCGGCGTCCTTGGCGCGTCGCGCCACGTCGAGAAACTGCTCTGCCTCGGTCATCACGGCCTCCACGGGCTGATGGAGCTCAGGGGACTGTCTCGGGATCGGATCGCGAGCCGGGCGCGCCGCCGCGCGGCGCCCCCGGTCCCGGCGGGCGCCGTCGGCCGCCGTCACGGTGTGAGCACAACGATATCGTCGCGGTGAATGAGTTCGCGTTCGTACTCGGGCCCCAGCTCGGCGGCCAGGTCGCGGGTGGAGCGGCCCAGCAGCCCCGGGATCTCGCCGGCGTCGAAGTTCACCAGGCCCCGGGCGACCACCTCCCCCGCCGGGCCGCACAGGTCCACCGGGTCCCCGGCCGCGAAGTCGCCGTCCACCCCGGTCACCCCGGCGGGCAGCAGCGACTTGCGCCGCTCCACCACCGCCTCCACGGCCCCGGCGTCGAGCGAGAGCCTCCCGCGGCCGGTCGCGGCGTGGGCCAGCCAGAGCAGGCGGGTGCCCGGGTGCTGGCCCGCCGGGTGGAAGAACGTGCCCACGTCGTCGCGCCCGTCGAGCGCGGCGGCGGCGTGCGCCGCGGCGGTGAGCACGACCGGCACGCCCGCGCCGGTGGCGATGCGCGCCGCCTGCACCTTGGTGATCATGCCGCCGGTGCCGACGCGGCCGGACCTGCCCAGCTCGACGCCCTCCAGGTCGGCGGGCCCGCGCACCTCGCTCAGCCGCCGGGCGCCGGGCCGCCGCGGATCCCCGTCGTACAGCGCGTCCACGTCGGACAGCAGCACGAGCCCCTCGGCGTGCACCAGGTGCGACACCAGCGCCGCGAGCCGGTCGTTGTCGCCGAAGCGGATCTCGTCGGTGGCCACCGTGTCGTTCTCGTTGACCACCGGCACGATGCCCAGCTCCAGCAGCCGCACCAGCGTCCGCTGGGCGTTGCGGTGGTGCGACCGGCGGATCATGTCGTCGGCGGTGAGCAGCACCTGGCCCACGCGCAGGCCGTACCGGGCGAAGGAGGAGGTGTAGCGCGCGACCAGCACGCCCTGCCCGACCGAGGCCGCGGCCTGCTGGGTGGCCAGGTCGCGCGGCCGGGCGGTGAGCCCGAGTGGGCCGAGCCCGGCGGCGATGGCCCCGGAGGACACGAGGACGACCTGGGCGCCGGCGAGCCTGCGCCGCGCGAGCACGTCCACGAGGGCGTCCACCCGGTCCCCGTCGATCGTGCCCTGCGGGGTGGTCAGGGAGGACGATCCCACCTTGACCACGACGCGGCCCGCCTTCGCCAGCGACTCGCGCGACGCCCCGGGGTCGATCACCGTGCGCTCCTGTCTCATGGGGAGGTTCAGTTGATGCGGTTGTCGGTGCCCCGCGGCCCGAGGTGGGCGGCGGAGGCGTCCAGGGACGGCTCCCAGTCGAAGACGTAGCCGTCCTCCTCCGAGCCGATGACGACCTCGGCGCCGGCCTCGGCCCCGGCCTCGCGCAGGGCCTCCTCGATGCCCAGGCGGTTGAGCCGGTCGGCCAGGTAGCCCACGGCCTCGTCGTTGGCGAAGTCGGTCTGCCGGATCCACCGCCTCGGCTTGGCGCCGGTGACCAGGAAGGAGTTCTCGCCGGTGCGCCGCACCTCGAACTCCTGCCCGCCGAGCTGGCGGGGCCGGATGACCAGCCGCGTCGGCTCCTCCACGGGCGCGGCGGCGCGGGCGGCGGCGACCATCTCGCCCATGGCGTACGACAGCTCGCGCAGCCCCTCGCGGGACGCGGCGGAGATGACGAAGACGCGCAGCCCCCGCTCCTCCAGCATCGGCTTGACCAGCTCGGCCAGCTCGCGCGCCTCGGGCACGTCGGCCTTGTTCAGTACGGCGAGGCGGGGGCGGTCCGCGAGCTCGCCGTACGCCGCGAGCTCGGCCTCGATCACCTCGAAGTCGCTGACCGGGTCGCGGCCCGGCTCCTGGGTGGCGCAGTCGAGCACGTGCACCAGCGTGGAGGAACGCTCCACGTGGCGCAGGAACTCAAGGCCCAGGCCCTTGCCCTCGGACGCGCCGGGGATCAGCCCGGGCACGTCGGCGACGGTGAAGACGGTCTCGCCCGCGGTGACGACGCCCAGATTGGGCACGAGCGTCGTGAACGGGTAGTCGGCGATCTTGGGCCGGGCCGCGGAGAGCGCGGCGACCAGCGAGGACTTGCCGGCGTTGGGGAAGCCGACGAGCGCGACGTCCGCGAGCGTCTTCAGCTCCAGCGTGACGTCGAGCGCCTCGCCCTCCTCGCCGAGCAGGGCGAAACCGGGGGCCTTGCGCTTGGCGGTGGCGAGCGCGGCGTTGCCCAGCCCGCCGTGGCCGCCCTGGGCGACGACGTAGCGGGTGCCGGCGCCGACCAGGTCCACGAGCACCTCGCCGGTCCTGGCGTCCTTGACCACGGTGCCGTTCGGGACGGGCAGCACGACGTCCTCGCCGTTGGCGCCGTCCCGGTTGCCGCCGGCGCCCTGCTTGCCGTTGCCGGCCTTGCGGTGCGGGCGGCGGTGGTAGTCGAGGAGGGTCGCGGTGTTGGGGTCGACCTCCAGGATCACGTCCCCGCCGCGCCCGCCGTTGCCCCCGTCGGGGCCGCCGAGCGGCTTGAACTTCTCCCGGTGCACGGAGGCGCAGCCGTTCCCCCCGTCGCCCGCCTTGACGTGCAGGACGACCTGGTCCACGAACTGCCTGCTGTGATCGGCCACTGCTTCCCCTCCTGGTTCCGGGTCCCGGTGCGTCCGCGCCCCGGAGTCCGGGGCGTCCGGTGACGGAGACCCCGGTTGCGAATCGCCGCGCCGTCCCGGGCCCCCGCGCGGGGGCCGCCGGTGAACGGCGTCTTCAGCGAAACAACAAGGGCGGATCGGTTATTCGATCCGCCCTTGCTCTACGTCGTTTCCGTATCGCGGATCTACTCCGCGACCGGGACGATGCTCACGGCGCGCCGGCCACGCTTGTTGCCGAACTCGACGTGGCCCGCGACCAGCGCGAACAGCGTGTCGTCACCGCCACGGCCGACGTTGTCGCCGGGGTGGAAGTGGGTGCCACGCTGACGGATGATGATCTCACCCGCGTTCACGAGCTGGCCGCCGAAGCGCTTCACGCCCAGGCGCTGGGCGTTGGAGTCCCGGCCGTTCCGAGTGGAGGAGGCGCCCTTCTTGTGTGCCATCTGGCTCTCTACCTACTTCCCGGAGTTGATGCCGGTGACCTTCACCTGGGTGTACCGCTGGCGGTGACCCTGGCGCTTCTTGTAACCGGTCTTGTTCTTGTACTTCAAAATGTTGATCTTCGGGCCCTTGGTCTCGCCGAGGATCTCGGCGGTGACCTGGTAGGCACCGAGAGCTGCCCGGTCGCTGGTGACATCGCCGCCGTCGACGACGAGAACCGCCGGCAGCGTCACCGTGGAACCGACCTCGCCGGAGACCTTGTCGACCTCGACGACGTCACCGACGGACACCTTCTGCTGCCTGCCGCCGCAACGAACGATCGCGTACACCGCGGAACCCTTCTACTGGCCTTAGTTTCGATCAGTCGCGCATCCAGCGTCCCAGGGTCGAAGAGGACCACCTACGGGGTAAGGCCGGGAGGCGCGAAAGCAAGGCACGCCATAGACGCACTGCTGACTAAGAGTACCGGATGGATCGGGTCAAGGTCGAACCGACCGGGACTCCCGCCCGCCCAGCGCCTCCTTGAACGATACCGTGCCGCCCATCCGCAGCACTCCCCCCTCGTAGATGCGCCCGGCCAGCACCATCAGGCCCGCGACCGCCGCGGCCGCGAGCGCCAGCGCGACCGGCGCCTCCCACGGGTCGGCGTATCCGGCGACCTGCCGCACCGGCTGGATCATCGCGGAGAACGGCGGGATGATCCCGAGCACCCGCGCGATCATGTTGTCCGGGGCGTTCATCGCCCACAGCGCCCCGAAGAACGACACCATGACCAGCATCATCATCGGCCCGGTGACGCTCTGGAGCTCCTCCTGCCGTGACACCCGCGCCGCGCCGGTGGCGAACAGGCAGGCGTACAGCAGGTAGCCGAGCAGGAACCAGCCGACCAGCGTGAACGCCGAGCCGCCCAGCACCCCCAGGGGCAGGTCCACCGACCCGGTCAGCCGCACGGCCACCAGCCCCACCGCGATCACCAGGACGAGCTGGATCAGCCCGAGCAGCCCGATGCCGAGCACCTTGCCCGCGAGCAGGACCCGCGCCCGCATGGTGGCCAGCAGCAGCTCCACGACGCGGCTGGACTTCTCCTCCACCACGCCCATGGCCACCCACATGCCGTATCCGATGATCTGCCCGTACAGCAGGATGACCGCGAAGAACGCGACCCCCTTGCGGGCGTCCGCGCCGGGGTCGGGCGGGTCGAGCGCGGTCACCTGGAGCGGCGGCGGGGACAGCGCCTCCCGCGCCTTGTCCGGGGCCACGCCCAG
Source organism: Bailinhaonella thermotolerans (assembly GCF_003594875.1). Lineage (GTDB taxonomy): Bacteria > Actinomycetota > Actinomycetes > Streptosporangiales > Streptosporangiaceae > Bailinhaonella > Bailinhaonella thermotolerans. Next base: position 857,071 of record NZ_QZEY01000002.1, read on the forward strand.
GGACTCCACGCGCTGCTCGGCGGCCGTCCGCGCGTGCGCGCCCTGGAGCAGCGCGCCCAGCACCGGGTCCAGCTCGCTCCGCACGATCACGCGCCCGTTCACCACGGCGGCGTCCAGATCGCCGCCGGAGACCTCCGCCCGCGCCGCCGCCTCGCTCGGCACCGACCGCGCCCGCACGTCCTCCCGCTGCTGCCCGGCCGCGCCCGTCACCGCCTCGGCCAGCCGCGACTCCCCGGGCCCGAAGCCCACCCGATGGGTGCCGTCGCCGCCGATCACCGCGGGCAGCACGGCCACGCCGACCAGGATCAGCAGCGTGACCAGCGTCGAGACCATGAACGACCGCTGCCGCAGCCGTTCCACCAGCTCCCGGCGCGCGACCAGCCGGATCCCCGTCCAGGCCGGCAGCCTCCCGTTCGCCGTCATCGCTCCCCCTCCGCGCCCCGCGCCGCCGTACGGCATGGGCCCGCCGTACGGCAGGAGCCCGCGGCGCCGTTCGCGCCCATCGTGATCATTCGGCCACCACCTCGCGGAACAGGTCGGTGAGGGAGGGCTTGACCGGGGTGAACTCGCGCACGGGGCCGGCGGCGCGGGCGGCGTCGAGCAGGAGCTGCTCGTCCACGCCGTGGGCCAGCTCGGCCACCACGACGTCGCCGCGGCGCTCGATCACCGTCACGCCCGCCAGGTCCGCGGCCCAGCCCCCCGTCGCCTCGACGCGGTACCGCCGGGGGCGGCCGTCGCCGCGCAGGTCCTCGATCGTGCCGGCGGCGACCATGCGCCCGTCCCGCACGATGCCCACGGCGTCGCACATGCGCTCGACCAGGTCGAGCTGGTGGCTGGAGAAGACGACCGGCTTGCCGGCCGCGGCCTGGCCCTTGAGCGCCTCGGCGAGCACGTCCACCCCGACCGGGTCGAGGCCGGAGAACGGCTCGTCGAGGACGAGCACCTCGGGGTCGTGCACGAGGGCCGCGGCGAGCTGGACCCGCTGCTGGTTGCCCAGCGACAGCTCCTCCACCCGGTCGCCGGCCCGCGCGGACACGCCCAGCTCCTCCAGCCACCGCGCGGCGGCGGCGCGGGCGTCGCGGCGGCTCGCCCCGTGCAGCTCGGCCAGGTAGCCCACCTGGTCCAGGACCCGCATCTTGGGGTAGAGCCCGCGCTCCTCCGGCATGTACCCGAAACGGCGCACGGTGTCCCGGTCCACCCGGGAGCCGCGCCAGCGCACCTCGCCGGAGTCGGGCGCGAGCACGCCGAGGACGATGCGCATGGTCGTGGTCTTGCCCGCGCCGTTGCGGCCCACGAAGCCGTACATCCGGCCCGGCTCGACGGAGAACGACAGGCCGTCCAGCGCGACGACGTCGCCGTACCGTTTGCGCAGAGAGTCTATTTCGAGCACGAGAACACCCTATGACCCGCGATCAGGGCTGACCACGGGCCATAGGGCGCACGGTTTCCGGGGGCCTCCGGGTCAGGCCCCCGTCTCCTAGGCCTCGGTGCCTCCGCGCGAGCGGCGGGAACGGCGGCGCTTGGGCTGGGTGTCCACCACTTCCTCGGAGACCGTGTCGCGCACGGGCTCGTCGGCGGCGGCCACGACCCCGGCCGGGGCCACGTCCTCGGCGTCCTCGCCCTTGCGGCGGCGGCGCGAGGAGGACTTCGTCTTCTCGGCGACGGCCTTCTCGATGGCCATCTTGCCCTGCGTGCCGCGCGGCTCCGGCGTGCCGGCCACCGGCTCGGTGGAGACGTGCACGCCCCGGCCGTTGCAGCACTCGCACGGCGTGGAGAAGGCCTCCAGCAGGCCCTGGCCCACCCGCTTGCGGGTCATCTGGACCAGTCCCAGCGAGGTGACCTCGGCCACCTGGTGCTTCGTGCGGTCGCGGGCCAGGCCCTCGACCAGCCGGCGCAGCACCAGGTCGCGGTTGCTCTCCAGCACCATGTCGATGAAGTCGATCACGATGATGCCGCCGACGTCGCGCAGCCGGAGCTGGCGCACGATCTCCTCGGCCGCCTCCAGGTTGTTGCGGGTGACCGTCTCCTCCAGGTTCCCGCCCTGGCCGGTGAACTTGCCGGTGTTGACGTCGATGACCGTCATGGCCTCGGTGCGGTCGATCACCAGGGAGCCGCCGGAGGGCAGCCACACCTTGCGGTCGAGCGCCTTGGCGATCTGCTCGTCGACGCGGTAGGCGGCGAAGACGTCCTCGTCGCCGTCCCACTTCTGGAGCCGGTCCACCAGGTTCTCGGAGACGTGCTCGACGTACGGCTTGATCGTCTCCCAGACGTCCTCGCCCTGGACCACCAGCGAGCTGAAGTCCTCGTTGAAGATGTCGCGGACGACGCGGATCGTCAGGTCGGGCTCGCCGTACAGCATCTCCGGCGGGCTGGCCGTCTTGGCCTTGCGCTGGATGTCCTCCCACTGCGCGGCCAGGCGGCGGACGTCGCTCTCCAGCTCCTTCTCGCTCGCGCCCTCGGCGGCGGTGCGGACGATCACGCCGGCGTTCTCCGGCATGACCTTCTTGAGGATCTGCTTGAGGCGCGTGCGCTCCTTGTCCGGCAGCTTGCGGCTGATCCCGGTCATGGAGCCGTCGGGGACGTACACCAGGAAGCGGCCGGGCAGGCTGACCTGGCTGGTCAGGCGGGCGCCCTTGTGCCCGATCGGGTCCTTGGTGACCTGCACGAGCACGGACTGGCCGGACTTGAGCGCCGACTCGATGCGCTTGGGCTGGCCCTCCAGCCCGGCGGTGTCGAAGTTGACCTCGCCGGCGTAGAGCACCGCGTTGCGGCCCTTGCCGATGTCGACGAACGCCGCCTCCATGCTGGGCAGCACGTTCTGCACCTTGCCGAGGTACACGTTGCCGACGTACGACTGGCTGGACTCGCGGTCGACGTAGTGCTCGACCAGCACGCCGTCCTCCAGCACCGCGATCTGGGTGCGCCCGCCGTGGCGGCGCACCACCATCACGCGCTCGACGGACTCGCGGCGGGCCAGGAACTCCGACTCGGTGATGATCGGCGGACGGCGGCGGCCGTGCTCGCGGCCCTCGCGGCGGCGCTGCTTCTTGGCCTCCAGCCGCGTGGAGCCGCGCAGCCCCTGCACCTCGTCCACGACGCGCTCGGCGGCGCGCGGCTCGCGGATGCGGACCACGGTGTTCACCGGCTCGTCGGGGGCGGGCTCGATCTCCTCGCCGTTGCGGCGGCGACGCCGGCGGCGGCGGCGCGAGCCGGCCTCGGACTGCTCCTGCTCGGTCTCCTCGCGCTCGGCCTGGGCCTGCTCGGCCTCGTGGTCGGCGTCCTCGGCGTCCTCGCCGCCCTCGTCCTGGGCGTCCTTGGAACGGCCCCGGCCGCGACCGCCGCGGCGGCGACGGCGGCGGCGCGAGCCGGACTCGTCGTGCTCCTCGTCGTCCTCCTCGGCGCGGTCGGCCTCGAGGTCCTCCTCGGGCTCGACCGGCTCGGGGACGGCGGGCTTGGCGGGGGCGGGCGCGGGGGCCACCGGCGGCTGGAACAGCACCATCGGCGCCTGGAAGGTGGCGGCGGGGACGCGCGGGGCCTCCTCGACCTCGACCTCGTCCACGCCGAACGCGGCGAGCAGGTCCTCGACGACGTTGCCCTCGTCGTCGACCTCGGCCACGGCCGCGGCCTCCTCGACGTCCTCGGGCCCGGCCTCGTCGTCATCGTCGTCGTCGGCGGCGGCGGGCAGCTCGGCCGCGGGCGCGGCCTCGGCGGCCTCGGCCTTGCGGACGCGGCGGCGGCGCGGCCTCTCGTCCTCCTCGGCGGCGGGCGCGGCCGGCTCGGCCGTCCCCGCGGCCTCGGCCGCCTCGGCCGCCTCGGTCTCGGCGGCGGCCTTGGCCCTGGTCCTGGTGGTACGGCGGCGCGCCGGGCGCTCCTCCGCGACCTCGGCCTCCGGAACCTCGGGCGCGGTCTCCTCGGGCGCGGTCTCCGCGGAGGCGGTCTCCCCGGGGGCGCCGGCCTTGCGGGCGGCGCGGCGGGTGGTACGGCGGGCCGGGCGGGCCTGCTCCAGCTCGCTCTCGACCACCGCGATCTCGGCCTCGGGCTCGGCGGCGGCGGACGGGACGGCGGCGGGCTCGGCGGCCGGCGGCGTCTCGTGCTCCTCGGGCGGCGGGCCGGCCTTGCGGGCGGCGCGGGACCTGGTGCGCGCGGGGGCGGCCTCGCCCGTCTCGGCCGCGGTGACCGTCGCGGCGGCCTCGGCCTCCCCGGCGGGGGCGGCCTTGCGGGCGCGGGTGGTCCTGCGGGCCGGGGCGGCGGTCTCGGGGACGGCCGTCTCCTCGGGCTCGGGCGGCGGGCCGGCCTGGCGCGTGGCGCGGGCGGCGGGGGCCAGCGGCGCGGCCTCGCGCACCTCGCCCGCGGGCACGACGACGGGCGCCGCGTCCTCGGCCGTCTCCTCGGGGGCGGCGGCCTTGCGGCGGGTCCGGGTGGCCGCCGTCGTGGTGGCCGCTGTCGTGGTGGCGGCGGTCGTGGTGGGGGCCTTGCGCGTGCGGGTCGTCTTGCGGGCCGGGGCGGGCTCGGGCTCCTCCAGGTCGGCGGGGGGCGGCCCGGCCTGCCTCGTGGCGCGGGCGGCGGGCGCGGGCGGCGCCGCCTCGCGCACCTCGCCCGCGGGCACGACGGGAGCCGAGGGGGCTGGCGCCACCTCGGCGATCTCCTCCCCGGCGTCCGGGGGCGGTCCCGCCGGGCGGCTGGCGGTGCGCCTGCGCCTCGGGGTCTTCGCCTCCGTGCTCACGTCCGCGGTCGTCTCTGTCGTCGTCTCGGCGGGACCCTCGGTCTCGCCTGTGGGCTCGTTGTCGAGCATCCGGGCAGTCTCCCGTCAGCTCCCGGGCGCGTCGCCGCGCCGCGCGGGAGCTCTCGTCTCTCGCTCATCGCCGGCGCCGCCTCGGGGCGGGCTCCGGCGCGAAGTCCTATCGGCCGACGACGGCGTCCGCCGCATTCGCGGGCGCGGGCACGGCCTCTTCGCCTGCGCCGCCTGCCGGTCCCTGCTCACGAGCTCCCCGGTCGGGGGCGAGCGGGTCGGCGAGCCCGCCGGACGCGTCCAGAGGCCCCTGCGCCAGCCTGGTCACCGAAGGCGGTGCCGGCGGCGCGAGGTCGGCCACCTGACGCAGTCCGGAGAGGACGTCGTCGGGTCGTACGGCGGGTGTCATGTGCCGAACAACCATTCGAAGTATCGCACAAGGGACAGCCTGATATTCCCCGGCGCGCCGCTCGGCGTCGTGACCGGCGGTTTCGTCCACCGCCAGGGACACCACAGCGGTACGTGCGTCGAAGCGCCGCACTCCCTTCTTGGTCAGGCGCTCGACCTCGACCACGGGCTCGGCGAGGAACCGCTCCACGGCCTCGCGCGCCCGTCCGGGGCTTACCCCGTCCAGGCGCACTTCCCACGACGACCCTTCCAGCCGGTCGGCGAGGGCGCCTCCCGACGCCTCGACGACGTCGAGCACGTCGAGCCCGGGGGGCAGCGAGGAGTCCAGGTCGGCGCGGAGCCGCTGGGGGTCGCAGGGTGTCGTCACGCCGATCTCAAGGTATTCGGCCTCGCTGGCGACCCCGGTGGGAGCGGCGCCCGCGTAGGAGATCTTGGGGTGCGGGGAGAAGCCGGCGCTGAACGCCACCGGAATCCCCGCCCGCCGGACGGCGCGTTCGACTGCACGCGAGATGTCGCGGTGGCTGGTGAATCGCAGCCGCCCTCGTTTGGCGTAACGAACCCGCAACCGCTGCGCCACGGGCGCGGGCGGGGGGCCGTCGGGAACAGGCTTCAGAGCGGTGTCGTCCTTCCCGTGTCAAATCCAGTTGCACCAAGGATAAGCCTCCTGACAAGAGCACTGTTCACCCTTGACGGCCCGTCCCTCACAGAGAGGCACCGGTAAATCGGTGCAAACCCCTCCATTTCCGGCGGATCCGGCCGGGGAGACAGGCCGATCCGACCTCCGGGACAGGGTCCGGAGACACCCTCCCCCGGCGTGGTGGCGGCCCGCCGGGACGGGTCGCGCCCGCCGGGATGGGGGACGGGGCGCGGCCTACCTGGATATGGGGCGGCGGCGCCAGCGGCGGCCGAACAGGGCGATCACCGGGAGGGTGCACAGCAGCGGGGCGACGATCGCCAGCGGGCGGGTGAGCCACCACTGCAGGTCGGGGGGCACGTGGTCGTTCAGATCCTCGCCGAACACCCACCAGCCCAGGCCGCGGGCGATCGCCATCCCGGTGGTGTGGAAGAGGAAGAGCGGGAGGGCGAAGCGGTTGATGGTCTCGTTGACCCGGTGCCACAGGGGCCGCTGGAGCCGGTGCTCCATGACGGGGCGGAACACCTCCACCACGCCCATCTGGAAGACCAGCAGCGCCACGATGACGAACGTGGGCGGGGCCATGTTGGACAGCTCGCCGGGCACGCCGACCATGGAGCCGGGGTAGAGGCCGGAGAAGACCAGGCCGAGCAGCGCGAACAGGCCCGTCGTGAGGATCGCGACGTCGAAGCGGCGCGGCAGCCGCACGATGCGCTCGTAGAAGAACCCGGCCTGGTGGGCCAGGCCCCAGACGAGGACCATGTTGAGCCAGCTCACCCAGTCGATCCCGTAGCGGAAGCGCAGGACGTCCACCGCCAGGGCCGCCCCGCCGAGCCAGATGAGCACGAGGACGTCGTACTTGCGGTGCAGGTAGAGCGAGATCGGCAGCAGCGCGATCAGCACCAGGTAGACCGCGAGGAACCACAGGGGGCTGATGATCAGGATCACGACCTGGCCCATCCAGGACAGGTCGAACGCGCGCCCGACGATCGCGCCGAGCACCGCCCAGGTCAGCGCGAGCGACAGCCCCGGGATCGCGAGGGCGCGCAGCCGCTTCCAGACGAACGCCCCGATGCCGACGCCGCGCGCGCACGCCCGCTCCCACGACAGCAGGTGCACGTGCCCGCCGACGTAGAAGAACAGCGGCAGCACCTGGAGCAGCCAGGTGAACACCCACAGCCCCGAGGTGAACCCCAGCGGGCTCGTCGGCTGCGGCCCGCCGGGACTCCACTGCAGGATCGTGAAGCACCAGTGCCAGAGCACCACCACGATCAGGCTGAGCGCGCGCAGCCAGTCCACGTAGCGGTCCCGCGTGACCGGTCCGGGGTCGGCCCGCGTCGCCCCGCCTCCCGGCGCGGCCGCGGTTCCCGCCACGGGCTCGGCTCCGGCCCCCTGCCCGCCCGGCCGTACGGCGGCCGCCGCCTCCGGCGCGGCTCGCAGGGCCTCCGGCGCCGCTCTCACGGCCTCCGGCGCCGCTCTCACGGCCTCCGGCGCGGCGGTCGCGGCGTCCGCCCCGGGCTCCGCGGCCGCCGGTTCCGGTGGACGTGTGGCGCGCTGACCTGGGACGGGACCGGCGGAGGGCCGGTCCTGCGGCGCGGCGGGCGAGGGGGCGGGCGTGGCGGGCCCGGCCTCGTGATCTCGGTCGTCGTCCCGCACGGGGTACCCCCTCGTAAGCCTGTCGCCCTGGCCGGGCCGCCAGGCCCCGTCAGACCACCGTCAGGGGGAGGAGCTTTCTACCGGTCGGGCCGATCTGGATCTCTGTCCCCATTGTCGGGCATACGCCGCAGTCGTAGCAGGGGGTCCAGCGGCAATCCTCGACCTCGCCCTCGCCGAGCGCGTCCTGCCAGTCCTGCCAGAGCCATTCGCGGTCGAGGCCGGCGTCGAGGTGGTCCCAGGGCAGGACCTCGTTCTCGTCGCGCTCGCGCAGGGTGTACCAGTCGAGGTCCACCGGCTCGTCGGCCAGGGCCTTCTCGGCGCACGACATCCAGCGCTCGAACGAGAAGTGCTCGCTCCAGCCGTCGAAGCGGCCGCCGTCCTCCCACACGGCCCGGATGACCTTGGCCACCCGGCGGTCGCCGCGCGAGAGCAGGCCCTCGATCACCGACGGCTTCCCGTCGTGGTAGCGCATGCCGATGGCCCGGCCGTACTCCCGGTCCTTGCGCAGCGTGTCGCGCAGGGCCTTGAGGCGGCGGTCCACGGTCTCGTGGTCGGTCTGCGCCGCCCACTGGAACGGCGTGTGCGGCTTGGGCACGAACCCGCCGATGGAGACCGTGCAGCGGATGTCGCGCGAGCCGCTGACCTCACGCCCGGCCTGGATCACGCGGCGGGCGAGGTCGGCGATGGCGAGCACGTCCTCGTCCTCCTCGGTCGGCAGGCCGCACATGAAGTACAGCTTGACCTGCCGCCAGCCCTGGCCGTACGCCGTGGAGACCGTGCGGATCAGGTCCTCCTCGGAGACCATCTTGTTGATGACCTTGCGCATGCGCTCGGACCCGCCCTCGGGGGCGAACGTCAGGCCGGAGCGGCGGCCGTTGCGGGAGAACTCGTTGGCGAGGGTGATGTTGAAGGCGTCGACGCGGGTGGACGGCAGCGACAGCGAGGTGTTGGTGCCCTCGTAGCGGTCGGCCAGGCCCTTGGCGATGTCGCCGATCTCGGAGTGGTCGGCCGACGAGAGCGACAGAAGGCCGACCTCGTTGAAGCCGGACTCGCGGACGCCCGCCTCGACCATGTCGCCGATCGTGGTGATCGAGCGCTCGCGCACCGGGCGGGTGATCATGCCCGCCTGGCAGAACCGGCAGCCGCGCGTGCAGCCGCGGAAGATCTCCACGCTGAACCGCTCGTGGACGGTCTCGGCCAGCGGGACCAGCGGCTTCTTGGGGTAGGGCCACTCGTCGAGGTCCATGACCGTGTGCTTGTGGACGCGCCAGGGCACGCCCTCGCGGTTGGGCACGACCCGCTTGATCCGCCCGTCGGGGTGGTATTCGACGTCGTAGAACCTGGGCACGTAGACGCCGCCGGACTCCGCGAGCCGCATGAGCAGCTCGTCGCGCCCGCCGGGGCGGCCCTCGTCCTTCCACTCCCGGATGACCTCGGTGATCGCGATGGCGATCTGCTCGCCGTCGCCCAGCACCGCCGCGTCGAGGAACTCGGCGATGGGCTCGGGGTTGAACGCCGCGTGCCCGCCCGCGAGCACGATCGGGTCGTCCTCGCCCCGGTCGGCGGCCCGCAGCGGGATGCCCGAGAGGTCCAGCGCGGTCAGCAGGTTCGTGTAGCCCAGCTCCGTCGAGAAGGACACGCCCAGCACGTCGAACGCCCGCACCGGCCGGTGCGCGTCCACCGTGAACTGCGGGACCCCGTGCTCGCGCATCAGGGCCTCCAGGTCGGGCCACACGGCGTAGGTGCGCTCGGCGAGCGTGCGGTCCAGCTCGTTGAGGATCTCGTAGAGGATCTGCACGCCCTGGTTGGGCAGGCCGACCTCGTAGGCGTCGGGGTACATCAGCGCCCAGCGGACGTCGGCGTCGTCCCACTCCTTGACGGTCGAGTTCAGCTCGCCGCCGACGTACTGAATCGGCTTCTGCACCTTGGGCAGCAGCGCTTCCAGGCGGGGGAACAACGACTCGACAGACATACGCCAAGCCTAGCCGCCGCCGTCCCCTGCCCCGCACGCCCCGCGCCGCCCTCCCGCCCCGCGCGGTGCGCCCACCGCCCCCGTCCGCGCCTCCCGCGCCGTACGGCCGCCGCGTCCCGTACGGCTCGCGCCGCGCCCCGTACGGCGCGCACCGCCCCGGATTCCGGCACGGCCCGGGCGGCGCGGGGTCCCGGACGCGTCAGCCGTACGAGCGTTCGCGGATGTGGATGGCCTGGAGGAGGCCGATGGCGATGAAGTTGGCGAAGGTGGCGGTGCCGCCGTACGACACGAACGGCAGCGGCAGGCCGGTGATCGGCATGATGCCGATGGTCATGCCCACGTTGATGAACATCTGGAACGCCAGCCAGCACACGATGCCCGAGGCGACCAGCGCGCCGAAGCGGTCCTCGCACTCCCGCGCGATCTTCAGGCCGCGCAGCAGGACCACGCCCAGCAGGCCGACGATCGCGGCGGCCCCGACGAAGCCCAGCTCCTCCCCCGCCACCGTGAAGACGAAGTCGGTGTGCTGCTCGGGCACGAACTTGCCGGTGGTCTGGCCGCCGTTGAACAGGCCCTTGCCGAAGACCTCCCCCGACCCGATCGTGATCAGCGCCTGGCGGCTGTTGTAGCCGGCGCCGCGCGGGTCGAGCGAGGGGTCGATGAAGGCCATGAAGCGGTTGACCTGGTAGGCCTCCAGGAGCTGAAACTGCCAGACGATCACGGCCGCCACCACCGCGACGCCGGCGAGCCCGGCGATCCAGCGCATCCGCACGCCCGACAGGATCAGGACGCCCGCGGTGATCGCCACCAGGACCAGGGTGGTGCCCAGGTCGGGCTGGAGCATCACCAGCCCCATGGGGATCGCCGCGATGCCCAGCGCCAGCCACACGTCGAAGTCGCGGGGGCGCACGTCGTCCTCGCGCACCTCGGCCAGCAGCAGCGCCAGGCCCAGGACCAGCGCGGGCTTGGCGAACTCCGAGGGCTGGAACTGGAACGCCCCGCCGATCACGATCCAGGAGTGCGACCCGTTGATCGTCTCGCCGGCCGGGGTGAGCACGAGCAGCAGCCCGAGCATGGCCAGGGCGTACAGCAGCGGCGCGTAGGCGCGCAGCCAGCGGTGGTCCACCATGGCGATGGCGCCGCCGAGGCCGAGCCCGATGCACAGGTTGAGCAGGTGCCGCTGGAGCAGCCCGGACGGGGCGCCGGCCAGCGACGCGCGGGTGGACGACCAGACCAGCAGCGTGCCGATCACCGTGAGCGCGGCGACGGCGGCGAGCAGCCAGCCGTCCATGCGCCAGACCGGCGAGGCGACCCCGGCGACCCTGCGCGCGAGCGAGGGTGAGCGCGTCAGCGACGTCATGGGCTACTCCCCCTGGTCACGTGGCCTCCGCGGGCCGTCGTCGGCGTCCGGCTCGCGCGCCCGGGGGCCGTCCTCGCCGGCGTTCCCGGGCGTGCCCTCGCCGGGTCCCTCTCCCGTGCCCTCGCCGGGTCCCTCGCCCGTCCCGTCGCCCGTGCCCTCGCCCGGCGCGTCATCGGGGCCGCGGCGGGGCGGGGTGGCCTCCTCCTGGTCGCCCGGGCGCCCGGGCCGGCCGGGGCGCTCGGAGTCCCGCGGCGTCTTGACCGGGATCGCCTCGTGCCGCGGGTCCGGCGGCACCCGCACGGTCCCGTCGGCCTGGAACGCCGGCAGCCCGCTCGGCGGCACCCCGCCGGGCATCGCCGCGGGCCGGCCCACGCCGTAGATGCTCTCCCAGATCTCCCGGGCGATGGGCGCGGCCACGCCGCCGCCCATGCCGCCCTGGCTGACCATGACGACCACGACGAAGCGCGGGTCCTGGGCGGGCGCGAACGAGGCGAACCAGGCGGTGTCGCGCTTGCCGTACACCTCGGCGGTCCCGGTCTTGCCGGCCACGTGGACGCGGTCCAGCGGGAACGTGCTGAACGGCCCGGCCGCCGTGCCCTTGCCCCGCGTCACGTCGGCCAGCGCGCGGCGCATGTAGTCGCGCACCTCGTCGCTGACCGGCAGCCGGCCGACCACCGGCGGCGTGATCTCCTTGACGACCCTGCCGTCCGGCCGCACCAGCGCGCGGGCGATCCGGGGCGAGCGGATCCTGCCGTCGCCCACCAGCGCGGCGTACGCCACGGCGAGCTGGAGCGGCGTGACGAGCACGTCGCCCTGGCCGATGGAGAAGTTGGCCGCGTCACCGGGCCGCCAGACGTAGCCCTCCTTGCAGTTCTCCGCGGCCAGCCGCTTGAGGAACACCGCCCGCGTGGGGTCCTTGCGGTGGACCTCCGGATAGCCGGTCCTGGCGCGCCTGCAGTTCTCCTCGCGCGTGACCTCCCACAGGTCCCGCTTCCACTCGCGGGACGGGATGCGGCCGTCGGCCTCGTTGGGCAGGTCGATGCCGGTGCGGCGGCCGAAGCCGAACGCGCGGGACATGGCCTCCAGCGGGTCGCGGGGCTTGGCGCGCGGGCGGATCCCGCCGTCGCGCTGCCACTGCTCGTAGGCGAAGCGGTAGAAGATCGTGTCGCAGGAGACGACGAGCGCCTGGTGCAGGTTCATGCGGCCGTGCGCGACGCCCTCGAAGTTGCGGAACTCGCGGTTCCCCACGCGGAAGGTGCCGGGGCAGTCGTAGGTGCCGTGCAGCGGGTATCCGTCCTTCACGGCCCCGGCCACCGAGACGACCTTGAACGTGGAGCCCGGCGCCAGCTCGCCGTTGGTGGCGCGCGAGGTCAGCGGCTTGCCGTTCTTCTCCGACAGCAGCCGCTGGTAGGCCGGGTCGGAGATGCCGCCGATCCAGATCTTGGGGTTGTAGGTGGGCAGGCTCGACAGGGCGATCACCCGGCCGGTCTTGACGTCGAGCACGACCCCGGCCGCGCCGTCCGGGCGGTCCTTCGCGCGCCGCATGACCTTGTCCAGCGCCGCGTCCACGGACGCCTGCACCCGCGCGTCGATGCTGGTCACGAGCGTGTCGCCGGTGGTCGGGGCCATGTGGCTCTCGGTTCCGATGATCTTGCCCATGCGGTCCACGTTGTAGGCGCGCACGCCGGGCTTGCCGCGGAGGTACTCGTCGTACTGCGCCTCCAGGCCCGACCGGCCCACCAGGTCCACCCCGGAGAAGCTGGCCTTCAGCCCGACCCGCCGCTCCAGCTCCTGCTGGGTGACCGGCTGGAGGTAGCCGAGCATCTGCGCCCCGTCGTCGCCCAGCGGGTAGTCGCGCACCGCCTGCACGCGCGCGCTGACCCCGGGGAACTCCTCCTGCCGCTCCAGCAGTTGCAGCGCCATCGGCGTGGACACGTGGTCGTCCACCGGCACCGGCTGGTACGGCGAGCCGGGCCAGCACGGGCGCGACACCTTGGGCCCGCACAGCCGTACCCGCTTCTGGATGTCCACCGCGGGGCGGCCGAGGAGCTCGGCCAGCCGCCCGATGACGGCCTTGCCCTTGTCCGGCATGCGGCTCAGCTCCATCGTGTCCACCGAGACCACGAGGGACGTGCGGTTGCGCACCAGCGGGCGGCCGACCGCGTCGAGGATCTGGCCGCGCACGGCGGGCACGACGACGGCGCGGGTCTGCGTCTTGTTGGCGACGGTGACGAAGTGCTGGCCGCGCATGACCTGGACCTGCCAGAGGCGGCCGGCCAGCACGACGAGCATGACGACCACGAACACGTGCAGGGCGATCATCCGGCTCTGCATGAGGCTCACGCGGGACCTCCGGGGACGTTCACGGCCGCCTCCCGAGCACCCGGCCCAGCAGCCACACCAGGAGCGGGCAGACCAGCAGGTTGTAGAGCAGCGCGAGCGGCAGCATGCGCCCGACCAGGCCCCAGGCGATGCGCTCGTCGCCGAGCATCAGGCCCACGATCGGGAACAGCATCGTGCCCACGGCCACGCAGAACATCGCGAGCGCGACCGACGTCTCGCCGGAGCGCTCCAGGGACCGCCCGGCCAGGAACCCGGTGACGCAGAACACCAGCGCGTAGTAACCCAGCGGGTGGTCCGCAGGCGGCGCGGCGTCCGAGACCAGGCCGATGACGAAGCCGCTCACCGTGCCGGTGAACGCCCCCCGGCACAGCCCGATCGCGACCACCTCCACCAGCAGCAGGTCGGCGGCGATGCCGCCGGGCAGCGGCAGCCGGTTGAGCACGCTCACCTGGACGACCAGCGACACCAGGACGAGCAGCCCGGTGCTGATTCCCCGTGCCACCGCTCATCTCCCCCTCTGCTCGGCCGTGGGCCTCACGGGGGGCCTGCCGGGGGATACGGCGGTGCGGGCCTCGCGCGGCGGCGCCTGCACGACGACCCCCACCACGTCGATGGAGCTGAACCGGACGTACGGCCGGGCGTACGCGGTGCGGGTCAGCTCGCCGGGGGTCTGCTCGACGCGCTCGATCACGCCGACGGGCAGCCCGGGGACGTAGGGGCGGTTGCTCTCGGAGCCGAAGCTGACGATGCGGGTGCCGGGGGCCAGGTGCGCGTTGGAGTCCAGGAGCTGGAAGCGCATCACCGCGCGGCCCTTGCCCAGGCCGTGGACGACCCCGATCTCGCGGCTGGTCTCCAGGCGGACCCCGGCCGCCGAGCCCGGGTCGGTGATCAGCACGACCGTGGAGGTGGCCGGGGACACGCGGACGACCCGGCCGACGAGGCCGTCGCCGTTCATGACCGTCATGTCGCGCTTGATCCCGTCCCTGGCGCCGGCGTCGATCTCCACCGTGTCCTCGAAGCCCGGCTGCCCTCTGCGCGCGATCACCTGGCCCGGCACGATCTTGTACTCGCCGAGGGCGGCGGTGCGCAGCAGCTTCTCCATGCTCCCGTAGCGGACGAGGGCCTGCCGGTTGGCGGCGAGCATCCGGCGCAGCGCGACGTTCTCCTCCTCCAGGTCCCGGATGCGCCGCTTGGCGACCGGGGCCTCCCGCGCGACGTCGACCGCCGCGCCCACGGGGGCGACGACGGCCGCGACGGCGTACTCCATCGACCCGAAGAACGAGGCGGCGGCGGCGCGGACCGGCCCGAGGGGCGAGTCCGGCCCGCCGCGGTGATCGACGGTCAGCAGCAGCAGCGAGAAGCCGAGCAGGACGCCCAGGGCCACCCGGGACCTGCGGGTGTCGCGCATGACACTCCTTCCTGGTCGATTACCCCGCCGGTCAGTGGCGCGGCTCGGGCACCAGCACCTGCTGGAGGGCGTCGAAGTCCTCCACGCAGCGGCCGGATCCGAGCGCCACCGAGTCGAGCGGGTTGTCCACCAGGTGGATCGGCATGGCGGTCTCCTCGCGGAGCCGTTCGTCCAGGCCCTTGAGCAGCGCCCCGCCGCCCGTGAGCGCGATGCCGCGGTCCATCAGGTCGCCGGACAGCTCCGGCGGGCACTTGTCCAGGGTGGTCTTGACGGAGTCCACGATCGCGTTGACCGGCTCCTCGATCGCCCGGCGGATCTCCCCCGCCGACACGATCACGGTCTTGGGCAGGCCGCTGACCAGGTCCCGCCCGCGGATCTCCGCGTGCTGGTCGTCGTCGCCCGGATAGGCGGAGCCGATGGCGATCTTGATCTCCTCGGCGGTGCGCTCCCCGAGCATCAGGGAGTACTCCTTCTTGGCGAACGTGATGATCGACTGGTCCAGCTCGTCGCCGCCGACGCGGATCGACTGGGACGTCACGATGCCGCCCATCGAGATGATGGCGACCTCGGTGGTCCCGCCGCCGATGTCCACGACCATGTTCCCCGTGGGCTCGTGCACGGGCAGCCCGGCGCCGATCGCCGCCGCCATGGGCTCCTCGATGATGTAGACCCGGCGCGCGCCCGCCTGGTAACCGGCCTCCTTCACGGCCCGCTGCTCCACCCCGGTGATGCCGCTGGGCACGGCCACGATGATGCGCGGCTTGGCGAAGTGGCGGCGCTTGTGCACTTTCTGTATGAAGTAGCGCAGCATCCGCTCGGTCACGTCGAAGTCGGCGATGACCCCGTCCTTGAGCGGCCGGACGGCCACGATGTTGCCCGGGGTGCGCCCGATCATCCGCTTGGCCTCGATGCCGACCGCGACCGCCTTGCCGTTGGCGGTGTTCAGCGCCACGACCGACGGCTCGTTCAGGACGATGCCGCGTCCGCGCACGTAGACCAGGGTGTTGGCCGTGCCGAGGTCGACTGCCATCTCACGGCCCAGGAAAGAGAAGTTGTTGGCCATGTTGAAGGAGACCCTTCGACGGTCGACGGCAGAGGATGACGGGGCGCGTTCAGATCGTAACGCGGCGTGCCTGCCCGTGGGCGCAATGGACTCTGCCTCGCTTCGCCCCATAACGAATCCCCCGCTTGCCCCTGTCACGACCGGAGCCCGACGTCACCGATCATGCCCCGAAAACTCCGCTTCGACCTGGAGAAACGCCGAAGCACGTCTAGCCTGCCCAGACGCGAAGATCACTAACCGGCCAGCACCGGCGAATACGGGAAACCCGTCAAGAGCCCCCCGCACCCCCCTCATACCCCCACGCAGCCCGCTCGCACCCCGGAATCCCCACCTTTTCCAAGGGACCCTGCGGCCCCATGGGTCCCACTCGTCCCGGAACGCGGTGCGGGCGGGGCGGGTCAGGCCTGGCCGGGGGTGGCCTCCAGGTAGGCGAGGACGGCCATGACGCGGCGGTTGTGGTCGTCGGAGGGGGCCAGGGCGAGCTTGGCGAAGATGTTGTTGGTGTGCTTGCCCACGGCCTTCTCGGTGACGCCGAGCCGGGCGGCGATGGCGGCGTTCGACATGCCCTCGGCCATCCTCGACAGGACCTCGCGCTCCCGCGGGGTCAGCGCGGCCAGCGGCCCGTCGGCGGTGCGGGCGGTGAGGAGCTGGGCGATGACCTCGGGGTCCATGGCGGTGCCCCCGGCGGCGACGCGGCGCACGGCCTCGACGAACTGCTCCACGTCGCCGACGCGGTCCTTGAGCAGGTAGCCGATCCCGCCGGAGCGGTCGGACAGCAGCTCGCGGGCGTAGAGCTGCTCGACGTACTGGGACAGGATCAGCACGGGCAGGCCGGGCACCTCGGCGCGTGCCGCGAGCGCGACGCGCACCCCCTCGTCGGTGCACGTCGGCGGCAGCCGTACGTCGACGACGGCCACGTCCGGCCGGTGCCCGGTCAGGGCGCGCAGCAGCATGGGGGCGTTGTCCACGGCCTCGACCACGTCGAATCCGTGCGCCGCGAGCAGGCGGGTGAGGCCGTCCCTCAGGAGGGCGTGATCTTCACCGATGACGACGCGCACGGTATCTCCATCGAGAGCAGGGTCGGGCCGCCGGGCGGGCTGTGCACGGAGAGTCTCCCATCGAAGGCGGACAGGCGGCGGCCGATCCCCGCCAGCCCGGTCCCCCGTGACGGGTCGGCCCCGCCGCGCCCGTCGTCGGCCACCGTGAGGCGCAGCGTCCCGTGCTCGCCGCGCAGCCGCACCCAGGCCCGGGTGGCCCCGCTGTGCTTGGTCACGTTGGCCAGCGCCTCGGCGGCGGCGAAGTAGAGGGCGGACTCGACCGGGGATTCGGGGCGTTCGGGCAGCTCGATGTCGGTCTCGACGGGGATCGGGCACAACAGCGCCGCGGCCTCGATGCCGCCGCCGAGCCCCCGGTCGGCGAGCACGGGCGGGTGGATGCCGCGCACGAGGTCGCGCAGGTCCACCAGGGCCTGCCCGGCCGACTCCCACGCCTCCTCGACCAGCGCGCGGACCTGCTCGGGGTCGGTGGACCCGCGCGCCATCCCGAGCTGCATGCGCAGCGCGACCAGCCTGGCCTGGGCCCCGTCGTGCAGGTCGCGCTCGATCCTGCGCAGCTCGGCCGCGTGCGCGTCCACGATCACCGCCCGGGACTCCGCCAGCTCCCTGATCCGGGAGTCCAGGGACGGGCTCGGCGAGCGCAGCAGGAGCGCGGCCAGCCGGGCGTGGATCGCGTTGGCGAGCAGGACGGCCCCCGCCATCAGCCCCAGGAAGACGATGACCGCCAGCGTCAGCGTGATGGTGGTCGACCTGCTGGTGCGCGCGGGGCTGAGCACCATGAGCACCCGCACGCCGTACAGCGGCGCGAGCACCAGGGGCAGCAGCGCCGGCGCGACCACGGCGTGGACGGCCAGCCAGGCGACGGCGCGGGGACCGGTCACGTCCTCGGTCCCGAGGTCCCGCCCGAGGGTCCGCCCGGCCCACCGCCGCTGCCGCCGCGCCAGCCGGCGCGCGCCCCGCAGCGCGCCCCCGGCCACCGCCGCGCCCCTGGGCCCGGCCGGGGCGAGCGGCGCCGTGATCGCGACCAGCCCCAGCAGCACGACGCCGGCCGCCCACGCGGCCAGGTTCCACGCCAGGCCGGCCACGCCGCGTCCCAGTGCCCTCATCCCGCCTCCGATCACCCCGTCGTCCGTCCCCGCCCGCGAGCCGCCCGCCCGGCCGGTCCGGCGGGCCCGGCCGGGCGAGGGGCTTCCCTTCGCAGTCTGCCCGGGCCGCGCGGCCCGCGCGGTAGGCCCAGGCCCACCATCGCGGGGGGAGAATCCGACCCCCCGCGGTGGTTTCGCGCCCATGGTCCCGGGCCGCGGCGGGCCGGAGCCTGGAGTCACGAAACGGACGACGACGGGGATCCCCATGATCGAAGTGATCGGACTGACCATGCGGTACGGCGAGGCTCGCGCCGTCGACGACCTCAGCTTCACGGTCCGGCCGGGGCTGGTGACCGGCTTCCTCGGGCCGAACGGCGCGGGCAAGTCCACGACGATGCGCGCCGTGCTCGGCCTGGAGGCCCCGGACGCGGGCGAGGCCCTGGTGGACGGCGTGCCGTACGCCCGGCTCGACCGGCCGATGCGGCGGCTGGGCGCGCTGCTCGACGCGGGCGACGTGCACGGCGGGCGGACGGCGGAGGCGCATCTGCGGTGGCTCGCGCGCAGCAACGGGATCAGCGCGCTCCGGGTGGCCGAGGTGCTGGACCGCGTGGGGCTGACCCCGGCGGCCCAGCGCCGGATCGCCGGGTTCTCCCTGGGCATGCGGCAGCGGCTCGGGATCGCGGCGGCGCTGCTGGGCGACCCGCCGGTGCTGATGTTCGACGAGCCGGTCAACGGGCTCGACCCCGAGGGGGTCCGCTGGATCCGGGAGCTGATGCGCTCGCTCGCCGCCGAGGGCCGCACGGTGCTGGTGTCCAGCCATCTCATGGCCGAGATGGCGCTGACCGCCGACCACGTCGTGGTCATCGGGCGCGGCCGGCTCATCGCCGACACGTCGATGGCCGGCCTGGTCGCGGGGTTCCGCTCCGACGTCCTGGTCCGCGCGGCCGATCCGGCGAGGCTCGCCGCCGCCCTCCGCGCCCACGGCGCGACGGTCACCCCCGTCCAGGAGGACGACGCGGCCCCCGGCCCGGGCACGGCCGGGCCCGCCGCGCCCGGCGACGGATCCGGTACGGCGCGGCCGGCCGCGCCCGCGACGCCGTACGGCTCGGACGGGGGCGCCGCGCTGGCGGTGCGGGACATGGACGCGCGACGGATCGGCGAGGTCGCGCTGGCCGCGGGGGTGGCGCTGCGGGAGCTGCGCCCGCGCGCGGTCTCGCTGGAGGAGGCGTTCATGGAGCTGACCGGGGAGAGCGTGGAGTTCGGGGCCGCCGGGAGCGCGGCATGACGCCCGGTATGACGCCCGGCACGGCACCCGGGGCGACGACGGGGACGACGACTGGGACCACGGCTGGGACCACGGCTGGGACCACGGCCGGGACCACGGCCAGGACCACGGCCGGGACGACGGGCCGGAGGGCGCGCGGCGGGGCCGCGCGTGCCGAGAGGATCGGAGTGAGAACGGTGTCGAGGGTGTTCGACGTGATCGCGGCCGAGTGGGAGAAGTTCCGCTCGCTGCGTTCCAACGGGTGGCTGCTCCTGGCCTCGCTGCTGGCAGTGGGCCTGAGCGCGGGGGTGACCGCGATGGTCGTCCGCGGTTACGACAACCAGACGCCGGACGAGCGGCTGAGTTTCAGCAGCGTCGGCGACGGGCTGAGCACAGGGCTGCCGGTGGCCTACTTCGTGCTGGCGGCGCTCGGGGCGCTCTCCGTCTCGTCCGAGCACGCCACGGGCATGATCCGCACGAGCCTGGTGGCGGTCCCGAGACGCGGGCTGCTGCTGTTCGCCAAGGCGCCGGTGGTGGCCGGGATCGGGCTCGCCGCCGGGCTGGCCCTCGCGTTCGGCATGCACGCCGCCGCGATGGCCGTCCTGGGCGGGCGGGCCGATGACCGGCTGCTCGACGGGACCACGCTCGGCACGACGCTGTCCCAGCCGGGCGTGCTCCCCGGGCTGCTGGTCGCGGGGGCCGCCGGCGCGGCGGCCGCCCTGGTCGGGCTGGGCGTGGGCGCGCTGGTCAGGTCCACCGCCGGGGCGCTGGTCACGCTGATCGTGATCCTGTTCGTGCTGCCGGGGGCGGCCCAGGTGCTGCCCCGGCCGCTGGGCCCGCGCGTCGGCTCCTTCATGTTCGAGAACCTGCCCGAGCAGATCGCCCACCCCCATCCGGAGGGCGTGCTCGGCCCGATCGCCGCGCTGGCGCTGCTCATCGCGTACCCGGTCGTGGCGCTCACCGGCGGGGCCGCGGCGATCGCCCTGCGCGGGCGCCGGTTCCGGCCGCTCGCCGTCGGCCTGGCCGCGACCGTCCTGCTGGCGCTGGTGCCCGCGCTCCCGTCCAGCGCTTCGACGTCGGCGCTCACCTGGTCCAAGTGCCGGGGCGAGGTGGAGTGCGCCACGCTCGCGGTGCCGGTGGACTGGGCGAGGCCGCAGGGGCGCAAGATCACGATCAGGCTGGGCCGGCTGCCGGCCACCGGCACGCACCGCAGGCTCGGCGTCGTGTTCTCCATCCCGGGCGGCCCCGGCGGCTCGGGGATCGGGGACCTGGAGAAGCACGGCGCGAGCTTCGCCGAGCTGCGCCGCCACTTCGACGTGGTGAGCTTCGCGCCGCGCAACGTCACCGACGACGGCCCCGACCGGCCCCGGGCGTTCTCGCTCGACTGCCTCAAGACCGGGCCCTGGATCGAGCTGCCCGACGACCGGGCCGAGTTCGCCGCGCTGGGCGAGCGCAACCGCGCCGCCGCCGAGCAGTGCCGGCGCGCCGACCCGGAGTACTTCGACAACCTCGACTCGGCGTCGGTCGCCCGCGACATCGAGGCGGTGCGCGCCGCCCTCGGCGAGGCCAGGCTCAGCTTCGTCGCCACCTCGTACGGCACGGTGCCCGCCGCGGCGTACGCCCGGCTGTTCCCCGGGCGGGTGCGGGCCATGTACGTGGACGGCGGCGACGGCGGGCGGCCCGAGGGCGAGGCCGAGCAGCGCGTGAGGTACGCGTCGATCGAGCGGCAGTTCGCCCGCTTCGCCGCCTGGTGCCGGGCCACGACGACCTGCGCCCTGCACGGCCGCGACGTGGTGCGGGTGTGGCAAGACCTGGTGGCCTCCGCCGACCGCTCTCCCGTGCCGGTCCGGGGCCGCGGCGTCGCCTACAGCGGTTTCGACTTCAAGGTCGCCGCCGCGCCGAGCGTCGTCAGCCCCGGTCCCATGCCCCAGGCGCCGCGCTGGCACGAGCTGGCCGCCGCGATCGCCAAGGCCGCCGCGGGGGACGCCGCGGGCTTCGCCTCCTACGTGGAGGCGGTGACGGGGAGCCCCAAGCCGATGTCGTTCCGCGGCATGAACATGACCCACTGCCAGGACGGCCTGAGCGTGGGCGGCTACGAGGGGTACCGGCGGCTGCGCGCCCTGGGTGAGAAGGTCTCCCCCAACTTCGCCGGCAACGAGCTGTGGCACCCGCTGGCCTGTGTGGGCTGGCCGGCCCCGGTCAAGAACCCGCCGGCCGCGCCGCCGTCTCGCGGGCTCCCCCCGATGGTCGCGGCCGGGAGCTGGACCGACCACGACGACACGGCGTACCTGGTCCGCAACGTGCCGGGCTCGTCCACGATCAGGTACGACGGCTCCGGCCACGGCCTGTACCTCTCGGGCGAGCGCTGCACGATCGCCCACGCCAACCGCTACCTCCTCACCCTGACCCCACCCGCCCCCGGCACCACTTGCGCCCCGCCCGCGCCCAAGCCCTGACCGCCCCGGCCCCGGTCCGCCCGCCCGCGCCCGCGCCTTCCCGCAGCGGGCGGACCGGCGCGGGCGGCCGGCGCGGGCGGGCCGGGTTCCGCACGCCGGCCGAAGGCGACATCGGGCGCGGTTGGCGGTAGCGTCGCGGCGCATGACGCTTTCTCATGATGTCGGCGGGAACGGTCCCGCGGTGCTCCTGCTGCACTCCTCGGCGTGCGACCGGCGGATGTGGGACCCGCAGTGGGACGCCCTGGTCGCGGCCGGGTACCGGGTGATCCGGTGTGACTTCCGGGGGTTCGGGGAGACGCCGCCGCCGGACCGGCCGTGGGACACCGCCGGCGACGTCGCGGAACTCCTCGATGAGCTCGGGGTGGAGCGCGCGGCGGTCGTGGCCTCCTCCTACGGCGGGCTCGTGGCGCTCCGGCTCGCGGCGCGGCGGCCGGAGACGGTGGCCTCCCTCGCCCTGCTCTGCCCGCTCTCCCCCGACCACACGCCCGGGGAGTCCCTGCACGACTTCTGGCGGCGCGAGGAGGAACTGATCGAGGCCGGCGACATCGACGGCGCGGTCGAGCTGAACGTCCGGACCCTCCTGGGCCCCGAGGCGGACGAGGCGACCCGCGACCTGGTACGGCGGATGCAGCGGCACGCCTTCGACGTCCAGCTCGCCGCCGAGGAGCACCCCGAGCTGGAGACCGACGACGACCTCACCCGGATCGAGGCCCCGTGCCTGGTCGTCTCCGGCGCCCTGGACCTGGCGGACTTCCGCGAGATCGCCGCGCGCCTCCCGGCCCGGCTCCGCGACGCCCGCCACGTCGAACTCCCCTGGGCCGGCCACCTCCCCAGCCTCGAACGCCCCGCCGAGCTGACCCCCCTCCTCCTGGCCCACCTCCAGAAGACCCACCCCACTCCCTGACCCACGGGGGTGAGCGGTCCGGCCGGGAGACGACGCTCGCACCGGGAACCCCCGCGGCGATGGACGGCGGGGGTCCTACCGGCCGCACCGGTCCCGAGGATCGGCACCTGGCGCGGGTGGCGGGGAGCCAGGCACGCCGAGGCCGCTCCATGCCGGCGCGGACTGCCCGCCAGGGGTCCGCGCGGACACCAGAGACTCATGAGTCCGGCCCGGCGCCAGCCGTACGGCGAACGCCCCCGGCCCCGGTCAGAGGCGCGCAAGGCCCTCGGCGAGAAGATCCCTGACGCCCCTCCCGGCGACGGCCTCCACGGTCCCCGCCGCGCATCCCAGGCCGTGGGTCTTCCCGCCGCGGGCGCTCTTTCCCGTGGCGGCCGGGTCCGGGCGGGGACGCGGCGGCCCCAGGCGCGGCGCTCGGGGCGCGGCGGCTGGGGCCGGGATTCCCTGGGGCTAGAAGCGGTCGGGGAAGAAGATCTTGATCTCGCGCTCCGCGGACTCGGGGCCGTCCGAGCCGTGGACGATGTTGTTCTGGACCTCGAGGGCGTGGTCGGCCCGGATGGAGCCGGTGGCCGCCTCGACCGGGTTGGTGGCGCCGGCGAGCTGGCGGAACGCCTTGATCGCGTTGGGGCCCTCGACCACCGCGGCCACGAGCGGGCCGGAGGTGATGAAGTCGACGAGGTCGCCGAAGAACGGCTTGTCCTTGTGCTCGGCGTAGTGCGTCTCCGCCGTCTCGCGGTCGAGCGTGCGCAGCTCCAGCGCCGCGAGCTTGAGGCCCTTGCGCTCGATGCGCGCGATAACGTCGCCGATCAGCCCCCGGGCCACGCCGTCGGGCTTGACCAGGACCAGAGTGCGCTCGGACACGTCAGAACTCTCCTTAGTTGCAATTCAGGGGAACGGCCCGCAGCTTACCGCCCCGGGTCCCGTCCGCCGCCTTCCCGGCCACTTCCCGCTTTCGCCCGCTCGACTCCCGGCCCCGCCGCGCCTCCTCGGCGGCGCCCGCGTTCCCGTACGGCCGGCGCCACGTCCGGCCTTGATCCCACCGCCAGGACCACGCCCCCGTCCGCCGGTCCCCCCACCGCCACCGGCTCGGGGGCTCCACCCCCACATCGGAGCGCGCGCACGCGAGCGCCCTCCGCTCGGGAACGGGGCGAGGCGATCCCGGGAGGGCGGCGGCGTGAGGGCATCCCTCCGGAACCGGCGTGAGCGGATCCCGTCGGCACCGGCGCGGTGAAAGCCCCGGGGGGCACCCGGTGCGAGGAGGAAGAGCGGCGTTCGGTTTACTACCCGTGCGGCCGATGACCGCGGCTTTTCACGGCCGTTCGCCGGGCCGGCCGCGGGGCCGGCGAGGAGAGCGGGGGTTCGGTGAAGGTCGTCGTCGCCGGAGGCAGCGGGGCGCTGGGGAGGCGGATCGTCCGCGATCTGCTCTCCCGGGGGGATGACGTCGTGGTGCTCACCCGGAGCCCGCGGAGCGGGTCGCCCGGGCGGCAGGTCGTGTGGGACGGCGTCAACGTCGGCGAATGGGCCGCCGAGCTGGACGGGGCGGCGGTGGTCAACCTCGCGGGGGAGATCGTCGACCGGCGGCCGACGCCGGCGAACATCGCCCTGCTGCGACGGTCGCGCGTCGAGCCCACGCGCGCGCTCGCCGGAGCGGCCGCCCGCGTGGAGAACGCGCCGCCCGTGTGGGTGCAGATGAGCACGCTGGCGATCTACGGGGACGGCGGCGAGGAGGTCATCGCCGAAGGACACCCCGTCGCGGACGGGCCGCCGCAGATGGCGGGCGTGGCGCGGCCGTGGGAGGAGGCGGCGGCGGGCGCCCGCGCCGGCCGGCAGGTGGTGCTGCGGACGGCGGTGGTGTTCGACCCCGGCACGCCCGCGCTGAACCGGCTGGTCTCCCTGACCCGGTGGGGCCTCGGCGGGCGGGTGGGCTCGGGCCGCCAGTGGGTGAGCTGGCTGCACATCGACGACCTGCTGGCGATCGTCCGGCTGGCGCTGGACGACCCCGCGCTGTCCGGCGTCGTCCACGCGACCAGTCCCCGCCCGGTGCGCAACGCCGAGCTGATGGCCACCCTGCGCCAGGTCCTGCGCCGTCCCCCGGCCCCGCCCACGCCCGCCCCGCTCGTCCGCGCGGGAAGCGTCCTGCTCAGGACCGACCCCGCCCTGGGCCTGACCGGCCGCCGCTGCGTCCCCCGGCGACTCCTCGAAGCCGGCTTCGCCTTCAAGTACCCCGACCTCCCCCAAGCCCTGCGAGCCTCCCTCCCCCCACCCCACCGCTAACCCGCCCCACCGCTAACCCGCCCCACCGCTAACCCACCCCACCGCTAACCCACCCGACCGCCCCACCCCGGCGACGGCTCCACCGGCGCCATGACCGGTCCGCGCGGCCCCTCCGCGAGCGGCCGATCGTCACGCGCCGGCGGAGCGGGACCGGAGGGCCCGTTCTATGAGGTGGCGGAGGGTGGCGGGGGGTTGGACGCCGCCGGTCGGGGGGGCGTCGCCGATGACGAGGGTGGGCACTCCCTGGACGCCGAGGGCGCGGGCGCGGGACTCGTCGGCGCGTACGGCGTCGCCGTACGCCTCGCCGGCGAGCATGGCGCGGGCGTCCGCGGCGGGGAGGCCGGCCTCGGCGGCGAGGGCGGTGAGGACGCCGTGGTCGGCGATGTCGAGGCCTTCGGAGTGGTAGGCGCGGTAGAGGACCTCCAGGGTCTCGTCCGCGCGGCCGGCGTCCGCGCCGAGCTTGATCAGGCGGTGGGCGTCGAAGGTGTTCACCGGGCGCGACTTGCGCAGGTCGATCTCCAGGCCCTCGGCGGCGCCGGTCTCGTGGATGAGCGCGACGCGGGCCGGGGCGGCGGCGCCGCGCCACCGCACCATCGCCTCGGCGGCCGTCGGGCCGGGGGTCCGGTCCGAGTCCGGGGCCAGCTCCAGGGAGCGCCACACCACCTCGACCCGCTCCCGGCCGGGCAGCTCCGCCAGGGCCGTCTCCAGCCGGCGCTTGCCGATATAGCACCAGGGGCACATCACGTCGATGTACGCCTCGATTCGCATGATTCCTCCTCGTCCGGGGGCGTGCATCACGAAGTGTGCAACCTCAACCGCGCTTGACCTCAAACCGGCGGGCGCGGCGGGGCGACCGGGGCAGGTCAGCGGGTTTTCCGGGGCGGGGCAAACCGGACTCGGAGTTGCGAAGATCAACTTGGATCGGAAATCATCTGGACTACACGCCGGAGCGGCCGGACGGTCAACCCGGCGTCATCGGGCGCCTCAAGGGTTGGAGGCGACGTCTCCTACCCCGAGAGGTGAGAATGTTCGGACGAGCCGGAGCCGCGATGGCCGCCGCCCTCGTGGCCGCGTCGCTGATCTCCCCCGCCGCCGAGGCCTCCGCCCGTTCCGGGGCCGCCGCCAAGCGCCAGCCGGTGGCCAACGTCGCGCACCGCGGCGCGAGCGCGTACGCCCCGGAGAACACGATCCCCGCGTTCCGCCTGGCCAAGGACATGGGCGCGGACCTCTACGAGCTGGACGTGCAGGAGACCAGGGACCACGCCCTCGTCCTGATGCACGACACCACCCTGGCCAGGACCACCGACGCCGAGGAGGTCTTCCCCGACCGGGCGCCGTGGCGGGTGAAGGACTTCACCCTCGCCGAGATCCGCAGGCTGGACGCCGGCTCGTGGTTCGGCCCCGAGTACGCGGGCGTGCCCGTGCCCACCCTCGGCGAGGCGCTGCGGGCGATGCGCGGGAGCGGCCTCGGCCTGCTCCTGGAGATCAAGGCGCCGCACCTCTACCCGGGCATCGAGCGCCGCGTCGCCGCCGAGCTGAGGCGCCACCCTTCGGTGACCCGCCCCGACCCGCGGGGCCGCCGCCTCATCGTGCAGTCCTTCGACTGGGCGTCCATGGAGCGGTTCCACCGCGAGATCCCGCGGGTCCCGATCGGTCTCCTGGGCTCCCCGCCGGCCGGCGACCTGCCCCGGCTGGCCGCCTTCGCCGACCAGATCAACCCGCGTCACACGGAGCTGACCGGGGAGTACGTCCGCCAGGTCCACGCCTACGGCATGGAGGTGTTCACCTGGACGGTGGACGACCCCGCCGCGATGCGCCGCGCCCTCGCCCACCGCGTCGACGGCGTGATCACCAACAAGCCCGACGTCCTGGGCGACGTCCTCGGCGAGCGGGCCGCCGCCGGGTCCTCCCGGACCGCCCCCCACTCCGTCCCGGCCCCCGTCCCGCCCACGCGGCCCGTCCCCGCGCCCGAGCCCGAGCGCATCCCCCAGCGCGAGCCCGCCGGCGACCCCGGGGACACCGCCGACCTCATCTACGTCCGCTGACCGCCGGCGTACGGCGGGCGCGGGCCGCCGGCCCGGGAGAGGAACGCCATGGCGACCCTGATCGACGCCCTCACCACGGACTTCGAGACCCGCTGGGGCTTCAGGGTCGCCGGCCTCTCCGGCGGATGGTTCACGGACACCGAGTGCGACGGTGAGGCCGCGCCGGGTTCCTCCGTCGAAGCGGACCGGGACGGCCTGACGTTCCACGTGCGGTCGGCGCCCGGCGCCCCGGTCCACGTGCGGATCGAGCGGTGGGACGCCGAGCCCGGACCTGAGCACGGTGACGGCTGGAAGCCGCTGTGGCGCGGCCGGATGAGCCTGCCCACGGGCCGGCTCGGCGCGGGCGACGACGACCTCACGGACGGCGGCGAGGCACTCGGCACGTGGCTGGCCTTCGAGCCGCTGGACGGGCCGTGGAACGTGGAGGCGCTCGGCAAGCGCCTCACCGCCGTGGCCGACGAGCCCGGCTTCCCCGTGCAGATCCTCGCCGTGAGCCTCTACAAGGTCCGGATCTGGCCCTGATCCCGGGGCCGGGCGCCCCGGCGGGCGAAGAGCAGGGCCGCCGCCACGCAGGCCAGGGGCGGGACCGGCAGGACGTACCGGTGGTCGAAGTCCAGGACCGCCACCGGCGCCACGAGGAGCGCGACCGCCGTGGCCCAGGGCAGCAGGGCCCCGCGCCGCCGTACGGCGAGCAGGCCCAGCAGCAGGATCGCCGCCAGGAACGGCCCGCGCAGGTAGGCGGGGTACTGGTAGGCGCGCAGGAGGCCGGCGTACGGCTCGGCCGCCCGGTACCCCTCCGGCGTGCCCGGGGCGTACGCCCGCAGCGCCCGCCAGGCCCCCGCGTCCGCCGGGCGCTGCGCGATCACCCCCTCGTGGAACCCGAACGCCGGGGTCACCCGCTCGGGATGCCGCGCCGGGGTCCAGTGGAACGCCAGCGACACGTCCCGCGCGACCGCCGCCGCGTAGTCGTACGGCTGCGCGAGGATCGCCCGGACCGCGAACGCGCGCGCCCGGTCCTCGTTCGCCCCGGGCCCGCCGGGCAGCCGGTTGAGCGGCGAGGCGGGGTCCCAGACGTACTCGGAGGCGGCGTCGAGCACGGTCCCGTTGGGGCAGAGCGCGGCCAGGTCCGCGGGCGGCCGGATCACGGCGCAGTCGGCGAAGGTCATCGTGCGCGCCCACAGGGCGACCCCGTCGCCGCCCGCCAGCCGGAACGTCCCGTGCGCCGCGCGGTACCACCCGGCGTACGCCGCCAGCGGGACCAGCCCGGCGAGCGCGGCGGCGACGAGAGCGCGGGGGCTCCGCCGCGCCGCCAGATAGGCCAGGAACAGCAGGAGCAGCGGCAGCCCGATCGTCCGGGTGAGCGCGGCGGCGGCCAGGAGCGGCCCGGCCGCCAGCCCGGCGCGCCCGGACGGGCGCGGGGACCACATGAGCGCCACGACGGCCGCCACCACCAGGAAGATGAACAGCGTGTCCGAGAGCAGCGCGTTCTCCAGTTGCAGCATCTGCGCGTCGAACAGCACGGGCACCGTCGCGAGCGACGCGCCCCACCAGGGCAGGCCCCGGCGGCGCAGGATCGCGTAGACCAGCACGCCGGTGGCGAGCCCGAGCGCGTGCTGCGCCCCGGCCACGACCTCCACGCTCCCGAAGGGCCGCAGCGCCCGGAGGAAGAACGCGTACCCGCTCGGCTGGAACCCCCACATCGGCTCCAGGTCCAGCGCGGTCCGCAGGTAGGCGAAGGTGTCGCCGTAATAGATCCGGGCCGGCCGGAACCCGAGCATGGTCAGCGCCCGCAGCGCGGCGGCGACGGCGAGCACGGCCGCGAACGGCCCGTGCCCGCCCAGGGACCCGGCGAGGGTACGGCGGGCGGCCACCGGCGCGGCCACCGTGAGGCGGGGCAGGTCGTCGATCAGTGACATGCCCCGAGGCTCGCGGCGCTCCGCGACGGCCTCTCGACGGGAATGTCCGGAAATCATGACAGTGCGGAAGGCCCGGAACCGCAGACCGGCGCCCGCCAGACGACGATCCCCCACTGCCGCCCCTGGTCCCGGCCGCCCGCGACGCGCCAGCCGGGCGGCGCGGCGGGCCAGGTGGCCCCGGCCGGGGCGGCGCCCGGCCAGGGGACGACGACGGCGCAGGCGCCCGGCGGCGGCGCGGCGGTCCGCGGGTCGAACCGCCGGACGCGGGTCCAGGACACCTGCTGGATCAGCCGGATCCGGGTCGCCCAGAACACCCCGGTGGAGACGGCGACGCCGCCGCGTTCGGGCAGGCCGCGCAGGATGGGCGTCTCCGCCCACCCCTTCTGCCTGGTCAGCGTGACCGCCGCGGCCCCGTTCACGGCCAGCACCGCCAGGGCGACGGCGGCGGCCCCGAGGCGCGGCGCGAGCCCGGCCGGGACCCGCAGGCCCGCCCGGGCCCCCGCCTCCGGCCCCCGGCGCGACGGGGAACCCGGCCGGGGACGCGCCGGGGAGCCCCGCCGGGAGCCCCCCAGCAGGAGCCGCGCGCACGTGAGGACGGTCAGGACCGCGAACGCGCGCGCCGACGCCCCCGGCATGTCCAGCGCGCTCCAGTCGCCGGTCAGGAACGAGGTCTCCGGGAAGTCGAACGCGATGAACTGGTGGTCCCGCAGCCGGTCCCCCGCGTGCCAGGCCGCCGCGCCGCCCGCCGCCGCCAGCACTCCCCCGGCCCCGGCGGTGATCGCGACGGCCGTACGGCGCGGCGCCCGGACGAGCGCGGCGGCCCCGGCCGCCGCGAGCGCCACCGCCGCGAAGGCGGTGTACCGCCCGTAGGCGAAGTTCCCCACGCGGTGCTCGTCGGGCAGCGCGGCGGACGAGGCGTACGCCACGCCCGCGGTGACGAGCAGCAGGGCCGCCGCGCAGATCCGCAGGGCGCGCGGGGAGCCGCGCCGGACCGCCACGGCGACGGCCGCCACCATCCCCGCGCCCGCCAGCCCCCACGTGCTGACGACCAGGTACCAGAGCTGCCCGGCCGCCCCGCCCAGCGCCCACGCCTGCCCCGCGAGGCCGGTCAGCCGGGTCACCAGCAGCCGGCCGAGGTCCAGCGACCCGGACGGGTACAGCGCCGCGAGGACGACCGCGTTGAGGACCTTGGCCGCCGCCCCGCCCGCGACCGCCGCGCCCAGCGCCGCGAGCGCGGCCCTTCGCGGCGCCCACCGGCGGGCGAGCACGGCCAGCAGCACCACGACGTGCACGGCCAGCAGGACCAGCCCCCGCGCGTGCGCCGCCGCGGCGTACGCGGCCAGCAGGGACGAGCCCGCCCCCGCCCCCGCCCCCGCGCCGCCGAGCGGCCCGTGAGCGCCGGGGCGGGCGCCTGCCGTACGGCGGGCGGGCCCGGCCAGGAAGGCGTGCAGCGAGAGCAGCCAGCCCAGGGCCACCACCGGGAACACCGCGTCCACCAGCGCGTACTGCGAGAAGTAGAGCGCGGCGGGGAAGGTGGCGACCGCGCACGCCAGCACGCACGCGCGCGCGGGATCGAGGCGCAGCACCCGCAGCGCGCGGTAGGCGAGGGGGAAGGCCGCCGACCCCACGACGGCGTTGGTGATCAGCGTGAGCTGGTAGGCGGCCTCCGGGTCCTTGGTGATCCAGAACGCCGGGACCAGCAGCAGGGGGTACCCGCCCTGGTAGAAGGTGGTGCCGGAGAGGTCGGCCCCCACGCCCCCGGCCAGCAGCCGCGCCGCCGCCAGGTACCCGGCCTCGTCCGGGTACGCCGCGGGGGACGCCTGCCCCCAGACCAGCCAGAGCCGCAGGGCCAGGTGCGCCAGCCAGCCCGCCGCGAGGAAACGGCCGGCGTCACCCCGCCCCGCCCGCCGGGGCGTCGCGGGCGCCCGGGTCCCCGGTGACACGTCGGTATAGGTCATGATCCGCAGGCTCGCGGTGGATCTTCACCGTCTCTCTCGCTCGATGTCCGGAAACCGCAACAAATGCGCGTGCGCCGAGACGCCTCGTACAGAATGTCCAGGTGCGTCGCATTCCTGCTCTCTCGTTCCGCCGCCCACAGGCCGAGGACGCCGCGGGGCGCGCGGACACGGCAGGCGGCGCGAACGGGGTGGACCGGGCCGGCGGGACGGACACGACGGCCCGGACGAACGCGATGGACGGGATGAACACGAAAGACGGGGCGGACCCAACGAACGGGACAAACGGGACGGGCAGAGCGCGGGCGGGCGGGGCACGGGCGGGCGGGTGGAAAGGTCTCCGCGGGCGGGCGGGGCTGCGGTGGCGGCTGGCCGGCGGCTTCGCGGCGGTGACCCTGCTGTCGGCCGTCGCGGCGTCGGCGGTCGCGTACCACCTCAACCGCGAGGCCATCCTGCGGCGCACCACCGACGGGGTGGTCGCGGAGTTCCAGGGCACGCTGGGCCGCCTCGTCCCGAACTACCCCTCGGGAGCCCCCGAGACCTACCGCTTCGGCCCGGAGAACGCGACGGACCTGTCCCGGATGATCCGCGACGAACTGCGGAAGCCGGGCCGGGCAGCGGTGGCGATCGAGCGGCCCCCCGGGCGGGTCCCGCCGGAGGAGGTCGCCTGGCTCGGCGTGCCGGTGCCCGCCGACTTCCTCAGGGAGGCGGACACCTACCTCGTGCACCGGCGGATCGAGCACCGCGGCACGCCGTACCTGCTGGTCGGGGCGCGCGCCTGGGACCTGTCGGGGCGGGGGCCGATCCTGGCGATCGTGGCGCAGGACCTGCGGCCCGAGGCGCGGACGCTGGAGTCGCTCGCGAGCAGCATCCTCGCGGTGGACGGGGTCGTCCTCGCGCTCGCGCTGGCGCTGGCCCTGCTCACCGCGCGCGGGGTGCTCGTGCCCGTGCGCAGGCTGGCGAAGGCCGCCGACGCGCTCGGGGAGGGCGCGCTGGACACCCGCGTGGAGGTGCGCGGCGCCGACGAGCTGGCCTCGCTCGCCACCACGTTCAACCGGACCGCCGAGCGCCTGGAGTCGAACATCGGCGAGCTGCGCGCGATGGAGGAGGCCTCGCGGCGGTTCGTGGCGGACGTGTCCCACGAGCTGCGCACCCCGCTCACCGCGATGACCGCCCTCACCGACGTGCTGCGGCGGGAGGACACCTCCGAGCCGGACCTGCGGCGCGCGGGGCTCATCGTCGCCGACGGCGTGGGCCGCCTGCGGACGCTCGTGGACCACCTGATCGAGATCAGCCGGTACGACGCGAACACGGCCACGCTCGTCCTGGACGACGTGATCCTGGCCGAGGCGCTCCGGGCCACGCTCTCGGTCCGGGCCTGGGAGGACGACGTTCTCCTGGAGGTCCCGGAGGACCTCATGGCCCGCCTGGACCCGCGCCGCTTCGACGTCATCGTGGCCAACCTGGTCGGCAACGCCCTCCGCCACGGCGCACCCCCCATCGTCGTCCGGGTACGGCCCGAGGCCCGCGGCGGACGCCCCGGGTTCACCCTCACCGTGCTCGACCACGGCCCCGGCATCCCCGACGACCTCCTCCCCCTGGTGTTCGACCGGTTCGTCAAACGCGACCCCGCCCGCGCCGAGACCGAGGGCAGCGGCCTGGGCCTGTCCCTCACCCGCGCCTACGCCGAACTCCACGGCGGCGACGTCACCGCCCGCAACGCGCCCCCCGCCGGGGCGATGTTCACGCTGTGGCTGCCGGTGGAGGGGGCCGCGTGAGCCCGCGCGGAGGCCGTACGCTCGCCGCCCTGGCCGCGTGCGCCGCGGTCCTGACCGCCCTCGCGGGCTGCGGCATCCGGCCGACGGGCACGGTGCGGGCGGACGAGGCGCCCCGGGCCAGGGGGCCTGTCGCGACCAACACCCTGTACTTCCTGCGGCACGGCGAGCTGGCGGAGACGACCCGCCGCGGCCTCCCCGGGCTCGGGATGCAGGAGCACGCCATCGCCCAGCTCCTCGTCGGCCCGACGCAGGCCGAGCGCAGGTCCGGGATGACGACCGAGGTGCCGCCGCTGGGGCGGCACATGATGGTCCAGGCCGCGATGCGGATCGTGGTGCCGGCCGGGACCCGGCTGACCCCCATGGCCCGGGCGCAGATCGTCTGCACCGCGTTCGCGCAGAAGGTGCCGCGCGTCGAGTTCGTGCACCCGGAGGAGGGCGCGGCCATCGGGGAGTACGGCCTGCCCGTGGGGAAGACGCGCGCCTACACCTGCGAGTCGCGCCGCGCGGTGCCCGTCAGGCTGAACCCCAAGGCGGGATGAAATATCCGGGAACAGTGACATTCGGTCATCACTGATGGCCGATCGCCGAGAATGTCCCTTGTGGCACACATTCTTTTCGTCGAGGATGATCCGCTCGCCCGCGCCGCCGTGGAGATGGCGCTGTCGCGGCAGGGGCACCGGATCACCGCGGTCGGGTCCGGCGAGGAGGGGCTGGAGCACTTCCGGTCGCGCCGGCCCGAGATCGCCGTCCTCGACGTCATGCTCCCCGGCATCGACGGCATCGAGGTGTGCCGCCGCATCCGCAAGGAGGACACCCTCCCGGTCATCCTGCTCACCGCGCGCGGCGACGACCTGGACGTGGTGCTCGGCCTGGAGGCGGGCGCGGACGACTACGTGGTCAAGCCGATCGAGCCGCGCGTGCTCGACGCCCGCATCCGGGCCGTGCTCCGCCGCGCCGACAACAGCTACGGCAGCGTCAGCACGTACGGCGACCTGGTCGTGGACCGCGACGCCCTCAAGGTGACCCGCGCGGGCAGGGACGTCCGCCTCACCCCGACCGAGCTGCGCCTCCTGCTCGCCCTGACCCGCCGCCCCGGCCACGCCCTCACCCGCCAGCAGCTCCTGGCCGAGGTCTGGGAGCAGACCTACCCCGGCGACGGCCGCGTGGTGGACGCCTGCGTCCAGCGGGTCCGCGCCAAGCTCGGCGACGACCCGGCCGACCCCGGGTACATCGAGACGGTGCGCGGCTTCGGTTACCGCTTCCGCTCGTCATGACCGCCCGGGAGCGCGAGACGCGCGAGGGGGTCTCCCCCGGGCCCCGGCACGGCCCGGCCCCCTCCGGCGGAGGACCCGCCCACGACCACGGCGTACGGCCCGGGGCCGCGGCCCCCGAGGCCGCGGCTCCCAGGGACGGGACTGCCGGGGACGGGACTGCCGGGGACGGGACTGCCGGGGACGGGACTGCCGGGGACGGGACTGCCGGGGACGGGGCCCCGCCCCCCGGCGGGGAAGGGGCGCGCGCCCGTCGTGCGCGCCGGATCCGGGCGCTGCCGCTCAGGGCCGGCGGGCTGCGGGTGCGGCTGGTGGCGGGCTTCGTGATCGTGGCCCTGCTGTCGTCGATGGCGGCCTCGCTCATCGCCTACAACATCATCCGCGACGCCATCTTGAAACGGACCCAGGACGCCGTGATCGCGGACTTCCGGAGCCGGGCCGCCCGGCACATCCCGGGCAGCGCGCCCGTGCCCGCCGACTGGTGGGGCAGGCCGGTCGCGCCCGGGGCCTCCGAGCTCACGCGCAGGCTCGCCGCGGCCTTCGGCGGACCCGGGCGCGCCGCGGTGGCGACGGAGCTGACGCGGGGCCAGAAGCCGCTGCCCCCGCACTACGCCAGGCTCGGCGTGCCGGTGCCGGACGGCCTGCTGAAGGCGATGGAGAGCAAGACCGCCGCGCAGCGGATCGTGTACCGGGGGAAGCCGTACCTGCTCGTGGGGACCATGGTCCCCATGATGAACCAGGTGTCCGTCGAGCCCGTCCCCGGCGTCATCACCTTCCGGCTGCAGGGGGACGCCAACGAGGTGCCCGAGGCGCTCAGCGTGGTCGTCGCCGTGGACCTGCGCTCGGACGCCCGCGAGCTGGCCGGGCTCGAACGCGCCCTGCTGATCGCCAACGGCGCGACCCTGGCCATCGCCCTCGGCCTGGCCCTCGTCGCGGCCCGGGGCGTGCTCGTGCCCGTCCGCCGGCTGGGACGGGCCGCGCGCGAGCTGGGCGAGGGCGCGCTGGACACGCGCGTGGAGGTGCGAGGCCGTGACGAGCTGGCCCAGCTCGCCACCACGTTCAACCGCACGGCGGCGACGCTGGAGGCGAACATCGGCGAGCTGCGCGCGATGGAGGCGGCGTCGCGGCGGTTCGTGGCGGACGTGTCCCACGAGCTGCGCACCCCGCTCACCGCGATGACCGCGCTCACCGACGTGCTCTCCGGCGACGACCCGGGGCCCGAGGCCGACCGGGACAAGGCCGCGCGGATGGTGGCCGACGGGATCAGGCGGCTCCAGTCGCTGGTCGGCCACCTGATCGAGATCAGCCGGTACGACGCGAACACGGCCACGCTCGTCCTGGACGACGTGAACGTGGCCGGGGCGCTGCGGACGAGCCTGTCCGTGCGCGGCTGGGAGGACGGGGTGCGCCTGGAGGTCCCGGAGGACCTCATGGCCCGCCTGGACCCGCGCCGCTTCGACGTCATCGTGGCCAACCTGGTCGGCAACGCCCTCCGCCACGGCGCACCCCCCATCGTCGTCCGGGTACGGCCCGAGGCCCGCGGCGGACGCCCCGGGTTCACCCTCACCGTGCTCGACCACGGCCCCGGCATCCCCGACGACCTCCTCCCCCTGGTGTTCGACCGATTCGTCAAACGCGACCCCGCCCGCGCCGAGACCGAGGGCAGCGGCCTGGGGCTCTCGCTCACCCGCGCCCACGCCGAACTCCACGGCGGCCATGTCACCGCCGAGAACAGCGGGCTGTGCGGGGCGATGTTCACTCTCTGGTTGCCGAGGGAGCAGCCCGGATGCGACGACTGAGGACACTTCCCGCCGTGCTCGCGCTCGCCGCGGCGGCGGCCTGCGGCATCTCGCCCACCGGCCCCTGGACGGCGGGCGAACAGCTCGTGGGCAGCGGCCGCCAGGCCGTGAACCAGATCTACTTCCTCAAGGACGGGGAGCTGCACCCGGTGCTGCGCGCGGGGCTGGACCCCGGGCGCGTGATGGTGATCGGGCAGCTCCTCCAGGGCCCGTCGGAGGACGAGCTCCGGGACGGGGTGACGACGCAGGTGAGCCTGCCGCACTACGGGCCCGTGACGTGGGACCACGCGGGCGAGGTGATGACCCTGCGGATCTGGGACGACCGGCTCCTCCGGCTCTCCCGGCCCGCCCTGGCCCAGCTCGCCTGCACCGCCACCGCCGTGCCCGGGGTGAGCAGGCTGGAGATCCAGGGATCGACGGGCAAGCCCACGGCGTACACCTGCGAGGACTTCAAGGACCTGGCGCCGCGCGGGAAGCGCGCCGGCTCCGGCGCCACGCCCCGGCCCGAGGGCGCGCGCCTGCCCGGCGCGGGCACGGCCCCGGAGCAGGGGACGGCCCCCGGCGACGGCCTCCCGTGACCCGTCGCCGCTCCCGGGGCCTCAGCCCCGGGAGCGGGCGCGGCGCCGGGCCCGGACGGCGGCCGCCGCCAGGGCGGCCACCACGGCGAACCCGGCGATCAGGCACCACAGGTGCAGGGCCGAGGTGAGCGCGCGGGCCAGGTCCTCCGGCTCGGTCAGGCCCCGCGCCAGGACCGCGCGCTGGACGCCGCCGCCCAGCAGGAACCCGGCGAGCACTCCCGGCAGGCAGCAGGCCAGCGCCGACAGCGCCGCCCGCTCCGGGAGCGGCCGCAGCGCCGCCGCCAGGGCCCCCGCGCCGCCCGCCGTCAGCAGCGTGAACGTCAGCGCGTACGGCGCGACGCCCTCCCCCGGGACCAGCAGGCGCACCGCGCACAGCCCCGCCACCACCGTCACCAGCGCGGCGGCGGCGACGCGGCCGGGCGCGGGGCGCTCCAGCCCGGCGGCGGCCACCCCGGCGCCCATCGCCCCCAGCGCGGACACCGCCAGCGGCAGCCAGAGCGCGTCCAGGCCGGGCCCGCCCAGAGGCTCCAGCGTGAGCGAGGCGATCTGCGCCACCGACGGCAGCACGACCAGCCCCGCCGCGACCGCCGACACGCCGCCCATGCGCCCCTCGGCCACGGCGACCACGAGCAGCCCGAGGACGGCCACCGCCGCCGCGCCGATCTGGAGCGGCGCCGCCCAGCCGGTGGACGTGCCCAGGGCCAGCGCCGACACCACGGCCGCCGGCGCGACCGTCCGCGCGGCCTCGCGCCACCCGCCGCCCGGCTCGGCCGCCCCGCCGCCGAAGCCACCGCCGGAACCGCCGCCGGAACCGCCGCCGGGACCTGCGACGCGGGGGCGGAGCACCAGATAGGCGGCGGCCAGCGTGAGCGCCAGGCCGGTGAGCAGCGGGTACGGCTGGAGCGAGGCGCGCCAGGAGGTGGCGTTCTCGACGGACAGCAGGGCCAGGGGCTGCGCGGCCGCCAGGGACGTGGTCAGCGCGGCGGCCCAGACGGCCAGCAGCACCCTGCGGGCGAGGACGGGCCGCTCGCAGACGGCGGCCAGCGTCGCGGGCAGGAGCAGCCCGGCCCCGGCGCCGCCGAGCACGCGGACGAACGCCACCGCGCCGGGGGCGGCGGCCCAGCCCGCCAGCACCTCGGCCGCCGCGACCAGCAGCAGGCCGCCGACGAGCGGGGAGGCCGGGCGCACGCGCCGGACGAGGAGGGCGCCGGCGGAGGCGGCCAGGACGGTCGCGGGCAGGCCCAGGCCATGCGCCCGCATGTACGCCTCGGCGTCGGCGCCGGGCGGCAGCAGGTGGGCGACCGAGGAGATCGTGTTGGGGATCGCCACGACCGCGACGGGGAGCGCCGCGATCGCCAGCAGCGCGATCACGACGTCGAGGGCGGCGGCCAGGCGCGCGGTGCCCTCGGAGACGCCGAGGGCAGGGCGGGGCGGCACCGGGCCGGGCGGCGCGGCGGGGGGAGGTACGGCCATGCCCGGGACTTTAGCCCGGCGTGGCCCCTTCGACACGGCGAGCGACGAATATCGCCAGAATCCACAGGGCCGTGAACAGCGCCCCGAGGAAGAACATCGTGGTCACGAGGAAGCCCGTGGCGATCACGGCGGCCTGGAGCACGCTGCCCGCGACGTATCCGGCGGGCTTGCGGAGCAGGCCGATGACGAGCACGCACACCACCGCGAGGCCGCCGCCGACCGCCGCCGCCAGCCCCGGCTCCACGCCGCCGGTGCGGATGGCGACCGGGATCGTCAGGCCCAGCACGATCGCCTCCATGCCGAGCACGCTGGACGTCAGCCGGCGCATGCCCGGGGTGACCCAGGCAGGGGCTCCCGTCATCGTCCCTCGGCTTCCGTCATCGTTCCTCCGTCTCCCGGCCCGGCGCTCACGCCTCGTCGGCCTTCAGCAGCACGCGGGCGTCGCCCGCCGTCGTCACCGAACCGGTGATCAGCACGCCGTTCCCGGCGAACTCCCCGGTCTCCTCGGCCAGCGTGATCGCGGTGTCGATCGCGTCGTCGAGCAGCGGGGCCTCGTGGACGCGCTCGGCCCCGAAGACGCCGCGGGCCAGCTCGGCCAGCGCGTCGGCGGGCATCGAGCGCGGCGAGGAGTTGCGGGTGACGACCACCTCGGCGAGCACGGGTTCGAGCTGCTCCAGCATGCCGGCGACGTCCTTGTCGGCCATCGCCGCGACGACGCCGACCAGCCGGGAGAAGCCGAAGGACTCCTCGATCGCGCGGACGCTGGCCGCCATGCCGCCCGGGTTGTGCGCCGCGTCCACGATCACGGTCGGCCCGCGCCGCACGACCTCCAGCCGGCCGGGCGAGGTGACCTGGGCGAAGGCGTTGCGCACCAGCTCCTCGTCGATCGGGTCGTCGCCGCCGATCAGCGCCTCGACCGCCGCCAGCGCGCACGCGGCGTTGCCCGCCTGGTGCTCGCCGTACAACGGGAGGAAGACCTCCTCGTAGACGCCGCGCAGGCCCTGCAGCCGCAGGAGCTGGCCGCCCATGGCCAGCTCGCTGTGGAGTACGCCGAACTCCAGGCCCTCCCTGGCGACGGTCGCGCCGGCCTCGGCGGCCCGGCGCACGAGCACCTCGGCGGCGGCGAGCTGCTGCTGGGCGAGCACGAGGATCGAGCCGGGCTTGATGATCCCGGCCTTCTCCTCGGCGATCGTCTCGACGTCCGGGCCCAGGTGGTCGGTGTGGTCGAGGGAGATCGGGGTGATCACGGCGACGTTCCCGTCGGCGACGTTGGTGGCGTCCCACGTGCCGCCCATGCCCACCTCGACGACGGCCACGTCCACGGGCGCGTCGGCGAAGGCGGCGAACGCCATCCCGGTCAGGATCTCGAAGAACGACAGGCGGACGCCCTGGGCGTCCACCATCTCGGCGTACGGCGCGACGTCGGCGTAGACCTCGGTGAAGCGCTCCGGGCTGAGCGGCTGCCCGTCCACGACGATGCGCTCGCGCAGGCTGTGCAGCTCGGGGCTGGTGTAGCGGCCGGTGCGCAGGTTGCGCTCGCGCAGCAGCGTCTCGATCATCCGGGCCGTGCTGGACTTGCCGTTGGTCCCGGTGATGTGCACCACCTGGTAGTTCCGCTGGGGGTCGCCCAGCAGATCGGTCAGCGACCGGATCCGCTCCAGGCTCGGGTCGATGTCCCACTCGACGCCACGCTCACGGATGGCCTTCTCGACCGCTCGGTAATCCACCCGACCAGGGTACTGACCTCCCGCACCGCCTCCGTCCCCGAGCCTCCCCGCCGTCACGGCACGTGACCGCGTGTGCCTATGCTGCGGCCGTGGACGAGGTGTTCTTTCGTGAGTGGGAGGCCCGGGCCCCCGGGTGGCGGCGCGACCTGGGAAGGGCGCGGGCGCTGACGCGGCTGCTGGACCTGCCGGACGTGCCCGTGCTGACCGTGGTCGGCTCCAAGGGGAAGGGCACGGCCGCCGCGCACGCCACGGCCGCGCTCGTGGCGGCCGGCCTGACCGTGGTCACCGTGACCAGCCCGGGGCTGCGGTCCGACCGGGAGCGGATCCGGGTGAACGGCACGGCGATCGCCGGGCTGGCCGGGCTGGGCGAGACCCTCGCCGCGGCGATCGCGAGGCTGGGCCCGCCCCGGGACGGATACCTGTCCCCCTCCGGGCTGTTCACCGTCGCCGGGATGCTGCACGCCCGCGAGGTGGGCGCGGACGCGGTCGTGCTGGAGGCGGGCATGGGCGGGGCGTCGGACGAGGTCTCGCTCTTCCCCGCGACCGTGGTGGGCGTCACCGAGATCTTCGCCGAGCACCTGGGCGTCCTCGGGGACACCGTGCCCGAGATCGCCCGGGAGAAGATCGGCGTGGTGGCCCCGTCCACCCGCGCCGTCGTCTCGCTCCCCCAGTCCCCGCACGTCCGCGCCGCCTTCGCCGCGGCCGGCACGCCTCCCGCCGGCTCCTCCGGTCCCGGCACGGCGGGCGCGGGGCCGTCCGTGACGTACACCGCCTGCGCGGGGACGTTCTCCGAGCGGAACTCCTGCCTGGGACGGGCGGCGGGGCTGCGCCTCCTGGCGGAGCTGGGCCTGCCCGAGCCGGGCCCGCTCCCCGAGGTCCGCCTCCCCGGCCGCATGTCCGTCCACCCGCTGGGCGGGGACGCCGAGGTCGTCGCCGACTGCGCGATCACCCGGGCGGGGGTCGCGGCGGCGCTGGAGGCCGCCGGGGACGTGGACCACGTGCTCCTGTGCCTGCCGGACCACAAGGACGTGGCCGGGGCCGTCGCCGAACTGGACGGCCGCGTCCCCGTCACCTTCGTCCGCCTGCCGTACCCCCATCTCCGCTTCACCCATCCCCTCCCGGAGTCCTGGCCGGTCGTGGACGCCGCCGCCCTGACCGCCGCCGGGGTCCGCGGGCTGGGCCGCCGCGTGCTGGCCCTCGGCACCGTCTACTTCATCGGCCGCGTCCTCGACCTCGCCGGCGCCGACACCGACCACCTCTTCCCCCCGCCCTCCGCCGGGGGCTCCTGACCTGGCGGCTCGCGGTCCCGCGCCGGCCCGAGGAGCGGGGGTCGCGCGGGGGCGGGGCGGCGGGATCGGCGCGAGGGGGTGGGCGGCGGGGCCGCGCGGGGAGAGAATGGGCGAGCTGGATAAGGTTAGGCTTACCTTGCCGCGCTCGCGGCGTCCCGAGGATGAGGTCCCCCTTGCCAAGCGTCATCACCGTCCGCCCGGCCGCGCCCGCCCGGCCGCGCGGGCGCCGCGCCGTACGGCGTGCCGGGCTGATCGCGCTGGTCGCGGTGCTGGCGGTCGTCATGTGCCTGAGCGTCGCCGTCGGCTCCCAGCACGTGCCGGTCCCGACGGTGCTGCGGATCGTGTTCGCGCCCGACGGGTCGGCCGAGTCCGCGCTCATCCACGACCTGCGGGTGCCGCGCACGCTGCTGGGGCTCGTGGTCGGGGCCGCGCTCGGCGCCTCGGGGGCGCTGATGCAGGTGCTCACGCGCAACCCGCTGGCCGACCCGGGGCTGCTGGGGGTCAACTACGGGGCGTCGTTCGCCGTCGTGTGCTCGATCGCCTTCCTCGGCGTGACCTCCGTCGGCGGGTACATCTGGTTCGCCTTCGCCGGGGCCGCGATCGCCGCCTGCGCGGTCTACGCCCTGGGGGCCGCGGGAGGCGGGTCGCCGGCGCGGCTGGCGCTGGCCGGGGTCGCGGTCAGCGCCTCGCTCGGGGCCGCCACCAACGGGTTCCTGTCGCTGAACGGGACCGTGTTCGACCAGATGCGGTTCTGGGACGTGGGCGCGCTCGCCGGCCGGGAGTTCGAGGTGTTCTGGCCCGTCCTGCCGTTCCTGCTCGCCGGCGCCGTGATCGCGGTCGCGCTCGGGCCCTCCCTCAACGCGCTCGCCCTGGGCGACGACGCCGGGACCGGGCTCGGGACGCGCGTGAACCTGGTCCGGCTGCTCGGGGCGGTCTCGATCGTGCTGCTGTGCGGCGCGGCCACGGCCGCCATCGGGCCGGTGACGTTCGTGGGCCTGACGGTCGCGCACATCGCGCGGGCGATCACCGGGCCCGACAACCGCTGGGTGATCGCCTACTCCATGGTGCTCGGCCCCGTGCTCCTGCTCGCCTCCGACGTGCTCGGCCGGGTGCTCGTCCGGCCCGCCGAGCTCCAGGTGGGCATCGTGACGGCGTTCCTCGGGGCGCCGGTCTTCATCGCCCTCATCCGCCGAGACAAGATCGCGAAGCTATGACGACGCTGCCCGTCCGCCACCTGCGCCGGGGGCGCCTCTCCCTGCGGATCAGGCCCCGCGCGGTCGCCGTGGGCCTGCTGCTCCTGGCCGCCGCGCTCGCCGTGGGCGCCGTCGCGATCGGCACCGGCACCGCGATCACCGTCCAGGACGTCCTGCTCACGCTCGCCGGGAAGGGCACGCCGCAGAGCGCGTACGTCGTCTACGAGCTGCGGGCCCCGCGCGTGCTGGTGGCCCTCCTGGTCGGCGCCGCGCTGGGCACGAGCGGCGCGATCTTCCAGGGCCTGTCGCGGAACCCGCTCGGCAGCCCGGACGTGATCGGGTTCAACCAGGGCGCGGCCACGGGGGCCGTGGTGGTCCTGCTGGTGCTGCGGAGCGGCAGCGACACCGTGTCGGTCGGGGCGATGGTGTTCGGCATGGCCACCGCCCTCGTGGTCTACCTGCTGGCGTACAAGGGCGGCGTCCAGGGGTACCGGCTGGTGCTCGTCGGCATCGGCGTGAGCGCGATGCTGGAGGCCGTCACCGCGTACCTGCTGGTCCGCGCCGACCTCTACGAGTCGCAGGCCGCCAAGACCTGGCTGATCGGGAGCCTTTCGGGCAGCGAGTGGGGGCACGTCGGCCCGCTGGCGCTGGCGGTCGCGGTGCTGCTGCCGGCCGCGTTCCTGCTCGCGCGCCCGCTGGGCCTGCTGGAACTGGGCGACGACACCGCCAACGGCCTGGGCCTGCCGGTGGAGCGGACCCGGCTGGCGCTGGTCGCGGTGGCGGTCGCCCTGTCCGGCGTCTCGGTCGCGTCGGCGGGCCCGATCCTGTTCGTCGCCCTGGCCGCGCCCCAGCTCGCCAAGCGGCTCACCCGCGCCCCCGGCCCGGGCGTCGTCCCGGCCGCGTTCATGGGCGCGCTGCTCCTGGTGACCGCCGACTTCGCCGCCCAGCGGCTGCCCACCCCCGGCCAGCTCCCCGTCGGCGTCCTGACCGGTTCCCTGGGCGGCCTCTACCTGGGCTGGCTGATGGCCCGCGAGTGGCGGGCCCGCGCCCGCGCCTGAGCCGGGCCGCCCCGCGCCTGACCGCCCCGGCCCGGACCGGCCCGTGCCCGGCTCAGGCCGTACGGCGGGAGCCGGGCGCGGCCGGTCACCAGGAGGCGGTGAGATCCCCGAGGAGGGCGACGAGGCAGGCGCGCCAGCAGTAGTAGTCGTGGCCGCCGTTGTACTCGCGCAGGGCGACGTCGTGGCCGCTCGCGGCGAGGGCGTCCCGCATGCGGAAGGTGGCGTCGCGCAGCGCCCACTCCTGGGCGCCGAGGCCGAGGCGGAACCGCGCCGGGACGGGCGGGAGCGCGGAGACCGCGCCGGTCAGCCATTCGGGCTCGGGGCCGTTCGGCCACCAGAAGGAGCCCGACAGGGAGATCGCGTTGCCGAAGCGGGCGGGGTCGCGCAGGGCGCAGTAGGCGGCGGTGAGGCCGCCCAGGCTGGAGCCCGCGACCACGACGCGCCCGGGCGGGAACCCCTCGGGGAGCAGGTCCGCGGCGAAGTCGGCGAAGCCCGGGTCGCAGGCCAGCTCCCGCACCCGCGTCGGGAGGTCCACGGCGGACGGCATGACGAACCGCAGCGGCGGCAGCGCGCCGTCCGCGATCAGGTCGTCCAGCGCCGGGCGGAGCAGCGGCGCGTACGCCTCCCCGTCGAACAGCAGCACGACGCCGGCGGGCTCCTCCTCCGGCTCGTACGTCCAGACCGGCCGCTCGTTCCCGAGCCGCGCGCTCCACACCCGGCGCTCGGTGACGCGCCCGCGCCCGGTCCCCCGGTTCCCGTGCCAGTCCCGCGCGGGGGCGTCCGGGAGCGCCGCGACCGACCCGGCGCCCGGCCAGGGCCGCCGGTTGAGCGGGTCGGGCGCCGCGCGCTCCACCGCCTCGCACCAGCGCTCCAGGTCGGCGCGGGGCACGCGCGACCCGGCGGCGGTCATCCGCGCGAGCATGCGCTCGGCCGCCGGGCCCATCCCGCCCGGGGAGCGCGGCGCGATCCGGTAGGTCCCGTGCCAGTCGGCCCGCAGCCGGTAGGAGCGGTGCCACACGTCGGTGCCCGGCACGTGCTCCATCCGCGCGGCGTCCAGCGCGCCCGCGTCGGTGATCTTGTTCACGACCAGCACGACGTCGGCC
Organism: Bailinhaonella thermotolerans; assembly: GCF_003594875.1. Taxonomy (GTDB): domain Bacteria; phylum Actinomycetota; class Actinomycetes; order Streptosporangiales; family Streptosporangiaceae; genus Bailinhaonella; species Bailinhaonella thermotolerans. The sequence continues at coordinate 900,864 of NZ_QZEY01000002.1, forward strand.
GCGGGGTCCGGGTCCCGCCACAGGAACGTGACGATCCGGTGCGCCGGGTCGCCCGGGATCTCCTCGATCAGCGGCGTCCCGGCCCCGGCGGCCTCCCGCCACAGCTCCGCGGGCGATCCCAGCGCCGCGATCCGGGGGCTCACCGCGACCTCGGGCGGCGCGGGCCGCTCCACCTGCGGCGGGATGCTCCCCCGGGGCCCCGGCCGGGGCGGCGTCAGCCGTACGGCTCGCGCGGCGGCGGCGGCGCCGGACTCCCGGACGGGGCCGGGCCGAACGCCGGAGTCCGGCGCGGCGAGGGCCGGGCCGGGCTCCGGGTGGGGCGCGGGGATCAAGCGAACAGCTTCTCGACGCGGTCGAGCATGCTCATGGCGCTGAAGTAGTCCATGCGGAAGGAGTCCACGCCCAGGTCGTAGACGCGCTTGTCCTTGACGGCGGGCAGGTCCTTCCAGACCGGCTTGGCCTGGCTCTTGGCGATGTCGGCGGGGTTGTGGCCGACGAAGAACAGGGAGGCGTCGCCGACGGACTTGGCCAGCGTCTCCTGGGACAGGATCGCCAGGTCGTCGCGCTTGGCGCCCTCGCCCTTGACGGTGGAGGAGCCCTCGACGGTGCGGACCTTGAAGCCGACCGCGCCGAGCACGCCGCCCTGGGCGCTGTTCGCGGTGAAGACCGGGATCTCGGTGTTGGAGTCGCGGAGGAGGACGGCCTCCTGCTCCGGCACCTTGATCTTGGACTTGACCTGCTCGATGCGCTGGTTGTACCCGTCCACGACCTCCTTGGCCCTGGCCTCCAGGCCGATCGCGGCGCCGAGCTTGGCGGTCAGCTCCGGCCAGCTCACGTTGTCGTGGCGGAACAGGACCGTGGGGGCGATGCCCTTGAGCTTGTCGTAGACCTTCAGGGTGCTGTCGTGGCCGGTCGCCGCGCCGATGATCAGGTCCGGCTTCTGCGCCAGGATCTTCTCCAGGTCGGCCTCGAAGCCCTGGTAGGCGAGCTTGACGCCCTTCTCCTGGGCCTTGCCGGCCCACTGCTTGAAGAAGCCGTTCTGGTCGGTGAAGGGGCTCGGCGGGGTGCCCTGGGAGGCCACGACGGGCGCGTCGAGGGCGAGGAGGTGGCCGGTCATGGTGACGCTGACGGAGACGATGCGCTTGGGCGCGACGGGGACCTGCGTGGTTCCGGCCTCGTGCCGCACCGCGCGGGTCTGCCCGCCCTTCTCACCGGCGCCCGCGGCGTCCGCGCCGCCGCCGTTGGATCCGCAGGCCGTCAGCCCGACGGCGACCGCCGCGATCACGGCCGCGGCGCGCAGACGGGACCAGCTTGTACGCACATCTACTCCTGGGGGAACGAAGGTTAGGCTTACCTCAGTAAGGGAGAGCTTAGGCTAGGCTAACCTTCAACTCCAGAGGGGGCCTCGACCGAACGCGAAGGCCCAGCTCAGGACCCGCTCAGGATCAGCTCAGGAGCGCCTCAGCGCCTCGACGGCCAGCCGGGCGGCGACGCCGATCACCGCGTCGGCGCGCGGCTGCGTCTGCGCCGTGCTCGACGAGCGGGTGAAGACCGCGACGGCGTACGTCCCCCCGTCGGGGTACTCCACGACCCCGATCTCGTTGCGGATCGTCGGCAGGGTGCCGGTCTTCCCGCTCACCATGACGTCGTCGTACGGGAAGCCCGAGGCGAGCCGGTGCGGCCAGACCTGCAGGCCCATGCAGCGCCGGATCATGGCGCAGGACTCGGGGGAGGCCGCCTCGTCGCGCCAGACCAGTTCCAGGAGCCGGGTCATCTCGCGCGGGGTCCCCCGGTTGGTCACGGCCGGGTCCAGCACCCGCATGCGGGCGATCGCCGCCGGGTCCGCGAAGAACTCCGCCGGGTCCAGGCCGCCGACGTCCTCGGTCATCAGGGCGTACATGTCCTGGCCGGTGTGCTCCACGTGGGTGCGGCGCAGCCCCAGCTCGCGCATCGCCGCGTTCACCGCGTCCAGCCCCACCCTCCCGACCAGCGTGTCGGCGGCCGTGTTGTCGCTCACCGTGATCATGAGGAACGCCAGGTCGCGCAGGGACATGTCCACCGGGTCCAGCATCGCCGAGATCCCCGTGGGACCCGGCGACCTGCCCTCCGCCGGCACGTGGACCCGCTCGCGCGGATCGAGCGCGCCGGCGTCCGCCAGCCGGGCGAACGCCACGAGCAGCGGCACCTTGAACACCGAGGCCAGCACGGCGTCCTCGTCGGCCCCGACGCCCAGGTCCCGCCCGCCGAGCACGTCCACCGCGTGCACCTGGCCGGTCACCCCCGCCTCCCGGAACGCCGCGAGGATCTCCTCCGCTCCCCCGGGGACGCCCCCGCGCGGCCGTACGGCGGGATCGCGCGGGCTCACGCGAGGAACCCGGAGGACGGGCGCGGGGCCACGCGGCGGGCGGGGAGGGCGTCCACGGGGCGCATGCCGGCCTCGCGGGCGAGGATCGCGGTGATCCGCGCGGCGAACTCCCCGGTCTGGGCGAGCGCGGTGTCGCGGGGCCAGGCCGTCGACGCGCGCCAGTGGAGCGGTTCGCCGGTCAGCGGCCGCCAGACCGCGCCCGGGGAGGGGGCCTCGGGGGTGAGGGAGACGGCGGTCCCGGCGAGCACCAGGCCCAGGGCGAACTGGGGGTTGGGGGTCTCGTGGACGGCCGGCGGGTCGAAGCCGTGGCGGCGGCAGCCGGCGATCATCTCGTCGTAGAGCCCGGGGGCCGTGGCGCGCGGGAAGAGCACCAGGTCACGGCCGGAGAGGTCGGCCAGGTGCACCGACGCCGAGGCGGCCAGCGGGTCCCCCTCCTCCAGCAGCACCCCGACGGGCTGGGCGAGCATGGGGCCGAACGCCAGCCCCGGGGCGGTCACCGGGTGGTGCAGCACGCCCACGTCCAGCTCGCCCGCCGTGAGCGCGGCCACCTGCTCCACCGTCCCGATCTGGCTCAGCGCCAGCCGTACGCCCGGCGGGGCGGCGGCGATCAGGGCGGCGACGACGGGCGCGGCCAGGTCGGGCGTCACGGCGGCGCGCAGGGTGCCCACCTCGCCCCGGCGGGCCCGCTCCATCACCGCGTGCAGATGATCCACCCGGCCGAGGATCTCACGGGCCTCGGCCAGGAGCGCACGCCCGGCGTCGGTGAGCCGCACCTGCCGGCTCGTGCGGTCGAAGAGGCGGACCCCCAGCTCGCGTTCCAGCCGCTGGATGCGCTGGCTGAGCGGCGGCTGCGCCATGCCGAGCCGGATCGCGGCGTTGCCGAAGTGAAGTTCTTCGGCGACCGCCTCGAAGTAGCGCAGATGCCGGACCAGGTCCACGACCAGCGACTATATCGGAAATCTAATCAATCGACGATAGATATCGACATTGGACATGACCCGCGATGACCTGGTGTCCTCCCCGTCATGGGGAGAAGAGCAGTCAGGATCACGGCCGGTGTCGCGGCGCTCGCGCTCGTCGCCGGTGGCGTGTGGTACCTGAACGGGGACGCCCCGGAGCGGCGGCTGGTCGAGGACTACCTCGCCGCCTGGGAGCGCAACGACGTGAAGGCGATGAAGGCCCTGGTCGCCGCCCCGCCGGCCGGCTTCGACCGGTGGCATCGCGACTCGGCGATCGGGCGGGCCGACTACGAGGCGGGGGACCTCCGGGAGAAGGACGGCGGTTACGAGGCGCGCTTCACGGCGCGGGTCGCGCTCGCCGAGGGCGCCGACTGGACGTACGAGGGCAGGCTGCGGCTGGTCGAGTCGGACGGGTCGTGGAAGGTCCGGTGGTCGCCCGCCGCGATCCACCCCGACCTGCGCGAGGGGCGGGCGCTGCGCCTGCGGCGGTCCTGGCCCGAGCGGGCCGCGGTCACCGCCGCCGACGGCACCCGGATCGACACCGAGGACACCTACGGGTCGGTCAAGCAGCTCGTCGGCGCGGTCGCCCCCGCCACCGCCGAGGACGTCAAGCGCCTCGGCGCGCCGTACCGCGCGGGGGACCCGGTCGGCACGGACGGGCTCCAGCGCACGTTCGAGCGGCGTCTCGCGGGGCGGCCCGGCCTGCGGGTCGAGCTGACCGAGGGCGGGCGGACGCTGAGCACGCTCGCCCGCGTCGGCGGGGCCCCGGGCAAGGCTCTGCGCACGAGCGTCGACCTGGCCGCGCAGAAGGCCGGGGCGGACGCGCTCAGGGACGAGAAGCGCAACGCCTCCCTCGTCGCCGTCAAGGCCTCGACCGGGGAGATCAAGGCGGTCGTCAACAAGCCGGGCGGGTTCAACCGGGCGCTCATGGGCCACTACCCGCCGGGCTCGACGTTCAAGGTGGTCACGGCGTCGGCGCTGGTCGCGGACGGCCTGAGCCCGGCCACGCGGGTCGCGTGCCCGGCGCGGCAGACGATCGGCGGCTTCGAGTTCCACAACGCCGGCTACAAGGACTACGGCACGCTGCCGCTGCGGGACGCGTTCGCGCACTCGTGCAACACCACCTTCGGCGACCTCGGGGTGGAGCGCCTGGGCGAGAAGCGGCTGCGCGAGGTCGCGGAGAGCTTCGGCTTCGGCAGCCCCCTCAACCCCGGCGTGCCCGCCGTGCGCGCCCGGTTTCCCTCGACCGGGAGCGAGACCGAGCTGGCCTCGGCCGCGTTCGGCCAGGGCAAGGTGCTGGCCAGCCCGCTCAACATGGCGACCGTCGCCGCCGCGATCGCGGGCGGGGCCTGGCGCCCGCCGCGCCTGGTGGACGCCGCCCTGCTGCCGGGGGGCGAGGTCAGGAAGCTGGAGCCGGGGATCGTGCGCGCGCTGCGGCAGCTCATGCCCGCCGTCGTCTCCGACGGGACGGCGAACGCGGTGGACTTCCCGGCCGGGGTCGGCGGCAAGACCGGCACGGCCGAGTTCGGCGAGGGCGAGGAGCCTCCGGCGCACTCCTGGTTCATCGGGTACAAGGGCGACCTGGCGTTCGCCGTGATCGTCGAGGGCGCGGGCGAGGGCGCGGCCGCCGCGGCCCCCATCGCCGCCGAGTTCCTCCGGGGCCTGTCGTGACCGCCCGTCCCGGGCCTCTCGTGACCGCCCGCCGTCCGGCCCGGACGCCACGCGGCGTGACGGCCGTACGGCAGGCGCCGTTCCCGGCGTATCCGGCGGAAGCCGTACGGGCCGCGCGGGGCCCCGCAGAACGCCCGGCGGCAGCCGTACAGAACACAAGGCCACTTTTCCGCGACCAACCGAGGGGCGGGGTGTGATGCGGGACCGACGGAAGGATCGTATGAGCGCGGAGCGGTCGCGGTTGGGGGCCGGGGTGCGGCTGCTGGGCGCGGCGGCGCTGGCCGGCGTGCTGGTCGCGGGGCTGGGTCTGCCCGCGATCGGCGGCGCGGGGCTGGCGGCGCAGGGGGCGGCCGAGGGCTTCCAGGGCATGCCGGCGGACCTCGTGGAGAAGCCGCTCGCGCAGGTCACGAAGCTGTACGACGTGAACGGCCGGCCGTTCGCGCAGTTCTACGCCGCGAACCGGGAGTCGGTGCCGCTGTCGAAGGTGGCGCCGGTGCTGCGGCGGGCGGTCGTGGACATCGAGGACTCGCGCTTCTACGAGCACGGGGCGATGGACCTCAAGGGCGTCCTCCGGGCCGCCACCGAGAACCTGCGGGCCGGGGACGTGCGGCAGGGCGCGTCGTCGCTGACCCAGCAGTACGTCAAGAACGTGCTGATGGAGAACGCGGAGGACGAGAAGGAGTACCGCGCGGCGACCGCCCCGACGTACGCCCGGAAGCTGAGCGAGCTGCGCGCGGCCATCGCGGTGGAGCAGAAGTACACCAAGGACCAGATCCTGGAGAAGTACCTCAACATCTCCTATTTCGGCGCCGGCGCGTACGGCGTGCAGGCCGCCGCGCGGCGGTTCTTCGGCAAGCCGGCGAGCGCGCTGACGCTGACCGAGGCCGCGACGCTGGCGGGGGTGATCCACTGGCCCAGCAGGTACGAGGCGTGGGCGAACCCCCGGCTGAGCCGCGCCGAGCGGAAGGCGTCCGAGCGCGAGACGCGCGAGCGGCGGAACGTGGTGCTGGACCGGATGGCCGAGCTGGGGCACCTGACGTCCCATGAGCTCGCCCGGGCGAAGGCCGCGCCGCTGGGCCTGCGGCCGAAGCCGGCCAGCGGCGGGTGCGAGGAGAGCCGCTACGCCTACTTCTGCGTCTACGTGCAGCACGAGATCCTGAACGACCCGGCGTACGGCAAGACCCGGGCGGACCGGGAGAGGCTGCTCTACCGGGGCGGGCTGCGGATCAGGACCACGCTGGACCCGGAGGCGCAGCGGGCGGCGCAGAAGGCGATCGACCGCCGGGTGAACCCCTCCGACGGGCCGGTCGCCGCCCAGGCCCTGGTCGAGCCGGGCACCGGGAACGTGCGGGCGATGGCCGCCAGCCGGCCGTACGGCACGGGCAAGGGCCGGATCCACTACAACGTGGTCGCCGACGCGGCGCACGGCGGCGGGGCCGGGTTCCAGGCGGGCTCGACGTTCAAGCCGTTCACGCTGGCGGCGGCGCTGGAGAAGGGGAAGCGCTTCGAGGACGGGTACCTCGGCGGCGACTTCTACGTGGCCGAGTCGGGCTTCCGCGACTGCCGGGGCCGCCCGGTGAACGACCCGGTCTCCCGCGTCTACAACGACGCCGGTGAGGGCTCGGCCGGGGTCTACACCCTGGAGACCGGCACGTGGAACTCGGTGAACGTGTTCTACATGATGCTGGAGCGCGAGGTCGGCCTGTGCGACGTGGTCAAGGTCGCCAAGCGCCTGGGGATCAAGCGGGCCGACGGCAGGCCGCTGCGCGAGGTGCCCACCTTCACGCTGGGCGTCAACGAGACCGACCCGGTGACGGTGGCCTCCGCCTACGCCGCCTTCGCCGCCCGGGGCCGGTACTGCGCCCCGCGCGCGATCACCGAGGTCGGGTACGCCACGGGGCGGGTCAGGCGGGTCGCGCCCGAGTGCCGGCAGGCGCTGCCGGAGGAGGTCGCCGACGCGGCCGCGCACGTGATGACCGGGGTCTTCACGCGGGGCACGATGAGCGGCGTGGGCGGGATCGGCCGCCCGGCGGCGGGCAAGACCGGCACCACGGACGGCTACTCGGCCGCCTGGTTCGCCGGCTTCACGCCGGACCTGGCCGCCGCCGTCAGCGTGGGGGACCCCCGCGGCGCCTACGCCCACAAGCTCGTGAACGTCCGGATCGGCGACCGCGTCCACGGTTACGTGGACGGCTCCGCCCTCCCGGGCCCCATCTGGGTGGACACGATGCGCGAGGCCCTCCGCGGGACCCCCTCGCACGCCTTTCCGCCCCCGGCCTCCCGTTTCCTCGGCGGCGACCACCCCGAACCCCCCGCCCGGGAAGAGCCCGCCACGCCCGACTCCACCGACAACCCCGGCTCCCCCGCCAACCCCGAAGCGCCGGACGCCCAGAAGGACTCCCGCTCCCCCACCCCGGACCCCAGGTAGGAACCATCCCCACGGCCCCGGCCCCCGGCCGGGGCTTTCCACTGTCCTCCACCCCGCGAGCACCCTCGGTTCACAGACGCACGACCTCGCCGTGATCATGCGGTTTCGCGCACAGGGTGTGCATGAAACCGCATGATCACGGCGAGAAGGGGACGCGGGGCGGGAAGACGATCACGGCGGATGGCCCCGGCCGAGGGCGTGTGAGCCGTACGGCCTGGCGGAGGACGTGCGGCGGGCGGCGCGGGTCGGCGGAGGCCGGGGACCCGGACGGGGAGTTCGCAGGTGGGGGTCAGGGTGCCCCGGATGACGCTCGCGGCGGCGCGCGAAGCCCAGGCCGCGCGGGCGAGCCCAGGGGGGCGGGCTGGGGGGTGGGGTCGGGAGGGCCGGGCGTGGCCTGGGGGTGGAATGGGGTGGCCCCGCGCGTGAGCCTTTCGGTCACGGCGGGGCCGGGTCGGGTGCCCTCGGCGGGCGAGGGGGTCAGGTGGCGGGGAGGGCGGCGAGCTGGGCCTCGATGCGCTCGATGTCGGCCCTGGCCTGGGACTCGCGGGCGCGGGTCTTGACGACCACGTCCTCGGGGGCCTTGGACATGAACTGGGCGTTGGCCAGCTTGCCGGTGGCCTGGGCGAGTTCCTTGCGGGCGGCCGCGAGGTCCTTCTCCAGGCGCTTGCGCTCGGCGGCGACGTCGATCGCGCCCGCGGTGTCGATCTCCACGGTCACGCCCTGGACGGTCAGGGTCGCCGTCGGGCTGAACGCGCCGGAGGGCGCGTCGAGGCGGAGCAGGCTGCGGGCCGCCTCCTCGTGGGCCGACACCGGGCTCGACTCCATCCCCACCAGCCGGGCCGCCACCCGCTGGCCGGGCTTGAGGCCCTGGTCGGAGCGGAAGCGGCGGACCTCGGTGATGAGGTCCTGGAGCGCGAGGATCTCGGCCGTGGCGGCCGGGTCGGCGTAGGCCGGGTCGGCCCCGGGCCAGGCGGCGACGGTGATCGAGTCCTCGCCGGTGAGCGCCCGCCACAGCTCCTCGGTGACGAACGGCGTGAGCGGGTGGAGCAGCCGCAGCAGCGCGTCGAAGACGTGGCCGAGCACCAGACGCGTGCGGTCGGCCTCCTCACCGCCCCGCGCGATCTGGACCTTGGCCAGCTCGACGTACCAGTCGCAGACCTCGTCCCAGGCGAAGTGGTAGAGCGCGTCCGACACCTTCGCGAACTCGAAGTCCTCGAAGTAGCCGTCGACCTCGGTGATCACCTCGTTGAGGCGGGCCAGGATCCAGCGGTCCGTCGCGGTCAGCTCGGCCGGCGGGGGCAGCGGGGCCGCCACGGTGGCGCCGTTGAGCAGCGCGAACCGGGTGGCGTTCCAGATCTTGTTGCAGAAGTTGCGCGAGCCGGCCGCCCACTCCTCGCTGATCGCCACGTCGGAGCCGGGGTTGGCCCCGCGCAGCAGCGTGAACCGGGTGGCGTCGGCGCCGAAGCGCTCGATCCAGTCGAGCGGGTCCACGACGTTGCCGAACGACTTGGACATCTTCTTGCCGAACTGGTCGCGAACCATGCCGTGCAGCGCGACCGTGCGGAACGGCGGCTGCCCGTCCATGGCGTACAGCCCGAACATCATCATCCGGACGACCCAGAAGAACAGGATGTCGTAGCCGGTGACGAGCACGGTGGTCGGGTAGAACTTGCGCAGCGCCTCGGTGTCCTCGGGCCAGCCCAGGGTGGAGATCGGCCACAGGCCGCTGGAGAACCACGTGTCGAGCACGTCGGGGTCCTGCGTGTAGCCGGCGGGCGGCTCCTCGTCGGGGCCGACGCACACGACCTCGCCCGCCGGGCCGTACCACACCGGGATGCGGTGGCCCCACCAGAGCTGGCGCGAGATGCACCAGTCGTGCATGTCGTCCACCCAGTCGAAGTAGCGCTTGGCCAGCTCCGGCGGGTGGATCACGGTGCGGCCGTCGCGCACGGCGTCACCCGCGGCCTTGGCCAGCGGCCCGACCGAGACGAACCACTGCAGCGACAGGCGCGGCTCGACGACGGTCTTGCAGCGCGAGCAGTGGCCCACCGAGTGGAGGTAGGGCCGCTTCTCGGCGACGATGCGGCCCTGTTCGCGCAGCGCGGCGACGACCGCGGGGCGCGCCTCGAACCGGTCCAGCCCCTCGAACGGGCCGTGGGCGGTGACCACGCCGCGCTCGTCCATGACCGTCAGCGACGGCAGGTCGTGGCGGCGGCCGATCTCGAAGTCGTTGGGGTCGTGGGCCGGGGTGACCTTGACCGCGCCGGTGCCGAACTCCGGGTCGACGTGCTCGTCGGCCACGACCGGGATGCGGCGGCCGGTCAGCGGCAGCTCGACCTCGGTGCCGACCAGGTGGGCGTAGCGCTCGTCACCGGGGTGGACGGCCACGGCCGTGTCGCCCAGCATGGTCTCGGCGCGGGTGGTCGCGACCACGATGCTCGCGTCGCCGTCGCCGTAGCGGATGGAGACGAGCTCGCCCTCGTCCTCGCTGTGCTCGACCTCGATGTCGGACAGGGCGGTCAGGCAGCGGGGGCACCAGTTGATGATGCGCTCGGCGCGGTAGATCAGCCCGTCGTCGAAGAGCCGCTTGAAGATCGTCTGGACGGCGCGGGACAGGCCCTCGTCCATGGTGAAGCGCTCGCGGTCCCAGTCGACACCGTCGCCGAGCCGCTTCATCTGGCCCAGGATCTTGCCGCCGGACTCGGCCTTCCACTGCCAGACGCGCTCGACGAACCGCTCGCGGCCCAGGTCGTGGCGGGACAGGCCCTCCTTGGCCAGCTCGCGCTCCACGACGTTCTGGGTGGCGATGCCGGCGTGGTCCATGCCCGGAAGCCACAGCGTCTCGAACCCGCGCATGCGGGCGCGCCGGGTCAGGGCGTCCTGGATCGAGTGGTCGAGGGCGTGCCCGACGTGGAGCGAGCCGGTGACGTTGGGGGGCGGCAATACGATGGTGTACGGCGCCTTGTCGCTGCCAGAGTCCGCGTGGAACCGTCCGTCGGCCACCCACTGCTCGTAGCTTCGGGTCTCGACGTCCGCGGGGGTGTACTGGGTAGGCAGTTCAGGCTTCGTCACAAAGGTCAAGTGTAGGGACTCCGCGCCCCCGCCCGCGCCGTCCGCCACCCCTTGTGGACAACCCTTTCATACCCCGCTCCCGTACGCCCGCGCCGCCCGCCGCCCGCGCGGGCCGCGCCGCGCCCGCCCCCGGGTCCCGGAACGGCACGCCGTCCGCCACGGGTCCGGCACGCCGGCCGCCCCGGACCCGGAACGGCGTACGCCCCGGGTCCGGAACGGCGTACGGCCCGCGCCGGGCGGGCGCGGGCCGTACGGGGGTCGAAGGGGCCTGTCAGGCGCTCTTCTCGCGCGGGGTGCGCTTGGCGGTGATCTGGTCGCGCGGGATCAGCGTCGGGTAGACGTGCTCCAGCACGGCCTCGCGGGTGATGACGACGCGGGCGACGTCCTCGCGGCTGGGCACCTCGTACATGACCGAGAGGAGCACCTCCTCCAGGATCGCGCGCAGGCCGCGGGCGCCGGTGCCGCGCAGGATCGCCTGGTCGGCGATGGCCTCCAGCGCGTCGTCGGTGAACTCCAGCTCCACGCCGTCGAGCTCGAACAGCCGGCGGTACTGCTTCACCAGGGCGTTGCGCGGCTCGGTGAGGATGGCGATCAGGGCCTCGCGGTCGAGGTTGTGCACGCTGGTGATGACCGGGAGACGGCCCACGAACTCGGGGATCATCCCGAACTTCAGCAGGTCCTCCGGCATGACGTCGGCGAAGCTGTCGGCGGCCTCGACCTCGTCCTTGGAGTGGATGACCGCGTTGAAGCCGATGCCCTTCTTGCCGATGCGCGACTCGATGATCTTGTCGAGCCCGGCGAACGCCCCGCCGCAGATGAACAGCACGTTGGTGGTGTCGATCTGGATGAACTCCTGGTGGGGGTGCTTGCGCCCGCCCTGCGGCGGCACGCTCGCGGTGGTGCCCTCCAGTATCTTCAGCAGCGCCTGCTGGACGCCCTCGCCCGACACGTCCCTGGTGATCGACGGGTTCTCGCTCTTGCGAGCGATCTTGTCCACCTCGTCGATGTAGATGATCCCGGTCTCGGCCTTCTTGACGTCGTAGTCGGCCGCCTGGATGAGCTTGAGGAGGATGTTCTCGACGTCCTCGCCGACGTAGCCCGCCTCGGTCAGCGCGGTGGCGTCCGCGATCGCGAAGGGCACGTTGAGCATCTTGGCCAGGGTCTGGGCGAGCAGGGTCTTGCCGGAGCCTGTGGGGCCGAGGAGGAGGATGTTGGACTTGGCGAGCTCGACGCCGTCCTCGCGGCCTCGCTCGTTGCTGCCGGACTGGACCCGCTTGTAGTGGTTGTAGACCGCGACGCTGAGGGCCTTCTTGGCCTTCTCCTGGCCGATGACGTAGGCGTCGAGGAACTCGTAGATCTCCCGGGGCTTCGGCAGGTTGTCCCACTTCAGCTCGGAGGACTCGCTCAGCTCCTCTTCGATGATCTCGTTGCAGAGATCGATGCACTCATCGCAGATGTACACGCCGGGACCGGCGATGAGCTTCTTGACCTGCTTCTGGCTCTTGCCGCAGAACGAGCATTTGAGCAGGTCTCCCCCGTCGCCGATGCGTGCCACCCAGCTACTCCTTTGCGTGGAACCGCGCCCTGATGATGTCCGGACCCGGGCAGAAATGTCGTCCACTCAGGTTTCGACGTTACCGTCTCTCGGGGCATCAGTGAGCCCCCTGTCAGCGAGTCGCACCGGAACATGCCCCTTGGGGCACCGGCCCGGCGCCCCGCGCGGCACTCCGTCACCCCGTGGTTCGCGGGGGCGCAGGAGGCCGCGCGGGAGGCGAGCCTAGGAGGCGACCGCTTGGGTCTTCTTCTTGCGCGTCGTGAAGATCTCGTCGATCAGGCCGTAGGCCTTGGCTTCCTCCGCGGTGAGGATCTTGTCGCGCTCGATGTCGCGGCGGACCTCGTCCGGGGACTTGCCGCTGTGCTTGGCGATGATCTCCTCGAGCAGCGACCGCATGCGCAGGATCTCGCGCGCCTGGATCTCGATGTCGCTGCCCTGGCCGCCGCCCTCGCTGGACGGCTGGTGGATCAGCACCCGCGTGTTGGGCAGGGCGAACCGCTTGCCGGGGGTGCCGCCCGCGAGCAGCACGGCCGCGGCGGACGCGGCCTGGCCCAGGCACACGGTCTGGATGTCCGGCCGGATGAACTGCATCGTGTCATAGATCGCCATGAGGGACGTGAACGACCCGCCCGGCGAGTTGATGTAGATGCTGATGTCCCGGTCGGGGTCGATCGACTCCAGCGTGAGGAGCTGCGCCATCACGTCGTTGGCGGAGGCGTCGTCGATCTGCACTCCGAGGAAGATGATGCGCTCCTCGAAGAGCTTGTTGTAGGGATTCATCTCCTTCACGCCGTATGTCGTGCGCTCGACATACGACGGAAGCACGTAGCGGCCCGTGATCTCGGGCCTGATCAGCTCACTCAACTGTGGCTCCTCAGGAAACGGCGCCGTCGGAGGGCACCTGGCGGGCGCTCCGCACCACCTGGTCGATGAAGCCGTAGTCCTTGGCCTCATCGGCGGTGAACCAGCGGTCGCGGTCGGAGTCGCGCTCGATGACCTCGAGCGGCTGACCGGTGTGCTGGGCGATGCGCTCGGCGAGGGTCTTCTTGACGTAGAGCATCTGCTCGGCCTGGATCGCGATGTCGGCGGCGGTGCCTCCGATCCCGCCGGACGGCTGGTGCATCATGACCCGGGCGTGCGGCAGGGCGTAACGCTTGCCCGGCGCGCCGGCGCACAGCAGGAACTGCCCCATCGACGCCGCCAGGCCCATGGCCACGGTGGCGACGTCGTTCGGAACGTATTCCATCATGTCGTAGATGGCCATGCCCGCCGTGACGGAGCCGCCCGGCGAGTTGATGTAAAGGTAGATGTCGCGGTCTGGGTCGTCGGCCGCCAGCAGCAGCAATTCGGCGCAGATCCGGTTGGCGACCTCGTCGTCGACCTGGGTGCCGAGGAACACGATGCGCTCGCGCAGCAGCCGGTGGAAGAGCTGGTCCTCAAGAAGCCGAAGGGAACCGTTGTCACGCTGACGCGAGACGGGCCCCAGCACAGGCTGGTTGAAGGTCGGCGGGCTGGTCACAGCTTCACCTACTCCGGAGTCGTTGGCGTTTTGGCTTGTGATTGCGACCCTAACGCGCCCCGAGGGCAGGGCGAGACGCCATGCCCGCCTGTTCGCTGAAGGCGCAGGCCCCCGGTGTTGACCGGCCCGCCACGGTGCGCGTACGCCCTGTCGCGCACCCCGCGGCCCCGGCCTCGCACCGGTGGCGTCCCCCCAGGTCACCCGTGCTTTCAGGTCGTACGGCACGGCCTACCCGATCTCCGCCGCGGGGAACGCGGGCGCGGGCCGTACCGCATCCCCCGGCCGGTGCGCGCGGGCGGGAACGCGAGAAGCCCCCGCCGGAGGGGCGGGGGCTTCTCGCGTAACTCGGACGGCGCCGGACCGCTCGGCACGGACCGGCACAGGCCGGCGCGAACCGGTTCCGATCGGCCTCGATCGGCTCCGGTCGGCACCTATCGGCTCGGCCCGGCGCCGATCAGGCGGGCGCGGGGCGCGCCGGCTCAGGCCGATCCGGGCCGGGCCACCGCATCGGGCGGTCCGGCTCGATCCCGGGCGCGGCCGGGCGTCAGGCCTTCTCGGCCTCGTTCTCGGCGGCATCCTCGGTGTCGCCGGCCTCGACGGTCTCGCCGACCTGGGCGTTGATCTCGGCGTAGATCGCCTTGAGGTCCACCTCGTTGCCGTCGGTGTCGACGACCCTGGCCTCGTCGGCGACGGCGGCGGCGGCCTTGTTGCGGACGACCTCCATCATCGCCAGCGTGAGCTGGCCGCTGTCGGCCAGGTGCTGGGCGAGCTGGTTGGGGGCCACGCCCATGCGCATCGCCTGGTTGACGACGAACTCGGTGAGCTCGTCCTGCGAGACGCCGATCTCACGCTGCTTGACGACCTTGTCGAGGACGAAGCCGGTCTTGAGCGCCTTGCGGGAGCTCTCCTCGAAGTCCTTGCGCAGCTCCTCCTCGGAGGTGCCGCGGGCCTTGAGGTAGATCTCGCGGCTGAGGCCGGTGTTCTCGATCTCGTGGCCGAGCTGGTGCTCGCGCTCCTTGATCTCGGCCTCGATCGCGCTCTCGGGCAGCGGGATGTCGATCTTGTCCAGGAGGGCCTGGACGGCCTTCTCGCGGGCCTGGGTGACCTGGCGCAGCTTCTTGTTCTGCTCGACGCGCTTGGCGATGTCGGCGCGCAGCTCCTCAAGGGTGTCGAACTCGCTCGCGGTCTGGGCGAACTCGTCGTCGGCCTCGGGGAGGACCTTCTCCTTGACGCTGTTGACCGTGACGGTGATCTCGGCCTCCTCGCCGGCGTTCGCGCCGCCGACCAGGACCGAGGTGAAGGTCTTGGACTCGCCGGCGGACATGCCCACCAGGTTGTCGTCCAGGCCCTCCAGCACCGAGCCGCCGCCGACCTGGTAGGAGATCCCACCGGCCTGCTGGTCCTCGAGGTTCTCGCCGTTGATCGAGGCGGCGAGGTCGATGGAGACGAAGTCGCCGTTCTGCGCCGGGCGGTCCACGCCGGTCAGGGTGGCGAACCGGTCGCGCAGGTTGTCGAGCTGCTCGTCGATGTCCTCGTTGGTGACGACGGCGCTGTCGACCGTCACCTCGATGTCGTCGTAGGACGGCAGGTCGAAGGCGGGGCGGACGTCCACCTCGGCGGTGAACTCCAGCTCCTTGCCGTCATCGATCTTGGTGACCTCGAGGTCCGGCTGGCTCACCGGGAACAGCTCGGACTCCTCGACGGCCTGGCTGTAGAACTGAGGGACCGCCTCGTTGATGGCCTCCTCGAGCACCACGCCGCGGCCGAAGCGCTGCTCGATCACGCGGGCCGGCACCTTGCCGGGGCGGAAGCCGGGGACGCGCACCTGCTGCGCGACCTTCTTGTAGGCCGCCTGGAGGCTCGGCTCCAGCTCAGCGAACGGCACCTCGACGGTGAGCTTCACCCGGGTCGGGGTGAGCTCCTCGACAGCGGTCTTCACGGGGTGGTCTCCTTGGGCTTAAGTCTTCGAGTGATCGCGGGCGCGTTCTGCCGTACGGCTACCGCGGGCAGTCGCGCTACCCGCGCCCACTGAGCGGCGCGGGGCATGGTCCACTGTGGCGGCTGTCCTGCGCCGCCCGTCAGTCTAGGGCAGTCAAGCACCGCCCCGCGTCACTTGGGTCGACGCATCAGAAGTCAGCGATGATCTTATTGAGCAAGGCCGCCGTCTGACCGGGGGTCGTGCTGTCCGCGCAGAGGCGCTCCATCGCCTCGCTGTAACGGTCCACATCCTCGCGCTTGTCGAGGTAGAGGGCGCTCGCGAGCTGTTCCACGTACACCACGTCGGGGAGCTCGCGGTCGGGGAAGCGGAGGATGCTGAACGCGCCGCCCTCCGCGCTGTGGCCGCCGAACTCGAACGGCATCACCTGGATGGTGATGTTGGGACGGTCCATCAGCGCCATGAGGTGCTCGAGCTGCTCGCGCATGACCTCCTTGCCGCCGATCGGGCGCCGCAGGGCGGCCTCGTCGATCACGGCCCAGAAGATGAACTCGCCCTCCCGCCGCAGCGCCGCCTGGCGGGTCATCCGCATGCGGACCCGGCGCTCCAGCTCGTCGGGCGGCGGGACGGGGTTGCCCATGGAGATGACGGCGCGGGCGTACCTCTCCGTCTGCAGCAGCCCGGGGATGAACTGCACCTCGTACGTGCGGATCCGGGAGGCCGCCTCCTCCAGGCCGATGTACGCCTGGAACCACGAGGGCAGGACGTCGCTGAACTTGTGCCACCAGCCGGGCTCGTTGGCCTGCCGCACGAGGGACAGCATGGCGTCCCGCGCCTCCCGGTCGTCCACGCCGTACAGCGTCAGCAGGTCCTCGACGTCGCGCTCCTTGAAGCCGACCCGGCCGAGCTCCAACCGGCTGATCTTGGATCCGGACGCGCGGATCTGGTAGCCGGCCTCATCGCGGGAGATCCCCTTCTCCTCGCGGAGTTTGCGCAACTGGGAACCGAGCAGGATGCGCAGCGCGGTGGGGCCGCTGCCCGCCTGTTCTGGCGTCATTCCCTCTCCTCGGTCTGAGGCAGCCAAGTTTGGCGACAAATGATCTCAGTGACAAGAGACGTTTCCGGGCTGTGACGTACCGGCGAGTAACGACACTCCGTCGCGGAGGAGTCACCGTGTGGTGATGACCGTACTCCCTGAGGCCGATGCGTGCACCTGCGAATGACGCGCGCAGGTGCACGAGTCACTTGCACGTGCATTTGGGCCTTGCAGATGCGGGAGGCGTGACGCATGATGGCGGTCGTGCATATTGGTCTTAAGGTGCACTCCTGCTCAATCTTGACTGACCGGGATCTTTGGGGGCAGCGATGACGGCAGGCCGTACATGGGCGACGTCGGCGGAGCCCGGCGACCCCGTGACCGCCACCTCGTTGTCGTTCCCCTCGATTGGAATCACCCACGTGATGGCAAGCTCCACGGCCGTGCAGCGCACCCTCCCGCCGCAGTCCAGCTCCGTCCGGGCGGCCCGGGACGTCACCCGCAGCACGTTGTCGGAGTGGGGCCTTGAGTCGCTGTCCGACGACGCCGTCCTCGTGGTCTCGGAGCTGGTCACCAACGCGCTGCGGTACGGCCTGTTCCCGACCTTCGACCGGCCCATCACCCTGATGCTGGCCCGGCGCGGCACCGAGGTCCTCTGCGCGGTCACCGACCCCAGCCAGGACCTGCCCGTGGTCCGCTCCCCCGACTACTGCCAGGAGAACGGGCGCGGGCTGCACGTCGTCGAGATCTACAGCCGCCGCTGGGGCTGCGACATCCTCGACACCGGCGGCAAGGCGGTCTGGGCCCTCTTCGACGCCACCGCCTGACACCCTTCTCCCTTCTTCCCGTACGCCCTGGGCGCGGCCCCGCCGCTCGCGCCCGCTTCGGCGTGCCCTCCCCCGGCCCGCCTCCTCCGCGCCCTCCTCTTCTCTCCCCGGCGGGCCCGGCCCGCGCCGCGCTCATGCCGTACGGCCGGCGCCCGCGTGAGGCGGGCCTGCCGCGCCACCCCTCGTGCCGTGCCTCCCCTCGTGCCGTGCCTTCCGTACGGCGCGCGGGCCCGGGGCCGTACGGCGGGCCCGGGCCGCACGGGCCGAGAAAGGCGGAAGAAAGGGTGCGAGGCGCGCGAAGAGGGATTTGCGGGGCGGCGCGCGGGGGCGATGCTGGGCTCAGGGCCGGCGAGAGGGGGCCGCGTGGGCACGGGGCGAGGGCGGGACGGGTGGGCGCCGGTCGCCGTGGCGGGGGTCGCGGCGGCGGGCGCGGCGCCTGCGGTGCTGGCGGCGGCGCAGGTGACGAGCCCGTGGGCGCTCGGCGGGGCGGCGCTCGGGGCGGCGGCGGTGACGGCCGTCGGGGGCGTGTGGCAGGAGCGGCACCGGCGGGGCGCGGCGCGGCGGGAGGAACTGGAGACGCGGCTGCGGGACGGCGTGCTCCTGCTGCCGGGCGGGCGGGTCCCCCGGGTGCGGGATCTGGACGACCCCATCGCGCTCGGCACGCATCCCTCGATCGCCGGGGAGGGACGGGAGGGGCGCGTCCCCGCGTACGTGCCCAGGGACGCGGACGCGGCGGTGCGCGAACGGCTGGCGGCGGGCGGGTTCGTCCTGCTCCTGGGGGACTCGGCGGCGGGCAAGTCGCGGACGGCCTACGAGGCGGTGCGCGCGGCGCTGCCCGATCACCTGCTGCTCGCGCCCCACGACCGGGAGGGGCTGGCGGCCGCCGTCGAGCGGGCCGTACGGCGGGAGGCGGCGGTGCTGTGGCTCGGCGACCTGGAGCGGTTCCTGGGCGGCGGCGGGCTGACGCGCGGGGCGATCGCGCGGGTGACGGACGCCGGCGGGGTGATCCTGGCCACGCTGCGGGGGGCCGAGCACGAGCGGCTGACCGGAGGCGGGGACGCCCACGCGGTGCGCGAGGTGCGGAGGATCCTCGCCCTGGCGCACGTGGTCCGGCTGTCCCGCATCTTCTCGGCCGCCGAGCGCGAGCGGGCCGCGGCGGCCGGGGACCCGCGGATCACGGCCGCGCTGCGGCGGGCGGGCGAGCACGGGCTCGCCGAGCACCTGGCCGCCGGGCCGGAGCTGCGCGAGGACCTGGAGAGCGGCTGGGACGCGGGCGCGCGGCCGCGCGGCGCGGCGCTGGTGGAGGCGGCGATCGACTGCCGGCGGGCGGGGTTCGCCGGGCCGCTGCCCCGGGCGCTGCTGGAGGAGCTGCACGAGCGGTACCTCGGCTCGCGGGGCGGGGCGCGGCTGCGGCCGGAGACGCCGGAGGAGGCCTGGGAGTGGGCGACGCGGCCCCGCACGGCCGGAACGGGGCTGCTGGACCCGGCGGACGGCGGGTTCACGGTGTCGGACTACCTGGTGGACGCGCGGCAGAAGGCCGCGGGCCCGCACGCCCGCGTCGCCGGCCTGGTGGCGCGGGCCGCCGTGGCGCACGCGGCGCGGGCGGCCGACGCGGACTCCATCGCGGACACGGCGGCGCGGCAGGGGCGGTACGAGCTGGCGGCGCGGGCGTACGGCCGCGCGGCGGAACTCGGCGCAGTGGCCCGCGGCCGTACGCACCCGCGCACGCTGCGGAGCCGCCAGAACCTGGCCAACATGCTCAACCGGACCGGCCGCACCGAGGAGGCGGAGCGCGAGATCCGCGAGGTGCTGCGGCTGCGGACGGAGTCCCTCGGCCCGGAGCACCCGCGGACCCTCTCCAGCCGGCACCACCTGGCGCGGGTGCTGCGGGACTCCCGGCGGTACGCCGAGGCGGAGAGGGAGTTCCGCGAGGTCCTCGGGGCGCGGTCCCGCGTCCTCGGCCCCGCCCACCCCGACACGCTGGCCACCCGGCACAACCTGGCGCGGGTGCTCCAGCGGACCGGCCGCCTCGCCGAGGCCGAGCGCGAGACCCGCGAGATCCTCCTCCTGCGCGCGGACCTGCTCGGCCCCGGCCATCCCGACACGCTCTCCACGCGCCACAACCTGGCCCGGATCCTCCGCGACACCGGCCGCGCGGAGGAGGCGGAGCGCGAGCTGACCGACATCGTCGCCCTCCGCACCGCCGCCCTGGGCCCCGCCCACCCCCAGACCCGCGCCGCCCGCCGCCACCTGGCCCGCCTCCGGAAACCCCCCGGCGGCGCTCCCCCTCCACCCTGAACATCCCCGGACGGCATCGCGCCGCGTGGGAGCCCCGCCCTGTGCGCGGATTCACAACACGCCGCGCGCGGATCGTCACCGTGGGCCGCTCGCTCGTGGCCATCATCTGGAGTGTCCGCACCCCCGAGACGAGGGAGACCCCCCCATGCGCCGTCGCGTCGCCGCCGCCATCCTGGCCGTCCTCATGTCGGCCGGCATCGCCGCCGCCGTCACCGCCTCCACCGCCGGCCCCGCCGCCGCGGCCAACAAGGAGATCTGCTGCTGACACCCGGCGGCAGCGCTACCGAGCACCAGCGGGAGGACGCGCGGAGGGACACTCCCCCGCGCGTCCTCCCGCGTTCGGCGATCGAGCCCCAAAAAGACGAGAAGACCGCCCCCACCCAAGGAAACGGTCTTCTCGCAGGTCAACCTGGGTCGGGGCGGCGGGATTTGAACCCACGACTTCTTGCACCCAAAGCAAGCGCGCTACCAAGCTGCGCCACGCCCCGCCCGCCACGGCGCGAACCCACCCCCGGAACCGGTACGCTTACGCCTTGGCGACCGGATGAAGTCTAGAGCAGACTCCGACCGGACCGCGCGGGTGTAGCTCAATGGCAGAGCTCCAGCCTTCCAAGCTGGCTATGCGGGTTCGATTCCCGTCACCCGCTCCACACACCAAGGCCCAGGTCATCCGGCAATCCGGAGCCTGGGCCTTGATCATTTTGGAAGCTCATTCGATCTTCCGTGCCCGCTGCGTGCCCGATCCCTTGGCGATCTTCTTCTTGCCCGGCCTCCCCCGCCTCAGCTCCCGCTGCGCCAGCTTCCCGATCTCCTGGGCGATGGCGCGATCACGTTCGGCCGTGCGGTGCTGGTAGATCAGCGCGGCCCGCGTTGAGGCGTGACCCATCCGCGCCATCAGTTCACGGAGTGAGGCCCCCGACTGCGACGCGAGGTGGTTGCCCGTGTGCCGAAGATCGTGGAAGTGGAACCCCTGGATCTTCGCGTCCTCGGTGGCCTGCTTCCAGATCTTGGCGAAGTTGCCCCGCCGCAGCATCGCGCCCTTGGGTCCCACGAAGATCAGGCCCTCATCCCCCTTCTGCGCGTAGGTGGCGAGGTGTGCCCGGAGTTCCGGAAACAGCATGGCGGGGACGGTCACGACACGCTTGCCCGCGTCGCTCTTGGGCGGCCCCAGGACGAGCCCACCCCTCCCGATCTCGACGGCCGTCACCTCGACCCTGATCGTTCCCGTCGCCGTGTCCAGATGCCTACGCCGGAGCGCCACCAGTTCGCC
Organism: Bailinhaonella thermotolerans; assembly: GCF_003594875.1. GTDB lineage: Bacteria > Actinomycetota > Actinomycetes > Streptosporangiales > Streptosporangiaceae > Bailinhaonella > Bailinhaonella thermotolerans. The sequence goes on from NZ_QZEY01000002.1 coordinate 921,800, forward strand.
CCACCGGAGACTAGAGAAGACCGCGAGCAGCACCAACGCGCGGAACCGGGGTGCGATCGCGTCGGCGAGGGCGAAGACCTGGGCCAGCGTGAGCACGGGCCGTTCGGGGGACTCCTCCTTGCCGGCCCCCTTGATACGACACGGGTTGCGCGGGATCAGCCCGTCATCGACGGCCGTGTTGAGAATGGCCTTGAGCAGCCGGTACGCCTTCGCCACGGTCACCGGTCCGGTCCCGGCGTCGAGGAGCCGCGTGCGCCACTTCCGCACTCCACCCACGTTGATCTCAGCGATCGTCTTGTCAGCGAAGGTCGGCAGCAGGTGCAGCCGAAGCAACCCCTTGTAGAGCTGCACCGTTCGGGGGCGCAGGCCGGCGCGCTCGTTCACCCAGTCCTGGGCGAAGGTCTCGAACCGCACCTTGCCCGCGTCGGGGTCGGTCCAGCGGCCTTCGGTGATCTCGGCTTCCTTGAGCACGAGCCACTTCTCGGCGTCCTTCTTGCTCGCGAAGGTGTACGGGGCGGGCCGGTCGATCCCGTCAGGCCCGGGGTAACGGGCTTGGAACCGGCCGGACGGCAGCGCGCGCACTCTGCCGAAACGTCGCTTGGGCATCAGGCGGCCCTCCCATGGTCGTAGCCGTCTAGGGTGATCTTGGGGACGAGGGACGCCCGGACATAGGCGTCCAGTTCGCTTGCGGGGATGCGCACATGCCGTCCGAACCGGCAGAAGACGATGCGCCGCTCTTCGATCAGCCGCCGCACGAACCGGGGCTTGGTGTTGAGCCGTTCGGCCGCCTCATCGACGGTAAAGAACTGCTCACCTGCGTTCATGCCGCCCTCCCGATTGCCGAAAGATCTTGGGTGGGTTGTCCGGCTGCTCTGGCTTGGGCGAGTTGTACGGCGGTGCGCCAGCGGGAGCGGTCGGCCACGGCCCGCAGCAGGCGGTGTGTGATGGGGGGTACGGCCGGGTCTCCGGGCGCGACGGGGAGCCAGGAGAACCGGCGCGGCTCCGGGGTGGCCTGATCGTCGCCGGTTGCCGAGAGGCCGAGTTGTTCCAGGACCCAGGCGCGGCGGTCGTGGGCGTGCTCGCGCAGGGTCTTGCCGGACCACTTGCGGGAGACCAGGACGCGGCGTCCGGCGTAGCCGAGGTGTTCGGCCTTGTGGGCCTTGCCCTTGCAGTGGCCGGGGCGCAGGCCGGCGCGGGCGTTCTTGGGCTGCACGCCGTACCGGAGCCAGTTCGCGCACGTGGGCGAGCACGGCTCGTAGCGCAGCGCCTCGACCAGCCGCGCGAGATGTGCCCGCTGATCGTCGCTGTCGGGCTCGTGGCAGTCGGCGATGCTCTTGGTGAGGTATTTGGCCAGGTAGCGCAGGGCGCGGTCGGCGTCCGGGGTGCCGGACAGGATGCCCTTGACGTCGGTTTGGGGGCCGAAGCGGACCACGTGCAGCGGTTCCGCGTGTTCGTCCTGGTCGAGGGCATCGAGCGCCTGATCCCAGGTCGGCAGGACCTCCCCCGTCGCCGGGTCGAGGTAGCCGACCTCATCGCCGCCCCAGACCGGCAGGTGTTCCCCGTCGAAGACGACCCGATCGCAAGGTGGCCACCACACCTGGTGGTACGTCGCGGCGGCCACGGCTTTGACCTCTGTCCTGGGGAGGGTGCCGCGTACGGCCATGTGGACGTGCGGGGCGAGGCGGCGTTGGGGTTCGACGGTGGCGAAGTACTGCACGTCGTAGCCCGCGACCCGGCGCAGGTTCTGCACGAACCGGTCGATCAGCTTGGGAAAGTGGATCGCGTCTCGGGCCGCCCGCCGGTAGTCGTAGCCGGCCGGGTCCACCGGCGTCCCATCGGCCTTGACCTTGCCGTAGCTGTCGCAGGTCAGGGTCACGAAGAGGGAGGGCCGGTAGACCTTGCCGTCCGGGGCGGTGAACGTGCGCCCTACGGTGCGGTTCTCGACCTTGCGGCGGGGCAGATCCGGGGCGTCCTGGCGACGCCGGGTCGAGCGCTTGCGCTTCGCGACCGTGCCCGATCCGGGGAGGACGGCCCCGCGGACTCCGGTCTTGGCCAACTCCTCCTCTAGTTCGACGATCAGCGCGTCGAAGTCGGCCGTGTCCTCGCCTGCCCGCTCTGCCGCCTCGCGCCAGGCTTGGGCGTCCGCGCGCTTTTCCATCAGCCAGCGTTGGTACTCGTCCGGGTCGGCCCGCTCGGTGACCGGCTCATGGTCCAGATGCCAGCCCTCGCGGCACTGAGCGACGCGGAGCTGCTTGGCCCGCTTGGCGCAGCTCGGGCACTTGCTCTCCAACGTGGCCCCGCACGGGGCGTCGATGATCTCGACCTTGCCCGACTCCAGGTCCACCCGCTTGAGCGCCACGGGGCGGATGCACACGCCGTGTTCGACGGCTACGGCCTCGACGACTTCCCGGGCGAGCGGGGGCCGTACCCTGCTCGCCCGGGAGGTGCCCCGATCCTCGATCGTCACTGGGCCTCACCCCCGCCCAGGTCGATCAGTGCGTGGGAGGTCTGGCCGCACTCGCCGCACTCCACCAGGCAGGCGGACGGGTCGAGCCAGGAGGCGTTGAGCGTGCCGCAGGTGGGGCAGCACAGGCCGGTCAGGAAGTGCAGCGGCTCCATCACGCGGCCCTCCCGGTCACCGCGTAGTCCTCGGCCATGGCGCGGATGTCGGCGTCGGAGACGTAGGCGGCCCGGACCCGTACCGGCTCAGGGCTCGTCTCGACGCGGACGTAGCCGACGCCGGCGCCCGTGGCGGGGTTGTGGGAGATGGCATCGGCCAGCGCGCCCCGATCCCGCGCCCCCTCGCCAAGCACCATGTCCACCTGCTCGGGCTCGTCCAGGCGGAGGGCGATCTTGTCGGGGAACAGGTTGCGGACGTTCATGACCTCCTTGCGCGGGTCCTGCAACGCGGCCAGGACCCCGAAGCCGACCGCCCGCCCCTGCGTGGTGAGCGTGGCAAGCGCGTCGTTGATCCGCTTCTTCAGGTCCCGGTCACTCTGATACGCGGTCAGGAACGCGACCTCATCGACGATGATCAGCGTGAACGGGTACGCCTTGGACGGGGTGTGCGAGCGCGTGACCCCGGCGAACTTGGCCGCCCGCGCCTGCATCGCGGTCACGGCCTCTTCCAGCAGGTCGGCGCACTCCTTCCCGGTCGCGGCGTAGCGGTGGAACAGCGCCCTGCCGTACGCCAGCTCCATCACCTTCGGGTCGAGCGCCCACAGCTCGACCAGGCCCGCGCGTACGGCGGGGAGCAGGCCCCGGATGATGGACCACTGCACCGAGCCCTTGCCGGCCCCGGTCGCCCCCGCCACCAGCACGTGCGTGCCGTGCACCCGCAGCCGCCACGGAGTGCCGTCCTCGCACACCCCCACCTCCACCGCTTGCAGGTCGCTGGTCTCGGGGATGGGCAGGGCCGGAATCGGACTTCCCAGGAGGTCGCGGCGGGGCATGACCAGCTCGACCCGGCCCGGCTTGGCCGTACGCACCCGGCAGGACACGGCGGTGAAGCCGTGCGCCAGGTGATCGGACTTGGCCGCCCAGTCCTGCGCCGACTGGCCGTGCAGCATCTTGACGGTCACGGTGTCGAAGACCGGCCCGCAGCGGACCCGCACCAGCCGGGGCAGGAACTCCCGCCCCCCGTACTGCTTGCCGAGCCCGGTCACGATCATGACCGGCTGCCAGTGCCGCCGGTACAGCCAGAACCAGCGGCCGAAGGCCAGCAGCCGCCAGCCGACCCACCGGTTGAACCCGTCCCGGTCAGCGAACATCCACACGACCAGCGTGCAGACCAGCAGGGACGCGGGCAGTACGGCCGCCTGCCAGCCCACCCGCACCCAGACGGCCGCGAACAGGGCCAGCAGCCCGCAGATGAGCGGGTGCCGCACGACCGTCAGCACCAGGCCCCGGAGGAGACGGCCGAGCGTGGCGCAGATGACGAAGAACGCCGGAGTCTGCACCACCGTCGGGCGGAACATGAGCTGATTGGGGGTGGTGGAGGCCAGTTCCCGGGTCACGTCCCCGGGCAGTTTGCGCAGCATAAGATGGGGGTTCCTCTCTAAGGATTCGCGTTCTGGGAGAGACCAGGGGCCGCCGGAAGGACCAGTTCCAGCGGCCCCGCTTCACATCTCAGGCCGCCTCGCCCTGGCCGACCTTGTCCTTGCTCTGCTCGTCGCCGACGCTCCGCGCGGCGTAGAGGCGTTCGCAGTGCGCCAGCATCGCCGCGCTCGCCTGAGCCAGCTCACGCACCGCCCCGACCGTCCCCGGCTCCAGCTCGGACCCGTCCAGCCCGATCGAGACCTGCGCGTCGCCCTGCGAGATCCGCAGCCAGCCCCGACCCCCGCTCTCGCCGTACCGAACCCGCGCCCGCTCGTCCGGGTAGATCGCCACCTGTACATCCGGCTTCTCACCCGGACGGGTGCAGATCGTCACGTAGCCGTAGCCGTTCATCAGGCGCGCACCTCCTCGCCGCCCGCGTGCGACTCGTGCCACATCCGCTCCACCTCGGCCGCGAAGAGCC
>NZ_QZEY01000020.1 GCF_003594875.1 Bailinhaonella thermotolerans
GATGCGCGACACCGACGAGGACGTCTTCCGCGCGGCGGAGGAGCTCGGCATCGACCTGTCCCGCCGCGAGCCCAGCAGCGTCGAAGAGGTCTGACGAACGGCCCCGCCGCCCGCGCGGCTCCCCGGAAGACCCGGGGGCCGCGGGGCGGCGGGGCCGTCGGCGCGCTCGGGGGATCAGGGCGCGGAGAGGGCGTCCACCGGCCTGGTGCGCAGGGCGCCGACCGCCGTGGGCACCGAGGCGAGCATGACCAGCAGCAGCGCGCCGCCCGCGATGGCCGCGTACATCCAGGCGGGGCCGGACGCGACCGGTGAGCCGGTCTTGACCAGGGCGTACGGCACCGTGGTGGCAGCGGCGGCGACCGTGCCGAGCACGATGGCGAGGAGGGCGGTGACCACGCCCTCGGCGGCCACCACGCCCAGGACCTGGCCGCGCGTGGCGGCCGACAGCCGCAGCAGGCCGAACTCCCGGCTGCGCCGCCGGGTGGCGGCGATCAGCGTGTTGACCACGACGATCGCCGTGAACGTGATGATCATGGCGACGACCAGGTAGTTCACCGGGGCGAGCTGGACGCTGACGTCGCCCGCGCCGTGGTGGACGCTGTCCTCGGTGCTCTGCATGTAGAGCGTCCCGCCGGCGATGCCGACCAGGAGGATCAGCGGCGAGGCCACGCCCGCGGTGTGCCGGGCCTGCGCGTGCAGGTTGCGGGCGGCCATCCGGCCGACCGCGCCGAGCCGGGCCTCCGACAGCCACCCGATCGGCCGGGCCGCCGCCGGGCTGAGCAGGGCGAGGCCGACGGCGACCGCGACCCCGGCCGGCCCCGCCGTACTGGACAGCAGCGGGCCGTCGTCCATGAACAGCGTCGTGGCCGACAGGCTCAGGCCCACCACGAGCAGCGCGACGCCGGCGGCGACCCGCCCCCGCGTGAGCGCGCGGGCGGGCGCGGCGGCGGCGAGCGCCCGCACCGGGGGGATGGAGGCGGCGCGCCGGCTGGAGATCAGCGCGGCGGCGAGGGCGGCGCACAGGGACGTGCCCGCGCCGATCGCGACGCTGAGCCAGCCCGTGGCCGGCTCGGTTCCGGCCCCGACGAGCCCGCCCTCCACCAGGCGGCCGAGGACGACCGAGCCGAGCCAGGCGCCCGGTGGCAGCCCGGCGGCGATCGCGGGCGCCGCCACGATGACCGTCTCCAGCACGACGTTCTGCCGGATCTGGCGCGGCGTGGCGGCGATGGAGCGCAGCAGCGCCAGCTCCCGCTCCCGGTGCCCGATGGTGAGCGACACGGTGGACACGACGCCGAAGGCCACGATCGCCACGGTCCAGCCGCCCAGGATGGCCGGCAGCATGACGAGGAATCCGGAGTCGCGGCCCGTCGCCAGCCCGGTCTCCAGCAGGCTCGCGAACGCGGTGAGCAGCGCCGTGCCGGCCGCCATCACGGCGGCCGAGGCCAGGTAGGACGCCCGGTGGGCGCGGATCGTGCCGAGGGCCAGCCGCCACCTCATCGCGCGCCTCCGGCGTGGGCGGGCGCCGACAGCCGGGCCATCCGGTCCGCCACGGCTGCCGCGTCGGGCCGCGGCAGCCGGTCCACGATCCGCCCGTCGGCGAAGAACACCACCAGGTCGGCGTACGAGGCCGCCACCGGGTCGTGCGTGACCATCACGATCGTCTGGCCCTCCTGGCTGACGGCGTGGCGCAGGATGCCGAGCACCTCGCGCGCGGACTGCGTGTCGAGGGCGCCGGTCGGCTCGTCGGCGAAGATGATGGCGGGCTCGGACAGGATGGCCCGGGCGATCGCCACCCGCTGCTGCTGGCCCCCGGAGAGCTGGGCCGGCCGGTGGCCCGTTCTGTCGCCCAGCCCCAGCCTCCCGAGCAGGGCCCGGACCCGCCGGCCGTCCGCGCGCCGGCCCGCGAACTCCAGGGGCAGGGCCACGTTCTGCGCCACCGTCAGGGTCTGCACCAGGTTGAACGACTGGAAGACGAATCCCATCCGCTCGCGCCGCAACCGGGTCAGCGCGGTCTCGTCCAGGCCGCCCAGGTCGTGCCCGTCGAGGACCACGGCGCCGGAGTCGGGCCGGTCGAGGCCCGCCGCGCAGTTCAGCAAGGTGCTCTTGCCCGATCCCGAGGGGCCCATCACGGCGGTGAACGTGCCGCGCGGGATCGCCATCGACACGTCGTCGAGCGCGGTCACGGAGGTCTCGCCGTGCCCGTGGCGCTTGGTCACGCGGTGGAGCTCCAGGGCGGCATTTATCGTCACAGGGTTGTCGTACGCTGCACGAGTCATAAATACACCGTACATCAACTCTCGATTAGCGCGACTCAGCTCGGTCATCTATAATTTCGTCACAGAATTCAGATGTGACGGAAATGGGGGCACCGAGTTGGCGACGTGCGAGATGTGCGGGCGGGCGCTGCGTCCCGCCGAGCGGGGGCGTCCCCGGCGGTACTGCTCGCGCGCCTGCCGTACGAGGGCCTACCGCGCGCGGCTCGCCGACCGCCCGGCCCCCGAGACCCGGGGACCGGCCAGGCCGCCGCGGCAGGGGGCGGAGAGCCCGGAGGCCGTCCTGGACCGGGGCCTCATCGTGCGGACCGCCATCGCGCTGGCCGACCGCGAGAGCGTGGCCGTGGTGTCGATGCGGCGCATCGCCACGGAGCTGGACGTGGGGGTCATGTCGCTCTACCGCTACGTCTCCAGCCGGGAGGAGCTCAACGACCTGATGGTCGACGCCGTCTTCGGCGACCGGCCGCTGCCCGAGCCGGGACCCGACGGCTGGCGCGCCAAGCTGGAGCTGTCCGCCCGCGAGGAGTGGGACCTCTACCGGAGCCACCCCTGGATGGCGCACCTGGTCGCGATCACCACCCGGCCGCCGGCCGCCCCCGGGCTGATGGCCTACACCGACTGGCGCATGCGCGCGCTGGCCGGTCAGGGCCTGGACTTCGCCACCCTGGTCCAGGTCGCCATCATGATCGGCACGTACGTGCAGAGCGCCGCGGTGCCGCTGGCGTACGAGGCACGGGCGGCGCGCACCACCCGGCACACCCGCGAGGAGTGGGCGCGGGCGCGCAGGGAGACGTTCGAGCGCACCATCGGCGCGGCGCGGCTGCCCATGGTGTCGGAGTTCGGGGACGAGGCGTTCGAGGCCTCGGAGCCGGAGAACATCTTCGAGTTCGGCATCCACCGCATGCTCGACGGGATCGAGACCCTGATCCGCGGCGGCGGGCCGGGCGGTGGTGGCGAGGCGTAGCGCGTCCCGTCGCCCGGCCCGGTCAGGTCATCCGGGGAACCTGAGGCCGGGTGTGACGATGGAGGCCAGGTGGCGCATCCGCTCGTGCGAGGGCGTGCCCGGCCGGGCCGAGTAGAGCAGGAGGCCGCGCACCTCGGGGACGTCGGGAAGGAGCACGCGCTGGTAGTCGAGCTCCACGGAGCCGACGACCGGATGACGCAGGACGATGTCCTCGCTGCCCGCGGACCACTCCTCCACCTCGTACGCCTGCCACATCGCCTCGAACTCGGGGCTCTGCACGCGCATCACCGCGATGTGCCCCCGGAGACGTTCGTCGTGCGGATAGCGGGCCAGGCCCGCGCGCAGCATCGCCACGTTCGCGCGCGCCTTGCGCTCCCAGCAGCCGCCCCACCGCCGCCGGGCGTTCTCGTTGAGGAACATCCAGTGCGAGACGGTGCGCCGGCTCGGCGGCGCGTCGAGGCCGCCGAGCATCTCGTCGATCAGCGGATTCCAGGCCAGAAACTCGGTGCGGCGGCCGATCAGCGCCGCGCCGGTGAGCACCAGGGAGTCCAGCAGCCCGAGCACGCTCGGGCTGACGTCGGCGAACCCGCCCGCCCCGTCGGCCGCCCCGGGTTCCCCCGGCGGGGCCGGCCGGGCCAGGCGGTGCAGATGCGCCCGCTCGTCGGCCGTCAGGCGCAGCGCGCCGGCCACGGCGTCCAGGATCTCGGGGGAGACGTTGTGGTGCTGGCCCTGTTCGAGGCGGGTGTAGTGGGTGACGCTGACCCCGGCGAGCAGGGCCAGTTCCTCGCGGCGCAGCCCCGGCACCCGCCGCTGCCTGCCGTAGCTGGTCAGCCCGACCTCCTCCGGCCGCAGCCGGGCGCGACGGGACTTCAGGAACTGGCTGAGCTCGGTCCGGACATCCACGGGACGGACAGTACATGTTCGGGCAAAAACCGGCGATTTCGAATCGCGGTCAGGCCCTGGCTGGTCACGGCGTGGGTAGCCAGAAGCGGGTCCTTGGTGGGGATGGCGTGGTCGCCCAGGCTGGGGCCGTACCCCGACCCACCGAGAAAGGGACGACGTGGCCAACCCACTCGACGAGTACTTCCGGCCGATCACCCTGGGCAAGCTGGAGCTGCCCAACCGCCTGGTGATGGCCCCGATGACGCGCAGCAGGGCGTACGGCGGGCTGACCGGCGACCTGACCGCGCGGTACTACGCGCAGCGCGCCTCGGCCGGCCTGATCATCACCGAGGCGACCCAGGTGAGCGAGATCGGCCAGGGCTACATACAGACACCCGGCCTGCACGGCGACGAGCAGATCCAGGGCTGGCGGAAGGTCACCGACGCGGTGCACGCCGCCGGCGGCAGGATCGTCGCCCAGCTCGTGCACTGCGGCCGCATCGGCCACCCGGTGCTGTACGCCGACGGGGCCACCCCGGTGGGGCCCTCGGCCATCGCGTCCGGCGAGTCGCTCTACACCCCCGAGGGGCTCCTGGAGCACCCGGTGCCCCGCGAGATGACCACCGAGGACATCGCCCGTACCGTCGCCGACTTCACCGCCGCGGCCAGGAACGCCGTCGAGGCCGGCTTCGACGGGGTCGAGCTGCACGGCGCGAACGGCTTCCTGCTCCACCAGTTCCTGGCCGACGGCTCCAACCGGCGCACCGACGGTTACGGCGGCTCGATCGCCGGCCGCATCCGCTTCACGCTGGAGGTGGTCGAGGCCGTCTCCACCGCGATCGGCCCGGAGCGGGTCGGGCTGCGGCTGTCCCCGGGGCTGGCCTACAACGGGATCACCGAGAGCGACACCGCCGATCTCTACCGCGCGCTCGTGCGGGCGCTGGCGCCGACGCCGCTGGCGTACCTGCACCTGTTCGAGGCCGTCAGCCGGGACATGACCGAGCTCATCCGCCAGGAGTGGCCCGGCGGGCTGATCCTCTGCCCCCACCCCACGCCCGACTCCTTCCCCGCCACCCCCGAGACCGGCGCGGCGGCGCTGCGCGACGGCGTGGCCGACGCGATCGCGCTGGCCACGATGTGGGTGGCCAACCCCGACCTGCCCGCCAGGATCCGCGCGGGCGGGCCGTACAACGAGGCCGACCCCGCCACCTTCTACGGCGGCGACCACCGCGGCTACACCGACTACCCCACGCTGGAGGACCGCGCGTGAGCGCCACCGGACTGAAGGGGCGCGAGATCCGGCTCGCCGCCCGCCCCCACGGGGAGCCCCGCCTGGACCAGTTCGCCCTGGTCCACACCGAGATCCCCGAGCCCGCGGACGGCCAGGTCCTGGTGCGCAACCGGTGGATGTCGGTCGATCCGTACATGCGCGGCCGGATGAACGACGCCCCGTCCTACATCCCGCCGTTCCGGCTCGGCGCGCCCCTGGAGGGCAGCGCGGTCGGGGAGGTGATCGCCTCCCGCGCACCCGCGATCCCCGTGGGGGCGACGGTCTCGCACTTCCTGGGCTGGCGCGACTACGCGGTCCTGGACGCCGCCGACGCCACGGTCGTCGACACCGCGCTCGCCCCGCCCGTGGCGTACCTGGGGGCGCTGGGCACCACCGGGCTGACCGCCTACGCCGCGTTCACCCGGGTCGCGCCCGTACGGCGGGGCGACACGGTGTTCGTCTCGGCCGCGGCGGGGGCCGTCGGCAGCATCGCGGGGCAGCTCGCCCGCAGGCTCGGGGCCGTCAAGGTGATCGGCTCGGCGGGCGGGCCGGACAAGGCCGCCCGCCTGGTGGAGGACTTCGGCTTCGACGTCGGCCTCGACCGCCGTCAGGGCTCCATCGGCGCGCGGCTCGCCGAGGCCGCGCCCGAGGGGATCGACGTCTACCTGGACAACGTCGGGGGCGACCACCTGGAGGCGGCCATCGACGCGGCCCGGGTGGGCGCGCGGTTCGCGCTCGTGGGCGCGATCGCCCAGTACAACGCCACCGGGCCGGTCTGCGCCCCGCGCAACCTCTACACCGCCTACGGCAAGGAGCTGACGCTGCGCGGCCTGCTGGTCAACTCCTACTTCCCGCTGTTCCCCGAGTGGATCGGGCAGGCCGCGGGCTGGCTCGCCGACGGATCGCTGCGCGAGGAGCACACCGTGGTGGACGGGCTGGAGCAGGCGCCGGCCGCGCTCCTGGGCGTCCTGCGCGGGGCCAACATCGGCAAGATGCTCGTCCGGCTGGAAGTGGAGTGACGGGCGCCCCTGCCTGACGTGCCGGCGAGAGCCGTACGACCACGAGGTCGTACGCCGGGGCGCCGATCCGCGGGACGGATCCCCGCCCCCGGCCGGCGGATTCACGACGAACGACTGACTGATTCACCCGACTGACTTACTGACCCACTGATCGACATTGAGGAGAGATCATGGACTTGAACCTCGCCGGGAAGACCGCCGTCGTCACGGCCGCCAGTGGCGGGATCGGCGGAGCCGTCGTGCGCACCCTGATCGCGGAAGGGGCCAGGGTGCTCGGCGCCGACCGTGTGGTGTCCGATGAGCTGAAGCGGAGCGGCGCCGTCACCGTGGAGGCCGACCTGCTGACCGACGATGGCGTCGATGGTCTGCGGTGGGCCGCCGAGAGCGAGTTCGGCCACGTCGACCTGCTCGTCAACGGTGTCGGCGGGCTGGCGGGCCTCGACCTGGGCGGGCTGCCCGACCTCGCCGACGAGACCTGGCGGCGGGCCTTCGAGCTGAACTTCTTCAGCGGCGTGCGCATCACGCGCGCCCTGCTGCCCCTGCTGCGGGAGTCGGTGGTGAACGTCTCCACCAGCGTGGCGCACTGGCCGGCGTCCGGCCCCCACTGGTACGGGGCGTCCAAGGCCGCCCTGACCGCCTTCGGCAAGGGCCTCGCCGACGAGCTCGGCCCCCGGGGCATCCGGGTGAACACCGTCTCGCCGGCGCTCATCCGCACCCCGTTGTGGGACGAGTACGGCCCGCGCGTCAGCCAGGCCCGCGGCGGGGACTTCCAGCGGCTCATGAGCGACCTGCCCGACCAGATCAACGTGACCCTGGGCCGCTGGGGCACCCCGCAGGAGGTCGCCAACGTCATCGTCTTCCTGTCCTCCCCGGCCGCCGCCTACGTCACGGGCAGCGACTACGTCATCGACGGCGGCCTGCTGAAGGTCCTGTAGCACGCCCCGGGGAGCCCGGCCGGGCGGGCCGTACCGGGGGCCTTGAGCGATCGGGAGGGCCGCGGGAGATCCCTCTCCCGCGGCCCCGGCCGGCGGGGCGCCGCGCCGTTCGGGGGCCGGCGCGGCGCCGGGGCGGGTCAGGCCGCTTCGGCCGCCCGCTTCAGGCGGTCCAGCCAGGCCGTCAGCGAGGCGTCGAGCGCGGCGCCCATCCCGGCGGCGTCGGCCCGGATCGGCTCGCCGTCCCAGGACTCCTCGGTGCGCACGTGGACCACGCCGTCCTCCTCGGTGAACGTCCACTCGTGGATGCCGTCGACGCCGTGCGCGGGCCCGCCCCACAGGACGCGGTACGGCTCCTCGACCGCGTACACCGTGGAGGTGATCTCCATCCCGAAGGTGGTCCAGTGGAAGACCGAGCCGGGGACCAGCGGGCCCGTGGCGGAGGCGGCGGTGATGTCGCTCTGCCAGGAGGGCCAGCCGGACACGTCTGCGTGCAGGTCCCACACCCGCCGCAGGGGCGCGTCGATGGTGATGGAGTGACGGGCGACGACGGGGGCGTCGCTGTCGATTCCGGTGATCACTTGTCGTCCTCGATCCAGTGGCCGTGGATGCCGGCGGGCACCCTGCGGGGGAGTTCAACGGTGGCGATGGGGTCTTTCCCGAGGTCGGCGGCGTCGAGGACGAGCAGTTGGGAGGCGTCCGCCCTGAGGTCGCTGACGATGGTGAGCAGGTAGCCGTCGTCCTCGCCGGTGCCGCCCTCGGCGGGGACGAACACGGCCTCGCCCGGCATCCGGTGCTCGCCGTGGGACAGCAGTTGGCGGCGGCCCGTCGAGGTGTCGAACTTGACGGTGTGGTAGCCGGACAGACCGGCGCCGGGGAAGGCGATGGCGTAGCTGTAGCGGTTGGCCGCGCCGGTGCTCGCGTCGTTGATCGAGGGGAACTCGGTGGCCAGGTCGTCCAGGGGTTCGTCGGTGGCCTTGCCGGTGGCGGGGTCCAGGATCCAGCGGTGGAGGGTCGATCCGGCGTCGGGGCTGGTGCCGTGGCCGGGGGCGCCGATCCACCACTTCCAGGAGCTCTCCCAGGACGCCCGGTCGTAGCGGGGGCCTTCGACGACGACGCGCCCGTCCGGGTCCACGTAGGCGTTGGTGACGTGCAGCAGCGCGGCCTGCCCGGCCTCGAACCAGGTGATCCGGGACGGCCCGGTCCGCGGCATGACGCCGATCCTGAACGGCACGTCGTCGTGCCACCGGTACGGGATGCCCGAGTGCTCGGCGTGGTCGAAGACCACGGAGGAGTTGAGGAACACGACGTGATCGCGGGTGATGGCGAAGTCGTGCATGAGCGACGGGCCCGACCCGTCGATGACCTCCGAGCGGACGATCTCCCCGGAGGCGGAGGCGACGTGGTAGGTCAGGTAGGGCGGGAACGGGCTGTAGCCGAAGAAGTGCAGCTCGCCGGTGACCGGGTCCTCCCTCGGGTGGGCGGTCATCGCGCTGGTGAGCTTCCCGCCGAAGTCGTACACGCCGACGGTGTCGAGCTCGGCGGTGATCTCCCAGGGCAGGTTCGCCTCCTGGAGGGCCAGATAGCGGCCGCCGTGGAAGATGACATTGGTGGCGGCGGCGCTGACCTCCAGTTCGGTGCCGGTGAACGGCACGCCGTCCAGGTACGGGGTGCGCACCCAGCGGTTGCGGTACCACTCGGCGCGGCCGCCGGACAGCCGCACGCCGTGGATCATGCCCTCGCCCTTGAACCAGTGGCTGGGGGTGACGCCCGGCTTGGGGTTGTGGCCGTTGCGGAAGTAGCGGCCGTTCAGCTCCGGCGGCAGCGTGCCGTGCACGGTCAGCTCGCGAGCGGTGATCTCATCGGTCACCGGGGTGAAATGGCCGGTGAGGTAGGGCTTGGGCAGTTCGGTCATCGGAGCGCGTCCTTTCGGATCGTCATCAGGGCGATCAATGCGGTCGACAGGGCGATGAGGGCGGCGGCCACGAACGTTCCGCGGTAGCCGCCGGTGAGGGACAGGGCGGTCAGGGCGGCGAGGCCGATAGCGCCGCCGATCTGGCGGGTGGCGTTGATGAGCCCTCCGGCCAGGCCGATGTCGGCGGCCGGCACGCCCGCCGCCGACAGGGTGGTGAGCTGGACGAACGCCGCTCCCAGCCCCGCGCCGATCAGCAGCGAGGGGCCGAGCAGGTCGGTCAGGAAGGCGCCGTCGGCGGGAGCCCGGGCCAGCCAGGCGAGCCCGGCGGTGAGCAGCAGCAGCCCGCAGGTCAGCACGGCCCGGCCGGACAGCCGCCGGGTCAGCCGGGGGGCCGCCCAGGAGGCCAGGGTGATCGTCAGCGCGAGCGGGAGCTGGGTCAGGCCCGCCTCCACCGGCGTGAAACCGAGGACGCGCTGCTGGTAGAGCGGCAGGAAGAAGAACAGCCCGAGCCAGACCGCGCCGAGCGACGCCATCAGCACGTTGGCCGCCGTCACCGAGCCGACGCGGAAGATCCGCGCGGGCACCAGCGGGTGGGCCGACCGGCGCTGCAGGCGGACGAAGAGGCCGAGCAGCAGTACGCCCGCGGCGAGGGCCGGCCACGAGTCGCCGGACAGCCCGTAGGTGAGCGCCGTCAGGCCCAGGGTGACGGTGAGCGCGCCCGGCAGGTCGAGCCGCCCGCCGCGCGGCCGGTCGGCGGGCAGCAGCCGCCAGGTCGCCACCAGTACGGCCACGGCGGCGGGGACCATGACCGCGAACACCGAGCGCCAGCCGTACGCGTCGCTGAGCAGGCCGCCGAGCAGCACCCCCGCCGCGCCGCCCACGCCGGAGACCGCCCCCCACACGCCGAGCGCGGTGCCGCGCCGTGGCCCGTCGGGGAACAGGGTCAGCGTCATGGCCAGCGCGGTGGGCGCCAGCAGCGCCGCGCCGACGCCCTGGGCCGCCCTGGCCACGACGAGCGTGAGGAGGCCGTTCGCCAGGGCCGCGCCGAGCGAGGAGGCGGCGAACAGGGCGGCGCCGAGCAGGAAGACGCGGCGCGGGCCGTACACGTCTCCGGAGCGGCCACCGAGCAGCAGCAGGGCGCCGAAGGCGAGAACGTAGGCGTTGACCGCCCACGACAGCCCGGCGGGGTCGAGCCCGAGCCCGGCGCGGATCCGCGGCAGTGCGACGTTCACGATCGAGGTGCTCAGCACCACGAGGAACTGGGCCGTGGCCAGAACGGCCAGCGGTGTCCAGGCCCTGGTGGGGGGAGGGGAGAGGGAGGCGCTGCTCATGGCCCTCACACTCGCAGCGGGCCGCCGTCGCTCGCGTCGGTGGTTCTTACCTATCCGCCGTGGCCGCCGCGGCTACGTAGGACCCCCGCAAATACGGAATAATCGTTCATATATGGACATATCGCTGGTAGGCCGAGACGAGGAGATCGGGCGTGTGCGCGCCCTGATCGACGCGGCGCGGCAGGGGAGAGGCGGCGCCCTGGTCCTGCGCGGGGAGCCGGGGATCGGCAAGACCGCGCTGCTGGACGACGCGGCCGGGGCGGCCGGCGACTTCCTGGTCATGCGGGTCTCCGGGGCGGAGTTCGAGATGGAGCTGCCGTTCGCCGTCCTGCACCAGTTGTGCGGGCCGATCCTGGCCGGCCTGACGGCGCTGCCGCCCCCGCATCGCAAGGCGCTGGAGATCGCCTTCGGCCTGGACGCCGGAACGCCCGATCCCTTCCTGGTCGGCGCCGCGACCCTGGGCCTGCTGGTGGAGACGGTCCGGGAACGGCCGCTGCTGTGCCTGGTCGACGACGCGCAGTGGCTCGACCACGCCTCCGCCCGCGCCCTGGCCTTCCTCGCCCGCAGGGTCGCCGCCGAACGCGTGGCCCTGGTGTTCGCCGTGCGCGAGCCGTACCGGTCGCCCGAGCTCGACGAGCTGCCGGGCCTGGCGCTCAGGGGGCTGGGGGAGACCGACGCCCGCGCGCTGCTGGCCGCCGCGATCCGCGCCCCGCTGGACGAGCGCGTACGCGACCGCATCCTGGCCGAGGCCCGCGGCAACCCGCTGGCGCTGCTGGAGCTGCCCCGGAGCGCGGGCCTGGCCGGGATGGCCGGCGGCTTCGCCCTGCCCCCGTCCACTCCGAGCGTGATCGAGCAGAGCTTCCGCGCCCGGCTGGAACTGCTGTCGCCGCAGGCCCGGCTGCTGCTCACCGTCGCGGCGGCCGACCCGGTGGGCGACCCGGGATCGCTGTGGCGGGCGGCCGGGCTGCTGGGCGTCGAGCGGGCCGCCGCCACCGAGGCCGCCGCGCTGGCCGAGTTCGGCGCCCGGATCCGCTTCAGCCACCCCCTGGCCCGGTCGGCCGCCTACCGCGCCGCCTCCCCGGAGGATCGGCGGCGGGCGCATGAGGCGCTGGCCGCGGTGACCGATCCCGTCACCGACCCCGACCGGCTGGCCTGGCACCGCGCGGAGGCCAGCGCGGGCCCCGACGAGGAGGTCGCCGCCGAGCTCGAACGGTCCGCCGCCCGCGCCCAGGCCAGGGGCGGGCTGGCCGCCGCCGCGGCCTTCCTCGAACGCTCGGCGGCGCTCACCCTCACACCCGGGCCCCGGGCCGAACGCCTGCTCGCCGCGGCGCAGGCCAAACTCTCCGTCGGCGAGTTCGACGTGGCGGCCGAGCTCCTCGCCGCCGCCGAGACCGCCCCGCTCGACCAGCGGCAGCAGGCCAGGATCGACCTGCTGCGGGGCAGGCTCTCGTTCGTCCGCCGCCGGGGCGACGAGCGGCCCACGACCTACCTGCTGCGCGCCGCCGCCCGGCTGGCCGGCACCGATCCCGCCTGGTCCCGGGCCTGCTACCTGGACGCCATGGAGACGGGCATCCTGATCGGCGGGCTGGGCCCGGTCGTGGAGGCCGCCCGGCTGGCCCCGCCCGCCGCGGACCCGCCGTCCAGCGCCGACGCCGTCCTGGACGGGCTGGTCGGCCTGGCCACCGAAGGGCACCGGGCCGCGTCCGCCGTCCTGCGGCCGATCGTCGGCAAGGCGGCCGACGAGGTGTGGGCCAGGTGGCCGTCCATGGGATTCATGCTGGCCGTGGAGTTGTGGGACCACGACGCCCTGCACGGCATCGCGGCCCGCATCGTCGCGGCGGGCCGCGAGTCCGGCTCGTTCCACATGCTGCCGATCGGGCTGGCCATGCTCGCCACGGCCGCCGTCCACGCGGGCGACCTCGGCGCGGCGGCGGAGATGATCTCCGAGGAGGAGGCCATCGCCGAGGCCACCGGCGCGGCGCCGCTGGTCTACCCGCGGATCCACCTGGCCGCCATGCGCGGGCGCCGCGAGGAGGCCGCCGAGCTGTTCGAGAACGTGCTCGCGGCCGGCGGCCGGATGAGCCTGAGCGTCCAGTGGGCGACGGCCGTGCTCGGCAACGGCCTGGCCGACTACCCGGCGGCGCTGGAGGCCGCCCGGCGGGCCGTCGAGCACGGCGACCTCGGCCTGTCCGGGCTGGCGCTGCCCGAGCTGGTCGAGGCGGCCGTCCGCTGCGGCGAGACGGAGCTCGCCGCCTCGGCGCTGCGCACGCTGACCGAGCGCACCCGGGCCGGGGCGCGGGCGTGGGGACTGGGGGTCGGGGCCTACGCGCGCGCCCTGGTCACCGACGACGAGGACGCCTACCGGGAGGCCGTCGAACACCTCGACGGCACCCCGATGGCGATCTACCGGGCCCGCGCCCACCTGCTCTACGGGGAGTGGCTGCGGCGGAGGGGCCGGCGGCGCGAGGCCCGCGAGCGGCTGCGCACGGCGCACGAGCTGCTGTCCGGCCTCGGAGCGCGGGCGTTCGCCGACCGCGCGGCCGCCGAGCTGCGCGCCACCGGCGAGCGCGCCCGGAGCCGTTCCGCGCAGGCGGCGGATCAGCTCACGCTCCAGGAACTGCACATCGCCCGGCTGGTCGCGGGCGGGGCCAGCTCCAAGGAGGTGGCGGCCAAGCTGTTCCTCAGCCCGCGCACGGTCGACGCGCACCTGCGCAACATCTTCCGCAAGCTCGGCCTCACCTCACGCAGGCAGCTCAGGGACCTGCCCGGCATCCGCTGACCGCGGGGCGGTCCGGGAGGGAGCGTACGGCCAGGCAGGCGGCGCGGATTCCGCTGAGGACGGAGACCTCGGAGAGCAGGCCGGGGGCGGCGACCATGTCACCGGCGAGGTAGCGGCCGTCGCCGCGGTCGATGCCCGGGCGGTCGCGCCAGGTCCGGCCCGGCGGATCGAGGGCGCCCGTCCGGCCGTGCGACATCTGGGACCGCCGCCAGATCACCCGGTCGCGCCGGCCCGGGAGGGCGACGTCGACGAACTCCTCCAGGCGGGCGGCGGCCTCCGCCCTGGACTCGCCCTCGCGCACGGGCATCTCGGCCTGGTAGAGGGCCTGCCCCTCGGGGGCGGCGGCGAACAGCGACGTGGGCTGCGCGATGAACCCGCCCCGGTCCAGGTCGAAGACGATCGCCGGATCCGACCGCACCCTGGGGACCGCGAGGTCCAGCAGCACGGCCCGTCCGCCCGGCCAGGTGAGGGAGTCGTCGCCGAGCAGGTTGCGCGCCGCGTCGAGGGAGGTGGCGACGATGACCGGCCCGTCCTCCGGCAGCTCCGTCACCCGCGAGGACACCTCGACGCGCACGCCCAGGCTCCGCGCGCGGGCCGCCATGCGCTCGACCACCGCGCCCCAGCCGCCGTGCGGGTACCGGGTGGCCGGGTATCCCATCCGGAAGGTGCGCAGCAGCCGCTCGTAGGCGAACCGGGCCGAAAGGCCGCCGGCGTCGCCGCAGTAGGTGACGGGCCCGAGGGCGCCGATGGCCGCCTCGCAGGCCACTGGGCCGAACTCCCTCGTGGCCCAGGCGCGGAAGTCCTCGTCGACCGGCGCGGTGCGCCACCGCCGTACGCTGATCATGGAGACGAAGGCGGCCGGGGGAGCGACGCGGCGCCGCCTCCCGTGCCGGAACCGCAGGCGGGCCAGGTGACGCGGCGTGAGCATGCTCGCGGGCCGCGCCAGCCGGCGCCGGGTGAGCCAGTCCCAGGCCGGGCCGGTGAAGAAGGCGTGCGGCCCGTCGTTGGCGATGTACGGCGGGGGCGTGGAACGGGCCCGGCCGCCGAGTGTGGCGTGAGCTTCCCGCAGGACCACGTGCGCGCCCTGCTCCGCGGCGGTGATCGCGGCGGACAGCCCCGCGAGGCCGCCGCCGATCACGGTGATGGCAGTCATGCCGTCAAGGACGCGGCACCCCCGCTTCCTGTGACACGAGACCGGCGAACTTGTCCGGGTTCACCAGCATGTAGCACGTGCCGATCTTGCCGTCGCGCGCGGTGACCTGGAACAACGCGATCGGACGACGCTCGGCCGACAGCACGATCGCCGGGCCGCCGTTGGCCGTGACCAGGGCGAAGCCGATCTTCGTGGCCGGAGCCAGGCCGGCCGACCGGCGGAACGCGGGCTGCACCGCCATCACCTTGAGCACGAAGCGCGCCACCTTCTCCGCGCCCGCCACGGCCCTGCGCGGCGCCAGCGCCCTGCCGCCGCCGTCGGCGATCAGCTCGACGTCCGGCGCCAGCAGCTCCATCAGGCCCTCGATGCCGCCGTGCAGGCAGGCGTCGATGAACCGGTCGGTGACCGCGCGCCAGGTCGCCGCGTCGGCGTCGAAGCGCCGCCGCCGCTCCCGCACGTGCGCGCGTGCCCGCGACGCCAGCTTCCGCACCGCGGGCTCGCTCTTGCCGAGGACCGCGGCGACCTCGCCGTACGGCACCTCGAAGACGTCGTGGAGCACGAACACGGCCCGCTCCACCGGCGACAGCGTCTCCAGCACCACCAGGAGCGCCATCGACACCGACTCGGCCCGTACGACGTCGTCGGCGAGGTCGCCGGTGAGCACCGGCTCGGGCAGCCACGGCCCGGGGTAGGTCTCCCGCCGCGCCCGGATCCGCCGCAGCCTGTCGACCGCCAGCCGGGTCGTCACCGTGACGAGGTACGCCTCGGGGTCCCCGATCTCCTCGTCCGCGACCTTGGACCACCGCAGCCACGCCTCCTGGAGCACGTCCTCGGCGTCGGCCACCCGCCCCAGGATCCGGTAGGCCACCCCGAACAGCAGGTCCCGGTGCCGCTCGAACGCCATGCCACCACCTCAGGCCGCGGGGTCCGCCCCCCTCCGGCGTCGCGGTGGGCATCTCCCGGCATGTTCCAATGATTGCTGAGATATCAGCACATCCTCGCCGAGGGGGCGACCGTTCCCCTCGGTGCCGGGCGTCCTGTGGCGCACGTCACGTCGCGGCCTGCGACCGGGCCGCCCTCGCCCGCTCCGTCAGGGGTGGTCGGGCGGGCGGGCGCGGGACCAGCCGATGGCGGGGGGAACGCTCGCCGCGACGCCGAGCAGCCCCGCGATCGCCAGGCCGCCCGCGGGCCCCGCCCACTCCACGAGGGCGCCGCCCAGCAGGACGCCCAGGCCCTGGACCGCGACCAGGGCGGAGGAGGCCAGGCCCACCGCCTGGCCGCGCTGCTCGTTCGGGGCGAGGCGGACGAACTCGGCGTTCGCGGAGACCTGGTAGGCCGTGCACACGCCCATCAGCGCCCACAGCACGAGCACGACGGCGAAGCCGGGCCGGAGGAGGCTCGCCACCAGCGGCAGGCAGGCGGCCAGCGCCAGCGGCCCCATGAGTCGCGGCCGAAGGCGCTCCGGCACGAACGTCGTCAGCAGGACCACCCCGAGCAGGGTGCCGACCGGGACCGCCGCCATCATGACCCCGGCCTCGGCGGTGCCCAGGCCGAGCGCGTGGGCGTACGGCACCGCGATCGCCTCGGGGATCACGTGGAAGGCGGCGAGCGTGGCCAGCCCCAGCAGGCTGCGGAGCGACGGAGTGCCGGCGATCAGCCGCAGGCCCGCCGTGGTGGACGACCACCAGGACCGCCCGGGGCCGTCCCGCCCGGCCGCCGGGCGCCGCCGTACGGTCAGGGCGGTGAGCGCGGCGGCGGCGGCGAACGTGGCCGCGTCGACGGCCAGTGAGGTGAGCGGCCCGGTCAGGGCGACGACCACGCCCCCGGCGGCGAAGCCGGCCAGGGTCATGAGCTGGCTCGTGAAGAAGTTGATCGCGACGCCCGCCGGGTAGACGGGGGCGGGCAGGACCTCCGGCAGGAGCGCGACGCGGGCGGCCTTGGACGGGGACTCCAGGAGGTGGGAGGCGAAGACCAGGACGCCGATCACCGGCAGCGGCATCCCCGGGACGACCATGAGGGCGACCAGGACGGTCCTGGTCACGTCGCACGCGATCATCAGTTCGCGCCGGGGGTGACGGTCGGCCAGCCAGCCCAGCAGCGGCCCGCCGAGCAGGGCCGGGACGAGGGTGAGGGCGTAGACGGCGGCGGTCAGCGCGGCCGAACCGGTGCGCTGGTAGACGAGCACCGTCAGCGCCACCCGGGCGAGCTGGTCGCCCGCCCTCGACAGCAGGGCCCCGGCCCACAGCCCCCGGAACTCGGCGACCGCGAAGGCGCGCAGGCCGGCCCCCGGATTCGTCCTCGGCATCCTCGCCCCTCCGTACGTGAGGTGGCGGGACGCTCCGCCGCGTGCCGCCACCTCGCCGATCGCTCACCCCGCGCCGGGCGCGGGCGCGGCGATCACCAGTCCCAGGTGCGCTTCCGCATGCGCCCTCCTCTCCGTCGAGCTCTCCGTCGGGATCGGTCCTGCCGGGGCGAAGGCGTCCGTGGTGGCCGCGCTCGCCGTCCGGTCACCGGCCCCGCCTCGCGCGGGGCGCGGCGATCACCACTCCCAGGTGCGCATCCCGGCCCCTCCTCTCCGCGTGGAACTCGCGGGCGCGCCGCGATTGGCTGCTCAGGGCCTGTCAGCCCCATTCCCACTGCGTGCGGTGCGACATCGTGACCTCCTCTCCAGGGGTGATCGGCTTGGCTGACACCGGATGCGGGCCCGGGCGCCCCCGCTTCCCGCGGCCTCTCACCCGAGCCCGGCCGGGGCGGCGTCAGGCCCGGCCCCAGTCCCATCCGCGAATCGATTCCTGCGGCATCGCGCACCCTCCCTCCGTCGCCTGAGGCTCGTCGCCTCGTCGCCTCGGACATGCGGCGGCGGAGGAGCGGTGCGTGGTCCCCCGTCGTCGCCCACCGCCCATGCAACCCACTCCGCGCGCCGTGATGTTGACCCGCGGCGCAGGATTGTTGCCCGTTCGCGCACGGGCGGATCGGTGGCGGGGTCAGTCCCCGCCCGGGGCCCGGCGGCGGCGCCGGTATCTCGCGGGCGGCACGCCGTAGGCGCGGTGGAAGGCCCTGGTGAAGTGCGCGGGGCTGGGGAAGCCCCACCGGGCGCCGATCGTGCGGACCGGCACCGGGTCCTGCGCGGGGTCGGCGAGGTCGCGGCGGCAGCGCTCCAGCCTGCGCGACCGGATCCAGTCGGCCACGCCGAGCCCGTGCTCCTCGAAGATCTTCTGCAGGTGCCGTACGGAGATGTGGTGGGCGGCGGCGACCGTCGCCGGGGAGAGGTCCGCGTGGCCGAGGTGTTCCTCGATGAACGCCTGGACGCGGAGCAGCAGCACCCGGTGCGGGTCGTGCGCGCCCGGGTCGGGCGGCACGTCCAGCTCGTGGGACAGCAGCGCGGCGAGCAGGTCGAGGAGGACCGTGGAGAGCCGGATGGCGTCGGCGGGGGTGTACTGGTCGGCGTGGCGCATCAGCCGGTGCAGGAACGCCGCGAGGAGCGCCCCCACGCCCTCCCGGCCGGGCAGGCGCGTCACCAGGAGGCGTTCGGCGGCGGAGGCGGGCACCGGCAGGGCGGTGTGGGGGAACAGCACGGTCAGGCTGTCGGCCACGACCGGGGGCCGGCTCCCCGGGGCGCCGGCGACGCTCCAGGCGTGGAACGTGCGCGAGGTGTCGTACAGCATCAGGTCGGCCGGCGTCAGGACGGCCTCCCGGCCTCCCTGCCGCATCCCGGCGCCGCCGCCGATCAGCAGGCAGAGCTGGTAGCCGCCCGCGTCCGACTGCCGGATGCGCCTCGGGGTGCGGCGGGCCTCGAACGAGGCGCACCGCACCCGGAGCACCTGGACCAGGCCGAGGTCAACCGACCTCAGCTCCGCCCAGAAGTCCCCGGCCTGCTCGCTGGAGGCGTCCACGGAGACCAGGCTCTGGGCCACGGTCTCCCACCAGAAGTCGAACCGCTCGGAGGCCGGCAGGCCGGCCAGGCTCACGGTGTTCACCAGTCCCACGAAGCCCTCCCCCGGAAGGAATCGGTCCCCTAGGGCTAGACGAAACCAGATGCCCGCATTCCCGGCTATGGCGGACGGGTCAACGTTGTCGGCCCGCGGCGGGACGTCTCAGGCGGCGGCGGGGGCGCCGAACCACCGGGGGAGCCGGGTGAGCAGGTCCCGCTGGTCGTCTCCCGCCCAGGCCACGTGGCCGTCGGGGCGCAGCAGCACGGCGGGCGCGTCCAGCGCCGCGTCGCCGTCCACCACGTGGTCGACGCGGTCCGCCCAGCCCGCGGCCGAGAGCCGGCCGGTCCGGTCGAGCAGGAGGCCGCGCCCGCCGCGCGTCAGCTCGTAGAGGCGGCCGCGCCGGAGGGGGATGTCGCGCAGGCGCCTGCCCAGGAGCGGGTGGCCCTCGCCGAGGTCGTAGCGGACGCCGATCGCGGTGATCTTCTCGATCAGTCGGCGGTTCACCTCCTCGACGTCCATCAGCTCGGCCAGCAGCCGCCGTACGGCCTGAGCCCCCGGGTCGAGCGACATCAGCTCCATCTGGGCGCGGGTGTTGTCGAGCACGTCGGCGGCCACCGGGTGGCGTTCGGCGTGGTAGCTGTCCAGCAGCCCGTCCGGGGCCCAGCCGGCCACCTCGGCGGCCAGTTTCCAGCCGAGGTTGAAGGCGTCCTGGATGCCCAGGTTGAGCCCCTGCCCGCCGGCCGGCGGGTGGATGTGCGCGGCGTCCCCGGCCAGCAGCACCCGGCCGACCCGGTACCGCTCGGCCAGCCGGGTGGCGTCGCCGAACCGGGACAGCCAGCGCGGCGCGCGCACCCCGAAGTCGGTGCCCGCGGTCGCGATGAGCTGCCGCCGGAACTCCTCGAAGGTCGGCGGGACCGCGCGGTCCCCGGTCACCCCCTCGGCGGGGGCGACGACGCGGTAGACCCCGTCCCCGAGCGGCATGAGGCCGAACCGCAGCTGGGTCCTGCGGACCTCGGCGACCACGGCGGCGATCTTCGCCGGGTCCTCGGTCGCCTCCATCTCGCCCAGCAGCGTCTCGGTCCTGCCGGGCTCGCCGGGGAAGCCGACGCCGAGCAGCCTCCGCACGGTGCTGCGGCCGCCGTCGCAGCCGACGAGGTAGCGCGAGCGCAGGCGGGAGCCGTCGGCCAGCTCGGCGGTCACGCCGTCCTCGTCCTGGCTCAGCCCGGTCAGCTCGTGCCCCCGCCGGATCTCGGCGCCCGCCCGCGCGGCGTGCTCGGCCAGCAGCCGGTCGGTGACGGTCTGCGGGATGCCCAGGATGTAGGCGTGCGCGGTGTCCATCCGGTCGGGCGCGGGCCTGTCGAGCCCGGCGAACAGGTTGCGCAGCGGATAGCGCTGAGCGTGTTCGAGGAACGGCTCCAGCATCCCGCGCTGGTCGAGCACCTCGATGCTGCGGACGTGCAGGCCGAGCGAGCGGACGTACGGCGGCGGCGCGGGCTCCTTCTCCAGCACGATCACGCGCACGCCGTGCAGCCGCAGTTCCCCCGCCAGCATCATCCCCGTCGGCCCGCCGCCGACGACGATCACGTCGATCATGGCATCCCCCTTCGCCCGGGTGTCCGGCCCGGCGCTCTGGCCTCAGTCGGAGATTGTGCGCCGCGTGCCGGGGCTTGCCGCAAGCCCCGGCACGCTCTGTAGGTTGACGGTCAGGCCGCGCCGGCGGCGGTGTTCCTGGGGGCCGCGCGGTCGGCCAGGGCCTCGAGTTCGATGACCGCCTGGTCGGTGGCGGTCTCGGCGGCGATCTCGGCCGCCAGCCGCCGGGCGTGCCGGGTGTACGACGGGTCGCCGAGCACCCGGCTGACGGCGCGGGCGATGGCGCGGGCGTCGCTGTTCCTGCCCACGGTGACTCCCGCCCCGGCGACCTCGATGTGTCGCGCCACCTCGGTCTGGTCGCGGCCGAGGGGCACGCAGACCAGGGGGACCCCGGCGGCCAGCGATTTGACGGCGGTCCCGTGGCCGGCGTGGGTGACGGTCGCCGCGGCGTGCCGCAGGGCGGCGTTGTGCGGGGCGGCCCTGGTGACCAGGACGTTGCCGGGCGCGCGGATCGTCGCCGGGTCCACGGCCAGGCCGGTGGTCAGCAGCCCGCGCACCGGCAGGGCGCCGAGGGCGTCGGCGATGCGCTGGAGCACCGGGCCCTGGTTCATGAACGAGGAGCTCAGCCCGGCCAGCACCAGCGGCGCGTCTCCGGGCGGCAGCTCCAGGTCCCCGGCCCAGGCCGGGTCGTCGAGCCGCGGGCCGACGTGCCGCAGGTACTCGGGGAAGCGCCGCCCGGGGTAGTCGAGCGCGCGCGGGGACAGCACGAGCAGCCGGTCCACGCGGTCGAACGCCTCACCCACCGAGGCCACGGGCGTCAGGCCGTTCGCGGCGCGGGCGGCGTTGAGCGCCGGCAGCCCCCCTTCTCCCAGGGTTTGAGCATCAGCCGCGTCATCAGCCGGTCGCGCAGGCGCCCCAGCGCGCCGGTCGCGGGGGCGAGGCCCGGGCCGGGCGGCGGCGCTCCCGGGGTGGGGAACGGGTAGAGGGTCGTCACCAACGAGGCCAGGGGGATGCCGGCGGCCTCCCCGCCGGTGAACGCGCCGAGGAGCATGTGCTCGGCGACGAGCGCGTCGGCCGGGCGGGCGCGCAGTTCGGCCAGGGTGTCGCGGGCGTAGTCGGCGGCCGGGCCGCAGACGATGCGGTCCCGCAGGCGGGCGAACTGGCCCAGGGGAGTGCGCGCCTCGAAGTCCTTGATGACGTCCTTGGCCGGATCGGAGGCGTCGCCCTGCGGCGCCGTCGTCCAGGCGACCGCCTCCAGCCCGCTGCCGGCGACCTCGTCGTGGAGGGACTCGTCGGCCAGCACCCGGACGCCGTGCCCGCGCTCGCGCAGGGCGCGCGCGACCGACAGGACGGGCGGCACCGCTCCGCCGCCGGCCCAGGTGGCGAACAGGAAGTTCTTAGGCATCGTGTCCCCTTCGCGGGTCGATCGAGGTCAACAGGTCGCGCATGGCGCGTTCGGCGTCGCCGCGGGACAGGCCGAGATCCCGCCGCCACAGCTTCCACAGGTAGACGTCCGTGGCGGCGAAGTGCAGGTTCAGCGCGTGCTCCCGATCGGGGCCGGAGGCGGGGAGGCGGTCGGCGAAGACCCTCTCCAGCCACGCGCGGTGCTGCGCGCGGGCCTGCGCGGCGGCCCTGGCGATAGCCGGGACGCGTTCCATCTGCGCCGTCCAGAGCACGTTGGCGTCGCCTTGCGCCTCGTAGTCCGCGAAGAGCACCGCGACGATCGCCGCGACGTCGCCGGTCGGGGCCTGCCGGGTGACCTCCGCCCGCGAGGCCACCCAGTCGAAGACGGCGTCGGCCAGCCCCTCCTTGCCGCCGAAGCGGTTGACGACCGTCTGCACCGACACGCCCGCCTCCTCGGCGACGTCCTGCAACGTGACGTCGTCGTACCACCGCCGCGCCCACAGCGTCGCCGCCGCCTCCATCACGCGGACGCGCGTGGCCTCCATGGCCGCGGCCCGGGCGCCCATCCGGTACGGCCGCCTGGCCTCATTTTCCATGGAGTCATAATTATATTGAATTTAGTGGCTAGTCAAATCAAGTCGTTCCAGGGCGGCGGGCATGGGAAACGGCGGCCGGCGAGGGCCGGCCGCCGTGGGCGGTGGGTGGCGTGGGCGGTGGGTGGCGTGGGCGAGGCTCGCGGGCACCCCGTCAGGGGGACAGGGTGATCGCCGCGGCGGGGCAGTTGCCGGCGGCTCGGCGCACCGCGTCCCGGGAGTGCTCGGGGGGTTCGGGGCGCAGGACGATGACGGTGCCGTCGTCCTCACTCTGGTCGAAGACCTCGCCGGCCGTCAGGACGCACATCCCGGAGCCGATGCAGCGCTCGGCGTCGGCGGTGACCCGCATGGGTCACACGTCCCAGGTGACGGGCAGGCTCTTGACCCCGTGGATGTCGGCGCTCTCCGGGCGCAGGGCGACCTCCTCGGCCGGTACGGCCAGGCGCAGGGTGGGGAAGCGGCCGAACAGCGCGGGGAGCGCGACCCGCAGCTCGACGCGGGCGAGCTGCTGCCCCAGGCACTGGTGGATGCCGTGGCTGAAGGCCAGGTGCCCGCCGTCCTGCCGGCGGATGTCGAGCCGGTGCGGGTCGGGGAAGCGCTCGGGGTCGCGGTTGGCGGTGTTCAGCGACATCAGGACCGTGCTGCCCGCCTTGATCGTGTGGCCGCCCAGCTCGACGTCCTCCAGCGCCGTCCGCATGAACGTCTTGGCGACGCTCAGGTATCGCAGCAGCTCCTCCACCGCGCCGTCGGCGAGCGCGGGCTCGGCGCGCAGCGCGGCGAGCTGGTCCGGGTGCCGCAGCAGCGCGAAGGCGCCCAGCCCGATCATGTTCGCGGTCGTGTCGAACCCGGCCGACAGCAGGATCAGGGCCATCCCCTTCAGTTCCTCATCCGTCAGGTCGCCGCCGGTCAGCTCGCTGAGGATGTCGTCGGTGGGGTTCGCGCGCTTGGCCGCGACCAGCTCCGCGAGGTACTCCTGGGTCGCGGTGTAGGCCGCGATCAGCTCCTCGTCGCTCGCCTCCCCGCCGAGGAACATGTCGATCTGCTGCTGGAACCGGCCCCGGTCCTCGTACGGCACGCCCAGCAGCTCGCAGATGATGACGGCCGGGATGGGCTTGGCGAACGCGGTCACCAGGTCCGCGGGCGGCCCGGCCTTCTCCATGGCGTCCAGGTGCTCGGCGGTGACCTGCTCGATCCGCTCGGTGAGCTGACGCATCCGCCGTACGGTGAACCTGCCCACGAGCGGCTTGCGGTAGCGGCTGTGCTGCGGCTCGTCCATGAGGAGGAACTCGCCGGGCGGCGCCGGGGGGACCTCGATGTCGCCGTAGTCGATGGTCGGGTGGTGGCGCATGAGCTCCTTGCGCGAGCTGAAGCGCGAGTCGGCCAGGATCGCCCGGACCAGGTCGTACCCGGTGACCAGCCAGCCCTCGTGGCCGTCAGGGAAGAGGTACCGGCTGATGGGGCTGCGCCGCCGCACCTCGATCAGCTCGGCCGGCGGGTCGAAGGGGCAGCCCGGCTGACGGGCGGCCGGCAGCGTGGTGACGGTGTGTTCCATGCCTCGACCGTCGCCGACGGCGCTGACACGGGACCGACGCGGCGCTGACACGGCCGCTGACACGCCCGGAAGACGGTGGGCACGACGGCCGGAACGCGGACGAACCGGACGAATGCCAGGATGGGGACCATGTCTGGACCGGGGGAATTGTACGGGAGAGAGCCGGAGGCGGACGCGATCGCGGCGTTGCTCGCGGGAGCGCGCCGCGGCGAGAGCGGCGCGCTGGTGCTGCGCGGGGAGCCCGGCATCGGCAAGACGGCGTTGCTGGACCACGCCGAGGCGGTGGCCGGTGGGCCGCGGCTGATCCGCGGCGCGGGGGTCGAGTCGGAGGCGGAGCTGGCGTTCTCGGGGCTGCAGTCGATGCTGCGCCCCGCGCTCGGCCGCCTGCCGGCGCTGCCCGTCCCGCAGCGCGCGGCGCTGGAGTCGGCGTTCGGGCTCGCCTCGGGCTCCGGCGCCGACCCGATGCTGGTGGGGCTCGCGACGCTGTCCCTCCTCACCGAGCACGCCGACCCGGACGGGGTGCTCTGCCTGATCGACGACGCGCACTGGCTGGACCGGGCGTCGCGGGACGCGCTGCTGTTCGCCGCCCGGCGGCTCCGCGCCGAGGGCGTGGTCATGATCTTCGCCGCGCGGGACGGCGAGGGCTCCTTCGCCGCGCCCGGCCTCCCGGAGCTGCGCCTGTCCGGGCTCCGTCCCGAGGCGGCCGCGGCCCTGCTGGACCGCCACCCGCTGCCGCCCGCGCTGCGCTTCCGCCTGCTGGCCGAGGCGCGGGGCAACCCGCTGGCCCTGCTGGAGCTGCCCGTCGCGCTGGGCGCCGAGCCGGCCGGGACGTTCGCCCCCGGCGCGCTGCCCCTGACCGGCCGGCTGCGGCTGGCCTTCCACGGCCGCGTCAGCCGCCTGCCCGCGGCGTCGCAGACCCTGCTCCTGGCCGCCGCCGCGGACGAGGCCGGTGAGCTGCCGGTGATCCTGCGCGCCGCCGAGGCCCTGGGGGTGAGCGTCGAGGACCTGCCGCCCGCGGAGGAGGCCGGTCTCGTCGCCCGCGGGGCTGGCGACAGCCTCCGCTTCCGCCACCCGCTGATCCGCGCCGCCGTCTACCAGCGCGCGCCGCTCGGGCACCGCCTGGCCGTCCACCGCGCGCTCGCCGCGGCGCTCGACGGCCCCGAGCGCGCGGACCGCCGCGCCTGGCACCTGGCGGCCGGGGCCACCGGGCCCGACGAGGAGGCCGCCGCCGCGCTGGAGCACGCCGCCGCCCGGGCCCGCGAGCGCAGCGGTCACGAGGCCGCCGCGGCCGCGTACGAACGGGCGGCCGGCCTGAGCGCCGAGCCCGGGGCGCGGGCCCGCCGGGAGGCGAAGGCCGCCGAGGCCGCCCTGGACGCCGGCGATCTGGACCGGGCCGGCGACCTCGCCCGCCGCGCGTCCGCGCGCCCCTGCGGCGACCTCGCCGTACGCGCGCGGCTGGCGCACGTCCAGGCGCTCGCCGACTTCTGGAAGGGGTCCTATCCCGCCGCCCACCGGCGGCTGCTCGACGGCGCCGCGCTCATCGGCGAGGCGGGCCCAGCGCAGGCCGCGCGGATGCTGATCCAGGCCGTGCACACCGCGTGGTACCTCGACGAACGGCAGCTCGCGGCGACCCTGGAGCGGCTGTCGGCGCTGCCGCTCCCGGACTCCGACCCGCTGGCGCCGGTCGCCCGCTTCCTCGTGCGCCTGCTCGCCGCGGGCGGATCGGAGTCCCCGCCGCCGCTGGCCGAGACCCTGGAGGCGGTACGGCGACGCGGCGAGGCGCCGTACGAGGCCCTGATGATCCTGTGCGGGGCGGCGCTCGCGCGGGGCCAGGACGCCGACGCCTACCAGCTCGCGAGCGCGCTCGCGGCCGGGCACCGGGAACGGGGCGGGGCGGGGCGCCTTCCCACGGTCCTGTTCTTCATGGCCGAGGGCGAGGTGTTCACCGGACACCACCGGGACGCGCTCACCACGGCGACCGAGGCGCTCGGCCTGGCCCGCGACACCGGGCAGCGGCAGTGGGTCAGCCAGTTCAGCAGCGTGCTGGCCTACCTCGACGCGGCCAGGGGCGAGGAGGAGTCCTGCCGGGCCCACGCCGAGGCGGGGCTGGAGGCGGCCTCCGCCGGGGTCGTCTCACCGGGCGCGCCCTGGGCGTACTGGTCGCTCGGCCTGCTGGAGCTGGGGCTGGGGCGCGCCGAGGCGGCCCTCACGCGGTTTGAGCGCCTGGCCCGGGAGCCGATGCGGCACCACATCTGCGCCACCCGGTCCACGCCCGACCTCGTGGAGGCGGCGGTCCGGGTCGGCGCGCCCGAACGCGCCGCCGAGCCGCTGGCGCGCTTCGAACGCTGGGCGGAGTCGGTCCGGCAGCCCTGGGCGGACGCGCTCGTCCTGCGCTGCCGGGGCCTGATGGGCGCCCACGACGAGGCCGAGCGGGCGTTCGAGGCGGCGCTCAAGCTGCACGATCCCGACACCCGCCCGCTGGAGTACGCCAGGACCGCCCTGCTGTACGGCGAATGGCTGCGCCGGGCGCGGCGCAAGGCCGAGGCGCGGGGCCTGCTGAACGGCGCGCTGGAGGTCTTCGACCGGCTCGGGATGGCGCCGTGGGCGGAGCGCGCCCGCGGCGAGCTCACCGCGACCGGCGCCCCGGACGGCGGATCGCGCGGCGGTGAGGGAGCGGCGGCCTCGCTCACCCCGCAGGAACTGCAGATCGCCCGGCTCGCCGCGCAGGGCCTGTCCAACCGGGACATCGCCGCGCAGCTCTTCCTGAGCCACCGCACCGTCGGCTACCACCTGTACAAGGCCTATCCCAAGCTCGGCGTCGCCTCCCGGGGAGAGCTCAAAGAGCTTGCCGACACGCTGGGGCTGTGAGTACGTTGACCGGATGATCGCCCCAGAACACGTGATACCCGGACAAATGCTCTCGGTTGACGTCGAGTCCGTGCCCGCCACCGAACTGGCCCCGGGGGTCCGCGTCCGGATGCTCCCCGGCATGGACGGCATCCGGACCTGGGTCATCGACCTCGCGCCGGGCGCCGAGTGGCCGGAGCTCGACGTCCACGAGACGTACGGCGAGGCGTACTTCGTGGTCGAGGGGGAGATCATCGAAGGGGATCGCGTCCACGGCCCGGGGACCTACGTGGCCTTCGGGCCGAAGACGAGCCACCGGCCCCGCTCTGAGACCGGCGTGCGCGCCTTCGGCTTCAACTACGACGTCTGACGCCCGCCTCACCCCTCGCGCCCGGCGGGCTCGACGCCCTCCACCAGGATCAGGTCGCCGTCCAGGTGGTCGGTGCGCAGCGCCAGGATCTCCTGGTAGGCGGCCGAGTCGTAGAAGTCGCGCGCGTGCCTCATGGACGGGAACTCCACCAGGATGACGTCACCGGGCCAGGTCCCCTCCCGGACCTCCACCGCGCCTCCGCGCACCAGGAAGCGGCCGCCGTGGGAGGCCAGGACCTTCTCGACCTTCTCCTTGTACTCCAGCACGTCGGGGTGGATCGCCTCGGGCTTGCCGAGGTGCGCGAGCAGATAGGCGGTCATCGTTCCTCCGGAGTCGTTCGTTCGGTGATCGGGGGTGGGGCGGGGCGGACCGGGCGTCCGGGTCCGCCCCGGGAGGGTCAGGCGGCCGCCGGCACCTTGTCGAGGAAGCCCAGCACCTGGGTGATGCGGCCGTCGCCGCCCACGCTCGCCACGTCGAACCCGACGGCGATCGGCTCCCCGCCCTCCGGGCCCAGGTGCCAGGTGAACCGGGCGATGTCGTGGTGCGCGTCCACGTCCCCGGCGAGGCTGAACACCAGCCCGCCGAACTGCCCCTGGACGGCGGCGATCGTCGCGTCCAGGCCGTCCAGGCCCCGCACCGACACCAGCGGGTCGGTGTAGGCGGCGTCCGCGGCGAAGACCTCCGCGAGAGCCGTACGCCGGGCCGTGGCGTCGGTCTCGTTCCAGGCGGCCAGGTAACGCCGGACCAGCTCGTTGATGTCGCTCATCGTGTTCGCTCCCTCAAGGTCGTCTTCGTCTTGACCACAAAGCTAGGGAGCCGCGCGCGGCGGGGAATCAGTCGTGCTTAGGTACTTCTCCCGGAGGGCCGTCCGGGGGGTTGACCTTGACCTCGGGTCAGGGTGGACGCTGAACGGGTGAACGAGACGGGCGGCGTCACGATCGGCCGGGCGGCGGCGTTCGCCGGCGTCACGGTGAAGGCCATCCGGCACTACCACAGGCACGGCCTGATCGCGGAACCCTCCCGCGACGCCTCCGGCTACCGCCGCTACGGGCCCGCCGACCTGCTGCGGCTGGTCCAGATCCGGACGCTGGCCGCCGCCGGTGTGGCGCTGGCCGAGATCCGGGAGATCCTCGACGCCGGCCCCGACCGGTTCGCCGCCGCGCTCGCCGACGCCGAACGGCGGCTCACCGACCGCATCGACGACCTGGTCGCGCGGCGGGAGATGCTGCGCAGGCTGGCCACCGGAGACCGGGCCCTGCTGCCGGACCACGTCCTGGAGAAGCTGGACGAGGTGGCCGCCGAGCTGGACTTCACCCCGGAGGACGTGGTGATGGCCCGCGAGGCCCTGGTGCTGGTCCGGGCCCTGGTCCCGGAGGGCTTCGACGACTATCTCGGCAGGGTCGCGCGCGCTCTGGACGACCCGTACTACTTCTCGCTGGTCAAGCGCCTGTGGAGCGCCGCCGGGTGGGAGCCGGACGACCCCCGGGTCGGCGAGCTCGCCGGGGAACTGGCCGGCTACTTCCTCGCCCACCCCGACCTGCTGCCCGTCCCGGCCGGGCTGTCCGGCCGCGCCGACGCCGCGATCCGGTACGACCTGCTCAGCCGGCACGGGCAGGAGGGGAGACCGGCCTGGACCCGGCTGACGGCGCTGTTCGAGGAGCGGATGCGCGCGGCCGGCGTCGACATGACGTCCCGCACCCCGCCCGGCTGATCCGGGCCCGGCCGTGCGGCTCCGGCGGGGCGGCCGTGCGGCTCCGGCGGGGCGGGCCGTGCGGCCTCAGCGGGCCCGGGCGGGCGCGGGGCGTTCCCCGGCGGGCCGGGTCGTGGAGGACGCGGCGCGGCCCGCCGTACCGGGGCTGACGGCCCAGGTGACCAGGGCGCAGAGGGCGAGCGCGGCGCCGAGGAGGGTGGAGCCGAGCCAGCCGGCTGCGTCGAACAGGGCCGTGGTCGCGGCCGCCCCCAGCGCCGAGCCGAGGGAGTAGAAGACCATGTAGCCGCCCACGGCGGTGCTGGTGCGGTCGGGGTAGGCGCTGGTGAGGGTGTGCTGGTTGCTCACGTGCACGGCCTGGACGGCGAAGTCGAGCAGGATCACGCCGAGGATCAGCAGGGGCAGCGACCAGGCGAGCTGCCCGATCGCGGCCCAGGAGGCGAGCAGGAGCGCGAGCGCGAGGCCGCTGACCCGGCGCGCGTGCCCGGCGTCGCCCCAGCGCCCGGACCGGGCCGCGCCGAGCGCCCCGGCGAGCCCGGCGACGCCGAAGAGCCCGATCTGCGTCTCGCCGAGGTGCCACGGCTCGCCGGCCAGCGGCAGGGCCATCCCGCTCCACAGCGCGCCGAACGAGGCGAACAGGAAGAACGCGATCAGCCCCCGGCTGAGGAACACCGGCCGGGTGAACAGCCCGGCGAGGGACCGCAGGACCCGCCCGTAGCCCGCCGTGGCCTGACGGGCGTCCGCGGGCAGCAGGGCGAGGGCGAGCAGGGCGAGGACGGCGGCGAGGACCGCCAGGGCCAGGTAGACGCTCCGCCACCCCCACAGGTCGGCGAGGGCGCCCGCGACGACGCGGGCGCCGAGGATGCCGATCACCACGCCCGACGTCACGATCCCGAGGTCGCGTCCGCGCTCGGCGGGCCGGGAGAGCGACGCCGTGTACGCGACGGCGGTCTGCACCACCACCGCGAACACGCCCGCCGTCGCCAGCCCGGCGAACGCGGCCCAGGCGGCCGGGGCGGCCGCCGTGATCGCCGTCCCCGCGGCCACCAGCGCGAGGTGAGCGGCGATCAGGCGCCTGCGGTCGAGCACGTCGCCCAGCGGCACCAGCAGCACCAGTCCCGCCAGGTAGCCGAGCTGGCCCACCGCCACCAGCCGGCCGAGCGCGTCGGCCGGAACGCCCAGGTCACGGCCCATCGGGCCCAGCACGGGCTGCCCGGCGTAGACGCTCGCCACCGCGACCCCGCACACGACCGCCAGCAGCAGTCTCGTCCTCCAGTTCACGAGCGATGCCCCCGATCAGTTTCGATTTGCAACTGATCTGGACCCTAAGGCAGACTGGTTTCATTCCGCAACTCATTGGAGGGGTGATGACACGCGACGACCCCGGGGAGCGGGTCCCGGCGTGGACGGATCCGACCTGCCCGGTCGCCCGCGCGGCCGACCTGGTCGGCGACCGGTGGAGCCTGCTCATCATCCGCGACGCGATGGACGGCGCCCGCTCGTTCACCGACTTCCAGCGGCGCACCGGGATCGCCCGCAACATCCTCACCGACCGGCTCCGCAGGCTCGTCGACCACGGCCTGCTCACCCAGGTCGACGCCCCCTCGGGCAGGCGCAGGCCGTACGCCCTCACGCGGGCGGGCGAGGACCTCTTCCCCGTGATCGTCACGCTGCGGCAGTGGGGCGAGCGGCACGCCTTCGAGCCGGGGGAGGCGCACTCGGTCCTGGTCGACGGCGACGGCGTCCGCGTGCCCGAACTGCTGCCGGTCTCGGCGGACGGATCGCCCCTGACCAGCGGCACGACGTCGGTGCGCCGGCCGGCCTGATCGCCGTGCGGGTACGGCGGGCCGCCGGCGCTCCGTGGCCCGGGTGCGGGC
Organism: Bailinhaonella thermotolerans; assembly: GCF_003594875.1. Lineage (GTDB taxonomy): Bacteria > Actinomycetota > Actinomycetes > Streptosporangiales > Streptosporangiaceae > Bailinhaonella > Bailinhaonella thermotolerans. The sequence continues at coordinate 30,392 of NZ_QZEY01000020.1, forward strand.
GGGGGCGCGCCCGCACGCGGACCGGCCGCGCCCCCGCGGGATCCTGGCCGGCTCGCCCGCGCCTTCGCCGGAGACGCGTCCGCGCGCGTGGGCGGGCGAACGGGTCACCGGGCGAGCGCGTAGCGGGCGAGCACGTCAGTGGACGAGCACGTCAGCGGGCGAGCGCGGTCCCGCGGCGGTGGCCGTCGGCGCCGTACGCCACGGCGCGCTCGGCGGTGACGTCGGCGACGAAGGCCGCGATCCGCTCGGCGCACTCGGGGGAGTGGGTCTCGAGCAGGAAGTGGCCCGCGTCGTAGACGTGCATCTCCAGCCGGTCGAGGGCCCGCGCGTAAGCCATGATCTCGGCCAGGTCGAAGAACGGGTCGTGGCGGCCCCAGAGCAGCAGGCACGGCGGCTGGTGGGCCCGGTGGTAGTCGGCGAGTTCGCCGAACCTGGCGACGTGCGCGGCGTAGTCGCGGAAGAGCCGGAACTGGATCTCGATGTTGCCCGGCCGCGACATGCGCTCCCAGTCGAGGTGCCAGGGCTCCGGGGGCTGGAGGGGACGCAACCGCTCGGGGAGCCCGCCCAGGTACTGCTCACGCGTGCCCTCGAAGTTCAGCCATTCGGGCAGCCGGGCGCGGTTGGCCTCCGAGGGGTCGGCCCAGTAGGCCCGGGCCGTGTCCCACTGGCTCCCCAGGCCGTCCTCGTGCGCGTTGCCGTTCTGCACGATGAGCCCGAGGATCCGCTCGGGACGCCGGGTGGCGAGGTGGTAGCCGACCGGCGCCCCGAAGTCGTGCAGGTAGACGAAGAACTCCTCGACGCCGGCCCGGTCGAGGAACGCCTCGATGGTGTCGGCCAGACCGGCGAACGTGTAGTCGTACTCGCCGGGGGCGGGCGCGGCGGAGAACCCGAAGCCCGGCAGGTCCGGGGCGATGACCCGGCTCACCCGGGCCAGCGGCGACAGGACGTGCCGGAAGGTGTGCGAGGAGCTCGGGAAGCCGTGCAGCAGCAGCACGCAGGGCTTGTCCGCCGATCCGGCCTCGCGGTAGAAGACCTCGATCCCGTTGACGTCGAGGCTGCGATGGCGTGGCTTGTCGATCGTCCGCATCTCACGGTCTCCTTGATTCCTGGGAACGGCCCGCTGTCCTGGAACGGGACGCCGCTGACGGACCCCGGCCCCCGCGCCGGATTCCCGCCCCCCCGAACAGGCGTAACCCCCGTCGCCCTTACGGTGGTTTCCATTCGCCCGCCCGCCAAACCCGGCCGCGCGCGGGCCGCCGCCTCACGGCCGTACGGTCCGGCGGAATCCGGTCCAGCGGAGATCCGGCGGGAGGTGGCTCATGTCGTTGAACATCACGATCGTCGGCGGCAGGCCGGTCCGGTACTCGATGACGGTCAGCGCGGTGTTGGCGCTGTCGAGCCCGAGCCACCGGGACGGCGGCGCGTCCATCGCGTGCCGCAGGAGCCACGCGATCGGGTACGCGTGCGTCACCAGGACCTCGTGGGTGTCGACCGGGCTCGCCTCGGGGACCTTCGCGAACCGGTCGACCAGGGCGTCGGCGAGGCGCCGGCCCGAGGCGGCCTCGGCCTCGTCGTATCCGTCGAAGAAGCCGCGCCAGGACGGCGGCGTCTCGGCCGGGCCGGGGACGTAGGGCACGTGGTCGATGAGCTCGGCGGCCTCGGCCACCGGGACGCCCGGCAGGTGCCGGGCGAGTTCGCGGGCGCTGGCGGCGGCGCGCGGGAGGGGGGAGTGCCACACGGCGTCGACCGGCACTCCGGCGAGCCGTTCGCCCAGCAGGTCCGACTGGCGGCGGCCGAGGTCGGTGAGCTCTCCGAACGCGTCGGCCGCGCCGTGGCGGGCCAGGTAGAGGTGTCGCGTCGTCATCAGGGGCGGGAGCGCGGCGCCCTGGCGGGGGCCGCCTTCCCTCTCCTTTCGTTCGGTGGGAAGGGTTCGCTGGTGGCTTCGGTGGCGGTCAGGTGATGGCTTCGGTGGCGGTCAGGTGACGGGTCCGGGGGCGGTCAGGGGGTGGCGGCCGTGACCGTGCCGGTGGTTCCGTCGATCGTGATGAGGGCGCCGTCGCGGAGCCTGCCGGTCGCGTCAGGGACGCCGAGCACGGCGGGGATGGCGCGCTCGCGCGCGACGATCGCGGCGTGGGACAGCACGCCGCCGGTCTCGGTGACGACGCCGGCGGCGATGCGCAGCAGCGGCGTCCAGGCGGGGTCGGTGAAGGGGCAGACGAGGATGTCGCCGGGCCGCACGCGCCCGAAGTCGCGCGGCCCCCGGACGATCCGCGCGGCCCCGGTCGCGGTCCCGTGGCTGCCCGGCGTCCCGCTGAGCGCGACGGCCGGGGCGTCCGGGGCGGTGGACGAGACGCCCGGGGCCGTGTTCGCGACCCCGGTGGCGGTGGCGGGAGTGTCCGAGGCGGTGGCGGAAGCGCCCGGGGCGGCGTCGCGTGCGGGCCTGCGCGGGAGCGCGGCCGTGATCGGCCGTGCCTGCAGGAGCCAGATACGGCCCCCGGCGATCGCCCACTCGACGTCCTGCGGCCCCCCGAGCGCGGCTGCCACCTCGCCGCCCAGCCGGGCGAGCCGTACGGCGGCCGCGTCGTCGAGCGCCGGCCGTTCCCGGTCGGGGGCGGGGACGTCCAGGACGGCGAGCCGCCCGCCGCGCCGGTCGAGCCGGGTCCGCTTGTCCGCGACGGTGCGCGCGACCGTCCCGTCCCCGGCCACGCGGTAGGAGTCGGGGGTGACCGTGCCGCCGACGACGCTGGGCCCGAGACCCCAGGACGCCTCGATCTCGGTCTCCCCGCCCGGGGCGGAGGGCGTGAACATGACGCCGGACACCTCGGCGTCCAGGTGGCGCTGCACGATGACGGCCATCAGCGGATCGCCGCCCGGCCCCCCGTCGTGCCCGGGCGCGTTGCGGTAGGCGACGGCGCGGGGCGACACCAGCGAGGCCCAGCAGGCGCGCACGGCCCCGGCCACCTCGTCCGCCCCGCGCACGGCGAGGAAGCTCTCGTGCTGACCGGCCGCCGACGCCCGGCCCGTGTCCTCGCCCGAGGCCGACGACCGCACGGCCACCGGCACGTCGCCGATTTCGGCGAGCGCGCGTTCCAGCGCGCCGATGAGCGCGCCGGGGAGCGGGCGGGCCGCGATCGCCTGCCGTACCCGCGCGGGGTCGCCCGGCTCGCCCGTGAGCCGGCCGGGGTCCAGGTCGCCGGCGGCGGCGCGGTAGGCGGCGAACGGGAGGACGAAGCCACCGGGGACCGGCAGGCCCGCGCGGAGCAGCGCGCCGAGCGCCGCCGCCTTGCCGCCGCAGGTGGCGGCCTCGGCCTCGGAGAGGGGTACGATCATCCACCCTCGACTTTCAACGAGTCGTTGACAACAATTCGTTGAGTGTGCAGCATGGACGGCGTGATACGCAAGCAGGACATCAGCGGCGGCGCCGAGGCCGACCACGCCCAGGCCCGGCGCGAGCAGGACGCGCGCAAGCGCCTGCAGAGCCGGGGCGCGGACTCGCTCGACCCGCGCCCCTGGCGGCCCCCGCCCGCGCCCCCGTCGGCGGTGGACCTCGTGCAGTTCGCCGTCTGGCGCAACGCCGACCTGGACCCGGAGGACGTCCTGAGCGCGCTCGCCCTCCTGCCCGCCGCGCGCGCCGAGGTCGAGGGACTGGAGTCCGCCCTGCTGTTCATCGCCAGGAGCGGGGGCCTGACCTGGGCCCAGATCGCGCAGGCGATGGGCTTCAACTCGCCGCAGGCGTGCCAGCAGCACTTCGCCCGCCTGACGGCGCGACAGGACGCGGGCTCGTGACGGCCGGCTCCCCGCCCGCGCTGCTGGTGCTGCACGCCGTGCGCCTGTCCGGGTTCGCGGACACCCCGGTGATCGCGCGGCGATATGACCTGGGCGCGGCCGAGACCGAGGAGGCGCTGCTCGACGCCGAGGCGTTCGGCTGGGTCGAGCGCACCGCCTTCGCCGGCACCGCCGGCTGGTCGCTGACCGAGCGGGGCCGGGCCGAGAACGAGCGCCTGCTCGCGGCCGAGCTCGCGAACACCGGCGGCGCCGACGAGGTCCACGCCGTCCACCGCGAGTTCCTGCCGCTCAACGCCCTCGTGCTGCGGGCCTGCACCGACTGGCAGCTCCGGCCCGCCGCCGGCGACCGGCTCGCCCCCAACGACCACTCCGACCCGGCCTGGGACGCCCGGGTCCTGCGGGAACTCGACGGCGTCGACCGCGCGCTCGCGCCGCTCGCGGCCCGGCTGGAGAGCGTCCTGCCCCGGTTCCGCGGCTACGACGACCGGTTCGCCGCGGCCCTGGCCCGGGCCCGGGCGGGGGAGGCCGCCTGGGTCGACAGCAGCGACGTCGACTCCTGCCACCGCGTCTGGTTCGAGCTCCACGAGGACCTCATCGCCACCCTCGGCCTGGACCGGAGCGAGGTGGCCTGAGGCCGCCCACCACGCGACTCCGGCACCCCGGGCGCCATTGCGCACCCGGGGTGCCGGAGTTATCCGCTTGTGACTTGACCTGGGGTGTTTCGCCGGGAGTACAGTGGCGACCACTCCGTAAACGTTTACAGCGGTTGCGGAGGAACGGACTGTAAACGTTTACGGCTGTGGTGGAGGTGAGCCGGCGATGGGCGAAGGGCCGACGATCGGGACGATCGCCGAGCGGGCCGGCGTCTCGACCGCCTCCGTGTCGCGGGTCCTCAACGGCCTGCCCACGCGGCCCGAGACCGTGCGCAAGGTGCTGGCCGCGGCCGACGAGCTGGGGTACGTCCCCAACTCGGCGGCCCGGTCGCTCAAGTCGCGGCGCAGCCACCAGGTGGCGTTCGCCATGGCCGACATCGGCAACCCGGTCTACCTGGAGATGGTCCGGGAGATCCAGCCGGTGCTGAAGGCCGCGGGCTACCGCCTGGTGCTGCACTCGACCGGCGCCGACGTGGCCGAGGAGATCGAGGTGCTGCGCAGCCTCGGCGGACGGTACGCGGACGGGCTCATCCTGATCCCGCTGCGCCTGACCGCCGAGCTGGCCGCCGCCATCTCCGCCGCCCGCGCCCCGGTCGTGGTCATCGGCTCCGTGCCCGAGGAAGCCGGGGTGGACAACGTCCGCACCGACTCGCGCCTCGGCGTGCGGCTCGCCCTCGACCACCTGTACGCCCTGGGACGGCGGCGCATCGCGTTCGTCAACGGCCCGCTCGACACGGTGCCCGGCGCCGCCCGCGCCGCGGCCTACCGTGACGCGCTGGCCGCGCTCGGCCTGCCGTACGACGAGAAGCTCGTCGAGGTCGGCGACTTCTACCGGGCCGAGGGCGCGGCGGCCGTACGGCGGCTGCTGGCCAAGGGCCCGGACGTGGACGCGATCATGTGCGCCAACGACCTGATCGCGCTCGGCGCGCTCGACGTGCTGCGCGAGGCCGGGCTGCGGGTGCCCGAGGACGTCGCCGTGGCCGGGATGGACGACACGGACCTGGCGGCCGGGGCCTGGCCGCCCATCACGAGCGTGTCGCTGGGATCGGCCGAGCGCGGCCGGCGGGCCGCCGAGCTGCTGCTCGCGCGGCTCGCCGACGACGCGTCGGCGAAGGCGCCCCGAAAGGTCGTCTCCGTCCGGCCCGAACTGGTGATCCGCGCCTCGACGAAGGGAGGGACGAGGTGACGACCACGTTGGAGGCCCCGCCCCGCAAGGCCCCGCGGGCCCGTTCCCGCGGGACGGGCGGCGGGCGCGGGCGGCGGGAGATCCTGCTGCTGATGCTGCCGGCCCTGGTGCCGGTGCTGGTGTTCAGCGTGGGGCCGCTGCTGTACGGCATCTACCTGGCGTTCACCGACGCCCGCTCCGGCCGCAACGCCGAGGTGTCGTTCACCGGGCTGGAGAACTTCGGCGACCTGCTCGGCGACGGAGACTTCTGGTCCTCGTTCCGCATCGGCCTGATCTGGGCCGTCTCGGTGACGGTGCTGCAGTTCCTCGCCTCGCTCGGGCTGGCGCTGCTGCTCAACCAGAACCTGCGGCTGCGCGGCCTGGCCCGGGTGCTCGCGCTGGTCCCGTGGGCGATGCCGCCGGTCGTGATCGGCCTGATGTGGCGGCTCGTCTACCACCCCAACGCCGGCATCCTGAACGCCACGCTCCAGGACCTGGGCCTGATCTCGCACAACGTCGACTGGCTCAACGACTTCAGCATCGCGCTCCCGGCGGTGATCGTCGTCGGTGTCTGGACCGGCATGCCGCAGACCACGGTCGTGCTGCTGGCCGCGCTGCAGGGCGTGCCGAAGGAGCTGTACGAGGCCGTGCACGTGGACGGCGCGGGGACCTGGCGGCGGTTCTGGAACATCACCCTGCCGCAGCTCCGCCCGGTGATCGTGGCGATCACCTCGCTCGACTTCGTGTGGAACATCAACCAGTTCGGCCTGGTGTACGTGCTGACGCAGGGCGGGCCCGGGGGCCGTACCCGGCTGCCGATGCTGTTCGCCTACGAGGAGGCGTTCCGCTACGGCTTCTTCGGCTACGCCGCCGCGCTCGGCGTCGCGATCGTCATCGTCGTGCTCGCGGTGCTCGGCGTCTACCTGTGGCGGCAGATGAGGGAGGCGGACTGATGAAAGCCGTGTCGCTGGTCGGGCGGTACGCCGCGCTGATCGCGTACCTGGTCTTCCTGGCGTTCCCGCTCGTGTGGCTGCTGTCCACCTCGCTCAAGCCGCCGCGCGAGATGGTCTCGCTGCACCCGGAGTGGATCCCGGACAGCCCGACGCTGGCGAACTTCGCCGAGGCGTTCAGCGAGCAGGACATCGCCGGCTCCGCCGTGCGCAGCCTGGTCGTGGCGGTGTTCACGGCGCTGCTGACGGTCGTGCTCGCGCTGCCCGCGGCGTACGCGCTGGCCCGCTACCGCTCGACGATCAACAAGATCGCCATCGGGTGGGTGCTGGTGAGCCAGGTGTTCCCGTTCATCCTGATCATCATCCCGCTGTTCATGGTGCTGCGGCGGCTGGAGCTGGCCAACACGCTGGCCGGGCTCACGGTCGTGCACGTCACGTTCGTGCTGCCGTTCGCGCTGTGGATGCTCCAGGGGTATGTCCGCGCGGTGCCGCGCGAGCTGGAGGAGGCCGCGGCCGTGGACGGGGCGGGCCGGCTGCGCGCGCTCCTGTCCGTGGTCGCCCCGCTGCTCGCGCCCGGCGTCGTCGCGACGCTCCTCTTCGCCTTCATCTCGTCCTGGAACGAGTTCCTCTTCGCCCTGGTCGTGCTGAAGGACCCCGACGTGGCGACCCTGCCGCTGACGCTCGTGAAGTTCACGGGCGCGGAGGGCGTCGTCCGGCTCGGGCCGCTCGCCGCCGCGTCGTTGCTGGCGACGATCCCGAGCCTGCTGTTCTTCGCGTTCATCCAGCGCCGTCTCAAGTCCGGCCTCATGGCCGGCGCAGTCAAGGGCTAGGCGTAAGCCGCCCGTTCAGGAGGTGTCCATGCGTCGCAGCGTCAAGACCGCCATGGCGGTCGCCGTCGCCGCGGTCCTCGGCCTGTCCGCCGGTTGCGGCAGCGAGGGCGGCGGAGGCGCGGCCGGGTCCGGCTCCGGGGAGTCCGTGAAGCTGCGGTTCCTCAGCCTGGCCTGGCAGAAGGAGTCCCTCGCCGCCAACAAGGCGCTCGTCGAGGAGTGGAACAAGGCCAACCCCAAGATCCAGGTGGAGTACGTCCAGGGGAGCTGGGACAACGTCAACGACCAGCTCGTCACCGCCTTCGAGGCCGGGGACCCGCCGGACGTCATCCACAACGACTCGCCCGCCCTGGCCGGGTTCGCCGGCCGCGGGTACCTGAGCGACCTGTCCAAGACGCTCCCGGCCGAGCTGAAGAGCGACATCCCGCAGGCCGCCTGGGACACCGTGACGTTCTCCGACGGCAAGGGCGGCCAGGGCGTGTACGGCGTGCCGTTCCTGCAGGAGTCGCAGGTCATCCTGGCCAACAAGAAGCTGCTGGAGGAGGCCAAGGTCCGCATCCCGACCACCGAGGAGCCCTGGACCTGGGACGAGTTCTCCGAGATCGCCAAGAAGCTCACCAAGCCCGGCAAGACCTTCGGCGCCGCGTGGGCGCTGAAGTCGCCGGTCAACCGGGTGCTCAACCTGTCGCTGAACTTCGGCGGCACCTTCTTCCAGGACAACGGCGGCAAGACGACCGTCAAGGTCGGCCCAGAGGAGAAGGAGGTGCTTCAGCGCATCCACGACCAGCTCCACAAGGACAAGTCCGCCGACCCGTCCGCGCTCGGCATGGGCGGCGCCGACCCGCTGCCGGCGTTCTTCGCGGGCAAGTACGCCCTGCTCCCGGCCGGCGTCTTCATGCGCCAGCAGGTCGTCGAGCAGGCCCCCGAGGGCTTCGAGTGGATCACCATCCCGCCGCTCAAGGGCCAGACCGCCCAGCAGGGCGCGGTCTCGCAGACCCTCTCGGTCGCCGCTGACAGCAAGCACCAGGAGGAGGCGATGAAGTTCATCTCCTTCTTCCTGAACGGCCCGAACCAGGCCAAGCTGGCCAAGGGCGACTGGCTCGTGCCCACCAGCCAGTCCGCCGCCAAGGACCCCTCGCTGACCACCGAGGAGAACGGCTGGGCGGTCGCCGCCGCGTCGGCCAAGAACCTCGTCGTCGCGCCGTACCTGAAGGTCAACGGCTTCGACGAGTGGAAGAGCAAGGTGGCCACCCCCACCCTCCAGCAGTACTTCGCCAACAAGATCAGCCTCGACGAGGCGGCGAAGAAGCTGGTGGACGAGGGCAACAAGGTGCTGGAGCGGTACCAGCGGTGACCCCCTCACGGAGCCGCGCGCGCGGGTGCCTCCTCGGCCTGGCGGTCGGGGACGCGCTCGGGCGCCCGGCCGAGAACCTCACCCCCGGGCAGATCGAGGCCCGCTGGGGCCGGCTGACGGAGATCGAGCCGGGCGGCGGGACCGACGACACCGAGTACACCATCTTCGCCGCGTCGCTCCTGACCCGGCACGGCGGGGCGCTGACGCCCGAGGACGTCGTGGCGGCCTACCGCGAGCAGATCCTGCCGTACGCCGGCGGCCCGATGAAGGGGGCCGGATTCTCCGAGCGCGGCGCCGTGCAGGCGATGCGGCGCGGGTTCGCCCCGCCGCTGACCGGCCGGTGGCACCCGCACGGCTGGTCCGACGGCCTGGCCATGCGGGCCGCGCCGTACGGGATCTTCGCGACGGGGAACCCGGCCGAGGCGGCGCGCCTGGTCGCCGTGGACGGGTCGGTGAGCAACGCCGGCGAGGGCGTCCACGGGGGCGCGGCCGTCGCCGCGGCGGTGGCCGTGGCCATGACCGGCGCCCCCGTGGACGAGGTGGTCGCGGCGGGGATCGACGCGGTGCCCGCCGACTCCTGGACCGGGCGGAACCTGCGGGCCGTCGCGGACGGCGGCGACCCCGCGGGCGTGATCGCCGTCCACTACCCGTGGACCGACCTCGCCCCGGAGGCCGTCGCGCTGGCCTTCCACGCCTACCTGGCGGGCGGCGGCGAGGTGTTCGAGAGCGTCACCACCGCCGCCAACCTGGGCCGGGACGCCGACACGACCGCCGCCATCGCGGGCGCGCTCGCGGGGGCCGGCCGCGGGGAGGAGGGCGTGCCCGAGCGCTGGCGGGCCGAGATCGGCCCGGCCTCCGGGAAGTGCCTGCCCGCGGTCGCCGGGAGACACGTGCGCGACGTGGCCGACGAGCTCGTCCAGGCCGCTTCCAGAGAAAGGGGATAGACGGTGCCATCGGGGGACAGGGCGGATAGAGTCCGCGGCGCCTTCATCGGCCTGGCGATCGGCGACGCGGCGGGCTGGCCCGCCGTACGGCACCGCTCGCTGGTCATGGCGCCGTGGAGCCGCCGCCTGCGCCGCGAGCTCGACGTCTTCGCCGAGGAACACCAGGTCACCACGTTGCCGGTGCCGTTCGCGCTCAACCTCCCGGTCGAGCCGCTGGCGGTCGGCCCCTCCGACGACGCCGAATGGCTCGCCTGGACGGCCCTCCGCCTCGCCGAGGCCCGCGACGGGGCCGCGCCCGGCCGCGAGGCCGACGACGGCGGCTCCCCTGCGCCGTACCGGATGCCCGGGATCGGCGGCGAGCGGTGGCTCGCGGGCTACCGGGACCTGGCCGGGCGGGACGACCTGCGGGTGCGCATCTCGGTGCGCAACGCGCTGGACAACCTGGGGCGCGGCGTGGAGCCCCCGGCGAGCGGGCACGACAACCCGCACTTCTTCGACGACGCGGCGGCCGTGCGCGCCGTGGCGTTCGGCGCCGGGCACACCGACCCGGTGGCCGCCGCCCGCGCCGACGCCGTGATCACCAACGCGGAGGACGGCGTGCACGGCGCCGCCGCGATCGCCGCCGCCGTCGCGCTGCTCGCGGGCGGCGCGACGGTGGGGGAGGCCGTGGACGCGGCGGTCGCCGAGCTGCCCGAGGGCGGTGTGATCAGGCACGCCGTGCTCACCGCGCTCGACGCGGCCCGCGCGGCGGGCGGCGCGTTCGCCGCGGTGCCCGCGCTCGACGCCGCCCTCGACGACCACGTCTACAGCTACGGCGTGAGCGCGGCCCAGACCGTGGCCGTCGCGCTCGCGCTCACCGACGCCTCGCGGGGCCGGCTGGCCGAGGCGGTGCCGGCCGCCGCGTGCCTGCCCGCCTTCGCCGACTCCGCCCCCGCCCTGACCGGGGCGCTCACCGGGGCCGCCACCGGATACGCCGCGCTGCCCGAGGGCTGGCGGGAGACGGCCCGCCCGCTGCTCGGGTGCGGCCTGCCCGACCTGGCCGGCGCGGACCTGCTCGCCATCGCGGACCGACTCATTGGAGGAGAACGCTCATGCTGACGCCGCTGCAGGACAAGGCCGTGGGGTGCCTGACGGCCGCCGCGGTCGGGGACGCGCTCGGGGGAGCGACGGAGGGATGGACGCCGGAGCAGATCCAGCGGCGGTACGGCGGGCGCGTCACCGGGATCGTGCCGCCGTACTTCGAGGACTGGCGCAACGCGCGCCCCATCGCGCCGTACCACAAGGGCGACGGGCACGTCACCGACGACACCCTGATGACCCACGCGCTGGTCCGGGTGTACGAGCGGGTGGGCGGGCATCTCGACGCCTACGCCGCCGAGCACCTCGTGCGCGAGATGATGGGCGAGAAGCGGTGGATCCCGGAACTGGAGGCCGAGGCGCTGCCGCTCCAGCGGGTCTTCCTCGCCGAGAAGTGGATCGCGCTGCGCGTCCACTACGGCCACGTGGACCCGCGTGAGGCCGGGGTCGGCAACATCGTCAACTGCGGCGCCGCGATGTACATGGCGCCGGTCGGCGTGGTCAACGCCGCCGACCCCGACGGGGCGTACGCCGAGGCGATCGACCTGGCGGGCGCGCACCAGTCCAGCTACGGCCGGGAGGCCGCCGGCGTGCTGGCCGCCGCCGTGGCCGAGGCGATGCGCCCCGGCGCCACCGCCGACAGCGTGGTCGCCGCCTGCGTACGGCTGGCGCGCGACGGGACGAGGGCCGCGATCGAGGCCGTGTGCGACAAGGCGCGGGAGTACTCCCACTGGGAGGGCTCGTTCGAAGGGCTGCGCGCGGCGATGAAGCCGTACGACACCGTGGGCGAGGACTACCGCGACCAGGGCCTGGGGGCGCGCCGCCCGAGCCGGCTGCACAGCATCGAGGAACTGCCCCTGGCGCTGGCGTTCCTGCTGATCGCGGGCGGCGACGTGCGCGAGACCATCCTCGGCGGCGTCAACTACGGCCGCGACGCCGACTCCATCGCGAGCATGGGCGGGGCCATCGCCGGCGCCCTGGGCGGCGCGGACGCGGTGCCCGCGGACTGGCGCGAGGACGTGGCCCGCGCCAGCCGGCTGGACCTGACCGCCCCGGGCCTGGCCATCGCCGCCGTGGCCGAGCGCGTCCGGGCCGAGGACCTGGCCCGGCACACGGCCAGGGAGAAGGCCTTCGCCGAACTGCTGGCCGAGCCGCTGTCCGAGCCGCTGTCCGGGGACCGCTGATGCGGCTGACCTGGGTGCAGCCCGAGGACCTCGTCGGGCACGAGCTGCGGCAGGCCGGGCAGGACGGGCGCGACCCGGACGCGGTCGCCGCTATCGCCGCCCGGTGGAGCGCGGCCGGGGGGCACGGCGCCCCGCCGCGCGCGGGGGCCTCGCCCGAGCCCCGCACGCCCGAGGAGCGGGAGCGCAACGCGCGCCTGCGGCGGCTCGCCGAGGACCTGCTCGACGAGCTGGCCGCCCTGCCCTCGGCGTACGCCGCCGACGAGCCCGACGACCTCGACGCGATCCTGGCCCTCGCGCCGGCCGGCGCGGACGGCGGGCTCCCCGGCCCGCGGAACCTGACAGAGGGGGAGGTTCCGCGGGCCGACCGGGTGCTCGGCGCGTGGCTGGGCCGGGCCGCCGGCTGCGTGCTGGGCAAGCCGGTGGAGAAGATCCCGCGCGAGGGCATCCGCGAGATCGCCGAGGCGACCGGGAACTGGCCGATCAGGACCTGGTTCACCGCCCGCGGCCTGCCCGCCGACATCGCGGAGCGGTGGCCGTGGAACCGGCGCAGCGCCGTCAACTCGCTCGCCGAGAACATCGACGGCACCCCCGAGGACGACGACCTGAACTTCCCGCTGCTCGCGCTCGCGCTCCTGGAACGGCACGGCGCCGGCTTCACCACCGGCGACGTGGCGCAGATGTGGCTCGACGAGCTGCCCGGCGGGCGGGTGTTCACCGCCGAGCGGGTGGCCTACCGCAACCTGCTGCTCGGGCTGACCCCGCCCGACACCGCCACCTGGCGCAACCCGTTCCGCGAGTGGATCGGCGCGCAGATCAGGACCGACGTGTACGGCTGGGCCAACCCCGGCGACCCGGTGGCGGCGGCCCGCCTCGCCCACCGCGACGCCCGCCTCAGCCACACCGCCAACGGGATCTACGGCGCCATGTTCGCCGCCGCGATGTGCGCCTCCGCGCTGGTCGCGGCCTCGGTGGACGAGGTCGTCGAGGCCGGCCTGTCGGTCGTGCCGCCCCGGTCGCGCCTGGCGGTCGCCGTACGGCGGGCCGTGGAGCACGCGCGGTCGGAGCCGGACTTCGAGAAGGTCGTGGACGGGCTCCACGCCCGCCACGGGGACCTGCACTGGGTCCACACGATCAACAACGCCGCGCTGGTGGCCGCCGCGCTCGTGCACGCCCGCGGCGACTTCACGGCCTCGATCGCGAACGCCGTCGCCGGGGGCTGGGACACCGACTCCGACGGCGCGACCGTGGGCTCGGTCGCCGGCGCGCTGATCGGGGCGCGGGAGATCCCGGCGGCCTGGACGGCGCCGCTGCGCCACCGGCTGGCGAGCAGCCTCACCGGATTCGACGGGATCGGCTTCGAGGAGCTGGCCGCGCGCACGGCGGCGCTGGCCGCGGGAGGTGCGTCATGACCGCGATCGCGGTGTTCGGCAGCGCGAACATGGACCTGGTCGCCTACGTCCCCGCCGCGCCCCGGAGCGGCGAGACCGTGACCGGGCGGGAGTTCCGCACGATCCCGGGCGGCAAGGGGGCCAACCAGGCGGTGGCAGCCGCCCGCGCCGGGGCGTCGGTGGTGTTCCTCGGCGCGGTCGGCGACGACGAGTTCGGGCCGCGCCTGCGCGAGACGCTGGACCACGCCGGGGTGGACGTGCGGCGGCTGCGCACCGTGCCGGGGGCCTCGGGGGTCGCCCACATCGTCGTGGACGACAACGGCGGCAACCGGATCATCGTGATCCCGGGCGCGAACGGGTCCGTCACCGGCCTGGACGACGCCGATGTCGCGGCCCTGCGCGGCTGCGACGCCCTGCTGCTCCAGCTCGAACTGCCGATGGAGGCCGTCCTGGCCGGGGCCCGGGCCGGGCGGGCGGCCGGCGTGCCCGTCGTGCTCACGCCCGCGCCCGCCCGGGAACTGCCCGCCGACCTGCTCGCCGACGTGGACCTGCTCATCCCCAACGAGCACGAGGCCGCCGCGATCACCGGGGCCGGCGAGCCCCGGGCCGCGCTGGCGGCGCTGCTGGAGCGGGTGCCCGAGGTGGCCCTCACGATGGGGGAGCGCGGCGTGCTGTACGGCTCGCGCGGGGCCGAGCCGCTGCACGTGCCCGCCGTACCCGTGCGGGCGGTGGACACGACGGCGGCGGGGGACACGTTCGCGGGCGCGCTCGCGGTGGCCCGCGCCGAGGGGCGTGCGCCGGCCGAGGCGCTGCGTTTCGCCACGGCCGCCGCCGCGCTGTCGGTCCAGCGGCACGGTGCGAGCACCTCGATGCCGTCCCGCGCGGAGATCGACGCGGCGCTGTCGCCGCGTCCGGGGGAGAGGAGCTGATCATGGCCGGACCGCTGGAGGGCGTGCGCGTCCTCGACCTGGCGACGCTGTTCGCCGGGCCGATGGCGGCGATGTTCCTCGGCGACTTCGGGGCCGAGGTGATCAAGGTCGAGCATCCGTCCCGCCCGGACCCCTCGCGGGGACACGGCGCGGTCAAGGACGGGGTCGGCCTGTGGTGGAAGGTGCTGGGCCGCAACAAGCGCGCGATCACGCTCAACCTGTCCACGCCGGAGGGCCAGGACCTGCTGGTCGAGCTGGCCCGCTCCGCGGACGTCATCATCGAGAACTTCCGCCCCGGGACGCTGGAGCGCTGGAACCTCGGCTACGACCGGCTGCGCGAGGCCAACCCCGGCCTCGTCCTGGCCCGGGTGACCGGGTTCGGCCAGTACGGCCCGTACGCCCGGCGGCCCGGGTTCGGCACGCTCGCCGAGGCGATGAGCGGTTTCGCCGCGATGACGGGGGAGCCCGACGGCCCGCCGACGCTGCCGCCGTTCGGGCTGGCCGACGGCATCGCCGCGCTCGCCACGGCGTACGCCGTCATGACCGCGCTGCGCTCCCGCGACGCCACCGGGACCGGCCAGGTCGTGGACCTGGCGATCATCGAGCCGATCCTGACCGTGCTGGGCGCGCAGCCCACGGCGTACGACCAGCTCGGGATCGTCCCGCCGCGCACCGGCAACCGGTCGGTGAACAACGCGCCGCGTAACACCTACCGCTGCTCCGACGGGTCCTGGGTGGCGGTCTCCACCTCCTCCCAGAACATCGCCGAGCGGGTGATGCGCCTGGTCGGACGGCCCGACGTGGTGGACGAGCCGTGGTTCGCCACCGGGGCGGGCCGCGTGGAGCACGGCGAGGAGCTGGACGCGGCGGTGGCCGCCTGGGTGGCGCGGCACACCCGCGAGGAGGTGCTCGCCGCCTTCGAGGCCGCCGAGGCCGCGGTCGCGCCGATCTACGACGTGCGCGACGTCATGGCCGATCCGCAGTTCGCGGCGCTGGACACGCTCACCTCGGTGCCCGACCCCGAGCTAGGCTCGGTCCGCATGCAGAACGTGCTGTTCCGCCTGTCGGAGACCCCCGGCGGCATCCGCTGGGCCGGCCGTCCCCACGGCGCGGACACCGGCGAGGTGCTGGGCGCGCTCGGCGTGCCGGAGGCCGAGCTGGCGGCGCTGCGGGAGAAGGGGGTGATCTGAGTGCCTCCGCTCACCCTGCTGTACGTCCCGGCGGACCGTCCCGACCGGATGCGCAAGGCCCTGGACTCGGCCGCCGACGTCGTGATCCTCGACCTGGAGGACGCGGTCAGCCCGGCCCACAAGGACCAGGCCCGCGCGGAGGTGTTCACCCTGCTGCACCGGCTGACCGCGGGCGGCGTACGGCGGGCCGTGCAGGTCCGCGTCAACGACGTGCGCGGGGAGACGGGCCGGACGGACCTGGCGGTGCTGGCCGCCTGCGCCGAGGCCGCGCGCCGGGCGCGCGAGGAGGCCGCCGCCGGGGGTGGCGCGCCGGGTGAGCCCGTTGAGGGTGAGGCGGCCGGCGGGGAGGCGGGGGACGGTGGGCGGCCGTGGTTCGAGGTGCGCCTGCCGAAGGTCGAGAGCGCCGCGCAGGTCCAGGAGGTGGCCGACCGGCTGCCCGGGGTGCGCCTGCACCCGCTGCTGGAGTCGGCGATCGGCATCGAGCGGGCCTACGAGATCGCCTCGGCCTCCCCTGCGGTCGCGAGCATCGCCCTGGGGGAGGCCGACCTGTCGGCCGAGCTGGGGGTGAGCGACGACGCCGGGCTGCTCTACGCCCGCTCCCGGATCGTCGTGGCCGCCCGCGCCGCCGGCCTGCCCGCCCCCGCCCAGTCCGTGTACCCGAGGGTGCGCGACCTGGACGGCCTGCGCGACTCCTGCCTGGAAGGCCGCAGGCTGGGCTTCCTCGGCCGTACCGCCATCCACCCCGCCCAGCTCCCGGTGATCGCCGAGGCATACCGCCCGACCCCGGAGGAGATCGCCCGCGCCCGCGAGATCGTCGAGGCCGCCGCCCGGGCCGAAGAGACCGGCACCGGCGCGCTCGCCCTCCCCGACGGCCGCTTCGTCGACATCGCCATAGTCCGGGCCGCCGAACGCACCCTCGCCCTGGCACCCCCCACCTGACCACCCCGCCTGCCCGTGACTCCGGGCCCGCGGCGCACCTGCGCGGCGGCCGGATGCCTTGCGGCCGCGCCCCGGCCGGTGCGGGAATCCGCGTGGACCCGCGCGCGTCACAGGGGGCGCAGGTGTTCGATCGTGACGCGGTGCCGTTCGCCGAGGCGCCGGGCGATCAGCGAGCGGTGGCAGGCCTCCGGGTCGCGCTCGACGCAGAGCAGGGCCGTTCTCCCGCCGGCGGCCAGTGCCGAGACGATCGGGGTGAGGTCGGCGGCGTCGAGGATCTCGCTCGTGTAGCGGCGGACGTACTCGGGGGCCAGCTCCCCGCGCGAGCGCTTGCCGACCCCCTGACGGGCGTCCTCGGCGTACTGGAGTCGGCGCAGTTCGGTGGTCGGGGCCAGGCCGAGGTGGTGCTCGTAGCCGATCCCGGCCCGGGCGAGGGCCGCCTGCAGCCGGAGCGAGTTCGCCCAGGCGTACTCCGGCCCGCGCACACCGCGCCGCTGGCGTACGTCGAGGAGCAGGCGCACGTCCGCCTGCCGCAGCCGGTCCAGGAAGGACTCGCCGTCGAAGCCGTACACGCCGATCGTCACCATTTCGAGCATCGGGATCACCTCCTGTCCGCCGCCCGTGCCGCCTCCGGCGCACCTGCCGGAGGCGGCGGGGTCGCGTCACGCGACGGCGGTTCCCTCGAGTTCGACCATCAGGGTGGGGATCGCCAGCCGCGTCACGCCGAGCATCGTGGTCGCGGGCGCGACCCCGGCGGCGCCCAGCCGCGCGGCCAGCACGCCGTAGTGCTGGAAGAGCAGGTCCACGTCGGTGGTGTAGACGTTGAGCCGGACGAGGTTCGCCAGGGACATCCCGCCCTCGGCGAGCACGGCCTCCAGGTTGTCCAGGCTCAGCGCCAGTTGCGCCGCCATGTCGCCGTCATGCCGGGGCTTGCCCTCGCCGCTCATCGCGGTCTGCCCCGAGCAGTACAGGGTCCGGGTCTGCCCGGAGACGACCTCCCCCTGGTTGTACCCCAGCTCGACCGACCACGCCCACGGGTTGACAGCGGTTCGATCCATAGCCATATCAGCTCCATTCGATTGCGTCGGGATCGCGTACGCCAGGGGCCCCGCCGCCCGGCGTCGCGCTGAAAAGCCTCCCAGCGAATCACGACATCCTGTGTCGTGTATTTCTGTAGAGTTTCCGCATGCGCGCCGACCGGCTGGTCTCGCTGGTGCTGCTGCTGCGGCAGCACGGCCGGATGACCGCGGCCGCGCTCGCCCGCGAGCTGGAGGTGTCCACCCGCACCGTGCTCCGCGACATCGAGGCGCTGTCGGCGGCGGGCGTCCCGGTCTACGCCGAACGCGGGCGGCACGGCGGGTTCGCGCTGCTGCCCGGTTTCCACACCGAGCTCACCGGGCTGACCCACGAGGAGGCCCTCGCCCTGCTGATCGCCGGGTCGCGGCGCGGCGCGCAGGCGTTCGGCCTCGGCTCGGCGCTCGCCTCGGCGATGCTCAAGGTCGTCGACGCGCTGCCCGAGAGCTACCGGGCCATCGCCGCCGGGGCGGCCGAGCGACTGCTGATCGACCCCGAGACCGACCTCCTCTCGCGCCGGCTGGCCGCCGAGGAGGTGCCGGACGCCGTCATGGCCGAGGTCCGCCGCGCGGTGCTCGCGGGGCACAAGCTGCGCATCCACTACGCCGCCGTGGGCCAGGCCCCGCGGTGGCGCACGGTGGACCCGATCGGCCTGGTCACCGTGCGCGACCAGGGCTACCTGCTGGCCTCCAGATCCGGCGAGGACCGCACCTACCGGCTGTCCCGGATCGCGGCCGCCGAGGAGCTCCCCGAGCCCGCCGAGCGGCCGGACCGGGTCGACCTGGACCGGGCCTGGCGGGAACGCGGCCGGCGGTTCCGCACCGGCGGCGACCAGGTCACCGTGCTGGTACGGCTGCGCCCGGCGCGGCGGGAGGAACTGGTGGGCACCGCGCTGGCCGTTCTCACCGAGGAGACGGACGCGGACGGCCTGCTCCGGATGGAGGTGACCTTCCAGGACTCGCGGCACGCCGTGTGGGCGCTGTGGCAGCTCAGCGCGGACGCGGAGGCCCTGGCCCCGGAGTGGTTGCGCGCCTCCCTGCGCGACCGCGCCGCCGCGATCGCCGCCCGCTACGGCGCGTCCGGCTCACCGGCGTGATCGGGGCGGCCCCGTCCGCCGCGGACGGCGCGGCGGAGCCACGCTAGGCGCTCGCGCAGGGCACGCTCCCCGCCGTGCTCCGTGGGGCGGTAGTAGTCCCTCCCCACCAGCTCGTCCGGCGGGTACTGCTGCGCCAGGACCCCTTCAGGGCCGGCGTGGGGGTAGCGGTAGCCGATGCCGTTGCCCAGCTCCCCGGCGCCCGCGTAGCGGCTGTACCGCAGGTGGGCGGGCACCTCGCCGACCGCGCCCGCGCGGACGTCGGACATGGCCTCGTCGATGCCGGCGATCACCGCGTTCGACTTCGGCGCCATGGCCAGGTGCACGGTGGCCTGCGCCAGGGCGAGGCGGGCCTCGGGCATCCCGATCAACTGGACGGTCTGGGCGGCGGCGACGGCCGCCTGCAGCGCGGTGGGGTCGGCCAGCCCGACGTCCTCGCTCGCGTGCACGATCAGCCGCCGGGCGATGAACCGCGGGTCCTCCCCGGCCACGAGCATGCGGGCCAGGTAGTGCAGCGCGGCGTCGGGGTCCGAGCCGCGGATCGACTTGATGAACGCGCTGATGACGTCGTGGTGCTGGTCGCCCTGCCGGTCGTAGCGCACGGTGACCTCGGTGACGGCCAGCTCCACGGCCGGCACGTCGATCACCGAGCCGCCCGTGCCGGCCAGCCCGTCGGCGCACGCCTCCAGCGCGGTCAGCGCGCTGCGGGCGTCGCCCGCGGCGAGGCGCGCCAGGGCTTCCTCGGCCTCGGCCGTCAGCGAGACCGAGCCGCCGAGGCCGCGCGGGTCCTTCACCGCGCGGCGCAGCAGTTCGCGCACGTCGTCCTCGGTCAGCGACCGGAGCTGCAGCACGAGCAGCCGCGACAGCAGCGGCGACACCACCGAGAACGACGGGTTCTCCGTGGTGGCCGCCACGAGCACCACGACGCGGTCCTCGACGGCCCCGAGCAGCGCGTCCTGCTGGGTCTTGGAGAAGCGGTGCACCTCGTCGATGAACAGCACGGTCGGCCGGGCGCGGCGGCGCGCGTCGCCGATCACCTCGCGTAGTTCCCGCACCCCGCTGGTCAGCGCCGACAGGGCGGCGAAGTGCCGGGTGCCCGCGGTGGCGAGCAGGCGCGCGATCGTGGTCTTACCGGTGCCCGGCGGGCCGTACAGCAGCACCGACGCCGCGGCCCCGCCCTCGACCAGCCGCCGCAGCGGCGCGCCGGGACGCAGCAGGTGGTCCTGGCCGACGACCTCGTCGAGCGTGCGCGGCCGCATCCGCACCGCCAGCGGCGCCCCGGCCCCCGCCCGCTCCGCCGGCGAGGCACCGGACGCCGCGGCACCCGGCGCCCGGGAACCGGACGCTGCGGAGCCGGACGACTTGGAGCCCGATGCCGCGGAGCCGGACGACTTGGAGCCGGACGACTTGGAGCCGGACGCCCGGGAGCCGGACGACGGGGTCGCGGACGGCGGAGCATCGGGCAACTCGAACAGCCCCTCGGCCTCGACCGCCACCGCGCCCCCCTCCAGTCGGCCGACCGTGATTCAAGCACAACCCGGCGATCACCCACGAATCACCGCGGAGCGCGCCGCAGGCGATGACGTTTCGACGAGGAGGCCCCGGCCGGGGGCGGCAGCCGTACGGCCGGGGCCTCGCGGTGAGCACGGCGCGGGGCCGGGCCCGGCGGCGAGGACGACCGGCGGCGGCCCACGCCTTGAGGATCGGCGGCGGGATGTGGGCCGCCTCGGCCTCGATGGCGCGCACCAGGGCGAAGTGGCCGGGTGAGCCGGGGCCGGGGCACGGTCCGGTCGTGGCCGCGCCCCGGCCCCGGCTGCCGGCCCGCCTGTCAGGCGGCGGGCGCGCCGGCGCGGACGAAGTCGGCCAGCGGCTGGGGCGTGACCTGCGGGTACCTGGCGTTGTCCAGGCTGTCGAACTTGGCCTTGCCGGTCACCATGCACCACTGGTACTGCAGCGCCACGTACTCGAACGGGTTCTGGGAGGCCGCCGCCCGGCGCTCGATCTCCGCGCGCAGGTCGTCGGCGGTGCCGAGGTGCCGCAGTCGCAGGGTACGGCCGGAGCCGCGCTGGACCGCGTCGTGGAACTCGCGCATCGACATGACCTCACCGGCGAAGCGCAGCGTGCCGGTGGCGGCCGGGTCGAGGGCGACGGCGGCGGCGAAGGCGGCGGTGTCGGGCACCGAGGTCATGTCGAGCGGCTGGTCGGGGTCGCCCCAGTGGGACAGGGTGCCCTGCTCCCAGTCGACGAGCCCCATGAAGCCGATCATCACCTCGTAGAAGGCCCCGTTGAGCACGGAGACCACCTCGACGCCCGCGCCGGTCAGCGCGGCGGCCGCCTGGCGGCGCCAGTCGATCATGAAGTTGTCGCCGTCGTCCAGCTTGGTCAGGTCGAAGGCGAAGTCGGAGGGGATGAACCGCTTCGCGCCCGCCTTCTCCGCGGCGCGCACGAGGTTGACCTGCCCCTCCACGATGACCTCGGGGCCGCCCTGGACGGCCGAGATCACGGTCGTGGCGTCGCCGACGGCCTCGGCCAGCCGCTCGGCCGGGTCGGTGATGTCGCCCTCGACCAGTTCCAGGCCGTCGGCCCGCAGGCCGGTCAGGGCGTTCTTCTTCTCCTCGGGGGCGCCGGGCCGGACCAGGGCCCGCACGTGGGCGCCCTGGTCGAGGAGGGCCCGGACGATCTGGCCGCCGAGCAGCCCGGTGGCGCCGGCCACGAAGACCTTGGGGGAAGAGGACATGGTGTCTTACTCCTTGGTGACTTGTTCGACGTTCACCCCGCGCTGATGGAGCCGGCGGGGGCGTTCAGGGATTGGTTCGGAGAGCCCGTTCGGGGAGCCCGTTCGGGGAGCCCGTTCGGGGATTTCGCTCGGGAATCGGTCAGGGGATGAGCAGGGTCTTGCCGACGGTGCCGCGCGCCTCGATGGCGGCGTGCGCGTCGGCGGCCCGCTCCAGTGGGAAGCGCTGGCCGATCACCGGTGTGATCAGCCCGGCGGCGGCCAGGTCCAGGACCTCGGTCACCAGCTCGCGGGCGAGGGCGGGCCTGCTCCAGATGTGACCGGCGCTGAACCCGGTCAGGGTCAGGCCCCGGCCGAGCAGTTCCATCGGCCGCACCTCCAGCGGCGTGCCGCTGGAGAACCCGAACACGATCTGGCGTCCGGCGCCCGGGGTGAGCAGCTCCAGGGCCTCGCGTCCGAGCGCGCCGCCGACATGGTCGAAGACCACGTCCATCGGCCCGCCCGCGGCGTCCCGGGCGCGGCCGGTCCAGCGGGCGAGCGAGTAGTCCACCACGTGGTCGGCCCCCAGCTCGGAGAGCAGGGCGAGCTTGTGCTCCCCGCGCGCCGCCGCGACGACCGTCGCCCCGGCCCGCTTGAGCAACTGCACCAGGATCGTGCCGACGGCGCCCGCGGCCGCCATCACCAGCACCCGCTCACCCGCCGTCACGCGGGCCGCCCTGACCAGGCCCTGGGCGGTGGCGCCGTACCGGTGGAGGGCGACGGCCTCGGGCAGGCCCATCCCGTCGGCGACCGGGAGGAGGGCTCCGGCGGGGACCACGGCGGTCTCGGCGTACCCGCCCAGGCCGGTGGTGCTGCCCAGGACCCGCGTGCCGATCAGGGAGGCGTCGCCGCCGGGACCGACCTCGGTGACGACTCCGGCGACCTCCTTGCCGAGGATCACCGGCAGAGGCGCGCCGCCGAGCGCCCCGCGCATCGTCCCCGCGCGGATCTGCGTCTCCAGGAACTGGACGCCGGCCGCGGCCACCCGTACGGCGACCTCGCCGACCGCCGGTCTCGGCGCGGGCACGTCCTCGACGCGCAGGTGGGCCGGTGGCCCGAACTCGTGCAGCAGTACGGCACGCATATGACATCACTCCAGACGGAGAAACAGGGTTTGGACGCGCGCGACGACGCGGACGGGACGATGCGGACGCGCGGACGGCGGCGCCGCGTCAGGGCGCGCGGGAAACGGGCTCGGCGGGGCTACGGCAGCCCGGGCCTGTGCCGGGGGATCGGCGCCGCGGATGGAGGCGCGGCGGCGTGTTCGGGGATGGCGGGCGGCGCGCCGGGGCACGCCGCGGGCCGGGGGTGGTGCGGAGCGGCGGAGTCCTAGGCGGCCGGGGTGCTATGCCCCGGCGCGGACGGATGTTGGAACAGGGAGCGCCTCATCGTCCTTTCTTGATCGATTCGCTGAGCGCGCCGAGGCTCGTGGCCAGCCGCTCGATGTCGGCCGTCTCCCAGTCGGCCATCAGGGCGGCGACGGCGGCCGCGCGCGCCTTCCAGAGCTTCCTGATGGCCAGCTTCCCGTCCCGGGTGACGCTGACCAACTGGGCCCGGGCGTCGGCCGGATCGGGCCGGCGTTCGATGAAGCCGCGCGCTTCCAGGCGTTTGGCCGGCGGCGACAGGGTGGACTTGTCCACCTCCATCAGCTCCGCCAGGACCGACAGCCGCACCGGCGCGTGCAGCGACACCTGGGCCAGCAGGGTGTAGTCCCCCAGGGAGAGCTCCAGCCCCGAGGACGCCATGATCTTGCGCCGCGTGGCCGGGGCGAACATCCAGTTGCCCACCGTGGCCAACGCCGCCGCCACGTCGTCGACGGCCGCACGATGCTGGCGAGGCGGTCCGTCCTCGCCGTCCGGCACCTCTTCCATCCTCACACCACTCCCGAAAGGTTGGTTGGACAAAACCAACTATAAGCACTCGCGCGTACTAGATGCAAGCGCATGCATCTTCGGTCTCCGGGCGACGCCGCTCGGCCGGCCTCGTCGTACGGCTCCTGCCCGCGTGCGGCGGCGATCACCACGGTCACGACAGGCCGGGTGGGGCAGGGGCGGGACGGGCCGGCCTGGGCCGGGCAGGGCTGGGACGGCCCGGGCCGGGGCGGGCGGGGGCGTGCCGGGCCGGGGCGGAACGGAGGTCGCGGGGGCGCTGACCGGCCGATACGGCCTGCGGCCGGGCGTCCGGCGCGCGGTTCATGCCGGTTCGTCCGATGGGCTTAAGGTATGCGGCATGTCATTGCGACCTGTTCAGGTGAATGTCAAGGCCGGGGACGACTCGGCCCTCGGCCGGTTCTGGGCGGAGGCGCTCGGCTGGGATGTCTCCAGCGAGGCGCCCGGTGTGACCAACCTCGAACCCAAGGGGTTCTCCTGGCCTGACCCGGCCGCCTTCTACATCGATTTCGTCATCGTCCCGGACCCCGAGACGGTTCAGTACCGGGTGCGCGTCGACCTCGCCACCACCTCCGCCGCCCATCACGCGGAGCTGGTCGCGCGCCTGACGGAGCTCGGCGCGACTCCCGCCGACGCGGGCCGGGGCGACGTGCCGTGGACGCCCCTGGCCGACCCGGAGGGCAACGTGTTCGGCGTGCTGGAGCCCTCGGAGGTCTACCGGGACGCCGGGCCCATCGCCAGGATCGTGGTCGAGAGCGAGGACCCGCGGGCCTTGGCCCGGTTCTGGGGCGAGGCGATCGGCTGGGCCGCGTACGAGGAGACCGACGACCGGGTCGCGCTGCGTTCGCCCAAGGGCACGGGGCCGCACCTGGAGTTCCACCGCCCGGCGCCCGGCGCGAAGCCCATCCGCACCCGAGTCCACCTCGACCTGCTGCCGGAGCCCTTCGACGAGCAGGCCGCGCAGGTGGCCCGCTTGAAGACCCTCGGCGCGACCCCCGCCGACGTCGGCCAGGGCGACGTCCCCTGGATCGTCCTCGCCGACCCGGAGGGCAACGAGTTCTGCGTCCTCGGCCGGCACTGACCCGGAGCCGCCCCGGCCGCGCCGGTCTCCACCGACGCGGCCGCCCGTGGCGGGCCGACCCCGCGCGACGGCCGCCACGAAGGCTTCGCGCGGCGGCGCGGCTTGGGCGGCATGATCACCTCGCGGTGTGCTGATCCCGCTTCCACCTCCGGGAGGTGTCAGGGCTGGGGGGTGTCGTCGCGGGCGAAGTCGGGGAGCTCGGTGGACAGCAGGTGCTCGGCGGCGCCTTCCAGGAGCTTGGCCGTCTCGGTGGAGCGGGGGAGCATGGTCCGCTCGTAGGCGCGGAGGGCGTCGCCGACGGTGGGGGCGCCGGCGAGGGCGAGGGCGAGTTCGCTCGCGTCGAGCATGGCGAGGTTGACGCCGACGCCGAGCGGGGGCATGAGGTGGGCGGCGTCGCCGAGGAGGGTGACACCCGGGTCGTGGGCCCAGGTGTGGGGCGCGGGCAGGGCGTAGATGGGGCGGTCGACGTAGGGTCCGTCGTTGTCGGTGATCAGGCGGCGCAGGCCGGGGGACCAGTGCGCGTACTCCTGGAGGAGCAGGGCGCGGATGGCCTCGGTGTCGCCGGTGGTCAGCCCGTTCCGGTCGATCCAGTCGGCGGGGGCGCGCCGGATGATGTAGACGCGGATGTGGCCGCCGCTGTTGCGCTGGGCGAACAGGCCGCGTTCGCCGTCGGCCGCGGCGGCGCCGCCCTGGCCGACGAGGTCGGAGATGCCGGGGTGGCGGTCGTCGACGTCGGAGAACCACGCCTCCAGGAAGCTCACCCCGCTGTACCGGGGGACGGCGGGTGACACGGCGGGGCGGACCCGGGAGAAGGCGCCGTCGGCCCCGATGACCAGGTCCGTCTCGACGGTGCCGCCGTCGGCGAAGTGCAGCAGCCGGGGGCCGCCGGCCGGCCCGCTGATCGCGGTGAGGGCGTGGCCCCACCGCACCGTCCCCGGCTGGAGGGAGTCCAGCAGGAGGCTGCGTAGCCGACCCCGGTCGATCTCGGGCTTGAACAGCTCGCCGTCGCCGGGGACGTGGTGGAACAGGACCTGCCCTTCGGGGTTCATCTGGCGCATCTCCTGCCCCTCGGGGCGGGCCAGGTCGAAGAACGCCTCCAGCAGGCCGGCCTCGCGCAGCGCGACCTGGCCGTCGCCGGCGCGCAGGTCCAGGCTGCCGCCCTGGTCGCGGACGTCCGGTCCGGCGTCGCGGTCGTAGACGGTGACCGCCAGGCCGTTCCGCTGGAGGATCCGGGCGCAGGTCAGGCCGCCGGGGCCGGCGCCGATGACGCTGATACGGGCGTTGTGGGGCGCGGGAGAAGACATGGTTGCTTCCTTCCGATCAGGGGGGGCGGGGCCTCCGGCATGGGGCCGGACGCTCATCGGCCTCGCGGGCAGGCGGAGGGACGCCGAAGCCCGTGAGGGGCGAGCGCCGCGCCGACCTGGAAGGACGTGCCGGCCCGGGCCTCGTGACACTGACGAGACTAAGTACAAAAGTGCAATGAGTCAACTAATGTACTCAAACCACAATTTGCCTGGTTTCATCATGGGATACGCTTCATCCATGACTGTGTCCTCCGCCGGGCGCCGCGAGCGCAAGAAGGCGGCCACGCGGCAGGCGATCGCCGACGCGGCCCTGCGGCTCTTCCTCGAACGGGGCTACGACCAGGTGAGCATCCGTGACATCGCCGACGCCGCAGACGTGTCGACCACCACGGTGTTCAAGCACTTCCCCGGCAAGGAAGCACTCGTCTTCGACGAGGACCAGGACCGCGAGGCACGGCTGGTCGCGGCCGTCGCGCAGCGCCTGCCAGGCCAGAGCGTCCTCGACGCCCTCCGCCGGCATGTCCTGGACACCTGGATCCCGTTCGAGACCCACCCCCAGCAGGCGGAGTTCGCCCGCCTGGTGGACTCCACGCCCGAACTGCGCGCCTACGCCGAGCGGATGTGGACCCGGCACACCGAAGCCCTCGCCGCGGCCGTCGCCGACGCGTTCGGCGCCGACCGCGACGACCTCGCCTGCGCCGCCCTCGCCCGCTACGTCCTGGAGATCCCCGCCCTCGCCCGTGGCCGCCGCGACCCCCGGGCCGCCGTCGAGACGATCTTCGACATCCTGGCCCACGGCTGGCGCCAGCCCGCCACCCCCTGACGCGGGCATCACCCGGAACCGGCCGAGGAGACCAGCACCACCCACGTGATCGTCGGGGGCGGCGGCGTGTCGCGCGGCTCGCTGCGCGCCCACGGTCGCCGCCGCGTCCGGGACACGCGCGATTCAGCCGCCGTGGCTGATGATGATCTTGCCGAAGCCCTCGTGTGACCTGCAGTGCTCCAGGGCCTCGGGAAGCCGCTCGAACGGGAACACCCGGTCGATCACCGGCCGCAGGCGGTGGGCCTCCACGGTGCGGTTCAGCTCGACGAAGTGCGCGCGGCTGCCCGTGGCCACGCGGCGCAGCACCGCGCCCGCCATGAACAGCGTCCCCGGGTCGAGGGGCTGGGCGCCCACCTCACCCGACAGCGAGTAACCGACGAACGCCACCTCGCCGCCGGGCGCCACCGACTTGAGCGACTGCTCCAGCGGGCCCGCCGCGTCCACGACGCGATCGGCGCCCCGGCCGTCGGTCAGCGCGCGTACCTGAACCGACCAGGAGGGGTGCTCCCGGTAGCTGATCACCTCGTCCGCCCCGAGCGCGCGCAGCCGCTCGGCCTTGCTCTCCGTGGACGTCGTGATGATCACCCGGGCGCCGGCCAGCTTGGCGAACTGCAAGGTGAACAGCGACACGGCTCCGGAGCCGAGGGTCAGCACCACCCCGCCGGGACGCACGGGCGCCCCGGTGGTCAGCGCGTTCCACGCGGTCACCGCCGCCAGCGGGAGCGCCGCCCCCTCCTCGTACGACAGGTGCGGCGGGAGGGGGACGACGCCGTCCTCGCTCAGCAGCGCGTACTCCGTCCACACACCGTCGATGGTGGTGCCGAGCTGGGCCGCGTTCTCGCGCCTGAACGGGCCGTCGAGCCAGCGGGGGAAGACGGTGGCGGCGACCCGGTCGCCGGGCTTGACCCGGGTGACGTCCTCGCCGACCGCCACGACCTCGCCCGCTCCCTCGCAACCCGGCACGACACCCGGGCTGACCGGGAGCACATACGTGCCCGCCAGCACCATCAGGTCGCGGAACCCCAGCGAATTCGCACGCATCCGCACCAGGACCTGGCCACGCCCGGGTTCCGGCGCGTCCCGCTCGACGAGGGAGAGCCGGGCGCCCGTCTGCCCGGGATCGAGACGGTAACTCTTCATCAAAGGACCTGCCTTCACACTCGTGCCACCGGCGGACGCGGGATCGCCCGCCGGACCGGGTCCCGATGGTGCGCGGGCGCGGTGACGCCCGGCAATTCCCTCCAGGGAATCGCCGGGCGCCTCGGACATGCGGTAGGAAACAGATGGTGAGCAGGACAATCCAGCAGCATGGGGTGGGGGCGGAACTCAGCCGGTGGCGCCGTCTTCGCCGGATCAGCCAGCTCGAGCTGGCCACACGCGCCGGCACCACCCAGCGCCATCTGAGCTTCGTCGAGAGCGGGCGCTCGCTGCCGGGCCGGGCGATGGTGATCCGGCTGGCCGAGTCGCTGGGCCTGTCGCTGCGCGAACGCAACGAGCTGCTGGTCGCGGCCGGGTACGCGCCGGTGTTCCCCGAGTCGGCCCTGGACGAGGCCGCGCTGCGGCCGGTCCGCGCCGCGCTCGACCAGATCATGCACGGGCACCTGCCGTACCCGGCGCTGGTCCTCGCCCCGTACGGACGCGTCGTGGCGGCCAACGAGGCCGTCGAGGTGTTCACCGAAGGCGCCGCGCCCGAGCTGCTCCGGCCGCCGGTCAACATGCTGCGGCTCATGCTCCATCCCGAGGGCATGGCGCCACGGGTGGCGAACCTGGCCGAGTGGGGACGGCACGTCGTCGAGAACCTGCGGGCCAGGGCCCGGCACAGCCCGGACCCGCGCCTCGACGACTTCGTCACCGAGCTGGCCGGGTACGTGCCCCAGGGCCCGATCGGGCCGGCGCACCTGGGGTTCGCCGTCCCGATGCGACTGGCCACGGCGGAGGGCGAGCTACGCCTCATCACCACGCTGACCTCCTTCGCCACCGCCACCGACGTCACGCTGGCCGAGCTCCGCCTGGAGGCGTTCCTGCCCGCCGACCAGGCCACCGCGGACCTGCTGCACGCTCGCCATCGACGCCGTACGGCCGCCGCCCGCTGACGGCGGTCCGTCGTCGCGTGTGCGCGGATCACGGTGGCGAGGCGCTGGTGTCACAGAGGAGGGAGATGGCCTTTACACCCGCCGAGCCATCGACGACTCGGCGATCCCCGACCAGCTCTCCGACATCCCCGCGCTCACCCCCGGTGGCGCCCACCGCCAACTCGTCTTCTCCCGCAACGCCTCCCAATGGCAGATCAGTGGCCGCGGCCGGGGTGACGTCTCCGCGGCACCGGGCGGTGATCTTCGGGGCGGCGGTCATGCCGGCCGCCGGGCGGGCGATCGCCGGACGCATCCGAACGATGAACCGGACAACGTGCCGGAGTCGCGCGGCGTCCCGGTGAGGGGTCGCCGTCCGGTCTCCTTCAAGCCGGTCCGGCAGGCGGGGAAGCAGGCGGCAGGGGTTCGGGCTCCATGCGCACCTCTCACTCGAACCGCTCAGGTCAAGGAACGCTTGATCGGATTGACGCCGTCCCACTCGGCCAGGGGGGCACAGTGCCATCTCCAGCCGACTTGCCGCTCATGGCCAGGGAGGTCAGCACGGCCGTTGGCCCAGAGCAGCGTTGTCCACGGCTCGGTATCGGCGGGTGCCCAGGGGAACAGGCGGCGCAGGGTCGCGTGACTCAGCTCCTGCGAGGGAACGAAGGCCCGGCCGACGCCGTGGGCGGCATCGGCGGGGTGGACGAGCATCTCATCACAGGCCATGGCGGCGAAGCCGGAGGCGTCAGCGAGGCCATGGGGATGCCATCCGCGAACCTGGGGTGGTGCGCCGTCGATGACGCGCGCCAGGACTGTGGCGAAGGAGTTCAGTGTGGCGACGAGGTCCGCCGGAGCGGACTCGGGCCGGACACTCATGTCCATGGTGCTGAGCTCTTCGTCACCTGCGACAAGGTCGGTGGAGTACCACAGCAGGCATTCGCCGATGTGGGCCACGACCTGCGCGACGGTCCAGTCCAGGCCAGGAATGGGAACCGTCGTCCAGGCCCGGTCTGATATCGAGTGCAGGAATCTCGCGCATTCGCCGGCCGTTCGGAGAACCGTGCTTCCGTCCATGGGGGCGTCCTCACCGGTTGGCAGATCGATCATGAGCTGGCATGGGAGCGTCCGGTTGTCTCGTTGTGATCGCCGAGTTGCGACGCCATGCGGCCGGGTGGTGGTGCGGGGGTCGTCGGTCCGGCGGCGCATGGGGTCGCGGGCGCCGAAGGGGCGGCAGGGCGGGCCGGTCCGGCGACGGAATTCGTGGTGCGGGCCACCCGGCCGAGTTCCTCCAGGGCCAGGTAGACCAGGTGCTTGGGCCCGTTGCCCTGCATGAGACGCCGGAGCCGGGCACCACCCCGTCGACCTTGTGGCACTCGAACTCCCGCGGCAGCGGCGCCGGCATCCGCCGATAGTAGTACGAGTAGGAACCCCGCAGCCGGTAGCGGATCCGCTCGGCGGCCACGCGCTCGGCGGCCACCAGCTCCTTGGCCGGCGCCCGCACGTTGGGGCCCATGGCACGTTCCTCACCGGTACCCGATTAGGTTTCCGCGCCGCGCCCGTCTGTACGTGTGAGAGCGGCTTACCGAGAGGATGACATGGTGCGGAAACTGGCCTTCGGCATGAACGTGACCCTGGACGGCTACATCGCCGCGCCCGGCGACGACCTCGGCTGGAGCGGAGGGGAGGGGCCGGACTCGTCGCCGAGCGCCGAGCTGTTCCAGTGGTGGTCCGACCGGGTGGAGGCGACGGGCCTGGCGCTGTACGGGCGCAAGCTGTGGGAGGCGATGAGCTCCCACTGGCCGACCGCCGACAAGCGGCCGGGCGCCGCCCCGGCGGAGATCGAGTTCGCGCGGCGTTGGCGGGACATGCCGAAGGTGGTGTTCTCGTCCACGATCGACCGGGTCGACTGGAACACCCGCCTGGTCACCGGCGACGCGGTCGCCGAGATCGCCCGGCTCAGGGCCGGGGACGGCGGCCCGCTGGACATCGGCGGCGCGACGCTCGCCGGGGCCGCCATGCGGGCCGGGCTGATCGACGAGTACGCGGTCGTCACCCATCCGGTCCTGGTGGGCGGCGGCACGCCGTTCTTCACCGCGCTGGACAACTGGGTGAACCTGAACCTGGTCGAGACACGGACTTTCCCCGGCGGCGTGGTGCTGACCCGATACGAGACGAGGCGATGAGCGCGCATCGACTGCCCGGCTCATGAGGCCGGGCCTGGATCCTTCCTGGCTGCTCACCGTGGCCCTCGGCGATGAGGCAGCCCGTCCCGCCGGCGGCACCGGCGGGGCGGGCGTGCTCGCGTCGCCGCGCCGGCGTGTGATCACAGCGCGGCGGGCAGGCCCAGCCAGGGTTTGCCGGTGGCGTCGAATCCGGTGAGCTCGATGATCTTCCCGTCCACGACGCGCAGGACGGCCATCGTGAACAAGCGGTGGTCCGGGTCATCGGGGCGGCGGAGGTACAGCGCGGCGGCGGGCATCCGGTTGACCGTCGTGGCGACGCAGCGCCAGTCGTCGTAGCCGGGGCGGAAGAGCCCGCTGGAGACCCAGCCGTCCACCGCGTCCTCGGCCGAGACGACCAGGGCGCCCGGATCGGGCAGCATCGTGAAGCGCAGGTCGTCGCGGAGCAGGGCCATCAGCCCGTCGAGGTCGTTGCGCTCATGGGCGTCGATGTACGACTTCACCACGTCGCGCTCGTCGTCCGACAGCTCGTGCGTGGCGGGGCGCCGCCAGTCGAGGCGGCGGCCGGCCAGTCGCCCGCGCATCGTCACGCGCGCCCGCTGCAGCGCGCTGGTCACCGACGCGACGGTCAGTTCGAGGGCGTCGGCGGCCTTCGGCGCCGGCCACCCGAGGACGTCGCGCAGGATGAACACCGCCCGCTGCCGCGGCGGCAGGTGCTGGACGGCGACGATGAACGCCAGCTCGATCGTCTCCCTGGCCACCACCGCTTCCTGCGGATCCTCCGGGAGCATCCGGTCCGGGTAGGGCTGCAGGTAGTGCACCTCCGAGCCCGCGCCCGGCGGTCCGGCGGGCCCGGGCGCGCGGTCGCCGTGCTTGTCCAGGAAGTCCAGGCAGGCGTTCGTCGCGATCCGGTACAGCCAGGTCCGCGGCGCGGCGTGGCCCCTGAACGACGCCCGCCCGTTCCAGGCCCGCAGGAACGTCTCCTGCGTCATGTCCTGGGCGTCCTCGTAGTTCGCGAGCATCCGGTAGCAGTGCACCTGCAGCTCTCGCCGGTAGCGCTCGGTGATGAGCGCGAACTGCGCCGTGTCGTTCGAACGGGCCGCCGCGATGAACGCGGCCTTGTCTGCGCCCGGCGGTGTGCCGTCGGTCATGGTCGTCAATCCTTCCGCGGGTGGCGAGGGGCCGCCAGAACTGACGACGCGGCGGCGGATTCCTGATCGGTGAAGCCGCTCACACACCGAGCCGCTCGCCCCGGCCGGTGGAGCGTGACGCTCCACCCTCCCTCCGCGCCGCCTCCCTCCGCGCCGTGTGCCCGGCGGCGACTCTTTCCGCGAGACCTCCTCGGTGAAGCCGTGATAACAGGCATTATCACGGTGCTTCTCTCGTGAGCGTGTTTAACCTTTCGCGCGCACGCGATTGAGTTTCGCGCCAAGAAACGCGAAACCTGATACCTTGATCCGCGTGGACGAGGGGCTTCAGGGCGAGGTGTACGGCGGCGCAGGCGCCGGGTGCGAGTACTGCGGGAGTCCGCTGCCGGGGGAGGCGCTGGACGAGGAGGGCCGGCGCAAGGGCGGGCGGCCCCGGCGGTACTGCCGGAAGGCGTGCGCGGACGCGGCCTCGCGGGCCCGGCGGGTGCGGCAGGGCGGCGAGGTGGAGCGGGCGCTGGCCGAGGCCGGGGCGCTGGCCGAGCGGGTGGTGCCGGCGGCGACCGGGCTGGGGGAGGCCGTCGGAGCGCTGATCGAACGGCTGGACGCGGTGCGCGCCGGGGCCCTGGACCGCGTGGGCAGCGCCGAGGCCGAGGCCGACCAGGCCCGGCGCGAGGCGGAGGAGGCCGAACGGCGGGCCGAGGCGGCCGAACGCGGACGGCGCGAGGCGCTGGCGGCGGCGCGGGAGGACCGTGCGGCCCGCGAGCGCGCCGAGGCCGAGGCAGGGCAGGCCCGGGAGGAGGCCGAGCGGGTACGGCGGGCCGCCTGGGACGAGGTGGCCGCGCACGAGCGGGCGCGGGGCCGGGCGGAGGCGGCGCTGCGCTCGGCCGAGGACCTGCGCGACACCCTCGTCGCCGAGGCCCGCCAGGCGCGCGAGGAGATCGAGCGCCTGCGCGAGACCGTCGCCGCCCAGGCCGAGCACCTGGCCCGGGCCGACCGCGCCGCCGCCGAGATCGCCTCCGAGCTGGCCGTTCTCCGCGAGCGCCTGCACGCCGCCGACCGGCTGCGCGGCGAGGCCGAGCAGGCGCGGGCGCGAGCCGTACACGATCTGGAGGAGAGCAGGCAGGCCGCCGAGCGGCTGCGCGCCGAGACCGCCGAGGCCCGGAGCGAGACCGCGCGCGTCCGTGACGATCTCGCCGAGGCGCGCGCGCACGCCGTACGGGCTCAGGAGGAGATCACGCGCCTGCGGGCCGAGCTGAAGGCCGCCGAGGGCACGCGGGCCCGGTCGCAGGAGGAGGCGGGCCGGATCAGGGCGGAGCTGGAGGAGGCACGGCGGAGCGAGGCCGAGGCGCGGTCCGCCCTGGCCGAGGCCGTCACCCGCGAGGAGCGCCGCGCCCTGGCCGCCGAGGCCCGCCTGGACACGCTGCTCGCCGCCCTGCCCCGCATCGCCCCACCCGGCGAGCCGGAGCCCCCGGCCCCCTCTCAGGCCCCCTGACCCCGGGGCCGAGGAACCGGCGGACAGCCGTCGGCGCTGAGAGCGATCTTGACTGCGGGGAGCCGAGGTCGTTCTTGGCCGCGAAGGTTCCTAGCGCGTTGCCCCGTCACGGCGACGCGCGAGGCGGGTCTCGGTGTCGGTGATCTTGACGTCGGCCATGTCGGCGGGAAGTCGCCAGCGTTGAACACTTGCATTGCGGGCAATACGTTTGTATAGACTCCTGGACGTGCGACCAATTTCTGAAGAGGATCTGACGACACGCGCCCGCATCCGCGACGCCGCGATGGCGCTGTTCGCCGAGCAGGGGATCAAGGCCACGACCATCCGTGGGATCGCCGAGGCCGCCAAGGTCTCGCCCGGCCTGGTGCAGCACCACTTCGGCACCAAGGAAGAGCTGAGACAGGCCTGCGACGAGTACGTCCTCAGCTACCTGCGCGAGCAGATCACCGTCGGCGTCACCGGGCACAACCTGGACAAGCCCGAATTCATCGAGAACGTCCACCGGACCGCGCCGCCCTTGATGAAATACCTCGGCCGCGCGCTGGTGGACGGTTCCCCCGCGGCGGCCGCCATGTTCGACGAACTCGTCAGCGTGACGGAGGAACATCTCGCCCAAGGCGACCGCTCCGAGGCCGACCATCGCGCCCGCGCGACCGTGCTGACGGCCATGAAGCTGGGCATCACGGTGCTGCACGAGCACGTCTCCCGTGCCCTCGGCACGGACCTCTACGCCCCGCAAGGCGCGCTACGCGCCGGCAAGGCCCAGCTCGACCTGATCAGACCGGATTTCCTCGGCCGCGAGCTGTTCGACCAGGCGCGGACGGGCCTGGAGAAGGTCGAGGGACAGCGATGAACGCCGCGGTGCGCGCCCGCGGCCTGGTCAAGAGCTTCGGCCGGACCAGGGCCCTGGACGGGCTCGACCTCACCGTCAAGACGGGCGAGGTGCACGGCTTCCTCGGACCCAACGGCGCCGGCAAGACCACCACGATACGCATCCTGCTCGGCCAGATGCGCGCCGACGGGGGCGAGGTCGCGTTACTCGGCGGCGACCCCTGGCAGGACGCCACCGACCTGCACCGAAGGCTCGCCTACGTGCCCGGCGACGTCAACCTGTGGCCCTCGCTGACCGGCGGCGAGGTCATCGACCTGCTGGGCAGGGCCCGTGGCGGCCTGGACCCCAAGCGGCGCGCCGAGCTGCTGGAGCGCTTCGAACTCGACCCGCGCAAGAAGTGCCGCACCTACTCCAAGGGCAACCGGCAGAAGGTGGCGCTGGTGGCGGCGTTCGCCTCCGACGTCGAACTGCTGATCCTGGACGAGCCGACCTCGGGCCTGGACCCGCTCATGGAGGCGACCTTCAACGAGTGCGTCCTGCGGGAGAAGCGCGACGGCCGCACCGTGCTGCTGTCCAGCCACATCCTGTCGGAGGTGGAGACGCTGTGCGACCGCGTCAGCATCGTCCGCGCCGGCCGTACCGTCGAGTCCGGCAGCCTGGCCGACCTGCGCCACCTCACCCGTACCTCCGTGACCGCCGAGCTGATCGGGTCCGCGCCCGGCCTGGCCGCCCTGCCCGGCGTACACGATCTGAGCGTGGACGGCGCGCGGCTGCGCTGCCAGGTCGACGGTGACGCGCTCACCGCGGTCCTGGCCGAGCTGGCCCGGGCGGGCGTACGCACCCTGACCACGCGGCCACCGACGCTGGAGGAGCTGTTCCTGCGCCACTACGAGGGAGCCGCCAGATGACCGGCACCCTGACCGGCACCGGGACGCTGATCCGGCTCATCTTGCGCAGGGATCGCGTACTGCTGCCCGTGTGGATCGCGATCACCGCGCTGCTGCCGGCGAGCATCGCCTCCGCCACCACCGGCCTGTACCCCACCCAGGCCGCCCGCGACTCCTTCGCGGCGGCCTCGGCGGCCAACCCCGCGCAGCTCGCGATGCGCGG
Organism: Bailinhaonella thermotolerans; assembly: GCF_003594875.1. GTDB lineage: Bacteria > Actinomycetota > Actinomycetes > Streptosporangiales > Streptosporangiaceae > Bailinhaonella > Bailinhaonella thermotolerans. The sequence goes on from NZ_QZEY01000020.1 coordinate 65,643, forward strand.
CCCCATCTACGACGCGAGCGTCGGCGGCCTGACCGCCTGGACGCTCGGCTCCTCCCTCGCACTGATCGGCGGGCTCGTCAGCATCCTGCTGGTGATCAGGCACACCCGGGCCGAGGAGGAGACCGGCCGGCGTGAGCTGCTGGCCTCGGGTGTCATCGGCCGTCACGCCCCGCTGGCCGCCGCGCTCACGGTCGTGCTGGCCGCCAACCTGCTGCACGGTCTGCTGTCGGTGCCCGCCCTGGTCGCGGGCGGCCTGCCCGCGGGTTCCTCGCTGCTGTTCGGGCTGTCCACCTCCGCGGGCGGCTGGGCGTTCGCGGCCGTGGCCGCCGTCACCGGACAGCTCACCGCGTCATCCGGTACGGCGCGCGGCATCGCGATCGCCGTCGGCGGGCTGCTGTTCGCGCTCCGCTCGCTGGCCGACACCGGCGGCGTCGGCTGGCTGGCGTGGCTGACGCCGTTCGGCTGGGTCCGGCTCACCCGGCCCTACGCGGGGGACCAGTGGTGGGTGCTGGGGCTGATCGCGGTGTTCGCCGCCGCGCTGGTGGCGGCCGCGTTCGCGCTGTCCACGCGGCGTGATGTGGCCGGCGGCCTGATTCCCAGCCGCCCCGGACCCGCCGAGGGAACTCTGCCGGGCGCGTTCGGCCTGGCCGCCCGCCTGCATTGCGGCACCCTGGCGGGGTTCGCGATCGGTTTCGGGGCGCTGGGCGCCCTGCTCGGCGTGGCGGCGCGCGGTCTGCACACCCAGCTCGACACGCCGCAGTTCCGGGAGCTGGCCGCGACCCTCGGTGGCGCCGACGCCCGGCTCTCGGATGTGTTCTTCACCTTCGTGATGTACGTGCTCAGCCAGCTCGTCGCGGGAGCGGCGCTGGTGTCGGCGCTGCGCGCCCGTGCGGAGGAGGCGGCGGGCCGGGCCGAGCTGCTGTTGTCCACCCCCGTCGGCCGGCTGCGCTGGGCGCTGAGCCACCTGGTGTTCGCCGTCATGAGCCCGGTGCTGCTGCTGACCGTGCTGGGCGCGGTGGCCGGGCTCACCTTCAACGGCGACGTGGCCCGAGTCGCCGGGGCCACGCTGGCCTACCTTCCCGCGGTCTGGACCGTGGCCGGGATCGCGACGCTGCTGGTCGGCCTGTTGCCACGGCTGGCGGCGGCGGTGAGCTGGACCGCGCTCGGCCTCTTCCTGGTCGTGGATCTGCTGGCGGAGTTCAAGCTGGCCACCGGGATCATCCTGGACCTCTCGCCGTTCGTGCACGTGCCGGCGATGTTGCTGGGCGGCGCCGCGTCACCGGCAGCGCCACTGCTGGGGCTGACCGTGGTGGCCGTCACCCTGACCGCGGCGGGGCTGGCGTTCCTGCGCCGCCGGGACCTGATGCCCTCCGCCTGAATCAGCCCCGGGCAGGCGCTGGTGGCCGGCGGGCGGCGCGGTTCCTCCACCCGGGCCTCTCGCCGGGAGGGACTTCACCGGTCCCCGCCGAGGTTTCCGGGACCACTCGCTGACGCGTCGCAGCGGGACCGCTGTGATGGGAAGGGGGTCGCTTCGCGCTCTCGTCGAGCACCGCGGGGCGGCGTACGGCGTGGCGGGGACGCGGGTGATCTTCGCGGTGCCCCATCCGCCGGGAGCGTCACCTCAGGTCGGTGAGGAGGCCGTCCAGGGCCTCCTTGAGGGCCGTGGCGTTGGCCGCGTCGAACCACGTGGTGCGGATCCGCTCGTTGCTGCCTCGCGGCGTCTCGTGGTCGGCGGCGAGCCGCCGCAGCGGGCGCGACTCGTCGCTCAGTGAGCGGCCGACGTTCTGGAAGAGGCCGCGCACATACCGGTCGGCGGCGTCGGGCGCGATGCCGTGGCCGGCGGCCCACGAGGTGAGGGTGGCGAGGTAGGCGTAGTGGGCGGTGAGGGTCCCGGTCAGCGCGGAGAAGACGTTGAAGTCGTCCTCGTCCGCGACGGGGAGCGCCCCGCCCAGCCGGTCGAAGAGGGCGTCCACCACCGGGTGCGAGGGGCAGGTCACGGTGACCGAGCGGCGCTCGCGTACGGCGGGCAGCGGGATGGCGCGGACGATCGGGGCGCCGGTGGCGAGGGTCCGGCGCAGGTCGTCGATGGAGACGCCGGCCATCAGGTTGACCACGAGCTTGTCGTCGCCCACCTTCAGCCCGGCGAGTGCCTCGTGGCGGTCCTGGCGGCGCACGGCGATGATCACCAGCTCGGAGCGGTCCACCACCTCCTGGTTGCCGGCGCACACCCGCACGCCCTCGAAGCGCCCGGACAGTTCGGCGGCGACGCGGGCTCCCCGGGGTGAGAGGAAGACCTCCGGCGCCTCGCCGTCCCCGCCGAGCAGGCCCTCGACGATGGCCCTGCCGATCTCGCCCACTCCGATGATGCCGATTCGCTGCACTGTGCCGTCCTCCAAGACGCGCGGCCGATGCGCCGGGGCGCCGTCGCAGCAATTATGCACGCGGTGCGTGCATCCGGCTTCTCTGGGCCGTCCTACGAGATGAGTTTGCGTACCGCCTCGGCGATCGCCTCGCCGATCTCCTCGGCGTCGCCGGGCCGGTGGGGGAGGGCGACGGCTCCGAGGGGGCCGTCGGAGGTGGCCAGGGCCACGATGAGCGCCAAGAGGATGTCTGGGCCGAAGGTGTCGCTGATGCGGCCTTCGCGCTGGGCGGTCTCGATCGCGGCCAGCTTGGCGGCGTGGGAGGGCGAGGTCGTGGTGGGATCGGGCCTGCCCGCGCGTTCCAGCCGGTGCCAGGCGACCAGCCGGATGACCGAGGGGTGCCGGCGGCAGTGCTCGTGGACACGCCTGGCGTAGCCGGGCAGGTCGTCGACGGTGAACGGAACGGCGTCCAGGCCCCTGGCGACCTCGGCCTCGAAGACCGTCTCGAACAGGGTGTCCTTGTTCGTGAAGTAGATGTAGATGAGGTTCTTGTTCACCGAAGCCGCCTTGGCGATCCGGTCCACCCGGGCGCCGGCGAAGCCGTAGGCGGCGAACTCCGCCGTGGCGGCCTGGAGGATGCGACTCTTGGTGGCTTCGGCGCGGGACATGGCCTCTATTGTGACAGGTTGACCAACCGGTTAGATGACGCCGACCGGCCAGGAGACGTACTTGTGCTCCAGGAATTCGGCGATGCCGTAGGCGCCGCCTTCGCGGCCGAGGCCGCTGTGCTTGAACCCGCCGAAGGGCGCGTCGGGGTTGATCCCCCAGGAGGCGTTGATGTTGACGGTGCCGCTGCGGATCCGGCGGGCGACGGCGTGGGCGCGATCGAAGTCGCGGGTGAAGATGCCGGCGTTGAGGCCGTAGTCGCTGTCGTTGGCGATCCGCACGGCCTCGTCGTCGCCGGAGAAGGGGATGACCACGTTGACGGGGCCGAAGAACTCCCGCTGGGCGATGGTCATGGAGTTCTCGACCCCGGTGAACAGGGTCGGCTCCAGGTAGAAGCCCCCGTCGAGGCCGCCCGGGCGGTGGCCGCCGTAGGCGAGGACGGCGCCTTCGGCCCGGCCTTGGCGGATCATCGCCTCGACGCGGTCGCGCTCGGCGGCGCTGATGAGCGGACCCATGGCCGTCGCCGGGTCCGCCGGGTCGCCCACGGTGACGGCGGCCAGCATCGGGATCACCTTGGCGATCAGTTCGTCGTGCACGCGTGCGTCCACCAGGGTCCGCGTCAGCAGCAGGCAGCCCTGTCCTGCGTTGGTCACGGTGTTGCCCACCACCTCCAGCGCCGCCCGGTCCAGGTCGGCGTCGGCGAAGATGATGTTGGCGGATTTGCCGCCCAGTTCCAGGACCACCTTCTTGAGGGTGGCCGCGGCCTGCGCCGCGATGGTGCGGCCGACCGTGTCGGAGCCGGTGAAGCTGACGACGTCGACGCCGGGGTTGCTGGTCAGCTCCACCCCCGCGGCCACGTCGCCGGAAATGACGTTGACCACGCCGGGCGGGAAGCCGGCCTCCTCGACGAGTTCGGCGAGCAGCAGGACCTGCAGGCTCGTGTGCGGGGACGGTTTGATCACGGTGGTGCAGCCGGCGGCCAGCGCCGAGGCGAGCTTGTGCACGGTCAGTGGGACCGCGGCGTTGAACGGTGTGAGCAGCGCGGCCACCCCGAACGGCTCCCTGGCCACCACACCCTGAGTGGTCTGCGTCCGCCCGGTCATCGATGGGGCCGTGTGCGGGTTGAGGGGCGTGGTGAAGGCCATCGAGGGCAACAGCCGGTCGGCCACGTCGTACAGGTAGTCGATCGCGCTCTGCACGTGGACGGCCTCGGCCAGCGGCCGCGGGAAGCCGCTCTCGCGCACGACCAGCTCGACCAGCTCCTCCCGGCGCTCGTGCATGGCCTGGCCCAGGCGGCGAAGCAGATCCGCGCGGTGGCGGGGAGTGGTGTGCGCCCACGGGCCATGGTCGAAGGCCTGGCGAGCGGCCGCCACCGCCCTCGCGGCGTCGCCCCGGGAGGCTGACGGGGCGACGCTGAAGGGCTGGCCGGTGGCGGGGTTGATGACGGGCATCGTCTCCTGGGCCGGCACCCACTGGTTGTCGATGAACATACGGTTGGCCATCACATGTCCTAACTAACTGGTTATTCAACTGGCTCGCCTAGAAGCTAGAGATAACCATCCGGTTAGTCAACTCCGCTCCGCCGGGAATGCGCGGGCCTCCTGCCGGCGGTACGGTCTGTCCCGGAAGCGCTTACCGCCAGGAGGACCCCGCCGTGGCCGTTCCCGCCCAGCGCGCGGTCATCGCCGAAATAGGCTGAGGCCGGACGAGGGGGGCGAGATGACCGGCCGAAGGCGATGGTCGACCGAGGAGATCCTGGACACGGCGGTGGGGCTGCTGCGCGCGGGCGACGCCGATTCGTTCAGCGTGCGCAAGCTCGCCGCGGCGCTCGGGACCGACTCCTCCAGCCTCTACCGGCACTTCCGCAACAAGACCGAACTGCTGCGCGCGGTCTCCGACCGGGTCCTGCTGGCCGCGATGGACGGCTACCGCCCCGAGGGCGACTGGAGGCGGCGCGTCACCGCCGTGGCCCTGCGCCTGCGCGAGGCGTTCGGCGAGCAGCCCCAGCTCGCCGCGGTGTGGGGCCGCTACGGCTCCGGCGGCACGGGTTCCCGGCTGGTCATGGAGGAGCTGTTGCGGGCCCTGCGCGAGTCCGGCCTGCCCGACGAGGAGGTCCCCGTGCGGTACCACCGCATCGTGGTCCTCCTCGCCGCGCTGATCTCCGCCGAGGCCGGTATCAGCGCCATCGGCCCCGAGGAGTACGAACAGGGCATGGAGCAGTTCCGCGTCACGGTGCTCGGCGCCGACCCCGGGCGCTTCCCCGCCCTGGCGCGCTTCGCCCGCGACATCCGGCCCCTCGGAGCGGACCGCCGCCGCGCGTTCGAGGAGATCCTCGCCGCCCACCTGGCCCAGATCGAGGCCCGGACCCCCTGACCCGGCGCGTCCCGCCGCTTTCCGGCGCGGCGCGGCGGTACGGCCGGCGGGCCCGCCCGCGTCCCTGCGCCACGGGGGCCGGCCCCTTCCGCGGCGCGGGGAACCGAGGTCCGCGCCGGCTCGGTCCCCTCCCGTCGCGCCGGGCGGGGCGGCCCCTTCCTGTGGCGACGAAGGATCGGCCGCTTCCCGTGCGAAGGGGGCCGGCCTCCGTGGCGCAGGGTGGACGGGCCGATCAGGCGAACAGGGCCTGGGCGAGCGTCCCGCCGGGCTGGACGCCCGGGGGGATGGCGAAGACCGCGCTGCCGGTGTGCTGGATGAAGGCGTTGAGGCGGTCCGTCCCGACCAGTTTGAGCTGTGCCCGGACGAACTCCTCCGGATCGCGCACATAGGCGCAGAACAGCGTCCCGCTGTCGTAGCTGTCGTGCCCGCCGCCCGCGTGGTCGTGCAGCGGGGTTCCGGGAGGGTGCTCGTGCTCGGGGACGTCCTCGGCGCTCAGCGGTTCCGTCAGCCCCTGGAAGGCGTAGTCGTAGTTGTAGGAGCGCCGCAGCATCGAGATGCCCTGCAGCAGCGCGACGTGCGAGTCGGCCGGGATCACGGGCTTCCCGTCCGCGCCCGTCCTGGCGAAGTCGGCCGCCGTGAACTCGTGCCCGCCGCTGAGGGGGGCGCCGTTGTCGCGGCGGCGGCCGATCGCCTCGTCCTGTTCCCGCGCCGTGGAGGTGTCCCACTTAGGCAGGTCCATCCGGATCTTGCGGAAGACCAGGTACGTGCCGCCGGCGAACCAGGCGGGCTCGCCGGTACCGGCGGCCCAGACCGCCTGGTCGAACGGGTCCGTCCCCGGCCGCGGGTTGGCCGTGCCGTCCTTGTGCCCGAACAGGTTGCGCGGGGTGGCGTCGCCGAACGTCCCCAGGAACCCCTGCTGGGTCCAGCGCAGCCGGGCGATGCCGGGCGCGCGGCTGCGCAGGGCGCGGAAGGCGTGGCTCACCACCTGCGGGTCGTCGGCGCAGATCTGCACGAGCAGCTCGCCGCCGCACCAGGCCGGCCGCAGCCGGTCGCCGGGGAAGGCGGGCAGCGGGCGCAACCGGCCGGGCCGCAGGGACTCGCGCCCGATCCGCGGGAACAGCTCCGGGCCCAGGCCGAACGTGAGCGTGAGCCCGGCGGGGGCGAGCCCGTCGGCGATCCCGCTGCCCGGCGGCGACTCGGGCCGGCTGCCCGGGCGCGCGCCGGGCGGGCGCCCGGCCATCAGCCGTTCGGCCACGCCGGTCCACTGCTCCATCAGGCTCCGGAACCCGGCGGCGATCTTCGCGGCGGGGAGCGGCTTGCGGTCCTTGTCGGTGGTCTCCAGGTCGAACGCGACGAACATCGCGTACCGCTGCTGCGGCGTCTCGATGCCCGGCTGGTGGACTCCGTGGAACGGCACGGCGGCGGCCGCGCCGGCGGGCGGGGGAGCGGCCGGAGCGGCGGGCGCGCCGTCCGCGCGGCCGCCGCCCACGAGCGCCGCGCCCACCCCGGCGGCGCCGGCGGTGGCCGCCAGGCCGGTGATCAGGCCGCGCCGCGACAACCGCCCGCGCCTCGGCTCCTGCGTCATGCCGCGCCTCCCCCCGGCTCGCGGCCCTCGTCCTCGAAGCCCTCGTAGTCGTTCCAGCTCGGTGGCGTGCTCATCAGCTCGCGCCAGGTGGGCCACACGGCCCCGGTCTCCTGCCGCACCAGCTCGCCGGGCAGGCTGAACGGCGGCGCCTTCCGCGGCTTGGCCAGGGCCTGGCCGACGATCGCCCGGTGCAGGACGGCCGCGGCGTGCAGGCGCGGCAGCGCCTCGTGCACCCGGGCCGTGTACTCCTCCGGCAGGGTGAACGGCCCGGCCGGGCCCAGGTCGTACCCGGCGCCGGCCGACACCAGCGCGATCTCGGGCCGCTTGCGCAGGGCGAGGTCGTAGTGCAGGTGCAGCGCGATCGCGTCCCACACGATCTCGACCCGGTCCGCCGCGACGCCCCGCTCGGTCAGGAACCGGGCCGCCAGGTCGGCCCCGTCGAGGTCGAACCGCTGGTCCCCGTCGCCGGGCTCGCTCAGCCCGGTGTCGTGCAGCACGCTGCCGAGGAACAGCAGCTCATCGTCGTAGTCGTGCCCGGCCCGCATCCCCCGCGCCTCGCCGAGCGCGCGGCCGTACAGGTAGGTCCGCATGCAGTGGTTGAAGATCGGCTCCGGCACGATCTCCCGGGCGTAGCGCGTGGCGGCCTCGGCCAGCGCGGTCCGCGGGAACGGCAGGTCTCCGTAGACGTCCATCGGAAGATCAGCCTTTCTGTACGGCGGGCGCCGGCGCGGACCGGAGGCGGCGCAGGGCGAGGAGGCCGCCGATGCCGGGGATGAGCGCGCGGAGCCGGACGCCGGGGCTGGAGGGGATCATGGAGGCCGCGCCGATCACGGTCACGTAGCAGAGACCGTGCACGGGGCCGGTGACTCGCGTGATCACCTCGGCGTGGACGGTGAACAGGTTCGTGAACAGGACGGCGAGGGAGAGCGTCTCGACGGCGGAGGCGATCCGCAGGACGCGCACGCCGGTCACGCCGCCGCCTCCGTACCCGGCCGCACGATCATGAGGACCACGACGACCGCCCAGGCCAGGTTGTAGACGCCGGCGAGCATGCCGAGGATGCGCAGTTCCCGCGCCTCGCCGGGGGTGTCCAGCGCCCTGCGCTGGCGGGGGTGGATCTGGGTGGCCAGCAGCAGGCCCGCGACGGCGGTTAGGACCATCGACACGGTGATCCAGATCTCGCCCATGCGCCCCTGCGCGATGGCCAGCGCGATCCCGGCGGCGGGCACGATCAGGCCGAAGGCCGCGTACCCGCCGGTGATGCGGTGCAGGGCCGCGGCGACCGCGCGGCTCCGCTCGCCGCCGGAGTCGCCCGCGACCGGGGCGTACCGGGGGAACAGGCTCGCCGCGACCGCGGATCCGCCGACGAACACGATGGCGGCCAAGACATGCACCGATAACAGGACATGGTCCATGAGAACTCCTTCAACCTTCAGGGCGACTGAAGCCTATCCCTGGCTTCAGGTGCCCTGAAGGTTGGGTGGAGTATCGCGGGGAACGCCCTGGTCAGCCCTGGCCGAACGCCTCCCGCACGGTCCGGTTCACGGCCTGGAGGATCGGGTCGCCGTCCGGGCCGAAGAGCCGCTCGTCCACCCGCGCGATCGCCTCCCTGGCGGACTTGAGCAGCCGCTCGCCCTCGGGCGTGACCTCGATCGCGGAGGCCGCCCCGGGGCGAGCGGTGTGATCCCGCACCAGCCCCGCCTTCACCAGCGCCTTCACCGCCGAGTGCACGGTCTGGACGGTCGTGCCCGACATGCGCGCCAGATCGCTGAAGGAGACGCCCGGCACACCCGCGATGTGACCGAGCAGCCCGAGCCTGCTCACGGTGAGGTCCAGCGGGGTCAGCGCGGCGTTCAGCTCGGACTCGATCCGGCGCGCCAGCGACAGCACGACGATCGAGGTGCTCCAGACGGGCGGTCCGTTCTCGATGGTCACCGTCCCAGTCTCCCGCACTCGCCCCGCCGGGCGGCCGACCCCGCCGACCCCGCCGACCGCGCCGACCGCGCCGACCGCGCCCACCGCGCCCACCGCGCCCACCGCGCGCACTGTGCCGACCGCGCCGGCGGTGCGACCATGTCTGCCGTCTCCGCCCGGCGACCGATTCCCTTTCCGGGCGCGAGCCGTCATAACAGGGGGTACGGCGAAAGCGCGATCGAAGGGACGCGGCATGAGCGGTGGCACGGGCGATGCGGGGGAGGAGATCCCGCCCCCGGAGGACGAGCACGCCTTCGGCGAGCGGATCGAGCGGCACCGGCGGGAGCTGCGGGTGCACTGCTACCGGATGCTCGGCTCCTTCGAGGAGGCCGAGGACCTGGTGCAGGAGACGTTCCTGCGGGCCTGGCGGGCGCGGGAGACCTTCGCCGGCCGGTCCACGTTCCGCGCCTGGCTGTACCGGATCGCCACGAACGCCTGCCTGGACGCGGCCGCGCGCCGGGCACCGGTGCTCCAGCCGCTGCCGCCGGGCGACGCGTCCTCGCCCGCCGAGATCCCCTGGCTGCAGCCGTTCCCCGACCGGTTCCTGCAGGGGGACCCGGAGGAGGAGCCGGACGCGGTGGTGATCGCCAAGGAGACGATCGAGCTGGCGTTCCTCGCCGCGATCCAGCACCTGCCGCCCCGGCAGCGCGCCGTGCTGATCCTGCGTGACGTGCTCGGGCAGCCCGCGGCCGAGGCCGCCGAGACCCTGGGGATGAGCGTCGCCGGGCTCAAGAGCGCCCTCCAGCGCGCCCGCGCCACCATGCGCGACCACCTGCCCGAGCGCCGCGCGGAGTGGGGCCCCTCCGGCGATCCCACCCGTGAGGAGCGCGAGGTGCTCGACCGCTACATGCGCGCCTCGGAGGGCGCGGACCTGGACGCCCTGGCGGAACTGCTCGCCGAGGACGCCCGCCAGACCATGCCGCCGGAGCCCGCGGTCTTCCTCGGCCGCGACGCCGTCCTGGCCATGTGGGCCCCCGTCCTGACCGGCCCGGACGCCTGGGGCGACTGGCGTCACCTGCCCACCCGCGCCAACCGCCAGCCCGCCGTCGCCGGCTACTGCCGGAGGCGGGGCCAGCCGTCCTACGAGGCGGTCAACCTGGACGTCCTGCGGATCGAGGGCGGCCGCGTCGCCGAGATCACCACCTTCGGCCCCCATCTCTTCCCCGCCTTCGGCCTGCCCCCTCGCCTGTGAGCCGCCGGGGCCGTACCACCCGGGCCCCGCCGGGGCCGTACGGCTCAGGCATCCGGGAGCCGTACGGCCCCGGCCCGCTCCGGCCGTACGGCTCGCACGGGCTGAGCCGTACGGCCGGGGCGGTTCGCCGTACGGCTAGGGCTTGGGGAGGCCGACCGCGTTGGCGGCGTCGGCCTCGAAGTACTCCGTGGTGGCGAACGGTCCGGCGTGCCGCTCGAAGAACGCCCTGACGGTGTCCACCGAGTCGTGGACGATGACGTTCACCGCCCTGGTCCCGTCGGTGCCGGCGACCGCCAGGGTCCAGGCGGCGCCGGGCGGCAACTGGCCGTACGCCGACTTGAGCGCGCCCCAGAAACCGGTGGTGTCGGAAACGGTGGAAACGGCCATGACGTGCATCGTGCTCTTCTCCTTCGTCGGTGTCGGATTCGAAAGTCTCGGGTTCACCCGGCAGTTGGTGTGCAGGTACCGCGCGGACCCGTCGTGGAAGTCGTAGATGGCGACCGTCTGGGGGTCTTCGGCCGGGCCGCGCGGCGGCATCAGGAACTGCGTCTCGCCGATCGGGCGCAGCTCGTACGTGAGGCGTTCCGGCAGGCCGGTGAGCCGCGCCTCCATCGGGTCCGGCGTGAAGGTGAGACGGAGCCCGTCGTCCCCGGCCATGACCTCGTACCGGGCGCCCGGCCGCCCGTAGACGCCCTCGAACCTCGACGGGTCCGCGGGCGGCGCGGGCAGGGGGTCCGGCAGCTCGGGGATCGCCGGCGCGCCCAGGTCGGCGAGGATGTCGTTGAACGCCCTCCGGTAGAAGGAGTCCCGGGGCCCGGCGTTGGTCAGCAGCACGAGGGCCAGCTCCGAGTCCGGCAACACGCGCAGGCGGGCGCTCTGCCCGATGGTGCTGCCGTCGTGCGCGTAGACGGTGTGGCCGTGCCAGTCGCACACGATGAGCCCGAGCCCCCATTCCGGCCCGAACGAATACGGGTCCGGCACCGGGACCCGCGATTCCATCATCTGGCGTACGGCGTCCGCCGAGACGATCTCCGTGCCGTCGGGGCCCCGGCCGCCGTGGAGGAGGACGTGCGCCATCGCGAGGACGTCGCGGACGGTCGAGCTGATGTTCCCGCCGGGGCCGAAGGCGCGCGGCAGGCCGGCCAGCGGTGAGACGACGGGCCCCTCGTCGAGGGAGCGGACCAGGTGCCCGGTGGCGGCGCGGCGCGGGTCCACCCGGTCGTGCCTGGTGCTCGTGGCGGTCAGCCCGAGCGGGCGGAACAGGCGGTCCCGCATGATGTCGTCCCACCGCGCGCCGTCGATCACCTCCATGACGCGGGCGAGGATCGCGTACCCCAGGGCGGCGCTGTACCCGTGGGTGTGCCCGAGAGGGTGGACCTGGGGCGCGCCCGCGACGGCGGCGACCATGCGCTCGTACACGTCATCGCCTTCGCCGGGGTCGCCGTAGGCCTCCTCCACACCGCTCGTGTGGTTGAGGAGGTGGCGGGGCGTGAGCGCGGCGGTGACCCCGGGGTCGGCGACCCGGAAGCCGGGGAGGTAGGTGCGCACCGGTTCGTCCAGGGCGGCCTTCCCCTCGTCCACCAGCCGCATGAACGCGAGGGCGGTCCAGGTCTTGGTCATGGAGCCGCACTGGAAGACGGTGCCGCCGGTCACGGGCTCGCGCGTCTTCGCGTTCCTGACGCCCGCGGCCAGGGTGGTGACCTGCCCCCGGTGGAGGATCCCGATCGCGGCGCCGGGGATGCGGTACTCGGCCAGGAGCTCGGAGATCCGGGCGCGTGCCCGCTCAATGTCCAACATCGGCATGTCCTTTCGAGATGCGGAAAGGCTATGTTGCGTTTCAACGATCGTCAACGGAAAAGAGAGCATTTACCGCTATGAACAGGGAAATCATTGCAACAGACGTGCCGATGAACGCAATTGCCGCCGTATGATCGTTGCAATGTATTGTGGGTGAACGCATCTGGAGAGGAGACGCCCCGATGCCCGGAGGCAGGCTGACCCACGAGGACCGCCGGCGGATCGCGACGTGGCTGGCCGACGGACTGGGGTACGCCGAGATGGGCAGGAGGCTCGGCAGGCCCACGTCCACGATCACCCGCGAGGTCGCCCGCAACGGCGGCCCGGCGGGCTACCGTCCCGACCGCGCCCAGCGGGCCGCCGAGCTGCGCGCCCGCCGCAGCCGGAAGGCCGCGGCCGGCGATCCCGGCCAGGCCCAGGCCGGGCCGGGCACGGAGGAGGCGCGGCGCTTCGTGGAGGAGTTCGCGACCCTGCTGACCGGGACCGGCCTGCCGCGGATGCCCGCCCGGGTGTTCGTCTGCCTGCTCACCGCCGACACCGGGAGCCTGACGTCGGCCGACCTCGTGCGCCTCCTGCGGGTCAGCCCGGCGTCGGTGTCCAAGGCCATCGGCTTCCTCGAATCGCTCGGCCTGGCCGAGCGCGGCCCGGACGCGGGCGGCCGCCGCGAGCGGTACCGCGTCGAGGACGACGTCTGGCTCCGCGCCTGGAAGGCCGACGTCGGAGCGCACGCGCAGGTCGCCGAGGCGGCGCGGCAGGGCGTGGACCTCTTCGGCCCGGGCACCCCGCAGGGGCGGCGGCTGCGGGAGATGGGACGGTTCTTCACGCGCATCAGCGACCACATGACCGACAACGACCTCACCCAGGCCGTCGCGGCCGACGCGCTGACGGTGATCGCCGCGCTGGTCCACGCGGCGCGACCGCTGACGGCGGACGACCTGGCCGCGTCGCTCGGCTGGCCCGCCGGGCGGACCGCCGCCGCCCTGAACGCGCTCCTGCGCCGCCCGGCCCTCACCGACCCGCTCACCGTCGAGCGCTCAGGCCGAGGCGCGTACTCCATCGCAGCCAGGCCCGACCGCCTCAGTCCCGCGCAGCGCCAGGCGCTGGCCCCGCGCCCCTCCCGTACGGCGTGAGCTCACGCCGTACGGCCCCGGGATCAGGGGTCTCCTGCCCGGTTCGTGGTTAATTCGATTGCCATGACCGGATGCGACCTGGTGGAGTGCCCGGATGAACGGTGATGACGTGATGGCCGCCTTCGATCGGCAGATGCGGCGGGAGGCGCGCCCCGACGGACCCGGCGCGCGGGTCGAGCGGGACGGGCCGGTGGTGCGGCAGGTCGGCGGGGAGGGCGGCTGGAACGCCGTGCTGTGGTCGGACCTGACCGAGGACGACGCCGACGCCGCGATCGCGGCCCAGGTCGCGTACTTCACCGGCCTCGGCCGTGAGTTCGAGTGGAAGCTCTACGACTACGACACCCCGGGCGACCTGGGCGTACGGCTGCGCGCGGCCGGTTTCGAGGCCGAGCCCGAGGAGGCCGTCATGGTCACGCCGGTGGCCGGGCAGCCGACCGAGGTGGTCCTGCCCGAGGGAGTGCGGCTGCGCCGCGTCACCGACCCGGACGAGGTGGCCATGGTGGCGGAGGTGCACGAACGGGCCTTCGGCACCTCGGCCGAGGCGTTCGCCCGGCGGCTGCGCGCCCGGCTCCAGCAGGACCCCGACTCCCTGGAGATCGTGGTCGCGATGGCCGGGGACGAGCCGGTCAGCGCCGCCCGCGTCGACTTCGAGCCCGGGACCGACTTCGCCGGCCTCTGGGGCGGCGGGACGGTCGCCGGGTGGCGCGGCAAGGGGATCTACCGCGCCCTGGTGGCCCACCGCGCCCGCGCCGCCGCCGAGCGCGGCTACCGCTACCTCCAGGTGGACGCCTCCGACCAGAGTCGCCCCATCCTCCACCGCCTCGGCTTCACCACCCTCACCACCACCACGCCCTACGTCTACACGCCGTGAACCAGCGCGCCACGGAAGGCCGTTCGCCGTACCTCACGGTGAATCGGGCGTGCGCGCGGGCGTCCGCGGCCGGACCGAAAAGTTGCACCCCCTGCAAGATCGCGGAAGGATGCGTCCTCGTCTGAGCCGTCTATCCGATTGGTCACCATGACGTACTTCAAGCGAAGGGCGGGGCGTGCGGTCCTGGGCGCGGTGCTGGCGCTCGGGGCCGTCGGGGGGCTCGCCCCCGGGGCACAGGCCAACGACTTCGGGTATCCGTCCGGCTGCTGTTCCTTCGCGGACAACGGCCAGCACTGGTACAACGACGACTCCCTGGAGTCGCGGACCAAGAGCGCCTTCCGGTACGCGATGGGCAACCTGGACGCCCAGTCCGTCATGTCCGACGCCTATGACGCCTCCCCGAACGCGTCCACCGACGTCGAGGCGTACGACGCCTATTACGTCGACACCTGGGATCTGGACTGGGACGGCTCGACGACGGGCTACAACCTGTACGGCTACGCCAAATGCGTCAAGGCCATCGCCCCGACTCCGAGCGAGGACGACTGGCGGTGCGACCAGTACGAGGTGCGGTTCGACCTGCGGGACGTGGACGGCTTCAGCACCGACCAGCGGCGCGCCCTCGCCTGTCACGAGGTCGGTCACACGGTCGGCCTCAGCCACTCCACGGAGTCCTCGTCCTGCCTGCGGACGGGCGCGCACACCACCGTGAAGTACAGCGCTCATGACGTGTCGCACCTGTACACGCGATATGGCCCGCGCCTGAGCAAGCCGATGAGCGGGGGCGGCGCGAAGTGACCGGCAGTCTTCGCGGCCCGGCGTTCGCCGTCGCCGTCGCCGTCGCCGCTGGGGTCGGGGCCGTCGCCCTGGCGGGCTCGGGCTCCACCGCCCCGACCGCGGCGTCCGCCCCCTCGCGCGCCGCCGCATCCTCCTTCTGGTCCCAGCTCCGCGCTCCGGAACAGGGCGCGGGGGAGTACCTGTTCGACTCGGTCGACGCGCTCGTCCCCGCGGGCAAGGGCAAGAGCGCGGGGCCGCGCGGGTTCCGGCCCGCCGCGGCGCTCGTCGAGGGCGTGGTCGTCGGCGTCGAGCCCGGTGTGGCGTACGGCGCCGCCGATGACGCGATGGTCGCGCGGGCCGTGCCGTACGACAGCCCGGAGGCCGCGATCCGGTGGGCGCACCTGGTCATCCGGGTGGACAAGGTCGTCGCGGGCAGGCTGGGCCGGGGCTACCAGGACCGGCGGATCCGTCTCAAGGTCGAGCAGCCCGCCGGGACGACGCTCCAGGGGCTGCGCGCGTCCCTGAAGACCGCGGGCAAGGGGTTGTTCTTCGTGGAGAACTCGCTCGACCGCGCGAACGCGCTCGGCCGGGACCGGAGGCTCAAGCAGGAATCCGCGGCCTACCACGCGGCCGTGCACCTGCCGATCGGGCAGGGCGTCTTCGTCGAGGAGCGCGCCGGCGCCCCGCTGATCGCCCCGCTCGCGGAGGAGGACCGCGCCCGGCAGCTCCTGCGCACCGCGGGCACGTCCACCTACAAGAGCGGCGGCACGACCCTGGACGGGCTCCGCGCGAGCCTCCAGGAGAAGGCCTGCGAGAAGGGCAGCGCCACCGACCCCGACGCCTGCTGACCCCGGCGTCGCGCCCACTCCGCCCATTCACGAACGCCGGAGGCGGACCACCGTCGGGGTGGTCCGCCTCCGGAGTTCGGTGTTTCAGGGCGCGGCCGGGGTCTCCAGGGCGTACGCGGCGCGGAGCCGGGCGGTGAGCCGGGCGGGGTCGATGTCGGCGGGGGTGCGGAGCTGCACGCTCCTTCTGCGGGTCGGGTGCGGGGTGGTGGCAGGTCAGCGGGCGGGGGAGTAGGTCAGGCTGAGGACGCCGGTGCCGAAGACGGCGGAGCCGGTGAGGGTGAGCGGGGTCTTGTCCAGGCCGTCCCACAGGCGCCGCCCGGCGCCGAGGACGATCGGGTGGACGAGCAGGCGGAGCTCGTCGAGCAGGCCGGCTCCGATCAGCGTCCGGACCAGGGTGGGGCTGCCGCTCATGCCGATGTGCCCGCCCGGCCGGGACTTGAGCGCGGCGATCTCGTCGAGCACGTTCGCGCGGATCACCGTGGTGTTGTTCCAGTTCGACCCGTCGAGCGTGGTCGAGACGACGTACTTGGCCACCGAGTTGATGTGCCGGGCGAAGGGGACGTCGTCGCCCTGGTGCGGCCAGTGGCCCACGAAGTCCTCGTAGGTCCTCCGGCCCAGCAGCAGCGCGTCCGCCCCGTCCATCTGCGCGGCCACCGCCGCCCCCATCTCGTCGTCGAAGTAGGGGAAGTGCCACCGCTCGGGGGCCTCCACGACGCCGTCCGCCGAGATGAACAGGCCCGCGATGATCTTCCGCATCTCCGTCTCCTTCCACCGCGCCCGGCGCGCGGCCACCGGCCCGGCCCCGCTTTCGGAGCCCGTCCTCGCCGTCGGCAGAACCCTCCCATCCGATCTCTTTTTCTGTCAAGACAAAAAAATTTTTCGGAGTTGGAGTGCGCCGCGCGTCGCCGGGGGCGGCGGACGTCCGGGGCGGCCGGGGGGTGGGCACGCCCGATTGTCGTGTACGGAGAGTCTCTGATTGCCCTCGATTGCTCACGCTCGGTTACAAGGGCGGGCGCGGAGGTGCGGGGAGTCTTACCCGTGGGGATCTCCCTTCTGATTGCTTTCTGACACAGAATGATTACTGAGAGTAGCTGTAGTTGGGCGGAACAGCCCCCCGATGCCCGCCCCCACGACGGCGGCGGCGGGATCAGACCTGACCGGACCCGCGCCCGGCACCCCCGCCCGGCACCCCTCGACCGGCGCGAGGTCCCTTCCACCCCATCCGTTCCGAACAGGGAAGGAACCATGGCAGAAACGATCACCATCATCGACGCGGTCATCCGCACCGCCACCGACGGCGAGTTCCGCACGGGCACCGACGGCTGGGTCTACCTGGCGCTCGCCGGGCGGGAGTTCGACCTGGACACCTCCGCCAACAACTTCGAGGCCGGCGCCACCGACCGCTTCATCCTCGGCGACGGGGCCAACGTCAACAACCCCTCCCGCAACGACCCCCGCAACCCCGCCCTGGACTTCGCGGACCTGGACCGGTTCCCCGCCTACCTCCGCTTCGAGCCCCCGGACAACGAGCGCGACGACCACTGGCTCCTGGAGCGCGCGGACATCACGGTCACCGGCTCCAGCGGCAGCAAGGCCCAGTACACCATCCTCCCCGGCGACAACCTGAAGCTCTGGCTCGCCCGCGACTGCGGCCTGAAGGTCTACCTGAAGAAGCAGTAGCACCGTTCCACGCGCCATCTCGGAGCCACCGCCGGCCGCCCCCCGTTGCGGCCGGCGGTGGCGTCGCCGGGCACGGCGCCGCGCCGGGACGGGGGTACGGCGCGGCGCCGGGGCGGCGGTGCCGGGGCCCGGGGCCGTACGCGGGGTCAGGTGACCGGGAGCCGGGCGGCCTGGGATTCGAGGTAGCGGCGCTCGGGCTCGCTCGCGGTGCGCCGGGCCGCCTCCAGGTATTGGGCGCGGGCGGCGGCGGGGTCGCCGGCCATCTCCAGGAGGTGGGCGCGTACGGCGTGCAGGCGGTGATGGCCGGCCACCCGGTCGTCGGCGTCGAGGGGTTCGAGCAGGTCCAGGCCGGTCCGGGGACCGTGGACCATGGCGGCGGCGACGGCGTGGTTGAGCGTGACCATCGGGTTGGGGGAGAAGGACGCGAGCAGGTCGTACAACGCCAGGATCTGCCGCCAGTCGGTGTCCTCCGCCGTGGCGGCCTCGGCGTGCACGGCGGCGACCGCGGCCTGGAGCTGGTACGGCCCGAGCGGGGCGCGGGCCAGGGTCTCGGTGATCAGCGCGATCCCCTCGCCGATGAGGTCGCGCCGCCACAGCGTGCGGTCCTGCTCGGCCAGCGGGACCAGGGATCCGTCGGGGCGGGTGCGGGCCGGGCGGCGGGCGTCGGTGAGCAGCATCAGCGCGAGCAGGCCCGCGACCTCGCCGTCCTCGGGCAGCAGGGCGCGCACCGCGCGGGTGAGGCGCACGGCCTCGGCGGTCAGCTCGGCGCGGTGCAGGTCGGGGCCGGAGGTGGAGGTGTAGCCCTCGTTGAAGATCAGGTAGAGCACGTGCAGCACGACGCGCAGCCGTTCGGCCCGCTCGGGCTCGGGCGGCGGGCGGAACTCGGCGCCGGCCTTCTTGATGCTCTGCTTGGCCCGGCTGATCCGCTGGGCCATCGTGGACTCCGGCACCAGGAAGGCGCGGGCGATCTCGGCCGTGGTCAGGCCGCCGACCGCCCGCAGGGTGAGCGCGAGCTGCGAGGGCGGCGACAGCGCCGGGTGGCAGCACAGGTACAGCAGGGTGAGCGTGTCGTCCTCGCCGGAGGCGCGGTCCTCGCCCGGCGCGGCCTCCACCAGGTCGGCGGGCGGGGTCATGAGCGCGTCGTTGATCTCGCGGCGGCGGCGCGCGGCCTCGCTGCGCTGCCGGTCGGTCATGCGGCGCACCGCGACCGTGATCAGCCAGCCGCGGGGGTTGCCGGGGACGCCCTCCTCCGGCCACTGCACGGCGGCGTCCAGCAGCGCCTCCTGGACGGCGTCCTCGCACTCGTCGAAGTGGCCGTGGCGGCGGACGAGCGTGCCGAGGACCTGCGGCGCCAGCTCGCGCAACAGGTCCTCGACGCGACGATCAGCGATCAAGCCGATTCGTCCGGGTGGGGGAGGAGCGGCCAGACCTCCATGCGGGCGTAGCGCGCGTCGGGCCAGCGGGCGGCGATCTCGACGGCGCGCTCACGGCTGCACTCGACGATGGTGTAGCCGGCCAGGAACTCCTTGGCCTCGCCGTACGGGCCGTCGGTCACGGCCGGGACGCCGTCGCGCACGCGGACGGTCTTGACCTGCTCGGGCCCGGCCAGACCCTCACCGCCGACCCATTCGCCGTTCTTCCGCAACTCGGCCATGATCTCGTCCACCTCGGCGAAGATCGCCTCGCCGTTCTCGGCCACGGCCCGGCGGGCGGCCTCGTTCTGGAAGATCAGCAGCAGGTATTTCACGGGGTGCTCCTCTCGTCTCCGGCGCCCCTCGGGCACCTTTCGCCTTCGGGTCGGAGCCGACGCCGCGTTCTCGACATCCGTGCGGCCTGCCGAACCTACCAGGTCGTACGGCATGAGCGGCCGTCTCGGCGATTGACCGGCAGATCGCTATAGTGCAAAATGCAATAAGGATTAGCGCTAGGACAGGGAGTCGTGGTGGCGCGCAGGCGGACGGGTGCGGACCTGGTCGGGATCACGGTGCTCGCGCTGCTGCTCCAGAAGCCGCAGCACCCCTATGAGCTGCACCGGTTCATCCTCGACACCCACAAGGACTACATCACCGGCCTCCCGCGCAGTCTCTACCACGCCGTGGACCGGCTGGCCGCCGACGGGCTGATCGAGCCGGTCGAGACCAGCCGCGAGGGCCGGCGCCCCGAGCGCACCGTGTACCGGATCACGGCGGAGGGCGCGGCGGAGCTGGGTTCGCGGCTGCGCCGCCTGCTGGCCGAGCCCGCCACCGACCTGGCCCTGTTCTCGGCGGCGGTCTCCCTGGCCGGGGTCCTGCCCGCGCGTGAGGCCGAGCGCGCCCTGCGCACCCGGGCGGCCACGCTGGAGGGCATGGTGACCTCGGCGGACGCCGGGATGCGCGGCCTGCGCGAGACCGGCCTGCCCCGGCTGCTCCTGCTGGAGGTGGAGTACGAACGGGCGATGCGCGCGACCGAGCTGGACTGGGTGCGCGGCCTGCTGGCGGAGCTGGCCTCGGGCGAGCTGAGCTGGCCCGGACTGCTCTCCGACAGCGGCCCCGGCGCCGCCGCGATCGAGAACACCCGTCCCGGAGGAGGCGCGTGAGCGGACCGCCCTGAGACGCCGCCGGCCCGGTGCGCCAACACCGGACCGGCGGCCAGATCCCGAACCGGCTCCGCGAACGGCGCCTGACGTCAGGAAACGCACCACGAAGTCTAGTCAGGCCGTCCGGTCCCGCGGAGCGTCCACCAGACGCCGCCAAGGAGCGACACGGACATGAACGACCAGATCCACGACCTGCTGACCCGCCTGACCGAGGCGTGGAACGCCGGCGACGCCGCCGCGTACGCCGCCCTCTTCACCGAGGACGCCGACTACGTCACGTTCCTCGGCCGGAACACCCCCGGCCGCCAGGCCATCGAGCACGTCCACCGCGCGCTGTTCGAAGGACCGCTCAAGGGCTCGCGCCTGGCCCCGATGACCACCGCCGCCAAGATCCGGTTCATCCGCCCCGACGTGGCCGTCATCGTCGCCGAGGGCGGCTCCGGGCTCGACGGCTCCGCCGGGCCCGACCCCGACCGCGCGTCCACGATCACCCTGGTCGCCGTGCGGGACGAGGACGCCTGGCGCTTCACCTCCTTCCAGAACACGCGCCGCGTGCCCGCGCCGGGAGGGGCCTCATGAGCGGCACGATCGCCGAGGTGAGCGGGGTCGTGGCGGCGCCCGTGGAGGAGGTCGCCGCGCTGCTGCTGGACGTACGGCCGGGGGCGGCCGGCCCCGGGAACGCCGAGGTGCTGGCCGGTCTCGGCGCGTCCTACACCGTGACGGGCGGGCCGGACCGGTTCACCGCCGCCGGTCCGTCCCGGGTCACCGTCGAGGTGGACCGCGCGGCCCGCACGGTGGCGGTGCAGGGCGGCTGGTGGTACCGCGGCGAGTACGCCCTGACCGCCGTCCCCGGCGGCACCCGCGTCTCCCACCGCGTCCGCAACGTCGCCTCCCGCGCCCGCTGGGCCGTCCCCCTGGCCAACCGCTTCTTCGCCGGCTTCGAGGCCGCCACCCGCGCCGCGTTCGCCGCCCTGCTCACGCGTGTGGGCGACCGCCTCTCGGCTCCCACGCGCCTGGACCCCTGACCCCTCGCCCCGACGCCGCCGCCCGCCGTGCACACGCGGCGGGCGGCGTCGTCGGGGCGCCGATCCGACCCGTCCGCGAGTACGGTCACCTCGATCGGCCCGCGCCGGAGCGGTCGCTCCGGGGCCCGGCGTCCCGGCTCGCCCGATTCCCCGTCGCGGAGCGTGCGCGGAGCAGGCTGTGGGCGGCGGCTCCCGCGAGGACGAGGCGCGCCAGATTGGCCGCCTCCCACGTCATGATCGCGGCGTGCACCTCGGATACGTCCGCCGCCGGGTCGCGGAACGTCGGGTTCACCGCCCCCACCAGGACCCCGGTTCCCGCCGCCGCCACGGTGATCAGGACCGCGGCGCGCAGCGCGGCCCGCCGGTCCCCGCGGCCCCGGATGACCAGGGCCCACACGAGCACGAGCAGGAGCGCGCCGGCGGGCATGAAGTAGAGCACGGGGCTGCCCGGCTCGAACTCGCCGGGGAGCGATCCGGGCGGCAGCCGCCACAGCCACGGCATGACCACGATCGCCTCGTAGAGGTTGCCGAAGCCCCACCAGGCGATCAGCACCAGCACCACGGCCCTGTGCGCGCCGGGAAGGGGGTCCCCGGTCGCGCGCCGCCGCGCCGGGTCCGAGACGCCCTCCCGGGCGGGTTCCGCTCCGCTCACCAATTCATCATGCAGTGAAATCGCTGCGGGCGCCAGCCGTTCCGCCGTTCACGCGGACTGGAGGCAGGCCAGGACGGCGAGGACCACGGAGCGGCGGCCGCCTCCCGGGCGGGAGGGGGCACCTGTGCCGGGCTCCGTGCCCGGAGCGGAGGCCTCCGAATCGAGCACTTGATCTCCCGCATATCTTGTCTTCCGATATATAGTGCGTGGCATGAGTCCAAGAGGGATGACCGAGCCCGCGTTCCTGGTGCTCACGGCGCTCGTGGACGAGCCCCGGCACGGATACGGGGTGGTCCGCGAGGTGGAGGAGCTGTCCGGAGGGCGCGTGCGGCTCAAGATCGGCACGTTGTACGGCGTGCTCGACCGGCTGGTCGCCGACGGGCTCGTGGAGCTCGACCGGGAGGAGATCGCGCGCGGCCGCCTGCGCCGCTACTACCGGCTGACCGAGGACGGCGCGTCGGCGCTGGAGGCGGAGGCCGCCAGGCTCGCCGCCAACGCGCGCAGCGCCACGGAGAGGCTCGCCGCGCGGAGCGGGCGGGCGAAGGCCCTGGGAGGGTTGGCGTGACGTTGCTGGAGGCCCGTTACCGGAGGGTCCTGCGCCTGCTGCCCGCGCACTACCGCGCGGAGCGGGAGGAGGAGATGGTCGACGCCTTCCTGGAGGGCGCGGCGGATCTGGACGAGGACGAGGCCCATCCCCGCTGGTCGGAGGTGCTCAGCGTCGCCGCCCTGGCGGTGCGGGTACGGCTCGGCGGGGCCGGCTCGACGGCGCGGGGCGCGGCCTGGGGCGAGGCCGTACGGCTGGCCGCGGTGGCCGGGCTCTTCCTCAACGCGATGACGGCCGCGCAGGGACTGGCTGCCGAGGCCCTGGTCCGCGCCGGGGTGATCGGCCCGGTGCCCGAGGAGTTCCGCGCGGTCACCACGCTCGGGGTGCTCGCCACGGCCGCCGGGGTGGCCTGGGTGGCCGCCTTCGCCGCGCTGGCGCGGGGGCGGCTCCGGGTGGCCAAGGCCGCTGCGGTGCTCGGGCTGGTCCCGCTCCCGGTGGAGGTGGTGCGGCAGGTGATCGGCGGCGTCCCCGCGGTGTGGGTGCTGTCGATCCTGCTGATGGGCCTGGTGGGCGTGATCCCCGTGCTGGCGCTGCTCGCCGGGTACCACCGGGACGCCGCCGCGCCGCGCCTGCACTGGGCGATGCCGCTCGCGCCGCCCGCTGCCGGGCTCCTCGCGGTCGTCGCGATCCTCGCCCTGGCCGGTTCGCCCACGCGCCCGACATGGGTGGTGGCCTGGCTCGACCTGCCCGGGCTGGGCTTCCTGGCGCTCGCAGGCCTCAGCGTCTGGCACGCCCGCACCGGCCGTACGGCGTCCCCGGCGTGGCCGCTGGCCCTGGCGCTGCTGGCGTTCACGACGCTGGCCTCCCGTCTGGGCACGATCGCCGTGTCCCTGTCGGTCGGCGCGCCCGGCGACCCCCTGCTCGCGGGCGCGGCGGTCCAGGCGGGCGTCCTGCTCGCCCTGGGGCTGGTCCTGCTGGGCCTGGGCCGGCGCGCGCTTCCCTCGCCCGCCCCCGCCGTACGGCTGTGACGCCCTGGCCTCCTCCGCCCGGCGCGGTTCCGGGCGGAGAGGCGGGTGGGCATTCCGCGGGCGGGCGTGGCAGAGTTTCAAAGGTGAGCACCAGACCCGCGGAGGAGGAGCGGCTCCGCGATCTCGTGAGATTGCGGCGGGTCCGTGACCGGATCGACCGGGAGTACGCCCAGCCGCTGAACGTCGAGGCCCTGGCCCGCGGGGCGAACATGTCGGCCGGCCATCTGAGCCGCCGGTTCCGGCTCGCGTACGGCGAATCGCCGTACGGCTATCTGATGACGCGGCGGATCGAGCGCGCGATGGCGCTGCTGCGGCGCGGCGACCTCAGCGTCACCGAGGTCTGCTTCGCGGTGGGCTGCTCGTCGCTGGGCACGTTCAGCACGCGCTTCACCGAGCTCGTCGGGATGCCGCCCAGCGCCTACCGCCGGCTGGCGGCGGGCGCGACGGCGGGGATCCCCTCGTGCGTGGCCAAGCAGGTGACCAGACCGGTCAGGAATCGAGAAGCCCCCGCGGGGAGGCGGAGCTAGCGTGACCGGCATGAACCTCAGCATTCACGCGATGTTCCTGCCCCACGACGACCCCGACGCGGCCATGGCCTTCTACCGGGACGCGCTCGGCTTCGAGGTCCGCAACGACGTCGGCTACGAGGGGATGCGCTGGGTGACCGTCGGCCCGCCCGGCCAGCCCGACACCTCCATCGTCCTGTACCCCCCGGGCGGCGACCCGGGCGTCACGGAGGAGGAGCGCCGCACCATCGCCGAGATGATGGCCAAGGGCACCTACGCCAGCGTGGTCCTGTCCACCACGGACCTGGACGCCGCGTTCGAGCGGATCGAGGCCGCCGGCGCCGAGGTCGTCCAGGAGCCGGCCAAGCAGCCGTACGGCGTCCGCGACTGCGCCTTCCGCGACCCCTCGGGGAACATGATCCGGATCCAGGAACGCGCCTGAGCCGTCCGCGCGGGCGCCGCCGCGTGGTCCCCGGCGGTTCCGGCTAGTCGTCGGTGGAGTCCCGGCCCACGTGGAAGCGCTCCTGGTAGCGGCGTTTCGCCTCGGCGATGGCGCTCTCCCCGATCCAGGCGACCGGGACGACGTCGACGACCAGGGGCTCGTGGTCCGGGCCCGCGCCGACGACGCGCCCGCGCAGCAGCCAGGGGCGGCGCTCGTCGGAGGAGTCGCGGCGCAGGTCGTTGTACTGGCACACCCGGCGCGCGATCCAGTCCTCCGCCGGGCGGGTCCACCACGGCTCCGGGCTGATCGTCGTGACGGACAGCCCGGGCATGTCGACCTCGGCCTCGTAGTCGCGGCTGCTCTCCCCGGCGTCGTGGTCCGGCCCCCGCGAGTAGCGGACGAACAGGTCGGGGCTCCGGGTGACCAGTTCGGTCAGTTCCCGCAGCGACCGGACCTCGGGAAGGCCGGACTGGGATCCGCCCGGCGCTCCGGCGGCCCGGGGCCGTCCGTTCGCGGCTCTGGTCATCGGGCGCTCCCGCGTTCGTCCGGGCCCACGACCTGCCGGCACGGCTCCGAATGGCCGCTCATCACCACTCCTTCGCGTACCCGCCGCCGGCCCCGGCGGCTCGGCGGGTCTGCTTGCGTACCCCTGACCTGCCCTTTAACACCCGATACGGACATGCCACAACATAAGGCGCGCTCGCCGTACGGCGGGGCGGCAGGGGAGAGGGCGGACGGGGCTCGCCCGTCCGCCCTCCGGCTCAGGCCTTGTTCCGGCCGGGCCACCCGGGCGCCTACCGGGCGGCCCGGCCCCGGCACCAGGCCAGCGCGGTGCCGGCCACCAGCAGGATGCCCACGCCGATGGCGACCGGCCAGGCGCCGGCCCCGGCGTCCCGGGCGGCGGCCCGCGGTTCCGCCGCGCCCGCCATGGCCCGGACCTTGGTCTTGAGGTCCAGGAGCATGTCCAGGTGGTGCTGGACGACCGGCTCGGCGTCGCGGGCCAGCCGCTTCACCTCGGCGGCCGAGCCCTGCTCCAGTTCCCTGCCGCCCTCGGCGAGCGTCTGGCGGTGGCCCGCGAGCTGGGAGGTCACCCACGCCCGCTCGAACTCCACCCCGCTCTTGCCGGAGACCTCCTGGAGCTGCCGCTGCTGCTCCTGGCTGGGTGTGGCGGGCAACGCCACCCCGGCCCGCTGGGCCACGCGCTTGACGTCCTCGTCCAGCTTCGTGTGGTCGTCGATGAGTTTGGCGCCCATGTCGCGCAGCTCGGCGGCATTGCTCTTCTGGCTCGCCGCCTTGCCCGCCGCGATCTCGGCCAGGTTCGACTGGTGCGCCCGCACCAGGTAGGTCCGGTCCTGCTCGTTCAAGTCCGCGCGCGTTCCGGCCGCGGCCGCCGTACTCCACATCGTGAGTACGGCCACGGCCAGCGCCGCCCCGATCCGTGCCAGCATCGACGCCTCCTCCGATCGGCCTTCGGACCTGGTCCCCCTGCCCCCTCCATCCGACAAACACCGCATTCCCGCCCATTTTGACCCCCTCTTGGGGTGGGCGGACGCGACGATAAAGCCCTTCCTTATATAAGTCGCTACTGATATGTTTTGTCGCGCACGCGTTCGACGTTCCGCGGGAGTCCGCATGCCGGAGGGAAGGCAGATGACCGACGTCACCGGGGAGATCAAGGCCGCCGACCGGGCCGTGGGAGATCGCCCGATCGCGGGCGGGCCGGGCCGTTCGCTGATACTGCGCCGCGCCTACGCCGCCCCGGTCGGCGACCTGTGGGCGGCGTGCACCACGGCCGACCGGCTCGGCCGCTGGCTGGGACCCGTCAGCGGGGACCTCCGGCCCGGCGGCTCCTTCAGGGTGGAGGGGCAGGCGAGCGGGCGGATCCTGCGCTGCGAGGCCCCCCGCCTGCTGGTGGTGACGTGGGAGTACGGGCCGGACTCGGTGACCGAGGTCGAGCTGCGCCTGTCGCCGGGCGAGGGCGGCGGCGCCGTACTGGAGCTGTGCCACACCTCGCCCGCCGAGACCGTGGACGAGATCGTGCGGCGGCTCGGCCCGGTGGGCCCGATCGGCATCGGGGCCGAGTGGGACCTCGCGCTGCTCGCGCTGGAGCGCCTGACCGCCGGCGAGGACTTCGACCGGGCCGCGTGGCGGGGGACGCCGCGGGGCCGGGAGTTCACCGTGGCCAGTTACCGGGCCTGGGGCGAGGAGGCCCGGGCCGCCTGGGGCCTCGGGGAGGGCGAGATCGCCAAGACCGTCGACTTCCTCCTCCGGCAGGCCCCTCCCGGGGAGGGCGAAGCCGCGGGCTGACGGGCCCGGGCCGGGCGGGTGGGCCCCCTCAGGGCTGACGGGGGCCCTTGACGATGATGTCGGCGGCGCGGGCGCGGACCTGGGCGGGGCTGCGCCCGTCGTGCTCGGCGGCCAGGAAGTGGTGGCCGATGGCCAGGCAGAAGGCGAGCAGCGCGCGGGCCTCGACCTCGTCGGGGTCGGCGCAGAAGGTGGCGATCTGCTCGCGCAGCAGGTCCATGCGGCGGTTGTCCACACGGCGCAGGCGCTCGGCCACGGCCTCGTCGCGGCGCGCCCAGTCCCGCACCGCCAGATCGATCGGCAGCAGCCGCTCGGAGAGCGTCAGCCGGCCCGCGAGCTGGATCTTGGTCCGGGCGTCGCCCCCCTCGCGTTCGACCCGGTCCAGGACCTCGTCGGTGCTCTCCCGCTCCCAGGTGTCGAGCATCGCCTCCAGCAGCGCGTTGCGGTCGGCGAAGTAGCCGTAGAAGCCGCCCTTGGTCACCCCCAGCGCCTTGGCCAGCACCTCGACCCGCACCGCGTCCACGCCGGACGCGGCCAGCGTCCGCAGTCCCTCCTCGATCCACTTCTCGCGGGGTGTGCGCAACGCGCCCATCTGTGGCCCACCTCACTCCGTCAGCAGGTTGTACGCAACCGTATAACCGGTCTATCGTCGCGTTATACGGTAACGTACAAATCGAGAGGACAGCGTCATGGCATTCGGTTTCGTCGCCTACCACTACCCGGCCCCCGAGCACTTCGAGGAGTTCGTGGCCGGCTGCCACGAGGTCGCCGAGGCGGCGCGGACCCAGCCGGGCTTCCTGTCCGTCGGGGTCTGGGCCACCACCGACGGCGAGGCCGTCGTCACCACCGGCGCGTTCGAGTCCGAGGAGGCCTTCCTCGCCGCGGCCCAGATCGGCCGCGACATGGACGCCACGCCCGACGGCATCAGCGACCTGGAGGTCAAGCCCCGCGAGGTCCACTTCCTCGTGTCGCGCTGACCGGCGGCCGTCATGTCGCGGAGACTCCCCGTCGCGGAGCACACCTCGCGGCCGTGGCGGATCCACGAGATCGCGCCGGATTTCCGGGTCGAGGACGTCTGGGCCTTCCGGACCCCCGGGGCCGGTCCGGACGACTTCCCGGTGATGCTGGCCGCGCTGCGCGCCCGCACCGCGCCGAGGTACCAGACCTGGCCGGTCCGGTTCCTGTTCGCCGTCCGCTGGCGGATCGGCGCTCTGCTCGGCTGGGACGGGCCCGGCGCCGGCCTCGGCGGGCGGGTCCGCTCCCTGCGCGACCGCCTTCCCGGGGACCTGCGCCGGACCCCCGGCGTGGACGATCCCAACATCCCGTTCACGCCGGTCTACGAGACCGCCGGCGAATGCGCGCAGGAACTGGCCAACCGGACCGTCCACACCATCTGCCATCTGGGCTGGGTGCCCACGGGCGACGGAGGGCACGAACTGCGCATGGCGGCCCTGGTCAAGCCGAACGGCCTGTTCGGCGAGGCCTACATGGCCCTCATCAAGCCGTTCCGCCACCTCATCGTCTACCCGGCCCTGACCCGCAGATGGGAAGGCGCCTGGCGCGACCGCGACCGGGCCGGGACCGGCGACCGGGGCGTCGCGGCGGCCGGAGGGCCGGGGTGAGCGCCCGCACGGCGGGGACCGCGGGGCCGGGCGTACGGCTCGGCCCCGCGGTTCGCGGGTGTCAGTCGAGGACCGCGGTGGCCTCGACCTCGACCAGGAGGTCGGGCTCGCCCAGGGCGGCGACGCCCAGGAGCGTGATCGGCTTGACGGGGTCGACGCCGAGGCGGGAGGCCGCCCGGGCGACGCCCTCGCCCAGCAGGGGCATCTTCGCGGGGCTCCAGTCCACCACGTAGATCGTCAGCTTGGCCACGTCGTCGAAGGAGCCGCCGGCCTCGGCCAGGGCGGTCGCGACGTTGAGATAGCACTGCTCGACCTGGGCGGCCAGGTCGCCCTCGCCGACCCGGCCCCCGTCGGCGTCCCGCGCCACCTGGCCGGCCAGGAACACCAGCCGGGACCCCGTGGCGATCGACATCTGCCGGTAGACCTCGGGCTTGGGCAACCCCTCGGGGTTCACCAGGGTGATCGCCATGCCGTACCTCCTCGTCGTCGGATTCGGCAAAGCATAGCAATGCTATGTATCGTGGTGTCATGGCGAAGGCGAGAGATCCCGCGATCCGCACGCTGCTCATCGAGCGGGCCGGGCGCATGCTGCGCACCCGTGAGCCCATCACCCTGCGTTCCCTGGTGGCGGGCACCGGCGTCTCGACCATGGCCGTCTACACCTACTTCGGCGGGATGGACGGCGTGTGGAAGGCGCTGCGGCAGGAGGGCTTCACCCGGCTGGCCGCCCGCCTGGCGACCGTCCCGGAGACGGCCGACCCGGTCCGCGACCTGGCCGCGCTGGGCGCCGCCTACCTGCGCAACGCCCTGGACAACCCCGACCTGTACCGCGCGATGTTCGACGCGGGGTTCGACCTGGAGGACGCCGGGGCCGCCGACGACACCCTGCACCGCCTGGTCCGCGGCGTCGAGCGGGCCGCGGAGGCGGGCCGCTTCCGCCGCGACGTCGCGCCGCTGGACCTGGCCGTCCAGAGCTGGGCGGCCGGGCACGGGCTGGTGTCCCTCGTCGCCACCGGGCCGCTGCCGCGCGAGGCGCTCGCCCACGGCGTCCCTCTCCTCACCGCCCTGTTCGTGAGCGCCGGAGACGACCCCGCCCGCTGCCGCCGCTCCGTCGAGGCCGGCTGGGCGGACCTGCTTCCGGGCTGAGCGAGACCGCGGCCGCCGTACGGCTCGCGCCGGGGGCCGGGCGGCCGAGGGTGATTCCCCGGGCCCCGCTTGAGCCGCGGGCGCACGGGGACCGGCGGGGGCGGCTGGGCCCCGCCGGTGCCGAAAGGTCGGTGTTCACCTCGCTGACCTGGGGGTATTGGGGTCGCGGAGCGGGAACGGGGGTGCGCGATGGGCGCGCGGGACTGGGTGCGGGCGTGGCCGGTCTACCGGCAGTTGCGGGGGGACGACCCGCGGGGGACGGCGGCCAAGTCGGAGGCGACCTGGAACCTGCGGGCGCGCACCGCCACCGCCGACGAGGTCGTGAAGTCGGTGTGCCCGTACTGCGCGGTCGGGTGCGCGCAGAACGTGTACGTCAAGGCCGGCCGTGTCGTGCAGATCGAGGGGGACCCGGACTCGCCGGTGAGCCGGGGGCGGCTGTGCCCCAAGGGCTCGGCGAGCCTGCAGCTCACCACCGGCGGCGCGCGGGAGCGGCGGGTCCTCTACCGCCGGCCGTACGGGACCGAGTGGGAGCCGCTGGACCTGGACCGGGCCATGGAGATGGTGGCCGAGCGGGTCATCCGCACCCGGGCGGAGACCTGGCAGGACCACGTGGACGGGTGCCCGGTGAACCGCACCCTGGGCATCGCGTCGCTGGGCGGGGCCACCCTCGACAACGAGGAGAACTACCTCATCAAGAAGCTCTTCACGGCGCTGGGCGTGGTGCAGGTGGAGAACCAGGCGCGGGTGTGCCACAGCTCCACGGTGACGGGGCTGGGGACCTCGTTCGGCCGGGGCGGGGCGACCACGTTCATGCAGGATCTCCAGAACGCCGACTGCATCGTGATCCAGGGGTCCAACTTCGCCGAATGCCACCCGGTGGGGTTCCAGTGGGTGGTGGAGGCCAAGGAACGCGGGGCGACGATCATCCACGTGGACCCGCGGTTCACGCGGACGAGCGCGCTGGCGCACCTGCACGTGCCGATCCGGGCCGGGAGCGACATCGCGTTCCTCGGGGCGATCATCAACTACGTCCTGACGCACGAGAAGGACTTCCGGGAGTACGTCCTGGCGTACACCAACGCGGCGACGATCCTGCGCGAGGACTTCCAGGACACCGAGGACCTGGACGGGCTGTTCTCGGGGTTCTCCGAGGAGACGCGGCACTACCGCGTGGAGAGCTGGCAGTACGAGGGGACCACGGTGGCGGCGGCCTCGGGCGACCGGGACCAGCTCTACCAGGAGCGCACGCGGGGCGGGAAGAGCGTGGCGGAGTCCTCGCGCGGGGAGGCGCACGGGTCGGGCACCTCGCCACTGCGCGGGCGGCCCCACCGCGACGAGACGCTCCAGCACCCCAGGTGCGTCTACCAGGTGCTCAAGCGGCACTTCGCCCGGTACACCCCGGACCTGGTGCGGCGCACGTGCGGGATCGAGCCCGAGGTGCTGGAGCGGGTGTGCGAGACGCTCGTGGCCAACTCCGGGCGGGACCGCACCAGCAACTTCGTGTACGCCGTGGGCTGGACGCAGCACTCGCTGGGGGCGCAGTTCATCCGGGCGGCGTCGATCCTGCAACTGCTGCTGGGCAACATCGGGCGGCCGGGAGGCGGGATCCAGGCGCTGCGCGGGCACGCCAGCATCCAGGGGTCCAGCGACGTGCCGACGCTGTTCGACCTGCTGCCGGGGTACATCCCGATGCCGCACGCGCACCTGGGCGAGGGCCTGGACTCCTTCGTCGCGGCGACGGCGGCGGACAAGGGGTACTGGGCCGAGCTGCGGTCCTACCTGGTGAGCCTGCTCAAGGCGTACTGGGGTGAGGCGGCGACGGCGGACAACGACTTCGCCTTCGGCCACCTGCCCCGGCTGACCGGCTCGCACAGCACCTACGACACGGTGATGAAGCAGCTCGACGGCACGTGCAAGGGCTACTTCCTGCTCGGGGAGAACCCGGCGGTGGGGTCGGCCAACACCAAGATGCAGCGGATGGGCATGGCCGAGCTGGACTGGCTGGTGGTGCGGGACTTCTCGCTGATCGAGTCGGCGACCTGGTGGCGCGACGGCCCGGAGATCCAGAGCGGGGAGTTGCGCACCGAGGACATCGCGACCGAGGTGTTCTTCTTCCCCGCCGCCGCGCACACCGAGAAGTCCGGCTCGTTCACCAACACCAACCGGATGCTCCAGTGGCACCACCAGGCGGTGGAGCCGGGCGGGGACGCGCGCAGCGACCTGTGGTTCATGTACCACCTGGGCCGGATCATCCGGGCGAGGCTGGCCGGGTCCACCGAGCCCAGGGACCGCCCGATCCTCGACCTGACCTGGGACTATCCGGTGAGTGGGCCACAGGCCGAGCCGAGCGCCGAGGCCGTGCTCGCCGAGATCAACGGCACCGGCCCCGGCGGGCGGCCGCTGTCGTCGTACACCGAGCTCAAGGCGGACGGCTCCACCTCGTGCGGCTGCTGGATCTACTGCGGCGTCTACAAGGACGGGGTGAACCAGGCCGCGCGGCGCAAGCCGCACACCGAGCAGGACTGGGTGGCGGCCGAGTGGGGCTGGGCGTGGCCGGCCAACCGCCGCATCCTCTACAACCGCGCCTCGGCGGATCCGGAGGGGCGGCCGTGGAGCGACCGCAAGGCGTACGTCTGGTGGGACGCCGCCGCCGGCCGCTGGACCGGCCACGACGTGCCGGACTTCCCGGAGGGGCTGGCGCCGGACGCCCGCCCGCCCGAGGACGCGACGGGGGTGGCCGCGCTGGGCGGCACGGACGCGTTCATCATGCAGGCCGACGGCAAGGCCTGGCTGTACGCCCCGGCCGGGCTGGTGGACGGGCCGCTGCCGGCGCACTACGAGCCCGAGGACTCGCCCGTCCCCAACCCGGTGTACGGCCACGACCGCAACCCGGCCCGCGCGCTGTACCCGCATCCGCTGAACCGGTACCACCCCAGCGGCGACGCGCCCGGCCGCGACGTCTACCCGTACGTCGTCACGACGTACCGGCTGACCGAGCACTTCACCGCCGGGGGCATGTCGCGCTGGACGCCGTACCTGGCCGAGCTGCAGCCGGAGTTCTTCTGCGAGGTGTCGCCGGAGCTGGCGGGCGAGCGCGGGCTGACCAACGGCGGCTGGGCGACGATCATCACCGCGCGCGGGGCGGTCGAGGCCCGGGTGCTGGTCACGCGGCGCATGATGCCGCTGGCGCTGGACGGCCGCACGGTGCACCAGATCGGCCTGCCGTACCACTGGGGGCCGAACGGCGTGGCGCGCGGCGACTCGGCGAACGAGCTGGCCGCGATCGTGCTCGACCCGAACGTGCACATCCAGGAGGTCAAGGCGCTGACCGCCGACATCCGGCCGGGGCGGCGGCCGCGCGGGGCGGACCTGCCGATGCTGGTGGACCGGTACCGGCGGCGCGCGGGCATCACCGAGGAGACGGGGACGGCGATATGACCACGGCCGAGCGGCCCGGGCCCGCGCTCCAGCCGGAGATGGGGTTCTTCACCGACACGTCCATCTGCATCGGGTGCAAGGCGTGCGAGGTTGCGTGCAAGGAGTGGAACCGGATCCCGGTGGACGACATGGGCCTGACCGGGATGTCCTACGACAACACGCAGGGGCTGGGCGGGTCCACGTGGCGGCACGTGGCGTTCGTCGAGCAGCCCCTGCCCGGCCGTACCCCGGGCGACGGGCACGGCGGGCACGAGCACGGGCATGGGCACGACGAACACGGGCACGGCGGGCACGGGAGCCACGGGTCCGGCGGGCACGGCGGACCCGGGGCTGACCTGGGGCACGGCGGGGACGGGCGGGTGGTCGCGGCCGGGGAGCTGGGCGGCGGGCAGACGGCCACGACCGGCGACGGCGGCTCGCGGCTGCGCTGGCTGATGGCCTCCGACGTGTGCAAGCACTGCTCGCGCGCGGGCTGCCTGGACGTGTGCCCGACCGGGGCGCTGTTCCGGACCGAGTTCGGCAGCGTGGTCGTGCAGCAGGACGTGTGCAACGGCTGCGGGTACTGCGTGTCGGCCTGCCCGTACGGCGTGATCGACCAGCGGCCCGGCGACGGCCGCGTCTTCAAGTGCACGCTGTGCTACGACCGGCTGGGCGACGGCATGGAGCCCGCCTGCGCCAAGGCGTGCCCCACCCGGTCGATCCAGTTCGGGCCGCTGGAGGAACTGCGGGCGCGGGCGCGCGAGCGGGTCGGCGAGCTGCACCGGGCCGGGGTGGGCGAGGCGCGCCTGTACGGCGAGGACACCGAGGACGGGGTGGGCGGGGATCACGCGTTCTTCCTGCTGCTGGACGAGCCGGAGGTGTACGGCCTGCCGCCGGATCCGGTGGTGCCGACGCGCGACCTGCCCGACATGTGGCGGCACGCGGGGCTGGCCGCCCTGACGCTGCTCGCGGGTGTGACCGCCGCGTTCGCGCTGGGCCGGGGCGAGACCCGGCGGGCGCCCCGTACGGCGGCGCGGCGGGGCGCGGCCCAGGCCGTACGGCGGGCGGCGCGGGCCGGGAAGCGGGGGATGGGACGATGAGGGAACGCCGGATGGTGCCCAAGGGCGAGTTCCGGTCGTACTACGGGATGCCGGTGCTGAACCAGCCCACCTGGAAGGCGGCCGACATCGCCGGATACCTGTTCATGGGCGGGCTGGCGGGAGCGTCCTCGGCGCTGGCGGCGGGCGCGGAGCTGACCGGGCGGCCCGCACTCGCGCGCCCGGCCAAGATCACGGCGCTGGGGGCGATCTCGCTGTCGGCGGCCGCGCTCATCCACGACCTGGGCCGGCCGGAGCGGTTCGCCAACATGCTGCGGGTCTTCAAGCCCACCTCGCCGATGAGCATGGGCTCCTGGCTGCTGGCGGCGTACGGCCCGCTGGCCGGGCTGGGCGCGGTCACCGACGTGACCGGCCTGTTCCCGCGCGCTGGGCGGGCGGCCTCCTGCGGCGCGGGCGTGCTGGGCTCGCTGGTCACGACGTACACCGCGGTGCTGATCTGCGACACGGCGGTGCCGTCCTGGCACGAGGGGTACCGGCAGATGCCGTTCGTCTTCGCCGGCTCGGCGGCCAGTGCGGCCGGCGGCCTCGGCATGATCGCCGCCCCGCCCGCCCAGGCGGGCCCGGCGCGGCGGGCGGCCGTCCTGGGCGCGGCCCTGGAGCTGGGCGCGGTCGAGCGGATGCGGCGATCGATGGGCCTGGCCGCCGAGCCGTACGGCGCCGGCCGGGCGGGACGCCTGCTGCGGGCCGCGACGGCGCTGTCGGTCGCGGGGGCGGCGGGCGCCGCGGTCCTGGCCCGCCGCAGCCGCACGGCCGCGATCCTGTCGGGCGCGGCCCTGCTGGCCTCCTCGGCGTGCACCCGCTTCGCCGTCTTCCACGCGGGCGTCGCGTCCGCGCGCGACCCGAAGTACACGGTCGTCCCGCAGCGCGAACGCCTGGAGGCGCGGGCGAAGGAGCCCGGCGCCCACCGCGCGCCCGACCCCGCGCGCGTGACCGCCCCCGGCTGAGAAGCCGCCCCGCGATCCGGGGGCCGGGCCCAGCCGGCGCCCGCCGCCGGACGTTCGGCACGGCCGTCGGACGTTCGGCACGGACTTGCCCGCGACGCGTCCGTCACACGCCTGCGAACGGCAGGGATACTTCCGGTGTCGTAGCCGCGCGGGGACGTACGGCGGCAGAAGTAACGCCGAACGTCTTCCGCCGTACGACGACGGCGGCGGGCACCGGCGGCGAGGATCGGGACTCCCGCCGCGTCACCTGTGGGCGGGCGTCGGGCGCACCTGCCGAGCCCCGCGGCCTCCCGGCCGTTCCCTTGTGCGGACCCGCGCCGGCCCTCGGCGATCGACCCTGCGGGTTCGGCGTAAACGCAGCTGAACGCAGCACCCTCTCCCTTAAGGAACATCATGGGCATCAGATCCGAGCGCGACCTCGTGGACTTTCTGATCACCTACACTCGGGACATGTCGGTCTCCGGCGAGGAGCCGGGCGCGATCCTCGACCGCTACTTCGTCCCGGACTTCGAGTACTGCAACGACGGATTCGTGATCGACCGGCAGCGCATGATCGATCATGTCCGCCCTGTCCGCAGGAATGTCGACAGAGAGGCGATGACCGCTGACGACTGGTCGGGTGTCGAGATCCACCAGGCGCTGGTCTCGGGCGACCGGATCGCCGCTCGGTGGACCCTGCGCACCATGTTGCGCAAGGGCAAGACCTTCGCGGCGGAGATCTACATGTTCGGCCACCTGGCGGCAGACGGCCGGATCCGCCGGATCGACCAGATCACCAGGCCGCTGGACGAGACTCAGTGACCCTGCCCGCCGGCGGGCAGGAAGCGATGTGCTCCCAGATGACGGCCGTACGGCCCGCGCCCGCCGCGTCCCGGCCTTCGCGCCGTCCTCCGTCCCGGGGGAGGCGTAGGCGCCGACCGTACGGCCCGGCCGTTCAGGGGAGGGGGATGTAGGCGCCGGTCTTGACGGCGTTGAAGACCGGGAGGGTGACGTAGCGCTTGACGTTGGGGGCGTCCTTGAACAGCAGGTTGCCCAGCTCGTGGCAGTGGGCCAGGTCGCGGGCGACGAGCATGACGGCGTAGTCCCACTCCCCGGCGACGGCGTAGCACTGCTGGACCTCGGGGGCCCGGGCCAGGCGGGCGGCGTCGCGCTTCCGGGCGGGACGTCCGACCGGAGGGCGGCCGGACGTCCCGCCCGCTCCGCCGACCGGCGCCCGCTCTGCCGGGCGGGCTCAGCCCGTGCCCGCCGGTTCCACGTCGAGCACGGCCTTGCCCGCGATGCGCCGGTCGAGCAGCGCCCGGGCGGCCTCGGTGACGCGCTCCCACGAGCCGCGCCAGTCCACCTCGGGGGAGAGCCGCCCGCCCGCCATGAACTCCAGCAGGGTGCCCAGGTCGGGGCCGACCTTCCGGACGTCGCCGAAGGTCATCATCGTCTTGGGCTCGCCGACGAAGAACAGCGAGTACGGCTCGAACACCGCCGGCTGGTCGGACGCCCAGCCGATGTTCTGCACGCTCCCGCCGGGCGCGAGGAGCTCCCAGGCGGCGGCGAGCTGCGGCCCGCCGACGTTGTCCAGGATCAGGTCGACCGGCCGCTCGATGCCCCGCAGCCCGATGACCACCTCGTGGGCGCCCAGCTCGGCCAGGCCCTCGGCGCGGGCCGGGGAGCCCACCGAGGCGATGACGTGGGCGCCGCCCAGGGCGGCGAGCTGGATCGCGTAGCGGCCGACGCCGCCGGCCGCGCCGGTGATCAGCACGCGCCGGCCCAGGATGTCGCGCGAGCGCAGGGTGCGCAGCGCGGTGACGCCGGCCATGGGCAGGGCGGCGGCGTGGGCGAGATCGACGCCGGCGGGGACCTCGGCCACGGCCGTGCTGTCCACGGCCATCCGCTGCGCCCAGGCCCCGGCCCCGAACGCGGCCACCCTGGCGCCCACGGCGGGCCCCGTGCCGTCCTCGGCGGCGCGGATGACGACGCCGGACGCGTCGTAGCCGTGCACGGTCCCCGCGGGACGGCGGCCGGCGAACGCGACCTCCCCGCGGTTGAGGGAGATGTGCCGTACCTCGATCACGAGCTGGCCGGGCGCGGGGCGGGGCTCGGCGGCCGTTCCCAGCCGCAGGGCGCCGGGGACCTCGGGGTCGACGACGAGCGCACGCATTTCCATCGGGGGGTCCTCCCGTTCGGACGTTATGCGGACTGTCGGTCCGCTTGAGGGACGATAGCATAAGCGGACCGACAGTCCGAGTTTTGGGAGAGTGAGCGCCGATGGGCACCCAGGCCACCGAACGGGCCGACGCGGCGCGCAATCGCCGCGCCGTGCTCGACGCGACCGAGCGGCTGCTGGCCGAAGGCGGCGGGGAGCACGTGTCGCTCGACCGCGTCGCCGCGCTGGCCGGGGTGGGGAAGGGCACGGTCTTCCGGCGGTTCGGCAACCGGGCCGGGCTCCTGCGGGCGCTGCTGGAGGAGAGGTCCAGGGCGCTGCGCGAGGGGATCGAGAGCGGGCCCCCGCCCCTCGGGCCCGGCGCGCCCGCGCGGGAGCGGCTGCACGCCTTCCTGGACGGGCTCGGCGCCATCGCCGAGGGCAACGCCGTGCTGCTGTCGGCGCACGAGCAGGCGTGCGCGGAGGACAAGTACGACGACCCCAGCTACCGGTTCTGGCACCGGCATCTGCGCGCGCTGTTCGCCGAGGAGCGCCCCGACCTCGACGCCGGCTTCCTGGCCCACGCCGTGCTCGCCGTCTTCGACGGGGAGCTGATCCGCCGCGTGACGCCGCCGGGCGACCCACGCCGCTTCACCCGATCCGTCCAGCGGATGGCCGCGGCCATGCTCGGCCAGGACGACCACCGGGATCCGCCGCCCGGTACCTGAGCGGGCACGGAGGCGGAGCGCCGTACTGGCCTTCCGGCCGGGACGCCCGGCCGGAGGGCGGCCGCGCTCGCGCGAGAGGACCCGCCCGGACGCGGGGGCAGCGGGTCAGGCGGGCGGGGGGTCAGGCGGGCGGGGGGTCGGCCAGGGGGAAGGCCATGATCGTGGCCCCGACGCCGACGCTGCCGGGGGAGTGCGGGGGCACGGCCGCGGCGTGCAGGTTTGCCAGCAGGTCCGCCAGGTCGCCGCGGAAACGCTCCCAGGTCTCGGGGGCGACCCACAGCTCCACGTCGGCGGTCACGCCCTCGGCTCCGGGGACGCGGCGCGGGGAGCGGGCGCGCAGGTTCTCGGCCAGGGCCTCGGTCAGCAGCGGGGTGGCGTCGCGCCGGTCCGACAGCGGCGAGCCGTGGACGGTGCGGTAGCGCTGCTCGCGCCCGCCCCGCTTTTCGCGCACCTCGGCCAGCTCGGCCAGGCCCGCCTCCCGCAGGCGCCGCAGATGCTGGCTGGCCAGCGCGTGGGAGATGTCCAGCTCGCGGGACAGCTCGGCGGCCGACATCGGCGCGCTCCACATGAGCGAGAGCATGCGCAGCCGTACCGGGTGGGCCAGGGCGCGCAGGGCGGGATCGGTCGCGGTCACGGGATCCAGTGTAGGGTCGGGACGACAACCCCCAATCATTTGCTAGGGAGTCGTTTCATGGCATCGGGAGCAGGGCGGGTCCTGCGGCACCGCGACGCGCGCCTGTACCTGGCGGCCGTGCTGGTGTCGGGCTTCGGCAGCACGGCGATGTGGCTGGTCGCGGGCGTGTGGATCAAGTCGCTGACCGGGTCGAGCAGTCTGGCCGCGCTGGCGACGTTCTGTCTGTGGGCCGCCTCGCCGGCCGGGCCGCTGCTGGGCGCGCTGGCCGACCGGGTGCGCCGCCGCCCGCTGCTGGTGGCGGTCAACGCCGCGATGGCCGCGCTGCTCCCGCTGGTGCTGGCCGTCCGCTCCGGCGGGTGGCTGTGGGTGCTGTTCGCCGTGCTCGTGGTGTACGGCGCGGCGTCGGCGCTGACCGACGCGGCGGAGGCCGGGCTGGTGACGGCGGTGGTCCCCGGCGAGCTGCTGGCCGACGTCAACGGACTGCGCATGAGCGTCAACGAGGGCATGAAGCTGCTCGCCCCGCTGGCCGGCGCGGCCCTGTTCGCGGCGTACGGCGCGGCGCCCGTGGTGCTGCTGGACGCGGCGACGTTCCTGATCGCGGCCCTGGTGTACGCCTCGATCCGGGCCCCGGAACCGCCGCCTGCCCCCCGGGAGCGCGGCGGGACCCGGGAGGGGCTGCGGTTCCTGTGGCGGCACCGGGAGCTGCGGCGGCTGGTTCTCGCGGGCGGCGGCGCGATGCTGCTGGCCGGGGTGAACGGCGCGGTGATCTACGAGGTGGTGGACGCCGGGCTGGGCCTGGACCCGGAGTTCACCGGCGTCCTGTACGCCGCGCAGGGGGCCGGGTCGATCGCGGCGGGCGTCGCCACGGGCCCGCTGCTGCGGCGGCTGCCCGCGCGGGTGGTCGCCGCGGCCGGGATCGCGCTGTTCGCGATCGGGGTCGTCACGCGGGTGACGCCGTCGCCGGCGGTGGCGCTGGCCGCGAGCGTGGTCATCGGGCTGGGGCTGCCCGCCGTGCTCATCGCGGTCCTGACCGAGGTGCAGCGGGAGACCCCCTCGGCCCTGCTGGGACGCGTGGCCGGGACGGCGAACACCGTGGTCTTCGTGCCGAACGCGGTGGCCCTGGCGGCGGGCGCCGGAGTCGTCGCCGTCGCCGGGCACCGGCCGATCCTGATCACGCTGGGCGTGGCGGCGATCCCGCTCGCGGTGTTCTGCGCCCGCCGCGTCCCGGCCTTCGCGCCGTCCTCCGTCCCGGGGGAGGCGTAGGCGCCCGCCGTACGGCCCGGCCGTTCAGGGGAGGGGGATGTAGGCGCCGGTCTTGACGGCGTTGAAGACCGGGAGGGTGACGTAGCGCTTGACGTTGGGGGCGTCCTTGAACAGCAGGTTGCCCAGCTCGTGGCAGTGGGCCAGGTCGCGGGCGACGAGCATGACGGCGTAGTCCCACTCCCCGGCGACGGCGTAGCACTGCTGGACCTCGGGGACCCGGGCCAGGCGGGCGGCGAAGTCGGCGTGGTGGTCGCGGGACTCGCGTTCGAGGGTGACCATGACCAGCGCGAGCGTGGTGCCCGGTATCGCGGCGGGGTCCAGGACGGCGACCTGACCGGCGATGACGCCCGAGGCGCGGTGGCGCGCGATGCGGCGCTGCACGGCGCTGGGGGACAGCCCCACCAGGTCGCCGATCTCGTGCAGCGGGCGGTCGGCGTCGCGCTGGAGCAGGTCGAGCAGGACGCGGTCGATGTCGTCGAACTGAGGCACGCAAGATTATTGCGTGGCGGCGCGAGAACTTACAATCGCCGCCACCGCCTCCGTCGCTACCGTCACCGTCATGGATCTGGACCTGAAGCGCATCGACGAGGCCTCCCGCACGATCGACCCGGTGTTCCTGCACACCCCGCAGTACGAGGACGACGGCCTGAACGCCGCCCTCGGCCGGCGGGTGCTGGTCAAGGTGGAGACGCTCAACCCCATCCGCAGTTTCAAGGGCCGCGGGGCCGACTGGTACCTGCGCGGCTTCCCGCCGGGCAAGACCCTGGTGTGCGCCTCCAGCGGCAACTTCGGCCAGGCCATGGCGTACGGCGGGCGGGCGCGCGGGGTGCCGGTCGAGGTGTTCGCGCCGGGTGACCTGAACCCGACGAAGAAGGCCCGCATGGAGACCTTCGGCGCCCAGGTGATCATGGTGGAGGGCGACGGAGCGGCGGCCAAGGAGGCCGCCGCCGCCCGCGCCGCCGCCGACCCCGGGCGGGTCTTCGTGGAGGACGGCCGGGAGGCGGCGATCGCCGAGGGCGCGGGCACGATCGGGGTGGAGCTGATGGCCGCCGGGCCGTTCGACACGCTGGTGCTGCCCGTCGGCGACGGCGCCCTGATCAGCGGCGTGGCCCGCTGGGTGAAGGCGCACGCGCCCGCCGTACGCGTGATCGGGGTCTGCGCCGAGAAGGCCACCGCCATGTTCCAGAGCTGGCGCGCGGGCGAGCCCCGCCCGACCGAGCGCGCGGAGACGATCGCCGACGGCATCTCGATCAGCCGCCCGATCGCCGACTCGGTCGCCCGTATGCGCGAGCTGGTCGACGACATCGTCCTGGTCCCCGACGAGGCGATGCTCGCCATGATGGACCGGGTGGCGCGTCTCCTCGGCGTCCTCCCCGAGCCGGCCGGCGTGGCGGGCCTGACCGCGCTGTCCCTCCACGACCTCCCCGGCGAGCGCGCCGCGACCGTCATCACCGGCGCCAATCCCCGCCCCGCCTGAGGCCGTCGGCGCTGTCGGCACGGACGGTGCGGGACGGGGCGGGAGGGCGCGGTCAGCGCGGGACGGCGCGGAACCAGAGGCGGTCGCCGGTGAGGAAGCGGTCGAGGGCCAGGCCGGCCGCGGCCAGCTCCGCCGCCAGGTCCGCGTCGGTCAGGCGGCGGGAGACGAAGGACTGTTCCCAGGTGTGCTCGGGGGTCTCGTAGCGCATGGTCGCGGCGGCCAGATCGGGGGCCGGGCGCTCGACCCGGGTCATCGAGATGGCCACGCCCGCGGGGGTGGTGCGGACCGGGCCGACGCGCCAGGCGTCGATCGCGGCGGCGGGCTGCCACTGGACGATGACCGACCCGCCGGGGGCCACGTGCCGCGCGCAGGCGCCGAGGAAGGCGTGGCGGAGGTCATCGTCGGGCGTGTTGAGCAGGAACGAGCACAGCAGCACGCCGTCGAACCGGCGCCCGCCCAGGTCGAGGTCCTGGATGCGGGCGCGGACCGGCTCGGCGGGGGACGGGACGGCGGCGAGCATGTCGGCCGACTCGTCCACGGCGACCACCGGGTGGCCCATCTCCAGCAGGGCCCGGGTCACCCGGCCCGTGCCGCAGCCGAGCTCCAGGAGGGACCCGCCGCGCGGGACGACCGAGCCGATGACGCGCGGCTCGTCGTCGGCGGTGAGCCGGCGGTAGAAGTCCACGGGGGAACCGTCGGGCGCGATGGCGCCGGGGCCGATGCCGCTCATGTCCCAGGTCTACCCCTCGTGGCCCGGCTCGGACAAGATCCGCTCCCCGGGCGCGGGGGAGATCCGGAAGGGCGTGAAGGCGCCGGGAGCGGTGCCCGGGGCGGCCTCGTCGGCGAGGGCGAGCGCGCGCGCCGGGGCGATGTCGCGGACGCGGTAGACGCCCGACCCCGCCGCGGTGGCGGCCGAGAGCGTGGCCAGGCCGGCGCGGCGCTGGAACGGGGACCTGGTGATGGTCCACCCGATCACGGCGGCGCGGTCCAGCGCGACGGTGCGGCGGCGGAACGTCCCGCATCGGATCACCAGGAACCGCGGCGTGACCGTGTGCCCGAGCGCCCGGTGGGCGTCGAACGCGAACGCCAGGGCCGCCGCCGCGAACACGCCCGGCGCGGCCCAGGCCCAGCCGGGCCACCAGGTGAACAGCGCCTGCGCCGCCCCGAACGGCACCACGAACACCGCCGTCGCCACCGCCGCCCGCACGACGCGCCGCCGCAGCGCCGCCCGGGGGTGGGCGCGCAGCCGCAGCTCCTCCAGCCGCGGCGTCTCCGCCGGAGCGGGCGCGCCCGCCGTACGGCTCTCGCCGCCGGGCGCGGGAGCCGTACGGCCGTCGCGGGCGGGGACGTGGGCGAGCACGTCGGCGAGGACGCGCAGGGCCTCAGCGCGGGGGGACGGGGGGAGGAGGGTGCGGGACTCGTGCGCGTCCTCGCTCTTGCCGGGCAGGCCGGTGGCCACGGCGGTGACGCGGGCTCCCCGGCCCCAGCGCAGGAGGAGGGGTTCGGACAGCTCGGCGCCGCGCAGGCGGTGGGCGGACAGGGTGAGGGAGCGGGTGGTGAGCAGGCCGCGCCGGACCAGGTACGACCCGCTCGGCTCGCGGACCAGCCGGTATCCCCACCACGCCTCCGCGTACAGCAGCACCGAGCCGAGCTCGCCGATGAGCAGGATGACGGCCACGGCGATGGCCGCGCCGAGCAGGGGCGAGGCGGCGAGCGCGGACCACAGCGCGGTGAGCGCGGACACCTCGGCGGGGTTGACGCCGATGACGTCCAGGAGGCGGAAGAACGCCCCGAAGGGGACGAGGCCGATCAGCACCGACCAGCCGCTCAGCAGCGCGTACCGCAGCCAGCCGGGAGAGAAGCGGGCGACGTGTCCGGATTCGTCGGAGGTCGCGGCTCCCGCCAGCAGCTCGGCGCGGAGCGCGGCGGCGCGGGCGGCGGGGAGCGCGTTGAGCGTGAGCCGGTCGGCGCCGCGGTCCTGCCCGGTGCCGACGCGCACCGCGGCCAGCCCCAGGACGCGGTGGAACACGCTGGCGGTCAGGTCCACGCTGCGCACCCGGTCGCGCGGCACGACCGTGCGGGTCCGGTGCGCCAGCCCGGTGCGCAGCTCCAGCCGGTCGCGGGTGATCCGGTAGCGCGTGGTGGCCCAGCGCGCCACCTCGCCCAGCGTGAGCAGCACGAACACGGCGGCGGTGATCCCCAGGGCGATCAGCGCGCCGGTTTCCGGCCGCCCGCCCGTGACGATCATCGCCACGGCGGTGGAGGCCAGCGGCGGGAGGAGCCAGCGCAGGCCGAGCAGCGGCGTCCGGGGATCGAGCCGCTCGCCCGCCCCGGGCGCGTCCCGGCCGGTCACGGTCGCGTCCCGATCGCCGGTCACGGACGGGTCCCGATCGCCGGTCACGGACGGGTCCCGATCGCCGGTCACGGACGGGTCCCGATGGCCGGTCACGTCGCGTCCCCGGGGTGGGCGTGGGCGATCTCGGTGAGCTGTTCGGCCAGGTCGGCGCCGAGCCGGTGGTCCAGGCCCTGCACGCGTACGGCTCCCGCCGAGGAGGCCGTGGTGACGACCAGCCCGGACAGGCCGAAGGCGCGCTGGAGCGGGCCGCGCACGGTGTCCACGGTCTGCACGCGCGACATCGGCACCACCCGCCAGCGCTGCCAGATCCACCCGGCGGAGGTGTAGACGGCGTCGTCGGTGACCTCCCAGCGGTGCACCCGGTACCGGGCGCGCGGCATGAACGCCACGTACAGCGCCGAGGGGATCGCGACGACGGCGAGCGCGGCCAGCAGCCACGGGCGGGCCGGGGCGAAGATCAGGGCCCCGGCCGCCAGGAGGAGCACCGGCGGGACCGTCCAGACCAGGGCCTGCGCGGTCCACCAGCGCACGGCGCGCGGATCGACCGGATGCCGGGGAGGACGCAAGGAGTCGAGGTTCTGCACATACGCCAGCCTGCCCCGGCCCGCCCGGTCATCGCGTCGGCCGCCGGTCTACCCCCGGTTCGACCTAGGTCTACGGCGCGGTCGACTTCGGTCGGTACCGGCCTTCCGAAAAGTGCGCGTAACCTCCGATCTCATGAGCGGCGCCCCCGAACTGCCCTGGCTGCTGCCGGCGATCCTGCTGTCCGACCCGGATCCGGACTCCGGCGGCCCGGCGCGGCCCCGGCGGACCGTGGGGGACCGGATCGTGGACGGCCTCGTGCTCGGCGCCGCGGCGCTGATGGCGGTGTTCCTGGCGTGGGTGCAGCTCTCCGCCGCCGGGCCCACGCCGGAGGTGGTCGTGGACGTG
Source organism: Bailinhaonella thermotolerans (assembly GCF_003594875.1). GTDB lineage: Bacteria > Actinomycetota > Actinomycetes > Streptosporangiales > Streptosporangiaceae > Bailinhaonella > Bailinhaonella thermotolerans. Next base: position 109,741 of record NZ_QZEY01000020.1, read on the forward strand.
ATCGGCGGGGCGTTCGCCTGCGCCGCGCTGACGGTCCGGCGGCGGTGGCCCGTCGCGGTGGCGCTCGCGCTGGCGCCGGTCTCGCTGGTCTCGATCTCCTGCAGCGGCGCGGTGGGGTCCGCCCTGGTCACCGTGGCCGTGCACCGGCGGCTCCCGGTCGCGGCCGGGGTGAGCGTGCTCCACCTGGCGACCGGCCTGGGATTCGCCCTCTACCGCCCGAACCCGGACATGCCGTTCTGGGGCACGGCGATCGTGACCGTGCTGCTGTACACCGCGCTGCTGATCTGGGGGCTGTTCATCCGGGCCCGGCGGCACCTGGTGCTGTCCCTGCGCGAGCGCGCCGCCCGGGCCGAGTCCGAGCAGCGGCTGCGGGTGGCCCAGGCGCGCCAGCTCGAGCGCGCCCGCATCGCGCGCGAGATGCACGACGTGCTCGCCCACCGGATCTCGCTGCTGAGCGTGCACGCCGGGGCCCTGGAGTACAACCCCGACGCCCCGCCCGCCGAGATCGCCCGCGCGGCCGGGGTGATCCGCGACAGCGCGCACCAGGCGCTCCAGGACCTGCGCGAGGTCATCGGCGTGCTGCGCGACGAGGCCGGGCCCGACCCCGACCGTCCCCAGCCGACCGTCGCCGACCTGCCCGCCCTGGTCGAGGAGTCCCGCCAGGCCGGGACCCGCGTCCGCCTCGACTGCCGGGCCGGGCCCGACGTCCCGCCCGGCATCGGCCGTACGGCGTATCGCGTGGTGCAGGAGGGGCTGACCAACGCCCGCAAGCACGCGCCGGGGTTCGCGGTGAACGTGCGGGTGGACGGCGGGCGGGGAGCCGGTCTGACGGTGGAGGTGCGCAACGGCGTGCCCTCGGGCGGCGGGCGGGCGGAGATCCCCGGGGCCGGGCTCGGGCTGGTCGGCCTGGTCGAACGCGTCCACCTGGCGGGCGGGACGCTGGAGCACGGGCGGACGGGAGGGGAGTTCGCCCTGCGCGCCTGGCTACCATGGCCGGGATGAGCGCCGAAGATCCCCCCGCACCGACCCCAGGACCCGAGCGCGTGATCCGGGTGCTGATGGTGGACGACGACGCGCTGGTGCGGGCCGGGTTGTCGATGATGCTGGCCGGGGCGCCCGACGTGCGCGTGGTCGGGGAGGCCGCCGACGGCGCGGAGGTCCCGGCGGCCGTGGACGCGCACCGGCCGGACGTGGTCCTGATGGACATCCGGATGCCCCGGGTGGACGGGCTCGCGGCCACCGAGCGGCTGCGCGCGCGCCAGGACGCGCCCGAGGTCATCGTGCTGACCACCTTCGACGCCGACGAGCACGTGCTGCGGGCCCTGCGGGCGGGCGCGGCGGGCTTCCTGCTCAAGGACACGCCCCCGGCCGAGATCGTGCGCGCGATCCGCCTGGTCGCGGCGGGGGAGGCGATGCTGTCGCCGGGGGTCACCCGCCGCCTGATCAGCCACATCGGGGCCGGCGGCGCCGATGACCGCCGCGAGCGGGCCCGCGCCCGGCTGGCCCCGCTGGCCGACCGCGAGCGCGAGGTGGCCGTCGCCCTGGCCCGGGGCCACTCCAACGCCGAGATCGCCCGCGACCTCCACATGAGCGTGGCCACCGTCAAGGCGCACGTCTCCCGCCTGCTGGTCAAGCTGGACCTCAACAACCGCGTCCAGATCGCCCTCCTGGCCCACGACGCCGGTCTCACGGACTGACCGCCGTCGGCCCAGGCCGTACCACCGGGCGGGCCGTACGGCCGGGGGCGGTCAGCCGGTGCGGGTGGCGGAGAGGTGGGCGAGCAGCAGGTGCAGCGGGCGGGGCACCTGGTCCGGGCCGAGGGCCTGGGCGAAGAGGCGGGAGTAGCGGAGCTTGCGGCCGCCGATCGATCCCATGAACCGGCGGAGCTGGGCGTGGACAGGTCTGCCGCGCCAGGCGGGCTGCTTCTGGAGCGTGCGGAACGCCCCGAGCTCGCCCGCGGCGTCGAGGACGTGCTCGACCGCGTCGGTGCCGAGGGCGCGGATCAGTTCGTCCTCCAGGTCGGCGACGCAGACGAAGAAGCCGAGCGCCTCCAGGTCGCCCCGGGTGAGCCCGGACCCGAGCCCGACGCGCTCCAGCCCCCGCGCGAAGTGGGCCTCCTCCCTGGCGTCGCACAGCCCGGCCAGCCGGACGCCGAGCCCGTGCGGGCCGTACTCGTCGAGGTGGGCCCCGATGTTCGTGGCCCCGCCCATCGCCACGATGGACACCCCTTCGGCCGCCAGGTCCCGGCCCTGCCGCTCGGCCAGCGCCAGAATCGCCGCCTCGTCGCTGGCCCCCTCGACCAGGACCACGGTTCGCATGTCGATCACGCCCCCAGCCTCGCACCGAACCCCGAAAGATTCGCCCCATTTTCGCCCCCGGCGGGAGCTCTGTCCGGCGGCCTGCCGCCGAGTGTGAGGCCACCGGTGTGAGGGGTGCTCGGGTTTGGGGTGGTGGTGGAGGGGAAACGGCGGGGGATGTTCGACGGGTTCGTTCTCGATCACATCGACGTCGGAGCGGTGACGCTGCGGGTCCGGTACGGCGGGGCGGGGCCGGCCGTCGTGCTGCTGCACGGGCATCCGCACACGCATGTGACGTGGCACAAGGTGGCTCCGGCGCTCGCCGAGCGGTTCACCGTGGTCTGCCCGGACCTGCGCGGCTACGGCCGGTCCACCGTCCCGCCGGACGAGCCGGAGCACGCGCAGATGTCCAAGCGCGCGATGGCCGGCGACGTCGTGGCCCTCATGCGCGCGCTGGGCCACCGCGAGTTCGCGGTCGTCGGCCACGATCGCGGCTCCTACGCCGCCTTCCGCCTCGCCATGGACCATCCCGGGCTGGTGCGGGCCCTGGTGAACATCGGCGGCCCGCCGATCGGCGAGGTGCTCGACCGGGCCGGGGAGACCTTCGCCCGGCTGTGGTGGCACTGGTTCTTCCTCGGCCAGACGGACAAGCCCGCCGAGCCCCTCATCAACCGCGACCCGGACGCGTGGTATGCCGACAAGCCCGACCGGGTGTCCCCCGAGGCGCGGGAGGACTATCGCGCCGCTCGCCGCGACCCCGCCACGGTCCACGCGATGTGCGAGGACTACCGGGCGGGTCTCACGGTGGACCGCCGGCACGACGCCGCCGACAAGGCCGCGGGCAGGAAGGTCGCGTGCCCCGTGCTCGTCCTGTGGGGCGCCCGGGACGACCTGCCGCTGCTGTACGGCGGCGACCCCGCCGCCCCCTGGCGTACCTGGGCCGACCAGGTGGAGGGCCGGGAAGTGGACGCGGGACACAGCGTGCAGGAGGACGCGCCCGGAGCGCTCGTGGCCCTGCTCGTCCCCTTCCTGACCTCGCACCTGGCGTAGCCCCTGAACCCGGCCGCCGAGGCCGGCCGGGTTCAGGGGCTTCCCGATCCGCGGTCCGGCCGCCGTCACGAGGCCGCCGTCACGAGGCCGGTGGTCAGGGGCCCGCGGGGGCGATCCGGTGGTTGCGGATGTGCTCGTAGACGATCGAGGTGCGCACGTCGGCGACCTCGGGGCGCTCGGTGAGCCGGTCGATGACGAACGCGTACAGGCTCGCGTTGTCGGGGACCGCGACGTGCACGATGAAGTCCTCGGTCCCGGTGGTCACGTAGACGCCGAGCGTGTCGGGCAGTTCGCTGACCCAGTTGCGGAACCCCTCGATGTTGCGCCGCGAGGGCGGGCGGACCCGGATGGCGATGAGGGCCTGGACCGGCCGCCCGATCGCGGCGAGGTCCACGTCGAGGAGCGCGCCCCGGATGACCTTCCGCTGGCGCAGGGCCCGGGTGCGGTCGAGCGCCGTCGTGGGGGAGACCCCCACCGCCGCCGCGAGGTCCCGGTTGGTCATCCGTGCGTCTGACTGCAGTTCCCGCAGGATCGCCTTATCAAGTTCGTCCATGCCCGCCAAAACCTCGTGTCTTCCGATACTTATACGGATTGCTTGCAGTGGCTTCGAATGAATGAATAGCCTACCGCATCCGTATTCGTATGAATGAGAAGAGGATGACGAGGATGTCCGACGCAAGCACCGGCGTTGTCGGTTTCGCGCCCGAGGAGATCGACTTCACCGTCCCCACCCGCAACGCCCGCCTGAAGTGGGTGGTGGTCGTCGACGAGGCCCTGCCGCCGGGGCGCGCGGTCAACGCGGCCGTCTGCGCGGCGGCCGCGACCGCGCCCGCGGTGGCCGGACTCCTGGGGGACGACGCGATCGACGCCGGGGGCGGGGTTCATCCGGGACTGCCCTGGGCCGGGTGCTCCGTGCTGGCGGCCGACGCCGACGCCCTGCGCCGGATCCACGCCAAGGCGGCCTCCTCCGGCGGCTGCCTCGTCGCCGGCATGCCCGCCGCCGCCCAGCACACCCGCGTCTACGCCGACTATCTCGCCGCCATGAAGGAGACCGCGCCCGAGGACGTCGCCTACTACGCCGTCAGCGTCGTCGGCCCCCGCAACCGCGTGGACAAGATCGTCGGCCGCCTCCCCCTGCTGCCCTGAGCGCCCGCCGCCGCCGCGGACGGCGTGAGCCCCGGGGCGGGACCGGTCCCGCGGCGGGGCGCGGCAGGGTGTCCCGTTGACGATCGTTCGTGCCAAGAACTAAAGTACTTCGCACTACGTACATTCGGTATTGCGAAGTAATGGAGTGCTGATGATCGGGCACGTGACACGTGGCGGCGCGCGGTGAGCGCCGGGCACGCGGACGCCGGCGCGCCTGCCGGGCCGGGCGGGACCAGGACGCTGGCCGCGCTGGTGGTGGCGGTGTTCGGATACGCGCTGATGCAGACCGTGGTGGTCCCCGCGCTGAAGGTCCTGGAGGCCGGGCTGCGCACCACGCCCGCCGCGTCGGCGTGGATCCTCACCGCGTTCCTGCTGTCCAGCGCGGTGCTGACGCCGTTGCTCGGGCGGCTCGGCGACCAGTACGGCAAGCGCCGGATGATCCTCGCGGTGCTGGCCGTCTACGCGGCCGGGATGGCGGGCGCGGCCGCCGCGCAGGACATCGGCCAGCTCATCGCCGCCCGAGTCCTGCAGGGCGCGGCGCTGGCCGTGGTCCCGCTGTCGATGGCGATCCTGCGGGAGGCGCTGCCGGTCCGGCGGCTGCCGCTGGCGATGGGGCTGGTGTCGGGGATCGTCGGGGCGGGGGCCGGCGCCGGGCTGATCGTCGGCGGCCTGCTGGCCGACCACCTGTCCTGGCGCTGGCTGTTCGTCCTGGGGACCGGCCTGGCGCTGGTCAGCCTGGCGCTGGCCGCGCTGTGGGTGCCGGCCGACCGGCGTACGGCCCCGGGCGGCGTCGATCTGCCGGGCGCCGCGCTGCTGGGCGGGAGCCTGGTCGCGATCCTGCTGGCGCTGACCAAGGGCCCGGCCTGGGGCTGGTCGTCCGGATGGGTGCTGGGGCTCGCGGCGCTCGGCGTGCTGTCGCTCGCCGTACTCGTCCCGGTGGAGCGGGCCAGGCGCGACGCCCTCATCGACGTCGCCGAACTCGCCGACCGGCCGATGCTGATGACCCACCTGGCGGCGTTCCTGTTCGGCGCCGGATCGTATTTCTTCTATCTCGCGCTGCCGCTGTACGCGCAGCAGCGGGCCGCCGGCACCGGGGCCGGGTTCGGCACGTCGGCCACCGGGGCGGGGCTGCTGATGCTGGCGGGCATGCTGGCCGTCATCCCCGCCGGGATGGCGGTCGGACGGCTCGCGTCCGCGCTCGGGCCGCGCTGGCCGATGGCCGGCGGGTACGTCCTCTTCACCGCCGGCTCGGCGCTGTTCGTGCTCGCCCACGACCACAGGTGGCAGCACGTCGTCTTCTACGCCCTCGTCGGGGCCGGGTCCGGCCTGGTGATCGGAGCGCTGCCCAAGCTGATCGCCGACATCGTGCCGCTGGAGCGCACCGCCACCGCCAACGGCCTGAACAACATCGCCCGCACCGTGGGCAGCGCCGTCGGCACCGCGCTGGCCGCCGCCGTCATCGCCTCGGCGGACGCCCCGCGCAGCGCCATCCCCGACTCCACCTACACCACCCTGTTCATCCTGGCCACGGTCACCGGCGTCCTGGGCGTCGGCACCGCCTTCCTGGCCGTGCGCCGCCGCGCGACCGCCGCTCCCGGCTCGGCTCCCGGCTCGGCTCCCGGCTCGGCCCGCTCGCCCCGGCCCCAGGCCACGAGATGAGGCCCCGCATGAGCGTCTTCAGCGAGGCCGAGCTCGCCTACCTTCGCGGCGGCGGCCCCCACCGGCTCGGGCGGCTGGCCACGGTCGGGCCGGACGGCACCCCGCACGTGGTTCCCCTCGGCTGGTCGCTCGACCCGGGCGCGAGCCTCATCGAGATCGGCGGCCGGGGCCTGGCCAGGTCCAAGAAGTTCCGCGACGTGGCCGCCACCGGCCGGGCGGCCCTGGTCATCGACGACGTGCTGCCGCCGTGGCGGCCCCGGGGGATCGAGATCCGGGGCCGCGCCGAGGCCGTCCCCGGCCCGGTGCCCCTCATCCGCCTGATCCCCGAGCGCGTCATCAGCTGGGGACTCCACGAGGGCGCGACCATCGAGGACACCTACCGCGCCCGCGACGTCGAGGCGGGTGAGCATGCCTGACTACGGACATCCCCTGCGCTTCGCCGCCAACGTCATCCCGGCCGCCCGCGACCCGGCCGCGGTCGTCGCCCTCGCCCAGGAGGCCGAGCGGGCGGGCCTGGACCTGGTCACCTTCCAGGACCACCCGTACCAGCCGGCGTTCCTGGACACCTGGACGCTGCTCGGCTACGTCGCCGCCGCCACCGCCCGCATCCACCTGGCGGGCAACGTGCACCCGATCCCGCTGCGCCCCCCGGCCGTCCTCGCGCGGGCCGCGGCGAGCCTGGACCTGCTCAGCGGCGGGCGGCTGGAACTCGCGCTGGGCGCGGGCGGACTGCGGGACGCCATCACGGCCATGGGCGGGCCGCGCCGGTCCCCCGGGGAGGCCGTCGAGGCGCTGGAGGAGGCCATCGGCGTCATCCGGGCGTCCTGGGACACCGGCGCTCCCGGCCCCATCCGTTTCGAGGGACGGCACTATCGGGTGAACGGCCTGGCCCGCGGCCCGCGCCCCGCCCACGACATCGCCATCTGGGTCGGCGCGTACAAGCCGCGCATGCTCCGCCTGGTGGGGCGGCTCGCCGACGGCTGGCTGCCCTCACTTCCGAGCCTGGGACACCCGGACGCGCTGGCCCGGGGCAACGCCGTCATCGACGAGGCCGCGGCCGAGGCGGGGCGCTCGCCCCGGGACGTCCGCCGCCTGCTCAACCTGGGGCGGGAGGCGCCCGCCGAGCTCCTGGCCGGACTGGCCCTCGATCACGGCGTCAGCGTCTTCACCCTGATGACCGACGACCCGGGGCAGATCCGCCGGCTGGCGGCGGAGACGGCACCGGCCGTCCGGGAACTGGTCGCGGCCGGGCGCGCCCGGCGCGGCCCCGGCCGGCCGCCCGATCACCTCGTCCCCGGCCGCGGGTCTCATCCCGGCTGATGGAAGGCCGTGGGAGCGTGAGCGCCGGCGCTTCCCTCACGGTCCGGAGGTCGTCGGGGCGGGGGCGTGTTCGGTGAGGATCAGCGCGACCGCGGCCGCCATCCGGTCGCGGTCGTCGCGCTCCAGCCGTCCCGTCATCGCGTCCAGCCGGGCGACGACGTCGTCGTGGGCACGGTCGGCGAGGCCGCTGCCGCCCTCGGTCAGCGCGACGCGCAGCGCCCGCCGGTCGGCCGGGTCGGCCACGCGGGAGACCAGCCCGCGCTTCTCCACGCGGTCCACCAGCCCGGTCAGGCTGGACCTCTCCAGGCGCATCAGCCGGCTCAGCTCGGTCATCCCGAGCGGCCCGGACAGCAGCATGCACACCAGTTGCAACTGCTGCGAGGTGAGACCGTGCTCCCTGGCGACGTCGGCGAACACGTGCTGCACCAGATGCGACAGCCGAACCAGCGCGTCAGCCATGCCCAGCCCGCCGGGCCCAGGGACCGTCATCACACCTCCTGACCGGAAGTCTAGAGGGCGCCGTCCCGGGATCCCGACACCCCGATCGCCGGCGCGGGACGCAGCCCCGGGGCCGTGACCGGGTCGCCCCCGTGGCTCCGCCGAGGCCCCGCCTCCGGCCCGGAGTTCCCGGCGCGGCGCCGCCGTGGCTCCGGCGGGGGGCGGGGTTAGGATCCGGGGCGGTGGCCGTACGCAGGAGGGAGGGTCTGGTGGCGGGACGATACGTTCAGGCGCAGGTGGCGGTGGACTCGCGGGAGCGGGCGGCGGAGCTGGCGCGGAGCGCGGTGGAGGCCCGGCTGGCCGCGTGCGTGCAGGTGGTCGGGCCGATCGTGAGCACCTATCGGTGGCAGGGCGCGGTGGAGACGGCCGAGGAGTACCTCCTGCTGGCCAAGACCCGCGCCGACCTGTCCGAGGCGCTGGCCGAGCACATCCGCGCCGCCCACCCCTACGACGTGCCGGAGATCATCACGGTCCCGATCGAGCACGGCCTGCCCGACTACCTGGCCTGGATCGACGCCGAGACCTCCTGACCCGCACCGCCCCGGTCAGCCGAACTGCACGGACCGCTTCGCCAGGCCCATCCAGAAGCCGTCGATGACGGTACGGCGGGCGCCCAGGTCGTCCCCGGCCGCGCCGAGGGTGACGAACAGCGGGGCCAGGTGCTCGGTGCGGGGGTGGGCCAGGCGCGCGGCGGGGGCCTTGGCGGCGAAGTCGAGCAGCGCGTCCAGGTCGCCTCCGCCCAGGGTCTCCGCGCCCCAGGCATCGAACTCGGCCAGGGCGGGGTGGACGCTGCCGTCGGTGGTCAGGGCGCGCAGGTTGTGGGTGAAGAAGCCGCTGCCGACGATGAGCACGCCCTCCTCGCGCAGCGGGGCCAGCGCGCGCCCGAGGTCGTACAGGTCGCGCGGGTCGAGGCTGGGCATGGAGATCTGCAGCACCGGCACGTCGGCCTCGGGGTACATCTCGGCCAGCGGCACGTACGCCCCGTGGTCCAGGCCGCGCGTGGGCTCATGCCGTACGGCGGTGCGGGCGAGCGCGGTGACGGCCCCGGCGAGCGCGGGGGCCCCGGGCGCGGGGTAGGTGACCTGGTAGTACTTGTCCGGGAATCCCCAGAAGTCGTAGACCAGCGGGACGGTGCGGGTGGCGCCCAGGGTGAGCGGGGCGTCCTCCCAGTGCGCCGAGACCATGAGCACGGCGGAGGGGCGCGGCAGCTCGCGGGCCCAGGCGGCGAGCTGCCCGGGCCACACGGGGTCGTCGGCGAGCGGCGGGGCGCCGTGGCCGAGGTACAAGGCCGGCATGCGCACGGTCGCCTCCTCGATCGTTCAGATTTGAACTACATGGGGAGTGTATCCGGACGACGCCGGCGGACCGGCGGACCGGAGGGACGGAGGGGCGGAGAGGCGGAGGGGCGGAGGGGCGGAGGGGCGCAAGGCCGGAGGTGTCACGCGCGATCGCGGGGCGGGTCCACGCGGCGGAGCCTGGTCCAGCCGGTCCAGCCCCGCTCCTCCAGCAGCTCGATCAGCCGGCGAGCGGGCGGCACGGTGTCGAACGCCAGCCCGTCCATCAGCTCGACGAGCGGCGGTTCGAGGTCCAGGTCGTCGACGTAGTCCTCGCCCTTCTCCTCGGCCAGCCGCGCGAAGTAGCCGGCCAGTTCGTCGGCCAGCCCGGCCAGGCGGGGATCGTCGGCCGGCCGGTCGAGGGCCTGGCCGAGGACGCGGAAGAAGCCGGCGAGGCGCGGACCGTCGATCTGCTCCCGTTTGCGCGCCGCCCACTCCGGGACCCGCCCGGGCGAGCGCGCGGCCAGCAGGATCCAGCCGTCGCGCTCGGCCCGGACGATCCGCTCGTGGACGCCGAGCGCGCGCAGCCGGTCGAGGTACCCGGTCACCTCCGGGGGAAGCGCCAGCCCGTCCCCGGCGGTGAGCCGGGCGATCAGCTCGCGATGGCGCTCCCGGCGGCGGATCTCCTCCCGCAGCCGCGCGTCGATGTCCGCGACCGCCGCGGCGAACTCCTCCTCGCCCGCCCGCAGCAGCTCCCGCACCCGCGCCAGCGGGACCCCGGCCCCGGCCAGGACCCGGATCCGGATCAGTTCGATCACGGCGGAGGCGTCGTACCTGCGGTAGCCGGAGAGGTCCCGCTCGGGCTCCGGCAGGAGCCCCCGCGCGTGATAGTGCCGCACCGCGCGCACCGTCACCCCGGCGTACGACGCCAGCTCCCCGATGGTCAGCATCGGACCAGCCTGGCAGAACCGCTCACCGGGACGCCCGCTCGGGCGGGGCTGAAGCGGCCGCCTGGATGAGCCGGGCGATCCGCGGGGCGTGGGTGAAGACCAGCCGGTGGTCGGCGTCGATCCAGGAGACGGCGACGTCCGGCCGTTCGCGGACGAGCCGTTCGACGCCGGCCCGCCAGTTCCGGTTGAACCGCGCCGCGCGCCCGTCGCGGCCGTTCCCGGCCATCGAGGTCGACATGATCATGGTGACGGGCCGGTCGATCTCGGCGTACCGGCACAGGATCCCGGCGCGGATCGCGTCGATCTCCAGGTTCAGGTCCAGGATCTCCCGGCCGGTGAGCAGCACCTGGCGCGGGGTGCCCCGGTCGGCCTCCCGCCCCCGCGCCAGGTCCTCCCACATGGCGCGGAACTCCGGCAGCGCGTCCCCGGTGACGAACGGCTCGGGCACCGGGTTCGCCCCGTCGATGAGGACGAGCCCGGCGACCGGGTGCCGCGCCGCGTGATGCACCGCCAGGTCCGCGCCGAGCGAGTAGCCCACGAGCAGGGGCGGCTCGGGCAGGTCGAGGTGGCCGGTCACGGCGGTGAGGTCGCCGAGGAACGCCTCGAAGGTGTACGGCCCGGCGGCCGCGGCGCGGCCGTGGCCCCGCAGGTCGAAGGTGACGACGTCGTGGTCCCGCCGGAGCAGCCCGGCCAGTTCGCCCAGCTCGTCCTGGGTCGTGTTCAGCCCCGGGCACAGGACGAGCGGACGTCCCCGACCGCCCCGGGACACCGGGATCGTCACGCCGTCGTGCTGGATCGTGTAGTGCCGCATCGTCTCGTTCCCCTCGCCCCGTCCCGCGCCGCCGTACGGCTCGCGCGGCCCGGCGGCGTCGTTCGCGCCGGTCTTCGTGGTCATGGCGCCCATGGTGCGAGGTTGCCCCTGCGTCAGGGTCAACCGCCGGGGCGGGGCGATCGCCGGCCGAGGCGGCGCCGGAGGGGGTTTTCACGCGCCTGGGGCGGGATTCGGCCGTTGTGGGGGAGGCGATGCCCGTTTTATACTCTTAGCCCGAGTAAAAAAGGGGGACATGTGCTGACATCGCGGGGGGTCGAGCCGCGCCTGGTGCGGGCCCGGCTCGGGGTCTTCGGGTTCTTCGTGCTCAACGGGCTGCTGATGGGGTCCTGGGCGGCGGGCCTGCCCGCGTTGTCGAAGCGGCTGGACCTGGGGCCCGGCATCCTGGGCACGGTCCTGTTGCTGGTGTCGCTCGGATGCCTGCTGGCCATGCCGGTCGCGGGACGGCTGTGCGACCGCTGGTCCTCGCGCACGGTGACCCGGGTGTCCGGCCCGCTGATGGCGCTGGCGCTGCTGGGGCCGGTGCTCGCCCCGTCGTTCGGCGTGCTCGCCGTCGCCGCGGTGCTCTTCGGGCTGACCGTGGGGCTGCTGGAGGTGTCGATGAACGTGCAGGCCGTGGAGGTGGAGCGCGTCTACGGCCGCCCCATCAACTCGGCCTTCCACGGTTCGTGGAGCCTGGGCGGCGCCGCGGGCGGCGCGATCGTCGCCGGCGGGCTGCACCTCGGGCTGGACGCGCGGGTCCCGGCCGTGGTGGCGGTGGCCGCCGCCGCTGCCGGGTTCCTGGCGGCGGGCCCGCGCCTGCTGTCCGCCGCCGCCACGGCACCGGCGGAGGAGGAGGGCGCGGCCCCGGCCGCGCCGCTGGGGCGGAGGATGATCCTGCTGCTGGGGGCGGTCGCGTTCGCGGGCCTGCTGACCGAGGGCGCCGCCATGGACTGGGCGGCGGTGCACGCGGCCCAGGTCCTCCACGCGGACTCCTCGCTGGCCCCCCTGACGTTCACCGTCTTCTCCGTGGCCATGACCACGGTGCGCCTGTTCGGCGACCAGGTGCGCCGCCGGCTGCGGCCGCCGGCCATCCTGGGCCTGGCCGGCGGGATCACCGTCGCCGGGTACGCCCTGGCCCTGAGCTCCTCCGCGTGGTCGGGCGGCGCCGCCATCGCGGTCGCCTGGGCCGGGTGGATCCTGGCCGGGGTCGGCCTGGCCACGGTCGTGCCGGTGCTGTTCAGCGCGGTCGGCGCGGCGGGCGGCCCGGCGGGGCGGGCGCTGTCCCAGGTCTCGGCGGTCGGCTACGTGGGCCTGCTGATCGGCCCCGCCCTGGTCGGCCACCTGGCCGAGGCCACGAGCCTGTCCACCGCGCTGATCCTGCCGGCCGGGCTCGCCCTCCTGGTCGCGCTCGCCGGGCCCCCGGCCCTGCGCGTCATCACCCGCCCGAAGGTCCCCGTCCGCTGACCCCGCCGTACGGCCCGCGCGGTGCCGGCCGTACGGCTCGCGCCGCGTCCGCCGTACGGGCGGGGACGGGCGGGGACGGGCGGCCTCACCACGCGCCGGGGTCCTGATCTTCTCCGGGGGGCCGGCCGGGGCGGCGGGCGGCCAGCAGGACGGGGTCGGTGACGCCGCCGGGGCAGGCCAGGTCGTCGACGTCCCATCCGGCCAGGCGGGCCCCGGCCAGGTAGGCGCTCTGCAGGAACTCCAGCGCCGCCGCCCGCGGATCGTGGGCGGCGCGGGCCGTCTCGTAGGGGTAGACGGCCAGGTGGCTGTCGCCCCGGTTCATCCAGCGGGCGCCCTCGGGCCGCAGCGGCCGGTCGGGGAGGCCGGGCGGCTCGGGCGAGGTGTAGCTGTAGAAGGCGGGCTCGGCCATGTGGTCGTCGCCGAACCAGAACCCCGCGCTGATGACCTCGCGGGAGTACGCCTCGCGGGTGACCGGGTCGGCCGAGGCGGGCTGGTCGACGCGGCGATCGCCGAACCGGGTGACGGCGATGTCGAAGGTGTGCCAGAAGTGGTGGACCGGGCTGATCTTGCCGCTGAAGGTGGAGGAGAACTCCTCCAGCAGCAGGTTCACCTGGCTGAGGACGACCCAGTAGCGGTTGGCCCAGTACGGGTCGTAGGCGCGGTGCTCGGTGTCCTCGGCGAAGGGGCGGCCCGCGTCGGGCAGGTCGAAGGGGTGCGGGTGCTCGATGACGACCTGGACCCCGAGCAGGTCCAGCGCCTCGACGAGCCGGTCGTGGAAGCTCGCCACACTCTGCCCGGCGAGCGGGAAGGAGGTCCGCCGCCCGTCCAGCGCGCGCACGGTCAGGCGGTGGGCGACGAAGTCGAAGTCGATCGTGAAGATCTGCCGGTCGTCGCACAGGCCGATGGGCCGGGTGGTGTACCCGGCGCCGGTCAGGTGGAAGGGCACATCCCACCAGTGGTTGCGCCGGATCGCCCCGGCCAGCCGTACCTTCCCGACAATCTGCGCGAACCTATGCACTGTGGCCTTGGTGTCGGCCCAGGCGTCCAGCGGAATCGCCGGAAACAACTCCATGTCTGCCTCCTGCCCCCGGTCGGGGCCGGCCCGCCCGGACCGGCCTCCCCGCGCCCCCTACCCATCCGCGCGCCGTCCCCTCCTCCCGCCGCTCACGCCGTACGACCTGTCGGGGGCGGCCGGGGCGGAGCGGCCGGCGGGATCGTCCGGCGCGGGAGGGCCGGTGCCGGCGGCGTGGCGGCCGGGCGTAGTTTTGGGGGCCGGACGAGACAAGGGAGGCGATGTGCGATACGCCGACGGGCCCGGGGTGGCGGCGTCGATCGAGGTGGCGGCGGACCCGGCGCGAGTGTGGGAGCTGGTGGCCGACATCGGCCTGCCGGCGCGGTTCAGCCCGGAACTGCTGCGCGTGGAGTGGCTCGACGGGGCCGCGGCGCCGGCGGTGGGGGCGCGCTTCGCCGGGCACAACCGGCACCCGATGCTCGGTGAGTGGCGGACGGTGTCGCAGATCGTGGAGCTGGTGCCCGGGCGGGTGATGGCCTGGTGCCCGATGGACGCCGACGGCCGGTACGGCGAGCCCTCGGCCGACCCGGCGGCGGCGATGGCGACGTGGCGGTTCGAGCTGGAGCCGGTGCCCGGGGGAACGCGGCTGGAGCTGTCGGCGCGGATCGGGCCGGGCCGGTCGGGCCTGACGCTGGCGATCGAGCGGTGGCCGGACAAGGAGGAGGCCATCGTGGCGACCCGGCTCGCCGAGCTGCGCGCGGGCATCGAGACCACGCTCGACGGGATCAGGGCACTGGCCGAGGAGCCGCGGGTCCCCCGCTGAGCCGGCCGGGAACCGAGCCGGCCGGGAACGACGACGGCCCGGCAGGCGCCGCCGGGGCGGCACGTGCCGGGCCGAAGGCCCCGGGGGCGCACCGGGTGGCGCCCCCGGGAGCCGGGTCAGCCGGCCGCGGTGGCGCCGGCCGGGCGCCACATGGGGAAGAACGGCTCGGCGCCCGGCAGGGCGAAGGGCTCGCCGAGGTCGGCGTAGCCGTGACGCAGGTACAGCTTCCGGTTGGCCGGGTCGCTGGCCTCCAGGTAGGCGTCCACGCCCGCCTCGTCGAGGATGGCGTGGTGGTGGCGCAGCAGCACGGCGCCCAGGCCCATGCCCTGGGCCTCCGGCCGTACGGCGAGCATGGCCAGGTGCTGGTGCGGGTCGGCCGGGTGGTGCGCCTCGAACAGCTCGTCCAGGGTCACGAACCGCTCGGCGTACTCCCCGCAGGCCTCGGCCAGGCGGCGCTCGTAGTCGGCGGGCTCGGGGACGTCCTTGGTGCGGTCGACCCAGACGGCGACGGCCTGCTCGCCGGCCCGGTAGACGGTCCCGTGCTCCATCGCGTGCTCGACGAGGATCTGGAAGTCCCCGGCGAGGACGGCTCGGCGCGCGGACGCGTCGGGGACGAGCCAGCGGGTCTGGTCCATGGACGAGAAGGCGTGGGCGATGACGTCGGCCACCTCGGCGGCCTCGTCGCGGCGCGCGTGACGGATCTCGATCTCGACGGTGGTCACAGCTTCACCCCCGCGGGCGGCACCGGGGCGGCGCCGGCCTGGGCCGACGCGGCCTGCGGGCCGAGGCCGATGCTGGCGTAGACGCCGGGGGAGGAGGAGCGCAGGATCAGCGCCCAGACCAGGCCGAGGATGAAGGCGACCACGTAGGCGATGGGCAGGCCCCAGCGCAGCGGGTGGGTCTCGGGCACGTTGAGCAGCGTGGCGAAGTTGGCGGTGGCCAGGACCGCGAAGACCATCAGGATGGCGCTGGCCAGGATCGGGGCGATCACCCGCCGCCAGGCGCTCTCACCCGAGGGGTTGCGGGCGAAGAAGAGCAGCACCGACAGGGAGGTGGCGGTGGTCAGCAGCAGGACGCCGAAGCCGCCGAAGGTGCCGCCGTAGAAGAACAGGTTCACCAGCGGGTCCCAGCCCATGACGGTGTAGAGCGCGATGACGACGAAGCCGACCACGGTCTGGGCGATGGAGCCGACCTTGGGGGCGCCGGTGCGGACGCTGGTGGTGCCGAACGCGCGGGGCAGCACGCGCTCGCGGCCCAGGGCGAAGGCGTAGCGCGCGATGGTGTTGTGGAAGGAGATGGAGGCGGCGATCAGGCTGGTCAGCAGCAGGACGGCGGCGATGTCGGCGATGGTGCCGCCCAGGCGCTCGGCGGCCAGGGTGAAGGGCAGCTCCGGGTCCTTGCGGGCCATCTCCACGATGTTGCCCGGGCCGGCGGCCACCGTCATCGCCCAGGAGGACAGCGCGTAGAGGCCGGCGATGATGGCGATCGAGACGAAGGTCGCGGTCGGCACGGTACGGCGGGGGTCGCGGCTCTCCTCGCTGAACACGACGGAGGACTCGAAGCCGACGAAGCCGGTCATGGCGATGACGAGCAGGGCGCCGACGCCGCCGGCGAACAGCGCGTCGGGGGAGAGCGCCGCGCCGGAGACGCCTTCGGGGCCGGGGCTGACCAGGTCGGCGACGTCGAAGATCAGGACGATCGCGATCTCCAGGGTGAGCAGGATCGCGAGCACGCGGCCGTTGAGGTCGACGCGCAGCACGCCCAGAACGCCGACCAGGCCCCACATGAGCAGGGCCAGCACCCACCAGGGCAGTTCGACGCCGAGGTACTTCTGCACCAGCGGGCCGCCGAAGGCGCCGAACGCGCCGTAGGCGCCGCACTGCAGGGAGTTGTAGGCGATGAGCGCGACCCAGGATCCGCCGACGCCGGCGGGACGGCCCAGGCCGCGGGAGATGTAGGCGTAGAAGGCGCCGGCGTTGGTGAGCTGGCGGGCCATGGCCACGTAGCCGACGGCGAACAGCGCCAGCACGATGCCGACGACCAGGAACGCGATCGGCAGGCCGAGCAGCCCGGTGGCGGCGAAGCCGGTGGGCACGACGCCCGCGACGACCGTCAGCGGCGCCGCGGCCGACATGACGAAGAACACGATCGCGCCGACGCCCAGCCGGTTGGCGGCCAGCGCGTTCGCGATCGCGTCCGAGGGTGTCCGTGATCTGGACATGGGGTCTCCGGAGGGATACAAGGGGTGGGAGTGGACAGCAGGGGATAAAAGGGACCTCAAGCCCCGTACGGCCCCCGGCCCGGGCGGGCCGGGAGCGCCGGGACCCGGATCAGGTGCGGTAGGTCATGACGGCCGAGCCGACAGCGGCGCTGACGTGGCCGGCCAGGCCGCGCAGCGCCGGGGGCAGGGCGGCCGTGAGCGTGGTGAGGTACTCCCGGGCGGGGGCCCGCTGCTCGGGCTCGAACAGCACGTGGTCGAGCAGCCCGGCGGCGTCCACGAGCGCGGCCAGCAGCATGTCGGGCAGGCTCATGGGCTGGTGCTCGCTGAGCAGCATGGTCAGGCGGAGGGACGGCCAGGCGCCCTTGGCGAACTCGGTGGCCTCGTAGCGCACGCGGGTGCGGAACAGCACGCGGCTCTCCACCCGCTGGACGAGGCCGGCGTCCTGCAGCCGCGCGCCCACGCCCTCGGCGGCGTCCTGGGCCAGGTAGGCGAGCCAGGTCCGCACGTCGGTGTGCTCGGGCGCGGCCACGATCTGGGCGAGCACGTCGCGGGCCAGCGGGTCCTCGACGGGGACGCGATTGAGCACGAGCAGGCCCGCGCCCTGCACCGTCAGCCGCTCACCGAGGATGAGCTCGCCCAGCAGCGCCCCCGCCAGGCCGAGCGCGGCGCCCTGGGGGTGCAGAACGGGCTTGCCCTGCCCGGCGGTGTCCCACGCGATCAGGAAGAACTCGTCTGCCAGCCTCACTGCGCGACCCCCTTCAGCACCGGGCGGGAGGGGACGGGGACACGGGCGGGACGATTGTGTTCACGACCTATTCCTGGGGGCGGGACTCGGTGGCGGATGTTTTGGTGCCCGAGTGGCCCCTGGGGTTGGGGGGACCAATCCGGCGCGACATATGTATCAAGAAGACATGCTTTCCGAATAGGCGCGGGTTTTCGGTTCGCCTGATTGTTACCCAATAGACCCATCCGAATCGGGCATTCGGCCATGCTTCCGGACATTACACGCGCTCGGAAATTTTCTTTACCGGAGGCCGGGAACCCCTACGGGGACGGGGTTCCCGTTCGTTCCTCTCCGGTTTCCCGGATCGCGGGACACCGTTTCCGGAATCGAGGACGGAGCCCCCTCCCGGCCGTCTCAAATTCTGGACCTCCGGGGCTGTGCGCCGTACGGCCCGGCGGTCGCCGCGATCCGACTCCGCGGTATAAAACGGACGCCGGACGCAAAGGATCATGAATTTTCGATATTCCCAGGCCAGGTGCCGGGTCAGTGGTCCGCGCGCGGACCGAAGCGCGGAGTTACGGTGTAATCGTGTAACTCCCCCTGGAGGTTCGCAGTGCCGGACGAAGAACCGCTGGACGCCTACTCCCGCGTCGTGTCCACGGTGGCGGCCGCGCTCACCCCCTCGGTCGCGGCCGTGCGCGCGCGCCGCCGCGGCGGCGAGGGGGGCGGCTCCGCCGTCGTATTCACCGCCGACGGGTTCCTGCTCACCAACGCCCACGTCGTCGGGTCGGCCGCGGGCGGGACGGCCGCCTTCGCCGACGGGACGCAGACGCCGTTCACCGTGGTCGGCGCCGACCCGCTGTCGGACCTGGCGGTGCTGCGCGCCTCCGGGCCCACCCCGGCCCCGGCCACCCTGGGCGACAGCGACGCCCTCGTGGTCGGCCAGCTCGTCGTCGCCGTGGGCAACCCGCTCGGGCTGGCCGGATCGGTCACGGCCGGGGTGGTCAGCGCCCTGGGCCGTTCCCTGCCCGCCCGCGACGGCCACGCCGTACGGCTGATCGAGGACGTGATCCAGACCGACGCCGCCCTCAACCCCGGCAACTCCGGCGGGGCGCTGGCGGACGCGCGCGGCCGGGTCGTGGGGGTCAACACGGCGGTGGCCGGGGTGGGCGTCGGCCTGGCGGTGCCGGTCAACGCCACGACCCGGGGGATCATCGCGACGCTGATGCGCGAGGGGCGGGTACGGCGGGCCTACCTCGGGCTGGTCACCTCCCCGGCGCCGCTGACCGCGGGGGTGCGCGAGCGGACCGGGCAGCGGCGGGGGCTGCGGGTGGTGGAGGTGGTGCCCGGCAGCCCGGCCGCGCGGGCGGGGCTGCGCGCCGGGGACCTGGTCCTGACGGCCGGGCGGGCGCCGGTGGGGGACGCGCAGAGCCTGCAGCGGCTGATGTTCGCCGACGCGATCGGCCGGCCGCTGCCGATCACCGTGCTCCGCAACGGGGCCCTGGTCGACGTGATCGCCGAGCCGACCGAGCTGGGCCCCGTCCCGCGCGGCTGACCGGCCCGGCCCCCGGGGCGGTTCCGCGCGCGGGCCGGGAACGTCAGGCCGCCTTCGGCTTGATCACCTCCGTCAGGGCCGAGATGTTGTGCTCGCCGTACCCGGCCTCGGCCGCGCGGCGCAGCAGGTCGTGCAGCGGGGCCATCCACGCGTCGTCCAGGCCCAGCTCCCGGCTGAACTCCCGCTCCTCATCCGCCCCGGCCAGGAACAGGTTCACCGAGGAGAAGGCGTCACCGTGGTCGCCCGCGTCGATCTGCTCGGCCAGGACGGGCAGGATCGAGGCGATCATCTCCAGCCACTTCACGCTGAACCGCACCATCGAGCGCGCCTCCAGCCCGCGCGCCCGCAGGCCGGCCGCGCCGTGGAAGAACCCGACGAGCGCCGGCAGCAGCGTCGCGCCCACCGACATCTCGTAGAGGGCGGCCAGGTCCGGCTCCTCGCCGAGGTGCACGGTGTCGCCGCCGAGCACCCGCAGCGTGGCCTCGTGGTCGGCGAAGACGCCCTTGTCCCCGCCGTAGTACAGCAGCGTGTCCGGCGCCCCGACGGCGGCCGGCACGTTCTTGATCGCCCCGGCCAGGAAGCGCGCCCCGTGGCCGGCCGCCCACTCGGCCGTACGGCGGGCGCCCTCGGGGGCCCCGCTGTTCAGGGTGACCAGGGCGCGCCCGGCCAGCGCGGCACCGGCGGGCTCCAGCGCCGCGCGCGTGTCCTCGAACGTGGTCAGGACGGAGATCGTCAGCGGGCTCGCGGCGACGGCCTCGGCCACGGTGGCGGCCTGGATCGCGCCGCGCTCCACCAGCGGCGCGGCCTTGGCCGCCGTGCGGTTCCACACGGTGGTGGGGTGCCCGGCATCGAGGAAGGCCCCGGCCACCGCGGCGCCCATCGAGCCGAGCCCGAGGACGGTCACCGGGGTGCGGTCATATGCGTTCACGGAGTGCTCCAGTCGCAGATAGGTCATCTCAGGCGGAGCGAGGGCCGCCTCCCGGCCGTCCGCGTCCCGCGCGATCTATGCTGGGTCCGCACGCACATTTCATCAAGTACCTACTATTTTCTCAGGTACTGACATTCTTGTAAGTATGGGAGCCCCGATGAAGAAGCGCGAGTTCACCTGTGGCCTCGACGCCGCGATCGCCGTCATGGGCGGCAAGTGGAAGGGCCTGATCCTGTTCGCCCTGCAGGACGGCCCGCTCAGGTTCGGGGAGCTGCGCCGCCAGGTCGGATCCATCACCGAGCGGGTCCTGATCCAGCAGCTCCGCGAGATGGAGACCGCCGGGCTGGTGCACCGCGAGGTCTACCACCAGGTCCCGCCCAAGGTGGAGTACTCCCTGACCGACTTCGGCCACGGCCTCAACACCGCGCTGGCCCCCCTCGGCGAGTGGGGCGAGACCCACATGGACGAGATCGCCGCCATCCCCTGGGACCGCATGCCCTGACGCCCGCCGCCCGTCACGCCTCCCGCGCCGGTACGGCGGGCGGGCGGCCGGCGGTACGGCGGGGCAGGCGGGGTCGCGCGGTCACGGGTTCCGGCGCGGGCTCACGGTGACGAGGTGGAGCAGGCTCAGGCCGAACAGCGCGACGCCCAGCGGGACGTGCACGGACTTCACGTGCGCCAGGCCCAGCGCGACCTGCGCCAGCGTCAGCCCGAAGAACCCGGCGGCGTGCAGGACCGGCCGGACCGGGCCGCCTCCGGGCCGCCAGGCCAGGACCGCGATGACCAGGTGCGCCAGCGTCACCGAGAACAACGTGTAGGACCCGGCGCTGTGCGCGGCCCCGCCCGCGGGCGAGGTCAGCAGCAGGCCCGCGGTGATCGCCTGCGCGAAGACGGCCACGGTCTGCAGCGTGATCGCGAGGCGCAGGAGCCCGGGGAGCCGCCGCCCGGCCGCCGGGGTCGTCGTGGTCGTGGTCATGGGAGGACGTCCTTTCTCGGCACTGTGACGGGGCCGGATCGCGGCCGGCCCGCTACCAGTACGACGAGATGGCCCCCCGAAGTGTGAGGACGCGGGCGCGGTGTTCCAGAATGGGACGATCGCTCGTTCTGGCGGTGAGAGCGGACACGACGCAGGAAAGCCGGGCACCCATGACCACCACGTCCACCCCCTCGGCCGGCCGGACCGACCCGGGCCCGGGCGAGCGGCGGCACCTGATCAACGTCGCGTACCGGCTGCTGGGGTCCCTGGCGGACGCCGAGGACGTGGTGCAGGAGACCTACGCGCGGTGGTACGCCATGCCGCGGGAGCGGCGGGAGGAGATCGAGTCGCCGGGGGCGTGGCTGACGACGGTGGCCGGGCGCATCTGCCTGGACCTGCTCCGGTCCGCCCGGGTCCGGCGCGAGAGCTACGTGGGCGAGTGGCTCCCCGAGCCCGTGCCCGGCCGGGCGGAGTGGACCGGCGGGAGCGGGGGCGGCGGGACCGACCCGGCGGAGCACGTCACCCTCGACGAGTCGGTGACCATGGCCTTCCTCGTCGTGCTCGACTCGATGACCCCGGCCGAACGCGTCGCCTTCGTCCTGCACGACGTCTTCGGCTACTCGTTCGCCGAGGTGGCCGGGATCGCGGGGCGCACTCCCGCGGCCTGCCGCCAGCTCGCCTCCTCCGCCCGGCGGCGCGTCCGCGCGGCGCGCGCCTCCGCCGCCCCGGAGGCCCGGCAGGCCGAGGTCGTGCGGGACTTCCGCCGGGCCTGGGAGGCCAAGGACATCGCCGCCCTGGTCGGCATCCTCGACCCCCGCGCCACGCTGATCGCCGACGGCGGCGGCCTGGCCCAGGCCGCGCTCCGGCCCATCGAGGGCGGCGAGCGGATCGCCGGGTACATCCTCGCCCTCATGGCCAGGGCGCCCGGCCTGGAGATCACGGAGTGCGCGGTCAACGGGCGCCCCGGCCTGGTGGGCCGTAACGGCGGCGTCGTCGAGACGGTCGCGTCGTTCGAGATCACCGGGGACCGCATCACCCGGATCTGGGCGATGCGCAACCCCGCCAAGCTGCGGTCGTGGACGGCGGAGCCCCCGGACTAGGCAACGGCCCAGGGCGTGCCGCCCCCGGAACCGCCTGGCGGGGTGTACGGCGCCGCCCCGCTCGGGCGCGGCCCCGGTACGGCTCAGCGCGGCCCGGGTACGGCTCAGCGGGCGGCGGGCTCCGGCCGTACCGTCCCTGCGGATGCGGATGCGGATGCGGATGCGGATGCGGATGCGGATGCGGATGCGGATGCGGATGCGAGCTCGGGTTCGGCCCGTAGCGTCGTGGCGGGCTCGGGCGGTGCGGGAGCGGTGGGCTCGGAGGCGTACATGGCGGCGAGGGCGCGGGCGGTCTCGGCGAGGCGTTCGCGCAGATCGAGGGGCTCGATGACCTCGACCTCGGGGCTGAGGCGGAGCATGTCGCTGTGGGCGATGTTGGGGTGCTCGATGGGGATGACCGTCCGCACCCAGCCGTGCTCGTCGGGCGGGGAGGCGTTCTCGCGGGCGGAGCGGACGACCGCCGAGCCCATGATCGCCAGACGGCGCATGCCCTCGGGGCTGAGTCGGACCACGGCCTGCCGTACGTAGATCGCGGCCTGAAAGCGGTCGCGCCAGGCCTGCCAGCAGGCGGCCAGGTCGAAGTCGGCCGGCCGCTCGAACGTCTCCTCCAGCGTCTCCAGCTCGATGATGTGGGCGACGCGGTAGGTGCGGATCTGGTCGGCGGCGCGGGCGACGAAGTACCAGATGCCGGCCTTGAGGACGACGCCGAGGGGCTGGACGGTGCGGGTGACCTCGCGCGGGGCCTTCCAGCGGCGGTAGCGCAGCCGTACCGCGCGCTGGTTCCAGACGGCCTCGGCCAGCGTCGCCAGGTGCGGGGTGTCGTCGGGCTCGCGGAACCAGCCGGTGGCGTCCATGTGGAAGCGCTCGCGCATGCGCTCGGCGCGGTCGCGCAGTTCCTGCGGGAGCGCCGCGAGCAGCTTGAGCTCGGCGGCGGCCAGCGCGTGGCCCAGCCCGAGTTCGGCGGCCGGGCCGGGCATGCCGGCCAGGAACAGGGACTCGGCCTCGCCGCCGGTCAGGCCGGTCAGCCGGGTCCGGTAGCCCTCCAGGAGCTGGAACCCGCCGGCGGGCCCTCGGTCGGCGTACAGGGGGATGCCGGCGGCGCTGAGCGACTCGGTGTCCCGGTAGATCGTCCGGACCGAGACCTCCAGCTCGTCGGCGAGTTCCTGGGCCGTCATCCGGCCGCGCGACTGCAGCAGAAGCAGCAGGGAGACGAGGCGGCTGGCGCGCATACGGTGACGCTACCGCAATGACTGCCAATACCTGACACGGCGGAGGCGGAGGGGTCAGTCCTCCTCGGCCCAGTGGCGGAGGCGGTCGCCGGCGGAGGTGCCGACGCGGCCGATCCAGCGGCGGCCGGTGCGCAGGGACTTGCGGCCCACGGCCAGGACCAGGTGCGTCTTGAGGGATTCGCGGTGGTGACCGCCGGGCTCGCGGTGGTGGTCGTCGTGGCGATCGTGGTTCAGGAGGCGGCGGCCGGTCTCGACGGACTTGCGGCCGAGCTCGGCGGCCAGGTGGAGCGGGTTGTGATCGTGGCCGCCCCCGTGCCCGTGCTCGTGGGGGCCTCCGTGCCGGGTTGCGTGGCGGCTGTCGTCTCGGCCTTCGTGGCGGTTCTCGTGGCGGTCTTCCCCGGGGCCCTCGTGCGGGGCGGGGCGCGGGGCGCGGCCTGCGTCCCGCCGGTCGCGCTCATCCGGGCGGCGGCCGGTCGGGTCGCCGGGCTCGGCGGGGCGGGGCTGGTCGTGGCCCGTCCGGCCCGCTTCGTATCCGGCCCGCCGGGCGCGGTCCCCGCCCCGTTCCGGGTGGCTCGGCGGCCGCTCGCGTTCCGGGCCCGTGGGGGAGTCCGGGGCCTCCGGGCGGTGCCGTCCGGCGTCCCGGCCTTGCCCTGCGGCCCGCGGGCCCCGGCCCTGGTCCTGGTCCTGGTCCTGGCCTTGGTCATGGGCGGTTCGCCGCGGGCCCCGCCCGGCGCCCTCGTCCGTCCCGCGAGGGCCCTGCCCGGCATGGCCCGTGCCGCGTCCGTCGCGGCCGGCGTTCTCGCCGCCTCCGCGCGCCCCCTGACCGCCCGGCGCCGTACGGCCTGAGCCCGCGCGGGCGGACGGCTCCTCGCCGGGGTGCTGGGCGGCGGTCCGGGCACGGGTCAGGTCGCCGACGATCTCGGGGTGGTCGTCGAGGGTCTGGAAGACGCGTTCCAGGATGCGGACGACGTTGTCGAGGTGGACCTTGAGACGGGTCTGGGTCTCGGCGTCCCGGATGGTGACCTTGACGCGGTCCAGGCGCACGTCGGCGCCGACGTTGAGCTTGACCAGATCCAGGACCTCGGCCTGGAGGGAGATCTTGGCGCAGAGGTCGTCCACCTCCAGGTCGATCTCGCCGACCTTGACCATCGGGGCGTCGAGCACGACGTCGGGCTCGTTCCCGCCGTCCCTCCCCCCGCCTTCCGGCTCGTGCCCGCTCCCCGGCTCGTGCCCGTCGCCCGGCCGGGGCGCCTCGTGCGCGCCGTGCCGGTCGAGGCGGCCGCTCCAGGGCCCGGGCGGCGCGGGCCGGTCCGGGGAGGGGTGACGCTCGCCGGGCGGCGCGGGGCGGCGCGCCGCGCCTTCATGGGGCTGGTCGGGTCTGGACATGCTGTTCCCCCACGCTTCCCCCCACGCTCCGTACGCGCTCCGGCTACCCGGCCGTGGCGTGCTCACGCCCGGGCGCGGCGAGACGTGACCCGCTCTTGGCAGGGGCACGGCATGCGCGGCCGGCAGGCGGCCCTCTCTTGACGTACGGCCGAATCGGCCCTGGTCAGGGGCGCAGTCCCTGGACGAAGGCGGCCGCCTCGGTCAGCGTCATGCCGGTGCGGTCGCGGACGAGTTCGATGGCGTCGCCGACGCGGCCCTCGGCCTTGAGGGTGCGGGCGGCGTCGGCCAGGTCGGAGCCCTCGGTGGCGTCGCGGACGGCGTCGACGATGGCCTTGGCCTCGCGGGGGCTGAAGCCGGTCGCCTCCTCCACCATCGCGATCGCCTCCAGCGGCATGCCCTGGGCCAGGAGCTCCTGGATGCGCTCGACGAGCTCCTCGCTCACCTCGATGGTGCTGCCGGGCGTCACGACGAACTCGTCGGGGCTGCCCTCGGCGATCGGCGTCTCACCGGGCGGCTCGGGGTCGGCCGGGGTCGCCGGGGCCGGCACGGTGAGCCGGCTCCGGCCCGCCCTCCGCAGCATCCAGAAGATCGCCGCCAGCGCCGCCGCGGCCAGGACCAGGATGGTGGGGAGGGCATCCATACCACGATCTTATGCCCGGCGCCCCGCCCGGCGGCAGCCCTCGCGGGACGTTTTCCCACGCGTCTCTCACACCCCACGCCGCTCACGGGCCGTACGGCTCGCGGCCGCGTTCAGGAGCGCTCGCGCTCGGCCCGCCGGCGGACCAGTTCCTCGACCGCGCTCGGCAGGGTGGTCTCGAAGTCGATCAGCTTCGCCCACGTCGGGGTCACCACGATCCGGACCATGCCGTCGTAGAGCGAGCGGACCTCGGCCTCCCACTCGGCCCGCTGCTCGGGCGTCATGGCGTACGAGGTGTTGGCCTGGAGGTACTCCTCCGGGATGCCGTCGACGACGTCGAGCTCGGCGCGGCCGCGGATCAGCAGGATCTTGGGCGGGTGCACCTCGGTGTCGATCGTCAGGGCGACCATCGGGTTCTCGCGCAGGGCCGGGAGCTTGGGGGCGTTCTTCGTGGTGCACATGACGATCTCCGACCCGTTCCAGACGAACGCGATCGGGACGTTGCGGGGTGTCCCGTCCTTGGCGACGTACGCCAGCCGGGTCAGGGGGCGCGCCAGCAGCTCCCGGCTGAGCGGCCGGTCCAGGATCTCGGCTACCTCGTGAGCTCGCATCGCCGTCCCTCCAGGTCGTCGTCGTGATCCGCGTCGTGATCCGCCCCCGGGGCGGAGCCGCCGGAGCGTTCTCGACATCAGCCGGTCCCAAGTGGCCGAAATCCTGTCCGGCCGCCGCCGCGATGGCAAGCCGTCCACGCCGCCGGGCCGGTGGCTCAGCCCGTGCCCCTGCCGTTCTCACCGCTCGCGCGGGGCATCGTCGCGGGCGGCCTCACAGGAGGCTGAGCTGGGTGGGGCCCTCGCCGCCGGGCCGGGATGCCGGGCGGGGGCGCACGGGAAGGCGGCGGGCGGCGGCCGGGGTGGCGCGGCCGACGCCGTGGCGTGCGGCCAGCGCGCGGACCTGGTCGGTGACGCGCTGCTGATAGGACTTGGGGGCGTAGGCGCCCCGGCCGTAGAGCTCCTGGTAGCGGGGGAGGAGGCGGGGGTGCTCGCGGCGGAGCCAGGCCAGGAACCACTCGCGGGCGCCGGGGCGCAGGTGCAGGACGATGGGGACCACGTGCGTGGCGCCGGCCTCGGCGATCTGGCGCACGGTGGCGTCCAGCGCCTGGGGTGAGTCGGTGAGGTGGGGCAGGATCGGGGCCATCAGGACGCCGCAGCGGATGCCGTGCTCGTTGAGCGTGGCGCAGACCTCCAGGCGCTTGCGCGGGGAGGGGGTGCCGGGTTCGACGGCGCGCCACAGGGCGGGGTCGGTGAACCCGACCGACACGTTGGCCGAGACGTCGGTGACCTGGGCGGCCTCGGCGAGCAGGTCGAGGTCGCGCAGGATGAGCGAGCCCTTGGTGAGGATGGAGAAGGGGTTGGCGGCGTCGCGCAGCGCGGCCAGGATGCCGGGCATGAGGCGGTAGCGCCCCTCGGCGCGCTGGTAGCAGTCGACGTTGGTGCCCATGGCGATGTGCTCGCCGCGCCAGCGGGGGGCGGCGAGCTCCTTGCGGACCAGCTCGGCGGCGTTGACCTTGACCACGATCTGGGAGTCGAAGTCGCGCCCGGAGTCCAGGTCGAGGTATTCGTGCGTCTTGCGGGCGAAGCAGTAGGTGCACGCGTGCGAGCAGCCCCGGTAGGGGTTGATCGTCCACTCGAACGGCACCCGCGAGGCCGACGGCACCCGGTTGATGATCGACCTGGCATGCACCTCGTGGAAGGTGATGCCCCGGAACTCGGGGGTGTCGAAGGTGCGCGTGACCGCGCCCCGCCCGATCAGCGGGGCCGCCCGGTCCTCGGCCTCCCCGGTCAGCCGCAGGTTGTCCCAACGCATGGCGACCAGTAGAACACCTGTTCGACTTGATCGCAACCGGGCGCCGGGCGCCCCGCCGTACCGCGGCCTTTCCGGCGGGTACGGCGGGAGCCCGAGGGCACGGCGGATGCGGGTACGGCGGGGCCCCGGCGGATGCGGGTACGGCGGGGCCCCGGCGGGTCAGTGCGCCCCGTGGCCGGGGAGGGTGCGGTTGACCTGGCTCTCGGTGCCGGGCTTGACCAGCACGAACTGGCCCATCATCCCTGAGTCCTCGTGCCGCAGCAGGTGGCAGTGGTACATGTACGGCGAGGTCGGATCGGTGAAGTGCCCGAACTGGACCGCCAGCCGCACGACGCTCTTGGCGGGCACGTAGACGGTGTCCTTGTGCCCGCGCGAGTAGACGGGCGGCGCGGAGCCGTCCACGTCGAGCACCTGGAAGGCGACCTCGTGGATGTGGAAGTTGTGGCTGTAGACGGTGTTCTCGATCTCCCAGATCTCCACGGCGCCGGCGGGCACCACCTCGTCGATGCGGGTCATGTCCATCTCCTGGCCGTTGATGGAGTCGTGCCCGCCGAGCTTGAAGCGCCGCACCTTGGCGCCGGCCGGCGGGGTGATCGGGGCGAGGGCGGCCAGCCGCGCGGGCACGGCGGGGGCCGGCTTGAGCTTGGCGGCGGCGACGAGCTTGAGCAGGTCGAAGTCGCCCTCGCCGATGTCCACCCCGTTGTCGGCGCTGCGCAGGACCACCTGCTCGCCCGGCGCGAAGGCCACGACGATCTCCGCGCGCTCGCCGGGGGTGAGCTCGATGGCCTCGACCTCGACCGGGGCGGCGAGCAGTCCGGCGTCGTTGGCGATGACGTGGAAGCGGCGCTTGTCGGCGAAGGTCAGCCGGTACATCCGGGCGTTGGACCCGTTGAGCACGCGGAAGCGGACGCGCTCGGTGGTGACGGTGAGGTGTGGGTCGTGGGTGCCGTTGACGAGGATGTGGTCGCCCAGGATGCCGAAGGTGCCCTTCAGCGGGTCGCCGCCGAAGGAGCCGTCCTCGGCGAACTCCTTGTCCTGCAGGATGAGGGGGATGTCGTCGACGCCGTACTCCGCGGGCAGTTCGAGGTCCAGGTCGTCGTCGAGGATGAACATCCCGGCCAGCCCGCGGTAGACGTGCCGGGCGGTCGACCCGTGGGGGTGCGGATGGTACCACGAGGTGGCGGCGGGCTGGTCGATGGTCCAGTGCGGCGTCCACTCGGCGCCGGGCTGGATGGGCTGGTGGGGCCCTCCGTCCATCCGGGCCGGCAGGCGCATGCCGTGCCAGTGCACGGTGCTGACCTCCGGCAGCCGGTTGCGGACGGTCATCTGGACCTTGTCGCCGCGGCGGGCGCGGAGCGTGGGCCCGAGGAACGTTCCATTGAAACCCCAGGTGGGGGTCTGCTTGCCGGCCAGGATCTGCGTCCGGCCGGCCTGCATGGTCAGCTCGAAGCGGCGCACGCCGTCCTTGCCGGGCCTGGGCTGGAGCAGCGGGGGGATCCGCAGGGGGTTGCGGAATTCGAGCTTGGGCGGGGAGGCGGCGCCGGAGCCCGATCCGGAGCCGCACGCGGCGGCCAGGCCGGACAGGGCCACGACCGTGAGGAACCTACGTCGTTGCACGGCGAAACTCTACGATCTTTCCCCCGCCCTCACGCATCCGGTTTTGTCCGGATATGTCCGCCGGGTCGTGACGCCCTACCCGGTCAGGCCGGGCCGGCGGCGCGGATGGCGCGGGCCAGGCGCTGCGTGTCCTCCATGACCTCGTCGGAGACCATGCGGCCCCAGCGCAGGCGGATCCACTGGATGGCCTCGTTGGTGTAGTGCGGGTCGTGGGCGGGGGTGGCGGTGATGGCCAGGCGCGCGACGACGGTGGTGTCCCAGGGCCAGCCCTTGACCACGACGTCGGTCAGGCGCATGCGCAGGCCGGGCAGCCGGGCCCCGGTCTCCTCGAACCAGCGGGCGAACGCCTCCCGCCCGCGCAGCTCGGCCCCGAGCGGAGGCTCGCCGACGAACCGGAAGCGCACGTCGGGCGCGGCCAGCCGTACGGCGGCGGCGTAGTCTCCGCTGCCGACGCGGCGCCACAGGCTGCGCACCCTGGCACGGACGATGGCGTGGTACATGGCTACCCCTTCGGTCGCTTGCTACTTGCAAGTGATCCTACGGCGGGTCACTTGCGAACAGCAAGCGACTAGGCTGTGGCGGTGGACCGTAATCGTTTCGCCGACATCCACTGCTCGGTGTCACGCGCGGCGGGGGTGGCGGCCGACCCGTGGACGCTGCTGATCCTGCGCGACCTGTTCCTGGGCCTGAACCGGTACGAGGAACTGCGCCGCGACCTGGGGATCGCCACCAACGTGCTGGCCGACCGCCTGGACCGCCTGGTCGCCGACGGCCTGGCCGAACGCCACGCCTACCAGGACAACCCCCTCCGCCACGCCTACCGGCTCACCCCGGCGGGCCGCGACCTGTACCCCGTCCTGCTCACCCTGCTGGCCTGGGGCGACCGCCACCGCTCGGAGGGCGGACCGCCGCTGCGACTGCTGCACGCGGACTGCGGCCACCCCGCCGTGCCCTCGCTGACCTGCTCCCACTGCGGCGGCGCGCTCACGCCGGAGACGACCACCGCCGCCCCCGGTCCCGGCGGCCGCGCCGCCCCCGGCACCGCCCTGGTCCCCGGCCGCCTCCCCACCTCGCTCGGCCCGGCCTGACCCGTCGTACGGCGCCGCCCGCCGTGCCGGAGCGCCCATCCGGCACGGCCGGCGGCCCGCCACGGGCTGCGCGGCGGGTGTTCAGGCGGCCGGCCGGTCCGCCAGGTTCTCCCTTGACGGTTGTGCGGTGCCGCGCCTGGCCCGATCGAGATGGCTCTCGCGCAGGAGGGAGCCCGGTTCGGCGGTGTCGATGACGTGGGAGGCGATGGTGGCGCCGGGGGCGTGGAGGTCATTTCTCCCCTTGGGGTGATGAGGGCGCCTGACACGTGAGATCACGTTCCGCTGCCCGCGTGCCGGGCGTGAGTCGTGAGGTGCCGCCGCGTAACGGAGGAGGTCGTCGTCGAGCTGTGCGCGGAGGGCGGACCGCTCCCCAGAGGCGTCTTTCAGGCGCGGCTCGGCGCTGAGTCCGGTTCGGTGAGGGGCGCTGCGGCGCGCCGGGGGAGGAGAAGGGGGGTCGCGAGCAGGAGCGCGCCGGCCAGGCCGATGGCGGTGCGCGGGCCGAGCAGGGTGCCCAGGACGCCCCAGGTGGCGGTCAGGAGCGCGGTGGTGGCCTTGGTGGTGACCGACCAGGCGGTCAGGGTGCGGGTGAGGTGGCCGGTGGGGGTGCGTTCCAGGCGATAGGTGGCGCAGACGGGATTGAAGACCCCGCAGCAGAAGATCAGTCCGAGCTCGACGGTCATCACCAGGATCAGTCCGCCGGTGCCCGGCCCCACGAGGGTCAGCCCGACGAGCCAGATCGCGCGCAGCGTCCCGGCCACGACCAGGACCCGGTGCTGCCCGAACCGGGTGACGAGCGGCCGGGCCAGCCGGGATCCGAGCAGCCCGCCGATCGCGGGCGCGGCGAAGGCCAGGCCGTACTGCCAGGGGGTGAACCCGAGCCGGCCGAGGAGCAGGACGGCCAGCAGCGCGTCGGCGGCCATGACCAGGCCGTTGAACAGGGCGGTGTTGAAGAACAGCGGACGCAGCGCCGGGTCGGCGAGGATGTGCCGCCAGCCGTCGAGCAGGTCCCCGGCCCGCGTCCGCGCGCCCTGGCGGGGCTCGGGCCGCGGCTCCTGTCCGCCGCCGGCCCGGATGCCCAGGGCCGAGAGCAGGTAGCTGACCGCGTCGGCGGTCACCGTGGCCACCGGACCGAGGAGCCCGAGCGCGGCGGCGCCCAGCGGTGGTCCGACGATGGTGGTGGTCCAGGTCGTGGATTCGAACCGGGCGCTGGCGATGAGCAGGTGCTCGGGCGGCAGCAGGGTCTTCAGGTACGCCCCGGAGGCGGCGCGGAAGGCGATGTCGGCCGTCGCGGCGATGACCGCGACCAGCAGGAGCTGGGCGAAGGAGAGCACGCCGAGCGCGTACGCGGCGGGGATCGACAGCAGCGCCGCGAACCGCACGAGGTCCATTCCGATCAGCACCGGCCGTTTGCGGCGGAACTCCACCCACGGGCCCAGCGGCACCGCCAGGGCTGCGCCCGCCAGGGCCCCGGCCGAGGACAGGGCCGCGACCTCGGCGGGCCCGGCGTGCAGCACCTGGATGGCGATCAGGGGGAACGCGCCGAAGGCGAGCCAGGTGCCGAGCGCGCTGGTGCCGTACGCCGCCCACAGCCATCCGAACCGCCGTCCCAGCCGGTGCCCGTTCCGCATGCCCGCCCCCCGTCGCTCGTACAACCGATCCGTGACCGGAAGCATCAAAGCGGGCGCCGTACCTGGGGATCAAACAACCGCGGAGCCGGGTGGGCACAACCACTGGTTGTTCCCCCAGGGTCTCGCCACGGACCCCGATCCGGACCGGTCGCGTTCGGGGCCTACAGGACGGCGAGGCGGCCGTGCCTGGACAGGGCCGCGGCCAGGTCGCCGGATTCGCCGCGGAGCGTGGCGTCGAGGAAGGCGGCGGTGGCCGCCGTGGTGATACGTGGCCCGGCGGTCCGCCCGAGGGAGCCGACGAGCGCGGGCAGGGGTGGCAGGAAGAGCGGGGCGTCGGTGAAGGTGAGGTGCGCCGACCCGGGGACGGTGAGCCGGTAGCCCGTCGCGGTGCTGAGCCGGAGCACCCGCGTGAGGCCGGGGATGTAGTCCGGCGTCTCGCCCGGCCTCACGTCGTGGGTGAGCGCGAGCACGGGCTGGTGGAACGGTCCCGGCGCGGGGTCTCTCGGGAAGCCGTCCACATTGATGACGGCGGCGAACCGCGGGTCCTGGCGGGCGGCCCGCAGGGCGGCGGCGCCCCCGAGGGAGTGGCCGGTCGCAGCGGCCCGGCGGATGTCGAGCCGGCCGGTCAGCGGGCCCGGGATCTCACCGCGGTCCAGGCGGCCGAGCCGGGTGAGGACGAAGCTGAGGTCGGCGGCCCTGACCGCCGTCCACCCGGCCGCGCGCCTGTCGTCCTCCGCCCGGTCGCCGGTTGCCGCGACCCGGGTGCGGATCGTACGGCCGTCGGCCAGGGTGACGACGGCCGAGTCGTACGGGTGGTCGAGGGCCGCCACGACGTAGCCGCGGCTGGCCAGTTCCTCGGCCCAGGCGGTGCTCTGGGTGCGCACGCCTCCGAGCCCGGGCGAGAACAGGACCACGGGGAACCGGCCGCCTCCGGCGGCCACGGGGGCGTCAGGCGCCGAGCGCGTGCGGGCGCGCGCCGCCTCGTCGAGGATCAGGCTCGGAAGGCCTAGGTAGTCGGCCTCGCCGCGGGCGACGAGCCGCGCCTCCCGCTCCGTGCGGCCCAGATACCACGCCCGGCCGGCGGCCGGATCGCGCCGCGCGGGATACCAGAGCTGGACGACGACCGTCCGTTTGTCCTCGGTCCGGGACGTGGCGGTCTCGGCCCGATCGGGGTCGGTCCACTGCGCGACCGTCGTGCCGACGGCGTACGGCCCCGAGGGCTCGGGGAACACGGGCCGGGGCAGGGCCCAGGCCGCGGTCACGCCCGCGAGGATCAGGGCCAGGCACGCCGCCGACCCCGGCAGGGCCGCCCACCATCGCGCCCGCCGTACGGGCCGCCCGGGACACCGCCCCAGCAGGGTGGGAACGGCGAACGCCAGCGCGATCGCCCCGCCCGCGAGGACGGGTGTGAGCTGCCAGCGGATCCCGAGCACGGCCAGCGCGATCGCGGACACCGCGAGGGCGGCCGCGCCGGCCCATGTCGCGGGCCGGCGCGCGCCGGGCGGCAGCCAGCGGGCCGACACCAGCACGACGGCCGCCGCCACGGCCGAGAGCTCGGCGAGGGACAGGCCGAAGAACACGGTCACAGTCATGTTGATCACCGTGGCGGAGCGACCTCGGCCGGACAACGGCCCCGATGCGGAGATCTGCCCTCGACTTCGGTATGACTCCCACGACCGGCCCGCGACCGGGGGAGGAGGCCGAACCGGGACGCGCGGGCGAACCGCGCACGCCCCGCTCACCTCCGCGCCGCCCCCGGACCGGCCCGGCGCGCGATCCGGTGGCCTAGCGCGCGCCCCGGTTCTGGTGGAGGTCCCGTGCCGGGACGAAGGGGAAGGCGACGTCGGCCGCGTGATCGCCGGGGGCGGCGGTGGCCCAGCCGGGGTGGTAGATCTCGCGGGCCGGCAGGCACTGGGCCAGGCCGTGGTCCTCCAGCCAGCCGCGCACGGCGTCGTGAGCGGTCAGGATCGCCGGGTGGGCGCACTGGGCGCGGGTGAGCTCGGCGTAGGCCTGGCGGTGGGCGGGTTCCAGGCGCAGGCCGATCCGCCCGGCGGGCTCGATCGGGGAGCGGGTGGGCAGGCACACCTCGACGGGGCCGTGGGAGTCCCGGGTGACGGCGCCGTGGAACACGGTGAAGGGCGGCCCGGACAGACAGGCCCCGGCCTCGGCCAGGTGCGCGAACAGGGCCTGGGAGGACTCGGTGATGAAGGCGCCCAGGCGGTCCTCGGTCACGTGCCCCTGGATGGAGATGACGCGCTGTTCGGGCACGTCCCGCTCACGCACCTCGAACGCCGGATCCGGGGCGTCGTCGCCCAGCAGCAGGCGGCGCACGTGCGCGAGCAGGTCCCGCTGCGCGCGCCGCCGTTCCTCGCCGCGCCGCCAGTGCTCCTCGACCTCGGCCACCGCCTGCCGCGCGGGCAGGCCGAGCACCCGGGCGACCTGGGCCAGCGGCAGATCCAGCGCCCGCAGCGCGGTGATGCGCCGGGCCAGGTCGAGTTGGTCGCGCCCGTACCGGCGGGCCCCGGTGCGGGGGTCCACGAGGGCGGGCCGCAGCAGCCCGTTGGCGTCGTAGAGCCGCAGCGCCTTGATGGACAGGGCGCTGCGGACGGAGAACTCGCCCGAGGTCATCAGCCCGGACGGGCAAGCCGGAGGGGCGGCGGGAGACGGCTCGGGCGGCGCGGCCGGGCGGGGCAGGTCGGACATCGCGCCAGTATCGCCCCCGCCCCTGGGGCAGGGGCAACGCGAGGGGCCCCGGCGGCGCCGACGGGAAGGCGGGAATCGAGACCTGCCGCCGAGGCTAATGATCTTGATCGTGGGCAGGAATGACCGCACACACCTTGCTCCAGGGAGGTGCGGGAATGACCTGGTCGCAGGATGAGCAGCGCCGGTTGCTCGCCGAGATCGAGGAGCACCTGCTGCGCGACGATCCGCGGCTGGCCGCGCGCCTGGAGTCCTTCAACGCGCGCGTGGAGCGCCGGGGCAGGCCCATGTCACGGCGCGGCGTGGTGCTGCTGACGGTGACCTGGCTGCTGGTGACGGCGCTGGTCGTGGCCCTGATCGTGATCGCCCTCAACCACCCGGCCGCCCTGCCCCCGACCACGCCCACCGCCGTCCCCTGACCCCGGAGCCCCGCCGTACGGCCATGGCGGCTCGCCGTACGGGACGCGGACCGGCGCGGACGAGGCGGAGCCGGGGATCTCGTGGTCAGCCCAGGGCGCGCAGGAAGCGGGCGGCGAGGGGGGCCGCCACCTTGCCGCCGCCCTCGCCGTTCTCGACGATGACGGCGAAGGCCAGATCGCCGCGGAAGCCGTGGAACCAGGCGTGGGTGTCGAGCTTCTCGCCGGTGCCGAACTCGGCGGTGCCGGTCTTGCCCGCGGTGCCCGAGGGCAGGCCGGCGGACTTGGCGGTGCCGGCGGTGACGACCAGGCGCATCATCGAGCGGAGCTGGTCGGCGACGCCGCCGGGCAGCTCGTGGGGTTCGGCCTTCTGGTCCAGGGAGCGGACCAGCGTCGGGGGACGCCAGGTGCCGTCGGCGACGGCGGCGGCGGCCGAGGCCATGACCAGGGGACTGGCCAGCAGGCGGCCCTGGCCGAAGGAGGAGGCGGCCAGGTCGGCGTCGCCGGTGGGCGTGGGGAAGCTGCCGCGCTGAGCGGGCACGCCGGGGTTGAGCGGCTGGTTGAAGCCGAAGGTCTCGGCCATCTTCTTGAGCGCGTCCCCGGACAGGCGCTGCTGGGTCATGGGGGCGACCGTGGTGTTGCAGGAGTGGGCGTAGGCCTCGGAGAACGGCAGCGAGCCGTACTCGGCGTGCTCGGAGTTGCGGATCTTCATGCCGCCGACGGTGACGTACTTGGGGCAGGTGGTGGTGTCCCCGGCCTTCACGCCGTCCGCGAGGAGGGCGGCGGCGGTGATCGTCTTGAAGGTGGAGCCCGGCGGGTAGCGGCCCTCCAGGGCGCGGTTGAAGCCGCCGCGGTTGTTGGCCACGGCCAGGATCTCGCCGGTGGAGGGGCGGACGGCGACCAGGGAGGCGACCTTGCCCGAGGAGCTGACGGCGCTGGCGGCGGCGCGCTGGACGCGCAGGTCCAGGGAGGTGCGCACGCTCTGGCCGGGCTTGCCGCCGAGCTTGGCCAGGGTCTTGACGGGCTTGCCCGCGGCGTCCAGGACGCGAATGTGGGTGGCGGGCGTTCCGGCCAGCCGCTTCTCGAAGGTCTCCTGCAGGCCGCCGCGGCCGACCGGGTCGCCGGCCTTGTAGGCGGGGCCGAGGCGGGCGACGTCCTTGGCGGTGGCCTTGTCGATGAACCCGGTGAGCTGCTGGACGGAGCCGCCGTGGCCGCCGGTGTCCAGGCGCTCGCCGTCGGCGGCGGTCAGGGCGCCGCGCTGCGGCCAGGTGGTGGCCAGGCCCAGGCGGCGGGTGCCGTCGAGCTCGGGGTGCACGACCTGGGGGGACCACTTCACGCGCCAGTGGCGTTCGTGCACGGTGAGCGGGATGGAGCCCTGGTAGCTCCAGGTCCCGGCCGAGCCGAGGGTCAGCGTGGCGGTGTAGACGGCGGTGGCGGTGTCGTCGCGGGCGGGGGTGACGGAGTCCAGCCGTACGGCGGTGCGGGTGACGCCCAGTCCCTTGGCGAGGGCCTGGTACTGCGAGGCGAAGGAGGCCGGCGGGGCCGCGGTCCGCGCGCGCATGGCCGCGATGTCGCCGCGCTGCCAGGCCTGGGTGAACTCCCGGGCCGTCTCCTGCGGGGTGCCGCGGGTGTGCAGGACGTAGTAGGCCCCTCCGGCGCCGGCGGCCAGGACCAGCGCCACGGCGGCGGAGGTGATCACGACGGTACGTGGTCGCGGCACGTCTTCCCCCCTCGTGCAAGTGTCGGAACGCCTAACGACCCTAGCCCCACCTGCCGAGTGACTGTAACAAAACGGACAAAAGCCGGGCGCCCCGCCGATCTCCGGCGGGGCGCCCCACGCGTGGTGCCGATGTGGCGGTCGCCTCCTCGGCGAGTGGCACAACACGGCTCCAGCCGAACGGTATTCCGTGAAGGCTTTATTTGCGGCCCGGGGGACACAGACCACATCGGCCCCCCGACTCTAACCGATCCCCGCCCGCGGTCCCCGCCCCAGCCCCAACCTTTACCCGCTTGGGGCGGTCACCGGCATCGGCATGTGCCGGCGCGGCGTGGATGAGGTCCCGGCTGAGCTTCGCCGCGAGGCGCTGGAGGACCATCCGCAAGGGGGGTGTTCCGGCGGTCATGCCTGATGGCGGGGGCGGCCGGTGAGCAGGACCAGCAGGGCCGTGGCGCTGCAGGCCAGTCCGAGGGCGGCCAGGGCGTTCCAGCCATGGGCGGGGTAGAGAGCCGAGGCCAGAGTGCTGCCGACGGCGCCGGCGAGGACATTGGCGGACATGTAGGCGGTGGTGACGCGGGCCGTCTGGGTGGGGCGCGCGGTGATGAGCGCGGACTGGTTGGTGATGTGCTGGGCTTGCATCCCAGCGTCGAGCAGCGCCACAGCCAAGATCACGACTGCCACTCCGGCGAGTCCGCCGCCGTCGGAGGCCACGGAGACGGCCCAGGCGGTCGCTGTGGCCGCCCAGCCGATCCGGGAGACCAGCGCCCCGTGACCGTGGTCGAACCAGGCGCCGGTGTTCTTGGCGACCAGTGCTCCGGCGAGCCCGATGAGGCCGAACAGCCCGATGGTCAGGTCGGTGAAGCGGTACGGAGGCTCGGACAGCCGGAGCGTCAAGCCGGTCCACAGGAGGTTGAACGAGACGAATCCGAGGGCGCCGATCAGCATGCGGCGCTGGACGAACCGGTCCCGGGCGGCGAGGCGCGCCACCGAGGCGAGCAGGCGGGTGTAACCGGAGGGGGGCCGGACGGCCCGGGACGGGGGGAAGGCGGACAGGAGGATGGCGGCGGCCACGGTGAGAACGGC
This sequence comes from Bailinhaonella thermotolerans, assembly GCF_003594875.1. Classification (GTDB taxonomy): domain Bacteria; phylum Actinomycetota; class Actinomycetes; order Streptosporangiales; family Streptosporangiaceae; genus Bailinhaonella; species Bailinhaonella thermotolerans. Next base: position 146,913 of record NZ_QZEY01000020.1, read on the forward strand.
GCCGGCGAGATAGGTGACGCGCCAATCGAAGGCGGTGCTGATGAACCCGCTGATGCTGCGGGAGAACAGGATCCCCAACAGGACACCGCTCATGACGACACCGGTCGAGCGCCCACGCTGCTGGGGCGGGGTGAGGGCCGCGGCGTAGGGCAGCAGGACCATCGCGGCGGCACCGCCCAGTCCCACCGCGACGCTGGCGGCCACCGCGATGACGAGCTGGTTGCACAGGGCCATGACCAGCATCGCGGCCGCCTGGACCGCCAGCAGCGCCTGCGTCAGGCGCCGCCGCTCCACCAGATCGGCCAGCGGAACCAGCAGCGACTGGGCCAGACCGTTGCCGATGAGGGTCGCCACGACGACCAGGGCCGCCCGGCTCGCCGAGGTGGACAGCGAAGCGGCCAGGGAGGCCAGGATCGGTTGGCTGTAGTACAGGTTGGCCACGGTGCCGGCCGCGACGAACGCGAGCAGCCCCGCCCTGACGTGCGTGGATTCGGTGATCGTCATGCGGCCCATCCTCGGCGGGCCGCCGGGGACGCGGCAGGCCGAGATGTGCCTGGCCATGGCGTGGCCACCCATCCCGGTCCCGGGGCATGCCACGGTGGAGGCATGACGCTGGACGATCCCCGTGAGGAACTGGCCGCCTTTCTCCGCCACCGCCGCGCACAGGTCTCACCCGAGCAGGTGGGGCTGCCGCGATCGGGCGGACGACGGGTGCCGGGGCTGCGGCGGGAGGAACTGGCCATCGTCGCCGGGGTCAGCCCTGACCACTACCAGCGCATCGAGCAGGGCCGGGTCCGTCCGTCGGCTCAGGTCCTCGATGCCATCGCCACCGCACTCGCCCTTGACGACGTCGAACGCGCCCACCTGCACACCCTTGCCGAGAACCTGCGGGCGCCGCTCGCCATCAGGCCCGGCGCGAGGCGCTCCGATCCGAAGATGCGAGGCCTCAAGGATCTCTTGGAATCCTTCTCCGGGCCCGCCTTCGCGTTGAACCACTGCCGGGACGTCCTGGCGTGGAACCGGCTCGGCGCGGCCCTGGTCACCGACTTCGCGTCGCTCCCTGCGCAGGATCGGAACATGGTGTGGCTGATGCTGACCGACCCCCGAATGCGTGATCTCTACGCCGACTGGAGGACCGGCGCGCAAGAGCAGGTCGCCATGCTCCGCCGGGCCGGCGGGCAGCACCCCGGCGATCCACGCATCGAGCGACTCGTCGGCCGGCTCGGCACCGCCTCCCCGGAATTCGTCCAGTGGTGGCCGGACCGGCGAGTCCACGAGAAGACCGCCGGCACGAAAACCCTCAACCACCCCGTGATCGGGCCGATCACCCTCGATTTCCACGTTCTGCGACCCGCGGCGACCCCGGACATCGAGCTCTTCGTCTACTACCCGACCACACCCGAAGCGCGGAACCTGCTCCTCGAGCTCGCCCGACGGTCGCCAACGGCATCCCGGGCACCGGCTCCCTGAGTCGCGGCGGTCGCTCCCGCCGCTCTCGGCCGTACCGGCTCACCGTCGATGCGCCTTCCCCAGGCGTCCAGGACCGCCCGCCGCATGGGGGCGGTCAGGGGCGTGTCGCCGAAAGGCATCACAAATCTCCCAGATCAGCGGGGTCGGCGCGGCCGATGACCCACAAGAGTGGTGGCGACGGTGACCTGGGCCGGTTCCAGCCCGGCATGCCGACGGGGGCGGGCTCCGACGGCTCTACGAGATCATGTGGCGACTTGTGCGGGTTCGAGGGAGGCGGGTGTGGTGATGGATCGGCTTGAGCTGCTGGAGTACTACGAAGGATTGCTGGACTCCGCGCTGTCGGAAGGGTTCGCGTGGGCGGTGGCCGTACCGCTGGAAGGCGGTCCGGGAACCGGCGAGTTGGTGGCGCGATTGCGGCGGTGGGAGCATCCGCGGGCCGCCGAGTTGCTGGAGCCCTATGAACCCGAGGGGTTGCCATCCGGGGAGAGTGACTTCTTTCCGTTGGATTCCGTGCACTACGGGCGCATGGGGGAGGCCACCGTCTTCACGCAGGGCAACGGCGCGCGGGTGCTGGATGACGACGTGCTGGCCGAGCTGAGCCGCGGGGTGCGGCTGTGCGGCACATGGTGGTCGATCAACTCGTCCAATGATCTGGTGTACGCCGAGGACGGCCAGGTGCTGCTTCGCATGAACATGTGGGACTACTGGGTGGGGGGCACCGGCGGGCGCCGGGGCGGCCGACCCCACGTCCTGGACGAGGGGCTAACACTGGTCGCCGAGGCTCAGCGCCTCGGGCACACGAGCTGGAAGGCCGCCGCCCTGGCCATCGTCGAACTGCGCACCGGTGTCCACCTGGAGCTGGACTGGGTTCTGCGGCCGCAGCCCCTCGTGCTGATGACGCCGGAGTGGTATGACGGCCGCCCCGACGAAGTGCTCCCCGACTGGTTCCGGAAGACGCTGGGCTGAGAACAGCGCCCAGGACATGGCGGCCGTGCGGCGCGATCACCTCAAGCGGGAACTCAACAAGCGCGTAGAGAACTCGGACGACTGGCAGATCTGCCGCTACGGCCGCACCTGCCCGCCCTTGACGGCCCGCAGGAAGCCGTGCCAGGCCGCCGGCGAGAACGTGAGCACGGGACCGTGGGGGTCCTTGGAGTCGCGGACGGCGACGATGTCCGACGGAGCGGCGGCGACTTCGACGCACGCCCCTTCGCCCCGTCTCAGACAGCGCTGTACCTATCCCGCGGCCGGGACGGCTGCGGTCGTCGTCGGGCGGGGCGCGGGTGAGGGTCAGGGGGGTGGGGTGGTCAGGGTTTGGGTGAAGGTGCCGGTTGTGGGGGTGGGGGTGCCGCAGAGGAGGAGTTCCACCCGGTGGACCAGGCGGGGGGAGGTGAGGGGGACGGCGGTGGTGCCGGGGAACCCGGTGGCGGCGGGGAGGGGGAGGAGGGTCAGGCCGTGTCCGGCGGCCACGAGTGCGGCGAGTACGGCGGGGTCGGCGCCCTCGAAGACGGGCCCGGGCGGGAAGGCGCCGGGTCCGGCGGCGGCGCGCAGGTCGGCGAGCGGGGCGGGGCAGGCGGGGGCGTCGATCCAGCGGGCGTCGGCGAGCGTGGTCAGGTCCAGCCCGGGGCGGGTGGCCAGGGGGTGACCGGCCGGGAGCAGGACGGCCAGCGGATCCTCGCTCACCCGCCGCGCCTCCACGCCGCCGACGCCCGGGAGGGGGTCGGTGGGCGCCGCCACGCCGCTGACCAGCCCGGCGTCCACCTCTCCCGCGGCCACCTGTCCGGCCACGGCCTCACGGGCCAGCAGGCGCACGCCGGTCCGGGCGCGGGGGTTCGCGGCGGCGGCGACGGCGAGCGCGCGGGCGGCGGCCGTACCGAACGCGCCGGGGGAGGCGGCCACGAGCAGGCGCTCGGGCGGGGTGCGCACGAGCCGGGCCAGGTCGGTGCGGGCGGCGGCCAGGCGCAGCAGGATCGGGCCGGCGTGGTCGAGCAGCCGGGCCCCGGCCTCGGTGGGGGCGACGGGGCGGCGGCCGAGCAGCGGGGTCTTCAGGTCGGCCTCCAGCGCGGCGATGTGCTGGGAGACGGCCGACTGCGTGTAGCCGAGTTCGGCGGCGGCGGCCGAGAACGAGCCGAGCCGGGCGACGGTGACGAACGTGCGCAGCAGGTGCGTATCCACGACGCATAAGTATTCCTGATACCCACCTCACGGATCATCGTTGGCGCTGAACGGGGGAGGCGCGCCACGATGGGGCGCATGACGAGAATCGCCCTGGTGGCCGACCGGTCCCCGCACGTCCACGCCCACGCCCGCGTCCCCGCCCTGATCGAGGCGCTGCGGGAGGGCGAGGGTCTGGCGGTGGACCCGTACTGGATCGCGACGCCCGACGCCGAGGACGCCGGCCTGCTGGCCGGCTTCGACGGGATCTGGATCATGCCGGGGAGCCCGTACCGCAGCGAGGCCGGCGCGATCACCGCCGCGCGGGTCGCCCGCGAGCGCGAGATCCCCTTCCTGGGCACCTGCGGCGGGTTCCAGCACGCCCTGCTGGAGTACGCCCGCGGCGTGTGCGGCCTGACCCGCCTGGCCCACGGCGAGGTGAGCGACGCCCCCGAGGAGGACCTGCTGATCGTGCCGCTGGCGTGCTCCCTGGCCGGGCACGAGTCCGCCGTCCACCTGACCCCCGGCTCTGTCGCCGAGCGCCTGCTGGGCGCGGAGTCCACCACCGGCCGCTACCACTGCGCCTACGGCCCCAGCCCCCGTCACACCCAGGCCCTGCAGGAGGCGGGGCTGCGCTTCACCGGTCACGACGACGACGGCGAGATCCGCGTCGCCGAGCTCCCCGGCCACCCCTTCTACCTGGCCACCCTCTTCCAGCCCGAGCTGTCCGGCGACGGCCCCCGGCCCCACCCCTTCATCCGCGCCTTCGCCGAGGCGGCCACCGCCCACGCGGCCGCCCGCCTCTAGGCCGTACGGCCGGCGGGGCCTTCAGGCCGTACGGCCGGAGCGCCTCGCGGCGCGGGGCGGGGGCGGCGCCGGGCGAGACCGCGCAGGCGGGCCCGCTCCGGCGGCGGGGGCGCCGGCGGTTCAGGCGGGGTCGGCGGCGCCGGGGGACGTGGCCAGGTCGTGGAGCAGGTCGAGCACGCGCCGCAGGTCGGGGTGTTCGCGGGTTCCCGCGCGGCTGACGGTGAAGACGGTCCGGGAGATGGGATGGACCAGCGGGTGCAGGCTGAGGGGCGCGGTCGCCTCCGGCAGCGCCATCCGCGGGATGAGGGCCGCGCCCGCGCCCGCGCCCACCATGGCCGCCAGCACGGCGAAGTCGGTGCTGCGCGCCCTGATGTCCGGGACGAAACCGGCAGCCCCGCAGGCCCGCTGGATCATCTCGTAGCAGGAGGTCTCCGGCCCCGGGGTCAGCCACGGCAGGTGCGCCGTCCGGGACAGGTCGGCCGGCTGCCCGGCCGCCAGCCCCAGCGCGGCGGCCTCGTGCGGGTGCAGGGCGAGCAGCACCGGTTCCTCCATGAGGACGGCCTGCTCGCAGGCGGTGGGGAAGCCGCGCGGCAGCACGGTGTAGCTGTGGACCAGGGCCAGGTCGGTCGCGCGCTTGCGCAGTTCGTCGAGGGCCTCGTCGGGCTCCTGGACCGTCAGGCGCAGTGACAGGGACGGGGCCCCGCCGGCGCCGGCGAGGCGTTCCCACAGGGGCGCGATGAGGGCGCGGGCCGCCGAGGCGAAGGCGGTGATCCGCACCACCCCGTGCCGGCCGCTGCGCAGGGCGGCCAGGCCGGACTCGGCCGCCGCCAGCTCGGCCAGGATGATCTCGGCGTGGGCCACGAGCAGCTCCCCTGCCGGGGTCAGCCGCAGGGTGCGTCCCCGCTTCTCCACCACCGGCATGCCGGTCTCCTTCTGCAGCGCCGCCAGGTGCTGGGAGACGGCCGGCGGGGTCAGGTGCAGGGCCTCCGCGGTGGCCGCGACGGTCCCGTACGCGGCGAGGTGCTGGAGGATCCGCAGGCGGTGTACGTCAAGCACGGCGGCTCCTTGGTCGGTCCGGGCCGGCGGGGGTCCGGCGGCGCGGCGGGCGCCGTACGGCCGGCGTCCTCATCGTGCCGTCAGGGAGGGGTCGGCCGCGCGGCGGCCCGGGCCGGCGGCGGGCGGGTCCCCGTCCTCAGGGGCGGACGGGGGCCGCGCCGGCCTGCGCCGGTTGATCAGGACGACTCCCGCGACGCTGACCGCGCCGCCCGCCAGTTCGACGGGGTCGGGGACCTCGCCCAGCCAGAGGAGGGAGATGACCAGGGCCGCCGGCGGCACGAGGTACAGCGCGGCGGTGGAGGCCGCGAGCGGCAGGCGGGCGACGGCGTAGGCCCAGATGACGAAGCCGAGCGCGGAGGGGAGCAGGCCCAGGTAGACCGCGGAGACCAGCGCGTCGGCCGGTGCGCGCAGGGTCGCGTGCCAGGTGGCGGGGATCAGCGGCAGGGCGAGGACGGTGCCGGCGGCCATCGCGTAGGTGGCGACCTCCAGGCCGGTGTAGCGGCGCAGCAGGGGCTTGGTGGCGAAGTGGTACACCCCCTGGCACACGGCGGCGGCCAGGACGATGAGGGCGGAGACGGTGAAGCCGCCGGTGCCCGCGGCCAGGCTGACGATGGCCGCGCCGGCGATCGCGATGACGCTGCCCAGGACGATGTTCCGGCTCAGCCGCTCCTTGAGGAAGAGGCTTCCCAGCAGCACGCTGAAGACGGGGGCGATCGCGATCAGCAGGCTCGCCGTCCCGGCCGCCACCTCCACCTCGCCCCAGTTGAGCAGGACCTGGTAGGCGGTGACGCCGGTGGCCCCGCACAATGCGATCATGGGGAGGTCGCGGCGCCGGGGCAGGCGGACCTTCGCCAGAGGCGCCACCAGCAGCAGCGCCACGGCCGCGATCGCGATCCGCAGGAACGACAGCGCCTGCACCCCCAGCCCGTCGATGCCGACCCGGATGGCGGGGAAGGCCGAGGCCCAGAGCACGACGGTGCCGGCCAGGGCGAGGACGTGGGGGGAGACGAGGCGCGGGAGCATGCGCCCCAGGATCCCGGCTCACAAGGAAAAGAAAAAGTTAGTATTTGTTTCCAAAAGCCTCAGTCGTACTTATTCGTCCTGGTCACTACGGAAGTCCGGACTCGCGCAGGGTGATGTTGAGACGGCCGCGCAGGCCCAGCCAGACGGGGGCGGTGCCCGGGAGGACCCGGGTGACCCCGTGGTAGGCCAGGCGCGACGGACCGCCGAAGACGAACAGGTCGCCCGACTCCAGGGGGATGTCGGTCCAGGGGCGGCGGCGGGACTCGGTGTTGCCGAAGCGGAACAGGCCGGTGTCGCCGAGGCTGAGCGACACCACGGGGGCGGGGGAGCGCTCGTCCTTGTCCTGGTGCAGGCCCATGCGCGCGTTGTCGTCGTAGAAGTTCACCAGCGCGATGTCGGGCCGGTACCGGCCGGCCGCCGCGCCGCCCTCCCCATCGCCCGAGCCCGGCCCGGCGGCCCCGCCGGAGTCCGCGCCGTTCGCGCCCTGCCCCGGCTCCGCCGTACGGCCCGCGCCCGCGCCGCCGGGGGAGTAGGCGGCCAGGACGGCCGCGCGCCCGAGGTCGGCGAGCCAGGCGGGGAAGGGCTTGACGGGGACGCCGTCCACCGTGCGGCTGTAGCGGTAGTCCTGCCAGTGCCAGCCCAGGCAGACGGTGCGGACGGACATGACGCCGCCCCCGGGCAGCCGGGTGCGGCGCAGCCCCGCGGGCGGGCGGGCCCAGGCGCGGCAGGCCGCCAGCAGCTCGTGCTGCCGGTCGGGATCGAGCCAGCCGGGGACGAGCACGGCCCCGGGCGCGACCTCGACGCGTTCACGCGGCAGCAGGCTGTCCATCACCCCAGGTTAGGCACCCCCGCGGGGAGCGGAGAACGCGCCTCAGTCGCGCGTCCAGTCCGGCTGGGCGGTGTCGTGGACGCGGGTGGGGCGGCCGAGCAGGGCGGCCTCGCGGAACTGGTAGAGCAGGGCCCCGGTGGGCGCGTGGACGAGGATGCCGGGCCCGAGCGGCATCTGGAGCAGGGGCCGCCCGTCGCCGGCGTCGTGCCAGCGGGGCACCCCGGGCGCCAGCAGCCGGTCGAGCGGGACGGGGTGCAGGGAGGCGACCTCGACGGGGTCGGGACGCAGCTCGATCGGGCCGGGCCGGACGGCGACGACGGGGGTGATCACGAACCCGGAGTCGGTGACGTAGTCGTCCAGCAGCCCGGCCACGTCCGCCGGGGCGAGGACGGCCCCGGTCTCCTCGCGCAGTTCGCGCAGGGCGGCGGTGACCTCGTCCTCGCCGGGCTCCAGCCGGCCGCCGGGCAGGGCCCACTGGCCGGCGTTGCGCCCTCCGGGCCCGCGCCGCAGGAGCAGCACGCACGGGACCCCGGTGTCGGCGAACACCAGCACCACCACCGCCGCCCGCCGCAGCCCGCCGCCCACGCCGGCACCCCCGGCGGGCTCATGCCGTACGGCGCGGCGGGGGAAGGCGGTCAGGTTGGCGGCGATCCGCTCGCGCAGCTCGGCCAGGCCGGCGTCCATGGCCGGGGCCTAGTGGTTGTCGAACAGGGCGCTGACGGACTCGCCGTCGTGGATGCGGCGCATGGCCTCGGCCAGGGCCGGGGCGATGGACAGCACCTTGAGCTTGGGGCCGCGCTTGTCCTGCGGGAGGGGCACGGTGTTGGTGCAGACGATCTCCTCGACCTCCGGCTGGGCGGCCAGGCGGTCGATCGCGCCGTCGGAGAACAGGCCGTGGGTGCAGGCGACGCGCACGGAGTTGACCTTGAGCTCGCGCAGCCGGTCCAGCAGCTCGATGACCGTGGTGCCGCGGGCGATCTCGTCGTCCAGGACGATGACGTCCTTGCCGGCGACGTCGCCGATGACCGAGCTGATGGCGACCTTGGAGTCGCTGAAGCGCTGCTTGGCCCCGGCCGCGACGCCGACGCCGAGCAGGCGGGCGAAGGAGGCGGCCTCCTTGGCGTTGCCCAGGTCGGGGGAGACGACGACGGTGTTGGACAGGTCGTACTGGCGGAAGTGCGCGGCCAGCTCGCGCAGCGCGTGCAGGTGGTCCACCGGGACGCTGAAGAAGCCGTGCACCTGCGGGGAGTGCAGCGTCATGGTCAGCACGCGGCTGGCCCCGGCCGCCACCAGCAGGTCGGCCACCAGCCGCCCGCCGATCGACACGCGCGGGGCGTCCTTCTTGTCCGAGCGGGCGTAGGCGTAGTGCGGCATGACCACGGTCGTGCGGGCCGCCGAGGCCCCGCGCGCGGCGTCGAGCATGAGCAGCAGCTCGACCAGGTTCTCCTGGACCGGCGGCACGAGCGGCTGGATCACGAACACGTCGCGCTCGCGGCAGTTGGCCTGCAACTGCACCTCGATGCAGTCGTTGGCGAACCGCTTGACGCGCACCGGGTGCAGCGGCACCGCCAGATGCTCGCAGATCTCGGCCGCCAGCTCCGGATGAGCGCTGCCGCTGAACACCGCGATGTCTCGCACAGATGGCTCCTTGCCACACTCCGGCCGGTGCGCCCGGCCGCCGCTGATCCCCGCCCCGGGCGCGCACGCCGACCCGGCGGCGCACATGCTACCCGCACCCGCCGCTGACCTGGGTCATCGGGTACGGCACCGCCCGCCACGCCCTCGTGCTCGGGCGCGCTCCTAGGATGATCGGGTCGCCTCCGGAGGGAACCCCGTCATGTCCTCAGCCGCGCACGTGATCGCTTTCGCCGGTGTGGTCGCCGCCGGCGCCATGGCCCCCGGCCCGGACCTGGCGATCGTGATGCGCCAGTCCGTGGTCGCGGGCCGCCGCGCCGGGATGGTCACCGCCCTCGGGATCGGCCTGGGCATCTTCGCCTGGGTGCTGGCCGCCGTGCTGGGCGTGGCCGCGCTGCTGGCCGCCTCCGCCCTGGCCTTCACCATCGTCAAGATCGTCGGCGCGGTGTACCTGGTGTACCTGGGGGTGCGGGCGCTGCGCTCGGCCGCCCGCCGTGCCCCCGCCGGGCAGGACGGGCAGCCGCCGCGGGCGGTGAGCGCGTGGGCGGGGTTCCGGCAGGGGCTGCTCACCAACCTGCTCAACCCCAAGGCCGCGGCGTTCTTCATCGCGCTGGTGCCGCAGTTCCTGCCCGGCGACGCGGCGCTGGGCGACACGCTGCTGCTGTCGGGCGTGGCCATGGCCACCGCCGTGGCCTGGTTCCTGCTGGTGGCCAACCTGGTGGCCGTGTTCCGCCGGGTGTTCGCGCGCGACGCCGTACGGCGGGGCATGGACGCGGTCATGGGGACGGCCCTGGTCGCCCTGGGCGTCCGCCTGGCCGTCACCCGCTGAGCGCCCGCCTCTCCGGCAGTGCCCGGCTCTCCGGCAGTGCGCGGCTCTCAGACCTCGACTCGGTACGGCAGGGCCAGCTCGTCGCCGGGGAGGCCGCGGATGCCCCAGTTGACCTTGGGCGTCTCGACGATGGTCAGCTCCACGTCCTCGGCGTCCAGGCCGAGCCCGGTCCCGAGGGCGGCGAAGACCGCGCGGATCAGGACGCGCTTGGCGTCGTCGCTGCGCCCCTCGAAGCAGAGGATCTCCACGATCAGGTAGCGCTCGCCACGGGCCGGGCAGATCAGGTCGTCCTCGTCCAGCAGCAGGAACCGGTGGAACCGCTTGCCGTCCGGCAGCCCCCAGGCGCTGGTCAGGCAGCCGTGGATCAGGTCGGACACCTCCCGCTGCCGCCCGGCCCACACGTCCCGCCGCCCGTACACCTTCACCTGCGCCACGGCCACCCCTCCAAGATCGTCCTCGTGGACCCGCAACAGTACCGGCACCCGCGCAGAGTTCGCGGGAGGGGCTGCGGGGCCGGGGCGCGCGGGGGACACTGGGGCCATGCGGGCGATACGGGCGGCGCGGCTGTTCGACGGGCTCTCGGCGGCGGCCGATCCCCTGGTGCTGGTGGAGGACGGGCGGATCACGGCGGTGACCTCGGGCGGGGCCGCGCCGGAGGGCGCCGAGGTGGTGGACCTGGGGGACGTGACGCTGCTGCCGGGACTGGTGGACGCGCACACGCACCTGGCGTTCGACGCCTCGGCCGATCCGGTGGGGAGCCTGGCCGCCCGGGCCGAGGCGGGCCCGGACGCGGTGCTGGAGCGGATGCGGCGGGCCGCGCGGCGGGCGCTGCTCGCCGGGGTGACGACGGTGCGGGACCTGGGCGACCGCGACCACCTGGCGCTGCGCCTGGCGGAGGAGACACGGGCCGATCCGGCCGCCGGGCCGCGCGTGCTGTCGGCCGGGGCGCCGATCACCGTGCCGGGCGGGCACTGCTGGTACCTCGGCGGCGAGGTCTCCGGCCCGGCGGCCGTACGGCGGGCCGTGCGGGAGCGGGCCGAGCGCGGCGCCGGGGTGATCAAGGTGATGGCCAGCGGCGGGGAGCTGACCCCCGGGATCCCCGTCCACGAGCCCGCCTTCAGCCCGGCCGAGCTGCACGCGGCGGTGGACGAGGCGCACCGGCTGGGGCTGCCGATCACCGCGCACGCGCACGCCGCCGCCGGGATCGCGCAGGTGATCGACGCGGGGTTCGACGGGGTCGAGCACGCCACGTTCCTGACGGCCGACGGGCCGGTGTTCGATCCGTGGCTGGTGGAACGGCTGGCGGCCAGCGGGGTGGCGGCCTCGCTCACGCTGGGGCTGGCCCCGGGCTCCCCGCCGCCGCCCCCGCGCATCGCGGCCCTGCTGCCCGCGCTGGAGAAGGGGTTCGCCGACCTGCACCGCGCGGGGGTGACCCTGGTGGTGAGCAGCGACGCCGGCATCAACCCGGCCAAGCCGCACGACGTGCTGCCGCACTCGATCGCCCATCTGGCCCAGATCACCGGCGCGTCCCCGCGCGCGGCGATCACCGCCGCCACCGCGACGGCCGCGCGCGCCTGCGGGCTGTCGCACCGGGCGGGCCGGATCGCGCCCGGCCTGGACGCCGACCTGCTGGCGGTGCCCGGCGACCCGCTGCGCGACCTGTCCGTGCTGGCCACCCCGGCCGCCGTCTTCCGCGCCGGCCACCGCGTCGTCTGACCGTCGCCGCCTGACCCGCCTGGCCCGGCCGCCGGGCGGCCCGTGTTCCCGTGTTCGCCCGGTGGGCCGGGCCCCGACTTCCGGCGGGACCCGGCCGGCCGGTCAGCCCCGCCGTACGGCGAGCTCCGGACGCCGGAGCAGGAGGACGCAGCAGGCGGCCGCGGCGGCGAGGACGGCGGCGGTGACCAGCAGGGTGGTGTGCATGGCAGCGGTGAAGGCCGTGGTGAAGGCCTCCTGGCCCAGCCGCCGGAAGAGGGCGGCCTCGCCGGCGCCGAGGCCCGGAGGTGGGGCGGGCGGGCTGAAGCGCGCGGCGCCGTCGGCGGCGGCGGCCAGGAACCCTTCGCGCAGGTGCGCGGGCAGCAGGGCGGCCTGGCGGGCGGCCTCGTCCGGGACGGCGGCGCTCAGCCGGGTGGAGAGCAGGGCGCCCAGGACGGCCAGCCCGACGACGGCGCCGACCTGGCGAATGGTGTTGGCGACCCCGGAGGCGGCGCCGGCCAGGCGGGGGTCCACGCCGTCCATGGTGACCTGCTGGAGCGGCGCGTAGGTGGCGCCGTTGCCGATCCCGATGACGATCAGGCCGGGGAGCGCGCTCCAGGCGCCGCCGCGCGGGCCGGCGGTGAGGACCAGGACGACCAGCCCGGCGGCGAGCGTGGCCAGCCCGGCTGCCAGGATGGGCGCGCCGCCGTACCGGTCGGACAGCCGCCCGCTCCAGGCCGAGCCGAGCGCCGTGAGGGCGGCGCCGGGGAGCAGCGTCAGGCCGGTCTCCAGCGGGCCGTGCCCTCGGGCGGTCTGCAGGTAGAGGACCACGACGAGCGGGATCGCCATCATGCCGGCGTGGAAGGCGAACCCGACGCCGTTGCCGAGGGCGAAGTCGCGCGCGGCGAACAGCGCCGGCGGTATGAGGGCCCGGCCGCCCCTGCGGCGCTCCCAGAGCCCGAACAGGGCCAGCAGCGCGACGCCGGCGACGAGCACCGAGCCGATGCTGATCGGGCCGGCGATGGTTCCCCAGTCATGGCGCTCGCCCTCGATCAGGCCGAAGACGACGGCGGTCAGCCCGGCGGTGGCCAGGGCCACGCCGGTCAGGTCGAGCCCCTGCCCGGCGGCGGGGCGGCCGGCCGGGGCGTGGATCAGGGCCAGCGCGATGGTGACCACGCCGATCGGGACGTTGATGAGGAAGATCCAGCGCCAGCCGAGGTGGTCGAGGATGAGGCCGCCGGCGATCGGGCCGGCCACCGGGGCCAGGCCCGCGATCGCGCCGAAGACGCCGAACGCGCGGCCGCGCACCGGTCCCGGGAAGACCGTCAGGATCGTGGAGATGACCTGGGGGAACAGCAGCGCCGCGCCCACCGCCTGCAGCACCCGCGCGGCCAGCAGCCAGCCTCCGGAGCCGGCCAGGCCGCACAGCGCCGAGGCCGCGGTGAAGAGCGTGACGCCGGTCAGGAACAGCCGGCGGTGGCCGAAGACGTCCCCGAGCCGCCCGGCGGTGATCAGCAGCACGGTGAAGACCAGCAGGTAGGCGTCGAGCACCCACAGCACCTGGTCGTAGGTGGCGCCGAGGCCGCCGATGAGCGCGGGGACGGCGATGTTGACGATGGTGCCGTCCAGCAGGGCGGTGAAGAAGCCGGCGCAGTAGACGCCGAGGACCAGCCACGGGCGCGGCGTGGCCGGCGTCTGCGCGGGGTCGGTTGTCGTCATGGTTGATGACCTCCATGGACGCGGGATTCCGGCCATGGGCGTGGGCGCGCTCCAGCCCGCGCCCTCGTCCGGGGAGGGGCGCGGTGAGGCTGTCTCGGTGGCGAGCCCGGGGCCCGCGACCGGTGGGGGATTCTGCCCGGCGGCGACGTGGGACGCCGCGGGGTGGCACTGAGTGCGGTGAGAACCCGGACCGGCCGCGTCAGCGGCGCGGTGCCGGTCCGGGATCGCCGGAGCGCGCGGCGGGCCGTGGGCCCGGGGACGAGATCGATCGGATCATGGCGGGACCGGGGCGGGGCCGGGCCGCTGGCCGTACTGACGGCACCATCGCGGGGAGACTCTCTTCCAGGCGTGGGTGCGACTCCCACCTGGTCCGGGCCGTCGGGGCCCGGAGAAGCTGGTCGGCGAGGCGTGAGCCCGCGGTGAGAGGTCTCGATCGGGAGGCTAACAAGGCCCGTGATCTATGGCAACACGCCGCCGACGCGGGGAGCCGGCCTGGCGAGGATGGAGGCGATCGGCCGGCGGGAACAGCGCGCCGTGATCGACCAGAGGGGATATTCGGTGGTCGACCGGGCACCCGGCTGGCAGGCTTTGGGCATGCGCTCCCAGCTAGATGACACGCCGGGCCGTTCGTGGCTAGGCGACCCGATCGATGCCCGTTCTCTCTTCGCTCCGGAGCATGCCGCGCTGATGGCCACGCTGCGTGACCTGGGGCCCGCTGACTGGCGCAAGGAAGCGGTGCCGGGCTGGAGCGTGCATGATGTGGCCGCCCACCTCCTGGGCGACTTCTACGGACGTCTCGCCCGCGACCGCGACGGATACCGGGAAGGACCCGCGTTCGGCCCAGGCGAGACGCTGGAGACGTTCATCCACCGCATCAATCAGGAATGGGTGGACGCCTTCCGCCGGGTGAGCCCGTCAGCGCTGACCGACACCCTGGATCTGGTCGGCGGGCAGGTCTGCCGCTTCTTCGAGACGACCGATCCGGACGCGCCGTCGCTGGGGGTGTCCTGGGCGGGCGTCGATCCGGCGCCGATGTGGCTGGACAGTGCCCGCGAGTTCACCGAGTTCTGGACTCACCGCCAGCAGATCCGTCACGCCGTCGGCCAGGACACCGACCTTCACGCGCCGTTCCTGTCCGTGGTCCTGGACACCTTCCTGCGGGCCCTGCCCCACACCCTGCGCGCGGTCGACGCCCCCGCCGGCACGCAGATCCAGGTGCGGATCGACGGCCCGGCCGGTGGCGCCTGGACCGCCACCGCCACCGAGCCCGGCTGGTCCCTCGCCGAGCCGGTCACCGGAGAGCCCGCCGCGACCGTCCACCTGGACGCGGAGACCGCCTGGCGCCTGTGCACCCGAGGCATCCAGCCGGACACCGCCCTGGCCCGTGCCCGCATCCACGGTGACCCGCGGTTGGCCAGGGCCGCCTGCCAGATCGTGTCCATCGTCTACTGACCCCATCCCGACGCCTCCAGCATGGGTTCGCTGACACCGCCGATCATTCATCGCGGCCGAAGGTCAGCGGTGGGGGAAACCGGCCTCGGCACCCGTGCGGAAGCCGCGGCCGGCGTCGTGGTGGATCGTCCCGGCCGCGCTGGGCATCGGCGGCGCGATCGGGCTGACCGCCTGGTGGCTGCCGGCGGCCCTGCCCGCCCTGCCCGCCCTGCCCGACGCCGAACCGGCCACCGCCCGGATCGAGATCGTGCGCACCGCCCTGGCCGCCGGCACCGGGGTGGGCGCGGCGATCGCGCTGATGCTCGCGTTCCGGCGGCAGCGGCACCAGGAGATCGCCGCCGCCCACGCCACCCACAGATGCTCCAGCGATCCTCGGTCGCCCTGCTGACGTTCCTGGAGGCCACGGTCGACGTCGAGCAAGGTCTCGCCGAACTCCATCGTCAGGCCACCGAGCGGCAGGCCGATGCGAACGAGCCCGGACGGACTCCCGCGCGCTGATCTGCCTTCCACGCCGCCAAGCCCCACCCGCCAGTTTTCCAGCCGGCTCACCTGCATCAGTGCGTACATCTGCGGGCCAGGAGGTCAGGGGTGCGACCTCGCCCGCGGACTCGGGGACTGCGTGTGCCGTTCCAGCCCGGCCGGCGCGGTCTGTCCACCGGGTCATGGGTGAGCCCGCGCTGATGGGCCGGCCCGGGTGGTCCGTCGGCGCGGGTGGTGACGAATGGAGATCGTTTATGCACGATCTGTAGCGGTGGGGTGATCGCCCGCGATGAGGTAGGTAGGGCGCGGCCGAGGCCGGTCCGGAGGCGGGCGGCGCGCGGGCCCTTCTCCGGCCGCCTCCGCGCGCCGGGCAAGGTCGGCACCCGCGAACCGTTAGGGGTTCCCATGGCAGACGCCGCCTACTGGAACAACGGAGACCAGCCGAAGGTCTTCATCAACTGGCAGACCTTCCTCGATCAGGGCATCCCCGCCGGGTGGCAGGCAGGCGTCGCCGACGCGGTGATGAACGCCTACACCCGCTGGATGATGATCGCGGGCGTGGACTGCCGCCCCAAGTTCTGGAACTGGACCGACCGGACGGCCCCGGCCGACGGCGAGATCCTGATCACGATGAACGAGCGGCACTTCAACACCACCCGCGCGGCCTCGACGTTCACGAGCTGGCGCAAGGCGTCGATCGTCATCCACCGCCGCAACGGCGCCGACCTGAGCCTGTGGCCCTGGGTCACCCACAACGCCCGGCCCGGCGAGCTGGACATGCAGGCCGTGCTCACGCACGAGTTCGGGCACACCTTCTGGCTGGAGGACGTGGCCGACGCCGACCGGACCATGAACGGCAACTACGACTACCAGCGGCAGCGGTTCGGCCCGTACGACGGGGACGTCCTCGCGCTCAAGGCGATCTTCCGGGACATGGACCGCAACCGGGTGCGCCAGTTCCGCTCCCTGGACGGCGGCACCTCCTGGGCGGTCCAGAACAACCAGCTCACCTCGCACTCCCTCTACCAGACCCGGACCTGCCTGACGCCGGGCACGACGCCGATCGGGACCTCCGGCCGGCACGTGATCGGCTGGAGCATGCCCAACCGCGTCCCGACCTGGCTGCGCGGCGACGGCGTCAACGTGTTCTTCGACGGGTGGGTCGCCTACGGCGGCGAGCGCTCCCACCACGGCCCCGCCTACGCCTCGGCCCCCGACGGGACCCTGCTGTGGGCCTGGGTGCACAACGACCGCAACGGCACGATCCGCCTGGTCCGCAGCACCGACGGCGCGTCCACCTTTCACTGGGTCGGCACGCCCGCCGGCGCCCAGACCGGCGGGACCCCCGCGCTGGCCTGCACCACGGTCAACGGGCAGCGCGCGTGGGTGCTGGCCTGGTCCCACCTGGACCGGGGCAACCACGGCATCACCGGGGACGTGCGCGCCAGCGTCTCCTTCAATGACGGCGCCACCTGGAGCGCTCCGGTCGGCATCGGCAGCTACGCCGCGCCGTGGGGCCAGTTCGCCTACAAGAGCCTGGCCGGGGTCGCCGCGGCCGCCGCCCCGGACAACCGGGTCATGCTGGCCATCGCGTGGGCGGCCCCCTCGGAGACCTCCATGAACCTCATCCGCAGCTTCAGTTGCGCCATCGACCAGGGCTCCCTGGCCCTGCGCTCCATCGGCTACTCCGGAGACCGCACCCGGGTCCAGCCCGCCCTGGCGTACCACCAGCCCAGCGACCAGTTCGTCCTGGCCTTCCGGGAGCAGAACTTCCTCACCTCGCTGCGGATCACCTCCAAGGACTGGGCCAAGCAGGACTGGCCTTCGGGGCGGCAGATCCCCTCCTCCACCACCCACACCGGACCCGCCCTCGGGTACGGCCCCGTCCAGCGCGACCTGCTGCTGTGGTACGGCGCGGAATAGGAGACCTGCGATGACCACCTACGTCACGACCTTCCCCGGCCTGCGCGAGCGCGTCCGCCTGGCCGACGTCATCGTGATCGCCTCCGGCTGGCGCATCGAGGACGCCTGGCACGACGCCCTGGACGACCACGGGGTGCGCACCCTCGGCCACGCCCGCATCACCCCCGAGCGCGTCCTGAAGGGCGAGATCGCCGGCTCCGCGCGCGTCACCGTCATCAGCCCCGAGCCGCGCGGCGCGGCCTGGCCGGCGTACGTCGAGGACGCCCGTCCCGCGGTCGCCTTCCTCCAGCGCGACCTGGGCGAGGACCGGTACGTCCCGCTCTACGGCGGGGTGTTCCCGCTGGACGGCGACCGCCTGCTGCTGACCGGGGACCTGCGGGAGGATCCCGAGGCGTCGGCCGGGGGCCTGACCCTCGCGGACCTGGCCGCCCTGGTCGAGGCCGAGGAGCGCCGCGAGGCCGAGTCGCGGGCCCTGCTCCTGCGGCACGAGCCCGCCGAGGCCGATCCCGCCCGGCCCCGCGAGGTGACCGACGCGGCCGGTCCCGACGCCCCGGCGGCCGGTCCCACCGGCGATCCCGGCCAGGACGGCCCCCGGCACGCCGAGCCCGGCACCCCCTGACCGCCGCGGCGGCGCGGGCCGGGGAGATCCCGCCCGCGCCGCCCCGTCTCGCCCCGTGTCGCCCCTTTTCATCCCGCCCGATCAGTCCTGCCGCGCCCTGCCCGGTTCCGCCCTGCCCCTTTCCGCCCTGCGCCGTACGGCGGGCCGCCCGCCGTACGGCCGGGTGCGGCGGTCCGGGGGCGCCGCCTATCCTTGATCGCGTACGCGAGACGGCGGGGGAGGAACGGGACGTGGAGGAGATCGATCTGGCGCATCTGCGGCGGTGCGTCGAGCTGGCCGAGGAGGCGCTGGCGGACGGGGACGAGCCGTTCGGGTCGGTGCTGGTCGGCGGGGACGGGACCGTCCTGGCGGAGGACCGCAACCGGATCGCCGGGGGCGACCGGACCCGTCATCCGGAGTTCGCGCTGGCCCGCTGGGCCGCGGCCAACCTGGCCCCCGCCGAGCGGGCCGCCGCCACCGTCTACACCTCCGGCGAGCACTGCCCGATGTGCGCGGCCGCCCACGCCTGGGTCGGCCTGGGCCGCGTCGTCTACGCCGCGTCCTCGGCCCAGTTGACGCAGTGGCTGTCGGAACTGGGCGTGCCCGCGCCGCCGGTGCGGCCGCTGCCCATCACCGAGGTCGCCCCCGGCGTCCCCGTCGAGGGGCCGGCCCCGGCCCTGGCCGGCGCCATCCGCGACCTGCACCGCCGCTACCACCGCCCCGGCGCCTCCTGACGTCCCCGGCGGTCAGGTCCCGCCCCGGCGCGGGCTCCGCCGTACCGGGCCGGCCGCCCCGGCGCTCAGGGGGCCGAGGCGGCGGGGACCAGGATCTGCTGGCCGGCGGCCTGCCGGGGTTCGCGGCCGAGCGTGCGGACGGGCCTGATCAGCAGGAGCGCCGTGACCACGCCGACCGTCACCAGGGCCGAGCCCAGCATGAAGGTGCGCGGCTCGACCAGGACGGTGACGGGGCCGGCCAGCGCCTGGCCGACGGCCATGCCGGCCACCGACCCGGCGACCTGGTAGGCGTTGACCCGGTTCACCACGTCCGGGGCGACCTGCGTCTGCACGCTGGTCGACCACATCACCGACCAGAACGCCACCGCGCACCCGCCGAGCAGATGCCCGGCCATCAGCAGCGGCAGCGGCAGCCCGAGCGCGACCGTCAGCGGCACCGCGACGTACCCGCTCAGCGCCGCGGCCCCGGCGGCCAGCGGCCTGGACGGCCTGAGCCGGATGGCCACCAGCCCGCCGAGCACGGTCCCGAGGCCGAGGGCCGCCATCACCCAGCCGTAGTCGGCCCCGATGACCTGGGAGGACAGCGGCACGTACGGGCCGACCACCAGGACGCCCCAGAACACCCAGACCAGGATGACCGACCACATCCAGCTCCTGGCGCGGAACTCCTCCCAGCCCCGGCGCAGGTCGCTGAGCACGTCGGAGGGCTCCGGCCTGGGCACGGCGACCCGGACCAGCAGCAGGCAGACCCCGCTGACCAGGAACGTCGCGGCGTCCACCGTGTAGACGACGACCGGCCCCGCGGCGACGATGAGGACTCCGGCCAGGGCGGGGCCGGCCAGGTGGGTGACGGCCTCGGCGATCTTCAGCGTGGCGTTGGCGCGCTGCGGGTCCCGGGCGATCAGGGGGACCATCCCGTTGACGCCCGGCTCGAACAGCCCGGCGGCGATCCCCGACAGGAACGCCGTCGCCAGCAACAGCGCGTACGGCGGCGCGCCGTCCAGGAAGGCGACCGCCACGACCCCCTGGGTGACCACCCTGATCACGTCCGCGCCGATCATCAGGCGGCGGGCGCCGATCCGGTCGGCGACGACCCCGCCGAACAGCATGACCAGCACGGCCGAGGCGGTCCACAGCGCGAGCACGTAGCCGACGCCGGCGATCCCGTAGACTTTGCCGATCGCCAGCGCCGAGGCGACGGGCATCATCGCGTCCCCGAGCAGGGAGATGGTGCGGGCCCCGAAGTAGAGGGTGAAGTTCCTCGTCCACATGAGCCCCAATTCTGGATTTATCCTGATCAGGGCGCTGGTGTCCCAAATGACATCATTGGGTACATTTGCGCCATGCTCCTGGACTGCCCGCCCCCGCCTCCGCCGCCCGCGAGCGCGCGTCGCGTGGTCGCCCTGGTCGCCCCGAACCAGGAGCTCTACCCGGTCACCTCGGCCTCGGCCGTCTTCGGCTACCAGGGTCCCGACATCCCCCAGCACTACAGTCTCAGCCTGTGCACCGAGCGGCCCGGCTCGCTGCCGACCACGCTCGGGGTCCCGATCCAGGTGGACAGGGGCCTGGACGCCCTCGACGACGCCGACACCGTGCTCATCGCGGGCTGGACCCTGACGCCCTCGCCCGCCGTACTGGACGCGGTGTCGCGGGCCCACGCCCGGGGGGCGCGCATCGCCGCCGTCGCGGCCGGGATCTTCATCCCCGCCGCGCTGGGGCTGCTGGACGGCCGCCGGGCCTCCGTCCACTGGGAGCTGTCCGGCGAGCTCGCCGCCCGCCATCCCCGCGTCATCCCCGACGACACCGTCATCTACGTCGACCACGGGGACGTCGCCACGGCCGGGGCGTCGGCGGCCACCCTGGACCTGTGCCTCCACCAGGTCCTGCAGGAGTACGGCGCGGCGCACGCGATGCGGATCGGGCGGCAGCTCGCGGCGGGACCGCACCGCGAGGGCTGCCAGCGGCAGTACCCGCCCCTGCCCACGGCCGGGCCCATGCCGGACTCCCTGGCGCCGCTGCTCGAATGGCTCCTGGCGCACCTGTCGGACCCGATCACGGTCGAGGACATGGCGGCCTTCTCGGGGGTCTCGCCGCGCACGCTCACGCGCCAGTTCGCCGAGCAGCTCGGCGTCCCCCCGGCCCGCTGGCTGCTGGAACGCCGCCTGGCCGCGACCCGCGCCCTGCTGGAGGACACCGACCTGCCGGTCGAGACGATCGCCACCCGTGTCGGCCTCTCCTCGGCGGTCAACCTGCGCCGCCGCTTCCACGCCGCCCTGCGCACCACCCCCGCCGCCTACCGCCGCTCCTTCCGCTGAACCCCGGGCCTGCGGGTGGGCGGCCGCGCGGGCGCCGGGGCGAGACCACCGCGGCGCGCCGGGCGCAGGATCGGGCCGGAGTTGTGGCGCTAGGGAGTCGATCTTGACGGCGTTTCGGTGGTGATGGCTGTTTGCCCCTGGTCGGGTGCGCTGGCGTTGCTGGGCTTGGCTGTGGATGTCGTTTGTGGTGGGCGGGTGGCCGGCCGCCCCGGCCGGCCGGTGGTGGCCGGTCGGGGCGGTTGTGGATCTGCTGGTCACCGCTGCCGGGGAGGGCCGGGGCCTGTCCTCGGTGAGCGGCGTGCTAGCCGGCGGCGGCTACGGTCTGCTGCCGGCCTGGTGGTGGGTTCCGGCCTGTGGCCGGCGCAGGTGCCGGGCGAAGAACCTGGCCGCGTCCTCGGCTGCGAACTGCGGGACGCCGGTGTGCCCGCCCATGTTGGCGTGCAGCGTCTTCTCCGTGGAGGCGAAGGCGTCGAACAGGTCCAGGGCCGTCTGCCGGTCGTTTCCTTCGTCATCCCACTGCAGCAGGACATGCAGCGGAATGGTGACCTGCCGGGCTTCCTCGAACATCGTGCGGGGCACGAAACTCCCGGCGAAGAGGCCGGCGGCCACGATGCGCGGCTCGGCCACCGCA
>NZ_QZEY01000021.1 GCF_003594875.1 Bailinhaonella thermotolerans
CTCGACCTGCCCTACCGCGTAGCACCCGTGCGGGAACACCTGCCCGAAGTGCACCGGGATCGCTCCTCGCAGCGCCATGACCACCTCCTCTTGACAGGTTTGGTATTCGATCTACCTCAACCTGACCTATCAGGTTGTGACCTGAAGGTAGATCGACTGACCTGACATGTCAAGTAGGCGATAGGGAGAAATCTGTCCTATCTATGCCAGCGGGTAGACGTCCCGGAGTTCATGCCGATCGCCAGGCAGTACGGCGTCCACCAGTTGGCGAGGTCTGCCCTCCGGATCGATCCCGGACACAAGGAGGTTGAGCACAGGCGCGCCCGGGTCAACCTGAAGCACGGAAGCCTCTTCCGCCGTCGCTCCTCGGGCCAAGGTCCGCTCGATCGCATAGTCAAGTCGCAACCGTTTCCGCCCATAGAGATGTCGGCGAATACCTTCATCCAGCGGTTCCGGCGACGCCAGCTTGGTGCCGGCAACGAGGTCGAGTGGAAACCAGGCGGACACCAACTCGATGGGTCCGTCCTCGTCACCGACGACGTACCTTCGGACGAACGCCTTGGTCCCGGTCGGGAGCTCCAAAAGAGCGGCCACGCGGGCCGGTGCCACCACGATGCCGGCCTGAAGCAACTCAGCTCGGGAATCCGCCTCCGCGACGTCCAGTAGACGTCGCCCCGGGTGAGGGTCGGCTTCAATGCCAAGGGAAGGAGTCTTCCCCCGAACAAAGGAGCCCCGCCCGGTCTGTGTCTCGATGAGGCCCTCTTGACGGAGCAAGCGCAGCGCCTCGATCACGGTCGGTCGAGAGACGTCGAACTCCGCGACAAGTTGGTGCTGAGACGGCAGCATCGTGCCCGGAGGATAGACCCCGTCCCGGATCCGTGCCCGGAGCGTCTTGAGCACCTTCTCGTACTTAAGTGCGTCCTCCGGCTTTGCTGGCATTACAACCATCCTGACCGTCTAAAGGTGACCTATCAGGCCGAGCGTAACATCTGGTTAGGCTTTTGACCTCGCCGAATCTCCTGGGCGGGCAGGACCGCAGGAACCTCGACAGCCCAGCCCGAGCTACCGGGCCTCTCCCGTGAGAAGCCGCATCCACCACAGTTCACCGACATCCCGTGTCCAGCCTCCCGTGTAGAGCACCTGGGGAGGGTCCGACTGAACGATCTTCCGTATCCCATAGGAGCCACCCATGGAGATGAACTCGTAGTAGGTCGCGGCACAGCAGCAGGTGTAGCGCACGACGCGCGTACGGTCTCTGGGCACGGGGTCCCAGTGGAGCGGGCGGTATCTCGCCTGCCGGGGCCCGAGATGTGGCGCGAGATCGGTGCAGGCGTAGTCGGTGTCGTAGCCGTCCAACAAGCGCGCCATGATGCGCTCGCCGGAGTCGCCCTCTCGTCTCCGCGTCATGACGTCTCATGTCTGTCGCGCCCGTTGATGAGTCCGGCGATCAACGGTGAGAGCGGGTGGTCGCGACGTAGTTCGGTGTAGCGCAAAGCGACTCGGCGCGCAGCCGTCGCCGGCGCACCAACGTGGTTGTAGGCCCAGACGTAGCGGTTCTGTGCGGTGAGGCGGCCCGTCCACCAGCGGTAGTAGTGGATGCCGTCCGTCCAGACGACCAGCTCAACCCAGACTGACACCGTCGCCATCCCCGGGATCGCATGGGTGTCCGCCGCGATTCCGAGCGATTCGAGTTCCCGGCACAGACGACGCGCCGCGATGAGCGCAGCGTCCCCCGTTTCACGCTCGCCGCGGGAAGTCGCGCCCGGCACGTGGACGAACCCACGCGAGACATCACCATCCATCACGCCGCGCTCAGTCCCGACCCGGCGCAATCGAAGCAGTCAACCCGAGACAAGGCGTGCATCCGCCCGTCGAGTGCCCGCACGCCATACGCCTGGCGCACCCGCGCGTATCGCCAGCCTTTTCCTCTGCACGTAGGGCAGGCAGGCGTCCGGTCCTCTCTGTCTCGCCGTGAGTTCACCGCTGTCCTCCACCGGATGGACGGATCCCTGTCCAGTCGGGACACTAGGTCGCAGTGGCGGCTGCACCCCGGAAAGATTTTCCGGGGTCTACGCGAGATCCAGGCGAGGCTGTGTAGGCATGCGCGGGATGACGGACCACCTGACCATCGGAGAGCGAATCGCCTGGTACCGGCGGCGCCGAGGGATGTCACAAGAAGTGCTCGCCGGACTCGTCGGCCGAACGACGGACTGGTTGAGCAAGGTCGAGAACGACCGCATCGAACTAGACCGGCTGTCCGTGATCAAGTCCTTGGCCGTCGCGCTCGACGTCGCTCTCGGTGACCTGCTCGCGGAGCCGTCCCTGCTCGACTGGACCCCCGACAGCGGAGACCGCACCGTTCCCGCTCTGCGGGCGGCCATCACCGACTACCGGCAACTCGCCCCGATGCTCGCCCTCGCCCAGGCCGATGACCCACCCAGCCTGCCCGAGCTACGCCGGGAGATCGCCGACATCTGGAACGCCTACCAGGCGTCCCGATACGGTCTGGTCGTACGCAGACTCCCCGCCCTCCTGGCCGAGGCTCAGCACGCCGCCATCGCGCACGAAGGAGACCAGCGTGACCAAGCCCACGCCTTGCTCGGGCAGGTCTACCACGCCGCCGCCACGATCCTCGTGAAGATCGGGGAGGCCGACCTCGCCTGGGTCGCCGCCGAACGCGGGCTCAACTTCGCCCAGAACTCCCGCGACCTGATCGTCACCACCTCCCTGTTCCGTTCAGTGGCCCATGCCCTACTGTCCACCGGCCGCTACGAAGCCGCCGTCCAACTCACGGATGACGCCGCCGGCCTCCTGGACAAGGAACTCCCGCACGCGTCACCCGAGTTGCTGTCGGTCCATGGCACCTTGTTCCTGGCCGGTTCCATGGCCGCGGCCCGCGCCGAAGACCGTGCAACGACCCAGGCATTCCTGGCCGAGGCCGAGGAATCCGCTCGCAGGCTCGGGGCCGACGCCAACCACGTCTGGACCGCGTTCGGCCCGACCAACGTCACCATCCATCGCGTCGCCACCGCCATCGAACTGGGCGACCTGCAAATCGCTTTGGACAAAGGACCCGACCTCGACACTCGGACCCTCCCCATCGAGCGCCGGGTACGGCACAGCATCGCCGTCGCGCAGGCGTTCAGCCTCAGAAACCGCACCGATGACGCACTCGACGCCCTGCTCCAGGCCGAGCACCTCGCCCCCGAGCAGGTACGCCACCACTACCTCAGCCGGCAGTTGGTCCTGACCTGGATACGCCGACAGCGAGGCAAGCCAAGCCACCGCCTCATCGACCTCGCCCGCCGAATACGCGTCGTCTGAACGCCGCCGACGCCGGCCCCCGCGTCCGGCTAAGGTCGGGATCATGAGCGACCCCGGTACTCCGCCCATGACGCGTGCCCGTGCCGCAGCGGGCGCGCTCTTCTTCGATGAGCACGGCCATGTCCTGCTGGTCCAGCCCAACTACAAGGACCACCGAGACATCCCCGGCGGGTACATCGAGCCGGGCGAAACCCCGTTCCAAGCATGTGTCCGCGAGGTCCACGAAGAACTGGGCATCCAGCCGCCCATAGGCGAACTCCTGGTCGTGGACTGGGCACCCCACCCCCAGGAAGGCGACAAAGTCCTGTTCGTCTTCGACGGCGGCACCCTCTCCCCCACCCACCGCCGCCAGATCACCCTAGGTGCCGAACTCGACGGCTACGCCTTCCACGCCCCCGAAGAACTGCCGGCCCTACTCATCGAACGCCTCGCCAACCGCGTAGCAGCCGCCCTCACCGCCCGCCGCCAAGGCCGCACAATCTACCTCGAACACGGCAACGAACTGCCGAATTGACCTTTTAGACATCAAGGGCGGCGGCGCAAGCGCCGCCGCGCGGCCCTCGCCCGGCCGCACGCTGCGCGTGCGGCCTGGGGGCCGTTCTCGCGCGCGGCCAGCTCGGGCCGCGGTGATTTTGAACAATTCGCAACCATGCTCGCTCACCATGGCTAGGCTCAAGACTGGCGCTTCCCAACACGTGTGCCCTGTGTTCGGTTCCTCGGGGGATCGAACAAACCGACTCCTGTGGCTGATCCCCAAGGTCGAACGTCACAGGACAAACGAAAGGGGCTCATATGGATAAAGAGCGGAAGCTACCGTTGTGGCGACAGTATTGCCCTGAACGGAAGGAGATGGTGGCACTCGGGATCCGTGCGATCCTGATCATCATCGACTTCTTTAAGGGACGGTGAGGGGCCCGAAGATCCGCTAGAGCACCGGACCCCTCGTATGCGTCGCCGGGACAGCCCAACCTGCCAGGGTTGGGCTGTTCCATTTCTGCGTGATGCACACTGATGCGTCATGATGCATCAGAGTGAATCAGTCCTACCGTAGGACACTGCCAGTAGAACCGCCAGCAAAACCGCCAGCCGCGCCGCAAGCGAACGACGAATCGAAGATGCCTCCGGCGGGGGCACTCCGGCTCCGAGATGATCAACTTTGCTAGCTCTGAGGTCTCTGGGGCCTGATCGTCCCGTCGTCGGCGTCCCAGGCGGGAGCCGAGCGGGCCAGGGGGCAGGGGTCAAGGTCGTTCGTCCAGCCGGGCGCTCCACCTTGACCCCTGCCCCCTGGCCCGCTCCCCTGCGGGTGGGACGACGGCGACGGGAAGATCAGGCGGGGGAGAGAGCGCGCGTGGCGCGCGGAGACGTGCCCGTTGCGTGCCCGATCGGGCGGGGAACAGCGGGGAATCACGGGGAGTCGCGGATAGAGCGATCAAGGGGCTGAACTGCGCGTCCCAAGGTCATCCCCCGGATTGTCGAGATCTTCCAAGCTGGCTATGCGGGTTCGATTCCCGTCACCCGCTCCGCACGAGCGAGGCCCAGGCCGTCCGGTGATCCGGAGCCCGGGCCTCGATCCTTTCCCGGCGTCTGCCGCCCGTCGCCCCTTGCGCGTGCCTTTCAGGTCCTTGGTGTGCCCCTCATGTCCTGGGCGTGCACGCGTGCGCGCTCCCGCCGCCCCTCCGCCTCCGCCGGGACCTCGCCGGACAGAACTCGCCGGTCAGAACTCCCCGGTCAGAAGCGGAGGAAGCGCCAGTGTTCGGCGAGGTGGCCGCGGGAGGTGAGGTAGAGCCACTGGGCGGAGATCATGTGGCGGGGGTGGTCCTGGGCGATGGAGAGCGTGAGGGACGTGGCGGCGAGGAGGGTGAGGACGGGGGCGCTCCCGCGCCAGGCGATCTTCATGGGGAGATCGTAGGGGAGGTCGAGAATGTCTGGAATGCGCTGGTAGGCGGGGCCTGGGGCTGGTGGGATGGGGGGCATGAATTCGCAGATCGAGAAGGCCCGGGCGTTCCGGGCGTTGCATGTCCCGGGGACGCCCTTGGCGCTGGCCAACGCGTGGGACGCCGGGAGCGCCGCGGTGATCGCGGCGTCGGGGGCGGCGGCCGTCGCCACGACCAGCGCGGGAGTGGCCTGGAGCCTCGGCGCCGGGGACGGCGGGCGCCTGACCCGCGAGGCGGCCGTGGGCGCCGTCCAGCGGATCTGCGCCGTCGTGGGCGTGCCGGTCACGGCCGACATCGAGGACGGGTACGGCGAGGACGCGGACGCCGTCGCGGTGACCGTGCGCGAGGTGATCGCGGCCGGGGCGGTCGGGGTCAACATCGAGGACGGCGACCTGCGCGGGCCCGGCCCGCTGCGGCACTCCGCCGAGCAGGCCGCCCGCATCGCCGCGGCCAGGAAGGCGGCCGACGAGACCGGGGTCCCGCTGTTCGTCAACGCGCGGATCGACACGTACCTGCGGGGCACCGGCGAGGCGAGCACGCGGCTCGGCGAGACGGTGGGGCGGGCGCGGGCCTACCTGGACGCCGGGGCCGACGGGATCTTCGTGCCGGGCCTGATCGACCTGGACGCCATCGCGGTGCTCGTCGCCGAGACGGCCGCGCCGGTGAACGTGATGGTCTGGCCCGGCGCCCCGGACGTCGCGGCGCTCGCGGGCGCCGGGGTCGCCAGGATCAGCCTGGGCTCCGGGGTCGCGCAGGCGGCGTACGGCCTGGCCCGCCTGGCCGCCGGGGAACTGGCCGAGGCCGGGACGTACGGCGCGGTCGCGGGCGGGGTGGACTACGGCGAGATGAACGGGCTGGTGAACCCCGCCGGATAGGACCTCGCGGGGGAGGCCCCGGGAGAGGCCTCCCCCGCCCGATCAGTCGGCCACGAGGCGCTGCCGGCGCAGCAGGTGGTCGTGTTCGCGCTGGCGGCGGATCACGTGGGTCCCGGGCGCGATGCCGGTGGCCCCGTGCTCGGGGTGGATCAGGTACGCCGGGGCGGTGCACCTGAGCGCGCCCAGGGCCAGGCCCGTCCGGTCCTCCACCTGGTTGGTCCAGCGGCAGGTCCCGGGGTCGGCGACCAGGGTGTGCGGGTTGCCGCCGGCTCCTCCGCGGAGGAGTTCGAGACCGGCGGCGGGCACCTCGGTCCAGCGGTCGCGGACGGTGACGTGGCGGGCGACGACGTCCAGCCGGACGACCAGGAGGTCGCCCTGGGCCTGGAGCCCGTCGACGACGGGCACGGCCATCTCGCGCTCCAGGTGTTCGAGCACGGCCAGGCCGGTGCGGCGGGAGAGTTCGGCGAGTGTGACGGTCATGGTCTCCTCCTTTCAGGTGCGGCGGGCGAGGCGGGCGTACTGGGGCGCGGTCAGGCCGTAGGTCCAGCCGGCCGCGGCCACGGGGTCGTCGAAGCGGGCGGGCACGCGCAGGCCGTACCGCCGCCGGGTCCCGTCGCGTTCGAGCGACCCGTTGACGGCGAGCAGCAGCCGGGCGGGCGCCTCGCGCGCGAACGACGGCAGGTCGTACAGGCGCAGTTCCGCCCCGGGGTTGCCGGGGTCCGGGGCCCGCCCGACCGGGCGCAGGCCCGCGGCGCGGATGTACTCGTCCCAGCCGATCCGCTCGACCGCGCACCGCCGCACCTCGACGTTGGGCTCGCGGGCGATGCGCTCGGGCGTCGGGTCGGTCAGCACCCACTCCGGC
Source organism: Bailinhaonella thermotolerans (assembly GCF_003594875.1). Lineage (GTDB taxonomy): Bacteria > Actinomycetota > Actinomycetes > Streptosporangiales > Streptosporangiaceae > Bailinhaonella > Bailinhaonella thermotolerans. The sequence continues at coordinate 6,996 of NZ_QZEY01000021.1, forward strand.
ACGCGCGTGCCGTGCCAGGAGTACAGCGACCAGCCGTCGGCGTACCGCACGGCGGGCCCGTCCGCGCGGTGCAGCCGCAGCTCTCCGCGCTCGAACCCGGGGAACTCCTCTGTGTGCGCCTCGACGGGCCGCTCGGAGATCACGCAGACCTCCTCGCGGGGCCACCACCAGCCGCAGGAGCGCGCGAGAGCGGCCCACAGGTCCAGCAGTTCGTCGTCGGCCGGCCCGAACGACCTGCCGGTCACGCGCCGCCAGGCGTCATAGGCGGCGAACCAGCCCGCCTCGTGCTGCCCGTGCCAGGCCAGGGCGGCCGGCGACTCCCCCGCCTCGGCCACGAGCGCCGCGCGGAGCGGGAACAGCAGCGAGTCCCCCAGCGAGACGCCGAGCGGATTCCCCACCTCCCGGTCGACGAGGTCCCACGCCGGCGGCCCGCCGGAGCCGATCCGGTGGCCCCACGGGTCCCAGACGTACGCCGGAGGCGGTCCGAAGATCCGCCGCTGGAGGCGTCTTCGCAGGCCGGAGCGGAGGTTCGCGATGCGGTACGGCACCGGCCAGTCCGCCTGCCGGGCCGGGACGCGGACGCCGCGCACGAGCGGGGCGGGCGGGGCGAGCGCCATCGCGGCGGAGGGGGATTCGGCCCACACGAAGCGCGGAGGGCGGTGGCCGATCAGGTCGTAGATCCGGGTGACGGCGGCTTCGGCGGCCACCCGGTCGGCGGGGAGGGCGCACAGCCCCCAGCCCAGCCATTCGTCGCGGATTCCGGCGATCTCTCGTCGCCGGTCGGTGAGCGCGGTCACCGGATGGCGGACGCGTGGTCCTTTCGAACGATCATGGGCTCGATGGTGACATCCACCCGCCCGATCCGCAATACCCCGCCTCGATCGCCGTCCCCCGCTCCCCGGCGTACGGCTGCGCCGGGGTCAGGCCGTGCCCGACGAGGGCATGTGCGGGTCGCGCCGGGAGCCGGCGTCGCCGCCGAGGGGGAAGGTCAGGTCCACGACGGCGGCCTCGACCGAGGGGTGCCGGGGGAAGCGGGAGTCCAGGGCCGTGATGCGCAGGAGGGCGCTGAGGTTGGTCCGCACCCCGGCGAGGGCGAGGGCGCCGCCGCGCGACTCGATGAGCTTGCGGGCCCGGATGAGCTGCCCGAGGCCGACCGAGTCGCAGAAGGTGAGCTGGGACACGTCGAGGATCACCCGGGGCGTGCCCGGCCGGAGCAGGATCTGGTCCAGGGCGACGCCGAAGATGGACGCGCTCGCGACGTCGAGCTCGCCGATCGTCGCGAGGACGCTGTAGAGGGCTCCGGACTGCGCCACGACGCGCAGGTTCTGGGCCTGGTAATGAGTCTCGTCCATCCGGGGGTCCTTGGGGTGCCGGAAATGCCGCCTCCCAAGTTTTCCCCACCCGCGCCCTTTCCGACGCGTGAACGCGCCCATCGCCCCCCATCGGGACCGAGAAAGGCGAGCTGGGAGCCGCCTGGGATCGCGGAACGCGGTGGAGTACGAGGATTCCGGAAACTGGTGGCGGGAATTCCGCCGTGACCGTTTCACAGCGCTTTCCGATGGTCCTGCGGGCGGCGCTCTTCCCGGGAACGGGAACGCGCCCGGCCGTACGGCCGGGCGCGCCCGCGTGCGTCGGAACCGCGTCACCGAGAGTGGCTCGGCGTGGCTCGGAACCGCGTGTCCGGAACCCGGTGGTTCGGAACCTCGCCACCGGTGACCGCGGTGCGGCGGCCTCTACCGGTCGGCGCGGCCGTGGTCGTGGTCGTCGTGGCCGTCCGCCGCGGCGGCCTTGGCCTTGACCGCGGCCCGGGCGTCCGGTCCGGGCAGGTCGCGGCTGAAGGCGTACAGCGCCGCCGAGTGCAGGATCGCGCCGGTGTTGAGCAGCAGCGCCTTGTCGCTGATGTTCTTGATCGTGTCGCAGGCCTGGTGGTAGCAGGGGTCGAGCGCGACCCCGGCCTGGCCGCCGAACTTCGCCGCCTGCTCGGGCGTCTTGATCTCCTCGGCGCCGGTGAACAGGCCGCCCGCCGGGATGCCGACCGCGATGAACGGGCCGTAGTCGGAGCGGCCGGTGAAGTCCGTGCCGACGCTGTCGGTGCCGGCGGCGTCGAAGTACTTCTCGAAGTTCTTCTCGATCTCGTCGGACCCGGGCGGGCCGGCGGGCGCGCCGACCTGGTCGGAGTCGTCACCGTCGTACACGCCGAGGATGTAGTTCGGCGAGCCGATCATGTCGAAGTTCAGGTAGAGCTTGATCTTGGCGCGCTCGGCCTCGGACAGGGCGCCGACGTAGTGCTCGGAGCCGAGCAGGCCCAGCTCCTCCGCGCCCCAGAAGGCGAAGCGCAGCTTGTTGCGCGGCGGCAGCTTGCCCATGGCGATCGCGGTCTCCAGCAGGCCGGCGCTGCCCGAGCCGTTGTCGTTGATGCCGGGGCCGGCCAGGACCGAGTCGAGGTGGGCGCCGAGCATGACGACCTTGTTCGCGTCGCCGCGCTTGGACTCGGCGATCACGTTGTGCGTCGTGCGCACCTCGCTCGTGGTCTGGACGCGCAGGTGGACGCGGGTGCCGGCCGGGGTGTTCAGGTCCTCGCCGACGGCGAAGCTGGCGCCGACGACCGGGATCCGGACGGTGGGCGCGCCCAGCGTGCCGGTGAGGGTGTCGGTGCGGCCGGGCTGGCCCTCGTTGAAGATGATGACGCCGGCCGCGCCGGCGGCCTGGGCGTTCTCGGCCTTCACCTGGAAGGTGCAGGTGCCGCGCTGGATCAGGGCGATGTTGCCGGGGGTGAAGCCGGCGAAGTCGCTCGCCTCGCAGCCGGAGGTGGAGCCCGGCGCCGGGGGCGGGGGCAGCACCAGGTCGACGCCCTGGACGGTGGCGGTGACATCGCCGGACCCGGAGTAGGTCATCGTGGCGAAGTCGCCGATCGAGCTCCCGTCAGGGGGCGTCGGGCGGTAGGTCTTGGGCTCCGGGGAGACCTGCTCCATGGCGGCGGTGGACAGTTCCTGGAAGAACGGGAACTGGAACGCCTGGAGGGTGACGTCGTACCCCGCCCGCTTGAGCTGCGCGGCGACGTAGTCACGGGACGCGTCGTATCCGGGGGTGCCCGCGGCGCGGTTCCCGCCGTTGGCCTCGGCGATCTTCTGGAAGGCCTCCAGGTGCCGCTTCACCGGCTGGGTGCGGACCTGCTGGGCGAGTGCCGCGGGGTCGGGATCGGCGCTCACCGGCAGAGCCGTCGAGAGGGGGAGGGACAGGGCCGACGCCAGGATGGCGGCGCGGACCGCGCCCTTTCGGAGTTGAGAGCGCATTGCTACTCCATCGCACTGAATGTGTACAAGATCCCCCGAACGCGCGCCTTTGGACACTATTACAGCCAAACCCCGCACGCATAGGGCCGGAGTAATACCCACCGTCCACATTCGTCCCTGCGCACACCCGAAATCCCGGCGCCCACTTCCCCACCGCGTTCGAGTCCGCCAGGCCCCCTCCACACGCCGGAGGCCCCGCCCTCCGCCGAGTGCGGCGGCGGGGGGCGGGGCCTTCCCAGGGCGTACGGCGAGGGCGGGGCCTAGCGTCGTGCGGCTTTCATCCCAGGTGTTCGGTACGGCGGAGCGAGCCGTCGCGCGAGCCGTACCGGAAGGAGCGGGACGGCCGGCGGGCTCAGCGGCCGGTGGGGCCGGCGGGCGCGGTGCCCGCGGTCACGGCGCGGTCGGCGGTGCCGGCCCGGGCCGTGTCGTAGCGCTCGTCCCCGCGCTCCCCCGCGAGGCGCGAGATGAGCTGCGGGTCCGCGAAGGCGCACGCCAGCATGACCAGCATGCCCGCGATGAGCGCGATGACTGCGATGACGTTCATGTCTGAGGGTCCCTCCCTGTCGGCTGCATTCAGCTTCGCCGACGGTCTTCGCCCGGCACCTCGCCTGAACGAACGGTTCCGGCGGTCGCCGGTCGGCCGAATGGCCGAGTTCCTCCCTCCGCCGCAGGTTCTACCCACTCCTCCTCCCTAGGAACTCCTCCTGCTTCCCTCCCCACGGCCCGCTTTCGTCCCGCCCGTCCCCTTCGGCGCACATCGTCTCCCGTCGCCCCTTGACACCCGGCCCCGCATCATCGCACCCTTTCCCTAATGAATTAGTGAAAGGGTGTTGAAGGTTGATCGATTTCCGCCTCGACCCCCGGTCCGGCGTCGCCACCTACCGGCAACTCGTCGACCAGGTCAAACACGCGCTCCGGCTGGGCCTGCTGCGCCCCGGCGACCGCCTGCCCACGGCGAAGGAGGTGGTCGCGAAGCTGACGATCAACCCCAACACCGTGCTGAAGGCGTACCGGGAGCTGGAACGGGAGGGACTGGCCACCGGCCGCCCCGGCCTGGGCACGTTCATCACCGGCGAGCCCGCCCTGGGCGGCACCCTCGCCGACCACGCGCGGCTGCACGCGGAGCTGTCGGAGTGGGTGCGCCGGGCCCGCGCGGCCGGCCTCGGCAGGGAGGACGTGGAGGCGCTGGTCTCGTCGGCGGTGTTCGAGTCGTTCCGGGAGACGGCGTGATCCCGGCGCTGGAGGCGACCGGCCTGGGCCGCCGGTACGGCCGGGCCTGGGCCCTGCGGGACTGCTCGCTCTCGGTCCCCGCCGGGCGGGTCGCGGCGCTGGTGGGGCCGAACGGCGCGGGCAAGACCACGCTGCTGCACCTGGCCGTCGGGCTGCTCTCGCCCACCGCCGGGTCCGTCCGGGTGTTCGGCGAGACCGGGCGGCGGGACCGGGTGGCGTTCCTGGCCCAGGACAAGCCGCTGTACGACGGGTTCACGGTGGCCGAGACGCTGCGGTTCGGGCGCGGCCTGAACCCGTCCTGGGACGACGGCTTCGCCCGCGAGCGGCTGGCGGCGCTGGGCATCCCGCTCCGCGGGAAGACCGGCGCGCTGTCGGGCGGGCAGCGGGCCCAGGTCGCCCTGACCGTGGCGCTGGCCAAGCGGCCCCGGCTGCTCGTGCTGGACGAGCCGCTGGCGAACCTGGACCCGCTGGCCCGGCACGCCGTGATGCGGGGCCTGATGGAGGCGGTCGCCGAGACCGGGCTGAGCGTGCTGCTCTCCTCGCACGTGGTCTCGGACCTGGAGCACACCTGCGACTGGCTGGTCGTGCTCAACGGCGGGCGCGTCCAGGTCAGCGGCGCCGTGGACGACCTGCTGGAGGGGCACCGGCTGCTGACCGGCCCGGCGGAGGAGGCGGACGCCGTCGCCGCGCGGCTGCCCGTCGTCGCCCGGGACCGCGCCGGGCGGCGGGAGACCCTCCTCGCCCGCGCCGGCGACCCGGTGCTCGGACCGGCCTGGGCGAGCGCCCCCGTCTCCCTCGACGACCTGGTCATGGCCTACCTGCGGGAGCCGGAGGCGGCGGCGCTGCCCCGCCCGGCCCTCGCCCGCTGAGAGGAATCCCCCGTGTTCTGGCTCACCTGGCGGCAGCACCGCGCCCAGATGCTGGTGACCGCCTCATTCCTGCTGGCCCTCGGCGCGCTGCTGCTCGGCTCCGCGATCGAGGCCGCCGTGTACGCCGCGGCCCACGCCCCGCCCGGCTGCCCCGGCCCGTCGGTGGCCTGCGCCGAGGTCGGCGCCGGGCTCTCCGCGAGGTACCAGGCGGTGTACTCCCTCTACGGATGGATGCCGCTGCTGGCCCCCGCGCTGATCGGGGCGTTCTGGGGCGCGCCGCTCCTCGGCCGGGAGTACGAACGCGGCACGCACCTGCTGGCCTGGACGCAGTCGGTGTCGCCCGCGCGCTGGCTGGCGGTCAAGCTCGGCGTGCTCGGCGGCGCGGTGGCCCTGGGCGGGCTCGCACTGTCGGCGATGGCCACCGCCTGGCGGGCCTCCTTCCCCGACTCCGTCGCGGGCACCTGGTTCGGCAACCTCGGGGTGTTCAACATGGTCGGGGTGGTCCCGGCGGCCTGGTGGGCGTTCGCGTTCGCGACCGGGGCGGCCGCGGGCGCGTTCCTGCGGCGGACGCTGCCGGCGATGGCGGTCACGGTCGCCGTGGTCGCGGCGGCGGTGTTCGGGCTGTTCTCGCTCAGTGACCACTACGCCGAGCCGGCGCGCACCGTGACCACGGACCGCGCGGCGGTGTTCGCGCGGGACTCCCGGCTGCTGCGGGAGGCGTGGGTCGCCCCCTCGGGCGCGGAGACCGAGGCGGTGCCGATGACCGTCTGCCCGTCGCCGCCCGACGCGGGCCGGTCGGGGCGCAACGCCGAGGCGCGCGAGCGGTGCCTGTTCCAGGCGGGGTACCGGCTGGCGGTCTACCACCACCCGCCGGAGCGCTTCTGGCGGTTCCAGTGGATCGAGGCGGGCATCCTCCTGGCGGCGTCCGCCGTGCTCGGGGCCGCCGCCGTGGCCCGCACCCTGCGCCGCTGACGACCCGCCGGGCGTCCCGCCGTACGGCCCGCCCGTGTGGCCCGGCCGTACGGCGGGCGGGGCCTAGGCCGTACGGCGGGGGCTCGGCCGTACGGCGGGGGCTCGGCCGTACGGCGGGGCTCGGCCGTGCGGCGGGCGGGGTGGCGGGTCAGTCGCCGGGACCGCGGACCACCACGACCGGGCAGCGGGCGTGGTGGAGCACGCCGTGGGTGACCGAGCCGAGGAGCATGCGCTCGAACCCGCCCCGGCCCCGCGAGCCCATGATCACCAGATCGGCCGCGGCGCTCGCCTCGACCAGGGCGTCCACGGGATGGGCCTGCACGACGTGCTCGACCAGCTCGACCTCGGGGTACTCCTCGGCGAATCCCGCGCGGGACTCCGACAGGATCCGCTGCTCCTCGCCCTCGGCGTCGGGCTCGGTGTACATCAGCGGCATGATGTCCGGCGGCGCGCCGGCGACGAAGCGGGTCCAGGCGTGGACCGCGCGCAGCCGGGCGCCCCGGATGGACGCCTCCTCGTAGGCCAGGCGGAGCGCGTTGAGCGAGTGGGGCGAGCCGTCCACGCCGACGACGATCTCGTTGTGGACGCGCGGCTGGGTCTCGCGGACGACGACGACCGGGCAGGCGGCGTGACCGGCCAGGCTCAGGGCCGTGGAGCCGAGGAGCAGCGAGCCGAAGCCGCCCGCGCCGTGGCTGCCCACGACGAGCACGTCGGCCCCCTCGGCCTGGTCCAGCAGCGTGGGGCGGGGGTCGCCGCCGACCAGCTCGGTGGTCACCCCCGGCCCGTCCAGGCCCTGGCGCTCCAGGTGGGCGGCGGCGTCCTTGAGCACCGACCGGCCGCAGTCGCGCATGTAGACGCCCACCTCGCCGCGCGGCGCGTCCTCCGGCATCGAGTACGCCCAGGCCGGCATCACGTGGACCAGCCGGACCGGCAGGTCGCGCAGGGCCCCCTCGCGCGCCGCCCAGTCCGCGGCGGTCAGGCCCGCCTCCGAGCCGTCCACGCCGACGACGATTCCGCCGCTCACCTTGCGATCCCCCCTGCCGAAATCGGAGATATGGTCCATACCCCTGCGATCGCTCAGCAATCGGTCCCACCTCCGGTAGCGTGGGCCGGACGTTTCGCATCCGGAGGCCGCACCCCGTGACCAGCCAGAACCCCCACGACCACCCCGAGCCCCCGCAGGACCCCAAGACCGTCCCGCTGCCCGGCGACGCCGGCGCGTACGGCGCCGCGCCCCAGGACACGCCGAACGCGGGGCCGTACGACCTGCCCGGCCAGGGCCACGCCCAGGCGGGCGGCGGGTACGGCCACGACCAGGCCGCGGGGGGCTACGGATACGGCCCGGGCCACCCGCCGCCGGGACCGGGGTACGGCGCCCCCGGGTACGGCGCCCCCGGATACGGCACTCCCGGATACGGCACTCCCGGGTACGGCGCCCCGGGTTACGGTTATCCGCCGCCGCCCCCGGCGAACCAGGGGGTGCGCACGCACGCCATCGTGGCCGTGGTGATCTCGGCGCTCACGGCGCTGTCGTGCTACGTCTCGCTCGGCGGCATCCCCGCGCTGATCCTGTCGATCATCGCCCTGACCGGCGTGGAGTACCAGCCGGACCGGTCGCGCCGGCTGCTCAAGTGGGCCTGGATCAGCATCGGGATCAACGTCGCGCTGCTGATCGGCCTGGTCGTCTGGCTCATCGTGTACGGCGCCAGCGGCGGGTTCGACACGCCCCCCGACTACAACTAGCGCCGCGGCCCGGCCTCAGGTGGCCGACGGGTAGGTCTCCCACTCGGGGCTGAGGCGCGGCTCGGCGTGCAGCGGCCGCAGCGCCTCGGTCTCGGGGAGCCACAGGAAGGCGTCGTAACGCCTGCCCGGCACCGTCGGCACGTAGTTGCCCAGGTGCTCCAGCTCCGGGTGGTAGACGACGCCGATGGCGCGGTGCGCGAGCGGCGTGTCGTACCACTCGGCGCGGTCGCCCCGGGGCGGCGTGATGAACAGCGACCGCGGCGGCACGTGGTCGCGCAGCATGGCCTCCAGGGACGCGGGCCGGGCGGGCGGCACGCGCATGACCTCGGCCCGCGCTCCCCAGCGGTCCCCGGCGACCACCGTGCCCCGGTCGGTGCCGAAGCCCACCAGGACCACGTCGCGGTCGCCGTGGCGTTCGCGCGCGAGCTGCCCGAGGTTGGTCATCCCCGCGGCGGTCATGTCCGTGGCGCGGGCGTCGCCCACGTGGGTGTTGTGCGCCCAGACCACGGCCTTGGCGCCCGGCCCCCGGAACTCCAGCAGCCGGTCGAGCGTGTCGGCCATGTGGGTGTCGCGGATGTTCCAGGATTCCGGGCCGCCGTGGACCATCGTGCGGTAGTAGTGCTCGGCGTTCGCGGCCACCTCGGCGTTCTGCCAGGCGGCGAACTCCTCCGCCGACGAGGGCGCGGCCAGCGCCTCCTCCCGGACCTCGCGGAGCAGCGCGACCACCTCGGCCTCGCAGGACTCGCCCACCCAGCGGCGGGCCACGCCGTACTCCTGCGGGTCCCGGCCGTACGGCTCGAAGCAGTCGAGCGCCCGCAGCGCGGTGGGCAGTTCCCCGGGCCGGTGGCGCTCCAGGTGGTCGCGCACGGCGGCCAGCGACTCCCACAGGCTGTAGACGTCCAGCCCGTGGAAGCCGCAGCGCGCCGCGGGGTCGCGGTCCAGGTTCCACCGGCGCAGCCAGCGGGTGAACCCGACGACCTCCTCGTTCGCCCACATGAACGTGGGCCAGCGGGCGAAGGCGTTCAGCGCCTCCTTGGGGTCCTCGGGCGCGCCCGGCCGGCCGGTGACCGAGGCGTTCACGGCCTCGCAGTCGGGCCAGTCGCCCTCGACCCCGACGATCGTGAACCCCTTCTCGGAGATGAGACGGCTGGTCAGCGCCGCGCGCCACGAGTAGAACTCGTGGGTGCCGTGGCTCGCCTCGCCGATCAGGACGAGCCGGGCGTCGCCGACGCGCGCCAGCAGCGGGTCGAGGTCGCCGGGTTCGCGCAGGGGGCGGGCGTCGGCGCGGATCTCGCCGTCGTTCACTCCCGTTCCTCCAGCGGGTTCGGGTCGTAGGGCTCGTACGGGTCACGGCTGTTGTAGACGGTGTCGTCGAGCTCGTCGTCGGGGACCCTGCCGTCCGCGGGCTGCCCGGGCGAGCCGGGCTGGCCGCCGCCGGTGGTGCCGGACGAGCCGATGATCCCGGCCGTGTCCTGGTCGGCGCGTTCGCGCGATATCCGCCGCGGCGCCCGGACGCCGGGGGTGCGGTCCCGGAACCTGGGATCGTCCCGGGAGTCGGTCGCCATCTCCTCCGCGAGCTCGCGGGGGCTCTTCCTGCGTCTCTCGCTTGCCATGCGCCACGCCGTACCCACGAATGCCATGACCACTCGCGGGTAAGGTGGCGCGCGTGATCGTGTGGCCGGAGAGCGCCGTGTGGTGGCAGGTCTACCCGCTCGGCTTCACCGGCGCGCCCGCCTCCGCCTCCCCGGGGGAGCCCGTGGCCCACCGGCTGCGCGGGCTGGAGCCGTGGCTGGACTACCTGGCCGGGCTGGGGTGCACGGGGCTGGCGCTGGGGCCCGTCTTCGCGTCGGAGACCCATGGGTACGACACCGTGGACCACTTCCGGATCGACCCGCGGCTGGGCGACGAGGGCGACTTCGACCGCCTCGTGGCGGCGCTGCGCGAGCGGGGCCTGCGGCTGCTGCTGGACGGGGTGTTCAACCACGTCGGGCGCGGCTTCCCGGTCTTCCGGCGGGCGCTCGAAGGGGACCCGGAGGCGGCACGGTGGTTCCGGCGCACCGGGGACGACCCCGCGGGCGGCTACGCGACCTTCGAGGGGCACCACGCGCTGGTCGCGCTGAACCACGCCGAGCCCGCGGTCGCCGCGCACGTCGAGGCCGTCCTCTCGCACTGGCTGGACCGGGGCGCGGACGGGTGGCGGCTCGACGCGGCGTACGCCGTCCCGCCGGGGTTCTGGCGGCGCGTGCTGCCGCCGGTCCGGGCGCGGCACCCGGGGGCGTGGTTCGCCGGGGAGATGATCCACGGGGACTACGCGTCGTACGTCGCCGAGAGCGGGCTGGACTCGGTCACGCAGTACGAGCTGTGGAAGGCGATCTGGAGTTCGCTCAACGACCGGAACCTGTTCGAGCTGGCGTGGGCGCTGGACCGGCACGACGCGTTCGCGGAGAAGTTCCTGCCGCTGACGTTCGTCGGCAACCACGACGTGACCCGGATCGCGACCCGGCTGGACGACCCGCGCCACCTGGGGCACGCGCTGGCGATCCTGTTCACCGTGGCCGGGACCCCGGCGGTGTACTACGGGGACGAGCGGGCGATGGAGGGCGTGAAGGAGGACCGGCCCGGCGGCGACGACGCGATCCGGCCGCCGTTCCCCGCCGTCCCGTTCGCGGGGAGCCCTCCGGAGGCGCACACCCTGCACCGCGAGCTGATCGCGCTGCGGCGCGCGAATCCGTGGCTGGCGCGCGCCCGCACCGAGGTCCTGCACCTGACCAACGAGGCCATGGCGTACGCCTCGGCCGCCGGGGACCGCCGCCTGACGGTGCTGCTGAACACCGCGGACACGCCGTATGCCTTCCCGGGCGGGCTGGGGACCGTCGCCGCGCACTCGTGGTCGGTCGTCCCCGGCTGATCGGGCGGTCTCCGGGGCCCTCGGGCGGCCGGCGCCGATCGGCGGCGCGGGCCGGGCGGGGCGGGGTCCGGCGGGGCGGGGTCCGGCGGCGCGGGCCGGGCGGTCCGACCGGCGGGTTCGCGGCGGGCGGCCGGGGTAGGGCGACCGCATGGTTCAGGTCATCGATCACGAGGGTGTGCGCGAGCTGGCCGGGACGCGGGGGGCCGCGCTCGTCGAGGTGCTGCCGCGCGCGGAGTACGACTGGGCGCACCTGCCCGGGGCCGTGAACATCCCGCTGGGCGAGCTGGACGCCGCCGCGGCCGACCGGCTCGACCGGTCGCGGCCCGTCGTCGTCTACTGCCACGACCTGCTGTGCGACATGAGCCCGCGCGGCGCGGCCCGGCTGCGCGCCCTCGGGTTCGGCGAGGTGTACGACTACCGGCTGAGCAAGATGGACTGGCTCGCCGCCGGCCTGCCGTACGAGGGGCACGCGAGGCTCGTGGCCGGGGTGGCGCGGCGGGACCCGGTGGTGGCCTCGCCCGGCGACCCGCTGGACGAGGTGGCCTCGCGGGCCCTGGAGGACGCGGCCGGGGTCGCGGTCGTGGTGGACGGCGAGGGCGTGGTGCAGGGGCTCGTCGGCGAGGAGGAGGTCGCCGGGGCCCGGCCGGGGGCGACCGCCGGGGACGTCATGCGGCTCGGCGTGCTGACCGTGCGGCCCAGCGAGGAGCTGGACTCCGCGCTGCGGCGGATGGAGCGCAAGGGGCTGAAGGAGCTGGTGGTGTCGGGCGTGGACGGCCGCCTCACCGGGATCCTCGTGGCCGGGGCGGTCAGATCGCCCGGCTGGGAGTCCGACAACCCCTAGCCGCGCTTGTCACGGGTGTGACAAGCGGGACGCGGAAATGTAGCCGTTCGCCCGGAGCCCTCGCGCCGCCCTCTCCGCTAGCGTTCACGGATCGTGACGCGCCTCGGAGGGACGATGACCTCGCGCCGGTTGGTGATCGTGCTCGCGGCGGGCTGCGCCGTGTCCGCCGCGGCCGGGACGGCCCCCGCCCTGGCGGGGACGGGAGCGGGCCCGGCGGCCCGGGTGGTGGCCGAACGCCGGATCGACGCCCGGACCCTGGACCTGACCGTCTCCTCCCCCGCCGTGGGACAGCGCGTCAAGGTGCGGCTGATCACGCCCAGGGGCTGGTCGCGCACGGCGAAGCGGACCTGGCCCGTGCTGTACGCCCTGCACGGCGGGCGCGACGGGTACCAGTCGTGGACCCGCAGCACCGACATCGAGCGGCTGGCGGCGCGGTACGACGTCATGGTCGTCATGCCGGACGCCGGCTACAACGCGTCGTACACGAACTGGTTCAACTACGGCAGGCGCGGCAAGCCCCGCTGGGAGACCTTCCACACGGGCGAGCTGCGCCGCCTGGTCGAGAGCCGGTACCGGGGCGGGACCCGCCGCGCGGTGATGGGCCTGTCCTCCGGCGGCTACGGCGCGCTCTCCTACTCCGCCAGGAACCCCGGCATGTTCCGCTACGCCGCCTCCTTCAGCGGCCCGGCGCGGATCAGCCAGCGCCGCATGCAGACCTCGGCCCTGGCGACGGTGTTCGCCTCCGGCAACGGGGTCGACCCGCTGCGCATCTGGGGCGTCCCCGGCGTGCACGACGCCAACTGGCGCGCGCACGACCCGTACGAGCGCGCGGCCGGCCTGCGCGGGACCCGCGTCCACCTGTCCTCGGGCACGACCGGCAAGCGCGGCCCGCTCGACCGGGACCTCACGCCGGAGCAGGAGCTCGTGAGCCGCTTCGTCGGCGGCGACCAGGAGAGGCTGATCGGCCGGTCGAACATGGACCTGGCCCGCAGGCTGCGCTCGCTGGGCGTCCGGGTCACGACCCACTTCTACGGCGACGGCTGGCACCAGTGGCGCTACTGGCAGCGCGAGATGCACAGCATCTGGCCCGCCATGATGTCCGCGATCGGCGCCCGCCGCACCGGCTGACCCCGCCCCCTCCGGCTCCCTGCCGCTCCCCCGCCGCGTGCCGTACGGCCGGCGCGTGCCGTACGGCACGCGCGTGCCGTACGGCTGTCGCATGCGTACGGCCGGGCCGCCGGGTGCCGCAGGGGCGAGTGCCGTACGGGCGCGTGCGGCACGGGCGAATGCCGTACGGGCACGGACGTAGCAGGGCGCGGCTTTCGCCGGGCGGGGACGATTGCCGCGCGGTTCCGGTTTTAGCCGAGGGCGCGGAAAACCGCACTTTCCGGGGTACTCCCGCTAATCAGGAAAGCAGTCCTGAGGAGTGACCGGAAAGGCATGCCGCGCCCGGGAACGCGAGTAAGCACATGCGTACGCCGGAAACGAGTCCGGACGGCCGCCGAAGGGCCGGGAATCGCATTCGGGGCGCGGCCCGGCGCAGGGGCCCGGAATGGCGTTCGGATCAGGGGCCGCCGCGATCGGGATCGCCTCGCCGCGGCCGGGGCGTCACTCCTCCGTCAGGCAATCCGTCTTGCCGACGATGGAGATGTTGGGAATGCCGTCCTGGGGCGTGATGGTAAAGGTGATCTTGGGCTCCTTCTTGACCACCACCAGGGACTTGCCGTTCTTCGGCGCGTCCTCGTACCCGAGGTTCTTGAGCTCGTCCGCGATGCGGGACGGCGGGATGCGGGACATGTTCTTGCCCAGGGTCCCGACGACCTTGTAGATCTGCCGGCGCTTCACCCCGTCGCATCCCTCGCGCTCGGTTCCGCCGGACACGTCCTTGTCCCCGATGATCGTGAGCCTGCTGATTTTCGCCCCGTCCTCGTTGAGGACTTCGGCGGCCTCACCCAGGGTGGCGCCATTGGCACAGGCGCTGACGAGCAAAAGGAGGCACACGGAGGTGGTGATACGTCGCACGCGAGGCCCTCTACTGATCTTCGGTTTTACTGGAGATCCCGATCACCGGGAATTAGCGACATAGGTTATATAGGCCATGGAGCCCTTCGTAAGGGGGTGCGAGTATCAGTTCATGCGCGATTGGGTGATCGCTCTCGGCGCCGGCGCGGCCGTGCTCCTTCTCGGGTGGGCCGGGCTGTGGATCGCCGCCCGCCGGCTGCCCCCGGGGCTCGCGCGCGACCTCGCCGCGTTCGTCCCCGACTGCGTGACCGCCGTACGGCGGCTGCGCCGCGATCCGCGGGTCCCGCGCCGGGCCCGGATCGCCGTGCTGCTCGCCGCCGCGTGGGTGGTGTCGCCGATCGACCTGATCCCCGAGTTCATCCCGGTGATCGGCCCGCTGGACGACCTCGTCGTGGTCGCCCTGGCCCTGCGGTACGCCGCGCGGCGGGTCCCCCGCGAGGTGCTGGCCGCGGCCTGGCCCGGGGAGACGCGGCTGCTCGACCGGCTGATCGGGCGCGTTTGACCTCCGTACGGCGGGGCAGCGCACCGGTGAACCGGGAGGGGTGGCGAATCGTGGCGACGATTTCGGCGGAGGACGTGCGGCGGCTGCTGGAGTCCGGCGAGCCCGAGCCGACGCTGGTGCTGCTGGAGGGCAGGGCCCAGGTGGTGGCGCGGCGGGACCTGGAGGCGGAGCCGTACCGCGGCGCGCTGGTGGTGGCGAGCCGGGACGACGTGGCGGCGGGCTGGGACCCGGCGGAGGTGTCCGACGACGAGCTGAACCAGCTCGCCCAGCGGCTCGACACCGCGGTCAGCGACCTGGGCGGCTGAGTCCGGCGTCCGCGCCGCGCGGGGCCTCCGGCCAAGGCCGGAGCGGCCCGGCCGAGGGTGGCGGGGCCGGGAGCGGCCGGGCGCGCCCGGCGCGGACGGCCGGCGGGAACCGGCACGACGGCCGGCGGGAACCGGCGCGGGCGGTCAGCGGGAACCGGCGGCGGTGTCCCGCTCGCGGAGGAACGCGAGCACGTCGTCGTCGGTGAGCTGGGCGAAGTCCTCGTACCACCGGCCCACGGCCAGGAAGTCCGCCGGCCGGTCCAGGCAGACGACCTCGTCGGCGTCTCCGGCCAGCGCCGCCGCGCCCTCGATCGAGCAGACCGGGGCGGCGAAGACCAGCCGCGACGGCCCCAGCGGGCGCAGCGCGCCCAACGCGGCGCGGGCGGTCACCCCGGTCGCCAGGCCGTCGTCCGACAGGATCACGTCACGCCCGCGCACCGGCTCCTCGGCACGCCCCGCCCGGTAGACCTCGACGCGGCGGCGGGCCTCGGCGCGCTCGCGCGAGCAGGTCTTGGCGAGGTCGGTCTCGTCGAGGTCGAGCGCGTCGAGCGACCGCCCGTCGTACACCGGCGGGCCCTCGGCGGTCACCGCGCCCACCCCGAACTCCGGCTGGCCCGGAGCTCCGATCTTGCGGGCCACGGCGACGTCGAACGGGGCGCCCAGCACCCGGGCGATCTCCCGGGCGATCGGCACGCCGCCGCGCGCCAGCCCCAGCACCAGCGGGTCGGCCCACTCCATCCGGGCCAGCGCCTCCCCCAGCAGCCGCCCGGCCTCGGCCCGGTCGCGGAACATCATCGCGCCCCTCCCAGGTGACGGGTGAACCAGTCCCCCGCCAGCTCCGCCACGCGGTCCAGCGCGCCCGGCTCCTCGAACAGATGGGTCGCCCCCTCGACGATCTCCAGGTGGTGCGGGGCGCGCAGCTCGCGGGCCGCCTCGGCGTTCATCGCGATCACCGGCTCGTCGCGGCCTCCCACGATGAGCAGCGTGGGGGCCTGGACCAGCGACAGCGCCTCGGAGGCCAGGTCCGGCCGGCCGCCCCGCGACACCACCGCGCGGACCTCCGCGGGCCGCCCGGCCGCCGCCAGCAGCGCGCCCGCCGCCCCCGTGCTCGCGCCGAACAGCCCGATCGGCAGGTCCGCCGTCAGCGGCTGCCGCCCGAGCCAGTCCACGGCGGTCATCAGCCGGTCTCCCAGCATGGCCACGTCGAACCGCATCTCCGCGGTCTGCGCGTCCACCTCCTCCTCGGCCGCCGTGAGCAGGTCGAGGAGGAGCGTCCCGAGGCCCCGGTTCCGCAGCGCGCGGGCCACCGCCTGGTTGCGGGGGCTGAGCCGGGAGCTGCCGCTGCCGTGGGCGAACAGGACGATGCCGGAGGCCCCCTCGGGGACCGCCAGGTCGCCGTCGAGGCCGGCCTCCCCGATCGGGGTCCGCACGGGCAGGAGCACGGATTCGCTGGCCACGTCATCATCTCCCCGCGGACGCACACGGGCCGGTCGGAACGCTGGTCAGGTGCCCTGCGCCGGTCCCGCCAAACCTGTTTGCCGGGGCCAGGGTGGGTAGTGGGGCAAA
The DNA here is from genome assembly GCF_003594875.1 of Bailinhaonella thermotolerans. GTDB lineage: Bacteria > Actinomycetota > Actinomycetes > Streptosporangiales > Streptosporangiaceae > Bailinhaonella > Bailinhaonella thermotolerans. Next base: position 23,247 of record NZ_QZEY01000021.1, read on the forward strand.
GTAGGACGAATGCGAAAGGGAGGCATGCCATGGCTCAGAGAGTGGCCGACGTCATGACCGGGAACCCCGCGACCATCGAGGCCGGCGGCCGAATCGCGGACGCCGCCGCGCTCATGCGCAACAACGACACGGGCGCGGTGATCGTCACCGACAACGGGCGCGTCTCGGGCATCGTCACCGACCGGGACATCGCCGTGCGCGCGGTCGCGGACGAGAAGGGCCCCGACACACCGGTACGAGACGTGTGCAGCGGCGGCGACGTCGCGACGGTGGGCCCGGACACGAGCATCGACCAGGCGGCCCGGCTCATGCGCCAGAAGGCGGTACGCCGCCTCCCGGTCGTCGAGAAGGACCGCGCCGTGGGCGTCGTCAGCATCGGCGACCTGGCCATGGAGAAGGACCCGAACTCGGCCCTCGCCGACATCTCCTCCGCCGAGGGCAACCGCTGACCCACCCCCCAGGAAGGCCGGGCGGCATCCCCGCCCGGCCTTCCCCATGCCCCCGGCCGCCGCCCCCTCGCCGTGCCAGGACGCGACAGGCGCCAGGACGCGACAGCCGTACGGCCAGGGGCGACGGCCCCGGCGACGTGGGACGCCCGCCCGGCAAGGCCGCCCCCGCCGACCCTGCCGGCACGGCGAGACCACCCCTCGCCCCCCACCGGCCGACCGCGAGCCCGCCTCCCCCTCGCCGTGATCATGCAGTTTTACGCACACCCTGTGCGTAAAACTGCATGATCACGGCGAAGGGAGGCCCCCGGCGGCAGGGACCCGCGGCACGGGACCCGCGGCACGGGACCCGCGGAGGAGGCCGGCCCGGGACAGGGCGCCACCCGCGAGCGGCCGCCCGCTCCTCTCCCACCGGCGAACGCGAGGCCCCGCCAGGGGGAGCCCGCGACGGGGACCCCATCGAGCAGGTGGGCGCAGGGACAGGCCGCCGCCCCGCAGAGGTGCCCGGCGTAGGCGACCGGCGTAGGCGGCCGGCGGAGGCGACCCGGGAGAAGGCGGCTGGAAGAGGCCGCTCAGGAGGAAGAGGTCACTCTCCGGCGGAACGAGGTCACTCTCGGGAGGAAGAGACCGCTCAGGAGAAGGCGCCCGGCGGAGGAGGCCCCGACGGGGAAGAGTGGGCGCATGGGCGGGCCGCCAACCGGAAGAGGCACGCGGGAGAGGGCGGCCCGGAGAAGGGCGCCTCGGAGAGGGCCGGGGTACTGCATGTGGGAGGGCGTTCGCGCCGGCCGGCGGGGCTGGGGCCGGGCATGGGGGAACGCCGGCGGGGGCCCGGCGTTCGGGTGGCAGGCCGTGGGCCGGCGCGGGCGTCAGTCCAGGCGGCCCTGGCTGCCGGAGTCGACGAAGCCCCGGATGTCCGGCGGGAGGCTGTCGCGGACCTTCTCCATGATGTGGCCCTGGGTCGCCTCGTCGACGACCTCCAGGACGGCGCGGGCGACGTGGGCGGCCTTGGGCTCGTCCACGCCGGCGCGGTCGGCGACCCGGTCCACGAACTCCTGCCGGTCGAAGTGCTCGCCCGTCCCCTGGCCGCCGAGCACCTCGGTCCTGCGCAGGTGCTCGCCGATCTCGTGCGGCAACTGCGAGGCCAGGTTGTCGGCCAGGCCCTCGGGGATGCGCTCCCCCACCGTCTCCAGGGTCGCGCGGGTGGCGCGCTCGGCGTCCCCGCGGCTCGCCAGGTGCGCTCGCGACTGCACCTGCCCGATGAACTCGTCGTGCTGCATGTGATCCTCCTGCTACCGCTCGCCCTTGGGTCCCCGGCCGCGCTCGCTCTGCCGCTCCGGGGCGTACTTCGGGTCGCGCTGGAGGCGGCGGTTCGCCTCGCGATCCGCCTCCTCGTCGGCGGCCGCACCGGTGTTCTCCAGGCGTTTGCGCAGATGCGCGCGCTTGATGTCATAGCCGTGGCTACCGGGACGCGGCATTTCCCCTCCTAGGTATGTCCGTATGTGGGTGCACTGCCCCGTTTCGTCCGGACATGCTGCGAGGTAAGCCTGTCCTTCCCCTGAGGTGACATCTGGTTTCGGCCGGATCGGTCCGGGCAGTGCGACCAGTCCGGAAATAGTCAGACATTCCGCACTGGAGAGGGGACCGGCATGGTCAACCCGCAGCAGCCAGAGATGCGCAGGTCCGGACGCGGCCAGACGACCCAGGAGGGCGTCGAGGCCAACAGCCCCCGCAGCAAGGTCGGCAAGGGGACCGCGAAGAGCCTGGGCAAGGGCCGCGGCCACCCCCACGGCACCGACCGCATGAACAAGGGCGGCGGCAAGGGCGGCGGCGTCCCGCCGGACCAGCGCCCGCCCCACCCCGCCTGAGGCCCCAGCCGTACGGCCGGCGCCCGCCGCGCCCCCACGTGCCGGGGCGGTACGGCGGGCCGCCGGGCCGTACCCGCAGACGCGGCGGCACGCGGGGACAGGACCGCACACGGGGACGGGACCGCACACGGGGACGGGACCGCACACGGGGACGGGACGGCGCGGGGACGGGGCGACACGCGAGGACGGGGACGACAGGCGGGGACGCGTTTATAAGCGCAGGTCATCGAGGGTATGGGGGCTGGCATGAAGTTGAATGATCCCGACGAGATCGGCGAGGTCCTGCACGACTTCGACTTTCCCGCGGACAAGGAACAGCTCGTCGACCACGCGCGGCGGGTCGCGCCGGGGAGCGACGTGGCCCGGGCGCTGGCGGCGCTGCCGCTCGGGTCGTACGACAACCTGGCCGAGGTCGTGCGCAGCGTGCCGCAGGACCCGGCGCCGAACCGGAACGCCGCCCAGCGGACGGCCCAGAAGCGGGAGCACCCGCGCGGCGGGATCGCCGAGTCCGAGCGGCCGGTGCCCCCCTCGCCGATCGAGCAGGCGATGCGGCAGGACGTGCGGCGGTCCACGGGCGGCCGCCCGCGGGAGACGTAGATGGCGCACGATCCCGGGCTGGACGAGCTGCGGCTGGTGGTGGACGCCCTCTTCGACGGCCGCGAGCACGCGCACAGCCGTGAGCTCTACGTGCGGGCGTCGGACGACGACCGGCTGCCCTCCGGCGTGCTGGCGCTGCTCCACGACATCCCGACCGGGGAGTACTCCCGCGCGGACCTGATCCAGGAGATCGACGAGGTGGTGCGCAGGCACGGCCATCCGGAGGGCTTCCACCCCGACCCGCCGGGCCCGGTGCGCCGCCCGGCCGGCGCGGAGCCCCCGGACGAGACCGGCCCGCCGGAGCCGGCCGCCCAGGCGTCCCGCACCGGCCCGCCGGCACAAGACCGGTCAGCGCAAGACCGGCCAGCGCAAGACCGGCCAGCGCAGGGCCCGCCGGCGCGGACCGGCCCGGCGGCGGCCGGGGCGCCGGGCGGGACGACGCCGCTGGAGGAGACGCCCGAGGTCGAGCGCGCGGTCGAGGACGACACGACCGTGGACAACCCGAGGCTGCGCCCGCCCGCCGGGCCCGACGGCGAGCCGGACTTCCGCGAGCCGCCCCCCGCCGGCGAGTCCACCCTGGGCTACCAGCGCCCGGACCGCCTCCACGAGGGCCCGCCCCTGACCGGCGAGGGCGTCCGGGAGCCGTGGCCGGGCCGCGAGCCCTGGCCCGGCGAGTAGAGCAGCGGCGGAGCACCGGAGTGGCGGGGAGCGGCGGCGGGCGGAGACGCTAGGCGGCGCCCGGAGCGGTCCCCCGGACCGCGCCCGCGGCGCCGCGGACGTAGACGATGTGCGGGCCGCCGTAGTGGAGGCCGCGGCCCGCCTCCGCGAACCCCAGCCGCTCGGCCACCCTGCGTGACCGGACGTTCTCCTCGTGCACGAGCGCGACCACCTCGGGGACGCGCAGTGTGCCGAACGCGTGCCCGAGCACGGCGTCCAGGGCCTCGGTGGCCAGGCCCCGCCCCTGGTACGACGGCATCAGGTACCACCCGACCTCGGGCCGCCCGTCCCCCAGCTCCTTGCTCGGCGCCAGGTCCCCGTGCCCGGCGAACTCCCCGGTCTCGCGGTCCTCCCAGGCGTACGATCCCATGCCCTCGGGGTAGTCGGCCGTCAGCAGCTCGTCCACGTGCTGGGCGACGAGCTCGCGCGTGACGGGGAAGGGCAGGAAGCGGGCCGCCTCGGGGTCGGAGAGCAGTTCGTACAGCGGCTCCTCGTCGCCGGCGCGCAGGGGGCGCAGCCGCAACCGGGCCGTGAGCAGTTCGGGAACGTTCACCTTCCGCACGCTAACCGGTGGCGCGTCCCGCGATCGACCCGATTTCCCGCCGCCGGCCCGCCCTGTCCTCCGGCCGAGAAAAGTGATATCACTATGATAGGCACCCACCGAGGAGGACAGCCGAGTGCACGCCCCCGAGACCCTTCCCGAGCGGCTCTACCTGCTCGCGTACGACCCCGAGCGCGGCCGGCTCACCGCCCGCTCCCAGCTCGGCATGGTGGTCCGCGCCGCCGCCCTGGCCGAACTCCGCATCCAGGGCCTCCTCCAGGACCGCGACGACCGCCCGGCCGCCGCCCACGGGGCCCGTTCCGACGACCCGCTGCTCGCCGAGATCCTCCGCCAGATCTCCGAGTCCCGCCCCCGCCGCTGGCACCACTGGGTGGGCAAGAACGCGACCCGGGCCTCCCGCCTGGTCCGCGAGCGCCTGGCCGAGACCGGCTGGATCCAGACCGAGCGGCGCGCGGTGCTGGGGATCTTCCCCTACACCCGCGTCTCGGTCAGCGACCCCCGCCCGGTGCGGGACCTCACCGACGCGGTGCGCCACGCGGTGACGACGGCGCGCCCCACCACCCGGCGGGACGAGCGCGAGGCCGCCACCGTGGCCCTCTGCGTCACCGGGGACCTCAAGCGCGTGCTCGACCGCCGCGCCCGCCGCGCCCACAAGGACCGCATCGCCAAGATCGTCGCGCAGGCCGGCCCGGTCCCGCCCGCCCTGCGCAAGGCCATCCGGGACTCCCAGGCCGCCGCAGCCTCCGCCGGCTGAGCCGGCTGAGCCGGGCGGCCCGTCAGCGCGCCTCCGGGTCGTGGGCGAGGACGGTGCGCCCGCCGTCCACCGGGAGGGTCGCGCCGGTGACGAAGGAGGCGTCGGCGGAGAGGAGGTACGCCACGGCGGCGGCCACCTCCCCGGCCCGCGCCACGCGCCCCAGCGGGTGGAGGCGGGCCATCTGACGCTCCACGGACACCGCCGCCTCCTCGTCCAGCCCGCCGAGGAAGTCCCGGTAGCGCTCGGTCTCCACCGAGCCCGGGGCCACGGCGTTCACCCGGACGCCCCGCGGGCCGTACTCCACGGCGAGCGCTCGCGTCAGCCCCTCGATGGCCGCCTTGGCCGTGACGTACGGCAGGCAGCCGGGCACCGCCTGCCGCGCCTGGTGGGACGAGACGTTGACGATCGCGCCCGCCGTGCCGGCCGCCAGGAACCTGCGCACGGCCGCCGAGCAGCCGGTCAGCACCGGCCCGAGGTTCATCGTGACGAGGTCGAGCACCTGCGACGGCGGGGTGTCGTGCAGCGAGGCGTCCCGGAACCGCGCCGCGTTGTTCACCCACCCGGCCAGTTCCCCCATCCGCTCGGCCGCGTCGGCCGCCCGCTCCGCGACCCCGGCGTCCCCGGCATCCCCGATCTCGGCGCGCACCCTGTCCCGCCCGGGGTGGCCGCCCATCCACTCGACGGCGGCGGGGTCGGCCTCCACGACCACCACCGAACCCCCGTCCCGCAGCAGCCGCTCCACGATCGCGCGCCCGATCCCCCGTCCCCCGCCGGTCACCACGAAAGCCGAACCCATGCGCACCCCTTCGGTCACTCCGGTAGCTCCCTTCCAGTCTGTCCCGCCGGTTCCCCCTCGCGTCGCCCTCGTCGTGATCTCGCGATCGCACGAGGTCCGGCCGGGAGGAGGGACTAGGCGGGAGCGGGGCGGGTACTGCTGGCGGGAACGTTTCGGTGGCGAAGGAGGGGTTTCGTTGCGGGCCAGGGATCGATGGGTGTTCGTGGACGGGGCTTGGCGGGCCTGCAAGGGGGGCGGGACCCGGGTCGTCGAGGATCCCTCGGGGGCGGGGGCCGTCGGGGAGGCGCCGCTCGGGGACGAGAAGGACGTGCACGACGCGGTGGAGGCCGCCCGCGCCGCGTTCCCCGCGTGGGCGCGCACGGCTCCCGCCGAGCGCGGGGCGGCGCTGCGCGCGATGGCGGCGCGGGTGCGGGAGCGGGCCGATGAACTGGCCCGGCTCGTCACGCGGGAGATGGGCAAGCCGTACGGCGACGCGCTGGGCGGGGTCGAGGCGGGGGCCGGGACGCTGGAGCAGTACGCCGAGCTGGGGCCGGTGCACCGGGGGCGGAGCCTGCAGGGGGCCTGGGACGCCGCCGACCTGATGGTGCTGGAGCCGCGCGGCGTCGTCGGGGTGATCACCCCGTGGAACGACCCGGTGGCGATCGCCTGCGGTCTCGCCGGGGCGGCGCTGGTCACCGGGAACACCGTGGTGCACAAGCCGTCCGAGCGGACGCCGCACACCGGGGCGCTGCTGGTGGAGATCGTCGCCGGGGAGCTCCCGCCGGGGGTCCTGAACCTGGTCACCGGGGACGGGCGGGCCGGGGAGGCGCTGGCCGGGCACGAGGACCTGGACGTCATCGCGCACGTGGGCTCCACGGCGGCCGGGCGGCGGATCGCCGCGGCCGCCGCGCGGACCGGGGCCAAGGCCCTGCTGGAGAACGGGGGCAAGGACCCGCTGATCGTGGACGCGGGCGTGGACCCGGAGTGGGCGGCCGAGCAGGCCGCGATCGGGTGCTTCGCCAACGCCGGGCAGATCTGCACGTCGGTGGAGCGGATCTACGTCCACGAGGACGTGGCCGGGCCGTTCACCGAGGCGCTGGTACGGCGGGCCCGCGCGCTGCGGCGGGGACCGGGGCTCGGGGAGGGCGTCGAGCTGGGACCGCTCGTGGACCGGGCGCAGCGCGACGCCGTGCACCGGCACGTGACCGGCGCGGTGAGCGCGGGGGCGCGGCTGCTGACCGGGGGCGAGATCCCCGAGGGGGACGGCGCGTTCTACCCGGCGACCGTGCTGACGGACTGCTCCGACGAGATGGAGCTCATGAGCGAGGAGACGTTCGGCCCGGTCGCGCCGATCCGGGTCGTCCGGTCCTTCGACGAGGCGCTGGCCGCCGCCGCGCGGTCGCCGTACGGGCTGGCGGCGGTGGTGCTCACGCCGTCGATGGCGAACGCGCAGCGGGCCTGGCGGGAGCTGCCGGTCGGCACCGTGAAGGTCAACGCGGTGTTCGGCGGGGCGCCGGGCGGGGCGGCCGAGCCGCTGCGCGGGAGCGGGCGAGGGTTCGGCTACGGGCCGGAACTGCTGGACGAGATGACCCACACGAAGGTGGTGCATCTGTCCCCACCCCGGTGAACCCGGCCATAGCCACCTCCGCGACCCGGTAGCGTTTACCGGGCCCTCGCGGGCCGAGTGCCGACCAGACCGGGCCCGAGGCGTCGGGCCCGGGACAGCCGGGCCCCGGGACGGATCGGGGCCGGCACCAGACCGGGTTCAAGGAGGTGGCGTGAGCGAGATCGGTGTGTGGGAAGCCGTCATTCTCGGGATCGTGGAGGGAGTGACCGAGTTCCTGCCCGTCTCCTCGACAGGCCATCTCAAGATCGCCGAGGGGTTGATGGGCATCCCCGTGGACAGCCGCTCGGTGATCGCGTTCACCGCCGTCATCCAGGTCGGGGCCATCGCCGCCGTGCTGGTGTACTTCTTCTCCGACATCGTGCGGCTCGTGTCGGCCTGGTTCCGCGGGCTCCTCAACCGCGAGGAGCGGGGCCGGGACTACCAGTTCGCCTGGTGGGTGATCTACGCCACGATCCCGCTGGTGGCCGTGGGCTTCCTGCTCAAGAGCCTGATCACCGGACCGCTCAGCTCGCTGTGGGTGGTCGCGGCCTCGCTGATCATCGGCAGTGGCCTGATGTGGTCGGCCGAGCGCGCGGCCACGCTCAAGCGCGGCGAGGGCGACATCGGCCTGCGCGACGCCCTGATCGTCGGCTCCTCCCAGATCCTGGCGCTGCTCTTCCCGGGCTTCTCGCGGTCGGGCGCGACCATGTCGACCGGCCTGTTCCTGGGGCTGGACCGGGTGGCGGCCACCCGCCTGTCGTTCTTCCTGTCGATCCCCGGCCTCACCGGCGCCGGGATCTACGAGCTCAAGGACGCCATCGGCGGCACGATCGGGCTGCTCCCGCTCATCGTGGGCACGGTCGTGTCCTTCGTGGTCGCCTACGCCTCGGTCGCCTGGCTGCTGCGCTTCGTGTCCAAGCACTCCTTCCACGGCTTCGCCGTCTACCGCGTGGTCGTCGGCGTCGCGCTCTACGGCCTCCTCGCCTTCGGCGTGCTCCAGGCCTGACCCGGGCGCCGCGCCGGGCCGGCTCCGCGGGCGGCGGGACGTTTCCGCAGGTCGCGATGCCGTCAAGGGTCCGCGGTGAGGGCTTTGCGGAAGGACTGAATCACCGGTTTCGGGCAATACCGGAGACCATGAGAGCGATCGTCATGGACCGGTACGGCGGGCCCGAGGTGCTGCGGATGGCCGACGAGCCCGAGCCCCGGGTCGGCCCCGACTCGGTGCTGGTGCGGGTACGCGCGGCCGGGGTGAACCCGGTGGACTGGAAGGCCCGTGAGGGATACCTGGACCCCGCGCTGGACGTGCAGTTCCCCGTGATCCCCGGCTGGGACATGGCCGGGGTCGTGGAGCGCGCGGGCGCGGCCGTCACCGAGTACGCGCCCGGCGACGAGGTGATCGGGTACGTCCGCAAGGACTGGCTGAGCCGCGGCACCTACGCCGAGTACGTCGCCGCGCCCATCCGCACCCTGGCCCGCAAGCCGCCCCGCCTGTCCTGGGCCGAGGCCGCGAGCCTGCCGCTGGCCGGGCTCACCGCCTACCAGTCGCTGGTGTCGGCGCTGCGCGTCGGCCGCGACGACGTCCTGCTCGTCCACGCGGCGGCCGGTGGCGTGGGCGCGTTCGCCGTACAGCTCGCGCGGGCCCTGGGGGCGCGCGTGATCGGCACGGCCAGCGTGCAGAACCACGACTTCCTGCGCGGCCTGGGCGCCGATCCGGTGGAGTACGGCGAGGGCCTGGCGGACCGGGTCCGCGCCCTCGCGCCCGAGGGGGTCACCGCGATCCTGGACCTGATCGGCGGGGACGCCCTCGCGGTCACGCCGCACGTGCTCGCCCCGGGCGGGCGCGTCGCCTCGATCGTGGACGCGTCCGTGCGGGAGCTGGGCGGCCGCTACGTCTACGTGCGGCCCGACGCCGACGACCTGGACGCGCTGGCCCGGCTGGTCCAGCAGGGCGAGGTGAACGTGCACGTGGCGCGGACGTTCCCGCTGGAGGACGCCGCCGAGGCGCAGCTCCTGAACGCGGGCGGGCACACGCGCGGCAAGATAGTCCTGGAGATCGGCTGAGGACGGGAGGACGCCGTGCGGGTGGTCATCGCGGGCGGGCACGGGAAGATCGCGCTGCGGCTGGAGCGCCTGCTCGCCGCGCGGGGCGACGAGCCCGTGGGGATCGTCCGGAACCCCGGTCATCTGGCCGACCTGTCCCGGGGCGTCGTGTGCGACCTGGAGTCGGCGACGACGGCCGAGGTGGCGGCGCTGCTGGAGGGCGCCGGCGCGGTGGTGTTCGCGGCCGGGGCGGGCCCGGGCAGCGGCGTCCCGCGCAAGGACACCGTGGACCGGGGCGCGTCCGTGCTGCTGGCCGACGCCTGCGAGCTGGCCGGGGTGCGCCGGTTCGTGCAGGTCTCCGCGATGGGCGTGGACGGGCCCCCGCGCGAGGGGACGGACGAGGTCTTCGCCGCCTACCTGCGCGCCAAGGCCGCCGCCGAGGAGGACCTGCGCTCGCGCGACCTGGACTGGACGATCCTGCGCCCGGGCCGCCTCACCGACGCGCCCGGCACCGGCCGGGTCGCGCTCGCCCCGCCACCGCTCGGCCGGGGCGAGGTGACGCGCGACGACGTGGCCGCGGTCCTCCTCGCGCTGCTCGACGAGCCCGCGACGAGCGGGCTGACGCTCGACCTGCTCAACGGCGACACGCCGGTGTCCCGGGCGGTCAGGGACGTCCTTCCAGGCTGATCCAGGTTTGTCCCGGTCAGGTGGGGTACGCGAGTTCCTGATGAGGAGGGATGCAACATGGATCGTGGGAACGGCAAGCACGGCCCTCGCCTGGACGACAACATGAAGCAGGACACCGAGGGACTCGTCCGCGGCGGTCACAGCACCCACGCCGAGGAGTGGAAGGATCCGGAGCCCATGGACGACTCCGGTGAACGCGGCTTCGGCGCCCCCAACCGCCCGCCGGGCCACGAGCCCGGCTCGCCTCCGGGGATGAGCCGCGACGACGTGGAGCGCCGCAGCAACGTGGCCCGGTACCTCGGCCGCGCGGACTTCCCCGCCGACAAGGAGGGCCTGCTGCGCCATCTGGAGGAGCACAACGCCCCCGACAACATCGCCGCCGCCGTGCGCAAGCTCCCCGACGGCACCTACCACCAGATCAGCGAGGTCGCCGACGCCCTGGGCATCCACCAGGAGAAGCGCCGGACCTGACCCCGCCGACCCGGCGAACACCGAGGAGGCCCGGCGATCCGCCGGGCCTCCTCGCCATGTCGGGCGCGCGTCAGGTCACTGGGCGTCAGGTCACCGGGCGTCAGGTCACTGGGCGGCGTGGATGACGAAGCGGAGGAAGACGCCGACGCCGTCGCGGAAGCGCCGCTCGGACTCCGGGACGAACTCCAGGGAGGCGTCCGAGGCCACCACGGCGCGGACCAGGGCGTCGCCCGCGGGGACCGCCTGCGGGTTCGTGAAGCCCAGCGTGCGGGCCTCCTCCTCGGTCGCGGCGATCATCTGGCCCTCGTCGCCGATCCACAGTTCGCCCTCGGGCTCGCCGTTCACCAGGAGCGTGTCCACCTGGCCGCGCTGGAGGGCGGCGGCGACCGGCTGGAAGCCCTCCACCGGGTGCTTGCCGAACCCGTCCAGGCGTTCGCGCAGGCGCCGCTCGGCCCAGGCGCGGACCGTCTCCTCCACGGCGTTCTCCCACACCGACAGGTCGGCCCCGGCGGCGCGGCTGCCCTCGTAGACCTCGACCGTGCGGTCGAACCACTTGGGCCCCAGGCCCTCCAGCACCATGCGGCGGGCCTGCACGTCGCCGCCGAGCACGATCAGCTCCGCGCCGGCCTTCTCCGCCTCCCGCTCGGCCGTGTGCGCGGCCAGTTCGGCGTTGTTGGCCCAGGTGTTCTCCGTGCTGCGGCCGTAGGCCGACTGCGACCAGCCGCCCTGGCCCGACTGGTGCACCGGCCACTTCTGCCCGTCCACCGTCAGCGGGTTCCGGCCGGTCGCGGCGATGTCGGCCCCCTCGCGGTCCACCAGCACGCGCACGTGGGGCAGCCGCTCGCGGCGCTCCATGAGCAGCGGCATCACCCGGGGCGCGCGGCCGACGTGCTCGATCGGGCGGACGGGGGGCGCGGGCAGGGCCTCGCTGTAGACGACCTTCCCGTCCGCCGCGAACAGCGCGCGGCCGGGGGCCGCCTCCCCGGGATCGGTGACGATCTCCTCCATCGTGCCGAGCAGCGGGCCGTCCACGCCCTGCCGTGCGAGCTCCTCCTTGGCGGCCCGCCACCGCAGCGGAACCTCCTGGATCGCGCGCGCGGTCGCCCGTCCGGTGTCGAGGTAGACCGAGACGTAGGGCGCGGGCCGCTCGTAGATCGGCGCGAGAAAACGAAGATCCATGGTCACTCCCCCCTCAGGAGCGCGCCCTACCCGCATACGGGCAGCTCAACCCCGGCGCCGGGGCGTGGGAGGTGGCGTGGACCGGGCCCTCAGATGGCCTCGCGGCGCTGGAGCCAGGTGAAGCAGGCCCAGCCCGGCAGGACGGGCAGCCAGAACGTCAGGAGGCGGTACAGCAGGACGGCCGAGGTGGCCACGCCCGGACTGACCCCGGCGAGCTGCAGGCCGCCGACCAGCGCGAACTCGACCGCGCCCAGGCCGCCGGGGGTGGGGGCGGCCGAGCCCAGGGCGTTGCCCGTGAGGAAGACGACGGCCACGGCCGCGAAGTCCGGATCGCCGCCGAACGCCCGCACGCAGGCGTCCAGGCAGATCACGAAGGCCACGGTGAGCAGCAGCGTCCCGCCGAACCCCTCGGCGATCTTGGCCGGGGACTGGAGCACGTCCAGCAGCCGGGGCACGACCCCGGAGAACATCGAGGTCAGCCGCTTGGCGACGAACCGGCGCAGCGGCGGCACGACCACCACCACGAGCACCAGCACCGCCGCGATCAGCAGGCCCGCGATCAAGGGCCGGGTCGGCAGGGACGACTCCCTGCTGGCCGTCCCGGTGATGTAGCCGAACCCGAACAGCAGCAGGATGTGGAACGCGAGCCCGGTGAGCTGGGAGGCCCCCACGCTGGTCACGGCGAGCCCGGACGGCACCCCCGCGCGCATCAGGAACCGCGTGTTGATCGCCACCAGGCCCACCGCCGCCGGCGCGACCAGCTTCACGAACGACCCGGCGAGCTGCGCCATCACCGTACGGCCCAGCGGCAGCCGCTCCGGCACGAACCCGCGCAGCATGAACGCGGCGGCCACGTAGCTCACCACGGCGGCGACGAGCGCGATGGCGGTCCACCACCAGTTGGCGGCGGCGAGCGTGCTCCCCAGGTTCACGTGGCTGAGCTGCGACAGCAGGACGTACGCGCCGAAGGCTCCGGCGATGATGCTGATCAGCGTGCGCGGGCGGAACCGCTCCAGGCGCACCGGCTGCTCGGGCGTGCGCTCGGTGGCCGGGCGCAGCGCGAGGATCTGCTCCCGGATGCGGGAGAGCAGGTCCTTGTTCTTGCGCAGCCCCGCGCGGGTCGTGCGGGCGAGGGCGATCGACTGGAGCAGCGGCACGGCGGCCGCGAGGGTGTCCGGGCCGAGCACGTCGGCCGCCGCGCGCACCGCCCGCTCGGGCCCGACCCGCAGCGCCAGCTCGGTGAGGAGCTGCGCGATGTCGATGAGCAGCAGCAGGTCCCCCGCCGCGATCTCCCCCGCCCGCAGGTCCACCAGGCAGACCCGGCTCCCGTCCGGCGGGCCCTCCGCGTCCCCCGCGTCCCCCGCGTCGCGCGCGCTCGCCACGGGGCCGCTCACGGACAGCGCCGAGCCGTCCCCGTTCACGGCGTTCACGGCGCCCGCGCCCTCCGGGGCGCCCGGCCGGAGCCCCTCCGAGACCGCCGGCACGCCGGGCCGGTGCGCGCCGCGGGCGCCGCCGTACCCCTCGACGAGGATGCTCTCGGCGACCAGCCTGCGGTGCGCCAGCCGGGGCGCCTGGAGCCGCTGGACCTCCGTCCAGATGCGGCGCTGCAGGTCGTCGCTGATCTCCTCGTCGGGGATCTCGCTCAGCGGCGTCCCCCCGACGTGCTCGTACGCCAGCACGGCGGCGTCGGTGCCCACCTCGGTGGTGGCGAGCAGGCGCGGCGTGCGCACCCCGGCGGCCACCGCGGCGTACGCCATCAGCGCCTCGCGCTCCAGCTCGCGCCGCAGGGAGCGCACGGTCCGCCGCTGGGTCTCCGCGTTGAGCCGGATGCGCCGCCACAGCCGGTAGAGCAGCCCGGCCACCTGCTGGTCGCGGTCCAGCACCTCGACGTCGGCGAACCGCCCGTCGTCCAGCCGTACGGCGTAGCGCCGGGTCCCGTCGGGCCCGTCCTCGACCCGCCGCGCGCCCACGGCGTGCACGCCGACGCGCTTGAGGGCGGCCATGACCGCGCTGCCCGGGGGCCGGGTGTTGGGGCTGCCCACGGCGTACAGGACGGCGTAGCCGACGGCGCGGGCGAAGACGTAGGTGGCGATGAGGGCGACGAGCGTGGCGCGCCCGGCGGCGAGCTGGGTGAGGGCGACGAAGCCGATGGCCGCCCACATCACGATCTGCCAGCGCGGTCTGCGGTGCATGCGCACCGCGGTCACGTAGGCGATGATCGAGGCCAGGAAGCTGTTGATCGGCTCGGAGAACCCGCCGGGGACCGGCTGGGTCAGCAGCCGCTGCAGGCTGTTCGCGGTGGACGAGGCGAGCCACTCGTCCGCGGCGTACGACAGCAGGAGCCCGGCCATCGCGGCCAGGATGCCGCCGGTGAGGCGTAATCCGTCGCGTTGCAGCATGCGCTCGACCGCGAACGCGATCGGCACCACGAGCAGCGCGATGCCCGAGACGAAGCTGAGCATGTCGATGAGCGCGGGCGGGGCGGCGTTCTGCCCCTCCTTCACACCCGTCACGACGTCACTCTGCAGCCCGGAGAAGGTGTTGCCGGCGATCCAGGCCAGCAGGAGCACCAGGACGAGCCCGAGCACGCTGAGCAGGAAGCGCAGCGCGTCGGAGGGGCGGCGCAGCCGGCGCGGGAGCGAGGGCTCGACGACGAGGACGGCCCGCTCGTCCGGGCCGCCCTCAGCCGTCTCCTCGTTCTCTCGTTTCACCCTCATCGCCAGCGTGATACTGGCATGTCCACCGCCACGATGACCAACGGCGCGCGGCGTCAGAACGTTTCGTCGAAAGCCACGTTTCCCTCGACCGCCACCTGATAGGCCGATACCCGTCGTTCGAAGAAGTTCGCCAGTTCCTGGACATCTTGCAGTTCCATGAACGGGAACGGATTGGCCGAGCCGTACCTGATCGGCAGGCCGAGACGGCGAAGCCGCTGGTCAGCGACGTACTCAAGGTAGAGGCGCATGTCCTGGGCGCTCATTCCCGGCAGCCCGTCGCCACAGAGGTCATGGGCGAACGCCAGCTCGGCCGCGACCGCCTCCTCCATCATGCGGGTCACGCGCGTGGCCATTTCGTCATCGAAAAGAGATGGTTCCTCCGCGCGTGCGACATCCACCACACTGAACGCGAACTCCATGTGCATGGATTCGTCGCGGAAGACCCAGTTGGTCCCCGTGGCGAGGCCGTCGAGCAGCCCGCGCGAGCGCAGCCAGTACACGTAGGCGAACGCGCCGTAGAAGAACAGCCCCTCGATGCAGGCGGCGAAGCAGATCAGGTTGAGCAGGAACGCCTTGCGGTCCTCGCGCGTGCGCAGCTCGTCCAGGTCGCCGAGCGAGTCGATCCAGCGGAAGCAGAACTCGGCCTTGTCCCGGATGGAGGGGATGTGCTCGACCGCCGCGAACGCCTTGGCCCGCTCGTCGTGGTCGGGCAGGTAGGTGTCCAGCAGCGTCAGGTAGAACTGCACGTGGACGGCCTCCTCGAAGAGCTGCCGGCTCAGGTACAGCCGCGCCTCGGGGGCGTTGACGTGCTTGTAGAGGTTGAGCACCAGATTGTTGGCCACGATCGAGTCGCCGGTGGCGAAGAACGCCACGAGCCGGTTGATCAGGTGCCGCTCCTGGTCGGTCATCGCCGTCAGGTCCGCCAGGTCCGAGTGCAGGTCCACCTCCTCCACCGTCCAGGTGTTCCGGATCGCGGCCCGGTACCGCTCGTAGAAGTCGGGGTACCGCATCGGGCGCAGCGTCAGGTTCATTCCGGGGTCGAGCAGCAAGATCGATGTCCTTTCGTGGTCACGGGAACCCCCAGGCCGCTCCGGGCGCGCCCCCTCGCCGTGATCAGGCGGTTTCGGGCACGGGTGTGCGCGACACGCCTGGCGGGGGCGGGGAGAGGGCCCCGGGGCCGGGGCGGAGGGGAAGAGAGGGAGAGGGGCGCCCGCCCGCCCCGCCGTGCGCCCGGGGAATGCGCGCGGAGGGACGGGCGGCGCCAGGTCCGCCGGCCTACTGGCAGGCTTCGCAGATCTCGGGGTTCTCCAGGGAGCACGCCACGGCGTCGGTGACGGTGAACTCCGGGGACTCCGCAGCTCGCGGGGACTGCGCCGCCTGGGCCGCCGGCTCCGGCCGTACGGCGGGGGCGGCTGCGGCCACGGTGGTCTGGGCGATGCGGGTGGCCGGGCGGGACCTCAGGTAGTAGGTGGTCTTGAGGCCGGCCTTCCAGGCGTAGGCGTACATCGAGGAGAGCTTGCCGATGGTCGGCGTGGCCATGAACAGGTTGAGCGACTGCCCCTGGTCGACGTACGGCTGGCGCGCGGCGGCCAGGTCGATCAGCGCCTTCTGCGGCAGCTCCCACGCCGTCCGGTAGAGCGTCTTCAGCTCCGCGGGGATCGCCGCGATGTGCTGGATCGAGCCCTCGCCGCGCTTGATCTCGTCCCGGATCTCCGGGGTCCACAGGCCGCGCTCGCGCAGGTCGCGCACGAGGTAGCGGTTGACCTGGAGGAACTCCCCGGACAGGGTCTCGCGCTTGAACAGGTTGGACACCTGCGGCTCGATGCACTCGTAGCAGCCGGCGATCGAGGCGATGGTCGCGGTGGGGGCGATCGCCACGATCAGCGAGTTCCGCAGCCCCGTCCGCGCGATCCTCGCCCGCAGCGCGTCCCACTCGGGGCCCTGGCCGGCCGAGTCGTAGTGGTCGACGTGCAGCACCCCGTCCGCGGCCCGCGTCTGGTCGTACGACGGGTGGGCGCCGAACCGCTCGGCCAGGTCGGCCGACTCGGTGAACGCGGCGAGCGCGATCTCCTCGGCGATCCGCGTGGACAGCGTCAGGGCCTCGGGCGAGTCGAACGGCAGCCGGAGCGCGAAGAACACGTCCGCCAGGCCCATCACGCCGAGCCCGACCGGCCGCCACCGGGTGTTCGCCGCGGCGGCCTCCGGCGTCGGGTACATCCCCAGGTCGATCGTGCGGTCCAGGAACCGCACCGCCGTGCGGACGGTCGCGCGCAGCCGGGCGAAGTCCACCCCGCCCGGGCCCAGGTGGGCGGCCAGGTTGACCGAGCCGAGGTTGCACACGGCGGTCTCGCCGTCGCTGGTGACCTCCAGGATCTCGGTGCACAGGTTGGACAGGTGGATCACGTTCTCCGGCCGCGCCGTCTGGTTGGAGGTGCGGTTGGCGGCGTCCTTGAAGGTCATCCAGCCGTTGCCGGTCTGCGCGAGCGTGCGCATCATGCGCCCGTAGAGCTGCCGGGCCGGCACGGTGCGGACGGCCAGCCCGTCCTTCTCCGCGCGGCGGTACGCCTCGGTGAACTCCTCGCCCCACAGGTCCGTCAGCTCGGGCGTCACCTTGGGGTCGAACAGGGACCAGTCCTCGTCGGCCTCGACCCGGCGCATGAACTCGTCGGGGATCCAGTTGGCGAGGTTCAGGTTGTGGGTCCGGCGGGCCTCCTCGCCGGTGTTGTCGCGCAGCTCCAGGAACTCCTCGACGTCGGCGTGCCAGGGCTCCAGGTAGACGCAGGCCGCGCCCTTGCGCCGCCCGCCCTGGTTCACCGCGGCCACGCTCGCGTCCAGGGTGCGCAGCCAGGGCACGATGCCGTTGGAGTGGCCGTTGGTGCCCCGGATGAGGCTGCCGCGGCTGCGCACACGGGTCCAGGAGATCCCGATGCCCCCGGCGTACTTGCTGAGGCGGGCCACCTGGCCGTACCGCTCGTAGATGCCCTCCAGCTCGTCGCGGGGCGAGTCGAGCAGGAAGCAGGAGGAGAGCTGGGGCCGGACCGCGCCGGCGTTGAAGAGCGTGGGCGAGCTGGGCAGGTACGCCAGGCCGGACATGAGCGCGTACAGCTCGGCGGCCTCCGCGGGGCTCTCCGACAGGCCGCAGGCGACGCGGAGCAGGAAGTGCTGGGGCCGTTCCAGGACCTTGCGGGTGACCGGGTGGCGCAGCAGGTACCGGTCGTAGACCGTGCGCAGGCCGAAGTACTCGAACCGGTCGTCGGCCGCGTCGTCGATCATCGCGTCGAGCGTCCCGGCGTGCTCGGCCACGAACTCGGCCGTGCGGTCGGCGAGCAGGCCCTGCTCGTGCGCGATCCGCACCGAGTCCGAGAACCGCTCGACGCCCTGCCCCGCGGCCTCCTCGGCGATCTCCTCGGCCAGCAGGCGCGCGGCGACCTTGGAGTTCTCCGGGTCGGCGAACACCCCGGCGGCGGCGTTCTCGATCATCAGGCGGCGGTCGGTCATGTGCTACTCCCCACGTCATCACGGGCCGCGGGGGAATCAGCGCATGCTGACGCCCGCCCGCGAACCCTCCCTCGAAGCCCTGGACACGCATTCGTCGCAGGCAGGTCTTCGGACTCGCGGGCGCGACGGAGTCCGCGCAGGCTCGCGCGCACCCGTCCCCTACTGGCCGTCGCTTCCCAGGCTCGCGCCCGCCCGGAGGCGCGCGTCGTCGCCCAGTGCTCGATGACGGCGGTCGTTCCCGCTCACCGCTGCGGGGCAGTCCCGGATTCGCACCGGGTTCCCTCTTGCCTCGCCCCTCTGGCGGAGGAGCGAACCAACGACGCGGAGAACACTACATCTAGTGCGCCAGAACGCAACCCACCCCCAGACCTAGGGCGTGTCGCCACTCTGCGTTTCCGTCAGCCACGGAACGTGTACGGCTGGCGCCATACGCCGTTGTCGAAATTGGAGATCAACGGCTCGGGTTCGGCGGTCGCCCGGATACCGGGAAGGCGCGTGAACAACTCGCGGAGCATGACGGCCATTTCCCGCCTCGCCAGGTGAGCGCCCAGGCAGTGGTGGGGGCTGGGACCGCCGAAGCCCACGTGCGGATTGGGCCGCCGCGTGATGTCGAAAACGTCCGGATCGGCGAACACCGACTCGTCCCGGTTGGCCGAGACGTAGAGCAGGGAAACCCGGTCCCCGGCGCGCAAAGGGTGGCCGCGCAGTTCCAGATCGCGGGTGACGCGCCGGCGGAACTGCATGACCGGGGACGAGAACCGGACGATCTCCTCGACCGCCGGGCCGATTCTCGCGTCGAAGTCGGACAGCAGCAGCTCGCGCTGCTCCGGGTGGTCGGTGAACAGTTTCAGGGCGTGCGCCAGCGCGTTCCGCGTCGTCTCGTTCCCGGCGACCAGCAGGAGGGTGAAGAACGAGCCGAGTTCCCTCCCGGAGAGCCGTTCGCCGTCCACGTCCGCGTTCACCAGCGCCGAGACGAGATCGTCCCCGGGCCTATCCCGCCGCTCCTCCCCCAGGCGCGCGACCATGCGCTGAAGTGCGAGGAGGGCGCGCGCGTTGCGGGCCGCCAGGCGCACGGCGCGGACCAGGTCGGCGCGGACGCCGGTGTATTCGGTGGACGCGTCGGCGTGCGCGTGAACGCGCGGGCGCTCGCGCTCCGGAATTCCCATGAGATGACAGATCACCTGAATCGGGAAACGCGCGGCGACCTGGGAGACGAAATCGCCAGGCCCGGCCGCGCGGACCTCGTCCACGATCGCGGCGGCGGTTTCGGCGAGGTGCGCGTCGAGCCGGGCGAGCGTTTTCGGGCTGAACGCGCGGGAGACGATTCGGCGCAGCCGGGCGTGCCGCGGATCGTCCAGGTTGACCATCGAGTCGCCGAAGACCCGGCGGGTCCAGGGCGGCGGCTCGGGGCTGGTCACGGCGGGCTCGCTGCTGAACGAGGCGGCGTCGCGGCTCGCCTCCACCACGTCCGCGTGCCGGACGAGCGCGTGGAAGCCCCTCCCCGGCCGCAGGAACGGCACCCGGCGCTCGGGGAAGAAGACGGGCCGGTCCAGGTCGCGCAGCGCCCGGAACGCCTCCAGCCGCTCGTGTGGGGGCCGCCGCCAGAACGCGAGGTCCGCCAGGTCGATCCCGTCGAGGTCCGCCACTCCCCGATTGTGCGGCCCGCCCCGCCGATCGGCCAGGGCCGTCCCGCGCCCGGCCGCGAACCGGCCGCCCTGCGCGTCCGCCCCGGCACCCGATCCGCGGCGTTCCGCCCCCTTGCCGTGCCCGTGCCCGGCCGCGTCCGCCCCGGCACCCGATCCGCGCCGGGCGTCGCGCCGTACGGCCGGGCGTCGCGCCGTACGGCCGGGCGTCGCGCCGTACGGCCGGGCGTCGCGCCGTACGGGCAGGACGGGCTCGCCGCACGGGCGGGCGGCTCACTGGCACGACCGGGGCGGAGCGGGCAGGATGGGGCAGATGACCACCGAGATCAACGATCCACAGTTCGTCGCCGGCGAGCGCACGGCGCTGCGCCAGTGGCTCGACTACCACCGCGCCGTGCTGGCGCGCAAGTGCGAGGGGCTGACCGACGAGCAGCTCCGCCTCCGCGCGGTCGAGCCGTCCTCGCTGTCCCTGCTCGGCCTCGTGCGGCACATGGCGCTCGTGGAGACGAGCTGGTTCCAGAACAGGTTCGCCGGCGGGGACGTGCCGCTGCCCTACATCTCGGACGGCAACCCCGACGGCGAGTTCGACGACGTGGACGGCGCCGACGTGGTGGAGGCGTTCACGCGGTGGCGGGAGGCGTGCGACAGGTCCCGTGAGATCGAGGCCGCCGCCAAGTCCCTGGACGAGACGGGCGTCGTGCGCGGAGAGTCCGTGGACCTGCGCTGGATCATGATCCACATGATCGAGGAGTACGCCCGGCACAACGGGCACGCCGACTTCCTGCGCGAGCGCATCGACGGCAGGACCGGCGACTAGGCCGTGCCCTCCCCGGCGCGGTCCTCCCCCGCGCGCTCCTCCGCGGCGCGGCCCTCCGCCGCGCGGTGCTCCCGCGTCACCTCGTCGACGACCTTCCCGATCTTGGTGTAGTCGGGCGGGTTCTTCGCGCTCGCGTCCGCGAACCGGGCGAACAGGCGCGCGAACTCCGCCCGCTCCCCCTCGTCCCAGTCGGCCATCAGCCGCTGAAGGTGCTCACGGCGCAGCTTGACCAGGCGTTCGATCACCTTGGCGCCCAGCTCGGTCTCCACCAGGCGCACCCGGCGGGCGTCCACCCGCGAGGGCTCGCGCTCGACGAAGCCGGCGGCGATGGCCTCGTGCACGAGCCGGCTGGCGGTCGAGGGGTCCACGTCCAGCCGCTCGGCCACCGCCCCGACCGTGATCTCCTCCGGCGACGTCTCGGCCAGCGCCCGCACGGCGTACGTCACGGTGATGTGCGAGAGGTGGACCGGGCGCTGCGCGTCCCCGGCCCTGGCCCTGGTGGGCTTGGCCCACATCCTGCGCAACCGGAACAGCGCCGCGTCGATCTGGGCGGCGATCCGGTTCTCGTCCTGCATGGGGCCAGCCTACCAGTCGATATGTGTGCAATACATATGTAAGATACAGGTAAAAATCGCGCCGCTCCGCCCTGAGGGGGACCCGTGACCCAGCCGCCGACCGCCGCCGAGGCTCCACCGGCCAGAGAGGAGGAGCTGAGCCACCGCCAGGTGCTCGTCATCCTGTCCGGCCTGCTCCTGGGCATGCTGCTCGCCGCGCTCGACCAGACCATCGTCTCCACGGCCCTGGTCAAGATCGTCGGCGACCTCGGCGGCCTCGACCAGATCTCCTGGGTCGTCACCGCCTACCTGCTGGCCTCGACCGTCGTCACACCGATCTACGGCAAGCTGGGCGACCTGCTCGGACGGCGGCCGGTCTACATCTTCGTGATCGCGCTGTTCCTGCTCGGCTCGGTGCTGTGCGGGTTCGCCGCGAACATGACCCAGCTCATCGCGTTCCGCGCCGTCCAGGGACTGGGCGGCGGCGGGCTCATGGTCGTCGCCATGACGATCGTCGCCGACGTGGTCAGCCCCCGCGACCGGGGCCGCTACCAGGGCTACTTCGGGGCCGTCTTCGCGATCTCGTCCATCGCCGGGCCGCTCATCGGCGGCTTCCTCACCGACCACGCCTCGTGGAAGTGGATCTTCTGGATCAACCTGCCGCTCGGCCTGGCCGCGCTCGCCGTCGTGGTGGTCGCGCTGAGGCTGCCCAAGCGCCCCCGCGCCGCGGTCCGGATCGACTGGCCCGGCGCGGTCCTGCTCAGCGGTTCGATCACCTGCGTCGTGCTCGTCACGAGCTGGGGCGGCACCCCCGACCACCCGTGGGGCTCCCCCACGATCATCTGGCTCTCGGTCGCCGCGGTCGTCCTGGGCGCCGCCTTCGCGGCCGTCGAGCTGCGCGCCGCCGAGCCGCTGCTGCCGCTGCGGCTGTTCCGCGACCGCACGTTCTCGCTGTCGTCCGGGATCAGCTTCGTGACCGGCTTCGCGATGTTCGGCGGGATCTCGTTCATCCCGGTGTTCCTGCAGCTCGTCTCGGGCGCCAGCGCCACCAACTCGGGCCTGCTGCTGCTGCCGTTCATGGCCGGCGTGCTGACCGCCTCGATGGGGTCGGGCCGGCTCATCACCCGCACCGGCCGCTACAAGGTCTTCCCGGTCCTCGGCACCGCGATCGCGAGCGGCGGCATGGCGCTGCTGGGCACCATGGACGTGGGCACGACCAAGCTCGTCTCCGGCCTCTACATGGTGGTGCTCGGCGTCGGCATCGGCCTGGTCATGCAGGTCACCGTGCTCGCCGTGCAGAACACCGCGCCGCTGCGGGACCTGGGCGTGGCGACCTCCACGGTGACCTTCACGCGCTTCCTCGGCGCGTCCGTCGGCGTCGCCGTCTTCGGCGCGATCTTCAACAACCGGCTCGCGGCCGACCTCGCCGAACGGATCCCCGGGTCCGCCGCCGGCGCGGTGCCGTCGGGGGGCCGGCTGACCCGCGAGGCGATCGACGGGCTCCCCGCCCCGCTGCGCGACGGCGTCCTCTCGGCGCTGGCCGACTCCCTCACCACGGTCTACCTGTGGGCCGTCCCGCCCCTGCTGGTCTCCTTCGCCCTGGCCCTCCTCCTGCGCGAGGTCCCCCTCCGCGACCACGGCGGCCTCACCGCCCCCCGCCCCGCCGAATAGCCCGTACGGCACGGCGCCCGCCGCGGCGCCGTACGCCGGGGCGGGCCGGCCGCGCGGTGAGCTAGGCGGGCAGGGCCGCGGCGATGTGGCCGGCGACGTCGGCCAGGAGCGTGGAGGGCACGATCGGGGTCGCCGCCACGGCGGAGACCAGCGCGGGCAGCCCGGGCAGCGGGTAGGAGTCCTCGGTCGCGGCGGCCCGGCCGACGCGGGTGCGGGACAGGACCTCGCGGGTGTGGGCCCAGGCCTCCAGCACCTCCTCCGGGGAGGGCACGCCGAAGCCGTGCCCGACCGGGGCGGCGTGGCGGAGCCGTACCAGCGCGCTGTCGCCGAAGGACAGGGCCACCCGGCACCGCTCGCCCAGCGAGGCGCGGGAGTCGCCGAGCCAGGCCACGGCCGCGCAGGGGCGGCGGCACACCCCCGCGCAGACCGCGAGCGCGTGCGCGACGTGGCTGTGCTGCCGGTCGAGGTAGGCCCGCCAGCCCGGCGGGGGCTCGGCCGCGACCCGCAGGGTGCGCTCGGCCGCCGACTGCTGGCTGCGGTTGTGGGCGCACTCGCGGTCGCCCACGGCGCCGAAACGGCTGCCCGGGCCGGCGAACCCGGCCGGCCAGCGCGCCGGGTCGCCCGCGTGGCCGAGCACGGTCTCCCAGGCCAGCAGGGGGAGGTACTCGGCGGCGATGTGCAGCGCGGAGATCACCGCGCTCATCTCACGCCGCCGCCACCGCGCCTCGATCACCTCCAGCAGCAGCGCGTAGACCGGCCGCAGGGAGGCGAGCGCGCCCCGGGGCCGCTCGCGGGCGGTCTGCGGCACGTGGCAGGCCGCCGCGCGGGCCACCAGGTCGCGCGGGACCGCCGAGGCCCGGGGCACGGCGGCCCCGAAGTCCTCGGCGTCCAGGTCGAGCAGGCGCTGCCCGAACACGCACAGCGCCCGCACCCGGTCGTCGTCCACGAGCTCGGCCAGGTCCCCGAAAGCGTACCTGCGGGCGAGGGCGGCCAGGATGGCCCCGCACCCGGGGCCGTCCGCCCGGCCGCCCGCCGGACCTCCGGCTAAGTCGCTCACCGGGCCGCTCACAGTGCGACGCTGCGGTCCTTCTCCTGCGCCCGCAGAGCCCGGCGGATGCCGTCGGAGCCCTCCAGCAGCAGGCGGCGCAGCGCGGCGGACGGGGCCGCCTGGGCGATGTACGACTCGGTCATCTCGATCGTGTCGGTGGAGATGCGCAGCGCCGGGTAGAGGCCGACCGCGAAGTTCTGCGCGGTGTCGGAGGTCCAGCCGGTCCAGACCTCGCCGACGGTCTCGAAGAACTTGGCGGCGTACGGCTCCAGCAGGTCCCGGTGGGCCGGGTCCATGAAGCCGCCGACCGTGGACCGGAAGGTCGCGCCGGTCAGCTCGCCCTTGGTGGTGAGCTTGCGCCACGTCTCGGCCTTGGCCTCGGCCGTGGGGATCGCCGCGCGGCAGGAGGCGGCGGACCGCTCGCCGCTGGCGGTGCGGTCGCGCTCCAGCTCGGCGTCGATCTCGGCCTCACCCGCCCTGCCGCCGGACACGAGCCCGTGCAGGAGGGTCCAGCGCAGGTCGGCGTCCACGGTCAGGCCCGGAAGCGTCCGGGAGCCGTCGAGCAGGCCCGCCAGGAACGCCAGGTCGTCGTCCGAGGAGGCGACCGCCGCGAAGGCGTTGACGAACGCGAGCTGGTGGTCGGAGCCGGGCTCGGCCTCCTCGACCAGCGAGCGCAGCGCGGTGGCCAGCTCGGCCAGGCCGGTCTCCCGCCAGGCCGGGTCGGCGTACTGCTGGACGGCCAGGC
Source organism: Bailinhaonella thermotolerans (assembly GCF_003594875.1). Lineage (GTDB taxonomy): Bacteria > Actinomycetota > Actinomycetes > Streptosporangiales > Streptosporangiaceae > Bailinhaonella > Bailinhaonella thermotolerans. The sequence continues at coordinate 47,639 of NZ_QZEY01000021.1, forward strand.
GGGCCTGGCGCAGCACGGTCTGCAGCACCGTGATGTCCTTGACCGAGCCGATGCCCGAGGTGACGAGCCGGACGTAGTCGCGGGTGGCCATCTCGGCGTCGCGGGCCATGTCCCAGGCCGCCGACCAGCACAGCGCGCGCGGCAGCGACTCGGTGAACTCGGCGATGCCGCCGGAGACGAGCGTCTGGAGCGAGCGCTCGTCGAGCCGGACCTTGGCGTAGGTGAGGTCGTCGTCGTTGATCAGCACGAGGTCCGGCTGCCGCTGGCCGGCCAGCTCCTCCACGCTCGTCCGCGCGCCGATGACGTCCAGCTCGACGCGGGAGCGCCGCACGAGGCCGGCGTCGGTGCGGTCGTAGAGGCCGATCGCGACGCGGTGCGAGCGGAGCGTGGGGTACTCGGCCGGGGCCTCCTGCAGGACCGCGAACGAGGTGAAGTTCCCCTCGGCGTCCACCTCGAAGTCCGGGCGCAGCGTGTTGACCCAGGAGGTCTCCAGCCACTCCTTGGACCAGGCCGACAGGTCGCGGCCGGAGGTCTCCTCCAGCGCCGTGAGCAGGTCGCCGAGCGAGGTGTTCTGCCAGGCGTGCCGGTCGAAGTAGTCGCGGACCCCGGCGAGGAAGTTCTCCAGGCCGACGTACGCGACGAGCTGCTTCAGGACGGAGGCGCCCTTGGCGTACGTGATGCCGTCGAAGTTGACCTCGACCGCCTTGATGTCGGGGATGTCGGCGGCGATCGGGTGGGTGGACGGGAGCTGGTCCTGCCGGTAGGCCCAGGCCTTCTCGACGTTGGCGAAGGTGGTCCACGCGCCCTGGCCCCAGCGGGTGGCCTCGGCCTGGCACAGCACGGACATGTACGTCGCGAACGACTCGTTCAGCCACAGGTCGTCCCACCAGCGCATGGTGACCAGGTCGCCGAACCACATGTGGGCCATCTCGTGCAGGATGGTCTCCGCGCGGCGCTCCACCACGGCGTCGGTCACGCGCGAGCGGAAGACGTAGTCCTCCAGGAACGTCACGCACCCGGCGTTCTCCATCGCGCCCGCGTTGAACTCCGGCACGAAGAGCTGGTCGTACTTCCCGAACGGGTAGCGCCGCCCGAAGACCCGGTGGAAGAAGTCGAAGCCCTGGCGGGTGACCTCGAAGATGTTGTCGGCGTCGAGGTGCTCGGCCAGCGACCTGCGGCAGTAGACGCCCAGCGGGATGCCGTCGTGCTCGGAGGTCACCTTGTGGTACGGCCCGGCGCACAGCGCGGTGATGTAGGTGGAGATGCGCGGCGTGGCCGGGAAGTGCCAGCGCGCCACGCCCTCGCGGACCGGCTCGCGCTCGACGTCCGGAGCGGAGTTGGAGACCGCCTCCCAGTGGTCGGGGGCGACCACGGTCAGCTCGAACTCCGCCTTCAGGTCGGGCTGGTCGAAGCAGGGGTACATCCGGTGGGCGTCGGCGGTCTCGAACTGGCTGTGCAGGTAGACCTCGCCGTCGACCGGGTCCACGAACCGGTGCAGGCCCTCGCCCGTGCGCATGTAGGAGGCCGCGCCGGCGACGCGCAGCTCGTTCGTCTCCTCCAGCGGCCCCACCGGGAGCCGGCCGGTCGCGCGGTCGTAGGAGGCCGGGTCGAGCGCGACGCCGTTCAGCGTCACCTCGCGCACCTGGGCGTCGGCGAACTCCACGAACGTGTGGGCGCCCGGCTCGTGGCAGGTGAACCGGATGAGCGTCACGCAGTCGAACGTCTCGTCACCGGTGGTCAGGTCGAGCTCCACCGCGTAGGAGTCGACGTTCAGCAGCCGGGCACGTTCCCGGGCCTCGTCGCGCGTCAGGTTGCCAGCCACATCAAGCTCCTCGTCGAACAGTCGTGGTCCTCCGATCCTCCCACGCGGCGCCGGCGATCGCCGTCAGCCCCCGCGCGCGCCTCGCCACAAGATCGTCCAAAGGCCGCGAGAGGATGGGAAAGGATCTCGGGGGTGAGTCGGGAACAAGTCTGTCCTGCTCCCGGTTTCCGATCGTTCGACATGTCGAGAAATCTTTGACAGGGAGCCGTCGTGGCAGATCGTACGCCAGTTGACTTCTGGTTCGACCCCTTTTGCCCGTGGGCCTGGCTGACCTCGCGCTGGCTGATCGAGGTCGCGGCCGTCCGCGACATCGAGCCCCGGTGGCACGTGATGAGCCTGTACTTCCTCAACAAGGACCGCGACATCCCCGGCTGGTACCGCGAGCTCGTCAACCAGTCGATCGGGCCGGTCCGCGTCGTCGCCGCCGCCGAGGCCGCGCACGGGCCGCAGGTGCTCGGCCGCCTCTACACCGAGATGGGCGAGCGGTTCCACGTCCAGGGCCGCCGCAAGGACGGCGGCCCGATCGAGCCGATCGTGGCCGAGGCCCTGGAGGCGGCGGGGCTGGACGCCGGGCTCGTCGCGGCGATGGGCGACGAGGGGTACGACGAGGCCGTCCGGCGCTCCCACGACGACGCGATGTCCCGGGTCGGCGAGGACGTCGGCACGCCGGTGATCTCCGTGAACGGGGCGTCCTTCTTCGGCCCGGTCGTCACCCCCGCCCCCAAGGGCGAGGCCGCCGGGCGGCTGTGGGACGGGGTGGTCCTGGTCGCGGGCACCGACGGCTTCTTCGAGCTCAAGCGCACCCGGGACCGCGACCCGATCTTCGACTGACATCCCGGTCCGGGGGGGCGGGACCGTGCGGTCACTTCGCCTCGGAGGCCGCCCCGGTCCCGCCCCGCGCCGCCGGCCCGCCCGCCGCCCCCGGCCCGGCGCCGGGGCGGGGGCCGGAGCCGGGCTCGGGCTCGGGCCCGGGCACGTCGCGCAGCAGCCGGATCGGGGAGGTCACCAGGATCGCGAACGGCACCGCGAACAGCACCGCGGCGAGCACGAGGGCCGTCCGCGTGCCGAAGGCCGTCGCGATCCCCCCGAACGCGACGGCCACGAACGGCCGCGGCCCCTGGGCGACCCACCGGGAGATCGAGGTCACCCGGCCCAGCAGGCGCGGCGGGCACAGGAGCTGCCGCAGCGTACGGCTCGCGCCGACGTAGGTGAACTCGCCGAACAGCGCGACCAGGTACCCCGCGGTGACGACGACCTGCCCGCCCACGCCCGGCCCGACGAGCAGGGTCGGCAGCAGGTCCAGCACGTAGAAGGGGGCGGCGGCCAGCAGCACGGCCGGCATCCCGAACCGCCGCCCGAGTCCCCCGAGGTCGAACCCGCCGGCGATCACGCCGAGCGCCGAGAGCCCCTGGCTGAGCCCCACGACGTACGCGGGCCAGCGCAGCTCCTCCACGACGTGCACGACCCAGATCGACCAGGACGCGGCGATGCCGGCGTTCACGAACGCGTCGGCGAGGAACAGCGGCCGCAGCAGCCGGTGGCGGAAGACCACGCGCAGCCCCTCGGCGATCTCGGCGCGGAACCCGGCGGCCCGCTCGCGCGCCCGCCCGGGCGGCCGGCCCGCGGCGGGCGGGGGCTCCCGGTGCCTGATGGCGCCGAGGAAGCCCGCGGCGAGCAGGTAGGAGACCGCGTCCACGCCGACGGTCCAGGCCGCGCCGATCCAGGCGACCAGGGCGCCGGCCGCGCTCTGCCCGGCGACGTAGGCGAACCCGTCCGAGGCGCCGAGCTTGCCGTTGGCGTCCGCGAGCCGTTCGCGGGGCACCAGGGACGGCAGGTAGCTCCCGTACGCGGTGTCGAAGAAGACGCCCAGCAGCGCCACGGTGAAGGCCGCGGCGAGGAGGTGGGAGAACGTGAGCGCCCCGAACGCCCCGGCGATCGGGACGGTGGAGAGCGCGAGCCCCTGCAGCAGCCCGGCCGTCAGCATGATCGGCCTGCGGCGGCAGCGGTCCACGACGGCCCCGGCCGGCAGCGCGGCCAGCAGGTACGGCACATGGCCGGCCGCCGCGACCAGGCTCACCTGGAACGGCGTGGCCCCGACCGACAGCGCGAGCAGCGGCACCGCGATGAGGCTGACATGCGTGCCCAGGAGGTTGACCGACTGGGCCGACCAGAGCAGCAGGAAGTCCCGCCGCCCCCACAACGAACGCGTCGCCCGCACCGCGACCCTTCCCGCCGGGGTTGCGGCCCATGTCCAGAGTCGTCAGGGACTGCGGCAAAGGCCGGACATGAACCGGGTTCGAAGGTACCGACGGCCCCGGGACGGATCAGGAAGGGCCGGACGCGAGGGGTGATGAAAGCAGCACCGAGGGCGACGTACTTCACTCCCGGAGTGAACCCCGTACGCCTCAGGCGTATCGGAGGACGCCGCCTACGGCGTGTTGAGGAGGATGCGGCGGCGCTCCTCCTTGGCGAGGTGGTCGATGAAGAGCTTGCCGTCCAGGTGGTCGGTCTCGTGCTGGAGGCAGCGGGCGAGGTATCCCCGGGCCTTCACCTCGACCGGCCGGCCGAGGCGGTCGAGGCCGCGCACGGTGACGCCGGCGGCGCGGGCCACCGGGGCGTACTGCGGGCGCTCCCCGGCCGCGTCCGGGATCGACAGGCAGCCCTCGTCCTCGACGACCTCCGCCCGGTCGTCCACGGTCAGCTCGGGGTTCACCACGTGCCCGGAACGCCCGTTGATGTCATAGACGAAAACCCGCAGGCCCACGCCGACCTGAGGCGCGGCCAGCCCGACGCCCCGCGCGGCGTACATCACCGGGAACATGTCGTCGATGAGCCTGCGCAGCTCCTTGTCGAAGTCGCGCACCGGCTCGGCGGGGGTGCGCAGCACCGGATCGCCGACCGTGCGGATCTCGTAAACGCCCACGTGGACACCCCGTTCCGGAAAGACCGCCCCATGCGTCTGTAAGGGCCGGTAAGGCTGTGTGCTCATTACGATACCGGTCGGTGTCACACTGGGCGCGTGCGTGTCTACATCGGTGCCGACCATGCCGGCTATGAGCTCAAGAACCACCTCGTCTCCTGGCTGAAGGAGCGGGGCCACGACGTCGAGGACTGCGGCCCGTTCGTCTACGACGCCGAGGACGACTACCCGCCGTTCGTCCTCCGCGCGGCCGAGGGCGCGGCCCGCGAGCCGGGCAGCGTGGCCGTCGTGATCGGCGGGTCCGGCAACGGCGAGGCCATCGCGGCCAACAAGGTGCGCGGCGTGCGCTGCGCCCTGGCCTGGAGCGAGGAGACGGCACGCCTCGGCCGCGAGCACAACGACGCGAACGCGATCAGCCTGGGCGCGCGGATGCACTCCCAGGAGGAGGCCGCCCGCTTCGTGGAGGTCTTCCTCTCCACGCCGTACTCCCGGGCCGACCGGCACACCCGGCGCATCGAGATGCTCACCGCCTACGAGACCACCGGCGAGCTCCCCCCGCTCCCGTAGACCCCCGCCCTTCCGCCGTACGGCGTGAGCCCGCCCTCCCCCGGCCCGGCTCACGCCGTACGGCGTTCGCGGGCGGCGCGGTCACTTGCCGCGGCGGGACGGCTTGCCCCCGGAGGAGCCCTGCTTGGCGGAGGTCTCGTCGCGGAGGGGGCGGCGTTCGGCGAACTCGTGGTGGGCCTGGGTGGGGCGCGACACGTCCCGCGCCCGCATCGCCGTGGTCACGGTGATCCGCATTCCCTGGAGCGCCATGCCCCTCAGCCTACGCGCCGAGGGGCAGAAGTGGTCAAAACCCAGCAAAGCCCCGGTCAAAGGAGCACTCTCCCGGCCGGCGGCCCGCCGGGCGGCCCGCCCGGAACCGGCGTGTCCACGCCCGGCGCCTCCGAAACCCGCGCCTCCGAAACCCGCGCGCCCGAAACCCCCGCACCCCGAAACCCCCGCACCCCGAAACCCCCGCGCCCGGCGGCGGCGCGTCCCGCGAACCCTCGCGTCCCCGGGCCGGCGCCTAGAAGCCGTGCGCGGCCCACGGCTTGGGGTCCCAGGCGAACGCGGCCGACATCGCCCGCAGCGTCCCCGGCCGCGGCTCGCGCGCGAGCCCGGCCGCGCCGAACGGGACGAGGCCCCGGCCCCCGAGGTAGGCCGCGCCGAGCGCCGCCACCGGCAGCTCCACGTCGGCCGGGGCGTCCGAGGGCTCGCACGCGGCCCGCCCCTCCTTCACGGTGAGCCGCCAGCGCCCCGCGTTCCACGGGCACACCTCGTCGGCCACCTCCATCACCACGTCCAGCGGGGCCGAGTAGGCCCGGGACGCCAGCGCCGGGGCGAGGTCCACCAGCCGGATCCACAGGTCGTCGCCGAACCGGGCGCGGAGGTCGCGCGGGTCGGCCAGCAGTGACCGGAGCGGCGAGTCCACCGGCACGGTCGCCTTCACCGTGGTCACCAGGTCGCGGTCCAGCGCGAAGCGCCACAGGAACGCCTCCGCCGCCGGGTCCAGCCCGTGCAGGTCGAGCACCGAGAGCACCCCGTCGGCCCGGTCGTCGTCGTCCCAGCCCGAGCGCACCCGGAACAGCGCGTAACCCCGCGTGCCGGACTCGTCCACGGCCAGCGCCGCGCGCAGCGGCCCGGCCCCGTGCCGCCGGTACTCGTGGTCGGCGACCAGGTACCGCAGGAGCTCCGGCGGCCAGGCGTACATGCCCGGCCGCGCCAGCCGTACGGCGTCGAAGACCGCGGCGATCTCGGCCTCGGCCGCCCCGGGCTCCACGAGCCGGATCCGCAGGGCCGGGTCGGAGGGCGCGTGCGGGGCGAACCGCGCCCCGCCCGGGAGGCTGACGCGCAGGCCGTCGGCGGCCATGCCGTACCCGTACCGGCCGTAGATGGCGCCCTCGGAGGCGTACAGGGCGGCCACGGACTCGCCGTTCGCGCGCAGGTCGGCGAGCTGGCGGCGCATGAGCGAGGACAGCACCCCCCGGCGGCGGTGGGAGGGCAGCACCCCGACGCCGGTGACGCCCGCCACCGCCAGGACGTCCCCGGGCACCGTCATCCGGAAACCGTGCGACATCGCGCACCCGGCCGCGACCTCCCCGTCGAAGGCGACCAGGGTCCGGTCGAACGGGACGACGGGCAGCAGGTGCCCGGCCGCCTCCGGGGGCTCGGAGCCGTTGAAGGCCTCGCGGACGGTGGCGTAGTAGGCCGGCCATTCGCCGGGCTCGATGGCACGAATCGGATAAGGCGTCATGAATGTCAACCTAGGGAGCGAACGAGCGGAACGGCGACTCATTTAGCCATGAAATGATCAAGGGCTTGGCCGAGTCAGGTGCCAGCATGGGGTCCGGGCCGCTACGCTCCTGGACATCATGAGTTCCCGTCCGGCGCCGCTGATCCCTCCCCGGCTCCGCGCGATTCTGGTGCGGGTGCCCTATTTGGTACGGATCTATCGGTACCTTCGCCAGGGCCCCCTCGCCCGGGACCGGGGATTCCTCGCCACCCTCACCGTCGGCTCGCTGCTGCTGGGCGTCCTGGCCGCGAACGTGTCCGTGGAGTGGTTCTCCCCCAGCATCCTCATCCTCGTCGTGCTCGCGGGCGGCCTCCAGCTCCGCCCGCGCAGCCTCGGCGTGCTGCTGGCGGTGGTCTGCGCCTCGGTGGTCTACGTCGCGGCGGAGAAGGGCATCGCCGCCGTGGGGCCCGGCCTGCTCGTGGCCCTCGTGGTGACGTCGGTGCTGGCGATCCTGCTGGCGCGCACCCGGGGCCAGCTCGGGGTGCAGGGGCTGCGCGGCGACGCGATGCTGCTGGACCTGCGGGACCGGCTGAAGGCGCAGAGCCAGCTCCCCAAGCTGCCCAAGGGCTGGGACTCCAAGGTGGTGCTCAAGCAGGCGGGCGGGTCGTCGTTCGGCGGCGACTTCGTGGTGGCCACGCGGGACGGCGACCGGGTGGAGCTGGCGCTGGTGGACGTGTCGGGCAAGGGCGTGGACGCGGGGACGCGCGCGCTGATGCTCTCGGGCACGTTCGGCGGCCTGCTGGGGTCGGTGGCGGGCGAGGACTTCCTGCCGGCCTGCAACGCCTACCTGCACCGGCAGCGCGAGCGCGAGGGGTTCGTGACGGCGGTCCACCTGCGGCTGGACCTGTCCACGGGTGAGTACGTCATCACCTCGGCGGGCCACCCGCCGGTGGTGAAGTTCGAGGCGGGGTCGGGCACGTGGCGGGTCGCGGCGACCAAGGGCGTCGTGCTGGGAGTCGTGCCGGACCTGCACTGCGAGCCGGACAGCGGGGTGCTGCGCAAGGGCGACGCCCTCCTGCTCTACACCGACGGCCTGATCGAGGAGCCCGGCCGCGACATCGACGCGGGCCTGGACCGTCTGCTGGGCGAGGCCGAGCGGCTGCTGCCGTCGGGCTTCAAGGAGGGCGCCAGGACCCTCGTCCAGACCATGTCGGCCGGCCACAACGACGACTGCGCCCTCGTCCTCATCTGGCGCCCCTGAACGACGTGAGCCGTACGGCGGGCCGTACGCGACCGCGAGGGCGGGCTCGCGGGGGGAACGCGGGCGGGGCCGGGACCGGGTCCGGACGAACCGCGCCGCTCGCCCGGACCCGGGGTTCGATCACTCCCACTCCATAGAGTGATCGAACAGTCGCGAACTGTCAACGGTGACACAGGGGCGGGTAAAGGGCGGCGCGCCGGGTTAACAACGTTTCGGATACGATCGTGAGGGTCCCGTTGGGGAGGGACGAGGCTCACCGTCTCCGATTCGGGGGTTTGCGCAGGATGGACTGGCTCGACCTGGGGCTGAACCTGGCCGGGGTCGTCATCTTCTTCGTGGGGATGATGCTCTCGATCGGCCTGCACGAGATCGGCCACATGGTGCCGGCCAAGCTGTTCGGCGTGCGCGTCCCGCAGTACATGGTGGGCTTCGGGCCGACGCTGTGGTCCAGGCGGCGCGGCGAGACCGAGTACGGCATCAAGTGGATCCCGCTCGGCGGCTACGTCCGCATGATCGGCATGCTGCCGCCGCGCAAGGGCGACGAGCCCGGCAAGCTGCGCAGCGGCTCCACCGGCCCGTTCCAGGGGCTCATCGAGAACGCCCGCCAGGTGTCGCTGGAGGAGATCCGCCCCGGCGACGAGGACCGCGTCTTCTACAAGCGCAAGTGGTGGCAGAAGGTCATCATCATGGCCGGTGGCCCCGCGATGAACTTCGTGCTCGCGATCGGTCTGTTCGCGGTCGTGCTGATGGGCTTCGGCATCAAGACCGAGCAGCCGGTGGTCAAGTCGGTCTCGCAGTGCGTGATCCCGGCCACCGAGATCCGCGACTGCCGCCCCGGCGACCCGGCCACCCCGGCCGCCAACGCCGGGCTCCGGGCGGGCGACCGCATCGTGGAGGTGGCCGGCAGGCCGGTGAAGTCGTGGGAGGAGGCGACCCGGCGGATCCGGGCCCACGGCGCGGGCGCCACCACGATCGGCGTCGAGCGCGGCGGGCAGCGGCTGACGCTGAACGCCACGCTGATCGCCCAGGACCGCCCGAAGCTCGACGACCCGGACAAGCTTGAGCGGGTCGGGTTCCTCGGGGTGAGCCCGACGTTCGAGTACGTCCCGCAGGGGCCCGCCGCCGTGGCCCAGCGCATCGGCGAGCTGACGGCCCACACCGCGCAGTCGCTCGTGCGCTTCCCGGAGAAGATGGTCGGCGTGTGGAACGCCGCCTTCGGCGGGGCCGAGCGCGACATCAACGGCCCGGTCGGCGTCGTGGGCGCGGGCCGCATCGGCGGCGAGATCCTCGCCTCGGAGGCCCCCGCCAAGGACAAGATGGTCCTGTTCCTGAACCTGCTCGCGGGCTTCAACCTGGCGATCGGCATGTTCAACCTGATCCCGCTGCTGCCGCTGGACGGCGGGCACATCGCGGGCGCGCTGTGGGAGGGCCTGCGGCGGTTCATCGCCCGCGTGTTCCGGCGGCCCGACCCCGGGCACGTGGACGTGGCGCGGCTGCTGCCGCTGACGTACGCCGTGGCCGCGGTCTTCGTGGTCATGGCCGGGCTGCTGCTCTACGCCGACCTGGTCAACCCGATCCGCCTGACCGGCTGAGCCACCTGACGGCTGAGCCGCCACCCGGGACTCCGGCCAGCCCTCGGGCGCGGCGGGCCGTCACAGGCGGGCGTGGTCGGCCAGCGCGGACAGGCCGCGCATGAGGCCCGTGACCAGCCCGCCGCCGCTGAAGGTGGTGGCCATCGACATGGCCACCAGGCGGCAGTCGCCGTCGGAGAGCCGGGCGCGGGCGCGCGGCCCGGTCACGATCTCCAGGGCGCGCGCGTCCGGGTCCACGAAGATCAGCACGGCGCGGTCGTCGCCCAGCGCCGCGTGCAGCCGTTCGGCGAACTGGCGCGCCCGCCCCCGAGCCGGGCCCAGGTAGACGGCGAACCGCAGCCCGCTGAGCCGGTCGGCGTCACGCACGGCCGTGCGGATGTCGTGGGCCTGGGACGCGGTGATGGCACGCATCGGATCACCTCCGGTCGGCGGTCACCAGCCGGCCGAGGCGCCGCCGACGCCGCGCCCGGGCTCGGAGGTCTCGGCCAGCGCGGTCCAGTCGACGTCGGCTCGGGGGGCGCGCGACGGCCGCAGTTCGTTGAGGACGAGGTCGCTCGTGGCGGTGCCGTGCTCGCCCGAGCCAGGCCCGCCCCACCAGACCGGCCCCGCGCGGCGCGCCGCGTCCGGGCGGTCGGGGCGCTCGCGGTCGGCCCCGCGCGTCGACGGCGCCAGCACGAGCAGCGCGATCACGGCGAACACGGCGCCCGAGATCCCGATCAGGCTCCCGAGGATGACCCAGTCATTGCCGTCCACCCGCACAACGTAACGCCCGGTCCCCCGCGTGACTCCTCCCCCTTCGGTGACGTTTGCGCGCCCCTTCCCGTACGGCCCCAGCGGCCCCCGCGCGCCGGGCGCGAGCCGTACGGCGGGCGGGGGCGGCCCCGGGCGCGGGGGCCGGCGGGGTCAGGAGGCGAACAGGGCGGGCTGCCGGTTCGACCAGAAGCCGCCGACGTGCGCCTCGACCTGCGCGGACAGAGAGATCAGGGTGGCCTCGTCGCCCCAGCGGCCGGCGAGCATGACGCCGATCGGCAGGCCCTCGTCCGTCCAGTGGAGGGGGAGGTTGACGGCCGGCTGGCCGGTCACGTTGCAGACCGCCGCGAAGGGGGCGTACCGCTTCATGCGCTCGAACGTCTCCGCCGGGTCGCCGCCCTCCTCGAACCAGCCCACCGGCATCGGCGGCCCGGTGACGGTCGGGGTCAGCACGGCGTCGTACTCGTTCAGCACGAGCAGGCCGAGCCGGGTGGCGAGCTGGAGGTTGGCCGCCGCGCGCATGAACTCGGGCGCGGAGACGGCCTCGCCGCGCTCGCGCAGCCAGGCGGTGAGCGGGCGCAGCAGGCCGCGCTTGGCGTCGTCCACGGGGTGCATGCAGGCGAAGCAGAACCACATCGTCTCGAAGTCCGGCACGATCTCCGGCGAGAACGGCGGCTCGATGTCCACGATCTCGTGCCCCAGCGAGGCCAGCAGCGCCGAGGCGTGCTCGTAGGCCGCCAGCACGTCCGGATGCACCACCGCGTCCGGCACGGCGGGCCTGGCCGAGCGGGCGATGCGCAGGCGGCCCGGCTCCCGGTCGGCGCAGGACAGGAACGAGGACTCGGGGTCGGGCACGTGGAACAGGTCGCCCGGGTTGTGGTGGGTCATCACGTCCAGCAGCGCCGCCGCGTCGCGCACGGTGCGCGCGATGGGGCCGTTCGTGGACATGCCCACGAGGTCCGGGATGATCGGCGCCCAGGAGATCCGCCCGCGCGAGGGCTTGATGCCGTACAGGCCGCAGAGCGAGGACGGGATGCGGATGGAGCCGGCGCCGTCGCTGCCCTGGGCGGCCGGGGCCAGGCCCGCGGCCACCGCGGCGGCGGCGCCCCCGCTGGAGCCCCCGGCCGAGCGCGTCAGGTCCCACGGGGTGCGGCTGGGCGGGCCGACGGCGGTCTCGGTGTAGCAGGGCAGCCCGAACTCCGGGGTGGCCGTCTTGCCCAGCATGATCGTGCCGGCGTCGCGGAGCCGTTCGACGACCGTGTCGTCCACGGGCGCGACGAAGTCCCGGTAGGTCGCGGACCCGAAGAGGATGGGCAGATCCTTGACCAGGTTGAGGTCCTTGATCGGGATGGGGACGCCCAGCAGCGGGGGCGGGTCGTCGCTCTCCATCGCCTCGCGCTCGGCGCTCTTCGCCCGCTCCAGCGCGAGTTCGGGGACCGTTGTCGTGAAAGCGCCGACATCCTCGTTGAATCGTTCGATACGATCCAGGTAATGGAGCGTGATCTCCACCGGTGAGAGTTCGCGGCGGCGCACCGCCGACGCCAGCTCCAGGGCCGTCATCTGGTGTATGGGGCTCACGCAACCGCACAGTAGGACGACCCGCCCCGAGTTATCTAGGGGTAAAGGGCGTCATACCCGGTTTTGCTCCTTACGAACCGGAAGAACGCCGCCACAAAAGTATGAACTTCGCAACACTAGGCAGCCTCTCGGGTATTCAGCTACCGTGCGTTACGTGGAACCTGCGAACGCGCCACGAGATGGTCACTCTGCGTCGCCCATCTGGGTCAACGACCGGCCTGAGGACGAACGGGATCCAAAGCGCCAGGTCACCACGACGTACGCGCCCATTGAGCGGGCGTCGCTCCTCGGCCTGATACGCCAGCCGCAGTACCGCCACTGGCGAATCAGGCTGGCGATCGCGGCGGGTGTGGGGCTCGTCGTCACCGTGCTCACGGACTGGCGGCTCGGACTCACGGCGGCGGTGCTCACCGTCATCGCCGACACGGTCCAGCGCGCCAGGTCCACCTCCTCCATCGAGGCCTGGCGGCGGGCGTCGGCCGCGGAACGCCGCACCGAGGCGCAGCTCCGCAAACTGGAGCGCGTCGGCTACCGCGCCCTGCACGCCCGCGCGATCCCCGGCAGCGACGCCCAGATCGACCACCTGGTCATCGGGCCCACCGGGGTCTACGCCGTGGACTCGGAGAAGTGGGACCGCCGGCTCCCGGTGCGCGCGATGTCCCACCGCAAGCTCTTCCACGGGCCGCACAGCCAGAAGCCGCGCCTGGACGAGGCCCGCTGGGAGGCCGACCGCGCCGCCGAGCTGATCGGTCAGGCGATCGGCCGCGAGGTCCAGGTCGTGCCCTCCCTGGCGATCTACGGCCCCACGATCCCCTGGAAGATCCTCAACATCCGCGACGTGGACGTCTTCGAGGGCGGCCGCGTCCGGAAGTGGATCACCAAGCGGGAGAAGACACTCACCGCGACCGAGATCGAGCGCATCGCCCGCGCCGCGGAGAACGTCCTGCCCCCGAGATACCCGACCTCCTGACCCCCGATCCCCCGATCCCCCGACCCCCCGTCATCCCGTACGGCGCCGCCCGGCCAGGCAGGCGCCGTACCCGTTTCCGGGCACGGCGCGCGACCGGCCACGGCGGCACGCCCCCGGACGCGTGAACATCGGCGGGGACTCGGTGACGGGGCGGGGCCGCGACGGGGCGGGGCGGTGACGGGGCGGGGCCGCGACGGGCGCCGGGACACGGCCGGGGCGTGGGCGCGTCCGGGGACCGGGAGGGCGCGTCCCATCTGATGGACGGCATGTCTCAGGGAACGGGCGGCGGGGACTACCATCGAGAGACCACTTCCAGGTGTCTTCGACAGGGAGCCGCTCTATGCCCGCCCTCAGGTCTCGTACGGTCACTCACGGCAGGAACATGGCCGGTGCCCGGGCCCTCCTCCGGGCGACCGGCGTAGCGGGCTCCGACTTCGGCAAGCCGATCGTGGCGATCGCCAACAGCTTCACCCAGTTCGTGCCCGGCCACGTGCACCTGCGCGAGGTCGCCGAGGTCGTCGCCGACTCGGTGCGCGAGGCGGGCGCGATCCCGCGCGAGTTCAACACGATCGCCGTGGACGACGGCATCGCGATGGGCCACGGCGGCATGCTCTACTCCCTGCCGTCGCGCGAGCTGATCGCCGACGCCGTGGAGTACATGGTCCAGGCCCACTGCGCCGATGCCCTGGTCTGCGTCTCCAACTGCGACAAGATCACCCCGGGCATGCTGCTCGCGGCGCTGCGCCTGAACATCCCCACGGTCTTCGTCTCCGGCGGGCCGATGGAGGCCGGCAAGACCCCGGGCCGCAAGCTCGACCTGATCGACCCGATGATCGCCTCCGCCGACGACAGCGTGTCCGACGAGGACCTGCTGGCCATGGAGGAGAGCGCCTGCCCGACATGCGGCTCGTGCTCGGGCATGTTCACCGCCAACTCGATGAACTGCCTGGTCGAGGCGATCGGCCTGGGCCTGCCGGGCAACGGCACCACGCTGGCCACCCACGCGTTCCGCAAGCGGCTCTTCGAGCAGGCGGGCCGCGTGATCGTGGACCTGGCCAAGCGCTACTACGACGGCGACGACGAGTCGGTGCTGCCGCTCAGCATCGCCACGCGGGCGGCCTTCGAGAACGCCATGGCGCTCGACGTGGCCATGGGCGGCTCGACCAACACGATCCTGCACCTGCTGGCCGCCGCCCGCGAGGCCCGCGTGGACTTCGGCCTCAAGGACATCAACGAGCTGTCCCAGCGCGTGCCCTGCGTCTGCAAGGTCGCCCCGGCCACCGCGAAGTACCACGTCGAGGACGTCCACCGCGCCGGGGGCATCCCCGCGATCCTCGGCGAGCTCGACCGCGCGGGCCTGCTCAACCGCGACGTGCGCACGATCCACTCGGCCACGCTCGGCGAGTTCCTCGACAAGTGGGACCCGAAGTCGCCGAATGTGCTCCCCGAGGCGATCGAGCTCTGGCACGCCGCCCCCGGCAACAAGCGCACGATCAAGGCCTACTCGCAGGAGGCCCGCTGGGAGAGCCTCGACCTCGACCGCGAGCAGGGCTGCGTCCGCTCCGTCGAGCACGCCTACACCAAGGACGGCGGCCTCGCCGTCCTCTACGGCAACCTCGCCCCCGAGGGCGCGATCGTCAAGACCGCCGGGGTCGAGGAGGAGCTGTGGCGCTTCTCCGGCCCGGCCCGCGTCTTCGAGTCCCAGGAGGACACGGTGGACGCGATCCTGGCGAACCACGTCAAGCCGGGCGACGTGGTGATCGTGCGCTACGAGGGCCCCAAGGGCGGCCCGGGCATGCAGGAGATGCTCTACCCGACGAGCTTCCTCAAGGGCAAGGGCCTGGGCAAGGCGTGCGCGCTGATCACCGACGGCCGCTTCTCCGGCGGGACCTCGGGCCTGTCCATCGGGCACGCCTCCCCCGAGGCGGCCGAGGGCGGCGTCATCGCCCTCGTCGAGGACGGCGACGCGATCGAGATCGACATCCCGAACCGCACCCTCCGCCTCGACGTCCCCGACGACGAGCTCGACGCCCGCAGGGAGCGCCTCCTCAAGGAGCTGAACGGCTACCGCCCCCGCGACCGCCGTCGCCCGGTCAGCGCCGCCCTCCAGGCCTACGCCGCGCTGACCACGTCGGCCTCCACCGGAGCCTCCCGGGACCTGTCCCAGCTCTCCAGGTGAACCGGGGAGCCCCCGGGCTCCCGCCATCTCCATCCCGTACGGCTCGCGCCCGCCCCGGCGCGAGCCGTACGGCGTTCCAGGGAACGGCACGGCAACGCAAGGGTCTTGCGGGGGGTTTCGGGCGGGGTTACGATCCCAATAACTCTTAGGAAACTTTCTTAATAGAAACGTCGGCGCGAGGCACAATGGCGTGCACGAGCCCGCGAGCCGGAATCCGGGGCGAATGTGCAACCCGTCCCGGATTCCGCCGCCACGCGATCCGGTCGTTGCGTGGGTCCCCCAGTCCACCTCCTTTCCGGGAGCGATGATGCGGCGCGGCCTACCCCTGTTCGCCCTCACCGGCCTTGCGGTCCTTCTCCTCTCCCTGCTCGTGCCCACAGGCGCCCACGCGGCGGCCTCGGCGACCGCCGTGTTCGCCAAGACCGCCGAGTGGGGCTCGGGCTTCGAGGGCAGGTACACGATCACCAACGGCACCGGGACGGCCATCAACGGCTGGTCCGTGGCCGTCGACATGCCCGCCGGCGGAACCGTCAGCTCCGCCTGGGACGCCACCGTCTCCCGCAGCGGGCAGCGCTTCACCTTCACCAACGTCGGCTGGAACGGCACCGTGGCCCCGGGGGCGAGCGTGAGCTTCGGCTTCATCGGCTCGCCCGGCTCCGCCGTGCCGTCGAACTGCACGCTCAACGGGCAGTCCTGCACCGGCACCGGCAACCCGGGGGCCCCGGGGCAGCCGGGGCCGGTGACCGCGACCGCCACGGACACCAGCGTCACCCTGAGCTGGGGGGCCTCCAGCGGGACCGTGACCGGGTACCGGGTCTACGAGGGCACCGCGCAGAGGGCGCAGGTCGCCGGCACCACCGCGACGATCGGCGGCCTGGCCGCCTGCGAGACCCACACCTACACCGTCAGGGCCTACAACTCCTCCGGCGAGTCGGCGGGCCGGGACGTGACCGCCACCACCACCGGCTGCACGAACCCGCAGCCCGGCAAGATGCCCGGCGCGCCGTACCTCTACATGGGCTGGGGCAACCCGCCCAACCCCGGGACCGTCATGGACGCCACCGGGATCAAGTCGTTCACCATGGCGTTCATCCTGGCCAGCGGCGGCTGCAACCCCGCCTGGGACGGGCAGCGCCCGCTGACCGGCGGCCCGGACGCGCAGGCGATCTCCACGATCAAGGCCAAGGGCGGGAACGTGCAGATCTCCTTCGGCGGCTGGAGCGGCAACAAGCTCGGCCCCAACTGCTCGACCCCGCAGGCCTTCGCCGACGCCGTGCAGCGGGTGATCGACGCGGTCGGGCCCGCGGTTGTGGACTTCGACATCGAGAACACCGACGAGTTCGAGAACTACACCGTCCAGGACCGGATCCTCAACGCGCTGAAGATCGTCAAGCAGCGCAACCCGGCCGTCAAGATCGTGGTGACCTTCGGCACCACCACCCGCGGGCCCAACGCCCACGGCGTACGGCTGATCAACAGGTCGCGTGAGCTGGCCGTGCCCGTGGACAACTACACGATCATGCCGTTCGACTTCGGCGGCACGGACATGTACCAGGACACGGTGAACGCCTCCGAGGGCCTGAAGAACGCCCTCAAGAGCGCCTTCGGGTGGACCGACGCCCAGGCGTACGCCCGCATGGGCATCTCCGGCATGAACGGGCTGTCCGACCAGCAGGAGCTGACCTCGCCCGCGACCTGGACCCGGATCCGGGACTGGGCCAAGGCCAGAGGGCTCACCCGGCTCGCCTACTGGGCCGTCAACCGCGACCGCCCCTGCCCCGGCGGCGGCGTCACCTCGCACTGCAGCGGCATCGCCCAGGCCGACTGGGAGTTCACCAAGATCACCGCAGGTTTCTGACGCACCGGTTCCCGACGCGAAAGGAGCTACCCCCTTGCGAAGATTCGTCCTCTACGTATCCCTGACCGTGCTCGCCGTCGGCGCCATGATCTTCTCCACCACGCCGGCGTACGCCCACGGCTACGTCTCCTCCCCGCCCAGCCGCCAGGCCAACTGCGCCCAGGGCAAGGTCCCCGACTGCGGCCCGATCATCTGGGAGCCGCAGAGCGTCGAAGGCCCCAAGGGCCAGCGCAACTGCCACGCCGGCGACGCCCGCTGGGCCCCGCTGAGCGACGAGAGCAAGCCCTGGCCCGCCACCCGGGTCGGGAACTCGGTCACCTTCACCTGGCGCCTCACCGCCGTGCACGCCACCACCACCTGGGAGTACTACATCGGCAACACCCGGGTCGCCGTCTTCAACGAGGGCGGCAGGCGTCCCCCGAGCACGGTGACGCACCAGGTGAACCTCTCGGGCTACAGCGGCCGCCAGAAGGTCCTGGCCATCTGGAACATCGCCGACACCCCGATGGCCTTCTACTCCTGCGTCGACCTGCAGATCGGCGCGGGCGACCCCGACCCCACGCCCACCCCGACCCCGACGCCCACCCCGACGCCGACCGACACCACTCCCCCGTCGGGCACCTGGGCCGCCGGCACGTCGTACGCCGTGGGCGCGCAGGTCACCTACGGCGGCGCCGCCTACCGCTGCCTCCAGGCCCACCGTTCCCAGGCGGGCTGGGAGCCGCCCAACGCCCCCGCCCTGTGGCAGAAGACCGGCTGACCGGTTCACACCGGCCCCGATGCCGCCGTACGGCCCGCGCCCGCCTCGCGCGGGCCGTACGGCCGTCCGGGCTTCATCCGGGTGACGCCGAAGCGATGGGCGCGCGTGGCCGTTCCGCGACGCGCGGGAGGAAGAGTCGGGAACGTGAGGCGTGACGGGCGGCGCGGCGGGATCTGGGTGGACCTCGGCCTGGTGGGGCTCACCCTGGTGTGGTTCGTGGGGACGCCCAGGCTCTTCTTCCACGCGGTCGCGGAAGGGCTGCGCGGGGCCCGGCTGCACGGGTTCGACGAGGCGTCGGCCCACGGGTATCTGGTGGCGGCCGCGGTCGTGCTCGTCGCCGCGCCAGCCTCCGCCGCGCTCGTGGCCGGGCTGGGCCGGCGGAAGTTCGCCGCCTGGGCGTACGGCCTGAGCGCGGCGGTCTGCCTGGCGCTGGTGATGGCGGTGCTCGCGCTCGGGCAGCGGGGGCGGGCGGACGACGCCGCACCGCGCTTCACGCCGCCGCCCGGCCACTGCGTGGAGCACAGCGGCGGCGACAACCGCTGCCCCGGCGGGTGACGGCGTCAGCCGCAGCAGCCTCCGCCGCAGCAACCGCCGCCTCCGGAGGGGGCGGGGGCGCCGGCCTTGCCGGTCATGGCGACCGTGGTCAGCAGCTTGACGGTGTCGTCGTGGCCCTCGGGGCAGGTCGCGGGCTCGCCGGACTCGCTCATCGGACGGGTCAGCTCGAAGGTGGAGCCGCAGGCGCGGCACCTGTAGTCGTAGCGGGGCATGGGGAAAGGGTAACGCGGGTCAGCTCGCGCGGGCGAAGGCGCGGCGGTAGGCGTGCGGCGGGACGCCCACCTCGCGCGTGAAGTGCTCGCGGAGGGCGGCGGCCGTCGCGAACCCGCACTCGCGGGCGACGGTCTCCACCGGGGCCGCGGTGGTCTCCAGGAGGGCCTGCGCCCGCCGTACCCGCTCCAGGGTGAGCCACCGCTGCGGCGTCATGGCCAGGGCGGCCCGGAAGCGGCGCAGCAGGGTGCGGCTGCTCGTGCCGGCCCGGCGGGCGAGGTCCTCGACCGACAGCGGCCCGGACAGGCGCTCCCTGGCCCAGTCCAGCAGCGGGGCGAGGCCGTCGCCGGGGGCGGCGGCGACGGGCAGGTCGACGTACTGCGCCTGGCCGCCCTCGCGGTGCGGGGGCACGACCACGCGGCGGGCGATCGCGGCGGCGACGGCCGCGCCGTGGTCCCGGCGGACGATGTGGAGGCACAGGTCGAGGGCGGCGGCGCTGCCGGCGGAGGTCAGGACGTCCCCCTCGTCCACGTAGAGCACGCTCGGGTCCACCCGGACGCGGGGATGGCGCCGGGCCAGCTCGGCGGCGTTCAGCCAGTGGGCGGTGGCGCGCCGCCCGTCCAGCAGCCCCGCCTCGGCCAGCACGAACGCCCCCGTGCAGATCGAGGCCACGCGTGCCCCGCGCTCGTGCGCGCGCCGCACGGCCTCGACGGCGCTCGCCGGGATCGGGGCGGCGGCGCTCTCGCAGGCGGCCACGATCACGGTGTCGGCCGCGACCAGGTCGTCCAGCCCGTACGGCGTGGCCACGCTGAAGCCGAACCCCGCCTCCACGCGAGGGTCCGGGGAGCAGGGGCGGAAGTCGTACCACTCGACGCCCAGGTGGGCCGAGCGGTCGCGGCCGAAGACCTCGAAGGGCACGGCCAGCTCGAACGGCGGCGTGCCGGGCAGGACGAGGAGCGCCACGGTGTGGGCCATGTCGGAAATCTAGCGGTAGTTGGCGAATCCGTCACTGTCGCCGGGTGCGCGGAGATCACACACTCGTGCCTCATGAGTCGTCTCACCGTCGCCCAGGGAACCGCCCTCTACGTCGGAGCCGTGCTCGGCACCGGCGTGCTCGCCCTGCCGGGGCTGGCCGCCGGGATCGCGGGGCCGGCGTCACTGCTGGCCTGGGCCGCGCTGGTGGTGATGTCGGTCCCGCTGGCGGCCGTGTTCGCGGCGCTGGGCGGCAGGTATCCCGACGCGGGCGGGGTCGCGACGTTCGCCGAGCGGGCGTTCGGGCGGCCGGCGGCCACCGTGACCGGGTGGTGGTTCTACCTCGTGGTGCCGATCGGGGTGCCCGCGCTGGGGATGTTCGGCGGGGCGTACGTCGCCTCGGCCGTGGGCGGGGGCCGCGCGGTCACGCTCGTGACCGCCGGGGTGCTGGTCGCGGTGGCGCTGGGCGCGAACTGGGGCGGCCTGCGGGTGTCGGGCCGGCTCCAGCTCGCGCTGATGGGCGTCCTGGCCGCGCTGCTGGTCGTCACGATCGTGGTCTCGGCCCCGCACGCGCGGGTGGAGAACCTGACCCCGTTCGCGCCGTACGGCCTTTCGGCGGTCGCGCCGGCGATGGCGCTCCTGCTCTGGTCGTTCAACGGGTGGGAGGCGATGGCCCAGCTCTCGGGGGAGTTCGCCGACCCGGCGCGGGACATCCGGCGGGCTACGGCCGCCGCGCTCGTGATCGTGGGCGTGCTCTACCTGGGCGTGGCCGCCACCAGCGTGCTCGTGCTGGGGCCCGGGGCCGGGCGCACCGACGCGCCGCTCGCGGTCATGCTGGCGCGGGCGCTGGGCTCCTCCGCCCAGCACGCGGCGGCGATCGTCGCCGTGGTGATCACGCTGGGCCCGCTCAACGCCTACCTGGCCTCGGCGGCCAGGCTCGGGGCCGCCCTCGGCCGCGACCGCGCCCTGCCGTCCTGGCTGGCCCGGGGCGGTCGGGCCGGTGAGGTGCCGCGCCGCAGCCTGGCCGTGCTCGCCGCGGGCACCGTCCTGGTCTTCGCCGGGGCGGCGGGGTTCGGCTGGAGCGCGGACCGGCTCGTGCTGATCGCCACCGCGTTCCTCGTCGCGACGTACGCCATGGGCATGGCGGCCGCGCTGCGCCTGCTCCCCCGCTACCGGGCCGGGTGGTGGGCGGCCCTGGCCGGGCTGCTGTTCGAGCTGGGCCTGCTGGCCATCGGCGGGTGGCACGTCCTCGGGCCGCTCGCGGTGGCCGCCGCCGCGCTCGTGTCGGAGCGGCTCCGCCGTACCGAGGGGGCGGCCGCGCGGGAGCCGTACCGTGTGGGGTGAGACCGGGCCGGGCGCGGGCGCGCCCGGGCCGGGCGTCAGGCGGCGGTCTGTCCGAGGTAGGGCACCCAGAGGGGGTCACCGTCGCCGCCGAGGGCGCCGATGAGCCGCCAGTGGGCGCCGCGTGGCACCACCGGGGCGACGCGCAGCGTCCACCCCAGCTCCTCCAGCAGTCGGTCGGCCTTGCGGTGGTTGCAGGCGCGGCAGGAGGCGACGCAGTTCTCCCAGGTGTGGGGGCCTCCCCGGGACCTCGGGACCACGTGGTCGATCGTCTCGGCGCGGTGGCCGCAGTAGGCGCAGCGGAAGTCGTCGCGCCGCATCAGCGCGGCCCGGGTGAGCGGGATGCGCGAGCGGTAGGGGATCTTGATGTAGCGGCGCAGGCGGATCACCGACGGCACGTCCACGGCCCGGGTCGCCGAGTGCAGCACGGCGCCCCGCCCGTCGCGGTGGACGACGTCGGCCTTCTCCCGCAGCACGAGGACGACGGCCCGGCGCAGCGAGAGCGTGGTGAGAGGTTCGTAGGTGGCGTTGAGGAGCAGGACCTGGCGCATCACGAGACCCCTCGCGAGCGCGCCACCGCGCGGGCGGCCGAGCACACTGGGAGAGGGGTCGCGCCGAGGCGCGACCCGGCTGGTGGCCCGCAGTCACGCGGTCCGGGCGCATCCGTCACGTAGACCTCCGCCGGAAGGCCTGCGGACCGATCGCCGCAGTGGCCGTCCTTACTTCAAGTGTGACCTCTGGATCGCCCCTGCCGCCACCCCAATTCGCGGTGGCCTCAGCGGCGTCATCCCCCTGATACCCACCTGCCCGCCTTCCGACGCCACCTGATCCACTCGCCCCTTTTCCCCGCTCCGCATACCATGACGCGGTTTCCCACGAATCAGCACAGAAGGCGGCATGCCGACACCCACACCCCTCCGAGGCGGCCTCGCCGTTCTCCTCCTGACCGGGCTCGCGGCCTGCGGTTCGCCGACGTCCGGGGCAGGCGCTCCCCCGCCCTCCGCGCTCCCGACCGCCCCCGCGGACGCCTCCCCTCAGCAGCTCTCGGCCCTGCTGGCCGACCGCATGGACCGGTACCGGAGCTTCCGGTTGCACCTCACCACGGACCACAAGGGCGGGAAGCGGGTCGTCTACGACATGGCCGTGGACAGAAGGGGCGCGCACCCGCTGATCGACGCGAAGATCTCCCTGTCGGACGGCCCGCGCCTCCGGGTCGTCCTGACCGCGACGCACAGCTACACCGACCCCGGCGCGTCCGGCGCCCGGTGGATCAAGAACTCACTGACGGGCGACGGCCCGGGCGCCCGCCTTGATCGGGCCCTGGCCGACAAACTGCTCTACGCGATCGAGGCGAGCGGCGATCGCCGCACGCTCGGGAGCGGGCGGGTCACCTCGACGATGCGCGTGGCGCGCGGGAGCGGCCACGAACACCGGTACATCGTCCAGGTCGCTCCCGAGGCGGCCCGGCGGAGCGGCGTCCGCGAGTACGAACTCTGGGTGGACCGGCGCGGTGAGCCCCTGCGGCTGGCCCTGATCCCGGTCGGCCCCGACGGGCCGAAGCGGTGGGACCTCACCTTCTCCGGCTGGGGGCAGGGCGCGGTCGCGGATCCGCCGGCGGGAAAGATCCACGATCTAAGCCGCAAACCATAATGAATCCCCTATGTCCTGGGAATTCACTGACATCGGCACGATCTTTGGGTGATTTCGCTAGCATGGCCCGGCTTACGCAAGCCTTATACGAGGGGATTTTTCATGCTTCGCCCTGCTAAGTACGTCGCCGCGGGGGCGGCGGCGCTGGCCCTGGCCGCGCTGACCGCCTGCGGCTCCCAGAGCCCCACGGCCACCGACGGCGGGGCGAAGCCCCCGGCCGCGGCGAGTGAGGCGGCCTCCTCCGCGCCGGCCGCGCCGCCGAAGGCGACCATCGCCGAGGTCTCGTCCCTGATGCAGAAGCAGATGGAGACGCACAAGAGCGCCAAGATCGAGCTCACCATGGACGCGGCGGGCCAGAGCACCAAGTCGATCATGGCCTTCAGCCTGGCCTCCGGCACGCCGGAGATCGACATGAAGATGAACGACCCGCAGCAGGGCGAGATCCGGATGGTGATCCTCAAGGACGCCCTCTACATGCAGACCGGCAAGGACGCCGCCCCCGGCAAGCCCTGGGTCAAGGTCTCCTTCGACTCCAAGGACCCCGCCTCGGCGATGTTCAAGGCCATCGGCGGCGCCATGTCCTCCAGCGTGAAGATGGCGCAGAACTCCGAGCTGAACGCCGCGGGCGAGCTGGTCTCCTCCACGCAGGAGAAGGTGGGCTCCACCGACACGACGCACCACACCATCAAGATCAAGATGGACGAGGCGTTCGAGAAGATCGACATCAAGAAGTACATCAAGGACACCCTCGGCAGCGTGAAGTCGGCGCTCCCGCCGGGCGAGGCCGCCAAGCTGGAGAACGAGACCGCCGGCATCACCGACCAGCAGATCGCCGAGGTCAAGAAGATGTTCAAGGGCGTCGTCGCGACCTACGAGCTGTGGGTGGACGGCCAGGGCCTGCCGGTCAAGTCCTCGATGGACATGCCGATCCAGGGCAAGTCCACCAAGATGGACATGGTCTACTCCGAGTGGGGCAAGGTCACCGTCCAGGCGCCCCCGGCCGACAAGACCGTGGACATGAAGGACGTCAAGCAGTAAGTCGGGCCACGCGGGCTCCCCTTAGTAGGGTGCCCTCATGACGCGAACGCCGTACCCGCCCGCACGCCGTGACGACATCGTGGAGGAGATCCACGGCATCCGGGTCGCCGATCCCTACCGGTGGCTGGAGGACCCCGAGTCCCCCGAGACCAAGGAGTGGCTGGCGGCCGAGGACGACCTGTTCCGCGACCACCTGGCGAGCCTGCCCGGGCGCGAGAGGTTCCGCGCCCGGGTCGCCGAGCTGCTGCGCTCGGGGGCCGTCGGGGCGCCGGCGTGGCGGGGCGGGCGGCGGTTCTTCATGCGCCGCACGGCGGAGCAGGAGCACGCCGTCCTCTACACGGTGGACCCGGACGGGACCGAGCGGGCCCTGATCGACCCGATGGCGATCGACGCCTCCGGCCTGACCACGCTGGACTCCTGGCAGCCGGACAAGGAGGGCCGCCGCCTGGCGTACCAGCTCTCCGAGGGCGGCGACGAGGAGTCCACGCTGTACGTCATGGACGTGGAGTCCGGCGAGCGCGTGGACGGGCCGATCGACCGCTGCCGCTACTCCCCCGTGGCCTGGATGCCCGGCGGCGAGGCCTTCTACTACGTGCGGCGCCTGCCGGCCGACGCCGTGCCGGAGGGCGAGTCGCAGTACCACCGCCGTGTCTACCTGCACCGCATCGGCACCCCGGCCGACGATGACGTGCTGATCTTCGGCGACGGCATGGAGAAGACCAACTACTACGGCGTCTCGGTGAGCCGGGACGGCCGCTGGCTGACGGTCTCCGCCTCCCGGGGCACCGCGCCGCGCAACGACGTGTGGCTGGCCGACATCGCCGCCTCCTCCCCCGACCGCCCGGCGCTGGTCACGGTGCAGGAGGGCATTGACGCCCAGACCGGGCTGTACGTCGGCCGCGACGGCCGGATGTACGTCTTCACCGACCGTGACGCCCCGCGCGCCCGGCTGTGCGTGACGGACCCCACCACCCCGTCGTACGAGACCTGGCGCGACCTGCTGCCCGAGGACCCCGAGGCGGTGCTGAGCGACTTCGCGATCCTCGACGACCTGGACCGGCCGGTGCTGCTCGCGGGCTGGACCCGCCACGCGATCAGCGAGATCACCGTGCACGACCTGGCCACGGGCGAGAAGTTGGGCGAGGTGCCGACGCCGGGCCTGGGCTCGATCGGCGGCATCAGCGAGCGCCCGGAGGGCGGCCACGAGGCGTGGTTCACCTACACCGACAACACCACGCCGACCACCGTACAGCGCTACGACGCCCGCACCGGCGAGACCACCCTGTGGGCCAAGGCCCCCGGCTCCGTCGAGGTGGGCGAGGTCGAGGCCCGCCAGGTGGCGTACACCTCCAGGGACGGCACCACCGTGCGCATGCTGGTGATCGCCAAGCCCGGCGAGCACGGTCCCCGCCCGACCATCCTGAACGGCTACGGCGGCTTCGGCATCTCCCTCACCCCCGGCTACTCCGCGTCGATCCTGGCCTGGGTCGAGGCCGGCGGCGTCTACGTCGTCGCGAACCTGCGCGGCGGCGGCGAGGAGGGCGAGGAGTGGCACCGGGCCGGCATGCTCGGCTCCAAGCAGAACGTCTTCGACGACTTCCACGCGGCGGCCGAGCACCTGATCGCGACGGGCGTGACCACGCCGGACAGGCTCGCGATCAGCGGCGGCAGCAACGGCGGCCTCCTGGTCGGCGCCGCGCTCACGCAGCGTCCCGACCTCTACGCGGCGGTCGTCTGCTCCGCGCCCCTCCTCGACATGGTCCGGTACGAGAAGTTCGGCCTGGGCGCGACCTGGAACGTGGAGTACGGCAGCGCCGACGTGCCCGAGGAGTTCGCCTGGCTGCACGCCTACTCGCCGTACCACCAGGTGCGGGAGGGCACGGCCTACCCGGCCACGCTGTTCACCGTCTTCGACAGCGACACCCGGGTGGACCCGCTGCACGCCCGCAAGCTCTGCGCCGCGCTCCAGCACGCCACCTCCGGCGACAAGCCGATCCTGCTGCGCCGGGAGACCGAGGTCGGGCACGGCGCGCGGGCCGTCAGCCGCTCGGTGGACCTGTCCGCCGACACCCTCACCTTCATGGCCGCCCACACCGGCCTGTCCGTCTGACCCGCCCTCCCGCCCGGTGGTACGGCTCGCGCGAGCCGTACCACCGCGCGGGGGCCTCTTGTGCGCCTCCGCGTAAGATCGCCGACGCCTCCGGATAACGGGGAGGTCGTTTGGATCCGGTTGGGTTTGGCCGTGATCCGTACCAAGCACATCTGCGCGGCCCTGGCGGCCGCGGCGCTCTCGACGTTCGCCGCGGTCCCGGCCGGCGCCGATCCCAAGCCGGTGACCGTGGACGTCGTCTCCGACGTCCAGGGCGACACCCGGGACTTCGCCGTCACGCTCAACGAGCTCGACGCGCTCGGGAGGGCCGACCACCTGGCCTTCAACGGCGACCTGGTGCCCAACGGCAGCGAGCGCGACTACGAGCAGCTCTTCCGGACCGTGGAGACCAGTCCGCACCCGCCGATCTCGTACTCCATCGGCAACCACGAGTTCTACACCTCCGACCCCGACCCGGTGGAGGTCGCCCGGTACAAGCGCTACACGGGCATGCCCGGGCCGTACCACTCCCGGACGGTCCGCGGGGTGCCGATCATCCACATCGGCACCACCGACGGGACGTACGCCTCGGGGCACGCGGTGGTCCTGGGCGAGGAGCAGCTCACCTGGCTGGCGGCCGAGCTGGCGAAGTACCCCGCCGACAAGCCGGTGCTGCTGTTCAGCCACCACCCGCTGCCGGACACCGTCTCCGGCACCTTCGCCGAGCCGGTCGAGGACCAGGCGCCCAAGGTCTACCGCAAGGACTACAAGGAGGCCGACCGGCTCCTGGGCATCCTCGGCAAGCACCCCAACGTCGTGCTGTTCACCAGCCACACGCACTGGGACCTGCGCCGCAACGACTGGATGAGCCGCCGGACCGTGCCGGGCGGGCACCCGGCCGGGTTCGCCGCCGTCAACACCGGCGCGGTGCAGACCTCGTTCGGCCCGGACGGCAAGGGCGGCGAGAAGGGCCTCAGCGCCGCCGAGAACTCCGCGCTGCGCGTCCAGGTCTTCCCCAAGAAGGTGCGCATCGAGTCGCGTGACTTCTACCGGCGCGAGGTGATCCGGGCCGTGGAGATCCCGATGGGCGGCGACTACAAGCCCGTCGAGGTCGCCAAGCCCGCCTGGCCGGCCAGGCCCGTCCCGCCGCGCAAGCCGCACGCGCTGACCGGCACGATCGGCAACGAGACCTTCGACGGCGTCAAGCTCCAGCCGGCCGTGGACGAGGGCATCCCCGCCGACCTGCTCGGCTGGACGCACCAGGGCCCCGCGGGCTGGAAGGTGGAGACCAGCGAGGCCATGCCGGACGGCATGCGCGAGTGGCGCGGCTGGTCCTTCGTCACGCCCAGGTTCTGGACCGCCGCCGACACCCAGCTCCGCGAGGCCTTCTCCCGCGGCGACGGCGTGATCGCGGTGGCGGACTCCGACGAGCACGACGACAAGGACAACCCGGCCAAGGTCGCCCCGTTCGACTCCACGCTCGTCTCCCCGGCGTACCGCGTCACCGGCGGCTCCACCGTCCACGTCGGCTTCGCCTCGCACTACCGGCAGGAGGACCGGCAGCGGGCCCGAGCCTACGTCCGGTTCAGCGACGGGACGGAGCGGGAGCTGCTGGCGTACGGCCCGGGCACCGCCGACGACGCCGGCACCCGCGACCAGTACGTCACCCGCGAGGTCCAGGTCCCGGCGGGCGCGACCTCGATGGAGGTGCGCTGGCGCATGCACGACGCGCGCAACAACTGGTACTGGGCGATCGACGACGTGCAGGTGAGCGCGGCCAAGGTGGTCGCCCCGGTGACCGGCATGAGCGCCGAGCCCGCCGCCGACGCCCGCGACCTGCCCGGCAAGGGCTGGTGGCTGCCCCAGGCCAAGGTCACGGTGACCGACTCCAACGGCGCCCCGGTCTCCCGCGCCCTGGTCGAGGTCCGCTTCTTCACCAAGGGCGACGCCCACTGGCCGGACGGCTCCTACACCACCCGCCACGGCTGGACCGACGCCCAGGGCGTCACCACCATCATGGGCCAGGGCCCCACCAAGGCCGAGTACGCCTGGGTGACCGTCCAGAAGATCACCCACCAGACCCTCGGCGACTCCCCCGCCACCACCGCCGCCAAGATCCTCCCCCCGCCCAACTCCTGACGTGCCACCCCCGGTGCGGCGCACGGCTCGAAGCCGCGCGCCGCACCGGCGCATCCGCGTGACCCCCAGCCGCCTCAGGCGCCTCGGAGGCGGGCGGTCACGCCGTTGCAGCCGTGACGCCAGGCGTCAGCGGCGGAAGCCGGTGAGGGCGGCGGGGTCGAAGGGGACGGAGAGACCCCGGGGCTCTCCGGGACCGGCCCTGGCGGCCAGGACGCAGCGGCCGCCCTCGTGGGGTGAAGGCGGGGTCAGCGGAAGACTATGGTGCGGTCGTCGTTGCGGAGGACCCGGTGCTCGGTGTGCCAGCGGACGGCGCGGGCGAGGGCCAGGCACTCCAGGTCGCGGCCCACGGCGGCCAGTTCCTCGGGGCCGTGGGTGTGGTCGACCCGGGCGACCTCCTGCTCGATGATGGGGCCCTCGTCCAGGTCGGGGGTGACGTAGTGGGCCGTGGCGCCGATGAGCTTGACGCCCCGCGAGTGGGCCTGGTGGTACGGCTTGGCGCCCTTGAAGGACGGGAGCGCCGAGTGGTGGATGTTGATGACCTTGCCGGCCAGCTTCTCGCACAGGTCCGTGGACAGGACCTGCATGTAGCGGGCGAGGACGACCAGGTCGGCCTGGTAGTGGCCGACCAGGGTGACGATCTCGGCCTCCTGCCGCTGCCTGGTCTCGGGCGTGACCGGCAGGTGGTGGTAGTCGATGCCGTACGACTGGGTGAGCGGGCGCAGGTCCGGGTGGTTGGAGGCGACCGCGACGATGTCGATGTCGAGCAGGCCGCTGCGCGTGCGGTAGAGCAGGTCGTTGAGGCAGTGGCCGAGCTTGCTGACCATGACCAGGACGCGCGGGCGCACGCTCATGTCGTGCAGTTCCCAGTCGCAGGCGAACTCCGCCGCGATCTCGGCGATCTCCCCGCGCAGGTCGACGCCGTCGTACTGGACCCGCAGGAAGAAGCGGCCGCTGTGGCGGTCGCCGTACTGCTGGCTCTCGGTGATGTTGCAGTCGTGCCGGGCGAGCAGCCCCGACACGGCCGCGACCACTCCGGGCCGGTCCGGACAGGACAGCGTCAACACATACGTGCTCATGCCTTCACCTTCGAGGATGCGGGGTCGTACGGGGCCTTCGTCTGGACCTGCGCCGAGAACGTCCCGCCGGCGACGTCCACCGGGAACGCGCCCTCCGCGCCGTCCACGTATCCCGGCCCGGCCGTACGGCCGAGGGGGTGGCCGTGGGCGGCGGAGGTGACGTAGCCCGCCGGAGAACCGTCTCGGAGCAGCAGCTCACCGCCCCGGAGCTGGACGTCCGGGTCGTCGAGCGTGATGGAGACAAGCTTACGGGCGACTGCGGAGAGTCGTGGCCGTTCGTCCGCGTGCGGGCTGATCGCCCGGGCCTGGGTCGTCCGTTCATCCGGCCCGGCGGGGAGCGCGGTGCGGCCACCGGGAGCACGGTGCGGCCACCGGGAGCGGCATGAAACGATGACGTGCCGGACGGCGTGCGTGGAGGTGCGAATGGCCGGCGACCGGCCCGCGGTGCGGATCGTCTGTCTCGACGGGGAGGACCGGGTGCTGCTGATGCGCTGGCGTGACCCGGTGAGCGGGATCGCCTTCTGGGAGCCCCCGGGCGGCGGTGTGGACCCGGGTGAGACCCCGCTCGCGGCCGCCCGCCGCGAGCTGCATGAGGAGACGGGCCTGGACCCGGCGGCCGTGATCGACGTCTCGGTCCCGGTGGACCGCGACTTCACCTGGCTCGGCGTCCACTACCGCAAGATCGAGCCCTTCTTCGCGGCCCGCTTCGACGGCACCCCGGTGGCGAGCGCCGCCGCGTTCACCGACGAGGAGCGCGAGACCTTCCTCGGCTGTGCCTGGTTCACCCCGGAGGAGATCAAGGCCCTGGACGAGGTGCTGGAACCCCCGGACCTGCCCGAGGTCGTCGAGCGCCTCCGGCGCCTCCTGTAGACGGGCCCGCCCGTCCCGGATCTCCGTCTTCGACGACCTGCCGTCGCGAGAGGCGGTCCGCCCCCGGTGACGAGGTGCGGCCGCGCGTGGACGCCGCGCATGTCCAGGTGTTCCCCGCCTGAGGCGGCCGCACCTGGCCGGCTCGCTCCGCCTCCGGCGATGGCGCCGCGGAGAGAGGGCCGGTGAGCGCCGATCTCGCGTTCGCGTCCCCGATCGCGAGATCGGCCCCCGTCGCAACCGTCCTCAGGTGGAGGACTCCCGCTGGGGCTGACGCACGGGCAGACGCTTCTCGCCGTAGATGTTGACGAGGCCCCCCACCGTCTCACGACGGATCTCGCGCCAGCCGAACTTGCGGTAGAGCTCGATCGCGGCCCCCTGGTTGAGCGTGGTGTCACCGCGGAGCACGGAGTAGCCCAGCTCGATCGCCCGGGCCTCCAGCGCCTCCACGATGGCCGCGCCGTATCCCCGTCCCTGGAAGTCGGGGTGCACGCGCAGGCGGCACATCTCCGCGGCTGCGTCATCCAGCCGCCGAAGCCCGCCCATCGCCACGATGCGGCCCTCGACCTCGCCCACCAGGAACTCCCCGTTGTCGTCGAGGTAGTACTCCTGCAGGCGCGGGAAGTCGTCGTCGTAGTAGACGCCGTCTCCGGGCCGCAGCCCGACCTGCGCGAGCCCCACCCGGTGTAAGTCCCAGACCTCGTCGAGGTCCTCGGGGCGGAAACGCCGGATCGAGAACGTCATAGGTCCATGGCTCCCTGCTTCTCGTTGGACTCGTTGTCGCGGATGGAGGCGAGGAATTCCTTGAACTCCCGCACCGCCCGCCCGTTGGCGTCCTTGTGCTCGGCCGTGGTGAGCAGATCCTTGGCCCGCTGCAGCACGATGTCGGCCTTCTGGTGCTCGGCGTCGAGGCGCTGGATGGCCTCCATGCCCAGGCGGAGCGCCTCGTCGGGGTCGCCCTCGAGGAGGCGGCAGCGCGCGCGGTCGAAGCGGATCAGGGTCGGGTCGAGCCACTCGGTCTCGTAGGCGTCGAGCGCCTTGAGCAGGAGGACCTCGGCCTCCTGCGTCTGCCCGATGCCGGTGAGGACGTCGCCCTGGTGGAAGAAGAGCTGTTTCTGGGTGTAGCCGAAGGCGGCGTCCCGCTGGTGGTCGGGCCTCATCTGGGAGAAGGCGCTGCGGGCCCGGGACAGGGCGTTCTTGGCCTTGTCGACGGCGTCCTTGCGCCCGTTGCCCGCCAGGGCCGCCAGGGCCCGCGCCTCCACGATCGGCGCCATCGCCGCCGCGGCGCACGGGGTCTGCCCGGCCAGGCTCTGGCTCTTCTGGGCGAGGTTGATCGCCTCGCGCATGTCGCCGTAGTAGAAGGGCACCAGCGACTCGCGGACCGTCACCCAGGCCCGCAGGGCCCGGTCGCCGGTCTCGTCGGCGGCCGTGCGGCCGGTGCGGAAGAAGGATCGCGCCAGCCGGTGATCGCCCACGTCGATCATCAGGATGCCCGCGAGGCCGGCGAGTTGCGCGGCCAGCTTCAGCAGCCGCTCCTGGGTGTCGTACGGCTGGCGCCGGCTCAGGGCGTGGCGCACGGAGCTGAACTCCAGCAGCACGTCGCAGAGCAGGCGGAGGGTGGGCACGTTCATGTACTGCCGGCCGAAGCTGGCGACGTTGCCCTCCCATTCGTCGAGCATGGCCGGGGACACCGTCGCGGACGCCAGGGTGTCGTCCATCCTGCGACGGGTGTTGTCCACGGCGCCGAGCAGCTTGTCGTCGAGCGCGACGGCGCTGCCGCCCAGCAGAGTTAACAAGGTCCTGCGTAGCACGTTCTCGTCCTCCTCGCCCCCACCCGGCGAGGTGTTCCTGATGACAGGCGTGTCCGCCGTGGGGGAAGTGTCGGGTTTACCTTCTTGGAGGTCGCCACGGGCCTGGCCGGACGGTCTGCGGTGGTCATGACCGCAGATGCACGGGCCGTCGTACCCGAGGGCGACCGGTTCGACGCGGTAGACCTGGCACAGGTAATGGAGGTATTCGGGTCCGGGTTTCTTGAGCCCGCTTTCGTACGCGGACAGAAGCGTCTCACCGATGCCTGGCACCGGCTTGCCGTCCACATCGAACAGGGCGCGCACCTGTTCGATGACGTCGGCCAAAGCGATTCCGTGCGCGAGACGGTGGGCCTTGATCCTCGTCGTGGCGAACTGAGGTCCGCACTCGTCGTGGATCTGCTCGGCGATCTGGGCCATGCCGGCCCCGGTGGCGAGGCCCTTGGCCCGGATCCGCCGCGCTAACTCCGTCTCCCTGTGCTGTCTGCCGGACATGACCGGCCCCTCTCATCCGCGGACCGCTGGGCCCGGCGCTGGCAGGTCCAGATGGTCGCGATCATCCCGACCGGTTCCGCTCCCGCTGACTCAGTGTGACCCCGAGGTCGCACTGTGCCAATCGAATGATTGCATCAGCGACACCCTTGTGAAGCGGAGCCGTGAGGCTCTTGGGCGAGAATCCTCCTCCAGGGACGAGGTTTCGTCCGCCCAACAAGAACATACCCAGTCCTGAGCCGCCTGTCCGTGTCGTTGACCGGTTGCGCTAAGTGAGACATGTTGGCGGTCAGCAGCGAAGCGCGGTTCTCACTCAGGAGGTGGAGGACAGGTGGGCCAGGACGACTTCGGGCACCTGGAGCGGCTGGTGGCCGAGCTTGATTCCCAAGGACTCCTCGCACGCATCGTGCGCACGAGGTCGGGCCGACCCTTCGTCCGTGTGATCAACCCGATCGCGACCACGCTCGCCGAGAACGTCACCTACCGCTCGCAGGACTTCTGGTGGTCCTGGGGCGAGCGGATGCACCGGGGGGACGATCCGGCGGGCGCCGCCACGAAGGTGGCCCACGTGCTCGCCGCGGTGGAATAGACAGGGCAGAGCGATGCGACGAGGACTCGAGAGCCGAACCGGTCCTCGCTCATCGCGCCACCGCGGCCCCAGGGGCCGGCGGCACGTCCGGTGCGGAGCGTCCGATCCAGCCCGGACGCTGGGCGTGCCGCCGGCTCCGCAACCCCACCCCACCGGATGGGGGGTGTGGTGCCCGCCCCGCCGCCGGCAGACCGGCGGGGCGGGCCGGATCCCCCCGCGGAGGCGCTGCGATCACGCCGCCTTCGCGGGGCCGGATCCCGCCATCCGCCCCATAGGCCCCCGCGCGGGCACGCGCCCGCGCGGAGGCGAGGGGGTCCCCCTCGGATACGGCTCAGGATGCGCTTCCGGGTGCGCATCCCGTCCGCGCCCGACGTCACCGGTGTGCTCCGTGCCCGCCCTCCGCGGCCCCGGGCCCTGGCACACCCGCTCCCCGGCGTAAGGTGACGATGGCCGGGTCACTCGGCACTATGGTTACCGTTGCATAACGGGCCATTTTCGCCAACCGACTCGATCTGAGGGGGATCCACCTCGTGCTCCAGCTCTCGCCAGCGCCGACGCCGACCGGCATCCCGTCCGGGGACGAGGTCTACAAAGCCGTCGAGGGCACGTGCCG
Source organism: Bailinhaonella thermotolerans (assembly GCF_003594875.1). GTDB lineage: Bacteria > Actinomycetota > Actinomycetes > Streptosporangiales > Streptosporangiaceae > Bailinhaonella > Bailinhaonella thermotolerans. Next base: position 81,043 of record NZ_QZEY01000021.1, read on the forward strand.
CGACGGGATCCTCTGTCCCGCCTTCACCGCCCTGTTCCCCGACCAGGCCTGGGTCGTGCTGGTCGCGGGGCTGGCCGACATCATCCTGATCCTGATCATCGCGCTGCTCATCCGCAACCTCGCCCACCGGGTCATCACCCGGCTGACGACGAGCGCGGCCGAGGGCACGATGCCCAAGCGCTTCCGCCGGCGGGTCCCCGAGCTCGGCGAGGGCGGGCCCATCCTGCTGACCGAGCGCCGCCGCCAGCGCACCGAGACGCTCGGATCGGTGCTCCGATCCATCGCCTCCATCCTGATCCTGGGCACGGCCGTGCTGATGATGCTGCAACGGCTGGGCTTCAACCTCGCGCCGCTGCTGGCCAGCGCCAGCGTCGTCGGCGTCGCGGTGGGCTTCGGCGCGCAGAACATCGTCAAGGACTTCCTGGCCGGGGTGTTCATGCTGCTGGAGGACCAGTACGGCGTGGGCGACGTCATCGACGTGGGCCAGGCGAAGGGCACGGTCGAGGCGGTCAGCCTGCGCATCACCCGGCTCCGCGACATCAACGGCGCGGTCTGGTACGTCCGCAACGGCGAGATCACCCGCGTCGGCAACGAGTCCCAGGGGTGGGCGCGGGCCGTCCTCGACATCCCCGTGGCCTACACGGCGGACGTCTCGCGGGTGCGCGAAGTGCTCAGGGAGACCGCCGTCCGGATGTGGGAGGACGAGGCGTACCACGGCGCGGTCATCCTGGAGGAGCCCGAGGTGTGGGGCGTCGAGGCGCTGTCCACGGACTCGGTGGTCATGCGGGTCGTGGTCAAGACCGTGCCGCTCAAGCAGTGGGAGGTCGCCCGCGAGCTGCGCGTCCGCGTGAAGCAGGCCCTCGACGAGGAGGGCTTCGCCGTGGCGGCCGCCGCCACTTGAAGAGCCGAGGAGTCCGCGGCGGCGGAGTCCGCCCCGGCCACGCCCGCCGCGGCCCCCGCGGCGCCCGCCGCTCCGGCGGACCCTGCCCGCGCCGAGGACGGGAGGTCCCCCGGCGACGGGTCCCGGCCCGCCGACCAGGAGAGGCCGGCCACCAGGGACACCCCGCCCCCGCCCATCCCGTGAGGACCGCCCCGCGCGCCTGACCCGCCGGCCCCCGGCGTACGGCTCCCGCGTCCCTCCGCACCGCCCTCCGCACCGCCCCTCCGCACCGCCCTCCGCACCGCCCGCACGGCCGGTGGCCCGCGCCACGGCCGTGCTTTTTCATCCCGGGGGGAGGCCTTCTCTTCCCCGGGAGTACTTCCTCCTGCGGCGATCCTGGCGGCCGGTGCGCGGCGAGGTGGGCCGCTGCCTGGGCGTACGGCCCGCGCGGGCCCGGCGGGGCCGTACGGGGGCGGGAGGGGCGCGGTCGCCGGGGAGGGCGTGCCGGGTGGGACGGCATAGGCTGGGAATGTGGCTGAGATGACCTTCTACGAAGCGGTCGGCGGGGAAGAGACCTTCCGCCGGCTGGTCCACCGGTTCTATGAAGGCGTGGCGGAGGACCCGCTGTTGCGCCCGATGTATCCGGAGGACGATCTGGCGGGCGCCGAGGAGCGGCTGCGCCTGTTCTTGATCCAGTACTGGGGAGGTCCCGGCACGTACAGCCAGGAACGCGGGCACCCGCGATTGCGCATGCGGCACGCGCCGTTCGTGATCGGGGACGCCGAGCGCGACGCCTGGCTCAAGCACATGCGCGACGCGGTGGACGAGTTGAGCCTGCCCGACGAGCTGGAGAACCGGCTCTGGGACTACCTGGTCTACGCGGCGCACAGCATGGTCAACGCACCCGCCCGGTAGGAGGTATCCGCGGTGCCCTGGTGGCGCGACGCCGTCGTCTACGAGATCTACGTCCGCAGCTTCGCCGACGGGAACGGCGACGGCGTGGGCGACCTGCCCGGAATCCGCGCACGATTGCCGTACCTCGCCGACCTCGGCGTGGACGCGGTCTGGCTGACGCCGTTCTACCGGTCGCCGATGGCCGACGGCGGATACGACGTGGCGGACTACCGCGACGTCGATCCGCTGTTCGGGGACCTGCGGGACTTCGACGCCCTGGTCGCCGAGGCGCACCGGCTGGGGCTGCGGGTGATCGTGGACGTCGTGCCCAACCACAGCTCCAGTGAGCACCCCTGGTTCAAGCAGGCGCTGGCAGCGGGGCCGGGGAGCCCGGAACGCGAGAGGTACATCTTCCGGCCGGGCTCGCCCGAGCCGCCCAACGACTGGCGGTCGGTCTTCGGCGGCCCGGCCTGGTCCCGCTCGCCCGACGGGGAGTGGTACCTCCACCTGTTCGCGCCCGAGCAGCCCGACTTCAACTGGCGCAACCCCGAGGTGCACGAGGAGTTCGCCCAGGTGCTGCGGTTCTGGCTGGACCGGGGCGTGGACGGGTTCCGCATCGACGTGGCGATGGGGCTGTACAAACGGCAGGGCCTGCCCTCGGTCGGCGACCCGGCGCTGATGTCGCGGCACTCCGGCCTGCCGTTCTGGGGGCAGCCGGAGACCCACGGCGTCTACCGCGACTGGCGGCGCGTCCTGGACTCCTACGAGGGGGACCGGGTGGCCGTCGGCGAGGTGTGGACGGACAGCGCCGAGGACCTCGCCCGCTACGTCCGGCCCGACGAGCTGCACCAGACGTTCAACTTCCGCTGGCTGGAGGCGCCCTGGTCGGCCGAGGCGTCCCGCCGGATCATCACCGAGACCCTGGACGAGGTGCCCTCGCCGACCTGGGTGCTGTCCAACCACGACGTCGTGCGGCACCTGAGCCGGTACGGCAACGCCGCCCGCGCCCGCGCGGCGCTCCTGGCGATGTTGTCCCTCCCCGGTTCGGCATACCTCTACCAAGGGGAGGAACTCGGCCTCCCCGAGGTGAAGGATCTTCCCCCTGAGGCCCGGCAGGACCCCATCTTCGAGCGGTCGAAGGGCGAGCTGGCCGGGCGCGACGGGTGCCGGGTGCCCCTCCCCTGGTCCGGCGCCGAGCCCCCGTTCGGCTTCTCACCCGCGGGCGTGGCCCCCTGGCTGCCGCAGCCCGCGGCCTGGTCCGCGCTCACCGCCGAGGCGCAGGCCACCGATCCCGGTTCGACGCTCTCGTTCTACCGTCGCGCCCTGGCCCTGCGCCGCGCCTTCCGCGACCGTCTCCCGGACGGGATCCGGTGGCTCGACACGGGCGACGAGGACCTCCTCGCCTTCACCCGCGGCGACCTGACCTGCGCCGTCAACTACGGCTCGCATCCGGCCCCCCTCCCGCCCGGCGCCCCCGTCCTGACCAGCGCCCCCGTTCCCGCCGCCACCCTGCCCCCGGACACCGCCGCCTGGCTCGCCACCGGCGACCTCGCCACCGCCCTCTCCCGCCCTGGCAGCCCCTGACCGGATGGCCTCGCCCCGGAGCGGGCCGGCCCGGCGGCCCCGGCCGTCCCCCTCCTCCCGTGCGGCTTCGGCGATCCGGGGGGCGGGCTCCCGCTGATCCCGCCCCGCGGATTGTCGGGGACGCCTGACAGGATGCGCAGGGACTCGCCCCCCGGGCCGGGGGCCTTTGACGATGGAGATCCCATGAGCGCTTCCTGGTTGGATGACCCGTGCTGTGTCGTCTTCGTGCGGGGGCTCACGCCCGAGGAGGCATTGCGGCGGCTCGGGGCCGAGCCGGTCGACGACGACATGGAGGCGGGTGATGTCGCCTACGGCCTGATCAGGGCCGAGCGGGCCGAGGGCGGCACGGTCCTGATCGAGTGGAACGGCTTCTCGGTCATCATCGAGAGGTTGCAGAGGCCGCTGTCGGCCGGGACGGTGAGCGCGGGGGTGTTCCGCAACGTCAACCACGACCAGGAGTTCGTCCACTGGGCGGATGGTCACGAGGTGTTCCGCCTCGATCCGGCCCTCCCGAGTGATTCGCTGGAGGACGAGGAGGGCGCCGAGCCGTTCCTCGCGGACCTCCGGGCCGTGGGGCTGCTCACCGGCGACGGCGAGGACGGGCCCGACGCCGACGCCGAGCTCGCCGTCGCCCTGGCGATGCGGGTCACCGGCGTCACCGCCGACCCCGCCCTCGTCTCCGAAGGAGAGGGACCGCGGGGGCTCGTCAGGTACTGACGGGCCCGGGGGCGAATCAGCCGAGGAGGGGGAGGGCCACCAGGTAGGCGCAGGCCAGGAGGACGCTTTCGGGGCGGCTCAGGCGGAGGTCGCGGGCCAGGACCAGCCAGGCGAGGAGGCTGGTGCCGGCCATGAGGGCGACGACGACGGGGCTGAAGCCGGTGCGTTCGAGAGCGTCGATCATGCTGAGCCGTACGGCGACCTCGCGGGCGTCGGAGCCGAGGGCGAGCAGGGCGCCGCCGAGCAGGCTGCCGAACAGGTTGGCGCCCAGGAGGGAGCCGACGACCAGGTCGGGTTCGCGGCGGCGCTGGGCGCGCACGACGGCCAGCAGGTCGGGCAGCGAGGTGCCCAGCGCCACGAGCGTGAAGCCGAGCACGGTCGGGGAGACGTCCAGGTGGGTGGCCAGGTCCATGCCCCCGGACACGAGCAGGTGCACCCCGGCGACGGTGCCGGCCAGGCCGAGCGCCAGCCGTACGGCCTCGGTGCGCGGGGAGCCCGGGTCACGCAGGCGGGCGGCGCCGACGAAGCGGGCGAGCAGGAGGGCCGCCACGGCGGCGGCCCCGGCCAGGACCAGGCCGTCCACCACGGTGAGGCCGCCGAACAGCAGCAGCCCGAACAGGATCACCGCGGCGGCGGAGAGCGGGGCCTGGCGGCGGGGCTGGGGGGTACGCAGGATGACGGGGCGGACCAGGCCGGCGACGCCGAGGACGAGCGTGAGGTTGAGCACGTTCGCGCCGACCAGGGTGCCCGCGGCGATCTGCGGGGCGTCCGCGGCCACCGCGTCGCCGGTCACGATGAGCTCGGGCAGCGCCGCCGCGAGCCCGACGGCGACGGCGGTCAGGTGGCGCAGCCGGGCCGACAGCCGCCCGGCGGCCAGCAGCAACTGGTCGGCCGCCACGACGGTGAGCACGAATCCCGCGGCCGCCCAGCCAAGCGAAACGAGCACCTGGCCTCCCGTGGTCGGGGCGCGGTCCCATCATGCGTCACACACGACGCCCACGCCCCCGGTTTCCGGCAGTTTAACGGCAGATGCGAATAGCGCCCGACGTGTCCGCCTTCCCGTCGCCACCGCGCGCCACGTCCCGGCTCGCGTACGGCTCGCGCGGCGCCGCCGTACGGGAGCCGCGCGAGCCGTACGCGAAGGAGGTCAGGCGGGGATGTGGAAGCGGGAGAGGTACTCGCGCTCGTCGTCGGTGAGGCGGCGGGGGCGGGTGTTCTCCAGGTCGTAGGCGACCATCACCGAGCGGGCCGACAGGTAGACGTGCTCGTCGTCCCGGACCTCGTGGGCGAGGGTGAAGCGGACCGGGCGCACCTCGGTCACCCACGACTCCACGCGCACGGGGTCGTGGCGGAATTCCAGCGGCCGGCGGTACTCGATCTCGTGCCGGGCGACGACGAGCCCGTGCACGCCGCGTTCGCCGTCATGGTGCGGCTCCACGTGGAACATCGCCAGCCGGGCGTCCTCCAGGTAGTCCAGGAAGCGCACGTTGTTGACGTGGTGGAACGCGTCGATGTCGGCGAACCGGACCGGCCGCTGGAATACGTGGCGTATGCCGGAGGGGTCAGTCACGGGTGAGCTTGCGGTAGGTGACCCGGTGCGGCCGCGCCGCCTCGACCCCCAGCCGCTCGACCTTGTTCTTCTCGTAGTCGGCGAAGTTGCCCTCGAACCAGAACCAGTTCGAGCCCTCTTCCCACGCGAGGATGTGCGTGGCGACGCGGTCGAGGAACCACCGGTCGTGCGAGGTGATCACGGCGCAGCCCGGGAAGTCGAGCAGCGCGTTCTCCAGGCTGGACAGGGTCTCGGTGTCGAGGTCGTTCGTGGGCTCGTCCAGCAGCAGGACGTTGCCGCCCTGCTTGAGCGTCATCGCCAGGTTGAGGCGGTTGCGCTCGCCGCCGGACAGCACGCCCGCGGGCTTCTGCTGGTCGGGGCCCTTGAAGCCGAACGCGGCGATGTAGGCGCGGCTGGGCATCTCGACGTGGCCGACCTTGATGTGGTCGAGCCCGTCGGAGACGACCTCCCAGACGTTCTTCGCCGGGTCGATGCCGGAGCGGTTCTGGTCGACGTACGAGATCTGGACGGTGTCACCGATGACGATCTCGCCGGAGTCCGGGGTGTCGTTGCCGGTGATCATGCGGAACATGGTCGTCTTGCCGACGCCGTTGGGGCCGATGATGCCGACGATGCCGTTGCGGGGCAGGTCGAAGGAGAGGTTCTCCATCAGCAGCCGGTCGCCGAAGCCCTTGGTCAGGCCGTTGGCGCGGATCACCGTGGTGCCCAGGCGCGGGCCCGGCGGGATCTGGATCTCCTCGAAGTCCAGCTTGCGATACTTGTCCGCCTCGGCGGCCATCTCCTCGTAGCGCTGGAGACGGGCGCGGCTCTTGGTCTGGCGGGCCTTGGGGTTGGACCGGACCCACTCCAGCTCGGACTCCAGGCGCTTCTTGCGCTTGGCGTCCTTCTGGCCCTCGACCTTGAGGCGCGCGGCCTTGGCCTCCAGGTAGGTGGAGTAGTTGCCCTCGTAGGGGTAGGCGCGGCCGCGGTCGAGCTCCAGGATCCAGTTGGCGACGTTGTCCAGGAAGTACCGGTCGTGGGTGACGGCCAGGACGGTGCCCTCGTACTTCTCCAGGTGCTGCTCCAGCCACAGCACGCTCTCGGCGTCGAGGTGGTTGGTGGGCTCGTCGAGGAGGAGCAGGTCGGGCTTCTCCAGCAGGAGCTTGCACAGCGCCACGCGGCGCCGCTCGCCACCGGAGAGCTTGGTCACGTCGGCGTCCGGCGGCGGGCAGCGGAGCGCGTCCATGGCCTGCTCGAGCTGGCTGTCGAGGTCCCAGGCGTTGCGGTGGTCGAGCTGCTCCTGGAGCTTGCCCATCTCCTCCAGCAGCTCGTCGCTGTAGTCGGTGGCCATCTGCTCGGCGATCTCGTTGAACCGGTCGAGCATGGCCTTGGTCTCGGCCACGCCCTCCTCGACGTTCCCGAGCACGGTCTTGGACTCGTTGAGCGGAGGCTCCTGCTGCAGCATGCCCACGGTGAACCCGGGCATCAGCTTGGCCTCGCCGTTGGAGACCTGCTCAAGGCCCGCCATCATCCGCAGCAGCGTGGACTTCCCGGTGCCGTTGGGCCCGAGCACGCCGATCTTGGCTCCGGGCAGGAACGACAAGGTGACGTCGTCGAGGATGACCTTGTCGCCGTGAGCCTTGCGCACGTTGCGCAGGGTGTAGATGTACTCCGCCATACCTCTAAGCCTAGTGCCGCCCCGCCCGAGCCCGATCCCATCGGCGCCCGCGCGCCGGATCCCTCCCCCGATGGTCTCCCCCGGCGGCTCCTTTCGTACGGCTGCCGCCCGCTCCTCCCCCCGGGGAGGGCCGCGGCGCGGTGCGGGCCCGCCCCGGGAACGGCGGCCGGACGGGCGCCCGCCCGGGGAACGGGATCCGCGCGAGCCCCGGGCCGCCGGCGGCTCCCCTGCGGCTCCGGCGGCTCCCCGGCGGCAGCCGCCGATCCGGCCGTACGGCGTCCGCGCCCGGCTCCCCGGCTTCGGCTCCCCGGCTTCGGCTCCCCGGTATCCCGGCGCCCCGGCGGTGGGGCCAACGGGGAGCCAACACGGGGCCAACGCGGGGTCCCTAGCGTCGCCCTCACTTGATCAACGGCGAATCCTCAGGAGGAGCATCGTGAGATTGAAGATGGCGGCGGGGGCCATCGTCGCGGCGGCGTTCGCGCTGCCGTTCGGGGTCGCGACGGCGGGCGCGGCCTCCGCCGCCCCCGACCCCGGGCCCGGCGGCGGCTGCTGGAGCGAGAAGGTCTACCCCGAGAACAACAAGAAGATCGCTCTCTACATCAAGTCGAAGAGCTGCGCCAAGCCGCGGCTGCGGGCGATCGCGCTGTGCGGCCCCATCGTCTTCGGCGCTCCGGGGATCCCCAACTTCCTGGCGTACGGGAAGTCGGTGTCCAAGAAGGGTGAGTACAGCGTCGCCTCCTGCTCGAACGGCACCTGGCTGAAGACCCACATGCCCTACTCCGGGGGATACCAGTTCCACAACGGCGACGGCAGGTGGAAGACCATCTGGAGGTTCTGACGAAGGCGTCCGCCCGGCAGGGCTCCGGCCGCGTACGGCCTCAGGCGCCCGGACATGGCGGAGGCGCCGCCGTACGGGCTCCTCGCCGGCGCGCCCTGGCCTCGCACCGGCGAGGGGCGGCCGGAGGAGGCGTCCCGTGACGTGAGGGTCTAGGGGTCTCCCTGGTCCACGGGGCGCGGCGAGTCGGGCGGCGGGGGGCCGTCCCCGTGTGAAGGGTGGGCGGGGGCGGCCCCATGGGGGTGGACGGCCGCGGGTCCGGCGGGACGCACGGGGGCGGTCCCGTTGGGATGGGCGGGGGTGATCCCGGCGGGATGGGCGGGGCCCGTCCCGTTGGGGTGCGCCGGGCCCGTGCCGTTGGAGTGGGGGGACGGCGGGGCCGCGCCGGAGTGGGCCGACGGGGGCCCGCCGGAGTGGGCGGGCGCGGCGCCGGCCGAGTGGGCGGGGGCCTGGGCGGGGGCGGCCCCGCCGGAGTGGGCCGGGGCGGCTCCGGCGGGGTGTCCGGGCAGGCGGTTGCCCGCCGGGAGGCAGACGCGGTCGCGGCCGAGGGCCTTGGCGCGGTAGAGGGCGAGGTCGGCGGCGGCGAGGAGCTCGATGAGATCGTCGCCGTGGATCCGCATGATGGCGACCCCGATGGAGATCGTGACCGAGACCATGGCGTTCTCGGCGGGCAGGGCCATGCGGGCGACGCGGACGCGCAGGCGTTCGGCGACGCGCTTGGCCTCGGCCAGGTCGGAGTGCGGCAGCAGGACGACGAACTCCTCGCCGCCGAACCGGCCGATGACGTCGTACTCGCGGAGCTGGCTGCGGAGCGTCGAGGCGACCGCCACGAGGACCTGGTCGCCGACGAGGTGTCCGTGCTTGTCGTTGACGCGCTTGAAGTGGTCGATGTCCACGATGAGCAGCGCGAGCGACTCGTGGGTGCGCTGGGCCCGGCCGATCTCGGTGCCGGCCTCGCGCTGCCAGGCGGCGGCGTTGAGCAGGCCCGTCTTGTCGTCGGTGCGGGCCGCGGCCTGGAGCTGGGCGTGCAGCAGGCTGCGCTGGAGCAGCACCACCGGCGGCAGCGCGAGCAGGAGCAGCGCGGGGGTGAGCGCGCAGGCGATCGCCACGAGCACGCCGAGGCAGAGCTCGACGACGTCCAGGATCAGGCTCTCGCGGTCCCACAGCACGTCGCGCCAGCGGGCCTCGGGGTCGCAGCCGCGCGCGGCCACCGCGACGAGCGCGGTGTTGACGACGGCGAACATCGCCGCGCACCCGACGGCGAGCAGCAGCATGAGGCCGTGGTCGCCGACCAGCCACGCCGCGGGACGGCCCAGGGGGTCCGGCACCGCCTCGTGGAACACGATCGAGGCCGTGCAGCCGGCCAGGCCGACCGCGGCCGTCGTGAAGACACGCCGGTAGAGCAGCGTGGCCCGGACGCGCAGTTGCAGCATGATGTGCAACGGGATCGGCGCGAGCAGGGCGTAGACCGGCGGCAGCAGCAGCGCGACCGGCAGCCACCAGGCGGAGAGCAGGTCGCGGGAGATGCCCGCGGGCATGCCGAGCCGGCGCGTCGCCTCGATGCACACCGAGCCGCAGGCCAGCAGGGCGGCGAAGACGAGCAGGTCGCGCCCGTTCACCTGGGTCGTCCGCGCTAACACCGGAATCAGGAGGAGCTCCAGGAGCACCACCGCCACCATGTATCCGACGAGCCCGGGCGGCTGGGCGAGCAACGGCCAGCGCCCCGAGTGCGCTCCGCGTTTGCTCGGCCTGCCCGGTTCCTGGGCGTTTGCCGGAGCCTGCCGCACCGCCGACATCCATCCCCCAACGATGGCCCGGCCGCGGCCAGGCTGCCCGGAGCCGCCGTGTTCGCGGCATCATCTCCTTACGATGTGTAACACAATAGTTGCAGCGCGTGCCTTGCGCGAGGAAACCCGCCACCTTCCCTTCCCGGCCCCCGCCGGACCCCCCGCTCCCCCGGCTTCTCCCAGCCTCTCCCCACTCTCGCCCCTCCCTCCCCAACACTCCCACGCCCCCCTCGCACACCCCCCGCGCCCCGCGCCACACGTCCGGCAACGGCGAGCGTGATTACTGTCCGTCACATTCGGCCCGCACCTTTCCTCCTTTCCGGCTCCACACCCGCCCCGGCGGCATCACCCCCTCCCCCGCACCTCCCCTCCCACCGCACACGCCGGGATGCCCCGCCGCACACCGCCCCGCCCCCGGCCTCCGTCCCGGTCCCCCCACCCGCGATCCCGGGCGTGTCGCCCACGACCCCCGTCCCGTCCCAACACGGCCCCCGTACGCGCGGCCCCGATCCGGTCCGGCCCGGGTACGGCGCGGCCCCGGCCTGGCGCGCCCCGTCTCGACGCGGCCCCGGTCCCGGTCCGGCTGGAGGTCCGGCGCCGCCCGGGGGGTACGGCGCGGCTCCGTACCCGGCGCGGCCCGGAAGGTACGGCACGCGCCCCGGCTGATGGCCCCCGTCTCGGCGCGGCCCGTCTCGGCGTGGCCTGGCCGAGGGTATGGCGCGGCCCCCTCCCGGTACGCCCCTCCCGGCACGCCCCCGATCCGGCGCGGCACCAATCCGGGGCGGACCGATCCGGGCGGACCGATCCGGTCCCGCCCAGGTACGGCGCGATCCGGTCCCGGCGCGGCCCGGGACGTACGGCAAGAGCCCCCGCCTGGCGCGGCCCCGTCCCGGCCCTTCCCGGCCCGGGGATACGGCGCGGCCTCGGTCGGGGCGCAACCCGGGGGGGTACGGCAGGGCCCGGGGACGGCGGCGGGGCGGCCCGTCCGCCGGGCGCCGGGATCGGCCGGCATGGTGGATCCCGGGCGGCCATGGGGGCCGAGGAGCGCGAAAAGCGGCGGAGGGCGCGCGTTCGCGAGGGGAATCGGGGCAGGGGCAATATCGTGGTCAATGCGGATGACATGGGCATTCGCCCGTGCTGACGGAGGGAGCCGCCGCCATGCGAGGCGTTGTCTGGATCTGAGCGGGCACGGCGCGACGGCGCGCCCCGGCGATCGCCGCCGCCCGTGGAGGGGCCGGTGCGCGAGCACCACGCCGCACCGGCCCCCGCCCGCCGGTCAGGCGGCCCGGGGCCGTTCGTCCTCCTCGCCGGGGGCCCAGAGAGTGGCGGCCTCCGGGTCCGCGGGCGCGATCCCGCCCGCCACTGTCCCGGCCGCCACTGTCCCGCCCGGCGCGGTCTCGCCGGGCGCCGGGCCCGGCCCGGAACCCGCCGGCACGGCTCCGGGCGACGCGTGGCCCGGGCCGACGCCCGTGGCCCAGTCCTCGGTGGAGTCCTTCAGACGGCGGTCCGTCTCGGGGTCGGGGGCGGCGCGGCGGATGGACTTGGTGAAGCGGGTGACGCCGCGGTTGAGGTCGTGGCCCACGGAGTTGGCCTCCACCTCGACCGAGGTCTTGCGGACGCCGTTGCTGTCCCACTCGCGGACGGCGAGCCTGCCGTGCACCAGCAGCGGATCACCGATCTTGATGGACTGGGCGACGTTGGCGGCCAGGGCGCGCCAGCAGCGCACGGTCAGGAACAGGGTCTGGCCGTCGCGCCAGGTCTGCGCGGAGCGGTCGTAGACGCGCGGGGTCGAGGCCAGGCGCACGGACAGGACGCAGTTGCCGTCCCCCAGGTCGAACACGCGCGGCTCGGCCACGACGTTGCCCACCACGGTCGTATACGTTTCCCTCATGGTTGCCTCCGCTGGATCCGGTGCGGGCGGCCCGTCCGCCGCCCCGACCACCCCAGCGTGACCGGCCCGGCCCCCGCCCCCCGCTCCCGAACCACGTTCTGTGGACAACCTTCCAGACGACTCCCCCGAATCACCCCGCCTGTGGAAAACCCCGGTCGCCGCGGCGCCGCGGCCGGCGTGAGCCGTACCGTAGCGCCGGGACGCCCGCCGCGCGGATCGGGACCCTGACGGTCAGCGGGCGCGCGCCTGGGCCAGGGCGGCGTGGAAGTCGTGGTAGCGGGTGAGCTCGCGCTCGACGGGGGCGAGGATGTACTCCTCGGCCACGGCCTCGATGCGGGAGCGCATGTCGCGCTCGCGGCGCTCGCGTTCGCGGCCCGCCCCGAGCACGATGAGGTTGCGGCACGCGATCGCCGACAGCAGGCCCAGGCCCAGTGACGACACCACCGCCAGCCCCAGCCAGGGGAGCAGCGACACCGCGCCCATCGGGCCGAGGGGCGGGATGCCCGCCCGCGCCACGCCGTACACCACGATGGAGCCGATCCAGAGCACGCCGACGACCACGAGCAGGACCAGGAGGTACTGCCAGACCATGAACAGCCGCCACCAGAACGGCACCCGGTCCAGCCCGGTCGGCGAGGACGCGACGGCCTCGGAGATCGCCTCGGGCAGTTCGGCGGCGCGGGAGCGGGACGCCTCGCGGACGGCGCGGCGCCACTCGCCCGGCATCCCCGCGGTCACGCCGTCGGCCAGGGCGTCGAGGGCGTTGCCCACCTCGGCCGGCTGGACCGTCGCCGCGCCGACCTCGTCGAGCATCCCGCGGATCTCCTCGCGCACGTCGCCGAGCCGCATGCGGCGCAGCGGGTCGCGCCGCAGGCGGGCGGCCCAGCGGGAGTACGGCCAGCCGACCCAGTGCGCGGCGCGCAGGGAGTAGCCGTTCTCCAGCGCCTCCCCCACGGCGGGCACGCCCACCGCGTCGGTCAGCGCGTCCATGAGCCCGGCGCGGCGGCCCTCGTCCACGGTGGTCGGCGGCGGCTCGTCCTGTGGCGCGAACGGGACCAGGCGCGGCGTCAGCCGGTCGAGGTCGGCCTCGATGCGCAGGTTGGCGGCCTGCCGGGACGCCACCGCCTGCGCGAGCACGGCGCGCAGCCCGTCGATCCCGGCCCGCTCGGTCGCCGAGGTGACCAGGACGCGCGGATCGGCGACGCCCTCGCGGCGCAGCAGCCCGGTCAGGTCCTCGACGCACTCGGCGACCTCCTCGGGCATGAGGCGGTCGGCCTGGTTCAGCACGAACACGGTGATCGCGTCGCGCCCGGCCAGCTCGGTGACGTACCTGCGGTGCACGGACGCGTCGGCGTACTTCTGCGGGTCGAGCACCCAGACGATCATGTCGGCGGCCATGATCATGCGGTCGGCCTCGCCGTCCGCCATGGCCCGCACCGAGTCGTGGTCGGGCAGGTCGAGCAGGATGAGCCCGCCGAGCCCGCTGTCGTGCCGGTCGAGCGCGCTCGCGCGGGAGAAGCGGTAGCGCCAGGGGATCCGCAGCCAGTCCAGCAGCGGCGCGGCCTCGTCGGCGCCCCACACGCACGCGTGCGTGTGCCCGGTCGTGGGACGGCGCACGCCCACCGGGGACAGGTCGAGCCCGGACAGCGCGTTGAACAGCGAGGACTTGCCGCTGCCGGTGCCGCCCGCGAGCGCCACGACGGTGTGGTCGGCCGACCGGGTCAGCCGCTCACCGGCCCGCCCGAGCAGCGCGGACGCCTCGCGGAGCACGGCCGGGTCGACCTGGCCCGCGCCGTGCTCGACGGCCCGTTGGAGACCGCCGAGCCGGGCCGCGAGCCCCGCCCGCGCCTGGGTGGTCGTGGTCATCGGGCCGCCTCGTTCTTGGCGGACTCCACGCCGTACATCGCCTGGAACAGCCGCATCGCCGCCCGCTCGTCGGGCAGCCCGGCGCGGTCCAGGGCCTGGCCGTACCTCACCATCTCCTCATCGAAGATCATGCTGATCCGCGCCCGGAGGTCGCTCCGGGCCTTCCCGCCGATGCTCCGCAGGGACTCGGCGCCGAACAGCCCGCGCAGCAGCCGCTGCGGCAGGGAGTTCGCGCCCGGCCCGCCGGGAACCTCCGCGTCACCGTACCCGAGCAGGCCGACCGTGAAGACCAGCGCGATCACCTCCTCGTCGAAGGTGACCAGCTTGGCGACGCTCCGCTTGGTCACCGCCTCGGTGCGGATCAGCTCCAGCAGGTGCTCCTGCCAGGCGCTGATCGCCCGGTCGGTACGGCGGGCGAACTCCTCGGACGGCGCGCCCAGGCCGGACGTCTCCGCGAGCGAGGGGACGCGCGCCCGCCAGCGCTCCACGGCGTCCTGCGCGGCCCGCTGCCCGGCCACCAGGATTACGGCCTCGATGGCGCTGCGCAGGGCCGCCTTGAGCGCCCTGGTCTTGGCGGGGGTACGGCGTTTGCGCGCCTTGTTCCGGGACTGCCGGATCTGCAGGGAGCGCACGAGGTCGCCGCCCGCGGCGTAGTCGCGCCAGCGGGCCAGGACCTCGCCGCGCAGCAGCGACCCGTCCCGCATCGACGCGTCGATCCAGCCCAGCGCCGCGCCGTACGCCGCCTCGATGTCGCGGCGCAGCTCGGCGCGGTGGGCCACCTGGCCGTCCAGGTGGCGCGCCAGTTCCGGGACGCGGCGGCGGAAGCTGTTGAGCGCGCCGGTGAAGGTGCCGTCCACGACCTCGGCGCGCCGCGCGGCGTCGGCGGCGAACTCGCGCAGCCAGTCCCGCAGGTCGGCGACCTCCTCGGCGGGCAGCCGCCCGTCCACGGGGCGCACCTCGTGGACGACGAACCGGTCCAGCTCGCCCAGGCCGTTCTCGTCGAGCATGCGGCCGAAGTGCGAGCGGATCACGTGCTCGGCCTGCTTGTTGTCGCCGGGCAGCCGGGAGAGCACGATCGCCGTGCGGGCGCCGCGCTCGCGGGCCAGGCCGAGCAGCCGCCAGGCGGGCGCGTCGGCGTAACGCATCGGGGTGGTGACGAAGAGCCACAGGTCCGAGGCGCTCAGCAGCTTGCGCGCGAGGGCGTGGTTCTCCTCGACGACCGAGTCGATGTCGGGCGTGTCGAGGAGGGCGACGCCGGGCGGCAGGTCGGGGCTCTCGGCGAGCACGATCGAGTCGCGCCCGTCCTGCTCCTCGACCCGCGCCAGGTCCGGCAGCAGGCCGCCGTCGGCGAACCATTCCCGGTCGTCCGGATGGCACACCAGCACCGGCGTCGAGGTCGTGGGCCGGCGCACGCCGACCGCGCTCACCTTGCGCCCGGCCAGCGAGTTCACCAGCGTGGACTTCCCGGCCCCGGTGGAGCCGGTCAGCACCACGAGCGCGGGCGCGGTCGCCTGCCGCACCCGCGGCAGCACGTAGTCGTCGAGCTGCGCGACGAGTTCCGCCTGGGCCGCCCGCGCCTGCGCCACCCCGGGCACGTCAAGCGGGAACCGCAGCGCCCGCACCCGGTCCCGCAGCACCCACAGGGCCGACTCCAGCCCGGTCGGCGGGGCGTCCTCCGGCTCCCCCTCGTCATCCTCGTGCAGCCACGCGTCGGAATCGTCGTCGTCCCCGGCGTCCTCGAAGGCCGAGGCGGAGCCGTCATCCTCGTCCTCCGGTACGGCGACCGCCGCGTCCTCGTCCCCGGGTACGGCGTCCGCCCGATCCTCGCCGTCCGCGCCGTCCGCGTCCGCGCCGTCGGCGTCTTCGTGGCCGGCGTCTTCGTGGCCGGCGTCTTCGTGGCCGGCGTCCTCGCGGGGTACGGCGACGCCCCCGGCCTCGTGTCCGCCCGCCACCACGTCGGCGGCGTCCTCCGCCTCGCCGGGCCCATCGCCCGTCCCGGCCCCGGCGACGCCGGAGTCCCCGCTCCATGTGGAGAGCTCGGTCACGTCGAACGGGGCGTCGTCACGGGCGTGCCCGGCGGCCTCGTCCCCGGCCTGGTCCGCGCCGGGACCCCCGGAGTCCCCGGACCACTCCTCCACCGGAACCGCGGCGGTGCCGACACCGGCCGCCTCGGAGACATCCTCCGGAGACGCCTCCGCACCCTGCCCATCCGCCGACGCGGGCTCGGCCGCGTCGCGGAAGGACGCGTCGGGCCCGCGGTCCTCGGGGGTCTCCCCCGGTACGCCGTCGGCGGCGTCCTCCGCCGCGGCGGGCGCGCCCCTCACCGCGCGGGGCTTCGCCGCGGCAGGACCTTCGCTCCCCGTGGGTGCGTCGGTCGCGTCGAGCGGTGCGTGCCCGGCGGCCTCGTCCCCGGCCTGGTCCGCGCCGGGACCCCCGGAGTCCCCGGACCACTCCTCCGCCGGAACCGCAGCGGTGCCGACACCGGCCGCCTCGGAGACGTCCTCAGAGGACGTCTCCACACCATGCTCATCCCGCGATGCGGGCTCGGCCGCGTCGCGGGAGGGGTCGCCGGGCAGAGCGCCGGCCGCTTCGTCGTCCTGGTCGGCCATCGCGGCGGGCTCGCCGGCGGCGGCGCCTTCCACCGCGACGCCCGGCTCCATCTCCGCCTCCGCCGCACGGGAAGCCGGGGATCCGGCGGCGGACGGCGACGTGTCCCCGCCCTCCGCCACCGCGCCGGTCTCCGCCGCGCCGGAGTCCTCGTCACCCGTGAGGACATCGGCGGGGTCGTGCGGGGCGTCCTCGCTCCCCACCGGGATGCCGGTCGCGCCGGACGAGACGCCCTCGTCCTCCGCGGGAACGACGGCCGCGTCGTGCGGGGCGTCCTCGCTCTCCGTGGGCACGTCGGCCGCGTCGGACGAAACGCCCTCGCGCACAGCGGAGACGCCGGCCGCGTCGAGCGGGACGTCCTCGCCGCCCACGGGGATGCCGGTCGCGCCGGACGAGGCGTCCTCGTTGACAGCGGAGACGCCGGCCGCGTCGAGCGGAGCGTCCTCGCTCCCCACGAGGATGCCGGCCGCGTCACGCGGGGCGTCCTCGCTCCCCTTGAGGACGTCGCTCGCGCCGAGCGGAGCGTTCTCGTTCCCCGCGGGGGTGCCGGTCGTGGCGAGCGGGGCGTCCTCGTTCTCCGGCTGGGCGCCGGACGGGCCGTGCGGGGCTTCCTGCGGGGCGTGGCCGGCGGCCTCGTCCCCGGTCTGGTCCGCGCGGTCGCCCTCCTGGCCGCCGGGCCGTTCCCGGACCGGGGCGGCGAGGACGCCGGTGGCGGCCACGGCGGGGACGTCCTCCGAGGACGCCTCCGCGTCGTGCTCGTGCCCGGCGACGGGCACGGCGGCGCCGCCGGCGGCCGTCCCCTCGGGTTCGCGGGGCGCCGGGCCGGCGAGGGGTGCCCGTACGGCGTCCTCGTCACGCTCCGCCGGCGCGCCCGCGGGCGTCGCCGCCCGGGCCGGCCCGGGGGCCGGGGGCTCGGGACGGTGAACGGCGAGGTCCGGGACGGGGCGCGGGGGCGCGGGCGGCTCGGGGAGGTATTCGGGGATGTAGGGGCGCGGGGTGGCGACGGGGCGGGCGGCGGCCCAGACGTCGAACTTGACCGAGGCCTCGGAGACCTCGGGGCGGTCGCCCGCGGCGTTGACGATCAGCACGTCCCCGGGCCCGGGGGCCTGGGGCGGGTCGTCGTCGAGGCGGACCGCGGGCATGACGACGGTCGAGTCGGCGTCGTCGTCATCGTCGCCGGCCCGGTACGCCGGTATGATCATGGTGTCCTCGGCCGGGGACTCCTCGTCCTGCGCGGGGGATCCGGGAGTGGTGTCGTCCTCAGCCCCCGCGGTCCTCCTGACCGATCGCCCGGTCGTCCACTTCACGGAACCCGCTCCGCTCGAACCATCTCGATCTCCTGGCCGACCCTGACCACGTCTCCGACGATGACGATCGCCGGCGGCCGTACCCCCGCCTCGGCCACGCGCTCTGCGACGGTGGCCAGCGTGGCACGGAGAGCACGCTGAGTGGGAAGAGTACCGTCCTGAACCACCATTACGGGAGTTTCCGGCGAACGTCCGTGTCGTAACAATGTGCTCGCGATCGCCGCAATCCGCTCAACCGCCATCAGAAGCACCAGCGTCCCCTGAGACCGCGCCAGCCCCTCCCAGTCAACCGTGGACCCGGGCCGGCCGGGGGCGATATGCGCCGAGACGACGTGGAACTCCTGCGTCACCCCCCGGTGGGTGACGGGCACGCCCGCCAGGCCCGGAACGGCGATCGCGCTGGTGATGCCGGGCACGATGGTGACGGGGATGCCGTGCTCGGCGCAGACCTGGAGCTCCTCGCCGCCGCGCCCGAACACGAACGGGTCGCCGCCCTTGAGCCGCACGACGAACTTGCCGGCCTTGGCGTGCCGTACGAGCTCCTCGTTGATGCGCTCCTGGGTGAGCGAGCGCCCGTAGGGGATCTTGGCGGCGTCCACCAGCTCCACGTCCGGCGGCAGCTCGTCGAGCAGCGAGCGCGGCGCGAGCCGGTCCACCACGACCACGTCGGCCTGGGCGAGGAGCTGCCGCCCGCGCACGGTGATCAGCCCGGGGTCGCCCGGCCCCCCGCCGACCAGGGCCACGCCCCGCGGCTTGGCGCGGCCGCGCCGGGCGTCGACCGTGCCGTCGCGCAGCGCCTCGACCACGGCGTCGCGCACTCCGGCGGCCCGGCGCGGGTCGCCGCCCGCCAGCACGCCGACGCCGACCTCGCCCACGCGGCCGCTCGCCGGGGTCCAGGCGGCGGAGGCGGCCGCGTCGTCGGCGCGCACGCACCACACGCGCGCGGCCTCGGCCTCGGCGGCGACGGCGGCGTTCACCCCGGAGTCGTCGGAGCAGGCCTGCACGAGCCAGGCGCCCTCGCAGTCCCCCGCGGCGTAGGCGCGGCACTCCCAGGTCACCCGCCCGGCGTCGATCAGGTCCTCCAGGGCCGGGGTCACCTCGGGCGACACGAGCACGACGCGCGCGCCGGCGTCGAGCAGGGCGGGCACGCGGCGCTGGGCCACGCGCCCGCCGCCGACGACGAGCACGCGGCGCCCCTCGAGTCGCAGTCCAAGGAGGTACGGCGGCAGCACGGCGTTCTCCCGTCAGGGGTGGTCAGGTGGTTTGCTCGGGGTAAACCTATCGCCCACGTGGGCAATAGGCATTTCGGCGTCAGTTCTTGTCCGCGACGCCCGCGGAGTCGAAGGTGGCGACCTCGTGCAGGACGCGTACGGCGGCGCAGACGAGCGGGTGCGCGAGCAGGCCGCCGGTGCCCTCGCCGAGGCGCAGTTCCAGGTCCACCAGGGGCCGCAGGCCGAGGTGCGCCAGCGCGGCGCCGTGCCCGGGCTCGGGGGACCGGTGGCCGGCGACGCACGCGCCGAGGGCGTCCGGGGACAGCCCCGCCGCGACCAGCGCCGCCGCCCCGGCGATCACGCCGTCGAGGATGACCGGGACCCGGCGGGCGGCCGCCCCGAGGACGAACCCGGCGATGGCGGCGTGCTCCAGCCCGCCCACGGCGGCCAGCGTCGCGAGCGCGCGCTCCACCCCCGCCGGGGAGCCGGGCACGGCGCGGGGCGCGGTCGTGAGGCCGTGGAGGGCGAGCGCGCGCGAGACCACCTCGATCTTGCGGGCGTGGGTCTCGTCGTCCACGCCGGTCCCCCTGCCGGTGACCTCCTCGGCGGGGCGCCCGGTGAAGGCGCAGATCAGGGCGGCCGAGGCCGTGGTGTTGGCGATGCCCATGTCGCCGGTGACGAGGCAGCGCGCCCCCCGGCGGACGAGCTCCGCGGCGACCCTGATCCCCGCCTCCAGGGCGGCGCGGGCCTGCTCGGGCGTCATCGCGGGGCCCCGCGTCATGTCGGCGGTGCCGGGGGCGACCTTCTCGGAGACCAGGGCGGGGTCCTCGGGCAGGGGCGTCTTCACGCCCACGTCCACGACGGTGACGGAGGCGCCCACCTGCGCGGCGAAGCAGTTGGCGACCGCGCCGCCCGCGAGGAAGTTGGCCACCATCTGGGCGGTCACCTCCTGGGGCCAGGGGGTGACGCCCTGCGCGTGGACGCCGTGGTCGGCCGCGAAGATCGCCAGGGCGGCCGGGGCGGGCAGCGGGGGCGGGCAGTCCCCGGCCAGGCCCGCGAGCCGTACCGAGACGTCCTCCAGCGCCCCGAGCGCGCCCCTGGGCTTGGTCAGCCGGTCCTGGTGGTCCCTCGCCCGCGCCATCGCCCCCGGCGAGAGGGGGGCGATGGCGGCGAGCGTGTCGTCGAGCAGGGTCATAGCGTCTCCTTGAGAGCGGTCAGGAACCCGTCGGTGGTCTGGAAGTCCCGTACGGCGACGCGCAGCCAGTCCGGCCCGAGCCCGGGGAAGGTGTCGCCCCTGCGGACGGCGTATCCGCGCTCGCGCAGCGCCAGCCGTACCGAATCCGCCCCCGGCATTCGGGCACAAACGAAGGAGGCCCGGGAGTTGGGGACTACGTGGAGTCCGAGCGAGGTGAGCCCGTGCACGAGGTGGTCCCGGTCCGCGGCCAGGCCGCGCGCCCACGCCTCGGTCTCGGCCAGGGCGCGCTCGGAGACGCACGCCTCGGCCGCGACCAGCGCGGGCGTGGAGACCGCCCACAGCGGCTGGGCCTCCTCAAGCCGCGCGATGAGCCCGGGCTCGGCCAGCACGTAGCCGACGCGCAGCCCGGCCAGGCCCCACGTCTTGGTCAGGCTGCGCACCACGACCAGCCCTGGCACGTCCCGCCGCGACGCCAGCGACTCCGGCTCCCCCGGCACGCAGTCCGCGAACGCCTCGTCCACGACCAGCACCCGCCCCGGCCGCGCCAGCCCGGCGACGTCCCCGGCCGGGTGCAGGACGGAGGTGGGGTTCGTGGGGTTGCCGATCATCACCAGGTCCGCGTCCCCGGGGACCGGGCCGCTCCCGCCGCGCCCGCCGCGCGCCGGGGCGTCCTCCCCGCGATCCGGGGAGTGGAGGGTGAAGTCGCCGGGAAGGATTACGCGGTGGACGGCGTGGCCGGCGGCGCGGAGGGCGGCCTCCGGTTCGGTGAACTGGGGGTGCACGACGACCGCGCGCCGCGGGGCCAGCACGCGGGCGAGCAGCACGAACGCCTCGGCGGCCCCGGCGGTGAGCAGCACCTCCGCGGGGTCGCGCCCGTGCCGCGCGGCGACGGCGGCGCGGGCGGCGGACGGGTCCGGATACGCGGCGAGCCGGGACACCGACTCCCGGAGCAGGTCCGCGAGCCACGCGGGCGGCGTGTTCGCTCGCACGTTGACGGCCAGGTCCACCAGGCCGGGACCCACGTCGGAGTCGCCATGATGCCGTAGATCGAACAAAATCATGTTTGGTGTCCACTAAGAGGGCAAAAGACGCTAGTTGCACCATTTTGCCCCCCAATCGAGAAGGGAGCTGTTGATCCCATGCCGGCGGGATCCTCGCTCGAAGCAGTAGTCCCCGTCCTGTTCGCAACCTTCCCCATGCTGGGAGCGCCGCTGTTCGCCGTGATGTTCACCGGCGAACGCCCCGCCGGAGTCCTTCGCGAGGTGTGGTCGTGGTGGTCGGCCCTGCGCCCGCTCGACGGCCGTGAGAGACGGACGGTGCTGCGCGCCGTACGGCACGGCATCAGCGTGCCGCCGTCGCTGCGGCCGTACGCCATCTGGCACGCCCGGCACGTCCTGCGCTGGCGGGAGTCCCGCGCGCGCTGGCTGCTGCTGTGCATCTTCTGGCTGACCCTGCCGGTGACCGTCGTGCTCGCGATCGTCGCGGTCACGTCCGGCTCGGCCGCGGCCGTCGCGGTCGTGGCCGCCGCCGTCGCGGTCCCCGGCGCGATCCTGTGGGCGACCCGGGCCCGGATGGCCCGCAACGCCGCCCGCACGCTCGCGGCGTCCCGCCGCCTGCCCGGCCCCGGCCCCACGGCCGCCGAGGTGGCGGCCCGGCCCGTGCCGGCGCCGCGTCCCCGGCCCGCGGAGCCGCTGATCCCGTTCCCCGTCCTGGCCGACGTCGAGGCCTCCGCGGCCAACGCCGACGCCGGGACCTTCCCCGCCCTGGCCGACCCCGCCGCCGGGACCCCGGCCGGCGCGGCCGCCGGGGCAGCGTCCTCCGACGGCGAGACCGCGCGGGAGGACGCGGACCGGGACGTCCCCGAGCCCGTGGGCGCGGCGGTCACGGCCGCCGCCCCGAACACGGGATCCGGCGACGCCGCGCCCGCGGCGTCCCCCGAGGCCGCGCCTCCGAAGACCGCGTCCTCGAAGACCACGTCCTCGAAGACCACGTCCTCGAAGACCACCTCTCCGAAGACCGCGTCCCCGCAGGCGGGGGCCGAGACCCGGGAGGGCGGAGGCAAGGCCGCGACGGCGAAGCCCGGGGCCAAGAACGGCGGCCACAAGCGGTCCCGCCCCGCGCGACCGGCCAAGCGGACCCGCTCGGCGGCCTGACCGCCCGGCGGTTCGTCAGGGGCGTACGGCGGGCCGGCCGCGGCGGGCCCGCCGTACACGCGGTCCTCAGCGGGCATGGGCGGCCTCGTGGCCGTGCCCATGCCCATGCCCATGACCGTGCCCGTGACCGTGGGACGGGTCGTCGGGGTGGTGGTGGGGCGTCTGGGGCAGGCCGACGCGGGACTCGAAGCCGGGGAGCGCGATCCGGTAGACGCAGGTGTCGCAGTTCATCCGGATGTCCCCGGCCCGGGCCTCCTCGTAACGTTCGAGGACGACCCCGGCCAGGCCGTCGCAGTCCCCGATCACCCCGGCGGTCCGCACGTCCAGCGCCGGGTTCTCCGCGGCGTACGCCCGGGCCTGGGCGGCGACCCGGTCCGGGAGCACCCCGGGGAACAGGAAGAACGGCAGCACGACCACCCGTGAGGCGCCCAGGCGGCGGCAGCGCTCGACGCCCTCGGCCACCCCGGGCGGGGCCAGGGAGACGAACGCCGTCTCCACGCCCAGGTAGTCCCGGGCGTGGGTCTCCCACAGCAGCCGCGACACCTTGCAGACCTCGGCGTTCGCGTCGGGGTCGGTCGAGCCGCGCCCCACCAGCAGGACGGCCGTCTCCCCCCGCTCCGCCTCCGGCACGCCCGCCTCCGACAGCCGCTCGGCGAGCAGCGCGAGCACGCCCGGGTGCGGGCCGAGCGGCCGTCCGTAGGCGTACGACAGGGTGGGGTGCCGCTCCCTCTCCCGCGCGAGCGCGCCGGGGATGTCGCCCTTGGCGTGGCCGGCCGCGACCAGCACCAGCGGCACCGCGACGAGGTGGCGGCGCCCCCGGGAGACGAGCCCGGCGACGGCGTCGCGCAGCGGGGGCGGCGACAACTCGATGAACCCGCCCTCCACCTCCGGGAGCCTCGTCCGGAGCCGGCGCACGAAGCGCCCGAACTCGGCGACCCCGGCGTCGTCCTGCGTCCCGTGCCCGATGAGCAGCAGCGGGGGGTTCATGCGTCCTCCTCGGCGTAGAGCAGGGCGTTCAGGGCCGCCGCGGCGACCGCCGACCCGCCCTTCTCGCTGATGTTGCTGACGGCGGGCAGCCCCGACGCGCGCAGCGCCGCCTTCGACTCGGCGGCCCCCACGAATCCCACGGGGAGGCCGATGACCAGGGCGGGCGCGACGCCGTACTCGATGACCTCGAACAACGCGGTCGGCGCGCACCCCACGACCCACACCGCGCCAGGTCCCGCGTCGCCGTACGCCACCCGGACGGCGGCGGCCGAGCGCGTCAGCCCGGTCTCCTTCGCCAGCGCGGCGGCGCGCGGATCGGCGATCGCGCAGGTCACCGCGCGCGAGGTGATCCCGGCGGCGACCATGGCCACGTCCGCGACCATCGGCGCGCCCTCCCGCAGCGCGCGCACGGCCCGCGCGAGCGCCTCCTCGTCGCACACCAGGTCGGCCGCGTAGTCCAGGTCCGCGCTGGCGTGGACGACCCGCTCGGTCACGGCCCGGGTGTACGGCGGCAGCGCGGTCAGGTCGATCCGGGAACGCAGGATCTCGTACGACTCCCGCTCGATGGGGTGCACGGCGCGTCTCGCGGGGCGGTTCACGGGCGCGCTCACGGGGCGGCCTCCACTTCGGTGATCGCGTCCACCGGACAGACCTCGATGCACTCGCCGCAGCCGGTGCACCGGGCGGCGAGCACGGTCAGCGGGTCGCCGTGCGGGCGGATCGCGTGCTCGGGGCAGGTCAGCAGGCAGGCGCCGCAGCCGGCGCAGCGGCGGGTGACGCGGACGGGGGCGGTCAGGCCCATCGGTACCCCCTCGGCGTCACGAACCGGTCCCCGGCCCGGCGGCTCCGGCTCGACCCCACGAGGACCACGGTGAACATGTCGGCCACGGCCGGGTCGAACTCCTCGATCGTGCTCACGCCGGACGTCTCGCCGGGCCTGGAGGCGTCGCGCACCCAGCCCACGGGGGTCGCGGGCGGCCGGTGCGCGGCGAGGATCTCCAGCGCGCGGGCGAGCTGCCAGTCGCGGGCGCGGCTGCGCGGGTTGTAGAAGCACACGGTGAAGTCCCCCTCGGCCGCCGCGCGGACCCGCCGCTCGATGACCTCCCACGGGGTGTGCAGGTCGGAGAGGGAGATGTAGGCGTGGTCGTGGCCCAGCGGCGCGCCGAGGACGCTCGCGGCGGCCGTCGCGGCGGTGATCCCGGGGACGCCCGCCACGTCGATCCCGGCCGCCTCCGGCAGGTCGAGCGCCGGGCTGGCCATGGCGTACACGCCCGCGTCCCCCGAGCCGATCAGCGCGACGGCGTTCCCCGCGCGGGCCCGGTCCACGGCGGTCCTGGCGCGCTCCTCCTCGTGGCCGAGGCCGCTCTCCAGCACCGTCGTCCCCGGCCGGAGCAGGTCGCGCACCTGGTCCACGTACTGGTCCAGGCCCACGACCACCGAGGCCCGGCGCAGCTCCGCGACGGCGCGGGGGGTCAGCAGGTCGCGCGCGCCCGGTCCGAGCCCGATGATGGACAGCCGGCCGCGCGGGCGCAGGCGGGCGACGGCGGCCGTGGCGTTGACGGACTTGCGCTTCTCGGCGACGAGCTCGGCCGCCGCGCCGTACACCCGTCCCGCCTGGAGGGCCGCCGCCTCGGCGACGCTCGGGGTGCCCACCTCGGCGCGCACCACCTCGGAGGGGTTCGGCACGTCGTGCCCGGCCAGCACCTCCACGGGGTAGGTGACCACCTCCCAGCCCCGCTCGCGGGCGGCGGCCAGGATCCCCTCCTCGTCGGCCTTGAGGTCGGCCGTGGCCACGCACCGCACCGCCAGCGGCGACAGCCCGGCCGCGCGCAGGGTCTCGTCGATCAGCGCCCCGACCTCCCCGGCGGCCACGCCCCGCGCCGACCCGACGCCCACGACGAGCGACGGCGGGCGGTACCGGAGCACGGCCCCGGCGGAGGCCGCCTCCGGGCCGGCGAGGTCGCTGACGACGATCGCGGGCCCGGGGCCGCCGGGCGCGAGCCGCGCGGCCCGGACGACGTTCGGGGGGAGCGGCGGCAGCGGCCAGGAGTCCGCGCCGATCAGGGCGACGGGCTCGCCGGACAGCACGGCCGCGCCGACGCGGGCGAGGGCATCGGGGTTCTCGAGGCGGAAGCCGAGGTCGGCGCCGTAGGAGCCGAGGGGGGTCTGCCCCGCGGCGTCGGTCGCCGTGGTGACCACGGGCTCGCAGCCGAGGACGGACGCCACGCGCTCCGCCAGCTCGTTCGCGCCGTGGTGGCCCCCGAGGACGGCGACCGCGTAGCGGCGGGCCTCGTCCACGCAGACCACCGGCGGGTCCTCGCGCTTGCCCGCCAGCAGCGGGGCGAGCACGCGCACGGTCGCGCCGACCGCGAGGAGGCTCACCACCGCGTCGCACTCGCGGAACGCCGTGGCCAGCGCGTCGCGCGCGCCGCCGGCCACGATCCGGGCCTCGCCCGGCCAGGCCGCCGCCAGCGCCTCGGCCGCCCGCCTGCCCGCGGCCGTCGCGGCCACCAGGCCGATCATCCGTTCTCCTCCGCGCTCGGCGCGCCGCCCTCCGGCGCGCGCTCTCCCCACACCACGAACACCGGGTTGGCCGCCACGAGCCGCACCGACCCGTTCGGCAGCCCGGCCAGGCGCGACGCCTGGAGCTGCGTCCCCTCCACCGCGTATCCGGCCCCGGCCAGCAGCGCCCGCAGCGGGGCGACCCGGTCCAGCGAGGCCAGCGCCGCCACGACCCGCCGCGGCCCGTGCCGTACGGCGGCCGCGGCCACCTCCTCTCCGCCGCCGCCCAGGAACACCGCGTCCGGGGCCGGGGCGCCGTCCAGGGCCGCCGGGGCGGGCCCGGGAACCACCTCGACGTGGACGCCGTGCCGTACGGCGTTCGCGCGGATCCGGGCGCACTGGCCCGCGTCCCGCTCGAAGGCGATCACGCGCGCGCCGAAGCGGGCGCACTCGACCGCGACCGAGCCGCTGCCCGCCCCCACGTCCCACACGACCGTCCCCGGGCGGGGGCCGAGCCGCGCGAGCACCACCGCGCGCACCTCCGCCTTGGTGATCATGGAGTCGCGGTGCTCGAACGCGTCCTCGCCCAGCGCCCACCCGTCCGGCGCGCCCTGGTGCCCGGCCAGCCACCCGGCCCGCTCTCCTGCGGCGCGCGCCGGGTCGTACGCGATCAGCACGTTGGGCTGCGCGAACTCCCCCGCTGACAGGGCCGGGGACCGGCCGGCGCGCGGGGAGAGGCGGACGACGCGCTCGTCCGGGGCGCCGAGGCGTTCGGCCACCACCACCTCGCGGCCCGCGGCCAGGAGGTCGGGGGCGAAGCGCTCGGGGCCGGAGCCGGGGGCCGTCAGGACGGCGACCTTGGGGTGCGCCAGGGCGGCGGCGAGGACGGGCCCGGCCGCGCGGCCGTGGGCCGACAGGACGAGGGCGTCGTCCCAGGGCAGGCCGGCCGCGGCGAACGCCAGCGCGACCGAGGAGACGGCGGGGATCACCCGGGGGCGCAGGCCGCGCTCGCGCAGGGCCCGCACGACGCCGAAGAGGCCGGGGTCGCCGGACGCGAGCACGACGACGTCCCCGGTCGCGGCCGCGACCTCGTCCAGGGCGCGGCCGAGGTTCCGCAGCTCGACGCGGCGTGCGCCCCCCGGCACCGGCACGGAGTCCAGGTGGCGCGGCGCGCCGACGACGCACGACGCGGCGGCCAGGGCGGCCAGGGCGCGCGGGGGCAGGGGGCCGCCGTCACGGCCCACGACGGTGATCATCACCACGCCCCGGCGGCGGCGACGCGGCGCCCGCCGGTGAAGTCGACCATGGCCACGCGCACGGCCAGGCGGTGCCCGGAGAAGCGCGCCAGGACGCCGGCCACACGGCGGCACAGCTCGTCCCCCGCGGGCTCCAGCAGGCCGGCGGCCTCCCACAGCTCGTAGGCGTGCCGGGCGGTGTTGGCGGCGTCCACCTCGGCGGCCAGCTCCTCCGTCCCGCCGACCGCGCGGGTGATCTCGCCGAGGAGCGCGGTGGAGACCTTCGAGCGCGTGTAGTGGGTCATGAGGACGCCGGCGGCGAGCTTGGTGAGCTTGCCCGCCATGCCGACGAAGACGACCTCGCGCAGCCCGTGCTCGACGGCCCGCCGCACGGCCGCGCCGGTGAAGTCGCCGACCTCGACGAAGCACACCTCCGGCAGGTGCGGGAGCAGGCCCATCGCGCCCTTCTCGGTGCGCCCGCCCGTGCACAGGACCAGCGTGTCCTCGCCCTGGGCGGCCATGACCGAGACCGCCTGCTCGACGCTCGCGCGCCAGCTCGCCGTGGAGAACGGCCGCACGATCCCGGTCGTGCCGAGGATGGAGATCCCGCCGAGGATGCCCAGGCGGGCGTTGGTGGTCTTGCGCGCCATCCGCTCCCCGCCGGGAACGCTGATGACCACGCGGACGCCGCGGCCCCGGCCGTCCAGGGCCTCCTCGACCGCCTGCGTGATCATCCTGCGGGGGACCGGGTTGATCGCCGGGCCGCCCAGCTCCAGGCCGAGGCCGGGCTTGGTCACCACGCCCACGCCGACGCCGCCGTCCAGCTCCACGCCGGGCTCGTCGCGCCAGCTCACGGTGGCCGTCAGGTGCGCCCCGTGGGTCACGTCGGGGTCGTCGCCCGCGTCCTTGACCACCACGGCCTCGGCCCGCGGCCCGTCCCGCAGCGCGCACCGCTCCACGGCGAACGTCACCCGGCGGCCCGACGGCAGCGCCACCTCCACCCAGTCGCGCGCCCGGCGCTCCACCAGGGCCAGGGTGGCCGCCTTGGCCGCCGCGCTCGCGCACGTCCCGGTCGTCCACCCGGTGCGCAGGGCCTTCGGGCGCGTCTTCATCGTGCGCGGCATGTCGGGTTCCCGCAGCTCCGGCCCGGCCGCCGCCTCCGGGGGCACGGCCGGCGCGGGCCGGTCGCCGCCCGCCCCGCCGTACGGCTCGGTCACCGGGAGGCCCGCAGCTCGCGGCGGGCCGTCCGGTCGGCCCTGCGATAGCCGTGGAAGTGGCCCGGGTGGTACAGGTGGGAGCGCGTGCCGTGGGCGCCGAGCGCCGGGCCGACCAGGACCAGCGTGTGCTTCCACAGCTTGTTCGCCCTGACGGTCTCCGCCAGCTCGTCCAGCCGGCAGCGCAGCACGAGCTCGTCCGGCCAGGTGGCCCGGTAGGCGACCACGCACGGCGTCTCCGGGGCGTACCCTCCCTCCAGCAGTTCCTCCTGGAGCCGCCCCGACCGCGCCGCCGACAGGAACAGCGCCATCGTGGTGCCGTGGGCCGCGAAGGCGCGCACGGACTCGCGCTCGGGCATCGGGGTCTTGCCCCCGCCGAGCCGGGTGAGGATGACGGACTGCGCCACCTCGGGGATCGTCAGCTCCCGCCCGGCGATCGCCGCGACGGCGCTGAAACTGGACACGCCGGGGACGATCTCCGTCTCCAGCCCCAGCTCCTCGGCGCGGTCGAGCTGCTCCTGCACCGCGCCCCACAGCGAGGGGTCGCCGGAGTGGATCCGCACGACGCGCAGGCCCTCGCGGGCCGCGCGCTCGTAGTACGGCAGCACGCCCTCCATCGGCACGAGCGCGCTGTCCACGATCTCCGCGTCCGCGCGGGCGTGCTCCAGCACGTCCGGGTGCACCAGGCTCGCCGCCCAGATGATCACGTCGGCCGCGCCGATCGCGGCGGCGGCGCGCAGGGTCAGCAGGTCGGCGGCCCCCGGCCCCGCGCCGACGAAGGTGACCTTGCCGTTCGGAGTGGCGTCCGGGCCGCTCACAGTGGCGTTCACAGTCTGGCTCCTCTGCTCCCGCGCCGTCCCGGCACGATCAGGGTGGACAGGTAGGGGGCGGGCTCGCCGCCCAGCTCGCGCGCCGGGCGCACGTCCTCGTCCGGCAGGCCCAGGCGCGAGCCGTACACCGCCTCGTCGATCCGCCCGGAGGCCTTCAGCGCGGCGGTGACCTCGGCGGCCACCGAGCCGAACTTGTAGGCCACGACGGTGTGGTCCGAGGCCAGCGCCTCGGCGAAGCGCTCCACCCCGCCGGTCACCGGCATGAGCGTCAGCGGCTCCGAACCCTCGGCGAGCACGGTCCCCGAGCGGGCGGCCAGGTCCTGCATCGCGGTGATCCCGGGCACGGTCGCGATCTCCACGCCCGGCACGAGCCCGGTCACCGTCTGGGCCAGGTAGCTGAAGGTGGAGTACAGGTTCGGGTCGCCGATCGTGGCGAACGCCACCGTCGCCGCGCCCCCGGCGAAGCACGCGGCGACCTCGCGCCCCGCGGCGTCCCAGGAGGCCGTACGGCGGGCCGTCAGCCCGCCCCGGTCGTTGAGCGCGAACACCACGCGCCGCACCCGGTCGTGGGTGACGTGCGCGCGGACGGTCGCCTCGGCCCGGCCGGGCTCGTCCAGGGCCATCACCGGGACGAGCACGACGTCGGCCGTCTCCAGCACCCGCACCGCGCGGACCGTCACCAGCTCGGGGTCCCCGGGGCCCATGCCCACGCCGACCAGCCTCACGTCAGCTCCCCGGGCAGCAGGCCGAAGAGCACCATGTCCGCGACGCCGCCCGGCACCAGCCCGGCCCGCCGCAGCAGGCCCTCCCGGGTGAACCCGCAGCGCCGGGCCACCGCCTGCGAGGCGGCGTTGCCGGCGGCGGCCTGGAGCACCACCCGCTCCATCCCGCCGCTGAAGGCGTACGAGCACACCGCGCGCACGGCCTCGGTGACGTACCCCCGCCCCCGGCAGCGCGCGGCCAGCCAGTAGCCGACCTCCACGGTCGGCACGTTCCCCGGCCCTCCGGTCGCGGTCAGCCCGATCGCCCCGGCCAGCCGCCCGTCCTCGTCCG
The DNA here is from genome assembly GCF_003594875.1 of Bailinhaonella thermotolerans. GTDB lineage: Bacteria > Actinomycetota > Actinomycetes > Streptosporangiales > Streptosporangiaceae > Bailinhaonella > Bailinhaonella thermotolerans. Next base: position 111,018 of record NZ_QZEY01000021.1, read on the forward strand.
GCACGATCGCGAAGGTGATCTGCTCCCCCGGCCTGTCGTGCGCCAGGCGCTCGCAGAACTCCCTCGCGCTCTCGGGGGTGTAGCCCTCGGCCCAGGCCATCCAGCGCGCGATCTCGGCGTCGCCGCGCACCGCGTCGTACACGTCGCCCGCGTCGGACGCCTCGAACGGCCGCAGTGAGAGCCGCCCCGTGGTCAGCACCGTGCCGGGGGTGAACACCCGCACCGTCCCCTGGTCCCGCACGCTCACGCCGCGTCACCCGCCGGCCGCACGAAGACGACCACGTCGGCACGGCGGGGGCCGTCCTCCCCGGCCTCCCCGGTGTGCCCGGTGGGCCCGGGGCCCGGTCCGGGGGCCCGCTGGACCATCTGCTCGCTCACCTGCGCGGTCATCCGCACGCCTCCACGAATCGCTCGGCCATATGGGGGCTCCCACCCCAGTGCAGATGCAGGTAGGACGCAACCACATTGCCCCGGACGAACCCCTCCTTGCCGTCGCGGCTCCACTGCCACGCGGCGGTCTCCCCGTGGCCGGGCCGTACGGCGGTGCGGTGGAACTCGTGGCCCCGGTACCGCTCCCCCGCGCGCGCCAGCACCGAGTCCGACACGGCGACGGCCTCCCGGTAGCCCAGCGTGAGCCGCGGGGTCATCTGCGCCCCGGCGTCCACGACCCCGCACATCGGCGCCCCGTCCAGCTCGCGCGACAGGTACAGCAGCCCCGCGCACTCGGCGGCGATCGGGGCGCCGCCCGCCGCCAGCCTCGCCACGGCCCCGCGCAGGGGCGCGTTCGCCGACAGCTCCGGGGCGTACACCTCGGGGAACCCACCGCCCACGATCAGCCCGCGCGTGCCCTCGGGCAGCGCCTCGTCGCGCAGCGGGTCGAACGCCGCCACCTCCGCCCCGGCCGCCGCCAGCAGTTCGGCCTGCTCGGCGTACCCGAACGTGAACGCGGGCCCGCCGGCCACGGCCACCACGGGCCGCCCCTTCCGCGGGCCCTGGTCCGCGCCGCCGGCCAGGGCCGCCGGCGCGGACCACGGGCCGGCGGCGAGCGGCGCGGCCGTGCGCGCCAGCCGTACCAGCTCGTCCAGGTCGCAGGACGCGGCGACGAGCGCGGCCAGGCCCTCGACGGCGCGGACGGCCTCGGCGTGGCGCTCGGCGGCCGGGACCAGGCCCAGGTGGCGCGAGGGGGTGGCGAGGGCGTCGGCGCGGCGGATCGCGCCCAGGACGGGGACGCCCGTGTCCTCCAGGGCCTGGCGGCAGACCTCCTCGTGGCGGTCCGAGCCGAGCCGGTTGAGGACGACGCCGCCGAGGCGCACCGACGGGTCGAAGGAGCGGAAGCCGTTCACCAGCGCCGCCACCGACCGGCCCTGCCCGCGCGCGTCCACCACGAGGACCACGGGCGCGCCGAGCAGCGCCGCGACGTGCGCGGTCGAGGCGAACCCGGTCTCGTCCCGCCCGTCGAACAGGCCCATCACGCCCTCGACGACGGCGATGTCGGCGCCGCGCGCCCCGTGCAGGAACAGCGGCGCGACCAGGTCCTCGCCGGCGAGCCAGGGGTCGAGGTTGCGGCCGGGGCGGCCGGTCACGAGCGCGTGGTAGCCGGGGTCGATGTAGTCGGGCCCGACCTTGTGCGGCGAGACGCGCATGCCCCGCCGGGAGAGCGCCGCCATCAGGCCCGTCGCCACCGTGGTCTTGCCGGACCCGGACGACGGGGCGGCGACCACGAGACGGGGAGTCACCACTCGATGCCCTTCTGGCCCTTCTGCCCCGCGTCCATGGGGTGCTTGACCTTGCCCATCTCGGTCACCAGGTCGGCGATCTCCACCAGCCTGGGGTCCGCGTCCCGCCCGGTGATCACCACGTGCTGGTTGCCCGGGCGGTTCGCGAGCGTCTCGGCCACGTCGTCCACGTCCACCCAGCCCCACTTGATCGGATAGGTGAACTCGTCCAGGACGTACAGCCGGTACGTCTCGGCGGCGAGGTCCCGTTTGATCTGCGCCCAGCCCTCGCGGGCGTCCTCGGCGTGGTCCTCCTCCGTGCCCGGCCGCTGGATCCAGGACCAGCCCTCGCCCATCTTGTGCCAGGCGACCGGCCCGCCCTCGCCCGACTCGCCGAGCACCCGCAGGGCCCGTTCCTCGCCGATGCGCCACTTGGCCGACTTCACGAACTGGAACACCCCGATCGGCCACCCCTGGTTCCACGCGCGCAGGGCCAGCCCGAACGCCGCCGTGGACTTCCCCTTCCCCGGCCCGGTGTGCACGATCACCAGCGGCCTGTTCCGCCGCTGCCGCGTCGTCAGCCCGTCCTCCGGCACCACCGCCGGCCGTCCCTTAGGCATCCCGATCCCGCCCCTCGCCCGTCCAACCGTCCGTCCGCCCGCTCCGCCGGGGGGTCATGCCGCTCTCCGCGCGTCGCGGACCACGCCCGCCAGGCCGTCCGCGGCCTGCTCGGCCAGGCGCACGACCGGGGCGTTCAGGTGTACGGCCAGCGCGGCCGCCAGGCCGAGGCGCACCGGGCCGGACTCGCAGTCCACGACGACGCAGGCGGTCCCGGTCGCGGCGAGGACGGCGGCGGCGCGGTGGGCCTCCTCGACGGCGCGGGGGCCGGAGGTGGCGCGGCCGTCGGTGACGACGATCAGCAGCGGACGCCGGGACGGGTCGCGCAGGCGCTCGACGCGCAGCACCTCGGCGGCGCGCAGCAGCCCCGCGGCGAGCGGGGTGCGGCCGCCGGTGGGCAGGGCCCGCAGCCGGGCCGCCCCGGCCTCGACCGAGGAGGTCGGGGGCAGCGCCAGCTCCGCGCCGGAACCCCGGAACGTGATCAGGCCGACCTTGTCGCGGCGCTGGTAGGCGTCCAGGAGCAGGCCGAGGACCGCCCCCTTGACCGCGCCCATCCGCTGCCGCGCCGCCATCGAGCCGCTGGCGTCCACGGCGAACAGCACGAGGTTGCCCTCGCGCCCCTCGCGCACCGCCTCCCGCAGGTCCTCGCGGCGGATCACCAGCCCGGCCCCGGAGCGCCCGCGCCCGCGCTGGTGCGGCGCGGCGGTGCGGAGGGTGGCGGTCAGGTGCAGGTCGGCGACCCTCCCCCGGGGGGCCCGGTCGCCCGCGAGCCTGCCGTGCGGCGACCGCGCGCGGGACCTGCGGCCGGGCGCGCCGGAGCCCAGGCCGGGGACGGTGAGCAGCCGCGGCCTGACGGGGGCCTCCGCCCCGGCGACCGTCTCCCCGCCGCCTCGCGGGCCGCCCCCGCCCTGAGCCCCCCGGCCGGGCCGCGTCTCGTCGTCCCGCGAGCCGTCCTGGCCCGCGCCATCCGGGCCCGCGCCGTCCGGGCCCGCGCCGTCCGGGTTCGAGTCGTCCGGGTTCGAGTCGTCCGGGTTCGAGTCGTCCGGGTTCGAGTCGTCCGGGTTCGCGCCGTCCACCGGATCTTGGGGAGGGCCGGAGTCAGGGCGGTCGTCGCGCGGCCCGCCGCCGGGGCCCGGCCCGCCGCCGGAGCCGCCGGAGCCGCCCGGACCGTCCGGGTCGTGCGGGTCCTCGGGGTCCTCCGGGTCGTCGGGGCCCAGGCTCTCCAGCAGGTCGTCCAGCCGGGACTCGTCCAGGCCGGGCGCGTCGAACGGGTCACGGCGGCGGCGGTGCGGCAGCGCCAGCCGGGCCGCCTCGCGCACGTCGTCGGCCGTCACCTCGGCGCGCCCGTGCCAGGCCGCGTGCGCGATCGCGGCGCGCGCGGTCACCAGGTCCGCGCGCAGGCCGTCCACCTCGAACCCCGCGCACACGGCGGCGATCCGCTCCAGCTCACGGTCCGGTAGCGTCACGCGCGCCACCCGCTCCCGCGCCGCGGCGATGCGCCGCGCCAGCTCGGCGTCGTGCTCCGCCCACCGCGCCGCGAACCCCGCCGGGTCGGCCTCGAACGCCAGCCCGCGCCGCACCACCTCGGCGCGCTCACGCGGCTCCCGCGAGGCGGCCACCTCCACGGTCAGCCCGAACCGGTCCAGGAGCTGCGGCCGCAGCTCCCCCTCCTCCGGGTTCATGGTCCCGACCAGCAGGAAGCGGGCGGCGTGGCGCACCGAGACGCCCTCGCGCTCGACGTAGGAGACCCCGAGCGCGGCGGCGTCCAGCAGCAGGTCCACCAGGTGGTCGTGGAGCAGGTTGACCTCGTCCACGTACAGCACGCCGCGGTGCGCCGCCGCGAGCAGGCCCGGCTCGAACGCCTTGACCCCCTCGGTCAGCGCCCGCTCGATGTCCAGCGACCCGGCGAGCCGGTCCTCCGACGCCCCGACCGGCAGCTCCACCAGCCGGGCCGGGCGCGAGCCGTACGGCGCGGCGGGGTCGTGCGGGCCGTCGGGGCAGCCGGGGTCGGGGGCGAGCGGGTCGCAGGAGAACCGGCAGCCCTCGACCACGGGCAGGTCCGGCAGCAGCGCCGCGAGGGCGCGCACGATCGTGGACTTGGCGGTGCCCTTCTCCCCGCGCACGAGGACCCCGCCGACGCCCGGCGAGACGGCGTTGAGGATGAGGGCGAGCTTGAGGTCGGACAGCCCGACGACGGCGCTGAAGGGGTAGTTCGGGGCATTACGCAAAACGGCACGCACCGGCCAGGTGTCCTTTCCCTCGGGTGTCCACGCCCGTGGTCGGTCATACGCGACGGCCGGAGTCTCCTGGCTCCCAGATCACCGCCCGCCCCCGGTCTTCCGGCCGTAGCCGTGACCACCGCTGGGGGCGGACTCCCTGCTCACAGTTGCGGGACAGCCCCGGATTCGCACCGGGTTCCTCCGCGTCCGTCAGCCCCCAAGCATGACATACGCGGGGAAGTCGTCCCACCCCTCGCTTCCGGCGGCGGGAGGACGCGCCCTCCCGCCCGCGTGTCACCGGGCCCGCGGCGGTCAGAGGGCCAGCATGACCGGGGTGAAGACGCGTTCGCGCCGGCCGGGCAGGGGGCCGCCGCGCACCATGTGGACGTTGGTGAAGGCGACGCCGAGCCCGCGCTCCGCCGCCAGCCCGTCCAACTCGGGGTGGGAGACCTCCAGCCGGACCGGCCCCGACACGCGGGAGGCCACGTCGTCGATCAGCGCGGCGGCGGTCGCGACGTCCTCCGCGACCACCGGCCCGATGATCGTCGAGTCGGTGTTGCGCCAGGCGGCGGCGTAGGAGCGGCCGTCCTCTGCGATCCGGACCTGGGTGGCGAAGGGGAAGTACCGGGTGAGCAGGCGGATCCGCGCGGCCCCGTGCGCCGCCTCGTCCAGCGCGATGATCCGGGGCAGGTCCGCCTCGCTCGCGGGGCGGCTGACCGGCGCGTTCCCCGGCGCGCGGTAGTCGCCCGTGTAGACGGTCACCTGGTGCGTCGTCACGAAGCCGAGCCGTTCGTACAGCGGCCGCCCGAACTCGGTGGCGTGCAAGGCGAGGACCGCGCCGTCCGCCACGTCGATCAGGTGCGTCATCATCCGCCCGCCCAGCCCACGCCGCTCGTGGCGGGAGTCGACCAGGACCATGCTGATCGCGCCGAGCCGGTCGCCGTAGCGCGTGAGCGTGGCGGTCGCGATCAGCTCCCCGTCCTCGGCGCGCAGCCCGTAGATCTCGCCCACCTCGGCGAGCAGCCCCCACTTGCGCTCCTCGGGCCCCCACCGCCGGTCGGCGGCGAGCCGCATGAGCTCCGGGATCGCCTCGGGCCCGAGCCGCTGGATCAACCCGCCGCCCGGGGCGCTGGACACGACGTCGCGGAAAGCAGTCATGGGCGTCCACCCTGCCCGATCCGCCTTTCCGGGGCCAACCCGGTTTCCCCCCGCCGCACGTGCCCGGCCACGTCCCCGTGTACGGCGGCGCCGGGCGCCCCGCCGTACCACGGGGTGCCCGGCCGGCGGGCGGCGGTCCGGCGGCGGCTAGAGGGCGATCACGACCTCCAGGGTGCGGGGGCCGTGGACGCCCTCGACGCGGTTCAGCTCGATGTCGCTGGTCGCGGACGGGCCGCTGATCCACGTGAGGGGGGCCAGGGGGTCCAGTCGCTCCAGGGCGGCCGGGACCCCGTCCACGATCTGGCCGGCCGTCACCACGCACAGGTGGTAGTCCGGGACGAGCGTGAGCGCGCGCCGCCCCTGGCCGGGCCCGGCGTCCAGGACGATCGTGCCGGTGGCCGCGATCGCGACCGCGCACCCGGTGATCACGCCGTCCAGGCCGTCGAGGGCGGCCGGGGTGAGCGGGGGCTCGTCCGCGACGCGCTCGGCCTCCGTCCCGGCCAGCCACTCCTCCGGCAGGCCGGCGGGCACCGCGAGACGCCGCGCGCCCCGGGCGGCGAGGGCCGCGGCGACGGCGTCGGCGACCCCGTCCGCGGGCACGGCGCGGACCGCCGCGCGGTAGTCGCGGACGCGTTCGGCGAACAGGTCCGCCAGGTCCGCGCCGGACGCGCCGCCCCTGGCGTACGCCCTCGGGATCTCGGTCTCGGGGGCGCCGGCGACGGCCGCGCGGATGCGGGACAGGATCAGGTCGCGGGAGCTCACGGCTTGGCACCTCCGGACGTGCGCGTCCACCAGTCGCGGAAGGACTCCTCGGGGATCGGGGGAAGGTCGCGGGTGTCGGTCCAGGCCGCGCCCGGGCCGGGCAGCCGGCCGGGCACGAACCGGCGCAGCCTGCCCGCGAGGCGCTGCGCCCGCGCCAGCCGTACCTCCCTGGAGAAGAGCCAGCGGGCGGCGCGCATCCCGGCCCGCTCGGCGCGGTGCCCCCCGGCGCGCACGGCCTTGGCCCGCAGGTCCACCAGGACCGACGGGATGTCGATGGCCACCGGGCAGACGTCGTAGCAGGCGCCGCACAGCGTCGAGGCGTACGGCAGGCTGTTGTCGAGCGGCGAGTCCAGGCCGCGGAGCTGCGGGGTGAGGATCGCCCCGATCGGCCCGGGGTAGACCGAGCCGTACGCGTGGCCGCCCGCCCGCTCGTAGACGGGGCACACGTTGAGGCAGGCCGAGCAGCGGATGCAGCGCAGCGCCTGGCGGCCGACCTCGTCGGCGAGGACCGAGGTGCGGCCGTTGTCGAGCAGCACCAGGTGGAACTCCCGCGGCCCGTCGCCGGGGGTGACGCCGGTCCAGGTGGAGGTGTAGGGGTTCATCCGCTCCCCGGTCGAGGAGCGCGGCAGCAGTTGCAGGAACACCTCCAGGTCCCGCCACGTGGGCACGACCTTCTCGATGCCGACCACGCTGATCAGGGTCTCGGGGAGCGTCAGGCACATGCGCCCGTTGCCCTCGGACTCCAGCACGACCAGGGTTCCCGTCTCGGCGACCATGAAGTTGGCCCCGGAGACCGCGACCCTGGCGGACAGGAAGCGGTCCCGCAGGTGCAGCCGCGCGGCCTCGGCCAGCGCGCGCGGGTCGTCGGCGAGGTCGCGCGGGGCGTCCGGCATCTCGCGCAGGAAGATCTCGCGGATCTCCGCGCGGTTGCGGTGGATGGCCGGGACCAGGATGTGGGAGGGCCAGTCGTCCCCGAGCTGCACGATCAGCTCGGCGAGGTCGGTCTCGTAGGCGGCGACGCCCTCGGCCGCCAGCGCCTCGTTGAGGCCGATCTCCTGGGTGGCCATGGACTTGACCTTGACCACGGACGTCTCGCCGGTGGCCTTGACCAGCCCGGCGACGATCCGGTTGGCCTCGGCGGCGTCGGCGGCCCAGTGGACGGTGCCGCCCGCCCTCGTGACCGCCTCCTCGAGCTGGAGGAGGTACCGGTCCAGGTTGCGCAGGGTCTCGTCCTTGATCGCCTTGCCCGCGGCGCGCAGCTCGGCCCAGTCGTCCAGCTCCCCGACCACGGCGGCGCGCTTGCCCCGGATCGTGTGGGTGGCCTTGCGCAGGTTGAAGCGCAGCTGCGAGTCCCGTACGGCCGCCGCCGACGCCTCGGGGAACGCCGGCATGCCGAGGAAGGTGCCGCCGCTCACGCCGTCGCCTCCGTCCCCGAGCCCGTCCCCGAGCCCGCCGCCGAGCCTCTCGTCGTGCTCGCCTTCGTGCTCGTCGTCGTGCTCGTCGTCGTGCTCGTCGTCGTGCCCGGCTTCGAGTCCGTCCTCGCGCTCGTCGTCGTGCCCGTCGTCGCGGCGGGGCCCGCGGTCGTCTCGGTGCTCGCGAGGATCTCGGCCAGGTGCATCACGCGGACGCCGGTCCGCTGCCGGCCGAGGGCTCCGCCGATGTGCATCAGGCAGGAGTTGTCGGCGGCGCACAGCACCTCGGCGCCGGTCGAGGAGACGTTGCGCACCTTGTCGGCGCACATCGCGGCGGACACCGCCGGGTTCTTCACGGCGAACGTGCCGCCGAACCCGCAGCACTCCTCGGCCCCGGGCAGCTCGGCCAGCTCCAGCCCGCGCACCGCCCGCAGCAGCGCGAGGGGCTTGTCGCCCAGGCGCAGCCCGCGCAGGGAGTGGCAGGTGGGGTGGTAGGTGACCCGGTGCGGGAAGTAGGCCCCCACGTCCGTCACGCCCAGCACGTCCACCAGGAACTCCGACAGCTCGTGCACCTTCGGGACCAGGGCCGCGATCCGCCCCTCGTCCGGCGTCCCCGCCGCGAGCCTGGGGTACTGCTCGCGCACCATCGCCCCGCAGGACCCCGAGGGCACCACGACCGCGTCGTACCCCTCGAAGGTGTCCGCGAAGCGCCGCATCAGCCGTACACCGTCGTCGCGGTATCCGGTGTTGACGTGCATCTGCCCGCAGCACGTCTGCGCCTGCGGGAACTCCACCTCGTGCCCGAGCCGGCGGAGCAGCCGGACGACCGCCGCCCCCGTCCCGGGGTAGAGCGTGTCGTTGACACAGGTGATGAACAACGCGACCCGCACACCCGCTCCCGTTCCATGTCTGTGGTCAGACCACAGTACGGTTAGACCCGAAGGCGGGGCAAGGCGGGCCGGGACGGCGCTCCGGATCCGGTACGACGTGAGTGCCCGGATCACCGGTCCGGCGCGGCGGAGGCGAGGAGGGTCCGGATGACCACGTGGGAACCGGTGCGGCGGGTGCGGGCGTTCGAGGCCGTGCTCGACCGGATCGAGTCGCGCATCGCGGCGGGCACCCTGAAGGCGGGCGACCGGCTGCCGGGGGAACGCCAGCTCGCCGAGGCCCTGGGCGTCAGCCGCGCCTCCGTCCGCGAGGCGCTCCGCGTCCTGGAGGCCCGCGGCGTCCTCGTCTCCCAGACCGGCAGCGGTCCCGACGCGGGCGCGATCCTCGCGGCCGACCCCGACACGGCGCTGTCCGACGTGCTCCGTCTCCACGTCGGCCTCGACTCGCTCTCCCTGGACGAGGTGATCGGCGCCCGCCTCATGATCGAACGCTGGTCCGCCGCCGAGGCCGCCCGCGCCGCCGGCCCCGAGGCCCTGTCCCGCATGCGCGCCGCCCTCACGGCGATGGACGACGACGGCCTCACCCCGGCCGAGTTCGTCGAGCACGACACCGCGTTCCACGTGGCGGTGACCGAGGCCGCGGGCAACCGCCTCATCGCCCACATGATGCGGGCCCTGCGCGCGTCCGTCCGGCACTACGCCGTCCGCGCCGTTACGGATCTGGGCCCCTGGCCCGCCGCCGCCCAGGGCCTGCGCGCCGACCACGAGGCCATCTACCGGGCCATAGCCGAAGGCGACCCCGAGGCCGCCGCCACCGCCGCCGAATCCCACCTCCGCCGCGTCTACCCCACCACCCCACCCCCGCCCCCCTCCTGACCCACCCGCGAGCGGGTCGGACGTGGACGGATCGGCTCCGGGCCGGCAACGGAAAAGCCCGCCCTGAGAAAGGCGGGCTCATTAGAGGAACAACTCCGGCACGTGATTCCGGGGACCGGCGTCTTGTCACAGGCCACCGACGTCAAGTGCCCCGGACGCAGCCGGACCGCATCAGCCGGCGAAATCGAGACGCCTCTGGAAATCACGCCGCGAGGCGATCATTCCCACTCCGCGTTCCATGCGTTCTGCCCGACCGGCTGGAAGGCGTGGTCCGCCGTGGTCTCCGATTCGCTTTTCACGGGCGGAGGGTCATCCGGAGATAAGCGCCGGGCCGGGACAGGGAAGTGGAATGGCGTCCTGCCCGCCACACTTCCGCGGGAGTGCCGCAGGGGCCCGGCGCGGCGCGTCGGCGTCCCCTGCGGACCTCACACCTCGGAACGGCGTCCGGCCCTTCTCCGGGATCTCAGCAGCAGTACTCGCCACCGGCCGCCGCGGGAGCGGCGGTGGAGGCGATGATGCCCGCGGCGAGACCGGTGGACATGAGAACGGCCAGGACGGCAGCGGCGATTCGACGGCGCATTCAATCTCCTCAAGGATGGAGCGGCATTATCCACGCGAATGCTGCCAATGATCAAAAAGACCGTCAAGGTCCTTTCAATCCCGCGCCAACCGCCCGCCCACAGGCACGCGAACCGCCTCTGGACGGCCGATCGGCGGGACACGGGAGAGCGGCCTGCGGTTTTGCGCGGACGTCGGGGCGACTCCCGTTCCCGCACCGGCTCCGGCGAGGTAAATCGCCTCGCGCGACTTTGCGCTGATCGGCACAATCGCAGGCGCTGATCGTCAAAATTCGAGGTGAATTGACCGGAGGCCCGGGCGGAATCCCTCCCGGTTCACGCGATCCCGCCCGCCGCGCCGGTTCGCGACCGGGGGCGGGGCCGGGGAGGCTCGACCGGGGATAGTAGAACGTGTTCTAATGTGGCGGCCGGGTGGGTCGAGCGCGGGAGGCGGGCGTGGCGGACGATCTCAAGCTGGGGCTGAACCTGGGGTACTGGCAGCGCCACGCCGACGACGCGACCGAGACGGTGCTGGCGGCGGAGCGGCTGGGGTACGACTCGGTGTGGACCGCCGAGGCGTACGGGTCGGACGCGTTCACGCCCCTGGCCTGGTACGGCGCGCGGACGTCGCGGATCAAGCTGGGGACCTCGGTCGCGCAGCTCTCCGCGCGGACCCCGGCGGCGACCGCGATGACGGCGATGACGCTGGACCACCTCACCGGCGGGCGGCTGCTGCTCGGCGTCGGCGCGTCGGGGCCGCAGGTGGTCGAGGGGTGGTACGGCGTCCCGTTCCCCAAGCCGCTGGCGCGGACCCGCGAGTACGTCGAGATCATGAAGCGGATCTGGCGCCGCGAGGAGCCGGTCACCAGCGACGGGGAGCACTATCCGCTGCCGTACCCGGGGGGCGCGGGGCTGGGCAAGCCGCTCAAGCTGATCACGCATCCGCTCCGCCCCGAGATCCCGCTCTACCTCGGCGCCGAGGGCCCCAGGAACGTCGCCCTGGCCGCCGAGATCGCCGACGGCTGGCTCCCGCTGTTCGTCTTCCCCGAGAAGATCGAGCGGATGTACGGCGAGTCGCTGGCCGCGGCGGGCCCGGGCTTCGACATCGCGGCCATGGTCCACGTGATCGTCACCGACGACGTCGCCCAGGCCATCGACATCGTGAAGATGACCCTCACGCTCTACATCGGCGGCATGGGCGCGAAAAGCCGCAACTTCCACGCCGACATCATCGGCCGCATGGGCTACGCCGACGCCGCGGCCAAGATCCAGGAGCTCTACCTCGCCGGCCGCCGTGACGAGGCCTTCCGCGCCATCCCCGACGAACTCGCCGACGGCATCTCCCTGGTGGGCCCCATCGAGCGGATCCGCGAACGCCTCGCCCTCTGGCGCGACAGCCCCGTCACCAGCCTCCTGGCCATGGGCCCCCGCGACGAGCCGACCCTGAGAGCCCTCCGCGACGCCGTCCACGGCTGACCCCTCGCCTCGGCTTAGATGAGGTCGGCCAGGTGGGCGAGGGTCAGGCGTACGCCGGTGACACGTTCGGCGAGTGACAGGGCCTTGAGCAAACCCTCTTCGTCGTACTCGTCCTCCACCACGGGCAGGAGGCCGACCTCCCGCAACTCGGCGTTGAGCGCGTCGGGCCGCTCCCCCGACCGGTCGCCGGGGAAGCCGGGCGCGAACGTGGTGATCAGGCATCCGTCGGCCGCGTAGGTGAAGTCCTCGTCGAGGTTGACGTTGGTATGCACCAGGGCCGCCACAGTGCCCGGTGTCAGCGCCGCCGCTACCTTCTCCTCCTCCTCAAAGCTCCAGTCGAACACGGCGGAACCGCCGTCGGCGGCCACGACCTCCGCCGTCTCCCCGACCGTGATCCCCGCCGCGGCGAGCCGCCGCGTCACCTCCCCGGGCGGAAGCCCGCGCACGAAGAACACGTAGAGGTCCGTCGCCCCCGCCCCGTCCGTGAACGTGTCCAGCAACCAGCGGTAACCGCCGTCCCTGAGTTCCATCGGTGGGCTCCCCTCCGCGTGTCGTCTCGGCGATGCTCTCGGGTGGCCCCGACAGAACGGCTTCGCCGGGGCTCCGCCGCCGGGCGTTCGCCCTGTACGTCATGGACTGCGAGGATTGCCGGTACGGCTGTCGCGCGGGCACGGGTTCACGTCGTACGGCGGGAGCGCGCGCCACCGTGCCGTACGCGACCGGGCGCCGGAACGCCCGGCGCCGGCCGTACGGGATGGCGAGGGCCGTACGGGGCCGCGGGCGGGCGGGGTTCCGCGCGGGGCCGGGAGGCGGAGTGGATGGGAGGCGGGACCGTGGGACGGACGCTGGGGGCACGGGAGCTGAACCGGGCCTCGCTCGCGAGGCAGTTCCTGCTGGAACGGGCCGGGCGGCCGGTGGAGGAGGTGGTCTCGCACCTGGCCGGGCTGCAGGCGCAGACGCCGCACACCTGGTACGTCGGGCTGTGGTCGCGGGTGGCGGGGTTCGACCCGGGGGACGTCGTGGAGGCGATGACCGCGCGGCGGCTGGTGCGGATCGCGGCGATGCGGTCCACGATCCACCTGCTGACCGCCGACGACGCGCTGTTCCTGCGGCCGCTGACCCAGCCCGCGCTGGACCGGGACCTGTCCGGCAACTTCACGCACAAGAAGCCGCTGGCGGGGATGGACCTGGAGGCGCTGGTCGCGGCCGGGCGGGAGATCCTGGAGCGGGAGCCGATGACCAACAAGCGGCTCGGGGAACTGCTCGCCGAGCGCTGGCCGGACCGCAAGCCCGCCTCCCTGGCGTACGCGGTGCGGTGTCTCGCTCCGCTGGTGCAGGTGCCGCCGCGCGGGCTGTGGGGGCGCAGCGGGCCGATCGCGCACACGACGGCCGAGCACTGGCTGGGCCGGCCGCTGGACCCGGCGCCGTCGCCGGAGCGGATGGTGCTGCGTTACCTCGCCGCCTTCGGGCCCGCGTCGGTCATGGACGTGCAGAAGTGGTGCGGACTGACCCGCCTGGGCGAGGTGGTGGACCGCATGCGCGGTGAGCTGGTCACGTTCACCGACGAGACGGGCCGCGAGGTCTTCGACCTGCCCGGCGCCCCGCGCCCGGACCCGGACACCCCGGCGCCGCCGCGCTTCCTGTACGACTACGACAACGTCCTGATCTCCTACGCCGGCCGCACCCGCGTCGTCACGGACCACGTCAAGCGCCAGAACTACGACCCGCACGGCCCGGTCCCCCAGTTCGTCCTGATCGACGGCTTCACCGGCGGCGACTGGCGCATCACCGGCGACAAGGGATCCGCCGTGCTCACGATCCGCCCCTTCGCCCCGCTGACCTCCGCCGACACCGAGGCCCTGACGGAGGAGGGCCTGGCCCTCCTCGCCTTCGCCGAACCCCGCGCCGAGTCCCGCGACGTCCGCGTCACCGCCCCCATCTGACCGCCGCCCCGCCTCCCCGTACGGCTCCCGCCAGGCCCGCGCGAGCCGTACGGCGGTCCCGGGCGGGGGCGTCAGGGGCCGGGCGTCCCCGGTGAGAGCACGCGCGCGACCCTCTCGACGGCGCGGCCGATCTCGGCGACCGGGCAGATGGGGTCCCCCCAGCTCCACACGAAGCGCTCCCCCGCGACGCCCACGTCCTCCTTGAGCACGGGCAGCTCCGGGTGGCAGACGCGCACCACCGGCCGTTCCCGGCCGAGCAGCACCTGCGCGCTCCACCCCCGCTCCCGGAACGCCGCCCCCAGCGCCGCGACCGCCCGGCACGCGAAGTCGTGGTCGGCGAAGACCCGGACCACGCCCCCGCCCTCCCCCGCCGGGTACCGCGGCGCGCCCTCCGCGCCGGGGACGGCCGCGCCCGCCGCCAGACCCCCCGAAAGCGGCGAGCCGTCCTGGGCGGGCCCCGCCTCCCGCGTGTCCGTGGCCGTCCGGCCGCCGAGCGCCCGGTGGACGGCGAGCACCGCGCCGTCCATGTCCTCGACGTCCCCGAGCCGTTCGCCCCCCGACCAGAGGTAGCGCCCGTCCCGCGCGTCGATCCTCCGCCCGGCTCCGCCGTCCCCCACGACGAGATGGGACCCCCGCTCGTCGACGCCCACCCGCGCCGCGTACCCGTGACACCGCAACCGCCGCCCCAACGCGACGAGATCGAGGTGATCCTCACCCCATGAGCCGCGCCGCCCCAGGTGCACAGGTTCCATCGGATTACCTCCTCATGGCCGTCTTCTCTCGTTCCGCCTCCCACGATCCAAGAAGGCGATTACGATTCGTGGCGATTGGCACACGAAGTGCAATGCGGTGACGTCTGCGTGACAGCATCGGAGGCGGCGGGCTTGTCGGAGTTCAGCGAAGCACTACGCACATATCGTCAGGCGGCGGGGCTTTCGCAGGAGCGGCTGGCGGAGAGGACGAGCTTCAGCCGTTCCCTGATCGCGATGGTGGAGCGGGGCGATCGGCGGCCGACGCCGGAGTTCGCGGTCGCGTGCGACGAGATCTTGAAGACCCGGGGCGCGCTGGCCGCGATGCTCCGGCTGGAGAGGCTGCCGCCGTGGTTCGCGGAGTGGACGGACGTGGAGCGGGAGGCCACGTCGTTCAAGATCTTCACCATGGGACTCGTGCCCGGGCTCCTGCAGATCCCGGCATACGCGCGGACGGCGCTCAGCGGTGGGCGCGCCGTGGACGTCGAGGAGGCCGTGGCGATGCGCATGGACCGGCAGAAGATCTTCGAGCGGGGCGTGCGCTGCTGGGTGGTGGTCGAGGAGTCGGTGCTGCTCCGGCCCTCCGGCTCCGCCCGGGTGATGCAGGAGCAACTCGCCCACCTGATCGACATGGCCGGCCGCCTCGACGGTTTCCAGGTGCTGCCGCTCGCCCACTCCGTCCTGACCGGCACACTGGGGTCGTTCACGATTGCCAGCCTTCCGGGTGCCGAGGAAGGATGTGCTTATGTCGAGGGCGCTCCACGCGGACAAGTGACCAGCGATTCCAGCAAGATCTCCGCGCTCTCGCACAAGTTCGAGGCCGTACGCACACATGCGCTGTCACACCGCGAGTCACTGGATCTGATCAAGACCGTGGAGGAGAGATGGGCGAGATCGTGTGGCGCAAGTCCAGTCACAGCGGACAGGAGGGCGACTGCGTCGAGGTCGCGGCGACGGGCGGGCATGTGCTCATCCGGGACAGCAAGGCCCCGGACGGCGGAGTGATCGCGGTCTCGCCGGAGACGTGGCGGGACTTCCTCCGGTCCGTCAAGGGGGGCTGACCGTCGATCTCGGGCGCCTGAGCAGCGGAGGAGAGAAATGGGCGAGATCGTATGGCGCAAGTCCAGTCACAGCGGACAGGTGGGCGACTGCGTCGAGGTCGCGACGGCGAACGACCGAGTGCTCATCCGGGACAGCAAGGCCCCGGACGGCGGAGTGATCGCGATCTCCCCGGAGACATGGCGGTCCTTCTTCCGGTCCGTCAAGGAGGGGTGAGCCGGGTCCTCGTGGCGTACGGCGCGGCGCCCGGGAGGCCGGGGCCGGGCCGTACGGCGGGTTAGGCGTGGTCAGGCGGGGGTGTCCCAGGTGACGGGGAGGGCGTGGAGGCCGAGGGTGATGGAGGCGGCGCGCACTCGGACCTCGCCGGGCGGGATCGCGAGGCGCAGGGACGGGAAGCGCGCGAACAGGGCCGTGTAGGCGACGCGGAGTTCGGTCCGGGCCAGGTGGTGGCCGAGGCACAGATGCACGCCGTGGCCGAAGGCCAGGTGCCGGCCCGCCTCCGGGCGGTCCAGGCGCAGCCGCCCGGGGCCGGGGAACTCGGCGGGGTCGCGGTTGACCACCGGGAGCGCGAGCGTGACGGTCTCCCCGGCGCGGATCAGCTCGCCCTCCAGTTCCACGTCCTCCAGCGCGGCGCGGGACGGCGCGCCGAGGTGCAGGATCGTGAGGTAGCGCAGCAGTTCCTCGACGGCGGGGGCGGCCAGCGCCGGGTCGGCGCGCAGGCGGGCGAGTTCGGCGGGATGCCGCAGCAGCGCGAGCACGCCCAGCGAGATCATGCTCGCGGTGGTCTCGTGGCCGGCCACGAGGAGGATGAGGGCGATGTTGGCCAGTTCCTCGTCCGTCAGGTCCCCGTCCCGCGCGAGCGCGCCGAGCAGGTCGTCACCGGGCCGCGCCCGCTGGTGCCGGGCCAGGTCGCCCAGGTAGGCGTACAGCGCGCCCATCGCCTCGCGGGCCCGCTCGACGCTGTGCTCCAGGCTGACCATGAGGCCCGCCTGCTCCTGGAAGAACGCGTGGTCGGTGTACGGCACGCCGAGGATCTCGCAGATCACCAGTGACGGGATGGGCAGCGCGTAGTCCGCCACGAGGTCGGCGGGCGGGCCGGCCCCGGCCAGGAGATCGAGCCGCTCCCGCGCGATCTCGGCGATGCGCGGCTCCAGCGCCGCGATCCTGCGGGTGGTGAACCACCCGGTCAGCAGCCTGCGGTACCGCGTGTGGCCGGGCGGGTCCATGCTCGGGAACATCCCGGGCCGGGAGGGGGCGCGCACGTCGCCGAGACGGACCATCCGGATGGGCGCGTGCCGCAGCTCCTGCCGGGCCGAGAAGCGAGGGTCGGCGAGGACGACCCGGGCGGCGGCGTGCCCGGTGACCAGCCAGCCCAGGTGCCCGTCGGGGTACGCCATCCGGACGACCGGTGGGAGCGCGGCCAGCTCGGGAGGCGGCTCGAAGGGACCGGGGCGCTCGACGGGGAGCGTGATCGGGGTTCTCATACTTTTGAGAGTAGACTCCGATTTGAGAGCTGACTAGTGAAATCCGGTGAAGTTGTGGTCACCAGCCGGGCGGGCCAGAATCGCAGCGTGAGCGAACGGAGCACGTCCGGCCTGCGCGAACGCAAGAAGGCCAGGACCAGGGCGCTGATCCAGCGGGAGGCCCTGCGGCTGTTCCGCGAGCAGGGCTACGCGGCGACGACGGTGGAGCAGATCGCGGAGGCCGCCGAGGTCGCCCCGAGCACGGTCTTCCGCTATTTCCCGACGAAGGAGGATCTGGTCCTGATGGACCACTTCCCGCCGTTCGTCGCGGCGTTGCGGGCGGCGCCGCCCGAGCTGGGCCCCGTCGAGGCGGTGCGGGCGGCCATGCGGGAGACGCTGGCCGCGCAGACGCCCGAGGAGATCGCCGAGGGCTTCGAGCGCGAGAAGCTCATGCTCACCGTGCCCGAGCTGTGGGCGGCCAGCCTGCGCGGCGTCACCGGCGTCGTCGCCGCGCTGGAGGAGATCTTCGCCGAGCGCGCGGGCCGCCGCCGCGGCGACCCGGAGATCCGCAACGTCACCGGCGCGATCATGGGGGTCATCCTGGCCATGTGGTTCGACTGGGTGAAGGACCCCTCCATGGACGCCCCCGCCGAGCTCGACCACGCCCTGGCCCACCTCCAGGCGGGCCTCCCCCTCACCTGACCCGTCCCGCCGCGCTCCCCCCGCGACGCCGTACGGCCGCGCGCCGGCCGCGCACGCCCGGAACGGCGTACGCGCCGACGACCGGGCCCGGAACGGGGAGCACGCCGGCCACCCCGTGCCCGGAACGGCGACGGCCCCGGCGTCCGCGCGGGACGCCGGGGCCGGGGCCGGGCCGGGACAGGGAGGATCAGTCCGGGCGGGGGGCCGGGTTGGCGGTCACCGACCGGAGGAGGGGCCGGCTGATCGCGCTCGCCCCCAGGACGCCGGCGAGGCCGAGCGCCACGGTCACCGCGAGCGTCACGACGCCGGTGGTGGAACCGAGGCCGCCCGAGGCGAACGGGAGGGCGCAGAAGACCCCCGTCGCGAGCGAGCCGCCGCCCATGACCAGGAGCGGGATCAGGGTCTCGGAGCGCCGGGCCCGGTCCAGGATCGCCAGCGGGGTGCCCGCCAGGCGGAGGAGGGCGTACGTCTGGCGCCGGTCCAGGACCGAGGACGCGGCGGTGATGCCCGCGCTCACGATCGCGATGAGGAACGACACCGTCAGGACGACGACCGTGCCGGTGCGGATGTCGCCGAGCATGTAGGAGCTCACGCGATCGTCGTCGGCGAGGGTGCTGGGGACGTGGCCGGGGACGAGACCGGCCAGGGCCGTCCGCGCCGTGTCCACCCGGTCCACGCCGCCGTTCACGCTGATCTGGATCAGGCGTTCCCGGTCCCGGTCCGCCGGGCCGCCGGGCCCGTCCCCGGGCTCGTCCAGGGTCACCCGGGCGTCCAGCCCGGCCTCGCGCAGGCGGGCCTTCGCCTCCCGCACGGTCGCCTGGGCCTTGCCCGCGTCCACGCTGAGCCGCAGCCGGTCGGCGGTCCCGGTCTCGAACAGCGTCGCATCCGGGCTGGCCAGGCCGATGAACCCGGCGACGAAACCGGTCAGCGCCACGCCCGACACGGTGCGCCAGGCGGCGCGGGGGTCGTCCACGAGCCGGCGCGCGGCCAGCAGCCGGGCCGGGCCCCTGGCGGTGCGGGCGGCGACGCGGCCGATGATCCCGACCACCCACGGCCCGATCAGGTTGATGGCCAGGAACGCCGCCCCGATCACGACCGCGATGATCCCGGCCGAGGTGTCGCGGGACAGCATCGGCACCACGGCCAGCGCCGCCACGAACCCGACGAGGCGCAGCGCCCGCATCCCCGGCGGGGTCTCCCGCTTGGCCACGCCGAGCGGGCTCACCACGACGCGGCGCAGGCCGACGACCGCGCTGACCCCGACGAGCAGCGGCACCGCCGCGATCACGCCCAGCGTCGGCAGGACGCCCGGCCACAGGTCGCTGGCGAACCACGGCCCGCCCCCGATCTCGATCCCGGACAGCAGCGGCGACAGCGCGGCGTACGCCGCCAGGCCCGCCAGCGCTCCCCCGAGCGCCGTCAGCATGGCCTCGGCCACGGTCATCGCGATCACCTGGGCCGGGGTCGCGCCGACGAGCCGCAGCGCCGCGAGCCGCTGGTCGCGCCGGGCGACCGTGAGCCGCGCCGCCGCGCCCCCGAAGACGAGCAGCGGCACGACCATCAGCACGCTCGCGATGATCGCCAGGCTCCGGTAGACCATGCCGTTCATGGACTCCTGGCCGGCGAAGTCGCGGACCGGGGTGGGCGGGACCGAGGACCCGTTCGGGATCACCCGGCCGGTCGCCTTCATCGCCGGGTCGTCCCGGTCGTGCCCGGCCACGGCGACCAGCTCGCCCGGGTACACCAGCGCGTCGTCGCCCAGGATCCCGGCCGGCTTCCCGTACCGGTCGCCGAGCTGGCCGGGCGGCAGCCGCTTGACCAGCTCCGCCAGACCGGGCGACATCCACACCTCGCCCGGCTTGGGGAACGCCCGCATCCCCGCGGGCGCCGGCGCCCCCTCCGACAGCCGGGCCACGTCCACGACGACGATGACCCTGTCGCGGACGAAGTCCTGGTGCACGGCCTGCACCGCGGTCGCCGTGCCCTCCGCGGCCCTGACCGGCGTCCGCCAGGCCTCCCGGTCCGACCGTCCCTGGAAGGCCAGGTTCACGGCCACCGCGAACAGCAGCAGCGCCGTCGAGACGGCCACCGCCGCCAGGGTCAGCCCCGCGCCGAGCAGCCCGTTGCGGCCCCCGCCGCGCAGCAGCCGCCAGCTCAGCCCCAGCGTGGTCCTCACGGCCGCACCACCGGGAAGTCCTGGGTGTCGGCGCCCCTGCCCGGCCCGGCCACCGGCCGGTCGCCGCCGTACGGCTCCGCCGGGCCCGCGTTCGCGGCGTACGGCCGGGCCGGCCCGCCGTACGGCCCGCCGTTCGGCTCACGGCCCGGGAGCGGCGCCCCGGCGGCGGCCGGGACGAGGAGGCGGCCGTCGCGGACCTCGACCGTGCGGTCGCACCAGCGGGCGACGTTCGGGTCGTGGGTGACGACGATGAGCGAGGCGTGGTTGTGCTTGGTGGCCTCGACCAGCAGGCGCATGGTGTCGTGGCCGGTGGCCTGGTCGAGCGCGCCGGTGGGCTCGTCGGCGAAGACCACGGCGGGCTTGGTCACGAGCGCGCGGGCGATCGCCACGCGCTGCGCCTGGCCGCCGGACAGCTCACCGGGGCGGCGGGACTCCATGCCGGCCAGCCCCAGCGGGCCGAACCAGCGCCGGGCCGCCTCCACGGCCTTGCCGCGCGAGGCTCCCCCGAGCATCAGCGGGAGCGCGACGTTCTCCTCGGCGGGCAGTTCGGGCAGGAGCTGCCCGAACTGGAACACGAACCCGAAGCGGGTCCGCCGCAGCTCGCTGCGCTGCCGCTCCCCCATCGTGTCGATCCGCTGCCCGAGCAGCCGGACCTCCCCCTGGTCCGGCTTCATGATCCCGGCCAGGCAGTGCAGCAGCGTGGACTTGCCCGACCCACTGGGCCCCATGATCGCGAGCGCCTCGCCGGGGGCCACGGCGAGGTCGACACCGGCGAGGGCGACGGCCGACCCGAAACTCTTGGTCAGCCCGTGCCCGGAAAGCACGATTTCAGCCATGACCCCAGGTTGCCGGGGCACCGGGCCCTCGCTGATCGGCCGCCCGACCAATGCCCATCGGCCGAAAGTCGGATTCTCCCCGCGGCGCCCGCCCCGCGCCCGGCCTGCGCCCGCCCCGCGCCCGGCCTGCGCCCGGCCCGCGCCCGGCCCGCACCGTCGTCCACGCCCGCCTCCGCCTCCGTTCGCGCCCACCCGCCTCCCACGTGCCCACCCGTCTCCAGGCGCGCGCCCGCCTTCCTCCGGCCGCGTCCGGCGGGGGGTAGAGCGTCCGGCGGCGCGCGGGCGGGGACTCGTTCTCCCCCGAGCCCGGTTCGGGGACGGTGTGGCCCGTGGGGCCTGGCACAATTCCAGGGTGACGATCCGGGTGCTCATCGCCGACGACCAGGAGCTCGTGCGCACGGGGTTCAAGATGATCCTCGACGCGCAACCCGACATGGAGGTCGTGGCCTCCGTCGCCGACGGGGCGGAAGCGGTGGAGGCGGCGCGGCGGCTGCGGCCCGACGTGTGCCTGCTCGACATCCGCATGCCCCGGCTCGACGGGCTGGAGGTCACGCGCGCGCTCGCCGGGCCCGGCGTGCCCGACCCGCTGCGGGTGGTGATCGTGACCACCTTCGACCTGGACGAATACGTCTACGGCGCGCTCCGCTCGGGCGCGTGCGGGTTCCTGCTCAAGGACAGCGGCCCGACGCTGCTGATCGAGGCGGTGCGCGCGGCGGCGGCCGGCGACGCGCTGGTCTCCCCGTCGGTGACCGTGCGCCTGCTGGAGCACCTGGCGGCCCCGCGCGCCGCCGCCGCGGCGCCGGACCGGCAGCCGCGCGAGCCGCTGACCGAGCGGGAGCTCGACGTCGTACGGCTGATCGCCCGGGGCCGCACCAACCAGGAGGTCGCGGCGGAGCTGTTCGTGTCGCTGTCCACGGTGAAGACCCATCTCGGGAGCATCATGGGCAAGCTGGGCGCGCGGAACCGCGTGGAGATCGCGGCCTGGGCCTGGGAGACGGGGCTCGTCGGCAAGTAGCCGGTGAAGATTGATCCTGTCGTGTTAACGGGCGAGTCCAGCGGGATATGAGTGCTTGTGGCGGCTCCTGAGCCGCCGCCGTCTCCAGCGAAGCGCATGCCTGGGGGGAGACGAAACCATGCGCTATGCCCCGTCACCGCCCAAGGGCCCGGCCGCCCTCCTCTACGTCCTGCTCGCCGCCCAGGTCGCCGCCGTCGCCGCGCTGGCCGTCTTCGAGCACCTGCGGGGCAAACGCCTGGTCGCCGAGCTCACCGGGCTGACCGGCCGCGCCCCCGAGCCCGTCGTGGGGGCGGTCACGGTCTTCGCGGTGCTCATCATGGCCGCCGCGCTGATCACGGCCGCGACCGTCGCGTGCTTCCTCGTCTGGGTGTGGCGCGCCCGCCGCTCCGCCGAGCTGTACGGCTTCGCGCCGCAGCGCCTCGCGCGCGGGTGGGCGGTCGCGGCGTGGTTCCTGCCGGTGGCAAACCTCGTGCTCCCGGTGCTCGTGCTGGACGACCTGTGGCGGGCGAGCGCCCCCGGGGGCGACCGCCGGGCCTGGCACACCCTGCTCGCGGCCTGGTGGGCGAGCTGGCTGGCGCTGCTCGCCGTCGCCCTGGCCGGCCCCCTCGGGCTGGTCCGCGCCGCCGGGCCCGACCTCGACCTGACCGGCGTCGGCCTCATGGAGTCGGCCGCCACCGCGATCGCCGCCGCGACGGCCGCCGCCGTGGTCCGCGCGATCACGCTCCGCCAGCGCCACACCACGACCTCGCGCGAGCCGTACGGCACGGCCAGCGCCGTCCGCCTGGCGGTCCCCCGCCCCGTCCACGACGCCGCCTGACGGCCCGGCCCCGCCCGCGGCCGAGCACTCCCGCCTCCGGCCGAGCCCTCCCGCCTGCGCCTGGGCCTCCCGCCTGCGCCTGAGCCTCCCCCGGCCGACCGAGCGCTCCCCTCGCGCCGGGCACGGGGCCCGGGCACGCGGCGTGCCGGGGAGCGCGTGCCCGGCGCGAGGGGAAACCGGGGTCAGGGGGCGTAGGCGCGGAGGAAGGCGTCCGTGGCGGCGGCGGCGAGACGGTCGGCCTCGGCCCGCGGGTAGCCGGCGCCGGCGAACATCGCGTGGTTGAGCGGGATCCACAGGAGCAGGCCGACGAAGTGGTTGGCGGCGAGGAGGGGGTCTTCGCGGCGGAGGAGCCCGCGGTCCATCAGGCGCCCGAAACAGCCGGCGAGGGTGGCCAGGCCGCGCTCGAAGCCCTGTTCGTACCACGCGCGGCCCAGGTCGGGGAAGCGGTCGGCCTCGGCGATGACCAGCCGGCGCATCCGCAGCACCTCGGGCCGCAGCAGCGCGCCGAGGAAGCGGCGGGCCAGCTCGCCGAGGTCCCTCTCCAGGTCCCGGGTGTCGCCGACGGTCGCCGCGATGAGCTGGGTGATCTGGTCCACGTCCGTGGTGGTGTCCAGGATGAGCTGGGTGAAGAGCTGTTCCTTGTCCGTGAAGTGCTTGTAGACGGTCTGCTTGGAGACCGACGCGATCGAGGCCACCTCGTCCATGCTCGCGCCGACGTAGCCGTTGCGCAGGAAGACCTGCTTGGCCGCGTCCAGGATCTGCCGCCGTTTGCGCGCTGATCTGCTGTCCTCCCACGGTTCCGGCCGCGCCGTCTCCTGGAGCCCCATGCCGTCCTCCTACGTCCCGAAAAATCAGTACTAGACAGTTCCGTACTCCATCGGTACTGTACTGTCCAGTTCCGATAGTACTGAACGGTCCAGTTCCTGAGAAGACGAGGAAAGAAGATGAGCGATCTCCAGAAGCGCGTCCAGGCCACCATCGACCAGCTCGTGGAGTCGGGCGCCGAGCACGGCGTCCAGGTCGCCGTCTACCGGGACGGCGAGCAGGTCGTGGACGCGGTCGCCGGGCTCGCCGATCCCGCGACCGGCCGCGAGGTCACCTCCGGCACGCCCTTCTACAACTTCTCCATCGGCAAGGGCGCGACCGCGACCGTGGCCCACGTGCTCGCCGAGCGCGGGCTGTTCGGCTACGACACCCCGGTCGCCGAGCTGTGGCCGGAGTTCGCCCGGAACGGCAAGCAGGGCGTCACCGTGCGGCACGTGCTCACCCACACCGCGGGCGTGCCGGGCGTGCCGCTGGACAGCACGCCCGAGGACATGTGCGACTGGGACAAGCAGGTCGCCAACCTGGAGGACGCCGAGCTCTGGTGGGAGCCGGGCACGCAGATGGGCTACCACGCCTACACCTTCGGCTACCTCGTCGGCGAGATCGTCCGCCGCGCCACCGGCAAGCCGATCTCGCAGGTCCTGCTGGAGGACGTCGCCGGGCCGCTGGGCGTGGGCGACGAGCTGTACTTCGGCATGCCGGAGTCCGAGCACCACCGCCTCGCGGTGCTGGAGGACGCGCCCATGGACATGTCGGCGTTCGGCGAGATGCCCGACGACCTGCCGATGTTCAAGGCCGGCCCGATGACGCTCTTCCCGACGGCCGCGCTGGGCAACCGGCCCGACTACCTGTCGGCCGACATCCCCGCCGGCGGCAAGACCACCGCCCGCGCCATCGCCCGGATGTACGCCGCGCTGCTCGGCGAGGTGGACGGCGTCCGCCTGATCACGCCCGAGCGGCTGCGCGAGGCGACCGCCATCGCCGTGAGCGGCCCGGACGCCGTCTTCGGCTACCCGTCGGCGTGGGGCCTGGGCTACGGCGTCGGCCTGCCGAACGCCGGCTACGAGGCCACCCCGACCTGGTTCGGCATGGGCGGCGCGGGCGGCAGCGGCGCGTTCGCCGACACCGCCACGGGCACCGTCGTCGCGGTGACGAAGAACCTCCTCACCCAGGACTTCGCCACCTTCGCCACGATCGTCGACCTGGTCACCGGCTCCGGCGAGTGACCGCCGGGGGCGGTCAGGCGCCGAGCGCCTCGACGTCGCCGGAGCTGCCCTGGCTGGCGTGCCAGAGGCGGCGCGGGGCGCGGACGACACGCGGCGGGCGGTCCTCGTCGTCGCCGGACAGGTCTCCCAGGGGGACGGCCTCCAGCGGCTCGGGGGCCGCGCGGCGGGCCGCCGCCGAGGCGGCCGCCAGCTCGTGGCCGCTCATCCGGCCGGGCGGGCCGAGGTCGGAGTACGGCGAGAGGCGGTATCCGTTGGCGTACCTGATGGGCCGCCCGCCGACCCGGGCCACCGGCTCGACGGCGGTGCCCATCAGGGCGTGCACGGCGGGCAGCCCGCCCTCCCGCCAGGCGGCGTCGAGCTCGCCCAGGTCCCAGCAGCCCTCGGCGCGCAGCGAGACGGCGCGGTCGCCGGTGCGGCGGACCACCCCCCGGGCCACCATGAGCCAGGACCCGAACACCGTCGCGGCGTACCTCCCCTGCACCGACTCGAAGAACGTCAGGTCGATCGGCCCGGTGGAGTCGTCGAGCGTCGCGAAGATCACCCGCTGCCCCGACCGCACCGCCGGGGTCTGCGTCGCGACCTTCACCCCGGCGACCAGAATCGGGGCCCCCGACCGCTGCCGCAGCAGATCCTTCGACCGCACCACGCCCAGGGCGTCGAGCAGTTCGTCGTGGAAGCTCACGATGTGCCGGCTGACGTCCATCCCGAGCACGGCCAGCTCCGCCTCGACCGCCTCGGCCTCGCTCATCTCCGGCAGCTCCCCCGGCACGATCGTCTCGGTGAACCCGATCGGCATCTGCGCGCCCGGCACCAGCGCGCGTTCCAGCGCCCCCACCTGCGCGATCAGGTCCCGCCGCGTCACCCGCCCGGGCCGCCACCGGGGCCGCCCCGGGCGCACGCCGTACAGCGCGTCGGCCCCGCCGATGGAGACGATGCGCTCGGCGACGGGGCGCGAGGGCCTCGCCCGCTGCCAGAAGTCGGCGAGCGAGGTGTACGGCTGGCCCGCGACCATCCGCTCCACCTCCGCCTCGCTCACGCCCTTGACCTCGGAGAACGGCACGCGCAGGCCGTACCCGCCGGTCTCGGTGCGCTCGACCCGCCACTGCTTGCCCGACTTGGAGATGTCCAGCGGCAGGATCTCCACGCCGCACTGCCGGGCGTCGTCGAGGATCACCCGCTGCGGGTACATCCCGGGCTCGTGGGTGAGCACCCCGGCGAAGAAGGCGGCGGTGTGGTGTCTCTTGAGCCAGGCCGACTGGTAGGTGGGCAGCGCGAACGCCGCCGCGTGCGCCTTGCAGAACCCGAACGCGCCGAACGCGTCCAGCACGTGCCAGGCCCGGTCCACGGTCTCCCGGTCGTACTCCGGCAGCGCGCACGCCTCGAACCAGGCCCGGACGGTCCCGCGCCGCTCGGGGTCGCTCAGCGTGCGCCGCACCTTCTCGGCCTCCGACAGGCCACACCCGGTCATGACGTCGATGACCTTGAGCACCTGCTCGTGGAAGACGACCACGCCCTCGGTCTCGGCTAGCGCGTCCCGCAGCCTCGGATGCGGGTAGGACGCCGCCCGCCAGCCGTGCCGCGCCTCCAGGTACGGCGTGACCATGTCGGAGTTCACCGGGCCCGGCCGGAACAGCGAGATGTCCACGATCAGGTCGTGCATGGTCCTCGGCACGAGCTTGGACACCAGCTCGCGCTGCCCCGGCGACTCGATCTGGAAGCAGCCCAGCGTGCGCCCGGTCTGGATCATGTCGTACGTCGCGGAGTCGTCGTGCGGCACGGCGTCCAGGTCCACCTCCACGCCGTCCACCCGCGCGATCTCCCGCAGCGAGTAGGCCATCGCCGACTGCATGCGCACGCCGAGCACGTCCAGCTTGAGCAACCCCAGCTCCTCCACGTCGTCCTTGTCGAACTGGCTCATCGGGAACTCCAGCAGGCTGCGCTCGACCGGGGTGCGGTCGCGCAGCGTGGAGTTGCCGACGAGCACGCCGCAGGGGTGCAGCGCGATGTGCCTGGGCAGCCCGTCCAGGCTCTCGGCCAGCCGGAACACCGTCTCCACCTGGGCGCCGCCGAGGCGACTGGCGCGCAGTTCCGGCAGGTCCTGGAGCGCGGCGCGGATCTGCCGCGCCCGGATGTGCGGGAACGCCTTGGCCATCGCGTCGATCTCGGCGGGCGGCAGCCCCATCGCCGCGCCCACGTCGCGGATCGCGCTGCGGGCCCGGTAGGTCTCCATCATCGACACGCAGGCCACGCGCGCCTCGCCGTACCGCTCGTAGATCGCCCGGTAGGCGTCCAGGCGGCGCGCGGACTCCACGTCGAGGTCGATGTCGGGCAGCCCGACGCGGCCCTCGGACAGGAACCGCTCCATGAGCAGCCCGTGCGCGAGCGGGTCGACCTGGCTGATGCCGATCAGGTGGTTGACCAGGCTGCCCGCGCCGGACCCGCGGATCGCGCAGCGGATGCCCAGGCCGCGGATCAGATCGGCGATGCCGGCGACCGCGATGAAGTACCCCGACAGCCGTTTCCGCTCGATGATGTCCATCTCGTGCGCGAGCCGCTCCCTGGCCTCTCGGGACCGTTCCAGGCCCCTGGCGTACAGGCCGTCCTCGCAGCGGCGGCGCAGCAGCGGCACCGGGTCCTCGCCGATCTCCGGCAGGTGCAGCCGCCCGATCCCGAGGTCCTGTTCGGGGTCGAGGACGCACCGGTCGGAGACCGTACGGATCTCGCGGAGCAGGCGGCGGGCGGCGTCGTGGTCGGGGCCGCAGATCCGGGCGGCGACGCGGGCCATCTCCGCGCCGGACTTGAGGTAGGCGTGGTCGCCGCCGTCGTCGAGGTGGCGGGTGTGCAGCGGGACCAGCTTGCGGGTGGCGTCGAGCACGTCGGCGACCTGCGCGCCGGACGGGTCGCGGTAGCGGACGGCGTTGGTGAGGACGGCCGGGACCCCGAGCCGCCCGGCCAGGTCGAGCATCCGGGCGGCGACGTGCTCCTCGCGCGGGCCGTAGTGGTCCACCAGCTCGACCACCAGGTCGGGTACGGCGGCGCGCCAGGCGTCCAGCCGCGCGAGGGCGTCGTCGTAGCGGCGTTCGGCGACGGCGCGGCCCACGTCGGAGGCGGGCCCGACCAGGACGGTCAGGCCCCGGGCGTGCTCGGCGACGACCTCCCGGGTGACCGAGGGCCTCCCTCGCTCACCGGCGTGGGCGGCGGAGACCAGCCGGCAGAGGGAGCCCCATCCCCCGCCCCGGGCGAGCACGGTCACGCGCCGCCCCGCGGGCATCGTGAGGTCGGCGCCGAGGATCGCCCCGAGGCCGGCGTCGCGGCAGGCCAGGGCGTGCTTGACCGCGCCGTACAACCCGTCGCGGTCGGTCAGCGCCAGCCGGTCCATGCCCAGCTCGGCCGCCCGCCCGACCAGCGCGGCGGGGGTGCTCACGCCGTACCGAGGCGAGAAGGACGAGGCGACGTGCAGGTGTGCGAAGGGGTCCATGGGCTGTCGTCCCAACGGTGGTGCGGTGAGGTGGTGCGGAGGCCGGGGCGCGACCCCGGCGAGACGGCGCGGGCATCGCCGTCAGTCCCAGGCGCGCAGCAGCAGCCAGCCCTGGCTGGCGGTGTCGTAGCGCAGCTCGTAGACGCCGATCTCGCGGTCGGGGGTGGCCTCCACGCGCCAGAACCTGCGCTCGCCCGGATCGGTCTCGGACGTCCTCCACCACTCCCGGGACCTCACCCAGTGATCGAGCACGCGGCGGACGACGTAGACCCGGTCGCGCCAGACGAACCTGATCGGCTGCCCCTCGCGCGTCCACACCTCGATGGGATCTCCGTACATCCTGCTCAACGTCTTCTCCCGGCGATCTATACGATCTCTGTGTGCCCAGGGCCACCCGGGGGAAGAACAGGTAGCGTCGTCTTCGTTCGAACATACGTTCCCACAAGATCGAACAAAAGTACTAATCGCATACCTGACCAAATCTTTACAAAACGCAACGATCGCCGCACTTCGGACAGGCGAAGTGCGGCGACCGCTGGATTCCGGCTCCGGCACGGCTCACGCGGGCCGCGCCGGATCGCGACGTGTCAGATGTGGACCTGGACGGCGTCCTCGCTCTTGCGGCCGGCCTTGACGATCAGGCCGAGCGCGGCGGCGACCACGGCGACGACCGTGCTCACCGTGAAGGCCAGGTGCAGACCGTCCATGAAGGACAGGTGCGCGGCCTTGGTGATCAGCTCGGCGACCGGGGCCGGCAGGTTCATCTGCGGCGTGATCGGGGCGATGCCCATGGAGACCGGCTGCTTCATGGCCTCGATCTGCTCCGGCGGGGGCGCCGGGAGCTTCAGCGCGGTGAAGTGGCCGGGCAGCACGTCGCCGACCTTGCTCGCCATGACCGCGCCGAGCACCGCCGTGCCGAGCGAGCCGCCGACCTGCATGGCCGACTGCTGGAGGCCGCCGGCGACGCCGCTCAGCTCGGGCGCCGCGTTGCCCACGATGATCTCGGTCGCGCCGACCATGACCGGGGAGAGGCCGAAGGCCAGCAGCACGAACGGCAGCGCGGTCTGGCCGTACCCCGCGTCGATGTCCAGGCGCGAGAGCAGGAACATCGCGGTCGCGGTGATCAGCATGCCGCCCGCGATCGGGATCTTGGGGCCGAGCTTGCCGATGAGGAAGCCGGCCAGCGGCGAGGCGACGATCATGCCCGCGCTCATCGGCATCATGCGCAGGCCCGACTCCAGCGGCGACAGCCCGTGCACGTTCTGCAGGAAGAACGTGAGGAAGAACATCGCGCCGAACATCGAGAACGCGACCAGCACCATCAGCACGGTGCCGATGGACAGGGACGCCGAGCGGAACAGGCCGAGGGGCAGCAGCGGCTCCTTGGCGAACATCTGCCAGACCACGAACAGCACGGTCAGCACCAGCGCGCCGGCGAAGAAGCCCAGCGTGGCACCGTCGGCCCAGCCCCACTCGGGCGCCTTGATGATCGCCCAGATCAGGCAGAACATCGCGCCGGAGAGCAGGATCACGCCGGGGATGTCGATCCGCGAGAGCAGGCCCGCCTTGCTCTCCTTGAGCACCCAGATGCCCACCGCGAACGCGATCAGGCCGACCGGGACGTTGATGTAGAACACCGACTGCCAGCTCACGTGCTCGACGAGCAGGCCGCCCACGATCGGGCCGGCCGCGCTGGACACGCCGATCGCGGCGCCCCAGATGCCGATGGCCATGTTGAGCTTCTCGGCCGGGAACGCGGTGCGCAGCAGGGCGAGGGCGGCGGGCTGGAGCAGCGCGCCGAACAGGCCCTGCAGCACGCGGAACGCGATCAGCCAGCCGACGCCGCTGGACAGGCCGATGGCGAGCGAGGTGAGCGCGAAGCCCGCGATGCCGACCATGAACACGGCCTTGTGCCCGAACAGGTCGCCGAGCTTGCCGGCGGTGATCAGGAACACGGCGAGCGCGAGCAGGTAACCGCTGGTGACCCACTGCAGCTCCTGGATGCTGGCGCCGAGGTCGGCGGCGATCGCCGGGTTGGCGATGGCCACGACGGTGCCGTCGAGCATCACCATGATCACGCCCAGCGCGACCGCCAGCAGGGTCAGCCACGGGTGCCCGTGGCCGCGCCGTCCGGCGGGCTCCTTCGGCGGCTGGGGCGCGCCCAGCGTGGCTGCTGGCGCTTGAGACATCGGAAGTCCCCCTCAAGTCAATACAAAGCAGGCAACAGGGGCCACGGTAGTGACAGCGACTGACAAAACACAAATCATTAAGTTCCGGCAGTTGCTGACATGTGGCACACTCTGAACGAAGTGCGACGAGGAGGTGTCCAGATGGCGACGGCCGCGCCCGGCCTGCGCGAGCGCAAGAAGCGGCGGACCCGCATCGCGCTCATCGACGCGGCGCTGGACCTCTTCCTCGCCCACGGCTACGAGGCCACGACCATCGACCAGATCGTCGCGGCCGTGGAGGTGTCGCAGCGCACCTTCTTCCGCTACTTCAGCAACAAGGAGGAGGTCGCGCTCTCTGTTCCCATCGAGGTGGAACAGAATTTCCTTCGGGCCGTCCGCGAGCGGCCCGTGCACGAGGCCCCGTTCGACGTCCTCGTCGGCGCCGTCCGCGGCGCCATGCGCTCCATCGAGGGCGAGGGCCCCGAGGAGCGCGAGCGCTTCCTCAAGTCGCACGAGCTGATCGAGCGCACCCCCGTCCTCCTGGCCGGCAACGTCCGCCGGTCCATGGAGACGGAGAAGCTCATCGTCGCCGAGATCGCCCGCCGCCGCGGCCTGGACCCCGCCGCGGACCGCCGGCCCCACATGATCGTCTCGCTCTTCATGGGCGTCCTCCGCGGCACCGTCGACTTCTGCTTCGGCCCCGACGCCCATCTCGGCGGCCCCCCGACCCTCCAGTCCCTCGCCACCGCGCTGGAGGAGGGCATCGCCTTCGCCCGGGCCTCCCTGCGCCCCGGCTGGGACCGCATCTGACCCCGTTCCCCGTACGGCCCGCGCCGGCCTCCCCTTTCCCGTACGGCCGGCGCCGGCCGCCCCCGCCGTACGGCCCGCGCCGGCCGTACCGGAAAGGGGGCGAGCGGTGAGCCGGGGCGGTCGGGGCTCGCGGGCGGCCCCGGCGAGCGCGACGCCGAGGACGGGGTGGCGCGGCACGGGCGCGGGACTCCGGACCCGCCGCCGGCGAGCGGGCGGGCCGGGAGCGGGGCGCCTACTCGCCGGCCTCCAGGTCGCCTTCGAGGTCGAGGTAGGTCTGGCGGAGGGACTTCAGGGTCTCGGGGTCGGGGTTCCGCCACAGGGCGCGGTCGGCGGCCTCCAGGAGGCGTTCGGTGATGCCGCGGAGGGCCCAGGGGTTGGACTTCTCCATGAAGGCGCGGTTCTCGGGGTCGAAGACGTACTCGGCGGCGAGCTTCTCGTACATCCAGTCGTCCACCACGCCGGCGGTGGCGTCGTAGCCGAAGAGGTAGTCCACGGTGGCGGCGAGCTCGAAGGCGCCCTTGTAACCGTGCCGGCGCATGGCGGCGATCCACCGGGGGTTCACCACGCGGGCGCGGAAGACCCGGTGGGTCTCCTCGGCGAGGGTCCGCGTCCGCACCTGGTCGGGCACCGCCGAGTCGCCGACGTACGCCGCCGGGTCGGCGCCCGTGAGCGCGCGGACCATGGCGACCATGCCGCCGTGGTACTGGAAGTAGTCGTCGGAGTCGACGATGTCGTGCTCGCGGGTGTCCTGGTTCTTCGCGGCCACCGAGATGCGGCGGAAGGCCGCCTCCATGTCGGCGCGGGCCTCGCGGCCGTCCAGGCCCCGGCCGTAGGCGTAGCCGCCCCAGACGGCGTAGACCTCGGCCAGGTCGGCGTCGTCGCGCCAGTTGCGG
This sequence comes from Bailinhaonella thermotolerans, assembly GCF_003594875.1. GTDB lineage: Bacteria > Actinomycetota > Actinomycetes > Streptosporangiales > Streptosporangiaceae > Bailinhaonella > Bailinhaonella thermotolerans. The sequence goes on from NZ_QZEY01000021.1 coordinate 142,858, forward strand.
GCGTCGATGAGCGGGAGCAGGCCCGCGCCGTACGCGCCGGGCTTGGAGCCGAAGATGCGGGTGGTGGCGCGCCGCCAGTCGCCGTGGTCCTCCGCGTCCCGCAGGGCGTGGGCGCGGACGTGGTTGCCCGGCTCGTCCAGCTCGGCCACCGCCCGGATCGCGTCGTCGATCAGCGCGATGACGTGGGGGAACGCGTCGCGGAAGAAGCCGGAGATGCGCAGGGTGACGTCGATGCGGGGACGGCCCAGCTCCTCCGCCGGGACGATCTCGAACCCGGTCACGCGGCGGGAGGCGTCGTCCCAGACCGGGCGGCAGCCGATCAGGGCCAGGACCTCGGCGATGTCGTCGCCCTGGGTGCGCATGGCGCTCGTGCCCCAGACGGTGAGGCCGACGGAGCGGGGGTACTCCCCGGTGTCGGCCAGGTGCCGGGCGATGAGCGAGTCGGCCAGCGCCGCGCCGACGTCCCAGGCGTTGCGGGACGGGATGGCCTTGGGGTCCACCGAGTAGAAGTTGCGGCCGGTCGGCAGGACGTTGACCAGGCCCCGGGTGGGCGAGCCCGACGGGCCCGCCGGGACGTAGCCGCCGTCGAGGGCGTGCAGGACCGAGTCGATCTCGCCGGCGGTGGCCTCCAGGCGCGGGACCACCTCGTCCGCCGCGAACTCCAGCACCCGCGTCACGTCCGGCACGTCCTCGCCGAGCACGTCGCGGGTCACGCGGGCGGCCGTGCGCGGGTCCCAGTCGCCCACGTCCATCGCGACGACCAGCCTGCGGGCCAGCTCCTCCAGCTCGTCCACGAGGTCGGAGTTGCGCCGCCGCGCGCCGGAGCCGGAGTCGCCGGCGAGGGCGCCCGGGTCGGCGAGGAGGGCCTTCTCGTCCCAGCCGCGCGAGGCGGCGACGGCGGCGCGCAGGCCGGGGAGGGCGCCGGCGCGGCCGCCCCAGACCTGGGAGGCGCGGAGCACGGCGAGGACCAGGTTGACCCGGGCCTCTCCGGCGGGGGCCTGGCCGAGGATGTGCAGCCCGTCGCGGATCTGGACGTCCTTGATCTCGCAGAGGTAGCCGTCCACGTGGAGCAGGAAGTCGTCGAAGTCCGCGGGCTCCTCCTCCACGTGCAGGTCGTGGTGGAGCTGCGCCGCCTTGATCAGCGTCCAGATCTGGGCGCGCACGGCGGGCAGCTTGGCGGGGTCGAGCGCCTGGACGGTGGCGTACTCGTCGAGGAGCTGCTCCAGCTTGGCCAGGTCGCCGTAGGAGTCGGCGCGGGCCATCGGCGGGACCAGGTGGTCCACGACGGTGGCGTGGCCGCGCCGCTTGGCCTGCGTGCCCTCGCCCGGGTCGTTCACGATGAACGGGTAGACCAGCGGCAGGGGCCCGAGCACGGCGTCGGGCGCGCACCCGGCGGACAGGCCCAGGCCCTTGCCGGGCAGCCACTCCAGGGTGCCGTGCTTGCCCAGGTGGATCACCGCGTCGGCCCCGAAGGTCCGGTCGAGCCAGCGGTAGGCGGCCAGGTAGTGGTGGGACGGTGGCAGGTCCGGGTCGTGGTAGATCGCGACCGGGTTCTCGCCGAACCCCCGCGGCGGCTGGATCATCAGCACGACGTTGCCGAACCGCAGCGATGCGAGGACGATGTCGTCGCCGTCCACGTAGAGCGAGCCCGGCGGCTCCCCCCAGTGCTCGGTCATCGCGGCCCGCAGCGGCTCCGGCAGCGTCGCGAACCACTCCCGGTAGTCGGCCAGCGGCACCCGCGCCTGGGCGTCCCTGAGCTGGTCCTCGGTCAGCCACTCCACGTCGTGCCCGCCCGCCGCGATCAGCGCGTGGATCAGCGAGTCGCCGTCCTCGGGGTATCCGCCGACGGTGTACCCCGCCTCGCGCAGGGCGTCCAGCAGGAGTACGGCGGACGCGGGCGTGTCCAGCCCCACCGCGTTCCCGACCCGGGCGTGCTTGGTGGGGTAGGAGGACAGGACCAGGCCGATCCTCTTGTCGGCGTTCGGCCGGTGCCGCAGGCGGGCGTGGCGTACGGCCGTGGCGGCGACCCGCCGGGCCCGCTCGGGGTCCGCCACGTAGACCGGGATGCCGTCGGGGCCGTTCTCCTTGAACGAGAACGGCACGGAGATCAGCCGCCCGTCGAACTCCGGGATCGCCACCTGCATCGCCGCGTCCATGGGGGTCAACGCCGCGTCCGACTCCTCCCACGCGCGGCGGGAGGAGGTCAGGCACAGGCCCTGGATCACCGGGACGTCCAGCTCGGCCAGCGCGCCGGCGTCCCAGGCGTCCTCGTCGCCGCCCGCGCTCGCGCCCGCGGCCACGCTCCCGCCGCCGGCGAGCACGGTCGCGACCAGCGCGTCGGCCGCGCCCAGCAGGCCGAGCAGCCCGGGGTCGGCCCCGCGCAGCGATCCGCAGTAGACCGGGAGGGCGTTCGCGCCCTCGGCCTCGACCGCCTCCGCCAGCGCCTCGACGAACCCGGTGTTCCCGGAGAGCTCGTGCGCCCGGTAGTAGACGATCCCCACGGTCGGCCGCCCCGGCTCCCGGACGCGCTCGCGCACGCCGTACGCCGGCATGGTCTCGGGCGGGGCGAAGCCCTCCCCGGTGAGCAGCACGGTGTCGGACAGGAAGCGCCGCAGCTCGCGGAGGTTGCCCACGCCGCCCTCGCGGAGGTAGCCGAGAGCCTCGGCGGCCACGCCGGCGGGGACGGTGGACAGGGCCATCAGCTCGGCGTCGGGGTCGGCCTCGCCGCCCAGCGCGACCAGCGGGACCCCGCTCGCGCGCAGCGCCTCGACGCCCTCCGGCCAGGTCTTCACCCCGCCCAGCAGCCGCAGCACCACCACGTCGGCGCCCGCGGCCAGCGAGGACGCCTCGTCCGGGCCCGTCCGGGCCGGGTTGGCCACGGCGTATCCCCCGGCCGCGCGCGCGGCGAGCAGCTCCGTGTCGGCGGTGGACAGCAACAGAACGCGCGCGGCCACGGACGCCCCTCCCCGATCGACAACGAACCGCTCGAATCGTAACGCTCCCGGCCCGGCCGGACGCCGCCCGGACTCCCGCCGCCCGGGCCACGGCGGACCGCCCGCCGCCGGAGGATCGCCCCGGAAGACGACCCCGAGGACGGCCCGGCGCCGGTCTCGGGGGCGGCCGTGGGGCGGCCCTGGGGCGGCCCTGGGGCGGGCACATCCAGTGAACATCCCGGCACCGGCAGTTCCCGTCGTCGCGGGGCGGCGGGCGGGGGCATTGCCGGGTCCCCGGGGCCTGCTTAGTGTGACGGCAGGGGGTGGGCCTGATGGCGCGTCCGGAGATCGCCTTCGTGTTCGGCGGCGGGGGCCTGCTGGGCGCGCACGCCGCCGGCATGCTGCGGGCGCTGAACGAGGCCGGGGTCAAGGCCGACCTGGTGATCGGGTCGTCGGTGGGCGCGATCAGCGGGGCGTTCGCCGCGGCGGACCCGGCCATGGCGGTGGAGCGGCTCGACCGGTTCTGGCGGGCCGGGATCGTACGGCGGGCCTACTCCTCGGCCGCGCCGGGACGCCCGCCCTGGTGGCCGGCCGCGCCCCGGTCGAACTCCGGGCTGCGGCGGCTGCTGCGCGCGTTCCTGCCGGTCCGGCGGATCGAGGAGCTGGCGGTGCCGTACCGCTGCGTGGCCTCGTGCGTGGAGACGGCCTCGGCCCGCTGGTTCGCGCGGGGGGAGCTGGCGCCCGCGGTGCTGGCGTCGGCGGCGGTGCCGGGGCTGCTGCCGCCGGTCGAGGCGGGCGGCGAGCACCTCGTGGACGGCGGGCTGGTCGAGGCGCTGCCCGTCCGCGAGGCGGTACGGCTGGGCGCCCGGACCGTCTACGCGCTGCACGCGCCCCGGATCGAGCGGGGGCTGACCCCGCCGGTCCGGCCGGGGGAGACGGCGCTCGTGGCGTACGAGATCGCGCGGCGGCACCGGGCCGCGGCGGAGGTCGCGGAGGTCGGCGCGGCGCGCCCTGACGTGGCCGTCCACGTCCTCCCGTGCGACGTCGGGCACGCCGCGCCGCCGTCGCATTACCGAGATCTCGTGTCGGGCTGCGTGGAACGGGCATATCACGCGTCGAGCGCCTACCTCGCCGAGCACGAGCACGCACGCTGACACGGACATCGCACGAGGCAGGCGCCCGCGAGCCGGCGGCCGGGCACCGGGAGGCGCGCTCCCGGCACCCGGCCGTCCGCCCGCCGCGCCCGGCGGGGACGTGGCGCGCGGAGCCCGCCCGCGAAGGGCCGTCCAGGCGGGACGGTCGAGGCGGGACCGTCTAGGCGGGGTCGTTCGCGGCGCGGCTGTCGGCGCCGCGGCTGTCGGCGCCGCGGTTGTCGGCGATGTGGTTGGCGGCGACGTATCCGAAGGTCATCGCGGGGCCGATGGTGGCGCCGGGACCGGGGTACGTCTCACCCATGACGGCCGCCGAGCAGTTGCCCGCGGCGTACAGGCCCTCGATCGCCGAGCCGTCCTCGCGCAGGACGCGGGCGTGCTCGTCGGTGACCAGGCCGCCCTTGGTGCCGATGTCGCCGGGGACGACCGGGACCGCGTAGAACGGGGCCTTGACCATCGGCAGCAGGTTGGGGTTGGGCAGCGTCGGGTCGCCGTAGTACCGGTCGTACGCGCTGTCGCCGCGGCCGAACTCCTCGTCCACGCCCCGCCGCGCGAACGCGTTGAACCGCTCGAACTGCGCCTTGAGGTTCCCCGCCGGCACGCCGATCAGCGCGGCCAGCTCCTCGACGGTGCGCGCCCTCTTGACGAACGTCCGCCACCGCTTGGGGAACGGCTGGCCCGGGAAGAGCCCGAGGAACAGGTACCGCGACTTGGCCCGCGCGTCGAGGATCATCCACGCCTTCGGGGTCCCGGTGGCGTACATCGTGTCCACGAACTCGTGGTACGGCACGGCCTCGTTGACGAAGCGCTCACCGCGCTCGTTGACGATCATCATGCCGGGGATGCCGCGGTCGGCGACCAGGAAGAACGGCCGCTCCCCCGGCGGGACGACGCTCGGCGCGCCCCACACCCGGTCCATCAGGTCCAGCGCCGCGCCCGCCTTCAGGCCCGCCTCGATGACGTCGCCGGTCTGGCCCTCGGCGGCCGAGCTCCAGCGCTTGTCGGTGGGCTTGGGCAGGTAGCGCTCGCGCATCTCCTGGCTGGAGGAGAACCCTCCGGCGGCCAGGATCACGCCGTGCCGCGCCCGGATGCGCTCGCCCGCCGCGACGACGCCGGTGACCCGGCCGTCCTCGATGACCAGCTCCTCCAGCGGCGCGTTGAGCCTCAGCTCCGCGCCCGCCTCGGCCAGCGACAGCCGCATCCGCGCGATCAGCGCCTCGCCGAGGGAGAGGTACCGCGCGCCGGTGAGCAGCGCGCGCACCGCCCGCAGGCCCACCTTGAGCGAGGTGCGCTTCCCGATCCAGGTGCGGGTGATCATGTTCAGCTTGTGGAACTCGTAGGAGTTGATGGTCAGCCCGTACGTCGGGAGACCGGCGCGGCGCATGCGCGCGAACTCCGGGCCGAGCCTCTTGCCGTCGAACACGACGGGCTCGGCCGACCGCCCCTCCGGACGCCCGCCCGGGCGCTCGGGGTAGTAGTCGGAGTAGCCGGGGGTGTACTCGAACCGCACGTGGCGCGTCTTCTCGTGCATGAACCGGACCATCTCCGGCCCCTGGTCGAGGTAGGCGTCCTTGCGCGCGGCCGGGACCCGGTCGCCCACGGTCGCGTCGAGGTACCTGCGGGCCTCCTCGCGGCTGTCCGGCGGCAGGCAGAGGTTGCCCGGCACCCAGATGGCGCCGCCGGAGAGCGCGGTGGAACCTCCGTACTTGCCGGTCTTCTCCAGAACGAGCGCGGAGAGCCCACGGTGCCGGGCGGTGATCGCGGCGGCCATCCCGGCCGCCCCCGAACCGACAACGACGACGTCGTAGCTGCTGTCCCAGCCCATCGCCGCCTCACTTCCCTGAGTTGTCACTGTCTCACGGCGAGACACGTTTGTCTCACCTAAGATAACTGGTGATGAGCATCACCGATTCCCGCCCGGGCGACGGCGTCCGCGAGCGGATCCTGCGCGCCGCCGCCTCGGCGCTGCGCTCCCACGAACGCGCGGGCATGGCGGAGATCGCCACCGCGGCGGGCGTGGGCCGCGCCACCCTCTACCGGCACTTCGCCAGCCGCGAGGACCTCCTCGTCGAGCTGGGCCGCTTCTCCGCGGCCGAATGCGTGCGCGCCCTGGAGGCCGCCCGGCTCGACGCCGTGCCGGTCCCCGAGGCGGTCGCCCGCGCCAACCGGGCGGTCCTGTCCGTCGGGCGCGCCTACTGGGTCGTCAGCGTCCATGCCCCGGACCTGTGGCCGGAGGAGCGCGCCGTCGGCGACCGCCTGGACCTCCTCGCCCGGCGCGGCCAGGAGGACGGCGTGCTGCGCCGCGACATCCCCGCCGACCACCTCGGCGCCCTCCACGGCAGCCTCATCGTCGGCGCCCTCACCTACGAGCCCCTGATCGCCCTGGGCGTCGAGGAGGCCGCGGACACCATCACCAAGCTCTACCTCTCCGGCGCCGCCGCCTGACCGGGCCGTACGGCGGGAGCGTGACTGACCGGGCCGTACGGCGGGAGCGCGCGGCGGCCGTACGGCGAGCGGAGGACGGCGACCCCCGGGCGCGCGGGGTCCGGCGTGAATCCGGGGTGCGGGGCCGGGGCGCGGCGCCGATAATGACCGGATGCCCGATCGGAGCGCGAGCTGGGACGCGGCGCTGGGGCGCCTGTACGACGTGTTCGCGCGGGTGCCGAGGCCCGCGCGGGTCCCCGGGTGCCCGCACTGCGCCGGGCCCGGCGAGGACCGCCGCCTGCTCGACGGGCCGGTCGCGGCGATCGGCGCCGGGGACCTGGCGCGATACGCCGCCAAGGCCCTGACCACCTGGGGCGGCGAGGCCGAGTTCCGGTACTTCCTGCCGCGGCTGCTCGAATGCGCGGCGGCGGACGCGTTCGGCTACCCGGACCCCGAGATCGTCTTCGGCAGGCTGGCGGCGGCCGGATGGGCGGAGTGGCCGGGCGAGGAGCGCGCGGCCGTCACCGCGTTCCTGGACGCCTGGTGGGACGAGACTCTGCGGCGGCACCCGTCCTCGCCGGGGATCGGCACGGTGCTGTGCTCCCTGGCCGCGACCGGCCTGGACCTCGGTCCCCGCCTGCGTGCCCTGCGCCCGCTCGCCACCGAGGCGGCGATCGCGCACCTGCACGACCTCGCGACGGAGGAGCTGTCCGGCGGACGGCTCACGAACCCCTTCTGGGACCGCTCCTCGCCCGGCCACGCCGTGGTGCTCGCCTGGCTGACGGGCGGGCCCGCCGCCGAGGCCGCCGAGGCCGCATTCGCCCGCGAGACCCGGGAGCCCGTGCTGGAACTCCTCGCGGCCGCCCGCCCCCACCTCGGCCCCGGCGCCTGACCCCGCGCGCCCGCCGCCGCGTGCCGAGGCCGCACTGCCGGGCTCAGGCCGGGCGGCTGGCTCAGGCCGGGCGGCTGGCGCGGGCCGGGCGCGGCCGTGGTCAGGCGGGGGCGCCAGGCGGGACGAAGGGGAGGCCGGGCGGGGGGCCGGACTCGGCGAGGCGGAGGATCGCGGCGGTGTCGAGGTGCCGCTCGACCAGGTCGGCGAGGGCGTCCAGGCGGGCCTCGCGGAGCGCGCGGAAGGAGACGTCCGGGGCGGGGGTGAAGTCGCGGCCGGCCAGCGCCGCCACCTCGCGGAGGAAGGCGCGGCGGAAACCGTCGTTCTCGAAGGCGCCGTGCCAGGTCGTGCCCCAGACCGAGCCCTCCCGGCAACCGTCGAGGAAGGGCTCCGCGCCCGGGTCGCGGGTCACCAGGCCGTGGTGGATCTCGTAGGCCGCCACCGGCCGGCCGTACGCCACGCCCTCGGGCCGGGCCAGCGTCTTCTCCCGCGCGAACTCGACGTCGGCCGGGAGCAGCCCCAGGCCCTCGACCAGGCCCGCGCCGGATTCGACCTCGTCGCGGATCGTCCTGGCGAGCATCTGGTAGCCGCCGCAGACGCCCAGGACCGGGCGCCCGGCCTTGGCGCGCTCGGCGATCGCCAGGTCGAGGCCGCGCCCCCGGAGCCAGGCCAGGTCGGAGACCGTGGCGCGGGAGCCGGGGAGGACCGCGAGGTCGGCGTCGTCCAGTTCGCCGGGCGAGGTCACGTAGCGCACGACCACGCCGGGCTCGCTCGCCAGCGCGTCCACGTCGGTGAAGTTGGAGACGCGCGGCAGCCGCACGACCGCCACGCGCAGGGTCTGCCCGCCGTACGGCGCGAGCGCCACGGGGTCGGCGAGGCCGAGGGAGTCCTCGACGTCCATGCCCGGCACGTCCGCCCAGGGCAGCACGCCGAGCACCGGCCGGCCGGTCAGCGAGCGCAGCATGTCCAGGCCCGGTTCGAGCAGTTCGGGCGCGCCCCGGAACTTGTTGATCACGAACCCGGCGACGAGCGCCTGGTCCTCCGCCGACAGCAGCGCGAGCGTGCCGAACAGCGACGCGAACACCCCGCCCCTGTCGATGTCGCCCACCACCAGCACCGGCAGGCCCGCCGCCCGGGCCAGGCCCATGTTGGCGATGTCGCCCGCCCGCAGGTTGATCTCCGCCGGGCTGCCCGCGCCCTCGCACACCACCACGTCGTACTCCGCGCGCAGCCGGCCCAGCGACTCCAGGGCGATCGCGCGCAGCCGGTCGCGGTACGCGCCGTACCCCACCGCGTCCACGTCGGCGAGCGGCTTCCCGAGCACCACGACCTGGCTGCGCCGGTCGCTCCCCGGCTTCAGCAGGATCGGGTTCATGTCGGCGGACGGCTCGATCCCGGCGGCCGCTGCCTGCATCGCCTGCGCCCGCCCGATCTCGGCCCCGTCGGCGGTCACGAACGAGTTCAGCGACATGTTCTGCGCCTTGAACGGCGCGACCCGCACCCCGCGCCGCGCCAGCCACCGGCACAACCCCGCCGTGATCACGCTCTTGCCCGCGTCGCTGGTGGTGCCCGCGACGAGCAGCGCCCCGCGCACGCTCACGCCCCGCCCCTCCTCGGCGCGCGTACGGCGGCGCGCGCCTCTCGTGATCGCAGTACGGCCGCGCCCGCCGCCAGGGCCGTCGCGGCGGCGGAGACCGCGCGCGCCAGCCGTACGGTGCGGCGGATGTCGGCGACCCCGGGGCGGGGTCCTTCGCCCAGCTCGGGGCGGTGCTCGGTGCGCCCGGCGTAGACGTTGGTCCCGCCCAGGCGCACGCCCAGGGCCCCCGCGAACGCGGCCTCGCAGCGGCCCGCGTTGGGGCTCGGATGGCGGTGCCCGTCGCGCCGGAGGACGGCGAGCGCCCGCCGCGCCGACCCGCCCGCGAGCGGGGCCGCCAGCGCGGCGAGCACGCCGGTGATCCGCGCGGGCGCGAGGTTGGCGAGGTCGTCCAGGCGGGCCGAGGCCCACCCGAAACGTTCGTACCGCGCCGACCGGTGCCCGACCATCGCGTCCAGCGTGTTGACCGCCCGGTAGGCGACCAGCCCCGGCACCCCGGCGACGGCCCCCCAGAACAGGGGCGCGACCACGGCGTCGGAGGTGTTCTCCGCGACCGACTCCACGGTCGCGCGCGCCAGCTCCTCGGGCCCGAGCTTCGAGGGGTCCCTGCCGCACAGGTGCGGCAGCCGTTCGCGCGCCGCCGCGAGGTCCCCGCGTTCCAGCGCCTCCGCCATGGCCAGGGCCTCGCGGGACAGCGAGGCGCCGCCGACGACGGCCCAGGTCGCGGCGGCGACGGCCGCCACCTCCCCGAACCCGGACCCGAGCCCGCCGCGGTCCCCGCGCGTGGGCCGGTCCCCGCGCGCGGGTTCAGAGGGGAGGCCGCCGGTCCGCCGCGTGCCGTGGGAGCGGGTGACGGCGGCCGCCGCGAGGGCGGGGGCGGCGACGGCGATCAGCGTGAAGAGCGCGCCGCGGGCGCGGGAGTCGGCGTGGACGCGCCGTTCCAGCGCCGAGACGGCGGTGCCGTACAGCGCGACGGGATGCCCGCGGCGGGGGTCGCCCAGGACGGCGTCGAGGGCCATGCCGGCGACCAGCCCCAGCGCCCGGGACGGGCGAAACGCAAGGGACGGGGCCTGCGCGCCGGTCGCGGGCGGCACCCCGGGGAGGTCAGAGGGCGGCATCGAGGCGGTCCCGGTTGCGGTCGAACCAGTCGAGGGCGCGCAGGATGCGGTCGCCCGCCCCGTCGGCCCACATGCGGGCCCACGCCCCGCCGAGGACGTCGGCGCGCTCGCGCATCGCCTCGTAGGACCGCTCGAAGCGCAGCCGCACCAGGTCGAGCAGCCTGGAACGGTCCTCCAGGCCGTACGCGTCGCAGAACAGGCGCAGCCGGGGCCCGACGTAGGTGAAGCGCTGGGCGGCGTCGCGGTCGGCGGGGTGCGCGATCGGGGCCCAGTGCCGCAGGGTCGTGACCACGTCGAACAGGCGCGTGGTGGGCCGGGCCATGTCGAAGTCGATCAGCGCGTACGGCGACCCGCCCCGGAAGACGACGTTCTCGGGGGTGACGTCGCAGTGCCCGATCAGCTCGGGGGCGGCGTCGTCGTTCGAGGCGACCTTCTCCCACACCGCGCCCTCGGGCGGCGTGAACCCGGCCACCACGTCGTGGTAGCGCCGCAGCAGCCGCGCCAGCTCCGCCAGCGCCTCGTCGGAGGCCGCGAACGCGGGCATGGGCCGCAGCGCCGTCACGCCGGGCACGTAGGTGAGGATCTCGCGCCCGCGCTCGTCGAACCCCAGCACCCGGGGCGCGCCCTCGAAGCCCGCCTCCTCCAGATGCCGCAGCAGCGCGTGCACGGCGGGAGTGGACTCCCGCACGGGCCGCCGCACGGTGTCCCCGACCCGCACCACGCCCTCGGTCACATCCCCGCCCCCAAGCGGAATCTCCCCAGGCACCCGGACGAACATAAGGGTTCACCCTAAACGCTCATTCCTACCCCGCGGTCCACGCCCCCACACCCCGCGCCCCTGTCTCTTTCCGTCCCGTTTCCCACCCCGGGCATCGCCCCAGCTCAGCGCCGTGGGCGCGGACCGGCGGCGGCGTACGGCTCCCGCCCGGGCGGGGCGGGAGCCGTACGGGATCAGACGGACCGCCGGGCGGGAGCCGTACGAGATCAGACGGACCGCTGGTAGGCGCGGAAGGCGCGGGTGGCCAGGAAGCCGAGCACCAGGGACAGCGCCGCCAGCCAGGCCAGGCGGAGCAGGACGGCCCGCCAGTCGGGGGCCGCGGACAGGGCCTCGCGGGAGGCGGTGACGGCCCAGTCCACCGGGTTGACCGCGGAGGCGGCCCGGATCCACCCGGGGGCGGCGTCCGGGGCCATGAACGCCGACGAGGTGAACGTCAGCGGCAGCGCCAGGAACTGCGACGCGCCGATCAGCGACTCGCGGGTGCGCACCAGCAGCGCCAGGGCGTTCGACAGCGAGCTGAACGCCGCCGTCAGCAGCACCACCGCCGCGAGCGTGACCGCCACCCCGGCCGCTCCCCCGGCGTACGACGCGCCGAGGGCCAGGCCCATGACGAAGATCGCGAGCGCCTGGACCACGCCGCTGCACGCCTGGTACGCCAGCGTCCCGACCATGAACGCGCCCCGGCGCGCCGGCGTCGTCAGCAGCCGGTCCAGAATGCCCCGGCCCATGTCGTCGATGAACGCCATCCCGGCCCACCCGGCGGAGAAGACCACGGTCATGACGACCACGCCCGGGACGAGATAGGCGATGTAGGACCCGCCGCCGAACCCGGGCAGCTCGGCGACCCGCTCGAAGAGCCGCCCGAACAGCAGCAGCCAGACGAGGGGCTGCACGAGCGAGACGACCAGGAAGGCGGGCTGCCGCGCCATCGCGCGGAGCCCCCGCATCGTGAAGTGCCCGGAATGGACCGCGAGGGCCTTCACGCCGCCACCTCCTCACGCGCGTGCCCGGGAGCGGACGCCTCGCCGAAGGTCCGGCCCGTGTGCCGCAGGTACACGTCGTCCAGCGACGGCCGCGACACGCGCACCGACGCCACCCGCACCCCGGCCGCGTCGAGCGCCGCGAGCACGTGCGGCACCGCCGAGGCGCCGTCGTCGGCGCGCGTGTGCAGCGCCCGCCCGGCCGCCACCACGTCCCGCACGGCCCCGACCCGCGCGATCGCGGCGAGCGCCGCCTCGACCGAGCCGGTCCCGTCGAGGTCCACGTGGACGGCGTCGCCCCGCAGCTCGCTCTTGAGCTCGTCCGGGGAGCCCTCGGCCACGACGCGGCCCCGGTCCACGATCGCCAGGCGCGCGGCCAGCCTGTCCGCCTCGTCCAGGTAGTGGGTGGTGAGCAGGATCGTCAGCCCCTCGTGCGCGGCGAGCCGGGCGATCTCCGTCCACAGGTCCGCCCGCGCCTCCGGGTCCAGCCCGGTCGTGGGCTCGTCCAGGAACAGCACGCGCGGCCGGTGGACGAGGCCCATGGCCACGTCGAGCCTGCGCTGCATGCCCCCGGAGTACGTCCGGGCCGGGCGCCCTGCCGCCTCGGCCAGCCCGAACCGCGCCAGCAGCTCGTCCGCGCGGCTCCTCAGCTCGCGCCGGGGCATGCCGTACAGCGCGCCCTGGAGCAGCAGGTTCTCCCGGCCGGTGGCCATGGGGTCCACGCTGACCTTCTGCGTGACGCAGCCGATGGCCCGCCGTACCCGCCCGGGGTGGCGCAGCACGTCCTCTCCCGCCACCAGCGCCGACCCGGCGTCCGGGCGGGCGAGGGTGGTGAGGATCTTGACGGTGGTGGACTTGCCCGCGCCGTTCGGCCCGAGCAGCCCGAAGACGGTCCCGGCCGGGACCTCGAAGGACAGGCCGTCGACGGCCGTGACCTTCCCGTAGCGCTTGACCAGGTCCCTGACCTGGACGGCCCTTGATGACATGTGAACCTCCGTGTTGCCGGAGGTCCCGCCCGGGCACGTAGGCTTGACGTGCGAACGGAGCGTCTCGCGCCCGCGCGGGACCGCTTCTGCGCCCCGGCCCGGTGTTGCAGCACCGGCCGGGGCCTCTTTCATTTCCTGTGCGGCGTCACACCGCTCCCGTACGGCGTCACACCGCTCCTGTACGGCGTCACACCGCTCCCGTACGGCGTCACGCCACGGCCGGCCGGGCCGCGCCGTGCGCGCCGGCCGGAGTCGTGGGGGCTCCGCGCGACCGCGGGAGCCCGGTCCTCATCCACGGTCGCGCTCCTCGTGGAGCCGCCGCCACAGGGCCAGGTCCTCGAAGGTGCCGTCCCGGATCTCCTTGACCAGCCCGTCGATCCAGTCGCGCTCGGCCCGCAGCAGCACCTGGTGGTACTCCGACTCGATCAGGAAGGCGCGGGACATGTCCAGCTTGCGGAGCATGGACTCGATCGTGTGCAGGGTGAGCGTCAGCCGTTCCCGGCGCTGCTCCAGGAGGGTGACGACGGTGTCCGGCGGGAGCAGGCCCATGAGCGAGAGCGCGGCCTCGAAGGAGGTGTACTCCTTGACCGGCACGCCGATCAGCTCGCTCAGCCAGCTCTGCATCTCCAGCTCGCCGGGCTCGGTGAGCGCGTACACCGTGCGCTCGGGGCGGCGGCCCTCCCGCGTGACCTCCTGCGGCTCGATCAGGCCGTGCTTCTCCAGCGACTGCACGACGGTGTAGAGCGAGCCGTAATTGATCTTGATGGAGTGCTCCTTGCCGCGTTCGCGCAGCGTGGTCGCCATCTCGTAGGGGTGCATGGGCCGTTCCCACAGCAGCCCGAGCACGGCGAGCGCGAGCGGATTGCCCCGTTTGCGTGCGACCATCCGCGCCTCCCAAGCGACTCCGGTCCGGCCTCCTCGGCCCCGAATACTCTGAGCCGAGTATTCGCCTCCGGATGTCCTTCGTCAACCCCACTCCCGCCGTACGGCCCGCCTCCGGGCCCGAGGGGCGTACGGCGGGGCCGCGCACTCCCTTGGCGTACGGCGGGGGGCCACGCGCCTCCCTGGCGTACGGCGTGAGGCGCGGGCTCCCGGCGTACGGCGTGAGGCGCGGGCTCCCGGGGCGTACGGGATCGGCGGGGCGCGGGGCGGATGCGCGGACGGGGGACGGACCCGGTAGAACGGCTTCATGCGTTATCAGCGACTTGGCAAGACCGGCATGAAGGTCTCCCGGATCTGTCTCGGGATGATGAGCTACGGGGACAAGGCCTGGCGGGACTGGGTCCTCGACGAGGCGGCGGCCGAGCCCTTCGTCCGGCTCGCCGCCGAGGCCGGGATCAACTTCTTCGACACCGCCGACATGTACTCCGACGGCGTGAGCGAGGAGATCACCGGGCGGCTGCTGCCCAAGTTCTTCCCGCGGCGCGAGGACTACGTGCTGGCGACCAAGGTGTTCTGGCCCACCGGCAGCGGGCCCAACGACCAGGGGCTGTCGCGCAAGCACGTCATGGCCTCGATCGACGCCTCGCTGCGGCGGCTCGGCACCGACCACGTGGACCTGTACCAGATCCACCGGTGGGACGACCACACGCCCATCGAGGAGACCATGGAGGCCCTCCACGACATCGTGCGCGCGGGCAAGGCGCGCTACATCGGCGCGTCCTCGATGTACGCCTGGCAGTTCGCCAAGGCCCAGCACGTCGCCGAGGTGAACGGCTGGACGAGGTTCGTGTCGATGCAGAACCACTACAACCTGATCTACCGCGAGGAGGAGCGGGAGATGATCCCTCTCTGCCTCGACCAGGGCGTGGGCCTGCTGCCGTGGAGCCCGCTCGCCCGCGGCCTGCTCGCGCGCCCCGCCGGGGAGCGCACCACCCGCCGCGAGTCCGACGGCATGATCGACTGGTGGTACGCCACGGCCGAGCCGGCGATCTTCGACCGCGTCGGCGAGCTGGCGGAGAAGCGCGGGGTGTCCCGGGCGCGGATCGGCCTGGCGTGGGTCCTGGCCAAGCCGGGCGTGACCGCCCCGATCGTCGGCGCGACCAAGCCGCATCACCTGGAGGAGGCGATCGCGGCGACCGAGCTGGAGCTCACGCCGGAGGAGATCGCCTACCTGGAGGAGCCCTACAAGCCCCAGGCCGTCCAGGGCCACTGACCGGTCGTACGCCGGGGTCCCGCGCGCGCCGTCCCCCGGCGTACGGCGGGCGGAGGTGCGGCCGGGCTTTCCCGGAGGACGGAGCCGGGCCTTTCCGGGAGGACGCGGCCGGGCCTTCCGGGAGGGGCAAGCGGCCTCTCGGGAGGTGCGGTCGGCCTCGCAGGAGGGCGGCTGAGCCTTTCCGGGAGGACGCGGCCGGGCTTTCCCGGCGGGCGGTTGGGCCTTTGCAGGGGCGGGGGCCGGGGCGGATAGTTGAGGGCGGCGCGTTCTTTGGAGGTGCTGCCGTGGCGGCGACGATCCCGCGGACGACCAGGCCGGCCCCCACGCGCAAGGGCTCGATCCTCGCGTCGTGGCTGTCCAGCACGGACCACAAGGTGATCGGTCATCTCTACCTGATCACCTCGTTCGTGTTCTTCCTGCTCGCCGGCGTGATGGCGCTGGTGATCCGGGCGGAGCTGGCCTCGCCGGGGATGCAGTTCGTCAGCCGCGACCAGTACAACCAGCTCTTCACCGCCCACGGCACGGTGATGCTGCTGCTGTTCGCCACGCCGCTGTTCGCCGGCTTCGCCAACGAGATCATGCCGCTCCAGATCGGCGCGCCGGACGTCGCGTTCCCGCGGCTGAACATGTTCTCGTACTGGCTGTTCCTGTTCGGCGGGCTGATGGTCTTCGGCTCGTTCGTCACGCCCGACGGGGCGGCGAGCTTCGGCTGGACGGCGTACACACCGCTCTCGACGACCGTGGGCGAGCCCGGCATCGGCGGCGACCTGTGGATCATGGGGCTGGTGCTGTCAGGGCTCGGCACGATCCTGGGCGCCGTCAACTTCGTCACCACGATCATCGGGATGCGGGCGCCCGGGATGACGATGTTCCGGATGCCCATCTTCACCTGGAACACGCTGGTCACGTCGCTGCTCGTGCTGATGGCGTTCCCGGTGCTGGCGGCCACGCTGCTCATGCTGGAGTCCGACCGCAAGCTCGGGTCGCACATCTTCGACTCCGAGACCGGCGGGGCGATGATCTGGCAGCACCTGTTCTGGTTCTTCGGGCACCCCGAGGTCTACATCGTGGCGCTGCCGTTCTTCGGCATCATCACCGAGGTCATCCCGGTCTTCAGCCGCAAGCCGTTGTTCGGCTACACCGGCATGGTGGGGGCCACGATCCTCATCGCCGCGCTGTCCATGGCGGTGTGGGCGCACCACATGTTCGCCACCGGGCAGGTGCTCCTGCCGTTCTTCTCGTTCATGACGTTCCTGATCGCCGTGCCGACGGGCGTGAAGTTCTTCAACTGGATCGGCACGATGTGGCGGGGCCATCTCACGTTCGAGACGCCGATGCTGTTCGCGATCGGGTTCCTGGTGACCTTCCTGTTCGGCGGCCTGACCGGCATCATCCTGGCGTCGCCGCCGCTGGACTTCCCCGTCACCGACACCTACTTCGTGGTCGGCCACTTCCACTACGTGCTCTTCGGCACGGTCGTGTTCGCGATGTTCTCCGGCTTCTACTTCTGGTGGCCCAAGTGGACCGGCCAGATGCTCGACGACCGCGTCGGCAAGGTCCACTTCTGGACCCTCTTCGTCGGCTTCCACACGACGTTCCTGGTCCAGCACTGGGTGGGCGTCGAGGGCATGCCCCGCCGGTACGCCGACTACGGCCCGGACGACGGCTTCACCCTCCTCAACCAGATCAGCTCCGTCGGCGCCTTCCTCCTGGGCCTGTCCACCCTCCCCTTCCTCTGGAACGTCTGGCGCACCTGGCGCCGCGCCCCCAAGGTCCAGGTGGACGACCCCTGGGGCTACGGCGGCAGCCTGGAGTGGGCCACCTCCTGCCCCCCGCCCCGCCACAACTTCACCTCGCTCCCCCGCATCCGCAGCGACCGCCCCGCCTTCGACCTCCACTACCCCGCCGCCGCCCGCCGTACGGAGGGAACCGAGATCGACGCGGTCAAGGGCGAGGACCCGCCGGCCCGCGAAGCCGAACACTAGCTCGCGTTCTCCCCCCTCACCCGGCGAAGATCCGCGATACTGATCGCACCGCGACCCGCCCACCGAGACACGCAGGCCCCCTCGGATACCCCCACACTCCCCCGATCATGCACAATTAGGCGGGAGCGCCCTTAGCTCAGCTGGACAGAGCACCGGACTTCTAATCCGACGGTCGCAGGTTCGAATCCTGCAGGGCGCGCGATCACTGCCAGGGAA